>JASGKG010000001.1:0-4462500 GCA_047600805.1 Nibricoccus sp.
CGACCGCTTTTTGAACATCACTGATCGTGAGACGCTCCCAATCTGCGGAGATGAGAAACTTGCTGTTAGAGCTAAAAAACATGGGCACTTCTGCGAGTTCGGGGCGAGCAGGGGCCAGCATGGTGACGAATGTTTCCGTTCCCTTTGAAGACTTCGAAGTTGGCCAAACGGAAATGTGGTCGCTTCGGCCGCCTGTGTAGAGCGCAGTACCGTCGGGTGAAAACACCAATGCCCAAATGGTGTCGGGAGAGCCCTGGAGGACGGAAACAGACCGACCAGAACTGGTGCGCCAAATCCGCACCGATTTATCGCCGCCTCCGCAGGCGACCAAGTCTGCGTTTGGAGAGAACGCGACGGATCCGGGCAGGAAGTCCTGTTCGCCGCAATCCAGCTTGTGACTGGGTTGAAAATTTTTGAGCGTCCACAACTGGACTGCTGCTTTTTTGCCCGGGATGAAGGCGGCGAGCCACCGCTGGTCCGGGCTGATGGCAAGGCTGCTGACGTAGGCGACAGGCCCCAGGCTTTTCTGCAACGAACCAGTCGAAATATCCCAGATCTTGATCAAGCCCTGGGCGGAATTCCCGGTAATGAGGCGTTTTCCGTCGGGAGTGAACGCTAGGCGACATCCGGCATCTTCGAAACGGGTGAGTTCTTTTCCGCTCGAGTAGTCGTATAATGCGACCGTCCCCCCGAAGCGTCCGTAACTTCCGTCCAGGCACACGGCTATGATTGGGTTGGTTGGAGAGGCTGCTATCTCAAGACGGCGGTTCGGCTCGGAATCGACCTTTGCGGCCTGGAACTCGCCGGCTTTTTGCCAGGAACCGACATGCCAGAGGTAAACATTTCCATTGTTCGTGACGGTGATGAGAAGCTTGCTGTCGGCGGAAAAGGCGACGCATTCCGCGTCGATAAAATCAGCGAGCGGCTGACGAGTTTTGGCGTCGTAGACGCGGATGTGGCCCTGTTCGCCAGGCATGCCGCGACCCGCGATCGCCAGGAACCTTTCGTCAGGAGAAAAGACGAGATCCCGGATGATGCCTTGCTGTGTTCGCCACGACAGCAGTTGGTCGCCTTGCGAAAGTTGCCATGCGCGCATCCACTCCACGCCGCGCAAATCCTCTTCGCCAGAGCGCGGGATATGGTTGCGCAGAATCCGTTGTGCGCTGCTGAGGTCACCCTTCTCCCGGAGCAACGCCTGTACGGCAAACATGTCTGCCGCGTATAAATGACCCCGGAGGTCGCGAGCTGCGGCTAGCGCGGCGTGCTGCGCGGCCTCGGCGGAAGTACGCGCCTGTTCGGCGGAGACGCGGGCTTGTTCGGCTTCGCGTTGGGAACTCTCGGCGACGTGGCGATCGGCCTCGGCCTGGCGTTGAGACTTTTCGGCGGTTTGCCGATGAGCTTCCGCGTCGTGACGGGCCAGTTCGGCCTGGGCTCGCTCCTGCTCCACCGTGCGGAGCGCCTCCTGGGCCCGCAACCTTTCCTGTTGTTCGGCTTTTTCCGCGGCCACGGCGCGCTGGCGGCTCCGGCGTTCCTCAAGAAATCGCGACGTGGAAAGCGTCGTGCTAACAATCAGGATGATCAGGATCGCGGCAGCTGCGGCAAAGGACGTTTTGTAACGCGCCACGAGCTTGCGCACGCGGTAAGCGGTGCTCGGCGGGCGCGCGAGGACGGGTTCGTTTTCGAGGTGACGCAGCACATCGGCCGCAAAGTCGCCTACGGTTTCGTAACGGCGTGCGCGGTCCTTTTCGGTGGCTTTGGCGGCGATCCAGTCGAGGTCGCCGCGCAGTTGCGACGTGAGCTGGCCGGGCGACGTCGAGCGATGATTAGCGATAGCGGCGTGGTGCAGTTTTTCGGCGGAGGCGAGTCGCAGCGAGGCGAGGGGAGGATCGACCTCGCGAATGATCCGGCGCACTTCATCGAGCGCAGCGGTCTTGAACGACTGCGGGTCGTAAGGCTGCAAGCCCGTGAGCAACTCGTAGAGCAGCACGCCCAAGCTGTAGATGTCGCTGCGGGTGTCGACGTCCTGATCGACCGAGAGCGCCTGCTCGGGGCTCATGTAAGCGGGAGTGCCGAGTAGTTGTTCCACCGCTGTAAAGAGCGTGTGCTCGGTGAGCCTGCCCTGCGTGGCTTTGGCGATGCCGAAATCGATGACCTTCGGCACAGGCTCGCCGTCGTGAAGCGTGACGAGAATGTTCGACGGTTTGATGTCGCGGTGAATGACGCCCTTCTGATGCGCGTGCTGAACCGCTCGGCAGACGTGAATGAAAAGCTGGAGTCGTTGCTTGATCGAAAGCCGGTTGTGATCGCAATACTCGGTGATCGCGATGCCCCGAACCAGTTCCATGACGAAAAACGGACGGCCCGCCTCGGTGACGCCGGCGTCGAGCACACGAGCGATGTTCGGATGATCCATCAACGCGAGCGCCTGCCGCTCCGCTTCGAAACGAGCGACGACCGCCTTGGTATCCATGCCCAGTTTGATTACTTTAAGCGCGACGCGCCGACGCACCGGCTCCAATTGTTCCGCCTCGTAAACCGCGCCGCAGCCGCCTTCGCCGATTTTCTGGACGATTGTGTAGGGTCCGATGTGATCGCCCGTTTTGATTTCTGCTGCGAGTGCGCGCGCAGGCTTGAGCCGATTTGTGAGAGGTTCTTCTAGAAAATCACTGGATTGCTCGTGGGCGTGCAGCAATTCCTCGACGCGTTTTCGCCGCTCGGCGTCGCTCCCGCAAGCGCGCGTGATGAAGCCGTTCCGTTCTTCCAAGGGCATCGCCAACGCCGCGTTGAACAGCTGGGCGTCGTCGCTGAGCGAATCGTTGGAGGAACGAGGGGAAGCCATATCAGAACTACGTGCGATAAATTCAGCGCAAACCGATCACGACCGCCAGAAAAAGACCGCTGTTACGGTTAGTGCTGAATTTCGCGGTAAAGCCAGGACTTGGTGAAGGCCCACCAACGACGTGCGGTGACCTCGGAGACGTTCATCGTTTGACCGCATTCCTCCAAGGTGAGGCCGACGAAGTACCGCAGTTTAACCAGTTCCGCCATTTTGGGTTCGGCCAGCGCCAGACGCTCCAGCGCGTCGTTCACGGCGAGAATCTGCGCGTCGTTTTCGCCGTCGCTGGCGAGTTCGATCTCGGCGATGTTCACCCGCGCTTGTCCGGAGCCGTGCCGCACCGCCTGACGTTTGCGCGCTCGCTCGATCAGGATGCGGCGCATCGCTTCTGCGGCAGCGCCGAAAAAGTGACCGCGGCTGCTCCAGGACGGCTGTGTGTCGCCGCCGAGCCGCAACCAGGCCTCATGCACCAGCGCCGTCGGCTGCAAAGTCATCCCCGGCGATTCGCGCGCCATCTTGGCTGTGGCGAGCTGGCGAAGCTCTTCGTAGACCAAATCCAGAAACTTTTCGGGAGCTCCCGGTTCACCTTTTTCAACATCCTGCAACGCGCGTGTTATGTCGTCCACGTGAAAGGCCGTACCAGAGCATGCCACCAATTTGAAGCGGAATAACGCGTTGAACTGCGGTAATCCGACAAGCAGCACGGCAGTGCGGCGCCACGACGAGGAAGCTGAACCGGTCGACCGTCCGAGCCCCGTTAATTCTGAGCAAACCTGCTATGCGGCTTCCGGGGTGGAGCGGGCACTCCGTGCACGCTTGTTGGTGAACAACACCGAAAGACCTGCGATGCTGCCCGAGCAACGACGTCGCTCAACGCGCGAGGGACTGTGCGTTCCACCTCGGAAGTGCAGATTTACTTTTCTGTGGCGGGATCGAATTTTTTCAGCGGCGTGAGCGTGACCGGGCCGAGCAGGCCGGAGGGCATGATGGGCCATTTGGAGGCGTCGAGCTTCTCGTAGTGCGGGTTCACGAAATTGATTTCGTAGAAGTTCTTCCAGACCACGCCGCGTTTATCCAGATCGCGGATGCGGTTGGCCGAGAGGTTGGTGACTTCAATGGCCAGCGTGTTTTTGCCGGGCTTGAGGAACGCGCCGATCTTGGTGCGGAAGGGGAGCGACCAGAGGAGGTCGACTTGTTTGCCGTTGACGAAGACGCGGGCGGTTTCGCGCACGTCGCCGAGGTCGAGCTGCCACTCGTCGGCCGTGACGCCGGCTGGGACTTCGAATTCCGTTTCGTAGCGCGCGGTGCCGGCGAAGCGCTCAGCCTCGCCGCCCTGTTCGGTCCAGGATTTCAGCTCAGCGGCTTTGTAGGGAGGCGGCAGTTCGGGTCCGCCGCGGAGGAAGGTGATGGACCAGGGGGAGGTGAGGGCAGTGGCTTTGGCGAACGAGGTAAAATATTTCGAAGGAGCGCTCGGCAAGTCTTCGTGCGTGTGGGGGCGAATTAGTACCGACTCACCGGCGGCGAGTTGGAGATAAACATGGGGCATTTCGTCGTTGGCTTCAGTGTCTCGGAGTTTCGTTTGTGCGATACCGAATGTTCCCGTTTGAGGATTTAGTAGGAGCGATACGTTGGATAGCCGACCATCCCGAGGCCGCCGCAACGGTAACCAACCGTCGAAAGGCTGAGCGGTCGAATTGGTAACGAAATAAACGATGCTGTGGTCGGCTAGCTTTCTCCGTATGAAGCCCAAGCCAGAACTCACCATTGGCTCTCGGAGCGCTTTAAGTTCCCGTAGGAGTGTGTCTGTGTCGCAAACTTGGGCGTTTGGCGGTGGCAGAATGACACTCACGTTTGGAGCGGGTTTTAGTGGAGGAAGATTTTTGAGGAGCTCGATCTGCTTGTTAAAGTCAGCGCGCCGTTGCGAGAGATTGTTGAGCCCTGGAACGGAGAGGGGAAATGAATCGATGAAGATGATTCGGGCGGCCCTCTTTTCGGCAAGGAGGCGCAGATGTTGGAGCGTCTCTTCCGGCATTAAGTTGGTTTTAGGAACAAGGATGATTCCGTGGACTTGCCCCGAAGTCGTCCGGAAACCGTCTTCAGGACTAATAGTGCAAGCTTGTAGCTGTGCGTCCGAGATGAAATCGAACTGGATGCCCGCATCGATGAGCTTCTGCGCGAGTTTTCCGGCGGGAGTTTCAGTGATCCATTTCGCGTCGTGCATGCCGAACCGCATGTCGGTGCCTTCGGCGTTGTGCCAGAGATCGTAGATCGGCCAGTAGACGAGGACGTCGGTGTCGGGTTCGCCTTGTTGGAGGAGCGATTGGCAACGCGTGATGTAAGCGTTGAGGCCTTCGCCGAGGTCGCGCCAGAGGGCGTTGCGGTCGTTGTATTGCGTCGAGGCGTAGAAGAGCCAGCCGGGCCACTGCGCGTCGGACGGCGAGTAGCACGTGCCGTGGTAGAAGACGTGGTTGATACCGGCGAGGAAGAGCTGGTCGAGCTCGGGCTTCATCTGCGACGGCGCTTCGTGGAAATGCTGACGGAGCCAGGTGAACGTTTCCGAGGAAACGAGTTTCTTGCCGGTGACGTGCGCGGCGGAGGAGGCGAAGCGGGCGATTAGGGGTTGCGGCTTGTTGTAGCTGAGTTCGTCGGGCGTGCTGCGGAAGCCGGGAATCGGATACTCGAGCGAGCCGAAGATTTCCGTCTCGGGGATGTCGGAGAGCGCGTAAAGATCGAGCAGGTTGGCGGGGGCGCCGTGGGCTTGGTTGCGGGCGGTCTGGCCGTTTTTGTGCGCCCAGTCGACCCAGGCGCGAACGTAATCGAGGTGCAGGGCGTTGAGAGTTTCGCGGTAGTCGGACTTGATGCGGGCGATAGTGTCTGGTTCCCCCTGGCCGCCGAACTCGGCGGGGTGGTCGCGCAGGTCGTAGCCGTGCATCTCGCGGAATTTGGCTTCGAACTCGGGCGACCAGTTGGCCTTGTACTCGAAGGAGTCGTGGAACTGGGAGTTGATTGTACCTTTGGGCAGGTTTGCGAAGGCGGCATCGAAAGGCTTCAGGTAGTTGCCGAGCGCCGCGGTGGAGTAGGGGTTGACGACGAGGCCGGAACCGCCGGGCGCGGCACGTTTGACTTTGAAATTGGTGGGCGAGGCGACGAGCTTGCCGTCTTTGACCTCGATCTGGAGCTCGGCGTCGGCGGGCGTAACCTGCGGGCCACCGAAGGGCCAACCGGTGCCGGTGGCCATGTCGACTTTCAGGCCGAGACGGTGGGCTTCGGAGCCGGTGAAGGCGAGCATCTCGACGTATTTCGGTGAGAGGAACGGGATGAAACGCGATTCAAAGCCCTTCGCTCCGTAGATCGGGGTGATTTCCACGCCGCCGAGTCCGGCTTGGGAAAACTCGGTGAGCTCGCGCGTGAGGTTTTCCTTGTCGACGGCGCTGGCCGGCCACCACCAACGTGTCCAAGGTTTCATCTCTGCGGTCGGCGTAGGCCAAGGGGAAGGTTCGGTGGCGGAAAGCGAAAGGGCGGCCACAATGAACGGGGAAATACGGAGCAGTCGGGAAATCATGGGGAAAGCGTGCAATGTGTTTGAGACAGGACACGACGGCAACGCTGGGAAGGCGGGAGAGGTCCGGTTCTTTTTCTGACAGTTGGCCTGCGAGGAACGGGTGTTCATTCGTTAGGGTCCCGGGGGAACTTGGACGGGTGAACTGCGGAGTGGCGGAGGGCGGAGAGCCACACGTTATACTTTGCGGTTCTTTGCGATCTTTGTGTTCAACCTTTCGAACTCTTAACACCAAGACCGCGAAGGAACGCAAAGCAGGCGGAGGAATAGTGCCAAAGGTTCCCTTCGTACGAGCGTATTTACGCAAGTTTGGGTTTTGCCAAATGCTGGACGGGGGTTTTCATGCGGGAAGTTGAATCTCATAGATCGTTATGTTCTCCGCGAATGGTTGAAGACGCTCGGGCTTGTGCTCGGCGCGACGCTCGGCCTTTTGCTGATGCAGGCGATGTACGAGGATTTTCGTGACCTGCTCGATTTCGGCGCGAGTGCTTCGGAGTTGGTCTATTATTTCGCGATTAAAGTGCCGGGCTATTTCGGCACGGTATTACCGCTCACGTTGCTGGTTTCGTTGCTCTACGCGCTGGGTCAACTGCACCGAAACAATGAGATCACGGCGATGCGTGCGGCGGGCCTGGGCATCTTCCGAATCACGCGGAGTGTTTGGATTGCGGCAGTGATTATGTGCGGCGTGGTTTACGCGCTCAACGCCAGCATCGTGCCGTGGTCGGTGGATGAATCGCGGCGCACGGCCGAGCAAATTGAATTTCGCAGCGCGGCGAAGATTACCAAAAGCAACGAGGTCGGCCTGACCGGTGTCGTCACCTTCGACAACCAACGTCAAAGGCGCATGTGGTTTATCAACCGCTTCAGCAAATGGGAGCAGCGCGCGTTTGGCGTCAGCGTGTCGGAACTCGACGCGAAGCACCGGGAGATCACACGCATCCGCGCTCGGACGGCGGTTCACAATGAGGGCGGCGGCTGGACATTTTACGACGGTCGCGAAACGTGGATCGATCCCGAGACGAACGAGATCACGCGCACTGTGGCGTTTTCCGAAAAGAAAATGCCACACTACAGCGAAGATCCGGAGCTTATGATGGTCTTCGACCGGAAGCCGGGCGATTTGTCGTTTTATGATTTGCGGCGCATCATCGAATTCTTCCGCGTTGAAGATAATCCGAAGGCGACGGCGTATGCGGTTCAGTACTACGGGTTGCTCGCGCAGACGGTGAAGCCGCTGATCATTCTGTTTATTGCGATTCCCTTCGCGATGACGGGTGTGCGAGTCAATCCGGCTGTGGGTGTTTCGAAGTCGATCGGACTCTTCGTGATTTATTTCGTCCTCATGAAAATCGCGGATGCGATGGGCGGGCGCGGCGTCGTGGAACCGCAGACGGCGGCGATTTTGCCCAACGTCCTGATGCTTTTTGTCGGCGCAGCGTTTTACGCGCGGATGCGGTAAATAAAAAAAGCGCGCCGGGAAGCGCGCTTTGGAGATTTCAAATAGTTTATCCTGCCGCGTTGCTTCGCGGCTTCGGAGTTTCGGACAGCTTTACTTCCGCTGCGTCATGTCCTCCGAACGCACGAGCACGGTGTAGGAGGACAATTCGCCGTCCGGAGAAATGAAGAACACGTCGCGGTGGCTGTGCGGAGGAACTTCGAGGTGGTAGAAATACGGGCTGGTCGGCAGCGATTGGCCGCGCATGCGGAACTGGCAGGCGACTTGGCCGGGTAGCGTGCGATTGCTGATATTGTGAATGCGCGTCCAGATGCGAACGCGGCCGTCGTTGAGCGGATGCGCTTCGACTTTCAGCAAACGGACTTCCGACGTGTAAGCTTTGGCGAGCGAGGCCGAAATGGGAACGAGCACCAAGCCGGTCCAGTCGCGTTCGATCAATTGAGTCGAACTGCCGTCGGCGGTCAGACCGGTGGGGGGTGGCTGGTTGACCGTGTCGACCACCTCAAGCTTGGGCGCGTGGGCTCCGCGCTCCAAGGACTTCAAGGCTTCCGGAAACCCGGTTGTATCTGAAAGTTCGTGAGGCAACGTGTCGGGTCCCACGGTTTGGGTGAGGCGTTCGACGACGGCGAGAGCTTCGGGAGAAACTTTTGTCGGAGTTTCTGGCTCAGCTTCGGGAGCGGCGACAGCAGGAATTTCGGGGGCCGGCTGAACCTTGGCTTCCGGTGCAGGCGCCTGGGCGACGGGAGCTGCCGCGGGTTTGGCGGGAGCTGTTGAAACTTTGGCGGGCTGTGCAGCGGGAGCAGTCGGAGCGGGTGTCGAACTACACCCGGCGATGATCAGGCTCAGCGCCGTGGCCGCAAAAGCGGTGGCAAGTGGAGATTTCATGGGGTCGGTTGGTGGGTGGTCACGTTGCAGAGGGTCTTCGCAAGCTATTGAATTTATGCATAATCCATCGGCTCAGCGGAAGCGTCTGTTTGTCAGAAAAGCGTCAATTAATTGCGCAAGCAAGCTTCAGTCTCTGGCTTCGGAAAGCCCCGGACGACAAAAAATGCGTAACGCAGATCCTGAGTGCTACGGGGCTACTTCTGATCCACCACCACGACGTCGTCGGTGTGGATGGCGCAGTAAACAATGTCGCCCTTGTGCCAAGCGCGTTCGTGGGCGCTTTCGTTGGCGACCATCGCCATAAGGTCCAGCTTGCCGGCCACTTTCAGGCGAAGTTCGTCCATGGCGCCGCGGAAAACTTCTTCTTCTATCACGGCTTTGAATGCGTTCTCTTTGGACGGCCGATTTTTCGTGATGTAAATTTTCTCGGGGCGCACGGAGAGCAACGCTTGGCTGGCGCCTTCACGAATCGATGACGAGCGGACGGTGAGTTCCACGCCCTCGGCGAGGCGGACTTGGGCGGAAACGCCGTTTTTGTGGACGACGTCGGAGGGAAGCAAGTTGGCTTCGCCAATGAAACCGGCGGTGAACGGCGTGGCGGGGGCGTGATAAATATCCGTGGCGTCACCGAGTTGGTCGATGCGGCCGCGGTTAATCACGGCGATGCGATCCGACATGATGAGCGCTTCTTCCTGATCGTGCGTGACGAAAACAAAGGTGATGCCGAGCTGGCGCTGCAGTTGTTTGACCTCGAGCTGCATCGCGTGACGGAGCTTGGCGTCGAGCGCGGAGAACGGTTCGTCGAGCAACAGGACCTTGGGCTGGCACACGAGCGCGCGGGCAAACGCGACGCGTTGGCGCTGTCCGCCGGAAAGTTCGTGCGGGCGGCGCTTGCCGAACCCTTTGAGAGAAACAAGCTCGAGCGCTTCCTCGACGCGGCGGTTGCGCTCGGCCGTGGGGACGTGGCGCATTTTTAGGCCGAAGGCGATGTTCTCGGCCACGCTCAGATGCGGAAAAATCGCGTAGCTCTGGAAAACCTGGTTCACGTTGCGCCGGTACGGCGGCACGCCGGAAACGTCATTGCCCTCGAGCAAAATTTGGCCGGAGGTCGGGATTTCGAAACCGGCGAGCATGCGAAGGATGGTCGTTTTGCCGCAGCCGGAGGGTCCGAGCAGCGTGAGAAATTCGCCTTTTCGAATTTGCAGATCGACCGAGTCGACCGCCGTGACAGAGCTAAAGCGTTTGGTGACGCCGCGAAGTTCAACCATCGTTTCCATCGAAATCGGAGCTTTTGGAAGTGGCGGGTGGGTGAGGGGCCGCGGGAATTCCCATTCTAGCTGCTGATCAGGGGGGATCATCTCGGTAAAACCATTTTTCGGCACAGGCGGGCTGGAGTTCATCGCATTCGTTCAGCGTCTCACTTCTCCGCGATCATGCAAGAACCAGAATGCAATCACGAAGAGCGCAAGAAAGGTGATGCCCAGCGCCGCGCCGAAAGGCCAATCGCGCGCCTGTCCAAATTGGTTTTGGATGACGTTGCCAATCATCGGGACCTTCGCGCCGCCCATCAAATCGGTGACGGCGAACATGCCGATCGACGGCACGAAAACCAGCAGCACGCCGGCGAAAATACCGGGCTTGGTCAGTGGAATGATCACGTGCGCCAGCGTGCGCCACGGGCCGGCGCCGAGATCGAGCGAGGCTTCGATGAGCGAGTTGTCGAGTTTTTCGGCGCTCGTGAAAATCGGCAGAATCATGAAAGGCAGGTACGTGTAAACGAGCCCGACCATGACGGCGGCGGGCGTGTAGAGGATTTCCAATGGTTGCGCGATCAAGTGTGCCCACTGAAGCAGTGCGCTGATCGGGCCCTCGGCTTTGAGCAGCGAAATCCACGCGTATGTGCGCAGCAGAAAACTGATCCAGAACGGGATCATGATCAGCAACAGCAGCCGCGAACGACGGTTCGGAGGCGAACGGCCGATGAAGTACGCAACCGGGTAGCCAACTACGAGGCAGATGAACGTCGTCAGGCCGGCGTACCAGACAGAACGAACCAGAATATTGAGATAAACCGGATCAGCGATGCGCGTGTAATTTTCCCAGGTGAACTCGAACACCACTTGGCCGAGTTCGTCGCGCTGGCAAAAACTATAAACGAGCAGAATCGCCGTCGGCGCGACCACGAAGAGGCCGAGCCAGAGCAGCATCGGCGAGAGCAACAACCAGCCGGCTTTTCCCGGTTGGCGTTGCGCGGAACTCGCGGCGGCGGCGGCGCGTGGATCGGCGGTGGTGGTCATTTAGGGCTGGAGAGACGTATTAACCGCAGAGATCGCGGAGGGCGCAGAGAGAACGATCGAAATCGGAAATTTCTCTGCGTTCTCTGTGCGCTCTGTGGTTAAATTCTGATCTACTCAGGAGCCGCCTTTTAGGTCGGTGATGAGCTTGTCGACGAGCGCGGCGGCTTTGCCGATGTCGCGGAAAGTCGGGAGCTTGTCGACGCCGGGCGGATAGCTGGCGGGATTTTCGAGCTGCTCCTTGGAGAGGAGCTTGCAGGCCTCGGAGTTCGGGTTGGTGTAAGGAAACGCTTCGGAAATTAGCACGCTGATTTCCGGACGGAGGATGAAGTTGATGAACGCTTCGGCCTCGGCCTTGTGCGGAGCGCCCTTCGGAATCGCGAGGCTGTCGATCGTCACGTGCGAGCCTTCTTTCGGGAGCAGGCAGTGGAATTTTTTGTTCTCGCGGTAAACGATCGCTGCTTCGCCCGGCCAAACGATGCCGACGTCGACGTCGCCGTTGAGCAGCGAAGTTTTTGGGCTGTCAGAATCGAAAACTTTCACCTGCGGCAGCCATTTTTGGAGAAGCGGTTTGGCCTTGGCGATAGTTTCGGGGCGGATGTCGTTGAAGTCCATGCCGAGGGTCTCCAGCGCCCACGTGAGCATTTCCCGGTTGTCGTTCAACGCGACGATGCGGCCCTTGTACTTGCCGCTGAAGACGTCGGCGTAGCCGGTAACGGGCTCTTTGACCTTTTCGGTGTTCACCACGATGCTGATCGCGCCGACCATGTACGGGACGGTGTACTTTTGCTTTGGATCATGCGGACGGTTGAGGTAGCCGGGCGCGATGTTTTTGATGTTGGGGACGTTCTTGAAATCGATCTCGGCGAGCTTGCTGCCGCCTTTCGCGTTCACGAGCGCTTCGACCACGTATTCCGAAGGTTGGATCAGGTCGTACTCGGCGGCGCCGCCGAGCAGCTTAGAGAGCATTTCCTCGTTCGAGGCGTAAGTCTCGTAGTTCACTTTGATGCCGGTTTCGGCGGTGAACTTGTCGAGCACGGCTTGGGGAACGTATTCGGACCAGCCGAAGAGGTTGACCTCTTTGGCGGCGTGCAACTGAACGGCGGCGACGAGCGCCACGACGGAAGCGAACAGGAGGCGGATGCTTTTCATTGGTTGTGGAGGCGTGAGAAAAATCAGCGGCGCACGCTTTTGACCCATTCGGAAGCGACGAGCAGGATGATGGTGGCGACGATGAAGAGAGTCGAAAGGGCGTTGATCATGGGGTTCAGGCCGACCTTGGCCATGCCGTAGATCACGATTGGAAGGGTGGACGACGCGGAGCTTTTAACGAAGTACGTCACGATGAGTTCGTCCATCGAAAGCGCAAACGCCATCAACGCGCCGGAGACGATCGCGGGCATCAGGTAAGGCACGATCACGTACCAAAACGCCTTCACTGGCGTGGCGCCAAGATCGAGCGCGGCTTCTTCCATCGACGGATCGAGTCCGGCGAGGCGCGCTTGCACGGCCGCCATCACGAATGGAAAACAGAACGTCGTATGCGCGATGATCACCGTGGTGTAGCCGAGGTCGAAGCTCACTGTTTTGAAAAACACCAGCAAGCTGATGCCCATGATGATTTCCGGGACGACCATCGGAATGTAAGCGAGGGTGCTGATCGCGCGCGTCCCACGATAACGATAACGGTACAGCAACCATGCCGCGACCGTGCCGATGACGACCGCGAGCGTCGTGGAAATGACGGCCACGACCAAACTGTTTTTCAATGCGGCGATGAGCCGCGTGTTGTGCCAAAGCTCGCCGTACCATTTCAGCGTGAAGCTTTCCCAGGTGACGTTCAGTCGCGAGCTGTTGAACGAGTAAACGACCAGAAAAAGGATCGGCACATAAAAAAACGCCAACACGACCATTGTCCAACCGCCAAAAAGCGCGTTGATGAGGGCCATGCCGCGCGGGCGTTGAAAGACTCTGGAAGTTGAACTGGGCTGGGACACGTTTGGTCAAAGGGTCTAGTCCTGCAGGCCGGGCATGCAAGGGCATTTCCGGGCTTGGCCGCTGCACGTTGCGTGCCGGGCGACCTGCCGGGCGCGAAGAAGTCGGCGGTGGTGACATGGGCGAAGGTTAATTTCTGACTCGAACCGTTCGGCGCGATGATGCACAGTCCGTGCCCTTCCTGCTTCACGATGACCGGAGGTCGCCACAAATTCTCCCCTTGGTCGCGCTGCGCGCGCCTGTTGATAGCCGCTGCAATGCTTTCAGCCGTGACAACGCTGTTCGCTGCGACCCCGGAGGAAATCGCGAAGGGCGACGCGATGCTGATGACGAAGAAGTTCGACGACGCACTCGAGTTCTTCGGGAAGATGCTGCAAGCGGAGCCGAGCAATATCGAGGCGCTCGTCGGCCGAGGACGTGCCCATTTTGGGAAGCACGAGTACGATTTGGCGTTGGCAGATTACAACGAAGTGCTTCGCCTCGATCCGAAATTTACCGATGCCCTTTGGGCGCGATCGCGTTATTTTTCGGCGCGCGGTGATTACAAGCAGGCTCTCGCTGACGCTGACGCACTGATCAAACTTGAGCCCAAAAGCGCCTTTAACTACCGCGCGCGCGCCCGCCTTTATCGACGATTGAAGGACTACGCCAAGGCGTTGGACGACGCGAATCGTGCGATTCAATTGGATCAGAAAGACCCGGCCAGCTACGAGGTGCGTGCCAGTATCCTTTCCAAAGCGGAGTCGTTCCGTGAGGCCATCGCGGACTATTCGCAGATGATCTCGATGGATGCGAAAAGTGCTGGAGCTTATCTGGATCGTGGCGGCGCCTACGCCCAAATAGGTTCATTTAAGGAAGCGCTCGCTGACTACGAACAAGCGATCCGTCTCAAGCCGGAGGATGATCTCTGTTTAAATGATTACGCGTGGGTGCTGGCCACTTGTTCGGCATCAGAATATCACGACGGTCCTCGCGCGATCACGCTGGCCACGAAGGCTTGTGAAATTTCGCGATGGCAGGACGACACGCGCCTCGACACTTTGGCGGCCGCTTATGCGCGAGCGGGAGACTTTGAAAAAGCGGTGCTCTGGCAAACCAAGGCGGTTGAGCTCAACAAAGACCCAGACGAAGCACGGGGCTGCAGTGATCGTTTGGCCCTCTACAAAAAGCACGAAGCTTACGCTCAATCGAGTCCCGACAAAGAAAAGGTCGCTTGGTCCCTGCTGCGCTCGGAAACTTTCGATGTGGTTTGGACCACGGTCTACGAAAACTATTTTGACACCACCTTCGGCGGAGTGGATTGGCGGGCGATGCGTGAAAAATACCGGCTTCGGCTCTGGGCCGCTGAAGACAAACGCGCTTTGGCCCGCCTGCTGCAGGAAATGCTGAACGAATTGAAACGAACACATTTCGCGATCATTCCTCGCGACATGGCGGTGCTGGCACCCGAGGAACGGGGCCGCATCGGTTGTAGCGGTGCGACGGTTTCGGTGATCGAAAAAGAAATCACTGTGGTGCGCGTGAAACCCGGCTCCCCTGCGGAAAAGGCAGGCGTTCGTCCGGGCGACGTCGTGCGCGGCATCGCCAAGCGCCCTCTCGCCGAAGTGCTCGCCATGATCAGCGAAAACGTGGCCTCTCCTGAAAAACGGCTCGCGTACCTGCGCGGCTTCGTGAGCTATTGGCTGACGGCCCCGGTGGGGCGCGAAGTCGATTTGAGTTTAGAGAGCTTGGATGGTTCGTTGCGCGAGGTGAAATTGATAACGGTGGAGCACGATGGAACGTGGTCGGAGCCGATGGGGGCCACGCCCTCCGAACCGCTCGAGAGCGAGGTGCAGCGTTCGGCAAACGGGGTGGTTTACCTGCGGTTCAATTTATTCGCCCTGCCCACCATGAATGAATTCAAACGGGTAGTGAAAGGGCTGCAGCCAGGCGAAAGCTTGCTGCTCGACCTGCGTGGCAACAGCGGCGGGCTGACGGCGATGGCGGCGGGGATCACCGGCCGCTTGATCACCCAGGAGCAATCGCTCGGCACGTTGAACCGGCGCTACGGCAAGGAGGATTTCCTCGCGTATCCGCAGCGCGGCGCCTTCGGCGGAGGCGTGGCGGTATTGGTTGATTCGGCATCGGCCTCAACCTCGGAGATCCTCGCGGCTGGCCTGCGCGACATCGGCCGTGCGCGAGTCTTTGGAGAAACGACCGCAGGGGCGGCGTTGCCATCGCTTTTCCGCAAGCTGCCGACGGGCGACATGTTCCAATATGCCATTGCCGACATCAAGACACCAAAGGGCCTCTTGATCGAAGGAAACGGCGTGAAGCCCGACGAGTTGGTTTCTCTGCAGCGGGCAGATTGCGCAGCCGGTCGGGACGTCGTCCGCGAAGCAGCCGAACAGTGGCTTATCAACCAAACCGCGAGTTCACGCTCCCAGGAGGCGTCGAGATGAATTTTTCCACTCGGCTTAAAAGTAAATACGTTAGCGCCCGACCAGGGACCATGTTCGCGGGACTGGTGGCGCTGCTTTTTATCACGGTAGGCTGCGCAACCACAAAGCGGGACGGCACGCAGACGGCGATCGAGAAACTTTCGAAAAGCTTGGAAGCAACGACGCCGCTCTCGCAGCAGGTAGACTTGAAGTTGCGCGCGGACGAGCGGAAGGCGAACGAGGACCTGCAGGTCCGGCGAATTCTCGAGCGTTGGATTAAAATTCAGGGCGGAAGCGAGCGGCTCGCGCTTTTGAGAGGCGTGCACAACATCGTTTCGATCAATGACGGGCGCGGCACGAATTTCATCAGCACCTACGAAGGAAGCGGTGGACGCTACCGGTACGAATTAGTTGGAGCTGAAGCCGCCCTTTGCGGTGGCTTCGACGGCGCGACGAAATGGCAAAAGGACGGGCTTTGGGGAGCGATCCTGAAGACGGATAATCCAGGAATTCCCTATTGGCATTCGCAGTGTCTGCTTTCTTCACGACTCGATCAGGTCTTTCCCAAACGGCGGTTGTTAGGCGAAAAGCTCATCCAAGGGCAAGTTTGCCAAGGCGTCGCGCTGACCTCGACGCAAGGCCTGGAGGAACGCTGGTATTTTGATGTGCGGAGCGGCTTCCTTGTTCAAGTGGAGCGGAAGGTGTTTTCGATGCAGGACACGGTTTTTCGCTATTCCGACTACGCGAATATCTCGCGTGTGTTGATGCCGAAGGAAATCACGGTCACGGAGCCGCAGGGGGCGAGAATTGTGTATCGGATTGTGAGTACCGAACTAATGGTGACCGGCACAATTTCGTCGTTTTCACCACCTGAGGTATTTCTTGCCGATCAGACTGAAATCGACGAATTGTTGAAACGGAGCTTGAGCGAGGGTTATGGGAAGCAAACGGAAGGGCGTTCCTCGGTGGCGTACGCGAATCTATTTTCCCCCTCGACCGGGTCGGAGACGAAGTTGAAGGTGTATCGTCGCAAGCCGGGCTACGTGCTTGTTGAGAAGGAGAGTGCTGGCGTGGGCCGAACCGTGTGCGGTTATGACGGATCGGCCGGGTGGGAAAACAGCGAAATCCTCGGCTACCACGTGTTGAAAGAAGCGGAGATAAACGACTTGTTCTCTTTATCCTGGTTAGGATGCGATCCGTTCCTTCGTGAACGTTTTCCGCTGCGCACGAAGGTGGGCGTCGGCAAGGTCGGCGACCGCGAGGTGGTGAACGTGGGATTGCGTACGGCAAATGGTTTGTCCGGGGTGTTCTCATTCGACAGGGAGAACGCCCGTCTGCTCAGCTTGGACATGCAGGAAAATCCGACCGCCGGCTTTCAAGCCTTGAAAATCGAGTACAGCGATTACCGAGCTGTCGACACGCTTGTCCTGCCGTTCCGCGTGCAGTATCACCGCGGAGGCGTGGACACGATTATCACCTGCGACAAAGTCGACCTCGACGTCGACTTGCCCGACGCGTTGTTTCACCCGCGCACGGATGTCGATTAACGTACCTCACATGGCGGTGAGTAACCTTATTCCGCCAAGGCGTACGTGCTGTTGAAGATCAGCTGGATTTTTTGGGTCACGAAAATGCGGACTTTGAACTTTCCGTGCGTGGCGTCGGTCGGCGTGGCGCGTCCGGTGATTTTGCGGACCTCTTTGTCGGTGTTCTCGGCTTCGCCCGTGAATTCGACCGTCTCGCCTTTTGCCACGCGTGCGAAATCATCATCGGACACTTTCATGCGAAATGACCCGTGCTCGCCCATGAACCAATAAGGAAACACCTTGGCCGTGTAGTCGCCGGCGAGAATACCGTCTTTGCGCGTGAGTTTGCCGACGATGAGCGTGACTTTGCCGATGTAGATTGATGTCGAAGATGTTTCTACGCTGACGGTCGTGTAGACGGGCGTGTTCTCCGCCAGCCCTGTGCGGGCCAGAAAAAGCGCTAACAAAAACAGCGGTAACCAACGCAACGCACGCATTTGCGCTCTGACTGTGCGGATCGCCGGAACGGCTGCCAGCTGGAAATTTAGCCGCGAAAAGACGTTATTTCGCGTTGCCCAAGCGGGCGGTGCTCGGTCATTTATGCGGCATGGCTAAACCCTCTCAAGCGACCTGGGGCGGACGTTTCTCCGCCGGCCCCGCCGATTTGATGCTCGCCTTCAGCGAGTCGGTTTCGTTCGACCAACGCCTGGCGCCTTTCGATATTCAAGGCAGCAAGGCTCACGCCGCCATGCTGGCCCACGTCGGCATCATTACGGCGAAGGAGTGCGATGCGATCCACGCCGGGCTCGACGCCATTCTCGCGGAAATCGAAGCAGGCAGTTTTACCTGGGACACCAAGCTCGAGGACGTTCACATGAACATCGAGCAGGCGTTGACGAAACGTGTTCCCGCCGCCGCGCGCTTGCACACGGCCCGCAGTCGAAACGACCAAGTCGCCACCGACATGCGCCTGTTTTTCAAAAACGCCTGCAAGGTGCTCGACGAAAAAATTCTCGCTGCCCAACGCGCGATCTTGAGAGTAGCCGAAGCGAACTCCGACGTGATGGTGCCTGGCTACACGCATTTGCAGCGCGCCCAGCCCGTTTATCTCGCGCATCACCTTTTTGCCTATTTGGAGATGTTGCAGCGCGACCGTGCTCGCTTCGGCGAAGTCGCCGCGCGCGCCAACTGGTGCCCGCTTGGCTCGGGCGCGATCGCCGGCACGACACTGCCGATCGACCGCGAGTACGCCGCAACCCTGCTCGGATTCGTCGATGCCAAAGGCCGTCCGCAAGTGACGCAGAACTCCATGGACGCCGTGGCTGATCGCGACGTGTTCATCGAGTTCGCGAGCGCCTGCGCGCTCTTCGGCGTTCACATGTCGCGTATCGCTGAAGATTTGATTCTGTGGATGAGTTCGGAATTTAAATTCGTGGAACTGCCCGACGCTTTTTGCACCGGCTCGAGTTTGATGCCGCAGAAGAAAAATCCCGACTCCTGCGAATTGCTACGCGGCAAATCCGCCCGGCTGCAGGGGAACCTTCACACGCTCCTAACGCTCGCGAAAGGACTGCCGCTCACGTATAACCGCGATCTGCAGGAGGATAAACCACCGGTCTTCGACAGCTTCGATCAAGTGGCGATGTGTGCCGACGTGCTGGCCGGGACGATTTCCGGGCTGACTGTGAATCGCAGCCGGTGTGTCGAAGCGGTCAGCGATCCTGCGCTGCTCGCGACGGATCTTGCCGACTATCTCGTGAATAAAGGCGTGCCGTTCCGCGAAGCGCATCACGCGGTCGGCGCCGTCGTGAAAATTGCCGAGAAACTTTCGGTGAAACTCGACAACCTTCCGCTCGAAGAAGTGCAGTCAGTGCACCAAGCCTTCGGCGCGGACTGGGTCAACGTTTTCAACCTCGAACACGCCACGGCGAAACGCACCGGCACTGGAATGCCCGGCAAAGCACAGACGAAAAAGCAGTTCGCTCGGTGGAAAAAACTTCTAGCTGATGAATAAAACGCGCGTTGTTCTCGCGATCGGAGCGATCGCTTATGCCTTTGAAATTGTTCGGCGATTCTCCGTCACGACCTCGCCGGTCGATACGCTCGTCTGGGCGGCTTTGGGCGGTTTCGCCTTTTGGAAGGCTTTTCAAGCCCCGGCCAGGTGGTGCCTGACCATGGCGGTCTTTTTTCTGTGTGCCGCAGGGTTCCAAGCCTACTTGTTGTCGAGCTATCTCAAGGCTAAAGGAAATCCAGGATTTTGGCATGCGCTCGTGCCGATGCTGGCTCCGCTGGTGGTTGTCGCGATCTGTTTTTTTATCGGGGCCTCCTTGAATCGGCAGGCTGATGCGAGCTGACGCGTTCCGATTTGCCAGCGCCTGACGGATGCTCCCGCGACTTTTCCCGACCAAGAAGTCAGATTCAATCCTGCATCCGTATCGCGACGGGCTGGTGTTTGGTTTCTACAACGCGTTTACGTGGCAGGTCGTGATCAGCACGCCGATGGTGCTGTTCATCCAGTGGCTCGGCGGCTCGTCGTCACAGGTAGGCACGGCTTATTCGTTCGTGTTTTTGCTGATGGCGCTGCAGATCGTTTCGACGGTGTTTTTCCCGCGTTTTGGCTATCGGCGAGTGATGTTGTCGGGGTGGGGAACGCGGACGCTGTTTGTCGCATTGCCCATTCTGCTTGCTTGGATGGCGCCGGCCAACGGCGGTGGAGGAGGCTGGCGCGTGACCGCCATGGTGGTCTGCGTTTTTTGTTTCTGCCTTCTGCGTGCACTCGGACAAGCGGCGTTCGCGCCGTGGATCATGACTTTGCTCACACCGGAAAAGTGCGGCCGCTATTTTGCCGCGGATCAGTACGTGGCTGCCGTGGGCGGTGTGTTCACGCTGGTCGTTTGTACGTTGTTGTTTTGGGTGATGCCGACGCGCGAAGCGCTCATGTCGGCTTACGGTTTCGCGCTCATTGGTTCTGTGGCGGCGGTTTGGTATTTGCGGAAAATGCCGGACAGCGAAAAGCCCGCTCCGGTGAGCGTGCGGCAGCTTTTGCGCTCGATGGGGGAGTATGTTTCGCAGCCGTCGTTGTTTCGTGAATACGTGATGCTTTCAATTTTGTTCGCGGGCTTGATGACGCCGGTGCCTCCGTTTTCTGCCTATTATTTGAAAGCGGTCCCGCATCTCACGGAGGGCAGAATCATGGTGCTGGAAATTTGCCGCTACGGTGGCGCGATTCTCGCGGCGGGCTTGATGCAAACGCGACTCGATCGCCACGGCGCACGGCCGTATTTGGTGGCGTCGGCACTGGCGCATGTTGTCGTGGCGAGCTACTGGGGCTGGGCGCTCTGGCACGGGCAGGTGCAGCTTTGGGCGTTGTGCGGTGTTTACCTGCTCCTTGGGGGCGCCTCGGCGGCTTGCATCGCGGCGAACCTCAATTACGTAGCCAAAATCACGCCGGCAGCATCGCGGACTCTGATGGTGACGCTGCAAGCCGTGGGCTTGGCTTTGGGCGGAGGCGTTTCCGCGCTGGCGTGGGGTTATCTTTTGAAGCGCACAGGTCCGGACGGTTTGCCCACGATGAACGTCACAGCGTTTGGTGTCATGATGGGCGCGGTTTTTGTGATGGCAATCGTCCTCGCGTGGAAAATGGCGCGCCTGCCGGAGTCGAAAGATGGCCCGCACGACCCACTGCCGCTGGGAAGCTTCATCTTGCGGCCGTTTCGTGCGATGCCGTACGTCGGCCAATTGCTGCCGCCGGAGCGCAAATAGTCTCTCCGCGATTGTCGAAAATCCGCGCTTCCGTCCGGGCGGAGAATTGCGATGATCGCGCCGTTCATGGCCAAAGTTCGCGTCCTCTCCGATCGTGTTGCCAATCAAATCGCCGCCGGCGAGGTGATTGAGCGCCCGGCCGCGGTCGTGAAAGAACTCGTCGAGAACGCTCTCGACGCCGGGGCCACGCGGATCGAAGTGGAATTTCGCCATGGCGGACGCGCCTACATGCGCATCGAGGATAACGGCTGCGGGATGTCGCGAGACGACGCGCTGCTCGCGCTGGAGCGGCACGCCACGAGCAAAATCGCCGAAGCCGACGACCTTAATCGCCTCGCGACTTTTGGTTTTCGCGGCGAGGCGTTGCCCTCGATCGCCAGCGTATCGCATTTCACACTACAGACGCGCGAAGAAACGTCCGATGTCGGAACCGAAGTGCTCGTAAACGGCGGCAAAATGGTGCACGTACGCGATTGCGGCCGCCCGACGGGCACGCGCATCGAAGTGGCGCATCTTTTCAACTCGGTGCCGGCTCGCCGTAAGTTTCTCAAGACCGACACGACCGAGGCCGCGCACATCATCCACGGCGTGCGACTCTACGCGTTGGCCTTTCCGCAGGTGGCGTTCACTTTGATCGAAGATGGGCGGGCCATTTTCCGCTCGCCGCAGTGCGCGACGCTCGAGGAGCGCATCGCGGGTATTTTTGGGAAGCAAACGGCCGAAGGTTTGCTGACTCTTGAGGCTGACGAACCGGGAATGAGACTGCGCGGGCTTGTCGGCCGGCCTGGAGTCGGTCGAGCGACGCGCCACGAGATGATCTGCTTCGTGAACCAGCGCCCGGTCGATAGCCGAACTCTCAACTATGCACTCATCGAAAGCTTTCACGAGTCGCTGCCGAAGGGGCGCTATCCGGTCGCTTTCGTCTTCTTCGACATCGATCCGGCGGCGGTTGACGTGAACGTGCATCCGGCGAAGCGCGAGGTGCGTTTTCGGAGCGAAGCGGCGGTGCGTTCGTTCGTGATTCGTGCGGTTTTGGCGCGGATCAGAGAGTTTGGTCAGACCGTGGCGCCCGCCGCAGTCCCGATTGGCGTCGCTTCGACGATCG
The DNA here is from genome assembly GCA_047600805.1 of Nibricoccus sp. Lineage (GTDB taxonomy): Bacteria > Verrucomicrobiota > Verrucomicrobiia > Opitutales > Opitutaceae > JADKHC01. Next base: position 21,842 of record JASGKG010000001.1, read on the forward strand.
TACCGTCACCGGCGGCTCCAGCGGCGGTAGCGTTCATCGCCGTATCGACCCCTCTTCTGAATCGCCCAACTGCAGCGGTCATTGCGACGACCGCGCAGCAGCTTGTCTCGACGGCTCAGACGAATACTATACCGCTTGCCACGCCCAAAATAGAGCCGTTTTCTGCGGTTGCGGCGCCGGTCTCGGCGCCCCCGCGCAACGTGACGAGTGCTTGGCGTTTTCTGGGGCTGGCGCATGGTGCGTACGCGTTGTTCGAAACGCCTGCCGGCCTCGTGCTCTTGGACCGGCGAGCGGCTCACGAACGCATTTGGTTCGAGCGACTTCAATCGCAGTTCCGTGCCGGGAATGTACCTAGCCAACGGTTGTTGTTACCGCTGCCGATCGAACTAGATGCGATCGCCACCGCATTGCTATTGGATCGGCTGGGATTTTTCAATTCGCACGGCTTTGAAATCGTCGAGTTCGGGCGCAATTTTTTCCGGATTGAAGGTGTGCCTTCGTGGATGGAGCCGGCCGATGCCGAACCATTTGTGCGCGATTTGTTGGGAGCATTGCGTGACGGCCGCCTGCAGGAAAAGGATGTGAACGTCGCTCGCGAGGAACTGGCGCGCATAGCCGTCGCGAAGGCGATCCGCTTGCCCGAACACGCCAACGCCGTCGAGTTGCAGGGCGTTTTGACGCAGCTGTTCGCTTGTCGGTCGCCGTTGACGAGCCCGTTTGGGCGGCCGACGCAGATCGAGTTTAGCCATAGCGAGCTGGCCCGCCGATTTCAGAAATAACGTTAATGTGACGAAACTGTAACCGCCGTGCTCCCGCATTTGGCGTAAAAATCTCAGTGTCATCTCATTGTCTTTGGCATAGTTTCTGGTTTTAACTTCAAACTTCTGCATGGCCGCTCCCACAAAATCCAAGAAAAGTGCGTCGCGTTCTTCGACTCCTTCCGGTGCGGAAGGGGCCATCGCCCTCGGGGCTGACAACGGCAAGTTTAAGCAATCGATTTTGCGCCACTTAACTTACACGCTGGCGCGCGACACTCACACGGCGGGCATCCGCGATTGGTGGATTTCCACCGCGCTGGCCGTCCGCGAACACGTTTTGGCCCGCCTGATCGTCACGCAAGGCGTGCACAACGATCAGAACGTTCGCCGTCTCTACTATCTCTCGCTCGAGTACCTCATGGGCCGTTTGATGGAGAACAATCTCTACAATACCGGCCTCGTGACCGCGGCGGCGAATGCGCTGCGCGATCTCGGCGTTGATTTTGAAAAAGTGCGCGAGCAAGAAGTCGACATGGGCCTCGGCAACGGCGGCCTCGGCCGTCTCGCAGCGTGTTTTCTCGATTCGCTCGCCACGCTGGATTATCCGGCGATCGGCTACGGCATTCACTACGAGTTCGGCCTTTTCAAACAGGAATTCGTCAACGGCCATCAGGTCGAACATCCGGACAGCTGGATGTTGTTCGGCACGCCGTGGGAAGTGATGCGTCCCGAGTACGCGCAAAAAGTTCAGGTCTACGGCAATGTTGAAAACGTCTTCGACGACCGCGGCAACTATCGCCCGAAATGGGTCAACGCCAAGACGATCATGGGCGTGCCGTACGACATTCCGATCGCTGGTTATGGCACCAAAACGGTGAACCTGCTGCGTCTCTGGCGTTCGCGTTCGACCGAAGAGTTCGACCTGCAGGCCTTCAACTCCGGCGGCTACATGGAAGCGGTGCGCGAGAAGGCGATGGGCGAAACCATTTCAAAGGTACTTTATCCGAACGACAAAACCGAGAACGGCAAAGAGCTGCGCCTCGTCCAGCAGTACTTCTTTGTGGCGTGCTCGCTCCGCGACATCATTCGGCGGCACCTGCGCCAGCTCGGCGACGGCGGCAACAGCTGGGAAAATTTCCCTGCCAAGGTCGCGATTCAGCTCAACGACACGCACCCGGCCGTCGCGGTGCCGGAACTCATGCGCATCCTCCTCGACGAGGAAAACCTGCCGTGGGATCGTGCGTGGAATATCGTTACAAAAACGTTCGGTTACACGAACCACACGCTGCTCCCAGAAGCGCTCGAGCGCTGGGGCGTGCCGCTCTTTAGTCGTGTATTGCCGCGGCACCTACAGATCATTTACGACATCAACAGCCGTCTCATGCAGGCGGTGGAGCTTAAGTGGCCGGGCGACGACAACAAGAAGCGCGCCTGCTCGCTCATCGACGAGCACGGTGAGAAATCCGTGCGGATGGCCAATCTCTCGGTCGCCGGCTCGCACGCGGTGAACGGCGTCGCGGCGTTGCACACCGATTTGCTCAAAAAGCACCTGTTCCCCGAATTCGACGCGCTTTATCCGGGCAAATTCCAGAACAAAACCAACGGCATCACGCCACGTCGCTGGCTGCTTGCGTGCAACCCCCGTCTCTCGGATTTACTCACCAAAACCCTCGGCCACACCGAATGGGCGAGCGATCTCGACCGGCTGCGCGAGTTGGAGAAATTTGCCGATAAAGCTGGGTTCCAGAAAGACTTCATGGCCGTCAAACGCGCCAATAAGGTCGACCTCGCCGCGGTGATCAAAGCCGAGTGCGGCATCGACGTTTCGCCGGACGCGCTCTTCGACGTGCAGATCAAGCGACTGCACGAGTACAAGCGCCAGCACCTCAATCTGCTTCACATCCTCGCCCTTTATCGTCGGCTGTTGCAGAACCCTTCGCTCGACATCGTTCCGCGCGTGTTCGTTTTCGCCGCCAAGGCCGCGCCGGGCTACGATCTCGCGAAAAACATTATTCGCGCCATCAATGTGATTGGTCAGCGGATCAACACGGACGAACGTATTCGCGGCAAACTGAAGGTGGCGTTTTTGCCGAACTATCGCGTATCGCTAGCCGAAAAGATCATTCCCGCCGCCGATTTGTCGGAGCAGATTTCCACGGCCGGCAAAGAAGCTTCGGGCACCGGCAATATGAAGCTCGCGCTCAACGGCGCGCTGACGATCGGCACGCTTGATGGCGCGAACGTTGAGATCAAAGAAGAGGTCGGCGACGAAAACATCTTCATCTTCGGCATGACCGTGGAAGAAGTGGAAGCGCTGCGCTCGAAGGGCTACAACCCCTGGGATTTTTATCATGGCGACGAGGAGCTCCGCGCCGTTGTTGATTGGCTTGGATCGAACTTTTTCACGCCCCACGAGCATAACGCCTTTAATCTTGTTCACCAGAGCCTGCTTGGTGGCGGCGACCCGTTCATGGTCCTCGCGGACTTCCGTGCGTACGTGGATTGTCAGTCGCGTGTCGATGCGGTCTACCGCCAACCGTCGGAATGGGCCAAAAAAGCGATTCTTAACACGGCGCGCATGGGCAAGTTCTCGAGCGACCGCACGATTCGCGAATACGCGGAGCAAATCTGGAGTCTGCCGTCGGTGCCGGTCTAGGCGGCTTATTCTTTGTCGAGCGTCACCGCTTTTGCGGCGCGCTTGATCTTCGATTCCCAGCTAGGGGTGCTGCCGTGGGGCAGCCTCCATCTAAGATGACTGCATTGCTGTACCGCGCTTTCTCCCATGGAGCCGCGCTCGTTCGCTGAGTAGATTGACCGATGCAAACGACCATTCTTCGGCTCAAAGGCCTCGGCGCGACTGCGGCCAATGCACACATTGAAAAAGCAATCGAAGCAGTGCGCGGCGTCGAATCCGTCGAAATGAACGTCGGCGACGGAGAAATCTTGATCGAGCACGACGGGGCCGACACTGAAAAGATCCGAGAAGCCGTTCGTGCCCTCGGGTACGACGAGGCCGAGATCAGTGGCTAGTCTTCCCGTCCATTACGCCGCCGCACATTTTCTAACGGTGTCCCAGGTTCGCGTGGTGATGTCTTTCCCGAACGTCTTTTCGAGCAAAGTCATGAAAACGGGGCCATTCGCGTTGGGCACGTAGGCGGTGAAAATCTCCGTTCCCTTCTGAGTGAGGATCTGCGCGCCATCCAGTTCGATCGGCAGTTTTTGCGCCAGCTTTTTAGCTTCGCGCAGAAACGTGATCACTCGTTTGGCTTCGTTTGGTAATTTGAAGGTGGCAAAAGGATCGGCTTCGATCAGTTTTTGGAGGGCTTCAGTAGACCGCACGATCGTGTAGAAAGACCGGCCCAACTTTTTGGTCATCGCTGCTTCCGCCTTGCTTTCGATTTCGGCGGTGGATTTGAGCGCTGTAGAGAAAATGACGTTGCCGCTGGAAAGCAGCGTTTTCACATCGGTGAAGCCGGCGGCTTCAAAACAACGTTTTAGTTCGGGCATCTTCGCGTTCATGGGGCTGACACCCCGCAGGAAGGCAACGTAACGTGGCATAAATTAGGAATGGTGGTTCGTTTTCAGCCGCGAGATTATGACCCCGAAACGGTGGTTCGGTGAGACGGAGAGATGCGGTAAAAATGCATAAAGAGGCTGACGACCCAAGCGATGACGCCTGACACAAAGAGACTGGTGAGTCCGATGATCCCTGCGCGTGGAATGCGAGCGGGTGTGGATGTGTTAGCGTAGATGACGAGCAGCTGGATCCCGAGTACGAAAGAAAGCGCGAGCGCGGCGAACCACAACGAGTGCCTAAAAACATAGCTCATTGTTTCCTGGCGCCGTTCAGGGGCGAGCCAGTGATCTCGGTTCGGAAGGTTTTGGAGCTCGTCGGGAAGAAAGCGGCTGCCGTAGCAGATGGCGGGCACGACGACGGGGAACGCTAAGCCGAGGATGGCCATGAATTGCAGGAAGGATTTTAGATCGCTCCAACCATTAGGGTTGCCTCGCGCATCAAAATGGCTCGCCACCCTCGCTGGCAGGTGAAATGCGGACCACGTCAGACATGCGACAAGGCCGGCGAAGAGAATCACACAGATAATGGCGGGGAGAGGTATCTTGCGCATGGTTGTTGAGTGACGAAGTGGGGATTAAGCCTAAGAACGAGAAAGGGCGGCGACGAGGGCTCAAGGGGTGAGAATGACGAGCTCATCTTCGCCTTTGCGCATCGCAATGAGGTGGAAGCGAGCGCGGGCCAGACGTTCGCCCGAAAGTGCGATGTACATCGACACACCATTTTTTTCTGCGTTGGGCGGTGTGTAGTCGTAGTCCCATCGCAGCTGAAAGTTGCTAGCTCTTGGATCGACGAGTTCGAGCCGCCAATCGCCGCAAGTGGCCATTTGCCCAGCTACCGTCCATTGTTCCGCCAAGTGCGACCGTGTGAGGTCCACGCCGTCGAAGATTTTGCGTTCGGCAATAGCCTCGCGAAGAAAATTTTTCAGAGCGCTCAAATCGTAGTGCTCGTTCAAGGCGTTTCTCCAGCGACTTTCCCGCTCCTCGCGCTCTCTTCGAACCTCTGGTGATTCGGGAACATTTATGATGAACCCCAGAGATAAGGCGATCCCGAGTACTAAGAGAAGACGTTTTCCCGTGTGCTGAAGTCGCATGGCTGTGCTGACGTTTAAATGGCCGCGCTCATGGGAAAAAGCGAGCTAGGAGGTGGTGAGGTTCCCCGCTTCTGATTTGATCCGCAAGAAAGGACGCACTTGAGCGTTGAACGCAGGGGCGTCTTACGTTGTCACAGGAGGTCGTGCGCTTTTTGACGATCTTCGCTTTTTTCGGTGTGCTCGTGGCGTTTTGCCACGCGGCGACGCCAAACGGCACGCCGAAGCTGCAGGGCGAGATAAAAGGCGAACTGAAGCTGTTCAACCGCACTCCGGAATTCACGCTGCCTTGGAGACTAGCGCTTGCCTCGCAACCGACCGACGCGAGCGGCGACACGAAGCGATTGCAGGCGTTTAGCTGGAGCATCGAAAGTCAGAGTACGCGGCTGTATGTGAGTGGGCAGATCGATCTATTTACTGGGGATGGTTGGTGGCGGATTGAGAATGGCTGGATCGATGCCGCCGCGTGGCTCGCACTGGTTGCACCGCGCTTGAGCGGCATAATTTCGGGCGCGGCAGCGGGCGGGGATTTTTTGATTTCAGGTGAGGGAACCTTGCGACAGGGCCAAGCTTCGGGCAGGTTAAAATTGCAATGGCGCGGAGGCATGCTCACCCATGCCACGCAAGGCTGGACGATCGATGGCATCGAAGTGAAAGGTGAATTTGCGATCGATATCGCTGCGCAGAGCCTCGTGAGCGTGTCGCCGTTGGAAGTGTCGGTGCGGACGATTGCCCATCCACGATTCGGGGCGCGCGCCTTTTCGATGAAGGGAAATCTGACCGAGCGGCGAACTCTGGAGATCGAAGAGATGCGTATTGAAATCGCCGGCGGCGAAATCGTTGTCGATCCCGCTGAGGTGCCGCTGCAACCGTTCGCTATCGACCTTAATCTGCACATCAACCGCGTGGGCTTGCAGGATATTGTTTTGCTCGTGCCAGCGGCTGGACTCGCGGATGCCCGAGGCCGAATCGACGGCGAGGTGCGAGCGAAGTGGAGCGCAGCGACAGATTTTCAGGTCGGAGTCGGCCATCTGGAATTGCACAACGACGAACCGACAACTCTGCGGTTGGCGCCCGCCCTGGGCTTGATGACGGGACGCGTGCCGCAGTTCATCGATCTGTTACCTAAATGGATGGGGCCGCTCGCCCGCTGGACGAGAGTCGAAAACCCCGCCTACAAAGATCTGCAAAACGTGGAGCTTGGAAAATCGGAACTCATGGTGAGTTCTTTGCACGTGAACCTGACGCCCAACGGTGACGAGCGTGGCCGTTCGGCGACGGTGCAGTTTGTCGCGCGTCCGACCGAGTCGGGGACTTCGGTCAAGGAGGTGACGTTTGACGTGAACGTCGCCGGGCCTTTGAACCAAGTTTTAAAAGTGGGAATGACGCAGAACTTTTCGATCAGCGCTCAGTGAAAACTCTTTGGGAAACCGTCGTCGCATCCCTTTGTCGGAGGAGCGCATTCAGTGGCTTATGAACTCTTGCCAGAACGCACTGCTTTGAGATTATCCGACCATGCAACGTTGCCTTTACCTTCTCGGATGCGTCGCGCTTCTCAGTGGCTGCATCAACGTTAAGCTCCAGCCTGTCGAGGCGCACATCACCGTCGACGTCAACGTGAAGGTCGACAAGGCGCTCAACGATTTCTTCGGTGACCTCGATCAGAAATCGGCGTCACTTTCAACTCCCACAAAACCCTGAGGGCTACTCCATGAAAAAAATCCTTTTCAGTACATTTTTCTTCCTTCTGGCGTTTGGTTTCGTTGCTGCTGTTAGGGCCGAGGACCTTGGCGCCGTTAAAACGCGGATGGCGCAGCGTCTCTCCCAAGTGGACGGGATGAAAGCCAAAGGAGTCGTTGGTGAAAACAACCGCGGGCTTCTCGAAGCACGGGGAGCGGGTGCCGACGCTGCTGTCATCTCGGCGGAGAATAGCGACCGAGAAGTCGTTTATGCCGCGCTGGCGAAGCAGACAGGCACTTCTGCCGATCAAGTCGGTAGAGTCCGTGCCAAGCAGATTGCGCAGCGCGCTTCGGCCGGTGAATGGATTCAGGACGAAAGCGGTGCTTGGAGAAAAAAGTAAGCGCTCAGGCCGAGCAGATTTCTGGCCGATGCGGATAGTATCGTCAGCAAGTTAATAAGCGTCGACCGCCCGCTTCCTTTTAAGACATCATCGCGGCGACGCAGGCTGGGATGAAACACGCCAGGCTTCCACCAATGAGGGCTTTGATGCCGAGGCTCGCGAGATTGCTGCGTTGTGAAGGAGCGAGTGCGCCGATGCCGCCGACCTGAATTCCAATGGAAACGATATTGGCGAAGCCGCACAACGCGTACGTCAGGATCATCAGCGAACGCGGGTCAGTGAGTTTACCCGCAGCTTTGACATCAGTGAGTTGGATGTAGGCAACAAACTCGTTCAACACGGTGCGTGTGCCGAGCAGTTGTCCTGACACCATCAAGTGTTGCGAGTCGACGCCCATGAGCCACGCGACAGGGGCGAAGATGATGCCAAGGATGAACTCCAACGAGAAAGTTTTGAAGGTGCCACCGGTGACGGACTCTATCCACTGGTTAAGCCCGGTGGGCGCGCCGATGCAGCCGCTGAGAAGATAGTTGCCGAGCGCGACGAGCGCGGTGAACACGATCAGCATGCCGCCGATGTTCACTGCGAGGCGCAGGCCATCACTTGTGCCGACGCAGATGGCGTCGAGGAGGTTGGAACCGACTTTCTCCTTGGTGATTTCCAGATCGCGGCTCACGGGTTCCGTTTGTGGCAGGATGATTTTTGCGATCATCAACGCAGCCGGCGCGGAGATCACGGATTTTGTGATCAAGTGCGTGGCGAAAGTGATTTGTTGCTGAGGATCGGTTCCCCCCAGCATGTTGATATAGACGAGCATGACGCCGCCCGCGATCGTGGCCATTCCCCCGACCATCACGCATAGAAGTTCCGAGCGCGTCATGGCGGGCAGATAAGGTTTGATGAGCAGCGGCGCCTCGGTTTGACCCAGAAAAATATTTGCCGAAGCCGAAAGCGTTTCGGCGCCTGAAAGTTTCATCGTCTTCGACATGATCCAGGCGAATGCCCACACAACCTTCTGTAAGATGCCCAAGTAGTAGAGCATCGACGTAAAGGCGGAGAAAAAGATGACCGTTGGCAGAATCGCCAAACCGAAGATCACGCCATGTTTTTCCCGGTCGAGCAGTGAGCCGAAGACGAACTTCGTGCCCTCTGTCGTGAAGTCGAGCAGCTTGACGAAACCTGAACCAACGATCTCCACCGCGCTGCGTACGAAACCAACGTGTAGGACTAGTCCGGCAAACACGAATTGCAGCAGCAATCCCATGACGATGAGCCGCCAGTTGATGGCCCGGCGGTTTTCACTCACGGCGACGGCAATGCCAAGAAAGACTGCGATGCCCAAAAGGCCGCGAAATACGTGCGTTAACGTTTCCATATAACAGAAAGATTCAGAGCGCTGGAATCGCGCTGAGCTTGCGAAATTGAAACCGCCCGGCGAGAACCAAGTCATGACCGTTCAAGAACGTCTCGCCGCACATTTAGGTAAGAAACCTGACATCGCGCAGGCCAACTGGATCGCCGCCAATGCGACTGTCGTCGGCGATGTCACGCTGGGACCGAAGAGCAGCGTGTTTTACGGTGCCGTACTGCGCGGTGATATTGCCCGAATCGTGGTGGGCGAGGGCAGCAATATCCAGGACAACTGCGTCGTTCACTTGGCCGACGATATGGACGCAATCATCGGAAAGTGGGTAACCGTTGGCCACGCGGCGATCATCCATGCTTGTACCATTGAAGACGAATGTTTGATCGGGATGGGCGCGACGGTGCTCGATGGAGCCAAAGTCGGCGCCCGCAGCATTGTCGGCGCTGGCGCGGTGGTGACTCCGCGCACTGTCATTCCGTCTGGCTCGATGGTTTTGGGTGCGCCCGCCAAAGTCGTGCGCCCACTCACTGAGGAAGAGCAAAAGGGACTGAAGAAATGGGCGGAGAAATACACCGTGGTTTCCGCGGCGCACGCTGCCCTGCCGGGTTAGGTCTGGGCTGACCACCTCAGCTCTGTAGGGGTTTCCCTGAGCGTAGGGTCGGGGAAATGAGTCATTTGTAAGTAAATTGCGAATTAAGTTTGAAACAGTAAGCGTGGATTTTACTGGATATTCCTGTCTAGCGAGGCCTCCCAATCGGACGATCGGAACCATCCGCCGGGGAATTCGCAGGCCAGAATTCCATGAAAACCCGTCAACTCATACTCATCGCTGCGATGGTGAGCTTGGCGATTTTCGGCCTGACGGTTACCCAAACGAAAAAGGCGCGTATGCGTTGCGCGTCTCCCGCGCGTACAGAGACAGCTTCACCCGTGTCGGACGCAATCGGTGTAAGCGCGACCGACCCGTCGCGAATGGGAAATAGGGCAGCTGCTAATCTGGCCTCGGCCACGAACTCATCGGAGGAATTTTCTTCGTCGGTGCAGGAGGTCTTTCCGACCATAAGGGGTGGTATTGCAGACTGGCGCAAATTTATCCCGGAGAAAATGGTTATAGCGCCGTATCCTGATACCCCCGTGGAATTCGAACAGGTGGCGTGCCGTGAAGAAGATGGGCGAACGATCTGGAACGGCCGCAACAAACTGACAGGTGCATTTCTCGTCATGGTGTCGACGGCGAACGAAGTTCACATTGTACTGGATCTGCCCACCGCCGACAGCTTCGAAGTGCATATCGCCGGTGATGCGGTGCGCGTTCTCCAAGTGACTGGGAACGGAACCTGCGGCAACCAACGTATTGCGACAAGCGACGCTGCAGTGGCCGATGCCGACGCCGTCGGCACGAATTCCGAGCCGACATCTGGCGCTGACCGGCAGCAAAAGGGGCAGATCAATTACGTCGACGTCGTCTTCTTCTACGACGCGGGGACGCTGGCCGATGCAGGTTCCGAAGCGTCCTTCGTTTCGAGTGTGAAAGGTTACATCGAAGCAGCGAATGCCGCGTTGGGAAATAGCGCGGTTTCCAATTTACGCTGGCGCTTTGTGGCTGCTTACCCGATTCCCGCTTACTCGGCTCCGTCGAGCATGAGCGGTGACTTGGATAGGATCACGAGCGGGATTTCGGATTCGATCGACGCCATTCCTGACAATACGCAGCGCGACTTTGTTAATGCGAAATGTGAGCTGCATGGAGCTGATCAAGCGGTTCTCTATATTTCGAGTCCTCGTTCCGGAGATATCAAAGGGAGTACTGCCACCGTAGGGCTCGCATGGGTGCCGGATTGGATCAACGATAAGAATTATGTCGGCCCGAGCACGATCCCGACTGGCGCAGCCCGTGCGGTGGTTGCCTGGAGGTGGGGTGGAGCCACCGGTTTTGCAACGGTTGCTCACGAATTGGCTCACAATTTCGGGTGCATGCATGACCGATCGCACAGCGATGGAGCAACAGATGACGACGGCAAATGGTGCTACGGCCACAAATTCAGTTATGGCGCCAACGAGTACGGAACCATCATGTCGTACGTCACAGGAGGAACTAGGCTTTCCTATTTCAGCAATCCGTCTGTGACCTACAACGGAGTTCCCACCGGAGTGGAGAAGACGGATACCAAAGCGGCGAACAATGCTCTTGTTCTGACGCAGAAGGTGGCAGACGTGACGAATACGCGGGAACTGAAGGCGCCCGTGATCACCGCTCAACCTAAGTCTGCGGCTGTCGCACCCGGCGGAACGACGTCATTTAGCGTAGTCGCTAAGGGCGCGGTGGTGGCTTATCAGTGGAAAAAACACGGAGTGCCTATTCCAGGTGCGACCGATGCCACCTACCAGGTCGTGGGCGCGACTCCGGCGGATGCTGAAGTCTACAGCGTCGATATTTCCAATCCCGTCGGTGTCACCGTGAGCAATTCGGCCACGCTCACCCTAGATAGCGCTGCCGCTGTGAACACTTCGACGTCGACGGGCAACACTTCGTCCAGCAGCCCCGCGGCGTTAACGCAAACCGCTTCTACGTCCAGCAGCAGTGGTAACACTTCTGGTGGCGGTTCGTTGAGCTCCATCGCTTACGCGATGCTCATGCTGCTTGGTTCGGTTCGCGTGCTGTTGCGTGCTCGGCGTTAAAATTTTGCTAACTTGACTCTCCGCTGAGACGTCTGGCCAAACCATTAGTAATCGCTAAGGTTTGTGACGGTTGAACGCCGACGCGCGACGATCCGGCTGGTTTCATTCGTAAAAAACGCGAAAAATTCCCGTCAAAACGGAGTATAAAAGGGAGTGTAGTGGCTTGTTGTATACGTTTTGCGCTCAACGTTCTTGTATATAGACGCGCGTTGTCGATTACGTCCCTACACCTCACCCCGTTCACATAGGTTAGTTTGGATTGTTGCAGTCGAGTTTGGAATTGGGTGCGGAGAACAACCAGCCGCCATGAAGTCCAAAACGCGTTTAACTCTCGCTTCAATCGCCCTCCTTGCGTTGGGAGGCGCAGTTTACGTGTTTTGTCATCAAGCGGCGTCGTCGGAGGCAAATGCTACCGGCAAAATGACTGCCGCCCGTCCGCAGCAAAGTGCAGTAGAAAAGTTCGCCGCAACCCAAGCGGCGAGGGTTCAGCTCTCTGCGACTGTTCAACAGGTTTTGCCGGATCTCGTGCAGGCGTTTTCAAATTGGGGAGATTACAAGGCAGAGCATATCACGGTGGCACCTTATCCCGACACGCGCTTTGTGTTCGATCGTGTCGAGCTTCGGGAGGTGAACGGGCGCACGGAATGGGCCGGCCGCAACAAATTGAATGGCGCATTCTTGGTGGCTTCGGCGCGCGATGACCAGTGGCACGCGGTTGTGGCGATTCCGGGTTCGAGCGTTTTTGAGATCCACATTTCGGGTCAAAAAGTAGTCGTGCGCGAACAACCCGATTCGATGCATTGCTCGGCTGAAGAACAGCCGCAGGCACTCACGAACTCAGCTGGTGTGGTCGACACGGTCCAGCAATCCGAGTTGTCTCACGCGGATGCGGCGACATCGACGGTGGATCTATTGGTTTTTTATAATGCCGATGCGTTGGCTGAAGCGGGGAGTGCTGCGGCGATTGACGTCCGTGCTGCCGCCGATGTGGCTTGCGCTAACCAAGCGGCATCAAACAGCGGCCTGAGCGTACGATGGAACTACCTCGGGGCGGTTCAGGTGCCCGCTTACACCACCACGGCAAACATGTCCGACGATTTGGCCCATATTGAAAGTTACAATGCTTCTCGTGCAGCGATCACCGATCCCGTGGCGCTGTTTGCCTACGACAAATGCGTGGCGATGGGCGCAGACCAAGCCGTCCTTTACGTGGGCGGCAGTCGCAGTGGTATCTGGGGCGTTGCCTACACCTTGGATTTTAGCGGTAATCCTTATCACTATTCAGTGGTTCTTTATAGTTCGCCCTCTTCCGCGCTGGTGATGGCTCATGAAATGGGACACAATTTTGGTTGTCATCACGATCGTGTAACCGAAGCCAGTTCGTCGGTCGGAGCCTACGATGGCGACGGACGCTATTTTTACGGGCATCGTTTCACTTCAAACGTTGGCGATACCGGATGTATCATGTCGTACGCCGCGAATCGGTGGCCGTATTACAGCAACCCGAACGTTTCAACAAATGGCTATGCGATGGGTCTCGACGTCGATCAGCCTCGCGCGGCCTATACGGTTTTGGTGATCAACAGTCGCGCGGCAAACATGGCGGCGTATCGTCCCTCCGTCACCGTTTCGGCTCCGACGATCACCGCACAACCTCAATCTGCTACGGTGAACGCAGGTGGTAGTTTTACGCTCAGTGTGACTGCCTCCGGCAGCAATCTCTCTTACCAATGGTTCAGGAATGGCACTGCGATTTCAGGCGCGACGGCGACGACGTACTCGCGTTCAAGTGTCAGCACAGCGGACGCCGGCACGTACACGGTCGTGATAAGTAATTCCGCGGGCAGTGCCACGAGCAATGGCGCTATTGTCTCTGTCAATGTGGTGAGCAGTTCCAGCAGTTCGTCTTCAAGCTCATCCAGCTCATCATCTTCGGGCAGTTCGAGTAGTTCATCATCGTCGAGTTCTTCAAGCTCCAGCGGCGGCACAACAGTGATTCCGGCGGTGATCACGGTTCAGCCGGCTGCGCTGACGACGGTTTCGCAAGGAGACAACTTCACGCTTTCTGTCTCCGCGATGGGCACGGGTCTAACCTATCAATGGAAGAAAGACGGGATGACGCTCCCTGGTGCGAACAGCGCGGCGTTGATCTTTTCCAACGTCGGGGTGAGCGAGACAGGATCGTACACCGTTTTCATCTACACCGCGTCAGGCGGAATCACGATCAGCGCTCCCGCTGCCGTGGTCGTGAACGCCGTGGCGGCGCCGGTGATCAATGCTCAGCCGCAGAGCCTGACCGACGTCGCGCTCGGGGGCGCTTTTACGCTGACCGTGAACGCGACGGGTGCGAACCTCGCGTATCAATGGAAAAAAGACGGCGTAGATATCTCTGGTGCGAACAACGCGACTTACATTTGTTCCAACATGGCGGTTAGCAGCGCGGGCACTTACACCGTAGTGGTTTCCAACGTCGGTGGCAGTATTTCAAGCAACAACGCTATGGTGAGGGTCGCAGCGTCGACTAGTTCATCAAGTAGCAGCTCTTCTTCCTCGAGTTCGTCCTCCTCGTCCAGCAGTTCAAGTTCCTCGAGCAGCAGTTCGTCTTCGAGCTCTTCTTCAAGCAGTAGCTCCAGTTCGTCATCAAGCAGCAGCGGGAGCACGCCAACGCAGCAGGGCTCGACGTCGCAAGTGCCAGCTGCGAGCGCCGCTGGCGGTGGAGGAGGAGGCGGCGCTCTAAGCGACTGGTTTATCGCCTCGCTAGGTTTGCTTTCACTCGTCCGCTACGTGTTGAAAGCGCGTTCGGCGCGTCGCTAAATTTCAGGGGTGTATTCGGAACGTGGTTCGCCGAGTGCGGGCCACGTTCTTTTTATCAAGAGGCCAGGCCTGCGGCGAGCGCGAGCGCGGCTTTGGCGCGGTTCAAAATATAAAGATGATAACCAGGCGCTCCGTGGGCCAGCAGATCGCGAATTTGACCCAAAGCCCAGTCGATACCGACAAACTCGAGGGTGTCAGCGTCGTCGCCTGCTGCTTCTAAGCGTCGCGTGAGTCGATGGGGAATCGCCGAACCACTCAACTGCGTCATGCGCCGGACTTGATTAAGGGAGAGCGGTGGCATGATGCCCGGCACGATTGGTACCGCCACGCCGCCTTTTCGGCAGGAGTCTACGAAACGATAAAATACGTCGTTATCGAAAAACAACTGTGTGGTGACGAAGGCCGCGCCGGCATCAACCTTTCTTTTGAGATTGTCCAAATCGACTTGAAGAGAAGGCGCCTGCGGATGCTTTTCCGGATAGCCGGCGACGCCTAGACAGAAGTCGTTGTGGCGCGTTTTGAGCAAATTCACTAACTCATTGGCATAGCTAAGGCCGTCGGGCGCCGGCTTGAATTCAGTCGCGCCTTTCGGCGGGTCTCCTCGCAGCGCCATGATGTTACGGATGCCTGACGCGTGGTGGCGATTAGCGATCTCATTCAGTTCGGCTTTTGAGTGTCCGACACAGGTGAGGTGTGGCATTACGGTGAAGTCGAACTCGCTGCGGAGCATTGCGCTGAGTTGCGCGGTGCGTTCGCGTGTGCTGCCGCCTGCGCCGTAGGTGACGGATACGAAGTCGGGCTCCAATTTTTTCAATGCCGTCGCTGTGGCCCGCAACGCCTGCACGCCCGTGTCATCTTTGGGTGGAAAAAATTCCAGCGAACGCAGCGGACGGTTGAGCGAGAAAAGTTGCGAGATCGGGCGATCGCTATTCATAAAGCATCAACATATGCGGATAAGTTGATATAAAGTAAAGCTGGGAGATAGTGCTTTTGTTTATGCTTCTGCGGCAGCGCGTTCCTTCTCAGTCTTGAGACGAAGCTGACCGCAGGCCGCTTCGATGTCGTGACCTTTTTCGTGTCGCAGCGTCATCGAGATGCGTGCGGCTTGAAGTACGTTGGCAAAGGCTTCGATGCGTGAGTCGGACGGGCGTTTCCAAGGCAAGCCTTCGACCGTGTTGTACGGAATCAGGTTCACGTGCGCGTGCAGGTCTTTAGCGATGTAGCAAAGTTGTTCGGCCTGCTCGACGGAATCGTTCACGCCTTCGATCAGAATGAATTCCAATGTGATCATGCGCCCGTGCTTTTCCGAAAACTCTTTGGCCGCCGGAAGCAGCTTCTCGATCGGGTACGCTTTGTTCACCGGCATGATTTTCTCGCGAACTTCGTTGGTGGCGCCGTGGAGCGAAATGGCTAAACGGAAACCGAGAGGCTCGTCCGCGAGTTTCAGGATTTTTGGAACAAGGCCGCTGGTTGAAATGGTGATGCGGCGCGCCCCGAAGCCGAGGCCCCATTGTGCGTTCACGATTGTCAGAGCGCGGAGAAGTTCGTCGTAGTTGGCCAGCGGCTCGCCCATGCCCATCACGACGATGTTGTCGAAAGAAACAAGTTCGGCTTTGGCTCGCGGAGTGCGGGCGTCTTCGCGATAGCAAACTTGCAAGAGTTGCGCGACGATTTCGCCAGCCGAGAGATCGCGTTTTAAACCGGCGAGCCCGCTCGCGCAAAACACGCAAGCCATTGCGCAGCCGACTTGGGTGGAGATGCAGATGGTTTTTCGCGAGTGATCCACGCCGACGCCGTCTTGAGGGGCGCGTATGATGACCGTCTCGATGAGTGAACGATCGCCAAGTTCGAGCAACAGCTTATCGGTGACGTCAGCCGATTGCTTGTTCAGCACGAGTGTGGCTGGCACGAGCTCGAAATTTTCCGCCAGCCACCCGCGTAGCGGTTTGGAAAGGTTGCTCATTTCGTCCCAGGAACGCGCCCGCTTTTTGTAGAGCCACTCGAGGATTTGCTTCGCGCGGAAAGCAGGCTCGCCCTTTTCGCGCAGTTTTGCGGTGAGCGATTCGAGTGTTTCGCCGGTGAGTGCCGGTTTTGCGGGCGTGAACTTCATGAAGTTTCGACGTTAGTAACCGCGGACGGGGGTGCAAGCGGCGTGCGCGGAGATTCTTACGGTCCAAGATACCAACGCCTTTTGGAATTGCTGGGAGCGCGGTGCGTCGTTGTTCTCCATATGCTTGGCGCGAATCGCGTTACCCCCACCAGAAAAAGACGCTCAAATGAAAGTCTTCACCACAACTTTACTCCTAATCCTGAGTGTTGGGCTGTTTGCCTGCACCAGCCTCAATCAAACCGTCGCCAACCAAAACGCCTTGGTGGGCAAGTTGCATGAACAGTTCAACGCGGGTGATTACGAAGCAATCTGGAAATCGGCACACCCTCGCTTTCAGGGCGAGGCGGACAAAGAAAAATTCGTCCAGTACTTGCGGTTGGTTCGGGAAAAACTCGGGAAATACGACTCGACCGCCAATAAGGACAGACGCTTCTCCACGGCGAACGGCAAAACCACGGTTTTTTTGGTGCAGGACACCGCTTTTGCGAACGCACGGGCTGTCGAAACTTTTACTCTGCAGATGGACGGTGAGCAGCCGAGTTTGCTAGCGTATAATATTCAGTCAAAGCTGCTCGAGTCACGTTAAGCGCGTGGGAATGGTGGCGTGTGTACGGCTGTAACGAAAGCCCAGCAGACGGCGCCTGAGTTGGTAACGCACTCGTTGTGCGCTGCGGAAAAGCGCACGCTGAATCGTGTTTTTGCTGCGGCGGTTCTTTCGAATCTCGCCGTCTTTCGTGACCACGTGCGTGGCGTCCCGAATATCAAAGCAACAGCCGTGGCCGCCCAAGAGGTCGAGGCTAATCCAGTGTTCCTCGGCTTTCTCTGGCCGAGTTCCTGAGCCAGTGGGATGGTTCTGGTGGATGGTTGTGACCGCATCGGTGATGTCCACCACGGCCATCCGGCGGCGGCGCGCAGAATAAACGAGCCAGTTGTCGTATTTGGCGCCCGGCCAGCCGATGGAAAAATCCGGCATGTCGTCGAAGGCCCCGGTCCGGAAAACGAAAAGGTCCATGCCGTGGTGGGAATAAAGCTGCCCCTCGGAGCGCGCGCGGTTTGCCAGTTCTGAAAACGCCTTCGGCTGGGAGAAATCGATTGCCTCGTGCACGTCCAAATCCCATCGCCGCGAAACGATCAGGACGTTAGGCAGCCGCCGCGTGATATCCTCAACAAGCGGGGGCAGGCTGGGATCGAGAATGATGTCGGCGTTGACGAAGCCTTGAAACGGTGTGCGCGTGAATTTTGTTGCGCTGGAGAAAAGGTGGTTCACCAGCGGAGTGCCAAGATGATTGCAGTTTAGATCAGGCGAGTGGATCGCCTCAAACTGGCTTGCGCTCGCGCGAACTCCGGAATCGTCGCCGATAAAAATGAGTTCGGGCTTAGGCTCAAGCCTGCGCCAGCTTGCGAACGCGTTGGTTTGAATTCGATCAAAAGGGGCGACGAAAGAACGTGGCAGAGTGAAAAGCGTGAGCATGGTTTGTGTGGGCCTTTACCTATTTAGGGCGTTCGGCTTGTTAGGTGATCGAAAGTAAATTCAACTTCTCTTTAACCATCGCGACATCGACAGCTGCAGGTTCATCCGACGGCAAGCGCGTGTATTCCTGGCCGGGAGGGACGAGCGGCGTCGTTAGGATAGCGTGGTAGTTCACACTGGCTGCACAGGCGGCGCTGTAGAAATAAGGGAATGCGCGATCTCCGGGCATAAGCTCAATCAGGTGCGCACCGGCCGGGCAAAAAACGACGTTCGACAGGCCCGCACCGTGAGGCCCTATGACCACTTCAGCGGAGGCGAAGGCGAGAACGTTTTCCTCCCAAGTCATGGGTTCGATGCGCTCGAAGCCACGCGATTTCAGAAACGTCCAGAGCTCGGCGTCGTTCGCGATTCCGCGTTGGCGACGGGATGCGTAAAGGCGCCGCTTCTTGATTTGCTCAATTCCCAGCGGCTGAAGCACGCGTTTCCGGTAGAAGTCTACGACCCACGGTGGAACGAACGACTCCCTACCAGGAAAAGAGGGCTGGTAAAGAATCTCGAACGCGTACTGGCGTCGCTCAGAAAGGTGGAGCAGTTTTTTTCGAGGAAGTTGGAGCGCGTTGAAAAAAGTTTCACGCACGCCGCCCGGGAAATTTGGAACCGTAATCCAGTCGATCAAATCGAACGTAAGCCCGGAGCGGAAGAAGAGCTCCAGCCGCGGCAACGCTTCGAGGAGAAAATGGCAGTAGTTTTCTTGAGCGTGGCAGGTTCCGAGGTTGAGGGCTTTGCCTGAAATGGTCGGATCGAGCACGCAACGTTTTGTGAGCAAGGCGCTGTATTCGAGTTGATGATGCCCGATCGCCAGATCGATTAATAAAGTGTCTTTTTCAGCAACCGGCCATCCCTGCGCGTCGAGAACTCGCCCCTGAGGAATCGCGGCGACGCCCTGCGCTGGCCACGTGTCGCGCCAGAGCCGTCGCTGAAGATCGTTGTTGGCGGTCGCGACTGGATAGGTGCAGTTTTGAGAGGGGAAAACCTCCCGCCAGGCAGCTTTGTGCTTTGGCCGGTAGCTCTCCCAAGTCTCCCAACGACGTGGCGGACCGAATTGCTTCGAACTGCCAGGCAACAGCGCGAGGCTCCGCCGCGGCAAAACACGAAGCGCCTGCATTAAAAGCAGGCGCCTAAAACGTCCAAGCCGGACTCGCCAGTGTGTCGCCATGTGCGACAACGCTACGAGAGTCTAGACGATTCTCAAGGAAGGCGCTTCAAACCTTCTGCGCGGATTTTCCAAGTGCCGTCTTTCGGAAATCCCGGGAAAGGTTCGGTGCAGCCGTCCCAACCAGCGGTCATGAGAGCGACAGCAGAGAGAAAAGCGCCGTTCGCGGGCAGATAGACGGCGATCTCGCGCCGGCGTGCACCGGGAGGAGCATTTTTAGGAAGTGCCTCGTCGCTGCGCACGGGAGCGTGGCCTGTCGGTAAATAACGGTTGTTGGGGCCTTCGCGCATGAGGACTTCGAGGGCATCGGCAGGACGGCCTAGCCGGGTGGCGGTCATGGCGACCATCGGGTAATCCCAGCCCCAGATCTTGGTTTCCCAATCCCACTGCTGGAGCACGCCGTCGAGCGTACGGTTCATCGTCGCGCGGTCGACGTCGGGACCGCCGGGGAGGAAGCCGAGCGGCATCAGCATCTGCGGATGGTCGTGACGGCTGGCGATGTTGTCCCAGTTGTCTGGTTGTGACTCGAGCGAAACGTACATGCCGTGCTTTTGCGGAAGTGGCGAGAGGTGAGCGATCACGTGGTCCCATTTTTCGTCGCGCGGCAGCCCAAGGCGTTCGCGCCATTGCTGGGCGACGGAGAGAGCCCAACGCCAATAGGAAAGCTCGAAGCCGGGGTTCTGGCTTGTGGCTTGGTCGCCGATCTCCTGCGCAATCCAGAGCGGTGGCCCGAGGACGTATTGTTTGCGCGAAGGATCGAACCAAACCATCGAAGCAAGGCAATCAGCCGTCTCAAGCACGAGGTCGCGGTATTTGGCCAGTGTCGTAGGCGTCGGCTCATTGCGGTAGAGAAGCTCGCAAAGATAAACCATGTGCGGTTGGTTCCAAACGATGAGGGGAGGGCCACCGGGGCTCTCGCGCATCTCGTAGCCGGTCATTTTGGCCCAGCGGGCGCCTTTGTAACCGCGGCTCTTGGCGAGAGCGCGGGCGGCGGGGAGCTGCGATTGATACCATTCGAGATTCTTCGCGAGTAACTCGTCGTGGCCGAAAAGTGCGAAGTGCGCCGCGTGCCACCAGATCATCTCGGTGTGGTGTTTGCCGTACCACGTGCTACAGGTAAGACCGCTCTCCTGTGGCGGCACGTCGCCGGCCATCTGCACGGCCATGAGGTATTGCGAGAGGATGATGCGCTCTTCGACTTTTGGAGCGAGCGGGTTGGTGCTGCCGGTGAAGTCGATGGCCGCTCCGGTCTGCCAAAATTTTTTCCAGTGGGCGGCGGAGGCGGAGAGGACTGCGTTTACCGAACGTTCCTCGCCTTGGGAAGGCTTAGAAATTTGGTTCAGATTTGTGAAGCAGAGGAAAAACTCCAACACGGGTGCTCCCGCCGTTGGCTGTAGGTTGAACGTGTGGAGTGCGCCCTCTTTGCGCGTGAGGAGGCGATCCGTTGCAACGATGTACGAGCTATTCTGGACTTTCCGGTGGACGATGCTCATTCCAGCAGTCTCGATTGGTTTAGCGGCCAACGGAGGTTTCACGTCGGTTTTTTTCGCGAAAGGCAGGATGAGTGCCGACTCATGCTCCTCCGGATGGCTCCAGTCCAACGCAGGCGTGTTCTTCACGTTGATGTCGTGGCCGCGGGGGAAAGCGAGGCGGACGCGGAGTTTACCCTTGGCGACGAGTTCGGATTCGATGCGAAGTGCGACGGTATCGCTTTCCGGGGCGCAAGCGGTGGTGACTTTCACAGGCACGCCGTCGAGTTTGAACTTGCTGGTGACGATGCCGGTCCAGAGGTCGAGCGTTTGCGCGGGTTCCTGGATGTCTTCGGGCGCGAGTGGCGTGCCGTCGGCTTTGTCGTATTCGAGCGCGAGCTGACCGAGTGGGTGGTTGCGTGGATTTCGTCTCAACCAAACACCAGCAGGAGTTTTGTCTTGAGTTGCGAAAGGCTGTAGGCTGCCGTCGGCCATTTTGTAATCCTTCGATGCGTCGGCGAGGGTGTAGTTGTTGGGATTCGGATCGGTCACCCAGCACCAGCGCGAAAGAATTTCCACGGGAATACCGTTCCGGTGGTGAAATTCGGCGAAGGTTTGCATGCCGGTGATGTCGCAGCCGAACGCAAAGTTGCCGTTGCCGACCGTGAGCGTGGCGTCGGGATCGACTTTGCGTGTGACGGGGTTGTGCCGTGTGACGAGCGCGTGACGGTCGATCGCGGTCTCGGTAGCTCGGCTCATCAAGGCTCCAGTAGCGGCAACGATGCAGGCCAGAAGAAAGCGGGGGAGAGGAAACATAGGAACAAGGACGATTTTTATCCGCTCGGGTTGCAGAACTGGCAAAGAAAAAGGGCGAACCCGGAGGCTCGCCCTTGGATGAATCGACCGTGGTGACCGGCTTAGAATTTGAAAATCGCCTGGACGCCAAAGTAGCAGGAGTGATTCAGGTTCAGCGCGTGGCCGGTATCTTTGTCGGTGTAAGGACGGTTGGAGTAACTGTAGCGGGAGACTTCACCGCGAATCACGAGGTTGCGGGTGACTTCATACGACGGTCCGACCGTGAGTTTCACGAAGTTGGGACGCTGCACGAAGGTTGTGCGGTTTTCCCAGTAGCCTTCGAGATGTTCGGCGCTCACCCGAAACGCTGCTGAAAATTTTTCCGTGAAGTAACGGTTGGTTAGGAACAGCCAGTTGTAGCCGCGATCGCCTTTCGCGCTGCCGTTTTTGTGAACAAACTCAGCCGCGATAAGCGTTGCTGGGTCGAACTGGTAGCTGGTCCAGAAGTCGAGCGTCACGATGGACGGATCGTTGTCGGTGAGGTGCTTCGCACCGTAGCTTTCCGTTGTGCGTTGGCTCTCGTAAGCGACGCCAGCGAAGACAGTGATGTCCTGGATGCCTTTGTATGTGAAATAGCCTTCGACACCGTGGTTGAAGCGAAGCTCGCCGTCGCCTTTGAGATAGCCGCCGGGATAAACCGAATCGACGACGGCCACGCCTGCGCCGTAATCAGTCGTCGTGTATTCTGCGCGCACGCCGGTGTGGTACGCAGGGATCGCGCCGAGGAAATCGTTGTTGGCGTAACTGATCTGGTGCATATTCGGCGCGTCGAACGATTCAAAGCCGAGCCAGCTCAAGAATTTCCCGGCGCTCACTGTGAAGCCGTTGCCAGCGTCGGCGGTGACGAAGGCGTCCATGACATCAACGCGTTGGTTCGGCTGATAGAAAAAGCTCACTTGAGCCGAGACCGGCTTGAAGTTCGCGTTAAAAAGAACCTTTGCTGCGTCGACCTCGAGTGAGTCGTCCTTAAAGGAACCGGTGTAGCCGGCACCGGACGCCTGGAGCGTGCGCGTCGTGTACTGGTAGGACCCGACGACGTAAGCGCTCGTCGAGAAGTTGTCGTTTAGCTTGATCTCGGCGGATGCGGCGAGAGCTGAGGCGAGCAATGCAGTGGCAATGCTGCCGACCTTGATGTGTTGTTAGCCATGTTTGTAGTCTGTGTTGTAGTTCGTGTCGGAACGAGTCCTCCACGGGGACGGACGAAAAACCTCGGCTTGGCTGCGGCTGCAACAAATCTTTTGCTAAACTTTTGTATGTATACAAAAGTAAAACAATTGCAGCAGTAGCTTCGATTTTGGATCGCTTTAAAGGTTTTGATTTTTGCCCAAATAAAAAGGCGAGCGTTTGTGACGCTCGCCCTTGGTGTAGAGAAGCCGAAAGCGTTATGCTTTATCCATCGACCGGTTGACGGCACTCACGACTGCTTTGATCGACGCGTATTCGATGTTAGTGTCGATGCCTGCGCCGTAGTAGGTATTTCCGCGATCCGTTCTGATTTGGATATAGGAGATAGCTCGGGCCTGTGCGCCTTTGCCGAGCGAGTGTTCCGAGTAGTTCAGAACCTCGAAGCGCGGCAGGCCGGCGTCCGCGAGCGCCCGCACGAAGGCGTCGATCGGGCCGTTGCCCTGGGCGTGCAGCTTGTTCGAGCGACCGGTGATTCGCACCAGCGCCTCGCAGCTGACGACGCCGTCGCGCTCCGTGCTCTTGAAGTGCTCGATAGCGACGGGCTCGCTGCGCTCGATGTACTCGCGCATGAACGTGTCGTAAATCTCCTGCGTGGAGAGCTCGGTGCCTTTGGCGTCGGCCAGATCGTTGATGATCTTGCCGATTTCCTTGTGCATGAGCTTGGGCAATTGCAGGCCGAACTCGTTTTCCAGGATGTAGGCGACGCCGCCTTTTCCCGATTGCGAATTGATGCGGATGATCGCTTTGTAGCTGCGGCCGATGTCGGCGGGATCGACGGGAATATACAACACATCCCAGGGCTTGCTGGGTTGTTGTTTCTCCCAGGATTTTTTGATCGCGTCCTGGTGTGAACCGGAGAACGCGGTGAAAACCAACTCGCCCGCGTACGGCTGGCGGGCGGGCACTTCGAGCTTGGTAACGCGCTCGTAGACCTCGCGGATGTGGTTGATATCGCTGAAATCCAAGCCCGGATGAATGCCGTGCGTGTACATGTTCAGCGCGACGACCACGATGTCCAAGTTGCCGGTGCGCTCGCCATTGCCGAAGAGCGTGCCCTCGACGCGATCAGCGCCGGCCAGCATTGCCAGCTCCGTCGCCGCGACGCCCGTGCCGCGGTCGTTGTGCGTGTGCAGCGAAACGATGGTTTTGTCGCGGCGCGTCAGGTGCGTGCACATCCACTCGATCTGGTCGGCGTGGATGTTGGGCGTCGCGTATTCCACCGTTGCGGGCAGGTTCAGGATGATTTTGTCGGTGGCAGTCGGTTTCCAAACGTCCGTGACGGCTTCGCAGATTTCCAGCGCGAAATCCAACTCTGTGCTCGTGAAACTCTCGGGCGAGTATTCCAGACGGACCTTGGTGCCGCTGGCGACGAGCGGCTTCATTCTGTCTTTCAAGAA
The DNA here is from genome assembly GCA_047600805.1 of Nibricoccus sp. Classification (GTDB taxonomy): domain Bacteria; phylum Verrucomicrobiota; class Verrucomicrobiia; order Opitutales; family Opitutaceae; genus JADKHC01. The sequence continues at coordinate 45,903 of JASGKG010000001.1, forward strand.
GCCGACGGCGTGCGTGGCGATGCGTTTGATCTCGGCCTTGTCGGCCCCGAAAACGTATTGGCGCTGGGCGGGCGACGTGGAGTTGTAGAGATGAAAAATGACGTTCTTGGCGCCGACCAACGCTTCGAGCGAACGCGTGATCAGTTCTTCGCGGCATTGGCAGAGAATCTGAATGGATACGTCGCCGGGGATTCGTTTTTCTTCGATCAGGCGGCGGCAGAAATCGAATTCGATCTGCGATGCGGACGGAAAACCGACTTCGATTTCCTTGAAGCCGATTTTTACCAACAAGTCGAAATACTCGAGCTTCTCCTCGACGCTCATCGGCTGAGCGAGCGCCTGATTGCCATCGCGGAGATCGACGCTGCACCAAGTGGGAGCGTGTGTCAGTGTGCGGTTAGGCCACTGGCGATTGGGCAAATTGACCGGCGGGAAAGGCCGATATTTAGTAACGGGCGGAGTTTGCATGACGAAACAAATGAAAGGATTAAATAGTTTTACCGAACAGGACGAGTAAAACACCACGCGCGTAGAAGAGCAGCGGGCGGGACAATCACGAACAGGCGGGACGCACGATCAGCCGCATACGCAGCTCATTGGTATCGTGCGCCTAGGTAAGTCGAAGTGCCTGTGCGAAGTTTCGCATGTAGGTAACGCTGATATCGGCACGGAGCGGGAAAAGTCAAGGAGAGCCTCAGATGTGCCGGAGTTTCCCGGTGCTCTGACGGAGCTTTCGCCTGTGCCGCCGGGGTAACTTGGCCGTGGTAGCGGCGTCTTGATCTTTGTGCATGACGGCCTTTCCATCTTCGCATGTCCGACGACGTTGATACAGCGTTCGATCTGGTCGCTTGTCTCGAGCGTGTTCGAGCCAACGACCAGGCTGCTGCGCGCGCACTCGTCGAGCACCTTCACCCCTTGGTCATTCGCATCGTGCGAGCGCATTTGCCGCGACGCGTGGCCGAAGAAGATCTCGCCCAGGAGGTGTTTATGAAAGTCTTCACGCGACTCGGACAATACCAAGGTTCCGTGCCGTTCCCGCACTGGGTGTCGCGCATCGCCGTGACTACCTGCATCGATCATTTGCGCGCGCAAAAACGGCGTCCGGAATTTCGCTGGGCCGATCTTTCGGAGAACGAAACCGACGTTCTCGATGCGGTTTTAACCAGCGAAAACGATGTCAGCGCGAATGACGCGTTGGCGGCGCGCGAACTCGTGTCGAAGCTGATGGATCAGCTGAAGCCGGACGATCGTCTGGTCATTCAGATGCTGGATTTGGAACAGAAAACGCTCGTGGAAATCAGCGAACTCACCGGTTGGAGCACGACCTTGATTAAGGTGCGTGCGTTTCGCGCGAGGCGGAAATTGCAAAAACTTTTTGAACAGTTAAGACGAAAGGAACGCTCATGAAAACTACATCAACAGCCTGGCAGCGACTCGTTACGGCTGCGCGTCAAGCGCCCGTGACTACAAATGAGGCTGCGCCGTACGGTTTTGCCACGCGAGTGGCCGCGCTGGCGATGGCGGCGGAGCGGCCGACATTGTTGTCGTCAATCAACCGGTTTTCATGGCGGGCTCTGGCCCTTTCTCTGATGGTTATGGCCGTGAGCATCGCGACAAACTACAGTTCCATATCGACGAACTCGGATACGGAACAGGACGCGTCACTCGATCCGGTTGAAGAATACCTGACGATCTCCTGATCATGCTTAACGGGAAAGCCATCCTGATTTTTCTGTGTATCTTCCTCGCTGGAGGAGTGGCCGGACATTTTACCGGAATGCGGATGGCTTGTGCGCAAAGAGACGCGAAGCCCTCGACCGCAACGCAGGTGCAGAACCAACCGCGTCGTCCAGTGGAAGAATGGTCCAACCGTTTTCAAAAGCAGTTCGTTGAGCGAGTGGGTGTTTCGCCGGAGTTTAAGAAGGAAAAAATCGATCCGCTGGTGCAGGCCGCGCAGGCCGAGTTTCGCCGCATTCGCGAAGATTCGTTCCACGAAATGGGCAACATCACCGAACAGCTTGATGCCGACGTGATGGCGCGCCTGTCCGACGAGCAGAAGGCGAAATACCAGGAATTGATCAGCGAACGTCAGGAGCGTTTTAAAAAGAAGGAGGCCGAACGCGCTGCTGCCGCTGCCGCCGCGGCTGCACGTGGTGAGCCACCGCCGAAACCCTATGGTCCGAAAAGTGAGCGTCAGCCGCCACCGACCTCCGAGACCAAGCCAGCTTCGGACGCAAGTCCTGCACCGGCGGCCGCTGACACGACGGCGACTCAGCCAAAGGCGCCGTAATTCGACGTCTGTTCACGAAAATCCCTTCGGTTTTCGGCACTTGCCGAAGTCGAAGCCTGATGGTTCGATAACTGCATGTCTTCGCCGCTCTCTGGAAAGAAAATCGTTCTCGGTGTGACGGGATCCATCGCCGCGTACAAAGCCGCGGACCTTGTCAGCCAGATGCGGAAACGCGGTGCGGAGGTTTTTCCCGTGATGACCACGGCGGCGCAGAAATTCATCACGCCGCTCACGCTTCAGACGCTCGCGCGTAATCCGGTTGCCACGGATCTCTGGAACGAAGGCAAAGGCTGGGAACCGGGTCACGTTGAACTCGGCGACAAAGCCGACCTGCTGATGATCGCGCCCGCCACGGCTGACGTAATCGCGCAATTTGCTCACGGTCTCGCGCCGGATTTTCTTAGTTCAATGTATTTGGTTTGCCGTGCGCCGGTTTTGATTGCGCCCGCGATGAACGGGAAAATGTGGCTCCACCCGGCGACCGTGGCGAATGTGGAAACCTTGAAGAGCCGCGGCGTCGAGTTCATCGGCCCGGAGGAAGGAATGCTCGCCTGCGGGTACGAAGGCATTGGCCGGCTCTGGCCAGTGGAAGGTATTTTGGAAAAAGCTGAGCAGATGCTGGCGAAGCCCAAAGTCAGCTGAGAACGCCCGGCGTTTAGTTCCGTGCTCGCTGTGACGAGGCTATTTTTTTGGCTCTTCCAACTTGATCAGGTAAACGTTTCCGTTTCCGCCGCGGGAGCTGGTGAAGAGTACGTAGTTATCGTCGGGCGAAAAGCGCGGGTGCGGATGCCAGTGTTGCTGTGAAAACGAGCTTTCGTGTTTCCAGAGATGGCGGCCGGTGAGTTTGCCATCGGCGAGTTTGTACAGGTTGATAAACGGCTCTTTATCGGAGCCGTCGCCGACGAATGTGTCGCCTGTGCTGTTGGTCTGCACGTGGCTGTCGCTGAAGGGCGCAGGATATTCGTTGTAAGAGCCGTCGATCACGTCGGCGATGCCGATGCTTTTGGGATCGCCGGGAACTTGCACCTGATAACCGACGCGAATGCCGTCACGGAACCAAAATTCGTGGCCGATTTTCACCGCGGGTTTTTCTTCTAGGCGTAGCGGATGGTTGTCGCGTCCGCCTGTATCGACGAGCCACATACGCTGTTCGACGTCGCCCCAAGAGCCTTCGTGGCAGTACAGAATGATGTTCTCATTAAGCGGATCGATCAGTGTGTGGCTGATCCATTTTTTGATCCGAATGACCTCGTGCCATCCTGTGCCGTCGGTGTGGCCGCTGACCACGGCGGACCAAGGGCGTTTTTGAAACCGCTCGGCCATGTCAGAGTAGATTTTGTCGGTTTTTGTTGTTATCGGAATATCTTCCTGGATCGAGTAGGCGAGAGTCTTGCCGTCGACGGTGACGGAGAGGGACGAAACGTTGTAGCCGGCTGGCACGGTGGTGATCGTCCGCTCGGCGAGGGTTTTTAGGTGCACGGCTTTGATTTCAGAGCCGTCGCGATAGTACGCTTCCATGGTGACGGGTGAAACCACGGCGCCGGTGCCGCTGATCTTTTTCCCATCGGTGAGCTGCACGAACTGGAACGTTTCCAAATTCATGTAGAACAGATTCCATCGTCCGGTGCGCCGAGAGGTGAAAACGAGGCCGTGGTCTTTGGGGACAAAACCGTCGCCGGTGAAATATAGGTGCGCGTCGTCTGCAGAATCGCTCGTGAGTTGCACGACTTCGAGGCCGGATTCCGGAGCGACGAACGTCTTGTGTTCGTCGGGGTAAATTTTTCCTTTAGACGACGAAGCTTTTGGCGCCGCTGAGTTTTTTTGCGGTGTAGTAGGTGGGACGTCTTGACCGGGAGCGGCCAATGCAGACGCCACTAATAAAAGAGCAAGCGCGGCTATTTTCATCGGAAGCAGGAGTGGGATGACGCGCCCGGCGGCGTGCGGTTGCTGAATTTACTCCTTTCGCGGGGTTTTAACAAACGTCAGGACGCTAAACTGATCCTAAAAATAGTTGTTGCGGGACTGCGCGAGTGGGCCACTGTCCGCGTTGGCCAGGTGCCATGCATGGGCAGACGCGTGAACTCCGCCAGGACCGGAAGGTAGCAACGGCAACGACGTTCTCCTAGTGCCGTGGAGTGCCTGGCCACTTTTATTTTTCAAAGGCAGGAAGAGAGGCAGAATACTTATCTGGAACTCAGGAACACTGGAACGGATAGCAGCTTTAATTTGAAATTCAGAAACGCTGGGAAAGCCGGTGCCCGTTTACGTGGGAAATGCAGGAAATCCGTTTCTCATCGTATTTATTTTTTCCTGCTTTCCTGAGTTCCAGATTCAACCGCCTCAAAAATTCAGTTGCACGCAGCGCGCGGTCGCATGGACTAACGCGCAGTGTCTTCCGGTTACCAAGTCATTGCCCGCAAGTGGCGCCCGCAAACCTTCGACGATGTTGTCGGGCAGGATCATGTGGTGCGGACGTTGAAAAACGCCATCGCGCGCAACCGCATCGCCCACGCATATTTGTTCGTCGGACCCCGCGGTACTGGCAAGACCTCGACAGCCCGCATTTTCGCGAAGGCGCTCAACTGCACGAATGGCCCGAAAGCGGATTTCGATCCGAATGATCCGACGGTGAAGGCGATCGCCGATGGCACGTCGATGGACGTGATCGAGATCGACGGTGCTTCCAACAACTCGGTCGACCAAATCCGCGATCTGCGAGACGACGTGCGTTATGCGCCGAGCCAGGGAAAGTTCAAAGTCTACATCATCGACGAAGTGCACATGCTCTCGACGGCGGCGTTCAACGCGCTGCTGAAGACGCTCGAGGAGCCGCCGCCGCACGTGAAATTTGTTTTTGCGACGACCGACGTGCAGAAAGTGCTGCCGACGATCATCTCGCGTTGCCAGCGCTTTGACCTGAAACCGATCGCGCCGGAGCTCATCGTGCAGCGTCTCAAGCAGATCGCGGCCGAGGAGAAAATCAAAGTTTCCGAAGCGGCGCTCGCGTGCATCGCGCGGATGGCGGATGGTGGCATGCGCGACGCGCAATCGATTTTTGACCAAATGATTTCGTTCTGCGGAAACGAGATCGGCGAGCCCGACGTGCTTGATGTATATGGATTGGTCGCGGCGGATAAAATTGCTGCGCTGGCCGGCGCGCTCGCTGCGGGCGATCACCAAAAGATCGTCGAGATCGTCGACGAGTGCGATCAAAACGGCCGCGACCTCGTGCGGTTGCTGACGGATTTGCAGGCGTTGGTGCGTCAGGCGTTGCTCGATGCGATCGCCAAAGGTGGACGCAGCGAACAACTCGGTGGCGTCTCGATGACGACGGAGCAAATCACGCGACTGCTCGACGGACTTCGCGAAGGCGAAGGGAACGTGAAGCTCGGGCTTTCTGAGAAGATCAATTTTGAGGTGACGTTGCTCAAAGCTGTCGAAGCGAGCCGGGCGCGCGCGATCGACAGCTTGATTAAAGAGCTTTCTGCGTTGGCGGAAGAAGCGCCAGCGACTGACGGCGAAAAAAAAAAGACCTGATTGACGAGTTGGATGCGCGGTTGAAAACCGCTGCCGAGCAGAATCAAAATTCGGAGTTCCGAGTTTCTCGGCCGCAAGCGGGTGTTACGACGGCTGCTCACAGTGCCGAACCATCCGACGAGAATGGCGAAGAAGCGACCGTCGCGACGCCATCGGAAAATAGTGTTTCTGCTTCGACTGACGGAGCCCCGCCACCGCCCGACGAAGAAGGTTTTGTGTGGCCTGAAGGTGCGGCTCCGCAAACGGACGGGCTGTCTGCGTCGGCCGATCCTGAGCAGGCGGTGCCGGATGCACCGTTGCCGACACTCGATGAGCTGGTGAAACGGATTCCCTCAAACGTGCGGGAAGCGCTCGACGATTTGTTCCGAGCCCGCTTCGTCACTGTCAAACGAACCGAAGCCAAGGCGTTGAAACGCTGAGGCGTCGTCTGGTTCGCTAAAATTATACGGGCCAACTCGTGCCGCAGTCGCGTCGCCCCGCGACGCTCAGAAGGTAAATATAGCCTTCGACCTTCAATCGATCGTTTGGTGGTAGCAAGGGGATCGTTACTCGTTTGTAGAGCCCTTCGTCGACTCCCTCAAGCTTGTCGAGCTCCACCAAGGCCTCCTCATCGACTTCCCAAATTTCGCCGTCGATCGGAAGACCGTTTTGCGGCGCGTCGACCATCGCAGGAAATCCATCAAGCGCGTACATGCGGTAAACCGGCTGTGTCTGTGCGGTGGCTTGGAAAACTTGTCCTTCCAGCAGCCGATGGTTGCTGCCGCGGCGCTTCAATGTCCCGTAAACGAAAACCTTGTGCTTCATACTTGGAGATCGAAGCAGATGAGCACTTTTCGTGCGGGTTACGGTGCGGGTTGAGCAGGAGCCGCGGTCACGTCGATGATCACTGCGGTGGTGTTGTCTTTGCCTGAGTCGCTGACGGATTGTTCGACCAAAGTTCGTGCTAAATCGTGTACCGGAACGTCCGAGCGAAGCATTTCTTCGATGCGTTTGTCCCAAAGACCGTCCGTTAGCCCATCGCTGCAGATCAGGAACCGGTCGCCAGGTTGAATTCCCACCGCGCCGATATGCGGGTCGATGATCTGGTTGCCTGCGCCGAGGGCTTGGTTGAGGGAATTGCGTTGCGGGTGTGAGCGCGCCTCGCGTTCGTTGATGCGGCCTTTCCTGCGGAGCCAGCCGACGTGTGTGTGGTCGTGGGTTAATTGGGCAAACGCTCCGACCTTCGGCAGATAATAAATGCGGCTGTCGCCGATGTGCCCGAAATACATCCACTCCGGGCTGAACCAGCAAAGGCTGAGCGTGGCGCCCATGCCGGCGCATTCTTCGTAGCTTTGCCCGAACTGCACCATTTCTTTGTGAATGGCTGTGAACACCTCCGGAAGAATATCGGCGAAATCGCTGCCGATGCCGCGAGCGCCCATCCGGAAACTGCGGGGCAAGAGTCGCGTGATCTTGTCGACCGCAATACGGCTCGCAAACTCGCCGGAGTTTGCGCCGCCCATGCCGTCGCTGACCGCGAAAACGAAATCCATCGAAGCGAGCGGCGCTTCGCCGATTTTTCCCAAGTACGTGACGTGATGGCCATCGAAGGTGAGGGCGAGGAAGGCGTCTTCGTTGTTGGCACGCACGCGACCGCGGTGGGTCATGCCGGACCAGGCGAGCTGCGCGACGGCGGGAGGTAATTCAGAGCTGGAGGCCGGGGGTTGCATGGAAAAAAACTATTGGGCTGCCGACGGTTTCAGGCCGGGTTGACCAGGTTCGTTAATCAATGTCGCGAACTCAAAATCGATCAGACAGAAGCGACCGTCGGAGATGCGGTAGGTGACGTTACGGATAAACGGATCTTCGTGGCGCACGCCATATTGCTCCAGTTCGGCATAGAGCGATTTCAGTTTCTCGTCGCTGACGCGATCGACGTGCGTGCCGCAGTTGCTGGTGACGATCTTGAGAATCTCCGGATCGACGCTGAGCAGCTTCGGAACGAACTCGCACCCGCGCGCTTCCAAATACTTCAAAACGCGCACTTCGTTTTCAAACCGCTCCTTCGCCAGAAAACCTTTGAAGGTTTTGTGCACCAAGCCGTCGTAGCCAATCCTAACCAAGGCTCTCGGAGTGTCTTTGACGGGTTGCATGTACGTAAAAAAGTGAGCGATTTTGAGCGGGCTGCCGAGCGACAAGCACCGAACCGTGGCAAAAAATTGGCAAGATTGGCACAATAAGCACGAAATTTGGTATGAATGATATTTCTAGATCGGGCTGGCATATGTCGTGCTAACGGTATGCGAGATTTTCATAAGAGACCGCGAAAATCCAAAAAAATCCTCGCGGTCGCTTACGCAAACTCTCTACTCAAAACCTCCTTCTTATGGCCAAATACAAACTGGAATACATCTGGCTCGACGGTTACCAACCGGTGGCAAACCTTCGCAGCAAAACTCAGATCAAGGACTTCGCCAGCTTCCCGAAGCTGGAAGACCTTCCCCTGTGGGGTTTTGACGGCAGCTCGACGCGCCAAGCGGAAGGCAAGAGCTCGGACATCGTTCTGAAGCCAGTCGCCGTTTTCCCAGACAGCACCCGTAAGAACGGCGTGCTCGTCATGTGCGAATGCTATCAGCACACCGGCGAGGCCAGCCCGTCGAATTCCCGCGCCTCGATTCCCGATGATCCAGACACTTGGTTCGGCTTCGAGCAGGAATATTTCTTTTTCAAAGACGGTTCTCCTCTCGGCTTCCCGAAGGAAGGTTATCCGTATCCACAGGGCGGCTACTACACGGGTGTTGGCTATAAGAACGTCGGCAACGTAGCGCGCGAGATCGTCGAAAAGCACATCGACATCTGCTTGGACGCCGGCATCAACATCGAAGGCATCAACGCCGAAGTCGCCAAAGGCCAGTGGGAATTCCAGATTTTCGGCAAGGGCTCCAAGAGCGCTGCCGACCAGATGTGGGTTGCTCGTTACATCTTGTCTCGCCTCTGTGAGGCTTATTGCATCGACGTCGAATGGCGCTGCAAGCCCATCCTCGGGCCCTTCAACGAAGCTCTCGACTGGAACGGTTCTGGTATGCACTCAAACTTCTCGACCAAGCACATGCGCGAAGTGGGCGGCAAAGAGTACTTCGAGAAACTCATGGCTGCCTTCGCCAAGAACATGGACGAGCACATTGCCGTCTATGGCCCGGAGAATCATCTCCGCCTCACCGGCCTGCACGAAACACAAGCCATCGACAAGTTCACCTACGGTGTTGCCGATCGCGGTGCTTCGGTTCGCGTTCCGCACAGCTTCATCAAGAACGGTTACAAGGGTTACCTCGAAGATCGTCGCCCGAATTCCGCTGCCGACCCGTACCTGGTCGCCGGTCGTATTCTCAAGACCATCCAGAGCGTCCCGACCAAATAAGCGGTCTAGAACGTTCATTTCTTTCAAAGGCGCCACCGAAAGTGGCGCCTTTTTTGTTTTACGAAGCTGATTCGCGGGGTGCGAAGTTGTGACAGGTCTGTGACATCCGAGGGTGGCTTCAGCTGGCATAATAACCACTATTATGAAAGCTGATCACAACATTGATGATAGTACTGAAGGCCATGGCTCCCAAGGGATCGTGGCATGGTTTCGCCGCTGGACCATTGGACGTCGGCTTGGAGCTGGTTTTACGATGGCGGTGGCCATCACTGCGGCCTTGGGGATTTTTGCCCTGGTTCAGGTCTTGTCGCTTGGGCGGCAGTTTGAATCCGTGGCCGCCGAGAATATTCCCTCGTTGGAATACATCGCCAAAGTCGAACACCTCGCGGTTCAGAACCGGTTGCTCGTCTACAAACATATTTCCTCGAGCAGCAAGGAGGATATGGCGCAACTGGAGCGGCACTTTGCAGAGAACGGCAAGGTCATTTTAGACGCGCTCGACAGTTATGCCAAACTGTCGCGAACCGCTGAGGACAGGGAGATCGTGGAGGGGATCAAAGCTGTGCGACAGGAGTATCTCACGAAGAGCTCGCAGATTTTCGAGCGTAGTCGGAGCAGCGAGGACAATAAAGCCACTTACGAACTTGCCCGAGCAGAACTTGACCCTATCGGCCAAAAATATTCAGCCGCTCTCGCTCAGGCCACCGAACATGAAAACCACAGCGTTGCCGTTGCCGCAGCGGAATTTAACCGTGGCATTTCAACGACGAAAAAGGGCGTGGCGATTGGTTTGGTTGTCGCAATTGTATCTGGCGTGTTGATCGGAATCGTGATCGCCAGGACGATTGGCTCTGTCCTCCGGCGCGTGAGCAATTCATTGGCTGAAGGGGCGGACCAAGTCGCGAGTTCCTCGACCCAGGTATCCGCCGCCAGTCAGGGCCTCGCAGAAGGCGCGAGCGAGCAGGCAGCTTCCTTGGAGGAGACCGGCTCGTCGCTCGAAGAAATGGCGGGCATGACGCGCCGGAATTCGGAAAGTGCGGGCAAAGCCAATGAGTTGGCTCGTCAGGCGCGACAGGCTGCCGATACAGGCGCCACCGACATGACGGCGATGAAGGAGGCGATGAACGAGATCAAGGCGTCCAGTGACGACATTTCGAAGATCATCAAAACCATCGATGAAATCGCGTTTCAAACCAACATTCTTGCGCTAAATGCGGCGGTCGAAGCGGCTCGCGCTGGCGCGGCGGGTGCAGGTTTTGCTGTTGTCGCCGATGAGGTGCGGGCGCTCGCGCAGCGCAGCGCTCAGGCGGCCAAGGAGACGGCGGCTAAAATTGAGAGTGCGCGTATCAAAAGCACTCAAGGCGTGGAAATCAGCGATAAGGTTGCCGCGCGCCTTTCTGAAATCGTGATGAAGGTCCGGCAGGTTGACGAACTCATCGCCGAAGTGAGCACCGCGAGCCGCGAGCAGAGTCAGGGAGTTGGGCAGATCACCACGGCCGTCAGCCAGATGGACAAAGTGGTGCAAGCCTCAGCCAGCAGTGCAGAGGAAACCGCAGCAGCTGCAGAGGAGTTGAGCGGGCAAGCTCATCTTATGCGCACGAACGTTTCCGACCTCTTGGCTCTGGTGAGTGGAAACATCGTCGCCGTAGAGAGCGAAAGCAAGTGGTCGACGGCCGAGGCGGCTTCGGAGCGGCACGCAGTCAAACCAACGCAACGCTCACAATTTTTGGCGCCTCGAACGCTGAGGCAAAAAATCCCCAACCGTAGTACGGCAGGAAATCTGTCCGCCGAACTAACCTTCAAAGACATCTAAGACAATGAATACACCCGCTCTTTCAGAAACTTCCAGTCTTGCTGGAAAATACCTCACCATTTCGCTGGCCGACGAATCCTACGGGATCGCCGTACTGAAGGTGCGTGAGATCATCAGGTGCACCCAGATTACACCGGTCCCTCAGCTTCCGAGCTATGTGCGCGGAGTGATCAACTTGCGCGGTCGAGTGATTCCCATCATCGACCTTCGGCTGAAGTTTCAGCTTCCAACTGCGACCACTGATAGGTCCTGTATCGTGGTTGTAGAAGTCGATCGCGGCGGAGGCAAACTCATGCCGATGGGCGTGATTGTCGATGCGGTGGAAGAAGTCGCCAATGTGCTTGCTGGCGAGATAGAGCCAACGCCGGACCTTGGCGGTGTCGTCGATACGTCTTACCTGATTGGTGTTGCGAAGGTAAAAGGCCAGGTGAAGCTTCTTCTCGACATCGACCGGGTCATCGCGACCGAGGCGCTGACGGTGATTAGCAAGGCGGCTTAGGTATTGCGGGCTTCGCCGCCGTAGCTCTTACGCCTGGTTTAGGGAGCGTGCCAAGGAGTGCAGCAGATCATCTTTCGAAAACGGTTTGGATAGGAATTTTGCCCCTAAGCTTGTGATCTGTTGCTGCGGCACCTCCGTGGCGCTGATGCCGCTCACCAGAAGAATGGCGACCGTGCCGCTCAACTGTCGGAGCGCTTGTGCGCATGCGAGACCGGCTAAGTTAGGCATTTCCATGTCAACGATGACGCAGGCGATCTCGTTTTGGTGGAGCGCAAATTGAGAGAGCGCGCTGATGCCGTCGTCCGCCAGCATCGTTCGATAGCCGCAGGCTTCGAGCGTTGTCTTGACGATTTCCCGCACGGAACGCTCGTCGTCAGCGATCAGAACCAACTCGTTGCTGCCGTGCGGCGCTTTGGCGACCGGAGAGGCCGGAGCTTTGTCGGATTCGTCGCAAGCGGGCAGGTAAATGCGAAACGTGGTTCCGCGGCCAGGTTCGCTCTCAAGGGCGAGGAAACCGTTGTGACTCTGCACGATGGTTTGTACCGTGGCCAGCCCCAGGCCGGTTCCCTTGCCGGGCGCCTTGGTCGTGAAGAACGGGTCGAAAATTTTCTTTTGAATTTCCGGTGGCATTCCCGTGCCCGTATCGGCGATGTCGATACGCACAAAATCGCCGGGCTTGATGTTTCCCTGGATTTTAGCGAAGGCCTCGTCGACGCGGAAATTGCTGAGGGTAATGGTAAGTTCTCCGCCGTTCGGCATGGCGTCACGGGCGTTTACGCAAAGGTTCATCAGGACCTGATGAAGTCGGCTGGCGTCGCCAACCACCGACCAGAGGTTTGTGGCGTAACTGCTGCGAATGCGAATGCTTCGCGGAAATGTTTCACGAAGTAGATTGACGATATCTTTAACCAAATGCTCCATCCTAAAGGGCATGCTGTCGCTGTCCGAGCCGCGTACGAACATGAGCACCTGTTTCACCATTTCCGAACCATGCCGCGCGCTCGATGAGATAATATCGACCAACTGTCTGGTCTTGGGATCCGTAATTTCCTCATTAAGCAATTGGGAGGTCATGATCAACGGGGTGAATACGTTGTTCAGGTCGTGGGCGACACCGCTCGCGAGGGCGCCGATGCTTTCCAGCCGTTGTGCGCGAAGAAATTGAGCCTCGAGTTTCTTGCGTTCGCTAATGTCGGTTTCGACGACGAGCACGGCCGATTTGTCCGGCATGAAAGTCCAGCGTGATTCCACGATCCGTTCGGCGCCGTCGCGATTGTGGCGGGGCAGTTCACCGATCCATTCGCCATCGACTTGCGTGCGTTCGAGGGCCGTCGCGATCACTTCGGGAGCGGCATAAAGCAAAGAGTCGGCCGCGTGGCCGATAGCCTCGAGTTTACGTATGCCGTAGAGAAATTCGGCCCCTTGGTTCCAATACATAATTTCCCCTTTAAGGGAGCGGACGTAAATCGCATCGCGGCTTTTGTCGAGCAGGCCGGCCTGCTCGCGCACCTGGGCCTCCGATTCCAGCCGTGCTTTGATTTCCTTGCGAAGAGCTTCGTTTGTTTTGAGTAGTTCGGTTGTACGCTCGATCACGCGCTTTTCCATTTCATCGCGCGCCGTTCGAAGCTCTTGCTGAAGGGCGTGGTTGATCAACGCCATTTCAATGCAGATCTGAAGTTCCCGCTCCTTGAACGGCTTCAGGAGATAGCTTGCCGGATGGGTGAGTTCGGCACGCTGCAGCGTGTATTCGTCTGCATTGGCGGTGAGATAAATGATCGGTACGTTGGTGCGCGCGCGGATGGTTTCAGCTGCGGCTATCCCGTCGATGTCGCCGTTGAGGCAGATATCCATCAGCGCAACGTGAGGTTTCTGCTCGGTTGCCGCTGCAATGGCCTCTTCGGCCGACGAGGCGAGAACGCAATCGTACCCTAGTTTGCGCAGGCGCCTCTCGAGATCGAGCGCCACAATCATTTCGTCTTCCGTGATCAGGACTTTGGTTGGAGTATTCATCAACGGTGGCTTTCTTTGCGGGCTGATTCCTGGATGAGAATGATAAAGCGGGTTCCGGTTTGGCCGAGTTCCGCTTTACCTCGAACAATCTCCAATGTGCCGCGAAGCTGTTGAACCAGGGTGTACACGAGCTGCATTCCAAGAGACCTGGATTTTTTCACATCGAAGTCTGTCGGAATACCGCGGCCAGAATCGGCAACCTCGATTCTGAAACGCCCATCAGGCATCTTCTCCAACGAAAGCGAGACGCGTCCGGGCCCGCCGTTGGGAAAGCCGTGCTTATATGCGTTTGAAATGAGTTCGTTGATGATCAAGCCGCATGGAATAGCCGTATCGATCCCGAGCTGGGCGTCGCCGGTTTTTAGTTCAAAGAAAATGTTCCGTGCCTTCGCACCAGTGACGCTGACGATGTTGTCGGTGAGGTCGCGGAGGTATTCGTTGAAATCGATACGGGCTAGATCTGCCGATTGGTAAAGCTTTTCGTGAACCAAGGCCATCGAGGCGATGCGGGCCTGGGATTCCATGAACAGCATGCGGGATTTCTCGTCCTGCAGATGATCGAGCTGAAGATTCAGCAGGCTCGAAACGATCTGCATGTTGTTCTTTACCCGGTGATGGATCTCTTTGAGGAGAACTTCTTTCTCCTTTAGGGAGCTGAGGATGAATTGTTCCGCCTCGATTCGTTCGGTGATATCGCGGCAAACGCAGACGACGCCGCCGCCTTCGATGCGGGTGAGGGAAAATTCAGCGGTGAAACTACTGCCATCGGGCCGTGTGGCAGAAACGGCGCCGCGCCATTTGCCGGTAGAATGAAGTTGTTTAAAACCCTCTTCAGCCAGCCGTGATGAAGCTGCGGTCTTAAATATTTCCTGCCACGGTTTGTCGATCAGCGCGTCTATGCGCGGGTGCCCGAACATCCCTGCCAAGGTTGCGTTGATGTAGGTCGAGCGGCCCTCTTCGTCGAGGATGGCCACGCCGTCGATGGCAGCTTCGATCGCGGCGCGTTGTTTCTGCAGCGTTTCTTCTGAGTTCTTGCGCGCAGTGATGTCGTTAAGTGTGCCTGCGGTTCCGATAATCTGGTCTTTCGCGTCCAGAACGAGGCGCGCGAACACCTCGACCCAGCGGTATCCACCGTCTTTGGTGAGGTAGCGGACCTCGTGCCGGCAGTAGTCTTTCTTCCGTTCGATTAACGGTCCGAAGAGTCGGTTGTTTCGCTCGCGGTCGTCGGGGTGAACGTAATCGAGGAAGAGCGTTCCGAGACTTTGCTCAACTGAAAAGCCGGTGATTTCCGTCCAAGCTGGGTTGAGGAACGTCCAGAGCCCGGCTGCGTCAGTCTGGAAAACGACCTCCTTGAGGTTGGTTACGACGGAGCGGAAACGCTCTTCGCTGGCCCTGAGCGCCTTGCCCGTCTCTCGATCGTGGATCACCGATCCCAATATGCGTGTGGCGGAGCGAAGGGCCTCGATCTCGGCGAAGCCCCATTGCGTCGGATGGTCTGCAAGGCCGAGCGTGAGAGCGCCCCAGAGACTGGCCTGCTCTGTGAAAACTGGCAGAAAGAGAAACGTTTTTAGACCTAGGTTTTGGAGCAGGAGTTCCTCATTCGGGCTATTGCTGGCCACGCCCAGCTGCAAAACACGGCCTTGCCGCAGTTGCTCGAGATTGAGCCATCCCTGCGTGGTATCCCAGGCCATCGCTCGAATGGCGATGTCCTCTTTGGAGCTGAGTGGCGGAGCCGCCCATAGTTGCACTTGGGCCATGGCAAAAGGTTCGTTTTGCTGCGCCGAGGACTCCCAGAGGCAAACGTGTCTGCTTTTGGTGGCTTCACCGATTTGCTCAAGCACGCGGGGAAGCGCTTTGTCCAAGTTCGACTCGTGCAGCAAAGTTTCTGCGGCCAGACTTACCCCCTCGAGGATGAGATCGCGTTGGCGCAGGGCGTCGTCGGCTTCCTTGCGGGCTGTAATGTCGGACTGGATACCGATGAAGTGCGTGGTTTCGCCGGAAGTGTTGCGGACGGGAGCGATATGCAGCTCGTTCCAGAAGGCACGTCCGTCCTTGCGATAATTTCTCAGGACGACTCGGCAGCTGCTCTTTCGCTTCACGGCGGTTCGCAGCATTTCCAAACCAGGTTGATCACGTTCCTCGTTTTGCAGAAAGCGGCAGTTGCGGCCGATGGTTTCAGCGATGGAGTAGCCGGTAATGCGTTCGAACGCGGGGTTGGCGAAGATCAACGGATTATCGGGTTGGCGTGCGTCGGTGATCACGAAGCCGTCGGTCGAGGCGTTCAGCGCCTGTGCCATGAGCGTGAGTTGTTCCGTTTCAGCGCGGCGCAGCGTGAGAGCCTGCCGGAGTTCGAGCTGGGCGATCACTTGGCGCGCTAGCGAACGCAGCCCGAAAAATTGGTCCGGTCGCAGGCCGCGGGGCTTCCGATCGAGCACGCACAAGCTGCCTAAGATTTTTCCGTCCGGTGCTCGCAAAGGCGTTCCGGCGTAGAAGCGAATGTTCCCTGGTGCAGAATTGTGCAGGGTTGGATGGCCTGAAGTCAGGATTTGCGTGTCGCTTACGACAAGTTCGTCCCCGTTTCCTTGGGCGATCAACCCGGCTGTGACACCGTCTTCGTGGAGGTCTTGGAGAGAAATGCCGTGGCAGATTTTCCGCAGAGAGTTTGGCCCTACGGTTAAGTTGATGAGAGCGATCGGAGTTTCGCAGAGGAGCGCTGCGAGTTGGGCAATTTCCGTTAACGCCGTTTCCTGGGCTTCTTTATCGGTCACCGGAGTCGGCAAGTGCGGCGCCAGCAGCGGCAAAATACTTTCGGGCGGTGGTAAGGCGCTCATTTTAAGCGTTTAGCCGACACCGTCGTGAGCCGCTTGGGCGGAGCACAGGAATGACATTTTCGTGCCATGCCTCTGAAGAGAAGCACTGCTAAACCGGCTGAGTACATGAACCTACTATCGGCTCCTTTCGGGCTGCCCTAAACAAATAATCTATGGTGGCTGGGCGGCTAACTCGCGGATGGGCAAGTGCTAATCGATTTAGTAGGGTCTGTCTCGCGGTCGGCTGCGTCGAGCCAAAGAGAAAAGCGGAACGTGCTACCCACGTTTGCGGTGCTTTCGACTTCGATTTTCGAGCCCATCAGCTCCACTAGTTTCGCTGAAATCGAAAGGCCCAATCCGACCCCTCCGTGACGCCGTGTCGGTGAACTGTCTACTTGGACGAAGGGCTCGAAGATGAACTTCTGTTTTTCGACTGGAATACCGATTCCTGTGTCGCGGATCACGAACTGAAGTTGAATGCGGTCGCGGGTTTCCGCCTGTTTCATGACGGTTATCTCCACTTCGCCGCGCTCGGTGAACTTCACCGCGTTGCTTACAAGATTGATTAGGATTTGTCCGATGCGCGTGGCGTCCGCGGTCAGGTTGTCGGGGACATTTTCGCCCACGCTCCAGCTTAACAGAAGGTTTTTCTCCTGAGCGCGACAGGCAAGTGGGGCGAGGCATGCGGTCAGCTGCGCACGAAGGGAAAAGGGTGTTGGTGCATAAGGAATAGTTCCGCTCTCGACGCGCGAAAAATCCAGCATGTCGTTGATGATGTTCAGCAGGCTTTCTCCGGAAGCTTGGACGATGTCGAGCTGTTCCCGCTGGGCTTCTGAAGTCGCGCCTGCCGACATGACGTCAACCATCCCGAGAATGCCGTTCATCGGTGTGAGTAGCTCGTGACTGATGGTCGCCAGGAATTCGTTTTTTGCGTGATCCGCGCATTTGGCGACCCTTTGGGCCTCGCGAAGATCCGCGAGCGTTTTTTGGTGCGATTCCAATTCGCGATGGAGGTGCTCATTCGCTTTCACGAGTTCTTCCGTGCGGGCGGCGACACGGCGCTCCAACTCGGCTTTGGTTTCCTTGAGTTCCTGCGATGTGCGATGATGGTGAAGCGCCATGTCGATCGTGAACTTTAGTTCGCGTTCCCTAAACGGTTTCAAGAGGTAACTGTAAGGACGTATGGCGTTGGCGCGCTCCAGCGTCGTCAGATCGGCGTTCGCCGTCAGGAAAATGATGGGCAAATCGTGGTTTTGCAGGATGTGCTCGGCGGTTTCGATACCATCCATTTCTCCATCCAGCATGATATCCATCAAGATGATGTCGGGGTGCTCAGCCTCGACTTGGAGGATCGCATCGTCGCCGGAACCCGCGACACCGACGACTTCGCATCCGAGATTTTGCAGGCGGACCTTGAGATCAAGCGCCACGATGTACTCGTCTTCGGTGACGAGTATGCGGGGAGGCTTCGGTGCGCTTACGCCATGGGCTGAGTCCATGGTGCCATTCTGCCTGAACTCGTTTTTCCACTTGTCACGGTCATGTCACAAAAAGAGAGGAATCCGTTCTTCACGGCTCTGGCAGTGGCGCTAATAGGAATATTATTCCTTTGATGCCGGTCGGACAGCCGTTAGGAACAAAGCACCTTCATGACGCCTTTGCCTAGAATCTTGGTTGTAGACGATGAGAAGCCGATGAGGGCCAGTATTTGCCAATGCCTTCTTTCCGAAGGTTATAGGGTCCTGGAAGCCGTGGATGGAGCGCAGGGATTGGAGATGATCGCGCAGGAAAAGCCGGCTTTGATCGTCCTCGACGTGATGATGCCGAACCTCACCGGTCTCGAAGTGGCCGCAGAAGTTCGTCGGCTCGGGCTAACCACACCTGTTTTGATGCTGACCACTCGGAACGAAATACCCCAGAAGGTTGCAGGACTCGAGGCTGGCGCTGACGATTATTTGGCCAAGCCGTTTGATCGCAGGGAACTGTTAGCCCGCGTGCAGGCGTTGCTCCGGAGGCAGAATTTCGGCCAGGTACAGAAAAAGGTTTCCCAACTCAAATTTGGTGAAGTGATCGTCGATTTGGAAAAAAAGACGGCGACGCGAGGTGCGGTGCAGATTCCGCTGACCAGCACAGAATTCGCCTTGTTAGAGCTGTTGGGTAAGCATTTGGGTTCGCCCGTGTCGCGAGACCTCATCCTCGATGCGGTGTGGGGCTACACCTATTTCCCCTCAACCCGTACCGTCGACACGCACATCTATCGGTTGCGAAAAAAGATCGGGGACAACGGAGAAGATCCGCGCTGGCTGAGAAAAGTGCAAGGTGAGGGCTACGTCCTCACCAGCGATAGCAATTAGTGCGGCGAGTTGGATCGGCTTTTCAGCTCTTGCGGTTAAGCATCATTTCGACGAGCTCGTGGAGAAACAGTTTGTCGCCGGGCAATTGGTTGAGCTTGGCGACCGCGGCGTCGGTATGCTGCTTGGCGAAGCGCCGGGAGCCTTCGATGCCGTGTAATTTCACGAACGTCGTTTTGTCCGCCTTGGCGTCTTTGCCTGCTGTTTTGCCGAGCGTTGTTGTATCCGCGGTGGCATCGAGAATGTCGTCAACGATTTGAAATGCCAGACCCAGTTCGCGCCCCAGGCTCCTTAACGTGCTCACCTCGGAAGAGCCGGCTCCGCCGCAAATACCGCCCATCACCAAGGCCGCCTCGATCATGGCCGCCGTTTTGTTGAGATGAATAAAGTTGAGCTGATCCGTGGTGGCGTTCGCCGACTTCTCGGCGAGCAGATCTTCCATTTGTCCACCGATTAAACGTTGGCTGCCCGCGGCGGTTGATAGTTCGCGAACGAGCGACAGGCCTGCTTCGCCGGAGTACTGGTTCGAAAGGAGTTCAAATGCGTAGGTCAGCAGCGCGTCGCCGGCGAGGAGGGCGGTTGCTTCATCGAAAGCCTTGTGGCAAGTCGGTCGTCCGCGGCGGAGATCGTCATTGTCCATGCACGGCAAGTCGTCGTGGATCAATGAGTAGGTGTGGATGCACTCGATGGAAACGGCGGCGGGAAGAGGGTCGAGCGAGGCGCCGGGAAAGAGTTCCGCGGACGCGAGCAGAAGGACGGGGCGTAAGCGTTTACCGCCGGCTTGCAGGCTGTACCGCATGGCGGTGTGCAACCGTTCCGGGCGAGTGGCTCCCGTGGGCAGCAGTTGATCCAGCGCGGTTTCGGCTTTGCCGACGAAAGTGTTAAATTTGGTTGAGAAGTCCATGGGCGCGGGGCCTATTTATACAAATATTGCCTGCATCAATGCCGACATTGGAACAAGTCTGCAAACGTCTCTTTTCTGGTCCTTCTTGGTTTCTGAAATGCATCATCGGAGCGCTGCTGCTGGCCGTGCCGGTGGCGCACTTCTTTGCGTTCGGCTATTTGTATGAGTTGGTAGCGCGAGCGCGGCGGGGCGACAGCCTGGATTTCCCTGACTGGGACGATTGGCGGCGGCTCTTCGTGAACGGTATTCCCGCGTTCGTGATCTTTCTGTTTTTGGGTATTTTACCACTGGCCATTGGTTGGGTTCTGACGCTCCCGCTGCGCCCGATGGGCTATGGTGTTTTCGCGTATCTTCCCATGGTGCCCGGTGCTCTGTTGGCTGCGCCGTTGACCGCAGCGGGCGTTTATCAGTTTCAAAAACGTGAAGAATACCGGGACGCCTTCCGAATCTGGTTGCTGGTCACGATGCTCCGCTCGACAAAAGCTCGCTTTGTCATCCCAACGCTGGCGGTGTGCGGGTGCGTTGTAGTGCTCTACCCATTAATGACTTTCGCAATCTTCATCGCCCTTGCAGGCGGCTGGAGTTTTTACTCCGCCTTGTTTCGAGCGGTAGAAGAGTCTCGTAAAAGCGGTGTCCGTTACGCATAACGCTGCGCTTTTTCAATCATGCCTACTTACGAGTATTCCTGCCTGAAATGTGGAAAAGACTTCGAAGTCTTTCAGTCGATGAAAGATGCGCCCCTGACCCAATGCACCTGTGGGAAGAAGGGCAAAGTTCGCCGCAAGATTGGTGGCGGTGCCGGGCTGATCTTCAAGGGCTCGGGTTTTTACATCACTGATTACAAGAATAAGTCAGGTTCAAAGAGTGAGAGCGGCAAAGAAAACGTAAAATCGCCTCCTCCGGCGTCTTCTGCGAAAACCTCGGATTGAATTCCGGGTCTTCCTCATGTCCAATCACACCACCCCTGATTTACCATGAGGAACCGAAAATTAGACCGCGCCCTCTACGGCCCTTCCATTTACGAGATCACATTTGGCGTGATCTTTAGTGTTCTGCTCGGAGCGGCGCTCGCCGTGTTCTTCCTTATTTTTAAACCCGCCGAGGAAGTTTCTGAGATGCCCAAAGAGGATCAGCGCGTGCGCGGAGTGACCTATTATGTCCCCGGCACGTTCGACGCGGTGAAATCGAAGCAGTGGCGTCGCAAGGTTCAGATGGTCCTCGAGAGTTCTCCGGGTGAAGTGTCCTTCAGCGAAGACGATCTTAACATGTGCATTCTTTCCAACACGGAAGGCGGTAAGAAAGTGTTGGATAAGGCCGCCAAAGAAGCAGCCGCTGCGCAAAATTCTCCCGCGAAAGGCGCACCGGCGAAGCCCGGCGCGAAACCCGCCCCGGCTGCTCCACAAGCCGCGACGGAACCTCCGCCGCCCGAAGCGCCACCGAGTGAGCTATTCACTCCCGGTGCTGCCAATTTCCGTGTGCGTGACGGTGTTGTTCAAGTCGGTCTGCCGAGCACGCTCAACACGTTGGGCTACCAATTCCCGATCATCCTCCAAGCGCGCGGAGGATTTGAGAAGACCGGCGACATGTACGTTTATGTTCCCGACGAAGTCATGATCGGCTCGCTGCCGTTGCATCGTTTCCCGCACGCGGTCGAATTTCTGATGAAGAAAGCGATGGCCAGCGAAGCGATTCCGCCGGAGGCACTCGCAGCGTGGAAAAAGGTCAAGACGGTGGTTGTCGATGGCAAGGTGATCAAACTCACCATCTGAGCCTTGTTCGCGCCCCCACCGAGTGACGTCGGTTTACGGGCGCTCTTGTTTGCCTCAGTGGTCTAGACAAAATGTTTTGGCCGGTATTTGGCCCTTGCTGAACGTTGGGTCCGTGCGGCTCTAGAAAGCTGCTAGCAGCTTCTTTAGGTCGACATGTTCGGTGATCAGCTTTTTGATCACCGGGATCTTGTCGGTGTCCTGCGGTTGTGTTTTCACCGTCATGCTGTTGATCTTCGAAGTGATCGTGTAGCTTTCCTCCTTGGCGGCGATGACCGGGATGTCCGTCTGGGCGAGGAGTTCGAGGAGCTTTTCGTGCGGCGGAATGTCGTTTGTGAGGATGATGCCCGCAATGGTGCGCTCGCCGGAAAGCTTGGCGCTCGAAATCGCCGCAAGGATGATGTCGTCACGATCGCCCGGGGTGATGATAAGAACGCCAGGCTGAATATAGTCGACGATGCCTTTCGCCGTCATTGCGCCGACCACGACGCGTTGAACGCGCTGGCGAGCGCTGCGCCGCCCGTTCAGCCATTTGCCATTAATTTCCTCGGCGATTTGTGAAAGGTTGGGTGCGGTCAGAACTTTTTGAATGGGCAATACGCCTAACAAGGGCACGCCCAGGCGTTCCAGGCCGAGGCCGGCGTATTCGGCCACGAGCGAAATTTTGTCGGTTTCAACTTTGTTGAGGATCGCACCGATCACCTCGACGCCTTCCTTGTCGAAGAGGGCTTTGTTAAGTGCGATTTCGTCGACCGGGCGTCCAATACCGCCCGAGCTAACCAAAATAACTTTCGCGTCGAGAAGTTTGGCGACGCGTGCGTTTGAGAGATCGAAAACCGAACCAACGCCCGCGTGCCCGGTGCCCTCGATGATGGTAAAATCTTTTTCCCAGGAAACACGGTCGAACGCGCGGCAGATTTTGTCTTCAAGCTGCGGGAGCGTTTCGGTCGGATGTTTAAGAAAGCGCCGCGTGAATGTACCGTCGACCGTCACCGGGCTCATGCTCTCGATCGGAACGTGTACATTGTAGATCACGTCGAGGAGGTAGGAATCTTCGTCGACCTGATGCCCTTCAACCTCGATAAACCGCTGGCCGACCGGCTTGATGAATCCAACCCGTGGATACAGTCCCATCAGCGCGCCGAACAGGCCGAGGCAAGTCGTGGTCTTGCCATCATTCATCCGTGTAGCTGCCACGAAAATACGCTTCGTGATGTGATTGGTTGGCTTGGAAAGAAGCGGCAGCGCCGGAACGTCAGCGGGATTCGGATAAGTCATGAAAGGCAGTAGATGCTTAAATTATACCGCGCCGGCGCGCCGGGCGAGCCCATCACATCGTTCCGTACAGCAGGCGGCGGTCGATGGCTTGGCAGCCGACGATGGCGGCGGCGCCGAAAACATCGTGAGCGCTGGAGCCGCGACTAATCTCGGCGGCGGGACGCGTGAGACCAGTCACGATTTGGCCGTAGCAGTTGGCGCCAGCAAGCAAGTGGACAAGTTTGAAAGCGATGTTGCCGCTATTGAGATCCGGGAAAATCAGGACGTTGGCTTTTCCGGCAACCGGGCCAGAAACGTGTTTGATCTCTGCTGCGGAAGGATCGAACGCCGCGTCGACCTGAAGTTCTCCGTCGATTTCGACTTCGAGCGACAGCGCCTTGGCACGCGCTCGCGCAAGTTCCGTGGCCGTGCGCATTTTTAGGAGCGAAGGATGGTTCGAAGTGCTCTTGGACGCCCAGCTCAGCATCGCCACGCGAGGTGTTTCGCCGGTGATATGCCGCGCGACGGTCGCCGTGGTGACGGCGATGTCGGCCAGTTGCTCTGGCGTCGGTTCGGGAATAACGCCGCAGTCGGCGAAGAAAAGCGTGCCGTCGCTGCCGACCTTTTTCTCGTCGAAATCGATGATCATGAGCGACGACGCGGTTTGTGCGCCGGGCTGGCGGGGGATGATCTGGAAAAGCGGTCGAAGTGCGCTCGAGGTTGTGCGCGTGGCGCCAGCAACCATGGCGTCGGCCTGGCTGTTGGAAAGCATTAACGTCGCGTAATAACTCGTGTCCTTTACGGCCTCGCGCGCTTCGGCAGGTGTGAGGCCTTTTTCCCGGCGCAGTTGTTGGAATTGACCGACGAAGGTTTCAAAATCTTCGCTGCGCTCCGGCTCGATGATGCGCATACCTTGGAGGTTAATGTCCAAGCGTGCTGCGGTCGCTTTGATAGTCGCGCGGTCGCCCAGCAAAATCGGGGCGCCCATACGCCGAGTCACCCATTGACGCGCAGCTTGAAGAATGCGCGGATCCGCTCCTTCGGGAAAAACGATGCGCTTGGGATGGCGCTGCAGTCTTTCGATAAGTTTCGGAACGATAGGCATGACGCGGGGAAGGGTGTTGGCTGACGCGGTGTCCGTCAATGCCGGTTACGCGCCGACAAGGAGTGTCCTCACGCAGCCGAATGAACGCGGTTCCCTCAGCGGTAATAACTTGCTAAGGTCATGGGGCAGCCCGAAAACCAGACGCGTGTCGAAAAACCTCAAGAACATCAGTGTTGTTGCTTCCGCAACGATGATCTCGCGTGTGCTCGGTTTGGTGCGCGAAACACTGACGGCGGCGGTCTTCGGCACAAGCGCACTGGCTTCTGCCTACGCGACGGCTTTTCAGCTGCCGAATCTATTTCGACGTCTGCTCGCGGAAGGCGGCATGACCGCGGCGTTTATTCCGACGCTTACCGAGGAAACGGAAAAGCGGCAGCGTGCCGGAGCTTTTGCGCTGATCAGCCAAGTCGCGAGCTGGTTACTCGTGGCGTCCGGCGCGGTAGTTGGCCTCTCGATTTTGCTGTTGAGTCAGCAAAATTTTATCGCGTCAGCGGGGCGTTCTTTCGGTGCCGAACCAGAGACCATCGGCCGATGGCTGCTCGCGGCAAAACTGGCGGTGATCTTGTTTCCCTATTTGGTGTTCGTGTGTCTCGCGGCGGCTTTCAGCGCGGCGTTGCAGACGTTTAACCGTTTCCTAGAGCCAGCGTTGTCGCCGATTTGGCTGAACGTGGCGATGATTGGTTTCCTCGCGACGGGCGCGTATATCACGCAGGTCGATCTGCTGAAGATGAAATGGTTTTGTGCGGGCGTGCTGCTCGGCGGGTTTTTGCAGATGGCGGTGCCGGCGTGGGCGTTGACGCGCGAAGGTTGGCGTCCGCGTTTCGATTTGAGCTGGAGCGAACCGGTGCGCGCGGTGGTGCGTTTGATGGGGCCGACGGTCTTGGGGTCCGCGGTTTATCTGATCAACATGACAGTGTCGCGTTTCGTGGGCCTTTCGCTGAGCGATGCGACAGTGTCCGTTTTAAATTACGCGCAGCGATTGATGGAGCTTCCGATTGGCGTGTTCGCGGTGGCGGTTTCGACAGTGGTGTTTCCTTTGATCACGCGGCACGCGGCGCGCGGCGACATGGAGGAAATGGGCGATGCCTATCGCAAGGGCATGCGCTTGATTTTGATCATCAATGTTCCCGCGGCGGCTGGACTCGCAGCTTTAGCCGAACCAGTCATTAGACTATTATTTCAACATGGAGCGTTCCACGCGTCGGATACGCGATTGATGGTGCCGGTGCTGATTGTGTACGCCTGGGGGCTGCCGTTTTTCTCTTTTGTGAACTTGGCGCTGCGTGCGTTCTACGCGCAAAAAGATACGCGCACCCCGGTTCGTGCGGCCGTTCTCAGCTTTTTTATAAATCTCGCACTGAGCCTCGCGTTAATGGGACCGCTTTCGACGGTCGGGCTGGCTTTGGCGGGGAACGTGGCGATCGTCGTGCAAGCGTGGTATCTGCAAACGAAACTGGAGCGCAAGGCGCCGCAGTTGGCGTTTCATCACCTTTGGGGCGGGCTGAGCAAAGTTTTGGTTGCTTCTGCGGTGATGGGATTGGTGGTTTACGGAGGTTGGATTTTGACCCGTCACTGGCTGCCGGTTTCCGCGGGAGCGGCCGCCTCGGCTCCGGCAGAAAGTGCTTCAATCCTCGGGCGACTTATGCGGAACGCCGCGGAAGCGGGTCTGCTGGCGGCGTGGATTGCTGCTGGCGTGGCGATTTATGGCGGACTTTTGTGGATGCTCCGTATCGACGGGCGTGAAGAAATCGTCGCGCTCGTGCAGAAAAAATTCCAGCGCCGTCGCGCTTAAGGCATGAAATGGAAGCCTGATTGGTTTTTGTTTGGAATGTTGGTGGCCGTCGTGCTGGCGTGGCTTTTTCCGACACCGGGGGCGGCGGGCGGTTGGTTGCATCCGGAATTGGTGACAAAGGGTGGTGTGGCATTGATCTTTTTCCTGCACGGAATGGCGCTGTCGTTTGCTGCGCTCAAGGCCGGAACGCTTCGCTGGCCCGTGCATCTCGCCGTGCAGGCGAGCACGTTTCTTGTATTTCCGCTGCTGGGGATCGCCTTGCTCTGGCTGTTTGGGCGCTGGATTTCGCCGGATCTGCGCCTGGGTTTTCTTTACCTCTGTGCGCTGCCATCGACTGTCTCGTCGTCTGTCGCAATGACAGCCGCGGCGCGTGGCAATGTCGCCGTGGCCGTGTTCAACGCGACGCTCTCAAGCTTGATCGGAGTGTTTCTGACGCCGTTGTGGATGGGCGCGTTTGTGCAGGCCAGCGGTGGCGGAGGCCTGCCGCTCGGCAAGGTCATTCTTGATCTGATCTACTGGTTGGTGCTGCCGTTGGTGGCGGGGCAAATGGTTCGTCCGCTGTTGGGCGCTTGGGCTGGCCGAAACAAGCCGTTGATCAATAAAATCGATCGCGGAACGATCCTCATGCTCGTGTACACGTCTTTTTGCGACTCCTTCAAGGAAGGAATTTGGTCGGAACACGGCGTCTGGACACCTTTGGTTGGGCTTGCTGGGTCGCTGGTGATCTTCGTGTTAGCGATGACAAGTATTTCGGCTATTTGCCGCTGGGCAAAATTCCCCGAAGCGGAGAAGATCGCTGCGATCTTCTGCGGCTCCAAAAAGACCATGGCTTCCGGGGTGCCCATGGCGAAATTGATGTTCGGCACACATCCGTCACTCGGGATGATTCTGCTTCCGATTATGATTTATCATCCGCTGCAGCTTTTTATCTGCGGCGTGCTTGCCGGCCGGTGGGCAAAGCGGACCGAGTGAAGCGCGGGCTCGTGCGACCTAAGGTGAGCGGACGGGTAAGCCTGCCGATTTCCACGTACTGAACGCGCCGACGTTAACGGTTTTGAAACCTTCTTTTGCCAGGAGCACGGCGACTTGGCCGGAGCGATTTCCCGAGCGGCACATCAGCAGAAGCGTCTTCTCGCGATTTTTTTCTAGGAATGGTTTCCACGCTTTACGATCCCCTTGCAGGTCGCTCATGGCGAGCAGCACTGCGGGTTCGGCCACGCCGGTGTCGGCCCATTCGTCAGGCTCGCGGACGTCGATGAGCACGGCGTCGCCCTGCTTGAGCAGAGTCATGGTCTCGGCAGGTGAGGGGAAGCTGGACCCAAACGAAGAGAGGGTTGTCATGATGAATAGAAATAAAATGCGGAGGCTCATGGTTCCGAAATGGCGGTAGTTATTTGGTCGGTAATCCCGCGGAACTCCATCGACGAAATCCGCCGAGGTTGGCGACGCGGTAACCTTCCTTTTTGAGGACGCTGGCTGCCGTTCCTGAGCGCATTCCTGATGCGCAGTAGAGGATAAGGAGCTTATCCTTGTTCTTTTCGAGGTAGGCTTTCCAGTCGCGGCGCTCGCGTTGCAGATCGCTCAATGAAAGAAGCGCAGCGGGCGCCGCTGAGCCGCTGGCCCATTCCGAAGGTTCGCGCACGTCAATCAGCACGGCGGTTCCGGCGGCAACTTGTGCAGCAGCCTCAGCTGGCGTGATACGCAGTCCACCGAAGATGAGCGGACGCAGAATGATCAGCGCGATGACAGCGAGGAGAAGATAGGAGAGCAATTGGCCGATAGTCATGAGTTTCGCCTGGTGGTGGATGTTTTTTGGTTCGCCATGAAGTAAAGGACGGGCACGGCCATACGGCTGATCAGAAGCGAGGCAATTTCGCCGAACATCAGGCTGATGGCGAGGCCTTGGAAGATCGGATCGGCCAGGATCACACTTGCGCCGACGACGACGGCCAGTGCGGTGAGCAGCATCGGCCGGAAACGCACGGCACCGGCTTCGACGACCGCGTCGCGGAGCGAAAGTCCGTGAGCGCGGCGGAGTTCGATGAAGTCGACGAGAATGATGGAGTTCCTAACCACGATACCTGCGCCAGCCATGAAACCAATCATCGAGGTGGCGGTGAAGAATGCGCCCATGGCCCAGTGGGCGGGAAGAATGCCGATTAAGGAAAACGGTATCGCCGCCATCACTACGAGGGGCGTTACGTAGCTCCTAAACCAGCCAACCATCAGCATCGCGATCAGCACGAGGACGACGGCAAAGGCGATGCCTAAATCGCGAAACACTTCGAGCGTGATATGCCATTCTCCGTCCCACTTCATCGCGGGCTGCGTATCGTCAAAAGGAAGAGTGAAATTGAGCACGTTCAACCTCGTGTCGTTTCCTCCGAACTCGCGTGCGTCGATTTTGGCGATTTCGCGATTCATGGCGAAAAGTGCGTACGCAGGGCTTTCGACCGCGCCGGCGACATCGGCTGTGACGTACGTCACCGGCTTGAGGTTTTTGCGATAGAGGCTGCGTTCGCCGTGCGTGCGCTCGACGCGCACGAGTTCACTCAATGGAATCGCCGGAGTAGCCGGATAGCGATCGGAGCGGACCCTGAGCGCCAGCAGTGATTCGGGTTGCGACCTGGACGAAGGTGGAATTTCGAAAACGATGTTAACATCTTCGCGCTCGCCCGGCAGGTGCAGGAGATCAGCCTTTACGCCTTGCGCGGCGAGTTCGAGAGTCTCAGCGATGTTCGCGGCGTGGATTCCATGGAGCGCGGCTTTCTCCTTATCGACCACGTAGCGGACCTTGGGCTGTTCTGCTTCCACGTACCAGTCGATATCGACAACCCCTGTGGATTTTTCCATGACGCTGCGGATTCTTTTGGCCAACTTCAGGCGCATCTCTTCGGTCGGGCCGTAGATCTCGGCCACCAGTGTTTGCAGCACTGGCGGCCCTGGGGGAACTTCCGCGACGGCTACCGAAGCGCCGTATTTAGCGGCAATCGCCGCGACGCGGGGGCGAATACGCTTGGCAATCGCGTGGCTTTGGTCGGAGCGATCGCTTTTCCCTACGAGGTTGATTTGAATGTCGGCGACGTTCGGTCCCCGCCGCATGAAGTAATGACGAACTAGTCCATTGAAGTTAAAAGGCGCTGCGGTGCCGGCGTAGATCTGATAATCCCGCACCTCCGGTTCGGAGCGAATCGCTGCGGCCATTTCGGACGCAATGCGCGTTGTCTGCTCGAGCGTGGTGCCTTCCTCGGTGTTGAGGATGATTTGGAATTCCGATTTGTTGTCGAAGGGCAGCATCTTCACCTTGACCGCGCCGATGCCGACGAGGCCGATGGCGGCGAAGAGCAAGAACACGATGGCGCCGAGAAATCCCCAGCGCCAACGGGCGTTGTCCAGGAGCGGATCCATCACTTTGTGGTAGAGCCGCGTCGACCAATCGTTCGGTGCATGATCGTGTTCAAACGCGAGGCCTGCTTTTTCCGCGTCCGGAAGGTTTTGTTCGCACTTGGCGTGACGCTTCAGCACGCGAATCGCCGCCCACGGCGTGATCGTGAACGCGATCACCAACGAGAAAAGCATCGCTGCCGTCGAACCAATCGGTATCGGCCGCATGTACGGTCCCATCAGGCCGCCGACGAAGGCCATCGGCAGGATCGCTGCGATGACGGCCCACGTGGCGAGGATCGTGGGGTTGCCCACTTCATCCACGGCTTCGAGGGCGATTTGGGCGAGCGACTTCTTTTCGTTTCCGCTGAGACGAACGTGGCGAACGATGTTTTCGACGACCACGATCGCGTCGTCGACGAGGATGCCGATGGAGAAAATCAGGGCGAACAGCGTGATGCGGTTGAGCGTGTATCCGTAGAGAAAGAAAATGAGAAGGGTGAGCGCGAGGGTGGAGGGAATCGCGATCAGTACGACGAGCGATTCGCGCCAGCCCAGGAAAAGGAGGATCAGCAACGCCACGCCGAATACAGCGATGCCCATGTGCAGCAAAAGTTCGTTGCTCTTTTCGGCCGCGGTGTGGCCGTAGTCGCGCGAAACGGTGAGCTCAACATCGTGTGGCAGAAGCGTGGCTCGAAGCGTATCCACTTTCTGGAGCACGTGGTTAACGACATCGATGGCGTTTGCTCCTGGTCGTTTGGCGAGGCTGATCGTTACCGCTGCTTCCGGATTGCCGGCCGCTGCTCCGCCCACCCCATGAAGGACGTAGTCGCTCGGTTCAGCCGGACCATCGACGATCGTCGCGACGTCGCGGAGGTAGATGGGCAGGTCTTTAAAAACGCCGATCACCACCGCTCCTGCATCGGCACCATCACGAAGGAATGAGCCCGTTTCCAGAAGCGTTTCGTTGTTGGCGAACGGTCGCGAGCCGGGCTGAACCTGCCGATTGGCCGCTTGGAGGTAGGGAATGATTTGAGTTGGCGTTAGCGAACGTGCTGCGAGCGCGGCCGTGTCGAATTGCACACGCACGGTGCGGCGCACTCCGCCGATCAGAGTGGTTTCTGCGACCTGCGGGATGGATTTGATTTGATCGTCGAGTTGGGCCGCGAACCGGCGGAGCGCGAGGTGATCGTATTTCGCGCTGTGTAACGTCAGCGCCAGCACGGGAACGTCGTCGATGGAGCGGGGTTTGATCAGCGGAAAGCTGACGCCCGAAGGGATGCGATCGAAGTTTGTTTGTAGCTTTTGGTTCAGCCGAACAAGAGCAGCTTCGTGATCGGTGCCCACTCTGAACCGTACGATGACCATGCTGTTGCCAGGGCTGGATGTGGAATAGAGGTACTCCACGCCCGGAATTTCCCAGAGCAGTTTTTCCATGGGCCGCGTGACCCGGTTTTCCACTTCCGCGGGCGTGGCGCCCGGCATGGCCACCAGTACGTCGACCATTGGAACCTTGATCTGCGGCTCTTCTTCACGCGGCAACATCAGGACCGCGAACAGCCCTAGCAGCACCGACGCGGCGATCGCGATCGGAGTCAGCTTCGAATCGATAAAAAACGACGCGAGGCGACCGGCAAAACCGAGAGACTTGGGCTCGCTCATGGCTGCACCTCCACGGGCTGTCCGTCGCGCAATGTGGACGGCGGTGCGATCACGATTTTTTCCGCGGCATCTAGTCCGGATAGGATCGTGGTATTACCGTTCGAGTGGTCCCCTGTTTTCACTAAGCGCAAATTCGCTTTCTTTTCGCTGACAACGAAGACGCGTTCCATTTGTCCGAAGAGCGTAATCGCATTGGTGGGAACCTGTAGTTTTTTCACGGGAGCACCCGAAAGCCAGACGCGCACAAATTGTCCGGAAGAGACGCGTGCCTCGGGTGCGAGGTGCAACTTCATCATCACGCTTCGCGAGGCGACGTCAGCACCCGCAGCGATTTCCGCGACTGTAGCTTTGGTGCGCCCGGCTTGGAGTTCCACTGGGAGTCCGTCGCCAAGTTTCACGCAATTGATAAACGATTCGGGAACGGCGACCTCCACTTCGAAACGGCCGTCGCCCTCGAGTGTGAGCAGTGTTTGTCCCGGCAGAGCCATATCGCCCGGATAAGCTTGGCGTGCAGTAATTCGTGCGTCGAATGGTGCGCGAATTTCCGTGTAGGAGACCATGGCTTCGGCTTCGGCCAAGGCAGCTTTGGCGGCTTGCACCGCTTCCATGCCGCGCCGAACCGAATCGTCGGTGCCGGCGCCGCGTTCCGAGAGCGAGCGATCGCGGGCGAGTTCACGCTCGGCTTGTTCAAGCTGGGTGCGGGCGCGTGCTGCTTGGGCCACGTATTCGGGGGCGGAGAGTTTGACCAACAACGCTCCGCTTTTCACCTGCTGGCCAAGGCCCCATGGCAGATCGCTGATGGTTCCGGCGACCTTGGCTGCAATGATGGCGCGATCGATGGCACGAACAGTTCCGGGCAAAGCGACAAGTTCGGGCTCCTCGACCTGTGTGACGGCGGCGACTTTCACGGGCAAAGCCGCTGTGGTCGTACCCTCGTTTTTTTCGTCGCGACCGCAGCCGGTCAATAGCACGAGTGTGAGGGCGAGCAGGGTGGAGGAAAGTTTAGCGGTCATAATTACGAAGATTGAGGCGCTGTGCTTGCTAGTCGGCCCGTGTCGACGAGCCGGCGTCGATCACGATTTTTCCTTTGGAGCCAAATTGCAGAAGGACGCTCCGTCTTTGGTGAGGCCAAGTTTACGGAAGACGATTTCCGGCGGGCAAAAACCGGTGAAGGCGGACTGGATCAAGTTGAGCGAGGCAAAGACTGCGAGCAGCAGCCACCATTGGCTTACAAAATGAGCGAGCGTGACGCTGGTGAGGACAACCGTGCCGGCAAGGATGCGAATGAGAGATTCAGATTTCATAACGAGATTGACAATATATGAGCATATACGCATATACTTGAAATCATGTCAAGTGCCTGTTTCTTACCGCGCATGTCGAAATCGAAGAAGATCCGTCCGATGACCGATGAGGCACTTGCCCTGATCGCTCGCCGCTTTGCGGTCCTGAGCGAACCGATGCGCCTGCGGCTATTGCACGCGCTTTTCGACGGCGAGCGGCCGGTCAACGCTTTGGTGGAAGCGACGGGCGGCACGCAGGCGAATGTTTCGCGGCATCTTCAAACGCTCGCCGACGCTGGTTTGCTCTCGCGGCGAAAAGAAGGGCTGCAGGTTTTTTATTCCATCGCGGATCCGTCGGTTTTTCCGCTCTGCGAACTGGTCTGCGGAAGCTTGGAAAAACAGCACTCGGCCAAGGCGGAGATTTTTGGAAATCTCTAGCACCGCGGCGTGGCGAGCAAGTGCGGCGCGGTACGGGACGAGCAGGTTTTGAGCTGAACTTTGTTTAAAATCGGTTCGTTAGCGGATCGTGTGCGAGTCGCACTACCGCTCGCGCAGCCGTTTTATTTCTTCGAATTGTTTCGGTGAAATGAGGCGACGGGGCACGCGGCGCTCGGCTTCGTACAAAAGCTTGTCCCAATCTTCGTCGGTCGGCGGGCCGTATTCTTCCCAAGATGTGTGATGACCTTGCTTTCGGAGCCAAGTGATGTTGCCGCCGTGGATGCTGACGTTGATCTGGAATTTGCCGGCCTCCGGGTCTTTGGCCCACCAACCGAATTCGATGCTCATGTTTTTGAGTGAAGAGGTGACAAGACCGGCGCGGGGAGCGCAAACGTTTTGGTGGGTGCCAGCAGCCGAAATTCGCCGCGGCGAAATTCGATGGGGCGTAGGCGAAGCTCTTCGCCCTGAAGATCCACGGCTTGCGCGGAAAGAGGACCGCAAAATGAGCCGGTGTTGATCACGACACGATCAGCGCGCCGCCACACCCCGGGGAGGTGCGTGTGGCCAAAAACAATAAAGCGCGCGGTGGCTCGATGTTCACGGGCGACGCGTGCGGCGTGTCGGCTCATCGTGGCCCATGTGTGCAACAGGCGAACAGCGCAGCGAGGTGGAATCACCACGGAAAAATAACGCGTGAGCGACGAGATGAGACCGGATTTGCACGGATCGTGGGGGCGGGGCAGCGAGTGGCAAATCTGCCGAAACGTGCGCAGCCGTGTGCCGAGTTCGCGTTGTGCCTGAACAGGCATGTTGGCCCAAGCACGTTTTAAACGTCGGCGTATCTCGGGGATTTCGCGGCTCCAAGGAACCATTTCGTCGTACAAAATGTCACCGTGCGTGATCCAAATACCGTCGTTGGCCAAAAGCAGTTCGTGCGTTTCAGAAATATCGGGATCGTGATTGCCCGTGAGGAAAATCGTGGGCGCATGCGCGGAAAAGTAGGTCTTGAGTTCGCGCGTCACGGCGTGCCCGCGGTCCGCGTTTTGCGTGTCGATCAAGTCTCCGTTCGAGATGAGTTCGTCGGCGCCGTCCAATAGCGGGTGCAACTGCTCCATCTTTCGGGCGCGGCAAGCGCTCTCCAGGAAATGGAGATCTGAAAAAATGCGAATCGTCGGCGCTGGCACGCGGGCAACAGAATGCGTGTTGGACTTGCAGGCAACTTTAACTGTGTCGCAGCGCCTGTTTCGAATCTTGCCAGAGCAATTGTTCCTGACGAATCTGCCCGAATGGCTCTTTTTGGTTCTATCGCAACCGTGCGTGCGCAACTCGCGAACGCCGATCGTTTTCAATCCACATTCGCCTACCTCGACGAATGTTTCCGCCCGGGCACAGCCGCGTTTAAACGGGTGCGTGGAGTTGAAGTGGGCAAGCAGGAACGGACCGAACTCGGCGGCGGCGCTTTCGCGCTCGAACAAACTTACATGTCGAAAAATCGTCCTGACGCGTTTTTCGAATCGCACAAGCAATTCGTCGACGTGCAGGTGATCGTCGAAGGCGAGGAGTTCATCGAAGTCGCCGACGTTTCGAAGCTGAAAGTCAAAGAAGATAAAACGCCCGGCAAGGATGTTGTCATTTATCACATGGCGGAGCAGGGCAGTGTGACCGCCCTGCGCCTAGGCGCCGGCGATGCGACAATTTTGTTTCCGGTCGACGGACACATGCCGACGGTGGCGATCAAAGAATCCAAGCTTGTTCGCAAGATCGTCGTCAAAGTCCCGGTGGCTTGAGCGAGTTCCGTCGCTCTTTCCGCAACCATGAACTACCGCCACCATTTCCACGCCGGTAATTTTGCCGACGTGGTGAAGCACGTGCTGCTCGTTCAGCTCGTGCGCGGCATGCAGCGGAAAGAAAAAGGGTTTTTATTCCTCGATACGCACGCGGGCCGCGGTCGTTACGATCTGACCGCGGCCGCGCGGGGCGATTCATTGGAGCGCAAGCCTGAGCATCCAGACGGCATCGGCCGTTTGTGGAACCGAGCCGGTTTACCCGAACCTGTTGCGGAGTACGTGAGCTTGGTTCGCGAGTTCGACCGCGTCTCGGGTGGCAAAGGCGAACAACCGCAGTTTTATCCCGGTTCGCCGCGGTTGGTTCAGGCGGTGTTGCGCGGGCAAGATCGCGTCGCCTTATGCGAAAAACACCCCGAGGAATTCGCGGCGCTGAAAGATGAATTTAGACGCGATCGGCGAGCTTCGGTGCAGCAGCTCGATGGCTACACGGCCTTGCGCGCGATGCTTCCGCCGCCGGAAAAACGGGCGCTCGTGTTGATCGATCCGCCGTTCGAAGAGCAAAATGAGTTCGCCCAGATCGTCGACGGATTGCGGGAAGGGCTGCGTCGCATGCCGGCCTGCACTTTTGCGGTTTGGTATCCGCTGACCGAGCGCGCCCGCGTGGACGCGTTTTTCGAAGAGTTGCTGCCCATGAATTTGCCGCCGACGTTCGCCGCTGAGGTCATGATTGCGGGCGAGGCCTCGGTGATCAAAATGAAAGGCTGCGGCCTGCTGGTAATCAATCCGCCTTGGCAAATCGACCGCGTGATCTCACCGGTTTTGCCGGAGTTGGCCGAAATTCTCCAGCAAGCTCCGGGCGCGCACGGTGAGCTGCGCTGGCTGGTCAGCGAGTAAGCGACATCAGTCCTAACGCGGCGGACTCACTTCACAGCACGCTTTACGCGACGCTGAGTTTGTTTTAGGTACAACTCGTCTATGAAAACGTTCATCCAAATTGTTTCGATTTGTGCATGCATGGTTGGTTCGGCTTTTGCGGCCGATCCTACTCCGGCCGAAGCTGAAAAAGGCCTGAAGTCGGCCCTCGGATCCATCGTCGATCAAGCCCTCGCTGTCTCGTCTGATGCGAAAGCGACCAGTTCTGAGCTGTCGATTGCGCTTCCTGAGAAATTACAGAAGCTCGAATCCACGCTCCGAGGCTTGGGCCAAGGCCAGCTGATGGACGACTTCAAGGCAAAGGTGAAGAAGGTCGCAATGGACACGCTCCCGCTTACGAAGGACGCTTTCAAAGGTGAAACGAGCGGCGTGAAGGTTGAAGATCCGATGACGGTTTTGAAAGCCGCTCCCGATGGTCTAACCAATTTCACGAAGCAAAAGACGCGTCAGCCCATTCTGACGAAAGTCCAGCCGCTGATCGCTGCGAAGAGCAAGGAGAGCGGACTCGCGGCCTCTTACCAGGCGATGGTGGCGAAGGCTGGCCCGATGGCTTCGGCGATGTTCGGCAAGGAACCGCCGGCCAATCTTGAGCAGAGCGTAACCGAGCAGACGGTCGATTTCGTTTACGGCCAGATGGGCAAAGGCGAAGCCGCGCTGCGTGCGAATCCGTCGCTTTCCAAAGACGCTCTCGTGAAAAAGCTATTCTCGGCTGTTAAGAAGTAACGCCGACCTTTCATATCAGTTCCGACTTACCCGCTTCTGCTTCGGCTGGAGCGGGTTTTTATTTGCGCTGGTAACGCTTCGAATCGAACCGCGCAGTGAACGGAATTTCATTCCAGATTTGCGTGGGTGTCGGAAGGGTTGGCGGGCGGAAAACAGGCCGATTCCATTGCACGTCCGCAGGGCTCACGTGCTCAACC
This sequence comes from Nibricoccus sp., assembly GCA_047600805.1. Taxonomy (GTDB): domain Bacteria; phylum Verrucomicrobiota; class Verrucomicrobiia; order Opitutales; family Opitutaceae; genus JADKHC01. The sequence goes on from JASGKG010000001.1 coordinate 81,841, forward strand.
TGTGCCGGCGTCTTATCGACGGGCAGAGGGGAAAAAACAATCGGTGGGGTGAAAAGGGCCATAAGATTCTAACAGGCAAAATATCGTCACGTTCCTCTGTAATATTAGTTTTTTTCCGAAAGTTGTTACGCGAATTTCCCGAGTTTTCCTCGTTGTAACAAATTAGAACGCCCGCCGCAGACAGCCTTGTGGCTGCGACTGTGGCGGGCGGCTTGTATGGCTAAAGGTTAGAGTGGCGCGTTTCCTTTAAGCGACGCGACGGGTGTGTTCGGCCGTGGCGACTTTTTTCGGAAGCGAGAGCGTCAGCCGCCCGTCGATCAGCTCGGCAGAGAGGGCGTCGTAATCGAGCCCATTGCCCAGCCTAAGACGGAGCTGGTAGTCGCGCTGCGCCTTTTCAAGGTGGAGGGCCTGCCAGTTCACGCGCACGAAGTGGGACTTGCGTGCAGTGACCGTCAGGTCGGGTCCGCGGCGGGTAATCTCCACACCGGACGCATCGACGCCCGGCACGTAGACGACCACTTTGAGCGCATCGGATTCCTCAATGCAGTCGTAGTGCGGCGTGCGAACCGGCATCTGGGCCGGAGCGGGCGACGTACGACGGGCGTTGGGATTAAGCGTATTTATGATCGTGTGCATGTGTGTTGAGAACTCCTCGTTTGGAGGGGCCGGGCTCGGTTGCTAAACTGGTTCCGAAAAGTCGGAGCGTTTAGGCCTGAGAGCCCGCGCCGTGGATTTGTTTAGTCCAATTGGAAACAACCGGACGCATCTGGACGCAGCAATAGGCGACGGCCTTCGTGAGCGAAGTGCCGGCGTGGCTGCGTTGATGTTTATGGTTCCGGTTCATTGGACTGTCTGTGAATGAACACATAGCAGCCCGCGCGCCAAGTTTAATTTTGCAGAAATTTATTTTTTAACGCAGACTGTACTGCATGCCCGAACTCACTGACGCCAACACTACCTTTGCCGAATTGAAGAGCCGCGTCCTCGCTTTTGCGAAGGAGCGCGATTGGGAGCAATTCCATGCACCAAAGAATCTTAGCATGGCTTTGGCCGCCGAGGCAGGCGAGTTGATGGAGCACTTCTTATGGGCCACTTCCGAGGCTTCCCGGGCGACGGTACGCGACCCGGGGAAGCGTCAAAAAATAGAGGAAGAATTGGCCGATGTGATCATTTATGCGCTGGAATTTGCCAACATGACCGGCATCGACGTCGCTGCGGTGATCGAAAAGAAGATGGCGGCGAACGCGAAAAAGTACCCAGTCGAGAAGGCCAAAGGTCGCTCCGAGAAATATACGGAGCTGTAAGTTTGCTGATTGCACGGCGGGGCATCGCGCGCCGTGCAAATCGCGGCGGGAGCTGACGATAGCCGTTAGTTATTGCACTCGCAGTTATTGCAGTCGCCACCGCTGCGGCAGCACGATGTGCGTGGAGGAGGCGCGGATTTTTGCGCGATAAAACCATAACCGCCTGCGATCACGCGGCGCACCGGCTCGCCGGTTTCCGGATGCTTGGCGAGAGGCTTGTCCTTCATGCTCTGTTTCACTTCGAAACGCTTCGGCTTGGCGCCGGTTTTCTGAGGAATGGTTTCGTAGATATAGGTGGGCATCGTTGAGCGAAGGCTCCAAAAAAGGCCAACGCGCGTGGGCGGCAAGAGCGAAGCGTTGACTCCGTTCGGAGCGCCAATCGCGCTGCGATTTAAAACGTGTCGCCCTTCCAGCCCCACATGCCGTGTTTCACGTCGATAAATTTGACGTAAACGCGATCCATCGGGATTCCGAGATGCTCCTTGATCAGGCCACAAAGGGATTGGCTCAAGGCTTTGGTTTTTGCGGCAGGCAGAGCGATGCTTTTAAGTTCAAGAAACGCCACGGGCGCGTCGCTGCCGGAGAAGAGCATGGGTGTGTCGGGTTGCAGGGCGATCATCACGAACTCCTCGGGCTTGCCCAACTCGGTTGCGACAAGTGTCGATGCGCTTTTCAGGATGTTCTGTTCGGCCTTTTCCGTAAGCGGAAGGTTGGTCTGAATTTTGAGGTATGGCATGACAGGAACGGGTTGCCGTCAGTTTAGCCTTGGAACGGCCGGTGTCGACTGCTTGGACATGGCTCCGGAGATTTTTCTGTGAAAAAGACCAACGCTGTTCGCACCTACTATATTTTGCCCTGTTGCCTGTTGCTGCTCAATGTTTGCAACAGCCTGGTTTCCTATAAGGCGGAGATGATTGGCGACCCGATTCTACGCGTGTTTGCGATCATCGGAATGGTGCTGTTCGGTAGTTCGCTGGTGGCCTTCGTTTTTGCGCCGGCGATCGAGGGCGTTGTGCGTTCGCTTTACCGAACCAGCGAAAAAGGTGCGGGAGGCCTCGGACAGATCGTCTTCTTGGTGGCTCTGGGTGTTGGTGTGTTTTTCCTTTATTACCAACTTTATATCCACGGTCCCGAGTCGCTGCTGCCGCCGTTGTTGAGAAATTGAGAATCTGGAGCTCAGGAAAGCTGAAAGGGGCGTATTTTCAGCCGTCTTTTCCAGAGTTCCTCTTTTCCAAATTGAATCGGCCCAGTATTTCCTGCGGCGTTTTTCCTGATTCGCGCAGTTTGCGCAAGCTGAGGGCGTCGTGTCGTTTTGCGAGACGAACGCCAGCTTCGTCGGTCATCAGCGGGCAATGAAAGAAGTCTGGAGCCGTGAGGCCGAGCGCCCGGTAGAGCAACAGCTGGCGGAAAGTGGAGAGAATCAAGTCAGCGCCACGGACGACTTCAGTAATTTGCATCGCCGCGTCGTCGACGACGCAGGCGAGTTGGTAGCTTGGCGTGTCGTCTTTTCGCCAAACGAGGAAATCGCCGAAGTCGCGGCCGACGACGGCGTGTTGCAGCCCGAAGTAGCCGTCGTGGAAGGAAAGTGTTTCGCTGTCGGGGACACGAAAGCGCCAATTGACGTGGATCGCGTCTCCGAGCGGCGGCAGCGGTGCATCGGGGGGCGGACGGAATTGTGGCGGGTAAATCGGTTCGTCAAGTTCACGGCCGGCTTCATGCGGGGCGCGAGCAGCATCCAGGACGTCGCGGCGTGATCGCGTGCACGGGAAAATCAGGCCGGCGGCGTGGAGTTTCTCGAGCGCGGCGCGATAAAACGGGCGCCGCTCGCTCTGGTTGTAGGGGCCAAACGGGCCGCCGATGTCGGGACCTTCGTCCCAACGAAAGCCGAGCCAGTGCAGGTCTTCGATCATCGTGGCGACGAAATCGAGCCGGAAGCGCTGAGCGTCCAGATCTTCGTTGCGCAGGATGAGTTTCCCCCCAGCGGTTCGTGCGCGCTCGGCGGCAAACCAGAACGTCCGCGCGTGTCCGAGGTGCAGATTGCCGGTAGGCGAGGGTGCGAGACGGCCGCGATAGTTGGAAGACGTTGCCACGGGACGGAACTTTGGAAACCGCGAATGAACGCGAAGGAACGCGAATTATGAAGACGAAAATTCGCGAAGGAGGAGCCCAGCGTTTGACGCGCAGCTATTTTCTGGAAATTTCGCGTGAATTCGCGTCCATTCGCGGGTCAAAATTTCCCATGCAGAAGACATTGTGCGTTTACTGCGCGTCCAGCGATCGGCTCGATCCGAAATACAGCGAGGCGGCCACCCAACTCGGCCGGGAGATGGCCCGACGTGGTTGGGGTCTCGTCTACGGCGGTGGCAAAGTCGGCCTGATGGGCGCGGTGGCGAAAGCGGTTAAAACGTCCGGCGGCCGCGTGGTCGGCGTGATCCCGCACTTCATGCGCGCCAAGGAACTCGCTTACGAACTCGCGGACGAGATGCTCGCGGTGGAAACGATGCGCGAGCGGAAAATGGAAATGGAAAAACGAGCCGACGCGTTCGTAGCTCTTCCTGGTGGTTGGGGAACGCTTGAAGAGATCATGGAAATTTTAACCCTGCGCCAGCTCGACGTGTTGCGGAAGCCGGTGGTGATTTTCAATCAGGACGGGTTTTACGACGATTTGCTGAAGTTTTTTGAACGGATGATCGCGGAGAAATTCAACAAGCCGTCGAATCTGGAGTTGTTCACAGTGGCGAAAACGGTCGACGAGGTTTTCGCGCAAATCGAAAAAGGCGCGGTGGCCGCGGAAACCAAATGGTTTGTCACCACATGAACGGCTCGCGCGAACTGGTTCTTTCTTTATTGCGCACGCACGCAGCCAAGCCACTCGATGCTCACGAGGCGGCGATGACGGCGGATATGATCCGCTTCGTCGAAACGCATCCGGATTGTGCGGAGCGGTCGCTGAAGATAGGTCATTTGACCGGTTCGGCTTGGATCGTCGATCGAGAACGCAAACGCACCTTGCTCACGCATCACCGCAAGTTGAACAAATGGCTGCAGCTTGGCGGCCATGCCGACGGCGAACTCAATCCTCTTGCCGTAGCCCTGCGCGAGGCACGCGAGGAGTCGGGGTTGACGCGTTTGAGCGTCGTGTCGGAGGCGGTTTTCGACGTTGACCGGCACCTAATTCCGGCGCGCAAGGAAGATCCGGACCACTGGCATTACGACATTCGTTTCATGATCGAAGCGGATCCCGAGGAGCCGCTGCTGATATCCGACGAGTCGCATGATCTCGCGTGGATCGAGATCGCACGCATGGCTGAGTACAACGACGAAGAGTCGATGCTGCGGATGGCGCGCAAGACATTGCGCGTTGGTTGAGTAGCGGCGCGGACGAAACGAATTTCGCGCGTCACTGCCAAATCTGGACCAAGTCTTCGCTTCTGATCCAACCCGTCTGGCCGTTGGCGAACGAGAGGTGTGCCCAGGTTTTGCCAATAAAATTTCTATCGACAATAGCCACGGTGCCGGCGGAGAGAGCCGTGGTTTTCTGGCTCGTCTCGGCTTCAGTCGGGATCGAACGAAGCGTGGTGGCGCGCCACACGATTGCGGCGCGCGAGTCGTGCAGCGGGCTGTAAACTCGTAAGCTAAACACTGACAAACCTCCGATCACGCCGCTTAGGCTGAAGAGAATGATGGCCGTCACCTTTAGCCAGGTTCGGCGATATCCGTAAAAGCGGATGAGTAGCAACGCTGCGCCGAAACCAGCGAGGAGGGCTGCGGCGATCGCCGCGAATTGCCATTGTGTGACGGAGAGCCAGCCCGCGATGTGGTGCGGTGGGTGGGAGGCAGCGAAACCAGAAAACACCGAAGGCGCAAAGCCGGCGCGCTCCATCGTGAACGCGAGATTCCAGCGAATTGCGGCGTCGGCCGGATTTTGTGCGAAGGCAGCGGCAGCGTGCGCCGCGGCTTCACCCCAACGGTCTTGTTGGACCAACGTGAGCGACAGATTGTGATGCGTGGACGGGTTGTCGGGCGTTTGGACGAGGGCGGAACGCCAGGCGCTTTCGGCGGTGCTGAAATCTCCGCGATCGTACGCCGAACGTGCGTCGGCGGCGTGAAGCGCGGCGGTCGGCAGGACGAGTGTGAGAACTAGAATAGCGGCAAAGGGGAAAAGGTTTCGGAGGCGGAAGAGTTGCGAGAACGAAAAGGAGGCGACGCGTTTCGACTCCAGAGCTTGTTCGGCGCGGTTTACCCAATCAGCCGGAAGGGGCGTCGCTTCGCGGTAGAGCGCGCGATCAGTTTCCGACCAAAGTGTTTGCCAGGACGATTCGTTTTCGGGGAAGTTCTCGCTGGCCGGGACTGCGGCGGTGAAATCCCAGAGAACGGCCGTGTCCCGCTGCCAGGCGAGCAACAGGGCGGACACTTGCGCGGGATCTTTGTTGGTACGGAGTATTTCGAGCGTTGTTGCAAGGCGGGCGCGGGCTTGGCGCCGTGCGAGGAAGGGGTCCGTGGCGCGTGCGCGCCGAAACGCGAGCCAGAGCCAAAAGATCAAAAACAGACCTACGGGTGCGCAGAGGAGCGCGATGAACGTGTTCCATGGCAGCGGAGCCATGACCTCGCCGCTGTCGAAGAGCGGATCGCGGGGAATTCCCTTTGGCAAAGCAGGCGGCTTGGCGCCGGTATTCGCGGAGAGGTTGGTTTGCGCAGGAGCTTGGGCTGCAGGTTTGTTGCTCTCGGGCTGGCTCAACACCGTAACGGTGATCGGCGTGGTGGTGATCGTTTGATACTCGCCTTTGGCTGGATCAAAATAGCTCCATGTGGTTGGACCGAGCGTGTAGCTGCCCGGTTTTGTTGGAATCAAAACGACGTCCTCAACCAGCGTGGCTTCATACAGGGATCCATCTTTGGGTGTGCGGTGTGCCTGCGGTTGCACGGTACGGAAATCCTTCGAAACACTGCGAGCGGGCAGGCCGGGGAAATCGGGCCAGTTGCCTGTGCCGCTGAGCGTGAGGGTCCAGGTGATCGGCTCGCCGACGTTTGTGGTCGCGGGGACGATGTTCGATTTGAGTGTGAATTGCCCGACAGCGCCATTGAACGCGGCAGGCGCGTTTGCAGGCAAGTGCCGGACATTGATCGTCGGGCGATTGCTGGTGATGGCGAATTGTTCGATATTTTGGCGTGCAAAGAAGCCGAGGCCAGCCGTGCCGGTTGTGATGTTGATGAGTTGATTGCCTTCGGGGAGGACGACGCTGCCGGGCTTTGCGATTGAGGCGCGGGTTTTTTGGTAAACGGTAATGTAATCCTCGCCCTTGATCTGCGTCTCTCGGGCGGCGGGCTTGCTCCACTCCTCTGCGATGAGTGGGGCAGGTTTCCAATCGAGGAGGCTTCCGAGCAAGCCTTCTAAGCTGTAGATGTTCCTCCTTCGCACGTTCAGCTCGTAGTCGACTGGGAAAACTTCGCCGCTCCAGACTGTCTCAGGGACTTTGAATGAGCTGGTGGCAATCGATTCGAGTGAAACGCCGTTTCCGACCGTGGCAGCACCCACGCCGAACGAAGCGCTAGATACAGTGACCCGGCCTTTGTCCGTATCGACGGAGAGTTCTGGAATCGTGATGTTGGCTCGTTTTGTGGGCCGCGCTGCGTAGGCGAGGATCTCGGTGCGTGAAACGTTGTTGTTGACGATTTGAGTCTGGCTCGAGCTGCCTGCGAATTGCAGCGAAAGACCGTCGACTGCCGGAATGGTAGGCTGACCCTTTGGTGCGCAACCTTCGAAGACCAGCTGGAGTTGGCTGGTTTGGCCGAAGGCGAGGGTACCGCTGCTGGGCTCCCAACGTGCGGACTGGCCGCGCGCGAGAGTCGCGGCGGCCACGAAGACGAAGGTAATGAACGTTTGGTGGAGGCGCATGGTTACCAATCTTTGGCCGGTTTCTTGGGCTGTTGGGTTTGGCCTTGCATGAGTTGATAAAGCGTGGCGGGGGAATCTTGGTCTTTCAGCTGTTCGAGTTTTTGCAACGGCACGGCGAGCGACGGGTCTTTGTTTTCGCCGCCATCCTTCTTTTCAGCGCCGCCGACCTTTTGTTGCTCTGTCGGATCGTTCGGCTGAGGCGGTTTGTCCGATTTTTGCGGTGCTTGGTTTTTCATGTCGCCGAACGCCGATTGATTGTCGGGAGGCGCCGACTGTTGCTGCTGATTTTGTTTTTGTTGCTCCTGATCTTGCTGCTTCTCGGACTGCGGCTGTTGCTCAGGTTTGTCCTGTTTTTGAGGCTCAGAATTTTGCTTCTGTTGCTGTTGTTGCTGCTGCTGCTGATCTTTTTTCTGTTGGTCTTCTTTTTTGTCCTGAGGCGACTGCTGGGGTTGCTGTTGCGGAGGCTGCTCTTTCTTTTTGAGCAGAGCTTCCAACTCGTGGCGCAACGCGGGCCAGTCGGCGGCTTTTTTATCCAACGCTTCGCCAAGATCCACGCCAGCGAGCGCATCGTTTACAGGACCGGGCGGAACGTGTTTTTGCGTGGATTGCAGGTTCTTTCCGTAGTCGATCGTGGAGTGCGCAAGATCAGCGTAATCCTCGACGCGGAGAGAATCGCTGGAGGATAATTTACCCACTAGTTTGGCGAGGGCGTCGACTGGCGCAGGTTCTTTCTCGGCGGCGTTAAGCTGTGTCGGGCTGCTGCCGAGGATGCTCACAAGGAGGATCAGAAGTGGCGTTAGGCTCTGTAATGTGGTTGTGGCCGCTGGGGCGGGCTTGGCGGAGCTGTTCGGGTGCGGGGCGACTCTGACATCGCGCAAGCGAGCTCTTACCGGCAGTTCCCACCAGAAAAACCAGAAAAGGAAAAACAACGCGGGCGCCAACGCCCATTGGAAACGCTCGGCCAGTCGCACGCGGCTGCGTTCGACAAACGTGCCGCGTTTGCCTTTTTCGACGGTGGATTCCAGAAGCTGGGCGATGTCGACCCAAGAACTCGCGTCGGCGTAGACGCCGTTTGTATCGGTGGCGAGTTGTTGAAGCGTGGCACTTTCGAGCTTCGAGAGAACGACTGCGCCGCGCTCATCTTTCACGAATCCGCCGGAGCCATTGGGAATCATCGCTCCCGAGGACGTGCCGACGCCGAGGCCGATCACGCGAATGCCTTTTTCTTTGAGCTCCTTCACCGATGTTTTCCAATCCTCGTCGGTGGCTTCGCCGTCGCTGAGGATCACGAGGTAGCGATCGGCGCTGCCAGAGGAGCCGAAGGCATTGAGCGAGGTCTGCAAAAGGGCGGTGTAGTTGGTGCCGCCCTCTGGAAGGTAAGATGGATTCATGCCAGGCAGAAAATCGCGAAGAATTTCGTAGTCGGCACTGAGCGGACTCTGCAGGAAAGACGTACCAGAGAATACCACCAAACCAACGCGTTCGCCGTGCAGTTGCTCGAGCAAGCTGGAAACGAGGAGCTTGGCCCGCTCAAGGCGCGACGGCCGCACGTCGTCTGCATTCATGCTGCGCGAAAGATCCAAGGCGATGATGATTTCGCGAGCTTGGTCGAACACGGGTTCGTCGAGCTTGCCCCATTGCGGTCGGGCAAGGGCGACTGTTGCGAGCACCAAACCAAGCCAAAGCCTCCAACGCAGGCGTGCGCCGGAATGCTGTGGAGCGTTTTCAGACAAGAGCGACAGCGCCTGGCTTCCGGCTTCCGCTCGAATGATTTTCGGATGCGCAGTGGCCGCCGCAGCGCGTCGACGGCGAAAGTCAGCGATCGCGAGGAGAAGCGGAACCAGCAGAAACCAGAAAGCGTGCGGCCAATGGAAGTTCATCGTGCTACCGCGCTCCTTTCGGCGGAGATTGGCGATGCCTTGGGTTTTGGCAGACGATTTCGCGAGCCACGTCTATTTACAAAAATGGCTGCGATCAGGAAGAACAAGCCAGGGACGGCAACCCAGGCGAACAGCTCGTTGGTGAGCAGATAAGTTTTTGCCTGGAATTCGATCTTCTGCGTGCGATCGATGTTTTTAAACGCTGACTCGACTGTGCGTAAATCGTCAGCGCGGAAGAAGTGACCGCCGGTGGTGTCGGCAATGTCGTGCAACGTGATCTCGTCGAGGTCGGATGCCACAGGTCGATAGCCCACTTTGCGGCCGTTGTTGAGGATTGGCATGCGTCCGACGCCGTCACGTCCCGCTCCGATGGTATAGACAGGAACGCCACGAGACTTCGCGATGTCGGCCGCCTGCTGCGGCGAGAGCGACCCTTTATTGTTCGCACCATCGGTGAGCAGGATGACGAAGGCACCCTTGCGACGACCGCCTTCTTCGCGAGAGGCCTGTTCAAGCCTCGTGAGAGCAACGCCCAAACCATCGCCTATCGCCGTGCCGTCTTCGATCATGCCGACTTGCAGGCGTTCGGTTTGTTGGGCGAGCCAGGAGTGGTCGAAGGTGAGCGGAGCCAGCGTGTAGGCGCGGCCGGCGAAAACGACCATGCCGATGCGATCGTTGGCCCGTTGATCGATGAAGGCTTGGATGACCGGTTTGATCGCTTGCAGCCGGTTCATCGGGGTCCCGTTTTTTTCGTAATCTTCCGTCAGCATCGAGCTGGAGATGTCGATGGCGAGGATCAGATCGTAGCCTTGCGAACGGACTTCACGCTTGTCGCGCACTTGTTGTGGCCGAGCGAGCGCGACTATGACAAACGAGAGGCCGGTTATCGCGAGGATTTCGGGCCAGCGCGAAATGGCGGAGATTGATTTTCGGTGCCACGAAGCGGCGAACGGAACCACGAGCACAGGGACACGGCGCCGACCCCGCAACCAGATCACCGTAGGAATAATCAGCAGCGCCAGCAGCCACAAGGGGTCTGCGAATCGCAGGTTGAGATCCGCGAGAGCGAGGAGCTTTGTGAGCGGTATGGCCATCGCGAGTGAGCTAGCGGTGCATTCGCGCCTGGAAGAAGCGCACAAGCGCATCGAGGCGGTTCTGTTCGGTAGTGACAGCGAGGCGGCTGAGTGGATCAGGGAAAAGGTTCTGCCAAGTCTGTTCGCGTGCTTCGCGCCAGGCGGTGTGCGCGGATTGCTCCGCTCCAGAGCCGGACAGCGTGACCATGCGTCCAGCAACAGGATCGTACGCCGCAAAAACCTCCCCGCGTGGAAGTTCGCGTTCCCACGGATCGTCCACGCGAAACCCCATCGTGTTGTATCGGCGCTGCATCACTGCCCAGCCGTCAGGAACGGGTGCGGGAGGAAAATCACCCAACCAAATCAGAATACTATGCTTGGGCGCAGTGCCCGCGATCAGGCGCCAGGGAATACCTGTATTCGATTCCTGGGTACTAACCGAAAGATCGGGTGCGGGCCGGCCGAGCAGTGTGGCGGCAGCGTGCATGATTGCTCCGCGTCCGCGGACCGGCTCCCGAAACGAGTAGCCATCCGGACGCGCATGCAAATAGCCGACGCGGTCGCGGTTGGCGGCACCGAGCAACATGACCATGCCGGCGAGTTCGAGCAGCGCTTCGCGTTTTGACTGCTCACCAGAACCAAATTGCAGGCTTGGCTGATCGTCCAGCACGAGCATCAGCGTGACTTCACGTTCTTCGACGAATTTTTTGCGGTAAGGCTCGCCGAGCCGCGCGGTGACGTTCCAATCAATGTCGCGGACATCGTCGCCGAAGGAATATTTCACGACCTGGTCGAACTCCATGCCGCGTCCGCGGAAAGCGGAACGATATTCGCCGCTGAGAACATTTTCCACGGCGTGGCGCACGCGCCATTCGAGCTTGCGCAAAAGCGCGAGCGAAGCGGTGGCGGAGTGGGTTGTTTCGGCAGGCATGAGGGTGCGGGAATGGCGAACCGTCCCGGTGAACCGTGACTCGGCAGGGACGTGGCGCCCTTCCAAGTCGGTCAGAGCTTCGGCACGGGCGTTTTATCGAGAACCTGGCTGATCAATTTGTCGGCGTCGATTTCCTCCGCTTCGGCTTCGTAGGTGAGTCCGATGCGATGGCGCAGAACGTCCGGCGCGATATTTTGAATCAACGTAGGATTCACGAAATCCTGCCCACGCAACCAGGCGAGTGCGCGGCCGGCTTGGAAAAGCGCCAGCGAGGCGCGCGGTGAAGCGCCGAAATTCAGGTATTTCTTTCCCGGTTGCAGTTGGTTTCGAGGATCGGTCGCAAGGGCGCGCGTAGCATGAACCAACGCGAGGATATAACCCTGCAAGGCCGGCGCGACGTGGACCTTGTCGACTTCGGTGCGCAACGAAAGCAGTTCTTCGCCCGAGGAGACGGAGTTCAACGCAGGCTGTTTTGTGACTTGGCCCCACCGCTGCATCATTTCGGTTTCTTCGCTGAGGCTCGGATAGTCCACGAGCAGTTTGAAAAGGAAACGGTCCGTTTGAGCTTCGGGAAGAGGGTAAGTGCCTTCCTGCTCGACGGGATTTTGCGTGGCCATCACAAAAAACGGTTTTGGCAGCGGGTGCGTTTGTCCGCCGATCGTGACCTGTCGCTCCTGCATCGCTTCGAGCAGTGCGCTCTGTACTTTGGCGGGAGCGCGGTTGATTTCGTCCGCGAGGACGAGGTTGGCGAAAATCGGTCCGCGGTGTGCGCTGAACTCGCCGGTCTTCGGCTGGAAAATCATCGTGCCGACAACGTCGCTGGGCAGCAGGTCGGGTGTGAATTGTACCCGTTCAAATTGGACGCCCAGCGCGGTTCCGAGGGATTTGACGAGCAAAGTTTTTGCCAAGCCGGGCATGCCTTCGAGGAGCACGTGGCCGTTGGCAAGAAGCGCGACGAGCAGACGCTCGACGACCTCGTCTTGTCCGATGACAGCTTTGCCGATTTCTTCGCGTAGTTTCTGAGACCAAGTGGGGCCGGTGATCATGAAGTGGGAAGATGAACCTTTTGGAAGGTGGGTTTGACTCGGGATATTGGAAAGAGTTTCCCTTTAGGTAGAAAGCGCACCAGATGAATCTGCCAACGCAAATCCAAACGCGTCTCGATAATTTGGGCGTTCTCGCGTCCGACGTGGAGGAAAAGTTCATCCGAGGCAGCGGTGCGGGCGGTCAAAAGATCAATAAAACGTCCTCAACCGTTTGGTTGCGCCATCGGCCGTCCGGGGTGGAGGTGCGCATACAACAGGAGCGTTCGCAAGCCGCCAATCGTGAACTGGCTTGGGAAGAGCTCTGTGCAAAGCTGGAATCGGTGCTGCGTCAGGCCGAGGCGGAGCGGAGATCCAAAATCGAGCGCGAGCGCCGACGGAAACGTCCGAAAAGTTACGCCCAAAAGCAGCGGATGATCGCCTCAAAACGGCATCGGCGCGGCCTAAAGGATAATCGCGGACGTGTGGCTTCTGGCGATTAGGCACGTTACGTTTTCTCAGCAGCTTATCGCAGCTCGGTGCGCTTTTTCGGCGCATTCCGACACTTTAAATTGGTTTTGCCGGAACAGTCCGAGTAAGGAACATCTCCGTTTTTAAAGGTCAGTAATTCCTTCGCCATGCTTCGTTGCCATCCCCGCCTTTCTCTTTTTTGTGGTTTTTTGTTGGTTGCAGGTTGCAGCACTGCGCCTCGAAGCGGTGAACCGCTCAGGCCGCCGGCGCCGCCTGCGCAAAAAGCGACCACCAGCCCGTCGGAAGTAAAAGTACCGCGCAAACCGGGGGAGTTCACGGTGTTGGTGGAGTCCGATCCCAGTGGTGCCACCGTCGTGCTCGACGGCGTGCCGTTGGGCCGCACGCCGCGGCAAATCGTGCTCGTCGGAAACTCACGCGGTTTTTGCCGCAATGATGTTTCGATCAAAGTGCGTTTTATCGCCTCCGACACGGCACATGCTTCTCAAACGGTCGAGGAGGTATTGACGCCTTTGGATAAAATACCGGCAGTGATTCGTTTTACCCAGCAAGGAGCCACGCGTGTGGCCAGGGACAATTAAGCGATTCGCCGATACGTCACGAGATAGCATTTCGTGCCTGCGGCGGCCGAGAACGCTGACGGCGTGACGCCGTTTAAGCCGAAACAAATCCTGAGCCTGTCACCCACGAGTTGATAGATCGAAGGAATGGTTCGGCCCTTGTTCACGCCGTTTTCACCTTGGAGTGTGATCGTATGGATAGCATCTCCGTCATGGAGGGAAAAACTACCGGAATCTGTCACTTCATTCCCGAAAAGCACCGCGTAAGTGTTGGCACGAATTTCCAATTTCATTTTTGCCAGCGCCATCGCGGGCGCGGCTTCGCCTGCGAGTTCTGCTTTAAACGGCAACCAGACGCCTTCGATCGGATGAAGATTTTCTTGAACCACGGGTTCAAGGAATCGCCAACTCTCCGTGACTTCAAGCAGCGGTTCGTCGAAATGGGTCGAAATCTAGGCGGCAGAGTTCCAAGAGCGAAAAACCGACGGAGGCACGCCGCTCCACCGCTTGAACGCGGCGGAAAATGCGTAAACCGTGGAGAAGCCAACCCGGTGCGCGATTGTTTCGACTTTTGACGGCGTGGTGCGCAACAGCTGCCCTGCCCGGTGCATCCGTAAATGGGCAAGATGATTCATCGGGCTGCGCTGATAATGCCGATGACAAAGCCGGCGTAGGTGCTCATCGCTCATCATGGCGAGTTTTGCCAACTTTTCGCTGTCCCAATCGTGACCTAAATGCGCCTCCACTTGGGTCCAAAGTCGCCAGAGTCTGGTGTCCACGCGGTCTGCGCCGATCAAACGCCGGGCGTGGGTATCGAGTAAACTGATGAGTGCTTGCATGGCGGCTGGTTGTGCTGCGCCCATGGCTTCTCGCGTGAGCATTTGGAGCGTGAGCGTGAATTCTCCGGCATCCGCCGTCACGAGTTCGGCGCGCGTCAACGGAATCACGGGCGCACCTTCGCGATCGTCAAAAAACACCCACGCGATTTCCCATGGACCAGCTCCGGCGATTTCGAAGGCGTGACACGCACCTGCCGGAGCGAGAAGCACTTGGCCTGGATGCCAATCTACTGATTTGCCGTCGATCATGGTTCTGCCCACTCCGCGGCTTGGGGCGACAACATGGCTGTAGCCAGACCGAAGTCGAACCATGCGGTAGGGCGATCGCAAAATACTATGTCCTACCCAGACAAAGCGCGCGCTGCGCAGTTGCGGAAATCGTTCCCTGTCCAGAACCCATTCGCGACAGCGTGGGCCAATCATGTGGGTTTCACGTAAGAGCTCGAGGGGCGGAAGCATTGTACAAATCAGCGTGGATTGGTTTACTCGTATCGCTTTTGCGGAAGCAATTCCGTTCTGCCCAAACCCAACTGACATGAAACGAACCATTCTGATTTTAGGCCTGTGCTTGTTGTCGATCAATCTTCGTGCTGCCACGACTACAGCTCCGCTGCAGCTGGATTTGACAGCGAAAACGGCTCCGATCTCGCCGTACATTTACGGCCAATTCATCGAGCACCTCGGTCGTTGTATCTACGGCGGCATTTGGGCGGAAATGCTCGAGGACCGAAAATTCTATTTCCCGATCACTGCGGAGTACGCGCCGTACAAGCAACTCACCGACACGGCTTATCCCGTGGTGGGCGCCTCACCTTGGCAAATCGTGGGAAGCGCCGGTGGTGTTTCGATGCAGAAAAACGACGTTTTTGTCGGAACTCACACCCCCGCGATCGCGAATGGCTTTGGTATCCGGCAACTCGATCTCGGCGTGGTCGCAGGAAAAAACTACGCGGGCTATTTTTGGGCAAAAGCTGCGAACGGCGCGGAAGCCGCCGTGGAGGTGGCTCTTGTGACCGGTTCGGCACCCACCGATCGCCATGTTGCGACTTTTAAGGTCAAAGCTGGCGATTACACGAAACACACGTTTTCGTTCACCGCGTCGCAGAGCACCGACAAGGCGAGTCTCGAACTCAACGTGCGCGGCGCGGGCATTTTGCTGGGCACGATCTCCCTCATGCCAGCGGACAATGTTAACGGCATGCGCCGTGACACTCTCGAGCTCCTGAAACAGCTCAACAGCCCAATCTACCGGTGGCCTGGCGGCAATTTTACCAGCGGCTACGACTGGCGAGATGGAATCGGCGACCGCGACCGTCGCCCGCCGCGTGGCAACCCGGCGTGGACAGGCGTGGAGCACAACGATTTTGGTACGGATGAATTTATCACCTTCTGCCGCGAGGTGAACACGGAGCCGATGATCGCTGCGAACACCGGTTTTGGCGACGCTTACTCGGCGGCGCAATGGGTGGAATACTGCAATGGTTCGACCAAATCTCTCGCGGGCGGCTGGCGTGCGAAGAACGGCCATGCGAACCCGTTTTCCGTCAAGTACTGGTGTGTCGGTAACGAAATGTTCGGCCCGTGGCAGCTCGGTTTCATGCAGCTCAGTCAATACGCGATTAAGCATAATCTCGTCGCGACCGCGATGAAGGCCGTTGATCCCTCCCTCAAGCTCTCGGCTGTCGGCGCGATCGACACGATCAATAAAGACAATGACCCGGAACAAGTGAAACGTGGCGTCACTTGGTCCGAAGGCATGTTGCTCGATTGCGCGGAAAACATGGATCTGATTTCTGAGCATTTTTACGAAGGGCGAGTGCCGTGGGCCAAAGGCGAAGTGAAGCGCGACTCGCTCGAATCGCATGTCGGCGCTTTAAAGAAAACGATCCGCCATATCGCTGAACGCCATCGCGAACTTCAAGCCAAGCTGCCGAACCTGCACGGACGCACCATTCCGATTGCCATGGATGAATGGAACTTCTGGCACCGCGAGTACGTCTACGGCGAACTTGGTTGTCAGTATGATCTCGCCGATGCGCTCGGCGTCGCCGCAGGCTTGCACGAGTACTTCCGCCAAAGCGATATCATCAAAATGGCGCATTACGCGCAGACGGTGAATGTGATTGGTGCGATCAAAACATCCCGAACCGCTGCCGAGATGGAAAGCACCGGGCTGGTCTTGCAGCTCTATCGCGCCCATTTTGGCCAAACGCCCTTGAAAATATCGGGCGACTTCGGGGGATTTGATGTTTCGGCTGCACTCAGTGCGGACGGCAAAACAGTTACGATCGCGGTCGTAAATCCGAGTGCGCAGCCTGTCTCTATTCCGGTTTCGATTGTGAATCGTGACGTAAAAACGAAAGGCACGCGTTGGACGGTGGGTGGCGCGAGCGAGTTGTCGCACAATGCGCCGGGACAGCAGCGCCAAGTAGACCTCACCGAGACGCGAGACGTCGATCTGAGCCAGCCGCTGACTGTGCCGGCGCTGAGTTGCGCGCTCTTCTCTATTCCACTTTGACGAACTTAATGCACCTATGAAAATCCGCGTCTTTTTCGCGACCGTACTCTTAACCCTTCTTAACATGGCGACGTTTTTGCATGGCATGGCCCAGCCAACCAATCCGGCGGGCTTTGTAATCCACCGCGGCGTGAACTTGAGTCATTGGTTGTCGCAGGACTTTGGTTGGGCTCCGCGGGAAGCCTGGATCACCGAAAACGATATTCGTTACATCGCGCGCATCGGATTTGATCATGTGCGACTGCCCATCGACGAAAAGGAGCTTTGGTCGGAGAACGGGCAGCCGAACGAGCCGGAGTTTAACCGGCTTCTCACGGCCATCGAGTGGTGTCGCAAAGCCAAGCTTCGGGTGATCGTGGATTTGCACACGGTCAATAGCCACCATTTCAACGCCGCCAATGAGGGCCTGAGCAACACGCTGTGGACCGATTCAAAAGCGCAGGGGCATTTTCTGTCCCTCTGGCGTGATCTTTCTGCGCGGTTGAAGCAGCTGCCCGTCGCCGAAGTTGCTTACGAAATTCTTAACGAACCGGTCGCCGACAACGATGCTGATTGGAACAAACTCGTCGCGAAAGCCCTCCAGCAGATCCGGTCCTCGGAGCCGAGCCGCGTGCTGATCATTGGAGCGAATCGCTGGCAAAGCCCGGCAAATGTGCCCGCGCTCGAACTACCCGCCGGAGACAAGAATATTATCCTGAGCGTCCATACCTATTCGCCGTTGTTTCTGACTCATCATCTGGCGGACTGGGTTCCGGTAAAGGTTTACAAAGGTCCTGTGGCCTATCCTGGACCCGTCGTTGACGCAGCGACTTTGGAGTTGCTCAAGAAAGACCCAACGCCCGGTCTGCGCGATCACTTGGGCGACGTGGCTGACAACTGGGGACCGGACCGTATTCGGCAGATTTTTGCGCCTGCAATCAAACGGGCCCGTGAGCTTGGCCTGCAGCTTTACTGCGGTGAGTTCGGTTGCTTGCCCACCGTGCCGCGCGCGGCGCGACTGGCGTATTATCGTGACATCGTGACCGTGATGCAGTCAGAAGGCATGGCGTATGCGAATTGGGAATACAAAGGCGATTTCGGAATCTTCGAGTGGCACGGAGCCAAAATCCTCGGCGGCGCACCTGATGTGGAACTGATCGACACGCTTTTGCCGGACAAACACTAAAAGACCTGAGGCGGAACATCAGGGTTTTGGTGAACCGTCCGACAGGGCTAGGGTCGTTTGCGCCTTATTGTGCACCTTTGTACCTGTGCCGTTAGCGTCGGATTCTTTCACGTGTGAAATAACGAGCAGCCGGTGACCGATGCTTTTGAAGCGCCATTCTTCGGTTTCGGTGTGCTCAAAGCTGAAGACGACGAAGGCTCGTCCTTTTGCCCAAGTGCGGCTTTGCGCGGCCAGCGGTATGCCGTTGGAATCGAGCCAGAGCTTCACCGTGCAATCCATTTCCTTCACGTACTTGGGTAGCTTTTCGTTTAATTTGAGCACCAGTAACCGTGCCGGCTGTCCGTCACAGAGCTCGGATTTTTCCTCCTTGAGCTCGGCTTTCTCGAGAATCTGGCGAATGCGGGGCGCGGCGTTCAAGTGATCGCTGAGCATCGATACATTGATGCTGTCCATCGCACGGCGAACGTTCACTTTCGGCGCGGTTTCGTTTTTATCTGCGGATGGTGGCGCTTTCGCGGCTTGTACCTGGTCGGGAGTCCACGTGATGGAAATTCCGTCGGGACTTTCCGTGACCCGGGCGGTCGCTTTGCCCGCTTCGGTGCGCTCTTTGTCGTCTTCGCCGTTGCGATTTAGAAACTCGTAACTGAACGCCGCGGCGATCGGCTCCTGCCCGTCAAAAGATGTGAGAGTAGAACGAAGGTCGCTCAACACATCCGCCCGCAAAAAACAACTTGTCGCTAGAAACAAGGTCCACAGATAACGCATAGAATCTGTGTGACTCAAACGCCGCAAAATAGATCCCTGACATTGCGTGGAAATTTCAAACCAGTGCGCTTTTGTGACTACGCAGGCTTTCTGCGACTATTTCGTTACGGGAGGCTGTTCCAATGGCGCAGTCAGTGCGTTTAGCTCGTCGATACAGAATACGTGGCCTTGCAGCATGGTCACGATGAAACGGTAGGAGCCTCCTTTGGTTTCTAAAACGAAAACGGGTTCTTCGATGTCGAAACCAATGAAGGTCCACCAAAAATCCATTTCGGCCGATTTCAAAGCCCGCACAATCCCGCCGCCGTCGTTCGCAATCATTTTTCGGAGCGCGTCGACGGCTGTAGAGAATTCTCCGTTCGTCGCAAGAATTTTGCCGTCTAGTTCTATTACTTTGTTCTGGAATTCGATTTTCGCGGAGAGCGTCTTTGCCTTCTTCAGCGAAGAAACGCGGTTGAGGTGTTTCCATACTCCTGGCTGCAAAAGAGTCGTGCCTTCGAAGTACGACTCTGTTTGAGGGCGCTTGGGTGCGATGAACAACTCCTCAACTTTTCTCGCGCCAGCGAGTACGTCGGCATCTGGGCTGAACACATAACGAACGCGTCTAGGAAGAGCGCCAGGGCGGAGGTGTTCCGGGCGCTTCGACATGTCCGGCAATTTGTCGTTTGCCGTGAGCGACTTCGGATTCGCGTCTCCGACCAGCAGCAGAGACTTTTGTTTTTCCTGGCCGTTTGCCGGAGCGGATTCGGTTTTCTTCGACTCCTTGACGTCTCGCACGAGAAAAATCGTGGCGCCATAAGTGCCGAAAGGTTCGACGAGGGCCTTCACTGTATCCACGCCGGAACTATCCGAAATCCAGAAAACATACGCAGCTTTAGTTTCTGGTTTCGCTTGTTCGAGGTAGTCCTTGGCGGTCGCTGTTGTGAAGTGCCGGCCATCCTGTGCCACGATCTCACCCGTTTTCAGGATCACAAAATTGTATGTCAGTTTACCTTCAAGCGCCTTGTCGGCCGCTTCGGGGCTCATGGAGGATTCCTCCATTTTCACGTCGCCGGCACGGAGCTGACCGAAGCCGAGCAATGCTGAAAGAACAGCGGCGGCGATTTTCAATGACGCTTTGCTGGAGTGGGGCATGGGGTAAAGAATGGGCTTCTATTCTCTGAGGTCGGGACTGGTTAATTTCTTTGGCTGATCCTCGATGAGCCGTGGTTCGGCAATTTTCTTTTCGCTGCCTGCGCCGAGCTTTTCGAGCCGCCGTCCCGTGACGAGCACTTGGTTTTCCGTTTGGTAAACGGTTTTGTTGTAAGCTTCGACGGCTTGCGTGAGACGCTGGCCGAGATCATCGAGGTTTTTCGCGACGGCTGCCACACGTTCGTGCAATTCGAGGCCAAGGCGCCGGATGTCGTCGGCGTTTTTGGTGATAGCTTCTTGTTTCCACCCGTAAGCGGCGGCTTTCAGCAACGCGATCAAGGTCGCAGGCGACGCAAGAATGACGCCGACGCTTGTCCCGCGTTCGAAGAGGTCGGGTTCGTAGCGCAGCGCCGCGCTGTAGAATGCTTCGCCGGGAATAAACAGCACCACGAACTCGGGCGCGGGCTGGATGTTGCGCCAGTAGGCTTTGTTGCCGAGGGCGTCGATGTGGAGCCGGACGGCGCGGGCGTGTTCGGTGAATTTGGCTTTGCGAATTGTTTCGTCACCCGATTCGAGGGCTTCGAGGTAGGCTTGCATCGGAGCCTTCGCGTCGACAGCGATCGATTTGCCGCCGGGAAGGCGCACAATCATGTCGGGCCGGATGTCTCCTTGCGCCTCTTGTTGAACGAAGTCGACGTTCTCCACCATGCCGGCGAGTTCGACCACGCGCTGAAGTTGAACTTCGCCCCAACGGCCCGCCGTACTGGTCGAACGGAGTGAGCGCGAGAGTTTGGTCGTTTCTGCTTGGAGCGTGGTCTGTGCTGTTGCCAGGCCTTTGAGCTGCTCGGTGAGCGAGCCGTAGGCTTCTTTTCGAGCGCTTTCGAGCGCGCCGATTTTGACGTCCACTTTTTCCAACGATTCTTTCAGCGGCTTCACGAGCAGATCGATCGCTTGCTGGCGTGCGGCGAGGTCGCCTTTGGCAGATTCCTGGAATTTTTCGAGCGTTGCTCGCGCGAGTTCGAGGAACGCGGCGTTGTTGTTCTTCAACGCGTCCGCGGAGATGGCTTTGAATTCCGCGGTCAGTCGTTCGTGGGCTTCGGTGAGCGCCCGGAGACGTTCGGTCGACGAAGCGCGCTCGCTGGCGAGCGTCGTTTCACTTTGGTTCTTGCCCGCTTCAGCGTCGATGAGACGTTTTTGTGCGGCGGCGAGTTCGTTCGTGAGCCGCAGCGTTTCCTCCTCGCGCGAGCGAAGACGCTCACGCAGAGCCGCTTGTTGGCCTCGGGCCAAGATCCAAACGAAGAAGGCGGCCACCACAGCGGCCGCGACAGCGATGACAACAGTTTCCACGTTCACCAGATTTCCGCGGTGCACCGGTTAACGCAACTCCGGGGTTCACGGCGCTCGGAAAATCAAAGTCGGCGATCCGGAACGAAAAGCAAAAATGCGCAGCTTTATTGACAGATTCTTGACAATCGACGGCGGCAGGAACAAAGACGGCCTATGCTCCCAGAGGCACCTCCAGCGCCGAAGGGCAGGCGCTCGCCCGCCCGTGTTTTACCCCTGCAATGATCCAAGAAATCGCTTCAACGCCGGCGGCGACCGGTGAAAAACCGCTCGTGCTCATCGTTGACGACGAGTACGGACCCCGAGAATCCATCGCTTACACGCTTTCGGCGGAATTCGACGTCGTCACTGCAGATCGCCCTTCCGAGGGAATCAAGCGCGTGCAGGAGCGTCCGTTTTCGGTGATCATCCTTGATATCCGCATGCCGGAAATGGACGGCATCCGCGCGCTTGAAGCGATTCGCAAGATCGACCGCGACGTTTCTGTAGTGATGTTGACCGGTTATGGAACGCTGCAGACGGCGCAACAGTCGATGTTGCACGGCGCAAATCAATATCTGCGCAAGCCACCCGACATCGCAGAGTTGATCCAAGCCGTGCGGAAGCAGGCTGGTGCGGCGCAGGAGCGTCGCCACCAAACGATTCTGACGCGCAAGACCGAAGAGTTGAACACGGCGCTTAAGCGTGAGATCGAGGAAAACCAGCCCCGAATCTGGCAAGGGCGTGCTGCTGTCGAGCTGGTTCATGACCTCGCGAATCCGCTGACCGTCATGATTGGATACGCCACCTTGCTCGCGCAGCAGACGAAAAAATTAAAGGTCGATGGCGAGGATTCGAAGAAACTTTTGAACTATGCCGATGTGGTGAGCCATGCGGCGGAGTATTGCCACGAGTTGGCGGACAACTGGCGGCAGACGACGCGGAAAACCTCGCAATTTGCCGATGTCGATTTGCTAAAGATCGCGCGGCACGTGAAGGATGTGATCTTTTTCAGCAATGCAGCCATCGAGATCGACGGTCCCGCTCAAGCGATGGTCCGAGGTTCGCAATTCGAGCTGACGCGTGTGTTCCAGAACATTTTTAAGAACGGGCTTGAAGCGGGTGCTACGTGTGTGGCCGTCTCGATCTCTCGTGAAAACGACAAGTGGGTTCTCTCAGTGTGCGACAACGGCGCCGGCATGGATGAGGATACCGCAGCGCGCGCGCTAAAAGGCGGATTTACGACGAAAACCCACGGCACTGGTTTGGGTCTTGGAATTTGTCGGCACATTCTGGGTGCGCATGGAGCATCGCTTACGCTGGACACCGCGCCGGGGCGGGGGACAACGATTAAAATGTTGTTTCCTGCAAGGCAGTAGATCGGTGCAGGCTGCGCCCTGTATTTTCCCATGACTCGGGTAAAGCACCGTCGTGTAAAGATAACAGGTCTTGGCCCGGTGAGCCCTGCGGGAATCGGCCGTGAAGCATTCAGACGTGGCATGTTTGAAGCCTTATCGCACGTGGGAGCGATGGAGCTAACGTTTGATAAAGCTCGACGCGTTGCTGCCGGATATGTGAGCGATTTTCGCATCGGCGCGTTCGGTTTGGATGCGAGATTTCTGGACAGCCCTCGGCACACCCAGCTTGCGGTGGCGGCGACGGCTCTGGCGTTGCGAGACGCCGGCATCAGTCTGGCGGAAGCGAGAAAACGCCGGCCTCTGGTGGCGATGGCTCAACCGGTCGCGGAACGTCAGGATATTTTTTCCTGCCAACCGGAAAAGGCGTCGTCGATGCAGACAGAGTTGCTCAATTTTGTCTGTGGGACGCTCGCTCGTGAGCAGCCCAATTTTGTTTCTTCCCTGGATGCGATTGCTTTTGCGGCAGCCCAGGTGAGCGAAGGGCACGCCGACCTGGCGATTTGTGGTGGAGCTGACGCGTTGACGAATGCTTCTGTTTTGGAGGATTTGCGAAGGTTAGGCCTGGCGGCCGGTCATGACCGCGATTGCGACCGACAGTGCAGGCCATTTGACCTTTGGCGCAGTCATGGAGTTTTGGCGGAAGGGGCGTGTATGTTTGTGCTGGAGGCGGAAAGCAGTCCGCGGCATCCGACTGGGCACGTGATGGGGGGCGGAAACGCGCGCGATCCGGACGGCGCTCCTTGGTCGAGCTTCGCTAGCGCCTTGAAGCTGGCGCTTGGCAATGCCGGGAAGAGACCGTTGCAGGTCGATTGTATCTATGCTGATGGCGTGGGGCAAAAGGAACTCGATTCTGCAGAAGCCAAGGCACTCGAAAACGCTTTCGGTGATCATCTGGCTGAGGTGCCGGCGGTCTCGATAAAAGGTGCGGTGGGAAATGCGCTTGGCGCAGCCGGTGCTTTTCAGGTTGGATGTGCGGTCCTCGGCATGAGACATTCCATTATCGCATCGACCGTAAATTGGCGGCACCCGGATCCTGCGTGCCAGCTCAACCTGTCGCCATCGGTAAGAATGCTGGCTACCGGCACCACGCTGGTGTTGGGGCGTGACCCGAGCGGCCTGGTCTCGGCCCTTCTTCTCTCGCCATGAGTTTCAACACCGCGCTTTGGACGGCGATCGCCACGTTTCTTTGCGGGAGTGTTGCCATGGCGACAAATCCCACCCGTGCGCTCAATCGCGCTCTCTTTGTTGCCTGTGCGCACGTGGGGCTTTGGCAACTCGCACTCTATTTCATGGTGGGTGGGGGTGTCATTTCGGTGGGGTGGTACTGCATCGCGGGATGCCTTATGGTGGTGCTGCCTGCGCACACGTGGATAGTGAAGGACGTCATTTGCTTCGAGGACTCGCCGAGCGCGCAGCGGCTTTGGCGAGCGCGGGTGTGGCTCGTTTTTGCCGCAGCGATGCTGGTATGGGTAATGTCGCAAAAAGCGGCTGCTGGAAGCGTGATGTGGCTGCTGGGAATTAGCGGGCTATCGCTTCTCGTGTTTCTCGGAATGTCCGTCGCGGCTTTGCAAGGGATGCGCGGCATCCAGCGCATGGAGACGCAAGTGCTGTTTTTGGGTGCAATCGCAGGTTCTGTCATCGCGTTGCTGTTTTTTGCCGGCGGTCTCTGGCTGTCTGAGCCGGTGTTCTTGGAACTGATGCCGGTGTTTGTGGCGATGGTTTGCATGGGGACCTGTTGGGCGCTCACTTCGCGCCGGGTTCTTGATGCGCGTCACATTTTAACGTCTGCCTTGGAGCGGCTGGTTTTGGTTGTGGCAGTGGTGCTCTTCGTTTGGGCGATGCAGCAGCTGGGGGAGCAGTTCGTCCATCCGGGAACGGCATATGTGTTGTCGCTTTCGACAGGTTTATGGTTTGCGGCCGAACTTCATCCGTGGCTGCGCAGTTTTTTTCGGCAAAAGTCGCGGTTGGCTCAGTTGCGCCGGGTTATTTTAGACGTATCGGGCCAGCAACTACCGCCCGAGGGCATGGAGGATGCGTTTGTTAAGGCATTGAAAGAGCACACCCATGCAGAACGTGTGATTGTCATGATGGGTGCCCAGAGTCGACTGGTCGGCGGCGGTTTGGACCTGGCGATGGATTCACCCGTGGTAAAAGCGCTTCAGACGCTTCGCTGGCTGACGCCGGAACGTTTACTGCGGCAAAACGGCATTGTTTCCGCAGGAGTGCTAGGCGCTTTCATGCGGGAGCATCAGTTTTCGCTCGTCATCGTGAACTCAGGTCGCGCGCTTTCTTTTCTCTTGGGATTTGGCGAGCAACACACTCAACGCCCCTTCACCGGGCCGGAGATCACACGTCTTATTGATATCGCGACCACGATGGAAAATGCCCTGTCGCGTGCGCGTTACCTCAAACAGGCGCAACACGCGGAGCAGCTCGCGACGGTCGGAATGTTGGGGGCGAGTATCGCCCATGAAATCCGGAATCCGTTAGTCTCTATCAAGACGTTCGTTCAACTTCTCCCGGACCATTATCAGGAGCAGGCCTTCCGCGATAAATTCTTCCGCTTGATCGGCGACGAAGTTGGACGGATTGACCGCCTGACGGAGCAGTTGCTGGATCTGTCCGCGCCCCGCAAGTTTTCCACACAACCTGTGGCATTACATGAATTGTTAACCAGTTGTGTGGTCCTCGTGGCCGCCAAAGCTGAAGACAAGCGCGTACAGCTGATGACCGAGCTCAACGCCCTGCCAGATACAGTCGAAACCGACCCGAATGCCCTAAAACAGGTGCTTTTGAACCTCTGTTTTAACGGAATTCAGGCCTTAGAACATCAATCAGGGGTTCGTTGGATTAAGCTAAAAACTACGAAAGCTATTGATCATGTGGAAGTTATCGTCGAAGATAATGGCCCCGGCATTGCACCAGAGACATGGAGCCGATTGTTCCAACCCTTCCAATCGACAAAATCGAGCGGGTTCGGCTTAGGGCTAGCAATTTGCAAAGACATATTGTTTAGTATCCATGCCAGCATTTCCGCCGACCCTCCAGCTCCGGGCCGGGGAGCAACTTTTCGCATAAATTTACCATGTCCGCCACCGTCTTCCTAGCGACCGACGATCCGGACCTACTACGTTTGTGGTGGGCTGCGGTTCCGAACGGGCGCTCGGTGGTGACGTTTAACAACACGTTGCCTCTTCCCTTGCCGGCAGGTGTTCCGGTTGTGGTGGTGCTCGATGCAGCAAGCGGCCATCTGTTACCGGTGGGATTGGAAAAGTGTCCCACAATTTTTGTGGGAGAGCCGGGCAGCATGCCGTTCGACCAAGCACGAGCCACGGGGCGCGCGCGTGTGCTGTTGAGCTACGAAGAGAGTCGCACGCGTTTGCGCGAATTTCTGCCGTTGGTTGAGGAAATTGCCGAACGTTCCGCCGCGGTGGAAGTGATGGCGGAAAAAGCGCGTCGTTCTGAGGGCTCCCGCCCACCGATGAAAGTGGGAAACAGTAGCAGTTGGTCGGACGCGACGCAGGTTTGGGAATTTCTTGAGGCCGCCGTCGAGAGCATTAGTTCAAGGCAACAGTTGTTGGCCGAATTTCGCCGTTCGGCGCGCAATTTCCTGCATGCGTCATACGTGCTGTTCTTTTTGCGAGACGGCGACGTCTTCAAATCGGATCGAGGCGACCATTCCTGTCTGGCTGATGACGCGCTGATCGCATATTTGTCGAAACATCCCGCGATCCTCGACGGTGCAGAATGGCCGGGCTCACCGGACCCCATGGCCGAAATGGCGGTGCGTCATCGATTGATGCTTTGGTCGGCGCGTCTGATCGTGCCCGTGCACGACAACGGACGCATTCTCGGGCTGATGGCTTTGGGGGTTCGCGACGACGGTCAGGCATATGACGTGAACGACCGCAGCCGTTTGGTTTTCTTCGCGCGTTTACTGCGGCAGTTCCTCACGCGCTCTGGTGAAGTGGACCGGTTGGTGCGCCAACAGGAACGTTGGAAGACCGGGCAGAAATATTTCCCGAACCTGCTGATCCTCGATCCGGAGGAAAACGCACCGCGCGATCTCCCGCTCATCGTGCGTACCGTCGCGGGTGAGGTGAAACAATCGCACGAGAACAAGTGCGTGCTCCCCACGGCTCATCAGCCGTACCGTGTGAGCGGCGGCATTATCAGTGAAACGGGGTCCACCTGGATTTGTTGGGAGGATGCCAGCGCCGAACTGCGCGAACGCAACCATCATGAGCGGTTAGACCGGTTGGCTCTACTGCATGATTTGGCTCTGACGCTCAACCATGAGCTGGGCAACTCGCTCGTCTCCTTGATCGCGTTGCGCCATAATCCTGGCTCAGAGACAAATTCGCCCGTCCTGCTGGCCGCGATCAAACGCGATATTGCCAATCTCGAGACGATCAATCGTCACCTCGCTTCGATTCCGACGTTCCGTGAGGTTGATCCCGAACCAGCCGACCTCCGCATGATCATGCGACAGGTCGGTGAAAAAACGAGCGTCGCCGTCGACACGGGGCCTCAGGCGATTCTGCTCAACGTGGTGCCCATGCTGATCGAGTTCGCGCTCCAGGCGATCATCGAAAGCATTGTCGAAAATCGTCCGGAATTCGGTAGGCGTGGTCTTTCTGTCCAGCTGCGCGCGGCCGGTGAAGGCGATCAACTCACCGCGCTCATCGGGATTCAGGGTGAAAAGCTGGAGCTCGAAGGCGTGCTGCCGGTACCGGAACCAGGCGATATCCCCAGCCATGGACGCATCGGAGTATTTATCGCGAAAGAAATCGTGCGTCTCCACGGCGGAGAAATTCACTCCGGCCCCGGAGCGGACGATTCGGAAATTTCAATCTCCATTCGCAGTTGGTAGAGTCGGCGGTCAGCGCGACTCGAACAACTCGGCGATCACGTCTTCAAGCGGTACGTCTTCGATCGTGATGTCGGCGACAGGCCCGCTCGCGAGAATCTCCTGAGAGACGGCAACGACATTTTCGTTGCTGACGCGTAGGGTGAATTTTCCTTCGTCGTCGCGCGTCGTTTCCCCGTGGCGAGATTGCCAAGATTCGGGGAACGCACCGTTCTCGGGCACGAAGCGGATGATTTTTTTCCGAGAGCCCGAATTCGATTCCAAGCGATCGAGTGCGCCGTCGTAGATTTTCGTTCCTTTGTGAATAACGATCACGCGGTCGCAAAGCTCTTTGATATCGGCCATGTAGTGGCTCGTGAGCAGGATCGTGACGCGGTACTTGCGGTTGTAATCGCGCAGGAACTGACGGACGGCCTTTTGGGAAACGACGTCGAGGCCGATCGTCGGCTCGTCGAGGAACAACACGCGCGGGCGATGCAGCAGCGCGGCGATCAGTTCCATCTTCATACGCTCGCCGAGCGAGAGTTCCCGAACCATCACATTGAGCTTTTCTTTGACGCCGAGCAGTTGAACGAGTTCGTCCAAGGTTGACTGGTACTGCGCTTGTTCGAGCCCGTAGATGTGCCGGAGGAGCAAGAACGACTCGATGGCAGGCAAATCCCACCAGAGCTGGTTTTTTTGGCCGAGCACGAGTGCGAAGAGCCGGCGGTAGGCATTTTCGCGTTTTGTCGGATCGAATCCCGCCACGCGCGCCGTTCCGGAGGTGGGGTAAATGAGGCCGGATAGCATCTTGAGCGTGGTTGTTTTTCCAGCGCCGTTGGGGCCCAGAAAACCGACGAACTCGCCTTCGCCGATGTCGAACGAAATATCTTTTGCTGCTGCCAGCTCTTCGAATTCGCGCTTAAACAAACCGTGCACGCCGCCCCAAAATCCGGGACGCTTTTTGTAGGTACGGAAGATGCGAGTGAGATTTCGAACCTCGATCATGGAATGGCGCAGTGAAACGGAAACTTCGGCTAACGCAAAAACTAAGCGTACGACTGCGCGAATTCGCGTTGTAATCGGAAGGCGGTTGGTAGACTCCAGTCCTATGAAACGATGCGTTTTGCTTGTTTTCATGACCGTTTTGTTGAGCGGCCGGTCATACGCGCAGGCAGTCACAGCCGCGTTGATCGTGCCTGAACAGGGGCTGACTCCGGGCACTCGTGTAAATGCCAATATCGCGCTGCTTAACCCGAGCGGTCAGCCTGCGCGTGTGGCGTTCCCGATTACGCTGACGGGACGCTTGACCACGGAAGGCAAACAGTGGCCGCTCGTCATCGAAATTAAAACGATGCCGGTGCCGGTGATCGCGGCTGGCTCGTTCAGTTCGGCGACGTGTTCGTTTGTTGTGCCTAAAGATGCGCTCGGGCGTTTGGTATTGGAAATCGATGAGCCAGCTGTCCGTGCTGTCGTGGACATCTCACAGATACCCTCATCGTCGACTGTAACGGAGAATGAAAAAGAAGTGACAGCCCCGCTGAGCGATCCTGCAAAAGTACCCGCGTTGTCGCAGTTCCATCGCGTGTTCGCTGAAAATATCTCCACGCATCTCCCCATTTACTTCCTCTTTGGGCCAAAAAAACCAGCGGCAAAGTATCAGTTCAGTTTCAAATATCGGATTGTGGGCGACCGGAGCCCAGCGGGCACGTTGAGCCCTCCATTGCGAGGCCTGTACTTTGGCTACACGCAGCGCTCGGTTTGGGATATCACTTCGTATTCGAGCCCCTTCTACGACACGAGCTACATGCCGGAACTTATGTGGGAATCCCTCGCACCGGCACCCGCCAATCCAGGCTTTCTGGGTTTTAGATGGTTAGGATACCAAGCTTCAGTTCAGCATGAGTCGAACGGCCGCGATGGAAACAACTCCCGTAGTCTCAATCTGGTGTATGTGCGTCCGATCTTCAGCCGTGATTTTGGGAAGAATTGGTCGCTGCTGTTTTCGCCGAAGCTCTTTTACTACATCGACAATCTCAGTGATAACCCCGATCTCGAACGCTACCGTGGCTACGGCGAATACATGCTGACCTGGGCGCGCCGAGGCAGTTGGAGCCTTTCGGCCTTGGGTCGTGTGGGCAGCCATTTCGACAAGGCGAGTGTGCAGCTTGACCTCAGCTTTCCACTCCGAATCGCCTACGGAAATTTCGCGAGCTATTTTCTCGTGCAGTATTTTGACGGTTACGGCGAGAGCCTGCTGAGTTACAACCAAAAGGCAGAAATGATTCGTGCCGGTTTTTCTTTGGTGCGGTAAGCGCTTTCAGGTGCCGAGCTTTGTGTAGTCTAGGATGGTGTGGCTGATGTAGCCATTCGCGAGCGCGGCGCGGTCGGTGAGTGGCTTGTCAGGCGAAACGTCTTGACCAAGTTGAAAAACAAACCGGTGCGTGCCGTCATCGGCTTGGGGGCTGAACAAGCCGGGAATGATCACCCGGGCGGGCACGGTGCGGCGAACATCCGTGCCGGTGGTGCATGGGTAGGGAAAATTCACGTTGTGAACGATGAAACTTTGCGACGCCGTTGCGTGCGCGAACTTGGGAATAAGTTTGGCCGCGTGAACGCACGACATGCGCAAGGTCGCCATGACTTGTGGGCTGGATTTGCCCTTGTTTTTTCGAACTGATTCAAACTCTTCCAGTGGGAGATCCTGCGAGAGCGCGACCGCCGGCAATCCGTGCACGGCGCCTTCAAAAGCGCCTGCGATCGTGCCGCTCGCGAGCATGAAGCCGATGCTCGCGTTGAAACCGAGATTCACCCCACTCACGACCGCATCCGGACGCTCAGGCAGCAGATGGGCGATGCCGATATTCACGCAATCGCTCGGCGTGCCGTCGACGATCCAAGTCGGGCACCCTAAACCGCGGTCTTCGGGTTTCGACGATACGGGGCGATGGCGGGATTTCGCGGCACCGATCCAGCTTTGCTCCGTTTTTGGCGCAACGACGTAGATTTGGTGGCCTGCGTTGCGCAGAGCGTGGGCGAGTTCGTGCAGGAACACACTTTCAATGCTGTCGTCGTTCGTGAGGAGAAGCTTCATGCGGGAAGGGAATTAATCTGGAACTCTGGAAGGCTGGAAACAGAAAAGATCAATTTTCTGACGGAATGGAGCAGAACGAAATACTGTTGAGGTTTTTCCCTGCGTTCCTGAGTTCCAGATTAAACAGCCACAAAAAAGCCGGAGGCGGTGAGGCCTCCGGCTTGGAGATTAGCAGCAGTTGAGCTTAGGCGCTCGGGGCGGAAGGAGCGGCCGGAGCAGCGGCGGGCTGTTCAGCCTGCTTCTGCGCTTCCATTTCCTTCATCGCGGCTTTGCGCGAGAGGCGGACCTTGCCGGACTTCTCTTCGACGCCGATGCACTTTACCCACATCTCATCGCCAACTTTGCAGACATCCTCGGTGCGGCGCACGCGGAAGTCGGCGAGTTCGCTGATGTGAACGAGGCCTTCTTTGCCAGGCAGGCATTCGACGAAGGCGCCGAACTCCTTGGTGCCTTTGACCACACCGCGGTAGAGTTTGCCGACTTCGATCTGGGCGCCACCGCCGCAGAGCACGTCGATTTCCTGCACCGCGCGGTTCATCGCGTCGGCGTTGTTCGAGTAGATGAAGACCTTGCCGGAGTCATCTTCTGCGATGTCGATCTGCGCACCGGTCGTTTCCGTGATGCGGCGGATCGTCTTGCCACCAGGTCCGATGAGCAGACCGATCTTTTCAGGATCGATCTGGATCGTCTGGATGCGAGGAGCGTACTTGCTCAGATCGGCGCGCGGCGCGGGCAGCGCGGCCAGCATGACCTTCAGGATTTCGATGCGAGCTTCGCGAGCTTGGAAGATCGCGGTTTTGGCGATTTCGAAAGGTAGGCCATTGATCTTGAGATCCAGCTGGAAGCCCGTGATGCCCTTGGTGGTGCCAGCGAGCTTGAAGTCCATGTCACCGAAGTGATCTTCTTCACCGAGAATGTCGGTGATGGTGGTCCACTTCGAGATCGAGCCGTCTGCTGCGTTCTCGGTCATCAAGCCGCAGCTGATGCCCGCGACTGGAGCGATGATCGGCACGCCAGCGTCCATGAGCGCCAAGCAGCCGCCGCAGATCGAAGCCATCGAGGTCGAGCCGTTGGAGGCCATGATCTCGGAGACGACGCGGATCGAGTACGGGAAAACATCTTCTGGCGGCAGCACCGGAACGAGCGAACGTTCGGCGAGCGCGCCGTGACCGATTTCGCGGCGACCCGGTGAGCCGAAGCGGCCGGTTTCACCAACGGAGAACGGGGGGAAGTTGTAATGAAGAATGAAGCTCTTCGAAGTGGCACCGCCGGTGAGGCCGTCCATTTCCTGCGCTTCTTTGGTCGGCCCGAGGGTGACGAGGGCGATGTTCTGGGTGTCGCCACGCTGGAACGTTGACGAACCATGCACGCGAGGCAAAATGCCGACCGCGGCATTCAGCGGGCGCAGGTCTTTCTGGCCGCGGTTGTCGGCGCGAACGCCGCGCTCGAGAACCGTCTTGCGGTAGGCCTTGTACTGCAGCTCTTCGAAGACGATCGCGAGATCGGCATCGGTGAATTTGTCAGCGCCGAGTTCGGCGGTGAGAGCGGCTTTGGCTTCTTCCTTCAGAGCTTTAACGCCGGCAGCGCGAGCGGCCTTTTCTTTGCCGAAGATGGCGGCGGTGAGGCGTTCGGCGGGAGCGACGCGTTCGATGATCGCGCGGGCTTCGGGCGAAGCGGCGACGAGGGGGAAAACGGCCTTCGGTTTGCCGGCGATGGCGACGAGTTCCTTGATGGCTTTGATGATCGGCTGAATGGCTTCCTGGCCGAATGCGAGTGCTTCAACGAAACGTTCTTCGCTGATCTGGTCAGCCGAACCTTCGATCATCAGCATGTCCTTCTCGGTGCCGACGTAGATGAGGTCGAGCGTCGAGGAATACATCTGCTCGATCGTCGGGTTGGCGACGAACTTGCCGTCGATTTCCGCGACGCGCACGGCGGCGATCGGGCCGGCCCACGGAATGTCCGAAATCGCGAGAGCGGCGCTGGCGCCGTTCACCATCGAAATGTCAGCGTCGTTGATTTGGTCGGCCGACATGAGCTGGCCGATGACCTGCACTTCATTGAGGAAACCCTCGGGGAAGAGCGGACGACACGGACGATCGCAAAGACGCGACGTGAGAATTTCTTTTTCGGACGGGCGACCTTCACGCTTGAAATAACCACCGGGGAAACGGCCGGCAGCGGCGTATTTTTCGCGGTAATCTACGGTGAGAGGGAAGAAGTCCTGGCCGGGCTTGATGTTTTGCGCCACGCAGGCGGTGACGAAGACATTGGTTTCGCCAACGCAGACATTGACGGCGCCATTGGCGAGGCTGGCGTACGTGCCAGTGGAGAACGTGATCCCGAGATTCGGGACCGTTACGGAGTGTTTCTGATTCATTTTATACGTTTACGATTGTGCGTCTCGGATAGATCGATTCCGGCCGCGACGCACGGCGGTCAGATTCGGGGTTTCGTCTCCGGTATTGGAAACGGCCTGCAAGGCGCATAAGCGCACGCAGGACTTGTTTGTTTTAGGTTGGGCGGTAACCGGCCCTTGCATCCTCGGTCAAATCGACCAGAGAGATTTCCGTTTGCCGCCGCAGCTCTGAGAAGAGGGCGGCAAGCGGAAATGTCCCGGTCTGATCGCGAGTGTCGTAATGACAACGGGCGATCCGCGGATCGGATCGCCCGTGTGCTAAAATCGGTTACTTACGGAGGTTTAGCTTTTGCAGCAACTCGTTATACTTTGGAAGATTGTGCTTCTTCAGATAATCGAGGAGCTTGCGACGGCGGCTGGCCATTTGGAGCAGGCCGCGGCGGCTGTGGAAGTCTTTGCGATGGGTGCGCAGGTGCTCGGTCAAGTGATTGATGCGAGCGGTGAGAAGCGCAACCTGGACTTCGGACGAACCGGTGTCCTTGTCGTGGGTTTTGTATTCGGCGATGATTTCTGGCTTAACTACTGTAGACATTGGTTTAATTGTTGATGTTCACGACTGTAGGGGACTTTTGACATCCCGTGACACCCGCCTTGCGGCCGGTGTCACCGTTCCAATCCCGCGGAGTGCGAGACCAGTCATGGTGGGAGTCCGCAACCGACGGACTTCCACTAACGCAAGGTATCTGTATCCCGACTGGGGGCAGGGGGTGCAAGCGAAATTTTATTGTGGCGACCTAGAACTTTAGTGTGGAATTCAGGAAAGCTGGAATGGAGAAGCTAAGACCTTTATCAAAGGTTACTTCGGATCGTTTCCAGATTTCCTGAGCTCCATATTCACGGAGCGTTCTTCAACCTGCGCGGAGGTTGATTTCGCGGACATGGGCGCAGCCGGGAAGCTTTTGGATTTTCTCGACGATCAGCTTTCGGTGATGAAAGAGCTCGTTACGGACGACCGAATGCGACGCGAGGACGACGAGGGATTTTTCGCGTTCGATGCGAGCGGGATGCGAATACTGAGCGTTGGCGCTGCCGACGATTTCCACCCATTTATCGCGAATCGTTTGCTCCGGTGAATCGCGACCAACCTGATACCTGACCAAAATATCTTCGATCATCGGCGCGAGATCTTTGGTGGGGCGCTTTCGCATGCCCGTTGGTGTTTCGTCAGGAATGCGACGGAGAGCGGCGATCAGATTTTCGGCCGCGCGACTGAATTCTCTTGGTTCGTCAGGCATGGGGTGGCGGAGGCTGTGCGTGCGTGTGCTCATACAGACGGCTGTAGCGCACAAAAGCTCCGAACGAAGTGGCCCAAGCGATGTAGAGCCCAGGAAATCCGTCAAGAAAGCCGAGTTTGAAAACGTAAGCGCGAACGAAGCGCCAAAAGGGACGAAAGATGGCGGCGAGCACTGAAAAGTGGGTGCCTTTGTCTGCCTGTTGTTTCACGAACAGATCTGCGAACGGCGTGATCTTTGCGACGTGACTGGAAAGAGTCGGGAAAGAGTAGTGGTGAAGGTCGCCGCGAAGTTTTGCGACGGGACCGCTTGCGGAGATTTTCTCGTGAACGTGAGCGTCTCCGCTCCAACGAGCCTTCGTGCGATTGAAAAGGCGGAGGCTGTAGTCGGGATACCAGTCGCCGTGCCGAATCCAGCGGTCAATGAACCAGACTTTGCGGGGGAATTTCGCGCCGGCAAAAGCATCGCGCCCGTTGCGCGTCATGAACGCTTCTATCTCGGAGCGGAGCTGGGTAGAAACTTCTTCGTCGGCATCGAGCGAGAGCACCCAGTCGTTTTTGGCGAGGTCGAGGGCGGCGTTTTTTGTGTCGCGATAACCTTGCCAGGAAAGGTGATGAACGCGGGCGCCGTAGCTCTGGCAAATGGTTTCGCTTTCGTCCGTGGTGTCGTTGAGCGCGACGACGACTTCGCCAACCCAGCCTTTTACGCTGGCGAGGCAGCGGGGCAGATTTTGCGCCTCGTTTTTGGCGACGATGACAACGGAAAGCGAAAGGACAGGAGCCATGCGACGTCTTCAACCGATGGCGTTGGGACGTATAAAGTCGAGCTAGCAGATGGGATGGTGGCGTGCGAAATGGGTTTGCAGTGAGTCGGGAAAGCAGCGGTTTTTGTCTGCGATGAAAGTTGCCGTCGTGATTCCGGTCCTGAACCAGCTTGCTTACACGCAAGGCTGTCTCCGGTGCTTGGCCCCGGATATCGCAATGGGCGTGCAGGTTGTCGTGATTGATAATGGTTCGACTGACGGAACACATGAATGGTTAGCGCAGCAGGCGGATATCACGGTTATTTCAAATGCCGAAAATCGAGGTTGCGCGCCGGCGTGGAATCAAGGGTTTAGGGCGGCGAAGGATGCGGATTGGGTCGTGGTGTTGAACAACGACGTGCTGCTGCCGGACGGCTGGTTGCAGAAGCTGATCGGCGCGGCGCAACGCGAAGGTCTGGATGTGGTGTCGCCCGCGATGCGCGAACGAGATCAGAATTATCCATTCTCTGAATACGCCGCCGATTTTATGCCAAAAATGGCCGGAGTGCTGCGGATCGGCGTGGCGCACGGTGTGTGTTTTGCGGTTAGCCGGCGTGCCTTCGAGAAAGTGGGCGAGTTCGACGAGGCGTTTCGAATCGGGCAGTTCGAAGATAGCGATTTCTTCAGGCGCGTGCGGCTTGCTGGGCTCAAGCTTGGCACGGTGGGCGATTGTTTTGTCCATCATTTTGGTTCGGTAACGCAGGACGCGCTGCGCAACTCGAAAACCGTTCGTCCGTACGAGGCGGAAAACCGCGCGCATTTTCGAAAAAAATGGAAAATCGGCTGGGTGAGGCGGCGCTGGGAAAAGTTTACCTCAAGGAGGCAGTTGGCCAAATGGCGCGACAGAGAACTCGCGCAACGCGGCCGCACACTCCACGAAAAGTGGGAAGACGGGTTTTGGAAACCGTTTTAGCTTCCTCGATCGAGCTGCTGTAGTACCGCGTTGAATACCTGATCGACGGTCAAATACCGGACACAGTGTGTGAAGTAGGAGTCGTTTGGCTTGCAGAAACCTGGCGAGAGACACGGGCTGCAAGGCATGGGTGCTTGGAGCGTGATGTGGCCTTCGCCGAGAGGACGCCACGTGGCGACGTTCTGCGAGCTAAATAAGGCGACGACGCGAGTGCCCACGGCGGCGGCAAGATGCATCGGTCCGCTATCGTGGCAAAGGAGGAGGTCCCCGCTGGCGAACAGAGCGGCAAGTTGTGGAATCGTGAGTCGTTGATCGATGGTCAAGACGGGGCTTTCCAAACGCGATTGGATCTGTTGGACTAGTTCCTGTTCGCCAGGCCCCGCGACTAAGATGGGCGAAACACCGCAAGCGCTTAGGCGTGTGATCACTGCAGCGAACCGCTCGACCGGCCAGATGCGATGGGGACTGCGGCTGCCGGGGTGGATCAAAACAGTCGGAGCAGCACTGTTGGCGAGCGCGGGAATGGTCTGGATTGATTTTGAATCTTCTTCACGGGGGACCAACTTGGGCGCGCTCGATATATACGGGACGGGAGCCTGCCGGAGAACGCGTCCGTAGAAATCCGTGATGTGGCGGTTTTCCAGGTAGTCTGCTTCTACGATCTCGTGGGTGGTGTACGCGTGTGGCATTTGCACGTGCGGACCGTGATGCAACGCAATCCGTTGTTTAGCTCCCGACATCCGGGTGACCAACGCTGTTCGTGTCCGGTTATCGAGATCGAAGACGTGTGTGAAATGGCCTTTTCGCATCAGGAGAATCGTCC
The DNA here is from genome assembly GCA_047600805.1 of Nibricoccus sp. GTDB lineage: Bacteria > Verrucomicrobiota > Verrucomicrobiia > Opitutales > Opitutaceae > JADKHC01. Next base: position 118,287 of record JASGKG010000001.1, read on the forward strand.
GCATCCAATCGCGGAGATTTCCCGGTATGTGTAAGGTTTGCTCGACGTCGGGATTGAGCGACAAAATCGGTGCAAAGCCTGCGTCCGTCATTACCGTGATTTTTGCCTCAGGCCAATGGTTTCGCAAGGAGCGCAGCAAAGGCCCAAGCAATACGACGTCGCCTAGGTAGCGGCGTCGTATCACCAGGGGGCGCGGGATAAGTTGTTTTTGGACCACAGCTCAGTGAAATTTGTCAGGCGGAAGCGCGGTGCTTCAAACCAGAGATGAACTCACGCTGGTCGGCAAACTGGGTGCGCAGTCTATGTCGCAGCGTGCGTTTTCGAATCGAACGCCGCAGATTTTCTGCTGGACGCGCAAAACGGTAGGCGAGCCAGCAAACGAGGCGGTTGGAAGGAGTAAGTTGGTTGCGCAACCACTCGATTTCGGCAGCGAGAGCGGGGAGGCGAGCGTCCTTTTTTAGGAGGTGAATGTAAGCGCGGAAGAGGACGCGGTTTATTGCGGACGGCCGCAAAGCTTGATTGTCGCCATGACGCAAACGAGGAAGGTAAGCTCGAAGGATTTGTGCCATCTCTATGTTGCCGGCCTGCGAGGCGCGATTCACCGCGGTTTGTTGGGCACCGTGCTGGCGAAAACAACAAAGAGGTTCTGCTGAGTAGACGGCGTCACCCTGCGTGAGCAGATGAAACCACATTTCGAGATCTACGATTTGCCGGAGTGTCGGATCGAAACCCCGCGTGCCGAGTGTGCGCCTAAACATGACGGCCGATGGTTCGCCAAGGAGGTTACTGCTCTCGAGCAGGCACCGTACAATGGCTTGGGGGCCGCTGTGTAGTCCGGAAGTTTTAAATTCATCCCAAATCCCCGTGAGGGACGTGTTTTCATCCACAGTAAAACGAGCTGAGAACGCGAATGCCGCGGATGGATTTTTGTCAAGGGCCTCAACCTGCTGGGAGAGAGCTGATGGATGCGCCATGCAGTCGTCTCCAAAAAGATAACGCACATATTCGCCCCTGGCCTGGCCTAGGCACCAGTTCCAATTTGCGACCATGCCGAGATTCTTTTTGTGAAGCTGGATCTGCACGCGTCGGTCGCGTAGGGCGAAATGGTTTAGGACTTCGGCAGAGTTGTCGTTTGAGCAATCGTCGCTAACGATCAATTCGAAATCGCTAAAATCCTGCCTCAGCACCGACTCCAGGGCTTCCGGTAGAAACCGTGCATAGTTGTAGGTAGGGACCAATATGCTGACTTTTGGACTTGGCGCCATGGTTGCGTTGGCAGGCTGATAGCAGTGCTGGGCGGGCTCTCAACCCGGGACGGAGCGGAGAAATTGTTTCAGTTCCATTTTGCACCTATCCTCCAGAACGCGGTTTTTCATGCGGACGTGGCGAGTCCTCCAAACTCTGGGACTAAATATCCACATGCCGTGGCTGTTTTGGCGATAGCGAGTGAGTTGGAGGCTGGCTTCGGCATGGAGTAAAGCTGCAAGGTTAGCTCGGCGCAGGAGCCTGAGAAGGGAAGCGGTCAACAGCGGCCGCGTTGGGTGAGCTGGATCAGGAAGGTCTCCACGCATTTGGCTGAGTTCGAGCCGGGCGAACCGCCGAACCAGCACCGCGATTTCTGCGTTCAAAACACTATGGCTTTCATAAGATTTCTCGTGGAGCAGAAACGTGGACATGTGCTGTGGGATGATTGCACAGCGGGCCGTGGGTATATGGCGAATTGCCCACGCAGAGTCGCAGGCTCCATGGTACCCGATGGGGAAAGGTCGCTCTCGAAGAAAGTCTCCTCGGAATAGGCAGCTTGCCGAACTTCCCAGGATCCCGTCGGGTGCGTGGAGAATGGCTTCACCGAGTATTGGGGCGGTGGATACTAACCTCGGCTCCTTAATCTGACGTTCTTGAATAAGTATGTGGGTGGGCCAGCAGATATCGTTGTGGATATGACCTCGTTCGTCCACGAATACGGGTGGAGTGATCACCACGTCTGCCGATTGGTCCTCGGCCAGCGCTACCATCTGTCTTAATGCTGCAAGTGTGATCGCGTCGCCTATTGTGGAAATGTAGATGTATTTTCCCGTCGTATGTTGAATGGCGTGATTCCAAGATTGGTATAAGCCGGGGGGGTGTTCGATCTGCCGGAACCGCGGGTGCCCATGAATACAACTTGTGACACACTGTTTCGTGCCATCATCCGAATAACTGTCGCAATGGATGATTTCTTCACATTGCTCGAAAACCTCACGATGTGACTCCAGATGTTTTTGCAGACGCCCCATAGAGTTGCGCGTTGGCAAAACAACACTGACCGGAAGGAGTTCAATCTGGGATGGCGGCATGAACAGAAGATGTGTGGGTCTGTATGACACTACCCAAAATAGATTGTCATCTCAGCAAGAGTATTTTGCATCGAATTTACTTAGCTATGACGTGCGGAGCCGAATGCGGGCCAAAGATCCTCGAAAATATGACCAATAACCGTAAAGCCCTGCGATGAGCGATGCAGTCACGAATCACGCAATCGGGGGTTTACGAAGGAGGTTATTGCGGAGTCTAGTCTTGGGGGAGCTCGATCTGAGGTGCCATTCAGCTCAAGAAACCGACTGTATTCACACAGGGAAGTTTTACCGTCTCGGTGAAACCTATCGGTCGGTCGCTGCTCCTACGCGTCCGACGTGGGTCCTACGGCAAAGTCTCTCTCTGGCCGAAGAGGTGAGTGATCCGATGTGGAGGCCTAGTTGTGTGGGGAATTTTGTTTCAGTATCGGTTTGTGTATGAAGTGCGAAAGACACAGTCGTTTCACATTGTGGCGGAACTACTTTAGGAACACGCTGCCGGCGCTCGGCCCGAAGCCACGGCGTGTTTCAGAAGAATCCATCCGTTCGGCGAAGCGCATCACGATTCTGAAACGTGATAATATCGGCGACATGGTCTTGGCTACCGTGTTTTTGAACACTGCTTACGAACGTTGGCGGGATCGAGATGTTTTGGTCGTATGCACTGCAGCGGGTGAGGAATTAGTCCGGGCAATGTATCCTCGGTGGACTGTGCAGGTCCTGAGCGGCGGAGACGATCCAGCTCAGTATAAGGGCAGATGGGGCAAGGTGAGTGATTTGCGAAGGCGAGTCGAAGGATGGCCGCAGACTGATCTCATGATCAATCTTCGCTCGATTCGGCACCAATATGAGGTGCTCTTCGATAGCTGGGTGCCGGCAAAAGCGAAGTTCGCGATCTGCAATCAGTGGAATTACGACGACGGAGATTATCTCCGTGTTCCTGACTCTCGAGTCTATAGCGCCGGTGTCGAAGGCGTGACACAAGGGACAGCTGATGTGTGTACCCAGATCGCGAATTACCGGAAACTACTCGGCTTCTTTTTTCCTGATGTTAAAGCGCCCGGCGTCTGGCCCGAACTGAAGTTGGACGCATACTGGCCGGCAGCAAAGGCTGCGGTTGCAGCTAAAGGTGGCATCACTGCAGACACGCTCGTGTGGTGTCCTTTTCCAAGTGGCGATATACGTCGGTACCCAGAAGACAAATTCATCGATGCCGTGTCTCGCATAGCTCGTACATATGGGCTGGCAGTTACGATTGTGGGTGGGCCAAAGGACGAGAACGCTGCTCAAGCTTTGGCCAACCGCTTGGATGTCACCAAGGGTGTGGTTGCTTTAGCCGGGAAGTTGTCGGTGATAGAATCTGCCGCGGTTATTTCCTCTGCGCAGTTGGTTGTGGGCGTTGAAACTGGACCTCTTCACATGGCAGTGGCGAGTCGCGTACCGACGATCGTGCTACTCGGAGGAGGGCATTATGGGATATTTGGACCTTGGGGAAGCCCGCAGCGGGTGAAATGGCTCACACATCCTTTGCCGTGTTTTGGTTGTGGATGGCTTTGCACACAAAAAGAACCTTTCTGCATAACGAATATTGACGCCGCCAGCATCGTTGACGCGGCCGACGAGCTGCTTACCGGCCGCGCTGTCGTTTAACTTCATTTACCAGCATTGATCCAGCGCTTCGGACCACCATGGCGGGCGATCCAGCGTTTCAGGCGATACTTGAAGCGCTTATACTTCCGTTGTTGCGCTTCGTGCTGGGCACGCAGCTTCTCCAGCTGAAACTCTTCACTCAGCGTGAAAAAGTCGGCTTCCTCGTTTGGGGCCTGGACTGAAGGATGTGTGAGCGAGCCTAGGCTCCCGTGAGGGACCGCAGCGTGCCGAGCCTGAACGTTGATGGTGTGAGTGGCTCCTGGTCCGAAGCCTATATTTGTAATCAGATTCTGGTTGGGGATCACACTCAGCCCGTCGAGTACGAAATTGGTGATGCCCCACTGGTAGTCCCACGTATCGATCTGGTTCGCTTTCAATTTCGACACGATCTGCCGCCATTGTTCTGCGACGAGAGGCTCGTGGAAAATGCGGTCCAAGGCCGCTCCGATTTCGTCTTCGGTCCAGCGTGAGAGGTTCTTGTCGTAGTCTTTCCATGCACGTCGCCAGCTGGCCCATCCCCATACGTGCACGAGGCGTGAAAAATAGTAGGATGCATCGCCTCGATTTTTCCCAAACTGTACGTTGGTTCCACCGATGTGGCGTATGCGAGGATCGTGGCGATACCGCTCTAACAGCGTATCGCAGAACGTGAAAAATTCCGGAGAGGGAAGGCAATCGTCTTCCAGAATGATGCCTTCTTTTTCCCGCTGGAAAAACCAGTCTATCGCAGACGCCACTGCTTCTTTGCAACCTAAGTTCTGGTTCCGGTAAAGAGTTTGGACCTCGCATGGCCAATCAATCGGCCCTGCGGCTGCACGCGTCTGGTGGCAGAGGTCAGATTCTGCTGGTCGATCGCTTCTCGGGCCATCTGCCGCGATGTAGAGTCGGGGCGGGCGGGCATTCCGGATTTGTTCAAAGACACGCGCTGTAGGGTCTGGCCGGTTAAAAACAAGAAAGAGAACCGCGGAGCGCGTCGGAGGCATGTGTTCGGTCAAAGAATAAAAACCCTCAAATTGCAATCTCACCCACGGTCGATTTGGCGATTTCGCCTTTGTTTCTTGTCAGTTTTCTGGGCTAGATGTCGGCGACTCAATTTATGGGCATCAAAGTTGACATCATCATACCGGGCGGGCGCCACAGTTGGAACTTAGGCGAGGGCTGGGTGCAGACGTTGAGGCGCTTGGACATGCTCGGTCGGACGTTTTACCTCGATCGACAGGATCCGGCCACGGTCCTTCAACAAGCCACCCAAGAAGAGGCGGACATGGTTATTCTCATGGGAGGCGACCACCATCTCGAAGTACTGCACGATGCAGCTGAGAAGCGCGATGCCTGGTGCAAAAGCCGCGTTCCCCGTGTCGCGTTTTGCTACGAGTCTATTCTCGACAGTCGGTTTCCTCGGTCTTTGGAAAAAAGCTCCAGTGCAGCCCAAGCGTTTACCCATTTCGTACATTGTGACGAAAAGGATTCTGCATTTTTCGAACAAGTTGGCGCGCCGGCCCGTTGGTTGCCTCAATGTGTGGATCATCTTCGCTTTGTGCCCGGCAATGGAACACGTATCCCCAAGGTATTTTTCCGGGGTAAAGCAGACAAAACGCTCAGCTACGATATTCGCGCTCGCCTGATCGAGAAACTCCGGACGTGCCCGTCATTTGTGTATATTGCTGAAGAGGTCGATGATGAAGCCTTAATGAGATTATATGCTGAATATGCATGCGCTATAAATCTTCCGGGCAATTTCTTCGGCTATAACGTTCGGACGTTTGAGGCGTTAGCTGCCGGCTCGGTATTGTTTCAGCATAAAGTCGAAAACCGACCGAAGAACGAAGCGCTCTTTAATCAGCAGCATTTATTTGCGTTTTCGGAAAACGATCCAGAACAGCTTCTCACGAAGATCGATGAAGTAACTCGCAATCTCGGCGACTTCCGTGACATGGCCGTACGCGGGAGGGAAGCGTGTTTAGCGGCACATACTATAGAGCATCGCATCCGCGAGGTCGTCGATTTTGTAGATCGTACTTATAAATCAGGCTCGCGCCTTCATATCGGCTGCGGGAAAAATATACTCCCTCACCACGTCAATATAGATGCGATTCAGCACGACAGAAGAATAGTGGTGCAGGATGCCGGGGAATTAACGGATATAACGGATGAGAAATACGAAACCATCTACGCCTGCCACGTCCTTGAGCATTTCCCGTATAGTAAAATTCCTTCGGTCCTCGCCAATTGGGCAAAGAAACTCAGGCCAGGGGGGAAACTTTACGTTGCCGTTCCGGACGTGCGGTTTTTGTTCTTGGCCTATGTGTTAGGCACTCCTTTGAAGCGCATATTGCCGCCTCTTTTCGGAGGCCAGGAGTATCCGACCAATTTTCATTATGTCGGTTTCGATCGGAAGACACTCACGGAGCATCTGCGAAATGCCGGATTTGCTCATGTCGAATTGTTCGACGCGAGAAAATTTGGGTTCACCCGTTGGGACTGCAGCTCGTGGCCGTTAAGCCTTAATTTAGTCGCGCAGAAAGCGCCTGTAGAGGCTCCATCACAGACGAAGTTCGGTCATTTCTGGCTGCAAAAACGAATTCTCGTGAAACGGTATGGAAAAGGTCTCATGCGTTTCATCCGGAACAAATTTCCGTGATCTAGCGCCTTTTTGCAGCGAGTGAGTCGAAGGAGGCGGCTGCCTAACCTTTAAGTGCTTCGACGTCCGAATCGACCATGAGTTCGGCCAGACCTTTCATGCGGGTTTGTGGTTCCCAGCCAAGCTTGGCCTTCGCTTTGCTGTAGTCGCCGATGAGGAGATCAACTTCGGCGGGACGGAGGAAACGTTCGTCGAACTTGACGTAGTCACGCCAATCCAAGTTCACACGGCCGAAGGAGGCTTCCAAGAATTCCTTGATCGTGTGCGTCTCGTTCGTAGCAAGGACGTAGTCGTCGGGTTGGTCCTGCTGGAGCATTCGCCACATGCCTTCGACATATTCCTTGGCGTAACCCCAGTCACGTTTCGAGTCGAGATTGCCGAGGTAGAGTTCCTTTTGGAGACCGGCTTTGATGCGCGCGGCGGCAATGGTGATTTTTCGCGTCACGAAATTTTCGCCGCGGCGCGGCGACTCGTGGTTGAAAAGAATGCCCGAACACGCGAATAGGTTGTAGGACTCCCGGTAGTTGACGGTTAGCCAATGGGCATAAACTTTGGCGCAGGCGTAGGGCGAGCGCGGCCAGAAGGGCGTGGTCTCGGTCTGCGGCACTGCCTGGACTTTGCCGAACATTTCGGAGGAGGATGCCTGGTAGTAGCGGACCTTTTTGCCGATGCCGCTTTCAATAACCGCCTCAAGAATGCGCTGGGCGCCGAGTCCAGTGACATCGCCGGTGTATTCGGGAATATCGAAGCTGACGCGGACGTGGCTTTGCGCGGCGAGATTGTAGATTTCGTCAGGTTGCAGCTGGTAGAGCAGCTTTACGAGCGATACGCTGTCGGTGAGGTCGCCGTAGTGGAGAAAAAGGCGTTTGTTGGGCCCGCCTTCGTAGCTGCGGAGATGATCGATGCGAGTGCGCGTGACGTGGGACGACCGCCGGACAATGCCGTGCACTTCATAACCTTTTTCAAGGAGTAATTCTGCGAGGTAAGAGCCGTCCTGTCCGGTGATGCCTGTTATAAGAGCGGTGCGTGCCATAATTTATTTAAGCTTGTCGAATTCCGAGCGTACAAGGCGCTCGATCATTTCCTCGAAGGAGACGGTGTTTTCCCAGCCGAGCAGCCGCCTTGCTTTCGAGGGGTTCCCGCACGAGGCGACGGGCTCGACTGCTGTGACGAGGCCGGAGTCAAACTTAACGTAGTCGCGCCAGTTCAGACCGAAGACGTTGAAAGCCGCCGCAACCAATTGCTCCACGCTGTGTAGTTTTCCCGTCGCGAGGACGTAGTCATCGACGGGGTTTGAGTTCAGCATCATCCACATGCCGCGCACATAATCCGGCGCCCATCCCCAGTCTCTATGACCGGAGAGGCTGCCGAGGTGGAGTTCGCCTTGCAGTCCTTTTTTGATACGTGCGACCGCCTTGCAGACTTTCATGCTCACGAAGTTGCTGCTGCGTCGCGGAGACTCGTGGTTATAGAGAATCGCGGAGCAGGTCTGCAGTTTGTAGGCGATACGGTAGATGCGAGCCATCTGCTGGGAAAACGCTTTGGCCGCGCCGTAGGGCGTGGTGGGATTGAGAGGCGTGAGTTCGTCTTGAGGAGAGTAGGGCGGCGAGCCGAAGACTTCGCTGCTCGATGCGTAAAGAAATTTAGGCGGGTTGGGGATGTCCCGAATGATCTCCAACAAACGCAGAGTAGCCATACCCACGCTGTCGACTGTGGTTTCCGGCAGATCCAAGCTGATTCGTGGGCTCGACTGGCCTGCCAGGTGGTAAAACTCGTCCGGACGTGACCGGCTGATGACTCGGCGGAGGTGGGTCGCGTCTTCAAAGGCGCCATTGTGCAGGAAAAGGCGCTTATTCAGGATATCCGGATCTTGGACCAAAGGGCTGATGTGGCTTCCGGCTAATGCATCCGGACGATGCACAAGCCCGTGCACTTCATAGTCTTTGCTCAGGAGTAGCTCCGCCAAGTATGACCCGTCCTGGCCGGTGACTCCGGTGATAAATGCGCGTTTCATGAATTCGAGCACGTAGTGCCGAGGGTTAAAGAGCACATTGTTGGCAAGCCGACAACTAGAAGTGTTAGGGCCATCCGAGGACCTCAAACGCCAGCAGCTATGGTTCCGGCGCTGCGCGTACATACGCTGTCGAGGCCGATCAAAGCCGCGCGCTGAACTCTCGCGCCCGGTCAGCGATCTTGAGATAAGTGTAATTTGAGGGGCGACGGCGTCATATATTGGGGTGGAGAGAAGGAAAATTGTGGCCAATATATTAATTATATATCGCAAAATATTTATCCAATAAAAGGATCAAAATACAGGCCACGCATGTCGTGATTTATCAGTTTATAAAAACCATATTTATACATCTAGATTAATGCCGTTCTGTTTGGACGTATGATGCTGACGAAGCCGCGCAATCCCGAGGAATTCCTGCAATATGGCCGCATTGAGCGCGTGCTGCTCAAGCTCCGCGATCGGCGGCTGTATCGCCAGATGAAATACGAGTTGCAGACGTTTAAGATGGTCCAATCGATTGGAGGTTACGTCCCGCCTACTCTCGGCTCTGGCGCAGCTCCGGCGAACAAGCTTTCTTTCAAACATTCTGGGAACGCCGGGGATGTCATCTATTCTCTTCCGACGATCCGTGCGATAACTGGCGGTCGTGCAGCGAGACTGGCGCTCGCCTTGGATGTTCCCATGCGGGACCGCAACATGAAGCATCCGCTCGGAGGCGTGCAGCTAAATCGCAAGATGTTCGACATGCTCAAACCCTTGCTTGAAGCCCAACCCTACTTGGACGAGGTGGTGGTTTGGGAGGGTGAAGAAATTCAGTACGATCTCGATGCGTTTAGGGACGCGCCGTTGCTCTTGGATAGGCTGGGAATTTGCAGGTGGTATTTTTATATGTTCGGTATCGCAACCGATCTTTCGGAGCCGTGGCTGTTCGTTGGGGGAGACGCGTCGTATAGAGAGAGCATTGTGGTGGCGCGGAGCGAGCGATACCGCAACCACGCGATATCATATCGTTTTCTTCGGCAGTATAATGATATCGTTTTTCTGGGGGTGGAGGACGAGTACATCGACTTTGCCAAGCAGGTGCCTTCTGCGAGGTGGGTGCAGGTGAACGATTTTCTGCAGATGGCACGGGTGATTGCCGGCTCAAGGTTGTTTATCGGCAACCAGTCGTTTCCGTATTCCTTGGCGGAAGGCTTGAAGGTTCCGCGGGTCGTAGAACTTAGCCCGCTCACGCCGAACGTGGTGCCGGTGGGGCGTGAGGGCTACGACGTTTTATTCCAGGCTCAGTTCGAGCACGTCGTGAAAAACTTTCTTGCCCGCAGCGTTGTTTGAATCTGTGACCGGAGTTTGCCGATTTAGATTAGGTTGGCAACGATTGTTTGTCGTAGAGCGATCGGTACATGGGCGAAGACTCGTAGACGGCTGCGTGACTGCCGCTGGCGACGAGTTTGCCCTTTTCAAACACCAGAATCATCGAGGCGTCCCGGATCGTGCTGAACCGATGGGCGATGATCAGAACGGTTTTGCCGATCATCAGTTTCTTGAGCGCTGCGTGCACGAAAGCTTCGCTGTCGGAGTCCAGCGCCGAAGTCGCTTCGTCGAGGATCAGGATCGGAGCGTTGCGCAGAAAGGCGCGGGCGATGGCGATGCGTTGGCGCTGTCCTCCGGAAAGACGGCTGCCACGTTCGCCGACGACCGTGTCGTAGCCGAGCCCGCCTTCGAGATTCACGATGAAGTCGTGGGCAAAAGCGTCGCGAGCGGCCTGCTCGACTTCTGCACGCGTGGCTTCAGGGCGGCCGAGTAGAATATTCTGATAAATCGTCTCGTTGAAGAGAACCGGGTCCTGGGAGACGATCGCGATATTACGGCGGAGATCCGCGAGTCGCATTTGGCGAACGTCGTGACCGTCCACCTTGATCCCGCCGGACGAGACTTCGTAGAAACGAGGAACGAGGTTAACGAAAGTAGTTTTTCCCGCACCACTTGGTCCCACCAAGGCGCAAACGGTGCCTGCGGGAATATCAATGCTGACCTCGCGGAGCACGGTGTCGCCGGCTTTGTACGCGAATTCGACCTTGTCGAACGCGATGTTTCCGCGGCAGCGGCCAATTTCGACAGGATTCGCGGGATCGACGATGGTGATCGGCTCGTTCAGGACTTCCTCGAGCCGGCTGAGCGACGCTTCGCCCCGCTTGAGTTCGTTGCTGATGGCACCGAGCTTTTTGAGAGGCTCGTAACTGAGATAGAGAGCGGTTAGGATTCCAAGGAAACTGCCGCTATGAATGTTGCATTGGTAGGCGTAGACGAAAGTAACGGCGATGCCGCACGCCGCGAGGATTTCGATGCTGGGGGTTAGAATCTGCGCGTATTTTACAACCTTCATCTGCGCTCGTACGATGACGTTTCCTAGTTTGGAGAAACGTTCGACTTCGTGGGCTTCGAGGCCGAAGGCACGGACCTCCTTGGCTGCAGATAAATTTTCAGTGAAGCGGCTGGTGATATTACCGGCCTGAGCTTGGAGATGCACGGCCCGCGAAAGGAGCTTCTTGCCTACGTAGCGGATCGGAAAGACGGCCAGCGGGACGGTGAGAAGGCAAACGAGGACCAGAAGTAGCCCTTGTTCTTGATAAGCTATCCATGCCACAGCCAAAAGGGTGCTGATTAGCGTGAAAGGCTGCTTGATCAAATCGTTGGAGACAATCGTCAGCGTGGTCTGCAACTGGTTGGTATCACCAAGGCCCCGTGCAATCATTTCGCCGCTGGAAAGTTTATGGAAAAAACCGAGTGGCAGATGCTGCATCTTTCGGAAGTAATCCAGCCGGATTTGCTCAAGTATTCGAATTCCCGCGTGTTGTATCAAATAGGTGTTGAAGTATCCCGCGATTCCCCTGAGCGCGAACACCGTTGGGAGCCACAACGCGATCATCCAAATCTGCCATGTGGTTAACTTGGGGCGTTGAGCGGCGGGTGCCACGGGAGCGGGTTGAACTTCCGTGGAGGGTTGGGGGGGGTGTGCGGCTTCGATTCCGAACATCCGGTCGAAGAAGCGATCTGGATCGAAACTGATCCACCTTTGAAAAAAATTCTTTTTGTGATCGTTTTCGCCGTTAGCCTTCGGAGGGGTCACGGGATCGGCGGATAACACCCGCGGGAAAACGTATTTCACCATCAACGGCGCCCCTAATCCTCCTACCGCAGCGTAGAGGATGCCGCAGAGCACACCACCCGCGATAGCGAAACGAACTTTGCGGAGATACTTAAAATACGGGAAGAAGCGGCGCATGAATGAACTGATTGGATAGCTGGGCTGAGGCGCAGGGGGCGACATCAATCTTTCGAAGTGCGCACGTCGAGCGCGTCGCGCAGGCCGTCACCGAGAAAGTTGAGCGAGAAAAGCGTCAGTGAGAAGACCGCGCCCGGGAAAACCAGCAGCCACCAGTATTCCTCCATCACCTCGGCCCCATCTTTGATCAGTTTGCCCCACGAACTCATCGGGTCGTCAACGCCAAGTCCAAGAAAACTTAAAAACGCTTCGAGCAACATGACCGCGGGAATCGTCAACGTCGTGTAGACGATGACCGGCCCGAGGACATTGGGCACCATGTGGCGGAAAATGATGCGCCGCTTCGAATAACCGAGCGAGCGCGCTGCTTCGATGAACTCCATTTTCTTCAATGACATGATCTGCGAGCGAACGATCCGTGCCATCGTCAACCATTCCACCGCGCCAATCGTCGCGAAGAGCAGCAGGATTTTGCCCATGCCCTGCGATTGTTTGAGGCCGTGCTGACCGAGCCACGTGTCGAGGCTCTGCATCGGATCCTTGAGGAAAACCATCAGCAAAATCACAAAAATTGTGAAGGGCAGAGCGTACAAAATATCGACGATGCGCATCATCACCATGTCGGTTTTTCCACCGGCGTAGCCCGCAATCGCGCCATAACTCACACCGATCACTAGCGCTACGAACGATGCCACCAGTCCGACCATCACGGAAATTCGTCCGCCGTAAAGGAGGCGCGCCAGCAGATCGCGTCCCAAACGATCCGTGCCCAACCAATGATCCCAACTCGGCGACGCATAAGTGAGGTTGAGATTTTGGTCGTAGTAAGTCTGGCCGAAAAAGGGCGCGATCGCGCAGGCGAGTCCGAGGACGATCAACACGCCCCCGCCAAAGAGCGCCAATTTGTTTTTGCGCAGGCGGTGCCACGCGTCTTGCCAAAGCGAATGGCCTTTTTCGAGCTGCTCGCCCGTGAGGTCGGCCGATGGAAGGTTTTTCGGTGAAAGCGCGACCATGTTATTCGAACTTGAGTTTTGGATTCAGCCAAACCTGCACGATATCGACGACCAAGTTGAGCGTGACGATCAGCGTCGCGTAAAGAATCACGGTGCCGAGGATCAGCGTGAAATCGCGATTGAAAATGCTCGTCACGAATTCGCGGCCGAGCCCCGGAATCTGGAAAATGGTTTCGATGACAAATGAGCCTGTGACGATGCTTGCGATCGCCGGCCCGAGAAAGGCGATGACGGGCAGCAAGCCGCCGCGCAGGGCATGTTTAAAGATGATGCGTGTCTCGCTCGCGCCTTTGGCCCGGGCCGTGCGGATGAAATCCTGGCCCAGCACTTCCAGCATGCCGCCACGCGTGAGGCGTGCGATGTACGCGGCGTTGACGAAGCCCAGCGTCAGCGCCGGCAAAACCCGGTCGCTCGGCTCGTACCAACCGGACGCGTTGAACCAACCCAGATGAATGCCGAAAACCAGCACCAGAATCGGCCCGATAACGAAGGTCGGCAGGCAAATGCCCGCGGCCGAAACCGACGTACAGAGGTAATCGATCCAGCTGTTGCGCTTCACGGCTGCGAGGACGCCGAGTGGCAGACCGATCAGCAACGCCACGCCGAGCGCCAGCAGGCCCAGCTCGAGCGACACCGGAAGTTTATCCGCGATGATCTCGTTGACGGTGCGGTTCGCGTATTTGAAAGACGGCCGGAAATCCATGCCGAACGCCGCCTTCAGATCGAGTCCCTTGCGCAGTTCGAGCGGGTTAAATTTCTTCGGGCAAACATCCCAGACGTAATCCACATACTGTTTCCAGAGCGGATCGTTCAGGTGGTAGTATTTCTCGAGATTGTGCAGAATTTCCGGCGGAACCGCTTTCTCGGCTGTAAATGGTCCGCCGGGCACAAACCGGCTCATGAAAAACGTCGCCGTGATGATCACGAAGAGGACCGGAATGGTCTCAAGGAAACGTTTGGCGATGAATCTTAACATGACTCAGCAAGAGCATTTGCGTGATCTAGCGGTTGGCAACACGGGAAACCGGCAAGCCGCGGTGGCGCGATCGCTGCGTTTTTTTAAGCCATCGCGTTTTCATTTTCCCGCCGAAGGCGCCAGCGCAGCCAAAGATTTTGACCCAGTCCCACGGCGCTCGATGCTGCCCAATAAAGCCCCAAGCCAGCGGCGAGCTTCCACACGATGAAAACTGTGATCGCGACCTGAATGAAGATGAGCATTCCTTTCGCCGCTTCGTTGGCGTTGGGGAGAAAGTAGGCCGACAGGCCGGTGAGTGTGAGAATTCCGAGGGTCAGCCACGCGTCGGGTGAGGCGAGATTTCTAATCCAAAGAAATGCCCCGCCTTTGGTGATCGCGTCCCGGATCGTGCGGTAGAGCATTCCGAAAATCGGCAACTGCACGAACGAGCCCAAAAGCGCGCGCAGATCGAGCGGATTGTAGCCGTGTTTTTTGTAAACCTTTTGGATTTCCCCGAAGAGTTGCTCCGGCTTCTTCTCGAACTTCTTTTTAATCGCGTCGATTTCCGGCTGGAGCGCCTGCGCGATTTTCTGATTTCGAAACGCCCTGCGTGCGAGGCGCAGCGTCAGTGGCAAAAGAGCGACACGAATGCCTAACGAAAGAGCCAAAATGGCCCAACCGAGATTTCCGCCCAAAACATTTACGAGGGAACCGAAGAGAGCCGTGAGAGAAATATCCATAAGTGCCGAACTACCTAGCAGGTGCTGAGCCGCGGCGATGAGTTGAGGTTAAAAGCAGCGGCGAGAGCATCCGGCATTTGACGCTGTGAGTGCCGAAAAAGAATCAACGAGCGATCGGTGATCCATCTGCAAGGCGAGTGAGGACGCCGCGTCGAACTAGCGTTGCGCACGTGCCAACGCCGCCTGTCGCGGAACCACACAATCGTCGTTGAAGCGGAGCCTAAATCACCCAGTCGCTCAGTTCTTCCAACAGCGCTTCTCTATTTTTGCGCGGGCGAATGATCGAGGCGGCATCGCCTTGGTAATAGGCAATGCTGTTCGGCGGCATCGATTGCATCAGCCACACGTTCGAACCAACGACCGAGTTTTCGCCGATTACCGTGTCGCCGCCGAGAATCGTGGCGCCGGGATAAACGACCACCTTGTCCTTTAGCTCTGGGTGACGCTTCACGCCTTTAACTGGATGGCCTTTATCGTCCATGGCGAACGACTTGGCACCGAGGGTGACGCCTTGGTAGATTTTGACGTGGTTGCCGATGCGCGCGGTTTCGCCGACGACCACGCCCGTGCAGTGATCGATGAAGAAATGCGTGCCGATCTCGGCGCCAGGATGAATGTCTGCGCCGGTCCGCTCGTGAGCGTACTCGGTCAACATGCGCGGCAAGAGCGGCACGCCGATCCGATAGAGGACGTGGGCGATCCGTTGCAGAGAGATGACTAACACGCACGGATAGGAGAGAATGATTTCTTCGACGCTGCGCGCCGCCGGGTCGCCTTCAAACGCGGCGGTGACGTCGGTTTGGAGAATACGACGCACCTCTGGCAGCTTGGAAAAAAGATGACCGGCGACTTCCTTCGCGCGCTTGGCCGGATCGGCGTCGCGGTTGAACCGCAAGCATTTCTCAAGTTCGGCGGTGAGCCGTTTATCGAGTTTGGCCAACCGCTGCTCCAGCATGACGGGCACGTCCTTCTTCGTCAGGCAACTCTCTTCAAAGTACCCGGGAAAAAGCAGATGCATAAAATCCCGGGCGAGCTCGTTGACGGAGTCCTCGGCGGGAAGATTGATGCCATCGAAGTGGTTGATACCGCCGTCCGTGTTGTAAGAGGCAAGGAGGGCGCGTTTGATCTCTTCGTGCGTCATGGCGTTAGGATGCGTACATTTGCCAGGTAACCCTGGGGGTCAAAACTGATTTTCCGATTTTGCAATTTCCGGGCTTTACAAGCCCGTGCGGATGTCTCTTAGTCCGCCTTCCTCCGACTGGTACGCTCAGGTGGTGGAATTGGTAGACACACACGTTTGAGGGGCGTGTGCCGTGAGGCGTAAGGGTTCGAGTCCCTTCCTGAGCACCATTCCAGTCCCGGAGAGAGCTGTAATGATTTCCCCTAATGTTTGGTATGTTGCCCCTTTTGACGGGAAATCGCGCTTGCCACGGCGAGGCGGCCGCCAAAACTAACCAGCCTTTTCGCTAACAATCGGCGCACTACTCGCTACAACACCCCACGAGGGCCAAGCCCCTCTTTCGCAACTCGCACGACATGGACGATTCCGCATCCAACGAAAATCCTGCAAAGGATTTCAACAAAATCGACCTCACCCAACTCCAAGGCTTCAGCTTTGGCACTCAGTGGACTCAAGACAAAGCAGCTCCACGAGACGGACGCAGCGAAGCTCGTCCTCACCGCGACGACGATCGCCGTCGCGATGGCAGTGGTGGCGACGCCAAGCGCGACCGTCGTGGCTTCCGCAAGCCCGCCGGCCCGGTAGGCGACGCGACGTCTGCACCTGCGGCCAATGATGGGGCGCCTGCTC
The DNA here is from genome assembly GCA_047600805.1 of Nibricoccus sp. Lineage (GTDB taxonomy): Bacteria > Verrucomicrobiota > Verrucomicrobiia > Opitutales > Opitutaceae > JADKHC01. The sequence goes on from JASGKG010000001.1 coordinate 134,726, forward strand.
GTCCCGAGAGGGAAAACCGCGGAGAGTTCCGCGGGCCACGTCGTGAGCGAGGCGAATTCCGTGGCGGTCCGCGCGGTGATTTCCGCGGCGGTCCTCGTCAGGGACAACGTGATGGCAATTTCCAAGAACGCGATCGCGGCCCATACATCAGCCCATTTTTCAACGTCACGTTTTATCCCGAGGACGTTGGTTTTTCCGCTTTGGCGAAAGCCATTCGCAACTCGTGCCGCACGTACGAGCTCTTCGAAATCGCCCGCGTGATCATTGGGAAGAACGATCGGTTCGTCGCGGTCGTCCAGCGCAAGTCGCCGGAGGCCGAACCTGCTTCGCCCGCCAATACAGATAAAGGTGAAGGTTCTGAAATCCCCACCGTGAAGTCGGCTCCGATGGCGATCTCGATTCCTGACGGTCTGCCGTTCGAGTCTGAAGAGACTGCGGTCGCTCACGTGATGACGAAGCATCTCGGAACGTTTTTCGACACGGCCGAAGTGGAAGTCGAACCGCCTAAGGGCAATTTCCAGGTCATCAACCGCTGCACCATCACCGGCGAGTTGCTCGGGCCCCCGAACTACCATCGTTACAACCAGATTCTTCAGCAGCACCACGCCAACCGCATTACGCGGATGTCGTTCGACGCTTTCCGCTCACGCATCGAAACCGTGCGCGATCCGGAAGTCGTCAACCAGTGGCTGGCCAAGATGAAGAAGGCTACGCGCTACACGTGGAAGCTCGCGCACGAAGGTGAAGCCGCTCCTGCGGTCGACAATCTCGAAGAGGCGCGCATGTACTTGCTCACGCACGCGAAGGATAAAGTCGTGAAGCTCGTCGAGAACGCACGCTTCCACGGCAAGTTGCTTGAGCTTTTGCCACCGGGCGAACTTCGCCGTGCGCTCGAAGGCGCTTTGGAGCGTCAGCGCCGGTTCCCCCTCGACACTGCCAACGCGCTTCGCGGCCGTTTGCGCCGTGAAGGTTTTACCATCTTCAAGAAAGGCTCGAAGGGCATTTCCTACGTTTGTGCGGTGAAGCGTAAGTTCCGCGTCCCAGGCCAGACTTTCTCCGACACGATTGGTGCGCTGATTGCCTTCATCGAAGCCAATCCGATGGTCAAAGCCAGCGAGCTGCCTTTGAAGTTCCTGGGCATTCGTCCGCCCGAAGCTCCGGCTTCGACGACGACGTCGGCTCCTGCCGATGGTTCGACGGTTCCGCCGATCCAGACGAGCGGCACGTTGCCACCGATTTCCGCCGAAGCAGCCACTGCGCTCACGGCAGAAGATCAGGGCAAGCTGCACCGCTTGAATGGCGATTTGCGCTGGTTGGTCACCGAAGGCTATGTCACGGAGTTTATCGATGGCCGCTTGTTCGCGCCGCCACCGATGACCGAGGCTCGCAAACAGGAAGTCGAGAAGGAAGAACACGATCCTGAAAACTTCCCGGAAGCGCCGCAGTCCACGCCGCCGATGCCGACGTCCGAAACGCCAGCGCCAGCTGAGAGCACTGAAGCTCCTGCTCCGGCGGTCGCAGAAGTACCGGCGGCGGAATCAGCCGAGAGCGCGCCCAAGGCCGAATAGACCTGCCTCTTGTTTAGGTTTTCCAAGGCGGCCCGATCTCGGGCCGCCTTTTTTTGCGCCCGAATTCCTAAAAGCTTTATCCGACGCGCTTGGTTTTAGACGTGGAAAATTTGCGGTGCTCGCGGGCTGGGCGAGGCGTCCCTGCCCAGCCGTGATTTTGAGCGCCGCACTTTGCGTGACCGTCTGTGCGTCCTGTCGTTTTGTGTTAGCGCGCGCACAACATCGCCGCGCCAAAAACACCAGCACTGTCGCCGAGCGCGGGACGCAGTAATTCAGTTCGCAGTTCCGGATTGAACAGATGCCGCACGATCGCCGTGCGCGTTTCTTTCTCGTACAGCAGGTCGAGGTTTCCGACGCCGCCGCCAATCACGATCGCGTCGGGATCGAGAATATTGATGACCGCCGCGATGGCTTGACCGAACTTTTCGCGGAGCCGAGAAAGCGTTTCGCGCGCGAGCGGTTCGCCTTGTTGAGCGCGCTGTGCGATTTCGGGAAGGCGAATGGTTTCACCGCCGCGTTCTCGATAATAACGTTCGAGCCCGGGCCCGGAAATCACCGTTTCGACGCAACCTTTGCGGCCGCAATAACAGGGAGTTTGTTCGCCGCAGACGGGATTGTGGCCCCATTCGCCGGCGATGCCGTGATGTCCGTCGAGCACATGTCCGTTCACGACGATTCCCCCACCAACGCCCGTACCTAAAATTAAGCCCATCACAACCGCGCGTCCGCGCGCGCTGCCCAAAGTCGCTTCAGCGAGTGCGCAGCAATTTGCGTCGTTCGCCAAGATCACTTCCGTTTTGAGTCGCTCGCGCAAGTCCGCGCGCAGCGGCCGTCCGTTCAGGCACGTCGTGTTGGAGTTTTTCAGCAGGCCGTTCGCAGGTTCAGTCGTGCCGGGTGTGCCGATACCGATGTGGGCCGGGCGAAGATCGCCTGAGGCTTTTTCCAGTTCGATCACGACTCGCTCGATTTGTGAAACGACGTGGTCGTAGCCGCGGGCCGACTCCGTTGGCAGGCGCAGGCGATGTTGCGCGAGCTCCGGTCGCGCCGGATCAATGATAGCACCTTCGATTTTCGTTCCACCGAGATCAATTCCCCAGAGCTTCATGTGGCGGAATCAAAATAGTTTTCTGAGACTCGCAAGCATTGAACTCGATCGACTCGGCAAACATTCCGCTGTTGCCGTCTGTCCCTCGGCTAAATGGTTCGGCTTTTAACGCCCCAGTTGTTCAGCGAAGCCCTATGATTCCGAGCACGAGCAACAAAACGACGACGATGGCCGCGTACATCCAGAACCAACGGGGACCTTCCCGTTTTTCGCGAGAACGCTGGTCGGCGGCTTGGGTTTCGTCGTCTTCCGGAAGATCGAGGCCGTCATAAACGCTTTGTTCGGCCCAGCCGGTGCGTTCATCGGCACCGCATTCTGGACAAGCGCGCGCCTTCGGTGGAATCGGTGCGCCGCAGTTGGCGCAGTGGTCGGGTGCAGGCATTATGATATTAACTGAGGAATAAGCGCAGGGAAGACGGCTGAAACTACTGTCGCAAAACATACTTTTGTTCCTAGCGACTGGCTATATTTGTGGATCCGTGGTCGGCGCACGCGCGACATCGTACCCTGCGGGTACTTCCTTTGCATTGAAGTAGCGCCATTTCACAAAACGCCATGCAGTCACGAAAAACGCGGTCAACGGAATCGCGAAGATCATGCCGAGAATCCCGCCGAGCGCGGTGCCCCAAAAGAAAATGGCGACGATGATCACGACAGGATGAAGGCCGGTGCGATCGCCCATGATCTTTGGCGTGAGAAACCAGCCTTCGATATTCTGCACGATGATTTTTACGAGCAGCACGAGCGCGACGAGGCCGACGCCGCCGCCAGGTTGGAAGAATGAGAGAGGGACGGTGATCGCGATGCCGATGATCGTGCCCAGGTAGGGGATGATGTTGAGCACGCCCAAGGTGAGGCCGATGAACAGGCCGAATTTTAAACCGATGATGCTAAAACCAATCGCCAGCAACACACCCATGATCAGGCCAATGAGCAGTTGCCCGCGGAAGAACGAAATGACGATGTTGATGAATTCGCGGACGAGGAAAACGACGTCGTCGCGGATGGTCGGCCGCAAGAACGGAAGATGATTGGGCAAACCTGTTGTGAGGTCGCGTCGCACGAGTAGGAAAAAGAAAAGGTAGATCGGAATAATCGCAACGTGTGCTGAGAATCCGAATACAGAGACGATGCCCTGGCTCATCGCTTTCAACGACGGCACGAGCAGACTCGGGATTTTGCCGAGCTCCGTTTGCAGCGTATCGGTCAAACTCTGCACGGTCGGATAACTGTTTAACCGTTCTCCGAGCGCAACCCAGCTTGGGTAGTGCTCTTTCACATACACCGACGCCTTTGTCCAGAACGTCGGCATGAACGCGATGAAGTCGAGTATCTGATCGATGAGCGGCGGGATCGCGGTGATTAGCAACGCCGCCAAGAGCAGAATAAAAACCGCGTAAAGCACGGTGACCGCCAGAGCGCGTCGGCCTCTGAAACGGCTTTCCAGAAAGTCGACGATCGGTCGCAAGACGACCGCGAGCACACCCGCGATCGCGAGCGGCCAAAGCACACCGGAAAAGAAACCAATCAAGCGTCCTAAAATGGAAACGACGAACGCGAACAGCGTGATGATGAATGCTACCGCGAAAAACCCGAGAGCAAACGCGAGCAGCTTCCGCTGGCCTCTGCTGAGAAAGGGAGTGGACTCAGGCATGTTGGTTAAAGGGCCCTGATTTTCGCTCAGAGGCAACACGTAAAACCCCATTTCACCGGCAAAATCTCCAACCATCGGCCTTCGGAAGTCTCGTTGAACAAAGTGCGAAGGGCGTCCGTTGGCCGATTTGGCGATTCGCCCGCAACCATTTGTCTTGGGACCAAGTGTGCACATGTTACGCGATGCCTTCGAAAGCTTGGTTCCAACCTTTATCGACTGCGAGCTGCTGCAACGATCCGGCCTGGCTCGTCTGAACGATGAACTCGCCAGCGAGTGCGCGAAACTCCGCGGCTTTGACAAGGCGTGCCGCGCCTGGTGTGAGAAAAACTATCCGGGTGGTTACACGAGCCACGCTTCGCTCAACGAGTTTCACCGCTTCTCGTCCTCCTTCGCCGACCTAGAGGAAAAGATCACGCAGCATGTCCGCTCGACGCGAAAGATCTCGATATGGATCTCTCCGGCAGTGAAATCGCATGACCGATTGCTGGGTGAACATTACGCCGACGAGCGTGACGCGCGGTCTCCATCTGCATCCGCTTTCTTTCATCAATGGCACTTACTAGATGCGAACTTCGGAAGGTTGCCCGGGCCTGAAATTCGAAGATCCGCGTCTTGATCGCTTCATGGCCGCGCCACCGAAAATTAAAAGCCCACGACAAGAACCGCGTGCAAATCACCTATCCTGCGGAAACGGGCAATGTGATTCTCTTCGGGAGTTGGTCGCGCCACGAAGTTCCGGCGAACCGCACCGCCGAGGAGCGCGTCAGCATCAGCTTCATTTACAATTGGTCCTGAGCGTAAGTTCGACCCGGTTTTAAACTCTTGTGCTCGGCGACTATTATTGGGTGCGAAGCATGCCGGGCGGGGGGACGATCCTGGCACGAGGGTCGATCATTATAGGCGATGCCGATAAAGCTGAGTCTGTCATCTGCTTTCCGGCTTCAAACTCCTTGGGGTGGTTGGTTTCGATGTTCTTGAGGCGGTCCCCGACCGTCTTTGCAGGAACGTTTGGACCGGCAGCCTTTAGGCTGGCGAGGTAGGACTGAACAGCTTGAGCAAATTGCTCGGCGGCCTCGAACTTCGTCGCCATCACAAGGAGTCGATAAGCAGAGTAATCTCGCTGGGCCGCGTCGGTGCGAAATTCGGAGCTGGCGATCAGCGACAGGATGTTCAGCCCAGTCTGCCAGTCAGAACGATCGCGGGCGTCACCGAGCAGTCGATTGAGGTAGGTTGCCGGAGTCTCAGTTTCGTTAGGGGAGAGCTTTGGATCTGGTTGGAGAATTTGAATAGCTGCCTCAATCTGTAGGTTCCGCTTTATGATCGCGAAGTCACGGGCGTAGCGGTCCGGAATATTTCGCGGATAGCTCATATTTAGGTTCGTCCACACTTGGCTCGCGCTACCGGTCAGGAGGAGTCTGCGGGCGTTGGACAAGTCATTGAGGGCAGTTCGGAATTCGGAATATTCGAGCTCACCGGTTGTCGGGAGTACCTTGATGAATTCGTCGATGTTGGCCCGAGTTAGCTGTGTGGGTAGCTTTTCGATGTCGAGAACAGAGCTTCCCGATTGGTTCGTTGTAGCAGCCGCTGACAGCGCGAGGAGTTTTGAACGTGGATAGATTACTTGAAACCCGGTGTCGTTTAGGAGTCCCCGGAGGACGTCCTGCGCTGCTGACGTATTATTTGCATCGCGTTTGCTCAGATAGTCCTGCCACCGCGTCACAAATTGTCGCAATTGCTCCGGTCCGGGCTGGTCGTAGTTCCGGTATTCCTGATTCGACCTGGGTTTTGAAAGTTCCACCAAAAGGTCGTCCAACTCGGCTGCGTTCTTGGCGTTGGCGATGGCTGTCTGAACACGCTTTGTGAGCGCCGCGATGCGTTCGTTGGTGGCAGCCCCGCGTGTGTCGCGAAGTTTAGCGATATCTGCTTGGATGGCGAGGAGGTCGCTTCGAGGAACAACGGGGACTCGGGCGGAAAGAGTCGTGAGCTCATTCAGTGCTTGGGCGGCCTGATCTGCATTCCCCAAACTTGTTTGGGTGAGATAATCCTGCCAGCGGCTGACGAAATTACGCAGGGCTTCAATCTTCGCTGCAGGAGAACTCTCGTTGTAACCGTAGTTGTTGCGCGAGACTGCAAGTCCGTTCAGCGCCGAAAAAAACGAATCGAAGTCTTTCGCCGGAGCGTGGGAGGCAATCTTTGAGCGAATATCTGCAGAGATGGTCTCGATCGCGCGTTCGAGGGATGCTTCCTTTGCGGCGTTTTGAGCCCGTACGGCCACCAAGACTTGATCGAGGCTCTCCGCCATTTTCGGCACTGCGGCAAGGAGCGTCGGGCGAATTCCGAGCAGGCCGCGTTCTGCCTCGGCGAGATCGTCGCGCACAATAGCCCCGCGAATTTGGCCTAGGTAGTTTCCAAGGTTGGAAAGCGCAGCTCTGTCGGGCGAGTTGGCTTTGGTTTCCTGTTCGATGGCTTTGGCAAGTTCATCGATTGTGCGAAGAGCATCGTTTTGGGCCGGCGTTGCGGATGCGAGTACAGCAGATGCGAGTGCGATTACGACGAGACGTACAGCGCGCATATTAGGAGAGGCCTAGGAGAAGCAACCCCACCCACCGAGATGGGGAACGTGAGGCGATCATTCCTATGGCGATTGGTTTTGCAAGAACGATGCGGCACGTTTGACCGGAGTCGGTGAGAAGCCTTCTGTAAAATCCCGAGCTTGCGCCGGAGCGGGCGCCCGCGACATCGTTGCGGCACTGTGAAAGCCGCTGAATTTTTCCAACTACCTGCTTCGCTCCAAACGTTCGCTTCGTTTTTCTCGCCGGAGGTGGCTCCTTGGGAATGGTTAAAGGTGATTGGCACTGCTTTGAAGGCGCAGAACTTTGCCGGCGGGCAATCGATCCCGCCCGGCGTTCACGTCGAGGGCCAAGTTTACGTTCATCCAACCGCGCAGCTCCCGCACAACGCGACGTTGATTGGTCCTGCATGGATTGGACCTGGTTCGAAGTTGCTGCCGGGCTGTTTTCTGCGGGGCAACGTGATCGTCGGGGCGAACTGCACCGTTGGTCACAACGCCGAGATTAAAAATTCGCTGCTGATGGACGGCGTGCAGGTGCCGCATCGTCCGTACATCGGCGATTCGATTTTGGGCAACGGCGCGCATCTCGGTGCGGGCGCGGTTTTGTCGAATCTGCGCCTCGATCAGAAAGCGATCAGTGTGCGCCTGCCTTCCGGCACGTTTGACACGGGCTTGCGAAAGTTCGGTGCGATCCTCGGTGACAAGGCCGAAGTCGGTTGCAACGCCGTGCTCAATCCCGGCACGGTCATGGGTCCGCGCGCGCTCGTCACGCCGACGATCGTGGTGAGCGGTTATATTCCCGCTGCGACGATCGCGCATGCGCGAACGACCGTGAATTTCGTGCCACGGCGCGATTGAAAAGCCTCGGCTGCCGCGATGTGAGCCTGCCGGGGCTCCGCCCTCAAATTCGGGCGGCCCGGGCGACCTGGACGTTGCCGGAGCAGGTTCAACTGTATCGCTGACGCTTCATTTTTGTCCTGACTTCTCGCGCCTCCATCCCTGAATTCTTCCCCTATGCGCATTCTTTCTGGCATTCAACCTTCAGGCACGCTGCACATCGGTAATTATTTCGGCATGATGCGGCCGGCGATCGAACTGCAGGAACGCGGCGAAGCGTTTTACTTCATCGCGGACTATCACTCGATGACGTCGCTTACGGATGCCGACCAGCGCCGTAAAAACACGTTGGATGTCGCGCTCGATTTCCTCGCGTGCGGACTCGATCCGAAGAAAAGCGTGTTCTACCGCCAAAGCGATGTGCCGGAAGTGTGCGAACTCACGTGGATCATCGGCACGCTCACGCCGATGGGCCTGCTCGAACGCGCGCACAGCTACAAAGACAAAACCGCCAAAGGCATTTCGCCCAACTTCGGCCTCTTCGCGTATCCGGTGCTGATGGCAGCGGATATTTTGATGTACGATTCCAACGTCGTTCCAGTCGGCAAAGACCAGAAACAACACGTCGAAATGACGCGCGACATCGCCATCAAATTCAACCAGACCTACGGCGAAACCTTCGTTATTCCCGAGCCCGAAATCCGCGGCGAAGTCGCCACCGTTCCGGGCCTCGACGGCCAGAAAATGAGCAAGAGCTACGGCAACACCGTGGAAATTTTCGGCGACGAAAAGGCGATCAAGAAAAAGATCATGGGCATCAAAATGGATTCGCGCACTCCCGCGGAACCTAAGCCCGATGCCGATCAAAACCTTGCGATCCAATTGCTCAAACTTGTCGCGCCGAAAGATGTCGCGGCCGATTACGAGAATCGCCTGCGTGCGGGCGGCCTCGGCTACGGTGATCTGAAGAAAGGATTGTTCGAGCACTATTGGAATTACTTCGCGCCGTTCCGCGCGAAACGTGCCGAGCTCACAGCGAACCTCGATTACGTGAACCAAGTTCTCGCTGACGGAGCGCAACGTGCGCGCGCAGTGGGCGGCAGTGTGCTCAAGCGCGCCCGTAAAGCCAGCGGCTTGGAATAGAGCAGGGGATTCGCCTCGCGTCGCTCGTGTTGAAAGCGATTGAGGGCGCGCGGTTGGGCCGAAAAAACTAGGCCGAGTGCCCGTGCGCCGCTGGTATGCCGTGCGACGTGTTTCGCGCAGTTACCGGTGGCCACAGGTTTTGTTTCGATGTCGATTGTCCGTGTTTAACGGTTCTTAACGAACTCGACTTAAGGTCCTAAACCGCGAAACATCGGTGGCGTTGCTTTCCACTCGGGAGTTAATTTACGAACAGCACCTTCCTCGCTTCACCCCATGGCTAAACGCTCTGCTTCAAGAGAGTCCGGTCCGGACGATTACGTTTCGATGTGGTTTTGGATGTTTGCGCAGTTTTTGCTGATGCTGCCGCTGATCAACTTGGTCGCGGTTCCGATTCTTGCGTTTGTGGGGCAGAATCGCTCGCGAAAGAACTTCTTCCGTGCGCTGCTGATGTGGGTGGTTTTGATCTTTGCGCTGCACATCACCTTGTTTCTTGTCGCCTTTTCCGGCCCCCCGCTCTTCCAGTGGTTCAAGGACCTCTGGAGCATGATCCTCGACCTGATTCCGACGAGGAAATAACGGGTGCACGCCCAGCTATACGGTTCGGTACGGCGATCAAATCGAAGCGTCGATACAAGTGGCAGTCGATACTCCGATCGAGGCTGCCAGTGTGCTCTTTGGATATCGTCCCCGCCGCTGGACTATATTGGTGAGATGGGATTCGGGTGAGGAGTACTATTCTGCAGAACAAATCGAAACGGCTTTCCTGCAACTTACAGGCCTTCCGGAAGCGCCAGCGTTCGTGCGGGATCAGCTCTCGGCTAAGATAGCTGCTGATTATGTCATTTTCTTAGTTCCTCCCGAGAAACCACCGATTTTTGCTGAATTTATCTTTCACAAATTGCTGGTGATGGTGTTTGGAGGGCTCGCTTTATAGGGCGTCTGGGTATTTGTGGAGTGGTTCGGTTGAAACTTGGCATCGTCTGGACCGATCAGACTTCAGTGGAACATTGTTTCCCGGAATCACGTCTCACTTTCCCGGAATTGCGATCGTTTCTGCTCAGAAAGTGCCCGTGTAAATGTTTTCGCCGTGACCCCGCTCGCCAAAACTTGTCTTCTCCTAGCCGTCGCACCTGCGCTCAATGCTGCGCTGGCGTCCTCGGCTGTTAGTTCGGTCTCCGCATCTGCGGATATTTCGCATTTCGATATTCCCAAAGCTACACGCTCTCCGCTGAGCGCGCCGTTTATTCCGACCGCTGTTGTTTCTGATTCGCTGGCGGCTCAGCCGGTTGTTTTTGAGGCAGCGCCGAGGAATAAAACCGATTTCAAAATCGCCTCCGCGGCTCCCGACAAGAAGCGCGATTACAAGATGCTGGTGGTAGAACCGAATCCCAACGTCGATCCGGAATTTCTGATCAACCCGCCGACGCGGCGATCTTCGCGTTGACCCCGACGGCGTCGGACTTGGCGAGTTCGCGAAGCCAGATGTTCCGAAACGACACTGCCGAACCGTGATCTTGAAGTAAAAGCGGCTGTTTGAGCGGATGCGCGACGTAGCGCGGACCCTGGGGATCGTCGGTGATGCCTTGGATCGGCGCGTGATCTTGCACGAGCACTCCGTTTTGAAAAACCGTGATGACGGGCGGGTGCAGCAGTTGTCCCTTGGCGTCGAAACGCGGCGCGCGGAAGACGATGTCGAAGGTTTGCCAGTGTCCCGGCGGCCGCGAGGCATTTACGAGCGGCGGTTGTTGTTTGTAAACGGCGCCGGCCTGACCGTCGGGGTAGGTCGGGTTCTCGAAACTGTCGAGAATCTGCACTTCGTAACGACGTTGAAAAAAGATCCCGCTGTTGCCGCGCGCCTGACCGTCGCCTTCGACTTTCGCGGGCGTGCGCCACTCGATGTGCAATTGGCAATCGCCAAAGTTTCGCTTCGTGACGATCCCGCCTGAACCGCATTTCACGGTAAGAATGCCGTCTGCGACGATCCAGGACGGCGCTGCGGAGTTTTCGCCGATCCACTCGCGCAGATCCAAACCGGCGAATAATATGATCGCGTCCGACGGCACGCCGAGCGGCGCGGTGGTGTCGACGATCGGCGGGACGTTTTGCGTCTGCGGGCTCTGATTTGTTGCGATCGTCTGCGCGCTCGTCATGCGGCACGCAACTCGACAAAAGCGAAAGCTCAACAACGACTGGTTCTTTCCGGGTGGATGCTTCGAGCCGCCAAGTTCCGGAGAGTTCTTCGGTTGTCAGCTCTGCTCCTCGCCCGCGAGGAGGGACGACGGATCAATAAATCCAAGAGCGGACGCCTGCGGTTACCTGTTATTTTGCGGCAATCTCAACCGATAGGAGGCGTGGTTTTGCCGTTTTCCGAAACCAAACGAGCAAAAATCATTTTGCCGCCGGCCGAGGGTAGCACGCTGGAGATTTCCACGTGAACTTGGCGGCCGATTTGGGCGCGGGCGTTGTTCACGACAACCATTGAACCATCGTCCAGGTAGCCGACTGCCTGGCCTTCGTCCTTGCCCGGCTTCACGAGCTCCACTTCGAGAAAATCTCCGAGGATCAGTTCGGGTCGAAGCGCTTTGGAGAGGACATTTAGGTTAAGCCACTGCACGCCGTGGAACTCGGCCATCTTCGCCAGATTGAAATCGGTCGTGAGCAGCTTCGCGCGCATGGATTGCGCCAGGAATACGAGCTTTGCGTCGACCTCTTGTTTCTTCGAGATGTCGCTCTCGGGCGTGCGGATGTCGATATGCTTGATTTTGCGCAGCAGGTTTAACGTATCCAAACCGCGGCGACCGCGGGCTTGCTTGTGCGGATCGGAGGAATTGGCGACGGCGTGAAGTTCATCGAGCACGAAGCGCGGAATCACCAGGGCAGCGTTGAGAAATCCAGCTTCGCAAACGCGCGCAACCCGGCCGTCGATCAGCGCACTGGTATCGACGACCACGAGAGGCACATCGACGTCGTGCGGCACGAAGCGAACATACGGGATGACAAGATTGAATTCGTCCTTACCACGCAGTGCGATGACAATGCAGAGGTACGGAACCGCTAGAAAGACGCTCAGGCGGACTAAATACAAAATCTCAGGATCGCCCTGATCCATGAGCGGAGAAACGTGGATCATGTAGGCGATCAACAGGCCGATTCCCAAGCCGAACGAAATGGCGGAAAGGCCGCGGAGCGAAAAACCTTTTAGCAAGACGTCTGTCAGCACGACGAGAACGCCGAGCAATAACCCTATGGCGATCGCGATGCCTTGCCAGCGGTCCCAAAGTGGATTCGTGAAACAAACGAGCCAGCCGACCACGCCGCAAAGTGCGATGAAAACAAGACGGATGGGCAGCAGGGTTCGATTCATCTCGTACGGTAGAAAGACTTATTGGAACGCAAAATACAATAATATAGGCAGCGCAATCAACACGGCCATGCAGCAATAGAGAATGACGATGGTTCGGTGCGCTTTCTTCTGTTCTTCCTCAGTAGGCGGCGTCGGATTCACAAAGCGACTAAAGCCGCCGGCGGAAATCTGACAACGTATTATCCAGAAGCGCTGCGGAGAATCGGCAGGCTCGACATTGGGACAATCTTGCCGTTTGGAATCATCATGTTCGATCAACTGACGATCCTCGCGCCTGGCCTGCTCGGCGGCTCGGTCGCCCGCGCTGCTTATGTTCGCAAGCTCGCCAAACGCGTCGTCATCTGGGCAAGACGCCCGGAGGTTCGCGAGCAATTGCTCACTCAGCCATGGTGCACCCACGTCTTCGATTCGGCCGAAGAAGCGGTCCGTACGGCCAACCTTGTCGTGCTCGCTGCGCCCGTGGAGAAGATCATCGAACTAGCCAGCTTGATTTCCACGGCGCTGCCCTCGGGGGCGATTGTGACGGACGTTGGCAGTGTTAAGAGCGCGGTTTGCCGTGCGTGCGCGGCGGCACTTCCAGCCCACGTGGCGTTCGTCGGCTCGCACCCGATGGCCGGCAGCCAGAGAACCGGTTGGGAAAATAGTTCGGAAACGCTTTTCGAAAATCGCACCTGTTTCGTCACGCCGCTCGCCAACACCTCGGCCGATGCAACGCGAGTTGTGCAGAATTTTTGGGAAGCGCTCGGCTCGAAAGTCGCGACGGTTTCACCCGAGCAACACGATGAAATCGTCGCACACATCAGTCATTTGCCGCAATCGATCGCCACCACGCTTTGCAGCTTCCTCGCGCAGAGGAATCATAATTGGCGGAACTTCGCGGGCGGAGGCTTGCGCGACACGACACGCATCGGCGCCAGCGACGCGACGATGTGGATCGAAATCTTTCAACAAAATCGCGACGAATTGCTGCGCGCGCTGCGGGATTTTCAAAACGAATTGGAGGGCTTCAGCGCCGCGCTCGCCAACCGCGAATGGGACGAACTCCGCCAACGGCTCGAAAAAGGAAAACAGTACCGCGACGGCTTTCCGGGATGAAATGAGTGAGGCGTACTTTGAGCTTTTCGACGCCAAGTTCGCAAAGCGCGCAGAAAAATCTGTCGATTACCACCCACGTGCGCACCCCCCCGCGGCGAAACTTTGTGTCTGTCCCCAATCGGGGTTTTACGAACCCAATAAACCGCTACGAAATCCTCAGCTCTTCGCGGCCTTCGCGTGCTTTGCGACCTTGGCGTCAAACAACACCGCGGTTTCGCCTTGGCGTCGGCAGATCTTTCCGTGAGCTAGTCTGCTTCCATGCCTCTGCCTGACCTGCTTCCGATCCAACCTTTCACGCGCCCGGTGCGCGGTTCCGTTGAATTACCCGGATCGAAGAGCATCACCAATCGCGCGTTGCTTCTCGCTGTGCTGTGCGCCCGCCCGGTTACCCTGACCGGGGCGTTGTTCAGCGAAGATACCGAAATCATGGCGGAAGCGCTGCGACAACTCGGTTTCGTGGTGAAGGAAAATGCGGCGGCGAAGACAATCTACGTCGAAGGCCGCAGAGGAAAAATCCCTGCCGAGAAAGCCACGCTGCACGTCGGACTTGCCGGAACTGCCGCGCGTTTTCTCACAGCACTTTGCGCAGCAGCGCCAAACGGCGTTTATCACATCGACGGCGTGCCGCAGATGCGCAAACGGCCGATGAAAGGACTCTTTGACGCGCTTTCGAACCAAGGCACAGAGATAATTTACATCGGCGAGAACGGATTTTTCCCCATCGAGCTGCGCGCGCACGGCCTCCGTGGCGGCACCGTTGAGATCGATGCGAGTGAAAGCAGTCAGATGCTTTCGGCATTATTGATGGTTGCACCGCTCGCGGCCTCGGCGCTCGAAATTAAACTTATCGGTAAAGTTCGCTGGCCCTTCGTGCAGATGACGGTGAACCAGATGGCGCAATTTGGATTTGAGACGGAGATTTCGCCCGAGAAGAACGCCGTGACGATTTCGCCGGGATATTATTTGCGCGCTTCCACGTACGCGATCGAACCCGATGCCACTGCGGCGAGTTATTTCCTGGCGCTGCCGCTCGTCACACGCGGGCTTTTGCATCTTCCCGGATTGTTCGGTGACACGAAAAGCCTGCAAGGCGACACGCGTTTCATTCGAGTCGTACGCGGTTGTGGCGCCGTGGTTGAAGACCGGCTCGAACCAAACCGCGTACCTAAGGATGTGGGCAAAAGCGATGACCGTGCAGTCGGAATCGATGCGGCGTATTACGCGGCGGTGAAGATCAAAGGCGCAGGCACGCAGGATTTCCGTGAATTTTCCGACACGTTTCTTACGCTCGGGGCAATTGCGCCGTTGTTCGACGGCCCGACGAAGATCACCGGCATCGCACACACACGAAAGCAGGAAACCGATCGCGTGGCAGGCATGGCGCGTGAGTTGAAAAAACTCGGGCAGGAAGTGATCGAGACTGAAGATTCGCTGGAGATTCATCCGCGACCGTTGAAAGCCGGCGTGACAATCGAGACCCACGGCGATCATCGTTTCGCAATGAGTTTTGCGATCCTCGGTTGCCACGATCTGCTCGGCAACGGGCAGCCTTGGCTCACGATCAGAAATCCGGCGTGCTGCGCTAAAACATTTCCGAACTTTTTTGACGTGCTCGGGGTGCTTTGGAAGAACTCTCATTCCTCCACGTGAGTTCCTCTCCTTTCATCATCGTCGCCATCGACGGCGGCGCCGCTTCTGGCAAATCCTCAACGTCTCGCGCGATCAGCGAACGTTTCAAACTGCTGCACGTCGACACCGGATCGTTTTATCGCGCGCTCACGGCCGAACTGCTCGCGCGCGGCATCGCGACCACCGACATCGCCGGAGTGAACGCGGCGCTTCCTAGCATCACGCTCAGCACGCGCGTGACCGGCCGCAGTGCTGCGATGGAGATCGGCGGACGTGTCGTTCCCGAGGAACGTATTCGCAGCGCGGAAGTCACCGCGGCGGTTTCGCATTTTGCGGCGATTCCGGAACTGCGCGCTGCACTGCTTGCCTATCAACGCAGCCAAGCTGACGTGGCGCGGGCTCATGGTTTCCGTGGATTGGTTATGGAAGGCCGCGACATCGGCTCTGTCATTTTTCCGAACGCGGATTTTCGTTTCTTTTTGCATGCGGATCCGGAAGAACGCGCCCGCCGACGCGCCCAACAAGGCCAACCGGATCAGATCGCCGAACGCGATCGAATGGATTCACAGCGGAAAACAGCGCCGCTGACGATCCCGGCCGGAGCGACCGCGGTTGACAGCACGTATTTGACCTTGGAACAGGTTGTAGAAAAGCTCTCCGCGCTCATCAGCGCGCGCCTGACTCCCGCATGAAACGCCAGTACGACCAATTGGACATGGACCCGGTTTACGGCGTCTGCCATTATTTCATCCGGCAGATCTACGATTCCTTCTTTCACGGCGAAGTGCGAGGCCTCGAAAATCTTCCGAAGACCGGCGGCTTCATGATCGCTTCGAATCACGCCAGCCATCTGGACCCTCCGGTCGTCGGCGGGCTCATTTCGAAGCAGGTATGTTTTTTTGCCCGCAAGACGCTCTGGAAACCGGGCTTCGCTTCATGGTGGCTCAACGCAGTCGGCACGATTCCTGTCGATCGCGATGGCGGCACCGACGTCACTGCCATCAAGCGCGTGCTCGGTGCGCTCAAAAACAACAAAGTTATCATTCTCTTCCCCGAGGGTACACGTTCGCTCGACGGAAATCTTCAGCCGGCAAAACCCGGCGTGGGATTACTGGCTTGCCGTACCGGCGTGCCTGTCGTTCCTGTGCGTGTTTTTGGTTCATTTAGGGCGCTCGGTAAGGATGGCAAACTCCGCCTCGGAACACCGATAGCGGTCGTGTACGGAAAACCGCTTTCGCCCGCCGACTACGACGATCCTTCCACCGGCAAAGAACGATATCTGCTCGCTTCCCAAAAGATCATGGCGGCGATCGCAAAGCTCGAAGAGCCCCAAGTGACCGTGATCTAGTGGCCGTCGCGGTGCGAGGCTACTTTGCGGGCGTCAGGCTGCCGAACAGCCCGCTTGCGGCAAGAGCATTAAATGCGAATTGCACCGCAATCGCCGCGATGACCAAACCCATCAAGCGGGTGACCAGTTTCAGCACGAGTGGGTTTAAAAACGACGCGCCCCGTGCGGCGATATGGAAAACCCCGTAAGACGCACCGCCGACAACGACAATCGCCGCGATCAAAATACCATGGTGCGTCCAGTCACGCGCCTGACTCGTGAGGATGAGCACGTTGGAGATCGCGCCAGGCCCGGCCAGCATCGGCACGCCGAGAGGACTGATCGCGATGTCGTCCTTCGCCGTGCCGGCCGCCACCTCCTCTTCGGTTTCCTGAGCGCCGGACCGCTTGGCGTACAACATATCAAACGCGATGCGCAGCAGCAAAAGACTGCCCGCGAGCTGAAAGGCCGGAAGGGTGACGCCCAAGACGGAAAAAATTCGCGGGCCTGCCAGCGTGAAGAGAAGCAACACGCTCGTCGCGACGATACACGCAAGTCGCGCCATCCGGAGCCTTGCCGCTGGCGAGTCGTTCGGCGTCATCGCGAGATAGGCCGGCACCGTTGCGATCGGGTCGACGATCGCGAACATCGAGCTAAACGCGAGCAAGCCGTACTCCAGCAAACCCATGCGAGTAATCTGACGATGATTTTTGGAATTTCGACAGAATTAATTGAATGAAAAGAATGATTAGCGAAGGCTCAGGGTGGCTTCAGGGCTGAGCACGACGGCCTATTGGGACGCGAAGCCAATTGCGACGAATGCTCGCGCAACTGCTCTGAAGGCAGAGCCCTGTTCCGACCGATCGGATCATCGCTAAAAAAAGCCAGACGAGTTTTTGGCGTGCTCGTAAGTGCAGAAAGCCGGCCAGCCGGCAGATCGACCTGTCGTGCTCGCGTGCTATTTCTCGAGAACACGGATCTTGTGGCGATAGGAGAGCTCACCGCCGAACCATCCGGTGAAGACAAGAAGAATAGAGACGCACGTCGACACGATCAATCCCCACGGTACAATCGTTACAGACGAGTCGTCGCGGCGAATTCCCAAATTGATCGCCGAGAGGACGAGAGCGATGGCGTTTCCCACCGCGTGAAACCAGCCGGCTCGATGGGCGCGCGCTTCGTGGAGGCCGACGAAGTCGATCATGCCAAACAGCGCGGCGAGAAATCCAACCAGAAGTCCTCCTGCGATTAGCCAGAATGAAAAATCGGCCCAGAAGGCTTCGCCGGTTTTCCAGAAAACCAGATCTGTGATCCACGCGCCGCTGAGAAACGCGATTGGAAACGGAATCAACATTGGATGAATGGGGTGTCCCGCGATCGCTGCCTTGCTGGCGGTCGATTCAGAAGGTGCGGGTACGATTTCGCGTTCGTTTTCCGTTTGTATTCCGTGGGCGTCCATGGTGGCCAGCATGCTCCGGGATCGTCGCGGTTGCTACCCGGGCATTTCTCGTTGGAGCCTAGCGGAGATGCCCGAGGCGGCGGTGATGCTATCAACTCGTGCCACCAGCACAGCTGGCTGCGTTTTCGTAGATGTGCTGAGGCCGAGCCGGCCTTTTCTGGATTGGAAATTAGTACCGGTGAGATTGGATCGGTCTTGTCACACCCATGAGCACGAGCATCGAAAAGGAACCAGCACTCGAAAAATTTCTCTCAGGTTATAACTGCGCGCAGGCGGTTCTTTACAGTGCTTGTGAGCGTCTGAATTTCGACAAAAACATGGCGCTCAGGCTGTCGAGCGGATTTGGCGCCGGTATGGCCCGTTCGCAGGAAGTCTGCGGCGCGGTCACCGGTGGAATCATGGCGCTTGGGCTGAAATATGGACGTGGTGACGGCGAAGAAAAATCCAAAACAGAAGAAACCTACAAGCGCACGCGGACGTTCATGTCGGCGTTTGGTGAGAAACACGGCAGCGTCCTTTGCCGGGAGCTGATCAAGTGCGACCTCTCGACGCCGGAGGGGCAACAATACTTCAAAGATAACGAGCTCTTGCGAAAAACCTGCGCTGTCTGCGTGGCGACAGCGATCGATCTGGTCGCAAGCGAAGTCTGAGCGTTCCCGAGGGGTAGTTGATTAGCCGCTCTTTGTTCTCGCTCGAGAGGTAATTTGCGTCCTTTTCAGACGCCGGCCGTCTACC
Source organism: Nibricoccus sp. (assembly GCA_047600805.1). Lineage (GTDB taxonomy): Bacteria > Verrucomicrobiota > Verrucomicrobiia > Opitutales > Opitutaceae > JADKHC01. The sequence goes on from JASGKG010000001.1 coordinate 153,214, forward strand.
TAGTATGATTGTCGAAATGGCTCCTCTTGCTGCTTCCGAAATGACTGGCGCCCAAGTTGCGCAATTTCGCGCCTCGGTGCGACGGTTCATTGGAGCCAGAGTGAAGAACGACCCGCTTGCGGACGACCTCACTCAGGAGGTTTTCATGCGTGTTTTGAAGAAACTTTCTGACGTGAAAGATCATCGGCGCGTGATCGGATGGGTTTTCCAAATCGCGCGCAACGCCGTCATCGACCATTTCAGAAAAAATAGCGGTTCCGACCCAACGCGCAGCGAAAGGCGGATGGAAGCGTTCGCGCAGCCGGAGGCGATTGAACGTGAAGAGATGATGTTGCGAGACGAATTGGCCGCGTACGTGCGAACGGTCGTGAACGAGTTGCCACCGGCGTACCGTGAAGCGATTTTGCTCACCGAATACGAAGGCTGGTCGCAGGTTGAGCTGGCTAAGTATCTTGGGTTGAGCGTATCGGCTGCGAAGTCGCGCGTTCAACGGGCGCGTCGAATGATCAAGGATGCGATCGAGGACTGCTGCCACGTGCAGTTCGATCGTTATGGCTCGTTGGTCGGTTGCCGATCCAAGGGTAAGTGCCAATGTTGAGAAAAGCGAACGAACGCGGGCTGCGTCCATTTTGAAATAGCCCCGTCTATATTGGTGAAATGAATACAACATCTCCCGATTCCGATTCGATCAAAACCGAAGTCCGCCGCCGCTATGCTGCCGTCGCAAACGGCCAGAGTCTATTTGAGAGCGCTACCGCCAGTTGCTGCTCCCGAGGCGAAGGCGCGACTGAAGAAACCGCGGGATGCGGCTGTGGCTCAGCCGCCGACCAGGCGCGAACTCTAGGCTATTCCGACGCTGATATCGCCAGCGCCCCTGCAGGCGCAAACCTGGGGCTCGGTTGTGGAAATCCGGTGGCGCTGGCTTCCTTGCGACCTGGGGAAGTGGTTCTGGATCTTGGTTCTGGTGCTGGTTTCGACGCATTTCTGGCGATGAGAGCCGTGGGCGTCGAAGGCCGCGTCATCGGCGTCGACATGACTTCCGAAATGATCTCGAAAGCGCGTGCCAACGCGAAAAAAGGCGGCTACGCCAATGTGGAATTTCGACTTGGCGAAATCGAAGCACTGCCTGTCGCCGACCAGACGATTGACGTTATCATTTCGAATTGCGTGATCAACCTCTGCCCGGACAAGCGTCCGGTCTACCAGGAGGCATTTCGCGTGCTGAAGCCAGGCGGTCGGATGGCCGTGTCGGACGTGGTGGCGCGCGCGGAGCTTTCCGACAAGGTGAAGCAGGATCTGGCGCTTTTCAGCGGTTGCCTTGCGGGTGCGACGCTTGAGACAGAGCTCAAGTTGATCCTTGAAGAAGCCGGTTTTACCAACATTTCGATACGCCCTAAGGGAAATACCGAAGAAATCATCTCCAGTTGGAAATCGAAAACGGATCTGGCCTCGCAAGTGTTCGCCGCGGAAGTGAACGCCACCAAACCCGGAGGTTCCTGCTGCGGACCGACCTGCTGCAAGTAGCCAAAACACGGAATGCGCGGGCGATATCTCGAAAGGAGACGGCGCCCGTGCTTGACATTTCGCAAAAAAGCGAAATAAACGGGCGAAGATGAACATCAAACAACGCACAGCAGTCTTCAAAGCTCTTGGGCATCCTGCGCGGTTGCGCATGGTCGATGCATTAGGCCAGGGGGAAATGTGCGTTTGCGATTTGGTCGACGTTGCCGGGCTCGCGTGGTCCACGGTTTCGCGGCATTTGGCGCTTTTGAAGCGTGCGGGTGTGCTTGAAGACGATAAGAGGGGCCAACAGGTGTTTTACCGGCTGCGGCTCGGCTGTGTGGCGGATCTGAATCGTTGTTTGGAGCATGATGAACCCGTTGGGAAACAAACTGGAGAGGGCTGCTGCGCCTCGAAGAAATGCTGAGTCCTTTTTTTGATTCGATATTTCGCATTTTATACAAATGAATATTTCGAAGCATCTTTTTCTGAAGTTGGCCGTCGTGGCGACGGTGTTCGCCGCGTGGCTTTTCATCTACCGGCATCTCGCGGGTGTGGCGCAGTGGTTTACCTACCGGCTGCTAGGGCTCGCGGAAGGCGCGCGCTTGGGTGCGGCGGTGGAGTTCTTCGTTTTCGAAGTTCCGAAGGTGATGATGTTACTCGTGGCGGTGGTGTTTGGCGTGGGAATTGTGCGGTCGTTCTTCACACCTGCGCGCACGCGGGCCTTGCTGGCCGGCCGGCGGGAATTTGCGGGTAACGTGCTGGCGTCGTTGCTGGGAGTGGTCACGCCGTTTTGTTCCTGTTCGGCAGTTCCGCTCTTTATCGGCTTTGTGACAAGCGGTGTTCCGCTGGGCGTGACGTTTTCCTTTCTCATCTCTGCGCCGATGGTGAACGAAGTCGCTCTGGTTTTGCTTTTCAGTCTCTTCGGCTGGAAAGTCGCGGCACTTTATCTCGGGACGGGACTGACGATCGCTCTGATCGCCGGATGGAGCATCGGCCGGTTGAAGCTGGAGCGCTGGGTGGAGGAATGGGTTTACCAAAGTGTAGGCGCGGCCTCCTGTGCAGATGATCCCTCGCTGACATGGGCAGACCGCCTGAATGCCGGCAAGGAGGCTGTATGCGACATTGTTGGTAAGGTTTGGTTGTACGTTGTGGCCGGAATCGCGGTTGGTGCGGGGATTCACGGCTATGTGCCTGAGAATTTCATGGCTTCGATCATGGGGCGCGACGCTTGGTGGTCGGTGCCGGTTGCGGTGGTGCTTGGTGTTCCGATGTATTCGAATGCGGCGGGCATTATTCCGGTGGTTCAGGCGTTGCTCGGGAAAGGTGCGGCGCTCGGGACGGTGCTGGCGTTTATGATGGCTGTGATCGGGCTCTCACTGCCGGAGGCGGTAATCCTTCGCAAGGTGCTGAAGTTGCCGCTCATCGGTGTATTCTTCGGTGTGGTGGCCTTGGGGATCATGCTCGTCGGATTTTTGTTCAACTCACTCATGTAATTTGAACTATGAAAAAGATACAAATCCTCGGTGGAGGCTGTGCAAAATGCGCGCAGCTCTACGCCAACACGGAAGCCGCCGCGAAGGCTCTGAACCTGGAGTACCGGATCGAAAAGATTTCGGATTTTCAGCAAATCGCGAAGGCGGGTGTGATGACCACGCCTGGCCTCGTCGTAGATGGAGTGGTGAAGAGCAGCGGCAAGCTGCTTTCTGCGGATCAGATCAAAGCTCTGCTGAGTTAGCCCATCCACATGAATACTCCAACCATTGGGTTTATCGGTGGCGGACGCATCGCTGGTATTTTTCTACGTGGCTGGACCCAGGCGCAGAAACTTCCGGCACGAATCGTGATCGCGGATCCTAACGCCGACGCGTTAGCGAAGCTCAAAGGGCAGTTTCCTTCGGTCGAGACGACGAGCGATCTTGCTCTGGCGGCGAGTCAGGAAGTCGTTTTTCTCGCCACGCATCCACCGGTGCTGGCAGAGGCGGCTGGACGCGCAGCTCAGGCGCTGCGCCCGACGGCTATTCTGGTTTCGCTCGCGCCGAAGTTCACCATCGCGAAACTCACGACCCTGCTAGGAGGTTTTTCGCGCATCGCACGGTCGAATCCGAACGCGGCCTCAGTTGTGGGCGCAGGAATGAACCCGGTGTCATTTAGTTCGGCACTGACGGCTACCGACAAGGAAACGGTATTGTCGCTGCTGCTTCCATTGGGCGAGTCACCGGAAGTCGCCGAGGAGAAAATCGAAGCCTACGCGATTTTCACGGCCATGGGACCGACGTATTTATGGTTCCAAATGCAGGCGCTCAGGGAACTGGCGGTTTCATTCGGGCTCACGGCGGATGAAGCGAGCGTCGGTTTGAAGCGGATGGTCGACGGCGCGGCTCGCGCACTGGTCGATGCGGGCCTAACGCCGGCTGAAGTGATGGATCTCGTGCCCGTGAAACCGCTGGCGGAAATGGAACCGCAGGTTCTTGAGCTCTATCGCGCGCGGCTTCCCGCGCTCTTTCAGAAAATCAAACCATGAAAACGATCTTTTGTATTCTCGCGCTAATGCTCGGACTGACGTTGGCGTTCGCGGAACCAACGGCGGCCGCTAAATTGCCGCGGCTGGTGGATCTCGGAGCAGGGAAGTGCATTCCCTGTAAACAGATGAAACCTATCCTAGAAGAACTGACCAAGGAGTACGCTGGGCAGTTGGACGTGGAGTTTATCGATATCTGGGAAAACAAGGCTTCCGGTGAGAGTTTTGGGGTCAGGATGATTCCGACGCAGATATTTTTCAGCGCGGACGGCAAAGAACTGTTTCGCCACGAAGGCTTCTTCGCAAAGAAGGACATTTTGGCGAAATGGAAGGAACTCGGCGTCGAGCTGAAGGAGCGATCGAAATAAATGGAAGCGATCTTCACGTGGCTAACGGACGCGATGTCCGGAGCTCCCTGGCTGGCTGTCCTTGCTGCGGCGGGGTGGGGCGTGGCGAGTCTTGTGTTGAGCCCGTGCCATCTTTCGAGCGTTCCGCTGATCGTTGGGTTTATTGCGCAGCGTAAAACCATCACACAGAAACAAGCGTTAGGCTACGCGGTTCTGTTTGCGTTGGGCATATTGATCTCGATTGCGCTCGTCGGAGCGATCACGGCTGCTGCTGGACGGATGCTCGGTGATCTTGGACCGTGGGCAAATTATGGCGTTGCGGTCGTTTTGGTTGCGGTCGGGCTCCATCTTGTTGGATGGGTTAACCTGCCATGGGAAAACGGGCTTTCGCTTCCCCAGTATCAGGGGAAAGCGGCGGCTCTGCTGGTTGGTTTGGTTTTCGGCGTCGCGTTGGGACCGTGCACCTTCGCGTACCTCGCGCCCGTTCTTGGAGTCATTTTTGCAGTAGCGCAGGCGCGTCCCGGATTTGCTGCACTTTTGCTATTCGCGTACGCGGTTGGGCATTGTGTGCTGATCGTTGCGGCAGGCGTATCGACCGAACGCGTACAGCGCATTCTTAACTGGCACGGGAACTCCAGAGGGGCGATTTGGATGCGGAGGGTGTGTGGCGTGCTGGTATTAGGTGGTGCGGCGTGGTTGGTCTTTACAGCGGGATGAACAGTGCTCCTTCACGCGCTTCCGACGAACTCGTGCAACTTATGACGGAGCGCAAGGCTGCGTTGCGCCGTTTGCTGGCAAGAATGGCCTCCGAGGCGGATGCAGACGATTTGTTGCAAGAAACTTGGCTCAAAGCGGCGCGAGCATGGCCGAAGTTCCGCGGAGATTCAGACCCCGCCACGTGGCTGCACCGGATCGCGCAAAACGCTGCGTTGGATCATCTCAAAAGCCGCCGAAATCGCGAGGCCATGAAGACCGAAACCATTCCAGAAAAAGACTCCTGCGCGGAGTTTGTCGAACCGGCCGTAAGAACTATGAACATCGAAACGGCGGAAATGCACGGCTGTGTTCGCGAGTATATTGAGCGGCTACCGGCGGCGCACCGCGAGGTCTTGGAATTGAAAGACCTTCGAGGGCTGACGAGTCGCGAGTGTGCGGAACATATCGGCATCAGCTTGGAGACGGCGAAGATTCGATTGCATCGGGCGCGCGCGGCTCTGCGGCGAGAACTCGAAGAAGGCTGTGAGTTCTACCAACGCGAGACGGGCGACCTTGCCTGTGATCGGCGCGACAGCAGGCATGTATCCTTTGATTTAGAGATCTCGTCCAAACAAGTGACGCCCGAAAGCGGAGCACAGTGCTCCGACCCCGAAGGGCGTAACTCAAACAACGAAAAGATCATGTCCTCCTCCTCTTCCAACTGCTGCGCTCCGATGGAGTGCGCCGCGCCAGCCTCAAGCGCTGCCGCTTCGGGAAGTCAGTTCACTGCGATCGCGGCCGAGTTTGTCGCGCTCGGTGCAGCGATCGGCGCCAATTGCGAACTGTGCCTGCGGCATCACACCGCCGAGGCTTTGAAAGTCGGAATTTCGATCGAAGATATCGCTCGCGCGATTGAAATGGCCGAGAAAGTAAAGGCTACGCCCGCGCAACTCATGCGACGGCTTGCCGAGCGGCTCGTTAAAAACGGCGGGCGGGAAGCCGAACCCGCTGCATCCCCCGCGGGTGGCTGTGGTTGTGGTTAATCACCCTCTTATGAAAAAGAACACATCGTCGTTAATCGCGTTCATGAACACGTTGAGTGCTGCAGCTTCTGTCAGTACATGGATGTACCGAACTCCCTCTTTGATAGAGGTTCGGCAAACGCTCGAAAGCCTCAACCGGCTGACACGCAGCGAAGCGCACAGCAAATCGTCACGTCTCCCTCTCGATTTGGTGAACTGCTGCGGTTGCACTTGCTGTTAATGGCGATTTTCCGACTTTACTCCGGCTGAATGGCACGGTGCGGCCGGAGATTGAACGGACCGCCGTTACAGAATTGTTTCAATATACCGCTTGCGGAATATACCGAAGCGCGAATGCTGGACGCGTGGACCTCCTTAAGATCTACGATTGCCTCTGCGATCGCACGCGCCTCCGCATCCTGCACCTGTTGTTGGACGGGCCGCTCTGCGTGTGTCATTTCCAGGAAATCCTGCGTGAGCCGCAGGTGAAGATTTCGAAGCATCTTGGTTATTTGAAGCGCAATGGTTTGGTCGAGGCGGAGCGGAACGCGAATTGGATGATCTACAGGCTGCCAGCGAAGCGGTCGGCGCAATTGAACGCCAATCTTGCGTGTTTGCAGGACTGCGTACGGGAAGAACGCGTTTTTCGTGAAGACACGGCGAGGCTGAAGAAGGTGAGGGCGTCGAATGCCGAAGCGGCGTCGTTGTGTGGTGGAGTGAGCATCAACTCCAAATCGAAACGAACAACCCGCCGCTGAGTTCCGCTGTTCATAGATATTTTATGTCTGACGCTGTCGCAAAAAACATGTCGTTTCTGGACCGTTATCTCACGGTCTGGATCTTTGCAGCCATGGGCTTGGGCGTTGTGCTCGGGCATTTCTTGATTTCCGATCCGGCGGCGTTCTTCGCGCCGATGACGATCGGGACCACAAATTTGCCGATCGCGATTGGGTTGATTTTGATGATGTATCCGCCGCTTGCGAAGGTGAAGTACTCTCAACTGCCGAAGGTTTTTTCCGATGTCCGCGTGCTATCTCTCTCGCTGGTGCAAAACTGGATTGTTGGTCCTGTGCTTATGTTTCTGCTGGCGGTGTTTCTCCTGCGCGACCATCCGGATTACATGGTTGGATTGATCTTGGTTGGTCTGGCGCGGTGCATTGCCATGGTGCTGGTCTGGAACGAACTCGCCAGCGGCAGTCGGGAATACGCGGCGGGGCTTGTGGCGCTGAATAGCCTCGCGCAAATCTTGTTCTACAGCTTTTTCGCGTGGCTGTTCATTACGGTTTTACCTCCGTACTTTGGTTTGGCGGGTGTGGTGGTGAAAGTGCGGATGGTGGATATTTTCTGGAGCGTGATGATTTACCTCGGCATCCCTTTTGCGGCGGGCGTGCTGAGCCGGGTGATTCTGGTGCCGCTAAAAGGCGAGGAGTGGTACGAGCACGTATTCGTGCCACGGATATCGCCCATTACGCTAACGGCGTTGCTTTTCACGATCGTCGTGATGTTCACGTTCAAAGGTGACGCAATCGTGTCATTGCCGCTCGATGTGCTGCGGATCGCGTTGCCGCTCGTGTGTTATTTCGCGATCATGTTCTTCGTGAGTTTCGCGATGGCGAAGAAACTCGGCGCGGATTATCCGCGTTCGGCGACGCTGGCGTTCACTTCGGCGGGAAACAATTTCGAGCTGGCCATCGCGGTGGCGATTGCGGTCTTCGGACTGAACTCGGGCGTAGCATTTGCTGCGGTGGTCGGGCCGTTGATCGAAGTGCCCGCGCTGATCGGGCTCGTGCACGTGGCGTTTTGGTTTCAGCGGCGGCACTTCAGTGCGGGCCTAGAAAAGATGCAGACGCCGGTCCTTTCAAAATGAACGACAAACCCAGCGTTTTGGTTCTTTGCACCGGTAATTCCTGCCGCAGTCACATGGCCGAAGGCATATTGCGCGCGGCGGCGGGCGACCGGGTGAATGTTTTTAGCGCGGGCTCGAAACCGGCGGGCTACGTTCACCCGAAAGCGATTCAGGTTCTGAGGGAAATCGGCATCGACATCTCGCACCACACGTCGAAGCACATGAACGATTTCCTTAACCAAAGGATAACGACAGTCATCACGGTGTGCGGAAACGCGGATCAGGCGTGTCCGATGTTTCCAGGGCAGGTGAATCGCTATCATTGGGGTTTTGACGATCCGGCACACGCGAAAGGCATGGAAGAGGAGGTCCTGAACGAATTCCGCCGCGTTCGTGACCAGATCAAACTCGTATTTGAAGCATACGCGGCGGGATTGAAAGAAGGCGCGAGTCGCCAGTAGGCCGCTTCCGTCTTGTGCGAATGCGTGGGTGGTTCTGCTTATTTTTGCGAAAGAGCTTCCCATTCAGATCGGCGCCGACACTATCGGCGTTGCGTCGGTTTCCGACGGATCTTCTCGGCCAGCTGCTCTAGTGTCATCTGGTTTTGCAGCTCCCGACCATCCTGTCGCTAGTCGCCTTTCCTTTCTGAGAGGCCTTCCTCATGGCACATCCGCGAATTATTCAAGGCGGCATGGGCGTAGCCGTTTCTGGCTGGGCCCTTGCTCGCGCAGTTTCTCAAGCTGGTCAGCTGGGCGTCGTTTCCGGTACGGCACTCGCCCACACGCTCACGCGTCGTCTTCAGTTAGGAGACGCCGATGGCAAGCTGCGCCATGCGCTTGAGCACCTGCCGATCCCGGGTTTGGCCAATCGCATTCTCAAAAACTACTTTGTTCCGGGCGGAAAGAAGTCTGCAGAGCCGTTCAAAAGCGTGCCGATGCCGGCAGTCGCGGCGAGCGACGCGTATAACGAACTATCCATTGCCGCCAACTTTACCGAGGTGTTTCTCGCGAAAGAAGGTCACGACGGCGTTGTCGGGATCAACATGCTGGAGAAAATCCAATTCAACACGCTGCACTCGATCTGGGGTGCGATGCTGGCCGGAGTCGATTACGTGCTGATGGGCGCGGGCATTCCCCGTAGCATTCCAGGAACGCTCGACAACTTCGCGGCGGGATTGCCTGCTGAGATAAAGGTCGACGATACCGGCGCCGCGGACAACAGCTTCGTTCAACGATTGGATCCGTCATCTTTTCTCGGTGGCAGAACTCTTTCGCTGAAGCGGCCCTTCTTTTTCGCCATCGTCGCTTCGGCGACGCTCGCGCTCACCCTCGCGAAAAAATCGACCGGCGAAGTGAATGGTTTTGTCGTCGAAACAGAAACCGCGGGCGGTCACAATGCTCCACCGCGCGGCCCGCTGCAGCTCACTGCGTCGGGAGAACCGCTTTACGGCGCTCGCGACATTCCTGATTTGGAAAAGATTCGCGCGATTGGCCTGCCGTTTTGGATTGCTGGCTCCTGCGGTGCGCCGGGCAAATTGGCGGAAGCTCTGCGTTGTGGCGCGTCGGGCATTCAGGTCGGCACCGCGTTTGCGTTTTGTCGTGAGTCTGGCATTGAACCGGAGCTGAAGCGACGCGTTTTGGAATTGAGTCGCGCTGGACAAGCCTGCGTTTTCACCGATCCGGCGGCGTCGCCCACGGGTTTCCCCTTTAAAGTGGTTCAGGTGGACGGAACGCTTTCAAGTTCGGCTGAATACGCATCGCGCGCTCGGATCTGCGACTTGGGCTATCTTCGTCACGCTTACGGGCGACCCGACGGTTCGGTGGGTTATCGTTGTCCCAGCGAACCGGTTCAGGCTTACGTGGACAAAGGCGGCATGCTCAGCGACACGGTTAACCGCAAATGTCTCTGCAATGGCTTGATGGCTGCGGCGGGCCTCGCGCAAAAGCAGAGCGACGGCTCGGACGAACCACCGATCATCACCGCTGGCAATGAGATTGCCCATATCGGACGGTTCGTGTCGGAAGGAGCAGATTCGTACAGCGCAGCGGATGTCATTGCAGTGCTCCTGACCTGAGAGGGTCGGACGCGTACGTTTCCCGCTGAGGTTCACGTTGCGACGCAGGAATGAAGATTGCGCTTTCTGCGCGTCGGTGAATGATCGTCGTGTCGTAAAACAATCTTGCAGTGACTGGTGAGTCTCTCGTGCGCGTGTGTTCACGATCAGATTTGAAACCCCATTCCGGGGAACGGACTGACATCACGTCTACGAGGAAAAATGAACACTAAGTTGTACGTTGGAGGGCTCGCCTCAGGCATCACGCCGGCCGATCTCAGGATATCTTTTGAAAAATACGGCGTCGTCACGGATCTGCATCTCCCGACCGATCGTTCGACGGGGCGCTTTCGTGGATTCGCGTTTATCACCTTTAACACGGAGGATGAGTGTCGCGAGGCGATCGCTAAAATGAACGGCACGGAGTTGGGCGGTCGCGTGATCAGCGTCAAAGAAGCTCGTGCTCCGGGGGAAACCGCTGCTGACAGCGTAAGGCCCAAGTCCCGCAACGACGACGCCGCGGAATTCTACGCCCGCGCGAGCCGACGCGGCAAGTGAGCTGACTTTTCAGCCGTTTGCGCGACTGCTCATAACACGGCGCGCGCTTTTCACAAAGCTGAGTCGGGCTTTGCGCTCAACTTCGCGCGCCGTTCCTCGATCTCACGCTTTGAGCGACCTTCTTTTCGCATTCGGAGCTCCCAGATCTCGGTCCCGCGGGCTTTCGCTTCGATAGCATCTCGCGCATCTGTTTCGCGCTGCCGGAGTTCTCCGATTGAAATTCCGCGTGCGTCCGCTGTCTTCTGCGCTCTTTCGCCGTAGTTATTCATACCGTACTGTGGGCTGAACGCGGATACCAGCAACCATCCCGTGAACTTTGCGTAGTTGCCCCTCCGCCGCTTCGTAACGATACCCAGCGGAGACGCTTCTGCTCAGTTGCGCCCGTGTAAACTGCGTGTATTGAGAGTGTCTGACGGCGCTAATCAACATGGGTTGATCTACGACTACGAACTTCAACAGCGAGTTTTTATGGAAATCAAAAGAGCAGGTTCACAACCTTCCAACAAGGGGCCGGCGGATTGGTTCACGGGAACAGTTCGGATCGATCCCTTGCTTCAAGCTCCTGCGCCGGCACGGGTCGCTGGCGCTTCGGTCACCTTTGAACCGGGTGCGCGAACCGCCTGGCACACGCATCCGTTCGGGCAGATGCTTATCGTGACCGCGGGCTGCGGGCGTGCACAGCGGCTGGGCGGGCCGCTCGAAGAGATTCGACCTGGCGATGTCGTTTGGTTCCCCCCGGGCGAAAAACATTGGCACGGTGCGGGCCCGAAAACCGCGTTGACGCACATTGCCATTCAAGAACAGCTCGACGGCAAAGCTGTCGAATGGCTGGAGAAAGTTTCCGACGAACAATACGGCGTCTGAGGGGCGCTTAAACGACCATTAAACGATTAATTTATGTCCAAACCTGTCGCTTATTCTGTCAAAGCTTACGCCACGGCTGCTGCGAAAGCCCGGCTGGGCGCCACCACGATCCCGCGTCGCAATCCGACCGAGAACGATGTTCAGATCGACATTCTCTACTGCGGCGTTTGTCACTCCGACCTTCACTTCGCGCGCAACGAGTGGGGTTTCACGCAATATCCGGCCGTTCCCGGCCACGAGATCATCGGCCGCGTGAAGGCGGTCGGCAGTGGCGTGAAAAAATTCAAAGTCGGCGATCTTGTCGGTGTCGGTTGTCTCGTCGATTCGTGCCGCACGTGCCCGGATTGCCGTGCCGGCCTGGAGCAATTCTGCGCTGAAATGACGATGACCTACGGCAGTGCCGACAAACACCTCGGCGGTGGCACCTTTGGCGGCTACTCGCAAGGTATCGTCGTGACGGAAGACTTCGTGCTGCGCATTCCGTCGAATCTGGATGCTGCGGCGACGGCACCGCTGCTTTGCGCAGGCATCACGACGTATTCACCGATGCGGCGTTGGAAGGTCGGACCCGGCCAGAAGGTCGGCGTGGTCGGCTTGGGTGGACTCGGCCATATGGCGGTGAAATTTGCGCACGCATTCGGCGCGCACGTGGTTCTTTTCACCACCTCGCCAGGGAAAACGGCCGACGCGAAACGTCTTGGTGCTAACGAAGTGGTCGTGTCGAAAGACCCCGAGCAGATGTCTGCGCAAATGGGGAGTTTCGATTTCATCCTGAACACAGTTTCGGCTCCCATCGATCTCGACACGTACGTGAACCTTTTGAAACACGACGGAAATCTCGTGGCGGTGGGTGCGCCAGACAAACCGATGCAGATTTCCGCGATGCCGATGATCTTTCGGCGCCGATCCTTCTCGGGTTCGCTCATCGGCGGCCTGCCGGAAACGCAGGAGATGCTCGATTTCTGCGGAAAGCATAACATCACGAGCGACGTTGAAATGATCCGCATGGATCAGATCAACGAAGCCTACGAGCGCATGCTGAAGAGCGACGTGAAATACCGCTTCGTTATCGACATGGCCTCACTGAAGTAGAGCAGCGCGCGCTCTTATATCGAAGTGTTCCTGTAGCCGGGGTCGCTGACCCCGGCCCAACGCTTTGCCGGCCGGCTCCAGACGACTGCCTACGGCAGCGCGCGATATTTGAAGTTTTTGAAACGCACCTCGCCGCTCCCTGCGGCGATGAGCGTCGGACGCAGGCTTAGAAAACCGCCAGCGACGTTGTGATGGTAACCGGAGACTTCGAACTGCATCCAATGCTTCGTCCAGTGTTCACCGTCCGGGCTGTGCCAAAGCGTGACGATGTGGCGATCGTTGCGCAGACGCAGGAAATAGTGATTACCGATGGTCGATGGTTTAGGAAAAGTTTGTGTATCGCCTTTGCTGTACTCGATCAGGTTGCTTCTGGAAAAGCCGAGGCCGGCAAAAAGTCGTTCGCTATAGAAAACCAGAAGTCCGCCTATCGCGCCTTCGTCGGCGTCGATCTCGATTTCCATTTCGTAGGCCGGGTCTCCGGTGACAAATGATAAAGGCGAGCAGTCCTTCGGCGACGCTCCGATTGCTTTTAGCACGAGTGCTCCTTTTTCGTAGCGGAAACGTTCTTTGAGCGGGCTGTTCGGCGTGAAAAAGCTCCATTGGATTCCGATCTTGTTCGTCGAGAAGTCGTCAGAGTAGGCGATTCCTGGAAAAATCGCCGTGCCGCCACTTGGCATCGGAATCAGTTTCGCGACGTCGTAGCCGGATACTTTTACCCATCCATCGCTAGTCCACTCGACTGGTTCGAGAAGCGTTTGCCGGCCGAGATTGTAGTAGCCGTTTTCGTACGCGTGATAGACGAGGTACCATTGTTTGCCGTCCGGGCCTTCGACGAGTGTGGCGTGACCTTTCGACCACCATTTCTCGGCGGCGGTGTTCGTGCGAACGATCGGGTTGTACGGTGAATTTTCCCAAGGCCCTTCGATATTCTTCGAGCGCGCCATGATGACCATGTGACTCGTGGCCGGGCCCGCCGTGCCGCCTTCTGCGAGCACCATGTAATAATACTCGCCATGTCTCAGAAATTTCGGTCCTTCCTGCGCGAAGGCTTCGATTTCCCAGTGTTCGGGAATCGGCCAGCCGTCGTAAACGTGTTTCACCGTTCCTGTGACGCTCAACCCGTCGGCGGAAAGCGGCGCCATGTTTCCGCCGTTGAAAAAGAGATAGCGTTTACCGTCGACGTCGACGGCGTGACCGGGATCAAAGGCGCTGACGTGCAGATCGACCGGCTCGGTCCAAGGTCCGCGAATATCCGTGGCTGTCACCACCATGTTGGTGAAACCTTTTTCGTTGAGCACCGGCAGATAGATATAGAACCGGCCGTTGTGAAACGACAGATCGGGCGCCCACACGATGCCGACACTGCGATTGAGCGCGGGCCCAATCGGTTCCCAGTTCACCAAGTCCCGTGAGTGCCAAACCAGCAGGCCGGGCACGCTGGCGAACGAGGAATGAACCATATAGTAATCCTGACCGTGTTTCAGCACGGATGGATCGGGATGATCGCCGGCGAGAATCGGATTCAAGAAAAAGCCGTTGCCCAGATCGGGGCGGCGCTGGCCTTCGGCGCCGCGAGCCCATGTCGGTTGAGAAGCGTTTTGCGAGCCGCTAAATGCGACGGAGGCTGTGGTGAATCCGAGAACCATGATGACGAGCGCGCGAGGAGTGACGAACATGAGAAAGTGGGGTGGTTTGAACGTTTGATTTAAGCACGATCCTGCGGATCAAGCCTATGGACAAAAGTGACGGAGTTGTGGACCATCCGCACATGCCCTCGAAGATCCACGCCACCCGTTGGCTGACGGCTAAAACGCTTCACCAGGTACAAATCCTGTCGTGCGATCTCTGCGACTTCGTTACTTGGGAATCACCGGACCACTGCGCGCCTTTTTGGAGACTCTATTGGCACAATAAACCCGGCGGGGAAATCTCGGTGGCTGATAAAACGGTTCCGATTAAGCCCGGCCACGTGGTGTTGATTCCGCCGAATACCCATTTTTCCTCGCGCCTCAGAAGACCGGTGCGGCAGCTCTTCGTCCATTTCCTCGTCGAGCCGCGTTTTCGCGGCAAAGCCGGTGTGGTTTTTCAATTTCGTACCGCAAAGGAACTCGCGACTCTCTGTAGAAACGTCGCCGAGCAGATCACCACAGACGCGGCGAGCCTGCGCGCCTCGCTCTTGGCGCAGATGCTTGTCGCTTCGGCCTTGTTGAACATCTCCGATGGCGAATGGGCACAGCGCTTTGAAGATTCACGTGTGACGGGCGCCGTCGATCTGATTGCGGGAGCTTATCCATCCCGCATCGCCAATACCACGCTCGCGAAAAGGGCGCGCATGCATCCGTCAGCCTTCATTCGGCTCTTTCGTCAATGCACCGGACACACGCCGCTCGGCTATTTGACCAACCTGCGGCTTGAGGAAGCCTGCAATATGCTCCACTACGACGAAGCGTCGTTGGAGGAGATCGCGGCGAAGACCGGTTTCGGTGAGCGCGGCTACTTCACGCGTGTTTTCTCCCGAGACATGAACTGCTCACCCGCGAAATACCGGAAGCTCGTCAATGTCAGCCAGCGCCTCCGGCCGAGTGGCAAGTAACGCGGCCGGGAGAGTATCAAAAGGTTTTTTGGCAGGGGGCGAGGCGTTCCCGCTGAGCCGAACCAAACACGGCTCGGCAGCGACAGCTCGCCCCACCTTCGATCCCAAGACGAACGTCTCGATTTCGGACAGGCTCTCGCCAAAACCAAGGCCTAGAGGTTAATCAAGAAGGAGCCGGGCTCGCGGGATAGGCCTGCGCTGAATCTCTACATACTCGCACAGCCTCCGGCAACGCGCGTGTTGGTTGATGCAGATCAAGCTTTGCGGCCTTTCGGCTTTCGAATGGCGGCGAACTCGGACTGATTGCCACGGTTCGCGATTCATCCGCCGTTTCCGGTTAACGTCAGGAAATTTCCCAATTTCTCGAGATTACAGCCCTAGCGATTTGCATTCCGCTCGACCGCTCGTTCCCTAAATCAATCCCCCTTTGCGCGATGTTCAGCACACTCAATTTCCGCGCTCTTGTCGTTGCATCGATCGCTACTTTGCTTCTGATCGCTGCCATTGTCGTCGGCTCGCGCAATCTGCAGAATTTCGACGGCGCTCTGATCGCGTATCTTTTTGGGTCGATGTTCGCTTGGTTCGGTTTGGTGTATCGTTACGACGTTTGGCTTCAGCGTCCGCCCACGCGGCTCTATTGGCGGCGCGGCTGGCAGCTTCTCTTCTCCGGCAAACTTTTCGTCTATGCCGGCGAATTGATCAAACAAGCGGGGTCCAAGTTGGGCGCTCAAAATTTTATTCGTCGCCGCGGCTTGCTGCGCTGGTCCGGTCACATGTTGATGGCTTGGGGTTGCGTGATCGCTTTTGCCGTCACGTTTCCGCTCACGTTCGGCTGGATTCATTTCACGCTGAAGCCCGGTGGCATCGACACGTATGTGGCGCACGTCTTTGGCTTCGAGCTCTTCGACTTTCCGCTCAACAGCTTTATCGCAGCGAATATTTTTCACGTGCTCAACTGGTCGTCGGTGATGATCATCGTCGGCATCGGTTTGATGATGCGACGTCGATTGACCGACGCGGGGCAGATCGCGATACAAACGTTCGAAGGCGACATTCTGCCGTTGCTCCTGCTCGCCGCGATTGCGGTCACCGGCCTCGGGCTGACGTGGGATTACGAATTTCTCCGCGGCCGCGCGCATCAGTTCATGGGAATTACGCACGCGATCGTGGTAATTCTGTTCCTGCTCTGGATGCCTTTTGGAAAATTCTTCCACATCTTCCAGCGTCCCGCGCAACTCGGCGTCGATCTCTATAAGAAGGAGGGCGCGCAAGGCCCGCAGGCGGTCTGTCCGCACACGCATGAGGCCTTTGCGAGCAAGCTCCACGTCACCGATCTGAAGCAGGTCACCGCCGAGCTCGGCTACAATTATAATCTGGCCGATGGTTCGTCTCATCTCGACCTGAGTCCGCAGGGGAAACGCGCCGCACTCGCCAAGGCGCATCTCGCCGCGCGGAAAAAATCAGGGACTTACTTCGGTTAACGTATTCTCATCATGGCCAAACTTCCGGTTCCTGCTGATCAACTCATTGCTGAATTCGGACCGCATAAAAACTATGCGCCGCGCGAGGGGTTTGAGGGTCGTGATGAACCGGATGCAGTGGTGAAAACGCATTGCTGCTTCTGCGGCATGCAGTGCGGCATCAAGCTGCTGGTTAAAGATAATCGCGTGGTCGGCTTCGATCCTTGGGAAGAGTTCCCTTACAACGAGGGGCGTCTGTGTCCGAAGGGCGTGCAGCGTTATCTGCAGAATAATCACCCGGACCGCTTGCTCACACCGCTCGCACGGGCCGAAGGTGCCGGTTTTCGACGCCTCGACTGGGATGCGGCGCTCGACAAAACAGTTTCTGAAATCAAACGCATTCAAGCGGAGCACGGGCCGCATGCGTTCGCGATGCTCTCGGGCGTTTCCCTCACCAACGAAAAGAGCTATTTGGTAGGCAAGTTCGCTCGCCTCGCGCTCAAGACGCGTAATCTCGATTACAACGGCCGGCTCTGCATGGTGAGCGCCGGTGCGGGTAACAAAAAGGCGTTCGGTCTCGACCGTGCGTCGAATACTTACGCTGATCTTGCGCACGCCGAGGTCGTGATGATCTGCGGAACGAACGTGAGCGAAACGTTTCCGACGCTCACGCACTGGATTTGGCAGGCGCGCGACAACGGTGCGAAGTTGATTGTGGTTGATCCGCGTCTCACGCCGATCGCTCGCACCGCCGATCTGCATTTGCCGATTCGTCCGGGTCGCGACTCGGCGCTCTACGGCGCGATTTTGCATCAGCTGATCAAGCACGACTGGCTCGATCACGATTTCATCAACCAGCATACGACGGATTTCGATAAAGCGGCCGCCGCGGTGAAGGATTACGATTTGGATTGGGCGGAGCGGACGACCGGCATCTTTGCGTCGAAAATCATGGAAGCGGCCGAACTGTGGGGAAAAGCCAAGACAAGTTTCCTCATGCACGCGCGCGGCATCGAGCACCACACCAAAGGCGTCGAAAATGTTTCGTCGTGCATCAATCTCGTGCTCGCGACCGGCCGCATCGGCAAACCGTACTGCGGCTACGGCACGATCACCGGCCAGGGCAACGGGCAGGGTGGGCGAGAGCACGGACATAAGTGCGATCAGCTTCCGGGCAACCGCGACATCGAGAATCCCGTGCATCGCGAGCACATCGCGAAGGTCTGGAAGGTGCCCGAACCAGAGATTCCGCACAAGGGCCTGACCGCTTACGAGATTATCGAGGCGATTCACCGCGGGGAAATCCGCGGGCTGATCAGCATCTGTTTCAATCCGGTCGTTTCGCTGCCCAACAACAACTACGTGCGCGAGGCGTTCGAGAAGCTCGAGCATTACACGGCGATCGATTTCTTCCTCAACGAAACGGCGCGTCACGCGGACATCATTTTGCCGGGTTCGCTGCACGAGGAAGAAGACGGCACGGTCACTACAGCTGAGGGTCGGGTTGTGCGTATCCAGCGCGCGGTGACGCCGCCGGGGGAAGCGCGCACGGATACGGAGATTCTGCTCGAGTTGGCGCGTCGTCTCGGTGCGGAAGACAAGTTTCAATTCCAAACCTCGGAGGATATTTTCACGGAGCTCCGTTACGCCTCGCAGGGCGGCACGGCCGATTACTTCGGCATCACCTACGAGAAGATTGAAAAGAACATGGGCGTCTTTTGGCCCTGTCCTTCGCTCGATCATCCGGGCACGCCGCGCTTGTGGGAGGATCGAAAGTTTGCCACGCCCGACGGCAAGGCGCACTTCGTCCCCGTTAGCTATCGCGAGCCGGCTGAAATCACCGACGCGGAGTATCCGGTCATCCTCACGACGGGCCGCGTCGTTTCCCAATATCTCTCGGGCACGCAAACGCGGCGCATCGGCAAGCTTGTCGATCAATATCCGGAGCCCCTGCTCGAGATTCATCCCACACTCGCGGAGCAGTACGGCATCAAGGACCGCGATCTGGTGCGTGTGGTGACGCGCCGTGGTTCGGCGGAGTTTCCCGCCCAACTCGTGGAAACGATTCGTGCTGATACCGTGTTCATTCCGTATCACTGGCCGGGCCGCAAAGCCGCGAATCAACTGACGTCCGGCCATCTCGATCCCGTTTCAAAAATCCCGGAATTCAAAGTCAGCGCCGCACGTCTCGAACCGCTTGGAAAACCAGAACCCGCGAAGGACGCGCAAAGCGCCTTCGCCAGTCCTTAACCATCCGCCGTATGCTCAACACGCAGGTAAAGACGGACGAAGAGTTTTTCATCGACCCGCAGCGGTGCATCGGTTGTCGCGCGTGCGAGATGGCTTGTGCCGAGTGCGAAACCAACGGCCAGACGTCGATGATCCACGTCGACTATGTGGAGCGTTACAAGAGCACACAGACTTCCGTGCAGGTTTGCATGCATTGCGAGGAGCCGACGTGCGCGCGCGTTTGTCCGGCCGATGCGATCACCAAGGACGAGTTCGGCATCGTGCATACTGCTAACACTGCCCGCTGTATCGCCTGCGCCAATTGCGTTCTCGCGTGTCCGTTCGGCGTTCCGAAGAAGTCGGAGGAGACGCAGATCATGATGAAGTGCAATATGTGTTACGATCGCACCAGCGCCGGGAAGCGGCCGATGTGCGCGACGGTGTGTCCGAGCGGTGCGCTCTGGTTCGGCAAGCGCGAGAAGATCATGAAAATGCGGCCGAGCAGCACGCCGGTGAACAAATTCATTTTCGGCGGCCAGACCGTGCGAACCAAGGTGAATATCATGATGCCCGCCGGCAGCACGGAGTTGCGGGTCGCCTTTCAACCAGATGAAAACCAGTGACCAGGTGGAACGCGTCGTCCTCGACGCGTTAATGTCGTCGCCGACTTGTCGGGTTTGCTTCCAAACCAGCGTGTCGGGGACGACCCGCTCCACCTCTGGATGCGCTCAAACGAGAAAGCGGTTAACCGGAGCTTCACGACCATGATCGAAACAGAAAACGAATCGCTAAAGCCGAAACCAAATTGGGAAGTCGATTTTCCCGTGGAGCGCGTCGAGTCGACGCACGTTTCTCGGCGTGAGTTTGCGAAATTCCTTTGCCTCGTTTCAGGCGGACTCACGGCGGGAACAGCCTTCGTCGCCGTCAAAGACAAGCTCTTTCCGCCTCGTGAGATTACCGGTGAGCACTTGGTTTGCCAGCGAACGGACGTGCCGCTCGGTGGAACCCGGCCGTTTGTGCTGCCAGGTTCGGCCACGCCTTATATCTTGATTCGGTTGGAGAACGACGAATGGCGCGCCTTCGAGCAGAAGTGCACGCATCTTTCGTGCGCGGTATTTTATCGACCCAACTCGGGTAAAATCGAGTGCCCGTGTCATAACGGTTGGTTCGACGCTCGCACCGGCGACGTTTTACAGGGGCCTCCGCCGCGGCCGTTGCCCCAGCTCGCTGTCGTGGTCAAGGGCGACGATGTCTATGTAACCGGCCATAAAGCTTAACCATTCATGAGCACCTTTAGACGTGCGCAAAACCAAGCGCATCCCAACAAAACCAACACGCTGTTTGTGGGTGTGATCGGTGTGTTGATTCTAACCGTTTCGTTGCAGGTTTGGCTCTTAACCGCGGTTTTGAACACCGCCCTTGGAGGTGATCGCAGTATTGTTTGGCCCGCCTTTTATGCTTCGCTTGCGTTGTTTGCCGGTGGCGTGGGTTTGCTGCAGTTTCTGCCGCAGCCGATCCGTCATGTGCTGGTTCCGGAAAGAGCGCAGCCGTTTCAAAACGCTGCTTTGGCTTGGCGAACGCTCGCCATCAGCGCGGTGTCGCTGGCGCTTGGTTTTGCCGTCTGGTTCATGTGGTCCGCGATCTCGGTGAAACTGTCTGCGGCTGGTTTTAAAATTACACCGCAACAACGCTTCTGGATCACCGCGGCGCCGGTTCTGCTCGGCTCGCTTCTGCGCATTCCGTACGGCCTGATCGTCTCGCGCTTCGGCAGTCGAAACGCGTATGCGGTCGTCACGCTGCTCATGGTGGTGCCGTGCATCGGCGCGGGGGTGGCTTTGCGTGATCCCAACTCTTCCTTTGGCACGTTGCTCTTCTGGGCAGCGCTGACGGGCATTGCGGGCGCGAATTTTGCCACGTCGATGGCGACGGTCACGCTCTGGTTTCCGAAACAGCTTCAAGGAACAGCGCTTGGCATCAATGGCCTTGGCAATCTGGGAGTGACGATCGCGCAGTTTACGATTCCGGCGATCATCGGCGTAGCCGCGTTCGGCGCGCTCTCGGGCGACGCGCTCACGTTGCGGCTGGTAAAAGGCGGAACGCAGCAGGTTTGGCTGAGCAATGCGGCGTTTGTGTGGGTGCCGGCGATTCTTGTTTGCACGGCGGCGATTTGGTTCGGCACAAAAAACTTTCCGCAAAAGCCGAAGTCCTTCGCGTCGCAGCTCGTGGTCGCGAAACGAAAGCACACGTGGATTCTCTCGGTTCTGTATTTCCTCACGTTTGGTGCGTTCGTCGCGATGGGCGCCTCGCTGCCGCTCATCATCAACGAAGTTTTTGCGAATGCTCCTGGTGGCGCGCCGAATCCGCTCTTCTTTTCTCCGTTCGCCGTCCTGGTAGCGACGCTTACGCGTCCGCTCGGCGGTTGGTTGGCCGATCGCTGGAGCGCGGGCGGTGTCACGGCGGCGAGCATCGCCGTCATGGGCATCTGCGGCTTTAGTTTGTCCCAGTTTCTCAGTCCCGAGAGCTTCACCGGCTTCTTCTGGACGATCATGATCCTCTGCGCCGCCGCCGGACTCGGCAACGGGTCAATTTTCAAAATCATCCCTACCGTGATGGGTGCCGAAGCAGGGCCGGTGATTGGCTTTGTCAGTTGTCTCGGTGCACTCGGCGGCTTTTTCCCGCCAATCCTGCTCGGCTGGTGCATTCAACATTTCGGTTCGCCCGCCTGGGCCTACACCGCGATGGGCGTGTTTGCGCTCGGATGCTTCGTTTTGAATTGGGCCTATTACTGGCGCCGCACCTCTGCGTTTCGTTGCTGACGGTCCTAGCGCCGCGACAGCTTACCGAAATTGCCCGATCCTCATTCCAGGAGCAAAAGATGGCTGCGCTCCTTGCGACGCCACCGTGTTGCGCTCCATTGAGTGAGCTGTGCGAGCGCTCGCCCACCGTGCACAGCGTACTCACGAGGATGTATGCGCGTTTGCACCTGGTTTATCTCTTTCGTTAGGTTTTCCTGGGCCTTCTCATTGATTGCCGCCGTTGCTGTGCTTACCAGCCGCGGCCAAAGCATCCACGACCGTCACGTGATCTTCGACAATGGTTTGGGCGCCGGTGGTTATTATCACAGCGAAGGCTTCGTGGTCGCTCCGAGCACGTTGGAACTTTGGAACGGGAGATTTCCCGTCGCGACGGACCATTTCGTCAGCCCGGACAATAGTCTCCGTCTCCATTGGAAGTCTGCCGAGGGTGGCGATTGGCGCATGACCGTGATGATTCCCACGCGGTACGTGCGAAAGTTCTACTTCGAAGGCGATACGCTCGTCTTTTGGTGTTATTCGGAGACCGAAATCGACGAACTCAACTCGCCGCTCGTTTACGTCCAAGACGGAAACAAGCTCGGTTCGCCTGCCACCACGCTCGTGAAAGGGAACGAGCGTCTGCCGGCCAATAAATGGACGCTCGTGAAACTCCCCATCGCGGAGCTCATCGCCAACAATCATACAACCGACTCCAAACGCTGCGATCTGCACAACCTCGTAAGCCTTTCGTTCATGCAGGGCCTCGACGATGGAAAAGAACACGTGCTTTACGTCGACGACGTGAAAATTGTCGATGGCGGCGAGATGGATACAACGCCACCGCCCGCCCCGGGTGAACTTAAAGTAAAAGGCTACGAGCGGCATTTCGATCTCAGCTGGCGACCTTCACAGGCGAAGGATTTGCTCTCGTATCGGATCTATCGTTCTTCCGATGGGAAAAACTATGCGCCTGTCGGCACGCAGGACGGTGCGTGGAGTCGCTTCGAGGATTTCGTGCCAGTGGAGGCGAAACCAGCCACGCAGATGTATTACAAGGTGAGCGCGATGGATATTCTGGGCAACGAGTCGCCGCTCTCGTCCGAAGTGTCGGACAATCTGCATCCCGCCAACGACGACGCGTTGCTGAGCATGGTGGAGGAAGCTTGTTTTCGTTATTACTGGGAAGCGGCGCATCCGAACGCCGGCCTCGCGCCGGAGGTTTTGCCCGGCGACGAAAATCTGATCGCGATCGGCGGAAACGGTTTTGGCGTAATGGCGCTGCTCGTCGCGATCGAGCGTCAGTTTATCACGCGTGCCGAAGGCGTGGAGCGCGTGACGAAGATCCTTCGGTTTCTTTCGCGCGCCGATCGTTATCACGGCGTCTGGTCGCACTACGTCGACGGACGCACCGGGAAAACCATCCCGCTTTTCGGCGCGTACGACAATGGCGGCGACTTGGTCGAAACAGCCTTTATGATCCAAGGGCTGATGGCGGCGCGTCAGTATTTCGATCGAGACGAACCGGCCGAACGCGACATCCGCAACACGATCACCCAGCTCTGGCGCGACGTTGAATGGGATTGGTACCGCCAAAATCCGAACAGCGACGTCCTTTATTGGCATTGGTCGCCCGATCACGGCTTCATCATCAACCATCCGCTGATCGGTTGGAACGAGACGATGATTGTTTACCTCCTCGCCATCGCTTCGCCGACGCATCCCGTGCCCGCGAGCCTTTATCATTCCGGCTGGGCCGGACTATCCGACGTGCATGTTCGTTATCGTCGCAACTGGAGCCGCACGACAGACGGCGATCGTTACGTGAATGGGAACAGCTACTACGGCATCAAACTCGAAGTGGGGGAGGGCAACGGCTCGGATCTCTTCTTTACCCATTTCTCTTTTCTCGGTTTCGATCCGCGCGGTATCCACGATCGCTATACAAACTATTTTCAGAACAACCGAAACATCGCGCTCATCAATCGCGCCTATTGCATCGACAATCCGCGCAAGTTCGTTGGCTACGGCCCCGATTGCTGGGGCCGTTCCGCTGGCATCAATGTTCACGGCGGACGCGCTTTGCCCCGCGACGACAACGGTACGATCAATTGCATGGCCGCGCTCTCCTCGATGCCGTACACGCCGGCCGAGTCGCTCGCCGCGCTAAAACATTTCTACCGCGATCTCGGACCGAAAGCCTGGGGCATTTATGGTTTCCACGACGGTTTCAACGAGACGCAAAGCTGGTTCGAGGCGAACTACATGGCGCTGAACCAAGCGCCGATCACCGTGATGATCGAAAACCATCGCACCGGCCTCGTGTGGAAGAAATTCATGAGCAATCCCGAGATTCGCCCCGCGCTCGATGCCATCGGCTTCACGCGCGACGAGATAAAGCCATAGAGAAGATACTTTGGACGGAATGAACCGAAGCCGCGGATCGCTCCGGATTCTGTACCTTTGGTCAATTCTGTCGAAAGAGTCATGAGGATCGTGCTCTCCTAGTACTAGGACCTGGTTTTAAAATTCTTGCCCTCTGTGAAATTCAGGGAATCGATTCTTTTGGGCGTAGGGGAAAACCTGAACCTTTAAAGCTAACTAATTGTAAACGCTGTCGCTACTCCTACGAGCGCTGCGGACTTACAATGCGCCTCATGAGGGCCTAAACATTTCCTAATGCCTGCAAATGGTCGATAAAGACTTGTTGTGCTCGTTGAAACCCACTTTGAACGAGCCGCTTGAGACCGAACTATCACTTAGTTCGCCCTCGTCAGAATGCGGGAGGGCGTCATCCAGACCTGCAGAACCGTTTTCACAATCGGTTAAGGGTGGGGCAGCGCCATTTACCGGCTGCGCAGATCCGATCGGACCTCATTCGTACCCGGTGGGAGACCGAGACCGCCGCCGCCAAATAAGCGCCCGCGCTAAGTTTCACGTTTACCCCAGAGCCCGTGGTTCGCTGCGGGCTCTGGTTTTAAGACCAACTAAGCCCATGCGTTTCTATATGAATATTCCACAAGACCTATACCTCACGGAAATCGATCTCTACCGGTTCGGCAACGCAACAAGTCCGCGCCTTGATCATGTACGCGTACCACGCGACATCCCAACGACACCGATCAATGGTGTTGCTTTTGTTCAACCTGGCCAACATGGCATTTCTCTCATGACCAAGGAACGTGCCGAGAAAACGCCGGGGACGGGTTGGGTATGGCTCATCGCGCAAGGAACGCATCTTGAGCCAGGACTGAAAATCGTGAAGGATTCCGACACACACTATTTTCTCGCGCCCAGCGTGCTCATGCCACTCGACGAATTCAAAGGGCAGCTTGCACGCCTCGCCGCCCGGTGCAAAAGAGTATGGAGACAAAATCCAGTTGCCACATGAAGCAGACCACCACTTTGGAAGTTTCAGAGCGCGAAGCCCGTGTAATTCTCGAAGCCTTCGAATGCCTGCAGCGCTACATGCAGAAACTCGCAGAGTCGACCGACGATGAAGATAAACAGGCAGACGTTTCGAACGATCTTGCCTACGCCATGGATCTGCACGAACGCCTCGAGCAAAAACTCACCCGCGACCTCGGCCCGAATATCCTGAACCAGCTCTATCCTGAAGAGGAGTAGCCACGATTTTCAGCCGATAACGGCGAAGCTCGGCGCTTGTCGTTGATAACTCTGAGCCGTATCGAACGTCTAACACCGAGATCGCAAAACAGACTGACGGGGTCCGCAAAGTACGAATCCAATGTGGACTCGACCCTCTTCGCGTTACTTCGCGTGCTTCGTGTTCAATTCCGATTTGAACCAAACCATTTCACAACCCGTCGTGCCCGTTAGGCCGGTGTTATCGGGCTGATCCGCCAGAGCGCGGAAGCGTCACGGTGAATGTGGTTCCGGTGGACCGAGTGGAAGCGACCTCGATGGTGCCTTTGTGAGCCAGGGCCACTTGGCTGGCGATGTACAGTCCCAGTCCTGCGCTTCCGGGACGCGCTTTGCTATTCGGTCCGCGAATATGGGGCTCGAAAATACGCGACAGGAACTCCTCCGGAATTGGCGCGCCTTTGTTGTGAACAGAGAGCTTTACCGTTGAGCCGTCAGCCACAACCGAACGCAGATCAAAACCCGTGACCGCGCGGCTGACAGCATGCTCCCGGGAAGCCTTGTTCAGATCGGCCGCGCTCTCTTCTCCGTCGCTCAATCCCTTCGACTTTGTTGATTGCTGCTGGCTCGTCTGCGCCGACTGCATGTCTCTCGCTGCGGCCAGAAGTATGGCTGCTGCGTGGTCGCGCAAGTCGGTTGGATCTGAGCCGGCGGTTGGCCAGATGCTTTTGGCAAACGCATCCCACTCCGAGAGGATACGCTCCGTGTTTGCTAGAATGAAATCAGGCAAGCGCATGGACTGAATCGACACTCGGGAGGGAGATATCCCTGCCGCCCGCCACCGACAAGATTTTTTTGGAGTCCTCCGCGCGCGGGGCATAATCTTCCCGCTGAGAGACGTGTTCATGGCATCTGTGTATGGAGCAAATTGAAGGCCAATATCTTGCTTGAAACCGAACAATGAGTTTACGACAAACATCCCAATGAAATCTATCGTTGAAGGGAGAAAAACGATTCACGAATTGTTTGTGGAGGCTGGTCAGATTGATCGCCTTTTCACCGGCACCACTCCGACCGATCTTTTTCGGTTTTCGGAAGCCAACGGCCCGCTCAGCGACAAGATGCTGATGCAGCCATTTCTAGCCGATACACCGATGCCCAGCGGAAGAGTTCGGTCGGCCGATGTGCAACGTGAAGAAATTCCTCCCGGCAGTAAAAACTTCTATGTTTTACCAAACATGAAGATGGCACTGTCACTTTTCGACGGCCCTGCAAATCTTCCTAAGGTTGGTAACCATTATGTCATACCGCAAGGCGTGCAAATTCCACCAGGCTTGGCGATCAGCCGGGATCGACTGAATAAGCACCTTGGCTATACTCACTACTCGACCCACGCCGCGATGATTATGCATGAATTACATTACCTCTTCTTGCTTCGCCGGTTTGCGGCCAGCGCAATACCGTTCGCTCATTGGAAATCGCTTTTTCCTGAGCGTGCGAAAAACTTCAACAACTAGATTATGTCGGACCTTTCTCCCCGAGCCCTCCTCACGATCATCCAAGCGATCGAATATCAACGCGATCATGTGTTGGGCCAGCTTGACCGTGGCGAGCAACACCTGGCCAATTGGGGGAAATCAGATCTCCTCGAGGCCAACGACGATTTGGAAAGCACACTCGAGGAAATCGAAGCGCTTTATAACGACGCCCGCGCTCGCAACAGCAGCATGATTCCGTTCACCGAACTTCTGAAAAATAAGCGTTAGCCGTTACGGGAAACCCGAACCACTGACGCTTTCGGGATATTGTTCGACCCGCATGCCGCCCGAAGCTCAATCACTTTCTCCCGGTATCCTTAATGTCGAAGCCGCTTTCGCTTCGCGCCTTGCTCGCGACTACTCTCCACCTATGTCTGATTGCATTGGGGTCGAGTACACTTTTAATGGTTGGGAGCGGCGCGGCGGCACGTAGCCGAAGTCGGGAAAACATACCTCCAAAACTCTGCTATGATCTCTGATATCGTTGCGGTTGTTCGTTCACTCGCGCGGGCCAAAGGGTTCGTTGCTCTCACGGTCATCACGTTGGCACTCGGAATAGGTTCGGCTGCGGCGATCTTTAGCACGGTCGATTGGATGCTGTTTCGTTCCAATAATTATCCTCCTGATCTGCGTTTGGTTGGCGTGCGCTACAAAGGCGGGGACTTCATGCCGGTTTGTTTCGATCAGCAGGTGCGGGCTTATCGCGAGCAGACGAATGCCTTTTCGGAATTCCAGTTGGCGAAGAACCAGGCGGTCAACGTCGTGATCGATCAAGCGCCGGTAGCCACCGCTGTGATGGAGGTGTCGTTTGGGTTTTTGCGGACACTCAACATGGTGCCGGTGCTTGGCCGGGAGTTCCTGCCAGCAGAAGAGGTCTCGGGACACAACGACGTGGTGATCATCAGTCATGAATTCTGGCAGAAGAATTTTGCCGGTGCGCGCGATGTTTTGGGGCGATCGCTTACGATCGGGGAAAGGGTCTGCACGATCGTCGGTGTGTTGCCGAAAAATTCGCGGCAATCGATGTTCGACTTTTCAGTTTGTCGACCGCTGGTGGTTCAGCCCGGGCTATCGGGTCCGTACGGTGACTACTATTTTGCGTTCGCACGCTTGAGACCGGGAGTCACCGACAACGCAGCGGCGCAGGCGATCCTCGCTGCAAAACCGGATTTCACGCCGGAGATGGCAGCTTCATTGGTCGATTATAAACCAGCGATCACGACGATGGCGGAGTTTCAACGTTACTTTCATCCGGAGATCCTTGGCACCTTGCTGGGCGCGGTGGGATTTCTCTATGCGATCGCTTGTTTGAATGCGGCGAATCTCATGCTGGTGCGGCTTCTCGGTAAAAAGCACGAGCACAGCATTCGCTTGGCGCTCGGGGCGAGCCGGTGGCGCATCGTGAGATTGGTGGCGATTGAAGGTTTGGGCGTGTCGCTGTTTGCTTTCGTCCTTGGGATTCTCGTCGCCAACTGGCTCTTCCCGATCTGCCTCGTGATCGCGGGGACGGGCAGTCTCGATGGTGGGCTTTGGCACTGGTGGCTGGATGGGAGAGCACTCGCGGTGCTGGGTGGACTCACATTGTTCACGGCGCTGGTGATCGTGATCTTGCCCGCGATCCGTATTCTTCGTTCGAACACAGCAGCGGGTTTAAAAGAAGACCGTACGGCGGCGGGCGAAAGTCCGGCGCTGCGGCGTCTGCGCGGGTTTTTCGTGATCCTGCAAGCGGCGTTCGCAGTGATCCTCCTTACCGGAGCGGGTTTGATGGTGCGCACGTTTACGAAATTGCAGCGCGTGTCGCTCGGCTTCGAAACCGAACATCGGCTCAAGGTCCTACTCGCGTTTCCGGCGACTCATTCGGCGGAGAAACAGCAGCGGTTGGATTTTCTGCGGCGTTTGCAGGAACGGCTGCAGCAGCTACCCGGCGTGCAAAGCGCGGCGTACGGCACCGATAATCTGTTGGCGGGATATTATTATCCGCGTGACACCGTGGAGGCCGCCGATGGTTCGCCGATAAAAGTGAACATCGACTACGCGGCCGCAAATTACCCGGCGACGGTCGGACTCAAGCTCATCTCGGGCCAATGGCTCACCGAAACCTCGCAGAATGAAATCGTGGTGAGCGAGTCGTTCGCCAAAGCGCGTTACCCAAACCAGAATCCTATCGGCCAACTCCTGCGCCCGCCCACGGCGCCCAAGGATACGCCCGGATGGACGGTCGTCGGAGTTTTCGGCGACGTGCACGACACGGTTCGCGGTGCGCCGGGATATCGAATCTATGCGCCGGAGAATTGGTATCCGCCTGTGATGAATTGTTGCATCTTGCGGTTTAACCAAGAGGTCAGTCCCAACGTGGTCAGCACCGTTCAGAGGACCATTTACGAGTTCGATCCGAAGATCGTCTGCCTGATGAGCCCGCTGAGTTCCGGATTTAGTGATCAGATCCAGTTTGAGCGCTTCACGCTCTCGGTGCTGAAAGTGCTTTCGCTGATCGCACTGGCGCTGACGATTGCGGGTATTTTTTCGGTGCTCGCTTACACGGTCGATCTGCGCAGGCGCGAATTCGGATTGCGCTTCGCCATCGGCGCGACGACGGCCGCTATCATGAAGCTAGTACTGAGCCGCGGCCTGCTGCTGACGACGATCGGTATTTCGCTTGGGCTTGTCGGTGCGTTTGTGCTCACGCGGTTTTTGCAGAGCATCCTTTTCGAAACCCGTCCCTATGATCCGGTCGTGCTGATCTTGGCGGCGAGTGTTCTCCTCGTGGCCGCGGCGAGCGCCTGCATCTGGCCAGCCTGGCGCGCGACGAAAGTCGACGTCGCGAGGCTGCTGCAGGCCGAGTGAGGTGGGAAAATTGACACGGCCGGTCGGGCGTTGTGTACACGTGAGGCGCTGTGCTTCATGACCGAGAAATAGTTGTTCTCTACGCTGTGTCGGACTATGCGACGCGCGTCGCAATGGTGTCCGTGGCTGCTGTTTTAGGCGGGACGGTGTAGTTGTGGCGTTGCGGAGGCGTGACAGCCCGTGCGGGTAATGCCCCATATCGGTGGTGGGCGTAGTGGAGTAGCGTGATCCCTAAAATACATGAAAATTCTACACGCTTTAGTTTCACTGGCGATCGTCGCTGCGCCCTTGGTTTTGCTTGCTTCGCCAACCGACCGTAAGATCGAAGAAACGGCGAAAGCCTCCTACAATTTCCAGACGATCCTTGAGAACAATGTGAAGGTGAAGGCTGACGACGGTGTTGTCACGCTCACCGGAACAGTCGCTGACAAAGACCAGAAAGAGCTGGCTGCCGATACCGTTGAAAATCTACCGGGCGTCGTGAGCGTAAAAAACGAACTCAAGACGGAGGACGCCTATCCGGAACATTCGGACATCGGGATAGCTTTCAAAATTAGGGCGCGATTGCTCACGAAAGCGAATGTCAGTGCCACCTCCACCAAAGCGAATGTCAAAGATGGCCATGTGGTTTTAACGGGAGCGGCTGACAACGTCGCCCAGAAAGAACTCACCGAGCTCTACGCGAAAGAAGTCGAAGGTGTGAAGTCCGTCAAAAACGATATTGTTATCAAAGCCCAACCCGTTTCGAGCGCCCCAGCCTCTGAGAAGGTCGATGATGCTTCGATCACGAGCCAGGTTAAGTACGCACTGCTCAAAAATAAGGCGACGAGTGCGGTTAAAACCCATGTGTCCACGAAAGAGGGTGTGGTAATGATCACAGGTGAGGCGGAAAATGATGCCGAAAAATCTCTAGTTTCCAAAATGGCCGAAAGCATTCGTGGCGTTAGGTCGGTCAAAAACGACATGAGCGTGAAAGCTGTCGCGAGTCTGTAATGATGACTCTGAACAAAGCTCCAACACATGAAACACCCTCCAGCCGCGGGCCGCTCACTCGAGAGAAAGTACGTGAGCGAGCGCGCACGCTCGCCGCGAACGAAGGGCGCACGCCCGCGAACGTCTCGCAAAGCGACTACGAGCAGGCCAAACGTGAATTGACGGGGTTGTCGGGGCTGGCTCAACAGGAGGCGTTGCTCGACTTATTGCCAGAGGTAACTCTGTTGGATGTTTCCGTCTCTGCCAAAGACTGAAGGAGCAGCGATTATCAGCGAGAGGGCCAACTTTGATGTTCTGGAGCAGCTTTAGATTCAAAATCGTACTAAAACAAAATGAGAAACGACTACCTACTGAACGCGCAAAAGATCATCGAGGACCCCAATATTTTGATTAACTTTGTTTCGCTTCGTGTGAAACAACTCCGACGCGGCAGCCGACCCTTGGTCGAGTCACTGGAGAAGCTTTCACTGGAAGACACGGCGTTGCGCGAAATTGCCGAAGGGAAAATCTCGTACGATTTGCCATCGCCGGAGGAGTTGGAGCGGGCACGTGCGGCGAACTGGCGTGGATACGGCTCTGTTGTACCGACGCCGAAACCGAAGTCAGTGGCAGCGACCCCGACCGAACTATTGGGCACCGGAAAGTAACTGGCGCAACGCCTCGGCTCCTCTTTTTTGCTGTCGGTTCCTTATTTCGTGAGGGCCATGGAGCACTTGCGGAAATGATGTCCCAGGATCGATAAGGTGACGGCCGTGGGAACTAGTTTTGGCTTACGCACACATGTCCAGGCGATCAGGCCCCAATAGTGGAAACGTTCGCGGCCGATTACACCTAAACGCATGCTAGCCCGCGCAAATGCGAAAAGGCTGCGTAGGTTTAAATTATAGGAAATGCGAGGCGCCCTGTATTCCCGCAGAAACGTGCGGATGCGTTGATAGTACGGAGCGGGTGAATACAGCCGTTCCATGAGGCGCCGATAGCCATCGCGCAACAGCTCTGTATTCATTGTCGATACGAAGTTGGTTGTTCCGTCGACGTTGTTGCCCGTTGTATCGCCCAGCATGCGTCCTTGGCGGAGAAGGCGGGCATGGAGCTTTGTTCCGGGCACCGCCTGCAGGAGGCCAACCATGGCTGTGACGATGCCGCTCTTTTGAATGAAATCGATCTGTCGCTGGAAAATCGACGGAGGATCGTTATCGAACCCAATGATGAAGCCTCCCTGCACCTGAAGCCCTGCGCGCTGAATACGCTTCACGTCGCTTATCAGGTCGCGTTTTTGGTTCTGGCGTTTGTTGCATTCGGCGAGGCTTGCTTCTTCGGGCGTTTCTATGCCGATGAAAACCTGGTCGAATCCGGCAGCAACCATCGACTGCATGAGCTCCTCGTCGTCAGCTAGATTGATCGAGGCTTCCGTGTAGAATACAAGACCACGCCGACGCTTGCGCCAATGGATTAGAGTAGGCAGGAGCTCTTCGCGGAGCGCACGCTTATTGCCAATCAGATTGTCATCGACAAAGAAAATGGCGCCGCGCCAGCCGTGGCGCCACAGGCCATCAAGTTCCTTGGTCACTTGGGAGGCTGTTTTGACCCGCGGTTGGTGGCCGAACATCGCTGTTACACTGCAAAATTCGCAATCAAAGGGACAGCCGCGCGAGTATTGCACGCTCATCGAAGCGTAGCGCTTGAGATCGGCCAGTTCCCAGAGCGGGGCAGGGCTCGATTCTAATCGGGGCGGCACTTTGGAGCTATAAATGTGGCGTGCACAACCATGCTCCAAATCATTTAGAAATTCCGGCAAAGTCGTTTCGGCTTCGTTGAGGACTAGGTGATCCACGGTCGGAAACTGCTCGGGTTCGGTGGTGAACAACGGCCCGCCACCGACAATTATTTTGCCCGCATGCCGGCATCGGACGATCAGTTCCATCGCTGAAACGCGTTGTACAATCATAGCGCTGACAAAGACGATATCTGCCCATGCGATGTCTTTCTCCCGCAGCGGCTGCACGTTCAGGTCGACAAGTTTCTTCTCCCATTTCGGAGGCAACATTGCGGCGACAGTCAGCAAGCCGAGCGGAGGAAGGACCGCTCGCTTCCTGATGAGCTTTAGGACGTGTTTGAAGCTCCAAAAAGTATCCTGAAAAGCAGGATATGTTAAGAGTACCTTCATTCATCCTTTCCACAAATTGGGTGACGCCATCGACGTTCTTTGGCGAACGTGCGGCCGCCTCACGAACAAGCACACAGGACTGTAATCGCTTCTGGTGTCGCGCCAATGGGGTCTTCACCTACCATGGCGCCGAACGGCGGTGGCAATATAGTCCGACTTTTTCACGCAAACGGTAAGCACAGCTTTAGTGCCGCGGCGTGGCCCGGCGAAACGTGTTTATCGTGAGACGCGCGCCGCTTGGCTTTGGTGCTCTTGGCGGACAACAAATGGCGGAATCCTGGCGTGCGTCGCATGAGCTGGCCGGTGGCGGTGAGCTTGAAACGTTTCGCGACCGATTTTTTTGTTTTTTGCATAATTCCAATGGCAGGAAGCGCGGCGATGTGTGGCTCGCTTCGCACCCGAACCTCTCAGTAGGTGTCAACTGTTCGCTTTATTTCCCCGCCCCCTCGTTTTCATCCATCCAACTACGGGATTGAGCAACACCCTCCGTTAAAGAGACGAAAGTCCTTGTAGATTCCGTCTTGATGTCGGCCCAGGTTTCTATCGTGGCACCATCTGCCTCTTCGAGCAGTTTGCTTAACCTGGCTGCTTGCTCGCGCTGTTTGCTGATGCCGGGCCTGGCGCCTGTGCGAACCTGTAGACTGGCGTTCCGGAGCCTGAGGGAAAGCTCATCTAGGTCCCGATTGAACCCTTCAAGTCCTTTTCTAGTGGTGGCGATAAAGATAGTTTTTTGGTCAAACGACGTGTCCTGTGTCAGAAACGGAGAGATTTTTGCCGCCTTGTGTCCTTGATCCACTCTGGCCTCGACGCGTGTCTTTTGGGACTGCCCGGTGAACGGTTTGCAGCCGAAAAATCCCGTCAGAACCAGGAATAAAGATGCTAGCGGAATGGCGGGCGAAGATGCGCGTGGTAGGTATCTAATGGTTTTTGAAAACATATCGTCGCCGGTCAGATAAGCCCTTCCTTGATCGTTACGGTGCGAAGTGCCGACTGAATTGGTCAGGGCTCGGTTAATCGTATAGCTTACGATCTGCGGCGCAAAACGGTTATGGGGTGTTTCACTACCCGGCTTGAGCGTGCGCCGTTGAATCTTTTTTTAGGGCGTGAGAACTACGACCACTGATCCAATCGGAATCGATCTGCTCGCTGCGCTTCAAAGCGTCGTATCTTGGACACTGCTTTCAATCACGCCTGTTGCGATGGCGTGTCGTGTCAGGCCGGCGGTTTCGTGGATATCCAGCTTGTCCATCAATTGCTGACGATGCTTCTCGACTGTTTTGATACTAATACCTAGTTCGGCTGCGATTTGTTTATTTGCGGCTCCTTCGGCCACGAGTTGCAGCACTTCGGCTTCGCGCGGAGTCAAAGATCGCTTGTGGGTTGTCAGCGGCGCTCGACTCCAGCTGGTTTTGCGTTCGGCAGCCTCCACGCGTTGAGTGATCGACGAACTGAAGTAGGAGTGGCCTCGGGCGATTTCCCTCACTGCCTCGGTTAGGATCTGCCCCGAATTCTGTTTGAGCAAGTATCCCGCGGCTCCCATAGCGATCATGTTCGACACGTATTCCTCGTCGCTGTGCGCCGACAGGATGAGAACCTTTGTATTGGGTGAGGCGAGTCGTATTTGGCGAGTGGCTTCCAAACCATTTAGGCGGGGCATGGCGATATCCATCACGACAACGTCCGGGTGAAGTTTGCGGGCCAAGACCACTGCCTGCCTGCCATCCGAGGCTTCGCCGACAACGTCAAAATCGGCGCTCAGTCCCAAAAGCGATCGCAAGCCTTCACGTACGATGACGTGGTCTTCGGCCAGAAGTATTTTGATTCGCTTCATGAGTGTTTGCTGCGGTCGTGGCTGCGAAACGGAATATCTGCGCAGATGGTCGTTCCTTTGCCAGGAGCAGATTCTATGGAAAAATGGCCGCCGACCATTTCGACACGTTCTCTCATGCCGAGCAGGCCGAGGCGTGTCATCGTGCTGGCGCTGAGAAGACGATCAGCCGCAAATGATCTTCCGTCATCGTGAATCTCAAGCCGCACTGCATTCGGTATTTTCTGGATACGAACACTCGCCAGTTGTGCGTGGGCGTGCCGAGTTACGTTCGTGAGGGCTTCCTGCGTTACGCGATAAAGCACCGTTCGTTGGGTATTGCTCATCGCTTCCACGCCGGGAAATGCGGAAAATTGCACGCGCAGCCCGTTTCGAGCGGGAAGGTCTCTGATGTAAGAACGCAAAGCTGGGATTAAGCCGAGATCGTCGAGCAGCGCTGGGCGCAGATCGCGTGCGTACCGGTGCACCACGTTCACCGTCTGTTCAACCAAGCGCTGTGTCTGAGCGATTCGCTTGCGCAAGCTCCGCGTGTCTAATGCTGCCGCCTCATTCAAGCTGGCGAGCTCCACGTTGATGCCTGCCAATAGCTGCGTGACCTCATCGTGCAACTCACGGCTAATCTCTTTCCGCTCGTCTTCCTGTGCAGAAAGGATCTGTCGCGCGAGAAGGCGCAACTGATCTTGCATGCGGTGCGACTGGACGAGGAGGTGGCTGTAGTGCCGCGTGCTTTGCGCGAGTTTCCTTTTGCAGATGGTGTGCCTGGCAATTTCGCGGCTCAGCGCGCGCCGCATCTTCGCCAACTTTTTTCTATCTTCGATCCCCGTCTTGTTTAGTTTTCTGATCCTTTCGGTCGCCGATTTCGAAATCGGCGCCAGTGCTTTCTCCAGAAACGCGCCGGCTCTCGTGAGATGCTCTCTGCAGTCCTGTTTACTGGAGACTTGGGACGACTGCAGTAGTTCTCCTATGAACTGGTTGTGCAAACGCACGAGTTCGACGCTGCCAAACTCTAGAGATGCTGCAGCACCACCAATTCTGGCGGCCGAGTCTGGAGACAGGCGTCGCTCCAGATGGCGTTGGAGCGTCGCACGGTAGCATTTTCCGACTTCGGCCTTGGTGGATTTCGTCATGTTAGCGCCGATCTGTTAGCTGTTTTTCCCGCGACAACGCGCGTTCTCTCCATAGCCGAAAAAGCTTTGTGGATACCTGCACAACGCACGTTATCCCAATGCGCGGAGTTTTGCGAGCGCCGGGGTTGTAAGGTGATGACCTACCTCCGCCAGATGTGCACGTGAGCCGGTTCCTGTGCAGTCGGGTAACACCCCATGACGTGTTCTTAGCACTACGGCTACCGTGATTGCTGAACAACGCCCCCTGCGGGGTTTGCTCAACAACTATGACCACTTCTCCTGTAAAGCCGCTTTCGTCCCTTCCGGAATTAACACCTCAATCCTCTCCTTGTGACACGCAGGGCAGGGAGGAACCTTCATCAACTCCTCCAGTTGTACCAAGAATAAAGTTCGTGTGGTCCGAAAACGACAACGCTCTCGTCGACCTTAACGCCAACACACCGTAGTCATGAACATAAACGGATACAACATGGGACCTCCGCCTCTTTCCTGCGGATTTAGTCCGCTTCCTGGAGGGTCGTTTCAATCGCCAAGGACTTCCCTCAATATACTGGTTGTCGACGATAATGATGCGGCTCGGAATGCGTTGGCGAGATTCCTGCGCCACTGCAATTTTCAAGTAAGTTGTGCGGTCGATGGGGAGTGCGCGTGGGATGAGCTTCGCAAAGGCAATTTCGATGGAATGGTTACCGACAATGATATGCCTCGGCTTTCGGGTTTGGATCTCGTCCGGCGTTTGCGTGCCATTCCCTCCAGAATGCCGATAATTTTAATGTCCGGCCTCATGCCGCACACGGAGACGGATTTCGAGGCGCTGATCACCCCCGGGATGGCCATTGAAAAACCGTTCTCATTCGCTCTTCTGGAAATGCACGCACGAAGACTTTTTACGCGTGATTTGTCTGTACGCGCTGCACTCAACGGTGACTACGGAAAGCACGGGGAGGAACAGTATTTGTCCCCTCAATGAGAACCATTGTTCCCCCCCCCACGTTTATGCCTCTGCGTTTACGGCAAAGATTCCGCCGCTGTGAAGAGGCTGAATACCGAAACAAACCACTCGCTATGACTACGGGCCTTGGAAGGGTGGACATCCTCGTGCGCCACGCCGAGTGAAACGCGGCGCTGTTAATGGCCTAACCATATATCTATGACAGCGCGCGCGCAAAACTATGCTTCTCGGAACCTGAACCTATATGGCGGGGGATGCCGGTGCCTTTTGCGTTTACGTGAGAACGAAGGAAAACCTGAGATATCGGATGGTCTCTTTATCTCTCAATTTGAAGCACGCTATCCGGAATGGCGTGATCGCCGGGTGCAACAGACCTCGGTGCCCTTTGCGATTTAGCCAAAGAACTAAAGCTAGCGGACCGCGTCGCAGCCTTCCGTGACTATGATCGGGTCCTTCAAGAGCATGGCGACGGCCACAGCGTGCTCGTTTTGACGGAACGTTCTCCCGAACAGTCGCCAACCGCCTTGGAGACCCGAAATTTTGCTCTGCTACTCGTGGCCATGGATGTGGCGAGCTTCATGGTTTGGTGCCCTTTCCCGAGCGGACACTCCGATCTCCTGCCTCTAGCTTCACGACCCTGGTGGGACAAATGGATGGCCATTGGTTTGGTCTTGTTTCGACTGAAACCGTAGATCAATTGGCCTGATTTTGAGGGAATAGCGCAGCTCTTTTGTTGCGCAGAGTCCCGGTGCAGACGCTTTATTGAGCTAATGTTTTTTGGATTGGTTTGGGCAATTCGGTCGCGATGCGATGAGAGGGAAATCGCCCCCTAAAAATCCTGGAGTACTAGAGAGGGACTTCATTATCGAGTGCTCCCATAAAATCGTGCTGGGCAAGAGACCGAATTCACGAAGTGTAATCAGTTAATCGAAAGCGCCTGAGCCTGCCGTCCGGTCACTTTGATTTGGTGGAGCAGACCGGGATCAAACCGGCGACCTCGTCGTTGCGAACGACGCGCTCTATCAACTGAGCTACTGCCCCACGTGGAGCGGGAGGTTTTGAGCAAACTGGCGCTTCGAGTAAACACCAATTTTTGCCTGCCGCTGTTTAATTTGCGTGTCACGAACAGGAAAATTTAGCGGTAAAATGATATTGGTCCTTAATTTGCTATTGCTGACCGACGCCTGTCAGGGAAAATACAGCCGTTGTTCTCAACCAACACAAAATAGTCTGAGGAGGTTCACAACCTATGAAAAAAACATCGAAGACCGCCACGACTACCCCAGCGACGCCGGCGCCCGTTCCGGCTAAGAAATCAACTGCCAAGGCCGCCAAGGCTCCGGCCCAAAAGGCAATCGGTCTCGCGCCAGCTCAAAAGGCTCCTGCACCCGCTCTCGCTCCTGCGGTCAAGTCGAGTCCCGCTGCCGCGGTTAGCACGAAGATCACCGCGAAGATCGATGTCGGTTTTGGTAACACACTTTACATCCGAGGCGAAGGTCCAGGTTTGAGTTGGGAAAAAGGAATTCCGCTGGACTGTGTCGCAGACGATCAATGGTCGCTCACGCTCGCCGATGCTTCTCGTCCGGTGGTGTTCAAGTTCCTGATCAACGATCTTACTTGGTGCATCGGTGACGATTTCGTCGTTCAACCGGGTGGCACGACCGAGATCACGCCGGTCTTCTGATCAATCCATTTGTACAGGGTGAGCCTTGCGGATCGTTTGAAATAGCTACGTTCGATCCGGGTTCATCGCCAGCAGGCGTTCACGCAGGTGCTGTGCGGATTCGTCGCGATCCGCCAGCTCGGCTGCGTGGATGAGTTCGCAGTGCACGCGGACGCGGGAAAAGGGCTTCGGGAGGTAAAAGGCGTCCCAGCTTTTGAACTGCCAGGCGCTCCGAAATTCACCGCCGAGCAGCAAAATCGGCGCGTGGGCGCGTCGGGCAACAATCAGACCGCCGGCTTTGAAATCATAGCGCGGTCCGCGCGGCCCGTCGGGCGTGATGCCGATGTCGTTGCCGGCTTTCATGACGTTGACGAGCCCCGTGACAGCTTCGCGGCCAAAACGACTGCTGGAGCCGCGCACGCTGCTGATGCCGACGAGTGAAAAAAACGCGTCGAGCCACGCGCCGTCTTTGCTAGCGCTGACCAAGCCGTAGATGGGGCGACGTTGGCGATAGCGACGAAAGATTTCCGAAACGAGAAAAAGGCGGTTGTGCCAGAGGACGAAGGCGACGGGTTCGTCGATCTTCGATAGGTTTTTCTCAGCATCGGGCGACACTTCGAAACGGAGCGTCGCGCCCCAAAGGCGAACCAGCCAGCCGAGCGGCATGAGCATGAGTCGGCGCCAGCCTCGGATGGCGTGAACTTTGGGCGGATTTGAAGGAGGTGAGCTGGTGTCGGGCGAGGTCAACCGAACTGTTTTCACGGATTCGGGGGCTCTCGCCAAGCAAAGATGTTGCGAGGCATCGACGCGGGCGCTGGAGAACGTGGGCACGTGACGTTTCCGACGAGAAGAGCGGCTCAAATATTTCATACTGGAAGACAGGGTGGATCCGCTGGTTTTGATACTTGGAATTGTGCAGGGCGTCATTTGGCGCGATGGTACCGCTCCCCTTGAACGTGGGCGCTCGGACCTACCGAACCCCTCAACAAAACTCCCTGTCATGCTAAAACGAACATCCCTTGTTGCGTCGTCAGTGTTTCTGTTGTCGTCGAGCTACGCGCAACCTGCTGCGCCTGGTGCGCAATCCGTGACTCCTCCGGCGACCGACGCGCAGAACCGGACTCCGGCTGAGCGGCGCGTGCAGCCGAATTATCCGGTGCCGTACGCGCCTGCGAAGGCGGAGGAAATCAAGGCGGTGATGGACCGCGTCCTCGGCTATCTCGAGCAGGCGAGTCCGGTGAAAATGATCGACCGGGATACGCGCAAACCGGTGACGGATCTCGCGCACCTTCCGCCGAACGCAGCGCTCGATCGGACGGATTTTCTTCTCACGAGCTACGAATGGGGTGTCACGTACTCGGGCATGTTGCTCGCGGCGGATGTGACGGGCGACAAACGATATCGGGATTACGTGGCGGAACGGCTCAACGCTATCGCGACCCTCGCGACGCATTTGAAGAACCAACCGCCACCCCCACAGGACGAACAGCGCGGCCCGCAGCGGATGCTGGCGCTCCGCTCGGTGCTGAAACCGGAAACGCTCGACGACTCCGGCGCGATGTGCGCGGCGATGATCAAGGCGAACCGCGCGAGAATTTCTCCGGAAGCGCTGCGACTCTGGATCGACAACTACATGAACTGGGTTTTCGCCGGGCAATTCCGGCTTCCCGATCGGACGCTCGCGCGAAATCGTCCGATGGCGAACACGTTGTGGCTCGACGATCTTTATATGAGCGTGCCGGCGTTGTCGCAGATGGGTGTTTTGACCGGCGATCAGAAATACTTCGACGACGCGGTTCGGCAAATCCTGCAGTTCTCGTCGCGGATGTTTATTCCTGAGAAAGGACTTTACCGGCACGGCTGGGTGCAAGACATGGATCCGCATCCGGCGTTTCATTGGGGCAGGGCGAATGGTTGGGCCTTTCTTGCGATGACGGAGTTGCTCGAAGTTTTGCCCAAGGAGCATCCAGGACGCGCTGCGGTGCTGGAGCAATATCGTGCGTTGGCCAAAGGGCTCGCGCCGCTGCAAGACAGCACCGGCCTGTGGCATCAGCTGCTCGATCGGCCGGACTCGTATCTCGAGACGTCGGCGTCCGCGATGTTCGTTTATTCGATTGCGCGCGGCATTAATCGCGGCTGGCTCGATGGCAAAGCTTACGGGCCGATGGTCTCGCTCGGCTGGAATGCCGTCGCCCAGAAAGTGAACGCCACAGGACAAGTCGAAGGCACCTGTGTGGGCACGGGCATGGGCTTCGACCCGGCGTTTTATTATTACCGGCCGGCCAGTGTGTATGCTGCGCACGGATACGGACCGGTTTTGCTCGCGGGCGCGGAAATGATCGCGCTGCGGCGGAGCGAAGGTGCCAAGCAACAAACCATCAGTGATGGCGGACTGCATTTCGCGCCATCGGGTTCGCGCAACTAAGCAGATATGTCGCTTCGTCTATCTCGTGCTTTAGCCATCTTGTTTTTGACTCTCGCGGTGCTCGGGTCGGTTCGAGCCGCGAGAGTGATGGAGGAACTCGGCCGTGGCGTCGTCGCGGTTCAAGAAGCCGATGGCAAAGTGTTCGTCAGCTGGCGGCTGCTCGCGACCGATCCAGAGAATATCGCGTTTAATCTTTATCGCGCGACCGCGCCTGCGCCGCGAACTGAACGGCGATTCGGCCCGCGCCCTGACGGAATGGGTCCGCCGCGGGGCGGCGATCGCCCGCAGAATCCCAATCGTCCGGCCTTGGTGCCGCCGCCGGATTTTGCCGCGGGTACAGTTTGTCTGAACAAAGAACCGCTGAGCGGTCCCACGTGGTTTCTGGATCGCGAGCCGCACCTGGATCGAGAGACAAAATATTCTGTGCGTCCGGTGATCGACGGCAAGGAAGGCGAGCCGAGCGCGCCGTTTGTATTGCAAGCCAATGCGGCGCCGCTGCCGTATGTTTCGATTCCGTTGCAAACGCCGGAAGGTTACACGCCAGGCGATGCGTCGGTCGGCGATCTCGATGGTGACGGTGAATACGAGATTGTTCTCAAACAGGAACAACGTCCCATGGACAACGGCCGCGGTGGCCGGACCGGCGAGACGTTACTGCAGGCTTACAAAGTCGACGGGAAGCTTCTCTGGACGATTCGTCTTGGCAAAAACATCCGCGAGGGAGCGCATTACACTCAATTCATGGTTTACGATTTGGATTCCGATGGTCGCGCGGAAGTCGCCTGCAAAACGGCCGACGGCACGATTGACGGAATCGGCAAACCGATTGGCGACCCGAGCGCGGATCATCGAAACGAACAAGGCCACGTCGCCAACGGCCCGGAGTTTCTCACCGTCTTCGACGGTTTAACCGGTGCGTCGCTCGCAACCATGCCGTACGTCCCAGCCCGCCATCCGACGAAAGCCGATCCGACGCCGGAGGAGATGAAAGAAATCTGGGGAGACGATCACTACAACCGCAGCGAACGTTATCTCGCCTGCGTGGCTTATCTGGACGGCGAGCGTCCGAGCCTGGTGATGTGTCGTGGTTATTATACGCGCGCGGTGCTGGCGGCGTGGGATTTTCGCGACGGCAAACTCAGCCAACGCTGGGTTTTCGACAGCGATGATGGCACGCCCGGCAATGAGAAGTTCCGCGGACAGGGGAACCACAATCTATCGGTAGCCGATGTCGACGCTGACGGCAAAGACGAGATTGTTTACGGCGCGTGCGTGATCGACGACAACGGCAAAGGCCTTTACTCGACCGGCTGGGGGCATGGCGATGCGCTGCATGTCGGCGATTTGGTTCCGTCGAATCCAGGTTTGGAGATTTGCGACATTCAAGAGCGTTTCGATAAGGAAGGCCTCAGCATGCGAGACGCGCGCAGCGGCCGGCCGATCTTCGCAATTCCAGCAGTGAAGGCCGACGAAGAAGGCGGCGACAAAGGCGAAGGCCCTGGTCGTGGCAACTCGTTTAACATCGATCCACGTTTCCCCGGTGCAGAGTCGTGGGCGGCGGGCGCTGGTATGGACGGTATTTATGATGCGACGGGAAAACAAATTCTCGCGCAACGCCCGCGCGGCATGCCCTGCAATTTCGGGATTTTTTGGGATGGCGATTTGCTGCACGAGCTGCTCGATCAAAATCGAATTGTGAAGTGGAACTGGGAAACCGAGCAGGTCGAACCATTGCTCGTCGCCCACGCCTGCACATCGGATAACGGCACGAAAGCGACGCCCGCGATAAGTTGTGATTTCTGGGGGGATTGGCGCGAGGAAGTGATCTGGCGCACACGTGACAACAAAGAGCTTCGCATCTATACCACAACGATTCCGACGAAGCACCGTCTGTTTACGCTCATGCACGACGCGCAGTATCGGTTGAGCGTCGCCTGGCAGAACGTCGCCTACAACCAACCGCCGCATCCAAGTTTTTATCTCGACGAAAAAGCGCCATTACCGACTCGTCCAGCGATACAATATCCTTCGAAAACCTCCAAATAGATCTGCCCGCTATGAAATCTCGTTTAATCGGAACGTTTGCTTTTTTCGCCGCCGTAGCCATCGCGTTGGCCCAGCCTCCGGCGCCACAGGCGGCGGTGAACACCGACCCGGGCACACGACCGATCGTTTTGCCAGAGCCCGCGAATCCGAAATTGCCGACGCTTTTCTTGATTGGCGATTCCACCGTGCGCAACGGTCGCGATGACGGGCAGGGCAAAGGTATTGAAGGCCAGTGGGGTTGGGGTAATCCTATCGCGGCGTTTTTCGATCAGAATAAAATCAATGTTGTTAACCGCGCGGTCGGCGGGCTCAGCAGTCGCACGTATCTGACGAGCGGACACTGGGAGCGCACGCTGGCATTGGTGAAGGCCGGCGACTTTGTGGTCATGCAGTTCGGCCACAATGACGAAGCGCCGGTGAACGATGACAAACGTGCGCGTGGGACGCTGGCTGGCGTGGGCGACGAAACGCAAGAAATCGACAATATCCTCACCAAGAAGCACGAGGTCGTGCACACATACGGCTGGTATCTGCGGAAGTTTGTGAACGACACGCGAGCCAAAGGCGCCACGCCGATCATTTGCTCACTCATCCCGCGGAAAGCGTGGGACCAGCAGGGCAAAATCATTCGTCACAAAGCGACGTACGCCGGCTGGGCGGCGGAAGTGGCGGCACAGGAAAAAGTGCCGTTCATCGATCTCAACGGTGTGGTCGCACAGAAATACGATGAGCTGGGCCACGATGCGGTCATGAAGCTTTTTCCCGTTTCCACGCCCGACGAGCACACGCATCCGAACTTCGCAGGTTCCGTTCTCAACGCCCGCGTCGTGATTGAAGGGCTGAAGTCGATACCGAACTCTCCGCTAGCGGCATTCATCAACGAAAAAGCCGAGCCGACACCCTTGCCTTTCGTGCCGAAGAAAGAAGATGACCGGCCGGTGGTCGATGCCTCGAAAGTGAACGAGGAAAAACCACTCGATCCGAAGCTGCCGACGTTTTTTGTCGTCGGTGATTCGACCGTGAAGAGTGGCGGAAATAAAGGCATGTTCGGCTGGGGCGAACGCATCGCGCCGTTCTTTGACACGACGAAAATCAATGTCGTGAACCACGCGATCGGTGGCCGCAGCAGCCGCACGTTCTTCACGGAAGGGCGTTGGGCGAAGGTGGTCGCGCAGATGAAGGCCGGCGATTTTGTGATCATTCAATTTGGGCACAACGACGGCGCACGGATCGGCGATCCTGCTGGCAAGAATCGCGGGTCTGTTCACGGCATCGGCGACGAAACAGCCGAGGATACCAGACCCGATGGTACAAAAGAAACGGTGCACAGCTTCGGCTGGTACTTGCGGCAGTACATCGCCGACGCGAAAGCAAAAGGCGCGACGGTGATTCTCTGCTCGCCGGTCCCGCACAAGGACAAGTGGGAAAATGGCCGCGACTTCGCTGACTACGCGGAGTGGGACGCGGAGGTCGCGAAAAATACAGGCGCACTCTACTTCGATCTCACGGAAATCGTCAGCGACGGCTATAAAAAGATCGGTGCGGAGAAAGTCGCCACGTTTTTCGCCGACCAGCGCACGCATACGACGGATGCAGGCGCCGAGTTCAATGCGGCGTGTGTCGTCGCGGGTTTGAAATCGCTTTCCGGAAACCCGCTCGGCGCATTTTTTTCGGAAAAGGGAAAAGCAGTCTCGGTTGCACAACCTTAATTTTTCAGGGGAAGCATTCATGCGTGCACGAACGTTCTGGTATTTCATTGGATTGAGCTTCGTGCTTTGCGTCAGCCGAACTGTCGCG
Source organism: Nibricoccus sp. (assembly GCA_047600805.1). Classification (GTDB taxonomy): domain Bacteria; phylum Verrucomicrobiota; class Verrucomicrobiia; order Opitutales; family Opitutaceae; genus JADKHC01. Next base: position 197,770 of record JASGKG010000001.1, read on the forward strand.
TTGGAAAAACCAGACATAACCTACAGGGTATTCCAGTTTCCCGCCGATAAAATTCCTCGCGTCGATGGCAACGCCGATGATTGGTCGATTGTTCCCGAAGCGTACGTGATCGGGATCGACCAGTTTCGTGACGACTCGAAGAAAGCGCAAAAAGCAGATCCCAAAAACCTCGACGTACATGTGCGCGTGGGTTGGGTCAAAGGACTGAATCGGCTCTATTTTCTCTACGAGGCGAGTGACGACTATTGGGATTTCGCGCAATCCGGACTTCACAACGACACGTTCGAAATTGTGGTGGACGGTGATGCTTCTGGCGGCCCGTTGATCGACAAAGGTCACAAAGAATTTTGGACGCCAAGTCGTGTGGGTGAGGCTGCAGCGACTGCGGATGAACGAATTTCTATCGACGAGGCGAACTGGGCGATTCACGGCGTGCACGCCCAGAACTACCACATCTTTACACCGGCGGTGAACAAGGACTGGTGCATGGTTTGGGGCGTTCCAACGTGGATCAAAGAGCTGCCTTGGGCCAACGCCGCGCAGTCGTTCAGTTTCAAGCCAAGCGAAGGCGGAAAGTACGTATTGGAATTTTGGATAACGCCCTTCGACTACGCTGGCCCTGAAGGTCCGCAACGTGCCGTGGAATCCGTGCTGCGCGAAAACAAGATCATCGGTCTTGGCCTCGCCGTGATAGACTACGACGACGTGAACGCGCCCGGACACAATGGCTTTTGGAATCTTTCGCCGAAGCACACCATGTACGGACACGCCTCGGAATTGTGCGCGTTCAAATTGATGCCGTTCGAGGCAGCGTTGTTACCGAAACTCGCTGCCCAATGGTCGTGGACGGTGGTCGACATGAATCGACGCCTTGTCGCGTTCAAAGACGAGTCTGTCGGCAAAGTTACCACATGGCATTGGGATTTTGGCGATGGCAATAGTTCGGCCGAGCAGAATCCGCAGCACATTTACGCCAAGCCCGGCAATTATGTCATCGTGCTCGAAGTCACCGGTCCCGACGGCACCGCGCGCCGTTCCAAAGTGTGGGACGTGCAACTGCGTTAGGCTTTTTCATTTCCCAAATGATATCCCGTTTCGGTGCCAATCGTTTCTTCCTGCTTATTAAGCTGGTCCCGTTTTTCGTTGCTACGTTAGCGATGTTACGCGCAGCGGACTTCAACGTTCGCGACTTCGGCGCTCGCGGCGACGGTGTGACGCTCGACTCGCCCGCGATCAACGCTGCGATCGAGGCGGCGGCCGCCGCCGGCGGAGGAACCGTGAAATTCCCCGCGGGACGCTATCTGAGTTTCTCGATCCGGTTGAAAAGCAACCTTGCCCTTTTCCTCGATGCCGGCGCTACGATCCTTGCGGCAAAACCTTCACCCGGCTTCGGTAGTTACGATCCCGCGGAGCCGAATGAGCACGATAAGTATCAGGATTTTGGACACAGTCATTGGCAGAACAGCCTGATCTGGGGCATCGCCCTGGAAAACGTTTCCATCTACGGCTCTGGTCGCATCGAGGGCACCGATGGGCTGACGCGTCGCGGACCGCCCGCAAAAAAGGATGCGGAGCAGAGCGCGGCCGCAACTCCCGATGCCGCCCAACCGAAACCGATCTCGGTCGAGAATGGCGAAGAGGCGATTGCGGAGACTGAAACTAAAACCGCGGGCCAGAGCCAACGTCCGCCCCGTCGTTTCAGCATGGAAGGGCAGGGGAACAAGGCGATCGCCCTCAAGCTTTGTCGCAATGTCATCCTCCGCGACGTCACGATTTTGAACGGTGGTCATATGGCTGTTCTCGCGACGGGCGTGGATAATCTCACGATCGACAATCTCAAAGTCGATACGCTCCGCGACGGTTTTGACGTCGATGCGTGTCGCAACGTGCGGATCAGCAATTGCAGCGTGAACTCGCCCCATGACGACGGCATTTGCCTGAAGAGTTCCTTTGGACTCGGCGAGGCGCGAGCCTGCGAAAACATTACTATCACCAATTGCCAGGTGACAGGTTACGACGCGGGCTCGTTTCTTGATGGGACATTCAAACGTACGATGGAACGCGCACCTGACCGCGACGGTCCGACTGGCCGCATAAAGTTCGGTACGGAATCCAACGGCGGCTTCAAGAACATCACGATTTCGAACTGCGTCTTCGATCGCTCGCGGGGGCTTGCCCTCGAAACGGTCGACGGTGGCGTGATTGAGGACGTGACGATTTCTAATATCACCATGCGTGAGGTATCGAACTCGCCGCTCTTCCTAAGGCTCGGCGCCCGGCTGCGTGCGCCCGCTAATACGCCTGTCGGCGCGATCCGTCGTGTTACGATCAGCAACGTTGTCGTGTCGGACGCCGATGCACGTTATGCGTCGATCATCGCGGGAGTTCCGGGGCATCCGATCGAAGACGTTTTGCTGAGCAACATCCGCATTCATTACCGTGGAGGACTCACTATGCAGCACGTCGCCGAGCAGCCCACCGCGCTCACGAATCACTTTTTCCAGCGCGCGCCTGGGCAGCGTTTTCAACCCGGCGCGGAGCGTCCGACGACGGAACCACGCGAGCTGTTCGACATCCCTGAACGTGAGATTGGTTACCCTGAGCCGAGCATGTTTGGACTTCTTCCCGCCTATGGCTTATTCGTGCGCCATGCGAAAGACATCGTCGTGGAAAACGTTGAAGTAAGCTTCGCGAAAGACGACACACGCCATGCCGTTGTGTTGATGGACGTCGCTGGGATTACGTTTGACCGGTTCAAAGCGCAACGTGTTGGCGATGCCGCTATGTTTGTGTTGCGTGATGTCCGCGACTTCGCCCTTCGCAACAGCCCTCCCTTGCCCGACAAGATCATCGACAGTGCGACGCAGAAGAGCCTCCCATAAGCGGTTGGGATCTTAGTGTATTTGGATTTTACCGCGGGCTTTTTTTGCATGAGCCAGAGTTGCCCTTTGTGAGTCCCAGTTGCCCAACCAAGGAATAGCCGGCCCAGTACAGGATTGGATAGATGACCGGCTTCAGCAGGAAGTGGAAAATGAGATGTTCCATCTCACCGAAAGCGGAGTGCGTTGAATCGAGCGATCACTGCTCGTTGCGTCCATTGATGGAGTTGGGCTGAAGAGTTGCCCATGATCGGGCGTTTTTCCCGAGAGCTCAGTGATGGGGCTCAAAAGGTTAGGGTTCGGCCGTCGAAGCGGACGCAACGTTGCCTTTTAGAATTTTGCGGTGGTTCGAACTTCGTTTTTCCCATTCATGGAGGAAGTTGAAAACGAAAGCGGACGCCAACGTGATGGTCAGGCTCGTTTTATCTTCTGCCGCTTGCCAACGCGTGTAGACGTAAGCACCGATCGTGCACACGACCACCCCGCACGCCAGCTGAAGCACCACCACGACGAGCGCTTGAATGACCGGAGGCGATTTTTTGAACGTCCGCTGCAAAAGTGACGCCACCCGACTCAACAAAAACAGTGCACAGACAAATCCCGATCCGATCAGTGACAGTTTCAGGACATTAAAAAAACGGACGTCACGAAGGATGGAAACGACAAGCGCAACTCCAATCATCACGCCAACACTCATTACGGCGGCAATGAAGTTACGTTTTGTCGCCCAGCGGGGTCGAAGCGCGTGGAGAAAGTCGCGGCGTGAAATCGGGGAACTCATTTTTAGAGAAAAGCGTGAGTTGTGCGATGACCTGTTTCTCAGAAGTGAAATGTCGAGGATGGCTTTCACCGAACAAGCAGCGCGTTGCGAATTGTTCGAATGGATTATGGAACGGGGAATCCAAAGGGGAATGCGCTTGGTTTTAACGGCTGGCTGATTTGGCTCAAGTGGATTATTGGGAGTCTTAATCGTGCTCGCCGCGGCTTTTGAACGCGGCTGCTACGGCCAACATATGCCGGCCAATGTGAGCCTGTATTTGTCTGCCACACGCCTGTCGGTTACGAGCGCATCGGGCTGGGGGACGGGCGTCGCCAGAGCAGCATGAGGATGAAGCCGATCAGCGCGCCGCCCAGGTGGGCAAAATGGGCGATGCCTCCGCCGAACAGCGAAAAACCGGTAACGCCGGACAAAAGGTCGAGCCCAAGCATGATTGGGATGAAGTATTTGGCAGCGATCGGCACGGGGAGAAACATCAGCGCGAGTTTGGCGTTGGGGTAAAGGATGCCGAACGCGACGAGCACACCGTAGATTGCGCCTGACGCGCCAAGCATTGGTACGGAGTAGATTTTGTAGAGGCTGACAAACGCTGCTTCAGCTCCCGGTTGGAATGATCCCTGGTTAGCGCTGAAAAACGCTACGATCGTCCGGGGGCCGGCGGCCAGAAGAGATCGGATCGCATCGGGTGTGAGTCCGTCGGCGACCAAGTGCGCGTGGAGAACGTTAAACTGATGAGCGTTCACAGCGTTGTGAACCAACGCCGCGCCGATGCCGCAGAGAAAGTAGAAGAGGAGAAAACGTCGTGTCCCCCATTGCCGCTCCAGCAGTGCGCCAAACGAGACGAGCGCGAACATGTTAAAAAGGATGTGGCTGATGCCGCCGTGCAGAAACATGTAGGTGACATATTGCCATGCTGAGAAGTTCGGATTTAGCGGATACCAAAACGCGCCCTGATCGATCAGCCAGGTTCTCGCGTTTGGCAAAACGAGCCCAGCCACAAAGGCGACGGCGTTCGCAATAACTAGACCGAGAACAGCAGGCAGAAGACGAATCATCCACAGACTTTGCTGGTGCTTGTCGCGGGCTGCAACTCCGCGAAGGAGATGGTGCGGGTGAGGACACGGGACATTATTTCTCCGAGGAGAGTTTGCGTGGTGCCCGGCTTCTCTTTGAGAAAGAATGTCGGACAAATACCCAACCGCCCTGTAGGGGAAACCATTAACTTTGAAAATGTGTCCCGAGTTAGGGTGGTTTGTTAACGGCTGATTTTGGGAAACAACCGGGATCGTTCATATTTAATTAACAAAGTTGAGCAGGGATCGTGACGCGAATAACACTTGTCCCTTGGATTCTGGTTCGTTTGATCGCCGCACTGTGAATGCCACTCTCACGCTAGCGAATACTGCGATCGAAAATTTGGAGAACCCGCCCCGTGTTCTCGGGCATAAGGCAACCGTGCTCGACGGGAAATTTTCATTTGCTGAGCCGTCGACGAAGATATCTGAGGAGGGAATGCCTCCGCCTTTTCGCGTATGCGTATTTCTTGGCACATCGCGTGCACCGCGGCGCGGAGTTATCAATGAGACGCAGAAAATTCTCGGCTATTTGATCTCGATCGCGGGATGGGACGTTCGGCTTTGCGACTGGTTAGCCAGCATCAGGGATTCGCGGCCCTACGGTGCGGAATTTGTGGAGGAGGCATCGAGGGCGAAGGTTAAAATGACGATAGATGGAGGTTCGTCGAAACGAAAGCGCGAGGTCGTGGCTGCTGCGAAGAGCACCGCTGGTATTCCGATCAGCGCGGCAAAGACACCTGATCCAAACTGCAAGGCGGTGCTGGTCTAGTGTGCAGCCCGTGGAATCAAGGCTAAGATCGTGCAGATGCTTCGATCGCGAGCTTGTAAAGTTTTGATTTTTCGCGGGTGTGGCTGAGCGCCTGATCGATGACCTCGAGTTGTTCGACCTGGCTGCGAATGCGCTCGCGCAGGACCCGTGCGGATTCCGTCTGGCCGGGAAGGGTGCGCATGCGCAGATTCGCATCGATCACTTTTTGCAGTTCGGCTCTCTCGACATTCAAGCGCTCCAGCTTGGAGCCGTAGCCTGCCTGTAAAACCTCGAAGATGGTTAGGCCATTGATTCGCGCATACAAGGCCTTGTTAACCGGTTCGGCTCCCGTAGCTATTTTGTCGATCAATATTCTGATGCGAATTTCGGAGATTGCTTCATCGAAGTCGGTCCAGCTAGCGGCAGGCAGTCGGTCGGAAAGATGACTGCGCCAAAGCGAGAAGTCGATTGGGGTGCGCGCGGAGACTTTTTCCCTCAAAGGGTCCGCCGGACCGCAGCCGGAAAGAAAAATGCAAAGCGCAAGAAGCAGTAAACAAAATGCGTCAGGTAGGTTTCGCATCAGAGAGCGAGGCGCCGTATGATTGGAAAAGCTGGCTGGCTGTTGCTGGGCCGTCCGCCCAGCATCAAAGGTTGTGCGAGGCCGACCGTCAACCCCGTTGGTTTGCGGAACTAGAGCTTAGGCAGCCAAAGGACAGCTCTAGAGGTATTTGTCGGTTACAGCGCCTTCGGAAGCAGACGCGACGAGCTTGGCGTATTTGGCGAGCACACCGCGCAATTCTTTCGGCTTGGTTGGGCTCCAGCTTTTTTGCCGGGTTGCGATTGTTTCGGCGGCGAGATCGAGTGAAAGTGTGTTATTGACCGCGTCGATTGTGATGGGGTCGCCGTTTTGGATGATTGCAATCGGCCCGCCGATCGCTGCTTCGGGCGTGATGTGTCCGACGACGAACCCGTGGCTCCCGCCAGAGAAACGGCCGTCGGTGATGAGGGCGACCTCTTTGCCCAAGCCTTTGCCCATGATGGCGCTGGTCGGCGACAGCATCTCACGCATGCCCGGACCGCCGCGTGGACCTTCGTTGCGGATAACGACGACGTGTCCCGGCTGCACCTCGCCAGCGAGGATGGCTTGCAGCGCGGCTTCTTCCGACTCGAACGTGATGGCCTTCCCGGAAAATCGCAGGCCTTCCTTGCCTGAAATCTTGGCGACGGCACCGTGCGGGGCGAGATTGCCGTAAAGAATGCGCAGGTGGCTGTCCGGTTTGATGGGATTTGAAAGAGGCCAAATGATTTCTTGATCGCTAGAATACGGTTTAACGTCCTTTAGGTTCTCAGCAATGGTTTGGCCTGTGACGGTGAGGCAATCGCCGTGAAGAAGTCCGGCATCGAGCAGGATCTTTAGGAGCGGCTGCAATCCACCGATCCGAGAAAGGTGGGCCATGCTGTATTTGCCGGACGGCTTGAGGTCACCGAGGACAGGCACGCGCTTGCCGATGCGCGTGAAATCGTCGAGGCCGAGTGGCACGTCGGCGGCGTGCGCGATGGCGAGCAGGTGAAGCACGGCGTTGGTGGAACCGCCGAGCGCGATGACGACGGTAATGGCATTCTCAAACGCCTTCTTCGTCAGGATATCGCGGGGACGAATGTTTTTGCTGAGGAGGTGGAGCACGGCGGAACCGGCACGTTCACAGTCGAACCTTTTCTCTTCGCTAATCGCGATTTGGGAAGAGCTATTGGGCAAACTGAGGCCGAGCGCTTCGATCGCCGAAGCCATCGTATTCGCGGTGTACATACCACCGCACGAACCCGGGCCGGGGATGGAGCATTTTTCCACGGCGGCGAGTCCCTCGTCGTCGAGCTTGCCAGCGGCGTGTTGGCCAACGGCTTCGAACACGGAGACGATGTCGCACTCTTTTTGATTCCCCGGATGAATGCCCGGCAAAATGGTGCCGCCATAGACGAAAACGCTCGGCCGATTGAGACGTGCCATTGCCATCACACAGCCCGGCATGTTTTTGTCACAACCACCGATTGCCACCAAACCGTCGAAACCCTCGGCGCCGCAAACAGTCTCGATGGAGTCGGCGATGACCTCGCGCGAAACGAGCGAGTAGCGCATGCCCGGTGTGCCCATGCTGATGCCGTCTGAAACGGTTATGGTGCCGAAGATGACCGCCTTGCCGCCCGCGGAGTCTGCGCCGGCCGCGGCGCGGCGCGCGAGTTCGTCGATGTGCATGTTGCAGGGCGTGAGCATGCTCCAGGTTGAAGCGATGCCCACGGTGGATTTTTTAAAATCGGCATCTTGGAAGCCCACGGCGCGCAGCATCGAGCGATTTGGCGCGCGGTCGGGACCGTCGTGAACAATCGAGGAATGCGTTCTGGAGGGGGAGGTGGAGGTCATGATGGTAGTGCCGTTTGAGATTCCTAAATTCTAGACCGTCTTCTGCCCCACGGCGACAGCAACGGTGTTTTTCTTCGTCGCCAGCTCGACGGGCGAGGCAAGCGCTGATCGTGGTATTTCGGGCGCCGCGATTCCTTCTACAGATCGAGTTGATATGCGAGCGGCGACAAACTGTCGGACCTAAAAGTCGATAGAAGCAGGTTCGATTGCGCGTTGCCGAGGTGAATCACTTCGTCGGCTGTGGCTTGGGGACGGTGTGCTCGATCAGCGTGAGCGTGGCGGTGCCGAAACCGAGCTGGAGTTTCATTTTCACGGGGAGCCGATCTCCGCTCTGTGCAATCCAAACTTTTATCTCACCTTTTTTGAAGACGCCTTGGGGCGGCTGCTTTTCCATGCGCGGGGTGAGCACGAGTGCCTGGAAATCGCCGAGGGGTGTGTCAACCTCTTCGACTCCTTCAGCACGAATGGTGATGGAGTAGAGATCGCGTCCGAAATAAACGAGCAGGTCTCGTGCGTCGCCCACCTTGATGTTCCAGTGGCGTGTTTGCACGAGGGCCGAAAGCAAATCGATTGGTTCGGCATCGCTGGGGAGCGGAATGTCGCGGCTGCGGTTTGGACGGTACGTGTCCTTGTGGTGGGCGATTTTGGCACTGTAGTCGAAATCAGTGCGGCTCTCGGTCGGTTTGCTGCGCTCCATGCCTTTTTCGGCAACCCAGAGCATTCGGTCGGTGTCCCGCTCGATCAACACCTCGGCTTTATTGTCGAAACGGTACATCCCTCTAACCAATCCTTTGGAAGCAATGGTGTTGGTAATCCGCATGAGCTGCTTGCCGTCGGGGCCTGTCTCGGCCTTGGCCATCATCTCGATTTCACCGGCGCCGAGGAACCCCCAGCTTACTTTGTAGACGAGACGTTCGCCATCGCTAAAGGCTGTGAACGGCTCCGCTCGCAGCTGACTGCAGGTGAACAAGGCGGCGATGACGATCAGGCGCTTGAGGACAATCATGGGGAACGCGGGATTTGGAGGTGCACGCACTTTCCACGTAAGAGCGAAAAAGTCACGCCGCGAACGCTCTTTGGGCTAAAAGTTACTTGGTCGGCACAGGTGGCCCGGCGAGTGGTAGTTCGAGTTGATTGGTTTCGCTGATCGCCCAAGCCTCGACACCCAAGCCACGGAGATGCCGCGCAAAATCCGAGGCGAAACCATGAAGGGTGAGCACGCGTTTCGGTTGGACGAGTTCCACGAAGCGCAGGAGTTCGGGAAAATCCGCATGGTCGGAGAGGGGAAATGCCGCGTCGCAACGGTTGCGGAAAACGGTGGAGCGATCGAGTGCCCAACCTGAGATCATCGCGGTGCGCGCAGCCGGGATTTTGCGTAGGAACGATGCATGGCGGCTTTGCGGAGGGCAAATAACTACGTGCCCGGGGAGTTCGTTGGCGGAGAATTCGCGATAAGCCGGCAGGTTGAGGCCGAGTCCGCGGCAGACTTCGGTGATGCGGAACGTCTCTGCATGAAGCATGATGTTCAAACCCGCTTGGCCGAGCACGCAGATCAGTTCCTGACTTTTGCCCAAGCTGTAGGCGTACAGCACGGGCGTCGCGCCGTCGGCCAACGCTTGTTTACAGAATTTAATAATGGCCGCGCGCGTTTCCTCGGCCGGAGGGAAAACGTATTGTGGTCGGCCAAAAGTGGTTTCCATGATCAGCACGTCGGCTCGCGGTGGCGCGCAGCGTTCGGCTGCCAAGGCTTCGCGCAGTTTGAAATCACCGGTAAAAAGCAGACGCCCATGGCTGGCGTGTTCGAGCAAGCAAAGCGCAGAGCCGAAAATGTGCCCGGCGGGGTGGAGCGTGATCTGGGTGTCGGTTGTGAGTTGTTCGGTTTGTCCCAACGGCAGTTCGTGCTCGAGGCGCCTCCCAGGAAGGCGCGCGCGCATCAAACGCGCCGTCGCGCGAGAAGCGACAATCTCACGGTGCCGAGCGCAATGGTCGGAGTGGGCGTGCGAAACCACCACGCGATCGGCTGGCCGATGGGCGTCTAGCCACCACCCGATTTGAGGCAGGAAAATACCCTGTTTATATTGAATGTCCCAAGGCATGTTGAAGCGTGGAAGGTTGAAGAAGCTGGAAGGAGGAGCGTGTAGTCAAAACTCATGACACTCAAGGACTGGGTAAATGCGGTCACCTGTCTCTGTTTTGCTCGCCGCGGTACTTGCGAGTCGTTTTGTTTGGGGTCTGTTCTCTTCCATGTTGCTCCCCAAAATTTCTACCCGGTCGCTGGTTTACTCCTGTCTTTTAACTGTAGCGTGCCTCTCATCGGCGCCGCTCTTTTCAGCGACTACCGTTGACGTCTCGGCTGCGGAAAATGTGCTCCCCGTCCTGCCGACGGTTCCGGAGCGCACGTTTGTGATCACAGACTTTGGCGGTGTGGGTGATGGGAAAACGCTGAACACGGCAGCCTTTAAAAAGGCGTTCGCGGCAATCAAAGAGGCTGGCGGGGGCAAGCTCGTCATTCCGAAAGGTGTGTTTCGCACGCAGCCGATTACGCTCTGCTCCAGTTTGAATCTGCATCTGGAAAAAGGTGCGATGATTCAGGCGCCAGATAATTTTGCAGACTTTGGAATCGCAGATCCCAAAACCTTGCGTTCGCCCGAGGAGGCGCGCGGCTATCGCCCTCCCGAACCGTTGATTAACGGCAAAGACCTTCACGACGTGGCGATCACCGGCCCGGGAACGATCGATGGCAACGGCCCTCTCTGGTGGGAATGGTCGGAACGCGCGGCACGCCAACGCAAGGAGAAGGAGCCCAATCGCATCGTCTACCGTCGGGTGCACATGGTGGTGCTCGATCGCATTGAGCGTCTCCTGATTGCGGATGTCACGCTGCAGAACTCCTCCATGTTTCACCTCGTGCCGCGCAGCGTGAAGGAATTGACGATTGAGCGCGTGAAAGTCCGTGCGCCGTTCGATGCCCCGAATACCGATGCGATCGATCCGGGCAATTGCACGAACGTTTGGATCCACCACTGCGACATCGATACGGGTGACGACGATATCGTCATCAAATCGGGCGGAGCGAACATCTTGATTGAAGATTGTGTGATTAAACACGGGCATGGCCTGTCGGTTGGTTCGGAAACCAATGCAGGCCTGAGCAACATGCTGGTTCGTCGTTGCACGTTGGATGGCACCGACAACGGCATCCGCATCAAATCGATGGTTGGCAAGGGTGGCCTCGTTGAGAACATCCGTTACTCCGATATCACGATGAACAACGTGGCTAACGCGCTCGTTTTCGACCTCGCGTACGTCGACAACAATTATCCCGACTACAAAGGCGATCCTGCGAAGACCCCGGAAATCCGGAATATTTTGATCGAAAATGTCACGGCCCTGAACTCGAAGAACGCTGGCAAGATCGTCGGCTTGCCGAACAGCCCGATCAAAAATATCACACTCCGCAACGTGACGATCTCAGCGGAAAAAGACTTGGAGATCAAAGACGCTGACCAACCGGTTTTGGAAAACGTCACCCGCGATATTAAAAAAGGGATTTATAAAGAACCCGTGCACGTCGTGGAGTAACGAGCACACGTAGGATTCCCTCGCGAAGTTGCGCGGGACGGGGTGCTGCGAAGCGTGGGCGGTGAGCTTGGTTGTGGAATTTTAATCGAACTTTCCACGCCCAGCCGCATTCGTTTGACGAATTTGTTTCCCGCGATCTCTTAGGTCGCAACATGGATTGGCTCACTGACCCTCAGATCTGGATTTCACTGCTCACGTTGACTGGCTTGGAAATTGTTCTTGGCATCGACAACGTGATTTTCATTTCGATTTTGGCGGGCAAGTTGCCCAAGGAGCAGCAGAAGAGCGGCCGGCAGACAGGTTTACTGCTGGCGCTGATTACGCGCGTCGGTCTGCTCTTCAGTATCACCTGGTTGATGCGGCTGACGGCGCCGTTGTTTCATCTGCCGTTGCTCGATCACGACGTTTCAGGCCGAGATCTGATTCTTGGTATTGGCGGCTTGTTCTTGATCGCAAAGAGTGTTCACGAGATCCACGGAAAGCTCGAAGGTGACGAGGACGAAACGTCGGCGAGAAAGGCGACCTCGTTCGCCAGCGTGGTCATTCAGATTATGCTGCTCGATATCGTTTTCTCCTTGGATTCGGTGATCACGGCGGTCGGCATGGCCAATCACCTCGGCGTTATGGTGGCGGCCGTGGTGATTGCGTTGTTCATCATGCTTTGGTTCGCCGGCGCGATCAGCGATTTCGTGCATCGCCACCCAACGCTCAAGATGCTGGCGCTGAGCTTCCTCATTCTGATTGGCGTTACGCTCGTCGGGGAATCACTCGGACAGCACATTCCAAAGGGCTACATCTACTTCTCGATGGCCTTCGCTTTTGCGGTGGAAATGCTGAACCTGAAGCTACGCGCAAAATCAAAGCCCGTCGAACTGCACGAGCCCCGCGGCTGACGAATTTGTGAGGGTAGCGTTGCGGTCGGTTCAGGAGCGCAGCGTAAAATTATTTTGGTGATGTAAGCGCGTTGAACGACAAAGCATACACACAACCGTCGCCTGCACCTAAATATATTTTCCCATCGGACAAAGCGGGCGCCGATGGGCTGGCCTTCTCGATTGGTAATTTCGAAATGAGCGAACCGGACGCGACGTCGAGAAGATAGAGGAAGCCAGTTTTCCCGAAGTTGGAGCTGTTGACTACGAGTGTTTTACCGTCCGTTACGGGACAGGTGAAAAAGATCCCTTCACCCTGGAACGCCCAAACGAGTTTTCCCTGATTTAGGCAAAGCACGGAATTCGTGAAAATGGTGGTGGCGGTGACGACGTTGTCGCCGACCAAAAGCGGAGAAGCCGGAAGATAGGTTTTGTTCGGGTCGGTGTAGCTCCAGACCGGTTTGCCTGTCGCCAAATCGAGCGGCGCAAAGGTGTCGTGCTGGCTCCCAAAATAGACGACGCCGTTTTGAATCACAAAATCGGATACAACGGCTCCGTAATAGTGACGCACGTTCTCGTGGCGGAATTTCCAGCGCAGTTTCTTTTCGGCGAGCGACACGGCGTAGACGTCGCCCTCCCAGTCGCCGAAACAAACGAGGCCATCTTTGATCGCCGGAGTTGAGCGGATGGGGCGAGCGCTCTCGGTCGTGTATTGAAATAATAGCGAACCCTCAGAGAGGGACACCCCATTGAGATTGCCCCAATCGTCACCGAAATAGACAACACCGTCGGCGACCACGGGCGATGACCGGTGATAATCGGTTAGGTCCATCGAGGCGATTGGACGATAAGGCTTGGCCACAAAGTGCCATTTTTCTCTGCCGGTGGAGCGATCGAGCGCATACAACGTGTTCGCGCTTTCAAAACAAACCAACTCGCCAGCGACGGCGGCGCGGGTGGAGATTGGAAATGGCACAGCGAATTTCCACAACGGCTGACCTGACGCGGCATCGATCGCGAAAAATTGGCCGTTTGTGCTGCCGCAGTAAACGACTCCGTGGTCCACTATCGGCGGGGCGGTGACATCTCTGCCGGTGGAGAATTTCCAGACGACGGCTGTATGATTGATCGAAATCACGGGCTCGGCCGCGAAGCAGGAAAGAGTTGAGCTGAGCATCGCCGTGGCGGCGACAAGAGCGACGAAGCGGGTGAGGCGAAGCATATTTTGCAGTTAACACCGCTGCTCCATCGATCCCGCCAAAGGATCTGGCCGCGCCCGGCACTTGCCTCGGAGAAAACTCAGGGCATGTTGGCGGCCGGTGTCCAATTCAACTGTCATTCTCTGGTTTCGTCAGGACCTCCGTCTGCGAGATAATCCGGCTCTGGAAGCAGCTCTCGCCACGAAGCAACCGATTATCCCGTTGTATATTTTGGATGATTCGGCCGAAGAAAATTGGCGGTTAGGCGGAGCTTCTCGGTGGTGGCTTCATCACTCGCTCGCCGCGCTGGACACTGAATTGCGGAACCGGGGCAGCCGCCTGGTTTTGGCGAGAGGCGAGTCCGCAGAAATCTTGGATACCTTGGTCGCGAAATCCGGGGCGTCGGCTGTTTTTTGGAATCGGCGCTACGAGCCGGCAATTATCGAGCGCGACAGAAACATAAAGGAATCGCTGACCGAGAGAGGGATAGAAACGAAGAGCTTTAACAGCGCGCTTTTATTCGAACCTTGGGAAATCGCCAATAAACAAGACGGGCCGTTCCAGGTTTTTACCCCGTATTGGCGGCATTGTCTCGCGCAGCCGATCGCACCGGAAATTGCGCTCCCAGGTAGAATGCGTTTGCCGGTTCCAACGAGTTGGCCGCAGTCGCCCGACTTGGGCGCACTGGATTTGTTGCCGCGGCTGAACTGGGCGGATGGGTTTGGGCACTACTGGCAACCGGGCGAGGATGGCGCGCAGAAACGGTTGAAAGCGTTTTTGTCGAAGCGCGTCGGTGATTACGATGCCGCGCGGGATTTTCCTTTTGAGGACGGAACCTCGGGGCTGTCGCCGCATCTTCACTTCGGTGAGATTGGACCGAGGCAGGTGTGGGGGGCAGCGCGAGCACTTTCAAAGGAAACTGGTATTTTTCCGCTGAATACAGGGGTTCAGCGCTTCCTTACGGAGATTGGTTGGCGCGAGTTCGGATACCATCTGCTCTTCCATTTCAAGAATACGCCGGAGCTGCCGCTGCGCAGCCAATTTGAGGCGTTTCCCTGGGCTGCAGATCCGAAAGGGGCGAAACTAAAAGCGTGGCAGCGGGGTCTCACGGGTTATCCCATCGTGGATGCCGGTATGCGTCAGCTTTGGCAAACCGGTTGGATGCACAATCGTGTGAGAATGATTGTCGCTTCTTTCTTGGTTAAGCATTTGCGGCTCTCGTGGACGCACGGAGCGGCTTGGTTTTGGGAGACGCTGGTGGACGCCGACCTCGCGAGTAACACGCTGGGCTGGCAATGGAGCGCCGGCTGTGGCGCGGACGCTGCCCCGTATTTTCGGATTTTTGCGCCAGTGACCCAAGGCGAGAAGTTCGATCCAAAAGGTGAATACGTCCGCAAGTGGGTGCCAGAGTTGACGGAGGTTCCTGCGGAGTATGTGCACAAACCCTGGGAAGCGCCGCCTCTGTTGCTCGCGGCCGCGGGCCTAAAGCTCGGCGAAAATTATCCTCTGCCGGTCGTGGATCACGCGAAGGCGCGAGCCGAAGCTTTGGCCGCTTTCAAATCACTCCGCAAAGCTTGAGCAGGTGAAGATTGCAGAGAGTTTTAGGTTGTGTGAAGGTCGGATGACCCGTTCACGCCCGATTCATGAGCACGCAGACTTTCACCAGGAAAACCGTTTTGCACCGGCCGGTGCGTGAGGTTTTTGCGTGGCATGAAAGGCCGGGCGCTTTGGAGCGGCTGACGCCACCGTGGGAGCGTGTTGAAGTTCTTGAGCAGACTGGCGGCATTCAGGACGGCGGCAAAGTGGCCTTGCGTGCGCGTGTGGGTCCGTTTTCGACAGACTGGCGGGTGGAACATCGCAACTACGACCAGGGAAGAGTGTTTCGAGATATTCAGTTGAAGGGGCCGTTTTCCCTCTGGGAGCACACGCATCGCTTTGCGGCAGCCGGCCCTTCGGCGTGTTCTCTCTCCGATGAGATTACGTATCGCTTGCCCTTTGGTGTTATCGGGAAGTTAGGAGATTCCTTCGTGCGACGTAAACTGGAGCAGCTCTTTGAGTATCGCCATGCAATCCTCGCCGAGGATCTTGAGCACATGGGGCGGTATGGAGCGGTGCGCAACATGCGTTTTCTCGTTTCCGGCGCTTCAGGCCTTGTCGGTAGGGCCTTGGTGCCGTTCTTGCGCAGCCAAGGGCATGAAGTCGTTAAATTGGTGCGAAAGCAGCCAGTGGCGGCTGATGAAATTTATTGGGATCCCTCGCGCGAGCATCTCGATTTGTTGCACGCAAAGCCCTTCGATGCGGTCGTACATCTCGCGGGAGCAGGCATCGCGGAAAGCCGCTGGACCAAGGCTCGCCGCGAGGAAATTCGAGCCAGCCGCGTACAAGGTACGCGAACGTTGGTCAACGCACTCGACCGCCTGCGGCATCGTCCCTTTGTGTTGGTTATGGCATCGGCGACTGGTTTTTACGGGGACCGTGGGCAAAGCCGCATTTACGAAGATGCGAAAAAGGGGAATGGTTTTCTTGCCGATGTCTGCGACGCATGGGAACGCGAGGCGGTCATTGCGCGCAGTTTTGGCATTCGTGTGGCCAAGCTTCGCACCGGAGTTGTTCTGACACCTGCCGGCGGGGCGCTGGCCAAGATGTTGCCGGTGTTCAAAGCAGGATTAGGCGGCAGAATTGGTTCAGGAGAGCAGTGGATGAGTTGGATCGGGATCAATGATTTGCTTGGAGTCATCTATCACGCGGTGCTCGATCAGCGTTGTAATTGCCCGATCAACGCGGTGGCGCCCGAGCCGGTGACGAATCGCGAGTTTGTGGCCACGCTCGCTCGCGTGCTCAATCGTCCTGCGGTGCTGCCGGTGCCGGCGCCGATGCTGCGTTTAGCTTTTGGCGCGATGGCTGACGAAACACTTTTAACCAGTGCGCGGGTGATGCCCGGTCGATTGCGCGAGGTAGACTATCATTTTCGCCAGACGGATTTGGAGTCGGCGCTAAGGTTTGTGCTCGGACGCCCTGCTTGACTCATCGGCAGAGCGAGCAACCTTCGTCACATGCCTGCTGCGTTGTACACGAACATAGTTGAGACGGTTGGCGGTACGCCCTTGATCAAGCTGAACCGCATCGGAGCAGGCCTGCCGGCGTCGATTTACTTGAAGGCGGAATTTTTTAACCCGCTCGCCAGCGTCAAAGACCGCATCGGCAAAGCGATGATCGAAGCTGCCGAACGGGAAGGTCGCATTCAGAAAGACACAGTCATCGTCGAGCCAACGTCAGGCAACACGGGGATCGCGCTGGCGTTTGTGTGTGCGCAACGCGGGTACAAGTTGATCCTCACCATGCCGGAGACGATGTCGGTTGAGCGGCGCGTGCTGCTTCGGATGCTCGGCGCAGAAATCGTGCTCACACCTGGTTCGGAAGGGATGCCCGGCGCCATCCGACGGGCCTCAGATATTCTGGCTCAGCACGGCGAAAAAGGTTTCATGCCGCAGCAGTTTGAGAATCCGGCGAACCCTGAAGTTCATCGGCGCACCACCGCGGAAGAAATTTGGGCGGCCACGGAAGGAAAGATCGACGCGTTTGTCGCAGGAGTGGGGACCGGCGGCACGATCACGGGCGTTTCGGAAGTCATCAAGGCCCGCCGAGCGATGAAGACGATCGCGGTTGAGCCTGCCGCGAGTGCGGTCTTGTCGGGTGGCCATGCTGGTCGCCACAAGATTCAAGGCATCGGGGCAGGTTTTATTCCCAAAAATTGCAACACGGCGATCATCGACGAAGTCATTACCGTGACTGACGAAGATGCTCTCGAAACGGCGCGACAACTGGCGCTGCAAGAGGGGATTTTGGCCGGCATTTCCACGGGAGCCAACGTGTGGGCGGCGTTGCAAGTCGCGTCACGTTCGGAGTACGTCGGAAAGAGGGTCGTGACGATCGGCTGCAGCTTTGGAGAGCGTTATTTGAGCACAACTTTAGCCGATAAGGCGCGGCAAGAAGTAACGGTTTAGCACGCCCGCTTGCCGATATTTCCCCAGCCGCCTCGCCCGGCGTTTTCACATCCGCTGGAGAGTCCCGTTTCGCAGAAGGGAATCTCCTTAGTGTATGAGGAGATAAACCTAGTCCCACCCGGGTAGTGAACGAGGCAAGTTGAGCGAATTTCTCCTAGGGATTGAGTAACCCACTCAATACATCTGAAAGGGCTGACGTGCTACTTTCTGACCATGCGAAAGCTGGTCCGAGCTCTTATGATTTTGACAGCGGTTTTTTGCGCGGGAACCGCTCGGGCTGAATTCACTTCGCTGCCGTTGTCGTCGGTAAGTTTGGACACGGCGTTGGCGGATGCACAGAGACTTGCCGAGACGCGTCCCGGCGCCCAGGTGATGCGGATCGAAGGCAAATCGATGCTGCCGTTTTTCGGCGAGGGTTCTGTCGTGGTGATCAAGAAGATCGCTCCGGCAAAACTCCGTGCTGGCATGGTGGTTGTTTATACAAATCGGTTCGGCGAGACGGTTGCACACCGTCTCGTCACCGCCACCGAAGCAGGCTGGATTGCACAGGGGTACAACAACGAGATGACCGACTCCACGCTCGTGACCGCGGATAATTTGTTGGGCGTTGTTTACGCGACGTTTCACTCAAACGGCCTCAGTGAGAATGTCGCGATGAACCTTTCCGCCGTGGCGACGGCGCTGGCTGCACCAGCACGCTGATCCAAAAAGTCAAATCACAGGGACAAATTTTTAGGCCCTCTTGGAGGAAAAAGATGCTTTTCTTCCCAGGAGGTTTTTCTAACGTGCGGTGGCTTATGCAGACGACATTGATCATCTATAAGCCTGATTGCATCGCGAAGCAGCATGTGGGGAACGTTCTCGAACGTTTCGAAAAAGCCGGCTTCAGTATTGTGGGATGCAAGATGATGCGGCTCACGCAAGCGCTTGTGCAGGAGCACTACGCGCATATTGCTGACAAGCCCTTTTATCCGCCCCTCGAAAAGTTTATGCTCTCAAGCCCCGTGATCGTCATGGCGCTTCACGGCAAAGGTGTGATCGGCCGCGTACGCGAACTCATGGGGCCCACCGATTCGCGCAAGGCTCCCAAGGGAACCATTCGCGGTGATTTCGGCACGGATTCGATGGCAAATATTGTTCACGCATCCGACAGCCTCGAAAACGCTCGCATTGAGCTCGACCGTTTCTTCAAGCCAGAAGAGCTGTTCGGCGAGCTCTGAACTCTTCACTGTTTTATTAAGAAGAAGCCCGCGTTGCGAAACGCGGGCTTTTTCTTTTACGAGCCACCAAAGATTTCTGCTCAGTTTTCCACGTCGGGGAGGGTCTTCAACGGGCCGAGTTTCACCTGATAATCGTAAATGTAGGCGTTGAAGAAGTATTCTAATCTTCGATACGCGGCGGCTTGTGCATGCGGCAGGCGCTGCGCGAACTCACGATCAAGCTCGACGACGGCGGATTTCCGGCCCGAGGCGGTCTGGGGTGTTTCGGTATCGTAAACGACGTCTTTGTCCAACTCGTTCAGGTCGACGGGCGTTCCCTGGCGGCGGAGAGCGGCGGCGAATTGCCGCGCTTCCAGGTAGATTTGGGTGCGTGGACCGCCGTCGGGGCCTGGATAGATGAGCATGCAAACGGGTTTGGTGATTTTTGATGGGTTGTTCACCAAGGCTGCTTCGCGCAGAAGCTGTTTGGTTCCGTAGTAAGAGCGCGTCAATTCCAAGGTGGTTGAGCGTCTGGTCCACCGATCGTTTTCAAGCCAGCTGCCGATATCGACCGGTGCATCGATTACGGCGGCACAGCGGAATTTGTCGGAGTGCAGTTGCAAGGCGCGCAGTGCTACGTAGCCACCATAACCTTCACCAAAGAGACCAACGCGGTTTGGGTTGATGCGGTACTTTTTTGCGAGCTCGGTGACGCAGGTGGTGATATCGTTGACGATGATTTGTTCGTAGCCGCCCGTGATGGCTTGGCGGTTAGGCGTGCCGTAGCCCCACGCGCCGGCGCTATCGAGTTGGATCACCGCGAAACCCATTTCGGCGAACGCCGCGGTTTCCGCTTTGAACGACAGCGAGGTGCGCTGCCAAGGTTCGCTGGGACACTGCACGATGACAGGAACATTTTCGAAACGCGCTACGTTTGGGAAAGTGAGGAGCCCGGTAATCGTGTGGCCGTCTTTCGTAGGAAGAGTAAAAGTCATGTTCCGATGATCAGGACGATCGTCCGCCCAACCGGCACGCCTCACGATGTCGTAAGCGCGTTTTTTCGGCGTATCGTAAATCAAGAACGAGCCAGGATCTGAAACTCCGTGCAGCAATATAAGAAACCGCGAGGCGGTCTGATCCCACCCTTGGATTTCGACGTTTTTTCCGGGGAAACTTGTTTCCAGCTCGGTTTGGACGGTCTGAATCTCAGGTCGAAACCAATGTGTTGTTTGCCGATTAGTTGTGTATCGGATGCCGGCGAGCTGTCGGGTGTAGCGGTCGAAGACCAATATAGATTTAAGGCTGAAATCGTGCCGAGGAAACGGAATGACGTCGAATGCAGGGTCTTCGTATTTAAAGCCGGTGAGTTCCCCGGTTTTGACGTTTAGGGAGTAGAGCCCGTAGGTCTTGCGTCCTACGTTCGAAGCAAAATAGAGAATGTTTGGATTCTCATCGAAACCGATGGGGATTGAACGCTCCCCAAGAAAGTTATCGGGCGAAACAGAAAATTGGAGGTTGTAGCTAGTTTTGGCAATTTTGTCGATAGCGCGCCACCGTCCCAACGCAAGAGGCGTGTCTTTAGCCAACAAATAGTCGAAGGGCGGATTGTAGTTGTTGGTGTGGTATATACCGCCGCGCAATTTGCCTTGGCGGTCGAATAACGGAACCATTCCGCTTTGCGCGGTGTCGTCATCGAGCAGCTTGATTTTACCTGTGGCGACCGCCAGCGAATAGAGGCGATATTGAGTGCCCAGACGTCCTTGGATTATAATTTTCCCAGGGTCAGCCGATAAATCGAATACGTGGGGTGACATCCTGCGGTTGGAAAAAGGATGGATCCCCCGACTCGGAAGATGATTACTGTTGGGGCCTGTAAAAGGAGGGATGCCGCGGAAAGGAAATTCGGGGCTCGGTAGGAACCGGTGAAAATCTCCATAATTCTGGCCATTCGCGATGTCGAGGGTCTCTACGGTGAGATCGCGTGGGGAAGCCAGCAATTTATAGTTAGAACCGTCTGCATCCACCCCAAAGATGGCGCCTTGGATGCTGTTCCAGCCGCCGCCTGATGTGGGGGCGGCGCTTATCGAATTAGTTGCTATCACTAAGCGGCTTGGCGTCACCCATTGCATCCATTCGGCTTCCACAGGTGTATTTTCTTCATTGCTGGAGAGCATGGGAGTGCGATCCTCGCCGAGGTTCACCAAAGCTTTGAACTGGCCGGGTCTGTCTAGGTCGACGGTTGCCACGTATAGCTTCTTGTCCTTGTGGAGTGAATACGCCAAGTACTTGCCGTCGGGCGAAAGCGCGGCGTGGGTACTGCGGAGTGGTTGGAAAAGTTCGTAGAAACGTTCCCTTTGGGCGGCTGGCGTCGCGCGCGAACTTGTCGGGGGTTCAGCTGCGCTCGTGGAGAGGATTGTCGCAGCTGCGACGGCAGTGACCAGACGATTGCGAATACGTGAAATCATGATGATGGGCTAGAACGTTGCTTTCGAAGGCGACGTCCCGGCGAATTTGGGTTGAGCATCTCGGAGCGCGGTCAAAACTTCGCGACTGAAGAAGTTTATGATCTCAGCTTCTGAAATTCCAGCGACGTGGAGATCTTCCAGGAGAGCGGTCACGAATTGGCTGCCTTCGAGTCGGTGCTTGGGAATGCTTTCCTGAGCGTGCTTGTTGGCGATCATCCGCGCTTCGGTGAGGTTCCTTTCGACGATTAGTTGCATGACATGCCACCGCGCGATTTGGGTATATGACGAATAGTTGTAGATGCCGGCAGCTGACACAATTGGATACAGCCGTTTGATAAAGTCTTTAGCCGAATCCGCCTCTTGATTTAGCACCAGCTTGTAGGCGATTTTGATGTCGCGCTGGAGCGCCACAGGATCTCGATCCGCACTCCCTTTGATGGCGGCCGCCACGGTTTCGAATCGTTTCCAGTCCTGTTGGCCCGCGGCCACGTCCATCTCAGCGAGGTCCCAGTTTGTGCGTCCGTTTATTTGGTTGTTCTGTGCGATCAAAAGGTCGGGGATGTTTTTTGTCTCGCGCCAGTGGTTGAGCGTCACCACTCCGATCGTTTTACCGGTCGAGTTCGATAAGATGCTGCTTTGCGGCGTGTCGATGCACGAGAGCTGAAGGCTGCCTGGTTGCTTTGTGTTTTCTCCGAGGTTGGCCGGAACGTAGTACTCCAAAAGCACGCCTTCGTCTTCGAGCCATCCGGCAATACGACGAGTGTAGGTTCCGCCGAGATCATCGGTCAGGGAGGTCCAGCCGTACACGCTCTCGCCATCGGGCCGGCGATTTTCCACGTCGCGGCTCAACACCCAAACCACTCCTTCGGGCGTGCGACCGACGGAGTCGATTTCCGGCAGGTGATAGCCGTGGACTGCGAAGAGTTGCTCGGGAGAAAGCGGCCGGCCTCCCGAATCATTCAATAGGGTATAAAGCCGGTTGGCCGTGCCTTGTTTGCTGAGGAGTTCTTTGCGGACGAGTGCTGCGTCAAAGGCATCGGCTGGCATTTGGGTGGCGTAGTCGAAAACCAAATCTGTCTGAGTACTGTCGCAGGCGTCCCACATGCGGAGCCGAACAGGCAACTCGCTTTTGTGCAGCACCCAGAGACGCATCCACTCGGAGCGATTTTTGGCGGAGAAATCGAAAACCTGCATGTCGCTGCGCAGTGTCTCCTCGGTGTTGAGCGTGGACTGCAGTTGCTCTCGTTTTGAGCAAAGCAGCTGCAGCAGGTTATCGAGCGAGAATTCGCGCATTTCGCCGAGGCGAGCGATGCCTCCTACGAGTGCGAGTGCGGGATAAGGATCGCCGGCACCTTCGCTGAAACGAAGGTAAGCTTGCAGGTCGGACACGGGAATTTCTTGTCCATTTACGGCGGAGAGCACCTTTCTGATTTTTCCTTCCGAGCCGAAGAAGATCAGGCCGCGGTAATGCGCGCGCAGACGGTGGTCTTGGGCGACCCAGAGATCGATTTTCTCCGGTGGCTGGCCGACGTTGCTTGTGAAGAATACGGTGGCGTTGAAAAACCGTACGTTGCGGAAACGTTCAGCGACATCGGCCCAAGTCGGTGCGGGGGAAACGAAGAGTGCGACAAAGGCGACGATGATCGAAAGCGCTCCAACTGCACTAATCCCTGCCCAGAGCCAAAAGCCGGAGCGATGTCTGGGCTTAGCGGAACACGCGTGCTCGCGGAGGGACGATGCGAGATCGCGGAAATGGAGCGACGCTTGAGCATGTGCTTCAGGCGGTGCTTCACCTCCGAGGTGAAGTTTCATCGATCGATCGAGGTTGTCGTTTTCCATGGCTTTAATCTTTCTGAAGTTCGGGCGACATGGGGACACCGGATGGCTGTCGGTCAGTATGTAGTTGGTTTTTGAATTCAGCGCGGAAGCGTTCGCGGGCGCGGTGAACGAGGACGCGCACCGTCGGCTCGCTGCAATTCATCGCTGCGGCGACTTCTGAATATCCGAGCTCTTCCAACGCAAACAGAGTGATGGCCTCTGCTTCGCGCGCGGGAAGCTTTCGAATGAAATCCAGCAACTGATCGCGGAGTTCGTGGCTGACCAATTGTTGACGTGGGCTGGGCGCAGGTTCGGCCAGGGAAGACGGAAGGACTTCGGGCATGCCGCCGTGAGTCTTGCGCCGTCTCAGATGATCGAGCGCTTTCTGCGTGCAAATCCGCAGGAGCAGCGCGGTGGGATTGGGGTGATTGCGAACTGCATCGAAATGTTTGTAGGCATGCAGGAGTACTTCCTGGATCACGTCTTCTGTATCGGCCGTTGTGCGCACAATGCGCCACGTGCAATTTATCATGCGAGACTGTGCGGGCGCGATCCATTGTGAAAAGTCATCCGGCTGCATGGGGCGGTGTAGGTGCGGCGATTGTTATCAGACAAACGTGGCCGGACGCGATTTTGTTTACAAAATAAGAGACTGATCAGCGCCGCCGAAGGTCGTTATTCGTCTACGATTTTGAGTACTCCCGCCTCTGACTTGTACGCGTAGAGATGCAGGTTGAGAAATGTTTCTATTTCCCCAAACGCCGCTGCGAGGGCGCGGGGACGACCTGCGAGGAAGTCGTCGGAGAGATCGAGATGACTAACCGTCACACGGCCTGCTGCTGATGTGCTAAATGGCGCCAGCGCGAGGAGACAGTCGGCGCGGGCGCGGTACTCGCAAGCGAGCAGCAGAGGAAGTCTAGAGCCGTCGGAAGCTTCATCCTTTGTTATCGCGAAGGCGTTTTCAGTTTGGCTCTTCGAGCTGGTTTTACGAATCGCTAATCGAGGGCGGAGAAACACAGCACAGCGCAAAGAAGCGGGCGGATTGTAGAAGTTGGGGAGGGCAGACTGCGCTCCGCTTTTCGAACAGAAGAGCGCCACGTATTTGGGATTGATGGCGTAAGTCTGAGACAGTTGCCCCAAAGCCGCGCAGACTCGCGTGAGGGTTTCGTACTTTGTCGCTTTTGTAAGCTGAACGACTGCGAAGCCCATTTCTGCTAAGGCGCTGACTTCTGGTCGAAATGCGTCAGGCTTCGCGGCTTCGCGATCTCCATCGTTCAACGGACGGGGTATGTCGAAATCGAGAACGACGATGGGCGCCTTTTTTGTGCGTGAGGTGTGGGGAAGTACGATCCAGCCAGTCAGCTCGTCCTGTGTGTCGAGTCGGACGGTGAACGTATGAAATTGATGTTCTCCATCGTGTTTGTCGGAGATAGATCGACGCGCAAATTCCAGGCATTTTCCAGCAGTTGGTTCGAGGACATAAAACGCGCCGGCATCCACCGGATTTTGCACAAGCGCGAGTAGGCGGTTTTCTGTGGTTGTAGAGCCGATGATATCGACTCTTTTGTTGGGGAATAACGTGTGCAGCTTCCCGACGCCGCTGCGATCCAACGGAGTTGGCGCGGCAGACTGGTCTCTCATCTCGCGGTCGAGTTTCTTGAATTTTCCAGACGAAAGCCGGTGAGTTTTTCCGGTGCCGGCGTCGAGTTCATATTCAAAATTTCCTCCGATCAGCAGAGTGCCAGGCTTGGAAGGGTGCAGTCCTAAAAGCTGAAAGCTGCTGAAGAGTTTTCTAGGACTTATAAGTAGTTTAGCATTCCCTCCATCAGCGTCGAACGCGTAAACGGCGCCTTCGAAATTCGTCCAAACCACCTCGGGGTCTGTGCCTGGTGGAGGATTGGTTTGGAGCCCGACGCTCATTTGGCGATTTGTTGCCACCACAAGTCTCGAGTTGGTGGCCCAACCAATCCACTGGATCGAAGCTGGTGTATTTTCTTCTGCCGCCACGTAACGCTGAACCAGTCTGTTGGGGGTCGAGCTTTTGTCTGTGGCGACGATAACCTTGGCCGTCGCTCTCTCCGGTTGGTCAATGGGAACGACGAGGATAGCGAGGTCGTTTTGCTCCCGTAGAGAGTAGGCGAGATATTTTCCATTCGGTGAAAGGGCGGCCCAGTTTGTTCGCAAAGGAGAAAATGATTTGAGTAAATGGATCGACGGTTCGGCATTTGCGGCACCCAATTTTCCCACGGACTTTTGAAACAAGAAAACCACGAGGCTAACCAGCAATACAACGGAGCTGACTCGCTTGGGTAACGTGAACAGAGAAACGGGGCGAAACATCGTTCTTAGAACGATGTTTTGGAACAGAATGTTTACACAGTAGTTTCCTGCGCAGGAGGGATAGATATCAAATCACGTGCTGTGAATTCGCTTCCGCTGAGTAAGCTTCTGCCAGAAGAATCACCGGGTGAACGATGCGCGGCGAGATATCACTGGTGCGCAGGCCGTTTAAAATTTGTAGGTGGCAGCCAGGATTGGCGGTGGCGATCACGTCGGCGTGGGTTGCACGAAGATGACCGATTTTTCGCTTCTGGAGCCACGCGGCGGTTGCCGGTTGAGTGATGCTGTAGATGCCGGCGCTGCCACAACACCAGGTAGCTTCCGCGCATTCGCGAAATTCGTAGTTGGGAAGCGATTTAAGAATTGCGCGCGGAGCGGCGGAGACCATCTGACCGTGCGCGAGGTGGCACGACTCGTGATAAGTGAGAATTTGCGGTGCCAAATTCATTTTCAGAGCCGTCGGGCAACGAAAGCCAATTTCAACCAGCCATTCGGAAATGTCTTTGGTTTTGCGCGTCCACTCGGCTGCACGGTCTGCGTAAACGGGATCGTCGGCGAGCAGGCGGACGTAGTGTTTGAGGTGGGAGCCACAGCCGCCAGCGTTGCTTATGATCGCATCGACGGAGAACGGATCAAAGGCATCGATTTGAAGGCGAGCGAGGTGTCGTGCCGTCTCGAGGTCGCCGTTGTGTTCGTGCAGTGAGCCGCAGCAATGTTGGTTCCGCGGGGTAAAGACCTCGCAGCCATTTTCGACGAGCACGTCGACGGTGGCGCGATTGACGTCTGCTAAAATGAGGTCGGATACGCAGCCGGTGAGCAGTGCAACACGGTAGCGTTTGGCGGAGCGGGCAGGTTCGGTTTTAGCAATGCGAGCGTCAGAAAACGGGGGGCGTATCTCAGGCGTGGACGGTTCGAGCTCGCGGATTTTGGGCGGCAGGAGCGCTGTGAGTCGCAGCCGGCGGACCAGACTCTGTAACCCGAGCCGTTGATACAGCCAAAGCAACCATCCGATCGCGCGCATGACACGCGGGTGAACGAACATGAACCGCATTGTAAACCAACGGATGAAACGCCGGGCCGGTGTTTGGAGCAGGCCGCGTTGTTCGGCTTCGGAGCGAGCGGTTTCGAGTAAATGCGCGTAGTCGACGCCGGCGGGGCACGCGGACGTGCAGGCGAGACAACCGAGGCAATAACTCATTTCTTCCGCGAAGCCGCGGCTGAAGGGGATTTCCTCGTCGGCGACGGCGCGCATGAGCGCGATGCGTCCGCGTGGCGAGTGGCGCTCTCGACTGGTTTCGGCAAAGGTCGGACAACTCGGCAGGCACATGCCGCAGTGCATGCACTGCTGAAGGATCGAATAATCTAAAGACGCGAGCGTATGCCCGGTAATCTTTGGTGAGGCCGATGACGCAGGAGCACTCATATCAACTTTCCGGGATTCAACAAATTCTCCGGATCGAGCGTCTGCTTAATTTGGCGCAACAAGGTATAGCTCGCGTCGCCCAATTGCTGCTTGAGAAAAGCCTTTTTTGCCAAGCCCACGCCATGCTCCCCGGTGATCGTGCCGCCGAGCGCGAGCGCATGGTCGAAAATTTCTTTCAACGCGGCTTCCACGCGATGCATCTCGGCTGCGTCTTTTTCATTCGTGAGAATGGTCGGGTGAAGATTGCCGTCGCCGAAATGTCCGAAGGTCGCAATTTGCAGGTTGTGCTTGGTTGCCACTTCGTTCACGTGGCGAATCATTTCGCCAAGTTTGCTGCGGGGAACGGTGACGTCCTCAAGAATCGTCGTCGGGCGGAGTCGGGCGAGAGCTGAGAAGGCGCTGCGGCGTGCGGTCGCGAGGCGTGTCGCTTCTTCGGCGTTGGCGGCGCGAGCCACGGTCGTCGCTCCGTGTGCGCGGAGAATTTGTTCAATCTTCGCTGCTTCTTCGGCGACAGGCGCGGGATGGCCGTCGGTCTCGATGAGAAGCACGGCTTCGGCTTCCCGAGGCAGTCCGACTTTTGCGAAATCTTCGACACATTGAAGCGTACGCCGGTCGAGGAACTCCAACGTGCACGGAATGATCTTGGCCGCGATAATCGCCGAGACGGTTTCTGCGGCGGTATCCATCGCGGAAAACGTGGCGAGCAATGTCTGCCGCGCGGCAGGCTTTGGCAGAAGTTTGAGCAATACTTTGGTAATGATGCCGAGTGTGCCTTCACTGCCGATGAAGAGATCACGCAGGTTATAGCCTGCGACGTCTTTCACGCATTTGCTACCGAGCCAACAAACCGAACCGTCAGCGAGAACCACTTCAAGGCCCATCACATAGTCGCGCGTGACTCCATATTTCAGGCCGCGCAGGCCGCCGGAATTCTCGGCGACGTTGCCGCCGATCGTACTGATTTTCATGGAGCCGGGGTCGGGCGGGTAGAACAAACCTGCGGCATCGGCAGCCTCGTAAATCTTCTGAGTGACGGCGCCAGCTTCAGCGGTGAGCGTGAGGTTTGCTTGATCGAGCTCGAGGATACGATCCATTCGCGTGAGACAAAGGACGATCCCATTGTGGACAGGTACACTGCCGCCGCTCAATCCGGTTCCACTGCCGCGCGTGACGATCGGGATTTGGTGGGTGCGCGCAAGTTTTACGATGGCTACGATCTCGGCGATATTGGCGGGAAAAACGACCGCAAGCGGCCGCTGCTTTAGAGTGGCGGTACCGTCAAAGCCGTAGGGGACGATGTCTTCAGGTTCGGTCAGGACGTTTTTATCGCCGACGAGATTTTTAAGATCTTCGATCATGGAGAAGGTATTCTCGACGCGTTTTCAGACGCGGTTTTGAGCCAGTTGCCTCCATAATCGCGGTAGATGGCCGCTCCGCGTTCGCCGAGCAAGGTTGTTACACGGCTTTGCGCCGCTTGCACTGCAGCAATCAGCTGCTCTTTTTTTTGTGCGTCGGTGAGTTCCTTGTTTCTAACGATCGTTCGCGTTTGGTCCTGAAAGCTGTTTTTGGCCACCACAAGCTCAGCTGCCGTGGTCAGCGGCAGGCCTAGGCGAAGCACGAGCTTGTTCTCCTGATACGCATTCTGGTCGCGAGATTGTTTGTACTCAGCGTAACGCTGCTCTCCGAGGGTAGATTTTATCTGCTCCTGCATTTGGTCCTCGGCCGCTCTGCGTGCCTTAATGGCGTCTTGGTTGGACGGCCCTTGGTCGGAAGGAAACTGGTCTTCTAGCTTCTGATAGAGCGGGAACAGGGCGCGATATTCGGCTTCTGTGAGATCAAAGGTCTCATTCCAACCACGGAGCCGCCAAGAAACCGGGCTGTTGCGCAAATCGTACTCAAACAGCTCTTCGGGTGTAAGTAGTTTTTCCAGGTCGGCACGCTGTTCTTTCTGCAGAAGCTTCAGCTTTTCCCGATCAGCCGGCAGCATGGTCCCTCCCATCTGGTAATCGGCCATCAATTCCTGATAATCCATTTGAATTTGGAAGAGCTTATCCAATTTTTCGGCCGGTAGGTTTCCGTATTGGCGCTGGATAAAGGGTAGGGACTCCTCATCTATCGCAAAAAAGTCGGAGCCTAAAACAGAACGGATTTCTCGGTTCATTTCTCGATAGAGCTTGTTTGTCTCTAGCATTCGTTTATCCCCACCGTAGAAAATATTGCTCGCCTTCCAGTAAGGTGTGTCTTTGCCGAAGCCGCGTGCGGCCTCGATGCGAGGCTGATACTTATCGGAAATCAGGGAGCCGATGATCTCACGGATCATCTTCTTGGAAAATCCGGCCGCTTTCAGATTCGATATAAGTTTGGTTAGGTCACTGGACGCAATCTCTGCCCAGAGTTTACCCACTTTGGCATCTGCGACCTCGGAATCGGCAGCTCCTTGGTCCTTTTCAACGGTTGAGACTGGCATTTGATTTGCCGTCACGGCGGTGACCACGCCAACCTTGTTCTGCCGCAATGCTGCGATGAAAGCGGCGTTTGCGAGAAGAGAAAGAACGGTGAGCAAGACTAGAAATTTTGGATTTTTCATGGTGTTACTCAGCGAGCAGGGATCACGGATGTGCGATTGGCAGGGGAGAGATTCTTGAACCAGTATCCTCCCGAATCTCGATAGGCATTGAACCCTTCCGTGCCGAGTTGCTGCGTGAGCTTGGTTGTGACGTCCTGCGCAAGCGCGGAGAGCTGCGCTTCGCGTTGTTGCCTGTCGAGCGATTGGTTTGAACGGATGGACTTAAGTTGTTCCTCCGTGTCGATCTTGAGGGAGACGACGGCTTTTGCCGTGGTGTCCGGAAGACTCAAGCGCTCGGCGAGCTGCGAAACGCGCCGATACTCGTAGTCGGTCGTGATTTTATAGTCTTTGTACCTGGCCGGGCCGAGCGCTGCCTCAATGTTCTTGTTGAGTTGGGCCAGTGCCTCGCCTCTGGCCTTTGCTTCGTCGCGATTTGGAACGGATTCGCCGTAGTAACCGCCTTGTGCGAAGCGGTCGTCAAAGTCTTTTTGAAGGGCGTAGAGTGCGAGATACTCCTGCTCGGTGGGGGCGAAGAGTTGCAGACGACCTTTTAGTTGCTCGGCAGTGCTGCTTGAACGCACCTCATAGGCCTTTTGCTCTTCAGGAGTGAGGAGGCTGGCGATGTCGGCTTTCTGCTCTTTGCGAAGGAAGGCGAGCTTTTCCTTATCTTCGGACAAAAGCAAACCGCGGGCCTCGGCTTGGACCTGCTGCATCAATTCCTGATAATCGCGTGAGATTAGTTCTAGCTGTTTGATTTTGTCCGCGGGCAGATTGCCATACTTCGTTTCTTGACGCGCCTTCTCGTAGGGCCGTAGAGCGTCTTCGCCCAGCAGTTGCCGAACCATTTCAAACTGTTCGCGGTCCAGCTTGCGCAAGGCCGCACGCGCCTCGGGATTGCTTGAGCGAATTGACGACCAGCTTTTCCAGTAGGCGTATTCGTCAGAGTTGGCCTGCAACGCCCGGCGTTGCGCGGAAAAGCGCTCCGAAATCATTCCTCGCACGATCGTCGAAACGATCGACGGAGGAAATCCCTCGGCACGAAGTCGTGCGACAAACGCCGCATCGTCCGCCGTACTTGTTTTTAGAATACTCTCCCAGCGTTCGGCCGTAGTGGGTAGTTGAGCCTTGGCCTGGAGTAGCGGCGCGGCTTGCTGAGCCGTCCTGCGTGTGTCAGCGGAAAAATAGACAACGGCGAGCGCAACGTTCGCAACAAACGAACTCAGGAGGATGAATTTGATGACTTTCACGGGTTTCGAATCGGTTGTGAAAAAAAACGGCTGATGGTCGGCTGCTACTTTGCGACATTGGCCGATTTTAATGCTCGGATCCAATCGCCTTTGACGTCTTCGTAGGCTTCGTAACCGCGGGCGCCGCCGAGAGTGGAGGAGAGCTTTGTTTTGGCTTCCTCGGCGAGGGTGGAGAGCTGAGCGGCTCGCGCTGCCGGCTCGAGAGACTGATCCCCGCGAACTGCTTTGGCGCGTTCGGTGATTTCCTGACGTATTGCAGTGACCTTGCCCGCCGTCGATAGCGGAAGGTTTAGGCGGGCCATCAGGCGATTGAGTTTATCCGAACCATTTTCCGTAGCCTGCACGTAGTCAGCGTAGCGTTCGGAGCCGAGAGCGGCTTCGATCTGAGGCGCGAGTGCTTTCATGGTTTCGCGGTATCTGCTGCGCGTGGCTTCGTCTGAAGCGTACGGAGTGAATTGCTGATCGACAGGGTGTAGAATCGCGAAAAGCGTTTTGTATTCTGCCTCCGTGGGCTGAAACAACTGGAGGTCGCGGCGCAGTCGGTTAGCGGTGCTGCTGTTTCGTAGTTCGTATTCGGCGTATTCTTCGGGTGAAAGCGCCTGCTGGATGTCACGCTGCTCCTCTATCACCAACATCGCTAACTTCTCGCGTTCTGCCGCAGAGAGCTCACCTCTGCTCTGACGCTGGGTGTAGATATCCTCCCGAAGCTCCATGTAGTCATCGCTTATGGTCATCAGTCGCTGCAGTTTCTCGGTCGAGAAATTTCCGAAACTTTTACGGACATGCGAGGCGTACTCTGGATCATCGTCAAAAGTGTCCCGTTCTGGGAAAAGTTTTCGTGTCAATTTGGACTCCTCCGCGTAGAGCTGCATGAGCTGGCGTTCTTTTTCAGGATCGTCACTTCCGTAGGAGACGGGGCGCCAATAAGGAGTGTCCTCACGCCGTCCGAGAATGGCCGTGCGTTTTGTTTCCTGTTTACGATCGATCAGGTTATTGGCCAGTAAACGCACAAGCTCGCGTGGAAAGCCGGCTGCCCGCAGACGGCGTACGAATTCAACAGGATCGTCCGAATACAATTGGGTCCAAAGCAGACGCTGCGCTGGGGATTTTCCGAGGGAATTTGTGGAATCGTCACGACCGGCGTGTGCATTAGCCAGAACGTCGTTAGGGGAGGCTGAGCCGCGGCTGGGCGCGGTGGATGTGTTTGATTGATGGAATGCGAGTGCGGCCAGAACGAAGTTTCCGACGAGGGACGCAGAGAGAAGATAACTAGAAATCTTCATGGTGGTTCAGCGTTCGACCTGAGCTTTTGCCGCTGGTGATAGTTTCGTCATCCAGCTGCCAGCAGCGTATTCTTTGTATTTTTCGATTCGGTCATTTCCAATCAGTGCGCCCACCTTTGTTTTTGCTTCCTGCTCGAGTTTCGCCAACTCGCGGGATTGTTCCTCGCGCGAGAGTGAGGTAGAGGCGCGAATAGCGGCCGCCTGTTGGGACAGATCGCGTTGCATCGCTACCAGCGCTCGAGTGTTTTCTACGGGTATTCCGAAGCTGTTGAGAAATGAGCGGGTGTTGTAGAAATTCCCATCGCTGGTGATCTGAAACTCGGCGAAGCGCTCAGGTCCGAGAGCGGCCTCAAACTGCTGGGTAAGTTCTCTTTCGGCGTCGCGACGACGGTCGGCTTCTTTCCCCGAAAGGTTGTCTCTACCGTAGCGTTCGTCAAACTCCCGCTGAAGCTGGTATAGTTTCGTGAACTCTTCCTCGGAGGCGTCAAAATACCGCAGCTTGTTGCGGATGGCGCTGGCCGCAGGACTATTGCGTTTGTCATATTCGGCCAATTCTTCGGCGCTGAGCAGTTGGACGAGGTCGGCACGCTTTTCCTTTTCAAGGTAATTTAGCTTTTCGCGATCTTCCGGCAGCGTAATTCCTTTTGCTCCTTCGCGAACGTTCGACGCGAGCTCGTTGTAATCGCGTTGGATTGCCTGAATGGCTTCGACCTTCTCATGCGAGATCGAACCATAACTGCGAATTCGTTCTCCTCGGGCATAGTCGCTTTCGGCGGCGTCCATTTCGGCGCCGACTAGCCGACGTGTTTCTTCCGCAATCTGCCTGTAGATAGCACGGCGTTCGGCCCGCGTTTCTGGGTTGAAGTTGTAGCTCCACGGTTCGGTTCGCCAATAAGGCACCTGATCGTCTTTTGCACCGAGGGCCCGCAACCGCTCTTTGAACTTTTCAGTGATACGTGACCGCACGAGACTCACGATCGTTTCGGGCGGAAAGCCTTCGGCCCGTAGCCGTGAAACAAAGTCAGCCTCTTTGTCTTCGACAAGGTGCCGCCAGGTATCGCTGTTCAGCTCGTGGGCGGCTCCGTCGCTCTCCGGAGCCGAAAAGGATTTTGGCGCAGAAGCTTTCGTAGGGTTTAAAAGCCCCCGAACAGCAACGGTCGCCAGGACGAGATTTCCAGCTAAAGAAAGCGCAATGATTAGGTGTTTAGCTTGGGCCATGAGTTAGTGGGGCTTAATGCAAGAAAGCGTTTCTTTTTTCGCAGGCGAAGTTGGGGCGTCTGGGGTTGAGGTTTGCCGATCTGCGGAGCGCCGCCAGTAGTTCGCCAGAATCGAACCAGAGATGTTCATCCAAGGACTAAAAATTGCGGAGGCAAGCCCGACGGTGGCGAGTTTGCCCATCGAGCCAGCGATGCCGGAGGCCATGCCGCCGTTCTGCAGGCCCACTTCGAAGGCGACGGAGCGTGCGGAGTTTTTGTCGAGGCCGCACGCGCGACTGAGCCAGTAACCGAAGAAATAGCCAGCAGCGTTGTGGAGCGCGGCCGCAAGGAAAAGAAGGCCGCCGATTTTGAGCAGGTTGTCGCGGCCTGCGGCTGTCGTGACGGTTGTGAAATAGACAATGCCGAACATCGAGGCCAAGGGCGTCCATTGATCGAGCTTCGAAATCACACGTGTGGCTCCGTGGTAAACGACACCGAAGACAATCGCCGCCAGGAAAAACCCAAACGCGCCGATCCAGTGCAACGCGTCCGGGGTTACGCGCGACGTAAGCCACGACCAAACTCCCAGGGGTAAAGCGAGCAGCCAAATCGCGCTTATTAACGCCAACGTGCTAACGACGCGCCAGCCGCGAGGACTGGCAGATTTCAAATAATCGTGGAGCAATGCCGCTCCGATGGGCACGAGCACGATTTTGATGATCTCCATCATCATGTTGAAAAACTTCACTTCCACCATCGTGCCGGCGAGAAGCTTCATCAGCAAAGGTGTCATCAGCGGTGCCACCATCGTCGTGATCGCGGTGACCGTGACCGATAGCACGAGGTTCGACTTGGCGATGTAGGCCATTACATTTGAGGCCAAGCCGCTAGAACAGGAACCAATTAAGATGATGCCGGCGGCGATCTCCGGCTCGAAGTGGAAGATTCTCGTCAGACCCAAACCTACCAGCGGCATCACGGTGAAGTGACAGACGATGCCGACCAGGACGCCGAGCGGATTTTTCGCGACGCCAGCGAAGTCACGCAGGCTCATCTGCGTGCCCATGCCGAACATCACGAGCTGAACAACCACGAGAATGAGCCATTTGTTGCGCAGATCGAAATCGCCCCAGCGCGTGAACGCAGCGGGATAAATCAATCCGGCTACGACCGCCACGGCGATCCAAGCGGTGAATTGGTAGCCCTTCAGCTTTGGAATTGCACCAAGACCGATGGCGAACCCCGCGGCGAGGACGATGGCGCACGGCTGCCAGATGGCAGGTCGGTTGAGTGACAAGCCGGCAGCCACGGGGAAAAGCGCAAGTGCTGCCGCGCCAAGAAAGAGGCGCCGGATTTGGAGCATGGGGGCGGAAAGCAAACGGGGCTAAACTTAACGATATAGAAAGAGGACGAGCATTGCGCTCGAAAAGAACCAACGGATTAGACTAACAGGGTGGCTAAGTGCTCGATCGCGATCGGTGGGCTGGCGAAGATCGGGACGCGGCGATCGGCAGGCGCGAGAGTATCGACGACACGGGCCATGGAGGCTTGAGCGAGCAGGATCACGTCGACTTGCGTGGAGAGTTCGCGGAGCGCGTTTGCCACCAGCGAATCGTGTTTCGCGGCATCACCGCTCATGAGAGCTTCGAAGGCGCCGTCGCAGAGCTTCGAGGTGACCTCGAGTTGTTTTCCTGCGAGCACAGCGCGTCGCCGGACGAGATCGGTTGTCGGGTTGAGTGTGGTCGGCAAGGTAGCGATGACACCGATACGCTTGCCGGCTTGCACTGCTTTGTCGGTCATGGGTTGATCGACACGAAGAACAGGGACTGCGCAAAACGGCGCCGCGGCCTCGACCGCAGGTCCGATAGAGGAGCACGTCACTAAAATCTGGTCCGCACCGCCAGCTTCAGCTGATTCGATGTAGCTCGCGACGCGGCGGGCGATGTCCGCGGTCAGCGAACCTTTTTTGCGAATGCCGGAAACGAGGCTGTCATCGACGATGTTGAACGTAGAGACGCCCGGTAACTTTTCCTTGCAGAGCGCGGCGAAAACCGGGACGAGCGTGGCGGAGGTGTGAATCAGGGCGAGGGTTTTGGGTTTCATGAAGTGGAGAGCTCAAGTGAAGGCCACGCAGGAGAAATAGTCTTCCGCGCCGACTTGGCCGCCTTTGAAATTGACGGCGAGACCTTCGATCAGCGGATCGGTTGAATGAGCGCGGCAGAGCGGGGCACCGGGCGCGAGCGGTGCAATCATTTCCACGGCTTCGATGCCGAGTGCTCGGGCCGCGTAACTTGACGTATCGCCACCGGCAAACATCACGCGGCGCACCTTGCCTTGCGCGACAGCGGCTTGGGCGATCACGCCGAGGGTGGTGCCAAGGATGCGCGAGCCGTCGCGAGAGAGCGGTGTGTCGACCGGGCCGCGGCTGGTGTAGGCGACGACGTGGCGTCCGGCGCGCAGGTGTGAAACGATGATGCGAATCGTGGCTTCCACGTCTTCACCGCGAGTGAGCGCTGCGACGTCGAGCTGAACATGGCCGAAACCCGTATTACCGGCAAAAGCAATCTGCGCAGCCGTCACGGGGGAACAACTACCCGAAATAACCAAGAGCGGGGTGGTCGACAGTGGCTGAGGCCAGGTCGACGGCGGACTGAGCTTCATGGTTTTGGTCCAGTGCGCACCTAAAGCCATCTCGATGCCGGACGAACCCACTGAGAAAAGCGGTTGTTCAGGTTTCCCGTAGGCGTCGATCAACTCGCCGATGAGTTCCAATTGATCGCCGTACAAACCGTCGAGCAAAACGATCTCGGGTTTTCCGCTCAGCAATTTCTCGAGCTCGGCGCGCGCTTCTGTCGCGGGCATGGCGAGTTTCAGAATATCGAAGAGTGCGATCGTCTTGGCGGTTTGCTTCGCAAGATGGAGGCGCAGGTCGCTTTCGTTGGCCGGCGTGACGGGATGGCGGCTCATGGACGGATGGCGATCCAACCGGAAGATTTCGCCTTGGCTGCCGATGCCCATGCGCGCGAAAAGATTTCCAAAAACGCAATGGCGGCCGAGTGCAGGCGCTGCGACCAGCAACGGGATGAAGGGCGCACCGAACACGGAAGCGCCGACGTCAATTGCACGACCGATGCTGCCGACTTCTGGAGAAGAATCGAAGGTCGAGCAGACTTTGTAATGCACATGCCGCGCGCCGAGCGTGCGCAGTGATTCGAACGCTGGACGGAGTTCTTTTTCCATCGCGTCTGGGGCTAGCGAACGCGTCAGACCCGCGACTCCCACCGCTTGGATGCCGGGGTAGAGCTTGAGCCGATCCGGAGTGGGCGGGTCGAGAAAGAGCGTCGTGTTGATGCCAGCTCTCGTCAGAAATTCCAAAGCGTCCGTAGAACCGGTAAAGTCGTCGCCGTAGTAGGCGAGAAGGAGGTCGGATTTAGCAGTCATGTGACCACGAAAGCACAGAGTTGGCAGAAGTGAAATGGAGCGTAATACCCGAAATTCCCGTTGGATTTTGTCTGGATTATTTCGATTTTCCAAACTTCGCGACGGACTTGGCCAGTTCCGGGTACTTTGCGGCCGCTTGTTCTGCGGTGAGCCCTTCAACGGCGGCTTCCCACCATTTTCGTAAAGCGTGAACGCCCGCGGGAGGGCCGTCCGGATGGGCCATGATCCCGCCGCCCGCCATGTAGAGCAGATCAACCGTTTGGGTACGGCGAAAGGTTTCGGGTGCTTGACCACCCCATTGGCCCGACGAGACGACCGGAAGGACCGACATACCGCCGAGTAACGGACGCCGACACGCTTCGATCGAGCGAACAACGGAGTCGTCGGATTCCCAAAATTTGTTGGCGATGCCGTTCACATGAAGTTGATCCACGCCTGCCAGCCGCCAGAGCACCTGATAGGCGGGAAACTCGATGCCGAGCAGCGGATGCCGATTCAGCATGCCCCAGCCGTTGCGGTGGCCGTGGATCGCCAGCTGGCCGCGGTCGCAGAGCTTTTTCGAAGCGGAGAGCCCGACGCTGTTGAGACTAACCATCGCGCAGGTGCCACCAGCCGAGGCAACCTTGTCGTAGTGCCGTTGCATCGCGTCGAGTTCGTCGCTAATGTTGAACGCGTACATCGCCTTTTTTCCCGTGCGTTCCGCGTGGGCGTTGATCACGCGCATGATGGCGTCGACGCGTTCGTCGAAAGGCGAATGCGGCGGATCTGCCATCAGCTCGTCGTCTTTTAGGAAATCGATGCCGGCCTCGATCAACGTTTTCACGAGCTCGGCGGTTTGCGCAGGACTAAGGCCAATGCTGGGCTTGATGATCGTCCCTATAAGTGGGCGCCCTTCAACGCCGGTGAGTTTGCGACAGCCCGCGACGCCGAATTTAGGTCCGCGGAAATGTTCGGCAAAGGAACCCGGCACGTCGATATCCATTAGCTTCAGGCCGGAAAATTGAGCCAACTCGTAGAGATTGCCCTGGATCGTGGAGACGATGGTCGGCAGGTTGTAGCCGAAGTTTTCGATCGACCAAGAAATGGTGATCTCGGCGCGGCGATACGACGCGGCGGGAGGGCGACCGGTTGGTATGGCTGGCGCGGATACCGTTTCAAGCTCGACGATTTTTTCCACCCGCGCAGCGAAACGCTGCTTCAGTTCGGCGGTCTCGCCGGGGACTTCGACGAACGTGCCTGACGACTGTTCTCCTGCGAGCGATGCCGCGGCTTTCTCGACCGGAAGCGGAGTTTCGATGTAGTACTTGGCAGTGAGACGTTCCATGAGGCAGGTTATTTTTGGCCGGGAGTGACGCGGAAATGTTCGAAGTCGGCGTTCTTGCTTGTGGTGGCGCCGTCACGCATTGCGAAGATGCCAAATGTGGCGGCGGTCCAGACGTTGCCCTCGCGAATGAAGGCACCGGAAGTGTCGCGTGATTTGTATTTTCCGACCCAGCCGAGGTCGGGATTACCGCGCAGCTGGCCGCGAAGATGATGCGCGCTCGCGCCGAAATAGATACTGCCTCCGAGTTTCGTCCAGGCTTGGCCGTCAGGGCCAAAGTAGAACGTCGCCGACTCGTCGCCATCGACAACGATCTTAAAGTGCACGGTGTCGCCGTGCGGATTTGGCGTTGACCACAAATCAGTGCGTTGGCCTGAATCGATTTTTCCGACAGCAATGACGGGTTTTCCGTCGCGGACGGTGGATACGAGCCAGAAGTTCATTTTCGGGTCGTGGAACATGTGCAAGCCGGCGGCTTCGTGGCCCTCGCGCGCAGCAAAAGTGACCTTCGTTTCAAAGCAGAACGCTTTGTCGATTACGCGTTGTTGGAAAACGACGGGCAGCGTTTCCGCCGACCCGGGATCGCGGCCCTGTGTGCGGATGCGCAGGACTCCGGGCCTCTCGGACAGCGACCAGAATTTTCCGCTGAAATCGGGGGCGCAGGTGAAAAACCATTGTAGCCCGAGTTTGGCGGAATCGAAATCGTCGGACTGAGCGAGTGCGAAGTCGCTTGGCGGCAAACCAGGGCCTTCGAAGATGTCTGTTGGTACCTTGCCGGTGGTTGGGCGCCACCAGCCATCCGCGGTCCACTCGATCTTCTGCATGAGCATTTGCCGTCCGAGCGTGTAGAATGCGGTCTCGTGGGCGTGGCAACCGAGAAACCATTCGCCTTTTTGCGCCTGAATGAGCGTGCCGTGCGCGGGTGCCTCGAACCTTGCGCCGTTGTCGGTGGAAAACATCACCGGGTTGTGCGGATCTTCTTCCCACGGTCCGCTCAGCTTTCGGGCGCGAAGCGTGGAGATGGTGCTTGGTTCGTGCGGCAAGGTGCCACCGTCGGAAAAGAGCAAATAGTACCAGCCATCATGTTTGAAAATGGCCGGGCCTTCGAACAGGCGGTATTTCGAGCGATCGAGCTGGCAAACGTCACGCGCAATTTTAAGACCGTCTTTTGAGAGCTCGTGGATTTTCCCGTGGCTCAACACAAGGTACAGTCGGCCGTCGTCGTCGGCGAAAAAACCTGGATCGATGCCAAGGTTATCGCCAAGAAAAGACATCGTGTACGGGCCTTCGGGTCGATCCGCGCTGAAAACATAAACCGAATGATCCCGACAAGGAGCGTAGATGAGAAACTGTTTTGTAGTTGGGTTGTAGCCCATATCCACGCCCCAGATGCCGTCGCGGGTGTTGCCAGCCGGGATTTTCGGATGTGTGACAAAAGCATGTCCGATATAGCGCCAGTGAATGAGATCGCGGCTGTGCGCGATCGGGATACCGGGCTGCCAGCCGAACGAAGAGCGGCAGCTGTAGTAATCGTCGCCGACGCGGATCAAAGCGGGATCGGACCAGTCCCCGCGAATGATCGGATTAGCGGTTGCAGCAGTTTTTCGCTCTGTGGCGGTGAGGCTAACGACCAAGGCACTACAACCAACGATGAGGCAAATTCCGCGAAATACTCGCCTTATGATGTTGAACGCGTTGCCGGTCATTTTCATGGCGAGGCGAGCGGCATGCTAGAGTTGGACGACGCTCGACAGGGTGTAGCTGCCGGCAGGTGCGAACAGGACGAATTGATCTCCCGGGAGTGGCCTGAGACCGTCCATCGACGGCTCTGCGTCAGCCGTATGCGGCAGATAAACGATTGCGGTGCAGTTCGCAGGGATGCGAATGGACCACGTGAATTTTTCACCGTCGAGCTTCCAAGCGCTCTCAATTTCGCCGTGCATCGTTCGATAGGTGGCGCGGGCGTAGCTGAGGCCGGCACCGAGGTAAGGCCGCAGGATGAAATGTTGGAAGCCGGGCTTTTCGGGATCGAGTTCGATGCCGGCGACGTGGCGAAACAACCACTCGCCGACAGAGCCAAGCGAGTAGTGGTTGAACGAATTCATTAACGGATGGAAGAACCCATCCTTCTCGGTCCAACCATTCCACCGCTCCCAAATTGTCGTCGCGCCGTGTTTCACCGGGTAGAGCCACGAGGGATAAGTGTCCTGCAAGAGGAGGCGGTAGGCGACGTCGGAACGGCCGGCCAGCGTGAGCTGCGGATTGAGGTGGCTGATGCCGACAAATCCGGTGCTGAGATGCCAATCGAGGTCGGCGATGTTTTTGACCAAATGGTCGGCGGCGGGCGCGCGGAGATTTTTCGGGAGCAGATCGAACGCGAGCGCCAGCAAGTAGGCGGTCTGCGTTTCGACCGTCATGCGGCCATCGGCAAGGACAAATTCCTTCTGAAAAGCGGTACGGACTTTTTCGAACATCGCCGTGAAACCCGCAGCTTCGGCATCGCGGCCAACGGCGCGCGCCATGGCAGCCATCTTGGCGGCGTCATCGGCCCAGTAGGCGGTTGCGAGAAGATTTTTCATCGGCGAGTGCGTGCGGAACTCGCGGTCAGAAGGGATGCAAAGCCAGTCGCCGTAGTTGTTGCGGAGATCGCGCGTGCGAAGGCCGTCGGGGTTGGTTCGGTCGAGATACGCGAGCCATGCGGTCATGGCGTTCCAGTGGCGCTCGATGATGCGGGTATCGCCGTAAACCTTCCAGATGGTATGCGGAATGATAACGCCAGCGTCGGCCCAGCCTGCGCCGCCACAAAGATCGTCGAGGCCGACAAAGTTTTTGCCCTCCCGCAGACGTGGCGCGGTGTCCGGAAATAGACCGTCAGGTGTCTGTGCGTCCTCGACATCAACCATCCACTTGGTGAAAAACGCAGCGACGTCCATGTTGTACGACGCGGTGCGAAGAAAAACTTGTGCGTCGCCCATCCAGCCGAGACGTTCGTCGCGCTGCGGGCAATCGGTAGGGACGCTGAGGAAGTTGTCGCGCTGCGACCAAACGCCGTTGAGCCAGAGACGGTTCACCTCTGCATTCGAACACTCGAAATGACCGGCGAGAGGCGTGGCGGAGTGAATAACGCAGCCGGTGACGGTAGCGAGGTCGGGCCGGAACTTGTCATCTAATAAATGACCATTGTCCGTGCTGTATGCGGTGAGTTCGAGGTACTGGAACCCGTGGAAGGTGAAGTGCGGCTCGTAAGTCTCGCCGTGCGAATCTCCGCGGACGATGTAGGTGTCGGTTGCTTTGGCACGGCGGAGATTTTCGGTGTAAAGCGTGCCGTCGGGACTCAGCCGTTCGCCATGACGAACCACGATCTTGGTACCTGCGGGAAGGGGCGGGAGTTTTAAACGCGCCCAGCCGGAAATGTTTTGCGCGAGATCGTAGATCCAGACGCCGGGTTTAATTTCATTCAGTGAAACCGACGTGAGCAGTTCGGTGATGCGGACTGGTTCGGCACGCTGTGCGACTAGCGGCGCGGTGGGTGCGGGCACTTCTTGGGCCGGCAGCCAAGGCGCGGAAATGTGAGATTTAGAATTTGAAATTTTAAAATCAGGCCTGTCCCAGTCGATGCGCTCGCGGCGGGCGTCGTAGGTTTCGCCCATCATGAAGTCGGAGGTGATGATGGGGCCCGTTTCGCACTGCCACGACTGGTCGGTGGCGAACGTGAGCCGTTTTCCATCGACCAGTTCAACTTCCAACTGAAGGGCGAAACTGTTGGTTAGGGAGCCGTAGCGGCAGCGTGTTTCCTGCCAGCCAACATAGCCGGACCACCAGCCATCGCCAAGCGTGGCGCCGAGCGCGTTGCGGCCTTGGGTGAGCAGTGCCGTGACATCGTAGGTGCGGTATTGGACGCGCTTGTCGTAGTCGGTCCACTCGGGCGCGAAAAGGTCTTTGCCGATTCGCCGGCCATTGGCCCGCAGTTCGAAGATACCGCGAGCGCTGGCGTAAACTGTTGCGCGTATGATGGGCATCGGAATTTCGAATTCCTTGCGAAAGAGCCCCGGAGTGCCGGGTTCCGTTAGCGTGGGTGCAATGGCCTCTTTGTCCCGGCGAATGATTTCCGGATCGGCGGCGATCCATTTGGCCGACCAATCTGACTTTTCTAACAGCCCCATCGACCAAAACGCAGGTGCTGATTGCACGCGAGCGCCAGTCTCGTCCCAGACTTCGACAGACCAGTAACACATTTGGCGCGAGGCAAGTGGCTGGCCCGCGTAAGCGACGTGAGTCGTTTGTGAGCTTTGGACTTTTCCGCTGTCCCAGAAGTCGCTCTTACCGCTGGCGAGTAGTTCAGCAGCACTGGCGACGCGAATCTGGTAGTCGATTTGGCGTGCACCGCGGCGTCCGCTCTCGAGCTGCCAGCTCAGCCGCGGCAAGCGTTCGTCGATCCCGAGAGGATTGACGAGGTATTCGCAGCGAAGGTGAGAGACGCGAAGGTCTTGGGACATGCGAAGAAATTAAACCTCTGTGGGCAGTTAGGCGCGCTCGGATTCGATTTGTTCGAGCGATTTGCCCGTGGTGTTGGGCATGAAGAAGAAGCCTACGGCGCCGCTAATCGTCAGAAATAGCGTCAGGCATGTGGCGAGCGTACCCACGCCGTCGTGTGAAAGCCGAGGAACGAAAGCGGTCCACACGCCGACCATAATGCGGGCGAAACCGAAGGTGAATCCTTGTGCGGTGCCGCGCAGCATCGTGGGGAAAAGTTCCTGGCTAAAAACTTTGTAGAACGCCTCGCCTGCGAGGGCAGCGCCGCCGGCAAAGAGAACGATATTTGCCACGATCACCGGGATGCTGAACGGCATGACGATCAAGAGGCCGTAGGCAAAAATTTGAGTGATCGAACCGATCGCCCAGAGCACCTTGCGGGTCTTGTGGTTGCGGTCTGAATACGGCATGAACACGAACAACGTTACCAGCATCATGCTGACGAACGCTGCGCTGGGCAGCCCGACGCCGAGTGCCTGGCCGCCGTTGGTGTGCTTGGTGATGAGATAGGAGTTGAACGCGCCAGCTGTGCCTGCCGCGAGGTTCCAAAAGGTGTAGATCGTCGCCGTCCAAACGAGTGCGCGGAAATTCGCGCCGGAAAAGAGCGCGGCGGTTTCGGCGGCTTTGGAACGAGTGATGTTGTAAGCTGCTTTCGCGTCCTTCCAGCGTGCGGATTCCGCGAGGCCACGCCGCAGCGCCCAGGTCACGAACGCGACGATAAACAGGTGAAAGAAAACGATGCGGATGCCGAGAAGACCTAGACCCGATTTTTCGAGGGCGAGCGCGATCCAGAGAACAATGGCGGGCCCGAGACACCAAGCGACTTGTGTAAAACCAAGAAGTTTGCCGCGCGCTTTATCGGGAGCGAGTTCACCGACGAGTGCGAGCGAAGTAGGAATGTCTGCACCGACCGCGAGGCCAACGATGAACGTTCCCGCAAAAAGCATCTCCTTACTCATCGAGAAGGTGATGAGCAAAATGCCGACCGCATACACCATCAGGTCGTATTGGTAGATGCGTTTACGTCCGAGTTTGTCGCCAAGCCATCCTCCCGTGAGTGCACCGGCTGCGCAACCGATGGCGTTGGGGCCGATCGCTTGGAGCAAGCCGACCGCGCCATCGGTCATCCCAAATTGCTTTTGAAACATGGCGAGCCCGGCACCGAGAGCGACGATCGATCCTGCGTCGAGGTACGAGGCCATGCCGGCAAGAGCGGACCATTTCCATTGCTGGTTGGTGATCTGGATTGAATGAGCCGCTTCGGCTTTGGAGGTAGGAACGGGTAAGGTTTCGCTCATGGGCGTGACTGGACGGGGTTTGAGGTGAAAGTGGCAAGAGAAACGAAGTCTTTAGCGGAGTGGCATCCAGACGGTCATATCGGTGTCGCCGCGATTACCCCAGGCGAAGTAGGGGATAAGTTTTACGCGGATCTGGCGCGGCTTTTGCGGTGACGCCTCGCGATAAAGGGTTGAATCGTTCCACGCGCCGCGCTGCAGGTCGAGTGCCTGAGTGGAAAGCGTCAGGAGATTAGCGGAGGCGATGGTTTCGTGTTTTTTCTCGAACACGGGTGCTTTGCCGAAAAACGAAAGCGCGACATCGCTCATGCGGAGGCCCTTCGGCAGGTCGTCGCCCTCAAGACAGTAAACGAGAGGTCCGTATTTCACCGCGACTTGGTTGACTGTCTCTTCGACGAGCGGGTTCGATTCGACGAGTGTGGGCGAGAAATTTAGGGCAAGTTCGATTATGTCGCCCGCTTTCCACTGGCGTTTGATTTCGAAATAGCTGCCTGGAGTCGGCGTGCCTTCGACGGCGCGGCCATTTACACGAACTTTGGCGGCGCCCGCGTGCAGCCAGCCGGGAACCCGCAATTTAAGAGCTATAGGATGGTTCGGTGCTTCGGAGAGGGTAATCTTGATCGCGCCGTCCCAAGGGTACTCGGTTTCTTGCTTCAGCTTGATGCGCGTGCCGTCGGTCCAAGCGGTCTCAAGCGTGTTGGCGGCAAAGAGGTTTACCCAGAGCGTGTCCGGGGAAAGTGAATACACGTAATTGTGCGCCTCGGCGATCGTGCGGACGACGTTGGGC
The DNA here is from genome assembly GCA_047600805.1 of Nibricoccus sp. GTDB lineage: Bacteria > Verrucomicrobiota > Verrucomicrobiia > Opitutales > Opitutaceae > JADKHC01. The sequence goes on from JASGKG010000001.1 coordinate 242,238, forward strand.
GGACAACAGAACGACGAAGGGATATTGGCTTCGCGCGTGCGGGACCAGCGCATCGGCCATTTGAAGTCGGCAGATTTACGGAGCGGGTTGACGTAAAAGTAGAACTTCCCGTCGAGGCTGATACCGGGCAGCACGCCGTTGTACAGCGATTGCTCGAAAAGATCGGCGTAGCGCGCTTCGCCGGTGAGTTCGAACATGCGCCAGGTCCACATAGCGTAGCCGATGGTCGCGCAGGTTTCGTTGTAGGCCGTCAGGTTGGGCAACTGGTAATCGCGGCCGTAGGCCTGGTGCACCGGCTTGATTTGGGCGTAGAGCTTGTTTTCGGCTCCGTCGGGCGAAGCGCCGTCATAGAGCGCGCCGGTCATGCCGGTGACGTAGAGCTTTTGCTCGGCGACATCGTGGCCGAGCGCGTCGAGCGGCTTGAGAAGTGTTGCGTCGCCGTCTTCGGTGACGAGATCGGCGACTCCGGCGTAGAGGTAGTTCGCGCGCACCGCGTGCCCTACAGCCTCGAAAGTCTCGCGGAAAGGCGTACGATCCTGGTTGTGATCCGAACCTTCTTTGCCGCTCACGAGGCTGCGGATTTCAATCAGCTGCTTGGCGAGCTTGAGGTAGCGAGGTTCGCGAGTGGTGCGATAAAGTTCGACCACCGCCATGTAGTGCGAAGGGCAGATGGCGTTGCGGGCGAGGTCGCCGGGAACGTTTTTGCAAAGGCGCTCGATGTAGTCGGCGGCCTTGCGGGCGCAATCGAGCAGAGTGGTTTTACCGGTAATACGATAATGAATACAGGCCGTGGTGATGAGGTGGCCCATATTGTAGGTTTCAAAATGTTCGCGGTCCTCGAACTCCTTGGCGGCCGCACCGGCTTCGCCACGGCGTTGGGGAATGATTTTATGCGTGTGCAGGTAGCCGTCTTCGCGCTGGGCCTTCGCGATCACTGCGATAATTTTATCCATCTGCGCGTCGATGGCTGGATCTTTCGTGACGGCGTAAACCTGTGCGAGAGCCTCGAGCCACTTCAAAAAATCGCCGTCGTTAAACGGAGGGCCGTGGGGCTTGCCGTCGCCGCGACCTTCGCCGAGGCCAGCGGCCATGAGGAAGTTGTCCCAAGCGTGGCTGTCCTTCGGGCTGCTGAGGATTTCCCAGAGATGGGGAACCATCGTTGTGCGGCAAACCTCAAAACGTTCGCCCCACAGGCCGCCATTCCATTTCACGTCGGCGAGGTCGACCATGTACATTTTCGCATGGGGCGAGCGCGTGGTATTGATCAGCGCTTTTTCGCCGCCCCAAGCGGTCGAGAACGTGGAAAGGAGAACGAGGGAGAAAGTGGACGCGCGCATGATTAGTGTTTGGCAGAGCTCTTTGCGGGTACCTGGCAACGAAGCATGCGAGCGGCGAAATCGCGCAGGAAGTTTTCGCGCCAGCGATTGATGCTTTTTGCCCCCTGAACGCCACTCTCGCTCAGGATCGGGGATGGGTCATCGGTCCACCAGTGTGGATAATGATTCGACGGTTTGGCCCTAAGCCAAGGATCGGGATTGACCGAAGTAAATTCGCCCGATTGGCCATCGAGCCCCGGAGCGTTGCTCTTTACGACGTATTTCCATTTCTTCGGTTCCTTCGGCGAAAACAGGAAATGCCAGGCTCCTTGGTCGTCGAGGAATCCTGGGAAAAATTGGTTATCGACGAACAGTTCGGCTTTGGTTTTGTCGGCGGCTTTGCTTGAGCTGCGAAGGATAATTTCCAAAATTGCGTAGGTCTCGATCGTGTCGGCAGCCGTTGTAGCGCGATCGAAGGTGTAGCGCGGGCGTTCCCAAGCCCGAACAAAATGCCCGCCCCAAGAATCGCTGGTGGGGTCGTCGGGGTTTTGCCCGAGCAAATAGGCTATCGAGGGCGTGTCCCCCATCTTGACGAGCGGGGCGATTGTCGCGAAGTAATTGCCGAGGGCGCCACGGCCTTTCACGCGTGTGGCCACGAACGCCGTGTTTCCCCATTCGCCCGACTGATTGCCGCCGGTGAACCAGCCGCGATAAGTCGAATTGTTTTCTATGATCCAAAGATCCGCGTGCTCGCGGGCAATGTAGTCGTAGGCGGTCGTGGACCACTTTTTGTTCGGTCCGCCGATAAAATAGACGCGTAGATTTCGTTTGATCGACGGATCATCGTGGAGCGCCTGAGCGAGGTCGTCGATGCCGCCCCAAACGAGCAGCCACAAAGGTCGAGAGTCATTGCGGCGTGCGCATTCGATGATCCATTTCGACCCTTCGGTCGGTGTTCCCCAGCCGCGGATGTCGGCGGAGTCGGTGCCGCCCTGTTTTGTCAAACCGTGCAGCTGTTCTGGTGAGGGATAGTCCTGCGAGTAGGTTTTAAGATTCGCGTAATCCTGTGCGTAGACATCAATGATCTTATGGATGTTTTGCACGCGATTGCGCGCGCTTCCCCACGGTGAGGCGATGAGGCCTTCGATGTCGAAGCAATCGGCGTAGACAAAAAGGTGAACGAACGATTGGAAATCATCGAAGTCCGTGCCGCCGATGTCGGATGAAACGATGACGCGCGGCTTGGCTTTCTGTGTCTGAGTTGGTTCGGGTAAGTTTGCCGACCAAGCCGTCACGATCAGGCTGCAGAATGCGGCAATGAGGGTAGCGGGGCGGAGCATGACTGAACAAATACTATCAGCTCTGTGGCAGCACTTGTCGAACGGCCTTTTGCCAACCGCTGTAGAGATTTCGCGCGTCAGCCGATTGGGCGGACGGCTGGTAAACGGTTTCCTCAGTTTTCGTCCCGGAGATTTCATCCAGTGACCGAAAAACGCCCATGCCAAGCAGGCCGGCGAGAGCGGCGCCGAGAGGCGAGCAATCGGCCATGCCTGAGATGCGCAGGTCAACTCCCGTGAGGTCGGCTGTGAACTGCATCAGGAACTTGTTCGCCGTGGTGCCGCCGTCGCCGTGCAACGCTTTGAGCTGCACGCCGGCCTCGGCTTTCATGGCATTCAGCGCGTCGCAAATTTGATAAGCGATCGACTCGATGCCGGCGCGGGCAATGTGGCGACGATTGCTTTGGTTACTCAGCCCGACGATCGCCGCGCGCGCCGCCGGTTGCCAATGAGGAAGCCCGAGGCCGGAGAAAGCGGGCACGAGGTAGACGCCTTCGTTGCTCTCAACTTCGAGCGCGAGGCGGTCGAGTTCGGCGACGTTCGCGAAAAGGCCGAGTTGTTCGCGCAGCCATGAAAGCGTTGCCGCCGACGAGATGATAATTCCCTCAAAGGCGTAGGTCGGCACGCCGTTAAGCACCCAGGCCAAGGCGGTGACGACGCCTTTTTGCGAGAGCTTCATCTTCGGCCCAATGTTCAACAACACTGAGGAGCCGGTGCCGAAGGTGACCTTGGCCGAGCCTGGCTGATAACAACGTTGCGCGAAAAGTGACGCTTGCGAATCGCCCATCACGCCGCAGATCGGCAGTGGCTTTTCCAAGGTGCCATCAAGCGTGGTTTCGCCGAAGTGCGCGGAGCTGTCGCGAACTTCCGGAAGCGCGGCCAAGGGAACTTGCCACCACCGGCAAAGTTCATCGTCCCAGCGAAGTTTTTCGATATCGAACAGCAGCGTGCGACTGGCGTTGGTGGAATCGGTGGCGAAAACCGAGCCATTCGTTAGGCGATAAATCAGGTACGTGTCGATCGTGCCGATCAACGCTTCACCGGAGGCGAGTTTGCGTGCGAGTGCGAGGTTGTTGCGGACGAGCCATTGGAGTTTCGAACCCGAAAAGTATCCGTCGAGTTTCAGCCCGGTGCGGGCGTGAAGTGTTGGTTCACGACCGCATTTCGACTGTTCATCGCAAAGCGGATCTCCGCGACGGTCTTGCCAGACAAGCGCGTTGTGCAGCGGTTTCCCCGATCCCCGCTCAAAAACCACAATCGTCTCACGTTGGTTCGTGATGCTTAGGCAAAGAATGTCTTGCAGCCGTGCGCGCTGGCGATTCACGACCGCTCGCAAAGTGGCGAGGGTGTTTTGCCAGATTTCTTCGGCGTCGTGCTCCGCCCAGCCGGGCTGGGGATAAATTTGTTTATGCTCGCACGATTGGCGGTCGAGGGATCGGCCGTTTTCGTCGAAGAGCAATGTCTTCGTGGCGGAGGTACTTTGGTCAACCGCTAGAACGAGGGGCATAACCTTTTTCTTGAGACTCCCACCTCAGCGGCGGAGCAATTTTAGGGCGGTGTCGGCGAGACCTTCCATGGAAAGACCGTAGTGGCGGAAGATGTCGGCTTGGCTGCCGGTGACGGTGTATTCGTCGGGGATACCGACAATACGGAAGTTCAATGGCACACCGGATTGAGCGAGGACGCTGGCAACGGCTTCGCCGAGACCGCCGTTCACCATGTGCTCTTCGACAGTGATGACCGCTTCGCAATCGCGAGCCGCCTGGAGCACGGCTTCGTTGTCCAAAGGTTTTACCGTCGGCATGCTGATCACGCGGCAACGCCGGTGAGCGGTTTCTTCGAGAAAGGCGGCGGCGAGCAACGCGTGAACGACGGTTTCCCCGGTAGCGATAAATGCGACGTCCATGCCTTCGTGCAGCACACGAGCTTTGCCGAAAGCAAACGGTTGGGCAGCGGGTAAATCGTAGAGCGGCGCCTTGCCGAAGCGGAGATAAACCGGCCGTTTCGCTGCAGCGGCGGCTTTGACGGCTTCGCGCGCTTCGAAATTGTCGGCCGGAGCGACCACCAGAAGGTTATTGATCGCGCGTAGTACGGCGAAGTCGTGCAGCGAATGATGGGTCGAACCGAGCGCGCCGTAACTCACGCCTGCGCTGATGCCGACGAGTGTCACGGGATTGTCGGAGTAGGCGACGTCGTTTTTGATCTGCTCAAGCGAGCGTGCGGTCAAAAAGCAGGCGGGCGAAACGGCAAAGGTCGTTTTACCGCATGACGCCAGGCCAGCGGCGACGCCGACGAGATTCTGTTCGGCGATGCCTACCTCAACGATCTGGTTCGGCAATGCCTTGCCGTAAGGTGCCAGCTTGCCGGAACCGCGCGAATCGCTGGTGACGGCGAGCACGTTGCGATTCCCTTCGGCGAGTTTTTGCAGCGTGGCAGCAAATTCGTCGAGGTTCGCGCGGCCCATTTTGAGGCCGAGTTTCTCCGCCATCTTTTTGGCAGCGGGGCTGTACATCGAAGGCGATGGAGCACTCATTTGGCGACTCCTTCCAGCCGCGCGATCGCCATGTCGAGTTCTGCCAGCGCGGTTGTGTACTCTTCATCGGTCGGAACGCCGTGGTGCCACTTGGCAACATCTTCCATAAAGCGAACCCCTTTGCCCTTCACGGTGCGCGCGATCACGACCGATGGTTTGTCGTTGGCAAGCGGTTCTTGAAGGGCGGCGGTCAGTTCCGGGATGCTGTGTCCGTCGATCGTGCGAACGGCCCAGCCGAATGCCGCGAACTTTTCCGCGAGCGGCTCGTTGTTCATGACCTCGTGCGTGCGGCCGGAGATTTGCAGCGTGTTACAGTCGACGATTGCGGTGAGATTCTTGAGTTTATAATGTGCCGCGGCCATCGCGGCTTCCCAATTCGAACCTTCGGCGAGTTCGCCGTCGCCCATCAGCGTGAAGACGCGGTAGTCGGCATTATCCAGTTTTCCTGCAATAGCCATACCGACACACATCGGCAAACCGTGGCCGAGGCCACCGGTGTTTTGCTCGACGCCCGCGATGTGCCGCGTCGGGTGTCCGACGTAGTGCGACTGGTATTGGCACATGGTGAACAGGTCGGCATCTGGGAAAAACCCCTTGTCGGCGAGAACGGCGAACAACGCCTCGGCGCAATGTCCCTTGCTCTGCACGTAACGGTCCCGCTGGGGATCCGTAAACGTGGCCGGCGAGACACGGAGTATCCGATTGTATAATACGTTCAGGATATCCGTGCACGAAAGGTCGCCTCCGGTGTGGCCGGCGCCGGCGTGCTTGATGATCTCAATGATCTTGCGCCGGTAGCGGAGCGATTTGAGGGCGAGATGCTGGTCGTTCAGCATGAAGAAAGTAGCGAGCAGTGAGAAGCGGGTGGCGAGTAGGATGTGTGACGGCATGAAGCCGCTCCTTATTCATCAAGCGTCGGGAGCTTCGTGATAATACGTTTCCCAACCAAGGTAAGTCTGGAAGGTTTCGGCGAGGATGTCGGCCGTGTGCGATGCGTTCATGACGACGTGGTGTTCGAAACCTTCGCGACACACATGGTGCATCAATTTTTGCAGTTTCGGCACGTGAGCGACGGCGCGATTGCCGAAAGTCTTTAGTTCGTCATTGGTGAGTTGACCCTCACCGACGTATGCGCGCATGACACCGGCACAGTCGTCGGTCGTGATGCGACCATAAGTGAGCGGAGCGGCCGTGGTGCGGCCGTCGAGCGCGCCCCAGGTGTTTTCGACGCCGAGAGTCGAGCCGAGAATCGGCGCATTGAGAATCTTCACGTCGGGCAAGAAAGATTTCGCCCAGTTGCCGCAGTGGAACAGCACGCACTTGTTGTCGTCGGTGCCGTAGTTGTTGTTCCAATCGACCAGCGCGGAGGGCGTATTCGAGGCGAGCTGCATCACGTACATCGTGAGCACGCCGGTGACATCGACTTCGCAGGCGCTGGGCAGCATCGCTTCGCTCATCATGCTCATGCTCGTGCAGACGTTGCAACCGTGGTTGGCTTGCAGCGAGGTCCAGCATTGAATGGCCGTGGCATCTAGTTGTTGAGCGGCGACAAAGTCGTCGAGCACCACGCCGAGGCGGGCCATCTGCGTGAGCTTGGCCGGGGGAACCGCGGTGGCGTTGGCGTAAGCCCGAATCTCGTCGACCTTTGCGACGACGCGCTTGTGCGTGGCTTCGAGTTTGCCCGCCTGGCCGAGCACTTCAGAAAGGTCGAGTGTGGTGACGCTGATGCCGTTTTTCTCGAGAATTTTCTCGCTGTAACGTACGGTGTTGAACGCGCCTGGACGCGCGCCGACGGCGCCGAGGCGCACGTTTTGCAAACCACGAACCACGCGACAAACACCAAGGAATTTTCGGAAGTCTGCGCGGAAGCTCGCGTCACTCGGCCGGACGACGTGCTTGGTCGTGAGCGAGTAGGGGATGCCGGCCTGACGGAGATTATTGCAGACGGAAATTTTCCCGCAGAACGCATCGCGCCGGCGCACCACGTCGAGGCGGTCAAGATCGTCGGGATAACCCTGGACGAGCACGGGCACTTTGATGCCCGAAAGCTTCAGCGTATCGGCAACGCCTTTTTCGTCTCCGAAATTTGGAAGACAGACGAGCACGCCGGCGATCTCTTCGCGGTGCTTGCGAAACAAGTCTGCGCATTTGCGCGCTTCAGCGTGTGTTTCCACACCGCCGAGTTTTGAGTCTTCGGTGCCGAGCATGACGGCTTTTACGCCGAGCTCCGAAAATAATTTGGCTATATCGGCGCGAGCCTCCGTGACAAGGTGGTCCGGAAAGAAGTCGCGGTTGCCAAATATGACGCCGATTGAGAATTGGGTGGAACGCATGGTGCGGGTGGGTGGGGCCCAAAGAAGTTGGGGAAGCGCCAAATATAGTGTGACTTTTTACGCATTTCCTCTCAATTTACGGCGCTTTATTCCGGTATTCTAAGGTAGCTATGGTATCTTTTGACCCCAATCGTCCCGACTTTGCACCGTATGGTTTGACCTGTGTGCGCTGGATGCCGTCCCCGATGAGACGCCCCGACCACCACAATGAGGTGGAGCTTAACCTGCTTGATTCAGGCTGGGTTACCTACCTTTTGGGCGGCCGGAAAATACAAGTGGAGGCGGGCCGTTTATCCGTTTTCTGGGCGGCTATCCCGCATCAGATTTTGGAATTTGGAACGAAGACCGAGTACTACGTCGCCACGATCCCGTTTGCGTGGTTTTTGCAGTTCCAACTGCCCGACATCTTCGTGCAACCATTGCTTCGTGGTGAGCTTTTGAGCGAGCCCACGACCGAGAAACACAATTTGGACACTGCCCTCTTTAACCAATGGGAAGATGATTTGCGGCAAAAGCGGAAGGAGATGGCGCAGGTCGTGATGCTTGAAATGGAAGCGCGGCTGAAACGCATGGCGCTCAAACAACCGCAGACGGTGCGGCCGGCGCTCGTACAGAAACCAAAAGCCCGCGCGGTGGCTTTGCATGACGGCGGTCTCAACAAAGTTGAGCAAATGGCCTGCCTGGTCGCGCAGCGGTACACTGAATCGCTCACTGTCGACCAAATCGGCGCGGAAGTGGGCTTGCACCCCAACTACGCGATGAGCCTTTTTAAGAAGACGTTCGGCACAACGTTGATCGACTACCTAACGCACCACCGCATCTCGCACGCGCAACGCTTGCTGGCGACGACTGACCGGAAAATCGTCGATATTGCGTTCAACTCCGGGTTCAACTCGATCAGTCGCTTCAACGAAGCGTTCCGCCGTGCCTGCGGATGTTCTCCTCGGGAATATCGCCTGCGACACGAGCTGGCGGAATAGCCGAATTACCCCTTTTGATTAGTTTATCGTAAACCCTTTCCCATGCCACTCGTTCGTTTTTCAGCGAAGAAAAATCTGTGTTTGTTTTCCGTGGTTTTGCTTTCGATATTTGCCGCGCCGGTGCCCGCCGCGGAGTTTTGGGTTTCCCCGGACGGGAGGGACACGAACGTCGGAACGCAAGAAAGCCCCTTGGCGACGGCGTTTGCTGCGCTGCGGAAGGCACGTGAACTACGTCGCTTGTCGCCGTCCGCACCCGAAGGCGGAGTGCGAATCATTTTGCGAGGCGGTAGCTATTGGTTAGATCAGCCGTTGATTGTCAGGCCGGAAGATTCCGGAACAGCCGCAAGCCCGACCACGATCGAAGCCGCATCGGGTGAAAGGCCCGTCCTCCGCGGCGGAGTTCCGATCGCCGGCTGGCGGCTCGAAGCATCCATCGAAAAATTGCCGGCGAGCGCAGCGGGAAAAGTTTGGAGTGCGCCCGTGCCGGTGTTTAACGGCCGCGCTTTGGAGTTTCGTCAGCTTTGGGTCGGAAATCGGAAGGCGATTCGCGCTCGTACTCCGAACGGGAGCACGATGGACCATCTACTCTCATGGGACCGAGAGAAAGAAGTCGCTGGAATTCAAGCTTCTCTGGCCCCAGGGCTGCCGAAAATGGAAGGTGTGGAAATGGTTATCGCGCAGCAATGGGCAGTGGCCTTTCTGCGTTTGCGTTCGGTGCGCACCGAAGGAGAGCAGACTTTAGTTTCCTTTCACCAGCCGGAAAGCCGGATCGAATTCGAGCATCCCTGGCCGCAACCAATCTTGAAAAATGAAGGTGGCAGCGGGGCGTTCTTTCTCGTGAATGCGCTCGAATTTCTGGACGAGCCCGGCGAGTGGTACCTCGATCAGAAAGCAGGCCGTGTTTACTATTGGCCGCGTGAGGGAGAGGAATTGGCTCAAGTTCCTGTGATCGCGCCCGCGCTGGAGTCGCTTGTGGAGATTGCAGGCACGTTGGACCGGCCCGTGCACCACGTCCAGTTTCGCGGAATCGCGTTTCAAAACACCACGTGGTTGCGGCCTTCGTTCGCGGGACACGTTCCGTTGCAGGCGGGCTTCTATATTACAGAAGCCTACAAGCTGAAGCCGAAAGGCACACCGGACTGGCGCAGCCTCGACAACCAAACTTGGACAGGCCGTCCTGCCGCAGGCGTTGTTGTGAGTGGCGCGCAGGAAATCCGTTTTGAGCGTTGTCGTTTCGAGCACATGGCCATGTCAGGTCTCGATTTTGTATCCGGTACGCAGGACAACGTCGTAGAGGGCTGCCTTTTTCGCGACATCGGTAACAATGCCATCCAGATAGGCTCCTTTCAGGGCGGCGGTATCGAGAGTCATCTTCCCTATAGCCCACAAGATGAGCGTGAAATTTGTGCGCGGCTGCGTGTTTCGAACAACTTCATCAACGACGCTGCGAACGAAGATTGGGGCGGCGTGGCCATCATGGCCGGCTACGTGCGAGATACTAGCATCGTTCACAACGAGATTTCCGACACGTCATATATGGGTGTAAGCGTCGGCTGGGGATGGACGCGCACGCCCAACGTGATGCGTCACAATTTGGTCCACGCAAACCGCTTTGATCGGGTTTGCACCCGGATGTGTGATGACGCGGCGATCTACACGCTTTCGGCTCAGCCCGGCACAGTCGTGAGCGAAAACGTGATCTCTGAAATCAAGATGAGCCCCTACGTGGACCGACCCGACCATTGGTTTTATCTCTATACAGATGAAGGCTCGTCGTTTATTACCGTGCGTGACAACTGGTGCCCTGAACCGAAGTTTCTTCAAAACGCGAACGGCCCGGGGAACGTTTGGGAAAACAACGGCCCCCAAGTAGCCGAGAAAATTAGGAATGCTGCTGGTCTAGAGGCGGCCTATCAGGACTTACGGGCCGAGCCGTATTATTAAGAACTTGCGAAAATCGGGCAGAAGTTACCCTGATCGACCTTAGGATACTGGAGCTTTCCAGTATAAACCCGGGAGAATCCCGCAAAACGTAGGTATATTATCAAGTCCAGACTTCTTACTACCTGTTAGAGCCCCGCCCTCCGTTCCCCCCCAAAGAAAAAGTATCCGACTCGCACGCCCCGGTTATGGTGCGCCTGCGAGCGAAACTATTCCCTCCACCAAACACCAATCCAATATGAGCCACCAAAATCCCCGAACTACTCGCTGCCTGCCTCAAGCAAGTGGTTTCCTCCGTAGTGCCCTGCTGCTATGCATGGCGATAATCCTTGGTTTAACCACCCAGTTAGCCCGTGCGGCTGAGACCGGCACGATCGATGGTCGTGTGCTCAATTTGAGCAACGGTCGCTACCTCAGCAAGGCATTGGTTCGGGTGAGCGGCACCAATATAGAGACCCTCACCAATGACTTTGGTGAGTTCGAATTGTATAATGTTCCGGTTGGCAAGGTCACTGTCACCGCGACGTTCGCCGGCCAGGAGCCTAAGTCAGTAGAGGTGACGGTGATCGCTGGAAAATCCGTTAGCCAAGACATTGGCTTGAACCAAGCCAAGACCGTTACGGAAGACGGAACCATCGTTCTTGATCAATACGTTGTTTCTCAGGAGCGGTTCAAGAATGCCGCGGAAATTGCAGTTAACGAAGAGCGTCGCTCTCCCGTGATGAAGAACGTCGTCGCAGCAGACGCTTTCGGCGATATACCTGGCGGCAACGTGGGTGAGTTCGTCAAGTTCATGCCTGGCGTTCTCGTTTCGTACGGATCCTACGGTGGATCCCAGAACGGCTATAACGAGAATGAAGCCACGGGCGTGTCGGTCCGCGGTTTCGACTCGGCCGACACCAGTATCACGATCGACGGCATGCCCGTTTCAAATGCTTATCCGGGCAGCATGACGCGCCAGATTGGTCTTGATATGATGTCGATTAACAACGCGTCTCGCGTTGAACTCATTAAGGTTCCGACGCCCGATATGCCTGCGAACTCGATTGGCGGTCAGGTTAATCTCGTTACAAAAAGCGCGTTTGAATATTCCCGCCCCGTCTTTGACTTTCGAGTATTCTTTGAAGGCAATTCCGAAGCCCTCACCACGAACAAAACGCCGGGTCCAGCAAATAAGAAAACCTACAAAATTACTCCCTCGGGCGACTTTACCGTGGCTGTTCCCATCAACAGCAAAATCGGTTTCTCTGTAACGGGAGCTTACGAAAAGCAATGGAACCCGAACTATAAGATCGACCCAACGTGGATCTCTCAAAGCCCCAGTACGAGCAATCGAGTCTTTAATGCGGACAATGGTGGTGCGGAGGTTTCCATTAGCCAGCCGTATCTACAACGTGTTAAGGTAAACGACACGTCGTCCATTACGGAGCGCTATTCGGGAAATATCAAAGTCGACCTGCGTCCGTTCCCGGGCAGCACGGTAGCGGTCAATTTCCAAGTAAGCACAGTTGACTCTGTCGAGTCCTCGCGGCAGTTGGATTTCCGTCTGCAGACCAGCAATACTGTGGCTGCCGGCCGGCCCACGAGGTGGGGTAGCTACTACACGATCGGTGGCACCGCACAAAATCAAATTAGCCAAGGCGTCACCGATCGCGACAAGCACGCTCTGACGAAGAGCCTCTCTTTGATTTGGAACTATCAGCGCGGCCCTTGGGATGTAAGCTTGGCTGGTTCCCGATCACGTTCCGACAGCCGTTACGATGACGAAAAGAACGGCCATTTCTCGGGCGTCGACGGTCTGAACATGGGTGGCTTGGGGAGCGCTCGGTTCGATTACTTCGCCGATGCGGTTCCTGTTAAGTTTACTGCTCGAAATACTGCTGATACGGCTGACATTGACTACACCAACTTGGACAACTGGACCGGTAACGTAGATATGAAGGCTAAGTCGGGTGAAGCCTATTCTCGTGACGTCGTCGATTTGATGAAATTCGACGTAAAGCGCGATTTGGACTTTTTGCCTGGTTCGGGAACGTACTATCAGTTGGCCTTGAAAGCCGGTGTTCGTCGAGACCGATCGGAAAAAGAAAAATGGGGTCGTGGTACAAACTTTTATCGTGCGTTCAACGGCAGCACCAATTTCCGTCCTGCTGCCTTTAGAGACGATATCTATAAGGTGAGCCCGGGCTGGGGACTGGCTCCTCAAGAATGGGTTGACCCTTATAAATTCTACGCTTGGGGCCTAACCAATCAGGCGTTTGTTGATACCAACGCTGTTTTCGCAGGCGATCTAGCCGGCTGGCAATCATTGGTGCCCGGTTTTAATGCTACCCGCACAAGCCCTACCTCTAACACAGTCGGCACTGTGGAAGCGGCGGCTGTCAACAACTACGGATCTCAAGCTGGGCAGAATAAAGATATCGTTGAAACCCGTGATGCTTGGTATGCTCAGTTTGAAGGTAAAGCCCTCAAGAACCGGCTCAACTTTGTGGCAGGTCTTCGTCAAGAAACGAATAAACGTAGTGGATTTGGCCCTAGACAGAGCAGTTCGTGGAATTTCGTTAAAAACTCCGACGGCACGATTTGGCGCGACTCCACCTATACGACAGGCGTTCGATTCGACCAAACCAACGGCGTACTTTTCGCGAACACCGCGGCCGGTCTCGCGCTACGGAATACGCTGACCTCTCAAGGCGTGTCGTTCCCGGATCATGTCATCACGTCAGGCATGCTGGAAGGCAAAATCATGCAGCAGCAGCAAAAACAGCGCGTATCTGCGAAGGTCAATGGGGATCCTTCTTACACTATCAGCACTGCCTACGATATCACAGATCAGCTCGTCGCGCGCGTTGCTTACTCGCGTTCTTTCGGACAAATCTCCCTGGAAGATGGTGTCAACGGACTGATCACCGGTGGCAGCAATTACACGATCAGCGAAGAGACTAATGTCGACGGTAACGCCGCGGATAACTCGAAAGGTACCATTCAAGTGGCGAATCCCAATCTCCGCCCGTGGGATTCCACCAATTGGGATTTTGGCCTGGCTTATTACACAAAAACGGGCGGCAAGCTTTCGGTGTCTTATTATACGAAGACAGTGAAAGACTTTCAGCAGGACTATTACGTTTATAGGAACACCAGCCCACAGACGTTTAATTCCATTTTGGATTCGCTGGGTATCAGCCCGGATGAAAACGACAGCTGGAATGCGTGGCGCCTAAAAACGACCGTCAATGGTAGCGGAACACAAAAGACATCTGGCTACGAACTAGAGCTGAATCAGAACTTTGGCTTCCTGGGTACTTGGGGTAAACGCCTCACAGCGTTTGCCAGCTTCACTAAGAAAAACCTCGCAAATCCAACTACTCCCGAACCTCTGGTCACGTATAATTCAACGACCGGTACATACACCACCACCACTATTAATCAGTCGTCAGTACCTAAATCGGCTGACCGTTTTGCCGGTGGTGGCATCAACTTCTCGTACAATCGGTTCTCGTTGACGACGAAGATGACCTATCGCAATCAGAACGAGAAAAGCCGCGCAGATATCACAGCTCTGAGCGGAGGAGTAACCAACTTCCTCCGGCGCTATGAAGATGCTGAAACGCGTGTAGATCTAAGCATGAGTTATCAGCTCACCGAGAAATATTCCATCTTCGTGTATGGTCGTGACATCACCAATAAGGGGCGTGATGAACACTTCCACGATGATCTGGGACTGTATCCGGACTATGCAAGCCCGGCCAGCCGCAAGAAGTTTGGTATTTCTTGCACCGCCGGTATCAAGGGTTCGTTCTAAACCAGAATATTATTTATAGTATCGCAGCCCGGTTGGCACGAAGCCAATCGGGCTTTTTGCGTGAGGACCGCTGCAAAACATAGATGCGCATCAGTGGGCGATTTCACACGTCACAGATGGACGAAGCAGTGCCCCGCTTGCTAATAAAACATCTAGGTTCTGTTCACATTTAGCCGATCGAACGGCTGGACACGGCGATCACATTCGGGATTCCTATTTAAATGCAGCCAATGACCTCCATGCGTGCCCAGACACCATTCCAGGCACTTTTGGCGTGCGGTGCCATTATAGCAGCTATCCTCGTAGCGTATCACAACAGCTTCGGTGGATCCTTCGTGTTCGATGACCATGGTTCGATCGTAGAAAATCCGAGCTTCAAAAACCTATCTGATCTTAAGGCTCTCTTTTTTCCTACAAAGAATACGGCCCTCAATAGTCGTCCGATAATAAATTTGTCGCTGGCGCTTAACTACAAACTCGGGGGACTGAACCCAGTTGGGTATCACGTAGTTAATATACTAATTCATCTCGGTTCAGCTTTAGCGTTGTTTGGTGTTATTCGTCGTACGCTGAATATTTGGACTCGTTTGCCGGGCGCGAAGCTACAGCCCAGCGGAAGTATCCAGCCCAATCTGTTACCTGCGTTCTCCATTTCGTTGCTTTGGGCTGTGCATCCCTTGCTGACGGAGTCGGTGACCTTTGTGATTCAACGCACTGAGTCGCTCATGGGTTTTTTCTTCCTACTCACTTGGTATGGTTTAGTGCGGTATATAGAAAAGCCGACTTCTAAAGGATGGTTCGCCTTTACGGTTGTCATGTGCATCTTCGGGATGGGTAGCAAAGAGGTGATGGCGACGGCTCCCGTTATCCTTTTCTTGTATGATCGTACGTTTATCGCGGGTTCTTTTGCTAACGCGTGGAGAAGTCGGAAAACGTTGTATTTGTCACTCTGCGCAACGTGGGCTGTGCTAATCGTGCTGGTGGTCCAAGGCGGTGCGGATCGTGGCGGAGCTGCTATCGTGTCGGACAAGGGCTTGGTTTGGACTTACCTGCTGACGCAATGTAAGGCGCTGGTCCTCTATTTGAAACTGTCGTTCTGGCCTCATCCTTTGATCGCGGATTACGGCACTTACTTGGTGAAGGGGCCGCAGGAGGTGTTGTGGCAGGCCGTATTGGTTTTGCTTCTGCTTGTAGGCACAGTGTGGTCGCTGGTATGGCGCCCGGCTCTGGGTTTTTTCGGCGCAGGTTTTTTTATTATTTTGGCGCCGAGTTCGAGCTTCATCCCGTTAATTACACAGACGATTGCCGAACACCGCATGTATTTACCGCTGGCGTTTGTATTGACGGGCGGTGTATTCGCTCTGCAGCGCGTTGCGGGAAAGAAGGTGTGGATAGCGTCCTTGGCGATTTCTGCGTTGTTTACTGGGTTAACGATATCGCAGAACGAGGTCTATCGAACCGAGCAGCGCTTCTGGGCGGATATTGTTCGGAAATTTCCTGAAAACCCTCGCGCGCATAACAATCTGGGTAGTGTTCTTCTCGAAGCCGGTAAAATCACAGAAGCTAGAGCCCGATTTATTAATGCGATCGAGCTGAAACCTGAATACGCCGCCGCCTATAACAATTTGGGCAACACCTACAAGGCAGAGGAATCGTTAAGTGAAGCGATAAAATGGTATGAAAAGGCGCTGATCCTCGATCCGAATAACCCGGAAATATTACATAACTTGGGATATGCATCTGAGAAGACCGGCGATACTGCGCGGGCTATCACGCTATATCTCGCGGCGCTCGCGCTAAATCCCAGCCAGGTACTCACCCGGCTCGATTTGGGGGACGTCTATTTGGCTCAGAGGGAGGCGGAAAAAGCGCTGGAGCAATATCGTGCAGCGCTGGCAGTCGATTCGAGCCGAGCAAGAACCTATAATAATATCGGCCTTGCAATGGGAGTAGCGGGGAGGCTGGACGAGGCCATAATTTTTTACAAAACGGCGCTTCGACTAAGTCCGAACGAAGCTCTCGTGTATCGTAATCTCGCGCAGGCGTATTTGGCGCAGCGCAAGATGCCCGAATCTCTGGCTGCGTTCGAAAAGGCGCTCTCTTTGCAGCCGGATCTATCGAAGGTGGAAGAGAGTCTTGCCGATATCCTGTTGGAAATGCCGGCTGATGAGAATACCATTGGTATATATAAACGTATTCTAAAATTGAAGCCGGACTCAGCTGAGTTGCATGCGGGGCTATCGGCGCATCTTAACGAAATGGGGCAACTCGATGAGGCGATTTCGCACTATGCGATCGTGATCCAACTCAGGCCGAATATTGGTGATATTCGCCGTACTTACGGGGATTTGCTCGCCCGCGTAGGCCGCTTAAACGAGGCTGTCGCGCAATATAAGGAAGCGGTATCGTTAAGTCCTGAAGATGCGGAAGTCTACGACCGTCTTGGTTATGCGCAGGCTGCCTCAGGGCGTGGCGATGAAGCCTTGAAGGCATTTGAGCGTGCTGTTCAGTTGGCTCCGAAATTTGCGCCGGCGCATTTCCACTTCGCTATGGCCTTGGCTGGTTCCGGTCGGCATCGCGAGGCGATCGAGCACTATGAAACGGCTATTTCGATCGAGCCTTCGAATGCAGAATACTATCTGAGAAAGGGCGAGTCGTTGCTTGCGCTGGGGAGGCGCATGGAGGCTGTCCGGCAATTCCAATCCGCGTGTAAACTCGATCCGCAGAACGAAGAAGCGCGCAAGTATCTACAACAATTTGCCGAATGAGCTGAACGGCTTTCGCTCTGATTCACTGAAGCCAGGGACCGAAGGTGGGTTTCGGCAATTCGTGCATATTTAACTTAACTCGTAACAGCCTGTCGCTGGGCACGTCACAAGGCAGATCGCCTTAATATTATCCATGAGAATGAAGACCTACGGTTTATTCTTGGCTACATGCTTTCTTTTCGCGGCGGACCTTTGTGCATCATTGACCGTCGACATTAATCCTGCAACGGACCGGAAGGACGTTCTTACCGAAGGCTACGCGAACTGGAGTGTGCAAGAGGGGACTCAAGTGTCCAAGAAGTTTGGAGAGATCACGGTCACGTTGCGCCCGGGCCGTTCTGGGGGGAATGGCTTGGTGCCGTTCATGTGGAAGGGTGGGTACGATACAGGCGCGACTGTCGCGAGCGATGGTGTCACGGTGAAGGACGGCGACAAAAACGGTTCTCTGGAAGTGGTGCTCAGCGGGTTGTCGGCGGGGCGGCATGCGTTGTTAACGTGGCACAACACGGTGGCCGCGAAAAAAATTAGTTCTTTCAAGGTGTTCGTAGATGGCGCGGAAAAGATCCATCAAGTCCAACCTACTTCGCGGGTCGAAAATGACGAAGACGCGGCGTCCACGTATGTGGAATTTGACGCACAGCAGGGAAGAGACGTTGTGATCGCGTTCGTTCCCGATGGTTCGGGTGAGATCAATAATATCGTGCTCAACGGCTTTGCACTCGACGTGACGAATCCTGATTTGCAGGCGCGCAGACCTTTTCCAGCCAACGGCGACCAGCATGCTTCTGAAAACGTGATCCTCAGGTGGCGGCCTGCAAAAAATGCCACGGCTCACAGAGTTTACTTTGGTGCGAGTGCAGAAGCTGTCGCGAACGCGACACCGGAATCGCCGGAATGCCGGGGCCTCTTCGCTCAGGCCTCTTTCGATACGGCAGAAGTGGCCCCAAATTGCATGCAGGACTGGTTTTGGCGTGTGGATGAAATCGATGCGGCTAAAAACGTCACAAAAGGTGATGTTTGGATGTTCCGTCCAAGGCATCTGGCATTCCCGGGAGCAGAAGGTTATGGCCGTTTCGCGATTGGTGGGCGTGGTGGGCGTGTAATCGAAGTAACAAATTTGAATGACAGCGGTCCGGGTTCCCTGCGTGAAGCGGTGGAAGCCGAAGGTCCCCGCACCGTGGTCTTTCGAGTCGGCGGCGTGATCAACCTCAAGTCGAAGATCGTGATCCGAAATCCGTATATTACGATTGCCGGTCAAACTGCTCCTGGCGACGGGATCGCTGTTCACGGGTACACGCTAGGCTGTTACGGCGTTCACGACGTCATCATTCGTTATATGCGAATCCGCATTGGCGATCGCTCGGGTGAAACGATGGATGGCTCCGGTATGGGAGCCTCGACCGACCATGCGATTATGGATCACTGCTCGATCGCTTGGTCGATTGACGAAGGTTTTAGTTCGCGCGGCGGGAAGAATTTCACTTTGCAGCGGTCCATTGTCGCGGAAGCGCTGAACATGTCGGTGCATTCCCACTATGTGGGCACCGGCAAAGGACACAGCTTTGCCGGCAGCATCTCCGGTGACGTGGGGAGTTTTCATCACAACTTGATCGCAAATTGTGCGGGAAGAAACTGGAGTCTGGCCGGCGGTTTGGACCGGCGAGGGCTGTTCTCCGGGTGGCTCGATATTCGTAACAACGTGGTCTATAACTGGAGCCACAGAACCAATGACGGCGGAGTAAAGGCACTGAACTTGGTCGGTAACTACTACATTCCCGGCAGTGCGAGTAAGGTGTTTCACCTGCTGGAGCCTGATTTTGGCACCGCGAAAGATCCGCAACAGTATTTTGTCGATGCCAACAAGATGGAGGGAAAACCGCAGTACGACGCGGATAATTGGTCCAAAGGCGGCGTGGTTCTGCAGGAGAAGCCCCTGCGCGAGCTCAAAATGTCTCCGGAGCAGGTGTTGCAGCTGATTCGCCTGCAGAAGCCGTTCTGTGAACCTTATGTCACAACACAACCCGCTGAGCAGGCTTACCAGAGTGTTGTCGCGAACGTCGGTGCTAATTACCCGAAATACGATTCGGTCGACGAGCGTGTGATCAACGATGTTCGCAAGCGCGGCTTCACGGTGCGCGGGAGCAAAACGGGGCTGCCTGGTATTATAGATTCGCAACGCGATGTCGGTGGTTACCCGCAGATGAAGGGTGGCGACGCTCCTCCCGACAGCGACCACGACGGTATTCCTGATGCATGGGAAACGAAACATGGGTTAGATCCAAAGAATGCCACCGATGCAGCGCAAGTCGGCGCTGGCGGTTACACTCAGTTGGAAAACTACCTCAACGAAATCCCTCTTGTGAAATGAGTTTTATGCCACGCTTACGGTTTGCACTCATCAGCGTAATGGTCGCTGGCGCGTCCTGCGCTTTGCGGGCTTCCCCGGAAAATGCTGCACCCGCCAGCGATCTGGTTCTTTGGTACGAAAAGCCCGCGGCTAAATGGGAGGAAGCCTTGCCACTTGGGAACGGTTATATGGGGGCGATGGTGTTCGGCGGCACCCAGGCGGAGCGCATTCAATTTAACGAGGACACGCTCTGGACGGGCAAACCTCACGATTATGCACGCGCCGACGCGTACACCTATTTGCCAGAAATCCGTCGTCTTGTCGCCGCTGGCGATGAAGCCGCTGCTGCGAAATTGGTGAAAGGCCATTTCCTGAGTGTTCCTTTGCGTCAAAAGGCGTATCAGGCTTTTGGAGACATTTGGCTCACCTTCCTCGGGCATGAAGCCGCGGTGGACTACCGACGGGAATTGGATCTTGGCACGGCTATCGTCCGGACCAGGTACCGCGTGGGAGACGTTTGGTTCTGCCGAGAAGTTTTTGCGAGCTATCCGGCGCGCGCGATTGTTGTGCGGATCACGGCGGATAAAAAAGGTGCGATCTCCTTTTCTGCGAAGTTGAGTTCGCCTCATAAATCCGCAAAGGCGGAAAACCCTGCTGACAGGGTGAGCACGATATCGGGCATCGTTGAGGAGGGCGGCGTCCGATTCGAAGCGCGTCTGAAAGTGAACACCGAAGGAGGCAGCACGACAGCGGGTGCAGAGGGCCTTTCGATCCAGAACGCGGATAGCGTCACCATGGTTTTGGTAGCGGCGACCAGTTTCAAAAATTTCCGCGATATTTCGGCGGATCCCGCGGAGCTTTGTTCCAAGCGTCTCACTGCGGTTGCGACGAAAAGCTACCTTGAACTATTCGAGGAGCACTTGGCCGATTATACCAAGCTGTTTGGTCGGGTAGCGGTGAACCTCGGCCGTTCTGCGGCAGCGGATCGATCGACGGATCGGCGGCAGCGTGATCTCAAGACGAGCGGTTTGGAAAACGATCCGGCGCTCGCAGCGCTATATTTTCAGTATGGGCGCTACCTGTTGATCGCTAGCAGCCGGCCTGGTAGTCAGTCCGCCAATCTTCAAGGCGTGTGGAACGAAAAGCTCGATCCGCCTTGGGAAAGTAAGTGGACGACCAATATCAACGTTGAGATGAACTACTGGCCTGCGGAAGTGACGAACCTTTCCGAATGCCATGAACCGCTTTTCGATCTCACGGCGGATGTAGCGATCAGCGGCGCCCGGACAGCGAAAGTTCAATACAATTGCGGTGGCTGGGTGCTGCATCATAACACCGATCTCTGGCGCGGCACGGCTCCGATCAACAACATTGATGGCGTCTGGCCGACCGGTGGTGCGTGGCTGTGTCATCATCTGTGGGAACACTATCTATTTACCAGAGATAAAAAGTTCCTCTCTGAAAAGGCTTACCCGCTGTTCAAAGGAGCTTCGGCATTTTTTCTGGATTATTTGGTTAAAGATGAAAAGAACGGCTGGCTCGTGACGAGCCCGTCGTTCTCGCCGGAGCAAGGTGGGCTCTGCGCGGGTCCGACGATGGACACGCAGTTGATGCGTGCGCTTTTCAACTATACGGTTGAAGCGGCTGGTATCTTGGGACTGGATCGGGAGTTCGCCGGGAGAGTGTCTCAAGCTCGCGCCCAGTTGCCGCCGGACCTGATAGGCCGTTATGGGCAACTTCAGGAGTGGATGGAGGATGTTGATCGGCCCAACAACAATCACCGCCATATGTCACCGCTTTGGGCGATGTATCCGGGCAATGATATTACACCGTCCAAGGAGAAAGTTTTTGCGGCGGCGAAAAAGCTTTTGGAATGGCGCGGCGATGGCAGCACCGGCTGGAGTTACGCGTGGCGCATTCCGCTTTGGGCTCGAGCTGGGAACGGTGATTTCGCTTTCGGCCAGTTGAACCAATTACTTGCCAAGAAAACTCTGCCGAACCTGTTCGATCTCTGTGGGCCGTTTCAGATCGACGGGAACTTCGGCGGCTGCGCGGGAATCGCTGAGCTCTTATTGCAAAGTCATCAGGTCAACGCCGCGGGACTTCCGGTGATCGAAGTGTTGCCGGCTCTTCCGAAGGTCTGGGAATCCGGTTCTTTCAAGGGTCTTTGCGCCCGTGGCGGCTTTGAAGTTGATGCGTCTTGGAAGGACGGCCAACTGAGCGTGGTCACCTTGCATTCAAAGCAGGGTGGGGCATGTATGCTTAAATCGGGACTTCATGAAATAGAAGTCACGACCCAAGCGGGAGGTGACTATGTTTTTGATCAGTTGTTGAGAAAGAGTTCCGAAAAATCTCGTTGATTGTTACCTGCGCATGAGTGGAGCGTCTCGTTAGCTATATCAAACTGTTGTTTATTTCATGAAACGAATACTCTTTCCAACTTCTCTTTGCTTAGCGGTCATTACTCTGTGCTTTGGTTCGGTTGCTCTCACGGCTCGTGCCCGCGAAAGTTGGCCGGCTCCGACTGAGGAAGCGAAGAAGGCTGCGGCGGCGGCGAAGGTCCATGAAGAGGAAGTGTGGAAACGAGTTGAGCCGCAGTTGAAGGAATGGACGGCAAAAGGAAAGCCCTACATTCCGAACGCCGGGATGGCCGGAGTCGATTTGCCGCAAGCTACAGTGCCGGCGTTTCCCGGCGCTGAAGGCGCGGGTGCTCATAGCTTCGGTGGACGTGGAGGAAAGGTCTTTGTTGTCACGAGCCTAGAAGACAGCGGGCCCGGAACATTTCGCGAAGCGTGTGAAGCGGCAGGTCCGCGCATCATCGTTTTCAATGTCGCAGGCATCATTCAGCTGCGGAGCCCGATCCACATTCGCGCGCCGTATATTACGATTGCGGGGCAAACAGCGCCTGGAGACGGCGTCTGTATTGCTGGCGCCACTACGGCAGTCGACACGCACGACGTTGTGATCCGCTACATGCGTTTCCGCCGCGG
Organism: Nibricoccus sp.; assembly: GCA_047600805.1. Taxonomy (GTDB): domain Bacteria; phylum Verrucomicrobiota; class Verrucomicrobiia; order Opitutales; family Opitutaceae; genus JADKHC01. The sequence goes on from JASGKG010000001.1 coordinate 264,585, forward strand.
ACAGGCCGACGTATCCGAGCGCGACGACGCTCTTGGGGGCAATCCGATCGGCAATATCATTCTCGATCACGTTTCGGCGAGCTGGGGTTTCGACGAGAATCTTTCGATGTACCGCCACATGTACACCCCGGGCGATGGCACGAAGGACCTTAAACTTCCGACGGTTCACATCACGATCCAGTGGACGATCTCAAGCGAAGGATTGAACACTTACTCCCATGGCTTCGGCGGTACGTGGGGCGGCCGCTTCGCGTCGTTTCACCATAACCTTTTCGCCTGCAACAGCGGTCGCAATCCAAGCCTCGGCTGGGGAGACCAAGTCGATTTTCGCAACAATGTGCTCTTCAACTGGGTTCATCGCACGATCGACGGCGGCGACGCTACGTCGTGGGTAAATGTCGTCGCTAACTACTTCAAACCGGGTCCAGCCACCGAAGGTGAACTTCGTTACCGCGTGGCGAAGCCAGAGGCGTTCCGCAATTTCAAGGAGGGTGGCGACCGTGAAGGCTTTTGGTACGTGGCCGACAATTTTGTCGAAGGCAATGCGAAGGTAACGCGCGACAATTGGGACGGCGGCGTTCAGCTCGATGCGGAAAAACCGCTTAAATTTACGAGTTCCACCGTGGTTGGCACCGGCGATCGCATGAAGGATATCGAGCTCTATCTGGCCAAAGGCCGTAAAGCGAAACCATTTGAAGCCGCGGCGATCACCCAGCAGTCGGCAGAGAAGGCCTACGAACTGGTTTTAGCTCATGTCGGTGCAACTTTACCACGGCGCGACGCGGTTGACGCTCGCGTTACCAATCAAGTTAAAACCGGTAATGTGAGCTATCAGGCAGGCAAGGGGATCATCACCGATATGTCGCAGATCGATGGATACCCGGACTACAAGGGCGAACCGATCGCGTCCCTTGACGTCGATGGCATTCCGTTGTCGTGGAAAAACAAGTTTGGTCTCGACGTTCACGATAAGGAGCTCGCCTCCAAAGATCTTCAAGGCGACGGCTACACCGTGATCGAAAAGTATCTCGCGGGCCTTGATCCGACGAAGAAGATCAACTGGTCAGATCCGCACAGCAATGTAAACGGTCTGACGCCAGCGTCGTTCAACGAATCGAAGAAATAAGCGAGAACAGCCTTATGCGATCTACGTTCAGAATTGTCACCTATTGCTTGGTTTTATCACTCGGAGCAGGCGCTCTGTCGACAAAAGCGGAAAAACCGGGCGAACCGGCATCTTCCGAGGCCGCTCAAGCAGAGTATCTCAAAAAGCTGGATGACAGAGTTGGCAAAATCGTGAGCGCTCTGGGTATTCAGGATGAAGCCAAACGCGCGCGTGTGCATGCCCTCGTCGTTGCGCAATATCGTACTCTTAATAGTTGGCACGAAACGAATGACGCGCGTCTCAAAGAGCTAAAAAAGACGTCTCCGAAAGACGGCTCACCCGCTGCTGATGAAATCTCGTCGCTCAAGAACACGTTGAAGCAAATTCATGAGACGTTTCTCACAGCTCTGGGTAAGGACCTTTCGGACGCACAGATAGAAACGATAAAAGATGGAATGACTGTGGGGAAGGTTCAGTTCACCTACAAAGGTTACGTTCAGCAGATTCCGTCGCTCACCGAGGAGCAAAAGGCTAAAATCCTCGAGCTCTTGAAAGAGGCTCGTGAAGAAGCGATGGACGCTGGCAGCATGGAAGAAAAATCGGACATCTTTAACCGCTACAAAGGGAAGATTAACAACTGGCTTTCGAAGCAAGGTGTTGATCAGGGAAGTGGGAAAAAGAAAGCGGACAAAAAATAACCGTCAAACACCACCCATGAGCCAGACCGAAACGCCAGATCTGCCGCAAATTTCACGCCGGAGTTTTTTGAGTGCGACGGCGGTAGCTGGTGCGGTGTTGTTGCAGAAGGGGCTTTTCGGCGGTGAAACGACCGCCAGCGGAACATCAGCGCATGCGTCCCATAGAACCACGAAGCAGAGGTACAAGATAGCGGCTGCGGATATCATGCTCTTGAAGCGGCAAAAGTTGGGAGCGTTACCGCTGGCGAAAGAGCTCGGGCTGGACGGCGTGGAGGTTGATATGGGCGGGTTGGGCGACCGGCCGACGTTCGATAACAAGCTCCTTGAGCCAACCGTCCGACAACAGTATCTCGATAAGCTCGCCGAGCTGGATCTTGAAATTTGTTCATTGGCTATGACCGGCTTCTTCAGTCAGTCGTTGGCCGAACGAGAAGGATTTGAAGCTACGGTCCAAACTTGTATCGATTCGATGGTTTCGCTTCGCGTCAAAACCGCGTTTCTTCCGCTGGGAATCAAGGGCGATCTTAAAACACGACCGGAGCTTCGCCCTGCAGTCGTTTCTCGGCTCAAGCGAATCGGATCTGCTGCCGAGAAAGCTGGCGTTGTGATCGGTGTGGAGACGTCACTCAGTGCGACCGAAGAAGTGAAATTATTCGAAGAGATCGGCGCACCGGCGATTCGGAGCTACTTCAATTTTGCCAATGCGATCAAAAACGGCCGCGACATTCGCGAGGAGTTGCGGGTGCTCGGACGCGAGCGCGTCTGCCAGATTCACTGCACGAACGAAGACGGCGTTTGGCTTCAAAATGACTCCAAGGTCGATCTTCCGCGCATCAAGCAAACGCTCGACGAAATAGGTTGGTCAGGCTGGTTAGTAATGGAACGTTCGCGCGACGCAGCTGATCCGAAGAACGTCAAGCGGAACTTCGGTGCCAACGCGGCTTATCTGCGTTCTATCCTCCAGAGCTGATGCTAAGCCCATCTACGGCTTTGCCGCGGAGATTGCTTTGCGCCGCAAAACAACGGGAGCCTGTTCGGCCTTTGTCATCTTTTCCATGTAGGCACGCACCGACTCGTATTCGGAGGCGGGAATAACACAGCGGCGATATTCGATGGTTCGGTCCAGACGCAAATTACGGCCGTCTTGTCTTATCTGCGCGATGTAAGTTCCGAAGGCCGATTCCTGGCGCACCGGGGGTGGAAGCTCTTCGACTTCGAAGTCCTCGGGCAGTTCGATCGTGGTGGTTTCTTTGAATGCAGTGTCGGCAAAAAGGATGGGTAGATTGCGTTTCTCCTTTTTCAACGACGTACCGTTGAACCGCGAAACGAGCACGGGCTTAAAAACGAGTAATACGTCGCGCATGGACTTTCCGTGAGTCGGCGCTTTGAAATCGATCTTCGTAGTGAAACGCGCTGCGTTGAAATCGTCGGAAGCCTCGAGCTGCACGATCGTGGCGCCAGGTAGCGATCGCGTCATCCAACGCTCTGTGACTTTCCGGTAGTCGGTTGCAGACGATTCTTTGTAAACTCGTCGCTCGTCGGTGGAGGCGATGCCCATTTTGGTTTCCTCAATAGAGCCCGTTAACGAACCGTCTCCTAGAAGCTTGGCCGTGATTTTACGGGACGTGGAATTGTGCTCCTTCGGCATGATCGGCATTTGGATGAGGCGACCGTGGTCGCCCGCTAGGACAAGCGCATGGCCTCCGCAATCCTCCTCGGGCAACCATCCTGGTGGTGTGTTGGTGTTGGTTGGATCGAAAATGAGCAACCGGCCGAATTCGGGATCTTGCAAAAGCGCCGGAGACTTGACGGAGTCGTCCACTTTTATGCCGATGATACAATGGTTAAACTGGCACGGCGATGGCCATTCGACGCGGATATGCCCGGCATCACCCGAGTAAACAACCAACGGATAGGATTCAATGCCGGCGGAGGCCAGCAGAGCTCTCAAAAGGGTAGCCTTGTCTTTGCAGTCACCGTAGTTGCTCTGGAGCACCTTGGCAGCATTGCGGGGTGTCATGCCCCCCGCGTTGGCCGAATTCAAAACGATGGAAATGTAGTTCACCTGCTGTGCGAAACGAGACAGCGCGTTGATCCGTTCCCAAGGTGTGGCGAGACCAGCGATTAGGCTGGCGGCCTTGGCTTTGATAGCGGCATCGCTGGATGAGGCAGCGGCATCATGTCTAGTCGTTGCAAAGCGTGAAACGTCCGCCCAATTGGTAAAGTTGATGAGCGTGGTTTTCGTTCCCGCGGGTGGTCGAATGTCCAGTGCCAGCCACGCGCAGTACGCGATGGACGGCGGAGCCAGTGCCTCTTGCACGTAGGCAGGAATGCGTTCAAGTGTCCAAGTCGTGGTCCGATCCGTTTTGGAGGGCTGTATCGTTTCGTGGTTGAACGTGAGGGCAGAAATATCCCATCCCGGTGGGAGCGTCACCGAAACACTTGAGTGTTCGCTGGGCTTGTCGCCTTGGAAGTACCAGATTTCCTGGTTGGAAAAGTGCTTGGTCTCGATGACCGTTTCGTATCCGAATACCGCTCCCGCATCAGCTTCGTCGGAAGCATCTATGCAGAGGTTGCGATCCTCACTATAAAGTTCGAGCGTACCGAACCGGGCAACATCGACAGCCTTTCTCTTCTCATACGGAACGACTTCTCCAGCGGCGCGGACGAGCCAGGCTTGGAACGAAATCACGCGGTCGCTGCTGGTATTGTAATGGACGAGCGCGGTGGCATCGCTTCGGCCGTCTCTCTTGAGGATCTTCACCAACCAGCGGGTACGCCGCGTGAATACGCCTGAGCGACTCACCTCAATCTTGCTTTCATCGACGAGGATGGCGGTGTTGGCTTTGCCGTAGTCGAAGGTGGCCGGCTTTGCGATCGCAGCGTTGATCCACTCGGGAGCGCTGGGGCGGGCGTGGAGGGATCCGCCGCCTATCGCTAAAAGTGCACCGAGGATCCACAAACGGAGATTTAGTATACAACGAATAGTCTTGGAGAAAGGCATGTCTAGTTGCGGCTGGCATCGGAAGGTGCGGGCGTGGACTCTGAGCCTTCGGTGCTCGTGGGCGTCTCTGGCGTGGTTGTTTTCTCCTGACCGGATGTTTTGGGCGACGCGTCCGGCTCATTTGGCTTAAACTTTAAAGTGAGCGTATGGGCGTCTGTTTTCTGGATCTGGTCGAAGGCTGTCTTCAGGGCGGGGTAGAGCTTCTTGTCAAATGCCAGCCCTTTCAGTGTGAACTCCCGATTTAGTTCTAAGGTCGAGTTTTTTCGATGAACTCGAATTTGGCTTTTTAAGCTCGCGAGCTCCCCGAAGTCCAGGTCCGCGGGCGCACTCGCTTCTTCGAGGGAAGCTTCGGCAGGGAATTTGATGCTAATGTGGTCTCTAGAAACGTAACAATAATTGAAGATAATGGCCGTGCGCCGCTTGTCGGACTCGAACGTCGGCTTGGCACCTTTCTGAAAGACGGCGGGTTGGAAGAACAAACGAGAGCCGGTCTTATCTCCGTACTGCGGAATCTTGAGGATGTAGGTGATAACTAGAGGTTCGGTGGGACTCGCTGCATTCTTGACGACGATTTGAGTGACCTCGGCTTGTTTTTGATCATCCTGAATGGACTCCCTCACGAAAGTTTCTCGTTCGGCCTCTGTTTTGCCATCGAGAATCCTTTTCATTCTATATTCTTCGTGGCCGGTGAAAGTCTGCGTTACTTTTCCCTCCAGATTTCCATCTTCGTCGAGCACCAACTCAGCTTCGCGAAGGCGCACCGATTGCTCTGGCGGATTTGGTTCGATCATTATGGGCGCTGCGTGGCCACTGGGATCGCTGATGATTGCGGCGGTTCCTGTATTGGACCAATGCACCACGCCGAATGGAAAGTACGTGCAGCCTGGGTCGAAGAACTCCCAATTTTTATCCTTCCGAATCGCAACTGCGCGGTCAGGGGTTAGAAACTCGGCTTCGGGTATCTGTGAATTGAAAAGCATGAACGAGCGGTCGTTGCAGGCCACGTACCGCGTGTCGAAGCCAGCGATTCGGGCGAGGGCGGCAAAAAGTAAATTAATGTCGTCATGTTTTCCGCTGCCCGACTTCAGTGTATCAGTGGCGGTTTCGTTTGGTTTGAGTTTTTCCCGCTGCTTTGAGGTGAGGCCTGAGGCATCGTTGTCGCGATTAAGGATTTTTGTGCGGCAGAAATCGTAAATCTTGTGGAGTTTTACCCGATCTGAATCTGTTTTTGCGGCGATCTCGTCCATGGCAGCCCGCAAGGCTTTTGTGGGTTTAGTTGCCTCCTCCATCTTCTTGTGAATTTCTTTCCCGAGATTCGCCCAATACTCCTGCGGTGTTTTCGATTTTTCTACCTCGGAGTAGTAGATGAGGATTGCTGACAACGTATTGATTGTAGGCGGCTGATAGGATTCATCTTTGGCCGCCAGAAGGTTGTTCATCTCAAAAACATAAAAGCCATTCTTGTCGGGCTTGAGCGGTTGAGGTGGGCAGTTAAAGTTTATGGTTTTTATAATACATTCGGGCACGGAGGCTAATTTGACTTTGTATTGGACCTTACGTGCGGGATGTTCCCTCTGAAAGATGAGCGGTATGTTATAGCCGCCCCACTCATTCGTGATCACTGTGTAAGTGTATTCGACAATGCATCCGGGGCTCAATGCGGGCATTGCGAAGGACTTTATTCGCTCACGTTTGTCGCCGTATTTTACCGCTTCACGATCGTAAATATCCTTCGAGTTGAGTTCTACGGTCGTGCCGTCCGGCTTGATCGTCCGAGCGGAGATGTAGCGAACCGCGGAGCTTTTTTCATACGCGATTTCGACTTTGGAAAAAGCTTCGACACCGCGCTGATCGTAAATTTTGGCGCGAATGTAAAAAGTGTCTTCCGCCGCATTATAACTAGAATGGTCGAGGGTGGCTGTGCGCAGGAGCACTTCAGCACCTGCCTCGGGGTCGATCTTTGGGGTTTTATCTGTGAGCACTGCCGGGTCGATCGGCGGCCATTTATTCCCGGCGCTCAGTTGGGTGCCAGTTAATGCCAATATCAGGCAAAGATATCCGGCGAGCTTTAGAATACGGGGCAGGGATAGAGGGGCTGGAACCGCCATATGCTCGTGCAACACCACTACTTGCGCGCTAAAAAGTAAACTCATTACTCGGCCGCCACCTCGCTGGGTAAAACCAGTTTCGCAACTTGCCTGCAGTAACTAGCTTAGGAGATGTGCTTTGCAATCCGAGTAAGCCGTGATCTGGATTGCGGGGCAGCGCGTTTCCCGTATTCTCACATTGTCATTATACCATCGTTTAATGGCGAGACTGCTGGCTAACCAGCTCGTCGCACCAGCAGACGTTGCAGTCGTATCTTTCCAGTTCAGACGACACAGCTCCAAATCGTGTTTAAGAATAGCCGCATCTTGTTGGTTGAGGACGACGTCATGGTCGGTCCTGTCGTGAGAGAAATGCTCGTGCATGGCGGGTTCGAGGTGACTTTGACGCGTGATCTAGCGGATACGCGTGTGCTTCCCGATTTTGCGTTCGCGGCCGTGGTTTCCGATTTCAAGCTGATCGCTTCCGACGGCTGTGATGTCATCGAGTTCGTCCGCTCAAAGGCGCCTGGGATACCTGCGCTGCTGGTTTCAGGTTTCGGACAAAAGGTGGCCAATCACTGTGCTGCCCGCGGTATCGACGACGTGGGTTTCCTCGCGAAACCATTTTCACCGACGCAGTTGTTGGAAGCTGTGCAAGCGGTCATCTCACGAGCGGGAAACTCTTATCGCCCGTCGACGTCGCCTTTCCTTAATCCGCAGAGCTTGGCGGAAGAATAGTTGAAATCGTACGGTGCGGAGCAGGTAAGCGGAGGCGGATTTTGAGCCGGTGAAAATAAATGCGGCGGTTTCAAAGGTGGGACAGTCAATGTCCCACCATGGGTGTTATGGTGTGCTCATGAAAATGAAAAACACCTCTGCTCAAATGATCTCACGTTCCGCTGAACTGGTTTGGTCGCACTACGGCGAACGCTACTGCGTCGATAACGAACTGAATTTCTCACGCGAAGAAAGCGGAGAGTGGCTGCCGTGGGAACCGGATCCCTCCAGCTCTGTTTTTTCTTCAGCGGCCGATGGAGTATCGCCTTTCCGGTGGGATGCATTCTTGCAATTTGTACCTGCCGCGCAGCGCCGTCTGCTGGAGCAATTTGATACGGGGCGCATGGCTGTGCTCGCGGTTGTCGCCTATTGCCCTGGCTTGGTGGAAGATTTGTTGGCGACGCCGGCTTTGGCGCCGTTTGTCGCGGAACACGTACGTTTGCGCGGAGCAACCGCGCCGTGCTGGGAGGAGATCGAAGCTGTGCATGCACGCGGTGGTGTTTATGGCCTCCTCGAATGGCTCGGAATGCCGGCGTCACGGCAGACGATTACAATTTTGCAGAAGATCACCAACCCTGATCTGGGGCGGCGTTTGTTGGCGCCGATTCGGAGTTCATTGTGGGAGCCGGAGACGATTTGGTTCCTGCAGCATACTCCGCAGCTTACGGAACGGCAGCTGATGCATCACTGCGAATGCGTTGCCGCTTGAAGCCGTGTTGCTTCGGGCGAGTTAGGCCGTTAGGTCGGTTAGGAGCAAAATGTTCGTACCGCCTGCGCTGTGCGGCAATTGCCATCTCGGCGAAACGCATGGACTTTTGCCCACACTGGACCATCACAGGAAGTCTTCGTTCTGAATGAAAACAATAGACGAGTACTTTCGCAGCGATCGTTTTGTGGCTCATTGTGGCATCGATCTTGTTTCGTACAAAGCAGGGCAGGCTGTAGCGAGGATGCGGATACAACCGCTTCATTTGAACGCACTCGGGATTGTGCAGGGTGGGGCGATTTTCACCCTGGCCGATTATGCGTTTGGCGTAGCCTCAAACACTCACGGCACTGCGGCCGTGGGGATCAATGTCAGCATCACGTATATGAAGGCCACGACGACCGGTACGTTGACTGCCGAAGCGCGAGAGCTGTCCGCGAATCCAAAACTTGGCAGTTACACTGTGAATGTGACGGACGAAAAGGGTGATTTGGTCGCGGTTTTCCAAGGGCTGGCGTATCGCAAAAAGCAGCCGGTGGCCGCGGATGTAACGCTCCCTCAGTAGAAGCGTTAGCTCTTGGCGAAAACGAGTAAGGTGTTGGCGGGCATCCCCACGGCTAGGCGTCCGTTTCCAGCGCTGAGGCTGGCGCCGTTGTTGCCGAGGTTGGCTCCGCCGTAAAGGGCGGCATCACTGTTAAAAACCTCGCGCCATAAGCCGTCGGGCAAGCGCCAGCTTTCTGTCTGGATTACGTACTCGGGAAAGGACTGATTGTTGAGGCTGGCGATAACAAGAAGTTCGTCAGTGCCGGCAAACCGCGTGAAAGCGAGCACGCGGGCGTCGTTGTTGACGTGCACGACGTCGATGCTCTGTGCCCGAACAGCGTGGTGCCGGCGGGAAAATCGGATCGCGTCTTGATAGAACCGGAACATCTGTGCGCCGTCGCCTGTTCGCTTTCCGGCGATGTCTTCCCGGTTGTCCATGAATTTGTCCCAAGTGTAAGGTTTTTGTGCGGCGACTTCCTCGCCCATGAAAAACATCGGCGTACCGGCTGAGAAAAGGGACAGTCCAAAAACCACGCGCGAACGGGCCTCGGCGTAAAAGCGAGTCTGGTCGACGATGTCCGCACCGTTTACGGCGCACGGCATGGTTCGCATCGATCCTCCGGAGTTCCCGGCTTCGTCGTGGGACTCGTGATATACGATTTTGTCGTACTTGCTTGCGTAGAAGACGCCCGCGAACTGTCCCATGTCCAGGCTTCGGGCGTCGCCATACCCCGCGTTCTTGAGCAGGCGAGCGCGTCCACCCGCCATGTCGGAATCGCCGACGAGATTATGATAAAACGCAGCGTACCACGTGGCATCGAAGCCGAGCCCGCCGAGCTCCGGAGGCTGTGTGACTTTTTCCCACTCGGAATGATCTTCTGCGATCAACATGACAGTGGGCTTGATCAAACGGAGCGTGCGGCTCCACTCGCGAAGCATCTTCGCGCCGAACTGGTTGGCTGAACCAACGCTCCGGCCGTCCGCGTGGAGGGCATTATCGCGGTGAATGGCTTGCGTGAGGTCGACTCTCAGGCCGTCCACGTGGCAGTCCTCGATAAAAGCCGCTGCACTGCTCACGAAAAGCTGCCGGACTTTCTCCTCCCAAAAACGGGGACAGTAGCCCGTCGAGCCGTTGTCCACATAGCCGCCATTGGGAGAAGGATAATCTCCGCTCGCTCCTTCATACCAATAGTAGATGTTCTCCTCGGGAAGGTCAGAGTCCCACGCCCACTCTGCGCGGTCGGCGTTGCCGTCGTAATGGTTGTAAACGACATCTTGGATAACCGCGATTCCGCGCCGATGGCATTCGCGGACGAAATGTTTATACTGGTCGCGCCCACCCGCTGCCGATTCGATCACGAAAAGGTGCGAATCTCCGTAGCCCCAGCCGATACCCGAGAACTCTGACATCGGCAAAAGCTCCACAGCGTTCACACCCAACGCGCTTAGGTGAGGGAGCAGCGCGATGGCGTCTTCCAGGTTGCCGGGCCGATCCTTTCCAAAGCCGAGCGCACCGACGTGCAGCTCGTAAATCACGAGGTCCTGGAACCGGCTGGGTACCGGTAAACCTGGCGTGAATTCATCCGACCAAAACTCTGCGTCGTTAATCCGGCCGTTGCGATTGTGGAGGATCGAGCGGGAAACGGTTTCGGTGCTGACGATCAGGCTGCAACTCTTGGTTCCGTCGAGCTGATCGGGTTGGTCAAACCAACGCGCGCCTTTGGGGTCAACCGTTCCGCGTCCGATTTGTTGCCGAGAGTAGAGATCGGTTCTGAACACGATGCGGCCCTGCTGGGTGGTCATTCGGTACATGTAGGGCAAGCCTTCGTACGCGGCGAAATCCGGGATGAGTTCGCTTTGCCAAATACCATCGCTGTCGCGTGTCATCGCGATGACGGGCCGAGTCGGGTCGATGCCGAAGCCATCATCGGCGATGTAACCGTTGGCTTTCAGGCCAAAAACGACTTCGACGTTCTGTGCGTTGGGCGCCCAAACGGCAAAGCGCAAGGCGGCATGGCCATGGTGACCGTCAAGAAAGACCTTTCGCGCGCCGAACCTTCGACCGTAGGTAAAATAGTAATCCTCTTTCTGCACCGGACCTGCGGGCTTGAGCTGGAATTCACGGACGCGGTCCGTCTTCGTCTCATCGTGGACCTCGGTGGGTATCGCCCAAAGGTTGGAAGCCAGCGGCGTGTCGACACGAACACCCCATTGGAACTTCTTCCCGATTTCGCTCTCGTCGAGATCGATCACTGAGACGAACGCAGGGCAACCGTCTTCAGCCATGATCGCTTTCATGGGAGTTTCGCGCCAGGTTTCGGAGAACCGCCCGTCAGCGTCCCAAGTTCCGCAGAGCCGAGCGTTGGAAAAGATCTCCCGTTTGAGACCTGTCAGATACCTCAACCGCACCGATATTTTCGCCATAAAAGTTTCGGGTTAGCGTCTATATCGCCCCGATTTCAAGGGAACGACAAGTGCTAAACCGTCCAGTCATTTGCTTTAGCGCGCATTCCGGTGGATAAAATTTCATAGAAACCGCCGCTTGTCGCGGCTCTTGGCTCTCAATATCACACACGCATAATTTGATGTCCGCTTTCATCCTTATCGCTCTCTCGGTTTGGGCTGGTCTTAACGGCTACGCGTTTTGGCGGGCAAGTATCGTTGCCTCGGTCTTGCGCGTTCCAATGTGGTGCTGGTGGAGCTTGGCCTTGTTTTGTTGGGTGAGCTTTCCCGCAAGCCGATGGTTGAGGTTGGGAATGCCCAGAGTCAGCGGGGCGCTCGAGGATTTTTCCAGCATGTGGGTGGGCACTTTGTTTCTCGTGTGCTTTTGTTTGCTGGTGGCGGACCTGGCCACGCTGGGGGGCGTTTTGTGGAAAGTTCATCTTTTGAAGATTCGCGGAGCTGCGCTCGTCGTTGCGGTGGTGCTCACGGTGATTGCGCTAGTGCAAGGGCATCGCATGCCTGTCGTGCGCGAGGAATCTGTCGTTTTACCTGGTCTGCCGAGAGAACGCGATGGTCTCCGAGTGGTTTTCATGTCCGATTTGCACTTGGGCCGAACGATTGGAAAATCCTGGCTGCTGGCGCTAAAAGATCAGGTGAGTGCGCTGAAGCCGGACCTGATTGCGATTGGGGGCGACTTGATCGATCACGATGCTGAACGCGTGCAGCCGTTGGTGCAGGATCTGCAGAAATTCCAGGCGCCTTTGGGCGTATGGACGGTTTTGGGAAACCACGATGTGTACGCGGGGCCGCAGGAAAGCGCGGGAATCATGAAGGCCGCCGGTTATAAGCTTTTACAGGATGATTCTGAATTGGCCGCGCCTGGGTTGAGGATTGCCGGTGTAGATGATCTCGGTTTTCGCGGTCGGTCCGGTTCGCCGGACGCGGCGGTTCGGCATGCGTTGAGCGAAGTGCAACGGGGACAGGAGGGATGTATTTACATTTCCCATACGCCCGAGGCGATCCAGACAGCGAGTGATGCGGGTGCCGGGCTCATGCTGTGCGGCCACACCCACGGCGGGCAGATCTGGCCCTTCAGTTACTTGGTCCAGCGGCGCTTTCCTACGATTGGCGGGCGTTATTTGTTCGGGGCGATGTCGCTGATCGTTTCGCGCGGCGCGGGCACGTGGGGACCCCGGATGCGTCTTTGGCGGCCTGGGGAAATCTATCTAATCACTTTGAGGGCGCCTTAGCTCGGCTCCGCATTCGGACGTTTGCCGGTACGGAGTAGTTCAGGCTTTTTTGACGAAACAGGCCTTGAGGGCCATCGGGCTCCCGTCGATTTTGCAGTCGATTTCGTGATCTCCGTCGACGAGCCGGATGTTTTTAACCTTGGTTCCGCCCTTCAGGACGCCTGAGCCGCCGCGTAATTTCAGATCCTTTATCAGCACCACTGAGTCGCCGTCGGTGAGGACGTTTCCATGAGCGTCTTTTACAACGCGTGCTGTTTCAGGCGCGGCCTCTTTGGGCCATTCGTGTCCACAGGTGACGCATTCCCAATGGTCGGGATGGCTGAGGACGTCGTCCATGGTGCAAGCTGGGCAGGTCGGATTCGACATGATGTGATAGGTGAATGATCTGCTTGGCGGGTTGAGTGGTGCTCAGCAAGCGCGGATTACGGACCGTCGAGCGAGCCGGCAAGTGCTTCGTCGCCTCAACGCCCATCGAAGCCGTAAGTGTCCCGCCGGGATTTGTGAAGCCCAAGTTTTGTTGGCCAAAATTTAGGTAGTTTTCGTTTCGGCGCCGAAAAAGAACCGAGTTTATCTTTCCGGCCATTCCATTTGGCGGGGGTAAGACAATCTCTTTCCCTCGACATTACACAACCGAAGGGGAGTTCGGTCGCGCAACCAGTGATGCTGCGCGATATGTTTGGTTGCTGGTAGGGAACGCCCGCGGCTCCGGCCGCGGGCGTTTTTCTGCTAAAAAGATGCGGTGTCGGGTGCGCCGGAACCTGCCTCGGTTGCGGTTTGTTGCGCTTTGCGGGTTTGTGCGAAACGTACCTTTCGATGTCCACAATCTCTGCGCGGCTTCAACGGCAGTTCGAATTCCTGGTCGAAATCGACAAACTTAAAACGGTTGAGCGACAAAACATCATCACAGGCGAAAGCGGGCGGCGGGAAAACAGCGCCGAGCACAGCTGGCACGTGGCGATGCTCGCGATAATTTTGTCGGAGTACTCAGACAAACCGATCGAAATAGCTAAGGTGGTAAAGATGTTGTTGGTGCATGATTTGGTGGAAATCGATGCCGGGGATGTCTTCGTGCACAGGGCTGATGAGCAGCGTGCTCAACGAGAGCGTGAGGGGCAGGCCGCGAAACGTTTGTTCGCGATTTTACCGGAAGACCAAGCGGAAGATTTGATGGACTGCTGGCTCGAGTTCGAAGCCTGTGCCACTCCGGAAGCGAAATTTGCGAAGGCGCTCGATCGTGTTCAGCCTGTTTTGATGCATGGAGCGACGGATGCTGTCGCCTGGGAGCGGCATCGCACCACGAAGAACCAAGTGATCGCTCAAACGAAAGGCGTTCGCGAGAACACGCCAGCTTTGTGGGAGAAAGTCCGCGGCGTAATCGACGCGGCCGCCGATAAAGGACGTTTGTGCTAACTACGCGAGCGGGGAGCGGCGGAATTCAGGCTAACGGCAAGGTCAGGCGCATCGTGGTGCCTGTTGGGCTGGTCTCCAGGAGTTCGATGTCTCCGTGATGACTCAGGAGAATGCGCTTGGCGATGGCCAAGCCCAAGCCGGTGCCGTCGGGGCGGCCTGAAAGAAACGAATCAAAAATTTTCTCACGCAGCGCCTCTGGCACGCCGCGGCCCGTATCGCGAATGTCGATACAGACATTCCTTCCGAAGGCGGGGTCGCTGGGTTTGCAGGAAATCACGATCTCGCCGCCGTCGGGCATGGCCTGGGTGGAGTTGATGAGAAGGTTGAGCAAAACTTGTTGGATCTGGCCTTTGTTTACGTCGACGATGACGCCAGAAGCCGGTCGTTCGAAACGGAGGTTGATTTTACTCTGCGCGAGTTTCAGCCGGATGAGAATGATCGTGTCGTCGATCAAATCGACGATCTGCCAGCGCGAGTGCAGGCTGGAAGGTGCTTTGGCGAAGCTCAGCACGCGCGAGACGATGGCCTCAAGTTGATCGATTTTTTCGCTGATCACGCGGACGTCGGTCTTGCGCGGATCTTCCTCGGCAAAATCGAGGCCGAGATTGAAATAAAGCAGCTTGATGACGGTGAGTGGATTTCGGATCTCGTGGGCGATCTCAGCCGCGAGCAGGCCGAGGGTCGTGAGCTGTTCGTTTTTCCGGAGTGATTCTTCGCTCTGGAAAACGCGCGAATAGAGCCGCGAATTCTGCAGCGTCACGGCGCCGAGGCTGGCTAGCGCGGCAAGGAGGCGGCGCTCGTCGTTGTTGAAGCGGTGTATGTGATCGGTGAATACGACCAACACGCCAAGCACTTCCTGCTCGTAGAGCATCGGAGTTGCCAGAACCGTCCGCAACGCGGGGTCGCGCGGGAGATCGAGCAGATCGTGGAATTCCGGGCTCTGGATATTGGCGAATTCGAGCGCCTTCTTCGTATGAATGACACCAGAGACGAAACAAGAATCGGCGGGAAGATCTTTGCCCAGCATATCGGCCGAGGTATTACTCAAAGCCGAGAGCCGGACTGTCTCGCCGGCCTGATCGAAGAGGTAAAGCCCACAGGCGCGACACTGCATGATTTGCCGCGTGTCGCGCGTCAACGAGCTGAAGAGCTCATGGGGTTCGACTTTTGCGACGAGGGACTGTCCGATCGCGATCAAACTTTCGAACTGGCGAGCCTTGCCGCGCAGCTGACGAAGTTGCCACAGCCGCGACATGACGGCCGCGGTTTCCTGCGACGAGAGCGTTAGGAGTTGCAGATCGGTTTCGTTGAAGCCGCCGACGGTGTCGTGATCGAGGTTGATGACGCCGATCGTTTGCCCGCTTTCCTCGATGGGAACGGCCATTTCGCAACGCACTTCGGGGCGGAGGGCGATGTAGCGCGGATCGTTTTTAACGTCGGTGACGAGTTGCGCGCGCCCGTGAAACGCCACCCAACCGGTGATGCCCTGGCCGAGCCTGAGGCCGACTTCATCGATGTCGGGCGGGAGGCCTTGTTGTACCTCGATCTCCAATTTGCCGGTATCGGGGTTTAGCAACGCGATTGAACCGCTCGTGGCTTGGAGGGACGCGATGGTTTCGGCGAGGATGGCAGTGAGCGCGGCGCGAGGATCCTCGGTGCGGCCCGCCAGAGAGCTGATCCGATACAGCAAAGGAAGTGCGCGCGGGTCGCTGGGGAGCGGGGCGGCGGTCGTCAACGGGTTTGCGTCAGGGCTGCTTTCCACAAGCCGGATATGTACGTAAAACGGCGCCGGATCGAGGAATTCCTTGAAGCGACAACTCGGCGAAATCTACCGCACGACTGGTTAAGGGAGCTGCCGCGTCGTCAGTTCACTTCGCCGGCACGGCTTCCGGCTTTGTCTCGACGATCGCTTTCAGGGCGTCGCGCAAGGCGTGCAGGCGGCCGGTGTCTTCGGTTGGCTCGTGGTTGACGTTTTCGATGTAGAACGTGTCGATCGCGATGCCGCGTTCGGTGCCGATGCGGGCAAAGGTGATATCGAAACCGTGGTCGTAGATGGCTTTGGCCAGCAAATAGAGCAGGCCGATCTGGTCGTTTGCCTGGATCTCAACGATGGTTCGCTGCATCGACAACTCGTGGTAGACTTCGACGACCGGGGGGAACGAACCGTGCATGGCCTCGCTCGGCGAAACATTTACGCTGTAGCGGCTCGTGTACTTGTTGGCCTGAGCCATGATGTCAGGGTAAAGATCCTTGTTGGCGACAAGAGCCTGTTCGACCGTCTTGCCAAAAGTTTCCATTGCCGCCTGGTTCTGGACAACGCCGCGGTTTGGCTCTACGACGTGGAAGGTGTCGATGGCGATATGATCGGTACGGGAGATGACTTTTGCCCCGAGAATATTCAGGCCGGCCACGCTGAAGGCGCCGGCGAGCTTGTAGAACAGCCCGGCGCGGTCCCAGGTGACAACATTGACGACTGTGAGGCTGCGGTTGAGGTCATCCTTCCAGTCGATGATCGGGCGGAGAGAGCCAACGGAGTCCGCCGAATTGATCGAGTGGAGCAATTTGTTGACCATCTGAATGTGCAGCGAGATTTCGCTGGTGTTGGCGTGAATGAAGTAGCGCTCCGGCAGCAAGTTGAAATGCGCGGTGATTTCGTCCGAGCTGATGCCGGGGATGGTCTTTGAAATCAGTTCCTGTTGCTTCATTTGCGTACGTTGGGAGTTTCGGGTTTCGGTCGCTTCTCCATGGATCAGGCGCTCGAGCGTAGTGCGGAAAAGGGTGGAGTGAAGTGTATCTTTATAACTGTTCCAGAGCCCGGCCGACGTGCCCCGAGCGTCGCAAAACGTGTGGACGTAGAGATAGCGCAGTTTATCGGCGGAGTCCACCTGTTCAGCAAAAGCAATAGCGGTATTCGGATCATCTACGTCACGCCTCTGCCAAAAGCGTGCCATAATCAGATGATTCTTGATGATAAATGCGACAATTTCGCTGCTCGCTGGGTCGATTTGCAGGCGTTTGAGCAGCGGGGCGGCGATTTCCACCCCGAACTCGGCGTGTCCCTTGATACCTTTCGCTTTTCCAATGTCGTGAAGAAGCAGGATTAAATAGAGCAGAGTCGGGTCGGGTGTCTCGTGCAGGACCTCGCGGTACTTGAGACACATCGGCTCTGCCACGGCGAAAATTCGGTCGAGTTCTCGAATCGCATGCAGCGTGTGAATATCCGCGGTATAGCGGTGATAGAACTCGTGCTGAACGAGGCAGGTCAGCGCATCGAATTCGGGAATGTAGCGGCCGAGCACGCCCAGTTCGTGCATGAGCTCGAGAATCGGGTAAACCGCACCGGCCTCGCTCAAGATCGCCTTGAAGCTGGTATTTGCGTCGGCGGAATCTGTCACCTGTTGGGTGATGAGCGGCAGCGATTCCCGGATGAGAGTCTGCAGATTGAAGTCGGGCTGCGCCTCCAGTTGCTGGCAGTGGCGGAACACACGGATGAGCCGGGCCGGATCCTCTTTGAAAACGTCCTCCTTTTCGGCGGTTAGCTCGCGACCGCGCAGCACAAAACCATCGAGGCGTTTGCTGCGTTGAAAACGATACGCGCGCAGCACTTCGCGGAATGAGCCCCGCAAGCCTTCGGGGCGTTCCAGCGACAACGCCAAACGGCTTTCCAGCGTTTTCGACACGCGGTAGATTTTCTGCGCCGCGTGATAATAATCGTGCATGAACTGCTCGACGCGCTGGAGCGTGTTATTGGCTGTATAGCCGAGCCCGAGCGCGATACGCGGTTGTGCCTCGAGGTTCAGCGTGTCGGTTGGGTGTTTGGTACTAAAGTGCAGTTCGTTACGGACGCGTTGCAGGAAATCGTAGGCACGTTGGAAATCGCGAGCGTCGTTTCGCGAGAGATAGTTTTGCTCAGCGAGATCGTCGATCGACTTGATCCCGAGCTTCACGCGGGCCATCCAAAACGTGTTCTGGTAATCGCGCAGGCCGCCGACGCCGTTCTTGATGTCGGGTTCTTGGAGGAAAACCGTGTTGCCGTATTTGGAACGACGCGAAGCCTGATCCTCCAAGCGGGCGGAAATGTAGCCCCGAGGGTTTTCGGTACGGTAGAAGTTTTCGTACGCCTGGGCAAACGCGTTGAAGAGTTCCTGCGAACCGGCGATCGCGCGCGATTCCAGCAATGCTGTCTTCGACTGGATCTCCTTGCGCGCCTCTGTAAAGACATCGTCGACCGTGCGGGTCGAATGGCCGACCTTCAGGCCGCAGTCCCACAGAATGTAGAGGATCTCGTTGATTAGGTGCTCCTGCAGTGGCTTGACGACCGGCAGTTTCACCTTCGAGGGAAAGAGAAACATGATGTCGATGTCGCTGAGAGGGCTGAGCTCGCCGCGACCATAACCACCCAGTGCCACCAAGCAAACAGGAGCGGGCAGGGCACCGTTCTTTCGATTCCAAGCGCCGATGGCGTAATCGAAAAGATGGGCCAGCATCAAATCCACCATGGCCGCACGCGATCTTGCCACGCTGAGGCCGGACTCACCGGATTCGTGCATGGCTTTGATGTGTGCGCCTTCGACTTGGAGGAATGTTTTGCACGCGGCCAGTCGTTGCGCGGTCGGAACTTCTCCAACGAAGTTGAGACGCTCGAGTGCGTGTTTCTGTAGACGACTGGTCATGGATTTACGAAACTGTTAGGGAAAACAGAATTCTCCGCCTCGCAAAGCGTTAAATGCGAAAAGCGGCTGAAGTTCTTCTCCTGCAACAGCTGCAATCTTTCCCGCAGCTTCGGAGAAGCGGCCGCGAACTCGCGGATCAGGAGCACTGCTCAATTTTGTGCGACGACTTTCGTGCCCTCGAAATCGAAGCGGAAACGAATCTCCTGCAGCCCCTTTTCGCGCATCGCATGGCGCAGCTTCTTTTTGTCGCCAGCATAGAACATCAGGAAGCCGCCGCCGCCGGCGCCGATGAGTTTGCCGCCGAGAGCGCCGTTTTGCATGGCGAAGTCGTACCATTGATTGATCTGGTCGTTGCTCATGCCGACGGTGCGGGCTTTTTTGTGCTGCCAGTGGACGTCCATTAAGCGGGCGAACTCTTCCAAGTCGCCGCTTTCGAGTGCGTCCAGCGATTTATATCCGAGATCTTTTGTGAAATGCAGATTGTCCAGCATGGCCTGATCGCTCTTTTCGCTGCGGACCTTTTGATCCTTGAGAATGGTTGAGGCGCTCCGCGAATAGCCGGTGAAGAACAACAACAAATTGTCCTCAAGGTTGAAAAGCGTCTCCTCGGCGATTTTGCAGGGGCGGTATTCCACGCGTCCGTCCTTGTGGAACGTGAATGCCGTGATGCCACCGATCGCCGCGATGTATTGGTCCTGTTTGCCGATCGGCTCTCCCAAGCGGTCGATTTCGATTTCGCAGGCTTGTTCGGCCAATTGATTGGGACCAACGATGTTCTTTTTGTAAGTGTGCAACGCCTTCAGCAAGGCAGTCGTGAAACTGCCTGATGAGCCCAAGCCTGTGCCGGCTGGGATGTCGGCCATCGAGGTGATTTCAAGATTGGGGCGCTCGATTTTTACCGATGCCAGGGATTCGCGAATGATCGGGTGCTGAATCTCCGCCAGCGAACTCACTTCCTCCAGCCGCGAATACTTGAGTAAAAATTTGTCGGTGAATCGCTGGTTGAGGATGATATAGACGTACCGATCGATGGCGGCGGCCACGAGAAAGCCGCCATGTTCTCGATAATAGGAGGGAAGGTCGGTGCCGCCGCCGCCGAGCGAAATCCGAAGAGGGGAACGCGTGATCAGCATGATGGAGTGAGGTCGAGCCGGACCAATAGCCAAAGGGTTTGCCGGGATTTTCAATGTTTTTGCGCAAATGATTTGGAAATCAGCCGATCATTCCTTATCTGAGCTTCTCCAACTTCTTTTCCTACCCCGAAAAATTGATGTCGTTTCGTTTATCCAGAACGCCAGCGATACTGCTCGTTTGCGCAGTGTTCGCCGTGTGCTTGTCCGGCTGCGGACGATCCAACCTAACACGTTGGACGATGATCAATGTCCAAGGCAGCCAAGGCCAGGCCGACTGTCACTTGCTCGAATTTCCAGGTGGCAAGCGCGTACTAATAGATGTTGCGGAAGGTTGGGACGCGAAAGGCGCTGCCGTCGCCTATTTCAAAACCAACAAAATTGATCACCTCGATCTGGTGATTCTGTCGCATTTTCATTGGGATCACTACGGCAAGCTGGTCGATTTGATCAGTTCAGGTGTGAAAGTGGATCGGGTGGCGCTCAATCTACCGGCGTCGCGCGAAATCGCAGACGCGGAAAAACCTTGGGGATGCAATTGGGACGATGTTCAAGCCGTTCTTCGATTCCTGTCCGACCACAATATCCCGTACTTTATACCGCGTATCGGTGAACGCCTGTTGAATATAAAGCGCGGTGAAACAGTCACGGCGCTGGACGTTGTTTGCCTCTACGACGGTGTGTGCACCCCGGTCGGAAAAACAGATATCAATGATACCAGCATCATCGTGCGGCTCACTCATGGTCCCACGAAAGTGCTCTTCACCGGCGACCTCAATCAACGGCTCGGTGGTTGGCTTGCGACGAGTGATTTCGATTTGAAATCAGACATTCTGAAAGTGCCACATCACGGAACAGAAGGACTCCCGCCCAACGAGTTCTTTGCGAAAGTGGATCCGAAAGTGGCAATGGTGCCCTCGCCGAAAGAACTGTGGTTTTCACTTCGCAGCAAACGTCCGCGCGAGTGGTTCGCCGAACGCAAGATCCCTGTCTACGTGAATGGTATCTGCGGAACGGTTAAAGTCGAAATGAACGACACCGGCTACACCGTCCTTCCGGAGCGGCCGTTGCCCTAACCGTGAAGTGAGCGGGAGGTCGTGACGCGCTGAGCAAGCAAGATGCGGCCGGCCCCGGAGCGCAGTTGCGTGTCGCGGTACGCTCGCCATGCGTGTGTTTTCCTTGCCCGGAGGAAATTTCGTGATTCCCACATGTTGAGCAGTGCCTTGATGGAGAAATTGAATGTTCCGGCGCTTCCTCTCTGCGTGGATCGAATTCAAAGCGAGGGGTCGTCACGTTGTGCCTGAATGGAATTTACCGCTGTCTGCTTCGCGGCCGCATCAAAACCTTATGTTGCAAAGGTAACGAGGGATCGGGATCGGCTCGCGCTATTGTTATAACGTCCGGTGCCTATTAACCGGCTTGCTGACAACTATTATAAACCGGTAGTCGCAATTTGTTTACGGCACTCCTTGACTGACCTCGTAACAGCTCTTAGCTCTGCTAAACATGAATCATCGGGATAACTTCACGTCTTCTGAAAACAGGGAAACGGGCGCTGCCCAACCTACGACTACCTATGATTCTGGACCCGAGGATGTATTGGATCTTCGTGAGCTTTTTGGGCGCTTGCTGCGTGGCTTGTATCAAATTGTTGGTTTGGCCGCCATCGGCTTGGCGATCTGTGGACTTGGCTATCTGTTATACAGTCCCTTTCAGGCAGTCACCACGTCGACACGTGTGACTTTCGCGTTCGCGGGCTTTGAGAAAAACCAGTACCCGGACGGCTCCAAGTTCCAAGCCGAAGATCTGCGCGCCCCCGAGGTGATCGCGGAAGCGTTGAAACGTCGCGGCTTCGACCAGTCGCCGGAATTTCAATCGTCCCTGCGTTCTGCCTTGAGCATTGAGGGTATTATTCCGCCGAACATTACGAAGGAACGCGATCGACTCCGGGCCAGCGGTCAAAATCCTCCGCCCTACGTTCCGGATGAATATTCCATATCGCTCACGCTCAGCCGTAAGTTTCCGCTGAACCGTAGTCAGCGTGAGCAGCTGCTCAGTGAAATCGTCAACGTGTATCGCGAAAATTTCCGCCGCACGTACGCGGACACGCCGTTGTCGTTTGGCAATGCCTTTACTGTGCTTCGCGATGCCGATTTTCCCGATTACGAAATGGTTTTCGAACGTGAGATGCGCAGTATCACAGCCTATCTCACGGAGATGTCGGACAAGGCTAAATTATTCCGCTCACCGACCACCAACTTCACGTTCGGAGAACTGCTGAAGCAGACGCAATTGTTTGCGCAGATCAGGCTGAACGAAACGCTCGGGCTCATTCATCAGAACGGTTTGTCGCGCAACCGGAAAATCGCGTTGGTCAAAATGACTGATTCCATGCGAATCTTGGTCGACGAACAACGACGTGCAGTGGATGCGGAAAATGTCGTGAAGGAACTGTTGAAACAGACCCAAGACCGCGAGCAGCAGAGTTATGTCCTTGGAGTTAAAGGCCAAGTTTCCCAACAGCGGCCAAATGCTCCGGTGATCGATCAAAACGTGGTCGATTCCATCCTAGCCAGCGACGCCTATAATTTCCTAGTGAGGGAAGCTTTGAAGGCGGGGTTGAGGGTGAAGGAAATCCAAGCGGATATCGCTGTATTGAAGGAGCACATCGACAATATGACCGCGTTCAGCAAAGAAGCTTTTGCGGATCAGACTTCGATCATCGCCGAGACCCAGAAATCTTTGAGCAATCTTGAAACGGCCTACCAAACGCTCATCGACGGCATTAAGCGGACACACGCCGACTACTCGCGACAGACGTTTGGTGATGCGATCCGTATTTCAGCGGGAATCACATCAGGCAGCACGATGGGGCCCTTATTCGCCCCAATGGTTGTGGGCGCGTTCCTCGGTTTTGCTGCGGGCGTGGGATTGAGCCTGCTGGGCATCTATATTGGCCGCCGGGCGTAGTTCGCGCCGCGGTTCTGCAAAGTGGCAAGGCCGCATCGTGTAAGAGTACCGTGTTGTGGCCTTGCGTCTGTTAAAGAAAGGACGCTCTCAGTGAGCTCCGTTTTTGTCGGGAACCGGAGTCAAAGCCTTCTGGTTTTGGCTCGCTTGCGCCTCAATACGCTTCGCCTTGCGAGCGTAGTAGCGTGAATTTTCGATCAAGCCCCGATTTCCCACGACGGAGAAACACGCGGCAATAAACAGCAGAAAGGCACAAGCGCGCGCGCAGGATTTCCAATCGGAGAACAGCCGCAGCGCAAAATAGATCGCGAGCAGGATCAGCCACAACATGCCGGCCAAGTAACTCGTCGAAAGGAGGCATCGCTTCAGGTTCCGCTCGTTCATGCCCTCTGGAATCATCGGATGGGGCAGGCGCACGTAGACGCTTGGATCGGTCGCGCCCGGCTTCATCACGAGTTTCCAGCCTTTCTCGAGCGGGACGGCTGGTTCGATGTTGTGGAACTTAAAAAGGCTTTCCTGGGTAAAACGGCAAAGTTCCTCCTCGCGTCGGTTAATCATGCGAAAGTTCGTGATCGTGAACTCCCCGGGACCGTTGGCGAAGGGATCGAGGCGCAGATCGAGCAGCGGCGCGTCCAACAGCGGAAACGTGTACGTAAACGCCATATCGCTCGGGCCGATCGGCAACCGGATCATGTCGAGCTCGTTGAAACCACGTCCAAAATTGAGATAAATCTGCGTCTCTCCTGTGGTGTTCGCGGCGCAGGTGATCTCCAAATATTGCAGGCCACTCGAGGGATTATTGAGGGGGTAATATTCGAGCGGAATTTTTTGCGGGATGAAGTACGATCCTGCCGCAATCGCCACGACAATCAACGCACGCAGCCAAGTCGGTTGGAAGGGATCGGACATTCGGAAAAGGGGAAATTGGTTGGGGAGAGATCGGAAGGAGAAGACCGTTTCGGGCCCTCAAAATCGGTTAAGAGTCAGAATTGCGAAAATGGAAATGCAGAAAAAGGAAAATGTCAGGCGCGACAGCGTTCGGTGGCTGCGCGCGTTTGTGCATGGTCAATCGCAAAGGCGGAAGCAGATAAATTAGTCGTCGCCAAAGCTGATGCCGAGCGCCCGCGCGGTGCGAACGATGTCGCCCTCGGGCGGCACCGTGCGAAGACGTCCGATCGCTTCGGTGATGGGCACGGCGACGGTGTCGGGCGGCCGCGAGGCGACCATGTAGCCGAACTTTCCTTCCTGCACTAATTGCACGGCGCGCACGCCGAAGCGGGTGCAAAGCAAACGGTCGAACGTCGTTGGCCCGCCGCCGCGCTGGAGGTGTCCGAGCACGACAACGCGCGTTTCTTTACCCGTGCGCGTGCCGATTTCGTCGGCGACGACGGCGCCGATGCCGCCCAGACGCATTTCGTGATCGCGGGCGATTTTTTCTTTCGAAATGAAATCGCCGCCTTTGGCTCGCGCACCTTCCGCAACCACGACCAAGGTGAAAAGACGTCCCATGGCTTCGCGCTCTGCGATTTTTTTGCAGACCGATTCGTAATTGTACGGGATTTCGGGGATTAAAATGATGTCGCCACCGCCCGCGATGCCTGCGTGCGCCGCGATCCAGCCGGCGTAACGCCCCATAACTTCGAGCACCATCACGCGATTGTGGCTCGCGGCCGTCGTGTGCAGCCGATCGAGCGCGTCGGTCGCGCAAGCTACCGCAGAGTCGAAACCGAAAGTGATCGTCGTCGCCTCCAAATCGTTATCGATCGTCTTGGGCACGCCGACGACAGGAATGCCGTGTTCAAAAAGCGCCTGTGCGATCGTTAGCGAACCATCGCCACCGACACAGATGAGTGCTTTGAGCCCCAGCGCTTCGAAATTCTTCTTCGCCTCGTCGAGAATCTCGCGTGGGATCTGCGTTTTTTGCCCGTGTCCGGCTTTCGCTGCGAACCGACCGCGATTGGTTGTGCCAAGCACGGTGCCGCCCGCCGTAAGCAAAGCGCCCATCTCGCGATGGTCGAGCGAACGATACGAAACGGGGTTGAGCAGCCCTTCGTAACCACCATGAAAGCCGAGCGTTTCGTAGCCCTGCCGAGTCGCCGTTTTGACAACGGCTCGGATGACAGCGTTGAGTCCCGGGCAGTCGCCGCCGCCGGTGAGGATGCCGATGCGTTGGGGGTTCATGCGCGGCACTATGGACGGGCGCCGTCGGCTAAACAAGCTTTGTTGCAAGCGCGTGGTTTTGCTCGCTTGGCCGAGACTGTGTGTTGCAACTTGAAAAGGGTTTGTTTTTTTAGGTGAGCATGGCTTCCAAGAAACCTCATTCGCTCGACCGTGTGCTTGGACGTCTCGATTCCTTGGATACGGTCAACCTGACGAACCTGGTGCAACGGCTCGCGCGTGAACGCGGGCTGTTTGAGAGCATTTTCAACACGCTCCAAGAAGGCGTGCTGGTCATCAACACCGACGGCGAAATTGAGTACGCAAATCGCGCGGCCAGCCGGATCATCGGAGTGCGGGCCGACGAACTGGCCGGCTCGACCCTCTGGCGATTGGTTCCTGGACTGCGTCCGTCGCTGGATGCGGCGCTTGACGATGGAGCGCTCACATTGCCGGTCGTGGCGCGGGAGATTGAATTGAGTTATCCGGAGCCGCGCACGGTGCGCTTGTACATGGTGCCGTTTCAAAACGAGGGCAGGGGAATGGAGCGGCGCTTTGCCGTCATTTTGAGCGACATTACGCGCGACAAACAGACCACGGAGGAGCGCATTGAAAACGAACGCACCTCGTCGATTTTACTTCTGGCGGCTGGTGTGGCTCACGAACTTGGCAATCCGCTGAACTCGCTGACCATTCACCTGCAGCTGATGGAGCGTCGGTTGAAAAAACTGCAATCCTCTAAAAACAAGGAAAGCGCGGCACTGGCCGAATCGATTCGGATTTGTCAGGACGAAGTTCGGCGGCTGGACGGCATCATCACGAACTTCCTCGACGCCATCCGGCCGCAATCGCCGGATCTCGCAGATACGAACCTGGCCGAAGTGCTCGACGAGGTCCTGCGTTTCCAGCAGAACGAAATCGCCGACCGCGGCATCACCGTCGAGGCCGAGACGCAGGCGGATTTGCCCGTGGTGATGGCGGACCGGAACCAGTTGAAACAAGTTTTTTTCAACCTGATCAAAAATGCGCTCGAGGCGATGCAGTCCGGCGGTTGTTTGCGAATTCGCACGCGGGTCGACGACGATAACGTGTATCTGCTTTTCGGCGACACCGGTTCGGGCATCAAGCAGGAGGATCTGGTGCGCCTTTTCCAACCGTATCATACCACCAAAGCCGGCGGCCACGGACTCGGGTTGATGATTGTGCAACGCATCATGCGCGAGCATGGCGGTCAGATCGGCGTGGAGAGCAAGGAAGGCGTGGGCACGCTGGTGACGCTGCAGTTCCCGCAGAAGAACCGGCGCGTTCGCATGCTCCAATAGCTCCGGCCGAGGCCGATCGTATTCGACTTTTCGTTACAATTTCCCGAGGAGGCTATCGGAGATTTTCTTAAGAGAAAGCATTAGGAAAATTCCAAAACGTTAATGGAAACAAGCAGGGCCCGGTCCGGCTAAACCGCATAGTTTTGTCGACGAGAAGCTGGTTAAATCGCGGTGCATTCTGGCGCAACGCAGTCCTACATCACTCGCCAGGGTGCACTCTAACCTAATGAAACGTTCACTTGTTATCTTCGCCGTTCTGGCGCTTGCGGGCCTTCCGGCCATTTCCTCCGCGCAGGGAAACCTGTTTGTTACCGGTCACGATTCAGACGATCACGCCAACGGCGACTACCAACGCGCCGGTTTGGATTATTTGTTTTTTGGCAGCATTGCGACGCCTGCACAGGTGACTACGCGAGCGACCAAGAAAATCGGGTATCTGGGCAACTCCAATGCCTCAAGCTTTGGCGCTGCGACCAGTGGTTATACCAATCGCACGTTTATCGATCTCGCCAGCCCGACATGGACGTCGATCGCGTTCGCACCGGGTGCATTTGATGCGCTGATCATCGGCACCGGTGAAGACTACGTTTTCTCGACGGGCTCGGCTGCTTTGAACGCGGCGTCCGCTCAGTTCGCGTCCTACTTCAACGCGGGTGGGTCGTTGTATCTCAACTCCGAGCAAGGAATCGGTCAGAGCTTTTATAATTTTCTTCCGCCGTTCGGTGTTTCGCAGGGGAATTCGATCAGCGCAGCTGGCGCGTTTAGCGCGACGCCCGCTGGCTTGAGCATCGGCCTGACGGAAGCGATCGTCGACGCAGATATCACCCACACGACTTTTGCGAATGTCCCGAATATCTTCACCATTTTTGAAACCTACAATGTCGACGGTTCTGCCGTTGCGATCGGTCTCCGCCAAGGCACGATTGATACGGGCGGCGGCGGCTTCCAAGGTGGTGGCAGCGGCGCTGTGCCGGAGCCTTCGACCTACGGCATGATTGGAGCCGCTGTGCTGATGGCCGGCGTGATGCTTCGCCGTCGACTGGCCCGACGCTGATTGTTTTAGGCGCGCCTGCATTGCAGGCTATAGGTGGTCACTATCGAGAAACGGTCCGCTGTCGCGGGCCGTTTTTTGTTTTCTGAAGACTCGGGGCGCCGGCCTTGCGGGTCGGAGCGGGCACTTTGTCGCCGCCTAGAACCAAAGATTCACTGTGCCAAAGTTGCACGGTGCTTGACCTGTCAGCTAAGTGGCGTGTGTATTTACACATGGTTCCGAGCGTCCTCATCGTTGATGACGAAAAACACACCCGCGAAGGCCTTCAACAAGCGCTGGAGGACAATTACGACGTGACGATCGCGAGCAGCGCCGACGAGGCTTTCAATCTTTTCGATGCGCAGGAGTTCGACGTCATCCTCACCGATTTGCGGATGCCTGGGAAATCGGGGCTAAAGGTGATCGACAAAGCTCTGTCGCTGCCGAATCACCCTGCCGTCCTCATGATGACTGCCTACGGCAATATCGAGACGGCAGTGGAAGCGATGAAACGCGGAGCCGTGGATTTTTTGACGAAACCAGTCAATATCGAGCGACTCGAAGTTCTTATTCAACGTGCGTTGAAATCGAAGACGCTCGAAGTGGAAGTGAAGCAGCTTCACGAACGGCTCGACGAAAAATTTAACGTCACCGGAACCGGGATTGTGGGGCATTCTGAAAAAATCCAAGAAGTTCTTGGGCGGGTGAAGTTGGTTGCGCCCTCCAAAGCGACGGTTCTCATCGAAGGCGAATCCGGCACGGGCAAGGAACTCATCGCACAAGCCATTCATCAGGCGAGCCCGCGGGCGCGCGCGCCGTTCGTTGCGGTGCATTGTGCGGCGTTGTCCGAGAGCTTGTTGGAAAGCGAAATTTTCGGCCATGAACGCGGTGCTTTCACGGGAGCGATGGAACGGCGGGTGGGACGATTCGAGGCTGCAGACGGAGGCACGCTGTTCCTCGACGAAATCGGGGAAATCTCTTCGTCGACCCAGGTGAAATTGTTGCGGTTTCTCGAGACCAAGGCGATCGAGCGTGTGGGTGGTTCGAAGCCGATTCAGCTCGATGTCAGACTCGTCGCCGCCACCAACCGCAGTCTTGAGCAAATGGTGAAGGAGGGGAAGTTTCGCGAGGACTTGTTTTTCCGTCTGAACGTGGTGCGGATCGCGATGCCGCCGCTTCGGGACCGCGTCGACGATATCCCGCTTTTGCTGGCGCATTTCAACAAGCTGTTCAGTGAAGAGAACGGAGTCCAGCCGTTGACGATCGAGCCCGGCGCTATGCGTTACCTGCAGGCTTATCCGTGGCCGGGCAACATCCGCGAGCTGCGAAATTTTGTGGAGAACGCGGTGGTTCTGCTTCGGAGCGGTCGGTTGACTGAATTCGAACTCGAACCCAAGTTCCGCGGAGAAACTCCCACGTTTCCGCTGACCGTGCCTGCCGGTGGTGCTCCTGCTGCTTCTTTGTCTCAACCGTCTGTTTTGGCCGACGGGAATTCCCTGCTGGTCGAGGACAACGAAAAGCGCCTCTTGCGGGAAGCATTGTTGAAAGCTCGGGGGAATCGGACGCGCGCGGCGAAATTGATGGGCATCAGCCGCCGGACCTTGCACCGCAAACTTACTCAATGGCCTGAACTGGATGTGATCGACCGGTGAAAAATTTTCGCTCGCTTCAGGAATGGGTGCATTGGATGGAAATGGGACCGGGTGCACGCTGGGTCCGGCTTGCCGCCTTTTGCGTGGGGGTATTGTTGCTGTCATTGAGAATCGGATACACACAATTTCGCGGCGCCAAATCGGAAACCACGTTGTCGCAGGCGGTGGTGGGACGCCAGTTGGCGGAAGGTGGAGGTTTTACCTCTCTGGTCAGATATCCGCAGACGGTGGCGGTTTTGCGCGGGAATGGAAAGAAACTGGATTTGGAGCGGCCGTTGCCGGAGCTTTACCAAGCGCCGCTCTATCCGGCGGTGATCGGTGGAGCGCTGGCGGTGCTCCCGGCCCGCTTGCATCATTCGCTTTTCGAGACCGCCCCGGTTCCCCCCGACGGCTTCCGCGCGGATTACCTGCTGCTGGCGGTGAACGTCCTTTTGCTCTGGGCGGCGATTGCTCTTACCTGGCTGCTCGCTCGCCGTTTATTTGACGCGAACGTCGCGTACATTTCAGCGATTGGACTTCTTCTTTGTACGGGTGTTTGGGCTGAAACCGTGGCGGTCAACGGCACGCCGCTGATGATGGTTCTGATCCTGGGTTTGGCTCTCTTGCTCGTGCAGGGCGATGCCGCAGTCGCCGCAGGCAAGCCTCTTCGTCCGTGGTTTTTTGCCGCGGGCGTGGTTTGCGGCCTGATGTTTCTCTGCGACTATTGGGCCGGCCTGGCGGTGCTGCCTGCGGGAGTTTATGCAGCCTGGCGGTGTTCCGGGCGCGCGGGCATGGCTGCGGTCCTAGGGATAGCGATTGGTTTCATACTGCTTGTTTATCCGTGGATGTCGCGCAACATGGCGCTTACTCGCAATCCGCTCGGCCTGGCCGCCCAAGGTATAGCGCTCAAAGTGGGCGATCCCTTTGCCGAACCAGAGATCTTCCGTAATACGCTGAGCGCAGAGGGCCCGACCTTGGAATTGAGGAAGCTGGGCAACAAAGTCCTCACGGGACTGCAAAAGGCGCTTGGCGAACAAATCTGGACTGGCGGGCTGCTTTTCGCAGCTCTGTTTGCGACCGGGCTGCTCTATCAGTTCCGCTCGGCGCTGGCCAATCGAGCGCGCTGGCTGGTTTTCGCAACTGGTTCGGTCTTGATCGTGGGGCAGGCGTTTTTCGATTCAGGAGAAGGGGAGCGCTGCGCTGCAATATGCCTGGTGCCGTTCCTCGTCGTTTTTGGCGCGGCTTTCTTTTCGGTGCTGGTGGCAAGCAACCAAAGTCTGTCGGCGCATGCCCCTTGGCTCACGGCGTTGTTTTTGGGACTGCAGGCAATACCGTTGCTGCATAGCGCATTCGAGCCGCGGCGAAGCCATTTTCAATTTCCACCCTATTATCCGGCCGTTTATTTGGGCATGCGTGAGGACGCCGCCCAAAGAGTCGGCGTAGCATGGATGTCGGATGTGCCGGCCGGAGCTGCTTGGTACAGCGGCCAAAAAGTTTGGTCGCAGCCGACACGACTGAGAGATTTTTACGCCATTGGTGTGGACCAACCGATCTACGCCCTCGTTTTGAGTCCGAAGACGCTGGATCGACCGTTCTTTGGGGGGCTCAACCGCGTCGCCGCAAATGCCGACCGGCTGGGCGAGTGGGCGCAGGTTTACACCGGTTTGGTGACGAACCGTTTCCCAGCAGGATTCCCGCTCATACAGTGTCAGAAGGTGGCCGAAAACCTCTACGTTTTGTTCAATCCGCAGGCTTTGATGCCGGGCTCGGGTCGTTCCAACCGCTAAATGTCGATGCGTTTCGCTAAAATAAAGACGGCCATTTTTGGCGCCCTCCTGTCAATTGGTTCGGCGGTTTCAATGCGTGGTGTCTATGCCCCGATTCCTGAAGTGGAGCAGGGAAAGGCGCTCACGGTCTACGTCACCTCCGGCATCGGGTATGACTCGAATATTTTTGGCGGTTCGCGCAACGAGGTGAGCAGCGTGGTCTATCAGTTCAACCCCGTGCTCTCGTTCAACGCGTCGGTCGACCAACGAACATTCGTATCGGCAGCGTACCGTTTTTCGTACGACTACATGCCGGATCGGCCGGGCAAAAAATCGCTCGATAGTCATGAAGTCACCGGACGCGTGGCGCACACGTTCTCACCGTTGATGGAATTGGATGTGAGCGACACTTATCAGGTTTCCAAAAACCCGGAATCTTTGCTGCCGGGCCTCGCGACGACGTTGAACACGGATCAGTCTTACCGAAGAAACCAGTTCGATTTCCGTTACGCCATGGGCTTCACCAAACGCACGGGTCTCACTTTCAAAATGCGACACACGCGCTTCGATTACCAGGACGTGAATTTGAGTTCCAGCCTCGATCGCTCGGAGTTGTTAGCCGGCGTGGCGGCGAGTCACACTCTGCTTCCGAAACTTCAGGCGATCGCGGAGTATCGTCACCTGATCATCGATTACGACACCGGGGGAAGCTTTAAGAACAAACGTTCTGATTTCATTTTGGTCGGCCTTGACCGCGCCTTTTCAGCGCGATTTTCCATCACCTCGCGCGTGGGCGTGGAGCGACGTCAGCGTGAACAGGAGCAGAGCGACAGCCTTCCGTACGGCGAACTCGGCTTAAAATATGACTACGGCCAGGGCTCGTATGTGTCAGCCGGATACAGCTACTCCGTTGAGGAAACCTCCAACATTGAAATCTACACCGACACCAGCGTGAACCGTTTCTTTGTTAACCTGCAGCAGGCCCTTTCCTCGAAAATAGCTGCGACCGCCTCGATGACTTGGGAGCCGTCGGTGTTGCACGGGCGGCGCGGCGTGATGGCCGATCAGAACGAAACGAATACACAAACCGGTTGTGCGCTGATTTATAAACCGTGGAAGCGGTGGTCGTTCTCTGCCACACTCGATCGCGATCGGGTTCAATCCGACGACGAATTTCGCCGCTTGAGGCGAACACGAGGATCCCTCGTGGCCAAGTACGTGTTCTAGAGAGTAGTTGTCGCCGGTTTCCCGCTGTTGCCGATTGCAATAACAGCTTTGTTTTCGCAAGGTATTCGCACATCAATACGGCACAAAGAGCTTGCTGGCTCAGCCGTACGCCAGAATCTTAGCTACGCTTCATGGTTCATACCCACCACCTCGGAAAAGAAGGCGCTTCGCTTGCCGAATTTTTTTCGCTGCTCCGCCTGCGCAAGGCTCTGATTTTCCTCATCCTTGGACTCGTTCTGACGACGACGCTGGCGGTGACGGCGTTTTTGCCCAAATGGTACGAGTCGAAGACGAACATCCGCGTCGAGAAGCCGGAAGGTGAAGTGAAGCTGTTTCAGGCCCAGCAAAGCGGTTACTACGATCCCAATTTTCTTCAGGACCAGTTCAAGATCCTCCAGGAAGCCAAGGTGCTGGTGCCGGTGATCGAGAAGCTTGGGTTGAACGAGCGGCTTGCGGCGGCCTATGGCTCAAGTGGTCCGCTCCCTATCGATATCACCTTGGAGTATTTGCGCCGTAGAATGCTTCGCGTCGATTCGCCGCGCGGTTCTTCCGTGATCGAAATTTCGGTGCTGGCTCAGGATCCGCGGCTTGCGGCTGAAATTGCCAACGAAATTGCGCGGACCTATTCCGAGGATCGCATCAACTTCGCCACGTCGTCTCAACGTGAAGGTCTCACCAACCTTCGCAAAGAACTAGAGAACCAGGAGCGCATCGTTTCCTCGCAGCGCGATCTCGTCGAGAAACTCCGGAAGGATCTCAACATCTCGGGTGTCGATCTCAACTCGCGTTACAGCGACATCGAAATCGAAACTCTTCGCCAGATGCAAAACTCGCTGATCGCGCTCAGCGTCGATGCGATCGGACGGAAGACGCGCTACGAACGTTTCAAAAGCATTCCTCCGGAAGACCGCGTTAACCTCGTCAACTCCGAGCTCATTCAAGATCCCAATATTCAGAACCTTCTCCAAGCTTACCTCTTGGCGGATCAAAACGTCACCAAGCTTCGCTCTCGCTTGGGCGAAGCGCATCCCGATTTGGTGGCTGCCGTCGACAATCGCGCGAAGATCCGCGAGCAACTGGATGCTCAGCTTCGCGGTTATGAGAGCGGGCTTGAAATCGCCTACAAGGAAGCGGATGCCCGGGTGGCTGAACTGAAAAATCAACTTTCTCAGGCCAAGGTCGACCAGATCCTCTCGGCACGAGATCGGATGCGGCCTTTCGAGGAAGCGGCGCAAAAACTCGACGACGACACCCGCATGCTTTCCTCGTTGAAGACTCTGCTGCGTCAGCACGAGATCGATTTTCAGGTGCCCAAGCGCACGACGGAAATTCTCAATACAGCCCAACCAGCGCGATTCGCCAAGAAGCCGAATTGGATGATCAACTTCATCTTTGCGATCTTGTTTGGCACGGTGCTGGGTGTCGGAACCGCTGTTTTGGTGGAATATTTCGACACGAGTTTTCGTAACGTGGGCGAGGTCGAAAGTCGCATCCAACGACCCGTTCTCGGAGTTATTCCGTTTACGGAAGAGCCGCTGGAAAAGGCAACTGGCGACGAAGATCCGGCTGAAACCGAACCGTTCCGAGTGCTCCATACGAATATCAATCTCGCATTAAAAACGAACGAACGCGGCCGCAGTCTCGTGATGCTGTCCGCCGGTCCGGGCGAAGGTAAATCGACCACGCTGCTCCGGTTGGTTCGCGTGATGGGCGAGGCGGGTGAGCGCGTCTTGTTTATCGATTCAGACTTGCGCCGTCCGATGCAACACCAGCTAACCGGTTGGAAGAAGGAACCGGGCCTCGCGGAATTGCTCCAAGGCAAGGCAGACCTTAAGACGGTGACGCAGGTGGGTGTTTCAAAGAACCTCGATTTTATTCCTTCGGGCAACACGAGCGGCTTCACGCTTAGCCTCCTCTACGTCGATCGTCTCAAAGCGCTGCTGAAAGAATTGCGCGGCCGCTACGATCGGATCGTCTTTGACGCACCTCCGGTGATTGGCGTGAGCGATGCCTCGGTTTTGGCGAGCGTCGCTGATGACACCGTGTTGTTGATCCAGCACCGGCGCAATCCGCAGAGCATGGTTTTGAGAGCGCAGCAGATCATCGAGAGTCTCACGAGCAAGCATCTCGTCGGTGTGGTTCTCAACCGTGTGCCGCAGAACTCCAGCGAGGATTACGGTTACTATACCCGCAACTACTCCTACTACAGCAACCGGTCGAGCCGCTCCGAGCGTCGTCGGTCGTCTTCTGGCAAAGAAACTCGCGAAGAGAAGATCGTATTTTCTGAGAAGAACGGTGGCAGTCGCCCGCCTCATTAAAAGGCTAGATGGGCTAGCGGGGTCGGACTGGTCTGGTCGGAAGTTCGTATTGTTACCGATTGCGTTGGTTAGCCGCACCGGCCCGGTGTGAAGGTGCTGAGGACACGGGGCCGAAGACGCTATCGAGGGCGACTCGGGGCAGGCTGGTTCGGCACCCGGCCAACCAGATCGAAAACAGGGAGCCCGGGTTGGAATTGAGCCCTCGCTGAATAAGCTGGTTCAATGGGTTGAAGTAGGTGCCTTCATAATATGAGCGAACCAGTAAGGAAGACTAAAGCTCCTTAGGAATGGTTCGATGGCGTCATAGTTGCGTGTTGCTTCATGAGTACCCCCTTCTCACCGCATTCAGACACCCCTTGGACCGGTCCGGCTGTTTCGCATGACGTTGTTACTCAAGAGTGGTGTGTCCTTCATCGGCTTATCGAAGAGCTGAGCGCGGTCCAAGCTCGGCTCGGTACGCCGCTTGAGCAGCCGGCCGATTATCGGCACGTTCGGGAACTGGGTCACAAGATCCGCGCCAAGCTTCACCTGGTGCAGGTATGGGCCGAGAACGGGCTGATCGCTCGTGACGAAATTCTCACCGAGGCTGTGGCTCTTTAGCCGGGCGAACGCCGAAGGTGTGTAGTTTTTAAGTGCTTTAAGTCAAAGGTACTGCGCTATTAGTTTAGTAAATTGATAAGAAAGCATTTGTTAAGCTTGCGTCGACAACCTGGGCGCGCATGTTTCCTATCTTTCTTGATGAGCACAGAACCTGTCACGCCCAAGCCTCTGAGTGCCAACGAAGGCATCAAGGCTGCCTCCAATTTCCTGCGCGGGAGTATCGCGAAGGATCTCGTCGACGCCTCGACGGGTGCGATTACCGAGGATAGCAATCAATTGTGCAAATTTCACGGGCTCTATCTCCAGGATGACCGCGATCTGCGCAAGGAGCGCACGAAGCTGAAGCAGGAAAAAGCCTATGGTTTCATGCTCCGGGTGCGTCTGCCGGGTGGTCAGTGCACACCGCAACAGTGGCTCGTGCTCGACGATATCGCTGATCGGTACAGCAACCATTCGTTGCGGCTTACGACCCGCCAGACGTTCCAGTTTCACGGGATTCTGAAGGGCAACCTCCGTCCGACGATCAAGAACTTGCACAAGGTGCTGCTCGACTCGATTGCGGCTTGCGGCGACGTCAACCGAAACGTCATGGCATCGCCAAATCCCGAGCGCGATCCGATCCACCAACAGGTTTACGGACATGCGCGCGCCTGGAGCGAGTACGCGCTGCCGCACACACGCGCTTACCACGAAATCTGGATCGATGACGAACTCGTCGCTGGTGGGGAAAAAGACGACGAGCCGCTCTACGGACCGACTTACCTGCCGCGTAAATTCAAGACGGGTTTTGCCGTTCCTCCGTCGAACGACATCGACATTTTTTCGCAAGACCTCGGCTTCATCGCGATCATCGATAACGGTCGGCTCGCCGGCTATAACGTGGTGGTCGGTGGCGGCCAGGGCATGAGCCACGGCAACGCCGAAACTTACCCGCGTTTGGCCGACCTGCTGGGTTTCATCACGCCCGATGAAGTCATCGCCGTCGGCAC
The DNA here is from genome assembly GCA_047600805.1 of Nibricoccus sp. GTDB lineage: Bacteria > Verrucomicrobiota > Verrucomicrobiia > Opitutales > Opitutaceae > JADKHC01. The sequence goes on from JASGKG010000001.1 coordinate 300,417, forward strand.
CGCGGTGCTCACGACGCAGCGCGACTACGGCGACCGCGTAAATCGCAAGCACGCTCGCCTCAAGTACACGATCGACGACCGCGGGCTGCCTTGGTTCAAGGCCGAAGTCGAAAAGCGGTCGGGTGTGACCTTTGGGCCAATCCGCCGTTTCGAGTTCACCACCATTCAAGACCCGCATGGCTGGCACCGCGCTGTCGATGGCACGTGGTTTTACGGCCTGCACATCCTCAGCGGACGCATCAAGGACGTTCCGGGCTGGAAGATGAAGACGGCGCTGCACGAAATCGCTAAAATCCACACCGGCGACTTCCGTCTGACCGCCTCGCAAAACGTCACGATCTCAGGCGTCACCGAAACCCAAAAGCCGATCGTCGACGCGATTCTCGCACGTCACGGCCTCACCAAGGAAAACGCCCGCAGCGGCATGCGCCTCAACGCGCTGTCCTGTGTCGCGCTGCCGACGTGCGGTCTGGCCCTCGCCGAGAGCGAACGTCTCTTGCCGGAGCTGTTGGAAAAATTTGAAACCGTACTCGAAGAGGCCGGCCTCCGCGACGACGCGATCAGCCTCCGCGTGACGGGTTGCCCGAACGGCTGCGCGCGTCCCTATATCGCGGAAATCGGTTACGTCGGCAAAGCGCCGGGCAAGTACGCCCTGTATTTGGGCGCCAAATACAACGGCACGCGCCTCAACAAACTCTTCCGCCAGTCGGTGACCGTCGACGAAAGCATTTCGCTGCTCGCGCCGATCATCAAGCGCTACGCCAAGGAGCGCCAGACAGGCGAAGAGTTCGGCGATTTCTGCAATCGCACGGTTCTCCCCGAGGAGGCAGCGGCTCAAGCCGCCCAGGCGGCTGCTGTGCAAGCTGCGGCTGCGGCCCAACCGGCGGCACCCGCGACCGCTGCAACGCCTCAAGCCACTGCACCCGTCGCGTCGGTCACGGCCTGATCCGTTTTTGAGCTCCGAGGTGCAACGCGTCGTCCTCGACGCGTTGCGCGACGTTGCGGGTGGGATGACGTCGCGAATCGAACGAGAACCTTCGGCGTAATCGAAGATATGCGCAGTGTTCCGAACCGATGCGTGCCGGGACGGCCCGCACCACCTCCGAGCCGCTTTGCTCTGCTAGGCGTAGAACGCGGTCTAGCCTACTTTTTCGCGGCCTCTCTCTGCTGGTAGAACTGATCCTTCAGTTTCCAAAGTTTAATGCCTGTAAAGCTGGACCGGAGCGCGATGACTTGGCTGGGCGTGATGATTTGTTCGGCTTTTCGTAGGGCTACCGGAATATCCGTTGTCGAGTAATCTGCATTACCGCCTTTTTGAAACGAACCGTTTGCCGAGGCCAAGATTTCGAGGAGTTGCCCGCACTGTTGCGAAGTGAGCGGGGTGTCGGTTTGTGCGGCTCCTACGGCGATGTTCTGAATGAAGCCTGAGAGAGGTTGCAGGCGTTGATAGCGTTGCAGCTTTTCGTAGCCTGTTTCGCCGAGCAGTTCTTTCTGAGCTTCCTGCAGTTTCGCCTTGTTCTGCCTTTGAAGATTTTTGAGGGAGGGATCGTTTGGTGCGAGTCCTTGGTTTTTGGCCGCCAAGCGAAGGTCGATTTTGTCTTGTTCGGCTTCGAACATGATCTCCTCGAACCTTTCGATTTGTTCAGGGGAGAGGTGGGCGGCATCGTAAAATGGTTTATACCCGAGGAGGTAGTTGGCCTTTGTCGATTCGCGGAAGAGGGTGCGCAGCGCGGGGTTTTCTTCCATGAGTTCGGCGACGTCGCGGTTGGATTTCTGCTCTTGCGGCGGTGTCGCCACGGTTGATTTATCGTTCCTTGGCTCAGTCGGCGGGTTTTCCAGCTGATGGCGAAGCTCGCTCAGGCGAGCCTGCGCAGCGGTGACCTCTTCGACGTTTTTTTTGCTTCTCGCCTGGAGTGTGGCGAATTGCCGGCGCTGTTCACGAGCCGAACGACAGGCTCGCCCGGCGTAAAACAAACTCGCTGCCACCACCAAAGACGCGGTTACCCAGATCAATCGTTTCATGAGCTATAATGAGTTTGGCGTGGTGGTCACTGGCGGGCTTTCTCGACCGCGCCTCGATATTCGAATTCCAGCAGCGCGGGTTGGATCGCCTTCCATTGGTCGGGGGCGACGCTCCTTTGGATCTGCTCACGGGCGGCGGGCCAGTTCACGTTGCCGAATTTCAGCGTCTGGCCGCTGAGATAGTCACTGCTGTTATTGATGACCGCTTGGGCGATTTGGTCGGCTTGCGTGATCGACAGGGGGATGGACGTGAAGCCCGCGCACATCGCGGCCCACCGGCCCAGTGCATATGCGGGGCGGGCGCGGATGAAATCCTGAAACCGTTCGAAGGTTTCTGGCCCTAGGAGTTGCTGCAGCTCCGTGTCCGGCAATCGATCAACGAGCGGAGTGATGTAGTTCGGGCCGACCGTTTGATTCTTTAGGAGGTATTCGACGGTTTTTGTTTCGAGCTCGTCGATCTGCGCCGGCGTGAGGTTCGCCAGGCGGTAAAAGCTGAGATAATTGGAATGAACTTGCGGTCGGCTGATTTCGCGGAGCAGCGGGGCGGCTTCGGGAAAACGAGCGATAAATTCTTGGCCGTCGCGCAGGCGCTCAGCGTCGCTTTCGCTCAGTTTGGGCGCGGCTGCCGGTGGGGACGATTTTGCTGATGCTCCCGGGGCAGCGCTTTGCGTGGCGGCGGTCTTGGTTGCGAGGGTTTGTTCGGTGTCGCGGATCTGTTTGAAAAGACGGCTCAGGTTTTCCTCGAGGGCTTTGTTTTCTCGACGCGCGACCGCGGCGGTGGCTTCCGAGTTTGTATTCTCGTGGACTTCGTAAACCGCGATGCTCACTGAGCTGAGACATAAAAGGCCGGCCAGACCCACGGTGGCCGCCGTACTCAACGCTAGCTTCGTATTCATAAAATAGATCAGCCCTGAGGTTGCTGTGCTTGAAGCCGCGCTGGCTGCGGCCGTCGCGGTGATGCTGGTTGCGAGCGTGGCGGGGGCGGCAAGGGCGACGTTGTTGGCAAGCGCGAGGCTGAGCGCGGCGCCCGTCGAAACGATTCCGCGCTGGGCGAGGGCGCGACGGAGTTTTTCCAGTGCACGGTCGATGCGTTTGCGGGCGGCGTCTTCGGACACGGCCAGTGTTTCGCCGATTTGTCTCAAGGGTTGGTTTTGGAAAAACCGCAGGAGCACGGCGGCGCGGTCGCGTTCGTTGAGTTGGTCGAGCGCCTCGTCGATGTGCGGACGAATGTTTTCCCACGCGAGTTCTGCGCCCGGGTCTGGTGCGGAAGCGGTCATGGCGGAAGCCTCTTGTTCGCGGTTTTGGCGGCGCTGCTCGCGGCGGATGACTTCGGCCGCAGCGTAGCGTGTGCTGGTGTGCAACCAACCCGTGAGCGCGGTGTGTTGTGAGAGCGCGCCTGCCTTCCGCGCGAGATCGGCGAACACCGTTTGAGCGATGTCTTCTGCACGGTGCGTGTCACCGCCGACGCGGCGGAGCGCGACGTTGTAGACGAAGGACAGATGACGCTGGACGAGCTCCGCGAAGGCTTCTTCCGAGTGTGAAGCGGCGTAGTGGCGGAGGAGTTCGGCGTCGGACGCGGCGGACATTTACGTTATAACTGTCGCAATCGGACAAACCGGACAAGGAATCCGCAAATCCATGGCGTTCTTGGTGGCTGTGCCGCATTTTCTTGAGCCGGTGGAGCGCGGTCGGCGTCGGGTGAATTGCTGTCACGCTGCGCTGATCGATTGGATCGCTGCGCGCGGCAACTGACTTGCATTGTTCATCGATTGTCTCGGTGCGACGGACGATTGTCACGCTGCGGTGGCCGGTTGTCCCGCGTGGTTGGGCGCCTGACGCGTTGCGGGTATCGATTTGCTCGCTTGCTGTCACGATTCCTCCGGCCGCTCACTCCTGGCCAAGGGTAGGGACGACCAGCCTTGGCCGTCCGGTTGAGCACGAGCCAAACCGCGGGCGATGGCGACGGTCGGCCTGGCAGGCCGACCCTACCATTAATCACCGTGTAAACGACGCTGCGCGGTTGGTTTAGACCGGGAAAAGATCTTTGACCACGGACATGGCTTTTTCGAGCTGCGACTCGGGAACAAAGACCACGAGTTTCGCACCTTCGGGGTAAATGCCGAAATACAACTGGAGCGCGTGGGTCGGTTTGGCCATTTCGGAATGGTCGGCTTCGACCTCGAAAGGGATTTTCGCCTCCTCCAAACGCGGAAGCACTTTCTTCGCCTCGTGAGGTTCGAAAGCGCCGAGCTGATGCAACATTTCCGATTCTTCAGGCATGGTTTTGGGACATCAGGGAGGTGTGAATGTTCGGTGGGGTGCTGCGGTGGAGGGGAACTATGAAGTTTAGCCTGCTGCTAGATCATCAGTGCGCCGTGTTCGTCGAAGGAGAACATCGGCCCCCAGGCTACCTCCCAGTAATAACCGTCGGGGTCGGAGAAATAACCGCTGTGGCCGCCCCAAAAAACATCCTGCGCGGGCTTCACGATTTTGCCGCCGGCTTTTTCGGCCAGCGCGAGGACTTGGGCGACTTCTTCTTTGCTGCGGACATTGTGCGCGAGCGTGATGCCGCCGAAGCCGTTCTTCGCGGGACGCACGTCGGGCGCGATATCTTCGGCGAGTCGTTCGAGCGGGTAGAGCGCAAGGCGTGTGCCGCCGGTTTGGAAAAACGCGATAGGTTCTCCCTCTTTCGCTTTGGTCGGGAAACCGAGGCCGTCGCGGTAGAAGCGAAGGGAGCGGTTGAGATCTTTCACGCCGAGCGTGATGATGGAGATGCGGGGTTCCATGGGATGAGGGATTTAGTTAACCGCGAATGAACGCGAATTGACGCGAATGCAGAAGGTGTTTTGCGCGAGCCTGCGTCCAGATTTTTCCGCTCTCAGGTGTTGGGCGAACGGCTGGCTAATGAACTGAGCTTCTTAACTATTGTTGCGGTGTGGCTTGTTCGGCTTTTAGTTTTTGCCAAAGGCGCGACATGGCGAGCACGGGATTGTGGCCGAGGTAATCGGAGAACGGGACGTTGCGCTTGGTCTGTGGTTTGCGCGCGAGTTCTTCGGGTTTGCCGGCGTGCGGATGATAATATTCCCAGATGGTGCCGGTGCGGTCGTATTGTGCCGCGGTGTCGTCGAGTGCCGCTTCGAGCAGTTTGATTGCGGCGTCGGGACGATGGTAGCGCACACAGGCGAGAGCGGCCCAATAAGTCATGCTGTTCCAGGCGGGACCGCGCCACATGCGGAGTTGGAACTTGGGATCGCTCGCTCCGACGGTGGAAATGGGATGCTCGGTGAAGAAGTGTTTCGGGTTGAGGAACCAATCGTCGATCACGCGTCGCGCTTGGGCCGGCGTCGCGGCACCCACAACCAGCGGCCAGAAACCGTCGAACGCCTGGCGCTGCATCGAAGGGTTCTCGATCGCCCAGCGGTCGTAGAAGAAACCCGTTTTGTCGTCCCAGAGCTGCGTTTGGATGAACTGTTGCAGGCGGTCGGCCCGGGCTTTCCACGGCTTGGCGTCCTCGCCGAGCTCCTTTGCCCACTCGGTTGCGTAATGACAGAGCTGATACACGTGGGCGGTGGCATCGACGCAGGGTTTTGCACCGACCGTGGTGTCGTCGAAGCGGACGCCCTGATCGACGCCGCTCTCCCAGCGATGCGTGAGGATGTCGTTGTAGAAAAAGCCGTCGGGCTGCGCGCGGCGCTTCGCCTCGAACCAGCCGATTTGGCGCGTGGCGCACGCGAAGAACTCGCGCAGGAGCGAGCGGTCGCCGGTCACGGCCATATATTCATTTGCGGCGTACACCCAGACGGGCGGATGCCCCTCGGTGTCGTCTTTCAGATCGTACGGCCGATCGGCGAAACCTGGCGAACCGGTCAGGAGAACCAAGCCGGGGAGGTAACCGCTCGGCTGTTGCAGGCGGACATCGTTGAGCAGCTGTTCGCGCGCGTGACGAGGCGTGGTGGGCAGGACGTCGAGGATTTCGTGCACGATGTCCCAGTTGCCGAACGCGGGGCCGTAACCATAACCGGGCCCGGTGTCCTGCCAGTCGAATTCGAACGGCCAGGCGGCCGGATGCGTGCTGCGCACGTGGAGGCCGACGGCGTAGCGAAGCATCGGACGCCACGCTGGTTTGCCGAGGGTAGTTGACTCTTTAAGGAGCGGAGCGGCCCAGTCTTCAGCGGCGGACGCTGGAAGCGCGGTGGTAACGTGAGCGAGCGCGAAGCAGAGGAGTAGAAGGACAAGGGGTTTCATGGGGTGCAGGGGAGCGTAGTGTTGTGAGCGGCGCGAGGAGGTGGGAGGTCGGCAAACAACTCACCACTAATGAACACTAATTAAAGGGAATGTCAGGAATAGGTTGGAACGTTCTCAGGACTGAGGCGCATCACCTTGTTTTTTCCATCCCGATTTAAAAGAGGGATCCATGGCGGCGAACTTTAGCCTGCGACAGAAAGGTGGTGCGGGCCGTCCCGGCACGCATCGGTTTGAATAAACGTGAGGCCCGCTTTGGATACTGTTACGTAGAGTCGATTCGCGACGTCGCATACCGCGTCGGGGACGACGCGGTCCACCTTTCAGAAGGCGATCAGAGGGCCTCGTTCACAGCTGCTTCACGAGCACCTTGGCGTTGCGGCCGCTTTCGGCGTAGAGCTTCAGGCGTGCGGCGGGGAGAATTTCTTTGTCCGCATCTTCGAAGTTCAAGACGGACGCGAAGAAGCCGTAGCTCTGCGTGGAGAGCGCGATGATAGTCTTCACGCCGCGCTCGCGGGCCTTCAGGCACGCGTAGTCGACCATCTTTCGGCCGATGTCGCGGTTCTGGTAAAACGGCAGCACGTAGAGCGAGCCAACTTCGGCCATCTGCGGTTTGTCGGGGTAGAACGTGAGCGAGACGCAGGCGATGATGTTCTCGTCGATTTCGAAGACGAAGAACTGATCGATGTTTTTCTCGATCGTCTGCTCGGAGCGCGGAAGCAGTTCCTCGCGGCGAACGGCGCCGCGGATGAGATTATAAATGTGGCGGGCGTCGCGGCGTGTGGCGGTGCGGATTTGTTGGTAATCGTTTCCGTAGACGAGCGTGCCGACGCCCTCGTTGGAAAAGATCTCGTTGATCAGGCCGTCGAAAATGCGGCCGTCGACCACGTGGACGCGCGGTGTGCCCGTCTCGATGGCTTTGATCGCGTGAACAGCCTTGCTCTGCACCGGATCGCTGACGCGCTCGGGATGTTCCTTGAGAATGGTTCGAAGGGCTTCGACCGTGATGTCGCGTTTGACTTCGCCGTCGATCAAGAGGCCGGGCTGCGGCGTGAGGAAAACGATCTTCGTCGCGTGGAGCGCCTCGGCGAGTTCGGCGGCGAGGAGGTCGGAGTTGATGCGCAGCGAGCGGCCGTCAGGGCCGAACCCGATGGGAGAGACAATCGGGACGATGTTCTTGTCGATCAGGCTGAGGATGAAATCGGTGTCGATGCGCTCGACCTTGCCGGTGAATTGATGATCGACGCCGCGCAGAATGCCGAGCGGCAGCGAGCGAATCGCGTTCGTGACGGCGCACTTTAAATTGTTTTGCGTGAGACCTTCGATCAGCGCGTGGGAAACGCGGGACGAGGCGCGGATGGCGAGGTCGAGCGTGGAGGCATCGGTCAGGCCCGTGCCGTAGGCATCGGTGATCGTGATGTTGCGCATGGCCGATAGCTCTTGGATCTGGTGGCTGATGCCGTGGACGAGCACGACCCTGATCGAAAGGCTGCGAAGGACGGCGATGTCGACGAGCAGGTTGCCAAAATTTTCGTCGGCGACGATGGCGCCATCGAGGGCGATGATGAAAATCTGATCCTTGAAGCGCGGGACGTATTTGAGGATGCCGCGGAGATCGGTGGGTTTGATCGTCGTGGCGGTGGCTGGGGCGGGCGGAAGGTTGGCGCTATTGCTCATCGCGATGCAGCGTTTCTCATGCATGCGGGGGCGGGCGTCAATGCGCGCTTTCGGCCGTCAGCGGTCGGACGTGCTGGTAGGAGTGAGGCCGAGCGACTGCGCGTGACGTGCGCTGCGCATTTGCCCGGGCGCGTTCAGCTCACTGGATTTGCAGTGACCACTCGCGAGAACTCTGCGAGCCGATCAGGTGGACCCGGTATTTGCCTGGCTTGAGCGTGCCGCTCGGGATGGTGACGAGCACGGCGTAGTCGCGAGAACGCGCTTCGAGCTGACCGCCGATCTTTTCGGAACTGGCGACGATCGCGATGTCGTCGTCTTTCACGTAGACGAAGGTTTCGCCGAGCGTGGACTTTTGGTTGGGCAACCGGCAGGTGAATTGGAAGGCGTAAGGCAGGAGTGTGTTTCCGACCGCAGGTGCAGTGAGCTTGGTGAAACCTTCCGGCAGCGAAGGTGCGTCGGTTAACATTTGCGCGAGCTCGGCGGGAAGTCCTCCGGCAGTATTCTGGTGCGTTGCGGTCGGCTTGGGGAGCGAAGCGATCGAGCGTTCCGAATCGGCGGGCAGGGTGACTGAGGCGGGGATGCGTTGATATCCGGCCTGTTCGAGGCGGTGAACCGTGGCGCGGTCCTTGGCGTTTTGATAAGGCTCGTAACTGCGGCCCGGCTTGCGGAAGCGGAGCGTGATGAACGTGTAGCCGACAATAAAAACCAGGATCGCGATCACGATCCACTTCATTGACCAAGGCTTGGGAGACGGGCGGGCTGGCATGCGCGGAGTGCGAGGTAAGGGCGCCCGCGGCTCGCTCGCAAATACATTTGCGCCGGGCCGGGCGGACTGCTTCGTTGGCCGGCTTTATGAAGTATTGGTCGCAGTTTTTCATTCCCACTCTCAAGGAAAGTCCGGCAGACGCCGAAATCGCTTCGCACAAGCTCCTCGTGCGCGCGGGCCTCGTCCGCAAGCTGGGCGGCGGCCTCTACACTTATATGCCCTTCGGTCTGCGTGCGCTGCAAAAGATCACGCAGCTCTGCCGCGAAGAAATGGACCGGGCGGGCGCGATCGAGCTTTGGATGCCGCACGTGCATCCGGTGGAGCTTTGGGAACAAGGTCCGCGTTGGGCCGCGGCGCGTGAAATCATGTTTCGCGCTGACAGCGCCGGTGCGGGCAAAGGTCGTTCGAAAGAGCCGGAATTCGTGCTCGGACCGACGCACGAGGAAATTATTACGCCCCTCGTGAAGACCGAGATCACGAGCTACCGCGACCTGCCGAAAAACTTTTATCAAATCGCCACGAAGTTCCGTAACGAGATTCGTCCGCGCTACGGCCTGATGCGTGCGCGCGAATTCGTGATGATGGACGCGTATTCGTTCGACACGTCTGACGACGGCGCCGTCACGAGCTACTTCAAGATGAAGGAAGCGTACGAGAAATTCTTCAAACGCGTCGGCGTGCTCTCGATCGCGGTCGAGGCCGACACCGGCGTTATGGGCGGCAGCTACTCGCACGAGTTCATGGTTCCCGCCGAAGTGGGCGACGACGACATCATTTACTGCGAGGAAAGCGGCTACGCGGCCAATCGCGAAAAAGCCACCAGCGGCCTCGTGCCGAAGGATTTGGCTGACGCGGCTCCGGTTGGCGCTGTCGAAGAGTTCGCCACGCCCGGGGTGGTGACGATCGCTGCGCTGGAAGCGGCGCCGTATTCGGTTCCTGGCGACAAACAGTTCAAAACGCTCGTGTTCATCGGCGACGGCAAGCCTTTCATCGTCATCCTGCGCGGCAGTGACGAACTCGAGGAAGCCAAGCTTGGCTCGCTCGGCTTCACGCTGTTCCGTCCGGCGACTCCGGAAGAAATCGAACCAGTGCTCGGCGCCAAACCCGGCAGCCTCGGCGCTGTCAAGGGCACGATCAAGAACGCTTCGGCTCTTGCTGGCGTGTTTGCTGACCACGCGATCCGTCTCATCGGCAACGGCACGACCGGTGCGAACAAGGACGGTTTCCACCTGCGCAACGTCAACGTTACGCGCGACCTAGCGATCACGAAATTCGGCGACTTCCGCCGTGTGCGCGCGGGCGAACCCTGCCCGAAGTCCGGTGCGCCGCTCAAAGTTCGCCGCGGCATCGAAGTCGGCCACATCTTCAAGCTAGGGACAAAATATTCAGAAAAGTTCGGCGCAGTTTTCACCGACGACCAGAAGCAGTCGCATCTTATGGTGATGGGCTGCTACGGCATTGGCGTGAGCCGTACGATGCAGGCAGTGATCGAGCAAAGTCACGACGCCGACGGCATTATCTGGCCGTGGAACGTCGCGCCTTTCCATGTGCTGATCTGCTTGCTCGATCCGCAGCTGCCCGAAGCGGTGGAGCTGGCCAAGAAGCTTGGCGCCGCTGCCGAGAACGCCGGCGCGGACGTGCTCGTCGACGACCGCACCGAGCGTCCTGGTGTGAAGTTCAAGGACGCCGATCTCATCGGTATTCCCCTGCGCATCACGATTGGTGGCAAAGGGCTCAAGGAAGGCGTCGTCGAAATGAGATGGCGCCACCAAAAAGACATCGCCAAAATCGCCGTAACAGAAGCCGAAGCGAAGATCGCGACCGCCGTCGCCGAAGCCGCTGCCAAAGCCTGATCGCGTGTCCGAGAATCCTTACACATCCCCTGTAGCTCATCCAGAAACGGATCTGGAGCTGCAGGGACTTTGGAAGGTCATTGTGCTCAACGACCCTGTGAATCTCATGTCGTATGTCGTGATGGTGTTTCGCAAAGTGTTCGGCTTCGACGAAGCGACCGCGCGCAAGCACATGATGGAAGTCCACGAGCAGGGACGGTCTGTGGTTTGGGTCGGCCTGCGCGAGAAAGCCGAAGCTTACACCTTCACGCTGCACCAGTGGCATTTGACGGCGATTTTGGAGCCGGACGGCCCGAGCCACTAAGGCGGATAAAAACCAATGATTGGAAGAATCTACGCTTCGCTTGTCGGCTGGCGGAGGTATTTGGTTCGTCTTGCGCCGCTGGTGCCGGTGGGTTTACGGCGTTGCTTTGGCTCGCTGTAGGGCTTTCTTCGATACCCCGTTTTGTTCGGATCGCAGGCGCAGCGAATTTGGTAATCCTGCATGCGCTGGAACAGTGCCAGCAACTGCTCGGGCAACGCGTAGCGGTCGAGACCGGATTTTTCCAAGCTCAGCAGCAGTTCGTGCGTGGCTTCGAGCGTGGAGAGGCAGCCGTCCTGCGGTTGCTGCTTGATCACGTAGCGGCTCACGGACGTGGGTGTGAACATCACGCGTGGCAGTTGCTGCAACGTTGTGCTGAGTCGGAGCATTTTGCGCGCGGCGCTCCAGGTCGCGTCGAGGATGAAAACCACCAGGCGGCGTTCGCCGAGTTCTCCCGCGGAGAGGTCGCCTTTGGAGAGATTGCGCGCTTCCGTCCCGGGGTAGAGCAGCACGGGGAAATTCGCCGGGTCGCAGATGAGTTTCTGCACCGTCTCGTCTTTGTCGAAGCCGACGCCCATGACGATCTGGCTGTTCTTCAGGCACAGGTGCGTGAGCCGGCCGGTGTTGGCTTTCTCCTCCTTGAACTCCTTCGGGTGCATCAGAAACACGAAGCGCGTTTCGGTCTCTATGGGCTGGATCGATCCGCACCAGCAAAGCGGCTTCGGCCAGAAACAGCGGTAGCACATCACGCGGCTCATAGTTCAGAGCTATATCGCTTCGTCCGCGATGCCCCAGCGGAGGTTATAGAGCGAGTTGGTGAACGCTTTCACACCGCCAAAGTCGGACAAGGCGATGAACGTGGCGAGCGCGGCGGGCATGACGTCGGCGCGGCCGAAGGGAACGCCGGGGATTTTGCGGCGAGTGTCGAGATCGACGCTGCCGATGAGGGCGAGCAATTCGCGAAGATTTGCGATCGTTAGCGTGGGATCGGTTTCTTCGAGCTTTTTTCCGTTGCGCGCGCCGAGGATCGCGCGGGCGGTGGTGAGCGTTCCGCCGGTGCCGACGGCGACAGCGCCGTCCGGGAGATCAAACGTGAAGCGGCTCTTCGCGAGGTGCTCTTTCACGAGCTCAGTCACGCGCAGCCGGGACTCGCTTGTGAAATGCCTTGCTGGATCACTGACGCAGCGCTCGGTGAGGCGCACACAGCCGAGTTGAAGGCTGAGCGCCTGTTTAATCGTTCGGTTGCGAAACGACAGGCACTCGAGGCTGCCCCCACCGAGGTCGAACAGATAGAAATCGCCAAGACCCGTGAGCGCTGGGTCACAGGTGAGCCCGCGACCGATCAGGTTGGCCTCTTCATCGCCGGTGAGGATGCGCACCGGGTAGCCGGTCTCGTTCAGGACCAGTTGGCGGAAGTCGTTTCCGTTCGCGGCGTCGCGCACGGCACTTGTGGCGACGAGAATGGTTTGGCTTGGAACGAACGAGGCGACGTCGGTGAGGAGTTCTTTCACCGCGGCGAGTCCGCGCGCCATTCCGTCGGTACTCAGGCGAGGCTGGCTTTGGCTGATGCCGGCGCTGATGCGGGCGTCGAGCGTTTTGAAAAACAATGCTTCGAGCGCGCCGGTACTCGTGCGCTGGGCGACGAGGACTTTGATCGAGTTACTGCCGATATCGACGACGGCGACGGACGGGAAGGCGTTCACGCTCGCAGGTCAACCTGTAAGGCAGGGCGGTTCAAACCGTTTTTTCGGGACGAGGAGGCTCGAGTTTAGTTTTACGAACCGGTATTTAACCGCTAATGGAGTTTTCCCAATGGGGAAAACTTTAGAGATCCCCTCCGGCTGATCGCCTGCGGAGTAGGCAAAGGCGTCTGCTAATCGCAGCCGGGGATGAGGTTTATTCCAAATCACAAACTCACCGGCCTGCGATTAGCAGGCCCTTAGAAGGTTGGCTGAGCCGATTAGGCGAAGCACACCCAGTAAGTTTCCTCTTTGAGGAAACTCCATTAGTAGTTTCAAAACGGTTCGAGTCGCTCGTTAGAGGCTCTTGATCGCGCTCGTCAGCACTTCGCAGGCTTTGGCGATGGCGGGGCCGTCGTGGGCGGTGCTGATAAAGGCGGCTTCGTAGGCGCTCGGTGCCAGGTAAACGCCGCCGGAGAGTGCGGCATGGAAAAATTTAACGAACATCTTCGCATCGCCTTTGAGCGCTGTCGCGTAGTCTCGGACGGGCGTATCCGTGAAGAAAATACTGAACATCGAACCGCACTGCGGGACTTGGACCGGGATGCCGCGGGCTTTCGCGGCCGAGAGCACGGTGTCGCGGAGCTGGCGTCCGAGTTGGTCCAGGCGCGCGTAAGGATTTTCCTCGTCGAGCAATTTTAGCGCGGCGACGCCGGCGGCCATGGCGAGGGGATTTCCGCTGAGCGTGCCGGCCTGATAAACGGGACCGAGCGGCGCGAGGTAATCCATGATGTCGGCGCGTCCGCCGAAAGCGCCGACGGGCAGGCCGCCGCCGATGATTTTGCCGAGACAGGTCAAATCGGGAACGATCTTCTCACGCTCCTGTACGCCACCTTTGGCGATGCGGAAACCGGTCATGACCTCGTCGAAAATGAGCACGGTGCCGTGCTTGGCGGTGATCTCGCGGAGATACGTGAGGTAACCGGCGTCGGGCATGATGAATCCGACGTTGCCGCAGTAAGGCTCGATGATCACGCAGGCGATCTGGCCGGAATTTGCGGCGAAAGCGGCGTCGAGCGCGGTACGGTCGTTATAGGGGAGGACGATTGTTTCGTTGGCGAAAGAGGCGGGCACGCCGGCGCTATCGGGGCTGCCGTGAGTGAGCGCGCCGGAACCAGCTTTGATCAACAACGAGTCAGAGTGGCCATGGTAGCAGCCGGCGAATTTGACGATCTTGTCGCGTTTGGTGAAACCGCGTGCCAGGCGGATGGCGGACATGGTCGCCTCGGTGCCGCTGTTGCACATGCGCACCTTTTGGATGGAAGGGAAAAACTTCACGATCAGCTCGGCCATCTCAACTTCGTAAGGATTGGGCGTGCCGAAGCTCGTGCCGTTTTCGAGTGCCGCAGCGATGGCCTTTTTGATCGCCGGATGGTTGTGACCGTGAATCGCCGGACCCCAAGTGCAGACGAAATCGACGAGGACTTGATTGTCAGCCGTGACGAGTGTGGCACCGCGCGCGGCCTTGACGAAAAACGGCGCGCCGCCGACGGAGCGAAACGCACGGACGGGCGAGTTGACGCCACCAGGGATGAGTTGCTGAGCGCGGGCAAAAAGTTGTTCGGAAGTGTTCACGGCTTTCACACAGTTGAACACTCTTCGTGCGCGACGCCAGACCGGAGATTTCAGGGCTTTGGAGCCGGTGTTGTGGATGTCTTTTCGACGGAAGAGCACTGAAGCGTGATAGGCCGGTTCAGCGCGTCCTGTATCTTGATCAACTGCGTCCGCAGCGCGTCGTATTCTGACTTTTGAAGAAAACCTGCCTTTAGCTGACTTTCGCGCGTCATGACAACTCGGTCTCCTTCGATGCGGTAGCGAATGCGGCATGAAAGGAGTGAATTTTCTGTCCTCCACTCGTCGGGCAATTCGACGACTGAAAAACCGGGCGGCAGGACCAAACAGATTTCATCCTGACAACTCTCAGCCGTCGTCCAGGCTACGCCTTCGAACGTCGTTTTCCAGGGCTGGAGCCGAGCGGGGTCTGGGGTTGTCTTTGGCGAGACCAGAAGACGGCCCTTTCCGATATCGCGGAGGAATTTCTCAAGTTTGAAGGATGAAGTGATAGCGAACGTGGCGGTTGAGCTATCCCACCTGTTTTCCCATTTGAAGGACTGGGCCAAGGGAAACAGCGACAATAAATGCCGCTTTAATCGGCTGCCGAATTCTCCCGTATCGAGCTCCTCGCGGAGGACGTGTTGCGTGGCTCCTTGAAGACCAAAGTAGATTTCTTCCGCAGAGACGGAGACTGCGCCTTTATCGTCGACGGCTGCGTTGATTTTCCGCCTAACACCATTGAATTTAGGTTCTTCGTTTTGTACCCGAACCAGCCTGCCTTTGTCGTGAGCAATGAGGCAGAATCCGCTTTGGTCGTTGTGTGGAAGGACGCCCAAAGGAATAAACGGGTTCGTGGGATCGAAAAGCACAAGCTTGCCCAACTCGGCGCCATCGACCACGGGCCAGCTCTCCGGAGTGCCATTGTCGGCCGGGATCGCGATGATCGCGTGGTTGAAACAAGCGGAGGGCCAGTCGGACGGAACGACGCGCGGGTTGCCTGAGAAAACAAGGACGACGTATCCATTTTCGCCGATGCTGCGAAGCATCGCCGCGAGTACCGTAGCTTTGTCTTTGCAGTCACCAAAACGGTTTTGCAGTACTTCGCCTGCCGCATGCGGTCGATAGCCGGCTAAAGAGTCTTTATCCTGTGTGACGGCGAGATAAGTAATCTCTTTTTGTATGAACTCAGTCAGCGCACGGATGCGCTCCCACCGGGTGGAACGTCCTGCGGTAATAGACTCAGCTTGGGTCTTGAGCTCCGGTGTGGCGAGGATCTTGGGCTCGATAATCGCACCGGTAAGACACGCTAGCTCATCCCAAGTCTTGAACTCGTTCGAGGATTTCTGCGGCCCGAGGCAGCGTACCGAAACTCGCATCGGGTCGGGATAAAAGCCGGAAGGTAATTCAGCGGGTAACGCTTCGGCGCGGCGGACCTCCCATCGCATTGAACCGGCTGCCGCACCGGGAACAGGAGCCGGCAAACGGGAGCTCGTGCCGAACCATTCGAGTTTGCCACCGGTGTAGGGAGTGACTTCGAAAATGTTGCAAAGCGTGGGTTCCTCATTGAGGAACATGTGGCTGGAGTCGAATATCGAGGCCTTGCGTTCCACTTCGATTTCCCAGGCGACGACGCCGCCGATCTCGAGGACATCCCGGCTGTCGAAGAAGATTAAGCGTGAGGAGTCCCAGAAGTGTGTGCTGTATGTAGCGATGGCGTCGCGGAAATCAACCTGCCGATACGAGCGGACCTTTTTGCCATCGGCCGAGATAATCCACGCTTTTGCGCCGCGGACCTTCTCGGTATCCGCGTTATAAACAAGATCGATATATCTCTTCACCTTGCCGGCTTCGGTTGTTACCCGGACAGCGCCTCGGACGACCGAACGAGTACGATCCTCTGAGAGGAAATCGACTTTTTCGTAGTCCAGTAGGCGAATGACAGCATGGGACTCCTTCCAGCCAGTGATATCCTCGGCTAAAAGCGGTTGGAGCCAATCGGGGCTGCTGGCCGCGTAGCCCGCGGCAGCAAGCGACAGTGAGACGACCAGTGCGGGGAAAAGATTCTGGAGGCGCATGATGAATCCGATGAGCTCAGGGTTTGTCTGATGACGGCTGGGTAGGCGTGCCGGCCGAAAGTGGAGCAGCCTCATCTTTCTTCACAAACACGACCTCCTGGTGATCGCTTGCGGTCATGTTCTCATACCAAGCTTTTACCTGCGGATAACGCTCAACGGGTAATTCGAGAGCGAGCGAAGCGAATTCGCGCGAAACACCGAACAAGTTCTTACCGGCATCATACGCGTATTTTATCCGGTAGTGAAGCGGTTTGCCCGGCTGTGATGCGGGTGACTCGGGCGATTCGGGTTTATATTCTGGAGGGATCTGAAGGGTGATCCGGTCGATCTCCTGCCACAGCTCACCAAAGAATATCGAATGCTTCCGTTTTGCGGCGACAAAGGGGGAGTTCACTGCTGAGCGAAAAATCTCAGGCTTTATGATCATGGTGTCCTTCGTGAAAGTGGCGAAGCCAGGCCATTCAACTTTGAAGGTAACCTCCAATGCTTGGTCAGGATCCTCGACGCCGACGATTTTAGTAATTTCAATCTCGGCAGATTTCAAAAAGGTGAGGAGGTGCTTCTTGGTAATTTCAGAACGGCGCTCTGGCTTTTCGTTTACCAGTTCTGCCCTCAAGAATGCCGCTTTATGTCCTGTCAGGCGCATCATCGCTTCCCCCGTCAGACCGCCGTCGGCATCGATTTTGAAAGTGCCGACCCGCGCGACCACGTTTTTATCAGCCGCTGATGGCGGAATCGGAATGAATTCCTCGCTGTTCGGCTGCAGCACCAAACCAGCTTCTCCCTCCAACGATGGGGGTAGCATGCCGAAAGGAAGGAAGAGGCGGCGCGCGGAGCGGCTGGACGTGATAGCCAAATAATAGTCCAGGTAAATAAACTGGCTGCCGGACGGCAGGGGATAGGAGAACTGCCATTTCCCATCGATACGGACGGCTGCACAGATTTGATCGAGCGACGCAGGAGTCACTTTCTGGCGATCGAAGCGGGTGAATAAATGATTATGAAGCGCCACGGTTCGCGTCTCCAGTCCCGCTGATCGGAACAATGCGACCGCTAGCCAAAAAAAATCCAGTGTTGAAATGAACGGCGCGTTATCACTGGCAAAATCGAGCGTATCGTCAGGATTTGCTGCGCGAGGTCTTCTCAGCAATTCGTCCAATTCCGGGCGTGCTCGCGGCTTCTGTGCGTACTGGGTGTACAGTTCCTGAACCTTTTTATGTATGCGACGCGCTTTCTCCAAGTCGCTGGTTGCCCCTTCGCAAAGACTGGCTGCGAGTTTGGCGGCCCTGGGGGTTTCTTGGGTGTAGATATATTCGATCGTGTAGAAGCCAGTGGCGACCGATGCCCAGGGCGTAGCCTTTTTGTCGATTTGAAATGTCGGTGTCCGACTCCTTTCCGGTTTCAGTAGGTTCGCACGGGGCGAATCGTAGGTGGTGTAGAGCGTTGCCGTGTAGTCTGCCCGGGGCCCTAGAAAAGAGGTGCCTGCATGGACTGCTGGCAGTTTACTGGCCTTGATGTGCAGCGTACGGTTCTTTTCGTCGTGTTCCACCACCGCGGAGGGGGCGCTATAGAGAAAGTACTGGAAGACGAAATCGCTGCTGCTGGTATAGTGGCAGGTCCAGTCGTAGAGCCTTACCGGGTAGTCGTCTTTTTGCAGAAAATAGTACGCTTCCCTTGAGTTGCCTTGTCCCAAGTACGAGGAGTCGGTTAGGCGATATTCGATGATCGATCCGGGAACTACGCCAGGAACAGCGAAAAACTTCTGCTTCGCTGTCGAACTGCTGTTTTTACGCATGTCACGCTCCTTCATGTCGTCCTCGGAAAACTCCTTGGTTGTTCCGTCTGGTAAAGTAAGCCGGACGGCCGCAGTTTCATTCCCGTTGGAGCGGATCCTGAAATTTAGTCGTGTTAGGTCCTCTGCTTTGGACGGATTATAGATCTTGCATCGTCGGTATTCGGTTCGTTTTTGATCGTTGGAAGCGGTGTCGGTGATCTCGAGCTTGTACTCCAAGATTTCTGCAGGAGCTTCGGATTCTATCGGGCTTGCCGTGCAGGAGAGCTCATCGGGTGCGATCTCAGGCCACTTCACCTGTGCACCGGCCACGTTTAACGGAATCGAGATCGCCATCAGCAGGCAGGCAGACGCGATAGTTGAAAAATTAGTCGAACACTTTGCTTTCAAGTGCCGCCCGTAAACACCAGATAGTTTCAGCATAGGGGTGACGACGATGCAATCAGCCAGCTTGGACCTGTCAAACGGATCTCCATCAGTCTCGCCGATAACGTGCGGTTAGGATGGATGGCGGGTTCTGACCTAAGTCCGTCAGACTTTAGCTCACGTATTTTTGGACGATGGGGATGCGGCGGCCGACGCCGAAGGCGAGGGGGGTGATCTTCAAACCGGGGGCGGCTTGTTTGCGTTTGTATTCGTTGAGGTCGACTTTGCGGACCACGTCGTTGACCACCGCTTCGGCGAAACCGCGGCCGACGAGATCGCGGCGCGAAAGGCCTTCCTCGACGTAACCTTTCAAAATCGCGTCGAGCATGTCGTAGGGCGGCAAACTATCTTGGTCGACCTGGCCGGGGCGAAGTTCGGCGCTGGGTGGTTTGTCGATGGTGTTTTGCGGAATGATTTCGCGTTCGCGGTTGATCCAACGCGCGAGGTCGTAAATCTGAGTTTTAAAAACATCCGAGATCACGGCGAGGCCGCCGCACATGTCGCCGTAGAGCGTGCAATAACCCACCGCCACCTCGCTCTTATTTCCTGTGGTGAGCAGGAGCGAACCGAACTTATTTGACAGAGCCATCATGACCACGCCGCGAACGCGTGCCTGGATGTTTTCCTCGGCGACGTCGCGGGGGCGGCCAGCGAAGATCGGTCCGAGCGCGGCCTCGGCGGCGGAGACGACCTCGGCGATGGCGATCGTTTCGAAACGGATGCCGAGCGTCTGCGCGAGAATGCGCGCGTCGTCTTTGGAATGCTGCGAGGAAATCGCGGAAGGCAGGGAAACGCCGATGACGTTCTCCTTGCCGAACGCCTCTGCGGCGAGGACCGCAACCACGGCCGAATCAATGCCTCCCGACAAAGCGATCAGCGCGCGTTTGAAACCCGACTTGAACGCGTAGTCGCGCAGGCCGAGCACGAGCGCGGCGTAGATGTCGGCTGAAGGGTCCGCCGCGGGTAGGGACGCCCCGCCGGGGCGTCCGCTAGCGCCCACGTTATCTCCAGGAACCACACTCGGACGGCCCGGCGGTCCGTCCCTACCTATTAAGGCCACGTCCACCACGCGCAGCTCTTCTTCGAACGCAGCGAGGCGCGCGACGATTTGCCCAGACGCGTCGGAGACGAGTGAGCGTCCGTCGAAGATCAACTCATCGTTACCGCCAATCGCGTTGCAATAGACGAGTGGGCAACGGAGCTTTTGCGCCGATTCGCAGACAAGCTGTTCGCGAACGTCGCCCTTGCCGTCGTACCACGGACTCGCGGAAAGATTGAGCACGAGGTCGACGCCTTTTTCGGCCAGGCTCGCAACGGGATTCACGCGATAGAGTCGGCCGGTGTCGACCGACGGATTATTCCAAATGTCCTCGCAAATCGTCAGGCCGATCTTTTTCCCCGCGAAATGGACCACGACCGGCTCACGCGCGGCTTCGAAGTAGCGGTCCTCGTCGAAGACGTCGTAGGTCGGCAACAGACATTTGCGACCGATGACAGAAATTTCGCCGCGTCGGCAAAACGCAGCGGCGTTGAAAAAGCGACGGCCCTCGGCGGACGGATTCGTTTCAACAAAACCGATCACGGCCGGCACCTCACCAATTTCGACTGCGATTTCGGTCAATGATTCTTCGTTGTCGGAGACGAAGCGTCGCTTGAAGAGCAAGTCGCGCGGCGGATAGCCGCAGACAATCAACTCCGGGAAAATAACAAGCTCTGCGCCGGCGGCGACGAGTTGGCGGTAGGCTTCGAGGATTTTACGGCGGTTTCCGGCGAGGTCGCCGACGATCGAGTTGAGTTGAGCTAGGCCGATGCGCATGAGTGGGCTCCACGGTGGAGTGCTTTGGGCAGCCTGACAACTCGCAAGGCGTGCCTCGGCCGAACAGCGATGGTGTTCCCGCTTGCCCAACTGTAGCCAAATGGGGTCTGCTGGCGTCTTCGCCACCATGCCACGTTTTCGAACTTTGTTTTTCGCAGCACTCACCGCAACCTCGTCGCTCCTCGCGCAGGAAAAATTGCTCAGCTTGGAGGACTCGTTTGGCGCGGTGGAAAAAGTGAACGTGAACGTGCTGGTGAGTCGCGAAGCGCTCTCGCAGGCGATCGCGGTTTCTCAGCAGCAACGTGCTAACCTGCTGCCGCGCGTAAGCCTCGACGCCCAGCAACGCCGCACGCACGCGTTGTCGGTTTCGAACGATGTGCTCGTCGATCCCGGCGTCACCAACCGCTTCGATGGCAAACTTACGGGTACCTACAATTTGCTCAGCCCGACTCAAATCGCCAGCTATCGTGCCGCGCGTCGCGGCGCTGAATCCGCCGAGGCCGACTACCGCCTGACGATGCAGAACATCCTCACTTCGGTGGCGCAGACGTTTTTTCTTCACCAGCGAAACATCCGCCGCATTGCCGTGCTCGATGCGAACATCGAACGTGCGCGGGCGTTGCTCGATCTCGCCCGCCGCCAGCTCGCCGCAGGCGTGGCCACGCAGATCGACGTCACGCGATCCGAAGCGCAGATGGCCGTTGCCGAACAAGCCCGACTGCAACAAGACACGACGGTGGTGCAGAGCGAAATGCAGCTCAAGCGGCTCCTCGACCTCGACGCAGGCGTTGCGTTGAAAATAGCGCCGTTTACCATTCGCCGCGCGTCGCAGGAATTGTTCGGCGCTGGCTATGACAAGGCGGCGTTCGAGCATCGTCCCGATTACACGCGTGCTCAAAAAACGCTTCAGCAAAACCGCGAAAACCTACGTGCGGCGGGTCTGCAACGGCTCGGTACCCTCAGCGTTTTTGGCGAATATGGCTACGTAAGTCCGCGCGCTTTTGACGGAAAAGAAAAAGAGGCCTGGCTAGGCGGCGCAGAGCTTAATGTGCCGATTTTTGACGCGTTTCGGATCAGCGCCGATAAGCGCGTGGCACTCTCACAAGTCCGCTCGCAGGAGTACCGCCTTCGCAGTCTCGAGCTGCTCATTTCGTCGGAGCTTCGGTTAGCTGCACAGGACGCGCGCTCGCGTTTCGCGCAGGTCGAAGTCGCGGAGCGGAGTCTTCGGCTCGCACAAGACGAGCTCAGCCTCGCGCAACGTCGCTACGAACAGGGCGTCGCCGACAACCGCGAGGTCGTGGAAGCGCAGAACCGTCTCGCCCAGGCCGACGACAACCTTGTGGAAGCGGTTTACCAGTACAACCTGAGCCGCGTCGAGCTCGCTCGGGCCAAAGGCGAAGTCCGCGACATCTTGAGCGAAAAGGCCAACTGACATGTCGCAGCCCGATCGCCTCATCCTCGCGTCGGCCTCGCCGCGTCGCAAACAGCTCTTGTCCGAACTCGGTCTCAAGTTCGACATCATCGTCGCGCAGGTCACCGAGCACGAAGATGCCGACACCGACCCCAAACACATGGTCACGCACAACGCCGCGCTCAAGGCGGATTGGGTGGCTGAGCGTCATCCCGACGCGTGGGTGTTGGGTGCCGACACGACGGTCTTTTTGGACAACAAAGTATTGAACAAGCCGGCTGATCTCGCCGACGCCCGCGCGATGCTGAAACGGCTTTCTGGCCGTACGCACACGGTTTTTACGGGCGTGGCTGTGCGCCACAAGAGGCGCGGCGTAAAGATCGATCACGGCGTGACCAGCGAAGTGACCTTCAAGGCTTTCGACGACTCCGTGGTGGATGCGTACTTTCGCGTGGTGAACCCGCTCGATAAAGCGGGCGCCTACGGCATTCAGGAAGGCCGCGAGCTGATCATAGCAGGCTGGGAAGGCTCGTTCACCAACATCATGGGCCTCCCGATGGAAGCGACGAAACAAATTTTGTCTGATTGCGGTCTCCTAAGCTGCCCGTAAATTACCAGCTCCGTTTTCATGACACAACCGACCGGCACCGCACCGACCAAAAAAACTCCGCGCACGCGCAATGTGAAGTGGTCGCCCGGTCGTGACGAGGTGGATATCAAGTCGTTGATCCTCGGCGTGCTGTTGGCGGCATTGATCTGGCCGACTTTGGTTCTGGTGCTATGGTTGGCGACGCGTCACCTCGGCAACGAAACGATCGATCCCTCGCTGAAGAGCGCGAAGGCAAAGCCGAAGTTCGACGTGAGCATCGTCGACCAGTTTATTTTGCCGCAGAAGCCGATGCCGAAGAATCCGCCGAAGTTCGTGGAGGCGAATCCCGAGGCGCCGGAAAACACGCCGGACAAGACCGACAATTTCGGCGCGCGCAACACCCAGGCTTCCCAAGAAAAGCCGAATCCCGATGCTCACGGCGACCGCGCCGCCACCGAGGGGAAGAAGGACTGGGAAAGTAATCAGGTGGTGAGCGGCCAACTGACGCCTCCGACCGAAGCACCTCCGCCCGCACCGCCACCGACTCCGGAAGTGGCGGCTGCATTGGAGAAAGCCGCGGAAGCGAAGAAGGCTGAAAATCCCTTGCCGGGCTTCGAGAAAATGGAAGGGCTGAGCCCGAACGGCTTCGGTATGAACAAAGCCGACCGCACCGACAATGTCACCAACTCCGAACAGAAAGTCGAAGGCATGAAAGAAGCGCCGCTGACGGTTGGCCCGACGTCTCCCGCCCAACCGCAGATCGATCCACGCAAGCCGCAGCCTCGTGTACATCTCGACCAACAGCGAGTTCGCCCCGCGATTTTTGCCGAGAACAGAGTGGGCACGTCCAACATCGGCCCCGCGAGCATCGACTCGCGTTGGAGCAATTACGGCGCTTACCTCCAGCGAATGGTTGATTCCGTGCAGCTCCAGTTCGACCGCCTCAACGACGAGAGCCGCATCATGCCACCGACCGGGACGGTCGTGACCATCAAGTTCCGCATGAACAGCGAAGGCAAAATTGCCGAAATCATCAGCACCGACAGCACCGGAGGAAAACAGGCTGAAACGATCTGTATCACCGCCATCACTTCGCGCGCGCCTTACGGAAAATGGACCGACGATATGGTGGCCATGCTCGGTGAGTCACAGGAAATGACCTGGAAGTTTTACTACGGCACGCCGTGAGCGCGGTCGCGGACAGCTTTTGGCAAACACTTCCACTCGGTCGCGACGTTCAAGTCGTGACGCATGACGCGAACGGCCTCGTCGCCTTTAACAAACCGGCCGGCACGCTTTCGCAGCCAAACAGCACGCGCGACGAAGAGCGCGCGCTGCTCACCGCGCATTACGACAAAGACGGCGAATTTTATTTCTGGGGCGACAGCGCGGAGCGTTCTGCCGGTAAGCTATGGTTGTTGAACCGGCTCGATTCGGCCACGTCGGGATTGATCCTTGCTGCGGGCAGCGAGTCGCTCGCCGGAGAGATACGCGCGCTTTTCCAAAAACGACACATCAGAAAGGTCTACAACGCGCTGGTGTTCGGGCAGCCTCATGTGGCGCGCGAAATTTGGCGGGACCGCTTGGCCGTGGAAAAACGTGGTGGACAAATTCGCACCACGACGGGTGGGCACATCCCCTCGGAAGCGCACATGCGCGTTCTGCGGCAGCGTCGAGGCGAGTGGCCGCTCGCGCTCATCGATCTGGAACCCAAAACCGGCCGCAGTCACCAATTGCGCGTGCAATGCGCGAAGCGGCATTTGCCGATCGTGGGTGACGCGACCTATGGTGATTTCAAAGCCAACCGCGAATTTGCGAAAGCGACCGGTGAAAAACGCCTGTTCCTCCATTCGCTGGCGACAGAATTTGAGTACACCGTCAAAGGACGCACGGTCCATTTTTCAGCCAAAGCCGAACTACCGGCGGAATTTTGCGCGCTGCTCTAGCCGAAGTGTTTGTCATCTCTTTAGCGACAAACGTCCGCGTGGGCCGAAAGTTTTAGCACAGATTTTTGGGACCGAAAGCGGAGGGGAGGAGTTGATCCAGCGTCGTGTCGATGCGATCTGCTGAGTCGCAGATGGAAATGACGCGTGCTGTCGGGCCAAACTCGTTGATCACTTGCCGGCAGGCGCCGCAGGGCGAAGTCGCGGTGGCGGTTGGTGTGTAAACGACGACGCAGCGGATCTCGCGTTCGCCTGCTGCGACGGCAGAAAAAATCGCGGTGCGTTCAGCGCAATTGCACAAGCCGTAGGAGGCGTTTTCGACGTTGGTGCCGGAATAAAGTTTACCTGAACCAGCCACTATCGCTGCGCCAACGCGAAATTTCGAATAGGGCGAATACGATTGGCCGGCGGCGTTACGCGCGGCTTCTTCGAGATGACACAGTAACGTGGAATCGAGCTCGTTCATGTCCGCGGTTTACCACGAACCGCTCTGGAGCGCACCATGATTTCAAGGCGTCGAGTATACGAGCGGAAGCACGGCTTTTTCCAAAGCGAGCAACCGTTCTTTGGTGGCGATGCCGCCGGGTGCCGAAAAGCCGGTGAGCTTCCCGTCGGCTCCGATAAATCGATGGCACGGCACCAGAAGCGGCCATGGGTTTCGGCCGAGTGCGGTGCCTACGGCTCGACTGGCAGAGGCGGGGCTGCCTGTGGCGGCCGCGAGCCAACCGTACGTGCGAACATCCCCAGGTTTCACCGCGAGTGCTGCTTCGTAGACGATTTTTTGAAACGGCGTCACGCGCGAGAAATCGTATTTCAAATCGGCGAAATCCTGAAGCTTCCCGTCAAAATGGTTCTGTACGCGGGTTATAATCGTCGCCACCCAGGCAGGCGGAACAGTCTCAGTGTTGGCGTCAGCATAAGCACCCGGAAGGTGAAAGCTGGTAAGGGCGGTGTTGTTCCAAGTGATCGCACAGCGCCCGAATGAGGTGGGGAAGGAAGCGGCGAACATGGCGGAAGAGTAACGGGGTGAAAGAGCGAGACAACTGAGGCGTATAGATTTTCCAGGGTTTTGCGATGCTGCTGATTCGGCTCGTGCGCAGGTCGTCGCTCCGACAAGTTGGCGGCATGACCAACAGCTTCTACACCGCATTTGATTTGCAGACTTTGGGCGGCGAGCGGAAGACGGACTACCGCAATGCCTTCCAGATCGATCGCGATCGCGTTATTCACTCCCATGCCTTCCGCAAGCTGCAGTCGAAGACGCAGGTGTTTTTGTCGGGCGAGTACGATTTTTACCGGACGCGACTGACGCACTCGATGGAAGTGGCCCAGATCGGGCGCTCGATTTGTCATTATCTAAAATCGCGCGGCGCACTGCTTCGTGAGGATTTCTACATCGATAGCGATCTCGTGGAAGCGGTTTGCCTCGCTCACGATTTGGGCCACCCGCCCTTCGGTCATTCCGGAGAGCGAACGTTGCAGGAGTTGATGAAAAGCCACGGCGGTTTCGAGGGCAACGCGCAGACGCTGCATCTGCTCACCGAGACCATGTATCACAGTGAGAACGATATCCACGGCATGCAGCCAACGCGGGCGCTGCTCGACGGTGTGCTCAAGTACAAAAAGCTCTACAGTGAGTTCCCCAATCCGCCGGTTCGTCATTTTTTGTATGATCCGCAAGTGCAGTACCGGAGCTTCGTTTTCGACGCGGCGGCGATCCCACCGGCGATGCACGAAGACGAGACATTAAACGCGTTTAAGTCCGTCGAGTGCCAGATCATGGACTGGGCTGACGACGCGGCCTATTCGCTGAACGATATCATCGATGGAGTGAAAGCCGGGTTTCTGACGATCGAGCGGGTTGAAAGTTGGGCCGCCGGAGAGGAGATTGATCCGGCTCGGCAGGCGCAACTCGACGCCATGTTCAACGCGATCCGTGCGGATCGGCTCGAAGCGGTATTTTCGCAAAAGATCGGCGCGTTTATCCGCGCGTGCCGCTTGCGGGAACGGGAAAATTTCATGTCGGAGAAAACCAACCGTTATCGCTTTGAATTGGTTGTAGATGCGGAGGCGCTCCGTGAGGCCGAGTTCTACAAGCGCATGGCCAACGACGTGATTTTCGAGAGCCCGCAATTGCAGCAGATAGAATACAAGGCGCGTCGTGTGATGTTCAGCCTCTGGGAGGCCGCGTGGAGCAACTACGTGGAACAACGCGAACGTTTCATTCGCATCCTTCCGCCTTCGGTCGGGAAACTCGTTCTTGCCGAATCCTCCGTCCACGAGAAGGCGCGCCGTATTTGCGATTGGCTCGGCAGCCTTACGGACGGAATGATCGTGCGCACGTACCGTCGGCTGTTTGATCCGGAGTTCGGCTCGATCCGCGATCTAAGCTGATTTCGACGGCGTCGGTGGCGACGAGTTCGACGTGCTCGATTTAAACGCTTCCGGCATCACCGTGGCGATCACCTGGAAGAACTCGGCGATTTTTATTGGTTTCCCCAGGTGAGCGTCCATGCCAGCGGCGAGGCATCGCTCGTCGTCGCCTTTCATGGAGTGAGCGGTCAACGCGATAATCGGCACATGCGATCCGGGCTTTTCCAGCGTTCGGATTTGTCGAGTGGCTTCCAAACCATCCATTACCGGCATTTGCACATCCATCAAAACCAGCTGGAAATTTCCTTTGACGAAAAGCTCGACTGCTTCCGCTCCGTCGTGGGCCACCGTGACGGTGTGACTGGCCTTGGACAAGAAGCCTTGGGCGACCTTCAAATTCACGGCGTTGTCGTCCACCAACAAGACGTTCAGCGGCTTCATCGGCGGAAAAAGAGACGGCGTGGTCTTTTTCAGCGGCGTATATTTTGGAGGCAGTCCGGCTCGTTTCGCGAGGGTCGAGAGCATCTCGTGCAAACGCGAAAAAATGACCGGCTTTCGCAAGTAGGCCGCCGCACCGAATTCACTGGGAGAGTTCGACCCGGACGGCAGCGGACCGGAGCACAGAATCACCACGGCAGCGGGTTGGATGGCGCCGAGCTTAGCTAACGCTGAGGTACAACTGGCGGCTGAGACTTCGTGTGTTTGGCCGACGATCAGGAGATCGTAAGGCTTCTGTCCGCTTTGCAGTCGCGCCGCGGTGAGGTCGAGTGCTTCGCTTTCTGAACACGCGATGTCAGCTTCGAGGCCCCAGCTCTCGAACTTGATTGCGAGTGTCTCACGCAACGTTCGGTTGTTTTCTATGCAAAGGACTTCATGTCCCGCGAGCGAGGTGTTTTGGGCAAAAGGAGTGGCGGTGGCTGACGCCGCGGGAAGGGGGATTTCGCAGTGGAAACAGCTTCCCCGCCCAACCTCGCTCTCCGCCCAAATGCGCCCTCCCATTAATTTTACGATCTTGCGTGAGATTGCCAGTCCAAGCCCTGTTCCGCCGTAGCGGCGAGTGGTCGAATTATCGGCTTGTTCAAAGGATTCGAAAATCGCCTCGAGCCGGTGGGCGGGAATGCCAATGCCGGTGTCGCGGACGGTCAAATGCACCGTGTCCGTTTTGGCAGGACTTGGTTCAAGCCGGATGACGATTTCGCCGCGTTCGGTGAATTTTAGCGCGTTGGTGAGCAGGTTTAGGAACACCTGGCTAAACCGCCCGCTATCACCAATTACGGCAGGCGGGAGCTTCGGATCGATCAGGTAAACGATTTCAATACTCTTCTCGTGTGCGGTTGTCGAAACGCTTTCGATGGCGCTTTCGATGCGCTTGGTGATATCGAAACGTTCAGAGGTGAGCTCGTATTTGCCCGACTCGATCTTCGAGAAGTCGAGAATATCGTTGATGATCGTCAGCAGTGTTTCTGAGGAAGAGCGGGCGATCTTGAGATAGTCTCTCACCTCTGGTTCACGACTGGCCTCCAGGGCGAGTTCCGTCATCCCGAGAATGCCGTTCATCGGGGTTCGGATCTCGTGGCTCATGTTGGCGAGGAATTCGCTCTTCGCCCGGTTTGCACTTTCGGCCGCATCTTTCGCCGTTGCGAGGTCGCGTGTGCGCTCCTCGACCAGCTTCTGGAGTTGCGCCTCGCGAATGCGCGAACGATGGGAACCCCAGACGAAAAGCAGGACGATGCTGCCCGCCAAACCGAAGACGACGATGCACCAGAACCAAATCGTCTGATAGTAAAAGGGGAGTACTCGAAATTCTATTGTGGCGACCTCGCGGCTCCAATCTTCCCCTCGATGGCGGGCTGACACTTCGAAACGATAGCGACCAGCGACGAGGTTGGAGTAGATCGCTTCGCGGCGATTGCCCGCGTTCACCCAGTCGTTGCTTAGTCCTATCAGTCGGTAACGGAACGCCATTTGTTCGGGTGCGGAGAGATTGGGCGCGGTGTAGCGGATGTGAAATTCCTGCTGACCGGGCGGTAGCTTTGTGAGCATGTCTTTCGGGACGGAGCTCCGCGCCACGACCATGTCCTCGATTGCGAGGTGAATGGGCGAGGACGTGTGGCGAATCAGTGCCGGGTCAATGATTGCCACGCCGAGGTGCATTGGAAACCAGAGCGATCCATTTTGGGCGCACAGTGCGTTTGGCGAGCCGCCGAACGTAGGCCCGCCCAGGCGCAAGCCGTCCGACTCGCCGATCAGTTCGCCGGTGAGCTTTGTCGTTTCTGAGCCCGTGGCGGCATTGGCTTCCTTAAGCGGCAGCCTCAATATTCCAGTGGTGCACGCTATCCACAGGTTAGCATCGTCGCAGGTGATGCCGAAAGCGTGACCTGCATCGTCAGCGTTGATGGGAACGACCTCAACGGAGTTCTTTTTTATCCGGCGGAGAAGGGGTTGGTAGGTCGAGGTGATCCAGATCGCGCCGTCGGCGTCTTCGCAAATGCCTGCGATGTCGAAGTCCGTGTCGTTCCGTGAAGCGATCAGATGGGTCCACTTGCCATTTTCCAGAACTCCCAGCCCGCCGCCGCGTGAAGATACCCAAAGACGATTTTCGTGATCGACGAAAAGTTGGCGGATGTTCGAACCGAACCCTTCCAAAGGAACATCGACCAGTTTCTTTCCGACGAGACGCCTTAGTCCTTTCGACAACATGCCGACCCAAACCTCGCCGTTGCGGTCCACCACGATGCTCCGAGCCCGTCCGGGATGCTGGCTTTCGACGATGTTTTTCACTTTTCCGTCGGCATAACTGCCCAGTGCGCCGTTGGGGTAAGCCAGCCAGATGCGGCCGTCGCTGCCCTCGGCAAGACTCGAGACGCTGTCTTCAATGAGTCCTGCGTCCGCGAGAATAAATTCTGTTTTGCCGTTGGACAGATGAATCAGACCGGAACCATTGGTACCGATCCAAACGTCGCCGTTTCGGGCTTGCAGCACGCAAATCGGGGTGCACGGAACGCCCTCGCGACGGCTCAGCGCTGTGGATTTTACGTCCTTTATTCTCGTGAGACCGCGGCTCGTGCCGCACCAGAGATTGCCGTCGCGATCCTCGAAGAGCGACAGGATGTCAGTGGGCTGGTCCCCGTTGGCGTTGCGGTAGGGTTCGCACCGGTTGTCTCTCACGCGATAAAGTCCGGTGGCTGTACCCACCCAGAGCTGTTTGTCGTGGTCTACAAGAAGGCTTTGAATCGCACTGGTCGGCAAACCTTCGGCCGTGCTGATGATCTGTTGGATTTTTCCTTCACCGTAACGAACCAATCCGCGCGGTGTGCCGATCCAGACACTGTTGTCAGCCGCCACGGTACATGCTTGTGCGCGATCGTGGGGAAGCCCGTCGTGCCGGGACGAAAGCACGGAGGTTCCCTCCGGAGTGATCCGGTTGATACGTGCGCCCGCGAGCCAGATTTCGCCATTGGGGGTGAGGCATGCCTGCCGCACGCCGGTGGGGCGGGTTTGGTCGGTAAAGGTGAAGGGCTCCAGCCGATTATCTTTGTATCTCCAGAGTCGTTCGACTTGGCCGATCAACATGCTTCCATCGTGCTCCTGGACGATGGTTCGGACGGTCTGGGCGGGAAGATCCTGTGGAAATTTAATGTGGCTCCACTGGCCGTCTTTGAACGTGGCGATTAATCCGTTTTCTGTGCCCACCCACAGCTTGCCGTCGGAGGAAACCGCCAGGGCTGAAATCGAATCGCTGCCCAAGGTCGGCCCATTGTCGCGGCAAAAAACCTTGAAGGTGATTCCGTCAAAACGCGCCAAGCCTTCGGGGGTCGCCAACCACAAAAACCCGTCGGGTGTTTGTGCGATGCTGCGGATCGTATTGTTCGGCAGTCCGGCGGAGGTCGACCATTCGTCGCTGGCGTATTGATCGGCTGAGCGTGCCGGATCGAGGGCAACAACGTGGGTTGCCGTGAGCAGCACGACCGCTGCGGTCGCGAGCCGCTGGTAAGCTCGTTGGAAGTAACGCGAGTACACGGTACTCCCTTGAACTTCGACACCTCCGGACAGAACTAAAGTGTTAATTAATGGCGTCTTGGCATAGTGGAACTCCCCCGGGAGTTCCGATCATCGCATCCAACACCGAAATCTCCCCTCGGAGGCAGAGCAGAAGACCTAACCAATCTTACGGTGTTTTGGGACCCGGCTTCAAATGGCCTGCGTTAATCGCGTCCTGGATCATCTGTGTCATGAATTCCCACAGCGCGAGGGAGCCTTGTCCAATGTGTTGGTTCCGGGCGATCACGCGATCGCTGGTGACGCCGTGATTGTTCCAAGCCGCGCCTTCCGTCAGACAGTTGAGCAACATCGGTTGCATGCGGTCGACGGCGGCGGCGAATTTCGCTTCGGGCGTCTGACGCGCTTCAAACTCATCCCAAAGCGCGCGAAAATCCCGGGCTTGGTCCGCGGGTAGAAGCCCGAAAATCCGATCGGCTGCGACCATTTCACGCTCATGTTGGTCTGCCATCCGCGCCGTGTCGTACGCGAATGTGTCACCCGCGTCGATTTCCACGAGATCGTGGATGATCAACATTTTTAGCACGCGGAGCACTTCCAACGGCTGAACGTTACTGTGTTCTGCCAAGACGATCACAAGCAGGGTGAGGTGCCAGGAGTGCTCGGCGTCGTTTTCGCGTCGGCGGCTCTGCGTGACGAGCGTCTGCCGAAAGATTTCCTTGAGTTTATCCGCTTCGATAATGAAGCGGACCTGTTGGGCCAATCGTTCGTTTACCATTGCCCAAATTGATAAGGAGCGGCCGAACTGGCGAGGAAAGATTTTGCGCGCGTTGCGTGCGCTCGCGTTTCAATGCCTCAGCCACCGCCGCGCCGGAAAACATCAGCGTGATCAAAAGGGCTGTGCTCAACGCGCGATCGAGCACCGAATCAGAAAAGAACTGCGGCCAACCCAGAATGACGTAGCCCACGATCACGTGGACGGTGAAGACCACAAGCGAATGACGCCCCAGCAATTCCAAGGGCTTTGAGTTCGGTGACACGCGGCATCGCACGATCGCCACGTGCACAAGCCAGAAAAGCAGCCCGGTGTCGAAAAGACGCAGCGGAGCTAGGTTGTTTTTGTTGGTTAGCCAGGATAATGCCTGCGGACTCACTGGCGCTGGCAGCCACGCGTGCCGCACGGCAAACAGCAGAGCGGCTAAAACGGTGAAGCTGATCACGACCGGCCTCGATAGGTTCGGCAGCAAGCGCTTTCCGTGAGCCCACGCGTTCCCCAACACCGCTCCGGTGACAAACAGCAGCTGCCATGCGAAAATGTTGAACGCGCCTGAATTCAGCGACGCGGTGTGAATCAACGGGCGTTGCGGGCTGTAAACGTTGGCGACCGCCCAAAGGGCTGCACTGATCCCAATGACCCAGCTGCGGCGATCTTTTTCGCAGGCGCGAATCACCAATGGAGTGACGAGCAAAAACACGCAGTAGAAGGGAAGAATATCCAGCATCGACGGCTGGGAGAGCAGCAGCGCGCCGAAAATGACCGCTTCGAAAGGATGGCTGCTCATCAACGTGGGAACTGTCTCACGCAAATGTCCCGAAAAGGCAATCAAGGCAAAGACGCATAAATAGCCAACCAAATGATACAAGTAAATCATGCCCGCCCGCCGCCAGCAGCTTTGTGTCAGCATCGTGACGCCCTGCTGCAAAAAGTGCCGCGTGTAAACCAAGCCCGCCATCAAGCCGGAAATAAAAACAAACCCTTCCGCCGCGCTCATGTAGCCCAAAGGATGATCCGTGACCGCGTGCAGTTCGCTCGGCACGTGATTGATGGCCATGATCACGAGCAAAAGTCCACGCAGGGCATCGAGGTAAGTGAATCGCCTCGCCGGCGTATATGGCGCGGTTTCTATTTTACGAACGCGTGGAACTTCTTCGCAGACGGCTGACATGGCCGTTGCCTTAGCCGGTCGTGTGCCAATCACCGCCGCTTGCCTGGTGGCCTGTTTTCCCAAGGGGCCGGGCGAGGAGAAGCCGCTCGTTTTCAGACGCGCCCGGGTCAGCATCGTGCAAGGCGTAATTTCCTTGCGGCGGATCTCAGGCATTTTGCGAGATCGCGAACGGCTGCGCACTTCGTGCCACAAATGTTTTGCGGCTCTCGCCATTGGCCTATTGATAGCTGGTTATGGACCCCGCCACGTTGCTCAAGGAGCACATTCTACGACTTTCCCAGAAGCTTCCCACGGCGCCGCAGATTTTCAGCCGCCTGAGCATCTTGCTGAACGACGTGAACGCGGATTTGGATAAGATCGTCAACCTCATCAGCATCGATACCGGTCTCACCGCGCGCGTCCTGCGCGTTTCCAACAGCGTGCTTTTTCGTGGCGCTATGCCGGTGAGTTCACTCGACGAGGCCATCAATCGCGTAGGCTTTCGTGAAATTCACCGCATGGTCGGCGTGGCGATGACGGAGCAACTTTTCGTGCAGGGCTTGCCCGCCTACAAAATGACCGGCCGCCAGGTTTGGGAAAACTCCGTGGCTACGGCATTGGCGATGGAAGCGATCGCCACCGAAGCGGGGCAGGAATCGGAGGGCGCGTTTACGGCGGGAATTCTACGCCAGGTCGGCAAACTGGTTCTCGGGAAAATTCTCGAAAAAGAACATCCCGGCGCTGTCTGCCCCGACGATGTCGATGTGCTGACGTGGGAACGCGCTCGTCTTAACATCACCAACCACGAGGCGTCGTCGTATATTTTGGAATCCTGGAAGCTCCCGCAGAGCCTTTATCTCGGCATGCGCTATCAACACGAACCGGAAACACATCCTGAAGCCGGTATGGAAGGCGCGCAGCTGCACCTGGCAGGTTGGGTCGTGAGTTCGCTCGGCGTCAGCCCGAAATCGGAGGCGATTTTGTGGGAGATGACCAGCGATCGTTTGGACCTCGCACAGGTCTCTGAGGAATTCATGCAATCCTGTGTGGATACGGTCCAGACAGAGCTGAATGGCCTCAAGTCTCAGATGACCTGAGTAAGTGTGTCGTTCCTGGGACCGGAACGGTGTTCGGCCTAATCCAACCTTTTCCTTGCTCCCGCCCGCGTGGCGCTTTTCCCTGTGGGCTTTCCCATGAAAGTACTCGTTGCCGATAAGATCTCGCCCAAGGGTGTCGAATACCTGCGCAAACAGCCGGGTTTTGAAGTGATCGAAGCCTACGGGTTTACGCCCGCCAAGGTTCTCGAGCTCGTGAAAGACGTTCACGCCATCGCCGTTCGCTCCGAAACCAAGATCACGCGCGAGGTCATCGCTGCCGCGCCGTTGCTCAAGGTCGTCGGTCGCGCGGGTGTCGGCGTTGACAACGTGGACGTCGAAGCCGCCACCGAGCGTGGCGTCGTGGTCATGAACACGCCGTCCGGCAACACCATCGCCACGGCCGAACTCACCTTTACCCACATTCTTTGCGGCGCGCGTCCTGTTCC
This sequence comes from Nibricoccus sp., assembly GCA_047600805.1. GTDB lineage: Bacteria > Verrucomicrobiota > Verrucomicrobiia > Opitutales > Opitutaceae > JADKHC01. The sequence goes on from JASGKG010000001.1 coordinate 334,463, forward strand.
GCAGGCCGCCGCTTCGATGAAAGCCGGTCAGTGGGATCGCAAAAGCTTCAGCGGCGTGGAACTTTTCCGCAAAACGCTGGGCATCGTCGGCCTCGGTCGCATCGGCGGCGAAGTCGCCAAACGCGCCCAAGCTTTCGGCATGCGCGTGCTCGCCTACGATCCTTACCTCGCTCCCAGCCGCGCCAAGGCCATGCAGGTCGAGGCCGTCACGCTCGACGATCTCCTCACGCATTCGGACTACATCACGGTGCACATGCCGCTGACTGAGGACACGCAGTACATGATCGACGAGGCCGCCTTCGAAAAATGCAAAAAAGGCCTTCGTATTTATAACTGCGCCCGCGGCGGCATCATCAAGGAAACCGCTCTCATCGCCGCTCTCAAATCCGGCAAAGTCGCCGCCGCCGGGCTCGACGTCTACGAAGACGAACCGCTCGCCAAGGACAGCGAACTCCGCAGCCTCCCCAACGTCGTGCTGACGCCGCACCTCGGCGCCTCGACGGCCGAAGCTCAGGAATCGGTCGGCATCGAGATCGCCGAGCAAATCGCCGACGTTCTTGCTGGCGGCGTGATTCGCAACGCCGTCAACATGCCGTCAATTGACGCCGCGGCGCTGAAGATTCTCGGGCCGTACCTTGATCTAGGCACAAAGCTCGGGACGCTTGTCCAGCAAATCGCTCCGCAGCAAATCTCCACGCTGCGCATCACGTATTTCGGCAAGGTCGCCGATGTCGACGTGAACTCCGTCACACGTTCGATCGAGCGCGGTTTCCTCCGTCGCATCAGCGGCGAAGAGGTCAATTACGTCAACGCGCCGTTCTTGTTCCAACGCCTCGGCGTGCACGTCGAAGTCGTCAAATCCAACGTCGACAGCGACTACACCGAACTCATCCGCGTCGAGGCCGTCGCCGCTGATGGTGCGACGTTCTCCGCGCAGGGCACGTTGATCGGCAAGGCCGCGCAACCACGCATCGTTGGCATCAACGGCCGCGAGGTCGAAGTCGAAGCGAGCGGAAAATTGCTCGTCCTCGAAAACGTCGACCAGCCCGGCATGGTCGGCCTCGTGGGTACGCTCCTGGGCAAAGATCACGTCAACATCGCCGATATGTCGCTCTCGCGTCTCACGCCTGGCGGCACGGCTTACATGGTGGTGCGCGTCGATACCGAACCAAGCGAAACCGCCCGCAAGGAGATCAAGGGCAACCCGGCCATCAAAATGGCCAAGTTCGTTCAGTTGTAACCAAGGTGGAGCGCGACCTCCGGCCGCGCCCTGCCTTTTTCAGATTGTAGCCGGCCTCGCTGAGGCCGGTTCCGGCGCAGCGCCCGGCTACACACAGATATTTCCCCTCCATGCTCCTCCCGCTTCTCATCGCCGCGGTTGTCGGCTATTTCCTGGGCGCGCTGCCATTTGGCTATGTCGTCGCCCGCAGCAAAGGCATTAACATTTTCGAGCACGGCTCGAAAAACCCCGGCGCGACCAACGTCAAGCGTGTCCTTGGCGAAAAGTTCGGCCCGTCCGGCAAACGCCTCGGCAATCTCGTGTTTTTCCTCGATGCTCTGAAAGGTGCGCTGGCGACTGGTTGGCCGATGCTACTCGGCGCCGTTTATTCTCACGGCAATGAAACGCATGCGATGGTAACGAGCATTTCGCTGAACTGTTTTGGGCACAGCGCCACAATTTATTCTGTAGATGCGCAAGTCGCCATGACCATCACCGGCCTCGTCGCCTCGCTTCTCGGCCACAGTTTCTCCTGCTTCACCAAGTTCAAGGGTGGCAAGGGCGTGGCCACCGCCGCGGGTGGTTTCATGGTGCTGATGCCTTACGCGATGCTCATCGCTCTCGGCGTTTGGATCGTCACGTTCTACGCTTCGCGTTATGTTTCGCTCGCGTCGATTCTCGCCGCGGTTGCTTTGCCGGTTGCCGCATTTTTTCTCAGACAACCGCCGCTGCTCCTCGGCCTCGCGGTTGTCATCGCGGCCTTTGTGGTTATACGTCACCGAGCTAACATTAAACGTCTGATGAACGGGACCGAAAACCGCTTCGTGAAAAAAGCATAGTACATTTTATCAAACCGCGAATGGACGCGAATTAACGCGAATCCTCGGAAATACCCGTCCCAATTTACCTGATGATAACGTATGGGTAAGCGTTTTAGATCGTGTATTCATTCGCGTGCATTCGCGTCTATTCGCGGTTAAATAAAAATCCCAAACAGCCATGAACAAACCTTCCGTCATCAACATCGGACTCTGCGGCCTTGGCACCGTCGGTCAGGGCGTTTGGAAACACATCGAGCGTTCGTTGCCGGACCTGAAGGCGCGCTTCGGCGTGAAGCTCGAGCTCTATCGCGCCGCTGTTCGCGATCCCAAGAAAGCGCGCACGGTCGAAATTCCCGCGTCGAAAATCACCACCGATGCGCTCGCGGTCGCGACCGACCCGAACGTCCACATTGTTTGCGAACTGATCGGTGGCACCACGCTCGCGCGCGAAGTCACACTCGCCGCACTCAAGGCCGGCAAGATCGTCGTCTCCGCCAACAAAGCGTTGATCTGCGAGCACGGCGCCGAAGTGTTTGCCACCGCCAAAAAGCACGGCAGCCAATTTTTCTTCGAGGCTTCCGTCGCCGGCGGCATCCCGATTATCAAGGCGTTGCGCGAGGGCTTGATCGCGAATCGGTTCAACCTGATCTACGGCATCCTCAACGGCACTTGTAATTACATCCTCACCCGCATGGTGCAGGAGGGCGCGCCTTACGCCACGATTCTTGCCGATGCCAAACGTCTCGGTTATGCTGAGGCCGACGAAGCGCTCGATGTGCAGGGTTGGGATGCCGCGCACAAAGCCTCCATCCTCGCTTATCTCGCGCACGGCGTCTGGGTGAAGTCCGACCAGATGATCGTCGACGGCATTTCGCGTCTCACCCAGACCGATTTGAAAATGGCCGCGCAGCTCGGCTACGCGATCAAGCTTCTCGCCGTGATCACGCGTGACTTTGCGACCAACGAGATTTCCGTCCGCGTCCACCCGACATTGCTGCCGAAGACCGCCGTCCTCGCCAACGTCAACAGCGTCTTCAACGCGATCTCCGTCACGGGCGACGTCGTCGGCACGACGACCTACATCGGCCGCGGTGCCGGACAAGATGCCACCGCCAGCGCGGTCATCAGCGATATTGCCGATGCCATCACTTTGCTCACGGCAGGCAAGGCCGCGGTAAATTGTGCTCCCGCCGATCCACTCGCCAAGGGTAACAACGACGCGCCGAAACTCGCGCCGCTCGGCCATATTCGTGGCTGCTACTACGTTCGCATGACGGTGAAGGACGAGGCCGGCGTGCTCGCGCAGATCGCCACGATCACCGCGCAGAGCAATGTCAGCATTGCCACGGTCATTCAGATGGCCGCCGAGCGTCCCGACGCCGCTTCGCTCATCATCACGACGCACATGAGCGACGAACGCGCCATTCGTCACACGCTTGGCGATATCGCCAAGTTGGAGTGCGTGCTTGAGCCGCCGCTTCTGCTCCGCATCGGCGATTTCCAGGAATAATTGGCCAGCGCCGGTAGCGCTCGGCTGCACAGGTTCGCAGTTCGCGATCCTGGTGTGTCCACGTCCCGTGCTGCCAACGGCCGCCTGTGCGTCATGAGTTTTGACGACATGAGAATCGGGTAGGGCTGGTGTATCTTGGTTCGCGGACTTGCTCCGCTACCCCTGCGCCCACGGCTCCGCCGTTGGAGCGCCGATCATCAACCCCCAAAAATACCCACATACCCTATGGATATGTCTCTACGTCCTGTTGTCGCGCTTGCCTGCCTGTCGAGCCTGCTTTCCAGCCCGGTGCTCGCCACCACTTACACCGTCACGGCCGGCAGTGCCAGTGATCTCCAATCGAAGATGAACAGTGCTGTCGCAGGCGACACCGTGCAAGTTCCCGCGGGCACTTACACGACTTCGTTCCTCTCCAACCAAAGCGGCGGCGCCGGCACCTCGTCGTCGAAAGTGACCGTCGTGGGCACAGGAACCAGCCGACCGATTTTCGATTTCAACTGGACCAAAAACAGCAGCGGCAAAAGCGGTCTCGAGATCGTGAAGAACTACTGGAATTTCCAGAAGATCGAGCTCAAGCACTCTGCCACCACCGGCATCAACATCTATGGGAGTGGCACGACGTTGCTGGCGCTTTACACGCACAACAACTGGAACACCAATCTCCAGATCTACGGCGGCAACAGCTCCTACGCGCCGGCCAACAATACCGTGCAGTATTGTGATTCCTACTACGCGACCTACGCCGACTCCAATACCGCTCTCGAGAACTACGGCAGCGGCACCAACGTCGGCAACGCCGACGGCTTCACCTGCAAGTTCGCCTACATCAGCACCGGTAACTCGTTCGTCGGCTGCCGCAGTTATTACAACGGCGACGATGGCTGGGATTTCTGGGCCGCGCCGAACAAAATTACCGTCAAAAACTGCATCGCCTACCGTAACGGTTACTTCAGCAACAACGCCAGCTCGGGCGGCGACGGCAACGGCATCAAGATGGGCGGCGACGGCTCCACGCCTGAAAAGCACAGCGTCACGAACTGCATTGCATCGACAAACCGCAACAACGGCTTCGACTACAACGGTACGCCGACCAGCGGCGAGGTGCTCAGCCAAAACACTGGCTACGGAAACGGCGCGCGCAACTTCCGCCTCTCCGACGCGTCCGTCAGCTTGAGCTACACGCTCACGAACAACCTCTCCGTCAACGGCACCTCCGCCGATAATCCGCCTTCCTCGGGCAGCGGCAACGTCTGGGAGGCCAACTCCTACACGAGCAGCGTGTTCTCTTCGACCAGCATCTCGAGCGTGACACGCAACTCCGACTACAGCCTCAAGTTTGGCAGCTACCTTCTGCCGACGACTTCGTCCGGCCTCTCTGGCAAGGGCGCCTCACTCTAATCTAACTCTTTGCAAGGCCTAGATAAATCCTGGTGTCTTGTGGGAAAGTAAGACGCGCGCGGCCAATTTCACGATTGGCCGCGCTGCTTTCTTCATACGCCTCTCGCTGATCATGGAAAAACCGTTTGGCTCGTTCGTTTTGTTCGCTGCAGGTGTTTCGCTCGGCAGTTTCCTTGGTTTCAATATCGGTGGCGCTCGCAAGGATGCCGTTCGTCAGCAAAACCGGTCCGTCACCGCCCGTCTCTCGGCGACGACCGTAAACGGGGCTTCGCCCAGCCCGGCTTTGTTGAAGGGGTCGGCGGGCGATCTCGCAAGCGCGTTGTCGGCACCGATGTCGCAAGCTGCCGATGAAGCTATCATCGCCGCGGTCGAGCGTCTCGCCAGCACCGATCCGGAAGCGGCGCGCCGTGCAGCCCTTCAGCAGCCGAATCTGCGCTTGCGCTGGGAAATGGTTCGGGCGGTGCTTCGCGGCTGGGCGCTTGGCGACCCGGATGCGGCCGCAGGCTGGGCGCTTTCCGGTCAAACCTATCTCGAACCGAACATCGCCGTAGAGGCAGTGCTCGAAGGTCTCGTGCCGGTTGACTCCGCGCGCGCAATTGCCTTGGTCGATCGTCTGTCGCAGGACGTCGCCCCGGCACTGCGGGTGCCGTTCGGCACTGCACTGATCGCGCAGCTCTCGCGCTTTGGCGCGTTTGCGGAAGCGACGCGTTTCGCTGCGGCGAGCAACGAGCCCGCGCGCGACGACTGGGTGGCGATGAGTTTCAATATTTGGGCCAATCACCAGCCTGAAGCCGCCCTCCAAGCGCTCGGCTCGCTGAGTGACAATGCTCTCCGCGAAAAAGCGTGGAAGGCGGTGGTTGAAGGTTGGGCCGTGTCAGATCCGCGTGCGCTCGCGGAAAACAGCCTGCAATCCTCCGATCCCGCCGCGCGCGACTTCGGCCTTTCTGAAGCGCTCAGCAACTGGGCCTACGCCGACCCCCAGGAGGCCGCGGCTTGGGTGGTGCGCGTGGAGGCGACGACGAATATAGATTCCGGTTTGGCCGCCGTCGCGAAGTCTCCCGCTTTCACCAAAAAACCCGCGACGGGCTTGGCGCTCGCGCGTCTCATCACACAACCGACGCTGCGTTCAACCACGATCGGGGACATCGTGCGCGAATGGGCCGGCACCGATGTAAAGTCCGCCATCGCCTACGCCTCCGAGACGCCCGATTTAACTTCCGACGAACGCGACTCCCTCGTCTCGTCGCTCCGCGGCGCATATCAGTGAGAAACGAGGCAGTGTAGGGGCAGGTGGGGCATGTCTGGTTCGACTTGTCGGAGTGGGGTACTACCCACGTCACGATTGAGGATCGAACCCGAACACGCGCAGTTCCTGATCGCAGCGACAGGCTTTTGCGAGGCGCGCGGCCCAGGCGACGGCTTCCTCGCGTGAGCGCAGTTCCAAGACCGTGAAACCGCCGTTGAGCGATCGTGCCCAAGGATATCCTCCCTCGACAACGCTGCCGTCGGCCGCAACGCGCACAGGCGGCACTTTCTCGTCGATGCCACCGCCAAAAACGTAGACGCCGGCGGCCTTCGCCGCGTCGATTACGGCGTGCGAGTCGCGGCCCGCTGCCTCCCATTCGCCAGGAGGCAGAACCATCGCCGCACTCGGAAACGAAATCAGGTATTTGGCCATACGGTTTTTCGGGATGAGAAACACCGCTCTCCAAAGTTTTCCTCTACGTTAGTTCGGCTGAGTCTCGGGCCGGCGCGCTCAGCTGGAAACTGCGACCGTGAAGCCGCCGTAAAGCATGCGCTTGAAATCGAACGGCGGGTTCTTGGGATCGCACAGTGCCGCCATGCGCGGGTCTTCCATGATCTTTTTGTTCACGCTGTCGCGATGCGTCTTGGACTTGTAGATGATCCACGAGAAAACGACGGTCTCGCCGGACTTGAGGCCAATGCCTTTCGGGAAAGGTGTGGCGAACGATGATTTGAGATCGTCGCCCACGCATTCCTTGTAGTCGACCGCCCCGTATTCGCGCCAGATCTTGGCGGCCTGGCTGGCCATCTTGAGGTACGCCTTCAGCTTGCGCTTCGGCACGGGGACAACGAATCCATCGGTATATAGGCTCATGGTAACGATTCCTTTGGTTTTAATGCCGCGGGCGCATGCCCGTCGGACACTACGACGAACAACCAGCTCGCTCACGGACACCGCACCAAAACCAACTGACGCCGAATCGCAAGGTGTCATCAGCCGAAAGCGAGCGTTGATGCCGGCCCCGCTTTTCACTAGGCGGACCATCGATTTGTAAACGGGCGACGACCATTTTTGTCTAACGTTATCGGCGTTGGCACTAGCGCCTGGTTGGCCCTCACCATTGAAAGTTCAAGGTTTTGGATTTGCTAAGCAGTGAACCATACTTCGCCCTGGCTTTCTGAACCTCAGAGATCGAAGCCGGCCGAAGTGTCGGTTCTTTCTCAGTGGTATCGATCGATCCAAGAAAATACACGCCCGACTGGCTCAGATCGACAGGTGTCGCGTGGATTTTTCGATAATTGACGTCTGTCCAAGCGGAGCCGACCGCAAGCGTGTAGCCCGGCCGCCCCACCGCGGTAAAACAGATCGGCTCGACCTTCTTTAGGCCGACAGGAATAGGTAATGCGACAATCTCGTCTCCCCGTCGCCGGAAGCTCAAAGTTCATGCAGGGTAATTGTGAGTGACGAAGCTGAACGTAGTTGATGGCTTGCGGCTCTTTTACGGACAGCAGCAGCACAACCGAACCATCGTTCACCTGCGATGCATCGGTGAGCGGTTTTGGATTCGTGGGACATTTGAGCACCCGAAAAACACAAAAGCCACGACGGTGAAAAGAGAGAGAGGCTGTAGGAGTTTCATGATTTGGCGAAAAGTGTTATTCGGTTGGCTGGGTGCAGCTTTTTCGGGCGCTCGCGTTCCGGGAAAGGCTGCACTCGGGTGGCTGGAGAGCGGGGAGCTGGAAAGGGTAGCCGCCCTGGGGATGTGATTGGTTCCAGCGGGTCGCGGATTTGGCTCAAGCGGATTGTCGCGGGCATAGGCTCGTCTGTTTGGTGGGAATACGATTTTGCCGGGGGCAGCGCCCCCGGCTACAGCGGAGGAAGGGCGGTTTTATATAGCCGGCCGTACTGAGCCCGGGGTTTGGAGATCGAGGTGGCGCGGGCACTCCGTGCACGCGGGTTTGGGAACTCTGCGAAAAGAGGCGCCACGTCGAACCAACGCGCACGGAGTGCGAATTCCACCTTTGAGCCAGATGGTTCGGCTGTAGCTGACCGCGGTGAGGCTGGTGTTTGATGGGTCGTTTCTCGCTGAGATCCCGGTGGGGAAGCGTCACAGGCCAAGCTCAAAGGTCCAAGCGCGATTATTCGGGGCCGATCTTTCGTGCCCGAACCTTTGGCCTGCCGAGCAAAGAGCTCCGGTCGCACACCTTTAGGCTCGGACGTTGCAGGTCAAAGGCTCGGCGTGCCGAGCTCGGAGGGTTTGCGCTCCGAGCTAAAAGCTCGGCTCGCAAGGGTAAGAGCTCGGAGGCCCGAGCTTCGGGCTTTGCGGTTCGAGCCTTCGGGGTTTGCGCGCAAGCCTCCGAGCTTTGTGCGCAAGGCCATGAGGCTCGGCGTGCAAGCCTTCAGGCTTTGCTGTCCGAGCTTTTTGCTCGGTGTGCTAAGCTCTGAGCTTTGTCGGCAAGGCTTTGAGCTTTGCGCGCAAAGCTTCGGGCTTTGCGACCCGAGGGGTGGAGCGCAGGGAATAACTTACTAGAAAAGAGAGAGATACGTTGATTTACACCGTCTTGCTCGTGGCAACCGCCTATTCCGGGTACCCGTTTAAAGTTTTCGGATAACCTCAAAGAAAACCCCAGCGTCCTTTCGCGTCCTCCGCGCCGGGCATTGGATGGGACGGATAGTTCGTTGGTAGAAGATAAAACCAGGCACAAGGCCCAAGGGGAACTTTGTGAAGTCGACGCTGGGTTTTACGAAGTGTTGACGAGTTCTCGGTATTTTAGACCTAACAAAGGTGTAGTGGTTTCCCTAACGAATCAGCGAGCGGCCGACGGGAATGCGGAACCGGGGTCAGCGACCCGGCTACAGAAGACGAAGAGGTGGTTAGGCTGTAGCGCGCCTCGCTGAGGAGGATCGAAGGGTGGAGCGGGCACTCCGTGCACGCGGGGTTTGACACGTGTGACGTGAAAGGAAGTTGCGAACGCCGAGAGCGTTGGGCGACGTCGTTGGGGAGTGCTCAAGGAGCGCGGGGATGGCTTTTCAGATCAGGCCCAGCGTCGCCGGGTGAGTGTTCCTATCAAGCTGGTCGAAAGGGCGGCTCACGATGAGCGAGTGGCGGTTGATCCGCGAAAAAGTATGGGTAACGTCGTTCTCATGATGAGTTCAGTGGCGAAGCAAATTCGTGAGGGTCTGCTCCTATGAGATTGTTCGATCATCGGTCCGGGGAATCGTTGCAGCTGGGCGACGCGAATCTTTATTACGAAACCACAGGTGAAGCGGGTGCACCGACATTGTTGTTGCTGCATGGAGGGTTCGGCACGATCGAGGAGTTTAATAGCGTCCTGTCGCGACTCACGGGGAGGTTTCACGTGGTGGGGATCGATAGTCGAGGTCAGGGGAAGTCGACGTTGGGAACCAAACCGTTGAGCTACCGCCAAATTCAAGAAGATGTTGAGCAGGTGATAGCGCATTTAGGTCTCAGCGATGTGGTGCTTTGTGGCTTCAGCGACGGCGGCATCGTTGGACTGCGAATTGCAGCCGAGGGGAAAGTGCGTATTCGGAAGCTGGTGACGATAGGGGCGCGCTTTGTGCTGAAGCCTGAGGATTCTTTGCGAAAAATTTTCAGCCGCATCACGGGTCAGAGTTGGCGCGCGAAATTTCCTGCGACGTACGAAATCTACCAGAGGGTAAATCCCCAACCGGATTTCGATCGTTTGGCGGAGGCCATGGTCAAGATGTGGCTCGACTCGGGCGAAACGGGATATCCTGCTGGGAAAATCGATAGTATCTCGTGTCCGACGTTTTTGGTGCGCGGAGATGACGACCCTCTTTGTTCTCGCGAGTTGATTATGGAAGCTGCGAGGCGCATTAAAGGCGCCAAACTTTCGAATATCGCCTTTGCGGGCCACGTCGCCTTTGAGGACCAACTCGATGTTTTCATGCGCGGCCTTAATACGTTCCTCAGCTGACGCGGAGGCTAGATCGCGATCAAAGGTGGCGCGGGCACTCCGTGCACGCGGAGTTGAAAAGTGCCAAGGCCAAGAGCGCTGGCGATGTTGAACGAACTCGCACGGAGTGCGAGTTCCATCGTGGAGCGGAGTTGAGGTGGCGTGGCGCTGCGGGGAAACCTCGCTGTCCCTCGAAACCTTCGCTCAATCGGCCAGCCAGCGGGCGAGGTCCTGGTCGGTGGCGAGGTGTTCGGTCGTTTGATACTCCGGTGCGAGCAGCCGCGCGTAACTCGCTTCGGCGAACCGGCGGCAGTGGAGAAGAACTTTGGCGCGCTGGCCTGGCGCGCGCACGAGTCGGCCGAGCGCTTGATTCACTTTTTGAATACCGGGCGCTTGATACACGCGGCGAAAGGCTTCGTCGCGGCCGAGCTTGGAAAACTCAGCGAGGCGGGCTTTTTGCACCGGGTTCACTTCGGGAAGCGCCGGGCCGACGACGAGTGCGTGACTGATCCGTCCGCCGAGCAGATCGATGCCCTCGGCGAAACTGCTGCCCAGAACCAAAAAGAGCACGTCGGCCAGCTTGAGCGATTCCTCGACCCACGCGGTTTGCGCGGCGAGATCGGGCAGGCGCGGCTGCAGGGCGACGCGCAGGAGCGAACCCTGGTCGCGCAGCGTGTTTTGAATATTTTCCGCGTAGCGATAACTGGAAAAGAACACGGCGCAGGGGCCGCGGGCGGCGGCGTGCAGGCTCTCGATCGTGGCGGCGGAGGTGGCGAGGTGTTTGGTGCGTTGCTGGTACGAGGTGTCGACGCGCAGGTCGATGGCGACGTCGTACGCGCCGTCGCGCCAGGGCGCGTGCGCTTTCACGAGGAACGGCGCGTTGCGGGCGGATTCTTCGTCAACCTTGAGCAGTTCGGCGCCGGAAGTGAGCTGCTTGTAGAGACGGCGTGTGTCGCGCTTGTTGAGTTTGCCGAGTCGATCGGGAGACATGGCGGGTGGTTCGGCTTCGGGCGCGGGCGCCTCTGCAAGGCCGCAATCGGCGGCAAAGGTGTCGACGGGGGTGAGCGTCGCGGAAACGAGCAGCGCGGCGCCGAAACTCCGCAGCGTGGAACCGATCGCGGCGGCGGCATCGAGGCACGTCACGTTGAGTTCGCCGGGTTGTGGGCTCCACCAAAGGCGCGGCACGTTCACTTGCGTGAGCTCCTCGACGAACGTCGGCAGTGTCCAGAGTTGTTCCATCACGTCCGGTCCGAGCGCGGTGCTGTCGAGCGGCGTGTTGCCGACGAGACTCGCGACTGTCTCGATCAAATGGCGGGCGTCGTCTTCGTCGCCGAGCGGAAGACTGTCGGTGGCGTTTTGTTGGGTAAGGAAATGCGTCCACTGGTCCCAAGCCTGCGCCAAGCGTGACGGCGCGCGCGTCTGGCGGAGTTCGGCGCCGACGATGTTGGCTTGCGTGGCAGTGAAGCGACGCGAGTACACGTCGGCGACGCGGGAGGGCAGATTGTGCGCCTCGTCGATCACGAGCAGCGTGCGTGACGGATCGTAGCCTGGCTGGTTCTCGAAAAGGCCGCGGCTGGAAGGCGCGAAAACGTAATTGTAGTCGCCGATCCAGACATCGTTGAAGGCAAGGGCGGCGCGGGTGATCTCGTAGGGGCAGACCGAGGCGGCGCGCCCAGCCTTGCGGAGATTGTCGATGTCGCGCGCTTCGGAATCGAAAAGGTAGAAACGCGAAAGACCGCCGCGGGCCCATTTGCCCTCGACGTCGACGAGGTGCGGGCAGACCTCGCGCGAACAATGATACGTGGCGCAGATGCAGTGCTCGCGCTTGTTGCGTATTTGCCAGACCTTGACACCGGCGCGGCCGTTGGGCTGCGTCGTCATGCGCGAAATCGTTTCCGCGACGTGGAGCTGGCCGGTGGATTTGCTCGTGAGATAAACGAGACGCTCGAAACGCCCGGAGCGCAGCAACTCCAGCGCGCATTCGAGCGTAACACCGGTTTTACCGAAGCCGGTGGGTGCTTCGAGCAAAACGACCGGGTGTTTCGCGAGCGCGGCGGAAAGTTCGGCCTGCACTGTCTCCTGGCCGGGACGCAGCGCAGCGAACGCGGGCGAGAACCGCAGGGCTTGCAGACGCTCGCGTGCGCGGAGCCGTTGGTCGAGGAATTCGGCGACCCGCTCAAGCTGAACCTTGAAAATCGTGTCGTCGGCGGAAGTGAATGCGACGGACTGCGAAAGCCCGGTGTCGACCTCGACGAAAACGAGTTCGCCTTGGGCCTTCGTCGAAGGTTCGGCGAGAACGGTGAGAGCGACGTACGTGGCGAGCTGTGCGAAATATTCCGGGTACTCCGCGCGAAGCTCTTCGGGCGCGGCGGGGAGTGGACGCGTAACGGTTTTTATTTCGCGAAGTACGGGACCCTGCGTGCCGGGCACGATCTGATCGATGCGGCCCGTGAGCGTGAGCGTCCAACCGTGATGAAAAACCTTGCCTTGGATCGGCACCTCGAACTGCGCGTCGGGCGTGTCGGACGTCGTTTGGGTGCGCAGCTGTTGATGCCAATGCGTGCCGAGTTGCGCGCGCCAAAGCCCCTGCGGACCATCGCTTCCCTCGCGCGGACCTATGACGAAGCCGGCGAATTCGCCGACGCCGAGGCTCGCGGTGCGTTGTTCCAGGGAAAATTCCATGCGGCGAAAGTGTGCTCGTTTCCGACGGATGCTGACAAGGAGAACGTTGTTCGCCACCGCAAGCGGCTGTTTGGAAGGGCGCCCGGCTCAGCGAATCGATCACGGCCGCGGGCGCAGTCGAGGCGGGAGTTCGCGCAGGCAATTATGCAGCAGTGCTTCTCTGCCCCGTGAGTGTTCGGATAAAAATCGAAAGATGTTGAAGGAGTTTTTGGAGACGTGGTGTTTCTTGCGATAAGAGAACCTTCACAGGTTAAGTAGTTAAACTTTCTTAAACCACCCGACACCTCCATGAACATCTTCCTTTTCCCACAAGGACGCTAGCAACGCCTTGACGGCCTGAGTATCGCCAGAGGAGCCACAACACAACGGACGCAGCCGCCTCGCGGTTGCTCCGAGTCTACCTCAGCGCCGAACCTCCGGATGGCCCGTAAGCCAACCCCCCTGGATTTACGGTGAACCGGCGGAAAATCAGCGCACCTAACCATCGCCAACCTGTATTCCCGCAGGGCTGCCTTCGCTGTGCAATCACGCAGCGTGCGCGGCTGAGCGGTGGAACGTCTTTGTCTTCTCTCCACCCATGAAACCTACACACCAGACCTGTGATTCACCGAGTATGCCGCGGACGATCGTTCGCGTTTTTGCCTTAGGAATAGCGACGATTCTCCTCACCGCCGCATCTGCCTTTGCCCAACAAACAGGGACCATCACGGGCCAAGTGATGAACGAGTCCACGGGTAAATACCTCGAAGGTGCGGAGGTCACGCTCAGCGGCACGGACTTGCATACGACGACCGAGCGCGACGGCCGCTTTGCCTTCCGCAACGTTCCTTCAGGCGCTCAGAAGATCGTCGTAAACTATCCCGGACTTGATGCCTCGGAAACCGCCGTTGACTTGGAGCCGGGAGCAAGCCGCGAGGTGAAAGTTAAGCTGACTTCCGGAGAAGTGATCACGCTCGGTGTTTTCAAAGTGGAAGGCACCAAGGAAGGCATGGCGCAGGCCATCGCGCTTCAAAAAGTGTCGATCGAGAGCAAGCTCGTTGCTGCAAGTGATCAGTTCGGCAATATCAGCGAAGGCAACATCGGCGAATATCTGAAATTCCTGCCCGGCGTCGGTGTTGTCTACAACTCCAACGACGCTCGCGGTGTGGCGCTGCGCGGATTGCGCTCGCAGTTTACGACCGTCGATGTCGACGGCACTCCGATGGCCAGTACCTCCTCGCAGGCGGACAGCCGCCGTTTTGAAACCGAACAGGTTTCGGCGAACAGCGTTGAGACGAACGAAGTGATCAAAACGATCACGGCCGACATGCCAGCCAATTCCACCGGCGGCTACATCAACATGGTCACGAAGAGCGCCTTCGACCGGCAGGACGCGCAGCGGATCGATTACAAGTTTTACGTGACCGCGCCGTCCACGAGTTTGTCGCTACAAAGAAAAGACGGCACGTGGGGCAAGGGCTCGCATTACACGGTGCGGCCGAACTTCAACATCAATTTTGCCAAGCGAATAAACGACAAGCTAGGCATAAACTTGAACTATTCGCTATCGGAAATTTATCACGATTCTCCTCGTACGGCGTACACGTGGAATACCAACACGCAGGGTTTGATTAGCGCGGCGGTTCCTGGAGGGCCGACGAATGTTGTGATCGGCGGCGTTACCTATCAAAGCTACGGAACCAAGACCACGGTGGACGATCCGGCGTTGACGACGTATTTCATGAACAACGAGCAGAAGTTGACTCATCGTGAAGCTTTCGCCGCGAAGGTGGATTACTCGATCAGCGATGCGACGAAGCTGACGTTTTCCGGCCAGTGGAATTGGTATGACCTGACATTCCATCAACGCGGCATGCAGTACAATCTGGGCACTTCGGCCGCGGGTATCGTCAATCTCGTCGGCGCGAGCCAGAACGCCACGAACACGCTAGCGTCGACGGTGGCGGCCGACGGAGCGGTCGGCAGTTCTGCGGGCCGTTCGATCCAAGTGAACGACAACCAGCGCAACAAGTACGTCACGGGTATTCATTTTAACACTACGCTGAGCCACAAGTTCGGCGAAAACTCGAAAGCGTGGCTGGTCGGCTATTGGTCTCAAGCGGACGGCAAATACCGTGACGCCACCAAAGGTTATTTCTCCCAAGGCGTGGCGCAGTACACCGGCGGTGTGGTCGGCGGAAGTGCGCCGCAGTACGTGGTCGATAATGTGCTGTCGTCTCCGAAGCATCCGTCAGTTCTGATCAACGGCGGAGCGGTGCCTTTCCAAAATACGTTTGATTTGAACAACTACGCCTTGCTCGGCGCGGGCCTCATGCGTTTGCAACCGTTTACCGCGCTCGATACGAAGGACGGCTTCAACGGCCACTATCGCCACACGCTCTCGACGGCGCTGCCCGTGACGATTCAAGGCGGCGTGGCGTACGATGTGACGGCGCGCAATATACGACGCATCGGTTTGTTCTCGGCTAATGTTCCCTACACGAATCCCTTGGCGGCTGGGGTGGCTGAAAGCACACCGGTTGACTACGGCTTCAATTACGGGACCGGCACCGCGATCGATCTGTACAAGCTCTACGAGAAATATAACGGCCTGCTCGCTACAGGTCGCGTCAACAACTACAACTGGCGTCGTTTTGAGGAAGACAACAAAGCGGGCTACGTTCGCGCAGATGCCACGTTGTTCAAGGACCTGTTGGTGGTGGCGGGCGCACGCTGGGAGGAACGCACGATTAACGCCAAAGCAGCGAATTTCGCCACGGCTGCGGGCCGTCTGCTCACGGCGGATTTGAAGTACAGCAATCTGTATCCCTCGATGACGCTTCGCTACACGCCGAACCGCCAGTGGGTGATTCGTGCTGGTTATAGCCGCACGGTGGGCGACCCGGATTACAGCGAAATCGTGCCGGATTTTACTGCGGCCACGACTCCCGCTGCGACCGACGCCAATCTATCGGCGCCTTCGAAAAATTTGAAACCGTATTACGTGAACAACTACGACGTCTCGGTGGAATATTATTTCAACAAAAGTGGCGTCGTGGGTGGTTCGGTGTTTCGCAAGGAAGTCTCTGGTTTTATCGTGAACCGAATCGTGCCGCTCTCGGATCCGTTGATGGTGAAAGCGATTGCTGACTACAACATCAACCCGGCGGACTTCGGTCTCACCACCACCGGCACGATCAAGACGAACGGCGGTGATTCGAAAATCAACGGTCTGGAACTCTGGTATAACCAAAACCTTTCGTTCCTCCCCAAGCCCTTCGACGGCTTGAGCCTGCAGCTCAACTACACGCTCGTCGATATCGACGCCTCGGATCTCGACACGCAATACGCCCAGGAAACGGATGCCGTGACGAAGGCCATTAACGCGCGCTTGAGCTATCGCTGGCGGCGTTTTCAGGCCGCCGTGAGCACGAACTGGACGGGCGACGTGCTCACCACTGCAGCAGCGACGACCATCACGGTGAACAATCCCGATGGATCCAAAACTGCGGTGAACATGCTCAACATCTACAAAGCGCCAGAGATCAAGACGAAGGTGGAGCTGAGCTACGCGTTTAACCGTTATTATAACGTTTTCTTCGAAATCGATAACATCGGCTACGAACGTCGTGAGAACTACCGGAACGGCCAGGCTCTTGGTGCGAAGTACGAACTGCCCGCGTTTCGATACACCTATGGTGATCCGGTGGTGCGCTTGGGCGTGAAAGGCTCGTTCTAGAAAACCATTTTCAAGGACCTAACCGTTTGTGCGGTTAGGCTCTCGAAACAAGGCCGCTGGTCTTGTCAGTGTTGTGGTTCACGTCAGGGGCCCGCCTGGGGTTAGGCGGGCCTCTTTTTTTTATTCGAGAAGGATTTCCGTATGCCCGCGCAGATAATCTTCGAGGCGCCGTTGCAGCCGCGCCACGGTGGCGAGGGGAGCGTCTTGAGCTGCGACCGGACGATTGAGAAGCGCTACGACCTGCTCGCGATCGGCGGCAGGCAGAGAAGGGAACCATTGTTCCTTCACTGGGTAGCCCTCGTCGCGGGCGAAGCGGTATAGACTTTTCAAATACACGATTTCGGGCCGCTGCGTGTCGTCGAGCGCGGTCCAGGCTTCGCGCAGGAGCGCGTAAACCTTCGAACGACTTTCTTCGGAGACGGTGTTGCGCGCAATCAAACGGGCAAGCGCCGAGGCAACTTGCAGGGTTTCATAGCTGCGCCCAATCCCGGCGTGCCGGGCGAGCAACCGCGCCTCCTTCACGAAATAACTCTGCCCCTGGTTCGAACTTTCGAGAATCAGCGTAGTCTCATCGAAAAGATCGAGCGAAACGGAAGTGCTGCTCGCTTTTTTAGATACGCGCTGCAGGACGAGCAACGGCCCGTGATCCGCGGAAAAAATGTTATACGTTTGAAACGAGTCGGCTGGCGGCTTTTTCAGCAGCACCAAGGCATCCGTGGTGAGCGAAGGTCCGGCCATGAAGCTCTATCTTTCCAGCTGCGGAGTTTTGGTTACCGGCCACGGCGGCACGACGGCGCCGCCCGAGATCACCAACTTCATGCCATCGCCAACGCTCATATCGAGTTCGATGATCTCCTCTTTGGGGAGCAGCAGCATGTATCCGCCGGTTGGATTCGGCGTGGTGGGCACGAAAACGGTCCAGAGCTCTTTGCCTGCGCGGGCCTGGGCTTCGCCTTGGGTTTTGCTCGTGAGAAACGCGATCGTGTGCGCACCTTTGCGAGGAAATTCAACGAGCACGACCTTGCTGAAGAGGTTGCGGTTTTGAGAGCTGAACGTGGCGACGAGCTGCTTGACGGTGTTGTACACGCCGCTGACGCCGGGAATCGTCTGGATGAAGCGTTCGGCAAGGCCGCCGAAGTATTTGCCCAAGACGTAACGCGAAAGATAGCCGAGCAGCGTGATCGCGATCACCACGATGAGCGTGGCCAAAATATTCCAGATGATGTCGAGCTTGCGCAGCTCTTCCGGCACGAACTGTTGAAGAAGTGGACGGAAAAAACCGCCGATGTTTTCGAACAGCAAAACGAAGACCCAGCATGTCACGAACAGTGGCGCGAGCAGCATGAACCCCGAAAGGAATGCGTTGCGCAGCCGGGTGAAGCGGGAAGGATTCGGCGAATCGGACATTTGCGGCCAGTTTATCTAGGGCAGGCCCGAAAACGCACGGAAAAACATCGCCCTGTCCCCACGATAGCAGCCGGGATGGCGTAACTGAGGGTTAGCGTGAGCTGCGTAACGCAAACACCGGCAGAACCTTCGCGCGCGTCAGTACGGACATCGCACGTTTCTCAGCCGCGCGCATGAGGCGTTTTTTTACCGGCTTGAGATCGTCGTAACCCGCCAAGTGAAGCCAACCGTGAACGACGTAAAGCGTGAGCTCTTCGGAGAAATTGTGTTTGTGCTGCGAGGCGTAAGCGGCCGCGGTGTCGGCTGAGACGCAGATTTCCCCGCCGCTGCTGAGCTTGGAATTTCCCTCGAACGTGATCACGTCGGTGGTCGCCGGGTCGTCGAGGAAATCGGCGTGAATCCGCGCGAGTGCTTTGTCCGTGAGGAATGCGATGGAAAGTTCGCCTGCGGGACAACCACCGCGAAATTTTTCAGCGTTTTTATCGAGAGCGTGGATGACAGAGGCGACTGCTTTCTTGTCCACCTTCAGACGAGGATGGGCAACGTGAACGTGAACTTCGCGGGGCATGTGATGCTGGGGGAGGCCGGCAGATTGCGCCGCAGGATATCGCGAGTCGAGAGTCGAAAGGTAAGAAAGATGAGAATGAAGCGCGCTGATAAATGCCCATTAAAACGTCAGAAAAAAACGCGGACACTGTCCGAATTTTCCGATGCGGTGCGCGGCCTTGACCAGACGCGAGGCTCTCGCGTTAGTTCCTCTCGCGTGAAACTCCCCGGGCTCCGCTGGTACATCATCGGCTTCTTATTTTTGGCCACGATCAGCAACTACATCGATCGCCAGACCATCAACGTTCTCTCGCCGCTGCTGATCAAAGAGCTCGGGATGGATAAATTCCAGTTCTCGCAGATCGCGGCGGTTTTCCTCGGGGCCTACACGATCGGCATGACGTTCTGGGGCCGGCTGCATGACCGGATTGGCCTGCGCGCGAGTTTGGCGATTTGTATTGGTGCTTGGTCGCTGATCGCCTCGCTGCATTCGCTGGCGGCGGGTTTTGCGAGCCTGTTGTTTTTGCGGTTTCTTCTCGGTGTCACCGAAGCGGGCAACTGGCCGGCGGCGGGCAAGATTGCGTCCGACTGGTTTCCGCCGCAGGAGCGTTCGCTGGCGATCGGCATTTTCAACAACGGCTCTGGCATTGGTGCGATGATTGCGCCGCCGATCATCATCATGATCCAGCAGCGCTGGGGCTGGCAGGTGACGTTTCTCGCGACCGGTCTTTTCGGTTTCTTGTGGCTGGTTGGGTGGTTGTGGCTTTATCGGCGACCCGAGCAGCACCGTTGGATGACAGAGCGCGAGCTTCGTTACATCAACGAACGCCCCAGTGGTATTCAGAAAGCCGAGACAACGTTGCCGCCCCCGCGGTTTCGCGAGCTGCTGCGGTATCGGCAGACCTGGGCAGTCGTGGTGGCGCGTTTCATTGCGGATCCGATCTGGTGGATTTATCTCGTGTGGATTCCGCAGTATCTTTTTGACGCGCGCGGCTTCGATTTGAAACAGATCAGCCTGTCGGCGTGGATGCCGTTTCTTGGAGCGGACATGGGTGCGATCGCGGGCGGGCTTTTTGCCGGTTGGCTAATTCGGCGACGGCGCTGGCCGATCAATCGCGCGCGTAAATTGAGCTGCGGATTAGGCGCGGCATTTTTGCCGCTCGGCGTGATGGTGCCGCTCGTCGACAGCGCGTACGTGGCGCTTGGGTTGATGACGCTTGTGCTGTTTACGTACCAGTTTTGGGTGAACAACGTGCAGGCGATTCCGAGCGACGTCTTCCCCTCGCGCGCGGTAGGTGGAGTATTTGGTTTGGGTGGCAGCGCGGCGGGTCTTGGCTCGCTGATCGTGATGCTTTGCACCGGATGGATCGCGCAACATTTCTCGTTCACGCCCGTGTTTATCGCGGCAGGTTTGATGGGCCCGATCGCAGCCGTGGCGCTTTTGCTGCTCGTCGGACGCATTCCAGAAACGCCGCTCGAACTTCCGCAAAAGGATTCAGCGACGCCGGTTGTCTAGCGGCGAATACGTTTTATTTCTACTACCATGTCCTTCGATCTCACAGGAAAAGTTGCACTCGTCACTGGCGGCGCTCGCGATATTGGCGGCGCGATCAGCCTCGAACTCGCCCGCAATGGCGCGGACGTTGTAGTGAATTACAACACCAGCGAAAGCGCCGCGAACGAAACCGTGCGCCAGATCCAAGCGCTTGGGCGCCGCGCGCTCGCCGTGAAGGCCGACGTTTCGCTGAAAGCCGATGCGCAGCGTCTCGCGTCGGCTGCGGCGGAGTTTGGCGGTGGACGCATCGATATTCTCGTGAACAACGCCGGCAGCATGGTGAAACGCGCGTTGCTGGCGGATCTCACCGAGGAGCTGTTGAACGAAACGCTGCGTGTGAATTTCGTGAGCGTGGTGCTCGTCTGCCAAGCGGTGATTCCGCACATGCTGAAAAACGGCGGCGGCAGGGTCGTGAACATTTCTTCGCTCGCCGGGCACAACGGCGGTGCAGCCACGACGCATCATTATGGGCCGGCGAAAGCCGCGGTCACGAATCTGACGCGATCGCTGACGAAGGAGTTCACGCCCCAGGGCATTGTGATCAATACCGTCGCACCAGGCCTCATCGACAACGCGTTTCACAAAAAGCACACCGCGCCCGAGGCGTTTGCGGCGGCGATCAAAGGCATTCCGTTGGGCCGGCCCGGGCGGAGCGAGGAAGTCGCGAGCGTCGTCGCGTTTCTAGCGTCACCCGCTGCGAGCTTCGTTGCGGGTGCGGTGATCCACGTGAACGGCGGCGCGCATTTTGGTCAATGAGGCCGCCGGTGAGGCCGACTATTTTGTAGCGACCGGCTCGAACGTCGTTGTGAAGGTTGTCTCGGTGCCGTGGGTTTCGACGTAGAAAGCCTCGCGTCGCTTGGGCGGCACGTCAGGTGACGAACCATGCCAAATCGTAAATTCGCTGGGTACGGCGATGGTCACGCGCAGCGTGGTTTCGCCGAATTTTACGTCGAAGCTCACCTGGCCCTTGCCAGCGGCTTTCGTGACCTGCTGCCAGTATTTGAAAGCGGGGGGACGATTTTCGGCGAACTTCTCATCAGGGACAAACGTTGCCGGGAGCGTTGCGTGGCCTTGGAGGTGGAGCGCGAGGCCGAGCGCCTGAGGCGACTTCGAATTGCTGTGCACGGTGGCGACGTCGATCAGCCGCTCGCCGTCGATCTGCAGCGAACGTTTTGCCGTGGCATCGGGGCGGTATTTCGGCTGAGCGGCGGCGACGTGGCCTTTTTCCGCGGAAAACTCGAGCAGTTCACCAGGCTGAGGCGGGACGCTGCCTTCGCCGTTCACCAGTGGTACGTTGTGATTAAGGCCCTTGCTGTAGTACTCTTTGTGATACGGTGAGCCGTAGCCGACGGTGCCGGGGTCGTGCGTGATGTCGGTGCCATCGAAGAAAGCGGAGAAATTCAGCGCTTCGGCTTGCGCGTGAGAACGGTTGAGTTGCCCGTAGTGGAGAAAGACCTGCCAGCGGCCCTGCTTCAGCAGCGCCATGCGGGAGTTTTCCAGATTGGAACTGACCACAGTCGGGAGCGCATCTGATCGAGGCGCAGCTGCCGGCGGGTCCAGCAACGTGTTCCAGTTCCGATCGCTGGTGGCTGCGGCGAGTCCGAGGGTGGTCGGGAAGACGCGATACGTGCTCGCGATGAACGACCGATGCGGCACGGTTTCGATGCCGGTGCCGTCGGCGGGATTGGGTAGTTGGCCGTCGGGAAACCGCAGATACAACGGCGCCAGCATGAGGTTTTCGCCGACCGCCATTTCGTGGGCGAGCGACGATGCTCGGCCTGCGAGGCCGGCTTGAGTGAAAAGGGAAACCAAGGCCTGAACGACGAACTCGTTGTAATGGAACGACTGCTCGAACCAAAGGTAATCGGCAGTGATGCCTTTGGCGATCTGCTCGCGCAAGCCGAACGGACCATCGATGGCCTCACGCCAAAGCGCCTCGTCGCCATAGACGAGCGCGAACTGCGCGACGGCACAGCGATGCCAGTTCGCGATGTTGTGGATCATGCGGAAGCCTTTTTGGAGGACTTCGGCTTCAGGTTTGAAAAATTTGTCCCACCACAGCTGTTTGCGGGCAGCGTCTGGATAGGTTTCGAGAAGACGAACGGTATTGATGTATTTGATACCGCCCGTGGCTTCGTCGAGTGTCTGCCAATAAAGCCGTGCAGCCTGGTCCTTTCGCTGCGGCTTCCAGTCGAGATAATGGTTGGCGTAGAAATCCAGCTGCGCGGCAGCCCAGCTCGCGTATTTTTCTTCACCGGTGAGCCGGTAGAGGAATGCGGCGCGTTCCATCATCTCCGCGTGGCGTGATCGGAAAGCGAAAACCCAGCCGCCCATGATCTTCGGGGTGATTTCTACTTTCGGGTCGGATGGGCTGCTGAGAAACGGCACGGCTTCGCCGGGAACGTCCGGCGTCCAGATGAGGTGCGAAGCGTCTTTTGGACTCACGAAATCGTGATACCAGCCGCAGACCCATTCGACGCGGTCGCGACGCTTCGCCATCCAGTCGTCTATCGTGCTTTTCTCGCGCTTTAGCCACGCGGCCCAACTTGGGTCTTTGGCGACGCGCTGACGCGCACCTTCCCAATCTTCGATCGGCACTCGCCACGGATGGCCGTCGGGCGAGTAAACTTTCAGATCGGCAAAGGCTTGTTCGGGCGCTGGTGCGGAACGAAGCGAAGAAGCGCTAAGCGAAAGCAGTGCGAGGCCGAGCGCGGTTAACAGAAAACAAAAGCGCATGTGACTGAGTTAGGTTCAAATCTGATGACGAGCGATGCTTTGCGTGCGTTTCGCAGGATTTGATTTGCTTCTGCGATCTTGTGCGCTGATTTGAAACGCACCCGCTTTCGGAGTCCTCCGTTTCCCCATGAAAATCCTTATTCGTTCGTTCCTCGTTCTCCTCGCACTTTCGGCTACAGCGTTATTCAGCCAAGCGGCTGTAGAGGCGACGCCCGTCGCGGCACAACACCACCACAAAACCGCGAAGATTTTGAAGAAGACCGCGAAGAAACACAAAAAGCACAAGAAGCACAAAAACCTCTGAGCGCGATGGACGCTCACTTCGGTGCCTCGCGGCGCCGGTTGCTGCCCGAGCTTTGCTGCTCGGGCGTTTTTGTTGGCATCGGCGAACCGCCGCGTTTTCTTGGCGGCATGGAAGCACGTTATCCTTCGGAGGCTCTGATCGACTTTGCCAACCGGCTTTTATGTGGCGTCGGCTTGGAGGAGGAGAAAGCAAAAGTCGTCGCGGCGATTTTGGTGGAAGCTGATTTGCTCGGTCACACCACGCACGGCTTGCAATTGCTCGCCCCGTACCTCGCGGAACTTGAAAACGGCGGCATGGCGAAACGTGGCGAGCCGCGCGTCGTGGCGGATTTTCCTGCGGCGGTGACTTGGGATGGACGTCGCCTGCCGGGGCCTTGGTTGACGGTGAAAGCTCTCGCACTCGCGATGGAGCGCGCCCGCACGATGGGTTTGTGTTCGGTGGCGATTTCGCGGAGTCACCACATCGCGTGTCTTGCGGCGTATCTAAAGAAAGTCGCGGACGCGGGTTTCTTAGTCTTGCTGACGTGTTCCGATCCGCATGACCGAGCCGTCGCTCCGCACGGTGGCCGCAAAGGCGTCTATTCTCCCAATCCGATCGCGGCGGCTTGGCCGACCGAAAAGGAGCCCGTGATCATGGACGTTTCCATGTCGATCGTTTCGAACGGCCAAACACGTCGTGCTGCAAACGAAGGCCGGACGTTTCCTGCGGCCTGGCTGCTTGATTCCGAAGGGCGGCCAACCGACCAGCCAGCGGCGCTTTTCACCCAGCCACCCGGTGCGATTCTGCCGATCGGCGGAGTGGATCACGGTCATAAAGGCTTCGCGTTGGGCCTCATGGTCGAAGCGCTGACGTCCGGCCTCGCCGGGCATGGCCGGGCGGACACGCGCGAAGGGTGGTCGGCGGACGTTTTCTTGCAGGTGTTTGATCCGCGACTCTTTGGCGGAGGCGAGAATTTCCGGCGACAGACTGAAAAGCTGGCTCAGCTGTGCCGTGAAAATCCGGAGCGCGTTCCCGGCGAGCCTGTCAGGATGCCAGGTGAGCGCGCGTTGTCCGTGCGGGCTCGGCAGTTGCGGGACGGCGTCGCTTTGCATCCAGCGATTCTTCCGGCGCTCGCAGGGTGGAGCGACAAATTGAACGTGCCTTTGCCGGCTGTGGGTTAGCTGTCCTTCACGGCGTAGTTAGCGCTAGTGATGGTTTCGCCGTTGCAAAGTTGTGCCCCGACGATTGTGACGAACATGTGCCGTCGGTCCGTGATTTTTCCCAACTTTTTCGTGCAAAAGTGGGAACCAGCGGATATATATAAGAGTCAGGACAAGGGTTCGCGTTACACGGAAAGCCGGAGCGATTTTTCTGAAAGGCGCTTTTGATTTGGCATGTGACCGGCTGTTAGAAAAACGCACCGTAGTTCAGTTTTCGTGTAATTTTTTAGTCAGAGAAACCGTTATATCTATTAACCAAGCCAGCTATCATGAAACTCGAGAAGACACCTTTTCTCGCGACCCACGTGGACGAAGACGTCGCATGGATAGATGTGCTTTTTGTTCCCAAAGAGCACCGTCGCCAAGGTTTCGGCCGACGCATGGTGCTGGAGTGGCTTTCAAAGCTGCCGGCCACGATCAAGAAGATCGAGCTGCTCGCCGTCGATTTGGATGGCGGGTCGCCGGTTGGTTTTTGGAAGAAGCTGGGTTTCGACGTCGAAGATAAATATTACCCGGAAATCATGACGGGTTGCTACATGAGCCATCCGCTTAAAAGCGAAGAAGCTGTGGAAAAGAAACCCGCGGACGAGCGGCCTCGCTCGAGAGCGGACGAAGATTCTTGGTGCGCACAGGCCTGACCGCATCCGCTAGGGACAATTTACAAGCCGCGTTTTTGACGCGGCTTTTTTTATTGGTTTTTGGGCAGCCCGTAAACGCTCACTCGGCGGATACCGATTCAGCGACGGGACTTACGTCAACGGAGACGTTGAGGAGGTGTTTTCCTCCACCGGCGATGACGCCGCGGATCGGACTCACGTCTTCGAAGTCGCGACCATAGGCCACGGTGATGTGGCGGCCGGTCGCCAAGGTATTGTTGGTGGGGTCTAGGTCGACCCAGCCGTACTTCGGAACGTAAAGCTGCAACCACGCGTGAGAGGCGTCGGCGCCGATCAGTTTGGGTTTCCCGGGCGGCGGCAACGTTTCGATGTAGCCGCTCACGTAACGCGCGGGCATCCCGAGTGCACGCAGGCAGCCGATCTGAAGATGGGCGAAGTCTTGGCAAACGCCGCGTCGTTTTTGAAGCACCGTCTCAATGGGCGTGGCGATCGTGGTGGCGGCTGGGTCGAACTTGAACTCCGTGAAGATGCGCCGCGTCAGATCCAACGCTGCCTCGAGCAGCGGCCGCTCTTTCAAAAAGGATGGTTCGGCGTACTCGCGGAGCGCAGGTAAAAACGGCACGTAGCTCGATGGGTAAACATACTCATACGCTTCTAGCGGCAGGAAGCTGTCGTGCTCGGTCAGCGCCGAGTCCCATGCCGGTGTGGCTTCGGGTGACGGCCATTCGCGGGCGGTGAGGTCGACTTCGCTTTTGGCGGTCACGGTCAGTTCCCGATGCGCCGCGTCCATCGTGAAGAACACGGCAACGTTGCCAAAATAATCGAGGCGTTGGGTCGCGACTGCTGGAGAAGGTGCGATGACCACCTCGTGGCTGAGGCATTTCTGACCTTCGATGTCGCGCGGGCGGAGCCGGGCGACGTGTTGGGAAACGGTCACGTCGCTCGAATAGGCGTAGGTCGTACGATGGGTGATTTTATAAAGCACGGCTAGCTGGCGCGGGCGGTGGCGTGGCTGAAATACTGGCGGGTGAGGGCGTCGGATATTCCGCGGAGCTGTGCGGCGACCGACTGCAGGATCTCGGAGACCTTGGGCTCGCCTGACGTCAGTTGAACGTGCGCGAGGTCGGGCCAGCGTGTGTCGGCAATCAGGTCGCGAATCTTTTCCGCCTGACCGCGATTATGGTCGCGGCTTTGGTCCTTCGGCAGGTTGTCCAAGTGATCGACCAGCGCGACGATCTGGAAAGCGAGGGAACGCGGGTTTGATTCGTCGGCGAGCAACAATTCCAACGCGGCCGGCCACTGCGGCTGAGAGAAATAGCGGCGGCGATAAGTCATCACGCTGTCGGCGATTTCGAGGACGGGCTCCAGCGTGTCCAAGCCTTTCGTTTGTACCTCGAGGGCAGTTTGGACGAGGCTGCCGATGTTGGCGGCGCGTTCCAGGCGGCGGCCGATGTCCAAGAACCGCCAGCCGTGGCCGCGTGTCATGTTTTCCATCTCCATGCCGGCGAAAGCCGCGAGGTTGACGATGAGCGTATCTAGCAGCGCGACCATTTCAGAAACCGGTGTACGGCCTGTGCGTTGGTTCGGTTCGACTTGAAGGCGATTGAGGATTCGCCAGGTGTCGGCCGTGAAGCGATCGCGCAACGAAAACGCGATGGTGCCGAGCCGCCCCTGCAACTCGCGCACGGTGCCGAGCCGGTTCGTGCGATAGATGAGCTGAAAGACTTCGCTTTCGACTCCGGCGATGGAGTGCTTCTCGCGGAAATTCGGCGGGAAGAGTTCCAGGTGGGCCAGCAAACGCACCAGCGCCGTGAGTTCGGGCGTGTCCTCGACCCCAATTTCACCCGTCAGCCGCCCGAGCACGCAACGAAGCAAGCGCAACGTGTCCTCCATGCGCTCCGAATAGCGGCCGAGCCAAAACAAATTATCCGCCACGCGGCTTGGCACCTCAGCAGCGGCCCGCTCGCGCCAGACGATCGGCGTGGTCGGCAACGGAAGCGAGAGCTGACTGGCGGGACGATCGCTCACGACCCAGGTGTCTTTGCTGCCGCCGCCGCTTTGCATGGAGATGATGAAGTGTTCGGTCGAACGCGAGAAACGCGCGAGGCCGCCCGGCATGACTTTGTAACCGTCGGGTGTGGCACAGACAAAGGTGCGCAGCGCGACGGGCCGTGGCATCAACTGTTTTCCTTCCCAAACCGGAGCCTGGCTGAAGGCGATGCATTCCTGGCCCACGAAATTGTACGGAGCTTCACGCATTTGGTTGAGGAGGCGCTCGCGGTCCTTTTCGGTTGCGCGCCGGGCGAAGATCGGGCCACCAGCGGACCGCGCGAAAGCCGGTTTCAAGACGAGCTTGTCGATGTTCTCCTGGACGTAGGCGAATTCTTTTTCCTGTCCGCACCACCACGTCGCCAGTGACGGCAACTTGAGTTCCTCACCCAGCAGCTTGCGACAAAGTCCGGGCAGGAAGGCTGCGAGGGCCGGCGTTTCGACAGCGCCGCTGCCGAGCGCGTTGGCGATGACCACGTTCCCCGCACGCGTGGCCTCCAGCAGGCCGGGAACGCCCAAAATCGAATCAGAGCGGAGCTCCAGCGGATCGCAAAAGGTGTCGTCGGCGCGTCGTATGATCACGTCGACGGGCTGAAGCCCTTCCAACGTTTTCAAATAAACGCGTTGGTCGCGCACGGTGAGATCTTCGCCTTCGACAAGTGCGAAACCAAGATGCCGCGCCAAATACACGTGCTCGCTGTACGTCTCGTTGTACGGTCCAGGCGTGAGCAGCACGACGTTAGGCTGGCCTTCCGCTCGTGGAGCGACGGCGCGCAGTTTGTCGCCCATGCGCTGGAAGAAATTCGTGAGTCGCTCGGTGCGCAGTTGGCGAAACTCCTCCGGGAGCACGCGCGAAAGCACGTTGCGGTTCTCCAGCGCATAGCCCGCGCCGGAGGGCGCCTGCGTGCGATCTGACAACACCCACCAGCGGCCGTCCGCCGAGCGCGCGAGGTTGACGGCATGCAGGTATAAAAACAGCTCCTGCACAGGCACGATGCCGTGACACGGCCGCAGAAACGCGGGATTCGCCAGCACCAAGGCCGGTGGCAGCACGCCGTCTTTCAAGAGTCGCTGCGGGCCGTACAGATCGGCGAGGATCGTATTCAGCAAACGGGTACGCTGGGCGACGCCTTCTTCGATGATTCGCCACTCTTCCGGTGGTATCACGAAGGGAACCAGATCCAATGACCAAGGTCGGCCCAAACCGTGTTCGTCCCCGTAGATGTTATAGGTCACGCCGTTCTCTCGCAGCACACGTGCGGCGGTATCCCGGCGGCCGGCCAATTCCGTCGGCCCGAGCTTCTCGAATGATTTGACGAGCGCTTGCCAGTGCGCGCGTACCGAGGCGCCGGACGCGAGCATCTCGTCGTAAATGCCTTCGGGTGTGGAGTAGTCGCTCAGCAGCGGGGTGGCTGTTTCAGCGTTGGCGGCGGTCATGTTTCAACGAAGTTGGCGACGTACGCGCTTCTGCGCAACTGCGGCATGGAAGACGTCGCCGTACTCAAACGCGGCGCAGATCGAGTGTGAACGGGAAGTCGGGATTAAGATCGCTCGGCCTCGGCTGCATCGCGCCGGGCGTGTGCCCGAACCGGAAGAAACGCGCCAGACGGCGACTTTCGGCTTCGTACGAATTGACCGGGAACGTTTCGTAATTTCGCCCGCCCGGATGTGCGACGTGGTAGGTGCAACCGCCCAGGCTGCGACCGTTCCAGGTATCGACGACGTCGAAGATCAGCGGCGTGTGAACTCCAATCGTAGGCTGGAGGCAACTCGGCGGCTGCCAGGCGCGGTAACGCACGCCGGCGACAAACTCGCTGTTTGTCCCTGTCGGATGGAGTGGGACGATGTTGCCGCCGACACTGATGACGTGGCGGCCGGGCGTGAGTCCGCGGGCTTTGATCTGCAACCGTTCGAGCGACGAATCGACGTACCGTACCGTGCCGCCCGCGCCCGGTTCTTCACCAAGCACGTGCCACGGCTCGAGCGCCTGTCGGAGTTCGAGCGCGATGTTGTTGAGTTCGAGGTCGCCGATTTGCGGGAACTTGAAGTCGAAATGCGGCGCGAACCACTCCGGCTTCATCGGGTAGCCGTTTGCCTGCAGGTCGCCGATCACGTCGGCGAAGTCGCTCCACACGAAGTGCGGCAGCATCCAGCGATCATGAATGTCGGTGCCCCAGCGCACGAGTTTCTGCTGGTACGGCGTTTCCCAGAAGCGAGAGATCAACGTACGCAACAACAGCTGCTGCGCGAGGCTCATGCGAGCATGCGGTGGCATTTCGAAGGCTCGCATTTCAAGCAAGCCGAGTCGGCCGCTGCTGCTCTCTGGCGCATAGAGTTTGTCGATGCAGAACTCCGAGCGGTGCGTGTTGCCCGTGGAATCTATCAGCAGGTTGCGGAAAAGGCGGTCGACCAACCAGGGCGGCACGTTGGCGCGGTCGGGCACTTGGCGAAACGCCAGATCGAGTTCGTAGAGCGAATCGTTTCGCGCTTCGTCGATGCGCGGGCTCTGGCTGGTCGGCCCGATGAACAGTCCGCTGAAGAGGAACGAGAGCGACGGATGATTCTGCCAGTAGGCGAGCAGCGAGCGCAGGAGATCCGGACGGCGGAGGAGCGGGGAGTCGGCCGGTGTGGCGCCGCCGATCACGATGTGATTGCCGCCGCCCGTTCCTGTGTGGCGGCCATCGAGCATGAATTTCTCTGTGCCGAGACGCGACTGGCGGGCATCTTCGTAAAGGCCTTCCGTCTGCTGAACCATCTGCGACCAGGAAGTCGCCGGGAACATGTTCACCTCGATTACACCAGGATCAGGCGTGACTTTCAGCACGTTGAGGCGCGGATCGCTGGGCGGCGTGTAGCCTTCGATCACGACCGGCGTATCGAGCAGCGCTGCGGTGTCTTCGACCGCGGCGACAACATCGAGGTAATCTTCGAGCAGCCGTACTGGAGGCATGAATACATGCAACCGGCCCTGACGCGGCTCGACGCACAGCGCGGTGCGCACGATCCACGGAGCAGATTCGCCACGCGCGGGCGGCCGCAAAGGATCGAAAGGCGGTGGGGGGCTGTCGGGGAGTTTTTGTCCACGAATCGCTCCGGCACCGCTGTAACCCGGACCCGGCGTGAATTGTGGACGCCCGCTGCTCAACCACGAAGTCGGGAAATACTTCTGCAGGTCTTTGGGCGGACGCGGTGGTAGCGGCTCGCGTTCAACCAACGGGTCGAGTTCGTGCAGATAAGGGTACTCGGCTGTCTTCACCCAGGGCAGCGAATCGAGCGGCAGGCGGAAGCCGACGGGCGAATCGCCGGGAATCAAATAGCAGCGCTCCGAACGCAGGAACCAGGGTCCGCTCACCCATTCCGGACCGCCAGGGCCGAACTGACGCTGCAGCGGAAGTACAAAGCCAGCCGTTTTGTCCAAACCTTGTTCGAAGATGCGGGCGAGGCGTTTGCGTTCTTCTTCGTCCTTAAGATTGGATTTAAGCGGATCGACGTTGGTCGGCAGGCGGCGTTCTTTCCAGAGATAATACCATGCGTCTTCGAACGCCGGCATGATCCATTGGTTGCTGCAACCAAGCCGATGGGACAAAGCGTGGATAAACTCCTCGGCGCGTTTTTCGTCATGGCCGTAGTTCTTCGATTCGAGCGCGAAAAGCTGGTCGTTGGTCCATACGGGTTGATCGTCTTTGCGCCAGTAGGCGGCAAACGCCCAGCGCGGCAGCGATTCGCCCGGGTACCATTTGCCTTGGCCGTAGTGCAGGAGCGCGCCCCTCGTGAAACGTTTCTTGAGGCGACGCATGAGGTCGTCGGCAAGGGCGCGTTTTTTCGGCCCGAGCGCGACGGAGTTCCACTCCGGTCCGTCCATATCGTCGATGCTGACGAAGGTCGGCTCGCCGCCCATGGTGAGTCGGCAGTCGTTTTGCCGCAGCTTTTCGTCGACGGCGTGGCCGAGCTTTTCGATCTCGGCCCACTGGTCATCGGAGTAGGGCAGGGTCACGCGAGGCGATTCGAAGATGCGCGTCACCTTCATCTCGAAGTCGAATTCGCATTCGCATTCGTCGATCAAGCCGCTGATCGGAGCGGCGCTTTGCGGATCCGGCGTGGCGGCGAGCGGGATGTGACCTTCGCCTGCGAGCAAGCCGCTGGTTGAATCCAAGCCGATCCAACCGGCACCGGGAAGATAAACTTCGCACCACGCGTGCAGGTCGGTGAAGTCTTTTTCCGTGCCGCTCGGGCCGTCGAGCGATTTCTGGTCGGCCTTGAGCTGGATCAAGTAGCCGCTGACGAAACGCGCGGCCAAGCCGCAGTGGCGGAAAAGTTGGCAGAGCAGCCACGCCGAGTCGCGGCAAGAGCCGCTGCGCTTCGAGAGTGTTTCTTCGGGCGTTTGCACGCCAGGCTCAAGCCGGATGAGATACTTGATGTCCTGCCAGAGCTTTTGGTTAAGGCTGACGAGGAAGTCGATCGTGCGCGGCTTCTCGCGTCCGGGAAACGCGTACAAGTCGCGCCGAATGCCTGCAAGGTAGTCAGCGAACTCAAGCGTTTCCTTGCACTTCAATCGGAATGGTTCGAGCTCGTGATCGAGCGCCTTGTCGTACGCGAAAGGAAAACGCTCGGCTTCGGGCTCGAGGAAAAAATCGAACGGATTGAACACCGCCATTTCCGCAACCAAATCGACTTCGACAGCGAACTCTTTTGTTTTTTCCGGAAAGACGAGCCGCGCCAGAAAGTTGGACTGCGGGTCCTGCTGCCAGTTGATGAAATGTTGCTCGGGCAGGATGCGCAGCGAGTAACTCAGGATGCGCGTGCGCGAATGCGGCGCTGGACGAAGCCGAACGACTTGCGGCCCGACGTTAATCAGCCGGTCGTAGCGGTAGTGAGTGCGGTGGTGGAGGGCGACGTGAATCGACATGAGTGCTGCACATAGCCGCTGACGGCCCGGGCCAGTGGTGCCTGGGAACTGCTGCCATGCACCGCGTTCATAGCAGGTCCCCGGCCAAGTCGGGGCCGATGCGTAAAAAACCCACGTGAGAAGGTAAACTTCGTTAAACGTGCGGTTTATCAGCGGCTTGTAAGGCGGTCGCCCTTGGCAGAAGGACCGCGCTTTTACCCTTACCAGCGGTTAACTTAGTCCCGGAATTTACAATCTTACCCTTCGGGATCGCAATCCCGGACCTTGGGATCGCAATCCTGAAGCTTGGGATCGCGGTCCCGAAGGCTAGGATCGCGATCCCAGACGTTGGGATAGTAATCCCGAAGCCTGGGATCACGATCCCGGACGCAGGGACTGCAATCCCCAAGGCCGCGAGCAGGACTTCTGACTCCGGCTGAACGTACGACGAGACCGGCGAGCCTCGCTTCCGCGCTGGAGGCTCCTCACGGCTTTCATGCGCCGCGAGTGCGACCGCTTCGAGCACGTGTAATGAATGATTTTACCTGTCAAACGAGGCGACGAGTTTGGCAGATTTCGGCCGTTTTCGTGGCGCGATTGGCGGGATTTGAGCAAAAGCCGACGCCGAACAAACTTGGCATGCCCAAAGCAATACACGTGGCATGAACTCTCAATAATATAGCCCCGCCCGGTGAGTTCATAGCACTCCCGCGGCGGGGCTGAGTTTATTGAGGTGTGAGGTGGTTAGCGATGGCGACCGCCTGAGGTGCGATCCAACGGATCGGTGCCATTCTGGAATTCTTCCAGGTTTGTTGCGCCGTCGTGATCCGGGTCAGCTGAGTCGGCGGCGATGCCGCGGTTTTCCACCTGGCCGAAGTGTAGAATGCGCCACGCTTCGATCGGCGTGAGCTGTGGCGTGTTCGTTGCGACCACTAACGAATAGCTATCGACCTCGATTGTTTTGCGGTTCGCGTTGATGGGTGTGATCGC
The DNA here is from genome assembly GCA_047600805.1 of Nibricoccus sp. Taxonomy (GTDB): domain Bacteria; phylum Verrucomicrobiota; class Verrucomicrobiia; order Opitutales; family Opitutaceae; genus JADKHC01. Next base: position 367,283 of record JASGKG010000001.1, read on the forward strand.
GAAGACGCCCGCGACGAGATCTGAGCGGCCATCGAGGAATGACGGCGCCGACAGCGGGTTCCAATCGAGTCCGTCGATCAAATACCGCCAATTGCCCGCTTCACGCGTGATCGTGATCGTCATGCCATCGGCGGCATTGAGACCGAAGCCGAAGAAGTGTCCGTCGTAGTCGGTGCCGTTTTGTGTGTGCGTCGAGTGGCGCTCCGGCGTCGCGAAGACGATGGTATCGGCACGTGTCATCAGGTTGCTATTCGCTCCGATGTATACGCCGACTTGGTCGATGAATTCGAGGGTGGTCAGCGGTTTGAAAACCGCGGTGACGGCGAAATCTTCGCTGCCCGTAAAGCCGAGGCTGCTGAGATTGGCTCCGGGCATGCTGGCGATACCGAGATTCGCCTGGCCGTTGAAGTCGGATTGTGTAGTCGATAACTCGAGAGAACCCGTCGTGGTGTTGAGCCGAAGGTTCGGGTCCCACGCGGGCAAAGCCGAACCCGTTCCCGGCAGTCGCGAGGGAAAGCCGGTGAACGCACCGGTTGCATCCTGCAAGCCCGACGTCGCAGCAGAACCAAAGTTAAGGTCCAGACGCCGCACGACATTAACCGAGCGCGCGGTGATCGTGAACGAGTAGCGTGTCTGGCGCGGATCATCGGCCGACGTGCTGGTGGCGACGATCGTCACGGGGTAAGGCACATCCACCTGCGAGAGAGTTGGCTGCCACGTCACGACGCCCGGCGCGCGATCCACGGTGAGCCCGGAAGGCCCATCTGAGACGGAGTAGGTGAAAGGATCTTTGGAGGGCGGCCGAGGTTCGGGCAGGCTGAACGAGTTCATTGCGCCGAAGAGCGCCAGGCGATTGGGAACGGATACCGCGACAGGGCTATGTTGACTCGTCACCGTGTGGCTGCCCCACAGGCTCACACCGTCCGAGGATAATGCGGAAAACGCGTAGACCCACGCGCCCTGGTCGTCGTCCCATTGCGTGCTGAAAACCCCGTTGTAAGTCGTGCCATCAAGCGTGAGCGTGATCGCGTTGTTGCGCCGAAAATCCCACGTGCCGGTCGCGGCGCCGCTGACGCTGCCGTTGGGATTGAGGGTGATGAGCGAGGAAGTGTTCAGCGCGGGGCTGATCGCTTTGCCGTGATTGATGATCTTGTAATCCCCCGTGACGTCGTGGCGATCGTGACGCTCCTGCGTTTCACCGGCGTAGCGGTGCGGCGCTGCGACCAGCCAGCCGTCGGAGTTCATGTACATCTGATGTACGCGGACCTCGTGTTCTTCGCCGCGGCCCACGAAGCGCGTATGAAACACGAGAAAATATTTTCCGCTCTGCGGGTCGTAGTAAGCGGAGTTGTGACCGGGAGAAAGATAGCCGCGCGTGATGGCGACGGGCTCGCCGGGAGCGGCGCGGAATTGGTAGTTGCCCATCATTTTCACGCCGTAAGGTGCGATCGCTGCGTCGTCGAAAAACGAACCAGGTGCACCCGACACGTTGGTCATGTCGTTGCCCGCTGAGTCGTAGAACGGACCGTCGGGCTGACGCGAGCGAGCGACGCGGATATTGTACCCGCCATCGGCGGAAAGGCCGCCGAAGGAGAGAAACAGATAATAATAATCCGTCTCCGGGCTGTAGAGCGTGAAGGGCCCCTCGATTCGCGAATGGTTCCCACCGATGAGTTTCTTGCCGTAACCTTGGTTCGGCAAAGGCATGCCGGTGGTTGCATCCAGTTGAAGAATGAAGATGCCGCCGGAATACGAACCGTAGACCATCCAGAGCTTGCCGGTTTTGTCGAAAAAGACGTCGGGGTCGACGGCGTTGGGATGGCGCGTGGCGTCGTAGATTGTACCGTCCAGACTAGGTTGGCCCCACATGCCCGAGCGCACGATCACGCCGAGGTCGGTGTACGGTCCCATGATGTTGTTTGAAACGGCGACGCCGAGCACGGCGTGTGGTTGGTCACCGCGGGCGATGCAGTAGTAGAAATAGTAGCGGCCGTCGGCCAAGCGGATCGCGTCGGGCGCCCAGAAGGCAGGGTTGTTGCCGATCCAGTTGACAGAGTCAGCAAACGTCGTGAACGGATGCGGGAACAACGGGTTGTCGTCGGTGGGTCCGGTAGACAACTGGGTCCAGTGCATCAGATCCGCGGTTTTAGCGGAGGCCAGGTGCGAACCAAACACGTAGAACTCAGGGCCGTCGCGCACGATGGAGGGATCGTGGACAGAGACGTTCGTGAATGTGGGGATTTCGTTTTGAGCTGGCGTGTGGGCCAGTGCATTGAAGGCACCGCACGCGCAAAGGCCGGCGGCGACCAGGAGGGTCTTCGAGGGGAGCATGTTCTTCGAGGCGTTGTGGGTTAACGAGCGAAGAAGCTGGCAAACCTACATGCGCCGAAGCGGTCGCGAAGCCGACATCCACGAAGAACAATCAGGAAACGCCTGATGCACGTCTGCCGCCGTTCACGGCGGGCGTAACGTCCCTCCCGCCAAAACCGCAAACGCGTTTTGTTACTCCGCCACTCCGGCCATTTCGCGGCAGGCGTTCGCACACAAGCGACACGCCTCCGCACATTCTTGGCAGTGCTCCATCTCGTGCTTGTCGCACTCGATCGCACAGGCGTCACAAATTTCGGCGCAGACCTCGCAAATTCGCTCAGCGAAACGCGAGCTCCGTGTCATTTCTCGCAAAGCGAGCGCACAGACGTCCGCGCAACTGCGATCCAGCTCGATACACCGTGCCATCATCGACACGTCCTTCTCGCGCAAACAGGCCGAGGAGCATTCTTCGCAAGCTTCCAAGCATTCCTGGCAGGCTTGAATACAGTCTTCGTATCTCTCGTGTGACATTGATCGCGGAAAAAATAAGTCCCACCGCGGCGTCCGAGATTAAGGTCGAATTTTATTTCGGCTTAGCTCTCTTTGCCGCGACGCTCGATTGTCTTTTTGATTGAACTTTCGTGCGTCTAATTGGTGGGATGCGGACACATTACTACCGCGGCGAAACCGACGCTATAGGATGTCGTGCTGCGCTTGTCGTAGGTCGGATTACCCTAGCGCGCCAACAACTCCTGAATCCGTTTCGCGAGAGCAGCGGACTGCGCTTCGAACCAACGCTTCCCTTTGTCGGGAGTGGCGATCGTGGCGTCGCCCATCACGCCGCTGCGCGAAATATCCTCGGTCGCCCAGGACAGAATGGCGGGAGCGCCTTCGGGCCGCAGTTCGCCTGGGTCACCGAGCTTTGCCGGATATTCGCAAACTGCTTTGGACATGTCGACCAGTTCGCCAGCGGCGGCGAGTATCAAGGAAGTTTCCCATTCGCCCGCGTGAAAACCGTAAGCCGCTTCTTGTTCGCTTTGCTCGGGTTTGTACGGCCACCCGAGCACACCGGCGCTCATGTCGAGTGAACCTTGTATCTCCCGCAAGGTTGCGACGACAACCGCGCTGTTCCCCCCGTGCGTATTTAGAACTGCGATACGGCTGAAGCCGAGTGCCTTTAATTGGCGAGCGATCGCGAGCAATGTGCGTCGAAAAATATTGAACGAGATGGAAAGTGTGCCGGGGAAAGCGATGTGTTCGTTGCTTTTACCAAAGGTGATCGGCGGTGCGACGAACACCGGAGCACCGGCGGGTAGCTTTGGCAGAATGGCTTCGAGCCAAGCTTGCCCGAGAATCGAATCGACACCTACCGGCAAATGAGGGCCGTGCTGTTCGATCGCGCCGGTCGGAATGATCACGAGCGCACGCTTTTTATTCGGCAACGCGTCGAGTGCGTCGCGCGTGAACGCCGGGAGATAACGGGAGCGGAAACGCGCTGGGAAGACAAAGTCCTGAGCAGGGCTCGTCGGCTTAACGCCGGAAGACTTTTCTGAGGAAAGCGGCCGCTCGGTCGGAACGCCGTGTCCACCCGAAGTTAATGCGCTCAGCGGCGCAGCATGTTGTATTTCGTCGAGCAAGCGGGCCAGATGTTGCGCTGCCTTTGCGATGATCGATGCGCCGTCGAGCGTCGGATCGAAAGCGAGCGGTGCGGGCTGCACGTAGAAGCCAGGACGAAAGTCGGCATCGCGCACGTCGGCCGGGCGCGAGGATTTATTCGGCGCCGAACCACGAAGATGAGCCACGGCGGCTTGGACCTGGCCGCGCTGGGTTGACGCCGGATGAAAATCGAAGCCGAGGAGTGGCGTGTTGATGATGAACGTCTGCAGCTTCTGCTCGACGCGGATGTCGCGGGACGTGTCGATGACGAGTTCGCGATTCCAGGGCGAAGTGTTGAAGAAAACGAGCTTGTGAAAACCTGCGGCTTTTACGCCCGCGGCGAGTTCGATCAGGAGTTCACGCGCCGTTTCGGTTTCGAGGCCGAAAAACGAACAAGCAAACGGAGCCAAGCCGAAGCGAACTGGAGGCAGAACGTGACACGGGGCCGTGCCGCTCATTTGAGCGATCGCGGCGCGGACGACGGCGGCTCCGAGGATTTCCTCTGCATCGAGCGGAAGCCCCAGTCCGTGATCGTTCAGCCCGTACAACGGCACGAGTACGACGTGACGCTCCTTCTCCTGAAGCGACGCGAAGTCGGCCCAGGTTTTATGTGCCCAGAACGAAGCGGAATCGACGTTGGCGAGCCAAGTCATGCTCATGCGTTCACGCTAAGGAACCGCGGGATTGGCGCGAGCGGGATTTTCTTGCGGCGCTGCCGGCGCTTTTTTGCCGACAAACTTATGTTCTGAATACGTGACCGTCATTTCCTCATCCACCGACTTGAACCACATGGCACGGCCGCGCATGCGGACGGTGATTTTGTCCAGCAGCGAAGGGCGCTCAGCGGTCGGCAGGCTGTAAGTCATCACGGTCTTCGCTTCGTTCACCTTTACCGCGAACATGGGCGAAAACGGTTCCAGCGAGGCGACTTCGACGCGTTCGATGGTGCCTGTAGGTTTGTGAAGCGTAAATGTCGCCGCCATGTGCGAGGCGCTCTGGTCGGATTTGTCGCCGGGCCTGAGCCGAAATCTGTAATTGGCGCGTTCGCCATCTTCGCTCAAGAGCTCGTAGGAGTTTGTATCGATTTGGTCCTTCACGTTGGGAGCGGTTTTACCGGTGGTTCGGCGGCTGAGACGCTCGCGGTATTCCTGCAGTTCGGCTTCGGTCGGGGCCGCGCCATTCTTTTTGAGGAGTGTCCAGCGATTGAACTCCGGCTTGGAGGGATCGAAATGTTCGACCTGGGTCTTGCCGCCAGATTCCGAAGTTTGCACGAAGGACCAATGTGCCGCGCCTTCGGCTCGGAAGGTTTTCAGCGCGTCGTCCAGTTCGGGCGGCATCTTCGCCGCAAAGAGCGAGGAGAGCGACGTGAGTACAACCAGCAAGAAGAACGATGGCTTGAGCATTGCAGTAAAGAAGGCGGGACAATGAGGGAATTTCAATCCGTGGTTTTGTGCTCACCGACGAGGGTGCGGAAGATTCTGCGAAAATTTGTTGGTTTTTAATAATAAAGGCCGCGCTCGAGCGTTTCCTTTTTGAACCCCAACCAAAGGAAATATCATGAACAGCACATACCTCGTTCCCGCTGCGATCGCCCTTACCTTTCATGCGGCTCTGTTTTTGAGCTCAGGCGGGCCCAGAAATATTTTTGAAAATGGCACGGCGGTGAAACCACCTGTGGATGAAGGCGGCGATATAATTATTTTAACTCCCGACCCAGAGCCGGCCACTCTTCCGTCGGAGGGTGGAGACTGCGGTGGCGTGGAGTCCGAGGCCCCCGTTGGTTTCCTGGACTTGCCCCGCCCTGCAGACGTGGGGCCAATTGGAATAGAGGTCGATCGGAAACCTGTAAATATAGGTAAAGGTACGAAATTGCCTACGGGACCGATTGGCTTTGGGAAAGGGCCTGGCAAAGGCTCTGGAGGTGCCACGCTGGTCGGAATCGAAATGCTGGACGATACGCCGCATACGCGCTTTCAGACGGCCCCTGTGTATCCAAGTGCAATGAAAGTTGCAGGAATATCGGGGACGGTCTGGGTGGAGTTCGTGGTGGATGAAGGAGGCCGTGTACACAACGTGCGGGTCGTGAAGTCGACCCATGCGGCTTTCGAAGAACCCACCGTCGCAGCGGTCTCCAAATGGCGGTTTGAGTCAGGTAAGCGCCACGGCATTCCAGTACGGTTTCGCATGAGCGTACCGGTGGTGTTTAGCCTAACTGAGTAGAGCGCAATAAAACGAAGCTAGGTAGGGAAGGCCCGTGCGGCGTTTAGCCCGCGGGCTTTCTTTTGCTAGGAATGCGGTCGCGCACACCTATTCCGCCGCGGCGAGCTTTTCCGGGGTGATCCCGGTTCGGCTCGCCACCGTTGCGAGCACCTTGGGAACATAGAGCTGGGTTTCCACGGACAGCGCAGGAACGATCTCGGCAAAGGTTTTGGCTTTGCGTGCGGTGAGCGCCCGGCTGACGCGGCCCTCGCCGGCGTTGTAGGCGGCGAGGGCCAGTGGCCAGTCACCGAATTTTGAATACAGACGCTTGAGCAGGCGCGCAGCGGCGTCGGCGCTCTTTTTCGGATCGGTCCGTTCGTCGGGAAGCATCACGCTCAAGCCAAGCTCTTTGGCGGTTTCCGGCATGAGTTGAAAAAGCCCACGGGCTCCTGCCGGGCTGCGCGCCGCGGGATTAAAGGTGGATTCCACCTCGGCTAACCAAGCCAACTCGCCAGGAGAGCCGGCCGATGCGAATTGCGCGACAAGGAGAGGAATCAATTTCTCCGCGTTCGCCGGGATCGCTTTGGCGCTGATCCGTTGGAACCAAAGATTGTATTGAGGAATGTCCGCGCGGGGCGTGGGTGGCTTCGGCTGATCCGGGCGCGGTGGTGTTGGCGGCTGCGAAAGCTGTTTGGCCATCGAGATGAGATCGAGGCGTTCCTCAAGCCAGTTCGCGTAATCTTCATACTCGGGAAATGCTCGCAACGCTGTGAGAGCGGCTCGGGCCTGCGGCTCGAACGCAGCGAGATCGCCAAACGAATCTCCGTCGAGCGCTTTCTGAAGCTTTGCGGCGAAAGCGTCCCATTGTTCCTTCGACGGAAATTCGAAGTATTCTTTGACCTCGGGCGGTGCGTATTCGTCGAAGAGCGATTTTCCCAGGTCGAAGAGGGAGTCGGGCGTTGCCGTGGCAGCGGGTTTGTCGGAGCGGGAGGCTTCCGATTTGGCGGAGGACGATGGTTCAGCGGAGGAACTTGTCGTAGGCGTCGACTGAGCGCAAGCGAGCGAAGCGAAGAGAGCAAAAAAAGAAGCACGCAAAAGCATCCGGCGTTGGACCGCATTTTTGTGCGGAAGTGCGTCGCGATGTCCGGCGACTAAAAAGCCCGCGTGGTCGACGCGGGCTTTGATGAATCAAAAGGTAGACAGGAGATTACTCGGCCGATTTGGCGGCGCGGGCGAATTTACGGCGTTCGACTTCGGCGAGGATGCGTTTGCGGAGACGCAAGTTCTTCGGCGTGACTTCGAGGAACTCGTCGGAGGCGATGTACTCGATCGAGCGCTCGAGCGAGAGTTTCACCGCCGGCGTGAGGCCGGTGGCGACACCTTCACCCTGCGAACGGAAGTTGGTGAGCTTCTTTTCGCGGACGGCGTTGACCGGGATGTCTTCGTTACGCGGGTTTTCACCGACGATCATGCCCTCGTAAACGCGTTCGCCGGGGCTGACGAAGAGCTTGCCGCGCTCTTGGCACATGACCAAGGCGTAGGCAGTCGTTTCGCCGGCTTCGGTGGCGATAAGGGTGCCGGTAATGCGGGTAAGGACTTCGCCGGCGTACGGGCCGTATTCCTTAAAGAGATGGCTGAGCACGCCGCGGCCGCTGGTGGCGTTCACGACGTCGATTTCCATGCCGATGAGACCGCGCGTGGTGATCGTCGCCTCGATCATGGTCGAGTGGGCCAGCTTTTCCAAATTCGTCAATTGGCCCTTGCGGTTGGCTAGGTTCTGCATGATGCCGCCGACGCACTCGTCGGGCACTTCGATCCAGACTGTTTCGTAAGGTTCGAGGCGTTCGCCGTTGGGGCCGCGCTTTTCGATGACGGTTGGACGGGAAACAAGAAGCTCAAAACCTTCGCGACGCATCGTTTCGACGAGGACCGCGATCTGCATGGCGCCACGGGCGCGAACGTTGAAAACGCCGGCTTTGTCAGTGTCTTCGACGTTGATCGAGACGTTCGTTTTGATTTCCCGGAAAAGGCGTTCGCGCAGCTGGCGGGAAGTGACGAGCTTGCCTTCGGTGCCGACGAGCGGGCCGTCGTTCACGCAAATCTGCATTTCCAGCGTGGGCGGATCGATCTGCTGGAAGGGCAGGGCCTTGGCATCTTCGCTGGCGGCGATGGTGTCGCCGATATCGATATCCTCGAAACCCGCGAGGCCGACGATGTGGCCGGCGTCCGCGAGTTCAGAGCCGACGGTACCGAGGCCGGAGTATTCGAAGACTTGTGTGATTTTCGCGCGGATGCGTTTCTGGTCGCTGTGGCGGATGACGAAGACCGGGTCGCCGAGACGAGCCTTACCGCCAAGAACCTTGCCGATGGCGATACGCCCAACGTAGTCGCTCCAATCGATGTTGGAGACGAGCATGTGGAAAGGTTGGTTCGGACGGGCAAAAGGAGGCGGAACGTGATCGAGAATGACCTGGAACAGCGGAGCCATGTTCTTCTTCTCGTCCGTGAGCTTGCGCATCATGTAGCCGTCGCGGCCGGAACCGTAGACGACGGGAGCGTCGAACTGCTCCTCCGTGGCGTTGAGCTCCATCAAAAGTTCGAGGACCTTTTCGTACATCTTGGCGGGCTCGGCGTTGTCGCGGTCGATCTTGTTGATGACGATCACGACCTTCAGGCCGTGCGCGAGCGCTTTGCGGAGCACGAAACGGGTTTGGGCCTGGGGACCGTCGTAGGCGTCGACCACGAGAAGAACGCCGTCGACCATGCGCAGCGCGCGTTCGACCTCGCCGCCGAAGTCGGCGTGTCCGGGAGTGTCGACGATGTTGATGATCTTGTCCTGCCAGTGGACGGACGTGTTCTTCGCTTTAATCGTGATGCCTTTTTCGCGCTCGAGATCCATGGAGTCCATGGCGCGTTCGGCGACCTGTTGGTTGGCGCGGAAGACACCGCCTTCTTTGAGAAGCTGGTCAACCAAGGTGGTTTTACCGTGGTCGACGTGTGCGATAATGGCGATGTTACGGATGTTCTGGTTCATAGCGCTGACGATCGTTCTGTTCTGAGAAAAGGTGGGAACGTGCGCGTCATACATCCTCATGGCAAGGCGGAAGGCGAAGTATAGATGATAAGTGGTTGTTGCAAACAGGGAAATAAAAAAGCCCGGCTACCCTAGAGCAGCCGGGCTGTGATCAAAATTGGCTCAAAAAGTGGCAAATACGCTGATGGTCCACTCGGTCGGCCGCACTTTTTCCTTCGGGTGAAACGGTCCCGATTTCACTTCCACGCGCGAATCGTCGAAGCCGAGCTCCACGCCGACTGAAACGTAGCGGGTCTCGAGGAAGTTGGCACCCACTGCGCCGATCGCGCCCGGTCGTCCGGCGTTCAGATGGTCGCCGCCGGAGATCGGGTAGGCGATACCCGCGCGCACGTACGGGCTGAGAATATCGTTCTTCGGAAAATAATAACGGACGTCGGCGTAGATGGGGACGATGTAACTCGTTTCGTAGTCGTCGTAGTAATAATACCCGCCGTGGTAATAATAGCCGTCATAGTAGTAGCCATCGTAGTAATAGTAACCCCGCGGATGGTTGGTGCGGACGCGAATGTACTGGCTGGGCCCGATGCCAGCGCCGAACCCGAAACCGTTTTCGAGTTTTGCATACGCGCTTAAGCGCAGCCCGAGGGGAAACGAGCCATCGTCCTCGAAACCGTAGTTTTTCTTGAGCTGGTCGATGACGTTGTTCACGCCCGAGGCATAGGTGAGCCCGGCTTCGATGTGGAATTCTGTCTTGCTGCCGGCCGGCGACGGGATGATTCCGGACCCAGCATGTGAAACAACGGGCAAGCTTAGGCACGCCAACACGGCGCCCAAGCGGAGGCTGAATTTAAGCGAGTTCATAGTTTGTCGTGATGAGATGGAGTGACGAGACCGCTGGAGTCGGGCCAGGGTTCTCAACTCTTGAGACATGCGACAGACCCAAGGATAATCCTCGCGTTCCTCCCGGCCAGTTAAAATGAGGACCTCTGCCCGGTCTCCGGCGAAGAGCGATGCTGCTTTGCCATCGCGTCCCTCGAAGTTTCCTTGAAGCTTCCTCGGAGATACTTCGGAGCTACCATAGAGCTACTACGAACCTAAATCGAACGGGCCAATGGCTGTGTCGCCGGCTCTGCCTGACATCCTCCCGACGCCCTTTGTCATCTATTAAACGACAAACCCTTCCGAGGCTCGGGCGACCTCTGGGCTCAGAAAACAATAAGGCCCGCAGAACCGAAGTCCTGCGGGCCAAATTTGGGGTTGGAGCTCGCCACGCTCTCTTTCCCATGTACTTGCGTTGGGCGCCTCGCTTTCGCGGGCCGCAAGCTCCCCGACGCCACTCTTCGCGGCAAGCGAAGGTTTCGGTCTCATGGCGGGACCGCAACGGCCGTTTCCGGCTGATGTTTATCGAGTGAGGCCTCTATGCCCGGTTCGGAGACTCTCTGCCGAGAGCCGCGCGCCGGACAGGGTGCTGACACGCCTGCAATGGTTACTTTCGCGTCGGCACCGTTTCCACAGGGACGGCTACAGCTTTTGGCCGTACGTTGGCCCCGCGGGACGGGTCTGACCTCTTATCTCTCAGGCTGCTTTTTCGTTTTGCAGTTGGGTGACGTGGTTTTTCACGCCGCCCCAATCAGGAACGTTTACGAGCTTTGCCAGGCTCGCTCATTCCCCGCGACATCGTTTCGGTTGCGCGCCCTGATCTTGCGTGAGACCGGGCCTTTTGGCGGGGTGGACCCGCCGGGAAACGCTGTCGCGTGCTGGTGCTTACCGTAGCAGCCATAACCCTCTGGGTGACGGTATCAGTGTGGAGATCGAAACGGTCTCCAGACCTGACTCGGCTCGCACGCGGTTTCTTAATTCGCGGCTCGCCGCTCAGCTCCTGATTCGTGTTTGTGACTGGTGCGGGCACGACCCCGACCAGAGGAGCTGGTGATATATGCCTTTACGCGGCGATCGCTCGCCTGCGGAGGAGAAGGCCGAACCAGCTTCGACCACCTTTTCCCCGGTTGCCCGGGATTATCCCAGTCGTGCTCTCAGCGGGTTTTTCAGGACCTCTGCGCTGCGACTGTTCTATCAAGGAACGGGGAAGAGTATCCATGATTTGCCTCTGAAAAGGAAGGATTTCTTCCTCACAAGTTGTTCACCAGCAAGCCAAAGTGGGCAACCTGTGGGCAAGCGGTGAATAACTTTGGCTTGCTTCTCCAATGGCGAGAACGAACTCGTGCTGCGCCCTCCAACCGAAACTCATTAAAAGATATAAAACGAAACAACGCTGGATCGAAGCAGGCTGTTCGGGATTAAACCGTTTGCGGATCTTTGCGATCTTGGTGTTAACGAGGTTCGGATCGGATTTGAACACGAAGGCCGTGAAGAAACGCAAAGGGGTCGAGCTTGGTTTTTTCCTCAGACTTGGAGCACAGAGTGCACGAGAGGATGCACAGAGATCGCGGAGCATGTGGATTGTTTCGGACTCCGTGGCCTCCGTGAACGCCTCGAGTGCCCTCTGTGTAAAATTCCGATCTGCCACAGGATCTGGGGTGGAGTGATTGTCCCATCCGAAACTTTTCGTACCGACACCGCGACCTTGAGTGCCAACGCCGACACTTTTTTCACCGGCGCCGAGACTTTGCGTACGAACGCCGACGCTTCGCATGCGACTGCCGACACTTTGAGCGCCATCTTTCTCACTCAGAGTGCGAACGCCGACACTTTGAGTACCAAACTCGGCACTTTAACTGGCAACGTTGTCACTCGAAGTGCCGCGTTTGCTACGCGGAGTGCCGACGTCGCTACTCCAAGTGTCGAACGTGGCACTCGGAGTGAGAAACGTCGTGGTTTTTGTGCCAAAGTGGGCACTCAAAGTGGCGACGTTGCTACTCAAAGTGTCGAACGCGGCACTCCGACCGAGCAAGTTTCCACTCAGAGTGTCGGCGTTGGGACTTCGAGTGCCACCATTGCTACTCAGAGCGCCGCATTTGGTACTCAAAGTGGCAGATTTGCTATCCCGAGTGCCAATTTTGGTATTCGACGTGGCAATTTGAGCGGTCCGAGCGGCGATTGCGCGACTTCTGGGGTGCTGTGGAGCCAGAAGGTTCAGCGGCCGCTAAACCGAGATCCCTGCCAATAAAAACCAGAACCCTCAGGAGCGAGTTAAGTTGATTTGGTTGTAGCCGGGGCGCTGATCCCGGTATGAGAGTCTGTCAGTGGCAACAAATGCGCTTGCCCCCTAAATCCTAACAAGCCGGCATCGACGTATGACGAACCAATTGGTCGTAGGAGGAAAGACCGCTCGGGAAATATATCTGGAGCGTGGTTTAGTTCACTCGCTTTTTTATGATCAAGCGCCGACGGATTTGTTCAGGTTCTCTGAGACTGGAGGGCGGTTTGGTCACCGGCATCAGATGTGGCCTGTGCTGGAAGAGTATCCGATATCCGAAACACGCACGCGCTCGGCTGATGTCGACCGGCGGAAGATTAATGGCATCCCCTATATATTCCCTGGCTTTCGGAAAGGACTGTCTCTCTCCGATGGTCCAATTGACTTTGGTAAATCCGGGGACAATTACGTCGTACCGGTCAACAGTCCTGTCCCTGGTGGGTTGGTTCTGAGCAAGGATAAGGCGAACAGAATATCCGGTCACACGCACTACTCGCTGATGCCCGCACAGGTGATGCAGGAGGAACACTTTCTTTTCCTGTTGAGGCGGTTCGCTTCTTTTGCAGTTCCCTTTGCTTTGTGGAAAGTGTGGTATCCGGACCGCGCTGCAAAATTCGATAAAATCGCACAATCATGAGCGAGATACTCCTTAGTCGCGACAGCATCATCACGATCCTCGAATCGTTGGAGGAGACGCGTGATCGAGTGATCAAAGAGGGGAAAGGCGAACTGCCGACCGATTGTTCGCGCGAGGATCTGATCGCTTATCTGGATCAGATCGAGACAGCGATTGACGAACTAGAAGCCCTCTACAACCGCTTGCGTGCGTCGCGCCCCGAACTCGCGCCATTTTCAGAGTTGAAGCGGCAGCGGTAGTTTCGCCGCGGCTGGTCGACTGCAAAGTGCAAAGTTCGCCCCCTTGCTCTCGCCCTGGGTTTGAATGAACAGGTAGATAGCTACTGGTTTAGTCAGGGCTTGACTCGGGTGGACTGGTACCGAATGTCGACGCTCATGCACATGAGCTTGGCGCAGGTAGGCGAGAAATACCGGACGATGCGTGAGAGGGCGTTTCGTGCGACGGAGCAAAACTTCTGCTCGCTGGGAATTCGGATTCGCACGATGCAGGAAAGTGATGCCGCAGAGGCCGACGCTTGGCCCGATACCCATGGCGTCCGCTCTTGGTCTTGGCAGCAAATGCGGCAGGTGCTCCAGCGTGATCAGAAACGTTTTGATGTCGCTGTTTTGGCCGAAGGGAAACTATGCGCCGTATGTCTTGGTGCGCCGACGCGAGGGAAAATGGCTCTAAAGTTATATTTCATTGAGAGCTGCCCGGTCCAAAATCCGCTGCGCGGGAATGTTTTGAAAATTGTATTTTTCGCCGCTCACACCTACGCGAAAGCGTTGGGATCGCTCGAGGTCCATATTGTGGAGCCGGCAAGCGAGCGACTTGTTGAGATTTATAGCGCATACCACTACGAACCTTTTAGTGACAAAACGGGTAAAGTGACGCACATGAGGAAAGCCACATGAAACGAAAGCCAAAAGATTCTAAGCGTGTTTCAGCCAAAAAGCCGGCGAGGAAAAACGTCGACGAGCCCACGGGCGTTCTGGCCGGACCCAAGAGCAAACAAGCTCTGGCAAAAATCTTGGCTGAAATTGAGGCCAACATAGAAACCAACAACGAGGACGACGAAGAAGCCGAGGGCGAACGTTGGAAGAAAGGCTCCAAATGAACGGTCAGCCAGAAATGACGCCCGAGGAGTTTGACAAATGGTTAGAGCAAAACGGTGCGGCGATGAAAGCCCAAGCCGAACGCAATGCTCTGAACTATTTGGCGAACCAACAAGCGAATGAACTCGCCCGTAGGAATGTTGTGCCGAAAGAGCCTGAGAAGAACTAGAGGTCGCCTAGACTCGCCACTGCTAGCTTAGAGAAGACGATTTCGGAGCACCAAACACGGATTTAGAAAACCCTAAAGCGAGATCGACGGGGTGAAACTTGACCCGCCCTGCCTGCAAAAGATCGGTGCAGTACTTCATCATGGTTTCACGATCTCTTGTGATGAGGTACTGGTAACCTCTCGCGTGCGCATGCCCGATGATTTTAAAATCGTCTTTAAGGGACTGCCTACCGCCCGGCGGCCCGCTTGGGTTTTTATAGGCGGCATAGTCGAGCTCGGCTGATATTATCGCGTCGTCGTGCGTGAAGGATTCCGTGACGAACTGGTCTTGCGGCATTGTGGACCACTTCTGCTTCAAGCTAAATTCGCCGACTACAATCGACGAAACACCCATCGGGATTCGTTCTTTTAGGAAATGTTTATAAAAAGCCGCTGCTTCTTTGTGAAACTCTGCTGCGGGATTCACCAGCGTGATGAGAAAGCTGGTATCAAGAAAAACGGCGCCGTTCACTCTTCACCTCCGCGTTGTTCTCTCACCCATGCGACAGGATCATTCACGTCTGACCAAGCCTCAGCGCCTGCGGCGAGCATCTTCTGGAACGCCGTTTCGTCGTACGCTGGTGTGTACCGAACAAAGGCAATCAACCTATAGTTGCGTAACTCACCGGTCCGACCATTGCGCTCCGCCGTTACACGAAGCAGCTTTTCCCCCGAGAAAGGATACGCCTCTCTTTCCAACAATTCCGAGTCCACCCAAACAATCACTGGCTTGGGATTGTCACGCAGTCTTACGTGGATGTTGGCGTCCTCGCCACCAGCATTGACGATCCTGCCAAGGAGTGTTGCTTCGGTCGGGATCCAAACATCCTCTTTGGTTCGTTTAATTACTGTGTCCTCTGTTATTTTAAATGCTTGGAGGCGTGTAGCGGTGCTTCTGGGTCGTATATCATATACGTGTCCCTCCATGACAGCGCGCCGTTGCCACTTGCGTAGTATCTCAAAACGTTTCGGGTCTGCCTCGACTTCAGCAGCCTCACTGTTGGCTGCGGCCATATCATTGTTAAAACTCTCTTCGACTTCTTCTGGAATCGGCAGCAAGAGTCCATAAGAGCCGTGCTTGACCGTGACGACGGCCGCATCGAGCGAACTTTTATTGGATCCCAAAATTAGCTGTTGGACCTCGTCTTGGAATTTCCGCATCTGGCCCCACAAAACGTGTTCGGGCGATACCGGCGTATCTCCAATCTTTGCCGTCAGGGCAAATTCGACTTGTTGCTTCTGGGGCATTTGTACGCTCAACCAAAGGGGCATCCGTTCGTTAACGCAAGCGGACACTACTAGCGCGGACGAAAGTCATATTCGTTCATCAGTGTGAATCAGTGGTCATAAGTGGTTCACCCGAACCAGCGAGTCGGGACGACTCGCTCCACCTCAGCCCGTTAGCGTGAATTAGCGAAAATTAGCGGTTCGAAAGTGATCGTGTGCGAGCCGGCAGGCCACGGAGGCCCGGCCTCAGCGAGGCCGGCTACAACGGACCGAACGGAGGGATCAGCGGTCAGAACTGGCCGGAGAGGTAGTACAGCCGCAGAAGGGCGAGGTGGCGTTGGTAGTTGGCGCCGGCGAGGTCGGCTTCGGCTTTGCGGAGTTCGGTATCGGCTTCGGAGGACGCTGATTCGAGAGCGAGGCCGTTGGCTGTGGATTGGTGGGCGAGCTGAGCGGCGCGTTGGCGGTATTCGAGAGCTTGCTTGGCTAGTCCGACCAGTTCGGTAGCGTAGGTGAGATCTTGATACATCAGCCGGATTTCGCGGGCGGAGTCTTCTTCAATGCGGTCGCGGTTCACTTCGGCGGCGCGCCGCTGCGCGGCGGTGCGCGCGACTTCGGCGTCCTTGCGGCCGAAATCAAAAATATCCCAGCTTAGCGTCAGCCCCACCGAGGCGCTGCGGCGCGGCACGATGGGAATTCCGTCTTGGGCATAGCCGGAGGCGATAAGAGAAAGTTCGGGAATGCGGGCCTGACGCGCGGCGCGGGTGGCCGAGGCGGCTTTTTCCACCGTGGCGGCGGCGATTTGGCGGTCGGGATTGTCTTTAGCGTGCGACAGCCAGTGTTCGAGCGGACGCTCCTCGCGGGTGGGGAGATCGCTGGCGAGGGTGAGGTGGTCGTTGCCCGGCTGGCCGATCAGGTCGGCGAGTTGCAGCGAAAGACGTTCGAGCTGCTGACGGCTTCGCGTGAGATCGGATTTCGCCTGGATCACGGCGGCGCGCATGCCGAGCACGGATTCGTCGAGCAGTTCGCCGACTTTCTGCGCGTTTTCAGCGTCGCGGAGTTTTCGTTCCTGTGCAGCGAGCTTGGCCTCGTTTTCCGTCAGGCGTTTGGTTCCGAGAAGAACGCCGACGAACAATTCCTCGACGGAGAAACGCAGCTGGGCGGTGATGCGCGCGGCTTCGCGTTGGTTCTCGGTGAGGCCTGCTTTCGCGGCACTCACACCGCTGTTGATGCGCCAGAGCTGCGTCAACGGTTGTGCGATCGTGAGGTCGCCGATCACCGGCGTGTAACTACCCTTGGCAATCGTGAGATCCGAGGAGGGAAACGGCCCGAGGGCGGCGGCGGCTTGCGACATGCCGAGCTGCGCACCAAGTGCGTTCAATTGCGGTGTGAGAGAACCCTGGCTCACCGTGATGTCGGTCGAGTGCTGAATATACGCGCCGACTCCCATCACGGTGATCTGCGGGTAACGAAGCCGCCGAGCCGCATCGAGGCTGGAGGTCGCTTCGTCGACCTTCAGGCGGGCGAGTTGCGCAGCTTTGCTGTGTTTCAGAGCGAGCGCGACGGCGTCGTCGAGCGTGAGAGGCTTGGGCGATGGTTCGGCAGCGAGTGCGGCTGTCGTGATGAGTGCGGCGACAAGCAGGCGTTTCATGACTTGACCTCCTTGGCGGTGGCGGGTTGCACCGGTTTGTTTTTCATGACCAAGGCGTAGACCGACGGAATGACCAGCAACGTCATCACCATCGACCAGATGATTCCCACGGAAAACACGCTCGCGAGCGGCGCCCAAAGCGGTGAACCGGAGATGATCATCGGAAGCACGCCGACCGCGGCGGCCATCGAGGTGAGAAAGATCGGGCGGATTCTGCGCAGGCCGGCGTGAATTGCGGCCTCCTTCGCGTCGAGACCTTCCTTGCGGCGCAACTCGTCCGCGTAGTCGACGAGGATGATGGAATTGCGAATGACGATGCCGACGAGGCTGATGAGCCCGACGGCGGCGGTGAAGCCGAGGACGTTTTCGGTGATCACCAACCCGGCCATAGCGCCAAAGAACGTGAGCGGGATCGCCAGCATGACCAGCAACGTTTCGCGGGTGTTCTTAAACTGGAACAGCATGACCAGGAAAATGAGCGCGACGCTGGCGATCAGCGCCTTCACCATCTTGCCGAAGGTTTCCTGCTGGCCCTCGAATTCGCCGCCGTACTCGATGCGATAGCCGGGCGGCAGCTTGATCTTGGCGATTTCTGCTTGGACGGGGGCCAAGACCTGCGAAGGCAGCGTGTCGAAGTTGGGATTCACGAGCACGGTGAGCGTGCGCACGCCGTTGCGACGGGAGATTTGCGACGGGCTCCAGGCGGGTGCGGCTTTCGCCACTTCGGCGAGAGGGACGGTGGCTTGGCTGAGCGGCGCGCGCAGCATGAGGCTGTTCAAAGCGGAGTAGTCCTCGCGATGCTCGCGGTCGAGCCGGAGCACGATCGGCACGGGCGCGTCGTGTTCCCAAACCTCGGTCATGGTCAAGCCGGTGAAGCCCGCCATGACCTGCGTGGCGATGACGTTGGTGGCGAGGCCGAGGCGGTTGGCCACCTCGCTGTTGACCTCAAGATCGACCGAGAAACCGTCGCGGAAATCGTCGCGCACCTGCGCCGCGCCGGGTACGCGCTCGGCGACCTTACGCACCTGGTCGCCAATCTCGCGGAGCTGCGCGAGTTCGGGACCAACGATGCGAATCTCGACCGGCGCGCTCACGACTTCGCCCTGCTGAAGGCGCTGCACATTGATGCGAACGCCGGGAACGAGATTGGCGAACTTGCGTTCGTATTCCCGAACCAGTGCGTCGGTTTCGCCAGAACTATGCGTGCTCACCAAAAGCATGCCGTAACTCGGGCGTGGCACCTCGGGCGCGAAACTGTAGTACACACGTGGAGCGGCGGTGCCGACGAACGCGGCGAAACGCGGGATGCGCTTGTCGGTTTGCAAAACGCGTTCGACCTGGCGAACGGCATGGTCGGTCGCTTCGAGCCGGGTGCCGACGGGCATGTCGATTTCCACGACGAATTGGGCGCGTTCGGCGGCCGGAAAAAACTTTTGCTTAATGAGCGGTGTGAGCAACAGGCCGGCCGGAATCGTCAGAATGGCGGCGACGATGACGAGGCGTGGGTGTTGGACGACGGGCCGGATCATGCGTCCGTAGATTTTTAAAACATAGTCGAGAACCTTGGCGCCGATGCTGCCGTGCTGATCCTTGAGACCTTTCTTGATGAACGTGTGACAGAGCAGCGGCGTGAGCAGCATCGCGACCCCGAATGAGACCATCAGCGCGATTGCGACGGTGATCGGCAGACTGATGATGAATTCGCGCGTGGCGCCGGTGAGGAAAAACGCGAGCGGCAGGAACGCGAAGACGATCGCGATCGTGGCGGTGAAGACGGGAATCGTCAGCTCGTGCGCGCTCTTCCAAGCGGCGTCCCAGAGCGACAACCCCTCGTCGAGCTTTTCGACGTAGTTGTCGGCAATGACGATCGCGTCATCCACAACCATGCCGAGCACGACAATGAGCGACGCGAGCGAAACCTCGTGCAACTCGATGCCGAGCGAGTTCAACGTGCGGAACGTAATCGCCACTGTCACGGGAATGGCCATCGCGGCGATGGAGGCGACGCGGAAGGGGAGGAGCAGCATCGTGACGAGCACGACGGCGCCGATGGCGATGAAAAACTCGCGGATGAAATGGTTGATGGAGTCGGCGACGACGCCCGGCTGGTCGTTGATGACGTGGATTTTCACGTCACCGGGCAGAAGCTTTTGAGTTTCGGCGAGGCGCGTTTCGATCTGCTTGCCGAATTCCACGATGTTGTTGCCCGGCTGCATTTCTACCGAGAGCAACAAGGCGGCATCGTCCTGACCGTTGACTCTGATGAGTGATTCGGGATCGGAAAGCCGGCGCTCGACTGTAGCGACATCGCCAATACGCACGACGCGATTGTTGAGAAGATCGGAGAAGACCACCTGCTGCCGCACCTCGTCGGCCGACGAATAGCGGCCATGTGTGTGCAGCGGCGCCTCGACGTCGCCGGACTTGATCGTGCCGGTGTAAGGTATCGCGTTTTGCTCCTTCAGCACGGTTGTGACCATCGCGAGCCCGACGCCGTAGCGGGCCATGCGCTGCGAATCAGCCTCGACGTAGATCGATTCCTTGCGCTCGCCGTAACGCTTGATGCGGCCGATGCCCTCGACCGTGCGCATCGCGTCCTCGATTTTTTCAACGTAACGGCGAAGCTCCGTGTAGTTGCGCTTTGGAGACGTGACGCCGATCAGGAGCGCGACGGATTCGCCGAAGTCGGAGTCGACGCTCGGCCCGATTACCTCTGACGGCAGTTTCGTCTGCTTGAATTCGAAAAGCCCGAGCCGCAGGCGCGACCAGAAACCGGTTTTGTCTTTGACCCATTCGTTCAGCTCGACCGTGACCACCACCAAACCGTCGCGCGTAAACGATTTCGTTTTCTTTGGATTAATTTCAGTGAACGAAAAAAGGTACGTTTCGAGCGGCCGTGTGACCTGTTGCTCGACCTGCGCGGTGTTGGCGCCCGGATAAATCATCGCGACCAGCGCTTCGTGGACGGACACCGTCGGGGTGTCCTGCCGCGGCATGGTCAGCAGCGACTCGAGGCCGAGCGCGATGACGGCGAAACTCAGGACGAAAGCCACCTGGCGGTGGCGCAGAGGCCAAGTCAGGAGGTTCATCGTGTGACGGAAACTTTCAGTTGGGCGCCTTCGAACAGCGTGAGCGGCACGTTGGCGATCACGAGATCGCCATCCTTTAGGCCCTTGGTGACCTCGATCTCGGACGTCTGTAACGAACCGATCTCGATCACCTGTCGGGCGGCCGTGTGCCGGGCTGGATCGACGATCCAAACGAACAACGAGCCATCGGGAAACTTTTGCACGACCTGGGGCGGCACCGTGACTGCGCTGTGCTGCTCACCGGTTTGGATGTGTGAGATCACCACGTTGCCTGGACGCAACCGGTGGTCTTCGTTGGCGAGTTTGATTTTCACCGCGAAGGAACGCGACAACGGATCGGCCTGCGGAAGCTCGGCTTCGACCTTGCCGATGAACGCCTGTTTGCCTGAAGCAGGCAGAACGATTTTCGCGGTCTGCCCGACAGCAATGCGGCGGGCGTCGGCTTCCGAAACACCGACATTGGCCCAAACGGGAGCAGGCGCGAGCACGGTGAAAATCGGGGTGCCGGGTCCCACGACGACGCCGGTGGCCACGTGATGTTTGACGACGAGACCGTCGAACGGTGCGCGCAACTCCGTGTAGGCGAGCTGACGCCGGGCGAGTTCGGCCGCGGCGGACGCTTCACGTAGGCCGGCCTCGATCTTGTCGAAATCTGTCGCGGTCAGGCTGCCGAGCTCGTGCAGCTTCGCTAGACGCTCGTGCCGTGAGCGGACCTCGGAGAGTTTCGCCTCGGCGATTTCGAGCGCGTGTTGGTAATCCGAAGGATCAAGCCGGGCGAGCACTTGGTCACGTTTGACCTCCGCGCCGTCCTCGACGTCGACGGAGAGAATCCGGCCCGCGACGAGGAAGCCGACGTCGGCTTTGTCGACCGCGTCGATCGCCCCGGACGCGATCACCTCGTCGTGAATGGTCTTGCTGGCGACCGCGACGACCTGGACCGCAACCTCGTCGTGCGCGCCAGGGGCTTCGTTGCGGCGGCAGCCGGTCGCAAGCAGGAGCCCAATAGTCAATGCCGTGAGGACGAGTGGTGTTTTCATCGGAAAGATTTGGGAAATGGATATTGCGGTGAGTTAGGCGACGGGTTTGCCCAGCAACCCGAGTTGGGCGGCCTCGACGGGAAACACCTCGCGCCAGATGCGCTGCACGGTTTCGTCGTAGTCCCAATCCTGGCGAAAAGGGTGCCAACCAAAACCATCGCAAGCGCAGCTAAAGAGCTGCTGCTGCGTGGCGGGCAAGTCGGACGTCCATTTGGCCACGGCGGCGTCGTCGGCGTTGAAAAGGTAAAGGCCGCGGGCGAGGCCGAAGAGGGCCATGAGCAACTTCTCGGGCGTGAGGCCCGCCGGAAGAACCAAGTCGCCGCTGGAAATGCCATCGCGGATGATGCCGAGAGCGATGCCGGCGCTTCGCTCGACCATCGCATCGAGGGAGGCACGGCGCTCAGGCGAAATTTTCGACGTGAGACTGAGCACATCCATGAGCTGCTCGGCGCGCCAGTAATCGGGATGCAGACGGTAAACGAGGTAGTCGGCCTTCGCGGCGGCGAGGGCCCGCTCGCGACTGCGGCCTTTGAACAAAGCAGCGCGTTCCAAGAAGCGGTGACGCAGCTTTCCCGTTTCCACGCAGAGCGCGGCCAGAACATCTTCCTTGGAGGAAAAGTGCTGGTAGACGGTGCCCTTCGAGTACTTGGTGCTCGCGGCGAGGCGCTCCATGGTCAGGCCGTCGATTCCCTTGGTGAGAAAGAGCCGCCGCGCGACACGAAGCAGATCGTTCTCGCGGTGTTCTAGTTCGGATTTTTCAAGTGCTCGACGGGCCATAACGTCGAATAGAATGACGGACCGTCAATAAATGTCACCTTCAACCTAGCGCGAAATTACCTGAATTAACGTAGGTTTATGCCTCAATCAGCCGTCGTTATTTATACGGTACGTCAATTATCTGCTGAGAAACGGCATCTACTTGGCTCGCATGGCTTATCCGCGCGGACGGCCGCAGCATTCGGCCTCTTAAGAGATGGTATTTAGCTGCCAAACTCACGCCGGGCCTGATCCAGCCCGCGTTCGTAAGCGGCAATGAGGCGGTCCCAATCAGCGTTTTCCTTTTGGTCGATGTCGCGGCGTTTTTCGTCGGCGTCGAGCCATGCGATCGTTCTAGCAATGCCCTCGGCGTAGGAGGTGGTGGCTTGAAACTCGGGGACAAAACTGCGGATTTTCGAATTATCGAAAATCGCTGTGTAGGATTTGTCGCCGAGCAGCGAGCCGGTCATTTCTGGCAAGCAAGCCGCGATGAAGTCCGACGCGATGTGCACCAGCTTGGGCTTTTGCACTCCGGCAGCTCGGGCGGTGAGCAGATAGTATTGATCCCAGGTGAGGGCCTCGTCGGACGTGATGTGAAAAGCGTGGCCAATCGCCCGCTCCTGTCCGAAGAGTCCAACCAATCCCTTGGCGAAATCGGTGTTGTGGGTGATGGTCCACAACGTGAGTCCATCGCCTGGCACGATCACGGGTTTTCCGCGACGCATGCGGTCGATGATCGTGTAGCTTTTTTGCCAGCTATTCACCGCGAGCGGCACGATCATGTCGCCGTAGGTAAGTGAAGGGCGAATGATCACGCTGGGAAACGCTTCATCGCGAAGGGCACGCAGCAGACGCTCTTCGGCGGCGATTTTGTCCCGCGAGTATTGCCAGAACGGATTCACCAATGGCGTGGATTCGGTGATGGGCGTTTTCATCACGGGCTTTTGATACGCGCTGGCCGAGCTGATGAAAAAGTATTGGCCAACCTTTCCACGAAATAGGGCGATGCGCTGTTCGATGTGCTCGCGGGTGAAAGCGACGAAGTCGACCACGACATCCCAGTGATGGTTGGCGAGCGCGCTTGCTGCGGCGGCGACGTCTGAAATATCGACCGTGAGCTGCTCAGTGCCGGCGATCGTGCGGCGCTGCGAGCGGTTGAGCAACGTGACGCGATACCCTCGCTTCACCGCGAGATCCGTACAGGCTGAGCTGATGTATCCGGTGCCGCCAATAAAGAGAACGTTCATAATCGTGGGAGCCTTCGACGTAATCTGGGTCGGCTGCAGGAGCAAGTCAGGCTTGCTTCGCAGGCCGTGGTCCAAACGCTTTTGCGCTTCCCATGTCACCGCGTGAACTCCCCATCTACGAAATCGAAGCCGGCGTGGTCGCCAGCTTGCGCGCGCAAGGGCGGCTCATCGTGCAGGCGCCGACGGGCTCTGGTAAATCGACGCAGATCCCGCAGATGCTTTACCGGCATGGGCTGCTCGAAGAACGCGGCGAGGTCGTGGTTTTGCAACCGCGGCGTCTGGCCACGCGCATGTTGGCAAAACGCGTCGCAGAAGAGATGGACGCAGTGTTGGGCGACCTCGTCGGTTATCAGATTCGGCTGGAGTCGCGCGTGAGTGAGCGCACGCGCATTCGCTTCGTGACCGAAGGCATTTTGCTGCGGCAGATGTCGTTTGATGCGTCGCTGCGAGGCGTGAGCGCGATCGTGTTCGATGAATTTCACGAGCGTCATCTCTACGGAGACATCTCGCTGGCGCGTGCGTTGCAGATTCAGCAAACCATTCGGCCAGATCTAAAAATCATCGTGATGTCGGCGACGCTCGATGCGGGCGCGCTGAAAACTTATCTGGCGCCGTGCGACGTGCTGGTTTCACAGGGGCGGACCTTCCCGGTGCGCATCGAGTATTTGCCGAAGACGGCGAACTTCGAACAGGAATCGGTCTGGGACGTGGCGACGCGCGAATGTGCCCGCGTGGCGAATATGACGACGGGCGACTTGCTCGTCTTCATGCCGGGCGCGTATGAAATCAGCCGAACTGTTCAAGCGATCCAAGGCGAAAGGACGTTGCGGGATTTCGTGACTTTCCCGCTGCACGGCGAACTTCCGGCTGACCTGCAGGACCGCGCCGTCGCGCGTTACGACCACCGAAAAATCATCGTCTCGACCAATGTGGCGGAAACGTCGCTCACGATTGAAGGCGTCACTGCGGTCATCGATGCTGGTCTCGCGCGTGTGGCTCGTTACGACGCCAGCCGCGGAATCAACACGCTGTTGATCGAAAAGATTTCCGTGGCTTCGGCCGATCAACGCGCTGGCCGCGCCGGCCGCACGGCGCCGGGCGTGTGCGTGCGCCTCTGGACCGAGCGCGAGCACGCGCAGCGTCCGCTGCAGGAATTGCCGGAAGTGCGCCGCCTCGATCTTTCGGAAGTGGTGCTCACGCTGAAAGCCAGCGGGATCGACGACGTGGCCGGTTTTACTTGGTTAGAGAAGCCTGACCCGAAGGCGCTCGAGCGCGCGGAGATGTTGTTGGAGGATTTGGGGGCGGTGAAGATGCCTGAGGGGAGGGCGCGACCGCCTGGCGTGTCGAAAACTGAGAACGGCGGGCCTGGCAGCCCCGCCCTACCTTTCAGCAAGATCACCGATGTCGGTCGCAAGATGCTGCGTTTCCCGGTGCACCCGCGTTATGCGCGCATGTTGCTTGAGGCGGATGCGCGCGGTTGCGTTCGTCCTGTGGCGATGATGGCTGCGCTCACACAGGGCAGGAACTTTTTGCTGCGCGGTGTGCCGCGCGATTTGGAAGACGCGCGCGAAGACACCTTCGGCGAGGAGCACGAGTCGGATTTTTTTCTGCTGATGCGGGCGTGGCGCTACGCGGATCAAAACCGATACGCTCTGGACGCGTGTCGGCGTCTGGGTCTGCACGCGCAAGGTGCGCGGCAGGTCGGACCCTTGTTCGAGCAGTTTCTGGAAATTGCAGAGAAGGAAAAACTCGATGTGAGCGAGCGCCGCGTCGACGGCGAGGCGGTGCGCAAATGCGTGCTGGCGGGTTTCTCCGATCATCTGGCGAAACGGCTCGATGCCGGTACGCTGCGCTGCGAACTCGTCCACAAGCGCAAAGGCCTGCTCGCTCGCGAAAGTGCGATTCAGAAATCGCCGCTTTTCGTGGCGGCGGAAGTCAGCGAAGTCGAAGGACGCGGCGGCGAGGTCAACGTATTGCTCAGCCTGGCGACGGCCATCGAGGAGCCTTGGCTCAAGGAATTGTTTCCGGCCGACTATTTCGAGGCGACGAATGTGATTTATGATGAACAGGCGAAACGCGTGATTGCACGGCGCGAACGCCGTTTCCGCGATCTGGTGCTCGAGGCGAAGGCCAGCGCGGAGGACGTTCCGTACGATGAGGCCGCGCGGCTGCTCACGCAGCAGGTGCTCGCTGGCAATCTAAAGTTGGAAGCGTGGGACGAAACCGTGGAGCAATGGATCGTCCGCGTGAATCGTTTAGCCGAATGGTTCCCGGAACTCGAAGTGAATCCGTTGACCGACGCCGATCGTGCCACGCTGATCGAGCAGATCTGTTACGGCGAACTCGGCTACAAGGATATTCGCGCTAAACCGGTGATGCCGGTGCTGCGCGATTGGCTCACGGCGGAACAGCTTGCTGTGCTCGACGAATATTTACCCGAACGGCTTGTTATGGCCAACGGACGCCGTTCTCGCCTGACCTATAACAAGGAAGGTCCGCCGATTTTGTCGGCACGCATTCAGGAGCTGTACGGAGTCGACGGGAAGTTTACCCTCGGTCACGGACGCGTGACGGTGCGAATCGAAGTGTTGGCGCCGAACCAGCGACCGATCCAAGTCACCGACGACCTGTCTAATTTTTGGCGCGAGCAGTATCCGAAAATCAAAACGGAACTCTCACGTCGCTATCCGAGGCACGAGTGGCGATAAAGGCCGGCGTGCTCGGCGAACGGCTACGATTTGACAGGCGTGCTTGCCCCTAGCACTTGGCTAGACCACTGCTCGACCGCCTCAACGGTTTTTCGGCCGACGTTGTAATCGCTCACTCCAAATCCGGGCACTTCGATGCGCAGGATTTCAGTGCCATCTAGGCTTACCATGCATAATTTTTTGGAGTCTTTCCAAAACTCGATCGGTCTCATGGTGCCGTGCCATCGCAGGCCGACATCTTTATATTCTGCCATCGTGAGCTGCAGGGCTAATTCGAAAAGCCCCTTCGGATTCTGAACCGTAGAAGTGATCTTTTCGTTGGCGATTTGCGTGACGATCCGAACCTGATTTGCTGCCCGGATCGAATCCGCTAGCGCGGTGCTGATGTCTGCTTTGCGAAGTTCCTCTCCGAACAACGGCGTGGCGAAAAGGCAGGCGATCAGCGAGAGGCAGTGGAGGTTTTTCATATTGAGGCGACGCATGGGCGTTCGTCTCCGACACGCGTGCCTCTTGAGTTGATCCATTAAAATAGAGCTAACGCTTTCTCGAACAACGAACGAGGACAGCAGCTTGCGGTCGGTCGTGCTGCGGAAAACGGAGGGAGGACTTCTATTTAGCTGGGCGCTGTAGCTTCAGCTCGTAGTTTGCGCGCACGTGTTGGTTGATGTAGGTGGCGAGTCCGGAGCCTTCAGCGGCGAGTCGCTTGAGCGCCTGGACGTGTTGGCGTCCCGGCTTTTTGTGGGAGTAGAGGTAGAATTCTTGGTCGCGAAATTCGAGGACAATATAGTCCGTGCCGATCGCGTAGGCGATCACCCCCGA
Organism: Nibricoccus sp.; assembly: GCA_047600805.1. Taxonomy (GTDB): domain Bacteria; phylum Verrucomicrobiota; class Verrucomicrobiia; order Opitutales; family Opitutaceae; genus JADKHC01. Next base: position 394,109 of record JASGKG010000001.1, read on the forward strand.
GCCATCGTGGGCCCCGTCGTATTTCTGGAATTTCAGCCGCGCACGAAACCCGTTGCTCCCCATGCCTCCATCGACACGGGGAATGATGAAAAGTGCACGATGTGTTTAGAGAAGCTGTGTCAGCCCACAGACGAGCGCGACGAGGCCTAAACTGATGTGAAATTGGAGTTGGCGCCACTTCTTCCATTCGGCTTCGAAGGCGTGTGAGTCAGCATCCGTTCGGGCGACCACCATGTGCAGGAAGGCGGAATTCCCCTGCCGATGACAGAGTGCGGCGAGAAACACGCCGAGCATCAAAAGAGCTGTGAAGAACGCAGCCATCGTTTTGAAGTACGGAAGTGATATCGACGCGTTCCTCAACTGAAGTGAGGCGGAATTAGTTTCTTTGGAGGGGTTCGGCAGCAGATATTAGCTATGCTATTTTGAGCTGCGTGGTTCGGGCGATTCCCGATAGACGTGAAGAAATCAGACAGCGCGACCGGTGCTAGAAGCCGAGTGCCAGTTGCTCTGGCGGACCAAAGGGGGGCGCGCCGTTACGCTGGGCTACGATGATTTGTGCCAATTCGTAAGTCGTGGCGTTGCGAAGTTCCTCAAGAGGAGCTTCGGTCAGAATGTAACGTTGGTGGCCGATTGCATGCAGGTGACGTTCGTAGGTTGTGCTGACGCGGTCAGTCTTTTGGCCAAAACCTAGCGAGAGGGACAGTAAGTGGTCCAAAGGAAGCAACTCGGTATAGGGAGGTGTTCTCGGACCTGTTAATGGTTCGGGTCGGTCAGCGATTTCCTCGGTACGGTGGTAGGTACCGTTTGGTAAAGGCAGTCCGCAGGTCGGGCAGACCGTTCCAGGCTGTGACTTTTGGCAGACGCCGCAGAACCGGTAATAATAGCCGGTACGCGCCACGGGGAATTTCACGAAGCCCACGAGCTTGCAGCCGGTGCGGTCGCGCAGTGCCGACGTGAGGGCGTCGTAGTTTGGTTCGATATCCAGGAGCGTGTATTCGCGGCCCACATTTTCAAGGGAGTGCGCGTCGGAGGAACAAATGAGGGTGTGCTGATCGAGCGCGGAAATGCGCCGGCACATTTTCGGGGTGGCAGGGACACCGACTTCGACCGCGAGCAGATTGCGGGCATTGTCGCCGAAAACAGCCTCCAACGTTTTCTCACCGCTCGTACTGCCGAGACTCGAATACCACGGGCTCAACACGTGCGCCGGGACGAGTTCACAGCCGTCGCCGTGTTCCCGCACCATTTCGAGCAAACGGCGGGAAGTTAAGTTGAGGGTAGGGCGGCCGTCTTTTAGGTCGCCGTGGCCACGCAATTTTTCACGGAAACGTCGGACACTTTCGATCGAGCGAAAGTAGAGCAGATGGTGGAGCCCGTGGAGCCGTTTCGTGCCTCGAGGCGCGCAGCAGACTTCGGTGCTCAAAACGAAGCGCACCGGGCGATGCAGATGGAGCGGCAAGGTTTCACGACTGAGGTCGTACGTTTCGGTCCGCGGCTGTAGAAAACCAGAACCGATTTCGTAAAGGTGAATTTCAATCTCTTTGAGCCAATCGGCTTGAAGGCAGTCGCCCGTGGCGAGCACGTCCATGCCTTTTTGCTGTGCGGTCATGATGAGGTTCGGCAAAGTCATCTCGGGCGAGACGCCGCCCGCGTGGTGGGAGTGAAGATGAAGATCGACGGCGAGTTTCATAATGCGAATGCGGTGGGTGGTTGCGGGCGATTAGTGGAAATCGTGCGAGGCCTGTGTGGGGAGGTCGGCCTCTTGGAGTGCCTCGATGCGTTCGGCTTTCACGTGAATGACGCCGGATACGTTTTGCAGAACGCCGGTGATTTTGAGCGCGGGCTCCTGGGTAATGGTCAGGCGATGGCGTTCGAACATCGCGGGAATAACCACGGCGTTGGCGATGCCGGTTTCGTCTTCGAGGCTGATGAAAACGAAGCCCTTGGCAGTGCCAGGGCGCTGACGGCAAATGACGGAGCCCGCGACGACGATGCGCGAGCCGTTGGCGATGTCTTTTAGGTCGGCTGCGCGCGTGACATCGGGTAATCGGTTGCGCATTTGAGCCATCGGGTGCTTCCCAGCGGTCAGGCCGAGGCCGCGGAAGTCCGCGCCGAGACGCTCGGTCGGCGACATCGCGGGCAGCGGAGAACTGTCGTCCTCGGAAATTCCGAAGTACCGAAACAAACTTTCGTCTTCGGACCACGCGGCCTCGACCTTCCACATCGCGGCGCGTCGATGGACCGCGAGGCAATTCAGCGCACCGACGGCGGCGAGGGCGCGACGCTCGGCAGGATTGAAATCCGTGCGGCGCAGAAAGTCGTCCATCGACGTGAACGGCTTTTCGCGGCGCGTGGCGAGGAGTTGTTGGGCCGCGGCTTCGTGAAGGCCTTTCACATAACGCAGGCCAATGCGGATGGTGTGGGCGTCTTCGACAGTGCAATTCCAGTCGGAACGCTGCACGCAGACGGTGTTCACCTTCAGCTTACAATCACCGCGTTTGGCGTCCTGGAGCAGCGTGGCTGCTGAATAGAAACCCATAGGCTGGTTGTTGAGCAAACTGGCATAGAACTCGGCGGGACGGTTGAACTTCAGCCACGTGCTGGAGTAAGCGAGCATGGCAAAGCCGATAGCGTGTGATTCGGGAAAACCGTAGGCGGCGAAGGATGTCGCCGAGTGCACGATTTTTTGGACGACGTTTTCGTTGTAGCCTTGTTTATGCAGGGCGGCCGTAAGTTTTGTGAGAGCTTTCGTGAGACGGTCAGTTCCCTTCGTGAAGCCCATGGCGCGGCGCAATTCTTCGGCCTCGGCGCCGGTGAATTTTGCGAGCGTCATGGAGATCTCCAGCATCTGCTCCTGAAAAAGGATCACGCCCATGGTTCGGGAAAGGATGGGCTCCAGGAGATGTTTTACGCTGTCGTCGATATAATCTGGCTTTTCCAAACCATCTCGTCGCCGGATAAGCGGGTGCACGAGGTTGCCGGTGATGGGGCCGGGACGTACGATCGAGACCTGCATCGCAAGGTCGTAGAGGTTTTTCGGTTTGAAACGCGGCAACGTGGCCATCTGCGCGCGGCTCTCGATTTGGAAAACGCCGACGGTGTCGGCGGCTCGGATTTTTTCGTAGATGTTAGGGGCGTTGTCGGGAATATCGTCGAGATTGCGAGGGCCGTCGGGTCGCGTGCGGCAGAGTTCGACCGTCTCTTGCAGCACGGCCATCATGCCAAGGCCGAGAAAATCTATTTTCACGATACCAAGGTTTTCGCAGTCGTCTTTGTCCCATTGGCAAACGCTGCGGTCAGTCATCGTCGCCGGTTCGAGCGGGACAACTTTGTCGAGCTGGCCCTGGCAGATGACCATGCCGCCCGAGTGCTGACCGAGGTGACGCGGCAGCCCGCGCGTGAAATAGTAGTTCAGCTCGACCATCGCGGCGGCGCGTGGATGGTGAGCGGCGATACCGGCCATCTTCAACTGCTGCTGGAGGCCGAGAGTCTGCGGAAAATCGCCGTTGGCATAGAGGCTGGAAAACCGATCCAAAGCGTCATCGCCAAAACCGAGGACCTTGCCGACCTCGCGGATCGTGCTGCGACCGCGGTAGGTGATGACGTTGGCCGTCATCGCGGCGCCGCGTCGGCCGTAGCGATCATAAACTTCCTGAATAACTCTCTCGCGCCGTTCGCCACTCGGAAAATCGAGATCGATGTCGGGCCACGACGGTTTGCCGTCCTTGCCGACACGGCTGTCGTTGAGAAAACGATCGAAAAGCAGGCGGTGTTTCACCGGGTTTACCGCGGTGATGCCGAGCATGTAGCAAACGGCGCTGTTGGCCGCGCTGCCGCGGCCCTGAACGAGAATGCCCTGCTGTCGCGCCCAGTCGCAGATGTCCCAAACGATGAGAAAATAGCCGGAGAACTTTAGGCGCGCGATCAGCTCGAGTTCGCGATTGAGCTGTTTCACCAAGGTGGGTGACAAGGAACCGATTTTTTTTGTGGCGCAGGCAAAGGTTTTATCCCGGAGAAACGTGTCCATCGATTCGCCGTGAGGCGTGTTGTAGGTGGGAAATTGGTAGCCTAAATTCTCGAGCGTGAACTCGAGCCGCTCGTTGAGACGCACGGAGTTTTCGAGCGCTTCCGGCAAATCGTGAAAAAGCTCGTGCATGATGCGTGCGGGCTTCACGTGACGCTGAGCGTTGATCTCGAGATTACGACCGGCGGCATCGAGCGTGGTGTGCAGTCGCAGACAGGTGAAGACGTCGGCGACTATGCGGTGTTGCAGAACCGCGTAGTTCACGCCGCCCGTGGCGAGCAGCGGTAGGTTATGCGTGGCGGCGAGATCGATGAGGAATTTGTTTTCGCGTTCCTCGCCGCGAATCCGATGTCGTTGTAGCTCGACGAACACGTTGTCATCGCCAAGAATAGCCGTGAGCTTCTGTAGTGCGGCTGAGGCGGCTTCGGCCCCCGCCGTTCGCCAAGCGCGGTGCACGGGACCTTCTTCGTCGCCGGTCAGCGCGATCAGCCCCTCCGAAAAACGGGCGAGTTCGTCCCACGTGGCGAAGCACGGGCGTTTGCGCTCGGTGGGATCGTTGTCGAGCTTGGGTGTTTGCGGGTAGGGATAATGCTCCGCATTGTCCGCCGCGGATGAGGGGCCATCCGCCCTACCTGGAATGCGATGAGTCAAGGGAGTCCGTTCAGTCAATTTCGCCTCGGTAATGAGCTGGCAGAGGTTTTGATAACCGGTGCGTGAAGCGACGAGCAGGGGGACGACGCTGCCGTCCTCCATCGTGATTTCCGCGCCGACACGCGGCTGAACTGAGAAATTGTTTTCCTGCGCCGCACCGTAGAAGCGGGGTGCGCCGTAAACACCATCGCGATCGAGTAAGGCCATCGCGGGCAGCCCCGCATCGTGTGCGGCACGATAAACATCCTCCGGGATCGATCCTCCGCGAAGAAAGCTGAAAGCGCTTCGCGCATGAAGTTCGACGTAGGCGCTCATGGCGAAGATTCAGAGGCAGGACGATCCCGCCGGCTCGTCCGCCTACGTTGCTTCAAAAATGTCTGGCTAAAACGGACGGCCCGGCGGTCCGTCCCTACCGGCGCTGCCGCGCCACCATCTAAAGGAAGGGTGTTTTTCTTAGTCATATTCCCCTTCGATTAAAAACGCTTCGTTGACTTGGATCAGGCGATAGAGGCCACCCTCGGCGAGCGCGATGTCCCATTCGAGCCGCGACCAAGCGCGGTCGGGTTGCCACCAGTCGCCGCTGCTGCGCCAGGGGCCGTGAATCGATTCTATAGCTCCGTGAAAAGGTTCGGCCCAGAGATAAGTAGGCTTGCTTCCGGTGAACTCGAGCTTTGCGGGCAGCGGCGGACGAAAACGGCGCAGCGGCAGACCTGACGGTGCATGCAAGGCGGGCTCGCCAGCAGGCGGAATGACAGTGAGCGGTGGGCTAAGTTTTACGGCATCAGGTCGGTGTGAGTCTTCGAGGAGCGGCATGCCGACCCGATCAGAACCGACAACGGCCACGACGCGCGCGAGCGTTTCGGCGAAGCCATGCGGATCGCGCAGGCCGGTTTCGAAAAGGCCCTGCTGGCGAACCAGCGGACGCGCGGGCAGCAGCCGAAGCTTTACGGCGGCGATCGACGAAGCGGTTTGCACCGACTCGAGGTGCGTGTGCAGCGCGCGAAACAAAATCTCCACATCGCCAGTGGGCTCGGGCAGGCGGAAGCGCCGGGCATGCTGTGTGTCGTCTTCCAAGCGCAGCGTGAGCTCGATTTCGACGGCGACAAACTGCGCGGCGCGCAGCTCCAGTGTGAGTCGATCGAGAAAACGCCGAAGCAGGAACAACAACGGCTCGAGCGTTTCGACGGCGTCTTCGAACTCGAAGTCGGCGGAAAAAGTTTGTGGTGCTGCGACAAGATTGAGCGGCCGTTCGTTGCCGCCGGTGGCGCGTTTCCAGAAGGCAAGTCCTTCCGCGCCGAAGCGCCGGACAATTTCATCGCGCGGCAGACGTGTGAAATCGCCGATTGTGCGCAGGCCCCAATCGCCAAACACCGAGGCAAGTTCCGGCGAAGGAGCGGCGGCCGAAAGCGGCAGTGGCGTGAGAAACGCTTCTTCGTCGCGGATGCGCAAAACGGACTTGGCGACGCGGCCGGCGTAAAGAGCGAGCAGGGGGGTGCGACCGATGCCGGCGCTGGCGGGCAGGCCGAGCATGATAAGTTGCGCGACCGCCTCCGTCACGCGGGGAACGTGTTGTGCAGAATCGAGCCCACGCAAATCGATAGTGCAAATTCCTGGTTCGGTATTTTCGATGGCTGGCGCAACGGTGAATCCTGCGGCAAGCACGACGCGCGTTGCTTCGATTTCGGCCTCAGGTTGGCGCGTGCGAATGAGAAGCGATCCGCACCGAGCGACGGCCTGCGGGGCGGTCATGCTCAGGCTGACACCAGCGGCGCGGGCTGGGCGATTGGCGGCGAGGATCAGCGATTTTTTGCGCGTGCCGTCGAAGAGTGCCGCTGGCCGGCCAGCCGCTTCGGGCTCGTTGCGGAGCACGGCGTGGAGTGCGAAATCGGCGATGTGCAGGACGGCAAACATGAGGACGAGTTTTCAACCGCGAATGGACGCAAATAGACGCGAATAAATGTGACGATTCAGGCTTAACCTGCTGCGGCGACCTGCAGTCGTTGGCGTTGAACGGCAGGCTTTAGGCTGGCGATCAGGCTGGGGCGTTCATTTTCGAGCGCGGAAGCGCGGTGCGGTTGTTCCAGCACCAACCGCAACATCGCGCTAGGAACAATCGCAAACGGCGTCTCGATCAGGAGCGGTACACCGCTTTGCTCGGCGGCGCGTTGGAGTCGATACCACGAGGTCGAAGGCTCGCGGCGCAGTTCGCGCTCGGGCAGGCCGCGCACGTCGACCACCGTGAGGCCGAAGTTGGCGTCGCGCGTAAGGAAATCGGCGACTTGCATGACCTCCTGCAACGTGTGGCAGCGCACCCAGACGATATGAGCGAGCGCGTCCTGGGCGAACGATTGCGGATCAAAGGTGTCAGCGCCGTCGACCAGCGCCACGCGCAACTGTTGCTGGCGACACGACTCGAGGATGCGCGCGAGCGTCAGCGTACCGCCGCAACTTGGTGCGCGGCAGACAATCTCGGTGATCGCCCCCGCAGGCAGACCGCCTGTGGCTGTATCGATGCCGCGAATACCCGTGGCGACGCGTCGGCCTTCTGCAACCGGCGTCGCATCGGGAAAGCGGCGGGCGAGGAGGTCGCGCAAGGCGGAGAGTTTTTCGGCAGCGGCGGGCATGGGCGCTTGGTTCTCATGATTACGCGTTTAAGCGTGCGGTCGGAGCAGCCCGGCCATGACACCCTGGATAACGAGTTCGCGCGCGGGAATGAGATCGGGATAACGCGGATTTTCCGCGCGCAGAAACGGCTGGCCGTGCTGAATGAGAAAACGTTTCAACGTCGATTCTCCGTCGATCAAGGCCGCGACGATGTCGCCGGCGCGCGGCTCGCGATTGACGAGGAAAACCACATCGCCGTCGAGGATGCCCGCGCCTGTCATCGAGTCGCCGCGCACGGTGAGCGCGAAGAGAGAAGCGTTGGCCCGCAGACCGAGGGCAATCGGATCGATCGCGACGTGGCGGTCGGGCTCTTGCACGGCGTCGACGGGCAGGCCGGCGGGAATGGTGCCGTAGAGTGGGACGGCGGTGAACGAGGGATTGTGCAGGGTGGGTGCGGTGAAGCCGCGGGCCTTTCCGGGACGCCGACTGAGCGCGCCTTTTTTTTCCAGCGCCTGCAGATGCCGCGTGACGGCGAACGGGCTGGCGAAACCGAAATGGGCCTGAATCTCGCGCAACGTCGGCGGCAGGCCGTGCTTGCGCTGGTGCGCGTGCACGTAATCGAGGACCTGCTGTTGCCGCTTCGTTAACATAGTGTGCAAATGAACACTATCGGCCGCGAGATGCAATCGCTGTTTGCAGGCGTGTGCGTAAGTCGCGAGTGGAGCGCAGTTGCGGTTAAAAATAAAAAAGCCGGCCTCCCGGAAATCCGAGAAGCCGGCGCGAAAAGTGAGCGTTTATTTTGCCGGTGCTTCTTTGATCGGTTTCAGGCGAAGGAAGGCGACGTCGTGGGAGTCCAGATGTTTAGTGAACGGCTTTTCGTTCGTGCCGACATCTTTTTTGTCCCAGATATCGTGGATCTGGCGTTTGCCTTCGATGAACCACATGTGACGGAAATCGAGGCTGAGGTCGGCGGCTTTGTCGCCGGTGTTGAGCAGCGCGATGGCCCAGTCGCCGTTGGCGAGCTCACGCACCCAGATTTCTTTTCCTGGCTCACTACGGAAGCGCCAGCCTTCTTTGCCGGCGGAATCCTGGTCGATGGCGAGAGCTTCGCGGTCGGTCATGACGGCGAGAATCTCGGGCGAGAGTTTGCGAACGTCGGCGCCCGCCATGAGCGGAGCGGCGAGCATGCACCACATCGAAAAATGCGCGCGAGATTCGGCAAAGGTGAGTTCCTCGCGGCCGACTTCGAGCATGTCGGGATCGTTCCAGTGGCCAGGACCGGCGTATTTGCCGATGCCGTTGTTTTGGCCGTCGGCGGGCTGCACGAGCGAGTATTGCAGATCGACGATGTTTTTCCAACCGCGTTCCCAACGCTGCACGCACTCGTAGCACGCATGGATGTCGCCGGTGGTGCGCCAGAGGTGACCGACATCTTTGGCCCATTCCCATGGTTTGCTACCGCCCCATTCGCAGATGCTGAAAACGACCGGGCGCTTCGCGGCGTAAAGCGCATCGCGCATCGTAGTGTAGGCTTCGCGCGCATCGCGTGTGCCGGTGTAGCACCAGTCGTATTTGAGATAATCGACGCCCCACGAGGCGAACATCAGCGCATCCTGATATTCGTGGCCCTGGCTGCCGGGATAACCGCCGCAGGTTTTCGAGCCTGCGCAGCTGTAGATGCCAAATTTAAAACCGCGGTCGTGCAGGTAATCGCCGAGCGCCTTCATGCCGCTGGGAAATTTCGCTGGATCTGGCACTAGGTTCCCCTTGGCGTCGCGTTCCATCAATGCCCAGCAGTCGTCGATTACGATGTAAGTGTAACCGGCGTCGCGCATGCCGTTTTGCACCATCGTATCGGCCGTCTGTTTGATGAGCACTTCGTTGATGTTTTTTGCGAAGGTGTTCCAAGTGTTGAAACCCATCGGAGGGGTGAGCGCGAGGCCTTCGAACTTTTGGGCCAAGGCGGCTGTCGCGAAGCAGCAGAAGAGAGCGAGGATCTTTTTCATGTGGGGAAGGCGGCAGCTAAACGAAACCAAGTGGGGCTGACTATCTTTTCCGCGGGATCGCGCGACGGCGTTTTTCGCTCTTCCTAGGAGGCGGGCAAATTAACTCAAAAAGAAGTTCTGGGATCTTAAGATGATTGCTTGGAATCGCGGGCGAGGCGGGCGTATGGTGCACGCGTTTTTCACCCCATTACCTCACATGATTTTTCGCAGGGTCATTTATTTGTCAGTCGTGCTTGTATCTATGAGCAGTTTCGGAGTTGAAACAGCGATTGCGGAAGAAAAAGCAGTTGCAGAACTTCCGCCGCCGTCCAGCGACCCTGTCAAACCGGTGCCGCGCGATCGCGATTATCCGTGGATGTCGCTGGCTTTTTGGCAGGGCGCGCACGCGGCCAACTCCGCGGAGGCGGCAAAAGGGGAGGCCGAGCTGATTTTCCTGGGCGATTCCATCACACAAATGACTCAGTGGAGTGAAAACTGGAAAAAAACCTTCGAAGGCTATCGCTATTTGAACTTCGGCATTGGCGGCGATCGCACTCAGAACGTACTCTGGCGCTTGGAAAACGGCGAAGTCGGCAAGCTCAAGCCGAAGGTCGTCGTCCTGCTGATCGGCACGAACAATCTTGGCACGACAACCAATGATCTTGTGGACGTCCCGCGCGGCGTCACCGCCATCGTAAAAAAACTCCGAGACGGTTTCCCTCAAGCAAAGGTTTTGGTGTTGGGAATTTTCCCGCGCGACGAGAAATCCGACGCGCCGGTTCGCGCGACGATTGGTAAAATCAATGCGGAGCTGAAAAAGCTCGACGATGGCAAAACCGTTTTCGTCCGCGACATCGGCAAAGTTTTTCTCGAACCAGATGGGACGCTCTCGACGACTGTATCCCAAGACCACCTACATCTCACTGAGGAAGGCAACCGCCGCTGGGCGGAAACGCTGGCGCCGCTCGTTCGAGAACTGATGCGCTAAAGGGTAATTTATCCAACAAGGCCGGAGCGGTTTGGTTTCTCTAACCGGGCGCAAGGAATCCGCCTTGCCATGGTCTAAAATTGTCGGTGTGCTGGCGCCCTCTAAGACGAGGGCATTTGCCCGTATTCGGTGGCCTCTTCAACTCCTATGAATCCTTCTTCTGGCGGTCGTCTGTTTCAGGAATCCAGCTTTCCGTCGCACGATGGTGCGGCGCTTCATTATCGGCACTGGCCGGCGGCAGGTCACTCGAAGCAAGCACTGGTGCTCTTCCATCGAGGCCACGAGCATTCCGGACGCTGGCAGGAGACGGTCGATGCGCTTCAGCTGCCGGACGTGCACATCTTCGCTTGGGATGCGCGTGGGCACGGCGAATCGCCTGGAGAACGCGGCTCAGCGCGCGATATCGGCGTTCTGGTTGGCGATGTGGATGCGTTCGTTAAGTACATCAACAACCATCACGGCATTGCCTTCGAGGACATGATCGTGGTCGCGCACAGTGTGGGTGCGGTGATCGCGGCGGCGTGGGTGCATGATTATGCACCGCCGATTCGCGGGTTGGTACTCGCCACGCCGGCGTTGCGCGTGAAACTTTATGTGCCATTTGCGGTTCCTCTGCTGCGGTTGAAAGAAATGCTGTTCGGGCCGGGCTATGTGAGAAGTTACGTGAAGTCACACATGCTCACACACGATCCCGAGCAGGCGAAGCTTCACGCGGCGGACGAAAAAATTTTCCGCGAGATCGCGGTTAATATTCTGCTCGATCTTCATGATACCGGTGCACGACTAGCGGAGGATGCCGGGGCGATCCGTGTGCCGACGCTCATGTTTGCTGGCGGGGCGGATTGGGTGGTCGACAACAAGATCCAGGAAAAATTCATGCAGCGTCTGGGCAGTTCGGATAAGGCGCTCGCGCTGCTGCCGGGCTTCCATCACGCGGTTTTTCACGAGACGGACCGCCGTCTGGTGACCGATCAAATTCGGCAGTTTGCGGTGCGAATTTTTGCAGCGCCACCAACGGTGCTCCCCAGCTTGCTCGATGCGGACAAAACGGGTTATACGAAAAACGAATTCGATGCGCTCCAGGGCGAGCCGCGAACTTTGCGGGCGATGTTTCGGCGGACGTTTTTCGCGACTTTTGGGCGCATGAGCAAGGGAATCGCCTTAGGCCTGCGAAGTGGTTTTGATTCGGGCGAAACGCTGGACTACGTTTATGAGAACAAGCCGCGTGGCTTTACGCGTTTTGGGCGGATGGTTGATCGAGTTTATCTCGAGTCGCCAGGCTGGACGGGAATTCGCATCCGCCGCCAGCACCTCGAGTCGATGCTGCGCGAGGCGATCCTTGAGCAGCACAAGGCCGGGCAAGCTGTCCACATCCTTGACGCTGCTTGTGGAGGCGGTCGCTATGTGATGGAGACGCTGGCCACGGTGCGCGAAGTGCCTGCGACGGCGCTGCTGCGCGACTATCGTCAGCAGAATCTCGACGTCGCCGAGAAGCGCCGCGCAGAGCTTGGGCTCGATGGTGTGAAGCTCGCGTTGGGCAACGCCTTTGATCGGTCGTCCTACGATGCCAAAGCGAAACGACCCACCATTGGAGTCATCTCAGGTTTGCTCGAACTCTTTCCGGGTAACGATGCGCCCAAGACGCTGCTCCAAGTGTTCAGCGAACTGATCCCGCCCGGTGGCATCCTCATTTATACTAACCAGCCTTGGCACCCACAACTGAAGTTCATTGCGGGTGTGTTGCGCAATCGCGAGGGCAAGCCGTGGATCATGCGGCGGCGCACGCAGGCCGAGATGGACGAATTGGTGCGCGCGGCTGGTTTTGTGAAAGAAGCGCAGCTGACGGATCGCTGGGGGATTTTCACGGTTTCGCGTGCGCGTCGTGTTGCGTCATGAAACGCCCTTGGAAGGCAGCGTGCTTTGCGGCAGCGCTCACGTCGCTGCTCTTTGCGATCGTTTATAACCTTTGCAACCGGCTGACGTACATCCGGCCGGACGTCGGCGTCTGGGCTTTTCAATGGGAGCAACTGTGGCCGGTGGTGCCGATCATGATCGTGCCGTATTGGTCGATCGATGCGCTCTTCGTGCTGTCGCCGTTTCTTTGTCGAACCGAAGAAGAAGTCTCCGTTTTACGGTGTCGCATCGTTTTCGTAATTTGCGGCGGTGCGCTCGGATTCCTGCTGATTCCGCTGCGATTTGCGTTTCCACGTCCACATGTGGAGGGGGCGTTCGCGCCGTGGTTCGCGGCTTTGTATACGTTTGATTTTCCGCATAATTTATTCCCTTCGCTCCACATCGCGCTGCGAACGCTGCTGGCGCATCATTACGTGAAACACAGTCGGGGCGTCCTTCGTTCGGTGGCTCACGGCTGGTTTAGCCTCATCGGGATTTCTACGTTGCTCACCTGGCAACATCATCTCGTCGACGTACTCGGTGGATTTTGGCTGGCGGGGATTGCGTTGCATCTTTTCGGCTCTGAAGAGCCATCTCAGCCGCGAGCTCGAAATCGAACAGTGGCGGGGTTCTATGCGATCGGCGCGATCGTTTGCACTCAGCTGGCGAGGCTCTCCTGGCCATGGACCTTTGTGTTTGTCTGGCCGGCTTTCGCGCTGGGGACAGCTGCGTATTGCTACCTAGGGCATGGTTCGTTCTATCGTAAGAAAGAAGGCCTGCTTACGTTTTTAACGAAGTTGTTTTTCGCACCGTTGATCGCAGGACAATGGGCCTCGTGGTGGTATTACCGCCGGCAGTCCGCGGCTTGGGATCGGTTAACTCCTCGCGTGTGGCTCGGCTCGGTGTTGACCGAAGGGGAAGCCGAAAAGGCGGTAGCTGAAGGAGTGACCGCGGTCTTGGACATGACGACTGAGTTCTCACGTCCTCGGGCGTTTTCGAAGATCCGCTATCTCAACGTGCCGGTTTTAGACTTAACCGCTCCCAGTATCCAGCAGTTCAACGAGGCGGCGGCGTTTATTGGGCGGGAATCGGCGGAGGGCGTGGTCTATGTTCACTGCAAGGCCGGATACTCGCGGACGGCAGGCGCGGCGGCCGCTTGGTTGTTGGCCACCGGACGAGCAAAGAGCGCCGAAGACGCGTTTGCCCAGCTTCGGGCCGTGCGTCCGAAAATTGTTGTTCGGCCGGAGATACGCGAAGGACTCGCCGCCGGAAAAATCGAGAGTTCGGCTACTGCGGCGTGCTGACCAAGGCGCGGCGTGCGCGATTAAAAATCGTCAGCGTCAGCAGCACGGCCAGACCGACCTGAACGCAAAGCAGCCACGTCCCTGCCGGAATGCCTAAACCGAGCAGAAGGCCTAAAAGCCCGAAAACGAACGCGCGGTCGCTTTTCCCCATTGGGCCGTCGTAGCGGCGGGTTGCTCCGATCTGAATCGCGACGACGCCGGTCATTTCGCTGATGATCGCGAAGATCGTGCAAACGACAATCCAAGGTGCGGAGAAACCGGGAACGAGCGCGAGCGGAAGATAAAGTGTAGTGTCGGCCACGACATCACCGATTTCATTCAGCACGGCGCCGAGTCGGGACTTCATGTTGTGTTCGCGCGCCAGCATGCCGTCGATCGCGTTGAGCGCCATGCGGAAAAATAGGAAGCCCGGCAGCACGAGCAACGGCCAACGTTCCGCTGGGAAAAACGCGATGCATGCACCTACGGCACCGGAGAGCAACGCTGCCGCCACGGTCACCTGATTGGCTGTCACGCCCGCCGCTGCGAGGCTGCGGGTGATCGGACGCAAGAGATTTTGGAACGCCGGCTTGATGTCGTAGATCGAAGGCATGGTTCGGGTCAGGTGAACAGATAGCGGACGAGATGGAAAAAGATCGGGGCAGCAAAACAGAGCGAGTCGATGCGATCCATGACTCCACCGTGCCCTTCGATCATCGAGCCGTAGTCCTTCACGCCGCGGTCGCGTTTGATTGCCGACATCACGAGCCCGCCGAAAAAGCCCATCAACGTGATGAGAAACGAAAGCGCTGCGGCCTGCCACCACGTGAAGGGCGTCGCCCACCACAGCGCCGTGCCGATACCCGTGGCCGAAAGGACGCCGCCCCAGAAGCCTTCGACGGTTTTGTTCGGGCTGATCGTGGGTATGATTTTGTGCTTACCCAGGAGCTTGCCCCAAACGTATTGCAGCACATCGCTGATCTGTACGACCAAGACGAAGAAGAGCATCAGCTTCGAGTTCTGCCCTTCATAGCCGGCGATCCTCAACGTGAGCAGGGCAGGAATGTGGCTGACGCAGAATACGCAAACCATGAGCGCCCATTGAATCTTTGAGGTTCGCTCGAGGAAATGTTCGCTGTCGCCGGCCAGCGCACTGCGCGTCGGCACGAGAATGAAGGCGTAAACAGGGATCAGGATGGAGAAGAGGCCATACCACTCCATACCGACCAAATAATATTGAAGCGGCGTGATGACGAAGAACGTCCAAAACAGCGTTCGGTGGTCGCCGGTCCGCGTCGGCGTGAGCGTGATGAATTCACGCAACGCAAGGAAAGAGATGACGCCGAATAAGATGACAGAGCCAACGAGTCCCCCTGCCAGCGCGATGCCGAAAATCGCCACCATGGCCCACCAGGCTTTTACGCGCGCGTCGAGATTGGCGACGACGGCGTTGGGCTGGCCGGCCGATTTTCTTTTGATGAAAAACGTGATGATCGAAGCAGTGGCGAGCAGTCCGACGATGCCGCCCAGGAGCCAGAGAAGTTCGCGGTCGAGTTTCATGTTTGTTGCGAGAGAGCGAGGATGGCGCGCCGCGCCCGTTGGAGAAATTCAGACTTGGGTTCGTCGGGCTGGAGGTGAAGCGGTTCTCCGATCGAAAGGCTGCCCAACAGCGGGACCGGCAGGAATTCGCCTTTCGGGAGGATGCGGCTTAGATCTTGAAGGTAGATCGGCACGAGAGGGATTTCGGGACGAGCTTTGGCGAGGTGGTGGAGCCCCGATTTAAACTCGTGGATTTTGCCGTCGAGACTGCGCGTGCCCTCCGGGAAAACAATCAAGGAGTCTCCCTGCTGCAGAGCAGCGACCATTGTTTCGAGTGGATTGTTGGCGACGGTCAGGTTTTGCCGCTCGATCAAAACGGAGCGAAAGAAGTCCCTCGCCAGCCACCTGCGAAAACGCGAGCGATCCCAGTAGTCTTTCGCCGCGACCGGCCGCGCTTTTAATCGGACCGGTTGGGGCAGGGCGGCCCAGATCGTTGCAAAGTCTAGATGGCTGGAGTGGTTGGCGAAATAGATCGCTTGTCCGGTGGGAAGTCTTTCCGCAGGTACCAACTTTATTCCACAGACTACGCGAATGAACCAGGCGGCGAAGTCTTTGTTCATGGTTGAAGCTTGCTCCTTGTGCCGGAGCCGCTTTCGGGTGTCAAACGCCTGGTGGCGCCTGCTTTCAAACCTGGTACTGCTGCAGCGGGACTGGGTCGAGGATCTTGGTCTTGGGGAGCTGTTTGGCTAATTCTTGGGCGAACCAGGCGCGGGCTTCGGGATCGCCATGCGTTAAGACGATGCTGCGCGGCGTGGCTTGCACGGCAAACTCGAGCAGTTCTTCGCGGTCGGCATGGCCGCTCAATTCGAAGCGTTCGATGTGCGCCTTGATCTTGGTTTTCACGTTGGCGGCGGTGAAGAGGAACGAATCGCCCGGCTTGCTCGCGAGCAATTGGCCGCCCGGAGTGTCGGGGTCGCAGTAGCCGACGAAGCCGATGGTGTTGTTGGCGTGGCCGGCGAGGCCCGAGGCGAGCACGTAGGACGGCGTGCGTTCAACGACCATGCCGGAGCTGATGATGTAGAGCGCGTTTTGTTTTGGATCTTCGCCTGGGTTAAGCTTTCGCGGCGTGGGTTTGATCTTCAGCTCCTTGATGATGCTGCGCGTAAAGCTGCCGTGCTTAAGTTTGCGGGTGATTTCGTCGAAGTAGTCCGCGAGATCCATGCCGAGGCCGGACGCGTAGATCGGGCACTCGACGAGTTTGCCGAATTTTCGCGCGTCGTGAACGATCGCGAGAATTTCCTGCATGCGGCCGAGCGCGAACGTGGGAATGAGATATGAGCCGCCGCGTTGAATCGTGGCGTTGATGCTGTCGATGAGTCGGCTCACCTCGGCGATGCGCGATTTGTTGGCGGGGCGTTCGGTGATGCCGCGCGTCGTCTCGGTGATGACGGTGTCGAAGTGCCCGGCGGGGAATTTCGCGCCGGTCAGCGTGCGCTGGTTTTCGAACAAAACGTCGCCCGTGATGAAAATGCCGCGATGCTTATAGTGCAGTTCCACCGCGGCCGCTCCGGTCACGTGGCCTGCGGGATGGAGAACGATTTCAACCTCGTCCTTATCGCCGCGGAAGCGCTTGGCCGCGCGAAACGGCAGCCCGGTAAAACGTTTTGCGCAACGCTCGACCTCTTCGTGCGTGAAAAGTGGATACTCCGGAATATTCTCCTCCTCGCGCTGCCGGGTCATGACGTTGACGGAGTTGTGCAGCATGCGCTCGATCAGCATTTGGCTGGCCTGACTCATGATCACGGCCGCTTCAGGATGTTCGCGCATCGCGAGCGGCAGGCTGCCAATGTGATCCAGATGGCAGTGCGTGATGATGATCAGATCAAGACGAAGACCGCGAATCGGGCCGAGGTCGGGTGCGGCTAACCGGCCGGTTTTCTTCGGGTGCAGACCGCTGTCCACCAGAATGTTGAGATCGCCGAGTTGGAGAAAGTGTGAGTTGGCGCCGATGCCGCCGTCTCGATTGAGATCAATAAGCTTCATGCTGCAATCGGGCAGCAAGAGGCAGAGCGCCGGGCGCCGCAAGCGCAAGATTCATGCATCAGTTGGGTAAGTTGCGCGGTATCTGCATGTCGAACGGCGGAAGAACCACGTGTATCCGGTTACCGAATTCATCGACACCGTGGAAACTTCCGAGGGCTCGCGCGTCCGTGGCCGTAACGTGGTAGCTGTTGTAGGAAAATTGTTCCCCGGGCTCGAGTCGCGGTGTTTCTCCGACGATTTTGTCGCCTTCAACCACCAGATGGTCGCCGTCGCTGTGTTGGATGACCCATTTGCGGCCGAGCAAGGTCACGATGCGATCGGAGCCGTTTTGAATCGTAATAAAATAGACGAACGCGTGCGGTTTGTCTGCGGGCAGAGTCATGCCGCCGTGGTGATAGACCAGTTTGTCGAGCTTGGCGGTGAGGCCGGGGAGTGGCACGGAGGATGACATCTACCGCCGGAAGGAATACAGGGGGTGGGGCTTTGCAACTGGAAGTTGGATCGGCTAAGAATCACCAGCGGGTTCGCGCTTCCGATAAAAGCAGTTGCGACGAACCGTCTTGTGCCAACCGTGGAGGCTGATGACTTGGAGCGACTACGTCGGCGTGTTTTTGCTCGGCCTGACCGGCACTGGGCATTGCGTCGGCATGTGCGGAGCCTTCGCGCTCGTCGTCTCGGGCGGCGCGACGAGTTCCGCGGCGGTGTTTTGGCGTCATGGATTTTACCAACTCGGCAAGGCTACGTCGTACGCGTTTATCGGGCTGATTTTGTTGCTGGCGACGCGTTGGATCGCAGCGCAAACATCGCTCGTTTATTTTCAGAACGCGTTAGGTTTTTTGATCGGGCTCGCGATGATCGCGATGGGAGCGACCTACGCTTTTGAAATTCGCCTGCCCGCCAAAGCTCTCGCTTGGTGGCAGGGCGAGGCGGTTTGCGGAACCTTGGGCGGCGTTTTCGCGAAACCGTCCGCCCCGAAAAGCCTGCTGATCGGCTGGCTCAATGGTCTTCTACCGTGCGGGTTGAGCCTGATGGCACTGCTGGCGCTGGTGAACACCGGCTCGACGGTCGGCGTGCTCACGGGAGCTTATGTTTTCGGTCTGGCGACGATGCCTGGGTTGCTCGCGGTCGCATTGTTAGGGCAAAAGTTCGGCGCGACACCGCGTCGCTGGCTCGTTCGCGTCGGTGGTGTGGCTCTGATTTTATTTGGTTTGCTTACGCTCGTCCGCGGCGTGCCGGCTGTGCACGTCTGGATGCATCAGCACCTGATGTTTGGCGGAGCTGAAGCGAGCGGACCTGAGTTTTGCCACTAGATTTGATTCCGTGCGGGTGCGTATTCAGAAACGTCGATGGGCGAACCTGAGGCTATCGCCACGTTTTCAGGATCATTGCAGGTTGAGGAAAACGCGCGGGCCTTTGTTTTCTTTGGCGGGGCCGCTGCTCTGACCGAGGAAGAGACGATCGGGTGAAATTTTGCCGATGTTGATCAAGTAATCGCGCACCACCTCCGCGCGTCGTGCGGCCAGGGCGCGCAGATCGTTGTCGTCGATCGCCATCGTCTCGGCGAGTCGGCCCGTCATCTCCTCAAGCGGCAGACCGGCGGCTGCTGCTGCGGCCACGGCTTTCTGGTGTTCGGCGGCGAGACGTTCGTTTTCGCGCTTTGCGGCCAGTTTCTCGCGCTGGGCGCGAAATGTGATCCAGTTGACCACACGTTTAAAGAATCCGGCTTTGGGCGGAGGAGGCGGCGCGGCGATTGCGGGTGGCGGAGGAAGCGGGGTGCCGAACTTTGTGCCAGGTGGAAATTTCGCATCGAAAAGTTTTTTAACCATCGCGGCGTGCTCCTCTGGAGCGATCACGAGCTGTTCGGGCGGCGGAATATTGGGCGTGGCCGCATGGCGCGCTTCCCAAATTTGCCGTCGTACGTAGTCGGCAAACTTCTGCGATTTCACTGCGTAGGCGTCGGCGGCGTCATCGTAACTACCTTCCAGACTGACGCTCAGACCGGGGCGGTTGGTGAGCGCCTTTATCATGGTTTCCAGCTTTGGCTTTTCCGTTTCCACGAGGTCGCTGGTTCCGGGTTTGAATTCCTGATAGGCCAGTTCCTCTCCGCCGCCGCCGAACATTGAGCCGATGAGGGAAAAGGGCGAGACGGCCGCTTTCGTGAGCAAATTCACAATCACGCGCATCACGACTTTCCCTACGCGGAAACTCGGATCGTCGAGGCTGCCTTGCACCGGCAGGTCGATGACGATTTTGCCGTCGAGGTCCTTGAGCAGGGCAATGCCCAGGCGCACGGGGAGGCTGGTGGCGTCAGGGCTGTTGGTGGCGGCGCCGAAGGTGAATTGGTGAAGCGTGACGAGGTTAGTCGTATCGAGCTTCGTGCCGTCGAGAATGACCTTGGTGTCGACCTGCAATTTCCCGCGGGCCAGTTGGTAGCCGGCGAATTTGCCGGTGTACGGACTGATCGGCAAAAGGTCGACGTTTTTGAAGTCGACCTTGAGATCGACGAACTTGTGCGCGCCGAGCGGGTCGAGTTTGCCTGAAATGGCAACGGGGCCGACTCCATCGACGGTTCCTTTCAGATCGACATCCGCGCGGGTGAGATTTTCTGACGACAAGCCGGCAATGGTGCCGCCGAATTGAGTCATGGCCATTCGCACGTTTGGCTCTATGGAGTGGTCAGAGTAGCTGAAATCGCCGTTGGAAATCACCACGCGGCCGATTTCGATTTTCGGCAGCGCGGCGGAGGTCGCGGCAGGTGGCGGGGCAGTAGCTGCTGGCGTAGCGGTGGTTGGAGGTTCGGCTTGTGTCGTGGCACTGGTTTTTGCGAGAGAGGTGAGATTGATGGACTTGTCAGCGTTGACCAACACCCGGGCGTAAGGCGCGTTCACGTTGATTTCTTCGATCGAGGCGGTGAGTTGCGGCGCAGTGGCGGCCTTCATGTTGGTCAGCGTCAGGGACGAAAATCCGGCGAGATCCTCGTTGTGCGCACTGTCCACGAGGCCGAACTTATCGACGGCGATGTTGCCAGCAAAAGTGACAGCTGGCTGGCCATAGGGCAGCGTGAGCCGGACCGTGTTGTTTGTGGAAACGGTGCCTTGGGTGATGCGGGCGTTGACGAACTGTTCGATATACGGACTGAGCGGGAGAATCCCGAGTGCAGCCACTTCGGTTGTCAGCTCGGCGGTCAGTTCCGGCTTCAACGTGATTTTGCCTGCGACGTGAATCGTCCCTTCCGGTTCCCAAGAGAAGGCGAGGTCCAGCGGCATGGCTGCGGCTTCGGTGAGGGTGATATTTTTTAGCGAAAGCTGCAGGTTGTTGAGCGCGAGTTGGGCGGGACGAGGACCGGTTTCGTCAGTCACATCGATCGCAAAATCCTTCAACGCGAATTCGCCTACGCGGACGTCAGGCAGGTTGGGCGGAAAGAGTGGTTTTGGTGTCGTGGATGCGGGAGTCGCAGGCGAGGGTGCAGTGGTTGCGGTCGGACTGGCCGTGGCGGACGTGTCCGGCTGCAGCATGTTGAGCAGGTTGATCGAGCCGTCTTTTGCGCGCCGCACGGTGAGGTGGCCCTTGGCGAGCGCCACGTGATCGACCGAGGCTTTGAGGGCTGTTGCGTCAGCCTGAATACCGTCGACCTCAAACGAGCCGAGTTCCACGGCGGATTGGGCGCCTTCACGTTCGACCAACTTCAAATCGCGGAGCTGCATGCGGCCGTCGTTGAGTTTCATCGTGCGCTCGTTGCCAACGAGACGCGCCTCGTAGCGACCGCTGAGAGAAAGCTTGCCGTCGGTGAGATCGGCGCGCACGCGGTCCTCAAAATACGGTGTGTATTTTTTCAGAATGACATTCGCAATTTCGAACGAGCCTTTCGATTCGATCGGGTCGGCGGCGAGCGTACCGGTCCAGGCAAACTTTTCGCCGGCTTCTGTCACGGCTTCAAAATGATAGGGCGCACCGCGTGCACCTGCTGTGCGAAATTGAGTCAACGTAAACGTGAGCGGTCCGACAACGGTCGCGAACGGTTGTCGGCGCGAGCGGTCGCTGAAATCCACGCGAGCTTGCCTGACGGCCAGGCGGTCTACGCGAACGGGACGAGGCGGCTTCGCAGCAGCGGTGGTTGGGGTTTTGGGAAGTGCGGTAAATTTCGCGAGCAGATCGGAAAAGTTGAAGGTGTTGTCCGCATTGATCGCGACTGCGGCGTGAAAACCATCGAGTTCAATATCGCCCACGACCCAGTCGCCGGTGAGAGAGGCGAGGGCGCTGACATTCACATACAGCCGCTTCCAGCCGACTAACGAGCCGCGTGCGTCTTTTTCCAGAATATCGAAATTCTCCAGCGTAACGGAAAGCGCGAACGGGTTCATGCGCACTTTCCCGAGGTGAACGGTGCGACCGAGTTCTGCGGAGAGCCGTTTTTCGGCCTGCGCTTTGACGATTGGCGGGAGTACAAAAAATCCGACAACGGCGTAGAGCCCCAAAAGAGCCGCGAGGGCCACTAACCAACCACGAGAGCGTCGTGAGAGTTTCATGGCTGATGGTATAACCCTAACCTACCAAGGCAACGTTTTGCTTAGGTACGGTGACGACGGTTTTCTCGTGGCGTTGTATTTTGCGCGGTTCGTCGCCATTTCCCTCGTGGAGGTCGGATTAAACATCAGCCCTTTTGTTCTTAGACTTGCGCCGCGCATGAACCTTTTTGACGTTAACGCCTTCAATATGGAAAAGCTCGCCCTCCTCTCCGTCAGCGACAAAGCCGGCTTGGTCGAATTCGCGACCGCCCTCGTGAAGCGTTTCGGTTACCGCATCCTCTCCACCGGCGGCACCGCCAAGCTCCTGGCCGAAAAGGGCTTGCCGGTCACCGAGGTGAGCCAGCACACCGGTTTCCCTGAGATGATGGAAGGGCGCGTGAAGACGCTTCACCCGAAAATCCACGGCGGTCTTCTTTGCCGCCGCGACAAAGCCGATCATCTCGCTGCCGCCAAAGAGCACGGCATCGCCCTTATTGATTTGGTGGTGGTCAACCTTTACCCGTTCGAGCAAACCGTCGCCAAGCCGACCGTCCATTTCGAGGAAGCGATCGAGAATATCGACATAGGCGGCCCTTCGATGCTGCGCAGCGCTGCGAAAAATCACGAGAGCGTCACGGTCGTTTGCGACCCGGCCGACTACAACAACGTGCTCGCCGCTTTCGAAAAGCCCGAGCAGCTCCCAGCTCTCCGCCGCAAGCTCGCGCTAAAAGTTTTCCAGCGCACCGGAAGCTACGACACCGCGATCGCTAAATATCTCGAGTCGCAGCGAAACGAGCCCGACCTCGGTGCACTCTCCGGCTTCCCGGAAAACTTTTCCGTTTCCTACAAGAAAGCGCAGTCGCTGCGCTACGGCGAAAATCCCCACCAGAAAGCCGCGCTGTACGGTTCGTTTCACGAACATTTCCAACAGCTCCAAGGCAAGGAGCTCAGCTATAACAATATTCTCGATATCACTTCGGCCACGTACCTCATCGGCGAATTCGAGAAGCCCACGCTCGCCATCCTCAAGCACACGAATCCCTGCGGCGTTGCTTCGGCCGACACGCTCGAAGCCGCCTGGGAAAAAGCGTTCGCCACGGATCGTCAGGCTCCGTTCGGCGGCATCATCATCGTCAATCGCACACTCGAAGCGGCGCTTGCCAAAACCATCAGCGAGATCTTCACCGAGGTGATCATCGCCCCGCGTTTCAGCGACGAGGCCCTGGCGATTTTCGCGAAGAAAAAGAATCTTCGCCTGATGGTCGCGAAGGCCGGCATTGGCGCCGATTCGCTGCTCGATGTGCGCTCGGTTGTCGGTGGCGTATTGGTTCAGGATCGCAACACAATTCTCGGCAAGCGCGCGGACTTCAAAGTCGTCACGAAGCGTCAGCCCACAGAAGAGGAATGGGCTTCGATGATGTTCGGCTGGCGCGTCTGCAAGCATGTGAAGTCGAATGCCATCGTGTATTGCCGCGGCGAACAAACGCTCGGCGTTGGCGCCGGCCAGATGGCGCGCGTCGACAGTTCGCGCATTGCCGTTTGGAAAGCCGGTGAGGCCAAGCTCGATCTCAAAGGCTCGGTGGTCGTCAGCGAAGCGCTTTTCCCCTTTGCCGATGGCTTGATCGCCGCCGCCGACGCGGGAGCGACTTCGGCCATTCAGCCGGGCGGCTCGGTGCGCGACGAAGAAGTCATCAAGGCCGCCGACGAACGCGGCATGGCGATGGTCTTTACGGGAATTCGCCACTTCAAACATTGAGAATTTCCCGATCGGCGAACTTTTCCGCGACGCACGGGTCGGTTGCGCGATTATGGCTTCATCGCGCAAATTCCTGTCGTTGTTTAACGGGTTGCTTGCTGCTGGCGTTTTGATCGTTGGAGCGTGTTCGACCGTTCCTGAAACCGGCCGCAAGCAGCTGATGCTTGTTTCGCCGGATCAGGAGTCGAAAATGGGTTTGGCTTCGTTCGAGGAGATTAAAAAGCAGGAGAAAATTTCCCAGGATCCGGAGTTTAATGCGCGGGTGCGGCGAGTCGGCGAACGTATCGCGCAGTCGGTCGGGCGCGAACTCGACAACGCCCAATGGGAATTTGTCGTTTTCGAGTCGGATCAAATCAACGCTTTCGCGCTTCCCGGCGGCAAAGTCGGCGTGTACACCGGCTTGCTGAAGCTCGCGAAATCCGACGACGAGCTCGCCTGCGTGATGGGCCATGAGATCGCGCACGTTACTTCGCGGCACGGCGCGGAACGCACGTCGCAAAACTACGCGGTGGCGGGTGCAGGCATCATTGCGGCCCTCGCAATGGAAGCGAAGGATGTCGACCCGGCAAAACGGAATATGGTCTTGGCAGCGTACGGTGTGGGTACGACCGGTTTAATCATTCTACCGTTTTCGCGCACGCACGAGTCGGAGGCCGATAGCATCGGGCTGCGTTTTGCGGCTGGTGCGGGTTACGATCCGCGTGCGGCGGTCACTTTTTGGCAACGCATGAGCGCGGCCAATCGCGGCGCTAAGCCGCCCGAGTGGCTTTCCACGCATCCGTCTGACGAGACGCGGATTAAGAACCTGCAAGCGCTCGCGCCGCAATACATGTCGCTCTACGAGGCAAGCAAAACTCGTTATCAATAGCTGCTTTTCCGACTAGCCGGTCGAGCGGTTTTAGGGCACGTTGCGGGCATGTTTGATCCGGTCGAAAAGCTAAAGGAATTCGTTCGTCATCCCAGCATCTCCGCCGATCCGTCAGCTACCGCTGGCATGAAAGGCGCCCGTGAATTCGTGGCCGGCCTGCTGACCTCGATCGGCTTCTCCACCGAGATTGTCAAAACCGAGCTGCATCCGATCATCCTCGCCCATCGCGGTGGCAAACCAGAGTGGCCGCACGTGATCATCTACGGGCACTACGACGTGCAGCCGGCCGATCCGCTCAATCTCTGGCAGACGGCGCCGTTTGACCCGCAAGTGCGCGGACATCGCATCTACGGACGCGGCACGGCGGACAACAAAGGCCCGCTCATGACGCACATCGCGGCGGTGGGGCGCTTGCTCGAGCGCCGACCCGATCTGCCGCTGCGCATCACCTTCATGATCGAAGGCGAAGAGGAGACCGGCAGCCCGAGCTTTCTACCTTTTCTCGAAAAGTACAAAGACCAGCTGAAGGCGGATTTCGTTTATCTCTCCGACACCGGCATTCCGCGACCCGACCAAGTCGTTATCACCTGTGGACTGCGCGGACTCGTCCTTTTCGACGTGATCGCGACGGGATCAAAGATGGATCTGCATTCAGGACTGCACGGCGGCGTATTGCGCAATCCGATACAAGCGATCGCCGAGCTTTGCGCTTCGCTGCACACGCCCGATGGCCGTGTGAACGTGCCGGGCTTTTACGACGACGTGCTCGAAGTTGAACCGTGGGAACGCGAGGAACTCGCCAAGCTCGGCCAAAGCGAGGAACAGTACCGCGAATTTCTTGGCATCCCGGCCTTTCACACCACGAAAGGCTACACACCCTTTGAGGCGACGCGCTTCCTGCCGACGCTTGAGTTCAACGGCATCGGCGGCGGTTACCAAGGCGAGGGGACCAAGACGGTTATTCCTAGCAAGGCGTTCGTTAAAATCAGCTGCCGGCTCGTGCCGAACCAGAAGCCGGAGAAAATCCGCGAGCTGCTCTACAAAACGGTGCGCGAGCGCATGCCGAAGGATGTGACGTTCGAAATCGTCGATCAACACCAAGGCGTGCCGTACGTCGTGGTGCCGCCCGATCGCTCGAACACCCCGAAAGATCAATCGCCCGTGCTCGCCAATGCGTTTCGCGCCGCTGACAAGGCAATCGCAGGCGTCTTCGGCAAGCCACCGCTTTATCTGCGCGAAGGCGGCAGCGTGCCGATCATCGCTGACATCAAACGCGTGCTCGGACTCGACTCGCTGCTCTTCGGACTGTTCCTGCCGGAAGATAATCTCCACGCACCGAACGAAAGCTTTGATCTAAACGTGATGGCCAAAGGCATCCAAGCCTCCGAGCAGATATTGGAATCGCTCGCGAAGCGGTAAATCGAACGCACAGCGACTGAGGCTTTTCTGTTACGGCGAAACGTCTCTGCCGAGCCGGATCACACGCTCCTTCCTTTGAACGTTGCGATCTATCTTCAGATTTTTTCGACAGAATTAACCGAATGAATAGAATCCGGAGATCCTCGTTTCATTCGGTTCATTTTGTTCATTCTGTCTAGAGCGTCTTTGAAATGGTTTGGGTTTTGAACTGTGAAAACAAAAAAGCCCCGGATTGCTGCGGGGCTTTGTGAGAGAAATTGTAAGAGCTTACTTTTTCAGGACGATGAGTTCGTCGCGGCGGTCGTGCGCCATCTCTTCGCCTGTGCCCTTTTCCTTAGCTTCGAGTGCGCCTTTCGAAAGCACCTCGACCTTGTCTGCAGGTACTCCGATCTTCACGAGATAGCTCTTGGCAGCGTTGGCACGACGGTCACCTAGCCCGAGGTTGTATTCAGCGGTACCGCGCCAGTCGCAATGACCTTCGATCAGGAGTCGCTGTTCTGGATGTTGGGCAAGGTATTCTTTAGCCGCCTGGAGTTTCGCGCGCTCGCTTTCCTTGATGCTCGATTTGTCGAAATCGAACATGACCGGCTTCAGCAGATTGAAAATCTTGTCTCCTTCTTCGTATACGCCGTTAGGGTCGCGAACAGGGATTGCATCAGCGGGATTTTGGAAATCGCTGCTAGGCCCGCCCACAAGAGTATTGCTCCCCGCTCCCATCGTCTGATCGGGGGTGGGGCGCTGGGGCTTCTTTAAGCAGCCGGTAAAGACTACCAGCGTGCAGGCGAGGACGAGGCAAAGTTGCTTGGAGAGGTTCATGAGAAATGAGTCAGTAGGTTGACCTTATTGATCAATGGGTTTGGGTCGGCAAGTCATTTATCCACGCAAATGGACTCCTTTTCCCAGCGTAAGCTCCCGATCTGTTTCCTTTTCGATAACGGATCGCTGCGTCCGGCCGCCACGCTTAGCCTTCGGCGCACGGCGTCGGAGCTCGCCGCGATTCTGGGCACGGAGGTCCGGGCGGTTTCGCTTTTGCATTCAAGTGCGATCGATCCCGCGCAACTCGGCGGCCAACCGGCGCAACTTTTGGAACCGGCGCTCAATGAATATTTGGAATCTCACCCTACGGCGGAGATCGTGTTGTTGCCGCTGTTTTTTGGGCCAAGCGGTGCGTTGACCGAATATGTGCCGGAGCGAGTAGCGTCGATTTCCAAAAAATTTCCAGAATCCCGACTTCGTCTCGCGCAATGGTTGGTCGATTGTGACCGGCCGGATACGCGTATCGCCGAGGCACTTGGCGCTTCAGTGCACCGCGTGATTGCGGAGCGAGGGCTCTGGCAGCCGAGAGTCGTGCTCGTCGATCACGGAAGTCCGCAAAAGGCGGTAACGGCGGTTCGCGATCACTTGGGAGCGCAACTCGCGCAGTTGCTGGCGGATTCTGTGTTCGGCGTAGCGGTGGCTTCGATGGAAAAGCGTCCGGGGCCAGAGTACGCGTTTAACGATCCGCTTCTGGCCGAGCGGCTGCGCAAACCGCCCTTCGACCGCGGAGACGTGATCGTGGCGCTTCAGTTTCTTTCGCCTGGAAGACACGCCGGCCCGGAGGGCGACGTCGCGAAAATATGCGCGGCGGCGCGAGCTGATCAGCTTCTCTTACGCACCCATTTGACAGGTACAATCGCGAGTGATGCCCGCGTGATCGCTGTCGCCGCCGACCGTTACCGGGAAGCACTGGAAACCTTCACCCCCGCCGCTCAAGCTCTCCCGGAGAACGAACCGTCGCGCTAGACCTAGTGAAGAGTTATGTCATCCATTAAGTGACAAACTTCCAGGTGTGCGTTGGTTATGTGGCGCCGTTCGCGCCAGCCGAGTTTGTCATTCCTTGGATGGCAAAGGACTCGGAGCAGAGAGGAAGAGATGGCGATCGCTGCGGAAGAACGGTGTGCGGTCGCGACCGAAACCGGATTTCGACCTGGATCGACGGAACAAGGAGTCGACGAGGCGCCGACGGCAGTCGGAGAGCGCGGCTCATCGCGATTTCCGCGACGTGAAGGCGGGCCGTAACGCGAGCAGGTCGTTTAGACCATTTTCTTTGGTTCGATCAGGCCAACTTCCAAAGCGTAGCGGGTGAGGCTGGCTACGTCGTGGAGGTTGAGCTTGCGCATTAGGTTGGTGCGATGGTTATCGACCGTTTTTACGCTAATGCCGAGCTTGGAGGCGATTTCCTTGGTGCTGTGGCTTTCGGCCACGAGTTGGAGGATTTCGCGTTCGCGATCGGTGAGAAAATCGGCGGTGTTGCTGGCCTGCGGATTGGCCACGACGTTGCGCAGGAGTGCAGCCACGGCAGGGCCGAAATAGGTGCCGCCGTTGGCGACAGTTTCGAGGCCCTTTTTAAATTCGATCAAGCCGGCCGTTTTTTCGACAAAACCGTGAGCCCCGGCTTCAAGCATCTCTCGCACAAGGACGGGATTTTCGTGACCGGAGAAAACGAGGACGCGGAGGTTTTTAAATTGTTTTCCTAGACGGCGAAGGAGGTCCACGCCGTTGAGGCCGGGAAGCTTGGCATCGAGCACGATCACGTCCGGCTTTGTCTCCAAGCAGAGATTATAGGCGCTTTGGCCGTCGCCGCTCTCGCCGACGAGCAGGTAGTTCGTGTCGGCGCGGAGGATCTCAACCAACATTTCGCGGATCGCGGTTTGGTCTTCAATGATGACGAGTCGTTTCATATTTCGGGGGCCTCAGTTCCCAAGGATTTCGGCGGAAACACCCCAGCAATTGAGTGAAAACTCGTTCATGGATGAAGGTTAAGGGTTATTTACAATGTTTTTACGATATCGCGTTTAGTTCCCTGCTAGGCTGTCCGATGGTGAAACTGTTTACCCAATGCGTTCTCTCACAGCTCGCTGCTTTAGGCCGCTGATCATCTCAGGGATTGTCATCGCGGCATTGCAGGCTGCCGATACACCTCCGCCTCCAGCGGCAGAGGCGCCGCCTGCCGCCACCCCAGCGGCTCCCACCGATGCTGTGCCCACGGCGCCGTCGAAACCGACACCCGCAGGGACCCAGAAGCTCGTCCCGTCCTCAGATCTCAGCCGCGTACAAGCGTGGAAAGATGCCGAAAAGGTCGCTCAGATGGGCGACGGGCGTGTCTCTGCGGCCGGGTCGGGCGGGTCGATGCAGCCGGTTTATGGCGACAACACCATGATCGTGATTACCAAAATTGCTTTCGAGGAGTTAAAACCGGGTATGACCGTGGCCTACATGAATCGAAAGGGGCATCAAGTCGTCCACCAAGTTATTAAGAAAACGGCCAAAGGCTGGGACGTTCAGGGGCTCAACAACGAATCCGGAGATCACGAGCTGGTTACCCGCGAGAATTTGTTAGGCGTGGTTTACGCTTCGATCTCCGCTGAAGAGCCTTAGAATGTCTCCTTGTTCTTCCCCCACAAAAGCTTCGGTGGTGGGTTGGCGGGGATTCGAACCCCGAACCAACGACTTAAAAGGACGCTGCTCTACCATTGAGCTACCAACCCAGCGACCAACCGAAAGGGTGTGGTGAATACGTTTCACTCGCCGGTTATTGCAAGGATTTTTTCGAACGAAGTGTTGAAATCGGTTACAGTTTGTTCTGGCCGAGTGGGGCTGCGTGAGTTGAGCATCGCAGAACTTTCCGGGCCGTCCGGTGTATAAAGCATAACTGACAGATTAACCCTAAAAAGTGGGAACAATCGAAAAGTACACCCATCAAACTTCCGTTGATCGTATGTCAACGAAAGCACAGGAAGTGGCCATGGACCGCCTACTGGTCGACCGTTTCAAAAACGGCGATCAAGCGGCTTTCAATGAAATGGTGTCGCGCTACTGGGATCGCATCTACGCGATGGTGCATCAACTTTTGCGCAACCAACAAGATGCGGAGGAGGTTACCCAAGATGCGTTCATCCGAGCACACCGCGGTCTGACCAATTTTCGTGGCGACGCGGCCTTCTCGACCTGGCTTTACCAGATCGCGACAAATCTGGCTCGCAACCGGTACTGGTACTGGTGGCGTCGCCGTCGGGATAAAACCATTTCATTCGACCAGCCCGTCAGCGAAGACAACGAGACGCCGCTCTCTGAAGTTTACTCTGCCGAACTTGAAACGCCCGAAGATGCGACGGTCACGCAGGAACTCGTCGACCGGATTGCGGTCGGGATGGAGAGGTTGGGTGCGAAACACCGCGAGATTTTGATCTTAAGGAACGTTAAAAACCTGTCGTACGAAGAAATCGCTGCGATTTTAAACATATCGGTTGGCACCGTCAAAAGCCGCATCGCCAGGGCTCGTGAAGCGCTCCGCGCGAAGTTAGGAGACGAATTTAAATGAAAGAGTCACGATTCATAGAGCTGCTTAACCTCTACGTCGACCAGCAGCTGACAGCGGCCGAAGCTACCGAGCTTGAGACCGAACTGCAGCGAAACCCCTCTCGTCGCCGTACGTATCAGCAGTATTGTCGCATGCAAAAGGGGTGTGCGCAGCTCTTCGAGCAGGAGCGCCAGTCGGCACCTGCAACCTCGAAGCTCTCGCGCGCTTTGGCTGACGCGGACCGTAAGGTCGTCGCTTTCCCGAATGAGCGGAGCTATTGGTGGCGCCGTGGCGTTTACGCGACTGGCGTCGCTGCTGTGGCCGCCTGTGTGGCGGTGATGCTGGTTCGGCAAGCGCCGACACCGGGCGCGCGCCAGGAAATTTCGCGTCCCGCTTCCGGTAGCGCCGTTGCCGTTTCCGAGCCTGCTCCTGCACCGGCCGCGGTTCAGAACGTGGCGATTCCGCCAGCCGATCCGAGCACGCGTGAGATGCGCAAGCTCTACTATTCGGTTGTTCCAGTGAGGCAGTTTGTACCTGTGAAAGTGGTTTCGACCAACGACCAGCAGCTCAGCGAGCAGGATAAGCTCGATTTCGCTTGGATGAAAAAAGTGGAGTTGGCGCCGATGCGTCCGGTGAGCGCCGAAGAGCTGATGGCCGAGGCGAACAACCGCATTCATCAACCTGCGGCGACTTTCCTCAAAAGCCAGCAACCCGAGCAGCAGTCCGGGTCTGATACCGAGATGGTCGCCTTCGGCGTGCAGAAGGGCAACTGAACCGCACGAACCTTCGTTTAGCTTTTACGGGCGCTCAACTGAGCGCCTTTTTTATTAGCTCCTCGGTCGTGGCTTTTGGATCGAGCGCAAGCACAGCACGACGGATGGCGGTGTCCGCATCGGCTGCTTTGTAGCCGAGCGCGGTGAGCGCAAGAATAGCATCGCGCAGACGTGAATCGACAGCGGGCTGCGCGTCGGATTTCGCATCCGTACCGAGGTCGGCGGTGGCAACGCTTCCGGTGGCGCCGACTTTGGCGCGGAGCTCTATGACGAGGCGTTCGGCCGTTTTTTTGCCGATGCCGGGGCACTTCGAGAGCGTGGCGACGTCACCGCTGCGAATCGCGGCCTCGAGCGAGGTGAGCGACAGCTTGCTCATGATCGTGAGAGCGCTTTTCGGTCCGATCCCTGTGACGTGCTCGATCATGAGCCTAAAAAAATCGCGGTCGGCAGGCGTGGCGAATCCGTAGAGCGTTTGTGAATCTTCGCGATAAATGACGAGCGTATGAAGTTTAACAACCGTGCCGTTGGGCGGAAGTTTTTCGGCCGTCGTGACAGGAATGTTCACCTCGTAGCCGAACCCATTGACTTCGACAATCGCGCGCAGCGGTGTCGATTCCGTCAGCGTGCCTTGGATGGAGGTGATCATTGGTTGTCTAAGAATTATTTCAGCCCCAGCACGTCTTGCATGTCGTAAACGCCAGGCGATCGGCCGACCAACCAGTGCGCGGCGCGGAGTGAGCCGCGGGCGAAAATATTGCGATCGGACGCCTTGTGCGTGAGCTCCACGCGCTCGCCGAGGGCGGCGAACATCACGGTGTGGTCGCCAATGACGTCACCACCGCGTAACGCGTGAATGCCGACTTCCGTGGGCTGGCGTTCGCCGGTGATGCCTTCGCGGCCGTGCCGAAGTGCGTCTTTGGAGAGCTTGCGTTCCTCAAGGATGATTTCGAGGAGTCGTGCTGCCGTGCCACTGGGCGCGTCTTTTTTAAAGCGGTGATGCATCTCCACGACTTCGACGTCGTAGTCGGCGCCGAGAACCTGCGTGGCGTGCCGCGTTAGCGCGAAAAGAAGATTTACCCCTACGGAATAGTTACCGGACCAGACGCACGGCATCTTGGCGGCTTCCTTGAGGAGAGCGGCTTTTTCGTCAGCAGAGTGACCGGTTGTACCGATAACGAGTGGCCTCTTGGCTGCGATGCAGAGGCGGATGACCTCGGCGGTGGCTTTGTGAAAACTGAAGTCGATGACAGCATCCGCTTTTTGAATACCGGTGGCGAGGTCGTCACCTTGATCCATCGGCCACGCAATGACGGCGCCGGTAGCAGGCGCGGCGGCTGAGATGGCCTGGCCCATGCGGCCCTTGGCCCCGACGAGTGCGATTTGGAGCGGCATGATGTTTAGAGTCCGAGGCTCGCGAGACTGGCGAGCAAGGTTTCGCGATTGGCCTTGGTCATTTCGCAAAGCGGCGAGCGGACTTCGTCAGAAGCAATGCGACCGGCGTGGGCGAGCGCGGTCTTGATCGGAACCGGATTCGGCTCGATGAACAGCGTCTTGAAAACCGGGTAGAGCTTGCGGTGGATCTTGGCGGCCTTTGCGAATTCGTCAGCGAGCGCGAGTTCGGTGAGCTGAGCGACTTCCTTGGGGAAAAGATTCGAGGCGACACTGATCACGCCCTCGGCCCCGACCGACATAAATGGCAGGGTGAGGCTGTCGTCGCCGCAGAGCACCGTGATGTCTTTGCCCATCGCTTGCTTGAGCTGGTCGACGCGATCGACAGACCCGCCGGCTTCCTTGATGTAGCGGACGTGCGGATACTTCGCACGAAGGCTTTCGATGACCGGCACGCTAATCTCGATGCCGCAACGGCCAGGAATCGAGTAGAGGATGATCGGCTTGTCGGTGGTTTCGGCGAGTTCGGAGAAATGACGGAAAAGGCCAGCTTGGCTCGGCTTGTTATAGTAAGGCGCCACGATCAACATCGCATCTGCACCGGCGTCGTGGGAAAGCTTCGTCAGTTCGATCGCCTCGTGCGTGGAGTTTGAACCCGTTCCTGCGATTACAGGCACGCGACCGCGCGAGACCTCGATTACGCAGCGGATGACCTCCATGTGCTCATCGTAGGACAGAGTGGGTGATTCGCCGGTCGTGCCGACGGGCACCAGGCCGTGAATTCCCGCTTTTATCTGCCCCTGCACGAGGTTGCGAAGGTCGTCGTAGGCGACAGAACCATGCTTAAACGGCGTAATGAGGGCGGTGATGGCACCGGTGAGCGGGCGTAGTTTCATGGAGCGTTTACAGGAAGATACCTTGCACATGAAACCAGTCCTATTTACCAAAGGCGCAAGGTTTTTTACCCTGTATCCCTCCATGTCCTTACATACTGAAATCTTTAATGATCTTCTGAAACTGGCGGTCGAGAGCGGCGCGAGCGACGTCGTAGTGAAGTCAAACAAGCCTGGGTATGTGCGTCTTTCCGGTCGGTTGAAACCGGTCGACATGGACCCGATCGCAGGCACTGAAGCTCAAGCGTTTGTGGACGACCACGTACCGCGCATTTTTAAACAGCAATGGGAGACGCAGGGCCAAATCGACTTTGCTTACACCGCAGAGAATATCGGCCGTTTCCGTGTAAACGCCTTTCACCAACGTGGTACCGTCAGCGTGGTGTTCCGTCACGTGAAGAGCCGGGTGCCGAGCTTCAAGGATCTTAACTTGGACGAAGAGCCGATCCTCAACCTCGCAAAGGCGAAGGACGGTATTCTCCTCATCTGTGGCGCGACCGGCGCGGGCAAAAGCTCCACGATGGCGGCGATCCTGGACTGGGTGAACCACAACCACGACCGCCACATCGTGACGATCGAAGACCCGATTGAGTACACGTTCCAAGACGACAAATCCGTCTTCAACCAACGCGAGATTGGCCTCGACGTCCCGGACTTTGCGACGGCGATTCGTTCGGTGCTCCGTCAAAATCCCGACATCATTCTGATCGGTGAAATGCGCGATCGGGAAACTTTCGAAACGGCTATCGCGGCGGCCGAGACCGGCCACTTGGTTTTGTCGACGATGCACGCGGCGACCGTTGCGCAATCGCTGACGCGCCTCTTCGAATTTTTCCCGCCTGAACAACAACAAAGTGCACGCCGCCAAATTTCAGGTTCGCTCTGTGGCATTATTTGCCAGCGCCTCATCCCGGCGCTCGAAGGCGGCGGACGTATGCCGGCCACGGAAATTCTCAACGCAGACGCCACGATCAGAACACTGATTCTCGAAGGTAAGTTCGAGAAAATCCAGAGCTTGCTGGAGAGCACGGGCGACTCGCGGACGTACTCGTTTAACAAAGATCTCTATCGACTGGTTAAGGCTGGTCTCATCAGCAAAGCCGACGCGCTGCGTTTCTCTCCGAATCCGCAGGCGCTGGACATGAACCTAAAAGGGATTTTCATTACGGCGTAGCGCGGTTTCATCCGCGCAGCCCTGTGAACCGAAAACTTTTCATCGTCGTTTTATTCGCGCTGTGTTCGTCGTCGTATGGACAGACAGCGGAAAAACCGAATGCGTCCTCGACGACGTCCGCTTTGGAAGAAGCGCGACGAGATCTGCGAGATTTACCGGCGATGGAACGCTCGCGCGACCTGCTCCCAAAACCTGCGCTGGGCTCCGCGGCGCCTCCGAGCTTCGATTTTCCGGGCGCCGCTAAACCTGAATCTAAAGAGAATGCCGCTCCGTCGCCTACGTGGCTGCAGGATGCGTTGGATCGGGCCGAGCTGGAGAAAACCCAGCAGCGGGCGCGCGATAACGTCTCGTCACGGCGACTCTTAGACGACTCAAAAACTCCCGCTGCGCCCGATCCTTTCGCGAAATTAATTGAGCAATGGCTGAGCCCGCGAGACTTGGAACTCTTGCGGCCGACGACCAGCGGTCCGACAACTTTCGGGCCGCGAGATGTGTCCAAAGCCGAAAAGGGCAGCCGCCGCGATGCTCAACCTGCCGATGTTCAAACGCAGGTTCCCTCACCTGTGGCGCCGATCATGCCGCTCCCCCGGAATCCGTACATCGAAGACGCCGAGGCGTTCAGTAGCCCGGCTCAGACGACTCCACAAGCTGGGCAACTACGTCGTGCGGAAGCGCCACGCTACTCCGACGGACGCGCTTTGGCGCCGATGGATTCTCCCGCTGACGTGGCGAGCAAGAAACCGACTAAACCGGCCGTTTCCCCGAAGCCACCAGCTTCAACCCCACCGCCTACCGCCCCCGTGGTCGACGATCGAAAATACTTCCCGCAACTGCGCCGGTTTTAGGGCTTGGCCTCGTCGGCCGTGCCCCTTACGAGTGTTCGTTTCATCTTATGGCACTCGCACTTCTATTCGCCGGTCAAGGCGCCCAAAAAGTCGGCATGGGCAAATCGTTGTACGAAAATTCCGCGGCCGCCCGCGCCCTCTACGATGAGGCTAATGGCGTGCTCGGCTGGGACTTGACCAAGATTTCGTTCGAAGGACCGGATGCTGAGCTGACTCAGACGAAAGTCTGCCAGCCGGCTCTATTCGTGCATGGCCTCGCGCTGCACGCCGTGTTGAAGGAGCAAGGAAAATTGCCCCCTGTGAGCTTTGCGCTTGGACTGAGCTTGGGCGAAGTCACGGCGCTTACCGCCGCTGGCGTTTTCGATTTTTCGACGGGTTTAAAGGTCGTCGCTGAACGCGGTCGCCTCATGCAGGTTGCGTGCGAAGCGACGGTCGGCGGCATGGCTGCCATCGTCGGTGAAGAACGGAGCACTGTCGCCGCGCTTTGCCAGGAATTCGACGTCGAAGCCGCTAATTTCAACGCTCCCGGACAAATCATCATCTCCGGCGAAAAAGCCAAAATCGAAGCTGCTGTCGAAGCGGCAAAAGCTCGCGGCATCAAGAAGGCGATGGCGCTCAATGTCGCTGGTGCTTACCACAGCCGCTTGATGGTTCCGGCTCGCGACGCTTTTGCGAAGTTCCTCGAAACCGTGAAGTTTAACGCCCCGAAGTTTACCGTCTTCACAAATACGACCGGCAAAGCCGTTTCGAATCCCGACGATATCCGCGCCGCGCTTGTGAAGCAGGTGGTTTCCTCCGTTCTCTGGGAAGACTGCATGCGCAGCGCCGTCGCTGCGGGAGCAACGGAATTCCTTGAACTCGGCATGGGCGGCGTTCTCGCCGGCCTCGCTCGCCGCACCGACAAGACTTGGGTCGTTAAGTCGATGGCCGAGTATTCCGACACCACCGCTTGAAACCGGGCCGTAAGCCCACACCGTAGCACCTTTTGAACTGTTAGCACCCGCCGAGGCGATGAACCTCGGCGGGCCCTTGTATGGAAGAACTCCTGACCAGAAATTTTTGCATTATTGCCCACGTCGATCACGGCAAGACGACGCTTTCCGACCGCCTGCTCGAATACACAAACACGGTTGAACAGCGCGTCCTCACCGACCAGCACCTCGACGCGATGGACCTGGAAAAGGAGCGCGGCATCACCATCAAGAGCCATCCGGTGACGATGAACTACACGGCCAAAGACGGCCGCCGGTTCAAACTCAACCTGATGGACACGCCGGGACACGTGGACTTCTCGTACGAAGTTTCGCGCAGTCTCGCCGCGTGTGAAGGCGCCGTGCTCCTCATCGATGCGGCTCAAGGTGTCGAAGCGCAGACGGTCGCGAACTATCATTTGGCGGCGTCGCAGCACCTGAAGATTATCCCGGTGATCAACAAGATCGACCTGCCGTCTGCTAACCTCGATCTCTGCCTAAAACAGATGGAGGATATTCTAACCATTCCGCACGACGAGGCGATTCTCGCGAGCGGCAAGGCCGGCATCGGCATCCAGGATATTCTCGAAGCGGTTGTCACACGCATCCCGTCGCCACGCTGGCGCGATTACCCGCAGGTGCGCACGTTGGTTTTTGATTCCCTCTACGACTCCTATCGCGGCGTGATCACTTACGCCCGCGTGTTCTCCGGATCGGTCAAAGCGGGCGACATGATGCTCCTCATGAGCAACGGCCAGAAATCCGAAATCAAGGAAGTCGGGATTTTCACGCCCAAGATGCAGAAGGTCGAAGAACTCGGGGAGGGCGACGTCGGCTACGTGGTCTCCAACATCAAAGACACCTCCGAGATAAAAATCGGCGACACGCTCACGCTCTCGCGCAATCCCGCCAAGGACATGCTCCCCGGTTACAAGGAAGTGCGCCCGATGGTTTTCTGCGGCCTGTATCCGCTCGAATCGTCCGATTACGAAAAATTGAAAGCGGCGCTCGGACGCCTGCGCCTGAACGACTCGGCCTTTTTGTATCAATCGGAAAGTTCGGTCGCGCTGGGCTTTGGTTTCCGCTGCGGTTTCCTCGGCCTGCTCCACATGGAAATTATCCAGGAGCGCATTCGTCGCGAGCACGACGTCGAGATTATTTCCACATATCCGAGCGTCGTCTACAAAGTCAAAATCCAGGGTGGCACTGATCACTTCGAAGTCGACAACCCAATCAACTTGCCAGATCCAGGCACGATCATCGAAATCTGTGAGCCGACGATCAATGCATCGATCCATATTCCAAACGATTCGATGGGCGACATTCTGGCGTTGATCATGGAAAAGCGTGGCGTATGCGAGCACACCGACACGCTCGACGCCACGCGCGTCATGATGCGCTGCGTGCTGCCGCTCAACGAAATCCTCGTCGATTTCAACGACCGCCTGAAGTCGATCACGCATGGTTATGGTTCGATGGATTACGAACTCGGTGCCTACCAGCCATCCGACCTCGTAAAGATGGACATTTTGATCAACGGCGATCCGGTCGATGCTTTCGCGAGCATCGTCCACCGGGAGAAAGCTGAAGGGAAAGGCCGCGAGCTTTGTGAAAAGTTGGCAGACATCATCCCGCCGCAGATGTTTAAGGTCGCGATTCAGGCGGCGATCGGTGGCAAGGTCATTGCCCGCGACAACGTGCGCGAAATGCGAAAAGACGTGACCGCGAAGTGCTACGGCGGTGACATTTCCCGTAAGCGCAAGCTCCTCGACAAGCAAAAGGAAGGCAAAAAGAAGATGAAGCTGATCGGAAAAGTTTCGATTCCACCCGACGCGTTCATAAAGGTTTTGAAAAACAACTAACCCGCAACGGAGTTACCTTTGGCAAATTCATCACAACGAAGCACGAAAGCCCGTCTTTTTGTGGGCTGGTTGATGTCTTGGTTTTCAGTCGAAGGTAAAATGCGGGCTAACGCTAAGAATTGGTTAGAGCTTGCTGAGAAAGTTTACCACTACCGGCGTGATGTGATTCCAGAGGTTCTGGCGGCGGAGTTGCAGTCCCAGATGGTCTCTCTCCGTATTTTGCTTAAGGAGCGGGATAATGCTGCTAAGTTGAAGCTGGGGATTGAAGCACTTGAAGGCGTGATGCGCCGCACGGGCGGGCGGATCTATCCGAAATCGACGCTGCAAGAGTACGTGGAGTTTTTCCTTGTCGCTGCGATCGTGGTGCTCGGTATTCGCACGTACTTCGTTCAGCCGTTCAAGATTCCGACGAACTCGATGTGGCCGACGTATAACGGCATGACGCCGTACGTGTACAAAACCGAGGATCAGATCCCCGGACCGTTGGGAAAGACATTGCGGTTTCTCGCGTTTGGGGCGGTTCACAAGGATGTCATTGCTCGTGATTCGGGAAAAGTGATCGTTCAGGTGTCAGTTAACTCTGGCGGACGCCTATATTTTCAACGGAAGCCTGGCAAGAGCTGGGGAGTTTTTCCCGCCACCGTCCGTGAGTACACCTTTTATGTTGGGCAAGAACCTGTGCGCGTAGAGGTCCCGGAGGATTTCAACGAGTTTGATCAGGCTTTTCAGGAAGCGCTCGGCGTCTCCGGTGACGAGTTGGCCGATCTTGCCCGGCGATCCGGCCGCGGCGACTATGACTACCGCTGGGTGGAGTTGAATAAAACTATCACCCAGGGACAAAAATTCCTGTCATTCGACATTCTCACGGGCGATCAGCTTTTTGTCGACCGCTTCAGTTATCACTTTGTTGCTCCTACTCCTGGCGATGGGTTCGTGTTTCGCACGGGGCAGATTTCCGGCATCGGGGCGGACCAGTACTACATCAAGCGCCTCGCTGGCGTTCCGGGCGACAAGCTCGAGATTCGCGAGCCGGTCTTGTACCGAAACGGTTTCCCGATACAAGGGGCGGCAGCTTTCGAGGCCAACGCGCACAAGCGCGGAAAATACAAAGGCTATCAAAACAAAGGAGCCCTGGATTCAGGTTCCATCTGGACTGTTCCCAAGGACGGCTTTGTTGCGCTAGGCGATAATTCGTTTAGCAGTTGGGATAGCCGTTACTGGGGGCCCGTTCCCCGTAAGGATGTCGTGGGCCGCCCGCTGTTTATTTATTACCCTTTTACGTCCCACTGGGGCCCGGCTCGATAATCCGCCGCAGGTCGGTGAGTGACAACCGCTCTACCAGTAAAAGAAGTTCAGCTTCGGGTTTAAAAAATCGAGCGTCGGCATCTTGAGCGCAGTCCGCCAGACGGTCGCATATCTTGACCACGGCCCGCGAATCTCGCCGTCGAACAGCGGCGTCCAAGAGGGAGATTGTTTAGTCGGACCTTGTGCAACTCGATCAAGAAACTCCTGGTGACCCTCCGGGCCCGCAAAATAAAGACAACGGCGCTCCAAATGATCCTCCACCGGGCGGCGTCCGCAGATCTTGTGGTAAGTGATGATAAATTCGTTTCGGGCCAGTTCGACGACGGCTCTTGTCGTAGCGCCGGGAACCGTTTGGCCCGCGGCGTAACCGTAGCTTACGTGTCCGGACCTTGATTTGCGGTAGACGATTACCACCTCGCCGAAATCGGCCGGGTGGTGAAGCCGCAGCGTCTCAATCCCTGGAAGGGATGAGCTTACCGGAGAAGCGTCGATGTGTCCGCTCCACCAAGCAACGACGGACAACTGTTCCAAAGCCTCAAGGTGAGCCCGCTTTTGGGCTTGGTGCTTAAAAACACCTGGGAACGCGGCCATTCCGTTGCACGTGTGGTCTTCATTAAAGCCGTAGCGGGCGGCATTTGGACCTTCGCTTTCCGTATGAAAAGCCCAACGTTCGAGGGCCTCGGAAACGGCCATGTTTCGTGCTACTGAGGCGGATTCGGCAGCCCCGGTGCCGTCCGCCCTCGGTTCTTCTTTAAACTGGGGCTTGCGTGGTGCGAGTCCTGGTGCGAGAAAGGCGTCGGCTTGATAAAGACTACGGCCATAGATCGAAACCGGCGTGGAGACGATCCTCGCGATAGGCCCGCCCCAGTCGGCGAGAGCGCGACGGTATTTAAGCGTCGCGAAGTTCAGCATGATCGGAGGTGTGGCATCAATTCGCGGGAAGGCTTAGAAACTTTCTGG
Organism: Nibricoccus sp.; assembly: GCA_047600805.1. Classification (GTDB taxonomy): domain Bacteria; phylum Verrucomicrobiota; class Verrucomicrobiia; order Opitutales; family Opitutaceae; genus JADKHC01. Next base: position 434,178 of record JASGKG010000001.1, read on the forward strand.
CGGATTGTCGTCGTCGCCCGGAGTCAAGCAGGTGGCCGCTTTTTCGGTCGAGGAGGTGATGGAGGCTTGAGCGATCCCAACGAAAAGCAGCTGAGCTGCGAAGCAGGCGAGGATGAAACGAGCTAGGTTTTTCATAACGCTCTATGTCTACACTGTATTCTTCTCAGTTTAGAGCAGCACGTTTACCTAAAATAGGTACGGGGCATACCTCGCTGTAGGTAGCTGTCGTTTAGTTTTACGAGGGATTTTACAGCTTTCCTGCCTTATTTGCGCCGTTTTTACGTTCCCGCTGCTTTCGTTGGGTAAAATCTCGGAGGGCGTCACTCCGCTTATAAAGAATTATAATTCTGATGATATAGGCACCTCCGCGAAAGTTTGGTGTTTATTGGAAAATCGCGATGGAATGCTCTTTGCCGGAGCTGATCGTTTGCTGATTTTCGACGGCGCTAACTGGACGCAGGCGCGCATGGGCAATTCTTCAGAAATACACAGCCTCTGCGAAGAAGGTAATCGGATTTGGGCAGGTGGCGTGAATGAGATAGGTTTCTTTGAAAAGGACTCCAATGGAGAATATATATACACAAACGTCACGCCGAGGCTGGGAGAAGGAAACTACGGCGTTATATCAAGCATATTTCACGTCGGAGATAATATCATTATCGTTGGACAGCGAAATGTGATCCAGCTTTCGTTGAAGACGAAAGCGGATCCTGGCATTACCGACCTTCCTAACGATTCTCGTCTTCGAGCGTACCTCGTGGATGATGTGGTCTATGTCAGGCGGGGTGCGAATGCTGATTCTAAACTATATTGGTGGAAGAACGGTGCTTGTGAGGAGGCGAAGATGGCCTCTATTGGCGAGGAGAAACAAAGTATATCGCCGCTCGGACGGATCGGGGACTCTGTAATCGTAGGCGCCGGCAGGAATCTCTACGCCCGGAATTTAGAAACGGGGGAGGTGAGATGCTTTTATACAGATCAAGGTGAGTTGATGAGGGCGCAGCTCAATTCGAGCACGATCTGTTCTGGCGAGCATGTCTATATTTGCACACGCGCCGGAGGTGTTTTTGCGATCGGATTGGATGGCGCCGTTGAACAAATTTCAAAGTCTCAAGGGCTGGCATCGGATATTTGTAACGCTATTACGCCGAGCCGTGCCAACGGTTTGTGGGTCGCCACAGATGAGGGAATCAGCTTTGTTTACAGGGCTGATTTGGCGAATTGGATCCCGCTTCCGAGTGAAGCTCGCAGTATTTTGGGCGACAGCAACAACCTCTACGTCAGCCATGTCCAGTCGGCATTTCTACTCACTGATGGAAAGAAAATCGAACTGCCGGAACTCCTTCGAGCTGCTTGGGCCCGCGTCGGGGGCAAGGTTTACGCCTTATCCATGGAAAAGCTGTTCGTCGCAGATTTCGGAGGGCATCAGTTCTCGGAGGTGGATATCGGCGGAGGCTTGAAAGTTGCCTCGATCGTGGGGGGCAACGGGCCGAACCCAATGCTCTATGGTTCGGCAGGATTAAGTTCGGTCGCCCGGGGCGGTTTTCGCTGGGATCCCAAAACGGGTGAGCGCGCGGTCTATGAAGTGGCAGGCGGGCTGCCAAACTATGTGCTAGATGGAAAGGGCCGCATGTGGGTTTTTACCGGCAGAGGTGAGATTTTGATGATCGACCAGGATCTCCAACGGGGGGCGATTCAGTTTTCGGCTCGTCGAAGGGGACGACTCACGCTTCACGAAGGCCAACCGCTTGCGTTGTTTAGTGACACCGGCTTTGTATCTGTAAAAGGAGACCAGAAAGTACGCGGGTCTGAAAATGTCGCGAATGCTCTGGCGACAGAAAATACCGAAGGGCCAGCTTGGGTTGCAGGAAGAAACGAAGACAATCTTAGGGTGGGCATAATCGGCAACGAAGGGGATGGCCTCGTGTGGAAGCGCCGCAATATTCCTGGGCTCCGCAGGTTCAAAAATATCTCTTTAATCTACCGTTCCGGAAGCGATCTCTGGATCGGCAGTGAAACGGGGGTAATCCATGCGGATACCACCAAATTGTCGGGCCCGGATTTTACGTTACCAGAGGCTGAAATTGTCGTTCGCGACCCCACCTCGAAAACGAGCCGCGTGCTCCCAGCGGGCCAGCGAAAGCTGCAATTGAAGAACTCCGAGCAGCAAATCTCGGTGCGCTTTAAGACTCACGTCTGGGGCTTGCTGGAGCCTCCACAATTTGAATCCCGGCTTTTGCCTGCGGAAGACGAATGGACGCTCCACAAATACGGCGATCCAATCACCAGGAGTAATCTGCCAACGGGCGACTATACTTTGCAGATTCGTGTGCGTCACCTCGGTGAAGCGGGACCTGCAGCGACTTTTCAAGTGCACCGTCTGCTGCCTTGGTACCTCTCGTATGCAGGCATTACTCTGTTCGCGGCGGCAGGAAGCTTTTTCTTCTATGCGGCAGTCAAACTCAGGACGCGTCAGATCACTGCGCGCAACCGCGAACTTGAACAAAAGATCGTCGAACGCACGCAAGAGCTCGCCAAAGCCAACGCAGCGAAATCCGAGTTCCTCGCTGCGATGAGCCATGAGATCCGCAACCCGATGAATGGTGTAATCGGGATCATCAAAATTCTGCAGGAGGCGAAACTCGGCTCGCGGGAAAAATATTACCTCACCACGTTGCATCGGTGTGCGGAGCAGTTGCGCACCACGGTGGACGACGTGCTGGATTTTTCAAAGATCGAAGCCGGCAAGATCACGCTGCATCCGGATACGTTCGATCTCGCTGAATGCATCAACAGCACTATTTCGGCGATCGACCTGACGGGAGACCGCATCGAACTCGCTTCTTGGGCTGGGTTAAGGCCGGCGGTTACCGGTGACCAAGGAAAATTCGCGCAAATCCTCGTCAACTATTTCACCAACGCGTTGAAGTACGGCGTTCCTCAGGCAGCGACCGTCGACGTTTATGTTCTCAGCGAAGGCCCGCAACATTGCCGCGTCACCGTGGCGGTTAAGAACTCGGGTCCCGACATTCCCCCGCATGAACAGGCCACCCTGTTCGAGACTTTCACGCGTGGTGAGTACGCGAAACGCGGCCGCATCGGTGGCAGCGGCCTCGGTTTGTCGATTTGTAAAAAGTTCGCCGAGGCGATGGGCGGCACTGTGGGTGTCACGAGCGCAAATGGGCTCACGGTGTTCCAAGTCACCGTCCCGTTCGAAGTCGCGCGTGTTCACCGGAAGCAAGAGGAGGACACGGCGATCCCGAGGAATCTTCACGCCAGAGCGCTCGCAATCGAGGACGAAGACTACAACCGGCTGGTCCTCGGGAATATTCTCGCAAAACTTGGCTACAAGGTGGATTGGGCCTGCGACGGAAAAACCGCCCTTCAATTGTCTCGGCAGAATGGTTATGACTTGATACTCACAGACCTCATGCTGCCTGACACCGACGGCGGCTCGCTGACCAAGGAAATTCTGGCGAACTGCGAAGAGCCGAAGCCGCCAATCTTTGCCGTCACGGCTTACTCCACGCGCGAAAAGGAAGAAGAGTGCGTCGCCGCCGGCATGGGGGGCTTTATCAGCAAGCCTATTACGGTCGAGAAACTCGAGGCGGCGATTCAAGGTTGGGCCGCTAAACACCGCACGGGAGCCAAACCCGTCGTGAGCGCCTACGAGCCTTCAGTTGCGGTTTCGGTGCAACAACTCTCGAGGCTGGGGCCTCTGGAAGTTATTCTTCCCGATTTTATTCAAAAGATCGAAAACGAATGGGCGAACATCGATCGCATGCTCGAGGATCGCGAGTGCACTCCCGCCGCGAACGCCGCTCACAAACTCATTAGCGCCACGCTATTGGTTGAGGCAAATGTGCTGAGCGATCAACTGCGCCTTCTCGAAAGCCGTTTGCGCGACGGGGCGTTGGAAAGCGAAATCGAAAAAGTTCGTACGATTTGCCGGGAGGAGATGGATAGCGTCGCCAAGTCTTTGGCGGCGGCGCTCAAGCGGCACCAGCGGACTAACGAAGCTCAGTCACAGACGTAAATCCGCGTTTTAACGCGTAGGATTGCAGCTGAAGAGCGCTGTGGAGGTTCAGCTTGCGCATGATGTTGCGCCGATGCGTCTGGATCGTATCCGGGCTGAGCGCCAGCAAGGGCGCAGCCTCCTCGTTGCTCAATCCTTGGCCGAGCAATTCAAGCACCTCTTGTTCTTTGTCGGTGAGTATTTTGTTAAAGCTCTCCGGATTGTGCCCCATTTGCCGCCGAAGCTGCTGGACGGTGTAGCCGAAATAGCAGCCGCCCTGCATCACCGTGTCGATCGCGCCCATCAATGCTTCCGACGAGTCGTCCTTGTGCACGTAGCCATCGGCGCCGGACTGGAGAGCTTTGTGAAGCAGATAGTCTTCTTTGACTGAAGAAAGCAGCACGACCTTGGTTTCCGGCAGCAACTCCCGAAATTTTCCGGCCAGCGTGATGCCGTCTTCTCCAGGCAGCTGGATGTCCAAGAGAATCAGGTCAATCTTGCCGAGAGAGGGGAGCGCTTCCACAAACGCGGCGCCGGACGTGAAGCCGCCGATCACTGACACGTTCGGCTTCGCTTGTATCATAGCGGTGAGGGCCGATCTGAACATCACCTGATCTTCTATAATTACGATGCGCGGCATGGCCTCTATTGTGTGGTTAAGGTACGTGTCGAAGGATGACGACCAAAGCTATAGCTTTTACGCTCCCGAACGCAAACTTGTGAGCTGACTGGGGCGAGAACAAGGAGTTTCTCACGTGTTTTTTAATATTCATGAGGGGCGGCTGCTTACCGATTGCACAGAGACGCTGGGCGTCGCAATTTGGTTTCGGTGGGTTACGAAAAACACCTTCTCGTTGATGGCGCGAACATCCTACACGCGTGGGCTGAAACACGCGCGTTGCTGACGCGTGATCGTGATGCGGCGCGCGCACGTTTATCGCTGCTTCTCGGGGTGATTCACGACGCAGAGGAAATTCGCCTGACCATCGTTTTTGACGGACGTGGTGATGAGCTCGTTGTGGAACGACCGGACAGCGCACTGACGTTCTCCCATGTTTACACTCCTTCAGGTACGACGGCTGACGACGTGATCGAGCGGCTGGTCGCGAAAGCGGTTGATCCGTCCGCGTGTGTCGTTGCGACGGATGATCAGGCTGAACGTTCCACGGCCGAGGCCGTCGGTGCAACGTGGATCTCCTCTTCCGAGCTTGATGCTTGGGTGCGGCGCGCTTCAGCTAGGCAAGAACAGCAATTGAAAACGAGAATGCGGGAGAACGAACGGAGTTGGAAACGAAATGAATAAAAGAGCGGAAGGGATTCCCTCGGTCGCGGAGATACAGGGGTTGTATGGCCCCTTTTCATTTTCTGAACTGCTGCTCCAGCGCATCTGGTCGCGCTGTGATTTTGATGAAAGCCGGGCGATCTGCAGGGACGGACGAAAAGTGCGAATTCTCTTTCCGGGCCGCTGGAATCGCTTGGGTGGGCCCGACTTTAAAGACGCTCGGCTCCAAATCGGCGCGGAACTTATCACTGGCGACGTGGAAATCCATCTCCACGAACGCGACTGGTTTCTGCACCATCATGCGTCGGATAGCGCGTATGATCGGGTTGTTTTGCACGTCGTGCTTTTTCCCGAACCGGAACAAACGACCCTCGGCGCCGGGGAACGTGACATTCCGCTTTTGGTGCTGCTTCCTCTTTTGAATCACGATTTGGAGGAATACGCCGCCGACGATGCCGTTGAACGGTTGGCGGATCATCCGTTGGCGAAAGCTCACGAGAAACTCACGCGTCTCTCTCCTGAAGAACTCCACGCGCAATTAACCCAACACGCGCAGAAAAGATGGGACGGCAAAGTGCGTTATGCGAAAATCAGGATTGAACGCCTGGGCTGGGAAAACGCGTGTCATCACACCGCGCTGGAGATTCTGGGCTACGGGTACAACCGAGCGCCTATGCTTGCTGTGGCTGGGAGTTTGCCGTTGGAACGTTGGCAGGCAGAATCGTCCCGCGAAAACTGGCCCGCGGAAGTCTTCGAGCAGTTCCGAGAGCGGTGGTCATTGCAGGCGATTCGCCCCGCGAATCATCCGCGTGTGAGGCTTCGCCAATACGCCGCATGGGTAGGCGGAAATCCGAATTGGCCCGATCAATTGACGCATTTTCCCCAGCGTTTTTCGCCCGCCGGCATCTCCGATGCGATTCTGACGGGCAGCTTCCGCAAGTCTCACCAGCTGCCGGTACAGCTTCAGGAGTTTTCTGCTCTCGTGACGACGGCCATTTCAGGACCACGACTGAACACCCTTATTTGCGACGGTTTTTTGCCACTCTTGGCAGCTCGCAATGGCGGCGCGAATCTAGGCGGGTGGTGGTTTGCTTGGCCTGCCGGAGATGTGCCGGAGAAGTTCAGGGGTCTCTTGCGTGAACTCGGCGTTGTTGACCGGCAGCGGCCGTTGAGCCACGGAATTTTGCAAGGTCTGCTAGGCTGGCTTGTTGCTGCCGATCAGTTGCGCCAATCAGAGGCAGATTCTACTGGGCGCGGGGCTTGACAACGCTTCTGGCCAAAAGCTATTTTGCCAGACTCACACAACGTTCACTTTCCAAAAGTGGGCCTCCGGCCCGCTTTTTTTTTCCACATCACCCAAGCCTATTTATGAGCAGCGAAATATTATCCGTCCTCGAGTACATGGAGAAGGAGAAGGGCATCGGTCGCGCCGACATGATCGCCGCGATTGTGAATGCCATCAAGACTGCCGCCCTAAAAGGTGTGAATTCGGGACAGGAGCTGAAGATCGAGATCAACCCCAAGAACGGTCAGCTCAAAGCTTGGTCGCTGTTGAAGGTCGTGGATTCGGTTAGTAATCCGAAAATCGAAGTTCATTTGGAAAAAGCCCAGGCAATCAAGCCCGGCGCAGTGATCGGTGAGATCGTCGAAAAAGAACTAGACCCTTCGACGCTCGGCCGCATCGCCGCTCAAACCGCTCGTCAGGCCGTGATGCAACGCCTTCGCCAGTTCGAGAAGGATCGCATTTACGACGACTTCAAGGACATGGTCGGCAACATCGTTACGGGCACAGTCCGCCGCAAAGAGCGCAGTGATATTTTCATCGATTTGGGCAAAGCCGAAGCCGTTCTGCCGGGCAAAGAGCAAGTTCCCGGTGAAGAATATCAGGCAGGCGACCGCATTCGCTGCCTTCTTCTCGCGATCGAATCTTCGACGCGTGGTCCGGAGCTCATTCTCAGCCGGGGCAGTCCGAAGTTCGTGCGCCGCCTCTTTGAAGTCGAAGTCACCGAAATCGCCGACGGCACCGTTAAAATCGAGGCTTTCGCTCGCGAACCAGGTTACCGCACCAAAATCGCCGTTACTACGACCGATCCGAAAGTCGATCCGGTGGGCGCTTGCGTCGGCGCTCGCGGTGCACGTGTGAAAACGATCGTTCGCGAACTCAACGGTGAGAAGATCGACATTATTAACTATTTTCCAGATCCAAAGCAGATGGTCATCGAGGCGTTGAAGCCTGCGGTGCCGCGTGAGATCCTGATCGATGAGAAGAACCATCGCATTCTGCTCAAGGTCGACACGGAAAACCTCGCCATCGCCATCGGCCGCAAGGGCCAGAATGCACGTTTGACGTCGCGTTTGATTGGCTGGCGCCTCGACATCGAGGAGTTCAAGGCCACAACCAGCGACCCGCGCGAAACCGCCATTCAAGCATTGGTCAAAGCTCTCGGGATCGACCGGGGCATTGCCGAGCGCTTGGTGGGCATCGGCATGAACTCGGTCTCCGTTTTGGAAACCGTCGAAGCCGCCGACCTCACAGAAGCTGGGTTCTCCGAAGAAGAGGCTCAGCAGATCATGACCCGCGTCACCAAATAACTCCAGCGTCGACCTAACCTTTTCGCATCTCTAATATAGCCACACGCCTGAATGAGTATCCGCATACACGAACTCGCCAAGAAGATCGGAATGGACAACAAGCAATTGTTGGCCCTGCTCAAGGAGCGCAACTTCGCGGTCAAGAGCGTGTCGAGCACGATCGACTCGATCTCGGCGGATGCGCTTGTGCAGGAGTTGGCGAACAAGGTTCCTGCGACGCCCGCACCAGCGGAAGCCCCGGCTGAACCGGTGGCTCAGCCAAAGCCCGAGACGCCGAGCGAAGCAGCTCCGGCTTTCACTACCAGACTGCCAGCTGGCGCGATGGTGAAGAGTGTACAAGATATTGCACGGGAAAAGGAAGAAGCTGCCAAGGCTGCGAAAGCCGCCGCAGCAGCTGCGGCTCCCACGCCTGTGGCGATTCCGCCGCGTCCAGTCGCTCCGGCGCCTATTTCGGCACCGCGTCCCATTGTGCCACCTCAGCCAGTGAGTCGTCCTGCGCCTTTACCGCCGACCCCGGTTCGTCCAGTCGCGCCCGTTCCCGTTTTGGCACCGCGTCCGGTTTCTCCAGCAGTTCCGCCGGCGATTCCCCAGCCGAAGCCCGCGCCGGTTGTTTCCGCACCGCCTGCTCCAGCTCCGATTCCCGCCAAGAGTCCCGTCGCGCCACCGCCCGTGCCAACGCGTCCTTCCGCTCCGGCACCGGTCTCAGCACCAATGGCGGTTCCGGCGATCCCCACCTCCGGGCCGACTACGCCGCCGGTCGTGACAGTCGAAGGCGACATCAAGATTATTCACCTCAAACCGCCGATCGTGGTTCGCGACTTTGCGACGGCTCTGGGGCTCAAACCCTTCAAGTTGATCTCCGAATTGATGGAGATGGGCATCTTCGCCTCGATGAACCAAAACATCGAGGAAGCGGTTGCTACAAAGGTTGCTGAAAAGCACGGTTTCCTGCTCGAAATCAAGCACCGCGGTGACGCTGCAGCCCAGCAAGCTGCGGCGAAGGAAAAGGAAAAGAAGAAGCCCGAAGAGGATGAGGCGAAGAACCTCGCTCCGCGTCCTCCGGTCGTCTGTATCCTCGGCCACGTTGACCACGGCAAAACCTCCCTGCTCGACGCCATCCGCAAAGCGAATGTCGCAGCCGGTGAAGCTGGCGGCATCACGCAGCATATCGGCGCTTACCAGATCGAAAGCAACGGCCGAAAGATCACTTTCCTCGACACTCCGGGCCATGCCGCATTCCAAAAGATGCGCGCGCGCGGCGCCAGCGTTACCGATATTGCTGTGTTAGTGGTGGCGGCTGACGACGGTTTCATGCCGCAGACAGACGAAGCTTTGAAGCACGCGCAAAACGCGAAAGTTTCTCTGATCGTCGCCGTCAACAAGATGGACGTGAAGGGCGCGAACCTCGATCAGGTGAAAGCGCAGATGCAACAGCGCAACATCGCTCCTGAAGACTGGGGCGGTGAAACGATTACGGTTCCAGTTTCGGCGGTCAAAGGCACCGGCATCCAGGATTTGATCGAAATGATTCTCCTCCAAGCCGACGTTTTGGAGTTGAAGGCGAACCCTAAGGCGGAAGCGAGCGGTCTCATTATCGAATCGCAAGTGGATGTAGGTCGCGGTCCCTTAGCGACCGTGATCGTGCAACGCGGCACATTGAAGGTCGGCGACGCTCTCGTTTGCGGCGCTCACTGGTGCAAGGTGCGCGCGATGTTCGACGATAAGGGCGCCAACGTGAAGGAAGCTGGCCCTGCGACTCCGGTTCGCGTGATCGGCTGGTCCGGCACGCCGGACAGCGGCGCTGCGTTCAAGGCAGTGAAGAACGCTCGCGAAGCCGAAAATCTTGCCGAAGAAGAGCAACAACGCCTCAAGAAGGAGGCGAGCACGACGGCCGCTGCTCCCAAGGAAGTCTCGGTCGAGAGCCTTTTCGCCAACATCGCGGCGACACAGGCGAAGGTTCTCAAGGTCATCATCAAGACCGACGTTTTCGGTTCCACCGAGGCTGTGCGCAACGTGCTCGAAGGCATCAAGAGCAACAAGGTCTCGCTCGAAATCGTCTCCACCGACGTGGGTCTTGTCACCAAGAACGATGTTCTTATGGCGGGAGCCGCTGGTTCGGTCATTATCGGCTTCAATACCAAGCTTGAGAACGGGGTTACACCGCTCGCCAAGCACCACAATGTCCGCATCGAGACGTTCGACATCATTTACGAACTTGGCGACAAGGTGCGCGAGATGATGGCCGATCTGCTCGATCCTGACCTCAAGGAGGTTAAGCTCGGCGGCGCCGAGGTGCGCGCGACGTTCCCTCTGGCAAAGGGTTTGGTGGCGGGCTGTCTCGTCACCGAGGGGAAGGTCACGCGCAATGCCTCCGCTCGCGTTCGCCGTGGCAAGGAAATCCTTTACGAGGGCAAAGTTGCCACGCTCAAGCGGTTCAAGGACGACGCCAACGAAGTTCGCGCCGGCTTGGAATGCGGTATCAAACTCGACGATTTCAACGGCTACGAAGTCGGCGACACCATCGAGTGTTTCGAAGTTCAGAAGGTCAGGGCCGCCCTGTAGTTTAGTTATGACTTATGGTGGCCGATATCATGAGTCATAAGCTGCCGGTCCTAGTTTTCGATTCCTATGTCCAACCGTACACTCCGCGTAAACGAGCTGATTCAGCGCGAGCTGAGTGATATTCTGCATCGCCGTTACCAGAGCGAGGCGGTGGCGATCACCATCAGCGAAGTGCGCGTGGCTCCGGATCTGCGCGATGCGCGTTTGTTCGTCTCGATCGTGGGGAACGACGAGATGGTGGAGAAAAAACTAAAGTCGCTTCGCGCAACGCTGCCCGATCTGCGGATCGAACTGGGTCGTCGGATCGTTTTGAAGTACATGCCTCGGTTCACGATCGCTCTCGACAAGTCTACAGCTCGTGGGAATCGCATTCTTCAAGCCCTCGACGAATTGGGCCAAAACGAAACGCCAGAGACAGAACAGGAATAGTCCGGAATGGAAAAGTTTTTCCCAGATATCTCGGCGCGGTTTGCCGCTCTGCTCGTAAAATTGGCAGGGAAGAAGATTGCTGTGATCGGCCACGCGCGGCCGGACGGCGATTGCATCGGTTCTCAAGTTGCCCTCGCGCGTATGTTCAAGGCGCTCGGACATGAAGTCGTTTGCGTGAATCCTGATCCTGTTCCGCGACGCCTTCAGTTCTTGGCAAAGGACATGGTTTTCATGCCCGCCTCGTCCGTGCCTAAAGAGGATTTTGCTGCTGTTTACACGGATTGCGCCGACCACGACCGCGCCGGCGAAAAAGTCAAAATGCGTTTTCCGCAACCCGTTGCCAGCATCGATCATCACATTTCGAATGCGGGTTTTGGCGATGAGAACTTTATCGACGTGGCCGCTGCCGCGACGTGCGAGATTCTCGCAGGAATGTTTCTCGACAACAACCTGCCACTGGACGAGTGCACAGCTCAGGCGCTTTTTGCCGGCATTATGACCGATACCGGTCAGTTCCGGTTCAGCTCGACGACCCGCCGCACCTTCATGCTGGCTGCCGAACTAGTCGCCAGAGGTGCAAACCCGGCGGATGCAGGCGCGGAAATTTACGAGCGAGAATCTCCCGGCAAACTCCAGTTGGTGCAGCGCTTTCTGGCGTCGTTTCAGATGGAGTGTGGCGGACGTGTTTGCGTCGGCACCTTGCCGAACGGAGTTTTCGAGGAGACGGGCACGTCTCCCGAAGATACGGAAGGTTTGGTGGATTATGCCCGCGCCATCGACGGTGTGGATATCGGCGTGTTGATCGAAGAGCGTCCAGGAGCGATCAAGGCGAGCATTCGCAGCAAAGAGCCGGTTTATCGCGTGGACCAATTGGCTGCGATTTTTGGCGGTGGCGGCCATGCATGCGCGGCGGGCCTAAACCTCAAAAACGCAACGCTCGCGGAATTTCGCCCGCGGTTAATGGCTGCGCTGGAGGCGCAGATCGCGAAGGTTTCAAAACCCACAGCCTGATGGTTATTCCGCCAAAAGAACTCGATGGTGTGCTTCTCGTAGATAAGCCCACCGACCACACTTCGCACGACGTGATCGCGCGCCTTCGCGGAAAGTTGAAGATGAAGCGAATTGGTCACGCCGGTACCCTCGATCCGATGGCCACGGGCGTGCTCGTCGTGCTCGTGGGCAAGGCCACGCGTGTTTCGCAATACCTGATGAGCTTGGACAAGGAGTACACCGGAACCATCAAGCTGGGCCAAGTCACGAACACTCAGGATGCCGAGGGCGAAGTGCTCGAGACGCGTCCAGTGCCGCCGCTTTCGGAAGCCGAGCTGCGCACGGCGATGAAAAGTTTCGTCGGAGATCAGTACCAGACGCCCCCGATGTATTCCGCGATCAAGATCGACGGTGTTCCTCTCTACAAGATGGCCCGAAAAGGCGAGGAGGTGGAGCGTGAGCCGCGGTTTGTGCGTATCTCGAGTTTTGACCTGACGCGCATGGCTCTGCCGGAACTGGATTTTGTGCTCCGCTGCAGCAAAGGAACCTACGTGCGGACAGTCGCGCATGATTTAGGTGCGAAGCTCGGTTGTGGTGCGCATCTCTCGGCTTTGCGCCGCACGGCGACGGGTAAATTTTCCATTTCGCAGTGCCTGACGTTGGATGAGATTCAGGCTTTATCGCTTCCGGAAATCGAAAAGCGGCTCATGCCGGTCCATGAGGCTGTGCCGAGCTTCGCGTTGTGAACCGCACATTTCAGGAGTTCGACGGAGTTGAAAAAGCGGTCCTGCCGCCGAAACCCCTGCATCTTGCGATCGGGATGTTCGATGGCGTTCATCTTGGCCATCGCGCGGTGATCGATGCCGCCGTACAGTCGGCGCGACGGGCCGGCGGAATCGCTGCTGTTTTTACGTTTTGGCCTCATCCGAGTGCGATCATGCGGCCGGGAAAAGCGACGAAGCTTATTGTGAGTCGGGAGATAAAGTCGCGGCTCCTCGCCGAAGCCGGTGTGAACGTTGTCATTTCCCAACGGTTCACGACAGAATTTGCCCAGATCGAAGCAGAGCAGTTTCTGCCGCATCTGCAGAAGCATTTGCCAAAGCTGAACACGATTTACGTCGGCGAAAACTGGCGATTTGGCAAAGGCCGTCGTGGTGATCTGGCGATGTTGCTCTCCGAAGCGAAGAAACTCGGCCTCAACGTGGTGAGCTCGTCGCGTATCCAGGAAAACGGCGAACCGATCAGCAGCACGCGCATCCGTGCTTGCTTGGAAGCCGGGGCGATTGAAGAAGTGAACGCGATGCTCGGTTACACTTATTTTGCCGAAGGACGAATCGAGCCGGGCAAAAATCTTGGGCAAAAAATCGGCTTTCCCACGCTGAATCTTCCCTGGGAGCCCGAGCTGCGTCCACGTTATGGCGTCTATGCCGTTCGCGTGAGCGGATCGAAGGCATCGATCGCGAAATTCGGTGTCGCGAATTACGGTTTGCGCCCGACGGTGGAAAACAGCGACATACCGCGCTTGGAGGTACATTTGCTCCACGATTGTCCCTTCGGTTCGGGCGACGTCGTTAAAGTAGAATGGCTGCGCTTTTTACGAGCAGAGAGAAAGTTCGGGAATCTTGATGAGTTGAAGGCCCAGATCGGGGCCGACCGCGCCGAGGCGGCCAGAATTTTATCCCGGGAAGACTGAAGATTTTTACTTGCGAAGTACCATATCAGTCGTGCTTACTCCACGACTCTCAATTTTGGACCCTTAGCTCAGTTGGTTAGAGCGTTTCCTTGACATGGAAGAGGTCACTGGTTCGAGTCCAGTAGGGTCCACCATTTAGCTCGCCCGGCTTTCCTTGTGCAGGAAGTTGGGATTTTTATTTTAGCAGCTGCGCGAGCGGGTCGCGGATTGCGTCGGCCCAGATTTCATAACCTTTCGTGCCGGGATGCAGGAAGTCAGGCATGATCTCTTTCGAAAGTGTGCCGTCGGTTGTTAAAAACTTTTTCCCGATGTCGAGGTAATGCACCTGCTTTCCGGCGTGTAATTTCGCGAGGGCGGCGTTGATTTCGACGATCTGAATCCGCTGTAGATCATCCGTTCGTTCGCCACGCGGGAAAATCGCGAGCAGCAGAATCTTTGCGTGAGGAAGCTTTGTGCGAAGTTCCGTCACGATAGCGGTCACGCCGGCGATCACTTCAGCGGTGGTGTTGCGCGGGGTGAGGCGATCGCGTTCCAGACCGGTGTTGTTCGTGCCGATCATGAGGACAACCGCTCGCGGATCGATGCCATCGAGTTCGCCGTTCCGCAGCCGCCATAGCACGTGCTGCGTGCGATCCCCGCTGATACCGAAATTGGCGGCGTGCAAAGGTGCGAAATTTTTCTCCCAAACGGCGAGCCCTCTTTCCGGCTGGCGCCAAAAGTCGGTGATCGAATCGCCGACGAAGAGAACGTCGACGCCGCCTTTCTTCGCGATTTCTACGAACTCGTCGTGGCGTTTCACCCAGCCGCCCTCGCGCGGCATCGGCTCGACAGATGAGTTTGCTGTGCGAGCGAGACGATTTACCTGCTCCAAAACCACTTTCCATCTGCCATCCTGCCGAACGAACGTGTCGCTGAACTGGAAAATGCCTTCCATCGGCTCGTTGTCCTCGACGAGCTTGACGACTGTGCGGCCTGTGATGATGCCGGTGTCGCCGTAGACTCGAACGGAGAGTTCGTGGCTGCTTAGGGAGTGGAAGCGAACCGAGCCGGATTTGATGCTTTTGATTTCATCCTGTTTGCTGGTTGTGGAACCGTTCGGCTCGATCAAGACGTAGCCGTCGTGTTCGATTTGGGCGAGGGCGTCGACGTCGCCCTTTAAGTAGGCTTGGCACCAGGCGTATTCGGTATCGAGAAGAGCTTTTTCATCTTCTGGCGTGGGTTTTTGCGACCAGGCGAAGACCGGAACGAGAAGGAGTACGAAAGCGAGGAGACGTTTCATGGCGGAGTGGAGATAAGCCAAAACATTAAGACTTTTGGCAAAATTCCAACTCTGCGGTTCGAAGACCGCGCGGACGCTCGATCTCGTCCGCTTCTGCAAATATCAGCAGTCGGCGGACACTTATTTTGTCCGCGCTTCTTCCATTAATAGCCAAGCCCAGTTTTTGTCGATTTCGGCTTGAAAGGCAGCGATGACCTCAGGGTGTTTTTTGAGGTGCTTGAAACGGCCTTGCGACATTACCCATTCAGACGCGGGTTTCACCGTCGCCGGTTTGTAGTTGATAGTAAACTTGCCATTTTCAACTTCGAAGAGCGGCCAGAAATTGCAATCGACACCGAGACGCGCGCTTTCGACCGCCATGTCGGCGTCAATCTTCCAACCCGGAATGCAAGGGCTCAGCAAATTGATGAACGACGGGCCGTCGTGATCGATGGCCTTCTTCATTTTGCGGAAGAGATCGCCGATGTCGTGGACGCTCGCTTGCGCAATGTAGCCGAGATTATGCGCGAGCATGATCTTGGTGAGATCCTTGCGATTGCCTTTGCGGCCGTACGAATCGCGTCCGACGGGCGTTGTCGTGGTGGCGGCACCGAGCGGTGTGGCTGACGAGCGCTGCACGCCCGTGTTCATATAGGCGCCGTTGTCGTAGCAAATATAAGTCAGGTCGTGGCCGCGCTCCATCGCGCCAGAGAGCGATTGCAGGCCGATGTCGTAGGTGCCGCCGTCGCCGCCCATGACGACAAACTTGAGCTTTTTGCGGAGCTTGCCTTGCCGAACCAACGACTTGTAGCAAGCCTCCACACCGCTCATCATAGCACTGGCATTTTCGAACGCGGTGTGAATCCACGGAATTTGCCAACTGGAGTAGGGGAAGATTGAACTCGCGACTTCGAGGCAGCCCGTTGCATTGCCGGCGACGATTTCATAGTCGTCGGAAACGCGCGTGAGTATCTTTGTGAAGATGCCCGTCGGACAACCCGCGCACATGCGGTGGCCGCCGGAAAACGTTCCGGGGCGCTCACACATGAGTTGAGTCTCGGGGGATAGTTCGGCGAGATTGGTTGCGTTCTCGATCATAGTTTGTCCCCCCGCACGTTGACCCAGAGACCCTGGCGGTTGCCCACTTCGCCTTTGTCGAGGCAGATGCGGCTTTCGCTGATAATGTGTTCGATGTGACGGAGCGTCAGTTCGCGCCCGCCCAAACCGAAGGTGTGGCCCATCAGCAGCGGCCGGTTCTTCGAGTAGCTGTAAACCGCCGTGGTGATTTCCGTGAAAAGCGGACCGTGGGCGCCGAAACTGGCGCTGCGATCGAGTACCGTGACAATTTTTGCGTTGCTCAGAGCTTGGGCGATCGCGGCGTAGGGGAACGGCCGGAAGCTGCGAATTTTCAGCAGGCCGACTTTTTCGCCCTTCGTGCGCAGTTCGTCGATGACCTCTTTGATTTCACCGGCGGCCGAACTAATTGCGACCAGCACAATATCGGCGTCGTCGAGGCGATATTCTTCGAAAAGGCTGTATTGGCGGCCGAAGGTCTTTGCGAAGTCGTCGGAAACTTCCTTGATCACGCGGAGCGCAGCGCGCATGCCTTCTTCTTGGGATCGTTTGTGCTCGATGTAATAATCTTGAAGGTCGAGTGCGCCCCAAGTGACCGGATGTGCTGTATCCAGAATGCTATGATACGGCTTGTGCGGACCGACGAAGGAACGGACAGCTTTGTCGTCCTCCATCTGCATCGTCTGAATCGAGTGGCTGATGATGAAGCCGTCCTGACAAACCATGAGCGGCAGACGAACGTCGGGGTGTTCGGCGATGCGTGGCGCCATCACGAGATTGTCGTAGGCTTCTTGGTTGTTCTCGCTGTAAAGTTGAATCCAGCCGGCGTCGCGTGCGCCCATCGAATCGCTGTGGTCGCAGTGAATATTGATCGGGCCGGTGAGTGCGCGATTAACGAGGCTCATCAGCACCGGTTGGCGCATCGAGGCGGCGACGTACAACAGTTCCCACATGTACGCCATGCCGGCCGAACTGGTTGCGGTCATCACCCGTCCGCCAGCGGCGCTGGCGCCGATGCACGCGCTCATCGCGGAGTGCTCGGATTCGACGGTAACGAATTCGGTGTCGACCTGGCCGTTAGCGACAAACGTGGAAAAATCTTCGACGATCTGGGTCGACGGTGTGATCGGAAACGCGGCGACGACGTCGGGGTTGATCTGACGCATCGCTTGCGCGCACGCGCCTGCACCCGTGATCGGGACGATTTTTGGTTTTCCGGCGGTTAAGGTGCTCATCTCAAACTTCGTCGCGGACTGATTCGAGGGCTTTCACTTTGCCCTGCTTATTCACCAGACATTCCCGAACACAAAGGCCACAACCTTTGCAGTGGAAATAGTTGACCTCTTTCACGAACTTTCGCGGCGCTCCGTTCAAGTCGCGACCGTCCTCCAAGATGATCGCGTCTTCCGGGCAATATTCCCAGCACCTCAGGCAATGAATACAGTGTTCGCGGTGGGTGATCGGTTTCCATGTACGCCACGATCCTGTTTCGTACTTAGCGGCGCTGCCCGCTTCCAAAATGACTCCGCCGTAGGGGAGCTCTTGCCAATTTTTTAGAGCGCTCATGTGGTTCGTTAGCCGATGTGGCAGAGATCGTGGCCCTGCTGAATAGCTTGAAGGTTCTTGTCCACCAAATCTGCGCCGAGCAGTTCGGAAAACACGTGCTTGGCCTCGTGACGCAGTTGCTCGATGCCGATGATATGCGGCGCGACCTTTGCGAAGGCGCCGAGCATCGTGGAGTTGGGGATTTCGCGTTTGAAGAGCTTGTGGGAAATGCTGTTCGCGGCGACGGTGACGACCCGGTTTTCAAGCCCAAGGATTTCGCGGACCTGATCGGGCGTCTTTTCGATGTTCACCAAAAATACGGTGTGCTCCATCGCGCCATCTTTGATCGCCGGAAGGGCCAGTAACGTTGCATCGATCACGATGACAACGTCCGGCGTGGTGACTGGAGTGTGAATGCGGATGTATTTGTCGCTAAAACGATTGAAGGCGCGCACGGGAGCGCCGCGCCGTTCCGGGCCGTACTCAGGAAAAGCCACGACGTTGCGACCGGTGCCTTGCACGCATTCCGCGAGGGACTTGGCGCCGGTCACGGCACCTTGGCCGCCGCGGCCGTGCCAGCGGATCTCGAAATACGGTGAAACGAGGGTGGTGAGTTGAGCCATGAAACAGCAAAAACGACGGGGCGGAACGAGGGTTTGCGGAATCTGGCAACTGGTTGTGCAGAATCAATCTCGAATTATGAATATTTCTTATTAGAGGCGCTGAATGGTGCCTGGCGAGAAGGTTAACTAATTTACCGTAGGCGATGTTTGTTCTCAAGAATCGATACGCCCGCGCGATGAGCTGCGCGGCTAGAGGCCTAAGACAAACCGTTTCTACGTAGAAAATTTCGTCAGCTCCGGTTTTAGACGTTTTCGGCTTTCGGGATTTTTTCGTCGGAAATTCGCGGCGCCTCGATGGCGACCGTCTGCTGTTCGCGTCTCATCTTCGGCAGGCACTGGGGATAGTTCTTTTGGACGAAGGCGATAGCTTTTTCGCGCAACTCGCAGTGGAGGTTGAAAGCGCCGCCGGAATCGGCCGCACTCCCGAGCGCGCGTATTTCCATGCTGGTGTGATCGGCATTGGTGACCTGAACGCCGAAGACCTTGCCGTCCCAGAATCTCGATTTGGCGATTTCCTTTTGGAGAAAGTCGCGCAGTTCCGCAACGGGAAAAGAGAAATCGAGACGCAGCGTCATTGGCGATAGCATATTGCTCGGCACACGTGTCCAATTTTGGAAGGGCTTCTCGATAAAATAACTGATCGGGAGAATGATCCGGCGCTGATCCCACGTGCAGACGACCACGTAAGTGAGTGTGATTTCTTCGACCGTGCCGAAATCGCCTTCGACGATGACGTTGTCGCCGATGCGCATCGGCTGCGTGAGAGCGATTTGGAGGCCGGCGAACAGGTTGCCCAAGCTTCGCTGCGCGGCGAAGCCGATCACAATGCCCGCGATGCCGGCCGAGGCCAACAGGCTGCGGCCCACGTCGCGGACTTCGTCGAAGGTCATCAGAACTGCGGAGACCGCGAAAACCGTCACGATCGAGATCGCAATTTTCCGCATCACTCGCACCCGAGTGAACACAGCGCGTTCTTCCAGTGTTCTGGGCGTACGCGTGCCGATCAGCGCGGCGTCGAGCAAGACGATGCCGCGACGCAATATCCACGTGATAGCGACAATCAGCGTGATCGCGATGACTTTGTTGATGACTGGCTCTAGCTCAGTGGGAAGAGAAAGCAAACGTACCGCCAGGAACAAAAAAAGCAGTGGCGACAGCATGCGAACGGCTGTGCCGATCAGAGGTAAAACCACGTCGTCGATCCGGCTTTGGGTGCGTTGCGCGGCCTGCGATAGCCATCGTTCCAACGCGCGCGTCGCGCGTGAGATAAACCAAGCGAAAGGTATAAGAAGCGAGATCAAGGCGGCTTTCCAAACAAAACGATCGGCAGAGTGCCATTCGGCGGGGACCCATTCGCTCGTCAGCACCAGATGTGCGATGCCCCAACCGGCTGCGATCCACACGAACAAGGTGAGGGGGCCGGCTCCGCCCCACAGCAAGGCGTGTTTCAGATGATCGTCTTGTGTGGCGTGCTCGGTATGCTTTCTGGAGAGGCGGCGAGTGATCAATCGAATCAGCAGTGCGATCAGACCCGCTCCAACGACGAGTCCGGCGATTAACTGGCTGCGTGGATTAGTCAGTATGTCCATGCCGAATTCTAGCCCAACGCCTCAGTTCGGGCGCACGGGCAATGCCTGATTTCGCCGGCGTGAATTAGGCGAGCCGTGGAATAGTATTTCTACCGGCGGATCGCAGTAGCGGCACGGTTGGCTTACTGGCCGTGAGCGAGAAATTTTCTCCAGCCGCCCAGGCTTGAAATATCGCGAGCGCCTTCGACAGCCGCGGTTTCGCAGAGGAAACTTTGCACGGATGAGCCGTCGGCGAGCGTAATTGTTCCGATGCCGAGTGGTGCGGGAATGTTGGATACAAAATGTCCATAGCCGGCCTCGGGAACGTCCCACACTTCCACTTCGATCGAGGTGCCACCCTCAAGAACGCGAACCAGGCCAGGTTTGGGAGGAGTCGTGCCGGGCAGTGCAAAGAGCTTGTAGGTGGGAGAGGTTTCGGTGAGACGATCAAGTTTCGCGCCCAGCTGCGCCAGCTGCCAGTTCAGCGGAAGTCCGCTGAGGTGAGCTCCGCAGACTGCGAGCTTGATGGTACGACCGGAAGGCGAGAGCGCCCGTCTCGGAGTTGGTTCGCCGAGAAATTTCGCGCCGAGTCGAAGCACGCGGTCATCGCAGAAAGCGGGGGCTATGAGCGTGACGCCCCAAGGCATTTTGTTCGGAAGAAAACCTGCAGGGACTGCCACCGCGCAAAGGTCGAGGAGGTTGAGGTAATTGGTATAGTAGCCCAGGTTGGAGTTGAGGCGGATCGGGTCCGCTTCGACTTCGGCGACGGTGTAGATCGTGCCCGCTGTCGGAGTGAGGATCGCGTCGACCTTGGACCAGACGGATTCCGATTGCCGGCGGAGGGCGGCGAGTTTGTAGGTCGCTTCGAAAGCGGCGGTAGCGGTGAGTTCGGCGGCTCCGCCGATGATTTTGCGAGTGACGGGGTGCAATGCGCCCGGACGGCTTTCGATAAACGATCGGATCGCGGCGTAGCGTTCGGCGACCCAAGGTCCCTCGTAAAGGAGGCGGGCCGCGGCAAGGAAAGGTGCAAAATCAATTTCGACAATCGTTGCTCCGAGTTCACGCCAGCGTGCGATAGCGGTAGCGAAAAGTTGGGCTGCGGCTTTGTTGCCAAAGAATTCGAGCTGATCTGGACGCGGAATGCCGATGCGGGGCGGCCACGACTCGTCCACGACGGGCGAGACCGCAGATCGGCTGAATGGATCTTCCGGATCGAACGCGGCCGTGACCGACAGTACATCGGCAGCGTCGCCGACCGTGCGAGTGAAAATTGAAACACAATCGAGTGTTCGGCACGCCGGCACGACACCACGTGTGCTGAGCAGACCACGTGTGGGTTTGAGGCCGACGAGGTTGTTGAAAGCCGCGGGCACGCGGCCCGAGCCGGCCGTATCCGTGCCGAGTGAGAAGTCGCATAAACCAGCTGCCACCGCCACGGCTGAGCCGGAGCTGGAGCCACCGGGGATGTATTGTGATCCGTAAGGGTTTGTCGGCACGCCGTACGGCGAACGAACACCGACCAAGCCGGTGGCGAATTGATCAAGATTTGTTTTCCCGAGCGGAACGGCGCCGGCATCGAGGAGGCGTTGTACAACGGGCGCAGAAGTCGACGGCGTGTATGCGAAATCTGGACACGCCGCGGTGGTTGGCACCCCTGCGAGATCGATGTTGTCTTTGATTGCGAAGGTGAGTCCGCGCAGCGCGGCAGATGCTGGCAGTTTCGTCGAAGCCGCCGCTGCGCTCAGGACGCGTTCGCGACTCAGGCGGGAAATCCAGACTGGATCTTTTCCGCGAGCATCCAGGCGTTCCAGAGTGTCGGTGATCGGCGAAGGTTTCATTCAAGCGGAGGGTTTGACGACCACGAGTGGATCGCCGGCCTGCACGGGTTTTCCTTCTGCGCAAAGAACCTGCGTGACCTCACCGGAGCTGGTAGCAAAGACGGAAATTTCCATCTTCATCGACTCGAGGATCGCGAGCGCTTGATCGCGGGTAATGCGATCGCCCGGCTTCACATTGATCTTCCAAACATTGCCGGGCACTTGCGCGGTAACAGCGGTGTGGCCGGACGGAAGTTCGGCGTGTTCAGTGGCGCTTCCGGCGGCTTCGCTTTCGGCTGAAAAATTGAGCTGGCCGGAGGCTTCCCAGCGCTGCCGCTCCGCTTCGAAGGACGCCTGCTGGTTGGTCTTGAAAGCGGCGATCGAGCCGGCGTTTTCGCGAAGGAATTTGCGATAGTCGCGGAGGCGGAACGTCTCATGCTCGATCTTGAGTTTGTAGCGGCCAAGGGGGAAATCCTGTCGAAATTTCAAGAGGTCTTTGGCGCTGACCTCGTGGAATTTGATCTGATCGAAGAAGCGCAACAACCAAGGCTTACCTCCAGTGAAGTCGGTTGTCTGACGCCAGCGATTCCACATCTGGACGGTGCGGCCGATGAACTGATAGCCGCCGGGACCTTCCATACCATAGACACAGAGGTAAGCGCCGCCGATGCCGACCGCGTTTTCGGGCGTCCACGTGCGGGCGGGGTTGTATTTTGTGGTGACGAGACGATGACGCGGGTCGACAGGTGTGGCTACGGGCGCGCCGAGGTAAACGTCGCCGAGGCCAAGCACGAGGTAGTTCGCGTCGAAAGCGATACGTTTTACGTCATCGACGGAGTCGAGGCCGTTGATGCGTCGAATAAATTCGATGTTGCTCGGACACCACGGCGCGTCCTTGCGGACCGTCTGCATGTACTTGCGGATCGCGAGCAATGTGGACTCGTCTTCCCAGGACAGCGGCAGATGAACGATGCGCGTTGGCACCTCCATTTCGTCGAGCGCAGGGAGATGAACCTCGGCGTCGATGAGCGTTTCCATCAACCGCTCGAGTGGGAGCACGCGGCTGTCGAAGTGCACCTGCAGCGAGCGAATTCCGGGCGTGAGGTCGAGTAGGCCCGGCGTGTGGCTGTCGACCAGCCAATCCATCAAAGCGTGAACGCGGAAACGAAGTTCCAAATCGAGGACGGCGGGTCCGTATTCGATCAGCAAATACTTGTCACCCGAGCGGCGATAGACAACGGCAGGTACGTCGTCGCGCGCCGGTATCGTGTGGACGATGGCGGGCTCGGTGGGATTATCGGATTTGCGATCTGAGAGTTGAGATTTCGGAGCGCGAACAGGCGCGAGCGTTTCGATCGAAGCCTCCATGGCCGCTTCGCGCAGGCGGGCTTCGGCTCCAGTGACGGGATGAAATTTAACTTTATCGCCGGGCTTGAGCTGACCGGCTTTCCACAAATCGGCGGTGATGATCGTTGCTGGGCAAACGAAACCGCCGCAGCTCGGTCCGTCAGGACCAAGGATGATTGGCATATCGCCGGTGAAATCGATCGCGCCGATCGCGTAGGCGTTATCGTGAATGTTAGACGGATGCAGACCGGCTTCACCGCCATCTGTCCGCGCCCAGCGTGGTTTTGGGCCGATCAGGCGAACGCCGGTGCGCGCGGAGTTGAAGTGGACTTCGTAGGTGGCCGAGAAAAGATCGGCGATGTCTTCGGCCTTGAAGAAATCGGGAGCTCCGTGCGGGCCGTAAAGAACGGCGATGTCCCATTCGCGTGAATACGCAGGGACGAGCGCGGTGGGCAATTTGCGGAGAGCCGATGCCACGGTTTCGCCAAAAACCGAACCGGAATTTAAGCGCAAAATATCCCCTGTGCGCAGCGCGCGACCAGCATGGCCGCCGAACAGACCGAGGGTGAACGTGCTCTTGCTGCCAAGATAGTCGGGAATGTCAAAACCGTGTCGAATGGCGAGGTAGGTGCGCATTCCCGGGCCGCCGATGGTGCCGACGCGGAGTGTCTGCCCGCGCCTAACCCGAAACGCACGCCAGAAGGAAACAGGTTTGTCGTCGAGCGTCGCGGACGTTGTTGCGCCAGTGAGTGCGATGACGGCGTCGGTGTTGAAGCGAAGAGTTGGTCCAGAAAGGGTGATTTCGAGGCCAGCCGCGGAAGCCGGGTTGTCGACAAGGCGATTCGCCAGACGAAAGGCGAGGGCATCCATCGGGCCGGAAGGCGGTACGCCGACGTCCCAATGACCGAGGCGGCCGGGATAGTCCTGCACAGTGGTTTGGGTTCCGCCTTCCAGTACTTCGATCGTTGGCGCGCTGTACGGCAGTTTCTCAAGATACCGGGTTGTGACTTTTCCGGCGCGGAAACCATCCGACACTAGAATCTGACGCAAGTAGAGAAGGTTGGTCTCGAGGCCAGCTACACGTGTTTCGGCGAGAGCCTGCGTGAGACGGTTGAGCGCCTCTTCGCGCGTGCTGCCGCGAGCGATCAGCTTGGCGATCATCGGATCGTAGTACGGACTCACCTCGGAGCCTCGCTCGACCCAAGTCTCAGTGCGGAGGCTGTGTGGTACGACAAACTCGGTGAGCACGCCGGTGGCAGGCTGGAAGTTCTTGCCCGGATCTTCGGAGTAGAGTCGGACCTGAATGGATGCGCCGGATGTTTTGCGTTGAAAACCGGAAAGGTCGAGTTCACCCGCGGCTTGCCGAACCATCCATTCCAATAAATCGATGCCAGTGACCTCTTCCGTCACGCCGTGCTCGACCTGAAGGCGCGTGTTGACCTCGAGAAAATAGAATTTGTCGGTGGCATCGTCGAAAACAAATTCCACGGTGCCGGCGGATTCGTAGCCAGCGGCGCGTCCGAGTTTTTCCGCGCAAGCGAGAAGCTCGGCGCGGACGCTCTCAGGCAAACCCGGTGCGGGTGTTTCCTCGATGATCTTTTGATTCCGGCGCTGAATGGAACATTCGCGTTCGCCGAGAGCGACAACGTTCCCGCGGCCGTCGCCGAAGATCTGTACCTCGATGTGGCGTGCGCGCTCGACGTATTTTTCAAGGAAGAGACCGCTCTCTTTGAAATTGGCGCGGCTGAGTCGATCGACGCGGGCGAAGGCGGGCTCGAGTTCAGCGGCAGTCCAGCAAAGCTGCATGCCGATACCACCACCACCGGCAGTGCTCTTGAGCATGACCGGATAACCGATGCGCTCGGCTTCGCGCAGCGCTGTGGCCGCGTCGGCTAAAAGGCCCGTACCCGGCAAAAGCGGTACGTTTTCTTTCTCTGCGATTTCGCGAGCGGTGTGTTTCAACCCGAAGCGACGCATTTGGTCCGGCTTGGGACCGATGAATACGATGCCGGCGTTGGCGCAGGCTTCGGCGAAACCCGGATTTTCGGAAAGAAAACCATAACCAGGATGTATCGCCTGAGCGCCCGTCTGCTTCGCGACTTCGAGGATCTTCTCGATCACGAGGTAGCTCTGGGCGGCGGGCGCGGGGCCGATCAATACCGCCTCGTCGGCCTTTGCGACGTGGAGAGAGCCAACGTC
This sequence comes from Nibricoccus sp., assembly GCA_047600805.1. Classification (GTDB taxonomy): domain Bacteria; phylum Verrucomicrobiota; class Verrucomicrobiia; order Opitutales; family Opitutaceae; genus JADKHC01. Next base: position 459,172 of record JASGKG010000001.1, read on the forward strand.
CGCTTCGGAGTATACGGCGACGGATTTGATGCCCATTTTGCGCAAGGTGCGCTCGATGCGGCAGGCAATGGCGCCGCGGTTGGCGATGAGAACTTTGGAAAACATGAAAGAGACGTTCTTTAATCTGGAACTCAGGAACTCTGGAACGGATGAGATTAGCTATAAAAGGAAGTTGGTTAATACTGAGATCATGCAGGCGGGACTCGGAGGCATTTTCCTGAGTTCCCGTGTTCCAGCTTCGATTACTCTTCGTTGTCCCAGATGATCACTTCGATCGGAGTCGGGTGGTAGGCGTTGCAGGGATTGTTGAGCTGCGGGCAGTTCGAAATGAGACAGATCACGTCGCGTTCGGCGCGCATTTCGACGTAGCGGCCGGGGCCGGAGACGCCGTCTTCAAACGTCAGTCGGCCGTCAGGCGTGACGGGGACGTTCATGAAGAAGTTGATGTTGCAGGTGATGTCGCGCTTGCCCCAATCGTGGCGTTCGAGCCGAAACTCACGGCAGGAACAAGCAATCTCCTGGGCTCCGCGGATGAAGCTGTCGCGGCACGCGTGCATGTACTCTTTTTCCAGCGCGTAGCGCATCGTGTTGCTCTCGCGGGAGCAGGCACCGCCGAGCGTGTCGTGCCGTCCGCAAGTGTCGGCGACGATCGTGAGAAGGGCGTCGCCTTCTGTGGACATCAGCTGCGTGCCGGTCGTGAGATACAATGCGCCCTGATGGCGAATCGTGTCGGACGCGCTGTAGCGGTTTAAAGGTTCGTGCGCGTCGTAAAACAACGTGTCAGCAGCCTGATTTCCTTCGAGATCGACGAGCCGGAGAATTTGGCCCTTTTTGACGACACAGGAGAAGTGGTCACCGGCGAGAACGATTTTGCGAAATCCAGCGGTGGCGGGGGAAAGTTTGCTTTCGGTGAGGGTAGCCATGGAAATCAGGCGCTGAGCGCGTAATAGTTTTCCGTGTTGATGAAGGCGCGGGCGTTTTCCGGACGGGAATTGCGGCAGGGATCGTCCTTGGCCACCGCCGGTGCGGTAAAGACTTCGAGCTTTACCTGGCGCGGACGGTAAACCGGATCGGGATCGAGCGGGTGCTGGCACGTGTTGAGCACGACGAGCGTGTTCATCTCGAAGCGTAGATCGATGGAGCCGCCTGCTTTCGAGTGGCCTGAGACGAAGGTCAGCTTGCCCGAATCATCTGCCATGATTTTGGAGAACAGGTTCAGGTTCGGAACGAGGTCGCGTTTGCCCAGCTCCCACTTGGCGAGTTCGATTAGGAAACAGTCGCGGCCATTGCGGTAAAATTCGTTTCGGGCGATCTGGTAGTTTTTGTTGCCGTACTTTCGAGCGACGAGCTTCGCGTCGGAGCAGCCGCAAACGGTGTCGTGCCACCCGGCAGAATCAGCGATGATAGATGCAAAAACCCGGCCCATGTCGGAGTGGAGGCAGTAGGGCGAGCGAACGTGGAAGATATGTTGGCCCTTGAGCGTGTCGGGCATGTTGTAGCGCTCGGTGAGCTGGTCGGCGTTGTAGAGAAGCATGCCGACGTTCGCGCTGCCCTCGAGGTCGGTGAGTCGCAGGATCTTGCCGCGTGAAATCACGCCGGACCACATGCCGGCATGGTGGAGTTGTTTTTCGAACAAAGGAGCGGAGGACATGGTGCGGTGTTACGAAATGAGCGAAAAGTGTTACTGCAAGGACCGTGCCGATTTCGTTGGGCGGGCGAAAATAACCACTCGTTCCCTCCCTGATCCTACCGAAGCGGCGGAATGGCGGCGGCGGTGAGGTTGAGGCGGCCGTTTTTCACGCCTTTGCACGTAACGAGTTCGTCGGTGAGCTTGCGAAGCTCGTTGGCCGGTCCCTGCACGAGGAGAACCTCAAGGTAATTGTGATGCTCCAAGTGTACGTGCATACTGGATACGATCAGGAGGTAGTAGCGGTGCTGAATTTCTGCCAGGCGAGCCTGCAAATCCTTCTTTCGATAATCGTAAACCAGGCTGATCGTTCCGGCCACGGAGCCGTTGCCCGTTTCGCTTGCGAACTCGACCAAGCCGTCCCGGGCTAGAGCGGCCACGGCTTGCGACCGACTTTGAAAGCCGCGGCTCGCGACCATCGCGTCGAGTTCGTCCAGCAGGCTTTCGGGAAGCGAAATGCTAAAACGGGCGACTTTGTCGGAGGTGCGCGTGGGCGGGGGCATGCGCTTGCGAGTAGCAGGCGCAGTGCCGACCAGTGAGTCCGTCGTTGGCGGACTCACCGGCGGCGGAGGCGAACTATTTTCAGAAAAGTCGGGCATACCGGTCGATTTCCCACTGGCTCACCGACAAGTGATAGGCGCGCCATTCCTCGCTCTTGTAGGTGATGAACTCGTCGCGCAGCTCCTGCCCGAGCGTTTTGGTGATAAACGGATCGGCGGCGAAAAGCTCGACAGCTTCCTCCAAGTCGCGTGGCAGATAGGAAATGTTTCGTTTGGCGAGTTCCGCCTCGGGCAGTTCGTAGAGGTTTTCCTCCTGCGGCGCGCCCGGATCGAGTTTCTCGCGCATGCCTTCGAGGCCCGCCGCGAGGAGTAGCGTGGCGGCGAGGTACGGGTTGCACGCGGAGTCGGCGTTGCGGCTCTCGCAACGGCCACCGCCCATCGGCACGCGAATCGAATTGGTTCGGTTGTTGGTGCCGAAGCTGTTGAAGACCGGAGCCCACGAGTAATAACTCATCGCACCGCGGCGGACGAGACGCTTGTAACTGTTGACCGTCGGAGCGAGGGCGGCGCAAATCGACCGGCCGTGACGAATGATGCCGGAGATAAACGAGTAGGCGAGCGGCGTGAGTCCGAGCCCCCGCGGATCATCCTTCGGATCGCATTTGAAAGCGTTTTTTCCGGAGGCGAGTTCGTACAGCGACATGTTGAAGTGGGCGCCGTTGCCGGTTTTGTCGGCGAAAGGTTTCGGCATGAACGTGGCGAGCAGGCCCTCTTCGGCGGCGTACTGCTTCGCCATCATGCGAAAGAAAACGTACCGGTCGCACATGGTTAGGGCGTCAGCGTACTTGAAATCGAATTCGAACTGCGACGGCGCGTCCTCGTGGTCGAGCGAATAGAGATCCCAGCCAAGTCCGTTGATCGCCGAGGAGACCTTATCGAGCCACGAGTAGCGGTCGAGGAAACGCTTCACGTCGTAGCAGCTCTTCACGAGATTGTCGTCGGGATTGGGGATGTGGAGCTTGTTGTCGTCGGTCTGTTTGACGACGTAGACCTCGCATTCGATACCCAGGTTGAACCCGAGGCCGAGCTTGGCGGCGTCAGCAAGGACGTTTTTCAACGCCACGCGCGTGTTGATAGGATAGGGTTCGCCGTGGAACGTATTGTCAGCTGGGAACCAGGCGACCTCGGGCTTCCAAGGAAGAATGAAGCCGCGATCCAGGTCTGGCACGGAGGCGATTTCGTCGTCATTGGGCCGCTGACCGAGGCCGTCGAGCGCGTAGCCCGTGTAAAGTTCGGAGCCGTGGGCGAAGTGCAGGAAGTGGTCGATCGGCACGAATTTGCCCTTGGGTACGCCGTGAATGTCGGTGTAGGCACCGACGCAGTATTTGACGCCCTTGGATTTGAGTTCGGACTGAAGCTTGAGAATTTCGGAATCGGATTTCATGAAAAGAGATTTAGGAGTTAGAGTTGGTTTGTTTATTGCGTGCTTCTCTTTATGAAACCGACGGCGACTGGCCGCGTGCGGAGGGAAAATAGGGAACGTCGAGCGGGGAGCGCTCGTGCATGCCATGGCGAACCAGGCGGGAGAGATCGTCGACAAGCCATTTCAGCAAACGCTCGCCTTTGGCTTTGGACGCGCGGCTCGGATAGCCCGTGACGCCGTTGGTGCTGGTGCGGTTGACTGGATGGGTAAAGACGAGGCCGTTGGTGCGATCGGGATCGTCGCTTTTTTTCAGAAGCTTGGGCCGCACAACCTCGGGCGCAGAAGCAAGCATGAGCGACGTCTCAGCGTCGTTGGCGTGCCAGTCTGCGGCGTCCGCGTAAAACTCGCGGTGCACACGCGGGCTGGCGTCGGCGGCGTTGATGACCGCAACCATAAAGCCGTCGTGGCGACTACGCAGGATTTCCAACGCACAGCGCAGCGGCGCGTGGTTGGTTACGTGGGTGTTGATTAAAAACAACCGTCGAAAACCTGCGGCAAATAGCCAATCGCCGATGTCTGTTACGAGGGTGATCAACGTCTGCGGCTGCAGGGCGAGCGTGCCGGGCCAGTGGTGCGAATGGCCCAGCGAGCAGCCGTAAAAGAGCGTGGGTAAAACGGGTACGTCGGTGGCGGCCGAGACGGCTTCTCCGAGTGTGGTAGCGAGCGAAGCATCCATCCCCACGCCCAGGTGCGGTCCGTGCTGCTCGGTCGCGCCGCAGGGCAAAATCACGGCATCGATGCCGCTTTCACGCAACGCACCGATCTCCGGCCACGTGAGGTTGGCCCAGAGTATTGGTTTGGCGGCGCGTGTACGTTTGCGAGGCATGGTTATTCGACGTCGTCACCGACCTGCGTCATGCGAATGATCGGGAGTTTCTCCACCTCGCTCGTATGGGTATTTTCGGCCTTGGGATGAATCAATTCGTCCAGACGGCGCCTCGTGGCCAGAAATTCGGGCGAGTTAAGCTGAGCGAGGCCGCGGGGACGCGGCACGGGCACTTCGATGACCTCCTGAACTTCGCCAGGATTGGCTTTCAACACGAGAATTCGGTCTGCGAGCAGGATAGCTTCGTCGAGGTCGTGCGTGATAAAGAGGATGGTGACGTCGACGTTGCGCCAGATCTCGAGCAGGTGGGTTTGCATCTGTGCGCGCGTCTGTGCGTCGAGTGCACCGAACGGTTCGTCCATCAGGAGAATTCGCGGATTGGCGGCGAGCGCCCGAGCGATGGCGGTGCGCTGTTTCATGCCGCCGGAGAGCTGAGCCGGATAGGCGTTCTCAAACCGCGACAAACCGACAAGCTGGATCCACTGGCGGGCCTCGCTGCTCGCCTGGGTGCTGTCCATCCCCTGCATCTGCAGCCCGAACATGACGTTTTCTGTAACCGTTCGCCAGGGGAAGAGCGTGTAGCCCTGGAAAACCATTCCGCGGTCAGGGCCGGGCCCGCTGACTTCTTTGCCGTCGAGAAGCATGCGACCGGAAGTTGGGTAATCGAGACCCGCGACCATGCGGATCAGCGTGGATTTGCCGCAACCCGATGGCCCGATCACGCAGAGAAATTCGCGGCGATGGACCTGAAAAGAGACGTCGCGCAAGGCGGTGACCGGGCCATTTTCGCCCACAAAGGCGCGCCCCAGATTCTGCACGTCGAGAACGACAGGACGTTCTTTTAGTTTGCGAAAACGTTCAGCGACCGCGGGCGACTGCGTGCGGTAATCGAATGAGCTGGAAATTTCAGAGGGCGGAAGCACGGGCGACGGGTCGTGGTTTGGTTTTGATCAAAGGCGTAGCGTAGCGATCGGTGACGAGACGCACGAGGTAGGCGCGCAGTCGGCTCGGGCGTGGGTTTCTCCAGGCAAACAAGCGAACACCGACAAACGCCAGGATCTGATCGGTGAGCAGGCCGATCACGCCGATGATCACGATGGCCGCGTAAACGTTGTCGAAATTGCGATACTTAGCCTGCTGGTTGATGAAGAAAGTTATTCCCGAACTAACGCCTACCACCTCGGCAACGATCAGATAGGTCCAGGCCCAACCGAGGAGAATGCGCATGTCGTTGTAAAGATCAGGCAAACTGGCCGGGACGATCACGCGCCACACGAGCTGGCGGCGCTTGGCTCCGAGCGTCTGAGCGGCTTCGATCAAACCGAGATCGGTTTTCCGCACGGTATTCGAAACGACCAGCACCTGCTGGAAAAATGTGCCGATGACGATGATGGCGATTTTCGGTTCGAGATGAATGCCGAACACGGCGACCATAAGAGCACCGAAGGCGGGTGCCGGCATATACCGAATGAAATCGACAAACGGCTCGGTGATCCGGGCGATGGCGGTGTAAGCTCCGCAGAAAATTCCGAGCGGGACGCCTATGGCCGACGAGATTACGAAGCCCCAGAAAATCGTTTTAATGCTCATCCACAGGCTCTCATGCAGCCAGAGATCGCCGCGCAGGACGGGAGCGGTGGTGAAGGCCGTGTAAAGCGCGCGCCCCACGGCGTGCGGAGCGGGCAGAAAAATCGGATTTGCCGGAAAGCCGGTGGGCAGATGGCCGCTCTCGGATTTCAGGCGGGTGACTTCCTTATCGAAATCTTCCCGCGGGATGAGCTGGCCCTGTTTCAACCAGGTCACGTCGCCCGGAGATTCGATTTTGATCATCGGATGCCAAATGAACGGCACGTAGCTGATGAGGCACCAGAGCGCGAGTGGCAGCAGAAACGCAACGACTCCGAGCACCGTGTGGCGGCGCGGGGGAAGGTCTTTGCGTACGGCGAGCCAGCTCTGTTTAGGCATAAAGATAGTTTCGGCTATGGCAGTGGCCAGAGCTGGGCGGTGATGCACGCCCGGCTAGAGATTTTGTGGCCTTCGCTGAATAGAGGGCTGAGGAGGTCGGCCTCGGCGGGCCGACCCTACCGCAGTCGTGAAGAGGTTATTTCTTTTTCAGCACCTCGAGAGTGAGAGACGCGTCGATGTACGACGGGATATTCTGGGCTTCCTTGTAGACCGCGTTGGTGACGTTGAACTCGTCGGCAATCTTGGAGGAGCCGAGCAGCGAATTGAAGCCGTCGCTCTTGGCGGAAAGGATTTTACCGCCTTCAGCGAGTGTAAGGAACTGCGTGCCGGGCATGAAGAGCGCGTATTCCTTTGGATCGACGCCAGCGCGAGCGGCCATGATCTTGATGCCGTCATCGCGTGTTTTCGGATCCTTCAGATAAGCAATAACCTTGTCCCAGACGGAAACAAACTTTACCCAATCGGCACGGCGTGTCGCGAGGCTCTGCGGAGACACCACGACGGCGTCGTAGATGAGGCCTGGTTCGTTGGCGGAAGTGTAGAGCGCTTTCGAGCCGGGAACGGCTTTCAAGGCAGCGCCCGAGTTTGGCTGCCACGCGCCGATCGCGTCAACCTGTCCGGAGGCGAGCACCTGAGGCGTCTGGTTGGTGGGCGTGGGCACGAGTTCCACGTCTTTGTCGGTCAGGCCGATCTTCTTGAGGCCGTTGAGCAACAGCAGGTGTTCGACCAGGCCGATTTCAATGCCGATTTTTTTGCCTTTGAGATCCTTGAGGGAGGCGATTCCCGGTTTGGCGACGATCATGTCGTTGCCGTTGGAGAAGTCGGTCATGAGGATCATGACGGATTTTGCACCGTTTGCTCCGGTGACGAGCGCGTCGCCATTGGTCACGGTGACAGCGTCACACTTCCCGGCGGTGAAAGCCTCCATCGAAGGTCCGTATTCGAACCAGAGCAGTTCAACTTCCACACCCGCTTCCTTGAACCAACCCTTTTGCGCGGCGATTTCCAGAGCGGTCCAGCCGGGCCAATCGGAGAAGGCGACCTTAAGAGGCGCGGCGAAAAGGGAGGATGAAAGGAGAATGAAAACGGAGGCGAATGCGGCTATTTTACGGCGGAAGGCGGAGGTGATCATAAGCGGAGTGTTACTTTTTGAGCGAAACGTGTTACGCCGCCCTTTCAGCACACCCTGTGCCACGCACGTGGATCTGTTTTCATGCGCCGTGAGGAACGGCTGGTTGGGGAGGGTTCGCCCAGCCGATGAGTTAAGGCCGAGGTTGATGTGAACGACAGTCCGTCACCACAATCCTAATACGGCCGAGCGGAGATTCGCTCAGATCGTCGGCATCACGTTGCCACCGCAGACCGGGACAAATGCGCCGGTGATAAACGATGCCAAATCCGACGCGAGAAAGGCGACGACATTGGCGATTTCTTGATCGGTACCGCGGCGACGCAGCGGCACGTTCGCGTCGTACTCGGGGCGGCGTTCGGTGCCGTTTGCGCGATCTTGATCGCTGATCGTCCAGCCTGGGGCGACTTGGTTGACCGTGACGCCTTTGGGTCCGACTTCGCGGGCAAGTACGCGGAGCACCCCATCCATGCCGCGCTTTCCGGCGACGTAGGCGGATTGTGTGGGCAGCATCTGCATCGAGCACTCGGTGTTGATGCCGATGTAGCGGCCGCGACCCTTTGCGGTCATCGCCGGCACGAATGCTTTCGCCAGGAGCACGTTTTGCATTACGCAACAACGAAACTGATTCTCATAGTCGGCGAGCGACTCTTCCAGAACCGTCGCCCAGGGGAAAATCTGCGTCACAGCGTTGGCCACCACGATGTCCGGCGTGCCGAGGGAGGAGACGATGTTGTCGTGCATCGTCTTGACGTCAGCTTCCGACGTGATGTCGGCTTTAACTGCGATCGCGCGTCGACCGAGCGCTGCGATTTCGCCGCAGAGCCTTTCGGCCGGTTCGGGTTTATTGTGGTAGTGCACCGCAACGTCGGCTCCGCATTGGGCCAATGTGCAGGCCATCACATGACCAAGTTGGCCGGTAGCGCCGGTGACGAGTACGATGCGTTGAGAAAGATCGATCGAGAGAGCCATGAGGAAACGGTTTGAGAGTTAGCTAGGATCGTACTCTGTGCGAATGAAAACGCTTCGCCAGCCTTAGCGCCCGCGGATTCTTTGTTTTACTCTTTGCCCGGCACCACGGTCTCGCGCCCGCTGAGAGAGCGGTTGAGCGAAATCGCCAGTGACGCCGCCGTAAATGGTTTGGTTAGGAAATCGGCGAACCCTTCCGCTCGGGCGCGTGTAGCATCCATCTGAGCTCCGAAGCCAGCGACGAGGATCACGGGAAGATCCGGGCGCTTCTTCCAAAAAGCTCTTGCAAGGTCGAGGCCTGTAAGCCGCGGCATTAGGTAATCGACGATGACGGTGGCGAACGCGCCGGGATTTTTTTCGAAGAGCTCGCGCGCTTGGGTAGAGTCGGTCATGGCAGTGGCCGTGTAATTCAATTTCTCCAGGAGCTGGGCGCACGTCCGAGCCACGCTTGGCTCATCGTCGACGATCAAAACCGATTCTCCGTTTCCCAGCGGATGTGTGGAACGGCGCTCGGACGAGGAGTTCTTGGCGGCGGCACTCGCCGCGGGAAAGTAGATTGAGAATGTCGTGCCTTTGCCGGGAGTGCTTTCGACCTGAATCGTGCCGTCGTGGGCTTGCACGATGCCATGGACCACGGCGAGTCCCAAGCCAGTGCCCTCGCCGGCCGCCTTAGTTGTATAGAATGGTTCGAAAATACGCTCCACGATCGCCGGTGTCATTCCGCATCCCATGTCAGACACGCAGAGTCGAACGTAGGCACCCGGCTGGAGGACCATCGGTCGCGAGCCGGAAGCCCCGGGATCGATGTCGAACGGGCTGAGCGACACGGTGATTGTACCGCCAGTTGGGGCCATCGAGTGGGCGGCGTTTGTGCAAAGATTAAGGAGAACCTGATGAATTTGGCCTTCGTTGACGTTGACCGCGCGGTCGCACGAAAGAGTAGATTGGATTCTGTTGTTTTTGCTGATGGTTGCGCGGACCAACCTCAAGGCGTCTTCGATCACTTTCGAGAACGCCATGTTCTGACGCTCTACGGGCTGTCTACGGCTGAAGGTTAGGATTTGCTTGATGATTTCACGGGCCCGGTGGCCTGCGTTCTCGATCTCCGCGATGTTATTGGCGGCGGCGGGAAGGCGAAGTTCGTTGATTTCTGCCCGCAGCAAATCAGCGTTACCGAGGATGGCGGTGAGGATGTTATTGAAATCGTGGGCGATGCCCCCGGCGAGGTTGCCGAGAGCTTCCATTTTTTGAGATCGGAAAAGCTGTTGCTCAAGCGCCTGACGTCGAGTTTCGGCTTCTTTGCGGGCCGTGACGTCTTGAACGATGCCCAGCCAGCGGTTCGCCTGGTTAGACCCCGGCAAGAGGGCGCCACGGAGGAGGAGGTATTTGCTTTTGTTTTGTCCGGGGCAAAGGTAACGGAGTTCTATTTCGAAGGATCTTTGGTTCGGGTTCGCCACGACATCGAATACCGCGGTGGCTCGATTCCGGTCTTCGGGGGCGAGATTTTGCACGAAATCCGCGAACGTAGGCGGTCCGCCCGCGCTGGGATAACCCAGCAACGTCAAGGCCTCTTCAGTCCAGTGGATCGTGGCGCCTGACGAGCTCTCCCAGCAGCCGATCCCACCGGCGTTTTGTGCCATGCGGAGTAGTTCGTCAGCGCGGCGATGCTGATCGATTTCAGCTTCGAGGCGGTGCACGGTGGCAACGAGTTTTTCGTTGAGGGTACGAACCGATTCTTCGCTCGCCGACAAAGCCGCGTTCGCGCGTGAGAGTTCGAGCAATTTGTCCTCAAGCTTCACCAGCACCATCCGCGTGTATTCCTGCAGCTGTCCGGCGACGAGTTGAGTTTGGGCAGCTGCGCGGTTTGGATTCCTGCGTGCCTCCGAGACCACCTCTTCAACGATCGAAAGCAATCGATCGGGCTCGATCGGCTTTACGACGAAGCGGTCAACGCCGATGGACAGCGCAAAGCGCTCGTCGCTCTCCGCCGTGTAGGTGGCGGTGTAAAGGATGAACGGCAACGTGCGAACTCGTGCGTCGCGTCGTATCTCAGTGCAGAATTCAAAACCATCCATGACCGGCATCAACGCATCGGAGACAACGACATCAGGCGTGCCGCGTGCCTGGAAAAAATCAAAGGCCAGCCGCCCGTTGGTTGCGGACCATACTTCGTGTCCCCGCGCGGAGAAGAATTGTTCCAGCAAATAGAGACTCTGGGGATTGTCTTCGGTGACGAGAATTTTCATGGGGTTGGCTGAGAAGGCAGGAGACGAACCACCCGACTGATGAAATCGTCTGGTTCGAACGGTTTTTCGAGGTAATCCGCAACGCCAAGTGCGAGCGCTCTCTGTCGATCGCCCGCTTGTGCGTACGACGTCACCACCAAGATCGGGATCTTTGCGGTCGAAGGATCGGCGCGGAGCTGGGTGGCGACCTCATAGCCGTCCATCGCTGGCATTTGTATATCGAGCACAATCAGGTCAGGCACGAGCTGCTTGGCCGAAACGAGGCCAAGCGCGCCGTCTCCCGCGTGCTGGACTTCGCAGCCAACTTTTTCGAGGAGAAAGGTGGCGAGATGCCGGTTGGTGATATTGTCCTCGATGAGCAATACGGTCGGTTTCATGAGACGGACGAATGGGTTTCCCAAAGCGAAGGGGTGGCGCCAGGGACGTTGCGCGTCGTGGCGATAAGCGGGAGCGTGATGGTGAAAGTGGACCCGCGGCCGAACTCGCTAGCAGCGTCTACGGAGCCTCCCAACAGGGTGAGCAGTTTGCGCACGAGGAACAAACCCAACCCTGTGCCTTCGTAAACGCGCCGGGCCGAACCATCCACTTGGCGAAATGCCTCGAAAAGGCGCCCTATGTTTTCCTCGCGTATTCCGATGCCGGTATCCTGGACGGCGATGCGTATCTTGTCTTTATCGATGAGCGTTGCCGTGATGCTAACGTTGCCTTTCTCGGTGAACTTGACGGCGTTGTTGGCGAGATTAAGGACAATCTGGTACAACCTTTTCCGATCGGTAACGACGGGCGGAAGTTCGGCTGGTGCGGTCGTGGAATAGGTAAGGTGTTTGGCGGCGACCATCGGGGCGAGAGTGCGTTCGACTTCCTGAAGCACGTCGCCGATTTTTACTTGTTCATAAAACAGCTCGACGCGTCCAGCCTCGATTCGTGAAACATCGAGCAGATCGTTGATGAGCCCGAGGAGGTGCTTGGAAGAACCATAAATCATCTCCAATTGCCTGACCTGCTCCGGATTCAATGCTCCGGCCATGCCTTGCTTCAGAATTGAGCTGAAGCCGACAATCGAATTGAGCGGCGTCCGCAATTCGTGGCTCATCGTGGCGAGAAACTCGCTCTTCAGGCGGTCGAGCTCCTTCAGTTTGGCGTTTGCGTTTTCCAGTTCGTGCGTGCGCTCTGCGACTCTTACTTCCAAGCTTTCGTTGAGCGCGCGAACTTCCCGCTCGGCGCGTTGACGATCGGTGATGTCGACGTGGGAGACGAGCATCGTGGAGTCGTCCTCGATGTTCACCAGAGTAACGGATAGAAGGAAAAGGCCGGGCTGGCCGTCGGCCCGGACCAGCTTCACTTCGCGATCGTGAACTTCTCCTAATTGATCGAGTTCTTTAAGCACCTCGGCCCGGATCTCCGGCTGCACCCAAAGGCCCACATCGAGTGAAGTTCTTCCGACCGCGGATTGCCGCGGCACACCGAACGTTTGTTCCCAGCGGTCGTTCACATCTACAATGCAGCCATCGATCATTCGGATGATCGCTTGCGGTGTGGGCGCGCGGCGAAATGCTTTTTGGAAGCGCTCTTCGGATTCGCGGAACAACCGCTCCGCGCTCGTACGTTCTGTCACATCCAAAACCAACGACGATACACTTGAGACCTTCCCTTCGGCGTCGGATACGACTGTGCTATACCACTCGCATTCGATCGTGCGTCCATCGCGGGTGACGTTCTGGTTCGAGTAGCGTGTGCCGCTTCGACTATTCAAAAGCGTACGCCAGCTGTCTCCCACGCCGGCGCGTTCGTGTTCTGGAACGATAAACGATGCGTGCTTGCCGAGCGCCTCGGCAGCGGACCAGCCGAAAATGAGTTCTGCGGCGGGATTCCAAGCAGCGACACAGAAGTCCGGTGTCCAGTCGATCACGCCCAGCGGCGTGTTTTCCAGGTGCAGACTCAGCCGCCGCTGGCTCGAACGCAGCGCTTCTTCGGCGCGTCGCTGCTCTGTGACGTCGAAATTGGCGCAGACGACACCGGTGATTTTTTCGCGGCCCCGCACCGGCGCAAAGACGGCGTGCGAGAACACGATTCGGCCGTTTTGTTGGTCAACGAGATCGCGCTGGATTACGTGACCGCTGAGAACACGCGTGAAATTTTCCGCGAGTTGCTTCGACGTGCCTTCACCGGCTGGAAAAGCGTCGAGATTTTGGCTCACAAAGTCGCCGACGCGCCGTTGCGCAGCAGGATTTTGCAGTACGCATGTGCGCGCTTCGTCGAAAACCCACAACTCGAAAGGCACATGGGAAATCACGGCGTCGAGCAATGCCTCGCGTTGCGTGCGCGCGCTGATTTCCTTCTGGAGACTGGTATTGGCGTTTCCCAGCTCGTGCTGCCTGTCCGAGATTGCCCTGACCATTTCTTGGAAAGCGATCCCCAGATCGAGGAGTTCCCGCGGTGCGGAGCGGAATGCGATTTCGGGGCTTCCGCCGCTGGCGAAACCGCGTACCGCGGCTCGCAGTTGCTCAACCGGCCGCGCCATCCAGCGAGCGAACGCCACGCTGCCAGCAGCAGCCACGGCCATGGCTGCGACGCCCACGGTCACGATCAACCATTTTTGGTGCTGACGGAATGCTGCGATCGCGTTTGCGGCGTCGGAAACGGTGAAAACCATCCAGCGGGGACGAGGCGGCGTCAGCTCCTGAAATTGGCCGATCCATTTGCTACCGGCATTTGGCAAAAGAAACGGCGCTTGCAAGTGCATCCATTCTTTTGGAGAGCTTGATGCGACTTCGCCACGCCCGACGCGCTCTGCTTGCGGATGTCCAATGAGCCACTGATTTCCCGAGCTCCTGTTTTCGACGATAAAACTTTCCGCGCCCGTCTCGTAGTGCAGCTGGCGCAGGAATTCGCCCAAGGTGTCGGTGTCGAAATCGGCATCCCATACGGCCTCGAGATCCCCTGAGGGCGCAAACACCGGCAGGATGTACGTGATGCCTTGGACGGGCCTCCGACCTTCGTAGTCGGTGAATGCATACGCGGGCGTCCAACCTGGTTTGCGCGTAGCAGCCGCTTGTTGGAAAAACGGACGCGACCGCGGGTCGTAGCCATCCCAAGGCGTTTCGTCGACGAGGTAAAAGCGGCCCGATTGATAACGGTAGATCCGCAACACGCGTTTCCCGCCCGGTTCATCCACATAAGCCATCAATTCCATCAAGCCATCGGTTCGGCGACGGAGAAAAGCGGCCTCGCCCGTTTTGGCCAACGAGTACCCGAGGTACGTCAGCTCTGGGCGTTGTTCGAAAGCAGGAACGAGCTTCGTGAAAAGTTGCTCCCATTCAGACGGGCTGGGAGACCTCCCGCCCATGGCCCGCATAGCGGACTCGGCCGTCATCTCCGCGGACCGCAGAAGCTGTTCGACACGATAAACCACGCGGCGCGAGACTTCGGCGAGTTCGGTTTGAGCGACGCTTCGTGCGGCCAGTCGCGACTGCCCGAAGACGACCACTGTCATTGCGCACGCCACGCCCACGACCAGCAGGAGTGTACCCGCCAGTAGCCATGTGCGTATGGATCGTCTATGGAATTTATTCCGGAAGACTCTTAACACGACCCTCGTACCAATAAGCGGAAACATCTTGGGCGCGAGCCTTTAGTTAGGCTGTTGCTAGCGAGACGAGTGTGGCTGGAAAATCTCCAAAGTCCCCAACCAGCAGAGAAAACCGCTCCTCATTGCTTGCGCGCACTTGAAAACCGGCTGTTTTTTTGCGCCGATCTTGTCGCATGCTTCAATCCCTCCGCATCAAGAATCTCGCGCTCTTGGAAGAAGTTGAACTCGACTTCGAAGCTGGATTCACCGCCGTCACAGGTGAGACGGGTGCGGGCAAAAGCATCCTGCTTGGGGCGTTAAGTCTGCTGGCCGGCGAGCGGGCGGATAAAACCATCATCCGCCAAGGCGCTCCCGCGTGCGAAGTCGAGGCGTCGCTGTTTTTCAAAAATACCAAGAAGCTCGACGCGCTCCTCAATGAACTCGATTTGCCGGCCTGCGAAGAGGGTATGCTCATCCTGAAACGCAGTCTCCCGCGCGAGAAAGCGCCGAAGATCACGGTGAATGGCGGGCTGGCTACGCTCGCGGCGCTCCAACGTCTTGGCGAGGCGTGGATCGATTTCCACGGACCGAGCGAGCCGCGGCGTTTGTTGAAGGAAAATTGCCAGCTCGAACTTTTGGATCTTTACGGCCGTTGTGGTGAAGCACTCGCGGCCTACAGCGAACGTTACCGCGAGTGGCGCGCGAAAGTCGCCGAGCTCGAACGCATTTCGTCTGAGACGAAGCTCTCGACCGATCAGATCAAGTTTCTCGAAAACCAACTCGCCAAGCTGGATGCCCTTGAGCTGACCGATGAAGCAATCGAGGCGCTTGAGCGCGATTTCCAACGTCAAAGCCGAGCGCAGGAGTTGATCGAACTCGCCGCGGCGATCGCCAATGGCCTGACCGGTGAAGACGGTGCTGCAGGCAAGATTGCCGTGCTCGTGCGCGAGGCCCGCCACCTGGAAACGCTCGACGCCGCGAGCAAGGCGCTGGCCGACCGGCTCGCCTCCACCTCGATCGAACTTGCGGATCTCGGCGCGGAGTTCGAAGCGCTTGGCGGTGAGTACCAGTTCGACCCTGAGCAAGCCGAGCAATTGCAGGAGCGCATGAACACTTGGCTCGAAGTGAAGCGCAAACACGGCGGCGACCTGCGCGCGGTGATCGCAGCCAAGGAAGACATGCGCCGCCGTCTCGAAGTGCAGGGCGATCTGGGAGGTACTTTGGCGAAGCTCGAAAAAGAAATCGCCGAGGCCGAACGCGCTGCCAAAAAAGAAGCGCAGGCTCTGCGCACGCTTCGCGAAAAAGCCGCCCGCGAACTCGCGAAGGTCGCGTCAAAAAGCGTCGTGCAGCTCGGTTTCAAGAAAGCCGATTTCCAAATTAAGATCGTCTCGCTGCCGGCACTTGGCCCGACCGGCGACTGTACCTGCGAATTCCTTTTCTCGCCCAATGTCGGCGAGGCGCCGTTGCCGCTGAACCGCATTGCTTCGAGCGGTGAACTCGCGCGCGTGATGCTCGCGCTTAAAACCGTGCTGGCTGATCTCGACGGCGTGCCCGTGCTCGTGTTCGACGAAGTCGACGCGAATGTCGGCGGCGAAATCGGCACGGTGGTCGGCGAGAAGATGGCCGCGATCGCCAAGTCGCACCAAGTCCTCTGCGTCACGCATCTGCCGCAAGTCGCCGCGCAAGGCACGAACCACTTGGTTGTGACAAAAGATCAGTCCAAGGACCGTGCTGTGGTGGCGATAGAACCGATTCACGAAAACCGCAAAGCCCGCCTCGGCGAACTCGCCCGCATGCTCGGCGACCGCACCGCCAAAAGCGCCCTAGCGCACGCCGAAGAGTTGTTGGGTAAAGCGTGAGGCGACTCGTCGTCGGGGGAAGATACGGAAGCAAAGGGTGTCGCAGCTCTGTCGTGTTCTAACGACGGCTTCGTATGCATTTGTATCTTTTTACGTATTATCCCAATGCTTATAGCCCCTTGCGATTCCTCGGCCGCTGAATGGCTTTGGCAGCCATTACATTGGCGTGGGCGTTATATAATAAACATTAACCAACTGTGCTTTTTCGAAGCAGGCGATATATATTTTGCCGGTAAGGCTGGGGTTGCGTCGGATATCAACCGGCTGTGCGTAGTAATTCAGAAACTCGAATCGTGCATTCATTCCTAGAGAATCAGGTTTGCCCAGTATTTTAATGATCTGATCCTTGGACATTCCCTTTTCAAGTGCTGGGAGGTTCACGCCGTGCCAACGCCTCGACTTTGTCTTTGCCGATTTTGTATTTAGTCGGCTTGTCCCAATCCGTGTAGCGCCACAGGATGAGCAGCATGTCACGGAAGCCCACACCGAACAACGAGCGAAACGTCGCCTCGTCGATCGGCTGTTTCAAGGCCAGGTCCGCCAGCTTTAGGAACGGCTCACGATATTTCCCACCTGCGCCGAACAAGCACAAATGGACAAATTCATAGCACTCATTTGACCAAGGGCCGGCGTAACACTTGCTCAACATTTCATCTACTGGAAAACCCGCACCTAGAACTTCTCCCGCTGGAGCCGTTTCGGCGGAGAAAAGTTGCTCAAGGGTAAAGAACTTACCCTCATTCAAGGCTTTTTCGAGGTCTTCGAGTGAGCCCGCTGGGCGGATCTTTGACGTCCCATCCGTGGTGAGACGCGGAAATTGCATTTTACCCATCGAGTAGGATCCTCCCACGAACACCTTCCACAACCCTCGGTGCAACCAAGGCGGTGTATGTCTTTCTATGCGAGCCAGCATCGCTGAAATGTAGCTACCCTCCACCCTTCTGATTCTGCGTCCAGAAGGGGGGACGGTGCAATCAGCCACGATCACTTCGTCTCCTTCCGCTAGGCTACGGGTCTCCCCTGGAATGACGCTAGACGTGCCCCCGTTCCTGGGGGAATCTGAACGTTTTCCAACTTCGTTTTTGAAAAGAACTTTTTATATGAAGGAACATCACTACAAAACACGAGGATAGCAGGCACCTGGCCTCCCGTCATTGCCTTGGGCCAGACGGTGTCGAGGGCAGTGCGGAATATCAGGAATTCCTGAAGAAAGTCTTTCAGGCCGGCGTCATTGTCCTGTGCTAGAACCTCAAGCCCTGGAAGTGAGCAGTACTTCCAGCCTTTCTCCTCATCGTAACCTTCGATTTCTGTGGTGACGTAAAAGGCCGGCAGCACGATCGCGGGCTCTGCGGCCGGCTCAGGCTCCTTCGCCCGCAAGCAAAAACCAAATATTACAAACAAAGCAAAAAGGATCGTAGGCTGTCTTTTCGATTTTTTCATGGACTGGAAGGCACGAGCCCTGAGAGCACACCCAGTCGGCTTGCCACTCTATCTCGCGTCAGGCCTTTCATCGTAGATGTCCGCCCCAAGGAGTTTCCTCGCGGTTCGGTTGAGAGAGCTGTGCCGGAAGAAAACGCTGTACTCACCGGATTCGCGAGTTTGTGTTGGTCGACCAAATCATAAGTAAGCGCATCGTTCTTTTCGCCTGCCGGTGTCAGCGTGATTGTCCGCTGCTCAGCGCCAAATTGGTACAACTCATCGCCGAGCTGGCTGCCGACTAGCTGTAGAAACGCGTCGCTGCGCTCCTTGCCCAACAACGAGGTAAAGGTGTCCATCATCGCGTCGTAAATGGGTCCGCCGCCTTCGAACGGCTTGACCTCAATCACCACTTTCCCATCGGGCATCGTAGCTGCCGAAGCATTGGCGAGCGCCAACTGATCGACGCGGCTGTGAGCTACGTCCAACGATTGTTGCATGGTCTCGAGTTCGGCGGGCGAGAGCATGAACAACTCAGCGAACTTTGGTGTCAGTTTCCCGAAAACCGAGACGAACGGCACGCGAGTGTTCAAGAGCAACCCGCTCTTCTGCGCCTCGCTCAACACACTCAGCCGTTGGAGCGCAGCCGCGCCTTTTACGCCATTCTGATTGGCAATACTTGTTTGGGCATTGCGCAGCTGCTCGTTTTCGTCGCGCAAATGGCGATTTTCTTCGTTAAGGGCGGCAAGCGCCGGATTGTTTTGCGGAGGCGAGGGCCGAACCTCGTTCCTAACTCGGTGGGCATCGCCTAAAACATAGCCGCCAAAACCAGCGATTGCCGCCAAACAAGCCGAAACGGCGATGACTTTGGTCGTATTCATAAACCCGATGCCAAGGAGCGAACCGCTTTTTGCGAACACGCCTCCAGCGAGGGACGAGCTGGCAATCGTTGCCGCCAACCCTGCGGGTGCCGCGATGATCGGCTGTTCTGCGAGCGCGATGCCCAGGGCCACGGCAGTCGATGTGACTCTCCGGCTTGCCAGGCGTGAGCGCAATTTCTCGAGCGCGCGATCCACCCGCATCCGCGCGGCGTTTTCGGCCACCCCGACGGCGGCGCCGACCTCGGCGAATGAGCGGTCCTCGAAGAAGCGGAGCAACAGCGCTGTGCGATCTTTCTCTGCCAGCTCATGCATCGCCTCGTCGATGACTGGGCGCAGTTCTTCCCATGCGGGTTTGGGGTCGGACGAAGTCGCGTTCATACGATTCACCTCTTGTTCGCGTCGTTGCCAGCGTACTTGGTTCCGCACGGCGTTTATCGCGAGATTTCGTGTTGTCGTGTACAGCCAACCGATCAGCAGCGTGTGGCCTTTGAGTGCGTCGGCCTGCGCTGCCAGTGCCAGAAAGACGCCTTGTGTCACGTCACAGGCGAGGTGCGCGTCTCCTCCCGTCTGTCGCAGCGCTGCGGCATAAACGAGATTCATCTTTTGCCGCACGAGTTCGGTGAAAGCCTCTTGCGAGCCTTGTTCGGCAAAGCGGCGGAGCAGTTCAAGATCATCTTGCATGCGCTTATTGGGTTATAACCGCGGAATATAAAAACCGCACATTGATTTGTTGGCCACCATCAAGACATGCTCTCACGAGAGCGTTGCCGATCAGGCGGATGTGCTCTCTCGTGGTGCTTTGGTGCGGTGATGGAAAGCAGGGAATGGATACACCCAGCGGGGATGCGGCACAGCGGGCTCGGTATTCGGGCAGAGCAGTGGGAAGACGGTTGTCCATTCTACACGGCCGTGCTTGGATGCAGGAATGTCCGTATCCACTGCACTTTTCGCCAGCCGCATGACGCAACTTCGTCCGTCGACGATCCGGGAAATCCTCAAAGTCACCGTCCGGCCGGAAATCATCTCGTTTGCGGGCGGTTTGCCGGCGCCGGAACTATTTCCGATCGAAGCGGTGAAACGTGCCGCCGATTCAGTGCTCTCGACGAATGGCTCGGCATCGCTGCAGTACGGCGAGAGCGAAGGGTTCATGCCCCTGCGCGAATGGATCGCCAGCGAAATGGCGATGCGTGGTGTGCAGGCGAGCGCCGCCGACATTCTCGTGACGAACGGCTCGCAGCAAGTGCTCGATCTTGCGGGAAAATTGTTTCTCAACCGCGGCGACGTGGTGCTGACGGAAAATCCAACGTACCTGGCCGCTGTGCAGGCGTTTCAAGTTCAAGAGGCCCGCTTTGTCGCCGTGCCGACCGACGAAAAAGGCCTAATACCGGAGGCTTTGCCCGAACTGATCCGGCAGCACCAACCGAAGTTTCTCTACACGATCCCTAACTTTCAAAACCCGACCGGCACGACCCTGGCCGCCGAGCGTCGTCCGCTTTTGGCGAAAATCGCCGCGGAGCACGGTCTGCCGATCATCGAGGACGATCCGTACGGCAAACTGCGTTATCGCGGGAGCGATGTGCCGCCGATCAAACACTGGGACGAAGCGGGCTGCGTGATCTACGTCAGCACGTTTTCAAAAACGATCGCGCCGGGGCTGCGACTTGGCTGGGTGGCCGCGCCGTCGGAAGTATTCGGGCGTATGCTGATTTTGAAACAGGCGTCGGACCTCCACACTTCGAGCTTCGATCAACGCGTGGCGCACGCCTTTCTCACGCAGAACGATCAGGCGGTTCATCTCGGCCGGATTCGCTCTGCCTATGGCGAAAGGTTCGACATTATGAACGCGTCTCTTCGCTCGGAAATGCCAAAAGGTTATGCGTGGACGCAGCCGGAAGGCGGCATGTTCTTGTGGATCACCGGGCCGAAAGAACTCGACGGCATGCAGCTGCTGCAGCGCGCGATCGAGCACAAAGTCGCATTCGTGCCGGGGCGCGATTTCTTCCCGGGCCACGAAGGCGCGAACTGCCTGCGGCTCAATTTCTCCAACTCGACGCCTGATCGCATCCGTGAAGGTGTGAAACGCTTGGGCGGGCTCTGCCGCGGTTAGGATTTTGACCGCAAGCAGACGCTGTTGACCAGCGATGCTCAAGGCTGCTGCGTCGCGGCGAGTTCACAATTCGCTGACATATTTCGGGTTGGCGCGCCAATACGTTTGGTACAACGTAGCGGCCGCCCCATGAAAAAGAGTCTAATTGCAGGAGTCGTTCTCTTAGGCGTGCTGCTCGTAAAAACGTCGGCCGCTCCGCTGATCGACGAACCTGTCGACGTGACGCTCAAGAACGGCAACGTGCTTCACGCCGCACAGGCGAAATCTTTTTCAGCCAGTGTGGTGATGGTGAAGTCCGCTGAAGGAATCCAAACCGTCGCCTATGACCAATTCCCGGATGAGTATCGGCCGGCACTGGATGCCAAGCGGCCGGCAAAACGCTCCGATGCGCAAATCGAGGCAGATCGGGCGAAAGCACAGAAGAATCAGCCGCTAGTGCCTCCGCTCAAGAAGCGCGCGCAGGCCGGTCAGGATCTTTATTACGGGATGCGAATCGATTCATATCGGCCCAACAACGGAAACACGGTGGAGGTGACGATTACGAATACTTCGGAGACGCAGCAGGAAATTCGTCCTTGGAGGCTGCTGGCGTATCTGAGCAGCGAAGAGATTATCAAAGGGGCCGACTTCGTGACGGTGGATTCGTCGGGAAACGTCACGACCATTCTGCGGAGCCATCAATTTATTCCGGCAAACTCCACGGTTTCTTATATGGTGATATTCGGCCGAGCGATGAAGGGCGGCACGGTGCAAAAAGTGGACTGGTACCGCTGACGTGACCGATTCGCCGTAGGGGACGAATTGTGAGCGTAGCTGCACGCAAGACGTCCGAGAGAGAGTTCGATCAGCATCACTAGAGGCTCAGTAGAGCTACAGTATAGCTACCCTTGACCTACAGTATAGCTAAGCCGAACCACCCAGCTGCGCGGCGGGGGCTGCAGCGCAGAAAATGTGCAGTGCTGGCGTTACGTAGTGGCAGGGCTGGTCGACGTCGGGGACGCCGTGGGCGTGTCAGGTTTTTGTTTGGGTTCGCCCACGAGCATTCCCAGTTGGGCTTGAACTTGAACAAAAAACTCCGGCGTGAGTTCGCCCACGGGAACTTCGAAGAGCTGTTTTGTCTTCGCATGCTCGAAGATGTTGCGCGCGCCGTCGGCCGTGCGACCTTTCGGTTTCAACACGCGTTTGCGCTCCAGCATGAGGGCGAGGAATTGTACCAAGCGGGTGTTTTCGGGGGAATTTTCCGCCGTCGGGTCGGCCAGCGTGATGAAAAGCGTTTCTGCGGTGAGCTTGAGGGCGCGGTCGGGATTTTCATTGGCGCGGCGCGGCTTGAAAACCTGCACCCACCGGCAGACGACTGTGCCTTCCGCGGTAAATTCGCCGGATTCTGTTTCGAGCAGATCGTAGCGCATAATCTCGCCTGTTTTGAGACTCACCAGATGGCTGGCGACGCGGTTTCCTTCGACAAAAGGCTGGCCGGAGACGTGGCATGCGGTGGCAAGAGGCTGTAGCTGCAATTCCATTCCCCACTTGTTTACTTGTCGTCGGCCGCGAGGCTAGCCAATTTCCCGCTCGCTGCAATGAACGGACGCATCATCGCCATCGGCGACATCCACGGCTGCCACCAAGAATTCGCTGAACTCCTGGAGCGGCTGGCACTCACAAAGGATGACCGGCTCATATTGCTGGGCGATCTGATCAACCGCGGACCTGACAGTCTCAAGGTGTTGGATCTGGCCAAAGCGAGCCGCGCGTTGTCGCTTCTGGGAAATCACGAGCTCCGCCTACTGAATTTCCGCAAAAGCAAGGACACGGCTTTCTTGAAAGACGAAGACGCACCGACGATTGAAAAGCTTCGGCCGGACGATTGGACGTATCTCGAGGCGATGCCGCTCACGCATTACATCGAAGAGCTCAACACAGTCTTTGTTCACGGCGGTTTTCTTCCAGGCGAGCCGTGGCAGAAGCAACCGGCGCAGGTGGTGACGCGTATTCAGGTCATCGACAAAGACGGCAAGCCTCGCAAACGAGCAGACGCTGAAGGTTGCCCGGCGTGGGCGGATCTTTGGAACGGGCCGCCTTTCGTCGTCTACGGTCACACGCCACGCCCGGAAATTTATAAGCTGAAATGGTCGGTGGGCATCGATACCGGCTGCGTGATGGGCGGGTTTCTCACGGCGTACGTTTTGCCGGAAAAGCGCTTTGTCCAAGTGAAGGCGCGAAAGAAATACTATCCCTGACCAGCAGCCGGAACCAATTTGCGCACTGCAACCAGCAAGGCAGCTCTAACGTGATGGGGCGTGTCAATTGGCGTGCATTGGCGGCAAATCCTCTCTAGGGAGTCGGGGCAACTCTTCACATGGCTGACACGTTTTCTCCCTTTTCCGGTGCACTCTTGCTGTGCGTCGATCTTCAAGCAGTCTTTCTAAAATCGATCGCGGACAGTGACCGGCTGGTGAAGCGCTGCAAATTCGCGATCCAGGCGGCGAAAGGTTTTGGCATCCCCGTCGTCTTCACCGAACAGGTTCCCCAAAAGCTCGGCGGGACGATTCCCGAGTTGCTGGCACTCGCACCTGAAGCGAAACAGCTGGGTAAAACCACGTTCTCGGCTTTGTCGGACGACGGAATTCGCGATGCGATTCGTGCGATGGATATCGAACACCTGATCATCTGCGGCCTTGAAACGTCGATTTGTGTTTATCAGACCGCCCTCGATGCGCTCGACGCGCAGCTGCAGGTGACGATTCTCTCCGATGCGGTGAGCGCTCGACGGCCGGATGACGCGACGGTCTGTCTCGACGCGCTGCGGGCTCGCAATCACGTCTTCGTTCTGCCTTCGGAAACGGTTTACTATTCGATGTTGCAGGATGTGAAACACCCCTTCTTCAAAACCTTCACGCAGCTGGTGAAAGATCATGCCTGAAAACGTCCTTTCGGTTCGACAACTTAAAGCGCTGGAAAACGGCACCGGCCAGCCGTTCGCGAGTGTATTGCTGCTGCGGCGGCTGACGCTGAAGACCGCTTCAAACGGGAATTCGTTTTGCAGCATCGAACTCGGCGATCGCACCGGCTCTTTTTCGTGCACGTTGTTCAGCGATCACCCGCAGTTCGAGTTGTTGAAGTCGCTGGCGGAAGGTTCGGCCATCCGCGTTGCCGGGAAAATCGATTATTACCAAGGACGCCTCTCGCCCAAATTGGGGAAGCTCGCTGCGCTCACCGACGAGGAACTCGCTGCACCCGGCATGTTGGACAATCTGGTCGAAGCCGCGCCGGAAGATCCAGAAGCGATGTGGACGGAGTTCAACGCCTTCATCGACGCGATCAAACACGACGAACTCCGCATGACGGTGCGTGCTGTTTTCGAAGAAGTCGGTGAAGTGTTTCGCGTAGCGCCTGCGGCGATACAAATGCATCACGCCTATCGCCACGGCCTTTTGGAACACACGTTGCACATGGCCCGGGCAGCCAAGGCGCTGCTGCCGCTGTATCCGGAAATCCACGCGGACCTCGCGATGGCGGGTATCCTGCTTCATGATACAGGCAAAGTCATCGAGTACGAAGGTGCTCTCGCCACCAAGCGCAGCCGCAAAGGAATCCTGCAAGGTCACGTCGTGCTCGGATATCAGCTGGTGCGCAAAGGCGGTTTGAAAGCCAAGCTGGCGCCGGAACTTCTGGAGCGGTTGGAGCACATTATTCTGAGCCATCAGGGCGAGCCGGAGTGGGGCGCCGCGGTTTGGGCGGGCACCCCTGAAGCCGTATTTGTTTCAATGGTCGACAACCTCGACGCCAAAATGGGCATGGTGCAACGTGCGCTGCGGCAGACCGACGAAGCAGACGAGTTTTCCGAGCGTTTGCCCGGCTTGAACAGCGCGCTGCTTGTGACGAAAGCCACGCCGAACCAGCAGTAGGATCTAAGACGGAACCTTTCCGGCGCGCTTAATTGCCCGGCTGAAAAATTATCCCAGCCGACGCGATAGGCAGCCGTGCCGCTGTAGCGTCCCGACGTCTAGGCGGACAGTGGTTGCAGTTCGTGCTCGGGTTTTTGGGCAGAGCTTTCTGCTTGGCTCTGCTTTTTCATGATCCCGAGCAACGCTTCCAGCTGAGCGACCGTCTGTTCTAGACTTCCCACTTGGTTCTCCATCGAGAACGCGGTGCTGGCTGTTTCCTCTGCCGCGGCCGCGATGCTTTGCGCGATTTCGCCCTGTTTAGAAACGGCGGTGTTGATATCGCTGATCCCGGAGGTTTGATCCGCGATGCTCGAATTGATCAGAGAAACGATCTCATTCACTTCGTGAATTCCGAGCGAGAGGTTTTTGAAATTTTTGGCCAGCTCATCGGATTTCGAAATCGCGGTTTCGGTGTCTTGGCTGGATTGGCTGATGAGCTGTTCGGTTTCCCGTGCGGCGTCGGCCGCGCGCCGCGCGAGTTGACGTACTTCGTCGGCCACCACGGCGAAACCTGCGCCGGCGGACCCGGCACGTGCGGCTTCAACCGCGGCGTTTAGGGCGAGGAGATTGGTCTGGAACGAGATGTCGTTAATGCGCGAAATGATCTGCACGATCTTCTGGCCTGACGTACGCGCGGAGTTCATCGCGGTGTCGAGTTGCTGAATCGTGCCCAGCCCTACGTCGACAGATGCTTTAATGTTGGCGGTGGTTGAGGCCGCTTTTTCCGCCTGCTTGCGGTTGGTGGCGGCAGTCGATGCGAGTTGATTAAGGCTCGCGCCGATTTCTTCGATGGCTGAGGCGTAGCTGGTTGCATCGCGAGAGATGCGGTCGCCTGCCTCGCTGAGTTGGCCGGAGGCGGATTGGACATCTTCCGACGCTGAATCGATGCTCGCGGATACGTTGACGAGATTACCTTTGGTCGAGCGGATGATGACGATTGCGACGGTTACGGTGAGAATGAACCCCGCGATCATCACGCAGCCGATGACGATGGCGCGGACTTCATGGCCATGGGCGATTTCGCCGATCTCTTTTTGCGCAACGTCGAAGCCGAAGGCGAAAACCTTGTCGAATGATTGGAGGTGTTGGTTGGTGTAGCCGGCGAGCGAGCTGTTGGTTTTCGGAACGAACGGCGGAAGCGGAGTATTCTCCATTTGGGTGCCGGCGAGCGTGGTGAGGTAGACGTAGAAAGGGGCATCGTCGGTCGATTTGCGCGCAGTGTCGTCCCAGAATGCGCGGATAGCGGCGTGATATTTGCGCAAGTAGTATTCGCTTTCGGTGATGGCAAAAAACTGTTTTCGAAGAGCGCCGATTTCGTCCCGTTGCAGACCGCCGTTCTTCGTGCCGTGCAGTACGAGGCTGCAGGCGAGGATTTCCTGTTGCTGCACCTTGAGCAGCGTGAACATTGCGTCGAAAAGGTTGAGACCGTCCGGCGTTTTCACCATAGGGCGGTAGCATTCGGAGATGAGCATGCGGCCAAATGCCAGCTTGAGGTAACTGCTAAAAGTTTTTCCCGATGTTGATTTGTTTGCTTCGGTATTGGCGCGGGCTTCGGGCAGCAACGTCGCAAAAAGCGTTCGGAGGTTGGCTACCTTTTCAGCGAAGAGCGCCTTTTCCTTGGAAGCGGTCAGTTGGTCCAGCTTGCTTTGGAGAGAAGCCCAAGCCTGATCCGTCGCGGGCCAAAGCTTCTTGTAGTTCGCCAGGGCGATCGCGTCGCCGGGATGCGCATACACTTCAAGCGAAGCGTCGCGCTCCCGCTGTAGCGGCTCGTTGAATACATTTAGCTCTCGGATCTCGTTTTGGAAGGTGCTCAACACCCGTGTGTCGTTGGTAAAGCTCTGGTACGAGGAATAAAGCGAATGGAAATAGATCCCGCCGAGGCCCAGCAGGCCCAGCAATGGGATGCCGGCCAGCAGGATTAGGCGTTTGGGAATGGTTAGGCGGGTGTGCGCGGAAGACTTCATTTAATCCAGGCCTGTTTACGTCACGTTCACAGCCCGGCTTGACCGGAAAGCGGGTGCCTGCCGGAACGGGCTACGGGGTATGAAATAAAGCAATCCCAGCGGCTTACAGCAGAAGCTGTGCTGCTGGTATTTGACCCCGGACGGACGCAAAAAAGCGACTCTGGCGGTGCAGAGTCGCTGGAGAGACGTGAGTTAACTGCGAGGGTTACCGCAACAAGGCGGACGCACACCAAAGTAGGGGAGACTGCCCATGCAGGTCGCCAACGACTTTGTCACGGTGCATGTAGAAATCGTAATCGTCCTTCTTGTTGGTGCCTTCGCAAACCTCGCGCAGATTGCCATCTGGATTGAGGTAACCGACGAGCGCGAGCCAAGCCTTGCGTGCCGCGGGGCCGTAGGTTTTTTCGTCGAGCCAGCCGTTCTTGACGCCCGTGATGAAGGCAAAAGTGAACATCGCTGAACCGGACGTTTCCGGCCACGATTCGGGACGGTTGACCAGCTGCCGCCACATGCCGTCCTGGCCTTGGAACTTGAGGAGAGACTCCATCATCAGGTGATAGCCTTTGATGATGCGGGCGTAGTTGGGATTGTCCTTCGGGAGGACGCGCAGGAGTTCGGTGAAGCCGGCCGCAAACCAGCCGTTACCACGACCCCAGAAATGCGGGGCGTCGGGCGCGTGGAAAAAGAGGCCGTTGGGCTGTTGGAGCTTGTCGAGGTACGAAACCATTTCGCGAGCGGCGCGCTCGAGGTAGATCGGATTTTTGGTCGCCCGGTAGGCCTGGCATTGGAGGACGTTGATCATGTACATGTCGTCGATCCAGTAACGAGTCTGGGGCGACAAACCCTGGGTGAGCAGCTCCTTCGAGTTTCCGTTTTGTGCAATTAAGTCTTCCCAGTTGGTGGTAAGAAATGGGTTGGGAACGGCCCATTGCGTATCCGCCGCCCATTGGCCGAGCGCCAGATAGCGGGTGTCCTTTGTTTGAAGAAAGATCTCAAGCGGCACGGTGCCGAAAACCGAAAGGTCAACGTGGATCGGGTTTGGGATAAGGTTTGCCTCGGCTTTCGTCAAAAGCGGATCGAAGCGGGTGATCAGGCGCGTGAGAAGGTCCTGATCGTTGGTTAGCTGCGCGAACGTGAGCGAGCCATACCAGGCACAAACTTCCGGGTAGATAATGAACCGCGGATTCTTCGGACGACCCAAATTTCCGTGCGGTCGGACTACGAAGTTCTCTGAGACGAGTTTGCCGACCTCTTGAGGTGAGGCGCCCTTCGGCCAGTTGCCAAAATAGGCGCTGACATCTGCGCTTTGTGCGACAGGGGTGGATGCGTTTTCCGCGACGGCTGCGGATAACGATGCGGTGCCGATACAAACGGAGAACAAAAAGGGGCGGAGCAGGGTATGCATGAACGATGTAATGATTTTGCGTCTCTAGTGGTTCAATCAACCTGCTTGCCTGACAGTTGGAACAGGAGTCCGAATTTCATATCTGGCGCGCAGGCATAAAAAAACGCGACCGTCGCGGGCCGCGTTTCGAAAGGTAAAAGTGATCGGTTAGGCGCGGCCGAGGTAGCTGCCATCCGTTGTGTTGACGCGAATGATTTCGCCTTCCTTGACGAAGAGCGGCACCTGAACGACGAGGCCTGTTTCGAGTTTGGCCGGTTTCTGGACGTTGCTGGCGGTGTCGCCTTTGATGCCTTCGGCGCTTTCGATGACCTTCAGGCTGACAGCGGAAGGAACTTCAACCGTGAGCGCTTTATCGTCGACAAACAGAACGTCAACTTTGCCGCCCGCGGTGAGATAGTTCTTCACGTCGCCGAGAGTCTGGGCGCTGAGCTCGATCTGCTCGAACGTCTCGGGATCCATGAACGCGTAGGTGTCGCGATCGGCGTAGCTGAACTCAAGCGAACGTTTATCGGTCGGGAGGACTTCGATCGTATCGGTCGAGGCGAAACGCTGGTCGAGCGCTTTTCCGTAGCGAAGATTGCGCATCTTGATCTGAACGAACGCGCGCAAATTGCCCGGCGTGCGGTGTTGTGTTTCCATCACGAGGTGGGGTTCCCCGTTGAACTTAATGACTTGGCCTTTGCGAATATCGTTGGCGGCGGGCATGACTGAAGACGTGTTTTTGAGTTGAGAAAGGGGGTTGGATTAAGGCTTAGGTCTTTGAGGTGTCAAGCTACGTGAACCGCGGAAAATAGCGTTGGAGCAGCGCACAAAAAAGCCAGCGAGTGGAGGCCCGCTGGCTGGAAAGGAGAAAACGGTTAACCGATTAGAGATCGGTGATCGGTCTGTGCTGTGGCACGAAGGCCTTCATCAAGGCCCACGCCGTTAGGTAACTGAGCGCGCAGACGATGAAGAGGATTAGGTATGCCGTTTGTGGAGTGCTTTTGAAGGCGTCGGTGAGGAGACCTGCAAGCAGTTGAACGATAACACCACCCAAACCGCCAGCAGCAGCGCCGATGCCGGTCACGGAGCCGACAGCTTTCTTCGGGAACATGTCAGAAACTGTCGTGAACAAATTCGCGGACCAAGCTTGGTGAGCAGCGGCGCCCACGCAGATGACGGCGACAGCAAGCCACGCGGCGGCGTTGCCGAAGTGGGAAACGTTGCCGAAGTACTGTGTGCTGAGAACAGCCAGCGGGAAGATCGCGATGATCAACATGGCGGTCATGCGGGCCTTGTAAACCGGCCAGCCGCGTTTCATGAAGCTCATGGGGATGCTCCCGCCATAGATACTGCCGATGATGGCGACGCCGTACACGATGAACGTTGGCAACATGACTTCCTGTTTGGTCATGCCGAATTGTTTTTTCAGGTAGTCGGGCAGCCAAAACAGATAGAACCACCAAACGCCGTCGGTCATGAATTTGCCGAAGAAGAAAGCCCAAGTCTGGCGGTAGCTGAGCAATTTGAACCAGCCGACCTTCTTGGTGTCGCCACCATTCGCCATGGCGGCCTTGTCTTCATCGATGTGGATGTAGTCGTACTCGGACTTCGACAGGCGCTTCTGCTTGGCCGGGGAGTCGTACAGCCAGAACCAGAAGATCAACCAAATGAAACCGACAGCGCCGGTGATGATGAAGGCCATCTTCCAGCCCTGCTGGTCGCCGAAGTGAATCAAGCACCACGGAACGAAGAGCGCGCTGATCATCGCGCCGAGGTTCGAGCCGGAGTTGAAGATGCCGGTCGCGAGCGCACGTTCACGTTTCGGAAACCATTCCGCGACGGTTTTGATCGAGGCCGGGAAGTTGCCCGCTTCGCCGATGCCGAACAGGCTTCGAACTACAATGTGAGCCATGATCAGGCGGCCAACAAAGGCGTTGGCGATGCCGAAGACCGACCAAATGATAAGCGACAACGCGAGGCCGATCTTCGTGCCGATCTTGTCGATCACGATGCCGGCGAAAATCGTCATGCCGGCGTAGAACGCGGTGAACGCCGACGTGACGTATGAGAAATCAGTATTCGTCCATCCGAAGCCGCCCTGTTCGACTGGGGTGCAAAAGAACTCCTTCAGGTAGCTGATAACTTGACGGTCCATGTAATTGACCGTGGTGGAGAACAGCAGGAGTCCGCAGATCACCCAGCGATAACTGGTGGCGGGTTTTATGGTTTGGGGTGAGGCAGGGGAGGGTGTGGTGCTCATGAAGGGGACGATTGTTGTGTTTTTTTGGCGATCTTCACGTTTTTTCTGCAGGGGAACCTGAGAGTATTCGTGGAGATGACGCCCGTGGAAGCTTGGTTAATAGGGACAGTAAACGAGGGTGGCTGAAGGTTTAGGTTTTTGCGGGGCGTT
Source organism: Nibricoccus sp. (assembly GCA_047600805.1). Classification (GTDB taxonomy): domain Bacteria; phylum Verrucomicrobiota; class Verrucomicrobiia; order Opitutales; family Opitutaceae; genus JADKHC01. The sequence continues at coordinate 489,513 of JASGKG010000001.1, forward strand.
GCTCGCTTTCTTCTGTGTCGCGCAGATCACCCGACGAAAACTCGTGGGCGCCGCGGGAGTGCTGGCAGGGGTGGGGGTTTCATGGAAAATAATTGAGGCGTTTGGGGCAACGCGCCGGCGCGGTCAGGGCTTCTTTTGGATAGTTACGTTGGTTTTCTCCAGGCCTTCGACGTGTTGGACGATGTCGTCGTTTTGAACGCCGGTGAATTTGCAATTGATGAGGCGGACGTTTTGCACGGGCGATTTCTCAAAGCCTTGTAGGTTCAACACCCGCGGTGACGATGTGCCCGTGACATTTTCGATCAGAATGTTGCGGACCTGTGGCATGAAGGATCCCTTTGCACCTTCTTCATAGTTAAAGTCGACGATCACGACGGATTTTGCCACGCGGCCGACCTGAACATTGCGGAAATAAATGTCCTCGATGAAAGCCCCGCGGACGGCGTTGGTCTTTAGGCGAAGGGCGTGGTCGAGCTCGGGGCTGTCCATCGTGCAGTCCTCCGTGAAGACGTTGCGACAGCCGCCGGAAATTTCGCTGCCGATCACTGTGCCGCCGTGGCCGTCGCGCATCGTGCAGTTGCGGATGATGATGTTTTCAGACGGCATCAGTAAACGACGCCCGTCGTTGTTGCGGCCGGATTTGATGGCGATGCAGTCGTCGCCCGTGTCGAACGTGGTGTCTTCAATCAGTACGTCGCGGCATGATTCAGGATCGCAGCCGTCGTTGTTCGAGCCATGGCTGGAGATGTTGACCCCACGAACCGTGATATTGGTGGAAAGCGCCGGGGTGATTTCCCACATGGGCGAGCGGATGATGTGCACGTCCTCAATCAGAATATTTTTGCAGCGATACGGTTGGATGAAGCTCGGACGCAGGTAGCTTCCTTCACCGAAAACTCGCTCGGCGACGGGCACGTACTTTTCGCCCATTTCGTTGAGCTTGTCGCGGGCGGCTCTTTGCAGACTGGCTTTGCCGGTTTTGGATTGTTTCATGTTCCAGCCGAGCCATGTGTCGGGAGTTGCACCACCGTCGAGGGTGCCCTTGCCCGTGATGGCGATGTTTTCCTGTCCGTAAGCGTAGATGAACGGCGAGTAGTTCATGCACTCGGTGCCTTCCCAACGTGTCAGAACGATCGGATACTTCGTCGTATCAAAGATGAACTGGAGTGTGGCGCCTTCAGAAATGTGGAGGTTGACATTTGATTTCAGATGGACGGCGCCGGTTAGAAAAATGCCTGCGGGCACGACCACGCGTCCGCCGCCAGCAGCATTGCAGGCGGCGATGGCTTTGGCGATGGCGGCGGTGCTGTCCCCTTTGCCATCGGCGGGAGCGCCGAAGTCGGTGATGAGGAAATCACGCGCCGGAAATTCCGGGGCCTTGATGCGGGAAAGAATTTCCTGCGCTTTGTCCCAGCCGGTTGGTTCCAACTTGAACAGCTTCTCAAGTTCGATGCCGGCGAGGATGAACGGGCCGACGCCTTTAAGGTCGTTGGAAATCACCCGCTCGCTCACATAATATTCAAACGTGCCCGGGCGGTCGGCGCTGAGGCCGGCGACCTCGCAGCACTGGTTGAGGTTCACCCGGCCGTTGGCGTCGACGGTGACGAGCTGGTTGATGAGGCCGCGGTATGCTTTGCGGATCGCCGGAACGTAGCTCTCTGGAAGATAACCTTTGTTGACCGCTTTCGCGAAGCTGTAGACGAACATCGAGGAGCATGTGGCCTCGAGGTAATTGCCCTTTCGCGAGCCTTGGTCGAGGACTTGATACCAGAGGCCGGAATCGGCGTCCTGGTACTTGAAAACGCCCTGCGCGAGTTGGTTAAACGTCGCGATGATTTCCGGACGACGCGGGTGATCGAGAGGATAAAAATCCAGCGCATCGACGATAGCCATTGCATACCAGCCGACGGCGCGGCCCCAGAAGTTTGGCGACTGGCCCGTTTCCTTGTTGGCCCAGTTTTGTTTCTTCGCCTCGTCCCAGCCATGGTAGAAAAGGCCGGTCTTCGCGTCGTAGGTGTGTTTGGCGACCGTGAGGATCTGGAGAGCGATATCGTCGAACGCCTTGCTATCGCCAAAACGCAGTGCGTATTCCGAATAGAACGGTTCGGCCATGTAGAGGCCGTCGAGCCACATCTGGTGCTCGTAACGTTTCTTGTGCCAGAAACCGCCGTCTTGCGTGCGAGGATGGGTGGAGAGTTGGGAACGCAGCAGGTCGGCTGCTTTGCGGTAGCGTTCTTCGCCGGTCAGGCTGTAAAGGCGAAGCAGGGCTTTGCCGGGCGCGACGTGGTCGATGTTATAAGTCTCTACTTTGTAGCGTTCGATGGTGCCGTCGGGGCGAATGAACGAGCCGAGCAGCTTTTCCACGTACGGTTGATAACGGGTTTCGCAGAGCCGTGCGTCAAGTTGGAGCAAAGCGTGCCCAAACAAGCCGCTGGTGTAATCCCACTTCGCACCGGTCTCGCCTGTGAAAAAGAGTCCGTTGCCCTCACGTGCGACCTGCGAATCTGCCATCTTGACCGACCACTGCAGCGGACTTGCGCCTTTGAAATCGGTAAGATCCTGTTTAACAGCTGCTTTTAGGGCTAACGCGAGACCGAAGAGGGCGAATACTGCGAGGCGCGGATGTAAGCGATGGGTCATGAAGTGAGCTGAGGGTAGGTTGATTGGTAGGTGAACCCGTACCGAGCGGCAGGTCAGCGCGCCTTCTGAAAGAAGTTTGCGCTTCGAATGAAACGTCGTTGACCCAGCGGCTACGATTTGGGGAAGCTGTGCAGGTAAGCAGACAGTTGCTAACTGGTAACTGTCCGCCGTCAACTTTAAGATACGTGTCCGTTTACCCCCATTAGCTTTGTTTCTCCAGTCGTCCGGTGAGTACCTCCCAGCAAAAAAAACCAGCCCAACAAATTCGCTCTTCCACTGAGTTTGCGCGTTACGTCGGCCTTGCCCGCACGACGGTTTCACGCGTTCTCAATGGTCAGCCAGGGCTGAAACCTAAAACGATCGAGCGTGTTCGTCGCGCGATCGAGGAAACGGGTTTCGTGCCCAACGCCTACGCCCTCCATCTGAAGGGCAAGCGCACCGCCACCATCGGCATCTGCATGGAGAATTTGATTACGTCTCCCAGCGTTCGAAAACTCGCGCTCTTGCAGCATTTGTTGCGGGAAAAAAATTACAACTCGCTCATCGAGGTGATCGAGCCGGATGACAGCGACAAGGTCATCCGGCATTTCCTGGCGATGCGTGTCGAGGCGGTTGTATTCATCGGCCACTACAACGAAGAGCACCTCACTCGTCACGTCAGCGAACTGACTGCCCGGGAAACGCCGCACTTGATCATCGATCAAGTCGGTATCAAGGGCGCGAATACGGTCACTGTGGACCGCCCCAAGGCGATGCGGATGCTGATGGACCATTTATTGGATAACGGCCACCGCTCGTTTGCGCTTTTAGGCTTTAATAGTCCGGCGCGGAGCGTTCGGGATCGGCTGCGTGCCGTCGACGAAGCGCTGGCGAGTCGCGGCCTTTCGGCCGAGGAAAATACGGCCGCGTTTGACGGCCCCTATCCGCGAATAAACGATTTCGAGGAGGGCCGGCGGATCGCCGGTGCTTTTGTTGCGAGCGGCAAGGTTCCCACAGCTTTCATCGCAGTAAACGACGAAGTCGCCATCGGAGCCATGCGCGGCCTGCAGGAGGCCGGGTTGAAGGTGCCTGACGATGTCTCGGTCGCAGGTTTCAACAACCTCGACGTCTGTCTCATGCCCACGCCGGCGCTCACGAGTGTCGATCAGCACATTGAAGAAACGATCCATGCCGCGATCGAGTTGCTGGTGCCGCAGTTGGGCGAGCCGCTCCGCGCGCGTGCTCTTGTGAAGATGATCGACCCGTTGCTCGTTGTTCGCGGATCGACGGGCCCGGCCAAGGCATGAGCGGGCTCAGCCCGCTTAACGGTAACGAAAACGGGTTCTAATAGACCCTAATCTCCGCGCTTGCACTTTTTGCGAGCATCCCGACAGACTCCGCCAAATTCCCTATGAAGCAACGCACTCTCGCGAGAGAGGTCTCCGTCCAAGGTACCGGCCTCCACACCGGTGAATCCGTCACTCTCACCATGAAGCCAGCGCCCGCTGGTCATGGAATCGTGTTCAAACGCGTCGATCTCAGCGGCCAGCCCGAGATCAAGCCGCGCGTCGATTTGATCACCGATTTGGTCCGCAACACCGCGATCACCTCCGGTCACGCCAAGATTAACCAAGTGGAGCACGTCTTGAGCGCGCTTCACGGCTGCGGAATCGACAACGTTATTATCGAGATCAATGCCAACGAGCCGCCGGTGCTCGACGGTTCGGCAAAGCCGTTCGTCAACATGATCATTCAAGGCGAACCGGTGGAGCAGGACGCGGACCGCGAGTATTTCGTGTTGGACGAAGCAGTGTCCATCACGGACGGCAACCGCTCCATCATTGCGCTGCCCTGCGACACGTTGAAAATTTCGTGTACTTCCGCCGACGACCGCGGGATCCACACGCAGCACCTTTCGATCGACATCGATCCGGACACGTACATGACGCAAATTGCGGCGTCGCGAACGTTCACCGTTTACGAGGACATCGAGCACCTCGTGAAGCTGGGTAAAATCAAGGGCGGCAGCCTCGACTGCGCCGTCGTGATCAAGGGCGATAAAATTCTTTCCAAGGAGCCGCTGCGTTTCCCCGACGAGTTCGTTCGTCACAAGATCCTCGATATCATTGGCGATATCATGTTGCTCGGCATGCCGCTGAAAGCGCACATCGTGGCGACACGCCCGGGTCACGCGATCAATTCGCAGCTCACGCGTAAGCTCGCCGAAAAGCTCGAAGAAAAGAAAAAAGGCCCGAAGAAAAAACCGCGCCCGGCCACCGTTCTCCCGACCGAGACATCGCTCGATATTCGGCGTGTGCTCGACACGCTGCCGCATCGTTATCCGTTCGTGATGATCGATCGGGTCGTCGAGTTCATCGGCCAGGAAGAGCTGGTCGCGATCAAGAACGTGACGATCAACGAACCCTATTTTGTGGGGCATTTTCCAGGCGAGCCGGTCATGCCCGGCGTGCTTCAAATCGAAGCGATGGCTCAAGCCGCGGGCATTCTCATGCTTCGCAAAATCGGAACCCCGAGTAAGCGCGCGTTTTTCATGAGCTGCGACAAGGTGAAATTCCGCAAGGCGGTGCGCCCGGGCGATCAGCTTGTCATCAATGCGAAGCTGACCAAAAGCCGCGGCAACAAAATCGGTGTCGCTGAGTGCAATTGCACCGTGGACGGCATGCTGGTATCTTCCGCCGAGCTGATGTTCACTGTGATGGACAACGACGAGGAAGTCTAACCAAACCATGGCCGTAACGATTCACCCGACTGCGGTTGTCGACAAAAGCGCCGAGCTAGCCGATGGCGTCGAGGTCGGTGCGCTTGCATTTGTTGGCGCCGGTGTTCGGCTCGGAGCCGGAACCAAGCTTCATCACCACGCCACGGTCGAGGGAAACACGCACCTCGGTCAGAGCTGCGAAGTTTTCCCGTACGCCTGCATTGGCGGAAAAACGCAGGATTTAAAATACAAGGGCGGAAATCCTGGTGTCCGCATTGGCGATCGCAATGTGTTTCGGGAATTCGTGAGCGTTCACGCCGGAACCAACGACGGCGAGTTCACGGTTCTCGGTAACGAAAACCTCCTGCTCGCTTACACGCACGTGGCCCACGATTGCGTGCTCGGAAACCGCATCATCATGAGCAACTACGCCGGCCTCGCCGGTCATGTGCACGTCGAGGATCATGTCGTGATCGCGGGCTATGGTGGTGTCCACCAGTTCTGCCGCGTCGGCCTGCACGCGATGGTCGGGGCTTGCGCGAAAGTTGTTCAAGACGTGCCGCCATTTTTCATCATCGATGGCGCGCCTGCGACGGTTCGCACGATCAATAAAGTCGGACTCGAGCGTCACGGTTACACCGCGGAGCAGATGAACAACATTCGCCAGTTATTCCGCATTCTTTATCGCGACGGACTCAATCGCTCCCAGGCGTTGGAGAAACTCCAAGCCCACGCGGCGGTGAGCTCAGCGGAGTTTCGACACATGCTCGCGTTCATCCAAAAGAGCGAACGCGGTCTTGCTCCCGGGACCTAAGAAAACGAAAAGGCGCGGTTTTGACCGCGCCTTGTTTTTTGGTGAGCGCCTGAACGCCCGCCGCAGCTCGAACGGTTGCCGTGTAGTTTATTTCTTTTTGTAAACGGTCGCCGGGTCGAACAGACGCTCGGCGGTGTAGCTCAACTTGAAGTTCGTGCCGGCAGCGGCCGCGTCGAGGTCGTTGAGTTTGCGATAGAAACAGGATTTGTAGCCGTTATGGCAGGAAGCGTTGGCGGCGCCTGATTGTTCGACCTTGATCAGCACGACATCCTGGTCGCAGTCCGTGTAGAGTTCTTTGACCCACTGGACATTGCCGGATTCTTCGCCCTTTACCCAGAGTTTATTGCGGGAGCGGCTCCAGTAGGTCGCCTTTTTGGTTTTCAACGTGTGGGCGAGGGACTCGGCGTTCATGAACGCGAACATGAGAACCTGGCCGGTGGCGACATCTTGAGTGATGCAAGGAATGAGGCCATCAGCGCCGAATTTCGGTTGAAGGGTGGTGCCGAGTTCAATCTCGGCCGTTGTCGTACGGGCGGGGAATGACATGCGACAATTCAGTCCCTTCCGACCGAGGGAAGACAACTCAGAAAGGAGTCTTCTCACTGTACAGTCCTCCCAAAGGAACGCGGCCGTTTGTTATCTGTAAATTGACAAACTCTCGGCCGCCGAGCGGAAGAAATCGCCGTCTGCTACCAGTCGTTTGACGGTCAATAGATGAGAAACGGGGTCTTGGCTGTTGGGCAAGGGGCGGCCGCAGCGCCTTTAGGTGCGACATGGCGGAACGTTCACCCAGCCAAAGCGCACGACGGCGGGTAGCTGGAAGCTCAGCAGCCGAGGTGGCGGGCCAGTTCCAAGAGGTATTCGTAGCTGTAGAGGCCGGTGTGATGCCCGTCGCTGAAGTCGAACCGAATGGCGTAGTTACCTACTTTCTCCCAGTTCGTTACGACCACGCCTTCGTATTTGGTTTGGTCGGTGCCTCCGTGCAGTTGCCCGAGAATGTCTCTTTCTCCTCGTTGTTCGGCGCTGGGAGAGGCGGCGCGAAGCTGGTCCATTTTGAAAAACGTTTCGGTGCCGTCGTTCCATGCAAGAGCGACTTCATTGCCGATCAGCTGGATGTTGGTTGGAATTTTCACGAGGAAATAACGAGTTGAGATTAGTTCTCTTGGCAAGCAATGCGCAGTGTAACCTCTTGCCACGCGCAACGATCAAGTTGGAGTGGGTTGTGCCGATGATACCCCCAATGAGGTGGCTTAAGCCAGACTCCCCCTTTCACGCGTTTAGCATCCGGTTCTGGCTGCTGCTGTCTTTTGGAGTCGTCGTGGCAGGAGCTATCCTCTGGGGGATTACGGCCCATGTTCGCGGCGTTCCGCGTGATAAAGTTTTCCGAATTGGCTACGAGAACTCGCCGCCGCAACAGATTGTCCAACCTGATGGAAAACCGACTGGTTTTGCCATAGAGCTCGTTGCCGAGGCTGCTGACCGACTTGGGCTAAAACTAGAATGGGTTGAATGTACGGGAGGCCCGGACCTCAATCTGGCCTCAGGGGCGGTGGATTTATGGCCCATCATCAGCGATCTGCCGGGCCGTCAAAAACAGGTTTATATCTCCAACGCTTGGTCCTCCAATCGCTGCTGGATGGTGGCTCGGGACGATAAGGAAATTCATTCTCCCGCGGAGACCGCCAACCGTCGGGTATGGTACGTCGACGATCGGCCAGGGCGGCATTTTGCTGCGGTCAACTTCCCCGATGCCAGGTTGGAAGGGAAGGCTAACCATCAAGCGGTATTTGAGGGCATCGTGACCGGTGAAGCCGATGCGGCATTGGTTTGGGGCAGCCGGGCGACGATTTCACGGCTCAACTCGCTCCAGGGAATTCAAAACGTAAAGTTACATTTTAGTCCGGTGTCCGAAAGTCGTTTGTTGATGGGGGTTGGTGCGACTTTGACGTCGAAAGTAGCCTGCCGGGCGGCGGATCTGATTTCCGAGGAGATCGGGAAGATGGCAGACGAGGGCATCGTCTCATCGAGGTTTTTCAAATGGTTCCTGGATCCGAACAACGAAGTTGATACGTTGCGGAACATCGTGGCTTTAAAACGTCGTGGTCTGTACATGATCGCTGCGATGGGGGTGCTTGGCTGGGTGGTCACGCTTCTAGCATATCAAACGGTTCGGCTTCATCATGCGCGTCGCGCGGCGAATGCGGCCAACAAAGCGAAAAGCGAATTCCTGGCCAATATGAGCCATGAAATCCGCACGCCGTTGAACGGTGTCATCGGCATGACTGAACTGGCTTTGGCGACGCCTCTCACCAGCCAACAACGCGAATACCTGAGCACCGCGTTTCAATCTGCGGAAACGCTTCTGAGCTTGGTGAACGACATCTTGGATTTTTCAAAGATCGAAGCGGGCATGATGAAGTTGGAGCTCATCACGGTTGACCTCGAAGATCTCCTCCAGTCGACGGTGCGCACGTTTGCTTTGCGCGCTCATCAGAAGCGTCTGGAACTGCTGGTCGAATTCCCGGCCGATTGTCCGCGGTTCATTCAAGGCGATCCCACGCGGTTGCGCCAGGTGCTGCTGAACCTTCTTAGCAACGCCATCAAGTTCACCGAAAAAGGGGAGGTGCTCTTGCGCACCGCGATGGTTCACTCAGACCACGGCAGTGTGCTTCGTTTTTCGGTGGTGGATACCGGCATCGGGATTCCAGCTGGTCGTGAGACGGCGCTCTTCGAAGCGTTTTCCCAGGCGGATTCTTCGACGACACGCAAGTTTGGCGGTACGGGCTTGGGGCTGGTGATTTCCCGGCGTCTCGTTGGTTTGATGGGCGGTCGTATTTGGTTCGAGAATACAGAAGGCGGTGGAACCACGTTTCATTTTACGGTGCCGGTCGTGAGAATGGATGCGCCAGCCTCGGCCATGCCCGTCTACGGCCCGCAGCGTTTGGCAGGCAATCGGATCTTGGTTGTTGATGACAACGCTCGTTCGCGCGCCGGTGTGGAAGCCATGCTTCAAAGCGAAGGTGCAAATGCGACGATCGCCTCCAGCAGCGGAGAAGCCCTCGCTTTGATGGCCAACGCGCATACGGCTGGCCAGCCATTCGATGTGATTCTGGTCGACAGCCACATGCCCGGCCAGGACCCGTTGGGGATGCTTGGTTCGGTAAGGTCGGATTCGCGGAACGCCGCTACGGCGGTGGTTTGGATGCTGACTGCCGACGACTGCGATTCAGTCGCCAAGGGAAAGGACTGCGGAGTTGTGGCGCATGTGACCAAGCCTGTTTTTCGCGCGGAGCTGTCCGAAGCCGTGGCCTTTGCTATTAAGAAAGCTCGTAACCTCGTGTCGACCGCAGGACTCCCGCCTCTTCAGGTGGAGACGCTCTCGCCGATCCCGCGCTATAAATTGCGTGTGTTGGTGGCCGAGGATAATGCGGTGAATTTAAAGGTGACTCGTGCGCTTTTGACGCGGCACGGTCATGAAATTACGGAGGCTCACAACGGGGTGGAGGCAGTGAAGCTGTTCCGCACACGGCCTTTTGATCTTATTTTCATGGATGTACAGATGCCGGAGATGGATGGGATCGAGGCGACCGAAACGATTCGGGCGATTGAAAAGGATTCCAAGCATCACATGCCCATTGTGGCGATGACGGCCTGTGCAATGCGCGAAGACGAGGAGCGCTGTTTGAAAGCCGGGATGGATGCTTACCTGACGAAACCGATCAGCGCCCGCAAGCTCGCCGAATATCTGGAGGCCATGCAGACGAGGTTGGAACAAAAGCACGCGCATAAAGCGTGAACCTGTGGATTGCCTTGCACCCGTGAGCTGCTTTCCATCGGGCATGTCGTACGCAATCCCCGCATCGTGCACTTTTCGTTGGAGTAACTGAGCATGGCGCGCATGTCCGTCAGGCAAATGTGGGCTGCGAAAATCGCCGGCAAACTGCAGGCCGCGCCCAGCCCTGTCGAGTTTACGCTTAACCGTCCCACGTATTGCGGAATGGTGCTCGGCATCGATCCGAGTCTGCGCGGAACGGGGTTGGCGCTCATCGAGTTTGCGGCCGGCCGCCAGCCCGTCCTCCTTCGTTCTCAAACGGTGCGCGTGGCTGCGAAGTATCCGATGCCTCATGCGCTCGCGGAAATTCACCGCGCCGTCTCGGCATTTCTGGCGGATTTTAACGTCGCGCACGTCGCCCTTGAACAGACGATTTATGTGCAAAATTTCCAGACAGCACAAATATTAGGAGCAGCGCGTGGTGCGGCAATTGCGGCTGCGGCGCTCAGGGAGAAGCCGGTTTTTGAGTATCCGCCGCTCCGCGTGAAGCAGGCTGTTGTCGGTGCGGGACGCGCCAGCAAGGAGCAGATGGCGCGCACCGTCATGGGGCTGCTCGGTCACGGCCGCACGCTCGCGCTGGATGAAGCCGACGCGGCGGGCGTGGCACTGTGCCACGCGTTCACCTGGCGCGGTTGATCGATCGCGCAACCGAATTTCCGATAACGGAAAAAAGCCCATCGCAATTTTGCGGGAAGTCGCTTTGATCGGGCGGTCAGATTGTTTGTTTCACCTTGGTAGGTGCGGCGCAGTCCGACAAATAGCGTCATGAGCCCTGGAATGCTGCTTTCGATTTCCTTGGTAGGTGCTCTGGTGAGCATCCTTGCTGCGGGTTACGCACGGCGTGTTTGGCAGGCGTCTCTTCTTGTGGCCTTGGCCGCCTTGCTCGGAGCAGCGATCTTCGTCCTGAATGGCGGAGAAGCTTGGGAATGGCGCAGCGGGTTTCGGCTTGGAGGTGAACCCCTGCATCTGCGCCTCGATGCGATCAGCGCGTTGTTTATGGCTTTGTTGGCGGTGGTGGGAGGTTCTGGGACCGTGTACTCCACCGAGTACTGGAGTGAAAGGAAGCATCCGCGGTCTGCGCCCCGCGGTCGTTTGTGGTGGAGCCTGCTGATTGTCAGTCTCGAAGGCGTCCTGCTTTCGTCGAACGGCCTGCATTTCCTGATCGCTTGGGAAATTTTCACGTTGAGCGCTTATTTTCTCGTGACGCTGGAGCGCCAAAAACGCGAAGTGCGGGCGGCAGGCTGGCTGTATCTCGGTGCATCGCACGTTGGCACGCTTTGCTTGTTCGCATTTTTCGGTGCTCTCGCGATGCGCACGGGGAGTTGGGAACTAGGTCCGATGCGCGACCAGGCAGGGCTGGCCCCTTTCTTTTGGCTGGCTCTCATTGGATTCGGCATCAAATCGGGCGCGTTTCCCCTTCATGTGTGGCTGCCCTCGGCCCATGCCAACGCCCCCAGCCACGTTTCGGCCATTCTTTCCGGAGTGACGATTAAAATGGGGGTATACGGATTGGTTCGTGTGAGCAGCTGGCTGCCGGTGCCGCCCTTTGCGGGCTGGGTGGTGGCGGCGGTCGGAGTCCTCAGCGCGGTTCTTGGCGTCGCTTTTGCTCTGGGGCAGCACGATCTCAAGCGTTTGCTCGCCTATCATAGTGTGGAAAACATCGGGATCATCCTCATCGGATGCGGCTTTGCCCTTGTTTCCGCCGAGTATGGCTACGCAGGTTGGGGGAGGGTGGCGATGGCCGGGGCGTTGTTGCACGTTTGGAATCACGGGCTTTTCAAGTCGCTCTTGTTCTTTGGAGCAGGTTCGGTTTTGCACGCGACGGGCACACGCGAGATGAGCCGGTTGGGCGGATTATGGCGGGCGATGCCGTGGACGGCGGCGCTCTTTGCATTGGGATCTGCGGCGATTGCGGGGCTGCCGCCGTTGAATGGCTTTGTCAGCGAATGGCTCGTTTTTGTCGGTTTGTTCGATGCGGCGATTGCTCGTGGTCCGGCGGCTGTGGCGGCACTGCCGGCGGCGGTGTTGCTCGCGGTAACGGGTGCCTTGGCGCTGGCCTGTTTCGTGAAAGTCTGTGGTGTCGTGTTTCTCGGGACGCCGCGTTCCTCGTCGGTGGCGCGTGCGCACGAATGTGGGCGATCGATGCGTGCGGCCATGCTGGTTCCTGCCCTGGCCTGTGTGGGCATCGGGCTTGCGCCGGTCTTTTTCTGGCCCGCGATCCAGCGCGCCGTGGGCGAGTGGTGTCCCGCGTGGAACGCAACGTCGATTCCGGTGCCGATTGCGACGTTGGGCTGGGTGCATGTGGGGATCGCCGTGGCGGTTCTTTTTGCCGCGATCTGGCTCCGGCGGCGTGTTGCAGCGGAAAAAGCGAAACGGGTGGTGACTTGGGATTGCGGATACGCCTTGCCGACGCCCCGGATGCAATATACCGCCGGGTCGTTTGCGGGCATTCTGGTGGAATGGTTCGAATGGATATTAAAACCCGAGCGTCACGAAACACGTCCAGAAGGAAACTTTCCCACGTCCGCAGCCGCTTCAGGGCACACGCCAGAAACGGTACTGGAATATTTGATACACCCGATAAGTGAGGCGGTTTTGCGCATTTCGAGTCTGGCGCGGCGGCTGCAACAGGGACGGGTTCAGTCCTATCTGCTTTATCTCGTGGTGGGGATCGCAGCGCTGGGCTGTGTCGTGCTGATGGGAGGAAGCGAACATTGACGTGCGCCAACTTTTTTCAGAGAATGCCTAACAGCTTTCTACCGCCATGTATTTAAATCTTGTCCAGATTGCCGAGTCGTTCGGCGTTTCGGAGAAGGTCGTCGAGGATTGGATCCGCAACGAAGACATGCCGCACATACCTGATCGGGGACGGCTTCTCTTTGACCGCGCGCAGATAGCGGACTGGGCGACCGCCCGAGGGCTAGCGGCACAGGCCGGTTTCCTAGCTCCGACCATTTCCGCCGTCTCGGGCGGATGGAAGCTTGAGCCACTTTTGCGCGCCGGCGGCATCTGGCGCGATGTCGCGCCGGCGCAGCTGCTGGCGGTGTTTGCACGTGTGATCGGATCGCTTCCGGGAGCAACACCACCTGTGCGTCAGCTGCTTTCGCAGCGGTTACAAGCCGCCGGCGGCATCACGACTGCGCCCATCGGCGGAGGGATTGCCCTGCCTCACATGAGCGCACGCGTGACGCTCGGTCGCGACTCCGGGACGTTGGCTCTGGTGTTTTTGAGCGGAGAACTGGTGTTACCCGAGCCGCCGCCTGACGGTGTACCGGTGACCCGATTGTTTTTCTTCATCGCGCCTTCACCTCGTGCTCATCTCGATTTGCTCGGCCGTATCAGCCGGGCGCTCTCGCGCTCAACCTTGCGCGAACTCGTTTTGGCGGGCGCGTCGGATGACGAAATTTTTAAAGCAGTGGCTGTGTCGGATGCAGTCGCTCCCGGGGGGCCATCTCGTGAGGTGACGAGATGATGCTTCAAATGCTGCTGCCGGCGAGCGCCCTCGGCCTCGCGTTGAGCGGGGTGCTGGGCATGAAGTTGCCGCGCCTCTGGCTTGCGTTGGTTCTGGCGAGCGTGGCGGGCGTGGGCGCGGCATCGGTGAGTGTTTTGCTTAGTGGTGCCGTTTGGGAATGGCGGAGCGTTTGGGCGGTCGGCGGCGAGACGATCCATTTGCGAGTGGATTCCATCAGTGCGCTGTTTCTTTTGCTGTTATCCATCGTCGGTGGCGCGGGCGCTATCTATTCTTCGGAATACTGGTCGGACCGGCAATATCCGACGAGCGCTCCTCGCGGACGGCTTTGGTGGAGCGGCTTGGTAACCAGCATGGGTGCGGTTTTGGTGACGGCCAACGGGCTCCATTTTCTTATAGCATGGGAATTGTTTACGGTTTGTGCCTTCTTTCTCGTCACTTTGGACAACGGTAAACGCGAAGTACGCAAGGCGGGCTGGTTGTACCTGGTGGCGTCCCACGTGGGGACGATGTGCCTGTTCGCGTTTTTCAGCACGCTGGCGGTGAAACACGGCAACTGGGATCTTGGACCCATGCGCGACGAGGCGAATCTCGCCCCGCTGTTCTGGTTGGTACTTGTTGGTTTTGGTGTGAAATCCGGTGTGTTTCCCCTTCACGTCTGGTTGCCGTCGGCCCATGCAAATGCTCCGAGCCACGTCTCCGGCATTCTTTCAGGTGTCGCGATCAAACTCGGCGTGTATGGGATCGTACGGTTCAGCGGCTGGCTGCCTTTGCCCGCTGCCGCAGGGCCCGTGGTTATCGGGCTCGGTGTGATCAGCGCGTTATTGGGAATCGCCTTTGCTCTGTCTCAAAACGACATCAAGCGTTTGCTGGCGTATTGCTCGGTTGAAAACATCGGCGTGATTTTCATCGGCTTTGGGCTGGGGTTGCTCGGTGCGGCGCACAACGATGCGTGGTGGGGCAGGCTGGCGCTGACGGGGGCGCTGTTGCATGTGCTGAACCACGGCTTGTTCAAGACGCTTTTGTTCTTTGGTGCTGGTTCGGTCCTGCACGCTGCAGGCACGCGGGAGATGAGCCGGTTGGGCGGTTTGTGGAAAAGGATGCCGTGGACTGCGGGGCTCGTCGCCTTTGGCGCGATCGCGATCTCCGGCTTGCCGCCCTTGAACGGGTTCGTCAGCGAATGGCTGATTTACCTGGGACTTTTCGATGCGGTCAACACCCGCGGATCTGCGGCGTGGATGGCGATGCCGGCAGTCATCGGCTTGGCGGTGACGGGCGCGTTGGCGTTGGCGAGCTTTGTCAAGTTGTGCTCCATCGTGTTTCTGGGCGCGCCCAGAACCCAGGCCGCGGAACGAGCGCACGAGAGTGGGGGAATGATGAGCGGCCCGATGCTGGCGCTTGCGTCCGTATGCCTGACAATTGGTTTGGCTCCGGTGTTGTTTTGGCCGTTGGTTGCTGGTGCGACGAAAGCTTGGAATCCAAATTGGGACGGTGAAGGCGCGGCACCCCCTTTGCTTTCAACGTTGAGCTGGGTGAACGCTGTGCTCGCACTGGCGTTTGTTGCCGCAGCGGTGTGGCTCTGGAAACGGATTAGCCATGAGAAAGGCGAGCGGCGCCTCACGTGGGATTGCGGTTACTTCGAACCTACGTCCCGCATGCAATATACCGGTGGATCCTTTGCCGGTATAGCAACGGGTTGGTTTTATTGGATCATTCGTCCTGAGCGAAGACAGCGCAGGCCGCGCGGAGCGTTCCCGGAGAGCGCGACTTACATCGAAGAGTTACCGGAGACAGTCCTTGATCGTGTGATTACGCCGGCGAGCAGCGTCATATTGCGTGTATCGACCGCGGTGCGACGACTGCAGCACGGGCACCTGCAAAGTTATATTTTGTATCTGTTGGTTGGGCTCACAGCCGTGGCCGTTCTCGTTCTTACAGGAGGTCCGCAATGATCATCACGGGCGTCGAAATTCTGCTCAGGCTCGCGTTCTGGCTGATGCTGGCTCCGCTGCTCCCTGGAATTATCAACAAAGTCAAAGCCTGGGTGGCGGGCCGCCGTGGTCCACCGGTGCTTCAGCTTTATTACGACCTGGCCAAACTTTGGCGAAAGGGAGTGGTTTTGAGCACGCTGGCTTCGCCTGGTTTTGTGGCGGGTCCAGCCGTGGCTTGGATCGCGATTTTGTGCGCCGCGCAACTCCTTCCGCTGGGCGTGGCCGGTGCGACCCTCAGCTTTCGTGGCGACGTCCTGCTGCTGGTCTATTTGCTGGCGTTGGCCCGCTTTTGCACCGCCTGGGCGGCTTTGGAAACGGGTTCCGCCTTCGAAGGCATGGGCACGGCGCGCGAGGTGAGCTATGCGGTTTTATCCGAAGCGGCGCTCATCACCGCGGTGCTGACTCTCAGCGTGCACACCAGCAGCCTAACGTTGGCGACGATGCTTGAGCCGTCTGCCGGAGCGGGGGCCGTGTTGCTGGGGGCCGGGTTATTTACCGTTCTTCTGGCGGAAAATTGTCGCGTGCCCTTCGACGACCCGAACACCCATCTTGAACTAACCATGATCCATGAGGCGATGATACTGGATCATAGCGGGCCACCACTCGCGGCGATTTTGCACGGTGCGTCGATGAAGTTGCTGCTTTTTGCGCTGTTGCTGACTGAAGCGGTGCTCCCCGTGGATCGACTCGGGCCACTCGCCGCATCGGCCGCGCTGGCTGGCGGAGTTTTAGCGGTGATTGTTGGTGTGGGGCTCGTCGAGTCACTGCTGGCGCGTTTGGCGTTTAAACGCGTGCCCATGCTTTTAACGATGGGTTTTCTGCTCTGCCTCTTCGCATTGCTGGTGGCTTGGAAAGGTGGCGTATCATGAATTCGACATTGAATCTGCTGATTGGCGTCGCGATGGGTTTGAATTTACTGGCACTGGGGAGCGGCCGCCTGCCCACGGTGATTCGCGCCGTTGCGGTGCAGGGCATGGCAATCGGTTTGATGCCGCTTATCATAGAGCACGATTTCAATTGGGTGGTGGCATTGGTTGCGTTGATGACGGTCGCGGTGAAAGGTTTTGTCATTCCGTACTTGCTGCGGCGTGCGATGAGAGCTGCCAACATCGAGCGGGAGGTTCAGCCGTTTATCGGCTTTGTTCCGTCGCTTCTGCTCGGTGCCGGCGGTACCATTGCCGCCGTGGCTTTCTCCCGCGCGCTGCCGTTGTTGCCCGAACACGCAGGTCTCTTGCTGGTTCCGGGCGCGTTGGCCTCCGTATTGACGGGCTTCGTGATGTTGATCGGGCGGGCGAAGGCGATTTTGCAGGTCTGCGGTTACCTGATTTTGGAAAATGGGATTTATCTTTTCGGGCTGTTGCTGATTCAGGCAACACCACTCCTCGTGGAAGCGGGCATTCTCCTCGATCTGACCGTCGGCATTTTTGTCATCGGGATCATCGTGGATCGTATTCAACGCGCCTTTGACTCGCTCGATACCCGCAAACTCACCGTGCTTCGCGAATGAAAGAACTTTTGCTCATTTTTGTACCTTTGGCCGGCGCTGCGGTTGCCGCTGTGTGGCCAAGCGACCGCACACGTCCTTGGTTGCTGCCAGTGGTCGGGGCGGTTCATGTTGCGCTATCCTTCTGGCTGTTGGTTCAGCCGCCAAACACGCCGGCACACACCTGGCTGGCTTTCGATCCGCTGGCCCGTGCCGTTCTGCCTGCGGTGTCGTTGTTATTTTTCATCTGCGCAATCTATGGCGTTTCATATCTGCGATTACGCGCGGAACGGCCCAACCGCGTATTCATCGCCTTGATGTGCGTGGTCCTTGGGTTGCTCAGCGCGGGGCATCAGGCGCGCCATCTCGGATTGCTCTGGATCACAACAGAAGCGGTGACGCTTGCGGCGGTTCCGCTGTTGCATTTCAACGCCACCCCGCGTGCGTTCGAGGCCACTTGGAAGTATTTGCTGGTGGGCGGAACGGGCGTCGCGTTGTCGCTGCTGGGTTCGTTCGCGCTCGGGTACGCGTCGCTGCACGGAGGCGGCAAAGGCGACCTGACGTTTGTCGCACTGATCTCCCAGGGCACCGGTCTGTCGGGCGCGTGGGTGCTGACGGCTTGGGTATTGCTGCTTGTTGGGTACGGGACGAAAATGGGTCTCGCTCCGATGCACACGTGGAAACCCGACGCTTACGGTGAGGCTCCCGGCATCGTCGGTGCAATTCTCGCCGGTGGCGTTACCACAGTGGCCTTCACGGCGCTCCTGCGTGTGCGTGCCGTCGTCAATGCGGCGGGACACGGTGCGACGGCGGATCGGACGCTCGTCGTCGTCGGTGTATTTTCGATGCTGGTGGCGGCGCTGTTTTTACTCGGCACCCGGGATATGAAGCGCATGTTGGCGTATTCCAGCGTGGAACACATGGGAATTTTGGTGATTGGTGCCGGTTTTGGTCCTGCCGGTGTGGGCGCCGCGCTTTTTCACGTTTGGAGCAACAGTCTGACAAAGGGCGCGCTGTTTCTGAGCGTGGGGAATATCCATCGTGCGGCCGGTGCGAGAACGATGGACGAAGTGGGAGGTATGTCGGCCATCACGCCGTATTCCGCGGGGATATTTGTGGCCGGGCTGTTCGCGGTGACGGCTTGTCCGCCGTTCGGACCCTTTTTCAGCGAACTTGCACTGGTGCGCGCCGGGCTTTCGTCGGGGAATCCACTCGCGGTTGCAGCATTTCTGGGGTGCCTGCTTTTCGCGTTCTTTGGATTGACGCGTCTGGTTTTTGCGATCGTCGACGGTAAGCCGAAGACGGCGTCGAAGACAGCGGGCACACGTTTCCCCGAGACTGCTGGTGTGATCGTCCCGGCTCTTGTGTTAATGGCGCTGTCAATTTGGGTCGGTCTTTTCACGCCGTCCGTCCTCCGGGACGCTTGGAATGGGGCTGTTGCACAACTTTATCCGACGCCATGAGCACCTCGACTCAGTTTGCCCTTCTTGCCAATGGTACGAGTCTTCCCTGGGTTGAAATACCGGAGTTTGAAATTGGCGATTTTGTCGCTGCCACGGCGTCGCACATCGATCGTGGTGGCCGCCTGTGCTCTTGGTTCGGCGTTCCCGAGGGAGACGCGACGCGAATTGTCGCTGTCATTGCGTTCGATGTGGACAACACTCTGGTGGTGGGGCGGAGCCGTCCGGTTAAAACGGGTTATCGCTCGCTTACCGCGACCCATCCGCAGGCTCATCTTTTCGAGCGGGAATTGTGGGAGCAGCACGGACTGATTCCCGAGGGTCATCCCTGGCTCAAGCCGGTGCGCAAGATTCAGCATAATGCACCTGCCATCGGCGAATTCTTCCGTGTCGACGGCGGTGAAATCCACGAGGTCGCGGTCGGGCCGGTCCACGCCGGCATCATCGAGCCCGGGCATTTTCGTTTCCAGTGCGCAGGTGAAGAAGTCCTGCATTTGGAGATAGCTTTAGGTTACCAGCACCGTGGTGCCGAAGACGTTTTGCCGGGCGGTCCTCACCGCGGGACGATGTACCAGATGGAGACGGTTGCGGGCGATTCGACGATTGCACATGCGACGGCCTATGCGACCGTCCTCGAGGCGACGAGCGGCGCGGAGGCTCCTTTGCGTGCGCAATGGTTGCGTGCCGTCGCGCTCGAGTTGGAGCGGCTTGCAAACCACACCGGCGATCTGGGAGCGCTTGCCAACGACGTGGCATTTTTGCCCACTTCCGCGGCTTGCGGCAAAATCCGCGGAGATTTTCTCAATCTAACGGCATTGATTTGCGGCAACCGATTTGGGCGCGGTCTCGTCCGCCCCGGGGGATGTCGCCAGGACCTTGAACCAAAACGTGCAGAGCAACTGCTCGAACGGCTGACGGTCGCACTCGCTGAAGCGGAGAAGGCTGCGCTTTGGCTCTGGGACGCGGTTTCGGCGCGAGGCCGTTTCGAGAATGTCGGCGTGGTGCACTCCAACCAAGCCGCGGAGATCGGACTTGTGGGCTTGGCGGCGCGTGCGTGTGGCTTGGTGCGAGATGTGCGTTTCGATCATCCGACGGGCTGGCATCGTTTCGCGCAAGTGCCCGTGTCAGTCTGGCCCGGCGGAGATGTTTTTGCGCGCGCACGGGTGCGGGCGTTGGAAATTCAGAGATCAGGACAATTCCTGAAAGAACAGCTGGGGGCACCGCCGGAGGGAGCCGTGCGCGATGAACTGATGCCTCTCGCGCCCGACACGCTCGCCGTGTCGCTTGTCGAAGGTTGGCGCGGCGAGGTGTGTCACGTAGGAATAACCAATTCCGAGGGGAAATTTCGCCGCTATAAAATCACGGATCCGTCTTTCCACAACTGGACGGGGTTGGCGCTGGCGCTGCGCGGTACGGCGATCTCGGATTTTCCAATCTGCAACAAGAGCTTTAACCTGTCATACTGTGGCTTTGATTTGTGACGCCGCTCTGATCCATGTACGTCATCGACACCATCACTCATCGGTTGAAACGAGGCTGTGAAACCATGGCTTTTCCGCAGGGTCCTGCACCGGCCTTGCCTGAACGACATGGCGGTGCGTTGCGTGTGGACGCCGCGAAGTGTGTTGCAGGCTGTGAGGCGTGTGTATCGGTCTGCCCGACGGCAGCTATCACGCGCAAACCCGGCGCGCCGGTGGCGCTCGATCTGGGTCGGTGCATTTTCTGCACCGAGTGTGTTACGGCCTGTCCTTCCCAGGCGATTACGCAGACCAACGACCACCGCATGGCCGTGCGCAAGCGGGATGATTTGGTTCTTGGCGGAGCTGGTGGATTTGAGGAGGTTCGGCTCGCGGCGATGCTCGACGAAAAACTTCGAAGACTTTTTGGCCGTTCGCTTCGGCTGCGCCAAGTCAGTGCCGGAGGCTGCAATGCCTGTGAGGCCGACACCAATGTGCTAGGCACAATTGGCTGGGACCTTGGGCGTTTCGGAATTCAATTTGTCGCTTCGCCGCGCCACGCAGACGGACTTTTGGTCACAGGGCCAGTGTCGAAGAGTATGGAGCTGGCGCTCAAAAAAACTTGGGATGCCGTGCCTGAGCCCAAGTTAGTGATAGCAGTAGGCGCTTGCGCCATCGCGGGCGGGCCTTTTGTCGGCCATCCTCAAATAAACAACGGAGCTGCAGCCGTGGTGCCTGTGGATCTCTACATCCCAGGATGTCCACCGCATCCTTTGACGATTTTGGATGGTTTGCTGAGACTTCTGGGGCGTTTGGAAGAGAAGGCAGCTTCTAAGCCGTGAGCCGTAGAGGGCAGCCACGGCTGGACTCACTTCGCGCGGTGTTGGCTGACACCGTTTCCGCTCTACCGCCGCGTTGAGGTTCGGTTCCGTCGATTGCGCGCTTCGCGCAGTTTCCGCCCTTCTGGAAACGTCCGGGCCTAGACCGAGAAAACCGTAGCGGCTGCGTACGTGACACTGCTCAGCTACGATTTTATCGATCCGCGGCTAGCCGAGCACTGCTTTGATCGCTCGGGCGAGATCGCCGAGCCGGAACGGCTTCGCCAGGTAGCCGACGAACCCCATATCGAGGTACTGGCGGGCCATTTCTTCGCTGTCGTACCCGCTGCAGACGATGGCACGAACGTCTTTGTCGATTTCGCGTAGTTGACGAAAGGCTTCTTCACCGCCCATGCCGCCGATCACGGTGAGATCGAGAATCACGAGATCATAGGGCCGTCCGACGTTCACATAACGCCGGTAGAGGGCGATGGCTTCTTCGCCATTTCGGGCGACGTCGTATTTGTAATCGAGGCTCGCCAGCATGCCTGCCGCGAGGCGAGAGATGTCGGGATCGTCGTCCATCAAAAGGACGCGGCCCGTGCCGGTGCGGAGAATCGGTGCGCGACGTGTCTCGACTTCGGCGGGCTGATTTGCCTGCGGTAGAATAATGCGGAACGTGGTGCCTTCTCCGACGGTGGAGGAAACGGTGATTTGGCCGCCGTGTTTGCGTACGAGATTGCGTACGGTTGAAAGGCCGAGCCCGGTTCCCTGGCTCTTGGTGGTAAAGAAAGGTTCGAAAATCTTGCCGAGATTTTCGTAAGGGATGCCGGCGCCGTTGTCGCGCACCTCGATCGCCACGTAGTTGCCGGCTGGCAGCGGCGGCATGGCGCCCTCCGCGATGCGGGTGTTGTCGGCCGCCAGGGTGATGCGACCGCCTTGTGCGGGCACGGCTTGCAGCGCGTTGATGATCAGATTTTGGAAAACTTGCATGATCTGCGCGCGGTTGACGCGGATCGGCGCAACGGTTTCCGAGGCGTTCAGAATGATTTCGGCCGAGGCTCCGGCGCGGGCGAGGCGCACGGCTTCTTCAAGCAGTTCGGCTGGTGAAAGAACTTGCGAGGCGCCTGAACCGCTTCCTTTTGCTGCTGCCAAAAGTTGTTTTGTGAGCGACTTCGCGGCCAAACAAGCGCGTTCGCTGTCGGCGAGATAAGAGCGGTCGTTGTTGTCCTTTGCGTGCGAAATGCCTCCCAGGATTGTCGCTAGCAGGTTGTTGAAGTCGTGGGCGATTCCGCCCGCGACCACACCGAGCGACTCCCAGCGGTTGATTTTAATCAGCTCTTCCGGCGAAAGGGACATCTCCTCGGGATTGCGGAAAACCACAACCATGCCATCGATCTTTTTCTGAGCGTTGTGAATCTGACTGGCGCTCCAGACGATCGGCTTGTTTTTGCCGTCTGCGCTCACGAGGCAGTGGTCTGCGCTCAACGGCGAATGGTCGCTGTTCGCGAATGCCATGAGCAACGCCTCCTCGTCGGGCAGTCCTGTGACCCGACCTGCGAGACGGAAAATGTCGGCCAGCGGGGTGCCCACGGATTTTTCATGGGAAACTCCGGTGAGTCGTTCAGCGGCTGGATTGAGGTAAACGATCCTCCCGTTGGCGTCGGCTACAATGATTGCTTCTATGATGCTTGCCAGAGTTCCCGAGACAAGCGCTGTAGGCAAAGGCAGGCCGGCGGCCGCAACCAGGCTGCTCGTGAGCTCAGCCGGAAGCAGGCAGCAATAACCGACTGCCCGCGCCAAACCACCTTTCCGATTCAGTTGCCGGTTCACGCCGATGAGTGCCGGGCGAGGTTCCGAGTCTCCGGTTCTGAGTGGAATCGTTTGAACAAAATTCTCTTTGCCGGGATTTGCTGAGAGGAAAAAGGCCTCGGCCCCACGCGCGGCGATCGCTTCGGGAAGCGCGGCGAGAAACGAATCCAATTCGCTGGCGGCTTCGTCCTGCGTCCCCACCAGCTTTTTCCAAGCAGGCGAGAGCCAGTAGGTGCCATGGGCAAAATCGAAGTCGAACGTGACCAGGCCGCCGTCGGCTGTGAGTTTCTGCAGGCGGTCGTCGTTGAGGAGTGCTTGTTCGTCGAACTCCTTGCGATCGTTGATATCCAGTTGAAGGCCGGTGATTCTTTCGAGTTCGCCGTTTTCCCCAACAACCTGGGTTCCGATGCATTGCACCCAGACGTAGTGTCCGTCGTGATGCAGCATCCTGATCTCGATGGAAAACGAGCGTGTCCCTGGCTTGTGTTTGCGCAGGGCGCTATCGGGCGAAGCGGCCGAATCGTCGGGATGGATCAGGCGCTGCCAGCTGTCGTATGAGTTCGACAATTCTGCTTCCGGGTAACCGAGCTGGCGCTTCCAAGCCGGAGAGTAATAAATCTGGTTAGCTTTAAAATTCAGATCGAAAAATCCGACGGTGCCTTCGTCGGCAAGCAGCGCCAAACCCGAATCGACAAGGAGTGGCGGCGTGGACTCGCGGTGTTTGCGTGGATCTTCGATCGAGGCAAAAAAACCGAGCGCGCCACCGGCGGCCTCCTCGATGCGAACGCCGACTTCCGTCGTCGCGTTGCCCGCGTGTCGGGTGAAGCACAGCGTGCTCCGATTGAGAGCGTTGGTCAGCAGGAGGGCCCACTGCGCAGGCGCGCCCGCGGTGGCGACCGACATACCGTCGAATATAAAGAGTTCGGCGAACGCGCGCCCGTGCAGTTCCTCCGCCTTCGCGCCCCAAAAACGCAAAGCAGTGGTGTTCGCCGACTGAATCTTTCCATTCATGTCGAGCGTGAGCAACGCGGGGCTCAGCAACGAATCACTGCCTTGAAAGGGAGCCACAGAAATTGACGCTGGATTAATCACGAAAAGAGTGACGGCTCACCACGAGCTGTCGCAATGCCCAAATATGGTTAGTTGGAGAAAAGAGGTGAGGTAGCAAGCGGACCGGACCAAGTCACATCGGCAGGGCTAACAATTCGGAAATAGACAACGATTGCGTTGAGTTGTTCGGATTCGAAGACTCCGGGTTCGCTGTTGAAGATGGAAATATTGTTACGCATGGCCCGCCCACTTCCTGACTCTCTGACCGAGGAAGGAAATGTAAGCGGGATGGTCGTTTAAGCAAGGGATTTGCGTAAAGGTTTCGCCTCCGGCATGTAGGTAGGTTTCCTTACCTTCCACGGAGATCTCCTCAATCGTTTCGAGGCAGTCGGCGACAAATGCGGGCGTCATCACGAGCAGACGCTTCACTCCGGCCGTAGGTAACCGTTTCAGTTCGCCGTCCGTGTAGGGCGTTAGCCAAGGTTCCCCTGCGAGGCGTGATTGGAACGACACTGAATGCTTGGTCGTATCGAGGGCGGCCCGTTTTGCGAACGCTCGGGTCGTGCGGTAACATTGGGCGCGATAGCAGGTGCTTTGGACGGGTGAGTCGATGTCGCAGCAATTCCCGACAATCGTGCAATGGGCTTTGGAGCTGTCGGCTTTTCGCAGGTGGCGAACGGGAATACCATGAAAGCTGAACAGCACGTAATCGTGCGGCTGTGCCAGGTAAGGCTGGGCCACTGTGTACAGCGCCTCGATGTAGTCCTCGTCCTGATAAAACGGCTGAATCATCTCGATTTTGAACTTCGCCGATTGCCGCGCGGCTTCTTCGTAGACTTTCACCACCACGGTTTCCCACGACGACATCGCATAGTGCGGGTATTGTGGTAGAAGAAAAACTTCCTCGATTCCGTCGCCGATCATCTTGGTGATTTCAGAGGCGATCGATGGTTCGCCATAACGCATCGCAAGGTACACGGGGATGTCGTTGCCCAACTCCGCTGAGAGCTTTTTCTGCACCGAATAAGACGTCACCAAGAGTGGAGAGCCGTCCTTTGTCCAAATCGATTCATACGCGTGGGCGGATTTCTTGGGACGGGTGCGCAGGATAATGCCTTCCAGCAGCAGCCACCGAAAAAATGCTGGAAGGTCCAGCACGCGTTCATCGCCGAGAAATTCCCTCAGGTAACTGCGGACATCGGAGACCGACGTCGAAGCGGGAGAACCAAGGTTCACGAGCAGGACAGCGCGTTTTGGCATGCGAGAAGAGGTCAGCGACTTCGGCGGGTTGTCAAATTTCTCCGCAGATTCCTGTCACAAGTGGAGAATTTTTCGGTAAATTAGTATAGCTGTAGATCAGTTTCCCGGTTCATCAACCCTCTTCAACATGTCGCTCCCCAATCCGGTTATCGTTATTCCAGGCATCACTGCGTCCGACCTCCGCGACGAATATTCGACAGAGACCGAGCGCATCTGGTCGCTGCTGAGCAAGCAATACGAGCGCGTCTATCTTCACCCCGACAATGTTCGTTACGAGGCTCGCCAACCGGCGATCGTGCGGCCGGATCGTGTCTGGGGCGTTGTCTACACCGAGCTGGTTGAGGAACTCCGTCACGAGTTGACGCAACGGGCTGATCAACCCGTCCCGGTGTATCCCTTCGCGTATGACTGGCGGCAGCCGCTGCGCATGACGGACGCGCATCTGGAGCGTTTTATCGACGAAGTCATCGAGCGCACCAAGCTGATGCCGCACTACTACCGAGACGGTTATGCTGACCGGCTCCAGGTAGACTTGGTGGGACACTCAATGGGCGGATTGATCATCGCAGGCTATTTGAAGCGGATGGGGGTGAAGGCCCGCATCGGCAAAGTGGCGACGCTGGGCACGCCTTTTCGGGGATCGCACGAAGCGGTGGCTCGCGTTGCTACCGGTTTGGATCGTCTCGGGATCGAGCCTTCACCGTCGCGCGAACGTGAAGCTGCGCGCATCACGCCGGCGCTTTATCACCTCGTGCCGCACTACGAAGGCGCTGTCGTTGGTCCCGAGGGAACAAACACTGATCTTTTTCAGCCGTCGAGCTGGCAGGCTTCGGTGCCGATGAGCGTGGCGCAATACGTGCGGCTTTACAGCGTCATGCTCAACCGCACCCCTGAGCAGATCCAAGAAGCTGCTGCCATCCTTTTCGCTACCATGCTGGCCGATTCCAGAGAATATCTTCAGAACATCGAGACTATGGACCTGGCGGAAACGTCGCTGGGGGCGAAGGAAAATTGGCTCTGTGTGATCGGTGTAGGAGAGAAAACGCGTGTGCGAACCCGCATCGTTATCGAAAACGGAGCTCAATGGTTTGACCTCGACCGTCCGGAAGATGTCACGAACCAATGGCCTGACGGACCCGCAAAAACCGATACGGGTGACAGCACGGTGCCTTATCTCGGCGCGAAACCCGCTTTCCTCGACACCGCCAATCTCGTTTGTGTTTGCAAACGCGATTACGCCTGGACCGAAGTGGGGGATCGTGCGCTGGCGCAGTTTGGCGGACTCCACGGCGCATTGCCGGTGATGAATCTCAATCACCGTTTGCTCGCCTCGCATTTTCTCGGCGCCGCGATTGGCGATCTCTGGGGCCGCACGCCCCCGGATCTGGACGGTGCTTGGGAACCGCCGCTTAAAGGCATCCAGCCGAAATAGAAGTTCCTGCAGAACGATCTGTGTCGGCAGTATCCTGCTTTATAAAAGCGGAGCCAACAACCGGCTGAGATCTTCCAAGACGTTTCCAACAACGCGGAATTTTTTGCGACGCTCCTTTTTTGGCTCTCGACACGAGTTGAGTAAATCTCGCGCCCAAGCTTTCATCGCGGCGACATCGCTTTCCGAATACAGCAAAACGCCGATTTCGAAATTCACGAAAAGGCTGCGCAGGTCAAAGTTCGCGGAGCCGAGCATGCCAATGCGTTCGTCGATGAGGATCGCTTTGCTGTGCATCATTCCCGGCCCAAAATTCATGACGCGTGCACCCGCTTGCTGGAGTTCGCGCAGATAATGGCGGCGGGCGAAATCCGTGATCGGGTGATTCGAGCGAGCTGGCACTATTACTACCACTTCGATACCCGCGCGAGCCTTCACCATCAGAGAGCGGAAAACCACCTCGTCAGGAATAAAGTACGGCGTAATGATCCAGATGCTGGTCCGCGCTTCTTGAATCATTGAAATGATTCCTTCGTAAAGCGGATCGCCGTGCACGTCCGGACCACTCACCACGACTTGCATGGAACTGTTGCCCTCGGGACGGCGCGCTTCCGGAATGTTTTCTTTATGCAGCCGATCCAACGATTGCCGGCTGGCAAACGCCCAATCAGCCAGAAACACCTCGTTCAGGAGCGCCGCGCACGGCCCGCTGATGACAGCGCCGAAATCGCGCCAACGTTTTCGCCACGGCGTGGGTCCCATGTATTCGCGGGCGAGATTGTGACCTCCGACGATGGCCGTGTGCTGGTCGAAAACCGCGATTTTGCGGTGATTTCGCAGATTCGCCGACCGTCGAAAACTGAGCGGCAACACCGGCAAAAACGTCGCGACTTCGCCTCCCGCTTCGCGCAACGGTTTCACAAACCCGTGCCGGCTGAACATACAGCCCACCGCGTCGAGCAGTAGCCGCACCTTGACTCCTTCGCGCGCCCGCGAGGCAAGCAGGCGCACGAGCTTTTTGCCCGTTTCGTCACGGCCCAATATAAACGTGGTGATATGAATCGAGTGTTTAGCTTCACGGATTTGCTGTGAGAGCAAGGTGAACATCTCTTCCCCCGAAGCGACGAGCTCGACCTTGTTCCCGCCAGTCGGCGGGCAGGCTCCGCTGGCGTTGATCGTTTGGACGGTGGGCAAAAGTTGACCGGTGATGTCGAAAGGAGGCGTGCTGCCGTCGAGCGTGGGCGAAATGAGTGATTTCCGCGCGATCAGACGCTGCAATTTTCTTCCGCCGAACAAAAGGTACAGCGGAACGCCGACGTAAGGGACAAGAACGATGACCAACAGCCACGCTACCGTGTTGCCGGGCTGACGTTTTTCGGCCAAAAGCCGGGCCACCAAAAAGAAAGCCAGCAGAAAGCCGCCGATTGTGAAAAGGTGCGGCAGCACCGGATGATCCACAAGATTACGTAGAAGGTCCATGCCGTTGTGGGGGAGGGTGGTTGCGGTGGAAGCGTTTGGCAAGCCAGCGCCTATTTTCCCAGCTAAATGGAAATCCTTTGAAAAAAACCTTGAACTCCGGGCTGCGAGTCGCGAATTTGCGCGCTCCTTTTTGGTAGGATACTCAAGTGGCCAACGAGGGCAGACTGTAAATCTGCTGACTAACGTCTTCGATGGTTCGAATCCATCTCCTACCACCACTCTCAAGGCGGAGAGGGTCGGGCCAGCAAAATACGCCGCAGCCACATAAAGCGTTGCGGAGATGGATGAGAACCAAGGTTCGACGGAGCGAGCAAAGCGAGCGGAGAAGGGGCGCGCTGAAAGCGCGAGTGCGCAGCACCGGCCTGAAAGGCCGCCAATCCATCTCCTACCACCACTCTCAAGGCGGAGAGGGTCGGCCAGCAAGACATCTCGAAGCTGCGTATAAACGTTGCGGAGAGGAATGAGAACCCAAGTGTCAGGCTACTCGCCACGCGAGCGGGGAAGAAGCCGCAGCGAAAGATCCCGAAGCCCGTATTGGCCATCATCGCCTTTCAGCGCTTTCCACATCAGAACCTCATCCTAGTGGACACCTTTGGGGCGTTGGCTTGCGGAGAGTTAGTTGCACCACAAGTACGTCATTTGCTGATGGGCAGTCGGTTGACTAATGGCACCTTCGCCTGCTGAATACGGGCTGATGTTCTACCAGTTTAGAATACTTATCTTTGCCGCACTTGTCGTTGCGGGGACTCTTCAAAGGCACGTGTTGGCTGGAATTTTCCGAGGGCTATGACGAACCAGCGTAGTGCTCCACTTCTCCGGGAGATATGGCGCCGTCTGACCGTCGGTTTGTGGCTGAAGGCTTTTGGCATCCCTGGTTTTATCGCCGTTTTCTTCTTGGGGTACTTTTTGATTCTGAACTCCCCGCTGTTTGAGGTGACGACCATGCCTTCGACCTGGCTGGATCGTTGCATTCCGTACTTTCCCGGAGCCTGGGTTCTTTACGTCTCGCTTTGGTTCTACGTGCAGATTCCGCCGCTGTTGGTCGACAGTCGCCGCGAGCTGTTCTTGTACGGTGCCGTCGCCGCGCTGGTGAGTCTCGTTGGGTTTGCTTTTTTTGTATTTTGGCCGACGGCAGTGCCGGTCGTCGCGGTCGACGATCAGGGGACCTTGGCCGGTATACGAGGCTTGGATACAACGGGAAACTCCTGCCCGTCACTGCATGTGGCTTTTTCCGTGTTTACGGCGGTATGGATCGAGGAACAACTTCGTAGGAGCGCGCGTTTTGGTTGGCTGCGCTGGGTGAACTTCGTTTGGTGCCTAGGAATCGTTTACTCCACCCTGGGAACAAAACAACATGTGTTCCTCGACGTGCTTCCTGGTGCGCTCTTGGGCATGGCGGGTGGTTGGCTCGACTCTTTTTTGAGCAGACGCATCCGCGTGGCGGTCACAGACAATGCGCTGCCTGGACTGTCTCAGATCAGTCCGGCGGCGCGGAAGCTGTAGTGTCCCACTCCGGTCGGATCGCGAGAGGGAAGGCCGATGATCACGTGATCGAGAAAGTCGATGCCGACAGTTTTGGCGGCTTCGCGAAGTTGTCGGGTGACATTGACGTCAGCCGAGCTCGGCGTCGGATCACCTGACGGATGGTTGTGCACGCAAATGACGGCGAGCGCGCCTTCTCGGATCGCCTCGCGGAAAACTTCCCTTGGATGAACGAGACTGCTTGATGCGGTGCCGGACGTGACTTCGACGCATTTGAGCAGCCGGTTCTTCCGATTCAAACACAAGACCCAAAACTTCTCGACTGGGAGGCCAGCAGCGATCGGTGCGAAATAGGCGGCGACGAGTTCTGCGCTTTCCAACAATGGCGCGTCGCCGGCTTGCTGTCCGAGGACGCGACGGGCGATTTCCATTACGGTGACGAGTTGGAGCGCCTTCACCCGACCGATGCCTTTGAGGCGGCGGAAGTCGGCGTCTTTCCACGAGATCAAGCCCGCGAGAGAACCGGCTTCAGAGATGAGACGTGTGGCCAGCGTGAGCACGTCGCAGCCTTTTGTGCCGCTGCGCAGAAGCATGGCGAGCAACTCGGTGTCGCTGAGTGCGGCCGCGCCGTGCTTTTCCAACCGTTCCTGTGGACGTTCGCCCACGGCCAGTTCTTTAAGTCGATTCGCCTCCCGATAAACGGCTGTTGCGGCCTCGTTCATGGGGGCGACGTTGAAGACGTTACGCGGCGTCCGCAACCTTTCTCTGTCGGTAAATAAAAAGGCCGGCACCTGGCCGGCCTTGGAAAATCGCGAGCTGAGCCGCTTAGTAGTGCTTCACGTAACCGTTGCGACGGAGGCGTTCGAGCCAGCGTTCCTGGCTGACGCGGGCCATCTGCTGAACGAGAATGCGTTCGATTTCGTCGCGCACTTCGTCGATCGGTTGAACGCCGGCGAAGCGGCGATCTTCGACATAAAGGAGGAAGGCGCCTTCGGGCATGATGATCGGTTTGGTGACTTCGCCCTTGGCGAGTTGGAAAAGCGGGTCGCTGAGCTCGGGTTTGAGATCGGAGCGTTTCTGCCAGCCCCAGTCGCCACCTTTGGAGCGGCGGGTGTCCTGGCTGACTTCCTTGGCGATATCTTCGAATTTTTCGCCGTTCTTCATGCGATTGAGAACGATGTTCGCCTTGTCGGTGAGGGCTTGATCGGTTTCGCCTTCTTCGCGGCGGAATTGGATGAGGCGGAGGTGCACGCCGTCTTCACGGAAGAATTTGTCTTTGTTTTCGTTGTAGTAGGTCTCGACCTTCACCGGGCTGACGATGCTCTGGCTTTTGCGCTGCTGCTGGCGCATGTAACCGTAGATCATGTCTTCTTCGACTTCCTTGCGGTAGTCGCGCATGGTTTTGCCGCGGCTGCGCAGGTAGCCGAGGAACTTCGAGCGATCGTTGTCGAATTGCGTGATGAGAATTTCGGAAATCTGGTTGTCGATATAGCTGGCGGGAATCTGCTTCTTCGGCTCGCCGTCTTTTTCCTTGTAGAATTCCTTCACGATGAGGACGCGGTCGATGAGGTTTTGGACGATGTCGTCCTGAAGAGCCTCAATGCGCTGGTTAAACTCCTGCTCGTTCTTCGCGGTTCTTTGAATTTCCGGCACGAGCGGCGCGATCTCGCGGCGAATATCGTCGACTGTGATAATTTTGTCCTCGGCCACCGCAGCAATGCCGTTCGCGAAGCGCAACTCAAGACGATCGCCCGCAGAAGTGGGCGGAGGCGTTTGTCCGTAAGCGGACGCGACGAGGGCAGTGACGGCACAAACTTTGGCGAGCAAAGAAACGGCGTGGGGAAGCGGGCGGAAGCCGGGCATCATGGATTGGGCAGATTGGTCAGGAACGAAAGGATTTCACGCAAACGTAGAAGGGGCTTCGGGGCGGTCAACCTTGGAAACCGGGTACCGACCATCACGAAATCGTCGCGCCGGTTGGTGTTGCGGAGGCACTTGAGACGCGACGACTCTGTTTCGACGGACAGCACATTCTTTTGTTCCGCCTTTATGCGGATCTCCGTGATGAGCAGCAAGGCCCGAACTTCGTCCCCGAACTTGCCAAACCGGTCGCGCAGGTCGTTTTCGATCTCCTTGAGCTTCGTGGGGGAGTCGGCGAGGGCCAGTTTCCGGTAAAAATCGATGCGAAGCCGGGTTTCGGCGATGTAAGAAGCCGGAATGCGGGCCTGAATCTTGGCGACTTCGACTGCACCAGCAGCTTCGTTTTCGGCGTCACGGACCGCGGTGTAACTGTCTTCGTATTTCCGCCGAGCCCCAGCGTCGGGCTCACCTTCCCCCACGTAAACGAAGTCCAGCTTTACGCTCGCGCGGATTACGGCAGCGGATTTTTCACCTTTCAACCGCGCAACGGACTGGCGCAAAAGCTGGCAATAAAGCTCAAAACCGACGCCGACGATGTGGCCGCTCTGCTCCGCGCCGAGCAGGTTGCCGGCACCGCGAAGTTCCAGATCGCGCATCGCAATACGGAAACCGGCGCCGAGCTGATTGTGCGTGCGAAGGGCGTTGAGGCGCTGGCGGGCAACTTCCATCAGGCGGGTGTGCCGGTGGAGCAGCAGGTACGCGTAAGCTTGGTGTTTGAAACGGCCGACGCGTCCGCGAAGTTGGTAAAGTTGAGAAAGCCCGAAACGGTCCGCACCCTCGATAATGATCGTGTTGCAGTTCGGGATATCGAGGCCGCTCTCGATGATGGTGGTGCAAACGAGCAGGTGATATTTGCCCGCAACGAAGTCGGTCATCACGTGCTCAAGCTCGCGGTCTTCCATTTTGCCGTGACCGACGCCAATCGAAAGCTCAGGCAGCATTTCGCGGAGTCGCGCCGCCACGAGATCGATGGTCTGAACGCGATTGTGAAGATAAAAGACCTGCCCGCCGCGGCGAATTTCGTGGCGAACGGCGTCGACGATCACCTTTTCGTCGTAGGTCTTGACGATGGTTTGGATCGGGTGGCGATTGGTCGGCGCGGTTTCGATCACGCTCATGTCGCGGGCGCCGGTGAGCGCCATGTAGAGCGTGCGCGGAATCGGCGTTGCGCTCATCGAAAGAACGTCGACCGTCGCGCGCATGGCTTTGAAACGCTCCTTGTGCTTCACGCCGAAACGCTGCTCCTCGTCGATCACGACCAAGCCGAGCTCCTTGAACTTAACATCTGCCTGCAACAACCGGTGCGTACCGACAAGAATGTCGACTTGGCCGGCGGCGGTGGCGGCGAGGATTTTGGTTTGCTCGGCTTTGGTGCGGAACCGGCTGACCATTTCAATCGCGATCGGGTAACCAGCCATGCGCTCGCGAAACGTGTTGAGATGCTGCTGGGCGAGCACAGTGGTCGGCACGAGCACGGCGACTTGGCGTCCACCTTGCACGGCCTTGAAGGCGGCGCGAATGGCGACTTCGGTTTTTCCGTAGCCGACGTCGCCGCAGATCAACCGGTCCATCGGTCGCGCGCGCTCGAGGTCGGCCTTGGTTTCCTCGATGGCGCGAAGTTGGTCGCGCGTTTCGGTAAACGGGAACGCGGCCTCAAATTCCTTCTGCCAAGTGGTATCGGGCGGGAACGCATGGCCGGATTGAGCTTCGCGCAGCGCGTGAATGCGCAACAGATCGGCCGCGAGGTCGATCGTGGCTCGCTCGGCGGCCTGGCGTGCTTTTTCCCAGCGATTCGAGCCGATGCGGCCAAGTTGCGGACGCGTTTTGCTGAGGCCGACGTAACGCGAAATCAGATGCGATTCTTGGAGCGGAACGTGAAGTGTGACGTGATCGTCGAATTCCAGCGAGATGACTTCGCGCATGCCGCCGGCGTAATCGACTTTCGTCAGGCCGCGATAGAGCGCGATGCCGTGCTGCAGGTGCACGACGAAATCGCCTTCGACCAACTCGGAGAAATCGAGCAACTGGTCGATCTGCGCGCGCTGGGCGATCGCGCGGCGATTGCCGATAGGGCGGCGTTGGCGTTGGCGACCGAAGAGTTCGGTTTCGGTGACGACGACCAGGCCGGAGGTCAGAGGTCGGAGGTCGGATGCCGGAGGTCGGCTGTCGGAAGGAGCGTCGTCGGCTGAGCGGTGCGTGAGCCGAAAACCCTCGTTCAGCGTGCCGCGCAGGAAGCGCGGTTTGAGGGACTTCAGTTTCGAATCGGCCTCGAGGATTTCTTTCGCACGTTGCTCTTCTCCTTCTTTGGTGACGACGAAGTAAATTTCATAGCCCTCCTTTTTCCATCTGGCGACTTGGTGGAGAAAGCGCTGACGAGCCTCCTCTTCAACCTGCAGGCGTTCCTGGGCGACGAGCGCGTCTTCGGGATAATTGCGATGGTGCACCATGCTTTCGGTGTCCCACGTTGTGTCGGTCTGAGGTGTTTCGAACAGCGCCGAGGCCTCGTCGAGATCGCTCACGCCAAAAGCCGCCGCGCATTTCGCGAGCAGTGGGCTCAAGCCGTCTTCGCCTTCTCGTGCAAACGTACTGAATTCTTCGTCCAGTGAAGCGGGTTCGACAAAGACGAGATGGGTGAGCGGCGTGAGATAATCCGAAATCCCGGTTTTGGATGGATCGAGTTTTAAGCGGGGCGTTGCCGAAATTGTGATCGCGTCGACTTTTTCGCCGGAGCGCTGCGTGACCGGGTCAAACGCGCGGATTTCTTCGATCTCGTCGCCAAAGAAATCGAGCCGGTAAGGCTGATTCGCCGTGATCGGGTAGACGTCGATGATTCCGCCGCGCACGGCATAGTGCCCAGGCGCTTCGCAAACGGCTTCGCTGTCGTAGTCGAGCGCGCAGAGTTTTTCGATCAGTCCTTGAAACGACTGCGATTGTCCGGGTTTCAGTTCGAGTTCGCGCGTGGCAAACGCCTCAAGCGCCGGCACGGCTTGGAGGAGGGCGGCGGGCGTCGTGGTCACGACAAGGGTGGGCAGGGCCGGTGCGTTGCCCGCCAGCGTGCGCGTGGCCCTCAGACGCGAGAGAACCGTTAAGCGGTCGGCGGAAGCGGCGAACGCCTCCCGCATGTCGCGATTCTCCGGCATCGATTCCGGCAGCACCAGCGCTTCGAGCGGACGCGGAGCGCCGCTGGCTTTGTGGAACAGCTCGATGTCCTCGGCGAGTTGCTCCGCCGTTTTCAATTCTTCGGCAATCACCACCCACACCTGCGCCGCGTGCGTGCGGGTGAGCTCACTGATCGCCATGCCCCGCGCCGGCGGGCAAACGCCAGTGATTTTGTGGCGCGCTAGGGCGAAAGTGGCGGGAGATCCAGACATGGCCGAAGGGACATTACGCAATCACAGAAGCGCGAGAGCGCAATACCGACGCGGCCCGCACGACAGGATGGCGGTTTAGCCCCCGCTAGTCTTCAGCTTTTTCAGAGCGATCCGGGCGGCGGCTTCTTCGGCGATCTTTTTGGATTTCCCGCGACCTGAGCCGAGCGATTCTTCGTTGAGGAAAACTTCGATCTCGTACTCCCGTGCGTGGTCCTCGCCGTGAACCGCAATGACGTCGTACCGGATCGCGTGGTTGCCGTGCTGAGGTTGCACGAGTTCCTGTAGCTGGCCCTTCGGATTATCCGTCGATTGTGTGCCGGCCAGATGCCCCTCTAACGAACCATACAACGTCAGTAAAACGCGTCGCGTGGTCGCGTAGTCGGCATCCAAATACAAGGCGCCGACCAGCGATTCGAAGGCGTCTTCGAGCGCCGAGGCGCGGGTGCGGCCGCCGGTTTGCTCCTCGCTGTTGCTTAGGCGGAGACACGCGGGGATTCCAATTTGCTCGGCGAGTGCCGCCAGGAAAACTCCTTTGGAGAGCGCCGCCCGATTTTTGCTCAAAGCGCCTTCGCGAGCGATGGGGAAGTGCACGTAAAGCGCTTCGGTCAAGACGAGTTGTAGCACGGCGTCGCCGAGGAATTCCAGGCGTTGGTTGTTTTCGCCGGCTTCGGGATGCTCATTGACGTAGGACGGATGGGTGACTGCTCGCAGGAGGAGCGACTCGTCGCGAAACGTGTACCCGATGCGCTGCTGAAGTTTTTTCAGGGGGGGGGTCATGAGCTGGCGCTAGCGTAGCGACGCAAACCGCGGTGGAAAACAAAAACCGCCAGCAAGAACCAAATCGCCGCTGCTCCGGCCAGCCAAAGAGCGTACTTCGGTTCGAAGCCGTGGAGCAGCGTCCGCGCGGGCGCGTTGCTCACGATCACCACCGGCAGCGCGTAGACGAAAACGAAGTTCGAGAGGCCCTTGAAAGCCTCGCGTGGCAACCGGGCGAATTCATACAGCGTGAAATAGCTTCCTTCGAGCCCTTCCGTTTTCACGATCCAGAAGGTGAGCGACACCGTCAGCACCATCGAACTGTAGTGAATGACGAGCCCGCACAGGAGCAGCACGATGTAGAGCACAATATCCAGTGCGCCCGGATGCAGTTGGAGTTTGTGTGCTGCAAAAATAACCACGCTTGCTGCAACAAAAACGTTGGCCAAGCCGTCGAGATCCAGCTTCCGCGTCGAAACCATGAACAACGGGTTGCCCGGCTGAGCCAGAAAGAAGTCGAAGTTCCCCGTGCGAACGTTGCGGCCCATTTCAAACAGATTGCTCCAAAAGAACCCCATGAACAGGCGTTGCATGATCATCGCCGTGCCGATGAGGAGCAGCATTTCGTATTCGTTCCAGCCCGCGATCGAATCGGTGTGGCGGTAGATGACTTCGACCGTGAGAACGTTAACCGCCATCCAGAACAGTTCGACCAGCGACCACATCAGCGTGTCGAAACGAAACATCAGCGTGCGAACCACCGAATAGCGGATGCACGCCAGCCAGACGCGAACGTAATTGATGAGCCTCATGTCTTATCCTCCCACCGCAGTATGGCGGCGAAGGCCGCGCGCCCAGAGGAGATTGGCGATCAGGAGTAGAGCGGCAACCCAAAACGCCTGGATGCCCAGGCCCGCGAGTGCCTGAGCCGGATCGTTCAAGCGCCCCGTGAAAATCGAAACCGGGAAATACATTTGGTAGTAGTACGGCAGGTAGTGGGAAATCTCGAAGAGCCACTTCGGCATCAGGTCGAGCGGGAAAACTTGTCCGCCCAGCAGCGTTTCTATCGCGAACGAGAGGATGATGAAGGACTGGATTTCCAAAAACCAAAACGTCAGCAGGCCGAAGCAATATGCGATCGTGAACTGGATCAGCGCCGACATCACCATCGCGGGCAAACCCAACGCCAACCGCCAAGCATCTCCGGGGAATGTCAGGTATTTCCACAGCAGCGGGAGCGTGAGAACGACGGGAATGAGCGCCAGTAGCCCGGAAACCAACCGCGCCGATAGAAAAATGCTGATGCGATAAAGGAAGTAGTTAACCGGCTTGAGGAGAAACTGATTGATGAGGCCGTTTCGGATTTCCTCGCTGATCTGATAGTCCTCGTTGAACGCCCCGATGAAGAACTGCAGCACCAGCATCATGATGAAGTACGTCATCGTCTGCGCGACGCTGAAACCTCCGATGTCGGTCTTGCCCTCGAAGGCCGCGCCCCAGAGCAGAAAAACGACGACGAGGTGAAACAGCGAAAACGTTGCCCTGATCGCAAAGTTCCACCGATACACCAGATTACTCTGGAGCCCGACGAGAAAGGCGTGCCGATATTTTGCGAGAGCGGACATGCGAAGGAGGCGAGGAGATTTAGGAAATGGACAAGCCGGGTGAAGGCAAATCGTGTTACGCCTGATCGAGTTGAAGCGACCGGCTTATGCTGAAGAGCACGCGTTCACCGCCGCAGCGTGACTTCGTCAGTATTTACTCGCTCGAATTCCGAAAGGTGGTGCGGGCCGTCCCGGGCATGCATCGGTTTGGATAAACATAAAGCCCGCTTTGGATGATGAGGTGGAGTTGATCACGGACGTCAGCTCTCCCGCGACATCGCATAACGCGTCGAGGACGACCCTCGCGCGTTGAGCGACGTCGCACACGCTTCACCGGTGCTCCTCAACCAGCGTGCACAAGCCAGATCAAAAGTGCTCGCCCGCTTACCCTATGGCCTCGGTCTCGCACGGTCTGCGAATGTCGGCGCTTCCATGGTTCTTTGCTAGTGGTTTCCCCGACGCGCGACGTAGTCTATACAGATATCAACTGGTTGCGTGACTTACAAATTTGTTACGAACGAGCGGTTTTGGTTTAGCGATTGAAAGTAGGCGGGGCAGCCGCCAAGCATCGGCTTCCAGGCTACTTTTCTCGAAGCTTTCTCGGAGACGTCTCGGAGCGGTGTCGGAGAGGTCCTAGGGGAAATAGCACAGAGAACCGCAGAAAATACTGACGAAACAACATGGCAACCACCCAACTAAATCCGCTTCTCGAAAACCTGAACGGCTCGATTGGCGACCTCGTCATTTATAAAAGGGCGGGGCGTTTGATCATTTCTCGCAAGCCCGACTTAAGCCGCCGCGTGCTCTCGCCCGCCCAACAGAAGCAATTCGACCGCTTTCCGCGAGCCACCCAATACGCAGCCGAAGCCATGGCCGACCCAGCCCGAAGAGCCAGCTACGAGACGGCAGCCAAACAAACCGGCAAACCCGTTAGGTCACTCGCCATCGCGGAGTATCTCAAGGTGAACGTTGGTTGAACGAGCTAGTTCTTAGGGCCAGTCGGCGGAGACAGATAGTAATCTGCGGGACAGGTGCGCAAACGCGACGATCTCGCGGTGGCGATCCCCACCGACATCGTTCCGAACAGGGGCAAGATAGGTAAGAAAGTCCTCGTTCCTGCATGATCGCTCGTCGTACTGCGTTGAAACGCTAGTAGAAGTAGCCAAATAGAACACAAAACAATAAGCCTGACTCGATTCCATAGTTTCGGCGAGGGAATGCACCCGCTCGCATTGTACAATCCGCAAGAGCGGCGTTGCAGTTGGCTTGTTCGTTCTTGTGTGTGTATTATGGCGATAAGCCACGTGCATTGGTGTTATAACCAGGGGTTAAGAACCATTTGCTAGGAACACCAAACGAGTTGACATTCACAAAAAATCGGCGCCAAGTCAGCTCTCGTTCGGTTTTCAACTCTCTTCTCGCGGGAACCCCATTTGGCGGGGGACTTGGCTACTTAGGAGGCGACAATCGGATCGCATCACCAACACCAACGCGATTACATTTGGGGGAACACATGCAATTGGGGAAAGGCTTCGACGGCGCACTGAAACGCATAGCGTACCTTTTGCGCTACTTTGTAAGTCCGAGTTATGCAGGTCTCGTTGTTTTGCTGGCGAGCTTTGCTTCCCTTGATGTTAAGGGCGTAGAAACTCCCGTTTACTACAACCTTTCGTTCCAAGCGTTTTTGCAGACGCAGTTTTGGACTGGCTCGGGTGGTGGCGTTATGCAGTTCACTTTGACTGACGAGACGGGAAAGGTCTGCACATCAAGCGCGGGCTCAGGTGGCTTCGGGATGGGTACGCCTGTTATTACCAGTGGGTCAGGGGCTGTGGTTACCGCAAAAATTCTCCCGAATAAGGACTATGTCGTGACAGTGACGGGCAGCGTCCCTGCAGACTACTACAGCGGCTCCGTCCGATTTACCGCACAATCAGGACAATCGCTGTACGTGAATGGCTATGCGAATGGAGGCTCGATAGGTGGAACAGGTTATACTGGCAACCGAAACACAGCATCGCAATTTAACAACAAAACTTTTAAAATCAGAATATCACTGCCCGGCAACTATTCGTTATCTGATGAGCCCTCCTACCTGAGGGGCGGCGAGTGTACATCGCTTCCGGAGGATCGCCTGATCTGGTATGTGGGGTTGGGTGGACTTCGCAATGGCGATACCGCAGGAACGGTGGGTTTTCGACGCGCCAATTTTGGTTCGTCGGATTTTTTCTCCCCAACCGCCTTATACTACACCGCGCCGGATGAAAGCGAGATTAGCGTGGTGAAGAGCGCTGGTTCACTGCGTCAAATTTACGCAAGAGAGGTGTTGCTAGACGTGCAATTGGTCAACTCGACGAGCTATCGACTTGACTTTTACGCCCGCTCACAAGTTACCGGACAATCTTCAGGAGTTTACACTTTTTCAGGGACCCCCTTTGTAAGATACTTGGTTGAACGCATGACGGTATCGAATGGCGACGGTGTCAAAATCACGCGCACGGAGGACAACCGTTCTTGGGAGACTAGCCTGTCGTTGAGCGGCAATGTATGGGTTCGACGTGACTGGCGCGCTGCTGGCGGTCAGTTGGATGCATACTCGTCTACCAACTACACTTCAGACACGGGCGCTACTGTCACGTATACCGGTCCCGATTCCTCTGGTGCTGCAGTGGAGTCGCCATTGGTTCTCACCAAATCCTACACTGACTATACGGGCTACGATTCGAGTTGGGGGAAGGAGTTAACGCAAACGTTATGCGGTGCAGGAG
Organism: Nibricoccus sp.; assembly: GCA_047600805.1. GTDB lineage: Bacteria > Verrucomicrobiota > Verrucomicrobiia > Opitutales > Opitutaceae > JADKHC01. The sequence continues at coordinate 529,103 of JASGKG010000001.1, forward strand.
AGGCGACGCCGTTGTGTGCCCAAACTGCTTATTATACAACAACGTCTTCGGACGGAGCTTTCGCGAGAAAAATAAAGCATCAGATCTCCACTGACGGTTCGTGGGAGAAGTATGCCTATTTCAGCACCACAGGCGCGACCGGCACCGTAGGGGCGCTGCAGCGCGTTTACAAACCTTGGGGCGACGGGCCTGCTTCCCCAGACAACGCCAGTACTACAAACTGCATCTATACTGACTACATCTATAGCGGATGGTATTCTGATTTCGTTGCGAGTACCACTACGTATGCTCCAGGTGGCACAATGATCGGGAAAACGACTTGGGACTACTCGAACAACGTTGCCGTGCTCAATGGCATAGCGATCCAAGCAATTGTAAAGACTGACTATTACAGTTCCAGCGCTGGACTCGCCACTTCATATAAAAATTACCAGTATAATATGGATCCTGCGTGGATTCGCAATAAGCCTGCTTCCGCAGCATATCCCGATGGTCGGAAGAAATCGTGGGCTTATTTTAGCGGTACATGGGATTCTTCGAACAAAACTTTTACTGCCTCAGCTTCTGGTGGAGACCGGCTCGTGCTTATCTTCGACGGCCAGACAACCGGTGGAACAGCCGTTTCCTCGTGGACCCTTGATGGCGTCACTTGGGCAATGGATAGTGTGCAGATGGTTGCTAATCGTTCCACCGTGACGGAACAGATCATCGCTTCGACAGGACAGACCGTTTTTGCGGGCAACAACGTATACACTTCCAGTGGTACGCTTGCGCGCATCTCCGGGACGCTTTATCGGTACGACACACATGGTAGGCTAGCGGAGGAAGTGGATATCGTCCGCAGCAGTGGCTCGAACGAACTGAAGGTGGTACGCACTTACGTGGGCAGTATGCTCGATACGGTTACTGCCGTTGATGGTGTGGTCACTAAATACGAATACGATTCACTTTTGCGTCTAGTCAAAACCTCGGTGGGGTACGGTGGTTCCGCATCAAATCCTGCCAGAATCACTGAAAACAAGTATGACGGTGCCGGGCGCTTGGCGGAAGTTTCAGTCGTGAACGGAGGCGCCCCGACCACCTATGTGTACGATGCCGCTGGACGGATATCCAGCGGAATAGAAACCTCTCCTAATGGCGAGAGCGGTCTGGCCACAATTTATGCTTATCCAAGCCAGCGGGTTACGACGATGACCTTGCCAACGGGAGCCACACGCATCTACGAAACTTACTTGGATGGTCGTCCCAAATCAATGACAGGTACCGCTCAGGCGCCCAACTATTGGCTCTATGCTTGGAACTCGACAGGGCTTCAAACCACGCTGAAAAATGGAATGTCCCTCGATAATGGGTGGATAGAGCAGCAGGTTGATATGCTGGGACGAGTCACGAATAGAAGATCGCCGACATGGAGTTGGGGGAGCGACTCCACCCGCGTATTAAAAACAGAACTTGAATACAATAGTGCCGGCCAGCTTTGGAGGGAGCGCTTGAAGTTAGAGACGAGCAATTCCTATGTGCAGGCCGATGTGATTCGTACCTACGACGCTGCGGGCCGTCCGCTTTGGGTCGGTGCCGATGTAGACAACAGCGGCTCTTTGTCATCTTCATCAAACGACCGCATCACAGCGTATGATCAATGGTATGAGAGTGACGCCGCGGGTTGGGTGAGCGTCTCTTGCAGCAACACCTGCTCGACATCGAATTCCAGCGTACTGACACCGCTTTCCTACGTGAGCACCCGATTGACTGGTTTCAACAACTCGTTCCTGGGAACCTATGGCTACACGGTTGGCGATGTTGTGACAGTAGACAAGACGGGGCGTTCGCTGCACCAGATTGACATGATCTCTCCATCACAGAGATTACGGCGCTCGGAATCGCAGATCAGCGGGACCACGGTCTGGGCGTATTCGCAGTCGATCAATGGCTACACCGTGGAGACCTCTTCGCAGACAGGGGTGCGTGTCGCTTACGAATATGATTCGCTAGGTCGGGTGGAGCACGTCCGCAGTCGTTTGGATGGCAGTACCTATGCCCAAACTACCTCCTACTCCTATTGGGGCAGCACCCCTTATATTAACACGGTAAACGATCAAGGCATCTCCCAGACCTATTCGTACACTTGGGGCGCGCCCATCGGCAGCCGACAAGTGTCTGTGACTGATGCGTCCAACTATGTGTCTCACACGCTCTACAACGAGATGGTACTGAGTTGGCGTACATGGGGCAGCGGTGCCAGCCCCACGGAGATTGTTTACGACAATCTTGGGCGAAGGGTGGGTGTGAAGACTTGGCGTAGCGGGTCATTTTCCGGCACCAGTTGGCCGGGGAGCCCAGGCCCTGCTGACAGCACGACTTGGGATATCGAAGCGGCGACGGGCCTGCTGAAGAGAAAGACCTATGCCGATGATCATTATGTCGACTACACCTACACGCCGGTTGGCAAGGTGGCCTCACGTACCAATGCACGTAATATAACCACCAGCTACGCCTACTTCGATGGATCTACGACTTCGACGGACGACGTAAGCCATCGCACGCAGGAGTTGCGTGCGGTCACCTATAGTGATGGAACGCCAAGTGTGAGCTATTCCTATACGCGCACGGGTGCGCTTGCGGGAGTGAGCGACGCCACGGGCAGCCGAAGCTTCAGCTACCGAGCCGATTTGCAGCTCGACGTTGAAAGCTTGGACAGCAGTTTCTTTGGTTCGGGTCGTTCCGTGGCGGCCAATTACGATAATGGCTCTGGCGGCACAGTAGCAAACCGGTCAAACGGCTACGCATTGCAGTCTGGTGACGTAGTGGAGGCATCGGCGGCGTTCACCTTCAGCTCAGCGACAGGCCGGATAGAAACCGCAGGCGGCCAGAACTTCCCGAGTTTCACTTACGGATATACGGCGGGAACAGATTGGGTTGAGAGCGTGGCCAGTGGCAGCTTTGGCCGAACGCAGGCTTTGCACGATGCGCGGGCGGTTTTAAAGCAGACTCAAGCGAGTTGGAGTGGAGTGCCAGTTGCCACTTACGATAGTGAGTTCAACTCGCGCGGGCATCGCAGCTCGTTGAGCGCCTCGGGCTCGGTGCCCGGTACGACGCGCAGCAACAGTTTCCTCTATGACGGCCTGGGCCGATTGAGCAGCGAGACAGACCTCTCTTCGGCGTGGCGTACCTACAGTTGGGGATACGATTTGCTGGGCAACCGGCAAAACGAGGGTAACGTGAATGGCACCGTGACGTATAGTAAGCGTCGCCTCGGATGCCCCCTTGACGTGGTCGTAGGTACGAGAGTTACCGGTCGCGACTTTGCGTAAGTACGAGAGCTACGATGCAACCGGTGTCGGACGGTTCCACTGGGAAGGCAGCAGTGGGCGCAGGTCATCGGCCGTTGTCATGGCAGGCAAACGGGTGAGCAGGTCGCGAAGATAGTCGTGGGGATTGTGTCCGTGGCGCTGGCAGGACACGATGAGCGAGTAGATCACCGCAGCGCGATCACCGGTATCGGGATGTCCGACGAAGAGCCAGTTTTTCGCGCCGAGTTTGCTCGGGCGGATGGCATTCTCCACGGCATTGGTGTCGAGTCGGGTTTGGCTGTGGTGCAGGTGCGCGGTGAGCGGCCGCCAGTGTCCCAGCAGATACGCGCAGGCTTGGCCGAGGCCGGATTTAGGCAGCACGCGTAATTGCAATGCGGATACGAGACGCCGGAGCCGAGCCAAGGGTCGAGCAAAATGTTCCTGGCGAAGTGCAGAGCGTTGTTCGCTCGCTTTGGCTTCGTCCCATTTTTGCTCAAGCGCATAGAGTTGCCCGATCAGTTGCAGCACTCGCTGCGCGGTTTTCGGGCGTTCGGCCGCGGCTTCGAAGAAGCGTCGGCGGGCATGAGCCCAGCAGCCGACCCATTCGACATCGGCATGAGAGCGCACGTAGGCGGCGTATCCTTCGTAGCCGTCGGACTGGAGCACGCCGCGATAATCCCCGAGCAGTCGCTCGGCTTCTTCATGTCGGCGCGACAGCCGCCATTCAAAGACGACATCGCCTCCGGGTCGCGAGAGCGCCCAGAGCCAGCCTTGAGTGGTCTTGCCATCCCTCAGGTCGGGGTCGTTGCATCTAATGGGTGTTTCGTCAACTTGCACGTAACCGCTCTGCAGCAGGTCTTGTTTCATCTGTTTGACCACCGGTTCGAGCAAGGCGGTGGCCACGCCGGCCCAGTCGCATAAATTTTGGCGGGAGATCGGCGCACCCCACCGCGCCAGCATCTTCTCCTGTCGATAAAGTGGCAGATGATCGCAGTATTTGGCGGTGAGCGCCCAGGCGATCAGGCCCGCCGAAGCGAAACCTCCCACGACCGCGCGCTTCGGCGCGGGGGCGAGCAGCGGAGCACGGTGGCGCTCTAGGCGGTGCCGGTACTTCGGGCGGACGATCTCGCGTTTGAAGAGTTGGGGTGGGACGATGTCCACCTCGAAGGTGCGCTCTTCGCCGATACGTTCGTATAAATCGGGATCGGCCCGCACCGCCTCCGGGACGATCTCCACGGTTTCTTTCACTGGCAGGTGCGCAAAGCTTTCGGCAGGCAGGACGCGTTTCTCGCCCGGGCCTTTTGTACGCTCGTAGTGGATCGTCTCGGTGGGGCGCTCGGCGGCGCAGAGTTTCTCCAGTTCGTTTAGCTTTAAGAGCAGTTGTGCGCGATCGAGCTTCTCGGATTTGCCGGGGCCAAAGAGTTGTTGTTTGAACCACGCGATCTGGGAGCGTAGCGAGGCCACTTCGTTTCTGAAGGTGCTCAACTCATTTTTGAGTTCGAGGTTTTCGGCGTAGAGTTCCTCCGCGGGCGGCATCGCGCCACCTCAGAACAACAACCGGCTATTATGTTCCAATAATATTGTGGTTATTTTATCGTTCATACCAGGGCTTGAGCGAACCGTGCTTGAGTTCCACGCCGCCCACGAGCAAAGCCAGGGCTTCCGGGGCGAGCGAGAGCTTGCGCTTGGCCTGGCTGGGCTTGGGCCAGGAAAAGCGGCCTTGCTCCAAACGCTTGGCTAAAACCCATACGCCGGTGCCATCCCAATAAAGCATTTTTAAACGGGTGCGCTCCTTGTTGGTGAAGACAAAGACCGCTCCGCTCTTGGGCTCTTCGTCTAACTGCGCCTGCACCGCGGACCATAGCCCGTCGTATTGCTTACGCATATCTACTGGTTCGATTGCTACGTAGATTTTGATCGCTGCAGGAAACGCCAGCATCGGTTACGCACGCAAGGCCCGCACCAACGCCGCCAGTTCCTTCGCACTCCCGCCACGCAGCTCCGTCCCGTCAGTTAGCCGTACGCTCAAGCTGGCAGGTGCGGCGACGACGGCGGGCAAAGCCGCCTCGACGAAGCGCACCGTGCGCGGCCGATTTGCACTAGGCTTTTGCTTGCCCGGCTCGGCCACGGGCAACCGCCCCGCCTCGCGTTCCCGCTGAGCCCAACTACAAAACGTCGTGTAATTGATTCCTTCCCGCCGCGCAAATGCGCTTTGCGTAAGGCCACTGTCTTTATATGCCGATAACAACTCAGCGCGACGCTCCGAAGGCGTGCGCCGCCGTCCGAGCGCATCGCGCTTCTCTCCTGTCTCTATCAACTCCGTCTCTATTGCCCGCGTCGTAGTAGTTACCATTACGATAGCTTACCGCTTCGTACCTCTCGTATCTACGAGGCACTCGAATTGACGCTTACGACGTATACTCCCAACAGCTTGAACCAATACGACACTATCACGGGCGAGAGTGGTTTGGACTACGATGCGGATGGCAACCTCAGTGCAGATGGCACATGGAACTACGGTTACGACGCGGAAAACCGGTTGCGTACGATGGAGCGCAAAGACGGCGTCCAGTCCCTGCAATTTGCCTACGACTATTTGGGGCGGCGGGTGCAAAAGATTGTGCGCGGCGGAGGGTTGAGCGGCCCAGTCACTTCCTCCACGAAGTTTGTGTGGAGCGATTGGAGGCTTTTGGCCGAGTTAGACGGCGGCATAGGGCTGACGGGCTCAACCATGAGCAAGAACTATCTCTGGGGCGCGGATTTTTCTGGGGGCTCCGGGGCTGGCGGGCTGCTGGCCGTCCGGCAGGGCGGGTCCAGCTATTTGCCGGTGTATGATCCGCAGGGTAACGTGACGGGGTATTTAGACTCGGCGAGCGGTTCGGTGGCGGCCAGCTACGACTACAATGTTTATGGTGCGATCCAGCAGCAGAGCGGCGCGGCGACGAGCTTTGCCTTTGGGCACGCGACCCAGTATACGGATCGGGAGAGCGGGCTGGTCTATTACGGTCTGCGTTATTATAACCCAAAGCACGGGCGCTTCATTAATCGTGATCCGATCGAAGAAGCCGGCGGGGTAAATCTGCACGCGTTTGTGGGCAACAATCCGGCCAACGGCTGGGATTTTCGGGGACTTGCTGAATATGACTGGTCCCGAGTGCCGTTACAGTACCGTGGTAACGCGGCGTATTCCATGTCGGCCGGGATGGCACTTTCTCAGCAACTTGGGAGCTTTGACCCGGGAGTTTCTTGGATAAGGGCCGACGCGAGGAGTCAAGCGGGGTCCATGGACAATGGATTCATCGTTTCGGCTCTGCAGAATTGGGCTGACCAAGCTGTGTACGATTATTATAAAATGCGTAATCGGCACTGGTCTGTCGTTTCTCGTCCGTTGCAAGATACAGATGGCAACACTGTGGGTAGTTCCGCGCACGAAACGTGGGGGATGCTCTGTCGAGAATTGGCCGATAGAGCAAATGGCTTAATTAGCCAGCAACAACACGCTCTAAGCGCCCCAAACAACAGCATAACTAATTTAGAGCAAACTGGAGCTGATAACTTACATCCCTCACGGCTAAAATACGCACAGGTGATATATTTGAACGCCGGGAAAACTCAAGAGGTGCTGGATGACAATGCGGCCGTTTACTTAAAACTCATGACTGATCTAACAGATAAGTTGTATTTTGAAGGTATTATCAAAACTCGAAAACAGATCGTATATCAAGCTGCTTGGGAAGCGTCAGTTATGCCTAAGGTAGTTAGGAATGCTGAGCGCTTGGAGATGTTCACACTCTTCACGGGCCACGGAGACCCAATCACCGGTAAGAAGGTTGCCTTTGGAGAAAGACATTATCCCGAAGAATTTATGGCCAAATGGAATGAAGCAGCGAATAGTAAATATCTCGACGTTAGTAACACTGATTTTATTTCTTGTGATATACGATGGGGAGGTGACCGCGATGGTCGACACAAGCCGACGTGGTTTGTAAGCGAGGTGATCGAACCTGCATTGAGAGATTATTTTAATAAATAGACTATGAAATACGTGATATTGATCGCATCGATCTTGTTTTGCCTTGCTGGACTTTGCACCGCTCAAGATGTCAATAAACGCCCGGATTGTGTCATTCAGGCTCTGAGGCTCGTTGGAGTAGATTCTTTAGCAGACGCAGGCACCGCGAGATTCAATAAAGAATGCTTTGATAAGCTGAGAGCAAGCGGCGACAGAAAGGCCATATTAGAAACGTTGTGTGTTGCTGCAGACAGGCTCAAAATCGGCCTGAATGTGGTTTACGTGGATGGGTCCTGCATTATCACATTCAGTTCGGTCGAAAGTGGTCGGCAAAAAATCTTAAAGTTGCAACTCAAGTTTGGTTCTGGTGGCCATCTAGAATCGGTGGTTTCTAGCTTGCGAGATCACGGCCCTGTTGAGCCCACCTAGACGTTTTGACTACTTAATAAATAGCCCCAAACAGTGAAGTGCCGTTGAGTGATAGTCTCCAAGACGCATCTACACCTGGCGCAACGCAACTTAGGACCGGCTCTGTTGTAGATCCGAAAAAGAGGATTTATGGTGTTGTTTTTGTGGAGGGCTCCATCGCGCAAGCGACTGCGGGAAAGAACGTCGATCTTCTCAAGAGTATAGAGCTACAGATAAAGAACGCGAACAAGTTGATGGAGATATACAACGTGCCGGGTCAGGTGATTTGGAAGCCGTATGTGGATTTGTCGGATTTGACCACCCAAACCAAAGCGTTTGTGGGAGCAGGCACAGTATGGACAGGTGCGCTTGCTCACGGCCTCATGACGGACCCTAGCGATGCCAGTACGTGGACGGGACAAGTGGGGATCAATGGCCAGGCTGTTGGATTTCGCTGTGGAATAAAACGTTCACTGACGCCGCGAGGGCAATGAATCCCAATGTCTCCGTGGACCCGATTAACTGTAGCAGCTTGGGATTTGAATATGCAGATCGAATAAGAAACGACCTTGAACCATTTATCCGAAGGGATGGACATAGATGAAAATAATAACCGTTTTGCTCTTAGCTTTTATGAACGTGATGGCGCGCGCAGATGGTGCAAATATCGCTGACCAAGCACCGCTATACATTGCGAGCCGAGCTGAAGACGTCATGTCTTGACTCTTGACAAGATAGTGAGGGGGCGGCTTTGTCGCCTGCATGGGACGACCGTTGCGAATGGAGTATGCTGGGGAGTGTTATCACGTGATAAATCGCGGGAACTACCGGCGGAACTTGTTTGAAGGAGGCGGGGCAGCGGAGGCGTTTGAGCGGACGTTGGGCGAAGCGGCGGTGCGGTTTGGCTGGCGCATTCATGCCTACGTGGTGATGCGTAACCATTTTCATTTGGCGGTGGAGTTGAGCGAGCCGAACCTGAGCGAGGGTATGAAGTGGCTGCAGGGGACGTGGGTACGCCGCTACAACGGATTGCGGAAGCTGATCGGGCGCCCGTTTCAGGATCGCTACAAGGGCTTGGTGATCGAGCCCGGGCACGCGCTGGGCCAAGTTTGCCATTATATCCACCTTAATCCTGTGCGTGCCGGGGCGGTGGAAGCGGCGAAGGTGGTGGAGTACGCTTGGAGTAGTTTGCCGAAGTTTTTGGGGAAGAACCGTCCCGTCTGGTTGGAGCCACGGACCGTTTTGCTGGAATCTGGCGATTTGCGTGACGATAAGGCAGGTTGGAAACAGTACATTGGCTACCTTGAATTTCTAGCGACCGATGAACAGGCCAAGAAGGATTTGATCTACGAGAAGCTGAGCCGGGGCTGGTGTGTCGGCAGCAGCCAATTCCGCGAGGAGATGCGAAAAGGCAGCGAAGAGGGGGCGCGGTTCACAGGTTTGGGCGCCAAGGAGGCGAGATCGGAGCGGGAACAGCTGTGGGAGGAAAAGCTGCAGATGTTTGCGCGTCTGGCTAAGGTGAATTTGGACGCGTTGCCGGAGCAAAAGTCGCACACCCATAAAACACTCCTGGCGGCAGTCATGAAGCAAAGTACCTCGGTGTCTAACGGATGGTTAGCCAAGAGGCTGGGAATGGGGGAACCTGCGTCAGCGAGTCAGTTCGTGCGAAGGCGGATGCTCGATGCGCATGGAAAGCGCGACGTCGATGCGCTGTTGTCAAGAGTCAAGACATGACGTCTTTGAGGCCGGGCTGACGTGCTGTATCCCAGCATGGCCAATAGAAAGGCGAGATGCCTTTAGCTTGCTGTCAGCTTGAAGCGCTCGATCAGTTCGCGGGAGAGTTTTTTGTAGGCTGTTGCTCCGGGCGATAACGGATCGTAGGCGAAGATGGTTTGGCCAAAGCTCGGGGCTTCGCTCAGGCGAACGGTGCGCGGGATGACCGTTTCGAAGATTTTGTCGGGGAGATGTTGTTTGACTTCGTCGACCACCTGGCGCGACAGCTTCGTGCGAACGTCGAACATGGTCATGATGATACCGCCAATTTCAAGGGCGGCGTTGACGTTGGCGGTTTTCAGCCGGTCGACGACTTTCAAAATCTGGCCGAGGCCTTCGAGCGCCATGTATTCGCATTGCAACGCAATGAGCAGATAGTCGGCGGCGGCGAGGCTGTTCATCGAGAGCATGCCGAGCGCGGGCGGACAATCGATGATGATCGCCTTGAACTTGCCGGAATCGCGTACCGGTTGAAGGGCGGCGCGCAACTTCATCAAGTAGTTCTCGGTCTGCGCGAGTTCCATCTCGGCGGCGGCCAGATCGACTTCGCTGGGGATGATTGAGAGAAATTCGTACTGCGTCGGCGTGACCATCGACAGCGCTTCGCCCTCGCCGTGCAGCGGGCCGTAGAGGCTTTTGCCTTCCTGCTTCTCGACGCCGAGCGCGCTCGTGGCGTTGGCTTGTGGGTCGAGGTCCACGAGCAGCGTAGGAATTTTCTTTTCGGCGAGCGCTGCGGCGAGATTGACGGCGGTGGTGGTTTTGCCGACGCCGCCTTTTTGATTTGCGATGGTGAAAACGAGGCTGCCCATGGAAAGTATGGAGGCATTAATCGCGACGATTGCCCCGGAGTCTAGCGCGAAACGCGAGCGCGGGAGGCTTACTCCCTGGCGCGGTAACCGCGATCTGGTGCGGCCATTTAGGAAAGCGACGGGTTATCCGATATTCTACTGTAACAATCCGCTAGGATCCACGTCGTTTCGTAATCGATTCCACTTCCAGCTATGCGCATCTCCGCTTCGGCTTTCTTGTTTCCTGTGTTTCTTGCTGTGGCGTCTTTCGCCCCGGCAGCCACCTTTTATGTCGCTCCCGCAGGCGACGACGCGGCGTCCGGTACGGCTGAAAAGCCCTTCGGCTCCATTCAACGAGCGGTGCGTGACGTGAGCGCGGGAGACCTCGTTTTGGTTCACGGCGGCAAGTATGTGCTTACGGAAAAGCAGATCGCCGACATGGATCGTCTGTGGGCAAGCGTGATTTTGATCAATCGCAGCGGGACCGAAAAGAAACCGATTCGTATCGCGGCGGTGGAAGGCGAGCAGCCGGTGTTCGATTTCAGCGAGGTCAAGCCGGCGGATCGCCGTGTGATCGGCTTCCGTATCACCGGCTCCTGGGTGCAAGTGGAGGGTTTGGAAGTGACTGGGGTGCAGGTGACGATCAAAGGGCACACGCAATCCGTCTGTTTTCAAAATGAAGGAAGCCACAATCGCTTCGAACGGCTCAGCATGCACGATAGTCAGGCGATCGGCTTCTGGATAGGAAAAGGTTCGGATAATATGGTGCTGAACTGCGATGCTTACAGAAACTACGATTTCACGTCCGAAGGCGGGAAGGGCGGCAATAGCGACGGCTTTGGCTGTCATGTTCCCCGCGGCAGTGTGAACAACGTCTTCCGCAGCTGCCGCGCGTGGTTCAACAGCGACGACGGTTATGACTGCATCAACGCGCACGAGGCGGTCACCTTTGAAAACTGCTGGGCGTTTTACAACGGCTACAGCCCCGAGTTCAAAAGCCTTGCCGATGGCAATGGGTTCAAGGCCGGTGGCTACGGCGATACGCCGGCGGAGAGACTGCCGAAGACGATTCCGCGGCACGTGGTGCGCGGATGCCTCGCGGTGCGCAACAAGGCGAGCGGAGTCTATTCCAATCATCATCCGGCTGGCGTGGATTTCTTCAACAACACGGCTTGGCGAAACAAGCGTAATTTCAATCTGCAAGGCCGGATGATGGACAACAAAACCGAGATCGCCGGGCGCGGGCATCGGGTAGGAAACAATCTGGCCTTCGAGGCGCAGGCGGCGGAGATTGTGGCACTGGATGCCGAACATTCAGAAGTGCACCATAACAGTTTCGATCTGCCGATTAAGTTGTCGGCAGCCGATTTCCTTGGGCTCGACGAAGCCGAACTGATCAAGCCACGTCAAAAGAACGGAGATCTGCCGGAAATAAAGTTGCTTCATCTCGCAAAAGGCAGTGCCGCTGTGGACCGCGGCGTTGACGTAGGGCTGCCTTTCCACGGAAAAGCGCCGGATTTGGGCGCGTTTGAGCAAGCGGCGCCCTAAGGTTTTATTCCAGCGTGTCTCAGAAAGTGTAGGAGCGGGTTCTTGCGGTTCGATCAGGTACTAAAGTTAGACTAGCGAAGTCGTTGCTGGAGGTGAGGAGGCGTCGCATGTTCCGGCACGCACACACCGTCGGCAGGAAACTGCCCGAATCTTACCCCATAAACAAAGCTTGGCGGCATAAGCGCATCCGCGCCGACACGCCCGGCGCTTATGCCTATGAAAAATTTAAGCTTATTCGATACTGGCTTCGGTCGCGTTTTGTTACATGTCAGTTTATTCGGCTTTTCGACATCCGTCGGATTTTCCGGCATCACGGTGCAGCAAAACCTCGGTCCTGGCGCCACGAGCTGGCCCGGTACTCCGGTCATCAGCACGACGAGCATGCCTGATACGCAGTCAACCGTGGCTGAAGGATTTTCGGCGCCCGCCACGACCTACGGGCAGACCTTCACGATTCCCGCCGGAACGAACTACACGCTGCAAACGGTCTATCTCTACGCGGGCGGCGGGACGGGCGCGAGCAATACCGCGACGATCACGGTCAACCTTTACGACTTAGGCGGACTGACCGCGCCCAACCCAAACGCTTTCACACCGGTAACAAACCTATTGGGCGGCGGCGCGGGCGCGCCTATCACGTACGTGACGCAGACGACGGGCCTGTTGCGTCTCGATTTCACGGGAACAGACCAAGTGGTTCTCGGTGCGGGCCACATGTATATGTTCGAGATCGCGGGTACCAGCGGAACGAACCCGATGCTGTGGTATCGCACGACGAGCGACAGCTATGCGGGCGGCGCGGCTTACCGTAACCGTACTTGGATCAACGGCTCCAACGCGCGCGATTTGTCCATGGCTGTTTACGGCACGGTGACGACTGACGATCCCGGCCCGACCACGTGCACGGTGAACGCCGCGAGTGTTAAGCAGCGCATCGATGGCTTTGGTGCTGGCGCTGTGTTTTTGTACGCCGGGCAGGATCCGCTTTCGGACGCGCAGATGGACCAGCTTTACGGGACGACCGGGACTCAATTTGGCCTTACGCTGCTTCGCGTGCGCATTGCGCCGGACGGAAACAACGCTGCCAATCTCACCGATGCGCAAAAGGCCTACGCGCGCGGAGCGAGAATTTTGGCGACGCCGTGGACGCCACCGGCCTCGATGAAGGACAACAACAGCACGATCAACGGCTCGTTGCTCTCCTCCAAATACGCCGAGTACGTGACTTACTTGAACGACTACATCACCTACATGTCCACGAACGGTGTGCCGCTCGCCGCGATCTCGCTGCAGAATGAGCCGGACTATGCGCCGACTTACGAATCGTGCTCCTGGACGGCCGAGCAATTTCGTGTGTTTTGTCACGACTACGCCGGTTCGATCAATGCGCCGGTGATGATGCCCGAGTCGTATAACTTTTCGCAATCGGTTTCGGATGCGACGCTCAACGACACGACGGCGGCGGCCAACGTCGACTACATCGGCGGACATTTGTACGGTGCTGTGATCAGAGATTATCCGCTGGCTCGCTCTCTCGGGAAACCGATCTGGATGACAGAGTATTTGGAAAACGACCAAACGATCACGTCCGCCGTCACCACCGGGCGCCAGATCAGTGACTGCCTCACAACCGGCAATATGAGCGCGTATATCTGGTGGAAGGTCATTGGCGATGCGAACGGGTTGTTGAACAACGCCGGCACGCCGCAATACCGCGGCTACGTGATGGCGCAGTTCAGCCGTTTCATAAGGCCCGGCGATTACCGTGTCGATGTGCCGACAAACTCGAGCCCGATCGCCATCTCTGCCTTCAAAGATTCTGTGAGCGGAAGGATGTCCATCGTGGCCGTCAACAACACCACGATTGCGGTCACGAACACGTTCAACTTGCAAGGGACAACACTCGCGTCGTTTACACCGTATATCACCTCTGCCACCCAATCGCTCGAAGCGCAGGCAGCCGTCGTGGTGAACAACAGCGCGTTTAGCTATACAATCCCGTCGAACTCGGTCGTTACATTTTACGCCAGCAGTTCGAGCTCTTCCAGTAGTTCCTCGTCTTCGTCCTCCAGCAGTTCCAGTTCATCGAGCTCGTCCAGCAGTAGCTCCTCGAGCAGCAGTTCGTCGAGTAGTAGCTCGTCCTCGTCGGGGGCAGCGGGTTCCTCTTCGTCAGGCGCGGGCGGGGGAGGGGGCGGCGCAAATCCGCCGTGGATCGCCGCTGCGATGTCCTTGTTGTACCTGATCCGACGGTGGAGAAGGCGCGCTTGCTCCTCGCTGCTATAGTTGGACTAATCCGAGCATTGAGCGACAGTTCTGTCGTCCTATTTTGCGCCCATGAAGTTTCGAACCCTTTGCCCCTTGCTCGTCTTGTTGGCCTGTTTCGCCGTCAGTGCAGGAACGATGCGGGCGAGCTTGGGCGATGCGTCGATCGTCTTGTTTACGCCCGCTCCCAAGACTTTGCCGCTCGTCGAGGGGCGAAACGCGCTCCCTCTCATCGTGGACAGCGGGGACTGGCCGGGTGTTCTCCGGGCCGCGGCCGATCTTCGAGCGGATATCGAGCGCGTCACCAGTGTCTCGCCGGCTATGGAGAAGAGCGTATCCGGGAAAATGCCTGCGGCCGTTTTGATCGGCACGCTTGGGCACAGCGCGTTGATCGATGGCCTTGTGCGTAGTGGGAAACTCGATACGAGCCGCATCGCTGGCCGGTGGGAGGCATTTACTCTTGCGGTAGTGAATCACCCGTTGCCCGGTGTGGATCGTGCGCTGGTAATTGCGGGCAGCGATAAACGGGGAACCATTTACGGTATCTACGAGCTGTCGCAGCAAATCGGCGTATCGCCGTGGTTCTGGTGGGCGGATGTGCCGGTCACTCATCGCGACGCGCTCTATATCTCACCCGGTGCTTTGGTCGAAACGGGGCCGGCCGTAAAATACCGCGGCATTTTCCTTAACGACGAGGCTCCCGCGCTCACCGGCTGGGCCAAGGGAAAATTCGGCGGGCTCAATAGCAAGTTCTACGCGAAAGTCTTCGAACTCATTCTGCGTCTCCGCGGAAATTATCTCTGGCCTGCGATGTGGGACAACGCCTTCAACGAAGACGATCCGGAAAATCCGCTCTTGGCCGACGAGTACGGCGTCATCATGGGCACCTCCCACCACGAGCCGATGCTGCGCTCGCAACAGGAGTGGAAGCGTCACGGCAGCGGAGCATGGAATTACCAAACCAACGCCGATGCGCTAAAAAAATTCTGGGCCGACGGCGTCCGGCGCAATCGCGATTTCGAAAGTATCGTCACGCTCGGCATGCGCGGCGACGGTGACGAGCCGATGAGCGAAGACGCCAACGTCGCGCTGCTGCAGCGAATCGTGGCCGATCAGCGCGAGATCCTCGTTCGCGAAACGGGCCGAGACCTGACCGCCATTCCGCAGATGTGGGCGCTCTACAAGGAGGTGCAGGAGTATTACGAGCGCGGCATGCGCGTGCCCGACGATGTCACGCTGCTCTGGTGCGACGACAATTGGGGCAACATCCGTCGTCTACCGACAGCCGAGGAGCGCAAGCGTCTTGGCGGCGCGGGCGTGTATTACCATTTCGACTACGTGGGCGGACCGCGTTCTTACCGTTGGCTGAATACGAATCCCCTTCCGAAGGTGTGGGAGCAAATGCATCTGGCGCGCGAATATGGCGCCGACCGACTCTGGATCGTGAATGTCGGCGATCTGAAACCGATGGAGGTCCCGATCGAATTTTTCCTCAGCTTCGCTTGGTCGCCGGAGAAGTGGCCGTACGCGCGGGTGAGCGAGTTCCTTCGCCTTTGGGCGACCCGGGAGTTCGGTGCGCAACACGCTGCCGAAATCGCCGAACTGGTCAGTACCTACACGAAATATAACGGGGCGCGGAAACCCGAGTTGATCGAGCCCGACACGTTTAGCCTGACAAATTACCAAGAGGCAGAACGCGTGGTGGGAGGCTGGAAGAATCTTGTCGCTCGCGCGGAGCGGGTGGCCGAGGCGCTGAGTCCCGATGCACGCGACGCGTATTTCCAGTTGGTGCTTTGGCCGATCAAAGCGTCCGCGACCGTCGCTGAGATGCACGTGGCTGCCGGTCGCAACCGGCTGTATGCTTTGCAAGCGCGGGCGTCGACCAACACTTGGGCTGAACGGACGCGCGAGTTGTTCCACGCCGACGCCGCGTTGACCGATGCGTACAACGAGACCCTCGCGAGCGGCAAGTGGCGTCACTTTGCCGATCAAACTCACATCGGCTATACCACCTGGGCTCAGCCCGATCGCAACGTGATGCCTGCGGTTTCGGAGGTGCAGGTGGCGGCCGCTCCTGAAATGGCTCTGGCCGTGGAAGGGCGCGCGTCGGCTTGGCCTTCGAGCGATTGGCCGCCGCGTCCGTTGGTTTTACCTGCTTTCTGCCGGTTCGGTGCAGCGAGTCGGTGGGTCGACGTTTTCAATCGCGGTCGTACGCCGTTCGATTTTGTCGCGACGGCCGAAGCGCCGTGGATCCACGTGTCGCCTGCCTCCGGTCGTGTGGATCAAGAAACGCGCCTGACCGTGAGCGTCGACTGGTCGGCGGTGCCAGCGGGCGTTTCGAAAACCAAAATCAAAGTCGAAGGAGCGGGCCGCACCGTCTCCGTCGAGGTGCCGTTGGACCAGCGCCTCACGACGGCGCCCGCGAGCGGATTTGTTGAAAGCGACGGCGTCGTGGCCATTGAGGCGATCCATTTTCAACGTGCCATCAGTGCGCCAGGAGTGGAGTGGCTGAGCATGCCTGACCTGGGGCGCTCAGCGGGCGGGGTAACGATCAGCCCAGTGACCGCCCCGAGCCAAATGCCACAGCCAAACAGTCCGCGCCTGGAATACGACGTCACGCTCGCCTCCAGCGGAAATGTTTCGGTGGAGACGATTCTCTCGCCCACGCTGCCGTTTACGCCGGGCCGGCCGTTGCGGTTTGCGGTTTCGTTCGACGACGCAACTCCACAGATCGTCGAAATTCACGGCGAAGCGGGAGAGGGAAAAAAGGAATGGGAAAAAATGGTCTCCGACGCCGTGCGCAAAGTGACGACTTCTCACTCGCTGACTGGCCCCGGATCCCACGTATTCAAATTCTGGATGATCGACCCCGCCGTCGTGCTGCAGCGCATCGTGATTAATTGCGGCGGACTGCGTCCGAGCTATTTCGGGCCTCCCGAAAGCGCTCGCTTCGACAAGTGAGCTCCCTTCAAACTTTCCTCCCATGAAACTCGGACTCGGCCTTTACCGGCACATGCTCAATCGCGAGAACTTCCAGTTCGCACGCCAAGCCGGCGCCACGCACATCGTGGCCCATCTCGTCGATTACTTTCGCGGCTCGAATAAGAACAAAGACGATCAGCCGACCGGCACCGACCGCGGCTGGGGCCTTGCGGGCGATCCCGACAAATTGTGGTCCTTGGACGAACTGGTCACGCTGCGCCGCGAAATCGAAAACGCCGGGCTGAAACTGGAAGCGATCGAGAACTTCGATCCAGCGCACTGGCACGACATCCTTCTCGACGGACCCAAGCGCGCGCAGCACATCGAAAACGTGAAGACGATCATCCGTCGTCTCGGTCAAGCGGGCATTCCGGTGATGGGCTACAATTTCTCGATTGCCGGTGTCGCGGGCCGCACCACGGGCAACTACGCTCGCGGCGGTGCGCCCTCGGTCGGCATGGAAGGGCCGTACGATTTGCCGATGCCGCTCGGTTTTGTCTGGAACATGGTGTACGACGAAAACGCTCCGGCCGGCACGCTGCCTTCGATTACCCACGAGGAACTTTGGCGGCGTCTAAAGTGCTTCCTCAACGAAGTTGTTCCGGTGGCCGAAGAAGCCGGCGTGAAGCTCGCGCTGCATCCCGACGATCCGCCGACGCCAACCGTGCGTGGACAGCCGCGCCTCGTTTATCAACCGAGCATGTACCAACGCGTGATCGAGCTGAATCAAAGCCGTGCGAACTCCTTGGAGTTTTGCATTGGTTCCCTCGCCGAGATGACTGAGGGGAACATTTACGACATCGTCGATCACTACTGCCGCCAGCAGCGCCTCGGCTATGTGCACTTCCGCAACATCGTGGGCAAAGTGCCGACATACAAGGAAGCGTTCATCGACGACGGCGACGTCGACATGCTGCGCGTTTTGGAGATTTTAAAGCGCAACAAGTACGACGGCGTGCTTATTCCGGATCACACGCCGCAAATGTCCTGCTCCGCTCCGTGGCACGCCGGCATGGCCTTCGCGATGGGTTACATGCGCGCCGCGATGCGAGCGCTCGACATCAAAGGGTAAGCGATAAAAGGTAGAGCTCAGACGTGATTCTTCAGGTAGGCCGAGGCCAGCGCCCTCGGCCTACAGAGGATAAGGATAGCAAATGGGTGTAACCGGCCGGGCTTCTGCTAAACTATTCTTTGTGCGCGCCTGCTTTGGCCAATGCCGCGAGATCGAGCGGGCGTGTGTACATCGCGAGGGCGCCGTCGGCGGTGTGAGGCCATTGCTCTTGCGGGCGGTCCCAATACAACTCCACGCCGTTCTGGTCTGGATCGCGTAAATAGAGCGCCTCGCTCACACCGTGATCCGCTGCGCCGTCCAACGAAATGTTGGCCGCTTGAAGCCGCAGGAGCGCATCGCCCAAGTCTGCGCGGGTCGGATACAAAACCGCCAAATGGTACAGTCCTGTGGCCCTTTCCGGTGGCGGTGAGCCGCCTAGGCTTTCCCACGTGTTCAGGCCGATGTGGTGATGATAACCTCCGGCCGACACGAACGCAGCCTGAGAACCAAAACGTTGCATCAAGGTGAAGCCGAGCACGCCGCAATAAAACGCCAGCGCTCGCTCAAGGTCCGAAACCTTCAAATGGACGTGTCCGATCCGGGCACCCGCTGCGATCGGCCGAGTTGTGGGAGAGTTCATTGGTCCGTTTTTAGGCCCGTTTGGGAAAAAGTCGATGAGGCACTCTAGCGAGATTGCGGCGCGTACACTTCGAAACGGCCGCTCACTTGTAACAAGCCGAGGAAATAGAGCAGACCATCGTAGTAGCGGTATTTACCCGCGGGGATTTCGATTTCCCAGAGCCGTTGAACAAAAGGTTTGCCGAGCGTTTTGTCGACGGCGAGGGCGCCGACCGCCGCCATCGAGAACAGGCCGCGCGAGGACTGCGACGAAAGCGGACGGCCATCGAGGGTGAACTGGTTCGGATAATCGGGACCGTTTTTGGCGAGGAAATTGAGGACGCGCGTGGTACGTTCGACTTGCCACGGATCTTTGCCGAACCAGGCATGATCGAGAGCGACGTTTGCGATCGACCGCCAAGCATCGTAGCGGAAATCGCCGCGATCTCCCGGGCGGGGACGTCCGTCGAATTCAGAATACTCGGGCATCAGGCCCGTTTCGGGATGAGCGGCACGGTGAAAATACGCGCGACTCTCGGCGGCGCAGGCAGCCCAGAAAGCGCGGCCTTCGGCGTTTTTATCCCAGCGAGCCCACAATTCATAAAACGCAGGCAGGTGATACGACGGGTCGGTGAACTTGCTGGCGCTTTCTGTCGGAGCGAAGACCACCTGCTTGTGCTCTTTGTTGAAGATCGCGGTGATGCCGCCGCTGCGGTTTTCGGTGCGCATCGCATCGAGCAAGGCCTGGGCTTCTTCCGCGTAGTTGAAAATGCCTTCACCCGAACCCCAGCGATTTGCGGCGAAGAGCAAGGCCATGGCGAACCATTCCTCACCGTCACTCGCGGAACCAGGATCGATCTGCGTGCCGTCGTAGCGACATTGCCACGCGAAGTAGCCGTGCCGCGGGCCGTCCGGATGATACATGTGGGTCTTGGCCCATTTCCACAGGCGGTCGAATTCAGCGCGTTTGTTGAACTGCACGGCGATCATCATCCCGTACGACATGCCTTCGGTGCGGACGTCGACATTGCCCGTGTCCGCGATGTAGGCCATTTCGCCTTGGACGGGATAAAAAACGCGTTGGTCCTCGTCACGGCCGTAGAAAAGCTGTTGCCAGGCGGCATTGATCTTCGCGTCGACCTCTTGGTTGGTTTTACCAAGCAGTTCGGCAAAACGATTTGGAAGAGGCCGAACGAGCGTGGCCGAAGGTTTGGCAGCTTGAGAGAGAGCGGTCGCGATGGCGAAAACAGCGAGGGCCGCGAGACTGTGCAGGAAAAAGGAAGGGCGGGAGCAAGGTGCCATGGCAGATCAGCTCGCCGAGGCGGCAGCGTGTTTGCGGCGACGCTCGGCGAGTTCGTCGGCCATGCGCAGGGTGGTTTTCTTGTCGAGCCTGCAAGCGGCGATCGAGAGTGCGCCACCGAGGAACAACAGGCCGACACCGATGCTGCTGGAAATATGATAACCGCGAATGGCGTTGGCCGCGCTGGGCGCTGCGGTATCGTAATTCCAAATACCGCTCATTATCCAAAGAAAAACGGCGGAGCCGAGAGCGAGGCCAGCTTTGAGGGAAAAACCAATGGTGGCGAAGACCATGCCGGTAAAGCGGCGTCCGATTTGCCATTCGGAGTAATCGGCGGCGTCTGCGTACATGGCCCAGGCGACGGCGATTGTTGGAGCGTAAGCGATCGAACCCAAAGCGGCGAGTGCGACCATCGCGCTCGTGCTGGACGGCGTGAGCAGGTAGTAGGCAAAGGAGTTGAGGGCGGAGAGTGCAAAGCCGACGGCGATCACGGTTTTCTTGCCGAACCTTTTTGCGAAGCTCGCGGAAAGAATGATGAACACGATCGTCGTCGCTGTGCCGACCATGTTAATTATGCTGTTGAACACATCGGCGACGTTCCCCGGGAGATTTTCGCGCGTGCCGTGAGCGATGTAGCCGAGCCATTCAAGCATGCCGGCTTTGGGCGTGAGATTTGGTGTGGTGAGCCCGAGTTTGGCGATAAAGTCGAACATCGCGCCCCTGTCGGCAAATTGGTGATAAAGATTGTAGTGGGCGCTCCCGCGGTAGCTGAGCATTGCGAAATTGAAAACCGTGTAGGCGACGAGTGCCATCCACGGTTTGTTTTTGAGCAGGTCCAGAAAATCCTGTTTCGGCGAAGCTTTCGCTTCGGAGACGGGCTTGATGCGTTCTTTTGTTGTGAAGAAGGTGACGAGGAAGAGCACGAAGCAGAGAACGGCCCAGAGCGTCATGGTCATTTGCCACCCGTGCTGACGGTCGTGATTTTTGGCGAATTTGGCAACGAGCGGCAGTGTGCAACCACCGACGATGAATTGGGCGATGTTGACCGCGACGAAGCGGTAGGAATTGAGTTTGGTGCGCTCATTGAGATCACCCGTCATGACCGCACTCAGAGCCGAGTAAGGCATATTGTTCATCGAATAGAGCGTCATCAACAGCGTGTTGGTGATGCCCGCGTACGCGATCATCATGCCCGAGCTCCAGCCTTTCGGAGTTGTGTAGGCGAGAATCATCACGACCACCCACGGAATAGAAGTCCACAGAACCCACGGCCTGAATTTTCCCCAGCGTGTTTCGGTGCGATCAGCGAGGATTCCCATGATCGGGTCGAACATCGCATCCCAGAGTCGCGGCCAGAGCAGAATGACGGCGGCGGCTCCTGCGGACAGGCCGAAAACGTCGGTATAGAAATTGGTCTGGAACAGCACCATCGTCATGAAGACGAAGTTGGCTGCGGCGTCGCCGCCGCTGTACCCGACTTTTTCGATGAAAGAAAGCGATTCGGACGGTTTGCTCATGGAACGCAGTGATCGGCGGTAAACGTGAAAAGCGCGGAAGCGAAGCTGCCGCAGGGGTGGTGAAGAGGGCGGGCAGCTGTATCGAACGAAGGCTAAAGAAAATCAAATCTGTTCGGCGCTACAGCAATTCACCAAAGTGTCTAACTGTAGACTGATTCATGGTATTTTTTTGTAAGAAACAGGTGCCAAAAGCTGCCGCGTTTCCGTTCCCGAGGCTGGTCCCACAGAAGACGATCAGCTTCACGGCGATATCCTGTCGTTTGCTTGTAGATAGAAAAAAGTTCGCGACTAGCTGAGACGAACGCGGTTTGTTTGTAGCACTGCTTATATTAAGGCGATTTGCGTTTGGCTCATCGGAGCTGGTCCCGAAACGGTCATAGGAGAAAGGTAGATTTCTCCTATGAAACGCGGAGATAGCCGCGGAAACTTTGTTAACAGCGACGTCGTAAAAGAGGCGGAAACGGCGGCAAAACGGGCGGATAGTCTATAGTTAGAGCGTCAACTGAGTTGAGAACGAAATTGGCGAAATTTAATTCAGCCACCGTCGCCGACCCCATCATTGGTGACGCTCTCCCCCCGAACAGTCCCCATCGCCACCCCTTTTGGGGCGCCGATCCTAACCACAGCAAAACCGAACTCCCCTATGAACTCCTCCGCGAGAATATCGCTGGCGCTTCTGCTCGGCATGTCTAGTTGGCAACTTGGTGCGCAGACTACCACCAACAGCACGGCTGCCGAACCACCTGCAAAACCCATACCTGTCGAGCGCGCCCCTGCTGAAAGCAAGCAGGACGATGAATTGATCGTGCTTTCGCCCTTCGAAGTCAGCACGCAGACCGACAAGGGCTATCAAGCTTCCGAGACGTTGGCGGGCACGCGTATTCGTACCGACCTCAAAGACGTTGGTTCGGCTATTTCCGTTTATACAAAAGATTTCATGCGCGACATCGGGGCAACCGACAACGCTTCGCTGCTCCAATATACGACGAACGCCGAAGTGGCGGGCACGCGCGGCACCTATGCGGGTTTGGGCAATGGCACAACGGTGGATGAAACCAGCACGCTCCGTGCTCCGGGTGGTGCGCAACGTGTTCGCGGCCTCGCGTCTGCCGACAACACACGCGATTTCTTCGTCACCGATATTCCGTGGGATTCATATAACGTGGACCGCATCGATATCCAACGCGGCCCGAACTCGATTCTTTTCGGCCTTGGCAGCCCAGCGGGTATCGTGAATGCCACGACGCATCCTGCGGAGTTCCGCAACTTCGGCTCGATTGAAGCCCGTACAGGCTCCTATGGGACGATTCGCGGGAGCGTCGACATCAACCAGCAAATCATCCCCAAGATTCTCTCGATTCGCTTGGATGCGATGAAGAACAACGAAAAGTTCCAACAAGATAACGCCTACCAGAACGACAAGCGTCTTTACGGAACCATCCGATTTGACCCAAACATTCTTAAGGACCGGGGTTTCAAAACCAGCATCAAGCTTAAGTTTGAACACGGCGACATTAATGCCAACAGGCCGCGCATCACACCTCCGGCCGACAGCATCACTCCGTGGTTCATTGAAGACGCGGCCGATCCGGCGCAAAGAAACGCGTCGACGGGCATGGGCCGATACTCAGTGACCAATGGTTACGACATCGGTGCAAATCCCGCAGGCATAAACCCGTGGCTCACCGCGGGTATTGCTAACCAGCAGCAACCCATTTGGTTCGTCGACGGTGCAACGGGTCAGACTTACCGCATTTATGGCGGCCACGTAAATACAGGTGCTCGCGACAATGCGGGGGCAAACCGAGGTGCGGGTAACAGTCTTCTCGGCCAGCGCTATTCGGATGAATTTTACGGACTAACGAGCTTTAGCACCTTTGCGATCAACGCCAGGATCCCGAACTGGCAGTTCGGTCAATACCGCCAAAAGTCCCTCCGCGATCGCAGCATTTTTGATTATTACAACAATCTGATCGACGGTCCGACCAAATCGGAATTCGAAAAGTGGAATACCCAGAATATCGATATCAGTGAGACTGCGTTCGACGACCGATTGGGTGTCCAACTCACCTACGATCGCCAAAAATATAAGCGTGGTGGTCAGGCGCTCCTGGGGAATCCCACTTTGACCATCGACGTTTTGAGAACGTTCCAGGATTTGAGTGCTAATCCGAACTACGGACGCCCCTATGTCGCCGGTGGACCGGGCAACGGAAATTCCTACGAGAGTGACCGTAAATACAAGCGCGCTTCCGTTTTCGGCGAGCTTCGCGCCCGCGATTTTATCGACGATCCTTTTTGGGTGAAACTTTTGGGTAAACACCGTTTCAATGGTGTTTATAGCGATGAAGAGTACGCCACGGAAAATCTTTCCTGGCAAATGTACGCCCATAGCCAGGCTTGGGCGGGTTATTGGAACCAGACGACAGGGGCAACGTCCAGCTTCAAGGATCGTCCCCCGGTCGCCGCGATTTATCTTGGGCCGTCGCTTGCAAACGCGTCGAGCGCCGCCGGGGCCAATATTCCCGGCATCAACGCCCCTTACGGCATGCCGGATGGGAATATTTATCACTTCGCATCAACTTGGACCGGCGGCACCAACTACGGCGATCCCTGGACGGTTCCCGCTTCCCTGATACCGATGTTCTTTAGTTCGACCACTACGCCCACGGCTCTCACGCAAGCCTCCAACCCGGCGAATTACGTTGGTTGGAACTCAAACTTCCAAGACACGCTCCTGCGTTACAACAACGGCCAGGATCCGCGTTTGCTTACGATCGCGCAAAAATCAAAACGAGTGACGAAATCCTACGCCGGGTCCTGGCAGGGTTTCATGTGGAACGACGCGATTGTTCCCACGCTTGGCTGGCGGTATGATGAAGTTAAGGGCAAGAACGTGACGGCGGCTCCGGTCACCGCCAATCGTTCAATGCTCAATCTATCGCCCGACCTATACAGGCTGCCGGACATCTATCCTGCCAACCAGATATTCAAGAACCACTCGACCTCCGGCGGTTTGGTTGTACATCTCAACCGGTTGTTCGGGAATACGGATCCGCTGCCGTTCAACGTCAGCTTGTCGTACAACAAATCGAACAACTTCCAAGTTACTGACACGAGGCGCGACATCTTCGGTAATCCGATTTCCAATCCGACGGGTGCGACGAAGGATTTTGGCCTCCTTCTTTCAACTAAGGATGGCAAATATTCCTTCCGAATGGTTCGTTACGAAACCAAGGTCCAGGGTGCTAACACCCCGCTCGACCTCACCGGAATGGCGAACACGCTTACGCAAGGGCTCAAGTTCCGCAACGTCTTCCTGTATCGGATGTCTGGTTACACGTGGGATACGCGTGAGCAGACGAACCTGACCGCTGGTCAGCGGTTCTTCTGGACGCCTGCCTACATCAATGGAGCAGGCCGGCCCGTGGCGGACCTAAACGGCCAGGGTGGAAGCACGACTGGCGCCACTTTGGAAACACAGGCACAAGCTGACGCGCATCGCGATGCGTCGATCCGGGCTTGGAACCAGATTCAGACGTATCTCGCCTCAAAAGGCTTCTTCGGGGCATGGAACTACAACCCAACCACGTTATCTACTCTCACGGATCGCGCCACTTACGAAGCGACCCTAGGGCCCGCGACCGAACTAGTTGTTGGCAGTAATCCTGCTCGTTATGTTCCGATCCAAAACAACGCTGCATTGGTTCCCGACGTCTCTTCGCTCGCGAGCTACACGGCCACGGCGCCGTCCGGCCTTGCGGTCACGGCTGATACGGAATCGAAAGGCTACGAGTTCGAGCTGACGGCCACACCTCTGCCGAACTGGCGCATATCGTTCAACGCTTCACAAACCGAAGCCGTTCGTCACAAAGTCGGTGGCCCTGATCTCGACGCACTGATCAACTACGTCGACGCGCAGATGGCTGGCGTTGCCGGTGACATGCGTCAGTTCAACGGAAATTATGTGGCGTCCAACGAAGTTCGGCAAAACTGGGTCAGCTGGCGTGGTCAATACACGCTCTTGAAGAGTCAGGAAGCCGCTGCAGCTTCCGAGCTCCGTAAATGGCGCTATAACATCGTCACCAACTACTCCTTCACCAAAGGTTGGATGAAAGGCGTTGGTGTTGGCGCCAGCTATCGGTGGCAGGACAAGGTAGTGATTGGTTATCCGACGATTCCTGATCCGAATAATTCGTCGTTGGCCAGCTTCGATCTGTCGCGGCCATACTATGGTCCAGCGGAAGAATCTGCTGACGCATGGTTGAGCTATGAACGCAAACTCACGTCGAAGCTGAGCTGGAAGATTCAGTTGAACGGTCGCAATCTGTTCAAAAAGAACGGAGTGATTCCGATCTCTGTTGAACCAGACGGTCAGACCTGGGCTGCCGTCCGTATCAAGCCGGTTCAAGAGTGGGTCCTCACGAACACGCTCACGTTTTAGTTGGGTGTAGGGTCAAATGTAGCCGGCCACCGCAGGGCGCGGTGGCCGGTTTTGTTTTTGAGAGAGGGAAGTGCGTGGGACGAATTATTCGCCCCTGCGCAAATTTTAGGGCGGCGTGAGGACAGGGACCTCAGAGCTTGAGATTCAGCGGTGGGGGCACGAAGCGCCGTCGAACCAGGTGCCTTCGACAAAAGTGGTCGTTGGGATTTCGGGCACGCCGAATTTGTTGTGCTGAAGCTGGCTGGTGAGCAGTTCAACCGCGATCGCGCCGACGGCTTCGTGGTTTTGACGCACTCCTGCCTGTTTCCCGGAAAAGTCGTCGAGGAAAAGATCTACGAGGGCGACGTCTTGGGGAACGCTCAGGCCCAACTCTTTCAGAGCGGGTTGTACGAAGGAGGCTTTGGTTAAAATGACCTCGGGTTTGTATTTCTCCAACCATGCTGCGAACGATTTTGTATCTACTTCGACCGCGGATTTACCCTCGTTCAACCAGAGGTCGATCGGATGCAAGTCGGGGAATAGGTGGGCAGGTACGCGGTCGCGCGGGAGCAAGGTTTGCTGTTCGCAGAGAAACCCGGCTGTCCACATATTGTCGACGGCGTGATCCCACCCGCGGTGCATGACGAAGCCGATTCGCGTGTACCCGGCCTCTTTGACTTTTTTGACCGCAGTCCTGGCGATGTCGCATTGGTTATTGGTGACATTGTGCAGGGCGGGTTGGTGGGGAAAATAGTCGATCTTTATTGCAGAGTATTTCTCCCAGTCGAATTGGATGGCGTCGCCCATTTCGCGACCGTGCGAGGCGATGATCAGACCATTGATGCCGCGCGAGTAGAGAATCCGGCTGAGTCTTTCCTGGGTAAGTCCCGGCTCTCGCATCCAGAAGTGCTCAAGGCTGTAGCCGAGCGCTTTGGCAGCGCCTTCTGCTCCGGCGTAAAACTGGGGATGAGCGGTAACCTTTTTCCATCCCCAGCGCGTATTCCAATTCGAGACGTAGGCGAGGGTAGGGGGATTGCGTCGCGGCATCACTTTGCCGCGATAAGCGATCAACGCCCGTAGCAGCGGATCGGGCGTATAGCCCATCTTCGTCGCAAGAGTTTGAATACGCGAACGGGTGGCCTCTGGAATGCGGGGATGATTCCGGATCGCCAAGGAAACGGTGGTGACGTGAACGCCGGCTTTTTCCGCGACGTCGGCCAGGGTAACGCGTTGTTCGCTCATAAATATCTACGGGGTGAAAGGAATTTCGACGGGGGAAACGACGTTGTCAAAGCACAAGGTCCATAATTAGACTAAAATTGCTTTTGTGGGGTGTTTAGCTTTGGCTGATACGAGTAAATCGCATTACCCCTTCTCGAACTGGACCAGCCCGCGCCTCGTTACCCGCATCCATGGACTGCCCTAACACAACAGCAGAGCCAAGTCGTGCATTGAGCGAAGGTGCCTCCCGTTTTTCGGCAAATGTGTGCGAATAATTTAATCATGAAATATCTCCTCGTTTTCCTCGTGTGTTCAGCGGCGGTTTTTGCGGCGTCGGAAGTCCCGCTTCTCCGCAAGCAGGGCACGGCCACGCAGCTTATCGTAAATGGCCAGCCGTTTTTGATGAGAGGCGGCGAACTCGACAATTCCTCCGGCGAACCGGAATACCTGCGGAAGTACTGGCCGAAGCTCAAGGCGCTCAATATGAATGCGGTGGTGGCGCCCATCTATTGGCACGTGATAGAACCGGCTGAGGGCAAATTCGATTTTGCGACGGTGGATGGACTGGTGAGTGACGCGCGTGCAAACGGAATGCGGTTGGTGCTCCTTTGGTTCGGCACCTGGAAAAACAGCATGTCGTGTTATGCGCCGGATTGGGTTAAACGAGACACCCAGCGTTTTCCGCGCAGTGTTTCCGCGGCCGGTGTGAAGATGGAGATTCTTTCCCCGTTTAGCGCATCGAATCGAGAAGCTGACGTGCGTGCGTTTTCAGCCTTGATGAAGCACCTGCGCGAAACGGACACGGAACGAACTGTTGTCATGATCCAGGTTGAGAACGAGATTGGGATGATCCCTGACGCTCGCGACCACAGCGCTGACGCGGATAGGTTGTTCGCTGGAAAAGTACCTGCGGAGCTCACCGGTTATCTTTCAAAACACGCTGCCGAGTTAGCACCCGAGCTGCGCGCAGCCTGGTTGTCGGCGGGTGGAAAAACGACGGGAACGTGGGAGGAGGTTTTTGGCAAAGGAGCCACTGCCGAGGAGATCTTCATGGCATGGCATTTTGGGGCATATACGCAGGTTGTGGCTGCAGCCGGGAAGGCCGAGTATCCCCTGCCGATGTATGCCAACGCAGCGCTCATTCGGCCCGGCTACCAGCCGGGACAATATCCGAGTGCGGGGCCGTTGCCGCACTTGATCGATGTTTGGCGTGCAGCGGCGCCGGCACTCGATTTCATTGCGCCTGACATTTATTTTGCGGGCAAATTCGCAGAATGGACGAAGCTCTACACCCGCAGCGGCAATCCGCTCTTTATCCCCGAGACGCTTCGCAGTCCGGACGCTTCGGTGAATGTGCTGTACGCATTTGGAGCTCACGACGCGATCGGCTTTTCCCCGTACGCGATCGAGGCGATTTCCGAACCGGGTGAAAGCATGCTCACAAAAAGCTACGATCTGGTGGCCCAGCTGACGCCACTGCTGGTGGAAAACCAAGGGAAAGGGACAACGGCAGGTTTTCTCCAGGAAAGCATCGAGAGCAAGCAGCCGCAACAAGTCAGGCTGGGCGGCTGGACGATCAACGCGACATTTGAGCGCACAACGGGTAACGCGCTTGCCGACGGCCTCTCCATCGCGGTGGGAACCGAGAATACAATGATGTCGGTGGGAGGAGGCGCTGCCCGGCCGGCCTTCGTGCTGCCCTCGGGAGGCCTTGCGATTTTTCTGGGGCAGGACGAGTTTATTTTTGCCGGTACCGGTTTGGTGCTGACTTTTTCGACCAATGAAGCCGGCTTGCAACCTGGCATTCTCAGTGTGGAGGAAGGACGTTTTGCCGACGGCAAGTGGCAACACATTCGCTGGCTTAACGGCGACCAGACTCACCAAGGCCGCCACGTCCGGCTTGAGTCCGGGCGTTTCACGATTCAGCGCGTGAAGCTTTACCGCTATTGAGGCGTTCGTGAAGTGCGGATCCTTAACGATTCAGCGACGGCATCATTTCCGAAGGATAACGTTCGCCTGAGGCCAGCCCGACGGGAAATGCCGCTTCGATTTCATAGATTTCTTCGATCGTGAGCGCCACGTCGAGTGCGCCGAGGTTTTCCTGAAGGTATTTCCGTCGTTTGGTGCCGGGGATGGGCACGACATCTTCACCCTGTGCGAGCACCCAAGCGAGCGCGAGCTGAGCGGGCGTGCAGCCCTTTCGTTGAGCAATTTTCTGCACGCGTGCGACGACATCGAGGTTGCGCTGAAAGTTGCCGCCTTGGAAACGCGGCGAGAAACGTCGGTAGTCGTCGGGCGCCAGATCCTCGAAACGCTTAATCTGCCCGGTGAGGAAGCCGCGGCCGAGCGGGCTGTACGGCACGAAACCGACGCCAAGTTCGCGACAAGTCCGGAGAATGCCGCTTTCCTCGGGGTCGCGCGTCCAGAGCGAGTACTCGGTTTGAACAGCGGTGATCGGGTGAATTTTGTGCGCTCGCCGCAGCGTCTGCGGACTGCACTCCGAAAGCCCGAGGCAACGCACCTTGCCGGTGCGAACAAGTTCGGCCATCGCTCCGACCGTCTCTTCGATCGGCGTGTTCGGGTCGACCCGATGGAGGTAGTAAAGATCGATGGTTTCGACTCCGAGACGGCGCAGGCTGCCTTCGGCGGCGGCACGCACGTATTCTGGCCGGCCGTTCATGCCGCGTTTAGTCGGATCATTGGGATCGCGCTGAATGCCAAATTTTGTCGCGATCACCACACGGCTGCGTTGGGTCGAGGCTTCTCGAAGGGCTCGCCCGACCAGTTCTTCGTTTGTGAAAGGGCCGTACATGTCCGCGGTGTCGAGCAGTGTGCCGCCAGCAGCGAGGAATGCCTGCAACGTGGCGATCGATTCAGCGTCGTCGCGATTTCCGTAGAAGTCGCTCATACCCATGCAGCCCAGTCCGAGCGCGGAAACTTCCAACCCCGAGCGTCCTAACGTCCTCATTTTCATAAACGCACTTATATAACCGCACACCTCCCAAGTGCGAGTGAACCGATTTCGCCGGGGTGTTTTCTGGTAAGGACGAGCAGGGTTTTGCCCGCTTGAGACGCCGGGTGGCCCGAAGGACGAAATTCGCAGCGCGGGGGCGCGGCGTTTGTTGCTGGTTTGCGGCTGTCTAAATTGCTTATCAGTAAACGGTAACGGAGGCGTCAATCTCTGCTCTAAACCAAAGAGAAAGCGGGTCGTTAATGAGGTAAGCCGTTCTAAATTAACATGCCAGATGTGCCCGAACCCACGGTGCCGCTCCCTTCGCCCGGATGGGTGGGTGCGGTGCAACCTTCTGCAGCGCCTGCAGCCGACGGGGCTGTGCCGCAGGTGTTGCGTTCCCCTCTGACAAACGGGCAGCGTTGGAAACAGTACCAGATTGGCGATCCGATCGAAACCTCCGTCGGCTGGTGCTATCAAGCTGTGAATGCAGGCACGCTCGAGGACGTACACATTCGCGTGCTGCCGTATGCGGGGCCCGGGGACGTGCGAGCGCAGGCTTGGGACGAATTACAATCGCTCGACCACCGCAGCATGGTGCGCGGAATCGAGGCGATCATCGAGGGTGAGTTTCGGTTCGAAATTTCAACGCCGCCTCCAGCGACGAAGTTACATGAGTGGGCGGCTGCGAGGCAGGCGACGCTCGAAGATATTCACACATTGGTGCAGCAAATCGGCGACGTCCTCACGGCGCTGCATGATCGCGGCTTGGTGCACCTCAACCTTCGGCCGGATATCATCTATCTCCCGTCCGAAGGTGCTGGTCTCCACGTGATGATCGGCGGGCTAGAACGAGTCACCATCTACAACCAGGGAGATCTGGTCTCTGTTCCCGTGGACCCGTTGTATGCGCCGCCTGAGGCCGCGGGCTTGACGAAACACTCGCCAGGGGCAGGACTCCGTGGATGGGATTGGTGGTCGCTGGGCCGCATTCTTCAGGAACTCGTGTTGGGCCGGCATGTGCTCGGATTGGTCATGAACCGCGAAGTTTCGCGATTGTCGCCCGACGTGAGGGCGCGTGCAGAAGCACTTTTGCTGGAGCGCGACCCCAAGGCCCCGCGTGCTGGAGCTGTCGAGTTGATGCCGTCGATGAGTCAGCGCTTGACGGATTTGATGCGCGGCCTGCTCACCAGTTCTCGCGACGGTCGCTGGGGTGCCGACGAGATTCAGCGCTGGCTGAAACAGCAGCCGGTGAAAGACCGCTATCAGCTCGGCCGCAACGAGCAGCTGTTTGCGTGGAAAGACCGCATGTTTACGATTTCGGAGGCGGCTGAATATTTTTCGTTCGAGGATCATTGGAGCGAAGGCGTCACGAATCTTTTTGCCGAGGATGATCCCACGACTCTGGTTTATTTCGTTGGGGACCGCCCGGAATACAAGCAGGTGAGGGAACGGATCAACGAACTGCACAAGTTCGTGCAGATTCCGAATTGGAAAGACCTGTCGCGTGAAGCGTGTCAGACCGCGGTGGCCGCAGCTGCGTGGTTGTTGTTGGGCGGTGAGGACGCAAGGCTCGCGCTGTTTGGCCATCGCATCGATGCGTCCTGCATCAAGGGATTGTTCGCGCGTAGTGGGGTGGCTGAAGGCGTGGCGGTGGTAAAGGCCATCACGGCTTTGCCCTATATTCAGATGATTGAGCAAAACGATCCAGACGCGGCTCGTTTGCTTTCATCGCTGGCTTCCATTCTCAACGGCGATTCCGTAACAAAGGCATTGAGCCAAGGCTGGCTGGAGCTCTCCAATCCCGCCGACTACGCTCGCTTGGTGCTGCTGGCGATGGAGTCAGACCGGAAACTGTTGGACCTGCGGACTGGTTTACAAGAGCGCTTTGCGTGCACGCGAGACGCGAATATCCAAGCGCTTTTCGTTCAACCGAAGCTGACGCGCCCGGACCTGGTGGTACTGGCGTCGACCGCTGCTCAACCGGAGCGGTACGGCTATGTCACCCACGACGAGTGGAAAAGGGAACGGCTGGAAGAACTCAGGCAGCGCCATGCCACCGTCGCGAAGGCCCTGTTCTGGACGCGCCTGGGAGTGGCGCTCCGGCTCGGCTACGTGCTCTTCGGCCCTTGGTATCTTGTGCTGGGAATTTGGCTCGCTGCGTCGGTTGCGGCGGGCTGGCCATTCGGCCGCCTTCACCTGCCACTTTGGTTGGTCGGAGGCCTGGCAGCCCTGGGCGTGCTTCGAATCGGTGCGACTCTATGGATCAGGCTAGTGGTTAAAAAACACGATGCCGCCGCCGCGCCTTGGGGCTTTTTGTCGCCGATCGCACGTTGTTCACAGGAAGCACGCCGCGTGATGGGCTCCGATGCTGCGCCGCACGGACATTCACTTGGCAATGAGTTGGCGCGGATTCGCCAGGAAGTGGCTGCGCTCGCGATAAAGCCTGCGCCCGCACCGTTCCCGGGGCCTGGATTTGTCGCACCGGGTTGGGTGGGCACGGGACTCACGTGGAGCTTGTTTTTGGCAGGGTTGTGCTTTGGGTATTTTCGCCCAACTTCGGTTGTGGAAGTGCCGGTCGTGGACCCGAAGGCAGCGGTTGCCAAGGCGATCGAGAACGCGATGGCTCCGTCTGCACAGGAGGAGAAGCCCACGCCCGAGGAAATGTTCTACGATGATCCGAACGCTCCTCGCGTGCCATGGAAAGTTTCCAAGCCGGCTTCAGCTCAGTCGGCGGCGATCACGCGTTTGAAGCCAGCGACGTCCGACGAAGTCGCGCTGGCTTTGGTGGAGGGCCAACGGTTGTTGTTGCCGTATCAGCGGAGTACGATCGATTCGGTGATTGCGGTGCCGCTCGGGAATACGCCGGGCTCGGGCCTGATGCTTTACGACGGACGTAATCGCCGCGTCATTGCAAAGAGCGTGGTCATGCCGTCGCAAATGCCGACGGAGAAAAGTTGGTTCGAAATCGACCGGCTAAAAATATTTTACGCGGGGCAACCTCCGCCTCCGCCGGCTCCTCCGCCGAAACCGGTGGTTGACCCACAAAAACCTCTAGATACATCGGATATGCCAGAGCGTGAGATACGCCGCGGTGCTTACCAAGAGCCTTCTCCGAGTGCTCAGCAAAAAGCATCAAACGCGCAGCCGCTCTCGGACGCTTTGGATACGATGACTCCTTAATCCTTATGCCAAAACCAGTCGTTTTTAATAACACTGTGCTGCGTGATGGACATCAGTCGCTCGCGGCCACCCGAATGACGACAGCGCAAATGTTGCCCGCCGCCCCCATCCTGGACGGCATGGGGTTTGGCGGTCTCGAGACATGGGGTGGGGCCACGATCGACTCGTGCCTGCGTTTTCTCGGAGAAAATCCTTTCGACCGTCTGCGTACGTTGAAGCAGGCCGCGCCGAAAACTCCGCACATCATGCTGCTGCGCGGTCAGAACATCGTTCAATACACGAGTTTCCCTGACGACGTGGTCGAGGCGTTCGTCAATGCAATGGCCAAGGCCGGCATGGACGTGATGCGAATTTTCGATGCCTGCAACGACATCCGCAACCTTCGTACAGCGATAAAGGCGGTGAAGAAAGCCGGCAAACACGCGCGTGGCGAACTATGTTACACCACCAGCCCGGTCCACACGGTCGAAGCCTTCGTCGAGATGGCCGTCGCTCTCGAAAAAGAGGGCTGCGACTCCGTTGCGATCAAGGACATGTCGGGCGTGATCGCGCCCCAGGTTGCCTACAAGATGGTTACGGAGATCAAGCGGCGCGTCGGTGTACCGCTGACGCTGCACAGCCACGACACCGCTGGCCTCGCCGCGACGTCGTACTACGCCGCGATCGAAGCAGGTGTGGATGCGGTTGAAACGTCGATCGTTCCCTTTGCCAACGGAACTTCGCAGCCTGACACCGTGCGCATGGTTGCGCTGCTTGAAGGCCATCCGCGCTGCCCTCAATTCGACGCGAAGAAACTCCAGGAACTTCGTGTGTATTTTACCGATGTGTATGCGCAGTTGTCGAAGTTCACGTCACACGCCAACGAAGTCGTCGATAGCGACACGCTGTGTTATCAGGTACCGGGCGGCATGCTCTCGAATTTCCGAAACCAGCTCAAGGAACAAGGCATGACCGACAAGTTCGAGGAAGTGCTCCTTGAAATTCCCTACATCCGGAAGTGTCTCGGTTGGGTTCCGCTGGTGACGCCGACTTCCCAGATCGTGGGCACGCAGGCGATGCTGAACGTGAAATTTGGCCGTTGGAAAAACTTCTCGCAGCCCGCGATGGACATTGCGCTCGGCAAGTACGGCCGCACGCCCGGCCCGATCGATTCCGAAGTGTTGAAGCTCGCAATGGACAAAACCGGCCAGAAGCCGCTCGAATGCCGCCCGGCCGACAACCTGAAGCCGCGCATGGACACGCTGCGAGCCGAACTGGCTGCCAAGGGGCTGCCAACGGACGACGAAGCCTGCGTGCTGCACGCGATGTTCCCGATTGAGTTTGCGGCGCTTCACAAGAAGCAGTCGGCTCCCGCTCCGGCTTCGACTGCCCCCATAGAGCTCAAAGCTGCAGTTCCAGCACCGGCTCCCATCAAGGAAGCGAAACCCGAAACGGTTGCTGCACCTAAAGCGATGGCAAAAGGCGACGGCATGGAACTGATCGTCACCGTCGACGGTGTGCGCAAGAACGTCACTGTTGAAATGGTTGACTGAGCGTTAGGACGAGCGACGAGCATCTTGTTTCCGGCTTCGCGGCGGCTTTCGCTTGGCCGTCGCTTTCTTTCTCCGTGCTCGCACCGCTGGGGTTTGACCCGTTTGTGCAGAGTGCTACAGTGCGGCGTCCCCGTATCCAGCCTACACCTACCATAATGGCCCTACTCAGTGATTCGACCCGCCCGCCCGTGCTCCTCGTGTTCCTGTTTTTTCACGAAGAGACCGCGGCGATGTTGCGCGGCATAGCCCATTACCAGCGCTCACACCGGCCATGGCGCACATACATCGACGACGAGGCGAAAGCAGAGAAAGATCCGCGCTGGCTCCGCGGGCAAAAGTGGTCAGGCGTCATTAGCCGCCACACTCACCCTGCCTTGGTCGAGCAGTGCGCCGCTCAAGGGATTCCGCTGGTCGACCTCAACGACTGCGAACCCTTTGGCGATACGCCCAAGATCAGGCCCGACAACGTCGCGGTCGGCCACATGGGTGCGGAGCACCTCCTCAATCGAGGGTTTCGGAAACTCGTGTATGCGGGTTTTTCCAATTGTTTATGGTCACGCGAGAGACGCGACGGTTTTGTAGAAGCTGCTCGTCTCGCCTCAGTCGAAAGCGAGGTCTTTGACTTACTCTACCCGGGCGATATGACGCCGGCTTGGGAAGCCGAACAGGTCACTGCCCTTGCCGGTTGGTTGCGCAAGCAGCCCAAGCCGATCGGCCTAATGGCCTGCAACGATATGTGGGCATTCACCATTCTGTCCGCCTGCGCAGCTGCCGGCTTGCTTGTTCCCGAGGATATCGCGGTTCTCGGCGTGAATAACGATGAGGTGCGATGCGATCTCTCGTTTCCTCCGCTGTCCAGCGTGGCCACCGATGTTTTTCAATCGGGCTACCAGGCGGCTGAGATGCTGGACCTGTTGATGAATGGCCAGACGCCAACCAATCGGCAGATACGCATAGAGCCTCGCGGAGTGATCACCCGCCAATCCACTGATATTTTTGCGATTGAAGACCGCCATGTGGCAGCGGCGCTGAGTTACATTCGTGAACACGCTTTCGATGGGATGTCGGTCGACGACCTGATTCGGCCCTCGGGGGCTTCACGCAGCCAACTGGAAAAAAAATTTCGCCGCTGCCTAGGGCGCTCACCGCAGACTGAGATTCGCCGGGTGCAGATGGAGCGCGTGAGTTCGCTGCTCACCAGCACGGATTTTCCCCTCAAGAAAATCGCGGACTTGGCTGGTTTTGAACATCTTGAATACATGAGCGTGGTTTTCAAACGCACGTTTGGGGTTTCTCCCGGGCAGTTTCGAAAAAGACACCTCACTAAACCTTTGCCACGTGGCGCAAGCTAGTGATTTCGCTTGCGCCGCGACTCGGAATTCGCGCCCATGGACGGCTCCAAACATGATCGCTCCCGAGACATTTTCCCACATCGAGAACATCAAAAAGCGCGCCGGATACCTATGGAGGTATCTTTGACGTCGAACAAAAGCAGCGCGAAATAGAAGCCCTCGAAGCGCAGATGGGGGCGCCGACTTTCTGGGACAACCAGATCGCGGCCCAGAAACACATCGCAAAAGTCAACGGCCTGAAGCGGGCGATCGGTGGGCTCGTCGAGTTTAACAAGCGACTCGCCGACATCGATGTGATGGTGGAGCTGGTTGAAGCCGCTTCCGGTGCCGAACAAGAGGAATACGCCAAAGAGCTCGATAACTCGGTCGAGACGATGGTGGGCGAACTCGACAAGCTGGAGATCGCGTCTTTCCTCAGCGGTCAGTTCGACAAGAACAACGCGATTCTCTCGATCCAAGCGGGCGCCGGCGGCACTGAGTCGAACGACTGGGCCGACATGCTGTTCCGCATGTATAATCGTTGGGCAGAGCGCAAAGGCTTCGAAGTTGAAGTGCAGGACGTGCAGGTCGGCGACCAGGCCGGCATCAGCCGTGCAACGATGCTCATCAAGGGCGAGAACGCTTACGGCTATGTGAAAGCGGAGCGCGGTGTCCACCGGCTCGTCCGCATCAGCCCGTTTGACGCGAACAAGCGGCGTCACACCTCCTTTTGTGCCATCGACGTGGTTGCGGAAATTAACGACGAGATCGAAATCGAGGTCCCGGACAGCGAGATCCGCGTCGACGTTTATCGCTCTTCTGGCAAAGGCGGCCAGGGCGTCAACACGACCGACTCCGCCGTGCGCATCACCCATTTACCTTCAGGCATCGTGGTGGTCTGCCAAAACGAACGTTCGCAAATCAAGAACCGCGCGAGCGCCATGAACGTTTTGAAAGCGCGCCTGTATGAGAAAAAGCAGGACGAACAGCGCAGCGAGATGGAAAAGTTTTACGGCGAAAAAGGCGAAATTGGCTGGGGCAGCCAGATCCGCAGCTACGTTTTGCAGCCGTATCAGATGGTGAAGGACCTGCGCACCGGTATCGACACGAGCGATACGCAAGGCGTGCTCGACGGCGATCTGGATCGTTTCATCTACGCCTGGTTGCGCGCGGGTTGTCCGCGTCACCGCAACAAGGATATCAAGATGGAAGAGTGAGCCCGGCTATTTTGCGCCCGCCTCGTTGGCGGAGGTGAGATAGTCGTTGTAGAGCCCGGTTTTGATCAGCGCGACGACGTCGGCGAATTTCTCCTCGGCTTTTTTTCCGGTCACGACTGTCCGCACTTTGCCGGTATTCCAAGGTTCGAGCTGCTTCTGGAAATCGTCGAACGCACTGGGCGCGAGTAGGCGAATGCCGGCCAGTGCGTAGCATTTTCCGGCCAGAGTGGCGTGGTCGATGACCGGAAAGAGTCGTTTAACGGCTCCGTCCTTCTTGAGGATTCGTTTCAGCGCGCCTTCGCCTTCGGTGATCTGACCGTCGGCGTTGATCGGGCCGAAGCCAAAATGCCTCGTGTAAATGAGTGTTTTTACGTCGGCGTCATCTTCGTCAATGCCCGGATCGGCCGCACGTGAAAGTCCGCAGCCGAGACAGAGGGCGAGAAGAGAAAGCAGAAAAGAGTTAAAATGGCGGCGCGGCATGACGGTTCGCCAGCTTGCCACGTTTTGTGTTCGTGGCAACAGCGGGCTGGGCGGTTGCGCTGCCTACTGCTGTTTGTCCATTGCCCAATCTTTCACGCGTTTTGTGACCGGAGCCTGGGATTTGTTTTCGACGCGGGCCGTGGCCTCGGCCTGAACGACTTTTGTGTCGACGGACTTTTCGTTGGCCAAGTCGCGAACGACATGCGGTGTCACAAAAAAGATCAGTTCGGTCCGCTCGGAAGTATCGTACTTCCCGGAAAACGCTTTGCCCAACAAAGGAATATCGCCCAAGAGGGGCACCTTTCGGCGGTTGGTTGTCGTGCTGTTTTGCACGAGGCCGCCCATTATAACGGTGGCACCGTCACGGACGCGAACGATGGACGAGGCCTGGCGAATGTCGATGACCGGCGCGTTGGTATTGCCGCTAGCGGATGTGTCGGTGCGAACGAGGCGGCTCACCGCCGGTGTGATGTCGAGGGTGATCAGGCCGTCGTCAGAAACCTGGGGAGTGATTGAAAGCACTGTGCCAACGGTGATGGTCTGAATTGTTTCGGTAATGTCGGTTGTGGTCGCGGTACCTGAGCTTTGGGTTGTCTTGGTGGTTAGAAATACTGGCAAGTCCTGTCCCACGCGAACGACGGATGGCTGATTGTTAAGGGTGCGTAGGCGGGGTTTGGATACGACTTTGAGTTGCCCCTGCTGCTCGAGTGCCTCGATAATCGCCGCGGTGTTGCCGCGTTGATGGACGATCTGCAAACCGGGAGCTCCCGGTGAATTGCCGTAAAGCGGTGTTTGAACGATGAGGCCGCCGGTCGAGGCGAGCCCTAAAGTGCCGGGGATCGTGTTGAAGGAGCTATCCAGTTTCTCCTCGATTCGCTGCCAGTTGACACCGAGCTGGTTGGTTTTGCCGAGTGTGATTTCATAGATTTCCACTTCGAGGTCGACCTGCCGGACGACGTTTTCTGTCACGGTCGCCAAAAACTTCGCAATCGTCTCCACGTTTCGGTGACTGTCGGAAACCAAAACCGTGCCTGCGAGACTGTTGACGGTGAAGCTGCCCTTGGGCGTGAGCATCGATTTGATTTGTTCAGAAAGTTCGCCCCAGAAGTTTATCGTCGACGTATTGGTTACGGTCATGGTGGAGCCTTCGTTTTTACCCCCGCCACCCGCGGCCCCGCCACCGCCGCCACTACCGCCCGAAGAGCCACTCGAACCGCCGCCCGAGCTAATTTGCACCGCGCTCGAGCCTTCGCCCGTGCGCGTCGTGTGGATGTAGTCGATGTGGAAAATTCTCGTTTCGCGGTTGCGAATACGGAGCAGGCGACCTTCACGTACGAAGTAATAACCATTAGCCTCCAACAAAGCGCCCATCGCGAGATCGAGCGGAAGGTCGCGAAAATCTACGGTGACGTCGCCTTCAACATCGAGATCCGGAACGATATTGAGGTTGTTGGCTCGGGCGAAGAGGGCGAGCGCCTGCTTGATGGGCACTCCGTCGGCGCTGAAGCTGAAGTTCGCTGTTGGTTCGGCAACGCCGACGCTGGACAGCGTGGAAGCCAACGAAGGTTGGGCTGGCGCCTCTTGCGCGGAAGCACTGGCGCATCCCATGAGGCCGATGGCGCAGAACAATGTTTGCGGGAGTGTACGTAAATACGTCGTTTTCATGGGCTGGATAGGTTGGCCGAAATTCGTGCGGGCGTTTTGAGCGTAAAAGTATTGCCGGTTTCGAGCAGGGTTCGGCCTTTCCAATGGGAGAGCCATATTCCGTTTGGTGCAGCCGATTCGATGGTCAGGCGTCCGATGGAATCACCAATGCGGCAAATGCGGTTGTTCACCACCGCGAGCGTCACGCCGTTCTGGTTCCAAAGGGCTGACAAATGAGCGGTATCGACCGCCTCCGGCTCTTGAGAGGTTGGCTCAGTCGACTGGGTTGGCGTGGGGGTGTTTTTTGGGGCGAACGGGTCACGTGTTGGTTTTGGCGCTGGTAGCTGTTTGAGGCTGTCGGTGGCAGCGACGTGAGGTAATCCGTCTGGCAAAGTTTCTGGGCTTCCTGTGGATGCAAGCGCCTCTTCCGGCGCAGGCGCTGCGATAGGACCTGTCCCTTGGGTTGAATTAGGCGAAATCGCCGACCAGACGACCGCGATGGCGGCGACGGCGAGCAAGACGACGAACCAGGGTTTGTTAAGGAGTTTTCTCATCGGGTACGCGGCAGCCGATCCGCAGAAAAAGTTCCACAGACCGCTTACCTTGTTCATCGGCACGAAGGCTGAGCCGGGTTAGGTCAACCCAACGATCGGTCGCGGTCATCTTCTCAAGAAAAGCGAGGAGAGAGGCGAACGGTTGGCTGTTTTCGATGGATGGCGAAAGTTTTCCTTTGACCGGAAGGAAATACATATGCGCCTCGGCAGGGGAGGGAGGCGTTGGCGGTGTGGTGGGCGTGAAAACGGCCGACCATCCGAAATTCGGGGCGAGATCACGGAGCCGGTCCAGGGTAGAAGGCAGTTGGTTGGGCTGTGCGAGGAGTACTTGGCCGGCGGCGACGGCGCGCGCTGCTGTTTCCGTGGCCTGCTGTTCGGACATTGTCAGTCGGAGGTCGGCCACTTCTTGTTCCAATGCGATGAAGGGCTGATGAGCTGTCCGAACCGATCGGATTTGCGGGGCGCGCCAAGCCAAGTTCCACAGTAATATGGTGAGCGTCACGACGACGGGTAGGGCGATGGGAAGCAGGCGCTTGATCCGTAGTTTTCGAGGAGCATCGGGCCACCCCGGCACGTCGGTCAGGATCTGCCACA
Organism: Nibricoccus sp.; assembly: GCA_047600805.1. Lineage (GTDB taxonomy): Bacteria > Verrucomicrobiota > Verrucomicrobiia > Opitutales > Opitutaceae > JADKHC01. Next base: position 569,781 of record JASGKG010000001.1, read on the forward strand.
GCGGATTAACGAGTGCTTTGAACTTATTTTTCAAGGACCGTGCCCTCCAGGCTGAATCGTTGAATTTCTGCCGCTCCAAAACTGTTCGGAGTGGACGAGGACATAATCCGACTGCCATCGCTAAAACGGGCATGAAGCGGACCCTTTTCCAGTTGCTGTTGAACGCCCGTGATGAGATCGCGGGCGATCTCTTCTTCGGCCTCAATCGTGCCATCGACGCGGAAAGACCAGCCGCCTGTTTCGATCTCTCGCTTCGTATTGAACTCCGTGAGGCGAGCACTTTCGGGCAACGCTTCGGCGATGATCCCCAGGATTCGTGCAGGAATGGCGGGAAGTCTTCCGGCTTCGACCATCGTGATGAATTCCCGGTCGCGCGTGACTTTCTCGTTTCGATGCAGAAGTTGAGCCTGCTCGGCTTTAAGCGCAGGAACTCGAGCTGCGAGCCTTTCCAAGCGGGACCTTTCCACGTTCCATTTTTGTGAACTACTCCAAGTGGAAAAGAGCGTCGCTGCAAGGGCGAGCCAGGCCGCGGCCAATAAACTGTACCTAATGAGTTGGTGCTGGCGTTTTCGCCTCAGATAGCCGGCGAGCAGGTTAATGGGCTGCTGAGGGGAAAGGCGGATCGAAGTTTGCAGCCAGTCGATCGGTGTTGTTGGAAGCACAACGATCTTTCGGGAAGCGCCGCACTTGGCTTTGAGCTCGTCCGAGGCTGAACCGCTCTGAGCCATCAGCCAAATGCGATCGACTGCGCAATCAAAGTGCTGTTTGGCGAACAAGAGAGAGCGATTCACTTCCACGCCCACGCGAGTCGCCTCGCGATTTATATCAGCGATAATGGTTCTGGAAAAAAGAAGCGATGTCCCCACTTTGCCGGCGACTACACTGGTACTGGAGCCAACTTCGGCCACGACGATGACCGGTGTGTCCTTGCCGGCGGGGATTTTGTTCAGCTCGTATTGGAGGGGTACGACGAGTGGGATGATGCGTGTGAGATCCAGGTGGCGGGCGAGCAGCACGCGATTGAGTTGATCGTAGAAACTGCGGGGCAGCAGATGCAGGATGATGGCCTGCTCTTGCTTCATGGCCACGGTGGGCTGGCTCACCCAAAGTACAGGACCATTCTCCTGCTGGTGGCGTTGGATGCGTCCCTTGAGATAGGATTTCCCAGCTGCTTCGGAAAAACCGGGAATCGTTTCGGCGTGATGGACGAACAACTCGTTTTCCAGCAGCAGAAACATTTCCGTACCGCCAAATTCCAATTTCGCGAGCATCTCATCGACGACGCCTTCAAACTCGGCCACCTTCAGGATCGGATTAGCGGCGGACCAGCTGGACAGCATCTTCTGGCGACGGAAGGTCGCGGCGTGCAAGCTGCCGTTGAACCAGGCTACTCCGAGCACATCGCTGTTCCCCTTGAGAACGCGCGGCGTTTCCTTGCGAGGAGTCTGCTCGGTGGGTTCTGTGGCGGGTGCCGGCGTTTCCGGAGCCGAGGGTGGCGCATCAGCCTGAGCATTGGCTTCTGCGAGCAGTCTGGAAATTTCGTCTTGGTCGCTCATTGCAGTTGCCAGTGGTTAGCGTCGGTATAGCCGAAATTCTTTACGCCTGAGCTCGCCACATAGGTATAGCTCAAAACAGTGCGTCCTGCATCGTTATACAGATTGAGCTGCTCGTTGGGTCGGAGGGTGAGCGTGATCGTAGGTGTTGGCGCCCTCGGAAGCGTGCCCACGTAAGGATTCCCGATGGTGGGGATGACTTGATAGCCTGGCGTTGTACCGGTGCTATTGTTCGTCAGCTTTACGGTTGAATATAGTGAGTCCAGATTCACCCGTTGAATAACGAGATAATCTCCGGCAGTTTGGTTAGTGCCGATGCGAAGTGCAGTGCGCCAAGTGGCCCATCCACCCCATCCGGCGCCCGGAATCTGTCCGTCGATCGTGTTCCAAACAGCATCGAAGCTCGCGAGGGTTCCCAGGTTTCCGGCTGTCGGTACGGGCAGGTTTAGGTGCATCACCGAGAGAACCAGAAGGCGTTTGGGAGGATTCGCGCCCGATGGTTCGTAGATGAAAACGCGCGAGATCTGACGTTTATTGAGGACGAGATCTGTCGGACTCAGGTCGACGAATGGGGAAAGCTCCTGATCCCAGCTGACACCGCGTGTGCCGGGCAACCAGCCTTTGAGTTGGAAAAAGTACTTCGCCTGCGTGCCGATATTATTGAGTGTTTGCGCTTCTGCTTGGACTGCTAAGTGATCGACGTTGCGCAGCGCGTTTGGAACGACCACAGCCGCCATAATCGCCATCACAGCGATCACGCCTACCATTTCCAGCAACGTGAAGCCGCGTTGTGCGATGAGGCGAAGAGGCGTTGGCGGATGGAGCGTTTTCATCGCGCGTTCCAAAGTTGCAGGATCGGCAGGACCACGGCCATTGCCACGAAGCCCACGACGCCAATCAGCGTGAGCATCACGAGCGGATCGAAGATCGCGAAAACGATTTTGATGCGACGCGGGATGATCTTGTTATAGTAATCCGAAACATTCTGTAGGGCCACGTCGAGGGTGCCTGAGGTTTCACCCGTGGAGATCATCGTTACCACCGTGGCGGGAAACACGTCGTGTTTCGCGAGCCCTTTGCTGAATGGAACGCCCTCGGTCACCCCCTGGCGGACCTGTTCAAGGGCTTGTTCGATGGCGCGATTTCCAACGAGCTTTTTGCAGATTTCCAATCCACGAAGCAAGGGGATGCCCGAGCGGTAGAGCATGGCCAGGTTATGCGCAAAGCGTGAGAGCGCGAACATTCCGACGAGCGGTCCGAAGATCGGGATCTGCATGAGCGCGCGATCGATTTGGCCAGCATATCGTTCTGAGCGCATCAACATCTTGAACCCGAAGAAACCGCCAACGCAAAGGGCGAGGATCACCGGCCAGCCGGTCAACAGGCAGTTGCTGATGCCGATCGTGATTCGTGTGACCAACGGAACCCCAAGCTGAAGGTCCTTTAAGAGGCTAACGAATCGGGGCACGATAAACGTGAAGAGGAGCAACACGAGGGCGCCCGACGCTCCGGTGACAATCAGAGGATAAACGAGCGCTTGCCGGATGTCGCCGAACAGATGGTCTAACCATTCGTAATACCCGCTCAGGCTTTCAAAAACCTCGGGAAGATGTCCGCTGATCTCGCCCGCTTGAACGATGGCGATGACTTGGGGCGGAAACGTTCGCGGGTAAAGCGCCATTGCTTGATGAAGCTGCACGCCGATGGTGATTTGGTCGCGCAGACTGGTGAGTACCGTGCCGAGTCGTGTGCCTTCGGCGTCGGTGGCCAAACGATTTATGGCGTTCGGCACCGAAATTCCGGCCCGCAGAAGCAACGCCATTTGCACGAAAAAATTGATGAGTTCTCCGCGCTTAACCTTGATATCGTAGGTGTCGCCGGTCGCCGCGGCGGCACCTTCTTTCGCATCGAGCAACCAAATGCCGGCGGCTCGCAGGCGGCTCTCCGCGACGGTGAGATTGTCCGCTTCGATGGCGCCGTAAACGACTTCGCCCGTCGTATTGTATGCGCGATATCGATACATGCTCATGGGCGTCAGCTGGCGAAGGCCACGCGGAAAACTTCCTCGAGAGAAGTATCGCCGGCGAAGGCTCGACGAAGACCATCGTCGAACAAGCGCAACATGCCTTTCTCTTTCGCGAGGTTTTGGAGCTTGTCGACGTTGCCGGTGGTGAGGATCGGGTGATAGTCGTCCGTCACTTCGAAGAGCTCGAAAATCGCGACGCGGCCTTTGTAGCCTTGGTGGCGGCACTCGGGGCAGCCACGTGGGCGCCAGAGCTTGGGCTCCTTGTCTTCCGGTATCGGAAGGTTGAAGGACCGCATGTGTTCACACGGATTGACGAGCGGTTCGCGGCAGGTGGGGCAGAGCCGGCGCACAAGCCGTTGCGCAATGATCAGGTGCAGCGTGGCAGGGAGAAGAAATGGTTCGACCCCGAGGTCGATGAGTCGCGGCACAGCGCTGATCGAATCGTTCGTGTGCAGAGAGCTGAACACCAAGTGGCCGGTGAGCGCAGCGCGGGTCATCAACTGCGCCGTTTCGGTGTCGCGAGTTTCGCCGACGAGCAGAACGTCAGGATCCTGCCGCAACAACGTGCGCAAGCCCGTGCTGAAGGTAAGGCCTATCTTCTCGTTGATCTGGGTCTGGCGGATTTGTGGCAGCCGATATTCGATCGGATCTTCCAACGTGAAGACGGCCCGTTCGGTTCGGTTTACGCTGTTGAGCGCGGTATAGAGTGTAGTGGTTTTTCCGCTACCGGTCGGGCCGGTGACGAGGATGATGCCGTGAGGCCGGTTTACGGCCTTTGTAAGAATTTCCTCATGGGCTTTGACCAACCCGAGAGAGCGGATGCTGCGCAGCAAATTGCCGCTATCAAGAATGCGCAGCACGACGCTTTCGCCGTAACTGGTCGGCATACATGAAACGCGCAAATTCAGTTCGCGCCGGCCGTGGGTGAAACTGAAACGGCCATCTTGCGGTAGTCGTGTCTCGGATACATCGAGATTGGCCATGACCTTGATGCGCGCGATGAACGGATCCTGGAGATCCTTCGGCACGAGCATGGAGGCCTGCATGATGCCGTCGGTGCGCATGCGGATGCGCAGGGATTTTTCGTCGGGCTCGAAGTGGATGTCGCTGGCGGTCTTTCTTACTGCGGCGACGATGATCTGTTCGATCGCCCGAATCATCGGCGCGGTCGTATCATCGGCGCTCTTGTGCTCGCTGATTTTCATCAGCTCGTCGATCGTCTGATCGAGCGAACCCTCGCGTTCGTGAGACGCGGCGAGCTTTTCGAGGATGCTCGGCTTGGGAGCCGTCAGCACCTCGACCTTGAGGCGAGTGAGTTGTTCGACGCGGTCGATTGCCACGACGTCGAACGGATCGGCCATGATCAACGTGAGCGTGTCACGCGTATGGCGATAGGGGAGGATGACGGCTTCTTTGCAGTATTCGTAAGGGACGAGTGCGATGGTTTCGGCCACCGTTTCGACCTTTGAAACATCGATTGTCGGAGTCTGCGCGTCTTGCGCGAGAAACGAGGCGATGTCTTCTTCGGTCGCGAGCCCAAGCTTTTGAATGACTCTGCCGATGAGTTCGCCGGACCGCTTTTGTTCGCGTACGGCGAGTTCGAGTTGCTGTGGCGTAATTAACCCAGCTTCCACCAAGCGGTCTCCGAGGCGCTTGGTGGTGGACTGCTTGAAAAATTGGCCGAACTCCAGTCGCGCGAGGTCGACTGGACCGTCTCCGTCCTGCTGAATGAATTTCGCTTTGGCCATGACTTACGGTTCGGTGCAGCCTAGAAACCGCACCGGTCCGCTAAATGAAACGTGCGTGGCTTGGCTGCTTACTGATGTGCGATGTAGACGTAGACGTTTGTTGTGCCGGCGGTTGGAGCGGCATAGACGACGCGGCCTGCGTTATCGGCGGCGCCCAAGGCAGCAGAAGCGATTTCACCGTCGATGCGGAGACTGAGCTCACGCGCTTCGGATGCAGTGACTCCGAGGATGGCGGCTGAGACTACGCGCACGCTGGCCGGAAGGTTGAGGTTGTTGCCGGCGATGCGGAAATTCGCGCCATTGGCGACCGACGGGGCCGTGCCGGGCACCGAGGCTTGGCAAATGATTCGGGATTGGGTGGTCTGGTTAGCGCCGCCTGCCCAAGTGTCGGTCGCACGGGTGTAAGTCGCAATGTTGCTGGCGACAGCGGCGGTGCCGATTTTTACGATAAAGCGCCCATCCAGTAAACCCTCTTGAATGAGAAGGTCATCCAGTCGCGCATTCGCGTTGGTTGTTGTGAGAGGGATGGTTCCGTATTTTCCCGCATAGTCGGAGACAGCAGATTTAATCGCATTCACCGAACTCGAGGCGCTGGTGATGCGCGCCGAGGCGATCGTTGAGAAGACCTTGGGTACGATGATGACCGCGAGAATCGCGATGATCGCGAGCACGCCGATCATTTCGACGAGACTGAAGCCACTTTGACGATGAGTTGGAGCAGACGTACGGAGATAATTTTTCATAGAGGTAAATACCTTGTTGGGTTCACCTTAAATCGGCTGGAATAAGGGAAACTTTAACCTTCGGCTGAGGGATTGCCCTAGCGAAATTCGAGACGCTGGATTCGATGGATAACGAACAGATATTCTGGCGTTTGATCGCGTGCGTGGCGCGAGCATGGAGCGCAATCAGGCTGCAGACTTATTAAACTACGACCTGTCTGCTAAGGGTTTTCGCAATTTGGCCGATATCCTAAATGTAATCCGCTTGGTGCGTCACCGAGCTCTTTTTGACCGTAAAACCATGAATATCCTCGTCGTGGATGATGATCCTGTTGCCCAGAGGATCATGAAAATGTTCCTGGAGAGATCCGGGTACAATCCGACGATCCTTGTGGACGGTCCGAAAGGTCTGGAGGCCGCGCTCAGGGCCGATGCCCCGCCGATCATTCTGTTGGACTGGATGCTGCCTGGAATGGATGGAGTGACGGTCTGCCGGAAAATCCGTGAGGCCAAACCGAAGGTTCGGCCTTATGTGATCATGTTGAGCGCCAAACACGGCAAGGAGGACATAGCGGCGGGACTGGACGCCGGAGCCGACGACTTTGTTTCAAAACCTTTCAACGTTGCCGAGATGCAGGCGCGTCTACGTGTGGCGCGGCGCATGATTGAGTATCAACGACAACTCGTTAAGCAAATCGAGGACAACGAAGCGTTGATGCAACGGAACAGCTTGCTCGGCGAACTCATGAGCAAGCGTCAGGATGGCGGAGCGACGAACCCAGGGCTCCCCGATGCCAAACCGGCCGCCAGCTCCAGATTGTCCGCCAGGGATGCACGCAAACCGACGGAGCTCGGCGATCATGAAGTGCGTTACATGCTATCGATCGCGTTGCTGGAGCTGAGGCTCGCGTTACAAGGGGTGACGCCACGCTCGCGCGCGCCGGAGTTTCGGAATTCCAATTTCAGTGCTTGGGCTGGGTTGCTCATGCCTGAGCACGACACTTGGATGGACGTGATCCTCGTCGGTGACGAGCATCCCACGGAGGAGCTCTTCCAACGCTCGCTGGGGCGAGTCCCGCAAAACGAGGCGGAAATCATCAGCTTCATGGCCGAACTGGCGCGCATGGTGGCCATGGGCATAAATCGCACGCTGCGTGTGCGCGTAGGCGAGGTGGTGCAACCATTGATGACGCAGGCAATGCGCTATACGGTGGCTTCTCAGCCGATCCCTTTGCCGGAAGTGGCGCGTTCGTACGACCTGATGATCGAGAACCTGCCTTTTCGAGCGATGATGGCCATCGATAACTGTCCCAAGCGAATGGTTGCGCCAGCGGCGGTTCATACGCTGGATATACTTGCCGGGCCGTTTCCCCCGCCGGAGGTCAGTCTCGTGCCCATGTTCAACGAAGGCGTCGTGCTCACCCCGCGTTTTATCGAGAAAATGCTCACGCACGACGTCGCGGCCTATCACGGCGAGTGCGCTTCGATCCGCCGCCTGACAAGAGTGGCGCGTTATTTCCAGGGCTGAAGTAGGGAGCGACAATTTGGCGCCACAAGGCATTTGAGCTCCGACGAAACGCGTCGATATCCAAGTGACGCAGGCACTGCATGCGTAGTGCCCTGTCCTTATAGCCGTTCACGAGATTTAACTCAGCCACCATGTCGGGAGCCCCGTTGTTAAACGCCGATCTTTATGCTATCGGCAAAATCCTGCCTGGATTGTTTGCGGTTTTTGAGATGCCCAAACTCCAGCCCATCTATGTCAACGGCTCCGGGCTAAACCACCTGGACCCAGCGGGAACAGCTAATTTTGAGGAATTGACCATTCACGATTTTATTGGGATGAACGATATCGATCGGTTCGAACGAGAGATATATCTTCAACTCAGAGTTCGTGGTGTCTGGGAGGGAGACGTCTATTTGCGGGATATGCTGGGAAGCGAGTTTCGCTCCCTAGTCTCTATAATGGAAGTGAGCGTGACTGAACACGGTCCGCGGCAATTGTACCTGTATGCGAAGTTGCCGAAATCAAATGGGAGCAAGGATGATGGGTCGATTTCGGACGAGGACATGCTCCACGCGTTGCTCGATACCACGCCGAACTCTATCTATTTTAAAGATGTCGCCAGTCGTTACCTGCGCATCAGCAGGGCGAAAGCCCAAAAACACGGCGTCAGCGATCCGCGCGAGTCCATTGGGAAGACCGACTTTGATTATTTTACGGTGGAACATGCTGCGCCCGCCTTTCAGGACGAGCAGCGCATCATTAAGACTGGACAACCGATCCTAGACATGGAGGAAAAAGAAACCTTTCCAGATGGTTCGGTTCGCTGGGTGAGCACGACTAAGCAGCCCTTCTATAGTCGGTGCGGAAAGCTGGTCGGCACGTTTGGCATTTCGCGCGATATAACGGTCGAGAAAGAGGCGGAAGAAGCGCTTCGCGAACGAGAGGCTCTATTCCGCGCTGTTTTCGATGGGACTAGTAACGCCGTGCTTCTTTTTAGCGGAAACCACCTGGTGGATTGTAATCGCAGGGCACTCGAAATGTTTGGATTTTCGAGGGAGGATTTGCTCGCTCGGCACCCTGGAGAGTTGTCCCCGCCTTTACAACCGGACGGAAGAAAATCCAGCGAAGCCTCAGCTCAATATATCGCCTTCGCGCTGGAAAAAGGGCATTGTTGTTTCGAATGGATTCATCGTCGTGCAGGAGGAGAGGATTTCCCGGCGGAAGTCATGCTTTCGACGTTCGAATTCCGAGGCCGATTGGTGATTAACGGAGCCATTCGCGATATTACAGAGCAGAAGCGTGTGGATCGGGAGCGTCGCGAAATGGAGGCTCGGCTGCAGCTCACGTCGAAGCTTGAATCTGTGGGTTCGCTCGCCGCCGGCGTGGCGCATGAAGTTAACACGCCGACTCAGTTTATCTCCGACAACACACGGTTTCTCGCCGAGGCCTTCAGGCAGTTGTCCAACGTCATTTCGGTCTATCAGACGCAACTGGCGGCAATGCCGTTAAATCCTGCAGCGAAAGAGGCGGTTGAGGCTGCGGAAAAAGATTACGAGCTCGATTATTTGCTCAGCGAAGTTCCTCGCTGCATCGAGCAATCGATGGACGGCCTGAGGCGCATCGGGAAAATCGTAGGCTCGCTGAAGGAATTTTCGCATCCTGGCGGGGAAGAGAAGAGCCATGCAAACATAAACCGCGCCATAGAGACAACGGTCGCTGTTTCCCGCCACGAATGGAAATACGTCGCCGACGTTGTCACGGAACTAGATCCGAATTTACCCAAGGTGAATTGCGTCATCGACGAGATCAATCAGGCGGTGTTGAACCTCATTGTAAACGCATCTCACGCCATTGAAGAAGCGAACAAGGCGACAGGCAACGCGAAGGGCCTCATCACGATTCGCACGCGGCAGGATGCAGATCACGCGATTATCGAGGTGGAGGATTCGGGCACTGGTATTCCAGAGCATGCGCGCGATCGAATTTTCGAACCGTTTTTCACCACCAAACCCGTCGGAAAAGGCACTGGCCAGGGGCTTGCCATTGTGCAGGCGGTGATCGTTAAAAAACATCGCGGAAACGTGAGCTTCTCCACGGAGTTGGGCAAAGGAACGACGTTCCGCCTCTCGCTCCCGCTCACCGCACCCGCTGCCGGATCAACACGCCAAACCTGGGCACCTTCTGCAGAGCAATGAATACTGAAAAGATCCTCTTCGTCGACGACGACCCTAACGTTCTGGCCGCTATCCAGAGGAATTTGCGGAAACGGTTCACGCTTGATTTTGCAGCGAGCGGCACCGAGGCGCTTGAGATGGTCAGGACGCAAGGTCCGTACGCCGTCATCGTGGCGGATATGAGCATGCCTGTGATGAATGGTGTCGACCTGTTGGTTGCGGTTCGTTCAAGTGCCCCCGACACCATCAGGATAATGCTGACGGGCAATGCGGATCAGCAGACCGCAGTCGAGGCGGTCAATCGCGGAAATGTCTTTCGTTTTCTGGCCAAACCGTGTTCGCCTGAAACGCTCTCAGCCATCCTCGATACTGCGCTCAAACAACACGAGCTGGTCGTCGTCGAGAAGATGCTGCTCAGCAAGACGCTGAACGGTTCTTTGCAGGTGCTGACGGATATTTTAGCTGTGCTGGATCCGGAAGCTTTTGGCCAAGCTCAGCAGCGCCGGAGCGTAGCTCGCGAAATCGCCTTCAGCTTGGGAATGGAATCTACTTGGGATGTGGAGATCGCGGCCTTGCTCGCGGAGATTGGAATTGTGACCCTGCCGTCGGTGGTCCGGGAAAAGATCAAAACAAACCAGGATCTAGCTCCAAAAGAACGTCAACTGGCTGAGCGCGTGCCTGAGTTCTCGTCGCGCCTATTGGCATCTATTCCGCGGCTGGATGGCGTTGCACAAGCGGTCCTTTATCAAAACAAGAACTTCGATGGTTCGGGGTTTCCCCACGAGAATATCTCTTGCGAGGGGATACCACTTGCTGCCCGCGTGTTAAGGGTCGCCACCGAGGTGGTGAAAATGCATAACAAGAGCGCATTGATCAGCGATATTGTCCAAGCGCTCAAAGCTGGGCCGGAAAGATATGACCCCACTGTAGTGCGGGCGATTTCTGCGTCGTTTGCGGGTTTTAACCCGAAAGCTTCAGGTGGCAGCGGCATGCGCAGCGTGTCGTTGGCGGAACTTGCGGCGGGCGATGTGCTATTGTCCAACGTGGCGACAGCAGATGGTTCGGTTGTGGTCTGTGTCGGTACGACGTTAAGCGACACGCAACTTCAGCGTCTGAGAAATTTCGCTTTGCTGCATCCCATTGCTGAACCAATAACTGTCGATACAAGGTGGTCTGCGAAGCCGGGGAGCGGTGAAAACATCGTGCGAGTGGCGACGCCCAAGACACTTTAGTTTAGTTCTCACCCAAAACCTCAATCAGTCGTGCACTCGAACAAAATTCTCTTTGTAGACGACGATCCTAACCTGCTCGCTGCTTTCCAGCGCAATCTGCGCAAACTCTATACCTTCGACACCGCGACGAGCGGACCAGAGGCGCTCGATCTGATTACCTCGTCTGGTCCCTATGCGGTGGTTGTGGCCGATATGCAGATGCCAGGCATGAACGGCATCGAACTGTTGACGAAAATTTGCGAACTGAACCCTGACACCGTGCGATTGATGCTCACGGGCAATGCTGACCAGAAAACCGCATCCGATGCAGTGAACCAAGGACACATCTTTGGGTTTCTTAACAAGCCGTGCGAACAGGAGGCGTTGAAATTGACACTTGAGTCGGCACTTAGACAGTACGCACTGGTGGCCACGGAACGAGAACTGCTCGAGGGCACGCTTTCCGGCGCGGTGAAAGTTTTAAGCGATGTCCTGTCGATGATCGATCCCGCCGCATTTGGCCGCGGCCAAAAACTTCGCGATTCAGTGCGGACGTTTGGACGTTGGTTGGGAATGCCCACGACCTGGCAATATGAAATGGCGGCTTTGCTTGGTGATATTGGGTTGGTTTCGGTGCCATCTCTGGTTCTTCGGAAAATGGAGGTTGGCGCGGATTTGGCGGCGCGTGAGAAAGCGCTGCTCGATAAAACGCCGAAGATCGGGCACGATCTACTGGTGGGTATTCCGCGGCTCGAACCAGTAGCCAAGATGGTCCTTTACCAAAATAAGAACTTTGACGGCGGCGGTTTTCCCAATGACGACGTCGCACGCGACAATATTCCTTTGGGGTCGCGGGTTCTCAAAATTCTTCGCGACCGTGTTTTGCTTGAAGCTGAGGGGATCGTCAAAAAGCGCGCCTACGACACGATGAAGGCGCGAAGCGGCGTCTACGACCCGGTCATGCTGGATAACTGCTTCAAATGCTTTGAGGCATTCTTGGAAAACTCCATTTCCGCCGACCGGCCGGTGTTGTCCCTTCAGGTTCACGAGTTGCAGCCTGGGCAGATCTTGGTCTCGGACGTGAAAACTGCCGGAGATGTTTTGCTCGTTGCTGCCGGTAACAAGCTTTCAGAAATCATGATCAACCGGCTGAATAACTATTCGACTTTCGATACGATCAAAGAGCCGATCTACGTGCAGTAGCTAAAGCGTATACATAAAAAAGGCCGGGCGTTTTAGGCCCGGCCTTGGAGATTAGCGTTGGATCAAGTCCGCTTAGCGGCGGGAAGCCGGCAGCGCGTTCACGCCAGCGTAAACCGCGCTCTTGCCGAGCAACTGCTCGATGCGGAGGAGTTGGTTGTACTTGGCGGTACGATCGGTGCGGCTGAGCGAACCGGTCTTGATCTGGCCGCAGTTCGTCGCGACAGCGATGTCGGCGATCGTGGCGTCCTCGGTCTCACCGGAGCGGTGGGAGAGAACGGCGGTGTACTTGTTGAACTGTGCGAGCTGAACGGCGTCGAGCGTCTCGGTGAGGGAACCGATCTGGTTGACCTTGACGAGGATCGAGTTGGCCGTGCCGGTATCGATGCCCTTCTTGAGGAACTTGACGTTGGTGACGAAAAGATCGTCGCCGACGAGCTGCACCTTGTCGCCGAGCGCTTCGGTGAGCTTCTTCCAGGTCTTCCAGTCGCCTTCTGCGCAACCGTCTTCGATCGACACGATCGGGTAGTCTTTGCAGAGCTTGACGTAGAAAGCCACGAGCTCGTCGCCCGTGAGGGTCTTGCCGGAGCTCTTCTTGAACGTGTAGGTCTCGTTGCCGTTGTAGAATTCGGAGGAGGCGACGTCGAGAGCGAGGAAGATTTCCTTGCCGAGCTTGTAGCCGGCGTTCTTTACGGCCTCGGCGATGGCGTCGAGAGCGCCTTCAGCGCTGTCGAGCTTGGGAGCAAAACCGCCTTCGTCGCCAACCGCGGTGGAGAGACCCTTCTTTTTCAACACGGCCTTGAGGGCGTGGAAGATTTCGGTGATGGCCTGCAGGCCTTCCGAGAAGGTCTTGAAGCCGTGCGGCATGATCATGAACTCTTGGAAATCAATCGGGGCATCGGAGTGCGCGCCGCCGTTGATGACGTTGGCCATCGGAACGGGGAGGACCTTGGCGTTCGGGCCGCCGATGTATTTGAAAAGGGGCTGGCCGAGCGCGTCAGCGGCGGCTTTGGCGACCGCGAGCGAGACGGCGAGGATGGCGTTGGCGCCGAGCTTCGACTTGGTCTCGGTGCCGTCGAGAGCGAGCATCTTGTTGTCGATGGCAACTTGATCGAGTGCGTCCATGCCTTCGAGGGCCGGAGCGATGATCTTGGCCACATTGGCAACGGCCTTGCTCACGCCCTTGCCGACGTAACGCTTCTTGTCGCCGTCACGGAGCTCGATGGCTTCGTGTTCGCCGGTGCTGGCGCCGGAAGGAACCGCGGCGCGGCCGAAAGCGCCGCAAGCGAGCTTGACGTCGACTTCGACAGTGGGATTGCCGCGGGAATCGAGGATTTCGCGGGCGATGATGGAGGTGATCGATGTACTCATGAGAAAAGTAATCTGACGGAAAGAACGGGTAGTGAATGGGAGCCTTGCCATCAGGGAAAGGCCAAAAACGCCCCTGCAACAACTTGCCAAAATATGCGCAGGGGGCCCCGGAAGGAGAATAACAGGGGATGTACGATCGGACCGAGAAGCTTGGCTCATTCAGGGGGGCACTCCCGCCTTTGTTGAGAAACGATGCGAAAAGGGAGTGAGTTGCGGCGAACGTAAAATTGCTCAATTTCGCAACATGATCAGTCACTCCGTGCTTGTGTCGTTTGGCGGCCTAGGCGGAACCCGTTCAGGCGAGCGCTGAAAACCCGTTCCCACAACTTGGAATCATGAAATTATCTTTTCCCTCATCTCTGTTCTCGAGGCGCCGTTTCCTGGGTAGCCTTTTGGCTGGTTCCGGCCTTGTACTTCTACCGAGCTGGGCGCGTGCGGCGGGGGAGGTATCGGGGAAGAAGAAACTCGGCGTCGCGCTCGTCGGCCTCGGGAGCTATTCGACGAACCAGCTCGGACCGGCCTTGCGAAAGACAAGCCATTGTCGCTTGGCCGGCGTTGTCACCGGCAATCCTGCCAAAGGTAAAGTCTGGGCGCGCGAGTACGGTTTTTCGGAGAAAAATGTCTTTAGTTACGAGACAATGGGGCGCCTTGCCGATCAGCCCGATATCGACATTGTTTATGTTGTCACGCCGAACGCCCTGCACGCAGAGCACACGATCGCTGCGGCGAAGGCGGGCAAACACGTGATCTGCGAAAAGCCGATGGCGGTGTCCGTCGCCGAGTGCGATGCGATGATCGCCGCGTGCAAAGCGGCGGGCGTGCGCTTGATGATCGGCTACCGGCTGCACTACGAGCCGAACACGGTCGAACTGATACGTCTGGCGCGCGAAAAAGACCTGGGCGTTTTCATGCGCATGAACGGAGCCAACGGATTTCGTATGCGTACGCCTAAAAGCGCGGGTAACTGGCGCGCCGACAAAAAGCTTGCCGGTGGCGGTCCGTTAATGGACATGGGCGTTTACGTTCTCCAGGCCGTCTGCATGGCGAAAGGCGAGGCGGAGCCGAAGGCGATCACCGCACATTTTGGGCCGGTGACGCGGCCGGAAATCTTCTCCGAGATCGAGGAGTCCATAAGATGGGAAATGCATTTCGCCGACGGTGCGAAGGGCGATTGCCTCGCGAGTTACGCGGAGAACGTCAGTCGCTTTCGTGCGGAGTCGGACGAAGGCTGGGCGCAGCTCGGGCCGCCGGCGTTTTATTACGATACGCCGGTTCTCACGACCTCGAAAGGCCGCACGAGTCTACCCAGGGTCAATCACCAAGTCGCGCAGCTGGATGGCATGACCTTGGAAATTTTAACGAACCAGCCGTCGGTGGCTCCAGGAGAAATGGGACGGCGCGATCTGGCGATCATCGAAGCGATTTATTCTGCGGCTCAAACAGGGCGGCGCACCAACGTCACGGTTTAGCGCGAGCTGGCGCTGCGGCCTTACTCGCGGTGAAATCCAGCTTCGTTGCTGGCGAACTCTGCCGGCGCTTTTCTTGAAGGAATTCTGTTGGTCCTTTGCTCTGGTTTTGCCGCTGGCGTTTCTTCGCCCGTGGAGGCCTGCGCTTTTCCTTTTACAAGGGCTTCCAGGTCTCTCACGAGATCGTGCATTGTGGCGGCCTGCGAATTGAGCTCTTCGCTGGCGGATGCGTTTTCTTCCGCCGCGGCGGCGTTGGTCTGAGTCACTTTATCCATCTGGCTGGTCGCGAGCAAAAGCTGGTCGAGCCCCTGAGACTGTTCGCGCGAGCCGGCGGCGATTTCTGCGATGAGAGAATCTACGCGGCGGGCCTTCTCAACAATCGCCTCGAGATTTTTGGCGACTTCAGTGCTGAGCGAGGCGCCTTGGCGGCCTTTCGAAATCGAATCCTCGATGAATTGAGCGGTCTCCTTGGCGGAAACGGCGCTGCGTTGTGCCAGCGAGCGGACTTCTTCGGCCACGACGGCGAAACCGGCTCCGGCTTCACCGGCGCGGGCGGCTTCGACGGCGGCGTTTAGGGCGAGGAGATTGGTTTGGAAGGCGATGTCGTCGATCGTGTGAATGACTTTTCCGATATTCGCGTTCGATTTCTCGATCTCATTCATCGCGGCGCTCAGCGAGGTCATGCTTCGAACTCCGGTTTCGCCGACTTCTCGCGCTTCGGAGGCGAGTGTTTGAGCGGTTTCGGCGTTTTGCGCATTCTTCTTCGTCATACTGGAAATCTCTTCCAGCGACGAGCTGCTCTCCTCGAGAGAAGCCGCTTGTTCGCTCGCTCCCTCGGCCAGGCTCTGACTCGAACCGGCGACCTGTGCGGAGGCCGACGCAATTTGGTCTGAGCTGTCGCTCAATGCATCTGCGATGGCGATAACTGATTTGCTCAGGGAAGAAGCGGTGAGCGTGGCCGCCCCGAGGCCGAGCAAAAGCGCTGTGATCGCTGCAATCATAGAAATATTGGACGTCTTGCTCACGACTGCCTCTGCGTCCGTGCGAAGCCGTTGTCCATTTCTGATGTTGTAATCACGAAGTTCGACGAGCGCCTTCAGATAAGCTTCGAACCCGGGTCTGAGTACCTCTTTATTGTAGGCAGCGATCGCCTGATGATCGTTTGCCCGGCTCAGTTGAAGCATTTTGTCCCGAGCTTCTTTGTAGCGCTGGCGTATTTGAGTGAACGACGTGAACAACCGCCGGTCTTCGTCGGCCCGGATGGTGTCTTCATACTCTTTGGTTCCCTTCGTGACTCTCGCGACGAGTTCGGCAATCTCTTGTTCTAAGCGCGTTTTTTCTTGCGGGTCGGAGGTGTCGATGTGCCTCAGCACGTTGATTTGTGCGTTGGCGACATCCATTCCGATTTGGCTGATCGTAGCGAGTCCGGGCAACGCATCATCCGTGATCTCGGTGACCGCTCTGTCGACGTTGCGCAACAGATACGGAGTAAGCAAGCCGGCGACGGTAGTAATAACCAACACCGCGACGAAGCTCGAGATGATCCTAAAACTGAGTCCGCGAGAGCGAATGTAATTCAACATAGACGGCCGCTAAAAAAAAAGAGGCCGCGGCTTACATCGGTCCATCTTCGAGCAAGTTTATGGAAAATTCGGCGATGTTGTGTGCCTTTGGATGACACATTTGACCGTTGATAACTTCGTGGTGTACAGGAAATCTGAATACGGGCGCAAAGAGGAGAAATCACCGTCCGTGCCTCTGTTGCCAGACGTTCAGGCGGACAGAACACTTTTGCCGCAGGCCGCATAATCGCCATTGTCGCACTCCCCAATGAAGTCCCTGCGCCTGATCGTGTTTTTCTGCCAACTTCTCGGTCTGCCTTTTGCCGCGACCGCCACCTCGACAGATCTGCACGATGCACCCAGCCGAGTCACTCACGAGATCGCGGCCGTGAAAGCGCCGTTCCCGATGCCGCCGATTGACGTGCCGGTTTTCCCGCGGCTAGATTTTGTAATCACCGAGTTCGGCGCAGCGCCCGACTCGCAGGCGAAAACCTCCGAAGCGCTTCGAAGCGCGATCGACGCGTGCCACAAAGCTGGCGGCGGTCGTGTCGTGATCCCGGAGGGTGAGTGGCTTACCGGTCCGATTCACCTGAAGAGCAACGTGAACCTCCATCTCGCAAAAGGCGCGGTCCTCGTCTTCAGTGATAATCCGAAAGACTACCTTCCCGCCGTGCAGTCGAGTTGGGAAGGCTGGGAATGTTTCAACTATTCACCGCTCGTCTACGCGTTCGATTGCGAGAATGTCGCGCTTACCGGTGAGGGCATGTTGCGGCCAAAAATGGAAACCTGGGAAAAATGGATGGCTCGTCCGGCCGCGCACATGGATGCGCTCAAGCGTCTCTACACGATGGGCTCGACCGGTGTGCCGGTCGAGAAACGTCAGATGGCCGAGGGCGAAAGCAATCTCCGCCCGCAGCTGATCCAATTCAATCGTTGCCAAAATGTGCTCATCGAGGGCGTGACGATTCGCAACAGCCCGTTTTGGACGATTCACCTGTTCCTTTGTGACTCTGTCGTGGTTCGGCACGTCGATACCTCCGCCCACGGACACAACAACGACGGCATCGATCCGGAAGGCACGCGCAATCTGCTTATCGAGGATTGCACGTTCGATCAGGGCGACGACGCGATCGTGATCAAGTCCGGCACGAACCAGGACGGCTGGCGGTTGAATGCGCCTTCCGAAAACATCGTCATCCGAAACTGCACGGTGCTTAACGGTCACCAACTGCTCGCTATCGGCAGCGAACTTTCCGGCGGCGTGCGCAACGTCTACGCCCACGACTGCCGCTACGACTCGCGCCAGTCTCGATTCGAGCCGTTCAATGTCCTTTACATTAAAACTAACCGCCGCCGCGGTGGTTTCGTGGAAAACGTCACGATGGAAAATATCGATGCTTCCGGCGTGAAGTTCCGCATGGGGGTTTTGGGTATCGAAACCGACGTTCTCTACCAATGGCGCACGCTCGTGCCGACGTACGAAGAAAGGCTCACGCCCATCCGCGGCATCACTGTGCGAAACGTGAAGGTCGGAACGACATCGACGCCGTTCCGCATTCTCGGCGATAAGGATCTTCCGGTGCGTGATGTCGTTCTCGACCACATCGCCATCGGCAAGGTGCGCGGTCAAAAAAACCGCTATGAAAACGCGGAGAACGTCAAAGAATCCAACGTGACCATCGGCAACTTCATCGAAGCGCCGGACAAGGAGAACAAGAATCGTTGACGCTTTGTCACCGCGGCGGTGGTTCGACAGACTAGCCTAAGTATTGTTTCGCCGCGGAAACGAACTCCTTGATCTCTGCGTCGGCGGTCGCCCAGGAGCACATCAGACGATGACCCCCGCTTCCGACGAAGTCGTAAAAATGCCAGCCGGCCGCGATTAGCTTTTCCGCCACGCCCGGAGGAAAATGCATGAACACCGCGTTCGCTTCGATCGGCGCTGCCAGACGAAACCCGGGCAATTCCGCCAGCGAGCGGCCGAGCTTTTGCGCTTGGTAATTCGCGTGGCGCGCATGTTTCAGCCACGCGCCGTCTTTCAACACGCCGGTCCATTGGCTCGATAGAAAACGCATTTTCGACGCGAGCTGGCCGGCTTGCTTGCAGCGGTATTCAAAATCCTTGGACAGCTCGCGATTAAAGAACACCACCGCTTCGGTGATCGCCATGCCGTTTTTCGTGCCGCCGAAGCTGAGCACATCGACACCCGCGCGCCACGTGAAGTCTGCTGGTCGCGCTTTGTTCCGGTCGGCCAGCGAAACGGCGGCATTCGCAAAACGCGCGCCGTCCACGTGCACGGCCAGGCCGTGCGACTTGGCTACGGCGCACAGTTCGGCCACTTCGTCGGCGATGTAGACCGTGCCGTTTTCGGTGCTTTGGGTTAGACTGAGAACACGCGGCTTCGGGAAATGCAGATCGTTCCGCGCGAGCACGGCGCGTTCGACCATCTGCGGAGAAACCTTCGCTAACGGTCCGGGCAGGGTGATGAGCTTCGTTCCGTTGGAAAAGAATTCGGGCGCACCACATTCATCGCGTTCGATGTGGGCGAGTTCGTGGCAGAGGACGCTGTGATAACTTTGGCAGAGCGAGGCGAGCGCGAGCGAGTTGGCGGAGGTGCCGTTGAAGACGAAGTACACGTCGCAATCGGTTTCAAAGATCCCGCGAATCATATCTGCCGCCTGCTGCGTCCAGGGATCGTCGCCGTAGGAAGGATGGTAGCCGCGATTGGCTTCGGCCAACGCCTCGAGCGCCTCCGGGCAAAGACCGGCGGTGTTATCGCTGGCAAATTCGTAGCGGTGGCGAATGGATGCGGGCGATGTCATAACGAGTTTCTCCTCGGCAAGGATGGCTCGCGACGCACGCGAAGTCAAAACGCCGGGCAGAGCCGAGCCCTCGCTTTGCGCGGATCTGGTTATTTTAGCCGATCACGTTTTACCCGTTACGCGACCAGCGAGTCCGCGGATGTATTGCGTGAATTCCTCATCTTCGCCTTCGAGCAGCTCCGGAAGACACTCGCGAAACTCCACGCGACGCACCCATTCCAGCATGTAGTCTTCCCAGGATTGCCACAGCCGCCGCGCCTTTTTGTCCATGTCGTCTTCGTAAACGAGCAGGTACGCGCGTTCGAAAAGAGAAACGAGAATCCCGAAAATCGCCGTGCGCCGTTCCTTTTGCTCCTCAGTCAATTCATGGCGAATGCCCTCGCGCCGCAGAAGCTGCAGGTCGGCGTTGTCGAGCACGAGTTTGAGGAACTCCCGGTACTCGTCGGAGAGCCGCTGATAAATTTCCTCCTCTTCGTTGTCCCGCTCCTTCCGTTGCTCGAGAATGAACACGATGATCGCGAACGGCAGGCCAATGACCGTGACGACGTAGCTCAAAAACTCGAAGGTCTCCATCAGGTTCATGCAGATCTGTTTGTAGTTATATCGGCACGACAGGCAATTAAAGCAAGCCGTGCGCCGTGCTTGCGCATGGAACAGCGTTCTTTACAACAGACCGAATGAAACGCCGCCAGCTGCGCGGCTTTGACTTAAAACAACTCGAAGAACACGCCAGCCTCATCGGTGTCGATGAAGTGGGCCGCGGCGCGCTCGCCGGTCCCGTGGTGGCGGCTGCCGTGTTGGTCAACAAGGAGTTCCTCGAAAGCCGCTGGGCCTTGACGCGTGCGGGTCGCGTCAACGACTCGAAACAATTGACCGCCACCGAACGCGAGGAGCTCTGGTTCGAATTCGAGACGTTGATGGGCCAGGGCCAGATCCACGCGAACTTCGGCTCGGCGTCAGTTCAGGAGATCGAGGACCTCAATATTTTGGGCGCCACCAAGCTCGCCATGCACCGCGCGTTGGAAGGCATTTATGCGCCGAGTGCGTTCGAGCGCCGCCCCGAGCCCGACCTCTTCACCTCCGCGGAAGAGATCCAAAACTACAAACCGCAAGTTTCCTGCCGCATTCTCATCGACGGCCTGCCCCTGCGCAACTTTCCTTATCCGCACAGCGGGATCGTCAAAGGCGATGCGCGTTCGCTCTGCATCGCGATGGCTTCGATCGTCGCGAAAGTCGCACGCGACCGCATGATGAGCGAGCTCCACGAAAAATTTCCTCAATACGGCTTCGCGCAGCACAAAGGCTACGGCACCGAAGAGCATCGGCTCGCCGTCTTGCAGCACGGCGCCTGCGTCCTGCACCGAACCATGTTTTTGCGGAAACTGCTCAACCAGCGCGCCGACGCCGCCCAAATGAGTTTTCTGACCGACGAGGAAGCGGGCGAGCTGGAGTGATGCGAAGCTGATTTCAAGGTGGAACGCGTCGTCCATTGCGCGTTGAGCAACGTCAAACGACCAACGGGATCATTCCCGAACCAGCGTGCACGGGAGTGCCCGCTCCACCTCAAGGCATTGCTGTCTGGATCCCAACCCAAGCACCGGATGATTCGTTTTCTGTGGATTGGTTCGTTTACCGTATCTTTGACATCGAGAACCACTGGAGTAGAGCGAAGCTAACCTCCGAAGGTGGAACGCGTTACCCATCTCTCCGGCCTTTACAGTCCCGGCAGGTTGGCTCGTACCTGCGACTTTGTGCGCTAACTCCGCGTGGGAATGAATCTGTATTTTTGATCTCACCGCCGAGTCCGCAGAGAACGTGGAGATGAACATCTCTGTATTAATCGTCATTAGCGAAAATTAGTAGTTAGAGTTTTGCGTTCCTCTTCCCGACATTCTTTTCGATCAGTGTCGACGAGTGGGTTGGAAATCCGGTTGCTCTATGGTTTGTGGTTCAATCTCGGATCCCGACGATCTAATCCCACTCTGCGTTTTCTGTGTCGTCTGTGGTTAATTCAATGCTACAATCTTTTTTACCACGGATGGCACAGATTACACAGAGCACTATCAGTGTGATCAGTGTAATCGGTGGTCACTACTCCGAGCTTTCGAATGTTCATCGATGGTTTACTCCAATGAGGAACCCGAATTCTCCGCCTTGGGCGTCGGGTCTTGAGCCTTGGGGGACGTTCCATGTTCGGCGCTTTGCGCCATGTGGTTCATTTTTTCTTGAACCCTTGTTCATTTTTTCCTGAACTTGCCGTTTATCTGGCTTCCCTTGGAGACCCCGAGCACAACTTCTGCGACTGCTGCTTCTGCATTTGAAAGTGAATGCGTGGAGTTCTTTGCGGACATCGTGCAGCTCTTCGGAGTACCGAAATCCGTCGGTCAGATCTACGGCCTGCTCTACGCCTCGCCCGAGCCACTCGGCTTTGCCGAAATCGTTGCACGCCTGGAAATCAGCAAAGGCTCCGCCAGCCAAGGCCTGCAATTGCTCCGCTCGCTAGGTGCGATCATCGAAGTCGACCGCCCCTCTCAAATTTTAAATTCTACATCTGGCATCAAGCGCGAAGCGCGTGGAGTGGCCTACGAGCCCGAACTCAGCCTTCGCCAACTCGTGACCGGTGTGTTGCGTGAACGCATCGCTCCGATGGCCGCCCCAGGCGCCGAGCGCCTGAAAAAGCTGAAAACCCTCGCGGAGCATTCTCCCGAGAACGCAAAATTTTATTTGGCCCGAACAAAGCAACTCGAGACCTGGAGGAAACGGTTCACCACCGTACTGCCGCTTCTTACTGTTCTGTTAGGACCAAAGAAGAAGAAGAAGTGATCTGTTTTCATAGATATATCGTTCCGGTTACGTCTTTCGACGCGACGGGGCGAAGCTTATATATTTTCTTCGACCGAATCGTTTTCCGTCTAGAGTTCCCCGACCCAATGATGCTTAGTGCCAATTAACGTCGCTCCTCCGTAGAAAAATATGAGTAAACCGCAACCAGTTCCGTTTCTCGATCTGAAGAAGATTAATCAATGCCATCGGGGTGCAATGTTGTCTGCATTCGAGAGGGTTCTGGACTCGGGCTGGTATATACTAGGCGAGGAGGTTAAGCGCTTCGAACAGGATTTTGCGTCTTACATTGGGACACGACACTGTATTGGTGTGGGAAATGGACTCGATGCACTGACATTGACATGGCGGGCTTGGATCGAGCTTGGTGTCATGGCAAAGGGCGATGAGGTGCTGGTACCAGCCAATACCTATATTGCCTCGATATTGTCCGTTACTGAGGCGGGGTTGACACCGGTTTTGGTGGAACCAGACCCCGAGACGTTTAATCTCGATCCCGGCCGTTTGGCGGCGGCAATGACCAGTCGCACCAAAGGTATTCTGCCCGTCCACCTCTACGGGCAGGTAGCTGAGATGGCATTAATCGACGATTTCGCTCAGGAGCACGGCCTTAAAGTGTTGGAAGATGCAGCTCAGGCTCAAGGCGCCTGTTATCGTGGAAAGAGAACAGGCGCGCTTGGCGATGCGGCTGGGTTCAGCTTTTACCCAGGTAAGAATTTGGGCGCGTTGGGTGATGCGGGAGCTGTGACGACCAACGATGACGGGCTTGCAGCTGCTCTCCGAGCATTGCGGAATTACGGATCGGAGAAAAAATACCACAACCTATATCAGGGGCCAAACAGCAGGCTCGATGAATTACAGGCTGCACTGCTTTGTGCAAAGCTGCCGGCGCTCGATCGGGAGAATGAGCGTCGCCGTGAAATCGCCCACCGCTATTCGGTGGAAATACGCAATCCCTTCGTCCGACTCCCCGCTGCGCCATCAGCCCGGGATTCTCATGTTTGGCATATTTACGCTGTGCGCTGTGCGGGACGGGACGATCTGCAGCGGCATCTTGCGATGCACGGCATTGGTACGGTCGTGCATTACCCGCTGCCTCCCCATAGGCAGGAGGCGTATCGCAAGTGTGCTTGGGGCAAGAAGGATCTCAGCGTCACGGATGCGATTCATAGGGAGGTTCTGAGCCTGCCTATGAGTCCGGTGATGTCCGAACAGGAAATCGTGGCCGTGATAAACGCCGTCAACTGCTTCTCCAGCACCCCTTAAGTCTATCCCTATGGAAACACCAGATCTCCAGAACCAATATGCAGGCAAGAAGGCTCTGATCACAGGCGGGCTAGGTTTCATCGGCTCTACCATCGCCCGCCGTTTGCTCGCCCTCGGTGCCAAGGTCACCATTGTTGACAGCTTGATTCCCGAATACGGCGGCAGCTTGAGAAATATTCATGGGATCGAGCGTGATCTGACGGTCAATATCTCTGATGTCCGCGACCGACACAGTCTTCCGGTTTTCCTTAAAGACCAAGACTATTTGTTCAATCTGGCCGGGCAGACCAGCCATATGGATTCGATGGCCGATCCGGAGACCGACCTTGAAATCAATGCCCGCGCGCAGCTCTCGATCTTGGAGGTCTGCCGCAAGTACAACCGCAACGTGCGTATCGTGTTTGCCAGCACCCGGCAGATATATGGCAAGCCAGACTATCTACCAGTCGATGAGAAGCATCCTTTGCGCCCTGTTGATGTGAACGGTATCAACAAGCTCGCCGGAGAACAATATCATCTCCTCTACAACAAGGTATATGGCATTCGGAGCACGGTCCTCCGGCTGACCAATACGATTGGTCCACGCATGCGCATCAAGGATGCACGGCAGACTTTCGTCGGCATTTGGATCCGCCTTGCGCTGGAGGGAAAATCGTTTGAGGTCTGGGGAGGAGACCAGCTTCGCGATTTTACGTATGCTGATGACGCTGCAGATGCCTTCATCGCGGCGGCATGTCGGCCGGAAGCTGTTGGCGGGGTGTTCAATCTGGGAGGTATCGGACGGATCAGTCTGCGGGACTTGGCACAGCTTACGGTGGATGCGGCAAATAGCGGATCTTTTGTGGTTCGCGAATTCCCGGCGGAGCGGAAGAAAATCGACATCGGCGATTTCTATGCGGCCGATGACTTGATTAGGACCACTCTCAATTGGACCCCGCAGACGGATATCGCTTCAGCTGTGGCCAAAACCGTAGCTTACTTCCAGAAGGAACTGAGTTTCTACCTCTGAGTTTCTTTGCCTCCGTGGGCTTATCGAAGCACTTGGTGCCTGTCTATAGTTCCTGCTGGTGAGATCGACGGTTCAAACAGGCGTTGGAATGCGCAACATACGCGTGCCCGAGCTCGATGGGATCAGGGGAATTGCGATTCTGTTTGTTCTGATCTGGCACTACGTTGGAGTGCCGCTGCCTCCGTCGGGAGTTCATTTGGAGCCCGACCGCGTGGTTCCCAGCTTCAAACTCTCGCTAATCATTTTTCGCAGTGGGGTGGATCTGTTTTTTGTGCTCTCGGGTTTTTTGATCACGGGGATTCTTCTAGATAACCGTGACTCCAAATCCTACTATCGCACTTTTTATATTCGTAGGCTTTGCCGTATATTCCCGCTGTATTATACGGTGTTGATGATTTTCATTATAATGAAGGGAGTGGGAGCCCGTGGGCCGCTTTTTGACGGGACCGTCCCTCTGACTGCCTATATCCTAATGGTGCAAAATTACGCAATGGCCGCGCTCCAGACCTACGGAGCCGCTTGGCTGGGTGTAACTTGGTCGCTGGCAGTTGAGGAACAGTTTTATCTTTCTTACCCATTAGTAATCCGGATTGCAGGACGGGCTCTTCCGTGGATTCTTGTGGGCGGAATAGTTGTTGCCCCAATTTTGCGGATTGTGTGTCTATATCATTTTGGTGGGTCGGACTGGGTTCCTTACGTATGGCTGCCGTGCCGGTTGGACTCTCTATGTTTTGGGGGCCTGATTGCTTATGTTATGCGACGGCCGGCGACGTTTGCGGTCCTCTGCAAGCGACAGACAATACTGGGGGTCGGATCTGTTGTGCTGCTCATTGGGGCTATCTTTCTTGATGCTGCATTGGCGCGGAATTTGGGTTACCATATGTCGATGTGGGGGCATTCATTGCTTGGGGCGCTGTACGGAATATTGGTTCTTTTAGTCCTTATTAATGTTGGTCGGTCATTTGTGGGTTTTCTGCGATGGAAGCCTCTGCTTTTTCTGGGGAAGGTGTCGTATGGAATTTACCTTTTACATGGTATTGTACTGCAATCGTTGTTCGACGGGTTAGGCCGGCCCGTCGCCTTGAATGATTTTGTGGATGTGGGAGTGGTTGCGGCAGCGTTCGTTCTTACGATATTGCTCTGCGGCGTTTCTTATCGATGGCTTGAGCTGCCATTTCTAAGAAGTGGGGCGAATCAGATCTATGCCTGAAACTAGTTTGAAAAGGTCACCGGCGCCGATCGCCCTTTTCGCCTACCGGCGTTTAGGGCATCTTGAGAGAACAGTGGAGGCGCTGAAGGCCAATGAACTCGCCTCTGAGAGCGATTTGTTTATATTTTCCGACGGTCCACGTTCTAGTGTGGACAAGGCCGGGGTCGATGGGGTGCGTAATTATATAGCAGGTATCGGCGGATTCCGGTCGGTACAGACTGTCTTTCACGCCACCAACTTGGGCTTATCTAGATCGATCATCCAGGGTGTGACCGATATTATTAACGCTAGGGGACGGCTGATCGTCCTTGAGGATGACATAGTGACCTCGCGTCATTTTTTGAAATACATGAACGATGCACTCGATCTTTACGCGGACGCGGCTTGCGTGGCCAGCGTGCACGGTTATGTATATCCACTTCAGGAATTCTTGCCCGACACCTTCTTTTTGAAAGGAGCTGATTGTTGGGGGTGGGGTACGTGGAAGAGAGCATGGGATCTCTTTGAGGTGGACGGGAGCAAGCTCCTCAAAGAACTCACCAAACGGCGACTTCAGCGCGAGTTCGACTATGGCGGCGTGGCGAACTATACCCGGATGTTGAAACTGCAGATTGACGGATTGAACGACTCTTGGGCAGTTCGTTGGTATGCCAGCGCCTTCCTGCGCGATATGCTGACGCTTTATCCGGGGCGGTCGTTGGTGCGTAACATTGGCAACGATTCCAGCGGACAGCATTGTGGAACAACAGACGTTTACGATGTAGGCGATGTGTCCGACTCGGGGCTCGCAGTGAATATGCAGCCACTGGAGGAGTGCCGGGCTGCACGTATCGCCTTCGCTCGCTATTTCCGTAGTTTGGAGCGCGATACTTTTTTAAGAAGTATCATGCGTTGGTTCAAATATCTATAAGCCCGGCGATGCAAATTGTGCCACGTGTCGGCTGGGTCCGAATCCCAAACCGCAATACTCCGATTGTCACGGTGAGAGAATTTCAACCATGTTGAAACCAATAGTCAGAGCGCTTTGCCCTCCGGTGGTTTTATCCTCGATCCGCCGAATCTTCGGCCAGCGATATGGATGGCTTGGTGACTATCCGTCGTGGTCGAGTGCGGCCGCCGTGTCCACGGGTTACGATGATGGCCTCATTCTCGAGCGGGTGAAAGAAGCGGCGTTCAGGGTCAGGAATGGCGAGGCAGCTTTCGAGCGCGACTCAGTCATTTTCCAAGAGCCGCAGTACAATTGGCCGGTGCTTGCCGGCCTGCTCTGGTCTGCGTCCCGCAATGGAGGACGGCTGAATCTAATGGATTTTGGAGGCTCCCTCGGCAGCTCCTATTTTCAAAACCGCAGATTTCTTAGCACGCTCCCCTTCCTCCGGTGGAACGTCGTCGAGCAAAAACATTTTGTAGATTGTGGAAAGGAGCTTTTTGAAGACGCGCGGTTACGCTTCTATTACGACGTAGAGTCGTGCGTGAGCGATGCAAAGCCTGACACATTGCTTTTATCGAGTGTCCTCCAGTATTTGGAATCGTCCTGTGAGCTCCTCGATCGTTTGATCGCTATGAAGTTCCGCGTCGTGATAATCGGAGACACTCCGTGTTGGAAGGGCGAGCGTGATCGCATCACCGTGCAAAAAGTCCCCCCCTCCATTTACTCTGCCTCCTATCCCTCCTGGGTCTTCCGCGAGGAATCGTTGATCGACCGCATGAAAGGGGAGTACGATCTAGTGGGCAGTTTCTGCAACGATGTAGTCTATAGCGATAACGTGCGGCTGAAGAGTTTTATATTGGAGCGGCGTGCGGACAAATAGGGCCGCAATCGGCAACGTTTATTTTTTAGACCGTAGGTATGATGCAGAGAATTGAGCAGTGGTTTGCGAGGTTTGCCCCAAAAGGAGGGCTGACGCGGGCGGCAGTTGCCTTAGGGGGAGTGACTCTTGCGGGGCAGGTTGTGGGAATCGTAATGTCGCCAGTCTACTCCCGACTTTACACGCCAGGCGATTACGGTGTTTTCAGTGTCTACACGTCAATCGTCGCAACAGTTCTTACCGTCGGGTCATTGTCTTACGAGCAGGGAATCCCGATAGCCAAGGAGGATTCCGAGGCGGTCGGCCTTACAGTTCTTTCTTTTGTAGTTGTCCTGTTGATCGGTTTGGGAGCCCTTGCGTGGCTTGGGGCCGGTGCGTTGCTTGGTTCCGGCGAAACTGGCTTTCAACTGGGTAGCTACAGGTGGCTTGTTCCGGTCGGCATAGTGGGGGCAGGAGGGTACCGGGCAATCAACTATTGGGCTTTGCGTCGCAAGGCTATGGTTGGAATCGCCCGCACCTCGATCTGGCAATGCGTGGGGTCGAATGTTCTAAATTTGGGGTTCGGAGTTTTTTCGCCGAGTCCATTGGGCTTAATATTGGCGGGAATCGCTGGGAATAGCACCGGTGTTGCCGGGTTGGCCAAACAGACACAGTTCATACACAATTTGAAGGCGTCGCGCCAACAAGACAAAATGGGATGGGGGCGCTTGTGGACCCTTGCCGTGAGATACCGCCGTCTTGCGTTGGTACAGGCTCCCTCAACTCTGCTCAACTCGCTGGGTATTTACCTACCCGGGATGTTGGCGTTGCCCTATTTCGGTTCTGCCTATGCGGGCCAGTTGTTCATGGCTCTTAAGGTGATTGCCCTGCCGGGCAGCCTTCTCGGTGGCTCTCTCAGCCAAGTCTTCCTCAGTGGTGCGGCCACCGTGGTTAGGGAACGTCCGAGGGAGCTCAAACAATTTTTCGATCGGGTGTTTATGCGAGGGGCGTTATGTTCAATACCGATCATTCTGATGGGTATAGCGGCGCCTTGGCTAATGCCGCTCGCTTTTGGACGAAACTGGGAGGAGGCAGGCGTCATCGTGTTCTGGTTTTCAATCTACGAAACAGTTGGCCTGAGCGTGTCCGCTTTATCGTCGATACCCAACGTCGTTGGGCGACATAGGGGACAATTTATCATCAACTGCTCGCGAGCGGTGGCGGTGTTCCTCCTGTTTTTCTGCAGCCATCGTCTTGGTCTAACAGGAATCGGGGTTGTGAAGGGATATACGCTTGTGATGGTGCTTAATTATGTGGCCTGCTATTTTCTCTACAGACATCAAGTTACCCGTGTCTCTCGGACTGGCACGACCGGTTGGGGAAAACCATAGCTCGCCGTCTGGAAAGCAGCAGAGTGTCGAACGTCCACCAACCAATCAAAATGGATAAAACAGCCCATTTTTGCACCTACTTTGATTCAAAGTACATTTGTCATGGATTAGCACTTTACCGCTCTCTTGAACGAATGAGGGTGGATTTTTTTCTATGGGTGCTTTGTCTGGATGCCAAGGCATATGACGTCTTGAACGAGCTGAAACTCCCGTCCATGGGCCTTGTTCGGCTTGAGGATTTCGAAGCGGGTGACAAGGAGCTGCTGCAGGCGAAAGGAAACCGCTCCAAGATAGAATACTATTGGACCTGCACGCCTAGCTGGCTCCTTTATGTATTCCGTAAACAACCCGATTTGACGACGCTGGTCTACCTCGACAGCGATATCATGTTTTTCAATCCGCCACAGCCTATTTTTGAAGCGCTAGGGGATGATAGCATCTTGATTGTCCCTCATGATTTTCACGCAGGGAAGGAGGATAATACGGGAAGGTTTAACGTTGGTGTTATGGCTTTTCGCAGGGACTCGAACAGCTTCGCTTGCCTGCAATGGTGGCGAGAGCGATGCAACGAGTGGTGTTATCATCGTAATGAAGACGGGAAGTGTGGAGATCAAGGGTATCTAGATCAGTTTCCGACCCTCTTCAAACAGGTAGCCATTTCTGACTTTCCCTGCATCAATGCTGGCCCTTGGAACATCGGAAAATACGAGCTCTCGGCGAACTCTGAAGGTCAGCCTACCGTTGCGGGTGTGCCGCTTGTTTGTTTTCATTATCACAGCCTCCGCTTTTTTGGAAAACGTTCCGCTCATCTTTGGGTAACGCGTGGAGTATGGACGACGGCTTTGAAAAACGCCGTGATGAGGCCATACCTTGAGCAGTTGCTCCTGAACGAGGCTGAATTACTGCTCAAATTTGAAGGTTTGGGATTGCCGAGAATTCCATTCCCGTGGCGCACCGTTTTTAGCAATGTCAAACACTGGCGTCTTTTTGATGGCTTCACCCGTGCCAGACGCACACTCAAACCATCTCCGAGCACCGAAACTTCTGGGACGTCGAACCCCCGACCGTGATCAAGTCCTTATGTGAGACGACTCTCGTGCTCCATAAGCAGTGGGAGCTGCAATGTGGCCGCCGAATTTCCAAGCAGTCAGATCCTCATGTCTTTGCCTGAAGTCCCCAAACTGAGTGGTACGCTCTCTAAAACGTCAGCAGCGATTGGTGATGATCGCCTGACAAAGCCTTTGCGTACTGCGCTGTTGCTCGCTCTGGCTGCCAGTATCTACAATTACGACATATTCCGAGTTCCGGGTGTCGAAAAAAACGATGGCCTGTTTGGCCTCGCGCTTTCGGCGTTTCGAGGTGCATTGCAATACTACGGTCAGTTCGCACCGTTCGTTTTATCGCCAGTGTATCTGGCCTTGCGGAGCGCCAAGTCTTTCCGCTTCCGATGGCGGACGCTGTGGCCATTCGTTACCTTGATAATATTCTTGGGTGTTGCGGCACTGTGCTCGAGCGCCTCGGCGGCTGTTGAATATCGGTGGAGTTGGTTTTTCTCGAGGGTCTTGCCAGCCCTGCTCTGTGCAGTGGTGTGTGTCGACCGATGTGGTATCAGATTGGTTAAAGCTTGGGTTGTTGGCGGCGCCACGTTCACTATCCTCTTTTTGCTGATGTCAGGGCGGTTATTGCCGGTTCTGAATGGGAATGTGGATACAGCAATGGAGGTGGGCAGTGTGGTTGGAGAGAATCTGCATCACGATCGATTTGTAGTTTTAAGCGACCCGATCACCACCTCTCTCATCTTCTATCTCGCGGGCTTGGCTGGGTTGTCACATGTTGTCGATTTGAAGGGTTACCTCCTAAAATTCGGGGTGCTGGTGCAATGCATGATCTCGATCGGGGTGGCGGCGATCACCGGAGCTCGGGGCCCGATGATTGCCTTCATTGTTGCTTTGGTAGTAATGGTTGCAGTCTCGCGCATCGGGCTTCGGCGCAAGATAATGCTTTCTGCAATCGGCGTGTTAGCACTGACTTGTTTCCTCGTTGTGTTGCCCGATATTTCTCCGACCAGTGCCAAGCGAATCTACGGCCTTATCGGCCGAGTGGTGCCTTCGTGGGACATTTACGGTGCCAATGACGACTTGCTGGACGCTGGATCGCGTGTCGATCATTACGGAATAGCAATGGCGGCGCCGGTTACTCTCTTTGGCCGGGGGGTCGGATCTTTTGGCGATAATTTCGGAGAGCCCGAGCAGTATGCGCACAACGTGTTTTTGGAGGCCCATTACGAGACTGGTATATTGGGTCTGGTGATAGTTTCGTTTACTTTTCTTTCCTGCTTGGCTCGACTGGCGTGGTATGCGGCTAAAAGAGGCGGGGAAGCGGGTTTCTGCCTCGGTGCCCTGACATTTTATTTTGTAGAATGCCAATTCTCGGGGACCCTGATCATGGAGGTTGGCCTTCTGCTCTTCCTAATGGTGGGATATATGTGCATTGCGGTAGAACAACGTGGCACGACGTCGGAAGCAGACGCACTTCGTGGACGACGGCTGAGAATCAGACGATCCTCCACCGTGCCTGGCTTGGTCGGCCCGAGAGGCGGGGGGCATTGAGCCAGATAAGAGCCTGCCCTACAACGATCACTTTCCTAGTACCAAATCAGCAAGACACCAAAATCGAATATGAGCCTTATCAGTCAGTCCATGCATTGGTTAGCGCGCAAGTGTGGCGTTGAATATCGCCGTTATTGCAAAGAGAATTGGGGAAATCTGCGGCAGGCGCATATCTTCGCAAACAAGGATATTGATCTTGTCGTCGATGTCGGGGCCAACCGGGGGGATTACGTCGCTGCGTTTCGCGCCAACGGGTATATCGGACCAGCAATCTCTTTTGAGCCACTTCCGGACGCCTTTCAGGCTTTGAGTCAGCGTGCTTCCGCAGACCGGTTTTGGCACTGTGTGAATGCTGCTGTGGGAGACAAAAATGGTGAGATCGAAATGTATGTCTCCGGTCGTGAGACGAGCAGCTCGATTCTCAAGGTGGGAGATGCCCATTTGAAGGCTGCACCTGAGTCGCGATCAGTCGGACGGACGAGCGTTCAGATCAGGCGCCTCGATGACGCGCTGGCTGGCATTGCTCTTGCGGACAAAGCGAAGCGTATCTGGCTTAAAGCGGACGTGCAGGGTTTCGAAAAAGAAGTGATGAAAGGGGCGGCGGGAACGATCAAACGCACGGAAGTAATCGAACTCGAGTTGGCGACAACGCGTGTTTATGAAGGTGGACCGTTGATCTTGGAGATGATGCAGTACGTGCACGAGTTTGGTTTCTCGATGATTTCGTTCGAGCCGATGTTTATCGATCCCGTCACTGGTTATGTGCTTCAAGGGGACGGAATATTCGTGCGAACCTGAAGCAAAGAAAAGCCAGTCTCCTAAGAAGAAGCTGCCTTATGATCACTTTCATCTCCAGCCCAAAGCCTTTTGAGGGAGTGGCCCATCTTAATCAATACCGGGCGATCCGGAGCTGGCTTGCCGCCGGCGATGATATTGAAGTGATTCTATACGGCACATCTTTGGGAATCGAGGAAGCCGGAAGGGAATTGGGCGTTAAAGTTGTGAAGGATATCCAGAGCTCCTCCAACGGTATTCCATACTTCGGCGCGATTGTGGAACACGCCAAAGTAAACGCTAGGTATGATCTGCAGGTTTACCTGAACTGCGATATTTTGGTGGTTGGCATGGTATCGGCACTGAGAAAAATCGAGTTCACCGACTTTCTTCTCGTGGGGGAGCGTGTCGATCTTGGCGAGGGTGCGTTTGTTGAGATCTCACGGCCAGACTGGAAGCAGCGCTTGGCGGAATTGTGCGAGAAAGGTCAGGCTCAATTGCACGGCCCCACAGGCATCGATTACTTTGCTTTCCGGCGTGGGTTTTGGAAGGAGCTGCCTCCTGTAGTGGTAGGGCGGGGTGGTTACGATAATGCTCTTCTTGCGTACTGCATTCGCCGACGGGTGCCAATCATTGACGGGACGCCTTCGATTGCGGCCTTGCATCAGTTTCACAACTATGGACACGTAAACGGCGGTTTGAAAACCGTTTTTTGGGGGCACGACGCCAATGTCAATTACCAGACCGGGGGCGGGAGGTATAGTTCAACCTTGGTGTCTGATGCAGGTTGGGTGCTGCGAGAGGGGAAGGCGGTCAGTTGGCCCTGCCGCGGAGATTGGTTGCGACGGACCGAGCTGAACTGGCGCTATGTGAAGGGCTGGCGAAGGCCCGCGCTGATGTTGAGGGTATTGTGGCGGCTGGGTAATACCGTCGGTTTGACCAAGCCCTGCTGGCACGAAATAAAAACATTACTATCCGGCTGGGCGTCACTATAGAAGTGCGCTGTCTGCGTAACAGCCCGAGAATCCATGCGAGTCGCCATGTTCCAGCGAATCTTTGCCCACTATCAAGGAGGGCTCGTGCAGGCATTGGCCAGATCGACCGAGCACGAGTATAACTTCTTTGGAGACAGGAGGGATCCCTGCAATTCCGGAATCGAGGCATACCGGTTTGCAGAAAAGATGCGCTATCGTTACTGCACCACTTGGCACCTAAACCACCGTCTTGCTTGGCAGTGTGGGGCGATTAGTGCGGCATGTTCGCGGCAATTCGATGTGCTGATTCTTGAAGGCAGCCTTTCAATCGTGAGTAATTGGTTCGCTATTATCTTGGGGCGAGCGATGGGGAAGAGGGTTCTCCTGTATGGTCACGGGTCGTTGCGGCGGGACACCGGCTTGAAGCGATTGCTGAAAACCGTGTTCTACAAGCTGGCCGACGGGTTGCTTCTCTACGGGAAGCGGGGGCGCGATTTGGAGATCCAAGCGGGGCTGAGGGCGGAGCGTCTCTATATTGTATATAATAGTCTCGATGAGGATACCATCCGGGCTCAGTCGGGAAAGGTTGATGATACTACGTGTCGAGGGCTCCGCGAGGAATTATGGGGAGTCCGAGCAAATTCGCCGGTGCTTTTAAGCGTGGGACGTCTGACAAAAGTGAAGCGATTGAACCTGCTTATTGAGGCTGCAGGACTTTTAAATTCCAGAGGCATACCGGTTGCAGTGCACGTGGTCGGCGACGGGCCTGAAAAGGTGCGGCTCCAGCAGATAGCTGAGAGATTGGGAGTTCTGGTGCATTTCTCTGGGGCGGTCCATGGCGAACAACAATTGAGTGTCATGATCAGCGCAGCCGATGTTATGGTGATCCCCGGGGCGGCAGGCCTTTCTGTTATACACAGTTTATCCTATGGCACGCCTGTCGTGACGAACGATGACCTTGACAACCAGATGCCGGAGGCCGAGGCAATTGTACCTGGAGAAAACGGCCTGCTCTTCAAAGCAGGCGACGCAAACAGCCTAGCCGACGCGATCATGGGCATTTTATCCCGGCTACCGCGGGGCGAGCACACGCATCAGCAGTGTCGACGTATTATAGACTCATGCTATAACCCTGATCGTATGAGCGCAGCCTTTGACGCGGCTGTCGCGGGTCGGCCCGCTTGCGAATAGAAAGTCCCCTGCATTGGGGCCGAAATGAAACATAACAACTGGCACGAAATGCACTCACTGATAACAATCGTGAAGAACTGGGCTCCGCCCGCTTTCTTGAGCGCGATCCGCCGTGTCCATGCATCGTGGACTCGATCTGGATGTTATCATTGTGGAGATCGGTGGAGGACAGCAGGAGGGGCTGGTTGGGACAATGAAGGCATTGCAGAGCCGCGGGAGCGCTTGTTCAAAGAGTGGAAGGACAGACTGGGCAGAACCTCTCCACTCGCGACGGAGTGGTCATCTGCGCGACCAGACATGATCAATTTGGAGGAGCACAATCGTTTTATGACGTCGGCGTACGTGCTTGCCCTTGTCGCACAAGGCAGGAGGGGGCCGGCTGTTCTCGACTGGGGCGGAGCATGTGCTGATTACCTGTTACTCGCAAACAAGCTGGTCCCGGGTGCAAACTTCCAGTGGCATTGTGTGGAGGTTCCTGAAATATGTGCGCTTGGGCGGAAGGTGAACCCGGCGGCGATCTATTACAGCGACGAGAGCTGGCGTTGTGCGCAATATGATCTCTGTTATTCAAGCAGTGCGATACAGTATATTGAGCATTGGCAGGCCCTTGTCAGAAAATTGGCCGACGCCAGCAGCGAATGGTTTTTCGTAACGCGCATCCCGGTCGTGCTCTCTGCCTCATCGTATGTTTTTGAGCAAAGAACACCCCAATATCATACCTTCTATCAAGGTTGGGCCTTCAATCATGATGAGCTCGTAGCCGTCGTCGTGCAGCAGGGTTTTGAGCTCTTCCAAGAATTCCTTCTGGGCCGTTGGATGCCGGTATATGGAGCACCGGAGCAACCTGTCACGATGGGTATTCTATTCCGCAGGAGAAAGAGTACAGCGTTCAATAAAAGTAAAAATCCTTTAACGCCTGAATAGATGAACGTCTACTATACGTATTTTGACCGTAACTACGCCGTTCGCGCTGTTGCCATGTACCGGTCCTTGGCGCGATGTTCTGGTCCGTTCAAGATGTATATGCTCTGCCTTGACAAGGAGAGCCACGATGCGCTTCTCCAATTGGACCTGGCTGACGTGACCTTGGTGTCGCTCGATCAGCTCGAGGCGGCGGACCCGGAATTGTTGGCGGTGAAGCAAGGTCGTTCACTGGTGGAATATTACTTTACGATCACTTCGTGCATGGGGTGCTATGTTATGGACCGGGAAGTTACGCACCAAGTGCTGACCTACCTCGATTCCGATCTCTTCTTCTATAGCTCTGTCGAGCCGTTATTGCGCGAGCTGGAGAACGCTTCGATCGGGGTCGCATATCAGTCGTTTCCTGAACATGGAGCTCTTCGCCAAGGACGGTACAATGTCGGTTGGGTAAGCTGGCGGAGAGATCCTCAAGGCATGGCATGCCTTAGAGAGTACCGCGAGCAATGCCTCGCTTGGTGTTATTTGCGGGAGGAAAATGGAAAATATGCAGATCAACTCTATCTTGACGAGTGGGAGAAGAGGGCCGGCTTCCATGTTTTCCGGAGCCATGGGGCTAACGTCGCACCGTGGAACATCGGGCATTACAGGATCACCTACCTCGATGGAGGGGTTCAGGTGGACGGCGATCCGCTGATCTTCTTTCATTTCCACAAGTTTAGTGCGCTGAGCGACCGATGGTTTGATACCAACTTTTGGAGGTCGCGTATGGTGACTGTGCGTTTACGTCGTTGTTTGGTGATTCCTTATGTAAAAGAGCTCAGGTCCACGGGGCTGAAATTGCCGATGACCGGATCGGCCCTCCGCCATTTTCCGTACAAAACCGGCTTGGGGCGGGTGGCACGAAACGCGGTTCGTATTTCACTGGCGATCCTACGCTGTGCTTACGTCTACAGCCCGTTGCGAAATTGACGCCGAATCTTTCTTCACGCCGAGAAGGCGTTTCAATCGCTCACATCCTTTATACGGGGCTCTTTGTGTATTGCAGTAGAGACTGAATCGCTGCAAGGCTGGCTGCCTAGTCGT
The DNA here is from genome assembly GCA_047600805.1 of Nibricoccus sp. Classification (GTDB taxonomy): domain Bacteria; phylum Verrucomicrobiota; class Verrucomicrobiia; order Opitutales; family Opitutaceae; genus JADKHC01. Next base: position 606,199 of record JASGKG010000001.1, read on the forward strand.
TGGGAAATATGAATTTGGACCATGTTCAGAAATAAAACACTGCTGATTACCGGAGGTACCGGGAGCTTTGGAAACGCGGTTTTGGCCCGGTTCCTTGACACAGACATCCGGGAAATCCGGATTTTTTCTCGCGACGAGAAAAAACAGGACGATATGCGACATCAGTATCGTTCCGCGAAGTTGAAGTTCTACATAGGAGACGTGCGTGATCCCGCAGGCCTTCGGGATGCGATGGAGGGGGTCGACTATGTCTTTCATGCTGCAGCTCTGAAGCAGGTGCCTTCCTGTGAGTTTTACCCGATGGAAGCCGTGCGTACCAACATTGTTGGGACGGACAACGTTTTGCGCGCCGCATCAAATGCCGGCGTGAAGCGAGTCGTGGTTTTAAGCACTGACAAGGCGGCTTACCCCATTAATGCCATGGGAATTTCTAAGGCGATGATGGAGAAGGTGGCGATCGCAGCGTCCAGGGTGGGTGTCGAGCAGGGGACAACGATCTGTATCACGCGTTACGGCAATGTCATGGCCTCGCGCGGCTCGGTCATTCCTCTTTTTCTGGATCAGATCGAGCGAGGGCTGCCGTTGACGATTACAGAGCCGGAAATGACGCGCTTTATGATGACCTTGGGGGAGGCGGTCGACTTGGTGCTTCATGCTTTTCGCCATGGTCAGCCGGGAGATTTGTTTGTCCAGAAGGCTCCGGCGGCAACGATCCGGATCCTCGCAGAGGCGGTGAAGACTTTGTTGCGTGTCGACAATCCGATTAAGGTGATTGGAACTCGTCACGGGGAAAAGCTCTATGAGACCTTGTTGACCCGAGAGGAACGCTCCAGGGCGGAAGACCAAGGCGGGTATTTCAGGGTCCCCTCAGACAATCGCGATCTGAATTACAACCTATATTTTACAGAGGGAAACAAATCTGTACAAGAGTTGGACGACTACAACTCACATAATACAAACCGGCTCACTCTCGAGGAGATGAAGCAGCGTTTGCTCAAGCTGTCCGAGATCACGCATTATATCGAGAGGCGCGGAATTGCGGCCGACTTGTGAGTTCTGTCTACCCGAAACAAAGACAAAGGATATGAAGACCGTTCTTGTCACTGGAGCCAGGGGGTTCATTGGAAAACATCTTGTAGAAGCGCTGCGGCGTGACACCAGTCTCCAGGTGATTGAATATGATCTCGGAACCCCGGCTGAGATTTTGACGGCAGGGCTTCAGCAGGCCGATGTGGTCTACCATTTGGCAGGAGTCAACCGGCCTAAGGACCCTGCCGAGTTCACGTCCGGAAACACAGGGTTAACCGAGGAGCTATGCACCGCGCTGTCGTCGTTCGGCCGCACCCCGCTCGTGGTCCTTTCGTCCTCGATACAAGTTGGTTTGGACAATCCATACGGTGTGAGCAAAAAGGGCGCTGAGGATGCCCTCGCTCGTTGGGCTCGAGGCACTGGAGGGCGGGTGGTGGTTTTCCGGCTGAAAAATGTATTTGGGAAATGGTGCCGGCCCAATTACAACTCAGTCACCGCCACGTTCTGCTACAATATTGCTCACGATATTCCCATACAGATTAGCGACAGCAGCCGGGAGATCGATCTTGTGTACATAGACGATGTTGTCAGTGGACTTCTGGCCATTGATGCGTCCACCGTCTCGCAGGGCGATGCAGTGTACCGCGAAATTGCAAAATCCCACAAAACCACCTTGGGCCGGCTTGCTGAGCTTATACAGTTCTTCAGGCGGTCGAGGCAGACACTGGAGCTCCCATCGTTTGCAGACGAATTCACCCGCCGGTTGTATGCCACGTACCTTAGTCATCTCGATCGCGATCAGTTTGGTTACGCACTGGACCAGAAGACAGATTCACGAGGCACTCTCGCCGAATTTATTAAGCAACCGCATTTCGGGCAATTGTTTGTCTCGCGGACGAAACCCGGCGTCACGCGTGGCAATCACTACCATCACACGAAAACAGAGAGGTTTTTCGTCGTCGAAGGCGAAGCCTTAATCCGTCTACGTCATGTTGGAGGGGATAGTGTAATCGAATATCGCGTCAGTGGTGGAGGGCTCAAGGTGGTAGATATTCCACCTGGTTATGTACACTCAATTGAGAACGTGGGATCGACGGATTTGGTGACCTTGTTCTGGGCGAGTGAAATATTCGACCCTGCGCATCCCGATTGTATTTTTCAGAACGTTATACTGTAGGTAGCCTGTAGAGGATTTTCCCGATTATATGAAAGTAATGACTGTAGTAGGAACGCGGCCGGAAATCATCCGTTTATCGCGCGTAATGGCTGTGCTAGACCAGCATTGTGAGCACGTGATTGTGCATACGGGGCAGAACTATGATTATGAGCTGAATCAAGTGTTTTTCGACGACATGGGATTGCGAAAGCCCGATCGCTTTCTTGAGGCGGTGGGTAAGACCACCGCGGAAACGATCGGTAATATCATTGCGCGCACCGATGCGCTGCTCGCAGAGGAAAAACCAGACGCGCTACTGGTCTTGGGAGACACAAACAGCTGCCTTGCGGCGTACTCGGCTAAGCGGCGGAAGGTCCCTGTGTTTCATATGGAAGCCGGAAACCGGTGCTTTGACCAGCGGGTTCCCGAGGAGATTAATCGCAAGATCGTTGACCACATCTCGGATGTGAACATGCCGTACAGTTCTATCTCCCGTGAGTATCTCCTTCGCGAGGGACTTCCTCCGGATCGCGTGATAAAAACGGGAAGTCCGATGTATGAGGTTCTCATGCACTATCGGTCGAATATCGAGGCTTCGAAGGTGTTGGAAAAGCTCTGTCTGGCTCGAAATGAATATTTCGTTGTCAGTGCCCATCGAGAGGAGAATGTGGATTCACCCCGGCTTCTGCCTGCTCTGGTGGAGACGCTGAACGGACTCGCGCGCGACTATGGCTGCCCCGTGATAGTATCCACCCATCCGCGGACGCGAAAACGTTTTGAAGCTGCGAAAGTGGAGTTTGACTCACTGGTCCGGCTGCAAAAGCCGCTGGGCTTTAGCGACTATATCAAACTACAGCTGCATGCGAAGGCCGTGCTCTCAGACAGCGGCACGATAAGCGAGGAATCGTCCATCCTCAATTTTCCGGCGTTGAACCTTCGAGAGGCTCACGAACGTCCCGAAGCCATGGAAGAGGCCTCGGTTATGATGACCGGAATGTCTTATCCGCGGGTCAAGGAGGCTATCGCGATTATTGCCCAACAGAAACGTGGTGCTGAAAGAACGCTGCGCCCTGTTGCTGATTATAGCATGTCGAATGTTTCGGAAAAGGTTGTGCGAATAATCGTCAGTTATACTGACTATATTAAACGCAACGTTTGGAGGACGGAATAGCCATATGATGCTCGGCCCTTAGTTGAGGGCGGCTTTAAAAGCGATTCGCGGGGCCATATCGGGGCCAAATTCATTTGGTTTTGGGGGCGATGGGTGCTGAATCACCTCTCCCGTCCTTCTTGAAGTGCGTGGTGCGCCCGGGCTTGCGGGTGATTGGATCTGGCTAATCTCAGCCCCCAAAGGAGAATGGGTATCAATACGATAAAACCAAATTGCAGAGGCGCGTGAATAGCCAGTTTGCCGATTTACTTTTTGTGGGCCTCTTTCAGGTTCCAGACTTTTCACTGGGGACGACAGCTTGCTCGGGAGGATTTTCGTGCTGATGGCTTCACATCCTGGGATCGAGAGTGCAAACGAAGATGATATCCGGCTTCCTTCCATCTGTTGATAATTTCCGCTAACGTTCAAAAAATGAGGATCGCAGTATTATGTGAGTATTTTCACCCGGACAACTCCGGCGGAACCCCGACGGACTTGTCCGAGCTGACGCTGTCGCTGAAAAAGCAATATCCCGAGATTGAGATCGACGTAATTACAAGCACCAACCTCTACCGCCCCGGGGCCATTTCTGAAAAGCTGGCACGGCAGGAGGATTGGAACGGGGTGTGTATTCGACGGTTGAATACGCCCCGGTCAAACCGAGCCTCGATGGCGCTGAGATTGCTGGCGGGCGGACTGTTTGCGGGTGCTGCTCTCTTGCGTCTCTTGCGGCGCGATAGATACGATCTGCTGCTGATTGTGACCAATCCTCCGGCGAATGCCTTGGCCGCGTGGATGTATGCAAAGTTGAAGGGTGGGCGGTACGTTTATCTCGTACACGATCTCTATCCGGACATCGCAGTGGCGCTTGGGGGTATAGCGCAGCAGTCGTTCTTGGTGCGGGTCTTTTCACGAATGCAGAAATGCTGGCTGAACGGGGCGCATCGTGTGGTTGTGCTTGGAAGATGCATGAAGGAACATATCGAGCAGCGCTACGGTGTTCGTCCGGATCGTATCGAGGTGATACCGAGCTGGGCGGACCCAGATGCCATCACTGACGCGGGGCAGGACAACGGATTCAGAAGAGCAAACCGCCTGTCGGGCTTTGTCGTGTTGTACGCGGGCAATTTCAGCCACTATGTCAATTTTGACCAAATCCTCGGGGCGGCGAAGCAGCTGGCGCCCCAGGCGAGAATAACATTTGTTTTTGTGGGGGACGGTGCAAGAAGGCAGGAACTGCTCGCGAAGGTCGCTTCGGAATCCCTGACGAACGTATACATACTTCCAAAGGTTCCCAAAACAGCGATGGGCGAAGTACTCGCAGCTTCAGATGTGTCGCTTATATCATTGGCTCCATCGATGCTGGGATTGGGGGTTCCAAGCAAGCTCTACTCTACATTGGCCGCCGGGCGACCGGTGCTGGCAATCGTGCCGAGCAGGTGCGAGGTCGCGCGTGTGCTGATGGAAGAGCAATGTGGGTTCAATGTGGAAGATGGAGACTGCGCTGGACTGGCGGATCGGCTTCGCGAACTGCAGGGCAATCCTGCATTAGCGGCAGGGATGGGTCGGGCCGCGCGCCACGCTTTGGAGAAGCGATTTACAATCCAGCATGCCACGCAGCGCTTTTATGAGGTTTTCAAATCGGTAGCCAAAGAATGATTGTCGCGTTCTTCTCATGAAATGAATGCCGTCGTTTCCGCACACCCTTTTTGGGTTCTTTCCTCAATTGTAGTTACCTCCGCGGTCTTTTCGGCCGGATCCGTCGGGCTGCTCGTCAGACAGGCTCCGCGGATCGGATTGCTCGATCGGCCGAACGAACGCAGTTCGCACACTCGTGTAACGCCCCGTGGAGGCGGCCTTGGAATCGTCGCTGGAGTGGTGTTGATGGGTGGAGCGATGCTCGGGCTCGGAGTGATGATTCCGGCGCGAGGGTGGGCGCTGATCTTTGGTGCTGCTTCGGGTATCGCGTTGATAAGTTTGTGGGACGACTTCACATCTCTGCATGCGGGTATTCGTTTTGCCTGCCACGCCATCGCGGCGTGTGTTGTTGTGATTGGGATCTGTCTATATGGTGCGGTATGGCCGTTATCCGAAGCGGGGCCGAGTTCCTATTTATTATCGATAGGGCTCGTTTTCTGGAGCATAGGGCTGACTAATGTGTACAATTTCATGGATGGCATAGACGGGATTGCCGGGGTGCAAGGCGTGGTGGGGGGGGGAGCTTGGTGTGTCGCTGGTGTCTATTTGGGCCAGTATTCCGTCGGCGCGTTGGGTGCTCTCGTGGCGGGCAGCTGCGCTGGTTTTTTGGCGTACAACTGGTCCCCAGCAAAAATTTTCATGGGTGACGTTGGCAGCGCCTTTCTAGGATTTGTTTTTTCAGTGTTTCCGCTGATTGCTGCCGGTGGTATGTCGAAAGATGGTACGACGAAGAGCTTGAGAATTCTGGTTTTCGCCGTGATGGTTGTATGGCCTTTCATTGCCGACGGCGTCTTCACTTTTTGCAGAAGATTGCTGAAGGGAGAGCAGGTTTGGAAGGCACATCGGTCCCATCTTTATCAACGCATGGTTCAAGCTGGGATGAGCCATTCGAAGACCGCATCCTTTTATTGTGCCTGGTCGGTGGTTTGCTCTGTTTCAGGCTTCTGCCATTTGCGGGACGGAAAGTGGCTTTGGGCTGTTACCGCAGCGATCTCGTTTGCGACGACAGCGTTGGTGTTTGCCCTTTATTTGGAACGCCGCAAGGCGCTTAACCGCGGCTGATCGTTGCAATCGGTGCGGTGGTTGCTCAGTCCGTGCGCCCTCCGGCTGTGGCTTTGATTTCCCGTATACCGGCCCGCTCTACGAGCATCTGGTGGGCAGGCCAGTGCTGGCTGAGGTGTGCGGCTATGGAGCTGCTGGTGTAGCAGTTGGTGGCGCTCGGCAACAGAAGTTGGATATCCCGGGGCGCGCTTTCGGTAAGGCGGACGTCTGAAATCTGGACCGTGGCATCCGGTGTTGAGTTGATGTTGAGCAGCACACCCACCTTCATATAGCAGGCGCGGGCAGGTATGATAACAGGTTCGTCCAAGCCGAAGGCGATATCGTACGTGGTCCAGCTGGCAGGTGCATCTTTGGCAGTAAGGCCGAAGTAGCTGTAGGTACCGTTTGACCAGCCCAACGGATTTCCTGCACCTCGCGGAGGAGGAAGCTGAGATTCCAGAAAAACCCCGTTGCCATCGTACCACGCCACGGCGAGGTAATTTGCGGTGGTGGATGTCGCGATTTGGCGGATGGTAACTTCTAGCTTGTAAGTACGGAGCTGGTTGACGCGAAAAAAAGCTGAAGTGAAGACTTGAGAGGGTTTGCCTGGCGAATTTTGCATCACCCGCGACAAGTTTTCCTCGGTAGCGTGCGGAGTAACTGAAAATTCGGGCGGAAGGCCACTCACCGTGGTCCAATTGGTTCGGTCGAGAATGACAGGGGCAGAAAAGTGGCTTTTAGAGATCGACGACGCGATAACGGTTTCAACTGGTTTGGCGCAATTCGCGCCCAGCAGCGTGACTATTGATAGTAACGGTTTAACGGCAGGCTGGCCAAAGGCTCGATGGTTCTGATAAGCGAGGCGTGGCGTAGCGAACGGCAGACTAGCGGTCAAAGCGTTGCCTGCGGCGGTCGTAATTACCAGCGGTTGGGAATTCTCTTTGACCGAGCCATCTTGACTATATGCGGCGAAAATATCTGAGAGCTGCAAATCGTGTGGGACAATCATGCTCTGACTCCAGAAGCGGTTGTATGTAGGGCCTGAGTTGGCGACTGTGACTAAGATGGATACAGCAGTCACCAGAAGCGCGAAACCGCGCGTGCCCTCGATGAGCAAGGTATCCAAAGTTCGGAATCGCGGTGTCGGAGTAGCTCGTTTTGCAGCTCTGTGCGTGGCCACGTGCATTCCCAAGAAGGCGGATAGTACTGCCAGGAATGGAGGTACCGAAAATAGCAAACGTTGGAAGGTCACAACGTTGGTTTCGCCGTGAATACGATGGGCTTGGACTGAAAAAGGGATAGCGCAGAGGGGAAGCAAAATTGCGAGAAAAGGCAGAATTGTAAGCCATGCTATCACATTGTTGCGGCGGAGAAGAAAAACCGCGGAGGAGATGTTAAAGAGGCCTATGAAGCCGACGATCTGCAGCATCCGGTCGCCAGCACTTGATTTCAGGTCCAGAGTGTTGAAGCCGTACCAAGCGTTTAGCCAGCCCTGGGCTCGGTAGGATTCGATGATGTCCGAGCGCGGGTAAAGCCAAAGAAAGAGAGCGTTTGCCACGAACGTGGCGACGATCAGCCACCACCAGGCTGAACGTTTCCATTCGATCAGGCGCCAGACGATGACAGCGGCGATGCCCAGCGCCGCTATGCCGAGCCCTTGAATGTGGTTGAAAGTTGTGAGAGCGAGAAGACAGAAGCCAGAGGCTAGGAGCGAGAATAGGGAGGGGAGATGCCAGAAACTGGAAGTCGGAGGTCGGAGGTCGGATATTGGGGTGGGAAAGCCGAGGGCCGAAGGTGTGCCTCTGAGGGGTGGTGGACCATGGGTAATCGGTGATGGCTTTTGCGGTTCTCTTTCGATTTCGCGAACAGCTGGATCGAGCTTTGTTCCTTTCGCGGCCCATTCGAGGAAAATGCGGGTTAGAGCGATGGCCCCGAGTTGGGCGTAGATACTGCTCGATATTCCGTAGTATCTATAAAAGGAGAATATATTATTCCCGAAGAGGAGCGCCTGTATAATCACGAACACCATCGAAGCGCGCTCACCCAAGCCGCAGGCGCGGGAGAAACGATAATATTGCCAACAGAGTAGCAGACAGATTCCGGTATAATAAAAGTCTAACCAGAAGAGTTGGCGGAGGCCGGTACACCAGCTCAGCAGGCTGTAGGGGATGAAGTAGGCGGATTTTATCCACGACGAATGCGCGCCGACGGTGTCGAGAATGCGCCATTCGTTAATGCGGCGAAGGTGTTCCCACGGGTCCGAAGGCCATTCTAGGTAGACGCCGGGAATGTAGAAAAGGAGCGCGAGGAAGATCCAAGGGATGAGGCGGATGACCAAAGGCCAGATGCCAGAGGTCAGATGTCGGAGGTCGGTGTCTAATCGGAGCGGGTGCCTGTCGGGCGCGACGCCAACGACATCGGATAGTTGGTAGTTGGATCGGTTTTCCCACCAACTCCACAGGGCGACGCCTGCGAGAATCACGTGGATTGTATGCAGTCCCCAGTAGACGTGAAGGAGCGGAGGTACCCAAGCTGTGGAAATGGGAGGAATGCTGGCTCCTGCGTCCTGGCTCCTGCCTCCTCCCAATGAATTCACCGGCCACTTGGTCGCGTAGTAGAGGAGGTAGAAGAAAAGATACGGGATGAGAAACGCCCAGCCGCTGTAGAAGTACGAACGCAAAACGGCGCCAAACTGCTTGTACCGGGTGAATGGACTTCCAGAATTGTTGACCACAGATTGCACAGATTACACGGAGTAGGTTTGTTATCTCAATCCCGATTCGATTCGGGGTAGCCGGTGTACTCGATTGTTCTTCGATCCATTTTTGACCACGGCTACGCAGAATGCACTGAATCGAGCAGGTAAACGGATTAATCGTAGGTTCTATTCTGTGAATTCGGTGCCCTCGGTGGATGCGCTGAATCGATCTGGGAAACGGCGTTAATGCATCTGTTGGTCCGTGAGTTCAGTGTACTCGGTGGTAATGATCAGCTTTCCGATTTTTTGACCACGGAATCCTTGGGATGTACGGAGCCAAGCCGTTCCGAATCTCGGGCCTAATCGTTAATTAGGGTAAACTTGGTGTTTCTGATGGAGAATACCCATACTTGTAAATTATGCGTGAGTTTGTCTCGTTTTGCGGTAAATCTCCCGTTTCCTTTCAACTCACGTGAAAAGAACTCTTTCGCAAGCGGCTAGGGATCTGACCACCTACCGGTTTATCATCACCTCAGGGATTTACATCGCGATCATCGCGGCGTGCTTCTTCGTGGCCTACGAGGTCAGATTCGACTTTGCACTCCCTCCTGATCAGCAGGCATGTCGCTTGCAGATTTTGGGGGTGATTCTCGGTGTGCGTTTGGCGATGTTGATCGCCTTTGGGCAGACAGGGAGCATGCTGACCTTTTTCGGAGTGCCAGACTTCATTCGGTTGGGTTCGGCTCTGGTGGTCTCGAGTGCGTTGATGATTGTGCCGCGGCTTGCGGGGTATCCCCAATATACACCGCCGCGAGGGGTTTTGCTCGTGGATTTGCTGTTGTCGCTGGCTTGCTTCTGTTCGTTCCGGATGGCTCTGCGGCTTTACCGGGAACGGATTACGATCGGCAAGAAACTCGGCGACCGCCGCATGGAAAAAATCGCTATCATTGGTGCGGGCGATGCGGGTGCTTCGCTGGCGGCAGATTTGCTCAACATGCCGGGACGCGGCTTTCGGCCTGTGGCGTTTCTGGATGACGACAAGGGCAAGCACGGCAAGTTTGTGCATGGCGTGATGGTTGAAGGTGCGCCGGAAGAATTCTTTGACCTGCCTGCCTTGGAGGGTGTCCGACGAGCGATCATTGCGATGCCGTCCGCCTCTGCGAAGCGCGTTGGCGAAGTGGCTTTATTCCTCGGCAAGAAAGGTGTGCGCGTGCAGACGTTGCCAGCGGTGGAAGATCTGGCGTCGGGCAAGGCTCGCGTGAGCAAAATTCGTCCTGTGGAAATCCAAGATTTGCTCGGACGCGACGCGGTTCAATTGGACGCCAAGTCGATCCGTCATTTGGTCGAAAACAAAGTGGTGATGGTAACCGGTGCGGGTGGGAGCATTGGCAGCGAGTTATGCCGTCAAGTGGCTGGCTTAAATCCGCGCCGTGTGTTGATGGTTGAACAATCCGAGCCTTCGTTGTTTTTGATCGAACAAGAAATGATCGCGCAGGGGTTTGGCGGAGCGATCCTGCCGCTCGTTGCCGACATTCTAGATTGCGGGCGCATGAAAGCTATCTTCGAGACGCATACGCCCGAGGTGGTTTTCCACGCGGCCGCGCACAAACACGTTTTCCTGATGGAGCGCCAGCCATCGGAGGCGATTAAAAACAATTCAATCGGGACTCGGAAGCTGGCACAGCTGGCGATCGATTTTGGCGCTGAGGCGTTCGTGATGATTTCCACCGACAAGGCTATCAACCCCACCAACGTGATGGGCGCGAGCAAGCGTTTGGCGGAAATTCACCTGCAAGCTCTCAGCGATGAGCTGGTTTCCGAGGAGCGTTTAGAGCAGATCGCAGCCGATACTATCCGTGCGGCGGCGGCGAGTACCGGAAGTGCCAAAACGACGTCGGTCAACGAGGCGGCTGCCGATGGCGGTTCGCTCGTGCGGGTGACGTCCGAGGCAACGCGCCAAGCCGAGGCACTGCGTCAAAATGGGAAACCTCCCTCTAGAACCAAACTCATGGCCGTGCGGTTTGGAAATGTGCTGGGCTCCTCGGGCAGCGTGGTGCCGATTTTCAAAAAACAGATTGAAGCGGGTGGTCCGGTGACAGTGACGCATCCGGAGGTCATTCGCTACTTCATGACGATACCCGAAGCGGTTGGGCTTGTGATGCAGGCTAGTGCGCTTGGGAAAGGCGGTGAGATTTTCGTGCTCGATATGGGCAAGCCGGTCAAAATCGTCGATCTTGCCAAGCAGATGATCGAGCTCAGCGGCTTCAAGGTGGGCGAAGACATTGAGATCAAGTTCACGGGACTAAAACCGGGCGAAAAACTTTACGAGGAGCTGCAACATCGCAACGAGCAGCACCAGCCCACTGAGCATCCGCGTATCATGCGTTTTGTCACGAGCGCCGACGCGAGCAAAGTCAGCCAGCAGGCGATTGCCGAACTGGAGCCTTTCACAGACGAACTCGCGCCGAACGATATCAAGCGCACGCTCAAGGTCCTCATTCCCGAATACCAACCTTCGTTGGATTGAGGGTGGTACTTTGGGGTGGTCGTCTGGAGGTGGAACGCGCGGTCCCTCGCGCGTTGGTTCGGAAGACTGCGAATGATTTTAGACAGAATTAACAAAATGAACCGAATTCGTTGGTTCGTGATTTTGTAGATTCTGTTAATTCTGTCGAAAATTGGGAGGCTTAACTGGCCTGCACGAAAAAGCTTGGGGCGAAGTCGCTGGCGATGCCTAGAGCGGCGAGCGAGCGGTAGTGAGACTGAAGCTCGGCTTGGATCGCGAGCGGTCGGCCGTTCGTGCCGTCGTGCTCGGGAATAAATGGCCCATTCGCGAGGAACGTGTTCGTCTCAGAACCGAGCGGCAGGATTTTTTCCGGTAACTTGTAGTCAGGGAGTGCGGAGAAGAACGTTAGCTGGTGAAACCCGGCATCTCGGAACAACGACTCGAGTTCCGCGCGCGTAAAGGTGAAACTGCGCAGGGATTGGCCAGTTTGCTGCAACCACTTCGCAGAGGCAAACGGGGCTTCGTATACGGCGACATTGGCGGCGCCGATATGGTCGTCTGCAGCGCCAAGCAGATATTTAAGACCAAGGCGGTTTTCGATGCCGATCACGAGCTGGCCGTGGGGTGCGAGGAGTTTTTTGGCGCGTCGCAAAAAATCGAGCTGGATTGCACGGGGATCGCCGGTGCGGAATTTAGCGACCCATTCGAGCACGCCGATGCAAGTGACCAAATCGAAACGCGATTGCAGTTCGATGTCGAAAAAGTCAGTTTGCAGAAAGTTCATCTGCTTGGAGATGCCTTCCTGTTCGGCGACGGCTTGGATGAAAGCGAGGCGTTCGGGCGTGGGTTCCAAGGCGACGACGTTGCATTTGGCATCGCGTGCCAGAGGAAGCGCGATTTGACCCCAACCAGAACCGATATCTAGGGCCTGGGCGCCGGCTTTCGGTGGATGTTGGCGGAAGAAAAGGTCGCGCTTTGGACTGGTAACAATCTGGTGCAGCCACGGATTACTCTTTTCATAACGTGCCGCTACCACTTCCCGCCAAGGTTGGCCTGCACGGACGGCTCGGACAATTTCCCAGAGCTCATTGGCTGAGGTGTCGCGGTAGGTGTCTCCAGCTTGCGCAGGCGTCCACGCTTCGCCTGGGTGAAGCGTAATGGTTTGACCACGATGTTGGAAGGTAAGGTCGTTCAAAGGAAACTAGGATTGCGAAAATGAGGAAACCGACGGAGCACGCGAGTGAGAAGATTTGAACTGAGCGGATTGGGATAAGCGGTTTGCCCGGAGCGTTGCAGCCGGAGTTTTAACCGCTAATATAAGCTAATAGGCGCTAATTTTCGGGATCCTTTTTATCACGGAGTACATGGGGAGCACGGGTTTTCGCAACCCTGGCCAACTTTGCGTGAAAATCGTTCGCGCTGGTCGATGCCACGCGTTGATTGCCACAGAGGAAGAGGCGTTCTGTGCAATCCGTGGTAAAGGGTTCGGTTTGTTGATTCCGCGCGCTCGGCGAACTCCCTTTCCCACAATCCAGTTTTAGACAGAATGAACAAAATGGATCGAATCCGGACGGTCATCATTCTGTAGATTCTGTTAATTCTGTCGTAATGAGTTCTCGCCACCGAGCGAATTTGCTGGGTGAGGGCCCCCGCTTACACCAGTCGGAGATTCAATCTACAGCTCGGCGTCCTCGGGCCACGCGTGAAAGTGGCCGTGTTTTCGCCTGTGGCGTAGCCGTTATCAATCTCGAGACACTCACTATCTGATTCAATTCAGTCGTTCGCCTGGCGAGGGCGGGATCCTGATCTACGATATTTTGCTCGATGAGAACCGGTTAGGGTTTGGGGTGCCGATCTGCCAGCAGCGAAACGCGCTCTATTATGTCGAACGGAGGTCTCAAGACCGCTACCGGGATGTGAAGAACAAGGATGATGCTAAACTCCTTTCTACTGCTTGGGATAGACCTCTAGCCACCACCGCCATCAGTACCGACCATGCGGCGGTGAATGGGATGCAAAACGCGCTTGAGAAAGCCGCATGGTTGATGGGCACCCATATCGACGTTGCCTATCCCGACGCCAACGTGCAAAACTACACGTTGTTTCACAACCCAACGGACGGTGAGAGCAAACTCAGCACGCTGACTGACATCGGCGAGTGCCTGTGGGACAAAGTTGCGCCCATACCCGGGCACACGAGTTGGCAGGCGAGGCATTTGGCCGAGCTGTTGTTGCAGCGCCAATGGGAGCGTCGGCAGACCGACTGGGTGGTTCACAGCCAAGGAGCTATCATCTTCAAAGCTGCGGTTCGCCATCATCTCTCCACGCAGCCGCACGTTAAACTCGACCGACACACGGTGGCGTTTCACGCAGGTGGTTCGGTGATCAGTTCAACCAAGACCTATTTGGAGCAAGCCGGAATCAAGATTGGATTGGAGCGGGTCAACCCGTTCGACCTCGTGCCAAATGTGGCCGGGCATAACACCCACTCTCCGAGCGGCCTGATCCGTGCATTGAGCTTTACGCGGTTGGTTTTTGGCGGTGGCGGCGACAACGTCACCGTCAGCCCGCATACGTTGCCCTACTTGGGCGTTTGCACCTACTATCTTCAATTGAAGGAGGCCGGTCACCATCTAGCCGCCGGACTGGTGAGAAACTACATGCGCGGTCTGAGCGACAAACAACTCGCCTACGAACGTTCGCTCAACGATCCTAATGCGCGCTCACTGAACCCCATCGTGAAGAAACCATCGCTTACCCGAAATGATTTCCCTGTTGTTTAAACCGTACCGGGGCGGTCCGCTCTTTGGCCGGCTCTCTTCGCACTGCTTCGATCTGGAGGGGACGTCGCTTGAATTCACGGTTCCAGCGAGTAGCTGGGTGATGAAAGAAGCGCCGCGCAGCCTGAACTATCCTTTCCGGACTGATGGCTGGTTCGGTTCACACTGCCGTCGCAGCAATGTCCGCGAGTACATATCGGTTTTTTTTGAGGCGTGGCATTATTGCCCGAGGGGGCTGGAACGGATCATCAAGCTCCTTGCGATGGGAGCTAACGACCCGATCGCCTGTTTGTGGTTTAGTGTGCATTTGAACCGCACCGAAAAGGGCCGGAAGATCGATCTCACCGACGCGCAGTCGCTCGGCGCCTATATCAAATGGGAGTATGACGATTACTACGAATCACCCGAGCAGGGCCCTTATGGCAAGGGGAGGAACTTTCGGGTTCGCTCTGAGTGTGACGCCAAATATGTGAAAGACCCCTATCGCGCCAACGATCCGTTCTTCCAGCAACAGCATCAAGCCGCGCTGAGAAACTACTTGGAACCAATGCCGCAGGACTTCGCGCTGACTACCTTCGGCAATGCACAGTGGACGTATTTCTCCCGCAAATTGAAGGTCAACGGGAGCTGGTGCGACCATTACTGCCTGCCTCTTTCGGAATCCTACTACTTGGAGATCGAGCTGAAGTTTAAATTCGAAACCGGCATCAAGAAACGAAATGCCATCATCAAGGCCGATATGCAGCGGACGGCGGATTCGATACTGCAGCACATCAAGGTATCTCGCGCGGCTGGGGTTTCGAGCCCGCTCTCTCTTCCGGCATCGCCGACGTGATCTGGACGTAAACGCAAAACGTCATTCGGATTCCAGTGTATATAGACCAATAGGTCGAACCAACTGCCGGCGGCGGTTAACCCGATCCAGTTTTAGAGAGAAGGAACAAAATGGGACGGAACAAGACGGGGTGTTATCTTGCAGATTCCATTAATTTTTTCGAATGAGCTCTCACCACCGAGTGCACTGAATGCGCCGAATCGCAGTTCAACGGTCGTGTTCCCAATCTGGGTCCGTGTATTCTGTGCAATCCGTGGTCCAAGATCCGGGTTTGATCTCCACGCCTTTGGCAGCGAGTTTTGCGGTCCTACACGGATCGTGAAGTGATCTTAGCGCGGAGGTTGGCGATCCCGAAGGTGCGGTCGACGGCATTGACGTCGATCTTGATCGCGTCGTAGCGACGCTGGAGCACGATCAGCTTGTCACCGGCAAAATGCGTGAAGCCAAACGAGAAAAAGTAGCTGCCGGGCATCAAATCGAGCGGGAGCGAAAAATCCACTTCGCGCTTTTCGCCTTTCTTCATGGCCGGTGCCGGTTGTTGGCTGAAAAGCGTGTTGGTGCCGTAAATTTCGACGCCTGCGGTGTTCTTGATCGTCAGAGCAAAAATCGGTTCGTGAAGATCCTCGCGCGTTTCGACGACCATGCGCGCGGTCACGTTTTCGCCGGATGAAAACGAGAGGCGTGGCTGTCCGGAGTCGTCGAGAGCGTCCACGGAATAGATGAGGCCCAACTCACCGCCATAGGCAAATTCGTGACCGCTGGCCGGAACATGTTCACGCTCGTCGGAAAGCAAGGCGGCTGCTCGCGTGTCGGGCGTCTGGGACAAGGTGGAACCCGCAGTCCCTTGCGGGTTGGATTGACTGGCTGAGTGAAAAACAGTTTCCGCCTTTTGCTTCACTTTCTCGTTCAGGGCGGCGATGTCGCCTTGGAGGTCGCGAAGAGTTGTGCCATCGACCAGAAGTTTCGAGTACAGGTTGACTACGTCGTTGGGCCTGCCGGCGTAAAGGATCTCGCCGCGCTCGAGCAGGATCGCGTGGTGACACAAGCGTTTCACGAGCGACGCGTCGTGCGAAACGAAAAGCAGGGTGACCCCTTGCGAAATGAAGCGGTCGATCGCGCGTGCGCACTTCAGTTGAAAGCGCGCGTCTCCGACGGAGAGTGCTTCGTCGACGATCAGGATGTCGGGATCTACGTGGGCGGCGACGGCGAAAGCGAGGCGCACGATCATGCCGGAGGAATAGATTTTCACCGGTTGATCGATGAAATCACCGATTTCGGCGAACTCCGCGATCGCGTCGAACCGCGCTTCCATCTGGTCGCGGCTGAGACCGAGGATGGCGCCATTGAGAAAAACGTTTTCACGGCCGGTGAACTCCGGGTTGAAGCCGGAGCCGAGCTCGAGCAGCGCCGACACGCGACCGTTGACCGATAATTTCCCGGCGGAAGGCGTCAGCGTGCCGGCGATCATTTGCAGCAAGGTGCTTTTGCCGGAACCGTTGCGCCCGATGATGCCGATGGCTTGGCCGCGCTTGATGTCGAGCGAAACGTTTCGCAGTGCGTGGAAATCACGGTAGCCGAGGGCGGCGCGGGCGTTGAGCTTTTGGCGGGCGGGCGAGTTCCGAGGAAATCCCAGTGCAATACCTTCGAGAATGGGGCTCTTGAAACGCGACGGCGGATTCTTCCAGATGCGGTAGGTTTTGCCGAGGCTTTGGGCTTGGATAATGGTTTCGGAGCTCGTCATGAAGGTGACCGCAAAGGCGTCAATTCATGCGAATGTTCTCGCCCGTTCAATCCATTATTGGAGGACGAAGAGTCACAGAGATTTGAACCGCGGAGGTCACGGAGTACGCAGAGCAGAAATCGAGTGTGGAGGCGAGAGCCCAAGCCGTTTCGACGCAAAGATCGCGGGATCGAAAACCTCAACCACAGATTACACCGATGACACGGATCAGCAGAAAATACGGCCGGAGATATCCTCAGCGGTTTCTGTGTACTCTGTGGTTAAAAATCCGGCCAGTCCTTTTGCCGCGGATGAGCATCAAATCAAAGGGAGCATTTAACCACTGATGGACACTGATTGGCACAAATTCAAAATCGATTGTCAGATCACGTCGGCGAAGGCGTGTTTGGTTTTTTGGAAGAAGAGCCGGCCGAACACGCAAACGACTCCGCCTACGATCCAAGTGTACGCGAGATGCCGGAGATTGATGGCTTCGTGCCAGAGCAGAACTTGGCGGCTCATTTCCACCGTGTGCAGGAACGGATTCCATTTCAGGAGCAGCCACCAAGAGCTGCCGGCAATGCGGGATGTTGGATAAAAAATCGCACTCGCATAAAGGACGATCTGCGCGAGGATCTGAGTAATCTGGTTGATGTCGCGAAAGAAAACGCCAATCGCTGCGACGAGCCATCCGATCCCCATGGTGAGCAGCACGTGTGGGATGATGATGAGCGGCATCCAAAGCAGGCCTTCCAGCGCCAACGGTTTCGCGATCAAGAGTCCGCCCACGAACAGCAGCGCGATGTTGATAAGAAAATGGAACCAGTAAGCCGCAACATTCGCGAGAGGTAATACCTCCAGCGGGAAAACGACTTTTTTGACCAAGTTGGGATTGCCCACGATCATCTGCGGGCTGGCCGCGATGGTTTCGGAGAGAACGTGGAAAAGCGAGAGCCCGAGAAACACGGCCAACGCGAAATCCTTCTTGTCTCCGTGATCGGTGAACCGGCTGCCAAAAATGAATCCGAAAACCGTCACGTACAGCGTGAGCATTAACAGGGGGTTGAGCACCAGCCAGACCGCGCCGAGGTAACTGCCGCGATGCCGGACTTCGACTGCGCGGACGGTGAATTGCCACCAGAGCTCGCGCTTGCGAGCAAAGCCGCTGAGGAAAGGCGTGAGTTGAGCGATCACGAAGAAAGAAGTGTATCGATGACGGAAGCGGCCGGGAGACAACAAAAAAGAACAACTCGATAGCGCTTGCTTACGGCTTGCGAAGGAAGCTCTGGCCACCCGAGACGCGTCTGCTGGAGCGAATCAATTCACCTGGAAATTCGAACACAGACCAGTCGCACGGGAGCGCGAAGTTCAACAGGCTCTTCCACCGCTTTGAGGCGTGCTGTCCGTGTGCGTTGAGCCACCCCGCCGATCTTCGTCCAGCGGGGAACAAAACCTTTACAGTCGGTGTTTGGAATATTTGTATAAACACCCCTTTGAAACAATTTTGGACAATTCCGCTTCTCTGTCTGGCCACGATGGTAGGGGCGGGCTCGATTCGGGCGCAAACGAACGCAACACCGCCTACAGCCGCGGATCCTGAGGGAGTCTTATTGGCAACACTGCCGGATCGACAGTTACCCGATTTGCAGGCGGCCTTGCAGCGTGCGATGCAGCAGTCTTCGCGAGTGGTGAATAGCTTGTTGGACCTAGATCAGGCGAAAGCCGGCGAACTGCAGGCGCGGTCGCCGATGTTGCCGTATGCCTCGCTGTCGGCGAATTTGGGCGTTGCACAAAATAAGTATGAATACGACGCCTTCCAAGCTCGGGACGCGAACGGCAAGCTGCTCTTCGATACCAATGGGGTTCCCGTCATCAGCCCGCAAAGCTCAAAGAACGGCGTGGTTCAGGATTTGTCGTACAATGCAGGATTAAACCAGCCGGTGTTTTACTGGGGCGCCCTGAAAAAAGGATTCCAGTCTGCACAACTTCAAAAAGCGATTGCTTCCCGAAATGTTGAAGAAATCAGGCGCAACCTAGCGATCGAGGTACGGCGCTCGTATTTCACACTGATCAACCTTTCCAACAGCGCGGAGATGGAGAAAGCGACGTTAGCCCGTTACGAGGAAGAGTGGGAGTTTTTGAAGAAGCAGGCTGCGGATGGTTTTGTGATCGGGAGCGTCGCGCGTGCAGCGGAAACCAAAATCAAGAGCCATAAGCTCCAGATGGAGCGTTCTCGGAACGCCTTCGAAGCACAGTGGCAATATTTTTGTGACCTTACGGGTTTGGATCGCGGAACTCCGATGCCTGCATTTCCAAAAGAAATTCCTACGATACAGTCCGATCTAAAGCCGATATTTCCAAAGCTTGCGGCGGGTGCCGAGGGGTACACGCCCATAAATATTCAGAATGCGAACGACAGCATTCGTGTGGAAAAGCTAAACTATGAGATAGCGACAACCCGGTTGAAGCCTCGCGTCGGAGTGGGTATCAACGCATCGCGCGGGTATCATTCTCCTGATCTGGCGATGGGACTAGGTGGGCCTTACATGCTGACCAGTGTTGGGGTAAATGCGAACGTGAACTGGGCCGTTTTCGACGGTTTTAGCACCAAAGCTGCCAAGCAAAGTTCACGTATTCGCATGCGACAACTCGAACGTTCTCGCGACCAATCGATGAAGGAGTACGACGAATCCCTTAAAAACAATCTCACTAACCTTCGGCTCAATTACCAGCCCTTGCTGGACGCCGACGAAAGCCTGACAAGCTCTCGAAGTTCGGTCGAGACCGCACGCAAAGACTACGAATTGGGTGTGGTTCAGAAGCAGACGGTGGAGACGTACGAGACTTACGTCGACTCCGCCCTAGCGGCCGCCAATAACGCTCGCGCTGATTACTATATTCAAATCGTGAACTATCTTTCCCTGCGAGGGAAAGATCCGGCGGTTAACTATCGTCCCGAGAACTCACTTTCCCATGCGCCCAAAAACTAAGGCTATTGTATTCGGCGTAATTGGCCTCGCGGCCACTGGCGGCTGGTTCGGCTATCGCATGGTGCTGACCGAGGCTCCCGTGACGCACGTCACGCGCGGCACGGCTATCCAGGCCGTTCCAGCCAACGTCGTCGTGTTGCCGGAGTCGACAATGCCTATTTCCAGCGAGCAGGGTGGACGTGTGCTGAAGAGACTTGTGAAGAAGGGCCAGGACGTGAAAGCGGGAGATCTATTGTTCGAAATCGACCCAACGGATTTGCAGTTGGAAATCGAAAGGATCGAAATCGAGCGCGATGCCTTTGAGGCGCGTCTCAAGCTTGGCTCGCCTTCACGGTTCGAACTCTCCAGCGCTGAAGAAAACCTCAAAAAGAACAACCGGCTGTTCGAAACGGGGCGTTTGTCGCAGATCGAGTTCGACCAAATCAAACGACAGGTGGACGTTTTGAAGGATCGAATCGCCAACGAAGAGATCACGAACAAGCAGACGTCCGCGAACTATGCCAATACCCTGAAGCAAAAATATCGTGCGCGCGACAAAATGAAGGTGATTGCACCGGCCGACGGTACGGTGATCGAGTTGAATGCAGAGCCAGGGATGCTGGTCGGCGGCGGTCACGTGCTTGCGCAAGTGATATCCCGTGCGCGTCGCGTGGAGGCGCAGATTAGCGAAGAAAACATTTCGGGCGTTCGAGCAGGCTTGCCTGTGGCAGTGTACTTTCTTGGCCTTTATGGTGAGCGTTTTACGGGTAAAGTAGACAGCGTCATCGCCAGCGCAGACGAGCGCACCAAGCGTTACACGGCCTATCTCAGCCTAAACATCGCAGAAGAACGACTCGCGCCAGGTCTCACCGGCGAAGCCAGCATCACCATCAACCAGAGGGAAAACTCCCTCAAGGTCGAACGGCGTAGTTTGGTCGCCAACAAGCTTTACCTGGTACGCGACGGCCGAGTGAAAATCACGCCGGTCGAAATAGGCTTCACTAACCAAAAGTCGGCCGAGATCCTTTCTGGTGCGAACGAAGGCGATGCTTATATCGTCGACGATGTTTCGAATTTCCGTGACGGGCAGCGCGTGCGGGTCGTCTCCGCTTCGAAATAAATAATGCCGACGACGCTGCGCATAGCCTTACGGTTTCTGCTCGCGAAAAGGCGCGCCATGGCGATGAGCCTGACCGGAATCGCGCTGGGTGTGGGCTTCATCATTCTAACGCAGGCTATCACCTCCGGATTTCAGGAGTTCTTTATCCAAACAATCCTCGGCGCCGATGGCGCTATCCGAGTTTCGGACAAGGTTCAGATCAGCAACGTCGAAATCGAAGTTGAGACCGGCGGCGGCAAATCGAGCGGGGAGACAGTCAAAGCGGAAAGCAACCGCAAGTACCTCGAAGGAGTATACGAGCCGCGGATACAAATCGAGGCCATTCAAAATATCCCAGCTGTGAGAGGCGTTTCCGAAGTGGTGCGAGGGAATGTTATCGTGCAGTCCGCGACCCGTGAGGATTCGGCGCAGGTTTTTGGGATCCGGCTCGACGATCACCTCCGCGTGTCTGATTTGGGCAAACAA
Source organism: Nibricoccus sp. (assembly GCA_047600805.1). GTDB lineage: Bacteria > Verrucomicrobiota > Verrucomicrobiia > Opitutales > Opitutaceae > JADKHC01. The sequence continues at coordinate 627,366 of JASGKG010000001.1, forward strand.
ATCATTTTGGGCAGCGCGGCTGAATTCGCCGAAGCGCCGTCGGGCGTCATGATGGGCAAAGTACTTGCCGAACGGTTGAAGGTTCGGTTGGGCGATTCTGTTCTTATCGCCTACGCTGGCGTTTCGACGCGCTATAAGGTCGTCGCAATCTACCAGACTGGCGTGCGAGACATCGACAAGACGCGCATCTTTATGCACCTCGGCGAAGCCCGCACTTTACTCAAGCGGCCGTTCGGTGCGACGTTTCTCCAGATCAGCCTCAACGACCCAGACCGCGCTCCTAAGTTGGCCGAGCTCATCAGTGATATTACTGATCACAGAGCGGAGAGCTGGAAGGAGCGCGAGCAGGTCTGGCTGCAGGTTTTCACGTTCTTCCGCATTCTCGCGGGCATAACCGTTTCAACCATCATCGTGGTTTCCGGGCTGGGTATGTTTAATACCCTCGCTATGATTGTTATGGAGAAAACCAAGGAAATCGCGATTTTGCGCTCCATGGGTTTTACGCGTCGCGATATAGCCGCGACTTTCATGTTGCAGGGGATTTTGGTCCTGGTGGCCGGTTTGGTGCTGGGCTGGGGGTTTGGGGCGATTAGTACGTGGGTCACGGAACACGTCCCCATAGAGGTCACCGGCATTTTCACGACCGATCACGTGGTCGTCTCGTGGCAGGTCGGACATTATTTGCTGGCGGCTGCGATGGCTGGCGTCGTCGTGGCGTTTGCCAGCTGGTTTCCAGCGCGGAAGGCGGCGCGCATGGAGCCCGCGGACATTATCCGAGGAGCTTCGCAATGAGCAGCGCGCCACAACCTTCTTCTCTTCCCAATCATCGCGCTGGCGAGGTGGCGATACGCTGCGAAAAGCTCACGCGCTATCTCGGTCAAGGCGAGGGCAGGGTGCACGTGTTGCGCGAAGTTTCCTTTCAGGCTACCGCAGGCACGGTGACCGCGATCGTCGGTCCCTCGGGCTGTGGCAAAAGCACGCTGCTTTACTTGCTGGGTCTGCTCGACCGTCCGGAAGGCGGTGAGATTTGGATCGGTGGGAGAAATCTTGCCGAAGCCACCGACGAACAGCGCACGGCGACACGCAACGAACACATCGGCTTCGTTTTCCAGTTTCACTTTCTTCTCCCCGAGTTTACTGCACTCGAAAATGTGATGTTGCCCATGCGCAAGCTCGGTCGTTTGTCGCACGCGGCAATGCAGGACCGTGCCACGAAGCTCCTCGATGCGGTCGGCCTTGGCGCCAGAGACACACCGGCTTGCGACGCAGCTCTCTGGCGGTGAACAACAGCGCGTGGCGATCGCGCGTGCACTCGCGAATCAGCCTTCGATCATTTTGGCCGACGAGCCGACCGGCAACTTGGACGTGAAGAACTCGGCGATCGTATTCGATTTGTTGACACGGCTCGCCAAGGAAAACGGTCAGGCGATTGTCCTGGTCACCCACAACCCGGAAATCGCCAACAAATGTGATTCTGTGCGTCCGATGCGCGACGGTGTCTTCGTCTGAAGCGGCCTGCACGATACGATTGTCGCCGCGAGAATAGGTGAGGTGTTCATTCCGAGGTCGGCTACCGACGCTTGATGCCTTGCTCGATTCGTTCGGCCCTATTTGCGTTCGACGATTCCGTTGACGTGTCTTCTCAAGGCAACGCCGAGAACCCCGATCTGCTGCATAAGTTGCCGACGTGAAGGCGTGAGGTGCTTCATCTGTGTTCACTCTAGAATTTCGCGCACCCACCAACCAAGCACCCGGGCCCTATCGAGGTTCTTCGTTGCAAATTCCGCCTCGGTTGGTCTCTGGCGAGCAGTTGAACTAATGGGTCTTTGTCGATAAGAAAGGCTTTCGGCGAATGCTAAACGTCCTCTGATTAGCGAAATCGTTGGTCCTGCTGACCGGCTAGTAGATTATCCTTTAATCAAGAAAGCTATTAGAGAATTTGGTTTACATCGTTTTTATGTGCGACTTCGTTGCACCACTAAACTTTAAACGCTGAATCTAGACTTCCTTACCCTGTGAGCCCACAAAACTCGCGAAAAACGTTTCTGGCCCAGCTCTTGGGAGTGTTCGCCGCCTTGGGATTCGGTTCCAAGTTGCTGGCGAAATCCCGCTCGATCGCGGGCGACTCCGTTTCATCTTCAGCGCCGAGTGCGCCCGTGAAAATCATCGCTGAACCGCGAGCTGTTGCGCGCGACCAAAACTCTGTCTGACCCACGCCAGGAAGCTAACCGTCGTCCACTCGACCATGTCGAAAATCTTCCCGAAATCGGCGAACCGCCTTCCGCTCCAGATCATCATCTTTTTGATCGTTCTCGCGGGAGTGGTGACCGCTGCAACGACTTATTATGCGACTCCGAAGTACACGCGCGTAGGCTACGCTCCGGTCCAACCGGTCCCGTACAGCCACGCGCTGCACGTCGACAAGCTCGGGCTCGACTGCCGCTACTGCCACTCGAACGTCGAGAAGTCCGGCGTGGCGAACCTGCCGACCGCGCAGACGTGTATGAACTGTCACAGCCAGGTGAAGACCGACAGCCCGCTCCTCGCTCCGGTCCGTGCAGCCTATCAATCCGGCGAGCCCCTTCAGTGGGTGCGCATTCATCAGGTGCCGGACTACGTTTACTTTAACCACTCCGTCCACGTAAGCCGCGGCGTTTCCTGCGTGAGCTGCCACGGCCAGATCAATCAGATGGAAACGGTTTACCACGCGAAGTCTCTCAGCATGGGCTTCTGCCTCGATTGCCATCGCAATCCCCAGGCCAACGTTCGCCCGCCCGAGCTGGTGACGAATCTCAACTGGGATCCCCAGACCGCCATGATCGACGGCAAGCCGCACACTGAGTGGGCCGCCGAATACGTGAAGAAGAATCACATTAAGCCTCCGCAAAGCTGCACAGGTTGCCATCGATGAAACGCAAAGCACATCCTCCCGCACCTTCCGACGCCGAACTTACCGGTCGCAAATACTGGCGCAGTCTCGACGAGCTGGCGGAGACGCCTGGCTTCAAAGAGCACGTCGAGCGCGAATTCCCCGAGGGCGCTTCGTCGCTCGAAGGCATCGATCGCCGCAAGTTCTTCAAGTTGATGGCCGCATCCTTCGCCCTGGGCGGCGTGGGCCTGGCAGCTGGTTGCCGTCGTCCGGAGTCGTACATCCTTCCTTACGGAAAATCGGTCGAGGAAATCATTCCTGGCCTGCCGCTCTATTTCGCGACGGCGATGCCGCTGCGCAAGTCGGCTATTCCGCTTCTCGCGGAAACCCACCAGGGCCGTCCGACCAAGCTCGAAGGCAACCCGACCTACACGCCGCATGGCAGTGCGAGTTCGCTGCTCGCTCAGGCTTCGGTGCTGGACCTTTACGATCCGGATCGCGCGACTGCACACACGATTAACGGCAACGCCGCGGCGCTCGCCGAGATCCAAGATAAACTTTCTTCTATCGCCAAAACGTTCGGTGCCGCTGGTGGCGCCGGCTTGGCGTTCCTCGCTGAAGAATCGAGTTCGCCCACGCGCGCTGCATTGGTCGCGAGTCTGAAAGCGAAATTCCCGAACGCGATCTGGGCGGAGTACGAGCCAGTGTTGGACGAAGCGCCGGTGGCGGCGGCAGCCGCTGCGTTCGGTCGCAACGTGAAGCCGCTTTACCGGTTCGCGAAGGCGAAGCGCATTCTGTCGATCGACGCCGATTTCCTTCAGGCCGAAGCCGGCAACCTGTACTACGCCCGCGAATTTTCGAAAGGCCGTCGTGTCTCCTCGAAGCAGGACGACATGAATCGTCTCTATGTAGCCGAGAGCAGCATGACGCTGACCGGCAGCATGGCCGATCACCGCATGCGTCTTGCGAGCAGCCACATGGTGGCTTTTGCCTCGGCCATCGCGGTTCGCCTGAATCCCGGCGTTCGCGGGAATCTCGCTCCGTATTTCGAAGGCGTTGAGCTGAATCAAAAGTGGATCGAAGAATGCGCCAAGGATCTGATGGATCACAAGGGCCAGTGTCTTGTCGTGGCTGGCGCGCACTTGCCGATCGAAGCGCACGTGATTGCTCACGGACTCAACTGGTTCCTCGGCAACATCGGCAAAACGGTCGACTACGTCGAAGCCACCGCTCCCTCGGCTGCCTCGATTCAGGATCTCGCTGGCGCGGTCAAGGCCGGTTCCGTCAAGACGTTGGTTATCCTCGGTGGCAATCCCGCTTACAACGCTCCTGCCGATCTCGACTGGACCGCGCTGCAAGCCTCGGTGTCGGACGTGATCCGTTACGGCTACTACGTCGATGAAACCTCCTCGGTGAAGCCAGCTTCGACGACGCACATTGCCGCCGCTCACTATCTAGAATCGTGGGGCGATGCCCGCACGGTCGACGGCACGATCGTGCCGGTGCAGCCGATGATTTTGCCGCTGTTCGGCGGTTTGACCGAAATCGAAGTGCTCGCTCGCATCGTCGGCGACAGTACCACCGATCCGTACTCGCTCGTTTATCGCACGATTACGACGACCGCTGGCGTCGACGCTGAGAAGGTTTTCCGCCGGTTCCTGCACGATGGCCTGCTCGAAAATTCCGCCTACCCAGTGGTTTCGGTTAACTTCACTCGTGATTCCGCAGCGGCCGTTTTCAACAACGCTTCCAAAGCGGTAAAGCTCTCGAAGGACGCGCTCGAAGTCCGTTTCGTGGCTGACCACAAGATGGACGACGGCCGTTTCGCCAACAACGGCTGGCTGCAAGAATGCCCGGACCCGATCACGAAGATTTCCTGGGACAATGCCATTCTCATAAGCCCGAAACTCGGCCGTGAGCTTGGCGTGTATCCGAAAGGCGCCAACCTCCAGGTCGCGCGCGTCGAAGAGAACAACTTCGAAATCGGCAAAGAGCAGGCGCGCATCGCCGAGCTCCGTGTTGGTGGGCGTTTAATCCGCGGACCGTTGCATATACAGCCTGGTCTGGCCAATTACACGATAGTTCTGCCGCTTGGCTACGGACGCACTGTTTCTGGTCGCGTCGGCAAGGGCCAGGGCTTCAGCGCTTATCCGGTTCGCGCGACGAATGCTATGCACATTGCCACGGGCGCGACGCTGGTGGTCACGGACGAAACTTACCAACTCGCCAACACCCAGGAGCACTGGTCGATGGAAGGCCGCGACATCGTTCGCGAAGCCAACTTCGAAGGCACTGGCGGTTACAAAGAGAATCCCGGTTTCGTGAAAGAGATCGGCATGGAGTCGCACAGCCCGGCGGTTCTTGGCCTGCAAGGCGCGCGTCTGCCGAACGAAACGGACGAGCAATACGCGAAGCGCATTCACAGCGACGCGGGCGCGGGGATTTTGCCGCGCGGCAACTCTCTCTACGAAACTCCAGCACTCACGGGCGAACACCAGTGGGGCATGAGCATCGACCTGAACACCTGCATCGGCTGTAACGCCTGCGTGGTGGCTTGCCAGGCGGAAAACAATATTCCGATCGTTGGCAAGGACCAGGTTCTGCGGGGTCGTGAGATGCACTGGATTCGCATCGACCGTTACTATTCTGATGGCCAAGCGGACGCCGCGGCGTTCGGTGGCGAAGGCAACCGCAAGCTGCCAGGCGATTCCGATGATGCGCTCAGCACGCCGCAGGTTTCGCTTCAGCCGATGGCCTGCGTGCAATGCGAACTGGCGCCGTGCGAAACGGTTTGCCCGGTTAACGCCACGGTGCACGACGACGAGGGCATCAACGCGATGGCCTACAACCGTTGTATTGGTACACGTTACTGCGCAAACAACTGCCCCTACAAGGTGCGGCGCTTTAACTTCTTCGATTGGAACAATCGCCAGCTTGACAGCCTGTACATGGGACCGCTCGGGCCCAGCGGCATGCCGGAGTTGGTTAAGATGGTTAAGAACCCCGACGTCACTGTGCGCATGCGCGGTGTCATGGAAAAGTGCACCTACTGCGTGCAGCGCATCCAGCAGGCCAAGATCGCTCAGAAGGCAAAGGCCGGCGCGTCCGATCGGATCAAGATTGCCGACGGTACGATCAAGACGGCCTGCCAACAGGTTTGCCCGGTCGACGCCATTGTCTTTGGCGACATTCTCGATCCCGAGAGCGCCGTCTCGAAGGCCAAGAAGCGCGAGCAGGAGTACGCCGTTCTCGGCTACCTCAACACGCGTCCGCGCACGACCTACGCTGGCAAGATCCGCAATCCGAATCCCGCCATGCCGGATTACGCGCAGCCTTTCAGCCGCCAGGAATACAACAAGAAGAACCACCCGACCGGCGCCGGCGCTCACGGCCATGGCGCCGAAAGCCCGACAGGCGGGGAGGGTGGTCACGACACTCCCGAACATCAGGACCCACACCAAAAAGGCGGTCACGCAATGCTGAATAAACTCATGACCAACGGAGGACTCAGCTAATGGCCACGGCATCTTCTGATCACCCGGTTCCGGCGATCCTCAGCGAGGTGAAACCTGCCGTGCTTCCGCGCGCGACGCTTGTCGAGCACGGCCGGAGCTTCGGTTGGATCACCGACAAGATCTGCGGCATCATCGAAGGCAAGACGCCCACCTGGTGGTGGGTCTGCTTTGTTGTCGCGTGCTTCGTCGCCTCGTTTACCGTTGCGGGCATCACTTACCTCGTCGCTACCGGCGTCGGTGTGTGGGGTCACGCGAATCCGGTCAACTGGGCGTGGGACATCGTCAACTTCGTGTTCTGGATCGGTATCGGCCACGCCGGTACGTTGATCTCCGCGATCTTGTGCTTGCTGCGCCAAAAGTGGCGCACGTCGATCAATCGCGCGGCCGAGGCCATGACGATCTTCGCCGTGGTTTGCGCGGGTATCTTCCCGGTCTTCCATGTCGGTCGCGTGTGGTTCGCCTGGTATCTTTTCCCGATTCCGAATTCGAACTACATATGGCAAAACTTCCGTTCGCCGCTCGAGTGGGACGTGTTCGCGGTTTCCACCTACGGTACGGTTTCGGTGCTGTTCTGGTATGTCGGTCTGATTCCTGACCTCGCGGTTCTTCGCGACCGTTTCTACGCTGCCGGCAACAAACTTCGTGCGACGCTCTACGGATTCTTCGCGATGGGCTGGCGCGGTTCGAACCGCCACTGGAGCAATTACGAAATGGCGTATTTGATCCTGGCAGGTGTTTCGACGCCGCTCGTGCTCTCCGTGCACACGATCGTGTCGTTCGACTTTGCCGTCTCTCTGATTCCCGGATGGCACACGACGATTTTCCCGCCGTACTTCGTGGCCGGCGCTATTTTCTCCGGCTTCGGCATGGTGCTCACGTTGATGCTGCCGCTGCGCTCGATCTTCAAACTCGAGGATCTGATCACGCAGTATCACATCGACTGCATGTGCAAGATCACCCTAGCGACCGGCACGATGGTCGGTTACGCGTACGCGATGGAGTTCTTCATCGCGTGGTACGGTGCGAATCCGTACGAAGGCTTCACCTTCATCAACCGCGCTTTTGGTCCTTACGCCTGGGCTTACTGGATCATGATTTCCTGCAACGTGGTCACGCCGCAGTTCTTCTGGTTCAAAGCGGTTCGCAACAACACCGCGTTGGTCTGGGTGCTCTCGATCTTCGTCAACGTCGGCATGTGGTTCGAGCGTTTCGTGATCATCGTCACCTCGCTCGCTCGCGACTTCCTGCCGTCGAGCTGGGGCTACTACAGCCCGTCGATCGTGGAAATTTTCACGTTCTTCGGAACGTTCGGCGTCTTCTCGGTGCTGTTCCTTTTGTTCATTCGCTTCCTGCCGATCATGCCGATGGCCGAGCTCAAGGCGGTCACGCCGCAAGCCGACGTCCACGGCCATGCCACCGAATCCACGGGTCACGGCGACCCGGTCGTGCAGAAAGGACACGCCTAATTTCCGACCATGGCTGCTCCAACACATGGCTTGATCGCCACCTTCCACACGGCGCCGGATATTTATCATGCGTCTGAAATCGTGCGCGATGCCGGCTACAAATTCTGGGACTGCGTCACGCCGTTCCCGATTCACGGCCTCGACCGCGCGATGGGCGTCAAACGTTCGATCGTCCCGCGGTTCTCGCTCGCTGGCGGTATCATCGGGTTCTGCACCGGCATGAGCATGATCTGGTACATGAACGGCTTTGACTACAAACTCATCGTCGGCGGCAAACCGTACTTCAGCCCGATGTTCGCGTTTCCCGTTTCGTACGAGCTGACGATTCTGTTCACCGCGTTCGCGACGATCGGCGGCATGTTCTTCCTGAACCGCCTGCCGATGCACTATCATCCGGTGCTCAAGTACGACAAAATCCATGAAGGCATGGACGACCGCTTCTTCATCGTGATCGAAGCTCGCGACCCGAAATTTGATCTGGCCCGGACCCGTGCGCTGCTTGAAAAAGCCGGCGGCAAGGAAATCAAGGAGCTGGAGGCATAACCATGCGCTACGCCTATTTCACCCTCGCATTTCTAACGGTGCTTACCGTGTCGCTGCTCGGCTTCCGCGGTTGCCAATTCACGCATCCGCCGATGTCGGTCTTCCCCGACTGGGCGTTCCCGGAAATGAATTATCAGGCCAAGTACAAACCGCAGGCGCCGAGCAAATTCTTTGCCGACGGACGTGCCGACCGGCCCTTGCCGAAGGGTGTTGTCCCGCGCGGCTTCCTGCGCGAAGACAGCCATCTCTACGCTGGCAAAGACGCCAACGGCGAGTGGGCCAAAGGTTTCCCGGCCGCGATCAAAGTCGACGCCCGTTTCATGGAACGCGGTCGTGAGCGTTTTACGATCTACTGCGCGCCGTGCCACGGTGCCCTTGGCGATGGCAAAGGGATCGTTACTCAGTACGGCTGGGGCGCCCCGGCCAACTTCCATTCCGACACCTTCCGCAACATGCCCGAAGGCCAGATCTTCAATACAATCACCAACGGCGCGAAAACCATGTTTCCGTATGGCGACAAACTTGTTCCTGAGGACCGGTGGGCGGTCATTGCCTATTTGCGCGCTCTGCAACGTGCGCAGAACAGCCGTGTCGAGGACGTCGAAGCTAACCACAAATCGGAGCTAGGCATCAAATGAGTTCACACGCTGCAACTGCTCCTCGCTCGCTTCCCGCACCGGGCGCTCCTGGCGCAACGAAGGCGCTTACGATCGGTGCAATCGGCATCGCGGTCGCTGCTGGCGGCCTGTTAGTGCCGCACAACGCACAAGTCGTCGCGCACTCCTGGCTGGTCGGCGTCTCGTTTTGGACGGCCATCACGATTGGCATGCTGCTGATGGTGATGATCCATCACATTTTTGACGCGTCATGGTCGACCGTGATCCGCCGCCAATGGGAGCATGGCATCGCCGCCTTCCCCTGGCTTGCGCTGCTTTTTGTACCGTTGCTGTTGGTCTCCTGGTTCGGTCCGCGTGATATCGTCTGGCCGTGGATGAATCCGGCCCATCAGCTTCACGGGCACGGCACCGTCGAAACCGATATTCTCTACGCAAAGAAATCCGGCTTTTTGAACATCAACATGTTCACCGGCGGCACGATCCTGTTCTTTGCATCTTGGGTGTGGTTGTCGGCGCGCTTGCGCAAGGCTTCCTTCTCGCAGGATGCCGATGGCGACGTTCGTTGGACCCGGATGAATCGCGTCACCGCTGCGATGGGCATTCCGATCGCGGCGCTTACGCTCACGTTTGCCGCTATCTACTGGATCAAGAGCTTGGAATACCACTGGTTCTCCACGATGTACGGCGTGTGGTTCTTCGCAAACTGCATCCGCGGAGCACTCTGTTTGAGTGTGTTGATCATGCTGTGGCTCTACAATCGGGGTGATTACAAAGGCATTCTCAACACGAATCACCTGCACTCGATCGGCCAGCTGATGCTCGCGTTCACGGTCTTCTGGGCCTACGTGACGTTCTCGCAGTATTTCCTGATCTGGAACGCCAACGTCCCCGAAGAAACCTTTTGGTACAACATCCGCGAGATCAACGCCGACGGCACTCCTAACCAGTGGAAGTGGGTAGGAATTGGCGCGCTGGTCTTTGGACACTTTCTCGTGCCTTTCCTATATTTGCTGTCGTACAGGCACAAAATTATCCACTCGAAGATCAAGTTCATCGCGGTCTGGGTGCCGTGCGTGATCTTCATCGATCTTTGTTATAACATTCTTCCTGCACTAAAAGATCATGACAGCGGTAATCCGTTGCCTTTCCTCTCGCTCAATCTCGTCTGGACCTTGGCGTCGGTGGTCGGTGTGGGCGGCATTTGGTTTTGGGCATACCTGCGGAGTTTCCCGAAAGCCAAGCTGATCCCGATCCGCGATCCGCGTATCAACGAAAGTCTTCTGCACCATGAGTGACGCGTCTCCCAAATCTGGTTTTTTCATCACGGCCATCGCGGTGATCGGCGGGTTCGTCATCTTCGGCCTCATCTTGGTCGTTGCTTATTTGCCGAATCGTCCTGCGGCGATTGCTCAAGGCACCAAAACTCCTGAAGAGCGTGCCGCGATTCTACGCGAACTTCGCGCGAAAGAAGTCGCAGGCAACAGCTACGGCTGGGTCGATCAATCCAAAGGCGTGGTCCACGTTCCGATCGAGCGCGCGATGCAGTTGACGCTCGAAGAAATCAACCGCCCGCCGGCCAAGTAGAATGGACTGGGTTTTCTACGGGATCGCTTTTGTTGTGGCCGTCTTGGTGACGGGTTCGGCGGTCTATGCGCTTTACTGGTCCTCGAAAAAAGGCCAGCTGCGCGATCTTGAGCAGGGCGCACTTTCTATTTTTGATGAAAAAGAACCTGTGGGGCAGCCCACAGATTTTTTTCCCGGTAAGAAACCAGCTCCCAAAGCTCGCTAATCATCACAGTTTAAATCAATGGCTTCTGCCTCCAACCTCGCTGCTTCGTTTGCGCCCACGACTTCGCCTGATCTGGTCAAGCGTGCTGAGTTGAGCGAGATCGATGCCTCGACGAAAGCGCCGGCGTTGTTCTTCCTTGTCTCGGCCGTGCTTTGGATTCTTGTCGGCACGGCCTTCGCGCTAATCTCGTCGTACAAACTCCACACGCCGGATTTTCTCGGCAACTACGAGTGGCTGACCTTTGGTCGCGCGCGCACCGCTCACCTAAACTCAGTCGTTTATGGCTGGAGCATGAACTCCGCGATTGCCGTCGCGCTCTGGCTGATGGCGCGCCTCTCACGCAGCGTCGTGCGGCACTCGGGGCTGCTCATGGTGGCCGGCGCTTTCTGGAACATCGGCGTCACGATCGGAATTATTGGAATTCTCGCTGGTGACTCGACGTCGATCGAGTGGCTGGAAATTCCGCCGTACGCCACGCCGTTGCTTTTTGTCGCTTACGCTTTGATCGGTGCCTGGGCGATGATCACGTTCCGCTTTGGCAAGTCACAGCACATCTATGTTTCGCAATGGTACCTGATGGCGGCGCTATTCTGGTTCCCTTGGATTTATTCAATCGCGCAAGTGATGCTCATTCTTCAGCCGGCGCGCGGTACCGTGCAGGCTCTGGTTAACTGGTGGTTTGCCCACAACGTGCTGGGCCTTTGGTTTACCCCGATTGGTTTGGCAGCGGTCTATTACTTCCTCCCCAAGGTGCTCGGTAAGCCGATCCACAGCTATTATCTCTCCGTGCTGGGCTTCTGGTCGCTCGCCCTGTTCTACAATTGGGCTGGCGTTCACCACCTGGTCGGCGGCCCGGTTCCGGCCTGGGTCATCACGGCGGGTATTGCCGCCAGCTTCATGATGGCCATTCCGGTTGTTGTGACCGGCATCAATCATCATATGACGATGGTTGGTAGCTTTAAGGCCTTGAAATACAGCCCGACGCTCCGGTTTATCGTGTTCGGCGCGGTCAACTACACACTCACCAGCTTGGCTGGTTCATTGATGGCGGATCGTAAGGTGGCGGAACTCCTGCACTTCACGCAGAACACCGTCGCTCACGCCCATCACGGCATGTACGCGTTTTTCACGATGGTGATGTTTGGCTCCATCTATTACATCCTTCCGCGTATCCTGCTTAAAGAGTGGCCGTCAGCGAAACTCATTAGCGTGCATTTCTGGGCAACTGCGATTGGTATCATGATCATGGTTACGGCTCTAACTGTCGCCGGTCTCGAACAAGGGCTGATGCTCAACGCGGTCGACGCAAAAGGGGACCTCCTTTATCCGAATTTCCTGACGATTGTTGAAGCGATTAAAAAGTACCTTCTGACCCGCACGCTCAGCGGCGTGTTGATCACGATCGGGCATCTGGCTTTCGCGGTGAACTTCACATGGATGCTGGTCCGTCGCCCCACGACCCAAAAGACGGCACCGACTCTCTTCCGCAATCCGCCTGAAATGGAGGTTGTTGCTCGATGAACCGCGCGCCCCTGATTTTCCTCGGCGTCTTCTTCATGCTAGCGTTCTCCTGGACCGGCGTGATCCTTTCCAATCAGATCAGCTACGGGAAGCTCGCGCCCATCGTGGACGAGACTGAAAACAAGTCCTACCCGGAGCAACTGCCCGGCCTCGCTGCCCAAGGCAAGCTGGTGTATCAGGATCTTGGATGCATCTACTGCCACACGCAGCAAGTGCGTCGGCCGGGTTACGGCACAGACGACAAGCGCGGTTGGGGTGATCGGCAGAGTGTGGCGCGCGATTACATTCGCGAAGGGCGCGTTCTCCTCGGAACGATGCGCACGGGCCCCGATCTCCGAAACATCGGCTCCCGCCAAGCGTCGCGCGATTGGCAGATGCTGCACCTCTTCGATCCGCAGATCACCTCAAAGGGTTCGGTCATGCCGCCGTTCGCGTTCCTGTTTGAGAAGCACAAAATCATCGGTGAACCCTCGCCGAAGGCTCTGAAGCTTCCCGCGCCTCACACGCCAGCGGCGGGTTACGAGGTGGTGCCAACCCAAAGGGCCGAAGCGTTGGTCGCTTATTTGCTTAGCCTCAAAGATACGTACGCATATCCGGAAACGAAGAACGTTTATCACGAAGCTTCTGCCGAACAGAAGAAGCCTGAGGGTGGTCAGCAACAGCCCGCGGCTGATAAGAAGCCAGCTCCGAAACCGGAGGGTCAGAAATGAGCGATCCCACTTCCAAGGAAACAACGCCTCAGATCGAACAAGCTGGTGCGTCCGACGACAGCATTCAGCAGGTTCATTCCATTTTGTTGCGTGAAAAAGCCGAACCAACGGAAAGCCACCTGCCGATGCCGCTCTTCATGTTGGGCTTTATCGCCGGACTGATTTTAATGGTGGCTATTTATTTCGTGCACAACAGCGGCGGCTTCGACCCGATGGTGTACGACGAGCGGTTTGACCCGAAAAATGCGCCGACCAACGTACACGAAGCCAAGGTCGATCCTGTTGCGCAGGGCAAAAAGATTTACTCCTCGGTCTGTGCCTCCTGCCATCAACCCACCGGCATGGGCGTCCCAGGGGCGTTCCCTCCGCTCGCGAAATCCGAATGGGTGCAGGGTAGTGAAGAGCGTGTTATTCGCATTCTGCTCCACGGTTTGACCGGTCCCGTCAAAGTGGCTGGCGCCGATTTCAATAGCACGATGCCTGCGATGGGGCCTGGTGGCGGTTACAATTTCAGCGATGAAAAAATCGCGTACGTTTTGACGTATGTGCGCCAGGAGTGGGGCAATAGCGCTCCACCCATTACGCCAGAAAAGGTGAAGGAGATTCGCACGGGCGCTGCAGCTGGCCGCAACAACGCCTGGACAGCGGCTGAGCTTCAGTCGCTCCCGTAATCAAATTCGTCGATAAATGTGAAGAAACGGAGCGCGGCAACCAACCGCGCTCTTTTGCATTATATCAGTCGCTGTTTCTCGTGAGCGACGTTTGATCCGAGTTTCTGGATTGCGATTTACCCCTGCCGATCAGTTTGGTTGATGCGTGGGCGAAGGGGGCATTGGGTGCTGAGTCGGTCCTCTTTGCGCACCTAGCGGAACCCGAACCGCTGCATCAAACGCTTGATGGCGCCAGGAGGTTTGGGGCGGAAAGCGACGGGAATTTGCTCGATGAACCCACGGCTGACTGCGGTTCGCAGCGGGGTAACGCCATCGTAGTTTCGAATGTTCAAAGTCTGTTCGTTGAGCAAGGCCAACGGGATTTGGTTAAGGTGGCCCTCGAAGGCTGCGGCATGGAGTGGGGTGTCGCCGTGGTCGTTGCGCGTCAGGAGGAGATCGCGGGTGAGCTCAGCCTCAGGAATTTTGGAGAGTTGGCCTGTTTCGGCAGCGGCGTGAATGACCGTGTAGCCGGACTTGCTCGCGACCGTGAGGTTGGCGTGCGTGAGGATGGAAGCTGGGATCTGCTCGAGCCGACCTGCGAGCGCGGCGGCGTGAATGACCGTGTCGCCAGCGCCGGTTTTTGAGAACAGGGCTTCCTGCGTGAGAAGCTGTGTGGGAATTTGCCCGAGATTTCCGTTTAAGGCAGCGACGTGGAAAACGGTTTCGCCGCTCGCGTTGGCGATAGAGAGAAGATCGGGAGCGACGTATTGGGCAGGAAACTTATCGAGCGTGCCGTTCTCGGCCGCTTCGTGGAGGAGCGTATTGCCGAGGTCTGTTTTGGTTTGGACAATTTCCGGCGTGATCAACGCCGTAGGAATGTGGGCGAGATGGCCCTGGCCGGCTGCGATGTGAAAAACAGTGTAGCCGAGATTGCTTCGAGTAAGAAGCGCGTCGCGGTCAATGATGACCGGAGGTATTTGTCCGAGGTGTCCGCCGAAAGCCGCGTGGTGCAGTGGTGTGTATCCGGAGTCGTTTTTAAGCAGGAGATTTTCTCGAGTGAGGATGTTCGGATTGAGCGAGTTGAGCGATCCATATTTGGCGGCGCTATGGAGCGGCGTGTTGCCCGAAGCGTTGCGCGCGGTCAGCGTTGCGGCGGTCAGCTGAGCTGCCTCGCCGGGTGAGAGACGTCCTTCGCGGAAAGCCGCGTGAAGTTCTTCGACCGTCATAACCAGGCGAGAAGGAGAACGCGTTCGCCATTTTCGAGCAACTTAAAAACCAGGAGGGAATTACCCAGATGGTCATTTGGATTTGCCAAATCCTGAGCCCGAAACAGCATCGATGCTCAAATGAGTTCTGATGCATCATCCTCTGCCCCTTTGGATCCGGTGCTGCTGGTGGACGACGAACGCAGTTTGCTCGAAGTTTTCGCGCAAACGCTCAGTCCAATGTTCGATGTTTCTACCGCGACCTCGGCCCGTGAAGCAGAGTTTTTGCTACGCAAGAAAACCTTCAAAACCGTGGTGGCTGACCACCTGATGCCGGGAGGAAACGGCATGAGCTTTCTTGTGCGTTGCCGCGAGGAGTTTCCTCACATGCAACGCGTACTTGTTACCGGGTACATGAAGCCCGAGATGCTTCTGCGCAGCGTGAATGAGGCCGCGCTGTTTCGGTATCTGCTTAAGCCGGTCCAGTTGACGGATTTGGTCAAAATCGTGAAAGACGCCGTGCGTGCCCACGATTTGGCGGTGAAGAATAGTTCGTGATCGAGCTTATTCGGGCCGGCGGTGGAGGAACATTGGCAGTCGTTCGAGCGACGGCTCAATCGCGAGCGCGCCGTCGAATTTCTGACGCTTGGTCAGTGCGCTCGGCACGACGATGCAGCGCATGCCCGCGCTGAGGGCGGCGTTCATACCGCGTTCAGAGTCTTCGATGGCCACGCAGCGGGATGGCTCCGCGCCGAGGCGCCGGGCGGCGAGCAGATAACAGTCGGGTGCAGGCTTCGGGTTTGGAAAATCGTCTTGTGTGATGATGTCGTCGAAGATGGAGAGCAGG
Source organism: Nibricoccus sp. (assembly GCA_047600805.1). Lineage (GTDB taxonomy): Bacteria > Verrucomicrobiota > Verrucomicrobiia > Opitutales > Opitutaceae > JADKHC01. The sequence goes on from JASGKG010000001.1 coordinate 643,098, forward strand.
CAGGTGGTGCGGTGAACGATGTTGATGGCGCGGCGGCTGTTGCCGGTAACGAGCGCCATCGGGAAGCGTTTCTTCAGCGCAGTGAGTGTTTCGCGCGCGAAGGGGCAGAGTGGCGGCGCGTCTTCAAGCAGCTCGTAGTAGCGCCGGTTTCTGATTTCAATGATCGCCTCAGCTTCGGCACCGCGCAGCCCGAAGTCGGCGACGATCGCGGTCGTGCCGCGTGCTTTGCTCAGGTACTCGGAACTCCAGAGATCTTCCGTGATTTCGATGCCTTTGGTCTGCACGAGATCACGTGTGATGGAGTAGAACAGCATCTCGGTTTCGACGAGTAGGCCATCGTGATCCCAGAACAACGCGTCAGCTTCGATTCGCATATGACGCGCTAGGTCGAAGCGAACTAGGAGGTTTCCCGCAAGCTAATCATACGGCAAAATCTCAACAGTAGCAGCGCGGGCAGGAGCACACAGATCGCCGGGTGAAGAGCACCGCCGCCGTTACCACCGGACGCTCCGCTGCTGGAGCTGGAGCCTCCGCTGGACGAGCTGCTGCTGCTCGATGAGGATGACGAACTCGAAGATGAAGAGCTGGAAGGAGCGACTTGGAGGGAAACGGTCGCACTGTTGGTGGTGCCTGATGGGTTGGTTAAAACGCAACGAAATTGGTCGCCGGACATAAAGAACTGTGCGGTGACGATTGTGAGCGTGGTTGTGTTTACCCCGCTGTAGCTGCTGCTCTCAGCCAGTGTCTGCCACATGGTAAGTCCGCTCGGAAGGCGTTGCCATTGGCACGCAGGCAAAGGTGAACCGGCCACGCAGATACTGCAGGTCGAGGCTTCGCCTGCGGTTGCGATAGTCGGTTGCATACTGATTTCGGGTGCTGACGGTGCCTGCGCCGCGCCCGCTCTTACGAAGACGCGGCGCGGGATCGTGGTACGTCGGACTCCGCCGGCCACCGTCACCACGGCATGGTAAACCGCATATCCCGGAGCGCTGGGCGTATGTGTCACGGAAAGGGGAGAATTGCTGGCTGGAGTCGTTTGCCGAACCAGTTGGTCTCCCTCGTAGAATTCGATCGCGGTCCAGGCGGACGTCGGTTCGCCGATGGTGTAGGTGACGGAAGTTCCCCAGTCGATCGGTCCGACTCCGGTGCTCAGGAATGCGGTGGAAGAAGCTTTGTTGTAGCTGGCGAACGCTCTGAATAGGTAGGCTAAGCGCCGGTTCGGCAACCAGCCTGCGGTCGCTTTGTCGTTGGTGTAGAGCGCGCGAGGCGCAATTGTTGCGAGATCGACCTTGTACGAATAGGGGGCGGTCAGCCAGCCGTCGATCTCCCGTAAAGGAGTAAGGGCTACCGCGCCGTATTGTGGTGACGCGTTGGCCGGATATCGCGCGCGCACCATCTCCTCCACGATTGGAAGTGAGAGCTCCGGATAGTTGCCTATCGCGTGATCGGTACCTTGATCCTCGACCCAAGACCAAAGAGCGCCGTTTGGTCGGTTGCCGAAAAACAAATCACGGATGTTTGTGCGCCGCAGATCGGTGTCTAGTTCGCCTGCAATTAAGAGGCCCGGTGTTGCCAAAGCGCCGGTGGAAGGACGGGCGACGTTGTAGTAGGCCCCCTTTGTCACCACGAACGCGATCACCTTTGTCGGTCGAAGACTGTTGAGGCCGTACGACATTTGGCCGCCGTTGGAATGACCGATCGGCAGCCAAGGCGCGTTGACTAGTTCGGGATGGCCCGACGTGGTCGCGAACGCTTGGAGGGAGTTTTCAAAAAAAGTGATCTCGTCTGCAGTCGAGAAATTACCCCAGAGTGATGTCCCCATTAGCGCAAAGCCGATCGAGGTGGCGAACTCCGCCAGTTCTGGGTCTGTCGCCATTGCCCGCGAATCTCCGCTGGCTCCGTTTCCGTAGATAATAATCCCGCGTACGACCGAGAGCGAATCTGGGATGTTGAGTCGAAGAGACCGGTTGCTGGAATCGTTGATCGAGAGATCGTAGACCGCCGCCTCAGCACGCAATCCCACCAGAAACAGGATGCCGCTAACAATCCAACAGAAGGAAAGGGGGAAAGTCATGAACGGGGCGGGCGTGGTCAAAAGACCGCACTCCTTCCCTTACGTCAACACGAACCAAATACTGCCCCCTTCAACTTTTCCGGGCGATTTTAGCACGCAGATACGGGGCAGTGGGCGAAGCTTTAATTTTGAGCAGGCCGCCGAGATCTCCTTGGTAAATCAATTCACCGCCGTCCGGACCACCGACGGGACCGAGTTCCACGATATAGTCGGCTTCGGCGAGCAGATCGAGGTGGTGCTCGATCACGACGACGGTATGGCCTTGATCCACGAGCGAGTGTAGTACGCGGATCAGTTTCTCACAATCGCTCAGATGCAGCCCGATCGTTGGCTCTTCCAAAAGGTATAGGTTCTGCGGCTGAACTCCGCGCGAGCGTTCCTTGTAGGACGCAAGACCGCGCGAAAGTTCCGTGACGAGCTTGAGGCGTTGCGCTTCGCCGCCGGAGAGCGTCGGCGAACTTTGGCCAAGCGTGAGATAACCGAGGCCGCAATCGACCATCAGCTGGCACACCTGCGACAGCTGCGAATGAAAATCGAAGAACTGCGCTGCCTCCTCGAACGTGAGCTGCAGGACCTGACCAATGTTCTTCTCTTTCCAAACGATATCGGCCAAATCGGCGCTGTAACGGGTGCCGCGGCAGTTGTCGCACGGCAAATACGTGTCGGGCATGAAAGCCATCTCGAGTTTAATGCGACCGGCGCCTGCGCACGTCTCGCAACGGCCACCGGCGGTGTTGAACGAAAAACGCGACGCGCTGTAGCCCCGCATTTTCGACTCAGGCAGCGAGGCGAAAAACTGACGAATCAAGTCGAAGATGCCGAGATAGGTGGCTGGCGTAGAGCGCGGTGTTTTACCGATAGGCGATTGATCGACTTCGATCACGGATTTGAAAACCTGCGCTCCTGAAAGCTCGTCGAAGGGCGGCTCTGGCTGAGTCTTTTTCGAAGTAATCGATGACTCGGCCGCGAAGTTCGTTTCCTTCACGAAGTCGCGACCGCTCAGTTTCGACTTGTTCAGCTTGATGGCGCAGGTGACTGCAGGATCGAGCAGATCGCGAAACAACGTCGATTTTCCGGCGCCGCTCGGACCGGCGACCATGATGAGACGACCCAGCGGAAGCTGCAGATCGAAACCTTTGAGATTGCGCAGTCGAGCGCCGCGAAGCGTGAGAAAACCAGAGGTCGGAGGTCGGAAGTCAGAAGTCAGACTTTGTTTCGGACTAACCTTCGTTTTGACGGCGTCTGATTTCCGACCTCTGCTCTCTGACGTCTGGATGGGCCGATATTGCCCGCGGAGCGGATGCGGAATGCCCTTCGCGAGGAAAAGTCCGGTGAGGGATTTGTCGCTGCGTTTGATTTCCGCGGGCGTGCCGATGGCGAGTAGTTCACCACCGTGGACACCTGCTGCGGGCCCGAGATCGATGATGCGATCAGCCTGCTCCATCAGTTCGTCATCGTGTTCGACCACGAGGAGAGAGTTTCCTTTTTCGCGTAGCGCTTTGAGCGTTTCGATTAACCGGTCGTTGTCACGCGCGTGAAGGCCGATGGAAGGCTCGTCGAGCACATAAAGAACGCCGGAAAGATTGGAGCCGAGCTGAGCGGCCAAGCGAATGCGTTGCGCTTCGCCACCGGAGAGCGTTTCGGTGGGCCGATCGAGCGACAAGTAACCAAGTCCTACGTGATCGAGAAAACGCAGTCGTTCTTCGATCTGCGGAATGATATCTTGGACGATCAGTTTGGCTCGGGCGTCAAGTTGGAGATTTCGCAAATGCGACAACAGTTGCGCAGGTGTGCTGCGAAGAAGTTGCGGAAGCGAAAGAGGTTCTTGTTTACTGCGGAAGTGGAGCTTCACCGCGCGGGCGATGCGGTTGAGGCGCTCGCCGTGGCATTCCGGGCAAGGCTGGCCATCGTCGCTGACGTCTTCGCCGCTTTCCACGCCGAAGGCGCGCAGTCGTACGGCGACGTCGGCTTCTTCCTCAGAGTCATCGTTTAGTTCGAGCATCCACGGGAAAATTCGTCCGTGTCCGCGGCACGTGGGGCACCAGCCGCGCGGGGAGTTGAACGAGAAGTGCTTTGGGTCGAGCTCTGGAAATGATTCGCCGGAATCGATGTCGGTCCGCGTGGTGGAAAACCACGACAGGATTTCGCCGCCTGGCGTTAGGAGAAAACACGAACCCTTGCCCACCGCCAGCGCGCGCTCAAGCACCGAGCCGGGCTTGGCTTCCATTTTAAGATCGCCGATGACGACCTCGATGTCGTGCTCCTTGTAGCGGTCGAGTTTTTCAAAGGTATCGGCGCGCAACAGCCGGCCGTCGGCCCGCATTAACGCGTAGCCCTGGTTATCGATCCAAGTGGCGATGGGCTGGTGGTGCCCCTTGCGCCCGCGAATGAGCGGAGCGCAAAGATAAAGATGCTTGGCCTTCTTCGCGGCGGGCGTGGCGAACATCACGCGGCCGAGCAGCGACTTTAACTGGCCGAGCGAGAGCGGCTCGACCGGTTTGTCGGTGTCGGGATGATGTTGGATGCCCAGCCGGGCATAGAGAAGCCGGAGGTATTGCGCCACCTCGGTGATCGTGGCGACGGTGGATTTGCGCGAACCGCGCGTGACGCGTTGCTCGATGGCGACGGTGGGCGGAATTCCGGTGAGACGATCTATATTGGGGCGGGGGAGTTGTTCGACAAATTGCCGCGCATAAGGCGACATTGATTCCATGAAACGCCGTTGCCCCTCGGCAAAAACGATATCGAAAGCGAGGGTGGATTTACCCGAACCCGACACTCCGGTGACCACCGAAAGCTGGTGGTGCGGGATGGTAACGGAAAGGTTTTTGAGGTTGTTCTCGCGGGCGCCGATGACTTCAAGGGCTGGGGAGCCGTTTGTTTTCTGTGCCAGGTAGCGAGCAGGTTCTTCCGCGGCAATAGCGTCGGCAACGGTGTCCGGTTCGGCATTGCGCATTCCTAGCACCTCGCGGAGAAAGGGCGACGTAGCGGTGGAAGCCGACGCGACGGTTTCAGGCGTGCCTTCTGCGACGATGCGGCCGCCGTTGGCACCGGCTTCTGGGCCGATTTCGATGATCCAGTCGGCGGATTTCAAGACGTCGAGATTGTGCTCGATCACGACGACGCTGTGCCCGCGGTCAACGAGAGCGTGTAAAGCGGAGAGCAGGCGTTTGACGTCGTGCCGATGGAGGCCGGTTGTGGGTTCGTCAAGGAGGAGAAGCGCGCCGAGTTGTGGCTCGGCAGGGACGCCTCGCCCTACCGTGTCAGTGAATGCGCTCAGATGTCGAACCAGTTTCAATCGCTGCGATTCACCGCCGCTGAGAGTGTTCAGCGGTTGTCCAAGCGTCAGGTAGCCAAGTCCGACGAGTTCCAGCGTCGCGAGGCGCGAGCGAATCGAGGCGTATTCTCTAAACAGCGGCAGCGCGTCGCTCACGCTCGTGGCGAGGAGGTCGGCGATCGATTTTCCATTCCACTTGATCGCGAGCACCTCGGGTTTGAAGCGAGCGCCGTCGCAAACGGGGCAGGGGACGAACACGTCCGAAAGGAACTGCATTTCCACGCGCTCGTAGCCGAGCCCTTGGCAATGGTCACAACGGCCGTCGCCGCTGTTGAAGGAAAAGCTGGAAGGCCCGAAACCCGCTTCCTGCGCGGCGGGGGTTTGCGCGTAGAGTTCGCGAATCAAGTCCCAGGCTTCGGTGTAAAGTGCCGGGTTCGAACGCGGTGTGCGGCTCAGCGGTGACTGATCGACGAGAACGATTTCGGAGAAGTTGAGATCGCTTTCAACGGCGTCGAACGTTGCTGGGTCTTCGGTGAGTTGTTGGCGGTTCGTAAGAAGGCCTTGGTAAATGACGTTATCGAGCAAAGTCGACTTCCCGGAACCAGATACACCCGACAAACAAACGAGCCGCTGAAGGGGAATTTCGAAGGAGAGATTCGCGATGTTGTGCTTCGAAACGTTTTTGAAGCGCAGCGCTGGATGATCCGCTGGAATTTCGCGGCGAATCGCAGGCGTCTCGATGGTTTGTTTGCCGGAGAAATAGGCTCCGGTAATGCTCTGCCTTGACCGAAGCATTTCGTCAACGCTGCCTTCGAAAACGATATGCCCGCCGCGGCCACCGGGCTCGGGGCCGACCTCGATCACGTGGTCGGCCGCGCGAATCATCGCCTCGTCGTGTTCCACCACCACGACCGTGTTACCGGCGTCGGTGAGTGTTCGGATGATTGCAATCAGGCGATCGATGTCGCGCGGGTGCAGACCGACGCTCGGTTCATCGAGGACGAAAAGCGTGTCGACGAGCGAAGTGCCGAGACAGGAGGTGAGGTTAACGCGCTCCACTTCGCCTCCGGAGAGCGTCTTGGAGGAACGGTCCAGGGTGAGGTATTCGAGTCCGACCTGTGTGAGGTAGCGCAGCCGGGTGACGATGGAATCGTAGGCGAGATCGCGTTGGTGAAAGCTGGTGGTTGCGGTTTCTTTGAGCTTTCGATGCGAGATCTGAAAACTTGAAATGTTCTGGAGCAGCTCGCCGATCGGCAGCTGGTAAAGCTCGGGAAGGGTGCGGCCCTGCCATTTCCAGCAGAGGGCTTCGGGCTGGAGGCGCTGGCCTTTGCACGCGGGGCAAGGGTTGTAAGCACGGAAGCGCGAAAGAAAAACGCGCACGTGCATTTTGTAGGTGTTCTTTTCCAGCCAGCGGAAGAAACCTTTCACACCGTACCAAGCCCGCGGCCAATCTATTCCGTTGGAGCCGTAGCCTGGTTCCCCATCGATGACGTAAGTCTTTTGTTCAGGCGTGAGTGCTGCGAAGGGAACGTTGGTCGCGATTTTTTTCCTTTTGGCGAAGGTTTGGAGGTCCTTTTTCGATTCACCGTAAACGTCGCCTTCCCAGCATTTGATGGCGCCTTGGTCGATAGAGAGTGATTGGTCAGGAATCGCCAGGCGGTAGTCGATTTCGATCACACGGCCAAAACCGCGACAGACCGGGCAGGCGCCGAGCGGCGAGTTGAAGGAGAAAAGCGCTGGCGTTGCGGGACGAAACGTGCGGCCGGTTTTCGGCGAATGAAGTCCCTGTGAAAAATGGCCGACCTGAGCGTAGGCGTCGCCAGAAAATTGATACACTTGGCCATGTCCGAAGTGCAGGGCGGTTTCGGTGGCCTCGAGGAAACGTGATTTGTTAGCTGATTCGATCGCGACGCGGTCTTGGGCGACGAAGAGGGTGGTAAACGCCGAACGTCGAACTTCCAACATCGAACGTCCAAGTTCAGAAAGACCTGATTCGCATAGCAATTCATCGATGCGAACGGCTCTCAAGTTGCCCAGTTCTGACTTGGATGTTGAACGTTCGGCGTTCAGCGTTGGGAGTTCTGCCGAAGGCACCAGGACGCGGCTGTAGCCTTGGCCCTTGAGATTGGTGAGGATTTCCGTCCAGGAGAGCTTTTCGGGTTTTTCGACGCGGAAAGCGACGATCAAGGTCTCGGCTTTATGAGCGGCGAAGGTTTTTTCCCAGATCGTCTGCGGGGTGTCGTCTTCGACTTTCTCGCCCGTCTCTGGATCGAAGCACTCCGCGACGTGGCTGAACCAGACTTTAAAAAAGTCGGTGAGCTCAGTCATCGTGCCGACGGTGGAGCGCGAGGTCTTGACCGTGTTGGTTTGCTCGATCGCGATCGACGGGCGGATGTTCTCGATCGAGTCGACTTTGGGCTTATTGAGTAGTTCGAGAAATTGCCGCGTGTAGGCGCTGAAAGTCTCGACGTAACGGCGCTGGCCCTCGGCATGGAGCGTGTCGAAAACGAGCGACGATTTGCCGGCTCCGCTCAGTCCGGTGACGACGACGTAGTTGCCGAGCGGAAGGTCGAGATCGAAGCCCTTGAGATTGTTCTGGCGGACGCCGCGGAGGCGGATGCATTCGGGCTTTGGCGAGACTGAAACGGATTTAACCACGGGGCAAAAAGAGATGCGCGAAACGGCACGGAACTCAACTGCGGGATCGTCTTCGCGAAAGGCTCCTGACATAACGTTGTCAGGAGGGCGAGGGGCTCTGGGTTTGCCGCGCTACTTTCGCAGCTTCGCGAACAGCTGGAGGTAACGCGCGACCTGATTTTCGTAATCAAAATTCTCGCGGGCGTAGGCGCGGGCTTTTTCGGCGCGTCGTTCGCGTTCAGTCGCGTTAGCGCCGGCCAACTCGGTGATTTTCGAGGAGAACGCGTGGGCGTCGCCGCGGGGAATGACAAAACCCGTTTCGCCTGGCGAGCAGCATTCCGCGATCCCTTGAGCGTCGTAGGCGATCATCGGCAGACCGGCCGCTTGCGCTTCAATGAGGAAATTGGAAAGTGCTTCGCTCGACGACGCGTGAACGGCGATGTCGGCGGCGGCGTAGAGCGCGGAAGGATCGCGCTGCCAGCCGAGAAATTTCACGCGCGCACCGAGTTTTCTTTCTGCGGCCAAACGTTCACAACCACTTCGAGCCGATCCGTCGCCAGCGAGCCAGAGTTGCCAATCGAGCGTTGGCGGAAGCTTGGCGCAGATTTCGACGAGCTCGCGTTGTTTTTTTTCCGGCCGGAACATCGCGACGCACAGCAACACGCTGGTGCCAGTGCCTGCGCCGTGTGCGACGCGTGTTGTTTCGCGCAGGTCGGGCGCGTGGGCGGTTTGGAAAACGAGCGAGTTGTGAATGACTGAAATCCGTTCCCCGGGAACGCCGTATTCTTTTTCCAGCGTCTTCTGGGCGTCGTGACTGTTGGCAACGATGTGCCGCACGATTCCGAGCGAACGTCGGAATAGACGGGGCAGCTTCTTGCCGGTGCGCATAGTGGCGATCACGTTCGCGGACGGGAAACGTTCCTGTAGGCCGCCCGCGTAACAGTTGGCCATTCGGCCCATGCAGAGGATGACGTCGGGAGTTGCGGTGCGGATTTTCCGATAAAGTCGCGGCGCGAACCAATCGAGTCGCGTGTCAAACGGTTGGAGGGCGGTGCAGACCACGGTTGCGGCCACGGTGTTTGACAAAGCGCCGCCGGGTCGGAACGTGAGCAGTTCTACGAAATGCCCCGCTCTCGCGAAAGCGTTGGCCAAAAGGATCGATTGGCGCTCGGTTCCGCCGCTTCGGAGGTAGTCTTGAAGGACAAGAATTTTCATTGCTCCGGGCTGCTTTGGTACGACAGTGGAAGTTCTCGATGAGACATCCGCTCGTTCAAATGTTCGTCCGCTGGTCCGTGTTGGCCTTGGGCGTGGCGCTTTCGACAAAGATCATTCCCGGCATTCGCTGCGATGGAGCGTTCACTCTGCTTTGTGTCGTGTTGATGCTTACGTTCTTCAACGCGATCCTGAAGCCGCTGCTGGTATTTTTCACGTTGCCGTTCATCGTGCTGAGCTTGGGTGTGGGACTGATTCTAATCAATGCCGGCTTGTTTTACTTGGTGGGGCGGATTGTCCAAGGATTTTACGTCGCCGGCTTTTGGCCGGCGCTCGGCGGTGCGTTGGTCGTCGGCATCACGAATATGGTCGTCAGTCAGCTCCTGCGCGGAAATCGTCCGCCGCGCTCCGGCGGTGGCAGTGGTCCGTCGCGTCGCTCGGGCTCGGGTGACGTGATCGATATCTGACGTGGCGCGCGGGCGGCGCGTTGGCGGGGGCATTAGGTTGACGCGCGGTCGATGGCCTTTTGGCGGCGGAAAACTTATACTTTTACCGGCGGGATTTCCCGTTGACCGAGGCAGCGGCTGAGACGACGTTTGCACTTTGCTGAACCAACGTCATTTTTCCCACCATGGCTGAAACAACAGAATACGATCTCATCGTCATTGGCGGCGGACCTGCGGGCTACGCAGGCGCCATTCGTGCCGGACAATTGGGCAAGAAAGTCGCGTGCGTCGAAATGGAACGCGCAGGCGGCACCTGCTTAAACTGGGGCTGCATCCCGACGAAGGCGTTGCTCAAGAGCGCCGAGCTCTACCAAAAGATCAAAAAGGCCGAGACGTTCGGCATCAGCGCGAAAGACGTGACGTTTGATTTCGCGAAAATCGTGGAACGCTCGCGCGGCGTTTCCGGCCAGATGGCCAAGGGCATCGAATTCCTTTTCAAGAAATACAAAGTCGACTACATCGTCGGCAAAGGCCGCGTGGACGCGCCGGGACTCGTTTCGATCACTGAGGGCGAACAGAAGGGGAAGTTTTTCAAAACGAAAGCCATCCTCGTCGCAACGGGCTGCAAGATGCGCAAGATCCCGGGGCTCACCTACGACGGTGTGCGCGTGATGACTTCCCGCGAGGCGCTTGCGAACACTAAACAGCCGAAGTCCATCATCATCGTCGGCGCGGGTGCGATCGGCGTGGAGTTCGCCTATTTCTTCAACGCGCTCGGCACAAAGGTGACGCTGGTCGAAATGCTCCCGCAGATTCTACCGGTCGAAGACGAGGAAGTCGCCAAGACTCTCAACCGCGCCTTCGACAAGCAAGGTATCGTCACGCACACCGGCACGAAGTGTGAAAACTTCCGCGTCGGCAAAGACAGCGTGAAAGTCGATCTCGTCAAAGGTGACCAAAAGACCGAAGTCGAAGCCGAAGTGCTGCTCTCCGCGATCGGCGTTGAGGCCAACCTCGACGGATTGCTCGCGCCCGCGGTGAAGCCTGAACTCGACCGCAATTACCTGAAAGTCGGCGAGGATTATCAATCGAGCATCAAAGGCATTTACGGCGCCGGTGACATCATTGGGCCACCGTGGCTCGCTCACGTCGCCACCTTCGAAGCGGTCAGCGCGGTCAATGGCATGTTCGGCCACGGTAAACCGCACCGCGTGAAAAGCTTCCCGGGCTGCACTTACAGCCAACCGCAGGTTGCCAGTACCGGCCTCACAGAAAAGGCTGCGAAGGAGAAAAAGCTCGATTACAAGATCGGCAAATTCCCGTTCACCGCGTCCGGCAAGGCCGTGGCTGGTGCCGATAGCGAAGGGTTCGTCAAGGTCATCAGCGACGCGAAGACGGGCGAAATCTACGGCGCGCACATCATCGGTGCCGAAGCAACCGAGCTCATCGCTGAATATGGGCTCGCGATTCACCTTGAGGCGACCGTGGAAGAAATTCACCAGACCATCCATGCGCACCCGACGCTGGGCGAAGCGCTGATGGAAGCCGCCGCCGCGACGACGGGCGAGGCGATCCACATCTGAGCGGCGGTTCTTGAATTCCCAAAAGCAAAAAAGCGACCGGCAAACCGGTCGCTTTTTTGTTAGCTATTGCGATGAGCGAGCTTGGTTGGATCAGAATTCCTTTTCCAGCCGCACGTACACAAAAGCTTTTCCTGGGTTGTGAACATCGGCGTCCCAGCCCGTCGATGAATGACGATCGAACGGCGGATCGCGATCAAAGACATTGCGCGCGCCCAGTGTTGTTTTGATTCCGTAAAATCCGGAATAGCTGATCTGGGGGTTAACCAATGTCTGTGAGCCAATTTTGCCGACGGCGCCTTTTTCCTCGTATTTGTCGAACCGCCCGATGTAGCTCACGAACACGGTCGATGACCAATTTCCCTTGTGCCATTCGACAGAGAAGATCCCGCGGACGCGGGGAAAGTTGTAGGAACTGGCGTAGTCGTCGCTGTTGTAGTTGAGCGCGATCAAATAAGTCGCGGCTGCGCTGAACCGCAGGTTGCCAAGGTACGCCGACTTGAACTGGTAGCTCAGCTCGGAGTCGATCCCGCGATAAGTCTGGCGGTCGATGTTGGTATAGGTATCGACGATGTAGTTGATGATACCGACGGTTTCGCCGGCCGCCGGCGGATTACGCACGACTTTTCCTGGATAAGCATCCTCGTTGGCCAGAATGAGGTCTTCACCGAGCCGGGCGATCAAGTTGGTCTGCTTGAACTCAAACCAGTCGACACCGGCAGCCCAGCCCTTCATGGGGCCTTTGGACGGCTCGACCTGGAAACCGGCGTAATAGGTGGTGGTTTTTTCCGGCTGCAGGTCCCGGTTGCCGCCGGAGCGTGTTATGATCTGCCGGGCGGCGTCGTTGGGCCGCTTTGGATCATCCAGCGGGTTGTCGGAGAACTGCGTAACCTGAGCGGTGTAGAGGTAGGAGAGATTGGGCGCGAGGAACGACTGACCGTAGGAAGTTCGCAAGAGCAGCCAATCTGTCGGGCGATAGGAGAGGGCGTACTTGGGCTTCGTTGTGGAACCGAAATCGCTGTAATGCTCAAACCGGCCGGCGACCTGCGCCTGCAATCCTTTCACGATTGGAATGCGCAGTTCAGCGTACGCGGCGCGCACGGTTCGGTCACCGTGAATCGATGAACCCTCGGACCCGCCGATGATATTTCCAGCCGTGCTGTCAGGCGAGCGGATGCTTTCAAACTTCTCGGATCTAGCCTCGCCACCGAACGCCAGCGCCAGCTGGCCTGCGGGCAGCTCGAATAAGTCGCCCGTTGCGCTGAAATCGTAAGTGCGGAGCGTAAATTTGCCGCTCTCTGGGTTGTCGCGAACATAGTAGGCGGTGACCGCTGGATCTTCCGGGCCGAAGGGGTTCGCATAAAGCACCGTGCCATTGATGGTCACGCCGTTCAGAGCCTGCTGATAAAGGTCATCGTGCACGAAGCCGTGGTTCAGATTCTTAAGCGCATTTCGCGTGTGAACCGCACCTACTTCCCAGGTCCAAGAACTGTCGGCGATCTTGCCGCCTATGCCCACCAAGCCGCGCGGAGTGTCCGACGTCACGTCGTTGACGCGATTGCCGGCGTGCACGAGACGCGCGTACCATTCGTCCTCCAGGTTTTCACCAAACGGGTTGTTGGGGTTCGACGCTGGAATATTGAGGTAGCCCGTGTTGGGGCCGTCGCCATGCTCATTGTAGTTGAATACAGGAGACGGTGCGGCGCCGATTTTCGACTGCGAGCGACGGAACGAGAGTTCGAGGAAGCCGTATAAGTACGGAGTGAAGTCCTGCGTCAGGCGGGTGTAGACGCCGTAGTTCCGAGTCTCCGGAATCTGGTCCGTCACCGTCTGGAAATTGTACGAGCCGTGGCTCACATCCGCTAGCTCGAAGTCCGATAGCGCTGGGTTCGTCTTGGGGGCTTTCAAAGTGTAATAATCGTCCAGGCTGGGCACGTAGACGAGTCCCGGGTAACCAGCGTAACTGCGTCGGTCGGCACCGCCCCGACTGGTCGTATCCGCTTCAGAGGAAAAAGCGTAGTCGTGATCTTTTATCGAGTGCCGGTCCGTGTAGTCGACGGTCGCCACGATCGACGTCGACCCCTTGCTGGAGCCAGCAATCAACGAGAACTTTCGCTCGAGTGAGTCGGTGTGAGTGGTATTGCCGAACTGAAGGGAAGTCGACAAACCGTTGTACGCTTTGCGAAGCTTGATGTTGATGACGCCTGAAACAGCGTCGGAACCGTAAATAGCCGAACCACCGTCCTTCAGGACTTCAATGGATTCGACTGCGGCAGACGGAATGCTGTTGAAGTCGAACATCGTCTGGAGGCCGTCGAAGCCGGGCGTTGATAGCGGCGCCGCGCGGCGGCCGTTAAGCAGCACGAGAACGTTATTGTTGCCTAAGCCGCGCAAGTTCACCGTCGAGGCACCAGGGGTGAAACTGTTGTTGGAGGCGGCGGGGGTAAGGTTGGAGCCGCTGACCATGGGGAGCGTTCGCAGAGCTTCGCCGACATCAGCGAAACCGGCCGCCTCGATAGTGGTTCGGTTAAAGGCGGTGACTGGATTCGGCCCAGCTTCGTCGATGTTCTTGATGCGCGAGCCAGTGACGACGCTCTTGTCGAGCACGATGGGCGTGCTGTCTTCTAGCGGTGGCGTAGGCGTGGCCGGTGTAGTCTGTGCGGTGGCCGCGAGAGGTAAAAGGCCCTGTAGGCCGAATGTTCCGAGTAGCTGCAGTGCCCGGTAGACACTGCTCCTGTGTGTAGTCTTCGTGTGCATCTCCGTTAGCGGTTAATGTTAAACCGGCCTTTCCTCCTTGGGGCGGAAAGCCGTTAGTGTTGATGTTGCACTTCGGTTAGCATCGGCTGTGCCAAGGATTGCGCGCTAAATCAGGTTTAGGACAAATGATTACCCTAAGTAGGTGCAGGAATACCCGCTGCCGAACTGCAATCCAGATGCCCTAAACAAATTGTGCTCCTAATTTCGCGAAGAGTTGTGCTAAGTCAATAGCGATGAATGCAGCATTTACCCTAGGTCGCCGGATGCTTTTCGTAGCTGCGGCGTGTCTCACGGTGGTGTCTTACGCGGGGCAACCTGCGAAGCACGCGCCTTTTTCGAAGGTCGTGGTGTTTGGCGATAGCCTAAGTGACACGGGAAACCTGTTTGCTGCCACGGGAGGCGCCATTCCCCCGTCTCCGGCGTATGTCAATGGGCATTTCTCCAATGGGTTAGTTTGGGTCGAGTATTTGGCCGACCGTTTGGGCATGGCGATGGACAATTATGCGTTTGGCGGCGCCTGCACGGGCCGAGATAGTTATGTGAGTTTCAAGTACGGCATCCCTGGCCTGCCGGGGCTTCAGGATGAAATCGTTATGTTTGCCGCTGAGGCTGGCGGACGGGCTGACCCGAGAGCGCTGTATATCGTTCAAGCAGGGGCGAACGATGTCTTCCTCTGGGCCGAATCCGGCATGCCGACGCCTCTGGCGGATTTTGCCGCCCAAGTAGCTGGAAATATTTCGACCGCCGTGAAACGTCTCCGGCTAATGGGTGCGCGGGATATCCTCGTCGTCGACATCGCGGACATCGGACTGACGCCGTATGGGTTGGCGAGCGGGTACAGCACGCTGCTTTCGGGAATCACGGAAACGTTGAATGCCGCCGTTGCCGCCAAGCTTCGGGGTTCGCGTCATTGCCCGGGACCGCAAGCAGACGTCTTCAGCATGTTCACGACGCTGCGCGCGATCGCAGCTGCGCCGGCCGAGTTTGGGTTTGCTGATTCCACGAATCCGTATCTCGAGGTCTTGGCTGGAGATCCAGACAGTTTTCTCTTTTGGGATGACGTGCATCCAACGACAGCCGGCCAAGGCGTGCTGGCGGATTTTGCGTACGAACGGCTGGAGCAGCTTTATCCGCGCTTAAGACACGGGAAATGCCGGTGATTCACGACTTTCCTTTGGAAACTTCGCTTGGTTAGCTCATCGCTGAAATTCAGGCCCGCTACGTTTGTGGCGGGCCTCTTTTCTTAAGCGTTTTTCCACTTGTGATCCGCGAGGACGACGGAGGTGGCAATTTGGCGATCAGGAACGGTCCAGTATTTCTTGAGCAGCTCGTTTTTCTCTTCGGTAGAAACGACGCGGAAGGCGTGGTTTTGGTAGAAACGGATGGCCCAAATCGCTGCAGCCCAAGTGCCGATGAGCACGGGGCGTTGCGTAAGGGTTAGGAGGTGCTGAAGAAGTTTTCTGCCGATCCCGCGGTTCCGGACTGCGGTCCGCACATACGCGTGGCGAATCAAGGTCACGTCCTTCACGTCCTGGATGCCCATGACGCCGAGAAGCGTTTCGTTCTCAACGTAGCCGAAGAAGCGAACACCCGAACGGATTTCTTCCTCCAACGCGGCACGAGCCATATACGGCTCGTGCCAGCGGTCGTCAGGGATGACGCCTTTGTAGGCGATGGCGGCGTCGTTGATGATTTCGAAAATCGCCGGAATGTCGGCCGATTTGCAGGGGCGGATGGAAGCGGGAGTGGTCATGAAGTCGGGACAGAATGAACGCGGAAATGGTAATGACCCGGAATCGGATCAATTTGTTCATTCTGTCTCAAACAACATGTTAGCGGCTTACCGCACCGGCTCGTAGAACTCTGCCTCGATAATGGAAAGCACGCCCGAAGGCAGGCGATTCGCACCCGTGTCGGCGATCGCTTGGTTCGCCACCTCGACAAGCTTAAACTCGTCCTTGTCTTTGGAGCTGCCTAGTAGTTCGATTTTAAGCGTGCGTCCGGTCGCAGGCTTCAGCGGCAGAGTCACGTAGCCGAGGCTCTTGGGCGTTTCCCCCTCGTACACGACCTTTCCGTCGAGAGTGAGGCGGATCGGATAACTGCGCTGCCGCCAGCCGGCGAGTTTCAGGCAGGCTTCGGTCGGAGAGGCTGGCTGCGCAAACTCGTACGAGATCCAAGCATCGGCGCCACGTTCGCTAGTCCAATTAGTTGTTTCGTCATCATCGTAGGATTTCGGTGCGTCGGCTTCCTTGCTGCTGGCTTTTGCGGCGATGAGGGTGATAGGGCGACGCGTTTCTTTGTACGACGGAGTGGAAGGGGTCGGACCGCGGTCGAGGCGGCAGGAAAGTGCGGTCGCCGGGTAATCCATGTTTAAGCCATTCTGCACGAGCACGGGCTTCGATTGGAGCGTGAGGCTGGCCGATTGGAGACCTTCGGCTTGGGCGGTGATCGTAATCTTGCCTGCTTCGGTGGTGGAGCGAACGAGCACCCGATTCACGCCGCACTCGACAGGCAACTTTTTAGAGAGGATGTAGTTGTTCGGTCCTTGAGCAATGCCGCCGCGCCATTCGGCGGGGCCGTCGAGGGTAAACTCGACGAGGTCGAGAGCGGTGGGACAACGGAGGCCGTTTGCGTCGACGACCTCGATCTGCACGAGCGCGAGATCGGCAGCGTCGGCGCGAAGCCCGCCGGGCGCGGTCTGCGCGGTGAGGCGCAGGGCAGCGGGATCTCCGGCGGTGTGCAGGCGGGTTTCGCAGAGTTTCTTTCCCGAAGCGTCGTAGCCGATGGCTGAAAGTTCCCCAGGCTGCCATTTCACGTTTTCGAAGGTGAACAAGAATCGGGCACTTTGCAGTCCGGCACCGAGCAATTTGCCATTTAGGAACAGCTCGACTTTGTCGGCGCTCGAGACGACGTAGACGGGCTTTGTGGTCTCCGGCGCGTAGTTCCAGTGGCCGAGGATGTGGATGCGTGGCTGCTCCACGTCGACCCAGCCGTCCCACATGACTTGGTGGACGTAGAAAGCGTCTTTGGGAATGCGCATCGCGTCGACCTCGCCGCTGCGGCGGAAGTTTTCGGCGCCGCGATGGTGCGTGTTGGTGTCGGAGAAAACGATGTTCACGCCGCCGCTGCTGACGCGTTTGCCGGTGCCGGGCCGTTCGCGCCAATAATCGAACCACCGGAGAACGTCCTCGATGGCGAAGGTGTCTTGGTTGCGGTTGTACGCACTGGCATCCTGGCCTTTGTGCAACGGACCGTCGCCGTTTTTGTGGTAAGGCGGAGTGAGTTCGTCCCAATATTTCCGCAGCGCCTCGTCGCGGGAATATTCCATGGCCCAAAACGGAATGCGGGCGCTCTTGTTGATGTAGAGCATCTCGCCGCCGTACTCGGCGATGGTGTTTTTACTCAGCATCTCGCGGCTGCCGGACGCGCGACCGCCGTGAGGATCGAACTGATCGCGCAACGCTTTCATTTCCTTCATGTGCTCCTCGCTCACGCCGCGATTGCCTGATTCGTAGAAGATGATGCTCGGGTTGTTGCGGTTGTAGACGATCGAGTCGCGCATCACCTCGAGGCGCTGTTCCCAACGTCGACCCGTCACGTCGGCCTCGGAATCGCCGGCGGGCATGGCCTGCATGAGCCCCACGCGGTCGCACGACTCGACGTCTTGTTTCCACGGCGTGATGTGCATCCAGCGCACAAGGTTGCCGTTGCTCTCGACCATGAGGCCGTTGCTGTAATCGCTGAGCCACGGCGGAACCGACATGCCGACGGCCGGCCACTCGTTGGACGTGCGTTGTGCGTAACCGTGCACCTGGATGACGCGGTCGTTGAGCTTGATCATGCCGTTGGCGAATTCGGTTTTGCGGAAGCCCGTGCGCGTGTGCACCGTGTCAACGGGGCGTCCGTCGACCTTGAGCGTGGTGTTAACGGTGTAAAGGTAACCATATCCCCAGCTCCAAAAGTTCAGGCCACTGACACGCTGCGAGGCTTTAACAACGGATGTCTCGCCGGGCGCGAGCGTCACCTTTGGAGCGGAAAACGTGGCGATAGTTTTGCCGTCGAGATCCTTCAACTCGACTTCGTAGACGAGCGTTTTTGGTTCTGAGTATTCGTTTCGGACCTGCGATTCGGCGGTAATCGTGGCGGTACGTTTCGGAACATCGAAATCGGTGCCGTAGATATAGACGCCGGTGGTCTTGAACGAGGAGTAGAGTGGGAGCGTTTGATAAAGGCGGTCGGTGACGTGGAGCCGAACGTTTTTCGGCAGGCCGCCGTAGTTCGCGTTAAAGTTTTTGTCGGACCACTGGTATTTTTGCCCGGTGGCTTTTTCGCGGTAGTCCCAGGAATTATCGGTGCGGACGGCGATGGCGTTGTTGCCGGGTTTAACTAGCTCGGTAATGTCGAAGCCGAAGGCGTTGATGCCGTTTTCATGAAGGCCGATGGACTTGCCGTTCACAAAAATTTCGCCGGCCTGCCGTACGCCCTCGAACTCGATGAAAACTTTTTTTCCGCTCACGTCGGGCGTCAGCGAAAACGTTTTCCGATACCACGCGATCCCGGTGGATAGCTCGGTGATGTCTTTGCAAAACGCGTCGTCCTCATTCCACGCGTGCGGCAGCGTCACGGGCTTCCACGCGTGGTCGTCGAATTCGGTTTGCTCAGCGCCCGCAGGATCGCCCACGAGGAGCTTCCAGCCGGGATTGAAGTTGTAAGAGGTGCGCGGGGCCGGTGCGGTCGCTCCCCAGAGCGGGGCGAGAGATGTGAGGCCGAGCAGTGCGAACAGGAAGAACAGTTTTTTCATGGCTCAGGGTTTTTCGGTCAGGAACTGCAGTTCTGCGGAAGCGAGACCATCGCTGGAGGCTTTTACGACGACTTTGCCGGCGTCGCTGGCTTTTGTGCGAATAATTGCGAGGGCCAGGCCGTTGTACGCGTTCCGATCATGCGACTGGAACGATTCAAAACTCGTTGCATCGCCGTTGTCGGTGGCGACGATCTCGGCTGGGCCGGAGACGGAGAACTGCACACGGTTCCTAGAGCGGGGCACGGGTTGGCCATTTTGGTCGGAGATCGTCACGGTCACGAAGGCCAAGGCGGAGCCATCTGCTTTCAAGACTGCACGGTCTACGCTCAACTTGAGCTGAGTGGCAGGACCGGCGGTGCGTACGGTGTCTTCCGCCCACTTGCGGCCCTCTTTGTAGGCGATGACCCGTAGTTCGCCGGGCGCGTACTTAACATCATCCCAGCGGAAACGATATTCGAGCGGACCGCGTTTTTTGCGGCCGAGCGATTGTCCATTAAGAAAAAGTTCGGCTTCGTCGCCGGAGGTATAAACGTGCACCGGCGTGATTTCGCCGACGCGCTCCGGCCAGGTCCAGTGAGGCAGGATGTGGGCTATCGGGTAATTCGGCCGCCAACGAGCCTGGTAGATGTAGAACCGATCCTTTTTGAAACCGGCAAGATCGATGATCCCGAAGTACGAACTGCGCGACGGCACGACGATCCTCTTGAGATCGGCCAGCTCTTTCGCGGCACGCGCCTGCTGGACGGGGTCGGTGAAGTTCAGAATGTTCGTCGAGTCGGCGTTGTACGGCGTGGGCTCTCCGAGATAATCGAAGCCGGTCCAGACAAACTCGCCTGCGACAAACGGCGCCTGATCGAGGCCCTTGAACTCCACATCCGGCGGCCAAGCCCAACGCGGCGCGTAAAGGTCGTAACTACTCATCTGGAAATCGGCGCGTCCGTCCGCCTTGTCGTCGCTCACCGGGAAGAAATATTCGCCGCGCGAGCTGATGCAGGAGGAGGTTTCACTGCCGATTACGGGTAGTTGTGGAGCGCTCTGGCGGAATCTCGGATATTCGTCGGGCTTGTAGTTGAAACCCGTTACGTCGACGGCCGTTTGAAACCCGTTGTAACCGGAAGCGACGACGTTGAAGGCTGCGCCGACCGGACGCGTGCGGTCTTCTTCACGCACGATGCCCGCGAGATGCGATGCGAGTTTCCAGCCTTCGGGCTCGCCCTGCTCGCGGATCTCGTTGCCGATACTCCAGAGGACGACGCTCGGGTGGTTGCGGTCGCGACGGACCATCGCGCGGAGATCTTTTTCGTGCCATTCTGGGAAGAGCAGTCCGTAGTCGTTTGGCTTTTTGCCCTTTGCCCAGCAGTCGAACGCCTCATCCATCACGACGAAGCCCATCCGATCACAGAGGTCGAGCAACTCCGGCGCGGGTGGATTGTGACTGGTTCGGATCGCGTTGCAGCCCATCTCACGAAGGATTTCCAGCTGACGTTCGAGCGCGCGGACGTTAATCGCCGACCCGAGAGCGCCGAGATCGTGGTGCTGGCAGACGCCTTGGATCGGCACGCGCTCGCCGTTGAGCAGAAAACCTTTGTCTGCCGTGAACGCGGTGGTGCGAATACCGAAAGGCGTTTCATAGCGGTCGACGATCTTTCCGTTTTGGGAAATCGTCGTGACCGCCACGTAGCGATTCGGATTCTGGATGCTCCAAAGCTGCGGTTGCGGCACCGCGAGAGTCTGCGCGACGAGTGCCTGTCTTCCTGCGGCGATGCGCACCCGCGCAGCAGTGTAGGAGCTGGCGGCAGGTTCGGCGTTTTTGTTGCCGCTTGAGCCGAGAGCGAAAACGAGCGTGGAAACGTGTACTTCGACCGGCTCGGTGGTTTGGTTTTCCAAGGTCACCTGCAGATCGACGATCGCGGCGTCTTTGGAAACAATCGGTGTCGTCACGAATGTGCCCCATTGCGCGATGTGCATAGGCGACGTTTTTACCAGCCATACATTGCGATAGATTCCGCCGCCCGGGTACCACCGCGACGAGTTCGGTGGGTTGTCCAAACGAATCGCGATTACGTTTTCCGTGCCGAATTTCAGGTACGGAGTGAGATCGAGCCGCCACGAAGCGTAGCCGTAGGGCCAGCCGCCGACGAATTGCCCGTTCAGCCAGACGGTCGCGTACGCCATCGCGCCGTCGACGTCTAGGAAGACTCGTTTGCCAGCATCTTCGGCAGCGATTTTGAAGTGTTTGCGGTACCACGCGACGCCCCACCACGGCAGCTTGCCCGTCTCGCCGGGGTTTTCTTGTGCGAACGGTCCTTCGATGCCCCAGTCGTGCGGCAGATCGAGCTTTCGCCACGCGCGGTCCTCAAAGTTTGGCTGTGCGAAAGGGACATCTCCGCCAAGGGTCTCGGTTGGCCGCGCCGGTTTGGGGTAACCGGGGTTGAGAAAATCATTTCCTGTAGCAATGACCCACGGCTTGATCTTCGCGTACGCGAGTTGGTCCCCGAGGCCGGCCGGGTCGCCTTTGGTGAAATGCCAGCCAGCGTTAAACGACTCGCGACTGCGGGGCGCGGCGTCGTTGGCAGAGCGGAGGCTGAGCGGAAGCAATGCGACAACGAGAAGTGCGCAAAAGCGGAGAGGTGAAACGTTCATGGGAAAGCGGTTGCTGCTAAAGTACTAACAAGAGGCTCGCCTCTTGACGGCTGGTTCTTGGGATGCGTTTCGAGGTACTTATCCACCGTGCACCAATCTTCGGTACGGGCGAAAGTAAATCGGCGCCGTACAGTTCGTATCGAGCGGTAGGGGTGGTTGGCCGGACTTAACTATAACAGATTGCTAAATTTCGCTGGCGGTCTGGCTGATATTTGCTTTCCACTGTTCGACTCCGTCCATGGCTCTCATCGTCCAAAAATATGGTGGCACCTCAGTAGGTGACGTCGAACGCATCAAGAAAGTCGCCGAGCGCATCAAGTCGTACCGCGACGACGGCCACCAAATGGTGGTTGTCGTATCGGCTCGTTCCGGTGTGACCAACGAGCTCATTGCCCGCGCCGAAGCGATCACGCCGCTCCCGAGCGAACGCGAGATGGATCAGCTCCTCGCGGTCGGCGAACAAGAAACCATCGCCCTGACAGCGATTGCGCTGCAGGCCATTGGTGTTCCGGCGATTAGCTACACCGGCGCTCAAGCCGGCATCTTGACCGACAAGGCCCACACGAAAGCACGCATTCACTCGATCGATGCAACGCGACTGAAGAATGACCTGAAAGCGGGCAACGTCATCATCCTCGCCGGCTTTCAAGGCATCACGCCCGAAGGCCAGACGACCACCCTCGGTCGCGGCGGCTCCGACCTTTCTGCCATCGCCATCGCGAGTGCGATCAAAGCCGACAAATGCGAAATTTACACCGACGTAGACGGCGTTTACACCGCTGATCCGCGCATCGTGAAGACCGCGCGCAAGATCGAAGAAATTTCGTACGACGAAATGCTTGAGCTCGCCTCCGCCGGCTCGAAGGTCATGCAGAACCGCTCCGTCGAATTCGCGAAAAAATACGACGTCGTTTTCGAAGTCCGCTCCTCCTTTAATTACAACCCAGGAACCATCGTGAAAGAAGAAGTCGCCTCCATGGAAAAAGTCGTCGTGCGCGGCGTCGCCGTAGACAAAAACCAGTCCAAGGTCGTCCTTAGCAACGTCGCTGACAAACCCGGCTCTGCCGCCAAGGTCTTCAAGGCTCTCGGCGACGCCAACATCGTCGTCGACATGATCGTGCAGAACGTCGGACACAACGGTGTGGCCAATCTCACCTTCACGGTTCCGACGAACGAAGTGACCAAGGCTACGCGCGCTCTCGACCCGGTTCTCAAAGAACTCGGCGGCTCTGTTTCCGCGCAGGACCAGGTCGCTAAGCTCTCCGTGGTCGGCGTAGGCATGAAGACGCACAGCGGTGTCGCCGCCACGCTCTTCCAAGCGCTTGCCAACACCGGGGTGAATATTGACCTTATCAGCACGTCCGAAATCAAGATCACCGTCGCGATAGCCCAATCCAAGGCCGACGAAGCCGCCCGCGCGGTCCACACGGCCTTCGGTCTCGATAAAGCATAAGCAAACGGAAGTCGGTGGTCGGACGTCGGATGTCGGCCACTGATCACGCCCATCATGGCCGGGTTGATAAAGCATTTCTCTGACCTCGAGGTTTATCGTGATGCTTTTCGCTTGGGCGTACGTGCGTTTGAGATCTCGAAGACATTTCCTGCCGAGGAAAAATTTTCGCTGACCGACCAACTCAGGCGTGCTGCAAGTTCGGTGGGTGCTAATATTGCTGAATCCTGGGGCAAAGGTCGTTACGTTGCCCATTTCTCAGCAAGCTTTCAGACGCGGATACGGAACTCCACGAGACGGAACACTGGCTGGCCTGTGCGGTTAAGCACGAGTATATCGACCGAAAAATATTCGACGGCTTTCGTTCCGAGATTGCTTCCATCGGTCGCCGACTTGGAGCAATGATGGCGAATCCCGAACCGTTTATTCTTAAAAGTGTTTCTGGTCGCGCCAAGCCGACTTCCGACCTCTGACCTCCGATCTCCCACGCATCATGAAATTCATCTCCACTCGCGGCCAAGCTCCTGCTCTCGGTTTCTCCGACGCCGTTGCTACCGGACTTGCACCCGATGGCGGTTTGTTTCTGCCGGAGCGTTTGCCCGACATTTCCAGCAAGCTCTCAGCGTGGGCCAAGCTGAGCTACCCCGAGCTGTGCTTTGAGTTTCTTAAAATCTTCGCGACCGATATTCCCGCGGAAAAACTTCGCGCGATCGTCAACAAATCCTACACGCGCTTCGATCACCCGGACATTGCACCGCTCAAGCAACTCGACAAACACACTTGGGTGCTTGAGCTCTTCCACGGCCCGACACTCGCGTTCAAGGACTTTGCGCTCCAACTCCTCGGCAATCTTTACGAGCATCAGTGCGCGCTTCGCAGCGAATCGCTGACCGTACTAGGCGCGACCTCGGGCGACACTGGCGCGGCGGCCATTCACGGACTGCTCGACCGCGCGCGCGCGAAAATCTTCATTCTTTATCCCGACGGCCGCGTCTCGCCGCTTCAGGAACGCCAGATGGCCTGCACTGGCGCGGACAACGTCTTCGCCATCGCTGTCGATGGCACCTTTGATGACGCTCAGGCGATTCTCAAAACCATTTTCGAGGACCAGGATTTTCGCGCGCGTCATCGCCTGAGCGCGGTGAACTCGATCAACCTCGCCCGTGTGCTCGCTCAATGCGTGTACTATCTTTACGCTTGGCTGCGCCTCCCGCTCGAAGCGCGCGAGAAGCTCGAGTTCGTTGTACCTACGGGTAATTTCGGCAACGTCCTCGCCGGCTGGCTCGTGCAAAAAATGGGCGTGCCGATCGGCGGCTTCCGCGTCGCGACCAACCAGAACGACATTCTCTATCGACTCTTCACGACCGGCGATTATTCGGTCTCCGAGGTTCATCCCAGCCACGCGCCGTCGATGGATATCCAAGTCGCGTCGAACTTCGAACGCTTCATTTATTTCGCCGAAAACCGCGATCCGGCGCGCGTGCGTGCGATCATGGCCGAGTTCAAGAAAACCGGCCGTTACACGTTCTCGAATTTCAACCGCGACACCTTCACCGCGTCGCGTACGACCGACGCCGAAATCGCCGACATTATCCGGCAGGTGAATTCGAAATACGGATACGTCGTCGATCCTCACACCGCGTGCGGTTTCAAGGATCTCGCCCACGACCGCACGAGCGTTGTGCTCTCGACTGCGCATCCTGCGAAATTCCCGGATGTGATCAAGCTGGCCACTGGCAAGGAATCGACACACCCGGCTCTTGAAGCGTTGAAATCGAAACGCCTCGACAAACATCGCCTGCCCGCGACGGTCGATGCCGTTCGCAACTTTATTGAAGCTCAGGGCTGAGCCTACTCCGACGAGAGCCATGGCCAGTGACAACGCCTCCGCGCATCCGGCGAATCGCTACGACGCCGAGATCCGGCGGATTATTCCGTTCTACGACGCGTTGCAATCCGAGGCGCTCGATATTGTTCGGGCAACGGTGGGTTCGCCTGAAACGTGGTTGGATACTGGTTGCGGAACAGGAATCTTTGTTGAGCGTGCACTCGCAGCTTTTCCCAGAACGCGCTTCGTCGCTGTCGATCCTTCGGCAGCGATGCTGGCAGAGGCAAAGACTCGTCTAGGCGATAACGAAAGGTTGAGCTTTCTTGTGCCTGTCGGGAGTGAAAAGCTTTTGTCGATCACCCCGCGACTGCGTGTTCAGGTGATTACGGCCATGCTGTGTCATCACTATTTTGAACCGGCGGGGCGCGTCGCCGCGGTGCAGAGTTGTTATGAGATTTTGGAGCCAGGCGGTGTGCTGGTTGTAGTGGAGAATATCGACTGCGATAGCCTGGCTGGGCGGACGACCGGCCTCGATCGTTGGCGTGATTACCAGAAGAGCCAAGGGCGCTCCGAACCAGAAGTTCAGGCGCATATTGCGAGGTTCGGCATAGAATTAAAACCGATCAAAATAGAAGACCACCTAGAGGTTTTGAAGTCGGCGGGTTTTTCATGCGTGGAGATTTTCTGGCGCGCGCAGATGCAGGCTGGGTTTTATGCGGTGAAGTGAGCGCAGGTGGTTCATGCTCGGGACTTCTCGCATGGACCGCTATCTAGGTTGCCCGATAGCGGCCTGAAGGGATCGGTGTAAACTCCCTTTTGAAAAGGCCGCTGGTAAACAGAGAGTCTAAATTGTTTATGCCAAAAGGTGACAAAAGTAGTTATTCGGGAAAACAGAAGCGCCAAGTCAGCCACATCGAAAAAAGCTACGAAAAGCGCGGTGTCTCGAAAAAGACGGCGAAGGCTCGAGCGTGGGCCACTGTCAACAAAACGGGCGGCGGAGGTAAGAAAAGCCGGAGCAAGTAGTTTAGCGATGGCCCAAACTCATATGCTCCAACTTAATCCCACCATACCCGTGATCACGGCGGATGGTGAAGGCGAAGCCATTGGTTGGATTGATTACAGCAAGGATGACGATTTGATGTGGATCGTTTTTCTCAACAAGAACGGGGAATGTTGGATTTATCCGAATTCGAAGATTCGCGCCTGCCCGAATATCACTATGGATCGGATGCCGGGTCTTTCGGGGACGATGGTCGAGAACAATATTAACCATCGCTCAAACCGTTCCCATATGAGACGCACCGCAACCAAGATAACGCGCTAAATTCGAGAAGGGCCGCAGCAGGTTCAGTGCGGGCGATTTGGAATTATGCCGCTGCGCGCACGCTTTGCGCTGCGCACATCAAGGGAGCTGCGCGATCGCTGCCTTTGCCGCTGCAAGCCTCGCGTGCGTGCCGAGAAGAACGGGAGCTTTCACGCTTTTAAAAGTCTTGGGATGCGGTTCAGGCTGATATCTTACTGGACAGCTAGCGATGGCTCGTTGAGGGTTTGAAAAATTCTGGATTTTGCCCGCTATCGACGTGGGCGTAGAGTGTACGCCACCAGTTCAATTGCAGTCCCGCGAAGCAGTACGTATGGAAAACACGATTTCATTTCGTCTGAACGGTCGGCCGATCCAAATTAAGACGGAGCCTGGCCGCACATTACTCTGGGTTCTTCGTACAGATCTAGAAGTGACCGGACCTAAATACGGCTGCGGTGTCGAGCAGTGCGGCGCGTGCACCGTTCTTGTCAATCATCGAGCCGTGCGGTCGTGTAACGTCGAGGTTGGCTCGGTCGACGGGAAAGAGGTTGTGACGATCGAAGGTTTGGCGAAGGACGGAGAATTGCATCCGTTGCAAAAAGCGTTCATCGCGCACGACGCACTTCAATGTGGGTTTTGCACGCCCGGCATGATCCTCACCGCTTGCGATCTCTTGCACCGAAATCCCAGCCCGACGCGCGAGCAGGTGGTCGCAGGCATGGACCGAAATCTCTGCCGCTGCGGAGCTCACGGACGGATCATCGAAGCGATCTTGGAAGCGGCTCAGGCCATGAAAGAAAGGGCTAAATCATGAGCTCGATGCAAACGCGTAATTCTATTTTTGACGAACTCGCGAACCTGCCGTCCCGGCGCGATTTTTTGAAACGACTTGGAGCTGGGGTGTTGGTTTGTGTAATGCTTAGACCTGGCGAGATGTTTGGCGCGGAGACCTCCGAAGCGGCGCGGCCGATGCTTGCCCGGCCGAAGGTTCCGACGGATTTCAACGCCTTCCTCGCGATCGGCGAAGATGGTCGAGTCACGTGCCTGACCGGAAAAGTCGAAATGGGGCAGGGGCCGATCACATCGTTGCCGCAAATGTTGGCGGAGGAACTCGACGTTTCCGTTGATGCCGTCGACATCGTGATGGGCGACACGGAGCTTTGCCCCTTTGACGCCGGAACGTGGGGTAGTTTGACCACCCGCGAATTTGGTCCACACATGCGCGCAGCAGCCGCGGAAGCACGGGCCGTTTTGATCGAGCTCGCTGCGGAGGCGCTCAATGTCCCCGCGTCCCAACTCATCACGCGCGACGGCTGTGTGGTGGACTCCACGGACCCAACGCGTGCGATTTCCTATGGAAAATTGACCAAAGGGAGACGTATCGAACGTCACCTTACCGCCAAACCCGCGCCGAAAAAACCATCCGAATACAAGATCGTAGGGAAACCGCTCCTCCGCCGCGATTCGCCCGACAAAGTCACCGGTAAAACCCGGTACACGGGCGATCTGCGGCTGCCCGGAATGCTTTACGCCTATATCGTTCGGCCGCCCGCGCATGGCGCGCGTATGACAAAAGTCGATACGACGGCGGCGCGTGCGATCGATGGAGCTCTTGTGGTGGAGCAAGCGGGTTTGGTTGCGGTGCTGCATGCCAAGCCGGATGTCGCTGAAGACGCCCTGGCGAAGATTAAGGCTGAGTTCGAGCCGTCTGCCTCGACGCTCGACGACCAGAACATCTACGAGCACCTTTGGCAGGCGAAGACGCCTCCGGTTCGCGTCGTGGCTCACGCCGGAGATGTGGCCCAGACCAAGTCTGGCCGCGCCTTGAGCGCGACCTATCGCACGGCCTACGTCGCCCACGCACCGATGGAAACGCACACGGCGCTTGCTCGCGTGGAAGGGAGCAAAGCGACGGTTTGGGCCTGCACGCAAAACCCGTTTGGCGCGCGCGAGGAAATTGCGAACGAGTTGGGCTTCGTCGTTACGGACGTGCGTGTCATTGCGCCGCCGCTCGGCGGTGGTTTTGGCGGCAAATCCGCGAATCGCCAGGCCGTCGAAGCGGCGATTTTGGCGAAAGCGACTGGCCGGCCGGTGATGGTAATGTGGACGCGCGAAGAGGAGTTTTTTAACGACACGTTGCGGCCCGCTGCCGTGGTTAACGTGAACGCTGGTCTCGATGCGAACGGACGCGTCAATGCGTGGGACTACGAAGTTCGTTTTGCTGGCGATCGTGGTTCGGATGTTTTGTACGATATTCCGAATTTTCAGGTGAAGAGCGTGGGGAACTTTAATGGGCCCGCGGGCATTCACCCCTTTGCGGTCGGCGCATGGCGTGCACCGGGCTGCAGCACAAACGCCTTCGCTCGCGAATCGCACGTTTCTCGTTTGGCTGAATTGGCTGGCGTTGATCCCATCGAATTTCGTTTGCGTCATCTCACCGAACCGCGTTTGCGCCGGGTTTTGGAAGCAGCCGCCAAGCACTGGGGTTGGACGCCGGCAGTGGGACGGAGCGGTCGTGGTTGGGGCATAGCTTGTGGTTCGGACGCCGGGACCGTCGTCGCGTCGATTGCCGAAGTAGCCGTGGACAAGGAAGGCAAAGTGGCGGTTAAGCGCGTGCTTTGCGTGCAAGAGATGGGGCAGGTGATCAATCCCGCTGGCGCTAAACTGCAGATGGAGGGCTGCATCACCATGGGGCTCGGCTATGCGCTGACCGAGGAGATTCATTTTAAAAACGGTGCGCTGAGTGACACTAATTTCGACAGTTATCAGATTCCGCGGTTTTCGTGGTTGCCCAAAATCGAGACCATCATCCTCGACGAGCCGGATGCGCCTCCGCGTGGTGGCGGCGAGCCGGCGATCATTTTGATGGGTGCGATACTCGCCAACGCGATCTACGACGCCACGGGCGCTCAGCTGTTCGATCTTCCGATGACTCCCGAGCGCGTGAAGAAGGCACTCGCATCTCGATCGATGTAGGCTTCATTCGAGGAATGTCGGCCTCCCGAGAGCAATTGTTGGCTTGGATCGAACGAGGTGAACCATTCGCCATCGCCACGGTCACCGCGGTTGAAGGAAGCGCGCCGCGTGCGCCAGGATCGACGTTGCTGGTTTCGGCGTCCGGTGAACGCTTCGTGGGCTCGGTGAGCGCCGGGTGCCTCGACAACGATGTGGTGGCTGCGGCGACAGAAGTGTTGAAAAGCAAACAGCACCGCGTGCTCCATTTCGGACCCGATGGCGTTCCGCCTTGGCAAGACGGCCTGAGCTGCGGAGGAAATGTCGAAGTTCGCGTCGACCCATGGTTCGCGTTCATGCCGGCGTTTGAAATGAAAGAACTCGCGGAGCACGTTCGTTCTTGGCTGAACACGAACACCCACGCAGCGATTTTGTCGCGCGGCGATGAACATTTTGGCTTTGACCTGGCTGGTAAGTTTGCTGGCCGCCGGAAAGCTTTCACCGATGCGGAAATCCAGCGAGCTCGAGCGCTTTTGGAATCAGAGGGGAGGAGCACGTTGGAAAAATCCACTGAGCCGTTTTTCATCAGAACGATGGTTCGGCCTCCGCTGCTCGTGCTCGTGGGAGCCGTCGACACCGCCGCTCACCTGGTCGGGCTTGCGCAGAACTCAGGGTTTAGTTGCGTCGTGATCGACCCAAGAAAACATTATGCGTCCGCTGAACGCTTCCCGGTTGCCCCGCGTCAGTTGATCAATGCCTGGCCGCATGATCTGTCGGCGTTCGGTCTGAGCCGTCGCGACGCCGCGCTCGTCCTTACACACGATCCGAAGATCGACGATCCTGCGCTTCTGGCGTTGTTGAAGACACAGGTTGGCTACATTGGAGCGCTCGGGAGTCAGCGTTCTCACGCTGCCCGTGTCGAACGCCTGAAAAGCCACGGGGTGACTGATTCCGAACTTAAACGAATCGAAGGCCCGGCAGGGCTTCGACTCGGAGCCTCGTCCGCGGCCGGGATTGCGCTCGGCATGTTGGCAGGCGTGGTCCGAGCGTTGGCGAAGGTGAACGCGCAATCATAACCATGACCAAGGTACATTCAGGGGCTGGAGATTTTCCATTCCTTTCCGGAATCATACTTGCCGCAGGACTGTCGCGACGGGCAATTCCTCGGAACAAACTCCTTTTGCCAGCGAGGGATGGCGATGCGGTGGTTCGTTGCGTGGCCACGGCGTTTTGCGAGGCGGGCTTGCGCGAAGTCGTCGTTGTCACAGGTCACGAAAGCGAGCGCGTTGAGGAAGCGCTTGCCGGTTTGCCGATTAGGTTTGTTTTCGCAACCGAATACCGGGGCGGCATGGGCTTTTCTCTCGCGGCGGGCATTCGGGCGGCTGCAAAGGAATGTCGTGGCTTGCTGGTCAGCCCGGGCGACCTGCCGAAGATGCGCTCTGACATCGTGCGGCAAATCGCGGGTGAATTTGAGCGGCAGAAATCTATGCGAAACGTCGTGCCCACCTTTCTCGGGCGGCGCGGTCATCCCGTAGCGCTGGTTGCGGACCTGAGGCCGAAGCTGGAAACGCTTGTTGGCGATCGCGGAGCGAAGGGGCTGCTCGCTGATCCGGCAGAAGCGGAGCGTACCGTTTTTCTGCCCGTTTCAGACGAAGCTATCTGCGCCGACAACGATGGCGGTTAGCGGCGTTGAGCCACTGGTTGACTCCGGAATGGTATGCGCCCCGATCCTTATGCTCTGTTGTCGGGAGCGGAAGGCGCCGTTGCAATTGGGTGGAACCGCATTAGTCTAGAACGCCGTTCGCGGCATTTTATGCGATTCTACAACCGGTTGTTTGCGCTAATCGTTTTCGGCGCCGGACTTTTAAATTTAGCTGTCGGCGCAGCTTTGGCGGCCGAGGTGGGTGACGCTGCGAGGGGGAAAATGGTGTTTCTGCAAAACTGTGCGCTTTGCCACGCCACTGGTCTGGAAACCGCTCGGCCGACCGGCCAAGGGCCACTGCTTGCCGGTGTCGTTGGACGAGCTGCGGCCTCAGAACCGGATTTTCCGTACTCGAAGGCGTTGGCCTCTGCTCAGATCACTTGGGATCTCCAGACCCTCGACCGATTTTTGGCCGGACCTGCTTTGATGGTGCCGGGTACGCTGATGCCGATAACCTTGGCGAATGCGAGTGATCGCAGGGATGTCATTGCGTTCCTCGCAACACTTCGGCCGATGGCGGCGCGAGCTGCGCCGAATAAATCTACGTCGGTGGGGATAGGGCGTAATCCTGGTGATTGGGAAAACGATGCACCCGGTGTTCTTCATCGAGTCCATGTGGAAACGTTGCCCGCGCCCTATGCGACGACTTCGGCAGGAAACTCTCCGCGCACGGTTTCGCAGCCCGCAGGCGTGTCGCTTGCGGTCCCGGAAGGTTTTAAAGTGAAACTTTTCGCTTCGGGACTTTCTCGGCCGCGTCTCATTCGAACGGCGCCCAACGGGGATATTTTTATTGCCGAAACACGTTTAGACCGGATCAAGGTTTTACGTGCGGGAGATGGAGCGGAATCTCCGTCTGAGAACACCGTCTTTGCCGATCACCTAAGCGGACCTTTTGGAATCGCCTTCTATCCTCAAGATGGCAACCCGCGATGGGTCTATGTGGCGACACTCAATTCTGTGGTTCGTTTTCCGTATCGGTCCGGCGATTTGGTGGCGCGTGGGCCCGCCGAAGTGGTCGTCCCGACCCTCTCTGAAACGACGGGCGGACATACCACGAGAGACATTGCATTCTCGCTGGACGGTCGTCGTTTGTGGGTGTCAGTAGGTTCTAGTTCAAATGTCGGCGAAGGCTTGCCGGAGAAAACTCCCGCCGAAGTCCGCGATTGGGAAGCATCGCACGGGAAGGGCGCCGCCTGGGGTTACGAGACGAATCGTGCGGATATTCTCGTGACGGACCCTGAAGGGCGCCAACCGCTAAAGATTTTTGCTACAGGCATTCGCAATGCGGTGGGCCTTGCCGTCCACCCAGCGACAGGCGATTTGTGGGCCTCGACTAATGAGCGTGACGGTTTGGGCGACGATCTGGTGCCTGACTACATCACGCGGGTCAAGGAAGGCGGTTACTACGGTTGGCCGTGGTATTACTTGGGTGATCACGAGGACCCACGACATCCAGGTGAGCGAACCGATCTCAAGGGGCAGGCGATTGTGCCCGACGTGCTGTTGCAGGCTCACTCGGCGTCGCTGCAGATGACATTTTATCCTCCGACGATTTCGGGGCCGGGCGCTTTCCCGGAATCCTATCGTGGTGACGGCTTCGCGGCGCTCCATGGCTCGTGGAACCGAACCAAAAGGACCGGAACGAAGGTGATCCGCGTGAAGTTGGAGAACGGCGTGCCGACAGGCGAGTACGAGGACTTTTTGACCGGCTTCGTCATCGACGACGGCCATGTCTGGGGACGTCCCGTCGGCGTTGCCGTTGCCCATGATGGTGCGCTTCTCGTTACCGACGACGCGAACGGGACGGTTTGGCGGATATCCCGTGCGAACAAAAAATAACGCCACCATTTTGTGCTGGAGAATGGGCTGTCCTCGGTCGGCACAGGAGGCGGTGCTGAAACGTTTTTGGTTCAATTCCCTGGTAAAGTCGGACGACTCCGAACGCCATTCGGGCAGTATCACTGAACCTCGATTACAACGCCGCCCTCATGACCGCTTTTGAGCAAACGCTTTCACTGATTCTTATGCTGGCTGGGTTGAGCGTAATCGGACGACGCTTGCCCTGGCCGCAACCGATCACCTTTGCGCTGGGTGGAGCGATTGTTGCGATGGTGCCGGGTTTTCCGCGGATCGAACTGGATCCTGGATTCTTTTTCCTGTGCTTTGTCCCGCCTCTTCTTTTCGCCGACGGCTGGACGATGCCTTTGCGCGATTTCATCGCAGCCAAACGACCGATTCTGATGCTGGCTACAGGGCTGGTGGTGCTCACGACGGTCGCGGTTGGTTTTGTTGCATGGTGGATCATCCCTGGTTTACCTCTGGCGATGGGTTTTGCACTGGGAGCCGTGGTGTCGCCGACGGATGCGGTCGCGGTCAGTGCGATCACGCACCGATTGAAAGTGCCGACTCGCTTAACGACGGTTTTGAACGGTGAAAGCCTCATGAATGATGCCACGGGACTGGTCGCATTTAAGTTCGCCCTCGCGGCGGTCTTCGCGGGCACGTTCTCGTTGCGCGCTGCAGTTTTGAATTTTCTTTGGATTGCTCTGGCGGGACTCGCTGTGGGACTCGCGATTGCGTGGAGCGTTGGACGTCTCCGCGATTTCATTACACGCATCGATCGATCCGACGAATACATTGAAATCACACTCTCGTTGCTCACGCCTTACGCGGCGTATTTGGCGGCAGAGCATCTGGAGCTGTCAGGTATACTTGCGGTTGTCGCGTCGGGTCTCTACTCGGGTTGGCGAGATCCTCTGCGGACCAGCGTGCAAGCCCGACAAACGACATGGACGGTGTGGACCGTCGTTTTGTTTTGGCTCAATGGACTCGCGTTCATCCTGCTGGGGCTGCAGTTCCCCGCGTTGCTTGCCGCCGTTGCTCAACACTACACGACTGCGCAACTGATTTGGTTCGTCGTCGCAGTTTCGGGCACCGCGATGATGGCGCGGTTGATGTGGGTTTTCCCCGGCGCGTATTTGCCATTTGCGATCTCTTCGCGTCTGCGGCGGACGGAGCCGCGGCCTGCGGGGCAAATGTTACTCGCTGCTGGTTGGGCTGGCATGCGTGGCAGCGTCACGCTGGCCGCAGCGCTTTCGATTCCGCTCTTGCAGGCAAATGGTTCTCCGTTCCCTGGACGCGACATCGTGATCTTCCTCTCGCTCGGCGTCATCTTCACGACATTGCTGGTGCAAGGAACGACGCTCGAGTATCTGATTTGCAAGCTTCGCCTACGTGCTGACGATATGCGCGTGAAGGAAGACCGCATTGCACGCATTCATGCGGTGGAGCATGGTTTGGCGAGTTTGCGAGAGATCGAGAAAACCGTCGAATCGCCGGAGGAAACGGCGGCGCTCGGTGTGGTGATCGCGGAATATGAACACCGGCTAGCCGAACTCACTGCACAGGGGGAAACGCAGGCGGCTGCTCAGGTGCGCCGTCGCTCAACTCGCAAGCATCGCCTGCACGCTCTCCAAGCTGAACGCCGCGCCATCGCCGCTCTGCTTCGACAGAATATTATTACGGCTGATACACACCGGCCACTTCAGCACCTGCTGGATCACGAGGAGGCGATGCTGGCCGGTGCGCCCGAGCATATCGAAAGCTGAGGTGGGCGAACAGGTCCGCCGCAAGGGAAGGCTATTTCGGTTTAGGGGCCTGTATTTGGCCGCGGGTCCGCAGAATCTAATTTCAGTACTTGCCGGCGGACTCGTTTTCTTTCAACGTGCGCCCTCCTTGTCACGGCGCGGTAGCCAAGTGGTAAGGCCGAGGTCTGCAAAACCTCTATGCGTCGGTTCAATTCCGACCCGCGCCTCCAAGGATAAGTTGCCCGCTACCAAGCGACTTACGTGTTACCCCAAGTGTTGCAGCTGCAGAACGACTGAAAACCAACCGAGTGGCAGGGGAAGCCGTCGATAACGTTAGCAACCTCTCGACGCTGACAAACGTACATTGTCTTGAGAGGCAGGTGAGTCTTCTGACGGGGCTTGCGCTGTGCCGAACAAGATCCACTGTCGCTGAAATGATCGAGGTAAGCGGTTTAACCAAGTGCTACGGCGAGTTTACCGCCGTCAAGGAGCTCAGTTTCACCGTTCAACCCGGAGAAGTGCTTGGCTTGCTCGGCCCCAATGGCGCGGGAAAAACGACCACGCTTCGATGCCTCACCGGTATCATTCCCGTGACGCGCGGATCGATAAAGCTCGGCGGGTACGATCTCATCGCGAACCCGGTGGAAACGAAACGCCGGCTAGCCTTTTTCCCCGACGAGCCGCGTCTTTTTGATCATCTGAGTGTCTGGCAGCATCTCGTTTTTACGGCGCGGATCTATCAAGTGAGCGATTTTGAGGATCGGGGCCGCGAGCTGCTCGACCGATTGGCGATAGCAGACAAAATAAATGCAATGCCCGCGGAGCTTTCGCGTGGCATGAAACAGAAACTCACGCTGGCCTGTGGGCTTTTGCACTCACCCAAAGTCGTGCTTTTCGACGAGCCGCTCACGGGCTTGGACCCCGCGGGCATTCGTGGCATGAAAGACACGATGCGACGTTTGGCCGCCGAGGGCGCGTCGTTGATTTTGAGTTCACACCTGCTGAGCTTGCTTGAGGAGGTCTGCAGCCATGTGCTGATTTTGAAAAATGGCCGCAAGGTCGCCGATGGTTCGATGGACGACGTGCACCGGCGTTTTGCGGAGCATGCGGACGCGAGCTTGGAAGATATTTTCTTCAAAGTGACCGCTGCGACGACGCCTCCGATGCCAATTGTGATGGGACGAGAAGAACCGCCTCCGCTGCCGGCCGCAGGGGCGCCCTCGTCGCAAGACACCCCGCGCGAAAATCCATGACTCGTGCGTTGGTTTATCTGCAGCTCACGTCGCTCAAGAACTCAGTGTTGGAGCGAATGCGCCGGCTTAAAAACCCGCGCTACGTCTTGGCTGTCGTTGTGGGGGCGGCGTATTTCTATTTTCTGATTTTTCGCAAAGCGGGGCATTCGCCGCCGCCTCCCGCGCTCGACTCGGGGCCGATAACTCATGTCGGAGGTTTTTTGGAACTGGCGGGCGCCGCTGTTTTGTTCGTGGCTGTCGTGCTGGCGTGGATACTGCCCAAAAGCCGGGCCGCACTCAATTTCACGGAGGCGGAAATCGGTTTTCTTTTCCCCGCGCCGATTTCCCGGGGAGCGCTGGTTCAATACAAGCTCGTCAAGCTCCTCTTCGGATCGGTGTTTTACTCGCTGTTCATGATTTTACTTTCCCGCTGGTTTTCCCGCAGCGGGAGCACGCTTTACCACACGCTCGGTTGGTGCCTCATTTTATCGTTGTACAATCTTCATCTTGTGGGGGCCTCTTTTTGGCGGGAACGAATAGTTCAATACGGGATTACGCCTTTTCGCCGGCGTGTCTTGGGATGCGGCTTTTTGCTCGCACTTTTCGGTGCGACTTGGATCGGCATGCAGCGCGCGTTGCCACCGCGATCGAACAACGATCTGCAAAATGTGATTTCCTTGATCGATTACTTGAAGTCCGCGTTGTCGTCGGCGCCGCTGATCTGGGTTCTTACGCCGTTTCGCTGGGTGGTGCGGCCGTTTTTCGCGCAAAGTGCCGGTGCCTTTTTTGCGACCGCTTGGCCAGCCGTTCTGTTCATCGTTCTTCACTACGTCTGGGCGTTGCGGTCGGCGGTGGCATTCGAAGAAGCGTCGGTCATCAACGCGGAAAAGCGGGCCGAGGCCTACGCGTCGATGCGTGCCGGACGTTGGCCGGGTCGTACGCCGGCGCGGAAGCGCCGGGAGCCATTTGTATTGCTGCCCGACGGCTTTCCTTCGATCGCGTTTTTATGGAAAGGCCTGATCGCAGCCGGGCCGGCCTATTATCCGCGGTATTGGTTTCTCATCGGGGCGGTCCTCGGTGGCGGTGTCATGTGGTTAGGCGGCAATCCTGACTATCGTCCCTTCGTGGGTGGCATCGCGGCGGTCTCGGGCGCTTTGTGTCTTTATGGTTTGTTGTTTGGGCCGATGGTGGCGCGGCGTGGTCTGGCTCTGATGCTCGAGCGAATGGATCTGGCAAAATCATATCCGTTGCGGGGCTGGCAGGTCGTGCTGGGCGAGATGCTTTCGTCCATCGTGATCCTTTGCGTCTTCGAATGGGTGATGCTGTCCATTTTGATGCTTTCGATTTTGTTCCTTCAACGCGGCGAGGAAATCGACTCGGTTTTGCTGTTGACGAGTCTGGTTGGTGCGTGGACTTTGGTTATACCCGTAGCGGCTTTGTTGTTTACTATCAACTATGCCGGAGCACTTTATTTTCCCGCCTGGGTGACCGCCTCGGCTCAGCAAGGGCCGGGTGTCGAAAAAGTGGGGCAGAGACTGATCTTTTTTGGCGGTTATGTGCTGGTTTTGGCGATCGCCTTGCTGCCGGCGGTCGCGTGTGGAGCGGTGCCGTTTTTGGTGCTGAGGATCTACACCGAGTGGACGGTCCTCGCGACGATTCTGGGCGTGGTCACGACAGGTGGCGTGTTGGTGGGCGAACTCACCCTGATCTTTTGGTGGCTCGGGCAGCGGTTCGAACGGTTCGACCTATCGGCTGAACTGCTTCGCACCTAGCAAAACAACCGAAAAGTGGGTTGCCAACTCCCGTGCAAACCGCAGACCTTTGAGGGCGATACCATTTTCCCATGCCTAAAAAAGTCTTCGTCACCGGCTGCTTCGATCTTTTGCACAGCGGCCACGTCGCTTTCATGAAAGAGGCGGCGTCCTACGGCGACCTCTACGTGTGCATTGGCAGCGATGAAAATGTGTTTTCGCTGAAGGGCCGCTACCCGGTGAATTCGCAAGATGAGCGCAAGTACATGATCGAGTCGCTCGCTTGCGTGAAGGAATGCCGCATCAATACCGGCATGGGCATCATGGATTTCTTGAACGAGATCCGCGACATCCAGCCGGACGTGTTCATCGTGAATCAGGACGGTTCCACGCCGAGCAAAGAGCAGCTCTGTCGCGAACTCGACATCGAGTACCACGTGCTCCGGCGTTTGCCGCACGGCGGTTTGCCGGTGCGCAGCACAACCGCTCTGCGTAACGAATGCACCATCCCGTTCCGCATCGACCTCGCCGGTGGCTGGCTGGACCAGCCGTTCGTCTCGAAATTTTGCTCCGGGCCAGTCCTGACGATTTCCATCGAGCCGTCCTACGAATTTAACAGTCGCAGCGGCATG
Source organism: Nibricoccus sp. (assembly GCA_047600805.1). Lineage (GTDB taxonomy): Bacteria > Verrucomicrobiota > Verrucomicrobiia > Opitutales > Opitutaceae > JADKHC01. Next base: position 680,962 of record JASGKG010000001.1, read on the forward strand.
GCCTCGAGCACGCGCGCGAAAGCGATCGAACTTTGGCGCACGGCGCTTCCTCAAGGGAACAAAGAACAAATCGCCAAAATTCTCTTTTCCTACGAGAATCCTCCGGGCACGAAGGAAATCGCCGGCTCGCAGGATTCCATTGGTATCGTGTATCCGGGGCTAAACCGCCTCGACTACAACGGTTCCCACTGGCCGTACAAAATCGACACTTGTGCCGACGAAGAGGTGCTGACTTGGCTGGAAAACCGCCTCTACCTGGTCTCGCTCGGACCGCGCGCCTCCAGTTACAGCGTGCTTGCCGATACCAACATCACACCGGCAAATGCCAAAGCGTTGGCGGATGCCGCTGACGCTTGCTGGCAGGCGATCGTGAAAAAAGACTCGGCTGGTTTTGGCAAGGCCTTCACGGCTTCGCTTGATGCGCAGGTCGCGATGTTTCCGCACATGCTGACCGACAACATTCGTGATCTCATCGAAACCTACCGCAGCGTTGCGAAAGGCTGGAAGCTGAGCGGTGCGGGCGGCGGCGGCTATCTCATCCTAATCTCGGATGAGCCGATCAAAGGCGCCGTCCAAGTGAAGATTCGGCGTCAACACGCCACGTTTTAACTTTCGGCAAACGTCGCGCTCGCCCGCCTCATTTCACCGCAGTTATACGCTGTGAAATGGTTCGGCCGCCGTTTGTGGTGGAAATTGTTTCGCCGCACCTGCGTCCGATCAAAAGCTTTCCGAGCGGGGACGACGGTGTGATCACGGTGAAAGCCGCGCCGTCATATTCCACCTCGATGCCGCCGTTCCTTGGACCTATAAAGTAGTTTTGTTTTCGACCTGCGGTTTCAATGGTCACGCATGCGCCGAGCGCGATCGGCGTTGTTTCCGCGAAGGCCGGCAGTGCCATTCCCTGGAAAATCGCGATGCTGTCCTGCAGTTCGGCGGCGAGGCGGGCTTGCCCTTCGGCCAGGTAGGCAGCCTCCTGGGCGTGCATGTCGTATTGATTTTCCGGCTTGCTCTCTTCGTGGGTCGCTTCGTCACGAGCCATGTGCGCAGCGCGGGAGATGTTTTCCAAGTCGGCGCGGAGCTTGTCGACAGTCGCTTGGCGGAGGAGGGCCTTGTCCATCTGGCGAGCAAACTCATTGCTTGCGCCAATTCAAGCGGACATGCGTGTTGCCAAGAGTTGCACGACTCGCTCGACGAGCTTTTTAGGGCTGAAAGGCTTCGTAATGTAGTCTAAGGCTCCGAGCTCCAACCCGAGACTGCGAGCATCCGTGGTCGCCCAAGCGGAAAGAATCACGATGGGAAGCGTCGCCGTGGAAGACTGCCGGCGGAGAATTTCGCAGATCCCGAAGCCGTCGATGTCCGGTAGCATCAAATCGAGGATGATTAAGTCGGGTGGGCCGGCGCCAATGGCTTCCAAACCTGCCCGGCCGCTGGATGCCGTTATAACTTCGAACCCGGCTTTTCCGAGGTGAAAGCTGACGAGATCCGTCACATCTCGTTCGTCATCAATGCATAGGACTTTAAATGGCACGCTTTAGGTTAGGTCCCACAGGTGACGATTTGGCTTCGAGCAGGTGACAAGCAGGTGAAACTCCCCAAGCCGATGATCTTGGCTGTCTTCGCAAAAAAGCTGCTTAAAAAACCGTGAAAAGCGCCAACGATGCTTTTTGACTCGCGACAACGCGGCGAATAAACAATTCAAGTCACTTGCTCAACGTACCTTAAAGTTACTCCACTTCATGGCCCGCAAAATTAGTTTTATCAATTACAAGGGTGGCGTCGGCAAAACCTCCCTTGTCGTGAATGTGGCGGCTTGTCTGGCCAAAGAAGGCCAGCGTGTGCTTTTGTGCGACTTGGACACGCAGTCGAACGCTAGCATCTGGTTGTTGAAGTTGGATCGTTGGAACAAGATCAACAGTTCGGGCGAGGGTGCAATTTTTTCGATTTTCAATCCCGGTACTGTGCGGATCAGGGACTTGGTTGTGAAGTCGGTGGTTGAAGGAAAGAACGGCGAAAAGCTTCTTCCCTCGCTGGACCTGGTGCCGACCACTTTTAATCTCGTCGACTTGGAGAACGAGTACGAACCCGAATCTAAACGTCCGGCGTACGCCATTTTTCAAGAACAACTCGCGGAAATCGAGAGCAACTACGACTACATCCTTTTTGACTGCCCGCCGAATATTTTGCGCGCCTCGCAATGCGGCGTCTTCTGTTCGAACGAGGTTTACGTGCCGGCAAATCCGGATGCGCTGAGTTTGATCGGGTTTACGCTTTTGATCGAAAAGCTCGGCAAATTTCACCAACTCTCCGCCAGCTTCCGCACGGTTGAAATGGGACCGCCGGCGCAGGTGCGCGGTGTGGTTTTCAATTCGATCAAGACGAACGTCGATATCGAGGTGCCGAAAATGCGCATGCAGCTTCGCATGAATCAATTTCGGACGGCTCGTCGCGTGGCGCAGAGCGCAAAGATTTTCACGAGCCAGGTTCGCGACGCGATGGTGGTGCGTCGCGCGGTCACGTTGGGCCTGCCCGTCGTGCTTGTCGGCCAGGAGGCTCAGCAAGAGGACAATGTTGCCCATGATTATCGGAGGGTTGCGGCGGAAATCATGAACCATACGCCAGAGGTATAATCCAGCGTCAATTTCACCATCATGCCTGATCCTGATCCAACGTCCGCGGGTTCCGAACCAAGCCACGAGACGCTTCGCCCAGAGTGGGAAAAGGTTCGGCGCGCATTCAGGACCTCGATCATGGTCGACACTGCGCTCAGTAGCTTGGCGCAAAATGTCGATGGTCCTGATTGGCCGCTCACGGGTGCCGACGAGACGCCCTCGAAATACATCGATCTGTCCTACGACGAGCTCATCGCCACGCCGGGTCTGGCCGGTAACACGGGCCGGGTGCAGCAGTTGATCACGATCTTGCGCGAGACGCAGGCGTTCGATGATCCGTTTGGCCAGATGGTTTCAGAAACGGCGGAGGCGGCGGACAAAGACAACCCGCTTCTCAAGAATATGGCGAAGCTGGGGATTTCTGAGGATTTCCCGCTGTCGCTGGTGGCCCTTCTGCCCGAGACCCGCGACTACTGCAACTTGGAGAACCTGGTGACGTTGCGCGACTTTGCTCTTTTCGCGCAGAATCTTTCTCAAACCGTCGTGGTGAGCGGCGACTTCCGTGCCTTTTTAAATGCGCTCTCTCACATCGACGAGGCGACGCTGACCTTGTACATGCCGTTCCGACCCGGTTCGAAAGGGCTGCATCTCCTCGAGGGTATTGCCCTTGCGGTGCGCGCTCAATCGGACGAAGTCCAAGCGGCGTTGGCGCTACGTTTCGGCGCGCGATTGGGCACAAGCGACAAAGCCGCGGCGGAAAGCGCTTCGACTTTGGAAACCTCTGCAATTGAGCAAATGCTGACGCAGCAGGCTGCCGCATACATCGAATTTTTCCAAGCCGACCTCGCTTCCATTCAGCAGCAGATCGATGACGGCGTTCCTCTGAGCCGCGTGGTTGCGGTCCTCAAAAACCCGATTTTGGAAACCGTGGTCTCGGGCTTGCTAAAGCCTTACCTGCGGATGCTCGCACCGGCAGCTCCAGCACGTACGACCGCTCCGCCGCTGGACGAGGATTCGCCCAGGAAGAAGCCAGGCTGGTTTGCAAAGCTGTTCGGCCGGGTTAAATAACGGCGAAATGCGCCGATAATTTAAGGTTGTCCATGTCGAACCCGCAGCAACCGCCGCTCGTCATCAAGTTTCCGCCGCGTCCTCCCGCAGAGAAGGCCCTGGTCATCCCGCGTCGGCCGCTGAGATCTCCCTTCGAAGTATCCGAAACCACTGCGCAGACACAAAAAGCCATCGAGGCGATTCGTTCTGCGACACGAAACCCGTGGTCTGACGGAGCATCGGGCGGTCCGGATAATCCGCTCCCTGAGTTGGAAAAATCCTTGAAGCAACTTGCCACGAAGTTGGAAGAGCGGGAGCGGTTCCTGCAGGACCTTGAAACGCGGTTGGCAGACCGCGAGCGCAACCTCGCCGAGATGGAAACGTTGCTGAAAGCCCGTGAATCGCTCCTCGAGGCGGCGAAGCAGAAGAAAGCCGCTGCCGGCGAAACTCGAAACCTCTCGAAGGAGGAACAAGAAGCGTTGGAAAAGCTGAAAGCGGAAGTCGAGCGGCAGCAGATTTCCCTCCAGCAGCAGCGCGAGGACCTTCGCGCTCGGGAAGCTTTTTTGGACGAGAGCGAAACGAAGCTCTTCCAGAAGGTTCAGGACCAGCAGGAAAAAGAAACCGAGCTGGAGCAACGCGAGGAAGATTTGCGCATACGCGAGCGTCGTCTGCGCGAGCGCGAAGCACTTACGGATCCGAAGGTCGCTGCTGCGTTGGAAGCAGAGAAGGCGGCTCGTAAGAAATTGAGCGAGTTCAACGAGTGAGCAGAATTTGTCCGGGCTAGCCTCGGATAATTGCTCCCGTGTGTGCTCATCACACGAAAGCGCCCATTTGGCGGTTAGACACGGTCGCGAAAATATGTGCGGTAATTTTTCCAAAAACCGCAAATCTCCTTGATGGGGGTGTCAACTCGCTCTGGACTGCGGCGGATAATCCGCTACTTTTTTCATTTTTCTCTATGCATTTAGCGTCACTTCGTGGTTTGGCCAGCATCGTATTGGCAGTGTCCCTGTCCTTCATTTACGCCGCGGGTGCGGAAACTCAGACACTCCTTAATTCCGGGACGACTGAAGTCAGCGCGGCTGGAGCGACGTTCAAGGTCGGCGTCAAAACCTCCGGCCAATGGACGGCGCAAACCGCTGCCAGTTGGGTTACACTGAGTCCGGTAAAAGGGCAGGGTGATGCCGAAGTCGAAGTGGCTGTCGCTGCAAACACGGGGGCCGCTCGTCGCGCTGAATTAACAGTCGCTGGTCAAAGTTACGTCCTTCTTCAGCCCATGGCTTCAGCGGCTTCTGCGGGTTCAATTTCGACGTTCTCAACCAAGCGCGACGTCACGGCGGCCGCGGACACGGTGGTGATTTCCGGGGACAATGCCACCCCGGGAACTTCCTTCGCGGTGGATAGCACAATCAAAACAGCCGTCGAGCACCGCGGCGCGATCCGCGCGATCGCCAAGGCGGGGACGGGTTACTATGTGGTGGGAGATTTCACTAAGATCGGTAATGTTTCTTCGCCCGGAATTGCGTTCGTAAATGGAACGACGCTGGCCGTGGATAAGTCAGTTTTTAATAAGGTGGCCGCAGGCTTTGACGGTGCGGTGCGTGCCATCGACGTCGATGCAAACGGCAAGATCGTGGTGGGCGGCGATTTTATGTCTTACAATGGACAAGCCGCGCCACATATCGCACGTTTGAACGCGGACGGTGACCTCGATCCGACGTTTGCTGCCGTGTTCAATGGTAATGTGTATGCCGTGAAAGTGGTTGGCACCGACATTTACGTCGGCGGTGCGTTCACCACCTGCGCTCAGTATAATCGTGCTACCAAAACCACCAGCACTGCGGTCACTCAAAACTATCTTGTTCGCCTCACGAACTCGGGCGCGTTGGATGCGAATTTCGTGACGAGCACGTATCTCGATGGTGCGGTCTACGCGATCGCCTCGACGGCGGGCCGAATCGTCATTGGTGGCGCGTTCACAGCCTACAACGGAACTTCGCGAAATCATATCGCGGGGCTGAAGACCTCGGGCGCACTGGACACTGATTTTGCCCCGTCCGGCACGGCGTTCGACGACACGGTTTATTGCTTGGCGGTCCAGGCGAATGGGCTGATTTTAGCCGGCGGTGCCTTCACGGGCTACAACGGCACGGCCCAAGGACATCTTACGCGCCTCAACGCGAATGGTACGCGGGACGAAACTTTCAATAACGGCTATTCTGGTGCGAGCGGCAACGTGTACGCGATCGCGACTCAGACGCTCAGCAACAACCATTATACTCCTGCCACGAGTGAAGAGCATATCCTTGTCGGCGGCAACTTCACCAGCTTCGATGGGCTCGGATGCGAGTCGATCACGCGGCTCTTGGCAGATGGCACTCCCGACCGAGAGGTTCTCGTCGATTCCACGACGTCCAGCACAAGTACCAATTATCAGAACCCTAACTGGTTTAAGACAGGTTCGGGATTCGACTCCAACGTTTACGCACTCGTTGCATTGAGCGACAACACGATTGTTGCTGCTGGGTATTTCGTGACCTTCGACGAGCAGCCGACGCCGGGAATTGTACACCTTAACCAGAATGGCACAGCTAACACTTACGCGGCCGCCGATGCCAAACCGAAGCGGGCCGGTACAGCTTTTGTGATTCCGACGAGTGATGGGAAATTCGTTGTTGGCGGTTCTTTCTCGTTGGTCACCGATTCTACGGGTGAACACCCGCGATTTTTCATCGCCCGGGTCGGCAGTGACGGCCAGCTCGATACCTCCTTTTATTATGCTGCCGGGGCCTCGGGAATAGGTGTGAACACGATGATTCAGCAACCAGACGGTGCGTTTCTCATCGGCGGTTCGTTCACCATGATTCAGGGCGTCACCGTGGGTAACATTGTGCGGTTGGTCGCCGACAACAACATCGATGCTTACACAGCTGGAAGGCCGCAGAGCAGCTCTTCGACTACATCGAGGAGCACGACGACGTTAACCAAGGAGGTGCCCGCGGGCGAGGCGACCACGACCACCGTTACTCGGACGTTCAAAGACGACGGCACCGTTGCTCGAGTGACGACGATCACCAACGCATCCGGAACGAACGTCAATTTGCTCAATGATGCAAAGAATCCGAGCGACCCCGAACCTCTCAGCATTGCTGACTGGTTCGCCTCGGGCGGTTTCAACGGACCGGTTCATGCGATGCTCCTAACCGACAGCTTGGGACACATCCTCGTCGGCGGTGCGTTTACCAACTACGCCGGCACAACCCGCAACCATCTCGCGTTGCTCCAGTCTGACGGAACCCTCGATACTATATTCAACGGCGGTAGCGGCTACGACGGCAACGTTTACGCCCTCGCGAAGCAGAGGGACGGAAAGTTCATCGTCGGTGGCGCGTTCACTACGTTCGAGGGTGTGGCGCGCTCGAAAATTATGCGTCTGAAGGCCGACGGCGCGCTCGATACGACTTTCACGGTAGGCACAGGCTTCAACGGAGACGTTCGTGGTGTTGCGATCCAGAAGTTTACGACCGGCACGACTGTAGAAGAGCGCATCGTCGTGGTGGGCTATTTCACGAGCTACAATGGAACCGCTTGCAGTGGCATTGCTCGCTTAATGTCCGACGGCACGCTCGACACGAGTTTCTCGATTGGCACCGGCTTCACGTGGCTCGGCCTCGCGCCCAATGTGGAGGCGGTCACTGTTCAAGGTGACGGGAGCCTCCTGGTAGGTGGTGATTTCGACGGCTACGCTGGCACGCAGGTGGCAGGCGTCGTGCGGTTAGCGCCCAATGGCGCTCTTAATTCTGATGCTGCTTTCCATCTGCCCACTGTGGCGGAAGGGCTAACCGACGCTTATGCAAAAAAAATTCTGATCAGCAATGACGGTACGCGCCTTTATTTGGCTGGCGCGAGCACGACCTCGCAGACAGGTTTCGCGGTATTGGTTGGTTCGAGTTCCTCTTCTTCCTCGAGTTCTTCGTCATCCTCGGGCGGATCTTCATCAAGCAGCTCTTCCAGCAGCAGCAGCAGTTCGTCGAGCAGTTCCTCCAGCAGCTCGTCGAGTTCTTCCAGCTCCAGTTCGGGCGCTACGCCGACGAGCGGCGGCGGTGGTGGTGGTGCTGGCGGATGGTTTTATCTGGTCGGTCTGGGTGCGGTTTGTTTGCTGCGCCGTGTCGCCCGTCGTTAATCCACAGATCGCGTCACCGTGTTCACCGTATTTGTGCCAGTAGAACGCTCGAGAGGGCTGCGTTGTTGAGATGAAATACGCTCTGGCCCTCTCCATTGCCATGTTGGTTTTGCCACTCGCGCGTTTGCGCGCGGTCGTGGAGGCACCGTCTGGCGAAGCGGTTTTCAGCAGCGGCATCTCCGGACTTTTCGACACGGAGCACAACATCACGACGTCGGTCGAATATCGGTTCGCCCGCAACTGGGCGAAAATTCATCCCTGGGCCGGACTGAGTTGGGCCACGGACGGTGCCGTTTTTGCCGGCGGCGGGATACTCTATTCGCTGCTTCTTCCAAAAGACGGCTGGCGATTAACGTTTGGAGTGGGGCCTGGTTATTATGAACGTCACCAAGGTGCGGATTTAGGAAGTCATTTGGAATTCTGCACATTTGGTGAAATTTCACGCAACATGCCCTGGAAGCATCGGGTCATGTTGAGGTTGATCCACATTTCCAACGGCGGCCTGACCGAACAGAATCCAGGCAACGAACTTCTCATGCTCGGTTACGCTATGCCCTTGCCATAGCCGTCCAAATCCAGCTGCATTCAACCTTTAATCCTCCCGCATTTGTCAGCGCGTTTCATGAAGCATCTCCGCATCCACCTTTTCCTGGCCGGTTTGATTTCGTTGGTCGTGATCTCGGCTTATGCCGAAGAGAAAGCCCTGCTACCGGAAAAAGAGGAGGACATTCCGGTCGAATTTATCCCGACGCTCGACACGACTGTGTCCGTCGGCATGCGTCGCCTTAATAAGGGTCCGCAGGTGCGTTTCGGCAATTTGGGTTCGATGCCTCAGCCCAGCGTTGCTGCCGCGGAAGATTACAAAAAAACCAGCGCGAACTTCGTCGGCCACGGTTACACCGACGGCTACGTTCTCGCGGATGCATTGGGCACTTACGAAAGAGATGGATTGGGCAAACCGCTCACCGCCGGAGTGGCCTATGAAAATGGCAGCTCGTGGAAATCGGTGCTTGGGTCGGACGGCATAGTTACGGTTTACACTCAGATTTATACCGCGCCCAATAACCAGGTGAACGGAGTTTACGTGCCTGATACCACCACGACCCCAGGGCCCGATGGTACCGTTACCCAGACGCTCCTCCCAACATGGGCCAGCACACTGAAGTTCGTCGGCTATAATGCAGACCGGAGTCGTTCTTGGTCGGTCCTAAACAAGTCTCAGATCAGTGCCGATGGTAAATCGGTAAGCATGCACGCTGACGGAGTAATCTCTGCGGGTGCTTCCCTAAAGGCAGATAGCTCCGGCAGCACGGGTTTTGATTTGTCCTTCGAGCGGCGCTTGGGCCGACGCGGCAAATTGGAATGGGGCGTCACGGGTGGTTTCAAATTCGGCCTGATCAATGCTAAAGCCGCGGGAGTTTTTCCGGCTTACCTGCTGCGCACAACTGACGTCTATAAGCTGGACCGGACTTTTAGCGGCGGATTGGTGGACGAGAGCGGCCAACTTAGAAATCCCAGTACGCAACAGCCGGGTGATGCGAGCGATCTGAAATTTCTTAAATTCTACGGCGGCGGCCAAGTGTACCAGTACGTGGACTCGGCGACTCTGAACTTGGTAACGACGGGCGGGGACCAATCGAAAGGGACTTCAGTCGATGTCAGTGACGTCAACTGGGGGACAGCAACGATCGTGGGCGAGGTGATGATCCACGGGAATTACCAATTAAAGGGTGCTTACTACTTTGCGCAATTTGGCCCAACCCTTCGCTATCGTTTCAACGATCGTTGGTCCGTGAGTACAAGCGCCGGATTGGCGTTGGCCTGGGTGGGAACACGGTTTCGCGCCACGGAATTCTACAATACTTGGAATGATCTTCCTGAATATGAATACGGATCCACCACAAACCGAGTCCGCGTGGATCTGGAAGGCAACCAGACCGAATATCACCTGACCGAATCAAACGATACCCATAAATTCATTCCCGGTTACTATTTTGAATTTAATGCGGAGTATTGGGCGACGGAGCGCACCGGCTTTTTCGCCGGTGTGACGGGCCAAGGTCTGCGCAAGTACAATCAAAACAGGCTTGGCGATCAGGTCGATCCTCGCGACAGAACCAAAGTTATTCCAGGTCGGACGGCGACGGTTGATTTTGGCGAGACGATCGGATGGCGCATGGGCATCATGACCCGCTTCTGATCGGGGCGTTTGGTCCATGACCTCAGCCTATCTGGGCTGAGGCTCACTAGGAAGAGCACCTGATTAGCATTTCTGTGTTTTTAGCCCGGAGAGCACGTCGTCGATGCTGCGGAGCTCCTCTTGGCGGAAGAGCGAGTTGATCCGGCAGATCACTTGCTGAATGATGCCGTCCGGGCAGGACGCACCGCCCGTGAGGAGGATGTTTAACGGTTTAGTATTCAGGGGGAGAGATCTTAGTTCTATGCAGTCGTTATCGTGGCTCTTGCAGCCTTTTGCCGGGAAAACGTAATGCTCAATGTGCTCCCAAGACCGAATGTTGTTCTCGCCTTGGATGAAGAAGGCGCGGCCCCCGAGGCGTTGCTCGCAAAGTCTGAAGAGTTGGTAGGTGTTCGATGAATTTTTTCCGCCGATAACAAAAGCCGCGTCCACCGGGCCGGCCAGAGCTCTGCTCAAGGCATCCTGGTTTACCTGGGTGGCGTAGCAGAGGGTGTCACGTTTCCCGCCGCCGCCGACACGAAGGTTGGCTTCGGCTTCACCGAATTTCGCGGCAAAGACGCTGCGCAGGTGCAGCAGGATCTCCAGCGTTTCGTTCATCAAAAGCGTGGTTTGGTTCACCACCGCGATACGCTCAAGGTGATGATTGACGTCGAATTCGGGGGTATGCTTGCCGGCAAACAGCGTATAAAAGTTAGCTCTAGCCGAAGGATCGTCACTGGCGATGATTTCACCCAATGCGCGTGCTTCTTCCATATTGCGCACAATCACAGCCTGGGCATGGCGCCGCGCATTTGAAAACGTGGCTTTGGTTTCCTCGTGTTCGTGTTTTCCGTGGATGACGACGGTGTAGCCTTCCTCGCCGAACGCTTGTGCGGCTTTCCATACTTTTTCCACCAGCATGCAGGTGGCGTCGTATTGATAAACCGGCACACCTTTGCGGACCAAGCGGCGTTTGTCCTCGTCGGTGGCCCCAAACGCGGGAATAATCACGATGTCATTTGGAACCAGTGTGTCCCAAAGGAGTTGTTCGGTGGGCGCATCGGTCGCTTTTTTCCCGGAGGCCGTGTAAGGAACGCCCTTGTCCGTTTGAAGGTAACGCAGGCCCCGTCGAAGGAGGTCTGCATTTACGAACGGATTGTGAATGAGTTCGCTGAGCATGAAGACCCGTCGGCCAGGGTTTTCGGCCAGCGTTTCGTACGCACGTTCGATGGCGTTTTTTACTCCTAAACAAAAACCAAAGTGGCTGGGAATCACGTAGCGAACAGCTCCGAAGTCCAAGGCCACCGGATCTGTCGCGGTTCGTTCGTGGGTGCGCGCCAGCGCCTTGATGGCTTCGCACAGTTTTGACTGATACAAACTGCCCGAGGATGGATCGCCTTCGTAAATTTTCCGGTTCCGTTCGCTGTCCGGCCTGAATTTGAAAATAAAATCGTTCTCTCTCAGGTGCAGGTAGGGGACGGAGATGAGATGTGGTTCGATCTCGGCGAGCACGGACTCCAACAGCGGAGAACGGCGCGTGGTTTCGCGTTGCAGCTCTTCGATCGAGACGAATTCGACGTCGGCCGCTTTTGGCGAACCATTTATTTGAGAGAAAAATACGCGGTAGGCCGCTCCCTGGCTTTCCACGGAGAAATGTTCTTCAGGACCGGTGTGCGTGCCAAAGATCGACGTGACGGCGGCGTCTCCCGAGGCGGCATCTGGTGCCACGATCGGTAATGTCGCGAAGCCATTTTGCCGTGTGATCGCGAGTTGATTGTGCGGATTAAACGCGAGTACGACGCAGCGGTCGGATTGAACTTTGGACTGAACCATGAAGACGGCAACCAACACGACCGACCCGTTCCGGTCAAGTGGCGCGAGAAGGCGAAGATTCTGAGGCTGACTGTTCGGCGTGCTTGCAGCGTCTTTTGCTCGCCGTGTGGAGGAGGGCGGCCGATGATGGCCGATCATCTACTCCTATGTGGCGTATTGTTTTCTGCTATCTGGTTTTCGTTGGGTGCTCGGGTGTGGTCGCGGCTGCGGAAAATCGGCAGGATGGCTGGGTAACTGACAAAGCTGTCGAAGGAAGCTTCCCGTTGGCCGGGAAAGATCGCGTCAGCCCTATTATCGTCTCATCGAATGATTTTACCGTAGTGCGTTTAGTGGCTGAAGACTTTGCTAAGGACCTCGAACGCGTCACCGGTCGCAAGCCGACGCTGTGCGACAGCCTGCCCAGCGATGCCACTGCGGTCGTGTTGGCGGGTACTCTCGGGAAAAGCGCCGAGATCGATGAGTTGGTGCGCAGTGGAAAACTAGACGTTTCTACTGTGCGCGGTCAGTGGGAGACGTTTCTGATCGCAGTGGTGGAGAAACCATTTCCCGCGCTCGAACAAGCGCTGGTGATCGTGGGGAGCGATCGCCGAGGGACGGCGTTTGGTCTTTATGAACTCTCGCAGGCCATGGGTGTTTCGCCTTGGCACTGGTGGGCCGATGTGGCTCCCGTTAAGAAGTGCGAGCTTTACGTCAGCGCTGGCACGCGGAAATTCGGGCCGCCCTCTGTTCGGTATCGTGGTATTTTTATCAACGACGAGGATTGGGGGTTGCAGCCGTGGGCGGCAAAGACCTTTTCGCCCGAGGAAGGAGGAATAGGCCCCAAGGTGTACCGCAAGGTCTTCGAGCTATTGCTCCGCCTGAAGGCCAACACGCTTTGGCCGGCGATGCACAAATGCACGAAGCCGTTTAATTCCTTTCCGGAAAACGCGCGGCTCGCCGAAGATTATGGCATCGTAATGGGTTCTTCTCATGCCGAACCGATGCTGAGGAACAACGTCGGGGAGTGGACCGACCTGGCTGAAAAATACAATTACGTGGAAAACCGCGACGGTGTTTTCAAATACTGGGAGGAGCGTGTTGCCGCGAACGGGAAGTTTGAGAATATCTACACGTTAGGGATGCGTGGAATCCACGATTCGAATATGATCGGCCCCAAGACCGACGCGCAGCGGATCGAGACGCTGGAGCGAATCTTTGCAGACCAGCGGGCGATGATTGCAAAACACGTGAAGCCGCATGCGGAAGAGGTGCCGCAGATGTTTTGTGCCTATAAGGAGGTTTTAGATCTTTACCGCAAAGGTTTGAAGGTGCCCGAGGACGTGACGATTGTCTGGCCTGATGACAATTTTGGCTACATTCGGAACTTTGCTTCGCCCGAAGAGCGCCGCTGCTCAGGCGGTTTTGGCGTGTATTACCACGTTTCGTATCTGGGACGGCCGTTGTCGTACCTCTGGCTGTGTACGACGCCGCCAGCGCTGATCTGGGAGGAAATGAAGAAGGCCTACGACTACGGCGCGGACAGGCTTTGGATTCTAAATGTCGGCGATATTAAACCAGCTGAAATCGACATTGAATTTTTCCTGCAGATGGCTTGGAACATCGATCGGTGGAACGCCAACAACCTGCCGTCGTTTCTCACCGAATGGGCCGCGCGGGAGTTTGGGCCCGCTCGAGCCGAGGAAATCGGCGGGATCATGGCTGCGTATTTTCAGCTCAACTACCAGCGCCGCCCCGAGCATTTGCAGTGGTGGTTGCCCAAGGAGCCGCCCCGGCCGAGTCCTTTTTCGGTGCAGGAGAGGGAAGAGCGCCTCGCGCAGTTCGAGGCGCTGTGCAAGCGAGTCGAAGCCGCCCGCGCGTTTATTTCTTCAGACAAGCTGAGTGCCTACACGGAATCGGTCGCGTATCCTGTTCTCGCCAGCGCTGCGGCCAACCAGCGTTATTTCTACGGTGAGATGGGCGATAAAACAAAAGCGATGGCTTTTGACGCCGAGCTGACACTTCTCACTAACCACTATAACAATACAAACGCCGGAGGAAAATGGCGAGGCTTTTTGCGGTTGGAACCGGCCGACGCTGATTGGAAATCGATGCGTATTGCCCGTTGGACGATGCCGACGTTCACGTCGCAAATTGAAACCAACGCTGGAGTGCCGATCGTCCGTGAAGCTGAACAATTCGAGGAGGCAGTGGCTGCGGCTGGCAGTGCCTGGCGGATGGTCCCTGGTTTGGGTCGAACGGGGCACGGCGCTATCACCGTGCAGCCGTTTTCATCGCCCAGTATTCCGCTGGCGGATACTAAAAAGGCGCCAACGGTTCGCTATCGGATCAATTTCCCTGCGGCCGGCAAATACAAGGTGGAGTTCCAGCTCGTCCCGACGCATCCCATTTCAGGCGGGCAGCTTCGTTTTGCTTTCGCCATCGACGAAGACGAGCCGCAGAGCGCCGAACTGCTGTTCAAAGACGGTTCGGAGGAATGGGCCCAAGGTGTTTTGAACAACGTGCGCCTCTTAACTTCTACGGTGGAGATTCGCGCCGCCGGGGAGCATACGTTTCAGCTTTTCGGGATCGAACCGGGAGTGATCGTGGATCGGTTTAGATTTTTCCTACGGGAACCGTCTCGGAGCTATTTGGGCGGGAAGGCTGAATAACGCCTGTAGGAACATCTTGCGTGCCCCAGTAAGTGTTTGCATTTGAGGTTTCTATCAGGCATCCAGCTATTTTCGGGCACAAACCCCCGTCGATCGTTTCAATATTACCCACTCAATACGCATGAAACTCAAAAGCACTCTCATCACTTCTCTTCTGGTTGCGCTTGGTTCGGCATCGTTGTGCGCACAGGAAGTAAAATACGCCGGTTCGCCAGCAGCGCCGGCTCCGCAACCCGCCAGCCAGTTTACTGAGGCGCAGGTGGTCGAAACCTTGGGCTGGTACTATGGAAAGCAAGGCGGCTTTTCGGAGTATGGTCTCACCAAAGAGCAGATCGATGTTCTCGTGAAAGGTTTCCGTGCGGCTATCGAGGGTAAAGACGCTCCGTTTGATCCCGACAAGATCGGCCCTGAGATTGGCAAATTCATGCAAGGAAAACAGCAGGCTTACCTCAATCGGCTCAAGGACCAGGGTAAGGCTGAGGGCGACAAACTTTTTGCTGACCTGAAAAACAACAAAGCAGTCACGGTGCTCCCGAGTGGCTTGGCTTACGAGATTACTAAACCCGGCAGTGGTGCGTATCCAAAACCAACCGATCGCGTGAAGGTGTTTTACACCGGCACGTTCGTTAACGGCAAAACCTTCGATTCCAATGTCGGCGGTGAGCCGATCGAATTTCCGCTCAACGGCGTAATCCCCGGCTGGTCTGAAGGCATTCAGAAGATCAACAAAGGTGGCAAAATTAAACTCTATGTCCCGGCCAAGCTCGGTTACGGCGAGGAAGGGAACCAGAGCATTCCGCCGAACGCGGCTTTGATCTTCGACGTGGAGTTGTTGGACGTCATTGACGGCTCTGCCCCCGCGGCGACTTCGACGGTGCCTGCTGAGCCGAAGAAGTAACCTAATTGTAACTACTTATTGGTTTTGACCCTCTGGTTTTCCAGAGGGTCTTTTTGTATACTTACTTTCTGACGAAAGGTAAAATTTAGACTTGCAGATTGGTTGCGTTAGACCAGAACCCGGCTGTGGAAATCGCACTCGTGTCCGAAACATTCCCGCCCGAAGTGAACGGCGTCGCTTTGACGCTGAGTCGCCTCGTGAACGGGCTTTGTTTGCGTGGGCATCGCGTGGTGGTGGTGCGACCGCGTCAGCGTGGCGAAGCGGCCGAGGGTCCGAGGGTGCACAACGCGGCAAGCGAGTTCGAACAATGGCTGGTTCCCGGTTGCCCGATTCCGTTCTACAACGCGTTGCGCGTGGGACTTCCTTCTGGCGGAATGCTCAAGCGACGATGGCGGGCGCGGCGGCCGGATTTGGTGCACATCGCGACGGAAGGTCCGCTGGGATATTCGGCTTTGTCAGCTGCAAGGAAATTGGGGATTCCGGTGACGTCCGGTTTTCACACGAACTTCCACCAGTATGGCGGGCACTACGGGTTTCGCTTTGTGAGGCGTTTTGCGCTGGGATACTTGCGGCGGTTTCACAATCGGACGCGTTGCACGCTGGTTCCCACGGAAGAGCTTCGCAGCAGGCTTTCGCGGCTGAAGTTCAAAAACCTCGCCGTATTGTCGCGCGGAGTTGACGCCCGGCTTTTTAGTCCGGCGCGCCGATCGGAAGCATTGCGGAAATCGTGGGGGGCGGCTGCAGACGATCCCGTGGTCATCAACGTCGGCCGAATGGCTCCGGAAAAAAACCTCGATCTCGCGGTGGAAACTTTCCGCGCGATGCGGTTGATCAATCCTCGTTCGAAACTGGTTTTGGTTGGCGACGGCCCGTTGCGCGGACCTTTGCAGGCAAAGTATCCAGATTTCATATACACGGGAATGCTTGAAGGAGAAGCCTTGGCTACGCACTACGCCTCGGCGGACGTTTTTCTTTTTCCCAGTTTGACCGAAACCTTTGGCAACGTTGTTACAGAAGCGTTGGCGAGCGGTCTTGTCGTCGCGGGTTTTGATTACGCCGCCATGCGACAGCACGTGACCAACGCAGTGAATGGGTGGAGCGTGAAAGTAGGGGATCGAAGCGCGTTCATTCAAATGGGCTGCGATGTGCTCGGAATAAGAGGCGACTGGCCGAAAATGCGTGCGGCGGCGCGAACCATGGCGCAAACGATCAGTTGGGAGACGATTGTCGCGCAGTTTGAAATGCTTTTGAGCAGGCAGGCGGGCGTCGAACTTCCGCCGCAGCCCCGCGGCGGTTCGGTTCCTCCGCAGTAACGTTGGCGATCACTTCGTGTTTGGCTTTGGCGGCATGATCGCGTTTTCTGCCCCGATAGATGAGTGGCCCCCAGATCAATTTGTACCTTGTCGGTTTTATGGGCACCGGAAAAACCACGGTGGGCCGCGCCGTGGCTCAGCGCATGGGTTTTACTCTGCTGGACTCCGATGTGGAAATCGAGCAACGGGCAAAAAAACCGATTCCTGAGATCTTCGCGACTTTGGGAGAGCCGGCGTTCCGTGCGATGGAGAAAGAATTTATCGAAAGCGGACATCCTTCGGACCGCTGTGTGGTGGCCTGCGGTGGCGGCTTGGTCGTGCAGCCGGGCATGTTGGAGCTCCTCAAGTCAAAAGGTGTCGTGATTTGCCTGCACGCTTCTCTCGACACTATTTTGAAACGCACGCAGGGCAGTAAACACCGGCCTTTGCTCAACGTCGAAGACCCCGTGGAGCGCATCCGCACACTTTTTGCCAAACGCGAACCGATTTACCGGCAAGCGGGAACGCTCATTTTGACGGACGGCCGGCCCCTGCTGGATATCGTATCGCACGTGATTCGCACGTACCGCCGCGAAGCGGTCGAATTCAAAAAATGAATACGCGGCAGGAGGGCCTTCGCACCCGGCTGCTGGCGCTCGGGTTTGATGCGGTGCGGTTTGCGAGAATCGACTCTGTCGAGGGAGAGTTTTTGCGCGGCTGGTTGGCGGAGGGCCGGCATGCCGATATGCAGTGGATGGAACGAAGCGCTGAGAAGCGGCTCGATCCCCAGCAAGTACTAACCGGCGCCCGCTCGATTGTCCTTTTGGGCGTCAACTACTGGAAGACCGGAAAAGCGCCGATGGAGCACGCCCCTGTCTGGGCGAGGTACTCGTTGTATTTGGACTATCACGACACCTTAAAGCCAGCGTTGGTCGCCGCGGGAAAACTGATCGAGGAAATTTACGGCGTGTCTGGCACGGGTTACCGCTACTACGTTGATACGGGACCGGTGGTTGAACGCGGGTGGGCCGCGCGTAGTGGTTTGGGTTTTGTCGGTAAGAACGGGATGCTGATTTCTCGCGAGTTCGGCAATTGGTTGTTTTTGGCAGCGGTGCTGACGACGGTCGAGTTCGAGCCCGACGCCCCCCTTCGCACCTCATCGAAGGGTGGCGAAGCGGTAGGTCTGCTCTGTGGAAAATGCACGCGGTGCATGGACGCGTGTCCGACCGCAGCAATCGTGAAACCCGGCGTGGTCGACGCGCGGCTTTGTATTTCTTATCAAACGATCGAAAATCGCGGCATTATTCCCCGCGATCTTCGATCGAAGATCGGCAACCGGATTTACGGGTGCGACGTATGCCTCGAGGTTTGTCCCTGGAATCGTTTCGCCCAAGAAAGTCGCGATATTCTGCTTCAAGCACGTGATCACATTCGCAAGGTGACGCTTCGAGAACTTCTTGAGCTCACGCCCGAAACTTTCGCGGCAACGTTCAAAGGAACTGCGATTAAGCGAGTCAAGCTCGCTGGCGTTCTGCGCAATGCGTGCATTGTTGCGGCCAATGTGGGCGCCACGGATTGCCTCAACGCGATAGTTCGGCTTACAGCGCACGAATTGCCGGTGGTTCGAGCGCATGCGGTCTGGGCGGTTTATCGGCTGGCCGGCTCCGCGGAAGCGGCGCAATTGCTCGATGAATGTCGCCGACGTGAATCGGCGCCGGAAGTAATCGCAGAGTACGAAGCCGAAAAATCTTAACTCGTAGCCGGGAACAGGACGCTCATGCGTTCGGAAAACGAAGCAGGCGGGCGGGTGGGGCGGCCTTGGCGGTCGATGAAAGCGTGGACGGTTTTGCCGGTCACGAGAAGCGTGTCATCGCGGCGAATCTCGTATTCCAGTTCGATCCGGATCCCTGGTTTTTCGCGCAGCGTCGTGATTACGGTGACGGTGTCGTCGTAAACCGCGGGACGATGATAGCGGGCCTGCACTTCCACCACCGGAAGAAAGTAGCCGTCGGCCTCGAGCTTGCGGTAGGGAACACCGTATTCCTTTAGGAGATTGGTTCGGCCAATTTCAAACCAAGGTAGATAGCTGCCGTGATAGACGACGCCCATCATGTCGGTTTCGGCATAGCGAACATTGATTTGGGTTTTTGACTGGAGCATTAAAATGAGAGCGTTTCAGCGGGCCACAGCTCCCGGATTGAAAAGCACTCTGGCCGATTGCGTCCAACAATTGCGTTGAGCCCATGCCAGCCCCGCGGACCCCAGCCGTTGTCGAAGCGTGTGATCGCTGATCAATTTTTCGAAAGCGGCAGTAAGTTGTGCGGGATGATTCGGCGGCACGAGGAGCCCGGTGACGTTGTCGCTCACGGCCTCGGCGACCCCGCCCACGGTGTGCGCGACGATCGGCAAGCCATGGGCAGAAGCTTCGAGATAAACCAGACCGAAGCCTTCCACGCTTTGTCCGTGATCGACGCTGGTCATTGCGAAAATATCTGCGCGGTCGTAAATTTCGTCGAGTTCTTCGTCGGGCAGGTCGCCGAAGAACCGGACAGCGAGATCGGACGCAGCGGCTGCGCGGCGAAGCGCGTCGGCGTAGGGTTTTTTCGTCTGGCTGCCAACGATCCAGTACTCGACGCGGTTGCGGAATTGCGGCGCCAGACTCTGCAGTGCGTGGAGCGTGATCAGCTGTCCCTTGCGTGGGTGAAGGCGACCGACGGTGAGAACGATCAACTTTTTCTTGGGTTCGTGGTTAGCACGGCTTACCACAGCGAAATCCGAACGCAGCGCTCCCGGTGTGAGGATTGCTTTTCCTGCCGCGTGGGGAAAGGCGTCGCAAAGCAGCTTATGCGTGTAGTTGCTCAGCGTGCTGATGCGGGAGGCGTGTTGTATCAGACGGCCTGTGAAGTATCGGGTGATCGGATTGCGGTGAAATTTGAGAATCTCGGAGCCGTGAAACGTCAGCACGAGCCTGTGCGGACGAAAGGCATGCGAATATTGGAGCAACATCATCGCCAGCATCGGACCGGGCTCGGGCAAATAGACTGTGGCGTAGCGCAGGCGGCGGCGGGCGGAAATCAGTTCGCGGGCGAGCTTTACTTGGCACGAAAAGTCGTGAGTCCCCTTCGTGGGCAGCCGATGCAACGTGAACGGCCAATCTTTTTCTTGTGAAGGCGGTGCCGATTGAGCCCAAACCTCGACGGGAAAACCCAGGCTGGCTGTAGCTTTCGCTATTTCCTCGGTGAACGTGGCGATGCCCCCGCGCTTTGGGTAAAACTCGTGAGTAATTAAAAAAATCGGGCTTAGAGGAGAAGAGACGACGCTCATTGGTCAGATGGCACTCGCCAAACAGGAAACTTGGAATGTTTATGCGTCGGGGGCAAGGTTCTGTTGAGATTGCCCTCTACCAGAGTCCGTTCCCCGTATAATGATCTACGGGAAACTTCTTCCGGCGGTGCCGGTCTGGACTAGCTCCGTCCTCCTGCGCGCTCGTCAAGAACCCAACCGAATAGGGGTAGATTTACGTTTACATCGGGAAATCGGATTACTTACTAAAACTTCCCACGTCTATCATGGCTGACGCTGCTTCTACACCGGTTGGTTCACCAACCCCGACTAACAACGCTCCCAAGCCGTTTACGGCCGAGGATGAAAACACGTTGCGGGAAACGCTCAAGCGGTGCTCCTCCGCCACGATCGAAGCAGCGCTTCAGTTTCGAAAGTCTCGAGACGTGACCCATGTGCCCGTCGTGGTGATCGGCGTGATCGAGCGCTTCGTGGAGCCATCTCTCCGTCCGAAAATTCACACCGGTGACGAGGACCTCCGGATGGTCGAGGATCTCGGCATCGATTCTCTGACCATGATGGAGATCGTGATCTTGGTCGAAGACGTGCTCCAGATGCAGATTAACAACGAAGAGCTGCGCAATCTTCGTACCGTTGGCGACATCAAGACCTTCATCGATTGCAAAGCCCGCGGAATTCCGCCGCCGAAGCCCACGCGCCATCTTCCGATTGAACACATCGGGGCGGTCATGCCGATCCAACCGCCGTTCCTTTTCCTCAACGAGGCGTCCGTCAACAACCAGGCCGCTCACGGAAAGTACAAGATCACGGGCCAAGAATTTTTCCTCCAAGGCCATTTCAAGGATAATCCGGTCATGCCCGCTTCGATCATGATCGAAGCCTTGGGTCAGCTCGCGGTTCTCGCGTTGCTCGAAGGCGTGGTTCCCGTCGACGAGGGCAAAGTCATTGACCCGAAGACAATTTTCTTCACTTCGTGCGAAGGCGTTCGTTGCCACCGCATCTGCAAGCCGGGCGAAGTGCTTTCGCTTTCCATCAAACCCAAGCGCGCGAAAATTCCGCTCGCTACCTTTGAAGGCTCGATTCGCGTTGGGCAGGAAAAGGCCGTTATCGCGGAAGAAATCACGTTAACCTACGGCACGATGGATGCGGCTGCTGCTCAGGCTCCCGTTGCTGCTCCCGCGGCATCAGCGGCGACACCTGCGACCAGCCAAGCTCCCACTACTTAATCGCCGACTCTACAGCGGGAGGGGATAACCGTCCAAAACCGGAGCGGTTTTGACGGGTTTCCCGAGTGACAGGAGGCTTGCAGAAGCAGGTTTCTGGCTGTCATCTTGCTGCCTTTCCAAGCAAATCACCTCTAGGTTTACATGCCCAAGGTTTACATCACTGGCCTCGGTTTTATCACAAGCATCGGCAACGACCGTTCGGCCGTGACGCAGAGCCTGAAAGAGTTGCGTCACGGGATCGTGCTTTATCCGCCGTTCCAGAAACCTGAGATCCCCGTGAAGGTGGCTGCGACGGTTAAAGGTTTCGAGACGGATTCCTACGATCCAGAAGACTGGACCTATCCGGAGCGCTACAGCATCAAGCGCGAGTTGATTCGCAGCATGAGTTCCAACGTGCTGTACGCGTATTGCGCGATGCTACAGGCGGTGGAAGACGCCAAATTAACCGAGGCCGACTGGTCCAACGATCAAACTGGTCTTTATGCCGCTTCGGGTGGTTCCCCCCATCTGCTCGGGCATTTGATGCAGCGAATGCACACCTTGGGCGTGATGCGTTGCTCTCCAATGGGCATCGTCGCTTCGATTGCCGGCACGTTGAATTTTAATTTGGTGGCGCATTTCAAAATCAAAGGCGCATCCTGTGGCTTCTCCTCGGCCTGTGCATCGTCAGCCCACGCCATGGGTTTTGCCTACGATGAAATCGCGCTTGGTCGGCAAAAGCGGATGTTTGTCGTCGGCGCCGAAGACATTAACATTAACAGCGTGCTGCCTTTTGCCGGGATGCGTGCGTTATCGTTGCAAGCTGATCCTGACAAAGCTTCGCGCCCCTTCGACGCGGCGCGCGACGGTTTCGTGGGCACGGGCGGAGCGACGGTGGTTGTTTTGGAGAGCGAGGAAGAGGTCTCCCGCCGTGGAGTGAAGCCTTATTGCGAGCTTGTTGGTTGGGGACAGGCTTCGGATGGCCACAACGTTGCGATCTCGCATCCCGAGGGTTCCGGCCTGCGTGCGGCGATGGAACTCGCGTTGCGAGCCACGCGCCTCTCGCCGGGCGATATCGGTTACATCAACGCACATGGCACATCGACGCCGATTGGCGACGTTTCTGAAGCAAAGGCGGTTCGTGCAGTCTTTTCTCCGAGTGGCGCGCGTCCGGCGGTGAGCAGCACGAAAGCACTGACCGGTCATGGACTTTCTCTTGCGGGCGCAATGGAATCTGGCTTCTGCGCCTTGGCTCTCCGGGATGGTTTTGTTCCTGGTTCCGCACATATCACCACGATCGATCCGGCTTGTGCCGATCTGAATATACCGCGCACCACGGAGGCGCGCACCGTTGATGTCGCGATGAGCAACAGCAGCGGGTTTGGCGGCGCGAACGTCAGTCTCGTGCTTCGCCGGGTGCCGTAGACGTGGAGAAACTCTCCAGTTCGTTCAGGACTGCGTTTGTTACGGGGGCCTCCGCCGGCCTCGGGCGTGCATTTGCCGAGATGCTTCTCGAAGAGGGCGTGCGGGTGTGGGGAACGGCCCGGGATTTGAACCGACTGGAGCCGTTGCGGCCTCGGGAAGGCTTCACGGGTGTCGTTCTGGATTTGGAAAATTCTGAGCGGGCGTCGCTGGCCTTCCAGGAGGCTGCTGAGGCGGCTGGCGGTTTCGATTTGTTAGTTAACAACGCTGGCTATGGTGTGTTCGGCTCGTTTGCGGCTGTTGATTTTGATGTCTGGCAAAAACAATTTGACGCGATGATTGGCACGGCTGCGCGATTGTCGCACGTGGCGCTTAGGCAGATGCTCGCTGCGCGCCGCGGTTGCATCGTGAACGTTGCGTCGCTTGCGGCTGAGTTTCCGCTGCCATTTATGAGCGGCTACAACGTCGCGAAGGCCGGTCTATCGGCGTTGTCGGAAAGCCTGATGCTCGAAACGCGCGGCACCGGGGTGGTGGTGATCGATTTTCGGCCGGGCGACTACCGCACCGGGTTTAACCGCTCGATGCAACGGGTTCCGGCGAGCGGAAGTCCCGACGCGAGGCAGACGCGGGCTTGGGCCGCACTCGAAGTGAACTTAAACCAAGCGCAACCGGCAGAACGCGCTGCGGACGTCCTTCGTTGTGCGCTGCGTCGGCGGAAGTCCGGCACGGTGCGCAGTGGTTCGTTTCTGCAGGCTGGGCTTGCTCCATTTTTCATGAGGTTCGTCCCGCTCTCCTGGCGGAGGTGGGTTGTCGCACGCTATTACGGGATCAGCTAAAATGGCCAAAGTTCGCATACTGGTACTGACATCAAGCACGGGGGGCGGACACGACGCCCGCGCCGAAGCATTCGCTGAATGGTGTTTTCAGCTGTACCGACACGGCGTCGACGTGCGGATCGAACAGATGCTGGAGAAATCGTCCATCGTGAACCGGAGCGGCGTGAATCTCTACAATTGGATACAGAAGCGGGTTCCGGCACTGCACACGGCTTATTACGCGATCATTGAACTGTTGAGCGTGATCAACAAAAAGAGCGTCAAGCTCGGTCGCGAGTATTACATCAAGGTCCTCAAGGACTACCGCCCGCATCTCGTGTTTAGCGTTCACGATTGTCTGAATCGTGGCTATTTCCAACTCGCCCGAAAAATCCTCGGCGCTGATAAAGTGCGTTGCGCCACTTATTGCGGTGAGTTTTCCGGCGGTTGGGGTTACAGTATCAATTGGATAGAGCCAACGGTCGACCTCTACATCTCGCGGACGCCGACCGCGCGGGATTACGCCATCAAGAAAGGCGTCGATCCGAGTAGGGCACTCGTGCGCGGACACTTGATGCGCCCGCGTTCGCATCTTGAAGTGCTCGATGAAAGTAGTCGCGCCAAGTACCGCACTGAAACGCTCGGGCTGCGGCCGGATTTGTTCACGGTGTTCCTCGCGACTGGTGGAAATGGCGCGAACAACCACCTGCAACTGCTTCCAGCTTTGTTGCCGCATGCCGAACGGTGTCAGGCGATCGTCATTTGCGGGCGAAACAAAGACATTTATCACCAACTCCTGCACTGGCGCGCGCTCAACCCGGAGTTCAATTGTTTTATCGATGGTTATTCGGACAACGTGCACCTTTTGATGCAGTGCAGCGATGCCATCGTCACACGCGGGGGAACGACGACTTGCGCGAAGGCCCTGCATTTCAGGTGCCCGATCATTTTCAACGCCTTCGGAGGAATCATGCCGCAGGAGTCGCTCACTTGGAAATTTTTCCGCAACGGCGCGCGCTCCACAAAAGTCGAAAATACAGCTGATTTCAGCCAATTGATCGACCTCTGGATGACCGATGCCGACGCCTATTCGCACTATAAAAAGGATTTCCTTAGTCTCCGTTACGAGGAGGATCCGACGATCTTGATCGACGAGTTGGTGAATCTTGCGCGCGGGGAGAACGGTACAAGGCCCGTCCGTCGTGCGTTTCCTCCAGCAAAATAGGGTGCGAAGGTGCTTCCCGTCCGCCGGTTATTTTCTCTAGTTTGTCAGGCTTGAGCCAGCGACCTCTAACCATTGCCTATCTCTTCACGACTTTCCCAAAGTCGACCGAAACGTTTCTGCAGCGCGAAATTTCCGCGATGAAGCAACTTGGGGTTAACTTACGGATCTATTCGCTTTGGGGCGGTGGGCCGCAGTTCTCAGGAGTCCCTGTGAGGACGTTCAACAAATGGCGGTTGCTCCAGCTGTTTTGGATCATCCCGTGGGTCGCCGTCGCGCATTGGAACGTGTTCGGCATCCTCTTGCGAGGCTTGCTCACGCGCCGTGCTCCCTCGTGGCTCAATTTTTGGGAGAACATGCTTGGCGCGGGTTTTGCCGCTCTGAACTACAGAAGCTTCAGAAAAGATCCGCCGGACTTGATCCACGCTGCTTGGGGTGGGGCGCCGGCTACGGCTGCTTGGTGCTTGGGGCGGGTTAATGGGCATCGCTACAGCGCTGCGGCTCATGCTTATGATATCTACGAACACGGCGGCGATTGGTGGCTGGAAGAAAAACTCGCTGACGCGCAATTTGTCCACACGTCGACGATGATGGGCAAGAACTCGCTGGTCGAGCGCGGCATCGACGCCGCCAAGATTCACGTGATTCGGCGCGGGCTCGATCGTTTCCCTCAGTGCAAGTCACCGCGTACGGTGCGTTCGCCGCTCTTGATCGTTTGTATCGCGCGCTTGGTGGAAAAAAAAGGGCTCGATCACCAGCTGAAAATCTACGCGCGGCTCAAGCGCAATGGCTTCGATTTCGAAGCTCGCATCATTGGCGATGGACCGTTGGGTGCAGAGTTGCAGCGGATGACGAACGAGCTTGGTCTTGCCGAGTGGGTGCGGTTTACGGGACATCTTCCGTTGGAGAAAATTTGGGAGCAACTTGAATGGGCCGACGTGCTTGTTCACACCGGTGTTGTTGCCCCGAGTGGCGATCGCGATGGTTTGCCCAACGTCATTCCCGAGGCGATGGCCGCCGGTACGTTGGTCGTGACCTCACCGGCGGCGGCCACGACCGAAGCGATTACCCATATGGAAACCGGCCTCGTTGCCGAAGTGACCGATTTGGCTGCTTGGGAAAATGCGCTGCGCGAGCTCTCCGAGGACGATTTGTTGGTGGAAAAGCTTCAAACGAACGCGCGCAAGTGGGTTGAGGAGAATTTTGATGCGCACAAAAACGGCGCGCGACTGCACGCCCTGTTTCAAGAAACTTCCGTGCGCAATGAGCAGGGAGCGACACCGCTCGCTGCGACTGCGACGCAGCTATGATCTACTTCGATCTCAGCCGAACCAAAAACGCGAAGCACCACTCCGGCCTCACGCGAGTGAGCAACCGCTTGGCGCGGGAGTTCGGCTCGGCCGTGCAACCCGTCGCGATCGCTGTACCCGGCCGCGGTCCCGCGGAATGCGCGGCTGCGTTTCAGCCGAAGGTTGACGACTGGTGGCTCACGGCCGAACTTTTTTCCGAACACGAATGCCCCGGAATGTGGAAATTTATTCGCGAGCGCCCCTGCAAGCTCGCGGCGATCTTTCACGACGCGATTCCGTTGCGGTTTCCGCACACCACCTGGCCGCAGAGCGTCGCCCGCCAGCCGGAGTACATGAAAATGCTCGCCGAATTCGACTTCGTTTTTGCCGATTCGGAAGTGAGCCGTCAGGATTTGCTTAGTTTTTGGCGGTGGCAAAATGTCGAGCCCCGGGCTACCGTGGAGACGCTTCCGCTTGGCTCGGATTTTTCGGGCCAGTCGCGCGTGCAACGACCAGCTGACAAGAACCGATCTGGCCTTCTTTGCATAGGAATTCTCGAGCCGCGGAAGAATCAAGCCTTCCTTCTCGACGTGTGTGAGCGGCTTTGGCGGGAGAATATAGTTTTTGATCTGCATCTCATTGGTCGTGTGAATCCGCACTTCGGGAAGCCCGTACTTCAAAAGATCGAGGCTATGCGACAGCAATGGCGCGGGCTGCACTTTCACGCTGCGGCGAACGACGCTGTAGTGACGAGCCTCTACGGAAAGGTTCGGGCAAGTGTTTTTCCCACCGTTGCGGAAGGTTGCGGGCTGCCGTTGCTCGAAGCGCTCTGGCAGGGGATACCGTGCATCTGCAGCGACTTGCCGGTGTTGCGCGAAAACACCGAGGGCGGCGGTTGCCTCGCTGTTCCGGTCGATGACCTTGAGGCGTGGGCCGCAGCCCTTCAGCGGGTGCTGACCGACGACGCATTTTATAGTGGTCTTGTTGATCAAGCGATTGCTCGGCCTTTGCCCCTCTGGAGTGAAACTGCCAAGACAATCCTTGGCCGTTTGGCGGCTTCAAACTGCGGCACGAGTTCTCAGTCTTAAGTTTATTAGTCGAAAATTCGTTGTGGTTGTTAGACATCATCCGGGTGGCGATTGGCTGCCATGAGCTGATCGGTCGGCCGATGCAGGTCTACGCAGTGACACCTCCGCTGGACGCTGCGTGTCGTCGCACTGGCTGGAGCATGCAAGGCCGGTCGCTCTTGGTTCAGACGTTTGGATCGGCAGTGGCATAGTTATTCGCTTGGGTGTACGATCGGCGATCGTGCGATCATCGGCGCGGGATGTAGCGGGCGACCTCGTCATTGCTGGGAATTAGACAAAGGTGGTTCGTCAGCTCGGCGGATGCGCGCCTCGGACGAGCTCGGGCAGGCACGCGGCGTTGGTGGTCCCGTGACGAAATAGGATAGGGCGGAAGATTACGGCGCGTTAAGCGAGTTTGTCCAAGGCCGGATAGGCTTCTTCTCCGTATTCGAAGGGGAACTACGGGACGAACGGGTCGGTCGCTCACCTGTACAATCCGCGGTGGGCCTCTTTAACCGCTTAAAACCAACAAATTCACCTCTTATTTATAGTTTATGAATCTCTGCGAAGAAACTTCGATGACCCGCCGGGCTGCCCTTAGGCTGGGCTCCAAAATCGCCGCGCTTGCCGCGGTTCCTGTCCTTGCTCAGGACGCACCACAAAGTGCGGCTTCAACGCCAAAGACGTCAACCGCGCAGCCGCTGGAAAATCCTACGACCAAATACCCGCGTCCTCCGTTTAAGGCGCAAACACAACCTTGGCCGGGATTGGCCAAACGCATGGATCCACAGCCGGACCACGGAGAGCGCACCTATTTGGGAAGTGGCCGACTGCTCGGGCGCAAGGCACTTATTACCGGAGGCGATTCGGGTATTGGTCGCGCGGCGGCGATTGCGTTTGCGCGGGAAGGCGCTGATGTGGCGATCAATTTTCTGCCCGCGGAAGAGGCGGATGCCAGCGACGTCATTCATCTGATTCAACTCGAAGGGCGGATCGGTTTGCCAATACCAGGCGATCTCCGGAGCGAGGCTTTCTGCACAGAACTCGTCGAACGAGCTGTGCAAGGTCTGGGTGGGCTTGACATCGTGGTGAGCAACGCGGGCCGGCAGCAGAGCCGCGCGTCGATCTTTGATCTCACGACGGAGGATTTTGACGCTACGATGAAGACGAATATCTACGCGCCGTTTTGGATTATCAAGGCGGCGGTCCCGCACTTGCCGTCGGGGTCTGTCATCATCGGAACCACGTCGGAACAAGCCTATGATCCCTCAGCCGATCTCTATGATTACGCGCAAACAAAAGCGGCGACGATGAACTACGTGAAGTCGCTGGCGAAACAGCTCGCGCCGAAAGGCATTCGCGTGAACGGCGTGTCGCCAGGTCCGGTCTGGACGCCGCTGCAAGTGAGCGGTGGAGCACCTATGGACCGGTTAGTCAATTTCGGTGCAGACACAGCACTGAAACGACCTGGGCAACCGGCCGAGCTGGCGTCGATTTTCGTGCAACTTGCTGCGAGCGATGCGAGCTTCACGACAGGAAATATCTACGGAGCTGGCGGCGGTAAAGGGCAGCCGTGAGGTGAAGCACGGTTGGGTCCGCCCGAGATAATACTTTGCCTCTATTTAAAAGATCGGAGGATTCGTTACGCCGCGTGTGCGGACCCACTCCGTTGTTTAAAGAATTTGGCCCGTGGCTTCTCAGTTCGTAGAGGCGTTGTTGATCAGCGAAATTGTCTGGGTGTCCTTTTGTTGGACCTCATCGAACATGCCTTTGATGCGAGAATAATACTTCTTAGCAAAGGTTAGGCTGCTGATCTTAAAGACGCGATCATAGGTCACACAGTTTGTCTTCGGGTCAGATTGAAGCGTGGCGAGATAATATCCGACCGGGTTCATGTCGACTCCACCGGGTGTGGATGCTGTCTCGGTTGCGAATCCGGGCGGTGGAGTGATGCGAATTTCATCATGATGGGTGTACCGGTGGGTGAACATGAGCATGTTCTCGCGGGTATCGGCCGTAAAAACCGGAGGTACGCCTTTTTGGAAAACGGCGGGTTGCAATATAAGCCGCGAAGTCGTCTGCCCCGCGTAGTTCGGAATTCTAAGACGATAAGAAACTTTGAGCGGCCCCACTGGAGCGGACGCATTTTCGATAGTGATATGGGTTAGTTCGGCAGAGGGTTGGTAGTCCGTGACGTGTTCTTGGACGATCTTTTCCTGCTCGGAACTTCCTTTGCCGTCGAAGAGATCCTTGAGTGCGGATTCCAAGTAACCGCTGTAGGTTTCCGTGACTGTCCCCTCGAGCGTACCTTCTGCGTCGACTTTCAAATCGGCTTTGCGATACAGCTCGCTCTCATCCGCGGCGGGCCCTTTGAGTGGGATGGGTGGGGCGCCGTTTTCGTCGCAATGGATCACCATCGTATCGCAATTTTGCCAACGCAGGGTGGAGTACGGCAGATAGGCGGTGCCTGGATCGAAATACTTCCAGTCTCCGCTGGGCAATCGAGCGGCTACAACAAGATCGCCCATCATGAACAGGCCGATCGTAAGTTTAGGATTGTAGTTCACCCTTGCTCGATTGTTGCAGAAGGCGAATTTGGTTTCGATACCTGCGGCGCGAGCCAAGGAGGCGAACAGGAGGTTGATATCGTCGTGAGTGCCGCTCCCGGCGCTGAGAACGTCGGCGGCGGTTTGATTCTCTTTGAGTTTTGCCGCCTCGCGCTTCGAAATCGGCGAGTTGTCCCTCTCTCGGTTGATGATTTTAGACCGGCAGAAATCGTAGATTTTTCGGAGCTTGGCGTCAGCGGTGTCATTTTGTGATATGAGCCCCGAAAGGGCGGCACGGATTGATTGGTTCGGTTTTGCGCGATGATCTATTTCCTTGAACCATTTCCTGCTGAACGTGGACCAATATTCGTCGCTTGGTTGCTCGGTGTAGCCAAACCACCTTAGGAAAAGGATGATTCCAGCCGCCCGGTTGATGGTTGGGAGCTGAAAGGGCTCGTTTGTGTACGCCTTTAGGTTGGCCATTTCAAACGAGCATTCGCCTGCCGGGGATAATTGAAGGGGCTGATTGGGACAATTGAAACTCAGCGCGCAGACGTCGTACCCGGGAACGGGAAGCAGTTTGATTTGATATTTAACCAATCGAATGGGGACTTCGGACTGAAATTCCAGTTGCGACCACGTGGTCGAGTGTTTCGAGACCCGGCTAAAGCGGTATTCGAGGATCACGCCGGGTTCGAGGGCGAGCGGGGCGAACGACTTAACGTTTACCCGGAGGCCGTCAGTTTTTACGAGCGTGCGGGTGAATATCTCCGTCTGGTCGAGTTCTACGATTGTTCCATTGGGCGTGATCGTACGTGCTGCGATGAAATCGACTGAGGTGCCGTCTCCATATTCGATGTCCACCTTGGAGAATTTCTCCACGCCGCGCTGGTTAAAGATTTTCACTCTGTAATAGTAGTCGTTCTCGTAACCAAACCAGGACGACTGATCCATGTAGATTTTTTTCAGCAGAATTTCTGCGCCGGCTTCGGGATCGACCTGAGGTTTTTGCTCGGCGAGTTCGGCCTTATTAATTTCAGGCCAGAGTGAAGCGTGAAGGCGGTTCTGAAATGCGAAGCAAGCAATCAGAGCCAAAGCCGACAATAGCGAGAACGAGACATTAAGTGCGCATCTAGGGGTAGAACGAGTTTCCATGTGTCCGATAGGGGTGAAGCGGAACGGCTGAAGACCCGGTGAGAAAATCGTATTTCGCAGCGATGGACAACATTCTTGTGGGTCGAATCACGTTGAGAACTTGTCCGGCGTTTATGGTCGAGCCGCGAGACGCAGTCATTCGAATGTCTGAGTGTAATTGGTTTGCCTCGCCTGAAGCCGGATTGGTCACTGCAGTTCGTGCCGCAGCTTCAGCGGTGGGTTTTTCTGGGCGAACCACTGGCACGTCTCCAAAATGCGTAGACGGCTCCTTCTATCGAGCAGCGCGACGAGCGTCTTCGACTCGATGAAGGCTCACTGCAGCGGCGTCCTTTCTCCACATATCCCTGTTTTTTTGGCGCCTGTGTTTAACGGGTTTTTTAACGCCGGCGTTCGGGCAGCAAGCTCTTCCTCTCATCGAGTGCGGTGGGGCGTGTTTTTGCGCGCGGCATCGTACAGTTAGAAGCATTCGTGTTACGGTAATTCGGTTGACGAACGCCTGTGCTCTGCTAACTCACTGCAACCGTCTAGCTGTCACCGGTTGGGCGCGCCGACTTTCTTTTCCCCCCCGATGAATTGCCTTTCGTTCCGGCGTGCGGTTTTGCCGCACTATGCCTTGGCGTTGGGCGATTCAGCTTCAACTTCTTTATTCCTTTTAAGCGCGCATGTTAAAGGTACCCCGGCTGATCCGCTGGATTGGTTCACTTTTCGTATTTTTTCTCGTTGTATTGACCTTGCTTCGGCTTGTCGTGCTCCTCGCGTTTCTGCGGGATAACGTACCGGCCGGGCAGGTCGGCTCGGCCTTTGTATTGGGAGTTCGATACGATTTGCGCGTTGCGGCGGCCGCGTTCCTTCCGCTCTTGGTGCTGGGGAGTATTCCGGTGCTGAACCCCTTTAAGCACGTTTTGGCCCGCCGCTTTTGGTACGTTGTTCTCGGAGTTTTTGTTCTGGGGCTCTCGATTGTCTATGTTTCGGACTTTCTGCACTTCCGCTACCTTGGGCAACGGCTGAACGCGACAGCGCTGACCTTTTTGGAAGATGCAAAAATCTCAGCCGAGATGGTGTGGCAGAGTTATCCGGTGGTGCGGTTGTTTTTGGTTTTGCTGGTGGCGGTGGGGCTGCTGATGGCCGGTGTGATTTTTCTGTTTCGTCGCATT
Source organism: Nibricoccus sp. (assembly GCA_047600805.1). Classification (GTDB taxonomy): domain Bacteria; phylum Verrucomicrobiota; class Verrucomicrobiia; order Opitutales; family Opitutaceae; genus JADKHC01. The sequence goes on from JASGKG010000001.1 coordinate 712,826, forward strand.
GCAGTGGTTAAGCAAGAACCGCGGCGGGCGTTTGGAATTGGCTGGTTCGTCGCTGCGTTTTTCGGATGTGCGATCGGAATTTTCGGACGCGTAGGCCAATATCCTTTGCGATGGAGCGATGCGTTCAGCGTGGGCAGTTCGGCCGCGGGCCAGCTGGCTTTGAATCCTGTCGAATCGTTCCTGAACTCGTACACGTTTCGCACGACTGGTTTTGACCTGGCAAAGGTGCAGGCCGCTTATCCGCGGATGAGTGCCTATTTCGGCGCCACGCCCGATTTGCAGCGGTTGGCCTACGACCGCGTGTTCGCGAAACGTACGGAGGCTCCCGCTCGCAAGCCGAACATCGTGCTGGTGATTTGCGAGTCGTTCAGCGCGTACAAGAGCTCGATGTGGGGCAATCCGCTCGACCCGACGCCCTTTTTTAAGGAGCTGTGCTCGAAGGGGATATTTTTCGACAACTGTTTTACTCCGCATTTCGGAACAGCACGCGGCGTATGGGCGACGATCACCGGTACGCCGGATGTTTCGCAGGTCGAAACGGCGAGCCGGAATCCCGCGATGGTCGATCAACACACGATTATCAACGACTTCGACGGCTACGCGAAACACTACTTCATCGGCGGAAGTTCGAGCTGGGCCAATATTCGCGGCTTGTTGATGAACAATATTCCGGGCCTTTGCTTGCACGAAGAGGACAGTTATTCCGCGCCGCGTGTCGATGTGTGGGGTATCAGCGATAAAAATCTATTTCTCGAGGCGGATAAGGTGCTGCGCGCGGAAACGGAGCCATTCTTTGCGGTTATTCAGACCGCGGACAATCACCGCCCGTACTCGATTCCCAAGGAAGACCTCGCGGAATTTCAAAAAGTGGACCTGCCGGAGAGCGCCTGGCGGCAATATGGTTTTGAATCGTTGGCGGAGCTTAATGCCTTTCGGTATTCGGATTTCACCTACCGCAAGTTTTTCGAAGCGGCCCGCAAGTCGCCGTACTTTGAAAATACGATTTTCGTTTTTGTTGGCGATCACGGTATCGGTGGGAATGCCGGCATGATGTTTCCGGCATCCTGGACCGAGAACCGTCTAACCGCGTTTCATGTGCCGCTCCTGTTTTATGCGCCCAAGTTCTTTGGGCCGCGACGTATTCATTCTGTGGCGTCGCAAGTCGACATCCTTCCGACGATCGCGGGCCTCGCCGACGTGCCCTACCGCACGCGGACCTTCGGCCGGGACCTGGTCAGGCAGCAGGAGATAGATGGGGGCGCGAGCAATATGGCCTTCATCATCGACCATAATGACAAGACCATTGGCATGGTTCGGCAGCAGTACTATGGCGTCCAGCATGCCGATGGCCGGTTCGACGTGAAATGGGCCGACTTTGCGAGTCCGCAGCCCGCCGATTTCAGCCCGAGTGAAGCTGAGCGGGTGTCTTACCAATCCGCCGCGAACGATTTCTACGAGACCGCACGTTTTCTTCTCCTCAACAACCAGAAATCTCCAACGGAGACTCCAGCTTCATCTGAACCCCGCCGCTGATGTCCTCGCCTCAACCAGCTTCTTTCCGCAAATGGACGGTCCTTCCGTTCTTCTTCGGCACCTCGCCTAAAAACACTCAATCGTCGGAGCAAGTCGCCTCCCAAGCAAAGACAGCGCACAGCTTTCGGCTCAGCCGTCTGAATCGCGCGCTCCTTATTGCAGTGACTTTGGTTGTGGTCGTGTTGACGGCCCACACCGCCCGTTTTAGCAACATGCGGGCGCCGAAGAGCATCGAAAATCTTTCGGCGCGATTAACATCTTACAAGATCGATGCCGTGCCGTTTTTCAATCGGTCGTGGGTTTCGCCCGCGGAGCACACGCCCGCTGCTCACTGCAGCTCGATTTGCAAGCTTCCCAGCGGCGACTTGCTTGCCATCTGGTATGGGGGCACACGTGAAGGCGCTGCCGATGTCTCTTTGTTTACCTCCCGCCTTCCTGCTGGCAGCAGCGAGTGGACGCCGCCTGAGCGCACCGTCGATCGCGCCCTTGCCGAAAACGAACTTGATCGTACCGTCAAAAAAGTCGGCAACGCCGTGATTTTCCCAGATCGAGCGGGCAACTTGTTGATGGTTTACGTGAGCGTGTCGATAGGCGGATGGTCGGGCAGCGCGCTTAATGTGAAAGTTTCCCGGGACGAAGGACGCACATGGAGCGAAAGCCGCCGGTTGACCTGTAATCCCTTCCTTAACCTGAGCTCGCTTGTCCGCAACAAGCCCATTTATACCAGCGACGGACGCATCGGCCTGCCGATCTACCACGAGATGGCGATGAAGTTCCCCCAGATGCTCTGGCTCACGCCAGCAGCCGATGGCACCGTAGCAGATTACCGGATACGCAATCTTTCCTCGGAAAACGGCTTGATTCAGCCATCACTCGTTCCGTTGGGCGGCGACCGGATCCTCATGCTCCTGCGCGACCGCCGCGCCGCGCATAGCGTGCACACCGCCTATTCGGACGACAATGGCTGGACGTGGTCACAGGCCCAACCATCAAATTTGCCCAATCCGAACGCCGCGGTCGACGCGCTGCGCCTGCGCGACGGACGCATTCTCATGGTCTACAACCACGCGTCGAGCGGACGCGAAAACCTAAGGCTGGCGGTTTCTTCAGATGGGGGACATTCGTGGAAGGCTGGGGCAGTGCTTGAAAACGCCGAGCGGCAGGAATTCTCCTATCCGAATCTGGTCGAAGACAGTCAGGGCCGGATTCATCTCACCTACACTTGGGAGCGGAAACGTATTCGACACGTGACGTTTAACTTGGCCTGGCTTGACCAACCGTCGTTGGCGCAGGCGGAGAGCCGTCCATGATTACCCTTTCCGAAACGGCGCTCTATCTGATCGTGGTGGGCGCAGCTTTTTGGCTGGCGCTGCTGTGGCTCCGCTCTGGACTTGGACGAAAGCGGCAACTTGGGGCTCTCGATAAAACCATGGCGGGCTTGCTTGCACTTCTTCTGCTCATGATTCCGTTCGGCGAAATTCCCCTCTGGAAACGGCTCCGGTGGCTGCTGCCTAATCCGAGCTTGCCATTGGTGGGGATGACGTGTGCCGCACTCGTGGCGCGTCTATTCGGAGCGGCGTTTTTTAAGAGGGGAGATTGGACTGCGATCTGGATCTTTGGTGCAGTTGTTGGCAGTGCGCTGTATCTTCATCAACTCGTTGCCGGTGTGACCGATCTTTATTACTGGGGGTGGGAGCGTGAGATTGCTGCCTGGGTTTTAGGAGTGCTTGCGGTGGCGTTTCTCGTTCGAGGAAACCGTCTGGGCGCTCTCCTGCTGGCGGCGCTCGTCGCCTACGGTCTGTCCGTCTTCGATTCCAGGAATTGTTGGGACTATGTGATGGATCCTTGTTTTTGGATCACGAGTGTGGTTGCGCTCCTGGGCCGCCTCTGGTCTTTGCGCGGTCGTTCGTCCGACGATGTTCCAGTTCGCGTCCGGATTCGAGACCGCGGCTGATCCTTCATTCTGCGCCGCAAGACGGCTCGTTGTTAAAGTGCGCCTACGCGCAGACCGTAAGCGTCGGTCCTTGCTGCTGACGTGGACGAATGCCGTCCGAAAATTTTGGTGAGAATCTGTTGAGTTGGGGAGTGGCTATTGATAGCGCCTCAAACCCGGAACTCAAACCACGCGGTGGCTATACCGGCGATAAGCCCGAAGAGGTGGCCTTCCCACGAAGTAGAACCACGCGCCGGAGCTACGCCGGCGAGCATGCCGCCGTAGAATATCAACACACCGGCCGCGGCAAAGAGATCGGGCGTGGCTTTGGTGAACCATGCGACAGTGAGAAGATAACCAAGAAAGCCGAAGATCACGCCGCTCATGCCGACGTGCGCGGCCTTTCGCCCCAGCAACCAAAGCAAGGCCCCCTGTAGGCCGGCAATAATCAACGCGACTCCGATGAAGTTCGATTCTCCGCGGAGCAGCACGAGCGTTCCCATCACGAGGAACGGCGGGAGATTGGCTGCGAGATGGGCGAAGTTGGCGTGGATGAACGGCGCCGTTACGATGCCGACGAGTCCGCCGGTGGTGCGCGGTACGACGGCGAGCGATTGCGCGGCTTTGGACGAACAGGCCGCAATGATCCAACCGAGAATCATCCCGATCGCCGGCCAGGAAATGTAGGTATACGGAGACTGCGTGAAGACGCGCGTAATCCAATCAAGAGCGTTGTCCATGACGCGACGTATGACGGATTCCCGCGCGAAGCGGAAGTAGGAAGCGTTGGAGAGCTTTCAGTATCGACTTCGCGGTGCAGGCGTGGCGATTCGATTGCCCGCGGGCTTCGATCGCGGCAGCTTCCGATTTTCCGTGAGGCCCAGCGAGCCGGGCTTTAAATTCTACCGTTCACTGCAGAACCGACGGCTTCCCGGCTGGTTTGCGCGATCGACTGCGATGCGATCGGCGATGAGTCTTCGGCCACGGCGATTGTGGGCGCAGAAAAGCGTGAAGGACTCCAACGCGGATCTTGATCTTCCGGCGTGGAGAAAAGCGCGGTGGCGATGTGTTCGCCGAGCTTGCGATAGCTTTCCCATTGGGCTTCGTCGAAGTATTGATCCGACGTCGGCTCCTGAGGAAACGAGGGCTGCGTCCGCTGATATTGGATCACGTCGACCGGTTCGTCACCACCCAGACTGGGCTTAATCAGGAGCAACCAGCAAATTTCATCTGTATCGAAATAACGGATGCGCGCCAGCAAGGCGTGACGACGCGTCGCTGTTGTTTGCGAGTAGTCAGGCGAAGCCTCTTCATTGAGCGCGGGGAAGTCTTCCGGCGCGCCGAACATATCGACCACGGACGGGTGCACGAGTTGTTCCAGCGAAGGCAGGCGGTGGCCGGGTTCTTTTTTATCGGCGTTTCGCGCGCGGCGGATGATTTCGATCTCCGCGCCGAAATCGGTGCGCGCTTTGCGCACGAGATTGGCGAGGTCGGCGAATTGGTACTGCGGATCGGCTCCGCAATCCGTGCAGACGATGAACGGCACGCGGCGGCGAATGAGTTCGTAGCACGCGGTGTTTTCAAAATGTCCACCGTCCGAAAGATACCAATACCGACGAGCCGGCCCATGAAAACGTGCAAAGATTTCGTTCACCAGACAGGTTTGGACAGGCAATACGAAATTGAAGAGACGCCCCACCAGTTCGAGGAACGATGGCGGCGGTTTCACAGTACGGTCGCTGGGCGGGATTCCTCCGTCCCACCAATAACCTAGACGGACGTTGGCTAGACCGAGCAAAAGACTTAGGCCTAAATGCGTGCTCGAACCGAGGCCGGTAGTGAACGCTGCGCCCGAGATCGATACCCACCGGCCGAGCGAGAGCGCTTCCACGTGCTGAACGACGGCAGGCGCATGGTGCACGCTGTGTTCCGGCGGAGGTGGGTTCTTTGCATCGGATTGCAGCGCAGTGAACGGAGCTTCCTCGTGCCGGTTAATAGGACGGATCGGCCGCGTGGGGTCTTCGAACAATGCGCCGACCAAGTTTTGCTTCTTCTTCGATGCATCGTCGGCCCACAACGCGTGCGAAGTTGTTCCGACGGACAGCCCCGCCGGTCCAATTGCCATCGCCAAACCCTTGCGGTCGCAACGCTGGATCTGACTTTTTGCCGAGAGTGTCTCGTTCACCGTGACGTTGACAACGTGCAACGGCCCGCCGCGCGATTCGGGACGATATTCGTCCATGCAGAAATCGTCGCCGACGATAAGGTCAGTCATGCTGTAGTTCGCGGAGGCGCGTCTCTCTGGATTGGTTGCGCCGATGTAAGCTCGGCGCAGGCGCGCCGCGTAGACCTGCTGCAGCGACGAGAGGTTGACGAACGCGAAGCTGCGGCTGAACACGCAAGATAACAGAAGCGCTGCCGTGACAGCGAGGCTGAGCGCCCACGGATTGCTCATCAGCTGGATGCGCCCGCCACTTTCGACGGCTTCTGTATTCCACGCGAGTGAACACGCCGCGACGGAGACACCGATGATGATCAACAAAATCCAAGTGAGTGCGGCAGCGAGCGCAACGGCGTTGAACGTGATCTTGAGGCGGCCCTTACCGAGCAGATTTTCGACGAAGACGTAGATTTTCGAGGCGAACCCGTAGAGTGCGAAGCCTGCGCCGGTCAGGCCAGCCCACATCGTGGGGAATGTGAAGTTCGTGTTGGCCCATTTCCAATAGGCGGTTTGTCCCAGCGAATCGACAACGCCGAAGATCAGCAGGATGACCGCGGGAATAAAGCCGACCACCAGAATGCTCGTGAGGCGGTTTTGCGCGTGGGTGACGAATTCACGATCTGAATACGCAGCCACCTTTTTGCTGAACAGTCCCGCGCAGGAGCGGATCGCTTTCATGAGCGGCGTGCACTGCGTGAGCCAATAACCAACTCCTCCCGGCAGCATCAGAAACGCGAACGGTATAGCGGGCAGAACCATCCATGGGCTCCACCAGATGCCAAGCACGCGATGCTGCCAGAGGAATCTCTCCACCTGCGTCCACGCGTGGAGCGTCATGAGGCTGGTGGAGAGTTCGGCGCGCAACAACACACCAAAACCAAAAAGGAGAAACGCAAACGTTAGCATCACGAGGTGCAGAGCGACCCAATTGCGCAACATTACGGCGGCGGCTATCCAGCCGTCTCCTGCGCCGTTGGGCGAAAGAAAGCGGCCGTTTTCTCGCAGCCAATCGACCGACCATGAGTTGTTGTCGGAAAGCTCGTGCTCTACTTCGTCGGCGCTGGCATTTTCGCGCGAGAAAGATGCTCCAAGAAAACTGCCGAAATAACCGCCACCGGAAACGGTCGATAAAAAGTCGATGCGACGAACGAGTTTCAAACGCGCTAGTGCCTGAAAGACGCCGACACAAAATGTCGCGCTGCGAATGCCCCCACCCGAGAGAGCGACCCCGACAAGAGGAGCGTTTGGGTTTATTTGATTTTGCGCGCGGCGGATGGAAATGCGTTCGGCTTCGGCGGCGCGCAAGGCGCGTGGATAGGCGTCCTCGAGGGAATCGGGTCGCGGCTGAACGACCGGAGCAGTATGTTTGCGGTGATCCATATTAGTGTCCAATGGGACGATGAGGAACAGCGGGTGCTAGAGCGTTTTCAGATATTCGAGCAGAGCGTTTTTCTCCGCGGCAGGAAGCTCCGTGCCGTAGGTGTGACCCTGGTTGCCGTCGCCCCGGACGCTGACGTCGTGTTTCCCGCCCACACGCTCGGCTTCGGCGCCGGTGGTTACGAAACCGACATTCGCTGGGTCGTAAACATCATAGCCGCGATAGAAAACTTTCGGACGGTGGGCGACGGGCTCCAAAAGATCGCGTAACGTCGGCACCGAACCATTATGTAGGTACGGCGCACGCATCCAAACGCCATCAAGGGGAGGAGATTGATAACACTCGATCTTTACCATGTTTGGGCGATCGATGTTGAACTCCTTCACGCGTCGGTTGGCTTCGTCAGCAGCCCCTTGGGTCCAAGTATCCACGCGCTCGCGATCGGTGCCGATGTCGGCGAGCTTAACCGGTTTGTTGGTGAGCTGGCCGCCCACGTCGTGGCACGAGGCGCAATGTTGCGCGTAGACCGGTTTACCTTGAGCGGCCAGCGCGGTGTCGATGGGGAAGGGATACTTTGGCGGTGGCTGTTCGCTCAAGAAATTGTCGAGATCCTCCATGCGTTTCAGGAACCAATCGTGCCGTTGGAAACGCCAGATGAGCCGATCGAAGGGGGTATTGGGATCGGGCGCTGCGCCCAAACCGAGCGCAGAATCGATCAAGACAGAGCGTACGGCTGGAGTATCACAGCTCCAGTTGAGATAAAGGCCGGGCCCCTTGCGGATCTTGAGATTCCAGACGGAGGGAAAATCAGCTTGGCCGGTGGACTCGTCCATGGACATGCTCGTCATGAAGTATTTGGTGAGGTTCATTGGATCGTCACGGCCCTTGCCCCACTGCGGCCAATGCGGCCGGTTCATCCACGCGAATTGCCTGTCTTGATCACGAAGCGCGTTGCGTGTGAAGGGCACGAGCAAGAAGCGATAGAGCAGCGTATCGACAAAAGAAAGATTCACCTCCCGCTTGATCGCTGCCGTGATCGTCTCGCCATTGAACCGTGGATCGTTCGCACACCGCGCAAGAAAACGGATCATGCCCTGAACGTCGGTCGTGTGCGACGGCGCGGCGGCGACGACGTGGATCTTATCGTCGGGACTGGCGCGCCAAGTGCCCGTGTGGCAAATCGCACAATTGTTCGCGATGCGCGGAAAACCGATCGTCTGCTTCGAGAAGCCCGCGGGGATTTCCTTTCCTTCTTCCCAGACTAAGCCGAACGCCTTGTAACCGCCAGGGCCGGGCACGTATTCCGGAAAAACGCGCGGCAACACGACCCAAATCCAGTAGGGCAGGCCGCGCGAATTTTCTGCGCCGATAGAGCCGTATTTGAAACGTTCCTCTTCATTGGCGAACGCCGGTTGGGGGACAACGCGCATCAATTTGTACCAGCCGAAAATGCCGCCTCCGACGAGTAAGGCGAATATCACGACGACCCAGCGGATGCAGCGACGGGAGATTTTCATAACGGTAGAGTGCAGTTGAGGCGACGCGCTTCAGAACGTCTTCAGATATTCAACGACGGCGTCTTTGTCGGTATCGGACAATTCGGTGCCGTAGGCTTTGCCTTCGTGGCCGAAGTTGCCGTTGCCGGGAAGAGTCGTGTTGAAGAGAAAATATTTTCGACCATTTTCCTCGGGAACATCGGTGAGGAAACCGACGTTCTTCCGGTCAAAAACATCGTAACCACGATAAAACTTCGTCTGTCGCTTTTCCGAGGGCTCGAGGAGTTCGCGAAGGTTTGGAACGGAGCCGTTATGAAGATAGGGCGCGCGCAGCCAAATGCCATCGAGGGGCTGGTTTGCATAACCGTTGGTTTTACGGAAATGGCTGAAACGCTCCTCCGGGTAGGCGGCGTAAAGTTGATTTTGATTCGCGCAGAGCTCGGGCGAGTAGGAGTCGAGGCGATGTCGGTCGGTGCCGATCTGGTCGATAGGCGTAACGAGGCCGACCTTTTCGCCTGAGAAGTCGGTACCGCTGCGCCCATGGCAGCTCGCGCAGTATTCGCGGTAGATCGGCTCGCCGCGTGCGGCACGTTGCTTGTCGATTTCGTAAGGATAGGGCGGTGGCTTGGCGTCGTGAAGCCATCGCTCCATGCGCTTGATGGAAGGGCGATCGAGCGTGGGCGGAATGGCGCCGGTGCCGTAGGCGGCACTCCGGTTGCGCTCCTGGACGGAGTTGTTGTTGCCGTCCCAGTGCAGCCACATGCCCTCGCGTTTACCCTGATTCCAAACGGACGGCAGATCACAATTACCAACCCACTCACGTTCGGGCACCAGGTCCATGCGGAAATTCATGAGAACCTTCGGCGGGTTGAATGTATCCACTCGGCCAGGACCGGTGTCCGGCTCGCGATCCATGAAGCGAAAACGGTCTCGGAGAAAGATCAGTCGCTCCTGAGCCAGTCCGAGCGCAATATAGCGCAAGAGTGCGCGGTTGATGAAATCGTCAGTCGAGCCCAGGCGTTTCATTTCGTAGCTGATGCGCTCAGGTGTGAATTTCTCGCTGGTGGCGCAGGCGAAAAGGAAGCGTTCGAACGCTTGAAGATTTACCGTGTTTGCCGGCATGCCGGTGATGATGCGTGGTGTTGAATCCGGCGTATCGCGCACTGTGCCGACGTGACAGGCGGCGCAGTTGAGAAATACGCGGTCGATGCCTTGTACGTTGCGTTTGGATACACCGACGGGCAGGTCTTTGTCGGTCGGGCGCGTGGGATCGAAGACGAAACCGAGCGATGCGTAACCCTGTTGACCGTTGGGCAACAGCTCGGGAAACAGGCTCGGCAGCGCTTTCCACACCCAATATGGGATGCCGGCATCGCGCTCACCGCCGGTCGAACCGTACTTGAAATGCTCCTCCAGATTAGAGTAGGTGACCGGTTCGTCTCGGTTGAGTCGGACCACCATGTAGATGGCGAAGACCAACAACAAAGTCGCCAGAGACGCCCACACGCGGCGCCAGCATTTCGCAGTCGGCCGGTATTGCTGGTCGACGGAAAACTTAATCAGCGGCTTTTTGTTTTGGCCGAAGTAGACTTGACCAAGGTAGAGACCCGGAGCGACCTGGCGGATTTCATCGCGGATGGGCCGGGCGAGGAGCGAGGTTTGCGAGTAGTCGATGACGATGCACTCCTTGCCGTCGAACCAGCTGCTGGATTGATAAACCTTGGCTTTGATCGCGAGGAAGCTGAAGGCCGTGATTTTGTTGCGCAGGCTTTTGTCGATGGGATCGAAGACCTTGCCCTGCCAGAAGAACCAACGCGCTTTCCAGGCAAGAAGCCGCGCCCAGAGCGAGCCCGGGAACACGATCGCTGTGCCGGTGCTATCTCCCTCGGGAATTGCGCCGGGAGGACTCGCACCGAAAAGGGTGTCGAGCTCTGAAGTGCTTTTCCGGAGGAGATCGCGCGCGGTGAGTGACATGGCCGTTGGTTGCGGTCAGCTCGACTTGGGAAACGTCAGGGCGAAGTCGACCAAGCGCGTTTTGCCCCACCAGACTTTTCCCAAATAGAGCCGGCTTTGTGCATCAATCAGGCGGATTTCATCGCGGATCTTGCGGGCGAGGAACGAGGTCTTCGAGTAATCGAGTACGATGCACTCTTTGCCGTCGATCCAGCTCGAGGTGTAATAGACCCGTGCGACTATCGCGTGCGCGCCGACCGCCGTGATCTTGTTGACCAGCGTGGCGCCGTTTCCATCGGGGTTCGGCGTGAAGACCTTTCCTTGCCAGGCGAGCGCGTGAACAAAGCGGGCAATGATGCGGCTCCAGAGCGAACCCGGGCAGACGATCGCTTGGCCGTCGGCGTTGCCGGATGGAATTGGTCCTGCGGTGTGTTGTCGGAAAAGCAAGTCGAGCTGAGCTTGCGTGCGGCCGAACAGGTCAGCGATTTGCACGGGAGCGACGGGCGGCCGGGAGGTAGAAGTCGAGTTCATGGCAGATCGGGTTAAAGCGTTTTCAGGTATTCGATGAGCGCGTGCTTATCGTCGTCGGGCAGCGAGGAGCCAAAAGTATGACCGCGGTCCTCCACGAGATCCGGACACTTGCTGACAGCGATGAGCGCAGGAGCGAGTTCGGCGCGCATGAGCGCCTTGGTGTCTTCCGGGCTGAGGTGTTGCACCTTCACCTGCAACAGCACGCGTTTGATTTTAAGGCAAAGCTCCACGAGCTTTGCGGGGTCTGTATCTGGATCGATGTTAGCGAGCAGGTTGATCGGCGTACCCTCAGGAATTGGACCGATGCGGAAATAACCGTCGGTATCGAGATGCGGCTTGAGCAACGTGCGTAGTGGCTCTGGCAATACTGTGGCCTGGATCTGCAAAGCGCATTCCTGGGACGTGCGCCAGATGGATTTTACGCCGAGGCGTTTTTCAGGCCAGAGCAGTTTCTCGACGGCATCGTTGAACGCCTCCATGCGTCCGGAGACGGAGGGGTCGCCGGTGAATTTGCCGAGGGAGTTGTTGTGGAAAAATGGCGCTGACGTCCAAATCGAGATAAGAGAAGCCGTGCGGTAATAGCCGGGGCCGCCTGACGGCGCTTTGAACTTTTCCATCGCATCGGAATAAGGATTGTAGAAATCGATTTCGCCGACTGTGGGCAGACCTTTGTAAGTGTCGGATGAGAAGTTGGCCCAGATATGTCCCTTCGTTGCGTTGGTGCCGAAGGCACGAGCGGCGTTGGTTTTGATCTTGGTAACGGGGTAGCGCGCTTCGTCGGAAAAGAAGTTGCCCTCCGCGAAGTCGTCTTTCAAAACCGCTTCTTTGAACCAATTCTCGTCGGCGGCGCCTGCGGGTGGGCGTTTGCTGGAGTGACAGCCGGCGCAGCTGCCAGCGAACACGAGTTTGCCCCGTTTCAGCACTTCGGGATCTTGCGTCATGAAGTCCTTGCCGCCCGGAGCGTCCGCGAGGTGAACCGGCTTCAGCCGCATGAAGAATTTTGCGATATTGGTGAATTTCTCCTGGGTCGCCAACCAGTAGACAGAGTTCTTTTGAGCCGTGGAGATCTCGAAAGGCTTTTGCGGCTTGAGGCCGATCAGGGCGTTGTGCTGCTGCAGCCAATGCTGCGAATACATGCCGATGTTGATGTAGACGCGCAAGGTGGCGCCGGGTATGCCGACGGAGTCGGCGCCGTCTTTAAGCACATGCGGCACCTTCATGCGTTTTTCCACCGTGGGAAGGAGCAAGGATTCACCAGAGATGTCCTCCTCGTGCGCGACGTCGAGGCGGCGCGCGAGCTCGAAGATCGGATTAATTGTATTCGGATTGTTGATATGGTCCGTGGCGATGCGCGAAGTGTCGGAGGTGCCAGGCGGTTGGGCTTTTAACATTTCCCAAAAAAGGCCGCCGGGCTTCACATTGGCTGCGAAGACACGGCCTTCGCGGATATATTGGTTGCCGATCGCGGACATGAGATTGTCCCAACGCGGGTTGACCGGATCAGCGGGGGGATTTGCAGGGTTGAAAGCGATATGACACGAACCACACGAAGCCCCCACGCGGTACGGCCGGACGAGCTTCGGATCGACGGCGTAATCGGCGTCCTCGTAGAAGCGTTTTGCATCCCATTTCTTTTTTGCGGCCTCGTCGAAATCGGGATTGGGGAAGATGCGGAAACCCATGATGCCTGTCGGGCGGCCGTACACCTTTGGGTCGATGGCAGATGATTCGGGTTCGACTGCTTCGTCGATCCAGAGGCCGTATTCGTCGGGCTGGGCGGCTTGTTTGTATCCGGGCTGGTTGATCAGGCCCATTTCTTTGAAACGTTCGGAACGTCTGCGTGAGTCGATTGTTTTGAGCAGATCGATCAGGCCAAAACTCTCGCGCGACATGCGCTCCCAGAATTGTTCGTTGCCGCCGCACCAGAGGTTCCATGTGTTTCGGCCCTTGATTTCCTCTTCGGTTAAGGCGACTCCACCGTCCATCGGTTTGAAAACGTCGACGGCTAGTTCGGTAAAGTCTTCGGGCTTTCTTCCGCCGCCGTTATCCACAAGGGAGACGGACTTTTTTCGGGAGCAACTGAGCGCGAGAACGCTCAGCGCAAAAACCACGCATGCCACGCACGCGACTTTCCGAGGGGAGGGTAGTGTCGTCATAAGCAGAAAATCCGACCAGTAGTGAAAAATGATAGGCCGCTACCTATGTATACCAAAATTAATACCCCATATTACAAAAACTATCACACCTGTATGAGAAATTTTCTTAGGAAATCCGCCTGACGCAGACGGCTTGCAGTAACGGAGCCGAACTCCTCGCTCCACACCTTGTATTGGATTTTTGCCTACAATTTGTGGGATGTCCGGGGAGGTTCGGGTTTACGACCCTACCGCAAATGGCTGCGCAGGAGCTTGCAGCACGCGGCCTTTCGGCAGCACTTGGTTCCGATACGCGGGAAACGAGCCAACGTGTCGCGCCAAACGGCGATGTTAACGCGTCAAAATGCGAGTCTGCGCAGCCGCGTTCTCAGGAGGATGTGATGTGCAATCGTAAAGAATGCGACGGTCCCCAGAAGTGCGACCATAGCGAGAAGCACGTGCCAGCTCGCCGGAGTCTTTGTCGCTATCAGCACCAAAAGTGGCTGCAGGAAAAAGGGTGTATGATAGAGAAAGATCGTGCCTGAGGCGTCGCCTGTGAGCTCCAGCGGGCGCGCTCGCGGTTTCGAAAGCAGCAGGCCGGCAAAGATGACCACGGAGAAGAGAAAGTGCGCTGCGGTGGTTCGGCCGGCGAATGCAGCTGCTGCTACAAGCACCACGGTCACCGAAAACAATCTCAATCGCCAAGTGGGCTGCACCTGTAAAAGGAAACCCACCAGATACAGTCCGACACCGGCCACGAACCGATCCCACGGCCAAACCATGTGTCCGGGAATTTGCGCGAGCAAATCCGGTCTCAGGAATGGCGCCGCGACCAAAATCGCTGCCATGAATAGCAATGGGCCCGGTGTGTAGCGCACCAATGTAAGCGGCAGAAGGGCGGCCATCGAAACCACAAAGAGCAACGGCAGAAAATAGAGTTGTTCCCCCACGCCGCCGTTCAGCGTAAGAGAACCCCACCAAAGTTTGTACCAGGCCGCAGGTTCGCCTAGTGCATCGTTCAGCAGCCCCGCCCGGATCAAAAGCGAATAGACGATCGCATAGACCAGCGAGATGATCGCGTACGGAATCAGAAGCCGGCGAACGCGAGCCAGTAAAAATACGCCGGGGGGCGTCGGATGTCGCGCGTGACTACCGGCGTGGAGGTAGCCGGACACAACGATGAAGAGCGGAACGGCCCAGAGACAAAGTTGCCCGGGCAGCGCGATCCACGATCGTTCGACCTCGGGAAAACGCCGGTTCGCCAGGTGATGGGCGACCACACCGATGATGCCGATGCCTTTTGCGATGGAGACGGCGTAGTCCTTTTTCATGCGATCGTTGACTCGGGAGAAACGCATACTTTCCGCTAAATGCGGAGGCTTTTGTGTGGTTTAAATGCGGTAAAGGTGTCTTCCCGAGGTTCGTATGCCGAGTTTTCCCGGTTTTGTGCGGGTTCTGGTTGGGCGAAACCATGACTGCTTCCGCAAGGATTCTCAAACGGCTGAGGCCACAACTCATGGTTATATGAGGTCGGTCGGGTAGAATAGGCCTGCAAAATTACCCCCTATGTTTCGAGTGTTTCGTCGGTTCGTGTTGTTGTCACTGTGCAGCGTGCTTTTGCCTTTCTTGGGCAGGGCTCAGACCGCCACGTTGAGCGTCGATGCGACGCAAACCGTGCGTGTGGTCGACGAACGCGTGTTCGGGATCAATGCCGTGATGTGGGACGGCCAAACGGGAACAGCACAGACCATCTCATTGGTCAGTGCTGCCGGCGTGCGCACAATACGGATACCGGGTGGTTCGTTATCGGACGAGTACGATTGGCGTGCTAACAAGACCCTGAACCTCGCCAACGGCCTGCCCTACAACTGGACGTGGGCATCCGGTATGGACAGTTTCGCACGCTTGATCACCGGCGTGAATACGCAGGCTTTTGTCACTGTGAACTACGGGACTGGCACGCCGGAGCAGGCCGCTGCTTGGGTGGCCTACGCGAACGCGAGCGCCTCGCTGCTCACTACTACGTCCGACGTTTCGATCGGCGTGGATTCCAAAGGCTACGATTGGAAAACCGCGGGCTACTGGTCCAGTTTGCGAAACTCGGCAATCGTGGCCCCCGACGACGGCATGAATTTCCTTCGAGTGAGTCGTTCGGCTGGTTACGGCGTTAAATATTGGGAGATCGGCAACGAGTGCTACGGTACTTGGGAAACTGATCTGCAGGCGGTGGCTCACGATCCGTACACGTATGCTGTTCGTGCCAAGGACTACATTGCGAAAATGAAGGCGGTGGACCCCACGATCAAAATTGGCGTGGTGGCGATGACCGGCGAGGATTCCAACGCCAACAACACCAATCACCCTGCGACAAATCCGCGCACCAACGTCGTGCACAATGGATGGACGCCTGTGATGCTGACAACGTTGCGCATTCTCGGCGTTACGCCCGATTTCCTGATCTACCATCGCTATGAACAGGCGCCGGCTTCGGACCAGCCGAATAATCCGGAAGGCGACGCCAAGCTTCTGCAATCGGCGCTGAGCTGGCCTAACGACGCGGCAGATCTGCGGCGTCAGCTCACCGATTACCTCGGCGCTGTCGGCGCGGGCGTGGAACTTGTGGTGACGGAAAACAACTCCGTGTATTCGAACCCCGGAAAGCAGACCACCAGCCTCGTCAACGGTTTGTTCCTGGCAGATAGTATCGGCAATGTCTTGCAGACCGAGTTCAACGGACTCATTTGGTGGGCGTTGCGCAACGGACCGTCGAGCACGAACAACAACAGCGCGGCTCTCTATGGCTGGCGCAACTACGGCGACTACGGAATACTCACGAGCGTTCCCAGCCCAACGTTCAGCGGCGCTCCGACGACGGCATACGAAGGCTACCCGGCTTACTACGTGATGAAGCTGCTTTCGAATTTCGCGCGCGGAGGCGACACGGTCGTCAAGGCCAGCAGCACGAACACGCTGCTCTCGGTCTACGCGGCGAAGTCCGCGGCGGGTTCTCTTCGGCTCTTGGTGATCAACAAGGACGCGACTAACTCCTTCACGGCGACGGTGGCGCTGACCGGCTTCGCGCCTGGCGCGAGCGCGACCGCTTATACGTACGGCAAAACCCAGGACGACCCTGCCAAGCCCGGCGGCAGCGGAGCCACGGATGTGGCCAGCTCAGGGCTTGCCGTCGGTGGAAGCACGTTTTCCGCGACATTCCCCCCTTACTCGGCGACCGTCGTGGTCCTCAGTAGTGCGGGCGCGTCTTCGAGCAGTTCATCTTCTTCCAGCTCTTCGTCTTCGAGTTCTTCGAGCAGCAGTTCCAGCTCGTCGTCGAGTTCTAGTTCGAGTTCGTCCAGTTCCTCGTCTTCAAGCAGTTCCTCCTCGGGTGGTGCCGTGCCTCCTTCGTCGGGCGGCGGGGGCGGTGCCATGGGAACTTGGTATTTGCTGGGCTTGTTCGTCGCTGCCTTAACGCGTCGACGCAGGTAACCTGGCGAAACGTATTCGCGCGGCGGACGCGTGGCACTTGGGCGCGATCGGTTGGTGGCGGGTTCGCCGTCGCCGGCGCTGACGTCGCCAACGGGCTCATTGGTTAGCGAAGTGTAAAGAGAACTGATCCAAGGATTTGACAGTTGCACTAAAGGGGACTGCGGGTTTGTTTCGCTGGCGTCTGCAATTAATTATCAGACTTTTCCGCACATGAAAACTTACATCGTTGGCGGCGTGGGTCGCTTCCTTTGCATCGGCTTATTATTTGCGTCATGCCTCTGCTCGTTTGCGGCAGACGGCACCGTTTTGACGCCCAAGAACAAGGCGATCGGAGCCCAGGGGGGGCAATTTCAAGTTCTAGTTCAAGATTCAGGGGCGTGGGCTGTTGCGACAGATGCTGCCTGGCTGTCCGTGCAGCCGTCAAAAGGTTCGGGTTTGGGCCTGGTGGACGTGAGCGTCGCAGCGAATGCCGACGGCGTTGACCGGAGCGGAACCGTTGTGATCGGCGGAACCGCACTCAGTGTCATGCAGTCGCGGCTCCAAGACGGACCGATCGCCATCACTTCTCACTCGGTCGTGGAGCTGTCTTCGCCGGTATCGGCAAATCTCGTGGGAGCGATCCCGATGATTGAGGTTCTTCCGGGCACGGGATTCATCAATACCATCGCGCCATCGACAGACGGAGGCTTTTATTTTGGCGGCCAGTTCTCTTCCGTGGGTGGGCTGACCCGCAATGGCGTGGCGAAAATCGTTTCAGCGAGCGCTTCGGTCGACTTCACCTTCAACCAAAACAGCGGCTTCAACTCTTATGTGGGGAAGTTGTTGGTCCAGTCGGACGGCCGCGTCTTTGCGTTCGGCGGGTTCACGAGCTACGAAGGCACGGCTCGAAACGGGGTGGCGCGGATTTTTGCGAGCGGCGTGCTTGATTCTGCTTTTGACCCGGGAGCGGGCTTCTCCGGAGGTTCGCCCTCCGCGGCTGCTCTCCAGTCCAACGGGCGCTTGATCGTCGCGGGAACTTTCACCAGTTACAACGGAACCTCCCGGAGTGGTATTGTTCGCATCAATACGGATGGTTCGGTCGACACCACGTTTGACCCAGGAACTGGTTTGGCAGGCGGTGTGGCTTGGGATGTCGCTATCGATCCCAATCAGAAAATCATCATTGTGGGTTCTTTCACCAGCTACAACGGCACGGCGCGGCCGGGCATCGTGCGTCTGAATAGCAACGGAGCGATAGACACGACGTTTGCGCCCACGACGGGACCAGGCACTGGTTTTGCCTACGTGCTCGCTGTCCAATCTGACGGGCGGGTCATCGTCGGCGGCGCGTTCGATACTTTTAACGGCGTGTCTCGTAAAAACTTGGTGCGGCTGACCGCGACGGGTGCGGTCGACACGACCTTCGATGTGGGAACCGGTCTTCTTAATGGTTCGGCTTCGACTTACGTAAGATCGCTGGCCATTCAATCCGACGACCGCATTTTGGCCGGCGGCTTATTTGCGACATTTAACGGAACTGCCCGCCAAAATTTGGTGAGGCTCTCGTCCTCGGGCGCCTTGGATACGACGTTTGATGCGGGCGCGAGTTTAAGTTTTCCGATCGTTTCGTTGGGCGTTCAAACCGATGGGCGCATCGTCGCCGGGGGCATCGCAACCGACGCGAACTCGAACGTCCTCTCGTATAACGTCTACCGCTTATCGGCGGCGGGCGTACCGGAGTCGGCCGTCGTGTTGACCACGTCCTCCTCAAGCAGCAGCTCATCGAGCTCAAGTAGCAGTTCGTCGAGTTCGGGCAGTTCGTCGTCATCTAGTTCGTCGTCTTCCAGTTCGAGCTCTTCTTCTGGCGGAAGCGGCGGAGTGCGCACGACGCCTACTGGCACCGGTGCTGGCAGCAGCGGCGGCGGCGCTCCCGAAGGTTGGTACGTGGCAGCTCTCGGTTTCGTTGTCGCGGTGCGGACGCTGAGGCGTCGCTGAGTTGCACCACCAGAATTTCGAAAGCAAAGAGGCGCGAATTGTTCGCGCCTCTTTTGTGGGTTTGACCGGAGCGGCTTGGCTTACTTTTTTCCGAAACCATTCGGATGAGCCGAATGCCATTTCCAAGCGGTGACGACGATGGGCTCGATGCTGGGAAATTTGACGGTCCAGCCTAGTTCGGCTTTCGCCTTGGTGGAGTCGGCGTAAAGAGCCGGTGGGTCGCCAGCGCGGCGAGGGGCCATGACGTACGGGACTTTCTTGCCGGTGACCTTTTCGACCGCGCGAATGACTTCGAGTACGGAGGTGGGTGTACCTGTGCCGAGGTTATAGAAGAGAGCCGTGCCGGGTTTCGCGAGTTTATCGAAGACAGCGATGTGGGCGCGGCTGAGGTCGTCGACGTGAACGTAATCGCGCAGGCAGGTGCCATCGGGCGTCGGATAGTCGTTGCCGAAGACTTGAAGGGCGGGGCGTTTGCCGGTCGCCGCATCAATTGCCAGCGGGATGAGGTGTGTTTCGGGGTTGTGGTCTTCGCCGATTGAGCCGTCCTCGGCAGCGCCGGCGGCGTTGAAATAGCGGAAGGCCGCAAAGCTCAGGCCATGCGCGCGGGCGAGGGCCTTAAGAAGGTTTTCAACGTCGAGCTTGGTTTGGCCGTAAGGGTTGATCGGCGCTTGATTGAGCGTTTCGACCATCGGCATTTTTTCCGGAACGCCATAAGTCGCGCACGTCGAGGAGAAGACGAATTTAGTAACCTTCTTCTCCAGCATGACCTTCAATAGGTGCAGCGGAGCGACGACGTTGTTGAAATAGTATTTCAGCGGATCGGTCACGGACTCGCCGACGTACGCATAGGCGGCGAAATGCATGACGACGTCGATCTTCTCATCGACGAGGATTTTGCCGACCGCGGCTTCGTCGCCGAGATTGGCATCGTAAAACGGCACGTTGGGCGCGACTGCCTGGCGGTGACCGAAGACGAGATTGTCCAGCACCACCGGGCGATGGCCCGCGGCGGTGAGCTGGCGAACACAGTGGCTGCCGATGTAACCGGCGCCTCCAACAACGAGTACGTTCATGCGGCGAGGCTTGTATTGCTTTTGGCTGGTGGATGGCTAGCCCTTTTCGTTCCAATCTTTTCATGAAGCAGACGCGTATCGTAATTACTGGTGTTGGCCTGACGGCTCCGAACGGAAATTCCCTGTCCGAATTTCGGCAAAACCTCCTGAACGGAGTCGCGGGCATCGAGCGCATGGAAATCCGCTACATGGGCACGCAGCTCGCCGGCGTTTGCCATTACGATGCGCTGAAATACCAAAAGAAAAAAGAACTCCGCGTCGGTACGCGCGCCGGCTCGATTGCCATCTACTGCGCGCGAGAAGCACTCGCCGACAGCAAGGTCAATTTCGAGGCTCTGCCGAAGGACCGGGTGGGCATCTACATCGGCTGCACCGAGCACGGCAACGTCGAGACGGAAAACGAAATCTACAACGTCTCGAAATTTAACTACGACGTGAAGTTCTGGTCACACTACCACAACCCACGCACAGTAGCTAACAACCCCGCCGGCGAGACGTCTCTCAATCTCGGCGTCACCGGCCCGGCTTACACAATCGGCGCGGCTTGCGCGGCAGGTAACATGGGCCTGATCCACGCGACGCAGATGCTTCGCCTCGGCGAAGTCGACTTCGCGATCTGCGGCGGCGTCAGCGAAAGCATTCACACGTTCGGCATTTTTGCCGGGTTCAAGAGCCAGAACGCCCTCGCCACGCACGAAGACCCGAAGAAGGCCAGCCGCCCGTTCGACAAGGCGCGCAACGGCATCGTCATTTCCGAAGGCGGCGCGCTCTACACGCTCGAACGGCTCGAGGACGCCCTCGCACGCGGCGCGAAGATCTACGGCGAAATCGCCGGTTATCACGTGAACTCGGACGCCAGTGACTACGTACTGCCGAATCCCGAACGCCAAACCGAGTGCATCCGCGCTGCGATCAAACGCGCCGGGATGACGCCGCAAGAGATCCATATTGTTAACACTCACGCCACGGCGACGCCGATGGGTGACATTCAAGAGTGCCACTCGATCCGCAACGTTTTCAGCGATTGCCCCGACACTTTCATCAACAACACCAAGAGCTATATCGGTCACGCGATGGGCGCGGCGGGTGCGCTCGAGCTCGCGGGAAATCTGCCGAGCTTCGACGATCTCACGGTCCACCCGACGATCAACGTCGACAACCTCGATCCGCAGTGCGAGTTGCCGGGCTTGGTTTTGAACCAACCCCGTAAGGCAAAACGGGTTGACGCCATCTTGAACAACTCCTTCGGTATGCTCGGTATTAACTCAGCGCTGATTGTTAAGCGCTACGTCGCCTGAGCCGATATACCAGTTTTACACGCCAACTCCCCGCAATGACCAACGACGAAATCAAAAAGGTAGTCATCGACATCATCTCGGACATCGCTCCGGACGAAGACACCAGCAATCTCAAACCCGACGTGCGCCTGCGCGAACAGCTCCAGCTCGATTCGATGGACTTCCTCGACATCGTCATGGAACTCCGCAAACGCTACGGCATCGAAGTTCCCGAGGCCGAATACATTAAATTGGCGACGCTCAACAGCTGCGCCGAGTACCTCGGCCCGAAGTTCGCCGCGCTCGGCAAATAACCCCGCAAACCAACGAGAACTCTTTCCAAAGCCGGAGCGAAAGCCCCGGCTTTTTGCAGGGTTGAAAAGGCGATATTGGTCTCTGCCGCGTCACTTCGATATCAGAAATCGTTAACCGCAGAGAGCGCCGAGGGCGCAGAGTTTTAAGAAGAGGGAGAGCTTTTGACGCAAAGATCCCGAAGGCCGCAAAGGACAGAATGAACAAAATGGCTCAAATGGCCTGACCCGAGGAATGCTCGTAGGTGGAACCTGCTGTCCCAGCAGGTTGGTTCGAGGATCGAAGGTAGTTGTTCAGTCCCCTTGGCTCAATTCGCCGGTTTCGCCACGGCGCGGCTTTTAAGCATGTCGATCAAGTATTCCTCCATACCTGCGTGTTTCACGTCAGGCTCGCCGGGGTAAACCAGCTCGCACTCAACGTGGAGCGCATCGAGTTTCTCCTTAAGCTTCACTCCAAAATTGGATGTGTGCGTTGGGTCTTTTTGCGGCTGTCCAAGCCCGGGAGGCGCGTCGAAAATCATGTAAACGGGCGAGGCATCCGCCGTCGCTTGCTCGTAGGGCGAGTATTCCTTGATCCACGGTAACACTTCGTCGCGATGAGCGAGAAACGTGGCAAAAGAGGATTCGCGTTTGGCGGTGTCCTCTGGATAAGAAAACCCAAACGCGTGGCCGCCGTAACGGCTGTTCGGCGTCCATTCTTTCATCTGCAACGGATCGAGAGACGTTTGCGGTACGTGCACCGCCGCGCAAAACGGCCGGGTCGATTCCCGCGACACCGGATCTTTGCTGCTGGCGTCCGCGAGGTCGGCGTGAAAAGCGAGCCACAAGGATGTGCAGGCCACGGCCGAACCACCTGAAACACCTATGCGTTGCTTGTCGATATTCCATTCGGCGGCTTTCGAGCGTACAAATTGGAGCGCGCGGGCTGCATCGTGCATCGGCCATTCGACGGGCGGCTTTACTCCCTCGGCCTGCGCCATCGATGTGTAGCGATAGTTGATGGAGACGACGGAGATGCCCGCGGCCAGATACTTCCTGATGTGGCGCAGACCGGGGTCCTGTTTATCACCGTGTACCCAACCACCGCCGTGGATATAAAACACGAGGGGCGTGGGTTTGTCTGAGGCCGCTTGCCAAAAATCCAAGACCTGCCGCGGATGCGAGCCATACGCGACGTTGCTGAGCGTTGCGGGCGGCAGAGGCTGCAGAGCCGGTTTTCCATTCAGAACGACGTGCTCGAACCTGAGATTTTCTACACTGTCAGCGATCTCCGATTTTGTTTCACGGACGTCCAGGTTGATGTCACGAAGCGTGATATCGCTGATCATAGTCTGGCCGGCGTTCGGCTTGATGAAGGCGAGGGTTCCGGTGCGTCCCTTGATGTTCGCGATGGTGATGGCGCGAACCGTGGACTTCGGCCGGGGCTGGCCTTTGAGGTCAAAGTACTGCAGCCACGGGGCAATTCTCAGCAGAGTGCCGTCGGCGCTATCCAGCGTGAGGTTTTTGAGCTCGATGTTCTCGTAGGTCTGCGGAGTGTCGGGACGAAGTTTGCAGTTAAGCACGGGCATCGTGCCGCTGACTTCGCAGTTTTCGACGAGGACATTGCGCACCGTGGACGCCTCGCTGCCGAGACTTATCACAGCGCCACCGCGTTTGAACGTGCAGTTGCTCACGTGGACGCCTTCGACGGCGGGGCTGTCCTTGTCCTCCTGCGCGAAAGGACCTTTGCTGCCTTTCGCTGCGATACAGTCGTCGGTCACCGAGAAAGAGCAGCCGTTGATCGTGATGTTCTGCGAACTGTCGATGTCAATGCCGTCGGTGCTGGGCGCGTGCTTGTAATCATCGGGAACCTGAAACCGCGCGTTCTGCACCCGAACACTTTGGCACCGGTAAAGGTGGAGATTCCAAAATTGCGAATCCTTGAAGGTGATCCCGTCGATGACGACGTTCTTCGAGTTTTCGATCAAGGCGAGGCGCGCCCGCGGCACGCTCACGTTGCGAAAATCACGCCGATTTGGTGCTTCGCCGCGCAGTTTCCAGAAAAGATCCCAGATCGGCCGGCCTGCGCCATCGAGCGTGCCTTCGCCCGTGATCTGCAGGCCGTCGCAACCATTCGCATTAATGAGAGCGGGGTTGAAGTGCTCTTCAATGTGTCCTTCGATGCGCGTGCGCTGCTCCGGAAAATTCTTCATATCGGTCGAGCACTGCAGCACGGCGCCTTTTTCGAGGTGAAGATTTACCTTGGGTTTAAGGAACAACGCGCCAGAAACAAAAACGCCTTCCGGAACGACGACTGTGCCGCCTCCCTGCGCAGCGACTTGGTCGATCGCTGCCTGGATGGCCACCGTGTTGATCGTCTGGCCGTCTGCCACGGCTTTGAATGCGAGAATCGAAACGCGCGTTGACGGTGTGGTCTCTCCTCGTGCCATGGTGTTGAGAAACAACGCAAGAAGGAATGCGAAAAACAGCGAGCAGCGGAGGGGCGTGGGAACAGACATGAGTGTTTGGGACGGAAGCGGGAAGTAGCGGTTTCAACAATTCTGCGGCCGGGAGTGTCAGAATGAACAAAATAAACGAAAAGTAATAATTGAACTCGCTCCACCTTTCATAACCAGGAGAGCAGCTGTCGTCTCTTTGCGTGCTTTGCGACCTTTGCGTTGAAACTCCTCCTTTAAAACTCTGCGCTTTCCGCGCTCTCTGCGACTAAAGATTTCGCCCATCGAACCGGAACGGCTCGACGGCGACACAGCGTCCCGCGTGATGAGGGCACAAAAAAAGGCTGGCAGTGGCGCCAGCCTTTTCCCCGCCAAACCGCGGTAGAGCTACCGCCCGAAATCAGAAGAACTTGTAGGTGATGGAGGCACGCAGATTGAGCGGAGCGCCTGGCAACATTACGAGTTGGCTGCGTGCGGCGTAGATGTATTTCTTGTCGAGAAGATTGTCTACGTTGAGTTGGTAGGTGAAGCGCTTGGTTCGGTAAATCACCGCCAGGTCCATTAGCGTGCGGGCCGGGATGTAGCCGAAGCACACGAAGTTGGCGTTGTCGGTGATCGCGCGTTTGGCCAGGTAATTCGTGCCCAGCCCGACGGAGAGTCCGTTGAGGATGCCCGACGTGAATGCGTAACGAGCCCACAAGGAGAAGTTCTTTTCCGAAACATTGTTGACCGGAATCGAGCTGTGCACCGCCGCGTCGTACGGCTGCTGGATCTGATTCCACGGAGCCGGCAGCGCGATCTTCGCGTCGAAGTACGCGAACGAGCCCATCAGATAAATGTTTTTGTTGATCTCGTAGGACCAGTCGCCGTCAAAACCGCGCGACACTTCGCCGCCGACCAACATCACCGAAGGTGGATTGGTTTGCGGAAAGACCGGAACGGTGTTGTTGGCCTGCTTTACGTCGAAATAGGTCGCGTTGATGTTGAGGGTCTCCTTCAGCCAAGTGGACTTCACGCCGATTTCCTTTTGCTCGCCTGTGGAGGCGGGGAGCAGGCCGCTGGTACCGTCGAGGCGGACGCCAAAGCCGTTAAAGGAAAAATTTTTGCTGTTGCCGTAGAAAACCGAAACATTCGGCAGAGGCTTTACGACGAGGCCGTACTGAACGAGGTTCTTGTAAGCCACGGACGACGGGAAGATATTCGAGTCGGCGGTGGCGGCCTGTGTCACCTGGTTAAAGTTGTTCTGAGTGCGCGAGCTTTCGTAACGGCTGCGGGTCACACCCCAGTTCACGATCACGCGGTTTTTCAGGAAGTTGGCTGTGTCCAGGAAATAGAATTTGGCGAAGTTCTGCTGGATGTGATTAAACGAGACAGGAGGCTGATCGAAGTTCACGTAGACCGTGTCGGCTGCCCCGGATTTGTAGGGCGGGTTGAACGGGTCGATCGGCGTACTGGATGCCGTGCTCGTGCCGCCGCTGCTGTAGGTCTTTGTATCCTGCGGATAGTCGACCAGATCGCCACCGACAAGAAGCTTGTGGTTAACGGGGCCGGTGGAGAACGTGAAGATATAGTCGTTCTGCAATTCGCGCCGCGGTTGGACGTCGCCGTTGACCGCTGTGGTCGTGCGCGTGAGCGGGTTGCCGCGAACGTAACCAGGCGGAATCTGGAAGCCCGGGATCGTGACGGTTGCGCCGTTCACGGTGACGGGGACGTTGATGGTATTGAGAATCGATTCGACGCGGCGCTGGGTGTCTTTCGAGTCGAACGCCGCCAGGCGGATCGCGATCCAGTCGGCCGGACGCGTGGTGAATTGCCCCCACAGGCGATAGAAACGATCGGTGCGCCAATTCTTGGGTGCATCTTCACCGTCGACATTCCAGCGGCGCGGTACGCCGAGAAGCGTCGGCGTGTAAACCTGGCCGTAGACGTAGTTGGTGCCGTCGAGCGGAATGCCGTTGTAAGAGGAGTAGTGGCAGTCGAAGGACTCGAACTTGATGTACGCCTCGCTGCGATCGTCCCAGCGATAGAGCAGCATGGGCAACACCGCGAAACGGTTGTCGTAGGTGTTATCATAGTAGCCATTCGCCTGCTGGCGAACGGCGATGACGCGCCCCTGCAATTTTTTGTCCTTGGTAATTGGTCCGGTTACGTCGGCCTCGACACGATTGGCGTCCCATTCGCCGACCTGCACGGTGAGTGTGCCGGCGTAGTACTCGGTCGGACTTTTGGAGACTTTGTTGATGACGCCGCCGACAGTGTTGGCTGCGTTGGCGATGAAAATGGCCGCGGGGCCTTTGATGATTTCGACGTGATCGATCAGCGCCATGTCGGTGTTGCGGTCCGTCATGGTTCGGAAGCCGTCAACATAGTCACCCTCACCGACGAAACCGCGCATCATGAAACGGTCGACTGACCAGCTGATGGTTCCGGTTTGCGCACCGCCAACGTAGTTGAGCGATTTCGCGAGAATCGAAGGGCTCATGTCCTTCAAGAAAGCCTGATTCAAAACCGCGACAGTCTGCGCGAGATCTTCGAGGCCGGTGCCGGTGCGCGTCGTACTGAGAGCTTGTTTGCCGGTATAGCTTGTATCGCGCTCGGAGTTTACGCTGAAGGACGGCAGGGCGATCACCTCGTTGTCAGGTGGGGTTTGGTTTTGAGCTGGGTTGTTTGCGGCGGGTGCCGTTCCGTCCTGAGCGGTGGCCGTGTGAACTGACGCGGCGACGAACAAGGATGCCATCCAACTTCTGAACTTCTTCGTGGGTTTTATTTTCATTGCAGCGGTATTGTTGTGTTGGGTTGACGAGGCTGGAGACTCAGGCACTGCAACTGGCGGCTCCTGAGGCGGACGTGAGTCGCGGGCCTCGGGGGGCGCGGCCACAACAGCGATGGCTCCTGTTGCGGCGTCTTCTGTTGCCAGGAGAGGCGTGCCGGCCAGCAGCCGATTCAACGCTTCTCGTACCGTGAGTCTGCCACGCAACGCATTGGTGCGCACCCCGCGCACCACGTTCGCCGCAAACAATATTTCCCTTCCTGTGATTTCCGAAAACTTGCGCAACTGTCCTGCCGCATCGCCCGCCTGGAGATCGAACTCCTGAACAAGGGCTTGCCCACGGGCTGTTCCCGGCTGCACGAGCCAGCCGAACAGCACCAATAGGACAAAGGGCAACGCGGAGAAACGCACAGTCTGTAGAGCTGTTGTGGATCACGGTCTGCTACTACGGAGACGGGCGGAATCAAAAGCTCCGTAGTATCAAACCAAAAAATTATTCCGGCGAGAGGCGCATCGATCGGGAGCTGCTATTTGGAACCGCGTTTCAGCACGATCCGATGCGGGTCGGATTTGTCGGCTCTCAACCCAAGCGTGTACTCAAGAAGTCGCGCGAACCCTTCGATATTGTTGACGCGGAAGGAACCGCCGATCGGCGTGGAGGCGATGCCTTCGTCGGCGATCACGAGTTGACGCTGATTGTGTCGGTTAAACGCCGCGACTGCTTCGCCCAGCGGTGTCTCGTAGAACTGCAACAACGGCGTTTGCCAGGCCAACTCCTCCTTGATCTCCGCCTGCGACATCTGTGTCAGCACCGGTGCGAGCTCAGTCGTCGAAAGAGAAACGACCGCACGCTCTCCGGCCACCACGAGTGGCGTCGCTGCGGCCGGTGTCTTTTCAGTTTCGAATGGAGCGTTTGCGACGGGAGTGGGTGAACGTTCCGTGCGCGAATGCCCGAGACTGACTTTGCCTTCGGTCACGAGCACTTCCACGGCCGCAGCGTTTTTCAACTGCACCGAGAAGGCGGTGCCCACCGCACGCACGGTGAAGCCATTCACTTCCACCACGAACGGCCGCGCTGGATTTTTTGCCACTTCGAAGAGGACCTGTCCGCCGAGGAGTTTTACGCGACGTTCGGCTTCGGTGTACGCGACGGAGATCTTGCTGCCTTCCCGCAAATCCACCGCCGAGCCGTCTGGCAAAACCTGGCGCTCATTTTCCACCAGCAATTTGATCGATGCCGTTTTCTGTACCTCGGGCCTGAAATGCGGCTTGAGCCAAAACGTGGCCAGGAACGCCAGCGCCGCGGCCGCCGAAAACGTGGCTAGCCAGAGATGGCGCTTAAAACGCTTGGGCGGCGCGAAGAGATCCGGATTAGGTTCCGCGCTGACGGCCGGCTGCCAGTGGCGCAATTGTTCGAGCCGATGCAGAGTTGCTTCGTGGCGTTCGTAAGCAGCGGCATGCTCCGGGTTTTCTCCCAGCCATTGCAGATACTCATCCTGCTCGGAGGAACTCAGCCCGCGATCGCGCCGCACCAGCCAGTCAGCGGCCTGGTGGTCGATGTTAGACCTATCGTCTGGATCGTTGTTTTCGTGCGACTTCATCAGGGCAGTCCTTTGCGGGCAAAAAAATCTCGGCAGCGACGAATCCCGGTCGACATGTGCTTCTCAACGGTGTTTTCGCTGATCTGCAGCCGCAGCGCGATTTCCTTCTGCGTGAGCCCGTAGGCGACGCGCAGCGTGAGCACGCGGCGACAGCCTTCAGGCAGCGTCTGGATCGCTTCTGTTAAGAGCGCAAATTCCTCCTTCTGCTTAATCTGATCGTGAGTGTTTCCATCAGAGATGTAGACGGACGAATCGGGGTTTTCCGCCAGCGGTTCGAAAGCGACGACGCTCTGGCGGCGGACCACATCCAGCGCGAGATTCCGGGCGGTGGTGAACAACAACCCCTTCGGCGATTCGACGTGGTCTCTTTCGTGCAGGCGCGAAACCCGCACGAGGCTTTCTTGCACGATGTTGTCGATATCCGGTAGTGAGGGAAACCGCGACGATAGGTAAGACCGCAACGCGCTGCTATGCACCAGCAACTCGCTCGAGGCCCAATCCGAAGGATCTATGAATTCCTGGCTCACGTGAGGGGTAGAACAGAGTATTGTAGCTTTACGAACCGTCTACGTTGGGTTGAGGCGCTTTCAATCGAGACTCCTTGTGGGGGCGGCGTCTCGAAGGGTGATGTTGGCGCAGAGCTTCGAGAGGTGCGGGGAGAAAGGCCAGTGAATTCATCGTGGGGCGTTCAACGGGGCGTGGCTCACGCCTTACGGGTATGAGCCGGCGGTACATCTGCAAGCGGAGAGGCCTTTTTGCGAACGCAGCCCGAGCAAGGCCGAAGCAACAAAGTCTTTGGTGATGAAGCCGGCGGCGGTCGCAACACCGAAAGCGGTGGTGGCATTAACGCCTCGAGGGCGACACTGGGAACCGACACAAGGTGTAAACATCGCTCAGGATCATGTTGTACCGCTGCTCGCTTCGATGATTGAGCTATTTCCCCGCCGAACATGGAAAAAGTACTAAATGGCCTTCGCTGCGCGATCCGCGTCCCACCAACAGTCTTTAGCTTGGAGAGATCCTTTTCCGCCGTACCGCCAATAGGGACTTGAACCCAATCGCGCCGGAGAGCGCAGACTAAGTTGCAGAAGATAGCGGACGGTTTGGTTGTGCAGTTAGGCACGCGATCGATCGCGGACAGGGGTGGCGCTACCTCGGAAAGGGTAAAGATGAATTACTCTCTTGATTGCGAGTTGTTCGGGGAAACGCATTCTCTGCTTCATGAATTCCGGGAGGTTCATTTTGCGGGGGATGATCACGGCAGGAGAACCGCCAACTGCCACCAACGAAGAGGCCGTCGAGTTCCTGGTCTTGCTCGACGACGATGCGGCACAAACCGCCAACGACGAACTCGCCAAGGTTCGCCGCCTCTACGAAATCGAAGTTCGAAAACGGGGCAGGGAGATCATCTGGTTCCGGCCCGTCGAGGCGTTGCTCAAACGCCACATCGAGCCGAACCAATTGCTTTTCACGTTGCCAGGCGTGGAAGTGTACGAACTTCCACAAATGGCTTTGATCGTTGCCGGCAGCGTGGTCACGCGCGACGTGCCTGACCACGCCGTGGTGGCCGGAAACCCGGTGAAGCCTTTCCGTTAACTCGTGCCGCAAGGTTGATCCCAGCCCGCGTCATCGATTGTGCGCGGTTCCTACATGCTTGTACCTCTGGCCTCTTGAAGTGCTATGACCATAACGCACTGGCCGAGAGCAATGCACACGCCGCGAACCAGAAGTACGACCCGCTTTTCAAGTCGCCCCGGCTTTTGAGGAACAGAAACGGAAAGAGTACGGTCACCGCCAGGAACAATATCCCGCCAAGCACCTTCGTGGCAGGCCCATGAACTGAGCACAGCCCGAGGACGATCAGCGACACCGCGAGCAAGTTCAGCAATCCAGGCAGGAAATAGAAAAGCGCCTTTTCATTCGATTCCTTGAATAGCGCGACGCATCCGAGCGCCATGAGCACGAGCGATAGCCACAGCATCTTCCATCCGGTTCCGCTGATCTTCAGGAAGCCGTGGCTCTTGTAGGCAGGGAGCGCGAGAGCCATGGCGAAACAGCAGCTACCGACAACGACCAGTCCGGACATGAGGGACGCTGTGATCTGTTAGGCCGAGGGCGTGAAGCTGTTTTTTCGGAAACGCGAGGCCGTCAGCGAGGCGAGGGCCGCGAGGTACCAGGCGCCCGGCGCGCCGCCACCGCCGCCGCCTTTGCTGGCGCCGGATGAGGACGATGAACCGTTTCCGCCCGACGAACCGCTTGAGGAAGACGACGAACTGCTCGACGAAGAAGAACTGCTGGAGCTCGAAGACGACGACGATGAACTCGAACTGCTCGAAGAGGATGAGCTCGATGAACTGGATGAGGAAGACGAGGAGCTTTTGGGTGTGGCGGAGGTTTCGGCGGAGAGCGCGCTTGTGCCGGCCGCATTCACCGCGGCGACCTTGTAGTAATAAGTGACGCCGTTGGTCAGGCTGGTGTCAGAGTACGAGGTCGTCGTGAGGTTGGAAGCGAGCGGGTTCGAGGCCTCGCCACCTGCGGTTGTGCCGCGATAAACGTTATAGGAGGTCGCGCTTGCGGATGCGGTCCAGCTAAGCGAGACCGAGGTGTTACCCGCCGTGGCGGTCACGCCAGCCGGAGCGGCCGGGGGTGCCCCCGACGAACTGGAGCTGCTGCTCGACGAGCTCGAGGATGAACTGGAAGAACTACTCGAAGAACTCGATGACGAACTGCTCGAGGAGGAAGACGACGAACTCGAAGAAGATGACGAGCTGGAACCACTCGAACCACCGCCACCGGAAGAGCTCGATGAAGAACTGGAACTACTCGACGAGCTGGACGATGAGCTCGAAGAACTAGAGCTGCTGCCGGGCGTCGAGGTCACTTGGACGACGGCATTCGAACTCGTGGCAGTCCCAACAAAGGCCAGCACGAGCGCGCTGTAGTTTCGCACCTCGACGCGGTAGGTGCCGCTGTCGTCGATCGTGGCCGAATTGACGGTGTAGGAGGAGCCATTTGCATTGGGTATGGCGTCTCCGCCTTTGTACCATTGATAATACAGATCGCCGTCGCCGGTCGCGTTTACAGAGAGGGTGAATGCCGAACCAACCGGCACGCTTGTCGAGGCTTTGGGCTGAATAGTGATTTTTGCCGGATAGATGATTTGGACCGATCCATTGGTGCTGGCGATTGATGTGGTCGAATTCGAGACCACCACCGAATAGGTTCCCACGTCGGCCGCGCCGAAGTTGTCCTTGGAGTAATATTCCTTCGTGGCGCCGGGGATGGCGACGCCGTCCTTTTTCCATTGGTACTGAAGATTGTTGCCAACCGCGATGACTTGCAGGTTGAGAGTAGTTCCTTGGGCCGCTCGTGTCATTTTAGCGGGTTGGGTGACGATGACCGGGCCAACCGCCCCGCTGCGGGTCGGGGATTGTCCGGTGCCTGAGGAGGTAGGGGGCGTCCAATGATAAACCATCACCTTGCCGTTGCCGTCGTCCTCGACGCAGATCACGCGAGTGCCATCGGCACGGGTTTGAACATTTACGCCAATGCGCAGATCGATGCCGGCCGATGCGTAATTGGTGTCGGCATTGGGCGCGACCCAGCCGAGCTGATGCCCATCGTTGATATCGTAGATGGTCACCTCGCCGCGCTTGCGCGTGTTGGGTCCGATATCGAGGTAGGTCACGTAGAGATACTTGTCGTCCGCTGCGATGCTCAACGGCACGACCATGCCGTCCGTCCCTTGATCGAGGTGAACCTCCCAGGCCCCGTTGATGTCCAAACCAAGATCTATGACACAACGCCGCGTCGGATTGCTTGAGTGGCGATAACCGTCGATCACGTAGACGCGAAATGGATACCACGCGTTGCCTACGCCAAGGACGAGCGTGTCGGAATCGGGCAGGTAGCGGAGTTGTGTGGCGCTGCGCGAAATCTCGGCATCGGCTGGAAGCAAGACTGGTGCGCCGACTCCGAGCCGTTCGACTTTGGAGCCGTTGTAGATGGGAACTCCGTTGGCATCGAGGCCTTCGCAGGGGAGCACCCAGCTGCCGCCCGTTTTGAATTGGGTGGAATAAGCATCCTGACCACCGGCCATCCAGATGTTGCCGTTGGCGTCGACCTCGTAGCCCTCGCTATAACCATTGGCGACGACGAACCCGGAAAACTCGTTGGTCTGTGGCTTTCCGTCTCCGTTCTTGTCGACCCACATGTAATGTTGGTCGTCGGGCAGTTCCGGATAGATGCCTTTCGCCCAGTCTTCGCCGTGGCCACTGGCAAAGAGATAAAACAGGGCCGCGGGGATCGCGATCTCGGAGTTTTCCTCGAAGCGAAACACCGCCATGTAGCTCGCATTCATGTTCAGGCAATAGAGCATCTTCTTGCCGTTGATGCGGCGGACGAGGGCTGACTCAAGCGGCATGGAGAAACGTGGATCGTCGGGGAAACGAAAGGGATCCAGCGTCACTCCGGAAATTTTCCAGCTTTTCCCCGGCGCTTTCGAGTAGTCCATCGTGTAGTGCAGGCCGGCGTGATACAGCTCGGTGCCGTTGCTCGCGGGATCGAAGTCGGCCTCATGCACGAACGTGCTGACAGCTTGGTACTTCATCGAGGCGGTCTCAAGGCGCTTGGCGAGCGTGGCGCTGTCGGTGCTCTCGAACCAACGGATATCGGTACCTCCTTGGACTTGTCCGGGGATGCCGCTGCAACCCACGATGATCGAGCCGTCGTCGCCGAAGCAGACCCCGCGCACGCCCCAAAACCGTTTCTCACTGTAGCTGCCTTTGACGGGCCCGGCGAATACGCCGCCGGTTTCGCCGAAGGTGGTGATCAGCGTCGGCGTACCGTTCGCTGGCACGGAGAAGATTTTGAAATTCTGATCCGGCCCGTTGTCGGCCACCCAGAGATTGCCGGAGCCATCGAATGCGACGCTGGTCGGGTAGGCGACCGACTTGATGGTCTTGCCATTGCTCAAGGTCACATAAGGCAGATTGTCCTGGTACTGGGTGAGCAGGCTGCCTTGGTCCTCGGCATTCTGCTGCGCGTCACTCAACGCGCGAGGGTGGGCGATGCTGGCGGTGATGCCGTTGTAGGCCGAAGAATCGAGCACCATGTCTTTGTTGAAGAATTCGCCTTTCGAAACGCGAAGACCGTGCGAGTAGGCGCCATCGCCCCAATTGGTTTCGTCCCAATAGCTCTTGGTGATGACGAGGGGGGCGTACGGCGCGAATTGTTCGTTGAGCTGTGAAGCGTTGAGCACGCCGATATCGACCACGAAATTGCTGATATCGTCGGCGTTTTCGTCGTGGCCGCCCTTGCCACCGGTATTGCCAGCCCAGTGGTTTTGGTAATTGAGCAGCGTGGGCTCGGCCCCGAAGGCATTCGCCGCTGCAAGGGCGACGATGGAGGCGAATCCCATACCCAAAGTCCTGAGCCAAAAACGGGCGCGACAATTTAAACGATCGGCTGAACCAGCCGATGCTTTGCAGATGCGGGTGATCATGTACGTGGTGATGCGAACGCTCGTTGCATTCCAGACACGTGCAGAAATTGCCAAGCCTAACCCGATTTAAGGCTAAATTTTACGCCTTCTAAACAAGATCTCGGTATGTACCTATCAATTCTAACTTTAGGATAAAAAGGCGCAGTCTTTGGGGCCTGCACCTAGTTCGGTGAGAGATGAAGTTGAAGGATTATGCCTTAGGGCGGGTCTCGGCTTTGGTTTTGCGGCTGAGTCCGGTCTTGCGCTCGCTCTTGCGCACGTAGCCCATCGCCTCGTACAGCTCGCCGTCTTCGCCTTCGTCGCGGTTGCCCCGCCGCACGCCGCGGCCTTATGCCGCACGTATCACGCCTTCAGCCGCACGCCCTGGGGCAAATGCCGCCTGCTTCATGCCTTATGGAACACGATCCATCGCTTTTGGAACGCGAGCCAAAGGTTATGAAACGTAAAACAAGGCTTATGAACCGCGGACCAAAGCGTCTGTCGCCCGAATCATAAGGCGTGGTTTGATGATGGCGGCTGCATCGAGTGTGCAAACGGTACGCTGAGAGCAGGGCTTTAGCGCGAGCACTCGCTGCGGGTTTTAAGGCGTGGGTGGGGCGGTTGGTTCTTCTGTCAGGTTGCGTTCGAGGAAGGACGCGATCTCGTTGAGCATTTCGACCCGATCGCTGAAGGGCCAGTAGCTATGGCTGGAATCGGGGAACGACTTCGCTTCCACGGGCGTGCCTTGTTTTTTCAATGCGTCCAGCATGAGCTTCGCTTCGGTAGGGTGGACTACTAGATCGCGTTCGCCGTGGATGATAAACACCGGCTGTTTGATCTCGGGGACACGCAGGATCGGTTCGATATATTTCGCGTTCTCCGCGTAATTTTGGTCGGCCAGCAAGGCCTTCCAGAAGGCGTAGCCGTATTCCTTGCCGTAGGCCCAGCGGTCGTCTTTTTGCATTTTCTTCCAGCTGCTGACCGCCGCGAAAGCGATGCCGGCGCGGTACAGCTCGGGATATTTGGCCAGGGACACGTAAGTCGCCCAGCCGCCGAAACTGCCTCCCATCACGACGATTCTTTTCGGGTCGACCTGCTTCTTAGCGATAAGATCGCGCACGCTGTCAGCGATGTCGTCGAGCACCACGGTGTCGAGTCGTGCGCGCAATCCAGCCAACTGAAATGCGGCGCCGTAGCCGGACGACCCGCGATAGTTCACTTGAAGGACGGTGTAGCCACGTGTTGCGAAGAACTGATTCGTAGGATCGAAGTGCCAATCGTCACGGGCGGTCGGCCCTCCATGGATTATTACGATCAACGGAGGCAGCTTCTCGCTGGTGTCGGATGGCGTGGTGACGTAGGCGGGAATCATCGCTCCGTCCCGCGCCTTGAACTCGACGGGAGTGGTCTTGCCGAGAACCTTTCCTTTGAGGTTTTCGGTGAGCTGCATCAAAGGGACAAGCTCCGACGTTTTTGCCAGAAACAAATAATAGGAGCCCGGGTCCTGATCGCTGAAGGAGGCATAAATCATCGTCTCGCCGTCCTTCGACCAGTCGATGGGGAGATTCACATGGTCCGGGAAGGTTGCATCGATTTGTTTCTGGATCGCGCTGTAGTGGGGATC
Source organism: Nibricoccus sp. (assembly GCA_047600805.1). Classification (GTDB taxonomy): domain Bacteria; phylum Verrucomicrobiota; class Verrucomicrobiia; order Opitutales; family Opitutaceae; genus JADKHC01. Next base: position 748,036 of record JASGKG010000001.1, read on the forward strand.
GATCCAAATCACGCGTGGCTTTTGAGCCTCGTAGATCATTCCGAGAAGAGTCGTGGAATTTTTCGCGAACAATAACCGTGTCGGACCGCCATCCGCGGTGTTGAGGTCGTACTTGGGGTGTTTGGCGATGGTTTTTATGATGACCCCTTGTGACATGCTGAACGCTGCCAGTTGGAAGGTGTCACTTCCGAGACGACTCGAAATGTAGAGAGTATCGCCGTCTGGCCCTACCGAATGGATATCGACAACGCGTTCGAGAAGATCGGAAGCCTTGCCGTTGAATTTCAGCCCGGGTTGTTTCACGAGATCATCGATGTCGCGCCAGCGTGAAGTCGGAGTTGGGCGGAATTCGTAGAAACGCTTGGCTCCGTCGTACCAGACTTTGATGCGCGAATTACCTTGTGCATCGAACAAGTAATACCCCTCGGCAGGATCTTCGTAATCGAACCCTTTCCCGGTGAGGGCATTGTATTTCATGAACAGACTACCGTTCTTGGCGCTATGGAGTTCGAGGACTTCCGGATGATCCGGCACAGAGTTGATTACGGCCTGGATGTGATCGAGTGTCATGGACTTGGTGCCTTTGACAGCATCCAGCAGAAACAGATCGAGACGGTAAGATTCGTCGTGATTTGGGGCTATGTAGACGAGTTTGTCATTCGAGACCCAGGTGAGGTCACGGATGTAGTCTTCTTCACCGCCCACTACAGTTTCCGACAGCTTCTGCATGGACTTGAGATCGAAAACCATGATCACCTTGTTGGAATTGCGCTTGCGGATCGTAGCGAAGCGAGTCGCGTCGAGTGACAGCTGGTGCGGATAACGCTCTTCGAGCTTGAGAAGCTCAGCTGCCGGGAGTCCCTTCACGTGACTGACAAGGTCGGCGTAATACTTGATGACGTCGTACGCTTCTGGGTGTTGGTTCGTGCGGATTTCCTCGCCGTTGGAGAAGACGTGGAGGGAGCCGATCAGTTGGACGTCGTTTGCCATGCTGACCTCGATCTTTTTTGCGCGCCCCTCACCCAGCTTTCCGATGGCCACGAGGTGTGTCCCGACTGAGCCTTGGTTGACGAAGGTGAGGACGCCGTAGCAGTCGGAGAGCTTGTGGTTGGCGGTGAGGGTGGCGCGGTATCGCGTGCGAATCGAGCTGGGGTTGGCTCGTTCCTTGGCCGAGGCATTTTTCAAGAGATTCAGCTCGGACTGCACATCGGTGATAGTCACGAAGCCCTCGCCGAACGTCTGTGAGGCGCGCACAATGATGTCGAGGTCGTAAGTTCGCTTCGTGCGGCCGTCGACGACAACGAGGGAGTCGTCGTTGTACGCCACAGCAGGCAAACGCTTCCCCTCAAATGTCGCGAGCACTTGCATCTGCCCAAAGGCGGGCGCGGTCGAGCAAAACGGAAGAACAACGAGAACCAGGGGGAGGAGGAAAAAACGGAATCGCATAGTCGAGTTGAGGTGGAACCTAACCATTTACGTGCTGCCAAAGCATTCCTGGGCAAAACGGTATTGAGATTGGGAAGCGAGACAGGCAAAGACGAGTTTTTTTGGGTTTGTCTGCTCTTTCCACAATCGCTTTTTGGCGAAAGTCGGTGGCTGTTACCAACGCGGTCTTTCAGTTAGTCGGCGTAGAAGTGACGCGATCGCGACGGCACTCAGGAACCAAGTCGACGGAGCGCCGCCGCCACCCGAACCGGTCGAACCGCTACTTGATGAAGAACCGGAAGACGAGATGCTGGAGCCTGATGAGGAGCTGGAGGATGAACTGGAGCTGCTTGAGGACGACGATGAACTGCTGCTGGAGCTGGAGGAACTTGAGGAGCTGCTCGAGGTGAAGAGGGGAAGATCGTCGGCGGTAGCGACGCGTGGATCGGCTACGAATTCAGCGGCGTGAGCCTGGACTTCGACGGCTTGTTCGTTGGTCCAGTAATAAGCGAAGGCGAGTTGCGGAGAAAAGTTCATGAAAGCGCGCGTGAAGTCGTGGTCGCCGGGTGCGCCTGTGCCTTGGTTCAAACCCCATTGCGCCGCGCCGAACGGGCGATTGCGGGAAACGAGGTAGTTGTAGATGGCGTTGTCGTTTGGTTTGGTGAAGGCGAACACGCCGTTGGCATCGAGGTAGGGGATGCTCGGCTGGAAGTAGTAGGCGCCAGCCACGACGTCGACGTAGTTGTCACCGGGATACCACGGGGCGATGTTCGCCTGGTCATTGGTTCGGTTAAGTGCCCAGACTTCCCAGCAGAAGATCAGGTTGTGCAGGTTTTTGATGTCGATGTAGTAGTCGTGCACGTCCTGCCAGAGCTGGACGAAGTTGGCGGCCGTCTGGTTGGCGAAATAGTATTTGTTCGGCTGGTTGAACTCGGCGAACGGGCGAAAGAGAACAGGCACGCCCGCGTCTTGGAGCTGTTTGAGCGCAGCCGCGATCACATCGATTGAAGCCCAGAAGGCGCGCTTGGCGGCGCTGTCGGGCGCGGAGAGCAGGAGCTCGCCGAGGCTGTTGCCTGTGGCGTACGGATCGCGGCCGGACTGCGGGTTCCATGGATTGGGTGCGACCGCTGTTATGTGGAGGATGGGCTGCGATGTTTTCCAGATGTCGATCAGTTTCGCATTGAGGCCGGCGCAGACCGTGGGATCGAGAACATAGGTGTTTTTCTGTTTGTCATTGGAGTCGTAGCGCGTGCCGACCAGTCCTGGGAGTCTGCCGTTGATGGCGTGCTCGTTGATATCGAAGGCGCCGTAGAGCGTCGGGTAGAGGAGTTCGTTCACGCCACCGAGATGCTGGCCCTCGATCATCTTGTTGTACGTCGCGGTGCTGCGGGTCGCGAGATAGGCGTAGACAGCTTGCGCGGCTGGTGTGGCATTCGGGTCACCGAGCCTGGGGAGATACGCGTGAAGCGGGCCGGCAAGGCCGATGAACGCCCAAGTCATGCGGACGGCTTTGCAGAAAATGTTCTTCATGGAAGTCGGTCTGAGTTACCTCGGCCGAGCTTCCATACGAGAACGCGTGGGAGAATGTTACGGTCGAAAGAACGAAGAAAAATTGGATGCGAACCGATCTCGCTCGCACGGCGAACCACCCCGCGCGTGGTTGTTGGCCCGTCGCCGAAATATTTCAGTACGCGACAGCGCGAACTATTCCCTCGAAGGCGTGCTGCGCCCGCTCGATCACGAATGGCGTGGCTTTAAGGCTTCTTGTTCAACCAGACTTCAGGCAGCGCTCCGCCGAAGGTGGGCGGCATCTTCGTGTCGTCCACTAGTCTGAGATTAGTGACGTAAACGTCGGTGCGGCCATCGCCGTCGAGATCCGCCGCCGCGCCATCCCAGCTGAAGGCGTTGCCCAGCCGCAGCCCTGAATCAGTGAACTGACCGCGACCGTTGTTGAGGAGGAGTTGGTTCGGTGTACCTTTCTTTGGGTCGCCGCAGACGAGGAAAATATCGGGCGAGCCGTCGGCATCGAAGTCGGCGAGGACGATGGCGTGGGCCCAGACTTCGCCCAGCTTTTGGCCGGAGTCGTGGAATGCACCTGCGCCATCGTTGAGGTAGATCTTGCAGGCTTGGCTGCGGTCGGTGAGGGCGAAGGCGACGTCGAGCCGACCGTCGCCGTCGAGATCGCCAATGGCGACGCCGTGCACATGCCGTTTTCCCTCGTCGAGGAGTTTGCCGCTGTCGTGAAAATGGCCCTGACCGTCATTGAGCCACACGCGGTTGGGGCAGGCGTCGGAAGCTTTATTGCGCCAGCCGACCGTGACGAGATCGACGGAGCCGTTTCCATCGAGGTCGTTGAGGGCGAACGTGCCGATGATCGCCGAGCCAGCGTCCAGCCCGAGATCGAGGGACTGGCCGTTCTCGCGAAAGTGCCCTTTGCCGTTGTTGAAAAAGACGCGGATGGTTTTCCATTTTTCGATGACGACTAAGTCGGCAGAGCCATTGCCATCGAGATCGGCCAGGCCGACGGCGGTAAAGTCGAAGGGTTTCCCGTCGAGGAAATCTGTGCTCTGGGTGAAGTGGCCTTTACCGTCGTTCAGCCAGAGAGTGCCTCCCACGATGAGGTCGGCGAATCCGTCACCATTGATATCGGCGGCGGCGGGTCGATGCGTGAAGGGCGATGAGTACGGCAGGTTTTGCCCGCTGTCGTTAAAGTGGCCGTGCCCGTCGCCGAAGTAGACGCGCAGTCCCTGGGTGGCCGCGGTGTTGTCGGCGACGACGAACGCATCGACCCTCCCGTCTCCGTTAAAATCGCGCAACACGACGCCGCGGCCCGCGACGGGAGCGAGGTTTTGCAGCTGCGCGATAAACGCGACTGGAGCCACTTTGGGCGTAGGAAGTTGTTCCTGAGCGCAGGCGAGGCTTCCGCCAAGCAAAGCAAGGAGGGTGACGGAGATTCTCATGGTGGAGAGTGTTGAGTTTGATTCAACCGAGGCCGCGGAGGGGATGGTTTCGCATTTGCGCCTATCTTTCGGTTAACACCTAAGAGGCGGAATTCCCACGACTATTTGAGGCTCCGATCACCCAGTGTGCATTGCCATTACCGCAAATGGATGTGTCGGCAGGCCCTGCGTACTAAGTTTACCCGATCGGTTGCACCCCTTCGAAAAGAAGGACGACACGGGATTCGGCGCGGCTGGCGGCGAGGTCGATCGTGAAGGTGGCCTCCCAGTCGTTTTGATCGGCGGGGGCGGCGACGATCTGAACTGCCGCTGGTCAACGGTGGGTGTGGACGTGCCAACGCCAAGGCGTGGAACTCCCTGTTGGCGGTGTCGAAAACGTGATTGTACCTTTGGATGGAGACGCTAACGATTTGTTCGTTCAAGATCCTTGAAGCCGTCGGGAAACCTCGAATTTTGAAGGAGCCAGCCCATGTATTCTTACCTCAAACGGATTGTTTTTATTTTATCGTTTATTCTCTCCAATGCCGAGGCTGCGAGCACTGGAAACGTGTTCCGCATGGATACGGGCTTTGACGCCCAGTTGGAGGTGGAAGGCAGTCGAACCAATACACTGGCCCCATTGTCGGGTGGGACCGCGGTGATCGGTGGGCGCTTTTCGCGCGTGGGAGGTCAGGTGCATCTTAATATCGCTAGAATGCTAACGGACGGTTCGGTCGATCCTGCGTTTGTTCCAAGTGGCGGCTTTGATGATGAGGTTACTTCAGTTGCAGTGCAGGCGGACGGGAAAATTGTCGTTGGCGGCAACTTTGCCTCTTTCAACGGGGTATCTCGCAACTGTATTGCCCGTCTGAACGCGGACGGCACGCTTGATACGACCTTTAACCCGGGAGCGGGCTTTAAGGGTGCCAATAATATGCCAGGCATCGTCAACTGCGTTGCGCTGCGAGCGGACGGGAAAATTTTGGTGGGTGGAGACTTTCTTTCTTTCGACAACGTCGCGCGCAGTTTTGTCGCGTGTTTGAACAGCGATGGCACTCTCGACGCTGCATTCAATGCTTCGGGCACCGGTGTAAATGGCGAGGTCGATGCGATCGCGGTGCAGGCGGATGGAAAGATTCTGGCGGGTGGCAGTTTTATAGCGATGAACGGCTCCCCCAACGGCCTGGTTCGCCTGAATGCTAACGGCACCGCGGATGCAGCCTTCACTGCTGGATCCGGTGCGATGCGTGGCGAGAGGGCTGCGCATGTGAAGGCGCTAGCTTTGCAGAGCGACGGGGCGATCCTTATCGGCGGTGACTTCAATCTATATAATGGTGTCGGTCGTTCGGGCCTGGCGCGTTTGAAGGCCGACGGATCGCTGGATTCCACTTTCAACCCTGGGTCGGGTATAGACGTTTCGGCGGGTTATCTTGTGTTCGCGATTTCAGTACAATCCGACGGGAAGATTATCGTCGGCGGATATTTCAGTGGCTTCAACGGAACCAGTTGCGGAAGCATTGCAGGGCTTAACGGCGATGGTTCGGTCGACGCTGGGTTTTCCTCAGGCTATGGTTTCTCTTACGCCGGAACCGGCGCGGATGTTTATGCGATCGTTCCGTTGCAAAACGGCTCGCTGCTGGTGGGCGGTGAATTTACGACCTACAACAGCGTGCCGCTTCACGGCAGCACTGCCTACGTGAGTCGTTCGGGCGTGCTTGCGACGACTCCCAACATCGGCGCAGCGCGCCAAACGAGTCCTGCGGTCGCAGCTGTACCGCTTCCGGATGGACGTTTTATTGTTGGCGGTAGTTTTGATACGGCCAACGGCACGCGTATCAACGGTGTTGCCCGGTACATGCCAAGCGGGTCCCTAGACCCAAGCTTTAATCCTGGGGAGGGTATCACCGAATATGGAAATCCCGGATTGATCAACGACTTGGTGGTGCAGACAGATGGCAAGATTGTCGTGGGTGGCAGATTCCTGGCGGCCGACAATCGACTTCGCGCGAGTATTGCCCGCTTCAACAGCGATGGTTCACTCGACACATCGTTTCTGGTGAATCCTGGTTTTACGGACGCGGCGGGGGCGCAGGTCGGCGAAGTCAAAGCCGTTGCGCTGCAGGCTGACGGCAAGATCGTCGTGGGCGGGGACTTTGGTGCCTATAATAATACAGCATGCACTGACATCGCCCGATTGAATGCCGATGGAACGATAGATCGCAGCTTTACTTCTGGCGCTGGGACCGGATCGGGACTTTTCGATATCTCGGCGGTCGCCTTGCAGCCCGATGGAAAGATCCTCATTGGCGGCAGCTTTGTGGCTTATAATGGCACAGCCCGTCAGGGACTGGCGCGCTTAAACATAGACGGAACGATCGACAGTTCTTTCTCGCCAGGAAACAACACCCGCGGAGCCGTTCGATCGATCCTGGTTCTCTCGGACGGAAAAATTCTCGTAGGCGGATACTTCACGACAGGGGAAAACAATGGCGTGTCGCAGAGCATCGCTCGCTTGAACAGTGACGGTTCGCTCGATACCACCTTCGATCCAGGAACGGGCTTCCGGCGGTCGACGTCGCTGGTTGTTTCCTCCCTGCAACTCCAACCGGACGGCAAGATTCTCGTGGGCGGAGATTTTGTTTCTTACAACGGCACGGTCTGCACTGGAATCATTCGGCTCAACAGCGGTGGTTCGTTGGACAACACGTTCGTTCTAAACGGGGCGCTGAACGTGAGTCGCACGCGCACGTTGCGACTGCTCGGCGACGGACGGCTTCTTGCCGCCGGAGCGAGTGCTCAACGTGGTAGCAAGACTCAGATCGGCGTCGCTCTTTTCAACGCCGATTCGATCATGCCGGCCTTTACGATCCAGCCGCAAGGCGCAACGATTTATCGAGGCGACTCTCTCACTCTCACCGTGAGTGCCACAGGGTATCCTGAGCCGACGCTGCAATGGTACAAGGGCGAGGAAATCCTAACGGGAAAAACGGGAACAACCTTAACCTTGTCAAACATGCAATCCGCTGATGCGGGTCGTTATTGGGCCAAGGCCTCCAACACAGCCGGAAGTGCCGACAGCACCACCGCCGCGGTCTACGTTAGCGCTCCGCCTCCCCAAGAGGTGCCCAACAAGCCCGGTAAAGGCGCGGGAGCGCTCTCGGTGTGGGCGTTGGCTGCACTCTTCGGACTTTTTGCGTTACGAAAGCCACTGTCTGTAAACTCTTGATCGCAAAAACACCCGAAGGCTCGGGCACTTTATTGTCTATCCGTCCAACCCGACTTCGGGTAAGGCTCTGCCGAAGCGGGGCATCCTGATGTTGTGAGCTCAGCAACTGCCTTCTAGGCCTAAATACAATCAGCCGTATTCGTCACGCAAAGAAAGCGGCGAAGGTTTTTATGGCAAATGGAACAGGTGTGAGTGTAGCTGCGGCTAGTTATCCACCGTCCATGTAGCAGGTGCTTACACAAGGTTTCCTGACTTTGAACGCCGTTCACTCTTCAGCGGCTCGGCTTGCCTCCGATTGAGTAAGATGCCGTAGCTAAACAATCTGATGCACCCCTTCGAAAAGAAGGACGACACGGGATTCGGCGCGGCTGGCGGCGAGGTCGATCGTGAAGGTGGCCTCCCAGTCGTTTTGGTCGGCGGGGTCGATCAGGACTTGGGAAATGGTGGGTTGGTTCGGCTCGTTGTGGTCGGACCAGTGCGTGTGCTTGGCGGAGCGGCCTTCGGGATCGAGACGGAAACGGTCGCGGGCGGTGAAGTAGGGGGCGAAGGCATCCTCGAGCTGGCGCGCGACGTTATCTGGAATTTGAGATTTCGAATCTGGGATTTCCGCAGCGAGACGCGCGGCCGCGTTTTCCCAATCGCGGGCCGCGACGTCCTGAAGGAAGCCGAGGATCGCGGTGCGAATGAGGCGCCGGAAGGCGGCGTTGTCACGGGTGATGTCGAACGTCGTCGGACGAGCGGGTTTGTCGGTGGCGTCGGGTGCGGCAACGTAGTCGGGATTGCGCAGGCGTTCCCATTCTTCGAGCAAAGAGGAGTCGGTGGCGCGGATCAGTTCGCGGAAGTATTCTTCCATCTCGATGACCGGCTCGGTCTTGGCGGTCTCCGGGACGGTTTGCGTGAGGACTTTCCAGACTTGTGAGAGGTGACGCAGCAGGAGTCCTTCGGAGCGTTCGAGTCCGTACTCGCGGATGTAGTCGGCGAAGGACAGGTAGCGCTCGTACATTTCGCGGGCGATGGACTTGGGGCGGATGTTGTCCTGGCCGACCCACGGGTGCGCGGAGGCGAAGGCGTTGAACGTTTCGTAGAGAAATTCGCGCAGCGGCTTGGGATGCTCGATCTCGTCGAGGCGCTCCATGCGCTCTTCGTAGGGGACGTCAGCGGCTTTGAGCTCGGCGAGCTTCTCGGTTTTCAGCTTATCGATTTGTTTGCGGAGGATTTGCTCGGGGTTTTCAACGATGGCCTCGCAGAGCGTGAGCACATCGAACGGATAGTCGGGCGATTCGCGGTCGAGCTTTGGCAACGTGTCGATGAGATACAGCGAGAGCTCCTGGTGGAGGGAAAAGTCTTCCTGCAACTCGACGTTGACGCAGAGTTTGCGGCCGGACGGCTGCGGTGGAACGAACTCGACGATCTTGCGTTCGAGGAGCGACCGAAACAATTGCCAAGACTTACGGCGCAGGGCTTTTTTCTTGTGCGGGGTTTCGTGGCAGTCGGCGATGAGCTGGCGCATGACGCGGCAACCGTCAGCGTCGCGGCTGAGCACGAGCAGGAGCATGCCATGGTTGACATCGAAGCGGGAGACGAGCGGCTCGGTCGGAGCGACCATCAAGCGCTCGAAGGTTTTGGCGTCCCAGCCGACAGCGCCTTCAGGGGCGCGTTGTTTCACGAGCTTCTTTTGCTTCTTGGGATCGCCGGCTGCTTTTTCTTGGGCGCGCTTGTTTTCGATGACGTAGTCGGGCGCCTGTACGACGACGAAACCCTTGTCATCGAAACCTTTTCGGCCGGCTCGGCCGGCGATCTGGCGGAAATCGCGGACGTTGAGAATGGCGGCTTTTTGTCCATCGTATTTCCACAACTGGGTAAAGACAACGGTTCGGATAGGGACGTTGATGCCGACGCCGAGCGTGTCGGTGCCGCAGATGAGCTTGAGCAGACCTTTTTGTGCGAGCTGCTCGACGAGGATGCGGTACTTCGGAAGCAGGCCGGCGTGGTGGACGCCAATGCCGTGACGGAGCCAGCGCTTGATGTCCTTGCCGTAGGGGCTGTTGAAACGCACGCCTTCAAGTTCTTTGGCGATGGCGGCTTTCTCGTCTTTCGAGCAGACGTTAAGACTCATTAAGTCCTGCGTCGCTTCGCTGGCGGCCTTTTGGGTGAAATAGACGAGATAGACGGGCGCCTGTTTCGCTTCGAGCAAGGCGGCGATGCGTTCGGCGAGGGGCGTTTCGGAATATTCGAATTCGAGCGGCACGGGCCGGCGGTCGCTGCGTACCGTCACGCTCTCGGCGCCGGTGAGCCTGGTCATTTCCTTCTCGAAGAACTCGGTCGCGCCGAGCGTGGCGGACATGAGGAGGAAACGCGCGCGCGGCATGGTGAGCAGCGGCACCTGCCAGGCGTAGCCGCGCTCGTGGTCGGAGTAGTAATGGAACTCGTCCATGATCACGGCGCGGATGTCGCTCTCGGCGCCGCGGTGGAGGGCGATGTTGGCGAGGATCTCGGCCGTGCAGCAAAGGACGGGCGCGTGCGGATTCACCGAAGCGTCGCCGGTCATCATGCCGACGTTTTCGGGGCCGAAGTCGCGGCAGAGGGAAAGGAATTTCTCGTTCACGAGCGCCTTGATCGGGCAAGTGTAGACGGAGCGTTCGCCGGCGCAGAGAGCCTTGAAATGAAACGCCGCGGCGACGAGCGATTTTCCCGAACCGGTCGGGGTATTCAAAATCACGTTACGCCCTGCGAAGAGCTCGAGAATGGCTTCCTCCTGCTCGGCGTAGAGCGAGAGCCCGCGTGCTGAGATCGCGGAAAGAAATTTGTCCAGCACCGCGTCTGCGTTGTAGGGGCCCGGCAGCGGGGCGAGGGGAGCGGAGGACGAAACGGGAGCTGTGGACATGAGCGGTTGAGTTCAGGTTGGCCGCTCAATAACGCAAGGAATACCGGGAGGCTTGCGCTAACCGGCGGACGCGATCGCATTTTCCTACAGACCTGCTGGGGAGACGCTTCCAAAAGGGGCCGTGGCTTGAAGTTAGTCCGAGGGCGTGTGCGGCGTGTTGCTGGAACGGCATTCGCGGTGGGGTTGGAGAAGCCGGAACCGAGCAGCCAAGATCCCGTCCTGCTGAGGAATTATCCTTACCTCTGGGGCATTGAACGGTGGCTCGGAAACTGGCTATATAGGGGTGTGCAAACGCTGCAGCTGATTCAGGCGAGATTTCGAGATTCGAAAGATGGTGCTGAACGAGTGAATTATCTCGTTCAGGTCGACGCTGAATGCGTGCAAGGGAAATTCGGGCAAAAAGACACGTCCGCGGCTTTAGCGTTCGCCACGGATACAGCGCAGGCGCTGATTACGCGGGCGTTTCCGCAACGCTCGTTGACCTGGGATCCGCCCAGTGACTCAGAAACAGGCTTGCCGGACTACGATCCGGTTTATGACCGCGATGGCATCCGTGTTTGGATACTGCCGGTGGTTGTGAAGGACGAGGCATATTTCTATCTGGTTAGTTAATTCGATGGAGCAAAAAAAACGCCGCGGCCGGTGAAACCGAGCGCGGCGCGTGAAGTGAGCTTTTGCGAAAGCTAGTTCTTCTTTTCGGGGTAGAGCGTGTACCTGAGGCAGTTCTCGGTTTTGAGGTACTGTTTGGCGACCCGTTGCATCTCCTCTTTTGTGACGAGCGAGATCAGTTCTTCAGGATTCGACAGGCGTGTGAACGGCTCATTGTTGGTGTAGATCTTTTCAAGCTTCCACAACCAGCCACTGTTTTCCTTGGCATCCTTTTCGGTGGCGCGCCGCTGGGTCTCGATTTCCTTCTGCAGTTCCTCCGGATTCGGACCGTTTTCCTGAATGCGTTTGATTTCCGCGTAGGCGGCGTCGGTGAGCTTTTGGACGTTTTCAGGCGCGCAGGGGAGGGCGAGATCGAAGTTGAAATGTTGATACGGCACGCGCGAAAGCGAGGCGGAGACGCTAAAGCCGTAGACGCCGCTCAGTTCTTCGCGGAGTTTGTCGATATAGGCACGTTGGAGAATGCTGCCCAACGACCAGAGCTTGTGCGACTCGTCGCGACTAAACTGAGCAGCACCGTCCAGAGAAATCAGCGCGAAGCTCTTGGGATCGCTGCCGTGGTAAATGGCTTGGTCGACCGGACCAATGACTGAGCGCAGATTCAGGTCGCGCCAGGCTGGTTCGGCACCGGCTTTCCCGGGGAGGCTGCCGATATAGGTGGCGAGCAGGGGCTTGATCTCTTCAACGGTGAACGAACCCACGAACACGAACGTGAAGCCCGCGGCGTTCTCAAGCCGCGTTTTTGAAACAGTGAGCACCTTGTCCAAGTTAACGGTGGCCCAATCGGCGTCGGTCGGAAGCACGTCTGGATTTCGCGGATGGTTATTGTAGCGCGCTTTTTCAACTTCGTTGCGGAAAGCGACCATCGGGTTGCTGAGCTGGTTTTTGAGAGAGGCCTGCACCCGCGTGATGAGTGAGGCATAGGCGCCTTCGTCGCGACGAGGTTGGGTGAATAACAAGTGCGTGAGTTGCAGCATCGTCTCGCGATCGGCGACGGCGCAGCTTCCTGAGACTTTTTCGTAGTAAAGCTCGAGCTGGAGGCTCACGCTTGCACGCTTTCCGGCGAGAATCTTGCGGAGTTCGACCGTGGAAAAATTACCCATCCCCGCTACGCCGCGATAAGGGGCAGCGAGTTGAGCTGAGAGATTGTAATCCTCCGGGAACAAGGATTGGCCGCCTGCACGAAAGGCGCGGAAGAGGATCTCGTCTTTTTGAAACGTGGTGGGTTTGAGAATCACGCGCACGCCGTTCGCGAATTTCAATTCAGTTACGCCAACCTCTGCGATTTGCTTCTCCTCGATGATCTTTGCCGGTGCAGGAACTTTTTCCATCAATGAAGAGGCGATCTTCTTTTCCTGATAAGGCTCGATCTTCGATGCGGCGACCTGTTGGCCGATAGCTTCAAGTTCGGCAACTGTGGGTGCGCTGAGACCTTCTTTTTCGACGCATTGAACAATGGCGACGCGATTGCGCGGGGTGATCCATTCGGCGGCGAGGCGATTGACCTCGTCGACGGTGATGCCGGCCATGTTTTCCTTTGCGTAAGTGTAGTCGTATTCGATGCCGCCCGCCGGATTGCCATCGAGGAAAACCTGTACGTAACGGCTGGCGAACTGGCTGGAGGGCGTCGCGGTGCGTTCGTTATAGGCCTGCTCCAAACCTTTGAGGAGCGTTTGCTTTGCGCGGGCGAGTTCGCTGTCGGTGAACCCGTGGCGTTGGACGCGTTCGACCTCGGTCAAAGTGGCGGCGAGTGCGCGCTGAAACCCGTTGTTATCGACAACCGCGTACACTTGAAACGCCGACTTGGCTCTGGTCCAAAGTTCGCCGAAGCTGCCCCCTGCCTGGATGAACGGCGGATTTGGCTGCTGAACAATTTCGAAGAAGCGCTGATTGAGCATGTGGGTGAACAAGTTCTCCACGAAGTGCCGGCGGTATTCGCCGACTGTTTGGTAGCTTGGCGGCGGCGTCTTGAAGCAGAGCTGGACGACGTTGTGCGTGGCCTCCTTGTCCGAAACGATCGCGTACAAAGGCTTTTCGTTATCGGGAACGGGATACTTTACGACCGGCCGTGCGTTTTTGCTGGCCGGAGTGTGGTCAAATTCCTTCGTGATCAAGTTGAGAATTTCGGCCGGATCGATGTCGCCGACAACAACCAGAGCCATGTTCTCCGGTGTGTACCAATCGCGATAAAAACGCGTGATGGCGTCGTGAGAGTTTTTTTCGATCGCGTCCTTGTTTCCGATCGGGAGCCGAGTGGCGTACTTAGAGTCCTTGAAAAGCACCGGAACGTATTTGTCACGCATCCGTTGGTTGGCGCCCCGGCCCAGGCGCCATTCTTCGACGACGACGCCGCGTTCTTTTTCAACTTCTGTTGAGTCGAAAGTCACCTCGTGCGCCCAGTCGCTCATGATCTGGATGCCCTTGACCAAGATGTCGGGCTTGTCGGTGGGGATGGTTAGCATGTACACTGTCTCGTCGAACGACGTGTAGGCGTTCAAGTCCGGGCCGAACCTTACGCCCAGCGATTCGAGGTAATGAGTCAGCTCGTTCTTGGGAAAATGCTCGGTGCCGTTAAAGCACATGTGCTCGACGAAATGGGCCATGCCGAGTTGATCGTCGTCCTCTTGGACGGAGCCTGTTTTGACGGCGAGCCGCAGTTCGGCGCGCTTCTCAGGCTTCACATTTTTGCGAATGTAGTACGTAAGACCGTTCGGTAGCTTGCCGGTCTGAACGGCGGGATCGAGCGGAACGAGTGGGCTCGTCTCGGCAGAAACGACCGGGACAAGCGCGAGGACGAACAGGATGAGCAAACGTTTCATGGCTGTTGATTGAGGAGGCATATGATGTTTGAAAGCTGCGCTTTTAGGCCCTGCCGCCGAAAGCGTTGCGAGATGTCTAGGTTGCTAAGCGAACTTTTGTGTAAGACCAGACAATAGAGATATCTTTGAGGTTGGAGCAGGTTAGCTGATTGGAAAATGCGACGTGGCGGTGGTTTGGGGGCGCTTTTGAATTGCCTCGGTCTGACAGTTAAGCTCACTGGAGGGCACCAGATTCAACCCCACAATGAAGCGAGGGACCCTTATCCTACTTGCCGGCATTTGGCTTTTGCTGGCGCACACTAATATTGCAGTCGCACGCGATCGTGACATGAAGCGTGAAGCGGCTCACGAGAAGAAGCTGGCGGAGATTGCGCCTGACGCCGTGCCGGCGTTTCACTCCGCGACGGCAGCTCTCGATAAAGACAATTATGCCGAAGCGGAGGCGCTGTTCCGAATCGTTCTCACAAAAGCGCCGCACTTTGACGTGGCCTTGAGACGGCTTGGCGCCTGCTTGGTGCAGCTCGGGAAAAAAGAAGAAGGACTGCGCTATTGTGCGCAGGCGGTCGAATCGAACCGGACGGCGGACAACCTGACCTCTTACGCGTATAACCTGATGCTATCGCCTGACCCGAACAACGCTCGGGCCAACCAACAATACGCGCTCTCTCTTGTTGGCGAGGCACGTCGTCTACCGGATGCCGACCAGCGCGATATTCTGGGCATCACGGCGCAGCTGGCTCTGCAGCTTCGGGACGAGAGTGAATTCCGTGGCGCGGTGGCAGCTCTGCAGTCGCAATATCCAGATCAAATGGGCACTCATTATTTCTCCGCGATTCTGGCGGCTATGGATGAGCATTGGATGCAGGCTGAAGACGAAATTTTGAACGCTGAAAAGATGGGCCTGCCCCACGAGACAGTGCAGCGCTTTCTAGATTCGGGAATTCACTCCAACGCGTTTGGTTGGCGGCTGGCGGCGCGTGCAGGATGGACGACCGTGATATGGATCGTGGGCCTAGCGGCGCTGTTTTCGACTGGATTTGTGCTCTCGAAGATGACGTTGAAACAAGCTGGGAAGGCAGACGTTCGCTTCACTGTTAATCCAGGTGAGCACTGGTTGAGGAGAATCTATCGCTCGGTGATCAACGTCGCCGGTGTGTACTATTACATATCACTGCCCATTATCGTGGTTTTGGTGATTGGTTTGGCTGGCGCTATTTTTTATGCGTTTCTGTCCATCGGCCGGATTCCGATAAAGCTGATGCTGCTGCTTGGCTTTGGAGCGCTGGCTACGGTATATTCGTTGATCAAATCGCTGTTCGTCCGCGTGAAATCGGAAGACCCGGGCAGAGCGCTCACACGCGAGGAGGCTGAAGAGCTTTGGAAACTGACGGACGAAGTGGCGCGCACCGTAAACACCCGACCGATCGACGAAATTCGAATCACGACAGGCACCGAGCTAGCGGTTTACGAACGAGGAACTTGGCGCGACAAAATGCGGAACAAAGCGACACGCATTTTGATTTTGGGCGTTGGCGTGTTGAAGGATTTTAAGATCGACGATTTCCGAGCGGTGCTCGCGCACGAGTACGGACATTTTTCCAATAGAGACACCGCCGGCGGCGACATCGCGCTGCGAGTGCAGAACGACATGCTGAAATTCTATTACGCGATGTACGAAGCGGGGCAGGCGACTTACTACAACGTGGCGTTCCATTTTCTGCGGCTCTACAATTTCATTTTTCGTAGAATCAGTCATGGCGCGACGCGGTTGCAGGAAATTTTGGCCGACCGCGTAGCTGCGCAATGCTACGGAGCGGCCGCCTTCGAGGGCGGACTGCGCCATGTGATCCGCCGCAGCATCGAGTTTCACCGCAACGCGGATATCGAGATCAACGCGAGCATCCAGGCGAAACGTCCCTTGGCTAACCTTTATGAGTGGCGCGTAGAAAACGATGCACCACTCGAAAAGGAGTATGAGCAGTCCATCAATCGCGAGACGACAGAGGACGACACGCACCCGAGTCCTAAGGACAGGTTCCGTTTGGTGGCCGCGGTGAATGCCCCCAGCTGTGCTCCGCGGAGCGGTCAGGTTTGGGACCTTTTTAGAGATCGCGAGGTGTTGATGAAAGAAATGATGGCCAAGATCGAAAAGAACGTCGCTCACCATCGGCAACGTGGCGACGAAACCGGAGCTGCGCCCGCTCAACCGAACGAGACCAAGGCTTAGCGAAGCTCCCGGCTGTCCTGACTGGTCGGCGCGATCAGGCTTGCGAGGACGTGGCGGCCTGGCGTTGCTCACAGGCCACGCTCCATGCCGAAAGTGACTGCCAAAAGCTTTAAGATCGGACTCCTCCTCTCTGCGGAGACCGAATACGGGCGCGGCGTTTTGCGTGGCGTGGCAGATTTCGCGGAGGACCACCCACATTGCCTCTTTCGAGTGGTTGAGCCAGATCGGACCGGTATTGCAGCCACGGCGCGCTGGCAACCGGACGGCCTCGTGGTGATGTTGAATGAAAAGAAACTGCAGCCGCGCGTGACGGCGATCCGGCGGCCGGCCGTATACGTTTGCAAGCCGGTCGGAGTGGAGAAGCCCACCTGCGTTCAGAGCGACGATGTAGCTGTCGGTCGGTTGGGCGCCGAGCATCTGATGGAACGTGGTGCGTCGACGTACGGTTTTGTCGGGCTTGCCGAAGGCGACTACGTGGGCGTGAGGGCCGAAGCCTTCCGAGCCGCTGTAGCCGAACAAGGCCACGTATATACGATTTTTGAGCCCCTTGGGAAGGTGCCGGGCCGGCGCGGAAATGTAGCGCTTGAGAACTGGTTGAGAAATGCTCCGAAGCCGCTGGGCTTGATGACCTGCAATGATATTTGCGGCCGTTACGTACTCGAGATGGTGAGGCAGATCGGTCTGCGCGTGCCTGAGGATGTCGCGGTGGTGGGCGTTGACAATGAAGACCCGCTCTCGCGGTTGGTTTGGCCGGGATTGTCGAGCGTGAGCCTCAATACCGACGAAATTGGCTACAAGGCTGCGGCGATGCTTTATCGTGAGCTGTCTGGAAACGCTCCGTCAAAAATTGTGGTCCATGTCGCTCCTTTAGGGGTGATAGCGCGTGGTTCGACCCAGCCCCTTGCCTCGGACGATCCCATTCTGTCGAAAGTCGTTTCAGCCATTAACGAGTCCGTCGGCCGGCCGTTGGCGATCGACGACCTCGCGGAACTCGCCTCGATCTCCAGAGCTTCTTTGGAGCGGCGATTCCGCCGGTTGCTGGATCGCACGCCTTTGCAGGAAATCCGGCGTTGCCGGATCGAGCGCGCGCGACAGCTTTTGAAGGCGACGAACTTGCCCATTAAAGCGATCGCGGCGCAGTGTGGCTATCCAGCGGCAACGAGGCTGATCGAGGCTTTCCTCGCGGAAACGGGCATCACGCCGAACGCCTACCGCGCTGGAAAAGAACCGCGGCGCGGAAAGCGCGTTGCGGCAAAACCGTAACGCCGGCTGACGCGTCCTGCCGGGCTTCCAGTAAGAAGCGTGAGGTCCCGACGAGAGGCCAGGCGGATAAAGCGTAACCGCTAGCGTTCGACACTTCATTCTGGAAGGACAATATAGAGGGGTGGTTTCTCGTGCACATTGGCTACGTCTGATAGTTGCTTTTTTCTGCGGCTCTTTCGCTGCGTGTGTCGTGGCCCGCGCCGGGGGCGGCCACCGCTTCGTTTGCACCGACTACACACAAGGCAAGGTGTTTGTCGTCTCCGCAAAGGGAGAGGTGGAGTGGGAGTACCCGGCGGAGCACTGCAACGACCTGACGGTTTTGCCCAACGGCAACTTCCTGTTCAATTCCGGACACAGCGTTCAGGAGGTGACGCGCGAAAAGGAAGTCGTTTTTAGTTACGAATCCAGCAGCGCGATTTATGCCTGCCAGCGGTTGCCCGATGGGAACACCTTTGTCGGCGAGTGCAACAGCGGTCGGCTTCTGGAGATTTCGCCAGAGGGGAAAATTGTTCACGAAGTTGAACTTCTTACCCCGGGCAAAGACGGCGGCTCAGCTTACATGCGAAACGCGCGGAAGCTGCCAAACGGCCATTTTCTCGTGGCACATTACGGAGAGGATGTGGTTCGGGAATATGACTTTGACGGCCGGTTGATCTTCACGATACCTGCGCCGGGCGGGCCGCACAGCGTTGAGCGACTCGAGAATGGCGATACTTTGGTTTCGTGCGGCGATCACCCTGGCGGCCCCCGGATTTTCCAAACGGATGCGAACGGAAAATTGGTTTGGGAAGTGGGGGCGGAAAAGCTGGGTAGCATAAAACTGAAGTTCGCTGCGGGGTTTCAGCGCCTGAAGAATGGGAACATTCTTATCGCCAATTGGGGCGGTCACGGCGATCTACGCGAAGCGCCGCAACTGATCGAGCTCACGCCGGACGGTCAGGTCGTTTGGACGTTTGCCAGCCACGACGTGATTAAGACGATCTCGAATGTGCGAGTTCTGAACCCCGAGTAAGATTTTTCATCGATGCGACCCCATTTGTTTCTTTTGATGAGTTGTGTTTTGTGGTTTGCCGGTGCTGCCTTTTTGCCCGGCGCAGTCGCTTCCGATGCTCTGGTCGATCGCGTGCGGAACGCTGCGCTATCGATCCAACGCAAGTCGTGGGAGCAAGGCGTTCTCGCTGTCGCTTTCATGGAAGAAGGCCGTGAGGACCTCGTGGTGCAGATGGCGAAGGCGTCGCTGATCTTTCGCTCCAAAGAAGGTGTGCCCGCTGCGTTGGGTGGTGCGCCGGTTGATCCTTTGATGTTAGGCGAAGCGCTCGTGTGGGCGGCTGAGAAAAGTGGCGATCCGGAATTGAAGAAGGCGGTAGCGGCGGCAACCGAATACGTTCTCAAAACCGCACCACGCGCGGCTGACGGAACTATTTTTCACACCGGTGAGACGATTTGGTCGGACAGTTACCACACGGCTCCGCCGTTCCTCGCGTTCATTGGAATGTACGACGAGGCGTTGGAGCAAATCGAAGGACACCGCAAGCGGCTCTGGAATTCTCAATCGAAGTTGATCGCGCACATCTGGGACGAAAAAGAAGGCAAGTTCCGCGACACCAAATTTTGGGGCGGCGGTTGTGGTTGGGCTGCCGCGGGTATGACTCGAATAATTCGCAGGTTGTCGTCGGAGCGAAGTGCGGAGAGGCAGAAACTGATTTCAGAACTTGAAGAACTGATCGACGGGTGCCTGGCACACCAGACGGAGAGCGGCCTTTTTTACGACGTCGTTGATGACGCGAGTACGTTCGAGGAAACCAACCTCGCGCAGATGCTGGCCTATTCCATTTACGAAGGTGTCCGCGGAGGCTGGCTAAAGCGCGACTATCTGGCGGCGGCGGATCGCATGCGAGCTGCCGCGCGTGCGAAGGTGGACGCGGCGGGGTTTGTGCAAGGCGTGTCGGGGGCGCCGGAATTTAAACGGCCGGGGATTTCGGCGGAAGGGCAGGCGTTCTTCCTGATGATGGAAGCGGCCGCTCAGAAAGTTTATAGAAAATAAGATCTTTATGAAAAAGTTTCCTTCGAAGGGTGATAGAAAAGCTAAACCGCAAATATCGACAGCGTGGACACGCATGGCTGTCATCCTCGCAGGAGCGGCAGCACTCTTTTGGTTTGTGGTGCGCGTGGTGCCGAAGCCGAGTCGTGCTGCTTATCCGTGCCAGCGGGCAGCGTTTCCGCTTGCGAGCAGTTTCGTGCTCTGGCTCTTCGCGCTGTTCACCACCAAGTCGGCGTTTTCAGCGTTGAAGCGTCATTTTGCATATCGAAAAGTCATGGTGACGCTTGTGGCCGTGGCGGGTGGCGTATTCTGCGGTTTTGCGTGGAGCAGCATCACCAGCCAGCAAGGTTTCGCGGCAGACGAGCAGCCTTACAAACCGGGAAGCAAGTTTCCCAGCAAATATCCGGTGACGAGTAAATACGATTGGACGCCTGGGCCGGCGAATAAACCGGTCGGCATCGCCAAAGGTATTTTTCCGGGACGCGTCGTTTGGGCGCGCGATCCACTCGCGACAAAATGGGCCGGGCGTTGGAAGTTGAACGAGGATCAGTGGTGGACCGACGCGAACACGGACCAGCAGCGTGTTGACGGATTGACGTCGGTCGTTCTGCGCCGACTCACGGGAGCAACGACGGACGAAGGCGCGTGGCAGGCGATCTTCCCCCACTTCAATGGACAAAAGCTGAAGCTGCCAGAACAGGGTTACAAAGTGGGCGAGATTGTGGCGCTCAAGATCAACCTCAACAACAGTGACCGTGCTGCCAAACCGGATAATCTGATTGATGCGTCGCCGCAGACCATCCTTTCGATGGTTCGGCAACTTGTGAACGAGGCGCACGTTCCGCAGGCCTGCATCGTTGTTTACGATGCGCGCCGGTATATGGCCGCCACGATTCTTCAAAAAATTTGGGCCGAGTTCAAAGACGTGCGCTTCGTGCAGCAGTTTGCGCCGGACGCAGCGCAACCGATCAACCCGGCTTACGGCGATCACCATGGTCTTGAGGCAGCTGATTGGGTCGAAGGGATGACGTATTCCGCAGGGAGCAATTACGACAAGGCTCGGATGATTCCGCGGCAAGTGATGGAAGCGAAGTACCTGATCAATTTCGCAATTCTGAAAGCCCACTCGTATCCCTACAATACGATGGAAAACGGTGACGAAGGGCAGACTGCGATCACCATGACAGGCAAAAATCATTTTGGCTCGATCCTCGGTACGCCGGAACTGCACCCTGACATCAATACGGCGAAGAAAGGCACCAAGGACGCGTACTCGCCGATGGTCGACCTCGCCGCTTCGCCGAATCTCGGTGGCAAGACGATCTTGTACCTCCTCGATGGTTTGTACTGCGGTCGCAAATGGAAGTCGTATCCGTTACATTTCCCAAATCCGCCGTTCAACAACCGCGTGGACCCCTACGAGAATCCGGACTGGCCGGCGAGTCTGTTGGCTTCGTTTGACGGGGTGGCGCTCGATTCGGTCGGGTTGGATATTCTCTACTCTCAAACGAAGAACAACGGCGACCCCATCAATGACGATTTGCCACGCATCCTTATTCGCGAGAACGCCGACGATTACCTGTTGGAAATGGCCGATCCGCAGCACGCGCCATCAAAAACGAACTATGTTCAAGGTGGAAATCCAGTCGAGAGCCTCGGAGTGCACGAACACTGGGATGGCGACGCGACACGGCGCTATTCGCGCAATCTCGATCCGGCGAACGGCAAGGGCATCGAGCTGATCTATGTGCCCGTCGACAACGGAAAGGAACTTGCGGCGGCGCCCTCGGAGGAGCGTTTTGCGCCAGACGTTCTGCCGGGGAAAGGGCTTCTGCAGCATGATTTCTTTTACGCCGGAGAATGGGATCACCGCAATCCGGTGCAGACGATGTTCGTGATTCGCGGCGGCAAAGTCGTCTGGAGCTTTGGCATTCCGCTCAAGAGCGAGAGCGGCACGATTCAAGAATACAGTGACGCGACCATGCGGGCGGACGGCAGCGTGCTGTTTGCGCACATGACAGGTGCTAAACTCGTGAGTGCGGAAAAGAAAATTCTCTGGGCCTACGATGCGCCGAAAGGCTGTGAAGTTCACGTCGCGCAGCCGATCGGAATGGACCGCGCACTGATCGTTCAGAACGGGAATCCAGCAAAGGCCATGCTGATCGAGCTGGCGACCGGCAGAGTTGAAAAGGAAGTGGTGTTGCCGGTGGGAAATCCGCAGAAGGTTCACGGACAATTTCGCCGCGTTCGTTTGACCAAGGCTGGCACGCTGCTGGCAGCTCACATGGACAACAACAAAGTCGCCGAGTACGATTGGAGCGGCAACATGGTTTGGGCCCTGCCAATTCCGTCGCCGTGGTCGGCGAATCGCCTGGCCAACGGGAATACACTGGTGACGAGCAACAAAGGCTTCGTGCGTGAAGTGAATGCGAAGGGCGAAACGGTTTGGGAATTTTCGCAGAAGGACGTTTCCGATATCAAATTGTTCAGCCTGCAAGAAGCGACGCGCCTCCCAAACGGCCACACCGTGATTTCCAATTGGTGCTCCAATGGGGTTAAAGATCCCAAGCGGTGGCCTGAAACCGTGCAGGTGATCGAAGTGACACCCGACAAGAAGGTCGTCTGGGCTTTGCGTTCGTGGGATAAGGACGCCGATCTTGGCCCAGCGACGAACATTCAGTTGCTCGACGCCAGCGTTTCTGCGGCGCCGTAAACACTCCGTAGGAACGAGCCGATCGTACGGTACGAGAAGCCGGAGCTGGGCGCGCTCGAGTGAAAGGCTACAGTTTCTAGGCTTTCTCTGCTCTCGTTGCGAGCAGCGCGAACCACGATTATATATGCTCAATCACGAGTCTTGAAATGAAGCTGCTGATTTTCTTCATCGCGTGTTTTTGCGTCCTCTGGAGTTCGTCGATCTCCGCTGAAACGGGCGAAGTTCAGGGGCGTCAGCCTCGCATGGGGCTTAAGCTTCCGGAGATCCCTCTGCACGATCCTTGGATTTTGACCGAGCAGTCGTCGCGCACTTATTTTCTCTACACGACGGCGACGTTCAAAGAAACCGGGCAAAACCGAACCGGTACCTACGCCTACAAAAGCAAGGATCTGGTGAGCTGGGAGGGCCCGTTCCTTGTCTTCGCTTGCCCGGACGACTGTTGGGCGGCACCTCAGGAAAATGCTTGGGCGCCCGAAGTGCATGCGTTTCGGGGAAAATATTATTTGTTCACCACGCTCCACAACAGTAGCAAAACGCTGCCGTCAGCTTTGGCGTCCGAAAAGAATTCGATGCGCGGGACGATGATTGCGGTGAGCGACTCGCCGCTGGGGCCGTATGGTTTGTTGAAAAAGGAGAGCCCAGTGACGCCTGCGGATTTCATGACGCTCGATGGGACATTGTACGTCGATCCGGCGGGGAAGCCTTGGATGGTTTACGCGCACGAATGGTTGCAGACGATTGACGGCGCGATCGAGGCTATCCAACTCAAAGACGATCTGTCGGACGCGGCCGGAGCGCCTATACATCTGTTTAAAGGTTCGGATACGCCCTGGATCAACGTGCAGCGCACGCCGAGCGCAAAGCCGTCGGTGTACGTCACCGATGGGCCGGAGCTCTACCGCACAAAGACAGGCCAACTGTTGATGCTTTGGTCGAGCTACGAGAAAAACGAGTTTGGGAACGATGGCTACGTTGAGACGTTGGCGCGCTCGAAATCAGGAGAGTTGAACGGTCCATGGGAACAACTGTCACCACTGGTCCGTAACGATAGCGGACACGGCATGCTGTTCCGCACTTTCGAAGGGCAATTGATGCTCATCGTACATCAACCCTTTAAGAAAGCCCGTGGGAAAATTTACGAGATAGAAGATCTTGGCGATAGCCTCCGGATAAAGAAATATCGCGAAGATCTCAGCGGGCCGCCTTTGGAACGGCAAAAAGGGCAGACACCTCGCTGACGAGAGGCCTGTCGACGGGAAGGTAACGTCTATAAACAGACTTTAGGGCCGGATCTGGCTGCTACGCGGTGGATGAGGCTCAGACGCTGATCACGTCGCCGACGTTCGGCAGCTCGGGGGCGATGCCAAAGCGTTCGGTGATCAACTTCGCGAGCGCGGTGCGCGGCTTGTTGTCACCGTGTGTGAGGACGACACGCGGTTTCGACGGCGCGATTGAGCCGAACCAGTTGATAAGGTCGGATTGGCCGGCGTGGGCGCTGAAGCCACCGAGCGTGTGAATCTTCGCTTTTACTGCGATCGGCTCGCCGAAGATCGTGACCTTTTTGGCACCGTCGACGAGCAGACGTCCGAGTGTGCCTTGTCCTTGGAAACCGACGATCAAGACATGCGCTGTCGGGTCCCAGAGGTTGTGTCGCAAATGGTGCAGAATGCGTCCGGCGTTGCACATGCCAGCGCCGGCCATGATCAAGCAAGGTCCCGGGCAGGCGTTGATCTGACGCGATTCATCCGAGGAAACGGTGTAGCGGAGCGTGCCGAGATCCTGCGCGACGTTTTTCTCTCTGAGAAAAGCCATCGCTTCGTCGTCAAATAGTTCGGTGTGGCGGTTGTAGATATTCGAAGCCTCAACCGCCATCGGGCTGTCGAGAAAGACAGGGAAGGGAGGCACGTGCTTATTCCGGAACATCCAGGCGAGCAGTGCGGTGAGAAGCTGGGCGCGGCCAACGGCGAAGGTCGGCACGATCAGTTTGCCCTGCCGAGCCACCGCCTCTTTCACGATCGCCACGAACTCTTGAACGGTTTCCGGGAACGCCCGGTGATCGCGGTCGCCGTAGGTCGATTCCATGAAGAGTACGTCCGCCTTTGTAAAAGGTTCGGCATCGCGCAGGATGGGAGCTCCTTTGGGCCCAAGATCGCCCGAAAATACGATCGTGCGGCTGGTGCCGTTATCTGAAACTAGCAGTTCGATGCTTGCCGAACCGAGCATATGGCCGGCCTCGAAAAATCTCGCTTTGATGCCGGGCACGATTTCAACGGGCGTGCGGTAGGGGACGGGGCGCAGCAGGCGAATCGTGGCCTCTGCGTCTTCCGAGGTGTAGAGCGGCTGCATAGGCTCCTCGCCGGCGCGGAGGCGCTTGCGATTGTGGCGGTCGGCGTCTTGCGCCTGGATCTTTGCGGCATCGCGCAAAATGAGGCCGGTCATCTCGATGGTTGCCGGTGTCGCATGGATCGTTCCTCGAAAACCTCCGCGTGTCAGCAACGGCAAACGTCCCGTATGGTCGAGATGCGCGTGCGTGAGCAGCACCGCGTCCAAGCCCTCGGTCTGCAGCGGCCCGTGGTTGAGGCGGTCGGCTCCGTGTGAGCCTTGGAACAGTCCACAATCAACGAGGACTTTCGCATTTGATGTTTCGACGAGGTAAGAGGAGCCCGTTACTTCGCCGCCTGCTGCGCCTTGGAGGGTAATCTTCATGGATAATTGAAAGGGTGCTGTATGCTACCGTTCGCGGATTGCGTGGGAATATAAATCTTACCGGAAAGCAAATTTGCGCATTGGACCAAACGGGATCTGAGTAGATTGTCGGCCTCATTCCCCATGTCCCCGAAACATAAAATTTTTGCGTTTGCGTTTACGCTGGTGGCATTCTGCTCCAGTATGTTTGGCCAGAAACCGGCCCATACGTTTTCCATCGGGCAGACGGATTTTTTTCTCGATGGCAAACCGTTCGTGATTCGGTGCGGTGAAATTCATTTTCCCCGTGTACCCCGCGAATATTGGCAACACCGGCTGCAGATGTGCCGCGCGCTCGGCCTCAACACCGTCTGCGTGTATCTGTTTTGGAACTACCACGAGTGGGAGGAAGGCCGTTTCAACTGGAGCGGGCAGGCGGACGTCGCTGAGTTTTGCCGACTCGCGCAGGCGGAGGGCCTCTGGGTTATTTTGAGGCCGGGGCCGTATTCCTGTGCGGAGTGGGAGATGGGCGGCTTGCCGTGGTGGCTGGTGAAGCACGACAAGATCTCGCTGCGCTCGACGGACCCGAAGTTCCTGGAGCCGGCGAAACGGTATCTGCGCGAGGTCGGCCGTGTGCTTGGACCGCAGCAGATCACGCGAGGTGGTCCCTTGCTGATGGTTCAGGTTGAGAACGAGTACGGCTCTTTTGGGAAGGATGCGGCTTATATGGGTGAATTGCGCCAGACGTTGATCGACGCTGGTTTTGACGTGCCGCTGTTCGCGTGCAATCCGACGAATGCGCTGGCGAATGGCTACCGCGAAGACTTATTCCAAGTGGTGAATTTCGGAGCCGGCGCCGGGCAGAAAGCGTTCGAGGCGTTGCGGAAATTCCAAAAAACCGGACCGTTGATGAACGGCGAATATTATCCGGCTTGGTTTGACGTTTGGGGCCGTAAACACCGAACCGGTGCTCCAGGCCCAATTGTGGCGGACCTGGATTACATGCTGAAGAACCGAAACTCCTTCAGCATCTACATGGCGCATGGTGGAACGAGCTTCGCGCTTTGGTCCGGCGCCGATCGTCCGTTTAATCCTGATACCTCGAGTTACGATTACGATGCGCCAATCAGCGAAGCAGGTTGGGTGACGCCGAAATTCGAGGCGATTCGCGAGGTGATTTCGCGACATCTGGAACCAGGCGAAACGTTGCCGCACACCCCCGCGACGAACCCGGTGATTTCGATCGCGCCGTTTGGCTTAAAGGAAACGGCGCCGGTCTTCGAAAATCTTTCTCAAGCACGGCACGACGAAGTGCCGCGTACGATGGAGTTTTATGGGCAAAGCCGCGGCGCCATTCTGTACCGGACGACTCTGCCGGCCGGACCTGCGGGCAAACTTGTGGTCAACGCAATCCACGATTACGCGTGGTTGTTTGTCGATGGCAAGCAGGTTGGCGTGATGGATCGTCGGAGTCGCCGCTATACAGTCGAATTGCCGGCTCGGAGCAACCCGGCGCGGCTGGACATTCTGATCGAAGCGGTGGGCCGGGTGAATTTCGGCGTAGAAGTGTACGACCGAAAAGGCCTGCACGCGCCCGTCACGCTGACGGCGGGAGGTGAATCTTTCGAATTGCACGGCTGGGACGTCTTCCCGTTGCAACTCGATGATGCGCCGCCCGCTACGCTCAAGTTCGCGTCGGGCGCGGCGAAAGGACCGGGTTTCTGGCGCGGCACTTTTGAGCTTACGAAGACGGGCGACAGTTTTATCGATCTGCACGGCTGGAGCAAAGGCCTGGTTTGGGTGAATGGTCATTGCCTCGGACGCTTCTGGAACATTGGGCCGACGCAAACGATGTACACGCCGGGCCCGTGGCTTCGCGCGGGCAAAAACGAAGTGGTGGTGCTCGATTTGATCGGTCCGAGCGGTGCGCCGACTTTGGCAGGCTTGGAGAAACCGATTCTTGATGAGCTTCACCCGGAACTGGATTTCGCGCGACGGGTTCGCCCAGCGGATACGTTTACTTCCAGCGGGATCGAGCCGGCTGCCACGGGAAGTTTTACGCTTGCGGTCGAATGGCAGGAAGTGCGGTTTTCTCGTTCGCTCTCGGGCAGGTATTTGTGCCTCGAGGCCGTGTCGTCTCACGACGGAAAGAGCAGCGCTGCCGTGGCCGAACTTGACGCTATCGGCCAGGACGGCGCGCCGCTTTCGAAAGCGGAGTGGAAAGTGCTTTGGGTGAGCAGCGAAGAGCTCGCGGAGTTCGGCGGCGAAGCGGAAAACGTGCTCGACGGCCAACCGTCCAGCTACTGGCATTCCAAGATCAACCCAGGTTCACCGGCTGCCCCTCAGCGCATCGTGATCGATCTGGGCGGCCACACGACGCTTCAGGGCATTCGTTATCTGCCGCGTTCAGGTCGGTCGGAATCCTCCGGTCGGATCAAGGAGTATCGCGTATTCGTGAGCGATACACCTTTCGGAATCACTGGCCCGTAACGCGATCGCTTACGCTGGGTGGCGTTACGGGTGGTTCGGGTGACGCCGCACGCAATTCCGCAAGCACGCGGCGCCAACGAGCATCTTCTTCTTCGCGGCGCTTAAGCGAGCGGTATTCGATTTCACCCACAAAAAAGATGAAGCCGAAGAGCAACGCGGTGAGATAGCGCGGCTCGCGGAACCAGAAAAGAGAAAGAATCACGCCGGAGGTCGCGAAAACCTTTGCGATGGTTGCGGCAACGAACGTTGCGGTCACGTAAGGCAATCGCGTGGCGAGGAGGGCTCGAAGGATTCTGCCGCCGTCCATCGGAAAAACAGGGATCAGGTTAAAGCAACCCATCAACGTGTTCATCATGATCAGCAATTGTGTGAGTGAAAGTTCCACCACCACGCCTCCGGTCGTTCGCAGGTCGAAGAAATAGCGCATGTACCAGCGGATTTGTTCTCCGGGAAAATGGTCGAAGAGCAGCAAGACGACGATGATCGCCAAGTTTACCGCCGGTCCGGCGATGGCTACGATAAACTCGCGGCTCGGCTTGCGCGGGATCGACGCCATTTGCGCCATTCCGCCGATGGGCAAGAGCAGGATGCGCGGCACCGCGATTCCGAAATAGCGAGCGGCGAACGCGTGGCCGAACTCATGCAAAACGACACAGGCGAAGAACACGATCACGTACATGCTGTTCACAAGCGCACCTGCGTAACCCGGCTCGTGAACAGCAATCGCTTCCCGCCAACCCATCCAAGCTACGTAAGCAAGGAGAATGAAAAACGTGCCGTGCACCGCCAGTTCTATACCGCCGATGCGGAACAACCTAATTGACCCTTTGAGCATTTGATCTACAGCCTATGCGGAAATTGAGATTCTTCATTCCGACACGACGCTTCTTCCTGTTGTTTCCATGACTACTCCGGCCAAACCCACCATTCTGATTGTTGATGATGACTCGGAGATCCGCTACTCGCTGTCGCGCGTGCTCTCGTCGCGCGGCTACCAAGTGGTTGAGGCGCCAAGCGGAGAGCAGGGCGTGGCCGCGGTGAAAAAGAGTCCGCCGGA
The DNA here is from genome assembly GCA_047600805.1 of Nibricoccus sp. Classification (GTDB taxonomy): domain Bacteria; phylum Verrucomicrobiota; class Verrucomicrobiia; order Opitutales; family Opitutaceae; genus JADKHC01. Next base: position 776,471 of record JASGKG010000001.1, read on the forward strand.
CCTCGTGTTTCTCGATATTCGCATGAGCGGGATGAGCGGCATCGAAGCGTTGCAGCACATTCGCTCAGCGAATCCGAAGCAGATGGTAATCCTGATGACGGCGTTTGGCACGGCCCAGACCGCCATCGAGGCGATGAAGTACGGCGCGTTCGACTACATCATGAAGCCTTTCGATCCGGCGAAGGTGCTGACGCTGGCCGAAAACGCGTTGAAAGCTCACGCCGAGATCCGCGCGGTGAGCGACTACAAGCCGACCATCAACAGCGAAGACTACAAGGAAGGCATCGTGGGCAGTTCGCCGGTGATGCAGGACGTCTTTAAAATTATTGGCCAGGTCACCGCCAGCGACGTGACTGTGATGGTGACGGGCGAGAGCGGCACCGGCAAAGAGCTGGTCGCGCGGTCGATTTGGAAGCACAGCCATCGTGCGGCGAAGCCGTTCATTGCGGTTAATTGCGCGGCGATTCCCGACAATCTGATCGAGAGCGAACTCTTCGGTCATGAAAAAGGTTCATTCACCGGCGCAACGGGACAGCGCATCGGCAAATTCGAGCTCTGCGACGGCGGCACGATCTTCCTCGACGAAATTGGCGACATGGCGCTGGCCACCCAAACGAAGATTCTCCGCGTGTTGCAACAGGGTGAGATTCAGCGCGTCGGCGGCATGGAGACGATCAAGGTCGATGTGCGCATCATCGCTGCGACCAACAAAGACCTTGAGGAAATGGTGAAGGCGAAAACCTTCCGTGAGGACCTTTATTACCGCCTCAACGTCGTGCGTATCAAAATGCCGGCGCTCCGCGAGCGACCCGACGACATTCCGCAGATCGTGGATTTTTGCCTACAAAATCTGGTTAAGCAGAAAAAGGCGCGCGTCAGCAAAGTGTCGTCGGAGGCCATGGCGATCCTCGTGCGTCACCGCTGGCAAGGAAACGTTCGCGAACTGGAAAACGTCATCTATCGCAGCGCGGTGATCGCGCAGGGCGACACGATCCTGCCCAAAGATCTTCCGCAGGAAATACGCGATGCGAGCGGTTCGCCCGTTGTGCCGGTGGTGCCAGCACCACTGGCGGTTCCGTCTGCGGCGGTCGCGTCTTCTGCACCGGTCGCTCTGGAAGTGCCGATGACACTGCCGGTCAGCACGGCGCCGTTCGATTCTCTGCGCACGGCTGTTTCGGAAGGAGCGGCGTTGGCTCGGGCCAAATCCGTCGCCGAATCGATCGCTGGGTCGGCCACACCTCCGCTCACGCTGGAGCGCGCTTTCGACTTTCTTCACCAGGAACTCGCGGGCGGCGAAGAGCCGATTCTTGAGCGCATCGAGCGCGAAATGATTCGCCGCGTCGTCGTGGCGCAGGGCGGTAACATCCTCAAAGCGTCCGAACAACTCGGCATCACACGGGCGACGCTGCGGAAGCGGATCGACGAACTCGGCATTCGGGTTTGAGGTCGAACGGCGGGGCAGGGGTGACTGCCGTTATTTGGTTGCGGTGTGCAGGCGTTCTTACGAAATTGGCGTCTGTGCCCAACCTCCGCTTTTAGGTTCTGGGCACTGGTTCCGTGGCCACGCGGTTCATGCGGCCGGGAGCTGCCCCTTTCTTAAACCCAATAACGAACTCCATGAAATCACTACTCGGACTCGCGATGGCGCTGACTTTGTTGGCGTCGATCTCGAAAGCGCAGGATATCCGCCTCAACAACTATCTCTCCACCGGCAAACTCCAGGACGGCCTGACCGCGTTTGCGAAGCCTTCCGACGACGCGGAGCGGTTTTCCCTCGGGGTGTTGCAGGCACTGCAAGGTCTGCAGCAGTTTGCCGACGGTGCCGGCAAGCTGGGGATCAAGCAATCGGTTGGCCGGAGTATTCCGTTTTTCCGCATTGTGCCACCTGCGTCGCCCGCGAGCGGACCGGTTGAACTGGCCACGCCTGATAAAGTGCGCGCTCTTTTCAGCAACCTCCGCGAAGCCCTGAAAAAGTCCAACGCCACGCTCTCCAAGGTCGGTGATACCGATTTCAAGGTGCAGGTGAATCTCTCTAAGATTTACCTTGAGAACAAAGACGGTGCACCAGGCATGCCGCTCGCGGATTCGCTCGGTCGCATTCTCGGTGTACGCGGAGAACCCGAACAGGATATCATCGTCAATTTCGATTCCGCCGATGCGCTTTGGCTGAAAGGCTACACGCATATTCTCACGGGCTTCCTGGAAGTGTTCATGTCCTACGATTGGAGCCCGGTCTGGAACCAGTGCGCGTATCTTCTCTTTACCTCGCCGAATCCACTGCCGCCGCTGGCCAAATACGCCAAGCCGAACCAAGGTCCAGGAATGACCGAGTGGGCCGATCTGATCGCGGCGCTTCACGAGCTGCGCCTCGACGTGAAAGACTCGGATGGCCTCAAAAAGGCAGCGTTTGAATTTCGTTCTGCGATCGCCTGCAGTCGGACTTGCTGGTCGCGTATCCAGGCCGAAACCGACAACGATCACGAGTGGCTTCCTTCTCCCACGCAGATCGGACCACGCGGAGCCAAAGTGACGCAGGCGGAGATCGACGGCTGGCTGGCGATTTTGAGCGAAGTCGACGCGATCATTACCGGCAAAAAGCTGCTGCCGCACTGGCGGATTCTCAACGGCATGGGCGTGAACGTCGCGCGCATGATCCAGACCCCGCCCAAATTGGACCTCGTGCTTCTGGTTCAAGGTTCGGCAGTCGTCCCGTACGTCGAGGCGGGCGATGTGAGCAACAGTGTGCGTTGGCGGACGCTTACGGCGCCCTTCGGCCCCGGCTTCATGAGCTTCGCGTTGTGGAGCAACTGACGGAAGCTGACGTTCGGTAAAACTTGAGCCCGCAGCCGATGCTGCGGGCTTTTTGTTGGCGATGGGCGTCAGCCTTCAAGGCGGCTTGCGTTGCGCGGTGTGGCACGAAACGGCCGGATGCAGGGACGCTCTCTAGAGCGCGTTTTCGGTCTGCGGGTCGAACAAGTGCACCGAGTCCAAATCGAAGGCCACGGCGACAGAATCGCCGATCGTGACGCGGTGTTGCGGTGCGACGCGCGCGATGAGTGTGTGTGCGCCGGTTGCCAGATAGAGAAAGGTTTCGGCGCCCATCGGCTCGGTGACCTCGACGCGCAGGGAGGTGCCGGACTGCGCAGCGGAGGTGCTGTGAATGGCCTCCGGGCGAATGCCAAGAACGATTTCCTTGCCCACGAATGGGGCGGCTTTGGACGAAAGCCTTTCGTTGAGAACGACGCGAACGGCTGGGCCCGCGGCATTGTTTTCAAAGAAAGAAAGCGACTGATCCGCTTCGCGCTGGATCGTGCCGCGGAGAAAATTCATCGGCGGGCTGCCGATAAATCCCGCGACAAACAAGTTGGCGGGATGGTTGTAGAGCTCCATTGGTTCGGCGACCTGCATGATCCTGCCGTCCCTCATCACGCAAATGCGGTCGCCCATCGTCATCGCTTCCACCTGATCGTGGGTGACGTAAATCATCGTGGCGCCGAGCCGTGCGTGGAGCTTGGAGATTTCGGCGCGGGTCGAAACGCGCATTTTGGCGTCGAGATTCGAGAGCGGTTCGTCGAAGAGAAACACTTTCGGCTTCCGCACGATCGCGCGGCCCACGGCGACGCGCTGACGTTGGCCGCCGGAAAGGGATTTTGGTTTGCGGTCCAAATAGGCCTGCAAGCCCAGCATGGCGGCGGCTTCGCGAACGCGCGCGTCGATCTCGGCTTTCGGCATTTTGCGGAGCTTGAGACCGAACGCCATGTTCTCGTACACGCTCATGTGAGGGTAGAGCGCGTAGTTTTGGAAAACCATGGCGATATCGCGGTCCTTTGGCGGAAGGTCGTTCACGACGCGACCGTCGATCGAGATCTTGCCGCCGGAAATCTCCTCGAGCCCGGCGATCATTCGCAGCGTCGTGGATTTCCCGCAACCGGACGGTCCCACCAAAACCATAAACTCGCGGTCTTCGATTTCGAGGCTGATGCCGTGAACCACCGTGGAGCCCGGGCCATTTTTGTCCGAGTAGGTTTTGACGAGGTTTTCGATGACAACCTTGGCCATGAGCGGGAGTGTCCTATTTGAAAACGCAAAAGACCCGGCCTTGGCGACAGGAAATACTGCGGTGCGTCGTCGTTTTTTTGTTTGAACGACCCGGCTGGACGTGTTGCGGCGTTTCAGACTCTTCTGTGAAGGGCGCCGTCGATCGCTTGAGCGAGGTTCGGTGTGGCAAACGGCTTGAGAACCAGCCGGCTGATTCCTCGAGCGCGCAACTGTTCGTCCGTCAGGTCTGCCGCGAAGCCCGTCGTTAATATCACGGGAACGTCGGGACGGATCGCGTGCGCCTCGTCGGCGAGGGTGAGGCCGTTGGAGCTTGGCATGGTGAGGTCGGTAATGACCAAGTCGAAGACGGTGCTATTACGCCGCAGTTCTTCCATCGCGAGGAGCGGCTTGTTGAAGACGCTTACCTTGTAACCGAGGTTTTCGATCATGCGTTTGGCCGCCGTGCAGATCGCGAGTTCGTCGTCGACGAAGAGAATATTTTCGCCGCGTCCGGTGGGGATTTCGATCGGCGCGGTGGCGCTTTTGCCGCGGGAGATCGAAAGAGCCGGCAGGTAAATGTGGAAGATCGTTCCTTCGCCGGGCTGGCTGTAAACGTAGATGCCGCCGTTGTGCGCCTTCACAATTCCGTGGACGACGGAGAGGCCGAGACCCGTGCCCTCGCCCTGGGATTTAGTGGTGAAGAATGGTTCGAAAATACGTTTCAACGTCTGTTCATCCATGCCGTGGCCGGTGTCGCTGACGCTCAGGCGCACGTATTCGCCTTCGCGTAGGCCGGGGTGCAACAGCGCGAATTCCGAATCGGCGTGCACTGATTCCAGGCGCACTTCAAGTCGACCCGAGTTCATGCCCTTCATGGCGTGCGCGGCGTTCGCGCAAAGGTTCATCAAGATCTGGTGGATCTGGGTCACGTCCGCCAGCACCAGCGGCAGGTCTGTGCTGATGCGCGGTGCAATCTCGATCGAGGAGGGAACGGTGGAGCGCAGGAACTTCAGCGTTTCTTTTACGACGGGCTGAAGCAAAGAAGGAGTCATCTCGTGCTTCGACTTGCGGCTGAACGCGAGGATTTGCTGCACGAGATCGGTGGCTCGTTGCGCGCCGCGGAGAAGCATCTGGAGGTCTTCGAGTGCGGTGGGCTGTTTTTGCAGTTGTTCTCGCAACAGCTCTCCGTGGCCCACGATCACAGCAAGAATGTTGTTGAAGTCGTGCGCGATGCCGCCGGCGAGCTGGCCGATCGACTCCATTTTTTGGGACTGATAGAGCTGCTCCTCGAGTTTGTGCTGCTCCGTCACGTTGCGGAGAACCATCACCATGCCGCGCTCTTCGCCGTGCTCGTCCAGAATCGGTGCTGCGCTGTGAACGACGACGTTTTCCACCCCGGCGCGGCTTTTGAGCCGGGCTCGAGGTGTCAGTTGTTTTTCATTTTTCTGCCGCAGTGCAGGCAGTGTCGGAAGTGTGAGCGGCTCTCCGGTGCGGAGGTCTTGCAACGGAAGAACGTCGTGGAGCGGCAAACCTAGCGCCTCTAAATTCGTGAGCCCGGCCAGTTTCTCGGCTGCGGGGTTGATGCGTTCAACTTTGTTCTGCGTATCGGTGACGATGACAGCTTCCTCGATGGAATCCAAAGTATGGCGTAAGTTAGCTTCGCTCTCGTGCAGTTTGGCGCGTGCTTGGCGCCGCCGCTGGATGACGATAATCAGCCAGGTGATCGTCGCAGCCTGCAACGCTATAACCACGCCAATGGCGATAATGGCATTCGCGTACTGTTCCCAAGCGGACTGTTTCTTAAATGCGATTTCAAAATCGTCCGGGATTCGCTGCGCGGGTAATGAGAAACGCTGAATCTCGCGAAAATCTACTTTCTTGCGCGTCTCGCACTGCGTGACCACAGGGATCAAGTCCGGGTTTTCGCCCGCAAGGATTCGGTTGGCCAAATCGCCCATCTCGCGGCCGTGAACGCGTCCGTCGAGCAACGAGCCGCCGACGATTCCGCTGCCGAAATAGAAATCCCACACGCCGTACAGCGGTGCCCGACAAGCTGCCCGCGCGCTCTTGATCGTGCTTTCGTAGGAGCGGGTGAGTCCCGAGGCATCGACGTTCCACGTGAGCAGCAAAACCGCGTCTTTTGCGGGATCGAGTTTCGCGAGTCGGGCTTCTGTTTCTGCAAACGTGCCGTCGCCCAGCCAGAGAATGTCGTGCGGGCTGCCGATGGGTTTAACCAGATCAAAGGTCTTACGGTTGGCTAGGCCGGTTTGACTCCGGTCGTTTACGATCACCCAACGACGAGCGTTGGGTTGCAACTGCTCCATCAGGTTGAGCGTGCTCGCGAGGTCGATGGCTTCGACCACGCCGGTGACGCCAGGCTGCCGTTGCCCATCCCAGTAGTTTACTCCGCCAAAAACGATCGGAGTGCCCGGCTCGAGCTCGTTGCGGTGCTCCAAAACATAGCGGTAGGCGAAATCGTCGACCGTGATCACCAAGACCGGGCGCGAAATTTTGATGCGGTTCGTGAGAATTTCGAGCATGCGCTGTTCCCGCCCAAACGAGGAGAAGCGCTGCACATCGAGTTGCGTGATGATTAAGTCGTTTTTGTCGGCCAACTGCTCGACCAACCCTCGCGTAATCTCGTCCTCCCACAACATTCCCACGTGATACGACAAGACCACCAAGATCTGCGGCCGTTGAGCCGATTGCGCGCGCGCATGACTCCCCATTGCGAGGAGTCCGAGGGCGAAAATGATGCGCGTGAAGACGGTGACTCTCACCGGACTGAATGTTTTGAAGGGAACAAAGTTGCAGGATTCACATCGACCGGTTTTGGGATCAGCTTTAGTCGACTGCGGCGGAAGGGCGGGAGAGCTCCAAGCAAGCCTCAGCAATGTCGTGAAGGTCAAACGATTACGGGCATAAATTTCCTCCGAAGTGTTTTCAGTACGTGAACTTATTTTCCGCTATATTTTGGAGTGAAAACCCTCAGTAATAACTCGGGATTTCGCGAAGACGCAGCCGGTGCCTGCCCATAATCACGAGCAGTGAGGAACATCTTGATTCCGTTCAGGTTCGCGTTTGAAGCTGAGAGCTTGAGCACGCAGCAAAATCCCAGCACACCCAAGTTGCGGTCCGTATTCCTGAGCGGCGGAGCCGGATTCATCGGAAGCCACATGGCTCGCCGATTACTTTCGTCGACCGACACCGAGCGGCTGGTGATCTTCGATAATTTCTCGTCAGGCACACGCGCCCATCTAGGGAATATCTCTGAGGATCCTCGAGTGCGGATTATTCAAGCCGATATCAAAGACAAAGACGTTCTGGTCGGCGCGATGGCCGGCTCTGACACCGTCTTTCACTTTGCGGCCAATCCGGACATCGCCAAGGCGGTCACTCAGCCCGACATCGATTTCTGGGAAGGCACTTATCTGCTCCAAAATGTTTTGGAAGCGATTCGCGTGAATAAAGTGCCGCGCCTGCTCTACATGTCCGGCAGCGGAATTTACGGAGAGAACGCCAACGTGGCGTTTCGCGAAGACTACGGCCCGTGTCTGCCGATCTCGACTTATGGTGCCAGCAAGCTCGCGTGCGAGGCGCTGATCTGTTCGTACTGCCATATGTTCGGCCTGAAGGCGCGTGCGTTTCGTTTTGCGAACGTCGTTGGACCACGGCAAACCCATGGCGTCGGCTACGATTTCGTTCGTCGGCTGAAAGCAGACCCTACGCGTCTGCGCATTTTGGGCGACGGCTCCCAAAGCAAGAGTTACATTCACGTCGAAGACATTATCGAGGCGGTCTTGCTCGCGGCGCAGCAGACTACGCCCAACTACGACGTTTTCAACGTGGCGACCGACGATTACGTGACCGTGCGCCAGATAGCCGATCTCGCGCTGCAAGTATGCGCCCTCAAACCGGAGCAAGTGCACTACGAATTTACCGGAGGCGACCGCGGCTGGAAGGGCGACGTACCTGTGGTTCGATTTGATTGTACCAAAATAAAAAGTTTCGGTTGGCGCTGTCGACGCACGTCGGCGCAGGCGGTACGCGATTCCATGGCGGCAATGCTTGAGGAGATCAACCATGCCTGATCTCCAAACTGCCCCCACCGAAATCGCCCACCTGACACCTCCCGGCACCAAACTGGAGCCTGTGGAGCTGAGCATTGTGGTGCCAGCGCTGAATGAATCGCTTACCGTTGGCGAGTTCGTCGACTGGTGTCACGAAGGTCTCAAGAAAGCTGGCGTCTCCGGGCAAATCTTGATCGTCGACAGCTCGACTGATGCGACTCCGCAGATCGTGTTGGAACATGGCGGAGAGGTTTTGCGTGTGCCAAAGCGTGGCCTCGGGCGAGCCTACATCGATGCGATTCCTTATGTACGCGGAAAATGGATCGTGATGGGCGACGCCGATCTGACGTACGACTTCCGTGAGCTCGCTCCATTCGTGCAGCGTTTTCGCGAAGGCGCGGAATACGTGATGGGCAGTCGTTTCGCAGGTACGATCGAAGCCGGAGCGATGCCGCCGTTGCACCAGTATTTCGGCACGCCGCTGACGACGTGGATTCTGAACCTCATCTACGGCAGCAAATATACCGATATTCACTGCGGCATGCGCGGCCTCACGCGGGAAGCGCTGGCGAAAATCGATCTGAAGTCGCAGTCGTGGGAATATGCGTCTGAGATGGTTTTGAAGGCGGCTCGTCTCGGGCTGAAAATCGCCGAGGTGCCGGTGAAGTTTTATAAAGACCGGGAAGGCCGTTTGAGCCACCACCGCCGCGCCGGCTGGCTTTCCCCATGGATCGCCGGTTGGATCAACCTAAAGGTTATGCTCGTCTACTCGCCGGACTCGTTTCTTTTGTGGCCGGGGTTTGCTCTCATGGCAGTGGGACTGATATTGTCGTTCGCGATCGGGTTGATGGGGCCCATCTTAATCGCGGGAATTGGTTTTAATTTACACTGGATGCTACTAGGTGTGACCTGCGCAACGCTTGGTTATAGTTGTATTCAGATCGGCATTATCGCCCGCATTATGCACGGACTTCGGAATGGGCATGATAGGGCGGTGCGTCGGTGGCTCACTTACAATCGAGGCATGATTGTAGCCGGGATCGCTGTTGGGTTGGGGTTTGTTCTGATGGCAATACTTGTGCGCCAATATCTTGCGCAGGGTATGAGGTTGCCTGACGTATCACATTCTGCGGTCCTTGGGCTGCTCTTGCTGATGCTTGGCTTCCAAACGTTCGGATTTACCTTATTACTCGAAATGTCACTGCGGGTAGTTAGGAGATAGGAATGGTTAGCAGTTATGGTTTCCGAAGCACGAAATGTGCGCCGGTTCCGTCTGCCGGGTGCCAGTCCTTGATAGATAAACCGTTGCCGCGAACAAAATCTGAAACGGCGAAAGGGTGATCTTTGAGGACATCAAAGCCCTTCGAAATGAAGAGATTTTCCCACCATGTATAGGGTTTCACCGTTTGGTGGTAGACAGCATTTCGCAAGGGATTGCCGTCAGGCAGAAAATCGATCGAACAAACGAAAACGCCTCCGGAGGAGAGACTGTTTAGGATATTGTTCAGCAACCCTTCGAGCTTGGACTCAGGAATATGCTCCATGACTTCCCATGCCGTAATTAGGTCGAAAAGAAGGGGAGTACCATCACCACGTTTAACGGTCCAAGGTTTGGTGATGTCACAAGTAAACAGGTGTTTTGGAATGAATCGCCATTCCCATAGTTGAAATTTTTTCGGCGCATCGCTCCCCTCAAGACCTATTGCAAAGTTCCCTTGCTCAAGAAAACTTCGCACCATACCGCCGCCTGCGCAGCCTAGGTCTAGCACATTTAAGGGCTTTCGATCGCCGAAAAACTCGGACACGCGCTGATTGAAACGCTGATTGGTAGAACTGTCATTAACTGCACCACGGGGATTCTTGTAATCGTCACTTTCGTATGCGGCCGGAGCCTCGGAAATTACTATGAAGCCTGGATTGTTCTGTGCGACAATGGAGGCATATTTTGCCTCCCAAGCGGCTGAAGATTTTGTCTCGGTTGCCCGACGATTTCGCAAACGCAGCAATCGGTCCGCACATTCGACCGAATAGAAGAACAGCGGAGTGATTGCTGTAGGCTGTTTTTCCAATAGCCAAGAGCGGGTTTTACGATACTTGCTGTGAAGAATCCTAATCATTTAGAAATAGCTGATACCGGGTTAAGGCGTGATAACGGATAACGAGCATGCCGATGCCAAAGTCTTACCGTTACTAGGCTCTCGAAACCAAAGCGCAATGTCGAAGGAATGAAAATCTTCTACACGCGATGTTATTTTCTCGAAGCGCTTTGCTCCGCCGCACCGCTTGTAAGAATTGGCTGGTTGGTAGTTCGTGCTTGAGATTAGGCCGGTGAAATTTGCATCTCGTGCTCGTTGGAAAATGAAAACCTCCGGTAAGAAAATTAATTTTGATGATTTCGCTACCGATTACGAAGCGATCATAAATCGTCACGCTAAACTAGCAGGCGGCAGCCTCGAATACTTTATCGGAGTACGTTTGGGTATCGTGGCCGAAATGGTCGGAGCTGCTGTCACCAAAGCGATTCAATGGAACGTCGTTGACTTTGGCTGTGGAATCGGGGCTACGGAGATACAGATGAAGGACGTTTTTCCTCGTTCGAAAATAGTGGGTTTGGATGTTTCGGCAACAAGTATAACCAAGGCGCAGAAGCTCTCATTGGCCAACGTGACGTTTCAGACAATCGAACCCGGGAAAGCGCTTCCGCTTGCGGATAATTCGATCGATTTAGCCTATTCGAACGGCACGTTTCATCATATCCCCAGCAGTGAACACCCTTTTATATTTTCGGAACTGTTTCGGGTTTTGAGGCCTGGAGGAAGGATTTTTATTTTCGAAAATAATTTCTTCAACCCTGTGACAGTCTTTGCGATGAAACGGAATCCTTTTGACGCTGATGCGTGCTTAATTGCTCCTCCGAAAATGCGGAGGCGAATACGTGAGGCAGGATTCTCTCATGTGAGACAAGGATACTACTGTTTTTTCCTGAAGCCTCTCACGTTTTTGCGGTTCTCTGAACGGTACCTGCGATGGCTGCCATTGGGTGCACAATATTATACCTGGGGCGTCAAAAATTAGGTCTAGAGACTTGAGCGGGAATGGCCTGTGGTGGCGTTGGTGGTGTGTTGTTCTCATTTCAGCACGAATGCCGGAGAAGCGAAGAGTGCCCCAGACCCTAAAAGGCTGTCACCGACGTGCTTGGTTTAGGACCGGCAGCATGGGTGGAGTAAAACCACGGGGAACGCGCTTTGTGCGTAGCGCCTGGCAAAGCGCTATCCAGCTGGCGAAATGAAACAATAACCAGACTACATAGGCAGCAGTAAAGTACATGGTGAAGACCGCCGGAAATGACATCATGTCGACTAAAGCGCAGATCAGCACCAGTCCCAGGCAAACGCCAAAAAGCGACGTTGCGACGACAAGAAAGTAGGGGAGCGTCCGCTTACGGAGCGCAACGCCGATGGCCGTGATCAAAGCGAGGATTGACGCGATGGCCGCCGAGAGCGCGAAGAATTTATAAACGGCGAGGACATTTCCCAATGTTTTTATGCGAATTGCGTCGAGCCATCGTTGACGCTTAGGCAGAGGCGGAGCTGAGTCCGGCGGCGTGATGCGGGCGCGCGTGATGTCTTTAAACTGAATGTAATTTTGTGCCGCGCCGTAGCTCGGTTGGGGAGTGACGGACATGTCGGTGTAAGAGATGAAAAACAGAAAAGCGCGCTTAAACACCGCTGGGAAAGCGGGTGTGAATTCGGGGCGCCACGAAGGCTGGAAACCATCTCGTTGCGGCCCAGAGGGAAGTTGTTGGCGATCGCAGGCGGTGTTGATTTCGCGGGCGATTCTTGAGTAGAACTCCATCGCCTCCCGGCCGTTCCCGGCGTGTCCCGACATGACGACGGCATCACGAAGCGCCCAAACGAAGATTCCGTCGATATAGAGACCAGTTGCGGGATCGAAACCCCACGACCGAGCAAGGGATTCTTCGATGTAGGGTTCAAGTTCGGCGAAAGCGGGACTCGCCCGGTAAGCGAGTTGCCTAACCTCTCGGGGTATGGAAATTTGGGGCGCCTTCTTGTCCGACTTAATGCGAAGGAGGGCGCCGTAAGCTGCCTTGAAGGAGGCATGCTTGAACTCGCACGTTGTGAAAATGCCGTAGTAGTTGTAGTTAAGCCACGCGATAGTGTAGATGCCAGCGGCCCAAAATGCGAAAGGCAGCAGCGAAAGCACCAAGCGGCGGGCGAGATGCGGCGGCTTTTCCCTCCAGAGAGAAAAGCTCAGCGTACCCCAGAGTATAACGATTGCGGGGACAAACCAGATGCCGTCTTCGCGCGTCATCCAAAAGAGCGGCATAGCGAGGCCGCCGAGGAGGGCCCAGGGAAGCGATTTTCGCATGCTCATTCTGCGACGGGCGTACAGAGCAATGCCGCTCGCCAGAATTGCGATGGCTAGTGGGGCGAGAATCTGTTGCCGTAAGACACGCGTGTGTGCGTTTGTATCGAACGTAGCGGGATTAAATAGCAAGACCGCAAATAATCCAAAGAGCAGCCAAGGACTGAAACGGAACGGTCGCAGCGCGCGGATTAACAAGCCGCAAGCTGCGGTGTAGAGCAAGTGTTGTGCGGTGAAGAGGGGGACACCGAGTATGAAAACGCCCGCGATGAACAACGAGTAGATCGGACCTTTCATCAGGGTAAACTGGCTGTACTGTCCCAACCAGCGGCCATCGAGAATATTGTAAGCGAGCTTAAGGAAGAGTTGATCGTCGTGGCCGGAGTCGACGATTGCATAGACGGTTTGCCCTGCGACCAGCCATAGTTTCAGGCCGACTAGCGCAAACGCGACGCGCAGGAGCCATTTGGCGGTGGTGGCTTGCTGTTGGTCTACTGAGGCGTTTGCCGGCTCTGCGGGTAAATCTTCCGCTTTGGCCGGTAGCACGAGACCTGCGAACAAAAGCGTAGCAAGGAAAACGATCAGGCCGCGCGGAAAAGCGTTTGCGAACCGTTGCATCACACGCGTTTCTTCCGAAAGAAGTAGTGGAGTGGGCAGGGGAACCTCCAGGTTTGGGTCATCACCCGTACCTGTAAATTCTACGAGCGGCTCAGGGCCGGCTTTCGGCCTTGCGACGAGATTATTGGTGGGGCGAAATTGGTTCGCTGCTACCGTGCAAAGTATCTTGTTATTTCTGCCGATAATTTTCAACTCACCCAGCTGTACGACGCCCGGTCCGTCAATTGGGTCGATCCTCAGAGACCTAAGTTTGCCGCCAGGGAGCGGGAAAGCGACTACGACATCGTGTTTTGACGGGCGCACTGCCTGACGGCAGGAATCCTCCTCGTTAATGCCCCGTCCCATGTCGTAAAATAACTGAACCGAGGTTTGTTTGCTGCACTGGATGGAGAGCTGGACGACGTAATATGTTTCGTGCGCGGGCTTGGCGGCGAAAAATGGAACTGCGGCGGCGATCCCTATCACCGTGGCCGCTACCAGATGAATTGGCCGGACAAGAAGCCGAAGGAGCGATCGCCAGTTGATAGTTTGCATTATGTATGCGAGCACTGCGTTTACCTTGGGCTAGGGACGAATCGTGGATTTCGTTCACGCCAAACCTCGGCCAGGCCGAGCCAGCTGGTAGCGATAAATAGCAGCCACAACCCGTAGGCGGCAGTGAAATACATTGTAAAGACCGCTCGGAACGAAAGGGTTTCAATCAGTGAACAGATCGTGACGATCGCTGTGCAAGAGAGAACCAGACCTGCGCCGAGCAGCACAGAGAAGGGAAATCGGCGACGAGCGATTGAAAGCGCAAACGAAGCGAAGAACGCGAGCAGGGATGTGACGGCGATGGACGTACCAACGTAATGGTAGCCATCCTGAATTGTTTTTAAAACGGCACGGCGAAAGCTATCCAGCCAACGTTGCTCGCGTGGGATAGGCGGGTAGCCGGACGGTGGTGTGATGCGGTTGCGTGTGATGTCTTCGAAACGCACGAAGCCTTCTGGAGAGCCGAGGCTGGGTTGGGGGCCGACCGACAGATCACTGAATGACACGAAGAAAACCGCTGCGTGGCGTAGGGTTGCGACGAGCTGTCGCATGTAGATGAATTTCCACGGTGGAAAAAAACCGGAACGCGGAGATCCAGCCGGGATGAGGCCCTTATCACACGCTGTATTAATTTCGTCAGCCATTTGTTCGTAAAAAGCCATGGCTTCGCGTCCGTTGTTGGCATTGCCGGATTCGAAAACGGCAGTGCGTAGCGTCCAGACGAAATAGGCATCTTCGATTTCGCGGGTTGCCTTGGTGCCCTCAGGAGCAGGCGGGCCGTCGTGTGTGCGCTCGATAAAACGACGCAACTGGGCGAAGGCAGGGCTCACAGCATAAGCGAGCTCTCGTGTTTGCGCAGTGACCGAGACGTAGCGTTTGCGATCGGGAGGTTCAATACGTAGCAAAGCGCCGTAGGCAGCCTTGAACGCCGGATGTTTCATTTCGCACGACGTGAAGACTCCGTAATGTTGGTAGTTGAGCCATGCTACGGCACCGACACCAGCTGCCCACACTAAAAACGGAAGGAATGCTAAAACCACTCGAGATAGCCAATCAGGGAGGCGACGATCTCGCCAAAGGGCGACGAATAGTGCGCCCCACAACAATACGATCAGCGGTAAAAGCCAGATGCTGTCCTCGCGGGTTAGCCAAAAAGCTGCCAGCGCTGCGCCACCGGCGAGAGCCCAAGGGAGGAGTTTACCGGGCGCCAGTTGGAGGCGGGTATACAAGGCTATGCCGGACGAAGCGACGATGAGGACAAGAGATACCGAGAGATTTTGTCGGAGCACCCGGGTGTGCGCTCCAGCATCGTATGTGACCGGATTGAAAAGCAGCAGCAGGAAAACTGGGAGAAGGATCCAAGCTGAAATGTTCAACGGCCGCAGCGCCCGTATGATGAGCCAGCAACCGGCGGTGTAAAGAAGGTGTTGCGCGAAGAGCAGGGGGACGCCCATGACGAACACACCGGCGATGAAGAGGGAGTACATCGGCCCTTTCATCAGCGTGAACTCGCTGTAGGGGCCCAGCCACCGCGCTCCTAAAACGTGGTTTGCCAGCGATACGAAGAGCGCGTCGTCGTGCTGCGCGTCGACTAACGCGTAAAGCGTCTGACCGGAGACGAGCCAAAGTTTAATTGCAGCAAACAGCAGGCTCCCGATTAGAAACCAGTTTAAAGTACTAATACTGGGTTCCGTCGCGTTGACCTCATTTCCCTCTTTTACCTTCGTGCAGGTCGAGATCAGTAGCACGCCGGCGAAAACGACGATGAATACGGGAAGTGCACTAACAGTTCTTTTGACCAGTTCGTGATGGTCGGGAAGCGGGACGACGGCGGGGAACGTCGCGAATAATTGCGGATCTCTTGTAGTGGCAATGAAGTCTATTACCGCTGGTGTAGATGGATTGCGGATGAACTTGAGATTGCGCTCGATTTCGACGCTGGGCGCTATTTCGGTAATGCGTGCGCCGTGTTCGTCGAGAATGCGGATTTCTCCAATGGAGCCAGTTCCTGGTACATCCATCGGATCTAAACGGAGTCGGACGAGGTCGCCGCAACCGATCGGGAAGCGAACGGGCGTAAGTTTTTGAGCGGCGACAACGGGCTTCCGAACGGAGTGCTCCTCTTTGAATCCCTTTCCAAAGTCACAGAAGAGTCTCGCTGTTGTGGCGGTGTTCGCGGCGAGTTCCACTTCAATCGTGTATTGGTCCTGCCCCGTTGCGGTGCCGACGAAAAAAAGGTATGCGGCGGCAAAAGCGAACGCGAGGGAGACGGCGAGCGTACGCCACTCCGTGAGACGTTTGATCATTGGCGAAGAGGGCGTGGAAAGTCGCATGACGTCGTACTTCTATCGTGTTTGCCTCAATGGTTCTGCCGATTTGGAGGCGGAAGCTGAAATACCCAGCCTTTAGGGTTGATGGGAATGGCGGCTGGTTGATCGGGTTTGAGACTTCGGACTTCCTCACTCCAGCGATAATCGATGAGCGGTGTGGCGCGAAAAAGCGAGAACGTGGATGCTGCTAAGGCGGCCAACAAAACGGCGGAGATCGCGCTTCTCCATGTTCGGTCGCGCATGCGGGCGATTAGCAGCCACACGAGGAGAATTTGGGGAACGTAGAAATATCGGGAAAGGCCCTCAGGGCTGAGAAACATCGGAAGCATTGCCTTAAACCGAAAGAGTGATGCGGCGATATAGACGAATGCCGCGGCCGTGAGGAAAACGGTTGGGGATTTCAAGTTGTCCCGTTTAGGATCGATCCCCAGAAGCAGGAAGAGGGCGACGACAATGAAACCACAGGTTGAGAGCAGGCCTACGGGGCCGGGACCGATTGTCCACGCGCCAGCAAACGGCTGTAAGAAAATGCGGTAACCGAGGACAGCGGGGATAGAGGTAGCGCTGAAAGGAACGGGATTGTTGGGTGTGAGCGCAGGTGCGTGAAGCACGAACCAGGCTTGGATGCACGCCGTGACGGCAATGAGCGCAAGGAGAATCCCACTTTCCCGGCTCTTCCTCACTGCAAGTCGTGCGGCGAAGAGCGGAAAGAGAAGTACGCAATGCACGCCCGTCAGACCTGCAACCAAAATATAAATGTAGTCGTACCAGCGTGAGCTTAAGTTTTCTGCATCGTCGGAAATCATTAGCATCACCAGCCCGACGGCGAGCACCCACTGGATATTGGTGATCGTCATCAAGGTATCGTCTAGATACGGCAGCAGCACGAGTACGAAGGCGATCCATGGCTTGTACGGCAACGGATTGCGTGACGAGAGCAACCGCCCGGCAACGCACAGCGTGAAGATTAGCGCCGCGATATTCATCAATGCTGGTGCGTAGCGCAGCGGCACTTGCACTGCGACAAGCGCCACCAACCGGTCGGCGGTCAATAGGTAGCCGCCGTAATGAGTGACGAATGAATTCCATCCGAGCTTAAGAAATTCCGTATACCACAGTCCGTCCTCGGCGTAGAACTGTGGATTGAGAAAACGGTCGGGCATCCGTGCTAAAAGAACGCAACCGATTCCTATCAATATGACGCTTTTCGGAATGGTTGGCCGTCTCTGCCTTTCCCAATAGCGTTTGGTTGTGTATCCGCCTAAAAGGATAACTGAGGCGATTACGAATGCCTTCAGTAGACGAACCAATCGCAAAGTCACATTGTAGGGTGGTACCAGTTTGATTGGTTGAGCTAAATGAAGAGCCAAGTAGGGGTCGCTTGCGTTTAGCGGGGTCGTGAAAGCGACAGTAGTGTCATTTTTTACGGTTAAGGATTCAATCTCGTTGACCGGTTCGATCTCCTGAGCCTTGAAAGCGTGCAGAACTCGATTTTGGGCGTCGACAAGCTGGATCTCGCCAAGTGTACCGCTTCCGGCGCCATCGAATGGATCTAGGCGGAGGTTCCTTAAAGTGCCTTCGGGAAGGCTGAACCGGAGTCTCTGTGGACTTTTGTTGGGCTGGTGATAGCCGGTTGCTTTGTTCCATTCGTTGAAACCGGCGCCGGTGTCGACGTAGAGGTTCGCCGGACTACCTGGTGCATCGGACACCAATGTTATCTCAAGAAAGAATGCTATATCCGAGGATTGGCGCGAAAAAAAGAAAGGTATTGCCGTTAATAAAGCCAAAAACGTCAGAATCACTGACGTCCGCTTTCCTGAACTGTTTAGAACTTCGCCCATAACGGGGTTGAGGTGCAGAGTTCTTTTCTACACGGGAAGTGAAGATGGAGATAAATGTCGAGAATATGTCCGGTAATCCGAACGAAATACGGTCGGTTTACCCCTGGAAGGAGGTTTTCGAGCGGCGTAAGGAAACGGTTTGCGCCATATTTCCAACAAGGAATTCCGCGGCGGAGAGACTGCCCGTAAGCAGGAATCACAATGCCGGTCTGTTTACCTATCATGATTGGCGATTGAGAGATTCAGGGGAACGCGGGGCGGAAACGCGTACGCAAAGTCTTCGGTGTCGACAGTAAGGTTCGGATTGTAAGCTGCATCGTTCAACAACCGGTTGCCCCATCGTTGCTTCATAAAAGCGATTTCTTTCGCGAAACGCGCCAGTTTTTCAGGCGAGTCTTCTGCGCCGCGAGTAGCAGATTCATGGTGGATTAGCTCCGCGAACGGGGTGAAAAGATTGCGATATCCGAGTGCTTCCACACGTAGACAAAAGTCGATATCGTTAAACGCGACCTTCAGGTTCTCCTCATCAAAACGTCCTGCTTTGATAAAGACGTCTTTTCGTACGACCATGCAGGCAGCCGTAACTGCAGAGACATTGTGGACCACGTGCGGACGGAATTGAGGTGTTCCGGGATCGTTTCGGGGGAAATTTTTGAATGCGTGGCCGGCAACGCCTCCGAGGCCTGTGATCACGCCGGCGTGCTGGATCCTCATGTCAGGATAATAGAGTTTCGCGCCGACTACGCCGATGTCCGGCCGGACTGCGTGGCTCACGAGCTCATCGAGCCATCCCGAGCTGATTGCTTCTAGGTCGTTGTTGAGGAAGCCGATGATGTCACCCCGAGCCGCACCCGCTGCACGATTGTTGATGCTGGAAAAATTGAACGAACCCGGGCAGCTGATCACGTCGAAACGACCGAGAACTTTTTGTTCGTCGTAAAATAAGCGCAGTTGTGGGTCATCGGAATCGTTGTCCGCGATCAGGAATTCAAAATTGGGATAGTTTGTTTTGGCTCGGATGCTGGTTACGCATTTGGCAAGAAGATCGTACCGGTTGCGTGTTGGGATCACCAAAGTCACCAAAGGCGGTGGGGTCGGACGAGGGTAGCGTAGCCGCCAGTGACTGCCTTTCACTTGCTCGAGATCGGCCTGTTTACCGGTTCTTTCGGAATGGTCTGTGAGTACCTTGCGCGCAGCGTCGATAGCATAGGTTTTGGATCGAAGATGTGCCGCGGTCGAACCTTCGATTGCGCGCCAATGGTACAGTAAGCGTGGTATGTGGGCGATCTTACTGGGATGGAGTTTCTCTGAAATTCGTAGTGCGAGATCCCAATCTTGGCAGCCTTCGCAGCCGGCCCTAAACCCACCCGCGGCTCGAACGGAGGTTGTTCGATACGCGACGAAGTGCGAGATGTAATTCTGGCTCGCGAGCAGATCCGGGTTCCAATCGGGTTTGAAATGGGGGTCGAACCGTTTGCCATCTTCCCCGATTTTATCTTCGTCCGAATAGACAAGTTCAACGTCGCGGCGAAACGCCAAAATCTCAGCCAGCAGCGACAATGCGTACGGAGCGAGTTCGTCGTCGTGATCTAGGAATCCGACGTACTCGCCCGTGGCGAGTTCGAGAGCAGAATTGGATGCGACCGAGATATGCCCGTTTGAGGTGCGATACTTGAGCTTAATGCGGTCATCCGCGCCGACGTACCGGTCCAACACGCGCCTAACATGAGGTTCGGTGGATGCATCGTCGGCAATGCAAAGTTCCCAAAAAGGATACGTTTGTTCGATGACCGATCTTATCGCTCGCGCTAACCATTTCTCAGGTGGATTATACACCGGCATAACCAGTGAAATCTTTGGCTTATAGCTCAGCCCCTTGGATTTTTCTGCCAAAGCCAAAAGCTCTTCTTTCGTTGGTGAATCGTACAAACTGATCCAATGTTCGTATCGGCTGTTGATGGCTTCGGCGCTCGATGCCCAGGTTGGGGCGTCCCTTCCTTTTTCACCTAACGGCGCCGTGAAAAAGAGCAGCCACTCGCCGTCCTCTGTCATGGCTTCGAGATCTAGGCGGCAATCTTCAGGGGCGATATCGATCTCTATGCTGAAACGGCTTGTAGCCTGGGGAAGAAATTTTTCGGCAATTTCCGGGCGATCCAGCCCGTATTCTCCGGCCCACAATCGGGAACTGGTACGAGCGCGGACGGCTGTCACGAAGGGTTTTTCCGTCGCGAATACCCATCCGACTATTTGCACCTTTGAACCGACGACGAGTTCAGCATTGGAGGTGTCGAGGTGGTGATGTAATCGTGCAGCCCTTGATTTGGTAAAATCCTCAATCGTGAATGGGAACGCCGGTGGGGGAATTGGTCGCGTGATTGTTTTTGAACGGGGGTCCAGCCATTTCCTACGCACAGCTCTCAGCCATGCCGTGGATCGCCAGGAAAACGTTTGTTGCATCTGCGCGATCTTTGTCTCCAGCCGTCCAACCTGATTCGCCATGTGGCGTGCGTAGTGAAACAAATCGAGAGCGCGCGACGGTTCTCGCGCGGTGTTACCGGTCATTGGCTCTGACGCACGGTTCCAAAGAAGCGAATTTTTGATTTCTGCCTCTCCGATAACGGCCTGCCTTAACTCAGCGGCCCAATGACGCGTGCTTGCACGTGCTTTTTCGGGGTGGATCACCGTTGCTTCGAAAATGATCTGTCGGATAGTGAAAACGACTTGAGCGGCTTTCCGATCTTTTATCTGGGTGGAAGCGAAGTCGCGAATTTCCTTTGGTGCGTTCCAGCAGCTTAAGCGGAACCAGTCTTCGAAGTGGAAATGGGTGATCGCCGCCTGTTCGTAATCGATCAATTTTATATTACCGTCATTGCCGAGCAAAAGATTGTCCAACGTGAAATCTCCATTGGTAACCCTTCGGGTTGGTTGTTTCGGTAAGAGCAACCGTTCGGCAATAGGAAGGAAAATTTTGCGCAGAAGGTTCCGATCGGCTTCAGTCCAGAACGGAACGTCCACAAGGAGCTCGAACAGCTCGTGAAGCTCTGCGCGTGCTGCGTCGGAAGTAGAAGCCTGAAGAGAGTTGGCGAACGTGGTTGTTAACTTCTGCAGTGCTTGGAGCACACGACCCGTGCCCTCTGCCGAGTTTCGAACGACGGCGGTTGCGCGTGCCCCCTCGAAATATTCAGTCAAAAGGTAATGGATTCCGTTGATCTCCGTGCAGCCCAATATGTGGCAGGCGATTTCAGGGTAGGCGGATTGGAATAACTCGGTTCGGCGGTGAAGCTCTGCCACGGCTTTGCCCTCCGTCAAAAACGCTGCTGCGGTTCCTTGAGAGAGCACCCGGTAATGGAGAAGTGTATCGTTATCGATCCTGTCGATATTTCGATCGAGCCGTTCAAATGTCGGGTGGATGTCCTCTTGGGTAACGACGGCGCTGGACAGCGTCGTTTTTACCCAAGACTCCAGTTGTGGGATCAACTGCATGGAACCTAAATAGGGTTAGCTCACGGCCCCCCTACAATGAATATCGGGCTGCGGCAGCATCGCGCGCAAACATCTGCACGGTCTCTCGCGACATGACGTCTAGATCCATGCCCAGCGTCTGGCTGGCTCGTGCCAGGATGTCGTGGGTGACCGTGACGATGTCGCAGCCGCTTTGTTCGGCATGCACCAGGTTCAGCACTTCGCGAACGCTGGCCCAGAGAAGTTCGGTGCGCGGGAGATGGCTGAGGCGTTTGCGAGCTTCTTTGACTATGGGGATGGGGTCGCGGCCGGTGTCGGCGATTCTTCCGGCGAAGATCGAAACGATCGTCGGGAGCGTGGGCGAGAGGACGGCTGCAACGGCTTCGACCTGTTCGAGACTCAGCAACGCGGTGAGATTGAGCTGAACCTTTTGCTCGACCAAACGCTTGATCAACGGAACGGAAGAAGCACCGTGCGAATTCGTGATGGGGATTTTCACGAAAACGTTTTTGCCCCAACTCGCGATTTTCAGCGCTTCCTTTTCCATGGCGCCAAAATCGTCGGAGATGACTTCGAACGAAATCGGCTTGGCCGTGACGGTTTGAAGAATGTCTTTGGCGAAGGCTTCGTAGTTAGCCACGCCTGCTTTTCGCATTAAAGTCGGGTTTGTCGTCAGCCCGTGAATGTAGGGCTTGGCGTAAAGCGCGAGGATGCCCGCCGTGTCGGCCCCGTCAGCATAGAGTTTGATTTTGAGGTCAGAGAGAGACCGCATGGAAACCTTCTAGGATTCAGCCGGTTGTGGGCTGGGCAAGGATAATTCCTGCGGCCTCGGCGAAGGTGCGCACGGTGTAATTTGGCTGGGCGCGCAGCTTTTCGTCATAGCCCCAATCAATGAAGAGGGTGCGAACACCGGCATTCGCGCCGCAATCGATGTCTCGCCAACGGTCGCCGACCATCCAGGAACGCGACAAATCGAGTCCGAGCTCGCTGGCTGCGCGCAGGAGCATTCCGGGCGCGGGCTTCCGGTCGGGAGAAGGCGGAGTTTCTCCACCGGGCGCGTAGCAAACTTCGACGCGCGCGATGGACGGAATCAGTTGCAACAGTTTTTGGTGCATCGCCTCGACTGAGGCACGCGACTGGGTTCCGCGGCCGACGTCTGGCTGGTTTGTGACCACGACGAGAACGTAGCCCGCGGCCGCCAGTTTTGCGCAGGCGTCAGCCACTCCGTCGATCAGGACGAACTCGTCTGGAGTTGCTGGCGGGTACGGTTTGCCGTCCCGCACGAGCGGAGCGTTGAGTGTTCCGTCTCGATCAAGAAATACCGCGGCCCGCGATCCCATAATTCCGGCGGCTTAACGCGCGACGCTTTCCCACTTGGTTTGGTTTACCTTCAAACTCGGATGTGAAACCCACAGGTGCCAAATCACCGCTTGGAACGCTTCGGTGTGCGGCGTGATATTGTTGGTGTTCACCGTGGGAACAATCACGCACGCATCGGCGACCGTCGCGGTGAAACCTCCGTCCTTGCCGACGATTCCCAGCACGCGCGCGCCGACCTCCTTGGCGAATTGGAGAGCGCTCACGAGATTCGGGGAGACGTTTTTCTCCAGGTTGCCACCGCCCACGGAGAGCACGAGAACGCCGTCTTTCGCGTTGAGACGTGAGCCGCGTAGCCACTCAACGAATACGCTGGCCCACCCCTCGTCGTTGGTTCGTGCTGTCAGCTCTGAAACGTTGTCGGTGGGCGCGTAGGCTTCGATGCCGGCGATCTTGCGAAAATCATTTACCGCGTGCGACGCGTTAGCTGCGCTGCCGCCCACGCCGAGAATGAAAAGGCGACCGCCGCCCGACCGAAGTGCAGCGAGTTCGCGCACGCATTTTTCCGAATCGTCGGGATTGAGACGCGAAATGATTTCAGTCGTTTCGCGAAGGTGTTGAACGGAGTAGGACATGAGTGAAAAGAGATGAGACGGAATCTGCGCCGACGATCGTGGGGAGCTAAACCTTTGAATCCTTTCGAAGGAGTTCGTCGAGCTCCTTGAGACCGGCGTGCGAGCCGATTTCGTAAAAACGCTGGTTCACTTCGTAACCGGCGAGCTGCCCACCCGAAACGAGATCGCGGTAGACATCGGCCAGATCCACGACGGCCTCGGACGAATAGCGTTTCAGCGCTTCAGCCTGCAAAAGCCCCAATCCGTAGTCGATGTGCTGCATCTGGGGCAGTTTGTTCTTTTTGTCGTACACGCGAATCGCGTCATTTTCGAACCACACGTTGCTGGCGTCGAATTTTTCCCCGTTTTCAAAAACGGTCATGAGCCCGAGCTTTTCCGAGCGAAGAAAAGTTTTGCCAACATCCAGGTAATTGATCGGCAAGTAACTGTCTCCGTAAAGAACGTAGAATGCTTCGCCCAGCAGCGGCAGGGCTTTGATGAGTGCGCCGCCTGTGCCGAGGAGCTTTGGGCCGTCGAAAGAATATTCGATTTTAATTCCCCATTTGGCGCCGTCGCCGTACTGCTCGATGATCTGCTCGCCCAAATAACCGATGCATAGCACCAAGTGAGTGAGGCCCGCGTTTTTAAGGAGTCGAAGCTGGTGCGAAAAAAACGGTTCGCCGGCTACTTCAACCAGCAGTTTCGGTATTTTTTCGGTGATCGGCCTCAAGCGCGTGGCCAAGCCGCCGGCGAGAATCGCCACCGGAAGATCGGCAGGTCGAAGAGGTGTAAGAAGCTTGTGTGGGGCGGAAGACACGCGCGGTTTGAACAACGCAAACTAGCGGACCGTTTTGGTTTTTGGCCAGCAGTTTAGGAACGGAGAGAGTGGGTCTATTAGGCGGATTGGGACACGAACGTTGGCGCGCGTCGCTTCTGAAGCGGTTGCGGCGTAGCGTTCTGATGCTTCGCGGCAATGGCGACCGTTCGCCCATCTTCTCGCCAGCACGGCGCGGCAGCTCGGTGTTTAAGGTGTTTTGCTCGTTTCAAAGTATTTACGTCGGGCGTGTCGGGTTTGCGCTGAAAATTTCGCTTTTATTGATGAAGGCCTGTTAGCCCAAACCTGTTGCCTGAAACCCAATTACCATGGCTTCTTACCTCCGACTTACCAAAGCGGCGTCAACGATTGCTCTTTTAAATGTCTCGTTTGCGACGGCGTTTGCGGGAACGCCTTCGATTGAAGTTCAAACTGCTCAGAAGGGCATCGCCGTAGCTCCGACCTTGCACGGGCTATTTTTTGAAGACATCAACTATGGCGCGGACGGCGGGCTTTATGCCGAACTCGTTCAGAATCGTTCGTTCGAGCACCGCGATCCGCTGTATGCTTGGACGCAAACGATTCGCGGAGCTGCCGAGGGCAAAATCGAGCTCACGAAAACCGACGGGCTAAATCCAAATAACCCCCAATTTTTGCGTTTGGAGGTGACGAAATCCACCCCAGGCGGAAGCGTGGGTATTTCGAACGCGGGCTTCGACGGAATCGCGCTGCGAAAAGGTGAGAGCTATCGCTTCTCGATTTTGGCGCGCAAACACGCCGGCAAACCTCCGGCATTGCAGGTCCAGCTCGAAGACGGCGCCGGCAAAAAGACTCTGGCCGTTGAGCGGATCACGGGAATCACCGATAAATGGTGGAAATACGAAGTGATGCTGAAGAGTTCTGCTGACGAAGCGCACGGCAAGCTCGTCGTCTTGGCCACCGAGGCGGGCGCGGTCGATATCGACATGGTTTCGCTTTTCCCCGTGAAAACTTTCAAGGGCCGCCCCAACGGACTTCGCGCGGATCTCGCCCAAGCGTTGGCTGATGTGAAGCCCGGCTTTCTGCGTTTCCCCGGCGGCTGCGTCGTCGAAGGCAACAGTCCGGCCACCCATTATCGTTGGAAAGACACCGTCGGTGATGTCGCCGAGCGAAAGCAGAACTGGAATCTATGGTCCAACGAGCAGTCGCCCCAATATCACCAAACCTACGGGCTCGGTTTCTTTGAGTATTTTCAATTCTGCGAGGACATCGGTGCCGAACCATTGCCCGTAGTTAATTGCGGAATGAGCTGCCAGGCTCGCGGCGGCGTGCATATCCCGCTCGATCAGCTTGAACCGTACGTGCAGGACGCCCTCGATCTCATCGAGTTTGCCAACGGTCCTGTCACGAGCACGTGGGGCGCGTTGCGTGCCAAGATGGGCCATCCGGCACCGTTTAATCTGAAATATCTGGGCGTGGGCAACGAGCAGTGGCTGCAGGAGTATTTTGATCGCTACGATATCTTCTACAAAGCCCTCAAGGCGAAGCATCCCGAAATCACGCTCATCACGACGGCCGGTCCGCAGGAAAACGACGGCTTTTTCAAGTTCGCCTGGAATAAATTTAACTCCGGCACGCCCGCGGAAATCGTCGACGAGCACTATTACCGTCCGCCGCAGTGGTTCCTTCAAAACGACAACCGCTACGACCGCTACGATCGCAAAGGTCCAAAGATTTTCGTGGGCGAATACGCCGCTCACGACGCCACGCGTCGGAACAACCTGCGCTCCGCGATTGCCGAGGCGTCGTTTGCGACCGGACTTTGGCGCAACGCCGATGTGGTGGCGATGGCTTCCTACGCGCCGATGCTCTCGAACGTTAACCATGTGCAATGGGGTCCCGATTTGATCTGGTTCGACAACTCGCGTGTCATCCGCACACCCAATTACTACGTTCAGGCGATGCTGGCTGCGAATCGTCCTGATGAGGTGCTGCCGCTCACGGTCGAAGCCGAAACGGTTTATCCGCCTGCCTTCGCCGGGCGCATCGGATTTGGAACGGTCCAATCGGTTGCTGAATTCAAAGACGTCACAGTCGTCCGGGACGGCAAAACGCTTTTCCAGAGCGACGGCTCAAAAGGACTCGACGGAGGGACCACGCGCGGCGGTGACTGGTCGTTCAAAGACGGCGTTTACAAGCAGGCGAACGCGACAGGGGAGTGCAGTCTCTTCCTTGGCGATCCCACTTGGGACAACTACACGCTGTCGCTAAAAGTGAGGAAACTTTCCGGCCGCGATGGCTTTGTGATCCACTTTGGAAACCAGGACGGCTTCGAACTCACGTGGCGTGTCGCTGTGGAAGGTAACTCTCAATGCCGTCTGGAAATTCCTGGTTCGACCGACCCTTACGTCGGGGGACACATTGAAACCGGCAAGTGGCACGACATTCGCGTGGAGCTAAAAGGCGCGAGTGTGAAATGCTATCAGGACGGCGTGTTGATTCAGGAAGCCGACTGTCAACCCACGCGCAGCCTTTATGCTGCGGCTGGACGTTCGGCTAAAACCGGCGAACTCATCGTGGCTGTCTCGAACCCGACGGCGAAGGCCCAGACCGTTCGTCTGAATCTAACTGGTCTGAAAGGCGCAAAAATTTCCGGTAAAGCAGTCGTTCTCACGTCGGCGAGCCCTGACGACGACAACACCTTTGAAGCTCCGTCGAAAGTTCAACCGCGCGAGGAATCCGTCACCCTTGGTTCCCCGCAGGCCGAGCGCACTTTCCCGGCTTGGTCGTTCACGGTTCTTCGCTTGAAGCCCTGATTTTGTTTCGTCTGTAGGTTTGTGTGTGTTGGAAAGGGGCGGATGTTTAGCAGCATCCGCCCCTTTAATTTTGCGTCGTGCAAATTTTCTCGCGGAACTGTTACCTTTTTTCAAAAGGTTCGTCACAGATTCGTTCCCTCCAGCTTACATGAGCAAACCGCTTTCTGCCCCGCCGCCCCGAATCGATATTGTCGATGCCCTTCGTGGCTCGGCATTGCTGGCGATCCTGCTGCTGCACTCGGTCGAGCACTTCGATTTTCTTAGATATCCCGAGGCCCAGCCCGATTGGCTGAGCCATTTGAATGAACACGTGCGGGACGCCGCGTTTTTTCTTTTCGGCGGCAAAGCCTATTCGCTCTTCGCGATGATGTTTGGGCTCAGTTTTTTCATTCTGCTGGATCGCGCCGCGCAGCGGGGCGTCAATTTTCGTTGGCGCTTTCTTTGGCGGCTGACGGTGCTCGGTATCATCGGCTACCTCCACAGCCTCCTCTATTGCGGAGATATTTTGTCGATACTGGCTGTCCTAGGCGTCCCCTTGGTGATGTTCTATGGTTTAAGCAACCGTCTTCTCGGCTGTCTCACGGGTTTGCTGCTGTTGCAGATTCCGCTTTGGTGGCAACTCGTGCGTGTGTGGTTGGATGGCAGCTTCGTCCCTTTGCCGGCGCAAGCGGGGCAGTATTACCGTGCGATTTACCCCGCGTTTTCGGAGCAGGGCTTTCTCGCTGTCGTTCAGGCGAATGCCGTCAATGGCCAGCTCGGCAAATGGTGGTGGATGATTGGAAACGGCCGGGTGTCGCAAATGCTGGGGCTGTTTGGGCTGGGTCTTTTCTTGGGACGCAAACGCATCTTCGAAGATCCCGCCATGTGCGTGCGCTACGCGAAGCGGGCATTGTTAGTTTCCGTGATCGCGTTTGGCGTTTTTTATTATGTCGAACTGCACGTGCGCGGTTGGATGCCGCAGGGGAATGGCCGCCGTTTCGGATACGCACTGGCCAAATCCTACGCGCAGCTCGCGCAGATGATCCTTTGGGTGAGTGGCTTCGTGCTGCTTTATCACTTAACAAAGGTTCGGGCGGCGCTGCGGCTGCTGATTCCCTATGGTCGCATGAGCCTGACGTGCTACGTAACGCAGGCGGTTTTCTGGGTGCCGATTTACTACAATTTCGGGCTAGGGCTCTATCGTCAGTGGGGACAATTCTACAGCATTTTGGGCGGCGCCGGATTTTTTGTGGTGCAGCTCGCCTGCGCACATTGGTGGCTGAAGCGCTTCCATTACGGCCCGCTGGAATGGGTCTGGCGCTCGGCGACGCTGTTGTCGTTGAAGCAACCTTTCCGGAAAAAGGACGTGGTCGCAGTGGAACCGGTGGCGATTGTTGCGGGCTCGTAACTCGCGGTATTCAGCGTGCTTAACCGCACTTGCGGGCCGGATGGCGAGCGTCAGGCCGCAACCTTTTAAACCACTTGCGTCCGGCCGAGGCGATTGGTTGGCTCGGCGGTTTCAAATTTTATCCTCATGGCCGAGATCACCAAGAGCTACGAACCGCACGACGTTGAAAAGAGATGGTATGCCGCCTGGCAGGAAGCCAAGTGCTTCGCCGGTCGCGCTGCGCCCGGACAGGAAACGTACACGATCGTCATCCCGCCTCCGAACGTCACCGGCATCCTGCACATGGGCCACGTGCTCAACAACACGCTGCAAGACGCGCTGATCCGCCGCGCTCGCCTCGAGGGCAAAGCTGCGTGCTGGATTCCCGGCACCGACCACGCCGGCATCGCCACACAGACGATGGTGGAAAAGCACCTCAAGAAATCCGAGGGTAAGACGCGCTACGATCTCGGTCGCGACGAATTTCTGAAACGCGTCTGGTCGTGGCGCCAGGAAAAAGGCGACATCATCCTCGCGCAGCTCCGCCAACTTGGCTGCTCTTGCGACTGGGATCGCACGCATTTTACGATGGATCCGGGCTACAGCCGCTCCGTGCTGACGGCGTTCGTGAAACTTTACGAGCAGGGCCTGATTTATCGCGGCAAGCGCATGGTCAACTGGTGCCCGGCGTCGCTCACCGCGCTTTCCGACGAAGAAGTCGAAATGCGCCCGACGAAGAGCTCGCTCTACAAGCTCCGCTACGAACTCGTTGAGTCGTCCACAACCATCGACGCCGAGGGAATTAAAATTCCGCTGACGCACCTCACCGTCGAGACGACGCGTCCCGAGACGATCCCGGCCGACGTCGCCGTCGCCGTGCATCCGGACGATCCGCGCTACAGCCATCTTATCGGCAAAAAAGTTTGGCGGCCGCTCGGCGAGCGCGTGCAGATGCCGATCGTCGCCGATGCCGCGGTTGACCCGAAATTCGCTGCTGGCGTGCTCAAGGTCACGCCTGCGCACGACAAGGTCGACTTTGAGATCGGCCAACGTCACCACCTGCCGGTCATCGATTGCATCAACGCTGACGGCACGATGAACGAGTTTGCCAGTCCGGCTCTTGCCGGTATGGACCGGTTCGCTGCGCGCAAGAAATCCGCCGAGTTGCTCAAGGAAAGCGGCGCGCTCATCGAGGAAAAGGCCTACGAAAACAACGTCGGTTACTCGCAGCGCGCTGGCGTGCCGATCGAGCCGCGTCTCACGTGGCAGTGGTGGCTTAAATATCCGCGCGTGGAAGAAGCCAAGCAGGTCGTGCGCGACGGCCTCGTGAAGATGCATCCGGAGCGTTGGTCGAAGGTTTACCTCAACTGGCTCGAGAACATCCAAGATTGGTGCATCAGCCGCCAGCTATGGTGGGGCCACCGGATTCCGGTCTGGTACAAGAAAGGTCTCGATCGCGACAAGCTGACGATTGCCGATCTAAAGGATCCCTCCAAGGTTCATGTGTCGCTCGAAGGTCCGGCCGATCCGCAGAACTGGGAGCAGGAGTCCGACGTGCTCGACACGTGGGCGTCGTCCTGGCTGTGGCCGTTCGCGACGCAGGGCTGGCCGGACAATGCCGAGATGCAGAAGGCCGGTTACAACGCGTTCTATCCCACGACGACGCTCGCGACGGGTGCCGACATCATCTTCTTCTGGGTCGCGCGCATGATCATGGCCGGCCTTGAGTTCGCCAATCCCGGCGCGCCGGTCGAGAAGCGCATTCCGTTCAAACACGTTTATTTCAACGGCATCGTCCGCGACAAACAGGGCCGCAAGATGTCGAAAACCCTCGGCAACTCGCCCGATCCGCTCGATCTCATCGCCAAATATGGTGCCGATGGCCTCCGGTTCGGCTTGCTGCAGATGGCGCCGCTCGGCCAGGACGTGAAGTTCGACGAAGACCGCATCGAAGGTGGCAAAAACTTCTGCAACAAGCTCTGGAACGCCTGCCGCTTCCGTCAGATGAGCGGCGAGATGAGCGACAATTCCCAGCTCGCGACGATCCTCGCGCGCATCGATGCCAAGCAGCTCGACGACGACGACCACGCGCTGCTCGGCGCGCTTCTCGATACCATGCGCATCCTCGAGCGCGGTTTTTCCGAGTTCGAATTCGCCGGGGCGACACAGCGGCTCTACAGCTTTTTCTGGAACGATTTTTGCGACTGGTACGTCGAAGTGGCGAAAGCGCGTCTTCAAGACCTGGCCGCCAAAGCGCACGTCCTCGCGATCCAAGATCTCGTCATTCGCCAATTCCTGCTGCTGTTCGAGCCGTTTGCTCCGTTCATCACAGAAGAGCTCTGGCACCTGCTCGGTTACGGTGCGGAAAAAGAGTTCCTGCAAAACACGCATCTCGAAACCGCCGGCGACCTCGTTTCGGCGCTGACGTTGCGTGGCGTCGCAATCGACGTCGCTGCTTCGCAACGCGTGGAGAAACTTAAGCAGTTCACCACGCTGGGCCGCCAGCTGAAGGCCGAACAAGCCGTCGCCCAGAAACGCGACGTGAAACTCTTGGCTCTGGCTGATAATTCGGCTTGGTCCGTGCTCGAAGCGAATAACTCGAAACTCACTCGTCTGATCGGTGCAGCTTCGGTCACACGGACTGCGAGCGAACCTGCGTTGCCCGCCATTGTGACCCCGTTCGGCGCGCTGTATCTCGACACCGGCGTGAAAGTCGACGCCGCCGCCGAAAAGGCCCGCCTCACGAAAGAACTCGAGCAGATCAACAAACACATCGCCGGCACGGAAGCGCGTTTGGCGAACCAGGCGTTCGTCAGCAAAGCGCCGCCCGCGGTTCTGGAAGGCGCCCGCAAGCAGCTCGCCGACCAACAGGCCAAAAAAGCCGAATTGGAACGCTTGCTGAAGGCGCTCTGATCGCCGCACTTATCGTTTCACCTAAAAGCCTGCTCTTCCCGGGGCAGGCTCTTTTTATGTTCGGCGTTATTGCCGAAATGCACGGTCAAAGGCAGATCAGAGGTCTGATATCTGTGCTCGAAGAGTTGGAAATAGAGGAACAAGCGAACTTTTGAGCTAATTACTTTACTTAGGACATGTCCTAAGTAGAATAATTGCTCGTTACATGTCTCACATCGTTCCTTCACCTGTCCAATCCACTCCTGATCTTGAAAAAGCGACCGCCGAAGAGCGTGTTCGTTGGGCGGTGGAGACTTACGGTGACGGGCTCGTGCTGACGACGAGTTTTGGCATTCAGGCGGCGGTGATGCTGCATCTGGTCACGCAAGTCTCGCCGAAGATTCCTGTGATCTTCATCGATACCGGTTATCTCTTCCCCGAAACTTACCGCTTTGCGCGCGAACTTACGCAGCGGCTCCATTTGAATCTCAAGAAATACGTGCCCGCTTCCACCGCCGCTGAGCAGGAAGCCTTGCACGGCAAGCAGTGGGAGCAGGGCGTGGAAGGTCTGAAGCGCTACAACTTCATCAACAAGGTTGAGCCGATGGACCGCGCCCTCAAAGAGCTTGGTGCGACAGCCTGGCTGGCCGGCTTGCGCCGCTCGCAGTCGAGCACACGCGAGGCGGTGAAGATTGTTCAACAACAGAACAAAATCACCAAAGTCCACCCCATTGCCGATTGGGACAACAAGCGCGTGCATCAATATCTCACGAAGTACGAATTGCCTTATCACCCGCTGTGGGACGAGGGCTACGTTTCAATGGGCGACTGGCACAGCACGTCAAAGTTGATGGACGGCATGAAGGAAGAAGATACCCGTTTCGGAGGTCTCAAGCGCGAGTGCGGCCTGCACGAGCTTTCCGGTCGATCGGATTTCTCGATTTAGGAAGGTTCGGCGCAGCCGAATAGACAAAAGGCGCAGTGAAACTGAACGCTCGCGCAGCTCTCAAAATAGCCCGCAGCGCTACTTCTCCCGGGGAGCAACGGCATTGTCGAACTTGAGTGGATCGGTTTTCCACGCCTGGTCGATGGCTAAGTTAATCTGAAGCCGTTCTTTTGATTCAAAACCGCTGGGTGGAATTCGGCTGGCGAAAATTCTATATTGCACCGGGGTAAGAATCTCCTGCGCCAGGCCGTCTAATTTTCTCCAGTCGACGGATTTTAGGGGGTTTTTGCCCGGCTTTGTTTCGGCGTCGGCTGTGGAGAGTGCGGCGTTCAGGAGCTGCTCACCTTGCTGTGGAGTGAGAGAGCAGCCTTCAAGAGCGGCAGCACCGGCGAGGCCGAGGACCACCGCGTTATAGATCGGAGCGGTTCGCCGATATCCCTGGTAAGCACGATAGTCTTCTTCGCCCAACAACGCTTGGACCTTTTCGAAGTACTCGGCTTCGGCTTTTTTGCGGAGCAGATCGACGGCGGGATCTTTCGCCGCGCTACGCGGCGGCGCGGTCATTTCCAAATCCATCCACGTCTCAAGATATTTCACGGTGAGGTCGATGAAGGCTGACATTTGCTTCGCCGAGTACCCTTTCTGCAAAAAGAACCGTGCGTACTCCGAGTGCGCGGTCGCGCGCAGGCGCCTCAATTCCAAATTCTGCTGCACGGGATCGTCCTTGATCATTTGATATATCGAGCGACTGGCCTCGGCCTTGCGGCGGCTTTCGGTTCTCTCGTGCGCCTTTTCTGCCTCGGATTGGTTTCGGTCGGCAGCGGCCAGGCGTTGCTCCAATTGCTTTATTTCTACCTGCAACGCCGTGTTCTTACGTGTGATCGAATGAAATTCCTCATGACGGGCGGCGCGCTGCTGCGAGCGAACGATCCAGAAGGAAAGCGCCAAGAGCGCGACCAGCGCCGAAACAGACCAGATGACTCTGTTTAAAATGCGATTCATGGCCCCAAGGATGGCGTTACAAATTCGGATTGCGGGACCGCGTGAGCGACTGGCTAAACTCGTCCTGTGCGCGCAAGTCGTTCAGGAATTCCAGTTGCTGCTCTGACAAAAAGGTCTGCGCCCCGCGGAAAATTTCTTCCCAATCGTAATGGTTCCGGCCGTTCCACATTTTCACCGTCTTGTTTTCCGATAGAAGGGTCAGCAACCGCTCACCTTGGGACGGCGACAATGGTTCGGCGGTGGCTGCGAGCATTCCGCCGAGCTGGGTGACGGTCTGAAGGCCCGACATCTCTGAAGCGTAGGCTTGGTAGCGTTTAAAACCTTCTTCGCCGAGCAACGAGCGCAACTCCTCCTTCGTTGTTTTAGGATCGCCGCCCAGGTCGTACATGAGGGGCTGGTTGTCAGGCGTCGTGAGAATGCCTCCGCTTGCCCTGCAGATGAGATCGAGGAAGCGATCGATCTGCGCGGGTGTGAGGGCGAGCACTTTGAAAAGGCGTTCATACTCGGTGGCTCGTCGGGTCTTCAATTCACGCACGACGAGTTCTTTGATTTCCGGATGGCGAGCGAGCCAAGCAGTGCCGAGAGTCAGACGGGCAGTCATGTCGTCCTGCGCTTTCTTCAACTCGTCGGCTCGGTCGGCCTTTGCGGCATCGGCGGCAGCTCTGGCGCGGGCGGCGGAAGCTTCGGCGTCGTTCACGCGCGTACGGAGCGTGGCGAGTTTTATATTCAACGGTTCCTGCTGGCGTTGAGCGGCGGCGATTTCTGCGTCGAGCGAGCGACTTGCTTTGGATTCGTTGAGGAGCAGACCTGCCGAACCAATCAACACAAGGCTGGTCACGGCGACGGAGGTTTTGGTGGCGGCCATAAATTGTAGTGCGCCGGCCAAGACAGACGTAGCGGCGGCATTCGCAGAGGCCAGTGCGGCGGCGCTGGTGGTGGCGGCGAGACCGACGGGAGCGGTGGCGGCGGTCGCTTGTTGGGCGACGAGCAGGCCGACCGCAGTGGAAGTAGACTTAATACCGCGACGGGCGAGCAGAGCGTGAAGTTTGTCGAGCGCACGTTCCACGCGCATGCGTGCGGCGTTTTCGCTCAGCCTTAATTGCGAGCCGATGTCGCCAAACGGCCGGTTGTCGAAGTAGCGGAGCAGGACGGCTTCGCGATCGCGTTCGTTGAGTTCGTTCAACACCTCATCGAGCACGGGACGCAGCTCGTCCCAGTCGGCTTGGGGTGCGTCGTCGGCAAAAATTTTACCCATGTTGTAAGCCTCGGTTTCGCGGGCGATTCGATTTCGTTCTGCGCGGACGTGGATCGCCGCCGCGTAGTAAGCACTTCGATGGAGCCAACCGACGACAGTGGCGTGCCGTGACAAC
This sequence comes from Nibricoccus sp., assembly GCA_047600805.1. GTDB lineage: Bacteria > Verrucomicrobiota > Verrucomicrobiia > Opitutales > Opitutaceae > JADKHC01. Next base: position 810,866 of record JASGKG010000001.1, read on the forward strand.
GACGCAGCCTTCCGGGCGAGATCGGTGAAAACCTCTTGGGCAATTTCCTCCGCACGGACGGGGTCGCTCGTGCGACGCAGCCCGACGGAATAGACGAGCCCGATGCGACGCTCGACCAGTTCGGCGAAGGCTTCTTGCGAGCCTTCTTCAACGTAGCGACGGAGCAATTCGGTGTCCTCGGTCATCTCTTTTCACATAAGTACAACAGCGAAGTCCAGAAACGCACAAAATTGCTCATAAAAGGCTCGATCGAGCAGTCAAAGTCGTCGGCCGAACCTCTCGCGCAGCGTCTAAAAGTGTTGGCGCAGCCGGCAAAACATCTGGAGCAGCAGCTAAAATATCTCGCGCAGCAGTTAAAATCATTGGCGCAGCTATCAAAATGATTCGCGCAGCAAAAAAAATTGCCCGCGCAGCACTTAAAATTGTTGGCGCTGTAAAAATAATCGTTGGCGCAGCGAATAAAATGACTCGCGCAGCACAAATAACATGTGGCGCAGCGTGAAAAAACATTGGCGCAGTGCAAAAAATCACCGGCGCAGTCGAAAATTGTTTTGGCGCAGCTCATCAAAGTCTTGGCGCAGCAAAATATTCTATTGGCGCAGTGAAATATTCTTCCGGAGTAGTTCAAAACTCGACTGGCGCAGTCGAACAAGCACTTGGCGCAGGCAAATAAATACGTGGCGCAGTGAACCAAACAACTGGCGCAGTCGATCTAACCATCGGCGCAGTCAAATTTAGAGGTCGCGCAGGCAAATAAATGTCCGGAGCAGCGAACGAGAGTGTCGGCGAGGTTCGCAGCAAGGCGTTTGGGCGAGGGAAAGGGTTCTGCTTACCTATGAAGATGGTTCGGCACCAAGGAATAACCCATGCCGAAGCCGTCGCATGAGCCTTTGTCCGATGCGAGGAGAGGGCGATGTCGATCATAGGGCGGGCGACATCGAGGAGGGGGCATCTCGACCTAGGCGTTGGATCGGCAGCGGTGTGGTGGGCGTCCTTTCCGAAGGAAATACGGTCCCCATAGAATCGGGAGCATCAAAAGCATTGTTGCGGACATCGCGCTTCACCGGACCCTATTGTTATCGCCAAGTATTGGCATTATTTAGCGGTGTTGATAAGGTTCGATGAAGTGAAATATAAAAGGGTTTTTAAAATTAGACCTTTGATAAGGTTTAGATTGAAAGCCTTCGCCTGACTCTAAAAGGTGCGTGCCGCTTCGCGCGTAATACCCCAGGCGGCAAGTGGCGGCGGGGAACGGGCGCGAGAAACACAACCCCTAAGATAAAGAAAAACCATGGCATCAAATACCACCACAACTATGAATACCGCACCAGCGGGCACTGACACTTCGTCGGACTCGGATCCCACAGGTGAGAACAAACCACGCGAATACTCCGCTCAGGATCAAAAGCGTGCCGAGACCATCACTGGCGGGCTTGAGATTATCTCTGCCGCGCTCGGCGACAGCGAAATCGTAGGCTTGTTAAGCGAGCGCGGATATGACGATGCGGCTTTGCGTGAAGGGCTTGCTTTGCAGGCGGCGGCTCAGGGCGCTTTTACCGCGCGCCAGAATGCGCCAGGAACCAAGGCCGATGCGAAGAAGCTTCGCGACGCTGTGTACGAAGCCGCCCAGGACTTTTTCTCTGGCTATCGCCAAACCGTGCAAAAGATCGGTTCTTTCACCGCTGAAGATAGGAAAACACTCGGTGCGGACGGCAAGGTCACGAAGGATTTCCAGAAGTTCGTCACGAACGCGACGGCTGCTTTTCAGGCGGCACAAAAGCCTCCTTATACGGAGCTGCTGACGAAGCGGAGTTACTCCGTGGCCCGCCTGAATATCGCCATTGCAGAATTGGCGACGTTGGCCGAGTACAATGCTAAGTTCACCGGGGCGAAGGCCCTTGCGAAGGGTGCTACCAGCGCGCGTAACGAAGCCTTCGATGCGTTGAACACGTGGCTGAGCGAATTCAAAACGAACGCCCGCCTCGCTTTGAAAAACAAGCCGGTGCTGCTGGGAAAGCTCGGAGTGTAACCAAAATAGCGCAGGGCTTTGCCTATTCAGAACGCCTCCGAGTGGAGGCGTTCTTTTCTTTTTAACGCACAGGGGCGAGGGGAAGGTCTAGCGCTTTAGATAAAATAAACTTATCGAGCTGCATTCGAAATGCGTAACATTAGAAGACGCCATGTTTCTTTAGACAGGGCAGGAACCCTGCTGTACTACTGCGGTACTTTTAACGCCATGATCGCCATTCCTGATTCTGTCCACGGTGCCGTGCTCATCAGCGTAATCGATTTCTTCCTGAGCTTTGTGATTATCTCAGGAATCGGAGTCGTGCTTGCTCTCCTTCCACTGGTGAACAAGCGGTGGCACATCGACGAGGCGAAGCTAAAGCAGGGCCACTAAGCGGTAGCTTAGTTAATTTTCACGAGGGAGCTTTCTGCGTCTGGGGTGAACTATGTTCGAACAACTCATTTCCCTATTTAAGTCTCTGCTGGGCCAAACGGGCCTGGAGCATTTCTGGTGGGGCAACGTCGTCATGATCCTGATCGGTCTGACGATGATCTTTCTCGCCATCGTTAAAAAATACGAGCCGTTCCTGTTGATAGGAATTGGTTTTGCCTGCGTGGTGGTGAACGTGCCAGGCTCGGATCTGATCATGCCGGGCGGCCTTTTCCATTACGCTTATCAAGGCGTGGCGCTGTTGATCGTGCCGCCCCTCATTTTCCTGGGCGTCGGTGCAATGACCGATTTCGGCCCGATGATCGCAAACCCGAAGCTGGTCATTCTCGGTGCAGGCGCGCATCTCGGCATCTTCGTCGCGTTGATTTTGGCGAAGGTGATTGGTTTCTCCCTCGGTGAAGCCGGCGCGATCGGCATCATCGGTGGTGCGGACGGTCCGATGGCGATTTTTGTCACGATGAAACTGGCGCCGCATCTGTTGCCGCAGGTTTCAGTGGCGGCGTATTCGTACATGGCGCTGATGCCGTTGATTCAACCGCCGGTGATGAAGCTCCTCACGACCAAGGAAGAGCAGCAGATGGGGATGAAGACGCTGCGCAAAGTGAGCCGTTTGGAAAAAATTCTTTTCCCCATCGTGATCGCCGCGGTGGTGAACCTGTTTTTCCCGCCCGTCGCGCCGCTTATCACGATGCTCATGCTCGGCAATTTGCTGCGCGAAGTGCTCCTCGTGGACCGCTTGGTCCAGACCGCGGGCGGCACGCTGTTGAACGTGATCACGATCATCCTCACGACGGCGATCGGTTCGACCATGACGGCGGATTCGTTCCTCACGGTGAAGACGCTGGAGATCGTTGGGCTTGGCTTGATCGCTTTTGTCTTTGGCACCGGTTCGGGCGTGCTCACGGCCAAACTGATGAACGTTTTCTGCAAGGAGAAGATCAACCCGTTGATCGGCTCAGCGGGGATCGCTTCGGTGCCGATCGCGGCGCGCGTTTCACATGTGGTCGCGAACAAAGCGAATCCCAAGAACCATCTGATTTATCATGCGATGGGACCGAATCTGGCCGGTGTCTTTGGCACGGCGATTTCGGGCGGCATCCTGCTCGCTCTCTTGGGAGCGCGTTAAACTCAGTTTCAGAATACAAAAAAGCGCGCCCGAAGATCGGACGCGCTTTTTTTTGCGACGCAGATTTACTTGCGGGCGCGATCGATCAAGCCGCCGATCAACCAGCCAGCGACACCGAGGAAGGTGCCGACCATGATGGCCTTGCCGAAGAAGGCACCGATGATGAGACCGATGACTGCGCCGCCGATGGCTCCCCAGCCGGAAAGAGCGTCGTGGTGGCTGGTGTTGGCCGGTTTTTGCTGATCGTTGGATTTTTTAGAAGAATTCACGGGAAAGGATCTGTTGAATCGTTTTTGTTGAGCTCCCGTCCGAGCGCAGGATGCGCGGCGAAGGAGCACTAGAGACAGAAATTCCGGTTCTCGCTAAGTGCGGACCGGAGGAGTCGAGGCGCGATCCGCAGGTCTACACCTGGATCACGATGGTTCCCGTAAGTGACGGAGCGAAATGGAAAACGAGAGAGCGAGGGACCGCCGTCGTCCTGCAGCAAGCGCGGGTTGGCCGGAGCAGAGAAACGTTTACCAGTGTGGCGGGGGTGCTCTGCGGGCCGAAGGAATGGAAGGACGTTGGCTTATTTTGCTCATCGCGCGCGACCAGAACCCACTGAAGGTTTTTTTCCGCTTTGAAATACGTGTTGGCCGAAGTGCGCGTGAGCTCGCCAGCCAGACTTCCCACGTGGGAGAGTCCGAGCAGCAACGCTGAGAGCGTTAAGAAGCTGATGAAGCGCTTGAGGAGCACAGGGCTAAAACGAAGGGCGCAGCACGAAAGTCAATCGCACTTGCACGCGAGAGGGAGGGACGGCGAGGACGGCGCAATAGGATTGGTTGTGGAGCAGAGTAGGGCCTGTACTGAACAAAGGTTTGGAGGCAAAGGCATGAAAGGTGCTCACAGGTCCGGAGGTTCATCTTTCGTTATGGCCAAATACAAACTCGAATACATCTGGCTCGATGGTTATACCCCCGTGGCAAACCTTCGCAGCAAAACGCAAATCAAGGACTTCGCCAGCTTCCCCAAGCTCGAAGACCTTCCCGTGTGGGGCTTCGACGGAAGTTCCACGCGCCAAGCCGAAGGCAAAAGCTCGGACATCGTGCTCAAACCGGTCGCTTCGTTCCCGGACAGCACCCGCAAAAACGGCGTGCTCGTCATGTGCGAATGTTACCAGCACACCGGCGAGCCGAGTCCCACAAACTCCCGGGCCACGATACCGGATGACCCTGACACGTGGTTCGGCTTTGAGCAGGAATATTTCTTCTACAAGGACGGCGCGCCCCTTGGCTTCCCGACAGGCGGCTTTCCGTATCCACAAGGCGGCTACTACACCGGCGTTGGCTATAAAAACGTGGGCAACGTAGCGCGTGAGATCGTCGAGAAGCATATCGACATTTGCCTCGACGCCGGGATCAACATCGAAGGCATCAACGCCGAAGTCGCCAAGGGCCAGTGGGAGTTCCAGATCTTTGGCAAAGGCTCAAAGAGCGCTGCCGACCAGATGTGGGTCGCCCGTTACATCATGGCCCGCCTGTGCGAAGGCTACGGCATCGACATCGAATGGCGCTGCAAGCCCATCATCGGGCCCTTCAACGAAGCCCTCGATTGGAACGGCTCCGGCATGCATTCGAATTTTTCGACCAAATACATGCGCGAAGTGGGCGGCAAAGAGTACTTCGAGAAACTCATGGCGGCTTTCGCCAAGAACATGGATGAACACATTGCCGTTTATGGCCCGGAGAATCATCTCCGCCTCACCGGCCTCCACGAAACACAGGCCATCGACAAATTCAGCTACGGTGTGGCCGATCGCGGTGCCTCGGTGCGTGTGCCGCACAGCTTCATCAAGAACGGTTACAAGGGCTACCTCGAAGATCGTCGCCCGAATTCGGCTGCCGACCCGTATCTGGTCGCCGGTCGTATTCTCAAGACCGTCCAGAGTGTGCCGACCAAATAACACCCTGGAAAATTCCAGAGCCGCCTTGGAGCGGCTCTTTGCCAAAGAAGGAAAGCGCCACCGGAAGGTGGCGCTTTTTGTTAGCGCGCCATCTCGAGTGCAGGATGATGCCGGGCGATGTGGGCGATCACGAGATCGGCCGCTTCGTCCAGTGAGACCTCGGCGGTATTGATCACCATGTCGTAGGCGCAGGAGTCGTTCGTATCGGCGCCGAAATTGGCCTTCACATAGCCGCGTCGGGCGGCGTCACAACGGGCGTTGAGCACGCGGGCTTCCGACTCGGAGATATTGTAACGCTGCGCGAGGTAGCGGGCGCGGTGTTCGGCGGGCGCCACGAGACGCACGTGAGTGCCGTGAGCAAGATCGGCCGTGGCGAAATTCGCGCCGCGGCCGACAAAAATGGCGTGGCCTGCGAGAGCGATCTGACGAATGGTTTTGTTAGTTTTCTGAACCAAGTCCCAGAGGTTAGGATGAAGTCCAACCAGTTCGCCGATGGAAGCGCGGACCTCGGGAATGCGTTCTTCGGGCAGAAAACGGGCGACGCGGGTGGGCAGGTGGTTCTCCTCGAGCATGCGCGCGATCAAGTTGCCCTCGAAGATGCGCCAAGTGACATTTTCGGAGGCGAGCGCGTTGAGCTTGCGACCGAGCAAACAGGCGAGGCTCGAACCGCCAGAACCTGCCTGGCGTGAGATTGTAATGAATGGCCGATGCGTTTCACCAAACGGCTGAAAAGGACGCCATTCCGAAGCGAGAAAACCATCGAGAGAATTGAGAGCGCTTGGCATAGGACAGGTTAATTTAGCATAGATTCATAGATTTAATAGCAGCTAGCATGCCGTCTAATGGCATGTCCCGGGAGATTGATGTCCGCAGCTGAGCGGACGCGTGCTTTTTCGTACTGAAACGTTGTGCGTACCGCGCTGTTAAGTGAGCGAAAGGAGCGGTGTGTTTGGCGATGGCAGCGCGTTTTTGTCGGCATGGCGTGCGCTCCGGAAATGGCTCTGGGCACTTTTAGACAGCAAAATTTGGCGGCCAAAACAGGAGATTTTCCCTCTAGAGAACGAACGAGAACCTTTTTTTGTCCATATGACCGGCATTCATGGCATCTGAATTGCTAAAGAGTGAAAGCATCCCGGCTTCTCCCCACGCAGGTTGGCCGAGCTACAACAACTAAAATCAACAAATCACTCATGCTATGATCACCTGGCCTAAGTCCCTGAAAGGACTGCTCAAAATCGTGAGCCTTCTAGCGGCGCTCACTACCGCGACATCCTTGTTTGCAGATACCAATGCGGCTCCTCCTGCACCCACGCTCGAACAGCGTGTGGCGGGTCTGGAAGCTGCCCTCACCAACGGTGACCCCTCAGCGATTTTGAAAGACAAGGACGGGAATATCCCATCGGGGCTCACGACGGCCGCGGTCGGCGTTTCCGCGCCTGGGCACAACGGCTGGATGATGGTTTGCGCCGCTCTGGTGCTCTTCATGACGCTGCCGGGTCTGGCGCTCTTTTACGGCGGCCTCGTCCGCAAAAAGAACGTGCTCTCCGTGCTCGCCCAGTGTTTAGGCATCAGCGGATTAGTCACGATCCTCTGGTGGGCTTTTGGATACAGCCTCGTGTTCGGCACGAGCTTCAACAGCGCGTTCTTCGGCGGCTCGGAGTTCTTCTTCCTGAAGGGCGTCACTTCGGCCCCGAATACGAATTACGCGTACTGGGTTTCGCAGAACGTCTTCTCAATGTATCAGCTGATGTTCGCGATCATTACCCCCGGCCTGATTATCGGCGCCATCGCTGAACGCATGAAATTCACATCGATCATGCTCTTCGTGACGCTGTGGATGTTCGTGGTTTATTTCCCACTCGCGCACATGGTCTGGGGCGCGAACGGCTTCATGAACGGCGTTTGGAACGCCTCCGCGACGATCAAGGCGATCGACTTTGCTGGCGGCACCGTGGTGCACATGTCGTCCGGTTGGTCGGCGCTGATCCTCTGCTTGATCCTTGGGCCTCGCCTGGGGTTCGGCAAAGAGAAGATGGCGCCGCACAGCATGGTGCTCTGTATGGTCGGCACGGGCATGCTGTGGGTGGGTTGGTACGGCTTTAACGCTGGTTCGGCCGTTGCGGCCGACGGCATTGCCGCCAACGCTTTCATGACAACAACGCTGGCTGCAGCGACCGCGGGCTTTGTCTGGGGTCTGATCGAACTTATCTTCCGCGGCCACGCTTCGATCCTCGGCATCTGCTCCGGTATCGTGGCCGGCCTTGTCGTGATCACGCCAGCCACCGGTTTCGTAAACGCTTCGGGCGCGATGGTCATCGGCGTACTCGCCGCGGTGGTGCCTTACCTGGCTGTGACCAAGCTCAAGTCGATCTTCAAGTATGATGACGCACTCGACACCTTCGGCGTGCACGCGGTGGGCGGCACCTTGGGCGCATTCCTCACGGGTATTCTCGCCACGGCCGATGTGAACGCGAACCTCTCGACAAATCTAAAGGAAATCGTCGGCAAGTCCCTCTGGCTTGAACAGGTGAAGGCGATCGCGCTCACACTGGTTCTCTCCGTGGTCGCGACGGTCATTCTGGCCTACATTATCAAGGCGGTCATCGGCATCCGTCCGACCGCTGACGTCGAGCGCTCCGGCCTCGATATCAATGAACACGGTGAAGAAGGTTACGTTGAATCCTAATCCTAACCACTCTTAAACAGCCATGAAACTTATCATCGCAATCATCAAGCCGTTCAAGCTCGAGGAAGTGAAGGACGCGCTTTCCGGTATCGGAGTGGAAGGCATGACGGTCACCGAGGTAAAAGGCTTTGGTCGCCAGAAAGGTCACACCGAGATTTACCGCGGCAGTGAATACACCGTGGACTTCCTGCCCAAGGTGAAATTGGAAATCGTTGTCGCGAACGATCTGGTCGCCAAAACGGTCGACACGATCGTCAAGGCCGGCAAGACCGGGAAAATCGGCGACGGCAAAGTGTTTATAATACCACTTGAGGAGGCTGTGCGCATCCGCACCGAAGAACGCGGCGACATCGCGATCTAGTTGTTGCCCTTTAAGCCTAAGAGTCAGCCGGCCGGTGCGTTTGCACGGCCGGCTTTTTGTATGTTCTTGGCGCAGAACCGCGGAGGGCAGGGCATGAATTTTCGAACAATTCTGGATGAATTTCATGCATGGCATCGCTTTTGCTCATACGAGGTCCGTGCCTATGAAATTCATCTCTCTCAAAACGTTTCGTGGGGTGGCCCTCGCCGCCGTCACCTTGTTCCTCTCATCGGTCGGTTGGTCCGCGGAAGCAGCGCCCGCTCCGACGCCCACGCTCGAACAGCGTGTGGCTGGTTTGGAAGCCGCTCTGACCAACGGAGACCCCGCGGCCGGTCTTAAAGACAAAGATGGCAACGTCCCCACGGGACTGACGACGGCCGCGGTCGGCGTCGCGGCGCCTGGCCATAACGGCTGGATGATGACGTGCTCCGCGCTGGTTTTGTTCATGACGCTTCCCGGCCTGGCTTTGTTTTACGGCGGCTTGGTGCGCAAAAAGAACGTGCTCTCTGTGCTCGCGCAGTGCTTGGGCATCAGCGGGCTGGTGACGATTCTGTGGTGGGCTTTTGGATACAGCCTGGTGTTCGGCAAAAACTTTGGCAGCGGTTTTTTTGGCGGTGCTGAATATTTCTTCCTCAACGGCGTAGATTCCGCGCCCAACACGGACTACGCGTACTGGGTTTCGCAGAACGTCTTCTCGATGTATCAGCTGATGTTCGCGATCATCACGCCGGGCTTGATCGTGGGTGCGATCGCCGAGCGCATGAAATTCACGTCGATCATGCTCTTCGTGACGTTGTGGATGTTCGTGGTTTATTTCCCGCTGGCTCACATGGTTTGGGGCGTCAACGGCTTCATGAACGGCGTCTGGAACGCCTCCGCGACGATCAAGGCGATCGACTTTGCCGGTGGCACGGTGGTGCACATGTCATCGGGTTGGTCTGCGCTGGTCCTCTGCTTGATCCTTGGACCTCGCCTTGGGTTCGGCAAAGAGAAGATGGCCCCCCACAGCATGGTGCTCTGTATGGTGGGCACGGGTATGCTCTGGGTGGGTTGGTACGGCTTTAACGCTGGCTCGGCGGTCGCGGCTGACGGCATTGCGGCCAACGCCTTCATGACCACCACACTGGCGGCGGCGACGGGTGGCTTTGTCTGGGGACTCATTGAACTGATCTTCCGCAAGCACGCTTCGATCCTCGGTTTCTGCTCAGGTGTTGTGGCCGGCTTGGTCGTGATCACGCCTGCGGCCGGTTTCGTCACGGCGAACGGTGCGATCCTCATCGGCATTATTGCCGCGGTGGTGCCTTACCTCGCGGTCACCAAGCTCAAGGCGATGTTTGGCTACGACGACGCGCTCGATACCTTCGGCGTGCACGCGGTCGGTGGCACCCTCGGCGCCCTGGTGACCGGCTTCCTTGCTACTCATAAAGTTAACGGAAACTTGGCCACCAACTTGAAAGACGTCGTGGGGCACACACTCTGGTTGGAGCAGTTGAAAGCAATTGGCCTCACGCTTGTACTTTCAGTCTTGGCGACCATCATTTTGGCCTACATCGTCAAGGCCGTGATCGGTCTTCGCCCGACACCTGAAGTCGAACGTATGGGTCTCGACATCAATGAACACGGTGAAGAAGGTTACGTCGAATCCTAAGCCCAACCTTAACTGGCAACCTATCAACTTATATGAAACTCATCATCGCGATCATCAAACCCTTCAAATTGGAAGAGGTTAAAACCGCCCTGTCTGAAATCGGCGTCGAAGGTATGACTGTTACAGAGGTCAAAGGCTTCGGACGTCAGAAAGGTCACACCGAAATCTACCGTGGCAGCGAATACACCGTCGACTTCCTCCCGAAGGTAAAAGTCGAAATCGTGGTCGGCGACGCCATCGTGGGCAAAGTGATCGAGGCGATCGTCAAGTCCGCCAAGACTGGCAAGATCGGCGACGGCAAAGTCTTCGTTCTTCCGGTTGAGGAAGCGGTTCGTATTCGTACGGACGAACGCGGCGAATCCGCCGTTTGATTCACAGGCACGTGCCGCGGCTAAGAGCCGTGGCAAAATTCTTACAAAGAAGGCCGGCCCGTTTTGGGTCGGCCTTTTCTTTTCCTGAAGATTTCTCATGATTTACCGAAAGCTCAACGCCGTGCGGTAAAGGTGAGGGCGAAGTTTAGGGTGTCGACATTGACCGAGGACTTCGTCGGCACGGCCGACTTCCACGCCAGCGGGGTGGAGCTCGGGAGTTTCACCTTCAAGGGCGCATAAACTGCGGAAAGCGAGAGAGAGAAATGTTTGCTTAGCGCTAGTTCGGCACTGCAACCAGCGGCATATCCCCAACCGTAGTTCTTTTGTTTCTGCGTGGTGTATTTGGACATTCCCGGAGGCCTTCCCGAATATGTCGCGTAGTATTCGGTTTCAAATTGAGCGTCGGTGGGACTGTAGGTCACGCCGGCGGTTGCCAGCACCCTGAACCGATCGTCTTCGGTAATCGTGTACGTGGGCATCAACGCCCATTGCATCGCGGAGTACCTGAGGTTGTTGCGGAAGAATGACGGCGCAGGTATGCCCGCGAGCGGAGCGGACACATTTGGCTTTGCGAGCCTGGCGGTGACAGGCTCGAAGTTTATGAACGCCAGGTTCAACCCCCAATCTTCGTTGAACTGGTAGCCAACACACGCGTTAAATGTGCCTGCCGTCGCGTTCCTGCTCGTCACCGGTAATACTTCGCCGTAGTCGGTCTGCAGGCTGAAATCGCGCGCGCGCATCAATGCTCCGCCACCGCCGACCGTGAAATGCATGCCGGTCGAAGCGAGAGCCCCCACGACGAGCCCGGTGCCCACGTAGATGGCAAACTGTTCGGCTCTTTCATCCGAGGAGGCGATCTTGATGTTGCTGCGAGTACTTATCCTGGCGATTTTTGGTGGCTGCTGTTGGTTTGATGCCGTTTCTTCGGCTGAAGCTGCGAGCGGTCCGCTCATAACGGCAGCTAACGCCAAATGTAGATACATTTTCATGATGTAGGAGGATTGCTGCGGTTCTTCAGGCTAGGAATAAAGTCACGCTGCAGTGGATAGATGATGGTTAAAAGGTCGGAAGAATTGGACTGAGCGCCTATTTCGATTGTTCCGCTTTTGTCGATGCCTACGAATGAAAAAGCCGAGCTCCTGTTGAGCTCGGCTGTGCGTTATCCCGGTTTTTGACCGTTCAGCTCTTTCGCGTTGCGACTTCGATCACATCGTGCGGTGCGGCTTCTTTCATGCCGGCCGAACTGACGCGGATGTAGCGGGCTTTGGCGCGAAGCTCAGGGAGGTTTTTCGAGCCGAGATACCCCATGCCGCTCTGCAAGCCGCCGATAAGATTGGCCAACACGTCGTCGGCGAAGCCCGAGACTTCTTTCAATGCCTCAATGCCTTCGGCGGTGATCTTGCGGGTGTTGTCGTTTTTATCGTGGCCGTAACGGGCTGCCGAACCAGCTTTCATCGCCGAAAGGCTGCCCATGCCGCGATATTGTTTATAAAGTTTTCCGTTGATCTCCATGATCTCGCCGGGGGCTTCGCGGCAACCTGCGAGCAGACCGCCGAGGATGACCGAATCGGCGAGGGTGAGGGCTTTGACGATGTCGCCGGACTTGGTGATGCCGCCGTCGGCGATGATGCGAACGCCTTTTGCGGCGGCGCCTTTGCTGGCCGCATAGAGTGCGGTGAGCTGCGGAATGCCCACGCCCGCGACGATGCGCGTGGTGCAAATCGAGCCGGGGCCTTGGCCCACTTTGATGGCATCGGCTCCGCAATCGGCGAGATACTCCACGCCGGACGCGCTTGTGACGTTGCCGGCGATGATCGTGATCGAAGGAAATGCGCCGCGCACCATCTTAACCATTTCACCCACACCAGCGGTGTGGCCGTGCGCGGTGGAAATGGCGACGGCGTCGACGCATTCGTCCATCAAACTGCCGACGTGGCCGAGGATTTTGTCGCGATCGAGTTCGCCGCTGGGCTTGCGAACAGGCGAGAGCGCGGCGCCGACGACGAGGCGGAAATTGGCGTCGCGGGCTGGCTTGCGGCGCGATTTGGCTTCGCTCGTGATCCGCTCGACGTCGGAGCTGGTGACGAGTCCGCGGAGCTTGCCGGTGTCATCGAGCACGAGCATTTTATTTACGCCAATGTTTTGGTTAAAGAAAGCGTCGGCGGCGCGAATCGGATCCTTGGCGACGTTGCGCTCGTGTTCGGTCACGAGTTGCGAGCGCGGTGTCATGACCTCGGAAACTTTTTTCGCTTTGTAGCGTTCTTTGACGACGTTTCCGGAGAGCAGGCCGGCGAGTTTCCCTTCCTTGTCGACCACCGGGAAGGTCGAGAACGCGAATTTCTTCGTTTCGATCATCGCGAGGACGTCTGCCACCGAGGCTTCGATCGAAACGGTGATAGGATCTTGGATGAGGCCGTGAATGTGGCGCTTCACACGGGCGACTTCTTTCACCTGATCCTTCGGCGTCATGTTGTAATGGATGAGGCCGATGCCGCCATTGAGCGCCATCGCGATGGCCATCTTCGACTCCGTGACCGTGTCCATGTCGGACGAAATGATCGGAATCTGAAGCTTCAGCGTTTCCGAAAGCGCGGTGGAACAGTCGGCGTCCTTCGGGAGAATCTCTGAGTAAAGCGTGGCGAGCGAAACGTCGTCGAAGGTCAGCGCCGTGGGCAGGCTGTTTCTGAAGAACGGATCTGCCGGGAGATAAAACTCAGCGTCGGCAGGGTGAGGAGTGTGCGATGCAACCGTAGTCATGGTTGCCACAATCGAAATAATGCCGGGGCGAAAAACCTCAATGGAAATTTTTGACCCGATTTTTTTGCCTTTAGTTGCAGCGAAGCGAAATCGCGCTGACGTGTGGGCGGTTTGGCGGTTACGTTTTTTTGCCGGGGCCTTCGCGTTCCTTTTTCATCGAACCGACGACATCTTGAAAGCGCAGGCGGTTGTCGACCGAGGCTTCCATGAGCGCTTCGTGCGCAGAAAGAATCAGCTCCGAACACGCTTCGCGCGACTGCACGCGCGCCACTTCCATGATCTGCTCGGGCCGCGGGCAAATCTCGTGGCTGATGTTGAAATGCGACAACACGCCGAGCTCGTGCAGCTGCTGAATCACTCGGCCGCCGGGTTGATGGAGTGTGACCTCGCTCGCTAACTGCAAGAGAAGGCCGAGCATGGTGGAATCCATGCTTTCACAGGCGGCGAGATCGATGGCGATTGTCGCGGCGCGACCTTCGCGCGCCTGCCGGACAATTTCCCGCAGTGTTGGAGCAAGTTGCCAGGTCGCTACGCCGGAGAATATCGCGATGCAGGTCTGCCCCCTCCAGCCAGCCTTGATGCGGCCGCGGGCGTCGGGACTGGCGGCCCTCAGCTTTTCAGGCATCGCAAATTTTACCGATGGCTGATGGGTGTCGGCGGCGGCGACAGCAGGATCGGTTTTCCGAAATACGATGAAAGTGAGATCGTCGGTCGGGACAGCTCCTTCGAGAAATTTTGTGCGTGCTTCTTCGATCGATTGACCGATTTCCGCCGCTGAACGGCCGTACTGCGTTTGAACGAGATCAAGCAATCGGTTCGGTGAAAATTCCTCACCTGCACCGTTTCGGGTTTCCGTAAGCCCATCAGAAAAGAAAACAAGCAGGTCGCCGGTGGACAGCCGCGTTTCGTTTGCGGTAAAGCGCGCGTCAGGGTTGGCGCCCAAGACGGTGCCGCCGAGCTCGAGGCGCCGCCCTTCTTTCGCATTGGTGATGTGGAGCGGTGGGGGATGGCCTGCCCCGGCGAAATTAACCTGTCCGGTTTTCGGGTCGAAGACGGCATAGATCATCGTAACCAGCACGGGCGGCTCAAATTGTTCTTCGATGATCGCTGAATTCATGAATGCCAACACGTCGGCCGGGCGGCCGAACATGCCGCTATCGACAGACTGCCGCATTTTCGCGCGTAGTAATTCGCGAAGAGTCACCGTCACGATCGCTGCGCTTACGCCGTGGCCTGCGACGTCGAGGAGATACACCACCAGGCGGCCGTCGGGCAGGGCAAACGTCCCGAAAAAATCGCCGCCCACTTGATCGCAGGGCCCGAAATAAGCGTAGCAATCCAGGCCGGGCGCGTTGGGAAACGCCGTGGGCAGAAAGCGCCGCTGCACCTGTTGGGCCCGGAGGAGATCGGATTCCAGCTCTTCTTCTTGTTGGCGCAATTGCCCGAACGCTTCGTGCAAGCGCTGCAAACTGAATTCCAACTTCGCGTTCTGCTGTTTGAGATTTTCGAGAAGAGCATCGCGCTCGCGGATCAGTCGGCTGCGCTCAGCGGCCCGGTCGATCACCATGTTAAACGACGCCAGGTCCGGCACTGGCTTGTCCATGAAATCGAACACGCCAATTTGCAGCGCGGAGATGATGTCGCGACGCGTGCCCAGTCCCGACATCAAGATACACACCACGGTTGGCTGAAGAACTTTTGCGCGCCGGATGAGCTCCAAACCGTCCATGCCGGGCATGACCATGTCGCTGACGAGAAGATCGAAAATTCTGTCTTCGAGAAGTTTCAACGCGTCGGTCGCATTGGAAGCTCCGGAACAATTATCGCCGCGTTGACGGAACAGGTCCGTCATCGTTCGGAGTACGAGATCGTTGTCATCAACCACCAAGACGCGCAGAGCAGGCATGGAATTTTCCTTTTTCGGTTTTTTCGCTGCGAGGCCGCAGCGGAGCACTGCGACGAGCAAAGATTAGCTCCGACGCGCGACTCATCGCAAGCTCGTGCGGAAGAAATTCATAGGACGGGGCGGCCGTGACTTTTCCACCTGCCCACCCGGAAATCTTCCGAGAAGTTACGCGGCGCGAACCGTGCGCTGTTCAAAAAATATCCCGAACCGCAAGAAACCGCTACGGATGGTTGCGTGCACAGCGCCTGATATTTTCGCAACATCGCTTTGAGCGTCTGCAAACGGTGTCTCCGCCCGCCAAAATCAACCCTGAGGTCGCGACAGACACATTCGAGACTGTTTCAAGCGACCCCAAAGCTGTGTCAGACGAACCTGAGGTGTGTGGAGACAGAGCAAAAGTCTGTGCAGACGGGGCAAAAGTGTGCGCAGGCGACCCCAAAGTGTGCGCAGGCAGGGCCAGAGTCCGTGCAGATCACCCAAAAGCCTGTGCAGACGAGGCAAAAGTGAACGCAGATGCAAATTGAGTGCGTGCAGATGATGCCGAAGCTTGTACAAACGACCCCAAAGTCCGTTCAGACGATCTCAGAGTTGGTACAGACGATGCCGAAGTGCGTACAAACGAACCCCGAGCGTGCACAAACGATCCCCGAGCCTGTGCAGACGACCTCAAAGCGTATGCAGGTGCAACTCATGTGCGTGCAGATGATCGCGAAGTCGGTTCAGACGAGGCCAGAGTATGTGCAGATGGAGCAAAAGTGGGTGTCGACGACCCCAAAACGCGTAAAAACCGCCCAAAGTGTGTGCAGGCGGGGCAAAACCTCGTGCAACTCGAGCAAAACTTTGTGCAGACAAGTCCAAAGCTGTGGAAACCGAGCCCAACGTGCGTGCAACGCAGGGTGGGGGTTGCGATTGCAGACCTGAAATCCGTGAAAAAACAGTTGAGGGCTGGCGGACTCGCAGCGGGACGCGGTTAGCACTCGTTAACAGCGCTTCGAAGAAAGAGGCGCCGCCGTAGTGTCGTCGTCGGCCGCATGGAGCGCGATGTGTGCCGCGTTCCCTGTTAGGCTATTTAAAATTAAACTGCAGCTGTCTTGGTCCGAGAAGCGCCCGCGGGTCTCGCGTGCTACATGAGGGACGCGTGTGCTCCCCGGACCTACAGAAAGGAGACGTGCGGTGAGTTGGATCAGTGCGGCTTGTTTGGCCTGCTGATCAACGGGCAGTAATGTCGACGGAAGGAGCCGGGTCCTCTGCGTAGTAGCCTTCGAATTCTTTTATCTCAGAACTCGAGGTTCGCGATTCGCTCCAAACCATCCCAGTGGAACGATATTTTTCGTACGTCGTGGTGGTGTCACGTACGATTCGTTCGTGCCGCGTAGTGTTTGAATAGTCGCGAGTAGGAGACGCGGGGTCGACGCCGATGGGAACGTTGTTGCTGTTGTACTTGGCCCGCCAGGAAGCATCGCCCATCGCGGTGATTATCCACAGTCGATTGTTCGGTACAATAGCGGGTTGGTAAAACTTCGGTGATGCAGTGTTACGATCATAGCCCGGTCCCGACGTACCGGAAGGAGGGGCGACCCGTTTTAGGCACAAAAAACCGCACGAGATGTCCGTGCGGTTACGTGAAAGATGGCGGGTGATGTTAGCGGAAAACTTAGCGGCCTGTGCTGCCGAAGCCGCCGGCGCTCCGCTCCGTCTCGTCGAGTGAATCCACGAGCTGGGCTTCCGACATTACGACGGGACAGACGGCGATTTGAGCGATGCGATCGCCCGCTTTGTAGGTGAACGTGTCGTCGCCCAAATTCATGAGGATCACACCGACCTCGCCGCGGTAATCGGAGTCGACGGTGCCGGGGGAGTTGAGCACGAAGATCCCTTGTTTTAACGCCAACCCGCTCCGCGACCGCACTTGGACTTCAAAACCTTTATCCACCGCCACGGAGAGCCCGGTGCGAATGAAGCCGCGGGATTTGGCCGGAATCGCACCGCCTTCGAGCGCGTGGATGTCGAAGCAGCTGGCGCCGCTCGTGGTGCGCACAGGCATTTTTGCGGCGGGGTCGAGACGTTTAACTTTGAGGATCATAAGTGAGAGGGCGCGTTCTTAGCGTTAGGTTAGGCGTGTGGTTTGGCAAATGATCAGAAGGTGATTTGGGCCTTCTGGCGGAGGTCGCCCGAAGAGGCTCCCGCCTGAATCGTCCATTCACCGGAATAAAAGACGTAGGCGTTCTTTTCTTTGTCCCAGCGGCGCAGAGCCGTCGCGGGTACCAGATAGGACACGGTTTTGGTTTCGCCGGCCTTCAGGGCGATTCGCTTGAAACCACAAAGGGAAAGGTTGGCGCGGGCTTTGGCGCTGGCGGGCTCCTGCGCGTAGAACTGTACCACCTCGTCGCCGTCGCGTTTTCCGGTATTCGCAATGTCGATACTCACGGACAGTTCGCCAGGAGTCGCGGTCTTTGCGACCTGAAGGTTTTTGTACGCGAATTGGGTGTAGCTAAGACCGTGGCCGAAGGGGTACAACGGCTGGCCTTTGAAAAAGCGATAGGTGCGGTTTGCCATCGAGTAGTCCGTGAACGCCGGAAGGTCCTTCGTCTCGCGGTAAAACGTGACGGGGAGGCGGCCGGCGGGATTGGCTTTGCCGAACAAGACGTCTGCGACAGCTGTTCCGCCTGCCTGGCCGGGATACCAGGCTTGCACGATCGCGTTCGCGTGATCGCTGGCCCAAGGCAAGGCGACGGCGCTGCCTGACATTAGGACGAGGACGATCGGCTTGCCGGTAGTGGAGAGTTCCTTGAGGAGCTGTTCCTGAACGCTCGGGAGTTCGATTTTTGTGCGATCTCCACCGTCAAAACCGTCGAAGTTAACTTTCATCTCTTCGCCTTCGAGTTGAGCGGTCATCCCGCCAACGAACACGATGGCGTCGGCCTGGCGAGCGGTTGCGAGTGCCTGTTGGAAACCCGAGGTTGCTCCGGGCACAGCCCACTTCAACGCGAAGCGCGCAGGGCCGTCCGTGTGGAAAAATTCCACACGAATCGGCAGGCGTGCTTTCTCGGGCAGGCGGCGCGAAATTGTTTTTGCCTTCACACCAGCCGTCCAGTCGTCGATCAACAAATCGTCGCCAAGATATAGCCGGAAGCCGCCGCTTGCCTCGATGGAAAGCTGATATTCACCCTCCATGCCGGTGAGCAGCGTTCCCTGCCAGCGGACGGAAAAGTTCTCGCTCGGGACTTTTTCCGGGAGCTTTGCAACGGACCAGTCGAACTCGACCGGACGATCGCGCCGCTTGGCGGCCGGGCTGCCTTCGAGTTTGGTGTTCGCGAAATATTCGCCATTGAGGCCGGTGTACTCGCCGGCTGAAAGATTTGTGCGCGGGATCGCGACGAGCGCCGAATCCCCGCCGACGTAATCGCAACCACCGGTGTAGTCGATGGCGATTTGTTCCCCTGCGACCGCCTTCAGGCCCGCGAGGATGGTGACTGGCGCGGAGGGGGTGCCGTTGTAATTGCCGAGGAGCGCTGGCAAGGAATTCGCGTTGGGTCCGATCACGGCGATGTGTTTCATTTTGCTTGTTTGCAGAGGCAAAACGCCGTCGTTTTTCAGCAGCACGATCGATTTGTGTGCCGCTTCGAGCGCGAGCGCGCCGTTTTCGGGAGTGTTGTTGGCGCTGAAGGGGATTTTTGAATACGGGACATTTTCCTCCGGATCGAAGAAGCCGAGACGGAACATCGTGCGCAGAAGCTGGCGCAAACGAACGTCGACATCGGCCTCGGAGATATAGCCGCTCTTGATCCCTTCGGCGAGGGCAGGGGCATCGTCGCCGCAACGCAGGCAAAGGCCGGCCTTCACCGACATCGCTTCAGCCTCGGCGTCATTGCGCGCGACCTTGTAGGTGCGCGAAAGATCATAAATGGCGCCGCAGTCGGAAACGACATGGCCGTCGAATTTCCACTGGTTGTAGAGCAGATCGTAGAGACGCGGATTCACGGCGCACGGGTAACCGTAAACGGAGTTGTAAGCAGTCATCACGATCTCGACGTGGGCCTCACGTACGAGCGCTTCGAACGCGGGTAGGTAAGTGTCGTGAAAATCGGCCTCGTCGGGCGAGACGTCGAAGTCGTGGCGCAACGACTCCGGGCCGCTGTGCACGGCAAAATGTTTGGCGCAAGCGGCTGTTTTGAGAAAATGCGGATCGTTGCCCTGCAAGCCGCGCACGAACGCGACGCCCAAGCGGCTGGTAAGGAAGGGGTCTTCACCGTAGGTCTCCTGGCCGCGGCCCCAGCGAGGATCGCGGAAAATGTTGATGTTGGGCGTCCAGAAGGTGAGGCCGAAGTAGCGTTCGCGGTTATTGTGGCGAATGGCGTCGTGGTATTTTGCGCGGGCCTCGGTGCTGATCGTATCCGCGACCTTCTGCATGAAGTCCTCGTCCCACATTGAAGCCAAACCGATCGCTTGAGGGAAAACCGTCGCTTCGCCTGCGCGGGCCACTCCGTGCAGCGCCTCATTCCACCAGTCGTATTTCGGAATGCCGAGACGCTCCACGCCGGGAGAACCGTTCTTCATCAACGCGGCTTTTTCCTCGGGTGTGAGGCGTGAGACGAGGTCCGCCACGCGTGCCTCGATGGGCTGAGCTGGGTCGAGATAGAGAGGCCTGAGAGATTTTGCATTCACGGCGAGCAGGGGCTGAAGCAAGAAGACGCAAAGAGCGAGCAGAGGGGAGTAACGCATGATGGCACGATGGATAAGTTTGGGAGGCATTCGAGCAGATTTGTGGGAGTTGCTGGCGCGAATAGGTATGAATTTAACTTGATGCGCGGGCGCAGATGAGTGCGATCATCTGCATGAGTTTCCGTCCGGCAACATCGTTGAAAGGTGTGCAATGAGAGAAGTCTTGGGCTTCCGTTTACCTCTCCGACAATGGCTTTTAATCGTTAGCGTGACTTTGGTTTTGCTGCCCGTTTGCCTGTACTGGCCCACGACTTGGACGGAATATGGACTGCGCGATGACTATGGGGTTTTGCGGGAAGCGCACCAGGATCCGGGCGCGATCATCAAGTTCTGCGGCTCGCATGCGCGGCCAATTTTCGGCTGGTTGCTCAGAACGAGCTTTGGCCAACTTGAACACATTCATCAATTGGCATGGGCGCGGCTTTTGGGCTCGGTGTGCATAGGGTTGTTTTCGGCGTCCGTATTCACGATCTTGGTACGATTCCATGGCTGGTCCGTGACGACGGCGGCTTGTGTTTCTGCGATGGTGGCTGTTGTCCCCGCTGCGCAAGTGGTGGCAAGCTGGAGCATTCTCTGGCCCTATATCGTGGCAGCGCTACTTTCGGTCGGCGCTTTCGTGGTGGCCGAGCGGGGATTCCGCGTCACGGAGGCGCTCTCTTTGCAGCAGGGCGCTTACTGTGTGGTGGCATGTATGTTGGTTGTGGCCAGTGTGTGGGTGTACCAGCCGAATGGTTTGTTTTATCTGGTGTTCGTGGCCGTGAAAGCGGTCAGGCGCGGCGAGTTGCAGCAGCAGGCTCCCCGTGTGCGTTTGGTTCAACATTTGCTGCTTCTTGGTGGTTCGATGTTGATTGCGTATGTTCTCATTCGGTTCGCTTTCGCGATGCAGTGGCTGCCGATGTCCAGCCGCATCGCTTTCGAGCACGATTACATCGGCAAGTTGGTCTGGTTCGTTCAAAACTCGCTGCCAAACGCCCTTGCGCTTGTAGTTTTGAATGACTTTCAAGGCCGCACGGCGCCTTGGTATCATTTGGCTGAGGGTGCGACCGTCACATTGCTGGTGGTCGGCGGGGCATTCGTAACGAAGCGTCGGGGCTGGCGAGAAGGCGCAGTTTGGTTTGGCAGCTTTGCGGTTCTTTCAATTGGTTCGTATTTCATCAATCTGATGGCCTCCGAGCGGTGGCCCAGCTATCGCACCATCCATCCGTTGACGTGCGTAGTTCTTGTCTATGCGGCCGCTTCGATGGAAGTGCTCGGCGAGGTGATTCCTGTGATAAAGAAGACGCGACTGTGGCTCGGGCTTGCGTTCGTTTGCGGGGCGGCGGTGCTGGCGCGAAAGCAGACCTTTGAACTGATCGCGTTGCCGCAAAACGCGGAGTTGCATGTGGTGGAGGCGGAGGCGAAGAAACTGGATCTTTCGTTGGATCAGCGGGTGTACGTGATTACGCCAACGCCGGCGATCGCTCCGGCTCGTTTGCTCTACTCGGATGAGTTTGGTTCATTGTCCACCGACTCCGATTGGGTGCCGAAGGAAATGATGAAATTGATTTTCCACGAACAGCACCCGGACGCGCCGCCGTGCAGGTCGCTGGATCATATGGTCTCGGGCGAAAAGCCACCGCCCGCCGGGCTGTATGACGTGGTTATTGACCTGCGTGCGGTGGGAAAAGGCGCCCGTTGAAGGACGCCTTTGGTGGAGCTCGACGTTTAGCGGTCCCAGTTGGGTTTGGGTGCTGCTTTGCCTGACGTGCTGCGGCGGACGACCCAGTCGATGATCGCGGAGTCGTTTTTCTCGTGCAGGCGAACGACGCCGAGAAACTCGACGGGATTAATGTCGTTTGCCTTGAAAAACTTCCGATCGCCTCCGCAGCAGTACATCAGCGATGGCGGAAGCTCGCCACGGAGTTTAGCTTTTGCCTTCGGAATAATCCGCGGAAGCCATTCAATGCCGCGAACGGCTTCGGTTTTGGCCGGCATTTTTGTCTCATCGAGGACGGTTGTTGAAGCGACGCCTTGTTGAACGAGCAGGAAATAATCGCGCCGGGCAAATTCGATGCCGAGTGCCAATTCGAAGCCGGGTTCGCCGTAGTTGTTGTGATCTTCGGCGTAGTCGTAGAGGTGCTGCGCGGTGAGGCCGTTGGCCGTCAGAAAAGATTTCTCGTCGGCCGTGAAAAAGGTCTCGGCGCCGCGCTGTCCGGCGGCGTATTGGCTGGCGGCCTTTTCGTAAAGGGCACGGAACGTCTTCTGAAATTCGTAGTGTTTCATAGCTTGCGGCAATTGGTACGCCGGATGAGTGCGAACGCAACTCACGACACTCTCGTTAAGCGAGGAGATCGCAGTGAACCAGGCGGATCACGAGGATTTTGACCCTAACAGGGCCTGAGCTGAGCTTTGTTTCTCCCTATCGTCGCAAACCGGCAAAATTGACGCTATTTCGAGAGTGAAAAGGCCGGGTGGCTGCTTTCGAAGGTAGTTAGGGGGGGCTTCCTTAACTGACGCAGAGCTGTGCCGATAGCTTCTTTTTAAAATATGTCCATTTCTCCCCGTGAAAACGCACAAGCAGGGGCTGTGAAGGCTGAGCGGCACGCTTATGGGAAATGGGCGCACAGCAACATTCTGGTCCCGGTGCTGGTTGCGGTGGTCGGGATCGGTTTATGCGGTTGGATGTTCCTGCACCTCTATGCCGATTACCGTCGCAGCGATCACGTGCGTTTTGAAAATCTGGCTCGGACAGCAGAATCCAGCATCGACCAAGGCATAAAATTTTCAGCCAGTGCGTTGCGGGCGGCCCAGGCATTCTTTGACGCCACGCCCGCCATGTCCAGGGAGCGGTGGCATGCGTTTGCTGCAACACAGGACATGCCGCACCGGTACAAGGGTATAAAAGGGCTGGGCGTAACCTTCGTAGTCCGTCCGCAGGAAGCTGCGGAATTTGTTGAAAACGTTCGTCGCGACGGTCGGCCCGATTTCTCGATCAAGCGGATTCCTCCCGGTCTGAGCACGAGGCCGAGAACAAGCGACGACAGCCAATACGTGATTACTTTCATGGAGCCGGAAAGCGCGGCCGACCAACCCGTGTTCGGCATCGATGTCGCTCCGGAGCCCATTCGAAGTGCGGGCATGGAAAAAGCGCGGGATCTTAACGAACCGGTGCTTTCTGAGAAATTGTATCTGTTGACCGATTCGACTCGGCGGTCAGCGTTTGCGCTTTATCAACCGTTTTATCGGGTGGGTGCTCCGGTCGACACCGTCGAACAGCGTCGTGCTGCGATTCGGGGTTGGATCTACGCGCGGTTGTTACCCGGGGATTTTCTTCAGGCGATTCTCTCCGCGCCGGAGCTCGGGGAGATCGAGCTCACCTGTTTCGTCGGGGACTCCCAAGCGGCCGAAAACCTAATCTACTCGACAGCGCCAAAGAAAACAGAAACGTTCGAGCGCGTGTCGAAAATCCAGCTGGCGGGGCAGGTCTTCACGCTCGGTTGGTCGCGCAGTCCGCGATTCGTTACGCAAAATATCGGGGCGCCGGTGCTGGCGTTTGTGTTTTCGCTGCTGGCGGTCGTGATTCTGGCCTTCTATGTGGCAAAACTCCTTTCCTCCCGGCACGAGACGCGAGAGAAACTCGCGCAGCAGGATTCGGAGCTGAGTTATCAGAAGTTCGCATTGGACCAGCATGCGATTGTGGCCGTCACGGACGCGAATGGGACAATAACGTACGCGAACGACAAATTCTGCCAACTGAGTGGTTATAGCCGCGAGGAACTGATCGGTCAAAATCACCGGATCATCCGCTCCGGCTTTCATCCGCCTGAATTTTTCCAGAAGCTTTATGCAACGATCACGCAGGGAAAAGTCTGGCAGGGGGAAATCTGCAACCGAAACAAGAACGGGCAGCTAAATTGGGTTTTTGCCACGATCGTGCCGTTTCTTGGCCGCGATGGACAACCCGAGAAGTACGTGGCGATTCGCACCGACATCACGGAACGGAAGCGCGCAGAAGCCCATGCCGCAGAGCGCGAACGTCTGATTCGCGCCATCGCCAACGCAGTCCCAGGAATGGTCGCGCATTGGAGCGCGGATCTGCACTGCACCTTTGCCAATAGTGCCTACATAGAGTGGTTCGGGCGTCACCCCGAGGAGATGACGGGGATGCCCCTGATCGATCTTCTCGGCGAAGAGCTGTTTCGTAAAAACGAGCGTTACGTTCGAGCGGTTCTTCGAGGAGAACCCCAGACTTTCGAGCGTACTTTGACAAAAGCAAACGGCGAGATCGGGCATACGCTGGCGCAATACGTTCCGGACATCGACCCTGCCACCGGTAAACCACGTGGATTCTATGTACTGGTTACGGACGTTACTGAGGTGAAGAACAAGTCCGCGGCTCTGCGGGAAGCAGTCCAACGTTTCCAACTCGCGGTGGCGATCGCCGAAATAGGAGTTTGGGAGTGGAACCTGGCGACAAACGAGATTCAGGCGGACGAACGGGTTTTCGAGGTGTGCGGTCTTCCGCGCGGTTTGGATGGCTGTTTCCAATACGACGTTTGGCGGTCTTTGGTTGTTCAGGAGGATCTTTCCACCCAAACGGCCACGCTGGCGCACGCCATCGAAACCTGTGGCCGGACACGTCGGCAGTTCCGAATCAAGCGGCTGAACGACGGACAGATCCGTTATATCGAATCGGAGGAGCAGGTGATACCCGATGCGTCTGGAAAGGCGGCGCGCGTGATCGGAGTCAGCAGAGATGTCACCGATGTGGTGCTAGCGGAAACAGCCTTGATGGAAAGCGAAGCGCGCACACGGCTTTTCGCGGAACACGCGCCGGCCTCGGTCGCCATGTTCGACAAGGAGATGCGGTATCTTGTCGCGAGCAAACAATGGACGGTGGAACACAAATTGGACCGCGAAGCGATCGTTGGTCGCTGCCATTACGATTTGTTTCCCGACACCTCGACGCGATGGAGGGAAATTCACGCCCGTTGTCTTGCGGGTGAGATGGAGACGTCGCTCTCGGATTCAGTTGTGAAGACGGATGGCTCTGTCCAATGGTTGCAGTGGGAAGTCCGGCCATGGCGGGCGGCCAACGGTGAAATTGGCGGTATCATCATGTTTTCGCTGGATATTACCAAGCGGAGGGAAACTGAATTAAGCTTGGAGAAGGCTCGTGACGAAGCGCTCGCGGCCTCCCGGTTGAAGTCTGACTTTCTGGCAACTGTCAGCCATGAAATACGCACCCCGATGAATGGCGTGATCGGGATGGCGACGCTGCTTGCGCAAACGCCGTTGGATAATCGTCAGCAGGAGATGGCCAACGCACTGGTGAACAGCGCGGAGCGGCTATTGGTGATCATCAACGACATCCTTGACGTTTCGAAGATCGAAGCAGGGAAGATGCGAATCGAGCCGGTTTCGTTTAACCTACACGAGGTGGTTGAGGAGACGGTGGCCTTGATGGCTCCTTCGGTTCACAAAAAGAACCTACGGTTTGTTGGCGAGGTGGACCCGATGCTCGCGACGGGTTTCTTCGGCGACAGCGGCCGGCTCCAGCAAGTGCTCACGAATCTGGTCGGCAATGCCGTCAAGTTCACGCTTCACGGCGAGATTCGCGTCGTAGCACGCGCGCTGCAAATGGCGGAAAAAACCGGATCTTTCCGGATTACGGTTTCCGATACCGGCGTGGGAATTCCCGAAACCGCCAAAAAGAATTTGTTTCAGCCGTTCACCCAAGCCGACGGAAGCACGACGCGGCGCTTTGGAGGGACGGGCTTGGGTTTGGCGATCAGCCGACAGCTGATCTCGCTTATGGGAGGAACCATCGGCTTTGAGAGTACTGAAGGCGTTGGCTCTACGTTCTGGATAGAGATGGAGTTGCCGCGTGTGAACTTGCCGCAGAACGAAAGCCCCGAAGCGATCCCCGCCGAGGCGCACGTCTTAATTGTGGATGATCATGAGGTGAACCGCATGGTGCTGATGCGGCTGCTGGATGCGATGCATGTCTCTGCAAAGGCTGTGCCCGACGCAAACGAAGCGATCGATGTGCTTCGGGCCGCGAGGAAATCGTCGACCCCCTTCAATGCGGTGATCCTCGATTGCAGCATGCCTGGGACCGACGGGCTGGCGCTCGCGCGAATGATTCGTAACAACGCGGACCTCGCGGATATTTGTCTCATCCTGCTGACCTCGATGGGGGAGACGATTGAGCCATCTATTTCAGCAAATTTGAAGCTGCACGCTGTCCTTACGAAGCCGGTTCGGGAGAACCTGTTGAGGCGTTCTCTTTTGAGAGCTTTTGGCAGGCGTGATACCCCGGTGCCCTTTCAAAAACGTCAAACACTCGGGGGCCGCGGTCTGCGATTGCTATTGGCGGAAGACAACGAAACGAACCAATTCGTTGCCCGCCTCATGCTGGAACAGTTGGGCCATTCCATCACTGTTGCCGGGAACGGGAAAGTAGCCCTCGACCGACTCGCAAGCGAATCTTTCGATGCGGTGCTCATGGACTGCCAAATGCCCGAGTTGGACGGTTACGAAACAACGCGACAAATCCGGTCGGGCAAGATGCCGGGGATCAGTAGCAACGTCCCAATTATCGCGCTCACCGCGTTCGCCTCTCCGGCGGATCGCGAGCGGGTTCTCTCGGCCGGCATGGACGATTTTGTTTCGAAGCCGCTGAGCAAAGAAACGCTTCACGCTGCTTTGGGCCGCTGCGGGCTGATCGATGGAGGAGGGCGTGTGCGCAAAGTACCTCAACCACCAGTACGCGACTCCTCCATTGCAAATTTTCAGACGACGATCTTTGACCCCACGCAAAAAACGAAGCTCTCTGCGTTGCAGACGCCCGAAGGCGGTACGGTTTGGGACAAGGTCCTGAGCGTCTTTCAAAAAGAAATGCCTTCACGTTTAGCGATGGCGAATGATTTAGCTGGTGAGGGAGATGGAGGAAAACTCGCCACGGTTGCACATACGATTGCGGGAAGTGCAGCCATCGTCGGGGCGCCGGTGCTGAGGGCTGCAAGTTTGGCCCTGGAGAAAGTCGCCAACAACGGTGAGAACGACAAGATCGCGGACAGCCTTAATGAATTGAACGTGGCGTGGAGGGCACTTGAAGAGGAACTCAATAAAATCGCCAAAACATGAAAATACTCGTTGCTGAAGATGATTCTGTCGCGCTGACGATCCTGGAGGACAGTCTGCGTTTATTCGGGCATGTAGTGGTGGTGGCGAACGATGGTGAGGAAGCATGGGCGGCGCTGCAGGATATTGGCATCCGTCTCGTGGTGTGCGATTGGACGATGCCAAAATTGGACGGTTTGGAGCTTTGCCGCCGCGTACGCTTTCGACCCGCCGATTATGTCTATTTCGTTCTGCTTACCGGAGCGGAAGCGACCAGTGCCAACCGCGACAAAGCGATGGCGGCAGGGGTGGACGATTTTCTCTCGAAGCCTGTCGATATTGATGAGTTAAAGATGCGCGTGCATGTTGCACAGCGGATTCTGCAGTACACGACTCAAATCCAAAAGCTCGAGTCGCTGATTCCGATCTGCGGCTACTGCAAAAACGTGCGGGACGATCAAAGCTACTGGCAGAAAATCGAGACGTATATCGCTGAGCGCACGGGCGCTGGTTTCAGTCACTCGATCTGCCCGGACTGCTACAAGAAACACATCATTCCACAATATGAAGAGCTCGGGATAAAAGATTATCCCAGGGAAATCACGACACACCAGACGATCCGCGTGCAGGGCGGCCGCGTTATGCCGCCGGACGGAAATCGATCAGGCGTTTGAAGCGATCGACTTTGTCGACCACCACCATCAAGCGCCCGTTCACCTCAAAACGTTTTTTCGTGCGGCGGCCCACGAGGGCGGTGCCGGTGTTGTTGGACGTATAATGATCGTCGACGAGCGTGTTGGCTGAGACGAAACCGAAAGTCATCGATTCCACGAGTTCGACAAAAAAGCCGTTCGCGCGGACATCGGTGATGACCGCCTCGAGCCGTGTTTTTTGTTTCTTCGTCAGTTCGCGATCGAAGAATTCCACCAGTTTAATTTTCACGCTTTCGCGCTCCGCTTCAGCGCTGTTGACCTCGGTCGAGCTGAGATGATCGCCGATCGCGTCCATATTGCCGGCGCCGTAGTCGAAACGATAGCCGGCGGGTACCGGGTGGCCTTCGTGTTTGATCAGGTAATAATCCAAAACCCTATGCACAACGAGATCGGAATAGCGGCGAATTGGAGATGTAAAGTGGGTGTAGTCTTTTTTGTGGAGGCCGTAGTGCCCGTCGGGCGTGCCACGATAGCAAGCCTTGCGTAGGCTGCGAAGCAGTTGTGTGCGGAGCGTGTAACCCTGCGGGTGCTTATCGAGTGTCTCAATGAGCCGGACCATGTCTTCGCGTCGCCTCAAATCGCCCGCCTGAATTTCGAAGGTGGCGAGCAATTGGCTGAACTCCAGCAGGCGCTCTTCGTCAGGTTCGTCATGCACGCGATAGATCGACGGGAGATGATGAGTGCGTGTGAGCCGGGCAATCGCTTCGTTCGCAGCCAGCATGAACTCCTCGATGAGCTGATGACTTTCGTCGTTGACGATCTTCTCGAGGCGATCGGCGTAACCCTGTTCGTCGACGAAGATCTTCGTTTCCGGCATGTCGAGATCGAGGCTGCCGTGGCGCATGCGATCCGAGCGAAGCCGACTGGCAACGGCCCACAGTTTTCGCAACCAGCTCTGCAGGTCGACCAATTCCAAATCGGTAAGCGAGCTGAGCGCCCGGCCTGTCGAACCCGTTTGATGCTTGGGCGGCAACGGCAACGCGCGGATATTATCGAGATTGTTTTCGAACAGCAGCGCGTAGGCCTGCCGATAGGTTAGGCGCTTGCGGCTGCGGATGACGGTGTTGGCGTAAGTCGTTTCTTTTAGCCTGCATTTCTTGTCGAACACGAGAAACACGGCTTTGCAGAGGCGGTCTTGCGCTTCGACCAACGAGCAAAGGCCATTCGAAAGTTTTTCCGGCAACATCGGAACAACGGTGCCGACGAGGTAGGTGGAATTGCCCCGCCGGTACGCTTCGCGATCCAGCGCCGTTCCCGTTTTCACGTACGCGCTGACGTCGGCGATGTGTATGCCGACGCGCACGTCTCCTTCGTCCAAGGTTTCGAGAGACAGGGCATCGTCAAAATCCTTGGCATCGTCCGGGTCGATCGTGAACGTGGGCACCTCGCGGTAATCGAGCCGCCCGACAAGCTCGGAAGGCCGCACGTGGTCGGGGAGGGAGGCGACTTCACGCTCCACGTCGACGGGGAAGGCTGTTTCGAGCCCGAATTTTCTGTAGATGCCAGCTAGTTCGGCGCGAGGCTCGAAGGTCCGGCCGAGTCGTTCGATGATGTGGCCCTCCAGCGGTTTGTGCCGTGTCGTCCAGTCGTGGAGCTTTACCACGACTTTGTCACCGACGGTCGGGGCCGGTTTGATCGTGCCGGTGGTTGGATCTGAAACGACGATTTCCTGGTAGAAACGCGGATCATCGGGCCGTACGTAGAAACTGCTGCGCACTTTTTGCAGGGTGCCTACCACGGTATCGCGACCGCGCGCAATCACGCGCACGACGCGTCCCGTTTGCTCGGTGCCATGGCCGTCGCGCCGTCGTTGCAGCGCGGCATAGACGCCCACCGCCACGCGGTCGCCGTGGAGCGCGACGCCCGTGTCCTCCGCAGCGATGAAGATGGGATTTACGCTTTCGCCGAGTTCAGTATCGGGAATGAACGATGCGGAGCCCCCTTGTCGGAATTGGATGCGTCCAACGAGTTCGTCCTGCTCTGCGGGCAAAGCGATGCGATCGCCTTTGACCAGGCGGAGTTCGCCGTGCGAGAGAAGAATGCGAACCTCGTGGGCGAGCGACTTTCGCTCTTTCTTTTTTAATCCGAGCTGGCGGGCTAAGTCGGGTTCGTTGGCCGGCCGGTACTCGGGTTGTTGGACGAGAGCGAGGAGACGTTCGCGGAGCTTCATTCCTGAGTGTGTTACGTTGTAAGGGGAACGCATTCTCCTCGATCCACAAGCGCAGAGTTCGTGCGGGGCAGCTGACAGTGCTTCGTTTCGAACGGCCGGACCTGACGACGGGGCGATACTCTGCACGTGCGCCGATTTTAACTTTTGTCTCCCGTGAGTTCCCGACTGTCCAATGCCGGATTTTCCTGACGCAAGCTGGTGGTTTGGAACGATCTAGTTTTGCAGCTTTGTGGTTGGAAACGTTGCCGGTTGTTGCCTACTTTTAGCTCGATGAAAATCGTCCACGCAGCCAGCGAGCTCTTCCCTTACGTCAAAACCGGTGGTTTGGCCGACGCCGTAGGATCGCTTTGTACCGCGCTGGCAGATCGCAATCACGAAGTGGCGGTTTTCCTTCCTGGCTACCGCGCTGTTTTGGAACACAAGCTTGCTGCGGGTGCCGAGCGTCTGCTGAAGCTGAAGATCGAGATGGGCGACTATTTCATCAGCGGCGAGGTACGGATGTTTTCGCCGAAACCGAATCTCAAGGTCTATCTCGTCTGCCGCGAGGAATACTTCGACCGCAAGGGTATATATGGCACCGGTGAACGCGACTTTGAGGATAATCACCTTCGCTATATTTTCTTTTGCAAGGGTATCGTGGCTACATTGCAGATGGAGAATCTGAGGGCGGATATCGTGCACGCGCACGACTGGCAGGTGGCGCTGTTGCCGGTTTTGTTGAGGCATGCCGAACAACGTCACGGAACCATGTTGGCGCTGAAGACGATTTTCACGATCCACAACATCGCGTTTCAAGGCGTGTTTCCGATGAGCTCTTTTTACCGCACGAATTTGCCCAATGAGCTCAAGGGCATCGACGGCCTCGAATACTATGGGCAAATGAGCTTCATGAAGGCGGGTATTCTTTTTGCTGACCGTGTGACCACAGTGAGCCCGCGTTACGCGCAGGAGATCCAGACACCGCAGTTCGGTTGCGGCCTGGACGGCGTGATTTCCACCCGCGCCGAAGATATCGTCGGATTGGTGAACGGCCTCGATACTGCGGTCTGGAATCCCGCGACAGACGAGCACCTGCCCTCGAGATACTCGGCGAAAGATATGTCGGGCAAGGCGCTCTGCCGGACCGAGCTTCTCACGCGTTGTGGCTTCAACCCCGAGTCGACCGCCCCGATCTTTGGCATGATCTGCCGCCTTACAGAACAAAAAGGCGTCGACCTGCTGTTGGCGAACCTAGACTTCTTCCTAAAGAAGGACTGCCGGCTTGTTGTGCTTGGGACCGGCGAGGCGCGCTTTGAAAAGGCGCTTCGGGACCTTGCGGCGGCGGCGCCTGCGAAAATCTCTTTGGTAGCGCGCTTGGACGAAGCCATGAGCCACTTGGTCGAAGCTGGCAGCGATTTCTTCCTGATGCCATCGCTCTTCGAACCATGCGGACTGAACCAAATGTATTCACAGGCCTATGGAACCGTTCCGCTCGTGAGCCGCGTGGGCGGCCTTTACGACACCGTGATTGATGCCGGTACGGATCCGGCCGCGGGCACAGGAATTACCTTCCCACCTACCGCTCAAGGTTTGCTCCACGGCTTGGAACGCGCGTTGAAATTATTCGCCGACAAAACCGCTTATGCCTCGGTTCAAGCTCACGGAATGGCCCGCGATTTCAGCTGGAAAAACGCGTCGGTCGCCTACGAGCGCCTGTACGACGAATCGTTGTGAGAAATCGCCCTTCATTGGCGAGCAGGAGAACATAACCGGAAATAGTGGGCGCCTGCAAATAGGACAGCCTCCGCGGGGAAGAATCACCAAGGCAGGGGCTCGCTCGAATCAACCCCGAAGAGTTCTGCTTCGTTTACGTCGGTGTGCCCAAACTAACCCGTAGGACGCAAAGCTCTCCCGTCCATTTCGGAACGAGGAAACAAGGGCGCAGCAAGACTGCGCCTCAAGGTCCCTTGGGCTAGATGATCTGTCCGATCTGCAATTCAGGCTTGGGCCCGCGCCATTCGATGCGCGTGAGCTCGAGTGAGCCGTCGGCCGAACCAATCACGAGAGGATCGATCGATAGCACCTCGCCTGGCTTGCCGCGGCGGTTGACCGTGGCGATGGAGATGGGTTCGGCCCACCAGACCAGCAGGCGTGAATCGCCGACATCCGTGAAGGCGCCGGGATACGGATCGGTCACGGCGCGGATGAGATTGAAAATCTGTTGAGACGTCTGCGCCCAGTTGATGCGGCCGTCTTCGGGCTTGCGGCCGCCGAAATAGGTGGCCTGCGCTTCATCCTGTGGCACCTCGAGAATGGTTCCGGCCAACAGGTCATCGATGCGGCGTGCCAAAACTTTTTTCGCACAGGGCAGGACCTTGCGGAAGGCGACCTCGGCGCTGTCGCGCGGCCCGATTGCGACACCTTCCTGATCGATGATGGCGCCCGCATCGGGCTCTTTGACCATGCGATGCAGTGTCATGCCAATGCGTTTCTCGCCGTGGAGAACCGCCCAGTTGATCGGAGCGCGTCCGCGATATTTCGGCAAAAGCGAGCCGTGCATGTTGAAGGCGCCGAGCGGCGCCATCGCGAGAATCTTGGTGCCGATCATGTGGCGGTAGTACACCGACAAAATCAGGTCGGGCTTCATCGCAGCGATCTTTTCGCGCCACTCGGGCGTGTTGACATTTTCCGGTGTGAAAACCGGGATGTTGGCTTCACGAGCGGCAACGGCCGGCGTCTTGAACCAGATTTTTTCGTTCGGGTTGTCTTCGTGCGTGATCAGGCCAACGACGTTGTCACCGCGCTTGATCAGCAGTGAAAGACAATCGTAGCCGACTTCGCTGTAGCCGAAGAAGAGAATGCGTGGCTTTTCCATACTCAAATTTTAATCCCGACGGAACGACCCTCCACGAGGATATGTGCTTCGTCCTCACCCAGTGGTTCGATGCGTTTCAGAAGGACTTCAAAAGTCGCCTCGGTAATCTCGAGCGCACCAAAAGGTAGCGCCTTGTTTCGCGCTGCGACGCGCCTGCGAGCCTCGTCGACGTCGCATTGAAGCGCATAGAGCCGTGACTGTGCGTCGAACTCCGCGGCACGTTTGCGCGCCTCGTCCCGGTCGGCTCGTGTCCACAGCCCTGCATCGAGGACGACATCACAACCGGCGCGAAGGACGCGACCAACATGTTCCCAAACTAGCAGCATTATTCGTTCGTGTTGTTCGCGAAACAATTTCTCCAGAGGATTCGTGCCATGCAGCGTCACCATCCATTCATCAGGACTAAATCGCACGCCTCGCGTCTCGCGTTCCAATTTCACGGCGAAGCTCGTTTTGCCCGATCCTGGAATCCCATAGATGAGATGCAGCGTGGGAGTTATGTTCATTCCTTGGTCTCAAAAATTTCCTTAACAAAATATTTCTGACGGGCCCGAACTACTTGGTAGGTGCGCCCCACGTATTCGCCGATCAGGCCGATGCCGATCATCGCGACGCTCAGCAGGAAGAAGAGGATGGCAAACAACGTGAACACGCCAAACGTCTCGCGATCCAGCCCGAGCAAGAAGCGCCGATAGAGCAGGGCGGCGACGAGGACCAAGCTGCCCAACGAGCAAAGCCCGGCGAACATTGTGAAGTACTGCAGCGGCGCCAGCGAGAAGCCGGTGATCAGGTCGAAGTTGAGCCGAACCAGCTTGTAGAATGAATAATTCGAGACGCCTGCGTGGCGCTCCTCGTGTTTTACGCCGACTTCGGTCGGGTTGCCGGCAAAACTGTAGGCGAGCGCGGGGATGAAGGTATTGATCGCGCCACTACGCACGATCGCTTCGATGATCGGGCGCGAGTACGAGCGCAGCATGCAGCCTTGGTCCGTCATCTCGATGTTCGTGGTCTGCTTGCGAACGAAGTTGATCAGCTTCGACGCATACTTGCGGAAAAACGAGTCCTGCCGGTTCAAGCGGTAACCGCCAACGTAGTCGTGCCCGGCGTCCATTTTCGCCAGCAGCGCGGGAATCTCCTCCGGCGGGTTCTGGAGATCGGCGTCGAGCGTCACGATGATGTCGCCCCGCACGCGTTCGAACGCGGCCATGATTGCCATGTGTTGACCGTAGTTCGCATTGAAATCGATCACGCGGGTCACGTCAGGCCGGGCGGCGTGTTGTGCCTTCAACAATTCGATCGAGCGGTCGTGCGAGCCGTCGTTGGTGAAGATGATTTCGTAGCGTCGGCCGAGGCTGTCGAGGACAGGATAGAGGCGTTGAAACAACGTCGGCAGATTCAGCTCCTCGTTGTAAACGGGAATGACGATACTCAGCTGGATGGGCGAAGCGGCACTCATGGTTTCTGATGAACTTGGAGAATGGATACGAGCGCGTCCACCACGCGCGCCACGTCGGAATCGTGCATCGTCGGGAACAGCGGCAGCGTGATGATGTTGCGGCCCGCGTATTCGGCGTTGGGAAAATCGCCGTCTTTCCAACCAAGCCGCCGATACAAAGCGAAGAGGTGGATCGCCGGGTAATGCACGCCCACGCCGATGCCGGCCGCGTGCATTTTCTCCATCACACCCGCGCGTTTGATCGTGAGAATTTCCTCCGGCAAAATCACTTGGAACATGTGCCAGTTGCTTTGCTCCATGTCGGCGACGGGCAGGCGTAATCCGGTCGAGCGAGCCGCGAGCGTCGAAAACTTTTCGAAATACAATTGCGCGAGTTCGCGGCGGCGCGTCGTGAACGCGTCGATCTGCGCCAGCTGGCTGATGCCCACTCGCGCAGCGACGTCGGTGAGGTTGAATTTTCCTCCGACGAGTTCCACGTCCATGCCGTCGAAGCCCGTGCGAACGACACCTTGCAGCCGATACTGCTCGGCGAGTTTCGCCTCGGCGTCGTTGTTCATCACCAGGCAGCCGCCTTCGATCGTGGTGACGTTTTTGTTGGCGTGAAAACTAAACGACACGAAATCGCCAAACGAGCCGATCCGGCGGCCTTTCCATGTGCTGCCAAGCGACTGCGCAGCATCTTCGATCACCCGCAGGTTGTGCTTTTTCGCAATCGCATGCAGCCGGTCGCGATCCACCGGAAGCCCGGCCAAATCGACGGGAATGATTGCCCGCGTGGCCGGTGTAATGGCGGCTTCAATACGCGACAGATCGATATTGCGCGTGACCGGATCGATGTCGACGAACACCGGTTTTGCGCCGACTTCGAGAACGACGTTGCTCGTGGCGACCCACGACAGCGGCGTCGTGATGACCTCGTGCCCGGGACCGATCCCTGCGATGCGCAGCGCGATTTCCATTGTGCAGGTGCCCGAGTTGAACACGCGCACCGGACGCCCGCCGAAATACTCCGAAAGCTTGGCCTCAAATTCTTTTACCTTCGGTCCCGAGGTGATCCAACCGGAGCGAAGCACCTCGCAGACGCCGGCAATGGTCTCGTCGTCGATTGTCGGACGTGTGAATGGCAGAAACGGCTGTGATGGCTTGGCGGCGGAGGTCGGAGCGGACATGTTCTGAAATGATTGCAGAAACGATAATGGCCCGACCTCGCGCCAATCAACTGATAATCGAAGCCAGCCTGCGCTTACGCGCCAGATCGTCCACGGTCGGACATTCCCACCGGGGTGCTTTCACGGCAGAGACCGCCGCCTCTGCCGAGCAAGTTCCGCTCCACCCTGCACCCCTCACCACCTTTTGAACCTATGTGCCCTCAACGCCGTAGCTTTTGATCATCACCTGCACGTCTTTCCCAACGACTAGAGCCCGACATTCCCGTCGAGCCGCCCCGGATGGATGCCGCTGTTTTTTGATTCTGGCAAAAGAGGCCTCCGCCCGCCGTGTGCTCTATTCGCCGCCGTTATACATGTTTCCATGGTTAGAGTGTAGGGGATTCCCCGGCGTTAAACGTAGTCTATACTGGTATCAATTAGTTGTGTACTGCTTTACAACTTTTCTACAATCGAACGGTTTGGGTTTGGCGGTTGAAAAAAGATCGGCCTGTGCCTCTGATCAGCCCGTCAACCCGGCATTGCTCTGAACAACGCCTTGTGCGGAGAGGTCTCCCGCTTTGGGAATCGCCAAACCAAACATGCTGTTTTGCGTGATGCTGATTGATCCCAAGCCTTTTCAAGCGGGTTTCCACCCAGCGTGAGTAGAATCTCAGTATAGCTACAGTATAGCTACCTTTGACCTACAGTATAGCTAAGCCGGACCACTTGCTGCGGAGAGGCGAGGGAAGTCAGCTTCAGAAGCGGCCGGGTGACATTCCAAAATATGGCAAAGTTAAACTTAAATCCGCTCATGGATGGCATGAGCGGCTCGATCGGTGAACTCGTGCTGCGTAATCGCAATGGCCGAACCATTGTGGCGCGCAAACCGCAAAAATCCAACCGGCCTCACACACCTGCACAGCTCGCGCACTTCGAGCGCTTTCGCTTGGCGGCCTCTTATGCAAAAGCTTCGCTCGCCGATCCCGTGCTCAGCGCGGTTTACGAGGCCGTAGCCAAAGAAAAGGAGGTTCAGCCTTACCCCTTGGCGGTCGGCGATTACTTCAATGCTCCGACCATCGATGGCGTTTACTTGGAAGGCTACACCGGCAAGGCGGGCCAGCAGATCGTGATCCACGCCACCGACGACGTGGCGGTCGCCAGTGTGGCGGTGGCGATCCGCAATGGCGACGCCATCGTTGAGCAAGCCACCGCGGTGTTCGAAAATGGTGCTTGGCGTTACACCACGCGGGTGAACATGGACGTCGTTCCTGGCACGACAGCTGTCGACGCGGTTGCGATGGATCACCCCGGTAACAAAACCACCCGCACCGTCGTAAAGCAGGCCTAAGGCGAACGCTCCGACGGCGCCCGCAGGATGCGGTGCACAGCATCCTGTTCCGGCGCCACGAGGGAAGGGGTAGGGTCGGACTGCCAGCCCGACCGGTATGGAGTGTCGTATGTCCTGTCTGGTACCGCGTCCGTCCGCTCAAAAGTACCGCTCGTCGCACCCGTGACCACCCCTGCAAAGCCGCGGATGGCCTGCATTGCCTAGCCGCATTTGCCTTGCCCGTCCAAAACCATCCGCTATCCCTTGAGTACCCCGATGGAGGCCAGCTTCACAATCGCATCACCCTGGGTGAGGAGTGCGCCCATGCCCCGGAAAAACCGGATGCTCCGCCGTGCGCTCACGCTTTGGCCGCGCGCCAGTTGGATGCGTAGGTGTAATAAGTGCAGCCGCTCCGACGTAGTACCAGAAGCCCTTCCCGCTCTGTCCCTCTTTTTTGCCCACTGCCTGCTGATCGCCGGAGCCGCTCATCCCGCTTGCTGCCTTGTTGTAGCCGACGTCGGGGACCCCGGCTCTTATCGTTTCTGTTAGGATGTTAAATCAATCCCCTCGTTCTGCCTCTGTTGCCTCCACCCGAAGCGACGGGGCGAAGCCGTCAAGGTGAGCTCCGCAGTGCATCGGATTTCAAGGTAGGGCGAGGCGTCCCTGCCGAGCCGCTCTAGGCGATTCTGTTAATTCAGTCCATTCTGTCTAAAGCCGCCCTTAGCGTAGTCACCCGGTTCTTCGTCTACACTGACGTTCCGCCACTAAGTCCGTCTAGTGGGCTCCGTACCCCCATCCCCGGCTTCTGCATCACGTGCGTGTAGATCTGGGTTGTTTCGACACTCTCGTGGCCTAGTAATTCCTGCACTGTCCGGATGTCCGCACCGCCTTCGAGCAGATGTGTCGCAAAACTGTGCCGCAGCACGTGAGGCGTCACCCGTTTGTCGATCTGAGCTTTCTGGGCCGCCTTCCGAACCGCGTTCTGGAACGAACCATCCAGCACATGATGTCTTCTCCGCAGACCACTCACCGGATCGGGCATCATCTCGCGGGAGGGGAATAACCACTGCCATTGCCACTGTTCGCCCGCACGACTAAATTTCTTTGCCAGTCCTTCCGGCAGCCAGACGCCTGGTAGCTTGTTGCTCCGATCTTCTTTATAAAGCTCCCGTAACCGGTTCAGATGCTCTCCCAGGGGCTGGATTAACCGATTCGGCAACACCGTAATGCGGTCTTTATCGCCCTTTCCCGCATAAATTTTTAATTGAGCGCGCTCCAAGTCGAGATGATGCACCCTCAACCGCAGCAGCTCCATCAGCCTGAGCCCGGCTCCGTACATCAGCTCTGCCATCAGCCGGGTCGTGCCATTCAGTTGGGCGAACAACCGCATACACTCGTTCGTGGTCAGGACCACCGGCATGCGCTCACGCGGATAAGCCCGCCGAAAGTCCAGTTTTCCCACATCGATGCCGAGCGCTTCCTGCGTCAAAAACACCAACGCGTTCAACGCTTGCTTCTGCGCCGAAGGGCTCGCCCGTTGGCTCACAGCTAGCTCGGTTAAGAAACTGCTGATGTCTTTCGCCTCTGCCACCTGTGGAGTTCTTGGCTTGAGAAAAGCGGCAAAACGAGCCGCCCACATCCTGTACGTCTCTTCGGTGCGCCACAAAAATCCGCGCTCACGACACGCTGCAATCAGCTTCTGCTCCCAAAATTCCGTCCCTCGGTCGTCCCTGGCCGGTTTCGGTGGCAGGTTTCGCCTGACCCCATCCGTCTTTGATTTCTGCCGAACCAGTGCAACGCCAGGAGTTACTTCCACCTTTTTAACCTTTCCCAAGGTGACGAACCAGCGCAAAGCGTCCCGGGTCACACTCGGCCCTTGCACATTTCGCTCCTGAAGGTACAACTTAGCCACCATGATGGAGGCACTTGTATGGCGAGACTTGCAGAACCTCAGAAAGTCGAACACTTCCCTAATCCACGCATCCCTGATTTCAGTCGGAAGACCGGCTTTTTCTAAAGATACCTTCCATTCCGAAAACGAAATGCCGGCCCGCTCATCAGCTTTAGAATCCATAACCGCAGTTGAGCTTTAGAAGGGCCAATTTCAACCGCAAAAAGCTCAACTCCGAAACCACGAAGCATGTTAATGAATTACTTACAAAAACAGTTTCCCTTTTTTACCATCCCGTCAAAACATCAACTCAGTTGGTGCGAATAACACTGTTGGGCAAAGCATGACGATCAAGAAGAGACTCCTAGCTAA
The DNA here is from genome assembly GCA_047600805.1 of Nibricoccus sp. Lineage (GTDB taxonomy): Bacteria > Verrucomicrobiota > Verrucomicrobiia > Opitutales > Opitutaceae > JADKHC01. The sequence goes on from JASGKG010000001.1 coordinate 849,878, forward strand.
GCCAGAATATTGCGCCATGCTTGCTCTGCCGTGCGTTATTGCGATTCTGTCGCTTGCGATATTGGGAGTGCCTTCACCGGACTGGTGGATCGTTGCGATTCCGCCATTGATTTTTGTTCTTATAATCTATGTTTCGCTGCGCACAGGAAAAGCAAGAATGCGTACCGCGGTTTGTATGATCGACGACAATCCGTCGGGGTTTTGGCGCATACTTTACTGGTATTTTGGCTTTTATTGTCTGGTCACATTTTTGACCCCGATCGCTGTGCTTATTAGATTTATCCGATTCGGAGGTGCACAATGAAGACGCCCAACCAGGCGCTACTGCCAACGCCTATGCTCGTCACGCCGGCTGCTGGCGCACCCGTCGCGCCGAGCACAGGCGCGGCAGATCTATAACGTTAGCATGTTTCTCCGTCGAGAACCGCAGGTGATATTTTTAGCGCACGCGTTTTAGCGAAGTCGAAGGTTAGAAAATGATTATTGAGAGAAGTAGTTTAGTCGCAGGTCGGGTTTCCGGCCCGAAGGACGGAAGAAGTGGCCGCTGGCTCCGGCGGTGGTTTTCAGTCGCTCATGCTAACCAGGCGCTACAGCGCAACGCCTATGATCGCGTCCATCCTGTTAATCTCGGCTCGCCGGTACGGCGTGGCTGACCTGTAACGTTAGGCTGATATGACCATACTAGCGTACATTATAGTGATTCCATTAGCCACTTGGTGTCTCACAGTCGGCTCTATTTTAGCCGGATTTCCGTGTGCGCTTTTACTGGCATGGGCTTCAATGTCGCTACGAACAAAGATCTCAGGATTTGTTGGCGGCGTTGCAGGCGTCGCGTTGTCAGTCGCATTCGGCTATGGCGTATTCCACCTGCTTGTCGGCCCATCTTCTTTCACACTAGGTGCGTTTATTGCATCGACTGCTCCGCTATTCTTCTCGATCCAAAAGGATTATAGGCAGTCAAAGCGTGTTACGTCTGCACGCGAGCAGTTGTTGGATACCATTCGACAATCCCAAGGTAGCGGTGGAGCGTCCGCGATGGCAGCCAAGACAGAGTCGGCACACGCAAGCTTAGTTGTGGGCGAGATTGCCGGCCTCATATTATGCGCAGTGTGGTTTACCTGCAGATGAAAAGCATGCCTAACCAGGCGCTACAGCACAACGCCTATGCTCGTCACGCCTCGTGCGTGGCACGAGTCGCGCCGAGCACAGGCGTGGCTGACCTATAACGTTCGGCAAAATGAAACACCCTAGTAAAATTCCTTTCCGAAATCGTAATCAGACAGATTGGTGGGTTTACGGTGAGCTCGAATACTGGGTGTCGCGCCGCCAAAAGAAACTAAAACCGAGCAGCCGTTGCGAAGTCTACGAGAATACCAGAATAATGAAGGCCAAAAGCCGTGAGCAGGCCTACGAGAAGATCATGCGTTTAGCATCCAAGGAGTTCCCATCCGTAACCGAAGGTGGAGAGTGGCGATTTAAGGGAATTTCCTTTTTACTCCCGATCTACGACGAGTTCGACGATGGCGCTGAGATTATTTGGAATAAATGTGGTTTCATATCTCAGGCTAGATTAAATCGTATGGCGAAATCGAAGCGCGAGTTGCCTGTATTTGACGATTCAGAATGAAGAGCCGAACCAGCCGCTACAGCACAACGCCTATGATCGAGTCTGTCCTTTTAATCTCTGCCCGCCAGTACGGCGTGGCTGACCTGTAACGTTAGGCAAAGATGATTCGCGATAAAGAGCTGTCGTTAGCCAAGAATATCCTCACCGGTGATACTGAGGTGCTATACGGCATTTTTGGCCTTGTCGCTAGCTCGGGCTATTTCCCTCCGAGGAGGTTCTTGAACGAGTTTTTTGCGGTTGGCTGTGATCCTTGCGATCAAGATAATCGGATGTGTACTTGGAAGCCGTTTGAGCTTACCGAAGATGAGTATCAGCACATTAAGTCGTGGTGGCAGTCGTTATATCCTGATGCCGTTGAGGATTCTCTTGGTGTCTCCGACTGGAGCGATTGGTCTGTCGTAATCATACATGGGCCCGATGCGTTGGATAACGGAGCCTAACCAGGCGCTAGAGCACAACGCCTATGCTCGTCACGCCAGCTGCGTGGCAGCCGGCGCGCCAAGCACAGGCGTGGCTCACCTATAACGTTAGCATGTTTCTCCGTCGAGAACCGCAGGTGATATTTTTAGCGCACGCGTTTTAGCGAAGTCGAAGGTTAGAAAATGATTATTGAGAGAAGTAGTTTAGTCGCAGGTCGGGTTTCCGGCCCGAAGGACGGAAGAAGTGGCCGCTGGCTCCGGCGGTGGTTTTCAGTCGCTCATGCTAACCAGGCGCTACAGCGCAACGCCTATGATCGCGTCCATCCTGTTAATCTCGGCTCGCCGGTACGGCGTGGCTGACCTGTAACGTTAGCGTTTTTTATCCGTCGATATCGCTAGTGGTTAAAAGTAAGGATTAACGCAGGTTAAAGATTAGCGTTATTGGTGACATTTTAAGGTTAGAAAAGAGTAGTCGTAGGTTTGTAGATAGGGCCGATGGTTATGAAAACGAAGAATCCCAAGTCGCTTATCCGGCGGAGAATACAGCTTCGTTAATGTCCTATGTCGCTTTACGCTAACCAGTCGCTACAGCGCAACGCCTATGCTCACACTTTTTCTGTTTTTCCCTGCCGCGCCGTACGGCGTGGCTGACCTATAACGTTAGCCAAGAAATGAACTGCCCACGTTGCTCAAAGGAGATGGAAGAAGGTAGCTGCTACACTGGCCAGACCGGCTTTGGCTTTTTGTTTGCTGGGTTGGCCTTACCGCATCTGTTTTTCCAGGCTCTCGGAAAGAAAAAGAAGAGCGTTACATCCTGGAATGCTGGAGCCTGTCGATCATTTCATTGTTCAGAATGCGAAGCGACAATCATTTATCCTGATGAGCCTGGTATTTGAAATGCGCAGAAGGGCTAACCAGGCGCTAGAGCACAACGCCTATGCTCGTCACGCCAGCTGCGTGGCAGCTGTCGCGCCGAGCACAGGCGTGGCTCACCTATAACGTTCGGCAAAGATGCACTACTTACGTTCTGATTTGATCGGCTTGCTGGGGCTGTTGGCAATCTTCGGCATTTTGATGTGGCTGTCGTCGAGCAAAGGAGGAGTTCGGCGATCCTTTATCATCCTTGGCCTAATGGAAATTCTGATGGGTGTAGGAGGGCTCATCACTGGAAAGATAGATCAGTACCATCGTGTCGCCGCGCCTTTGGAGGGATCGGCAGCGATAATTGGATCGCTCGTTTTATTATTCGTTGGTGGCTATACCGTTTGTAAGGCGTTGCGTTGGCGACCCGGCGAAGGTGACAAGAAATGAAGAATAAGCCGAACCAGGCGCTAGAGCGCAACGCCTATGTCCGTCACGCCGCGTGCGAGGCACGCGTCGCGCCGGCCACAGGCGTGGCTCACCTTTAACGTTAGCCAAGAAATGAACTGCCCACGTTGCTCAAAGGAGATGGAAGAAGGTAGCTGCTACACTGGCCAGACCGGCTTTGGCTTTTTGTTTGCTGGGTTGGCCTTACCGCATCTGTTTTTCCAGGCTCTCGGAAAGAAAAAGAAGAGCGTTACATCCTGGAATGCTGGAGCCTGTCGATCATTTCATTGTTCAGAATGCGAAGCGACAATCATTTATCCTGATGAGCCTGGTATTTGAAATGCGCAGAAGGGCTAACCAGGCGCTAGAGCACAACGCCTATGCTCGTCACGCCAGCTGCGTGGCAGCTGTCGCGCCGAGCACAGGCGTGGCTCACCTATAACGTTGGGCAAAGCATGACGATCAAGAAGAGACTCCTAGCTAAGCCAGAATATTGCGCCATGCTTGCTCTGCCGTGCGTTATTGCGATTCTGTCGCTTGCGATATTGGGAGTGCCTTCACCGGACTGGTGGATCGTTGCGATTCCGCCATTGATTTTTGTTCTTATAATCTATGTTTCGCTGCGCACAGGAAAAGCAAGAATGCGTACCGCGGTTTGTATGATCGACGACAATCCGTCGGGGTTTTGGCGCATACTTTACTGGTATTTTGGCTTTTATTGTCTGGTCACATTTTTGACCCCGATCGCTGTGCTTATTAGATTTATCCGATTCGGAGGTGCACAATGAAGACGCCCAACCAGGCGCTACTGCCAACGCCTATGCTCGTCACGCCGGCTGCTGGCGCACCCGTCGCGCCGAGCACAGGCGCGGCAGATCTATAACGTTAGCCAAGAAATGAACTGCCCACGTTGCTCAAAGGAGATGGAAGAAGGTAGCTGCTACACTGGCCAGACCGGCTTTGGCTTTTTGTTTGCTGGGTTGGCCTTACCGCATCTGTTTTTCCAGGCTCTCGGAAAGAAAAAGAAGAGCGTTACATCCTGGAATGCTGGAGCCTGTCGATCATTTCATTGTTCAGAATGCGAAGCGACAATCATTTATCCTGATGAGCCTGGTATTTGAAATGCGCAGAAGGGCTAACCAGGCGCTAGAGCACAACGCCTATGCTCGTCACGCCAGCTGCGTGGCAGCTGTCGCGCCGAGCACAGGCGTGGCTCACCTATAACGTTAGCCAAAAGCCATGAGCACGCTGCCTGAAGGTTGGACGGACGATATGCGGATTGCCATCGCACCCGGCTCGGAGACCGCACTGGTCGATCTTATATTTTCCCAATTGCTGGCGTTTGTTGATGCAAGCACGGCCTGTCATGAAATCCAAACGCGATTCCACCTTACCGAGGATGATGCGTATCTTGCGCTTGATCGAGTTCCTGGCGGAGTCATTCGCGCACTTACAGGCAATCCGGCCAATCGACCCGATCCGTCCAAAGATCCGCTAGCCCACATTGCATTCGAGAAGGTCTGGTCAGAGCTTCCGCGCGTTCATTGGTTTTCGATGCGCCGAAAGTCCATCGGTCGATGGCACACGTGGTTTGAGGAGCTACGCAACCGTGAAAAATCAGGCTAACCAGGCGCTACTGCCAACGCCTATGTCTGTCACGGATCGTGCTGGCGCACGCTCCGCGCCAGCCACAGGCGCGGCAGATCTATAACGTTCGGCAAAGATGAAGTGGCTCTATCTTTTCCTCGCGATTACTGCTGCAGTTTGTGCAGTGCTAACAGGTTTGCTCGAGGATCCTAAAGAAAAGGCGGAAGGACTTCGCGTTTGTATTACCGCCAGTGTTGTTAATTTTGGGCTCTTTTATGCAATTCGGAGGGCGCAGAAGAAGAGGAGTCCAGAAAATAATGCGTCAGGTAGTTGGAAGATTCGAGTATAGTGGTATGACGAGTTTAAGAAGCCGAACCAGCCGCTACAGCGCAACGCCTATGATCACGTCCGTCCTTTTAATCTCGGCTCGCTGGTACGGCGTGGCTGATCTGTAACGTTAGCATCTTTTCTCCGTCGAATGTCGCTGGTCTTAAAAGAAAGATTATCGCTGGTTAGGAATCAGAGCCGTTAGTGGTATTTTAAGATTAGAAACGAATAGTCGCAGGTTTGTAGGCCGAGCTGCTGGTTATGAAGAAAAGTTCCTGGTCGCTTGTCCGGCGAAGAATACAGCGTTGTTAATATCCTATGTCGCTTTATGCTAACCAGTCGCTACAGCGCAACGCCTATGTTCATCCGCTTTCTGCTTTTCCCAGCCTTGTCGTACGGCGTGGCTGATCTATAACGTTAGGCTAAAATGAAAGAGCTGGTGCAAACGTTTTTAATCGGTGGCGGTATCATAGGTTTGTTAGTTACTGTGCCTTTAGCTGTGTTTATTTGGTGTATGCGCGGATTCGCGAGTCCAGATGAAGGTCTTTTCTTTGGCTTCTTCTGTTTTGGCCTGCCCGTTTTATGTCTAGCGTGTTTGATAGGTGGCTTACGGTGGCGCCGCAAAGATGGTGACATCGAAACGCAAAAGGAAGAGGCCTAACCAGGCGCTACAGCGCAACGCCTATGCTCGAGTCCGTCCTTTTAATCTCTGCCCGTCGGTACGGCGTGGCTGACCTTTAACGTTCGCCAAAGAATGAGCCTCAGTTGGACAGAGCCTAGTAAAGGTGATCGGGCCTTCATCGCGGAGGTTGTCGGGGCGTTTAGCGCTGGTAAAGCGAGCGACGTTTTTAGAGACGCCTGGCGCTTTCTGATGACGACTGTTGTGCCGCTGAATGAGCGTGCTGATTGGGATCACATCCGTTGCGAGTTCTGGCTCGATTCTGGTCGTTGTGTCATCTTCGTCGCACACGCCGAGAAGGTCGATCGTATCGATCGAGGCTGCTGCCAGATTGTATCCCGGGATTTGATGTCAGTGTGGGAGCGATGCGCCAGCCGATTTGCAGACAGCGACGAAGATTTTAGTCGTGCCATAGTTGAGGAAGAACGGAAGTTGATGTCTTTTGCCGTTGATGCAGCTAATGCTGTTGCGAAAGAGATGACCGGATTACGCGGGGTTGACATCGAGTTTTGGGATGCTGATGCATCGCTTCTTGAATCGTACACTATTGGATGAAAACGGAGGCGAACCAGGCGCTAGAGCACAACGCCTATGTCCGTCACGCCGCGTGCGGGGCACGCGTCGCGCCGGCCACAGGCGTGGCTCACCTGTAACGTTCGGCAAAAGATGGAACCAAACGTTAACGATATCTTGAAGGTTTATCTTGGCACTGATGCTGCGGGTGGATTCCAGCCGATTGGATGCGAAGAGAGATTGAAGCGTGCTTATCGGTTCGACCACGCGAAACGGTTGCAAGAGATTGAGCGTTATCTCGAAGAAGATCACACACCGGACTGGTCGAAGCATGATCTCATCCAGGCGGGCAATTTTGTTGCTGACGTACTCAAGAAGAAGTTTCCAGAGCTTGAGGACGTCGTCGTCCGATCACTTGCGAACCGTTTTACCTTTGGCTGGAAATGAATAAACGGAGCCGAACCAGTCGCTACAGCGCAACGCCTATGATCACGTCCGTCCTTTTAATCTCTGCCCGCCGGTACGGCGTGGCTGACCTTTAACGTTAGCCAAAATGAGACCAAGACTCTTCGGCTATCCTCTACTCACATCTTTCCTGTTTCTCTCGGTGGCAGGATCTGTGGGGTTAGCTACACTTCTTCTTGCCGGATCGGCGTTACATGGAGAGCTGATCGGCGGTGTGCTCGGTATCTTTGCCGCACCATTGATAGCAATGGTTGGTAGTATCGTTTTGCTCATCGTAGCGGCTATTCCATTCACCGTGTTTGCGCGTTGGGTTTTCTGGAAAGCGAAGTGGAGCGAGCAGTTGCGATGGCTCGTGATTCCGCTGACTGGACCGATTGTCTTCTGTGTGCTCGGGCCAATTTCATTGCTTCTTGGCGACAGTGACATTTTTGGGGCGGCACCGTTCTCATTTGTGCTTGGCGTTGTTATCAGCACATATTGGCTTTCGTATCTGCTGTTTGACTTACGATTCAAGAAACAGAGGGCTAACCAGGCGCTACAGCACAACGCCTAAGTTACGTCCTTCCTGTTTTTCAATACCGCCGGTACGGCGTGGCTGACCTATAACGTTAGCATGTTTCTCCGTCGAGAACCGCAGGTGATATTTTTAGCGCACGCGTTTTAGCGAAGTCGAAGGTTAGAAAATGATTATTGAGAGAAGTAGTTTAGTCGCAGGTCGGGTTTCCGGCCCGAAGGACGGAAGAAGTGGCCGCTGGCTCCGGCGGTGGTTTTCAGTCGCTCATGCTAACCAGGCGCTACAGCGCAACGCCTATGATCGCGTCCATCCTGTTAATCTCGGCTCGCCGGTACGGCGTGGCTGACCTGTAACGTTAGCGTTTTTTATCCGTCGATATCGCTAGTGGTTAAAAGTAAGGATTAACGCAGGTTAAAGATTAGCGTTATTGGTGACATTTTAAGGTTAGAAAAGAGTAGTCGTAGGTTTGTAGATAGGGCCGATGGTTATGAAAACGAAGAATCCCAAGTCGCTTATCCGGCGGAGAATACAGCTTCGTTAATGTCCTATGTCGCTTTACGCTAACCAGTCGCTACAGCGCAACGCCTATGCTCACACTTTTTCTGTTTTTCCCTGCCGCGCCGTACGGCGTGGCTGACCTATAACGTTAGGCAAAGTAAGATGCCGTTCATCGACAAATATTCCTTTGAAAAGAAGGGCGGCTGTGGGTGCAGCAATTCGGACTACCATCTAGCGCGCACGACTTGCTGCTGCGCTTATGGCGTAGAAGATGATGAGCTGCTCGATTTCTATTTTGATCCGCGCGATCTTTCCCGTGTTATATTCCTCGGAAAAGAAGAAGAGCCCTGTCCGTTCTGCGGAGTTAAAGATTGGAATTTAGAGCGTGTCGAAGATTTCGCAGCCATGCCGCAGGAGTGGCGCTGGGCAGTACCGCAGGACCTTAGCCAATGAAACCGGAGCCTAACCAGGCGCTACAGCACAACGCCTTTGCTCGTCACGCCAGCTGCAGAGCAGCCGTCGCGCCGAGCACAGGCGTGGCTGACCTGTAACGTTCGGCAAAAAATGAACTCACTCATCTATCGTTTCTCGATTCTTGCTTTGGCGCTCTCGCTTCTTTGCGCAGCTCCCGTGTCCGCGCAGCAAGAGAAGTCCCTCACGATTGACTACGAGAATGTGGAGTTTCGTGTCGCTCTTCGGGACATCGCCGACAGGTGCGAGCTGAATCTGGTGATTCCCGAGTCGCTGCAGGGTAGGACATCGCTGAAGTTACGCGACGTTACTTGGAAGCAGGCGTTCCAGGTAATGCTCCAGCCTATAGGATACACATACGTCGAGGATGGACAGATCGTTAAGGTTCTGCCGTTGGAAGATCTCGCAGATGCCAAAGCTGGCACAACTATCGTGAGGCGAGAGAAAGAGAAGGGTGGTTTGCTGGATGGAATTTGGGTTTTCCCCGGTGCTGCGATTTTATTCGGAGCTCTTGTTGTCGTGTGCCACGTATTCCTTTTCGTCGGCATCTTGCGCGACCGCACGATTGGCACGCCACAGTTTGCGCCGAAGGTGGTGTGGGCTTTCCTTGCACTTGTTGGCGGTGTGGTGCCGGTAGCCGCATATTGGCTGATTCATCACTCCAAGTTGGCGCAGCAAAAGATACGGCCGAACCAGGCGCTACTGCCAACGTCTATGGCCGTCACGCCAGCTGCTTCGCACCTGTCGCGCCAGCCATAGCCGCGGCAGATCTATAACGTTCGGCAAAAGTATGAAGCGTCCGGTTTCACTTCTAGTCGTTGCGTTGTTGGTGGCTGGCGTGCTTACGAAAGGCGTTCTGTGGGATCGCGAGTTCGCGACCTTCATCCCGAATTCTGGCACATTGCGTCCCGAGATGCTGGCGCGCGCGAAAGCGTTCGACGGGAGCGAAGTGACTGGTCGACTCGTCGTGCCTGCATATCTGCACTGGCTGACTGGGCGCCAGTCAGAGCACGACGTGCGCGTTAATCCCGTCTCGAAGCATTCGGAATGGGATGATGGCGGCGTATGGCGCGAGATGCCTACTCGCACCAGTTACATTCTCGACTGATGAGAAGGCCGAACCAGGCGCTAGAGCCAACGACTCTGCTTGTCATGCCTCGTGCTTTCGCACGAGTCACGCCAAGCAGAGTCGTGGCTCATCTTTGACGTTAGGCAAAGATGATTCGCGATAAAGAGCTGTCGTTAGCCAAGAATATCCTCACCGGTGATACTGAGGTGCTATACGGCATTTTTGGCCTTGTCGCTAGCTCGGGCTATTTCCCTCCGAGGAGGTTCTTGAACGAGTTTTTTGCGGTTGGCTGTGATCCTTGCGATCAAGATAATCGGATGTGTACTTGGAAGCCGTTTGAGCTTACCGAAGATGAGTATCAGCACATTAAGTCGTGGTGGCAGTCGTTATATCCTGATGCCGTTGAGGATTCTCTTGGTGTCTCCGACTGGAGCGATTGGTCTGTCGTAATCATACATGGGCCCGATGCGTTGGATAACGGAGCCTAACCAGGCGCTAGAGCACAACGCCTATGCTCGTCACGCCAGCTGCGTGGCAGCCGGCGCGCCAAGCACAGGCGTGGCTCACCTATAACGTTAGCCAAGAAATGAACTGCCCACGTTGCTCAAAGGAGATGGAAGAAGGTAGCTGCTACACTGGCCAGACCGGCTTTGGCTTTTTGTTTGCTGGGTTGGCCTTACCGCATCTGTTTTTCCAGGCTCTCGGAAAGAAAAAGAAGAGCGTTACATCCTGGAATGCTGGAGCCTGTCGATCATTTCATTGTTCAGAATGCGAAGCGACAATCATTTATCCTGATGAGCCTGGTATTTGAAATGCGCAGAAGGGCTAACCAGGCGCTAGAGCACAACGCCTATGCTCGTCACGCCAGCTGCGTGGCAGCTGTCGCGCCGAGCACAGGCGTGGCTCACCTATAACGTTCGGCATAAATGAAGAAAGTATACAGCGTTTGGTCGTCAGCAAATGAAAGCGCGATAAGCTTCATTGAAGGCGAGGATCGTCCTCGATGTCTTGATGGCTCATATCAGCGCGACGCTGAAAAATTACTATTCACGATTGAAGCTGCGACATGGGAGGAAGCGCAGGCGATTAAGAATCTCCGATTAGGCTTCGAGCCTTATCGTCCTCAAGGAGAATCTAGACCATGTCCGCAGTGCGGTGCGCAGTATTACCCGGAGGGTAGTGGTGAATGCTGGCGCTGCGGCACAAAGCACTGATTATGAAAAGGCCGAACCAGGCGCTACAGCGCAACGTCTATGTTCGTCACGCCTCGTGCTTGCGCACGAGCCGCGCCGACCATAGCCGTGGCTGATCTATAACGTTCGGCAAAATGAAACACCCTAGTAAAATTCCTTTCCGAAATCGTAATCAGACAGATTGGTGGGTTTACGGTGAGCTCGAATACTGGGTGTCGCGCCGCCAAAAGAAACTAAAACCGAGCAGCCGTTGCGAAGTCTACGAGAATACCAGAATAATGAAGGCCAAAAGCCGTGAGCAGGCCTACGAGAAGATCATGCGTTTAGCATCCAAGGAGTTCCCATCCGTAACCGAAGGTGGAGAGTGGCGATTTAAGGGAATTTCCTTTTTACTCCCGATCTACGACGAGTTCGACGATGGCGCTGAGATTATTTGGAATAAATGTGGTTTCATATCTCAGGCTAGATTAAATCGTATGGCGAAATCGAAGCGCGAGTTGCCTGTATTTGACGATTCAGAATGAAGAGCCGAACCAGCCGCTACAGCACAACGCCTATGATCGAGTCTGTCCTTTTAATCTCTGCCCGCCAGTACGGCGTGGCTGACCTGTAACGTTCGGCAAAAATGAAAATAAGCGTCCTTGCTGTATTTTGGGTCTGCTTCAGCTTGATGGCGTGTACGCACGGTTCGTCGCCATCGCAAGTAGAATACAAGACGTTTGACGAGGTTGTGGCGGCAAAAGGTCAGCCAAGCCGAGAGGCTGCAGCGTCACACGGTGTAAAACAGTATTTTTGGAGCCATTCAATTGTCGTTTCAGAAAAAGATGGATCGAAGAAGAGCTTTACCGAAACCGACATTTTCTATGTCGACGATCGGGGCGCGATTGTTTCGCACATGCGGAGTCGTATTCCCACACCTGAAGTTTCTGATTCGAACGCCTGTTTCTTGCCAGTGGCTGGTTCAACGACTGATGAGAACAAAAAATGAGCCGAACCAGTCGCTACAGCGCAACGCCTATGTTCGTCACGCCTCGTGCTTGCGCACGAGTCGCGCCGACCATAGTCGTGGCTGACCTGTAACGTTAGGGAGAAGTAATGACCAAAGTCAGGACCAAGTATCGTTGTAAGATTGGATCGCACCTAAATTATCCTTTGCGCCTGAGTAGTATTGAGCGTGCGCTCGATAGCGCTCTTGACCGCTTCGACATCGATGTAAGCTTTTTCGATTACAAAGCTCCGCGCCCGAACGAAAGCCGGCCGAAGCACGAAGTCTTCGAAGTATTCTATCGTCCGGACGAACCACAAAAATTTGAGATTTCGGTTCGCCCGATCCCAAGAGAAGTCAATTCACTGATTTACAGTCGTATGGACAGTTTACTACGTGAGACTGTTGTCGCTTGGATGAGTGAAGAACAGCAACGTGGTTGGTCTGAAAGGTCGCATTCGCTATTTGTAGCCTTTGATTTGGGGAAAGACGCATTTGATATCTATCGATACGATCGCCCCTAACCAGCCGCTACAGCGCAACGCCAAAGATGAAAAAGCTCTTCGCTATCGCTCTTCTTTTCGTTGTTTACGCGATGGCTGTATTTGCAGGGAAAGCCCGCAGCAAAGGCATCGCTGGCGATGTGATCGTCGAGAAATTCCCTACGCCAGTTCCAAACGACATATCGCAAGCGAATGAAATCATTTGGAATTTCATATCGAAGCGGCCAGAGCAGCAATGGTTCATTCACTACAGCACCAAAGATTGGCGTACCAATTACGATGCCTTTAGCGTGGAGCTTGTCGCCAAGGCAAAACCTAGCGCGATGGATTATGTCCGATTGGCGACGCTCCTCAAAAAATTGCCGGCTGATCCATTTATTCAGCAGGACCGTGTTTCTGAGAGAGCATGTCTGCCCATCGGTGCATATCCGCTGGAGATTGAAGGAAAGAAGCTGTGGCTGATATTTTGCCTCTGGGAGTATGCTGATGATCCAAGCAAGACGAAGTATGTTGATGCACCGATGGTGCCCGGATCAGCGACTGTCAAAGGGCCTGAGCGCAAGAAGGTCGATTGGGAGACTGTGGGGCACGTTCTTGCCCTCGTTTACTACGATGATGGCGAAGTCTTCACATTTGTCACATGCGACTGAAATGGGCGAACCAGTCGCTAGTGTCAACGCCTATGTCCGTCACGCCGGCTGCTGACGCACCCGTCGCGCCGGCCACAGGCGCGGCACACCTATAACGTTGGGCAATGAAGGCTGTCACTAAGCGAGTTTTCCCATTGGGTTTTGCTGTGGTGCTCTGTGTCGCAGGAATGCTGTTCGCATATCGAAGTTTCTTCTATTCTCCGTACGAGGCTCAGGCCGCTGAATATCGTGATTTTCGCACAGTTGGCGCTCCATTTGCCATTGAGACTCTTGCGGCTGGTGACCGTATCGAGGTGGAGATGCTTATTCCCGGCCACAGGCAGAGTTCTGCATGGGCGCTCATTATAGAGAAGACGGACCAGGTTTTTGGAACGGTTATTGAGCGAGAGGCGGATTGGTCTTCGGTGGGTATCCTTTCCGCCGGAAAAGTCCTCAAGAGTAGGCGGCTCAAGGTCGACCGAGAGGTACACACCGGTTTTGATATTCTACGGGAGGTACTTCGCCTCAATCTGCCGTATTTTGGGTACAATTCCGACCTTTTGCGCGTGACCTACTATCGGGCCGGTAAGTTGGTAGCAGAAGAGCGGCATGCTATTTCACCAGAGGTTACGCACGTCTCCACCCACGAGCAGCTTCGCCCTGAACTCCAAGCCACAACGACACCCGAGAAATGGGATTTGTTATGCAAGTTTTTGAGTTTGCACAAAACTTCGGAAGACGAAGAGCCAAACCAGGCGCTAGTGCCAACGCCTATGCCCGTCACGCCCGCTGCTGACGCACCGGTCGCGCCGGCCACAGGCGCGGCACACCTGTAACGTTAGGCAAAGAAGGCATGGATATCGACGCCGCACGCGAAGCGTTCTACGAAGCGAGAAGAACTGACGAGCTTCCACTCGCTGTGAATGATGTCGTCACCGTGAAAGAAGGAAGAAAAGTTGGCGCTAGAGCTTGGACCATCGCACTCGAATTCGTGACGCCTGAGCCGAAGTATTTGATCGAGTACGAAGACGGTTCAGACGAGATTATTGCGCTTGTTCACCTGCACCGAGAATGAAACCGGAGCCTAACCAGGCGCTTCTGGGGCACAGTGCTTGCTCATCAGCTTTTATGCTTAGGCTTTATCACGAAATGGACATTTGGTTTATAACGGTAAGGCCGAACCAACCGCTAGAGCGCAACGCCTGCAACTTTAGCCGAAGATGAAGACGCATCGATCAGGTGCCGTTTCGTTTGCGCTCCGGAGCCTTTCCTGCCTGAAGGCGCGAACGATAGGTTGATCGTGCGATCGCCTGATGACGCAGAGCTGCAGATCAGCGCGATCGGTGTGATGAACGCGGATTTGTTGGGTTTAACGGGAGGGGGATGTTTCCATAGACCGTAACAGCCCCGTTACGATTATCGATTGGAACAAAGGCGGCGGGTGAACGTAGGTGTGAGCTGCGAACCGAGTGGTTCGTTACAGCATGTCTAGCCATGCGGTAAACCTCAACCTCACCGCCCTTTGGCGGGTTCAAAATAGAAAGCATCATGAGAAAGCTGTGTTCATCACTACACGTCGCAGGCTCGTCTGCGTTTGCCATTCGTCAAAAAAGCCGGGCACACCGTTTTGGTATCGGAATTTTAGCCGCTGTGCTTTCAGGGTCTGTGGGCCAGCTCGCCGCCAAGGAAAAACCTTCGGGGCATTACGTCCAAACCAATCTCGTCTCGGATGTTCCCGGGCTCGCCCTCGCAACAGATCCCCATTTGGTGAATCCATGGGGACTGTCAGTGAGCGCCGCGGGCCCGTGGTGGGTTTCTGATAACGGCACCGGTCTCTCCACGCTCTACAATGGTGCGGGAGCCATTCAGGCGCTCGTCGTGACTGTCCCGAACGTCGCAGCAGTCACCGACGCCTCCGCTCCGACGGGGACCGTCTTTAACGGGACCGCCACCGATTTTCTCGTGGCGCCGGGGAAGCCCTCGCGTTTCCTCTTCTGCACGGAAGGTGGCACGATCGTGGGGTGGAATTCCGGAGCGGCAGGCGTTCAGATGGTGAACAATTCCGGTCGCGCTGTTTATAAAGGTTTGGCTTTGGCAAAAATTTCCGGCGCTAACTATCTTTATGCGGCAAACTTTCAGGCCGGTACGATCGATGTTTTTGACCGGGCGTTTGCTCCGGTCACGCTTGCACCCAGCGCGTTCCGAGACCCCCACCTGCCGCATCACTTTGCGCCCTTCAATGTCCAGGCGATCGGCGATTGGATTTATGTCACCTATGCCAGGAAGGAACCAGGATCTATCGACGAAATTCACGGTCCTGCTCAAGGCTTCGTCGATGTCTACTCTACCGACGGCATCTTGCATCATCGTTTGCAGCATGGCGCGTGGTTTAACGCCCCATGGGGTGTGGCACTTGCTCCCGCCGATTTTGGATCGGCCAGTAACATGATTTTGGTTGGCCAATTTGGCAGCGGAAAAATCGCCATGTTTGATCCTGCAACCGGAAAATTCCGCGGCCTCTTACGCGGCGAGCATCGCCGGCCCATCGTGATCGAGGGGCTCTGGGCAATCGCGTTCGGTAATGGCGCCAGCGCCGGCCCGCTCAACACGCTCTATTTTGCCGCTGGAATCGACGATGAAGCACACGGATTATTCGGCACTTTGACCGCCGTGGCTGATCCTGTCGGCCACGACGATGATGACCACGATGAAGACTAACCATTAGAAAACGCTATCTGGTCGCGGCCCGGCCGGATTTAGTCCGGCTGGCCTTCGGCAAAGTTCTGCTGTCACGGACGATTGCTGAAAAGATAATGGCTCCGGGTCTCGCCGATTAAGTTATACCGAAAGTCTGGGTTGGAGAATAAGTCGGTGACCATCCGTTTCCGCGCGACGACCCAGAGGCGTTGCGGCCCGGACCATTGACGAAAGAATTCCGCGTTGTCGATAAACCGGCCGCTTGCCTGAGCGGCGGGATCGATGTCGATCTCAAGCTCGTCGGGCCAATTTACCGTTCCGACCGGTTTGCCGGAGTAGAAAACAAAATCGTGGAAGAAACCGTGATAGTGATAAATCCGATCGCCCGGTCGGAAACGTGCGCCGACAATCTCGGCAAGTGCCTTCGTGTTGCGATGGATCACTTTTGGCACCGCGGCCGTGGCGACAAGGAAGAACGCCATCATCGTCGCGGCTTGCACGCCGAGGGCCCAGCGTGGTCCGCGTGCTCGGCCGAAATACCACACGAGGAGAGCGCCGAGCAGCATCACACCGGATAGTGCGACTGCATGGCTGCGCACGGCTTCGACTAAATCAGCGTCTTGGATGAGTCCCGGCCGAATCGCCAGGGCGGCGGCGGCGATTGCTAAAACCACTGCTAAGCTACTAAATAAAACCAGTCCGAAGCGGAAAGGTTTGAGCGAGTTTTCGGCGACGCGGTCTGCGAGCCATGCGCCGATGACCACGGCCAAAGGCGGCCATATAGGGAGAATGTAGGGCGGGAGCTTGGATTGCGACCGGCTGAAGAACAGAAAAACGAAGGCGGCCCACACCACCAGGAACCAGGTATCGGCGTTTTGGTGGCGCATTTTCCAGCCGCCAGCCAGACGTGCTTTGAGGGCCTGGTAGAGGTAGCCGGTCCAAGGCAAGAGGCCGGCGAGCAGGACCGGGAGAAAATACCACCACGGTTCGTAACGACCGTGGGTGGTGGTGGTGAAGCGCAACCAGTGTTCGTGCACGAAATAAAAATAGGCCCAGACTTCGTTTTGCTGCGCAGCGAGGATGTGCCAAGGTGCGGCGATGGCCAAAAAGAGAAGTGCGCCGGTCGGCAGGTAAAAGGGCCGGAGGCGTCTCCACTGATTGAATACCAGCAGCCACAAAAACATCACCGCACCGGTGACGAGGAATCCGATGAGTCCTTTGCTCAAGGTCGCGAGAGCGGCAGTGGCGTAGAGTCCGTAGAAGAACAGCCTGCGGGCTCGCCCAGGCTGCTCGCGGATGCCGAGTATGAAGCAGAACAGCGCCGCGCTCATGAAGACCGACACTGCCATATCCAGAATTAGGATACGGCCCAACACGAAGTAGAGCGCAGAAGTCCCCAGGACGACTGCCGCGGCAAATCCGGCGTTGCGGCCGTAGAGTCGCCGCCCGGCGGCGTAAGTGAGGAGAATTCCACCCAAAGCCAGCAGTGCGTTGGGCAGGCGGGCGGCCCACGCGTTTTGACCGAAGGTCGCCATGCTCGCGGCGGTGAGCCAGTAGACGAGGGGAGGCTTCTCAAAATAGTACACCTCGTTGAGCCGTGGCGTGACCCAATCGCCGGTTACCAACATCTCGCGAGCGATTTCCGCGTAACGTCCTTCGTCGGGGTTTGCGAGAGGGAGCGTGCCCAATCGCGCACCGAGCAGAAGGCCGAAAATCGTGACGAGCAAAAGCACGTCGCGCCACGAAGACTTGGATGCGGAAGTGGAAGCTGGAGGACTGGACGTGGTCATTGGGCTTTTAGGCGTCGCCTGAGTCGTGATGCTTCTCGGGCAGACGTTTAGCCGAAACGAGCGACCGAAGATTGCAACAGCAATGGTGAGGGCTGTGCGGCGCAAAAAAAGCCCGCCGGGTTTCGGCGGGCTCGCAAAATACTTTGTGTATGACGTCGGCTTAGGCCGACTCGATCGTCTTCGGAATTTCCGTGCCGATCTCGGCCGGATGCGGGTGGTTGCGCTTTTCTTTGCGCAGGCTGTTCCGACGCTCGAGCATGCGATCGAGTTTATCGACCATCAGCGAGACGGCTTTGTGGCATTCATCGGCCGCTACGGTGGCATTCAGATCGGGACCGTAGATTTCCACGTGCCCTTTCGCGATGAAACGGCTGTCGATCGATTGTTTAGTGTCACACTCCAACTCCACGCGGATGCGCACGATGCGCTCCTCATGTCGAAACAATCGTTGGACTTTTTCACTGACGAACGTTTTGAGGGAAGGGGTGAGTTCGAGGTGAATGCCGGAAACGATTACTTCTTGTTGGTTGTTGTTTCTGTTCATGACTACTTTTGTTATGGGTTTAACTGACAGAAAATATGCCTGATCCCGCAAAATCCTCGTTGGACGAGGTAATAAAAATGTACTCGGCCGTCGTGGTGACGGGCGGATCTTCCGGTATTGGAAAATCGTTTATCAAGCTGGTGGCAAAGGTGCACCCGGGGACGGTTGTTTGCAACCTTTCGCGACGTAATCCGGACATAAATTTAGGAGAGCTTAAGTTGAGCCATGTCCCCTGCGATCTTAACGAACCTGAGCAGATTTCTAATGGGGTGAAGTCGGTTTTAAGCATACTGGAGCGCGATGTGCCGGAAGGCCGCGTGTTGCTCATTAACAATAGTGGATACGGCTCGCACGGGCCCTTTCTTGAGGCCGATCTTGGCAATGAGTTAGGAATTTTAGACGTCAACATCCGGGCTCTGGTCGAGATCACGGGACGCCTTCTCCCGACACTGAAGAGACGTGGGGGTGCCATCATAAATGTCGCTTCCACGGCGGCCTTTCAGCCCACGCCGCTGCTCGCAACTTACGGGGCGAGCAAAGCCTTCGTACTCAACTGGAGTTTGGCGCTTCGTGCCGAACTAAGTGACTACGACATTCGAGTTTTGGCGCTCTGTCCCGGGCCGACGTCGACCGGCTTTGCAGCGCGAGCTGGGGTGAAATCGGGTTCCGTCCCGGGCGGGGTAGGGCATTCACCTGAAGAAGTCGTGGAGAAAGCCTTCAAGGCTTTGGCGCGGCGCAAGGCTTATGTGATTGTCGGGGCGAAGAACTGGCTCGTAGCGGCGTTTGCCTCGCACTTGCCGAAGACCTGGACGGCGGCTCTCGCCAGGCGGCTGATCGGCCGGGTTCAGCCTGCCGCGAAAACGCCATGAGCGCTGACGATTACGAGAGGCCGATTGGTCCGTGGCCGCGGAAAGTCCGGCCGCAAGGCGCGATTCGGCTGATGACCTCCGAGGAACTGCGTGCGTCGATCCTCTACGAAGACGAACACCTTTTGGTGGTGAACAAGGCGGGTGACTTCGTTTGTCATCCGTCGAAAGACGGGCCTTGGTCGAGCCTGGTGGGAGCCGCGCGCGAGTACCTGGGCGGTGGTTTGGTGCATCTCATTTTCCGCCTAGATCGCGAAACCAGCGGTGTGGTCGTGATCGCCAAGGACGAGCGCACGAGCCGAGGACTGCACACGGCGACGCAGGAACGGCGGTATGCGAAAATCTACTACGCGATTCTAACCGGCGAACTTGCCACGGATACCGTCGTCGATCAGCCGCTGGGAAAGGATCTCCGCGGACCGGTGATGGTGAAGAACTGCGTGGTTCCGGAAGGGCAGGGGCAAAAAGCGGTCACGCGCTATACGCCGCTCGCAGTCGGCGGCGGCTTTACGCTCGCACGCGTAACGACCGAAACCGGCCGGATGCACCAAATCCGGGCGCACGCGCAGTGGCTCGGCCACTGGCTTGTCGGCGACAAAGTCTACGGCCCGGATCAGCAGCTGTTTTTGGATTTTCTGGAATACGGGTGGACGCCTGCACTCGAGGAGAAACTTTTCTTTCCGCGACAGGCGCTTCACTGCGCGGAAATCGACCTGACCTTGTCGGGGCACGAGCACGTTTTTCGCGCGCCGTTGCACGACGACATGCGCGATTTCATCCGCACGCGCATTGGAGAAATTCCAGCGGGCTTGTAGCTGTGAACTAGTAGAGCGTCGGCAGCGATTGAAGTGAGGCTTGGCTCAAAGAGGGTCGCGGAGTGTTTGGACCGCGCGGCGATAGGCGTCCACACAGAGGTTCACGGCGGCGGTTACGGCTGTGCATTGCACGTCAATGCGTTGCTCTAGCGGAAAGGCTGAAGGGGTTTCAATCGTGTAGCCGAGCGACGTGTGATGCGCCCGCAGATAGATCGCCTCGGGCCATTGTTCGCGCAGCACGGGATCGATGTTAGGGCGGATGATGCCGCCGGACGCTTCGCGCCCGTCGATCATCGGTGCCAGATCGATCGGATGTTTTTTGGCGATGGCGGCTATGATCGCTTCGGCCATTGACGGCCGCATCTTCGGATTGAGCTCGTACAAATACGTGCCGGTGGCTTCCCAGTCTTCATGGAGGCATAAGCCCAAGTCGAAATTCGGCTGTGACTCGAACCAGCGGATATGGGCAATAATCTCGGCCGACTTCGCCATTTTATAGTCGCGATTCAGGTCCAGGCCGCTGGCGTTTTCGCGTGTGCGTCGCAAAAATCCCGCAGGGTTCAGGAGCGGGCAAATGAACCAAACGGCGCGTACGTCGAAAAATCCCTGTTCAAGCAACCGCAGTAGCGCCAAAGGCGGAGCGGGCTCGTCGCCGTGGATACCGGCAGACAAATAGATTCGCGGACGTGGCCCGGGAGTTCGCTTGGTGAGCGCGATCAACGGACAGCCTGCGATTTCGCCGAATCGCTCCACTTGAAAACGGTTTTTCTGGGCTTCTGTTTCGAAGTTCGCAACGAGTTCGGGCGGATCGAAAATGGGGGTGGGCGGCATGTGAGGCTCGTATTTATTGCACGGGGTTTTTGGCGACGCGTCGGTTGCGCCAGACGACCATTGCGATCGCGACGACGACGATCAGATTTGCGACCAGCGCCAGCGCGCGTGTCCACGTTACGCGACGGAGCAGTTCGAAAATCTCGATCGGCAAATACGCGGCGCCACTCACGAGGGCCAACCACTCCGCCCACGTACGGCTGAACCACAGGCCGTAAGCTTCGACGAAGCGAAACAGCGCATAAAGAAAGCTGAGCGACGCGATAAACCATAGCCGCGAGTCGGTCGTGTGGGTGGCTATTTCAATGAATTTGCTCGGAAACCGGTGCGTCGCGTCGAGATGCAGTCGGCCGACGAGCGCGATCGCCAACGCATGCAGATCGCGATGCAACAAAGACAGAAAGCCGAAGCCGGCGAGCAGCACGATGATGCCCTTGGCCGCTTCGAAGAAAGCGACCGATTTCACGACTTTACGGGAGGCATTGGCGGAAATCACGCGAACACCTTGGCTGAGAGCTGCCCTGTTTTCAAATTTGCTATGAGCGTGGCTCACGATGCCGCCATACGAGGCTTTGACACCGCGGGCCGGTTCTTTCTTGCTGAACGTCCCGCAGGCGTCGCGCTTGTCGGGAAATTTTTTCAACATGTCCCAAGTTCGCGTTCGTTTCGCTCCCAGCCCAACCGGTTTCTTTCATATCGGCAGCGCCCGCACGGCGTTGTTCAACTGGCTTTACGCCCGCCACACCGGCGGCACGTTTATCCTTCGCATCGAAGACACGGACAAGGAACGCAACAGCGAGGCGTTTCTCAACGTGATCTATGACAGCCTGCGGTGGCTCGGCATGGATTGGGACGAGGGTCCGCACAAGGGCGGCGATTTCGGTCCGTACCGCCAAAGCGAGCGCGATCACGTTTACAACGAATATCTGGAAAAACTAAAAGCTGCCGGCCGCACCTACGAGAAAGAGGGCGCGATCTACTTCAAGCTTCTCGGTGACCGCTACGAAGTTTTCGACGAGCATCGAAAAAAGACCGTCACCAAGGTCAAAAACACACCAGCCATCATTGACGATCAAATCCGCGGACGCGTCGAGCGCACCGAAGACGAGGACTTCGTCATCATCCGTTCGGATGGCAGCCCGGTGTTTCACTTCGTGAACGTCGTCGACGACATTGCGATGAAGATCACGCATGTGATCCGCGGCGAAGACCATCTATCCAACACCTCCAAACACGTCGAGCTCTTCAAAGCCTTCGGCGTGCCTGTACCGAAGTTTGCGCACATCCCGCTCATTCTAAAACAAAACGGCCCCGGCAAAATGTCGAAGCGCGACCAAGGCGCCTTGGTCGAGGAGTATCAACGCCGCGGATACCTGCCGGAGGCGCTGGTCAACTTCCTCTCCTTGCTCGGCTGGAATCCCGGCGATGATCGCGAGAAGATGCCGATCGAGGAAATCATCCGCCTCTTCGATTTGCCGGGCGTGAACCAGAGCAACGCTCGCTTCGACGACAAGAAACTCGCGCACATGAACATGGCGTATTTGCTCGCGCTTCCCGAGGACAAGTTCCTGAAGCTGGCGCGCGAATACTTTGAAAAGAACAACGTCTTCGCGGCCGGCTGGCCGGACGACGCGTACTTCCGTGCGGTGATCGAGCTCTCGCATCCCAAGATCAAAGGCATCGAAGAACTGCCGGCTTACACCAAATATTTCTTCACAGAAGATTTTGCGATCGATGACAAAGTCCGCGCCAAGGTCTTGGGCAAAGGCGAACCTAAGGTTCGACTTGCCGAACTAAGCGAACTTGCCCGCACGATGGACCTTTCCAACGACGCGGCGATCGAGGCAGCGCTGAAAGGCTTGGCGGAGTCAAAAGGTTTGGGCTTTGGCGATTATCAGGCCGTAGCGCGGCTCGCGCTGTCCGGAACCAACGTTGGGCCGAGCATCACGGGCATGATGCGCGTGCTCGGCCGCGAGCGCGTGTTGAAGCGTTTCGAGAAGTTCGCCGCGACGCTCTGAACAGCGACTTTCTGAGAGGCCAACCGTCCTACTTGCCGGTTGATCGATGGATTGTTTCGACGCAAACCTCGACGATGCCGGCTTTGCGCACGGTGTCTAGGACCGCGACGGTCTGGCCGTATTTGGCTTTATCGTCGCCTGCGAGGAGAACGCGCGGGTTGGGTGTAGTTTTAACGTATTCGCCGAGTCTTGGGCCCAGTTCCTTGTCCGTGATCAGTTCACCGTCCCAAAAGACACCTGCGTCGGACACCTGCAATACGACCGACGATTTTTCTCCCTGTCCATTCGCCACCGGTAAAGTCACCGGTACGGAAAGGATTTTGTTCAGCATGAGTGTGAAAAGTACGAACGTAGCGAGGAGGAAGAAAACGACGTCAATCAACGGAATGATCTGAACTGTGGCTCTCTTCCGGCTCACCGTCGCCAGTTCCGAGTAGTTGTTATTCATAAGACCGAGGGGTTGAGGTTACGGTGCTTTCAAAGAGATAACGTTTCACCTCACGTTTTATTACGGTGAGGAGAAAAATAGTTCGGTGATCCTGCGAGAATCACGTTCGTGTACCCAGCTTTCGGTGCGGCACGCACTGCCAACAACCTGCGTTAGGCGAATTAGCGGGCTTGAAATCGTCTGAATTGGCGATTCGGTCTTTTAGGGTATGTCGAGCACAACCACCGAAATCCAACCCACTCAGCAACGCTCCAGTGTTTTTCACAAAGCCGCGAATCTCGGACTGATCTTGCTGGTCAGTGCTTGGCTGTTTTGGGTGTTGGGTCTGCCGCTCTTTAAGTCGGCCAGCCGAGCTGTACGTGTGGGGATGGCCTATGTGCCGCTGTCACTCGGTACGCTCGCAATCCTAGCTGGGATTGCAGCCTTGGTTGGTATCAGAAAGTTCGGTCGGCAGAAGCTCCTTTGGAAAGGGCTGGTGTGCTGCCTCGTGCCGGTGGTTCTGCTGCTCATCGCTCTTCCGGGGTTCCGCAGAATGAAGCAGATTGTGGATGACAAACGCTCGGCTCTGGTCGCGTCTGATCTAAACCGAATGGGGCACGTTCTTTTACCTGGCGGTGCGCAGCTGGACGGGGCGGAAGTGCTGCCGGGCGAAGGCATTCGCATCAACTTCTCGATGCCCACCTGGCTCCGCCGCGAAATCGATTTCAAGGAATGGAAGAACAATGTGCAGCCGACCATTCGCCAGAGCATTTCGCGTACGCCGATTGCCCAGCTGGCGCAAAGCGGCGTGCGTGTTGAGCTCGTCTTCCGCGACATGAAAGGCGAGGAGTTCGACCGGCGTATTTACGAAGGGAAGTGACCGCTGTGTCCGCCTTCTTCGATTTTGCCGTCGATAGAGAAGACACGATCCGTCTAGTTTGAACGCGCCATGCGCATCATCGATGCCCACGTTCACCTGTACCCGCCCGAAGCGAATGCTGCGCCGGCGCGCTGGGCTGAAGAACGTGGCGAGCGTCATTGGGCGACCCTCTGTACGCGGGTTCGGAAAAATGGAAAACCGGTGCAGGCATTTCCGAGCCTGGACGAACTCTTGCGTCAGATGGACGAAGGGGGCATCGAGCGCGTTGTGCTGCAAGGCTGGTATTGGGAAAAGCACGACACCTGTGTTGAGCAGAATCGTTTCTACGAGAAATGTATCCGTGCTCATCCGGACAGACTTCTGGCGTTTGGGACCTTTCACGCCGGCGCGGGAGAAAAGATCGTGTGTGACGAGATACGGTGGGCGAAGAGTGCAGGATTCTGCGGACTGGGGGAATTGTCTCCACACTCGCAGCACGTGGCCATCGACGATCGGGTGTGGCGGAAGGCGCTTGGGCTGGCGGGCGAACTCCATCTCCCGGTCAACCTCCACGTCACCGAACCACTCAGCAAAGCCTACATCGGGAAGGTGGAGACGCCGCTGGTTGATTTCATCACAATGGCGCGGGAGTTTCCCCGAACGAATTTCATTCTTGCGCATTGGGGGGCGCGACTCCCGCTGGATATTGTGCTCGGGGCGGAGGCTCGAACTATGGAAAACCTCTATTACGATACCGCGGCGTCGCCGCTGTTGTACGACAACTCAGTTTTCCGGGAAATGATGACCATCGTGGGGCCCGATCACGTACTCTACGGTTCCGATTATCCGCTGAATGTGTATCCGCGGACGGAGGACTGTGCTCGACTTGGTTCAATGCTCGGCCGAACTACGGAAATTCGTTTTGATGAGCCGGAACAGAAAGAGGTGCTATTTGATACAACCGCCCGTCTCCTTCGCTTCCTTTGACCAATGGCTGACAACGTAGTCGTCCCCAACTTTTCGCCGTGCTCTCGATTGGAACGGCTGTGGATGAAGGCTAGATTTTTTCTGAAGGAAGCCTTTTTGGGCAACCCCGCTGTTGATGCCAAATGGTTTCCGCGGTATGCGTTTTGGGCCGCGTTTGCGATCGGTCTTTTGATCCGGGGCTATCTTGTGGTATTTACTTCAGGTACGTACGACGTCGGCATTTGGCGGGATCACGCGATGGGGATCCATGAGCTTGGGTTGATGGGGTATTACCGGGCAAACCCGTTAGCCAATCACCCTCCGGTGGCGTGTGTTTTGATCTCCAGCCTATTTTCTTATAGCGAATGGTTTGGGGTGCCGTTTTCCATATTATTGCGCGCGCCTTTTGCTGCTCTCGACGTGGGAATACTCCTGTTGCTCCTGTATCTTTTGAGAGATCGTCCAATGCGCTTTTTAGCGGGAGCGTGTTATTGGTTGAACCCGGCAGTATTGATTCTGAGCGCTTACCACGGGAATACAGACAACGTTGTGGGCTTTTCCGTTTTGCTGAGCATAGTGCTGCTTTCAAAAGATCGGCCTATAGCCGCCGGTGTGGCACTTGGGTTGGGGCTGTGGATTAAATTGCCAGGAATGCTCGCGATCCCTGTTTTGTTTTTCGCTGCGGCGTGGTGGAAGCGCCGGTTCCAATTTCTCGTGGCGGTTGGGGCCACCGCGATGGTCGCGTTTTTACCGGCTATGATGTCGGACTTCTCCGTGGTTTGGCGGAATGTATTTGGTTACCGCGGCCAAATGCTGCATTCTACCAACGGTACGCTGATCTGGGGGCTGATTAACGTTTTCGCTAGGATTTATGCGGCAGTGGGCGGATGGTCGGATCCGATCACTGCATGTATTGCCGCTGTGCTTGGTCGCGGGCAGATGATCGCTTATGTGGTTATTGCTGTTTTCGCGATCATGCGCAAAGCGCAGAGGACGGGCGTCGGAATCGGCGTAACTTTGGCTGCAGCTTATGGTGCAGTTTACGCCTTCTCACCACAATGGGCCTTCCAGTATTTACTTTGGTCGATGCCGTTATGGTTTCTTTTGCCAGTCGGCTTTTATTTGCCCGCGGTGCTGGTTGCGAGCTCATATATTTACTTCTTGTATTGGTTTTTATGCGGCGACCCGTGGTTGCTTGGACCTTGGGACTTTATCGGAAACCCAAGGTGGCCTCCCTTGGTTCTCTTGGCACGTGATGCTTCTGTCGCATTTTTCACTCTCACGACATTCGTTTTCTTCGTGTTCTTCGCGAAGAACCTCAAGCGAAAGGCTACTCCCAATCTTCCCTCGTAAATGTGTGCGAAGGAAGATTGCGAGATGCAGTTATATTCTCCCCGAACGTCAAAAGCTGACTGCGTTGTTGGATTGCGTGATTTCGGTGAGGTGGTGATCGGGATCGATCTCGACGGTGGCACCTGAAAGGTTCGTATTTTCGGGCAACGTGATCACGGCGTCCTCGGTTTTGGGAGAGAGGTCCGTGGGAGCCGCGAGGGGCTGAAGCTGGGCGGAGCCGACGATATTTCCCGACTTTTCGCGTACGACGATCGTCGCGCCAGGTGCAGCAACCGAACCGACGCTGTGGACGCGGACTTTGATTTTGTTGCCGCTTACTTCGACATCATCTCGAGAAATACCGAGGTCCGGTCGCTGCCAGTAAGGCGTGCCCGGCTCTTTTAGGTTCAAGGTCAACACCGTCGTGCTTCGTGGCGGAAAGGTGAACTCGAGAGAGCTGGACCGTTCGAACACCACCGTGCGTGGGGTGACTTGGCCATCGGCTTTGTCGTCGTCATTTGCGTCTATGCCTTGAGTGATTTCCCAAGTTCCTGGATCGATGTTCCAACCTGTCATCGTGGCATGCACCGGTTTCTCTTCGAGATTGTAGGCGAGCACGGTTAAATGCTGACGGGTCGCGTCAGGAATGAGAATGGCGACGCTCTTGTCGGTTGCAGGTGCGGCAAAACGCCAGCTGACGGCGTGGCCGGGGAACGTGCTGTTGCGGACCAAGGCGACACCGCCAAGGCGGGCGCGCTGGAGTTCAACAGTAGGAACGCCGACGCGATCGATCCAGAGGCTGCCTTCGGTATTGATGTAGTCGAGCAGGTCGACTTCCTCGCATTGAGCCTCGTAAAGATCCGCGAGGCGCGATTTGTCGCCGGTTAGCTGCCAGGTAAAATGAGCCACGCCTGCCGAACCACGGTAAAGAGCTTCGCGGGACATTTTACGAGTGCTCGAATCGGCGCGAGTCTCACGCATTCCGGTGGTTTTTGCGTCGAGCAGTTTTGGCCCCCAAGTTTTCCGGAGATCCAGAAGATCGAGCGCGTTCGGGTTCAACTGCGTAAGGCCTCCCGTACCGAGATCAAAAATGGGCGTGAGGTATTTCTTGTCTCCGGTCCACTGCCACGCATTCCAGAACAGCGGCCAGGGGAACCAGCCACGTGTGGCCGTCACTTCTTCGTCGGTGGAAAAACGAATCGCCGACGAGATGCGGAACTGGCCCTCTGCGTTCTGATGGCGATGAGCGAGGAGGCCGTCCGTGACCTCCAGAACGAGCTGTTTGGCGCGTGGGTTGCCGTTATAATCGGTGAGTAGTTCGGGAGTCTGCAGCACGAGGTGTGAGTATGCTTTAGTCCAGCCCCATGGTTCGTCGGTGGCGAATTTCGCGCCGTTGTAGTAGGAGGAGCGTACGTGGCGGTGGCCGGCGGAATTGACGGCTGTGAGGCGTTCGATACCGCGGGAGGTGTCCATCGCGCGTTCGATCTGTTTGGGATTGCCGAAGTCGAGGATCAAGTTTTGTCCCAAACAATTGATTCCTTCCTCGTAGCTGTGGAGTTCGTCGGTTTGGATCGTGCTAAGGCCGTCGGTCCACATGCCGTTTTTAAACGATGCATCGAGCAGAGCGTTGAGCGAGGCGCGCACCTTGTCGGGCTTGAAGCCCATCAGCGCAACGGGTGGCCACAGATTAAGGAGGTCGGTATCGTCGGAGATGCCGCCGCCGAAATCGCCGTACGGAACCTGACGTTTGTCGATGTAGTATTCGACGAATCGGTCGACACGATCGAGCAACTGAACCTGATTAAAGGCCCAAGCCGGGATTCCTGCCGGTGGCTTTGGCATCGCAAAAGGAGGCTGCGGCCAGTCGTTCAGGAAGACAGCGGCGTAATTGCGACCTGGAACATGGTTCGGGTTGACGCGCATCAGGTCGCTTAGGTCGCCTTCGATGCGATTGAACATGGCGTATTTTTTTACCCCGGGCCGCTCTTCGACGAACATCGCATAGGCGTCGCGAACCTGGGTGAAGCGGTCTATGGAATGTTCGGCGATACCGTCCTTCTTTGGTTTGAAGACGAGGCGGATAGTCGGCGCCAAGCCGGCGGGATTGATTTGTTCGGAGGCTGCGATGGTGAGGTAAAGCGGCTTGCCTGCGGGCAGAATGCGGTCGCGAAGATCGAGCCAGAGGGTGGGCGCGTGCGTGTGGGGCTGCACCGTGTAGGTGAAGTCTAACATGTTGCGCAAAGGCCAAAGGGGGTCCTTCACCTGGATGTTGAACGAGACAGGCTTGTCGTAGCCGACCTCCGGCATGTTCAGCGCGATGCCGTCGAGGGCGCCGTCGATGTTATCGAGGACGTACGCAGGATCGGACGAGGTGGTGGGAATGAGAACGTGCAGCAGTGGCAGGCCGGGGAGTGTTGGAACGGCGCCTGGCGGGATGGGCTCGGAATCCGGGACCATCATGAGCGTGGCGCGTTCGTCGACCGGGTATCGTCCGTTGATGAAGTTCACCAGCGTGCGCAACGACGGATCGTTGGGCTGGCGGTAGGCAATGTGGTAGGAAAGCGTAGGCTGGCCGACCGGCTCTTTGCCCTCAGTCACGTTATAGGCGGAAAGCTCGCCGATCGGAGTCTCCTGCTCAACATTCGTGAAGCGCAGGGCACCGCCCGTCACAGGCGTGGCCAGCGAGTTGACGATCTTTTCCTGATTGCGCGGGCGGTCGAAGAGATGGGCTGCCTCGGTACGCTTGCCCTCGGTGCCAACCAAGTCGAAAGCGCCAAAGGCTCCGCCGGAGACCTCGATGTGATTGATCGGTTCGGCGGGCAGGTGAAACTCGATCGATTTGCCAGACTCGACGTAACAATCCCAATCGGGGAGCTGAAAATAGTCGTTGCGTCCGGGAATTCGCGAACGGTTGTACACGCCGGGCCAGGTGGTTTCACGGATGCCGTCGCAGGCTTTCCACCACCAGCGCTTCAGGTCGTAGGCGTCGTGGATTTCAACTTTGCGAATGGATGTGAATTGGTTGGGGAGCTGTGGCGGGAGGTCGTCAGGACGATTCCATCCGTAGCGGAACGCCCATTCCTGGCGAGTGGCGGTGTCGGCGAGATTGCGGGACGCGAGGGGTGCGACGTTAGCCGGTGCGTCACCTTTCGCCAGGGAAGCGATGTTTTCGCGGGAAAGCGCGCGATCATAGATGCGCAACTCGTCGATATCGCCACCGCGCACAAAGTTGTAGTCACTTTGAACTTGGTGCGGGCTGATGATTCGGGAATGCGGCCCAAACTGATCGAGCGCGACGTCAAAGCGCGCCGAGCTTTTTTGTTCGGCGGCGAGCTTGCCGTTCACGTAGAAACGAATTCCAAAGTTCTCATCCCACGATATCGCGAGGTGCGTCCATTCATTCGGCTTTGGAAACGGATCGATTGGAATGGAGACACGCACGCGGGCGAGATTGATGTCGGTCACGAAGGCGTCGAAACCGTGGCCGTTGTAGTCGATGCGCAGCCAAACCATATCCCAGGAGGAATGGTCGGCGTAGGCGACCCGGAAGATGGGGAATTGGGTGGGGCCCACCGGATAGCGCGAGCGCCAGAACAGGGACAAGGTGCCGCGTTGGGCAAAGATGTTTCCCGGCGCGGTGTACGAGAGCAGCTGGGTGTTACCGCAACTGAGGGCAGCGCCGCGCGCACCATCTTTGATCAAAGTGATTTCGCGCTGAAAATTGGGTTCTTTGGTGCCCGCAGCGGAAAAGTCGGGCATCGTTCCGTTGTCGCCGGAAAGATAGAAGAGCAGGCCGGTTTCTGGTTTGGCGGGGATAGTTTGCGCGCGAACGAGCGCGCTCGTCGCCAACGAAAGTGAAACGCCACACGCGAGGAGCAAGGAGGGGAAGCGCATAAGAAAGCTTAAGGGGAGGACACGTGTCTTTGCTGCAAGACGAAGCTGAGTCAACCAAGTTACTCAGCTTCAGAAAAACACCCTAAAACTTCTCTACTAGAGCCGCTGGCCCCTTAAGCTTTTCCGGTCACGGCTTCTAACCCGGACAATTTGTCTTTATAAAAAGGACAAACGGATGACCGGAGCGCGAAGCCTGAGCTGGAGTGCGGCCGGTTATTCGCGCGGTTGACTTACGAACGAGGCGGTTAAGCGGGTGCGGCGAGGGGCGGACGGGGACCGGAGCCATGAGGGGTAACGAAGGATTCCGGCCAAAAAAAAGCGCCGGCGAAATCGCACGGCGCTTTGAAAGCAGATGGTTTTATTACGACGACTCAGTACAGGTAGGTATTGAGCAGATTCTCGAGCTTCTCCTGCTTGCCGCTCTTCGGAGTGGGTTCACCGAGTTTCGTGAGGACGAGCTTCTCGAGTTCTTTGAAGCCGATTTTGCGCTTCTCGATGTCTTTGCCGAAGCCGGAATCGTAGCTCGAATAGCGGTCGGCCACGAATTTTTCGAATTTGCCTTCCTCGAGGATGCGGCGGGCGAGCTTGAAAGCCGCCGCGTAGCTGTCCATGCCGCCGATGTGTGCGAGGAAGAGATCCTCAGCATCGATAGAGGGACGGCGGAGCTTGGCGTCGAAGTTGAAACCGCCGGTGCCGAGGCCGCCGGCGCGTAGGATCGAGACCATCGCGAGCGTGAGCTCTTTGACGTCGGTGTTGAATTGGTCGGTATCCCAGCCAAGGAGCAGGTCACCGGTGTTCGCATCGATCGAGCCGAGCATCTTGGCAGAGGCGGCGACTTCGATCTCGTGCTGGAACGTGTGGCCCGCGAGCGTGGCGTGGTTCGTCTCGATGTTGAACTTGAAGTATTTGTCGAGGCCGTAGGTACGGAGGAACGCGATGCCGCTGGCGACATCGAAGTCGTACTGGTGTTTGGTGGGCTCCTTCGGTTTTGGTTCGATGAGGAACTGGCCTTTGAAACCGATTGCCTTGGCGTAATCCACCGCCATGTGCATGAAGGCAGCCAAGTGGTCCTGCTCACGCTTCAGATTGGTGTTGAGCAGGGTTTCGTAACCTTCGCGACCACCCCAGAACACGTAATTTTCGCCGCCGAGTTCCTGCGTGACTTCCAGAGCTTTCTTCACCTGGGCCGCGGCGTAGGCGAAAACGTGAGCGTCGGGATTGGTCGAGGCGCCGCACATGTAGCGCGGGTTGGAAAAGAGATTGGCGGTGCCCCAGAGGAGTTTTACGCCGGTGGCTTTTTGGAGCTTCTTGGCGTGGGCAACCAGTTCGTCGAGATTCTTGTTCGACTGTGCGAGCGTGGCGCCTTCGGGTGCGATGTCGCGGTCGTGGAAGCACCAGAACGGCGATTCGATCTTGGTGAAAAATTCGAAGGCGGCATCCATGCGCTTCTTCGCAACGGAAATGGCGTCTTTGCCGGATTCCCAAGGGCGAACGATGGTGCCGGGGCCGAACGGGTCGGAGCCGACTCCGCGGAAGGCGTGCCAATAAGCGATGGAGAAGCGCATGTGCTCCTTCATCGTTTTGCCGTCGATGACCTCGGACGGATTGTAATGGCGGAAGGCGAGGGCGTTTTCAGTGCGCGGGCCTTCGTAGGCGATGGTGCCGATATTTGGGAAATGAGTTTCGTTTTTTGCCATAAGCGGGTTTGGGGAAGCGTCGAGAATACCACTCCCGCGCGTCGCTAACTATCGAATTCTTGCTTTTTCTTTTTTGATTTTTAACACACTCGTTGCCTGCAAATCCCAAATACCCAAGCTGCTTCAAAGCGCCGCTCACGGCGCCATTCCCCCAACTCTTCTTCATCCCTGCTCAACATGAGTCTCTTTATCGGCATCGATTGCGGAACCCAAGGCACCAAAGGCATTATTCTGGATCGCGAAACGGGCGAAACACTCGCCACGGCGCGGGCCTCGCACAGCTTGATCAGCGGTTTGCCCGCGGGGCATTCCGAGCAGAATCCCTCCGACTGGACCGAAGCTCTGGAAAAGGTTTTGGACGGACTGCTCGACCAAGTCGACCGCTCCAAAGTCGCTGCGATCGGCATTTCCGGCCAGCAGCACGGTTTCGTCCCGCTCGACGCTGACGGCAACGTGATTCGCCCGGCTAAACTTTGGAATGACACCTCCACCTTCGAGGAATGCGAGATCCTCACGAAGAAATTAGGCGGCGAAAAAGCCGTGCTAAAGAAGACCGGCCTGCGTTTCCTGCCGGGCTTTACGGCGCCGAAGATCCTGTGGTTAAAGCGGAACGAGCCGAAGAATTTCAAGAAACTCTCCCACGTTCTCCTGCCGCACGATTACCTGAACTGGTATTTGACGGGCAACTACGTGATGGAGCACGGCGATGCCTCGGGTACGGCGTTGCTTGATGTGCGCAAACGTATTTGGAGCAAAGAAGCGGTTAAAGCAATCGATGCCGGGCTCGAGAAAATGCTCCCCGATTTGATCGAAGCACATCAGCCCGCGGGGAGGATTCGCCAGTCGATCTCGGTGCGTTTTGGGCTCAGCCCGAATGTTCTGGTGAGCGCGGGTGGCGGCGACAACATGATGGGCGCGATTGGCACGGGCAACGTCGAGGCCGGCATCGTCAGCGCGAGCTTCGGCACGAGCGGAACCATTTACGCTTACAGCAAAAATCCTGTCGTCGATCCGGCGGGTGAAATCGCTGCCTTCTGCGATTCGACGGGCGCATGGCTGCCGCTCTTGTGCACGATGAATGTTACGACGGCGACTGAGATGATGCGCGGGCTGCTCGGGCGCGATTTGCGTCAGTACGACGAAGAAGTTCTCAAAACGCCTCCGGGCGCAGACGGCTTGGTGTTGCTGCCGTACTTCGAAGGCGAGCGCACGCCGTCGGTTCCAAATGGTACTGGCAATTTGTTCGGTCTGAATCGTCGCACGTTTACGCCTGGCCATTTTCTCCGCGCGGCGATGGAAGGCGCGACGCTTGGAATGAACTACGGCCTATTGCGGCTGCGGGCTCTTGGCATCAAACCGAAGGAAATTCGTGTTACGGGCGGCGGTATGAAGACGCCGGTCTGGCGGCAGATCGCGGCCGACGTTTTTGGCGTGCCGGTCGTTGCGATGAAGGAGGACGAAGGCGCAGCGCTCGGTGGCGCGTTGCAAGCCGCGTGGTGTGCTGATCGAGCGGCGGGCCTAAAGACGTCGCTGAAAGATCTGACGCGCAAGTTCGTCGCCGTTGACGAGGACACACGCTGCAAACCCGACAAGGCGGCGCACGCGACCTACAAAAAACTCCAGGCCTTGCAGGACGACCTTAGCCTGACGCTTCGTCCGGTTTTTGCTCGACGCTGACGGCCTGGCCGGGATGCGCTGGCCTACCTCTCGTGTCCACTGTCTACAAAGTCGCGCTGTTGATCGAGACTTCGAATCGATACGGCCGCGACTTGTTGTACGGAGTGCGCGATTGGGTCCAGAAAAGCGACGAGAAGTGGTCGATCCGCTTTACCGAGCAAGCCCGCCGAGCGCAGCTGCCCGGTTGGCTGACTGATTGGGAGGGCGACGGCATTATTGCGCGCGTTGATTCGACACAGGCTGCTGCGGTGCTCCGACGTGCGAAAATCCCCGTCGTGGATGTCAGCGCAGACCGGCCCAAATCTGAGTTTCCGCGGGTCAGCATCGATAACGCCGCCGTGACGCGAATGGCCGTTGCGCACCTTAAAGGCAAAGGGCTCCGGCACGTGGCCTTTATTGGCGATAAGCGTTTCATCTGGTCGCGGCAGCGCGCGGACGAGTTTCGACGCCTCATGAGCGCGGAAGGAAAACCTGCTCGTATCTACAAAGAAACAGGAGCGGGGCCGGACAGCCAAGGTTCGGATTCTGAGCTGCGCAGCATTGCACGATGGCTGAGGTTGCTGCCTCGTCCCGTGGGAGTTTTTGCGTGTTACGACAACCGCGCGCTCCAGGTGCTCGAGGCGTGTCAACTTTGCGGATTGTCGGTGCCCGATGAAGTGGCGGTGATCGGCGTGGATGACGACGAAGTGCTCTGTCATCTCTGTAATCCGCCGCTGACGAGCGTCCTTCCCAACGCGCGGCTGACGGGCTACGAAGCCGCGGCGCAACTCTCGGCGTTGATGCGCGGGCAAAAAACTTTTTCCCAAACGCGGTATATCGAGCCAATCCGGGTGGTGGAGCGTCAGTCCACGGATTCGTCGGCGGTGGCCGATCCGAAAATTGCCTCCGCACTGCGCTATATCGACGAACACGCCTGCGAAGGGATCGATGTCAGCGACGTACTGCGTGCGGTGCCGGTCTCGCGAACGCTCTTCGATAAGCGCTTCAAAACGCTGCTGGGGCATTCGCCGCACCAGCACATCGTCAACAAACGCATCGAACGTGCAAAAAACCTTTTGATCGACAGCGACCTCTCGATCGCGGTGATCGCGGAACTTGCAGGCTTTCTGAACGCTAGTTATCTCAGTACTGCTTTTCGTCGCGAAACCGGCCACACACCTTACTCCTATCGGGAAAAGATGCGCACCAGCCGGTCGGGTGCGGAAAGATGATCGCTCTGCATCCAGCTACCCCATGCCCTCCAAACCCAACCTGAAAGACATCGCTAAAAAGCTCGGCGTTCATCCGTCGACCGTTTCGTTGGCTTTGCGTGATCATCCGCGGATTTCCGAAGAAGTGCGCAAGCAGGTGAAGGCTGCGGCCGACAAGATGGGCTATCAGGTGAACCCGTTGGTTGCAGCATTGATGCAGTCGCGGCGCACGGGTCGTACGTCGGGTCATTTGGTTTTGGCTTACGTCACCAACTATCCCACGCGCTACGGATGGAAGCCCCAGTATCACGATCGGCCGGACTATTTCCCCGGTGCGGTGGAGCGTGCGCAGGAGCTCGGTTACAAGCTTGAGCATTTTTGGCTGCGCGAGAAGGGGATGACGCCGGAGCGGTTCGGCGAAATCCTTTTGGCGCGTGGAATTCACGGTCTGCTCATTGGACGTTTGCCGCCCGGCGAGCAGGATCTCGTTTTGCCGTGGGAGAAGTTTTCGTGTGTGGCGCTTGGCATGACGCTCCGGAACCCGGTGCTGCATCGTGTTGCCGAGGATTATTATTCGAGCGCGGCCGAAGCGATGGAGCAGTTGATTCAGCGCGGCTACAAGCGGATCGGCTTTGTTTTTTCCGACGCGAACGACAGCCCGCGTGTCGGTGAGCGTTGGTTAGGGGCTTACCTGCAGCAGCAGCTCAGAATTGCGAGGGATGATCGCCCGGTGCCTTTTTTCTTTGAAGAAGCGAGGGATCCGGCGCGGTCTTTTCAGAACTGGTTCAAACACGAAAAACCCGACGCGCTTCTGGTGACCCACGCTCAACCGGTTATTCGATGGCTCGACGGCATCGCGGTGAAAGTTCCTGACGACATCGGACTAGCGACCTTGGTGAATGACCACCCAGAGTATGGGCATGCCGGGGTTAATGGCAGCGCGGAAAAACTCGGCGCTCTGGCCGTCGAAATGCTCGTCGGGCTTTTGCATCGATCCGAACGGGGAATCCCCGCGGATCCGCACGAAGTCCTTTTAACCGGCGATTGGCGGGACGGCCGGACGCTTTTGGCGCCGCTCTAAGGGCCGAAATTGAAGCCGTTGTCAGGGTGCTCAACGATGTGCGCAAAGGCCGCGTTGCTGTGGTGAAAAATGCGCCTTGTGATGACCGCACTCGTGTCCTTAATCGGATGCTCTTTCGCGTCCGAGACGCCCCGTTTGCTCCCCATAATGTCGACCAATGAGTGCCGTTCCTGCAGCTCCAACTACCCAAGCTTCTAACAACCCCGGCGGAAAATTCCGGTGGGTCGTCTGCTCCCTCCTGTTTTTTTCAGTCGCTGTAAACTACATCGATCGGAACGTCGTCGGTATTCTCAAGGGTCCGCTGAGTGAAAAGCTCGGGTGGAGCGACGTCGATTACGGTTACATCACAGCGGCGTTCAACTTTGCTTACGCGTTTGGTTATCTTTTGGGCGGACGATTGGTCGACCGTTTTGGTGTGAAGAAGGCGCTGCCGTGGTTCGTGTTTCTCTGGAGCCTGGCGGCGTGCGCACACGGCCTTTGCAGCCTGTTGGACGTGCAGGCGCATGTTTCTTTCCGATATCCGTGGTTTAGCTGGTCGGAAAAGGCGTTGATCATGGCGACCTTTGCCGCGCCGCTGACGGCTTTTGGTTTTATCGGCGCGCGCTTGGCGTTGGGCCTGACGGAAGGCGGCAATTTCCCCGCCGCGATCAAGACGGTGGCAGAGTGGTTCCCCGTGAAAGAACGTGCGCTGGCAACGGGCTGGTTTAACGCCGGCACGAACGTGGGCGCGATTCTTTGCCCGATCGCGGTTCGCTGGCTCAACGAGCAGTGGGGGTGGGTAACGACGTTCTACGTCACGGGCTGTACCGGTTTTGTTTGGCTAATCGCATGGATTTGGCTCTACGAATCGCCGGAGAAGCATCCACGGCTTTCCGCTGAGGAGTTGAAATACATCAAGGCCGACCAGGCGCCCGCCCCGGTCGCCGTGAAAGTGCCTTGGCTCAAGCTCCTGGGTTTCCGTGCGGTATGGGCTTACTTGATCGCGGGCATTTTGGCTGGTCCGGCCTGGCCGTTCTACGGATTTTTTCTGCCGGATTTCTTGCAGAAGAATTTCAAACTAAGCTTCGGCGAGATGACTTGGTGCACGGCCGCTTTTTACCTGCTCGCTGCAGTCGGCGGTATCGCGGGTGGCTGGATGACAGCGCGGTTGATGGCCCAAGGCTGGACGGTAAACAAATCTCGCAAGCTGGCTCTGCTGATCTGCGCGGTCTGCGTGCTGCCAGTCTGCTTGGCTCCGTTTGCCGGTTCGGCATGGCTGGCGGTCCTCATTGTGGGATTGGCCGGGTCGGCCCACCAAGGCTGGTCGGCTAATTTGTTCAGCGTGGTCGGCGACACCATGCCGAAGGAAACAATCAGCTCGGTCGTGGGCCTTGGCGGTTTCGTTTCTTATCTGATGGCGGCCGTCATGAGCGCGGTCACAGGACTCATTGTGCAGAAAACTGGGAGCTACGTCTTCGTCTTTGCCTATTATGCTGGCATGTACCTCGTATCGCTGCTCGCAATCCAGATACTTGTGCCGCGTCTGGGACGTCAGTCTTGATACCCATGAAACGACTGCTTCCTTTTTTTGTTTTTGCGTTAGCAGGCCTCGTTGCCGCGCGCGGCGAGTTTAAGACCGATATCGAATATGGCCGCGCGGGCGACGTACCGCTCTTGCTCGATGTGAACGTGCCCGATGGCGACGGTCCCTTTCCGATTGCGATTTTAGTTCATGGCGGCGGTTGGGGCAGCGGCGACAAGAAAGGCGCTGAGAAACCCAACAGCGGTGCGGACATCAGCCCATGGTTCGGCCCGCTCGCGGAAGCGAAGTTTACCTGGTTCTCGATCAACTATCGTTTGGCCCCGCCGCATCGCTGGCCGGCGTGTTTCGACGACGTGCTGACCGCGATCCGTTGGGTCAAAGCACACGCTGCCGAGTTTAAAGGCGACGCGAAGCGCATCGCCATTTTTGGCCACTCTGCCGGCGGACATCTGGCGCTTTTGGCCGCCTTGCAGACGGCCGACGACACGCGGGTGCAGGCGGCGGTCGGCTATGCGCCCGTGACGGATTTCGAACAGGAGCTGCCCACGCGCGGCGGTATCAGTCAGGCGCTGCAAAACCTGCATGGACTCGGAAAGGAGATCACGCCGGAAGCGTTAAAGATCCTCCGCGATACCGCACCTATCAATAAGATCCAAAGCAAAAAAAACCACCCGCCATTTTTGATCCTGCAGGGAGATGGCGACAAAACCGTCCCGCTCCAGCAATCCCTGAATTTCCAGGCTCGACTCCGCGCCAACGGTGTTCGTTGCGACATGATCATCATTCCTGGTGCGCCTCATCGCCTGACGGAGTGGACAAAATTCTCAAAGGATCATGACGCTCGAATGATCGCCTGGCTTCGCAATGTGCTCGATGGTGCCGAGGAACCGAAGGCTCCTGCGCCGGCTGCGTCGGCCGACGCAGCTCCGGCGGATCCTTTAACTCTCTGGTATCGCCAGCCTGCAAATGCCTGGACAGAAGCGTTGCCCATCGGCAACGGACGTTTGGGCGCGATGGTCTTTGGCGGGGTAGGCGAGGAGCGCCTGCAATTAAACGATGATACGCTTTGGACCGGCGCCCCGCACGCGTATCAGCACGAAGGAGCGGTCAAGGTATTGCCGGAATTGCGGCGGCTGCTTTTCGAAGGAAAACAAAAAGAGGCGGAAGATCTGGCGAAGCGCGAATTCATGAGTGTGCCGCTTCATCAGGAAGCGTATCAACCGCTGGGCGACCTGTTGGTCCAATTCAAAGGCGGATCTCCCGTCACCAACTATCGGCGAGAACTAAGGTTGGACGGAGCGCTTTCGACCGTGCGCTACAGTATCGGCGATGTCGCGTATATGCGCACTGCGTTTTCCAGCTTCCCCGACCAAGTTCTCGTCCACCGTATCAGTACCAACGATACAGCTCGCCTGAATTTTGCCGTGCGCATGGCGTGCCCGCATGGCGGCACCTATGTTCGGGTGTTGG
This sequence comes from Nibricoccus sp., assembly GCA_047600805.1. Classification (GTDB taxonomy): domain Bacteria; phylum Verrucomicrobiota; class Verrucomicrobiia; order Opitutales; family Opitutaceae; genus JADKHC01. Next base: position 888,341 of record JASGKG010000001.1, read on the forward strand.
ACGAAAAAAGCGTGATCGTAACCGGACGCGTTCAAGGTGACGGCACGAAGTTCGCCGTGGTGGTCCGCGTCTTGGCGGACGGCGGAACAGTCACACCGACGGCGGCCGGAATCGTGGTCGAGAAAGCAGACCGCGCCACAGTGCTCGTGACTGCGGCGACCAGTTTCAAAAATTTCAAAGACGTTTCGGGCGATCCTGAAGCGGCAGCCACCGCTACGATGCAAGCCGCTTCGTCACGGTCTTACGACGACCTGCTTGCCCGCCACCAAGCGGACCATCGCGCGCTCTTCCGCCGAGCGGCGCTTGATCTGGGCATCTCACCGACCGCTCAAGAGCCAACCGACGTGCGCATGGCAGCGGCCGACAAAACGAAGGACAGCGCGCTTGCTGCGCTCTTGTTCCAATATGGTCGTTATTTGTTAATCGCCAGTAGCCGGCCAGGAGATCAGCCCGCTAATCTGCAGGGAATCTGGAACGACAAAACCAATCCGTCCTGGGGCAGCAAATACACGACCAACATCAATCTGGAGATGAACTACTGGCCGTCTGAGGTGGCCAATTTGACGGAGTGCAATGAACCGCTTTGGGCGCTGCTGGACGATTTGGTGGTGAGCGGGCGTGAAACCGCGCGTGCGCATTACGGTGCGCGAGGCTGGGTTCTGCATCACAACACCGACCTGTGGCGTGGCACCGCTCCAATTAACGCCTCTAACCACGGCATATGGCCAACCGGCGGCGCTTGGCTCTGCCGCCACCTGTGGGAGCATTACCTTTTCACCGGGGATGAAGCGTTCCTCGAAAAACGCGCCTATCCGATCATGAAGGAAGCGGCACTCTTCTTCATGGATTACCTCGTGCGCGATCCGAAGACAGGGCGTTTGATCAGCGGACCGTCCAATTCGCCGGAGCAGGGTGGGCTCGTCATGGGGCCGACGATGGACCATCAGATTATCCGCGCGTTGTTCGCGTCGACTGCGTCCGCGGCCGAGACACTCAAGATCGACGCAGATTTTGCCAAGCAGCTCTGGAAGCTGCGTGAGGAAATCGCGCCGAACCAGATCGGCAAATATGGCCAGCTTCAGGAATGGATGCAGGATGTCGACGATCCGAAGAACACGCACCGCCACGTGTCGCACCTTTGGGGTGTTTTTCCAGGCCACGAGATTCGGCCGCAAACACCCCAACTATTTGAGGCCGCCAAAAAATCGTTGGAGTTTCGCGGCGACGAGGGAACTGGCTGGTCGCTCGGTTGGAAAACGCTTTTCTGGGCGCGCTTCCTGGAGGGTGATCGTGCCTTCAAGATGCTTCAGCAACAGCTGCGATTCGTTCCGTCTACAATCGACAACGTGTCGACAAAGGGCGGCGGCACTTACGCCAACTTGTTCGACGCGCACCCGCCGTTTCAGATCGATGGCAATTTCGCCGCGACGGCCGCCATTTGTGAAATGCTGCTGCAAAGCCACCTGGACGAAATCGTGCTGTTGCCGGCGTTGCCGTCCGCTTGGCCCACAGGAGCGGTTGCGGGAATTCGCGCGCGGGGTGGCTTCGAGCTGAGTTTTTCGTGGAAGGACGGGAAGATTCTCAACGTGAAAGTGAAGTCTCTGCTTGGAAATCAAGCCCGGTTGCGGTTCGGAAAAACGGTTCAGGAAATCCGGCTCAACGCAGGAGAAACGGCTACCTTCGGTTCTGATCTCAAACCCATCGCCCAGAAATGAGCCGGGTCAGTCATCTCGTTCTACTGGCTGTTTCGCTCGTCGCGACGTTGAGTATTCGCGGAGCCGAACTGATTGTTATCAACCTCTGGCCTGATAAAATAGATCCGCGGCCAGACGAAGTGGCTAACGAGCGAATTGTGGCGGTGCATAATCCGTCGCTCACGGTTTACGCTCCCGCAGCTCCGAACGGCACGGCGGTCGTTTTTTGCCCAGGCGGCGGTTACCACCACTTGACCATCGGCGAAAACGGCGGGCCGGAAACACGTTTCTTCACCTCGCTGGGCGTCACCGTATTCATACTTAAATACAGCGTGCAGACGCTGCACCCGGCCCCGTTGCGCGATGTGTTGCGGGCTATTCGAATTGTGCGTTCGCGCGCAAAGGAGTTTGGCCTCAAAGGCGACCGCATTGGCGTGTTTGGAGCCTCCGCAGGCGGCCACCTCGCTGCGTGTGCGGCGACTTTGTGGGAGATCCGGCTGGGCGGACGGCTGATCCCATTGATGCGACGAGCGCGCGTCCGGATTTTGCCTTGTTGGTCTACCCCGTGGTCACGATGGAGGAACCCCATGTTCATCAGGGCTCGCGCGGATACCTCCTCGGCTCGAAACCTTCTCCAGATGTAGTCGAACATCTCTCAATCAACAAACAAGTCCGCAAAGACACGCCGCCGGTTTTCATCGTGGCGACCATGGCCGACAAGTCGGTCCCGGTCGAAAATTCCCTGAAGCTCTACCAAGCTTTGCGCGATGCGGGCGTTCCCGCGGAGATGCACGTCTACGCCCAAGGTTCGCATGGCAACAGTTTGGATCCGAAATACGGCCCCACCGCGGAGTGGCCGCGTCGCGCCGAAGAATGGCTGAAGTTCAACGGCTGGGCCTTGGCTGCAAAACCCTGAATCCGTCATGAAAGCTCCCTCGATTTTGGTTTTAGTTGCAATGGCTTGGTTTGCCATGGGCGCAAATTCTTCGTTGGCCGCGCCTGATGCCGTGGTGGCGTTGGACGGCTCAGGGCAGTATAAATCGGTGCAGGAGGCAATTTCCACTGCCCCCCAACAACTCGAGCCCGGCAAATTCTGGACCATTCTGGTAAAGCCCGGCACTTACGGTGAGGTCGTGTATGTCCAGCGCGAGCGAGGTCATATTCGTTTGATCGGCGAGGATCCTGAAACGACCAAAATCACGGCCTCGCTCGCCGCGAAAACGCTTGGGCCCGATGGAAAGCCCATCGGCACTTTTCGCACGGCGACTGTCTATATCGATGCCGACGATTTTATCGTGGAAAATATCACGTTGGAAAACGCCGCTGGGCCGGTCGGACAGGCATTGGCGGTGCGTGTCGATGGCGACCGCGTGGCTTTTCGCAACTGCCGGTTTCTTGGCTGGCAGGATACGATTCTGGTGAATCGCGGGCGGCATTATTTCAAAAACTGTTTCGTCGCTGGCGCGACTGACTTCATTTTTGGCGGTGGCAATTCGTTTTTTGAGGACTGCACCATTCGCTGCGATGGCAATGGCTACGTCACCGCGGCGTCGACTCCTAAGGACCAACCCTTCGGCCTGATTTTTAATCGCTGCACAATCGTGGGGTCGAAGCCGGAGGTGAAGACGTATCTCGGGCGCCCTTGGCGCGAATTTGCGATGACGGTTTTCCTGAACTGCGAGATGAGCGACGTGGTGCGTCCGGAGGGTTGGCACAATTGGGGCAAACCCGAAAAGGAGAAGACCACGCGCTACGCCGAATACGGAAGCACGGGGACTGGCGGTGATCTTGCCAAACGCGTTCCTTGGGCTCGGCAGCTTTCCAAAGAGGAAGCCGCTAGTCTCACCGTTGAGCGCGTTCTCGCGGGTGGCGACAATTGGCGGCCCTCGTCAGCGCAGCCGTGAATACTTTCCACTTCATGACCTCCGACAATCAAACCGTATTGCAGAGCTCTCCTTGGTGCGCGGATTGTGGCGATGGCCACTACCGTAATCCTATTCTGTTTGCCGATTATTCAGATCCCGACGTGGTGCGCGTGGGCGACGACTACTGGATGACAGCGTCGTCTTTCAGTCACGTGCCTGGCCTCCCCATCTTGCATTCGCGCGATCTGGTGAATTGGACGCTGGTCAATCACGCGTTGCCGGCGCTCGTGCCGGTCGAACATTTCTCACAACCCCGTCACGGACAAGGTGTCTGGGCTCCGGCGATTCGCCATCACGCTGGGAAATTTTGGATCTATTATCCCGATCCGGATTTCGGCATTTACGTGATCACTGCTGACGATCCGCGTGGACGTTGGTCTGATCCGGTCATGGTAAAAGCAGGGAAGGGTCTCATCGATCCATGTCCGCTTTGGGATGACGACGGCCAGGTGTACCTTATCCATGGTTGGGCACGCAGCCGGTCGGGTATCAATAATTTGATTACACTCCACAAGCTGTCGCCGGATGGCAAAAGCGTCGTCGACGCCGGCAAGATCATCATCGATGGGAGCACGATGTCGGGTTGGCACACGATCGAAGGCCCGAAGTTTCACAAGCACAACGGCTGGTATTTCGTTTTCGCTCCGGCAGGTGGAGTTGCGGAAGGCTATCAAGCCGTCTTTCGTTCGCGCACGGTCGAAGGTCCTTACGAGCCGCGCATCGTGATGGATCGCGGTTCGACGGCGATCAACGGACCGCATCAAGGCGCGTGGGTCGACACACCGGCGGGTGAGCATTGGTTTTTTCATTTTCAGGAATTGCCTGCCTATGGCCGCGTGGTGCATTTGCAGCCCATGCGCTGGCTGAAGAGCGATTGGCCGGTCATTGGGCTGGACCTGAACGACGACGAAAAAGGCGAACCGGTGATTAGACACCAAAAGCCTGCGCTTCCGTCCCAGCCGGTGGCCGTGCCGGCTACGTCGGATGATTTTAAGAGCACCAAACTGGGTCTGCAGTGGCAATGGCAGGGTAATCCGAAGGCGCATTGGGCATCGCTGGATGCGGCGGCGGGCAAGATCAAGTTGAGCTGTGTTCAGCAGCCAGCCGCGAATTCTCACTGGAACGCTCCACATCTGTTGATGCAGAAGTTCCCGGCGCCGGCCTTTTCGGCGGCGGTGAATCTCACGTTCAAACCGGCCGCAGAGGGTGATTCTGCCGGCTTAATGGTGTTTGGTTACGATTACGCCTGGTTGGGCATGGTCCGCGAGAACGGCGGGCTTAAACTGGTTCTGCGCACGTGCCAGCAAGCGCAGAAGGGTGGACTTGAGATCACGACTGCGGAACTCTCGGCGAGCGTTGGGACGATCACTCTGCGTGTGCATGTCAGCCCCGGTGCTGGTTGCGAGTTTGGTTATAGTTTTGATGGTTCGGCCTTCCAATCGATCGGCGGCTATTTTCAATCATCCAGCAGCATGTGGGTCGGTGCGAAGGTCGGGCTATTTGCCTCCGCCGCGCCCGGAACCGAATCAGACGGAGTGGCGGAATTCTCGCAGTTCGTATTAAGCCGGTAAATGCGAGCTGACGAAAAAAGCCGGCTCTTGGCAGCCGGCTTTTAGGTCTTGCCGTTGGTTTGTATTTACCAATGCCAGCCCAGATAGAGCTCCGCCGAGAGGGCAGCGACTCGCTTGGTCTGTTCTGAAGCGGTCGTCCACGGTCCATTCGGGGCTGTGGGGATCTTTAGTTTCATTCCCGAGTAGGTGCCGGTCAGGCCGATTGAAATTTGATCGGTGATCTTTCGATCGAGGCCGAGGGAGATGGTGGGGCAATAAGCGGTTTCGCTCTCTTCGGAGTATTCGACAAACTGGTACGTGGGATTGGCGACGACTGCGCCGGATTTGAACACCGTTTGAAACCGGGATCTCACTTTGCTTTGAGTAACGCCAGCACTGGCGATCATTCGGGTGTTATCGGTGACTGCATAGGTAAACGAGCCCGCAAGGGAGAGTGCCGTGGGTTTGTAGACAAGATCGTTGCGCAAATAGGAGCTGGGGCCGCCGCCGACTCCCCAAACCACACCTGCATACTCCGGGAACGTAAAGCTCGCCGAGCCGGTGCCGAATTTCGCGTATGAGAGCTGGGCGCTCCAGTTTTCAGTGAAATTGTATCCAACGGTCACCCGGCTCACGGCCACCGTGGAGCGGCTGTTATTCGCCGTCAACGGCTCTCCAGCTGAGGTTGCTGCTACTGGGTTTGTGACCGACATTCCTCCGACTTGGAGACGTGCTACGCCTCCTCCGGCGGTCACGTACGGGCCGACTTTCTGAGCGTGTGCACTGTAACTAAGACCGAGTGTGACAACTGCGACGAGAAGGGTTTTCATTGTGTTGGGATCTCCCGAAAAGACGCATAACTAACCGATTGAGTAACACAAGAAATTAGCAGCCGTTGGCGACACAGGCTGGCTTGCCGGAAAAACCGACACGCAAAAATCTCGTCAGCGCCGGGCGTAGAATTTCTGCTCCCAAGCCTTTTGGTTCTGATCGGCTTCTCGTATGTAGGGCGTGAATACTGCGAGTGAGAGCACGAGTTTGTTGAGCAGATTGAACGGGAAGCGAATGGGCCGCTCGAAGTCGACAAACAGCACCACGCGCACGCCCTCCGTATCGTTCCAAACTTCGTGGTTGAAGGAGTCGTCAAAGACCACCGCTTTGCCCTCCTGCCAAACCAGATAGTCGCTGGCGACACGGATGCGGCAGCGCTCACGCGGTTCCGGAACCAACAGCCCCAGATGAAGCCGCAGCACGCCGTTGTAAGGGCCTCGGTGCGCCGGAATGTGTTTGCGCGGCGAGAGGATGGAAAAAAAGGCGGTCTTTAAGCCGGGGATTTTTTGGAGAACGCGTGTGGTTTCGGGGCAGCGCCGCATGTTTTCTTCCGAGCGCTTTCCATAGCCTAGAAACATGAAGGTCTTCCAGTTGTTGTCCCGCTGGATGGATTTCACGTCGGTGGAGATGTCCTGGAAGTTGGGCAGCTCTTCACGCCGTTGTAGCACGATAGCTAGTTCGGCACGGATCTTGTCCCATTCGCGTTCGACGTCAGCCACCCAGGGAAACTGTCTCGGGTCGTATACGGGCGGATTGCCATGCTTGGAGTTGGCGACGTTGCGACGTTCCACCCAATCGATGAACGCCACAGCCAAACGAGCGGTCAGGGTTTTGGGCGGAGGCGGGGGAATAAACGCCTGAGTCTGAGTGGAGGAGGTAGCAGTCTCTTGGTTCATATAGGCCGCAAGAGACGCATGGATGAGGCTAGGTCAAACGCTTGGACTGCGAAACATTTCACCACCGGTGCGTGTATCCGGAAGTTTCCGGTGAAGGAGCCCATCCGGAGTTGTTAGCGGTCCGCCCGCGAGATGTATGTAGGCGGGCAAACAAAAGCGCAGCCGCGGTGACGCGGCTGCGCTGAAATGCCTAACGAGTCGGGAAGCTTACTTCTGGGCGGGAGCAGGCGCCTTCTTTTCAGGTAGAGCGCGGGTCGCGACTTCCTGTTTCACGCGTTCGAGGTACTGCGCGAAGGGAATGACGCCTTCATCACCTTTGGCGCGGCTGCGCACGCTGACGGCTTGCGCTTCGGCTTCTTTCGCGCCGAGCACGAGGGTGTACGGCACCTTCTCGAGTTCGGCACGGCGGATCTTGGCGCCGAGCTTGTCGCTGTGTTCGTCCAACGAGGCACGGAGACCGGCGGCGCGGAGTTGCGCGAGCAGGTTCTTGCCGTAGTCGGCGACTTTGTCGCTGATGGGCACGAGGCGGATTTGTTCCGGCGCGAGCCAGACCGGGAAGTCGCCCGCGAAATGCTCGATGAGCACGCCGCAGAAACGTTCCATAGAACCAAACGGGGCGCGGTGAATCATCACTGGGCGGTGCGCTTGGTTGTCGGCGCCGATATACGACAGGTCGAAGCGGATCGGCAGGTTGTAGTCGACCTGCACGGTGCCGAGCTGCCATTCGCGGCCGATCACGTCTTTGATGACGAAGTCGATCTTCGGACCATAAAAGGCGGCTTCGCCGGGCTCTTCGGTGAACGGTACGCCGAGCGTCTGCGCCGCCTGACGGCAAGCGGCTTCGGCTTTGTCCCAGTTTTCCTTGGTGCCGGTGTATTTGTTAGAGTCTGGATCGCGCAAACCGACGCGCACGCGGTAGTCAGCCATGCCGAGCGTGCTGAGCACGATTTTCACGAGCGAGAGGCAGCCGAGAACTTCCTGCGCGACTTGTTCCTCGGTGCAGAAGAGGTGGGCGTCGTCTTGGGTGAAGCCGCGAACACGGGTCATGCCGTTGAGCTCGCCCGATTGCTCCCAACGGTAAACGGTGCCGAATTCCGCGAGGCGCACGGGCAAGTCGCGGTAGGAGTGCGGCTGCGAGGCGAAGATCTTGATGTGGTGCGGGCAGTTCATCGGCTTCAGCATGAAGCCTTCGATCAGCTTGTCTGCGTCGATCACCCGCTCTTTGCCGATCATTTCCTTACCGACACGAGCGTTGAGTTGGTCGGCGAATTGCTGCGTGACGCCTTCGAGGCGCGCGGTGAGTTCGGCGCAGCTGCAACCTTCCTTCGCCAGTTGGGCCATGGCGTCGGGTTCGGGAAACGCGGTGAACTGCGATTCCTTGTAGTACGGGAAGTGTCCGGAGGTTTTGTAGAGCGCGAGCTTGCCGATGTGTGGCGTGAAAACCTGTGAGTAGCCCTGCTTGCGCAGCTCTTCGCTGATGAAGTTTTGCAGCTCTTGGCGCAGGATCGAACCATTCGGCGTCCATAAAATCAGGCCCTGGCCGACGTCTTCGTCGATGTGGAAAAGTTTCAGGTCCTTGCCGAGCTTGCGGTGGTCGCGAAGCTTGGCCTGTTCCTGACGCTCGAGATACTGCGCGAGTTCTTCCTTGGTCGCAAAGGCGGTGCCGTAGATGCGTTGGAGCTGTTTGTTCTTTTCGTCGCCGCGGTGGTACGCGCCGGCGATGGAGAGCAGTTTGAACGCTTTCAGTTTCGACGTGTAGCGCACGTGTGTGCCGGCGCAAAGGTCGATGAATTCACCGTTTTGGTAGAACGAGATTTTTTCGCCCTCGGGAATGTCGGCGAGACGGCCGAGCTTGTAACGCTCCTGTCCGATTTTCTTGATGATCTCCGTGGCTTCTTCGCGGGAAACTTCTTTGCGGGTGAACGCCTGGTTTTCGTCGGCGATCTTTTTCATCTCCGCTTCGATCTTCGTCAGATCCTCCTGAGTCAGTTTGTGGTCCAGATCGACGTCGTAATAAAATCCCGTGTCGGTCGGAGGCCCGATATCGAGCTTCACATTTGGGAAAATGCGAAGGAGTGCAGTGGCCAGCACGTGCGAGCACGAGTGCCGGATTTCTTCGAGCGGAGTCATTGCCATGATATGTATTGGTTTTGGTCCTGCGTACGATTGCAGGGCCGGAGGGTGACTTGAGCGCAAACTATGCCCGACGCCAAGAACGAATCCACGGAGGGTGGCCACAGAGGGCACAGAGCTCCGACACGGAGTACACAGAGGAAGACCGGAAGCAGAGGGACTGGAACTCCGTGACCTCTGTGTCTGAACTCCGTGTCCTCTGTAGCGAAAAAGGCGGCGACTTACTTCTTCAACGGCTCGAGCTTGTAGCCGTCTTTGCCGTCGAGCATTGACCAACCGGCGGCGGTGATTTCACCACGGAGCGCGTCGGCGGCTTTGAAGTCCTTGGCTTTTTTGGCGGCCCAACGTTTTTCGGCCAGCGCGACGACCTCCGACGGCGCTTCGGCTTTCGGCGCGGCCGCGGCGTGAAGATCGAGACCGAGCGCAAACATCGCCTGGTCGAAAGAAGCAACGTCGGGTTCGCCGTCGTGGCGGTTTACGATCGAGAAAAGCGCGCCGAGTGCGGCAGGCGTGTTGAGATCGTCTTTAAGCGCGGTGATGACTGGACCAAACGTGTGCTGCGTCACGCTGGAGGCGGGCAGGGAAGCGCGATAGGCGCGGAGCGTGGCGAGTGCGCTTTCGGCGGCGTGCAGCGTGTCCAACGTGAAGTTGAGCTGCTTGCGCGGGTGGCCAGCGAGAAGAGCGTAACGAAGCGCCATCGGCGAAAAGCCCTTCGCCTTAATGTCGTCGAGCGTGTAAAGGTTGCCGAGCGACTTGGACATCTTCTTGCCGTCAACGAGGAGGTGCTCGCTGTGGTACCAGTGATTGGAAAAGGTCGTGCCGTTGCAGCACTGGCTCTGGGCGATCTCGTTTTCGTGATGCGGGAAGAGCAGGTCGACGCCGCCGCTGTGAAGGTCGATCGTGTCGCCGAGGATTTTTTTGCTCATGGCGCTGCACTCGATGTGCCAGCCGGGGCGTCCGGCGTTGGCGCCAGCTGGGCCAGGCCACTGGTTAGCGCCGTCTTCTTCCTTCCAGGCTTTCCAGAGCGCAAAGTCCGAGCCGTCTTCCTTTTCGTCAGCGTCGACGGTTTGCGGTTTTCCGGCGAGCGCGCTGCCGAGTTGGAGCTCGCGTTCTTTGACGCGGGAAAGTTTCCCGTAGTTGTCGAATGAGGAGACTTTGAAGTAAACGGAGCCGTCGGGCGCGCGGTAGGCGTTGCCCTTTTTCATGAGCACTTCGATCATGTCGACCTGCTCGCGGATGTGGCCGGTGGCGGTCGGTTCGGCATGAGGCGGCAGGCAGTTCAGCGCGGCGCAGTTGGCGTGAAACTTGTCGGTCCAGTGCTTTGTGAATTCGGCGAGCGTGCGGCCCTCTTCGCGGGAACGGCGGATGGTCTTGTCGTCGACGTCGGTCAGGTTGCGCACGAACTTCACTTTTCCCGGACCGAACTCGAGATCGCACAGGCGGCGAATGACGTCGTTGACGACGAACGTCCGGAAATTGCCGATGTGCGCCGGCCCGTAAACCGTCGGACCGCAGCAGTAGAAACGGAAAACACCGTCAGGCTGTGCAGCTTTGAGTTCGCGTGTTTCGCGGGAAAGCGAGTCGAAGAGTCGGATGGGCATGGTGCAACCACCGCTAATGTACGCTAATCGAGAGCAATACGAGCGAGTTTTTTTGGTACACGAGACCGATTGCCGTTGCCTTCGCGGAACGAGGTTCGGTTCGATTTGGAATGAGTTCTAAGCTTCGCTGCCGGTTTTTTCTGGCGATTCTGCTGTGCTCGTGGTCAACGAATTTTGCGGCCGAGAAACCGTCCGTGCCTTTTACGCCGGAGTTTAAGTTTACGCCGCCGCTGGGCTCGACCAAGCGTGCGGCTCAGAACCAACAAATCCCGTTGAGCGGATTCGCGCCGGCGTCAGAGGCTCGTGAATGGCAGGTGGGCGACAACATCGTGGCTCTCGTGACGCTGACGGAACAAGGCAAAATCGTCCAATACGTGATGCAGTTCACGGCGGCCGAGCTGACCGAAAAAGAGAAAAAGTTGCCGTCGGGCGCAGGCATCAGACTCTACACGAACACCGGACGGGAATTCGATTTTAGCGGGGCGTTGGCAGCGTTGAAAATTAGAATTATTGGCCCGTTCAAATCCGACGCGGACGAAGAGAAGGCGGCGCGCCAAGCTAAAGTGAGCCAAACACGGGTGTTAGTGAACAGCGCCTATCTAAAACTCGGGCTCGATCGGGCCTGTGCGGCGTGGCTCCGCATTAAAGAAGAGATTGACCGACAAGGGGGCGGGAAAGGCGCAAATTGGGCCGCGAGTCCCACGCCCTTTTCTCTGGACAAAATAGCCGCTGGTCGAAAGGCGATCGCCGACCTAGGCATGACGGAGGAAGACGAACGGGCGCTCTGCGGCACGATGCCCGCACTCTTGGAGTTCTTCCTGCTCGCGATCAAAACTCCCGAGTTTCGCGACGTCTTGCGAGAGGTGGTGGATATTCCGTGGCTTTCGGTGCTCAAAGACGGTGGAAAACATCTGATCCCCAGCGTCAACTACGTGCCGCCGTTTGGGCGGATCAATCCGTTAGGCTGGAGCCTGCCGGAAGGATCTAAAGCGTACTTCATGCCCGCGGTTTTTTTAGTTTACGACAAACCGATGGTTGCATGCCGATTTGCGGTGATAGCGCCTACGCCACCGTTGGTAACGAGCGCCGGAATCGTCGGCCTTGCTGCGCAACGCCCCGACGGGAAAGGATCCCATTTGATGGTTCAGATCGTCGCTTCGCGTTGCGCCGAGCCGAATTCGGAAAAGATTAGCGTGAAATAGAGCGGTTGTGCCGCTACATAAAGTCGTTCCCTTTTGACCATGGCTGACAAATTTAAACTCGATCTTCCTGTCCGTCCCCGTCGTTTGCGTCGCAATGCGTCGATTCGCGCCCTTGTCGAAGAGACGGTCCTGCGACCGGCGGATTTTATTGCGCCGCTGTTCGTGGTGGACGGGAAGGGCGCGCCGGAACCGATCGCATCGATGCCCGGCGTGTCGCGTTTCAATATTGCCGACTTGGTGAGAGAATGTCGGGCGCTGGCCAAGCTCGGTGTTCCAGCCGTCGCGCTTTTTCCAAAACTAGACGCCAGCTACAAAGACGACTTGGCGACAGCGGCGTTGAGCGACGACGCACTGATCGTGCGCGCGGTGCAGGCCGTGAAGAAAGCGCTGCCCGAAATGGTCGTGATGACCGACATCGCGCTCGACCCTTACACCAGCCATGGACACGACGGACTTTTGACCGAAGACGGGCGCGACTTGGCCAATGACGAAACGGTCGAGGTCTTGATGAAAATGGCGGTGCTACATGCGCGTGCAGGCGTGGATTTCGTTGCGCCGTCGGACATGATGGACGGCCGCATCGGGGCGATTCGCGGGGCGTTGGACGCCGCGGGATTTTCCCAGACGGCGATCATGGCGTATTCGTCGAAGTTCGCCTCGGCTTACTACGGACCGTTCCGCGACGCCGTCGGCACTCGCAACCTCGGGAAAGTCGCCGGCCCGTCGGATAAAAAAACCTATCAACTCAACCCCGCCAATCGGCGCGAGGCGATCGCCGAGGCGTTGCTCGACGAAGCGGAGGGCGCAGATATTTTGATGGTGAAACCCGCTGGTCCTTACCTCGACATTATCCGCGACGTCCGTGAAGCGACCCGCAAGCCGCTCGCGGCCTATCAGGTTTCCGGCGAATACGCTCAGATCCATGCGGCGGCGAAAATGGGCTGGCTCGATCTCGGCAAAACGCGGCTGGAGTCATTGCTCGCGATCAAGCGTGCGGGCGCCGACATGATTTTGACCTACTTCGCGAAAGACGTGGCGGCGGAGCTGAAAGGATGATTTTTGACAGAATGAACTGAATTTACCGAATGATTGGTTCGGGAAATTCGGTTCATTTTGTTGATTCTGCCTAGGAATCAGAATGCCGACTTGGGCACCTGAATCGAATCGCCCGGCATCAGTCGCGGGTCCTCGGTCGGGTTGCTCTGCGCCAGAGTCGCATTGATCGGGTAGGCGACGCGGTCGCGCACAAGGTTTACGCGTTTTTCTTTCGCGTAGAGAGTAAATCCACCGGCCGCTTGCACGGCCTTGGTGACGGTGAGGTCGGGAGTCCACACGATACGGCCTGGCCGAACCACTTCGCCGCCGACGTAGACGAACCGCTCGGTCACTGAAACGGCCACGTCGACGTTGGTATAAATTTTCTTCGAGAGGTAAGTCTCCCGGATCTTTTGTGACAGACCAGCGGTGGTTGTTCCAGCGGCCTGAATCGCGCCGATATACGGAAGAGAGACGATTCCTTGTTCGTCGATCTGAACGGAATTGGCGCTCGGATCAGGAATGCCCTGCAACGTGATGACAAGACTGTCCCCGGACCGTAAGTTGGCGACGGACCCGGCTTCCGGCAGCGTGGTATTGCCTCTGCTTGAGCCCGCCGGGTTGTTACAACCGCTGGCGAGCGCCACTAGGAAAATGCCAACAAAAGCGAGGGTAGAAAGGTACAGCCGGGCAACGGGAGCCATGATGCGTGGTCCAGTTGAGCCAAACCGCGGATAAATGCAACGTTACCGTTTGCCCTTCGAGCGGCGCTTTGGACGTTCGTCTTCCTCGTCCTCGTCTTCTTCCTCTTCTTCGTCTTCATCCTCGTCCGAGTCCTCATCGTCCTCGTCCGAGTCTTTCTTTTCCTTATCCTCGTCTTCGTCGTCCTCGTCTTCTTCGTCTTCATCCCACTTCAGGGACTCGTCGTTTTTAAGCTTTTCCTCTTCTTCTTCGTCGAGCTCAGGAAGGTCATCGTCCTCGTCTTCGATTTCCTTGGCGGGCTGTTCCTCGTCGGTATCCCAACCGGCGGGAACGTAATCGAGAATCGCGGTGATCTCTTCGAAGGTGTGAACGGCTTTGCCTTCGATAAAACTCGTGTTCTGTTCTTCACGGATCTCGTCTTCGACCTCGTCGACGGTGAGCTTCGACTCGAAGTCGAACAAATCGTTAAGCATCTTGACGCGAAGGCGGGTGAGGTGGTCGAGCAGGTCGGCGTAGGGCCCGTTTTCGTCGTCGATCACGTCGGCCAAGGCGAAAAGCCTTTCGTCGGACTCGAAGATCGAATCCTTCACTCGCTTCAGGCGCACGCGGCCTTCGCCCAAGTCTTTCTCGATACGGAAGGGGATAAACGCCGCCTCCATGATATCCTGGTCGAAACCGTAATCGCGCAGCGGCTCAATCAGCTCAAGGAGATGACTGACCTGGCGAGGGTCGATAATACTGAGGCCGTCGACATCCCAGCGAACAGGGTCGCTGACTTCGTGGACCCACCAGTTGTGATCTTCACCGAGACGAACGATGCACCAGTCGAGGATATTGGAGGATTTTGCCATGGCGTTGCTTAGCTTCGGAGCAAAAGGCCCGGGATTTAGCGGAGTCAAACCGGGAAACGAAAATCTTACGACTTTCTTGCGGCTGGGTCTCCACCGTCGGACGGGCCGGAAAATTGAACGCGGAGCGTGCTATGCGCGTTTTGAAAAACAAGCACAAAAATACAACAATCGTGCGGAAAATGGCCGAACGCGGGGCCGGGATGGTTCGGAAGGGCATTTTCGGGGTCAAGTTTTCGCAATTTACTCGCGCTGCTTGATTTCTACGGCCCGGCTTTCCACTCTCGCCCACACCATGGGCTTGATCTACGAAAAGCTTCTTCGACGCGCTTTCTTCTCACTTGGGCCAGAACGCGCCCACGAGCTCGCCATGCTCGGCATGTCGACTTTGGGCCATCTGACGCCCGTTTGCCGCATCATGGAACGGCTGAACCAGCTGCCTGCGTCACGGATGCAGCCGATCCAGGCTTTTGGCCTTAAATTCCCCAACGCCGTGGGACTGGCGGCTGGTTTTGACAAGAATGCCGAAGGCTGGCCCGCGGCGGCGGCTTTGGGCTTTGGGCACGTCGAGATCGGCACCATTACGGCGCACGGGCAGCCCGGAAACCCGAAACCCCGCGTTTTCCGCTTTCCCAAAGAGGAAGCGGTGATCAACCGCATGGGTTTTAATAACGACGGTGCCGAAAAGATCGCCGCCCGCCTCTCTAAACAGCCCAAACCAGGACACCGTCGCATTCCGGTCGGCATCAATCTCGGCAAAACCAAGGTGACACCCTTGGAGCAGGCCGTCGGCGACTATCTGGCCAGTTTTGCGCGGCTGGCGGATTACGCGGATTACCTCGTGTTGAACGTGAGCAGCCCGAATACGCCGGATCTCCGCAAATTACAGGACGAGGACCGGCTTCGTGAATTGCTGAGCGCCATCATGGCCGCGAACCGCGAGCGCCTCGACGCCGGCCGTGCTCGCAAGCCGGTGCTTCTGAAAATCGCGCCGGATCTCAGTTTCCCGCAAATTGACTCCGTGCTTACCGCTATCGCTGAGTTCGGCTTGGATGGCATCATCGCAACGAATACGACGCTCGCGCGTCCCGGCGTGTTCGCCAATGTCGATCAAGCGGGTGGCTTGAGCGGCAAACCGCTACAGCGCCGTTCCACGGAGATCATCAACTACATTTCGCGCGCCACCCGCGGCAAACTGCCGATCATCGGCGTGGGCGGAATCCACGATGCGGCGAGTGCAGGTGAGAAACTCGACGCGGGTGCGACGCTGGTTCAGATTTACACCGGCATGATTTTCCGCGGGCCGTTCTTCGCCCGCGATGTCGCGTACGCTCTGAACGCCCGCCAGAACAAAATCTGGGTCGGCTAAAACGTCAGAGTTTTAACAACGCGGCAGGTCTTTGCCTCGCACGGTGACCTCGCACCGCTGCGATGTCGATTCCACGGCTTGCGACGGCGCTCTTATGTAGTCTACGTGTTCAAACGTTGTGACTACCTTTGGAATTTCGCTCCGTGGACTCTTCATTTCGGCTGCGTGCGGGATCGCATCTCCCTCGATAGGATGGGCACAAGCCGATGGCGTTGAGGCGCAGCTCAGGTTGAACGAAGCGGAATATTTGGAAATGCCGGGCCTGAACGTCATGCTAGCGCACGATTTCTATCCCGAGGGCCACCAAGGCGGCGTCGGCATCATTCAGAACGGCGTCCGTGTGGCCACCAATGGCGACGTGCGGCTCGAGCCCACGCCGGGTCAATGGCAAGCAACGCCCAAGGTGGGAACGCGTCAAGTGGACAGATCCCAACAGGAAGTGAACGTGCGGATGAGTTACCCAAATCCGGAAAAAAACCGAAAGAGTTTCAACCCGATCAATTATCCCGATCTAAAGCTTTCTTATATTGTTCGCATACGGCCTGAAGGCGCCGGCTTTCGCGTCATCGTCGATCTAGACGAAGCACTTCCTGCGAACTGGGTGGGCAAGGTGGGTTTCAATTTGGAACTATTTCCTGGGGCGCTTTTCGGCAAACCGTACTATCTGGACAGCCAAGCGGGGATATTCCCGCGGCAGCCAAATGGACCAGGGCGCGTTCGTCCCGAGCTCGACGATCCGGAGGACGAGTTGTCAACCGGGTACCAGCTCGAGCCGTTGGCTGTAGGCTCGCGCTTGGTGGTGGCGCCTGATTCGGAAACCCAGCGGCTTGTTATTGAAAGCGTGCAAGGCGGTCCGCTTGAACTGCGCGATGGACGCGACCAGCACAACAACGGTTGGTTTGTCGTTCGCTCAATTATCCCAGCGGGCGCGACGCGTAGTGCTGTGGAGTGGTTTGTGAAGCCAAGCGTCGTTCCTGGATGGAAGTCGGCACCGGTGGTGCAAGTATCGCAGGTCGGTTACAAGCCTAACCAATCAAAAACGGTGGTGGTCGAACTCGACCGTCGCGAGACCGCTTTGCAGCCGCTTAAACTGTTCCGCGTGTCCGAACGAGGTGCTCCTGAAGCCGTGGAAACCAGCGCGGCCGTCGAATGGGGAACTTTCTTGCGTTACCGATATTTGAGGCTCGATTTCTCGGCAGTCCAAAAACCGGGTTTGTACTTCGTCCAGTATGGCGGCGTGCGGAGCGCGGTGTTTCGAATTGCGGAAGACGTGTTCTCGCGCGCGGTTTGGCAACCAACTCTCGAGTATTTTCTGCCGATTCAGATGTGCCATATGCGTGTCAACGATCGCTATCGAGTCTGGCACAACTGGTGTCATCTGGACGACGCTAGAATGGCTCCTACGAACTATAACCATTTCGACGGATACATCCAGGGAAGCGCGACGCTTACCAACTACAAGTCCGGCGACCACGTCCCAGAGCTCGATCGCGGCGGCTGGCACGACGCGGGGGACGACGACCTGCGCATCGAGTCCCAAGCGGAGACGATTCATGGTCTGGCGTTGGCCTACGAGTTGTTCAAGGCAGACTACGATAACACCACGATTGACCAAGAAAATCGGGTGGTGGAGCTGCATCATCCCGATGGCAAACCGGACCTTCTCCAGCAGATCGAGCACGGCGCGCTGTCGATTGTCGGTGGTTATAAATCCATGGGCAGGCTTTACAGGGGTATCATCGTGCCCACTAAGCGGCAATACGTACATTTGGGCGAGTTCGGCAGCGTGACGGATAATAAAGCCTTCGCGCCGGGAAATGCCATCGCTGGAAAAGGTGCAGTGATCCAGCAGGGCGGACCTGATGACCGTTGGGTTTTCACTGAAGACAATCCGCATCGCGAATTGCAGGTGGCCGGCTGTCTGGCGGCCGCAGCGCGCCCGTTGCGACAGATCAATCCTTCTTTGGCCGAAAAATGCTTGGAGATCGCTGAGGAGCTTTGGAGGAAAACCCGCGAAAAGGATGCGGTTGACCGGCTTTTGCCCGCAGCCGAACTATTGATTTCAACTAAAAAGCAAGAGTATGCGGATTTTCTAGTGAAGCATGCGGAATTGGCTGGTGCAGATTTCGCGCGAACGGGTTGGGTGCTGGGGCGAACTTTGGCGCTGGTGGAAGATTCGGCTTACCGGGACGTTTTAAAACGTTCTGCGAGCACCTTGCGAACTGCGATCGAAACGAAAGCGGCTACGACGCCCTATGGTGTTCCGTATGAACCCGCCATTTGGGGGGCGGGATGGGGAATTCAGCGTTTCGGGGTGCAGCAGGTCTATTTGCACGAGGCGTTCCCAGACGTGTTTCCTGCCAGCTACTTTTTGAAAGCTTTGGATTTCGTGTTGGGCTGTCATCCGGGCAGCAACACTGCGTCGTTTGTGTCAGGCGTTGGGGCGCGTTCGTTGCTACCTGGCTATGGTTTTAATCGTGCCGACTGGTCGTACTTACCGGGAGGAGTTGGTTCAGGCACGGCATTGATTCGGCCGGATTTTCCAGAACTTCTGGAATGGCCTTACCTCTGGCAGCAGACCGAATACGTGCTTGGTTACGGCACGACAGATTTCATCACGCTCGTGCTCGCGGCCGATCGAATAGGTCGCCAATAGTTCGCGGAGAACGCGGTTGTTCCTGGCGAGAGGTTGTTGAAAGCTCCTTCATGGGCAGCCTCGCTCCGTGCGGATATCGAGCCACACCTAACTTGGGCAGATTTCCCATGGTGCCTGCGGTGCGTGGCCCGCAAGACGTAAGTACCTCTGTTAGGTACTATTAAGACATGCCTTCCGAAGCGCCGAGTCGCATCGATAGAGATCCGGTAAATCTGTCAAAACGGGCCGATTTCGCTGCGTGGAGGCGGTGCAGTTTCTTCAAGAAGAACGCGGCCCAACTGGCGACAGCTGGACCATAATCCCCCGGCGCGAAGGAGCGGAGCAACTGGTTGTTTATCTCAAAAACGCGCGCGAATCTCCGCAAAAATATTCCGATCCGCGCGCGATTCATCCTAATATCTATGTCTAAAACAATTTTAATCACAGGCGGTGCAGGTTTTATTGGTTCACATGTAGCGGATGAACTTTTGGAGCACGGCTACAAAGTTCGCGTTTTGGATTGTTTATCCGCGCAGGTCCATGGAAAGCACCGTCGGCGTCCGCGCTATTTGAGCAATGACGTCGAGTTGATCGTGGGCGATGTTCGCGATCGCGAGCAGGTGAGAGCATCTCTCAAAGACGTGGATGCGGTTTATCATTTGGCGGCGAACGTCGGGGTGGGGCAAAGTATGTACGAAATTGCAGACTACACGGCCACCAATAATCTTGGCACGGCGGTTTTGCTGGAGGAATTGATCAAGCGTCCGGTCGAGCGTCTCGTCGTCGCTTCCAGCATGAGCATTTATGGCGAGGGTCTTTACCAAGACGCCACCGGTAAAATGGTTGCGGGTCATGAGCGTCCTTTGGAGCAACTCAAGGCGCGAGAGTGGGAGCTACGAGACACCAAAGGCGACATTCTTTCACCGGTTCCGACACCGGAAACCAAAGGTCCTGCACTGGCTTCTGTGTATGCGCTATCCAAATACGACCAGGAGCGCATGTGCATGATCGTGGGGCGCGCGTACAAAATTCCAACGGTGGCATTGCGCTTCTTCAATGTGTACGGCCCGCGGCAGGCGCTTTCGAATCCTTACACGGGAGTGCTGGCGATTTTTGCCTCACGGCTGCTCAACGGAAAACCGCTTTCGATTTTCGAGGACGGTGGGCAGCAGCGCGATTTCGTGCATGTCACCGATATTGCCCAAGGCTGTCGCCTAGCGTTGGAAGTTCCGGAGGCGGCTAACCAAGTGTTCAACATTGGCAGCGGCCAGCAGTTCACTGTCCGTGAGATCGCCGACCGGATGATGCGCGTCCTTGATAAGGACATCGAGCCGGAGATCACCGAAGAATATCGCGTCGGCGATATTCGGCACTGCTTTGCGGATATTTCGCTCGCGCGAAAGGTTTTGAAATACAATCCAAGTGTCGCGTTCGAAGACGGTTTGGCTGAGTACGCCGAATGGTTGCGCGATCAAATCTCGGTCGATCACGTGGGTCAGGCGCGGGAGGAACTCGCGGCTCGGGGGCTCACGGTTTGAAGGAAATATGGAGGCCACGATCGCTCGAGCTCGTTTAAAACAAAATCAATCGCCAGAGATAAAACCTCCGGCGCGAACATATCGCGCCGCTGTTTTCGCGTCGCCGCGTAGTCTAGCGTTGGAATCGGTTCCGTTGCCGTCCGTGGGGCCGACGCAGGTGCGCGTCCGTTTGGAGGGTTGTGGTGTATGCGGCTCAAACCTCCCGGTGTGGGAAGGACGTCCGTGGTTCAAGTATCCGCTCGCGCCGGGCATGCCCGGACACGAAGGCTGGGGCTTCATCGACGAAACGGGGAGTGCTGTTGAAAGGCTCCGGGTAGGGCAGCGCGTCGCATTTTTAGGACAACGCTCTTTTGCAGAATATGACGTAGCAGAAGCGTCGGACGTCGTGGTTATCCCGGACGAACTGGCCGATGTTCCTGTGCCTGCCGAACCACTCGCCTGCGCTGTAAATGCGTTTAAGCGGGCGGGCGTAAGTGCAGGCCAATGGGTCGCTATTGTCGGGGTCGGATTTCTCGGCGCACTGCTTGTCCAGCTCGCTTCAAAGGCCGGAGCTCGCGTGATCGCGATCTCGCGACGCTCCTTTGCTCTGGATGTCGCGCGCGCGATGGGCGCCATGCACATCATGGAGGCAGGTGACCGGCCGCATTTGGTTCAATCTGTTGCAGAGATCACTGAGGGGCATCTCTGCGATGTTGTCATTGAGGCGACGGGCCTTCAGGAACCGCTGGATTTGGCGACGGAGCTGACCAAGGAGCGAGGCCGGCTGGTCATTGCGGGATATCACCAGGACGGCGCGCGTCAGGTGAATATGCAGCTGTGGAATTGGCGCGGGCTCGACGTGATCAATGCACACGAACGCGACCCGCGTGTTTACCGAGCGGGTATGGAAGAAGCGGTTTCGTTGCTCAAATCGCGTCAACTCAATCCTTCGCTCCTTTATACTCACCGTTATCCGCTTTTTCGCCTCGGCGAGGCCTTGGACGCAATGCGAGACCGCGATGGTGGTTTTTTGAAAGCCTTGGTGATTTATGATTGAAACGACGCAGCCAGTGATTTCAGAGGCAAAGACCCAATTGCGGCGACCACGATTGGGGTTTGTTGGTATCGGATGGATAGGCAAAAACCGCCTTGAGGCCGTGCAGCGCAGTGGACTGGCCGAGATCGTTGCGATTTATGATCCGTTGTTGCGGGAGGAACTGAGCTCGATTTCACCGGCTCCTGAGCGAGTGCTCAGCTTTGAATCGCTGTTGGAACGCGATCTGGACGGTGTGGTGATAGCGACTCCGAGTGCGTTGCATGCACAGCAGGCGATCGCTGCGTTGTCTGCCGGGAGAGCGGTGTTTTGCCAAAAGCCGCTCGCGCGCACCGCAGCAGAAACGCGCGCCGTGGTGTCTGCGGCCGAGGCCGCAGATCGTCTGTTGAGCGTGGATTTGTCGTATCGGTTTACCACGGGCATCGCGAAAATCAGGCAGCTGATTGAAGCAGGTGAACTCGGCGAGCTGCACGCGATCGAAATGAAATTTCACAACGCCTACGGCCCGGACAAGGCCTGGTTCTACGATCGCAAGCTTTCGGGCGGCGGTTGCTTGTTGGATTTGGGTATTCATCTCGTGGATATGGCGCTCAGCAGTTTTCACCGGCCGGAAGTTAACCGTGTGAGCGGCAGCTTGCTGACGGGCGGCGAACGGTGGACCATTGATTCGGCGAAGGTGGAGGACTACGCCGCTGCGCAGATCACTCTTCAGTCCGGAGCCGTTATTCAACTGGCTTGCTCGTGGCGGGCTCACGCCGGTTGCGAAGCTGATATTGAGGCTACGTTCTTCGGCTCCAAAGGTGGTGCGTGTTTCCGCAATGTGAATGGTTCGTTTTACGATTTTCGTGCAGAGCACTTTTTGTCCGACCGTTCGCGGCGCGTGCTCGCCGAACCGCCCGATGACTGGGGCGGCAGGGCCATTTTGGATTGGGTTCAGCGGTTGGTCCATTCGCCTCGCTATAGTTCGAACATAGAAATGTCGGTCACGGCGGCCGAGGTCATCGACGCCATTTACGACTCAGCCAGATGACTTCACCCGAAAACAGAGTGCGCCGCGTGCTGATGACCGCCGATACCGTCGGCGGTGTGTGGACGTATGCCATGGAGTTGTGCCGCGGCCTAGCAAGAGATTCGGTCGAAGTCATACTCGCTACGATGGGCGCACCGTTGCGGCCGGATCAGCGCGAAACGATTGCGAGTCTCACGAACGTGACGCTCCGTGAAAGCAGTTTCGCCCTTGAGTGGATGGAAAACCCCTGGGAAGACGTGGCGAGCGCGGGCGAATGGTTGTGGGGATTGGAACGCGAATTCGAGCCGGATATCGTGCACGTGAACGGGTACGTTCATGGAAATCTTCCGTGGAGCGCGCCGGTGGTTGTGGTGGCGCATTCGTGTGTGCTTTCCTGGTGGAAAGCGGTTCGAGGGAGCGATGCGCCTGAAGAATGGTCGCGTTACGCAGAGGCGGTTCGCCGCGGTTTGCAGTCGGCGACAAAAGTCGTCGCGCCGACCCATTGGATGGCTGAACAAGCAAGAACCCACTACGATTTGAGCGAGCCTGTCGCGGTCATTCCCAATGGTGCCAATGCCAAACGCTTCTCTATCGGCTATCCGAAAGAAAATATGGTCGTGAGCGTGGGACGGGTGTGGGACGAAGGCAAAAATATCCGGGCGCTCGCAGCAGTCGCGCCGCAGTTGCCGTGGAAGGTCTATGTCGCGGGTGAGACGCGTTCGCCAAATGGGGAGGCACACCCAGTGGGAGGAATCAGGACGCTCGGTTATCTGTCGGCCAACGAGACTGCGGAGTGGCTTGGCCGCGCCAAGATCTTTGCGCTTCCTGCGCGTTATGAGCCGTTCGGGCTTTCGGTTCTGGAGGCTGCACTCGCAGGCTGCGCGCTCGTGCTGGGTGATATTCCAAGTCTGCGTGAGCTGTGGAACGACGCCGCGGTGTTTGTCGAGCCGAACGACGAGCCTGGTCTAAAAACGGCCTGCTTGGGTCTGATCGAAGATGCGGAGCGAAGAGAAGAACTTGCGCAGCGGGCGCGTGCGCGGGGGAAGCAGCTCACGGCGGAGCGCATGACCGACGCCTATGCGCGGCTTTATCAACACCTGTTTGAAACCAGGAAAATTGCATTTTGATGGCTCATGAAAATCTGCCTTTTTTATCACTCTCTGCTTTCGGACTGGAACCACGGCAATGCCCATTTCCTCCGCGGAGTTGCCACAGAGCTGATCTCCCGCGGGCATGACGTTCACGTTTATGAGGAGGAAAACAATTGGAGCTTGCAGAATCTGCGCGCAGATCACGGGGAGATTCCGTTTTGGAAAATGCAGGCGGTGTATCCCGATCTCGTCTCGCGCTTTTACGATCCTGCTTCGATCGATCTGGAACACGAGCTCCGTGGCGCGGACTTGGTGATCGTTCATGAGTGGAATCGTCACGAACTTGTCCGGAGGATCGGCCGGATTCGCGCCGAGTCTGATTTTATTTTGTTATTCCACGATACGCACCACCGGTTGGTCACGGATGCCGGCGCGATGGGTGCGTATGATCTTTCTCACTACGACGGAGTTTTGGCTTATGGAGAGGTCTTGAAGCGCCTGTACCTCGCGAAAGGTTTAGCTCGGCAGGCTTGGACGTGGCATGAGGCGGCGGACACGCGGGTCTTTTATCCCAGGAATACCACTGAGCACGAAGGCGATTTTGTATGGATCGGCAATTGGGGCGACGACGAGCGCACCAAAGAACTGCATGAGTTTCTTATCGAGCCGGTGAAGAAGCTTGGCCTGAAGGCTCGAGTCTACGGTGTGCGCTACCCGCAAGCGGCGTTGGATGCTCTCGCGCGGGCGGGGATTGAATATGGCGGCTGGTTGCCCAACTTCGAAGTGCCGGACGTATTCGCGAAATACCGGATCACGATGCATGTGCCGCGCGGCCCATATGTGACGGCGCTGCGGGGCATTCCGACGATTCGTCCCTTCGAAGCGTTGGCGTGCGGCATTCCGTTGGTGAGTTCACCGTGGGACGATTGTGAAGGCCTGTTCCGTGCTGGACGCGATTTTGTCTTTGCCCGCAACGGCCGTGAAATGGAGGAAGTTCTGAAGCGCTCGCTCGCGGATAGTGAGCTGCGACAATCCCAGATCGCGAGCGGACTTGCCACGATCCGCGCTCGCCATACCTGCGCGCATCGCGTGGACGAACTCATGGCTATCTGCCAGCGGGGCGGCGACCGCTCGGATGATGCTGTGCCCAGCGGTTTGGTTGCTCCCATCAACAACACGACTCCCGTGTCATCACTTCCATGAAGTCCTCACTGAAGATCGCCTTTTTCGGATCGAGCTTGGTTTCAGCCTACTGGAATGGAGCTGCCACCTACTACCGCGGAATTGTGCGAGCGCTTTCTGAGCGCGGTCACCGCACGACCTTTTTCGAACCAGATATCTATGATCGGCAGAAGAATCGCGACATGGCGGATCCTGATTGGGCCAATGTCGTGGTTTATCATCCGATTTCTGAGTCGGCGGTGCTCGACGTTGTCCAACAAGCACGCGGCTGTGATTTGGTGATCAAAGCGAGCGGGGTGGGGGCGTACGACGAGTTGCTCGAAGAGGCAGTGCTCGATCTGCAGCGACCTGGAACAACTGTGGTGTTTTGGGATGTGGACGCGCCCGCGACCTTGGACCGAACGCAAAGTAACTTGCTCGATCCGTTCCGCACTTTGATCCCGCGATACGACTTCATTCTTACCTATGGCGGCGGTCGACCGGTTATAGATGCTTACGCTGCTCTCGGTGCACGCTCGTGCGTGCCGATCTACAACGCCCTCGATCCGCACACACATCATCCGGTAGAGCCAGATCGTCGGTTTGAATGTGATCTGGCGTTTTTGGGGAATCGCCTGCCGGATCGCGAGCGTCGCGTGGAAGAATTCTTTTTGAATGCGGCCGCGCAATCGCCCAAGCATCGTTTCATCCTTGGCGGTAGCGGCTGGGCCGACAAACCGCTGCCAGCGAACGTGACGTACGCGGGCCACGTTTATACACGTGATCACAATGCCTTTAATTGCACGCCGACGGCAGTGCTGAACGTGAACCGCGAGAGCATGGCGAAATACGGTTTCTCACCGCCAACGCGTGTCTTTGAAGTGGCGGGCGCGGCGGCGTGCTTGATCACCGACGAGTGGGAGGGCATCGCCGATTTCCTTGAACCAGGAAAGGAAATCCTCGTCGCGAAAAATGGTGGCGATGTGGCGCGGTTCGTCGAAGTCCTCACCCGGAGCCGGGCGCGCACGATCGGTGAAGCTGCGCGCCGTCGCGTGTTATCCGCGCATACCTACGCTCACCGTGTGGCGCAACTCGAGGCGATTTTCGAAGGGCGGTGCGCGGGAGCAATGTCGCAGAAGGAGGCGAAGCTTTTATGAAAATCGTGATCTTGGGACTATCGATCACCTCCTCGTGGGGGAACGGCCACGCGACCACGTACCGCGGACTGGTCCGTGAGCTTTGCGCGCGGGGGCACGACGTCGTTTTCCTCGAGCGCGACACGCCTTGGTATTCAGCCCATCGCGACGCGCCCAGGTTTCCGCCTGCACGCGTCGCGATTTACGAGAGCCTGCGCGATCTGCGTCGGGACTACGCCGAAGAGGTGCGCACCGCCGATGCGGTGATCGTCGGTTCGTACGTTCCCGAGGGCATTCAAGTCGGGCGCTGGGTTCTGGCGACGGCACGAGGCGTCACCGCATTTTACGACATCGATACGCCGGTGACGCTAGCCGCGCTTGAGCGCGGAAAATGCGAGTACTTGAGTGCCGAACTTGTGGGCAAATACCAACTTTATCTGTCGTTCACGGGCGGTCCGATGCTCCGTCATATCGAGCGACGCTACTTCTCGCCGATGGCCCGTCCGCTGTATTGTTCGGTGGATCCCGAGGCTTACGCGCCGGAAAAAACGGAAAAGATATGGGACCTCGGCTATCTTGGTACCTATAGTGTGGATCGGCAACCTGGCCTCACGCGGGCACTCGTGGAGGTGGCACGTCGCTGGCCCGAGGGGAAGTTCATTGTCGCGGGTCCCATGTATCCAAAGGAGATCCGCTGGCCGCGGAACGTAGCTCGGATCGATCATCTTCCGCCTGCCGAACACCGGCGCTTCTACAACCAGCAGCGCTTCACGCTCAACGTCACCCGTGCGGACATGATTGCAGCCGGTTACTCGCCGAGCGTCCGCCTGTTTGAAGCCGCCGCGTGCGGCATTCCGGTGATCAGCGATTACTGGAAAGGTATCGAAGAATTCTTTGTACCTGGAAAAGAGATATTGATCGCGGACACGACGGAACGCGTGCTGGATTTGCTGAGTTCTGTCCCTGCGAAAGAAGCCGCCGCGATCGGAGCCGCCGCGCGTAAACGGGTGCTTAAGGAGCACACTCCGGCGAATCGGGCGGCGTCTTTGGAACGCGTTCTCAGGCAATGCCGCGCCGCTCTCGTGGCGCGTGCCACAGCGGAACGTTTATCAGCCTAGTTTTATGCGACCCGGCGATTACATGACTCAACCCACCTCAGGGCAGACAGGCTTGGCTGAACAAGCGGCGAGTTTCGCGCCGTGGTTTCATAACTTGCACCTGCCGGATGGTTCCCAAACCGCGCCCAATCATTCCTTGGGCGATTTTCCGTCATTTAAGTGGCGCGATATCGGAAAACATCTTCCTGAAGATCTGCGCGGGTGGACGGCCCTCGATATCGGCTGCAACAGCGGTTTCTACGCGATCGAACTGGCCAAGCGCGGCGCGATCGTCACAGCGATCGACAAGGATCCGCATTTCCTTCGCCAAGCCCAATGGGCAGTCGCGCAATTTGGCTTCGAGAGCCGGATAACAATTCGTGAAGCGCAGGTCTACGACCTGTCTTCGTGGGACGAGCATTTCGATTTGGTTCTGTTTCTCGGTGTGTTTTACCACCTGCGCTATCCGACGCTTGGGCTCGATCTCGTGGCGGAGCGTGTCAAACGGCTCATGGTATTTCAGACCCTTACGATGCCGGGTGACGAGGTGGCTAAGGTCCCGGACAACTTCTCGATCAACGAGCGTCATCTGATGCTTCAAGATGGCTGGCCCAAGATGAGTTTCGTGGAGAAGGAGCTCGCGGGGGATTGGACCAATTGGTGGGTTCCCAATCATGCCTGTGTGGAGGCCATGCTGCGCAGTGCCGGCATGAACATCGTCGGGCGCCCCGGTCATGAAATGTATCTTTGTGAACCTGCCGGGCCATCGGTGCGAACGGCCAGAACCATTGACTCGAATGAGCTGATGGCGGCGACGGGCGCGCATCGATATTCGAGCCCAAACTAAGGGCTGGCTGTTGCTGGAGACGGCGCAATCATGATCTCGCGCACGGCAAATCCGTTTCCCAGGCCGTCGCCGAAGGCGAGCCGTGTACGGCGTGCTCTGCAATTCGCGATGCCATATCGGCAGGAGGTCGTCGCGATTAGTGCTTTGACGTTGGTCGGTGCGGGTGTGAACGCGCTGGAGCCTTTGCTGCTAAAACGCATTTTCGACAGTCTCACAGAGGGCAAGGGCACTGCTGTGCTCACTCAAAACGGCCTCTTTTTGATCGCGATCATGTTTGTGAGAGAAGGCATCGGCGCGCTCACCAACTGGCTCACTTGGCGGACGCGCCTGGGCATTCATTACGGGCTCCTCGAAGCGACGGTCGGCCGGCTTCATCGCATGCCGCTGAGGATGCAGCGCAGCGAAGGCGTCGGCGCGATCTTGACGCGCTTGGATCGCGGTATTCAGGGGTTTATTGGTACTGTCACGCAGTTGTTGTTCAGCATTTTTCCGGCGGTGGTTTACTTGCTCATCTCGGTGAGGGTGATGATCAGCCTCGATTGGCGGCTCGCCTTGCTGGTGACTGCATTTGCGCCTTTGCCGGTGATTATTGCAGCGTTGTCGGCACCTGAGCAATCGCGTCGCGAACGAATGCTGATGGAGCAATGGTCCAAAATCTATTCGCGGTTTAACGAGGTGCTCAGCGGCATCGTCACCGTGCGCTCCTTCACGATGGAGGACATCGAAAAAAAACGTTTCCTAGGCGATGTGATGGAGGCCAACCAGCGCGTGATTCGTGGTGTCAGCCTGGACAGCGGATTTGGCGCAGCGAGCAACGTGGTGAGTGCGCTCGCGAGGATCGCGGTGATTTTTATCGGCGGACTGTTTGTCGTGAAAGGCCAGACCACCGTCGGAACGTTGGTGGCGCTTTTGGGTTACGTCGGCGGGCTTTTCGGCCCCGTGCAGAGCTTGAGCGGCGTCTATCAAACCGTGCAACGCGCCTCCGTTTCGCTCGACGAGATTTTCGGCATATTAGACGTGCAGGAGCACTTGGGTGACTCACCCGGAGCGATCGAAATCATGGAGGTGAAAGGAGACGTGGCCTTCGAAAACGTGGAGTTTCGCTACGAGCAGGAGGGTAGGCCGCTGCTGCAAGGCGTGAGTCTCTTCGCGCACGCGGGTGAGACGGTTGCCATAGTGGGACCGAGTGGTTCGGGCAAGACCACATTGATGGCGATGCTGATGCGGTTTTATGATCCGATCGTAGGGAGAATCACGCTCGACGGGCGTGACCTGCGCGGGCTGAAACAAAGCTCGTTGCGTCGGCACATCGGTGTTGTTCTCCAAGATCCGCTTTTGTTCAACGACACCGTGGGGGCGAATATCGCGTACGGTCGCCCCGGTGCGGCGGCCGCCGAGGTCGAGGCGGCGGCGAGGGCGGCGAATGCCCACGATTTCATTCTGCGTATGCCCGAAGGCTACGAGACGCTCGTCGGTGAGCGCGGAGGCCGCCTCTCCGTCGGTGAACGCCAGCGCATCACGATCGCGCGCGCGATCGCGAAAGACCCGCGGATCATCATCCTCGACGAAGCGACGTCTTCGCTCGACGCCGAGTCCGAGGGGCTCGTGCAGGACGCTCTGGAGGTGCTCATGAAGGGCCGCACCACATTCGTGATTGCACACCGGTTGTCCACCGTCGTGAACGCGCACCGCATCGTGGTCCTGAAAGACGGGCGTGTTTCAGAAATGGGCCGGCATCGCGAACTGATGAAACGGGGCGGTTACTACGCGTCGCTCGTAAACCGCCAAACCCGCGGATTGATCCAAAACGACGAATCGTTCGACGGCAGTGCCGACGCCGTTTATCTGTGATGCGAGCGGAAGAGCAGTTGTCCGGCCAGCCGCAGTTGGGCTCGTGGTTCGAGTGCATGATGCGCGGGGATTTTGCGTCCGCCTGGGAAATCGCCGACGCCGACCTTCTGGCCCGGCGAGATGTGCCGTGCTGGCACTGGCCCCGACATGAGCAGTACGTTTGGAATGGTTCCTCTCTTCAGGGAAAACGTGTGCTGGTGCGGTGCTACCACGGCTTGGGCGATACGCTTCAGTTCGTCAGATACTTGCCATTGTTGAGCGGTTCGGCTGTCGAGGTGACCGTCTGGGCGCAGCCCGTCCTTCTGCCGCTGCTCCGTACGATGAAGGTACCCGTAAATTGGATACCGTTGCACGATGGCGTGCCCGAGGTGGAGTACGACGTCGATATTGAGCTGATGGAGCTGCCTCACTTTTTCCGCAGCACGTTGGAGACGCTGCCGCGCATGGTGCCATATTTTCACGTTGAGCCTTGTCGATCGGCGCAACTCGGCCCGGGGTTAAACGTGGGCGTCGCTTGGGCCAGCGGTGCGTGGGACCCGAACCGGGACGTTCCCATCAAAGCCCTGGCGCCGCTCGCGGAACTCGACGGAGTGACCTTGCATGCCTTGCAGGCTGGACCAGCTCTCACCGCATGGCCCAGAGCGTGGGGACCTGTTTCCACGAGAGAAAAGCCCGAACAACTGGCGAGTTTTATGCGATCGTTGGATTTGGTCATTTCGGTGGACAGTATGCCGGCGCATTTGGCAGGTTCGCTCGGCGTTCCCGTGTGGACATTGCTGTGCAGGCAGGCGGATTGGCGATGGATGAAGGATCGGCCTGATTCACCTTGGTACCCGACGATGACGTTATTCCGTCAGGAAAAGCCGGGCGAGTGGGCGAGTGTCGTCGCAAAAGTTACTTCGGATCTGCGGACTCGCAGCGCATCGAACGTAAGCCGCCGTTCGTAGGCGCAGAGCATTACCGATCACAACGGAGCACGACGCCTGTTCGGAGTGTTATGTGCGGCT
Organism: Nibricoccus sp.; assembly: GCA_047600805.1. Taxonomy (GTDB): domain Bacteria; phylum Verrucomicrobiota; class Verrucomicrobiia; order Opitutales; family Opitutaceae; genus JADKHC01. The sequence goes on from JASGKG010000001.1 coordinate 918,532, forward strand.
GCAAAAGGCCGCCTAGTGTTGTTAAGCGCTTCCATCATCACTGATCCTAAGCATCTGCAGAATCACGAAAGGCTGATGGAGTTGAGGCATAGTTTTGCCGCACAGTGTTGAAGAGGCTCACTAGAAGTGTGAGGTAGTGGCTGCATTGGTTCCTGAAAAGGAGCAGCTGGTCTTTTATCTCTCTCAGCCTAATCATTTTTCGAAAAGCGAGTTCGGAGAGAGCGACGGTTTGATGAAGTTTCTGCATACACATGTCCTAAAAATGCGAGATGAGTTATGGAAGCAGGTAGAAGAGCGAGGCCTTAGCCAAAAGAAGCTAAAAGCCTTATTGAGCTCCATGGGGAAAGCGGTGCCCTAGCTGGTTAGTTGAGTAATTTATGAGGCCCAACCAGGCGCTCTGCACAATCGCCCAGGCTATGAAAGTCGCGAGTGCGCTTTCCACATTGGGGGAATGTGGCACTGAGATATTGACCTCTAGCGTTCGACGAGCCCTTGTCCGAAATCGGATAAGTCGTTCGTTGAGGTAGTGGTCGAACACTCCCTACCATGATCAAACAGATATGCCTGAATCTCCCTGTCGCCGAATTGTCGAAGTCGAAGGCCTTTTTCAAAGCGCTTGGGTTCTCCGAAAATCCGCAGGTCACTGGCGACACGGGGGCTATGATCGTAATCAGCGAGACGATTTCTATCGTCCTGGCGACTCATCCCAAGTTCCGCGAATTTACGCCCAAGGCCGTCTGCGATACGACCAAGGCAGTGGAAGTCCTGATTAATCTTCAATGCGAGAGCCGGTCGGAGGTTGACGAGCTTGTCGCGAAGGCACTGGCCGCGGGTGGCTCCACCTACGACAAGCCGGAGGACCTCGGGTTTATGTATTCGCACAGCTTTGTCGATCCTGACGGCCATGGATGGGGACTTTATCACCTCAGCGAGCCGCCGCAGGCGTGAGAAGTTGAATACTTTCGCTTAACTAAAACTAATTCAAAGGTTCAACAACCCAAGCTGACGTGGAGCGTGTGCGAGCCGGGCACGCAAACGTGTGGTCGGCTCATCTTTAACGTTTAGCAAAGGCCATCCTGGATCGCGGAGGGTCTGCGGTGTTGAGGAGAGGCGAGTGGTGCTCATCGAGAGGCCCGTGTGAACGGTTCACCGGGTCTTTTTTAGTTGCTGCCATTGGTTGCGATGCGGTTGACGTAGAGGAGCCGCGCGTGGTGCTCGCTGAGCGTGAGTGCGCTCACTGAAGCCACGGAAACTTCAAATCGATCCCAATGGTCGAGCGACGCGCTGCAGAAATACAGCAACGCCGCACGAATGGGATCACCGTGTCCGACGATCGCGATGTGAGCGTTGGGGTGTTCGTCGCGCAGTCGCAGCATCTGGCCCACCATTCGGCACTGGACCTCAAGCATGCTCTCTCCACTGGGCACTCGGGTGCCGATGCGAAACGCGTTGAAACGCAACCAGCGTTCGTCGCGACGCAGTTCGGATTCCGAGCGGTTTGTCCATTCGCCGAAATCGATCTCGTTGAAATGCTCGTCGGTTTGGAGGGTGAGCTGTTTCGCGTCGGCGATGGGTTGAGCCGTTTCGCGGGCTCGCTGCAGCGGGCTGGAAAAAATCATATCAAGTGGTTGGGGCGAGAGCTGACGGGAAAGCCAGATTGCCTGGCGTCTGCCCATTTCACTCAAGCCGATGCCGTCGGTTCGACCTACTATAATTTCGCGCGGGCTGGTCTTTTCGGCGTGTCGTATCAAATAGAACGTGCTCAAGGCGGAGTGTGGCTCGCGATGGAGGTTGCAGGTGACTGGTGTTCCTCGCGAGTGTGATCGGGAACATCTTCAGCTGCGGGAATTTGATCTCCGCGAATGAAGGCCTCGACGCGTTGCCGGGCCTCGTAATCGTTAGATTGCTCAGGCGGAGATTTCATGAAGTAGGAGGAAGGGTCTTTGAGGGCACCGCCGATGCCACGATCTAGAGCTAATTTCGCGCAACGTACGGCGTCGATCACGACTCCGGCTGAGTTAGGCGAGTCCCACACCTCGAGCTTCACTTCGCATTTGAGCGGGACGTTGCCAAAGGTGGTGCCATGCATGTGAATGTAGCACCACTTCTGATCGGCGAGCCAGGGAACGTAATCGCTGGGACCGACATGCACATTGTCGGACTTCATTGGTTCGCCAAGCTGGCTGGTGACGGAGTTGGTCTTCGAGATCTTTTTTGAATCAAGACGCTCGCGTTCGAGCATGTTTAGAAAATCGGTGTTGCCGCCAAAGTTGAGCTGGTATGTTCGGTCGAGTCGTACACCGCGGTCGCGAAACAGGTTCACCAGCATGCGATGCGTGATGGTAGCGCCGACCTGGGATTTTATATCGTCGCCGATCAGCGGAAGGTTTCGTTCTGCGAAGCGCTGTTGCCAATAGGGCTGAGACGCAATGAAAACAGGGATGCAGTTCACGAAACCACAACCGGCTTCCAGCACCTGCTCGACGTACCATTTCGTGGCCATCTCCGAGCCCACGGGTAAATACGAAACGACGACGTCGGTGCGCGTGTCGCGCAGGATCTTGACGATGTCGGCGGTGGCTCCTGGGGCTTTTTCGATCTTGAGGCTCAGGTAACGACCGAGTCCGTCGTGGGTCATACCGCGGTAGACCTGAACGCCTAAACGAGGAACCTGGCAGAATGTGTAGGTGTTGTTAGGTTCGGTGTAGATGGCTTCGGAAAGGTCCTTGCCAACCTTGTTGCGATCGATGTCAAAAGCGGCGGTGAACTCGATGTCGCGGACGTGGTATCCGCCCAAGTTGACGTGCATCAAGCCGGGCACTTTTTCGGTTTCAGCGGCGTTTTTATAGAATTCGACGCCTTGGACCAGCGAGGAGGCGCAATTCCCCACGCCGATGATTGCGACGCGTACTTTTTTGCTTTTTCGAGGAGTGGAGTGCGGCTGAGTCATGGCGTTCATAAAAAGGGTGTGGAGTTCTGCTATACCGGTAAAACTTGGTTAGACGTGAGTATCGGCGTTGGGCTGATGCGGTGTTGCGGTGTGGCGTAGCGACGCACCATGCGCGCGCAGAAATCGGCGTACTCGTCGTTGTCGATGGGAGGGCTCGTGTGATGCGGCTGAACACCGCGGTGTTCAGGGGTGAAGCAGAAGGTGAGAGTGACCTGAAATTCTGCGAGAGCGTTCATTTGACGGTCGAACCAAACTTCTGCGTTGGGACGGAAACTGTCGGCCCAGCTTAAGCCCGTGCGCAGGTGCTTCACGCCGAGGATCCGCAACCATTCCACAGCGCTATCGAGCCGGGGATCCTCAAAGTGGAACCACTGGCAAATTCCAAGTTCGGGCGTGTGCTTGCGAAAATGTTCCAGCGCGGGCTTTGGCGTGCCGTCCTCGCGGATGAGGCCCATGTAGAAGTGACGATAGTACGCAGAGCCCTCCGCCTCTTTGTGGCGCGTGGTCGCAGGCCAGGCTTTTGGCAAATCGAATAGGCTGTACCAATGCACACGAGGCGCCCGGCCGATGAGAAGCTCGGCGGTGCGATCGAGTCCGAAAACTTGAACTTCGTCTGCGCCGAAGGTCGAAACTCCGACTTCCGAGACCCAGACGGGCAGGGCGGTGACGGCTTGGATTTCCTGAAGGCGTTGTGGCCAGCCGTTGAGTTGCCAATGGTTCCAGTCGAGTGGGAATCCATGCACAGCGACCACCTCGAGGTCATCGAGCACTCCTTGTTTCTGGAGATTGATTATGAAATTGGGGTCGATAGGCGATATGCCGCCGAGCACCCGGAGGAGTTTCGGATTTTCAGACGCGACCGCTCTGGCTGCACGTTTCACCATGTCAGCAAATTTGGTCCATTGCGGATCAATCTCGAAAGCCCAGTGCGATTTGTTGTTGGGCTCGTTCCAAAACATCACGGAGTCGACCATAAGTTCTCAGGTAAAAGCGTTTGATGGATCGTCGCCGCGCGCCGCGCTCATGTGTTCTTCGAGGCTGGAGCGGCGGGGAAGCGTTCGCTTGGCCGGTGTATGAAGAGGTGATTGCGACAGCTGCGCTGAATCTAACAAACGGTTAGCCTCGCGATAGCCGTGGAGAGTGCCGACGTCTACATATGCTTCGCCAGCTCGCACCGCAGAAGCGCGGCCTCCTTCGGCCAAATAGGCGTTCACGAGTGTGCCGAAGTATTCGTCTCTTCGCTCGGGTCGTGTCCACAGAGCTCGCAGTTCGTGAAATACTTGCCCCGGCATTTTAATTGCTCCCCAAATCCAGTGTGATCGTGGAGAAGGGCTTTTCACTTGGATCTCCGTCACTTCGTCAGCGTCGTCTATCACGACAGCGTCAAAAAATTCCGGATGCTCGACGGGGAATAACAAAAAGGAAAGCCGATCGTCCGGCATGCGCGCGAAACCGTCGAGAGGGAACCAGATGGTATCAGGAAGGCCGATCAGCACCGGCTCGTCCTTTTGGATGAAACTCGCTGGTCTAAAGAGAGCGTCGCAGAGCCCAGCTGGATGCGGCTGCACGACGTAGGCGATGTCGGCGACGCCGATGTGGCCTCCGTAGTAGGCGAGAATATCCGATTTGCCGGCAGAGATCACAAAACAGATTTTATCCGCACCGGCGATGAGCATGCGCTCGATCAGATATTCGCTGACGGCGCGCGGCCGTTCGGTTTGGCCTTCGATGCGGCTGCCGACGGGCAGAAGTTCTTTAGAGAAGGCGAGTGGTTGTATTCTGCTACCCGCACCCGCGGCTGGAATAATGCCCCACATCACACATCCCTCGCTAGTTCGGGTTCGGATTTAGTGCTGTCGTTAGTTTTTCCTGACAGCGCTGCCTCAAGCAGTCCCTCGAGTTCGCTGGCTCTTTGCGTGGCGGTGTGCTCGGTCAGCACTCTTTCTCTCGCGCGAGTCGCCAATGCCCGGAGCTCAGCGTCCGAAAGTTGCAGTGCGGAAATGACATCGTCTGCGGACTCGACGACGAGGATTTCTTCGTTCGGCGCAAAGAAATGGTCCAAGCCTTCCCAACTGTCGCTGATGACGGGGGCTCCGCAGGCCACGGCTTCAAAGAGGCGGCCCGACGGGCAGTAGCCCATCGCACGCATAGCGGCGCGTGTGACGTTGAGTGTAAGACGCGAGGAGCAGAAAAAAGCCGGGTGGCGTCCTGGAGCCACATGGCGAGCGAAGAAAATGTTTTCAGTCCACGGGAAGTTTTCCGGGTACTGAGCGCCGCCGATGAGAAAACGATATTGCGGGCAGCGCTGCGCGGGTTGCACGAAAAGGCGTTCAAGTGCCGGCTGCCGGTCGGCGGCGTATGTGCCAAGGTAAGATAGATCAGAGCGAAGGTTAGAGTCGGCTTGCACCGGGTAATGGCTCTCCGGGTCAACACTTCCGTAGAGCGGAGCGACGGAGCGCGCGCCAAGCTGGGTTTTGAGATCTTCCAGTGCTTGGCCTCCGGTGTAACTCAAGACAAGGTCGAAGTCATGGAGCCCCCGAGGTCCCAAATAAGAAACGTCTCGCCCGGTTTTGAGGCAATCCAGCGTGACTGGAGTGTCGAGATCGTAGAAAACGCGTAGCGGGACGGGAGAACTCAGCAGGAGGCTGCTCGCTTGTATTCCGTCTGGGCAATACGAGGTGACGATGCCGACATCGGCATCGAGCAGCTCGCGTTGCGCTAACCAGACATTATCCTCCCAATTTCGAAAGAGAATTAAACTGCCGCCGGATAATTCTGTGAGATCGCGGTGCTCGGCGTAATAAGGGAGATCGCGTTCGAAGAAAACGACGCGGTGACTGGCGCGGATGAGTGCGCGGCAGAGGCCCCGCCACAACGTGGCATGTCCATTGCCCCATGATGAACTGAGTGTAAGCCCGAAAATGACGATTTTCACCGCGTATTTGAAGTTTAACTACCGTACCTATTAAGCGATTGGGCACCAGCGGGCGTCTCGCGGAGACGCTCATGGGGTGACCTCCGGGCGCACGCGTTTGAGCCGGTGCTCGAAGACGCGACAAACTTCGACCCAACAAAACACGTCAGAGATTTTCTTGTTTCGGCGCGCGTTCCTGCTGGTTTTTGGCGGGCAGCGGTTCGCCCTTCTTGGCCTGGGCGTCGTTTCGTTTCGAAGAGTTTTGATCCTGCGTCGTTTTTTTTTCTGTGGGTTTCGCGTCCTGCGATTTTGTCTCTTGTTTCATGCGAAACGTTAGTCTGCGATCGCGAATTTATCTCTCAGCCGAACGCCTTGTCCGCGAGTGGGGCGACGCCGTACGGCGTGTTGCATCAAACGCGTTTTTGAATAATTGATCCGGATGCTTTCTCTTGAATCCAGCCTCCACGCCTTGGGGGGAGGCACACTTATCGGAGCAGCCAGTCTGGTCGCGTCTGCTGCGACGGGGAAGATTCCCGGGATCTCCGGTGTTTTCGGAAAACTGCTGCGCGGCGTGCGCGGCGATGCCCTCTGGCGTGCGATCTTTTTGAGCGGCTTGATCGCGGGAGCGGGAGCAGCGTTTTACTTGAGTTCTTACGCCAGTGATTTTCGACCGGTGCGTTCAACCGCTTTATTGGCGGTGGCAGGTGTCTTGGTCGGGTTTGGCACGAGACTGGGAGGTGGTTGCACGAGCGGCCACGGGGTTTGTGGTGTCGGACTGGGCGCCAAGGACTCCATTCTGGCAACCGCGGTCTTTGTCGCGGTTGGAATGTTGACGGTCTTTGTCTGCAAATATTTCGCGGGGGGAGTATTGCCGTGAAATCTCGCTTCGTCGTTTTGTTCATCGCCGGATCGCTGTTTGGCTTCGGTTTGGGATTCTCGGGAATGGCTAATCCTGCGAGGGTGATCGGGTTTCTCGATGTCACCGGCCGTTGGGATCCGTCGCTGTTGTTCGTCATGCTGGGAGCGGTGAGCACGTACGGGCTCGGAATGATTTTCATCCGTAGAAAGCGAAGTGATAAGGGCTGGTTCGGCGAAAAGTTACCCTGTGCTTCTGGCCACAAGATCGATGCTCGTCTAGTGATCGGAGCTGCGCTTTTCGGAATCGGGTGGGGCTTGAGTGGTTTTTGTCCGGGGCCGGCGATTGCGAGTATCGGAGCTTTTCGCTTCGAAGCCGTGCTCTTTGTGGGGGCGATGTCAGTTGGGATGCTTTTGGCCCAGCGACTCGCGGGTGTTGACGCGAACTAGCCTTCGGCCTCCCACACGGTGGCCTGCCCGATGGATGACTTAACACATTCCCCGGCACAGGTGTGGAGAAGCTTTCCACGCGAGCCTCCCGTATTTGGGCCATATCGAAAAACCGTGCCATGTGCGAAGTTGCCGCGATGAACGGCATCGAGCTTTGCGTTTGCGAATCTAGCGGGTCGCTGAGGGTGGAAGCGGGCGGCTTGGTCGATTTGCTGTTGAATGAAGCGGCAGGCATTCTCGTCGTGTTTGCGCACCCGGACGACGAGGCTATCGGCATCGGCGGCTTGCTGCCCTTTCTGCATAACGTGTGGTTCGCCTGCGTGACCGATGGCTCGCCACGCCGCTTGGATGACGCCCTGCGGGCGGGGTTTGCGGACCGGAACGCCTACGCCGCGCATCGTGAGAAAGAGTTACGAGCAGCGATCACCCATGCGGGGCATGACGCGAGTCGCTTGGTGCCGATGGCGTATGCGGACCAAGAGGCATCGTTTGAACTTGCGGAAATTTCGCGGGCTCTCGCAGAACTTTTCACCAAGATCTCGCCCGGCGTAGTCGTCACACACGCTTACGAAGGCGGCCATCCCGACCACGACGCGGCGGCCTTTGCGGTTCACGCCGCTTGTGGATTGTTGAGTCAGCGGGGCACGCTTCCGCCGCTGCTTGTGGAAATGGGATCTTATCACGCGAAGAGTGACGGGATTGAGTGGGGTCATTTTTTACCCGGCGTGCCGTCGGTCTCCACCGTTCTGCTCAACGACGAGATGCGAACGCGCAAAAAAGGACTCCTCGCGTGCTACGGGTCGCAGGTGCCCGTGCTCGCGCAGGTACCGGTGGCGGAAGAACGCGTGCGCTTGGCCCCGCGGTACGACTTTACCGTGCCGCCGCATGACGGAAAACTCTTCTATGAAAACTTCAACTGGGGCATCACCGGAAACGAGTGGCGGAAGCGTGCGGCAGCCGCGCTTTACGAACTAGAACTTACCAACAAACCGGCATGAAAAAAGCAGCGCCATGACGATCCTCAATGTTGCATACCCATTGTCTCCGGTCGGCGAGACTCCGGGCGGCGGAGCAGAGCAAGTTCTCACTCACATCGATCGAGCTCTCGTGGAGGCGGGGCACCGGTCGATCGTGTTGGCCTGTGAGGGATCAAATTGTAAGGGACAACTTATTTCGATGCCCCAGCCTCGTGGGCGCCTGGTTTCGAGCCAGCATTTCAGTATTCACCGGCAGTGGCAGAGCATGATCAATGAAGCCATCATGCGAGAAAAAGTGGATGTGGTTCACCTCCACGGATTGGATTTTTCGGGGTATTTGCCGGTTTCGCGCACGCCAGTTTTGGTGACGCTCCATCTTCCTCCGTCCTGGTATGTTGAGGAATCCTTCCGTATTCGCCGTCCGGCTACGTATCTGCACTGCGTCTCCCAAACCCAGCATCGAACGTGTCCGGGGCATGCGCAGTTGCTGCCGGCAATCGAGAACGGTGTGCCGGTCGACGCGCTGGATTGGCAGGGGCCGAAAGCTGGTTACGTCGCGTGGTTGGGGCGAGTGTGCGCTGAAAAAGGCGTTCATCACGCGATCGCCGCGGCTAAGCGCGCGGGTATTGCACTGAGGATGGCTGGCTTTGTTTACCCGTTTGAGTCGCACCAACGCTATTTTTCAGAAGTCGTACGGCCGATGCTGTCCTCGGACATCGCATTTGTCGGGCCGGTCAATTTGCAGGAGAAGCGCCGGCTGTTAGGCCAAGCTCAAGCGCTTTTGGTGACAAGTACTGTGCCTGAAACGAGCTCGCTGGTCGCAATGGAGGCGATGGCGGCCGGCACGCCGGTCGTCGCTTTTCGAGTGGGTGCACTCCCGGAGATTGTCGAACCAGGAAAAACAGGCTATCTGGTGCGCGATGAAGTTGAGATGGCGGAGGCGATCCCGGCGGCGGCAAAATTGGATCCAGAACTGTGCAGAGAAGCTGCTCGGAAAAGGTTTTCGGCGACGCGCATGACTGCGCGCTACCTGGCCCGGTATCAGTACCTGCTACGCGCGAAGCCAAACTTCGAACCGGCTACTCAGACGGAAGCCGAGCATGCCGCCTGAACCATTACATGCAACCTCTCTAGACGTCGGCATGGTTAGGTCTGCCGATGGTTTGGAGGCGTTGCGTCCCGCGTGGCAATCTCTTTGGGAGGCGCATCCGACGGCGACACCCTTTCAAACTCCGGGTTGGCTGATACCCTGGTGGAAGCACTTTAATGACGGTTACGACTTGCGCGTTCTCACGCTGCGTCGTGATGGGCAACTGGTCGGCGTGGCACCTTTCGTAAGCGAGTCCCTTGCTCGAAAGCTCCGCTTCCTTGGTTGCGGCGTGAGTGATTACCTCGATGTATTAGTTGATCCTACGGCGGACGATGAAGCGACGTCGGCGATTGCGTTTTACTTGGCAAAAGGGGATCACGGCTGTGATTCGATCGAGCTCGACGGGATACGAGAAAAAACATCACCGCTCCTGCGATATCACAACTACTCCGGAGCAATTGTCTCGATTCGTGCCGGGCTCGTTTGCCCTTCCGTCTCCACGCGTGAAGAGGCGGTGCCCCATAGCTGGAAAAAGAAACTAGCTTACGACCGTCGCAAGCTTGAGCAGCTCGGGCGAGTGAGTATTCGAGCAACCTCGAGTGCAACCCTGGTCCAGGACATCCACACGCTCTTTCGGCTACACGAAGTGCGGCGCCAGCAAGTTGGTGGCAGGCAAAGTGCCTTTACCGACAGCCGAGTTCGTGCTTTTCACTTGGATGCGGCGGAGAATGCGCTGCGGGATGGAACGTTGTGTCTCTATAGCTTGGTTTTGGGCGACGTCGCGATTGCGAGTTATTACGGGTTTATACGCGGGTCACGCGCGTACTATTACCTCGGCGGTTTCGACCCTGCCTGGGCGAAATACGGCCCGGGGAATTTAATCGTCGATTATGCTCGGAGCGAGGCGCTGCAACACGGGGCGAGCACCTTCGATTTTCTCCGGGGCCAGGAAGCTTATAAATATCGGTGGGGCGCACATGACGAAACAACATGGATACTACAAATGGACCGGCACCGCGATGAACGGCCGACGAACGAACGAGCGTGACCAGTTTGGTCGGCAATGCAGCTATCTCAGCTCTGGCAGTCGTTCTGGAACTATATGCCTGAGCCAAAAAGGAGTATTCGGACGGTTGCGATCTCTGGCGCGGGACGCTCCGGACGCTGCGACTAGGGGTTGGCACCATGCGATCGCACTTTGACGATTGGCCACGCGCCTATTTGTTATCGGATGCTTTCGACTTCTTACGGGCTTAATAGAACGTTTTCGTCTACGGCAGAGGGTCTACGTAGCGGTGTTGCGCTCAACAATGGCGTTAAAATGCCATGGTTCGGACTCGGCGTGTGGCGCATGGGCACCGACTCTGAAACCGAAATGGCGGTCGCGACGGCGTTGCAGCTGGGCTACCGGCTGATCGACACTGCCACTATTTACGGAAACGAACGCGGTGTTGGGCGCGGCTTGCGTGGAGGTGGGGTGGCTCGCGAAGAAGTTTTCGTTACGACGAAAGTCTGGAACGATGACGTTCGTGAGCACGGGATCGCAGCTGCTTTTGACCGAAGTCTGCAGCTGCTCGGCTTGGATTATGTGGACCTCTATCTCGTCCACTGGCCGATCAAAGGTGAGATCGAGGCGGCGTGGCACTCGATGGAGAAAATTTACCACTCAGGCCGAGCGAAAGCCATTGGCGTGTGTAATCACATGATTGAGCATTTGGACGAACTGTTACGTTCGGCTGAGGTATTTCCGGCGGTGAACCAAATCGAGTTTCACCCGTATCTGCAGAGCATGCCTTTGTTGGAATATTGCCGCTCACGTGGCATTCAGGTGGAGGCGTGGAGTCCGTTGATGCAGGGCGGCGGAGTTTTGCGCGATCCAGTGCTGCAGGAGATCGGCCGGTTTCACGGAAAAACTCCCGCGCAGGTAGTACTTCGTTGGCTCGTTCAGTTGGGTGTGGTCGCCATCCCGAAATCCAGCAGCGCCGCGCGGATGAACGAGAACGCTGCGATTTTTGATTTTGTTCTCACCGATGCGCAGATGACTGCGATGGCTGCCCGTAATCGCGGCCAACGCGTCGGCCCGGATCCGCGGGATTTCAACTTCTAATGACCAGCCGCCAAAACCGCGGAGCAATTCAACAACCACTCGTTATGGAAACGCATACTCGCAGTCGTGCCACGCGAAAGGAAGACGGTGTAAAGGTGACGGTGAGGCGCCGAACGTGGCGTGCGCGTTTGGTCCTTATCGTGACGGTGGTCGTTGCTGTCCTCCTGCTCATTCAGCTGGTGATTTCGCCGATCGTGAAGGCGGTGGTGAACAAGAAACTCGCGGCGATGGAAGGTTATTCAGGGCGCGTCGGCTCCTTGAATATCGCTTTATGGCGTGGAGCGATTTCGGCGGGAGACTTTGTGCTGCGTGAGCGGGGGCGGGATGACGAACCACCGGTCGTTAAAGTTCATCGGATTTCGGCGAATCTATCGTGGGTCTCGCTTTTTCACGGGAGGCTGGGTGGCGACCTCTACGTAGACCAGCCGGAGACGACCTTCGTGAAGCGACGTGAAGTGAATCTCAAAGAGGCGGGTGATAAGGTAGCTCAGAAAACCGAGGAAGCGAAGCAGCAAGTCATGCCTTGGCGCGACGCCTTGCGACAGATGTTCCCGATCGAAATTGGAAAACTGGAATCGCAGGAAGGCAAAGCGCGCTTCATCGACAAAGCCCATGAGCCGGTCGTCGACGTCGCGTTGGAGCATATTAAATTGGTCGGCACGGGGCTGAGAACGCAGCAAGACGGCGAGGAACTGCCAGCAAAAGTGGAATTGACCGCAGTGATGACCGGAAATGGGAAATTAAAAATCACCGCCCAAGCCGACCCGCTTGCAAAACCGCCGCATTTCAAAACCACGATGGAATTGCAGAGTTTGGATCTCACGGCGATCAACCCATTGCTGCTGGCCTACGCCGATGCCGATGTTGCGCGAGGAACTTTCGAATTCTTTTTGGAAGTGAACGCGGCGAACGGCGGTTATCAGGGCTATACCAAGCCGTTCTTCCGCGACTTGGATTTCAAAGCTCCCTCCGTCGAAGGAAAACCTGTGAAGAAGCTGGCGCGCAAAGCGGCTAATGCGGTGGTGGGGATCTTGAAAAACGACGAGGAAGGCAAGGTCGCAACGAAGGTCCCGTTTTCGGGGACCTTCGACAAGAACCAAGTCGACATCTGGACGACGATTTCGAATCTTCTTCGCAACGCCTTTGTACAGGCGCTGAAAGAAGGTTTCGAGGGCGGCGGGAAAGCGAGCGGAGGCGAAGGTAAGTAACTTCTCGCCAGCCGAGGCTTGGCTGAGTGACGAACCAATGTATTGAAGTTTTCCAGAATAGAACATTTACTGCAGCCGGTGCCGGCCCGTTCTCCTCGTGAATAGGGAGACCGCCAAAGCCGGCTGCAGGTAGTGAATGACGGGAGTGGGTGGAACTAAAATATCAGGGACCAGCCTTCGCGTTTTGCGTCTTGCCCGGTGTACGAGACTTGATCGACCAATTGATCAGAAGGATCGAGAATCGAGATGGTGTCGCCCGTATTGGCCAGGGGAAGTTTGGTGGTTAACGCGATTTGCTGAATCCCGCCTCCGGCGAGAGTGCCTGTCAGAGGCAAACGACGATTGCTCTTATCGGCCAGTTTCCATCCGTTCAACGAAATGGGCTCTGGCGAACGGTTGAGGAGGGTGACCCTTTCTTTTCCAGCGTCAGCGCCCAGCGGATTCACAAGCGCAGCGACAATCTTGAGGGCGTTGGCCGATGCTGGCTGCTTTGGCACCGGTGGCGGTGTAGGCGTGGAGGCGGCACCCTTTTCCTGAATCACCAGATCTTCAGGCGGAAACAAAAGCGAAATGCGGTCCCCGGTGATCCGGATGACGTCGTGCAGGTTGCCGGGTTGTTGGTTCGGCAAGAGCAGCGCGTCGTCGCGCGTTTTATCGGCCCTCAGCCATTGTTCGAACTCGGCCAATCCGGTATGCCCGGACGAGAAGTAAGTCGTTAGCCTTCGGTAGAGTTTTGGCCAGATTGCCAGTGTTTCGGCGGCCGCAAGCGTAGGAACTGACGCTGGTTTTTCGACGGTGCCGACGTTGTCGGGCCAGATACTGAGCCCGGCGGTGCGGGCGGCGCGAGCCACATTTCCGAAATGCTGACGCAAATCGAGTGGGAGCGAAGCGTAGAAGGCAGGGTAGACCTCACCGCTGCGGAGCAGCCGGACGTTTGTGCTATCGTTTACCCGATCCACGCCGAGGAAAATCTGAGCTCCATCGATTTCGGGCACATCGCCGGCAAAGACAAACGCGATAACGCGCCCGTAGGCATCGATGGAGTTTGCCAGGATGTGAATCCGGCGGGGATGACGTTCCACCGATTGTGGGACGAGTGGATGGTTAGGAAAGTACGTGACGCTCCCGAAGCCCACCATGTTGAGCAGCGTATCGCGGGCGCGGGACGCTCCACTGAGCTGTTGGTGCGATCCGGAATAGTGCAACTCAAGCGCGTCAATCGCGTCGAATCGACAATTGACCATCTGGCGCTTGTTGAAGCTGGCTGGAACACCTCCGAGGCGTGTGAGCCGTTCGATGAGTTGTGGATTGTCGGGTTTGAATTTGATCGTGTCGCCATCAGGCTGCGGACCCTGCAGCGGAGTATCGGGATAGTAAATATGCGCTTCGCCCTTGATGAGATAGTACGGCATAAAACGGTGGTTACTAACTAAGGAATACGAATTCGCCGCCGGTTGTTACAGGCGTTCGCCGCAGAGTTGCTGGTGCAACGAATTTGCGAGCCGCCGAGATGTTGCGACGCCCCGTTACGGTGACCAGGGCTTATTGGAGGTTAAATAAGATCAGAAGGATGGAGACGTACTGCGGCGCCATGCCGCGAACAGCATCGCACCAAGGACCACCACCAAAGCTGAACCGCCCAGTAGGCCTAACAGTGAAGTGCCATTCTGAGGAGCACGTGCGTTGTCGTTGTGGGAGGCTCGAGGGTATTCATCTGTGCTTGTTGCAGGTACGGGAGAGATCGTCTCCTGAACCGCAGGGGAGATCGGAAGCTCCGCCGAGAGAGTAGGGAATGAAGTGATTCGATCACTCGCGTTAACGGCCAGCAATGGACTGGCCGGTGCATTGTTGGATGTGAGCGTGAAAGCGTGGTTGGATTCGGCAACCGACGCGTTTTCTGGAAGTGCCATACCGATGTCTCCCGCGCGAACCGTTCGCTGTTGGTCGCCAGGCAACAAGAATGATGCCGGCTCGTAATTCGCGGAATTCCCATTAAGCGCTAGGGCGGAATTATCCGCGGACGCTGGCGTGAGTTGAGCGTTTGCAGCCGAGCCGAATACGAATGCAGCAGCGAACAAGGAGAGAACGAACTTTCTGTGCATTTTTCGACGTGGTTGGGTTATCTCAGAAAAGACGTGCGGAAGATTGAGCCGCCCGCGCAGCAGCCGAATCATCGGCGTTTGACGATGCAGCGTCTATACTGAGAACCTGTAAACCGGGATGGGGAAATGCCTGTCTCGGTGCTGTCGCGGGGCGGTGGGCAGCTCAGGGCTGGTTCGAAGAGGCGCTGTGCCAATCCAGCTGGCCGTTGACCAATTGATTGCCGATACGAACTTGTTCGAGCCTGAGTCCGTCAACGTTCTCAAGGATAAACGTTTTTTCGGCTTTCTTGATTACAATATTCCGCAGAGTCACCTCTTTGAGTGGAGCTCCTGCTGGTGCGTGGGCTTCAAACACGGTGCCAGCGTTTTCGACGGTGAAATTTTCGAAAACGATATCGCGATAAGTCGAGGGATGCCCTCCGCCGAGCAACCCGGGGTAGTCGAGTTGGAACCAAAAGAGATTCTCGAACGATTCGACTGTGAAGTTGCGGACGCGGATGTGTTCGACTGTGCCACCTCGGTCCAAGTTGGCTTTGAAGCGGATCGCGGAAACGCCTTTGCGCAGCACGTTGTCGGTGAAGAAAACGTTGCGGATGCCGCCCGACATTTCGCTGCCGAGAGCGATTCCGTCTTCGCCGCCCATGTCGTTTCTGCGGACGACCACGTTTTCACTTGGGCGGCCGACCTCGCGGCCATCGCGATCGCGGCCGGACTTGATCACCACCGAATCGTCGCCTGTGCGGAACCAGCAGTCTTCAATCAACACATTGAGGCAGGAATCGACGTCCACGCCGTCGTTGTTGGTATAATGGCTATCGACGCGGACGCGACGGAGCGTCACGTGGTCAGCATAAACCAGATGGTTGACCCAAAAAGGTGAGTTGAGCACCGTGTAATCCTCCAGCAGCACGCGCTCAGCCCGGAAGAACTGGATAATTGGTGGACGCAGATAAGTGCCTTCGCCAAAAATGCGTTTTGCCGCAGGTGTTCCGTCAACGCCCATCTTGCGCAACGCGGTTTGGTGCGGGTTTTGTAGTTTGGGATCGATCCATTTAAGAAACTCGCTCTGGCTGTTCCCATCGATCACGCCTTTGCCGGTGATCGCGACGTCGTGCACTTCGAACGCGTAGATCAACGGCGAATAGCTGTAGAGCTCAGTGCCTTCCCAGCGGGTGAGGACGACGGGCAGGTAATCTTTTGCAGAGGTGCTGAAAAGTAGGGTGGCACCTTCGGCGACGTGGAGCTCGATGTTGGATTTCAGGTGAATGGGGCCGTGGCTGATCCAACTTCCTTTGGGGATGATCACGCGGCCACCGCCGTCGGCTGAGGCTTGCGCAATGGCAGCTTTGATCGCGGGAAGTGCGTCGGTGGTGCCGTCATGTTTAGCGCCAAAAGTGGTGATGACGAAATCGCGGGCGGGAATTTTAGGCAGCTGAATCGAGGCCACGATTTTTTCGGCCTGAGCCCAATCGGAAGTCTCGGAGGTGGCGGCGAAGAGCGGATAAAAACTGAGCAAAAATGCACTGACGACGGAAGCGACCTTAAGGGCTGGAATTCTCATGAGGTTGGATTTGGGCGGCACAAAAAGAGATGCGGATGTTTGGGGAAATCAAAGCGGGGGCGCTGGTGATTAGGGGAAAACTGGATCGTCGAGGCGGGAAACACCCCAGGTTTTTCAGTTAAGCCTTCGTACAAGACGTGCCGATGCGGTGGTTAGTTTCGCAAATCATATCATGAACAACGAAGTCCGGTGGCTGGTGCATTTGGGCACTGCACAAGGTTTGTTTACCCATGCTCAATGCGCCGCCATTCTGCGCGCTGTTGGCGAAGAGGCATGCCTGATGGATTTTGCGCAGCGGCTGATCGACGATGGTGTGGTTAACGACGTTGATAGGCTTGAAGGTTTGGGCACCGAGGCACTGTCTCGCGCGGCTCAAGGCGAAGCGCCTCCGGCGTGTCCTCTAGACGCCGCCCCTGTGAAGAGCGCCGCCGACCAGCCCAGCGGCACCACGCCGCCGTTCATTTCGCAAGGCCCGCCGCCTGAATTCGATTTTGTCGGGCTCGCAGAGTTTTCCGACGCCGGTCTGGAGCAGGAATTGCGGCAATTTCTTCGCGACACCGCACGTTACGGCGCAAGCGACCTCCACCTTTCGGCCGGCGCTCGTCCTTTTCTGCGCAAGAATCGCGAGCTGATCATGCTGGCCGAGCAGCCGCTTTCGGCAGACGACGCGTTGCGCCTCAATACAGCGTTGCTCGCCTCGCACCAAAAGCAGGTTTTTCTCGAGCGGCGCGATTTCGACTACGCGTTGGCGTTGGACAACGACAATCGCTACCGCGTGAACTTAATGTTTCACAAGGAAGGCGCCGCTGGTTCCTATCGAATGGTTCCTGCACGCATTCCGCGACTGCCGGAAGTCGGGCTACGCGATCTCGCGCCCATCCACAAGTTCCTGAGCTATCACAACGGGCTCATTCTGGTGACGGGACCTGTTGGTTCGGGAAAAACGACCACGCTGGCCGCGCTCGTGGCTGAGATCAACGAGACGCGCGAGGATCATATCATCACGATCGAAGATCCGATCGAAGTCGTGCAGCCGTCGCGCAAATGCAACGTCACGCAGCGCGAAGTCGGTCCGCACACGAAGTCGTTCGCCACGGCCTTGAAAGGTGCGCTTCGCGAAGATCCCGACGTGATCGTGATCGGCGAGTTGCGCGATCTTGAGACGATTGAAATGGCGATCACCGCCGCCGAAACCGGGCACCTTGTGATCGGCACGATGCACACGAGCGACGCGGCGACCACGCTGAACCGGCTCCTCGACGTGTTTCCGTCGGCGCAGCAGCCACAAATCCGAGCGAGCGTCGCCGAAAGTTTGCGTGGAATTATTTGTCAGCGGCTTTTGCCGAAAGCAAAAGGCGGTCTCGTGCTCGCGAGCGAACTGCTCGTGGCCAATGCGGCCGTGGCGAACCTCATCCGAGAGGGAAAGACAACCGGCATTCGCAACACCATGGAAACCGGTTTGAAGGAAGGCATGCACCTCATGGACGCCGAGGTTTTCGAGCTGTGGCAGCAGAAGAAAATCACCGCCGCCACTGCGAAGGCTAACATCTCCAATCGCATGCTCCGCTCTCGCGTGACCGTGTAACTTTCGACCATGGCCCTCATCGACACACTTCTCCAAATGATGCTCGCGCAGGGCGGCTCCGACCTTCACCTCGCCGTGGGCGTGCCTCCGAAGGTCCGTGTATCCGGTTCGATCATACCGATGAGCGACGAGGCCGTAACGGCTGCGCAGATGGAAAAATTGCTCGAGGAGATTTGTCCGCCGCGTCGCTGGCGCGAATTTCTTGAACGAAAAGACCTGGATCTCGCGCACGAAATTCCTGGCGTGGCGCGTTTTCGCGCGAATTTTCTCTACAATCACTGGGGACAAGCCGCGGTGTTTCGGCAGATCCCGACGAAGATTTTGTCCTTCGAAGAATTGCAGCTACCCGAAGTGCTGAAAGGTCTTTGCCACCTGCACGAAGGACTGGTTCTCGTGACGGGACCGACCGGTAGCGGCAAAAGCACGACGCTCGCCGCGATGATCGACTACATTAACAGCCATCTCGCGCGGCACATCATCACGATCGAAGATCCGATCGAATTCGTTCACAAAAACAAGAAGTCGATCATCGTTCACCGCGAAGTTGGCGAACACACGGCCTCGTTTGCCGATGCGCTCAAAGGTGCGATGCGGCACGATCCCGACATCATTCTCCTCGGAGAAATGCGCGAGTTGGAAACGATCAAGCTCGCCCTCAGTTGCGCGTCGATGGGCATGTTGGTGTTTGGCACGTTGCACACCAACAACGCTCCGAAGACGGTGGACCGCATTATCAATGCCTTTCCCGCCGAAGAGCAGAACCAAGTTCGCACGATGCTCTCGAGTTGTTTGGCGGGCGTCGTCTCACAGCTGCTCTGCAAACGAATTCCCAAAGGGCGCGTTGCGGTGCACGAAATCCTTCTCCCGCACGAAGCGCTCCCCAATACCATCAGAACGGGACAAATCGCGAACATTCGCCAGCTGATCGAGAGCGGCGCCTCCGAAGGAATGTGCACGATGGATCAATGCCTGATGGCTCGCGTGAAAGAAGGCGTGATCGATCCGCATGAAGCGTACATGAAGGCGGCGAACAAAAACCAGTTCGCACCGCTATTGAGCGGAGCCCCCGCCGCGCACACTTGAGCTGGCCGGAGCGGCAGAATTATTTAGGCAATCCGGCGAGGTCTGCCCGGGCCGTTTTCATTTCGGCCAAGATACGTTGGGCGTGATCCAAAAGTTGATAACCCGCGGGCGTGAGCTTCACACTTCGGCCGAGGCGGTCGAACAAGCGGCAATCGAGTTCGGATTCCAGCGATTTGATGGCGTGGCTGACGGCCGACTGCGTGATAAATAGCTCGCGCGCCGCTAAGGTGAAGCTGCCAACGCGGGCCAGCGTGGTAAACGCTAGCAGTTTCCGGCTGTCGAGAATGGGTGTCATGGCGATTTGGCTCGTCGTGTTCGGGCGAATATAGCAAGTGCCGAGCCAGATCCTGTTGGATATGAAAAGTGTTCATACTTTTTCAGGACGCGCGGCCATAACCGCCTGCCGGACTACTTCCGAGAGGCCAAGTGTCAGCTTTTGCGCAGTGCGGCCGAAATCGCCGGGCTCTTTTTGTGGTAATAATATGCCAGACCGCCTTGGAAACCCACCGTCGCGATCGCCACCAAAGCAAAAACGCTCCGTGCGGTCGTCCGCGCCATCTCCAGAAGCTGAGCGGGGGTGATCCCAAAATATTGGGCGACAGTAACGGGAGCCAGACCCGCGTTCACCTGCGCCTCCTTGAAGGCTTTTTCAGCTTCCGCCAAAGTTGGCCGCGGATCGTAGCGGAAGAACTGATACAACGCATAGAGCAGGATAACGCTCATCAGCGACAGCTGAGCCCGCACGAGCCATTTGGCGCCATGGGAATCTTCGCGCTTCAATTTCCGGCGTCCGAGCAGCTCGATGACACCTGCGCCGGTGGCTAGTGCGCTGACGAACGCGCCCAGCCAATCCTTACTGACCGCGGAAATGATGCCGAATCCACCGGCGATGATGACCAACGCGAATCCGTCGAGAGCGGAGACTCGCAGCACGCGCGCGAGGACCTTTTGAGGAAGCGGTGGAGGTTGCGGCATGGCTGTCTTGCGCGCCCGGGCGGCGCATGGTTCATTTTCAATCCTCCGGTTTTTCTCGAATGACAAATTAAAAACCGTTCTCGTCTCCGTTTCACCGTGCCCAACGCTTTTCCCTTTCGAATCGACTTTCCTCCCGAGCTGCCGATCAGCGCCCGGGCCGAAGAGATTGTCGCCGCGATTCAAGCGCACCAAGTCGTGATTTTAGCGGGCGAAACTGGTTCAGGAAAGACGACGCAAATCCCGAAAATGTGCCTGGCAGCCGGGCGTGGCTCGCAAGGGCGCATCGCTTGCACGCAGCCGCGCCGCGTGGCCGCGTTGTCCATTTCACGGCGCGTGGCCGAAGAGCTGGGAGTGGACTGGGGGCGCGAGGTTGGCTGCAAGATCCGTTTCAATGACCAGACCTCGGACGCCACGGTGATCAAATTTCTCACGGACGGCATGCTCCTCGCGGAAGTGCAGAGCGATCCGATGCTGCGCGGTTACGATACGATCATCATCGATGAGGCGCACGAGCGTTCGCTCAACATCGACTTTCTTCTCGGGCATCTCCGGCTGCTCCGACACAAGCGTCCAGAGCTAAAAATCATCGTCACCTCCGCGACGATCGACACCGAGGCCTTTTCGAAAGCCTTCGACGACGCGCCGATCATCCAGGTTTCCGGTCGGATGTACCCGGTCGAAGTGATCTATGCTCCTCTGGACGAACTTGGCAGCGACGCTTCGCCCGACGACAATACCGATGCGAAGGCAGAAGCGCTGCACTATGTCGACGGCGCCGTCGAAGCGGTGGACCGCATCATGCGCGAGAATGAAAAAGGCGACGTGCTGGTTTTCATGCCATCGGAACGGGACATCCGCGAAACCTGTGATCTGCTCGATGGGCGTAGGTTGAAAAACTGCGAACTCGTTCCGCTCTTCGGCCGGCTCTCGAACTCCGAGCAGCAGCGTGTGTTTGCACCGACGCAGAAGAGAAAAATCGTCGTGGCCACAAACATCGCAGAGACCTCGCTGACGATTCCGGGCATTCGTTTCGTGGTCGACACGGGGCTCGCGCGCGTGAGCCGTTACGCCCAGCAATCGCGCACGCGCCGGTTGCCGATCGAGGAAATTGCCCAATCGAGCGCCGATCAACGCAAAGGCCGCAGCGGTCGCGTGGCCGAAGGCGTGTGCATTCGCCTGTATTCAGAAAAAGACTTCAACGAACGCCCCAAATTCGCCCAGCCTGAGATCCAACGCGCCAATCTCGCCGATGTGATTTTGCGCATGAAGGCGTTCGGCCTTGGCGATATTGAGCGGTTTCCCTTCATTAACATGCCGGCGACGAAGGCGGTTCGCGCCGGCTATGCGTTGTTGGAAGAGCTGGGTGCGATTGATAACGCCACGGCCGACACCAGGAACCTGACGCCGCTCGGCCGTGAGCTGGCGCGGTTGCCGGTCGACCCGACCGTCGGCCGCATGATTCTCCAAGCGAAAACGGAGAAGTGCCTGCGCGAAGTGCTGGTGATCGCCGCAGGGCTTTCGATTCAGGATCCTCGTGAGCGACCGCTCGACGCGCGCGAAAAAGCCGACGCCGCGCACCGTCGCTTCACGCATCCAGACTCGGATTTCCTCTCGTTGCTGAATATCTGGGAGGCGTTTCACGACGAGTTTGAAAAGATGTCGCAGTCAAAGCTGCGGCGTTTTTGTCGCGATCACTTCCTCAGCTACACGCGCATGCGCGAATGGCGCGATATCCATTCCCAACTGCTCGACGTGCTTGAAGAGCGTGAGGGTTTTAGACTCACGTCGGCGTTTCACGGGTTGAAGCCGGAGCAGATCACGCCGGAGAAAGAAGCTTTCGGCACGCCGGTTTTTCGCGCGATTCACCGCTCTGTGCTGGCGGGCTTGTTCGGTAATATCGCGACGCGTGACGAGGAAAATGACGGCTACAAGGCCACGCACGATCGTCGCGTGACGATATTCCCAGGTTCGGTGCTGTTCGCGAAAGATGAACCGCGGCGCAAGGGCCCGCCAGAAGGTGGGCAACGCCAGGCTAAGCATAAAGGTTCGAAGAATCCGCGCTGGATCATCGCAGCGGAAATCATGGAAACATCCCGGCTTTACGCCCGCACCTGCGCACGCCTCGATCCGTTGTGGGTTTTGGACTTGGCAACGCATCTCGTGAAGGTGTCGCATAGCGAACCGTTCTGGGATGCCGAAAAAGGTCGCGTGATGGTGAAGCAGAAGACGCGGCTTTACGGACTCGAGCTGGAGACGCGCGCTGTCAGCTTTGGGAAAATCGATCCTGTTCACGCCACGGAAATTTTTATTCGCGAGGCGCTGGTGAACGACACGATCACTTGGCCCTTCGACTTTCTGGGCCACAACCGTTCGGTCAGATCCAAAGTGGAAAATCTGCTCACGCGAGCCCGTGACCATAGCTACATGAATTTGGACGAGGCGGTCTACCAGTTCTACGCTGCGCGCTTGATGCCGGAAGACCAAGGGATCGCCCAGCATCCCCGCGAGCGGAGCGTCGACGCGGCGAAACGGCCTCACGATGACGCATCACCTCACGTCGGAGTGAGCTCTGTGGGCGAACTGATCGATCTCGTGCGTGAACGGAAGGCGGCTGAACCGCGCTTCCTCATGATGGAGGTCGACGATCTGCGCGATCCGGCGGAGTTGCAGCACGACACGGAGGCGTTCCCCGAAGCGCTTCCGCTGGAGAATCGCGCGCTGCCGATCAGCTACGCTTACAAGCCGGGCCAGGCCGATGATGGCGTTACGCTCGAGGTGGGCGTGCGCGAAGCCGAGCATCTCACGGCGGCTTCGATCGATTGGGCGGTGCCGGGGCATCTCGAAGCCAAGGTTGAACACTACCTACGCGCCACACCTAAAGAATTGCGCCGCGCTCTCATGCCGCTCGCTGAAACGGCGAAAAGTTTGTCGGCGCAACTTGCCCAGCGCGATCGCCTGACCGATCGCCGTGAAAGTCTCGTCGAGGCCTTGGTCGCGCAGGTGGCCGAACGTTTTCAGGTGCGGTTCGATCCGGAGATTTGGAAAGACAAACCTTTGCCGGACCACTTGCGTGTTCGCGTGCGCGTGGTCGACGACGAGGATAAAGAAATTTGTGCGAGCCGCGATTTGGCTGAAATCCACGCGGCGATCACTGCCCGCCAACGCGAGGCGAGTGCCAGCGTGACGCGGGAAGACCCTCAAGCGTGGCGGCGCGCTCGCCAGCAATGGGAAAAGCCGGACGCCACGTCGTGGGTTTTCGGCGATCTGCCGGAGCGCGTTTCGGTCGGCGATCAAGCGGGCGTGCCGGTGTTCGCATTTCCTGGGCTGAAAGTGAGCAAAGACGGCGTGGCGTTGCGACTTTTTCGGCAAGCGGAGGACGGTGCGCGCGAGACAAAACTGGGCATTGAGAAATTGATCGAGCTGCAGCTCCGCTACGAACTTGCTTGGTTGGAAAAAGACCTAAAGGCGATGCGTGAACTTGGCACGCTCACGGCGACGCTCGGCCCGATCACCGACCTGATGGATCAAGCCTATGGTTCGATCCGGCGTTGGATTTGCCAGCGTCACGTCGCGCCACTCACAGCGGCAGCGTTCGCTAACGTTCTCGAACGCGCCAAAGCCGATCTGCGCGGGTTGGTGCCGCGCTTCGTGGATTTGCTGAAAGAAATTCTGAGCTTGCGGCAGCAGTTGCTGGTGCATCCGCAGCCCTACAAAGGCATGGAGGCGGACCTGGTCGCATTGATCTCACCGAACTTTCTCGCGAGCACGCCTTACGAGCAACTGCCGCATCTGCCGCGTTATTTGAAAGCGATGAAGCTCCGGGCGGACCGTTGGCGCCAGAATCCCGCGAAGGACGCGGAACGTGCCAAACAGCTGGAGCCGTACGTCAAAGCCGCTCGTGAGGTCGCTGCCTTGCGGGGAGGCGAGGGATTCCGCTGGCTCTTGGAAGAGTTTCGGGTGAGCGTGTTTGCTCAAGAGATTGGGACCGCCGAAGCGGTTTCGACGGTGAAACTGGAGCGTGTCCTGAGCGCGCTGCGGAGCGGAGGAGGTTTGCCGACAGGACCTCGCGATGTCGCCGTCGGAGCTCCACAACCCGTACCGCCGAAGACTCCTGGTCCGGCTCAGCCAGAGACGAAACCCATTCTCGTGGCGAAAGTAGCACCGAAGAAGGGCGCCCCCCTGAAGAGCTTGGGCGGACTCGACAGCCTGTTTCGGGGATAATCTCCACTTATGAAAAAGATTAGCTGGCGAAATTAAGGGTTGAGACCGCTGCTGAGTTGGTGAAACTGGCGGACATTACCCTGCTGCCATGAACACCCCGATTGCAGTTCTATTGAGTCACAAAGGGTCTGCCGTTTTTTCTGTGGGCGGACGTGACACCGTGGCCGATGCCGTTTGCGAGATGACGGTCCGCAACGTCGGCTCCGTTGTAGTGATTGAAAATGGTCGGTTGATTGGATTGCTGACCGAACGCGATGTTCTTACGCGCGTGGTGGCTGCTGGCCGGCAGCCGGATCTCACTTGGGTGGCAGACGTGATGACGCGTCATCCGGTGATCGTTTCCCCTCGTACCACGGTGGAAGAAGTGATGGGCATCTTCACTGATAAACGTTGTCGTCAGTTGCCGGTGATCGACGACGAAACCGATCGGCTGGTTGGGCTTATTTCGATTGGCGACGTCACGCGCTGGCTGGTCGAGTCGCAACGTCATGAGGTGAACCATCTGCGACAATATATTTCGGGCGGCTATTCCAGCTGAGCTGCGGCCAAGCGATTTTCGCAGTTCGTTCACGATAAAAGTCTGGCGTGGCGCGGTGCTTTTCGCGGAAATGCGGGCACAACGTTCCCGCATGAACCTCGAAACTGCTACGCAACACATCAACGCCTGCCGTGAGCGCATGGACGTGCTCTATCAAAAGCCGGTGTTCGACGAATGGGTCGTGTTGAGCCTAAAGCCGGGCAACGCGGAAATTCTTTCTTACAAAGGACCGCGCGCTGACACATTTACGAAAGCGCTCCATCGCGATTCGGCCCCGATTGTTGCCGAGATGCAGGGTAAACAATACTCCATCGGCGATTTCGAGTTTGTGGATCAAGCGCCTGGTTCCCGTTTCGACGCCTGTGTTCGTCTCGGCGAGACCATTTATCTGCTTTGCAACAACACCTACGGCACGCTGGCCGCGCTTCGGCAAGATCCGCGCTGGCGCGAAGCGCAAAAGCCCTTCGTGAACCTCACGGAAAAGTTTCGCGGCGATCCGTTGGTCTGAAATCGTGTGGCCGGCGGCGACTACGACATGCCGCCCATGCCGTCGAAGACAAACCAGCCGTAACCGGCCAAGAGAAGCCAGCCGCTCCACCGCGGAAGTCGCCCGAGGCCGACGACCACGAGAAAGTGCAGGCCAGTTGCCGCCAGAAGCGTGATCATACCGGTTGCGAAAAACGACGGCATGGGTATCGGCCGGCAAAGAGCGAACAGACCGACGCAAAGCGGAATGCAGATGTGGCCGTCGCCGATCTGCGACGAGTAAACGATATCGGCGCGCTTGTAATAAGCATAGTAAAGCGCGAGCAGGGCGTTCGGCAGCACCATGAGCCAGCCGCTTAGCCAACCGAGATTTTTTGCGCTGATGAACCCGGTCTTTTGCGTGGCCAGCCATTGCACCAACCAGTCGAGGCTCGCGTAGAGCAGCACCGCGCCGACGATCAAAGTGACCAGATCCAGATAGAACAGCGGCGAAAAGCGCTTCTGCTGGCGAACGTTGTGCTTCAAGACGTCGAACACTTGGAAGCATTGCCAAAACAGGAACAAGCCGACTAACACTAAACCGTCGTTGAAATCGATCACGCCGTCCTGGCCGAGAGCCCAGACTGCGCCGGAGAAGACGCCGACCGCGATCATAGTCAGTAGAAGCGACAAGCGAGTGAGATGTTGCTCGGCCTGGAGCTTCTCGGCTTTGACGTTCTTTTTGGAACGTTTGGGTTTGCCTTCGGTGGTGGGAGCTTGGGCCGTCGTGAGTTGAAGGCCCCAGATGAGAGCCGGCACGGCGAGGACCAACGTCAGATTGGTCGTATTATTGACCAAACAATTGGTCATGATCTCTCGTGGATCTCCGTGGCTGTTGAGGAGGAGAAAGACGAAGATCAGATTCCCCAGGCCCGAACAGTACGGCATCACCAATGTCCCGAGCGCCGTGCCTTCCAGGCCATGCTCGAGCATGGCGTTGAGCCGCCAGATCATCAGCATCGATGCGGCGAGAAACAGCAGCGCGTAAGTCGCGGGGTGGTCCAGGCCAGTCGACTGAATGGCTTCGACGATGAAATTCACAGGGTGGGCGAGGAATGAAGCGAAGGAGGAAGCAGAAGGCGCAGTTTTCCGTGCTGTTGTATCAACTTAACGGATGCGCCGAATGTCTTGCTGAGCTGTGCGCTGGTCAACGCCTTCTCGCGTTGGCCCGAGGTGATCACTTTGCCGGTTCGCAACAGAAGAGCGTGCGTGAAGGCCGGCGTGATCTCCTCCACGTGATGCGTCACTAGAACCAGGCACGGACTTGAACGGCGGCGCGCCAGACGTTCCACAAAACCGAGAAAATGTTCTCGTGCGACCGGATCGAGACCCGCGCACGGTTCGTCGAGGATCAAAATCTCCGGTTTCGCCATCAACGCCCGCGCGATCAGCACGCGCTGCCGTTCGCCTTGCGAAAGATAGACCCATTCACGCTGGCCCAGTTCGGATAATCCGACTTGGCACAAGAAAGCGGCTCCTTCTTTCAAATCTTTTCGACTGATTTTGGCCCACAGATCAAGTTGCGCGTATTTGCCGCTGATGACGGTCTCCAAGGCAGTCTCGGCGGCAGGAATCGACATTTGCAGCGATGACGAGACGATGCCGATGCGCGCGCGAAGCTCCCGCCAATCGGTTTGGCCGTAGATTCGGCCGAGCACAGCGATCGTTCCTTTCGTCGGCGACATGTAGCCGGTCAGAAGCTTCAGAAGAGACGTTTTT
This sequence comes from Nibricoccus sp., assembly GCA_047600805.1. GTDB lineage: Bacteria > Verrucomicrobiota > Verrucomicrobiia > Opitutales > Opitutaceae > JADKHC01. Next base: position 945,392 of record JASGKG010000001.1, read on the forward strand.
CCACTGCCGTTTGGGCCGAGGATCGCCCAATGCTGGCCGCGATCCACCTGCCACGCGACGTCGCGCAGGATTGTGGTCGAACCACGTTCAACACACAGATTCGAAACGGCCAGAATGGGTTTAGATTCCTTTTTCACGAAGATTTAAGAATCAGCGGACCGGATCGGCTGGTCAATCGCGAGTCAAAGAGCCTAGCCTAAAGCTAAAGCTGTCCCGCTTACCTGCCGATTATAAGTATTTGCCCACGTCTCTGATGCGCCTGTTTCTCACGTTAATCCTCACGCTTGTGACCGTCACGATCGCAAGCGCGCTGGATTTTACCGTGATGGTCTACAACGTGGAAAACCTCACCGCGGCAGATGGCCGGACGCTTTCGGCGGATTACGGACCCAAGCGTTACTCACGCGACCATCTTTTGACGAAGATGAACAACATCGCGCGTGTGGCGGCGCAGTTTAATAACGGCCAGGGGCCCGACATCATCTTGTTTCAGGAGATCGAGCGCGATTTTCAGCAGGACCAGTATCTCTTCGATCACGCCGGCATGCTGCGTCACTACGCCGATATGACGATCGAGGAAATGCTCGGGCACTATTACGACAAAGACATCTCGCGCATTCCGGTCGAAGGCTTGCTGCTCAAGACTTTTCATGACCGCGGGCTGACGGGATATCGCGTGGCTGCCGCCGATGACGCCGTGCAAACGCGAGAGCGCCGGCACATCGCTCACTTGAACATCGTCTTCACGCGTTTTCCGATTGGCGCTGTCCGCAGCTATTTGGTGCCCGACATGCCCGCGCTGCTCGAAGTGCAAGTCGAGGTTGGCGGATATCCGTTGTATCTTTTCAACAACCACTGGAAAGGCGACGCGATGGGCTCGTCGGCGGAGGAAGCGCGTGTGGAGGCTGCGAAGGTTTTGCGGCAGCGCATGGAGGACATCATGGGCGTTAATCCGAACGCGGACATAATCATCGCTGGCGATTTTAACTGTTTCTACAATCAGGCGAAGCGCTTCCATTTCGAGAAGACGGCGCTGACCGACATTCTCGGATCGCAAAACGACAAACGCGCCCTGCGCGGTCCAGCCTTGCTCTACAATCTCTGGTACGAGCTTCCATCCCAACGTCGCGGCAGTGAGATTTATCACGGCGTTTGGAGCACGTTCATGCAAATGTTGATCACGCGCGGCCTCTTCGATTTTCGCGGGGTACAGTACGTCGACGGTTCGTTTGGCGTGGGCGAATTCGAGGACCTCAATGTCGACGATCATGGCGAACCAATCCCGTGGTCTTTTGCCGGTATCGCTGGTTCGGGTTTTTCAAAACACTTCCCGATCTACGCGAACTTCAAAGTCATTCCCCGGAATCGCGCGGACCTTTTCCTTAGCCTCGGCCCGCCGAAATACGAGGCCAGCGGCGTGCGGAAGTAAGATCGAGGAGCAGTTCGTTCAACAAGGTAGGGCAATGCCCGGCGGTTTCGCCCGATTCTACGTGCGACGCGATATTTTCTTACTCGCGAGAGCTTCAGATTTAAAAATCCGAGGGATACTTCTTCAATCTGCTGAGTTGCCCGAGTACGCGCAGGACGAAGAGTGGATTGTTCTTAAAGTAACGTGGACCCAGCCGTTTTGGTTCTGCGCAGAGGCGCCACAACCATTCGAAACCGCTGCGTTGGATCAAACGCGGTGCTTGCCGCACGCGTCCGGAAAGGAAATCGAAAGCGGCGCCGACGCCGAGCATCATCGGAACTCCAAATCGCGGCGCGTATTCCGCCATGAAGGCTTCTTGTTTCGGCGTGCTGAGCCCGACCCAGAAGAATGTCGGCGCAAGTTGCTCGACGCGTTTCCGAAGATCGTTGGCCTCCGCTTGTGTGAGCGGACGAAAGGGCGGGCATGCCGTTCCCGCGATCTTTAGTCCTGGGAAACGATTACGTAAACTCTCCGCCAGCGCGTCTGCGGTTCCTTCTCCGCCGCCGAAGAGATAATGACTGTGCTCGGTTCCCGCTGTCGCACGGCAGATTTCCAACATCAAATCGGGTCCGTAAACTCGCCCGGTTTGCGAATGTCCGGCCGACTTTCCCAACCACACCAAAGGCATGCCGTCGGGAGTGGTGAGAAACGAGTGGTTGAGCCGCGACAAATGTGCCGGATCGCGTCGCGCGCAAGAAATGTTGTTTACGTCGCAGAAACAAACGTACCGGCCTGCTTTTCCCTGGGCAGCGGCAAGAATCGTTTCGCGTGCGAGCGAAAGATTGAGCGCATGCACTCCAACACCAAGAACGTTGTAGCGGGGTGGAGTGTTCATGGAATGGGCGTCTGCAAAGTTCTTGGTGGGAATTCCGGCGAGTTGCAACGTTCCTGCGTTTGTCGTGTAAATTCACAACCATTTCATCCTACCAAATACTTGCGTGAATCCGTATCGGATGTTTGGATGCCGGGGCATGCAAGCAACCAAACTTTGTTCGCTTATCGCGGTGCTTCTGGTGGCAGGATTGAAGCAACCGCAGATGACATTCGCCGCTGAGTCCAAGGATTCAGTCGGTCTCGTCACTAATACGGAACGCAGCAAACACTTTGCTGCGGTAAATCGTCACCTGGAACTTGGCGGCGATCTCTACGGCTATGTCGATGTCGACGGCGATGTTCAAATTTTCGCCGGTTATCTGAAACAGTTTGCCGACGCCTTTGCGGAGGCTCAGCCCAACATCGCTCCGTTCCTGAAGCAGGATTTCAACAAAATCTTCGAGGATCTCGGTTTCACCGATGTGAAGGCGATCGGGCTCAGCTCTGTGCAGGAGGGGAAGCTTTATCGCAATCGCGCGTTCTTCTACACGCCCGGCGGCCGCCACGGTCTGATGAATGTTCTCGGTGGTCCGGCCGCTCCTTACGTTTATGCCAAACTGGCGCCGGCCAACGCGGATTTTTATGCCGAGGGTGAGTTCGACATTCCTGTCGTTTACTCGACGATCCGCGCAGTGATCGCGCGCGTTGGCGGCGAAACCGCGGCGAACATGCTCGACGAACAGCTGAAGAAAGCGGGCGCGGAAGCGGGCGTTTCGGCGCTCGAAATCATCCAAAGTCTGAAGGGACGAGGCGCCGTGGTCTTTCGTTTTGACCCCACGAAGAACATTGCACTGCCCACACCGCAGCCGATCAACATCCCGGCGTTTTCGTTCCTAATTCGGATCGATGGTCTGGGCGGCGCGCTCGGAAAAGCGCTGACCGGGATTCCCATCTTCGAGGTGACGGAGCAGGGCGCAGTAAAGTTTTATGCTTCGAAAATGCCGCTGCCCATCGAAGGGCTTCAGCCGGTGATCGCGGTTGAAAATGGAGCCCTCTATCTGGCGTCGAGCATGGACTTCCTCCAGGACTGCCGCCTCCAAAAGGCTGGTTTGGATAAGAGCCCGGAGTTTGTTCAGGCGCTCGCGAAGGTCGGGCCCGAGGGCAACGGACTTGGGTTCGTCAGCCCGCGCTTCTTCGCTCGTTTGCGCCAACTGGTCGAGATCAACCCGAACGCGATGCCAGAAACAAAGCGTGCGTTCGCGACAATCGTGAATCAGATCCCGGATGTGAGCCAGCCATTGATTGCCGAGCGCATCAATCTGCCTGATGGCGTGCTGGTTCGTTCCTCGTGGAGCCGCACGCTCAAGCAGGACGTCGTGATGATGGCTGCGTATAATCCCGTGACGGTCGGTTTCCTGGCCGCAATGGCGATTCCAGCCTTCCAGAAGGTGAAGGCCAGCTCGCAGGAGAAAACGATTCAGAATAACCTCAAGATGTTCGCGGTCGCGGCACAGCAATTCATGCTCGAAAACGCCAAGGATCAGGCGAAGTACGAAGATATCGTTGGACCTGGCAAGTTGATCGAGGAATTGAAGCCGGTGGCCGGCGAGGATTACACCTCGCTGGTGGTTCACTCGTCCGATGAGTCCATTTCGGTCACGACCGCCGCTGGCAAAGTCATTACTTGTCCGCTCTGATTGTTGGGCTCTCCTTTGTTTTCTTTCGCCGGCGCACTTTCTAGAAGGTGCGCCGTTTTTTGTGTAGCAGAAGAGAGGGATTGGATCGAGAGGGCGGGGCGGGCTCTCCGTGCACGCTGGATTGGCCGGCTCCGAGGGAACAGCGCCGCGAGTTCGCCCAAAGTGGAAAAGGACCGGGCGTCCCGCGTTGCTGAGAAACAAAAATTGTACCTTTCGTTGCGTTGACGCAGGAATTCAACAGCGTCCTGATTGAGCGAAACGGCTTTGTTGCCGTGTCGATTAATTACTTTCCTTCATGAAAACTGCTCCTTGTCTCGTGCTCGCCACCGTTATGGCCACTCTCTGCACCGCAAACGCTGAAACCCGCAAACGCTCCGAAATCGCCGCCGAATACAAATGGGATTTCACCCCGATCTTCGCCAACTGGGACGCTTGGGATCAGGGGATGAAAGACATGCAGGTGAAAATGGACGCTTACGCCGCGCTCAAAGGCACACTCGCCCAAGGTTCTCAAGCGTTGCTGCGCGCCTACAAGCTCAACGACGAGATCGGTCAACTGAGTTACCGGGTATATTGCTATGCTTCTTTGCAGCGCGACACCGACACGCGCGACAACACCGTCAATGCGCGTATGCAGCGGGTTCAGGCCGTTTTCGCGCGCTTCGGCACCGCGGTCGCTTGGTTCACACCCGAACTCCTGGCTATCCCTCAGGCGACCGTGGAGAAGTGGATTGCGGAAACGCCCGAGCTGAAGCCCTACCGGTTTCCGATCATGGAAGTCTATCGTCAGCAAAAGCACGTGCTGGATGAAAAAGGCGAACGGTTGATTTCGCTGTCCGCTCAGCTTGGTCAAACGCCGTCTGCCGCTTTCGGCGAACTGAGCACGAGCGACATCAAGTTTCCGAAGATCACGCTTTCGACCGGCCGCGAGGTCACGCTTACACCGGGGGTTTATCAACAGATTCTCAACACCGAACCTGAACAAACCGACCGCGCCAAAGCTTGGGAGACGTACTACAAAACCTACGCCGCGAACATCAATACCTATGCCGCCATCTACAATGGTGTGCTCCAGCGCGATTGGTATGAGGCGCAGGCCCGCAATTACGCCACCACGCTCGATGCAGCCCTTGAGGGAAACGCCATTCCAACTTCGGTCGTGGAAAACCTAGTCGCCACCACCCGCGCAGGAACGGCTCCGCTGCAACGCTACATGAAGCTGCGCAAGAAGCTGCTCGGCCTCGAAACTTATCACATCTATGACAACTTTGTCCCTATCTACCAGGTTAAGGACAAGATGACCTACGAGGAGGCCAAGAAAATCGTCCTGGAATCCGTCGCTCCCCTTGGCTCCGACTACGTTTCCAAATACGGCAAGTTTGTTTCGAGCGGACGGGTCGACGTCTACGAAAACGAAGGCAAGCGCAGCGGCGCTTATTCGAGCGGCGTCTATGGAGTTGGTCCGTATTTGCTCCTCAATTACACTGACACGCTCGACGACGTCTTTACGCTCGCGCACGAAGGCGGGCACGCCATGCACACGGTGCTTTCGTATGAAACACAGCCGTTCGCCACGGCTGAGTACACCATCTTCGTTGCCGAAGTGGCCTCCACGACCAACGAACGCTTTCTCCTCAACAAGCTCCTGGAGAAAACCACGGATCCTAAGAAACGGTTCGTGCTCCTCCAGCACGCGGTCGATGCGATCGTCAGCACCTATTACACACAAGTGCTGTTTGCCGATTACGAGTTGCAAGCGCACAGGCTCGTGGAGAAAGGCGAGGCGATCACCGCCGATGTGCTGAACGACATCTACCTGAAACTCCTCCGTGACTACTATGGCGACGCGGTGACGATCGACGATTTGTACAAGAACACGTGGGCGCGCATCCCGCATTTCTTCAACTCGCCGTATTACGTTTATCAATACGCCACGTGCTTTGCTTCTTCCGCGCAGGTGGCGAAAGCGATGACGAGCGGCGATGCCGAGGCGCGAAAACAAGCTACCGAACGTTATCTCACGCTCCTCCGCAGCGGTGGAAACGATCACCCGATGGAACAGCTCCGCAAAGCCGGCGTGGATCTGAGCAAGAAGGAGACGATTCGAGCGGTCGTCGACCAAATGGATCAACTCGTGAGCCAGCTGGAAGCCGAAGCCGCCAAGATCACGAAGTAAGCACCAGCGTTGGGCAACCGTTCGACGCAAAGATCCTGAAAGCCGTTTTCAGTGATTCGCGGCTGAAAAGAACTTTGCTGAACGATTCTGAAGAGGAATGCGCGCTTCATCGCGCGTTCAGCGATGTTGCCCGCGGATGCGGCGACGTTGACCCCCGCGACAGGAATACACAAGATCTGGCGCAGTCTCTTCATTTCAGGGGCTGGTTGCTTGGCAGGATCCAGGCGGAGCGATGGGCTTCCAGGCCGATCTTTGGGTAATAGCCTTCGGCTTTTGGCGCTGCCAAAAGGATCAGCTTTGCGCGAGCCCCGAGCTTCGACTGTGTGAGACGGATCAATTCACGTCCGATTCCTTGTTTCTGGTAGTTCTGGTCCACTGCTAGGTCGGAAAGATAGCAGCAGTACTCAAAGTCCGTCACCGAACGAGCGATGCCGACCAGCCGAGCGCCGTCCCATGCGGTGCACAGCAGATTCGCATGCTGCAGCATGGCGTGAATGCATTTCGGATCATCGACCGGCCGCCGTTCAGCCAGTGTGGAACGGCGAAGCACATCGACAAATTCGGCTTCGGTGATTGAACGGTTTATTTCGTAGGCGATGTTCATCGTGCGCTTGTTATCCGGCTCGAGAAGGGGAGAGCAGTGGCTGGTAGCTCCAGTTGGTGATGGAGGATAGATCCGGGGAGGGAACCCTATTCACCGGCAGGGGGAGGACAGATCTTGTTGCCCTTATCGAACACAATTCGCCAGTGTCCGTCGCTTTCCAATCTCCACACGGAGGTGAACGTCGCGATCATTGTTCCGCGGGGATCAAAGACGGGCCCGGAGCTGAGCGCGAAATTTCCTGAAGCGAGAACCTCGACCGTCTCCGGCTTCCACGAGAAGGGTGCCTGCGGCTCCACAAAAAAAGACTTCCATTCTGTTAGCACAGCTGCTTTTCCGCGGAGGACTTTGCCTTTGGAAAAGAAGATCGCTTCGGCTGAAACGAACTCGGAGAACTTCTTAAAATCCCTCTTTGCCATCGACTCGGCGAACGCTGCTTCGGTGGAAACGACCGTAGCTTGCGGCGAAGCAACGTCTGTTGGCGCAGCAAAGATGTTTGGTGATAAGATCAGGCTGACGGCGGCGAAGATGGCTGAAAGCGATTTCACGTTGTCTCCCATTGTTGGTTTGGGGTTTTAACTTGAGTCGGTCGGGTGGTTGTTTGCTGAATGGGCAACGGTTTCCGTTGACCACAGAAAAGGAAGGCAGCAAGCCAAGGAGCGGAGACCTCCATGGGGATTAGAGCGTCAGACTTTGGCTATTTCGCTTTGGGCACCCTGGGTAAATGCACGATCAACCAGGGTTCTCATCATTCTGAAGACCAGCCATGCCACGAGCAGCGCGAGGAATGCTCTGACAAGCTCCGCATTTTCGGGAGCGATGCCCAACTGTTTGGGAATGCCCCAGGCGTCCGGAGAAATCTTCTTCAATGACGAAAATACGATCCCGAAAACCGAGAGCGAAAGGAGCGTGAGAATGTCGTTGGCGGCGCCGACACTCGGTTTTTTGAAAAAACGGAACGGAATAACGACAAGAGCTCCTCCGAGAACAAGCAGCACGGCTGTCATGAGCCACATCACCCCGCTGGATTGGAAACCAAGGGCAACACCCAAGACTGAGACAGCCACTCCGGGAACTAGCATCAGTAGACCAAGGCACCGCAGAAGGGTGAGTTCGGTTTTCATCGCCTGCATAAGCTCACCGGCTGTTTTCTTTGGCTCTTTGCAGCTGTTTCTCCATGTCGCGATCCGCGGCGCTTTGCTTCTGCTGATCTCTGGCGGACTTCGTATCGCTCGCTGCTCGAAGGCCGAGAAGGGTTGCGTCGACTGGTGGATTTCCGGTCTGAACCAAACAACCGGCGTGCATCATGAGCAGCGCCATCAATAGAATTCGGATTTTCATGGGTGGAGAAATCCTGCGTGCGGCTGTTTTCTGCCAAAATCAGCGGCAAAGGACAGCACTAAAACCGTCCCAGGATCGAACCAACTGCCAGTTCCTTGCTTACACCAGCTTGGAGCCGGTGCGGCGCCGTGAGACTGGTTATCCTAGTGATCTTTCAAGAAACGTTCCGTCGCGAGATCTCGTTTGCCGTCGAAATAGCGCTCCAGCACTTTATGGAAGAGCGAATCCATCGGTGAAATGGCGGCGAAGAGCGTCATCGACGAATGCAATTTCAATTTTAGATCGTCGGGCGAGCCCATGACTTCGTGCGCGGTTTTCCCGGACAGACGAAGCAGGGCGTCCGCACATTCCAATAGGCGCTGACCGAGGAGTGGGTGCGCGAGGTATGCCTTGGCTTCTGCCTTGGATTTTACGGCGTACCGGACGGACATGGTGCTGAAACCAAGGCCGGCCACTTGTGGGAAGATGTACCAGATCCAATGACTTTGCTTCGCGCCACATCGGAGTTCGTTGAGCGCTGTCTCATATGATTGGTTTTGCGCAGTAACAAAGCGCTCGAGATCGAAAGGGTCATGTTTGGTTATCGCCATGACGTGTGGCTTTTATGCCGGGTACAGGAGATTTGGTGAAAAGAAGCAGGGACCAGATTGGTGCTGGAGACTAGTGTAGGCTTCGCGTTTCGGAACTAGAGGTTGGACGCAAGAATCCATGCAGGCTGGGTGACGTCGGAGACTGTTTACCTTTGCGGCCTGGAGGCAAGTGCCCTGGCTCTGGCACGCTTTGCCAAGTCGTTAGGTTTTGTTGGCAGCGGGATCAGAGGAGCGACAGGGAAGACAGCCGCTAATCTTTCTTTTCTCTCTTCGGAAAGAGGGTCGAGCTGAGCAGTCCGCAGGCGACGCCGAGTGCAAGCCACAGTGCGAGATTTTGAGTTGCAACTCCGACGGCTACACCGACGCCGATGCCGAGGGCGAACCAAGAGGGATCGAACGACGTTTTTTTGCTGGGTGAGTCAGGCATATTCTGTAGGGCCTCTTTTTCGATGAGTTGTTTCAAGGCCGGGTGAGTCAGGAGCTTGGTGGTTCCTCAGACACCATCTGCAGCCTCCTAAGTTCAGCAACCATGGAGCGTGAATTTCATTGCCGAAAGACCTATGACCGCGAAGCGAGGAGCATTTGTTCGCCCGATATGACCGGCTGGTCCTACAGCCACTTTTTCCGCCGCATGAACAGGTAAGTGGCAAAGGTGCCCGCGAGCATCAAACCGAAGGCGAAGGGATACCCGGACGTCCAGCCGAGTTCGGGCATTTTGGCGAAATTCATGCCGAACCAGCCACCAACGAGAAGCGCCGGGAAAGTCAAAGCAGTGATCGCGGTGAGCACACGAATGCCGGCGTTCGCGACGCTGCTCGATTTGTTGAGGAAGATGCGGAACGACAGGATCAGTTGCTCTGCCCAGGCTTGTGTTTGAGTTTCGACTCGACCGAGTTCTTCCGCGAGGTCGCGCAGGTAAGGAGTGATGTTGGAGCGAATGAAACCCGTTTTGCCTTGGGCGAGGTCGATCGCGATTTCGCGTTGCGGACGGACGAGTTGCCGGAGACTCGCGAGTTGTTTTCGGAGCGCGACGACTTTGGGGAACAGTTCGTCGGCCGAAATCTCGTGGAGAACGCCTTCCTCGATGGCATCGATCTCGCGGCGCAACGATTCAAGCGCGGGTTTGTAAGCCTCGACCATGTTGTCGAGAATGGCGTGTGCGAAACGATCCGGGCCGCGAACGACGGTGTTGTTTTGCCGCAGATAACGCTCCTGCGTCGCGGTCACTGCGGTTAGGGGCTTGCGATGAAAAGTGACGAGGTAGTTTTTCCCGAGGAAGAGATCGAGTTCGGTTGTTTTAAAAACGGCGCGATCGGTCGTATCGATCGCGTGCATCACGAAATAGATGTGATCGTCGTAAGCCTCGAGCTTCGGAAACAGCGAATCGCTGAGGCAGTCTTCGATCGCGAGCGGGTGAAAGGCAAAAAGCTTTTCGAGAATGTGTGTTACCTCCTCGTTGGAGGGATCCGATAGATCGACCCACATCAGCACACCGGGCTCTGCCTTCAAGATCGCCAGTTCCTCGACGGAGGGATCCTGGGCGACGAGCTTATGATCGCGGTAAACGAGAGACGTGATCATCGGCGTTGGTCTTGGCGGTGCAAAACAATCATATCCAACGGCGCTTTTTACACCAGAACCACATGGCGGCGGTGGTGAGGATCGTGATGACGAGCGCGGCGGGATAGCCGTAGGGGGATTTTAATTCCGGCATGTGCTCGAAATTCATGCCGTACCAAGTGCCGATAATTGTCGCGGGAAGCGTGAGCGCGGTGAGTGCTGTCAGCGCCTTGATGCCCTCGTTGGCCTGGAAATCAGATTTGCTGAGATAAAGGTCGAACGAGATGAGCAACTGGTCGGCGTAGGACGACGCGGTTTCGTCGATGCGCAGCAAGTCGTCACGGAGATCGCGGAAGTAGGGAAGCATCAGTGCGCGCACGTGCTTGTTTTCGCCGTGAGCGAGACGACTGACGACGTCGCGCTGGGGACGCACGATTTGGCGCAGGAGATTGATGTCGTTGCGCACGTGAAGGAGCTTCGAGATCAGGCTCTCGTCGCTTTTGGTCAGCACGACCTCCTCGATGTCTTCGAGTTCGCCGCGGAGTTCGTCGAGCACGGGTTTATAATTTTCGACTAATTGATCGAGCAACGAGTGAACCAAACGGTCAGGACCGCGGGCGACCACGCCGGTGGCTTTCACGCAACGATCGATGACCACCTGCACAGAACGCAGATGCTTGCGGTGAAACGTCACGAGGTAGTCTTTGCCGAGAAAGAGATCGAGTTCGGTGGTGTTGAACTTTTCCGTGCGGGTGAAGTCGACCGCGTGCGTCACCATGAACAAGTGGTCGTCGTAATCTTCGATTTTCGGCAGCGAACTCGGCGTGACGCAGTCTTCGATTTCCAGTGGGTGAAATTGGAAAACACCTTCCAGAATGGTTTTGATTTCCTCGTCGGTAGGGTCGTCGAGATCGACCCACAACATCAGGCCCTTGTCGGCGCGCACGAGACGAAGTGCCTCCACTTCGAGGTCGCGGCCCACGGGTTTGCCTTCGCTGAAAATAAACGAGTGGATCATGCTTCTGGATCGGTCGGGGAAGGCTAGGATTGCCAGCCCCGTGACGGCGGCAAGCTCAAGTATGCAATTGCGCAGAACGCGTTTGTAATTCGCTCAAATCCGCTGGTCTCCGGCCCGGTCTTTGCTTTCTTTTGGGCCATGACAACACGACGCTTGTTAGGAGGAATTGCGGGTATAGCGATGGGTCTCTGCGCTGTGAACATGACGTGCGCGGACGAAGGCATGTGGTTGCTGAACGCGCCACCGTTGCAGACACTGAAGGAACGCTACGGCTTCGAGCCCACCCCGACCTGGCTGGAGCACGTTCAAAAATCGGCGGTGCGCTTCAACAGCGGCGGCTCGGGCTCGTTTGTTTCGGCCGACGGTTTGATCATCACGAACCATCACGTCGGTCAGGACGACCTGCAAAAACTAAGCGACGAAAAGCACAACTATGTGCGCGACGGCTTTCACGCAAAAACGCGCGCCGAGGAAATGCGGTGTGTCGACCTTGAGTTGAACGTGTTGATGTCGATCGAAGATGTGACCGCTCGCGTCAATGCAGCGGTAAAACCGGGAGCGAGCGCCGCCGAAGCTTTCGCCGCGCGCCGAGCAGTGAAGGCGGAAATTGAAAAAGAATCGCTCGAGAAAACCGGGCTGCGCAGCGACGTGATCACGCTGTATCAAGGCGCCCAATACCATCTCTACTGCTTCAAAAAATACACGGACGTGCGTTTGGTTTTTGCGCCGGAGCAACAAGCGGCCTTTTTCGGCGGCGATCCGGACAATTTTGAGTTTCCGCGCTACGACTTGGATTTTTGCCTTTTCCGGGCGTACGAAAACGGACAGCCGGCAAAAATTGAGCATTACCTGAAATGGTCGGCGAGCGGTGCTTCCGAGAACGAACTCGTTTTCGTCGCCGGACATCCTGGTTCTACCAGCCGGTTATTTACGTATGCAGAACTGGCCTACACACGTGATCGGCGGATTCCTGGAGCTTTGAGCTGGTTGAAGGCTAACGAAGTTTTGTTGCTGAGCTATTCAGCGCGGACCGCGGAGAACGCACGCCGTGCGCACGATTTGCTCTTCGCCTATCAGAACGCGCGCAAACTTTTCGACGGCGAACTGGCGGGTCTGCTCGATCCGAAAGTCTTCGAGCGAAAGAAAGCCCAAGAAGAACGGTTGAAGAAAATTGCCGCTGACAACCCCGATCTCCAAGACGCGCGCAGTGCGTGGGACGATATCGCCACCGCGCAAAAGTTGATCGCTGCCGCAGCGCTACGTTTCAATTTGTTCGAGCGCTACGCGGATCGATCCAGCACGTTGTTCACGATTGCGCGCGGGCTCTACCGCTCTGCCAACGAAAAGGCGCTGCCGAACGGCGAACGACTCCGTGAGTACCGCGAGTCGAACAATGCCTCGTTTGAGCTCGCTCTGTTTTCGGATGAGCCGATCTACGACGATTTGGAACAGCTAAGGCTCAGTTCTTTCCTGACGATGCTCTCGACCGAACTGGGCGCGGAAGATCCGCTCGTCGTCAGCGTTTTGGCTGGCAAGTCTCCTCGTGAACGTGCGACCGAACTTGTTCAAAAGACCAAAGTGAAAAATGTGGCGGTGAGAAAACGCCTCTACGCCGGTGACAAAGCTGCGCTCCAGGCTGCGGCGATGGAAGATCCGATGATTGCATTAGCAAAGACCGTCGATGACGTCGCTCGGACCGCGCGAAAAATTATCGAAGAGCAAAACGAGGTGAAGGAGCAAGCGCAGGCGAAGATCGCGAAAGTGCGTTACGCGGTCGATGGCACCGCGGTTTATCCTGATGCGACATTCACGCTTCGTTTAGCCTTCGGAACAATCAAGGGCTATGAGGAGAACGGTACGCACATTGCGCCCTTCACCACGATGGGAGGCGTGTACACGCGTTCGTCGGAGCACGAAAACAAGCCGCCGTTCGATCTTCCGGCGCGTTGGGCCGAGCAGAAAGCGAAAGTCCAGGCCTCGACCCCGATGAACTTTGTGAGCACCTGCGACATCATTGGCGGCAACTCCGGGAGCCCCACGCTCAATCGCGCTGGCGAATTCGTCGGCATCATCTTCGATGGAAACATTCAATCACTGGTGGCGGACTTCGCGTATTCGGATGCGCAATCGCGAGCCGTGTCGGTCGACGCGCGCGCGATCATCGAGGCGCTTCGAAATGTATATCAGGCCAACGAACTGGCTGACGAACTACTCGGCAAGGCCAAATAGCAGTTTGATTTCTTGGCTATTTTGCCGAATCAAAACCGCCGTCCCATGCGAGGGGCGGCGGTATCGTTAGCGGGCGGTTGGCCCGTGTTTGCGGTCGTTAGACTGCGTTGTTCTAACAGGGAGAACTCTAACAAGACCTAATCTGTCGAGTGATCGAGGAGGGTCAACTGCGCAGTCCAAAATTAAGGACAATATTAGAAATTCAACACGACCGCGGCGTGAGAAAAGGCCTTATTCAGTGCCGCTTGTAGTCACCGCGGCTGAAGTATTTTTCGAGCCAGATGTAAGCGCAGATAAAGAAATAGCGGCTCCCCATTTCCTTGATCTTGAGTTTGGCCATACCGTGAGTGCGGTTTCTCCAAGAGATGGGGGTTACAGCCCACGTGTAGCCTCGCACGATGGCCTTGAGGGGGAGTTCCACAGTGATGTTAAAATGGGGTGCTAGCAATGGGCGGCACCCTTCAATAACGGAGCGGCGGTACGCCTTGAACGCGTTCGTCGTGTCGTTTAACCCATGCTGAAAGCCAACGCGCACCAGGAAGTTGGCGACACGATTGACGAAAAGTTTAATTCGGGGGTAGTCGGTCACCTGGCTGCCTTTAATAAAGCGGCTGCCGAAAGCGCACTCGTAACCTTGGTCGTTGAGCATCCGCCAATACTTAATTGCATCGAGTGGAGAGTCGGAGGCGTCGGCCATCATGATGACACAAGCATCGCCCTGCATTTGGCTGAAACCGTAAGTGATCGCCCGTCCGAAACCGAACGGGCCGGGATTTTGGACGGGACTTAGCGTGGGAATTTCGACTTTTAGATTTTGCAGAACCTCCCAGGTTTTATCGCTGCTGCCATCATCGACGACGACGAGTTCGTGGGGTATGCCAACGGCTTTGAAAGCGGTGTAGATTTCTCGCAACGTGTCGGGCAGCGATTCCTCCTCATTGCGAGCAGGGACGACGATCGAATAGAGCGAAAGTGTTCCAGGCGGATGACTAGACGCTTGGGGTTCCACGATTGCTCAGATCTTTTTTGCCACGACCAAAAATTGCTGGCCTTTTAGTTTCCACATGAATGGAGCGCTAAGATAAAGCCTGACCAACGCCAATGGATACCGTGGCGCGTTGACCATTGTGAACGGGAGAAATCGTGGTATTACAATTTCAAGCGAGTATCCTTCAACCTCCATTGCTTCGCCCAGTGACGCTTCTGTGAGAGCGATGTGATGGTCGTAGAAATCCCAGTAGCGGCCGTGCAGAAATTTAACATTTGGGCCGAGAGCAATTAAGCGCCCGCCAACTTTGAGACACCGCCAGGCCTCCCGCAAAGTTTTGTTGAGAGACTCCTTATCCGGCAGGTGCTCAAAAAAATTACTCGTGAATATCACATCGAGTGACGCTTCTGATACCTGCCAGCGCTGCGAGCAATCCTGATGAAGGAACTCCACGTCGTGATTAAGGTGCTTTGGGGCGTCCGGATTAAGATCCATCCCGAACTTCTTTGCCGCTGTTATATTGTTAATGAATTCTCCATAACCACAGCCAAGGTCTAGCACGTGGTCACTGGCGGCGACCCAGCGACTAAAAAAAAACGCCGTCAGAATTTGCCAAACTTTGTTCCGGTAGTTGGCCGTCCCTTCGAAGCGCCGATGGTAGATTCTGGAAAGTTCCTGGGGAGTCGCGGTCATACATCATTAGGCTAAAGCGGTGCGGAAATATCGAGCCAGTTTGGATGAGCCGCGGCGTGGGTGGCGATTTCTTGCAGGATTGCGTCGGTCGAGGTCTGCGCGCGCCATCCCCAAACGCGGGCGGCTTTAGTCGGATTGAGAATGATCCAGGGAATGTCGAAAGGCCGCGGCGTGGAGTCGGCCGCCACTTGATGCGGACCAAATTTTGCCGAACACCAGTCGCTCAGCTGTCGAAGCGAACGAGCCGAAGCTGCGCCACCGGAGCAGTTGATCACGCGATCTTCGACGCCGAGGCGAGGAGATGCCATCTGTTTTCCCAGGAGCGAAACGAGATCTCGTGGGTGCAGGCAGTCACGCACTTGATAACCGTGTCCGCCGAAACCGATGTATTTGAGCGGGCGGCGACGCAGGTAGCTGTTGAGCCAATACGCGAAAATGCCTTGGTCGGCGCGACCGAACTGACCGGCACCGGCCATGACGCCACAACGGTTAATAAATACAGGCAAGTTGAAGGTCTCGCCGTATTCGAGCGCGAGTGCTTCAGAAGCGAGCTTCGTCGAGCCGTAGAGCGAGACGGGCGCTAGCGTGCTAAACGTTTCATCGACGCCTTCGGCGGTGAGGCCGAGCGGAAACTGGCTGTTCTTTGCCGGTTGGAAGGCGTTATTGACGGGCTCCACGGGCAGGCTGGCGAGCGGCGAAATCGAATAAACGCGGCTGGTGCTCAGCAGGATGAAGCCGGCGAGATGTTGCTTGCAGAACTCAAGCATGTTCACCGTGCCTGCGAGGTTATGCTCCACGAGCTGGCGCGAACTGGTTTTTCCGTCGACGCCAGCCAGCACGCTGGGGTTGGCGGCCGCGTCGATCACGAAGTCCACGGCGGGAAGCGCTTCCAAGTCGCTCGCCGCGCGGATGTCGCCATGGAAGAGCATCACACCCAGTTTCTTTAAGTCAGCGCGGTTTCTCTCACTTCCCGGGCGGATAAAATTATCCAGACCAAAGATCACGTGGCCGCGGTTGGACTCGATCAGTCCGCGTGCGAGAGCAGAACCGACAAAACCGCAGATGCCTGTGATCAGGATTTTCATGGGGCTAGGAGACAGTGAAGGCGGAACTTGGGTTTAAGCGTGGGTTCGTTTTTTCCAAGCCTCAACTATCTGGCGGATGGTTTCTTCGAGCGATTGGGTGATATCCCAGGAAGGATAGTGGGTCCGCATTTTGCGCAGATCGGAGTAGTAGCAGATGTGGTCGCCGATGCGGTTTTGGTCGACGTAGGTGAAGACCTGCGCCTTGCCGGTGTACTTTTCGGTGATCTTAAAAGCTTCGAAGATCGACGTGCTGTTGGCTTTGCCACCGCCGAGATTGTAGACCTCGCCGACGCGCGGTGCACCGACAAACGCTGCCATGAACCTGGCGACATCGAGCGAGTGGATGTTGTCGCGCACCTGTTTGCCCTTGTATCCGAAAACCTTGTACTCGCGACCTTCCAGGTTGCACTTCACGAGATAGCTCAGGAACCCATGGAGCTCGACGCCCGAGTGGTTCGGACCGGTGAGACAGCCGCCGCGGAGGCAGCAGGTCGGCATGTTAAAATAGCGGCCGTACTCCTGGACCATCACGTCGGCGGCCACCTTCGAGGCGCCGAACAGCGAGTGCTTTGATTGGTCGATGGTGAAGGTTTCGGCAATGCCGTGCTCGTAGGCGGGATCGGCGTAGTCCCAGCGAGTCTCGAGCTCTTTAAGCGCGATTTTGTTGGGAGCGTCGCCGTAGACCTTGTTCGTGCTCATGTGCACGAACGGCGACTCCGGGCAGGCCTGGCGCGCGGCTTCGAGCATGTTCAGCGTACCGCCGGCGTTAGTGTCGAAATCGTCGAATGGAATCGCCGCGGCGCGATCGTGCGACGGCTGAGCTGCGGTATGGACGATCGCGGCCGGTTTTAGTTGTTTGACCAACGCGAGCACGCCAGCGCGGTCGCGGATGTCGAGTTCGTGGTGCTGAAAACCTGGCAGTTCTTTGCTCAGGCGCTGTTGGTTCCAGCGGGTGTCGCCCTGTGCGCCGAAGAAGACGGCGCGTTGGTTGTTGTCCACGCCGTGGATCGTGTAGCCCAACTCGCGCGCAAAATACACGCAAACTTCAGAACCAATCAGACCGGAGGAACCAGTTACAAGCAGGGTTTTCGCCATGGAAAGTAGAAAGATGAAAATACGAAGAATGTAAACCCCTGCGTGAGCGATGCATTTGCGCGGGAAGCACGCTGTTATTATCGGGCGGCACCGCGAGTGAAGCGACGCTTACACTACGCAGACGGGTGGAATCAGTCTTCGAGCCGAACGTCTTTCCATGGGTAATTGTCGAGCGGAGTGACGTAATAGCCTTTTACCTTGGGACTGACCAACCGCGGTTGCGTATAAAAATAGACAGGAAGAATCGGCAGCTCATCCAAAAGGATCTTCTCCATTTTCTGATAAACCTCGTAGCGGTCCGCAGTGGTTTTCGTGTTCAGTGCTTCACGCAGCAATGCGTCGTACTCGGCGTTGCTCCAGTTTGTGTCGTTGTTGCCGGCGCTCGTTTCCCAGAGATCGAGGAAAACGTGCGGGTCGGCATAGTCGGCAACCCAACCAGCGCGTTGGATTTTGTAGTTTTTGGTGTGTTGGTTATCGAGGTAAACCTTCCACTCTTCGTTTCGCAGGCTGATCTCGATGCCGAGATTTTTTCGCCACATCTGCTGAACGGCTTCGCCGATCGCACGATGCTTTTCGAGAGTGTTGTAAACGAGTTCAACATTCGGGAATCCCTTGCCCTCTGGATAACCCGCTTCAGCGAGAAGGCGGCGAGCCTCAGCGACGTCGGCGGTGGTGTGATGGCGGCTGACATAGCCCGCGTTGCCCGGAGGCACGATGCTGTAGGCTGGTTGTTCACCGCCGTGGAGCACGTTGGTGGTGAGACTTTCTCGATCGATCGCGAGGGTGAGAGCGCGACGCACCTTCGGGTTGTCGAAAGGCGGGGCCTTTACGTTGAAACGATAGAAATAGACGCCGTCGAGCGGGTCGCGCCGAATCGAGTCGGGACGTTCCTTGAGGTAAACGGGGATTTTGCTCTGCGGGACTTCGAAGGTGATATGGAGCTGACCGGTGCGGAACATACGTTCTTCCGTGTCTGTGCTTTCGATGGGATAGAATCGGATTTCGTCGAGCTGGACGTTGGCGCGATCCCAATACGTGGGCGACCGTTTTACTACGATGTATTGGTTTGGTTTCCAATCAACGAGGACGAACGGCCCGTTGCCGACGAAGTTTTCCGGACGGGTCCAGGCTGAGCCGCGACGTTCGAGGCCGCCGAACTTTTCGATCACGGAAATCGGAACCGCATCCCAGGGGTAATACGCGAGCAGCTGCAGCAAGAACGGCGCAGGCTGACGCAAGGTAAGTTGGAGCGTGCGATCATCGAGGGCTTTGCAACCGACTTTGCTGAAGTCGGTCAGTTTACCGGTTTGATAATCCTCGGCGCCGACCAAGTGGAAAAGGTTGTAGGCGTATTCGGCACCCAGCTTGGGATTGAGGATGCGTTGATAAGAACGAACAAAATCACTCGCGGTGATGACCTCGCCGTTCGACCATTTCGCGTCGGCTCGAAGAAAGAACGTATAGACAAGTCCGTCCGGAGAAATCTCCCAACGCTCCGCGACGCCAGGCCGGGGCAGCTGTGTAATGGGATCGCTTGTGACCAAACCTTCAAACAGAGCGCGGATCAGGCCGTATTCGACACTTCCCATGACCACTTGGGGATCGATGTCCTTCGGCTCGCTGCCATTTCCCGCGTGCAGAACCTTATATTGGGTCGTGTTCGTGGAGGGACGGCTTTCGGGCGCAGACGATTTTTTGCATCCAAAAGAAACGCAGGCGATGGCGAGCAGAAGAGAGTAGAAAGCAGAACGGAGGAGCATGTGAAAAACGTCAGCAGATACTGTGCTACGGCAAACAACTCAGTTGTTTTCCAAATACACGTGTTTGTACGGATGATGATCCAGCAGATTGGGATACCAGCCTTTGACCGAGGGCTGAATGAGAAACGTGTGCGTGTAATAGTAAATCGGGATCAACGGCGCATCCTCGAGTAACAAGGCTTCCGCTTTCTGATAGAGCGCATTGCGTGTGGCGGCGTCGCTCGTGCGGGCGGCTTCGAAAAGGATTTGATCAAAATGAGTGTTTTTCCAACCGGTATAATTGTTTCCGCTGTCGGAGGTCCACATCGACAGGAACGTCTGAGGATCGACGTAATCGCCGATCCAAACCGACCGCATGATCTGATAAGAGCCGGTGTTGCGGGTGGCGCGCATGCTGCTGTTCTCCTGGTTCGTCAGGCGAATCTCCAAACCAAGTTCACGCCGCCACATTTCCTGAATCGCTTCGGCGACGGCGCGGTGGCTTTCGGAGGTGTTGAATAACAGTTCGATTGCGGGAGCTCCTTTGCCGCCGGGGTAACCTGCTTCTACCAACAAGGCGCGGGCCGCTTCGAAATCGGTGGGGATTTGCGCTTCGGGCGTGTAGCCGGCGGTCTTTGGCGGAGTGAAAGCGTGGGCAGGCAATTGGCCGGCGCGAAGAATTTTGTTTACGATTGCGTCGCGATCGACGGCGAGCGCGAGCGCACGGCGGACGCGGCGGTCATTGAGGAACGGACGCGTGACGTTGATACGGTAGAATTCGGTGCCAAGCAGCGGGTCTAGGCGGAGGCGGTGCTGCGGGTCGTCGCGCCAGGCATCGGCCTTGCCGGGAGGAAGCGCTTCGGTGAGGTGAAGCAGACCGCCGCGAAAATCACGTTCTTCGGCGTCACGGCTTTCGGTGGCGTACAGCCGAATTTGGTTCAGGCGCACCGCGGCGGCGTCCCAATAATTGGGAGATTTCGTCAAAATCATCACTTGGCCGAGGCGCCATTCTTTTAGGACGAACGGACCATTGGTGACGATTTTCGCGGGTTTGGTCCAAGGGTTCGCGCGATCGATAAGCCCGCCGTGTTTTTCAATCGTGGGGACGTGAACCGGAAGGAACGGCGCCAGCGAGAGCAGCGATAGAAAACTGGGGTCTGCGTGCTCCAGTTTTATTTGAAGCGTATAGTCGTCCAGTGCGCTGATGCCCACTTGGGAGAAATCGGCGAGCTTACCCTTGTGGAAGGGTTCGGCTTGGTCGATGACATAGAAAAGATAAGCGTAGTAAGCGGTGAACGAAGGGCTGAGAATTCGTTTGTAGGACGCGACAAAATCGTGGGCCGTCACGCGGTCGCCGTTGGACCATTTTGCATTATCCCGTAGGTGAAAAACGTAGCGCAAACCGTCTGGCGTAATGTCCCAACTTTGGGCGATCGCAGGCACGGGGTGAAGACCGACGGGGTCTTCGGAAACGAGTCCTTCGAAAAGCGCGTGGATTGCGGCGTAGTCGTTGGCTACGGTCGATAGTTGCGGATCCAGCTGGGCGATGTCGGGGCTGATGCTGCGATGGAGCGTTTGTTCGCGGTTGCCACGTTCCACTCGAGTTTCACGGCGCCCGCAGCCGGTGAAAAGGAGGCATGCCGCGACCGCGACAGTTGCGGCGCGTCGAATGAAGTCGGAAAGGGTGAAACTGCGGCGGATCGGACTCATTCTGAAAAGAGACGACTTTACGGAAGCTTCTCGATCAAGCAGACGGCGTGTGCGGCGATCGCAAGGCCGCGTCCGATTTCGTCGACGCCTTCGTTGGTCGTGGCTTTGAGGCCAACTGAGTCGACGGGCAGCCCCGTCGATTTTGCCAGCGCGGCTTTCATCGCGGCGAGCTTCGGATAAATCTTCGGTTTTTCCGCGATCAAAGACGCATCGATATTCACCGGCTGAAAACCGTGTTCCCCCAGCGCGACGATCACGCGCTGCAATAGAATTTGCGAATCGATATTTTTGTAGGCGG
Organism: Nibricoccus sp.; assembly: GCA_047600805.1. Classification (GTDB taxonomy): domain Bacteria; phylum Verrucomicrobiota; class Verrucomicrobiia; order Opitutales; family Opitutaceae; genus JADKHC01. The sequence goes on from JASGKG010000001.1 coordinate 966,493, forward strand.
GATCGTGGTTAGGAAAAAAGTGGCCGATGTCAGGCAGCCCAGCCGCTCCGAGCAGCGCGTCGCAAATGGCGTGGGTCAGGCAGTCCGCGTCGGAGTGTCCCTCGAGACCGTAATCGACGTCGAACTTTACGCCGCCGAGAACCATCGGCCGCCCGCTCACAATACGATGGATATCGTAGCCGTGTCCGATGCGGAGATTTGTCATTGCTTAGTCTGCTTTGACCTCCGGATGGGCCAAAAGGAATTCGAGATACGCGAGGTCGGCGGGCGTCGTGAGCTTTGGATTCGGGCTGGTGTTTTCCAGAAGCGCCACGGGATGACCGAGCAGTTCGACTGCCGAGGCGTCGTCGGTGATCGAAAGATCTTTTTCGACGATTTTCGCGTAAGCGCGCGTGATCAGGTCGTACGTGAAAACCTGCGGCGTTTCCATCGCCCAAAGGTTTTCGCGGTCGACCGTCTTGAGGCGACCGTTGCCGGAGTGCTGTTTAATCGTGTCGGTCACGCGATGCGCAAGAACGACGGCGTTTTCAATTTGAACGACCTTGAGCAGACCGACGAGTTGCTCGGCTTTGATGAGGGGACGCGCGCAATCGTGGATAAACACGTGCCCGATGTCGGAGGGAAGGGCTTCCAGGGCATTGGCGACCGAATGCTGACGCTCACGGCCGCCGTGCACGAAGACCGAAGGCGTCGGAGCGTAGGCCGAGAGCTCGGTCATCTGCCGCTGGTCGCGATAAACGATCGCGTAGAAATCGGCGACGCCGCTTTCGAGAAACGCTGCGACCGAGTGCGCAAAGACCGGTTTGCCGGCCAACGGTGCGAGCACCTTGTCGGCCACCAAGCCCTGCATGCGACGGCCGCTGCCTGCGGCAAGGAGTATGGCGGCGTTTCTCATAAGTTAAGATTGGTTCAAGCTTTGAGTTCGGCGAGAATCGAGCGCGCGGCGGCGGCCGGATCTTTGGCCTTCAGTATTGGGCGGCCCACTACGATGTAGCTTGCGCCGGCGGCTTTGGCTTCGGCGGGGCTCATCACGCGTTTTTGATCGTCAGAAGTCGGGTCGTTTGCGGGGCGGATGCCGGGAGTGACGAGTTTGACTCCGGAATTCAGAGCCAGTTGACGGCGCAGAGCGGCGACTTCGAGCGGGGAGCAAACCAACCCGCTTAGGCCGGAGTCGACGGCGAGATGTGCAAGACGACCGACTTGAACGTCGGGTGTGTCGGTAACCCCGACCTCGCGCAGGCCGAGCGTGTCGAGGGACGTCAAAACCGTCACACCGAGAAGGAGCAAATCGGGTTTGGTGTTTTGCTGTGCTTGTTTGGCGGCGACCATCATTTCGCGACCGCCACCTGTGTGGAGCGTGAGCATGCCGATTGGCAGCGGAGCCAGAGACTCGATGGCTTTGGCGACCGTGTTCGGAATATCGTGGAGCTTGAGATCTAGGAAAACGTTAAAGCCGTCGTCCGCAATGGACTTCACGTAATCAGGGCCATACGCAGTGAACATTTGCAGGCCGATTTTTACCCAGTGCAAGGAGCCGCGAAGCTGGCGCAGAATCGGAGCGGCTTGCTCGCGGGTGGGCACATCGAGGGCGAGTATGAGGTCGCAGGACATAGGAGTGGGACTACTGCACACCGAAAACGGCCGAAGCGGAAGAGAAAAACTTAGGCGATTTTAACGCTTTGCAACCAACTCAAAGCCGGAAAAGAGTCGTGGGCGTGTCCGCTGTCACTGTTTTTTCGCCTGCAAAACTTAACCTGTCGCTCGCCATCACCGGCCGGCGGCCCGATGGCTTTCATGATCTGGTGTCGGTCGTCGCCCCGGTCAAGTTTGGCGACACGCTCCGCGTAGAAAGAGCCGAAAACGCGGAATTCACCCTCGAGTGTAACGATTCAGCGGTGCCGCTCGACGACACGAATCTCATTTTGAAAGCGGCTAAACTTTTCCGCGCAGCTACAGGAGCTGGGTTCGGTGCGCGCTTTGTTCTGGAAAAACGGATACCGATCGGCGCCGGTCTTGGCGGTGGCAGCAGCAACGCCGTCGCCGCGCTGCGAGCGCTCAATCAGCTCACTTCGCAGCCGCTCGGCGACGATCAGCTCTTGGCGCTCGCGACGCAGCTCGGTTCCGATTGCGCTTTGTTTTTGCACGGCACGCCGGTCGTGATGCGCGGACGCGGCGAACGCGTGGAGACTTTGGCCAGTTCGGCACGCGCGCGGTTAAGCGGGCGTCGCGTGCTCCTTTTCAAACCGAGTTTCGGAATCGCCACGGCGTGGGCTTACGGACAAATGATCGCCAGTGCGCCGGAAAGTTATTTGCCGGCGGAAAGAGCGGAAGAACATTTGGCGAAGTGGCTGAGCGGCGACGCGCCTGTAGAGAGTCTCCTGTTTAACAACATGGAGGCGGTTGCCTTCAGAAAATACCTGGCGTTGCCGACTTTGTTGGAGCAACTGCGGGAAAAATTTGGCCTTGGTGTCGCGATGAGCGGGAGTGGGAGCGCGTGTTTCGCATTACTGCGTGAAGAGACACCGGTCGAGGCTGTCCGTGAGCTTGTAGCGAAAGCTTGGGGACGGCATACTTTCATTTCGGATACAGAAATCGTTTGACCCAAGGCGCCTGTGCGAGGTTATCCTCTCGTGCGGACGATCGCTTCCCCGCCGTTCTCCCGTTCATGGATTCGCGCTCACAAAATGAAACCGTCATCGAAGGCATCTCGGCATCCCAAGGGATCGCTTACGGTCCGATTTTTTTGTACATCCGAAGCGACGTAGAAATCCCGTCCTACGAAGTCGCTGCTGACAAGCGCATCGACGAAATTGCCCGGTTCGAGCACGCATTGCTCGTCACGCGTCAGCAGATCCAGAAGATCCAAGACGAAGTGGAAAAAAATCTTGGCGCTGACGAAGCACGGATTTTTGACGCGCACTTGCTGGTTTTGGAAGATCAGGCGCTGATCACCGAGACGATTCGCGAGTTCGAAAACACCGCGATCAACATCGAAACCTGTTTCAACAACGTCTCGCAGCGTTACATCAAAGCGTTTGACGAGATCGACGACGAATACTTGCGCGAGCGTGCCGGCGATATCCGCGACGTTGCCCAACGTGTTCTGCAGAACCTCCTCGGTCAGGCCGGCCAGAATCTTAGCAAGCTCGCCGACAAACGCGTCGTCATCGCGAACGACATCACGCCCTCCGACGCAGCGACGATCGATCGCCGTCAGTGCATCGCGATCGTCACCGATTCGGGCAGCAAAACCAGCCACGCCGTCATCGTCGCTCGGTCAATGAAAGTGCCAGCCGTCGTCGGCACGCGTGATCTTTCCAAACGCATTAAAAGCGGCGACTGGGCTTTGGTGGACGGCTACGACGGCATCGTCATCCTCAATCCCGACGAGCAGACGCTTTTCCGTTACGGCAAAATCCAGCTTCAGAAACGCAACTTCGAACAGCGCCTGATGGAAGCCAGTCGTCTGCCGGCCGTCACGCTCGACGGTTCCGGCATCACGCTGCGCGCCAACATCGAAAAAACCGACGAAGTGCCGAGTGTGAAGGAATACTTGGCGGATGGGGTCGGCCTTTTCCGCACAGAATTTCTTTTCCTCAACGGCAACCGCATACCCTCCGAAGAGGAACAATTCTTGGCGTACAAGAACGTGGCGGAATCGCTTTCTCCCTCGGCGGTGATTATCCGCACGCTCGATCTCGGCGGCGACAAACCGATGGCGGGCAATCCAGATTTGTTTCCGCAGGAGTCGAATCCGTTTCTCGGCTTCCGTGCGATCCGGTTCTGCTTGGAACATCGCGAGCTCTTCAAGGATCAGCTCCGGGCGATTCTGAAAGCCAGCGCCTTTGGCAAGATCAAGCTGATGTACCCGATGATCAGCGGCGCCGAAGAGTTGGCGCGCGCGAACGCGCTTCTCAATGAATGTCGCGAAGAGCTCAGGAAAAAGAACATCGCTTTCGACGAAAAAATGCCGGTTGGCGCGATGATCGAGATTCCGAGCGCGGCCTACACGGCCGACATCCTCGCGAAGCAGTGTGATTTTTTCAGCATCGGAACCAACGACTTGATCCAATACATGCTGGCGATCGATCGCGTGAACGATCGCATCGCGCATTTGTACGAGCCGACGCATCCGGCGATTTTGCGAACGATCAAGAAGGTCGTGAACGAAGCGCGAATTCAGAAAATCCCGGTCAGCGTTTGCGGCGAAATGGCGGGCGATCCGATTTACGCGCCGCTCTTGCTTGGCTTGGGCGTCGACGAACTCAGCATGGCTCCGGCGTTGCTACCTGCGGTGAAGTTCCTCGTTCGCGCGATGAAAATGGACGAAGCCCGCAAGTTGGCCGACCAAGCGCTCGAGATGAATTCTCCGAAAGAAATCTACGCGATGTTCGACAACTACTGCCGTGACCGCGTGAAGATGGTTTAAAGCGAGCGATCGTTACTTTACTCCGCTGGCTAGGAGCGTTTCGAAACACGGTTCGGCAGATTCCCGGGCGACGGTGGTGACTTCGACTTGTTCAAAGCCGGACTTCTTCAGGAACCCGTGCAGTGCGTTCTCCTTAAAACCGAGCCAAACGTCGGCGTAGAGTTCGCGGGCTTTTTCGAAGCTGTGGCTTTTGAGGTCGAGCACCAAGAGTTGCCCGCCGGGGCGCAGAATTCGGTAGGCCTCATCGATCGCTTTTTGCGGGTGTTGCGCGTGATGCAGGGCTTGGCTCAAAATCGCCAAATCAACCGAACTATCTGCCAGCGGCACGGCTTCAATGTCGCCGAGCTTGTAGGCTAAGTTGGCGAGGCCGTTTTTTTCGGCGAGTTCGGTGCCGACCTCGACCATGCGCGGAGAATTGTCGATGCACCAAACGTGGGCGGCGCGGCGCGCGAGCAACTGGGAAATGAGGCCTTCGCCCGCACCGAGGTCTGCGATGGTTATTGCCGGTGTGAGGCGGAGCGCAAGATGGCCGATGGCTTCCCAAGAACGCCCGGGGCAGTAGTTCTTGCCGAGCTTGCCCGCGATCAAATTGAAGTAGGACTCCGACTGCTGACGACGACGCGCGAGGATGCGGTCGAGATTGGCGCGATCTTCCGTGAGCTCAGGTAAATTGGAAACCGCGTTGCACGCAGTGCCGATGAGGAGACGTTGGTTAGGGTCGAGTTGCGCGTCGATCGAGTAGAAAGCTTTTCGTCCGTCGCGACGATCGGTCACGAGATCGGCTTGCCGGAGCAGCGCAAGCTGAGACGAGATGCGCGACTGCGCCATACCAAGAATCTCTTGGAGTTCCGCTACAGAAAGTTCTTCGTGCAGCAAGAGTGCGAGGAGCCGGACCCGCGTGGGGTCGGAGAGGACTTTGAGGGTATCCCAGGATGCTTTCACCGAACCGCACGGTGTCGGGAAGCTCGGCCGGGGTCAATAAGCGTTCGTAGCCGAATTCCGACTACGGCAGCGCCTCCAGATCGGTCAAAGGTACTTTCACCAGCAGCCCTTGTTGAAGAACGTCGACGCAGATCACGATGCCGTTTGGGTTGGCCGGATCGTCGATGACACCTTCCAACCCGCGCAACGGTCCGCCGATCACTTTTGCGCGAGCGCCGCGCTTGATCATCGGAAACAAGCTCAGCGTGAAACCTGAGGAAACGATGGCGCGAACATCCTCAAGCTGACGCAAAAGGAGCGCCTCGTCGTCCACTGGAATCGCGCGCGCAAGCAGGTCTTGTTGATAAATGCGCGATTTGAGAACCAGCGGGATCTTGGCAAAAACATAACCGGGAAACAGCGGCTTGGTGAACCGCTTTATTTCTTTCGAGTAACGACGCACGCTTTCGATCAGCGGCAGGTAGTGTTCGAAATTTTCGGCGTTCATCAACGCAGCGAATTTCTTTTCGCAGCGCGGCTTTGTGTGACAAACCAGCCAGTTCGCTTCTGGCGAAGACGTATTCACGAAAGCGAGACGGAAGAAGGTTAGCGTTTCGCGAGGAAACGCACGGCGGCGAAGTAGCCTTCGAGGCCGAGCCCGGTGATCACTGCGATGCAGGCGGGCGCGGTGAAGGAAACGTGGCGAAATTCTTCGCGCTTATAGATGTTCGAAATGTGGACTTCCACCGCGGCGAGTTTCGAGCCGAGCAAGGCGTCGCGAATGGCGACGCTCGTGTGCGTGAATGCACCGCCGTTGATCACGAGCCCATCGATTTTGGTGTCGGCGAAGGCCGCGATTTTGTCGATGATCGCGCCCTCGTGGTTCGATTGGAAAAACTCGAGCTGCGCTTTGCCCTCGAACTCCGCGCGCATCATCTTCTCAAGATCGGCGAGTGTGGTTGAACCGTAGATCTCCGGCTCGCGTTTACCGAGGCGGTCGAGGTTGGGGCCGTTGATGATGCCGATCTTTTTCATGGTTGGCGTTTATCCTAAACAGGTGGGTGAGGGGAAGCCGGAAATTTGCACACTCTCATCCGGACGGGGCTCGAGCATCGCAAAGGAAGGACGTCCGGAGATATCGGTCTTGTATCTATCAAGCTGTTGCGTGTCTTGCGCGTATGCTGTTGAAGCGCGGAGGTAAAAACGCATCATCACCGAATAGATGACAAACGGGTGATGCGCGGTCGGCCAAAAAACGATGATGAGGAGTGGCGCGGAGCCTCACCGAACCACCGCCGAGGAGAGATGGCTTAGAGCGGATTTTCTGTCGCAATGAATTCCCAGGGAATGCCGAATTTTGCCGAGAGTTCTGCCGCGAGAGCCTTGACGGCGTGGACCTCGGTGGCGTAGTGGCCGCAGAGGTAAAGGTTTAGCTTTTGCTCCTGGGCGTAGTTGAACCATTCTTCGCGGAGCTCACCGGTAACCAAGGTGTCGACGCCTTCGCGGGGAAGCTCGGGAACGGCGCTGTTGCCGCTGCCACTGCAAAAGGCCACGGCTGCGGGTTTTTCGCTGCCGCACTCGATGGCGATCACGCGCGAGTAGAGTTTTTGTAGCCGCGCTCTGAGCTGTTGGCGGGTCTCCTTGTGTTCGGCAATCCAACCGATCGCTTCGCCTTCGCGGACGAGGTAAGGGCGACTCGGCTCCAACTCGAGTTCCCGCGCGAGCAGGGCGTTGTTGCCGATTTCGGGGTGACCGTCCAACGGCAGGTGATTCGAATAAAGCGCGCAGTTGCTTTTCACCAGCGTTGCAACGCGATCGTAAACCGGCCCGGTGATTGGGCGCGGCATATCCCAATACATCCCGTGGTGGACGATCAAAAAATCGATTCCGGCAGCGATGGCTTTTTGGAAAGGAATTACGCCTGCATCCACAGCGGCGCCGATTTTTGTCACGCGGCCATTGTTCGAAATCTGCAGGCCGTTGAAAGCGCCAGGTGCGTCTTTGAAAGAGGCGCGACGCGTGCGTTGATCACAATAATCGACGAGTTCTTGCAGCGTGGGCATGGGTGAGGGTTGTCGCAGGAACGAGCAGCGGTCAATAATGCTATCGTTCTGCCTCAATGAAGCGCCGCGGCGTCACGCAACGCGCTTTCCAATTCGTCCGCCAGGCCCAACTCCATCGCGACGCGCAAGCGAAGCCGAACAGCTGGTTCGGTTTTTGACCAATCGGGCGGCAGTCGCGAAAGTGCGAGCCAAGCGTCGCCTGTGCGGCTCGGCCTTCGCGCCATCGCCGCTGTGGCCTCAGCCAGGAGATCCGAAGGGGTGGTGGGGATTTGGTTTTCAACGAGAGCGTCAGGGGTGGTGAGAAAGCGTGCTCCTCCCAGGATTGTCGAAGCACCTGCTTCGCGCACGACCAGTTCGTAGTTTCGGTCTTTGGCGAGTTGGCGTTGCTGCGGCGTTTCCAAGTCGGCCAACGTTAGAGGCGGGCGTATATTTGTCGCGATACGCGCTGGAACATAGGGGTCGCCCGGATCGAGGACTGCCACGTCGTAACTGACGTGCTCGCGAACGGTCCAGGTGAGAATTGGATTCAAATAACGAGTTTTGTTCGCGGGCGAGGTGACGGTGAATTTTTCAGGAATCCGCGTTGATGCCTCTTTGGCGAGCTGGAGGACCTCTCGAAGAGGCGAAACCAGTAGCTCGGGCTCGGAGGGCGCAATCGCAGGATATTGCAGGCGAGCGGGCCCGCTCACGATTTCGGATTCGCCCGACGAAGGCTTGAGTACGCGGACGCTCGCGGCGGCGGGCACATTGACGCTTTCACCAGAACCAATCGCCAGAGGAACAGCGAGTTTGCGCGCAAAACTCCAGCCAAGCCGCACCCGACTGGAGTCATCGATGGGAACGACGTAGGCGCAGATGGCTCGATTCACCCGCTGTTTCTTTTTTTGGGCATATCCGGTCCAGGCAACCAGGGCCACCAAACCCAACCCAGTCGACAGCACGAGAGCTTTCTTGAGCTTAGGCGGCATTTCGAGTGAAGAAAAGGGGATCGTTGCGAGGTGATGGTTCTTAACGATGGTTTTTATCGTCGACGCGCCGCAGATCGATGTCGTCTCTGAACACGCCGATTGTAACGACGGCGAATGTGAACACGGTCGTGCCAGATTCAAGATGACCGCCGAAGGCTTTCTCGGCATCCGCAAAAGTGATGTGCGCGTGAACTTTTCCGTCCAAGATATAGCCGTTCATCGATGCAATATCCGCGGGAGCGTCTGGATCTTTGATGAAGATGTTTTTAGTCGGGAAAGTCGTGTTGCTGACCATGTGGTAATGGTAGCCGGTCACAGATCCGATGCCTGCGAGGATAACACCGTTGCGGATACCGCGCTGTTTCACCAACGCTTCGATTCCGTCGAGAAGATCCGTTTTGTATTTCAAGCGAAACACGAATGTGTGGTCTATCTCCGCAGGAATGGCGTAGGCATCGGGCACTGCGCTGCTGTTTGGCTTTTTGTCGTCGGAGTCTGACGCGGGGCGGCCTATCTCGATTTTCGTTGGCGCCGCTGTCGCCAAGGCTGCGCTGAAGAGGAGGGCGGACGTCGCCAGCAGTTTATTCATTTTGTGTATGGGGGCTGAATTCGGAAGAAAGCCGCTGCCTGTTCTCTATCGCTTTTTTCCGCTGCTGTTGCAAGCTGCGGCGCATGACCGAAGAGAAGGAATCTCTCATGAACCAGGTGGCCGCTGTAGCCGCCGCGCTTCAAGGACGCCCCTCGTGGGACGAGTATTTCATGGCAACAGCGTTGCTGATGTCGACGCGATCGCCGTGTGAGCGCCTGCATGTCGGTTGTGTGGTGGTGAGTGGTGGTGAACGAAAAAACCGAATCGTCGCGGCTGGATACAACGGTTTTCTTCCCGGAACACCGCATGTTTCGCGTGTTCGCGACGGCCACGAACAGGCGACCGTTCATGCCGAGCAAAACGCGGTGGCCGACGCAGCCCGTCGCGGCATTTCCGTGGAAGGCTGCGTGGCTTACGTCACGCATTTTCCCTGTATCAATTGCGCGAAGATTCTCGCATCGGCTGGGATTGCGGAAGTCAGATATCACCACGATTATAACAACGATCCGCTCGTGGGGCCGCTGCTGGCCGACGCTGGGGTGAAAATTCTGCAACTTTAACTTCGCACAGCTTTAGTCCCCTGGTCATATTCAGTATGCGCGAAAGACGTTCAACGAATCCCACCGCACTGGCCGGTTCGCTCCTGCTGGCGCATCCGTCCATGCGCGATCCGAATTTCCGCCGTGCGGTCGTTTTGCTCTCCGCGCACGATGAGAAGGGCGCGATGGGCGTGGTGCTCAACCGGCCGTTGGAAAAGCGCCTCGGCCAGCTCAATGCCGATTTCGCGCTCAGCCCTTTGGCCAACGTACCCTTATTCCAAGGTGGTCCTGTGCAAACCGAGCAGTTGCTTTTGTGCGCCTGGAAATTTCATGCAGACCAAAACGGTTTTCAGCTCATGTTCGGGATCGATCCTAACAAAGCGATCGAACTTCACGAGGAGGAGGGGACGCATCTGCGCGCGTTTCTCGGTTATGCGGGTTGGACCGGCGGGCAGCTTGAAAATGAGCTGAAACAAAACGCCTGGGTGGTCACACCGCTGGTCGCTGAGCTGATGGAAGAGCAGCCCAACGACGCGCTGTGGCGAAACATTCTCACAGAGCTGGATTCTGATTGGAAACTTCTGGTCAACGAACCGGATGATCCAAGTTTGAACTGAATTCCGGAGGAGGCTCATCTATGCTGCTACCAGCGGCTCAGTTGTGAATTTCGATATAGGTTCTTGACAGAGCCGAGGCGGGTCGGTGTTTTGGACAGCTTTATGAAAGTCGTCTCCTCCATCAAATCTGCGAAGAAGCGTCACCCTGCCTGCCAGGTTGTCCGTCGTCGTGGTAAAATCTACGTGATCAACAAGGTTGAGCCCCGCTACAAAGCGCGCCAAGGCTAACCCTCAACTCCTCTTTACCGTGAAAGCCGAAGGCCATCCTACTCTTAATAACGTTTGCTTCCTCGATGTTGCGACGGGCAAGCGTTTCCTCACCAAATCCACCATGAAGTCCGCCCGTAAAGAGAAGATCGACGGCGAAGACTATTTCGTGGTTCTCCGGGACGTTACCATGGACTCGCATCCCGCCTACACCGGCGAGAAGCGCTTGGTTGACACCGCCGGCCGCGTCGAGAAATTCACCTCGAAGTTCAAGCGCGGAGCCAAGGCCGCCAAATAAGCCGCCCAAAGCGCCCACTGACCAACACCAAACCTTCCAAGCCCTCCCTGACCCGGAGGGCTTTTTCTTTTGGTTCTGGGGAATGTCTTAGGCCTACGGTTCGGTTATATGTGCCCGGGAGCCTCGATTAAAATACGTTCCAAAAACTTTTCGTAGGGCTGTCCCGATTCGCGGCGAAGGCCCGTCGCTACCACGTAGTCATTGTCTGTAAATCCGGTGATGAGGCGGTGCGCTCCAAGAAACGATTCCGGGCCGTTGTTTGCAGGGCCCATCGACTCGACGACTGGCGGCGCATCGTAAAGCACCACGGCCTGGCGTTCCTTGGTGCTTTCAATGATTTTCCTGATAAGGGCTGGATCGACCTTAAAACCGTTGCGTTCGAGGATGGCCTGGACGGTCGATGCTCTCGGCTTTTCTCCGAGCATGCAGAGCGCTTCCAGTGTATCGAGCGGTGTCATGATCGGCCGCTTGGAATAAAGAGCATAAAACCGGTTTAAGTCCTGTAACTCCACCTCGAAGGTCACTTGCCTCAAAAACTCGAAGTCTTTTTTCTGCGCGCCGATTTTCTTTATTCGCTCCAGGGCAGCGGGTGAGGGCGAGGTACAAAGACTGAGGCCGGCGGCTTGGAGCAGGCTGGAGTAGTAGAGCTGCCGTTCGACGTAGATCGCTTTGCGTTTAAAGTCGTAATAGGCCCATTCGTTAGAGCGACGGCGAACCGGGTGTTGGTCGTCTGCCAAGGCCCGGAAGAAAACCGGGATGCTCTTGTCGATGGCGGCGTAATTGCAGAAGAAATCGTGCCCGAGTGCGCCCACGTGGTCTCGATATGCTTTCTTTTTAAGCAGAACGGTAGCGAGATCGAACTCGGCCTTGCCGTAAGCCATCGTGATGACGTCCAAGTAACTCACCGTGTGCGATTCCTGGGCTGAGAACCAGAAGGACTTGGTCGCCAGCTCGTACGCTTTCAACCGTTCCTTGATCGCCGTGACGCTTACGGCATCGAGAACGATCGGGGTCGTGTTAAGTGGTTCTGGCGTGGTTTGGTCCTCGGACCGCGCGATTAGCGCGAGAAATGCGAACACAGTGACCACTCCTGAGAATCTCACCTGTTTAGACTGGGTGCATGGACGGTCAGTCATGTTGTGGTATTCGATTAGTCGTTCAGCTGGACGTTGGCAAGACGTCAGCTTGACGCCTCGCATGCTCGCCGCCTCCATTGGCGCTTTATGCGTATCCGTGCTTTTCAAGGACTGGTTCCTCAACCCGCGCTTGCGCCCGAAGTCGCTTGCGTCCCGTACGACGTGGTGAACACGGCCGAGGCCGCTGCGCTCGCCGCAGGCAAACCCCGCAGCCTTTTGCATGTCGACCGCGCCGAGATCGATCTGCCGGCGAACACTGATCCGCACAGCGACATCGTTTATAAAACCGCCAACGAAAACTTCCTCAAGCTCCAGCGTGACGGCGTGCTTGGCCGCGAGACCGGTCCCAGCCTCTATGTTTATCAACAACAGATGGGGCAGCACCGTCAGCGCGGGCTCGTAGCGGTCTGCAATGTCGAGGACTACGATGCCGAACTCATCAAAAAGCACGAAAAAACCCGCAAGGACAAAGAAGACGACCGCACCCGCTTGATAGATACAATCGGCGCCAACACCGGACCGGTGTTCCTGACGTACCGCGACGAAGCTTCTGTCACTGCACTCGTCAACGCGAAGACGCAGGAAAAGCCGTTGCACGATTTCACCGCGCCCGACGGCATCCGCCACACGGTTTGGCGTGTCGCTGGCGGGGAAGAGTGGATCAAAGCGTTTGGCAAAGTTCCGGTGACCTACATCGCCGACGGACATCATCGCGCCGCCAGCGCGGCTCGCGTCGCGCGCCTCCGTCGCGAGCTGAATCCAGAGCACACCGGCTTGGAAGATTACAACTGGTTCCTCTGCGTGCTCTTTCCGGCCAGCGAACTGAAGATTTTGCCTTACAACCGCATCGTTTTCAACCTGAACGGCCTGACGCCCGCCGCGTTCCTTGCGAAAGTTAAGGAAAAGTTCGGCTTGGTTGAAAATGCGGCGCCTTCACCCACGGCCGTGGGCGACGTCAGCATGTACCTCGGTGGAAAATGGTACGCGCTGAAATGCCCGACCGATCCGAAAGCGGATCCGGTCAGCAAGCTCGATGTGAGCGTGCTTCAGGACAAGTTGCTCGCACCGTTGCTCGGGATCGACGATCCGCGCACCAGCAAGCGCATCGATTTTGTCGGTGGTATTCGTGGAACGGCGGAGCTCACCAAGCGCGTCGATAAAGACGGCGGCGTGGCGTTTTCGATGTATCCGACCACGGTCGCACAGTTGATGGAAATTGCCGATGCCGGACAAATCATGCCGCCTAAGAGCACGTGGTTCGAGCCGAAGCTGCGCTCGGGTTTCTTCATTCATACGTTCTGAGCTGTTGGTTAGCTCGTGGTATTCTCGGCCGACGTGGCTTGCCATGTCGGCTTTCTTGTTTTCCCTCTACGCCCATGGACGCTCACGCATTTCCCCTGGCTTTGGACTCATACGGCGATGCTGCCACCAGCGGTCTGTGGGAAATGCTTGTGGGGCGCGTGAAGGAGGAGCCGCTCAATTTCGTCGCTACGGCCATTTTTGTGGCAGCGATCTTGCACACGTTTCTTGCTGCGAGGTTCCGGCATTGGGCGCACGAGGTTGAGGAGGCTCATTGCCGCAAACTCAAGGCGGGGCCGTCGCGCGTTGATTCCGATGGAGCGCCTATCGAAGTCAGTTTTTGGGGACAAATCCTGCATTTTCTCGGCGAAGTGGAGGCTGTATTTGGCATCTGGGCGGTGGTTTTGCTCGCGGTGGTCGCGTTGATGAAAGGCTGGGGAACGGCCGTCGATTACATCGGCCACGAGGTGAACTTCACCGAACCAATGTTTGTAGTCGTAATCATGGCCCTCGCGTCAACGCGTCCCGTTTTGCAGTTTGCCGAGCGTTGCTTGCAGGCTATCGCGAGTCTTGGGCGAGGCACAGTGGGTGCGTGGTGGTTGACGTTGTTGATTTTGGCGCCGTTGCTCGGTTCGTTCATTACAGAACCAGCGGCGATGACGATCGCGGCGATCTTGTTGGGCCGCATGTTTTATTCGTTTAAGCCGTCACCGCGTTTGGCGTACGCCACTTTGGGGCTGCTCTTTGTTAATGTTTCCATTGGCGGAACGCTGACGCATTTTGCCGCGCCGCCCGTGTTGATGGTGGCGACTCCGTGGAAGTGGAACACGGTTTTCATGCTTACCCACTTTGGATGGAAAGCGGTGGCGGGAATCGCCACGGCCACCGTGCTGATCTATTTTGTGTTTCGCGGTGAACTCGCGGCGCTCGAGCTCAACCGGAAACAAGTTGCGGCTGGCTCTGCAGACCAGCCTGTCTCTAATGCACGTCCTCCGGCGCCGGGTTGGGTGATTGCGGTGCAAATCGGATTCATGGCCTGGACGGTTTTTGTCGCGCATTATCCGGCACTCTTTGTCGGTGGCTTCTTGTTCTACTTGGCTTTCGCGCAGGCAACGGCACACCATCAGGACGCCTTGGATTTGCGGCCTTCGCTGCTGGTGGGTTTCTTCCTGGCTGGCTTGGTGATCCACGGCGGTTTGCAAGGGTGGTGGATCCAGCCGCTCTTGAGCCGGATGGGTGACACGCCGCTGTTCCTCGGGGCGACCGGGCTCACAGCCTTTAATGACAACGCAGCGATCACGTACTTGGCCACGCTGGTGCCGAGCTTTTCTGAAACCGCCAAATATGCGGTGGTGGCGGGCGCCGTCACGGGCGGCGGCCTGACGGTGATTGCCAACGCGCCGAATCCCGCCGGCCAATCGATTCTGCAGCGTTATTTCCCGGAAGGAATTTCGCCGCTGGGTTTGTTTATGGGCGCGCTGTTTCCAACGGTGATAGCGGGGTTGTTTTTCGCCCTGTTTTAAACCGGAGATTGGTGGTGCTTTGAGTTGCTCTTCCTGCGCGTTAAAGCATTTTGATGCCGTCCGGCTGCGCACCTCAACTCATCTGCAAAACATGAAGCCGAAGAAACCGTCTGCTTGCCGAGTCACTGCCGGGAGCCATCAAGGTTGCCCGTTTTGTTCAATTATACCTGCGCACATGATGCGGGGATTGGCGGAAAATGGAAACGAAGCACAGCGCTCGCGGGCATTGAGCACCATGCTCGGCTCGCATCGGTTGCGCGGGCAGCGCGACATGCTGGGCATGCTGGGCGCAGTGGCGTTGATGACTCCAGCGGGCGTAAAAAGGCGAACTATTTACGACACCCAACAAAGTTCTTCCTTGCCCGGCGTGCTGGTGCGTGGCGAAGGTGCGGCGAAAAGCAAGGACGTGACGGTGAACGAAGCCTACGATTATTCAGGCGCCGTGTACGATTTTTTCTCTAAGGTCTACGAGCGAAACTCGATCGACGATCGCGGCATGCGACTCGATTCGTCGGTTCACTTTCGGGAAGATCCGACAGAGCCATTCGATAACGCGTTCTGGAACGGCTCACAGATGATTTACGGCGATGGCGACGGAGTAATGTTTCAGCGCTTCACAAAATGCCTCGACGTGATCGGGCACGAGCTCACGCATGGCATCACACAATACGAGGCCGGCCTCGCGTACCAAGGTCAATCGGGAGCGCTCAACGAGTCGTTTTCCGATGTGTTCGGTTCATTGGTTAAGCAGTGGAAAAAGAAGCAGACTGCAGCCAAGGCTGATTGGCTTATCGGTGCAGGATTGCTCGGAAAAAAAGTGAATGGCGTGGCACTGCGTTCTCTGAAGGCGCCGGGCACAGCTTATGACGATCCACTCTTTGGAGGCAAAGATCCACAGCCCGGGCACATGAAGGATTATGTGAAGCTGTCCAACACGCGTGCGGGCGATAACGGCGGGGTGCATATTAATTCAGGCATCCCGAACCGCGCTTTTTATCTGTTGGCGATCGCGCTAGGCGGATTCGCTTGGGAGCGCGCCGGACGCATTTGGTACGACGCGCTTTGTAACCGCATTCGCAGCAACTCGACGTTTAAGTCCGCCGCCAAGGCCACCGTGGCGTCGGCCGCATCGCTTTTTGGCAGCACGAGCAACGAAGCCAAAGCGGTAACCAATGCGTGGAAAGAAGTCGGAGTGCTCTGATGCCCGCGAAACAAAAAACTGTGGTGGCACTTGCGCGAACCGGAGGGGTGGCGGGGATTCGTCCGCCACCTTCTCTGCTCGACACCGCCAAAGCATCGGCGGAAATCTGCAAACGCGTTGAAGAGCTCCTCACGGCAGCGGAATTTTTCTCCCTGCCTGAGGAACTGCCTGCAAAACGCGCAGCAGATGCCTTTCAGTACACGCTTTCGGTTCAACATGAGACCGGCAAAAAACATGCGGTCACCTTTTGCGAATCGACGGCGAGCGAGGCGCTCCGTGAGCTCAAGCGGCTGGTGCGAGACCACGCGCAAGCCCCACGCTAGTCGCTGGGCGGCCATTGTGAAGGAAACGCGTCCAGAGAGTTGAAAAATTCTCAGCGCGAGTAACAAGCTATTGGCGACGTGATCTCCTCTCTCCGTAAATTCATTTCGTGGGCTTTTCTCAAGCTGGTTTTCGGAGCGTTCATTGTTTGTTCGGCCACGGTGATTCTCTCCCTTTGGCTTTTCCTCCGTGACCGCGGTGATTTCGAGTCGAACCGAAGCAGTCGTATCGCCGGTCTGAAAGAGGAACGTGCCACGGCAGCTTTGGTTCGCGATGCTGCTGCTGAATCAGTCAGGAATATTCACGAAAACATCGACGCTACGGCGGGTAAAATTGAGCGTGCTGCCAAAATCATCACAGTACTGGAAGAGCAGCAAACGTGGTGGAACCGCTGGTTCGGCAACCGCGATCAATCAAAACGCAATGCGGCTGGGATCGCCCGAATGCGTGACATCCAGGTTCAAGCAAGTAGTGATTTGAACAAATTGAAACGCGAATTGCGCGGAGCAACAAAGCAGCTGGAGCAATCCCAGAACGGTTTGCGAAAACTGGACGAGAACGCCGAGCGAATCGCGTTTTGCACCACTCCAGCCACTTACTACGTTTTTCTCGCATGGGATTACGGTCGCTGGATTTTTCTGGGGCTCGCTCTCTTGTATTTTGTCGGGCCCACGCTGCGGAAACTCTTTCTTTTCTACTACGTGGCTCCGCGACTTGGGCGTAGCCGCGGGTTCCGGTTTGCGCGGCCAGCCAACGCGTTTCCCTGGCTTGGCGAAAGCAAGAGCGTGGTGACGACGTCACTCTGGCCCGGCGAAACCGCTCGTGTTCGGTTGCGTTACCTCAGGTCGGTCGATGACGGTGTGCTTACGGAGTCGCGCATGTTGATGAGCTGGCGTTTTCCGCTGATCAGTTTGCTCAGCGGATTTGTGCACGACGTGAACCTCAGGAACGTCCGGGCCGGCAACGACTACGATTTGGTTTTCGAACACCACAAAAATCCAGAGAACCAAATGGCCGTGGTCCACGTGCCTGAGGGTGGGTCGCTGGTTGTGCGGCCAAGTTTTTTAGCCGCGGTGATTTTGCCGCCCGGGCAAAAGCTCAAGTTCAAGCCCCGTTGGCAGCTATTTCGTTGGCAAGCTTGGGTGACGGGGCAACTGAGGTTTTTGGAATGTATTGGGCCCTGTCGTCTGGTTGTGGCGGGGCGTCCCGGGTTGCGTGCCGAGCGGCTGGAACAAACCGTCGATGGTTCAATTCCGACGTGCCGAACAGCGCAGGACAAGATCGTCGGTTTTACACCCAATCTCGAGTATCGGCTCATACGCACCGCCCGTTTCTGGAGCTATTACCGATGGGGCTCTTTGCTCTTTGACGCTAGCTTTACCGGAACGGGGTTTGTGCTGCTCCAGACTTCGGCTGCCGGGCAGCATCACAGCTTGCTCACCAACACGAGGCACCGCGCACGACGCGTTCTCGGGCTCTGAGGTGTTCAGTTATTCCTGATAGCGTAAGCGTCAATTCGAGTGCCTCGTAGATACGAGAGGTACGAAGCGGTAAGCTATCGTAATGGTAACTACTACGACGCGGGCAATAGAGACGGAGTTGATAGAGACAGGAGAGAAGCGCGATGCGCTCGGACGGCGGCGCACGCCTTCGGAGCGTCGCGCTGAGTTGTTATCGGCATATAAAGACAGTGGCCTTACGCAAAGCGCATTTGCGCGGCGGGAAGGAATCAATTACACGACGTTTTGTAGTTGGGCTCAGCGGGAACGCGAGGCGGGGCGGTTGCCCGTGGCCGAGCCGGGCAAGCAAAAGCCTAGTGCAAATCGGCCGCGCACGGTGCGCTTCGTCGAGGCGGCTTTGCCCGCCGTCGTCGCCGCACCTGCCAGCTTGAGCGTACGGCTAACTGACGGGACGGAGCTGCGTGGCGGGAGTGCGAAGGAACTGGCGGCGTTGGTGCGGGCCTTGCGTGCGTAACCGATGCTGGCGTTTCCTGCAGCGATCAAAATCTACGTAGCAATCGAACCAGTAGATATGCGTAAGCAATACGACGGGCTATGGTCCGCGGTGCAGGCGCAGTTAGACGAAGAGCCCAAGAGCGGAGCGGTCTTTGTCTTCACCAACAAGGAGCGCACCCGTTTAAAAATGCTTTATTGGGATGGCACCGGCGTATGGGTTTTAGCCAAGCGTTTGGAGCAAGGCCGCTTTTCCTGGCCCAAGCCCAGCCAGGCCAAGCGCAAGCTCTCGCTCGCCCCGGAAGCCCTGGCTTTGCTCGTGGGCGGCGTGGAACTCAAGCACGGTTCGCTCAAGCCCTGGTATGAACGATAAAATAACCACAATATTATTGGAACATAATAGCCGGTTGTTGTTCTGAGGTGGCGCGATGCCGCCCGCGGAGGAACTCTACGCCGAAAACCTCGAACTCAAAAATGAGTTGAGCACCTTCAGAAACGAAGTGGCCTCGCTACGCTCCCAGATCGCGTGGTTCAAACAACAACTCTTTGGCCCCGGCAAATCCGAGAAGCTCGATCGCGCACAACTGCTCTTAAAGCTAAACGAACTGGAGAAACTCTGCGCCGCCGAGCGCCCCACCGAGACGATCCACTACGAGCGTACAAAAGGCCCGGGCGAGAAACGCGTCCTGCCTGCCGAAAGCTTTGCGCACCTGCCAGTGAAAGAAACCGTGGAGATCGTCCCGGAGGCGGTGCGGGCCGATCCCGATTTATACGAACGTATCGGCGAAGAGCGCACCTTCGAGGTGGACATCGTCCCACCCCAACTCTTCAAACGCGAGATCGTCCGCCCGAAGTACCGGCACCGCCTAGAGCGCCACCGTGCTCCGCTGCTCGCCCCCGCGCCGAAGCGCGCGGTCGTGGGAGGTTTCGCTTCGGCGGGCCTGATCGCCTGGGCGCTCACCGCCAAATACTGCGATCATCTGCCACTTTATCGACAGGAGAAGATGCTGGCGCGGTGGGGTGCGCCGATCTCCCGCCAAAATTTATGCGACTGGGCCGGCGTGGCCACCGCCTTGCTCGAACCGGTGGTCAAACAGATGAAACAAGACCTGCTGCAGAGCGGTTACGTGCAAGTTGACGAAACACCCATTAGATGCAACGACCCCGACCTGAGGGATGGCAAGACCACTCAAGGCTGGCTCTGGGCGCTCTCGCGACCCGGAGGCGATGTCGTCTTTGAATGGCGGCTGTCGCGCCGACATGAAGAAGCCGAGCGACTGCTCGGGGATTATCGCGGCGTGCTCCAGTCCGACGGCTACGAAGGATACGCCGCCTACGTGCGCTCTCATGCCGATGTCGAATGGGTCGGCTGCTGGGCTCATGCCCGCCGACGCTTCTTCGAAGCCGCGGCCGAACGCCCGAAAACCGCGCAGCGAGTGCTGCAACTGATCGGGCAACTCTATGCGCTTGAGCAAAAATGGGACGAAGCCAAAGCGAGCGAACAACGCTCTGCACTTCGCCAGGAACATTTTGCTCGACCCTTGGCTCGGCTCCGGCGTCTCGTATCCGCATTGCAATTACGCGTGCTGCCTAAATCCGGCCTCGGCCAAGCCTGCGCGTATCTGCTGGGACACTGGCGGCCGCTCACCGCGCACCTGCACCACAGCCAAACCCGACTCGACACCAATGCCGTGGAGAATGCCATCCGCCCGAGCAAACTCGGCGCGAAAAACTGGCTCTTCGTCGGACATCCCGATACCGGTGATCGCGCTGCGGTGATCTACTCGCTCATCGTGTCCTGCCAGCGCCACGGACACAATCCCCACGACTATCTTCGCGACCTGCTCACCCGTTTGCCTGCCATGACAACGGCCGATGACCTGCGCCCACTGCTGCCTTCCCAGTGGAACCGTCCGACACCGGTTGCATCGTAGCTCTCGTACTTACGCAAAGTCGCGACCGGTAACTCTCGTACCTACGACCACGTCAAGGGGGCATCCGAGGCGACGCTTACCTGATAGCCTAGAGTGTGGTCAGTCAATCTTCGGGCATCCAGCGGTGTCCGAAGTTTTTACAAACAAAAAACCCCCTCCTTGCGGGAGGGGGTTCGCTTGAGTTTAGCGGACGATTAGAAGTCAAACCGGGCGGAAAGCACAAACCGACGTGGGTCCACAATGCGGTATCCGTAAGGGACGCCATCCCAGTCTACGGCTACGACCTGCAGACGGCCGCCTTCGAAGGCGTTTTCAACGTTCAGCTGGTACGTCATGAGGACTCGGTTAGCCCAAATCTTACGCTGATATTTAACGAACACATCCGTGTAGTAACGGGCGTTGTCGTAGATCGGACGCGAGAGATCCGATGCGTCGATCTGAGGAACATTGGCTACGCCATTGAAGGTGACAAGGTTTGCCCCCGTCGCACGGCCGTAATAACCGATGATCGCCTTTGATTCCCAGCGTTCGGCACCGCCTACGCTCCAACCCTTGAGCATACCACGGTTGAAATCGTAGCCCGTTGTGTAACGGACGTTGTATCTGCGCTGCCCCATAACCGTCTGGCCTTGGGAGTCACGGCTGAAGTCTGCAGCGGATTTCACGAAGACTGAATAGTAATTCGCAACATTGGTTGCTCCGTTGGTGTTTCCTGCCCTCGCATCTGCGTGATAACCATAGGAGGTCCAGAAGTTGGTGAGGTCATACGGGGCGCCTCCGTTAAAGGTTCCTGTAACCTGGCTAGCAAATGCCGGGAGTAGATAGTCCGAAGCCTTGGCATTCAGATATGCTGGCATACGGTAATTAAGCCACGGCTCATACTGGGGCATCACATCGTTGTATTTGGTGTCCGTTTTGCTGAAGGTGATCTTATTGCGCCAGTTGTCCGTGTTGTAGTTCACCTGTATTTCCACACCTTTGGCGTCAGCGTTCTGAGTGGCAGCGGTGTTGAAACCCCAGTAATTATAATCCAACCCATAAATCTGGGACGTTGCGGCCTGAATCTGCGCTTCCTCCGCGGAAGTGAGTCCGGTGTTCCAGCTTGAGCTTGTCGGGTTCGATTTGTTACCGGGCAGTTGCGCGTTGATCAGGGCAATTGTGCGGGCCCAATTGCGGTATAGGTTCTGTTCTACATCCGTTACCAAGCGCGACATGGCGGTGGGATTACTTATGCGCTGACTTTGGGAAGTCCCATGGAACCAAGTAACGCGGGCGTAGAGGCGGTTCTTGAGCAAATCGAACTGGAGGCCCATATCGTAACCATTGCCTCCCGGTTTGGGCAGATCACGGTGGAAGAGGTCGTATTGGGCTGCACCTGGAATATCGGCACTGTTCGACCAATTATAGCTGATGCCAAGATCGCGGACGAACTCCCAAAAGAGGTTGCCGTTATCGCTACCTCTCTCAATTGCTGACCAACCTTTAAAGGGGCGGATTACAGCACCTGCAGTCTTTGTATAGAAGTTTATATATTGGGCTTTATCGAAACGATTCCACCACATCGACTGATTCATCGTTCCATCGGGGAAGAGTTGGGCGTTAGTCAACGCGGGGATCGCGGTGCCATCCGGAGCTGTGATCGCTCCAGTGCTGGTGCTACGATATTTTGCCTTGTCGACACGGTAGCCCACGGTGGGGATGATCCTTTCGTCCCATAGGTAGCTGGTCATGGCGGCGACATAGGATTGAATCAGGCGTTGACTCCGTATACCACCCATCGTGACGGGGGCCATGACAACAGAGGAGTCGACAAAGGAATTGGTCGTGTAGTCGAAAGATCGGATATTTCCTGCGTAGGCACCGTTAAATAAATCCGCAGTTCCCGGCGAATGAGTGACTACGCCCATCGTTGAACCGGGATTAGCCATATAGAAGCTACGCCGCAGTGACCGGGTGTTTGCTTGATAACTCCAACCAGAAACGTTGGGGTTGGGAAGGTAGCGATACATGCCGAAGTCGTTACCTGCTCCGATATAGTTCATGCGATTGCGAATGGAAGCGTTCATATCTTCTTCGCGCGTCCACATGCCAAGGATCTGGTGATGTCCAAGCCACTTCATCCATCCGTCGTGTTTGGTGAAATCGGGCGTATAGGCGGCCATGGCGCGGAACTGATCGTTTGTGTCACGATTAATGTATTGATCCGGATCGATGTCGGAAACAAAAGGCTGCCCGAAGAATGGATTAGGACTTCCGTCCGGCTGGTTTTTATTCACATCAACCTTCAGCATGGTGGCGTTCTGCTGACCAAGGGAATAGTTGGAAACGTTCTCCGAAACTTGGCGGAACCACCCACCACTGACGAACAAGTCAGGGGTAATCTGTTGCTGTAGATCGAAATAGTAATTCTTAGCGTCCGCATTACCATAATTGGTCGAATTGACGTTAATTTTCGACCAGTCCATGACCGATTTGTCAGTCAATCCTCTAGCGTGGATGGTCCTCAGGGGCATGACCTGCATTTGCCCTGTCTGAGGATTCAAGGCTTGGGTGCTGCGTCCGCGAGCGTATTCGTCGCTGGTGGATTCCATTTGGTCGCGATTGAAATAATCGGCCCATGTAGCGTTGGCGTAAGCCGCTGCTGCGTTAGTCGGCGTCGTGACGTTGGTGATGCCGCTCCAGCTCGTCGTTGGCAGGCCGCCATTTAGAACTTGGTACCAACTCGCTACGCGCCCGTCGACAATTTGCATGAGCGGGCGCGCATTGGATATGGCGATCGCCGGAACGTAAAGAGGAGAGGAGCTGTTGGTGATGATGGCATTCGAATAGATGGAAATGCCATTGTAGTTGTTTCCCACCAGAAGAGCTGGGTTATATCCAGGGGCTGCCTGTAAGGCTGCGAGCTCCTGGGATACTAAGGTCGTACCATTGGTGGCAGTGCTGCTGGCGCTGTAAACAAAAGGTCCAGATGTCAGCACATGGTTCGGTGATGTGTTGGGATCTAGATAAGTGACCCTTTTCGTCACCGGGTCGTAGGTCGGCATGCCGTTATTTTTCCAAGGCGTGATCGCGTCGAGCGGTGAAATAGTATTTGGGCGCCGGTTGCTATTGTTATAGTTTTCGAAGTTCAAATTAAGGACGGTTTTCGAGAAGGGCTTGTAGGCCAGAGCAGCGTATTGCCGACGAGTGATATCGTACGAGGGCTTGCGCTCGAACTCCCGGTCATCGTATAGAGACGCGCCGTAGATGGCGAGTTTGCCTTTGAGCAGGGCGCGGTTAAACGACAAGCTGGAGCGGAAGGAGCCGCGGTCATCCGTGCGAATTTCAACTTGCTCGGTGTTTTTATTCACATCGGCTTGGCCGGTGGACTGATTGACCATACCGGCGGGGCTGCCCAGGCCATAGATGACAGAATTCGCACCGCGGCTGATTTCGTACGACTGCGTATTGTAGGAATCGGCCGGAATGGTGGAGATCGATTTATAATAATTGATCATCGGCTGGGCCGCTCCCAAACCGCGTACGCGGTTGGCCGTACTGTTGGTGAAAAGTCCTGTACCAACCTGCGTACTGCCGCCATTGGTGCCACCGGCGATTTGGTCGAGAAGTCCGTCGCCTTTCTGGGACTGGAGGCTCGGCGTGTAGGTATTCGAGCCTTCTGTGCCCGCCTCATAACGGAATACGTCGTTGATATCTAATGAAGCGAAGTCCTGAATCTGGGCCTTATTGACAACGGAAATTGACGAGGCCAAATCGCTCAGCTTCGTCTTCATACGGCTACCGGCCAATGTGTTTTCCGAGAAATAGCCTCGGTCTTTCGTGGCGCCTACCGTAAACGGCGTGAGAACCAGGATGTCGTCATCCGTGACTGTTGTCTGCGCCGGTGCTGTAGGTGCAGGAGCAGGTTCGGCTTTTGGCGCTGTCTTGTTTATATCTTGCGCTAGGGCAGTCGTTGAGACCGCCACAGGCAAAACACACATGGCGGCGAGTTGGCGCAGCCACGGTTGGTGTGGGTTTGTTGTTTTTTTCATGTTTGCGTTAGGCAGGTAGTTATCTCGTAGCACGGTGGGGACGCTGATCCTGACAAAAAAAGGGGAAGTGCTGGAATTTGCGGGGTCTGGAGACACGTTTACGGGGCGGAGCGGGTGGGGGTGCCTTCCAGCGGTACGCCTCTTATATGAGCGATTCCAATCAATTGTATTCTTACAGTACGAGTGACACGTGTCCGACTGAAAAAAGAACTATCTTTCAGTTATACTTATGCCTCATGCGAGTCGCTTCGGACCCCTCAGCGTGCATGTTCCGGGTGACAAACACGCGATCTCTGTTTCTTTGGATTTATGCTTTTCCGACTTAATGCGGACTATCAGCCAACCGGTGACCAACCTGATGCCATCGGCAAACTGGTCGCTTCCATTAAAGCAGGTAACAAGCACCAGACGCTTCTCGGCGTGACCGGGTCCGGCAAAACGTTCACGATGGCGAACGTGATAGCGAACTGTGAGCGTCCGACGCTGATCATTTCGCACAACAAAACGTTGGCGGCGCAGCTTTACTCCGAGTTCAAGAACTTCTTCCCTGACAATGCTGTCGAGTACTTCGTCAGTTACTACGACTACTACCAACCCGAGGCGTACATCGCGTCGAGCGACACGTACATCGAGAAAGATTCTTCGATCAACGAGGAAATCGAGCGGTTGCGCATCGCGACAACGAGTTCTCTTGTGTCCCGGCGCGACGTGATCGTTGTGGCCAGCGTTTCCTGCATCTACGGCTTGGGCTCGCCTGAAGATTTTACCGAATTGCGCATTCCGTTGCGGCGCGGGTTTCCAATTGGACGCAACAAGCTTCTCGAACGTCTGGTGGAAAATCTCTACGAGCGAAACGATTATGAGCTGAAGCCCGGCCGTTTCCGTGTGCGCGGCGACGTGGTCGACATCATGCCGGCGTATTTGGAGCAAGGGCTGCGCGTGGAGTTTTTCGGCGAGGAAGTGGATGCCATGTCCGAATTCGATCCCTTGACGGGCACGGTCATACGGTCGCTCGACCAATTTGATCTGTATCCAGCAAACCAGTACGTCACCACGCGAGGCCGCTTGGACCTTGCCATCGCGTCGATCAAGCGCGAACTCGACGAACGCGTCGCCTATTTCGAATCGCGGGGTCAGCTGCTCGAGGCGCAGCGCGTTCGCATGCGTACGAATTACGATCTGGAGATGCTACAGGAGATGGGATTTTGCAGCGGCATCGAAAATTATTCCCGTCATCTCACCGGACGCAAAGCGGGTGAACGCCCGTTTTGCCTCATAGACTTTTTTCCAAAAGATTTTCTCCTCTTCATCGATGAAAGCCACGCGACAGTGCCGCAGATCGGCGGCATGTTCAACGGCGACAAGGCGCGAAAACAGAATCTGGTCGATTTCGGCTTCCGTCTTCCCTCCGCCCTCGACAATCGTCCGCAGTCCTTCGACGAATTCACGCAGGTCACCGGCCAGACCGTTTATGTCTCGGCCACGCCTGCGAAGTACGAGTTGGAGCGCTCGACTGTGGTTGCCGAACAAGTCATAAGGCCTACAGGCTTGCTGGACCCGGAGATTTCGATTCGCTCGACCAAAGGACAGGTGGAAAACCTCATCGCAGAAATTCGAAGCGCGGTGGAAAAAGGGGAACGCGTTCTCGTGACGACGCTGACGAAGCGCTTGTCCGAGGACCTGACGTCGTACCTTCGTGAAGCAAAGATCCGGGTCGAATATTTGCACTCCGACATCGATGCGATCGAGCGCGTGGAAATCCTGCGCAACCTCCGCTTGGGGAATTTCGATGTGCTCATCGGAATCAATCTTCTGCGCGAGGGGCTCGATCTGCCAGAGGTTGCTCTCGTGGCCATTCTCGACGCTGACAAAGAAGGCTTTCTTCGCAGCCAAACCAGTTTGATTCAGACCGCCGGACGTGCTGCGCGACATGAGAACGGGCGCGTCATCTTTTACGCGGACAACATTACCGACTCAATTCGCTCCACGATCGAGATTACAACACAACGCCGCGAAAAGCAGATCGCTTACAACGTCGCACATGGAATCACACCGCGGAGTGTGAAGCGCGCGGCGCAAGCGAGTCTCCACGTTTACACGGGTAGTGAGGAAGCGGATACGGCGGTGGCCGAGACTTCGCCGGACGAAGTTGCGACGGTGATCTCCGAGCTGGAGGACGAAATGACCGAAGCCGCCGCCCACTTGGAATTTGAACGTGCTGCCTTGTTGCGCGATCAGATCGCGGCTTTGAAAAGCGGGAACTTTAAAAAAGTTTCCAAACCGGCGAAATCAACGTATCCGAAACGTAAAAAGGAAGGTTTTGGCGCGAAATGGCGACGTTAAATGAGGCTGAGTTGCTGCCGCATAGATACTTGCGTAGGCGGTGAGGAGAGATGCTATCAGGTTCCCTGATAGTGAAGAAAATCACGGGGGTAGAAAACATTTCTCCCGAATCGGCCGTCTTATTATGCGTATGAAAACCTACATCCTTGCTCTCCTGTGTGCCGCGGGCCTCACAAGTGCGGCTCGGGCCGAAATTTTCCGCCCCACGACCGCTGCTAATGTATTGGTTGGCGGCATCGCCGGTGCGCTCATTGGCGAAAACAACAACCACCATGCTGCCGAAGGCGCTCTCATCGGTGCCACGGCGGGTTATCTTTGGAGTAAAGCGACCGAGCCGTCGCAGCCTTCGTATGCGCCGCCTGTTCCGCAGGGAACGTGGACGCAGCCCACGTGGGAATCTTACGACGCTCCGCGAACGGTCGTCGTGCAGCAGCCGGTGGTCGTGCAGCCGTGTGCGCCGACCTTCGTTTATCGGCAGGCACCGCGCCGAGTCGTCTACGTAGCGCCTGCTCCGGTCGTGTACTGCGGCCCCGGATACTATTCACCTCGTTACCACCGGTCCTATCACCATTGGAGGTAATGAGAGGTTGCTTATGAGTCAAAGCCGTGCGGTCGCGCACGGCTTTTTTTATTGGCCTAAAAGTGGGATTGCTGCCGTTCGCGAAAATGGCAGTGCTCTTCTCATGCGAATCGCGATCGTCGCAGATATCCACGGCAATCTCCAGGCACTTCATGCGGCACTCGCTCGCATTGAGACGATGAGGCCGGACACGATCGTGGTTTTAGGCGATGTGGTGGTGGGCTCGCCGGACTCGCTCGCCTGTTGGGAACTGGTCAAGAGTCTCAAATGCCCCGTTTTGCGGGGAAATCATGAGCGTTATGTTTTCGATCTCGGGACGGAGAGAGCGCCGGCTGAGTGGAACACGCCGCAGTTTGGCCCGGTGCAATTCGCGGCCAAACAGCTTGCCGCCGTGCGTCAGGAACTCGCCGCGCTGCCGACGTTTTTCAGATTAACTGAGGCGCCGGATGTTCTGTTTGTACACGGTTCTTTGCGAAGCGATACGGATTTAGTTTTTCCGTACACGTCCGACGCCGAAATCGAACCGATGTTTGCCGGAGCGTCGGAGCGCTGGCTGATGCGCGGGCACAATCATTATGCCGGTGTGCGGCTTTGGGGGGAACGCAGGATCGTCACCGTTGGGTCGGTCGGGCTGCCGCTCGATGGCACGCCTGCCGCACAATTCTCGCTTTTGGAATGGTTCGGCAAGGATTGGAGCGTGCAGCAATATGCGGTGCCGTACGACGTCGACGCGGCGGTCCGCCGTTTTAGCGAATCAGGTTACCTCGACGAGGCTGGCCCGATGGCCCGGCTTTTCATGCGAGAGGTGGAAACAGCCTCGTTGCACATCGTGCCGTTTTTAAAATGGCGCAAAACTTTCGCGAACGTCGAATTGGCTGAAGCGGTTCAGCAATTTCTCCGGCGATAATCGAGCGACGTTGCCGCCGGTCTTCGTTACGCCCACTCCGGCGGATTTTGTAGGTGCGGTTTGAGAATGCCGATCTCTGGGAGATTTCGGTAGCGCTCCGCGAAATCTAATCCGTAGCCGACGACGAACCGGTCGGGAATTTGAAAGCCGACGAAATCGGCTTCGAACTCCACTTCGCGCCGGCCTTTCTTGTCGAGGAGTACGCAAGTTCGCACGCTCGCTGGATCTTGTTTTTTGATGAGATCAACGACGACGGAGAGCGTTTTTCCCGTGTCTAAGATATCGTCGATGAGCAAAACGTGACGACCGGCGATATCGAGCGTGAGGCTGTGCAACAGATGCGGTTTTCCGCGGGAACGAGTGTCGTTGCGGTAACTGGAAATACGAATGCAATCGAGGCGGATGGGATTGGAAATCTGGCGAAGCAGGTCGGCCGTGAAGAGGATCGCGCCGTTGATGATCGCGACCACCGTGATTTCTTCGTCTCCGTACGACGCGGAAATATCGGCGCCCAGTTTCTTGAGGCGACGTTTTATGGCGGCCTCGCTGACGAGGACGGCCTCCAAGTCCCTGGCGAGAACGTTAGTGGGTTTCACAGTGCGCATCGTGTACGGGTTAGGCCAAGCCGTCTCGGGACGCAACTTCATCTGCGCAGCTGCGGCAGGTTAATTACTTTGACTCGTCGGCCGCTTGGAATGTTTCTTCGCGAGGGTCCACGCCCGTTTGAAATTCAACTGCTTCGTTTGATGCTCTCGATCAGGATAGAAAAGCTCACCAAGAAATTCGGCACTACAGTCGCCCTCCAGGGCCTCGATCTCACGATAGATCAAGGTGAGCTCTTTTTTCTCCTCGGGCCGAGCGGTTGTGGGAAAACCACGCTGCTGCGCAGCATCGCGGGCTTCTATATCCCTGAAGGCGGGAAGATCTATTTCGGCGACGACGACGTGACCCGACTGGCCCCGCACAAGCGCAACACCGGGATGATGTTTCAAAGCTACGCGCTGTGGCCGCACATGACGGTGGCGCAAAATGTCGCGTTTGGCCTGGAAGAACGAAAAGTTCCTCGGGACGAGATTAAGCGGCGCGTCGGCGAGGCGTTGGAATCCGTCCGCATGGCGACGTACGCGGATCGCAAGCCGAACCAATTGTCAGGCGGCCAACAACAGCGCGTGGCACTGGCTCGGGCGCTCGTGATTCGGCCGCGTTGTTTGTTGCTCGACGAGCCGCTCTCCAATTTGGACGCGAAGCTTCGTCTCGAAATGCGCACGGAGATTCGGCGTGTGTGCAAAGAATTTAATCTCACCACGGTCTACGTCACGCATGACCAAAAAGAGGCGCTTTCGATTTCCGATCGGATGGCGATCTTGGAAAACGGCCGCGTGCTTCAAGTGGGCAGTCCGCGCGAAGTTTACTGTCGGCCGGCAAAAAAGAACGTCGCGAATTTTATCGGCGAAACGGATTTCATCCCAGGCACGATCCAAAGCGTGGCGGGTGAGCGTGTGACGGTGGACACGGCGATCGGGCGCTTTGATGGCGTATTGGGCGATTCTGCGGCGAAACCTTCAGTCGGAACGACGGCGACCGTTTCGGTTCGACCGGAGTGCTGGAAACTCGGACGCGCCACGGGCGGCCAAAACTCAGTCGCTGGCCGCATCGGCGAAGCGGTTTACCTCGGCGAGGTGGCGCAGTATGATTTCTTGGCGAGCGCGAATGGTTCGTCACTCAAAATCCTTGAGCTTAATCCCCGGTATATGGGCACGGCGGCGGGCATGGAGTTGTACGCCATGGCCGAGCCCGAAGACGTCGTGGTTCTTTTGGACTGATCGGTTTGCTTTCTGCGATGCTTAAGCGTCTTCCTATTTTGCTCGCGCTGGTTTTCACGGTGGCATTGCCGTTTCTTTTTCGGCAGCAGCGCACCGTCTTCACAAAAGCGGACGAAACACTGGTGATCATTACGCCGCACAACGAGGCGCTGCGCTCCGAGTTTGGCCGGGGTTTTGAGGATTGGTACAAGGCAAAAACGGGGAAAACGGTGAACGTCGACTGGCGAGTCATCGGCGGCACAAGTGAGATCGCGCGTTTTCTCGACGGAGAGTACGACTCGGCGTTTCGACTCTACTGGACGAAGGTCCTCAATCGTGCGTGGAGCGCGGAAATTCAGGCCGGCTACAAGAGCGCGAAGTTGCCCAAGGACGCGTCGTCCGAAACCAAAGAGGCGAGGGAAGCTTTTCTGCGCTCTGATGTGAGTTGCGGGCTGGATCTGTTTTTTGGAGGCGGCACGCCGGATTTCATCAAACAGGCGGAGGCGGGACGTCTGGTCGACAGCGGGATTATCAGCCGCCATCCCGATTGGTTCGAGGACGCGGTTATTCCACAGGAGTTTTCAGGCGAACGCTACTGGGACACCCGTGGACTTTGGTTTGGCGCGGTGCTCAGTCACTACGGCATCGTCTACAATCTCGATTCTTTGAAGCGGCTTGGGGTAACCAATGAGCTGAGGCAATGGACCGATCTCACCGATCCGAGGCTGGTCGGCGAAATAGCCCTCGCCGATCCCACGAAAAGCAGTTCGATCGCAAAAGCGTTTGAGAACATCATTCAGCAAAAGATGCAGCAACGGCTAACCATGTTGCGGGCCGCGGCGCCGGATGCCGATTCCGGCGAGTTGGAGCCACGGGCGGTTGCCGAAGGCTGGATCGATGGTTTACGCTTGATGCAACTGATCGGTGCGAACTCGCGCTATTTCACCGACACGTCGCAAAAGCCACCGATCGATGTGGCACAAGGGAATTCCGCTGCAGGCATCTGCATCGATTTCTACGGCCGGCAGCAGGAAGACGCGATCGAGAGGCGCGCCGAAAAGGATCGCTTGGGCTTCACCGCACCCCTTGGGGGAACGGTGAACTCGGTTGATCCCGTTGCTCTATTCCGTGGCGCGCCCAATCGAGGCGTGGCGCTGGCCTTCATGGATTACGTCTTGTCGATGGATGGGCAGAAGGTGTGGAACTTTCGCCCCGGCACGCCAGGCGGGCCCACGCATTTCGCACTTCGTCGGCTGCCAGTTCGGCGCGATTTTTACGAAAAGGCGGAATACAAACCGTACCGTTCCGACCCCGACGCGAATCCGTACGATGTGACGAACCAACTCATTTACCGGCCGACTTGGACTGGCACCATCTTTCGTGAAATGGGCTTCATCATCCGTATCATTTGTCTCGATACACATGAAGAGCTGACTCGCGCGTGGCGTGCAATCATTGCTGCGGGAATGCCGGCTGATGCGCTCAACGTGCTTCAGGATGTCTCTCTGGTGGATCTCGCCGCAGCCAAAGGACGAATCAAGCAGGCGATGGCGTCCAAAGATAGGACGGCCGAGCTGCGTTTGGCGCGCGAACTGGGCGAAGCATTTCGCAAGCAGTATCGGCGTGCCGAAGAGCTGGCGAAGGCGAAGCGATAAGCGGTTAAGTTTGTTTCCTCGAAACGGAAATTTCGCCGTTTCGCTCCAGGCAGGCGCTCGCGACCTGTGAAACGTCTTCGGTTCCTTTGAGTCGCACGTCTTCGCGCAAATCCTCGATCGTGAGATCGTGGCGTTGCAGCATGCGGTGATCCACCTGGCCGTCGGTGATCAGAACCGATGCCGAACCTTTTACCAGCTGCTCAAACCCGGAGAAACGTTTGCAAAGCCAGGTAAACAGACGGTGTAGAAACACCAAAATGAAGCCGAGCCCGATGGTTGGAAAATAGGCAGCGCTGCCGTTGATGGCGCGCGAAAGGGTGGAGGCGATTACAAAGGTGAGAAGCACGTCGATGGTGTTCCGGCGGGCGAAAAAGCGCTTGTGAGCGAGCCGCAACATGACCAGTGCGGCAAAGAACAGCACAACGGCGCGCAGTGACATTTGGAGCAGTGTCAGCTGTTCGGGTTTGGTGTGGAGCCCCATCCACGCCTGGATCTGTTGATATAGTTCCGGCACAAGAAAATGTTTGTGCAGAATGACCCGCTTGTGGCGCACAGGTTCGGCACAGGCGAGACGTTACGGATTTTTCCGTATGCTGCTTCGCGGCGCCTTACGCTCGGAGAGCGTCGCGCCCAGACAAGTGCGCTGCGGTGAAACCGCTAGCGGCGTTGGACTTCGATTGTGGCGATCCCGTCGCTCAACCCGTTAGCGGAGGCACGCAGCTCGATAGCGTTTTTGGTACCGGTCGCCTGCACGAAAGCGACGCACGTGCCTTGGTAGGCCGTACGCTGGAGCGCTTGATTGACTTCGTGACTGGAAAGGTCGCCGGTATCGACTGCGGCGATACGACCGTCGCCCTTGATTGAAAACTGGATGACCGGCGTAGCGTCGGGCACTCGCGTGCCGTTCACGTCGACCACCGTCGCGGTCACGATCGCAACCTTGTCGGCATTGGGCGCGATCTTTGTGCGTTGGGGCGCGAGTTTGATGGCTGCGGCCGGGCCAGCAGTATGAATAGTGTCGGTAGCGATGATTTTGCCATTTGCACGGCCGACCGCTTTCAGCGTGCCGGGCTCATAAACGACTTTCCAGACCCGCGGCGATGCATCTGCTGGCCGCCTTTTTTCGCCGAGCGACTTGTCGTTTAGAAATAGTTCTACCTCGGGAAGATTGCTGTAGATTTCAAGGGTTTCTTCGTGTGGCTCAGGATTGCGAGAAGTCCAGTCATCGAAAATCACCTGAGAGCGATCGAGCGGCGTGAAGCCGGGATCGGTCGGCGCGAATTTCCATTCACCGACGCGCCGAGTAATTTTAAGGACGGGTTCGTCGCTCCACCACGAGGCGCGTTCCCAGGCCATCGGTTTGATCGCGCCGGTTTTGTCGAGCAGTCCAGAGGCTGCCCCGACGAGTGGCCATTTACGCGACTCGCCGAGGTAATCGATGCCGGTCCAGAGGAATTGGCCGGCGTGTTCAGGATTATCGCGGCAGCGCAACCACACGCGGCGATCGTGCGTTTGTTCGGTTCCGATGATTTTGCGGGTCGGCTTGGCCTTGTGCGCGGCGAGGAGCTCCACGTCGCGATAATTTGTACCGATCACGTCGAGCAAATCGGCGAGCCCGTTGTCGAAATCTTTGCTGTGGTTCGGTCGGAACAAGGCCTGCGTCACGGGGCGCGAGGGGTCGAACTCATGGTAAGCGGCAACGAGGCCGGACAGGATGTCGTACGCGAGTTTTTGCTGCGGCGTATCTTTGATTTCATTGCCCGCGCTGTAGATCACGATGCTCGGGTGATTGCGGTCGCGCACGACAGTGTCGACGAGATCTCGTTTCCACCACTCTTTGAAGAAGAGACTGTAGTCGTGCGGATTTTTGGCGACGGTCCAGCAGTCGAAGAATTCGCTCATCACGAGGAGGCCCATCTGATCGCAAAGATCCAAGAACTCGGGCGCGACCGGGTTGTGCGCGGTGCGGATCGCGTTCACGCCAAGTTGTTTTAGACGAGCCAGCCGTTCCCGCCAAATTTCCAGGGGCACGGCTGCGCCGAATGCGCCGCCGTCGTGATGCAGGCAGACGCCTTTGATTTTAATGTTTTTCCCGTTGAGCCAAAACCCCGAGGCCGCTTCGAAATGCGCGTCGCGAAGGCCGAAGGTGACCAGGTCGGCGTCGACGCCGATATCTAGAAAAGCTTGGAGTAGCTGAGGTGATTCGGTGCTCCACAGCGGCGGCGTCTTGATTTGAAAATCGATGGCGAGGTCTAGCGATGCGCCGGCGTTAACCCTTTGTTTTGCGATTTTTTGCTCGGCGAGAACGCGGTTTTTGGGGGTGATCTGGAGCATTCCACTGATTTCAGCGTCCTTGTCGGATTGGTTGATCACCTTTGCCCGCACGTGAACGGTGGCGGATTCGGCGCTGACGTCGGTCGCATAAACGAAAGTCTCGCCGATGGCCAAATGCACCGCGGGCGTTTCAACAAGCCGAACATGTCGGTAGATGCCAGCGCCGCTGTACCAGCGTGACGCGGGTTGAGCCGATGTGTCTGTGCGCACCGCGATCAGGTTGGTTGCGCCGGGTTTAAGATGGCTGGTGATTTCGTAGCGGAAACTCACATAGCCGTTGGGCCGATGGCCGAGCAGGGCGCCGTTTATCCAGACATCGCTATTCTGCATCACGCCGTCGAACTCGATGAAGTACCGTCGACCGGCCGTCGATGCGGGTGCGACGAATGTCTTGCGATACCACGCGACGCCCGATGGCAAAAAGCCGCCTTCGCCGGTGGTTGGATTTTTCTCGTCGAAAGGACCTTCGATGCTCCAGTCGTGCGGCAGATTCAACTTGCGCCAGTTGGAGTCGTCGAAGTTCGGCTGCTCGGCGCCTGGCGCATCGCCTTTGAGAAATTGCCAGCCGGCGTCGAACGCGGTTTTTGTCGTGCGAGCTTGAGCCGGCTCTTTTGCGCCAAACGCGTTGAGGGAAAAAAGACACACGAGGGCAACAACGGGGAAAGAGAACTTCATACGACGAGCAGAGCGAAACAGGACGTAACGTAAACAAGCGTTTTGCGATAACGAGCGACCGACTTGATTGACAGTAAACGTCTCACCCGGCTCCGAGCTGAGAGATCGCACGAGCCGCGAGTGCGAAAAGAAACAGCCGGGGCCTACATCAACCCCGGCTGTCGTTATCTGGCTTCGGTCTAGCGGGAACCGAGCTTGCAGGGGAGAAATGGTGCTGAGGCGGGCTTGTCGCAATGTGTGTGGGACGGATCGCCGCTCAAGCGGGGGGAACGCTGGCAATTCATCGTTCTACCGCGTGATTGACGATGAACTCCCCGTGTTTCTGGCTAGCGTTGTTCATGCGCACGCTGCCCACGATTGTTCACCTCGATGCTGACGCGTTTTTCGTGTCGGTAGAGCAGGCGCTGAATCCTTCGTTGCGCGGGAAAAAAGTCGCGGTGGGCGGACGTGAGCGCGGGATCATTTCTTCGGCGAGTTATGAGGCACGCGCTTGCGGCGTTTACACGCCGATGCCGTCGCAACGGGCACTTAAAGTTTGTCCGGATCTGATTCTCGTTTCGCACTCGGGCGGCCGCTACGGCGAATACTCGAAACGGCTTTTCGACCTTTGCGAAACGGTCACGCCTCTCGTCGAGCGACGCTCCGTGGATGAAGGTTATCTCGATGTCGGCCCGTGTGGTTTTACGACGGCGGCGGAAACCGAGGCGGCGATCCGCAAACTTCAGGCGCGCATCTGGAATGAGCTGCAGATCACGGTATCGTTTGGTCTGGCGACGAACAAGTTGGTATCGGCCATCGCGAGCAAACTGAACAAGCCCCGCGGCTTCACGGTCGTCGCGCCCCGCGGCGAAGCGGCGTTTCTTAATCCGCTCGCCATCGGTAAATTGCCGGGCATCGGGGCGAAAACAGAAGCTGCGCTCAACGCTCGCGGAATCCGGCTCGTCTCGGACGTTTTCAATTTGGACGAGTACGCCCTAAAAGCTGCCTTCGGCAACGGCTGGCAAGATGTGCTGCGCATGGCGTGCGGTGAGGACGACAGTGAAGTCGAAACCGACGAATGGGATGCGAAGTCGTATTCGCAGCAGGAAACCTTCGGAACCGATATCTCCGATTTTGCCGAGATAGAGCGTATCGCCAAAGGCATGATCGACGATCTCATGCCGAAAGTTCGCGCCGACGGTAAACGCGTGCGCACGATGACGGTCAAAGTGCGTTATTCCAATTTCGAGCAGATGTCCGCCGGCCACAGTCTGGATGTCGCCACGGATCTCGAGACACCGTTCTATCCTTGGGTGGTGCCGCTGTTGAAAAAGGCCTGGCTGAAAAGACAGCCGTTGCGTTTGGTCAGCGTGCGCTTCTCCAGCGTTGACGATCGACCAGAGCAATTGGAAATGTTTGCGGAAACTGACGAGAAGCGGAAACGCCTCGCGAGCGCGGTGGATGCTTTGAAAGCCCAGCGCGGTGGTTCATCGGTGATCCGCGGATCGCAGATAAAATAGGGCAACACTCCAGCTGCCTCTTGAAAATCTGAACAGGTCCCGTAAAAAGACGCCGTATGCCGATCTACGAGTACTATTGTCCCGATAACAACACGATCTACCAGTTCTTCGCGAAAAGTCTGGCGCAGCGTGACGTCATCCCGAAGTGCCCGGATAATCCGAAGTTCCGCATGCAAAAAGCGGTCTCCGCTTTCGCGGTAAAGACGGTCGCCAAGAAAACGAATGACGACAAAGCGGCTGCGGGAGCGGCGACTCCTGAAACTGGCGGCGATCCGGCCGAAGATGCCCGGATGGAAGCCGCGATGAGCGCGATGGAGAATGAATTTGCCAACGTCGACGAAAACGATCCGCGCGCCATGGGCCGCATGATGCGCCGGATGGCAGAACTGACGGGCGAGAAGATCGACGGGGAAATGGAAGAAGTCGTTCGCAAGTTGGAAGAGGGCACCGACCCCGAGGCGCTGGAAGACCAGCTCGGCGATTCTTTTCCCGACGAAGGTGGCGGCATGGATGATCCGTACGGAGAAGGGCCGATGCCCGGCTCCGACAAAGACAAACCCCAGCCGAAAGAAGGAAAATTCCATTTTCGGGCCAAACGCCCACCGGTGCGGCGGGACCCTAAGCTTTACGATTACGAGTAAGCGGCCGACGCCTGGCACGGGTTCGTCTCCGGTCTGCTTTCAAGGGGCACGCGCCGACGATCCGATTCGACAACGGAGTCGGAACGTTGTGCAGTTTGCCTTTGCTCAGAATGAACACTCCTTCCGCTGACCTCCGTTCACGTATCAAATCCGGCCAAACCGTAGTGATGGCGCAGACCGAAATGCTTCACCGCGAATTCGGCCGGGCCAAAAGCGATTGGAAGTACGACGGCACGCGTGTCACGCCGGTCGACATTGCGATTTCAGAGAACATTGTGCGCGCTCTCTCGGTGCAATATCCGAGCGATCAATTCTTCAGTGAAGAACTCGCCAATACCGACAAACCGATTCCGTTGGTCTCGCAGTTCAGCTGGGTCCTTGATCCCATCGACGGAACCAATAATTACGCCCAAGGCATCGCGTACTGCGCGATCTCGCTGGCGCTCTTGGAAAACGGCGTGCCTGTGTACGGTTTCGTTTACGACATGAGCCGCCGCGTGTTGATTCACGGCGGCCCGGGGCTCGGCCTTTTCGACGGCGAGCGAGCCGCGAAGATCAAGGCGAACGATTTGGACAAGCAGAGCCTGATCGGTTTTCACAGCCCGTTCGATCGTCAGTACGCGCCGCACGCCGAGGTGCTGGTGGAAAATTTCAAGATTCGTGGCATGGGCAGCAGCACGCTGCATCTCGCGTATGTTGCGATTGGTATTTTGGATGGAACGATCGATCACAACGTGAAGATCTGGGACATCGCTGCGGCGGTTGCGCTCTGCTGGGCTGGCGGCGGCGAAATTCAGTTCCTCAACGGCGAACAATTTCCGTTGAAGCAATTCGACCTGAAAATGGGCCGCATCTTCTACGTCGCTGGCAACAAATCCGTCTGCCGCCACCTGCGCGAGTTGCTCAGCGCATAGATAGTGCTCGCGTTTCCGGTGTTAGGGAGACTCGCCGGCCGCGTCGGCAGATGACTCGTTTTCCAAGACCTGCGCTGCCCGGACCTGAAGCTCGGCGTCTCGCTGGTACTCTGCTTTTATCTTCTTTGCGACGTCCGGGCCGAACGTGGATTTCAAGTGGGCAAAGATGACTGCGTTGTAAGCATTGCAATAGGGGACGACATATTTGTCGGGCGCGGCATCGCCTTCAAAGAGCGAGATTGGCTCGATGGAATAGTATTCACGCAGGACCTTTTGGTAGCTGCTCAACTCGTAAGGGCCAAAACCTCGAGCTGACCAACCGCCGAAAAGTTTCATCTTGTGACGGCGAATGTCGTTCTCAGCGTCGGCTTTCCCATCGCGGCCGATGTACCATTGCTTCGACGTATCGAAGAGAGGCCGAAGATCTTCGCCTCCTCCGTTTGAGCGCCAGAAATAGTAATTTGTCGCCCAACCTATAACGAGAAGCGAAGGGCCGATAATGTAGAAATTGCGCAGCGCCTTCATCGTGAGTTAGCGAAAGGAAGCAAAACCGAGGCGAATGGCGCAGCGCACTCCATCAAAACGAGACGGCGAAATACATGGTTTCTTAGTGCGGATAACTACATTTCGTTCGCAAGGCTTCACGGCTTTCCGCCGAAGGAGATGTAGTCGTCGAGATCGAGACGGTCGATAAACGTGTGGAGGTCGTCGCGCGTCGGTGCGTTTTTTGTGATCCAATCGGCGGTGAGGCCGTGGCGACGCGCGTCGCCCGGCGTAAGATTCTCGAACCATTGCGACCATGCTGCGATCTCCCAGTCAGCGCGCTTGGGCTTCGCGTTTTCTTTGATCCACGCGAGCATGTCGCCGTCGGATTTGCCGGTTTTGACCGCTTCGGAAAACGCGTCGCCGTCGAGCCCGAGAAATTCGAGCAGCCACTTGTCCATAGTGTGCGGGAAAAGATACTCGCCGAGTTTGCCGGTGATCTTTGCGCGGGCTTTGTCGATCGAACGCGGCAGCATCACGTAGCCACCCAGCCGTACGCGCGGGCTGCGCGGCGGGTGTTGGGTGAGATCGGGTTTGGAATAGGAGATCATGCGGGAGTGGGCGGGCAGCTCGGATGGAGCCTTCCCCTGAACCGGGCCAGCTTGCTGCTGCCCCGCGCTTCTAGCAAAGCCTATTCTTCGCCGCCTTCGGCCTCATCGTCTTCCGAACCAGACGCCGAACCTAATTCGAAAAAGCCTTCTCCATCGAGGATTGCGAGCACGCCGTCGACGACTTTGCCGCGTTCGATGCCGTTCAGCCCGGGATATTTGATCGAGAGCTGTTCGGAAATCGCGGCGCGGGCGTCTTTCTTGTCGGTGACGCCTTCGAGGAAATCGTCCGCCTGATCGGCAATGTCGTTGATGACCGAATTCAGATTCACGACGTCAGAGTAAACAGGTCGGCTTTTTCTCGGCGAGTCTAAGAAGCGGCAAATTCGAAAAAATTTACCGCCTGATCGGAATACCTGCTACAGGGAAATCCCGATAGCGTTTGTTTCGGATTGGATGTAGAGGAAAGCCCGTGTTCGGTGGCACTCCGGGGAGTAGAGGCGGTCCGTCGTACTGCGTTCATCCGGCGGCGCGGAATTGTGTGCGAACCCTGAACTACCATGAAAACCCCGTTGCTCTTGTCCCTTGCCGCGAGCGCACTGCTGCCAGCCGGTGTGCTTTTTTCCCAAGCTCCTTTGCCTGACTCCCCCCCGCCTGCGGATGCCTCCGGTACGGGCACTCCTGAAGGGCCTGTGATCACCCTCGATGCCTTCACCGTGGATGCTGGGCGTGACCGCGGTTACGTCGCGGGCGATTCTCTGGCAGGTGGTCGTTCGAATTTACCGCTGCGGGTGGTAGCCGCCCCGATCTCCGCTCTCACGCGTGCATTCATCGACGACGTACAAGTGACAAACGTCCGCGATGCGCTGCGTTGGATCGAGGGCGCCGTACCGCAAAACTGGCGCGCGGGTCGCACCGGCAGCGGCGGGCAGTTCAATGCTTGGGCGTTCAGTGTTCGCGGCCAGGGTGATCTCGATCAGGGCGGGAATCCGCCGAGCCGAAACTATTTTCCAAATTATGTGGCGCAGGATCTCTATAACGTCGACCGCGTGGAAGCTGCCCGCGGCCCCAACTCGATCCTCTTTGGAGTCGGCGACATCGGCGGAAGCATTGCAACGTACACGAAGGTTCCGCGTCTCGACGGCAACTCGGCCGACACCACGTTTCAATTTAACGACAACGGTGGCGTGCGCGCCACGGCGGACGTCAACAGCGTGGTCAATCGGGCGATCGCGATGCGGGTGAACGTTCTTGCTGAACGTGAACGCGGCTGGCGCGAGGGGGACCGGGGCCGCACTTATGCGGTGGACGTCTCCACTCAATTTCGCCTCACCGACACGACGAAGCTTCGCATCGAAGTCGAAGGCTATGATCGCAAAAACAACCTCTTTATTTTCACGATGCAGGACAATTTCTCGTTGTGGAATGGGACGACTGCGGCGCCCACGTGGGGCGCTACGATCGCCGGTGCCGAACAAAATCCTCTCACGACGCCGACTGCGCCTGGCGTGAAAAAAATGGTCGGCTTCGATCAGACGCTGCTGCTCTGGATTCCCGGGTTGCCTCAACTCGGTGCGTCGAATTGGGGCAGTGGCTATCGCTCGATGGGCACTAACGACGTCGTGTGGGGCGCCTACCTTCGGCCGCACGCTTACAGTTTCGGGCCGACCGACACGATCATTCCGGCGCTGCCGAGCCGCGACTTCACCGTGGCGCCGAGCGACGGATATTTGCGGTCCCGATACGCCGCGGTAACCGCGCTTCTCGATCAAAAGATCAACGATAATATGGAGGCGCAGCTCGCTGCGTATGGTTACGTGGATTCCCAAAAGTCCCAGAATTTCGAGAATGTCGGCGCGAACGGCACTCAATCGGCGATCGACGTGAATAGCCAGCTGCCGAACGGCCAGCCAAATCCAAACTTTGGGAAACGTTACTCCGATCTTTTCCTCTCCAAGCAAAACCAGTTCCACCCGGCAAAGGAGTTTCGCGGACAGGTCAACTACCACTTTGACACGGAGATCTTCGGTGTGCCTTTGACGCAGTGGTTCAGCGTGAGCGCCGGCTACCGCGAAACAGAACTGAAGCCCCGCACTTATCTCGCGTTTGACCAGCCGATCGATGCCAATAATTGGATCCAACACATGATTTGGGGCCGGCTTTATTGGGATAATCCCCGCGCCGCGATGAATCTGCCCGCGAGCGTCGGCACCTACCAAGCGTTGCCTTTCAACTGGTTCGACTTCGATTTGCAGGAAACCATCAAGTACGCCGGGGCGGTCTCCCAGACGCGGCTGTGGCACGACCGCTTGAATCTCACGCTAGGCGCGCGCCGCGACAAATACTCAAACGAGAAACGCGGTATTCGTCCGCTCGATACGACGCATACGCGGCTGGACGAGAAGGGTACCACCTACCAGGCCGGTGCCATCGGCTACGTGCTGCCGTGGCTGGGGATGAGTTACAACTACTCCGAAAATTTTGCGCCGCTCGCGGGTGGCGTGGCTCCGACCTTGTATGGAGTTCCGCTGAAAGCGGCCACCGGCAAAGGGCAGACGATCGGCCTGCGTGTCTCGACGGTGGATCGGAAATATTATGCAGCCCTCAACTACTATGAAGATGAGTCGACTGGCCGCCCAAAAGGTGGTCCCGG
Source organism: Nibricoccus sp. (assembly GCA_047600805.1). Taxonomy (GTDB): domain Bacteria; phylum Verrucomicrobiota; class Verrucomicrobiia; order Opitutales; family Opitutaceae; genus JADKHC01. The sequence continues at coordinate 1,007,615 of JASGKG010000001.1, forward strand.
GTTTCAGGGCTTGTGGAACCGTTACATCGACGCGGGTGGCCCCGAGCGCGACATCGGGCCGGCAGGTGTAATCACCGGTTCGGGAACCTCGGCGAATGCGTCGATGAATTTCTCCGACACCACGGATCTGCGCAGCCACGGTTACGAATTTGAATTCGTGGGGAATCCCACACCGGAAGTGCGGGTGCAGATGAACCTCTCCGTGCCGCGTTCTGAGCTTTCCAATTCGATCCCGAGCAGTCGTCGTTATTTTTCCGAACACATTGGCGCGTGGCAAACGACCGCGAGCACGCCAAGCTCCGATCCGCAAATCCAATCCGAGCGGACGCAACTGCAGACGGAGATCAACAACGTCGCGAAAGACATTGCTGCACTTTCCGAACCATCTATTACCGGACATTTGGTAAAGTACACGCTGAGCTTTTTCGGTTCGTACACCTTTCCGCAGGAGTGGCTGAAAGGGTTTTCTGTCGGTGCCGGCGTGACGGCGCTTGGAAAGCAGTACGGAAATCCCGGTGACAAAGTGAACAACCAGCGGATTCTTTCGCCCGCGTACCAAGTCTATAACGCGATGCTTGCCTACGACACCTCGTGGCGCATCGCAGACCGCAAGGTGAAGGCGAAGATCCAGCTCAATGTCGACAACGTGCTCGGAAAGGAAACGCTCATTTACCGCAGTTATCAGGCGTACGGCGGCGGTTTGGTCCAATCGATGGATTATGATTTCCTCGACCCCCGACGCTTTACGCTGACGGTGAGTTTCGGGTTTTGAACCTGCAATCGTTGAGATGCACGACCTCCCGCTGGGTCGTGCATGCCACGGTGGAGATCGGCGTAGCGATCTCGAGGTTCCGCATGGCGAAGCCGAAGTCGTGTACCCCGGCGTCGACGTGTACGGCGGAAATGTTCGGGTGTGAGACGAAAACGATGTGGTTGCGGATACCAAATAGCAGGTCCTGGACGGAAGCGATGAGGTTGCAGAGGAGAAAATTCCCATCGAGGAACCCAACATTCCGCTCGCTCGCGCAAACTTTGCTATCGTCGATGCCAAATTTCCGACTGGCGGTTCCGAGAATGCTGTCCCGGAGCCCAATGATACCATCGAAGACGTAATTGTTTCCCTCAGCGAAACCAAATTAGCCGTCCGTGACCTCGACGATGCGCTCCGCGACAGCAATTTGCCGTCGACGATAGCAAATCGAGAGGCGAGAGGGAGGTTAGGCCGATGGTTGCAGCTTATGCTGGGGTAGGTTGCTGCGGAGCCTTGTGGATCCGGCTTAGGTGCAGTCGCCCTCAAACCTTTAGCTGGAAGATGGCCTCCGCGATGCGGCGGCCATTCACCTGGAGTTCGACGCGATGTGTGCCCGAGTGATGTTTACGCGTGGTGAAGTCGCGGATTGTCTGGCGTTTGGTGAGAACCAGCGGCTCGGTGGAGGCGATTTTTGCCTCGGACCACTTGAAGACTTTCACCGAAGTCGAACCGCTCGCTTTTGGGTAGTGAATGACGTAGTCGACCACCAGAGCGATGGGTTTTTTGTACTTGGAAACAAGTTCGGCCACGAGCTCGATTGTTCCCCCCAATGTGATCTTTGGCGGAGAAACCGAGAAGCGCCGAACCTTCAAATGCGCGACCATGGCGCCGTCCACACCGCGATGGGCGAGCGCGCGCGGATGACCTTTCTTGATCAACGTGCGCAAGGCGTGGCGAGTGATCCACGACGTGCCAGGGTTCTGGTTGCCCCAGGACTCCACGCGATCGAGCACCCAATCGGGATGGTCTTTGGCGATGTCATTGAGATGGTTGGCGACGGATTTCCTGACGTAGAGCGCGGGGTCAGCTTTGAGTTTTTCGAGAATCGGCGCGCTGAGGTCGGGATTGGCGACAATGGCTTTGAGCCGCGTTCCCCAAGGCAAACGCGGGCGGCTGCCTTCGCTGGCGAGTCGGCGAACGTGTTCGTTTTTGTCCTCGGCCCAAGCGAGCAAGATGGCGAGTGCGCGCTTCGGATCGCGCTCGATGAACGGACGCACGGCGAATTCAGCCGAACCAAACGGCGTCAGGAATTTTAGTGTTTCCAGCGAGAACTCGAAATCATCCAGCCCGTAGCGCGCGACGAAATCGCCAACGCTCAGCGTGGCAAAACCGGGTTTGATCGACGGGACGATCTTGCGAAGTGAAGCGACCTTGGCGCGGTAGTTCCCGGACAGTGCGGCTTGGGCAGCGATGGCGGTTTGCCGCAGGCGATCCATCAGTTCGCGCTCCTCTAGGCCGGTGAGCGTAAGCGCGAGGAATTTTTCCCGATCGAATCTCGAATCGACGGCGCCGAGTGCGTCCGCGATTTGCCGATAAAGCGCTTCGTTGTACCAGTTCTTAAACGGCTCGTTGGGTTTCTTCTCGGCGGGCATGGAACTCAGCCTCGTTGGCTCAACGGACGGCAATTACTTCCGGCCCTGCAGTTTTTTACGGAGAAAGAGGACGAGGAGCCCCATGACGAGCGCGCAACCACCGATGGCTTTGAAGGCCATGCTGACGTTTCGGCTCACGGCGACGAAGACGATGCCCACGAGAAGAAAGGTGGCGACTTCGTTGTAGATACGGAGTTGACGCGACGTGTAGGCTTTTTCGCCGGCGGCGAGACGCTTGCGGATGCGGCCGCAGTCGTAATGGTAACCAAATAGCAGGGCCAACATCGCGAGTTTCACGTGGAGCCAGGGCTCGTGCACAATGTCGTGGTAGCCGAACATCAACCAAACGCCGGGAATCGCGGTGAGAAACATCGCGGGGACCGTGATCGCATACCACAGTCGCCTTTCCATGAGCGCGAACTGAGCGGTGAGAATGCGACGCTTCGGATCGAGCTCTTCGGTGGCTTCAACGTGATAGATGAAAAGGCGCACGAGGTAGAACAAACCGGCGAACCAGCAGACAACGCCGATGAGGTGAAGCGCGCGAAGGACGAAGAAAGTCATGGGAACAAAGAGTTCTTTTAACCGCTAATGAACGCTAATGAACGCTAATTGGGAAAGGCAAATTTGCGGGCGAGCGGACACGAGATGGACTTTGCGCTTTCGCGAGACCGATTCCCTCTGCAATCAGCGGAAATGAGCGTAAATTAGCGGTGGAATTTCACGAGACGAGGCCCTGAGCGAAGCTGGTCGTGGAGTTTGCGATGCTGAAGGCGGTGACGCCGGCTTCCCGCGGTTCTAGCCGGACTTCGACGGTGGTGGCATCGATGGGGATTTCGCGTTGGAACTGGATTTCGACGCGCAGCGGTTGCGGTGAGAGTCCGTGGCGGAGCAGGGCGGTCTGCAGCAGGTCGATATACGCGGTGTTGTTAATGTGGCTGTTGGAATCCTGGTCCGAATAGCGCAGATCGACGGTGGTCGAAGTCGCGGAGGCGCCGGGGGGCGCGATCCGGAGCTTTTCCAGATCCGGGCGATAGGGGGGCGAACCGCTGCCCACCGGGAAAGTGTGCGCGATGGCTTCTGGCACACGCGTGAGCGTGCGCGTGCGCAGGTCGATCCACAACCAAAGCGACGAGGCGGAAAGCAGAAGCTCTTCGCCAGCGTACAGACGGAATTCACGGTAGCCTCGAAAGCCGTGAACGCCGGTTGACCACGTCGTGAGCCGGAGAGATTCGTCGCGACGCGGATAACGGGTCAGTTCGACCGCGATGCGGTTGAGCACCCAGGACGTGCCGCGTTCCTCGACTCCGCGTGCCCCGACGCCGTAGAGTTCGGCGTGCTGAATCGCGGCTTCCTGCAGCAACTTGAAGAGCCGCGGCAGGAGCATGATCTGGTTGCGGTCGACATCTGCGAAGGGCACGACCGCGGTCAGGATGTGTTCGTTGCTCATGAAAGCGGTCTTGAAAGCTAGGAAGCTGAGCGCCGACGGTCAATGGCGAGCGCGTTTAGAGGTTAGGACAGTTTCGTTAAAAGTTGTTCGATGGCGCGGGCGAGTGCGGTTTCGGGTGCTCCCTCTGGAGCGACAAACGTCGCCCGCTCGCGGGCGGCAGGCCAGCCGTGCGGCATCGCAAAAGAAGTGCCGGCCCACTCGAACATTGGAATGTCGTTCTCGCCGTCGCCGAAAACCACGGCGTCGCGGGCGTCGATGCCCATATGCTTGGCCAGCACGGCCAGAGCGGAACCTTTGCTCACGTCCGGCGGCATGATTTCAAAGAAGTATTGGTGCGTGCGGACCTTGGTTGCAGGAAACGCATTCACTTCGGTGTTGCTGGCCAACGCATCGAATTGCGCGGGATTATTGCCGACCCAGATGATTTTGAAAATGGATCCGGCGAGCAGCGCTTCAGGCGCGCAAACGGTCGGCATATTGCCGGCCAGGCGAGCGTAGATTCGGACCCCCTCGTTGTCGGCGGAGGAACGAACATCGTTGGCGGTATAAACGATGGCCGAGAAGCCGAGTCGAAGACCGAGCATCGTGGCTTGGTGGGCCAGGGATGGTTGGAGAAAAACCGTGTGGAGACACTGACGACGCTCGAGATCGGAAACTTCCCCGCCTTGAGACGATACGAGCCAGCGGACTCCGGGCACGGCTTTTGCGATCTCCTGCATACTCGCGTGGTGCCGACCCGAGGCCAGGACAATCTCGGCGCCGTTCCGACGCAGACGCTCGACTGCCGCGAGATTATCCGCGCTGAGCGAGGATTTGGGGCCCAAAAGCGTACCGTCGAGATCGATGGCGGCGAGCCGGTTTTGGCGAGAAGAGACTGGATGCATCTTGGAAAGATCGCCGGCAGCTCCGCAGTAAGGACGTGTTCTTTGCTTACGAAAGGAGAGCGGATTTTTAACCACTAATGGACACTAAAGAGCACTAATTCCTTAGGAGTTGAAAGACACAGCACTCAGTTATCAGTGTTAGTGAGTGAAAATAAGTGGTTGAAAAAGGTTCGGTCTCAAACGCCGAGGACTTTGGCGAGGTTGGCGGTGTCTTTGCCGCCGCCCATGGCGAAGTCGGGTTTGCCGCCGCCTTTGCCGCCGAGTTGGGCGGTGAGAGCGGAAACGATCTTGCCGGCTTGCTGGCCGGCTTTGATCGCGGCGGGCGAGCAGAACGCGACGACCGTGGCCTTGTCGCCGAACACGGCACCGAGTTGCACGACGCCCTCGCCGAGCTTGGCGAGGACTTGTGAACCGAGGGCGCGCAGGGCGTCAGGCGCTTCGGCGGTGACGACGGCGGAAACGAATTTGAGGCCGTCTTTTGTCGTGGCCTTGGCAACGAGTTCGTCGGCGAGACCGGCGGCAGCTTTTTGCTCGAAGGATTTTAGTTTCTTTTCGAGTTCGGCCTTCTGAGCGAGCAGGGCATCGACTTTCTTGGCGATGTCGGTTGGTCCGGCGGAGAGCGCGTGCGCGACGGAGGTGAGAGCGGCTTCGCGTTGAGCGACGAAATCGAGCGCGGCCTGGCCGGCGACGACCTCGACGCGGCGCGTGCCGGCAGCGATGGCGGACTCGGAAACGATTTTGATCAGACCGATTTCACCTGTAGTGGAAACGTGGGTACCGCCGCAGAGTTCGCGGCTGTAACCGCCGATGTCGACCACGCGAACGACCTTGCCGTATTTCTCGCCGAAGAAGGCGAGGGTGCCTTCGGGCTTCTTGTCGAAATCGGTTTCGTAGGCGTCGACCTTGGCGTTGTCGAGGATGCGCTCGTTAACGAGGGCTTCGATCTCACGGAGTTGCGCGGGCGTGACGGCTTCGAAATGCGAGAAGTCGAAGCGCATGCGGTCGGCCGTCTTGTGCGTACCGGCTTGGCGGACGTGCGTGCCGAGGGTTTTGCGGAGCGCCCAGTGGATCAAGTGCTCGGCGGAGTGATGGCGAGAAATTGCGCGCCGTTTATTGGTGTCGATGGCTAATTCGGCAATTGCACCAGGGGTGGCGTGAGCGGCGAGATCGGCGTCGAGCGGCTTGCCGAGCTTGTGCAGATAGCGGCCGTGTTTGTCCTTGATCGTGTCGACGATTTCAACCGGCTGGCCGGCGATGGTGGCGGTGCCGGAGTCGCCGATTTGACCGCCCATTTCTGCGTAGAAAGGGGTGCGGTCGAAAATGAGGAAGGTGTCGTCACCGGCTTTGGCGACCTCGAGAAGGTTCGCCATGTACGGCTCGGGATGGAGAACGTAGCCGACGAAGAGCGTGGCTTGGTGGTCGGTCTTCTCGTCACTCTCGGTGGCGGCGACGACTACTTGGCGAACTTGAGCGGCGCGAGAACGCTCCTGCTGCTCGTTCATGAGCTGATTGAATGCGTCAACATTGACAGTGAGACCGCGTTCAGTCGCGAGCAGTTGGGTCATGTCGAGCGGGAACCCATAGGTGTCGTAAAGACGAAAAGCCAATTCTCCAGGGAATAAATACCGAGGTAGTGTCTCCCGCCCCCTTTCTTCTTCCATCTGATGTTTCCACTCCTTGAGGAGGAGATCGGCTTCGCGCTGAAATTCCTGCAGTCCTCGATCGAGCGTGCGTCCGAAGCTTTCCTCTTCGCTGCGGATCACACGCTGGACGATGTCGCGGCGTTCGACGAGTTCGGGAAAGACTTTGCCCAAGCTTTCGACGACGGGAGCAACGAGTTGTTCGAAGAAGCCGGTGCTGAGGCCGAGTTTCTTGCCGTACAAAATGCCGCGGCGGAGGATGCGGCGGATGACGTAGTTGCGGCCGTCGTTGCCGGGGAGGATGCCGTCGGCGATGGCGCAGCTGACGCAACGCGCGTGGTCGGCGAGGACGCGGAAGGCGATGTCGGTATTCTCTTGTTCGGTTAGTCCTTCGCGTTTGGTCGGGACGGTGCGCTGATAGGATTTGCCGGAGAGTTTGGCGATGACGTCGAAGAGCGCGGTGAAGACGTCGGAGTTGTAGTTGGACGGTTCGCCGGAGAAGTCCTTGAAGCCTTTTGTCGTGGCGTAGATGCCGGCGACGCGTTCGAAGCCCATGCCGGTGTCGACATGTTTGGCGGCGAGCGGAGCGAAGGTGCCGTCGGCGTTGGCGTTGAACTGAATGAAGACGTGGTTCCAGATCTCGATGCAGCGCGAGGAGGAGGAGTTTACCAGCTTGCGACCAGCGGCCTCGTCGTCGGATTCGTTGAGATTGAAATGGATTTCGGAGCACGGGCCACACGGGCCGGTGTCGCCCATCATCCAGAAATTATCTTTCTTGTTGCCGTAGACGATGTGGACGGCGGGATCGAGGCCCTCCTTTTTGAAAATGCCGGCCCAGATGTCGTAGGCCTCCTGGTCGAAATCGGACGGATCGTTCTTGGCTTTGTTGGGCTGGTAGACGGTGGCGAAGAGCCGCTTGGCGGGAATGCCCCAGACCTTCGTGAGAAGTTCCCAGCCCCAGGTTAGCGATTCCTTTTTGAAATAGTCGCCGAAGGACCAGTTGCCGAGCATCTCGAACATTGTGTGGTGGTAGGTATCGAAGCCGACGTCCTCGAGGTCGTTGTGCTTTCCACCTGCGCGGATGCATTTCTGCGTGTCCGCGGCGCGCGTGTCCTTCGACGGACGGACGCCAGCCCACTTCGAGACGTCGGGTTTTCGGTCGCCGAGGAAGATCGGCACGAACTGGTTCATACCGGCATTCGTGAAGAGAAGTCCGGGCGAATCGGGCAAGAGCGACGATGAAGGAACGATCGTGTGGCCTTGCGAGGCGAAGAAATCGAGGAAGCTCTGGCGGATTTGCGCGGAGGTCATGAGCGAAAAATGTAAGGTTTGAGCTAACAGGGGGAAGGCGCAGCGGGGAAGTTTTTTCTGGGGTCTGTTTCGGGTTGCGGCGTGCGGCAAGCGTGCTGCCAGCGGGGTCTGCGGAAGTGAAAGCCGTCGCGCCAGGCCAGCGGAAGGGCCGGGGCGGGTCGCTGGAAGGCAAAATGTTGAGTTGCATCAAAAAGAACGGGATTCCCCGTTGAAAGAAATTGCTAACAAGTGAGTTATTCGTCAGGCATTTTGCCCTCACTTCGGGATGTAGCGTCTGTTACCCGGTCGGACTTTCTTAGATGGATCCCCAACCCCACGCGAAGCCTCAAGGCACTCCTGAAAAGGCAGGCAAAGCGACTGCAGTAGCTTCACCGGAAGCCCCGTTGCCTGCGGCTACGTTTAATGCGGGTCGGTTGGTTGCGAAAGTGGTGCTTTCGTACGTGTTGCTCTCGGCCACGTGGATTTTGGTTTCGGACCGGGCGGTGGAAGCGCTGATTCCGGACGGGCATTTCCGGATTTTGATCAGCATGGTGAAAGGATGGGCGTTTGTCGTCGTGACCGCGGCGTTCCTGTTTTTTCTCCTGCGCAGGGAGACTCGCCGCTGGAACACCGAACGGAACGCCCGGATCGAAGCGGAACTTTCCCAGCGCAAACTCGCTCAGCGCCAGCATATCTTGCTCGAGGCGTCGCGCATCGCTTGGGAGTCGAGCGGTTCGGAAGAAGACCTTTCGAAGCAGCTGATGGCCGTGATCGGACCCTTTGTCGAAGCGACGGTTTGTTTTCATTACCGTTTCCACCCGGAAGAGCACGAGTTGGAACTGATTTCGGCCGTCGGCGTGGAAGAAGCGATGCTGCCGCGTCTCAGACGGATCTCGGCCGATTATGGTTTTATCAGCGAAGTGATTAGCACCGCCAAGCCAGTGGTCGTGGGGCTAGATCGTCTGCGTGCGGACCCGCGACCCTCGTTTGTGCGGGAAATGATCAAGAGCTTCGTGGCGATGCCACTGTTGTCCCGGGATAGAAAGGTTCTTGGGACGCTCACTTTTGCCAGCGGCATCCGGGAAAATTTTCAGCCTGAAGAAGTGGCGATGCTGCAGATTGTTTCGCGCGTCGCTTCGCTGGCGACTGAGCGCATGCGGTCGATGGTGGCCCTTCAGGAGAGTGAGAGTCGCTTTCGGCAGATGGCGGATAGTCTCCCGCAGTTGATTTGGACCGCCACGCCCGCGGGCGAGTGCAACTATCTCAGCCGTCAATGGAGCGAGTTTAGCGGGATGCCGGTTGAGAACCAGCTCGGCCGAGGCTGGGAAAAATACGTGCACCCAGATGATCTTGATCGTTTGAGGAAAACTTGGAACGACGCCTTGCAGAGCGGGAGGCCGGTCCAGGCCCAGCAAAGGATTCGGGCGAGAGATGGTTCATACCATTGGTTCGACACACGAGCGGCGCCACAACGCGGTAGCGATGGAGCCATATCGCTTTGGTTGGGGGCCAACACCGACATCACAGAACAAAAATTGGCGGAACTGGCGCTCAGAGAGATCGAGGAGAAACAGCGGCTGTTCATCGAGCACGCACCGGTCGCGCTGGCGATGTTTGATCGCGAGATGCGCTACTTGGCCGCCAGCCGACGCTGGATGAGTGATTTTCGAATGGAGAAAAAGTCAGTGATGGGAATCTGTCATTACGACGTGTTCCCGAATCTTCCGCCCGCGTTTGTCGAGGCGCACAGGCGGGGGCTGAACGGCGAAATCATCTCCTCTGAAAGCGACGAATACATCCGGCCGGACGGGACGAAAATGTATGTGCGCTGGCAGGTGCATCCCTGGAGGAACTCGGAGGGTGACGTGGGCGGCATTTTGGTGTTCACCGAGGACATCACTTCGCGGGTGGCCGGAGAACAAGCGCTTCGCGAAAGCGAGGAACGCTTCCGAGCGGTGGTGGAATCGGCGGCCGATGGAATTTTTGTGCAGACGGAAGGCTCCTTTGCTTACCTGAATCCTGCCGCGGTGCGCCTCTTTGGGGCAAAATCCGCCGACGAACTTCTTGGGCAGCCGGTATTGCGCTATTTCCACCCCGAAGATCACGAACGAATTCGCGAACGAATTCGTCAGCTCAAGGAAGATCGCGAGCCGGTCCCGCAGATCGAGGAACGGCTGTTGCATGCGGACGGCAGTTGCATCTACGTGGAAGTGGCGGCGGTGCCATTCGTCTACCGCGGTCAGCGAGGCGCGCTCGTCTTCGCACGTGACATCACGGAGCGGCGCCAAAATGAAGCTCGGCTCCGCTTCCAGCAGGATATCCTCGAGGAAACCGGACGCATCGCCAAGGTGGGCGGCTGGTATTTTGATCCGCGGACGGGTGCCGGTTCTTGGACGGATGAGGTCGCGCGTATCCACGATCTCTCTACAGACGTGCCGCCGTCGGTTGGTTCGGGCCTGGACTTCTACACTCCGGAATCTCGCAGAGTCATCGAGCACGCTGTCAAGGAAGCGGTCGAGAGTGGCCGACCGTACGATTTGGAACTCGAAATGATTTCCGCCAAAGGAGTTCGCAAATGGGTTCGTACGATCGGGCATCCCGTCGTGCAGGACGGGAAAGTCATTCAGGTGCGCGGGTCTTTTCAGGACATCACTGAACGCAAACTGAGTGAGGAGGCGCTTCGTGAAAGCGAGGCGCGATTCCGCCAGGTGGTCGAAAATATCGAAGAGGTTTTTTGGGTAACGACTCCCGACAAAGCCGTCGTTTTGTACATCAGCCCGGCCTATGAAAAAGTTTGGGGCAGAAGCACCGCGAGCTTGATCGAATCACCTCGAAGTTGGCTCGACGCGATCCACGACGAAGATCGGGAGCGAGTGCGCAACGCCGCCGTGAAGCAGGCCGAGGGAACTTATATTGAGACCTACAGAATAGTTCGGCCGGACAAGACAATTCGTTGGATCGAGGATCGTGCATTTCCCGTGCGCAACGCCTCCGGAATTGTTTATCGGATCGTCGGCACGGCGACGGATGTCACCGAGCATCGCAAATTGGAAGCACAGTATCGCCAGGCCCAAAAAATGGAAGCGATCGGCACGCTGGCTGGCGGAATAGCGCACGATTTCAATAATATTTTAGGAGCGATCTCCGGATTTGCCGAACTAGCCAAGATCGACCCATCGCAAGAAACCATTTCCACGAGCCTTGATGAAATTTTGAAGGCGTGCAGGCGCGCCAGCGATTTGGTTCGGCAAATTCTGGCGTTCAGCCGCCAGCATGAGCAGAAGCGCCTGCCAATTCAGCTGTGGCGCGTGATCGACGAGGCGGTCCGTTTGTTGCGGGCCGCGCTTCCGGCGACGATCCAGTTCGATGTTCAGCTCACCAAGGAGGTGCCGTCCGTATTGGCGGATTCGACCCAGATCCATCAAATCGTGATGAATCTCTGCACCAACGCCGCACAAGCGATGGCTGGCAAGGCTGGAACGCTCACGGTCAAATTGGAGCAGTTTGACGCTAGCGAAGAATTCGTTGAGGCGCATCCGGGCAGTCGCGTTGGCCGTTACGTGCGATTGGAAGTACGCGATACCGGCCTTGGCATGAGTCAGGCCACGGTGGAAAGAATTTTTGAACCGTTCTTTACCACCAAAGCGCCGGGGCAGGGGTCCGGCTTGGGCCTGGCGGTGGTTCACGGCATCGTGCAAAATCACGACGGTTTGATCACTGTTTATAGCCGGTTAGGCGAAGGCACGGCGTTTCACGTCTATTTCCCTGCCTACGAAAAGAGTGGAGACGAGACCGAGATCGCCAAACCCGACATCGCCAGGGGCAAGGGTGAAACTGTTTTGGTTTTGGACGACGAACTATCGCTAGCGCAGATGACGGGGAAGATGTTGCAGGCGTTGGGCTACCGCCCAACGGTTGAGACCCAGCCTGCGAAAGCCCTGGCCGCGCTGCAGGGGCCACAGCGAGCGCGATACGATTTGATCCTGGCCGACCTGACGATGCCGCAAATGACGGGACTCGAGTTCGCCGCGGCCGTCCTTAAGGATTATCCGGAGACGCGACTCATAGTAATGACCGGCTATATCACGCGCGAAAGTCAAAATGCCAGCAGCGCGCTCAATATCCGGGAAATTTTGATGAAGCCGCTCACGCTCCAAAGTTTGGCGGATGCTGTTCAGCGAGGCTTGAGCAATTGAGCACCGCTGTGCGCCATTCCGCCTGCGAATCCAGCCGTCGGCTCACGAACGCAGAGAGTGTGATAGGTGAGAAGCTGTCTCGTTTGCGTGGAGGGCGACCGCTCTCGCTTGGAGTTCACGTTGGTTGCTCCTAAAGAACTTCTTTCGAAACCCGATAACCATAGGACAGGAACACGATGTAATTGACGCGCTATAAAAAAAATAGAAACTCCTTCCCGATGGCGAAGATACTTTTGGTCGATGACGATGATGCGTTCCGCAAAATGCTTTCCCTTTCTCTCTCACGTCAGGGGCACGAGGTCATCGAGGCAAATAACGGGCTGAAAGCGTGGAGTACTTACGAAGCCAATCCTGTCGAGCTGGTGATCATGGATTTGATCATGCCTGACAAGGAAGGTTTGGAAACCATTCGCCAGTTTCGACGCGCCGGCGTGAAAACGAAAATTTTGGCGATCTCCGGTGGCGGCAGGGTGGACGCGCGAGATCTCCTCAAGGTGGCCCAACAATTCGGCGCCAACAAAGCGCTGGCCAAGCCGTTCACGTCTGAAGAACTCGCGGCGGCGTTGGCCGAGCTTCTTCCGCAGAAGGCTTGATCGGCCGCAAAAAAAAGGACACCCGCGAAGAGTGTCCTTTCTGAGGAAACCGTTTAGAGGTTTCTAATGATTGCGTCGGCCATTGCTTTGGTTCCGACCGATGGTTTTCCGAAAGCGATGTCGCCGGTGCGAACCATGTCGACGGTGACGGTTTTGCGGACGGCGGCTTCGATTTTCGCAGCAACTGCGTCGAGGCCGAAACTGTAGCGCAGCATCAGCGCAGCGGAGAGGACTTGGGCGCAGGGGTTGGCGATACCCTTGCCGGCGATGTCGGGAGCGGTGCCGCCGGCAGGTTCGTAGAGGCCGAACGCGCGGCCGCAGGAATTCTTGCCGGTGCCGAGCGAGGCCGAGCTCATCATGCCCAGCGAACCGCAGATAACCGCCATCTCGTCCGAGAGAATGTCACCGAACATGTTTTCGGTGAAAAGCACGTCGAATTGGTTCGGGTCACGCGCGAGCTGCATTGCGGCGTTGTCGACGTACATGTGCGAGAGCGCGAGGTCAGGATGGTTTTTGGCGAAGTAGGCGGTGACGGTTTTCCGCCAGAGGACCGACGTTTCGAGAACGTTTGCCTTGTCCACGGAGCAGACTTTTTTTCCGCGTGAACGAGCCGTTTGAGCGGCAGCTTCGGCGATGCGCTCGATCTCGGACGTTTTGTAAACCATCGTGTCGATGGCTTGTTGTTCGCCGTTTTCGAGCGTCGTGGTGGATTTCTGGCCGAAGTAAATGCCGCCCGTGAGCTCGCGAATGCAAACGATGTCGATGCCATTGGGGATGCGCTCGGTCTTGAGCGGCGACGCGTCGCGAAGATCTGAATACAGAAGGCCCGGACGAATGTTTGCGAAAAGATTGAAAGCCTTGCGAAGCGGCAACAGCGCGGCGCGTTCGGGCTGTTCTTTGGGCGGAAGCTTTTCCCATTTCGGGCCGCCGACGGAGCCGAAGAGAATGGCGTCGGCCTGTCGGCAGAGTTCGAGGGTCGAATCGGGCAGTGCCTTGCCGTGGTTATCGATGCCAGCGCCGCCGACGTCGGCGATTTTGTAATCGAGCGTGAGGATCTCTTTTTTCGCGACGTGCTCCAGCACGCGCAGGGCTTCGGTCATGACTTCGGGCCCAATGTAGTCTCCGGGAAGGACGGCAAATTTAAGAGTCGGCATAGGAAAAGGGCTAGAGCTAGCGCGCGATTGGCCCGGAGGGAAGGGAATTTTCGCGATTGCACGCCGTCATTTTCCCGGTGGATTGGGTGCGATGAAGATTCACGTCATCCCAGCCGGGATCATCCAGACCAACGCGTATTTGCTGACTGCGCCGGAGCGCGGCGAGGCGGTGTTGATCGATGCGCCCGGTGAGATTTGGGCCGAAATCGAACCTTTGTTAACTGAATCCAATTGCCGGCTGACAGAGCTTTGGCTGACTCATGGCCACTGGGATCACATGCAAGGTGGCGCGGAAGTTGTCCGAAAAACCGGCGCGAAAGTCTCTGCCCATCGCGACGATCAGCCGATGATCGAGACTCCGGAGATCATGTCTCGTTTCATGGGTGAGGATCTCGGGCTTGAGGCGGTCAAAGTGGACCGCTGGATCGCGCAGGGTGATCGGTTGAAGGCATTAGGGGCGGATGTGGAGGTTCGGCATGTCCCCGGCCATTGTCCTGGCAACGTGCTCTTCTATTTTGGGGGCAACAAAGAAACCAATGCTCCGGGAGCCGCGTTTGTCGGCGACGCTTTGTTCGCCGGGAGTGTCGGCCGCACCGACTTGCCCGGAGGCAGCATGGCGCAGCTCGAACGTTCGATTCGCGGCCAAATCTATACGCTTCCAGATGACACATTGGTTTTCCCTGGTCACGGGCCGCGAACGACCGTGGGGCACGAGAAACAAACCAATCCCTACGTCCCAGCATGAACGAGCACGAGACCTACATGCGGCGGGCATTGGAACTGGCCCGCAAAGGGTGGGGCACCACGCTTCCCAACCCGATGGTCGGCGCGGTTATTGTTGAGGAAGGGAAAATCGTTGCCGAAGGGTTCCACGAGAAAGACGGCGGCGCCCACGCCGAGAAAGCGGCCCTCGCCGCGCTCGGGCGCAAGGCCAATTCCGGCGCTACCATGTATGTCACGCTGGAACCATGTTCGACGAAGGGCCGAACCGGCGCTTGTACGGATTCGATCATAGCAGCGGGCCTCTCGCGTGTGGTTGTGGGAGCGGCCGACCCTAATCCAGAGCACGCCAAGCGCGGTTTTGATGTGCTTCGTACCGCCGGGCTCGAAGTGATCGCGGGGGTACTGGAAAGGGAGTGTAACGAACTTAACCTTATCTACAATCACTGGACGTCAAAAGGCACGCCGTTGCTCGCGGCCAAATCGGCCATCACACTTGATGGGAAAATTGCCACTCGCACGGGTGAGTCGAAGTGGATTACAGGCGAAGTCGCCCGCGCGGACGTGATGCAGTGGCGACGACTTTTTCCCGCTATTGCTGTCGGCGCCGGTACGGTAATGAAGGACAACCCAAAACTGACGGCGCGCATCGCGAGCCAGGAAGAGTGGTGTCCGATACGTTTTGTTTTCGACGGCCTTTTGCGGACGGTCAGCGAGAAAGTGTTGCCGCAGGTTTACACGGATGCCTGGCGCGACCGCACTGTAGTGGTCACAACGCCACACGGGGGCATGGGCTATGTGAGAAAGCTGCGGGATGCGGGCGTGCAGGTTTGGGAGCTGCCGTCGCCGACGCAAAGAGTGAACATCGCCGATTTTCGGAAACGTTGTGTGCAAGAGCGCATCAGCGGCGTGTATTTTGAAGGCGGCTCGCACTTGGTGAGCGAATTACTCGCGCTGCGTGAGCTCGATTACATGTTTGTATATCGTGCGCCGGTTTTGCTTGCGGACGAAAAAGCCAAAAGCGCCTACATGGGACTTCGCGGAGAGCGCCTGGACCAGGCGGTGCGGTTAGCAGACGTGCAGCATGCGCAGCTTGGCGACGACCAATTGATGCGAGGCAGAATTATATATCCGTCAAAACTCCATATCGATGAAGCTGTATTTAGCCTCGGGTAACGCACACAAGGTTCAGGAGTTTCAGGCGCTTGCCACAGAGAGTAATCTGGACCTCGAAATTGTTTCGGCAAAAGCGGTCGGCGGAATGCCCCCGGTTGTCGAAGACACGGGAACCTTCGTCGGAAACGCCACGAAAAAGGCGAGGGCGCTTAAAGCGATTCTCCCGGCGGATTCGTGGGTGCTCGCCGACGACAGCGGGCTCTGCGTGGACGCGCTGAACGGAGCCCCTGGAGTAGAATCTGCGTACTACGCAGGCCCGCAAGGCGACAGCGCGGCCAATCTCGCGAAGCTGGTCCGAACGATGCGCGATATTCCAGAGGAACGGCGCGGAGCCCATTTTATTTGCGTGCTGGTTCTGATCGACGGCAAAGGACGCGAACACGTTTTCGAGGGGAAATGTGAAGGCTCCCTGCTGAACGAGCCGCGTGGAGGCAAAGGCTTTGGCTACGACCCCTTGTTGGTTCCTTTAGGCCACAAAAAAAGCCTCGCCGAAATGGACGAGGCTTCGAAGAACAAGCTAAGCCACAGGGGCCGGGCGTGGATAAACTTCGCCGCTATTTTACCTACGGGGTGAATCCAGCAGCTGTAAGGATTTCGCTATCTGTCTTATAGTTGCCCGATACGGAAGGATCTGCGCCCCAGAAAACGCGCTTAGTGGGATCAGCCCACCGGAGGAGCGCGTAATCTTTTTGAGCAGTTAAATAAGCTTTGGGTGTTCCGGGGGGGAAGGTGCCATCTACGGCGTAGAATTTATGATAGCGCGTGCCGGCAATTGCGGACGCACCGTGCTGTTGCCAAACGTCACCTGACGGGTCGCCACTGGTTTGGACGTCGCTGGCGACGTCACGACCATATGCTTGTTTGATGTGCTGTATCTCACTGTGATACATACCCACCATCGAACCTTTAAAAATGATCGGGTTCGCTTTTGTCGTGGACATGACGTTATACATATCGGCGTAGTTTTCGAGGGCGTGCGTGAAAAATTCGAAGATGGGATATTCACTCGTCGCGATACAGGCTCCGATTTCAACATAGGGACGCGCGGAAGAACCTGAAGCAGGATTAGAGGCGAGGTATTTGTAGCCCGGCGAGGCTGGTTGGCACAAATGATTGGTTATCCAACGTTCGGGAGAACTCACCGCCGGACGCCCTGGCGGAACGCCGATGGATCCTACGGTCGTATTACCACCCTTGGTTGAACCGTTGTTCCGACCGTAGAAGCTATTCTGGCGATTGCTGCGTCCCGATGAGCCTGCGAGGCCCCAACCATTCGAAAGGACCGTAAACGTGTCGCAAAAGATGGCCGCAGGAATTTCGCCTGTGTCCGCATTGGCAAAGGCAGTAGGGGCGTCGCTGGTTATATTGGAGCCAGTGGTAAAATCGCCGTCCGCATTGTAGTTTCCAACGATGTAAACGGGCACGTTGGTGGCGATCGAGAAGCCTTCAGTGGAATCCGCTGAATTGGCGTGCGGCAGGTAACGACCGTTTATCAGCTGGACAGCAGGGATAGCGTATCGGGGATCAAGAATCGTTGAATTGAGGTTCGCATTCGATGCTGGATAGCGGCGAAGGGCTGCGGCGATGGGGACGATTTTGTCGGTACGATTCGAGCGTGAGTCAGTATCAGTCGATCGATCAGGATGGAGTGTTTCGGGACTAGACTCGTATTTGAAAGGTAGCGTGCTGATGCCATTTTTAGTATTCACTGTACCGCCGGTATCGACTTCTAGAGAGGTAGGAAATTCAATATAGATAAGTTGATGGTTGTTCTTCCACGCGATGTAAGTAGCATCATCGGCTGTAACGGGAAAATCATCTCTAAAGTTGCGGGTGTATACTCCGGGAACGGGATCACTGGTAGGGGGTAGGTTTCCGGTCGGAGCCTCCATGGCGTCCTTCAGCATGTCGATATCGATGGTGAGCGGAACCACGCCACGTCCCATTCTGGAGTCAAACAGGCCTTTAACAACTTTGACGATGGTGCCGTTGGTTGTCCCGGTATTATTGAGCTTCGTTTTAGCGGTCGAGCCCAAGTTCATAATTGGGCTGGCTGTCGTGGAGTCGGCTGGCAGGCTGGACGTGACGCTAACATCTCCAGTGAGTTGCACTTCGAACGGCTCCATTTTGAAGTTGGTTTGAATGGACTGGGCGTCAGATGCTGCGGCTCCTACGACTTTATCGGGAAGTGTAATCGAGGTAGTATAATCGTGAATGAATTTTTTCGTAGTATCTTGGGGATCCCAAGTTTTCTTAACTTTGTAACCCTTGACGACGAACATAAGCCATGGATCTGAGTATTGTGTGAGATCGGGATACGTCCCCAAACCGTTAATTGTACCTGACTGGATTGTCACAGGTGTCCCATCGCTCAGTTTGTGGAGGTAAATGGTGTCGGTTTTATTGTACTCAATACGCAGGATCAGTGAAGCGTTAGCTTGGAGATTATTACTGTTATTCGACATCCGAACGCCGTCGTAGGTCGTGCTTGAGGGGAATGTTGGTTCGAGGAGCTTGTACGGTCCGTTGCAGAATTCATTAGAATTCGTGCTTTTGACATCTTGCCGGTAGCTGCTTGAACCAAATAATTTTACCTCTGGAACTTCATGCGATTTATCCTGTAGATTGCCTTCAAACGTATCAGTTGCCCATTTCTTCCAGCCCGCGGCGTCGGTATGCACGTCCTTATTAATATACTGTGCGTAGATAGCGTTGCCGGAACCGTCGGTCTTAACATAGATTTTGAGGTGCGGGCTGGTTATACCTTTTGCAGAGGGCTGAACGGTCGAGTCAGTAAAATCTGCGTCGCCATCGGAATTGAT
Organism: Nibricoccus sp.; assembly: GCA_047600805.1. Lineage (GTDB taxonomy): Bacteria > Verrucomicrobiota > Verrucomicrobiia > Opitutales > Opitutaceae > JADKHC01. Next base: position 1,025,943 of record JASGKG010000001.1, read on the forward strand.
AGGGACATATCCGTAGCCATCTGAGCCAGTGCCACCTTGGTCGAAAGTGGAGCCTCGATAAATATGTCCCGTGGCCGAAACCGCTCCGTTGTACGTGGCGTAATCGTCATCGTGAGCGTTTAGGAATAGCATGCCGTTGGTGTGCACCGGCCCCATGGGACGAAAGCCGCGGTGCATATGGAGCTGCCCTTGGAAAAATACAGAATATTGAAATAGCGCTACCTCCTGAGACGCGATTGTCTTTTGAACATAGGCAGTATAGGAATTACCACCAATCCGGGCCGTAACCTTGGCGATAAGTGGCACCGTACGCTGATAGGTCCACATGTTTTTGATGGTACTGTCACTATTAGCGGGGTCATTGCCATCGATGTAAACCCGCGTTGCTGCGGTTGCGGGTAGCACTCGCACTTCGAGATCTGAATAGCTGATTGTACCTGGATTGTAGGCGGTTTCGGCAGAATTGATGACAGAACCGGTCAAAAAACTGGAGACACTGGAGTCGAGGGGGAATGTTTTGTATCCCGTGGTGGGAATCGATTTCGCCCCATTGACGGAATTTGTGCTTATATCATTGATCACGCATGAGTAGACGTAATCCAGCGCGGTTTCCGCCACGTTGGTCGCTTGGAACATGAGTTCCTTTTTCAGCGAAAGTTTTCTCTGACCACCGATCACGGATGCAATAGATGCGACAATGATCAGCACGATTGCGGTCGTACATAACACGGAAACGAGAATAGATCCTCGTTTAGAATTTCGTTTGTTCATAAGTTACCCTCTCACGTAGAAAGCGGTTTCAATAAGCTTGGAACTGGAAGTTTTTGTCACGCTTGAGCCTTTAGTTACCTGTAGGTTAAGGACGGCTGATTTTAGCTTTGTACTCCGGTTGACAAATGCCGAGCCGTTTGGGGCTGTGAGCGAATCGGCTACTGTGCTGAAACCAAACTCATTATAATGATCGTTTAGGATTTTCTCTAGTGTATTTTGCTGTTCGCTGGTCGGAACAGTAAATATACATCTCTTGAAGGTTCCTGCTCCGGGTGTGGGTTCCGAATATAGGTAACAAATCAGACTAGAAATATACGGCTTTTGAGCACCGGTTTTATTACTTGAGCACGACAACACCAAGAAATTCCCCCTCTTTTCATCACCTAGACGTTTGGTCGAATCGGCATAGCTCGCGGGAAGGAAGTTTGCATAGATCGCCATGCCGTTTGCCGCTCGCGAGTCGATGGTTAGGTGGGAGTATATACCCCATTCAATAAGTTCATTCTCTGAGACGCTTTGCGTCTTTAGCGAATATCGAACCCCTTGTACGAGGAAGACAGCCGCCATGGCGATGACGACGGCGCCCAGCGTTGATGCTATCATCAGCTCCGGGAGAGTCATTCCGGCGCATTTGCGAAAAAACTGGCTTCTATTTTGTTTCATTCGGGGAGGCTTAGGTGGGATCGGATTTCTTCGCATTCGGGTTTGAGATGGCAGCGCGAATGGTCCCTTCCTGCCAAGTGCTTGAGGAGGGATCTTGCCAATAGTAGACCATCGAAATCTCCACAACTTCACCTTTTGCGGTGATGCTGCTATCGCTACTGATAGTCTCATTATACCGCATGGTGAGCCAAAATTTCATTGGGATTCGTATATTCACCGTCCCACTGGATGTATTGTCCAATGCAAACCCCGGGGTGCTGCTGGTACTGCCAGTGCATACAGTTGGATTAATGTTTTTCACCAGTCCGTTAACCACATTGATTTTGAAATCGTAATTTCTATAACCGAGTGGAACTTCCAGAACCCCGAACCCTGGTGTGCTCGTGTCGGTCGGATTGGGTGAGGCAAGTGCTGTCAGATCCGGTGCTCCCGAGTCTTGTACAATCAGACGCAAATAGGCCGATGTGTTTGTGGAGGCCGCTGTACAGAGTGTTTTGATATTAGTGAACTCCATTACCCGGATCTGTTCCAGGAAATTGAGGGCCACGTTTATCGCTTGGGTGCGATATCGCAGCTTGGTAGACATCTTATGGTTTTGGACAAAAACCGCACCTGTGGAGACGGCCAATGTAACGAATAAGACCGTTCCAACCATTACCTCCACCAGAGTGAAGCCAAAGAGCCAGGCGTGGCGTTTACGCTTCTGAGTTGGGGTGTATGTCACACACTTCATGACCGGAGAATCTAACAGGTTCCGGAAATGTCTGGTAGGGCTAATCCCTCCTTTATTGGCCCTAGTGTTGTAGGGCCGAAGTGCTCTATTTCTCCTGCGAATAGATGGCGGCGGCCTCGGCTCTTCTACTCGTCCCGAGTTTATCGAAGATATTCGCCAAATAGTTCTTCACGGTTTTCTCGCTCAGGTTCATCTCGGCGCCGACTTCTTTGTTGGTTTTGCCTTCGGCGATCAGCGCAAGGACGCGGCGCTCCTGAGGGGAAAGGGAGTCTAGGCGGCGGTTCGGTTTGTTGCCGGCTTTGACGAGTTGCAGCACGCGGGCCGTGACGGCTGGATCGAGAATTGATTTCCCGGCGGCGACGTCGTGGATGGCCTGAATCAGCCCGCGGCCGTCTATTTCTTTTAACAAATAGCCTTGGCCGCCGGAACGAATCGCTTCGTCGACCAATTTGTCATCGACAACTGAGGTGAGAAACAAGACGCGAGCGTCAGGTTGCTTTAGCAGAATTTGTCGGCAAGCATCAAAGCCGGTGCCGTCGGGCAGGCGAATGTCCATGAGGACTACGTCCGGCTGGAGTTTTTCCGCAGCCTCGATCGCGACGGCGACATTGGCCGCTTCGCCTACAATCTGGATGCCTCGCTCATCGCTTAGGAGTGTGCGCAACCCCGTGCGCACGAGTTCACTGTCGTCCACGATCAGCAGCTTCAGAGCGGTGGGTGAGGTTTTCATGCGGCTGTGGGATTTGATACGGGGAAAGTGAGCACGACGCGAGTGCCTTCGTTTTGGGTGCTCAAGATCTGCAGTTTTGCGGATATCTTTTCGGCGCGCGCTTTCAGGTTTTCCAAACCGTGTCCGCGCTGGATTAGTTTGGCCATATCAAAGCCGGAACCATTGTCCTGAACCAGCAAGCCCGCCTCATCGCCGTTTTCGTGTAGTCGCACCAATATATTCGTGGCCCGGCCGTGCCGAAGGCTATTGCTGATCGATTCGCGGACGATTTGAAGGAGGTTTGCAACCTGTGCATCGCTCAAGATTGCCGCGACGTGCTCATCGAGCTTCAATTCGAAGCTCACGTCGCGTCCGCTACCCAATGTTTGTACAAGCGATTTCACGGCGTCGGTGAAGCTCTGCTGGCGCAGGTTTTCGGGCGCGAGGCCTGAGATATAACTGCGGACGTCGCGTATAGTCGCATTGAGCGATTTGAGGCCAGCTTCCAACTGTGCAGCGGCCTCCTTTGGCGAACTGGCAATGTGTTTTTTGGCGGCTTCGAGCGTCAGGCCGGTGGCGTAGAGAGATTGGATGATGCCGTCGTGGAGTTCGCGGCCGAGCTGGATTTTTTCCTCTAGCGAGCGGTTGAGGAGAACTTGTTGGAAATGCAAATCTTCGTCGGCACGTAACCGTTCGTTTCGTTCGTGTTCCAATTCAGCACGTTGCTTGACGGAGACTTGGGCCAGATGTGTAAGGCTATCGAAATCGTGGCCTGCCTGGGTGAGTTGCTCGTCGGCTTCGTCGTCCGAGTTGCGGCGTCCGTTGAATCTGAACAGCAGGACGGTCACGAGAATTGCGATGAGTCCGAGCGCCAGGACCAATAGGACCAACGCTGTGTAGCGATAAAAAGTCCCGAGTCGCACGTGTGGTGGCGGCGTGACGTCCACCTCGAGCACGGCGATGGGCTGGCTTTTAGAATCGCGAATGACGTGGGCGAACGTCCAGCCGCCAATCCCGAGTTCCGACGGCGCGGGAGTTCCCGTCGCGTTTCTGATCGCAACGCGAGCGTCCAAAAGAGTTCCGAGGTCAACGAGGTAAGCGTCGGACCACGGAAAGCTGGCCGGCTGTGTCAGAGCGAGAGTTCGCGCCAATTGCCGTTGCTTCATTTCCAGAGCGTTTTTCTGGATCGTGTCGGTCTGGTGTCGCAGTCGTATCCAGCTCCCGAGCACGGCGGCGAGGAAAATGGCAAGCAGGACGACAGCGAGGGCTACTAATCTGGCGATCCGATTCATGGAGTAGTGGATACGCAACGAAGCGTGGTTCTGGTTAAATCTTGTGGAAAGTGTTTCGCAAGCCCGGGTGGCAAGTTGGCCTGCTTTTCATAACATTTCGACTTTTCTCGCGCGGCCCTTTTGCTTTGCACCTCTTACGCATGAAAAAATTCTTCATCACGACCGCCATCGACTACGCGAACGGTTCGCCGCACCTAGGCCATGCCTATGAAAAGGTGCTGACGGACGTTATTGCCCGATTCCGGCGGCAGATGGGGGACCGCGTGCATTTTCTGACCGGCACCGATGAACACGGCCAAAAAGTTCAGCAAAGCGCGAAGAAACAAGGCATCGAACCCCAGCAATTCGTCGACAACGTGTCGCAGGAGTTTCGCGGTCTCTGCAAACGCCTGAATATTTCCAATGACGATTTCATCCGCACGACCGAGCCGCGGCACAAGAACGTTGTTCGCCGCATCCTTCAGGAGCTTTTTGACAAGGGCGAGATCTACAAAGCCGACTACAAAGGCTTTTATTCCACGCGTCAGGAGCAGTTCCTTCAGGAAAAAGACCGCCAGCCCGACGGCTCGTGGCCGGAAATCTACGGCGAGGTCGTCGAGATCACGGAGAGCAATTACTTCTTTAAGCTGGGTAAGTACCAGGACTGGCTAATCGATTTCCTGAAAACGAACGAGGATTTCGTTTTCCCGCGCTATCGCCAGAAGCAAGTGCTCGAGTTTCTGAAAGAGCCGATCAACGACCTGTGTATCTCGCGCCCGAAAGAGCGGCTCTCTTGGGGCATTCCGCTGCCGTTCGACGAAAATTATGTCACTTACGTTTGGTTCGACGCGCTGATTAACTATTACTCAGCCGTCGAGGGCACGGACTTCTGGCCTGCGGATTTCCATGTGATCGGAAAAGACATCCTGGTTCCGGCTCACGCGGTTTATTGGCCGATCATGCTCAAAGCGGCCGGGCTGCCATTGCCGAAGGCGCTGCTCGCGCACGGCTGGTGGTCCGTTTCGGGCAGCAAGATGTCAAAGAGCACGGGCAACGTGATCAAGCCGCTCGACTTCGCCGACCAGTACAGCGTCGACGCGCTGCGTTACTTCCTGATCCGCGAAATGAACGTCGGCCAGGACAGCGATTTTTCGCCCGACCAATTCCTCGTGCGCTATACCAGCGAACTCGCGAACAATCTCGGCAACCTCGTCAATCGCACGCTCAATATGACGAACCGCTTCGCAGGTGGAATCGTGCCTGCAGCGGGCGAACTCGAAAAGCCCGAGCAGGAACTCCGCGCATTGTGGGATAAGACGCGCGACGAAGTCATCCAGCTTTGCGAAGGCTTCCAGTTCCACATCGGTCTGGAGCGCACGTTCGCGTTTATCACCGCGACGAATGCCTACATCGAACTCCGCGCGCCGTGGAAACTGGGCAAGTCGACCGAGGCCAAAGACCAGGCGCTGCTCAAAACCGCGCTGGCGACGATGGCCGAAGCGCTACGCTGCGCGGTGGGTTTGCTTACGGCTGTGATGCCCGAAACGTCGCAGAAAATCTACAACGTGCTCGGCTACGAGCCGGGCACCTCTTGGCGCGAAGAACTGGTTTGGGGCGACAAGCTCACCGGCAAAAAAGTCGCGGAGAACGCCATTCTTTTCCCGCGTCCTGAAAAACCGGCAGCGGAGAAGAGAGCTTGATCAATCCATTTTTAACAGAAGGAAACGAAGAGCACAAAGAGCCGCAGGCTGGCGCCGCCCAATTTCCAAAACAGTGTCATGGAATACCGACCACAGCAATCGACGGGCTCTTCGTTGACTTCGTTATCTTCTGTTAAATTCGTCTTGGTCGTTTCATGACCATTTTGCCGTTAAACCCTGCCGAAAATTCTTCGCCGGAGGCGCTGCACGCGTTTCTGACGCAGTGCCAAACGGCAGCGAGAAAAGCGGGGCACGCGCAGTTGGTCAGCATTTCGCTCGAGGTCGATGGGCTCGATCCGCTCGCGGTATTGGAGTCGATTTTCGAACCAAGCGAGCGGCATTTTTACGTCGAACGCCCGGCGGAGTCGCTTGCGCTCGCAGGCGCCGAGGCCGTCGTTGTTTTCACCGCTTCGGGACGATCGCGTTTCAGCGATTGCCAGCGCTTCATCGACGACACGCTCGCGAATACTATCGCCGTTGGCGACATGTCGGCTCCGCTTTCGGGACCGCATTTTTTCTCGGCGTTTGCATTTTCCGACGAGGCTGAAGTTGGTGAGCCTTTCGAGGCGGCGACAGTTTTCGTACCGCGCTGGCAAGTGGGTGTTTCCGGCGGACGCACGGTGGCCGTGGCGAATCTTTTGATAGAGCCAAATGCTTCGCTCGAGCCCAGTGTCGAGCGCCTCTGGCGGGCGCGGCAGAAATTTGGGACCTTTGATTATGCGGCACCGGATTTCTCCGTCGACGGTCCGAGCGACGCTATTTCGGTCAGCGAAGTCGGCGGCGAGGGCTCGTATGAGAAGGCTGTGCGTGAAGCGCTGAAGAAGATCAGTAATGGTGAATTCCGAAAAATCGTGCTGGCCCGCGCAAAGGATCTGCGGGCGAGTTCAGCGTTTCACCCCTTACAGGTGTTGAATGGTTTGAGACAGCGCTATCCGGACTGCTTTTCGTTTTCGGTAGCCAATGGTAAAGGTCAAAGTCTGATCGGCGCGACGCCGGAGCGGTTGGTTCAGGTGCGAAACAGAACGTTGCTCACGGAAGCGCTTGCCGGATCGATTTCTCGTGGCGATTCAGCTAGCGAGGACGCGGCGCTGGCGTCGACGTTGCTGCATAGCCAGAAGGATCTCGCCGAACACACCTATGTTCTGGATTCAATCGTGCGCTGGCTGCAGTCGCTGGGGCTTGAACCGAGCGCTCCGAACCGCGCCTCGATTCGCCGGCTGGCCAACGTGCAACATCTGCACACGCCGGTGACCGCGCCTTTGATGGCCAACGTGAGGTTGTTGGATGTGGTTTCTCGTTTGCACCCGACTCCCGCCGTTGGGGGTTCGCCCCGCGAGGCGGCGTTGCCGTGTATCCGAAAACTGGAGGCGTTTCCGCGGGGGCTGTATGCCGGCGCGATCGGCTGGATAAATGCGCGCGGCGAAGGTGAGTTTTTCGTCGGCTTACGATCGGCGTTGATCGATGGTGTGACGGCGCGGCTCTACGCAGGCGCAGGAGTCGTGGCGGGCTCGGAGGCTGAAAAAGAGAAGTCGGAGACCGAGCTGAAGTTTTCCGCTATGCAGGCGTCCTTGTTGGACAAAACGGCCGGTCGGTAAGACCGTGCCTTGGAAACTCGCCGTCTGCAGAAAGTAATGAGAGTCGAAATCCCGACCTGTTTTCTTAGGTTCGCGACTAAGGTATTAGAAGGAGCGGGCCGGTGTCGTTGTCCTGTGAATACCTTCTAATGCGCGTCCGCTTAGGATCGACTCGTGCTCACGGGCCTGTGCTTTGATGCGCAAATTTTTATCCATATGAACCGACTCACACGAGCCTACCTGAAACAAAATGGCGCACCTGCTGGCAAAGTCGCTTGCGGCCCGTTGACCACCTTCCCTGAGAAGGTCGTGCAATTTGGCGAGGGCAATTTCCTTCGCGCCTTCGTCGACTGGAAAATCGACGAGCTCAACGAAAAAGGTTTGTTCGGCGGCAGCGTGCTCGTGACGCAGCCGATCAAGCAGGGGATGGCCGCCGAAATCCAGGCGCAGGATGGTCTCTACACCGTCCTCATGCGCGGTGTTGAAGCGGGCAAAGTCGTCGAGTCGCGCCGCGTGATCACGGCGATCAACCGCGCGATCAACCCGTACGACCAGTGGACCGAGCTTGTGAAGGCGTTTCGCGGTGACGTGATTCGCTTCGTCGTTTCGAACACGACGGAAGCCGGTATTGCGTATGCCGACGAGGCGCACACGCCGGGCGTTTGCCAAACGACGTTCCCGGCCAAGGTCGCGAACCTGCTCTTCGAACGCTTCCAAGCGGTGAAGGGCGACGCGAAAAAGGGCCTCGTTTTCCTTCCTTGCGAACTGATCGAGAAAAACGGCGAAAACCTGCGCAAAACCGTTCTTCAGTACGCTGCCGCGTGGAAGCTCCCAGCCGATTTCGTCAAGTGGGTCGAGACGGCGAACTACTTCTGCAATACGTTAGTCGACCGCATCGTCCCGGGGTATCCGAAAGAAGAAGCCTCACGCATCGTCAACGAGCTTGGTTACGACGACCGGTTGTTGGTAGCCGCTGAATATTTCCATCTCTGGGTCATCGAAGGGCCGAAGCAGCTCGGCGAAGAGATTCCGTTCCACAAGGCGGGCCTCAACGTGATCTGGACCGATGACATGACGCCTTACCGCACGCGAAAGGTTCGGCTTCTCAACGGCGCCCACACGTCGAGCGTGCTCGCCGCCTTCGAATCAGGCTGCAACACCGTGCGTGAGATGGTCGAAGACCCGATCTGCGGCGCGTTCATCCGCAAGGCCGTGTTCGACGAAATCCTTCACCAGGTCCCGCTTCCTCCCATGGAACGCAAGGCCTACGCCGACTCGGTCATGGAGCGCTTCTGCAATCCGTTCGTCCGCCACGAACTGCTCTCGATTTCGCTCAACTCCGTGTCGAAGTGGAAGGTTCGCGTGCTGCCGTCGCTGCTCGATTGCCAAAAGGATTTCGGCAAACTGCCGCCCGCGCTCTCGTTCTCGCTTGCCGCTTTGATTTGGTTCTACTGCGGCGAACCTGTTTCGGCCAACGAGCTCCGTGGCCGCCGCAACCGTCAGCCGTATCCAATCAAAGACGACGCTCACATTCTCGCGTTTTTTGCCGAGGCTTGGAAGAAAGCTTCCGATCTCAAGACCGAGAGCCTGCGCGAACTCGCTGTGTCGACGCTCGCCCGCAAGGATTTCTGGGGCCAGGATCTCACCGAGATCCCCGGTTTCGCGGACCTCGTTGCGACCGGCCTGCAGAAGATCGCCTCGAAGGGCATGCGCGCGACGCTGGGCGAAATCAACGCCACGAGCTACTAATTTGCTTCTTATAGGTAGGGACGGACCGCCGGGCCGTCCGTTAAGCACGGCGCGCCCGGCGGTCGCGCCCTGCCTTGAATCGCCCATTCTCAAAGAAATTCCATCCATGAAGGAAAATACACTTCTCATTCACCCGGCCGACAACGTCGCGGTGGCGCTGGCAGATTTCGCTGCCGGTCAGACCACGACCGTGAACGGCAAGTCCGTCACGCTGACGACCGCAGTTGGCCGCGGCCACAAGTTCGCCCTCAAAACCATCAAGAAGGGCGAAAATATCCTCAAATTCAGCCAGCCGATCGGCCACGCGACCGAGGATATTTCCGTCGGTGCGAAGGTTCACGTGCACAACGTGAAGACCAACCTCGACGGCGTGCTCGAGTACAACTATCAGCCCGCGCTCGTCACGCTGCCGGCGATCAAGGACAACCTGACCTTCAACGGCTATCACCGCAGCGACGGCGAAGTCGGCATCCGCAACGAAATTTGGATCTTGCCGACGGTTGGCTGCGTAAACGAGGTGTCGAATGCGATCCGTCGCCGCATCCTCGAAAACGGTCTGCCAGAAGGCATCGACGGCATCCACGTCTACGCGCATCCGTACGGCTGCTCGCAGCTCGGTGGTGATCACGCCAATACGCAGACAATTCTTGCGGATCTCGCGCGTCATCCGAACGCCGGCGGCGCGTTGATCGTTGGTCTCGGTTGCGAAAACAACACGATGGCCTCGTTCAAGCAGGTGCTCGGCGCGGTGGACGCGCAGCGTTACCGCTTTTTGATCGCGCAGGAGCACCCGGACGAAATCACGGCAGGTGTCGAACTTGCCAACGAGCTCATGGCCTACGCCTTGACGATCAAACGCAAACCGACGCCTATCTCCAAGCTCCGCGTCGGTCTGAAGTGCGGCGGCTCCGATGGCTTTTCCGGCATTACTGCGAACCCGCTCGTGGGTGCGTTTTCCGACCGGCTCATCGCGCGTGGCGGCACGTCGGTGCTCACCGAAGTTCCCGAGATGTTCGGCGCCGAAGCGCTCTTTATGAACCGTTGTGAAACGAAGAAAGTTTTCGACGACTGTGTCGCGATGATCAACGGCTTCAAAGAGTACTTCTTGCGCTACAACCAAGTCGTTTACGAGAACCCGTCGCCAGGTAACAAGGACGGCGGGATCACCACGCTCGAGGAAAAATCCCTCGGCTGTCTCCAAAAGGGCGGCACGTCGACGGTGGTCGATATTCTGCCTTACGGGGCGCGCGTGAAGAAACAAGGCCTCAACTTCCTGACGGGCCCGGGCAACGACATCGTCTCGTGCACGGCCATGACGGCGGCCGGTGCTCACATGATCCTCTTCACGACGGGACGTGGCACGCCGCTGGGCGCGCCGGTGCCGACCTTGAAGATTGCGACAAACTCTGATCTCGCGACACGCAAGAAGAGCTGGGTCGACTTCAATGCCGGTCAACTCCTCGAGGACAAGACCATGCCTGAGCTCGCCGACAAGTTGCTGACGCATGTGATCGAAGTCGCCAACGGCACCCTCGCCCGCAACGAGGAAAACGGCTTCCGCGAAATCGCCATCTTCAAGGACGGCGTGACGCTGTAATCTTGTCGCAGGGCGCAACAAAAACTGCGCCGCATAGTTTCAAGGCCGCGGTACTATGCCGCGGCCTTTTTCTTTCGAAGGGCGCAGGCAACCCCCAAGAGCCCAAAAAATGCCAGGCTTGGCGCGCCGCCGCCGCCTTTGGCGGGAGCAGGTTGTTGAGTGTTCGAGCCGGATGACCCGGAACTGCTGCTAGACGAGGAAGAACTGGAAGAACCGCCCGCCGTGGTGACATTGATGGCGGCGGACTTAGCCGAAACGTTGTTTGAAGCGTCGTAGGCGTTCACTGAATACGAGTAGGTGGTGGCAGTCGCGAGGCCCGTGTCCGAATACGCGGTGTTGGCGATTGTGGTGATGAGGTTATTGTTTCGATAAACACCATAACCGATCACCGCGACATTATCGGTCGAAGCCGTCCACGTGAGGTCAATTCGGGAAGACGAAATCGCTGTCCCTGCGAGGTTGATGGGCACGGTGGGCGCTGTTGTATCAACCGAACCGTTGCGAAGGGGATGCGGGTAAGTATAGGGCGTGTAGTTCAAAACCCACGCGCTGCCATTCCAAACATAGAGCACGCCGTCGGTACCGTTTGTATTGAGATTCCAATTACCCTGATCTATCACCCAAAAGGCTACGTTTGTTTTCGAAGGCGTAATGGCGTTCATTTGCGCCGTAGTGCCGATTCCGACGCCCGACGAACCGGTGAAGGGAGAAACTTCGTTGTAATAATCGCGGTCGGCATCGATCACGCCGGCCATGCTGGTGCCATAGGAAAGACTTACGGGCCAGGCGACGGAGTTTCTGCGATTGCCCCACAGATAATACGGTTCCGAGGCGCCCACCTTCGGGTCTTTGCCGACGCCGATTTGATCGGCAATCGGGTAGTTGGCCGCGGTGAGGCCACCGTTAACCACATAATATTCGTTTAGGATCAACCAAATAGCAGAGGTATTTGGCGCCCTGTTGTTAAAAACGCGTCCTGTCCCGCCGCGGAGCTCCATTGCGGCCCAATTACCATCGCCGGTCCACGTATTGTGATACACTTCCATATGGCGTACGCCTCGCGGTGGGGTGTTGGAATATTTACCGTGGCCGTCGACTTTCATCGCTCCGGTGATGGTGCAAAACCGTACGACGCAGCGGCTGTTACTGTTGCAGTCGTTGACGTAGCCCTGGCCGCCGAACGTGCAGTCTTCGATGAAAAAATTGTTTGCGCTCCCCATCGTGCTGTCGGTTTGCCACGAGTCAGACGGGCCGCGAAGAAAGATGAGTTCGTTTTCACCCGAACCACCTGTGATCGAGCAATTGTCGACCAATCCGTAAGACCCAGCATAGACGAAGTAGCCGTTGATCGTAGTGGTGCGGCCGAGAAATTTGATGTCGGTGATGCGAAAGCCGTTTGCTGACGCGGAGAAAGCCGTCCCGCTTCCGCCGGAAGTTGGCGTGCGAATCGTAAAGCTCTTGATCGTGGCGGCCGCGGAAATCGAAATCACGCCGGTGCCCCAGGAGCCTGCGCTGGGTGAAATATCGATGGTGGTGACGTCCTGGCCGGCTCCGGCGAGGGTGACAGCTTTGTTGACGTTGAGAGAAGATCGCCGGCGCCCCACGTCGCCGTCCCGGCCGGTATGTACACCGTGTCGCCTGCTGTAACGGAGTTGATCGCACTCTGAACGTCAGCTTGCGAGGGAGAGGCTGCGGTAAAAGTGGCGGCGTGAACGTGCCCCGGCGCAAAAAACGCCAGGGATAAAAGTGCAATTCGGCCGCCGGAGAGTAAACGACTGCGTTTCATTGTACCAAAGCGATGCGTGAGCCATTTTAGCCCTTCATCAATTCCTTTACTGGTTTGGCTGGTTGTTTAACAGGATTTTATAAGCTCGGCGTGGAAGGCGAAACCGATGAGTGTAGTCAAAGAATAGCGGAAAGCGATCGTGGTGCGAGACGCGTAGTTCTTGGTGTATTCCGCCGATCGAAAACAAGCTCGGTCGGTGCCAGCTGTTCCGTTCTCGCGACGACCTTGTATCTGCCTGGAAGGAAGCACGATGACTGCAAGTTGCGAAGTTGCATAATCGAGGCGTTTGCTTGTAGTTCGCTATCTAGCTCCCGTCTTTAACTGATGACTTCCTCTGTGCCTTCTCTCGATTTCAGAAATACCAACACCCTTTGGTGCAGCGTCATGGTGGAGACGTTAGTGCGTTGTGGCGTAGTGCAAGCGGTGATCTCGCCGGGCTCGCGTTCGACCGCGATTACCATTGCGTTGGCCAACAACAAAGCCGTGGAAACCATCCCGGTTCTCGATGAACGTTCGGCGGCTTTTTTTGCGCTCGGCCTTTCACGTCAACATCATCGTCCGACACTGCTCGTCTGCACTTCCGGAACTGCGGGCGCAAATTACTATCCGGCTGTGATCGAAGCGCAAGAGAGTGGGGTGCCGCTAATCGTGATCACGGCAGACCGTCCGCCCGAAATGCGCGAATGCTCGTCCGGCCAGACGATCGACCAGCACAAACTGTTCGGTGGCCACGTGAACTGGTCGCACGAGCTCGCCGTTCCAGAACCTCGCGTCGAACTACTCGCGTACCTGCGCCAAACGGTGGCGCATGCGGTCGAGCGCGCTTTCCTGCCTGAACCAGGGCCGGTGCATCTCAACGCACCTTTCCGCGATCCGCTCGCACCCGTAGCCGACGACGGTGCCGCCGCGAAACTCACAGAGGTAGTCGCCGAACCATTCTTCTCGCACTTGGCGCCGCCGAGCATTCCAAAGCTCAGTGCGTCGCTCCCGATTTTGCCCAACGAAGGCCGCGGTGTGATCATTGCCGGCCCGAGCCAGCCTTCGAACATCGCGCAATACGCGGGCGTGGTCGAACTCCTTTCGCATAACACCGGCTGGCCGGTGCTCGCTGAAAGCCTCTCGCCGCTGCGCACCCATGCCGCGCACGGGCAGCCTTTCGTTTTCACCTACGATATTCTCGCCAGAAACAAAGCTTTGATCCAAAAATTAAAGCCCGACTTTATTCTCAGTCTTGGCGGCTGGCCGATCAGCAAGTCGTTGCGTGAATGGATCGCCGCTCTGGATGTGCCGGTATGGATTGTCTCGGAGCGCACGAAAAATCTCGACGCGTTGCATAACCGTGCGCGTTCGTTTCGTGCAGATGTGGAGGTGATTGCCACGACGCTGCCGACGCGTCCGACAGAAGCCTCGTACTCTGCGAAGTGGACGGGTGCAGATGCGTGCATTCGCGACTTCATCGCCGGCAGAATGCGCGAGACGCATTGGTTGTTCGAAGGGAAAGCCGCTTGGCTGCTTTCGCAAAACCTCCCGCCCGAGACGCCACTTTTTGTCGCGAACAGCATGCCGGTCCGCGACCTCGAATATTTCTGGGCTCCGACCGACCGCGGGCATTCGATCTTTTTTAATCGTGGCGCCAATGGCATCGACGGCACGCTTTCCACTGCGGTGGGAATCGCCCATGGCAACCATCCTGCCGTCTTGCTGACGGGCGACCTCGCGTTGCTTCACGATACGAATGGCTTCCTCCTCAACCAAAAGCTCAGAGGCTCGCTCACGATCGTGCTGATTAACAATCACGGGGGCGGCATTTTCGAGCATCTGCCGGTGGCTCGGTTCGACCCGCCGTTCGAAGACTATTTCGCCACGCCGCAGGAGGCTGATTTTGGAAAACTCGCGTCAGCTTATGGGATCGAGCATCAGCTAGTTAGGGATTGGGAGCAGTTCGTGTGGCTGATCTCAAGCCTCCCTGAGCGGGGCTTACGCGTCCTCGAGCTTCGCACGGACCGAAAGCGCGACGCCACCTTCCGCAAGCAGTTTCTCGCCGAGGCCGCGGCCAAGGCCGGCGAGTCCAGCGAGTAGCAGGCGGACGAGATCACTGCGTCCGATTTGGGGCGAAGCCGAGGTTTACGGGCGTTTGCGGGAGCGCCTTCTTTGCTTTTGCCAGCATGTTCGTTGCAGGCACCTCAGAGCCGACCGGTGTGATGGTTACCCCGTTGACCCACATCTTGCCCCTACCGTTGACGAAGAAGCCGTAGTTTAGCGACGTGGCGTCCGCAGGCACATCGAGAACGATGGAGTACTCCTGCCAATCAGTCGTGCCTTTCGGAGCACGGCCCTCCATGTTGTCGAACGCCAACATTTGCCCTCTCTCTGAACCATCGACACGCATCCAAAGGTGGCCGCCGCCGTCGCTGGCGTCTTCGGTCTTGATCCAGCCTGTGAGCTGGACGCGTTGGGATTTGTAGGCTTCCGCTGAGATCGTCTGCATCATACCGCCGAATTTCCCGTCGGCGGCTCCGGTCGATTTCGCGTAAGCGCTCGGCATTCCGCCCCAGCTGTTGTTTTCATCCACGCCCACTTCATAGAGGTCTGTCGCACTTCCGTTTTTGATCCAGCCGCTCGGTGCCTTGGGTGTGACGCCAGGCACTGCGATGCTCTCGGGGTTGGTCGCTTGCTTAAGGACTTTCACTGCTTCCGTGTTTCGCGACTCGGGACGTTGCGAAACGGGGGCGGCGTCTAGTCTTTTTTCGATCGCCTGCAGCTGTTTGGCGGTGTCAATGCGTTCGCCGCGCAAGGTGGCGACTTCGGCTGCAAGGCGCGCTGTTTCTTGGTGCTGATAAATGAAGCCGGCGATCACAGCGATGGCCGCGACGCTCGTAACAATTTTGGCGGTGCTCATAAAGAAGAGTGTTCCTGGGATCGCTGCACCGATGACGCATGCGACGGAAGCGCTTGTCACTGCTGCGACGACAGTCGCGGGCACGGGCGTTGATGCATACGCGGGTAACCCACCCGCCAGCGCGGCGGCTGTGCAGGTGATCCCTTTTCGTTGTAGCAGATCGCGGAGTTTTGAAAGGGCGCGTTCGACGCGCATTCGTGCGGCGTTTTCGCTCAATTTTAGTTTTGTGCCGATTTCGCCGAATGACTGGCCCGAAAAGAAACGTGCGAGGACGGCCTCGCGATCGCGCTCGCTCAGTTCTCCCAAAGCCTCGTCGAGCACACTTTTAATTTGCCCGACGTCGAACATCTCTGCGGGCTCCGCGGTTCCCAGTCGTGCTGCTTCAGTTTCCCGTGCGATGCGATTTCTTTGGGCGCGCATGAGGTTTTTTGTTTCGTAACACGCGCTCCGGTGCAGCCAGCCCATGACGCTCGGAGCGTGCGAGACGCGAGTGGCTTTCCGAGCGAGCGCGATGAAGACGGCTTGCGTGGCGTCTTGCGCGAGGTGTTGGTCCTGAAGCCTGCGCAGGCTGATCGCGAATACGAAACCGATGTAGCGCTGGACGACCTTTTCAAAACAGGCTTGGTCGCGCGTCTCCGCGAATCGGCGTAGCAGTTCTCCATCGTCGCTCATTTGGTTTACATCTATTCAGCAGCAAATGACGAAACCGCACAAAAAATCCGGCGAAAAGCGGCCGCGGTAGAAATCAGGCCGGTTGAGTGGCGAAGTCCCGTCGCATCAGCGGCCGCGTTCAATCGTGGAAACGATGGAGGTGAGTTCTGCTTCCGTGACGATCTGTTTCTGGGTGAGCAGACGTGCCAGAGCCAAAACATACAATTGCAACTCGCGATTCTCCTTTTTGAGCCGCTCAATTTCGCGGTTCTGGTCGGCGTCGATTTGCTCCCCCTTGTTTATTTCCTCGATGGCTTGGTTGAGGTAGTCCTTGACGTCCTCAATGTCCATTTGCTGCCCGACGTTTCCTAGCAAAAACATTCTTCCCCAGCCCATGGTGTGCGGTGTTTAGGTTGATGTTGCGGTCCGCACGCAAGCATGGCGCTAAGCGAAATTGGTTCAATACAAAGTTAGCGGTGGCTAATGGCCTCGGTCTGTTCGTGGAGATCTTTCTGAATACGGGTGAGCTCTGTGGTGAGGTTAGCCAAACCGTCGCGCAAATCGGTGTTCAGCTTGAGCAGTTCTCGGTTTTGCCGTGAAAGGGTGATGATGTGCTGCTGATGCTCGAGCAGCAGCCGACGGCTGTCGCGCGCGTCCCAGAAAAGGTAAGCGTTTAGAAAGACCGACGCGGTCAGGCACATGATGAGAATTTTGTATTTCATTTCGGGAACGCCAGCAGAAGCGCTCCGTGGCGTGTAGCAGTAAGCGCGAGACTACAGGCACACGCGATGGAGGGAAGTACTGCCTTTATCCTTCGCTGTGATTGCGCCTGAACTCGATGGGGGACGTTGATCCTTTTGGTTCTGACGCAGGCCCACTCGCGGCGGACGAAATGATATGGCGGAGTCGCGATCCGATCGACTCCGCGTAATCGATCATCTGCTGCGCCTCGAGTGGCTGCAAATAGATGCTGCAGTTGCGACGCCAGAGCTCCAGCCAAGCGGCGAAATGTCGCTCTTCGAGACCGAGAGTGACGTGTTTCGCGGGCATGGGACCGCGGTATAGGACGGGCCCTCCGATCGCGGCGGTCCAGAAGTCGGCGATCTTTTCGATATGGGTTGGCCAGTCGGTGATATGCTTGGCGAAAATAGGACCGATCTCCGCGTGTTGACGGACGTCGGCGTAAAAATGCCGGAGCAGGTTGAGCAGCGGCACGCGTCCGCCGATTCTCACAAAGAGGGTAGCAGTGGAAGTTGAATCAGGCATCAGCGAAATAGAAGACGTATCTAACCTATCGCGAATCCGATGCTGATTTAACGCCTAGCGCTCTCTTGCTGTTGTTGCGAAAACGGCTGTTTGCGAAGTGAACAGCGACGGCGGCCACGCATTCGCAAGAGGGAATCGCCGAAAGCGGGAGAATTCCGGCTCGCCTTTCTCTCGGGCGAATGAATGTCGGATATCCTGTAATCAACTTTCCGCAAGAAAGGTAATTTTTGTGCTTGCAGAGTGGGCGCGCGTGAACAGTTCTTTAATTCCCTCCCGCCAAAAACCGCAACGTAGAGCTTAGCTCCGTTCGGTTTAAGCCCTCTCGCAAGAGAGGGCTTTTTTTTGCCCAAATTCTGTCCACAAACTGAACTACGACGAGATTCCCGCTCGTCCGCCGGGGTAACCTGACGAGCACAACGAGGGCAGACTCCTTACCACGCGGCAAGTGCCTGTAGTGACAATCTGGTTACACGTGGCCTTTTCAGGCGGCGAGTGTCTCGATCGCCGAGGTAAGGTCACCCAGCGCGAACGGCTTGAAGAGCACTCGGTCGGCGCCGAGAAGTCGCGCCAAATGCAGTAATTCCTCTGCGGCGACATGACCGCCTCCGGAACAGGCGATAATTTTGACCGGCGACTTCTGCCGGCGCAAGGCGGGGACCAATTCGAGGCCGTCTTTTTCGGGCATCATGATGTCCGTAACCACGATATCAGGGATAAATTCCGAGAAAAGCACGAGGGCTTCCCGACCGTTGCGAGCTTCTTTCACTTCGTGCGCGCATTTCAAGAGCACCCTCACGAGTACCGCCCGGAATTGTTCGTCATCGTCGACTACGAGTACGCGTGCCATTCGCAGTAATCTGCTCTTTGCGCGGTCTCACGACAAGCGACAACGCGTGAGGTTTAACTCGGATTTCTCTGGGGAGAACACCCGATTACGGAGCACGGCGGGCGGCTACGGAACACGCGCTTCTAGAAACTCCGCACGTGAGAAATATTGGCGGTTGAGCTGAGTTAATCCGTTTGCTTTTGAAGCAGCCGCTCACGCAAGCCTGAGCAGTGCGCCACCATGCGGTCGGCCTCGATTTTTCTAAATGCGTTTTCCGCGGACGTGAGTTCCATCTCAGCCTCCGTGGTGTTGCCGGCGCGCGACAAAGACTCCGCCAGCCGAAGTCGGGTATGCGCGACATTAATCTTTGACTCGGCTTCCAACCATACGGTCAAAGCTTGGCGAAAGGCGGCAATCGCTTCGTCATAATTCTGGCGGGCGAGGGCGAACTCGCCTCGGGCGCGTTGGAACAGTGCTTCGCAACCAGGCGTGTCGCGCAGAGGCGTGGCCGCTTCAAGTTCGACCAGCGTTTGTTTTGCCAATGCGTGGTCACCGGCCTGAGCCGCGATGCAGGCGAGGTGGGCCAGCAAGATCCCGCGGCGCTGACCGTCCGCCCAGGACGGATTCAGCATGCCGCGCTGCAGCGTCTTGATGGCGTCGTCGAGTTGTCCTTTCTCGGCTTGGAGCAGTGCCCAACCAGGCAATGGATGCCAACCGAGTTCGTGCGCTTGGCGAAACGCTTCTTCAGCGCCTTCACGATCCCCGCGAAGCAAACGGATTTCGCCGAGCACACGGCACGCGTCGCCTTCGGCGTAACGTGCGCTTTTGGCGAGCAACTCGCGAGCTTTGCAAATCTCCACCTCGGCGGACGAAAGGTCACCTTTGACACAGAGCACTTCGCCGCGATGCAGATGGCAAAGTCCGGGAAAGCCAAAACTCGCGTTGCGCTCGCACCACCTCGTGAATTGATCCGTCCATTGTCCGGCGCGCACGAGATCGCCACGATCCAAATACGCCCAAATAATACTGCAGAAAACAATTCCCGAAGCCCACGGACTGACGTTGCCCGCGAGCGTCGCAGCGCCCGCTTCATCCAAGTGGACGAGTCCCTCGCGAATCCTTCCGAAGGCGAGTTCGACGTGGCCGCGATAAATCAGGCCGAGCGCCTCGACGTCCGGGTCCTTTAGGCGTTTGGCCAGGACCTCGGCGTGTTCAGCACGTTCGAGAGCCTGCTCAAGATTCCCTTCGAAAAGGGCGATCCGCGCTGATAACCAAAGATAAAGACCGTGTTCGCGCGTTTCGTTTTTTTCCTCCGCAAGGAAGGCGCCGGCACGACTGTGCCAACCTTTGCCCACGGCCAAAGCCCGCGCTTCCAGGTGGAGGTTGGTGAGGGTAAGCGCGGCGCGAGCAGCTGCCACGCGATTGTCGCATTGGTGATGGGCCGCCACGGCTCGTTCCAGAGGGTAAATCGCGTCGTTCGGCTGCCCCAGACACAAAGCCGCGTGTGCCCATTGCTCAAAATCGTCGGTCGTTAACTTGTCGGTGTTTTCCAGGCTGCAGTACGCCTGCAGAACCTCCTGCCAGGTTTTGTTCTTGGCGGCTGCGCGCGCGAGATCCGGCGTGCTACTTGCCGATTGTGGAGCCGAACCAGTTGTTAGATTACCAACGAAGCGGTAGCCTTGTCGCGAATAGGTTTTGATCGCGTTTTCCTGGCCGTCCTCGCGCAGAATGGACCGAATGACACTCACTGCGCGCATGATGGAGGAGTCGGTGACGATGACTTCGGGCCACAGCGCAGAAAACAGTTCTTCCTTTGAAACGACGCGCTCGTGATTTCGCAACAGATAGGCGAGCAGGTCGAACATCCGCGGCTGCAGTTCGATCGGGCGGGAGCCCAGGCGAAGTTCGCGTTTGCGTTCGTCGAATTCGAAACGGCCGAAGCGGAAGGTCATGGGGAGGATTGTCGTTTTTTCGGCCGCCTCAAAGGAGCGGGCCACGAATAAGGAAACGGTAAGGTAGAAGAAAGGACATTCAAGTGGCGGTGCGATAGAGTTGCTGCGTCGCTTGCCCAGGTGGGTGAGTGCAAATCTACAACAAAAACATACAAACACTCGTTATCATGAAAACATACGTCATCACTCGCGCCAACGGTTGGGGGTCTCAAAAAGAATTGGAAGCGGCCGCTGGTATTTCCTCTCGCATCGGCAATGAAGAGATGCCTGACAAGGTACGCTGGATCCGTTCGTACGTCACGCGCCATGAAGGCGGCCGCATCGGCACGGTCTGCATTTACCAAGCGACCAATCCCGAGGCCGTCCGCGAACACGCTCGCCGCGTGGGCATGCCCGCCGATGCCGTCACGGAAATTTCCGACACCGTCATCGTTCGGCCTGATCCAACCACCGTTTAACTGCGGCGATGGTAATGAAAAGCCGGGCATTCAGCCCGGCTTTTTCTTTGACGTAGGAATGGTTCAGCCGCCTGTTTAGTAAATCTTTGGAATCAGGCGTGCGACTTTCGATTTATAGTCCACGTAAGCTTTTTTGAATACGTGTGCCAAAAGCCGCTCTTCGGCTCGGCCGCGCAAATCGCCGACGAGCGCGACGAGGACGCAGCCGATTACCGTGAGACTATTCGGTATCCAAAGTGCCGAACCAACGCCAAGCAAGGTAAGCGACGCATAGATCGGATGCCGCACGATGGCGAACGGGCCCGTGGTGGCGAGTTGGTGGCCAATCTCGAGTTTCGCCTGGAATCTCCACGACCTAAAATGAAACAGCGACCACACTGCGAAGGCGGTGCCGGCTAAAATCAGAGATATTCCCAGCATCGGTCTGCTTTCGAAGAGCGGACGGAGGCGGTGCCAAACACCGTTGAAAATTCCTGCGTATAGAATCGCGAAGGCGAAACCATGTGCTGCCACCAAGGAACGTGCGCCCCGCATCGTATTGGTGGTTGTCGCAACGGTGGCTTCCGGTGGGCTTTCGTTGGTCGAACGCACGGCGAGCCGTGTTGCGACAAAAGAAATCCAGAAAACCGCGTGTGCGGCGTAAACGAAAGACGGAGTCAGTTGCATGGCCACCTAGGCTAGTCAGCATTGTTCATTTTGCCAACGCACCGCCCGAAACAAAGGTTCGAATCGGTGTATAACCAATTGCTCTTGGCGATGCCTTGGCTCAGGGTGGGCGCCAATTTGTTTGACAGCTCTAAAGCTTATGAAGCGATTTACTCGACGTGATTGGTTAAAACTCAGCAGTGCCGGCGTGCTGGGCGCCACAGTAGGTCTTCCCGGCGTGACCGCGGTCGAGCCAGGGTCAGCCGCGGTTGCCCCGGTCCTCACAAACAGTGTGATCTACCGGTTTAGGGTAGGAGAGTTTGAAGCGGTTTCTCTGCTGGCCGGGTTCATGGACACCAAGCCGAAGCGTCCTCCACAAGCCGACGAAGCTTCGTATCAAGCAGCGCTGGCTGGGATCGGAAATCCGGCGAAGCTCCGCTATCCCTACAACGTTCTTTTGCTCAGGCGTGGCGCGGAGAGGATTCTGATCGATGCCGGGCCGCCAAAAACCGAGGGCAAGCCCTTTCATCTGCTGACGAGTTTGGCGCAACTCGGAGTCGCGCCTCGCGATATCACACACGTTTTCCTGACGCATGCGCACTTCGACCACATGGGCGGACTGCTCGACAGGCAAGGCAAACCCGTGTTTGGCCACGCCGAGCACTTCTGCTTCGCCGAAGAGAAAGCATTTTGGACAGCCGACAAGCCGGATTTCTCGAAGCTAAACCTAAACCCAGGGACAATGCATGCGGACGCGCGGCGTATTTTCTCCAGCATACAATTCACTCTTGTCGATGGTTCGACCCGGCTCCCGGAGGGTATCACGCCGATTCTTTCTCCGGGCCATACGCCAGGGCAAATGACACTTCGCCTCGAATCAAAGGGCGAAGTGCTCCATCACGTTTCAGACCTCACGCACCATGCGATGCTTTGGCTTCCGCATCCGGAGTGGTCGCTCGCCTCTGATATCACTCCCGAGGTTGCAATAAAAACACGAATGGCTGCTTGGGCTGAACTCGCCAAAGCCGGCACGAGAGTGTTCGGTTTTCACCTGCCATTTCCCGGACTGGGCAAAATCGGTGTGGCGGATAACCTTTACCGCTGGGTGCCTGAGGACTGGCAGCCGGTACTTTAGGTTCGGCGGCCTTCACGGACGCGGTGAGGCTGCGTAGCGGATGTGGAAGGTGATGCCTTGGGCCTCGGAAACGGATCGGGAACTATTCACCGTGCCGTCGAAGAAGATTGGCGTGCCTTGGTTCCAGCGATCGTCCTCGCCGATGACGACAAAGCCACGCGATTCAGCCCGACCTTGTTGTGCGGGCACGTCGAAATGCAGTCCGTCCGCACGGTACGATACGGTGATCACGTTTTCTTCAAAACGTCCCTGGCGCCGTACGGCAACCGACAGCGTCTCTCCGCGAACGATCCGGAAGTTCATGGGTTGGTAGCCGCGGCGCTTGCCACTGAAGGCGATCAGGCCGCCTTCAACAGTGACGTCGATGATGTCTCTTGGTCCTAGAGCGGGGCCGTGGGGCCGGCGAGGATGACGTGGCGCATTGAGAATTTGTCGGTATGGCTCCGGGTTCTCACGAAACGCCCGGATCAACTGCGCTTCTTCCGGCGAGATTGGTCCAATATCGTGGCTCGTGAAATCGTGAGCGAGCAGCGAGGCGGTCGTCGCTGCTAGCGCGGCAATCAGCAAAAAAGCTTTCATAGGGGCAGAGTTGAAGTGGTTTCGAAGAAGGCGAGCTGGGGCGGGTGCGCCGACCGTCGAGTAAATTGAACCGATTCCCCGTGACTCAAAAGTTTAAAGTTTGTGAAAGGCGAGCATGGGCGTCGGCTGCAATTCAAAAAACTACCTTTGAAAGGTATGAAATCGAAGGCGCAGCGATGTCGGTGCCCCGACGGGAGAAGTTTCGGGCCTTAAAAGATAAAAAGCTACCTGCCCAAGGGTAAACGCGATGACAGGTGCGGGTTGCAAGTACGCTGCAGGAGTGCTTTCTTTCGCGCATGGCTTCAAGATACCTTTTGCGGGGGATGGTTATGGCAGCCGAACCGCTCGCTTCCACCAACGATGAATACGTCGATCTATTGGTCATACTCGACTATGACGCGGCGCAGGCTGCTTCGGACGAACTTGGGAAGGTGCGACGGATGTATGAGATGGAGGTGCGAAAAAGCGGTCGGGAGATGGTTTGGTTCAAGGCCGTTGAGGCGCTGCAAATGCCGAGGGTGGACCCGAACCAACTCCTCTTTACATTGCCTGGGATTCAAGTTTACGAGCTTCAGCAGAAAGCCCTGAAATCGGCAATCTGAGCGCCAACCAGCCTTAGGGTTTAGGTCGGCGGGGACGTGATTGCGGGAGGGCGCGGTCGGCGGAACGCAGACGACGGCGTCGCGTCTCTCCGTGCTCACAACAGCATGTTGAGCCCTCCGATCTGGTGGCAGTGGCCAAGACCGCCGTTTGGACGAGATTTGGCTATGGGTGCTCTTTTTGTGTTTAGGTTTTTCAGGGAACCGTCCACAACCGATTCACCCTATGAAAACCTTGAAAGTGCTGGCGGTCCTTTCAATCGCGGCTTCGTCGCTTTTCGCGGCGCAAGAACCGGGATTTTTTGTCGGTGCGGGCGTGGGCAAGGCTCAGCTAAAGAATGCCACGATCACCAAGTACAATCCGCTGGCCTCTCCCTCACCGGAAGCCCTTCCGTCGCGCAATAATACTAACAACGTTTCGGTTGCGGCCGCCACCGTAGGATATGTGTTCAACTCGGATTGGGATCTGCGGCTGACCTATACGGGCTTTGGCGAAGCAGAGATCAATTTCCCCGGCCCACGGTACCCGGGCATATTTTTTGCGACGACGCCGGATGAAATCGTGCGTGATGCGGTAATTTATCGCACGAACATGGTTACACTTTTGCCGGTTTATACTATTTCGGTGAATGACCGTTTCCGCGTGAGCGGAGGCGTGGGCGTCAATTACGCGACGGTCGGATGGCATTCGGAGACGACGGTACACAGTTTCATCCCGAACATGTATATTTCCAATCGTTCAGCCGATAAGACGGAGCACAATTGGACCGTGGCGGTTCAACTTGGCGCTGAATACTATCTACTGAGACAGCTCTCGTTGGGCGTTACGGGCAATTATTCGGAAGCCAAAGCCAAACTGGGTTCGAACAATCTGAACATCAAGGCTACCAGTCTCCAGTTCGCGGCGAAGTGGTACTTCTAAACCAGTTATGCCGGGGCGGAGGACCGCGCGGCGATGTTGCCGGGTCTTGATTTATCCCCATTGGTTCGGCTTTTTGAACCGTTCATCCCGTTCGGGTTGTCCTTGCCGGCCCAGCGTTCATGAGTCTGGCTTCGTGAAAGGATCATACCCCATCGTTGCGCCGACTTTCCTTCTTCTCGCGGCCTGCTGGCTGGCCAGTCCTGTTTTGGCGGGAAGCCTTTCGGATTTTGAAAAAGCGGCTACCGAGCAGCCCAAGGTCAATCCGCCGCCGACTCGCCAGGAGCGACAGAGAGCCTCCGACTACAATAATGAGAATACAGGCGGTTCTAGGTTGGACGACGCGTTTTTTGACGCGTTCTTCGTGATGTGCGTGCATTCGGGGCGGCGAACGTTGGAGCGTATGAGGAAGTCGGAGAGTCCCGACTTGGCGCTCATCCCGTTGCGCGAAATCGGCGCGCCCGACCTCCCGTTAGCCCAAGCTGACGTGAATTACCAACGCATCGACTCTCGCACCCACGGCATCGATGCCCGTGCGTTAATTGGGTATGGTCCCGTCGGCGCCCAGTATCGACAAACCCGTTACACCGAGAAAGGTGCGAGCGATCCGCTCAATTTCATCCAGATGCACGGCCTTTTCCGGATGTCCTGGAGCGAGAAGGTTGAGTTCGGGATGGGCTACGGCGGTTTGATTCTCGACGGAAGAAAACGGAACGACGGTTTCTCCATGACGTACCCGCTGAGCTTTTTTCCAACCAGGCATCTAGGCCTAAATTTTACGCCGACCTGGAGCTGGATCAATGACCACGCGATCACCGACTGCGATAGCTCCGTTGCCTATGTGAATAAATATTTCTCCGTCCGGGCCGGCTACCGGCGCATCAAAGTGAGAGATCAAGCGCTGTCCGGTCCTTACGTCGGACTTTCTTTTCACTTTTGAAAAAGCCAGGAACGCCGTGTTCGAAGCCGGCGCGGAGAACTGTCACCGTTCTGTTACCTAAAACGTATCGAGCGTGGAAGAGCGGTCGCTAGTTTGAGGGGCGTCGAAGGTTCTCAGCGGGCCATCGACTTCCACTCCAGCTCCATGAATGCCGCTCTCTCCTGCAAAACCTTAGCTCTATCCTCCTTGTTCAATGCGGGGCGGATCGAGCGTGACAAAGATATCCTCCGTCAACTCGCCGACGAGTTGGACGTCGTCCAAAGCCGCCTCGGTACCGACAAGGAACACGCAGACGACTGCGATCTTGCTCGTGACCTCGGCCACAAAATTCGCAACAAGTTGCTTGTTCTTCATCTTTGGGAATCGCTCGGCTTCACCAAAATGCCCACCGATATTCGCCGCCGGATTGCGCCGGTTGTTGTGGCGAAGTGAATGGTTCGTTTGCGCTTTGGCGTTGCTCAATATGATTTCGCGCAAAGCCGACGATAAAAGCGCCAGCGCACGCGCTCAGAGTGCACAATCAAAACGTCGCTGCCCACGCAAAGGCTCATCAGCCCTCTCGCAGGAAACCTGAAAGTCACTCTCAGTCCTTCTGACCAAGGCTACGGTGCGGCAGTTGGCGGTTTTGCTTGTTTTAGGTTTTTGTCCAGAAATGCCGCGATCGCATCGTAGAGCTTCACCTGGTTCTTTAGCCGGGCCATGCCGTGACCTTCGCCGCTGAAATAAAGTTTTTCGTGGGGGACTTTGTTTTTTTCCAGCGCAGCGATGAGGAGGTCGGCTTGCTCCACGTCTACGATGAAGTCTTCTTTTCCTGCGGCCACAAACACTGGAACGCGGATTTGATTGGCTTGGCGGTTCGGCGAGATGGCTTCGAATTTCTGCGGGTTCGTTTTCGGATCGCCCAAATTCGCCACCAGATAGCTGTAGGCAATGCCGTCGTATTGATAATATTTTTTGCTTTGGATTTGGCGTTCCCAATCGAAGACGCCCGCGATGGTCACGGCGCACCGATACAACGTGGGTTCGTGAACCACGCCTGAAACTGACAAATAGCCGCCGAACGACCCACCCATGATCGCGACACGATTGCGATCGATCAGCCCCGACTTGATCAACGTCCTGGTGGCGTCGGTCACGTCGTCGTGCATCTTCAGAAAATCATAGCGATCTGTGTTGGCGAACATCCAATCCGAACCAAGCGAGCCGCGATAATTCGGCTGCAAAACGGCGTAGCCCCGGCTGGCGAGAAACTGAACCTCGCCGTCAAAACCCCAACAGTCCCGAACCCAAGGGCCTCCGTGAGGCAGGACAACCAGCGGCGCCGGGTTGGTTTTCGACGTGCCGGCCGGCAGGGTGAGGTAGGCGTCGAGCTGTTTGCCGTCGCGTGTTTTGAATTTAACGACGCTCATCGGTTGCATGCGTTGAGGATCGATCCAGGGACGCGATTTTTTGATCAAGCTGCCCGTGCGCGCGGTGAGGTCGACCCAGCTGTAAACAGGCGGTTGGCGATCGGAATAGGTTTCGACCAGGAAGCGCGTCGATTCCTCGTTGCAGCCGATGATGCGCGTCGCCACGCCGGGGAAAAGCCCTTCGATGATCTTCTGCAGCTGCCGATACGCTTCATTGAACCAAACGGTTTCGAGGGCGCGGCGCGCGAAAGTCAGCCCGATGATTTTCTGCGTCTTCGGATCGCGGAAGGTCCAGCCGAAGCCGTAAGGCGTTTGGAAATCATAACCCGTGTCCTGCAGCAACACTTCACCCAACTCACCGGTTGTGCCGTTCATGAACTGCACCGCGTTGGGTTTGCCCTCCTGCCGTGGACCGCGCACCAGCAATTGCCCGGGCTCCTCGCCGTAGTCGATGACGCTGATTTTATCGAGATCGACGGAAGTCTTTTCCCATTTTCCGTCGACGAGGCGCCAGAGATGGGAATGGTTGCCGTCCCACGTCTCGGCAAATTCCGGTTCGCCGTTTTTGTTGGCGATGTAGCGGACCGTCATGCCCGTCGGAGGAATAGGATAAATCGATAGGATGTGTCTGTCGTTATTGTCGCGGGCGTCTAGAACGGCGTTCCAGTCGGTCGTCGCATTGGTGATGTCAACAACCTTCCCGGTATCGACACCCGAGGTGATTCGCGCGCAGCCCAAGTCTTTTCTGGTTTCGATGGAATCGTACCGGTTCCAAACGAGGGGTTTTAGCGGATCGGCCTTCGGCACGCTGACGATCTGAGAACCATAGTATTGGAGAACTGGGTACGCATCGTGAAGATGACCCACGTTGGCGGCCAGCAAACCCAGCCCGTAGAGTTTGCGCGTGGCCAGTTGAAATAAGAGGCGTTTGTCGTTCAACCAGCAGACACTGTAGATGTCCTTTTCGCCAATACCGCCAATGACTTCGAGTTTCTGGGTGCCGAGCTCCCACACCATGAGCTGGTGATTGTCGTCCTTGGAAGAGACGACGGCGGCGGCGTGCGTGCCGCTTGAGTTGAGGGATGGCGACTGAAGAATGGCGGGCCGGAAGAAATCCATCGTGGGGATTTCCTCGTCGGCTGCGACGGGAGTCTGGCGCTCGAAGTCAAATGAAGCGGCGTGCGCAGCGATGGCCATGAGGCCAATTAAAAGAGAAAACCTCCGCACCTTGAGGGGTAAAAGCTGTAGCATGACGGCTTGATAGGAGAACAAGTCGCTGTCGGCAAGCCCGAGAGGCGAGTTTAACGTTTTTGTGTCGCTTCCGTCTCGGCCGCCGCCGCTGTAGATGTCGTTGCCGGTGGTGCTTTCGACTGGTTGTCCAGGGCTTTGTTTTTCCGCGCCTGTTCCGCCATAATTTTCTCAGCCAAAGCACCAAGCTCTAAAATGCCCGCAGATATCTTCGGTCCCACTTCTTGCATGATCGCTTGAGCGCCAAGTAATGGTTTGGCTGTTTTCTCCACTTCGGCTTCTGCTTCTCGGGAGGAAGGATCGCCTGCCGATGCGGCCGTGACCATGAACGTGCACTCCGTCGCGAACGCGATCGTGTAAACTGCGTTCAGGCTGCGTCCGTCTTTTCGCATACAGCCTCGCATCTGAAGCGCCGGTAGTCCTCCGAAACTCACCGCTCCAGCAGAAGTAGGGATAAAATATCCGCTGAGGACGGGGCCCTCGATGAAGCCCGCTGATTGATCCCGAACGTTCTGAATCTCTTGAGCCTTTGGAAGACGCACCAATAAAAGGGAACTGGCCGAGGCATCGTCGCTCCAAGCCTTGCCAATGAGTCCGCTCGGCAGGGCAACCTCGCGTAGTTCTGCGTGAGCAAGTGGGCTTAACAGGAGTAGAACAACCAACAAGATGAACGCTCGCACGGTGAAGATTAACGATGGGTAGGGCCGTGTTGAAGAACCGATGCAATGGAACAACGATCAACCATGGGCATTGTACCGAGTAGTGGGTTTGGCTTCTCGCTTTACCGCTTTTTGTGAAGTTCGGGCAAGGCAGGGTAGGGATTGGCGAATGGCGTGAAGGACCTGCGTGTCGGGCACAAACAGCGAGTGCTTCTTCTGCTTCCAAAGCTGAGTGTATCGCCGGACCTCACCGCTGCTGGTGATCTCCATTTCAACAACCATTCCATATCTGTTCTGAGGATAGTCATCGCACGCCTGCACGAGCCAGAGTTCACCTTCTTTCTTAATCGGATAAAGCGCTCCCGTTTCGTTTGCCGACATCGCCGTGCGCCAACCCAGCGACGTGGATTCGTTTCTGGCCAGCGCACCCTGTGCCGCTTTTCGAACCGTCAGCCACTCTGGCAGGGCCTTGAGCCTCTCTCTGACGCCGAGCGATTCGGACGTGCGGCACCCAGCAAAAAGTGTAACGCAGATCACGGCGAACAAGAGAGGCTTCATGGGGTGAGTGTTATTGATCCGCCGCGACTACGGCTGGCGCGGCTCGGGGGTAGCGGGAGGGGTGACGGACGTAGGAGTGGGCGATTGCGCCTTGTTCGGCGAGGTAATCTGAGCCTTAAGCTGGTAGCCATCGGTGACGTAGATCACGTCCTTGGGATTCACGATATAGATAATCCCCTTGCCGACCTCCACGATCAGTACTCCATCCGAGCTGCGGATCGACTTAATGTCTTCCAGCAAACGAACCACTCCTTCTCTTTGGAGCGCCATCGTCACCGGCGGACGGGTCAGTACGTTCGAGGCTTGTGCAAACCCGTTGGCGAGGCTGTGGGCTTCGGACTGAATATAGACGCTGGCTTCAGGCGAGGCAGTCTGCCGGTCTTGAGGGGCCGCAGCATACGCGGCGGAAGCAATTAGAATCGAAGACGCTATAATATGTAGTTTCATAAGAAAATTTACCGATCGTGGGAGGCTTTGTGCTATAGCGCAGGGTTGTGCTCTTTGTGGCTTAATTTTAGCGACTGCATTATCGAGTATCGATGAGCTGTTTACTTCTGCCAAAGTCGTCGCGATGCACGTAGAAGCTAACGGTTCTCCGCTCCGCATAGCAACCACCGTCAACCCCACTCTCCGATGGCGGTGAAGTGTCACAGTCAAAGGTAAAGCGAATCGCTTCTCGCTCCAAACGCGAAATCAAACTTTCTGCCGCATGAGGTGTAAATTCACCGAGGTACGCGTATTGGGCCGGATCTACGCTGCCGCTCTCTTCGTCTGCTGGTGGCGCTGGCGGGTGTATCGGCGTTGGATTGCCAGCGATGAATCGGATGAAGCGAGAGAGTGTCTCCGGCATTTTCATAGGCGTTGTGCTGAGCGTGTGGTTAGCCTTCGACCATAAAATTTTGCCCAACGGTACAGATCTACCGCGGCGATGGCTGGTGCGGCTCCTGCGCAGCAGGAGGCGTGGCGGACGTGGTCGTTGGTGTGCATGCCTGGTTCGGCCTCTTCATTTCCATTCCGACAGCCACGAGCATCGCCGCGACGGCTAAACTAAACAAATACACTCCCGTGACTCCGACGTGAAAGATGTAGATGAGCCAACCTGAAGCTGCTGAAAAATGCGCAAAAATGAACGTGAACGCAGCGATCATTCCAAATCGGCCAGGTAGAAGTTTCACCAACGCAAAAGCCAGGGCTGCATAGACACTCCAGCCCGCAATGACCGCGGCGGGCCCGTGCCGCATCGCCCACGCGACAAGCGAATTCCCCTCGAGAGGATGACTGTGATCCTTCCAATAGCTCGTTGGCTGCCCAGCCAGAGTCAGTGCGAAATCAGACACCATGACCGCTATCATCAACCAACTGAGACGCGTAATCGCTGGATTTAAAGTCATATCAATAAAGCCTTTTGCTACGTTACAGATCTGCCGCGGCTATGGCTGACGCGGCTCCCGCGCAGCAGGAGGCATGGACGTGGTCGTGGGCACCAGCGCTTGGCTCGGCCACTTCAGTGATCGCCGACTTTAACGACGCCGATGTATTCGCTGGGCCGTTCATGATAGTCACGAGCAACGTAATCATAGGAAAACCAGTCAAATCGCGGTAGACCCATTGCTTCCCCAAACGCTTGCGCGGGCTGACTCTCGATCGCGGCGTCAATGTCCGCCGGATGCAGGACAGCTTCGATAGCCGCTAATGCTCGATCTGCTTCGACTCCGAGCGTCTCTGCGATCGGCGCCTTTGCATAACGTGAATCGTCGATGCGCACATCGTAATCCCACTCGCAGTCGTAGGTACTGACTGCCTCGTTGCCTTGAAACAACGCGAAAGCCCATCCGTGATCCTCTGCTGAAACGAAGTGTAATAGAGTCCCGGTATTTTGTGAGACAACCCGCTGATCGGGCGCGAACGAATGCTCCGCGATTACAATGGGAATCCAGCCGTTCGCCGGAGGAAAGACATAGCCTTTCAGACCAGAACGCCGGACTAGCGCAACGCCTTCGCCAATGTCGGCGCTACGTAAATGGTAACTCTCACTAAATTCGCTCATTTTTTGCCGAACGTTATGGATGTGGCTGTTGGCACTAGCGCCTGGTTGGCCTCTGTTTTCATGGAGCGATAGACATCGCGATCACAATAAACAGCGCAGGCCCTGGCGACTGACAAGCTGACTGACTGCATCGAGCTTGGTAATAAGCAGCCCTGTGATCGCTGCCAAACCGGTGATGGACCAAGTGGCGACTTGATCCATAGCTTCGCTAAGCGTGAGCGTGTTTCGCCAGACGACTTTCTTAAAGACGTGCTCTGGCTTTATGACGGTGCCTTCGCCGGACATATCTTGGGTAACGTTGTTGGTCCGAATTGGGTGGGGAGATTTGTGGGTCGGTAGCAAAACCGGAACGTCGTGGATTTTTGGTGCAGGGGCTGGTTTGGGTTACGACTTGAGACCGCCTATGCGCGAGCGAGGGTGATGCTTGTTTTAGGGATAGAGTGCCTCGGGGACTTCTTGTTGTTGCGGGGGACTTTACTAACGCCAACCTCCAAACGAGTGCGTTTGGTTCTAGCCAGGTTCGGGGCTGGCTCAAGTCGTTTGTGCGGTTTTTCGCGTATAGCCTTCGGCACGCGGTGTACGACTGTTGTCGGCCCATGCGGGTGGCTGTCGTGCTTTTGGGCGACTAGCGGGTGGCTCGAACTTAACGTGTGGAGGCGAGATGGGCAGCACCAGCTCAGGTCGCTCGGCTAGGTCGTTTCTGAAAACGGATTCTGAGGCGGTTTGTGAGACCCCGAGGAGGAGTTGCGTCGAGACTTGCGTTCAGGCCCGGAGAATTTCCCTGCGCGAGCTCGAAGATCACCGCCGGTGCGAACGAGTGCGCGGTCCTGCGGTCTGTGAGGCTCACCATGAAGATCACCGAAATTGCGTTCACGGGTTATCCCGTCACGGACATGAAGCGGGCGAAGGCGTTTTACGAAGGAGTGTTGGGCTTGAAGCGATCGCGAAACTTGGGCGGCAAGGATGACGAGGACGCGAAATGGGTCGAGTATGACATCGGGGCAGGTTGCCTGGCGCTGATCTCCAGCGCGCCCGATCAATGGCCGCCGCATCCGGCCGGTGCGACTGTCGCGCTCGAAGTGGATGATTTCGACGGCTACGTGAAAAAGCTGCGCGAGGCCGGTGTGAAATTTGTCTGGGAGCCGCAGGAGAGTCCGATGTGTTGGATGACGGTGGTGGCCGATCCCGATGGCAGCTGGGTCGTCATTCATCATCGCAAGTGATCGCGTATAGCCTGCGGCAAGCGATGAGCGCCTGTTGTTGGGTTTCGCCGGTCGTTCTCATGCGTGTCGGCGGCCGGCCCGGCGGTCCGTCCCTACCTATGGCGAATGGTTTGGAAGTGGAACCTGTTGGTCTCAACAAGTTGGTTTTGGTGGAGCCGGGTGCGCTGACCCCGGGATGAAACGAGAGACTCGGCACCGGCCTCGGCGCGGCCGGCTACACCTGGGTCGACGATCTGCGGTGTCGAACCCACGCGGGAGGGACCGTGCGTTCCACGTCGGGGAGATGGGAAGTCGAGGGGGCGTGGCGGGGCGAGCAGAACCGGGCTGGTGCAAGCCGTCGGAAGCGTTTTGAGGTCGAGTCGCTGCTCCTCTGATCGCTGGGCAGAGGCCTTCGAAGTGCCTTGTTGCGAATCGTTGGCGACGCTAAGGGCCAATTCTTGGCGAAAACGCGTAAATTACTGCTGCTGATCGCAATTGCATTGCTGTCGACGTTCATTGCGACCGTGGCGATCTCAATAGCAGCGCCGCGCTCTCAATTGCAGCGATGTTTATTGAGATTGCAGAGGTGTGTGTCGCGATTGCGAGAGCGTCGATGCGAGTTGCGACAGTGCCGAGGTCGATTGCGAGACTGTCGATCGTTGTTGCGAGGCAGTCGACGGGCGTTGCGGGCGGGTGGGCGTGCGTTGAATGGCTGTTGTTGGACGCTGCGGTGTTGTTGATGGCGATTGAAGGAGGTTCGGAGCTCGTTGCAGTACAGGCGGTGTCAATTGCGGGACTGCCGATGCGCATTGCGTTCGTGTTAGTCTCAATAGAAGGACGGTTGAAACGACCTGCACGGATGTCGGAAGCTCCTGCGAGGGTGTCGAAGGCTCCTGCGACGATGTCGGAGCGCTCTGCGAAGCGGTGCGTCGTTCCTGCGGTGCTGTCGGGTCGAGCTGAGGGGATGTGAAACCTCGCTGCAACTCGGTGAAGCTCCTCTGCGACGCTGCGTGGAGCGCCTGCGAGGCGGTCGACGTTCTCTGCGATCTTGTTGAGGGTCTCTGCGTCGGTGTCGGTGCGTCCTGTGAATTGTCGCGGTGGAAATGGTCGGAAGGTATTTAAGGAAAAGGCGGCAGGGAGAAATCGCTGTTTTGGTCGGTGACGGTTTTGTCGCCGCCTTTTTGGTTCTTCCACGCCCTGTCGAATCTGCGTTCGATCACGGCGACGGTGACGGGTTGGCCGTTGAGGACGACTTTGCCTTTAACCGGTGAGAAGAGACAGACTTTGAGCATAGCGGAAGCGTAGGTGGGGATGAAGAGCGCGCAGAGAAGGGCGAGGGCGACGGTGGCGGGTTTGCGGAAGGAGCCGCCGTTCATGGTTGAGACGTGTCGACGACAGTGGAGCGGCCGGGCGAAGTCAACGCCCGCACTCAGGGGGCGGGTTGGTGGTTTCGGAAGAGGTTCGAGTTTTGAAAGGGCTCGCTGCTCGCCGCGGGAAGGAATGCGCTCACGGACGCCACACGACAAGACGGCTGCGACTTTGGCGAACCTTCTCTGCGTCCTAAGGCGCGAATCGGGAAAAACTTAACGCCCTGTCAGGTACAAGATAGGGGATTGGTTAATCGGACGTAAATTCTGCCCGTCGGCAGAGTTTTTTGGGCTGCGTAGACGAAAAGAACTGAACGCAGGAGCCGCGCTGAATCGGCCGCTCTGTTGTGCGAATGCCGGAAGCCCGGACTTTCCTTTAACTCACCTTCGGTAGTCATCGAGTTCCACACCAAATCGGTTGTTCGGCGGGGACGCTGTAATTTCCATGTAGCGATTATCTCGCCATAGGCAGAGTGTGTACGGCGTGTTGGGTTGAGAATCGCGGACCGCGACAAACGCCTTGATGTTTTCGACGCGTATGCCTCTTACGCCCACGATAATGTCGCTGCTCTTTACTCCGAACTCCCGGGTGAGCGGACTTTCGCCGCGCAGCTTTATGCCGGTGATCGGTGGTTCTGTGAGTTTCGTCAGGTCGATTTTTTCGAGGCCGTGGGGAAATACAGCCTTAGCTTTCGCTAAGAAGAGTGAGCGCATCGAGGGGCTGGCATTCCGTTCGTTGATCCTAATAAGGAAGGACAGCATGCATTCACGGTCTTCGTAGCGCTCCTCGATTTTTTGGTAGATATCGAGGGCTCCTGCGAGGTCGCCGCGTGACTCCAACAAGAGTGCCTTCGCCTCGAGCCCTAAATAGGAGTACGTTTCAGCTGCGAATTCGGCGAGCTGTTCGGCCTTGGTCCTTTCACCGTGTTGTTCGTAGTATTTCACCAGCCACGACGCGTTGTTAGACTTGAGAACGTCATCGTCATCCAATTCGAAGCCTTTTTCATAAGCGTGCGCTGCTTTGTCGTCTTCTTTCCTGGCCGTGTAGAATTGCCCGAGCGCAAAATAGACGCCTGGATCTATAGAAGCTGCTGTCGTCAGCCATTTCTCTCGAACCGTCGGCGCGTCCGCAGCGGCATCGGCAATGGCTGCTGCCACCGCGCTGTTGTAATCGGCTACGCTGCCGTATCCACGCTCCATCTCTTGATACGTGGCGGTTTTGCGCCCGTTCTTTTTAGCGATATCAAGAAGGTAGTAGTGCGTAATCGAAACACTGTATGGAGCTGCGGCGTGGAGTGCGGCGAGTACTGCGGAGTAGTCGGGACGCCCGGTTAGGCTCGGTTGATTCATGCGCGGCTCGATATCGTAGGGGGCGCCTGGTTGAGGGTTCAGCCGATGCCACTCGTTCACGAATGCGTGTGGAGGCGGAATGTAGATGGCGCCTGCCTCGCGGTGTGGATAATAGCAAATCTGGTTCCAAGCTTCAGACGGGACGAGGTGCGGATGACTTCGGACAACCTCCATCGACTCCTTCTGCGCTTGGTGATAGTAGGCGGGTTCAACGGCGTTATGACGTTTGACGAAAGGATAGAGCCGCATTTGGGAAAAGACGCGGTCGGCCATTTGCTGGAATTTGGCGGCCTCCTCGGGTACGCCCCAACTATCCTGAAGAAAACTGAAATCACTTTTTAGAGTATGGCAGAGATGCCGCTGAAAGAACCCCGCCCAGTGCCCCCAGCCAATGATGTGTACGGTGCTTTTGGTACCCGAGGTCGTGAGGAAAGTGTTTTCGGGTTCGCAGTTCAAAAGTTCATCGAGGCTCGAAGAGTTTATTTTTTTCCCCGTGACCCTTTTGCATACCTCGCCTGCTTCTTGCATATCCATGGGCAGAGCAAGGCGATGAAGTTGATGTCCTATTTGGACGCTGGAGCACTGTTCGTAGACGATGTGATACCAAGCAGTGTCACTGATTAGCGCCATATCATCTTTGGCGTGTTGAAACGCCACGACGGCATCGGCGCTTTCTGCCTCCGCACGAAACTTCTCGATACGTTCTAGCAGAGTCGCTGCGGGCGTGAGTTGAATCCTGTAGTCGTTGGTGATCCTGAGGCGCAGAGCATTTTTCCATGCGGCGACACAGGGCTCGTTGTTGGTAATCGAATCGAGCTGGTGGAGCGCTTCGGTTTGCTTATTGAGCAGCGTCGCAAAAGCGGCTTCAGCGATTGTTCCTTCTGTGGAAGGCGCGCGGCTAGCTCTTAACGCGGAGGCGAAAGCCAAGTGAGCAGCCATGCGACTTAGCTCGGCCCTCGTTTGAAAAAAGATTCCAGAGTGTTCACGAAGCGTAAACGCAGCGAGAAGGAGAGCGGCCTTCTCGTGCTGGCGAGGCGAGAGGAGATGTGACTCCATTTCTGAAGACAGCGCCATCTCCTCCGATGCAATGCGTTTGGAGGTTGGTTCGGTAAGGGCCTGCAGTAATGCAAGACTATCTGTGTCCTCGGTGGTAGCGGTAAGGTTCACCTGCAGCTTCTTCAGCACCTCTCGAGCGAAAGAGGCATAGACGTCTGGAGAGAAAATGTCGTCTTTGATAGCAATTGACGTTTCTAGCTCCGGTTCATCGTCGATTTGCGCGACGATCCGGAACTTCAACACCTCGCGGTCCGCTGGTTTCACGGGCTCAGCAGCGAACTTCACATGATCCAGTCTGAGGCTTGGTCCTTTATGCGCGTAGGCGGCCATGACGAAAACGTCGTGGCTAATATTCTCCACAAAGTACCACGATTCCGTTTGCCAATGTGTTTTGAAATCATTTGCCGCTGTCGCCGGGTCGGCGTCCGCTGGTTTGGGCGACGACTTCTTCGGGCTGCAACCGATGATTACGATAGCTAGTGGAAGTAAAAGTACCGCTCGCGCTATGATAGACATGCGTGGATTCGCGCTCAGGTATAACTCTTTCGCAAGCGCCAAATCATTCGAAGTACTTAGGCATGGTTCGGGACGCTGTATGTTTGGCGGTGCGCCATGTACAACAGACATCCCGGGCCGCGACCTCGGCTGAAGCCAAACCAAAGGTGGACTACTTCGCGTTGAGGCAGGTGTTGATGGCGGAGAGGAATTCGCCGAGCTCAAAAGGTTTGGACAGGACGCGGTCGATTTTGGCGGTGTTGATTTCGGAGAGATCGTCCGAACTGAGGCGTCCGCTGATGATCATGATGCTTCCTTGATACCGTCCGGTATCGCGCACGCGCCGAGCGAGCTCGATGCCGTCGAGCCCTGGCATGTTTACGTCGAGGATGAGCAGGTCGTAGCGGTCGAGGTTGTTTTGCAGATGTTTCCAAGAGGCGGAACCGTCGGGTTCGCGGACGAGTTGATGCCCGGCGCGTTGGAGCGCCACGTGGAGCGTGGTGGCGATCATCTCGTCGTCTTCGGCAAGGAAGATCCGGCCGTGGCGCTTGGGCGCCGGTTCGGCTTTTTTCGGCGCGGTTGGCGGCGTCTGTTTTGCAGCGTAGACGGGAAGGTAGACGTGGAACGCGGAGCCTTCGCCGCGGAGCGATTCGACTTCAATGCGTCCGCTGACCTCGGTGACGAGGTGCCAAACGGTGGCGAGGCCGAGGCCGGTGCCTTTGCCGACGTCTTTGGTTGTGTAGAACGGTTCGAAAATGCGCTCGCGCACTTCGGGGTCCATGCCCATGCCGTTGTCGCGGATCGTGAAACGCTGCCAGCCGAGGATGGTGCGGCGGGACGGAATGCGGGGCTCGAGACGTTCGACGCTCGTCGGCGGGAGATGACGCGCCTCCAGTCGGATGGTGGGAACCCAGCCTTCGGGATGCGGCGCGGCGAGTTTTTCCACGAGTGTGTCGCGGGCGTTGAGAACGAGGTTGAGGATGATCTGGTTGAGGTCGGTCGGGTTGAACGACAGCGGCGGCAGGTTTTCGGGGATGTCGTATTCCCAGACGATGCGGCGATCGACGGTGAGTTTAAGGAGGGCGAGACAGGCGCTCACCATCGAGTCGAGTTGGACGGATTGGACGGTGTTGTCGACCTTGCGGCCAAAAGTGAGCAGACGCCGCGTGAGCTCGCCGGCGCGCTGGGCAGCGTCGGCGATGAGCTTGATGTCCTCGTGCAGAGGCTTGTCGTCGGGCCGCTCGTATTGAATTTCGCTCGTCTTGAGGACGACCGGGGTGAGCAGGTTGTTGAATTCGTGCGCGATGCCGCCGACGAGTTCACCGATGGCGCGGAGGCGACGGGATTGGCTGATCTCCTCGTCCAAAGCGCGCCGCTCGGTGATGTCCTCGCCGATCACGCAAAGGCGGGAGCCGCCGGCGCTGTCGACCTGCATGGGCACGAGTGTGTAGATAATGCGTTTGGCGGACGCCTGGAGACGGCGCTCCTCCCGAACCAATCCCTGAATGACAGGCCGGTTGGAAAGGATGGCGGCGAGTTCATGCATCCACTCGGTCGCGTTGGGGAACTGATGAAGATACTGGCTGTTGATGTTGGTTGAAGAACAGCCGACCCAAGGCTCGGCCTGGCGATTGATCGAGACGACGCGGAAGCCGTTCGGGTCCTGTTCGAGGAGGCAGATCGCCATCGGAATGTTGTCGTAGAGAGTTTGAAGGACGGCTCGCTGAGCGGTGAGCTGCACGGTCTGCTCGGTGAGCCTGGCGGTTTGTTCGGCAATCCGGCGCTTGAGCGTGCGGCGGTGCAATACGGCGAGGCGAGCGAGGATCGTGGCGACCGAGAGAACAACCAGCGCGTAGTTCAGCACGAGGCGCCGGCTGATGCTGTTGCTCTCGAGATGGCCGAACCAGCGATCGTAGATTTGTTGGAATTCACCGGTGCGATTGAGAATGGCGAGGCCCTCGTTGAGGCGGGCGAGAAGCTGGGCGCTGCCCTTGTGAACGGCGAAGCAGTGGCGGATGTCGTAGTCGGCGTACGGTTGGCCGAGGACAACTACATCCTTGAGCCGTTCTCGGTAGACCGTGGCCAAGGCGGTGAGCTGGGAGGCAAACGTCGCATCGTAGCGACCCTGTTGCAGCCCGCGAAGCGCCTCGACGGTCGAGCTCACGTAGATAACTTCGACGTTGAGCCCCTGGTCGTGGAGAAAACGTTCACCGATGCTGCCGCGGCCGATGACTGCGAACTTTCGGCCGTTGAGGTCGGAAATGTTGGACACTTGGCCGCCTTTGCGGACGTAGAGCATGCCGCGAAGCGTGAGCAACGGGACCGAAAAGTCGGCGTAGGCGTCGCGGGCTGGAGAAAACGTGAGCGACTGCATCATGTCGAATTCGCCCTCGCTGAAACGCCGCTGCACCTCCATCGAAGGCGCGGTGACGCGATGGATATCGAGGCGCATGATCCGCGCGACGGCGTCGAGCACCTCGGTGGCGAAACCCGTGAGTTTGCCGTCCGGTGCTGCGAAACCATACGGGAAACTATCCGTCGGCGCACCGACGGTCAGATGTTGCGTGTGCAGCGTGCTCTCGGTTTTGGGAGCAGGAGAGTCGTCGGCCGAAACCGACTGGGCCAACCCTACCACCAAAACCAAGAGCAATCCATAAACGAGACGATGGCGAAGCCGAGAGGGCATTGCTTCAAGGAATCCGCGTAGCGTACGCCACGTTTTGGATTGCACAAGCTCGGCGTGCAGTGCCCTTAACAAAAGAAACGCTGGAAGTAGGGGGAAATACCCTGTCAGACGGGATGAGCTTTTCGCGGTGCATCAAATAACGGAGTAACTATATTCCGAAATTTGCGTGCGGTTGCTGTTTCAGCGGATACTTCATTTGAATTCCGGTCATGGACGATTAGCGATCCTGTGATCAATCAACGTACAGAGCCAAACGGCGCACTTACGGCGCAAAAACGAGAAGCGATTTGCGCAAATAGACCGGACTCGTCCGCCTAGAGTGACGAACGATCCAAAACTTCGTGCGGTCCGATCCAGCGGCGGGTATTATTTGTTCGGTGACCGAGAACGACCTGCTTCGCCGTTTCGTGGATGAGAACGCTCAAGACGCGTTCGCCGAGCTGGTGCGCGCGAAAATCAATTTGGTCTATGCGACGGCGTTGCGTCAGGTAGGCGGCGATGCACATCTGGCGGAGGACATCACTCAAGGCGTGTTTGTCGCGCTTGCGTGTCAGGCGGCGAAATTGAAGACCCACGCGGTCCTCACCGGTTGGCTTTACACGACCACGCGTTTCATCGCGGCGAAAACGCTGCGCGGGCAACGACGCTGGCAACGCCGCGAAATGGAGGCGCACGCAATGGACACGACACCTGAACCGGAGACGGCTTGGCGGGAACTGCGGCCGGTGATCGATGAAGCGATGCATGAGCTCAACGAGAGCGATCGCGCGGTGGTGCTGTTGCGTTTCTTCGAAGGGCGTTCGCTGGCAGACGTCGGCAGCGCGGTCGGCGTGACGGAGAACGCAGCGCGCATGCGCGTCGAACGAGCATTGGAGAAATTGCGCGGACGGCTCGCGCGCCGCGGCATCGTGTCGACGGCCGCAGCGCTCGGTGTGGCGCTGACAAGCCAGCCGATCCTTGCGGCACCGGCAAGCCTCGCCCCCGCCGTGACGAGCGTTGCGCTGGGATGTGCGACGGCGGGTGCAGTCGCCGGCGCGGGTGGCGTGATGGCGACAGCTTTAAAATTTATGAGTACGGCTAAAATTATTTTAGGGACAGCGGCAGCGATTGCGGTTTTTGGCGTGGGTGCGTTTGTGGGTGTTCAGTCGATCGCGCCTTCGCGAAGTGTAGCCAACGCCGAAGACGATCCGGAGTTTGCGCACCTGAAAAAGGAAAATAGCAGGCTTCTAGCTGAACTTGAACGGCTGCGAGCTGCAAACGGTACGGGATTGAAACCGATTGCAGGTAATTCGGCTACAGATGGCGCTACCGAAGGAAAAGGGAAATGGAAGTTCCTCGTTGAGCTTTCCAAACAGAAGCTGTTTTCGCCACGTTTTGCGTTTTTGGATGCTACCGGAAACTTGAGCCCCGCGGCTGCAGCCATTTTCGATCTGACGACCGAGGAGCAGGCAGCTTTGGCGGTGGCGAGTGACTCGGCTCGTGGTAAAATCGAGGCACTCGAAAAATCCCGAGCGACAGTTAGACGCCTCGCTGACAATAAAGTGGCGATCTATGTGGACCCGTTTCCAAAAGAGGGCGGTGCTGTGTACGACGAGTTGACGAATGCGATTGGAAGGATGCTCGGCCCAGAGCGCTATTCTGCTTTTTTGACTCTCGGCGGGGAGCAGTTGGAGCGAACCTTGGGAGCTTTTGGAGCGGTGGAGCGGGAGATCGAAGTGACGAGCCAACCGGATTCAATACAGAGCCGCTACCTCGCTACCGATATTCAGAAAGTGGGAGGCTCAAGGAGCGTTAATAGTAGCAATTACAAAACGAAAGACGACCTCATCGGGCGGGTAGGCACGATAGTGAAACTGCTCCCGGCGGATTTCTAGCGTTAGACCTGAGGAATGAGTTGAGGTTTTTGTTCAGCGGATTATCTGAATAGGACCAATCATTTCATATGCCCCTGCGCTTTCTTCTTTGGGTGGGACTCGTATGCGCCAGCCTGTGCTACGGCCAGGATGTGGCTCGAATGGAGGACTACATTGATAGCTACGTGAAGCGAGGTCAGTTCATGGGAACCGTGCTCGTGGCGCGCGGTGACGAGGTCCTCCTTAATAAAGGTTATGGTTTCGCGAATCTCGAATGGCAGGTGCCGAATACGCCGACCACCAAGTTTCGATTAGGCTCGTTAACGAAGCAGTTTACGGCGGCGGCGATTCTGTTGTTGGAAGAGCGTGGAAAGCTAAAGCTCGGCGATCCGGTGAAAAACTATCTGCCGGACGCACCAGCGGCTTGGGACAAAGTCACGATCTACCATTTGCTGACGCATACGTCGGGTATTCCGAGTTTCACGGGCTTTCCCGATTATCGGGAGAACGAACACGTCAAGAGCACGCCGGAAATGTTGGTGGCGCGTTTTCGCGATAAGCCGCTGGAATTTCAACCCGGTGAAAAATGGATCTACAGCAACTCCGGTTTCGTGCTGCTGGGATACTTGTTGGAAAAAGTCACGGGCGAGTCGTACGAAAAATTCTTGCGCGAAAATGTCTTCGATCCGCTCGGGATGAAAGATACCGGCTACGATTTCAATACCGAGGTGATCGCGCGAAGGGCGTCGGGTTACGACCCCGGTCCGAAAGGTCCGCTCAATGCCGGCTACATTCACATGAGCATTCCGTTCTCGGCGGGGGCGCTCTACTCGACGACGGAAGACCTGTTGAAATGGGAGCAAGGTTTGTTCGGCGGTAAACTGCTGTCGCCGGCTTCGCTTGAGAAAATGATCACGCCGTTCAAGCAAGGTTACGGCTACGGCATTGGCATTAGAACCACGAAGCAGGGGCTAAAAGTAATTGCTCATGGCGGCGGTATCGAAGGCTTCAGTTCGTTCCTTGCGTATTATCCGGCGGATCGTGTGACTGTCGTCGTGCTTGGAAATTTGACCGGCCCTTCGGTGGAGAAGGTGGCCCATGCTTTGGCGGATTTCGTGCATGGGGTGCCTCTGGAGATGCCTAGACAGCGCACAGAGATAATGGTGCCGGCCGCCAAGCTCGCCGAGTACGTTGGCACTTACGTGATGACGCCGACGTTCGAAATCGCGGTGACGCTCGACGGCGGTCAACTCTTTGCGCAGGCCACAAAGCAGCCGAAGTTTCCGGTATATGCGGAGTCGGAGGCGAAGTTTTTCCTGAAGGTTGTCGACGCGCAGATTGAGTTTAAGCGCGACGCGCAAGGCAAAGTGAACGCGCTCGTGCTGCATCAGAACGGTCGCGATCAAGTCGCGAAACGGAAAGAAGCCAGTCCGTAGTGAATCGATACAAGCGGCCTCGCTCGCGCTGGAATCTCGGCTTTCCGTCGGCCTGTTAAGTGCGGAAGATCACGCTCTCGCGCTTGAACATGTACACGGCGAGCGAGAGCGCGATCGTGGCGTACAAACAGGAAGAGCCAAAGACCGCGACAATGTACGGCCAATGCCAGATGCCGCTGAGCATTTCCTTGCAGACAAGGCTCACGCCGAGAACAGGAATGCAGGTGAGCGCGGTGCTGAGTTCCACGCCGGGCATCATGCCCACGGTGCTAGGCATGATCGCGAGAATCATCAGCGGCGCGGCGTAGGTTTGTGCTTCCTTGTAGCTTTTTGCAAAAACGGACGCGGTGAAGATAAGGGCTGAGAAAAAGATCGCCGTGGGCAGCGCCATCACGAGCACGCCGGCGATCGCGAAACCGTTTACCGGCGGGAGCGAACTGGCGAAGTTCGCCATTTTACCGCCATGAGCCGTTGCGCCGATCAGACCGAAACTTATTCCCATCGACAGAAGCGACAGCACCATCGCGCTCACGGAGCCGGTGAGCACCATGAAGAATTTTCCCAGCACGATCTCGGTGCGGGCGGCAGGTGTGCAGAGCAAAGTCTCCATCGTGCCGCGTTCTTTTTCACCGGCGGTGAGG
The DNA here is from genome assembly GCA_047600805.1 of Nibricoccus sp. GTDB lineage: Bacteria > Verrucomicrobiota > Verrucomicrobiia > Opitutales > Opitutaceae > JADKHC01. The sequence goes on from JASGKG010000001.1 coordinate 1,069,372, forward strand.
TCCATCGCCGGATACATCGCGCCGGTCAGGCCGAGGACGATGATGAGGTAGGGGATGAAACCGCCCAGCATGTTGCCGCTGACCTTCTCGGGCGCAGCAACGTTTTCGCGGGCAATATCGAAGGGCCTGATGAACGTAGCGGGTAGAGAACGTTCTGAGAGGCGCGTCGCGACAGTCTTTTCGCGGAGATCGCGGAAGAAACGTTCGAGCTCGCCCACGGCCAAGCTGGAGCGCAATTCCCCTTCGTAATTGTAGATCGTGACTTTCCCGGCCGAGTCGGCGCGCAAGCTGGCCTCAAACCCGGCTGGAATGCGCACGGCTGCGCGGATTTTCTTGTCGGAGATTTGGGCCTGCCAATCGTCTCGGGCCGGCACGACGTGAATCTTTTTCGAGGCTTTGAGAGCAGCCGTGATGGCTGGCGAATCCTCGCCGTCGATGATCATCACAGCCGGGATTTCCTCGTGTGCTTTCGAAACCGCCTTCGATCCCATGCGGCTCATGCCAAAGATCATCGCGGGCATGATGAACGTGGGAATGATGATCATCGACATGATCGCGCGCCGGTCGCGCAGCATGTCTTTTAGTTCTTTTCTATAGACCGTGATGATGGTTTTCAGATTCATGCGGCTTCTCCTCCCACGACCTTCACGAAGAGATCTTCGGTGTCGTTTTGGCCGAACTTGGTTTTGAGCTCAGGCAGCGGACCTTCGGCGAGCAGACGGCCGTTATGAATAATGCCGACGACGTCGCAGAGTTTTTCGACCTCGCTCATTACGTGCGTCGAATAGATGACGGTGCGACCGCGATTGCGGCAGTCCCGGATGAACGCGACGATCGCGCGCGCAGCAATTACATCGAGCCCGACGGTCGGTTCGTCGAAAATGATAACCGCTGGTTCGTGAATGAGCGTGCGCGCGATGGACACCTTTTGCTTCATGCCGGTTGAAAGTTTGTCGCAGCGCGTGTCGAGAAACGTGCCCATTTCGAGGAGATCGACGAGGTTGGCCATGCGTTGCTGGATGACGGCGTCATCGAGTCCGTTGAGCCGGCCGAAGTAGACAATCGTTTCGCGCGCCGTGAGGCGTGCGTAGAGCGCGGTGCTCGTGGCGAGAAATCCGACCGACTGGCGCACGCGCGCGGGATTGGCTGAGGCGTCGGTGCCAGCGACGACGATTTTTCCCGAGGAAGGTTTTAGCAACGTCGCCAAAAGGCGGAGTGTGGTGGTTTTGCCCGCGCCGTTGGCGCCAAGCAGGCCGTAGATTTGGCCGGGGCGACACGTGAAATTCACGTTATCGACCGCTCTGACCTCCCCGCGTTTTTTATCTGTGAAGATTTTGGTGAGCCCGTGGACCTCGATCATGGAGGCGGAGCGTAGAGAGAATGGGCGCATGCTTGCCACCACCAAGTGCGTTGATCACGGGTTTGCGCGCTCGCAAACGACCGCAAATGCCTGTTGTAAACCGCTGGTCCGCAGGCGGCGGCGAGGCGTCCGAAGAAAAATACAATATCTTTTGGCCTCGTTCGTCTGTAGAAGGAAATGGACGCTGTCCGCCCAATTCCAGACTACATGAGCACCGAGCAAAAGAGACGGGTTTCCCAAGTCGTTCGCGATATGGGACGCGGACTCATGCGGTTCATTCGTACGCGCGTGTCGAATGACGCCGAGGCGGAAGACGTGTTGCAGGAGGTGTGGCAACAACTCGTCACGACGCTCGATGGCGGTCCGGTGGAAAAGGTCGGCTCGTGGCTCTACACGGTCGCGCGCAATCGCATCACCGATCGCTATCGGAAGCCGAAGATGACGTCGCTCGACGGCCTAGCGGTGGAAGATGACGACGGGTTCGAGTTTCCCGATTTTATTTTGCGCGACGACAAGACGCCGCGCACGGAGCACCTGCGCGGTTTGTTTTGGGACAAACTCCACGCTGCGCTCGCCGAGCTCCCCGAGGATCAACGCCAGGTTTTCGTCTGGCACGAACTCGAGGCGCTCTCGTTCCAGGAAATCGCCGAGCTGACGGGTGACAACGTGAACACGCTGCTTTCCCGCAAGCGTTACGCCGTGCTCCACCTGCGGAAGCGGCTCGAAGTGCTCCGCGAGGAATTTCGCTCGATGAAACTCTAACTCTTTAAAACATGAAAAACAGATGCTGTGGCAAATGGTGCTTTTTAATTCCATTCGTGGTGGCCGGATTCGTGGCGTTGTTTACGTACGCCGTGTACGCGCTGTGGAACGGGGTGCTCGCGGAAGTTGTGCCCGTGAAGGCGATCACGTACTGGCAGGCGCTGGGCATTCTCGTTCTCTCTAAGCTGTTGTTCGGCGGGTTCCCGCATCGACGCGGCGGCCCGTGCGGACATTTCCGCGAGCACATGATGGCGAAACGCTGGGAAGCGGCGTCGCCGGAAGAGCGCGAGAAGATTCGCGACGAGATGCGCCGTCGCTTTGGTGACTGGCCGCGGCCGTGGTGCTGCGGCGACGACAAGGAACCGTCAGACACCGGCAAGACCACCACTCCTTGAAAAAGTTAGCCGGTTCAAGTCCGGCAACCCCATTGCACTTACAATGTAGTCGGGATCGGACGTGCGGCGTTCTAACGTGAACGTGGCTGACGAATGCGAAAATATCGCCACTCCCGGTCCCGGCTGCATTCAATTTCGACCGACGGCCGAGCTTTTCGACCGCTTGGCACAACCAGATGGCGCTCCGACGCGCCGTGAGGAATATGTATCCGTTCGCTCCCGATTTGATTCTACAAACCATGGCCATTATCGCTGCCTCCACCATCCTTGTCTTGGTCCTACTCGTTGGGACCGACAGCGCCGATCCCCGAGATCGCGGCGACTCCGCGTCCGAGTGAAACACTCGCGAGAAACTGCCTGCCATGAGCTCGCTCTTAACCATCGACAAACCGGCCCGGCCTCAGCGAAAGCGGTCCCCAGAAAAGGAAACTGCCTTCGACGAAATCACTGTGCCTTTCGCAGAAAACGAACCGAGTGGTTCAAGCGTCCCGGACGTTGCAGAACTGCGCGAGATTCGGAACGGGAGATATTACTTGCAGGCGATGACTTCTTTTTTCGCCTCTTCGGAAAAACGAACCGCGCGGCGCTCACGCGCTGACTGACGCTTGGGCCTCATGCGGGTAGCGGTGGCCCGCGGCAGGCCGTGCGTGTGTTGGAGAATTGCCTGTGGCCGGTGATCAACGGCGAGAGCGGCCACCGAAACGAAGAACAGCGCTAAGTGGGACCACCAAAGGTGAGCACCCCCGTGTTTGGTCTGCGTAAAAGGAGGTTTGGCGCGCGGCAACCGACCGTAGGGCTTGCGCAGACTACCCCTGAGTGTGTGCAGCCGACCCCTGAGTTGCGTCAGATGACCCCTGAGCGCGTGCAGATGTAAATGGGTTGCGTGCAGATGACTCCTGAGCGTGTGCAAACGACCCCTGAGTCCGTACAAACGACCGCTGAGCTTGTACAAACGACCCCGGAGTGTGTGCAGCTGAGGCCTGAGCGTGTGCAGATAAGCCCTGAGTAGGTGCAGTTGCAAACAAGCTGCGTGCAGGTGAACCTTGGCCGTGTGCAACTGCAACTTGGTTGCGTGCAGATGGGCCTTGGGTAGATACAGATGAACCTTAGCTCGGTGCGGACGTGCCTTGTGTCCGTTCAGACGCACCCGTGGTCGCTACAACTCAGCCCTGGGTCCGTTCAGATGACTCCGGGGCTGCCACAATTGAGGCTTGGGCAGGTGCAGGCGACGCTTGGGCGCGTACAGATCGCCTTTGGGTGGGTGCAAACGGCTCGAGACACGGGATCAGCGACCTCTGAGGCCGGGGATTGAGCCGGTCGGGTGCGTCAGCGGAAGGCAGGAGTCGAACGTTGTCCGAGTCTCTTCAGCGCAGCGACGGCGGCGAGCGAGGCGAAGAACAAGTCGCTGGGTGCGCCGCCTCCACCGCCGTGATTGCCCGAACCACTTGACCCACCACTGGAACTCGACGACGACGAGCCACCGCTTGAACTCGAGGAGCTGGAGGACGAACTACTGGAGCTTGATGAACTGGAACTGCTGGAGCTCGACGAACTGCTGGAGCTTGACGACGATGACGATGAACTCGACGAGCTGCTGCTTGAGCTGGAGCTGCTCGAAGACGAACCGTTCATAATCGCCTCAAAGCGGACTTTCGCGGGAAGCGTGTGCGTGGTGCCGGTGGTCGGATCGACCCACGGCCAGGTGTTGTTGCCGAAGAACGCGGGTTTGGCGGAGAGATAGAGCGAGTTCTGCAACGTGACGGGCTTGTTGGCGGTCGTGGCGTCGCCGAGGAGTCCGTCCCAGCGTTGCGTACCGGTGACCCAGTCGAAATTGCCGTCGCGAATCGTCACGTTCCACGTCGTCGCCTCGTATTCTTCGCCGTTGTCTGGTCCCCAACCTAATAGCCAGATACCATCGCGATTCCAACCGTTGACGCCTGACGAATCGTAGACCCAACCGGACATTTTTCCCTGCGCGCCGAGCACGTTGCCGACGAAGGTCATCCAATACGAGTACCCCACCGCGCCTGCGCAGCGCTTGGGACCGTTTCCGGGCATCGCGTCGTCGTTGATGGTGTGATTCGTCTGCGGATTCACGTAAGGGTAGCGCACGCCGCGCAGCCAATTGCGAAAAACGGTGTGGTAAATCGAGTTTCCGTGCGTGACATCGGAGTCAAAGTTGAAGCCGTAGTTTCCTTCGAAAAGCGTGTGGTGCGGGCCGACCATGTGCGACCCGTTCAGGCCGATCTCGAGCCACTCCTCGGCGTAGTTGATGAAACCATCGTCGGCATAGTTGTAACCGACAACCGAGCCCGCGCCCGAGCAGCGCGCGACCATGACCTTGTTCGCCCGGACGGAGATGTTGTTTTCAAAGAGAATTTCAGACGAACCAAACGCCGTACTATAACAATACGCACCGCCACCCGGACTCGAATAAGCGGCGTCGTGGATGTACGAGTCGCGGATCTCGCAGCGGAATGAATTGTTCACGGCGATGCCTTCGCCGCCCCAGATGTTCACCTCGACGTTTTTGGCCCAACTGTAGGCAGCGCACTCGAAACGGATCGAGCCGTCGGAGGCGCCTGTCGTCGTGAGATCTTCGACGCCCGCGTAGGTGATCTGCGCGCCACCGTTGCCGCCGTTGCTGTTGGCGACGTAGCGCGTGAGCTGGGCCTGATGCGTTGTCCCTGCGCGGTAGTTTATGTGCAGCGGCGAGGTAAACGTGACCACGTTGCCCGAGACGCTGGCGATCTCCTTGATTTCATTGGTCGGACGATCCTGTCGACAGAACCAACTGGCCGCGCCACCGCTGGTCGGCGTCGTGGCGATCAGCGGATCGTCACCGTACTGAATGGTGGGATTGTGTAATTTCCAAACCACGCGGAAATCGGGCGAAGCCCATATTTGGCCGTGGCCAAACTTGTCGGTCTGCCACGCCGCACCCGACAACTCATCGAGCAAAACGAACTGGCCGGCGACGAAGCCCGCGGCGTTGGCGATGGTGACGGAAAAGGCGCCCTTGGCGGCGTCGCTCGTGAGGTTTTGCGACGTGGTGTCGTCGGACTTTGGCCAACGCGCCGGTCCAAGAATGAGAATCGGTTGGGCATCGGCAGCGGCGTTGGAGTTGAAGACGGCGCCGTTGGTTTTTTGGAGGAGCGTGCCGTTGGTTCCATTGGCTTGGACGGTGCCGCGGCCGCGCAGCGTGATGCCGGTGTGGATCAACAAGTAGTTGTTGACGGTGAAAGTGCCCGCGGAGAGCTGAACGACTTGGCCGGCAGGACAGGTGTCGAGTGCGGCTTGGATGCCAGCGGAGGCGTCCTGCGTGCCGTTGCCATACGTTGACGCTTCAATGGTTCGGTAGATCGTCGTGCGCGACGGAATGCCGGCTTTGGAGTTGAGGCCCGGATTCCACGTCGTGAATCGCATCGTGTCGGTGGGAACGTAGTCGGCGAAGCAGAAGAGACTCGCGAACAGACACAGCGTGGCTGCCATGCGGAGCGACAGAGTGAGCGTTGTTCTCATATAAAAGTTTATCGGTGAAAAATGGCTAGGCGGAGGAGCTTGGTGAGCTCGCCGAGCCGTCCAGTCCCGACAAAGCTCAGCGTCTCCCTGCAAGTGTGGAGTGGCCGCGGACAGACGAACCGAACCAAAGTGCCGGCCGAGCCGTTGATATATAAATGTTTTACGTCGGATGCAGCTAACCAGCGTGCACGGAGTGCCCGCTCCACCTCAGGGGCTTCGTCACGTCGCGTGTAGCGAGACACGGGAGTGCGTTTTTGCGTAGCGTGAACGATTTCTTGTGATATGTAGGCAGCATGACAGATCGAGAACAGCGCCTGGCTTCGCTGGGCTGGAATGCGTCGTTTGAAGCATATGCCAAGGTTCGGTGTCAGCCGGGCGAAACCGCAGCACGCGTGGCGGCGGTGGATCGCGAGCAGTTTCTCCTGCTCGATGAAAACGGCGCGTTTCCCGGGAAGCTGTCGGGTGGCTATCGTTACGCGCACCAACTCGCGGAGGAATATCCGTGCGTTGGCGACTGGGTCTCGGTGGAGAAGCATCCGGATTTCGGAGTGGTGCAGTCGCTGTTCGAAAGAAAGACGTCGCTTCGGCGAAAAGCGGTCGGCCGCGCGCTCGACTACCAGATGATAGGGGCAAACATCGACGCTGTGATGGTCGTGCAGTCGTGCCATTTTGATTTCAACCTCAAGCGACTTGAACGGTATCTGGTGATGGTTGCGGACGGCGGTGCGGAGCCGAACATTCTCTTGACGAAAACGGACCTGGTGAGCGCGGAGGAGTTGGCGTCGCAGCTGACGCAGATTCGCGACGCAGGCATCAAGGCGCCCGTGCTGACCCTGAGCAACGTGACGCGCGAAGGCGTGGACGTATTGAAACGTCAACTACTGCCAGGCCGGACCTACTGCTTTGTCGGTTCGTCCGGCGTGGGTAAAAGCACCCTGATCAATGAACTGGTGGGCCGTGGCGTGGTTGAAACCGGCGACGTCAGCGGCACCGGTGAAGGACGCCATACGACCGTTAGGCGGGAACTGCTGGTTCTGCCAAGCGGTGCGTTGGTGATCGACAATCCCGGCATGCGCGAGTTTGGCGTGATGGGCGATGAGAGCGCGTTGAGCTCGGGCTTTGGCGACATCGGGGAGTTTGCGTCACGGTGCAGATTCGGCGATTGCACGCATACCAACGAACCCGGTTGCGCGGTGCTTGAGGCGTTGGAAAACGGCGAAATCGATCGCGAGCATTACGATCATTTCCTCAAGTTGAGAAAAGAAACGGCGTTTCACCAAATGTCGTATGTCGAACGGCGGAAGAAGGACCGGGCGTTTGGAAAATTCGCCAAGTCGGTGCTGAAGCACAAAGAACGCGAATAGGGCTGAGGACAGGATTGAAACTCCGCTGCTCACGGGTATTTGTTGCGGGTCTTTTCCCCTGAGGCCAAGCAACCTCGCGCCCTTTAGCTGTTTTGCTTTCTTTCGATGACCCCGCAGAAATTTCACTACGCACCGAGCCGGCAGCCGCGCTCGCTCTCCAATGTTGTTGTTTTGTCTCTGTGGATAGCCCTCGCGGTGGCGATCGCCCTGGCTGCGTATTGGAAGTGGGGGAAATCAAATGCTTCGGAAAGCGCCGCAACCCAGGCCGCCACGGACGCGAAGCAGGCCGGTGCCGACGCGTCGATCGGGATGAACGGAAAGGCGGGGAATGCCGCGGGTGCCGAAGGCAGTGGGAAAGCGGACGCAAACCAGTTGGCGGAGGCAAAAGCGCTTTACCAACGCGGGTTGGAGCATGAAGCCAAACGAGAGCTGGAACAGGCGAGGGCGGCGTTTTCGGCGGCGGCCAAGCTCGGGCACGCGGAAGCACTCTTTCGATCGGGCTTTTATGCGGAGGGAGGAATCGGCGGCGAAGTTGACGTGTCGGCCGCGCGTAGTTTTTACGAGAAAGCAGGAGAGGCCGGTTATGTAGATGCCTATGCTGCGGCGGCGCTCATGTACATCACGGGCGAAGCGACGCCTCCGGATCGCAAAGTGGCCGCGGAATACATCGAGAAAGGACTGCGGGCAGGAAGCGTGGAAGCCTTGTTCCTCAAAGGCGTGACGACGCTGGATTCGGATTTGTCCGGAGCAGTGGACTGCATTCGACGGGCCGCAGAGAAAGGTTCTGCCAACGCTCAGCAGCTCATGGCGCGGCTTTATCGCGACGGCATTGGCGTGCCGAAAGACGAACAGAAAGCGCTCGAATGGGCGCGCTTGGCGGCGGCGAGTGGTTTGTCGGGAGCCCAGGTGGATTTGGCGCGCCTTTTGTTGACCTCGAAATTGTTTGCGTCACCCGCCGTGACCCAAGACGTGGCGAAAGAAGCCACAGACAATCTGCTCGCGGCCGAAGCGCAGCAGAACGCCAGGGCCTCGGCCGAATTGTTGCGGGCTGCGATGAAGAAACGGCCGCAGTCCAAGGAGGACGTTTTAAACGTGCGACAACTCGCTGTCCAGGCGTACGAACAAGGCAACAAACAAACTGCGTTCGGCGTGGCCATGACCTATATGTTCACGCGCGAGGATCAAGCGGGCATAGAGTGGCTGGCGAAAGGCGCCGAGGCGAATGACTGGCGCTGCAAATATGCCTATGGATTGGTTCAGTCGGGCAGCAGCTTGAAAAACGCGATCGCGGTGGCCGCCAAGGCGAAGTACGAAGACTTCTCAGCCTACAAAGCCGCTCAAAGCACAGATCAGAATTCCCGTCAGCCCGTGCTGGTGAGCTCCACCAGCCCGGTTTTCCCGGCGGGCCTGGACATAGTGGGAGCAAAAGGTTCGGTTATGGCTGAGTTTGTCGTGGACCCCAGCGGAGTTCCCACGAACATAAAAATCCTCGATGCCACCCATCCCGAAATGGCGAAGGCGGTGACGGACGCGGTGGTCCAGTGGCGCTTCACACCGGGTGTGAAAAACGGGAAAGCTGTTTCGGCGAGGATGCAAGTGCCCGTGTATTTTCGTGGAATGAAGTAGGCGCGCCGGGCGGCTCTTCGTCTAGACGATTGTCTCTGGGCGTTGTCTCGGGTATGTGCTGAGTTCTTGCTGAGACGAACTCATTAACGGGATAAAGTCACGGCTTCGACGGGGTGAGCGCTTTCGGACCCGGCCTGCTCGGTTGAAATAGCACCGAGAGCCGCCTCAAGGGCCTGGACGCCGATCGGTTTTGTCAAATGGGCCTTGAATCCAGCGGCGTAGCTGCGGGCGATGTCGCCCTCGGTGCCGTAACCGGAGAGTGCGATGGCGTGAAGGGCAGGGTGCGAGCGAAGAAGATCCATCAGATCGTAACCATGGCCGTCGGGAAGCCCGAGATCGGAGAGGACGATATCGAAGGTTTGCGTTTCCAGCTGGGTGCGCGCTTCGGCCAGCGTGGAGGCGAAAGAAACCTCGTAACCGCGACGCCGGAGGAGCTGTGCGAGCGACGTTCGTGTGGGGCCATGATCTTCGACCACGAGAAGCTTTTTGTTTCCGCCGCAAGGCGCGTGCACCACGGCGGGGGTGTTCGGTTCGGGTTCGATGGGTTCTGCAGCCGCGAGCGGAAATGTAAGAACAAACGACGCGCCAGTTCCCGGACCGTCGCTGTGTGCCGTGATGGTGCCGTGGTGGAGTTCCACGAGCTTCCGAGAGATTGCGAGTCCGAGTCCGAGACCACCGAACCGATGACCACCGGCAGCAACGTTTCTCCCTTGGGCAAACGCATCGAAGATTCGCGTTAAGTCCGCGGACTCCATTCCCGCACCGTCGTCGGCTATGCGTACGACGAGGGCGGAATCGCGATTGAACGTCTCGATCCAGATATGGCCGGCCGGTGCGGTGAATTTCGTCGCGTTTTTGATCACGTTCCAAAACACCTGCTGCAAGCGAGTGAGGTCTCCCAGAATCATCGATCGATATGCGGCCAAGGTGGATTTCACATTCAGCTTCTTTTGGATCATTTCCGCTTCCGTCGTCGCAAAGGCGGCTCGAATGGCATCGTGCGCGTCGAGGCGGTGCAGATCGAGCTTCAGCTTGTCGTGAGTGATTCGAGTGAGGTCGAGAAGGTCGTCGATGAGCTGAGCCTCGAGCGCGACGTTGCGCGCGATCTGTTCAAAATCGGAACGAACCCGTTCGGGCAACGACGCGTCAGAGGCGGCATCCGTGGCGAGCAGGAGCGCAGGATTCAAAGGAGTGCGGAGCTCGTGGGAGAGAGCAGCGAGAAATTCATCCTTAGCCTGGCTGGCGCGCTGAGCGGTATCACGGGCCTCGACGACGTCCTTGAGAAGCCTTTGCACCTCGTATTGTCGGCGGCGCGACCGCAACGCCACTTCGATCATTCTGACCAACGTGTCGGGCCGGAAAGGACGCTCGAGGAGGGAAATATTGACGTTTGTGGCGGTAGAAAGACGTTCGGCTTGTCGTTGGCCCTGAGAGGTTCGACTTGAGACGACGGTGACCGGCAAGTCCGACCAAGGCGGCTGCGTTTTGAGCAAGCCGAACAACCGTTCGGCGCTGGCGGACGTGAGAGCCTCTTCCGCGACGAGAATGGCGCCGCAACCTTCGAGCGTCTTTGCACAGAGCTCAGCGATACTGCTTACGACGATCGACTTGAAGCCGGCATCGGTGAGGAAGGTGCGTGTGAGACGCGAGTCGTTCGCAGTCGGCGCCAGCACGAGGATCCGCTCCCGCACTTCCGGGGGAATTTCCCTCGGCCAGGTTCCATGGAGTGGATCGGGTGGAGTCATGGGAGTACCTACGGCCGACCGGCGTCGTTGATTTGGGGACAGCCGGTGAGAACACCGGTGAGTCCGGTGAGTGGGGGGCCGACGCGGACACCCTCGCTTCCCATTGTGAGTTCCCGAATGGTTCGTTCATGGCGGCCACTGCGTTTTTTAATCACGGAAATCACCTGCCGCACTTCTCCCTTCAACTCGAAGTACCGCAAGAAAACGACGGCATCTGCGAGATACGTAAGATCGACGGGAGACTGCACAGTGCCGACGACGCCTTGTTGCGCCAGGACGCCGAGGGTGAGAACGCCTTGTTGGTTGAGGAACGCGAACAGCTCGTGAAGCTGGAGGACTAAATGCCTCTCGTCAGGCATCGCATGAAACAAGCCATTGAGACTATCGATGATGACCATCCGCGTGCCCTCATGCTGAACCTTTTGTTTAACAGTGAAGGCGAGCTCTCCGGGGGAAATCTCCGCAGGATCGATCTGATGTATTTCGATCTTCTTTTCGCGGGCGAAGCGCTCGATCGGCAGCCCTAGTCCGCCGGCACGAGTCAACAACGTGTGGAGCACCTCGTCGAAAGTGAAATAGAGCACGCGCTCTCCCCGATGCGCGGCAGCTGCGGCGAAGTGGAGCGCGAGTGATGATTTTCCCGTTCCGGACGGGCCCATAAAAATCGTGTTTGTGCCAGGGTCCAGGCCGCCGCCGAGAAGGCTATCCAAATTCTCAATACTGGACGTGACCGGCTTGCTATTGAAGGTTGTATGGTGCTCGGAGGCGATGAGGCGGGGAAAAACGATGAGCCCGCCCGTGCGGAGCAGAATGTCGTGAGTGCCCTCGCGAAACCGAACTCCACGGATCTTTTCAACGCGTAAATGACGGCGTGTGACCCCGTAGCTCGGGGCATTTTTCAGCAGCAAGATGACACCGTGAGCGATACTGGCAACCTGTTCGTCCACGACCCCATCTGCCGTGTGGTCGTCGAGCATCAATGCCGTACATTTTCGTCCGATGAAAAATTGTTTCAGGTGCAGCACCTGCCGCCGGTAACGCAGAGGCGTCTCCGACAAGAGCCGCAATTCCGAGAGAGAATCGAACACCACGCGGTCTGGCTTTACGCGCTCGACTTCGGATAACAGCATCTTAGTGGTGCGGTGTAGTTCGACCTCGGAAGGACTGAAGAAACTGCTGTCGGTTTCCTCCTTTATCTGCGCTTCGAGAGCCGAGAGTTCGAAGACGTGCAGATCGGACAAACTCCAGCCGTGCGACGACGCGACTTGTTCCAATTCATCCTTGGTTTCGGACAAAGTGACATAGAGCACCGTTTCCCCCGTTCGATGCCCTTCGAGAAGGAATTGGAGACCGAGCGTGGTTTTGCCAACGCCTGGATCGCCGAGAATCAAGTAGAGCCGATTTCGCGGAAGTCCGCCGTTGAGGATATCGTCGAGCCCGGGAATGCCGGTTTTGCACGGCGCATGCTCGGCTTTTGTCAAAATGGACATGTGAAGTTGGACCTTGGTGTGTATTTATTCTGGATTAAACGAAACGAGCAGCCGCAAGCTGCCGACGAGGAGGCGTTGCGACGAAGCACGGCTCTTGAGAGCGACGAACCCTTTTAACTGGGCTGAGGATTCGCGTGAAATCGAGTTTTCGGCGGTCGGAAAATTACCCGCGCGTGTATTCGGAGGAATTCCGGTGAAAAGGGGTTCCTTACAGGCCGCGCGGTGGATTCCGTGCTGTTCTCGGCAGTTCGCTACGAAAGCCAGGCTGCTCAGCAGGTTTTACAGCAGACCTTCTTTTCCGGGATCAGCGTTTTCTGAACCAAGACGATGTCTTCCCGTGCGGTCCAGCGTTCGTGCAACCAGAATTCACGGCCAGCCTTGTTGGCAGCCATCAGGAAGAGATTGCACTTCGCGATTTTTAGCGCGGCGAGCTTGTCCAAGCAGGTATTCACCAGTGCACGACCAATGCCCTTTTTCCGGTGCGCTGGAGTGACGGCAAGGTGGTGCAAGTAGCCGCGGCGACCGTCGTGCCCGCAGAGGACCGTGGCGAGCAACGAGCCGCTGGCGTCGCAGGCGACCTGGCTCAAACCAGGGTTTCGGTCGAGGAAGAAGGTGATTGCTTCGCGTGTGTCTGATTCGCCGAGGCCCATGCCCTCTGTCTTCGCCCAAAGCGCATAAGCCGCCTCGTAGTCGGCGATCGTCATGGGACGCAAGGTGAAATCGGCCATGGGCAGCTAGCGGTTACAACTGGATCGGCAGGCCCAGTTCGATGATCTGGGTGGGCGGGATTTTGTAATAGTCCTTTGCCGGGCGGGCATTGCGGCTGAGGAACGCGTAAAAGCCTTTTTCCCATTCCCACATTTGCGCTTCGCCGCCGCTCACGACCATCTCTCGATTGAAGTAATAGGTGGTTTCGCGTGGTTTGATCGCGCAGCCGCGTTCGCGGATCATGTCCATCAACATCGCGCAGTCCGGAGATTCCATGTAGCCGTAGCGCCCGACGGCGCGCCAGACACCCTCGCCGATGTGCTTCAGATCGAGCCGCTCTTCGCCGGGCACGACCGGCACCTCCTCGGTGATCACGCTCAACAGCACGACTGTCTGCTGAAGACTCTTATTCGCCTTCAAGTGATGGAGCAATGCGAGGGGAGTGCCGTGTGGGTTTCCGGCCATGAAAACGGCGCTGCCCGAAACACGCGCGATGCGCGGACTTTTGACGATGGAGACGAGCTCGTCTTCGGTGACTTCGTTGCCGTAAACGCGGCGGACGATTTCGTTCTTTCCGGTTTTCCACGTGTGCATGATGGCGAGCACGATCGCGCCGATGGCAATCGGCAACCATCCGCCACCGGGAATCTTGTGGGCATTCGAATAGAGGAGCGCCGCATCAAAAACCAAGAACGTGCATACGAGCAGCAGCGATTTCCACAGCGGCCATTTCCAGCAAATGCGGGTGACGCGGAAGAATGCAAACGACGTGATCGCCATCGTGCCCGTCACTGCGATACCGTATGCGGCGGCGAGGCCTGAAACGGATTTGAACGTGAAGACCACCCAAATGGTGCAGATCGCCAGCGCCCAATTTATGAACGGCAGATAAATTTGTCCGGCGTGTTCAGCGTTGGTGTGAGCGATTTTGAGACGAGGAAAATAGCCGAGCTGGATGGCCTGGCGCGTCAGCGAAAACGTTCCGGAAATCAGGGCTTGGCTGGCGATGATCGCCGCGGCAATCGAAAGGATCACCAGTCCGACGCGCATCGGGCCGAACGGCGCGAGTTCGAAAAACGGGTTGGCCGTGCTGCCCGGGTGTGAAAGCGCCCACGCGCCCTGGCCAAAGTAGTTCAACACCAGCCCGGGGCACACGACCGCGATCCACGCGCGAGTGATGTAGCGTCGACCAAAATGGCCCATATCGGCATAGAGCGCTTCGGCACCGGTAATACACAGCACCAACGAACCCAGGATCGCTGTGGCGTCGCCGGGATTCGAAAACAGGAAGTTGAGGCCGAGCAGGGGATTGACCGCGCGGAACACTTCTGGCGCTTCGAAAATGTGCCAGACGCCGAGAGCCGCCAGTGCGCCGAACCACAACAGCATGACAGGACCAAATATCCGGCCGATCGCGTGCGTTCCCGACTTCTGAACGAGGAAAAGAGCAGCTAAAATAACCACGGCCACCGGCAGGACCCAGTCCTTCATATGTGGATTGAGACTGCCGAAACCCTCTGCGGCACCGAGCACTGAGATCGCCGGCGTGATCACACCGTCGCCGTACAGGAGGGCGGCGCCGGCAAGAATAATGATGGTCGTGATGCCGACGCCCTTTTTTGCAGCCTTCGGCATGGCCAGAGCGAGCAAAGCAAAAATTCCGCCTTCGCCACGGTTGTCCGCGCGCATGACGAAGAGCAGGTATTTAAAAGACACTTCAAACATCAGCGCCCAAAAGATAAGCGAGAGCACGCCGAGCACGCCCTCCGCATGGGTCACCGCCGATGACGTGTGCTTGAGGCACTCGCTCATCGTGTAAAGCGGGCTGGTGCCGATGTCTCCGAATACGACGCCCAAGGCAGCCAGGGTAAGGGCGAGATGCGCGGGCCGCTTCGGTTGGTCAGACTCGGGAGTGGACATGGAAGATGCTGACTTACTGAAATCTAAGGGCTTAGTCCAAGCCCTTTGTGGCGGCCATGAAAAATTGATTGCAATGCGAGCTTGCGTCTCATTCGGACGCCTTTTCCGCTTCAAAGATCATGACTTTACCCAACTGGAAAAGCACGGGCAACTACACCGACATCCTCTATCACAAGGCCGACGGCATCGCGAAAATCACCATCAACCGGCCGGAAAAACGCAACGCGTTCCGTCCCGAAACGGCTTTCGAACTTTACAACGCTCTCATTGATGCGCGCGAGGATCAATCTGTCGGTGTGGTTTTGTTGACCGGCGCTGGTCCGCACAAAGACGGCAAATACGCCTTCTGCTCCGGCGGCGACCAAAGCGTGCGCGGCCACGCAGGCTACGTCGGCGGCGACGGCGTTCCCCGCCTCAATATCCTCGACGTACAGAAGCTCATCCGCTCGATGCCGAAGGTCGTCATCGCGCTTGTCGCGGGGTACGCGATTGGTGGCGGGCATGTTTTGCATCTGGTCTGCGACCTGACGATCGCTGCGGACAACGGCATTTTCGGCCAAGTCGGCCCCAAGATGGGCAGCTTCGACGGTGGCTTCGGCTCCAGTTACCTTGCGCGCATTGTGGGGCAGAAAAAGGCCCGTGAGATTTGGTATTTGTGCCGCCAATACAACGCGCAGCAGGCGCTCGAAATGGGTCTGGTGAATACGGTGGTTCCTGTCGCCGAACTTGAGGCCGAAGGCGTGAAATGGGCCCGCGAAATCCTTGGGCACAGCCCGCTGGCGATTCGCTGCCTGAAGAGCGCTTTTAACGCCGATGTTGACGGACAATCCGGCCTGCAGGAATTGGCCGGCAACGCCACGCTTCTCTATTACATGACGGACGAGGCGAAGGAATTTCACCGGGCGCAGCGCGAAAAACGCCGTCCCGAAGCTCGGAAATTCCCGTGGCTACCGTGAGCGCGTAGGCTTTTGGGCCGACCGCACAGGCGGCGCTTCCACGGGCCGCAACGAAGGACCTTCTTCCCAGCGCGCATGAAGTGTCGTGGTCGTCGGCCAGTCGGGACAGCCGTACTCGTTTCGTTGTAATTGGCCGATCACGAGCTCAACTGCGCGTGCTCCCAAGACGCGCGGCTGAAGATCGATCGCTGCGCAGGGTCGTGTGCGATTTAGCGCGTTGAGACAGACATAACCGTGCTTGTCGGGAATGCGTGCGCCGCAGGACTCCATCCAGTCCATCGCAATGTCGTAGTGCCCGAGAACGACGTCGGGCTTGTGTGCTTTGAACCACGGACAGAACTCCTCCTTCACGTAATTATCCGCAAAGAGCACGGGAACTGGGTCGGGGAGGTTGTGGCTGAGAACAAAGGCGCGAAAGGCTGCGCTGTGCCGAAGCTTCAAACGATCGTCACGGCCTTTTTCCAGTATCAGGCCCGGCCGCTTGTAACCGCGTTGTAGCAACCGCTCAAGCAGGTCGGTCATCGAACGATAGTGATCCGGGCAAATCGCGTGAAGCGGTGGGTGTTCGATCACGCAGTCGGTGTAGATTCCCGCGAAGTTGGGCCAGTCGAGCGTTGAAAGATCCGGCGCTTCCCACGCCGGCAAAATCATGATTCCCCGCGTGCCGCGGGATTTTAAAATTGTCTCTAGACGGTGGTACGACAACGCGGCCTCGCCGACGAGATATTCCTCGATCGTGAAGCCGAGTTCTTCGCCGCGGCGGCGCGCGCCAGCCAGAATCTGCCGAGGAAAAGGTCCGTGCGGTTTGCTCGGCTCGCTGATATCCACCGCGGCGAGCGTTCCTCGGAAAACGGCCCCTTGCGAACGGCGAAGGCCGGACATCAAAACGCTCGTAAGCGGGTTGAGTTTATAGCCAACACGTTCTGCGGCTTCGATCACGCGGCGCGCCGTCTCGGGATCCACGCGCCCATGTCCACGCAGCGCGTCGGACACCGTGGTCGGCGACAAATGCAGTTCGTTCGCGAGAGATCTGATGGTGGGGGGACGAGCCATGCCGAACTGTTCGGCACTCCAGTGAGTGGCGAAACGAATGCAACCTTTTTCTGTATGTCTGCATACCCACACCCCCACTGCTCCAGAAGATTATCGCGACTCCGCTTCTGTACCCGGCTCCTCCACCTAGCTGTTCACCGTCTGTCACGGCGGCGCATTGGAAAACTACACAAAAGATCTAAAATTTGTTCAGATCCACACCCAAACCTATGATTCCTACAAACCCGTATAAAAACGCCAGCCGTGCACTGGTCGCAGCGCTTGCTGCCCTTGTGTGCACTGCAGGCAATCTGACATTCGCACAGAACACATCGACACCTGCAGCAACGCCGAACGATGACGAAACGATCTCTCTGCCTAAATTCGAAATCACGGCAGACGCCGTAAATCGTTATCAATCGCAACAGGCGCTGTCGGCTTCGCGTGTTGCTACTCCGATTATCGATATTCCGCAGACTATATCCGTCATTCCAAAAGAGCTGATGGAAGACACCAAAGGCAACCGCATGCTTGATACTGCCAAGTATGTGACGCCCGTACAGGAATCCACTCTGCCGTTCGGCGGCGATCGGTATTCAATCCGTGGATTCATGGTATCGGCGGAGTTTGTTGACGGCACCAACATCTCGGGTGCTGACGGCTACAGCATGTCCCAGGCGCCGTATAATATTGAGCGACTTGAAGTGCTCAAAGGCCCTAACGCCATTCTGGTGCCCGGTGGCAGTCCCGGTGGTGTGATCAATCCTATCACCAAATCTCCGATGGCGAAGAACGCAGCGAGCGTCACTTTGGATTTTTCACCCGACATGGGGCGTGACATATGGTTCGACGTGAATCGTGTGCTCACGAAAGACGGCAAGATGGCCGCCCGCCTCATCGCCGCATATTGGGATAGCGAGTTTTATATTAAAGATCAGTTCCGGCGTGGCTTTGAGATTTCACCGTCTTTTTCCTATCAGATTTCTCAAAACCATAAGCTCACTCTAAAAGCTGACTTTGTATTGAACCGCGAAACCAACCTCGGCGGCCTTCAGATCGATCCGTCGATCGGTTACGGCGGCGAAGCTAAGATCGCTCGTGGTTTGCCGCGTGACTGGCAGTTCGGCAACGAGACAGACAGCCGCAAGCGAGAGACCGCGCGTGCGACGGCTGAGCTGCTTTCGACTTTGAACGATCACGTAACGTCCCGGTTGAACTTCATGGTCAACCACGTGTGGCGTCGCGATGTCGGCGGCACCTCGGCCGGCCTGAAGTACCTCGACGGAACGGGCACGCTCCAAAACATTCCGGGCAGCGTCAACCCGCGCACGGGTCATTTTGAGCCGGGTATCGTCTGGAACACGTCGGCCTACAACAACGATACGACAGGCACAGTGGTTCTCACCGGCACGAATGTCGGAGTTCCTGATCCCTCCAGCTGGGTCTACACTCGTAACAACGGTAAAGTCGACCTTGAGTACACTGAAGCCCATCTGAAGAACGACTATGCTGCGCAGTTCCAAGGAGAGTGGTTCAAGTCGACCACGATCGGCGGGGTGGCGGCCAACGTATCTCGCGTGCATTTCCAGTCGTGGGCGGGGGCAGCGCGGCCTAACGTGCCCGCCAACAACCTGGCATCTATCACGTATCCTGCGTACAACTACGTAGCGATCGTTCCCGGACCGTTTGGCGGCTCCGGTGGTACGGACAAAACCGGTCTGCAGAAGGATTTTCAGACATTCATTTACGAAAAACTCGATCTCTGGGGCGATCGCATCCAAGTCTCTGGCGGTGTCTCTCGTTTCTTTGGCGAACTCTCCCGCGTAGACAACAACGGGTCCGTTGCGTATACGCTGCCGAACACACCGTCCGGTGTGACGATCATCAATCCTGATTTCACCGTCACCAGCAACGCCACCTCTTTCGGCGTTCTCGTGAAACCGATCAAGCAGGTATCGCTTTTCTATAGCCGCAACACCACCGGCGCCTCGATGCCGGGCTCTCTCCAAGCGGGTAACACCAACCCGGGCACGCCTCTCGCTGTGGGTGGGCAGAAAGAATTCGGCTTCAAGACGTCGTTCTTCGGTGGACGCCTGAACACATCGTTTGCTCACTTCGACATCGCCCAGCAGAATGTCGCCACAACCAACAGCGAGTACTATCGCTTGTTGTCTCTCGGCGATCCAGCGAGTGTCGCGGCTGCGAACGCTCTGCCACCGCTCTACTTGAACCTTAAGTCGAAAGGTTGGGAATTCGAGGCCAACTATGCTGTGACGAAAAACCTCACGGTGTTGGGCAACGTTACCGACCTCAAAGTTCGTCAACCGGTTACAGACGCCCGCGTGCGCGGCATCCCAGATCGCTCTTACGGCGCCTATGTCGATTACAAATTCCTGGACGGCGCTTTGAAGGGCTTTGGAGTGAACTTCGGCATCGACTACAAAGGTGATGTCGCCGGTGAAAACGTAAGCGGGTTCACTGTTCTGCGTGGTGGCACGCCGGTTCCAATTCAGCCTTCGTTCGTCGTTGGCGCTCGTACGCTCATGAACCTGGGCTTCAGCTACAAGATTCAGCACTGGTCGTTGTCCGCTACGATCATGAATCTCACGGATGAAGATTACATCCTCGCTGCCGGCAGCCGTAGTTCGCTGGTGGCTGGCACACCTCGTACGTGGAAGAGCACCATCTCGTACGCGTTTTAAGACTTTGGTCGCTGGGACCCACACCTTGAGGCTTTCGCTGAGGGTGTGTAGTGGCTAGTGGGTGGTTAGTTATGTGCAGCCGGGCTTAAAAGCCCGGCTGCTCTGTTTATACGACCAGACGTTTTGCTTGGCCTGTAGCCAATCTACAGAGCGGTGTGTCTGTCTATCCCAAGCGTGCGACGCTGAACGCCGCTATTTTGCGCGTGTGCCGCCGCTGCGTTTGAGGTGACGAACGAAGGCGCTCAGCGTTTCTTTGCTCACGTGATGCTCGATGCCCTCGGCGTCAGCTTGCGCGATATCGGCCGGAATCCCCAGTGATTCCAAAAATGCGGCGACGATCTCGTGCCGCTGACGTGCTTCTTCGGAAAGTTTTCGCCCCGAGTCTGTGAGAAAAATTGAGCGATAGGGCAGGGCTGTCACCAAACCGTCGCGTCGCAGCCGCTGGATCGTGCGGTTCACCGTTACGTGCGTCACTTTCAACTGCCGCGCCAAATCTGTGACGCGTGCTTCGCCGGTTTCGTCGATCAGCTTGGCAATCATCTCGACGTAATCCTGTGCCGTTTCCTGCGCGTGCTCGTTGCGCGTTCGCTGAGGATCGCTGAGCGAAAGCTTGGAAGCAGCGGGTGCTTTGGCCGGCTGTGAGGACGCGCGGGGCATGGCTCGATGAGAATGAGCGGCTGTCACTTGACAATGCCGAATTAAAATGTAGCTAGTGCTACAAAATTAATATGAGGCTAGATAAATCCGACCTGAAGTCGCCCGAGTCTGCGGCGGGAGTGCCGGCCTTCGCCGCGCCTTCCGCGGCACAGCCCTCGGAAACGCGGTCGTTGCCGGAGGTTCATGGCTCCATATCGGTGCCGAAGTCCGTCGGCTTCTGGCGGAAGCTCCTGGCGTTTTCAGGTCCCGGCTACCTTGTCGCTGTCGGTTATATGGATCCCGGCAACTGGGCCACAGACATCGCGGGCGGCTCGCAATTTGGATACACGCTTTTGAGCGTCATTTTGCTTTCGAACCTCATGGCGATTCTCCTGCAGTCGCTCTGCGCAAAACTGGGCATCGTCACCGGACACGACCTCGCGCAGGCCTGCCGCGCTCATTATTCGAAGCCAGTGGCGATGGGATTGTGGTTGCTCTGTGAAGTAGCGATTTGTGCCTGCGATTTGGCGGAGGTGATTGGTACGGCCATCGCGTTGAATCTACTTTTTGGCATTCCGCTCGTTTGGGGTGTGTGCCTGACCGCGCTCGATGTGGTTCTCGTGCTGTATCTCGCGCACAAAGGATTTCGTGTACTGGAAGCCATGGTCGTGGCTTTGATGGCTGTGATCGCGGTGTGTTTTGGCCTGGAGATTCTCTTCTCGAAGCCTGCCGTCGCCGACGTGCTGGGCGGTTTTTTGCCCACCGCTGAGATCATCAAAAATCCAGCGATGCTCTATGTCGCGATCGGCATTTTGGGGGCGACGGTGATGCCGCACAATCTGTATTTGCACTCGTCAATCGTTCAAACGCGCAAGTACGAACAAAATGCCACCGGCAAAGCCGAAGCGATTCGGTTTGCGACGCTGGACTCCACGATTGCGCTGATGATGGCGCTGTTTATCAACGGAGCTATTTTGATCGTCGCAGCCGCGACGTTTCACACGCAAGGCCGCCATGATGTGGCGGAGATTCAGGATGCGTACAAACTGCTTTCGCCGATGCTGGGTGTCGGTGTCGCCAGCACTTTATTTGCGCTGGCCCTGTTGGCTTCCGGTCAAAATTCCACGCTCACAGGCACGCTGGCTGGCCAGATCGTTATGGAAGGCTTCTTAAACTTGCGACTGCGACCTTGGTTGCGCCGACTGATCACGCGTTTGTTGGCCATTGTGCCGGCGGTGATCGTCACCGCCCTCTACGGCGAAAGTGGTACGGCCAAGTTGTTGGTTCTGAGCCAGGTGGTGTTGAGCCTGCAGTTGCCGTTTGCAGTCATTCCGCTGGTTATGTTCACGAGCGACCGCAAAAAGATGGGCCAATTCGTCAACCCTACGTGGGTGAAGGTACTCGCTTGGGCGACCACCGCACTCATTGTGGGCTTAAACGCGAAACTCCTCCTCGATTTTATCGGGGGCACTCACTAGTCTAAACCCGTTCCCCAATGTATCGCCGGATATTAGTCGCGTTGGAAAACGACAAAGCTGACACGTCGCTCCTGCCGCACGTGTCGGAGTTGGCTAAAATTGTCGGTGCCGAGTTGTTGCTTTTACATGTAGCTGATGGTTGGGCGGCGCGAAATTTCGACCAATTGAAGCTGGCGGAGTCAGCCGAAATGAAGGCGGATCGCGCTTATCTTGAGAATACCGCGTGCCTGCTTCGAGAGAAGGGGCTTCGAGTCGAAACCGTTTTGGCTTTGGGAAACCCGCCTCAAGAGATTTTGAAGATCAGCGTGGCCAAAGGTTGCGATCTCATCGCCATGACTTCCCACGGGCACAAGCTGCTCGGAGATTTGATCCATGGAAGCACCATTGAAAAGGTGCGGCATAACACCGGAATACCCATTTTGGTGGTCCGGGCAGCCGGCGCGCTCGCCTAATTCTTAGCCGTAAGCAATTGTTGGGGAGAGGGTAGAAGGCGTAGAACGGTATGGCCCAACGACCCGCATCCACGGGTAAAATTCCGGTTTTTCCTCTTGCGGAGGGCAAAACGCTTCGAGACGCTGGTGGTTTGCGGCTGTTCTTTCCTTTTCGCCAACGTGCCGCATTGCTCCGTTGGCTTCACACGTCAGTTAACCATCAACCCAGACCCTCACGGGTCAAACGCGGAAGGTCGAAGACTCGGAGCAAGAGCCCCGGCATTTCGCATCGTTAACATGAGTTCAGTAATGCAAGAACTGCTCGCGCAGTCCTCCTTCGATAAGTTGAAGGAAGGTTCCATCGTCCCGGGCACCATCACCGAAATCCGCCAGAACGAAGTTGTCGTCGACATCGGCGGTAAATCCGAAGGCGTCATCCCTGCCCACGAGTTCATCGATCTCGGCGAACTTCAGATCGGCTCCCAAATCGACGTTTACGTCGAGAAGCTCGAAGACAAGGGCGGCGCGCCCATTCTCTCGTTCGACAAGGCCGAGCAGAAAAAGAATTGGGACAACATCCTCACACGTTTCCCCGAAGGCTCCATCGCCGCGGGTCGCGTGAAGGCCAAGGTCAAAGGCGGCCTGATCGTTTCGATCGGCGTCGATTCTTTCCTCCCGGCTTCGCACATCGACGTGCAGCCCCCCAAGAACCTCGACCAGTACGTGGGCCAGACCTACGACTTCAAGGTTCTCAAGATCAATCTCGATCGCAAGAACATCGTCCTTTCCCGCCGCGAGCTGATCGAACAGCAGCGCACCGACAAACGTCGTGCTTTGTTGGATACAATTCAGCCCGGCCAGGTCCGCAAGGGCGTCGTGAAGAACATCACCGACTTCGGCGCGTTCATCGATCTCGACGGCATGGACGGCCTGCTCCACATCACCGACATGAGCTGGGGCCGTATTACTCACCCGAGCGAAATGCTCAAGCAGGGTGAAGAAATCCAGGTCATGATCATCGAGGTTAACCGCGAGAAAGAGCGCGTTTCCCTCGGCCTCAAGCAGACCACCAAGAATCCGTGGGACGACATCGAACACAAGTTCCCTGTCGGCGCCAAGGTTCGCGGCAAGGTCGTCAACCTCGTTCCTTACGGTGCGTTCATCGAAATCGAACCCGGTGTCGAAGGCCTTGTGCACATCACCGAGATGTCCTGGACGAAGCGTATTTCGAAGCCCTCCGAAGTCCTCAAGGTCGGCCAAGAGCTCGACGCGGTGGTTCTCGGCATCCAGAAGGAAGAGCAGAAGATCTCGCTCGGCCTCCGCCAGCTAGAACCAAATCCTTGGGACATGGTTCGCCACAACTACCCGATCGGTGCTCGCGTTCGGGGCAAGGTTCGCAACATGACCACCTACGGCGCCTTCATCGAACTCGAAGAGGGCATCGACGGCATGGTTCACGTCTCCGACATGAGCTGGACCCGCAAGGTCAATCACCCAAGCGAAATGCTCAAGAAGGGCGACGAAGTCGACGCGATCGTGCTCGACGTCGATCCTTCCCAGCAGCGCATCAGCCTCGGCATGAAGCAGCTCGCGACCGATCCGTGGTCCGACATCGACAGCCACTTCAAGATCGGCGACGTCGTCAAGGGCACCGTCACCAAGATCACTTCCTTCGGCGCCTTCGTGGAGCTCAAGGACGGCATCGACGGCCTCGTGCACATCTCGCAGATCAGCGAAGAGCGCATCGAGAAGGTCAAAGACGTTCTCAAGCCCGGCCAGGAAGTCACGGCCCGTGTTATCAAGATTGACCGCGACGAACGCCGCCTCGGTCTTTCGATCAAGGCCGCCAACTACAGCTCCGAGCAGCTCGCTGCTGAGACCGCCACCTACGAGGCGCTCAACCGCAATGCTGGCAACGACATGATGAACCTCGGCGACATCCTCGACGAGGCTTCCAAGAAGGAATAAGCCGTCTCCGTTGTTCGGATACAAACTTCAAGGCGCCCGGTTTCGGCCGGGCGCCTTTTTTTGTCTGCTAGTTTCGTAAAACCAAGCGGCCTCGTGGCCTCTTTGCTGACGATTCGGCGTGCATTGCAAGGCGGCTTGGTCTTTCAAGGGGAATACAAATTGATGAAGCGAATTGAAGTAAGGCTCAGTCTCTCTGTTGTGGCTCCGTTGCTCGACGCCATAAAGGCAGTCGCGGATTTACTTCAGAACAGCCTGGCGGCATCCCTCGAATTCTGCGACATCGACGATGATATCCGTCAGTTTTGGCGGGACGAGCTGGTGAGCGGCCAAAATGCAGACATCGCAAAACTGCTGGGTCTATTCGGGCAGGACTTTTTCTCTTCGGGCGTGATCGTCTTGGATGAAGAAAACGCGGAGCCAATCGTTAGGGCGTGCGCGGCTGTTAGGTTAAGGTTGCGCGAGGAATATCTCAAGGGCATCAGCGATGAGTTGCTTGAGACTGGCGACGTTGAAGTCGAGCAGTTGCCCGAAGCCGCACGCAAATTTTTTATGTGTTATCTTTTCCTGGCCACAATGCAGGAACTGATTATTCAGCATTTGGAAGGCGAGGGCGAAGACGGCGAAAATATCTGATCCATTGCTCTGGATCTAACCGATGGCTGTATTGGTTGAGTTAGTTTGGCTTTGACCGTGTGGTTGGATGGCTGTGGAGCGCCGCGACTCAGTATTTGGCTTTTTATACTTTGGAATTTCTGTCGTTTGAAGAACCCACCGAATTTTCTTTTACCTATCTCCTCACAGTATTTGATCTAGAGACATGTTTAATAGCCTTCTCTCCGAGAGCCCGGAGCGACGTCCCGCGCCGTTAAGTAGGGCTCCAGCAGCTGACCGCTGGTCTCTGCTGATCCTAGGATGCGTAATTGCCGTAGTGGTGGTGGTGAGGTTGAGGCTCGGAGGATCGCCGCTAGAACGTGATGAAGGGGAGTATGCTTATATGGGGCAGTTAATGCTCCAGGGAATTCCGCCTTATACAGAAGCTGCCAACATGAAGTTCCCGGGGACTTATGTGGCCTATGCTCTGATTGAGGCGGTATTTGGACAGACCGCTCGAGGGATTCGCAACGGTCTCATTGTCGTGAACCTAGCGACAGTGTGGTTAATATATCGCTGGGCTATTCTCATATATGGATCGAGAGTTCACGCAAGCATTGCTGCTATCGTTTATGCCTCTGCTTCGCTGAGCTACTCGTTCTTGGGGCAAGCCGCGCACGCCACTCATTTTGTGGTCCTCGCAGGGTGCGGGGGTTCACTTCTTCTTTTACGAGCCATGAAGGTAAAAAGCGCTGCCCAATTCTTGGTCGCTGGCGCGGTGTCTGGCTTGGCTTACCTTTCGAAACAATCTGGATTTTCGTATGTTATTTTCGGATTATTCGTAATTTTGGATGAAAACCGATGGCGCTTTTTCCAAGCCACAGTAGTACGACAATGGACACTTTTTCTAGTCGGAGCATTTGCTCCCTTCGCCGTTACTGTGGGTTTGTTGAATTGGGCGGGTGCATTGGATCCGTTTGTTTTTTGGACGTTCCAATACGCGCGACATTATGGTGCCACCTGGGCTGAAGCGGTCGAGATGTTTGTGACACATGGCTCCCTCATGCTGCGCTGGGGCGGCGGCTGGATTTGGTGTGTTCCTGTGGTTGTTGTCGTGCTGATGGGGATTCCGGTAAGTGGGAGCGATAAGGGTGTTAATCGAGTTCGCCTGGTTTTTTTTCTGCTGATTTCAATTGTGGCGGTAAGCCTTGGGCTGATGTATCGACCTCATTATTGGATACAGGTGCTTCCGGCGGTGGCATTGATAACCCCCCTGTTTTTCTCGCTGTTTTCCAGTGTGACGATTCGTCTTTTCAGATGCCGGCCAAGTCCCGTTCTGACGATCGTCTTGTGCTTGGCTTTTTGGAGCGCCATTATCGCGTTTGAGGGCAAGCGCCTGTTTGTCGAGAAACCAGAAAAAATCGCCAACGACGTCTACTTTGCTAATCTCGTCAATGAATTGGTGCCGATATCAAAGTTTATCCAGTCCAATAGTAAACCGTCGGATAGGGTATTTGTATTTGGATCGGAGCCACAGGTATTTTTCTATTCGAAACGACATTCAGCAACGAGCTTTATATATTTATATTCATTGTTTGAGGACCAGCCTTATGCATTAGCGATGCAGCAGCAAGTATTGAACGATGTCGAAAGCAAGCAGCCTGAGTTTTTCGTTGATGTGAGTGCTGGAAAGCCGATTGCAGATAGAGAGCAACGATTCCCGATGTATAAGTGGAAGTCAGAATATTTGTTAGGAAACTATAACCCCGTATTGATGATCGACTACCGAATTGATAACGACGCAGTATTTACCGGAGAAAATATTAGGAGTGTAAAAAGCCTTTATGGAGTCTATGCGACTGTATGGAAAAGAAAATAACGATCAACGTTGGTTATCTAGACGCTTTCGACGCGTTTTTAACGAGATTTGATTATGGAACGCGTTACTTGTTACTACTGCGGACTGCCTTTCAAAGTGAGAAAGGTGGAGGCGTCGCGTGACTACTTTTGTTGTACAGGTTGCGCGATGTTGAGCAGGGTGCCTATCGACGAAAAAGGGCAATTCCCTGTAAACGCTTACTTGGTTGGTGCGCTTGCCACCGCTTTCGTATTTTTCAATCAACTGCTATTTTGGTTAGTCGCTGTTCTGTTGGTTAGGGAGGCACGGATGGAAGTGGCTGTGCGATTGTTTTGGGCCAGTGGTGGCGCTGCCCTCGTGGTCTGGCTGTCTCTGGCGTTTTGTTTGTGGAAGGCGAAATCGGTGCGCTTGTGGGATTTCGTGATCATGACCTTGGCGATTTGCGGGCATGCGTTTGCTTTTCGGCGATTGCCTCCCGTTCCCTTGGAAATGGCGCTGACGAACGTGGTGTTAATTGTCTGGTTGTTCCGCGGAGTTTTTCGTTCACGACACGGTGCATCGTAAAAATAAAAAACGCCGCTTTATGCGGCGTTTTTCAGATCGACGACGAAAATAAAGCTCAGCGTCCTTCTTGCGAAACGCCTTGAGGATCGAAGATATAACCGACGCTGTGGACGGTACGGAACGTATCGAGGCTCAGCTCGTTTGTTTTAAATAGCTCGCGAACCTTAACGATGTATTGGTCAAGGGAACGGCTCTTTACGTCCGCGTGAATGCCCCACACCGCGTGAATGAGCGCTTTGCGCGTGATCACGATGCCTTGATGGTCGTTTAAATAGGAAAGGATACCTAGTTCCTTACGGCCAATTTTGGTAATCGTTCCATTGGGGAATTCGATTTCCAGACGATCAGGCATGATCTTCGCTCCGCAAAAATCAAAAGGCTGGTCGCTGACCTTCGCGTTCTTCGTCACGTTGTAATCGGCTACCGATTCAGCGCGCCGGAGCACGGCATGGATACGAGCGACGAGTTCGGGATAGCTAAACGGTTTGGTGATGTAGTCGTCGCCGCCCATCTCAAGACCTCGCACCTTGCTGGTTTCCAGCGAATTGCCGGTCACAAAGATGGTGGGGATTGAAATGTCGCTCTTCTTGAGCTCCTCCAAAAGCTGAAAACCTGACTGGTCGGGGAGGTTGACGTCGAGAAGCAGAAGATTTGCAAAGTTCCTTTTCAAGAAGCGCAGGGCATGGGCGCAACGATTGTAAACTTGAGTTTGCATCCCGGCCTCTTCGAGGTGGATAGCAATGAGCTTTGCCAGCTCTTCCTCATCTTCTACAACCAGAATCAATGGTTTTGGTGCTGAACGCATAAGGAGGGGTACGGCGCTTTTTTTACAAATTGACAGTCATTTGTCAAAAAAAACCGCGGCTTCAGTGTAAAGTTTTTGCGCCAATGACTTGCGAACTGTGCTGGTCTGCAGCGCGAAAAAACTTGAAGCAAAGAGAGGCGGCGTGTGCTTTCGACTTCGTGCCCGACGTTACACCTCTTCTTATGCTCGGGTTGCCCAAGGGCAGCCTTGAGGAATCTACCAAAAATCTTTTCGCGAAAGCTGGTTGGAAAATTACCACGAGCTCGCGTTCTTACAAACCGGCGATCGACGATCCGGAGTTGGATGGTCGTTTTGTACGCGCCCAAGAGGTAAGTCGTTATGTGGAACACGGTTTCTTTGATTGCGGCCTTACTGGTTATGATTGGATCAAAGAAAATGAATCTGACGTGGTGGAGGTTTGCGACTTGATCTACAGCAAAGCGTCGGTTCAGAAATCGCGCTGGGTTTTGTGCGTTCCTGAAGCGTCGTCCATCAAGTCCGCGCGAGATCTTGAAGGCAAACGCGTCGCCACGGAGTTGGTGAACACCGTGAAACGCTATTTCGCGGACAAAAAGGTAAATGCCCTCGTCGAGTTCTCGTGGGGCGCCACCGAGGTGAAGGTACCCGATCTGGTCGATGCGATTGTCGATATTACAGAGACCGGCAGTTCGCTTCGTGCGAACAAGCTGCGCATCGTCGACACGCTTCTCTACACCAATACCAAGCTCATCGCCAACAAAGCGAGTTGGGCGAACCCGGCTAAGCGCAAGAAGATCGAAACGATTGCGCTGTTGCTGATCGGTGCGCTCGAAGCCCAGAGCAAAGTTGGCCTGAAGATGAACGCTCCGAAAGCGTCTCTGGAAACGATCATCAAAGCCGTTCCATCGTTGCGTAACCCCACGGTTTCGCCGCTCAGCTCTCCGGAATGGGTCGCTCTGGAAACGATCATCGACGAAAACGTGGTGCGCGAAATCATACCTTTGTTGAAGTCCATGGGCGCGGAAGGCATCGTAGAATACCCCCTGAACAAAGTGGTGTTTTAACGGGTCTGCTCGGTCGCCGAGCAAAACACCGTCCCGCAACCATGAGCAAGATCACCTTAGGCCTCTTGCAGCACGCCTGTGTCGCCGATCCGGCGTCCAATCGCGAGAAAACGCTCGCGTTGGTGGCGCGTGCCGCGAAACAGGGTGCTCAAATCATCTGCACGCAGGAACTGTTCGCCTCAGAATATTTCTGCCAGAGCGAGGACTATAAAAACTTCGAACTGGCGGAAACGATTCCTGGGCCGAGCACACAGATGTTCCAACGTGTGGCGAAGGAACTCGGCGTGGTCATCGTTGCGTCGCTCTTTGAGCGTCGTACGCATGGCCTTTATCACAATACCGCAGCGGTGATTGATGCTGATGGCGCCTTGCTTGGCTGTTATCGCAAAGCTCACATCCCCGACGATCCGCTGTTCTACGAGAAGTTCTATTTCACGCCGGGCGACACCGGCTTTAAGGTCTGGCAAACGAAGTTCGCCAAGATCGGCGTGTTGATCTGTTGGGATCAATGGTATCCGGAGGCTGCACGGCTCACGGCCATGCAGGGCGCGGAGGTTCTGTTTTATCCCACAGCGATTGGTTGGCATCCGCGGGAAAAAGCTACACTTGGCGCGAAACAACACGGCGCGTGGGAAACGATTCAACGTTCGCACGCGGTGGCCAATGGCTGCTTTGTCGCGGCAGTCAATCGCATCGGTCACGAAGCTCCGGCGGGCGGCGATGGCATTGAATTTTGGGGGCAAAGTTTCGTTGCGGGCACGAGTGGGGAGATTTTGGCCAAGGCCAGCGTCGACAAAGAAGAAATCATCCTCAGCGAAATCGATCTTGCGCAAATCGACGATACGCGCACGCACTGGCCTTTCCTCCGCGACCGTCGCATCGATGTGTACGGTGAACTCACAAAGCGTTTTCTCGACTAAGATGGCCGCCCAAAAAATACCTTTGCAGTTGGGATTTCGCATGCCGGCCGAATGGGAGCCGCAGGCAGCGATTTGGCTGTCGTGGCCGCATCGCAAGAAAACCTGGCCCAAGGCATACCATCCTATACCGGCAAAATTCGCCGAGATTGCCGCTGCGATCAGTCGCTTTGAACCGGTGCGCTTCAACGTTGCGCGTTCGTTGCATGCCGTTGCCCGGCGGGAATTGGACCGGGCGAAAGCAGACATGAGCCGGATCGAGATTTTCGCCCATTCGACGGACGATGCCTGGTGCCGCGATCACGGCCCGATCTTCGTGAAGAACGATCGCACGGGCGAAATCGCGATCACGGATTGGCAGTTCAATGCCTGGGGCGGCAAATACCCGAAGTTCAAAGCGGACAATGGCATTCCTGCGAAAATTGCCGCCAAGCTCGGTCTGCGGCGTTTCGCTCATCCCATGGTTCTCGAGGGTGGTTCGATCGAGGTGGATGGCAAAGGTGCTTTGCTGACCACCGAGGCATGTTTGCTGAACAAGAACCGCAATCCAGATCTGTCGCGTGAGCAGATCGAACGGGCCTTGCGCGAATTCCTCGGAGTGGAAACGATTTACTGGCTCGGCGACGGTATCGAAGGAGATGATACAGACGGGCACGTCGACGATCTGAGCCGTTTTACGCCAGCGGGAGGAATTATTACCGCCGTGGAGTCGAATGCAAAGGACGTGAATTACCGCGCGTTGCGTGAGAATTTGGAACGTCTCAAAAGCCTCAGGACGCCAGCTGGGAAGAAATTCAAGATCATTGAGCTGCCGATGCCCAAGCCCTGCTTCAGCGGAGAGCAGCGGCTACCTGCGACGTATGCGAACTACCTGGTTCTCAATGGTGCGGTTCTGATGCCGGCGTTTCGCCAGAAGAAACGCGACGCGGAAGCGCGTGAAATTCTCGCCGACTGCTTCCCGGATCGTGAGATCGTGCCGATCGATTGTCTCGACCTTGTGCTAGGGCGCGGTACTCTTCATTGCATCTCGCAACAGCAACCAGCCTGAATTTGTGAAAAAAATTTCCCTCTTCCTTCTCCTCGTCGGAGCCCTCGCCTTTGTAGGATGTGAAACGGTTCGGAACGACATGAAGCAACGATTCACGCCCCCGCAATACCAGCCGAAGGTGGTCGATGTGGATCAGCGCAAGGCCTACGAAATCGCGCGAGCGGTGCTGAAACGAATGGACTATCAATTTGAGCGTGGCGGTCCGGCTCAGGGGCTTATTCACGCGGTGGGACCGCTCGACGCGAGTGTCGCGGGTGGCCCGGGCACGGCTCGCCAGATTTGGTTCGATGCAAAATTCACAGCGATCCCTGAAGGCGGCACGCGAATCGAAGTGCTTTTCTCACGGATGGTGGAAGACGATTTCAACAAACGTCCGGGTCAGGGGTCTGTCGTTCCGTTGCGGGATTCTCCGCTTTACGAAGTCTTCTTCGGATACGTCGACGAAATGTTGAAGGCCGGTCGTTGAGGACGACTTTGTCGTCAAAATATCCCCAGAAATAGGCTTCGACGCACACGCTAAAGGTGTTTTTCGCTGGGGAATGCCCCAAGAATTACCCCTTCGGAAGAGTTCATTATTCAACGTTGTCGCTGGCGTTTCGTGCCTGGCCGTCCTCGCTGCGAGCCGACTGCTCGGCGCTTTCGGCCTGAACACAGCGGCAGACTATTACGAAGTCGATACAGGTGCAGGTCTGGTGTTTAGGGTTCGTCGCACTGATAATGGCTCCAGCACGCAATCGGCTGGCGACATCATGAGTCTGAAATGGAACGGTGTTGAATACCAAAACCAGTCGCGAGGTTCGCAAATCACGTCCGGTTTCGACTATCTCTACACCGGCGTAAGCGCGGTGACGGTGGATGCGACGTCGATCAACACAGACTACGTCAAAATCACCGTTCAGGCGGGTAATCTCACGCACTACTATATGGCGCGAAACGGTTATCCGCACATTTATATGGCGACCTATTTCACGACAGAGCCTGATATCCACGGACTGGTTCGTTATATCCTGCGCCTTTCATCTTCGCTTTTGCCCAATGGGCCGGCGCCGTCAGATATCCGCAACAACACCGGGGCGATCGAGAGCAGCGATATCTTTGGCATGGCTGACGGAACGACTCGGTCAAAGCATTATTCGAATAACCGGCTGATCGACTGGAATTACATCGGCGCGACTGGAACGGGCGTGGGAATGTGGGTGGTGCGCGATAACAACGAAGGCAACTCTGGCGGGCCGTTCTATCGCTGCTTGCTCAACCAGTGTACGGATACAGACCAGGAGATCACCTATATCGTCAACTATGGTGAAGCGCAGACCGAGACGCCTTTGCGCACCGGCATTTTGAACAGCTACACCTTTGTGGCGACCAGCGGCACGCCGCCGCCTGCTGTCGATACCTCATGGTTTGGAATCATGGGACTGACGGGCCATGTTGCCTCCGCCGGTCGAGGGCAGGTGAGCGCTGCGAGTATTTCGGGGCGCGATCTTGCTTACGAATATACGGTCGGTTTTGCTAATACCACGGCCCAGTATTGGGCGACGGCAGCCGACGCGGATGGTTCGTTTACTTGTTCGGGAATGCTGCCAGGCACTTACACGATGTCGGTGTACAAAAACGAACTCGCCGTCCTCACCAAGACGGTGAGCGTGGTCGCCGGTAGCACGACATCGCTCGGTGCACTTGCGATTACGGAAGACCCGAGCGCGACTCAGGCGCTTTGGCGCGTCGGAGATTGGGACGGCACGCCGAACGAATTCCTGAACGCCGATAAAATAACCACGATGCATCCACAAGACACGCGGCTTGCACCATGGAATCCGGGAACGTACGTGATCGGAACGTCCAATTCGCGCACGGGGTTTCCCTGCTACCAGTGGAAAGACATCAATCTTAATCAATCGATTCAGTTCAACCTCACCGCCGATCAGGCGGCGGTGGCGCATACGGTACGAGTCGGAATAACCGCTGCTTACG
Source organism: Nibricoccus sp. (assembly GCA_047600805.1). GTDB lineage: Bacteria > Verrucomicrobiota > Verrucomicrobiia > Opitutales > Opitutaceae > JADKHC01. The sequence continues at coordinate 1,102,267 of JASGKG010000001.1, forward strand.
CCGGAGCGCGACCGAAGATCACAGTGAATACTTGGTCGCCATCGAACCCCGCCGCGTCGACCCAGCCAAACACACGTACGCTGACGGTCGGGACTTATCGCGGCAACAACGTCGTCTATACGTTCACCGTGCCGGCGTCGGCTCTTGTGGTTGGAACCAACACGTTGACGGTATTTCCGATTAGTGGGACGACATCGACCGGGTATTTGAGTCCCGGATACAGTGTGGACTGCATCGATATGGATGCGGTCGGCGTCGCGGCCGCGCAGCCCGTCATCGCAGTGCAACCGCAACCGTTGACCTATGCGCCTGTTGGCAGCGCGTTTTCCCTTTCTGTATCGGCGGTGGGCGGAGCTTTAAGTTACCAATGGAATCTGAACGGGGCTCCTGTTTCCGGGGCAAACAGTTCCGTGCTCTCGGTGGCGAATAGCGCTCAGTCCCACTACGGAACGTATACCGTGGTGGTTTCAAATTCGGCGGGCACGGTCACCAGCAACAACGCCGTGGTGCAACTCCCGGCTTCGTCCAGCTCGAGCAGTTCTTCCTCTTCGTCCAGCTCATCTAGCTCGTCTTCCAGCAGCTCCTCCTCCAGCAGCAGTTCCTCGTCTAGCAGCTCTTCGTCGGGTTCGTCGTCATCCAGCAGTAGCAGTTCCTCTTCGAGCTCGAGTTCGTCCTCCTCGAGCAGCAGTTCCTCCTCGGGAAGTCCGAGCGGAGCCCCGTCGCCCGCAGGCGGCGGAGGCGGCGGTGCGTTGCCGGTTTGGTTCGTAATGACGATGGCCGGGCTGTTCGCCTTGCGTGCTCGCCGGAACTTTCAGCGGTAACCTGCGAAGTTGGCGTCGCCGCTTTGAGCATTGACGCTCGGCGGCGAAAGGCGTGTGCATGGGGGCCTGATTTCTCCATGAATATTGCACCACTTGGAGACGCCGCGTTGTTGATCACCGTGGGTGATGATGTCATTCGCGTTCGCGAGACCGTGGCTCTTTTGAAACAGGCAAACGTTGAGGGAATTCGCGAAATCGTGCCGGCGTACAGCACAGTCGCGGTTTACTACGATCCTGTCCTCTGGGCCAAAAACGAAGGTACGTCGCCGTTTGCGACGTTTGTTGAAACGATCAACGGCGTACTGGAGTCGCAGCGAATTACCCTGAACCAGTCCGCAGCGCGCGAGAGAATCATTCCCGTTTGTTACGGTGGAAAATTTGGGCCGGATTTGAGCGACCTTGCCGCCAGCAAAAATCTTGCTGCAGACGAAGTGATCGCGCTGCACAGCGGCGCCACCTATGAGGTTAGGGCGATCGGTTTCTCTCCGGGCTTTCCTTATCTTGCCGGTTTGCCGGAGGCGTTGCACGTGCCGCGACGGGCGAGTCCGCGCGTAACAGTTCCCTCGGGCAGCGTGGCCATCGGCGGCGCGCAAGCCGGTATTTACACGTTGGATACTCCGGGCGGGTGGCATATTTTGGGACGAACGCCGATCCGATTGTTCAACCCGGTCGAACCGGAGCCCGCACTGCTGCAAGTGGGAGACAAAGTCCGCTTTGTGCCGATCACGCCCGCCGAATTCGAGGAGTATCAAAAACAATGACGACTCCGTTCCATTTCTCCGTCGAGGTCGTGAGACCTGGCGCGCTGACGACTGTGCAGGATCTCGGGCGTACGGCGTCGTTGAGCGCTGGCGTACCGGTCGGCGGCGCCTTGGATAGGCTTGCGGCAAGAATCGCGAACATGTTGGTGGGAAATCCGGACACCGCGGCCGTGCTCGAAACGACGATGGGGGGACCGGTCCTTGCCTTTAGTGCTGATACGTTGGTATCGGTTTGTGGAGCGCGGTTCACAGGCGTTCCCGCCTGGCAGCCGTTTCTGGTGAAGGGCGGTGAGGCGATCGATTTGAGTGAAATCGAGTCGGGTTATCACGGTTATATAGCGATTGCCGGTGGATTCGCGGTGCCGCTTGTCATGGGCAGCGCGAGCACGTACCTCCGCGCCGCTCTCGGAGGGCATGCAGGTCGGGCTCTGCGAAAAGGTGATCTGTTGAGAACCTATGCGCCGGCGAAAAAGCTTCCCACGGATCTCGACCACTGGCGCGTTTCACCGAGCTTGCTTCCGGCCTATTCCACACAGCCGATTGTGAGGATCGTCCGGGGTGCGCAGTGGGCATGGTTTTCGGAGGAGTCGCAATATCACCTCGTGGAAGGGCGTTACAGCGTTCTGCCGAAATCGGATCGGATGGGACAGAGGTTGATCGGCGCGCAGCTCAAGCTCCGCGAGCCTCGGGAAATGCTCTCGGAACCGGTGGCTTTTGGTTCGGTTCAGGTGCCGCCGGAAGGGCAGCCGATCGTTTTGATGGCGGATAGGCAGACGATCGGTGGTTATCCGCGGATCGCCGAAGTGATTTCGGTCGATTTGCCGCTGGTCGCACAGCTCCGACCCGGGGAACGGCTCCTGTTCAGTTTGGTTTCGCTGGCGGAAGCGCAGGCGCTTTACCTTGCGGAAGAGCACGCGCTTGGGCATTTGCACGAAGGGCTCTTGGAAAAATTCGCGTGACGCCGGTCATCGACCTCAACTGCGATCTCGGCGAAGGCGCGGGCCAGGATGCCTCGCTGATGCCGCTGATTTCGTCGGCCAACATTGCTTGCGGCGGGCACGCCGGTGACCAAGCGACCATGCGCGAAACGTTGCGGCTGGCCCAGGCGCATTGGGTTTCTGCGGGAGCGCATCCTGGATACGAGGATCGCGAGAATTTTGGGCGCAACGAAATCAAAATGGACGCCGATGACGTGTACGCGCTGGTGAAGCGTCAGGTCGAAACGTTGAAGTTTATTGCCGACGACATGGGTGTGGCGCTCACCCACGTGAAGCCCCACGGCGCGTTGTATAATGTGGCGGCTCGCGATCCGATGGTGGCGAAGGCCGTTGCGGAGGCGGTGCGCGCCTGTGGAAAGCACCTGGTTTTGTTCGGCCTCTCCGGGAGCGAGTTGGTCCGCGCCGGATTCGCGGCCGGGTTGCACGTGGCCAACGAGGTCTTTGCCGATCGCGTGTATCAAGCCGATGGTTCGCTTGTGCCGCGATCACAAGCTGGCTCCGTGCACACGAGCGAGGAGGCGATGATTGCGCAAGTGCTCGACATGGTGGAGCGCGGCGTGGTGAGAACACGCGAAGGTTTCGATGTTTCGGTGAAAGCCGACACGATCTGCCTGCACGGCGATGGAGCGCACGCGGTCGCGTTCGCGAAAAAGATCCGCCAAGCGCTCAAAGATGCTGGCGTGGCCGTGAAACGATTCGGCGGCTAAAACACCGTCCGCCTCGGGCATACGCGTGGGGCGATCCAACTAGGCTTTGGCGGCGGGCGTATTCAACGGCTTGTTACGCCGTCCGATCACGATCAATGTGACACCGGCAACGAGCACGAAGATCGAATAGAAAGTGCCGCGGCTGAGACCGAAGAGCAGCGTGACGTCCTGGTCGGGCTCGCGGAAGAGTTCGCAAAAAACGCGCGCGAAGCCGTAGCCGAGGAGAAACTCTCCGGTGAGCTGGCCCGGGTGGAGCTGAACTACTTTGTTGCGCCAAAGGCGATGTTGCAGATAGGCGAGCAGCAACGCTCCTTCGAAAAATGCCTCGTAAAGCTGCGACGGATGCCGTGGAACGACCGGCCAGGGACTTTCCGGGAAAAGCACGGCCCAACGCACGGTGGTTTCCTTGCCCCAAAGCTCGCCGTTGATGAAGTTGGCAATGCGGCCGAGCATCAGCCCGAGAGGCGCCGCCGAAACGACGATGTCGGAAAGATGGAGAAACGGGATCTTTTGCACGCGAGCGTACCAAGCCATCGCGATGGCCACGCCGATAAATCCGCCGTGGCTCGCCATGCCGCCTTCCCAAACGCGAAAGAAAACCAGCGGGTCATGAAGGAGATCCTGCGGATGATAAAATAGAAACGAACCAAGCCGTCCCCCCACCATAACGCCCACGACGAGCGCGACGATCAGGTCCCAGGATTTTTCGGCGGGCAAAAGGGAGATGCCTTTTTTCGCGTATTTCTGAAAAAGCCAGACGCCCCCCACGAAGCCGGTCACATAGGCCAACCCGTACCAGCGCACGCCGATTGTTTCCGTGAAGCGCAGGAACGGAACGAAAGGGCTCAGGTGGTGGGTCCAGTAGGCGAGTGGCAGCATGGCTTTATTTCAGCCGGTCAAAATGAAGGTTTTTTCCTCGAAGACCAGCTGCAATCCGGCGCCCGAAAAGGAGAAGTCGCTGAGCTTTCAACGAGAAAGCGTTGTCGCCGAGTCGGCCGGAAAGAGAACATTAAGCCAGAGCCTTCACTCATCCCGTACCGGGATATTCCGGAATCAGGATGTTTGCGCCCGTGCGCCTGAAATAGTCGAAAACTTCCTGACTGCCTGCGAGACACATCCAATTCGCGTAGAAGAAAACGACAGTCGGCCCCGGGGGCTCGTCCCACTCCGCCTGGGCCAGAGCCTACTTCGAGCAACGCAAAGCCGCCGGCCATGGCTTCCAAAAAAGCTGCGTGAAATCATCTCACTTTTTGTCGACGGATCACCTCAGAGCTAAGGTGAGCCACGACTGTGGCCGGCGCGACGCGTGCCCCGCACGCGGCGTGACGGACATAGGCGTTGTGCTCTAGCGTCTGGTTCGGCTCCCTAGACTTCATCATGGCTCCGAGAACGGCTTCGACGCAGGTGAAACGCTAGTAACATGCCAACCGCACATCCGAATAGAGCTCCAGTAATCGAAGCAGCAAAAAACTCTGGGTATTCTGCGCCGGGCCAAGTGAGTACCGGCATGGAATACACGCCTCCTACGACTGCCAAAATGATGGTAACCTTCCTCCCACTTCCTGGCGCGAGAAAGGCACCCACCAATATAAATACAACTGCGGATGCGAATCGTGGAATAATGAAGCCTGCAAGACCGCGGGGATGGATGACGCTCAGAATCTGATGACTTGGGTCAAAGCTCCGCTGGGGAAAAAGGCTAGCGAGCGCAAAGCCTGTCGCCACTGCAGCCGCGGCGGCAACGGGAATAAACAGCAACCATCGGAACGCGTTCATCAGTCTTTTGCCGAACAGTGTTATTCGGCTGCAGTGGGTGCAGCTTTTGCGGGGTTGGGGTTCGGAGGCGAAGAGGGCATTGAGGATAAAATAAGAGGAGGTTGGTCAAGGGGTTGAAATCTTGGGCTGGGCTGGGTGCAGCTTTTTAAGGCGCTCGTGAGCTCCGGGAAAAGCCGCACTCGGGTGGCTGGAAAGCGGGGAGCTGGAAAGGGAAGCCGCCATGGGGATGCGGTAGGTTCTAGCGGGTGGCGGGTTTGCCTCAAGCGGATTGTCGCGGGGCACAGGATCGTCTGTTCGGTGGGAATACCATTTTGCCGGGGTCAGCGCCCCCGGCTACAGCGGAGGAATTGGCGGTTTGTTGTAGCCGACCGCGTTGAGGCCGGTGATGGAGAGCGTTGGGTGAAGCGGAGGTTTCGGGGCCGGGGTCGGCGCCCCCGGCTACAGGAGAGAGGAAGATGGTTCGGGTGTAGCCGGCCGCGTCGAGGCCGGGGCTTGAGGATCGAAAGGTGGCGCGGGCACTCCGTGCACGCGGGGCATGCGCACTTTGTAAGCGGCGCGAAGCTGTTGGAAAACGCGGGCGAGCGAGGTAGGGGTGATGGCGTGAGGTGTGTGGTTTCGCCTAGCGTTTTGAACAGCGCTTTAGGGTGATCTCAGTGCGTCGCGGCAGGCGCGGTCGCGGGTGACGACGGCGCTTGACCGCTTTCCTTTGGTTCGGCCGAAGCGGTCCCTTGGGGTGGAAACGTATCCATTAGGAACCGTGCACGCGCGGCCACGACGTTCTCGTTGCTGTCACCGGTCGCCAGCGGATAGGCGAGGTTCGCGGCGTTCTGCACCGATTGACAGCCCGCATAGAGCCGGTTGGCCGCGCTGATTTTCGAGGCAGTCACGCCCTTCTTTTCGCCTTTGGAAGCTTCCTGGCTGGCGTCGGCTCCTTCGAGCGTGGCGGTGATCGTCGCGAAGGCAGCGGTGTCGCTCTCCAACCAGCCGTGCTCGGCAAGCGCGGTGGCGTACTTCACACATGACAATTGCACGGTGTGAGCGCGCTCAAGAATCGAAGGCAGATCCGTGGGCTCGCTATTTCCCACGTGGAACTCCTGGCGCAGCAGTACCCCGTTGTCGGGAAACGCTAGTTTGGCTGTGTTGCGCGCCGCCGACACCAGTCGCTTGACCTCGGCGAGCGCTTGGTTCTGCGCTTGGGTCAATTGACCGGTTCTGCCGGTGGCGGCTTTCTGACCGCTGGTGCCGCTGCTGGCCTCCTGAATCGCAGCGTCGAACGCGTTCACGAAGTCGGCAGGCAGGCGTGCGGCCACGGGGGCCCCGATAGGATCACGCAAAGCGCCCAGCATCAGCTGAGCGTCGCGGACGAGGAAACTGACAGGGAAGCTAAAATGTCTTCCGGGCATAATTTTCCTTAGTTTGGATTTTATTCTCGCCATACTCCCTAACAAGCAGCCAGAGGCTAGGAATAGGAAAAGGATCGGCGAGCGCGGAGGCCGACAATCGATTGCACTATGAAGGTTATTAATGGGGAAAATGGCGCGTATAAGCCGGCCGCCGAGAGAATCGGCGCGGAAGTGAATGCAAACGATCGGCGGTGCGGAGCTTGGCTTGGCGCGATTAATGCAAAAGAGCGGCAGGGAGCGTGGAGGTTACGAAAACCGCTGATTATGAGGTAAAAAGCGCCTCCTTTCGGCCGAAAAGTATCTCCTTTGAACCAAAAACCTCCTCCTTCGGACCAAAAATCTTCTCCTTCGGACCCAGAAGCAGCTCCTTTGGGGCGATAAAAGGCTCCTTCGGACCGCGCAGGAGTTCCTTTGAACCGTGGCGTTTCTCCTTTCGAGCCGGGGAGAGCTCCTTTCGGCCGGGGAACTCTTCCTTAAGACCAAAGCGCAACTCCTGCGGAGCGAGCGACGACTCCTTTGGATCCATGGGAGGCTCCTTTAAGTCGGGGAGTCGTTCCTTTGGCTCGGGGCGGGGTTCCTGTGGGCCGGCGGGCGATTCCTTCGAGTCGGGAGGTGGCTCCTTCGGAGGCGGCTTTTTAGGAGGACGGTGTTGCTTTGGCTTTTGGCGGGATTGCGTGGGTCGATTTGGCCGGGGTATTGGGTGACGCGGGGGTTTCGGGGCCGGGGTCGGCGCCGCCGGCTACAGGAGGCGGAGGGATTGGTGTAGTTTGGAAGCGGATGGCAGTTAGGGTGAGGGGGGCGGACTTTGGGTTTGTAAGCTTAAGGGATGTTTTGTCGGTTTGTGTTGTGAACCAACGAGGGCACTTGAAAAGGTTGTCGGAGGTGTGGGAGAGCCATCCTGTGTATTTCATAACGGCTTGTATCGAGAAGCGTCGCCGGGTGTTGGCGGACCCGAGAATTCACGATGTTCTTCGGAGCGAATGGATGGGTTTACGTCGGAGACATGGCTGGGCGGTGGGACGTTACGTGGTCATGCCGGACCATGTGCATTTTTTCGTTACGCCCGCTTTGGACGGGGCAAGGCCCTTGGCGATGGCCATCGGATCGTGGAAGGAGTGGACCGCGAAACGGGCGCTACGGATTTTGGAGTTGGAGGGTCCTCTCTGGCAACCCGAGTTCTTCGATCACCTCTTGAGATCGGAAGAGTCCCGAAGTGCTAAGTGGGAGTATGTTGTCCAGAACCCGGTGCGTGCGGGCTTGGTAAAGCGGTGCGAGGAGTGGCCGTATTGTGGCAATATCGATTTTTTGTAGTTCGGGGCCGGGGTCAGCGCCCCCGGCTACAGGAGTCGGAAGGATTGTGTAGCCGGCCGCGTCGAGGCCGGGGGATCGAAGGGCGCTGGGGTGAACGAAGGTTTCGGGCCGGGGTCGACGCCCCCGGCTACAGGAGGCGGAGGAAGGGGCGGTTTGGTGTAGCCGGCCGCGTTGAGGCCGGGGTTTGGCCGGGGTATGGGTGACGCCGAGGTTTTGGGCCGGGGTCAGCGCCCCCGGCTACAGGAGGCGGAGGAATTGTGTAGCCGGCCGCGATACGGTCTCAGCGTGAGCGTGTGGGCGGCGGGGCCGGAGAGGAAAGGCGTGCTGACGTTCTGCGAGTGTTGAGCACTAACGTGAGGGTTCGGCTTCTTTGAACGATTCGACTTGGTAAGCAGACACGCGGACGTTTTTTCCGCGCCAGGCGGAAGGCGCGCAGCCGGCTTTTTCGGCCAGCGTGTTCATGAACTCCGCTTTGTCGGGAAGCTGTTCCCAGACTTGAGGCAGGTAGGTCGCGGTGCGGTCGCCGATTTGCAGGACCACGCCGTCTTTGTGGGGCCGCAGTTGCGAGAGGAGATTCTCGGGCGAGGTGAACGTGAGCGGACGAGGCGGTGTGAGCACACTGATTTCGAGTTCCAGCGAATCCAGCTCCTGCCGGATGACAGGCGGAAAACGGGGATCGCGAAATGCGGCGCTCATGGCGTTGCTGGAAATGGCGTTGGCGAGTGGTTCGCCAGGCAGGATGTTTCCGATGCAGCCGCGCAGAGCGCCGTTTTTGTTTATCGTGACGAAACAGCCTTTCGGTTGCCGAAGATCGGGCGATAAAGTCGACACATCGATCGGAGACGGCGCGCGTCCGTCGACGGCGTCGCGAATCGAACGGCGGGCGAGTTCAAGAAGGAGCGATCGGTCGCTGGCGGTGAGTTCGGCATTTGTGTTTTTTGCGGGCCCGTAAAACGCGATCGCTGCGTAGCCGACCACACCGGAAGATTTGTCGCCGGAAGTGTCGCCGCTGTTGCGATAATCGAGCAGCTTCGGCTGCCAGCCTTTCGCGCGAGCGAGACGCAAAAGAACCTGGATCGGAACAGCGCCGCAGGCGTCGTTTAAAGTAATCTCGTCAGGCTTCAGGTCGGTGATCGCGCGCACGGTTCGCAGATCGCGACGACGGGCGTTGTCGTAGCTGTCGTAGTGACTCAGATCGGAACTCACGACGAGAAGCGTGTCGTCGTCGAGAAAAGGAGAGAGGGCGTCGGCGAGCCTTGCGGCGTCGGCTTGACCGATGACGACCGGGATAATTTTGAAAGGAGTTTGGAGTGTTTTTTGAAGGAACGGGATCTGGACCTCCACGGAATGCTCCCACGTGTGAGCGGTGTCTTTTCCTTTGGGCGGTGCGGCGAGGGGAGACTGTTTCCACCAATCGGGGCGTTCGACGCCTCCGGGTTGTTCGGGTGAAAACGGCGAACGGCGGGAAAGCTCGCGAGCTTTGTCGGTGGCCACTGGAACGGTTCCCAGCGGCGTGCGAAAAGAATCTGCGTGCGAGACCGAAGCGGAATCCAAGACCGCGTAATGAGAAGGGCCGAGAATCGCGACCGTGTTGAAGTGCAGCCCTTTTAGAAGCCGATAGGCGTTGGCCGCAACTGGGCCGGAGTAGCGGTAGCCCGCGTGAGGACAAAGGAGCGCCTTCAGCGGCGCGCCTTCGGAAAGGTCGGCCTTTGACGCTGCCAAGAGCGCCTCGATGTGGGCCGAAAGCTCCGCGGGATCGCTCGGGTAAAAGAGTCCGGCGACTGCGGGCTCGCGTGTTTCGGCGGCGGCTGCCACGCCGACGCAAAGCGCAAAGACGGCGCTCAGAAAAGCGAGAGTTCGAAGTCGTACACGCATCGAAAAATGTCCTTGGCGGGCTGGGTTGAAAGCCTGTTGGAGCGGGCGCTGTTGGCAACCGCGGTCGGCTGGGAGTTTGCCCGGCTTGGGGCGAAAGAAGTCTTTCAGATCAACGCGTCGGGGCGAGCTCCGGGCGGTGGCTGAAGAGGCGAGGCTCGGGAGCGCAATATTAAATAGTCGGGAGGTCCTAAAAATGGTTAAGAAATTCCCATTGACGCCTTAAACCGAGGGCCCTTTAACTTCGCCCCTTCGTTCATGGCACGGTAGCTCAGTTGGTAGAGCAGAGGACTGAAAATCCTTGTGTCCCCGGTTCGATTCCGGGCTGTGCCACCACTTTAACCCGCTCTTCGGAGCGGGTTTTTTTGTTGCTCAGGAACTGGCCGGCTGGGCTTTGGGCGCGGGTGGCTCTTCCGCCGCCGGGTAGCCGACGCGGGAATGCAGCATGTTGAGCAAGGTGAACGTGAAACTGCTCTTGATCTTGCTTAGCTCTTCAAAAGTGATCGGCGCTTCGTCCAGCTGGCCGTCCTCAATGCGGTCGTGGAAAACCTGATCGATCAATTCACCGAGGTGCTGCGGTGTGATCTTGCGCATCGAACGCGACGCGGCTTCGACGGCGTCGGCCAAATGAATAATCGCGCTCTCCTTGAACTGCGGTTTAGGGCCGTCGTAGCGATAGGTGGTCTCGCAAGGCTTAACCGGATCGAGCCCAGGCGCGGTGTTGCCGCTGAGCGAATCGCGGTGTTCCGTCGGCACGCGCAAAATCGCTGCATTGGTCTGTCCGAGCGGCGCGGTGCGTTTTTCGTTGAGCGCCCGTTGGAAGAAATAGCGGATCAACGTCGTGCCGTGGTGCTGTTGGATGACGTCGACGATCATGCGCGGCAACTTGTGTTTGAGCGCGAGATCCACGCCGTCCTTCACATGGGCTTTGATGATGAGCGCGGAAAGCGACGGATTATTTTCGTCGTGCGGGTTGAGGCGGTCGCGCTGGTTTTCCGTGAAGTATTCGGGTTTTTTCGTTTTGCCGATGTCGTGGAACAGCGCGCAGACGCGGGCGACGAGAGGATTCGCGCCGATGGCGTTCGCAGCGTTTTCCGCGAGTTGTGCGACCACCAGCGAGTGATGGTAAGTGCCGGGCGCCTCCATCTGCATCAGGCGCAACATGGGATGATTGTAATCGCTGAGCTCAAGCAACGTGATGTCGGTCGTCCGTTTGAACAAACCCTCCAACACCGGTAAAATGCCGGCGACGATGACGCCGGTCAGCAGGCCGGTGACAAGGCCGGCGGTCATCTGCTTGATGATCGTGAGCGGCGGGAATTGGTCGATGAGGCCGATCAGAAGCGCGAAGGCCGCCACGGTGAGGCCGCCCAGACCCGCGGCGCTGACGACCTTGCCGCGTTTGCGGATTTGGCGGCAGCTGGAGATGCCGACCATCGAGGCGAGGAACGTGAGCACGAGCAAATCGAGACGCTGGCCGTAAATCACGCTGGTGAAAATCGAGATGAACAGCGCCATCGACATGGCCGAACCGGTGTCGATCAAGATGGCCACGAGCAACGGTGCGATCGCGGTCGGAGCGCAGTACGGCAGGAGCGAGGCCGCCGTCGTGTCGCTCATGAAGTAGGAAAGTCCGCCGAGCGAATAGGTGAGACGCACCAACGCGAGATTAGCGATTACCACCAGGGCGAGCAGGCCGAGGCGGCCGTTGCTCTGAAGGGTTTCGTGATCCTCGATACGGATGTAGATGGCGCTGGCCATCACCATCGCGAGCACGAGGAGAATGCGACCGAAGAGCTGCAGACCTTCGTTGAAAGGCGTGTCTTTGTGTTCGAGCACGTACGCGCGATGCGCTTCGAGCATCTCGTACTGTTCGGGTGTGACGCGCGTGTTTGGCTCGATGATTGTTTGGCCCTGGTCGACGTTAACCACGACCGGTTTGAAATTCTTCACCGCGTCGTTTTGCGCGGCGCGTGTCGCGGTGGAATCGTACGCGAGATTGGGGACGACGCCGTTGCGGAAAATGCGGAAGAGCGCCAGGGCGGTTTCGCGCCCCATGCCTTCGGCCGCCAAGTTAATGCGGAGGAACGTTAATGCTTCTTCAAGTGACTGCACCGGCCGCTGGGCGACTTCGCCGTTGGCCTTCTTCACTTGGAAAACGGTGACGGTGTTTCCGGGATTGCCGGGATTACTGCTGAGCAATCGTTCGTCCTGAACACCCTGCGAGTAGATTTCGCGAAGGGCGATGAGACCACTCTCCACCAGATTGAAGCGCGCCTTCGTGTCGCCAGCCGCAAGAAGCGCGGCGATATCGTCGGGGCTGGTGCGATAGTTACCCTTGGCGTTGAACGCTTCAGTGACTTCCGCGATTGCGTTTTGGCGAGCGAGAAGCGCCGAGCCATTGGGATGATCGTGCTCGAGTTTTTCCAACGCCCCGAGGAGATCGCGCATGTGGGCTTCGAACTCGTGAAGACGCTCAAGCTCGATGCGGTAGACCGGTGGCACGCGGTTGCGTATTTGCTCCAGCGCTACACGCGTTTTTTCCGCGCTTTCATATTGGAACGGCCCGCTGGCGACGATGCGCACGGAGGCGTACTGGTTGGGCAGTACCGGAAGGCTGGCCGTGTTTACGCCGACGAAGCTGATCAGCACGATGGCCGCGACGGTGACGACAAAGATCAAGCCAGCGACCAGGCGACTCGTTTCAAGAAACTCGACGGTGCCTGAAATCTGCGCGGTCTTGCGACGCGGCGGCGAGGGTTTGAACCCAGTCAGGTTTTGTAGCTTCTGAAAAAGTGACATGATGCGTCGCGGGCAGTTATTCTATCATAGCACGCCAGAACCGGGTGCGATGTCAGGGCTTTTCGTCGCTGGTGATGGGATTTTTGTAACGCTCGTAAGCGTCGATGATCTTCAAAACTAGCGGGTGGCGAACGACATCGGCGCCGCTGAGCATATGGAATTCGACGCCTGGAATGCCGTCCAGAATTCGTTGAACTTCGAGCAATCCGGAGGTTTTTGAGCGCGGAAGGTCGATCTGGGTGACGTCGCCGGTGACGACCATTCGAGAATCTTCGCCGAGGCGGGTGAGAAACATCATCATCTGCTCGGGCGTGGTGTTCTGCGCTTCGTCGAGAACGATAAATGCGTGACTCAGCGTCCGTCCGCGCATGTACGCGAGCGGCGCGATTTCGATCACGCCTTTTTCGGTCAAACGCGCGACGTCCTCCGCGTCCATCATGTCGTGCATCGCATCGTACAACGGACGCAGGTAGGGCAGAATTTTTTCGCGCAAATCGCCGGGCAGAAAGCCGAGCGCCTCGCCCGCTTCAACGGCCGGACGCGTCAGGATGATGCGCTGCACCTCGTTTTTCAGCAACGCCGAGACGGCGGCAGCCATCGCGAGGTAGGTTTTGCCGGTGCCTGCCGGCCCGATGCCGAAAACCACCGGGTTCTTCTGAATGGACTGAAGGTAGAGTTTCTGGCCGAGGGTTTTCGGGACGATGGTTTTCCGCTGCGTGGAGATGACGAGTGGTTGTCCAAACAAAGAGCGGAGCACGTCGATTTCGCCGCGCGCGATCGTTTCCACGAAACGGTGAAAATCGGGCGTGCGAATCGCCACGCCTTGGCCACGAGCGTCGTTGAGAAAACCGAAAAGCGCCTCGATCCGCGCCACGGCTTCATCGGGCCCTTCAATCTTCAGCCAGTCGTCGCGAGTGACTAGTTTGGCGCCAAGCTGTTGTTCGGCAAAGACGAGGTTGTCCTCACGACCGGCGTAGAGCTGGTGCAGATGGCGCGGACTAGGAAAACGGAGCGTTTTCGTTGGCACTTGAGATTGCGCTATAATTAACCCGCGGTTTTCGCTTTTGCCGCTTCGGCCGCGAGTTTTTCCCAAGTCGCCTCCAAACACTGAGGGAGCACGCGTGTTTGGCCGATCACGGGCATAAAGTTGTTGTCGCCGGTCCAACGGGGCACGATGTGGCCATGGAGATGCGAAATACTTCCTCCGGCGGCGGCGCCGAGATTGAATCCGACATTGAAGCCGTCCGCTTTAAGCGCTGTGCGCAGGATGCGTTTCCCGAAAGTGATGATCGCAAAAAGATCAGCGTTTTCCTCCGGAGAAAGGTCCTCGATGTCAGCTACCTCACGGAACGGAATCGCGAGCAAGTGCCCAGGATTGTACGGGAAGCGATTGAGCATTAAGTAGGAAAGTTTCGTCCGATGTACGATCAAAGCGGCGCGGTCGTCGCCCAGTGAGGGCAGTTCAGTGAACGGCTTTTTCGTCGCGGGTAAACGCGGCGCTTCGATGTATTCCATGCGCCAGTAGGCGTGCAATTGCTGCATGTTGAAAGTGGCGGAGTAAAGGGGCGGCTCACGCAAAAGTCAAAGGGACGGTGAAGGCATATTCTGAGATGGTCGGGGCCCGAAGTTTTCCCCAATGTGAACCGAACTTCTATGAATTTGCCTCCCATTGGTCAGGAAGTGCCTCTTTCCCAAATCAAGGAAATCTGCGATCACTACGGTCTCGGTGAGCTTTGGCGGAAGATCGAACGCGATCCGCCCCAACGGCCGTTCAAAAGCGATGGTTGCACCGGTTGGGTGAATAATTGGAACGGCACCAGCATTTATCCGGCAGGGTTTTTGCACGACCTGAAATACTGGGCGGGTTATCCGGGCGAGGAAGTGGCGCGCCTGATCGCCGATGCCGAACTGATGATCGATGTGGCACGACTGCTCAACGCGACCGGCATGGCTGAAACCATGTTCGCCGGCGTGCGCGTGGGCGGAAACGAAAAACTCAACGCGCCGTTTTCCTGGGGCTTTGGCCGGCGTTAGCGCGAGCCCGCCATGCGAGGAACTTTAAATGGATAAACGCTTGCTTCTCTTTCTCGGTTTGTCGCTGCCGGTGTGGTTGTGGTCGGCCATCCAACCGCACGATCGATTCACCTGGTGGCTCGAAGTCGCTCCGGCGTGCATCGGGTTGCCGTTGATTTTTGCATTTCAGAAGCGGTTTCCGTTATCGACGCTGCTGCTGGTGCTCATTTGGCTCCACGTCGTGGTTTTGCTTGTGGGCGGCCACTACACTTATGCACGCGTGCCGCTGTTTGACTGGATACGCGATGCGACTGGCGGAACTCGCAACGACTACGACAAGGTCGGACATTTTGTGCAGGGATTCGTGCCGGCTATTCTCGCGCGTGAAATTTTATTGCGCACGTCCCCGCTTGGCGGCGGCACCACGACGCCGAGTGGAACCGCGATAACGAAACCTAGCCGCTGGTTAGGCTTTTTGGTCGTGTGCGTCTGCCTGGCGTTTAGCGCGGTCTATGAACTCGTCGAGTGGCTGACGGCGGTGCTCACGGGAACGGCCGCGGACGATTTTCTCGGGACGCAGGGCTACGCTTGGGACACGCAGACCGACATGGCGTGGGCGCTGGTTGGCGCGATTGTGGCCGTTGTGCTGCTGAGTCGGATACACGATCGCTCGCTGGCGAAATTGCCAAAATCAGTGCAGACTGCCGGCGGGTGACATGAAAACTTTCCGCATTTGCACGCTTTCCAACGACATCGTTCAGTATGCGGAAATGAGAGAATCGTTTCGGGTGGCCGGGTTCGACGACGCTCGCTGTGAATTTGTTCTCTTGGACAACTCAGCGGGCAACCGTTACGAACCGTATAGCGCGTTTAACGAGATCAAAGCAAACGCCGCGGAGCCCTACGTTATTTTTTGCCACCAGGACGTGCGTCTCAATCAGGGTCATGGATTCGATCGTTTGGTTAAGGTACTCGACGAGCTATATGCTCGAGACCCAAAATGGGCGGTAGCCGGGAACGCGGGAACTAACAGAAAGCTACAACATGTCGTTCGTATCACTGACCCGTGGCCGAGTGCCAATTGGCAGGGACCGTTGCCGCAACCGGTGGTCACGCTCGACGAAAATTTCTTAGTGGTGCGAACCGACGCGCCGGTGGCATGGTCGAGCGCGTTGTCGGGTTTTCATTTCTACGGCTCCGACATCTGCCTGCATGCGTTGGCGCAAAAACTCGGCGTGTACGTCATCGATTTCCACCTCGAGCACCTTAGCACGGGTGTTCTCAGCGACGCGTTCCGCGACGTCCAGAGACGTTTTGCTGCGTGTTGGGAGAATTGTTTCCATCTGGCTTTTGTTCTGACGCCCACCGGAGTGCCGGTTCTGCTGACGAAACACCGCTGGTTAAGAAAGCTTGTTCAAAAGCCAGCAGTGCAGCGGCGAATTCTGCGGCCTCGAGTTCAAAAACTCGCTGGGCTGTGTGGGCTGGCGCCAAGATCTTTTCACCTAAATCTGCTTAGGGCCGGAGAAACGGCGATAGCGTACGTCGGGAAAACGCCGATGGGCAGGTAGGTCGATTTTTGGGACGATCCCATGGTGTGGTTTTTGCTTACGAAAAGCGCCAACTAGGCGAACTACTCAGGGATCAGGCTGACTAAATGGCGTGCTCACAACGACGGCGTACCCAACTTCTATGGAATGGCTCGAAGGAATCCGGCAGCGGTTATCCCAAAACCAATTTGCGCGTCGTTTGGCCTTAGCGGCTGGATTTGGTCGCGGCGCAAACAGGATGTCAGAGCAGGCCGTCCGCCGCGGAGAAAAGCTGAAGTTTGGCGTGCGGAAAATTTCCTGGAATAAAGGAGATGAAACCATCCATTTTCCCTCGAGCTTTGGGTTGGCGTTGATCAGTTACTATCTTTACCGGATGCCGACTTTTCGGCCGCGCGTCATCTTTCAATCCATCCGTGGGAGAAAGGTGGCGGACCTGAGCGGTATCGCAAGATACCGGCTGCCGAGCGGCAACAGTCTGTGGCTGCCCGTGCCTGCCGAACCAATCGACTTTTTTACGGGCTATTTTGCCAAAGGCGGACCGAGGAAGGGCCATGTCGTTCTCGATGCAGGCGCGTACTGCGGCGAAACCACTTTGGAGATGGCGGCGCGTGTCGGTCCGTCCGGCCATGTGTACGCTTTCGAACCGGATCCCAAGAACCTGGCTTGGTTACGGCGAAATGTTGAAGAAAGCGGTTTTAGCAATATCACGGTGGTGCCCAAGGGACTTTGGGGCCAAACCGACACGTTGAAATTTTATGCCGACGAGACGCCGGGCTCCACGCTGGTGGCCAGTGACGGAGCAGACGCTGTTCATCGTAAGCCGATGGAGATCGATGTGCTTTCTCCGGCGGACGCGTTCAAACTAATCGGACGTATTCCCGATTTTATCAAAATGGATATCGAGGGTGCCGAGGTCGAAGTCGTCGAGGCGATGGCGCCGCTTTTGCGTGGAGCGGACGTGAGTCTCGCGATCGCGAGCTACCATTTACGTGACGGCCGAAAAACCTGCGAGATCATCACGAGCAAACTTGCGGGCGCTGGACTGAATGTGGAAACCGGCCACGAAGACCACCTGACCACGTGGGCGTGGAAACGGTAGGGCTGTTTGCCGCCAAAAATTTTCTGTTATGTTGAATCACTTTCCAAAAGGGGAACGACTCTGATGAAAACGTTTCATTTCTGCACGATCTCGAATAATCCGACGCAATACGCCGACATGAGGCGCTCGTTCCAAGCTGCGGGTTTCGATGAAGAACGCTGTACGTACACGCTCCTCGATAATTCGAAAGGAAATCACCACGAGCCTTATAGCGGGTTCAACCGCGTGAAGGCGGCGAGCGATGCGCGGTATCTTATTTTCTGCCATCAAGACGTGTTCGCTGATCGCGGTTATGGTTACGACGATCTGGTTCGGGTGCTGGAAAGCCTAACCGAACACGATCCTAAGTGGGCGGTAGCCGGAAATTCGGGAGTAAATCCCCGCTTCAATTTTGCGACGCGGATTACCGATCGAGATCGTTCTGTTTTTTGGACCGGCTCGCTGCCGGAGCGAGTCTGCACATTGGACGAAAACTTCATGGTCGTGAACAATTCTGCGGACGTGCAGTGGTCGCCGGAGTTGTCGGGATTTCACTTTTACGGACCAGATATCTGTCTTAACTCCATCAAGCGAGGTTATCGCGCGTACGTCATTGATTTTCATGTGACGCATTTGGGTGCGGGCGAACTGACGGCGGATTTCTGGCGTATCAAAAATGAATTCGAGCTGCACTGGAGACAGCAGTTCCACCTCGCGTTTCTGGTCGTTCCGACCGGAGTACCGCTGGTGCTGACGAAGTACCGCGCGCTTCAGGCGCTTTGCCGTACACGCTACGTGCAGCGTCGCATTTTGCGCCCGAAAGCGTTCACGATCGCGCGACATTGCCGAATGGCGCCACGCACGGCGCGAAAAGGTTTTTCGCTGCTGCCGGGTTCCTTCGTCAAAGAACGTCGTCGCCAAAAAACACTCGAATCGAGCGGAACCGAAAGCGACTTCGCTTCCGCTCAGACGTCGCAGTGACTGAGAAGCCTAGGGCTTCTTTGGCTCAGGAGAACGGTTTGCTTCGGGAACGATCGTGAAGCGGAACGCTCTCGCAGAAGAAAGGTATTGTTTGGCGAGCTCGCTTAGTTCGGCGGCATTGATGCTTTCGATGTCACTATAACGCGTACGGCACCAATCGAGTCGCTGCGGGTATTCCTGCGCGTTGCTCAAAACAGAGCCGATCCAGTATTGGTTCGTGCGGGCTGATTCTCTGAGCATCGTCAGTATGGGATTCTTCGCGCGTTCGAGTTCTTCCGGAGTCACGCCTTCGCTGGCGAGTGAATCTCCGATCGAGAGGGTGGCCGCTGCGATTTGTGCGGCCTTGGCCGGATCCACCGTAACCAACGTGTAGAACAAGCCGTAGTTGCGATAGTTTTCGTTCGCGTCGCTCGTAGCTTGAGGCGAATACGACTCGCCGAGCTCTTCGCGGATTTTAACGCGCAGGCGATCGCTGAAAACGCTCGAGAGCAGGCCGAGGCGCCGGGTGATGTGAACGTCGCGTCCGTCCGTTGTCGGCCAGTAGAGAGCGACGACTCCCTTTGGTATTTCCGTTGGCACTACAAAGGTCCGTTCAAAGGCGGCGGGAAAGGTGGCGCGACGTTCGTCTTCCAGAGCAGGTTTTGGCGAGCGAGGCGGCAGTGCGCCAAACGTCTTGGCCACGAGATCGATGGTTTGGTCGACATCGATGTCACCGACCACCGCGATCTCGATGGCGCCTTGTGCGAGTTGTGGCGCGAGCCATTTGCGTTCCTCGTCGAGATTGCGGGCGAGCAGTTCTTTTCTTGTCGGTGCGGCCATGTTGGGGCGCGGATCGCCGTTGGCGAGGAGGCGGGCAATATCCCGCTGCAACGGGCCGGTTGGCGTGTGATCGAGACGGAGGTAAAATTGTTCGAAGAGTTTCTGGGCGATGCGGACGGATTCCGGACGGTAACCCGGATCGGTGACGTACGCGGCGAGCAGCTGCAATTGGAGCAGGAGGTCCTCGCGGTTCGTGGGGATTCGCTGCTGCGGGTTGTTGGGGCCGAAGCATCCGAGCAAAAGTGCGTCGGCGCCAACGCGGAAACCTGCAGTCACCGTTTTACCGGCGAGGATGCGTTGCAGATCGTCGACACTGTGTTTGCCAAGGCCGCCCGCGGCGAATGTGGCGCTCGTGAAAAAGGCGAGGCCGGGCTGGTCCTTGGGCTCGGTTAAGCGACCGGTGCCGACGCGCACGTTGATGTGAATTTGATTAGCTTCGAAGTCGGTTTTCTTGAGATTGAGCCGAACTCCGTTGGCGAAAGTCACCAGCGTGACATCAAGGTCGTCGACATGGCGCTTTTCCTTGACCGAGCCTGCAGGTCCGAAGTCGGTGTACGCAAATTTAGCGCTGGCGGTTTTCTCGGGAGCGGTGACGAGGGTGGAGGCCGATTTTTCGTAGGTAGTGGCGATGGTGGCCGCGGCGTCTCCGTCGATCTTGGCGTTGCCCACCACGCTGACGAATCGGCCGTGGCCGGCAAAGACTCGGCGCAGCGCTTCGGTGCATTGTTCAGGAGTCACTTTTTCTAGGGCCGGCCCGAGCAGCTTGAGGTTGTCGGCGGGCGAGGTGAAAACGTGGCCTTGGACGACGGCGTCGATTAGCGCGCCTGCGAGTTCCTCGGAGCGACGTGTGGCAGCGGTTTTGGCGGCTTGGTCGAGTTCGTTGCGCAGATTTGCGGCGGCTTCTTCGAGCTCATCGCGTTGAAATCCGAATTCCAGCGCGCGTCGCAACTCCTGCTCGGCGAGAGCGAGGGCGCGTTGCCAGAGTTCGGGTTTGCAGGTGAGGTCAATCGAGGCGTTGCGGAGCAAATCGAAGGACTCGCCGATGTCCACTTTGCCTATGGTGAAAGGAGCATCTTCCTTTTTGGCGAGAATATCCAGCCGGCGGCTCAGCATGGCAGTCGCGAGATCACGTGGCAGTTCGGAGATGCGTTTGGCGGAGGTATCTAGTTCGTGAGAGTAGGGAATGGCTGTCTGGATGGCGACCGCGGTTGCTCCAGCTTCTGGTTCGTGATGATACGTGGTGCGAATTCCGTTGAACGAGGCGAGTTGTCCCAAGTTTGGATTTGTGCGGCCAGCGGTGCGCGCGGCGATTGTACTAAAAGCGGTCTTAATTTGGGCCTCCACTTCGGAGGGAGCAAAATCGCCCACGACAATCACCGCCATACGCTCAGGGCGATACCACGCGTCATAGAAATCGGTGAAACGTTCGCGTGGCGCTTTTTCGATGACCGGAGCGACGCCGATCGGCATGCGCTCGGGAAGACGCGTGCCAGCGAGAACAAATTCAAACTCTGCGACGAACTGGCGATACTCGACGGAATCGCGTGCGCGTTTCTCGCTGAGAATGATCCCGCGTTCTTTGTTGATTTCATCTGGTTGCAGCAAAAGCCCATCCGCGTAATCGGCGAAAACCCGCAGGCCTTCGGCGATCGTTGCTGCCTTAGTATTGGGCAATTCCAACATGTACGCAGTGTGGTCGAACGAGGTGTAAGCGTTTGTATCACCGCCGAAGCTCATGCCCATGCGTTGAAAAAATTCCACGAGGGTGCCGGGCGCGTAGTGCTTGCTTCCATTAAACGCCATGTGCTCCAAAAAATGCGCCAACCCGCGCTGGTCGTCGTTCTCGTGAAGGGCGCCGGCCATCACGACCAACCGCAGGCTCGCACGTTCTTTTGGTTCTTTGTTTGCCATGACGACGTAGCGCAGGCCGTTGGGGAGTGTTCCAAAATGGACGCCAGCCTCGGGCTTTAAATCGCTGTTTTCCTGGGCGAACCAAGGTTTGTCGGGGAGAGCGGCGAGTGCGGAGCACGCGAACGTGAACGCAATCGCTACGGCGGCGAAGTACTTTCGAAGGTTCATTGGGGGCATGAAGATAGAGATAGCGCCAAAATTCATTTGGAAAGGCAAAGGGTTAAATATGAACAGAATTGCAACATGCGCTTGCGACTTTGCTCCGACTCGCGGCGAATAGAGATGTTTCCATGATTTGGTTTTATCGAGCTCTGTTCGTCCCAGCCCTCCTGCTTGCTTCGCCTTATTATCTTTTGCGAATGAAGAAGCGCGGCGGCTACGGACGCAACTTCACGCAACGTTTCGGTTCGGTCAACGGCTTGCCGGCAAAACGTACCGGCGTGCGGCGCATCTGGCTCCAGGCCGTGAGCGTGGGGGAAATGCTCGCGATCGCGCCGATTTTGGAAGCGCTGAAAAAGGATCCGTCGATCGAGGTCTATCTCACGACGACGACCAGCACCGGTTTCAAACTGGCCAACGAGCGTTATCAAAACGCGACGATCGGCATCGGATATTTTCCTCTGGACTGGTGGTTGTTTTCCGCTCGCGCCTGGAAGCAGGTTCAGCCCGATCTCGTAATCCTGACAGAGGGCGAACGGTGGCCGGAGCACACTCAGCAGGCGCGCCGCCGTGGTGTTCAGGTTGTGTGCATCAACGCGCGTTTATCGGACGTCAGCTTTTCGCGGATGAAGGCGGCGAAATGGGCAACGCATTCCATGTTCTCTGGAATCACCCGCGTGCTTCCGTGCTCGGAACACGACGCGGCGCGTTTTCGCGAACTCGGTTTTCCTCCGGATCGGATCAATGTCACCGGCAATATCAAACTCGACCTGACGATCCCGTCGTTAAGCGACGAGGGAAAAGCGAAGCTCCGCAGTGAACTTGGTTTCGGCAGCGAGCCGATTCTTCTTGGTTCGTCTACCTGGCCGGGCGAGGAGCTAGCCGTGGTGGAGGCGTACAAACGGTTGCGGACGGAGGGCGTGAATTGCCGATTGTTGATTGTTCCGCGGCACGCCGAGCGTCGTGGCGAGGTGGAGGATGTTGTGCGTGGGAGCGGGCTCAATTACCATTTCCGCTCCCGCGGTTTGGCGGCGCAGCCGGTCGAAATTTGCGTCGCTGATACCACCGGTGAGTTGCGGAAGCTGTCTCAGCTCGCGGCAGTGATTTTCGTTGGCAAGAGCCTGCCGCCACACGACCAAGGCCAAACGCCCGTCGAAGCGGCGGCGCTCGGAAAACCGATTTTGTTTGGCCCGAAGATGACGAACTTTTTTGCGATCGCCGAAGAGCTCAAGGCCTGCGGCGCTGCGCGAGTCGTGCACAATGCCGACGATTTGTTCGCTGAAGCAAAAGCCATCTTGGCCGATCCAGCAAAAGGCGAAGCGATGTCCGCTGCAGCGCGAGCCTGGCACCGTGCGAATCAAGGCGCGGTTTCCCGAACACTCGAAATCGTTCGCCAGGACCTTGGACAAAAATAACCCCATCCACCAAGCCGTTTGTCATTTAATAGATGACAAGCGGTCGGCCCGAGAAATCACGCGTAGCGTTTTGCCAGTTGTGTTAGCGTATTTTTGACGCTTTTGCGCAGTTCGGCAGGAGCGAGCACCTCGGCGTCTGCGCCCCAGCTGAGTATCCAACTTTCCACTTCAGGAAGTGCGCCAAGGTTCATCGAGAGTTCGATTCCGCCTCCGGGCAGCTCTTTGAGTTCTTGGGTATCGTGCCAAATGCGTTCACGTACGCGGTCGGCGACTTTGGCTGTGAAACGGATGCGCACGTCGTAATTTCCTGTGCCGCCGAGCACACCGAGTGCGTTGGAGAAAAATTTTTCCGGTGAGAAATCCTGGGGGCGGGCGAAGGTGTTTTTCGTCGTGCGAACGTCGGCGATGCGCGGCAACGCGAAGGTGCGCAGGGCGGTGCGCTCGACGTCGTGGCCGATCAAGTACCAAAGGTTTTGCCGGTGTGAAAGATGGTAGGGCTGCACCGTGCGTCGCGTGGCGCGTGAGTCGCCGGGTTTGCGGTAATCGAATTCCACCTCCTGCTGCTTGAGTACGGAACTGCTGAGGGCGTTGAACACGGCGAGGTCGGCTTTGCCCAAGCCCATGTTTTTGAACGACACCGCTCGCAGTTCGTCGGCGGGCGAAAATGATATTCGGTCTTTGAGGCCTCCGGTGAGTTTTTCGAAGGCAATCTCCAACTGCTTGTGAAACGGCGTGCCTTGGTATTGTTCGACGGCGCGCCGGGCGACGAGCAACGCCATCAATTCGCCTTCGGTTACTTGCACCGTCGGAAACGCGTTGACCGGGTGCGTGTAGCGGTAGGCGTTGATCTGCGGATCGAACTCGATCGGGAGGTCCAAGCGATCGCGCATAAACGCGATGTCGCGCACGATGGTTTTTCGCGAAACTTCCAAGTCGCGCATCAAGCGCGTGCAGTTCACCAGCGCTCCTCGACGCAGTTCTTCGTGAATGCGCAGCATGCGTTCGAGCGGCGGACGTGAGAGTTTCGGTGCGAGCATGGAGGAGGACGGGCGAACGGAGTAGAGTGACGCCGCGGCTTTCCTGCAAGTGCGGAGCCCGTCGACGGCCGACCGCGGGTGGCCGGAATGGCCTTGGAATCAGCGCCAAACGCTCAGTCTGACGGCAACACGTCGCCCACCATCGCGAGGCATTGAATCGCGGCCAAGCCGAATTGCGCGGTGCCGTTCGTCGAGATCCACGCGATTTCGTCTCGCGGGTTGAGAGACGCTGGTCCTGTGATATGGTTTGGCCGCAAGTCGTGCGTGGGCTGCTTCGGTCCAACGTGGCGAAATTCTTCCCAGGCGCGCGCGGCGAGCGCTTTGTCTTTCTTTCGCATTGCTGCGTACGCCGTGAGGCGAGCGTGTCCCTGGCGCAAGGTTTCGTTGGGAAACTCCTGACCAAAAAGCCGCGTCTGTTCCTCGGGCGAGGCGTTGTAGATTTCGCAATACTGCAACCAGGCCCGGTCGTATTCTGGCACGTCGATGAGTTGCAGGATCTCCGCATTGATCTCGACAGCACCGAACACTGCGTTGAGGTGGGACGCGCTCGCCCGATCATTGTGCGGGAACAGTTGTGCGGTGGCCGGCTCATAACCACCGCCGTTGTTGAACCAGCCGTTAGGCATAGCTGCGATGGACTTCATGCCAGCGACGATCTTATCTTTCCAGCGCACGTCGCCGGTGCGTTCCCATTCGGTCAACCACGCCGCAACGAACGAGCACCAGTCCGTGCCGAAGCTCACGTTGGCCGGATGACTGTGATCTTCGCCACCGCGGCCGACTTTTCGGCCAGGGCTGATTTCGGCAACACGTTTGTCGCAATCGATCAGTTCATGCATCAAGTCGCCGACACGCTCGTCGGCCGTGAGATAGTAGTAGAATCTTCGATACACCGCGGTGCTGATGCGAACTTGTTTCGCGCTGCAGCCCCAGTGCATGACGTTGTGCCGCGAACCGAGTCCTTGGAAGCGCCCAAGGTGGTAAACGTCCACTTCGCCGGTGTGGCGCGTCATCGCCTCTGCCACGCGAAACACATCGGGGCGGCCCGTTCGTAGAAATGAGTACCAGAGCCACAAATCCGGCGAGAGTTCGGAGTTGTCCCAGGCAAAGCCGCCCACGTCGTAACGCCAGGTGTGGCGGTCGGCGTCGTAGGTGTGCATAAAGTCGCCGTAGTTCCAAAAGCCATACCAATGGCTTTGCTCGATCTGTTTTTTGTAATACTCGAAGCGCAGATCCAACTCGTCCTCGATCTTCGCACGGGCCGGGGTCGAACGATCGGCTACGCTCCAGATTCCGCCAAACGTGCCAGCCGCCTGATAATATTCGGGGCGGCAAACGATGGTCGGTGGTTTGGTGAGCGCGTCGCCCAACTCTACGATGCGATCACGTGTCGGTGTTGCGACGAGCGCCCAAAGCATCATCTCGCTCGTGCGCGCAACGCCGTGTGGCGTGCCGAAACCGGGTTCATAGTCCTCGTAGGTGATGTTTAGGCCTTTGATCTGTTCTTGGTACGTGTCCTGACCCATCCCGTCGTGGTAAAAGCGCAGATCCATCGGCGCGGCCTCAGGTGACCAGAGCCAGAGCGTGACCTCGGCCTGATCGGACGCCGCGGCCGCGATACTCAGCTGCGTCGGATGGCTCTGCCAAAAGTTTCGGAGTCCGAACGCAGCTCCGCCCGAAGGGCTCCCTACGTAAACCATTCCGCTGGCCCGTTGCCCGAAGCCGCCTTTGACCCATGAATGCCCGGGCTGGGTGCGCTTGCGGATCTCAAACCCATCGGCGGAAAGTTGCGTGAGAGTATAATCGTTCCACACCGGCACGTATTTTAATTCGTCGGCGACAGGGCGATTCCACTCCGATTGCGGCGGACAACGTTTTCCGGCGAGTTGTGCGGCGCGCAAGGCTGGGCCCGGATCGCGGCGCAGGCCGGTGAGACCTTGCACGGCCTCAGCCCAGAGTCCGGGGCTTTCGCCCGTAAAGCGAACGTGGCGATCGTAAGGCGCCTCACGCATCGGCACGCTGAAACGCACGCCGAGCCCGCGAATGAAGTCCTGCTGCTCGTCGCCGTCGAAAATGAACGTGTGCATCACGCGCACTGCTTCGCCTCCGGCGTAGAAATACAGCCGAACCACAAACGGTAGCCAGCCGCGACCGTTTGTTTTTGTGTGAACGCCTTCGATTTTCACGACGGCGCGCACGGGGCCGTTCTGTTCGAGCGTCACTTGCCGAATCTCGCCAATAAATTCTTCGCAGGTCACCGATTCGCCGGCTGTCACTTCTGGCCGATCCTGCCGAAGGCAGATTAGCCGGCCGTTCTGCGCAATGACTTGATCGCCGCGCGAAATCGTTTCGATCAAAGCCGTCCCTTTTTTGGGAACGCGGCAGCGGATCACCCCGGTGTCGATTTCTACAGCCTCCCTTGTTTCCTTGGCGGTGAGCGGCTGTTTCGGTTGTGCAGGAGTCCCCGGGGTTAGCTCATAGCGATCCGCAGCGGGCGCGTCGGCGGGCATCGCATGGCCGGTCCACTTCAGGCTTCCGTCGGGCCAAGTCGCGAGTGCCCACGACTGAACCGGTACAGCTGCACCTGAAGCGGTGCGAAGCGCGAACGTCGTGTTTTTCGGATATTTCCCGTGCGGCCATGGCGTGCCCCAAGTCGTGCCAGGCATGGCGCTCGGAGCTCTGCCGTCGAGCCAGTGGAGGGGAGCGATGTTTTCCGGCAACGGCTCCTTTAATGCCGGAGCCGTGCGAGGTGCGTTGGACTGCTCCTTCGCAGAGAGGCGGGAGATAATTGAGGTGCTGGCGGCGGCCAGCGCGGCCGACCGCATGAAATCGCGCCGGGTAACAGTTTTCATCGTTTAGCTTGGGGCCATTTCTCTGACGCAGGCTGCGTGGTTGGGTTACGTGGGGAGAATTCACCAGAACACCAGCGCGAATCCGCGAGAGAAAAGAGGTTCCGTGCGGCTCTTCCGGCTTACGGATTTGGCGCGGTGAAGAGCCGATCGTAGTCCATCCAGTGGGCGTTCATGATATCGATCTTTCGTTTTAGCTGTGCGGGGAGGTTCGGCCCGAGGCGCATGATGGTTTCCTCTTCGGCGACGGGCGCGAGATCGAGGAGCGGTTGCGATGTGCTTTGCAGCAGCTGGAGCAAGCGCACGGTGTTGTCGACTTCGCGACGCGCGATGCCGACTAGATCGGTGCGATCCCAACTATTCTGTGCGCCGAGCGGCGGATTGGCTTCGGGTTTAACGCCGAGACTTTTCACGCGGTCCAACTGCGCTTGATACGAGACCATGTTGTCGGCGGTGCGCAGCAGGCAGAGCGTCACTTCGAGCCGACGTGCAAAAACGTTCCAGCGTTCCTTCGCTGCGCTGTCCGCCGCGCTGTCGCGGATCTTTCGGACGTGGCCGATTGCGAGTTCGAGGTCTGGCACAACAGTTTCGATCACGCGTTGGAAAAGCAGACGGGCGCCGTAGCCTTCGTACATGCGCATCGCTTGAATATCGATGAGGTTATCGGCCTGCTCTTCGCCTTTGGCCTGAAAAAGAAACGGGCGATAGTAGCTCTTGTCGGCTGCCGAGAGTTCGCTCGGGAACGGCACCATCGGTCGATTGATCCAGCGGTTGAGCACATGGCCAAACTGGATCATATCGCCAAAATCGAGCGCTTCTAAACGCCGTCCGGCATCGTCAAGCAAGAGCCAGGTAGCGAGCAGTGTGTCGGCGTTCTTTTCTCCCGCTTCGCTCGCGGCGAACGAGCGTAGCGTTGCCAGTTTTTCCACCACATTGCTCTGTCGGTTCTGCTTGGTGGCTTCGTAGAGCCGCGCGTTGAACTCGATGACGGCTTCGTCGGGCCGCAGGCTGACGAGGCGACGTGTCGGTTCGCTCGCGCTTGGTGTTGCGGCGGCTTCGGGGTTCCGTTCGGCCTGCTCGCTCTGGAGGCGTTGTGCGGCCGCCGACGTTTCCAATTTGCCCGTTCGCAACCACCGCAGGTCCGGCACGATCAGCCCGACGACCGGGTAAAACGCTCCGTTCGCGTAGGCGTCGCTCGCACGCAAACCTCCGAATGGACGCCCGTCCGGACCTTCGCGGCCCAGCACGGCGATGCCGCGCGGAAGCCGCCGCAGGGTTGCGTCGAGCGTCTCGGGGGAAAGCGACGGCGTCATCCATTGGCGCGGCGTAATCGGGTTCAAATTGATTTCGATCTCATGTCCGACCTCTTTGGCCGCGTCTTTGAGTGCTACCAAATACGACGAGATGCGCTCGGACATCGGCCGGTGTTCACACTCGCTCGGTCCGTTGGGTCCGGGATAAAGCGCGGGCACCCAACAGAAACCCGAACCAGAGTCTTCCGTCAAAAAGCTGAACGTCTCAACTTCAGGACAACGCTTGAGCAGCGTCTGCAAGGCTTCGCGATAGAGGCGAATCGTGTCGGGCTGATCGACGCACATTGAGAAGCGGGCCGTGCGCGAACGATTCGGTTGATCGACGCGCGGTCCTCTTAAATGCGGGTACGCAGTGAAAAACGCTTCCGGCATCACTTGGGGAATATTCGACGCCCAGTGCGCTTTCAGGCCGAGCTTGCGCAAAATTTTGCAACGCTCTTCCAAGATCGCCGTCACCCGCGCCGCGTAGTTGTTATCCACATACGGCGCCACTTCGGCAGGCGGATAGAGTTTCAAAAAGTCCGGTCGTTGGATGTACCAGGCCGGGTAGGGGTCGTTAGCCGGTTGAAATTGCCATTGAGCGGTTGGCAGGTTTTCCGTGAGCGGCACGTGCGTTGCGCCGAGTCGTTTGGCGAGCACGGCCTTGCGCTCGAACTTTGCCAGCTCGGCGGTATCGCTGGCAGAGAACAAAGCCGTTGTTGCCGACGGTTGCGCGGCCGCGCGTGATTCAGGGGCAGCAGCCAGCGCTTCTCCTGTGAGCAACGAAGAGAGCGAAACCGCGAACGAGAGAAAAGAAGCCAGGGATTTCATGGGGAGTCGGGTGTGGAAAATGTAGAAAGGTTCTCATCTCGAACAAAGGGTTATTCTGCCGTTCAGTTTGATTGCTGCTTCGGTACGGCGTATCGACGCTCCCGCGTCGTGGGCAAAAGCACCTCAGCAAGAGCTGTCCACATTTCGAAACGTTCCTGAGGCGGTACAGGTTCCGTTAACTCCATCGGTCGTCTGCTTTCAGTCGCTCGTATTCGAGCTTTCGGGAAAGCATCGCGAGCCGGGACCACCGGCGCGATTAGGCGTTTTTCTGCGAACTGCTTCGTAGAAACTTCGGCAGATGCGAATCGAGCGTCACCCAAGGCAGGCGATCTTCTGTCCAGATGATTTTCTGTGGAGCGAAGGGCGCTGGGTTGTCGAGCGAGGCGATGGTGACGTCGATGGTTTCGCCTTCAGGAGAATCTTCGAAGAACAAGTGCGTACCGCAGCACGCGGCGAACGATCTCACACGGTCTGCGTGGAGCACTTTGCGAACGGCGCCTTGAGTGATCTTGCATTGGCTACGTTGGACAGTTCCCCATGTCACGTAAGGCGCGCCCGCACTGCGGCGGCAATCGATGCAATGGCAGTCGCCGATCGACTGCGGTGCCGCTAAAAGTTCGTATCGAGTCCCGCCGCAAAGGCATCCGCCGTGTAAGTCCATAGTCGTCCTTTCGTGTCACGGACTATGAACGCGTTTGCCGCGCAGCGCCAGTCGTCGGAGGCTTTTAGGTCTTACTAAGGCGTGGCAGTGCCGTAAGCGGCGACGAGCGCTTTGTACTCAGTTTCCGAGAGTGGCAGGATCGAACCGTGGCGGAAGTGGAACGGAAAACTGAAACCCTCGCCCGGTGCAAACTGCCCGCTTGAGAGATCGTGCGTGACGAAAGGTTTGTAGCCGCCTTTTTCGCGATAGTGGTCGAGGATCAGGCACCAGCTGGCTTTTTTGTCTCCGGACGCCGGTTCGACGATGTAGCACTCGGGGCCTTCGTAACCGCGGAGGGCGGCGAGCGAAAACCCCGAAACCTCTTTCCATGTTCCCATCAGCTTGTCGCTTTCCTCCATCGTGATCGCTTTTACTTTTTCGTCCTTCGTGAAGCGGTAATACTTCGCGCCTTCGCGGACGATCGTGGTGTCGATCAGTGTGTTTTCTTTTTCGATGTAAACAAACGGAGCGCTGAAGCTCTTGAAATCCTTTGTCCGCGCAGCCCAGATGCGGTGCTTGTTGAAATCGTCGTCCTTCGTTGTCGAAGCCCAGAACACGAGATAATCGCCCGCCTCCTCATCGTAAACGGCCTCGGGCGCCCAGGTGCAGCCGGCGTTTTCAGGCGCGACGGCGACGAGTCTTGGTTCTGACCAGTGGATTAGGTCGGTGGATTCCCAGATGACGATCGAACGACTGCCCGCGCGCACGGCACGTTTCCAGTCGCGGTTGAGGGCGATCGACAGATCCGTCGCGATCAGTACGAACTTCTTTCCGTCGTGCGTGCGCAAGAGGTACGGATCGCGCACTCCTTTTTCTCCGACTGCGCTCACGAGCACGGGCTCGCCGCCTTTCAACGCTTCCCACTTTCGACCGTCGCGGCTTGTCGCAAAATAGATCTGTTCGGTCATGGGCGTCTGCTCGCCCTTGAAAGTCACGAATAGATAGCCGCCGTCCGCGCCGAACAGTTGGCTCAAGCTGATGAGGAAAAGAAGGGGAAGCAGTCTCGTCATGGCGCGCATCTTTGCAGTGCGGTGCAGGAATGAAAGGTGTTTTCTACCTTTACCGTCAGCACGAGGAGCGGAAAGCGAGGTGAGCGGCAGAAGGAGGTCTTCGTGACTCGGCAGGGATGCCTGGCCTTGCCTACGAAACGACAGGAGAATTTTTAGCGCCAAGTCGGAGACCTCAGCGGGCTTCGGGCGGCAGATACCGAATGTCGGCGGAGAAGCGCGCGTGACTGGCGGGATCGACAGGCTTGTGCTTCACGGCGGTGCGGGCGGGAAACGAGCCGAGGTAATTGCCGGCTTTCCAGTTATGTGCCGGTCGGATCGGACGCGGGGCAAAGCCGCCGCCACAGTTTGGGCAGATGTTGTGGATCACGTTTTCCACGCAATCCGCGCAGAACGTGCATTCAAAGCTGCAGATCATCGCCTCTTTCGAGCTTGGCGGGAGCGGTTTGTTGCAGTTCTCGCAAGTCGGGCGAAGCGCCAATGCCTCGATCACGTCGAAGTCCTCTTCGGAGATCTTATATTTGCGGCGGATTTCTTCTTTCGTGATCGGCATAGAGCGGTGGAAGCGTTGCCGACACGCTGCGCATAACGGCCGATTTCGCCAGTGGCGCATGAATATTTCGAATGCGGTTCGAGGTGGCACATGCGTCCCTTGCGCCTTCTTGAACGTTATCTCCGGGCTGCGTTGTTCAACCTCCGCTGAATGAAAGGGCAGGGCACGCTTCCCTTCGCCTTCCTAAACGGTTTCCGCTGCCGCACAGTTCAACCTGCTCGAAGTGCGGGGTTCCGCCTCAAGACAGGGACTGAACATTACTCCTAAGAGAATGTTCAGTCCTGACTTTGGGGCGAGTCTGTTAGGCCTTGGTCGTAGTTCTGGCGGCGTTGGCTCTGCGGCTCAGGCCGGACTTGCGCTCGCTTTTCCGAACGTAGCCCATGGTCTCGTACAGCTCGCCGTCTTCGCCTTCCTCCTCATCCGATTTCACCGCATTGACGACACGAAGAGCGACCTTCAGTCCGGTGGCGTCGGCGATGTCGCGCTCGCTGTGCGCAGCGGTGAGCTCGTTTTCGAGTCGCGAGATTTTGGTCCGGACTGTGGTGCTGGGCGTAAGTGCGCGGGCGATGAATTGCTCCGACGTCATGTTAGCGAAGATCTTCGTGGGACGTAGATTGGTCCAAGCAGCGACGATCTTTTGAATCTTCTCGTAATCAGTTTTAGGGCCATTGGCCATGGTCGTACTTTTTTTGATGTTCTAGTCTTATGCGGCATCACCGTGATCCCGCTGCTAAGGTTATTCCGAAAATGCGGCCAACTGTTTCAGGATCTCTGACGACGCGTTAACCTATTAGCAAAACCAGTCTATATCGTTAGTGCGGCTGATGAGTTGCGGCTAATTAGCCGGTAGATGCAGGTTCCTGGCGTTATTGGAGAGTGGACTGTGGTTTTAGTTGCAAATGATTCGCTGAAGGCGGCGACGTTTAGGCCTTAGGAACGCTTTCCATCGCCACCGGTGTCTTCGCCGTCGCTCACGGTGCATCCACCGTGAACGACAGACGAACCACCGTTGAAGACGTTGCGCCCACCGCGAGCGGCGGTGAGCCCACCGTTGATAAAGTTACGCGTAACGTCAGTGAAGTTGCGCATAACTCTACCGAAGTGGCGTCCCACTTAGGTCACGTTGCATTCGCCTAAACTCACGTTGGGTCGAACGTTGATCGAGGTACGCCCGACCTGTCTCAAGTTCTGCAAAACGTCACTGACGGTAGGCATAACACCGGCCGGGAAACGCGTAACCACATGGGCCGGAGCGCAAACGGCTTTGCGCAGAGTCGCTCAACGATGGAGTTGCATCTGTGCGAACATTAGTACACGTATCCTCAACAGTTCTACAGCTTCACTATGTCGGCCGTAACCAAGCCGAACGATTTCTCCTCTCACCCTTACACGGTATTGATAGCCGACGACGATGATATCGGTCGTCACGCTCTTTTTCGTCTGCTCGAGAGGCAGGGTTACAGAACCATCGAAGCCCGAACCGGAGCGGAGGTACGTGAAGTGTTGCGCACCGAAGCGGTCGATCTGTTGATTACCGATATTAAAATGGAGGGTAATTCCCGGCTCGAGCTCCTGGAGTTTTTAAGCACGGCACCCCTCCGGGTATCGGTGATTTTGATGACCGGCTTCCCCACTGTGGAGACTGCAGCTGCGGCCACTTCGTTCGCTGCGGCTGCGTACTTAATCAAGCCGATCGATCTGGAGCAGCTCCTAAACCTTGTTCGCAAACAGTACGTGCAACGCATGACGTTGCGTGGTCTTCAGCAGAGTCGGAGGCGCCAGGAGGATGTTTTAGAGCGTATGCGCAGGTTGGAGAGTTTGTTGGAAGCGCCCGAGTGCCGGGCGTCGAACGAGATGCTTTTCACCTACGTCTCGCTGGCGTTCGACAGTGCGGCTGAATCGCTTCAAGACATGAAGACGCTGCTGAATGCCGCGCTCAGCGAAGGAGGGTTGGACGTTGCAGAACAGTTCAGGCAAAGCCGACCTGCGGCGCTTGTCGGGGCCATCCACGAAGCAATCCAAGTCATCGATCGAACCCGGCATTCGTTTAAATCAAAAGAGCTAGCGGCTCTCCGGCAGAAGCTGGAATCGGTTTTAAGCGGGTAGCAGCGCTCACTTTTACGAAAACAGAAACCACGACTTCTCCCTCCGCGTTGCTCTGGCTGCCGAAGATCGAAGCTTGGCAAAGCCAGGTGGCGGCGATTCTCACCGATAACGAGGCGGTCCCGGCTGTCGCTTTCCAACGTACCACGCGTGCCGTATGTGAGATGTTGAATGCGTCCCGCGTCGGCATCTGGATTTTAGGTAACGATCAGGTAAGTCTAAAATGTTGTGACCTCTACGATTCCCATACCGGAGTCCATTACGATGATTTCGAGGCGCGCAATGAGGCGGTGCAGGCGTTTATCGCAAAGCTACGTGCGCAGAATGGCGTTCTCATCGAGCAGACGGAGGGTGCTCTTGCAGCGATCGTGAATCCTCGGAACACTCGGCTGCCGAACCCAGATTCAAGTTTACTTGCCTCAACCAACATCGGCGCACCCAAGACCATTTTTCTGAGCGTGACGCGTGTTGGGTCCAACCATCCCTGGAGCGAGGAGGAAATGACTTTAGTGAAGCCGATCGTTAATTTCCTGCCCATTCTTTTCCACGCCGTGGAAAAGAGAGAGGCCTTGGCCGAGCTGAAGCGAAACTTCTCGTTGCTCACTGGCACACTCGAATCGACCGAAGAAGGCATCGTTGCCACGGACCTCAACCGCGCGATCACCTTGGCCAACCAGCGGTTCATGGAAATGGTGGGATTGCCGAACACGCACTACACGACCGTCGTTGGCAAAACGATAAAAGAGCTCCTTCAGGGGGCGGTCGTTGATCCCCGACGCGTTCTGGCCGAGGCGGAGTTCCTCTACGAACACCTTGAACTACAAGGAACGCACCGAATCGAATTTGTAGATGGCCGATTGATCGAGCGGTATTCGCGTCCTCAGCGCATCGAAGGAAAGATCGTCGGTCGTATTTTCAGCTACCGGGATATTACGGCTCAAGTGCGTGGAGAAAAAATTCGAGCGAAATTGGAGCAAGAGTTGTGGCAGGCGCAGAAACTCGAGGCAATCGGAACGCTCGCGGGTGGTATCGCTCATGATTTCAACAACGTGTTGAGTGGGATTACGTGCAATCTAGAGCTGATACGTGGGGACCTGCCGGACGGCCATCCTGCATTGGAGTCGATTTCAGAGATTGCCACAGCGACGAAACGAGCGGCGGACATGGTAAGACAAATGCTGACCTTCAGCCGCCGGACGACGGCGGAGATGAAGCCTGTCGACGTCGGCGCTCTCGTGCGTGAGGCTCTCCGTTTCATCCGGGCGACGATTCCCAAGACCATCGAGTTCAAAGTGGAAATTAAGGACGCGCTGCCGACGATTCTTGCTGATGCGACCCAACTCCACCAGGTGCTGATGAATCTCTGCACCAACGCGTGGCACGCCATCGGCGACCGCCAGGGCGAAATCCAGCTATCTGTGCGCACAATGAGCGTGGAGCGCGAAACCGCTCTCGCCACGGCCGACTTGACGGAGGGCGCCTACGTCCTGCTCTCCGTGCGGGATTCAGGGCGCGGTATGGACGAATCGACGTTGCGCCATATTTTCGAACCTTTCTTTACAACCAAAGAGCCTGGATCAGGAACCGGGTTGGGTTTGTCGGTGGTTCACGGCATCGTGCGCACGCATGGCGGCGCTATACGGGTAACGAGTGTGCCGGACGGGGGCACGTGTTTTGAACTGTACTTTCCGGTATCGCTAAAAAGCGCGCCCAAGGAGACCACCTCGGACGACTCTGCATTTCGAGGAAACGGTGAAGTCATCTTGTTGCTGGACGACGAGCCGCAACTTGTGTCGGCCGGAAAAAAACTTTTGGAACGGCTGGGATTTCGCGTGATCGCATGCACCGACGTGAACGAAGCCCTGGGCACCTTTGAAAGGGCACCCCAATTCTTCCACGCGGTGATTTGCGACATTACTATGCCGATCATGAACGGATTTGAATTCGCGATGAGGCTGCACGCGCTAGATTCATCGATCCCGATAATCGCCGTAACAGGTAATCCTGCGGCAGTGACCGCGGAGGCATCGATGCAAGCCGGTGTGCGGGAAGTTTTGTTGAAGCCCCTATCTTTGTCAGTTGTTTCACAAGCCCTGGCTAGGGTGCTAAGATAGGGTAAGCCCGAGAATTTTCAGGGAAAATGCTAAACCTCCACGATCGCTGGCCGATACATTAGCCAGATCTACACCGATGCCATGGTTTGGCCATGGTGTTCCCCTTTTCGGGCAGCATTAAGGGCTGCAAGAAGAAGGCTCAGTCGCACTACGCGACTGAGCCTTCTTTTTTTCCCAAGAAAGGGCCGGTGGAGGTTTCCGCATTCAACCAACAGATAAGATACATGAAAACATGGACTATAGGTAAGCGAGTCAGTTCTGGTTATATTGTTGTACTCATCGCGATGATCGCTGTCTGCATCTTCGCTTTCTCCCGGCTCAGCCTAATTAAAGAACATTCCGATCAGTTAGTGGCCGACGATTTGCCGGGCATTATTGCACTTAACGAAATCCTGGCAAATACGACACAAGCCAATGCATTTTTGCTGCGTTTTATTTTGGCTTCTGATGCGACGGAGTTCGCTGCGATTGACCAAAGCGTGCGCGAGATCGGAGAAAGCAACAGCGCACTGATCAAGCAGGCTGAAACGCTATTAAACAGCGAAGAGGAGCGTGCGCTCTTTGCAAAGCTGGTCGCGTGCCGTACGGCCTACACCCAAGTGCGCACGGACGCATTTACCCTGGCTCGTCAAGGCAAAGACAAGGAAGCATTTGAGGACTACAAGAAGCTCGTCAGTCCGGCTTATTATGCCTACCGCGATGCGATAAACGCTCTCGTCGACTTTAACAGGAAAAACGGCACGACAGCGGGGGAGGAGATCACCGGCGCGATTACCTCATCGAGGCGGTTTATCTTGATTGGATTATTTGCGGCACTGGCTCTTGCGGGTTGCTCTGGGTTCGTGATCGTGACCGGAACCAACAAGGTGTTGAACACCGCTGCGGGAGCGTTGAACGACGGTTCTGTGCAGGTGAAAGCCGCTGCTGGGCAAGTCGCCGCCGCAAGCCAGTCCTTGGCAGAAGGCGCCAGCGAACAGGCGGCGAGTCTTGAGGAAACCAGTTCTTCACTCGAGGAAATGGCGAGCATGGCGAAAAGAAACGCCGAAAGCGTGCAGCAGGCGAAAGAGCTGGCGAATCAAACACGGGTCGCGGCAGACCTGGGAACTGCGGATATGCAGGAGATGAAAAACGCCATGGATGCGATCAAAGCGTCTTCGGACGACGTCGCGAAAATCATCAAGACGATCGATGAGATCGCCTTCCAAACCAACATACTAGCACTAAACGCCGCTGTCGAAGCTGCTCGGGCCGGAGAGGCGGGAGCAGGCTTTGCAGTCGTCGCCGACGAAGTTCGCAACCTGGCTCAGCGTTCTGCGCAATCGGCGAAAGAGACGGCCAGCAAGATCGAAGAGGCGATAGGAAAGAGTGTCCACGGTGTGCGCATCTCTCAAAAGGTGGCGGAGTCGCTCAACGCCATCGCCGAGAAAACGCGCAAGGTTGACGCGATCGTTGCGGAAATTGCCACGGCTTCGAGCGAGCAGCGTCAAGGAGTCGACCAGGTAAACCTCGCCGTCGGACAGATGGACAAGGTGACTCAATCAAATGCCAGCAACGCGGAAGAGACTGCTTCCGCAGCGGAAGAGCTCAACGCGCAGGCCGTCATGCTTCAGGAAGCGGTGCGTGATCTGAGCCGACTCGTGGGCGGCAAAGCCACTTCGCACGATGACGAACCTGTAACGGTGCACAAAAAAATAACGGTAGCGGCTGCATCCAAGGCCGGAGCAGCGAAAGCGAGCCGGTCGCCCGCACCTTCATCTCCTGAGGCCATGGAAAGTTTCAAGGACGTCTGACCATGGAAACGTTAATAGCACCGAATGAAAACAACCAGCTTACCGGGAAATACCTGACCGTCTGCTTGGGCGGAGAGTCCTACGCTTTGGCTGTGTTGAAGGTGAGAGAAATCATCCGAATGCAAAAAATCACGCCTGTTCCGCAGGTTGACATGCCTCCTTTTGTGAAGGGTGTGATCAATTTGCGCGGACGCGTGGTGCCGGTGGTGGACTTGCGGCTGAAGTTCGGATTGCCGGGAGACATCGCCGATCGAACATGCATTGTCGTGGTTCAAGTGCGTTCGGCCACCACACAGTTCCTCCAGATCGGGTTGATCGTTGATCGGGTTGAAGAGGTTCTGACGATTAACGATTCAGATATCGAGCCTACGCCTGACTTCGGAACGCAAATCGAAACGAAGTACCTGCTCGGAATGGCAAAGGTCAAAGGCGAGGTGAAAACGCTTCTGGATCTCGACCGCGTGATCGCTCCTTAACAGAGCTCGATGCACTGAATACCGAATCATGGACGCCACGCTTACGCTAGCGCGGTGTTCATCGGAGGAGCGATGAGGCGTGCGAACGAGGGTGGAGAGCCTGCTGCCGCCGTCCGCTTCTACAGATTACATTCCCGGGAAGCCGCCCTTGGCTTTCATGGCTTGGATCTGGCGCATGGCCTTCTTCATGCCGCCGCCTTTGAACATCTTCATCATTTGCTGCATCTGCTGGAACTGTTTCAGCAGTTGATTGACCTCGACGATCTTCGTACCCGAACCATCCGCTATGCGCTTGCGGCGGCTGCCGTTGAGGATGTCGGGCTTGCGGCGTTCCTGAATCGTCATCGATTTGATGATCGCTTCGGTGCGCGCCATCTGTTTCTCGGAGTCGTCGGGAAGTTGCACGCCGCTCATGCCGGGCATCATGCCCACGATGCTTTGCATGGAGCCGAGCTTCTTCACCTGCTGCATCTGCGCGAGGAAGTCCTCGAGGTTGAAGTCGGCCTTGCGGAGTTTCTCCGCCATCTTTTCGGCTTCCTTCTGGTCGATGGTTTCCTGGGCGCGTTCGACGAGCGAGACGACATCGCCCATGCCGAGGATGCGCGAGGCGAGGCGGTCGGGATAAAACGTATCGAAGTCGGCCGTCTTTTCGCCTGTGCCTACGAACTTGATCGGCACGTTGGCGATCGTCTTGATCGACAGCGCCGCGCCACCACGGGCGTCGCCGTCGAGCTTCGTCATGACGAGGCCGGTAAGATTAAGCGCGTCGTGGAAGGCTTTGGCGACGTTGACGGCTTCCTGGCCGAGCGCACCGTCGGCCACGAGTAGGATTTCATCGGGCTTCACGCGGGCGCTGAGTTTTTTTACTTCTTCGATTAGTTCATGGTCGATCTGCAGGCGACCGGCGGTGTCGAAGATGATCGCGTCGGCGGTCGCGGTGCCCGCGGCTTCGAGTGCAGCGACAGCGATTGCGGGAACGTCCTTCGAGTTGCGATCGCAGTAGAAGCCGAGGTCCTCTTGCTTCGCGAGAATCTCAAGTTGATCGATGGCGGCGGGACGGTAGACGTCGCACGCGGCGACCAGCGGACGATAGCCGCGTTTTTTCAGCAGCTTGCCGAGCTTCGCCGAGGAAGTGGTTTTACCGGAACCATGCAAACCCACCATGAGGATCTTGAGTGGGCGAGCGGTGGAAAGGGCGGTCGAGCCTTCGCCGAGCAAGCGAACGAGTTCGTCGTAGATGATTTTGACGACCTGCTGGCCGGGGCTGACGCCTTTGAGGACGTCCTGGCCGACGCATTGTTGTTGGACACGTTCGACGAATTCGCGCGCGACCTTGAAATGCACATCAGCAGAAAGCAGGGCGGTGCGGACCTCTTTGAGGGCCTCGGCCATGTTTTCCTCGGACAGTTTGCCGACGCCGCGGAGGTTGCGGAGGGCGTTGCTAAGTTTCTCAGTGAGCGATTCGAACATGTTAGAAAGAAAGACAGTGAATGCGCAAACGTCCGCGAATCGACGCAATTTTCCAGAAAAAAGGGCTGGGCGGACGTCGTGGGGTAGCCAATCGGTGTTCCGGCGGCTGCCTTCGAGCGCATTCGGCGTGACGCCCAACGCAGCGCGCGATAC
Organism: Nibricoccus sp.; assembly: GCA_047600805.1. Lineage (GTDB taxonomy): Bacteria > Verrucomicrobiota > Verrucomicrobiia > Opitutales > Opitutaceae > JADKHC01. The sequence continues at coordinate 1,141,016 of JASGKG010000001.1, forward strand.
GCGTGCGGTCCTCGGGCTGTGGGACGTTTCGTTAAACGTGCGTAAGTGGCTCTGAAGTCGCGCCGAGGCTTTCAGAGATGAACCCTGTCGCCTTCGATCTCGATGACGTGCGACGTCGTTGATCTCGGGTGGCGCGTTCACGTAGAGGCGGTCGTCATCGCCCGTTTCGACGTCGAGCTTTTGCTGCAGAGCATCGAGCATGTAGGCGGCTTTGATCCCTTCTTGACCGAAACAAAAAAGCCCGCGTGGGTACGCGGGCTTCGTAGCGCGAAGAACGGGATTATTTGACGATCAGTTCATAAGCGGTGGGCGGCTGACTCGAGGCGCTAAGTGCGTAGCGACCTGGCTCCAGCGTGCCTGTGCAGATGAGCAGAGTGACATTGTTTTCCAGCGATTCCACATAGGCCGCCACCCGTTGGTCCACGAACCCAGCCACACTAGGAACGATGCGAAGCAGATCGACTGAGCGTGTGCCATTGTCTTTGGTTTTGCTTGGAGCGAGTTCCATGAGCGGGTAATCGCGCAAGGTCGGGTATTTCTTCAGCTGCTTGGCAGATGCTCCTTCCAGGGGACCGACGAACGCGATCACGACGGAGTCTCCGCTGACGGCGGGAACCGGTTCATTGCCGTCGAAAAGGAGTTCAGCGAGCTTGGCGTTGGTTGTTTCCTCCTTCGAAGGTTCGCTAAGCGAGCGGAGAAGCGATCCTGCCTGGCTGAGAACACTGCTGGTGGATTGAGAGGAGTGTCCGCCGTTGGTGGGCAGCGCTTCCCACTTATCGCCGATCAAAACGTAAGCGCCCGGTTTGGTTGGATAGGCGGCCATCGGAGGCTGCGCCTGCTTTTTAATTGGAAGCACAAAGCGCCAGTTCGCGTAGTTTTCGATCACTCCATCCATTTCGTCATCTTTGAGCTGGAAGAGTAGATTGAAGGTGGAGTCCTGGGAGAACAGAGGCATTCGAAGAATTCCTTTCGGATTGTATTTCCCCTTGCCGGTTCGCAACAGGACCGATCCTTCGTCGGCGAACACGGTGCCCTTCATTTCGGTGTAGATGCCGGGCTGTTCGCGGCTTTCCATCACGACAGAAGCGGAATTCCCAGCGATATCGACTGAGGTGAAACGCAGACGCACCTGGGTTACGAACCCGTCAGTGCATTGAGCGACGCCGTCGTACGTGGCACCTGTTCGGACGATGGAGGAAAATCGTTCGATGCGCGCCGCGAAGGAGGCTTGGATCTGCGCAATTTCTGCTGCGGACGCACGCGTCAGTTCATAACGATACTGCCCGTCGTCGCCGCGCAGGGTATCTCCATCCAAGGAGAAAGAGATTTGCGCGTCATAATTAATCCGAAAAACGGAGCTGTCGGGTGCGTGTTTGATCGCGTCCTGGCCATCTCGTTTGAGACGAATCGGGCGATTGTCAGAACGATAGCGGTTTCCGATGATCGTGCCGAGGAGCGCGCGTTTCCAACTCGGGTGCTCCATCGAGCCCAAGGACGCACCGAGTATTACGCCGTTGTTTTCGAGGCGGGAGACACGCAAGAGAACCTTTTCCGGACTATTGTCGCGTTTAGAAATCGCGGCGCCCACGAAAACGGTTTCAGGCGAAAACTTTTTGAGCAGTGACTGTGTTTCCCGTTCGATTTCCCCCTTAACTTTGGCGACCTCCGCATCCGCCACCCGGGTGAAACGGTATTGGTAAGTGTCGGTGTTTCCCTCAAGCGATCCGTCCGGTTTCAGTTCCAGCGTGACGGTCCACGAATCGGAGGCATCGAGGATCGGCCCGCCGTCGCGGATCGCTTGGTTATAGTGCGTGCGCAGCGAAACCTGAGCCGACCACGCTTCGGCGTCGGCTTTCCAGGAGCCCTGAAAACTGCGGGCATCCTGCCAACCGCCGTCGTTGCGAAGAAGGGCCTGCAAACTTCCTTTGGCGACATCCGATCCGACGAACTCCAATGAGATTGGAGTTGTCTGATGATTGTAGCGGTTCTCCACGGATCCTGTGAAGAGCGACCCCGCGTTCAGCAATCCACGCAGCGACTCCATTCGGGAGTCGCGTTCGCGACGCAGTTGCTCCCTGAATTGCTCGCGGGCGGCGGCGATCTTTGCGTTCGTTGCGACGGCTTCGTCCAATTTGGCTTTGATCGCGGCTCTTGCGGTTGGATCGGTATCGATCAGCGCGCTAGGAGCAAACGAACTGCGCGGTTGGCCGGTGGCGCCGTTGGTAACCAACGTGCCGCTCACGCTGACCCGCCAGCCGCTTGGCTCCTTTATCGCGTCGTATGTTCCGGAGAACGAGCCCTCGAATCCTGCGGCGGCGGACTGCTTCAGGAGAATGAAGCCCAATGGGTCTGCAGGCGGGGAGGTGACGCCGGCGAGCTCTCGCACCTTTTTGCCTTCGGCCGAAGCGAGGAACTCGCGAGTGGCCTTGAACTCGGCCACGTTCGCGCCGAACTCCTTCTGGAGGAAGGCAGCCATGTCGACGGCAGTGTAGAGCGGCTCATTGAGTTTTGCTTTGGCCGTTAGGCTGCCGTCCGCACGGTTCGGAGCGCGGGTTTCTTGACGCTCGATCGCTGAGAACGACCAACCCTTTGCTCCGGTTGTGCGGATCACCTCGGCTAAGAGGGCGCTTTCCGGCGGGCTGCCGGTCAAACGGTGGTAGAGTGACGAACCAGCAAAAAGAACGATCAAGCCGGCCACGATTGCGGCCGCGATAATTTTCCCTTTCTTGGATAGCGCGGGTGATGGCGTCGGGCTAGACGGTTCTGGGGAAGAGTCCGCGGCCGCCGGTTGTGACGATGGCGGCGGAGGCGGTGGAGGTTGGTTCGGGGGGGGGGGGGGGTGGCGGGGGAAAAGAATCGCTGGACATGGTAGGGAATCGATCGGCGAAGCGTTACGATTTGTTCCGAAGAGCGTCCAGTTTTCCTGGCACGCATACGATGGACCGAACGATATCGATCAACAGGTATAGAACCAAAAAGGTGATATACGTGAGGGCGGGGAAAAGCAGTGCCGTCACGGTGAGCGAGAGGCCTTGAAGCTGGTAGGGCAGCAGCCGCCCCACCAATTGCAGGCTTTGCAAAAGCACCAGCGGTCGATCAAAGAGTGCAGACACACCGATCAGAGCCCCGGCTGCCGCGAGGAGAAACGTAACGACAGGAAGCGCGATCAGCAGGATCTTCATAAAGAATGAAACCAGACCGGTGGCTTCCTCTCCCGGACTCGACGGGGTGATCGTGAGCTTCAGGACGGAAGGGTTGAGCGAAACAGCCGCGAGGAGCGCGAGCAGGCTGCTGACGAAAACCGAAGTGATCACGATGGTGAATTCGTTTGTGCGGATCCCGATGTAGATCCCGTAAAGAAGCACGATGACCGCGAAGATAATGCTGAGCAGACCGATGGTGTCGGGAACTGCGGAGGAGGAGAGTGTGCAATCGTACTTCGAGACAGCGGTGCAGGCGGCCGAGAAGCGCTTTGAAATGTATTGGAGCACCGCGATGGCGATGACACCGGCGATGCCGGCCAAGAAGATGACAAACTCGTTCATGCGAACTGCAAAAATCAATGCGCTTAACAGGGCCAAAGCAGTTCCGACCAGAACCAACCAATCGGTGGCAACCTGGCAAAAACTCAGCACACGGTCAACGAGGCCTGCGGTCAGCAACCCGCGAGTTTTGCCGAGAAGATTGCCCACGAGACTTCCAAGAACGGTGGGGTAGTTGATTTTCGTGGCATTCGCGATGGCGTGCGGCGTTTCAGGGCGTACCGTCGCAGGTGTTGGCGCCGGAGGAGTGGGGCTAACGTCGGTCGCCGGCTTGCTCGGAACAGGGGCGGCCAAGGGTTTCGCTTCCATTTTGGGAGCGGCGGGGGTGGGAGTAGGCTCTTTTTTCGGCGCGAACTGGGGAATCTCACTCAAAGGATGCCAGCGTTGAGAGCCCTCGGGAATCACGTTTGTTGATAACGTGATTTGTCCCGCAGCGAGCAGCTTTGAGAGATCGTCAAGCGACACTGGACCAGTCGCCTGATTGGCGGTGTTTGCATAGTAGTATTTCATAGGCTGGAAAAACGACGCGAAGGGGGATGTGCGTTCTCTGTTGGACGAGGGGCTGGACTGCCAAACCTACCGAACTCTTGCTCTCCGTGGTAAGGGGTCGGCATTGGTTATAGCAATCAGTTCACGTTGCTCAAGCTGTTTCAGCGAGATTGAACTTTTTGCTTGTTATGGCGCCCACGGCGCGCGGTGGACGTGGTTTTCTCAGGTCAGGGCTCGCCCATCTTTTGTAAGGCCCGGGACTGCGATCACAAAAAAGCCCGCGGCGAACCGCGGGCTCCGAAGAACGTGGGCGCAATAATGGTCTGGATCAGACTTTCACTTCGAACAGCTGCGGGTGCATCGTGCCCTCGGCGACTTTGTTGACGGTGCCGGTCATCATGATCGAGAAGTTGTCGCCGATTTCGATGCGGATCTTGCCGCCGGGCATGTGAACGGTGATCGACCGATCGACGAGGCCGAGCTTGTGTGCGACGGCTGCTGCGGCGCTTGAGCTGCTGCCCGAGGCGAGTGTGTAACCGGCGCCACGCTCCCAGATTTCTATCTGGATATTGTTTCGGTCGAGCGCTTTTAGGAACTGGACGTTGGTTTTGCGTGGAAAGTCAGGATGAACCTCGAAATGCGGGCCGTATTTGTGCGCGATTTCGGAAGAAATTTCCGGCAGCGGAATGACGCAATGGGGATTGCCGATGGTTGCGGCGCAGTAGGTGAACTCGCGGTCGAGCACCTTGATCTTTTCGTTGATCACGTCGCGCGGTGCGCCGGTAAGGTTCACGGGAATCTTGGCGCTGTCGAAGCTGACCGAGCCCATGGCAACCGTGATGAGCTTGCCATCCTCCTTGATGACCGATTGCACGACGCCGCCAGGGACTTCGATCGTGAAGTCGGGCTTCTTGGCGAGCTTTTGGTCCCAGAGATAACGCGAGAAGATGCGCAGGCCGTTGCCGCTCTTTTCGGCCTCGGAACCATCGGGATTAAAAATGCGCAGGCCAAAATCGGCCTTCTTCGTCGGGAGCGGGCCCCAGAGAATGCCGTCGGAGCCGACGCCGAAGTTGCGATGACAAACGACGCGAATTTGTTCGACCGTGGGGGCAGGTTTCCAGTTGGGAAAATCCGCGGGATCGCACACGATGTAGTCATTGCCGAGGGCGTGGTACTTAAAGAAGCGCATGGTGTAAAGGAGCGGAAATTACTTCCATGTCTCCTCTAGGAAAGCACGCAAAAACTGCGGTGTATACGCTGCCGGTTCAGTCCACCGTGATCGTCACCGACGACAGGAGCCACTCGCCAAAGAACATGGTCATGACGATCAAAGTCATGGGTACGTATTCCCAATAAAACTTACCTGTCCCGACGCCAGCGGCTTTGTACATCTTCGCGGGGTCTTTGACATTGGGTTTGTTCTTCAGGCGATTGAAAAGGTGGCGCAGTGTTCCCGCGAGGACCGCGAAGACAATTCCCATCACAAGCGCAAACCAAGGCGGACTGCCGATCAAATAAAGGGCCGCTTTGGCTGCGCCGAGGACCAAACCAATCTGCAGAGCGTTGAGTCGTTTGAGCGCTGGCCCAAAAACGAAAAAGAGCAGGACGATATTGCGAGCATGGGGCTGGAGTGTCTGCGCTCTGTGAAGTGCTACAGCGGCTTGAGCTCCACGAGCCAGACATCGTTCTCGCGCATATCGAAGCGGCGCGAGAAGGAACCATCCGCACCCACTTCCACTTTTGTGTCGAGGGCCGGCACGCCACTGCTGGCTTGGCGGAGCTTTTCCACCTGTGCGCGGGTTAGCTGGCCGGGCGAGCCGAGGTCGCGCCAGGCGGCTTGGACGTCGTTGGCGCGATATCCGACCTTGGTGGCGAGCAGGCGGTAAGAACCTTTTTTCAAGCCGGTGAGTTTCAGCTCGGCGGGTTCCTTCGTTTTGGAGGGGAGATCTTTGACGTAGTACTCCTGGTTGATGATCGACGGGCCGGGATGAGTGATCGTGAAATCCCAGAAGAGCGCTTGCACGCCGCCAGAATTGTTGCGGCAGACGATGGCGGCCGGGTCGGAGCAGTTCAGTTCGGAGTCGCCGAGCGCGTTAAGGAACTTGTAGGCGAAATAGGACGGTTTAGGAAGATCCTGATAGTTGAGCAGACCGAAGCCGCCGTGGAAAGGCGTCATGCGCGGGCCGGCTTCTTCGAAGATGTCGGTGAACGTCCAATACGACATCGAGTTCGCGGCTGAGCCGATGTTGCGGATCTTGTCCAAAATAAACGCGGCGCTGTGATAGCTGTCGTGAATCGGGTCCGACGGCGTGTACGAAGCGCTCCACTCGGTGTAGTGCAGTTCGGCTTTCGCGTAGGACGAATGATCGATCTTGGCACGCACGCCTTTTACTTCGCCCGTGATGGCGTCGCGGTCGGGAGAAAACACGGTGCCGGCATTTCCTGTTTCGTCGAGATAGCCACTCATCGTGGCGTAAGAATGCGTACTGACGAAATCGAGCGGCAGCTTTTTCTCGGTGCAGTAGGCGAGCGTTTCATCGATCCAGCCGCTGCCGGCGGTGGCGGGACCGCCGACGCGATAAGCGGCGTCGACCGATTTCACGGCGCGCGCGGTGGTTTCGTAGAGCTTGTAGTATTCCGCGCGGGCGGTGGGGAGGAATTCCTCGTAGGTCTTACCGTTGGTTGTGCCCATCCAAAAGCCGGTAAGGTTTGGTTCGTTCCAGACTTCGAAATACCAACTGCGGATTTCCTCGCTGCCGTAGCGTTCGGTGACGTGCCGTACGAAGGCGGCGATGAAGGCTTCCCATTTCACGTAGTCCTTTGGCGGTGTGACGTTGGCGCGGTACCAGAAAAGCGTATGCGGCCCGCTGGCGAGCGCGGTGGGCATGAAGCCGAGCTCTACGAACGGCTTCATCCCGATGCTGTGGAGAAAATCGAAGAGCTCGTCCACGTACTGCCAGTTGTAGATCGAGCGACCCTGTTTGTCCTCCTGGTAAACGCCCATTTCGTCGCCGAACAATCCGTGAAACCGGATGTAGCGGAAGCCGCAGTCGTCATGCGCACGGCGGAGTTGCCGTTGCCAATCGGCTCGCAGTCCTTCGTTGGCGCGGCCGGCGCCTACGCAAAAGTTATACATGCGACTGGTCGGCCCGGCAATTTTTGCGACATCTGCGTTAATGACACGCGAGGTTGGTTCGGCGGAAGCAGAGAAAGTGGCCATGGCAAAGAGCAGGAGCAAAGAGCAGCATTTCATGAGGTAGCAGCGTTTTCGGAAGAGCGACATTGGTGGTAAACTCGGCTCAAGCGACTTTAATCTGAGCCTTTGCGGAGTTGAGGAAACGCTGATCGTTGCACGCTGCATCCGCAACAAAACAGATCGTCGCACGATTGACTAGCTAGGTGTTGCGAGACGGCGAGCGGATGCTCGTCGGGTGCACCGCACGCCGTTTCACGTATGCAGACCGAAGGCTCTAGAGCGCTCCGAATGTCACACTACCGTTCACTGTCGACGCCTCGACCTTGCCATGACCCCCGGTGCCGGCATCGCCGTCCAAGCTTCGGCGCGTAGATTCCATGTTTGAAAGCGGGAGGCTGCATTTGATGCTGCCGTTGACGGTTCGGCCATGGATTCTGGCGGCGAGAGTGGTGGGGAGAGACAGATGGCAGCTGCCGTTGACTGTTTTGGCGGTAACAAAAGGATCGTTAGCGTTGGAGGTCAAGCTGGCTTCGATGTTGCCGTTGACGGAGTCGAGGGATGCCAGCGCGGCGATCCCATTGACCCGAACACTTCCGTTGACGGTGCCGGCGTTGATCTGGGCGCTGACATCGGTGATCGTGATATTCGAGTTAACCACGCGCACTTTGCAGAGGGTCAAATTCTGTGGAACATGGATTGTGTACCGGACCGAACCATTGACTCGGTTAAAAAACCACCAACTACGGTCGTGTTCTGTCTTGATCTCGACGTGGGTGGGACTGGCATCGACGTTGATGTGGATTTTTGCGAGATCGTCGGAGTTGGCGGCTCGTTTTTGCGCCTCGACGGCGATTTCGTTTTTGTCCCAACCGATAATTTCGACAGAGCCATTTATGCTGTTCAGTGAGAGTTCAGCTTGTGCGGAGACCGCGTAGGACTGGGAGAAATTTTCTAAAACGGCGTCGTCGCCGGCGTGTGCAATCGAGACAGCAGTGAGGCTGGAAAGCAGGAGCATGATCGTTTTCATGGGAACGCTAGGATATACACGCATCCCGGGGGCCGGTTACGGGAAAATGGGTTTCTGATCGGCTGGAAGAAATCGCCGCGGAAGTTGAACAAGGCAGAAACCACGACTACTGGGAAAGATGCCGACTTGGGACAGCAGCCAGTATTTAAAATTTGCCAATGAACGAACTCAGCCCGCCGTCGACCTGGCGGCGCGCATAGCGTTGGAGACGCCTGCGGAAATCGTCGATCTCGGTTGTGGCCCGGGAAACAGCACTGCGGTTGTCGCCCGGCGCTGGCCTGCGGCGAAGCTCCTGGGGTTGGATAGTTCTGCTGAAATGATCGCAGCAGCGAAAGAGCAGCAACCGGAGTGGCACTGGGAAATGGCGGATATCGCCACTTGGACCACCGAAAACCAGCAGGCCTTTGACCTGGTGTTCTCAAACGCGGCGCTTCAATGGGTGCCCAACCATGCACGCGTGCTTCCCGAGTTGCTCCTGCGAGTTAAAGATGGCGGAGCGCTCGCGTTTCAGGTCCCGGCTGATCCAAACGCCCCGGCACACCAGATCGCACGCACGTTGACGAGTTCGGTCACGTGGAAACCATTTTTCGCGACGCCGGTGCGAGAGTGGCAAGTCGAGGAACCGTCATTCTATTACGACGTGTTAGCGGAAAGAGCGACGAGGCTCGAAATGTGGACGACTGATTATTATCACGTGATGTCCAGCGCAGCCGGGATTGTGGAATGGTACAGAGGCACCGGGCTGCGGCCGTTTTTGGAGAAACTGTCGGACCCTATCGACCAGGAGCGATTCATTGCCGATTACCTTCAGCAACTCGAAAAAGTTTATCTGCCGCGTTCAAATGGGAAGGTGCTTTTTCCGTTTAGTCGATTGTTTGTGGTTGCGTACCGGTAGATGTGTGTTCGCGGGACGCGCCAGAGTGGACGGTGGTTTGCGTTGTAACGGTTCGCATATAGCGTCGGCGCATGCCTGAACTATTTTCTCCTCTCACGATCAAATCCATCACTCTCCGCAACCGCATTGGCGTTTCGCCGATGTGCATGTATTCGTCCGAGAATGGCTATGCGAGCGATTGGCACCTCGTGCATCTCGGCGCACGCGCGGCCGGCGGGGCAGGGTTGGTGATTATGGAAGCAACGGCCGTTTCACCCGAAGGTCGCATCACGCCCGACGACATGGGACTTTGGGAGGATGGGCAAATCGAGTCGTTGAAACGCATCGTGCAGTTCATAAAGGAGCACGGCGCGGTCCCTGGGATCCAAATTGCCCATGCTGGACGCAAAGCTAGCGCGGCGGCTCCGTGGAAAGGCGGAGCTCACCTCACGGACGACGCTGGTGGCTGGAAACCGATCGCGCCGAGCGCAATCGCGTTCGGTGGTGACCTCAACAAGGTGCCAGCCGAAATGTCATTGGCGGAAATCTCTCGGGTGCGGGAAGCTTTCGCGGCGACCGCCAAGCGCGCTCTCGCTGCCGGTTTTGAGTGGTTGGAGTTGCACTCGGCTCATGGATACCTGTCGCACGAGTTCCTTTCGCCGCTTTCGAATCAGCGCACTGACAACTACGGCGGCAGCTTCGAAAACAGAATTCGTTTCACGATGGAAACGGCTGAGGCGATTCGGGACGTTTGGCCCGAAAAGTATCCGCTGACCGCACGCCTCTCGTGCACGGATTGGGTACACGGCGGTTGGACGCTCGACGAATCAGTTGAGTTATCCAGACGCTTAAAATCGGCCGGCTATGACCTGATCGACTGCAGTTCGGGCGGAGTGGTCGGACACGCGAAAATCAAGACCGGCCCCGGTTACCAGGTGCCGTTTGCGGAGCGCATTCGTCGTGAAGCGGGCATTGCCACGGCCGCGGTCGGCCTTATCACGGAGCCCGCGCAGGCCGACGAAATCATTCGTTCCGGCAAAGCGGATCTCGTGCTTTTGGCCCGGGCGGAATTGAACGATCCGAATTGGCCGCTGCACGCCGCGAAGGCCCTCGGCCGTACCGATGCGCTCCAACCACCGCCGCAATACTTGCGGGGATTCTGACGCAGACGCTCGGAACAGGAAAGTGGGCAAACTTCCCGCCCGGCGGAGAGCGCTTTTTTGCGTTTGGCCGCGGATTTGCGAATAGCGTGTGAACAACTGTGAACTTTTTCCAATTGCCGAACGAAATGCGCACCGCTCAACTCCCCGGTTTTCATGTATCTCAAGGCTCTCAAGCTGCACGGCTTTAAATCTTTTGCTGATCCCACAACCCTCCGCTTCGAACCCGGCGTCACCGCGGTGGTCGGCCCCAACGGTTGCGGAAAATCCAACATAGCGGACTCGATTCGCTGGGTGCTCGGCGAGCAAAGCGCTAAGGCCCTCCGTGGCGGCAAGATGCAAGACGTCATCTTCGAGGGTGCCGATACGCGCAAGCCGGCGCAGATGTGCGAAGTTTCGCTCTTGCTCACAGACTGCGAAAAGCAACTCGGCACCGAATTCCACGAAGTCGAGATCATGCGTCGCGTGCACCGCGATGGTCAGGGCGAATACTTTTTCAACGGCCAGCCGTGCCGCCTGAAGGACATCCATAAGCTTTTCATGGACACCGGCATTGGCCGGACAAGTTACTCGATCATGGCGCAAGGCCAGATCGACCAGATCCTTTCGTCCAAACCGGAAGAGCGGCGCGCCGTGTTCGAAGAGGCTGCGGGCATAACTCGTTACAAGAGCCAACGACGCGAGGCGCTGCAGAAGCTTACGTTGACCGATCAGAACTTGGCACGTGTCGCGGACGTCATCGGCGAAGTCGGCCGGCAGATCGGTTCGTTGCGCCGTCAGGCGGCCAAGGCGATTCGCTACAAACGCCTTAGTCATCGCCTGCGGCATCAGAGTCTCGCGTATAGCAGTTTCCAATACCAACAGCTCGCGGGCACGTTGGCCGAGCTGGAGAGTCGCGTGTCGGTGTTGCGCACCGAAGCGGATACGCGTCGCACGCGTTTCGAGGAAGAAAACCGCGCGATCGAAGAAAAGAAAGCGCTGCGCAGTCGTTTGAACCAGCGCGTACAAGACGCGCAGCAGGCGGTCTTCGATCTTCGTACTGAAAAAGAGCAGGCTGAAAACGCAGGGAATCTCGCGCAGATCAAACGCACCGGCCTGCAGGACCGCTTGGAATCTTCGCGCCAAAATCTCAGCGAAACCGAGATGCAGCTCCGCGAACTCGCCGCGCAAGTCGACACCGGCGCGCAGGACAAACAGATGCAGCTCACGTTGCTCGGCACGTCCGACGCGACGTTCCAGAATCGTAATCGCGAACTCGCGATCGTCGAAGGCGAGCTCAGCAAACTCGAGCAAGAGCTGCAGCAGTCAAAATTCCAACTGCTCACGCTGGAAAGCTCGGTGGCGCGTCTCCGCACCGACTGCTCGGCTTACGAAGTCGATCAGAAGACAAGCGTGCATAAACACGACTCGCTGCTTCAGGAAATCGAAGGCATTCGCCAGCAGCAGAGCGCGGCGGGTCAGGTCGTCGCAGAATTTGAAGCCCGCGTTGAAGAAGCGCTCACGACCAAATCCCGAGCCAACCAAGAATCTTCCGAGGCGCAGCAGACTGTCGTGAACCTGACCCGCGAGTTCCGCGACGGTCAGCGCAAGCTGCAGGAAATCGACCGCCAAGTCGCGCAGCGCACCGCGCGGTTGAAGCTCTTGCAACAGCTGCAGGAAAAACTCGAGGGCTTCGGCGAAGGCGCCAAAGCCATTTTGCAGGGCCGTCTCGACGGCGTGCTGAACGGCGCGAAACCACAACCTGTCACGCAGGGCATCGAGGTGAAGCCGGAGTTCGGGCGCGCCTTGGAGGCGTTGCTTGGTTCGGCGGTTGAAGCCATTTCTGTCGCGGATCTGGCGACGGCGCACAAGATCATCGCGCAATTGGAAACCGAACAAGTTGGCAGCGTCTGCCTGCAGATCGCTGAGATGAATGGCCATAGCGCCGCGTCTACTGACGGTTTACCCGCGTTTCTTGCGCCGGCGACGAGCATCCTTCTGAGCGCCGAGGCGACCCATCCCGTTTACGGCCTGCTGAGCAGTTGTTACATCGCTGAAGACCTCGCTGCGTTCCTGGAGTTCTGGAAAGCGAATCCGGCGTTTTCATTCCTCGCGATCGCGACGCGGAAGGGTGAAATCGTCGATCGCCGCGGCCTCGTCTCCGGTGGCCACGCCGGCAAGAAGACCTCGCACAGCATTGTTCAGCGTGAAATCGATCTACGCGAAACCGGCAAAGCGCTGATCGAAGACCAGCGTCAGCACGACGAGCAGAAGACGTTGGTGGACGCGATCAACGCGCGTATCGCCGAGGCCGAAGCTCTGGTCGAACAGAAGCGCAACGAAGTTCTCGCAGCGACGCAAAACCTCGCCGCCGTGCAGACCGAACAGCGCAATGCCCAACGCTCGCTCGATGAGGTCGCCGCTCGCCTCACACGCAAAGAATCTGAGGTCGGCGCGCTTGAAGCCGCCCGCAACGAAGCGCACGCCCGCTGGGAAAGAGCGCAGACGCAACTCACCGAGGCCGAGACCACGGTGAACCAGGGACGTGAACGAATTCAGCAGCTGGAAAAACGTATCGAGGAGGTTCGCACCGACCGCGATGTGAAGCGCGACACGCTCGCACAGGCGCGCCTCGAACTCGCCGAACACCGCCAAAAAGTCGAAGTGCTCGACCGCGGCATTGCCGACATGGAGCGCCGGCGCGCGCAGCTCAGCGAGTTGCTGGTACAGCGTCAGCAGGAGATTGAAGTTTGGACCGAGCAAATTTCGGAGCTCGAACGCGAAAACCATTCGAAACGCGCACGCAGTGCGCAAATCTCCGAAACGCTCGTTGTCGCCCAACAGCAGGTTGAGCAAATCCGCAAGGAACTCGTCGACGTAGAACGCGAGATCGATGCGGTCGAAGCCACGCAGCACGGTTTGCGCACCGAGGCCGAAACGTCGCAGGCGGAATTCAGCCGTTGCGAAGTGAAGTTGGCCGAGAGCCGTGCGCGCGCTCAGTTCATCAAGGATGAGGTTTCGCACGAATTCCAAGCCGATGTCGCCTCGCTCGATTGGAAGCGGCTCATTTGGCGCGCGGATGAAGAACCAGAGGGCATGAAACAACTCGACCTCGATGAAGAGGACGAGGAGGAAGGCCAGAAACCGGACGCTGCAGCTCAAAAGACCGAGGCGACCGAACAGCCTGCTCCGGCGCCCGCCACCAGCACCGATGCCCAACCACCGGACGGACAACCCGCTGAAGGTCAGCCCGAAGCGGCTCCAGCTCAGACTGCCGCCGCGGAAGCGGCTCCGACGAAGCGTCGTCGGAAAAAGAAAGAGCCGCGCGGTGAGCCGACGGAAGCTGATCTCGCAGCGCTCGACCAAACCAATTGGAACGAAGTAAAAGTTGAAGTCGACGCCACCCGTCAGCGGCTCGCCAGCATGGGTGCAGTCAACCTTGTGGCGATCGAAGAGTACGCCGAACTGAAGCAGCGTTACGACTTCCTCAAGACGCAGAACGACGATCTAACTAAGTCAAAGGCCGAACTGCTCAAGGCGATCGACGAGATCAACAATACCTCGCAGCAACAGTTCGCGATCACCTTCGAACAGATCAAAAAGAACTTCGAGTTTACCTTTAAGACGTTGTTCGGTGGCGGTCACGCTGCGTTGGAACTGATGCAGGCCGACGATCCGCTCGAAAGCGGCATCGAAATCGTTGCCCAGCCGCCTGGCACAAAGCTCAAGAGCATCACTTTGCTCTCCGGCGGACAAAAGACACTCACCGCAGTCGGTTTGCTTTTTGCGCTCTACATGGTGAAACCCTCGCCGTTCTGCTTGCTCGACGAACTCGACGCGCCGCTCGACGAGTCGAACATCGGCCGCTTCACTGACCTGTTGAAACGGTTCGTTAACGACAGCCAATTCATCATCATCACGCACAACAAGCGCACCGTGGCCGCGGCCAGTGCGATTTACGGTGTGACGATGGAAGAGCGCGGCGTTTCGAAGACGGTTTCGATGCGCTTCAATCACGAGCACGGCGAAGTCGAAACACAAAACATCGCCGAAGCGGTCAGTGGCGCGAAGGCGCCCGCCCAGGTTGGCGCGTGATTTTAGGTTAAACTGAGTGGTTTGTTCCGTGTTGCAAATCATGCGCACGGAACAAGCTTGTCACCGCTCGGCAACCAGCCCTTGTTGATGGGCAATGTGGTCGAGGATCAAGAGTTGGTGGGCCAATTTGAAGCGCGGCTCCGAGCAATCGCGGGCTGGCGCAGAGGGTGAACGCTTGGCAGCGGCGTTTTTGAAGCGGCAGCGGTATAAGATCATCGCTCGCAACTGGCGCAGTCCGAAGGACCGGCGCGATGAAATCGATATCGTTTGTCGAGACGGGCGGGTTTTGGTTTTTGTCGAGGTGAAAGCGCGCGCCGCCGACGCGCTCGTTTCAGGCTACCACGCGGTCGACAAAGCCAAAAAACGCGTGATGCTGCGGGCCTGCACGGAATACCTGCGGGCACTTGGTTCGTCGAAGCCTTCCACCTACCGCTTTGACATTGTGGAGGTCACCCGCGGCGACTCCGAACAGGAGCCGGTGGTTAGGCATTACGAAAACGTTCCGCTCTTTTCAAAAACGCCCGTGTGACGGCCGCGAAGCATCGACGGCCTAAACTCGCGCAAGCGTTTGCCATTCCGAGCCGAACAGCTATCGATGAGGCTTCTGGAATGAATGAAAACCTTTCAACATCGCGGCTCGGTTCATGCGTGAAATGCGGCGTCGATCCGGTTTTCTGCAACAGGACTAATTTCAACTAAAACATGTCAGACGCGAATCGTCATCCGTTCCTCCAGGGCCTTAGCAAACACCGCGGCGCGCCGCCGACCGTCGTGGTCATTTTCGGTGCCTCTGGCGACTTGACGGCGCGAAAGCTGATTCCTGCGGTCTTCAATCTTGGTTACGACAACCTGTTGCCGGCCGATTTCTTTCTCGTTGGCTTTGGGCGCAAGGCGATTCCCGACGAAGAATTTCGCAGTCACGCAACGGCGGCGATCAAAGAGTTTTCACGCCGTGAACTTAACACGGATGTGTGGGGCCGGATCGAGGCCAACACCTCCTATGTAGCCGGCGGTTACGATGAACCGGCCGCTTTCGAACGGCTTGCGAAGCACATTGCCGAGATCGAGAAGAAAACCGGTCGCGAGGTACAAACACTGTTTTATATTTCAACACCGCCGTCGGTGTTCGCACCGATTTTGCTCAACCTTGGCGCTAGCGGACTGGCCCGCCGTTACTTGGGCAGGCGCAATCAGTCGAAGGTGATCATCGAAAAGCCGTTCGGCCGCGATTTGGCGTCGGCGCGCGCGCTCAACACGACGATCCGTTCCGTCTTCGAAGAGCATCAAGTTTATCGCATCGACCATTACCTCGGGAAGGAGACGGTTCAGGACTTGTTGGTGCAGCGTTTTGCAAACGCGATTTTCGAGCCGCTCTGGAATCGCAATTTTATCGATTCCGTTCAAATCACCGTGGCCGAGGAAGTCGGAGTCGGCACGCGCGGCGGTTATTACGAGCAGAGTGGGGCGCTGCGGGACATGATCCAGAACCACACGATGCAGCTTGTTGCACTGACGGCGATGGAGCCGCCCGTCTCGCTCGATGCAGAAGCAGTCCGCGATGAAAAAGTGAAAGTTTTGAAGGCGATCCAACCGCTGCGCCTCGGCACCGGCGGAGATGTGGCCCGTGCGCAATACGCAGCCGGCATGATGGGCGGCAAAATGGTGAAAGGATACCTGGAAGAAGAGGGGATCAACCCGCAATCAGCCACCGAGACTTATGCTGCGATGCGACTCTCGATCAATAATTGGCGGTGGCAAGGAGTTCCCTTTTATATCCGCTCTGGAAAGCGCATGGCGCGCCGTGTTTCGGAAATTGCCATCCAGTTCAAGCGGCCGCCGGGCACTCTTTTTGCGGAAAGCGACAAATTCAACCTAGCGCCCAACACGCTCGCATTTCAAATCCAGCCCGACGAGGGACTGGGCCTGGTTTTGAACGGAAAGGTTCCAGGTTTGGAAACGCGCATGCAGCCGGTGAAAATGAATTTTAGATACAGCACGACGTTCGGTTCCAACACTCCGGAAGCATATGAGCGGCTGGTTCTGGATGCGATGATCGGCGACGGCACGCTTTTTATCCGTGGTGACGAAGCGGAAACGTCCTGGGCGCTCTACACGCCGGTATTGGAAGCTTGGGCAGCCGCAGGCCGTGAAGGAATGGACAGCTACGCCTCCGGTTCTTGGGGTCCACCGACAGCCGAAGCATTGGTGACCGCCGGCAAACATTCCTGGCGTCAACCGTAAGGGCGTACCTATGGCAAAGATTTTCGATGCATTGCCGGGAATCGATGTGCCCGTCGCCTCGATTTCGAAGAGCTTGGCGGATATATGGGTGGATACGGCCGCCAAGGGCGGCTCGGCACCGGCAAGCGACGACGTCAAAGCGACCCAGGTGAATTTTGTTTTGCACTTGGGCTACAACACGACGGTGGAAGACGCTGTCCGCCAGTTCGGCACGGCCGTGTTGTTCTCCAAACGCGCGCCCAGCCGCGTGGTCGTTCTTTGTCCGTTGCCGATCGACGACAAAAGCACAGAGATGCGCGCAAAGATTTACGGCGAATGTCATTTGGGGAAAACCAAGGGCGACACGCGCTGCTGCGAGTTCGTTTTGCTCAGCTATCCATTCGAAGCGCGGAAATATTTGGAAAGCCAGCTCTCGGTCTGCTTGGTGGCTGACCTGCCGCTTTATTACTGGGTTCATCGTTTTGCCTCTATTCATCGGTTGAACGATTATCAGCACCTGTTGCGCCGCTCGGAGCGCATCTTGATAGACTCCGCGATCTCTGATCCTGAAATCTTCAACTTTGCGTGGCCTCGCCCGGAAGTGGTGCACGATCTTGTTTACGCGCGGTTGCTTCCGGTGCGGCAATCGATCGGCCAGCTGCTGAGCGGTTATGAGCCCGCGGCGTTGGCGAGAGGACTCACGGCCGTGGTGATCTCGCACGAGGCGAAGTATGCAGCTGAAGCGCGGGCGTTGCTAAACTGGACACGTGAACGTCTCGCGGGATGTGGCGCCGCTTCCTCAGTTTCTTATGAAACGAAATTGGATCCGACCCCAGGCGCGTTGAAGTTGGATTTCAACTACAATGATGGCCGTTATTTTAGGTGGCATGCGGACTTGGTTCAAAAAAGCGCGTCCATCGAAGCAGATCTTGGCGCCGGCAAGTCGACACTCCTTATCGCGGTGAGTCTGTTGGCCCGTGACGCTGCGTTGAGCGACGCATTGTTTTTCTGAGGAATACCCTAAGTATCGTGACTACAGTCAAAAAAACAGATTACGGCCGCGTGATCGTCGGCACTCCGGAAGAACTGTTTAGGACCGCCGTGACATTGGTTGCGGAGGCGCACGGCAAACCGCGCACGGGTCCGTTCGACTGGGCGCTCACCGGCGGTTCAACCCCGAAAGAGTGGTATCGTTGGTGCGTCGAGAACCGCGCCATTCCGGAGGCTGTGCTCAAGAGCACACGTTTCACCGTGAGCGACGAACGTTGTGTGCCGCTGCACAGTGATCAGAGCAACTTTGGCACCGCGGAACGGCTGCTGCTGAGCCCTTTGGGAGTACCTGTGACACAACAGCATCCGTGGCCTGTGCATCTGTTGCCGGCCGAAGCGGCAGACGCGTATGAAAAGTCGCGCGTGGGATTTACCGCAAAGCCGCGCGGATATTCGGTTTGTTTTCTTGGAATGGGCGAGGATGGCCACACCGCGTCTATCTTTCCGAAGAGTCCGCTGCTATTGGACACCTCGGGTCGCCGTTTTGCCGCGATTGAAGTTCCCGGAAAAGGGTGGCGTTTGACGGTAACGCCTGCCGGGCTTAGTGATAGTGAGCTGATCGTTATCATGGCGCTCGGAGCTTCCAAAGCGGCGATGCTGGGGCGTGTATTCAAAAGTCCCTACAATCCGTCGGAGACCCCGGTTCAGCTCGTGAAATCTTGGAGAGATCGGGTGATTTGGCTGGTCGATCCTGTTGCTGCTGCCGGGGTTTAGACCCTACGAAGCGGAATAATCGCGAAACTAAAGTCGGTCGAAATCGGACCGATTAATGAAGTGTCAGGAGAGGCGGCGACATGCTGTATCAGACCTGACGCACTTCGCACTTCCGTGAAAAATTTCCATTTCGTTTTCGACGCGCCCCCTGCGCAACCCTCAGCCACCTCATCGTTGGAAGATATTCTCGCGTGGTCGGTCTGGTGTGCGATGGACCAAGCGCTGAAGGATATCGTTTTCGACGAGTGCGAGGACGGCCTCAAAGTCGGATGCCTCGACTATCGCGTACGTGGAAAGTATCACGGCCCTCGGTACGTGCCGCTCGCGCGCTTCCCGCATCTGCGCGGCTCTCCGCTTCGCAAGTTCCCAACGAAGGCCTCTGGCATCGTCGACATGGGCGACATTACCTGGAGCATCCGGGTGTGGATTTGTGAAAAATTAACCGCGGATGTTTCGCGGCTCTGTGCCATCGTCCAACTGCTTCCTCCGTCTGGAGCTTGAGGCGGCTGCGATTCGGCAGGCTTTTCCGGCAAAACGGGTTAGTCTTAAAACCTGCAGTTACGTGCACATGCACGTACATTCTAGGACACGCAGTTGATCGCGTGCTAAAAGCTTTAGCAGCTAAGCTGCTGTGTTACTCGCGCTTCTGCACGCAATAGAGTGCAGCGAGCATCGCAAGGCCCAAGGCCAGCCAGTCGTCCAACGATCCGCTTCCAATCGCGCCCGGACGGGTCGAAGCGGAAGCGCCATTGGCGAAGATGGCAAAGAAGACGGCGGCGAAAGCGAACCTGCGGAGTAAGCGGAGAACTGTGACTAGCTGGAGGGGCATGGCGACATTTGGATTGGCGAGAAGGTAACGGGTGTCGCTTGTAGTTAAGGTCGATTTGTAAATACGTCACGGCTTGGAAAATTTCCAAGGCTAATATCACGAAAAGCCGCCAAAACTCGGTAAAACTGATAGCTGACCAAGCGTTGGTGCTTAGCGTCGGTTGGGATTTTATCCCGCGGAGGGCTGAGGCTTAATCTGTAATCAGAGCAATCTGAATTCCGGGGCCGTGGACGCCTTGAATTAGAATACCCTCAACGTCAGCGGTTTTCGACGGGCCAGTGCACCATATCACGTTGGGATCTTCCCCCAGAGTGGTCACTGCTGCTGCGAGATCCGGAAGAATATCACGCTTCGAAACGACAGCGACGTGAGTCCAAGGGGCGAGCGCACCCAAACGCGACGACGTACTTTTGTCCTTAAGTATGATCGAACCCGTTTCGGCGATCGCTCCGACCGCGCGCGTAATGCCGAACTGGAAATCGTCGACACGTTTCCGGTCGAACGACGTTTCTACTTGGAAGGGCTCGCCGAAGGCAGTTTTCAGCGTCGGCCACAGTTCGGGATCGCAGTATCCGCGTGTATTCCCTTGAGCCTTCAACCAATCGGCCAGTGCGGTTGCGTTGTCGAACGACTGCCCATTGACGAGCTTGAGCCGCTCTTTGAAAACGTTGGTGGCATCAGCAAAGGAAAGGCTGGGCATGGTGGCGGTCTTCTCGCCGTATTCGGGAAGTGCGGCGCGTTTTTGGAGCGGTGCAAGAGCAGCGCGGACCCGGCCGATGATTTTTTCGCGAGAGGCGTTCATTTCTTTTTATGATTTTTCATCCACTTTCTAAACTGACCGCCCCGCCAAGGAGGCAGGCCTCGATCATCGATCCAACTTTTAGCGGCGCGAGGCAGTAAGGCGTGCGGCACAACGTTGATCAGGCCGCCCATCGCAAGTGCCGATTTCCAAGCAACCGGCATCGTTGCGCCGAGAGCCCAAGCACCAAGCGGAGGTGCGGCAGCTCCGGCCGCTTCGCTGTGCTCCAGCTTGCCGCGATTCCGTAGCCGCAGGAGCAGGTCGGGAATGGGGATGTTGACGGGGCAGACCTCGTTGCACGCGCCGCAAAGACTGGAGGCTTTGGGTAAGTCTGCTAGTTCTGGAAAACGTTTGCCCGCGAGTAACGGCGAAAGGACGGCGCCGACCGGTCCCGGATAAACGCTGCGATAGGCGTGGCCGCTGGCCTGGCGGTAAACCGGGCAGACATTCAGGCAAGCGCCGCAACGAATGCAGCGGAGGATTTCTTTGCACTCGCTGGCGAGCACGTCGGTGCGGCCATTGTCCACAAAGATGACGTGCATCTCTTCTGGGCCGTCTGGTTGGTTAGCGCTTTTCGGGCCGGAAATGAACTCGGTGTAAACCGTGAGCTGCTGGCCCGTGCCGGAACGTGCGAGGAGATTGAGGAAGATCGCCAGGTCGCGGTCGCGCGGTACGATTTTTTCGATGCCGATCAGCGCGATATGAATCTTAGTTGCGGCGAGAGAGAACCGCGAATTGCCCTCGTTGGTGACGAGAACGATGCGGCCGCTTTCGGCTGAAACGAAATTTGCGCCCGTGATGCCCACGTCGGCCTGGAGGTATTTGTGGCGCAAATACTGGCGGGCTCGGCGGGTGATTGTCTCTGGATCATCGTTGTAGTCGCCGAGGCCGTTTTCCTCAAACAGCTTTGCGATTTCGCGGCGATTCTTGTGAATGATCGGTTTGACGATGTGCGAGGGATGGTCGTGGCCGATTTGAACGATGAATTCGCCTAGGTCGGTTTCGAGGCATTCAATGCCTTCCTTTTCCAGATACGGAGCCAGGCCGATTTCTTCGCTCACCATCGTTTTGGCTTTGACGATTTTCGTCGCGTTCCGCGCCCGCATGATTTCGAGCACACGCTGGCACGCCTCGCCGGCATCTTCGGCCCAGTGAACTTTCGCGCCGTTGGCCTGAAGTTTGGCTTCAACCTGTGGCAGGTACGTGTCGAGATTTTCGATGGTGTGCTGCTTGATGTCGCCTGCGAGTTTCCGCAGATTGTCGGGAGCAGGGTAGTGCGTGAAAAGCGCTTTCTTGCGGCTGTCGTAGCCAGCTTTCGAGCCGCCATAGACCGCGGAACGTTTGTCGGCTGCGAGTTTGGCCGCGTACTGATCGATTTGTTGGTATTTCATTTGGCGGCTCCTTCGTTGTTCTTCAACGCATCGCGAAGCAACTGCGCGACGTGCATCGACTTGATCGGCTGGCCCTGTTTTTCCGCTAGGCCACCGAGGTGCATCAGGCAGCTCATATCGGCGGAGAGAATCACATCCGGCTGAGCGGCACGCAGGTGGCTCAGCTTCAACTCACCCATCGATTTCGAAATGTTCGGAAAGGTGACCGAGAAGGTGCCGCCGAAACCGCAGCATTGCTCGAACTCATCGAAATCGACAAGCTGCACGCCTTTGATCGAGCGCAGGAGTGTGTAGACCGCCTCGGTGGAGTTGCTCCCGCGAAGGTGGCACGAGCGGTGAAAAGCGATTTTTGCGTCGAAGCGGCCGCCCCAGGTTTTTATGCCGAGGCCGTTGACGATGTAGTCGCAGAGCTCCCACGTGCGATTGCCGAGCTGTTTCACATCGGCAAGATCGGGTTCGTTTTCAAACTCGAGCACAGCGCCATGATACATCATCGCCGCACACGAACCAGATGGCACCACCACGGGCGCTTCGCCGGCGAAGGTCTTGACGGCATGACGGACGACTTTGCGCGAAGAAGCCCAATCGCCACCGTTAAACGCGGGCTGGCCGCAGCAAGTCTGGCCTTCGGGGAAGTCGATTTCGCAGCCGAGATGTTCGAGAACTTCGACGGTTGCGGCAGCAACGTCGTCGTAAAAAGCGTCACAAAGGCACGTCGCCATGAGTTGGATACGTTTGCCGTTTGGG
Source organism: Nibricoccus sp. (assembly GCA_047600805.1). Lineage (GTDB taxonomy): Bacteria > Verrucomicrobiota > Verrucomicrobiia > Opitutales > Opitutaceae > JADKHC01. The sequence goes on from JASGKG010000001.1 coordinate 1,163,128, forward strand.
CGCGAGGGCGATGTCGTAGACATGAGACGTGAGAGAGTATTTTTCGCGGTTTACGGTACAATCGCAAACGTTCGCCCGGGGGAGTGATTTTTGTCGATATGTCAGATTCGATTAGCCAAGCTTAACGGCGATTTCCCCATGGCTTCCACAACCTATTGCGCTGCTGTCGATCTAGGCGCCACGAGCGGCCGAGTCATTCTCGGTTCTTGGGCAAAAAATCAGCTTCGGCTGAACGAAGTTCACCGGTTTCCCAATGCGTTTCGCTCGATTAACGGGCACGATTATTGGGAAATCGGCACCCTTTGGAATGAAGTGCAAACCGGGCTGCGGAAAGCGATCGCCGCACTTCCGAAAGGCGCGAAACTCTCGTCAGTCGGTGCCGACACCTGGGGCGTTGACTACGTTTTGCTGAACGATGCAGGACGCCTCGTTTTTCCGATGCACGCCTACCGCGATGCTCGTACACAGGCCGGGCTGACGAAACTCGGCAACACACGCGCGGCACTTGATCGCGTTTACGCGGCCACAGGCATCCCGAATGTGTTTTATAACAGCAGTCTTCAGCTAGCGGAAGTCGTGGCGAACTGTCCGGCCATCGAGGATATGGCGACGCGCTGCCTCTTCCTGCCGGACTACTTAAATTATCTTCTCTCCGGTCGCATGGAGAACGAGCTGACGATCGCCAGCACGACCCAGCTTCTCGACGTGCATTCGCGTGACTGGTCGCGTCAGGCGCTCGACTATTTCCGTATTCCGGCGGGTTGGTTCACGAAACCGGTTCTTGCAGGAACGAAGCTTGGAAATGTCGTGAATTTCCCGGAACTGAAGAGCGTAAAAGTGATCGCCGTGCCGGGCCACGACACCGCCGCTGCGTATGACGCGATGCCGGCCGATCCAGACGGCAGCGATCTTTTCCTCAGCTCGGGTACATGGTCACTGGTTGGCTTCGAAAGCGACAAGCCTGTCCTTGGCAAGGAAGCGCTCGCGGCTCGCGTTGCTAACGAACGGATCGGCGACGGCCGTTATCGTCCGCTGACCAACGTGATCGGCTTCTGGTTGCTGGAAGGCGTGATGAAGGCTTTCCCCAATCGCCCGCAGAAAGAAGAAGAACGCGCCAAGCTCAACGCCGCCGCCGCTGCGTTGCCCGCGCCGAAACAGCTTCTTGATACAACTGATCCCGTTTTTGCAAATCCACCTTCGATGCGCGCGGCGATCGACGCGCAGCTTAAGAAAAAGGGCGCGCGTCCTCCCAAGGACCTTGCTGGCTACCTGCGCCTCATCTGTGACTCGCTCGGCCAGGGCCATGCCAACGCGAAAGCGAACTTTGAGCGCATGACAGGCCGGAAGTTCAAGCGGATCCTGGTGGTGGGCGGTGGTTCGCGTAATAAGCTCATGTGCCAGGCGACAGCCGATGCTGCGGGTATTCCGGTAATTTCCTTCAGCCTCGAAGGCACAGCAGTGGGCAACATAGCCAGCCAGCTCATCTCGCTCGGCGCGGTGAAAGACAAAGCGACTTTCCGCAAGCACCTCAGCGCGGGGCTCGAAAAAGCTGTCTACACGCCGCGCGCTTAATCTTCTGCAGCTTTGAAAGAAGCCCGGCTCGCACAGCCGGGCTTTTTGTTGTCCCGTTTGAACCGCGGGGGTCGCGGAGTACGCAGAGGATGCAGCAGACAAACTGTTGGCATCTACAACGCGACCGTCACCGTTCCTCAGACTTCTGCGCTCTCCGCGACCTCCGCGGTTAATCCCTTCATTTGAATTTACTTCGCGTGAGGATCGCGGCTGTTGATGAAGTCCTCGATAAAAGTGTAACCGCCTTTATCAACCGTGTTGGCATCGGCGGGATTCTTTGGATCGAGCTTGTGAGTGATTTCCCACTCGTCGGGCATGCCGTCGCCGTCGGAGTCCTTGTAAGGCGTACCTTCGTATTTTGGATAACCGCCGACTTCGGATGGATCGGTGATGAAGCCTTTTGTTACGAGTTCCTTCTGTTCGTCCAGAACCTCTTGCTTATAACCAACCGCAAGAACTCGCGGGGGCGTTCCTTCGGCCATCGTTGCATTGCCAACTTTGCCGGTGCGGACCATTTCGATCACGCGTTGATCGACGGCGTCACGTTTTGGCAAAGTCGCGCCGACGTTCGCCAAGACGAAAGAGTAGGCCTCAGCGGCAGGTTGGATCGTGAGCGGGGCGTGCGTGAAGGGCTCGTTTACGCGAATGCTTTTTAGTGCTTCCGCCTCGGACGTCGTCACGAGCTTCAACTGCGCGAGCTTCGCTTCGACGTCGGCTTTGTAGGCAGCGAGTTTTTCCGGATCGGAGGGAGCTTTTTTCATCAGCTCTTCGCGGACTTCCTCCTTTGTTTCGACGGCAGGCTGCACACCGCCGTCCCAATTGTCTTTGGTGACGCGTTCGTTGCCTTCGACGACGTTGCCGTTGACGTAGGCTTTGCCGTAGTGATTAGCGATGGTTTTACTGCGTTCGCTCTCGGGCTTCAGCAATCGGTGAGACACCGCTTCTTTAGGCGTGCCAGGGCCGGGTTTGTAGTAGTTGTTAATGATATTGTAGAAGCTCCGGTGGTCACCGCCGTCGGTCGTGCGATGGCGCCAGTTGAAGACCACGTTATTGGCGAAAGTGAAATCTCCGTACATGCCGACGCTTGGGTTGCGGCCCGTGTTGCAGGCCCAAAGGTTGTGGTGGAACGTGCTGTTCATCCCGCCGATGGTCGAGCCAAAGGCATGGTGGTAAGTGTTGAGCGCCTCGGAAAAGATCGAATTCTGGATCGTCACATTGACGGTCGGCAGCTTGAGTTCTTTGCCCGATTTCGGGCGATACATGTGGCGGTACATCGACATGTTTTCATCGAGACCCCACGACGCGGAAACGTGATCAATGATGAGATTGCCCACCGGATTTCCTCCAAAGGAATCGTTGCGGTCGGTGACTTCCAGTGCGCCGCGGCGGAAGCGCATATAGCGAATGATGATGTCGTGCGTTTCGAGTTCGACCGTATTGCCGGCAATGCAGACGCCGTCGCCAGGGGCGGTGTTGCCCGCAATCGTGATGTAGGGAGCGCGCACGCGAATGCGATCTTTTAACCGAATGATACCGGCAACGTTAAAAACAATTACGCGCGGACCGGCCGCTTCACAGGCTTCGCGGAAACTACCAAGGCCGGAGTCGTTGAGATTTGTTACAACGAAGACTTTGCCGCCGCGTCCACCGAACGAATACATACCACCACCTTCGGCGCCAGGAAACGCAGGGATCGTGGCCTGGGGCAACTCTTCGTAAACGCCGCCGCCCTTGGTGCCGTTGAACTTTTCACGATTTATCCAAGCCTCAATCTCGGCGGCAGATTTCGTGTCGAGGATGTGGTAGGAGGTTTCGCCAGCGTTTGGGACGTACAGTTTGCCCTTCGCGGCCCAAGCCTCGATTTCGGGCTGAGCTTTTGCGAAAGCGTCGTCGGAGCGTTTGTCGGCAGCAGCCTTCTGCTCGTCGGCGGGTTGCTGCACGGCAGGTGGAATTTTGGGATAACCTTGAGCGAAAGCCGCTGAGGTGAGAACGGCCGCTGCCAGGGAGAAGGTTGCAAGGGATTTGAGGATCATGGCGCGTTTGTGATGTAGGTAATTTAGCGTGATCGCTCGAAAACGCACGTTTCCGCATCTGCGAAATTTATTTCATGAAAAAGCCCGAGGATTAAAGCCCCGGGCTGCAGAAGGGAGAGTTGGTGTCCGATCGTCAGCGGTTAGGCAGCGTCGGAGACGTATGTTCAGGCTTTGGGTTTCACCTTGGCCCAAATTTCCTGAAGGGCGCGGGCGCTGGCTTGGAGACCAGACAGTTCTTTAGGCCAGAGCGATAGTTCGACTTGGTCGATCACGCCGGCGCGGCCAACCACGGTCGGCACGCTGATCGAAACGTCGCGGAGGCCGTACTTGCCTTGTTGCAGCGACGAAACGGGCAAGAGCTGGCGCTTGTCGTGAGCGATGCAATGAACGACTTCCGCGATGGTGAGGCCAACAGCCCAACCGGCGCCGCCTTTGCGGCGAATGACTTCGGCGCCGCTGTTCTTGGTGCGGTCGAATAGTTGGGTTTGGAAAGAGGGCGTTACGCCCGGCAGTTTCTCAAGCGGCAGACCCGCTGCGGTCGCGCTCGACCAAATCGGAACCATTGTGTCGCCGTGCTCACCGAGGATGAGGGCTTTGACTTGCGTCGGAGCGAGCTTGAGTTCGGCGGCGATCAGCGAGCGGAAGCGCGCGGTGTCGAGCATCGTGCCGAGGCCGATCACTTGTTTCCATGGCAGACCGAGGCGAACGGCGGCGAGCTGTGTGAGGATGTCGACCGGATTCGAGACGACGAAGACGATCGCATCTTTCCGGAAGCCGGCTTGTTTGATGGAGGTGAGAATACCGTCGAAAAGGGCGACGTTGCGATTGATCAGATCGAGCCGGGATTCGTCGGGTTTCCGGCGAAGGCCGGCGGTAATGACGAAGATGTCGCTGTCGGCTGCTTTGGCGTAATCGCCCGAGTAGATGCGTTGATCGGCGATGACGGAAGTGCCGTGCAGGAGATCGAGCGCTTCGCCCGCTGCGAGATCAGCGTTGGCGTCGAGGATTTGAATTTCGGAAACGATGCCGGCGCATTGGAGCGCGAACGCAGCATTTGATCCGACGCGGCCACCGCCGCCGATGATGGAAACTTTCATAATTAGCTCCTAAATCTAAAGAGTGCCGAGGTTTTGTTAGTCACGCAAAGTCACAAAGACGCAAAGGAAGAAGTATCGAACTTTGCGACTTGGCGTCTTTGTGTGAGACTCGTCAGCGTTTTAACTGCTTGAGGATTTCTTCGGTGAGCTTCTGGACGAGCCCTTCAATTTCTGGCGTGGGCTTCGGATCGGCGGAAGCAGCAGAAGCGCCGTGAGCGGGGACTTCGCAAACCGCGCCCGGACGGAATTCCGCGCTGTCGCAGAGTTCACATTCTTTGAGGTTGGCGCGAGGATCGGGCATGCCGAGCTTTTGGCGGAGATTGATGAGCTCTTTGGCCTGACCGCCCGTGAAACGATGAAGTCCGCTACCCAAACCAGCTGCTATCCACACCGTACGGCAATAGGAATCGATGTTCTCCATCTTCCAGTAGGCGTCTTCGACGTCCTTGCCCCAAACGATCACACCGTGGTTTTGCATGAGAACGGCCTGGTGGTCTTTGCCGACTTCGCCGACTTCATCGGAATTGGCGGGCGTGCCTGGCGTCTGGTATTTCGCGACGCCGATCTTGCCGAGGAAGACTTCGGCTTCAGGAATCAGGCAGGAAGGAATGGAAACATTGGCGATGGCAAACGCGGTGGCGTGCGGTGGGTGAGCGTGCACGCAGGCCTTGGCGGCGGGCTGGCGTTTCATGATCCCGAAGTGCGTCTTGGCCTCGGAGGTGCGAACGCGTGTACCTGCGAGTTGGTTACCGTCGAGGTCGGTCAGGCACATGTCCTCGGGCTTCATGAAGCCTTTGCAGATGAGAGTGGGCGTGGTGAGGGCGAGGTTGTCGCCGACGCGGATGGTGATGTTGCCGCCGTTGCCGTCGGTGTACTCGCGAGTCCAGAGGCGCGAACCCATGTCGCAGATGCGCTGCTTGAGGACGTTGATCGCGGGAGAGTTGAAAAACTTTTCGATTTCCGCGGGCGTCTTCGGATCGCTGCCGGGCGTCCATCTAAATTCGTAGTCGGGAATCGACGGAGCGGCAGGTTTGCCGGTCGCGCGCGCGGGGCCGACGCTGTTTTTGGCGGCTTGGGCGGCGCGCTTTTGATCGTCGATAAAATCGCGGGCCGACGGCGTAAGGATGGCGCCTTCGGGAATGGATTGACCGGAGCGGATCAGCGCTTCGACTTCGCGGGCAGTGAGGATCTGAGGCATGGGAAACGTGTGAATTAAAAGTGTTAGTTGGGGAGCGGCTCGTAGTTGATGCGTTCGACGATGCAAGCGACGTAGGCGTCAACCGGAGCGGGGCCGGTAAAAGGTTGGGTGGCTTCGGCGCCTTCGGTGATACCAACGATGCTGCCTTGGCCCGCGCCGAGTTGATCGTAAACGACGAGGCTCGAACCTTTCGCCAGAGGCACGGGAGGGGCGCCGGCGAACTGCGCTTTGGAAAACGGCTGCACGATCAGCAGGCGACCGCCTTCGTAAACGGGTTCCTTTTGCGTAAGGGTGATGCGGCCGATGACAGTTCCGAGGCGCATGTCAGTCCTTTCGCTTTTCAATCGGATCGACGATGCCGACGATCAGATTGCGCAGAGGCGTTTTCGGATCTTTGACGAGCTCGCGCGTGGCGGACCCGTCGGTGGAAAGGATCACATGCTCATGCAGTCCTGCGCCGAGACAATCGATTGCGAGGATTGGCGTGCCTTCTTCATTCCCGTCCGCATCGATCGGCTGACAAATCACCGTGCGGTAGCCTTCCATGCTGGGATGGTGGGCTGCCGTGACGATGTTGCCGTCGATGCGAGCAAGATTCATGCAGAAGGAGTCAGGATTCGGGATACAGGAGCCAGGAGCTGAGTTAGTAGATACGCAAGTTATCGACCAGCACGCAGCGACGCGTGCGGGTAAACGTGCGCGGGTTGGTGATGCCTTCGCCGGTGGTCGTCGCGATCGAGTAGCTGAGGTAGCCTTCGCCACCCAAACCGAGACCGGCGACGCACGAACCGTTTTTGATGAAGATCGTCGTGTCGAGCGCGCGGGCCATCGCGGTCATGCGGTCAACGTTCATCGAATGGATGATCGAAGAGTGCTTGTAACCGTGTTCGGCTTTCTTCGCGGCCTGAATGCCTTCTTCGATCGTCTTTACGCGGACGATCGGCAGCATCGGCATCATCTGTTCTTCGATAACGAACGCGTGGTTAGCGTCGGTTTCAGCGAAGAGCAGCTGAGTTTTGTCGGGAATCGAGACACCCGCGTGTTTGGCGAGGACTGAAGCGTCGACACCGACCATCGCGCGATTGAGCACCGGATGTGAGCAACCGCCGGCATCGGCCTTGGTCGAGAAAGCGACTTTCGTTAGAGCATCGAGCTGGTTGTCGTTGAGGCCATAAGCGCCGTTGCGGGCGAGAGCGGCCAGGAATTTGTCGGCAATGGAATCGAGGACGAACACTTCCTTTTCACCAATGCAGAGGAGATTGTTGTCGTAGGCGGCACCGTGAACGATGTTGGCCGCGGCGCGATCAAGATCGACGGTGTCGTCGACGAGAACGGGAGGATTGCCCGGGCCGGCGCAGATGGCGCGCTTGCCGGATTTCATCGCGGCAGCTACAACGGCTGGACCGCCGGTGACGCAAATCACTGGGACCTCAGGCGCTTTGCAGAGCGCGTCGAAAGATTCGAGCGTCGGCTTTTCAATCGTGCAAACGAGATTCTCGATGCCGATCTCGGCTTTGATGGCCTCATTGAAAGTGCGAACCGCGAGCGCGGCGGACTTGGCGCCGCCTGGGTGCGGATTGAAGACGACGGCGTTTCCGGCAGCGACGATGTTAATGATGTTGCCGGAGAGCGTCGGGATCGAGTGCGTCATCGGCAGAATCGCCGCGATGACGCCGTAGGGTGTGTATTCCTCGAGGGTGATACCGTGATCGCCGCTGCGGGCGTCGGGGCGCAACCATTCAACACCGGGAACGAGCTTCACGATCTGGAGCTTCTCGATCTTGTGGTCGAGGCGGCCGATCTTGGTTTCGGCGAATTCGAATTTGCCCCATTCCTCAGCTTTGGCAGTGCAGATCGCCTTGACGATCTCGACGACCTTGGCGCGGGCGGCGACGCCCTTGATGCGGAGTTGTTCGTAGGCGGCGTAAGCGGCTTTGCAGGCGGAGGCAGCGTCTTGGAAAACGCCGAGGCCGCCGGAAGAAGAAACAATAGCCGGTGCTCCGGAAACACCGGTGGACGTGCGACCAAAGGCACGGACCACTTCCTCGACCACGGAGCGGACGAGGTTTTCATCAATGACGATCTGGGAAGACATGAAAAGGAGCTAAAGATTGGTTAGACGATGCGCTTGCCAAGGACCTCGACGGTATCGACGAGGCCGACGATCGAGGCGTCGACCGGCATTTGTTTCATGCCCGTGGTTTGGCGCGCGGAACTGCCCTGGCAGAAGAGAACAAGGTCACCCGTGCCTGCGCCGAGAGCATCGGCGGCCACGATAGTATTGGCGCCGGGTTTGAGCTGAGTCGGATTTGCCTCATCGACCAACATGGGCCGAAGGAGGAGGAGTGGGCGGCCGCGCAGGGTCTCGTCTTTTTTAGTGGAGACCACGGAGCCAATGACGCGGGCGAGAAACATGGCAGTTCCCGGGTTGGAGGGTTTTCGCTTCGAAACGGCGCGCCTTCGACGACGCGCCGTGAAAAGCGCGGGCTTATTTCTTCGGAGCGGCAGGAGCAACGGGCTTTGGCAGCACCGTGACGACGTCATCGTGCGGGCGCGGAATAACCTGCACGCTGATGACCTCGCCGTAAGCGCGAGCGGCGGTGGCACCGGCTTCGGTGGCGGCCTTGACAGCGGCGACGTCGCCTGTGACGACGGCGGTCACGAGGGCGTTGCCGACCTGTTTCATCGGGCCAACGAGAGTGACGTTGGCGGACTTGAGCATGGCATCGACGCCAGCAACCAGGGCGGTGAGGCCGCGGGTTTCAAGAAGACCGAGAGCGGATTGAGACATGGTGGATTGGATTTGAGGTTTAGTTAGAGAAAGGAAATTCAGGCTTTGGGCTGGGCGGCGACGAGGCGGGCGGTTTCGCGGGCGACGACGAGTTCTTCATTCGCCGGGATGACGAGCACGCGGGTGCGGGAGCCGTTGGCGGAGAGATCGGTTTCGTGCGGCGCTGTTTTGTTGCGGTTCGTGTCGAGCACGAGACCGAGATCGGAAAGATTGGCGCAGATCGCTTCGCGCAACCACGGGTTGTTTTCGCCGATGCCGGCTGTGAAAACGAGAGCGTCGCAGCCGCCGAGTTCGACCCAGAAAGCGCCGATCCAGTGACGGATGCTCTGGACGAAAACCTCGAGCGCGAGTTTGGCGCGGGCGTCGCCTTTGTCGGCGGCGGCCTTGATGTCGCGAACGTCGTTACTCACGCCGGAGATGCCGAGCAGGCCTGACTCTTTGACGAGCTGGCGTTCGGCGTCTTCGAGGGAAATTTTCAGGCGGCGCATCGCGCAGGGCAGGGCGGCGGAATCGAGGTCGCCGACACGGTTGTTTTGCGGGAGGCCGGATTGCGGGCTCAGGCCCATGCTGGTGCCGATGGCGACGCCGTTGCGGATGCCGGTGACGGAACTCGAACCGCCGAGATGGCAGGAAATCACGCGCAGCGGAGCGCCGGCGACTTCGCGCGGACCATCGAGGTATAAGCGGCGAACGATTTCGCCGATGTCATCGTGACCAAGCAATTCCGCGGAACGCTCGGCGACGAACTTGTGGCTGGCGCCGTGGAAACCGTAGCGACGGATGCCGGCCTTGTACCAAGTCTCTGGTACGGCATACCGGCTCGCATGGTCGGGCACCCACTGGTAGAACGCCGTCTCGAAGAGAGCGACGCGCGGGACAGACGGGAGCTTTTCGCGGAAGACGCGCAGGCCCTCGGCGTACGGCTTGTTGTGCGCGGGCGCGAGATCGACCGTATCGAGCAACGCTTTTTCAACGCGTTCGTCGGCCAGGAGGCAGCCGGTGATTTCGCCCCCGAGGACGGTTTTGAAACCGACGGCGTCGAGATCATTCGCGTTCTTGAGATGACCGGCTGAAGAGAGTTCTCCGAGCGCCAAATCGATCGCAGCGCGATAATCGGTCACGCGTTCGCTTCCGCCCTTCGCCAACAGGCGCGCCTGCGAGCCGTCGACGTCGAAGAGACGGTACTTGAACGAGGTGGAGCCGAGGTTGGCGACGAGGATTTTCATCAGCGAGCGCGAAGGAAATACGGGCCGGCCGGGCAGCGATGCGCGGCCGGTTTAGTCTTTGGAACGAGTTAGGCGACCCACTTGCCGAGACCAGCGAGGTCTTCGTGCGGACGCGGAATGACCTGGGTGGCGACGACTTCGCCGACGCGCTTGGCGGCTTCAGCGCCGGCGTCGATGGCGGCCTTGAGGGCGGCGACATCACCGCGGAAGAATGCCGCGACGTTGCCGGAGCCGATCGTCTCGTAGCCGGACATCGTGACATTGGCCGCTTTGAGGGCGGCGTCGGAGGCCTCGAGCAAGGTGCACAGGCCTTTGGTTTCAATCATACCGAGAGCTTCTTGAGCCATGGTGGAAAGAGTTTAGATATTAGAGGTTAGGGGCGGTTTGGCTCACATTCCGAAGTGCTTGAGCAGCTCGGGATGCGGGCGCGCAATGACGTGGGCGCAGACGAGTTCGCCGACGCGTTTGGCGGCTTCAGCGCCGGCGTCGATGGCGGCTTTGACGCTGCCGATGTCGCCCTTGACGATGACGGTAACGAGACCGCCGCCGATCTGGATTTGGCGGGCGAGGTTAACGCCTGCCGCTTTGACCATGGCATCGCTGGCTTCAACGGAGCCGACGTAGCCTTTGGTTTCGATCATGCCGAGAGATTCACTCATGTGGAATCGGATTGAGGTTGGTTGGAGGTTTACGGGTTAAAATTGGTTCGTTACTCAGCGGGCAAAAGCTCGCAGGGAGTGTCGGGCCCGAGGCCGCAGGCGTTGCCTTCGTCGGTGTCGATATGGACCTCGAGTTTGAAATCTTTCGAGACACGGACGAGCATGCGATCGAACGTCATGGCGCAAGGGCCACCGACTTTGAGGCGCATGAAATCGCCCTGCTTCACGCCATAGAAAGCGGCGTCGTCTGGGTGCATGTGCACGTGCGGGGCGGCGCGGATGACGCCCTCGGGCATTTCAAAAAATCCCGCGGGGCCCATCAGCATGCAACTGGGCGTGTCTTTGATGGTTCCGGACTGGCGGACGGGTACTTCGAAGCCGAGCGAAATGGCGTCGGTCAAAGCGAGCTCGACCTGGTTGAAATCGCGGCACGGACCGAGAATGCGGAGATTGGAAATCACGCGACTACGCGGCCCGATCAGTGTGACGGATTCCTTCGCGGCGTATTGGCCGTCCTGATACAGCCACTTCATCGGCGTGAGCTGGTAGCCTTTGCCGAAGAGCGCTTCGACGGCTTGCGGCGAGAGGTGGCAATGACGCGCGCTGACGTTGACGACGAGCGGGCGCGGAGCGCGCACGGAGCGCGGCATCGGGCGTTGAAGACGTTGATAGAGTAGCCGGCGAACGACGTGCTCGATTTCGGCACGATGAGGCAGGGTTGGCGCGGGCGTCATGGGGTCAGTGTGTCAGAAAGGGTTGAAAACAGCTTACCACAATTTGTCGAAAGCTGTGCGTTTTATGACGCAAGTCAATCATATAACTTTCGGAGGTAGAATTCACTTTTCGAAAACAAAAAACGCGCACGAGTTATCATGCGCGTTCGAAAATTCTGAGGGCTGAGCGGCGCGGTCAATATTTCGACGAAGGCCTTACAAACATCAGAAGCTTGTTTTTGTCAGCGAACGGGCCGACCCAAGGGAAGCCGACCACTTTACCTTTTTCGACAACGATGAGAGTGGGCGTGGCTTGCACGTTATATTGATCGTGAACGGCGCGGTTATCGGCGAGGGCGGTGTTGATCTTCACGACCCGTATTTTGGGATAATCTTTTGCCAATTGTTCTAACAACGGTGTGGTCGCCTCGCAGGGCGGGCTGTCTGGTTGCCAGAAATAGAGGAGGACTTTTTGATCCGTGCTTTCCAGTATTCTGGAGAGGCGCTCCTCTGTGACCACGTCGGGGCCAAATGTCTTAAATTTTTGCGCGCGACTTAGGAATACCGCGACCACCGCGATCAAAGTGACGACCAGGTATCTGTTCATAAGGCTTGGCGATTGATTGAAGCTGACGATGAATGCTGGGCCGAAGCTGGATGAGGCGCGTCAGGAACGGACGAGACGCTAGTCCAGCACCTGACAGAAACACAACCTCTCTTTTGGTGCATTTCCCAATGAACGCGAATGACGGGTCGAGTTTCGCTAGATTTTGACGAACCGGAAACGCATTTTTCTCCAACGCTCTTGGAGGTTTTGGCGTTCTTTAGCGATTTCGTGGAGTGAAACGCGCGAAGGCGTAAACTTTTCAGAGTGGCTCTCGGCGCTTTGCTAGCGATACCGTTGGCGCGCTCTGCCGTCTTAAAGCGCGAAAATCTTTCCATGAAGTTACCCTCTGTGAGCTATTCTCGATTCAACAAGAGCGTTTTTGGCGCCACTTTATTGTTAGGTGCGACTTGTTTGACGGCGTGGACCAAAGTGAACGAAAGCTTGATCCCTGCGGCCGATAACGTCGGCGCCGCCATGATGCCCGCGGAAATCGCTGCGATCTCAGCGCCGTTCCTGATGCCGCCGTTGACGCGCCCACGGTTCCCGAGCCTGCGCGTCGTGGTTGTGTTGGGCGCCACTGAAGAATTGGCGACCAGGGCTATTCAGGCCGCGATTGACGAAGTCTCGGCGAAAAACGGCGGCACCGTCATCCTCTCTAAAGGTGTGTGGAAAACGGGGAGGCTGAGTTTGAAGAGCAACGTTAACCTGCATCTTGAATCAGGAGCTGAGCTTCAGTTCAGTGGGCGAGTGGAGGATTACCAACCGGCGGTGTTCACCCGGACCGAAGGCGTGGAAGTGTTTTCGCTCGGTGCGTTGATTTATGCGAACGGGCAGGAGAACATTTCGCTCACGGGTCAGGGCAGATTGATTGGCCCGCCTCTCGACAGCCCGATGCGAAAGCAGAAAAACCGTGTGAGTGTGGACAAAATCGATGCTCGTCAACCGGTCGTCGAACGCCGTTGCGACGGGCGTGGCGGCGGCCCCGTCTACCTTCCGGTCTTTTTCGGGCCGATTAATTGTCGCAACGTATTGGTTGAGGGCCTTACGTTTGAGCAGAGTGCGTTGTGGAACATCGTGCCGCAATACTGCGATCGCGTGATTATTCGCGGTGTGACCGTCGAGTCGGAAAAAATTCCTTCTGGCGATGGGATCGACGTCGATTCGAGCCGCAACGTGCTGATTGAGTACTGCACCTTCAGCTGCGGTGATGATTGCGTAGTAATCAAGGCGGGACGCGGTGAAGACGCCTTGCGCGTGGACAAGTCGAGCGAGTTCATCGTGATGCGAAACTGCCTGGTACGGAAAGGCCACGCCGGCATTTCGACCGGCAGCGAGACAGGCGGGATGATCCGCAACCTCTACGTTTGCGACAGCGTGTTTCAGGAGCCGGTCGTGGGAATCCGCCTCAAAACGCGGCGGCCAAGAGCGGGCGGCGGCGAAAAATTATACTACGAACGCATTCGCATCGGCCAGTGCTCGACGGCGATCGCTTGGGATATGCTCGGTGAATCGAAATTCGTAGGCGAAGAGGCCAGTCGCTTGCCGGAGCGCGCCGTTACGAAGCTGACGCCGGTTTACCGTGACGTTACGATAAAACAGGTGCTCGCCGAAAAGGCGCGCTTCGCCATCAAAGTGATTGGTATTCCTGAAAGCCCGGCGGCCAATATCGTGATCGAAGACGTAACCGCGACCACGACCGAACGACCGATCATCTTGAACGACGTTGATGGTTTTGCGCTGAGGAACGCAGACATCAAAAGCGCCAACGACACGATTGGCTTCTTAGATGCGCGGAAAGTCGTTTTCGAGAACTGCCGCTTTGATACAACGACTGGCCAACTCAATCTCGACGTTGCCGGTGAGCGATCTCGTGAAATTGAATTCCGCAACTGCACACCAACGCCGCGGCAGTAGGTATCGCAACAGCACGTGAGTCGGAGTTTGTCATTTAGTAGATGATGAACTCAGGTGTCATCACGCGGAACGAAGCTCGGCCAGCGCCTCATCCATCGCGCCGAGAAGCTGAGCGATGGTGGAATCGGTTTCGTCGCCCATGTTGGAAAGACGGAAGGTTTTGCCCTTTAGTTTTCCATAACCGGTATCGATCGCTAAGCCGTGCTTGGTTTTCAGAATCTCATTGAGCCGCGGAAGGTCGAGATCGCCGTCGTTGCGGAAGCAATTGAGCGTGACAGAACCGAAATCCTCCTCGGGCAGCAGGCGAAAACCTTTTGCTTCGCCCCAGGCTCGCACGGTCTGGTTGAAACGAGCGTGGCGGGCGTAGCGATTTGTGAGGCCCTCCGCGGCGATGTCTTCGAGTTTCGATTGCAGCGCGTAGATATGTGCGATGGTTGGAGTCGTGGGCGTCATGCCCATCTCGTGGTTTCGTTGGAACTCGAGGAAATCGAAATAGTAGCCGCGGTTCGTGTTACTCGTGGCGCGCTCGAGGGCGCGTTTTGAAACGGTGAAAAGCGTGAGTCCCGGCGGGAGGGCGAGCGCTTTTTGAGAACCGGCAATCATGACGTCGAGGCCGAGTTCGTCTTTGGGAATCGGCAAAGCGGAAAACGAGCTGACGACGTCGATGATCGAGATGACGTTTGGAAAATCGCGCAGCACGGCGGCGAGCGCGCGAATGTCGCTCATCGTGCCGGTCGACGTCTCGTTGTGAATGATGGTGACGCAGTCGTATTGTCCGGTGGCGAGTTCACGCCGAAGTGCATTGGGATCGACGGGCTGGCCCCACTCGAAGCGCAACCCGCCAGCGGCGATCCCGTTCTTTTGCGCGACATCGTACCATTTGTCGGAAAAGGCGCCGTTCATGCACGTGAGCACCTTTCGGTTGGTTAGGTTGCGAAGCGATGCTTCCATTACACCCCACGAACTACTTGTACTGAGGTAAACGGGATCGCGGGTCGCGAAGAGCGATTGCAGGCCGGTTTGGATCGATCGGTAGAGCGCGACGAACTCCGGACTCCGATGCGGAATCATCGGTCGGGCCATGGCTCGGTAGGTCTTCTCAGAGACCGCGACGGGGCCGGGGATAAAGAGCTTGTAGCTCACGAAGGGTGGGAGGGTTTTAATCTGGAACGCTGGAACTCGGGAACGGAAGGTCGCAGGCGGCCTTTTGGACAAAGTCAACAGAATGGGACAAAATCAGAAGCGGTCGCTGGGGCAGACTGTGCGTTTCGTATGATCGAACGAAGACCGGTTTAGTTCGTTCAGCTCTCATCTCATCAAAGGCGATCTGGTTTTCCCAGAGTTCCTGAGTTCCAGATTAACCCAGACAGCGGCTTACTTCTTGGAAACTTTGATGACCTTGCGATTGCCGTCGCCGAGGACGAGCACGCGCGGTTCCCAGTTCACAGCTTCTTTTTCATCCACGACCGCGAAGTTCATGATCGTGAGAAGGTCGCCCTTTTTGCCGAGAAGCGCGGTGGCGCCGTTGAGGGAAATCGTTTTTGAGCCGGCGGGAGCAGCGATGGCGTAGGTCTCGAAGCGCTCGCCATTAGCCATATTGCCAATGAGAATGCGTTCGTATTGGCGGAGGCCGACCATCACCATGAACTCGGCGTCGATGGCGAGGCTGCCTTCGTAATTGAGGCTTTGATCGGTCACCTCGGCTCGATGAATCTTCGACTTGAGTAGATTGAGTTGCATGACGTGGCAATCGGCGTGATAGAACCTGACAACACACCGCGATTCGTCGCCATCGTCAACTCTTCAATCCCGCATGTCGTCCTGGCTTCAGAAGAAAATTAACACGTTTGGTCAGTTCTACGTCGACGTGGTTTTTGGGCGAGGCGAGGGCGTGCGTGCGACGTTATTTGCGGGCCTCTTGCAGGGAGCGTCGCATCTTTATAGCGGCATCGTTCAGACGCGCTATTGGCTTTATCAGAACAGAATATTTCACGATCAACACCTTGGCTGCCTTGTCGTGGTGGTGGGGAACTTGACGTGGGGCGGAACGGGCAAGACGCCGGTCGTCGAAAAATTCGCGCGGGCTCTGCGTGACCGCGGCCGAAAAGTCGCGATTCTCAGCCGCGGTTACAAAAGCAAATCCCTGCCTCTTTGGAAAAAGAGCCTGAACTGGATCACTCACGCGAGCGAACCGCCGCCGAAGGTGGTCAGCGACGGTGAGCGCGTGTTGCTCAATTCGGAGGAGGCGGGCGACGAGCCCTTCATGCTCGCGCGCAATCTCCCTGGCGTGATCGTGCTGGTCGATAAGAACCGCGTGAAATCCGGTGCGTATGCGATCAAGAAGTTTGGATGCGACACCTTGATCCTCGACGATGGTTTTCAATACCTTCCGCTCAAAGGCAGGCTGAACCTTTTGCTCGTCGACAAAACCAATCCGTTTGGCAACGGCTTCGTCCTTCCGCGCGGCATTTTGCGCGAGCCGATCAAGGACCTTAAGCGCGCGAGCTACGTTTTTCTAACCAAGTCCAATGGCCAACGCGACGCCGAGCTCGAGGACCTCATTCACTCGCACAATCCAGGCGTGGATATTATCGAATGTGCGCACAAGCCGCAGTATTTGCAGCGCTTTGACAGCGATGAACGGTTGCCATTGACAGCTTTGAAAGGCCGCAGGGTAGGAGCGTTCAGCGGCATCGCGACGCCGGAGAGCTTCGAAAAATTCCTAAAGGACCTCGGCGCGACGCTGAGCTACACAAAACGGTTTCTCGATCACTACCGTTTTACCTACGAGGACATCGTTGGGATTTTCAGCGAAGCTTTGGCGGAACGCGTGGATTTTATTGTGACCACGGAGAAAGACGCGGTGCGTTTGCCCGACCACCTGCCGTGCCCCGTGCTGCTTTATTATCTGCGGCTGGAGATCGATATTATCCGTGGCGCGCCCGACTTCGACGAAGCGGTCAGCCGGATTTGTTTCTCCACGCTGCCACCGAGCACGGCGCCTTTCCCACTTGCCGCGGACGAGCGGAAGAAGGAATAGTTTCTGACATTCATGATTATTGATCCTCGTTTTAGCGAACTGGCGGAGGGACTGACGTCCTTTTCCACCGCACTCAAAAAAGGTGAACGCGTTTTGATCGATGCCTTCGATGTGCCGGATGCGATGGTCATTGCGTTGATCCGCGCCGCGCGCAAACGCGGAGCGCACCCCAGCATAAACATTCATCGCGCCCGGGTGACGCGTGAACTGACGTTGGGCGCGACGGAAGAGCAATACGGCCCGCACGCTGAGATCGAGCTGCAGCGTATGCAAAAAATGGATGCGTACATCGCGCTCCGCGGCTCGGACAATATTTTTGAAGCATCTGACATTCCGCCGGAGCGCGTGCAGTTGGTCAGCCGGTTGATGAAGCCGGTCCTTGATCATCGCGTGGGAAAAACAAAGTGGGTCGTCCTCCGCTGGCCGACGCCTTCGATGGCGCAGCAAGCGGGACTGAGCACGGAACGGTTTGAGGATTTTTACTTCCAGGTCTGCACGCTGGATTACTCACGCATGGTGCCGGGAATGAAAGCGCTGGCCGACCTCATGGAGGCGACGGATCGCGTCCACATCAAAGGCCCGGGCACTGACCTGCGGTTCTCGATCAAAGGCATCGGCGCGCAGCCGTGCGGCGGTTTGCGCAACATTCCCGACGGCGAGGTTTTTTCCTGCCCTGTGAAGGATAGCGTCGAAGGTTACGTGCAGTACAACGCGCCCACGGTTTATCTCGGACAATCGTTCGACAACATCCGGCTCGGCTTCAAACTGGGACGTATTGTCGAAGCGACGTCGAACAACACGAAACGCCTAAACGAAATTCTCGATAGCGACGACGGCGCGCGTTACATCGGCGAGTTCGCCTTGGGCTTCAACCCGCACATCCTCGATCCGATGCGCGACATCCTGTTCGATGAAAAAATCGCGGGCTCGTTCCACTTTACGCCGGGGCAAGCCTACGAAGACGTCGGCAATGGCAACAAATCTCAAGTTCACTGGGACATGGTCTGCATTCAGCGCCCCGAATACGGTGGCGGTGAGATTTGGTTCGACGACAAGCTGATTCGTAAAGACGGCCTGTTCGTGCCGAAGGCACTGCACAAGTTGAATCCGGAATATCTGCTCGGAACAGCCAAATAACAAAAACAGAAAAAGGGAGGGCTTAAGTTGTTGTGCGGTTCGCTCGCATAAAGCGAAACGCGTGACAGCGGGAGCGGCTAAATGACCACCGCCAAACAAGCGCTGCGCAGTTTCATCAAAGCACTGCCGAAAACGGAAACGCACCTTCATATCGAAGGAGCTTTGCCTTACGAGCTTTTGCACGGCTGGCAGCCAGGGCGTTTTCCGACCACGCCGCCTTTCCGGGCGACAAGCTACCGCTTCGCGAATTTTCCCGCGTTCGACGAGATTCTCTTGGGACACGCTTTGCCTTGGTTCACGTCGTTGGAGCGGTATCACCAGGCGGCGAAAGCAATCTTTGCGCGCCATCTCACGCAAAACGTTCGGTACGTCGAAACCAGTTTCCACCTACCAATTGCCGGTTTCATCGGCGTGCCCGGCCGCGAAATCATTGCGGCGATTCGTTCGGCCGTGCCAAAGGGTTTGGAAGTGCGGATATTCGCCGGAATGTTGCGAACCGATTACCATGGTGACTTGTGTGAGGTGATCGACGATCTCGTGAATTGGGACGAACTGGCAGGTGTGGATCTGCACGGCTTCGAGCAAACACCGACGGAGCCGTGGACAGCGAAGGTCTGGGCCAAACTGCGTGCCGCCGGTAAAATCACAAAGGCCCACGCAGGCGAGTTCGACGGGCCCGCACGAGTACGCGAAGCGATCGAACAACTCGGGTCCAACCGTATCCAGCACGGGGTGCGCGCGATTGAAGACCCGGCGGTCGTCGCGTTGGTAAAAGAAAAGGACGTCACCTTGGACGTGTGTCCGATCAGCAATGTAAAGCTGGGGCTTTATCCATCGCTGAAGGATCATCCGCTGCGAGCGCTGATGAATGCGGGAATTCGCTGCACGGTGAGTACCGACGATCCTTTGGTTTTTGGAAATACGTTGTGCGACGAATATCTCGCGCTGGCGGCGGAGGCGGGATTCTCGAAAAACGAACTAGCACAGGTGGCCAGAAACGGTTGGGCTGTGGCTGACGTGCCGCCGTTGGAGCGCCAGAAAGCGCTGGCGGCTATCGATAAGCTCGTGGCTTAGGCCACAAGGCATTGGAAAAGATCTGATTTTTTCCATGCCCGCATATTTCTGTCGCCGAACCCTCTTGAGGCTCTAGGCTGCGACGGTTCAGTTTAACCAGAATCAACGTTATGTTCTCTCTATTCCTTGGTTCGTTGCTTGTTTTCGCGGGAATCATCGCAGTCGTAGTGCGCATGTCCTCGCAATCGGCGGTTACACGGGCCTCGGCGAGCACGCTTGCAATCGTGCTGGTCCTGGCTGGCGCAGGAATTTTCATTTTAGCGTCTGCGGTGAATATCTCGTCAGACCAGACTGGCGTCGTGATCAAGACTCTGGGCTCGGATCTGCCGGCTGGCCGCATTGTCGCGGTGAACGGTGAAAAAGGTCCGCAAGCGAGGGTTCTAGGACCCGGCTGGCACTTTGGCTACTGGCCCTGGGCGTACGAGGTCGAGAAGGTCGACACCGTCATGGTGCCGACGGGCCAGATTGGCGTGGTCATGGCGTTGGATGGAAAGGTGCTTCCGAACGGTTCGGTTTTCGCGCAAGCTTGGAAGTCGGCTGACGATATGCTGGATGCGACCAAGTTTCTAACGGATGGTGCGGGTTTTCGTGGTCCGCAGCTGACGATTTTGACGCCTGGCAATTACCGCATTAATCCGCGGCTCTTCAAAGTGGAACTGCGGCCTGTGACGTTGGTCGCGGCCGGCGAAGTGGCCGTGGTGAAGGCAAATGCCGGGGACGTTTATGCCGGCACCGATAAAATCACGGTTAACGGCGTCGATATTGTGCCTCAGGGAAATCGCGGGATTTGGCGCACGCCACTGTTGCCGGGCGCGTACAACCTGCATCCGGAAGCGTTTCAGGTGATCAAGGTGAAAACCACCCAGCGCGTCTACACCTACCAACGTGTTGACCGAACCACCCAGTCGAATCCAACCTCGCGACGGGGAAACAGCCAGCACGGTCCGGATTATTCGATTAGTGTTCGTTCAAAAGATGGCTTTACCTTCCCGGTCGATGTGCGACTTTCACTCTCGGTAGCGGCAGAAAACGCACCTTATCTTGTGGCGCTGCTTGGCGATCCGGACCGGATCGTCAAAGACGACCAAGAAGACGAGGAGCTGGAGATTTTGGAGGCGCGCTTGGTTTTGCCGACAGCCCGTGCTGCGTTGCGCAACGTCGCGGAAACGCTCGGCGCACTCGAGTACGTCGCCAGTCGCAGTCGTGTGGAATCGATGACCGCCAAACTTGTCGAAAGTGAGTTTAAGCCGTACCGGCTGACGTTTCTCGGCGCGTTCATTGGTGCGATCGGCTTGGATGCCACGGAAGCGGGACAGAAACTGCTGCTGACTCAAACCGACAAAGAAGTCGCCAGCAACCAGCGGGCGACTTACCAGCAGCAACAGCAGGCCGAAGTGGCGCGCCAGCAATTTATTCGTTCAAGAGAAGAGGCGGATCAACAGAAGCAGCTTGTTGAAGCCGAGTTCGCGGTGAAAACTGCCGCTGAGCGGGCGAAGGCGCAGATCGAGACCGCCAAAGGCGAGGGTGAGCGCATCCGCATTACCGCCGAAGCCCGCAAGCAAAGCTATGATTTGCTTGCGGCGGCGATCGGAAAGGACGGAGTGACACTGCTTGAAAGCCTGCGGCTCGTTCAGGAAGGGAATATACGAATCACTCCGGACATCTTGGTTCAAGGTGGCGGTTCGGACCATGGCCTGACGGATGCGCTCTCGGCAACGATCCTCCGCCAGCAAGGCCAGTCCAAACCTGCTCCGGCAACCACCGGAACAAATAAATAAATCCAACTTACGCGCAATGGCCGAAATCGTTACGTATACCGTTCGGGAAGGAGTGCGCCGCGCTCGTGCTGACAAAGTGCTTGCGATGGCGTTTCCTGAGCACAGCCGCGTTGCCATTCAACGTGCTTTTGACGCTGGGCTAGTCTTGTTGGCAGGGCGTAGCATCAAGCGAAATGCTTCGTTATCCGCGGGCGACGTAGTGGAATTTTCCCTACCAGAGACAAAACCGTCGGAGCTCAAGCCCGTCGACATCCCTCTCGACGTGCTGTTCGAGGACAAACATCTATTGGCGATCAACAAGCCGGCGGGAATGATCGTTCATCCGGGAGCCGGAACGGGCGAGGATACTCTGGTCCACGCTTTGCTCGCCCATTGCGAAGGCGAGCTCAGTGGAATTGGCGGCGTAGAGCGTCCTGGAATCGTTCATCGCCTCGATCGCGAAACGTCCGGCGTCATGCTCGTCGCGAAGAACGATGCGGCGCATCGCGGACTCTCCGAGCAGTTCTCGGAGCGCACGCTTGAAAAAGAGTATCTGGCCATTGTTTCGGGCGCACCCTCTCTTTTGAGCGGCGGCATTCGGAAACCCATTGGACGCAATCCAAGCCATCGGCACAAGATGGCTGTCGTCGAGGAAGGCGGTCGCGACGCTCATACCGACTGGGAGGTCGTGGAGAAGTTTGGATCAGTGGCGAGTTTGGTTCGCTGCATCATCCACACTGGGCGCACGCACCAAATCCGCGTGCACATGAAGGCGCTCGGCCATATTCTACTCGGTGACGACGTCTATGGTTGGAAAAAGGACCCGCGGCTTCCGAAGCAGCCGGAGCGTGTGATGCTGCACGCGGAACACCTCGTCGTGACGCATCCAATTACCGGCAAGGTGCTCGATTTGCGCGCGCCGCTGCCGAAAGATTTTAAACAGCTGATCGCTGCTCTGAAGAAAGCGGCTCTCAAAACTGCCTTGGCGCCGCGCCGCTAGATCTCGGAACTGGTTGGTGGTCGTACCGGTTTTGAAGAGTTGGTGGAGGTGCGACTCAAAAGTTCGTGAAGGCGTTGCTCCAGATCTTGGCTCGTAAATGGCTTTGGCAAAAAGCCGAGGAGCGGGTCTTTTGGAAAACGCTGGCGCACATCGTACTCGCTGTAGCCGCTCATGATGAGAACGGGCACCGCAATATCCATGCGTCGCAATTCGTGGAGCGTGGACGGTCCGTCCAGCCCGGGCATGGTTAGGTCGAGCAAAATGGCGACGTATTTATCTCCTCGGGCAAGCGCGAGAGCCAGTGCTTCATAACCGTCGGAGGCAAGTGCGACTCGATGCCCGAGCCGCTCAAGAACGCTAGCGGCCAGCTTCCGCACATGAGGTTCGTCGTCCACGACCAGGAACATGCCAGTATCGGCCAGCTGCAGATGACCTCCCGGAGGTGAGAAGGCGGCCGGACGTGAGGCAATCGGCTTGCTGCTCGGCGGAAGCAACATCCGGAATTTTGATCCTTGCCCCAGGGTGCTCTGTACGAAGAAAGCGCCTGCATGGACCCGCACGATGCCCAAAACCGCCGCTAGGCCTAAACCGCGCCCCGTGAATTTGGTGGTGAAGAAAGGATCGAAGATGCGTGCGAGCGTCTCATCGCTCATTCCGCAACCATCGTCGGTGACTTCAAAACTGATGTAGTCGCCGGGTGGAAGATCTTGTCCGAGGCGGGCTTCGCGCAGTGTCTCGGCTGTGACCTGCATCCTCCCCGTGGATACGCCGATGCGACCGGCACCTTCTCCAAGCGCGTCGGAGGCGTTGATGACCAGGTTCATGATGACCTGTCTGATTTGGGAGACATCAACTTCGACAGGGAGAATTTCCTGAGTGAGTTTGAATTCGAGGGTCGCGTTTTTGCTGATCGAAAGTCTGAGCAACTCGACGGTATCGCTGACGATGTTGTTGAGATCCGTCGGCTCTTTGGTGGTGCGGCTGCGACCCGCGTAGGCCAGCATCTGCCGGCAAAGATCGG
Source organism: Nibricoccus sp. (assembly GCA_047600805.1). Lineage (GTDB taxonomy): Bacteria > Verrucomicrobiota > Verrucomicrobiia > Opitutales > Opitutaceae > JADKHC01. The sequence continues at coordinate 1,185,967 of JASGKG010000001.1, forward strand.
CGGCGCGCTGGGCTGCGGTCTCGATCTGGTTGAGCGATTCGCCAACGACGGAGCTGTCTTCACGTGCGATCGACGCATTGCCCATGATGACGGTGAGGAGATTGTTGAAATCGTGGGCGATGCCCCCCGCCAAGACACCGAGGCTTTCCAGCTTTTGGGCCTCAAGCATTTTGGTTTGGATCTTTTGGCGCTCATCCTCGGCACGTTTGCGGAACGTGATATCTTGAAACGAGCCGTAAATGCGGATCACCCGCGATGCGTCTTTTTCGGCGCGGCCGATGGTACGAACAGAGATGTTTCGATTGTTCGCGGTGGTTAGCTCGAGTTCCACGTCGAACGACTGGGCCTCGCGGATCGCGTTTTCGAAGGCGCTTTGAATCGCCTGTTGAGCGGCTCCCCGGTAGAAGCCATACAGTTGCTGCAGCGTGGGCGAACCAGCATCCGGATCTAAATCGTGAATTCGGAAGGCCTGCAGCGTCCAGTAAAGCACGCCGTTGACGACATCGTATTCCCAGCCGCCGATGTCTGCAGCGCGCTGGCTTTGTTCCAGCAGCGCCTGGCTGCGTCCCAACGCCTCTTCAATTCTTTTGCGGGCGGTCATGTCGGTCGCAGCGCCCGTCACACGGGTGGGACGGCCGCTGGAATCGCGCGCCACGACTTTACCGCGATCGAGGATCCACAACCACTGGCCGTTGCGGGCCCGAACGCGATATTCGATGCGGCCGTGGCCTTGGGAAAGCAGTCGCTCGCGAGCCTGACGAACCCGAGGCACGTCGTCCGGGAAAATTGTCGGCTCCAACGATTCGATCTTCGAGGATATTTCCTCGGCCGAGAGCCCGAGCATGACGGACCATCGTTCGCTTCGATTGACGCGGTTGTGCACGACATCCCAATCCCAAAAAGCATCCTGGCTGCCTTCGAGCACGAGGGTAAGACGCTCTTCACCGAGCTTTAGAGCTTCGGTTTGATGCCGGAGCTTGCGCAGGAGACGAACCTGTCGCCAGTAGACAAGACCTACAAGAATCAGCAGTACGGCAGTCGGCCACCAGTATGGCCGCAGGTCGCTCCAGCGAATTTTCCGCGGTTCCAAAGGCCCAAACCATTTTTCGTAGAGGTCGTCGCGAATGCCTTGGTTTCGCAACGCGATGATCCCTGCGTCCAATTCGTAAAGCAGGCCTTCGTGGCCTTTTAGGACGGCGAAATGGTATCGGTAGTGCAAATCTTCGAGCCCAAAAGGCGCGATGCCCACATTCTTCATCCGAAGCTGAGAGATCGTGTTCTCCGCGAAAATCTTTGTTGCCAGAACGAAGTCTGCCTCGCCGGCCTCAAGCTTTTTGAGGCATTCCTCAGTCGTCGCACACGCGAGATATTTACTGCCGAAGCCCCGCTTTTTGGCGTATTCCTCGGAATAGCCTAAAGGGGCGGTGGCCATTCGTTTTGATTTCAGATCGGCGGGTGTTTGTATCGATTTGTCGTCTTTGCGAATAAACACCGAACCGGGCAGCGTGAGATGTGCGGTGGAGAAATCAGCGTACTGCGCGCGCTCTGGCGTGAACACCATGTTGCTGATGATATCGATATTGCCCGCTTTGAAGTCCTCCAGCAATTCGGTCCATGGACGATAATCAAGGGTTATCTCCAATTTGCGCTCTCGCGCAACCTCGCGAATGAGATCCACGAGGTAACCTTCGGGTTCGCCCTGTTCGTTTGAGTGGGAAAGCGGGCTCTTGCCGACTTCGACACCGACTTTAAGTACTTTCTTGTCGTACTCCGCGGCGACGGGACGGACCGACAAGGCGACGCAAAAGAAAAGGGTGAGGCATTCTACAACCTTCCGACAAAGACGCGTCGAGGGCGCAGGCAGCTGACGCAGGAGCAGAGTTGAATGCGAATTAATCACCAGATCCGCTTGAGAGGTAACGCAAAGCGCTCCGGCGAAGCCAGCCTAAAGCCAGTAGGGTGGTTCGCTCAAGGGAGTCGATGTGTTCCAGCATTTTTCTGGTCCGCGGTTCAGGAAACTGTTGAATGAGCGCGCTTGAATTCTGGCCCCAACGATTACCCGTCAGTCACAGTCGACCCGGAACGTCCCTTCGACAGTATTCGTGAACTATATCTGTATCGCGAACCGGAATTGATCGGCGCGATGCTGCGTGGCGATCGTTGCTCAGCTCGCAAAATCATCAACCACATCTTGGTACACATCTACAGCGTGGGCGAAATTCGCCTCGAACTCCTGAAAGGTCTGCTGCTGGAACTCGTCGTGATGATGGCACGAGCCACGGTGGAGGCCGGCGTCGAGCAGGCTGACGTCTTGGGCATGCATTTTCGGCATCTGACTGAACTCGCGGAATTGCGAGATGACGAGGAGCTGGCCGATTGGTTGAAACGAAGCTTTGAGCGGATCTTCACTGCGTTGGAGCAACAGGAAAAAACCGATTCCCCGCCGCGTGTGGCTCGGGCGTTGGCCTACATGCGCGATCACCTCGACCGTGAAATTACACGGGAGGAAGTCGCGCAGCACGCGGGGATCTCGCCGGGGCATTTCTCGCATTTGCTGCGGGCTCGCACCGGGCGGTCGTTCACTGAGTTGCTACGGTCATTTCGCATCGAGGCGGCTTGCGGACTGTTAAGAACCACGGATCGAACGCTGGCCGAAATCGCGGCGGCTTGTGGTTTTTGTGACCAGAGTTATTTCACAAATGTGTTTCGCGACCAAAAACAAACCACACCGCGGCTGTACCGTGAGTCCGTGCGAGCGAACGCCACGTAAACACTTGGAACATGGCAACCGAATACACCAATAAAATCCCGCCAAGATTGGCGCTCATTGCTTGTTCGGTTTTTGAGGATGAGATCGCGCTCCACGCAAAAGGCGCCGATCACATCGTTGTACGCGTCGATTTTGATATTGGCCTGCACGACCGACCCAACGTGATGCGTGCCAAATTACAGGAAGCCATTTTCGCTTTGGACGATCGAAATGACATCGAGGCGGTTATTCTTTTGTATGGGTTGTGCGGTCGAGGAACCTCTGGCCTTCGCGCAGGCCGCCACAAGCTGGTGATCGCTCGTGCGCATGATTGCATGGCGCTGTTTTTGGGAAGTAAGGAACGGTTCGCGGAAAAGCAAGCGGCGTGTCCGAACTGTTATTTTTATACGCCGGGATGGAATCGTGCGCGCCGCGTTCCAGGTCCAGAACGACTGGTTGCGCTTCGCGAAGAACTGGCGAAGCGTTTTGATCCGGAAGAAGTGGATTTCCTCGTCGAGAGCGAACGCGCGCTTTGGGCGGCTCATGGTCATGCCGTGTACCTCGCTCTCGGAACTGCCAACGCGCAGTCCGAAGAGGCGTACGCCAGAAAATGCGCTGAGGGACTAGGTTGGTCTTTCGAAGCCATTGCAGGCGACGCCACGTTGCTGAAAGACCTGCTGTGGGGTCGCTGGGACGAGGTGCGCTTTCAGGTCGTGGCTCCTGGCGCGACGCTGCAGCATTCAGTGGATCAAGCGATCTTCAAGACCAGTGAGCATTGAGCGACGATGATTGTCATACGCGATGCAAACGGCGCGATAGAGCGCAAAATAGCGGTGACGAGAGGTTCGTCCCGCTTGCTTTCCGATGTCTTGGCTGAAAATGGCTACCCGCTCAACACCCGCTGCGGAAAACGAGGCTGGTGTCGTGGCTGCACCGTGGAACTCGCCGAAGGGCGCCCGGGCGTCGGCGAACGAAAAGCTGAAATCAAATCGTGCGGCACGACTGTTCAATCAGATACGGAACTGGTTATTCGAGTGCCGGCGCACGCCCGTTTGGAAGCAGAGCCGCAGGTAGGCGACACTTTTGCTGTGAACACGCCGGTGGCGCTGCAGCCATTGTGGAACGCGGAACCTGGTGTGGCCGACACCGCTTTCGCAGTCGATATCGGCACTACGACTGTCGCGGTGGCGGTCTTGGACCTTGTAAGCGGATCGGTTTTATCCCGTGCAGGTGATTTCAATGCGCAAATCCGCTACGGCGATAACGTGATTACGCGGATTGTCGCAGCGGGCTCGGCGAGCAAGCGACGTGAGATGCAACGGGCGATTGTGAACGAAACAATTGCGCCTCTGCTGGCTCAGGCCTGTGGCGAGGCAGGGCGGAGCTTGGAGCGTGTCGTTGGAGGAACCGTCGCGGGAAATACCACGATGCTCCATATCTTGTGTGGTGAGGATCCCACCAGTCTGGGCAGCGTGCCATTTACGCCGCGCTTCCTGGAGCACCGTACACTCACGGCGAAGCAGCTCGGACTTGAAGTACAGCTCGATCGCTCTCGCCTTGGCGAGGCAACGCCGGTCGTTGTGCTGCCTGGTTTCTCGGCGTATGTCGGAGCCGATTTGGCGGCTGGCGTCTATGCCAACGGTATGATGTGCGACGCCACCCCGAGCCTTTTGGTCGATATCGGCACGAACGGCGAAATCGTCCTACAGGCGAATGGAAAACTTTGGGGGTGTGCGACGGCCGCCGGGCCGGCGTTTGAGGGCGCCGGACTCTTGGCGGGCACGCGTGCGCAATCCGGGGCGATTTCGCATGTAATGATTTTTGCGGATCGTGAAGCGAGATTGGAGTTCGAGACCATCGCGGGAACTGCACCTGAAAATGCGCCCGGACTCTGCGGAACGGCCTACATCGACTTTTTGGCGGCGGGCCGAAACGCAGGCATCCTTACAAGTGCGGGACGCTTCGAAAAGGCGCGCACCGAAAATCTTTTTGCGAGTCGTTTTGTTCAAAACGAACGCGGGCGCTGCCTCAATCTGGTCGGGCGGATTTGTATCAGCGAAGCGGATATCGCAGCTTTGCTCCAGGCGAAGGCGGCGATAGGGGCGGGGATTGAGACGCTGCTAAAAAGCGCAGGTTTGGTCCCGAGCGACGTGGGCACGCTGTACCTAGCGGGTGGATTTGGTATGTTTATAGACGTGGCTCACGCGATCGCCATCGGATTGCTGCCGGGATTTTCCCGCGAGCAGGTCAAAGTCGTGGGGAATACCTCGCTCGCCGGCGCTGTCCTGAGCGCGCTCGATCAGCGAGCCTTGTCGGATATGGAGGGATGGCGAAACATAGTTCAAATTGTGGAGCTGAACACGTGCGAGGGCTTCGAGAACTGCTACTTGGATCATTTGGCGCTGCCCTGAGCTACGCACGTTTTCACAAAAATATCTGCTAAGAGCACAAGAATTTTCCCCGCCCATTTCGGTAGGATGTAGCTCATACCCATGAGCAACTTCCAACCCCTGAGTGACGCCGTTCAAAGCGGCAAACGCAACGATGCCAAGCAGCACACCCAAGCGCTGCTTCAAGCTGGCGAAAAGCCTCTCGATATTGTCGAAAAGGGCTTGGTCCCTGGCATGAGCGCCATAGGCGAGAAGTTTAAGAATAACGAAGTTTTCGTTCCTGAAATGCTAATCGCGGCCCGGGCGATGAAGGAGTGCATGACGATTCTCGAGCCGTTGCTGGCGCAAGCCGGCATCAAGCCGAAGTACACCGTCGTGATTGGCACCGTCCAAGGGGATCTACACGATATCGGCAAAAACCTTGTGGCGATGATGCTCAAGGGCGCCAATTTCAACGTTGTGGATTTGGGAACCAATGTAGCTCCCCAAAAGTTCATTGACGCCGCGAAATCGAGCGGCGCGCAAGTGATTGCCCTTTCCGCTTTGCTCACCACGACCATGCCGGCCATGAAGACGACGATCGATGCCGTGCGAGCAACCGGTCTCGCCGTAAAGATCATGATTGGCGGCGCTCCCGTCACTCAGGACTACGCCAACGAGATTGGTGCCGAAGGCTACAGCTTGGATGCGGCGAGCGCGGTCGACGTTGCTCTACGGCTCGTTGGGGAGAAAAAGTAAGGAATTCCGTGGATCGCAAATTTTACCTGGAGCTGGCGGCATCCGGTCTGCGGATGCCGATCGGCACCCATCTGGTGCTTCACCGCTACACGAATGCCGACGAGATCGTGCTTGATGGCGAAAAACTGGGCGGAGTGCTGATCGAAACCGCACAGCGCTTCAAAACACCGCTGGCGGTTCCGCTGATGGATCTGACACTCGAAAAAGAAGCGCTCCTGCTTCAACTCGGGGTGCCGGCGTCCGAGGTGAGCCAGTTTCATTGTCACGAACCGGTTGAAACACCCAATGCCGTCAAGCTGACGCGACGGATGGAGGCCGCATGTCGGGCGATCGAGCATGTGGCCAAAACTTCGGATCTCGTGCCGATGGGTATGTCAATCGGCCCATTTTCGCTGATGACGAAGTTGCTCGCGGATCCGATCACCCCGGTTTTCCTGGCCGGAACAGGGGCGACTGCGGCTGAAGAGCCGGACATCGCTTTGGTCGAGGCTGCGCTTGCGGCAGGAGAGAAAGTCATCAGCGCCTATCTCGAAGCGCAGATCGCGGCGGGTGCGAAGGCGATCATCGTGTGCGAACCGGCGGCAAACCTGGTATACTTTTCCCCGAAGCAGCTGGAACAGGACTTTGCCGTTTTCGACAGGTTAGTGATGGCGCCGATGCTGCGCATATCGAATCTGCTGCACGCTCGCGGCGTCGACTTGATATTTCACGATTGTGGCGAGCTGACCGACGAAATGGTAAAGCGATTCGCGCTGCTCGGCGCGGCAATGATTAGCCTAGGAAGTTCGCGCAAACTTTGGGAAGACGCAGCACTGATACCGAAGAACGTCGTTCTCTATGGGAACCTGCCGACGAAACGGTTTTACGCATCGCAATTGTCCGTCCGGGAAGTCGAAAGCATGGCGAGCGAACTGGTCGCAAAAATGCGTTCGGCAGGGCATCCATTCATCCTGGGGAGTGAATGCGACGTGCTGAGCGTCGCCGGTAGCGAACAAGAGATTATCGGCAAAGTAGACGCCTTTATGAGCTGCGGGTGCCGCGGCTGAAGGCTCTCGGCTTCAAATCACTTCGCTGAGTCATCCTGTTTGATCACCTTGAGGTCGCCTGCCTTAGCGCTGAAGTCGTAGATATAGGTGTTGAGGAAGTTCTCGATGTGTTGAAATACCTCTGCTTTTGCCTTTGGCATACCCGCCACGTAGTCATCGCTGAGTGCGTATAGTTCGCTCATTATTTGTCTCTGGCGAAGGCTTTGGGTCAGGCGCTTGGCCTCTGAATAGGCAGACTTCTCGATACTGTCGCCGCTGCCGTTGTAGTTAAGCAAGAGCACAGGTTTGGTGATCATCTCGGCTTGCCGCAGGATTGGATTTTCTGCCAAGCGTTGCGGATCGCCGAGAAATGCTTGAACGAGGGCTGGCCCCGTTTCGGCGTTTGTCCACCGATTTTCTTTTAGCCATCCAGCGGGGTCCAGCATTGCATCAACGGCCACGGCGCCGCGGAAACGTTGTGGATATAGTTGCAACCCTCGAATCGCCACGTAACCGCCGTGATTCTTGCCCACCAAGGCGACACGTTTGGGGTTTATGGCCACTCGCTTAGCGAGAAAATCGATCGCGGCAATGATGTCCTCCAGCTGAGAGTCTTCATATCCAGGCCGAACTGCTTCCCTGTGCTTAACTCCGAATCCCCAAGCTCCGCGATTGTTAACTTGAATAACAGCTAAACCCATGTTGGCGAAGGCCTGTAGCTCTGGTTGATAATCCGCGTGTACTCGCTCCCAGGGATAAGAGGAGCAGAACGCGACTACGGGAACTGGCATCAAGCGTGCGGTGCTCGGAAACGTGAATGTGCCTGTGACCGTGCGTCCTTTCGAGTCCAGGAAACTGAACATCGTGATTTCATGCACTTTTTTAGCCGCAAGCGTTGGGTTTCGTTGGGCAAACAATGCGAGTCGGTTTTTCGATGTGTCGAAAACGAAGAACGCTCCTGGATCTACGTTTCCTCGCACGCGGACCAGAAAGCGTTGCAGCGCTTGGTCCCATTCTAGAATGTCCACTGATCGCGCAGGGAAACGTGCTTCGAGCAATTTTTGAGCGGACTGAAGTTCCGGTGGGAACCAGCTGCACGTGTAGGTTGCGCCCTCGTAGCGCAGGCCGCAGAGTTTTTTATTGAAACGATCGAAGACGAGAATGCGGTCTTCTGTGCTGCCCAACCTTGCCGAGTAGCTAAATTGGGTTTCGATTTTCTTGAACAAACTATCGCTGATCGTCTTGGCCAGGACCGCTTCAGTGCCGTTGGCATCACCTATAGGGTATTGCTTTTCTAGGGTAGTGCTGGTGGGCGAGCTGGGCTCGGTTGAGGACTCCTGCGCCTGCAGATCGTTTTCTACTCTTACGAACTGTTCAGCAAATGAATCTCCGCGCTGGTCGCGTTTGCTTCGATCTTCATCAGGGAAAACTCCTGGCGCGGGTGTGAATAGATCGAAAGTGGGATTTTCAGCCGCTAAATGTGCGCGCTCACCGGTTTTCATATTCATGGCATACAAACCGTACGTGTTACGACCGACGTTTGATGCGAAATAGAGGGTAGTCTGATCGTAGTCGAAGCCGAGTGGGATGGACCGTTCACCAAAATAGTTGTCTGGAGAAATAACAAACCCCTTGGCCATGCCGTCCTTCGCGAGATCGTTCAAAGGTTTCCACCGCTTGATGAATTTTTCCGAATCGTAGGTAAACACGTGGGGGAATTTTTCCCGCGTCGTGCTGGAAATTGCGATGCGAGCTTTCCCTGTACGATCAAATAAATAGACTTTCCCGGTGGTTACTGATTCGTGGGAGAACTCCTTGAGCTCTCCCGTGGCCACGTTGAGTTTATAGATATGGGTTTCTTGGGAGGCGTTGTCTTCAGCGATGCCTTCAGCGCGCACAAGAACGGTGTCAGGAGCTCCTCCGAAAATATCCACGATACGAGGCGTCCTGGGAATCGAGATCATGTTGGCTTGACCGCGCGCCCGATCGCGCTGCCATCTCTGAAAATTTGGATCTAGTTTCAATGCTTCGCCGCTCTCTGATTGTGCAGGCGGAAGGATGCGCTCTTTTCCTGAGGCTCCGGTGGCGCTTCCGTAAGTGGGGTCGGAAATCCATTGGCCGACGTCACGAGGAGTCACCAGCGTCTTCGCGTTTTGCCCGTCGGCGTCCACTCCTATAATATCTCCTGTGCAGTTCACCCATTTTTCGACGAACCCGATTTTAATATCCTGCGGATAGTTTCGGTTAGTTTCTATAACCAGTCGTGTTGGAGAAACCCAACGCATCCAGCGGATGTTCCCGGGGACTTTTTCGCTCAGCGTGTCTGCTATTATCGGGGTCGCTGTCGAGTCGGTGACCACAGTGACTTTGGCGGTCGCCTTTGTAGGATTATCGACATCGACGACTACGACCGAGAGATTTTCTCCTTCGCGCAATGTATATGCGAGGTACTTCCCGTCCGGAGACAAGGTGGCTCTTTCAGTTTTGAAAGGCGTGAAGAGGTCGACGAATCGATCTCCTTCAGGTTCCGCTGTGCTGGAAGACGGTTCAGCAGCTGTCGTCTGGTCGATTCCTGATCCAAGTAACGCCAAAATGAGTACAAGCCGGAGGTAACGCATAGCTCCCGTTGAAACGAATGAGATTTCTAAGTTGTTTACGTAATTCTAAAATAAACGCTCAAATTGCGACAATTAAACACGTGGTGCGCAAATGGTCAGCTCACCTGCTGCTATGACGCCCGTTAGGTAAATGCTGTTACGAACTTTATTCGAAACGAATCGAAAAAGGACCCGCCGAAATATCGCATTGGAAAGATAAAGCAGTGTTCTTCGTGACTACCTTTATTTGGAGGTCCCGTTTGAAAGGTCGCACGAGACGAGCGGGTATTTTGGTGAGGTCAAGAACGGACGCTGAGTCGTCCCATGCCAGCTTCAGCTTTGTATAATCTCCGTCCTCATAGCCGTAGCCGTCTCCATCATCCTCGTAGAGTTCAAACGCTCCATCTTTGCCTGCGTAGATTCGGATCTCATATGAAGTGTTTAGCCTCTCTCCGACATGTTGCTGTCGTTCTGTGCAAAGAGGAATGATTGATCCCTCTGGGATGAAGAGAGGAATGGTTTCCAGCGGAGCGTCGGTGTCGATGGTTTGGCCGCCTTCGTAGAGTTTGTTCGTCCAAAAATCGTACCAGCGACGGTCGGCGGGGAGATAGACAGCGCGAGTTTTCGGAATATCGACCAGCGGAGTGGAATTGCGCTCGTAATACATTGGCTGCGTAACCGGGCACACCATCAAGCTAGGTCCAAACATGAACTGGTCGGTGACCCCGAATGTGGCGGGGTCATTGGGAAATTCCAGCGGCAGAGCACGGATGAGCGTGTAACTATCGAACGTGACTTGAGCCGCGAGCGAGTAAATGTAGGGAAGAAATTGATACCGGAGCCGAATGTACTTCGCAATTGTATCGTAGAACGGAGTGCCTTCTTCGCCGAAGCGCCAGATTTCGCGAGCCGCATCGGTGCCGTGCGAGCGGAACATCGGCAGAAAGGCGCCGTATTGAAGCCAGCGCGTGTAGAGCTCCCAAAAACCGAGATCTTTGCAGCCCGTGTCGTGAGGATCCGGCTCCAGGGCGGTCATTGGAGTCAGCCCACGACAGCCTTCGCTGTAGTCGCCGCGCCAGAACCAAAGCTTGGGATCGTTGTTTATAAAAAAACCGCCGATATCGACCGTCCAATAGGGTTCTCCAGCGGCGCAAAAATTTAGACCTTCAGGAATGGATCGGCGCAAAGTCTCCCACGTCGCGCAAATATCTCCGGACCACGTGACAGTCGCGTAACGGTGCTGGCCGGCATAGGAAGAACGCGTGAGGTTGATCACTCGCTTTTCGTTCGTGACACCGCGTTGCCCCTCGTAAATGCCCTGCGAGTGGAGCAGCGAGTAGTTGTTGATTTGTCCTGCATCGATGTACCTTTTTGATTGCTCGGTATTGATGCCCAACCGAGCGTGTGGCTCGGGCTTAACCGCGCCAGCCCAGTCGGCTTCGAAGGGTTCGGTGCAATCGCACCACCAAGCGTCGACACCGTGCGCAAAAAGCCCGCGGTTGGCCTGCTCCCAGTAGACGCGGCGTGCGTCTGGTGAAAACGCGTTGTAAGTCGATTGGTTCCCCAGCATCAGATCGCCCTCGCGGAGCTCGATTTGATTCGGGCAGTCGCCGGTCATGATCGGCCAAATCGAAATCATCAGTTTCGCGCCAAGTCGGTGGAGTTCGTCGATAAAAGCCTTTGGATCGGGAAAACGTTCGGGGTCGAATGTTTTTTGCCCCCAACCATCGCCTTTGGGCCAAGATTTCCAGTCGAGTACGATCACGTCGAGCGGTATCTTACGGCGGCGGTGCTCGCGAACGACTTCGATCATCTCGCGAGCGTTGACATAGCGTTCTTTCGACTGGACGAAACCGAACGCCCACTTGGGTAGCATCGGTGGCTTGCCGGTCAGCTCATGGTAACCGCGAGTAACGTCGTCAAATTTCTCCCCGCGGATGAAATAGAAATCTAATTCGTCAACGACCTCCGCCCACAAATAGGAGCCAAATGCGTCGTCATGAAAAGTCATCAACGAACCACAATCGAGAAGTAAGCCATAGCCCTTCGTGGATACGAAGTAGGGCACGACCGCTTTCATGTTCTGTTGGTAAAGCTCGCGCGATTTGCGTCGAAGATTGCCGTAGCCTTCCTCGTGAGATCCGAGTCCGAAGAGCGCTTCATTTTCGCTGAAGACGAATTCGAGTTTCGCCTCGAAGGCTTTGCGATCGAAAACGCGTTCGAATTCGGTGGCCGTTGCTCGTGCCCCATCGATGCTCTGGCCGGTGGAGGTTTTGGCGTCGTGTCTGTAGATGTTTTTGAAAACATCCTTCGATGTCAGCCATTTGCCTCCGCGAGCTGGTTCACTAAGGAGTGTGTTGCCGGACGGGTCGAAGTAACTGATCGAGCCGGTCATCTTGTTGACACGTAGAACTAAGTAAGCCGTTGCGAGCACGAACTCGCTCTGCTCCACAGTCAATTGGTAGTCGCGGCAGACAGGACGCTTTTGAACGATCAAGCTCGGCGCATCGCCAAAGGGCTTTCCCTCTGTGACGGTGATGCGCGCGATTTTTGGCGAGCAAAACGCAATACGCAGCAGGCGATCGCCGTTCTTGAAAACGACAGCGCCGTCTTGGCGTTCGATTGTGTACATGTTAGATAGTTAGCTTTTTGACGCAACGGATGCGTCGGCCGTTCGGCGAGCATTTAGCTCCTCCTGGATCTTTGGTTCCATTTTTTCGAACCGGTGATAAAACAGGACCGGCAAAAGCGAGAGGCTAAGGCAGATTGCTGGAAGCCAGATTGTGCAAAACATGATCGCGTGAGCGGACTCCACCGTGAGCGCCTGTTTGGCCTTCCAGCCAGCGGCGCCCATGATCCACATCGGAATTGCACCGCCGAGTCCGGCTCCGGCTTTAAGACAAAACGCAGCCCCGATTGCAGTGAGCAGCCCAGCCGCACGTACTCCGGTTTTCCATTCGCCGTAATCCACGCTCTCGGAGAGGACCGAAAAAGGCATGGCCATCGCCATGCCGCTAAAAATGAACCCGACAGCCCACCCGGTCATTATCAACAAAACGGAGGCGTCTTGTCCTGTGCCAAAAGCGACGATCACCTGACCGATGATCATTCCTGCAAGACCGATCACCCACGCGCCCGTTTTCGAAACAGCACGGCAGGTCCAAGGGAGTAGCAGAGCGGTGGCAAGAGAGGCGAAGTCAAGCAACCCAGCCGGCTTGATGAGATCCGGCCTGTTTAAAATCCCCTCAAAAAAGAACGGAGCGACCGTCACGCGCGCGATGAAACCGATCCAGAAGAAAAAGCTGCTCGCAAAAATGATGAACCACGGCCAATTGCCCTGAAGAGCGCGAAAGCTGCCGGTGATCGGACGCGGTTTTTCTTCGACCCTCACCACTTCCTTCAGATTGCGGAAAGCCAGCAGGAACGCGCCAATAGAGATAATGGCAAAGGCGGAAAGCACGATCATGAAGCCTTTGCGATCGTTGCCATTGCCAATGCGACGGGCCAAATCGATACCGGTAAAGTTGACGATGGCGACGCCGAGCTTTGATCCGACCATCCGAAAGGTCGTGAGCGTCACGCGCTCTTGCGGAGACGTTGTGAGTGCCGAAAGAATCGATGTGACGGGCGTATTGATTCCGGTGTAGATGACGTTGACCGCGATGTAGGTGAGCGCCGCATACACGGCTTTGGCGTTATAGCTCAGATCGGGTGTCACAAACGACAGAAAGCCGAATAAGGCAAAAGGGCCACATAGCCAGAGAAACCAGGGACGACTTTTGCCCCAACGACTGTTGGTGCGGTCAAAGATCACACCCCAAACGGGCGCATCGATCGCATCGACAAAGCGCGCGATGAAAACGATTGTTCCTGCCGCCGCGGCAGTCAGGCCGTAGACGTTAGCGTAGAAATAAGGCAGGTACCACATGATCCAGCCGAAGAGAAGCTGCCCGCCGATGTCGGGCAGGGCGTAGCTGAAGCGAGTGGCGAGGGAGGTTTTGGTCATGGGGGCAGGGGCTAAGAAACTCGGCTGGCGCCGAGCTATATCAAAGCAATAGTTCGGTTAAATCGTAACGTGCCAAAATGTCATGGAGTTTTACCGCGTGGCTGGTGGTAGTAGATTCCTCCATCGCCTGTAGAAGCGCGATCGTCACAATGCCCTCGCGGACGTCCGGCTTGGGCGTTTCGTTGTGAGCGAGGCAACGGGCGAAGTATTCGATATAGTTTTGATATTCGCCGGCGTGATGCGTGTGCCCCTCGAATCGGAAATAGTAATTTTCGGCGCCTTCGAAATTTTCGATGACGGCTTGCGAACCGATCTTCCAAGAATAGCGAAGCTCATGGTAATCCGCCTGGCTGGCGCCGTTGGTGCAGCGAAGCACACAGCTCATCCCACTGTCACGTTGGGCGGGAACGGTTGGGCTGGAATAGGTGCCACTCACGCGAGCGATCCGGCCGGAAGCGGATTTGAAGATAAAGTGAAACGTGTCTGGATTCACGAGGCCGCCAGCGCGACCCGTGGGGCTGAGGTCGGCATAGCCCATCACTTCCGAAACATCCGGCATGTACCAACGAATGAAGTCTGCCGGGTGGCTAAGTCCGCCGAAGAGCCACTTGAATGAAGGCTTCTTTGCCCAGGGTTTTTCGAGAAACCAACGATGGTCGGCATTGTAATACGCTTCGACGGTGATGAGATCGCCGAAAGCGCCGGTGAGGAAGTGTTCACGTTGCCGTGAGAAGGGTGCGAAATAACGCGAGCTTTGGCCGACCATCACCTGCTTGCCGCTGCGTTGTTGGGCATTGAGGACCTCGCGAGCTTGAGAAAGGTCGTTGAGAAATGGTTTGGTGCAGATGACGTGTTTGCCGGCGTTGAGCGCTTCGATGACGTGTGTGGCATGAAGATGATCCGGTGTATAGATGCCGACTGCATCCACGTGAGGATCCGTGAGAACTTGGGCGTAGGAAGTGGTAAAGTGTTTCGGATTGAGCTGGAACTCGGCGCAACGTTCGCGTCCGAGTTGTTCATCCAGATCACAAAGCCAGACGACGTCCCAGAGGGAACTTTCGACACCAGCTGAAATGATGCTGCGACCTTCACCAAGGCCTAAAACGGCGAGTCCGAGTTTTTTCATGCGGCCGCAATTAGTAGTAGGGCTCGATGATTTTCAACGCGAGGTCTGCTTCTTTTTGATCTTTGAACTGGATCAGCATGTAGACGCCTTTGGTGCCGATCGTGTCGATGAGCGGTTTGATGTCGCTGAGCTCGACGTTGACGACCTGGACGGATTTTCCGGCGGCGAGGATGCGCTTGTAGAGATCGTACCAGCGTTTATTGCCACCCGGTTCGATTCCTGCCTGGGGAGTCCATTCGACGGCGTCGAGTGGTTCGATGGAAAGGAGCGCATCCAAGTGAACCATCGCCTGCGTGCCGTCGAGATGATAGAGCGAGTGGTCAAGCCATTCGCATTGCGCGGTGAGTGCGGGCACCACCAATTGTTTGTACATGTCAGGCGAGAACATTGCAGACGCGTCGCACTGGACTTTGGCGGTTTTTCCTGGTCCCCAAATGTAGAACGCGTCGAAAACCGAACTGCCGTCAGGGAGCTTAATGATGTCGTAAATCCGCTGGTACGCCTCGAAGTAGGCGTCGTTGATTTCCCATATCTTCTTCTCGATCCACTCCGGCCTCTCGATCATGTCCATCATAAGCGTCTGCGCGCCGCGCAGCGAGGAAAGGATGTCCATGTTTTCAATGAGGTCAGGACTGCCGACGAAGTATTTGCTGCGGGACTTTTCTTGGCACTGGCGCAGGATCGCTTCCGTCGTTTTCCACCAATGGCCTTCCGGATTAAACCGGATCGGAGGCAACTCCTCAGGATTTTCAACGTGTTCAATGCAGGGGTTGAACCACACAGTGCCCTCGGCAAAGCCTGGCTCGGAGCCGCAGTACATCGCGAGTGTTCCCGGTCCCAGATCTGGACTGCTCGTGGGCAGAACGTCCAGCGGGAAGATCGACCGGGACAGTCGGTAGTGGTTTTGCGCTGCGCGGTAAGCGGCATTGCAATAGCGCTCGTCGATCGTCGATGGAGCGACGGGGACGCTAACTTGTTCGTGGATACAGGCGCTGGTTTCGGGCGCGCCCCACATGCCGACGAGAAGGCCGTCGCGATTCCACCACTTGAGAAAACGCTGTTGAGTTTCGGTCCAGTTGGATTTCCACATGGGGCGTTAGGGGCAATTATTTGGTTGTTGAAGCAGGTTGATTGGACGGAACGGCAACGGGTGCAGGCGGAAGCGTGCGCTCGACATTGACGGGCCAGTCGTCGGTCCTGAAGGGTGTTGCTGGCAATCCAGCTGAGTTGAGAAGGTTCGGGTTGGCGGTTTCATTCCAGGCGAAACGCACAGCGAAGGGCTCTTCCACCGTTGAGCTCCAGACGATAACCTTGTTCTTACCTTCGATTTTAGCCTCGGCGGCGGAGAAGTGTTGGTCGGCACCGGCGATTTGGAAGCTATCGAGTGGTTTGTTATCACGACTCTTAAGCCCATCGCCGACATTCGCGAAGGTGAGCTCGATGCGGTTTTTGGCGATCGTGACCGTCGACAGGCTCGGGCCGTGGGCGGCGATATTAGGGATGGAGTAGGTTTCGGCCAGCGCGAGATTGGCGAGCCGAAGGCCGACGTCGCGCTTGTTGGTCGGATGGATATCTTTAACGTTGGCCACGAGATCGGTGGTGGTCACGAAACCGGTATGTTTGACGGTTGACGCGACCGCCGATTGAGCCTCCCAGAAAAGAGGCAGGCCTTCCGCGGTGAGATGAGCGCGGTCTTTATCGCGCCCGGAATAGAAAAACGGTGCGAGCAGGACGTAGTAGAACGGCGCGTCAGGCGCCTGAAAGGCCGTGCGCCAAGTCTCGACGAGGGTACGCAACTTCATCGTATAAATCGAGGTGTCGCCGACCATCAAGTTGGACTCACCTTGGTACCAAATGAAGCCTCGCAACGTATAGGGCAGATAAGGCGCGACCATGCTGTCGTACAACTTCGTCGCCCCGACGTCTTTGAAACTTGCGTCGCCAGGGCCGCCGGCGAGGCCTTTGAATTCTGGACGCTCGAAGACAGAGGCAGGGAGCCAGGCTTCGATTCGGGTGCCGCCGTAACTCGAATGAATCAAACCAATGGGAACATCCAATTTCTTCAGGAGCTCTGTGCCGAAGTAATAGCCTGCGGCAGAAAACTCCGTTGCGGCGACCGACTCCGGAGTGCACGCCACCCAACGAAGGCTGAGGATCTTTTCCGTTGGTTTACTGTAGTGAGGCACTTGATACAGCCGCAGCAGAGGATGATCGGCGTTCCGCGTGGCTTCCTCGTAATTGTCGGTCGGCTTCTGGCCTTTGCGTGGCCCGAGCTGTTTCTCCATGTTGGATTGTCCCGAGCAGAACCAGACCTCGCCGACAAGTACATCGGAGAACGTTACGGTATTGTTGCCACGAATCGTGAGTACGCGCGATTCCTTGCTCGCCGGCATCGCAGCGAACTCAAGGCGCCAATCGCCTGTTGGCGTGGCTTTGGTTGACTTCGACTGCCCGCCGAATTCGACCGTCACTTGTTCGCCTGGCGTGGCATTGCCCCAAACGGCGACGGGTCTCTCACGTTGAAGAACCATGTGGTCACCGAAAATAGCCGGACAAGAAACATCAGCACGAGCGATGGACAGCGTGGCGCAAAGCGCCGCTAACGTGAAAAGACGAGAACCGTTCATAGCGATAGGCAAAAGTTATTGTGGGCTGGAGTTGAAGGTGACGGCGGCGGGCTTTAGGCCTGGTGCCGACGCATTCAATGTGATGCGCCCGGTTTCAGCGGTGGTGCGGAGAACGACGAGCGAACAGCCTTTGAAAAGGCGGCGTGGGTTGCTCTGATACGACTCCGTTTCTGTGAGGTCCGCATTTCCGATGGCCACGATGGTGGCGGGGCCTGAAAGCGTGTAGCATACAGATTGGTTAACGGTTGGGTTGAGTATGCCGTTTTTGTCCACGGTTTCCACAGTTACAAAAACCAGATCTTGGCCGCCGGATTTCAAAAGCGTGCGGTCTGCCGTGAGGCGAAGTTGAATCGAGTCGCTCGCCGTCTCGAGAGTGAAGCGCTCCAGCTCTTTTCCTTGGCTCAAGCCAACTGCCATCAGTTTCCCCGGAGCATACGGGACGCTGAAAGAAGCTTTATATTGCGTGGACTGGTTTGTTAGCTTTTCCGCCACCAGTTTCCCATTCAATAAGAGTCGCACGGCCTCGTAACGCGAATAGACATCGACCTGCAGTGATTTGCCTTCTTGGCCAGGCCAGGTCCAGTGTGACTCGCTCGGCGGAACCGCCCAGAGCGTGAGATTCCACGGCCGGCCGTCTGGAGTCGGCGGCACGACGGCGGCGTAGAGTTTGGTTTTGCCAACGCCCCAGACGATTTGTCGGTAAAACGAGGCGGGCCGACGTGAGCCGATCAGATCGATATCGCCACAGGCACCGCCGTGCCAGGGATAGTGAATTCCGACCCAGTGGGCAGTAGCCGTTTGTGCGGCGGTGTAGATGCGACCGATGCCGGCTTCGCCAAGATAATCGATGGCGCTCCAGACGAAATCTCCCGCGAGGTACGGCTGGCTTAGCACCGTGTTCCAATTTTGGAACGTGTCCGTTTGATAGGATTCGGCGGCCATGATGACACGTGAGGGGATGCGTGCGTGGTCATCGGTGTGCCTCTGTAATTCGTAATTATAACCAGCGACGTCCATCGTGGCGAAAAGGGGATCAAGCTTTGTCCAATCGCCATTTTTCCCAAGGCCATTGATCCCGGCTGTAATTGGACGTGTTGTATCCAAGGAGCGGATGCGTGCAGTGAGCTCATTGGCGATGCGGAGGCCGTTGGAGTTGCCGCGTTCGTATAGTTCGTTGCCAATGCTCCACATTATTACGCCGGGATGATTGCGGTCGCGTAGAACAAACGCGTCGATGTCGCTCTGCCATGACTCCTTGAAAAACGCGCTGTAGTCGTGAGCGACTTTGCCTTTTTCCCAGCAATCGAACGCTTCCTCGACGACAAGGAGGCCGAGGCGGTCGCATGCCTCGAGAAATGCGGGGGCGGGCGGATTGTGCGCGGTGCGAACGGCATTGAAGCCCGCCGCTTTAAGAAGTTCCACCTTGCGCTCTTCTGCGCGGTCGAAGGCTGCGGCACCGAGCGGACCGTGGTCGGCGTGGACGTTACCACCACAAAGTTTGAGGGACTGGCCGTTCAGCTCGAACCCGGTAGCTGCTGAGACTTTCAACGTGCGAACTCCGAAAACCGTCGTGACCTCATCGACAATGCGGCCGCTCACGCTGACTCGGGTAACAGCATGATAGAGCGCTGGTGTATCAGGAGTCCATCGCTGTGGGTTTTGGAGGGTGAGAGTAGTTGTGAAACCCGAATCAGTTTTGCCGTCGAGCTGAATGACGGGCGCAGGTTTTAAGTTGTGCATCTCGACCGTGCGGCCATTCGGCCCGATGATTTCGGTCGTCACTGTCACCGAGGCGGGCGCATCACTCTTGTTGGCCACCCTGGCTTGAATTTCTAGATCAGCGTGATCGGCCGCCAATTCCGTTGTTTTAATGGAAACACCCCAAGGCGCGACGTGCACAGCGCCGGCAACGTTCAGCCACACGTGTCGGTAGAGGCCGGATCCGGTGTAATAGCGAGTATTGGGCTGCTGTGAGTTGTCGACGCGGACGACCAGCACGTTGCTACCGCCAAACTTGAGATGGGGCGTCATGTCGGCGATAAAAGACGTGGAAAAATGAGTATGGTTGGTGATCAGCTTCCCGTTCAGCCAGATCTCGGCGAGCCCGGCAATACCCTCAAACTCAATAGTGACCTGTTTGCCGATCCATACTGTAGGAGCAATAAAAGTGCGTCGATACCAGCCTGTGCCCGTGGGGAAAAAACCGCCTCCGCCCGCGGTTGATGCGTTCGGATCGGTTGCCCCTTCGATCGACCAATCATGGGGAAGGCTCAGTTGACGCCAGCTGGAATCGTTGAACGCTGCCTCGCGAGCTTCCGGTGCGTCGCCGAGATGGAAGCGCCAGAGATCGTCCCAGAGGTGTCGCTCGCGGAGTGTCTGTGCCACGCAAGCGGCCCCCGAGAGCAAAAACGCGAGTAGGAAGGTGAGAGTGCGAGGCATGTTATTCTACTTCTAGTGTATCGAGTTCCAAGCTGGCGGAGGCCGGTAACTTTAGGCGCAGCGTATAGGTGCCCGCGTTGATGCTGGCGCCCGTGCGTGTACGAAAAACCTTCCAATCGTTGGCAGGAGCACCTCCGGGAAATTCTACGTTATCGGAGCGCAAAACCGAACCGTTCGGTTGCACTATCTCCAGCAAGGCATTGACCGGTGCTATTCCCGCGTTGCGGTAGCGGAAGTTCAATCCGTAGCGATCGCCAACGCCGACTTGGATCAGCCATGTGAACGTGTCGCTGGCGATTTTTTCAACTTTGTAAGTCGCGGAAGCACGAACGGCACGGACAAACGCGAGCGTCGGGGTTTGTTCGCCCGGTGGGAAGCTAACCTTTGTGCCCGCCACCACGCGCATGCGTCTCAACACGAGCGGTACTCCGCCTCCGATCGAAGCCGTTTGCTTGGTCTCTATCCAATCGCCTGACGCTTTGGAATCTCCCGGAAACGCTCCGACGATCTCGATGTGATCTGTCGCCGAAAAGGCGAGACCGGTGCTTTGCGCGGTTTCTGTCGTGGGCATGATGAGATCACCGCCGGTGAGGTTTTCGGGGAAGCCCGAGATTGTTTGCCCCAATGTTTCGTTGCGGATTCCGGATTTGAGGCTTCCCACGGCAATCCACTCCGTGGTTCCGTCGGACAGTTCGACGAATTGAGGGGCTGCAGGCGGCAAGGCGCGTGTGACAAAGACAGTCGGCGGAAGCTCGAAGCCGTTGAGTTCCAGCTTCACGGAGTCGTTAGCGAGAAAAGGTTTTCGGTAAATAATGTAGGTGGCACCTGGCACGGCATTGCTCGCCAACGTCAGCGACGTGCGCTCCCATTCCGAAAGCCAGGCTGGTTTTTTCGTGATCCGCTCATCGATTGCGAGCCATACGTCTGCGTTGCGGTGAACACTAAATTGGAGATGGCTGATGGGTTCTGCTTTTGTTCTGATCCAATCAGCTTCCAGAAGGTCGTAGGGTAGCTGCGTGAACGCGCCGGGGCGGTTGCTGAAATGCTGCACGCCGGTATCGAGATGTGTTTCGACCGTGGCGCCGTTGGTTGTGTCAATCAGCTCGACCAACGCGGATGGCAACTTGGGAGCGTTTTGACTGGTATTGCTGGAAATAGCGATTGCCGAGATGACGGCTTGTCCCGCTTGGATGTTAGGAAACGAAATCAGGAGGACGCCGTTTTGACTTTTTGCGGAGACAACTTTCTTGAGAGCGCGACCGACACCTACTTCTTTCCAAATATCTAGGTTTTGAAGCAACGTTTCGTCGTTGATCGCCACGTCGAAAACCCGCCAGCCGGCGCAGTTCAAGCCACCGCCAGTTCCGTACCACGGCTCGGTGAAAAAGAGTTCCACTTGGTATTCGCCGTCGGGCAAACCGAACCAGTAATTAAGCTCCTCGCGGCCGTAGCGGAAAGTCTGGAAGAGAGGCTCGTCCGCGGTGTTGGTGATGGGGTGGTGGATCTTGCGTTGACTGGCGAAGTTGGCGGGGAGGTTTTCGAACTCCGAGGACCATGAACTCGCGCCCCAAGAGTCATCGGGCGCCAGCTCGCGGTCGGCGAGCCAGTGATTACCATGGCTGTCCGTGTAAGCGGGACCACCACAGTTGACACGATAAAGATAGTGCTGGCCGGCGAGCGGCGTGAGCAAATCGGGAACGATATTTTTGAGGATCGGAAAAGCGGCCAGATGATTCAGATGGATTTGGTCGGTGGCGACAATCTTGCCCCCGACGCGAGCTTCGGCGCGGAGAAAGTTGCAGTCGATCTCGACATCGTCCCACTGAAAGTGCGTGCTGCGACCGCTCTGCGTGCGCTTCCCGAGAGAACGATGACCGTTGAAGAGCTCTACCTCGTCGCAATTGGAATAAACGACCAAACCGCTTTTCTTGCCCGGTGTTGTCCAGCGATCCGGCCAGGTGTGAGAAACGATGTAGACCATCGGCTGCGTTTCCTTGGGGGCGAAATTTGCGCGATAGAGATAATAGCCGTCGGTGGGCTCGCCCCAGATGGTGAACAGCCCCTTGTTGTTAACCGGGCCGATCCTATCCAAAGGCCTAATCCCGTCGTAAAGTTGCTCGCCGAATTCGCCGAAGTTACGACCAGGGTTGGCATGGCTGGTGAAGGGCCACTGGAAATGTCCGCAAGTGTCGGGACGCGCTTTCTCGGCGCAACGGATCTTCATTTCCATCAGTGCGCAGAAACGATCTTCGCTCAACGGTGCTTTGAATACGAAACCGCCTTCCGTGTGCAAATCGAGGCTGCGCCACGCGCCATACTCGCCAATCAGCGAATAGGTTCGCAGGTCCTCGTCGTACTCCTCCGGCGGGCGAGCGGTACTGTAGGTGCCTGACCAGATTTGAGTGACATCCCAATCGACTCCCGTGCCGCCGTTGCAAGTGGTGATGAGTCGCTGGGACGAAGCGGTTGGGTCGAGTTCGCGGATGAGCGCGCTACATTCTTCAGCGAAGTCTTTTGGCAACTGGCTCTCGTTTTGCAGACCCCAAAGGATCAGCGATGGGCTGTTGCGACGTTCGATGATCCACTCGGCGAGGAGTTTCTTGAAATTTGTACGGAACGCATCGTTGTCGAACCAAACGTGGGCCCCAAACTGCGTCCACCAAAGCAACCCGTCTTTGTCCCAACTTTGTTGAAAGCGCAGATTGTGTGGATGGTGCGCATCACGGAACGCGTTGAAACCGGCCGATTCAATCTGGTGAACGCGTGCGTCGATTTGCGTGTCGGTGAATGCAAAGTTGTTCCCGAGGAGGTGCTCATAATCGGCGGTGCCGTTGATGAAAAAGGGCTGGCCGTTTACAAGGAGGCGACGGCGATCAGGGTTGGTCGTTTTTGGCCAGGAGATCCAGCGGAAACCAAAAGGCGTTTGCGTGCAATCGATCACCTTCCCGTCGCTGACGAGCTCCGTGACTAATGTATAGAGGTAAGGATCGGCTGGAGACCAGAGATGGGGGGATGATACGGGCGGCAACGTGCGAGCAATCGTGGAGCCCGTTTGGGCGGACGTTGATAGTCCGCACGAAAATTGGTCCTCCGCGACAGTTCGGCCTGTAGGGTCGATAAGGCGGGTTTTAAGAACCAGCGCCGCCGATTTGCCTGAAGCATTGGAGAGGGTCGTGTCGACCCGGAGTTTGACGACGTCTCTTTGCGGCCCGTCGATCCAGGCATGTACGCCAAAGGGAGCAATGCGAACAGGCGCGGTCGTTACTACGTGAACCGGACGGAAAATGCCGAACGGCTGTGGGCCTTCCGAGAAACCGTAAGCGCGTTCGCAACCGCCGCAGACCCACGGAAGATCGCGAATGCCGGCGGGATGTTCGGCGCGCACGGCGACCACGTTGGGCTGACCAAAGACGACGGCGTTCGTGATATCGAGGGTGAAGGATGTAAGACCGCCGGCGTGGCCACCGACCTTTTGGCCGTTCACCCAAACCGTTGCATAGGATCCAACGCCTTCGAAGAGCAGAAACACCTGTCGCCCGCGCTGATCGAGCGGCACGTCAAACGTCCGACGATACAGGGCGATGCCGTGCAGATTTCCGTGTCGGAGTTGCCGGTATCCCTGATAGCTGTCGTGGTTGTGCGGCACGGAGACGACCATCCACGCGGAGTCGTCGAAATCTTTTTTCTCAAAGGCAGTCAGGTTCTGAGTTTCAGGCTGAACCAGCGTGGTGCGCCATTCATTCGTGAGTGCTGTGCTGGTGCGCGGAGCAATGTTGAAAACATCCGCGAACGCCAAGTTGCCGGTCCAGACCAAGACGGCGATTAGCCAAACGGCAATCGTGCGGCGACGGCCGACGCGAGGATGCTTGGCGAGATTTATGTTCACGGGAGGCAGGGCCGACGACCGGATGTTACTTTTCTGGCGTTATGATGACATCGTCGATGAGGAACGAAGCGAGAGGCGCTTTCACATCCGCAGCTGGCAGATCGACACCTTTGCCTTCGCCGCGATACCGAAAGGCTCCAGTGCGGAACGAGAGCCGCTCAACCGTTGCAGCCGCCTCGGCCGGACCGACGTCGCTGGGTTTGGCCGGTTTGCCATCGATCTTCAATGAGATGCGGTCGGCCGTCGGTTTAGTGGGAGCGGCTAGTTCGAACGAAATCCACTGGCTGGCCGCGTAGGGGCCGTTGTCGTTCCAGACGCCTTCGTGATTCACCCAGATGTGTCCATCTTCCGCCAACGCGACCACGAACGGTCGCGCACCGTTGGCTGAAGCGAGCTCGATTTCGAGACGTGCGTTTGTCTGAAGTGCAAAAACTTTGAACGATGCTTTAAGGCCGTGTGTCTCGGGGAAAACGCGTATCGCGCGGGCGTAGTCGTATGGATCCTCATCGCGCAATTCCAGCGCGTGTTTTGCTGGGCTGTTGGTTTCCACGACGGAAACGGGCGCCCAGGCCGGGCTGTAGATATTCCACAGTTCGGGCAAGGCTCCGGCAGAGGTGTCTTCGAAGTCATCGTGCACAGCGGCATCGACTTTCGCCGTGAGCGGCGCCGGCAACCGGCTGATCCAGATGTCTTCTTTATTTACGCTGTAAGTCACCCAGTTGAAACGACCAGAGTCCGGTGGAGTGCCGTTGCCCTCGACGATGCCTCGAACGTATTGAGGGCCGAGATTTTTATATTTTCCCGGGAAGCGTTGGTCCGGCAATTCCCCGTGAACCGCAAGCAGGCCACTAAAGTTGGAGCAATCGTCACTGACCATCACGGCGAGTGGAAGACGCTGGCGGCTCGTGGGATTCAGGAAAAGGGCGTAGCGGTTGTCGGCGGTTTTCTGCAACCAGTACTTTGAGGCATTGTTGGGCAGATGAGTGCCGAACTGTTTTTCGGTCCAGGTCTTCCCGGCGTCGGTCGTCGTAGCGACGAGAGCGTTTTTCCAAACGCCGAGCACGGAGCCATCGGGACGGTGAATAAAGGAAAGCGCTTTTCCTTTGATCGTGTAGAACCCGCTCTCATCGAGCTGGTCTTCTTCCCACCATTGAGCGGTCATCAGCTTGTTCGAAAGGAGCGCATTACAGGCGGCCACGAAACCAGCGTCCTTCGATTCGCTGTAGAGCGGGTAGGGCAGTTTGAACTCCGTGTACGGCTGCTTTGCGTTTGGACGTATGAAGTAGATCGGCCCAAAGGAACCGTTTTCGTAAACTTCGCGCACGGCACGACCGAGGCCGGTGCCGTCGTTGGGTTCTGGCGGCTTTCCGTAGAACGCGAGCACGAGTAGCCGGCCCTCGGGGGAAACATAGAAACCCATGCGCTGATGGCAGAGCGATTGGTTGCCGTCGGGCAAACTGATCGGCGGAAAAACAACACGCGGTTTTTCCCAATGATAACCATCGGTCGAAGTGGCCAGAGATGTGTAGCCGGGTGCTTCGTGTTCGCTCCGTGGATCGCTCAGATATTCGAGGTAGAACTTACCTTTCCAATACGCTAGCATCGGCTGGTGCATGTAACTGTGAAGCAGGCCGTCGGCATGCGGAGAGTTCGTGCGATTGGCGCGGACGACTTGGATATTGTGAACGCCCACAACTGGGCGAAGTCCACCGTCAGCTGCGGTTGTGATCGCCGGCAGATCACGGCAGATTACAGGTGGTTCGGCTTCGGCGGCGATTCCAGTGAGACCAAGTACGGTTATGCCAAGACCAACGAAAAGCGTTTTCATGGCTGTGTGGTTTGAGCGCGATCCGCGCGTGTTTTTTCCAGCCATCCCCACAAGGTCATCTTCTGGGTGATGGCGTCGGGCACTGCAAAAAAGTAGCTCGAGGAATAACCGACAACGAGCAGAACGACGTGCGCGAAGACGCCGATCATCACTTTGTGATAGGGGAAATTCCATGCGCCGAGGTTGAGCGTCGGGTCTTTGCCGACGGTTAAAGTGCCCCAAGTCGTGAACAGCAGACAGGCGACGATGCCGCACCAGACGCCTTGCTTGTTGGCGCGTGGGCAAAGAAACGCGAGAAGGAAGAGTCCCGCGAGGCCGCCGGCGAGGATCGAGGTCACTGTATAATAATAAGAGAGCACCCGATCGGATTTCCAAGCGATGATCATGCCGATCGCGACGCTGAGTGTGCCGCAGATGGCGATAAGCAGTTTGCCCATACGGAGCCTCTGTGAATCGGTCGCTTGCGGACGCAACTTGCGGTAATAATCTTCGACGCCGACTACCGACAGACAGTTGAGATCCGACGAAAGCATCGACATGGCGGCAGAAAACAACGCGGCGAGAAACAGGCCGGCGATGCCCATCGGCATTTTTGTAGATAGGAAATAGGGAAAGATTTTATCGGTCTTTGCGGCGATCTCGGTTGGCAGCACGTCGCCTGAAGTTTTGTAGTAAGCCCACGTCAGAGTGCCGGCCAGCATGAAGAGCGTCCACGCAGGGATGCAGAGCAGCGCGCCGAGAGCGACGCCGCGCAACGCTTCGCGATCCGTTTTTGCCACCAGGTAACGCTGCACGAGCGTCTGGTCGGCCGTGTACTTTTGCATGTACCAGAAAAATCCGTACAGAGACATCACCCAAAAGCTGCTGTTGCTGCGCAAATTGAAGTCGAACGTTCCGAGGCTGAATTTATTGTTTTCCGATGCGAGGCGGAAGGCCGCTGGTAATCCGCCGGGGATCATGAACGCGAGCACACCGAGGCATACGATAATGCCGAATGCCTTGATGAAGCCCTG
The DNA here is from genome assembly GCA_047600805.1 of Nibricoccus sp. Lineage (GTDB taxonomy): Bacteria > Verrucomicrobiota > Verrucomicrobiia > Opitutales > Opitutaceae > JADKHC01. The sequence goes on from JASGKG010000001.1 coordinate 1,212,391, forward strand.
GATCACATCGGTCCAGATCACTGCCTCAAGCCCGCCGATCACCGTGTAATAAATCGTGACCACACCGGTCACGAGCATAACCACATAGATGTTCCAGCCCGTGATGCTGGTGACGGTGAGTGCGAGCGAATAGAACACGAAGCCCATTTTCGAGAAGTGCCCCGCAGTGAAACCGAGTGCGCTGTACGCGCGGACTTTATAGCCGAAGCGTTTTTCAAAATATTCGTAAGCGCTCATTCCGACCACGTGCCGGAAGAATGGGATGATCACCAGACCGACCAAGATCAGTACACCCACAACCATGAACCCAGGGACAAGTTCGTTCCAGTTTCCCGCGTAGGCGGAGCCCGGATATCCGGTGAACGTAATGCTGCTGATCAACGCTGCGTAGATCGAAACGCCCATCGCCCAACTTGGGATCGACCGTTTGGCGACAAAGTAGTCCTCGGTGGTTTTCTGCCGGCGCGAAAACCAGCGCCCGATGAATACCATCGCGAGCATGTAAACGATTATGATTGCAGCATCTAACCAACGAAGACTGGCCATAGGGAAAACTAAGGGATGGGGTTAAGACGAAACGGGGGGGCTAAAAGTATCCGGCGCGAATCAGTTTTGAGATTTGTTTTTCGCCATAATCGCGGCGAGTTTTATGGCCTCCACGAGGCTGCGCGGATCGCCTCGTCCGGTTCCGGCGTTTGCGAAATCCGTGCCGTGCTCGACGGACGTGCGAATGATTGGCAGGCCCAGCGTGACATTTACACCGCGCCAGATGCCGAGCATTTTCGCCGCGACGTGTCCCTGGTCGTGATACATCGCCACGCCAGCGTCGAATTCCCCTTGGGCGCAGCGGAAAAAGATCGTGTCGCCCGCGTACGGACCGGTGACGTCCATGCCTTCGCGGCGAGCTTCCTCGATCGCGGGGGTGATGTATTTTTGCTCTTCGTCTCCGAACAAACCGTTTTCGCCTGCGTGCGGATTCAAGCCGGCGACGGCGATCTTTGGCTTGGCAACACCCAGCTTTTTGATCGCGTCGTTGGTGAGCCGGAGAACTTTCATGATGCGCTCGGGACGCACGCGCTCGACTGCGACGCGAAGTGGCACATGGGTGGAAACGTGGCTGACGCGTAATTTGTCTGCCGCCAACATCATCGTTGCACCGGGCGACTTGCAGACCTTCGCGAGCAATCCTGTGTGACCGTCGTAATGGTAACCAGCCTGGTTCATCGCTGCCTTGTTGAGGGCTGACGTGACGATGGCACTGACTTTACCTGCAAGAGCTAGTTCGGCGGCAACTTTGACCGCTTCGTAGGCGGCCTTGCCAGCCATCGGGTCCACTTTACCGACCTGAAGGGTGGAAAGATCGACGTTGTGCAGATCAAAAACATCGACGGCATCCTCGGCAAAGCGTGCGTGTGTGACATCGGTCACAGGATTCACCTTGAGTGCCACGCCGGTATACCCAGCGGCGCGCTGCAGTACCGCGGCGTCACCGACGACCAATATACGGCAGAGTGACCGCACCTCGGGCAAGACGAGGGCTTTGGTGATAAGCTCTGGTCCGGTTCCGGCAGGATCGCCAAGGGTGATCGCAAGAATAGGGAGCTCTGCTTGAGACGTAAGAGTCATAACGAAGATTTTGTGGACGAAGTGCCCGTGGCGAGGTGGGCGAAGAGATTTTCCGGCCACGCGTAGCTTCCGGGCTTGATCGTGAAAAGCAGGGTGGGCTTCTGAACGGGCCGGAGAGCGATCACCCCCGGCGCCCATTCGCCGGCGACGTCGAAACTCGTCCAGCCATTTGCCTCGCTGATTGCTGCCGCCGTCGCGCCGCCCTCGACGATCAGATGCGCGAGCGGTTCCTCAGCGAGCAACCTTTTAACGAGCTTTCCAAAAGCTTCGCGGATTTTCTCGGCTGTTTGCATGTCGTGCAACGACACTCCGGGGCTGGTGGCAATTGCCAACCGGCGCGTACGGAGCGCTTGAGCCAGTGAAGACTGCCAGCGGGGCGGGTAAATACCCGAACCAGCGTCCAAAACCAGAGACTGTGGCATCGGCTCTAGCTGCCAACCTGACCCAGCGGCACGAGCGACCAATGTTTCCCGCGCAGGAGTGAGCGAGCCTGAAAGGACGAGAGTTGGACCGCTCCAAGTGAGGTCTGGCTGAGCTTCTGGAACATAACCTTTGCTCGTCAGACACGCTTTGAAAAACTCGGCGCCGCCTGCCGGAAGGGTGCTGTCGTCGAGCTGTCGCGCCCAATGCGTCACGTCGGCGGAACTCGCCGCTTCGCCTACCATGATGCCGACTTTTGCAGCAGGTGAACCCACGGAAGTCACGGAGATGGGCCAGCCTTCCGCCCGGCCGAGCAAATCGATCACATTCGCCGATCGTGCCGGATGGTGAGGGTCGCGGGCGAAAGCCGTTTGATCAATCGGGAGGCCGTTAACGAAATATTGTCCCTTGGAAATCGTTCGGCCGAGCGATGGATTCGCCGGAACCAGCAGCACTCGTTTTTTGCCTACGGCAGCAGCCAGAGCGGCGCATTCCGCGACAACGTTGCCGCGTAGGACCGAGTCGGTTTTCTTATAAACAAAACCCGGTGAGTTCGCGATAATCGAGCGACTGATTTTCGCCACTTTGCCGGCAGCGTCTGCGGGCGATAACAGTCGCGTGTCCGAGTCGTAAACCGACAGACCGGTGAAGGCCGTGGTGTTTGCTTGTGGTGAGAAAATGCGCGTGGGCAAACCGCAGCGATTGCCGATAGCAGCTAGCTCGGCCGCGCCTGTGATATCGTCCGCCAGTACTGTGAATGAGGAACTGGCCATGACGAAGGGTTCACGCGGGATTGAGCGCAGCAAGATCGCGTTGGACCAGCTTGCGAGCTTCCGCGTCGAGTGTGCGCAGCGGTGGGAGCACGGCGGGACCGCAGATGCCGAGAGTTTCGAGCATGACCTTCAAAGCTCCGAGCGATTCGCCGAGGGTTCGGTCTTTTTGAAAGACTTGCGCAACGGAATTCAGCCGCAGCTGCAACGCTTCGACTTTTTCCCAATGACCGGCGAGTGCTTCGTTGTAGAGTTCAGTCCAGAGATGCGGAACGAAATTTCCGGAACTCGGGACCAGCCCGTCGAATCCGAGCTTCATCGCCTTGGCCGAAAGCACGGCGGCTCCCATGAAAATTGAAAAGTTGGGACGGCCGCCCAAGCGACGCGCCGTTTCCTCGGGGCGGCCCGGGGCGTTTTCAGAGTCCTTGAAGCCAATCACGTTTGGCAGATGGCTCAATTCATCGGCGACATCGATCGGCAGCGACATGTGCGTTGTCGATGGTATGTTGTAGAGCATGAGGCCGCCTTGGATCTGAGAGGCGAGCAGCGTGAAAAAGCTCTTCATCTCGGCCGGTCGCAGCGAATAATAAGCGGGCAAATGCGCAACCACTGCGTCCGCTCCAAGGCGTAGATATTCGTTGCCCGCAGCAACAGACTGCTCCGGACAATTATCGCCGATGCCGGCGTAAACTTTTACCCGGCCAGCCGCCGCTTCCACCGCGGCTTTGACGACGCGAACACGTTTGGCCGCCGCAACCGAAGCCGCTTCGCCGGTGGTGCCGAGCACGAAGACGTGGACGCCTCCATCGGCACAATGTTTGACGAGACGCTTCGTGGCGGCTTCGTCGATTTCGCCAGCCGCAGTGACTGGTGTGACGAGCGGCACAATGACGCCGCGGTGTTTGGGGGGCTGGCTCATGCGGGAAAAGCTTTGCGGTAGATTGCCTCGGCGTCGGCCAAGGTCACTTCGCGCGGGTTGTTCTTGAGAAGACGCGTCACTTTCATCGCGGCGGCTGCCATGCGCGGAATGGCCGACTCGGGAATATTCAACGCTTGGAGACCGCGTGGCACCCCGCAGACCGCGCAAAGTTGCTCGATTTTTTCGATGCCAGCCTCGGCCGTGGCCAGATCGGTCTTGTGGCGTTTTGCACCGATGGCGACGGCGATCTTAGCGTAACGCTGTGGGGCCGCGGGCAAATTGAACCGCAGAACAGGCGCGAGCAGCAGGGCGTTGGAAAGTCCGTGCGCGATGTGAAATTCGCTGCCCAAGGGATAAGCGAGTGCGTGGACGGCCGCGGTATTTACCGGACCGAGACAAAGGCCTCCGTAAAGACTGCCCAGCGCGACGGCCGTGCGCGCGGGAACATCGGTGCCGTTTTTGACCGCTTGCTCAAGGTTGGCAGAAATGAGGCGGATGCCCTCCAGTGCGTAGATGTCGACGAGCGGATGGGCGAAGCGATTGGCATAGGCTTCAATACAGTGAACCATCGCATCGATACCTGTCGCAGCGGTGACCGCTGGAGGTACCGAAAGCGTGAAAAGCGGATCGACGTAGGCAGCGTCCGGGACCAGCCACGGGCTGATCACGCCTTTTTTCAGCTGCTCGGCTTCGTCGAGAAGGATCGCGTTAGGGGAAACTTCACTACCGGTGCCGGCGGTCGTCGGCAAACAGGCGAGATAGGTGGTGCGCTTCGGCAGCAACCCAATTCCAAAAAAATGCTGCACAGGATCGCCGCGATCGTGCATCGCGGCGACGAGCTTTGCGACGTCGAGCACGCTGCCGCCGCCGAAGCCGACCACGCCGTCTGGGGCAAACTGACGAGCTTGGCTGAGAATCTTCTCAAAATCCTTCACGCCCGGTTCAGGTGGAACGTCGGTGATCGTCGTGACAATAATCTTTTTAGCCATCAATCCTTCCACCAATGGCCTTGCATGCGGGGCTACGGGTGGTGTCGTGAGCAGTAGCACGCGCGTCACGCCGCGTGCCGCAATTTCGTCTGGCAGCGTCGCAGAGCAGCCGGGTCCAAAGGCTATCCTCGGAGGTTGCAGGAGGGTGATGGGGCGAAAAGTTTCAGCGCTCATTGAGAACAAAAAGGGAACCGGGCACGTGATTGGTTCAGCTCGTTAGGAACTGCAGCAAGAACTTCACCGAGCAGAAGAGGAGAATCGAATTCATGAAACAACCGGTCAAATATTTATTTCACCAAAAATAGGTTTATTTTGAGCTATTTCATGAAGCATGGTGGCCGAACTGCGGTGAAACGTTCAACCGAGTGAAGCTACCGATTGCCCTTCAACGAGACTGGGCTCGGTTAAAACCTGGACGTTCAAAGGATCGTCCGGGTGGCGTATGCGCCATAACAATTGGTCGACCGCGCGCCGTCCCACGTGCTCTGCGTGAACGTCAATGGTGGTGACAACAGGTTGGAGATTGGTGGTAAGGGAACGTTCGTTGTTGCACGAAATCACGCTGAGATCTTTTCCCACTCGAAGTCCGCGGGCTTGGAGCGCGGAGTAGAGTTGAACGGCCGTTCGATCGGCGGGCACGAACATGGCTGTGGGCCGCTGCGCCTCAGGAAGGTGGGACCATTGATCCACCAGTTTGTCGACGGCGTCTTCGCTGGTGATGGCGGGCAGGGGCCACTCGAAACTTTCGCGGGACGGCGCTTCAAACAGTGTTGGTCGAATGCCTACGCGCACCGACGCGGCGAAGTATCCATTGCGCAGCTTCTCGAACTGCGTCTGGCCGGGTTTCGGATTCAAGAAGGCGAGGCGACGATGGCCTTTCTGCAGGAAATGTTCAGCGGCCAGCCGGCCGGCGATTTCCGTGTCGAAATTCGCGTGATCACCTTTCGCGTTGTTGAGTCGCCCCATCAGCCAAACGTGGGGATATCTATATATATTTTGCAGGAGTTCGTTTTCTTCGGGCGAAGGGAGTTCGCCTTGATTGGGGCCTTTCAAAATTAGGCCTGCCACATTGTTTTCCCGAAAAAAGGGCGGGATCCGGTCGGCCTTCGGAATATTGGCGATCATCAGGTTTCGTCCCTGGCTGGAAAGAGCGGCTTCGATGCCTTGCAGAGCCGCACTGACCACCGGCAATTGGACCAGCGTGTCTTCCATCCCGAAAAATATCGCTGCGATGGTGCCGGAATTGGAGGCGTAGATCGGCTCGATCGCGCGAGTATGGCGACGGCGAATGCGCGTATAATTTAGCTTTTGTGCGACATCCCAAACCTTCGCGCGAATGGCGGCGTTCACGTCGGGATGATTGTTGAGAACCCGGGAAACGGTGCCGACGGCTACGCCTGCGGTTCGCGCAACATCCGTGATTGTAATCAGGTTTTTTTTCGGGGTCATGCGAAGGGGAATCGGCGGGAGCGCAAAGAAAACTCGGCGGAACTTAGACAGACAAGGATTTGCCTGAATCGGGGTAGATTCATGAAATAAATGTTAGACTCCTGGTGAGATAGGTTGTCAAGGGGGAGAGAGGAGAAATGTGGCTAGAAAACGCATTTGTGCGGCGAAAGGAGTTGACAACATTCATTCATGAAAAATACTCCGACTCAAGTTATTTCATATGAAACAATCGAGCGACGCTATCCCTGGTTGGTCCTCTATTGTCACTTTTGTATGTGGTAAGAACAGCGGCCGTTCTCTTTTTGGAGATGGCGGTTGTTTTTAGTACTAATGGTATGAAGCAGGGTTGTGTTAACGGCCTTGCTGGGGAAGGGGCTGGTGCGTGGGTGCGCCAGCCCCCTTTTCCAAAACTTACGCCGCTGTGGCGTGAATTGGCAGCGCACTATTACAATGCTTTCGTCTCCTCTATTGACCCATTTTGCTGCTGAGTCGTGCAGGCGCTCTTGCGTGTTCTTGAATCGCGTCCGGCTGGTGTTCTGGGATTTGCTTCGGTTGGTTTAAACTTCACACTATGAAGATGCCCCCCTTGAGCTTTTTGCGTTTGTTGTGGCTACTTGCATTGGTTGTGCTGGCGTGTGAAGTGCGTGCGTCCGACAAGCCTCTGTACGTCCTTTCCTCGGACGATTTTGCATCCTACGTGGAGCGCTTCAACGCGATGGAGGACGAACCGGTTGCTAATCTCGTTCCCAACGCCGCGTCGTGGGAGTGGCTGAAAGCGAACGTGCCCTTTTTCGCGTGCGACGACAAAGAGGTGGAAGAAATTTATTGGTACCGTTGGTGGGCTCTGCGCAAACACCTGAAGATCGATCCGGCGAGTCAGCGGCACGTTTTCACGGAATTTCTCACAAAACCGCGGCCCGTGAGCAGCGCTTTGGGCCATCATTTGATGGAAGGGCGGTGGCTTCGTGATCAGAGCGTGTACGACGACTACGTTCTGTATTGGCTGCGCGGAGCCGAAGGTGGCAAACCTCAGGGGCATCTTCACAAGTACAGCCAATGGCTTCAATATGCGCTCTGGCAGCGCTGGCTGGTGACGCAGGATACTAAGTCTCTGGGCGATCTCTTTGACGACCTCGTGGGCGACTACGTGCGCTGGGAAACTGAAAAACGCACAGAGAGCGGACTCTTCTGGCAGTACGACGTCTGGGATGCGATGGAGGAGTCCATCAGCGGAGGTCGAAAAGTTAAAAACCTTCGGCCACCGCTAAACTCGTACATGTTCGGCAACGCCATCGCGCTCTCCACGATGGCCAAAATGCTGGGCCGAGACGAACTCGCTAAGGAATTCCAGGCGAAGGCCGCGGAAATCCGCAAAGCGACGGAGGAAAAGCTCTGGAATCCAGAAGCTAAGTTCTTCGAGGTGCGCCGTGAAGATGGCACGCTCGCGAACGTTCGCGAAGAGATCGGATTCATTCCGTGGTATTTCAAGTTGCCGGAGCCGAACCGCGGCTTTGAGACAGCGTGGGCGCAGTTGACCGATGAGCAAGGCTTCAAAGCTCCGTTCGGCATCACCACGGCGGAGCGTCGCCATCCGCAATTCCGTTCGCATGGAGTCGGCACCTGCGAGTGGGACGGCGCCGTCTGGCCGTTCGCGACTTCGCAGACGCTCACCGCTCTGGCCAATGTCCTGCGCGAATATCCGCAGCAGGTTGTTTCGAAACGCGATTATTTTGACGCGTTCAAAACGTATGTGAAGTCGCATCGGTACGACGGAAAACCATACATCGGCGAATATCTCGACGAGAAAAATGGCCAGTGGTTGATGGGGAAAAATCCGCGGAGCCGCTACTATAACCATTCGACATTCGCTGATCTCTTGATCTCGGGCGTGGTTGGGCTACAGCCGCGCGCAGATGGCCTCATCGAAGTCGATCCGCTGCTACCTGAGGGCACTTGGAATTGGTTCTGCCTCGACGGCGTGCGCTACCACGGACGCGATGTGACGATCGTTTGGGACCGCGACGGCAAACATTTCGGCCGGGGTGTGGGTTTGGCTATTTTCGTAAACGGCAAGGAAATCGCGCGCAGTACGCAACTTGGCCCCCTCAAAGCGCGTCTGCCATAGCTCCTGATGACCTCCGTACGTCCACCTTCGACTATTTGGTTTTGGGCCGCTTTCGCGCTGGCTGCGTTGCCCGTATCTGCCGAGCAACTACCGCCGCTCGTCACGCAAGCCGAGAACGGCAAATTGATCTACACGACTGACGACGAGGGCGCACGCGTTCCTGATTTTTCGCACGCAGGTTACGCGGGTGGCGGCGTGGCGCTGCCGAATGTCGCGGTTAAGTTGGTTCTTTCGCCCGTCGCAGGGGACAACACGGCGCGCTTGCAGGCTGGACTGGACGTGTTGGCCGCGCAGCCCGCTGACGCGCAAGGATTCCGCGGGGCGATTTTGCTGAAGAAGGGACGTTACGAAATTTCTGGTCAGCTCCGAATAAACGCCAGCGGCATTGTCTTGCGTGGCGAAGGCGCCGAAGAAGGCGGAACCGAACTTGTCGCCACCGGCACAGACCGCCGATCGCTCATCTTGGTCAGGGGAAAAAGCGATCGCACGTTGAGCGCCAGAATGGAAGTGAGCGATTCCGTGGTGGCTGTTGGGTCGCGCGAGTTGCATCTCAAGGAGGTCCTCGGCTTGCAGCTTGGCGAACAGGTTGTCGTGTCCCGCCCCGCGACGGAGGCCTGGGTTCAGACGCTCGGAATGCACATTTCGCCGGGACGGCAGCAATTTGCGTGGAAGCCAGACGTGATGACGATCGAGTGGGAACGTACGATTGTCGCGATCAAGGACGGAATGGTCACGCTCGACTGCCCGTTGACGACTGCACTGGTGGGCAACGTGCAATTGCGCCAAGCAAAAACAAAAGCGCTGGCAGTCAACGAGCCTTCCATGCCGGCGAAAGACGGCGCTTTGCCCCTGGATAAAAGTTTAGGTAAAACAGCCAAGGATCCGGAGGCAACTTTTGGCCGCGGCAGCATCGCGAAGTTTTCTTGGCCCGGTCGACTGGAGAAGATCGGCATCGAAAACCTGCGCTGTGTGTCCACTTACGATTCGTCGAATCCTTTTGACGAACAGCATGCTTGGGAAGCGATCTCGCTCGATCGCGTGCGCGATGCTTGGATCGCCAACGTCACGGCGCTGCACTTCGCGGGCTCGATGATCAATGTCGGCCACGAGGCGAGCCGCGTCACCGCGCAGGATTGCGTGTCGCTGGCGCCTGTTTCGGAACTCGGTGGATACCGACGCTACACCTTTCATACCAGTGGACAGCAAACACTTTTCCTTCGCTGCCGCAGCGAGCGGGGCTGCGCCGATTTTACGACGGGCTATTTAGCTGCGGGTCCGAACGTTTTTCTCGAATGCAAGGCCATCGATCCCAGCGGCACGAGCGGCTCCGTGGGCAGCTGGGCTTCTGGCATCTTGTTCGACAACGTCTCGATCGACGGAGGCACCCTTGCGTTGGACAATCGCGAGACATGGAATCAAGGCGTTGGTTGGGCGGCGGCGAACTCGATGCTCTGGCAATGTTCGGCATCGGTCGTCATCAATCGCAAGCCACCGACGGCGCAGAATTGGGCCGATGGCGTATGGGGACAATTCGTCGGTGATGGCCGATGGAGCCAGGTAAACGAGTTTGTTCATCCCGATAGTCTTTATCGCGCGCAATTGCAGGACCGCTTGGGGAGTAAAGCCCTCGACGCGTTGAGTCCGCGAGCGTATCCGAAATTTGAGGACGCCGCCGTTGCCGTTTCGACGGACAAGGCTGTCGCCAGCGAGCTTCAACGGGTCGCGAATCAGCCGAAAACAGAACGGCCGCTGATGTTGGCAAACGGGTGGCTTGTGGCGAACGGCGCTCTACTCACAGGAACACAAAATGAGGTGGCGTGGTGGCGCGGTTATTTGCTCACGGGCCGCGAAGCGACTAAGCCGAGTATCACGCGTTTTGCACCCGGTCTCATCGGGCCGGAATACACGGATGATCTGAACGAGATGACGGCCAACATGCTTGCGAAAGGTGAAGTCGCGATCCGGCAGCATTACGGCCTTTGGTACGAGCGGCGTCGCATGGACCACGAGCGTATCCGTCGGCCGGATGCAGACGTGTGGCCGCCTTTCTTTGAGCAACCTTTCGCCCGGAGTGGTCAGGGCCGAGCTTTCGATGGCTTAAGCAAATATGACCTAACCAAATACAACCCGTGGTATTTTGGCCGCCTGCGTGAATTCGCCGAACTCGGCCGCAGCAAAGGGCTGGTTTTGCTCAATGCGATGTATTTTCAGCACAACATCATCGAGGCGGGCGCACACTGGGTCGATTCGCCATGGAGGCCAACGAACTGTTTGCAACCGACAGATTTCACGGAACCGCCGCCGTTCGGTGGAGACACGATCAAAATGGCCGCGGAGTTCTACGATCTTTCAAACGCGCTGCGCCGCGACCTCCATCGACGTTTGATCCGCCACTATCTTGAGGCGCTCGCTGACCAACCGAACGTTGTTCACCTGATCAGCGAGGAGTATTCCGGGCCGCTTCATTTCATGCAGTTCTGGATTGACGTCGTGGCTGAGTGGGAAAAAGAAACCGGCAAACATCCGCTCATCGGACTCAGCGCGTGCAAGGATGTGCAGGACGCTATTCTCGCCGATCCGGTGCGCTCGGCCGTCGTCGACGTGATCGATTTTCGTTATTGGTTCCGCACCGAGGCTGGCGACGAATTTGCGCCAAACGGCGGGACCGATCTTGCTCCCCGTCAACATCTCCGTCTTTGGAAAAAAGGACGCCCGAGCGCGACCTCGATTGCGTCGATGGTGGTGGAATATCGCCGGCGCTTCCCGCAGAAAGCAATCATTGCTGGTTTGGATGAAGCCGATGGTTGGGCTTTCGTTGCTGCCGGTGGTGCGTTGCCCAAGTTGCCACGCACGGCCGACGCACGTCTTTTGGAAGCGCTCGCGACGATGCAACCGGCCAAAAACTCGGACAAAGGCTGGTTCCAGCTCTCCGGAGAGAACGGCTCGCGTTTTGCGTACGCGCCGCGCGGCGGCTCTCTGAAGGTTGAACCGAGCGGTGCCAACGCGACATTCATCGTTCGCGAGATCGATTTGAAAAGCGGCACGGTCGTTTCGGAACGAGCCATCAAGGGCTCGGTTGAGCTGTCGACTGACCACCGCCCCGCTGCTTATTGGATTTCACCTGCTCTCTGACCACCATGACTCCTTCCTCTTCGATTATTCGTGTCTTGATTGTTTCTATTGGCTGTTTCGTTGCCCTTTGCTCCAGTGCTGCGGCACCTGCGACCGTCGAAAAATGGGGCGTCTATGAAATCGAGCTAAAAGGCCCGTCGGAAGGAAATCCATTTGTCGATGTCACACTTGCGGCGGAATTCACCAACGGCGTCCGCGTGGTCAACGTGCCGGGCTTCTACGATGGGAACGGTATTTATCGCATTCGGTTCATGCCGGAAGACGTGGGCGAGTGGAGCTATTTCACGCACAGCAACCGTTGGCCCCTGACGCAGCAACGCGGCAATTTCACCGTGACCGCTCCCGGCAAAGGCAACCACGGCCCCGTTCGCGTGGCCAACATCTACCATTTTGCCCACGCCGACGGCACGCCTTTCAAACAGGTGGGCACGACGTCCTACACGTGGACGCATCGTCCTGAGTCGGTCGAGGAGCAGACGTTAAAGACCCTCGCGGCCTCGCCGTTTAACAAGATGCGGATGTGCATACTGCCGCAGACTCATGGTAGCGTAACGATGCCGCCGCCGCGGTTTCCGTTTCAAGGGGAACCAACCAAACCCGACTACACGCGTTTCAATCCCGAGTTTTTCCAGCACCTCGAAAAACGCATCGCCCAGCTTCGCGACCTCGGGATCGAAGCCGATTTGATTCTGTTTCATCCTTACGACGACGAACATGCCTGGGGTCTGGACACGATGCCGCCTGCGGTGGAGGACTTTTACGTCCGCTACGTGGTTGCGCGACTCGCGGCGTTTCGGAACGTCTGGTGGTCGATGGCCAACGAGTACGACTACGTTCGCACCAAGACCGATGCGGATTGGGATCGCAATTTCCAAGTGGTGCAGGCGTCTGATCCGTTCAACCACCTGCGCTCGATTCACAACGGCAAGGTGATTTACGACCATAACAAGCCGTGGGTCACACATGTGAGCATGCAGAATGGTTCGGCTGTCGAGGAGGTTGGCCGCGCGCTGCTCTACCGCGACGTTTATCGCAAGCCGATCGTCTACGACGAGGTGGTTTACGAGGGCAATCATCGACTCAGGTGGGGAAATATCGACGGCCGCGAAATGGTGCATCGCTTCTGGGTCGGCACCGTGGCCGGGACTTATGTCGGGCACAGCGAGTACCTGATCGACGCCAACGATCCTGCGCGCGCAATTGAATACAGCGGCAAAGACCCCAAGGGAAATAACGCTTTCGTTTGGATCGGGCAAGGCGGCACGTTGAAAGGCGAGAGCCCCGCTCGGTTGGCGTTTCTGCGGAAGATTCTTGAGGAAAGTCCGGCCACTGGCATCGATCCGATCGACAAGTGGTGGACGGTCGGGGTCGGCGGCAAGCCCGGTGAATATTACCTGATTTATTTCGGCCACGACAGGCCGACTTCGTGGAAATTCGAGCTCTACCGCGATGGTATTGCCGATGGCAACCAGTTTAAGATCGAGGTTATTGATACTTGGGAGATGACGATCACGCCGGTTGAGGGCGTCTTCACCGCGAAGAAAAAAGACATGTACACGTTCGTGGAGGAAAAAGGCCGCAACGTCACTCTGCCGGGCAAACCCGGCATCGCTCTGCGCATCCGGCGCGTTGCGGGCGCCGCCGGTGAGATCAGCGATAAACCTCCGGGGAATTGATCGCGTGCGGTTGAGGTTCGTCACATTTTTACTCGCGGTCTTCGCCAGCGTGTTTCTCGCGAAAGCGGAAACGGCCAAAGATTTGCCGGAAACGTGTTATCTCTTCACGTTTTTCTATCACCATACTGCGGGTGAAGGGCTTCACCTCGCATGGAGTCGTGACGGCTTTTCCTGGGAAATCCTCGGCGGCGATCAACCTTATCTGAGGCCCGTCGTAGGTGAAGGGAAGCTCCTGCGAGATCCCTGCTTGTACCGTGGCCCCGATGGTGTCTATCGGCTGGTTTGGACAACGTCTTGGAAAGGCAAAACGATCGGCTACGCGTCGTCACGCGACCTAATTCACTGGTCCGAGCAGAAGGCAATTCCTGTGATGGAACAAGAACCCGCTACGCAGAACTGCTGGGCGCCTGAAGTCGTATGGGACGACGCGAAGCAGCACTTCTTGATCTTTTGGTCGAGCACGGTGCTCGGGCAATTCCGCGAGACAGAGAACTCGAATAAAGGCCCAACAACCAACCACCGCATTTACGCGACGACGACCAAGGATTTCATACACTTTACACCGACAACGCTGCTGTACGACGGCGGCTTTAACGTGATCGACGCCACACTCGCACGGGACGGCGAACGTTGGCTCATGTTCGTGAAGAACGAAACCGCCACGCCGACTTTGGAGAAGAACATTCGCCTGGTTCGGGCCGAAACGCCCGAAGGCCCATTTTCCGCGGCCTCACCGGCGATCACCGGTCGATATTGGGCCGAGGGGCCGTCGGCGATCAAAGTCGGCGACGTGTGGCGCGTCTATTTCGACAAGCACCGCGAAAATAAATACGGCGTCATCGTTTCGCGCGATCTCGCGCATTGGACTGACCTCAGCGAAAAAACATCTTTCCCGAAAAATGCGCGCCACGGAACCGTACTCGCCGTGCCGCGTGCGCTGATCGAAACGTTGCTCCAGACGGCGCCCACTCAAGAGCCGGGGCTTGGCTCTGCGAAATAGTTTACCACACATGAAAACCGCATTTCCTTCTGAAGGAATTCTAGCTGCGCTGACCATCCCGATGGATGGCAACGGCAAGCTGATGAAACGCGCGCTCGCCACGCACCTAAGTTGGCTGCGCGCCAAAGGCATTCACGGCGTACTCGCGCTGGGCAGCACGGGCGAGTTCCCGCGCCTCAGCGTGGAGCAGCGCAAAGAAGTGCTCGAAGCCGTGGCCGAACTCGCCGCGCCGCTCCCGGTGATTGCGAACATCAGCGATATCAATCCGCGCAACGTCGCAGAACTTGGCCGTTTCGCTCGCAAACTGAAGCTGCCAGGCGTGGGCGTGATGCCGCCGAACTTTTTCCCGTGCAGCCCAGCCGATCAGCTCGCGCATTTCGAATACGCCGCTGAGGCCGCGCAACTGCCCGTGATGCTCTATAATTTCCCGGAGCTGACTTGCAACCGCATCAACCTCGACACGATCGCCGCCTTCGCCGACCGGCACCCGATGGCTGCCATCAAGCAGAGCGGCGGTGAATTTGGCTATCACACCGAACTGATCCGACTCGGCAAGCAGAAGAACTTTGTCGTTTTCTCCGGCGCCGACACGCGCTTGCCCGAGGTTTTCAAGCTTGGTGCGGTGGGCTGTATCGGCGGCTTGGTGAACATTGTCCCTGAGCTCATGATCGAGCAGTTCAACGTCTATCGCAAGAGTCAGCCAGGCCGCCTCGAGCCCACGGCTACGCGCATGCGCGTAATCGGCGCGATTGTCGATCGGCTGACGTTTACGCTTAACTGCACGGCAGGGGTCGAGGCGCGCGGCTTTGAAGTGGGTGAGCCGAAAATGGCGGTTTCTGAAGCCACGAAAAAGATCTACGCAGGTGTGGTCGCCGATCTGCGCAAGAAGTTCGCCGAGTGGGGGCTTGAGCTGGCTTCTGTCCCGGCCAAAACTCGCAAAACGTCCCGCAACTGAATCAACTGATCCGCCAGAGCATGCCCATGAACAAAAACTACAAATGGCTGGTTGTCGGTATGCTCTGGTTTGTCTGCTTCTTCAACTACGCAGACCGGCAGGCCATCAGCTCGGTGCTCTCGCTACTCGGGCGAGAATTCAAGTTCGACGACGTGCAACTCGGCTGGATCGGGTCGGCGTTTGCCTGGGTGTACGCTGCGGCAGCGCCGATCGCCGGGATTGCGGCCGACCGGTTTTCCCGCAAATGGCTGATCGTTTCGGCGTGCGTGGCCTGGAGCTTTTTTACCCTGGCGACAGGTTGGTGCAACGGTCTGATCGCACTCGTAGTCGTTCGCGCGCTGACTGGATTGGGCGAAACGTTTTACTTTCCTTCGGCGATGTCGTTGCTCAGCGATTACCACGGCAGCGACACGCGCTCCCGCGCGTTGTCGTGGCACCAGTCCTCCGTGTACGCAGGGACCATTCTGGGAAGCTGGATGGCGGCGGAACTGGCCGAACGCGCCGGCTGGCGTGTCCCGTTTTATTGGTTCGGCCCGATCGGCGTCATTCTCGCTCTGGTGTTGATCCGTTTCGTCCATGAGCCGGATCGGGGCCTTGGCAGCGGACGCTCGGCGCAGACGCTTGATTACCGAATCTACCGCGAAGAACGTCTGCCCGTCGGGCGGACGCTCGGCATAATCTTTCGCACGCCTGCGGCGATGTTGCTCATGGGCGGATTTCTCTGTGCCAACTTCATCGCCGTGATTTTCCTAACCTGGACGCCGAAATTTCTGGTGGACAAGTTCCATTATTCGATCGGTGCAGCAGGGTTGACGGGAACGGTGTACGTGCACCTAGCGAGCGCGCTCGTAGTGCCCTTTGCCGGCTGGGCGGCGGATCGGCTTAGCCACCGTTTTCCCGCCGGTCGCATGATTGTGCAAGGCGGTGGACTGATCCTCGGCGCGATTTTCGTTTTCTTAGTGGGCAATACGACGAGCACGTTGACGCTTTTGGTAGCAATGACCTGTTTCGGTGTTTGCAAAGGCTTTTATGATTCTGGCATCTTTGCGTCGTTGTACGACGTGATTGAACCGCGCGCGCGTGGGACAGCCGCCGGCATCATGAACACGGTTGGGTGGGGCGGCGGAGCGCTCGGACCATTGTTTGTTGGGATCGCGACAAAATACGGGCGGCACGCGACTGCGGTTGAAAATATGAGCGAAGCCATCGCGTTTGGAGCAGTCTTCTATGTGGCCGGAGCGTTGCTCTTGTTGAGCGCGGCCTTTATTCATTCACGACGGTCAGCAGCCGTTGCTTCTGCCTAATTTTTTTCATGAACCTACGTCCTCTTTTTGCATTTGCATCGATATTGGTTGTGTCGCTGACGAATAGTTTCGCTGACCCATCCTCGTCGTCGGTGGTGTCGTCTGAATTCATCTACGAAAACGGTCCTTACCCGGAGTGCCATGCGTCCACGATTGTTGAGACGACCGGTGGAAAGTTGGTGGCAGCTTGGTTCGGTGGCACCAAAGAGCGCAATCCCGACGTCTGCATTTACGTCGCGCAATTTGAGAACGGCCATTGGACAACCGGAGTCGAAGTGGCCAACGGCGTACAAACCGATGGCAAACGGTTGCCGACCTGGAATCCGGTTTTGTTTCAGCCGAAGAATGGACCGTTAGTATTGTTCTACAAAATCGGTCCGAACCCACGCGAATGGTGGGGCATGATGATGACGTCGGCGGATGGCGGAAAAACCTGGAGCAAGCCGACGCGTCTGCCGGAAGGGATCCTTGGGCCTATTAAAAATAAAACAGTGCAGCTGGCCGATGGCGCTTGGTTGTCGCCGACGAGCACCGAAGGAAACGTCGAAGGCAAAGGCGATAACGGCGAGTTTGCTGGCGGTTGGCTGGTGCATTTCGAACTCTCGCGCGATGCCGGTAAAACGTGGGAGAAAATTGGGCCGGTTTCCAAAGGTGGGCCGAAATTCGACGCCATTCAGCCGAGTATTCTTTTCCACAACGATGGACGCCTGCAGGCTGTCTGCCGTTCGAAGCAGGGTGTGCTCGTGCAGACCTGGTCTAAGGACGGCGGTAAAACGTGGACGTCGCTCACCGCGATGGAATTGCCTAACCCAAACTCAGGGACAGACGCCGTGACACTGGCGGACGGTCGGCAGTTGCTGGTCTACAACCATTCCGCTCACCGCATCGAGGAGGCGAAGGGCAACCGTTATCCGCTCGATGTGGCGATCTCATCAGGCGGGCTATCGTGGAAACGGGTTTTGACTCTCGAAACGGAGCCGTGCACGGCGGGCTACGCTTACCCGGCAGTGATCCAAAGTTCAGACGGGAAAGTTCACATCACGTACACGTGGAACCGCAAACGGATCAAGCATGTGGTGCTCGATCCAGCCAAACTATAATCAATCGCCAATACTCATGCTTCGCTGCTTCCAGTTCGTCCTCCTCGGTCTTGCCCTTGGCGTTGCGAGTGTTTTCGGCGCTGCTGCCCGCGAGTTGCGTGTGACTGGCCTCAAATGCGAGTACGCGGTAGACCCGGCGGGCGTCGACGCGGCTCAACCGCGGCTCTTTTGGCGCGTCGAAAGTACAGCGCGAGGCCAGAGGCAAACTGCTTACCAAATCGCGGTGGCCTCAACGGCTGAGCTGTTGAACACGGACAAACCAGATCTTTGGGACAGCGGTCGTGTCGAATCGGCGCAAACCACACAAGTTGTTTACACGGGGAAGCCGCTTAGCGCGTCACAACGAGTTTTTTGGAAAGTCCGCTCATGGGACCGCGACGGAAAAGTCACGGTCTGGAGCGAGCCGGCGACGTGGACGATGGGGCTGTTGGCGCCCACCGACTGGAAGGGCAAATGGATCGCCGCGCCTGCCGCCACCGAGACTCTGCTGCTGAGGAAAGATTTTACTGTGCGTACCGGCTTGCGGCGCGCTCTCGCTCATGTGACCGGGCTCGGCCAATACGAGATGACGTTGAACGGGACACGTGTCGGCCACGACCTGTTCACACCTGGCTGGACGAACTACGACGCGACAGCACTCTACGATACGTACGATATCACGTCACAATTGAAAGAAGGTCAGAACGCCGTCGGCCTGAACGTTGGCAATAGTATGTACAACGTGGTTCGGCGAAACCGCTTTGCAAAGTTCACGAACTCCTTTGGGCCGCTCATGGCGATCATGCACCTGCGGCTGGAATATGCGGACGGCAGTGTCGACTTTGTCGGAACCGATCAGAGCTGGCAGACGCACGCGGGTCCGAATCCATTTGCGAGCATCTACGGCGGCGAAGATTTTGACGCACGTTTGGTTCAGGCTGGCTGGGATAAACCGGGATTCGCAGCGAAGGGTTGGCGGCCCGCCGTCCCCGTGATGCAAGTCGACACGCATCTCCGCGGAATCACTGGCGCGAACGAGCCGATGCGCGAAATCGAAACGCGGCAGCCTGTCGGCGTGAAGGCGTTTCCTGACGGGAAAGTCGTCTACGATTTTGGCCAAAATGCGACATTCGTCCCGCGTTTGCGGATCTCCGGTCCCGCGGGAACCAGCGTGCGGTTGATGCCCGCGGAAGTCGTGAATGCCGACGGTACAATTTTCCGCGACACGATGGGCAAAATTCATCGTGGGCGTTCCTGGTGGCAGTACACCAAGGCGACGGACGCCGAGGAAACCTGGACGCCGCAGTTCTTTTTCATCGGCAGCCGCTATGTGCAGGCGGAGTTCTTTCTGCCAGGCTCTGAAGAACCCGTACCGGCCGACACCGACAAAGCACGACTGCCGAAGATCGAGGCGATAGAAAGCGTCATCGTTCAAGCCAGTGCCGAACCAGTCGGCGAGTTCGCCTGTTCGAACCCTTTGTTGAATCGGATTCGCGACCTGGTCCGTTGGGCGCAGCGATCGAATTTGCTTTCGGTTCTCACCGATTGCCCTCATCGCGAAAAACTCGGATGGATCGAGCAGTTTCATCTCAACGGCCCGGCGATTCGGTATGAGTTCGATGTTACCCGCACCTACGCGAAGGCGATGCGCGACCTCGCCGAGGCGCAGGTGCACGACAAAGATGCGCCCGACTACGGGTTGGTCCCAAACATCGCGCCCGAGTACGTGAAGTTCAAAGGACCGTTCCGCAGCGCGGCAGAGTGGGGCGCGTCGTTCATCCTGGTGCCATGGCAACAATATCTTTTCACCGGCGACACGGAGTTGCTGAAGACCCATTACGAGGCGATGAAACGCTACATCGCCTACCTCGAGACACGCACCAAAGACAACGTCCTCTCTGACGGGCTAGGGGATTGGTACGATTTTGATGCCTCGACTGGCAATCGACCGAACTTAACGCCACCGGCAGTTACAGCGACCGCGTTTCTCTTCGAGGATAATCGTACGCTTGCCAAGATTGCCGGTATCATCGGCAAAAACGAAGAGGCGAAACGCTATGCCGCACGCGCGGAAGAACTGCGAACCGCTTATAACAAGCGGAATTTCCACGCCGACACCGGCACCTTCGCCACCAACTCGCAGGCTTCCAATGCCATTCCACTTGCAATGGGAATAGCCGATCCTGGCACTACCGACAAAGCATTGGCGTCGATCATTGCCGACGTGCAAGCGCGCGGTTATGCGACGGCGGGCGACATTGGATTTCGTTATCTGTTGCTCGCTCTGGCGGGCGCGGATCGTTCGGACGTGATCTACAAGCTCATCAATCAGGACGAAAAACCGGGGTACGGCTATCAGCTTAAAGTGGGCGCCACGTCGCTCACCGAGAGCTGGAATGCCAGCCGAAGCGCTTCCCAGAACCATTTCATGCTGGGGCAAATCACCGAGTGGTTTTACAGATACCTTGTGGGAATCGATTGTGATCCGACCGGGCCTGGTTTCTCAAAGATCATCATCAAACCTACTCCTGTGGGCGATCTCACGTGGGCGGAGGCCACGTACAACTCGGTTCGCGGGCCGATCGCTCTCCGCTGGGATCGTTCGAATGGAAAATTCACGCTGAAAGTCACGATACCAGCCAATACTACCGCAACTGTTTTCGTTCCTACAGGCACTGACGCACCAGCGCGTGAAGTAATTGGAAAAGATGCAACATTTGGCGCCACAATGCTGAGACGTACATGGAGCGGAACCGTGTTTTCCATCGAGTCCGGCAGCTACGTTTTTGAAAGTACTCTCCCTTAGCCCGAGTTCATTATGAAAAATTCTCTGCGGAAAATCTTCCTATTCGCCGCGTTTGTTTGTACCGCGGTACTCACATCTGCATCGTCTAACGAAACACAGATCCAATATCTTTCGGGCAAAGGTTTTGACGACGCCGTGCAGTGGGATTTTTTCTGCTCAGAAGGCCGCCGCAGCGGCGAATGGACGAAGATCCGCGTGCCGTCGTGTTGGGAGCAGGAAGGTTTTGGCACCTACAACTACGGCGTCCAGTTCTACGGTAAACCAAATCCTCCTGGTATCGCCAAAGAACAAGGTAAGTATCGGCACAGTTTCGATGTTCCTGCGGACTGGCAGGGCAAGCGCGTTCGGTTGGTGTTCGAAGCGTCCATGACTGACACGGCAATCCGTGTGAACGGCATTTCCACCGGACTACCGCACCAAGGTGGCTTTTATCGATTCAAGACGGAAATCACCTCGCTGCTGAAATTCGGGGCAAAAAATGAAATCGAAGTGACCGTCGACAAGGAATCGGCCAACGAGAGCGTCAATTTGGCTGAGCGCCGTGCGGACTATTGGAATTTCGGCGGAATCTTCCGACCCGTTTTTCTGGAAATTCTTCCTCCGCAGTTTATCGACCGCTCCGCGATCGACGCAAAAGCCGACGGAACTTTTCGTGCAGAGATTTTTCTCGGGGACGCAGCGGTCGAAGGCACGAAAGTCGTCGGGCAGATTTTTGACGCGGCGGGTACACCCGTCGGCTTGGCCTTTGAGGCAGCACCGGCGCCCGGCGGCGAACGTGCCACGCTCGCAACTGCTGTGACCCAGCCAAAGCTTTGGACCGCGGAAACACCAAACCTTTACACCGTCAAAATCGCGGTCGTTAGAGACGGAGCCACGTTGCATGCCGCTACCGAAAGGTTCGGCTTCAGGACGTTTGAAGTCCGCGCCGGCGAAGGGCTTTTCCTGAACGGCCAGCGGGTTTTGCTGAAAGGCGCCAACCGCCACAGTTTCTGGCCGGAGACTGGCCGCACGCTCAACCGCGAGCGCAATTACGCGGACGTGCGCTTGATCAAGGAAATGAACATGAATGCGGTGCGGATGTCGCACTATCCGCCCGATCCCGATTTTCTCGAAGCTTGTGACGAGCTCGGTCTCTACGTTTTGAACGAGCTCGGTGGCTGGCACGGCCGCTATGACGAACCAACGGGCCGGCGCTTAGTCGGAGAAATGATTTCGCGCGATGTGAATCATCCGAGCATTTTGTTTTGGGACAACGGCAACGAAGGTGGCTGGAATGCCGCTATCGACGATGAATTTGCCAAGTGGGATCCCCAGCAACGCCCGGTGCTTCACCCTCAGGGAAAATTCAGCGGCATCGACACCATGCACTATCGTTCTTACGGCGAAACCCAAGAGTACTTCCGTGCACCCGAGCTATTCATGCCTACGGAATTTCTCCACGGCCTGTACGATGGCGGGCACGGCGCGGGTTTGTTCGATTACTGGGAAATGATGCGCAACCATCCGCGCAGCGGCGGCGGTTTTCTTTGGTCGTATGCTGATGAAGGACTGGCCCGGACCGACCAAAACGGCCGAATCGATCAACAAGGCAATCTCGCGCCCGATGGCATTGTTGGCCCGCACCATGAAAAAGAGGGAAGTTTCAACACGATTCGTGAAGTGTGGTCCCCGGTCCAAGTCGGACCTGCTGAGCTGCCTGCGGACTTTAACGGAGTACTTTCCGTCGAAAACCGCTATGATTTTACCCACCTCAACCAGTGCAAGTTCGTCTGGGAGATGGCGCGATTTTATACGCCGGCTGAGGGCAAAACCGGGCACGAAAGCATCGCACGCGGAGAACTCGCTGGGCCGGCGATTGCGCCGCATTCGACAGGAACACTGCAACTCCCCTTGCCTAAAAACTGGCGAGATGCAGATGTGCTGTACGTGACGGCAAAGAACCCAGCCGGTGAGCCGCTTTGGACCTGGTCGTGGAGTTGGAAAAAGGCCGCGCCGCTTGAGGCCGCAGCCAAGAGTGCAGCCAAGGCGGAATACCGCAGCGACTACGATGCATTTGTCGTCTTTGCCGGTGGCAACGAGTTTAAGTTCTCAAAGTCGGCGGGCGAGCTCACCAGCGTGCGCCAGGCGCAAAAAGCGATTTCCTTCAAAAACGGCCCTCGTTTTGTGGCGGCCCGCCGCGGTGATCGCACGTTGGACGGATCGGTCGATCCTCAAGCTCCGAAGGGCGAGGATCGTCTGTATAAGGAAATCACGACTTCCTCATCGCTGAAGACGATCACGGCTCGCGCCGATGGTGCTGATGTCGTGGTTGAGGCGAAATATTTTGGATCATTGGAATCGGTTGCCTGGCGGATTTCGCCGAGTGGCGTGGTGCGCTTGGACTACGAATATCGCTACGATGGCGTAGTGGAATTGATGGGCGTCAAATTTGACTACCCGGAATCGTCGATGAAATCGATTCGCTGGTTGGGCCGCGGTCCTTATCGCGTGTGGCAAAACCGCCTGCATGGTACAACGCTCGATGTTTGGGCAAATAAGTACAATGATCCCATTCCGGGCGAGTCGTATGTTTATCCAGAGTTCAAAGGCTATTTCCGCGATTGGCGCTGGGCGGTTTTTAGCACGACAGAAGGCGAGATCACGATTGGAAACGGCACGCCGGGTTCCTATCTGGGCGTGTATACTCCGCGGGACGGCCGCGATGCTCTTCTCTACACGCTGCCGCAAACAGGAATCGCGGTGCTTGATGTGATTCCGGCGGTGCGGAATAAGGTAAACGCCACCGATCTCGTCGGACCGTCTTCGCAGGCACAGCGCGTCGGTGGTGTTCGCCGCGGCTCGATCGAACTTCGTTTTGAGATCCGTTAAATGACGATCTGCACGCGCTTTTCCAAACTACTTATCCTGGTTTCCGCTCTTCTGGGCGGATCGGTGGCCCTGCGTGGCGATGAGTTGCTAGCGGCTTTTGAAAATCCCCCTGAGTCGGCGCGCCCCTGGGTATTTTGGTACTGGATGAATGGTGCGGTTTCGAAGGAAGGCGTTACTGCCGACCTCGAGGCCATGAAACGCGTCGGGTTGGCCGGTGCGTACCTGGTTCCGATCAAGGACGTCCCAAACCCGCCGCTGTACACGCCGTCAATTCGCACGCTTACGCGGGAATGGTGGGAGATGCTCCGGCATGCGTTTTCCGAGGCAGATCGGCTCGGCCTCGAACTCGCGATGCACGCCAGCGACGGTTTCGCTACGGCAGGCGGACCGTGGATCACGCCAGAGCTGAGCATGCAGAAAGTGGTTTGGTCAGAGCAGCATGTTGGCGGTGGCAAAATGATCGACCTCTCGCTGCAGCAGCCACCTTCGTATAGCGGCTATTACAGGGATGTCGCGACGTTGGCGTTACCCACGCCAAAAGGTGCAGCGTTTTCGACGCGCGCTATCAAACCCAAAGCCAGCACCAGCGTTCAGGGCGCGAACGCGCAACTTTTGGTTCAACCGGAAAGCACGCAACGCCTGCGGTCCGAAGAGCCTTGCTGGATACAATACGAGTTTCCGCAGCCGTTTACCTGCCGTTCGATCGTCGTGCGGCCGGACGGTGCGAATTATGCCGCGTTGCGATTGATCGTGGAGGTGAGCGACGACGGTAAAACGTTCCGCTCGTTGGGCCGTTTGGAAACGCCACGTCACGGTTGGCAGGATTGGGACGCGCCGTACACATTTTCTATTCCAGAAACGACTGCACGTTTTTTCCGCTTTGCGCACGATCCGTCGGGTGCGGAGCAGGGAAGCGAAGACCTGGATTCCGCGAAGTGGAAAAACATCCTCAAGATCCGCGGCATCGAATTGTCGGGTGAAGCACGCATTCCGAATTACGAGGGCAAATCCGGTCTCGTCTGGCGCCGTAGTTCTCGCGCGAACGACTCGCTGATCCCTGCAGAGCTGTGCATCAAACGTGAGCAAATTATCGATGTCTCGAAATTTGTTTCCTCCGATGGACATCTCCGCTGGCACGCGCCCGTGGGTGACTGGACGATTCTGCGCGTGGGATATACGTCCACCGGACACCAAAACGAGACGGCCGGTGCAGGTAAGGGGTTGGAATGCGATCGGTTCAATTCGGCAGCGATTCGTTTACAGTATGATAAATGGTTCGGCGAAACGGTTAAGCAAGTCGGGCCTGAACTTGCGGCTAGGGTGTTGAAGATTTTCCACGTGGATAGTTGGGAGGCCGGTAGCCAGAACTGGTCGCCGGTGTTTCGCGAGGAATTCATGAAACGGCGCGGCTACGAGCTCACGAGCTACCTGCCGGCGTTTGCGGGTTTCCCCGTCGAGAGCGCAGAGTCGACAGAGCGGTTCTTGCAGGATGTTCGGCAGACGATCACTGACCTGACAAACGATGTTTTCTTCGCTACGTTTGCATCCTTGGCGAAAGAGAATGGTTTCACTTTCACGGCCGAAGCGACTGCGCCGACAATGATGGGGGACGGCATGCGGCATTTCGGGCAGGTTGACGTGCCCGCGGGCGAGTTTTGGCTGCGCAGTCCGGCGCAAGACAAGCCGAACGATATTCACGACGCGATCTCTGGCGCGCATGTTTATGGAAAACGGATCGTCATGGCGGAAGCATTCACCGAGCGGAATCTCGAATGGGATGAACACCCCGGAATGCTGAAAGCGCTCGGCGACCGCAACTTCGCTCTAGGGATAAATCGCTTTCTTCTTCATGTGGCCGCGCACAATCCGTGGATGGATCGAAAGCCCGGCATGACGCTCAGCAACATCGGCCTTTTCTTTCAGAGAGATCAAACGTGGTTTGAGCAGAGCAAGGCGTGGATCGGATACCTGACGCGCTGCTCGGCATTGCTCCAGATTGGTACACCGGTGGTGGATGTCGCTTATTTTGCGGGCGAAGAACTGCCGTCGCGGGCGATACTTCCCGAGCGGCACTCTGTTGCGCTCCCGGATGGCTACCAGGCTGACACCATTAATCGCGACGCGCTGCTGAGGCTGGCCTCGGTACGTGACGGACGAATCGAACTGCCTGGTGGCGCGAGCTACGCCGTTCTGATTATTGAAGATGGTTGGGTTTACTCCGCCGAAGTGCAGGCCAAACTCGCGCAACTGCGCACAGCCGGAGCGGCCGTATTCGAAGCTCGCGAGGCTGACCTGAAGGCGTTTTTCAAAAAGGCGAAACTCGCGCCCGATCTACTCGCCACCGACATTCATGCTGCACCACTTGAGAAGATTGGCTGGACTCACCGCCGGAGCGAAAACGGCGACGTGTATTTTGTTGCGAACCTGGCGGACGAGGAACGCGAGATCGTGCTTAAGCTGCGTGTGGGTGGCCGCGTGCCGCACTTTCTCGATGCGGTCACGGGTCAACCAAGCCGCGCTGTTCGCCGCTGGATCGCTGGCAGCAAGGAGACCGAGGCACAGTTCGTCTTGGCTCAGCACGAATCTGTTTTTGTCGTCTTCGGTGAAGAAAAAATAGCCGAAAATGACCATTTTTCCGCCTACGATGTTGCTTCTGTTAAAACAGTTGCGGTAGCCGGACCATGGCAGCTCGAGTTTCCTTCGTGCAGCGGCGTAGCTGGCGCAGCGCTCACCGTAAACGAACTCGTTTCCTGGACCCAACTCCCAGAAGAGCGACTTCGGACATTTTCCGGAACTGCCACGTACACCACAAAATTCGATTGGCAGCCTTCGCCGGGGGTGAGCTGTGTGGAGCTCGACTTAAGAAACGTTGCGAATCTTGCGAGCGTGCGGCTTAACGGAGTTGATCGCGGCACGTTGTGGACGGCGCCGCTGCGCGTGGATGTTACGAAGGCGCTTCAGCCCGGCGCAAACGTCTTGGAGATTCGCGTCACGAATACTTGGCACAACCGACTCGTCGCTGACGCGGCGCTGCCGGCTGAACGGAGAGCTACCTTCATGACGGCGCCATATCCGTCCGCGAACAGCTCGCTTTTGCCTGCAGGCCTGCTCGGCCCAGTGCAATTACGCGTTTCCACTTCGCGTGCTACCGCGCTTCCGATCCCAGAGAAATTACGCAACGCGGCGCTGCCCGTTTCTGAGGAAACAATGCAGCGCGTCTACGAGGAAGTGAAAACGCCCTATAAATACGGCGTCGTTATTCCTGTCGAAAAGGGCGAGATGATCGATTGCCCGAACGTCTTTCGGCACGACGGGCACTGGTACATGATGTTTGTCTCGATTCGCGATCAGGTGGGTTACCAAACCCAATTGGCACGCAGCGACGACCTCCTGCATTGGGAACGCTTAGGAATGATTTTGCCACACGCGAAGTCGGGCTGGGATGCCTGGCAGGGCGACGGCGGAATCGCGCTCTATGACACGCGATGGGACGGAAGTCATGCCCTCGGCACCCACGACGGCAAATACTGGCTTTCGTTCATTGGCGGTGCGCAACACGGTTATGAACCCGATCCACTCGGCATCGGCCTGGCTTGGAGCAAAGATCCGGTTGAGGTGCACCCGTGGACGCGTTTATCGCAGAACCCCGTGTTGTCAGTATTTCAGCCCGACGTGCGTCCTTTTGAAAGTGTTACGCTTTACAAGAGCGCGATCATTCGGGACGAAGCGCAGTCGCTCGGCTGGCCCTTCGTCATGTTTTACAACGGCAAGACTAAAACCGGGAACCATGAGGCCATCGGCATGGCTGTTTCGCGCGACCTCGTGACCTGGACGCGGCTCGGAACTGAGCCGGTTGTGGACAATGCTCCCGGTAAGGCGGCCATCACCGGCGATCCGCAGATCGTCCGCATTGGCGACGTGTGGGTGATGTTCTATTTCGGTTTCCGCTGGCTCGCAGGAACGACGGCGTTCGACACGTTTGCCTGTTCGCGCGATCTCGTGCACTGGACGAAGTGGAGTGGTGAACCTCTGGTGAAACCGAGTGTGCCGTTCGACAAGACGTTCGCTCATAAACCCTGGGTTCTCAAACACGACGGCGTTGTCTACCATTTCTATTGCGCGGTAGGCAACGAGGGTCGCGTGATCGCACTCGCCACATCGAAGGATCTGCGGTCAAATGGTTCGGCAACGACCCCGCCCACCGCCGAATCCATTCAACCGCCCAAACCTTAGCGCCGCGCTGCTATCCGGCTTTCTACCTCCCCCAAAACATGAGCATGTTCGACACGTTTGGAAAATCCTCCGCGGGCAGCACGCGGAAGGAAAACACCCTGCGAAAACTGGAACGCCTCAACAAGGCCTTAAATCACCAGGAGGGGGACCGCGTGCCGATTACCGATTTCTTCTGGGGCGGCTTTACGCGACGCTGGCGCAAAGAACTCGGTCTGCCGAACGACGCGAATCCTTATTACTATTACGATCTCGATCTAATCATCACGGTGCCGAACATGGACCCGTGGATCCGACCCTTCGAAACGCTGGTAGAGAACGCGGAAGAGGTTGTCGTCAAAACCGGTTTTGGCGCGGTCATTCACAAGCAATTCGCGTTTCCCATGCCGGAAATGCGCTCATGGGAAATCGATTCACTGGAAAAACTTGAAGCGGCGAACTTCGATGATCCGCGTGACCCGCGTCGCTTTTTTTCAGCCGGCGATAACCAAATTGCAGGGGTAGGTGACGGCTTCGAGCGCAACTCACCGGCGTGGATCGACACGGTGAAATCGCTGCATCCCGACTTTCCTGTCTACGGTAGCATGATCGAAGTGAGCGAATGCCTCACACGGTTGATCGGGCAAGAAAACGCACTCATGTGGATGGGCGAGGAGCCGGAGCGCATGGGCGCGTGCATCAACAAAATCGGTGCCCATTTGCTCGAGTGCGCCAAAGCGACGATCGATGCTGGCGAAGGACTGCTCGACGGTTTTCACATTTGGGGCGACGTCGCCTACAAGAACAGCATGCTTTTTGCGCCGTCGTATTGGCGCGAATACTTCAAGCCATGGGTCGCGCAAATGACGGCGTACGCTCGCTCGAAAGGGCTGCCCGTGACGTATCACGGTTGCGGCAACGTGAAGGCGATCTTTGCCGATTTCCACGAGATGGGCATCATGTCGTACAATCCGCTAGAGGTAAAAGCGGGCATGGACTGCGTCGAACTCCGCAAGCAGTACGGTCACAAGGCCGGTTTCTTCGGCAACAGCAACGTGCAAATCTGGGAAACGGGCGACAAGGCCGCGATCAAGCGCGAAGTTTTGCGCAAGCTCAATGCGGCACGTGGCGGGGGCTACATCTTCGCTTCGGATCACTCCGTGAGCAGCAACGTTTCGGGCGAGACCTACGACTACATTGTGAAGTTGGTTCGTGAATACGGGAAGTATCCGCTCAACCTCGGCGAATATACCGAACAACTCTAGTTCAAACGCGTCGCCCATGCACCCGCTCGCATCGAGTATTTTCTTCCACGCTGTTGGAGCTGCTTCGGCTGCCCTTTGCTACGCGCCGCAAAAGAGGGTCAAACGTTGGTCCTGGCAATCGTACTGGCTCATTCAGGCCGCGTTCTGCTGGTTCTTGCTGCCGGTCATCGGGGCTTTTCTCACGATACCGGATTATTGGAGCGTTGTGCAGGCGATCCCCCGTGAGGTGGCGTTGCGCGTTTTCCTGCTCGGCATGGCTTACGGTGTCGGCGGCACCGCCTTTGGTGTCGCTATTCGCTACGTGGGTTTTTCGGTAACCTACGCGATGGCCATCGGAATCTCGACGGTTGTGGGAACTTCCTACGCTATCGTCAAGGGAGCAACGTCGCTCGCCGATGCGTCGGCTAATATCCACGCGTTCACGGCCAAAGCGGGTTCCGGGTGGGTGCTTGCTGGCATCGGCATTGCCATTGTTGGGATTATGTTTTGTGGCGTTGCGGGTCGCGGAAAAGAGCGCGATCAAGCTAAGAACCGCGCTGCGG
The DNA here is from genome assembly GCA_047600805.1 of Nibricoccus sp. Classification (GTDB taxonomy): domain Bacteria; phylum Verrucomicrobiota; class Verrucomicrobiia; order Opitutales; family Opitutaceae; genus JADKHC01. The sequence continues at coordinate 1,241,525 of JASGKG010000001.1, forward strand.
AGGCGCCGGCTGGCAGCGCGATCGTCGGACTGCTACTTTGCGTTGTGGCGGGTGTGCTGTCTGGCGTTTATGGAGTGGCGCTCGCGGAAGGCGGTGCCATCGCCACGCTCGCCGAGGCAAACGCGGCTGGGCACACCGTGCTCGGCATCGATGCAGCTACGTTCACGAGCAACGCCATTTATCCGTTCTCCAACGCCGGCGCCTTTCTGACAACTGCGCTCTATTGCCTGTTTCTACATCGGCGCGACAAGACTCTCAGCGAAGTGGTTCGTCTGCCCGAGGGCAAAGAGAAAGCGAGCCTGGCCGTGAACTGGGCCATGGCGATTTTGACTGGTTGCCTTTGGTACGGCCAGTTTTTCTTCTACGGCTTCGGCCATTACTTCATCATGAAGGTCGCGGGCTTTGGCGAAGTCTGCTGGGCGATCCACATGATTCTTTTAATCATGCTCGGGACACTCGCCGGCGTGTTCTTTGGCGAGTGGAAGGGGAGCAGCCGGCGAACTTCGGTTGCACTGGCCCTGACCATCGCAATCCTGGTTGTTGGCGTGGTGATTCTCGCGTACGGAAACTACGCTGGCCAAAATGCCCGTTAACCAAACCTTATTGCATCTACTATGAAACGCTACGGATCTGTCATCGGCGTGCGCGTCGAAAAGCTCGAGGAATATAAAAAGCTTCATGCGGCCGTCTGGCCGGACGTGCTGAAGATGATCAGCGCGTGCAACATTAAGAACTACTCGATCTACCTCCGAAAGATGCCCGATGGGCGGCACTATTTGTTTTCGTATTTTGAATATTACGGAAACGACTTTGCCGCCGACATGGCGAAAATGGCGGCCGACCCAACCACGCAGAAATGGTGGTCGGTTTGCATTCCCTGTCAAAAAGCCCTCGATGATCGCGCGCCCGGCGAGTGGTGGGCCGGCATGGAAGAAGTTTTTCATCACGATTGAAGCGACATACCATGGCTGTTCCCGGTAAATTCGATACCTCCCAAAAAGATTCGATGGCGATGCCCGTCGTGCAAACGGCGCCAGCCGCATTCGACTTTGATTGTTACGCGCAGTTTTCGGCTGAAGCGGACGAACGTTACCAGGCGTTCCTCGCGAAACCGCAGGGCGTGGCGGTATGGCAACGAGTTCGCGCGGGCGAAGTTTTTCGGGACGGTTGCCGTGATCGGCAGGAATCGCTCCGCTGGCAACTCGGCGCACTCGCGCGCACGATGGACTATCTCACCGATGCACCGACCTATCTAGAGCCTTGGTACGGCATCGGCACAACCGCCGCGGCCTTCGGGGCCGATTACGAATGGTTCCCCGGACAGTCTCCAGCGGTCATTCCCCGTTATGAGAGCGTTGCGGATGTTCCCCAAAAACTCGAGCGCTTGCCCGGCATGACACCCGTCCTGGCGGCGACGCTCATGACGATCGAATACTTTCTCGAGCAAACGCGTGGGAAGGTGCCCATGTCGTGGTGCGATATTCAGGGGCCGATCAATGCCGCGGGCGGTCTTGTCGATGTCAGTCAGTTTCTAGCCTCATTCTACGAGGAGCCGGAGCGTGTGCAGGAAATTCTTCGCGTGATTAGCGACGAGTTGATCGATTTCACAAAAAAGCAAAGTGAATTGATCGGCAATCTGCTCGCGCGTCCCGGACACGGGTTCGCGAGCTCACGTGCGGGAACTGGCATTGGTTTGAGCACGGACAACTTGATTATGGTCTCGCCCGCCATGTTCGAGGAGTTTTGCGTGGCGGATTGCGCCCGAATTGGAGACGTTTTTGGCGGAACGGCGATTCATTCGTGCGGCAATTGGGGGCGTTGGATTCAAGCGGTAAAAGAGATTCCGAATCTGAAGATGATTGATGGCGCGTTTAGCCCACAGACCGATCCGGCCTATAATAATTGTGAAGAGTTCCGAGATGCGCTGGCCGGCACGGGAATAATTTTGCATGCGCGGCTAGTCGGCGATTTTGACGAAGTGATGTCGCATGTTCGCCGCTTGTGGAAACCGGGTGTCCGGCTCATCGTAGGCACTCACGTACAGGATCCTCAGGAACAGCACCGCCTTTATCACGCCATTCACGATTTTTGCTCATGAAACAGCTCCGATTTACCGCAGCGCTTGTCGTTTTTCTCCAGGTTTTACCGCTGTTTGCCGGTTCCCCGGATAAGACGGTGGTTTTCGATGCGCCAGCAACGCACTTTACTGAATCATGTCCGGTGGGGAATGGGCGTCTGGGCGCGATGGTGTTCGGCGGCACAAAGGAGGAGCGGCTCGTGCTGAACGAAAACGGGATGTGGTCGGGCGGTCCGCAAGACGCGGATCGCACAGACGCAGCCGCGGCGCTTCCGGAAATTCGACGTCTGCTGCTGGAAGGGAAAAACGTTGAGGCCGAGAAGTTGGTTGAAGCGAGTTTCACCTGTGCCGGCAAAGGCTCCGGCCACGGAAGCGGCGCCAACGTGCCTTACGGTTCCTACCAGGTTCTCGGGAATTTGGTTCTCAAGTTCCCGCTGGCTCAGACGACTCCAACTAATGTGAAGAGCTATCGCCGCGAGCTAGATCTTCGCGACGCGATTTGCACCACCTCCTATGAAATGGACGGCGTGACCTACGTGCGGGAAGTCTTCGCGAGCAAGCCGGACGACGTCGTGGTTTTGCGGATACGCGCGAGCAAGCCAAAGTCGGTTTCGTTCGAAGCGACTTTGGCTCGGCCGGAACGCTCAACCACTGCAGCTGAGGGCGACAACGGTTTGCTGATGACTGGCCAACTTAATAACGGTACTGACGGGAAAGGGGTGAGCTTTGCGGCCTGCGTCCGTGCGGTTACTCGCGGCGGCACACTAAAAACGACCGGAGGCGTGCTGAGCGTGAAAGACGCCGATGAAGCGACACTCCTGATCACGGCGGCGACCGATATCAAAACCTTTGCCGGAAGGAAAGTGACCGATGCCGTGAGAACGGCCCGTGCTGATCTCGCGCACGCAGCCGGGAAAACCTTTTCGCAACTGCGCAACGCTCACGTGGATGATTTCAGAAAGTTCTTCGATCGTGTGGCGATGCGAATTGGTTCGGAAAATGATCTTGCGCTACCGACCGCACAAAAATTTACGCCCGAGCGCCTGAAGGCTTTCCGCGAGGGAGCCACGGATCCGTCGCTCGTTGCACTCTACTTTAATTTCGGTCGTTACGTTTTGATTTCCACTTCCCGGCCAGGCGGGCTGCCGGCGAACTTGCAGGGTATTTGGGCCGACGGAGTTCAGACGCCCTGGAACGGCGACTGGCATCTCAACGTGAACGTTCAGATGAACTATTGGCCTGCTGAAGTCTGCAACCTTTCCGAACTTCATGAGCCGTTGTTCAAGCTGATTTCGTCGTTGCAGGAACCCGGCGCAAAAACCGCTCAAAAATACTACAGCGCCCGTGGTTGGGTCGCTCACGTGATCACGAATCCCTGGGGTTTCACGTCGCCCGGCGAAGGAGCCAACTGGGGTGCGACGACCACAGGGTCAGCCTGGCTCTGCCAGCATTTGTGGGATCATTATCTCTTCACGGCGGACAAGGAGTTTCTCAAGTGGGCTTACCCGATTATGAAAGGTTCGGCTCTGTTCTATCTCGATATGTTGATCGAGGAACCAAAGCACAAATGGCTCGTCACAGCGCCATCGAATTCGCCTGAAAACGCCTTCGCGCTTCCCGATGGCCGCGAAGCGCATATCTGTCTGGGCGCCACTTCCGACATGCAGTTGCTGCGTTCTCTCTTCAACGCGTGCATCGAGTCTTCAAAAATCCTCGGAGTGGACGAGGGGTTGCGGGCGGAACTTGCCGAAAAAGTGATTCGACTCGCTCCGACTCGTATCGGGTCCGACGGGCGCGTCATGGAATGGCTTGAGGAATATCGCGAGCCCGATCCCCATCACCGTCACACGTCGCAGTTGCTGGGACTGTTTCCTGGGATGGAGATTAGTCCGACGACAACGCCTGATCTTGTGGCTGCGGCGCGCAAGACGCTCGACGCCCGCGGAGATGAAGGCACTGGCTGGGGACTCGCGCTCAAGCTCGCGATGTGGGCGCGCATCGGAGACGGAAATCGCGCTTATAAAATTCTCTGTGAACACCTGAAGCCAGCGAACCAGGAGACTGCGAAGAAGCAGCACAGCGGCGGGACATATCCAAATCTCTTCGACGCGCATCCGCCGTTTCAACTCGATGGTAACTTCGGCGGCGCCGCTGCGATTGCCGAAATGCTCATGCAAAGTGAGCCCGGGGTGATTCGGCTCCTGCCGGCATTGCCGGAAGCCTGGGCTGATGGTTCGGTAAGCGGACTGCGCGCCCGCGGAGGGTTCGAGGTTTCAATCGAATGGAAAGGCGGTAAGGTTGAGCACGCCGACATCAAGAGTATCAGTGGCACCAATACGCGCGTGTGGATCGGTTCGCGCGCGATCGATGTAAGCTTGAAAAAAGGCGAGTCGAAACGAATTCAGTGATCGAACCTGCATGATTCCATTTCGCGCACTCACCGTTTTACTCCTCGGCGTTGCATTTGCCGCGCGTAGCTTGGCCGCACCTGATTGGGAAAACGAACAGGTGCTGCAGATCAATCGTGAGCCGGCGCGCGCGACGTCTTTCCCGTTCGCAACCGTGGATCAGGCGCGCCAGGGGAAGGCGGAATCCTCCCCGTGGTATCTGTCGCTGAGCTCTGAAAGCGCTTGGCGCTTTAACTGGGTTACGGCTCCGGAGCAACGGCCTGCGGATTTCTACAAGCCGAGTTTCAATGACTCGAAGTGGAAGGCGTTCCCAGTTCCCGCAAATTGGGAGATCAACGGCTATGGAACACCCGTGTACGCGAGCAGCGGATACATTTTCAAAATCGATCCGCCGCGCGTGACGAGTGAGCCGCCCGCAGATTACACAACGTTTAAAGAACGCAATGCGGTCGGCTCTTACCGGCGCACTTTCGATCTGCCCGTGACGTGGACAGGACGCCGCGTATTTCTGCATTTCGACGGAGTGCAGAGTGCCTTTTACGTGTGGATTAACGGGGAACGTGTCGGCTACAGCCAAGGCAGCATGTCTCCGGCTGAATTCGATGTCACGACGTTCGTTAAACCGGGCAAAAACCTAATCGCGGCGGAAGTGTACCGCTTTAGCGATGGCAGTTATCTTGAGGACCAAGACATGTGGCGCTTCGGCGGAATTCACCGCGATGTTTGGCTCTATTCGACGGCTGCGGTTCGGATTCAGGACTTCGCGGTCAGAACGGACTTCGATGAAAATTATCGCGACGCCACGCTGCAGATAGAACCCAAACTAGCCGCGTACGACAATCGTTCGCTCAAGGGCTGGACCGTTCAGGCCGAACTCATTGATCCGGCCGGCAAAGCGGTGTTTACTGCCCCGATAAGTCATGATGCCGAACCGATCTTGAACCGGGAATCAAAAGCTGAAATCCTCAATGACCGCACGCCTCAGCGGGGTCCTCGAAAATTTGGTTGGCTCCAGGCAAAAGTTAGCAGTCCGGCCAAGTGGACAGCCGAGAACGCCCTCGCTTTACCGGTTGGTGCTTACGCTCCGCGACGAAAAGGGCGGCGTGGTGGAAGCGACCGGCTGCAACGTCGGTTTCCGCAAAATAGAGGTGCGCGACGGGCGTGTGCTGGTCAACGGACAGCCGATCCGCTTGCGAGGGATAAACCGTCATGAGCTCGATCCAGACCGTGGGCATGCCGTTACTTTCGACCGCATGGTGCAGGACATCACACTGATGAAGCAGGCGAACATCAATGCTGTGCGGACGTGCCATTACCCCGACGATCCCCGCTGGTACGACCTGTGCGACAGGTACGGTCTGTACGTTTTCGACGAAGCGGATTTGGAAACACATGGTTTGCGCGGGAAATTGGCGAGCGATCCGCGCTGGGCGTTGGCATTCTTGGATCGCGCGGTGCGTCTGGCCGAGCGCGACAAGAATCACCCGTCCGTGATTTTCTGGTCCTTGGGCAACGAGTCTGGTTATGGGCCGAACTTTGCGGCGATGTCGGCCTGGCTTCGAGACTTCGATCCCACACGGTTAATTCATTACGAAGGTGCGCAGGGTTCGCCTCGCGATCCGAACACAGTTGATGTAATCAGCCGCTTTTACCCGCGGACGATGGGAAAGTATTTAAATCCTGGCGTTCCCGAGGACGCCGACAAGGAGCGGCCGGAGAATGCGCGTTGGGAACGACTCATTAATCTTACGTTAACGGACGGCGAACGTCGTCCCGTGCTAACTAGCGAATACGCCCACGCCATGGGCAATGCACTCGGCAATTTTAAAGAATACTGGGATGATATTTATTGGCATCCGCGCTTGCTGGGCGGATTTATTTGGGAATGGGCAGACCAGGGGCTCCGCAAGAAGGCTCCGAACGGGCAGAGTTTCATCGCCTACGGCGGCGACTTTGGCGACAAACCGAATCTCGGCGCGTTTGCGTTGAAAGGCATCGTCAATGCTGACCGCGAGACGACGCCAAAATATTGGGAAGTGAAAAAGGTCTATCAGCCGGTTTGGGTGGAGCCGCGCGAGATGAAGCCCGGCTCGGTGCTGGTGCGCCTCAACAACCGCAACCACTTTATCAATCTAAACGAGTACGTTGTGCGTTGGTCGGTGATCAGCGACGGAACCACAGTGCAGCAAGGCCTGCTGGAACCGCTGGACATCGCTGCGGGAGGGTATCGCGAGGTCACTGTTCCCGTCGCGGCCATCGACAAGCCCACTCCTGGGGCAGAATATTGGCTAAAACTGAGCTTCGTAACGCGTGCGCCGAGTTTCTGGGCCCCGGCTGGGTATGAGGTCGGTTGGGAACAGATGCAGCTTGAAGTGGATACGCAGTCGATGCCGGCGCTCGAGGCGAGTTCGTTGCCGGCATTGAATTTCACCGAGTCGGGAAACGCGCTCACCGTTATAGGCCAAGGATTCAAAGCGATCTTTGACCGCTCGGCTGGCACTTTGGTGTCGCTGGATTATGGATACGGCGAACTGATTGCCAACGCTGCCGGGCCTGTTTTGCAGGCGTTTCGTGCGCCAACCGACAATGACAAAGGATTCGGCAAATGGCTCGCGCGCGATTGGCGGAATGCTGGGTTGGATAAATTGCAGCGCTCCGTGCAGTCGTTTGTCGTCACACAGCCAGCGCCCAATTTGGTGTGTATTGAAACGGTCGCACGCAGCACGGCGGCAAAGGGCGCGTTTGCGCACCGCGTGATCTGGACGATTCGCGGAGACGGGTCACTGGATGTCGAAAATCACTTCGAGCCAACAGGTGAACTTCCACCGCTGCCCCGTATTGGCGTGGTGATGCAGTTGTCGAACCAATTGGAGAATTTCCGTTGGTATGGCCATGGCCCGGGCGAGAACTATGCCGATCGCCTCGAAGCGGCGCCGGTCGGAGTTTATGCGAGTACCGTCGCAGCGCAGTACACGCCGTACGCGCGGCCGCAAGAAAACGGCAACAAGGAAGGTGTGCGCTGGCTGACCTTAACCGACGCGTCGGGGCGCGGTTTATTGATTGTCGCCAAGAACGCACCGATGTCGGCGACAGCGCTCCATTTTTCCGTGGTCGATTTGGATACTGCGAAACACGCGTACGAATTGAAGCCCCGCTCTGAAATTTTTCTTTCGCTCGACGCAAAACAATGCGGGCTCGGTAACAGCAGTTGCGGTCCCGGCGTCTTGGAACGGTATGCGGTACCGGTGCAGCCGTACGTGCTGAACTTCAGCATTCGACGGTGTGGACCGGGCAATGACGGTGAGATCGCTGTCGTTGCGCGCAAGGCTTACCGCTAGAAATTTATTATATCATGCCGAAGGTTCGTCTGATTGCTTCCATACTTATTTCTAGTCTCGTATCTGCCTGTGCTTACGCCGCGGCCGTCGTGGTTTCGCCGAGTGCGTCGCCGCGTGTGAAATACGCCGCTGGACGTCTATCGGCTGCGTTGGAGAAACTCGCGCCGAGCACAAAGATCTTCGTCGGACGGCAGGACGAACCGGCCATCAGGATCCTGGTCGACTCCGGCGCTGTGGTCATCGGGGAAGGGGAACTCCGCAGGGAAGGTTTCCTGCTTGTTTGTAACACGAAAGTCAGTGCGGTGATCGGCGCCGACGACTCCGGAGTGCTCTACGGTTGCCTTGAACTCGCCAACCGCGTTCAAGAGGCAAAAACGCTGCCGACAGATATGCGTTTCGCGGATGCTCCGGTCCTAAAATTGCGCGGTCCCTGCATTGGCATGCAAAAGACGTATATCCTGCCTGGGCGCCACGTTTACGAATACCCGTACACGAAAGAGCTGTTCCCGTTTTTTTACGACAAGGCGTTTTGGTGTGATTATCTCGACTACTTGGTCAATCAGCGGATGAACACTTTGTACCTGTGGAATGGACATCCTTTTGCGTCGCTCGTGAAGCTGGCCGATTATCCCTACGCGCTCGAAGTTTCGGAAGCGCAGTACGAGCAAAACGTCGAGATGTTTCGCTACATCGCCGAGGAAGCGGACAAGCGGGGCATTTGGGTTGTGCAGATGTTCTACAGCATTCTCCTTTCAAAACCCTTTGCTGAGAAAAACGGCCTGCCGACGCAGATGAATAAGACACATCCGCTAGCCGCGGATTACACACGAAAGTCGATCGCGGAGTTCGTGAAACAATATCCCAACGTCGGACTGATGGTGTGCCTTGGCGAGGCGCTTCAGGACGTGCCGATGCAGAGCGAGTGGCTTTCGCAGGTCATACTGCCTGGCGTGAAAGACGGAATGGCGGCCGCGGGGCTGAAAGACGAACCACCGGTCGTCGTTCGAACCCACGCCACCGACCCGAAGGTGGTTATGCCAGAGGCGCTGAAGGTCTACAAAAACCTTTATACAGAAGCAAAGTACAACGGCGAATCACTGACGACGTGGGAACCGCGCGGCGTATGGCAGCAGACGCATCTGGCAATGAGCCGACTTGGGACTACGCATCTGGCCAACGTGCACATTCTCGCTAACCTCGAACCGTTCCGCTACGGCGCACAACGGTTCATTCAGAAATGCGTGATCGCGATGCGCGATCGTTTGGGGGCTGGAGGCCTTCACCTTTATCCGCTGGCTTACTGGAGTTGGCCGGAAGCCCCGGATAAAACCACGGTGCCGCTGAACCAGCTTGAGCGCGACTGGATCTGGTTCGAGGCGTGGGCTCGTTACGCGTGGAATCCTGATCGCGAACCAGCCGCCGACCGGGAATATTGGATCGAGCGGCTCACCGAGCATTACGGCACGCGAGAGGCGGCTGCCAAAATCCTCGATGCCTACAACGACGCAGGCGAATGCGCCCCGCGCTTGTTGCGCCGGTACGGCATAACCGAGGGAAATCGGCAAACGCTTTCTTTGGGAATGACGCTCGACCAACTCGTCACACCGGCAAAATACCGGCCGTATCCGGAACTCTGGCTTTCACAGGCTCCGGTCGGAGAGCGATTGCAGGAATACGCCGACAAGGAATGGGCCGGCCAACCGCACGAAGGCGAAACGCCGGTTTCGATCAACCGTGAGGTTCGTGAATTCGCCGCGCAAGCTGCGGCTGAAATAGAAGCGGCCGCACCGCTTATCACCAAAAACCGCGAAGAGTTTGAGCGCCTGCGCAATGACGTTCACTGCATCCAAGCGCTTTCCGAAAACTACGCCGCTAAAGCAGAAGCCGCGCTCGGCGTTCTGCGCTATCAGCATAGTCACGATATCAAAGATATGGAGGCTGCGCGTCGCTCGCTGGCTTCGAGCCTTGAATACTATCGCAGGCTTACCGGTTTGACGAAAGATACCTACCGTTTCGCGAATACCATGCAGACGAGCCAACGTCGCATACCTGCTCCGGGCGGTGCGGACGGACAGCCAACTAATTATCATTGGACGCAGCTTTTGCCTCGCTACGAAACCGAACTGGTTGAATTCGACAAACAAATCGAGGCCTTGCGCACAATGGGCATTTCGAAGACGCAGGCTGCAATCAAGCCTCTCCAGCCAGCGGAGTTTAAACTCCTCAGCGCTGCTGCCGAAAAGTATCGACCTGGTCCAGGCGCGCGTGTTTTCACCGATCGGCCTTGGGAAATCCAGTCGTTAGCTCCCGAATTCGCTTCATTGACCGGTATCCGGTTCTCGGATGCGGAGGCGAGGGCAGGGCGTTACCTTCCGATCGAGTTTGAAGCGTCCGTGCCGGTTCAAGTTGTCATCGGCTATGTCCAATCAAAGGAGAGAGGCTGGCGCCAGCCACCGGAGTTGGAGACTGATGCCCATGCAGGCGATCAAACGAACGAGCCGCTGCTCCTAAATGCCGCTACGGTCGACACGTTGCCGGCAATCAATGCCTTCGTGATGAAATACGGCCCGGGTCGTCACAAGCTGGAACTTCGTGGCGACGGCAGCTTCATCATTTTAGGCGTGGCCGCCCAATAACGCACGCGCCCCTTGGGGCCCCCGTCAAGCGGTGGCTGGCCGGTGGAACGCCGGTGGCAGTGTATTGCTCGTCGAGACACTGCCGAGGGCTGCGTTCGTTTCACCTGAGCGTTCGTAATCGGTACGGATCGTGAAGCGGAATGTTGACCCCTTCGTGGGATCGCTTTCGACGGAAATGGCACCGCCCATGAGTTCGCAAAGGCGCTTCGAAATAATCAGACCGAGACCGGTGCCCCCGCGGCGACGCGTGGCGGAAGTGTCGACTTGGCTAAACGGCCGGAACAATTGGCTCATTTTGTCTGGCGGAATTCCGATGCCGGTATCGCTCACGGCGAAGAACAGACGGAGTTCACGACGATTTTGCCCCTCCAGCATATCACCGCGGCCACACGAGAGCGTCACAGTCACGCTGCCACGCTCGGTGAACTTGATGGCGTTCCCGATCAGGTTGACAAGAATTTGGCGCAGGCGATTCACGTCGCCGTTTACGAGAGGCGGAACGTCGTCGTCGATCTTGGCTTCCAGGGTCAGGCCGGCCGCGCGCGCTTTCGGCGTGAAGAAGGTCACGACCTCTTCGACAGAGCGCCTGAGTGCGAAAGGTGCGTGGTCGATGTCGATCTTGCCTGCCTCGATCTTGGACATGTCGAGAATATCGCTGATGAGCGCTTCCAGCGTCAGGCCGCTGCTTCCGATCATGTCCACGAAGCCCCGCTGCTCGGTAGAAAGAGGAGTTTCCCGGAGGAGCTTGGTGAAACCGATGACTCCGTTGATAGGCGTGCGAATTTCATGGCTGACCACCGCGAGAAATTCACTCTTGGCGCGATCGGCGGCTTCGGCTGCCTCTTTGGCCTTGGTTAGAGCCGCCTCTGCCTCTTTGCGGATCGTGATGTCATGGCCCACCGCTTGGTATTCCATGATGTTGCCGTCGGTATCTTTGATGGCCCGATGCGTCCAGCTGTGGGTCACGTTTTTACCCTCGGCGGAAAGCAATTCGTGTTCGAAGGCGGTGCTCTCAGGCAGCTTGCCTTGGAAGTCGCGAGGAGGGAAACCGAGCTCAAAAAGAATAAACGATTTCCCCAGCAATTCTTGGCGTTTCTTTGCGAAGAAACGAGTGTAGGCGCCATTCACAAACGTGAGTTTCCCATCGGCACGGTAACGACAGATCAAGTCGGTTTGGTCTTCCACGATTGCGCGATAACTGGCCTCCACGCGTTGAAGCGATTGCGCCATACGCTCGATCTGCCGGGCGAGGCCGATAACCTCATCGTGAGAGTCGTCGAGAGGTGGAAGGCTTGGATCGGGAAGGGGAACCTCATTTTCTGGGACGACCTTTTCAGTTTTTGTGCGGGCGACTGAGCCAAGGTCCCGGAGTTGCTGCAACATCCGCCGATCCCACACGTAAGTGGCCATGATCAGCAGCAAGCATCCGATGAGCGCAAGACAGAGAACGTAGTAAATCTCGCCTAGTTTATTTTGGACGGAATCCTGCGAAATGATGACGCCAAATGCCACCAGCAGCACAAACGCCATCGAAAAAACCAGGATCGTTTTCCTGCGCAGGGGGTTCGTGGGCATGACGATGACGTAGTTATGACTCTCTCATCATTAATGTCTAATAGAAAACCGTCCTAATGTTACACGGATAGCTCCGATCACCAGTGGTTTCCGTTTTAAGAAATTGTTAAAATCGGCAGCCAGTGGCCGGTTTTCCGTTGCTCCGGGTCGGCCTGAAGTTGGTTCGCTGTTCCCAGCTTTCGTCGAACGCGCGTCTACGTCCCCATTCATGCCGCTTGTTTTCTAAACGAATTTTGCACAACTTCTTTCCCATATGTTCAAAGTCGCATTTTGGAGCGCCGCGTTGGCGCTGGTGCTGTCGAGCGCAGGCCATCTTAATGCCCAAGTTGCACAATCTCTTTCCACTGAGGTCGCCAACCTTTCTGAAGATCTGCGTGGTTTGAAACAGCGCATCAACGAACTCCAGCTCCGCGTAGAACAGCTTGAGCGCCAAAACGAAGAGCTCCGCGGCAAAGCCTCGGGCAGCGCCCAAAGCTACGCCACGGTTGCCCAATTAAACGAAGCTGTCCTGGAACTTAACCGTACGATCAAAACGACGGCCGCGACCACGAAGAACGAGACGCTTCAACAGGTGAGCGTGCAAATGGAGAAACTCGCGAACCAGACCAACGCGGCTCTCGAGTCGTTGGCGAATGCCCGTCCGCAACGTCCGGCTCAAACTACCACACATACCCAAACGCAAGCTGCTTTCTCCGACGACTACCCCAAGGAAGGCATTACGTACGTTGTCCAAAAAGGTGAAACGCTTGCGGTGGTTGCGCGCAAGACTGGGGCTAAACAGCAGGATATCATCAACGCCAACAAGATTTCCGATCCTTCAAAAATCCAAGCCGGACAATCGCTTTTTATTCCCGGCGGAAAATAGTTTTTCACATGGCTGCTCCAAAATCCCGACTCGGTCGCGGTCTCGGCGGACTCATCGCCGGGGCGACTCCAGCACAAACAAAACCAGAATCAACCGCCAAAGCTCCCGCTGCGGCAGCGACGCCACAGCCCCAAGCGGCTCCCGCTCCCGCCGGCGCGCCCGGTTTTCAGGAAATTCCCGTTCACTTGGTTGAGCCGAGCCCTTATCAGGCCCGCCGTGAGATTTCGCCCGAGCAGTTAAACGAACTCGCGGAAAGCATCCGTTCGGAAGGTCTTCTACAACCCATCGTCGTACGCAAAACCGGCGAAAAGTTTCAGCTGATTGCAGGCGAGCGCCGCTGGCGCGCGTTTCAGATGCTGAAAATCAAAGCAATCCCGGCGCGGCTGGTCGAGGCGAGCAACGCGTCCTCGGCCGCCCTTGGTTTGATCGAGAACTTGCAGCGCGAAGGTCTGAACCCGATCGAAGAGGCGTATGGTTACGCCAGTCTGATCCGCGATTTCGATCTGACCCAGGAAGCTGCGTCGGAACGTGTCGGCAAAGGCCGCGCTACGGTCGCGAACTCATTGCGACTGCTTTCCCTGGACCCTGAATTGCAGGGTTACATCGCCAAAAACCTCCTCACGGTGGGTCACGCCAAGGTTCTCTTGGGTGTGGAAGATGCGGCGCAGCGCGCGGTTTTGGGCCGCAGGATTATCGAAGAAGGCTTGAGCGTGCGCGCAACCGAGAAGCTGGTGCTCTCGCACAAGACCGGTGCTACGCCAACGGCTGGCGCGGCCGGAACCCGCTCGGCTCCGCCGATGGAAGTCGCGGCCGTCGCGAGCATCGAAAAGAAGCTCACTTCGCATCTCGGTGCCCGCGTTGCGGTCAAGCACACTCCGAAACGTGGCAAAATTATCATCGAGTATGCGGGCAACGAAGACCTGCAGCGCATTCTCGAAAAGTTGGGCATCGAAGCCTAGCAACGCTGATCAAGATGGCCGCAGACGAAAACGCTGCCCAACCCACAAGGGGCCTGTGGAGTTCCACCGGGCGTTGGTTTTGGGAGCGTTTTCCGCTCGCAGAGGAACTTAAGACTTACAACCGCCAGAAGTTTCACGCCGATCTTTTGGCGGGGGCGACTGTTTCGTTGGTCTCCATTCCTCAGGCGATTGGTTTTGCTTTGATCGCAGGCTTGCCGCCGTTGATGGTGATCATGTCGGTCATCGTCGGCGGTTTTGTCTACGGGTTGTTTACTTCCTCGCACCACATCGTTTTCGGCCCGTCGAATTCGATGAGCATCATCCTCGCGGCGACCATATTCTCACTCAAGGGTGGGGCGCTCGCACCGACGGAAATCGCGCTGCTGCTCGCGTTTTTGATCGGCGTGTTTCAGCTCACGGCGGGTCTCAGTAAGCTCGGCAAGATCACGCAGTTTATTTCGCGCTCGGTGATCATCGCGTACAGCACCGCCATCGGATTGCTTCTGGTTTCGAGCCAGCTGAGTTATCTGCTCGGGTTGCCGTCGTTGGGACACGGAAACTTTCTCGGCAGCCTCTGGCACTCGCTGACACATCTGATCACATTCGATCTAAATCCTTACGCGGCGATGATGGGGCTCGCGACGCTCTTGTTGTTTCACATGTTGGAACGGCTGATTCCGAAAGTACCCGCGGAACTCATCGGCCTCATCTTTCTGGCGTTCTTCACGAAATGGACGGGGCTTGCCGGTCTGGGAATCAGAACGATTCGCGACGAAGGTGTCTTGTCGGTGAGCCTGCCGTCGTTTCTTGGAATGCCTTTTAGCGGAACTCAATTGGATGTGATCCCGCCGCTCCTGAGCGCAGCGCTGGCTATTTCGATTCTCGGCATGCTCGAGGCTGTTTCTCTCGGCAAAACGCTCGCCGCGAAATCGGGTCAGCGAATTGATCCTAATCAAGAGCTTATCGCGCTCGGCGTGGCCAATCTCTCGAACAGTTTTTATGGCGCAATGCCTGGTTCGTCATCCTTCGCCCGCAGCGGAGCGAACCTGCAAAGCGGTGCACGCACGCAAGTATCTTCGTTGCTGAGCAGCGGCATTGTTTTGGGTGCGCTGTTTTTTGTGACGGGAATCATCAACGATATCCCGGTGCCGAGCCTCGCGGCGCATTTGATCCGCATCGGTGTGAAGCTCGTCAATCGAGAGCAGCTTCGCATCGCCTGGCGTTCCACGCGGTCCGATGCGGTGGTGCTGGCCGTCACTTTGGGCGCGGCGTTTGTGCTCAAGCTTGACGCGGCCATTTACGTCGGAATTGGCACGTCACTGGTTTTGTTTTTGCGGAAAGCCAGCGCGCCGTCGCTGGTGGAGTACGGCTTCGATTCGGCGGGAAATCTTTCCGAGCTGGAAGATCGCTCGCGGCGCCGCAACGCAGCGATTTCGATCGTGCACGTTGAGGGCGAATTGTTTTTTGGCGCAGCCGATTTGTTCCAGGAGCAGGTGCGTTATCTTTCAAATGATGAGCAGATCCGCGTGATCATTCTGCGCATGAAAAACGCGCGGCATTTGGACGCCACGTCGGTGATGTCGCTGCTCGAATTGCACGAGTTTTTGCAAAAGAGCGGCCGGTTTCTCATCGTGAGCGGGATCAATCCCGACGTGGAGGCCGTCCTCCGCGCGAGTGGCACTTACGACAAAATAGGCGCTGAAAATATCTTCCCGGCTGAGGCCAATCTCACCGCCAGTACCAAAAAAGCGCTGCTGCGTGCATCGCATCTGTTGCAGACGCGAAAAGCCGACGTCCGTATTTTTTACGATCGTGCGAAGCAGGAAAGTGCGACAAATGCGCCATTTGCGGCGGCTCCCGGCGACCACAACAGCCCGAAGGACTACCAGATCTGATGAGCGGCTCGCATTCCGCGGACAGCTCGTTTCGTAAACCCTTGCAACACGTCATTGACATTTCCGGGCCAGCCGGGCTCTTTTGACCCTTCACATGACTATTTTGATCACGTTTTTCACGTTCGTACTGATCCTCATTTCGCTCTTCTTGATCTTCGTCGTGTTGATGCAGAAGGCGAAATCCGATGGCGGCATGGGTGCGGCCATGGGTGGTGGAATGGCCGAAGCGGCCTTCGGTGCCGAAACAGGTAACGTGCTCACCAAGTCGACGATTCGTGCGGCCATCGCGTTTTTCGTGATCAGCTTCGGGCTGTATCTCGCTCAGGTTTACCAGCACAAGCACACCGTTGCGGGCTCCACCGACGCACTGCCGACCATCAGCGCACCTCCTCCGACCGCAACGGCACCTGCTACGACTGCGCCCGCTGCCCCGGCAGAGAGTCAGTCGGCAACACCGACGACCCCGTCGAAATAATTCGTACAACGTGATCTCTCCGGCGGAGAGCTCGAATTTCCTGAGGCAGGCTGCGAAAGCGGCTTGCCTCTTATTTTTTTCGCTTTTGCCCCTTGTCGGGACGGCTCAAGACAAAATTTACCGCCCGCTGCCGAACTACGTTCAAGGCAAGCCCAACCAAGAGGAAGGCCGTAAGATTTTAAACGAATTTCGCCAGCGGGGACTGGTGGCGGACATGTACGTGGAGTTCGAGCTCCGCGTCATGCCCAAACGCGGCGAGGGCAGGGTGGTGCCCGCTAGAATGTGGCTGGGCCGGAACGAAAATGGGCCGGTTTGGCGGATGGAACTTTGGCCCGAGGATACCGCCAAAGAGCACCGACTGATCGTGCAGAATGGTCCGCACAGTGCGTTGTGGAGTTGGCAACGAAACGAGGCCGGCGGTTTGGTCACGACGCCGGGATTGAGCGGGCTTTTTAGTCGCCTCGCGGACACTGACATCACGCCGTTCGATCTTCAGATGCCGTTTGTGTATTGGAATGATTTCGTCTTCGAAGGTCTCGCCAAGGTTTTGGGACGGCCGGCTCACGTTTTTCTTCTGTACCCGCCTGCCGAAGTCGCTCGGCTCCGTCCTGAATTGTCCGGCGTGCGAGTTTATCTCGATACGCAATTCAACGCCTTGGTGAAAACCGAACAGATCGGTGCAGGGGATCGCGTTTTGAAAACGCTGGCTCTTCGCTCGTTTAAAACCATCGATAAACAAACGGTTCCCAAACATACCGACGTCATCGATGAGACGACCCGTAATACGACGCGTTTTGCAGTCACACGGGCGGCAGTGAACATGGATTTTTTACCCGCCATTTTCGCCCCGGACGAACTTTCGCGCTCCGTCGAACCACCCCAAGGCGCGCATCTGCGAGATTTAGGTCCGTAGGTTCGGCTCGGATACCTGGAAAACATGTGAATTGGTGCGGTTTTGTAGACGTTTCCCCGGTTCAGGAAAGTGTATTCTGAATACAATTTGTGGAGAGATTCTGGTTGCAGATCATGCCGGGTTCTGAATAGTTTCGGAGCAGTTGCTCCCCCGGGAGTGGCAATTCGTGGAAACATTGCAGTGAGACAAACCCTTGGTCCATTGACCAAAAATGTTATGGCAAAGAAAAATTCCAACGCCCCATCACCCCTCACGTTTGATCTGCCGGTTTCTCTTATTGGGAAACTGGGTGCCCACCAAAAACGACTCGGCCTGAAATCGGCCAGCGAAGTCGTCCGTATCGCGATCGGAGAATACAATTACGATCGCTTCGAATCCTCGTCCGAAGAACACCGCCAAATCTCCGTTCGCCTTCCGCTCGATCAGAAGACGAAGCTAACCAAAGTCTCGCGCAAGAAACGGGTCAGCGTGGGCGAACTGCTCCGCGTCGCAATCGACGCTCTCGAAGCCAAAGCCGCCAAAGGCGGCAAGAAATAGCCAGCGGGTAACCGGAATTAAGACCGGTCCTTCCTTTGACTCTTTACGCTGCAAGCGCGCCGGCAACGGCGCGCTTGCTTTTGCTTGTCCACAACGTTTAGTCCTCCGCGTTCCAACTCCATGAGCACACCTCCTCCTCTATCCACTTGGGCCAGAAACATCGCTCCGTCGCCGACGCTCGCCGTTGACGCGAAAGCCAAGGCCCTGAAAGCCGCCGGTGAAGACGTTCTCAACTTTGCAGCTGGCGAACCCGATTTCGATACACCCGAACACATCAAGGAGGCGTGCATCGCCGCGCTGAAGTCAGGAAAAACCAAATACGCGCCCACTCCCGGTATCGATCCTCTGCGCCAAGCGATCGCCGATCGCTACTTGGCAGAGTACGGTCTTAAAGTCACTCCCGCTCAAGTGGTCGTCAGCCCCGGTGGCAAGTTTTCCTGTTACTTGGGCATCATGGCGGTTTGCTCACCGGGCGACGAAGTGATCATTCCTGCTCCGTATTGGGTCAGCTATCCGGAAATGGTGAAACTTGCCGGCGCGACCCCGAAGTTCGTCGCGGCGGACGACAAAACCGGTTTCTTGCTCACGCCGGAAATCCTCGAGGCGGCGATCACTCCGAAGACGAAGATGCTCGTCCTCAATTCACCTTCGAATCCTTCGGGCGCCGTTTACACCCGCGCACAGCTGGAGGCGATCGTGGGCGTCGCCGTTAAGCACAATCTCTACATTCTTTCCGACGAGATGTACGAGCATCTCATGTACGATGGGGCCAAGCCGACCTGCATCGCCACGCTCTCGAAGGAAGCCGAAGCGCGCACGATCGTCGTGGCGGGCTTCTCCAAAACCTATTCGATGACCGGCTGGCGCTTGGGCACGCTCGTCGCTCCAGCGCCGATCGCCAAAGCCTGCGCTGAGATCCAGAGCCAACAGTCCAGCAACGCCACGACGTTCGCTCAATACGGCGCGCTGGCCGCTCTGACCGAGAAAGAAAAGACCTCCGCTGCGCTCAAGGAAATGCTCACGGCTTTCGACCGACGTCGTAAATTCCTGCACGCTGAGCTCAACAAGATCCCCGGCGTGTCCTGCGTCCTTTCCCAAGGTGCGTTTTACCTGTTCCCGAACATTTCGAGCTTCGGACTCAAGGATCAGGAGTTTTGCGCGCAGCTTCTCGAAAAAGAAAAAGTCGCCGCGGTCTTCGGCAGCGCGTTTGGCTCTGAAGGCTATCTCCGTTTGAGCTACGCCACGAGCGATGAAACGATCAAGAAGGGCGTCGAACGCCTCGCTCGTTTCTGCGCTTCGCTGAAAAAATAACGCAGCTCGCAGCGTATGATTCTGAACCGCAGAAGTGTTTCGGCGCTTCTGCGGTTTTTCTTTGGCCCTGTCGGGATGGCGTGGTTGTTGACGCAATCGCTTCTCGCCACGCCCGGCGAAGTTCGCATCTGGACAATCAACGGCGTGAAGCGCCAGGCGCTCGTTTTCGACAGCCAGCCCGAGAGCCGCGCGCCACGTCCTGTGATTTTTGTTTTCCACGGACACGGTGGAAACATGGAACAGGCCTCGCACTCGTTTCATCTTCACGAACTTTGGCCTGAAGCGATAGTCGTCTACCCGCAAGGCGTCCCGACTTCGGGGCGAATCGTTGATCGCGAGGGCAAGCAAAATGGGTGGCAATTCGCGGCGGGAGAAAACCGAGATCGCGATTTGAAGTTTTTCGACGCGATGACTGAAGCCCTCGGTCGTGGCCCCGACGGATCCCGCAAAGTGTTTGTGACGGGGCATTCGAACGGCGGCGCCTTTGTTCTTTTGCTGTGGTTAGAGCGAAGCAAAACCATTACCGGCTTCGCTGCCTCCGCGGCCGTGATCGCACCGCCTTACACGAGATTGCCGGTGGCTAACTTTCTTCTCATCAGCGGAGAACAGGACGAATTGGTTAAATTCGAATGGCAGCAGGCGATGTTTGAGGCATTCTGCCGCAAATTCCGCACGCACGCGTCAAAAGATCAGAATGGGCTTATGACTGCACCTGTTGGTGAACACGCGAGGCTGGCCTTTTATCAGCACGCGGGCACGCACAAGCTGCCTGACGAAGCGCCCGCGCTCATCGTGAAATTTTTTCAAGAAGCGAACCGCTAAATATCGATACGCTTGATGACATCTCCGATGCGAACCTTGCCTCCGACTGACACTTTGGCGAAAGCGCCGCGGAGACGCAGAGGCCGATTTTGAGGCAGGCGTATCCAATCGAGAACGACACTCCCGTGGTGCTTCGCGAACTTCATGCAGGCGTCATTCTCAACGTCAGAGATTTCGATGATGGCGTTGCCAACCTGCAGCTTTGATCCGCGCGGCAGATTTGCGTGCGACAAATCGAGATTAGTGAAGAGCGTGTCGCCTGGATGATGGTTCGTCTCCGTGAGTTCCTGGAGCATTGCGATCACTTGGGCGTTGCAGATCGCAATTTGAACGCGCGGATCAGGCTTGCCGTCGGGTAAATACATCCAGGTTTTCCTTTCCCAGCGATCGCCAATCGCGCCGTGCACCGGGTCGAAATCGATTTCCTCGCGAATCTCGCGTGCGCCCAGGTCCGGCCGCACGCATAAGGCCTCCACGCGCGCATCATTTTTCGGCAACGCCGGGATCGCCGCGTAGCGGCGGTTGAGTTCGTCGAACGTCAGTGGCATGGGCGAGGACTAGCGCTCGAACGCTGCTGACCATTGCTCTGCATCAAAGCCGACCAAGCCGAAGGTTTCGGTTATCACGAACGGCCGCTTCACGAGACGACCATCCTTTGCGAGCAAGGCGATCGCGTCGTTTTCTTTCATCATGGGCAATTTTTCGGCGAGTTTTTGCGCGCGGTATTCAATTCCTGACGTGTTAAACAAGCGTCGAATATTTCCGCCTTGGAATGCCAGCATGCGACGTAATTCCTCTTCACTTGGCGGTGTCTCGCGGATCGGCTTTTCGATGAATTCGGCGTCGTTGTCGCGCAGCCATTTCGAAGCGTCGCGACAGGTACTGCACTTGGAATAGAGATAGACAACGGGTTTGGATGCCATTTGCTCCAGTGTGCGAGCGCGTGCGTTGTCGTCAAATTTGGCGACTATGTCGTGCGCTGGGATCCGTGTTTAGCGAAACACCAGATCGCGTTCCGCGCTCGAAAGCTCCCGCCACGTTCCTGGCGCCAGTGAAAGGGAGTCCAGGCGTAGTTCTCCGATGCGCGCACGAAGCAAGCGGAGCGTCGGATGTCCAATCGCGGCGGTCATTCGGCGCACCTGCCGATTCTTTCCTTCGACGAGCTGAATGCTCAACCAGCAGTCGGGAACTGTTTTTCGAACACGGATCGGAGGCTCTCGCGGAGGCACCGCTGGTGCGGGCTCGAGTCGCGCAACGTCACAGGGCAGGGTGCGGTAATCGTTGAGCGTTACACCACGCGAGAGCGTCTTAAGCGCTTCGTCCGAGGGAATGCGTTCGACCTGCACCCAGTATTCCCGGCGGTGTCCGTGAGTCGGATGGAGCAGCTTTTCGTTGAGCGCTTTTTCGTCGGTGAGCAGCAAAAGACCTTCGCTGTCGGCATCGAGCCTGCCGATCGGATATACGCGTGGCGGAAGGCCGAACGCCGCCAATGTTTTCCAGATTGAGCCTGGTTCTGGCGTGAACTGCGACAGCACGCCGTAAGGTTTGTTAAACGCGATCAGCATCAAGAGAATGTTCAAACGATACTGCCGCAGTAGTCGCACCTAGGGCTCGAAACATCACGGCATTATCTCGTGTGGTTACTTTAACGATCCTTTTGATAGGCGATAAAGTTTAGCACCGTGAAATGGAATGATTGGAGCGAAGGTGTTCCGGGACGGGGCGAGGTCGCTATGCGTCCAAAGGTCGCGTATCTTCACGACGTCGTTGCCGACGAGCTTCCTGAGATCCACTTCCACGGGCAAACCAGGACCTTTGTCCTCATTTATGGTTGTGCCAACGACGGTGAAGATGCGGACCTTGCCGGTGTTCCTCGGATCTACACCGGCCGTGGCTTTAAAACGCACCGCGCCTACGGGAAGTGCATATTCGATGACCGCAGCCGCTTGTGCGGTGATTTCTGGTGGCTGCCCATCGTTCGCCTTTTTTGCTTTGGCGCTGTCCCATTGGGCGTCGGCATGTGTCCAGTCACGATCGGTTAGGAAAATTTCGCTGCCGTCCTGCATCACGAGAACAGGTTGGCGCCAGAAAACGGGCGTAAATCCATCGGCTTCTGAGACAGGCTCCGCGATGAGGAAAAGTTTGTTTCCATCTTTCACGTCCACATCGATCTCAGCGAAGGTGGATGCGTCTCGCGTGACCGGTTCTTTTTTCTGCAACGCATTCGAAGGCGTAAGGCTGACGCGATCGCGTGTGTTAAAAAGGGCGAGGTAGATATCGCCCGTCGAAGGATCTTTTGCTGTCCAAGCGATCAGGCCGTCACGATTGAAAAGCTGACGGTTGTCGTTGCTGTGTTGGTTAACGGCGAGCACTTCGTCGTTGGTGAGCAGTGACAAAGTGATGGGATCGGTTTTCGTCATGTCGCCACCGTGCATCAATGGCGAACGAGCGATGCTCCAAAGTGTCATCAACGTGTATTGCTCGTCCAGGGTGAAACGAGTGGTTCGGCTTCCCATCACCAAGGTGCCGAGCGGTAGCATGTCCGCGTCGGGCCAGGCGCCGGGCTTGCGGTGAGCGTTCCACAGAGCGAACCGCCAGAATTGTTCACGCAAGGCGAGCCAGCGGTCCCAGAAGTCGTCGCTGATTCTCCAGAGATTGGCGTGGCTTGCGACGTGATCGGCGGCTTTGATGTCAGTCGCTCCCGGCGAGAGACTGAGCACGATCGGCCGGCCGGTTTTGTCGATGGCGTGACGGATGGCTTCGATCTCTGGCTTGTTCTGAAAGTACGGGCGACTGAGATCATCCACCTTCACGTAGTCCACGCCCCACGCGGCGAGTTGCGCGAAGACGGAGTCGTAGTATTCGTGCGCCCCTGGTTTGGACATATCGACGCCGAACATGTCGGGGTTCCATGGACAAGTGTGCACGCGATCGGCGACGTCTTGTGCGTGAAACGTCGTGCCGAGAATGGGGAGATTTTTTTCAACGGCTTGCCGGGGAATACCGCGCATCAAGTGGATTCCGAACTTCAGGCCCAAGCTATGCACGTAGTCGGCGAGCGGCTTGAAGCCGGCTCCGTTTGCTGCGGAAGGAAAGCGGTTAGGCGCCGGAAGGAGCCGACCGTAGTCGTCCATCGTCAGCACGGCGTCTTTTCGGTAGTCGTGATTTTTCGCGCCAGGCTCGTACCATTGAATATCGACAACAATGTACTGCCAGCCGTGTGGCTTCAGCTTGCTCGCCATGAAATCGGCTTGGGCCTTCGTTTGCTCTTCGGTGACGGTCGTGGCAAAGCAATCCCAGCTATTCCAGCCCATGGGAGGCGTGGACGCCCACGAGAGAAAGACGGGCTCAGATGGTTTGGGTTCTTTGGCGACGGTTGACATGGTGGTGATGGCTGCGAAAAGCGCGGCGGATAAAATATGCCGTGGAGTCATGACGGTTCGAGTTGATCGGGGTGATGCCTTGTGGGCGAAAAACTCTAGAGAAACCGCGCTGCTAAAACTGGCGAGCGGAAACGCCGGGTGCGCGCGGTCGCTCCCCCCACCATCGATGTGGCGCAGCGCCGCGTGAAAGGCCGCCGAGCCACAAAAAAAGCCCGGGCGCGTGGCCCGGGCTTCGAAGGTGAATGTTAAGTCGCCGCTCAGCGAACCACGCGGGCGCCGCCACCGCCCATCAGTTTCTCGACTTCTTTGCGAGTCGCCATCGAGGTGTCGCCAGGAGTGGTGGAGGCGAGGGCACCGTGAGCGGCACCGTACTCGACGGCCTTCTGTGCGTCGTTGAACTGGAGGAAGCCAAACTGAACGCCAGAGGCAAAGCTGTCGCCGCCGCCGACGCGGTCGAGGATTTCGAGTTCCGGATATTTGCGGCTCTCGTGGAATTTGCCGTCGTGCCAGAGGATCGCGCTCCAGTCGTTCTTGGTGGCGGTGATCACGCGGCGAAGCGTGGTCGCGGCCACCTTGAAGTTCGGATACGCCTTCACGGCCGTCTCGATCATCGACTTGAATGCATCGGTTTCGATCGTGGAGATGTTGTGGTCGACGCCTTTTACCTCGAAGCCAAGGGAAGCGGTGAAATCTTCCTCGTTGCCGATCATGACGTCGACGTACTTGGCGATTTCCTTGTTAACCTCTTGCGCCTTCTTCAGTCCACCGATGCTCTTCCAGAGGGAAGGACGATAGTTGAGGTCATACGAAACGATTGTGCCGTGCTTCTTGGCGGCTTTGACGGCCTCGATCACGACCTCAGCGGTGGTGGCCGACAGTGCTGCGAAGATGCCGCCGGTGTGCAGCCAGCGAACGCCGAGCTTGCCGAAAATGTGCTCCCAGTCGAAGTCGCCGGGCTTGAGCTGCGAAGCCGCGGTGTTGCCACGATCGGAAACACCAACCGCGCCACGTACACCAAAGCCGCGTTCAGTGAAATTCAGGCCGTTGCGGATCGAGCGGCCGATGCCGTCGTCTTCGCGCCATTTGATGAAGTCGGTCGCGACGCCGCCCTGCATGATGAAGTCTTCCACCAAGTGGCCGACTTCATTGTCAACGAATGCAGTGCAGACAGCCGTTTTCAGGCCGAAGCACTTGCGCAGTCCGCGCGACGTATTGTATTCGCCGCCGCCTTCCCAGGCAGTGAACGAGCGTGTCGTGCGGATACGGCCTTCACCGGGATCGAGACGAAGCATGACCTCGCCGAGCGAGATCTGGTCGAATGCGCATTGATTGGCAGGTTTGATTTGGAGGCTCATTGGGTAGATAAAAGGAGCCGCCATCGGAGCCGAACGCGCGCCGACAGTCAACAAGCTACGTAGACAGGTGTCCGTTTTTGGCGGTTTTTTCTGCCGGGGCCAGCGATCTACGAAGCGCTAAGGCTTTGGTGGAGTGGTTTTCTCGTCAGCAAAGCATTCCTCGGGTGATTTAACGCGAAGGCTCTCCGACGGGTTGCCCGGTTTCGCATCTTTCCATCGCGGTAGCGATAACGTGAATGTGGCGCCCTGGCCGACGCCAGCGCTTTCGGCCGTCAACTCTCCGCCCATCTGCTTCGCGGCGAGCGCGGAGGAGTGGAGTCCGAAACCATGCCCATCTTTTCGCGTGGTGAAGCCATGCGAGAAGATCTTGGTGAGATTCTCTTCGGGGATGCCGATGCCGTTATCGATCACTTTGATGATGACCATGTCGTTGAGACCATTTTCGACCCGAATCAGCATTTTGCGCTGCGAGGGTTCTTTGCAGTCCATCGCCTTTTTCGCGTTGCTGATCAAGTTCACCAAAATCTGCAGGACTTTGTGGCGCTCAGCGCGGGCAGACGGTGTCTGGGCGATTTGTTTTTCAACGTGGACGTTGTGGCGCTGCAGAGCGTTGATGCTCAGCTTTAGAGCGTCTTCAATGGTTTCGGAGGGCACGAGCGGTTCAACCATTCCCGCCACAGAAGCGTAGCTCTGCTGCATCCAAATGATGTCTTTGATGTGATCGATGCTCTTGAGGAGCGTCGCCAGATCGGCCATCGTATCGACGCGTTCCTTGTCGAGGTTCGTGGCGAGGCTTTCGAGATAGGTTGGCAGTTTTCCGGCGCGCGGGTCGTTGGCGAAAAATTCGCCGAGGTTGTTCTGATGATCGCGGAGCAGGGCGCAGACTTTGAAAATGCTCGTGACTTTCGAATCGCGGAACCGGTCGGAGATCAGGTTGGCCGTGACGTTGATCGAGGTAAGCACGTTGCCGACATTGTGGAGCACGCCGGTCGCGACTTCGGCCATGCCAGCCTGGCGCGTTGCTTCCATCAGCTGCCGGTTGGATTCCTCGAGCGCTTTTTGGGTTTCGATCGTTTTGGTGACGTCGCGGCTCATGCCGAACGTGCCGATGACCTTTCCCTGTTGGTCGCGCCACGGCAGCTTGTTGGTGACGACCCAGGTGACCCGGCCGTCGGGCCATACTTCCCGCTCGAGTTTCTCGAGGATGGGCCGGCCGGTTTGGATGATCGCCTGTTCGTCGGCAAAAGCGTTTCGCGCGTGTTCGTCAGCGAAGAAATCGAAATCGGTTTTCCCGATGTAGTCTTCCACCTTCTTGCCGTCGCGTTTTGCTTTGGCGCGACTCAGCGTGATGAACCGCGACTGGAGATCTTTGAAATAGATCTGGTCGGGAATGTTTTCGAGAAATGCGCTGAGCAGGAGGTTCTCGAGATTGGGGATCGGCGAGCCCGAAGCGGTCGTCGGTATGGAGTGTCCAATTGGTTCGGGAATATCAGGATTCTGGCTCATGGCGGAGTTTGTCGTGAAGGTCGTTTTTGAGAAATGGCGTCGATGTTGCGATGCAACGTTTCGCGAATGGCCGCGATCGTCACCGGCTTCGAAAGGTAATCGTCCATGCCGGCGGCCAGCAAACGGTCGCGCTCGGAGGGAAGTGCGTTCGCGGTGAGGGCGATGATGCGCAGATGCGGTTTAAAGCGGACGTCGCCGTCGGCTTGGGCCTTGCGGATGATTTTGGTCGCTTCGATGCCGTCGAGCACGGGCATCTGTTCATCCATAAAAACGATGTCGTAGGGCGCGCTTCGAAGGGCTTCCAGCGCGAGCTGTCCGTCGTGCGCGAAATCCGCTGTGTAACCGAGCCTTTGTAGCTGGTGGCCGGTGACGGTGCGATTGATGGCGTTATCGTCGACGACGAGAATCTTCACCATCGCATGCGGATGAAGGCTGTCAGAGTCGTTGAGAGACGGGTCGTCGATCGGAGTGCCGGGCGCCATCGTTTCGACGATTGTCTTGAACAGAGCGGCGGGTTTAACCGGCTTCAAGAGGCAAGCGGACAGGCAAAACTCCTTCAGCTTTTCCGGCGAAAGTTTGTCGCCGAGCGAGGTGATGAGAATCATCTTTGGCCGAGGAACTTCCGGGAGCGCCGCAACGGCGGCAGCGACGGCAAGCCCGTCCATGTCAGGCATGTGGTAGTCCAGCAAAACCAAATCGTAGGGGAGATCTTCGAGGTACGCGTGCTTCAACGCGGCGAGCGCGGCCGGCCCGTTCTCAACGGCGTCGTGGGGCACGTGCCGGTAAGTCAGCTGGTGGTGCAGCACCTTGCGGTTGGTTTCGTTGTCGTCGACGATCAACGCGCGCTTCACGGGAATGGCGAAGGGTGCGGCGCTGGTTGCGGCCGCGGTGGCTCGCTGGAGTTGAACGTTGAACCAGAATTTGCTTCCTTTTTCAGGTTCGGCTTTGACGCCGATCTGGCCGCCCATCATCTCGACGAGGCGTTTGCAAATCGCGAGGCCAAGGCCGGTGCCGCCGTATTTGCGGCTGGTCGAATTGTCGGCCTGCGTGAAGGGTTGGAACAGCGTCTCCTGGATTTTCTTGGATATGCCGATGCCGGTATCCGAGATCTCGAACCGCAGGATGAAATTGTCCTCGTTAAACCGTTCGAGAAACACGTGCAGAAAAACTTCGCCGAGGTCGGTGAACTTGACCGCGTTGCCGATCAGGTTGAAGAGAACCTGGCGCAACCGCAGCGGGTCGCCGTGCAAACGGTTCGGTACTTCGGGTTCGACGAGAAAGGCGAGCTCCAGATTTTTTTTCGCCGCGGATTGCGCGTGAACGTCGAGCGCTGCGTGAACGACTTCGGAAAGGAGGAAATCCACTTTTTCGAGCGCGACTTTTCCGGCCTCGATCTTGGAGAAGTCGAGAATTTCGTTCACGACCGTCAGCAGTGTTTCGCCGCTGTTGCAGAGCGTTTGGACAAAGTCGCGTTGCAGATTCGAAAGGTCGGTTTGGAGGAGCAGATCGCCCATGCCGATGATCCCGTTGAGCGGCGTGCGAACCTCGTGGCTCATGTTCGCGAGGAACATGCTCTTCGCCTCATTGGCGGCTTCGGCGGCATCCTTCGCCTTCAGGAGTTCCACCTCGATATTGGTTCTTTCAATGATCTCGGAAGAGAGTTTCCGATTGATGTCCATCAACTCGGCGGTGCGTTCAGCCACGGCTTGTTCAAGACCTTGCAGGCGAATCCGCGTTTGCTGCAACAGCGACCACTTTTCAGTGAGCGTGTTGGCCATCTGGCGGACTTCGATGTTGTCGAAAGGTTTCTTGAGGATCAGCAGGCGGTCACTCATGCCCAACCGCTTGATAACCTCTTCCCAGGAATAATCGGAATAGGCGGTGCAGAGCACGGCTTGCATGTCGGGATCGATTTTCCAGATCCGCTCCAACGTCTCGATGCCGTCGATGCCGGGCGGCATGCGCACATCGACAAAAGCCATCGCATACGGCCTTTGAGCTTCGATCGCCCGCGATACTTTCTCGATGCCCTCGAGTCCTTGGTAGGCGGAGTCGAGTTGGTAGAAATTTTCGTCGACAAACGGCGCACGGCTCACGGCGCCAAACAGCTCCTTCTCAAGTGCGTCCAAACCTTTCTTCGAATCATCTCGGGGTCGCAAAATTCGCACGAAGTCCTCGTGAATGGCGTGGTTGTCGTCGATGACGAGTATGCGGCGGTTTTTTTCGTGGGCGGCCATGAAAGCGGTTGGGGCGAAAAAGCGGAACCTAAAAGCAGACGGAAACTGCGTAAGTACGTTGAGGGAGAATGGGCTCATTTGATATCGACGCAATTCTTTGCTACTTGAGGTGTTTACCCTCGAAATCGGGAGGGCCGCGCGCGGATCGAATTCCCTCCAAAGAAGCGTCGATTGCGTAATTGCGCTCCTTTGAAGCGATTACCGATTAGGGAAAACCATACGGGCGGGTGGGCGCCAAACCTCAGCCGATAAGCACGCAAAAGAAAAGCCGCGGTGAAGGCCGCGGCTTGAGAACGATATGCTGGAGATTCCGTTACTTCTCGAATCTTCCGCGGTAGGCCCAAAGGCCGAGCGCGGGATTTGAGATGTAGAAGAACTTTTCGCCATCAGCGCCGACGTTCCAGCCGTCCTTGAGCTTTGCGGGATTGTAACGCGCGGTCATCGTCTTGAGGTCGGCGTATTTGAAACCGACGCTCTCGATTTCCTGCTGCGTCAGGTGGCCCGGGCAGTAGGTGATGTTGAAACGGCCTTCGCTCGAGCCGTGGATCAAGTGCGCGGCGGCGCTCAGGTTGTTTTGCAGCTCCGGATTGGCCTTTGTCTGGGCGAGCGTGTTGGGCGTGCCTTTGTAACCGTATTTGCGGATGAGGCGGTCGATCTCGTGGTCCTCGCCGAACTCTTTCAAACCGGGAGCGAGGATGATGAGTTCGCCCTTGTCGGCCATGGCCATGCGCGTGCGGTAAACGGCCTTGTTGCCGAGCCACGTGCTCTTGAACTCCGACGGATCGAGGTAAACGACGACCTTGTCGAGCTGCACGTCGAGCATCTCGAAGTTTACCTCTAGCGAAAGTTTAGCCGCCTTGTTGAACACTTCGGCATCGTCACCGATGAAGAGCCCGCGCACGTGCAGTTTGCCGTCTTCGCCGCGTCCCACGACGGTGTGAACGTAAACGATCGGCAGGTGCGAAGTGAATTTCTCGCCGGCGTAGTTGAGGATCTTGCGCACGGGCGTGTTCGCGCGGCCCATCATGCGCTCCATGCCGTAAGCGGCGCCGACGAAGTGGCTTTTGTTGATGCCTTCCTGGCCGCCGGTGCCGACGAAAATGTTTTTGTTGTAGTTCGCCATGCCGATGACTTCGTGGGGAACCACTTGGCCGATGGAAAGGACGAGGTCGTGCTTGCCGGTGGCGAGTAGGTTGGCCACTTGCGCAGGCCAGGGAAAATCGACGGCGCCTTCGGAAACTTCTTTCACGAATTCAGCCGGCACGGTGCCGACGGTCGTGATGCCAGTGCGCCAGTTGTGCACGCGGAAGAGCGACTCGGGCACGCCGGGGAACATTTCGTGAATCTGCTCGCTTGTCATCGGCGAGTGCGTGCCGAGGGCGGGAAGGATGTCGACGAGTTTGTCGCCGAGCGCGTCGTAGGCGAGGCGCGTGAGCATGCCGGCTTGAGAGTGGAAACGCGTGAAGTCGGGCGGGATCGCGAGCACGCGTTTGCGCGGGCCGATCTTGGCGAGCGCCGCGTTGACGCCAGCGCGCAAGTCTTCAACGGAGAGTTTGTCGGTAGGGGAGCCGCGTTCGAAGTAAAGCATGGTTTTAGGAGCGAGAATTGAGTAGCGGAAAGCGTGAATAAAAAAAGCGAGAAGAGGGAATTTAGGCTCGAATCAAACCCGGGCCAATTGCAACGGGTGGATTCTTGCTCAACTCTCGCTTCTCGCTCGACGTTTCTATTTTAGCGCTGGATGCGGGCGGAGCCGCCTTTCGCGAACGCCTTCACTTGTTCGACCGTCGCCATCGTCGTGTCGCCAGGGAAGGTCGTGAGCAACGCGCCGTGCGACCAACCGAGGTTGACCGCTTCTTGTTCGGAAGCGCCGGAGAGCAGGCCGTAGAAGAAGCCGGCCGCGTAACCGTCACCGCCGCCGACGCGATCGACTACGTCGAGTTCGCACATCGGGGATTGGTAGGTTTTGCCGTCGACCCATGCAACTGCGCCCCAGGTGTGGCGATTGGTCGAGTGAACTTCACGCAACGTCGTCGCAACGGCCTTCACATTCGGGAATTTCTTGGTCGCCTTCTCGATGACGGCGTAGAATGCGGTCGGATCGAGCTTCGACTTCGACTCGACGTCCTGGCCTTCGATGCCGAGGCCCTTCTGGAGGTCTTCTTCGTTGCCGACGAGTACGTCGACGTGTTGCACGATGCGGCCGAGCACATCGAGGGCCTTGGACTGGCCGCCCCAGATGTCCCAGAGC
This sequence comes from Nibricoccus sp., assembly GCA_047600805.1. Classification (GTDB taxonomy): domain Bacteria; phylum Verrucomicrobiota; class Verrucomicrobiia; order Opitutales; family Opitutaceae; genus JADKHC01. Next base: position 1,272,065 of record JASGKG010000001.1, read on the forward strand.
TTCTGGCGATAGTTGAGGTCAAACGAGGTGATGGCGCCGGCCTTCTTGGCGGCCTGCATGGCCTCGACGATCAGTTCGCCGGTCGTTTCAGAAAGCGCTGCGAAAATACCGCCGCTGTGGAACCAGCGAACGCCTTGGCCGAAAATCTGATTCCAGTCGAAGTCGCCCTTCTTGAGCTGGCCGGCGGCTTCGTTGGAACGGTTATAGAACACCACCGGAGCGCGCACGCCCTGGCCGCGATCGGAGTAAACGGTGGCCATGTTCGGGCCGCGCACGCCGTCGTGTTTGAATTTTTTGTAGAACGGCTTCACGCCCATCGCACGCACGCGTTCAGCGATCAAGTCGCCGATCGGATAATCCACCATCGCGGTCGCGACACCGGTGTTCAAACGGAAGCAGTCCGAAAGGTTGGCCGAGACGTTGAACTCGCCGCCGCTGACATGGATGTCGCAGTGGTTGGCCTTGCGGAAGGGGATGATGCCGGGATCGAGACGATGAACAAGCGCACCGAGGGAAAGGAAATCGAGGGCGCCGTCCTGACGGATTTTGAGGCTGTTGCTCATAGGGATGTGTTTAGGTGTGGATTTGGTGGAGTGTGTGTTCGGACAAGAAAGGTGCCCAACCTACCGGTCCGCTCCAGAATGAAAAGCAAAAATACGGCGTCGTGTCTTCGACGAGAGCCGCGGTGTGAAAGGTCACGGTCAGGGTGAAGTAACGCGGAGCTCGCTCTATCGTAGCCGCAGCGGTCCGGGGGTTGTCCGTGACCTGTGCAGTCGTATCCGAAGTGAGTGCAGACGCCTCCCGGGCTGTTTCAAACGGGTCCGAGGTTGCACAAATCGCATCCAAGGTCTCGGCAGACGGCTCAGCGGCTGCGTCAGACGAGGCAAAAGTGTGCGCAGGCGAGGCAAAAGTGTGCGCAGGCGAGGTAAAAGTGTGCGCAGGCGAGGTAAAAGTGCGTGCAGACAGCCTCAAAGTGTGCGCGGACGAGGCTGAAGTGCGCGCAGACCACCTCAAAGTGAGCGCAGATGCAAACAAGGTGCGTGCAGGCGGCCCCAAAGTGGGTGTAGAGGACCCAAAAGTCCGTACAGACGATCACAAACCTTGTACAAACGAGCCCAAAGTTCGGTCAAACGACCTCAAAGTGAGTGCAGATTATCCGAAACCTCGGTCAATCGACTCCGAAGCTCGTACAAACGACCCCGAAGCAGGTGCAGACAATCTAAAAGTCCATCCAAACGGGGCCAAAGCACGTGCAAATCACCCCAAAGTACGCGCAGATGAGGTCACATCTGCGCCAAGGGGCCAAAACGCGTGCAAAACAGGGCGAAGTCCGCACAAATCAGCCCAAATCGTGTGCAGCGAAGGCCGAAGTCGTTGCAGCAGTCCCGCCCAGCGCCAAAAGAGAGCCCGGCTGGTGGTCCAGGATCGAAGCGTGAGCGAACGCCGTCGCAGCGCGTCGGCAAGAAAAGGGCGAGACCACGCCGACCAACGCAGAAGAACTAAAAATCGAGCCGCTTCGACTTTCTATTTCAGTTGTGGATGCAAACAGCCCGTGCCTGTCCCAGGTTCTTGTTTAGCCGAGCCCGGCGTCGCCAGATTGGCTCGCCGTCCAAAGCGGTTACCGCAACGCAATCCCGATGCTTGCCCAAACCGTCCGCATCATCTTCGCCAAGAAGTGCGCAGGTTTTGGCGTGTACACTTTCGGCGGTCTTCGCAGTTAAAGAAGGCGTGAACGTTTCAATTATCCTCGGACATCCCTCCGCCGGAAGTTTTAATCACGCGATTGCCGCGGCTGCAGCCGAAACGCTGCGGGCGCGCGGTGCCAACGTGACCGTGCATGATCTGTACGCGGAGAATTTTGACCCGATTTACACCGCCGCAGAACTCGCGCGCGATGCGGTGTTGCCGCCAATGATCGAACAACACTGTCGCGAGATCGAACAAGCCGACGGGATCGTGATCGTGCATCCGAACTACTGGAGTCGTCCACCGGCGATGCTGTGTGGCTGGGTCGATCGCGTGCTGCGACCCGGTCGGGCGTATCGTTTTGTTCCAGACGGGAAGGGCGGGGCGCGTCCGGAAGGTCTTTTGAAAGCGAAAGCGGCGGTGGTGTTCACGACGGCGAACACGCCGGACGAAGTGGACCGCAAAGTTTACGGCGATCCGCTTGAAGCGCATTGGTGCAAGGTCGTGTTTGGCCTTTGTGGCGTGCCAGTGGTTCGGCGAAGCTTCTCGTCGGTCATCGTCAGCAAGCCCGAACAACGCGCCGCGTGGCTCGACGAAGTGCGGACGTTGGTGAACGAGAAGTTTAGCTGAGCGGCTGAGATTAAGGCGGATTTCTCAACGAAAAGATCGCAAAGCGCGCAAAGGTCTGAATCACGATCATTCTTTGGTGAGAGTGTGTAGTTCTCGATTAGGAACAACGCTCCTTCAGGTGTTCGGTTTGAATCTCCGCTCTGTGCTTCTTTGCGTTCTTTGCGTCAAAAAATTCGCCGTCATCACGCTGCGCGCAGGCTTTGGATTTGTGCGATCAAGCGGTGAACATTTTCCGGGGCGATCCTATCTGTCACGATGGTTCGCGGGAAACTGTGTTCGATGTCCAACCGAACGCCGTCTTCGGTGCCCGGCCGCACGAAATCCTCAATGAAATCCATGCCGCCGCGCGGTTTGATCCAGCGGTAGTAGGAATCGACCGCGTCGGATTCGACGACGATCTCAAGGTGGAGGAATACGTTGCAGTAGAGCGTCAAATCCCGAAAGGAGGCGAACCAAGTTGGCGGGTTAACCAGCTGATCTCGAATTATGAGCGTCATGCGTGCCTTTCGTTTCTTCCATGAATCTCTAGCAAGCTTGCTGCCAATTTCGACACGCCCGCGCAGAATTTTAACCATGGGAATGATGCCGGTGAATACTATCAGGAGAGCTTAATTTTCGTCTTTCGCCCGTGGCCAAGTCGCGTCATGCCTTTTCCTTTTGAATTTATGAGCACTCCGCGCAAACCCGTCCTCCTCGTCATCCGCGATGGTTGGGGTAAGAACCCCGATCCGTCCCAAGACAAGTATAACGCCGTCAAGCAGGCCAAGGTTCCCTGCGACGACATGTTGCATGCGAAATATCCGTTCGCGCTCGTCAAAGCCAGCGGCCTCGATGTCGGTCTTCCCGACGGCGTGATGGGCAACAGCGAAGTCGGCCACGAGAATATCGGCGCCGGCCGCATTGTGGACCAGGAGTTGGTTCGCCTAAACAAGCTCTTCTCGGAGAAACGTCTTGCGACCAATGCTGTTTGGAAGGAAGCGATCGCGCGCGTGAAAGCCAACCCGAACGCGAAGCTGCACCTGATGGGCATCGTCTCCGACGCCGGCGTGCACGGCATGCTCGAACACCTTTACGGCATCCTCCGCCAGGCCAAGGAAGACGGCGTGAAGAATGTTTTCATCCACGCCTTCACCGACGGACGCGACACGCCGCCGACGAGTGGCCTTGGCTATGTGCAGCAGGTTGAGGAACAGGCCGCCAAGATCGGCGTGGGCAAGATCGCTAGCGTTTGCGGACGTTTCTGGGTGATGGACCGCGATAACCGTTGGGACCGCGTATCCAAAGCCTACTACATGCTCACCGGCAAAAAGGCCGAAGCGACCGCGAAGTCCGCCGTCGCGGCTGTGCAGCAGTACTACGACAAGCCGATCAGCGATTCCCAGAAGGGCGACGAGTTCGTTCTCCCGACGTGGGTCCTCGGCGCCGATGGCAAACCCCTCGCGACCTTCGCGAATGGCGATTCCGTGCTCTTCTACAATTACCGTGGCGACCGGCCGCGCGAAATCACCAAGGCTTTCGTGATCGACGGTTTTAAGGAGTTCGACCGCGGCGAGAAACTCGACCTCTACTACGCGACGATGACCGAGTACGAGTCGGGTTTGCCGGTGCACATTGTTTCGCCAAAGCCCGAGAAGCTGAAAAACATCCTCGGCAAGGTCGTTTCCGACGCCGGTATCAATCAGTTCCGCTGCGCCGAGACCGAGAAGAACCCGCACGTGACGTTCTTTTTCAACAACTACAACAAAGATCCATTCCCCGGTGAAGATCGCGCCTGCCCGGCCAGCCCGAAAGTCGCGACCTACGACATGCAACCCGAGATGTCGTCACTCGAGGTGACGAAGGCGGCGAAAGAAGCGATTCTCTCCGGCAAGTACGGTTTGATCGTCGTGAATTACGCGAATCCCGACATGGTCGGCCACACCGGCAATCTGCCCGCGGTTGTGAAGGCTGTCGAAGCGACGGATATCGGTTGCGGCGAACTCCTCGCGGCTGTTGCGAAGATGGGTGGACAAGCACTCGTTTGCGCTGACCACGGCAATGCCGAGCAGATGTGGGACAACACAACCAACGGCCCGCACACCGCGCACACGCTCAACCTCGTCGAGGTTTTTGTCGTTGGCGACAAGTTCGCCGCAGGTAAAACCAAGATGCGCACGGGTGGCCGTCTGGCGGATATCGCCCCGACCGTGCTCGCGCTCATGGGCTTGCCCAAGCCCGCCGAGATGACCGGCGAAAATCTGGTCATTGGCTAAGCGAACGAAGCGCTCACTTCCGGTTTAGATTTCTTGAACGAAGAGCCCGCACGAAAGTGCGGGTTCTTTTTTTAAGGCGGGCGCGACCTCCACCGAGTCGAGGCGAACGGGATGACGTGTCAGCCCTGAGGTTTTTCCCGGCGGTCGCTGTACTGGCCGTGTGTGGTTTGCCTCTTGCCAATGCCGGCTTCCTCGCAACGTTTTCCCTTTCCACTCTGACGTTTCATTGAAAGCAAAACCCACTCCGTTCGCCAAGGCCACCGCCCAACTCGTTCGCCATCTCGGTACTCGCGTCGCCACGTCTGATGACGCGCTGTTCCGCGCGTCATTTGACGGCAGCAAACTCTCGTTTCTGCCCGAGGCGGTGATTTCGCCGAAGAAAAACGCCGATATTGAGGCCGTGCTCGTGCTTGCGAACAAACACGGCGTGCCGGTCACTGTTCGCGGCGGCGGTACTTCGCTCACCGGCTCCGGTTCGCCGATCAAAGGCGGTTGGGTGCTCGACGTTTCGAAGTGGAATAAAATCGAAATCGACGCCGAAGCCGGCATGGCCCATGTGCAGGCGGGCGCGAATGTCGCACAGATTCACGCGGCTGCGGAAGCGGCGGGTTGGTTCTATCCAGCGGATCCGGCGTCGAAACAATACTGCACGATCGGCGGCAACATCGCCTGCAACGCCGGCGGCATGCACGGCGGCAAATACGGCGTGACGCGCGATTTCGTGCTCGCGCTCAAAGGCTTTCTCCCGACCGGCGAATACGTCGAGTGGGGCAGGGCGACGAAGAAATTTTCTGCCGGTTTCAATCTGCGCGATCTCTGGATCGGCGCTGAAGGCATGCTCGGCGTTGTCACGGAAGCGACGTTGAAACTCGTGCCGCTGCCGGCGGCGCGCTGGACGCTGCTCACGGCGTTCGAAGACGAGATCGCGGCGTTCAAAGCTATTCGCGTGCTCTTCGCTCAGCGTGTTCAGCCCGCCATCTGCGAGTTTCTTGACCGCTATGCCGTGCAATGTGCCGAGGCTAAAACTGGCCAAACTGTTTTCAAGGGACAAGCAGGCCGCCCGGTGATTCTCCTCGAACTCGCCGGCTCCGTGGCGGAACTCGCGGCGTCGAAAACCGCCGTGCTTTCCTGGGCGCAGCAGCACACCGCGGCGTTTCGTGAAGCGGCCGACCGCGCCGAGGCCGAGGAACTTTGGACGGTGCGCCGCAAATGCTCATCCGCGATGTTCGCGCTCGGCGATTCGAAGCTGAACGAGGACATCGTTGTCCCGCTGAAAAACTACGAGAAGTTCATCGTGTTTCTCGACAAGCTCCGCAAGAGCTCGCGCCTGCCGATCCCGACCTTCGGACATCTTGCCGATGGTAACTTGCACGTGAACATCATGTATCACCGAGAAAATCGCGAAGAATATTTGCGCGCGGAAAAAGCCGTGGGCGAGCTGATGGCCGGTGTGGTGAAACTCGACGGAGCGATATCCGGCGAGCACGGAATCGGCCTGGCGAAGACGCCATTTCTCGCGCTGCAACATTCGCCCGCGCAGATCAAAGCCATGCGCGCGGTGAAACAAGCGCTAGATCCAAACGGAATTCTGAACCCTGGCAAAATGTTCGACCTTTTCAAAGTCTGGGAACACCCCCGCCTGAAAATCGAACTGCCGTGGGATCATAAGTGAGCGCGGCTGCGCCGCGAACGCTCAACGCTGAGCATTCAACGCTCAACGCCGAAGTAAGGAGGGTGGCACGCGCGGTCCCATGCGCGTTGAACGACGCCCGTGAGATTGCATCGATGGCGTGCTATTGAGTCCAGCTATGGATATTGATTCTCGCTAACCCTCGCAGCGACCGCGGCCCAGCGACGGGCCCTTTTCTCGAGGTCTTCGCGTGTGGCTGCGACCAGCAGCGAGCAAGCGGAGACGCGTCCGCCTTTGTCAAAACAGACGCAGAGACCGCGTGCTTCCTCACGATAGGACAAATAGTATTTTAACCCGCTCCTTAAGCGAATGTCGGGATGGCCACTGCGTGGTCCGGAAACGACCAGCCATGTGTACACGCGCGTGCGGAACTCGGGCCAGTACCAGGTCGGTTTATTGAGGCCGTTGTGTTCCAAGAGCGAAATCACTTCTGCCTGGGTGGTCGTGCCGATAACGATTTGGTCGATATCGTTTTTAGTCACCTCGACGCCGTCGAAAGCATACGAGCGCGTCTGGCCTTCCGCCCAGAGCAAGTAGTGACAGCCCGCCTGCAGAGCAGTCAGCGCGGTCAATGTTGCAAATGAGATCGATTTAACCCGTTTCATGAGCTCGATCACTTTCGTTTGGACCTACTGGTAAGTTCGGAGCCGAGGAATTAGGCGAGTCCTGAGCTATCTGTTGAGTAGCAATCCCAGCACCCCTGAGAGAGTGCCGAGACCGGCCTTTAAAAGGGCACCGTTAGCAAACCCCTCCCTGGCATCACCCAAGAGAAGGGAATCGGCAGAGTGGTGATGGCTGATGGAAAGCTGAGCGATTTTGCAGTGGGGGGCGGGTGGTTTCTGTGGCTTTCGTGAGCGCCCACGCAGAGGGAGTATTGAAAATGCCAAACCACTAGCAACGCCCAATGCTATGCATATTTTGCCGTTGGTGAGCAACGGCTCGGGGCCGGAGGAGCGTGTTACGTCGCCTCGTCGATATCTGCACTCAGCTTATGAAACGGCGGCGGTCAGGTGATCTTTACAGTGCGGCCGCTGCGCATGGGGAGTTGCGCTTCGACCTTCTCGAGGAGCGTCTCGGGGCTGAAGGGCTTGATCATATACTCGATGATCTTGAGCTGGGCGGCACGGCTGATGAGGCGCCGATCGATCACTCCTGTGCACATTAGGACTGGCAAGGTTGCGAGCGTTTGCGTTTGCCGTATGCGGGAGACGAGGGCGAAGCCGTCGACCTTCGGCATTTTTACATCGAGGATCGCCAAGGTGTATTTCAGGTCGGGATGGGTGAGCCACCACCAGGCTTCGGCGCCATCGTAGGCGGTGATCACAGCAACATCGGTGATGAGTTCCAGCACCTCTTGCATCAGGCAAACGCAGCCTTGGTCATCGTCTGCCACCAGTATGTTCATAGTCCTGTGAGGGCACAGATCGGCCGTTTTCGCAGGAACTTAACTCATCCAACGAGCTAAACCGCCTCCTGGCTGTACTGGCTGCCCATTGGGCGGGCTGTTTACGCAGACAAAAAACGTTCTCGTCAAAGGCTTCTGTTTTATCGATAAACGCCGTTCCTATGAACCCTGTTCTCAAGCTGTTACTCGAAGGCCAGAGCCTCACGACTGCCCAAATGGCGCAGATCACGGGCTTGCCTGAGGCCGAAGTGAACCAGCACCTGGAACAGTTGAAGAAAGATAAAATCTTCCTCGGCTGGCGTCCGGTGCTCGATCTCTCGAACGAAGCAGCAGCAGCCAGCACGGTTCACGCGGTCATCGAAGTGAAGATCACGCCGGAGCGCGGCGGCGGTTTTAACCGCCTGGCCGAGCGCATCGCGCGGTTCGATGAAGTCGAGTCCTGCTACCTGATGTCAGGTGGTTATGACCTGCTCGTTTTCGTCAAAGGCCCGTCGCTGCAGAAAGTCGCGAGCTTCGTCTCTGAACGTCTTTCGACGATCGAAGGCGTGCTGTCGACTTCGACACATTTCATGCTCCGCTGCTACAAGGACCAAGGTTTCCTCCTTGGTACCGGTGAAGCGCCGAGCACGCGGCTCAACGTTGTTCCTTAACCTCTAGACAGGAGAAACAACCATGAGCACCGACCCTAAACGTTGGGTGGCGGGCCACGTGGCCACGTTGCCCAAGAGCGGCATTCGCGACTTCTTCGAACTTGTCGCGAAAATGAAAGGCCAGGACGTGATTTCCCTTGGCGTGGGCGAACCGGATTTCGTGACGCCGTGGCATATCCGCGAAGCTGCGATCTTCGCACTCGAACGCGGCAAAACCTACTACACCTCGAACCTCGGCCTGATCGAACTCCGCCGCGCTATTTCGAAGTACGTCGAAGATCATTTCAGCGTCAGCTACCGGCCCGAGGACCAGATCATCGTGACCGTGGGCGTGAGCGAGGCGCTCGACATCGCGTTCCGCGCGTTCTGCAACCCCGGCGACAAAGTGATGTTTCACCAGCCGTGCTATGTCTCGTACCACCCGAGCATCACGCTCGTGCACGGACAGGGGATCGCCGTGCCGACTTTCGCCAAGGATAATTTTGCGCTCACCGCTGAGGCCCTGCGCGCGGCTTGGCAACCCGGTGCAAAAATTCTGATGCTGAATCTGCCGTGCAATCCGACAGGCGGCACGTGCACACGCGAGCAATTGCAAAAGATCGCGGACTTTTGCCGCGAGAAAGACCTGCTCGTTTTCAGCGACGAAATTTATTCGGAGCTCACCTTCGACGGCACGCACACGAGCATCGCCAGTTTCCCGGGAATGGCCGAGCGCACGATTTTCCTGCACGGATTTTCGAAGGCGTTCGCGATGACCGGCTGGCGTATTGGTTATGCTTGCGGCCCGGCGGTGCTGATCGACGCGATGATGAAAGTGCACCAGTACGCGATGATGTGCGCCTCGATCATGGCTCAGGAAGCCGCCATCGAAGCGCTGCAACGCGGCTGGGACAGCGTGCTCAAGATGCGCGAGCAGTATCATCGACGCCGCGATTTGGTGGTGCGCCGTTTCAACGAGATCGGCATCAAGTGCCACTCGCCGCGCGGTTCGTTCTACGCGTTCCCCGACGTCACTTCCACCGGCCAAAACGAAAAAGACTTCGCTGTGGGCCTGCTCGAAAAGGAGAAAGTCGCCGTCGTTCCGGGCGCAGCGTTTGGTGAAAACGGCCGTGGGCACGTCCGCGCCTGCTTCGCCACCAGCTACGATCATCTCATTGAGGCCTGCAACCGCATCGAGCGGTACGTCAGCGGCATGCGCCGCTGACCAGAAGCGCTTAGCGAGTAGCGAGAATCGAGAAATTGATTTCCTACTCGCTACACGATACTCGCTCCTCACTACTCATTTTATGTCACGCACCGTTGCCATCGTCGGCCGACCGAATGTCGGCAAAAGCCGCCTTTTTAACCGACTGGCGCGGAAACGCATTTCCATTGTTCACGACCAACCGGGCATCACCCGCGATGTCATCTCGACCGAGATCGCCGAGGGCGGTTATACGCTGCTCGACACCGGCGGCCTCGGCCTGAAAGAAGGCGCCACGCGCGGCGACATCATCAAGGCGTCTGAACAACAGGTTCAGTTCGCGATCGAAACCTCGGATCTGATACTGTTCGTGGTCGACGGACTGTCGGGCATCTCCGCGATCGATGAACGAATCGCCGGCAGCCTGCGACGCAGCGGCAAAAACATTTTGCTCGTCATCAACAAGGCGGACTTCGGCGACGACAAAATCGAACTAGCCGACGTCTACAAACTCGGCCTTGGCGAACCATTGCGCGTCTCGGCCGAACACGGGCGCGGCGAAGACTATTTGCGGGAGGCGATTCTTGCAAAGCTGGGGCCTGCGCCTGAGATCGACCCGGCCGCCAAGACCGCCGCCGATCCGCTTTGTGTCTGTTTTGTGGGTCGACCCAACGTCGGCAAATCGTCCCTCAGCAACCGCCTGCTGCAAAGCGACCGGCTCATCGTGAGCGACGTCCCGGGCACCACGCGCGACTCGGTCGAAGTGCCCTTCGAGTTCAAGGGACGAAACGGGAAAATGTATCCTTTTAAACTGATCGATACCGCAGGCATCAAAGCTTCCACCAAGCTCGCCTCGCCGGTCGAATATTTTTCCCGTTTACGCTCGCTCGATGCCATCCAAAAAGCGGACGTGGTCTTCCTCGTGCTGGATGCGATCGAAGGCGTCACCCAGCAGGACAAAGCTATCGCGGGTGAGGCGATCAAGGAGCGCAAACCGATCGTGGTCGTGGTGAACAAATGGGATCTCGTTCACAAGGCGTTTGCGCAGCCGGAAGGCATTATTGGTTTTAAAAGCGAGCGCGAGTACCGCGAGAAATATGAGAAAGCGCTTTTCGACCGGCTTTTCTTCACGCCGGGCTCGCCGTTGATTTTCGTTTCGGCGCTCAGCGATTACGAAATCGATCGCATGCTCAACGCTGCGGTAAAGCTAAACCGCGTCCAAGACACAAAGATCCCAACTGCGAAGTTGAACAAGATCATCGCTTATTTGGCCGAGCGCACACCACCGCCGGCTGTTCGGGGCCGTCGTTTCCGCGTGTACTACGCGACACAGACCGGCAACCGGCCGTTCCGTGTTCGCTTGTTCTGCAATCGCGAGGAAAAGCTAACCGAAAGCTATCGTCGATATCTCGAAGCTGGTTTGGTGGAAGAATTCGATTTGGGCGGTTGCCCGATCTACTTCGATCTGGTCGGTAAAGACCGCTACAAAGACGGGGTCCGCCCGATGCCAACCTCCGACGAAGACAAACAGGAAGTCTTCGTGCCGAAGTGGAAAAAGCGTGAAGAGAAGGAACTCGCCGGCGACGACGATTTTCCGTCGCACACGCTGGAGGACTGAGATTATTTTAATCTGGAACTCAGGAACTCTGGGAAAATCATCCATTCTTCAAGAGTTCCGGCTTCCAGATAAATTATGTCGCCGCTTCGCATCGTTTTTCTCGGATCGGACTCCATTGCGTTGCCGTTGTTGAATTGGCTCGCAGGCGAGGGCGGCGCGATAGTTGAGGTCGTTGGCGTTTTTACCCAGCCCGACAAGCCCGTCGGTCGCGGGCAAAAGATCACCGCGAACGCGATCAAGACTTGGGCGCTGGCAAAGAACATTCCAGTATTTCAACCGGGAAAGCTCACCGAGGACGTGCGCTTGCAACTCGCGACGCTGAACGCCGACGTAGGGCTTGTGATGGCTTACGGTCATATCCTGCGTGACGATTTCATCGCGACGCCGCGGCTGGGGATGATTAACTTGCACGCATCGCTATTGCCTAAATATCGCGGTGCCTCGCCGATTCAAACGGCTATCGCCAACGGTGAGAGCGAAACGGGCGTGTCGCTGATGCGGATTGTGCGTAGGCTCGATGCCGGGCCGGTCGCCGATGTCGAACGTGTTGTTATCGACAAGCATGACACCGCCATCGAAGTTGAGGCAAAGCTTGCCGCGGCCTGCGTACCGCTCGTCGTGCGAAACCTGGAGAAGTTGCGCGACGGTACGCTGGTCTTCACGCCGCAGGAGGATTCGTCGGCGACGTTTTGCCGTAAGCTGACGAAGGAGGACGGCTCGCTCGATTTTACCGCGCCAGCCAAAGTGCTCGCTGCACGTATCAACGGCCTTTTCCCGTGGCCGTCATGTTCGGTCGAGATGAGCGGACAGCACATCAAAATCGGTCTGGTTGAAGCTGTGATGGCGTCGGCTCAAAGTCAGCCAGGAGCGGTAGTGAAAGCCGAGGCGGGCGACTTGGTTATCCAAGCAGGCGACGGCCAACTCAAACTTCTGAGGCTTCAACGCCCCGGCGGAAAAATGCTGCCGGTGTCAGACTTCCTGCGCGGTTTTCCGCTCGCGCCAGGCGACGCGTTGCTTTCCAAGCCGATGCCGATGCTCGTCGCACGCGAGCCGTTTCGTTCAGCGAAGAAAGACCCTGCGCCACGCTAGTTCGTGGTGATTTCGAGCAACGCGGCGGCGTGGAGATTTTGCGAAAGGAAATAGTACGTCGCGTAGCCGTAGCCATCGACGCCCCAGTTCGCGCCCCAGGAATTTTTAAACGTGAAGACCGTGTCCTCGATTTTGCCGGTTTCACATTTGTACCCCACCAAAGTGACGGCATGACCGCTGTCTTCGTCGGGGGTTTGTTTGTCGAGGAAGCCGGTGCGCCAGGTGTGACGGCCTTTTACCCAACGTATGCCAATCGGCACGGGGTAGCCCGCGTTGAGCGCATGGATGGCGTTCGCCAGGACTGACCCGCCGTCGTGTCCGGGAATGGCATGCACGGTCACGCGATGAGCCGTGCGTGCCTCGTTTTGTAACTCAGCAGAAGGTTCCGGAATTGTACCAGCCATACGATTCGGCATTCGACCGCGTGGAAGCGTGCCGTAGCTGCGTACAGCCGTCACCACTTCCTGCAGAGTGAAACCCATGTCGAGCTGCCTCGGATCGTCGGTTACCTCCGGCGCTTGCGAACCGCTGTGGCCGAGCGTTTTGGCTGTTGCCCAAATGAGATATTCTTCGGAGAAGCGCTCGGGCTTGCCGGTGAGCTCGGCATTTTCGTATTCGATGGCGGAAACAATCGCGAAGACAGAGCAACTCGCGCGTGCGCCTTGGTCTTTCACCCACAAACCGTAATCGCGGAGCTTGGGCCGGAAATCGACGGCCTCTTTGATCGTGGGCGGTTGGCCGAATGTGCGGATGACGTCGTCGATTTTCGTGTCTTTATTCTCGGCGTTCGCGCGTGTGGTTCGAGCCGCGGCGATACGTTCTTTTTGTTTATTCTCGGCGGCGGATTGCGCGGCTTTCACTTTCGCGTCTTCGGCACGGTCGGCCTCTGGATTATAGCCGAAACGTTGTTGAAGGTCTGCCGGCAGGTCGCGCAGGAGCAGGGATTTCATCCCGCCTTCGTGAGAGATCATCGCGCTGCGCGGAGACACCGAGCGAATTGTCACGTTGGAATAAGTTGTCTGCCCAATCACCAGGCTCGAAAGCTTTGTTCCTGGTGTAAGTTTAGCTGGCAACTCATCACCGCGTAAACAGACGGCCGCCGTGATGATGAAACTCAGTGCCAATGGGATGATTCGAAAGCCGGGGTTGCGCATGTAAAGGATTCCTCCTTAGCCGAGGTTTGGCGTCGGCGGTGATTCCCGCAAGCTCCCGGTTGTTAAGGGGAAATAAAAAAGCGCGACCGGTGAGGGCCGCGCTTTGAAGCGATGATCGCTGGAAAAGGCTTACTTCTTGAGCGAAGCGCGCAGGCTATCGAGCTGGCCCTCGGAGCCGAGGAGCTTGTTGCGGCTGGCGATGAACTTGGCGTATTCGTCCATGTAAATCTTGCCGGCCGGGCGGAAGTCGAATTCGGCGGGCTTGTCGCGGAAGAACTCGCGGTGAACGCGGGTCCAAACGAGACGGCCGTCGGTGTCGATGTTGATCTTGGTGACGCCGAGCTTGGCGGCGGGCAGGTATTCGTTCACGTCGACGCCCATGGAGCCAGCGATTTTGCCGCCAGCGGCGTTGATGCGAGCGACTTCATCCTGCGGAACGGAGGACGAACCGTGCATGACCAGCGGGAAGCCGGGGACGAGGTCCATGATCTTCTTCAGCACATCGAAGTGCAGGGACTGTTTGCCCTTGAACTTGAAAGCGCCGTGGCTGGTGCCGATCGCACAAGCGAGGGAGTCACAACCGGTGAGCTGGATGAATTTCTTGGCTTCTTCCGGGTTGGTGAGGGTGGCGTGGCCGTCCTCAACTTTGACGTCTTCTTCGACGCCACCGAGCTGGCCGAGTTCAGCTTCAACGGAGATGCCCTTCTTGTGAGCGGCATCGACGACGCGCTTGGTGATCTCGACGTTCTTGTCGAACGGATCGTGCGAAGCGTCGATCATGACGGAGCTGTAGAAACCGGAGTTAATGCAATCGTAGCAGGTTTCTTCGTCACCGTGGTCCAGGTGAACGGCGAAAATGGCTTCCGGGAAGACACCGTCAGCGGCGCGGATGATGGCCTCAAGCATCTTCTTGTCGGTGTACTTGCGCGCACCTTTCGAAATCTGGATGATGAAGGGAGCCTTCGATGCGATGCAGCCGCGGAAAAGGCCCATGGCTTGCTCGGCGTTATTGATATTGTAAGCGCCGATGGCGTACTTGCCGTAGGCGTGTTTGAACAGTTGCGCAGTGGTAACGATCATAAGCGTGATGAGATATGCCGAAGGTTGACGCTAGCGACCCAAATAGGGCAGCGACAAGAGCTTTTTATGCTCGCACAATAGAATGCCAAAATCTGCGCAGCGCCTTTGTGGGCGCAAGTGAGCCGTCTATTTCGCCGCAGTGGCGGGGCCTGCGTTGGTGGCGGACCCTTGAGTTCCGGAACTCGTGGACGGGCGAGCGTTACGCATCGACTGCATGAGTTCCCGCTGCGCGGTTTGCTGAGCTTGGATATTTTGAAGCGCCTTCAATTGGTCTGCGGAGAGCACAGTACTCGCTTGGGAAATCGTCATATCCGTGATCGTCGTTCCGCCGCCCATCATACCGCCTGGGCCGACTGCAAAGCCGCCGATCGCGAACTCGCCACGGCGTCCGCCGCCTTGGCCGTTCGAGGTTGAGTTGGCCGCGAGAATCTGGACGAGTTGTTCAGCTTGCGCGTCGGTCAGTGGATGAGTGTAGCTGAGGCTCTGCGAAAGCTGATTGACCAAGCCTCGCTGAGGAGCGGTTTTTTCGTACTGCTGGAACTGAGCGTAGCCGTCAGCGCCCAAGGTCGATTGGAGCTGTGCATCAAGTTCGGCTTCGGCCTGTTTCACCAGCTGGTTGATTTGACTGCGATCATTGAGGCCCTGTTCGCGTGCTGAAATCATCACGTCGCGCATCGTGTTTTGCCGTTCAACGAGTAAATTTTTGAAGGTTTCAAGCTGTTCGGGTGTGATCTTGCCGTTCTGCAACAGGCTCTTGAAAAGCGAGGCATAGCGCGAATCGAGCAGCATTCTGTCCCGACTATTCATGAGGGCGACGAACTTGGGATCGTTCATCAATGCGGCGAATGCTTCAGGACCACGTCCGCGGAAGCGACCACGACGGTCGTCGTTTTCTCCCGGCGGCGGTGGTTCGTCACCGGCGTTTTCTTCTGAGGTCTGTTTAGCTTTAAGTGCGTCGAGCTCGTTTTGCAACGAGTGAGCGCGCTGTTCGGCATCGGCTAAACGTTTGCGCAGGTCCGCAGAATCGTCGGCCGACCCGCTTGGTTTACTCAGGGCGTTAAGGCTGCGCTGTTGTTGCCACGCGAGAATTCCGACGCCGAGCGTCGTGAGAACAAAGAAAATGAGAAGGGTAGTCTTGAGCCGTTGATTCACAACGGATCAGACGTAACGAGATGCGCAAAGGTTGCGAACCAACTGTGACTAAAAGCCCTTATCGCGGGGGGAACTCGAATTCCGCCTTCTTCTTGTCCTTCGAAAGCGTTAGGTAGGCGCTGAAGTTTGAGCCGCGCTTCGAGACGAAACCTTCGATCAGGCTGGTTTTTCCGTCCTCGAGAAGTCGGAGCACTTCGTCAGCAGGAATTTCCTTTTGGCAGAGCGGGCTTTTGAGTTCGAAAACGGCGCGTTGGCCACCGTCGCCGGAGGGTTTTGCGACCACGTACGCCTCGGGCGTTTTGAAGAGGTCGGCATCGTGTACTTTGCTCACGCCGACCTTGGCTGCCTTGGTCAAATCGAGCGGAGCCTTTGCTTTGCGGGCGATGGGCTTGCCGTCTTTGTCGACCTTCGGCGCGCGAGGTTCGCGCGGTGGAAATTCGAACGTGGCTTTCGCGCCGCTTTTCACGAGGAAGGCCTTGAAAGGCTTGCCGAACTTGGAGGTGAAATCCTCGATCAACGGCGACTTGCCCGTGGTGTAACAGGTGATCGCTTCCTCGCGTGTCATCGTGCGTTTGCAGAGCAGGCGCGGGAACGCAAAAACTTCCTTCCACCCCTCGCCGTCGCGTTCGCGGACGACGTACTTGGTTGGCGCTTCACAAAATTCGGCGCCGGTTTTCGGATCAGTCCAGAAGGGTTCGAGCGTGGACATCTCGACCTTGTTGCCGAAATCGAGTTCGACCTTCTTTTTCGCCTCGTCCTTGGGGTCCACAACGATGCGGAGTTTGGCAGGAAAACGATTGCCCGTACGCGGCGAAACAAAACCGTCCAAAGGACCAATTTCGCCGGCGACCACGAGTTGACGAATTTCCGACTCTTCAAGCTTGCGGCCGGTCATGACCTTGTAAACCGAGAGCACGCCGTCCTGGGATTTGTAGGCACGCAGCGTTTCGAGCATCGGCTTGCCGTCGGTCGGCGAGACAATGTCCGTCGTACGAGCGGTGGACATGTCTTCTTCAAACGTTTTCGTGCGATCAACGATGCCTTTTGTGGCATCGATGATATGCTGCATGAACGTGGTCCGGTCAAATTTGCCGTGCTCCATCTGGCGGAGCTTGTATTCCCACTGGCCGGTCATGTCGGGCTTGGTTAGCTCCTCGGCTTTGATGGCGGTCAGGAATTCCAGCAGCGACTCGGCCTTGGTGGTAGGAACAAGTTCGCGTTGGGCGCGTTCGATGTATTTTTGATTGATCAGGCCGTCGATCGTATCAGCTCGGGTAGCGGGCGTACCCAGGCCGCGCTCTTTCATGGCTTCGGCGAGTTCCTCGTCGTCGACGAGCTTGCCGGCGCCTTCCATCGCGGAGAGCAGCGTGGCTTCTGTGTAACGCGGAGGCGGTTTTGTGGTCTCACTGTGAAGCTCGGCGGAAACAGTTTTGGCTTTGGGCGGCTGGCCGTCGGGTGCGGAGAGTGGTGGGAGGACTTTGCCCTCGGAGCCCTCGGCCGGCATCGGCGCGCCGGTTTCTTGGGAGGCCGCAGCCGATTTACCGTAGACGGCGAGCCAGCCGGGTGACGTCAGGACTTTGCCTTCGGTCTTGAACTGATGCTGACCGCCAATCGTGCTGAGGCGCGTGGTCACGTCGAATTCGGCGGAGGGATAAAACGTCGCGACGAAGCGCCGCGCGATCATGTCGTACACCTTGGCCTCCATTTCATCGAGGTTCTTGTACTCGGAACCAGTCGGGATGATGGCGAAGTGGTCGGAGATCTGCGCGTTGTTGAAAATGCGTTTGTTTGGACGAACCCAACCTTCCGTCAGAACCTTTTTCGCGTGTTCGCCGAGGTCGCCCTCGAGAGCGCCGAGCGTATTCTTCACCGTTGGAATGTAGTCCTCAGGCAGCGCCCGCGAATCGGTACGCGGATAGGTGATCATCTTGTGCCGCTCGTAGAGAGCCTGCGCAATCTGGAGCGTGCGGCGAGCGGGAAGACCGAAGCGGTTGTTGGCCTCGCGCTGGAGTGTGGTGAGATCGTAGAGGCGTGGCGAAGCTTGCGTTGCGGCCTTTTTCTCCTCGGTAACGACGGCGGGCGGGTTGCCCTGGCACGCGGCCATGACGGCCTCGGCGGCGGCTTTGTCCCAGATGCGATCGATGCGATCGTGCTCGTCGTTTTCGGCCTTCTTGAAATTCGGACGCTGGTAGACGCCTTCATAACGGCCTTTCGCGACTTCGAAATTGGCGGTGATGCGCCAATAGCCGCGCGGTTTGAAATTCCGGATTTCCAATTCGCGGGCGAAGACGATGGCGAGCGTGGGCGTTTGCACGCGGCCGACTGAGGCGACGTTGCCAGCACGGGAGCCGAACATGCGCTTGGTGATGGCACGGGTGCCGTTGATGCCGATCAGCCAATCGCTTTCGCTGCGGCAACGCGCGGCGTCGGCCAGGCCAGCGAGTTGTGACCCGTCGCGGAGATTTTTAAATGCTTCTTGAATACCGCCGGTGGTCATCGTCTGCATCCAGGCGCGTTTCACCGGAAGCTTCGATTTCGTCAGCTGATATATATAGGCGAAGATCAGTTCACCCTCGCGCCCGGCGTCACAGGCGTTGATCACTTGATCAATGTCTTTTCGGGCGAGGAGCTTTTTCAACAAAGCGAAACGATCTTTGGAGGCATCGATCGGCTTGAGCTCAAATTTTTCGGGAATGATCGGCAGTGTCTCGAGGCGCCAGAAGCCGTATTTTTTCTTGTCGATATCCTCGGGCATGAGGAGCTCCACCAAGTGACCGACGGCCGAGGAGATCACGTACTCGTCGTTTTCAAACCAGTCACCTTTCTTGGGGATTTTGCCAAGAGCCCGGGCGAGATCGGCTGCGACGGAGGGCTTCTCGGCGATAACAAGAGACTTCATGGGAGGCGAGCGGTTAGGGGGCCTCGCGAATAATTTCAAGCACGAGTTTTTTGCAGACCGTAAAAATCAATGGAAAATTACGCGCCGCACCACCAGCCATTCTCCTCTGAAAATCGTGCGCCTGAGGTTTGTAAATGCAGTTGTGAAAATTATTCGCGCACTTTTTAACTGCGGCGTGCCCGACCAGCCGAAAGAAACATCCGTTGACGTAGCTTCGTTGCAGAGACCTGCGCGCGGACGGCAGTACAAATGGTTTTGGTGGGGAGCTGCTGGTTTGGTGCTGTTCGTTGTGCTGCACGGATATGTTCGGTGCGTGCTGAAATATGGCGATTTGACGGCGCTAATTCGATTTGGCAGTGATTTCGAGAGCGTGGTGGTTCCGACGCTGCGCGAGGAGAAGCGAGTGACTTTCCCCGGCCCGGGTTTCGATGGGCAGTTTTACGTTCAACAGTCGACAGATCCGCTGTTGAGGAAACCTGAAACGCAGGCGGCTTTGGACAACGTGACGGTTCGCGGTCGCCGAGTTCTGTTTCCTGCTGTGGCTTGGCTGTTGAGCGGCGGTGGGCACGGTCGGTTCCTTTTGTGGGTGTATCCACAGATCAATTTGGCCGCGTGGCTCGCGTTGGGTGTCATGGCGTGGCGAACACTGCGTTTGGAAAACAGCGTGATGGCGATCGTAGCGTTTTGCGCCATCGTGTTAGGGCCTGGAGCCATAGAATCGGCCAGCCGTGCGCTGCCTGATTTACCTGCATTTTTGCTAGCGTTTTGGGCGATCGGCGTGCCTGGAATTACCGGTGCGCTTTTGTTAGGCCTTGCGGGGCTGGGGCGCGAAACGACTCTGCTCGCGTGGCCGAGTCGGGCGGGAGAAGTCGCGCAATTTCGCGGCAACGCGAGGAAGTGGTTAATAGATGGCGCTGTGGCGGTGGCCCCGCTGGCGCTTTGGATGTTGTCGCTTCACTTCCGGTTTGGCGGTGGCGGAGCCGGTGTCGACGGAGGAAATCTCGGGACGCCGTTTTCAGGCTTGGGCGCGCGCGTGCGGGAGATCTTCACACACCTTTCCGCGCGGCCGGTCGCGGGAGTCGGAGACTTTTTCCTGCACCCGGCAGTCCAGTGCGGCTTTTTGGTCGTGGCTGTTCTCACGCAAGTGGTTTTTCTTCTGAAACACCGCCGAATCGACGATCCGCTCTGGCGGTGGGGAATCCTCAGCGGAATTTTAGGCCTGTGCCTCGGTTGGTCGACGTGGGAAGCGTTTTATACGGTGACACGACACGTGTTGCCGATGCACCTTGCATTTAACGTGTTGCTCGCGCGCTCCAACTCCAGAAGCCCGTGGTTTTGGCTCCTTCTGGGAAATTTGCACGTACTCCCGCGCGTGTTGTTCTGGCTCGATTTTCACTAAGCGATCATCGGCGAAATCGTGTAAGCCGAGAGATGTTTGTGCGTGCAAATAGCTGGCCGACGTTTTTCGCTCTTCGCGTTGAAACCACGTTCGACCATATCGACGCGTAAACATCTGGAATATGCGCGGGGCTACATTGAGTTGGGGCTCGTCGCTGATGCCACGACTGAGCTCGAAAACATTGAAGGCGAAGAGCGCGACTCGCTCGCGGTCCGGCGGGTCTGGGTTGATCTGCACATGGAAGCGAAACGCTGGAAGCAAGCCGTAGAACTCGCGGAACAAATTGCGCCGAGCTCACCCGAGGACGAGCAGATCTGGATTTCGTGGGCCTACGCGCTCCGGGAACTCCACAAGATCAAAGAAGCTCAAGACATTCTCCTGCGTGCTGAAAAAGAACACGGTCACAAGAACGCCATCTTGCACTACAATTTGGCGTGTTATGCGTGCCTGCTGGGAGATTTGATCACGGCCAACAAACGGCTGAAACGGGCGATCAAGCTCGATAAACGCTTCGAAGACGAATGGGCCAAAGATCCTGATCTGAAAGCGATGCTCGACGTATTTTGACGCTTTTTCGTTGGTTCGGCTTCAAAGCGTGTGAAGGCCGTCTTTCAGCGTCGGGTGTTTTAATTTAGGCAACAACTCCGTGCGCATACGGTGAGTGTCGCCGTAGTAGGAACAGCGCCCGATGGTGATGAAATCGCGCGTCAAGGCTGAACGCGTGTGCAAGAGTTGCGAGGCCCACTCACAAATCTGTGCGGCAAAATAGATCACGCCGAGCGGCAGACGCCAGGGCCGGCGCGTGTTCCAAACACTACAAGCCAAGTCTAGAAACTCCTGCAGCGTCTGGCGTCCTTCGTCGCCCAAGTGATAAATGCCTTGGATACCGTGGTTGGTTGCCGCTACGGCAGTGGCCGCCAGGAAGTCGTCGGTCGAGATCAGATGGATCCACGTAGGATTCTTCCAAACGCCGAAGAGGTGGCGTTGAGCCAGCCATCGTGCCGCATCGATCATCAAAATGCCGCGGCCGTAAACCATGCCGACCCGCAGCGAAACAGCCTCTAAGCCGTCGCGTTGGCCGGCTTCGAAAAGAAGTTTCTCTTCCTCCAATCGCGTGCGAGCGTGCGCGGACGAAGGTGCGCCGTCGAGTTTACCGGTAGCAGGTTTCTCGGGAGTGGACTCGCCCTCAACGTGTGGAAAACTGATCAGGATGATGCGTCGGACTTTGTTGGCGATTGCCGTTTCGAGAAGGTTAGTGAAGTACTGCGTATTCGTGATCGGAAGAAAGCGCTCCGGATTGGCTTGGAAAAGCACGCCGGCAAAATGAACAACGCAGTCGGCACCTGCGAGTGCAGGTGAAAAGCTTTCTGGATTCGCCAGATCGCAGCGAAACGAAGGGGCACGCGCCTGCTCGCGCAGGTCTGGCGGCACCTCACGGTTGTGAATCAACAGGCGCAAATCGTGCTGGCTGTTCGCGAGCAAATGCCGACTCAGCAGAGAGCCGAGATTTCCAGCTGCGCCGGTGATGGCGCATAAAAAAGCCGCGCAGATCGCGCGGCTTGTGGGTGGCAGAAAGTTATACCTTGGGTAAATGGTGGAGCGCCTCGGCGATCTTTTCCTCCGGATGCTCGTAGTCCTCGAGCACTCCAGAAAGATGCGCGTCGTAGGCCGCCATGTCGAAGTGGCCGTGGCCGCTGTAGCACATGACGATGCACTTGCCGTCGTTTTTCTTGGCTTCCGCAATCGTTGCGGCGATCGCGTGTGAAGTCTCTGGCGCCGGAACAAAGCCTTCGGTTCGAGCGAACTGAAGCGCACCGGCAAAAACCGTATTCTGTGTGATGGCGACGGACTCGATGAGCTTGAGGTCGGCCAGATGGGCGACGATCGGAGCCGTGCCGTGGTAGCGCAGGCCGCCCGCGTGGATGCCCTCGGGAACGAAGGTGTGGCCCAGTGTAAACATTTTCACGAGCGGTGTGAGCTTGGCGGTATCGCCGTAGTCGTAAGCGTAGACGCCCTTCGTAAGCGACGGGCACGCGGAAGGCTCGACCGCGACGATGCGAAGATTTTTGTTGGTCGAGAGCTTCTCCGGCAGGAAGGGAAAAGCAAAACCGCCGAAATTACTGCCACCGCCAACGCAGCCGATCAGCGTGTCCGGTTTTTCGCCGGCGATCTCCAACTGCTTTTTGGTCTCGAGGCCGACGACACTTTGGTGGAGTATGACGTGGTTGAGGACGGAACCGAGCGTGTACTTCGTGTTCTTGCTCGTGGCGGCGTCTTCGACGGCTTCGGAGATCGCTATGCCGAGCGAGCCAGGCGTATTGGGATCTTTTGCGAGGATCGCGCGGCCGGCGTTGGTCTTGTCGGTGGGCGAGGCAAAAACTTTTCCGCCCCAAATATTCATCAAAGAACGACGGTACGGCTTCTGGTGATAGCTCGATTTCACCATGTAAATTACGCACTCAAGGCCGAACAACTGACAGGCAAACGCCATCGAGGAACCCCACTGGCCGGCGCCGGTTTCCGTAGTGACGCGCGTGACGCCTTCCTTCTTGTTGTAATAGGCCTGGGCCAGGGCGGTATTCAGCTTGTGGCTACCGGCCGGGCTGATGCTCTCGTTTTTAAAATAGATACGGCAATTGGTTTTGAGTGCCTTCTCAAGGCGAACCGCACGCACGAGCGGCGTAGGGCGCCAGATCTTATACTGCTCGCGCACTTCGGCCGGGATCTCGATCCACTTCTCACCGCTCATTTCCTGCTCGATCAGAGCCTTCGGAAAAATCGGCGCGAGGTCTTCCGGGGCGAGCGGCTTGCCCGTGGCGGGATGGAGCGGCGGAGCGAGCGGCGTCGGCAGATCGGCGAGTACATTGTACCAAGCCTTGGGAATTTCGCTGTGGGGGAGGGTAACGATTTCGGAAGACATTGGTGCGTGAGATAAGGAAAACCCGACGCGGACGCCAACGAATTCTGTTTTAATCTGGAATTCAGGAACTCAGGAAATGGGGCAAAGCAGATTTTCTGTTTCTATGCAGAATGAACAGAAGTGACCGAATAGACTCTGAAGATTCTGACCATTTTGTCCATTCTGTCAGAATTGCGAAATACCGAACAGCTCAGGTATAGTCGCGTCGCAAATTGCTTGGCAGCAAGCCGAGCTCTTCGCGGTATTTGGCCACGGTGCGGCGGGCGATGTTGATGCCCTTTTCCTGAAGCTTGCCAACGATTTCCTGATCGCTGAGTGGCTGGCTGCGGTCTTCACCGGCGATCAGGTCGTTGATCATTTCCTTTACGCTCGTGTTGGAAACGGCGGCGCCAGCGTCGTTCTGGTAGCCGGGCGTGAAGAAATATTTGAAATCGAATACGCCGTGGGGCGTCCGAATGTATTTGTTGGCGATCGCGCGGCTCACAGTCGTCTCGTGAACGCCGACGGCGTCCGCAATCTGGGTCATCGTGAGCGGCTTCAGCTTCGAAACCCCTTCCTCAAAGAAGTCGACCTGCACCTTGATGATCTCGCGTGTGATGCGCTCGATCGTCTGCTGGCGCTGCTCGATCGAGTTGATCAAAAACTTACCTGAGCGCATGCGCTCGCGCAGGTAATCGCGCTCCTGCTTTGAAAGCGTGCCTTTGGCGATAAGCTCACGGTAGGTATTCGAAATCCGGAGACGCGGAATATAGTCGTTGTTGAGGTGAATCTTCCATTCATCGCCGTCCTTCTCGACGGTCACGTCGGGAACGACGACGCGGTTGCTGTCCTCGGCGAAACGGCGTCCGGGCGCGGGATCGAGCGTGCCGATTTCCTCAATCGCCACCTGCACGTCGTCCATGTGGGCACCCAGTTTGCGCGCGATTTCAGGGATGCGGCGGCGCGACAGCAGCTGGAAATGGTCGCGCACAATCCGCGACGCGAGCGAGTCGCTGCGCCCTTTGGCGATCAACTGCTGGAGGAGACAGTCTTCGAGATCTTCGCAGCCGATTCCGGGTGGATCGAACGTCTTAAGAAGTTTGATGGCCTGCTGAACCGCTTCGAGCGGCAGGCTGGTCTGCAACGCGATGTCGGCGGCCGACTGCGTGAGAAATCCCCGGTCATCGAGGCTGCCGACCAGGTATTTCATCGCTTCGTGCACCTGTGGTGGCATGTCGGCTAGTTCGGCCTGTCGCATGAGGTGCTCCTGAAGCGACGTTTCGCTTACGAGCGAATCGAAAAAATGCTGACGTTTTTCGGCGTCCTCCGAGGTGTACGGCTGGTTCCCGCCGGCCTGCGCCATGTGATCACGCCAATCTTCGTCGAGCTTGGTGAGTATTTCGAACTCTTTGGAAAAATCCATTTCTTCGCGATGATCTGCGGAGTCGTTGGAGTCTCCGGAGTCTTTAGACTTTTCCGACTGTTCGCGATCGAGGCTGACGCCTTCCATCGGGAGTTCCTCGAGCGTCGGATTGCTTTGCAATTCCTCCTGAATGACTGAGCGCAGGTCGAGCGCGGCGACCTGAAGAATTTTCAACGACTGCCGCAACTGCGGCGCGAGCACCAGCGACTGTGTCTGGCGCTGTCGGAGATCTTGGCTAAATCCGGGTCCGCTCATGGTCTTTAGTGATGGCAGTATGGTGATGCATCAGGAGGCCGGGGCGGGGGATCTAGAAAGCTGTGGAGGCGGCACGCCCGGTTCGCGGTGGTCCATCAATTCTCGGAGGTAAACGCCGAGTTTTTCATTGGTGGGGCCGTAGCGGTCGCTGTAGAGGTAAACTTCCAAATCGGTGAGCATTTCGGCAGCGGTCTGGTAACGTTTGTCACGGTCGCGCTGCAGCGCTTTCTGAATGATGGCTTCCAAACGAGGATCGATCTCCGGGCGCAACGTGCTGAACTTGGGGATGGGCAACGTCAGGATGTTGCGGCGCGATTCCAAACGGTCAGCGGAACGGAAAATATTTCGGCCCAACAACAGCTCCGTCAGCACGATTCCGAGCGGGAAAAGATCTGCGCGCGCGTCCGTGACGGCGTAGCTGGCTTGTTCGGGAGAAAGGTATTCGTCTTTGCCCGCGATGACCTTGCCTTCTTCGTTGTACATCAGGTCCAGTGCTTTCGCGATGCCGAAGTCGGTCAGCTTCACGTCGCCTTCGTATGCGATCAGGACGTTTTTGGGACCGATGTCGCGATGGACAATATTCAGGTGGCGCCCTTCGACGTCGCACTTCTGATGCGCGTAGGCCAAGCCGCGAGCGACGCGAGAAATGATAAAGGCCGCAATATCGACCGGTATCTGCCGTTTCAATACACGGTGACGTTCCAAGAACTGTTCGAGGTGTACGCCGCGAACAAATTCCATGACCATGAAATATTGCCCGCCGACCTGGCCGAGGTGATAGGTCTGAACGATGTTCGTGTGAATCAGGTCCGCGACGAGGCGTGCTTCACCGATAAAATTTTTCTGGAATTCCGGGATGGTGGAGTACTCTTCGCGAATCAGTTTTACGGCGACATTCTTTCGGAAGTTGCCGGCGCCGCGCTGCACCGCTTCGTAAACAACGCCCATACCGCCTTCTGCGATTTTCCGCGTCAGCTCGTAGTGAAGCTCGTTGAAGATATGTTTTAGGGACGCCACTAACCGGAAGGAAAATGAACGGCTTGCATTGTGGCAAGTGCGCAAATGCGACCTAGCACGAAAATTGCTGTAATTTTTCACGGTCCCTTGACAGGGCGCTCTTCGATCACACTTTGCCGCATGATCTCGCTCAGTACTCGTGCTGCCGCACAAGTTCGTTCCATGCAAAACGAGCTCAACGCTCCACAAAAGCGTTTGCGTGTTTTCGTGGAGTCTGGCGGCTGCTCGGGTTTTCAGTACGGCATGTCGTTCGACGAGCCGAAGACCGATGACGTGCAGTTTCAATCTGAAGGCGTGGACGTCATCATGGACCCGACCAGTTTGGCATACCTAAACGGTTCCTCGATTGATTTCGATGACGGCCTTCACGGCAAAGGCTTCGAAATAAAAAACCCGAACGCACAAAGCACGTGCGGTTGCGGAAAATCTTTTAGCTGAAAAACGGCGGTCCGCGCCAGCTTATACCAGCCGAGGTGGTTCGTTTATTTAATCGCCTCGTGGAGCGCCACGATGCCAAAGCTCATGCTGCGCGCTTTCACTGAGGAAAAACCGGCGGCATGAATCTCCGCGCTGAGCGCCTCTCGATCAGGGAACTGCTCGATCGTTTCGTTTAAATAGACGTAAGCCTCTCTGTCTCCCGTGACGAGATGTGCGAAGCGCGGCAAAATCCGGCGGATATAAAAATAATAAAGCGATCGGAACCAGCGCGCGGGTTGAGAAAACTCCAACACGAAAGCCCGGCCGCCGGGTTGAAGCACACGTCGCATCTCGACGAGCGATTTCCGCAGATCGCTCATGTTGCGCAGCCCGAACGAAATTGTGACCGCGTCGTACGAGTTGTCGGCGAGCGCAAGGTTCATCGCGTCGCCTTGTTGAAAGGTGACGTTCGCATAATGGCTCGACGCTTTTTTGATCTCTGCCTCATCGAGCATCGGCTGGCAAAAGTCCATTCCGAGGATCTGCACTTGCTCAGGAAGCTTGCGGCTCAATGCAAACGCCACATCGCCGCTACCGGTCGCCAGATCCAAAATCGCGCGAGGCTCGGCGGCTTTCACCGCTTGGACGAGTTTCTTTCGCCACCAAATATCCACGCCCAGACTGAGCAGATGATTCGCGACGTCGTAACGACGCGCGATGCGGGCGAACATGGAATTAACGGCGACAGGATCCGGCATGGGTGCTGGCAGAGGGACGGGGATTGCAAAGGAGTCAGCCTGACTGCACCAGCCAAAAGCGGCTTTCCCGCAAAATGCCTGCTTTTCGCTTAAGGCGTCGTCTTCTTAAAGCGCTCGACCACCCATTGCGAAAGCGTCTTATCCGGGTTCTCGATGACCGCCCGGGTGATCTCGAAACGTTTATCATCTCCTTCCTTAACAAGAAGTTTTAATCCGTGATGAAAATCGCGGAACTTGGTTTCGCACAGTGCGCGGATTGTCCTGTCGGTGGCTAAGCTTTCCTCGATTAGCGCCAAAATGGCGCTCTCATCGAAGACCAGCTCGAACCCGTGATCTTGCTGAAAACGCTCCGCGAACGCGGCTACCTCAGCCCGCAAGACATCTTTTTGGCGAAGCGCGTTGTCCTGGAGCATGCGCATGAGCGTATCGTTTGGAGTCGCCACCGTCGGCCCGTCGACGCGAAAGCTTTTGATACCGGTGGAGGGAAGCTCGAATTTGAAATCGCGGAAAACGCGTTCGAGCACGGTCATCAAGCCGCGCGCCCCCGTGTTTTCAGCGTGCGCTCGCTTCGCCACTTCCGTGACCGCCTCCGGTGTAATTTCAAAATCGATACCATAACCCGCAAAGTCCGCGCGGTACTGCGCCAGAATGCTTCCTTCCGAAGTCAGTAGAATTTTCTCCAGATCGGACGGCATTAGCGGCTGGCAGGCGACGCGCACGGGCAAGCGTCCGACAAACTCCGGCTCCATTCCGTAATCGATGATGTCGCGCGATTGAACGAGGCGAAGGTAATCGCTGTCGGAATTCACACGTTCTTTCCCGGCCGCGCCAAAGCCGATGTGGCTGCTCTGGATCCGGCGTTTGACCTGTTCCGCGAGTTTGTCGAAAGCACCGCTCACAATGAACAAGATGTGCCGCGTATTGATCGTGCGCTTACGCGGTTTGCCGCTGCGCTGCATCTCGAACATCGCCTGCATCTGCGCCGCGAGATCGGTCTGGCTTTGGAGGTTGACGTCGGTTTCCTCCATCAGCTTCAACAAGTTGATCTGCACGCCGCGACCGGAGACATCGCGACCACCGCTCGCGTTCGAGGCGGTGGCGATCTTATCGATTTCGTCGATGTAGATGATGCCATACTGCGCGAGTTCGACGTCGCCATCCGCAGCTTTCACCAAATCGCGGACGAGATCTTCCACGTCGCCGCCGACGTAACCCGTTTCAGAGAACTTCGTGGCGTCAGCTTTCACAAACGGGACGCCGATGAGCCGGGCGATGCAGCGCATCAAATAAGTTTTCCCGACGCCCGTCGGGCCGAGCAAAAGGATGTTCTGTTTGGCGTAATCGCGTTCGCGAAGATCGGAGTTCGCCAAGCAATCCCGCACATGGTTGTAATGGTCGCAGATGGCGACGGAGAGCACCTTTTTGGCTTCGTTTTGCTGGATCACAAAACGATCTAAGTGATCGCGGATCTCACGCGGTTTTAGGCTAAACGTGCGGATCTTCTGCAGCTGCTCTTCGCGCTCATTTTCCGAAGCGGTTTCTGCAGCAGAAGATTTTGATTCCGAGTGACTTGCGCCGGGGAAAAATGACCGAAACGGCATGCCTTTCAGCGCGTCCCGGAGTTCCTTAGGCAGTTGGTCTTCGGGGTGTTGTGTATCTTTTTCACTCATTTTTTAACGAAAAAGCGGTCTGCTGTGTTGACGTAATACGGGAATTGAAAATTACTTATGCTCGTCTGAATTCAGCTAAACAAAGGAAAACCACCATGTCCACTAACCTTACAAAACGCGAAATCGTACTAGAGATTTATGAAAAGACAGGCTTCCCGCAAAAGGAAGTTGTCGCCACGGTTCAAATGACGCTCGACATCGTAATGAAGGCATTGGCTGAAGGCCGCAACGTCGAGCTGCGTAATTTCGGCGTTTTAGAGGTTCAGAAGCGTAAGTCCCGCATCGGCCGTAATCCGAACAAACCGGAAGCCGAAGTCGTCATTCCGGAACGCGCCGTCGTTAAGTTCAAATCAGGCAAGATTCTGAAACAGCTGCTCAAGAAGCTAGATATCAATCAGCTCTAAGCAGAGGTCGTTTTCCTTTACCGCAAGCCGGGCTTTTTCGCCCGGCTTTTTTATTGTCTGGAGCCGATGTCACGAGAAACGCAGATGCGTGGCGGTGCGTTTTCCCAAGTTCAATCAGTGAACATGTTTTAGTCGGCTGCGCGTTTCGAAGTCACACGTGCGCGCACGGCCCAAAGCGAATTTTCGAATCGCACTCTGCGGTTCAGCTCCGCAAGTTCGTCAGCTCCCATGGCTACGTTCCAGACATTGCCCGGTTTCCGTGAGTTCTATCCCGACGCCCTCGCGCGTCGGAATCATGTTTTCCGTTTGTGGAGACAGACCGCCACCACTTTCGGTTTCAACGAATACGACGCCCCGGTGCTGGAGCCGCTCGAGCTCTATAAGACGAAGTCGGGCGAGGAGATCGAGGCGCAGCTTTTCAACTTCACCGACAAAGGTGGCCGCGAAGTGGCGCTTCGCCCGGAAATGACGCCGACGGTGTGCCGTCTGGTCGGCGAAAAGGCCAACGCGCTCAAGAGACCTATCAAATGGTTTAGCATCGCCGAGTTCTATCGTTACGAGCGCATGCAAAAGGGCCGCGGGCGCTGTTTCTTTCAATTTAACGCTGATATCTTTGGCGAGCCAGGCATCGAGGCGGAAACCGAACTGATCGCGCTTCTCGCGCAATGCTTGTGCTCATTCGGGCTGACCGAGCAGGACTTCTACGTGCGCCTGAGTGATCGGAATCTTTGGTTCTATTACCTGGAGGCGCTTGGTCTCGATGACCCGCGCATCCGCGGCATGCTAAGCGCGGTCGACAAGTACGAAAAGTCCGGCGATGAAGCCTTTAAGGGCTACAGCGAGCAATTCGGTGCGTTGGACGAAGCCTTGAAGCAAAAGGTCCTCGCGTTCCTGCAGGTAAAATCCCTCGCCGCCTTGGAAACGATTCTCGCGTCAGTCGGCGGAGAAAAGCTTAACGCGCGTTTGGGTGATTGGCGCCGGTTGTTGGCGAACCTCGGCGCGATGGGCCTGGCCAGGTACGTGGAAGTCGACTTGGCGGTGGTGCGCGGTTTGGCCTATTACACGGGCTTTGTATTCGAGGCGTTTGACCGCAAGGGTGAATTGCGCGCGCTGGCCGGTGGCGGGCGTTACGACAATCTCGTCGGAAAACTCGGCTACAACGATTTGCCGGCGGTGGGCTTCGCGATCGGCGACATGACGTTTTCGCTGCTGCTCGAGCAGCGCGGTCTCATGCCGGCGTTCGTGCAGGCGCCGGACGTCTATGCTGTGATCGGCGGAGCGCAGGAGCGACTGGCGGCGTTTGGCGATATCCATGCGTTGCGTGCGGCCGGCTACAAAGTCGAGTACCCGATGAAAGAAGTCGCTTTCGGCAAGCAGTTCAAAGCGGCCGCCGAGTCCGGCGCGAAGCTGGCGTTGATCTACGGCGGCGACGAGTTGGCCAAAGGCGTGGTGAAAATCCGTGACCTCACCAATCGCTCGGAACAAGAAATTCCGCGCGACCAAGTGCTCGCGACCGTGCGCGACTTTTTCTCCCAGGAATAAGTTTGCTGAGCAGTAGGTCGAACGCGCGGCCTCTTCCAGGAATTGCTTTAGACGCGACGTGTGTTGTCGTGCCTAATGACTACGTGGCAGTGCCTAGTTCGATTGGGCAACTTGGATCTCGCACCACGCGGAGGCGAAATTTCCAGCCGTAGCTCGGCGAAATGGTGGATTCGCGAAAGTAGCGCCGCCGGTTCTAAGGAGATCCTCGAATGATCCTTGGATCATGCTAAGCTCATGACGGCAGACGACACGTTGATCCGATGTCGGCAACAGGAATTTGAATCTATTAAATGACAGACGGATGGGCTGAAGCCTCGTCCTACCGGGCTTTTTCGCCGTCGATTTTGCGGCTGAGCTCGGAGAGAGCGGCGTGGATTTGAGCGCGTACGCGGACGTCGCTAAGTTCTTCGGCCAGACTATGTATGATGATGGAGAGCAGGAGATCGCGGGTATCCTTTTGGGATTTCCCGTGGAGCGAGGCTCGTCCATCTTGGCCGAACCATTCTCGGAGCTCTTCGCGGACAGCGCTGAGGCTGTCGAAAGTGACATCTTGCAAAAGTTTCATCGTAAACGGAAGTGGTGTTAGCTGAAGCTGGAACTGCAGCTGACTCTGGCATAATAGGTATTCGAAATTTCCGCGCCGTTGTTTCAGAAAATCTGAAAATTTTTTTCGGTGGTTTATCCATGGGCAGCGTCGGCGCGGATCTTTTGAAAGCCAAAAAAAGGCCGGCGCTCACGAAGAGGGCCGGCCTTTGCTGGAATCGAATGGGAGTTCGATCTTACTTGGCTTTGCTGAGTTTATCTCCTGCGGCGTGCGCGAGCTTGATCGCGCCTGCCTTGATCTCGGCGGCACCGGGCGTTTTTGCCGGTAGCGTCTTGACCAGTTTCAGGATATGAGCTGCAACGAGCGCTTCCTCAATCCCCGGCAGGGATTTTCCCGCTCCAGCGCTGGCGCTGGGAGGGAGGAGGAAGGTTTCGCCTACCGGAACTTCTGGGTCGTCTGGCATATTATTGTTTAGTTTAGTTTTTCCCCGCCAAAGTTACCAATCAAGACCAAGCGAACGGAGTTGCTTTCGCATTTGGACGAGGTCCCAAATCACGAGGGAGTTGTCGGGTCCGTGTGCGGCTAACTGCGTTTGATCGGGCGAAAAAAGAAGGCGGTAATATTGGCTCGGCTGGAGGCGCTGCTCCAGAGTGGCCAAAAGAGCGCCATCTGGGAGCGAGACAAGTCCGATTTGATCGCGCAAACTCGCAGCAAGGAGAGTTTCATCCGCGGAAAATGCTACATATGAGGTTTTTTCCTCCACCTCGGCCGGTAAAGCGGGCCCTTTGGTCCAAGTTCCCGTATTCCAAAGGACGTGATCACTGCCCGAACCAGTGAGACTGATCCATTTCCCACTAGGGCTAAACTTTACACCTCCTGCCCGACCTGCTTGAAGCGATGTTACTTTCTGCGCGGCAGGGTACGTATGGATTTCGGCGGTTTTATTATTGTAGACAGCAATCCACCATTTCGTATCGGGGCTGAGCGACGCATCTTTTATGTCCGACGTTGTGGTGAGTTCGCACTCCTTCTGATTGGTTTCCGAATTCCAAACTACTACTTTTGAATCCCTTTCCGAGGTTAGGGTGGCAAGAGGGCTCCCCGCATTCGCATCGCTGCCAAACGCGTAGGTCTGCCATTGTGGGAAGAGACGGCGCAATTGAAGCGTAAGTCGTGGTTCGTTTAGGAAACAGTCGTACAGCGACAACCCTGTCCGGCGCCTCAACACGGCGAGTGTTTTGCCGTCGCGTAAGAATCGCAGCGAGCTTTGCGTAGGATCGAGATTGGAAAGGGTTGTTAACCGGGTCTTCTTCTTACCATCGAAAACTTGTATGCTCATGATCGACGCGGTGGCGAGAAGACGAGAATCGGGTGAATAGGAAGAGGTTCCGGCGGCGATGATTTGGTCCTGCGCTGATGGCGGTGCGAAGGCTGTACACACGCGGTCTGCTCCGACGACTTCGATCAGCGTGACGCAGGTTTTGTAGTCCGTTGTATGAATGAAACGATCATCGGGAGAGAACCCAAGAGATGATTCACTAAGGTACCCGGTGGCTTCAACCAGCTCACTCATCGTGCGAATATCCCAGAGCCGCAGTGTGCGATCAGACGCATTTGAAACGAGCATTTCGCCACTGTGATTAAAAGCGACAAAGGAGACTTGCTGGCGGTGCCCCTGCAGGGTTCCGATATTCTGCCAATCCGACGTGCGAAACAGGTGGATGGAATAATCGAGACTGCCTACCGCGAGTGTCTGCTGGGATGGACTCCACGCGAAGCTGCTCGTGCCAGCCGGCATTTCAAGATTTACCAATGCTCCGGTTTCCTTGAACGCCCAAACGCGAGCAAACTTCTTTCCCGAACTCGGGCTGCCGCATCCCAGCGCGAGCATTTTGCCATCGGGTGAAAAAGCGCATTGTTCGGGTTGATCCATCTTCAGGGTCGCGATGGTCTGGCCACTTGGCACCTCGAATATTTTCACCCCGTCTGCTTCGCCGAGAGCGAGCAGCGTTTCATCAGCCGAAAATACACAATCGGAGGAAAAACCAATTGAGTGCGGGATCTTATGATCGGGAAAGTATGCGACGCGACGCCCGGTTTCGGTTTCGAATATGTAGACTCCGCCATCTGCACACCGTGCCGCGATATATCGGGAGCCGCTGTGGATCAGAGCAAGGACGCGCTGTCCGACGCTGAAAAGGTTCGGTCTAAGTAAGCTGCCATCTCGAAGGCTAAACAGGCTGACCTCTCCGGATTCGCTGGCGACAGCGACCGTCTGAAGGGCTTTGTCGAACGCGAGCCTCTGTCCGCTGTTTGCACGCACGGGGAAACTCTTGGCGACTTGGAGGTCGACTAAGGTTAAAGCAGCGATCGCTTCGTTACGGAGCTCCAAGCTGGGGCGGATGGCGGCGGCTTTTTTTATCGCTTCAATCGCTTCGGTGCGGTGGCCGGCTTCGTTGGTCATGCGCGAGGCACGGGCTTGGGCGATCAGAGCGGCGTAGAGCTGTTCGCGGCGGTCGGCTTCGGCGTCAACGGCGCGTTTACGGGCTTGGTTGATGTTGACGGCGGCGATGGTTGCACCTATGGCGAGCGCCGTGATCGCGCCGGCGAGCGTCGCGCCGAGCGTGGCGGGGAGGGGATTGCGGCGGGCCCAGCGCCAGAGTTGTTCGGCGGCGCTCACTGGCCGAGCGCGAATCGGGCGGCCCGCGATCCAGTTCTCAAGATCGTCGGCGAGGGCGGCGGCCGTCTTGTACCTGCTCGCTGGTTCGCGTTCTAGCGCCTTCATGCAGATGACCTCGAGGTCGCGTGGCGTTTGGTTGACGATGGAAGAAGGTTTGGCTGGGGAGCTCTCGGAAGCTTGGCGCAGTGTCTCGATGACGGTTTGGCCAACAAAAGGTGGGCGCCCAGTCATGAGCTCGTAGAGAATGGCGCCGAGGCTGTAGATGTCGGCGGAGATGGTGAGTGTTTTGCCGCTGGCTTGTTCGGGCGCGATGTAATGCGGCGTACCGAGCACGGCGGAGGTCACGGTGAGGCGACGATCGTCATCGATCCATTTGGCCAAACCAAAGTCACAGACGTAAGGTTCGCCGGCGTCGTCGAGGAGGATATTGCCTGGTTTAAGGTCCCGATGGAGAATGCCGTGCTCGTGGGCGTGCTGTACGCCGCGGGCGATCTTGGCGACGAGTTGGGCGGCTTTGCGCGGATGGCCCAAGAAATCCGGCAGGCGTTGCGCGAGGCTACCGCCCGTCGCGAGCTTCATGCTGAAGAACGGAATGCCGTCGTGCTCGCCGACCTCGTGGATCGGCAAAATGTGGCGATGGTCGAGGCTGGTGACGGCGCGCACTTCGGACCGGAACCGTTTGATGAGATCTGGTTCGTCGAGGTGGTGTGCCTGAAGGATTTTAATGGCGACGCTGCGGCCGGTCACATGATCGCGCGCCCGGTAAACGGTGCCCATGCCGCCGCGACCGAGCTCTTCGATAATCTCGAAGTGGGAAAAACTGCGACCAAAGGCCGTCTTCGGCTCTTCGTCTTCCCAGAACGCGTGTTCGTCGTTGCGTTCCTCAATATCGAGGGTGTTGGCAAGGAGACAGGAAGGGCAGATCCCGTCGAGTTTGGTGGAGGCAAAAACCAAGCCGCAACGGGGGCAGGTGCGTTCGATTTCCGTCATGAGTGACGCTGGAGGAGGATTTTAACCGGCAGTTTCGTTGCTGAGCACGGAGCGAAGATGGCGCATTTCCTCGTCGATCTGGTCGGGGAACTCGACGGTTTTGGCGACTTCGCGCCGCAAGTGGGTGCGGAAGTCGGATCGTAGGCGGGAGACACCGGTTCGGACGGTACCGGCGGGCTGGCCTAATTTTTGGGCGGCTTCTTCATAGGCGCCCAGCGGCTGATCGTCGGTGAGGAAAGGTTTTAGAATGCGGAACACTTCACGTTTCCCGCGACGCGCGAAATCGGCCTCGAGCTGACCGAGGGCGGCTTCGATGGCTGCGACCGCCCACTCACGTTCAAAAATGGCTTCAGCGGCTGCGCGCGGAGAGTAGTGCGACGCCTCAAATTTACTTTCCACGTCCGCTTCATCGATGGAGATCGCGGCTGCGCCGCCGCCGCGCTTAAGAGCGTTGTTTTTGACGGCCTCGCTCGCCATGTGGTGCTGCAGGCAGGTGAGCAGATAGCTGCGGAATCGCCCTTTGAGCGGATCGACGCGGGTGAGCGACTTGCTCTCGATGAGGTTAAGAAAGAAATTTTGGATGACATCCTGGGCGCGGTGATGGTCGAGTCCGCGGCGCCTTACAAAAGCGTAAAGGGGATGCCAATAGGTTCGGCAAAGACGGGCGAGTGCCTCCTTGGCGCCTGGCGCTTGGGTTTGCGCCGACGCCAGCACCATGCTCCAACGCGTTTCCTCGAAACGGGCGGGGGTGGCTTTTTTTGGCGAGGCTTGTTCTTCCACAAGGTCCAATGTGCAAAGTAATCGAAAGCTTGTCGATATACGACTTGTAGCCCCCTTGGGTGGAAAACAGCTTTTGTGAAAAACTGTAGGCGATTTGCAGAAGCGCTGTAGTGACGGAGCGGTTACAGACGCGTGCCACGCCAAAAACATAGAGTGAACGCGGGTTCGGGCGTGGTGGTGGAGATAGGATACTGTAGATGTTCGCAGCTGGCGCACATCTAGTATTTAGGAATTGCCACCGATTTGTTACAAAAAAAGAAACAATCGGTCGCGCCAGTGTTTCTTCAGTACCCGGACTTTCCTGCAAACGTCTCGTTAGCGCACGAAAAAAGGATTATTGCGCCTTTCCTGGCCAACGGTGGTGATCGGACCGTGGCCGCAGGCAAGCACGGTATCGCCGGGCAGCGAGATGATCTTCTTCAGAGTGTTTTCGAAGGCATCTGTAGGCGAAACGATACCGCGGCCCATCGAGCAGGAAAATATTGCATCTCCCACAATCGCGAGCGGCCACGAAAGTCCTGTAATATAATACGTCGTTCCCCCACGCGAATGGCCCGACGTCAGAAGTGTTTTAATTGCCAGAGGACCGAGGTGGAAAAACGCATTTTCCACGAAGGTTTTTGCACCTGGATAGGAAACAGGTTCCAGCGCACTGGCCCAAACCTCCGCCTGAGTTTCTGCCGCGAGACGCGGGAGATCCGCAATATGGTCCTCGTGGGTGTGGGTGATAAAAATATAGCGCACCGTCAATCGGTACTCGCGGACAAATTCCAACATGGGCTCGCAGGTGGCGCCCGTATCAAAAGCCGCTGCGTGCCGCGAACGATCGTCCCAAATAACATAACTATTAACCGTGATGTCATCCATGGCGGTGTTGAAAGCGGCAAAACCGGTTTTAAACACCGGTTGTTCCGGATACCATTTTTTCCGGGCGAGACGCACCAACGCATCGCGATTCAGGCGAAGGTGAGCGGCGACGCGGCGGGCAACAGCCTCGTCGAAATCGCCAGCCTTGAGTTTAGCGATGTCGCGAGGTTGCACCGCAGCGCGGCGAGCGAGTTCTTGATCGTCGATGCCGAGCGTGTGCTGCGCTTTGGCGATGACGTCGATATAGTTGTCTTCAAGAGGAACTCGGCCCATGCGGCTCAAGTAGTCGCACGGACCGCTCTGGCGCAAGCGGAATGGCGATTGTTCGGTTGAAGCTTCCGATGAAAACAAGACTCGTGTCCGCTTTGCCTTGCCAGAACCAAGTTATATGGCTTTCTTGCCCGCACCCATGAATACTCCCGAATACCTGAATTCACTGTTTTCCCTCACCGGTAAAGTCGCTGTTGTCATCGGCGGCACCGGCGAACTTTGCGGCGCGATGGCCGAAGGCATGGCCGGCGCCGGCGCTGAGGTCGTGCTGGTTGGTCGCAGCAAAGAAAAAGCCGACGCGCGCATCGCCAAAATTGCTGCAGCAGGCGGCAAGGCCTATTTCGTTCCGACCGAAGCCAGCAGCAAAACCGAACTCGAGCAGTTGCTAAAAACCGTTCTCGAGAAATCCGGCAAAGTGGACATCGTTGTTAACGGAGCGGGAGTAAATTCGGCGACGCCGTTTACCGATATTGCCGAGGACGAGTTCGAACGCATTATTAAGATCAATCTAAAAGGCGTGTTCCTGGGTTGCCAAGTGTTCGGCAAATACCTCGTTGACCGCGGGCAGGGTGGTTCGATCATCAACCTTGGCTCGATGTCCGGCGTGGTGCCTCTCTCACGCGTTTTCACTTACTCCGCGAGCAAGGCGGCCGTGCATAACCTTTCGCTCAACCTAGCACGGGAATGGGCCACGAAAAACGTGCGCGTCAACGTGCTGGTCCCCGGCTTCTTCCCAGCCGAGCAGAACCGCAAGATCCTGAGCCCTGACCGCGTGGCGTCCATCATGGGGCATACTCCGATGAAACGGTTCGGCGAAGCCAAAGAGCTGATCGGAGCGACGCTTCTGCTGGCCAGCGATGCCGGCTCGTTTATCACCGGCGACGAGCTGATCGTAGACGGCGGTTATCACGCCATGACGATCTGAGTAATTTCTTACCCAAAGGCCGGAAGCTTAAGCTTCCGGCCTTTTTTATTTCCTGTACGCTAGAGAATAAAAGATTTGCTAGTAGTTGTTGTATAGAGGGAAGCGCCTATACAATCCCGGCATACGCACCATATTTCCGTTTTGACATGAATATACATCGCACTACAAAACGTTTAGGCAAAATTCTAAATAAGAATATCAAATAACGCACTTGCGTTTATCGGCGGATATTATTGAGTGAGCGTTCTTATGGTTACTGATGCTGTTAAAGAACTGGCCGCCGCGAAAGCGAAAGTGGCCGCACTGGAACAATCCCTCGCCAAGGAGCTAAAGCAGAAACTTGCAAAGCTGCCTTCTGAATATGGATTTGAGAGCCTGCCTGCCTTTATCAAGGCATTGAAACAAGCTGCAGGCGGCCGCGTGGCGAAAGCCGCAGGCCCAGGTCGCGCCGGCAAACGCGCCAAGCGCGCCAAAATCACTCCGGAGATCAAATCCGAGGTGAAATCGATGGTGAACGCCGGCAAAACCGGTGCGGCGATCGCCAAGGATCTGGGTATTTCCCTCCCGAGCGTGCAGAATATCAAAAAGGAACTGGGCCTCGTTAAAAAACGCGGCTGAGTTCAACCAAGCGAATTTCAAAGCCCCGTAGCAATCCGGGGCTTTTTTCGTCTTTGCAGTGGATGGTTTGCGTGACAATGGAGTAGGGGCATGGCTGCACCTCAGGCGTACATTCAAGCGAACACAGACGGGCGTCTTCATGCGGCAGACGAGCCTTCCATTTCGCCGCTCAATCGTGGATTTTTGTATGGTGACGCGGTCTATGAAGTATGGCGTACCTACGAAAATGTAATATTCGCGTGGGAGGAACACTGGCAACGACTCGCGCGATCCGCGCAAGCCTTGTATATAGACCTGCCGTTGAATCCTCCCGCGGCCATCTCCGAGATTAAGAGGACAGTCGCCGCTTTCCGGTCCCGCGTACCCAATGCGCACGATCTCTACATACGGCTGCAAGTGATGCGCGGCACCGGTCAGATCGGGCTCGATGTAGGATTAGCCGATAGGGCGCAGTTCGTCATTCTGGTGCAGGAAAACAAGTTATTTCCAGCGGAAAAAATCAACGCGGGACTGCAGCTCTCCGTGGCGCAACTGCGACGTAATCCGCCTGAAGCGCTGAACCCAGCGTGGA
The DNA here is from genome assembly GCA_047600805.1 of Nibricoccus sp. Taxonomy (GTDB): domain Bacteria; phylum Verrucomicrobiota; class Verrucomicrobiia; order Opitutales; family Opitutaceae; genus JADKHC01. The sequence continues at coordinate 1,310,582 of JASGKG010000001.1, forward strand.
AAACGGGCAATTATCTCAACAATATTCTCTGTCTGCGCGAAGCTCGCGCGCGCGGAGCCGATGAAGTGGTGATTACAAATTTATCGGGCGAAATTGCCGAAGCGGCGGTCTCGAATATTTGCTTTATACAAAACGGCGTTGTTGTGACACCTCCGCTTTCGGCTGGTATCCTGGCTGGCATTACACGCGAAATTTTGATCCGCGAGGTCGGGCCGCGAGCTCATATTGCAATTATGGGAAGAACGATCCTCCCCGCCGAGCTAGCGTCCATGCAAGAGTGCTTTCTTCTATCGACCACGAAAGACCTTACACCCGTCTCGATGATCGACGGGCATCGCTTCTTTGTGGGGCCAGACTCGGCGACGATGCGCCTGAAGCAGGCGTTTATCGATTTTGCCCACGAGTATGCAGCTGGTCATCCCGAACTCGCCGTTTAAGCATGTTAAACGGTTGGGAATGGAAAAGTCGTTGCGCTCCGGAAAAAGGGAAGCCAAAGGTTGGGTTTTAATTTATGCCGCAGAAATTCGTCGTCATTATCGCAGGTGGAAAAGGTGAGCGTTTTTGGCCGCAGAGCCGTGCGGCCCGCCCGAAACATCTGCTACCGATTGTCGGTAAAAAGCCGATGCTGACTCAAACGGTGGAGCGGATTAAACCGCTGGTTCCGGCGAAAAATATTTTCGTGATCACCAGTGCCATCCAAGAAAAGGCGGTGCGCGAGGTGTGTGCGAAACTGCCCAAGGAAAATATTATTGCCGAACCAGTTGGCCGCGACACGGCGCCGGCGGTCGGTCTCGCAGCGGCGATCGTGGGCGCGCGTGACCCGCAGGGAATTTTTGCCGTGCTGCCCGCAGACCATGTGATTCACGACTCGAAGGCCTATCAACGCGACTTGCGCGCAGCATTTGCTGCCGCGGAAGCGGCTCCCGTGATGGTGACGATTGGGATTGCGCCGACGGAGCCCGCGACCGGTTTTGGCTATATACAACGGGGTGAAACTTGGCGAAATTTTGAAGATTGTCCCGTTTACCGGGTGAAGCGCTTTGTCGAGAAACCCAACTTGGAAACGGCGCAGTCTTATCTGTCGAGTGGCGACTATGTTTGGAACGCCGGCATGTTTGTTTGGAGCGTTCCGGTGGTGGAGGCCGCAATGGCGCAACACGCGTCCGAACTCGATGCTGGTTTCAAGCCGATCCGGGCCGCGCTTGCCAAGCGAAAGCCCCTTGGCCCGGTGCTTAAAAAGACGTACCCGACGCTGAAGAAAATCTCTGTCGATTATGCGTTGTTGGAGAAATCCAATAACGTGGTGGTGCTCCCTTCGACGTTCGATTGGGACGACGTCGGCGCCTGGCCCGCGGTGCCGAAGCATTTTGAAAAAGACGCCAGCGGGAACGTCACGCGTGGACGCGCTTTGATCGAGGGCGGAAAAAACAACATCGTTTTCTCCGAGGGGAATCATCTGCTGACCGTGCTTGGTGCTGACGACTTGATCGTGGTGCACACTGCGGACGCGACGCTGGTGGCCCCGAAAGCCAAGGCGCAGGAAATCAAGCTGCTGCTCAAACGCATCGAGGCCGAAAAGGACGGCAAGCACTGGTTGTAGCCCTGCACATGCGGTGCCTAGGCATCGATTACGGCTCCAAGCGCATCGGCCTTAGCTACGGCGATGAGATCGGCGTGGCTACTCCGCTGCCAGCACTGGTGGAAACGGATTTGGAAAAACGGTGGGCGTCCCTGTCGGCGGTGATCAAGTCGCGCCGTATCACTGATCTCGTATTGGGTTTTCCTTACAACATGGACGATTCCGTTGGTTTTAAAGCCAAGGAAGTCGAGGCCTTTGCGACGCGGTTGCGAAACGCTTTCGGACTGCCAGTCCATTACGTTGACGAACGGCTGACATCGTACGAGGCCGAAGCGTCGATTCCCAAAGCGAAGCGGCGCGACGTGCGTGCCAGTGGGATTGTGGACTCGCGGGCAGCCACGATCATCCTGCAGGATTTCTTGAACCAATCGTTACCGCCACCGTCGTCCGAGGAGCCTTTGTAATGGAAAAGCAGCCGGAAAAATCCACCCCCGGCCTTCAACGCTGGAAATGCGTGTGCGCGTACGACGGCACGCACTTCGCCGGCTGGCAAAGTCAGCACGGCGGAAACGCGATCCAGGATATCATCGAGGTGCGGCTGAAGCAGATCTTCGGAGAGCTCATTCGCATTCACGCCAGCGGCCGGACCGACGCCGGAGTTCACGCGCGTGGCCAAGTTTTTCACTTCGATGCGTCTTGGAAACATGGCCCTGAGAAACTGCGCGCCGCGCTGTGCGTTGGGCTTCCGCAAGCGATCCAGTTGAAATCGCTCCGGCCGGTGAAGGCGGATTTTCATTCGCGTTTTTCTGCGACGGGCAAGATCTACGCCTATCACATTTTTTTGGGTGATGCGGACCCGTTCACGCGACCCTACACTTGGTCGATCGGAAAGCCCCTCGATGTGAACGCGATGAAAAGCGCGACCGAGGTCTTGCGCGGGAAACACGATTTTCGGGCATTTTCAGCTCTGAACGGTCCGCCGAAAGACGATACTGTGCGCGACCTCCGAAAGTTTGAGATACTTCGCCGAGGTCCGCAGCTCCGCATAACGGCAGAAGCGGACGGCTTCATGTATAAAATGGTGAGGAGCCTCGTCGGGGCGGTCGTGGCCGTGGGCGAGGGCAAAATGACTCCGGAGAAGCTCCGTGAGATTCTTGAGTCGAAGCAACGGACGCCACTCGTCCAGACGGCACCGCCTCAAGGACTCTTTTTGGTGAAAGTGCTGTATTCATAAAATGAAGACGTTGTTGAAACGCCTCGCACGGGATTTGGGCGATGTGACGTTTCCGCCGATTTGCGTTTCGTGCGACGGATTGGTTGAGGCAGGAGAGTTCCAGCACGTTTGCACGAAGTGCGCCGAGAAATTCGATTTTGTGTCTGAACCGGCCTGTTATGTTTGCGGGCATCCGTTTTATGGCGAGCTGGCGGGCGAACGGATGTGTCCGCATTGCGAAGGGCTTTCGCCGTCATTTCGCCAGGGCCGGACCTGCGTGTTGTTCAAAGGGCCTGCGCGGGCCCTCGTTCACGAGCTCAAATACCACCGGGGGCTGTATGCGCTCGGCGACATAAAGGCGGTGATCAAGCGCTGTGCGCGGGTCTTGGAGCTCGTCAGGGGCGCTATTCTCGTCCCGGTGCCATTACATTCCCGAAAGGAGCGGGAGCGGGGGTATAACCAATCTTTATTACTGGCGGAGGCTTTTGCGGAGGTCGCAGGCCACGATACTCGTGTTGAGATGTTGATACAGCGTAAGATAGACACAGTTTCACAGACTGCTTTTGACCGCAAGACCCGCCGGGCGAACCTTAAAAATGCCTTTTCAGTGAAGCCGTGCACTATCATAAACAGCGCTCATCATTATATTCTGGTCGATGACGTTTTTACCACGGGTTCAACCCTTAACAGCTGCGCGGGCGTTCTCCGCCGGGCGGGCTGCATGAATTTGGACGTTGTCACGTTTGGCCACGGTTAATTTTCATCATGTCGCTATTCAGCAAGCCGAAGTACTCGACGGTTGTTGTTAAGAAAAAAGACATCCCCAAGGGGCTCTGGACGAAATGTCCGATCTCCGGCGAGATCGTCTTTAACAAGGAGCTTGAGGATAACCTGATGGTTGTTCCGAAATCAGGTTACCATTTCCCGATCGGCGCGCGCGCGCGTGTCACCGCGCTCTTTGACCAAAACACCTTCGAGGAAGCGGATGCCAAAGTCCGTTCGGCCGACCCGTTGAAATTTATCGACTCTCAGCCATATCCCGAGCGCCTGAAGAAGTACGAAAAAGAAAGCGGACTTCCTGAGGCCGTCGTTTGCGGCACGGGCAAAATTCACGATATCGACGCGTCGGTCGCGGTGATGGATTTCCGTTTTTGCGGTGGCGCGATGGGCGCGGCTGCGGGCGAAAAGATCACACGCACGATTGAAACGGCGCTGAAACGAAAAATCCCCTGCATCATCTTCAGTGCTTCGGGTGGTGCGCGCATGCAGGAAGGCATTTTCTCGCTCATGCAAATGGCCAAGACCAGCGCGGCGCTTGGCCGGTTGAGCGAAGCGCGGCTGCCATTCATCTCGGTGCTCACGCACCCGACGATGGGCGGCGTCACGGCGAGCTTCGCGACTCTTGGAGATGTGATTCTCGCCGAGCCCGGTGCACTGGTTGGTTTCGCCGGGGCGCGCGTGATCAAGGAAACGACGAAACAAACGCTACCGCCAGGATTTCAAAGCGCCGAGTTTCTGCTCAAGCACGGCCTCATCGACCAGATCGTCAGCCGTCTGGAAATGCGCGAGCGTCTGCGCGATTTGCTGCAAGCTCTCTACGTGGGAAAAGTCGCCGCGTTCGCTGGCCAGGTTTAAAACCAGACCTGCCCTTACGGGTTAGCGACTGCGAAAAGAATTGAGTGCACACCTGCAGCGTGAGTGGAATGCCTGCTCCATGACCACGTGCACAGTCAGGCCAAACGAATAATGAGCACTCCGTTCTCCACTTATGCGGAGGTTCAAGATTACCTCTTTAGCCTCAAAGCTATGGGAGTGAAATACGGCATCGATCGCATGGGAAGCTGGCTGGGAGCCCTGGGACACCCCGAGAACCTCGTACCCGCGATCCATATCACAGGTACAAACGGCAAGGGCTCGACTGCCGCGATGCTTGAATCAATTTTCCGTGCCGCCGGTTGGAGGACCGGCCTCTACACTTCGCCGCATCTCGTGAGACTCGGCGAACGCGTGCAGGTGAACCGGGAAAATCTCACTGAGGGCGAGATCATGGATTTTGCTGAAAAATTGAAGCCGATCGCCGAAGCCGTATCGCGCAACAGCCCTGACGACCACCCGAGTTTTTTTGAGTTCATGACGGCAATGGCGTTTTTGCAGTTCGCGCGAAAACGATGTGACATCGCCCTGATCGAAGTCGGCCTCGGAGGACGCTTGGATGCCACCAACGTCGTCACGCCTGAAATCGCGGTGATCACATCCGTGGGTTTGGATCATTGCGAAATGCTGGGCGACACGATCGAAAAAATCGCCGCGGAAAAGGCCGGCATCATCAAAGAAGGCCGCCCGGTGGTGATCGGCCTTTTGCCGCCTGGAGCGGAGCGTGTCGTGCGCGAAGTCGCGGCGAACCGAAACGCAAAAGTTTACTCCGTTCGTGAGGAATTTGGCGTCGACGTAAACCGCATGCCAGAGACGAATCTCGAAGGCGGTTATCAACGCTGGAATGCGGCGACCGCGACGCTGGTGGCGCGAATTTTGCCGGCGCGGTGGCGACTGTCGCCAGATATCGTGGCGCGCGGCTTACGGAGCGTTTCTTGGGCCGGCCGCTGGGAACGCAAAGTGATCGGCGGGCGGCAACTCATTCTGGACGCGTCGCACAACCCCGAAGGAGCCGAAGTTCTCGATGCCAACTTGCGTCAGCTGATTGCTTCGACGGGAAAACCGCCGGTTGTTTTAACAGGCGTGCTGGGCGCCGCGCGCGCACAACCCTTGCTGGAAACGCTTTGCCGGCACGTTAACGAGATCAATTTCGTGATGCCGCAGCAGGCGAGGGCATGCACGTTTGAGCAACTCGAAGCGCTGGTTCCGAAAACCTATCGCGGTGTTCTGCGGCGTACGTCAGTGGTGGAGGCGTTTCCTGGCCCCGACCAGTGCTCATTGGGAACGAGCGACGACGTAGTTCTGGTGACAGGTTCTATCTACTTGCTCGGCGAAGTGTTGGCGCGAATCGAACCAAAGCGCGGAACCAACGAAAACCGCCTGCAGGATTTCTAGGTGCTGCCTGGCGATTTGCTGGCGATCGACAGCATCGCACTTCGCGATCGCCAACTAGTAATATGCTCGACCGCGTCGCGATGACGAAGCACGAACGTTTAACCTGCCAAAGTAACGCAAATAACGTTCAGGTGAGCTTGACGAGCTCGGCTGTCGTGGGAACGTCTTTGATGATTTGAGAAGGTTCGGGACCGACGCCGAGGTAGCGGAGGTTCGGCAATTTTTCGGGCCAGGTCTCGCCGTGATAAGCCACGTTGAGAATGGCGCGCACCATTGCGGCGACATACTTCTGCGCGTTCTCAGGAAGATCCGCAAAGCGACGCACGGTCGAAATGTCTTCAGCCCAACCGGCGTGTTTTTCGTAAATCGGCCGGAGGGTCTTGCGCACTGCTTCGTTGCGCGGCACGTGATAGTAGGGTTTGCCCGCTGCGTCGACGTAGTGCGTGCAAATCTGGAGATCGCCTTGCCAATCGCCGCTGTGGGTGAGGGCGTCGGCCTTGTTGATCATCACGTCCTGATAACCGCCATAGCGAAGCGCATCGCCCTTTTCGACGGCATCGAACCAACCGACCATACGCTGGCGTCCGGTGCTGGTGCCGAACTCGAGCTTCTTCAATTTAACTGCGAGCGGGTGCGCGTCGTCCATCTGCGTGATGAACGTGTGCGTGCCGACCTTGGTGTCGTAGGCCTTGGCAACGCCGAATGTGTGAATCGGCTGCACCGGTATCCCGGCGCTCTCGAAGAATTCAGGCGTGTAGGTGTGCGACGCGGTGACGTTGGGCGAAAAACCGTGGCGTTTGTCCAACCAATAAGCCTGCCCAAACTCACCGATGATCGTGCGACCGGCGCGCACCTCGCGCAAAATGAGTTCGCGTACTTCGCCGATGTTCTTGGCGAGCGAGGAACCGGCCAGCCAGTAAACCTCGGTCAACACGTCGAGATTCAAAGTGAAAGGCGTCGCGCCTTTGAAGCGGAGAAAGTCGAATTCCTCTTTGCCGAATACACCTTGTTCGATTGCTTCGGCATTGGCGCGCAGTTCTGCCGTCGTGAGTTTTTCGAAGAAAGAGTCCCACGTCACATCGCTTAGCTGGCAGACGTGTTGGATGATGCGGCAGGCGCGGTCGGCGCGTTGGGCGAGTTTCTTGGCGAAGGCCTCACGCGTACCGAGAAAATCGGAATAGTAGATCTGCCATTGGCCAGTTTCGTCGCCGTAGGCGGGCGTGATGCCACGGCCGGTCGAACCGCGGGGTTCTTCCTTCAAGACGTTGGTGCGGTAATCTTCCCACGCGAGATCGAGCAGACGATGGCAAAGATCCGAAACGAGTGTGCGCTCGTCGATCAACAGCCGGGTGAGCACGTCGTAGCCTTTGCGCTCGAGCGGCTTTGCTTCCCACCAAACTTTGCGCGGATCCGCGACGACACCAGCGCCGATGGCGAGATGCCCGATGCCTTTTTCCACCACGCCGGCCGGCAGGAGGTTCAGTTTAATCCCTGCCGCGGTGTGGCCGGAGTTGGCGCCGCCGTTGACCTTGAGCACAACGGAAACTGGGGAGCGAGTGCTCCGAAGTTCGTGTTCTACCTCTGGAATGAGGCGACCTTTACCTTCATCGCCTAGAGATATACCGACATCCGCGATGAGCTGGCTGGAGAAAGGGAGGAGTGACATGGGTTGATCTTGCAACCGGAGTCTAAATCCCCTGTTGCAGAAGAGCAGAAAGCGAAGGGGGCGGGCAGCGGCAACCAAAAAGTGTGGTCCGAGCAAAACTGGACAAAAAATAGGCTGTTCGCCTTAACCGCACACAAACGAGCCGCCTCGAAAAGCGGCTCAGTTTGGTTTGGCTGTCGATAGGTTTCCCGAATCGCCAGGACGTTTTGAACGACTTTGCTTCTGCAATTTAGCGCGGGCCAATTCACGCATGTCCACAGCCACGTCGTCCTTCTCGAAAATCTCCCGGCCAAGGAGGTGCTCCATGACGTCTTCCATGGAAACCACGCCGGAGGTCGCACCGAATTCATCGACAACGACGAGTATCTGCTGATGCGTTTTCAGGAAAACCTGAAGGGCGTTGGCGGCGGTGACCGTTTCGGGGATGAAGTGGACCTCCTGCATGAGCCTCTCAACGAGTTCGAGGTCTTGATCGTTGGCCTTGGCCTTCAGGAGATCGCGACGACGCACGAGGCCGACGATGTCGTCCATGTTCTTTCCGTACACAGGAATTCGGGCGAATGGAACATTGGGGTATTCCTGAAAGACTTCGCCGACGGTGGCGTTTCTCCGGAGCATTGTGACGACAGTCCGAGGCGTCATGATCTCGCTGACGCGAACATCATCGAGGGAAAGTGCGTTGGCGATGATGCTTGATTCGCTTTTGGAGAGAGTGCCTTGTTGGGCACCGCGCTCAGCCAGAAGGATAATTTCTTCGTCAGACTTCTCTTTCTCCGTGGGCCGCTTGATGACGCAGCGGACGATAAGGTTGCAGACAAATGTGATAGGGCGAAGCGCGCGAGTGATGACCCACAACAGCCCTGTCATTGAACCTTGGAGGGATTTTCGATGCGTCGAGCCGACAGTCTTGGGGATAACCTCGGAACAGATGAGAAGCAGACCACCGAACGCCGGCATCACGATGGCTAACACGTGTTCGTCAAAAGTATGAGCGCCGATGGCACCGATCAGCGCTGAGCCGAGCGCCATGGCGATGGTGTTGAGCGTCAAGATGGCCGAAACCGTTTCGTCCATGTTCAGCTTCAGTTTTTCGAGCCGTTCGCCCGTTTGCGGCGAGGAGCGTTTGAGCGCTTCGATCTCCGTCACGGTCGTGCTGAAGATCATTGCTTCCAAAAGCGAACAGAAGAACACGATGATCAGTGTGAGGACTGCCGCGACGAGGAACCATTGCATCCGACCAGTTTAGCGGATCTGAACCATTTACGAATATAAATTAAACGGCCGCACCCCCTATGCCGCGTAGCATGGCTGTAAGTGCAGCAGATAGGGGAAAGTTCTCCTTGCGCCGCGTCCGCGCTCCTTTCGTAGTACTACCATGAGTCTCAAGCGCACTCCTTTGTATGCCTTTCACGTCGCTCGCGGCGGTCGCATGGTCGATTTCGCCGGCTGGGAAATGCCCGTGCAGTATCGCAGCATTTTGGAAGAGCATAAAGCCGTGCGCCATGCCGCCGGACTCTTCGACGTGAGCCACATGGGCGAGGTCGATGTAAAAGGGCCCGAGGCTCTGAAATTCCTGAACCACCTCGTCACGAACGACGTTTCGAAATTGTTTCCAGGGCGGGTTCTATACTCGTCGATGTGTTATCCAAACGGCGGAGTCGTCGACGACTTGCTCGTCTACATGAAGGGCGACGAAGATTATTTTCTCTGCATCAACGCCGGCAATATCGACAAGGACCTCGCGTGGATCCGCCAACATGCCGCGAAATTCGATGTGACGGTGACGGACCGTTCTGCAGATTACGCGTTGCTTGCAATCCAAGGCCCGAAAGCCGCGGCGATCGTCCAGTCACTCACGTCGGCAGATCTCTCAAAAATCAAATACTACCATTTTGACGAAGGCACGGTCGCGGGGGTTGCCTGTATGCTCAGCCGTACCGGTTATACCGGCGAGGACGGCTTTGAACTCTATCACAACCCTGCGGACTCCGAGAAGCTCGCCAATGCTCTGTTGGAGGCGGGTGCTCCACAGGGGCTTGAGCTTGCCGGGCTCGGTGCGCGCGACAGTTTACGCCTGGAAGCTGGTTATCCGCTCTACGGGCATGAGCTCAACACGGACATTTCTCCACTCATGGCCGGCCTTGGCTGGACCGTGAAGCTGGACAAAGAGGATGGCTTCATCGGGCGCGACGCTTTGGTTCAGGAAAAATCATCGGTCGATGTCAGACGCGTGGTGTTTTTCAAAACGGGCGATCGTCGCATCGTGCGTGCCGGCACAGCGGTCACCAACGTCGGCGGATCGACGGTCGGCACCGTGTTATCCGGCACCTTGTCGCCGATCCTGAACGAGGCGATCGGCTCAGCGATCATCGGCGCTTCTGCGGCTACGCGCGAATTACAGGTGGACATTCGCGGCGCAAAAATATCCCTTACCCAAGTCAAACCTCCTTTCATCGAACTTAAGAAAACGTCATGAGCAGCGTTCCTTCCGACCTCCGTTACGCGAAATCCCATGAATGGCTGAAGCCGGCAGGCGACGGCACCGCACTTGTCGGAATCACCGATTACGCACAAAGCAGCCTCGGGGACATCACCTTCGTACAGCTGCCAAAAGTGGGCGCCGCTTTGAAAGCTGGCGAAGCATTTGGCGTGGTTGAATCAGTCAAGGCCGCGTCGGACCTTTATGCTCCGGTGGAGGGCACGGTTCTTGAGGTGAACGCTGCCCTCGACGGCGCTCCTGAGACGCTTAACCAAGACCCGTATACAGCGGGCTGGATGCTCAAGATCAAACTCACTGATCCAAAAAGCGGCGGCTCGCTCCTTGACGCTGCGGCGTACACGAAGCTGCTGGGTTGAGGAACTGACGTCCCGGCAAGCGGGCGGGTTCCGCGTCAGATCGATATCAAAAAGCTCCGCCGTCCACGCATGGCGACCGTCAATGATCGCTCGTTTTGCGTTTACGCATCAGAGGGTGATGCTGCTCCGCCGCATCGAGAAAAGATATTGAGTCTGCCATCACGCTGAAAATACAGGCGGGAGCTGCGGATTTTCGCGCATGCGCTATGCTTTGGGAAGCCGTATGAACGTTGGCATTCTCAAAGAAATTAAAAAGGGAGAAAATCGCGTCGCGATGACGCCAGCAGGTGTTGATCAGTTGGTTCATCACGGGCACCCCGTTTTCATCGAAGCGGGAGCAGGCGAGGGCAGTGGGTTTAGCGACGAAGCGTATGTAGCCGCGGGTGGAGAAATCATCAGTTCACCTGCTGTCGTGTACGAACGCTGCGACATGGTCATGCACGTGAAAGAGATTTTGCCGGCGGAGTTCAGACTGGTGCGCGAAGGCCAGATCGTTTTCACCTACCTCCATCTCGCTGCTGATCTCGTGCAGACACAGGCACTCGTCGACAGCCGCTGTGTCGCGATAGCTTACGAAACGATTCAGACCGAGGACGGTCGTTTGCCGCTGCTACAACCCATGAGCGAGGTCGCTGGCCGGATGGCGGTGCAAGAAGGCGCCAAATATCTCGAAATGACTTTCGGCGGCCGTGGTATTTTGCTCGGCGGCGTTCCGGGCGTGGAACCCGCCCGCGTGGTGATTATCGGTGGCGGTGTGGTCGGCACAAACGCAGCCAAGATGGCGTGCGGTTTGGGTGCGGACGTGGTTTTGCTCGATACCAATCTCGAACGGTTGAGGCACCTTTCGGAGATTTTGCCGGCCAACTGCCGGTTGCTGTTCTCCAATCCCATGGTGGTGCGCGAACAGTTGCGGCACGCCGACCTTGTTATCGGCGCCGTGCTCATTCCGGGAGCGCGTGCTCCTCAACTTGTCACGCGCAAGATGATCGGCGAAATGAAACGCGGCGCGGTCGTCGTCGACGTAGCCATTGACCAAGGCGGCTGTTTCGAAACGTCGCACACGACGACGCACAGCGATCCCGTTTTCACGGTCGGCGGCGTGATCCATTATTGCGTGTCGAACATGCCGGGGGCGGTGGCACGAACCTCGACACTCGCACTCACCAACGCGACACTCCCATACGCGCTGGCAATTGCCGACAAGGGTTGGGAACGCGCTGTGGCGGACGACCCTAGCCTGCGTCGAGGTCTAAACGTCTGTCGTGGCGAAATCACGTACGCTCCCGTAGCAGCAGCGTTCAACGCGCGGGCCGAACGCCAGCCACGCTGAAAAGTTCAGAAAGGCCCGTTACTCCTGCGGGAAGTAGGTGTGATTTCGCGGTTTAGGAGGAGTTGAGATTAAATTAGCTTGGCCTGAAGGGACTTGGCCTTTTCCGCTGTTTAGTATTAAATCGCAGGTTGCCCAAGTAACAGCGTTCGCGCGCATCCACACACCCCACCATGTTTTCGTTTCGGCACATCTCAAGGCACTGCCTTGACGTTTCACTACTCGTTCTCGGGTTCATCTTGCTCGGTTTTCAGCGGGGATCGCTCCTTGCTGCGGACCGGACCGAAGAAGAACGAACCAGCTTGATCACATTTGAGAATGGTCCACGCATCATCGTAGCACCTGCTCAAACGCCGGGCGAAGTGACGTTGATGCTGTACGCTTGCGGAGGCAGTGCTGACGAAGCGGCTGAACATAGCGGAGCTTCGAAACTGTTGGCCGCTGTGTGGGCGCAGGAACGTGACGAGCTCACAAAAGCGGGCGGCAGAGATCTGGCGACGTTTGCAAACCCAGATTTTGTTTATGCGTCGAGCTCTTGGCCTTCGGACAAGCTGCAAGAGGCTTTCGATTTCATGATCGCGCATTTCATCGTTGTTCATGGTGACGATTTTGAGGCTGCTCGCAAAACCACGATCGACGAACGTGCGCGCATGAATGAGCGGTGGGCCAAGATGAGCGATTTACTGGTGAATGCGGCTTTTGCAGAACACCCGTATCGGCGGCCGGCTTTCGGACCTGAAAACGCGCTGGAAAATCTGCCACTTTCCACATTTCGCAAACACGTCGGCCGGGCGCTCGCTCCGCACAATCTGATCATCGTGCTTGCAGGAGACGTCGACGCCACGCAAGTCGACGCTTTGGCGCAAATGCAGCTTAGCGCCTATAAAAGCACTTCTCGAAGATCGACTACTACACCGGTGGAACCGCCCCAATCCGCTGAGAAAATTGTGCGAGTAGAAAGACACGACCGTCCGATGTTTTTGATCGGACTCCACAAAGGGCCAGGAGCATCGGACGACATCGAGGCGTGGGGAATTATCGGCAACGTTCTGCAAAAGCGCATCATGGCACGCCTGTCCGATAGAGCGGCCATGATCCGTCGAGTGAGTTGCCTGGAGGGTCCTGCCATGCGTGATCCTAATTTGTTGATTGTATACGGTTCGTTTAAACCAGAGATGAACATTGACCAAGCGAGGGACGAAACGCTTGCCGAGTTAAAACGGCTGGCCGATGAGGGAGTGGCCGAAACAGAATTGCGTGCGGCGCAGGCAGAACTCGCGCCATCCGAAGACAAACCTGAAACAACGATCGAAATTGCTCGTGATTTAGCCGACTGGCTGATGATGACGGGCGACTGGCGTCACCACTACCGTTACCAAACCAACACGCGTGCTGTAACGTTGGAGAAAATCAACGCACTGGTTCGCTCGACGTTCCGGCGCGAAAACCTCACGAGCGTGATCGCGAAGATGGAGTAAACGGCGGCCTGTGGGTTCGCGAGCAGTGAGCTATTGCGAGCACATTAAATGTGCGCAGTCCGATTGCATCGGCTTCCTACTTCCGCGGTGCGGAATTGTTCAGCTGAACCAAGAACTGCGTAACTTCAGGGCGGCCGCACCAGTCCTTTGAGCCAACTGCGAAGGCCGTCGCGAAGTCTTCCTTCGCCTCAGCAAGCCGACTTAATGCAAAATTTGCCTGAGCGCGTTTAAACCAAGAATCGGGGTTTTTCGAGTCATGGGCCACTGCAGTTGAGTAGTCGTCGAACGCGGCAGACCAACGGTGGGCCGCAGCATACAAATCCCCGCGTTGGCGCGCAGCCCAGGCGGGATTATCCGCCAACTTCATTGCCACCGTGAAATCGAATTCTGCTTTCGGATAATCGCCACTTCTGAAAGCACGCACGCCGTCTTCTTCATAAGTACTCGCCTGCGCTACCGAGGGCGGCGACCTGAAGTTTTGGATCTCACGGGAGAGACTTCGGATCGGTTGAACGGCATCGCTCATTACATGATATGCCGGGGTAAATGCTGCGATTGCGCAGGTTGAGCTGAGCCCAACAATTCGCAAACGTAGTTGCTCGCGTAACAGAGTCACGAGGCCAAGTACTGCCACCGGAAGCACCATCGTCATAGAGCGGCTGTAATCTTGGGCCGAGTAGAGACCGACTGCTACGATGACCGTGATTGAAATGAGGAGCAGTCCCTTGGCAGACCTCTCGCCTCGCACTAAAAAGAACACTGCCACGACGAAGATCCAGCCCGCTCGAAGCCCTTCGCGAATGCCGAGTGCGATACGGGACGCTGAAAAATCAAGTTTGCTGAGGATCTTCACGAAGCCGCCAACGGTGGCTTCGGCGGCAGAAAAACCAGGGAGGAAAACCAGACGCAATAGCACAAAAGCGATCGAGAGGACGATCGGGACGATGGCTTCTCGGCGAATCCATCTTACAAACAGAGCATCAGGTTCCTGCTGACGAAAGAAAAGCCAGCGACAAAACAGGGCCAGCGGCAACGCAGCAACAAAACGCTCATCCACCCACGGGGTAAGCAGGCAGCTGATCCATACAAGCCAACGAGTTCCCGAGAAAGCCACTATAACCAAACCGAGAGCGAGCCAGGAATCATAGTAACCGAGCCAGCCCATGGACGTGAAAAACCAAGAAGCAGATCCAATCGAAAAGGCGCCGGCTAGGCACGCCCATTTGCTTGCGTTTTGCTTCCGCAGCAGAGTGACGAAAAACCATAAAAGCAAAAGGCAGCCGAGGTGAGCCAGGCCAAATAGCCAAAAGGGCGGCAGGTGGCAGATCTTCCCAAGCGCTGGAAAGAGCAACCGCCATTGAACCGGTCTATGAAGCACATCCTCAATCGGTGCTCCTAAGTTTGCAGCTTGCTCAAGAACTACAAATCCGCGGCGCACTTCAACTCGCGCGAGTTCTGGCGCCCTGAAGCCAGCGCGTATAGCCCACCACGCCGGACTGAAAAACAGGACCAATAGACCAAGCGAACTGGCTGCGAGAACCAGCCGAAGCAAATGCTCGCGCAGGCATGATGCCGAAAATCTCATCGGTTTGATTGTGGCGTCGGTTGATTTGGTAACTCAATCAAAAGACACACTTTCTCTCATTCACCGATATCGGTGATTGCTCGTGTCACCAACGCTCACAGCAGCCGGCTTTTAATGTACGCGTCCATGGCGCTGAGCAGCGCAGGTTCTAACGTGACTTTGTGTCCACGGGGATGATCGTCGAGCAGGTAGGTAAAAGGGCTTTTCAGCTCGGTGAGCCGACGCCGCAGGACCTCCATTTGATGGAGAGCATCGGGACTTTCGCTGCAATTGATTGTTAGGAAAATCGGAACCGTCGGCTTCTGCAGGTAATCGAGCGCGCCATGCTTTCGCCACTTGTCGGTCGCGGAGTCGCGCGTCCCCCAAGCTTTTTCATAACGCGAGATCATATGGTCGTCTTTCAGCAAATCCAAATAAGTAAACCGGCCGGACATCACGACGGCGCCTTGCACGGAGCTGTCGATGTCGAGATGTTCGCCATGTCCTTCGAAATCTTTCATGTTCGCCGTAGTAACCAGCATCAGCGCCATCCCGCTACCGCGCGAAAATCCCACCGGAACAACCTTCTCGCCAAGTCCCAGGTTGCGGGCGGTGGTGCGTAACGTACGCACGGCGGATTTGATTTTCCATGCGCAGTCTGGCATCGGATCGAGGCCTTTGTACGGAGCGGCCACGGGGTGGTCCGCCATCGCGACCGCGAGCCCTTCGGTAGCTTCAGCGTCGAGGATTGTGTCGCTGCACATCGATAACGAGGAGTTGCCAAAGCGATCTTTGTTGTCGCAGGAAAACTCCAATACGACACCCGTCGGCTTAGCGGGACGCGATGGGTAGATAACATCGAACGCCAAGGTTCGTTCTCGGTCGCGGTAAAAAACAATATCGCGCAACAAGCGATGGCCGGAAGGCACGATGTAGATGTGCGCTTGGTCGAGCTTGCCTTGATATGGGAATTTACCGGTGTAGATGTCGTCTCGCAGCTTCCCCAAGTCCACATTCAACGCCGGAACGCGAGCCTTCGGGTTTTTCGCGTAATCGAGCGTGATCACGCGAAAGCCCTGCTTCATAAAGTCGATAAGAATTGTTTCGTCCGAGTCGGTGCCAACGCGCGGCGCGGCGAGATTCAATAAATAGATGACAGTCGGCACAGCCGTCGGAGCCGCCGCGTCGACAATTGCGGGCTCGTGAATGGCCACCCTCAAAACCTCCCCAGTAGCCTTACTGGTCCACGTCAAAGCCGTCTCGCCGTTGTCTGCTGCGCGGGCACTGGTGACCATCACCGCCACAGCAAAAAGCGTAAAGAGGAGAGGGCGGATGAAAGCGAGAGTGTGCATCAGGATATTCAGATATCCGAAGATAGACGCGCCGCCCAGGTTTTGGAAACACACTTTCCCACTACGCGTTCAAGCTGTGTGCGTGAGCGTCCAGAGTTGTTTGGCTTGTCGAATGGTCGAAGCGAGCACGTCGGGTGCGAGAGCTTGCTTCGGATCATCGCCGATGCCCTGGCTCGGGGAAACGTGAGCCTCAATACAGAGACCATCGGCACCGTAGGCGACGGCGGCGAGCGCACAGGCCGGCACATAGGCGGCCTTGCCCACCGAATGCGACGGATCGACCACGACTGGCGCCCACGTTTTTTCTTTCAGCAGCGGCGTGATACTCTCGTCGGGATGGTTCCGGTAGCCGTCAAGCGCCGGCGCCGTGCCGCGAGGACACAAAATGATATTGGGATTTCCAAAGCTCACAATGTATTCGGCGGCGGAGATAAACTCATTCACCGGGCCCATGTGCAGGCTGCGCTTGAGCAGAACGACTGTGTCGCGTTGTGCGACGGCTCGCCCAATCGAGCGCAGAAGTGAATAGTTGAGGGCGTTGCGCGCTCCGACTTGGAGCATGTTCACACCGGCTTTCAAAGCCAGATCCAGCTGTTGCTCGTCCATCACTTCGGCATCGACGGGAAGGCCGGTTTGGCGTTGCGCCTCCATCAGAATTTCCAGCGATTTAACGTCGCCCTGAAAAGCATACGGATTGGTTCGTGGTTTCCAGACTCCGCCGCGCAATACGTGCGCTCCCGCTTCCTTCACGGCGTGCGCTGTCTCGTAAAAGAGCTGCGGATTTTTTGGATCAATCGTGCACTGGCCGGCGACGACGAGCAGCTGTTCGCCCAGCGTGACTCCGCCGATCACAATGCGATGCGACGCCAAATCGGAACGGCGATCCATCAATTTATGCGGCGACTGAATCTTATCGACGCGGTCGATGTAACTTAGGCCTTCGAGCCGGTTAATCATTACCTCGTCGCGTTCGTCGCCTACAATGGCGTAGATCGTGCGCACAGCGCCGACTATAGGCTGAATGCGGCAGCCGAATTCCTCAACAATGTGGGTGATCTCGGCAACTTGCTCGTTGGTCAGGCGGTTGGCTTTGGGCAGGATCATAGCGGATACCGCAAAACCTCCTCAACCAGAGCCAAAACGCAAGCGAGCCGCATCAATTGGCAACAGCCAAAGCCGGGTAGGTGAACAGCAGGAAGTGAACGGTATTTAGCGCGAAATGACTCAGGATGCTCGCTTCGATGCGCTGAGTGCGTTGATAAATCCAGCCGTAGCCCAGGCCTGCCACTGAAGCGAGACCGACATAGGCCCAGCCTCCGGGAAAATGCGCCAAACCGAACAATGCCGCTGCTACCAAAAGCGCAATAAATGAGCCGCCGCGAATGCCGGACCAGAGGTATTGTAGTTGTGCCTGAATAAATCCTCGAAAGAACGCTTCCTCCGCCGTGCAAACGAAAAGCAGATTGACCGCTGCCCACAACCAAGTTTCAGGCGGTAACTTCGGCGCAAATCTCACATAACCGATCGCGAGAGATATTCCCATCAATAGGCCGATCGTCACAGCCGCCCACGGGAGTGTTGTTGGAAGCATTTTCTTGCTGTCGGTCCAGCGCGCGATGCGCGTGCAACAAAAGCCAAGAAGAAACAGCCCGATAAGGGTTTTGTCGTAGTTCAGATAAAGCGTGAAAGGGCGGGCGTCGGGAGTGAAACGCGCAGCATCGATCACTCGCGGATTATGAAACCCAGGCACGCGGTGAAGCATGAAGCCCACGGCGAGCGCGACCAATATCACTGCCGCAAGCGCGATTTGCCAGCGACGATGTGCATGCGCGAACGCGTATGTCGCGCCTCCGAATACGAGCACGGCCACCAAACCTACAGGATCAAGCACCTTCGTGGTAATCGCCACGACGAGCGAGGCTGACCACATACCGAACCATGCGTAACGTCGAACGAATGACGCTGTGGAATTTCCTCCAAACCAAAGCAACAGCACCGCTAACATGAGCAGCAAGAACGTCGTGGGCATACGTTCCTACGAGCTTGTGAGCGCTTACGATCGAAGCGAGCTCAACCTTTTCCTATAGACTTGGAACGGTTGTGTTTCTTAGGTCAACTAGGAGTCGGAAGCCACCGCAGGCGGCGTTTTCGGCGGATGGTATTCTTTGAGCGTGAGCGTGGCCGTTCCGATACTGAGTTGCAGCTGCATTTGCACGGGAAGAAAAGGTGCACGTTGTGCGATCCAAACTTTGATGGGATTGTCGCGTTTGAAGATACCGCGTGGTTCCTCTTTCTCCATCCGCGGGGACAAGACCAGACTCTCGAAATTTCCAAGAGGAGTCTTTACCGCCTCTTTTCCCTCCGCGTGAACCGTCACCGGAAAAAGATCGCGACCCGCGAAGACAACCACGTCGCGTGTGTCCCCCGGCTTGAGTTTCCAATTGCGTGTCGCCACCAGCGTGGAAATTAAATCGACAGGCGTCACGTTCGCAGGAAGGGCGATGTCACGGTTGCGCTCGGGCCGGTGCACGTCGCGGTGGTGCGCTTGATGCGCGGCGTAGTCGAAATCTGTGTGGCTTTCGATTGGTTCGCTACGCTTCACGCCATTTTCCTTCGCTGAAAGCAGCCGGCCGGTGTTTTGTTCGAGCAACACTTCGGCGGTGCTCTCGTACTTATAAACGCCGTTCACGATGCCCTTCGAATTCGTGACCATGACGATTCGCATCAACGGCACGCCCTTATCGCTTTTCCCGGCGTGTGCGGTGATCTTCACTTCGCCAGCTCCGCCGAGAACTCCCCAGCCGACCTTGTAAACGAGTTCTTCGCCGTCGCCGAACGCACTGAAGGACGCTGCGCAGGCGGAGCCTCCTGTGAGGATAAGCGACATCCTAAGCAATTTGATGAAGCGTTTCATACGATATCAGCCGACCTCTCGCTAGCAGAGGAGTGCGACGGTTCTCGGCGGTCACGGAGAAAATGCCAGAGGTGTTTAGGGAAATAGACCGACGTGTATTCGAAACGTCACGACAGAAACTAAGTTGCCGAATTCGCGAACCCTGTGCTCCCTGCCGCGAGCACACGACAAGTTTCCAAGGTATCGATTTCTGCCACCGTTTTGTCCGAGCGAATGCGGACGATTCGCGGAAAACGGAGTGCGAAGCCGCTCTCGTGTCGGTCGCTGGGCTGAATGGAATCAAAGGCCACTTCAATCACCACGTCAGGCACGACGGCGCGATAATGACCGTGAACCTCCGTGGTGTTTTCTAGAAAATGCTGCGTGTAATGCGCAATTTCGGCATCCGTCAGCCCAGAGTAGGCTTTCCCCACGGTGAGCAGCTGCTCCGACGCCGTGTCACGCACCGCGTAAGTGTAGTCGCTCAGCACGCCGCGCCGCTTGCCGTGACCGTATTCAACTCCCACTACAACGACGTCGAGCGTCGCGTAGGCCTTTTTCAATTTGAGCCAAGACAAGCAGCGCCTACCCGGGGTGTAGGCGCTGCAGGGATCTTTCGCCATCAGGCCTTCGTTGCCCCGCTCGCGGGCGGCGAGAAACGCTGCTTCAATTTCCGCGTCGGAATTTGCCTGCCTCGTCGGTGCGAGCACGAAGCTGCCCGTTTCTGCACCGAAAAGCCTGGCCAAAATCTCGCGTCGCGCCGCAAGCGGTTCCTTCAAGAGAGAGCGACCGCCATGCCAGAGAAGATCGTAGGCCGAAACAGAAACAGGAATTTCAGCGCCGAGAAAGAAGTCGTCTCCGCCTTTACGCCCGAGACGCTTTTGAAGCTCAGCAAAAGGAAGAGCCCGTCCGTTGCGCCAAGCGAGTAGTTCGCCATCGAGCACGAAATCTTCGGGAAGCGCGATTGCAGCTCGCGCAAGATCGGGGAATTGCTCGGTGATCCGGTTGAGGTCGCGTGAGTAGAGCTCAGCACGACTGCCGAGCTTGTGCAGCTGGCAACGTATTCCGTCGTACTTTTCCTCGAGCCAGACCGGTGCCCCCAAGCGTTCAATGATTTCAGCAGCGGTAGCAGCCGGACTGGCCAGCATGAACTGGACGGGGTTGAATAACTGAAGCGTTATCTCATTCAGCTGGTTGGATCTCGCGGCGCGCATGACGCGGCTGATGTCGCCGCAGAGCATGTTAGCCTCCCGTACAGCATCGAGCGCGCGGCCAGTGGACGCAGCAATGGCTTCTTCGACCAGACCTTCTTTCAATCCGATGCGCAGATCGCCGGTCATGATCTTAATCAAATATTTTGCCGCCGGTGCGCTGAGTCGAGCGAGGCGCTCTTGCAGTAAGGATAACTTCTGCTGCGGCCCGCGCGCTGCCGCGAGGTGATCGAATAACCGAGCCGTGTTCTCAAGTGAAAAAGGCTCCGGCTGTGTTCGCCCAATCAACAATGCTTCGGCTGTGTCGCCGCTGTCGCTAAATCTCAGATAGGCCTGGCGGAAATCCGCAACGGTCAAGCCGCTCGCTTCCAATACCGCTCGACGGATCGCCGACCATCCGAGGTTAAGAATCCGATTTTCACTCTGCGGAAACGCACGTCCCGTGAAGAACAAGGCCCCAAGGGCAGCGCAGTCGTCCGACAACGTTGCGAAATAGTGGCTGAGAATTTCGATTTTCTCGAGTTTACCCGATGTTGTTTTGGTTCTTTCGGCGGTTCTTGCGAATTGTTCCAGCGATTCTGGTTCGGCTTTTTCTTGCGACGTAGACTCGGCAGAAAACGTTACGACTGTCGGTGCGGTCTCGATTGCTAGTTCGAGCTGGTTATCCGTGCCGATTGCCCACGCCTCGATTCCGCGGTCGCGAAGATGGCGCGCGAAATCGCTCGCGAAACCGTGCAGCGTGTAGACGCGCTTCGGTTGGACGAGATCAACGAAACGATTCAAATCGGGAAAGTCCGCGTGATCGGAAAGGGGAAACGCGTGATCACACTGGTAGCGATATTTTGCGCCAGCATCGATGGCCCAGCCGGTGATCATCGCCGTGCAGCGATTCGGGATCGCGCGCAGGAACGTCGAGTTGTTGGCCTGCGGAGGGCAGATCACCACGTGGCCGGCGAGTTCGTTGGACGCGAACGCGCGGTAGGGCGGAAATCGAATGCCGAGCTCTTCGTAGATTTTCGTGAGCCGATGTGTTTGCGGATGAAGCATCACGGGGAGCTGCGCTTCAGCGAGCCCGCTCAGGAGCTCCTGGCTTTTGCCCAAGCTGTAACCGAAAAGGACAGGCGTAGTGCCGTCCTCGATACAGTGGCGACAAAACCGGGCGATATCATCCAAGACCTGTTGTGTCGGCGGAAAGACATAGTGCAGCCGTCCGAACGTGGTCTCCATGATGACCACGTCGGCTTGAGGTGTGGCGCACGGTTCGGCCGATAGTCCCTTGCGAAGTTTGAAATCCCCCGTGTAGAGCAGCGTGCCGTGCTCTGCGTGATCAAGCAGGCAAAGCGAGGAGCCGTAAATGTGGCCGGCAGGGTAGAGCGTGACCGTGGTGTCGTGGGTGAGCTGCTCTGTGTGGCCGAACGGCAGAATATGTTCGGTCCGGCGATCCGGCATGCGGGCGCGCATGAGGCGAGCCGTGCCCTCGGAGCAAACGACTTCTTGGTGCGGGGCGAGATGATCGAAGTGCGCATGGGAAACGAACGAGCGTTCCACCGGCAACGTTGCGTCGAGCCACCAACCGATTTGCGGCAGCCAAACGCCTTCGCAAAATTGAACATCCCAGGACATCACGCAAAGTTCCACAAGAACGCGCGGGTGCAAGAAAGCCGCGCGTGAAAGTCTGGGTTTGCCGCGAGTGAAGATCACGTGAAGATTCGAGCTTTTCGAACTTCGCCGCTGCCTCATGCCAACGCCGCCGCCGCTCCATTCATCATTGCTCAGTTTTGCCGCGATCGACGAAGGGCTCGATCGGGTCATTCGGGTTGATCCGCTGCGGCCGCAAGTTGAATGGACGCTACCGCTCCCGTGCAAGTCCCGCACGTTACAGCGGCTGAGCGATGGCCATTTGCTCGCCGTGACCGACACCGGCTACATGGAAATTGATTCTGACCGAGGTGTCGTGCGTCGAAAGGTGAGCCGGTTTCCAAGCGGTGTGATTTCTGCGACGCGCCTGCCCCACGGACACACCTTTCTCGGTGGGCTCAATCTCGGCCGAACAGGAGTAACTTTTGACGAGCTCGATGCGAACGACGAGGTTGTCCGTTCGGTAGCATTTCCGGGCGACTATGTCCGTCGTGCGACTCTGACTTCGGCCGATACTATTCTGTTCACGTGCGACCATTGCGTCCGGGAAGGCGATTGGTCAGGAAAAATCATCCGGCAGTTTTCTGCGCCAGGATTCAAACACGCGTGGAAAGCGCTGCGATTTGGCGATGACCGCACTGTGATCACGGCAGGCTACGGAGCCTTCGTGGCGGAGTTTACCGGTGACGGCCGGTTAAGCCAACGTTGGGAATGCACGGAATACACGACAGAAATCCGCCCATTTTTCTTTGGCGATATGGAGATGCTGCCTGACGGAGGATTGCTGGTGTGCAACTGGCTAGGCCATGGTACAGACCGGGGTTCGACAGGGTATTCGCTGCTGCATTTCTATCCGGCGGGGAAACTCGCCGGCGCATGGAGGGACGCCTCGCGGGCGTCGTCTCTTCAAACATTTGCGCTGATGCCCCAGTGAGCGTCGCGGATACGGCGGCTTCCGGCGACTAGAGCGCGAGCTTTTCGGCTGCTTCCTCTTCCAAGAGAAGGGCGGTCAGCGTGCGGGCTAAAAAATAATCCGATCTCGTTTCGAAGCCCGTCGACCATGCGGCTTCGGCGCCGGTCGTTGAGGAAAAGCGACGACTGAGTTCGTATTCGTGCAGCGGCTGGTGCACGCGGCCCGTCGCGGTGAGCATGCGCGCAGCAATATAGGAGATGTTTTCTTGTTCGTCGGTCACCGTCTGTATTGCGTAGGTAAAGTCAGCGTAGGTGATCTTGTAAGGCGACTTCTTAAGAAAGCGGATGGTGGTTACATCGCGAGGAACAATCCGTGGTTGCGGCTGGAAAGGCCTATAGTTTCCAAACCATTTCTTTTTCTGCGGATTTGTCGTATTCATTTGTTATAGTATCCGCGACGGCCGCGGTGTGACGTTTCTCGAAACTCGGACGATGCGGCTCAATTCTCGAACAGCGCCCGGAATGATCGCTTCGTTGAGCAGATAAAGCGATGCCCTTCCCATCTTTTGCCATGCTTCGCTCCCATAACGTTGCGGGGGCAGCCGGTTGCGCTGTTTATTTTTGTCGCGTGAATCACCCGGGGCGATTTTTCGATTCGCCAGCCATTCTCTTGCGGTGGAGCCAGCCGGACATTACCGAAGAGCTGCGCATGAAAATCAAATCCGCTGAGTTCGATCGCAGTGCTTCCGGCCTAAACTCTTGTCCAAACTGGAATCGTCCCGAGTTTGCGCTCATCGGGCGTTCGAATGTCGGCAAATCCTCGCTGATCAATATGCTGGTGGAGCGTCGAAATCTGGCGCTGGTTTCGGGCACGCCGGGCAAGACGAAATTGCTCAATTTTTTCGTCGTAAACGGAAGCTGGTGCTTGGTCGACCTGCCGGGCTACGGCTACGCGAAGACGCTCCAGACGCGACGAGCCGATTTCAATGAAGCGGTGGCTGATTATTTGGAGAAACGTCCAAATCTCCGCTGCACGTTTGTGTTGATCGATTCTAACGTGCCGCCTCAACAGATCGATTTGGACTTTGTGAAATGGATCGGCGACATCGGCGCGCCCTTTGTGTTGGTTTTCACGAAGGCGGACAAACAATCCGTGAACGCCGCGAAGAATAACGTCGCCGCCTTCATGAAAGTTCTGGCGACTTGGTGGCCGGAGCTGCCTGGCACCATCCTTTGTTCTGCCAAAACAGCAGCCGGCCGATCCGAGATTCTTGGCGTGATCGAGGAGAGCATTGCCGGTGGAGGAACGCGTTTATGGTGAGATAAAGACCTGCGCGCCTCCCGGTTGATCGCGTTTGCCTCAATGGTTATGTTCGTTATGTGCGGCAGGTCTGTCCGTCGTCGCGGTGGTGGAGAGCGAGGCGAGACGTTCGGCAAAGTGCACGTAGTCGACATAGGCAGCGACGTATTCGCGCCCAGCGGATACATTGTGCTCGGCATGCGGCCGCAGCTCGCGGACTTTTTCGAGCTTTGCTTTAAGCGTGGCCTCAAGGCGGAGCGTTGTCTGAGGCAAAAGAGGAGCGACATCGCCCGAAATCAGCGCGTGATCGGCCGCAGCTATCCCCGGCTCCTCCGGCACGCCAGACTTTAGCCCGGTAAACGGCGCTCCTTCGCCGGCGCGATGGATACGCACGAGCGTTTCGAAAAACCATGTATCGGCAAGTATGCGGGCTTCCGCAGATTGCTTGCGTACGGCGACGGTTTTGGAGAAAGCTGCGCGAACAAGATTTTCGTCGGCAGCCTTCACCCATTTCAGGACAGGCGTGACATCTTCCTTCAGCAAGGCCTCACGAGCGGCGACGATGACGGGACCTTCAAGTGTGTCGCAATGTGCACGCAGAGTCAGGGGCTGAGCGGCGAGAAGCAGGAGAAATCCCGCGACGAGCAGACGAGTGATTGTTTTCATACCTATTCTCTAATGCCGAAGGAGCCGAAAACAGCTTGATCCAGATCAAGATCGGCGCGGATTTGCAGCGCAGGATTGTTTTTGCCTGGTGCCTTATGCGAGACAGACTCAATGGGTGCTTCGTGAATGGATCGCCAGTCTGCGTTGCCAATGCGTGCCCGGTGCTCGTGCACTCGGGCTTGCGTACGAGTCGGCAGCGATCAAGGGGCGTTTCCGTCGTGTCGGAAACGCCTGGGCTTCTCATCTCCAGTCGAGCAAGCAGGCGATCCTGCAGGCCGCCGTTCAGTGCACGAAACGCGAGCGGGCACTCATCGTTGGTGCTGGCGCCTGTTTCGACATACCGGTGCCCGAACTCGCAGGCTTATTCGACGAAGTCGTTCTCACCGATGCGGTGATCGGCACGGAAGCGCGAAACTGGGCGCGACGCCTTCCGAACCGAGTCAGAGCGATCGGCTGGGATGCGACAGGTTTTCTGGCGAGACTTGCCAACGCGCGAGCGGTGTCCGACGCGAACGCGATTATCGCTCTCATAAACGAGTCCGCACCAGAAATACCACCCCGCAGCGAGGCGGACCTAACCGTGTCGGCGAACTGTCTCTCGCAACTGGGTTTGGTTGCAGCGGAGCAGGTGGACGCAGACGATGAGTCGGACGGGTGTTTTCAAAAATGCATCGATCTCGCCGCTGCCAAGCACCTAGCGTGGCTGCGCGGGAGAGCGGGCGTGCGTGTTTTGTTAAGTGACATCGCGAGACTCGATGTTGCACCCGACGGTCGGGAGATTTCGCAAGAGCGGGTCTTCAAAAATGTCCCGTTGCCGTCGCCCGATCGAATTTGGCGCTGGAAGATCGCGCCAATACCCGAGCGCAGCCGCGAGTATCATCGCGTTCACGAAGTCGGCGTATGGATTGACGGGTAAAACACCGTGGACGTCATCCAGAAACTGAACCCAATGAGACACGAGGCAGTGCATTCCTTCATGCAAGTTTTAGACACAGCGCGGGCGCTTAGTGTTGGCTAAGGCGTTTGATTTTTATCGGAGGAGCCATAGCGTTCCGTTCGGTCGCATTCTGTAACTCTAACCATTCAATGTAGCTTTATGAAAATTGGAATACTGGGATCGGGCATTGTGGCGCAGACGCTGGCATCCGGCTTTTTGAAACACGGACACGAAGTGACAGTCGGCACGCGCGAGACCGCCAAACTCGCGGACTGGGCGGCTCAAAACCCGAAAGGCAAACTAGGGAGTTTTGCCGATACAGCTAAGTTCGCCGACATCGTCGTGCTCGCGGTGAAAGGCAACGTTGCAGCCGCGGCGCTTCGAAGTGCAGGCGTTGATAATCTGACAGGCAAGGTGGTCATCGATGCGACGAATCCCATCGCTGACTCTCCGCCTGTTAACGGTGTGCTGCGGTTCACCACAAATCTGGAGGAGTCAGCGATGGAGCTGTTGCAGCGTGAGTTCAAAACGGCGCGCTTTGTGAAGGCGTTCAATTCGGTGGGTGCTGCTGGCATGGTGAATCCCAAGTTTAGCGGCGGAAAACCCTCCATGTTTATCTGCGGCAATGATGAGGCGGCAAAAAAGACCGTGCGCACCATTTTGGATCAGTTTGGTTGGGAGACCGAGGACATGGGCAGTGTCGAGGCGGCTCGCGCGATCGAACCGCTTTGCATCCTCTGGTGCATCCCAGGTTTTCTGCGCCAAGATTGGTCGCATGCTTTCAAGGTATTGAGGTAAGCAGGAGAGAGAGCACCACCTGAGTGGATGTTGCGTTCTCTGCTACTCGGTGTCGTAGACCGGGCTGGAGGGGGCTTTGCTTTGTCCCTGCCGAGAAGTTGCCGCAAGGCTGTCAAGCTGTGTGCAGCCTCATTAGCAGTTCTCAATACTAAGAAACAACCGCGTTTCGTCGCGCAGTAGTCGGTAACAACACGCGAGGTTTTCGTAATCCTCCTTTGCTATGAATACAGAAAACCTCGTTATTCAGCAGACTCGCCTCGCGAGCATCATAGGCGGATTGGGATATCCTAATCCTGATGACGACAGCCCCATCTGGAAATGGCCGCACGGTCCCGGCCCGGTCGCGCATTCCTGGCACGATTATCTTAGCTGGGTCGCGCTCAATCCTCAACCTCTGCCACCGAAGGAGCGTTTCGCCTCCGCGGTGGCGGGTGTTTTGATCGAACGCGCCTACCGCGTGAGTGAAATGGGCACGTTGTTCGCCAGTCAACAACGTGCGTTCGGCTCCTCCTTCATGGCTGAGTTTGACGATGCGGGTGGTTGGTGTGGCACCCTGGGGCGATGGGAACTTCTTCAAAAGCTCCTCGAATGGCTGCGCCATCATCGTCCGAATCCACCGCCGCCCGAACCCTGGTGGAAACAGCGGCTATCCCAGAACGAAATCATCGTGATCGGCGGGCGGGTCGCTTTTGCAGCAGAGAGCTTCGGCGACTCCACCGTCCGCTCGGCGATGTTGAAAGTAGGTGGAACTCTGATGGAGCAGGGGATCAACCTGGACCAAAAGATTGGCCAGAGACAGGCGGTACCCGCAGCCGAGCAGGTATAAAGGACAACCAAAACCGCTCAATGCTTCAAGTTCTCAGGGCAGCGCCCAGCTTCTGCCCTGAGGATTGTTTTGTCTCTAGTCGATTGATTGTTACGAAACGAGAAAAGGCTCAACCTAGTGGACTATTTATATCGAGCAAAGGACCAGCGCTATTATCGGCTCTTCGCTGTTTGCTGGGCAGCGCGATCAGTCCGCCATAGCTGTGTCCAAAAAGGAAACGTGCGTTTGTCGCCCGCTGCAAAGCTGCCATCAAAAGCTCGATCCCCTTAGCTTGCGCTAAGTCGTGGACCTCAACCAAGTGCAAACTGCAAAGTTTGGCCCCTTTAAAAGTCTCCTTTAAAGCCTCCATAACGCGGACAAGCTGATCGACGGATCAAACGCTGCGAGCCTTCTGCCGAATAGGAAATATTGAGAGTTGCCCAGATGCGGGCGCGAAGTGCACCGCGCCTGATTCCTCCACGAACGGTGTGAGATCAAAAATGTTGTCTGAGCGAGAAGCTGAACGTGTGGCTCTTCTCGTAAAGACTGCTGTTGCTCGATCCCATAAAGGTTATGCGCTCTGATTGCATGATGCGATAGCCCGCCTCGATCTGAGTTGCTTCGGCGACTTTGTAAACCAGACCTAGGCCCAATCCTCCCGTAAGCCGGTTGCCTTCCAGAGCAGTGCTGAAGCTCGTTGCAGGAGTCCCTGCCGGCTTAGAAAAACTCACATCGGTGTTGCCCAAAACCGCCCCGTAATACGGACGCAGTTTAGCTTCTTTCTTGCCGAAATAATGGCGAAAGGAAGCGAGGACGTTTTCAACCTTCATATTACCTGAGTAGGTGGCACTGCTGTACGGGTTGTTTTGCGTAATTATGTAGCTGCCCGTGAATCGCGTGATGGTTCCCTCAGCGCCCATTTCAAAGCTTTGGTTTTGCCCCCACACAAATCCGACGGAAAGTCCTCCGCCAAGACCATCGCTGGAAGCGGAGAAACGCGTGGTATCGTAGGAGATGACCCCGGCACTGGAAACCGTGGATCCGCTGTGGTAAAAGAACGACGCCCTGCTGCTAGAGGGCAGCCGCGTATATTGCGCGATCGGGCGAACGTAGAAATAAGGCCGATTGGCGAACAGGTCGCATGCACCAATCGAACAGCTCAAAACCGCCAGAACGACAACGCGGCGAAGGAAAAAACGATTAGGGGTAGGCATCGCTTCGGAAATTAAGTGGCGCCATGCGGGTGTCGAGAAGGTTCTACGCGTGAGGCTTGTTCCTATGGTGGAGGTTCGGTTAATCTATAGTGGCTGTGTCTGCACCTCCGGACAATTTACTCACGAGCGAATTCCTAAACCCCCTCAGGGAGGTGTACCGCGAATTCGGAGCCGACCGCCGCCTGATCGGCCGTCGCACAATCAGTCCAGTTTGGCTCACGCCGCAAAAAATATGGGGAAGGCCGACCCCGTGGCTCCGACTCGGCAACTCAGCTCGATGGGAACCGAAATCTTCTTCTATGAGTGCTGGGTAAGGTGGGTTTACGGTCGTTTTGGCGATCGTCAGCGGCGTTCGGGTTAGTGTTAGCGGGCATTTGACCACTGTCAGGGCTCATCTAGCGACTGTTAGTCTCAATTAGCTCACGGCAGTCTCAATCCAGCGACTGTCTGCGGGAGTTCGCTCACTGTCAGCAGCCTTCCGGCGAGTGTCAGTGGCCGTTTGGCGACTGTTAGCGCGTGTTTAGCGACTGTCAGTCTCGATTGGACCGTCGCAGTCTCAATTTGGCGATCGTCAGCGGGCGTTAGCTTACTGTCAGCGGCTGTTCGGCGGCTGTCAGTGTTCATTTGGCAACTGTCAGTGCCCGTGCGGAAGCGGTCAGTTGTCGTCCAGAAGCCGTCAGCGATTGTTCGAGGACTGTCACTTTTAGCTCGGTCGAAGTCCGCCTCAGGACAAACGATGCGCATGCCCGCGGACGCTGGTTCAACGTAAAGTTTCGTCGTGCTCGTGCTTGGAAAACGAATTCCCGAAGCGCTTCAATTCGCCAATTCAGGAGACCGATTAACGATCGCAGTACCCAGCGGCTGCCTTTGCTCTTCGGGAAAAATGGATTTTCGCAACAGCAGAAAGGTTCTCTCGACGGTGAAATAGAGGAGTGCGCCGACAAGGAAAGCCGAACCAGCGTAGATGAGTAAAGCTTGCGTGCCTCCTTTTGCGACTGACTCAGGCCAGAAGGTGCGGACCGCGTGCCAAGTCATCTTGTGGCTCAAATATAGGCTGAAGGTGATAGTCGCGATCGCCTTGGCTCCCGGAATGCTGAATTTGCCGAAGATGCTTTTGGTGCTGATGCAGCCCGCTGCTACGAGGGCCAAGCTGAGCGAGAGGAGAGGGAAGCCGAAGACCGACGCGTTGAAATCGGTGCGAGCACGAGCGACACAAATCGCCACCGCGATGCTGACGACGCCAGCGCCGAGAACGAGATAGGAGTTGTCCATCGTCCATCGCCAAAGGCGCGGCCTGAACCACTGGATGGATACAAGCATGACGCCTGCAAGAAGTCCATCGAGTCGAGCATGTGTTGGATAGTAGATCATTTCCACATACGGCATGCCTTGCGGATGCGGAACGTTGACGTAGTTGCACCAAATATACGCTCGGAGCAGCATCCCACCGCCCATGATGAAAAGGCCAGTGGCTACCGTGGATTTCCACGACGGCTTGCGCATCAATAGCCAGACCAGCAGGGGAAAGATCAGGTAAAAATGCTCCTCCACGCACAAGGACCACGCGTGCGAAAACGTGCGATTGTGTTTGTAGTCGATTAGGAAGTTCTCGGTAAACGTCAGGAACTGCCAAGTCGGTTGCATGCCGCTCGATTCGCGCAGAATCGGGAAAACGGAATAAAGGGTCACGATCACCCAGTAGGTCGGCAGAATGCGAAACGCTCGGCGCAGGTAGAACGAACCGATATTTGGTGTCTGGCCACTGGCGTAGGCTTTGAGCAACTGCGATCCGATCAAGTACCCACTAAGGACGAAAAATAAATCCACACCCATCCAGCCGAGCTTTCCCAAAGCAGGCAGCGGCGCGCCTAGCCCTTCAGTCATTCCGTGAAAAAGCAGCACCCACAGAATCGCAATTGCACGCAGAAGGTCGAGGCCAGGAAGACGTTTTGTCGGCACGTTAAGAGCGGTAATTTTCACCGGAACAGCTGACGAGAATAAATCGCGACAAGTTATTCCCAGCGCCTTTGTCGCGAAAAATAAAAAACCCAGGCCTCGAGGCCTGGGTTTTGAAGAATAGAGGGAACTAAAAATAAGTCTTAGGCTATTTCTTCCCCGGGCTCCAAGCGTCCTTCAGGGTGATGGTTCGGTTGAAGACGAGCTTGCCGGGTTTCGAGTCGATCGGGTCGAGGGCGAAGTAGGCGAGGCGTTCGAATTGGTAGCGCACGTCCTGTTTCGCGTCCGCGAGCGACGGCTCCAGCTTGGCGGTAAGGACTTCGAGGGACTTCGGGTTGAGATTCTTTTTAAAGTCACCATCGGCGTCGGGTTCGGCAGCCGTGAACAGACGGTCGTAAAGCCGCACTTCGGCGTCGATTGCGGTCGCGGCGTTAACCCAGTGGATCGTGCCTTTGACCTTGCGGTCAGCGGTGGGGCCGCCGGTACGAGAATCGAGGTCGGCAGTGCAGCGGATCTCAGTGATCGCGCCGGAGGCGTCTTTCACGACGTCATCGCATTTGATGATAAAGGCGTACTTTAGGCGGACGTCGCCGCCCGGGCGGAGGCGGAAATACTTCGGCGGCGGGACTTCCATGAAGTCGTCGCTCTCTATGAAGACCTCGCGGCCGATCGTCACGGTGCGCGTGCCAGCGTTTGGATCTTCGGGATTGTTGGTGGCGTTGCACTCGATCGTCTGGCCGGGCGCGATGTTGGTGAGGGTGAGCTTGATCGGGCGGAGCACGGCGAGGCGGCGCTGGGCGATCTTGTTGAGCTCATCGCGCACGGCGTGTTCGTAGACTGCGATATCGGTCACGCTGTTGAACTTCGTCACGCCGACGCTCGTCACGAAACGGCGCAGGGCGGCGGCGGGAATACCGCGACGGCGAATGCCGCTGATCGTAGGCATGCGGGGATCATCCCAGCCGGAAACTACCTTGTCGTTCACCAGCGCGATGAGTTTGCGCTTGGAAACGATCATGTAGGTGGGGATTAGTTTGGCAAATTCGTACTGGTGCGGGAGCGGGCGGGGGAGACCGAGGTTGTCGAGGATCCAGTCGTAGAGCGGGCGGTGCACTTCGAACTCAAGCGTGCAGATCGAGTGCGTGATACCTTCCAGGTAGTCGCTCAGGCAGTGCGCGAAGTCGTAGAGCGGGTAAATGCACCACTTATTGCCGGTGTGATGATGTTCGGCGTGTCGGATGCGGTAGATGAGCGGGTCGCGCAGCCAGACATTGGGCGAAGCCATGTCGATTTTGGCGCGGAGTGTGCGGGCGCCGTCCTTGAACTCACCCGCCTTCATGCGCATGAAGAGGTCGAGGTTTTCCTCAATCGAGCGGTCACGGAACGGGCTGTCTTTGCCTGGTTTGTCGGGGGCGCCTCGGTAAAGATCGGTTTCCTCGGGCGTGAGATCGCAGACGTAGGCTTTGCCTTTTTTGATCAAGGCAACTGCGTATTCGAAAATCTGATCGAAATAGTCGGACGCGAAGAAGGGCTCGACGTCGGGCGAGTGCGGGTTGCCGATCGTGTTGGCCGGCACCGGCGCGAGGTAGTAATCGGGCTGGCCGTTTACCGTCTGGACCGCGGGAGTTTTGCCCTTCGGCTTGAAACCGAGGCAATGATCGGCCCAGCCGGCGATCAGCCACTGGACGTCTTCGATGATGGACTCGACATACTCGACGTCTTCCTTCGTCGGGTTGGTATCGTCCATGCGGAGGTTGCACTGACCGTTGTTTTCACGGGCGATGCCGAAGTTGAGGCAGATCGATTTGGCGTGGCCGATGTGCAGGTAGCCGTTCGGCTCGGGCGGGAAACGTGTGACGATTTTGGGGTAGCGTTGCTCGCCGACATGCGTCGCAACGATGTCACGAATGAAATCGCTAGGTGCAGGTGTCGGAGTTTCAGGAGTGGCAGCGCTCATGGAAAAACGCGTATGCAATGGGATCGTTGGGCGCGTTGCAATGCAGCTTTTACCAGGATCTCACCCGATAAGAGCCTGCGGCAGCCGGCCATGAACCGCTAATTGGCTGCTGCGGCCGTGCCTGACCGAGGAAGTTCGGCTACTACCGGGCGTATTTCCGCAGCCATTTGAAAATGACCCGCTCCGTGAAAACGCAGAAGGTGAGTAGCACCGCAATGTAGAGCACATACTCAAGCACGGGGTTTTGGATGAACGAGAAGTACGAGGCTTTGACGACCAAAGGCCAATGCGCGATGTAGAGCGCGTACGAAATCCCGGATGCCAGAATCGCAGGACCGACTGTCCACGCAAAGCCGAACCAATTCAACCGCCTCCAGGCAAAACCCAGCAGCAGCAGAATAATTCCCGCGAAGAGGTGGCGGGGCTCGATCCACGGGTGCAGGCCAAAGGAATGATGGCCGCCGTGTGTTCCAAACCACACTGCGCGGATGGCGAGCGGCGTGGCAGCGGCGATCACATAGAACATGGGCCAACGCAGGTTTTTCAAGGTCACCGACTGCGGATGTGCACAGTAAAGCCGGGCGATCTCCACGCCGATCCACCAGAGCGGCAGATAGAGCAAAACGCGGTTCACGATGTTCGGAAGAACGATGTAGGAAAGTGCCGCAACAACGCCGGCCACACCAACCACGTGCTTTTGGCGTTCACCCGCCACGTAACACGCGATCGGAAAGAACAGCATGTAAAACCACCACTCATACGATAGCGACCACAGCGGGAAAATGCCGAAGACCGTCGGGACAACCACTCCCGGTTTTTCCAAGGCAAAATCCTGCAGCATGAAAAGATTGCCGATCAGCTCCTTCGTGAATCCCGGTTGATACTTACAGTGGTTGTCGAGAAGCCAGACGAGCAACAGCAGCGGAATGAGCACCGAATAGATGCGAACGAAACGCTTTTTCAGATAGCTGAAAAAACCCTCATGCAGCCGCTTGTGCGCTGCGAAATAGATCACAAAACCTGACAGCAGGAAAAATCCCATCACGGCCTCCTGGGTCGCGAGGAAAATGAAATTGAATCCGAAGAAATTTCCTTTTGCAGGAAAATGCGCCAGAAAAACAAAGAGCGCGAGAAATCCACGAATCGCTTCTAGGCGCAGAATTTTCAAAGGGCCTTTCGTTCCGCAGTCACGTGGCTACCGCACTTGGTTGTTGTTCCGTGTGTTGCCGGAACGTCGATGAACCCACTGCGCCGCGCGACCGAGTTGAGCTCAGTGTTTCGGTCATCGGCACGTCTCTCTAGATTCCCGTTGCGGGTGTTGTCGTGGTCGACGTCGTAGCGGCCGCGGCTGTCGGGGGCGGAAGCACACCTTCAGCCTGCATTTCGCGAAGCACGGAGGTGATGTACGGAATAAGTTGTTTCTTGCGGCTGACCACGCCCGGCATGTCGAAAATTTCGTTTTGTTCGACGTGCGGGTAGGTGACGCGCGAAATGAATTCGGCGTCGCCCTTCACCAATAGCAGTGAGTTTTGTGTGTTGATGTCGGTTATGAGCAACGAAGCAAAAGCGAGTCCCTCAGCCTGTGCGACCTGTTCGAGGGCAGTCGCGAGCTTCTTGGAGTGCGCCCAGAAATTACCGAAGCCCAGTTCTTCGACTTGGGAAACAGAATAGCGCACGCCCATCTCGTCGTAGATTTTAAAGTCGGAGCGAATGACTTTTTCGGGCGAGTTCGCGATGATGACTGAACCCGAGCTGAAAATCGTGTTAGCGAGTTCGCCGGAATTGACGTCGGCGATTTTCGACAACCAATCGAGCAACGACGCGTCTTTTTCCGTCGTGGTCGGGCTATTCAGGTGAAGCGTATCGGAAATAATTCCGCTCATCATCATGCCGGCGATTTCTGGTTTCGGCGTGAGTCCTTCGCGGCGAAACATGTCGGCTACGATCGTGCAGGTTGAGCCCACGGGTTCGTTGATGAAAAGGATCGGCTGCTGTGTGTTCAACACGCCCAGTCGGTGGTGATCGATCACTTCCGTGATGGTGACTTCTGCGGCGCCCGGAACAGCTTGGGTCATTTCGTTGTGGTCGACGAGGACGAGGCGCGTTTTTACCGGTTTCAAAACGTCCGTTTTTGTGAGGATGCCCTGCAACCGCCCTTCATCGTCGACGACCATGTACGCGGCCGTGTTCGAGGCGGCGATTTTTCGGCGCAAATCGCCGATGCGGACGTCGGCGCTGAGCGACGCGAACTTGCGGTCGATCATGCCCTCGATGACCGAAGCGGTTCGGATGACCCACGCGGTTGTGGCAGAGTCGTAATTACTCACGATCAGGCTCACGCCGGCCTTGCGCGCCTGCTCAACGACTTCTTCGTCGATCGGCAGATTTCCCGTGACAACGAGCGCGCGTACGCCGATCTGAATCGAGCGCTGTTGGATATCCCAACGATCACCGACAACGATAATCGATTGTTCGGGAGTCACGCCTTCGACCTCGGAAAATTTGCCGAACGATCGCACATCCATGGCGCCGATGCGCACGAACAAATCTTCCGTGCGATCGGGATCGGTCATGTGAATCACGCGGCCTTTCAGCGCGCGTGCGATGTGAGCCAACGACGTATGGACCTTGCGCATTTCGCGAGGTGCGCGCATTCGCGGAATGAAATAACCACCCAATTGAAAGACGGAAATTGAACCGAGAACGCGCTTGTCCGGTGTAGTGACCGGGAGAATACGCACGTCGTGTTCGTCGATGAGCTCGAGTGCTTCGGCGCACGTGGCGGTAGGCGAAACGGAGAGCACGTTGGCGTTCATGACGTCGTGCACGCGCGGCGTGACGTCGCTCAGATAAAGCGGTAGTGGCTGCCGAAAACGGTTGAGGACGGTGTCGATGCGGGCGTTGGAGTTTCCGCAACGTGCCGCGATGTAACCTTTTTCGCCGCGGGTTTCCTTGTAAGCCACATAAGCGATGGCCGAGCAGATAGCGTCGGTATCGGGATTTCTATGGCCGATGACGTAGGTGGCGGGAGTAGTGGTAGCGGCTGTCATTGAACGTTTGTCGGAAGATGCAAGTTTCGTTCCCGAATGCAACGGCGGTCATCAGTTCGGCTTTCTGCCGAACCGTTGCGGGAGGGGTGCTGTGGTTATGGAAGAAGAAAAGCAAATGACGGCGGCCGAACGGCGTCGCCGATCATGCGACGCGCGAATGCCGAACGTCTAGCGGTTTGTTCTCAAGCTGCACACACCTAAAAGCGTTCTCACGCCGTAGCAGAGCCGTTCCCCAGGGTACGGTTCGCCACGTTGCTGAGCTGGACAAATTCGCAGCGCGCTTTCTAAGCTGAGGGGATGAAGATCTTCCTCGATGGCAAAT
Source organism: Nibricoccus sp. (assembly GCA_047600805.1). GTDB lineage: Bacteria > Verrucomicrobiota > Verrucomicrobiia > Opitutales > Opitutaceae > JADKHC01. The sequence continues at coordinate 1,346,324 of JASGKG010000001.1, forward strand.
TTGTTGACCAAGCTGACGCTAAAATCTCCGTGTTCGATCACGGACTTCTTTACGGCGACGGCATTTTCGAAGGCATCCGCCTTTATCAGGGCAACATCTTCCGCCTCGATGAACATCTCGAGCGGCTCGAGTATTCCGCGAAGGCGATTCTTCTCAAAATGCCGTGGACGCGTCAGGAAATCGCCGAGGCGACGTGTGAGTCCTGCCGCCAAAATAACCTCACGGATGGTTATATCCGTTTGGTCGTCACGCGCGGAGTGGGCGACTTGGGCCTTTCGCCGTGGCTTTGTCCCAAACCGTCGATTTTCATCATCGCGGACAAGATCAACCTTTACCCAGCCGAATACTACACGAAGGGCTTGGAAATCGTCACAGTGCCGACCCGTCGCGTGAATCCGGCGGCGTTCAGCCCGGCGATCAAGTCGCTCAATTATCTCAACAACATCCTCGCCAAAATCGAAGCCAAGCAGGCCGGCGCACTCGAGGCGATTATGTTGAACGACCAAGGCTTCGTCGCTGAGTGCACCGGCGACAACATCTTCATCATCCACAAAGGCGAGATTATCACGCCGGCCGCCTCGCAAGGTGCGCTCAAAGGCATTACCCGCGATGCGATCTTTGATATTGCGAAGGAAATTGGCGTGCCGATTCGCGAGGCTAACCTCACGCGCTACGACGTCTGGAATGCCGACGAGTGCTTCCTGACCGGAACGGGCGCGGAAGTGATCCCGGTAGTGAAACTGGACGGCCGCGAGATTGGCACAGGGAAGCCCGGCGCGATTACGCAGCGCGTGCTCGCATCGTTTCGCCGACGCGTTTCGACTGAAGGCACGCGAATCTGAAGCCAGAATGCCGTTTACCGATGGACGCCGGTTGGTGCGACAACCACGGTGCCCACTGTGACAAAAACGCGCTATAGGTGTGACCCTGTAGCGCTCAGAGCTCCAGCTTTCCTACGCAGGAATAACGGTTGCCTAGGTCTTGCCAGCAACGGAATGAATGGCATGGTTGGTGCAAGACAGTCTGCATGTTAGGCAATATTCCTCGTCGCAATTTTAACAGCTCTGTGTCGATAGTTTCGGTGGACGTGCTATAATTCTTTCCATGGCTAGCCCTCTAAAATGTGATCTCTGCGCAAAACCGGCGACGGTTCATCTTACGCAGATCGTTAATAACAAGGTTCATAAGGTGGACCTGTGTGAGGCGTGCGCACAGGCCAAAGGCGTGACCGATCCCAGCGGTTTTTCGTTGGCCGATTTGCTGTTGAAAGCCTCTCTTACGCCCGAAGCCGCGGCTATGGAAGGTTTGCGCTGCGAGCACTGCGGGTTCACGCAAGGCGATTTTAAGAAACACGGCCGCTTCGGCTGCCCGCACTGTTACGAAACCTTCAAGAGCATGATCGAGCCGATGCTTGATAACATGCACAAGGGCACCACTCACACTGGCAAAGTTCCACACAAAGCACTCGATCGAAAACTTCTCACTGACCGCATCAGCAAACTCGAACTCAACCTCGAAGAGGCGATCAAAACCGAGCGTTACGAAGACGCCGCCCGATTCCGCGATGAAATCACCCAAGTCAAACAAACCTTCGGACAAAAGCTCACGAGCTAAGGTCATGACGGTTGCATCTCTTCTAGCGACACCTTCCGAGCTGACCGATACAGCGAGCAGCAAATGCCCGGTCGTGTTGATGACGAGAATTCGGCTGGCGCGGAATCTGGCCGGAAAATCGTTCCCCGGTTGGGCGAAAGAAAAAGAGCGCAAAGCCATTCTCGAGACTTGTCGTGAAGCGATCACGGCAGCTCCTCAAATGAAGCGTTCGTTGAGCACCAACGTCGACGAACTCACCGAGCTCGAAAAACAGATCTTGGTGGAGCGGCACTTGATCAGTCGCGAACTCAGCGGCGCAAAGAGCGGCGCTGGTGTTGTGATTAGCAAGGACCAAGCGTTTTCCGTAATGATCAACGAAGAGGATCATCTGCGAATTCAGACGCTCCGCGCCGGTTTTCAACTGAAGAAAACTTGGAACGCGATCAACGAACTCGACACCGCCTTCGAGGAAAAACTCGACTACGCGTTTTCGTCATCGCTTGGCTATCTCACCGCGTGCCCGACGAATCTCGGCACCGGCATGCGTGCCTCAGCGATGATGCATTTGCCGGCGCTGGTGATCTCAAGCCAGATGGAAAAAGTCGTTCGTGCCGTTAACCAGCTCGGCATGGTGGTGCGCGGCTTGTTCGGTGAAGGCTCCGACGCAAGCGGCAGCATTTTCCAAATTTCAAATCAGACCACGCTCGGCGAGTCCGAAGAAGATATTATTAAACGCTTGAGCAGCGTGCTCAGTTCAATCGTCGAACATGAACTCAACGCCCGCCAGCGTTTGATGGAAAACGACGCCGCGAAGGTCTGCGATAAAATCGGACGTGCGTACGGCATTTTGCAGAACAGTCATTTGTTGAGCTCCGGCGAGGCGATGAATCTTCTCTCGCTGCTTCGACTCGGCATCGATCTCGGCGCGTTTCCCGAGGAAAGCCGTTGCATCATCGACCGGCTGTTCATTGAGGCGCAGCCCGGGCATATCCAAAACGCATCTAACCACGATCTTGAATCAAACGAACGCGATACGCTGCGCGCCGAGAAACTCCGCACAGAATTTGCTACGTTTGCGAAACCTAACTTCTCAGTTAACGGTCAGAACTAACACACCGCAGGGGCAACTCTGCATGACAGAAAACCCTTTCAATACACTTCCATGGAGCCGATGAATAACTTCACGCCAAGAGCGCAGCAGGTGCTCGCTCTGGCTCGCAAGGAAGCCGATCGCTTCCATCACAACTACGTCGGCACCGAACACATTTTGCTCGGCTTGATCAAGCTGGGGCAGGGCGTTGCCGTGAGCGTTCTCCAGAAAATGGGCCTTGATCTCGAGACGGTGCGCGCCGCTGTTGAAAAACAGGTCGGCACCGGCCAGGAGACCAAAGCCGCCGGCAGCATTCCTTACACGCCGCGTGTGAAGAAAGTTCTCGCGCTGGCCGGCAAAGAGGCAAAAGCCCTCAACCATTCCTACGTTGGCACCGAGCACATTCTCCTCGGTTTGCTTCGCGAAGGCGAGGGCGTCGCCGCTCGCGTGCTCAAGTCTCTCGACATCGATATCGAACGTACTCGCAACGAAATTCTCCGCGAACTCGATCCGCAGTTCGCCGGCTCCGAAAGCGCTGGCGGCACTGGCGGCGACGAGCCTACTTCCGGCGCCGGTGGTGGCGGTGGAGGCAGCTCCCGCGGAGGCAGTGGTCCCGAAGACAAAAAAGAGGTCAAGACGCCTGCGCTCAAAGCGTTTGGACGTGACCTCACCGAACTCGCTCGCAAGGGCGAAATGGACCCTGTTGTCGGACGCAAAAACGAGATCCGTCGCGTCATTCAGATTCTCTGCCGTCGCACGAAAAACAATCCTGTGCTCATCGGCGAAGCTGGCGTCGGCAAAACCGCCATTGTCGAAGGTCTCGCGCAGGAAATCGCCAACGGAATTGTCCCTGAGATCTTGATGGACAAAAAGGTCATCACGCTGGATCTCGCTTTAATGGTCGCCGGTACGAAATACCGCGGCCAGTTCGAAGAGCGCATTAAAGCCGTGATGGACGAAATCAAGCGTGCCAAGAACGTGATTCTATTCATCGACGAATTACACACGATCGTCGGCGCAGGTGCGGCGGAAGGCGCGATGGATGCGTCGAACATCTTCAAGCCCGCGCTTTCCCGCGGCGAGCTTCAGTGCATCGGTGCGACCACGCTCAACGAGTATCGCAAGTACATCGAAAAGGATAGCGCGCTTGATCGCCGCTTCCAGTCCGTGAAGGTCGAAGCGCCGTCGGTCGACGACACCATCCTGATTCTGAAAGGCATTCGTAACAAGTACGAGGACCACCACAAAGCTACCTTCAGCGACAAGTCGCTCGAGGCCGCTGCGAAGTTGTCCGACCGCTACATCACGGGACGTTTCTTGCCCGACAAGGCCATCGACGTGATGGACGAAGCCGGTTCTCGCGCCCGCATCGCTTCACTGAGCCGCCCGCCTGAAATCGAAGACCTCACGAAGGAAATCGAACAGGTTTGCGCGCAGAAAGAAGAAGCCATCGCCAAGCAGCATTTCGAAGAAGCGGCCAAGTACCGCGACAAAGAAAAACAGCTGCGCGCGAAACAGGACGCCGCGACCGAAGAGTGGAAAAAAGCCCGCGAAGACAAACGCGTTGCCATCGACGAAGATCTGATCATGCAGGTCGTCGCCGACTGGACCGGCATTCCGCTCACGCGAATGGAGAAAAAGGAAAGCGAGAAACTCCTCTCGCTCGAAGCCGATCTCCAGAAAATCGTCATCGGCCAGCAGGCCGCCACGGTCGCGATCGCTCGGGCTCTGCGTCGCTCGCGCGCCGACCTCAAAGATCCGCGTCGTCCCATTGGTTCTTTCATGTTTGTCGGTCCGACCGGTGTCGGCAAAACCGAGCTGGCGAAGCAGCTTGCGGCAAACATGTTCGGGTCGCAGGACTCGATCATCCAGATCGACATGTCCGAGTACATGGAGAAGTTCGCCGTGTCTCGGTTGATTGGTTCGCCTCCGGGCTATGTGGGTTACGAGGAAGGCGGCCAGCTCACCGAAGCCGTTCGCCGTCGCCCGTACTCCGTCATTCTATTCGACGAAGTTGAAAAGGCTCACCCGGACGTCATCCAGCTGCTCCTGCAGATTTTGGAAGACGGACGGTTGACCGATTCGCTGGGCCGCACGGTCGATTTCCGAAACACGATCATTATCATGACCTCGAACGTGGGCGCGCAGCTCCTGCAGCGCCAGACGTCGATGGGCTTCCAGGCGATGACCGGCAGTTTCAACGATTTCGAAAAGATGCGGGAAAAGGTCCTCGAAGAGGCCAAGCGCATCTTCAAGCCCGAGTTCCTGAATCGTATTAGCGACATCATTTTCTTCCGGCCGCTGGATCGCGAAGATCTGATTAAAATTGTCGATCTGGAAGTCGCCAAGTTCGCGAAGCGTCTCAACGACCGGAAAATCGACCTCGAGTTCACACCCGAGGCGAAGGCCCTCATCATCGAGAAAGGCTACGACGAAAAGTATGGGGCGCGTCCGCTGCGCCGCGCCGTCGAGCATTACATCGAAGACCCGCTCGCCGAGGCGATCCTGAAGGGCGAAGTCAAAGACGGTGAACCGTGCTTGGTTACCCGGAACGGTGACAAACTGGAATTCCGGGCCAAGGAGCCGAGTAAGCCGGCTGATACTGAAATTAAGCCCTAACTAATACTTAGCTTTAGATCCAAAGGCTGCCTCCAAAGGCAGCCTTTTTTGTTGCACTTGGGTTGGTTTAAGAGCTTTGAATTTCATATTCACTGCCCCGGTGGCGGGACGGTGTTCCAGCCTTCTTTCCATGAAAAATCACCCCAAGTACGCTCTCCGCGCTTTTGTCGCGTTTGCATTAACGGGACTAGCACTCTTTTCAACCGGGTGCGCCTCTATTGTGCACGGTGGCCCTCGCACACTGGAAATCAAATCCGACCCGAGTGGAGCCACGATCACGATTACTAAATTAGGAACAGCTGAAGTGGTCCACAGTGCCACGACTCCTTGCACGGTCTCGCTGGATCAAAAACGCGGCTACTTTAAGGGCCAGAGTTTCACCGTTAAATTCGAACTAGCAGGCTACAAATCGACTGAAGTTGTCGTTCGTCACGAACTCTCCGGCTGGTATTTTGGAAACCTTCTGCTCGGGGGACTGATTGGAATGATCGGAGTTGATCCGGCAACGGGTGCGATGTGGAACCTGACGCCCGATAAAATCGAACAAAAGCTTTCTGCCGAACAGGCCTCCGTCATTCGCCAGCGCAGCGGCTTCTTGGTCGTGTTGGTTTCCCAGATGACCGAATCCGAGAAGAAGCAAATGGTCCGGGTAAACTGACTAGCCCCGTCGACAGGTTCGCTGCCGGAACCGGCTCCGCTTCCTAAGCGAAATCGACATTATCTTTGCGAAGGCCGCTCATGCATCGTGGGCGGCTTTTTCTTTTCCGACCCTGGCGTGAAATCGTAGTTCAACGTGCCGTGCGCCAGTTTTGCGCGAAGCTTGAGAAGGTCGCCAGAATCGGGATTGAACGAAAAGGTGACCTCCACCGGTTTCGTTTGCGGCGCGGGCACATCCAGTCGATATCGGTAAACGTACACGTTAAGACCGGCCTTCACGCTCTGCGACGTGGGCCCGCCCAGCATGCCGACGACTGATTTGATGTTCGGAAGGGGAGTCTCTGGCGGGGTCTCCGTTACGGCTTGAGCTTCCTGATCCTTCTTATCGACCTTCGCGTTGCCGGTCGACCTGAGCAGGTTGATGAAGAGGTCCTTGGGGAAATAGGCGAAATATCGTTTCGGGATAACAGCTTCTACGAGCTGGTCGTTCGTCAGGCGCGCGACGAATTCCATGTCGTACTCGACCGATTCGTTCGCGTTCGCGGCCGGAACTTTGATCCACCGCACGTTCCACTGCTCGCCCTCACTCCACTTGGTTATGGTTTTAGGTTCGGCTCCCAACCAGCGCAGATCGTCGCCGGTGAGCACAGGGTGCAAACACCGCAAACCAAAGTCGTCGCCAGGCTGGATCACGAAGTTCTGATCGAAACGCGCAAACTGCTTCTTCAATTCGAGCAGCCTCAGATACACACAGCCTGTCAGGCAGGCGACGCTGGCGAACAGCAAAGTTAAAACTGCGAAACGGACGAAAGAATGCCGAAAAGAACGCACGTGAGAACTAGGCTGGTTTGATGAAACGAAGAGGGTAGAGGAAAATCACTGCGCCGACGGCCGCGAACAACGCGTGACCGACCACGCTGGAAGCATGTATGTCGATCAGTCCGAAAAGCAAACGGCCGTGGAACGCTCCGATGGCTCCCACAATGCAGTGAACCATCAGGCTGAAACCCTTGCCTTTTTTCTTGGAGATCAAGCCGACCAACAGGCCGGCAACGATGCCCACGACGAGGATCACGAGAGCCGTTTTCAAAGTCATAGCGACCTGATATCGGGCTCAGTCAGGCGGAGCGAGAGTAAATCGTTTTAGGCTGAAACGATGGTTATTTGGAAGCGGCCGGAGAGTTCGCAGCCGTCGCGGCGGCGGTGAATGTCATTCGGGAAAGCAGGTTCAACAGCCGTTCACGGAGAAGACGATCCTCCTCGGCGGCGGTTTTTTCGTAGGCGCGCCCCTCGATCACTTTCTCCGCGAGCTCGATGCTGAGGACGTAAATGTGGCCGTTGTTAAGAAAAACGAGGTTGCCGCGTTTTGCGACCGGCGCTTCGTTCCGCGCGATCGTCATCGTTCGGCGGCCAAACATCGAGCCGTTGGGGAGCAGGTTGTAAGTTAACAGCGCACCGGACTGAACGTCGCCGAGAAACTGCGCGGATTCGATGCGGGAGCCCGGGAAGCGTTGTTCAAAATCTGCCTGAACGAAATTCGCGAAGAACCAGATGAGATATTCGCGCCGTCCACGCGTTTCCTCTTCGAAACGCTGTGTCGAATCCATTTCGAAGCACGCGATACTTTGGTGAGTGCTGATCTGATCCTGAAAAGTTACCACGTTCTCCGTGTCCGTGATCGAGCCGCCCAATGCAGCGACCACGGGCATCTTGACCCGGTACGCTCCCGTGGCCGAAACATAATCATCACCGTCGACGCGACCCACGAGGACCATGGGAAGCGCAGCCTGCCCGGAGAGTGACGAAACGGCAGAGAGCAAAACGAGTGATAAAACCGAGACTAAGCGCATACCTATTCCATGTGACTACAAAACGAGCGCGGTGTTTCAATCCGTCTTAAGTTTCGTCCAGGCAGCGACGGGGATTTCTTCCGGCCGTGCTTGGGGACCCAACTTAAACTCTGCGAGCGTTTCGACCCACGAACGCCCGTGGTCGGATAATTTATCGCGCAACAGAGAGCCGATTTGTTTTCTTCGCTGCTGAAAACAGCCACGGATGACTTCTCTGGTGGCGGGAGAAAAGATAAACGGCGACGGCTTACGAACCAGATGTAGCAAATAGGATTCGATATCCGGTCTTGGGTAGAAGCACGCCGCAGGCACTTTATGTCCCGGAGCTACTTCGTAGGCTGCCTGCAAAAAAATCGAAATCGCACTGAATTGTTTCGTGCAAACCGTCGCGGTGTAACGCTGCGCCGCTTCCTGCTGAAGCATGAGAACCATTCGCGCGGGCAGGGGACCGCTCAAAACCGCGTCCATCCACGGCGTCGAGATCGCGTAGGGAAGATTTGCCACGACCTTAAACTCGCGACCTTCTGCCGGCAGCCGCGCCAAGGGATCTTCGACGCCGTCGCCTTCGAGAAGATGAAACTGGTCGCGGTACTCCACCGCGAGCGTCGTCGCCAGATGTTCGTGCAGCCGACGATCTTTTTCCACAGCCCAAACTTCCGCACCCGCAGCCAGGAGCGCCGATGTCAATGTTCCCAGCCCTGGGCCGACTTCAACCACCGTGTCGCCGGCTTTAATTTCGGCGAGTTCCAGGGACTTGCGCACGATGTTCCCGTCAACGAGGAAATTTTGACCTAGGAAACGTTTAGGTTGGTGGCTAAGCTTGGTTAGCAATTCGCGCGTCGCCGTGGGTGTCAGTGGCATGCGGGCAATAGGGGCGCAGTGAACTTATTTGCGGAAAGCGGCGATGAGATCGGCGGGGGAAGTCGCTTTCATCAGCGCTTCGCCGACGAGCACGGCATGAGCTCCGGCGGCACGAACACGAGCGGCGTCAGCGCCGGTAAAGATTCCGCTTTCGCTGACAGCAACGACCGAGCGCGGAAATTTCGGAATGAGGCGCTCGCTCAGCGAGAGGTCGGTTTTGAAGATGGCGAGATCGCGGTTATTTACACCGATAATTTTGGCGCCGTGGCTCAGGGCGCGTTCAAGTTCGGCTTCGTTGTGGATTTCGAACAAGCTCTCGAGTCCGGCTGCTTGTGCGTAGTTGAAAAGGACTTTGATTTCCTCGTCTCCGAGGGCGCGGACGATTATCAGGATCGCGCTTGCTCCGGCCATACGCGCTTCGGTGATTTGCACCGGATGGACCATGAAATCTTTTCGCAGGCATGGAAGTGCTGGAGGTTTTTCGCGAAATTGTTCGGTAACAGCTTCGAGGTCCTGCAGCGTTCCGCCAAAATACTTTTCGTCCGTCAGAACAGACAAGGCGCTCGCACCCGCCGCTTGGTAACGAAGCGCTTGTTCGGTGGCGGAAATGCCTTCTTTGATCGCTCCGGCTGAAGGCGAACGTCGCTTGATTTCAGCGATCACTCCGAGCTTTCCATCGGCCCGACGCAAGGCTGCGGAAAAGGAGGGCGGCTTGGGAAGGGTGGCGTTCAATTGTTCCAAGTCGCTTTCGAACACGGGGCGAAGCCGTGGCGCTATCTCCTGCCGTTTCCAAGCCATGATCTCTGTTAGTTTGTCGGACATCCTCCCAGCGAATACGCCTGCGCGCCGAAGACAAAGCTGAAAAATTCGATGTACTCGGGGCCGAAGAGCGGCAATTTGGCCTCATGAGCGCAATGGACGATCTACGAAAAACGATTGCACGCCTCCGCGCCCCGGGCGGTTGCCCGTGGGACCAGGAGCAGACACACGCGTCTTTGGTGCGATGCCTGATCGACGAGTGTAGCGAGTTGATCGATACGATCGACCGCATGGACCTGCCTCACATGCGCGAAGAACTTGGCGACGTGCTCATCCAAGTGATTTTTCACGCGCAGCTCGCCGAGGAAGTGGGAAAATTCGACTTGGAAGACGTTGCCCGCGAGGTGAACGAGAAATTGATCCGGCGGCATCCGCACGTGTTCGGCGACGGCAAGCTCGACACCTCCGACCAGGTGATCACCCAGTGGGAAAAAATCAAAGCCCAGGAAAAAGCCGCGAACGGCCAGCCAAAGGTCGAAAAGCTCTTCAAGGACATGCCGCCGCGATTGCCGTCGACGATGTTCGCCGAAGCAGTTTGGAAAACGATCGAAAAAAAGAAATTGCCCGTCGAAGGGCTTGTCGATGTGCAACAGGTTAAGGCGCTCGGCGCGCAACTCGACGAAGCAACGCTGGGCCGCATGCTCTTTGAGCTGACAGCCGCGGCGCGCGCCAAAGGCCTCGATCCAGAAGGTGCGCTGCGGTTGCACGCCACCCAAGTGATGCGCGATGTCGAACAACGAGTCACCTCTGCCGGCGCCCCTGCCTGACGAGATCGCGAGCGACTGGCTCGCGCCCTTCCTCGCTTTTTTGGAAAAGGAGCGTCGGTATTCTGCGTATACTGTTCGCAACTACAGACAGGCCTTCGAGGATTTCTATGATTGGCTGACAACCAGCGGTCTCGTGGATCGAGGACTAGATGGGCTGAGCTCGCGCGATCTGCGTGATTTTGTGATCGAAGGACAGCGACGGTTTGATCGGCGCACGCTCCACCTGCATGTTTCGGGCCTGCGCTCGTTTTATAAATACTGGCTGAAACACGGCCGCGTGAAACGAAACCCATTCGTCGGAATTCCATTACCCAAGCTGGAAAAACGCCTCCCTAAATTTCTCACCGAAGAGCAGATGAAACGGCTTTTGGCCGGACCATCCCGCTTGCTGGAGAACCAAAGCATTGACGCCTTCACCGCATGGCGCGACCGGCTCGCGATGGAATTGCTCTACGGCGGCGGGCTTCGCGTGAGCGAATTGGTGGCGCTTGATTACGGAAAAGTGGATCTGGCAAGTGGTGTGGCTCGCATTGTCGGCAAAGGGCGCAAGGAGCGACTTTGCCCCTTGGGAGCGGTTGCGCTCGCGGTGCTGAAAAAATTTAAGGAGGAATTTTCTCGGGACTCAGGGGTGAACGCGCCCGTCCTCGTCACCGCTCAACACGAGCGAATGCCGGTGCGCCAGGTGCAGCTCATGTTGAAACGGTATCTCGCGCTCGCCGATCTGCCGCTCGACTTAACGCCGCACAAAATTCGTCACAGCTATGCGACCCACCTGCTGAATGCGGGTGCGGATTTGCGACTCGTGCAAGAACTTCTCGGGCACGCCAGCCTAAACACCACCCAGGTCTATACGCATGTCAGCGTGGCGCGTTTGAAAGAAGTTTATAACAAAGCACACCCGCGAGCTTGAAGGTTTGTCGGTCGCAAATGGCTTTTCCGCTTACTTCTTCAGAAGCCTCTCGATCTGCTTAAGGTCGTGTACGAAGGTTTCGAAATCTTCTTCGGCCCGAGAGCGATCGGGCTGCCTGAGAAGCGAAGAAGGATGGACAGTGGTCAGCGCCGGAATGCCGAACTCGGTAAGCAATGTTCGTCCGCGGTTGGCCAGGACCTTCGTGGCTTTCCCAACAACGGCCTGCGCGGCCGTTGCACCGAGGCAAACGATCAGCTCAGGCTGGATTAGCTCGATTTCCGTAACCAACCAAGGTCGACAAGCCGCGATCTCCCGCGCATTCGGCTTCTGATGGAGACGCCGTTTTCCCTGGGGCTTCCATTTGAAGTGCTTCACGGCGTTTGTAACATAGGCGGTGTTTCGGTCGATGCCGGCCGCTTCGAGCGCGCGGTCGAGAAGTTGTCCGGCTGGACCGACGAAGGGTTTGCACGCTCGATCTTCCTGGTCGCCTGGCTGCTCGCCGACGAAGATCAGTTCTGCTGAAGCGGCACCTTCGCCGAAGACTGTGCAGTTGCCGGTACGCCAAAGAGGGCAGGCGCGGCATTTTTGCGCTGCTGCCCGCACCGTGGCGATGCTGCTGCTGTTTGGCACGGGCGCCGGCTTGTATTCGTCAGGTGGCGACGCGTGGCCGACCGTGTCGTCGGCGGATGACCCTTTCCGTGGTGCTAGGATTCTCATTTCGGCACGACCGTATGCTGTGGTATCGCACCGATGGTAGCGCGACTGTCCGCGCGCATTTGACCGCGCGGCGGTGGCACAGGATGACGATTGCTGATGTTGTTGCCGTCGTGTGGGTGGAGCCCGAGGAAGGTCACCGATGAAACGATCGTGATCGCGCCGAGGGTGAAGAAGGCTTTGTGAAGCGCCGGGATGGTCACGGTTGGGTTCGATTGGTCAACGTGGCCTAAAAACCACGCCGCAACCAGGGAGCCGATCGCCACACCAAAGCTTAGAGACAACTGTTGTGCGGTGCTCGAGATGCTGCTGGCTTTGCTGGCATCGCTGTCGTCCACATCAGCGTAGATCAGCGAATTCATTGAGGTGAATTGCAGGGATGAAAACAGCCCCTGCGCAAGGCTGAGCGCGAGGATGAACGCGAGCGGTGTTCCGGGTTTGATCTGCGTGAAAATCATCATCGTAAGCCCGAGCAGAACAGTGTTGCCCAGCAAGGTGGTTCGATGGCCGAAACGTTTCAGCAGGGGACGGCTGATGATTTTCATGCCCATCGCCGCGAGCGCTTGCGGCATCGTCAGCAGACCCGCCTGCCACGCGGGATAGCCGAGACCGATCTGATAAAGCAACGGCAGGAGAAATGGCATGCCGCCGAAGCCGAGGCGCGTGACAAAACCACCAAGCACCGACACACGAAACGTGCGCACCTTGAAAAGGGCGAGATCCAAGAGCGGTTCAGCACGATGTCTCGCGTGCCAGCCGTAGCCCACGAGCAGAATGGCCGACACACTCGCCATCGCTAAGACGGCGCCGGTCGCATGATGATGTTCTCCGAAAACTTCCAGTGTATAGGAGAGCAGTGCAATGCCTGTGCAGAAGAGAACAAAGCCTCGTTTATCGAGCGGTGAAACGTCAGTGTCTCGATAATCAGGCATGTAGCGGCGGGTCAGCCAAAGGCCGGCGAGCGCCAGAGGAATGTTCACAAAAAAAATCACTCGCCACGACGTGAAGTGAACGATCAAACCGCCCGTGAAGGGCCCGAGCAAAGGGCCAAGCAGCGCGGGAATAATCACATAATTCATGGTGCGGAGCATTTCAGACCGCGGAAACGTGCGCACCAAGGCCAAGCGGCCGACCGGTGTCATCATCGCACCGCCGATGCCCTGCAAAATGCGTGAGGCGACGAGCAGGGGAACGTTTGGCGCCAGACCACAACCAATCGAGCCAGCCAAGAAAAGCCAGATAGCGGTGTTGAACACGCGTCTTGTTCCAAAGCGGTCGGCGAACCAACCGCTCACGGGAATAAACACGGCGAGGCTCAGCGTATAGCTCGTGAGAACGGCTTTCAGACTGAGAGGTTCCACGTTGAGGCTGGCAGACATCGTCGGAACCGCCGTATTCACGATCGTGGCGTCGAGATTTTCCATGAACAGCGCCACGGCCACGAGCCAGGGCATGAACCGCCGAGTGGTTTTCAAACCCGCTGGGTACTCAGCGGTGCGTTCTGAAAGCGAAGCGTCCATGGTACAACGTGCACAAACGGAACAGAATCGTTGTGCAAAAGCGAACGCGTCGTACGCAGGGAGGGACTGCTCCGGGCGTGCGTTGAGAATTTATCGGATGCCCGCGAGAGCCGGCTGAGTGGGTTGTCGGGTTTTCGTGAGTGATGGCGCATTTAGCAATGGGCCGCTGCGGGTTCGTAGCAGCCCATACCCCGGCCGTAACATCCGGCCAGAAAAACACCCCTATGAAAAAGATACCCCTCATCGGACATCTCCGCGTGCTACTGTGCGCGTTTCTAACCTTCGGTGCGTCTGTATTGACAGCGCAACCGCCGAGTCACGATCCGTCCACCATGACGAAGAATACGGACGGCCGCTATTGGATCTTCACCACGGGCAGTGGCGTGTGGGCCATGTCGGCCAGCAATACCAGTTTTTCTGATTGGAGGGCTGACAACACCGTGTTCACGCCTGGTACTTGGCCGTCGTGGATTAACAACTACGTCACCAACTTCAAAGGTGGCTTCTGGGCGCCCGACGTTTTGCCAATGAACGGGAAATTTTATCTGTACTACTCCTGCGCGGGAGATGGGGCGCCAGCGGCGATTGGCCTTGCGACAGCGACGAACTTGGCCGGGCCTTGGACCGACCAGGGCATGGTCGTGGCGGGAAACAACGCGATCGATCCCGCCGTGCTCCTTGACGGCTCGCGTTTGTACATGGTGTACGGAAACTGGCAGAGTGGCATCGACCTGATCCAGCTGAGCACCACCACAGGCTTGCGGTCAGGGACGAGCCGCTGGGACCTCGTCCCCGGACAAGTGGAAGCGCCGTACCTCATGAAGAATGGCAGCTATTACTACCTGCTTTTCCAGCGCGGGCTCTGCTGCAACGGCGTAAATAGTACCTATTACACGGTTGTGGCTCGCTCCACGAGCATCACGGGGCCATATACCGACAAGGCCGGCACCACCGTGTCAAATGGCGGCGGCAGCGTATTTTTGCCGAACAAAGACGGACGCTACATCGGCCCCGGCCATGTTGGTTATGGCCAGGGCAAGCTCACGTACCATTTCTATGACGGTAACGACAATGGCAATGCCAAGCTTCGCATCACCACCCTCAGTTGGATCGACGGCTGGCCCTATGCTGATGATGTGGTGATTCCGCAGCAGACGCTGACGCCGGGAACTTATAGCCTGCAAAATCGCGCGAGCGGCAAGATGCTCGACAACTTGGGAGCCACGGCCGACGGCGCCACCGTTTCGCAGTACACCGATGGCACCAGCAACAACCAAAAATGGGTGGTCACCTACAGTGGCGGCTACTACAAGCTGCAATGCGCCACCGGCGGCAGATACCTCGATACACTGGGCAACACCGCCGACGGTTCAAACATCGGACAGTGGTCCAGCAGCCCAAACTACAACCAGCAGTGGGTTCTCGTTCCGATGGGGAGCGGTTATTACAAACTGCTCAACCGTTCCACCGGCAAGTGCCTCGACACTGCCGGCTCCACGTCGAATTCCACTGTCATGAAACAGTATTCGAGTGGAACCAGTTACAACCAGCAATGGCGGTTTGTTACGCCTTGAGCGACATGCCGGCCTCCATCCGCTCTTGGGCGGATGGAGTGTTTAGGTCTGGGAATCGACATTCACCGACGCGCTGCTGGCGGGATTGCCTTTGATTTTCATACCGGAGAGATTCCGTTCCACTTTTGTGCTCAACGGCGCCACGTCTTCGAAAGCGCTGTAAGGCGTGCTGTCGTCCAGCTTGGAGGAGAGGGAACGGTCTTCAGGAGTAATCGCCGGCCGCTGAGCGGGGATTTCTGTCGTCGGGCTTGGCGTCAGCCCGAGGAGTTGGCGTTCCGCTTGATACCAGTGTTCCATATCGCGGCCATGCGGTTGGCCCTCTTGGAGCCAAATTTCAAACGCGCGCCGACTTACTTCTTCGTGTGAAGGGACGACTTCAGGACGAGAGGACACGGAAGAAGGAGACGATAACGACGCGGAGGAAATTTTAGTGGGTTTTTGTGAGGCTTTCATCCAGCGATGTTACTCGGAAACACGTCGCGGAACTATGGGGATGAAACCGTCGCACTCCCCCCGGTTTTCTTCGTATCTCCGGCGACGTCCAAATCAGAACAAGAAAAAGCCCGACCTTCGTGGGCTGGGCGGGCCCGTGAGAATAGCTAACCGCTTACTTTTTCACCTTCTCCTTCATGCGTTCGTGTCCTGCTTCAACTTCGTCCGCGCTCAGCACGCCGTCGGCATTTTGGTCCATTTTCAGAAACATCTTTTCAGCACCAGCATCGTGCTCCGCCTCGGAAAGCTGGCCATCGCCATTTTGATCCATCTCGCGAATTTTCGCCCCAGCGGGTTTTCCGTGTTTTTCGTGCGCGTGCTCTTTCGCAAGCAGGGCGTCCATCTCGGCGCTCGTAACGAAGCCGTCGCTGTTCACGTCACATTTTTTGAACATCTGCTTAGCGTACGCCATGTACTCGGCATGCGTGACCGTTCCGTCGTTGTCGGTGTCCATCTTCTTGAATTTGTCGTCCGAATTTGGGCCCGCGTAGGCGGCGGAAACGAAGAAGATGGCGGCGGCGGTTAAGAGGATGTTTTTCTGTGAGGTTTTCATGAGCGTGTCGTAATCAGTAATCGAATACAGCGCGCTTAGTGTGCGGCGTACGCGCGGAGTTCCGACCAAAGAAACGCGCCAGTCATCCGTGCGGGTTTTCAGGAGTTTTCCTGTAGCGGGTTCGTCCGTTTCCCCCAGGGGAAATGTTCGGCGTGACGAGAAGCATCGCCTCGGCTTAGGCCGTTTCAGTCCGCCGGCTGAAATGAGCAAACAGCGAGCGTTCATATTTGAGAAGCAGGTCGGCAGCGCCTGCATAGAGCTCGCCGCATCCCGCATGCATCAATTCGGGTTGCGGAAAACCGCCGCAGAGGAAACCCACGGATACGATGCCCGCTTTCTTGGCGGCTTCGGCATCGTAAGGCGAATCGCCGATGACGATGCATTGCGAAGGAACCGTTTTCAAACGCTCCACGGCAGCCAGAAATATGTCGGGGTGGGGCTTCGATTTTTCAGCGTCAGCGGAAGAAGTCTCTGTATCGAGTAAGTCGTCGATTTTGCACAGCGACTTGTACGTCTTCAGCTCGTCCTGTTTCGCGGACGACGCGAGCGCTATTTTCCAGCCGTCGGAGAGAAAGCGTTGAAATAGATCGCGCACTTTCGGGAAGGGTTTCACAGCGGGTAAATATTTTTTCTTAAACAAATCGCCACGGAATTTCTCGAGCCGTTCACCTTTCGCCTTCAGCTCATCGGGAGAAAGAAACACCGGCATCAACTGATCGCCGCCTTTTCCGATTTGAGAACGGATCTGCTCGATCGGAATTGAATGACCGAAATGCGCGAACGCCTCTTGCCAGGCGCCCGCGTGCAGGTCCACAGAATCCACCAAGGTGCCATCGATATCGAAAATTGCCGCCTTCATCGACGGAGTGTATCGATGGAGCGCCACGATCGCCATCGGAGTCATTCCGCGGCATCCGCCCTGTGGCTCCGGCAGTGTGCACAGGATTCAAAGCCAGAAAAAACGGTGTCGAAAACGTAACACATCCGAGGTTTGCCGAACCGGCGCGTGACTGCCAAGCTGCGGCCTTTACCAGACCTTCATGAAAGCCAAAAAACGTATTGGAATTCTCACAGCAGGTGGCGACAGCCCGGGACTTAACGCGGCCATTCGAGCCGTTGGCAAAACCGCCGTCGGCGGATACGGGTGGGAATTAATCGGTTTTCGCGACGGATTTTCCGGCATGATCGAAGATCGCTCGGTGAAACTCGATATGCGCGGCCTCGCGGGAATGCTGACGCTCGGCGGCACCGTGCTCGGCACTTCCCGCGATAAACCGCATCGCATGCCGCTCGAAGATGGCGGCACGCGCGACATGACCGATGACATTTTGAAAACGTATCGGCGGCACAAACTCGACGCGCTCGTTTGTATTGGCGGTGGCGGTACGCACAAAAATGCAGCGCGCCTCGTCGAAAAGGGCCTCAAAATCGTGTCGTTGCCGAAAACGATCGATAACGATGTCGCGTTCACCGACGACACAATCGGTTTCGACACGGCGCTCGGAATCGCCACCGACGTGCTGGATCGGTTGCACAGCACGGCACACAGTCATCATCGCATCATCATCGCCGAGATCATGGGCCATCGTGCCGGCTGGCTCGCCTTGGGCGCGGGAATCGCCGGGGGGGCCGACGTGATTTTGATTCCAGAAATCGCCTACGACGTTGAAAAGGTCGCCGCTGCCATTCGCCGCCGCTCGGCCCGCGGCCTGAATTTCAGCATCGTGGCGGTAGCTGAAGGTTCGATGCCACAATCGGACGCCGATGAACTCGAGCAGCTGCTTAAAAAGCGCGATAAGGCTCGCACCGACGAAGAGCGAAAAACCGCCAAAAAAGCGCTGAGCGCCTGGGATAGAGCGCGCGCGGGACACACGATGAGATTGGCGCACCAGCTCGAGGAGCTCACGCACTTGGAGGCACGCGTCACGATTTTAGGCTACGTCCAGCGAGGAGGAACCCCGTCCTGCCACGACAGGCTTTTGGCTACGCGTCTTGGTACGGCAGCGGTTGAATTTATCCGCGAGGGCAAATTTGGCCAGATGATCGCCACGCGCGGTGACGCGCTGGTCTCGGTGCCGATCGAGAAGGTCGCCAAAGCGATCAAGACCGTGCCGGCTCAGCACGGATGGATCCAGGCCGCACGCAGAGTAGGCACGAGTCTCGGCGACTGACCGGGCGCACGCGCAGGAATGAGAGAACCATTCCTGCTACGCTCGGTGAACGTTAGCGGTGAGAGTGTGCGTGGATCGCGAAGTAATCGCGGAGCTCGTCAATGAACGCGACGTTTTGCAGGCGTTCGGGATCGTACGCCGGCGCCTCGCGGATTTCGTCGCGCGTTAACGCGACGGAAAGGCATCTGCCCACCCAGTCGACGTTGTGGAAAACGTGCGTCGGCACGACGACCGTTTTCCCTGGCCACCAGTTCCGGGTGGCAAGAACGAGGTACGGTATTCGCCAACTGTCCGGCGAAATCAGGAGCTCTTTGACGTGCCCCAGCTCACCGTCCAACGCCTCGATTCCGTAACCTTCCAAGTCGAGAGCGCTTCGGAGGTTGCTTTCGCGTTCGCTATTCCCCACGTCTTCTTGTCGTGGGAACTGTGGTTCGGGAATGGCAGGTATTGGCGACGCAGGGATTTCCGCACCGAGGCCGCTCCAATAGATCGGCCACCCGAAATACTGGTGATATTGCAGCTCTTGGTTCAACGTGAGCGGTCGCGCCGTATCCACAGCGGGGCTGTCCTTAATCTGCTGACGGGTCAGATCCACATGGATGGTGTGCTGAATGTGATCCATCGAACCCACTGAACGCGGCATGATCAAAACGTCGCGGCCAAATAGCCAACCTGTCGTGTTCACCACGAGGTAGCGCACGGTCCAGTGCTCGTCGTCGAAGAACACGTTGCGCACTTTCCCGATCTCGCCGTCTTTGGCGCTCAACGTGCAATTCCGAATAGATTCCAAAGTCTTCAACATAAGTTTCCTTTCCTTTGAGGGTTTGGCGAAGACTGGCCTACTAAATTAACCCTTCCGCAAAAGGCTTCAAGGTGCGCGGCGAGAAATGCGCGGAAGAAACTGGTGCTGAATGCCGCGGTCTCGGCGCGGCAAATGAAGAATCCCTACGATTGCTGTCCGGAGAAGTGCGCGCTGTTCGTTGAGAAAATGTAACTCATCAACAGTATTAATCCCTTATCGCCTATGAATACCCACACAATCCGCCTGCATCGCGTACTTCGCGCCTCGCCTGAAAAAGTTTATCGCGCCTTCCTGGAACCCGACGCATTGGCAAAATGGATACCGCCGTACGGTTTCATCGCGAAAGTGCATCACATGGATGCCAAAGTAGGCGGCTCGTTCAAGATGTCCTTTACCAACTTCGGAAGCGGAAAGGGGAATTCCTTCGGAGGCGAATTTCTCGAGCTAGTTCCGCACGAACGAATCCGCTACACGGACAAATTTGATGACCCCAATCTGCCCGGCGTCATCACGGTAACAGTCGTTTTGAAAAAGGTGATCTGCGGAACCGATATCAATATCACCCAAGAAGGCGTGCCGGCGGTCATTCCGGCGGAGATGTGTTATCTCGGATGGCAGGAATCGCTTGCCCAGCTAGCTACTTTAGTGGAGCCCGATATTCCAGCCTGACCGTGGCGGCGGCTCTCAGGCGCAGCTTCCAGCTCACGGCTGTTGGCTGCTGCGGGGCGTCGAACGAGTTCGGCCGGTCACCGTATCGTGCAGGGCTTGGCGCAGTTGTTTTGGTTCGATTGGCTTCACGATGTGGGTGCTGAATCCCGCGTTTCGGGAGCGCTCCAAATCCTCTCGCTGGCCGTAGCCCGTCAGGGCGATCCCCGGCCAGCCGCGGGTCGCTTTTATTTCTTCCATCAGGTCTAAACCGTTGCCATCGGGAAGGCCGAGATCGCTGATAAAGACGTCGAATTCCTGCGTTGCAACGAGCGCGCGAGCCTCTTGAAGGCTTCCGGCGGCGAAAACGTTGTGCCCGTCATGAGTGAGCATTCGCGTCAAGATGAGCCGCGTGGGCTTGTGGTCTTCAACCACCAGCAGGCGAAGTCCTCGCATGCTCTCCTGGGGGTCGTTGGTGTTTGAGGGAATTTTCTCCGGGCATCTGACCGTCTCCAGCTCGACGATGAAACAGGCGCCGCGACTTGGGCCTTCGCTCACAGCGCGCACACGGCCTCGGTGGAGTTCGACGATGGCCTTGGCAATCGAAAGGCCCAGCCCGAGTCCACCGAACTTATGGGAACCGCCAAGATCCCCTTGCTCGAACGGTTTGAAAATGCGCTCGAGCGCTGACGCGCTGATTCCGATTCCCGTGTCCTGTACGGCAATTTCGATGAGGCGGTGGTCGATGTTTCGGGTGCGAACCGTCACTTCACCGCCAGCTGGCGTGAACTTGATCGCATTGCGAAGGAGATTCCAGAACACCTGCTGCAACCGCGCAGGATCGCCGTTCACGTGGTGCTGCTCAGCTTCCAGCTGGAAGTCCACTTTGAGGCCGCTGTCCGCGATATCGTGTGCGACGACTTTGCGCGTGTGAGTGAGGAGAGCATGGATGCTGGTTATGGTCGGGTGGACCAACAGGCTGCCCCGGGCGATGCGGGTCAGGTCGAGGAGGTCGTCGATCAGCCGCGTCTCGAGCTCGATGCTGTCCCGAACCATTCGGAGCTGTTCACGCAGCTCAGGGGAGGCGCTGGCGTCTTCCGCCAGCTCGGTTGCAATCATCAGGGCAGGCGTGAGCGGTGTGCGCAGTTCGTGGCTGAGGGCAGCGATGAAATCGTCTTTAGCGCGTCCCGCCGCTTCGGCTTTTTCTTTTGCAATTCGCAGCTCGGACTCGGCCCGGGTGCGTTCGGTGATATCGATGCCGGTTGGGTGCAGGAAAATCACTTTGCCTGTATTATCGCGGATCGGGTGCATCGCGAAATCGACGACTCGTTCTGTCATGTCGGCGTGCCAATAGGGAAGGACTTCGCGGAAGACTTCGCCTCCGGCCGCCTTGGCGACCGCGGCCCGAATACGTTCTTGCACGGCAGGAGAGCCTTTCCACCAGCCCGCTTCCCAAAAAGGGATGCAGAGAACGTCTTCACGGCGGAACCCGCAGGCCACGACGGCGAGGTCGTTCACTTCCCGCAACTTTCCGTCCAGATCGGTGATGCCGACGAAAATGCCCGACTGGCTAAAGACCGCTTCGAACTTCGCGTTCGCCGCGAGTGCTTGATGGGCGAGCATGCGGGCCCGTTCTTCGGCATCTTTTCGCTCGGTTATGTCGATACCAGATGATTGGGCTTCGGTGCAACGTCCCTGGTCATCGAACGCGAGGGCGCGATTTCGCCACAACATCCAGCGGGTGCCTTGCTGCGTTTCCACACGATTTTCCACAACCGCTTCCGGCGAAGCAGGACTGAGACTCTCCAACATCGCGCGGAGTTTCGCGTGATCAACTTCAGGCACAAACGCCCAAAAATTGGTGCCTTCGATGTCGGTGCGGTCGCAGCCGCGCATGCGCGCGTACGCGCCGTTGACGAAGAGAAGGGTGCCGTCGGGACGGAAACGGCAGACCATCTCGACCTGGCTTTCCACGATCTGCTTGTAGCGATCCTCACTGTCGCGGAGCGCCTGCTCGACGCGTTTGCGTTCGGTGATATCTGTATTCGATTCCAGCACGACGCGTACGTGTCCGTCGTCATCGCGATCGACGGTCCAGCGGCTCAAGACCACGCGTCGCCACCCGTTCTTGCAGGTATGAACCAGTTCCCCCGACCAGCCTCCGTTGTCTTCCAGAGCGGAATAGATCTGTTCGATGGGTTTGGGAAATTCGGTCTTCAGGACGTCCTGGACAACCTGGCCCATGGCCTCGTCGCGCGAATAGCCGTACAAAGTTTCGGCGCCGCGGTTCCAATAAGTCACGCGATGATCGGCGTCCCACGCAAAGATCGCGTCGCTGCTCATGTCGAGCAGGCGCGATTTGTCGCTGAGGCGCGCGTGCACTTTGGCGAATTTTTCCCTCTGACTTCGCGCGTAGGCCGCGATCAAAACAATCAGCGCTCCCGCCGGCGCCACAAACCAAGGGTAACTTGGATGCTTGAGCAGTTCGCGCTCGAAACTTGTGACGGGGCCGGAACTCACCGCGATCCAGTAGAATGCGAACGCACTGGCGAGCGTCACAAAGCCGGCCCGCGCACCCAGCCAGAGAGCGCTAGCGATCGTGGCAGCAAGTGAAAAAGCCATGAGCGCCGACGTACCAAAAGTAACTTCAAACAACCTTTTCGACACGATAGCGGCTGCCGCCAACAAAACCGCATAAACATAATTCAAGGAGTGGGCGCGCGGGTGAGCCGTTTTGAATCGTAACGCGCCCGAAACCTTACCCGGGCCTCGCGCCGGTTTAGCCGGCTTTTTCGAACCGGACGCCTGCGAGCTTGGAGTCGAAGCCGCGGATACAGCAACATCCTTTCCGAGAGATGCTGACGCCTCTTTCGCAACCGTCCTGTTGGATTCAGATTTCACGAGACTGCAGGAGATGCTCCGTCAAACAGCGTTGTCCGTCGTTAATCGTTCCCGACATCCTCTGTTTAGCCGTGCCGGTGATCGTGACGAGGACAATTTCGCAAAATCGCGTCCTGTTTCTAGCCGATCGTTCCGGCAGTTGAGCTGCATATGTGAGAGGACTTTGGATACGTGAACCGAAAAGTCGAATAACCGGCAGCGATTTAGACTGGTGCGGCTGGAGGGCCTGCACGGCGTTTGCTGCGAACCATACCCCCACGACATTGCGGCATATCGTTGCAGGTGTTTGACTCACGCACCAATCGGTTCTCAACATGGTGCCGCCCTCAAGATGCGAATTCCTCACTGCAGCCGTTCATGAAACACGAGCTCGTTCCAAAAAGCTCGAAGGTTCGATGCTTCGCTTTCCTCCTAGGAATCGCGGCCGTCTTTTGCGCCTTGGCCTGCCGGCAGCATCAATTCGTCAACCGCTATGCGGTCAACATGATGTTCATGGATCAATGGAGCATCTACCGGCCGTTGTTTGAGGAGCAAAGCGGGTGGGCGGGTTTTACATTACAACACGGGCCGCATCGTCAGGGCGTGGGCTTTGCCGTGATCGAATTGTTAGCCAAAGCCGGCGCCTGGGACTCTCGCTGGGACGCTTTCAGCGTAAGCTGGACTTTGATCGCTGCGGCGGTTGTCGCGCTCGTGCTGTTTAGGAAATTTGGCGCAAGATCGTTGGTAGCGTTTCTCGCCGTGCCGCTGTTGTATTTTAATATCCGCCAATGGGAGCAATTCGCGGGCGCTTCAAATATCTCTCATGGTGCGATGCCGATGCTGCTGGTAACTCTCTATGCACTGGTTTGGCTCATCGAGAAACGCCCATTGAGATGGTTGCTGCTGGCGGTGCTGAGCTTCTGTGCCATTTTCACCGGCTTCGCGCTGTATGTCGGTGTGATTTCGCTCGGGCTCCTTGCGCTGGAGAGTCGGACGCTTTTCAAAGGCGGCCAAAAACGCGACGCCTGGCTCTGTGTTTCCGCGCTGGTCTTTGTGCTGTGCTCGTGGGCGCTCTTTTTTCAGGGCTACCGTTTTGGCGCACAGGAAACCGTCCCCGTAGGCATTCCAAGCAAGGCGACCAACGTGGCGCACTTTGCTTTGGTGATGCTCGCGAATGCACACGGCGTGTCCGGGGTGGGGATCGTCGCGACGTCAGTTGGCTTCATCATCACGTTGGCGATGCTGGCCATGGTGGTTTACCACGGCTTCGCGTTGATGAAAGAAGGCCCGGCCCGGCAGCCGCAGCGCGCGGTCATTTTTTGTTTCGCCGCTTTCGTCCTGTTGTACTGCGCGACGGCCGCGTGGGGACGCGCGCCCGAGGGAATACAGGCCGCGAGGGCTTCACGTTATGTCACACTGCTGATCCCCGCGGGCTTGGCGGTCGTGCTTCAACTCTCGCTCCTGGGCGATCGCTGGCTCTACAGGCTGGTTCAGGCGGGCTACGTGGTGTTCCTGGCGGTCTTCACGTTGCAATTGCGACCGGCGGATTTGAAACAGGCCGAGGCATTCCGAACTTTCCGCGAG
Organism: Nibricoccus sp.; assembly: GCA_047600805.1. GTDB lineage: Bacteria > Verrucomicrobiota > Verrucomicrobiia > Opitutales > Opitutaceae > JADKHC01. The sequence goes on from JASGKG010000001.1 coordinate 1,370,425, forward strand.
GAATGGAAACGCCTGTATTTGGCCAGCCACGACGCTTCGGGCACCGATGCCGCGCTGGGAGAGCAGATTTTTCCGGGAGGAGGGATCGGACCGCAGCTTCGGTACTTGGAGGACCATAAGCTCAATCTCTTCAAAGAGCCCGGCAAATGAGTGTACAACCTCCCGGGGGCTGTCATTCTGTTCGGGATACGTTTCGCTTCACACAAACATCCTAAACTCCGCACCTCTATGAAACCCCATTCAACGAAATGGATCCTGTTTTTTCTACTGCTGGGCGGGCTTGTTGAAACCGTCGTGGCCAAACCCGAGACGCTTCTGGAAGGCGCGGGCTCCCGGTTGGCGCTCGATGAGGGCCGGCTGCAAATTTATCGGGAAAAGACGCTGGTCTTCGAAGTTCAGGGCTTCGACTTCAATTTCCACGCGGCAAAGACCTTCGCGATCGGCGAGCGCAGCGCTGACAAACTGACGTTGCATTCCGTTTATCCGTCGGAAGCAGATTATTTCGAGAAGGGCGGCGATCTCTCGGTCGATATCGCCGTCGAGCGAGTTCCCGGTGGTTATCATTTCACGGCCAAACCACAGTGGGCCCATAACGTCACCGTCCGGCTGAGCGATCTGGACGATCACTTCTTCGGCGTGTTGGAGATGCTCTACCCCAACAACCAAAGGAAACCGGATCTTCGCGGCGCCGTCGTCGACGTCGAAGCGGTCGGTTCCGAGCAGCAGTATCACGAGAATTACGCTTCGGCTTGGTCGGCGTTCTACATGACGGCCCGGGGAGCGGCTTCCTTTTTCGATACCTTTGCCAAGGGCCGCTACAAATTGGGAGTCGGGGGCCAAACCGAGCTGTACCACCAAACAGGCGCGCTGGACTGGTACGTCTTCGTCGGTCGCAATGGCGACGAACTGCTCACGTCTTATTACAAAGTCATCGGTGCGCCCAAAGTGCCGCCGCTTTGGGCGACGGGCCCGATCGGGTGGCGCGACGAAAACCACGGCGGCTCCGACGAGATTCTTGCCGACGTCGAGCACATGACCCAAATGCGCATTCCTTTTACCGCTTGGTTCGTCGATCGTCCTTACAGCGAGGGCCAGCGCGAGTGGTCGAAGATGAACTTCAACGCCAAGTTTGCCAAACCTGAGGAATGGATCGGCAAGCTCGATAAGGACTACGGGCTGAAATTCATGACTTGGATCGCGCCGAACACGTTTGGCGATACCAACTTTCCTGGTCTGCTGCCCGGAGATTTTGCCTACATCGACCTGACCGACCCGAGTGGGACGGCGGAACTCGAAAAACGCCTAAAGGCCCAGTATGCGGCCGGCGTGCGCGGCCACAAAAACGACCGCGGCGAGGAGCTCTTCCCCGAAACCGAGAAATGGAAGGACGGCACGCTGCTCCCCGAACGACACAACAAATACGTCTTTCTCTATGCGAAGGTCACGCACGAGATCCTCACGCGCGCTTGGGGCGCGGACCACGTCAACTTCGCCCGCGGCGCCGTTCACCGCACGCAGCCGTACCTCTCCGCACTCTGGGGCGGCGATTCGAGAGCCAGTTGGGACGGGCTTGCCGCGAATTTGGCGAATTCAATTCGTTGCGGTTTCATGGGCTTCCCCGTCTGGGGCACCGACGTCGGCGGTTATCACGGCGGGCACATCGACGAGGAGCTTTACGCCCGCTGGCTCGCCTGGGGCGCTTGGAACGGCCTGTTTGAAATCAAACTCGATAACATTGCCGGCAAGGACCAGGACCGTCCGCCTTGGACTTACGGCGAAAACCTTCAAAAGGCGTTTCGCGAAGCGTGCGACCTGCGCATGCAACTCCTGCCCTACATCTACTCTCTAGGGGTAACGGCGGGACACACAGGCGTGCTGATGAAGCCGCTGGCCTACGTTTGGCCGGAGGACAAGAAGACATACGATATCTGGGACGAATACCTGTTCGGCCCCGCCTTCCTCGTGGCGCCAATCACCGCACCCGGCGGCCAGCGCCAAATTTACCTCCCGAAAGGCAAGTGGCACGACTTCTACGAGCCTCAAAAGGTCTTCGAGGGCGAGAAAACGCTCACGATCGCTGCGCCGTTCAACCGCATTCCGGTCTTTGTCCGGGAGAACTCGATCTACGTCACCGGAAACCTCGCGGTCGGAAATGGTTTCCGTTGGGATGGTTCGGCTAAAGCCTCGTACGTGGTCCAGGTGTCGCCGGGCGATGACGGCGATGAAACCTCTTTCGAACTGATCGACGCCGCCGGAAACGGCGAAACCAAGCTGATCACCGCGAGCGTTCGCCGGGGCAAGATCCGCGTGAAAATCCCGGCCTTGAGCGCGCCTGTTGAACTGCGTGTGCACGAAGAGCCTCCCGCTCACGTGCGCGTCAACAACCGGCCTTTCGATTCAAAATTCGATCCGACGGTAGCCAGCTACCGGATACCGCTCCCGGCGAACGTGGCCCACGAAATCGAGATCGATCCCTTTACACCCGGCGCGACGCGTTGAGTGCAGAATCTTTTACTGACGATGAGAATCTACTTCATGGGGATTTGTGGAACGGCCATGGGAAATGCCGCGCTTCTCGCGAGAGCCGCAGGGCACGAGGTGCTCGGTGCCGACACCGGCGTTTATCCGCCGATGAGCGACGTGCTCGCCAGCGCCGGCATTAAGATCCACGAGGGCTACGATCCCGCGCGCCTGCAGACACTCGCGCCCGAACTTGTCGTCATCGGCAACGCGATGTCGCGCGGCAACCCCGAGGTCGAATGGCTGCTGGAAACACGCTCGATCCCGTTCACGTCGCTGCCGTCGTTGCTGCATGACACGATCCTGAAGACGCGTCGCAACATTGTCGTCTGCGGAACGCATGGAAAAACCACCACCACCGCGCTGACGTCCTATCTGTTGCGCGCCAACGGCCGCGATCCAGGCTTTCTCATCGGGGGCGTGCCGCAGGATCCGCCGGTCGGAAACTACCTCGGCAACCTGGCCGAACCATTCGTGATCGAGGGCGACGAATACGACAGCGCGTTCTTCGACAAGCGCAGCAAGTTCATCCACTACGCGCCGCACATCGCCGTGCTCAACAACCTTGAGTTCGACCACGCCGATATTTTCCGTGATCTCGCCGACGTTCAACGCACCTTCAACCACCTCACGCGCATCGTCCCGCGCAACGGCTGGATCGTCATGAACGGCGACGACGACAACCTGCGCGCCTTTTCCAACCTGACGTGGACCCGTATCATAAAAGTGGGTACAGGCCCGAACAACGACGTCGTCATCGGAGCCTTTGCCGAAGACGCCGCCGGCTGCTCGTTTACGCTGACGTGGAAAGCGCTTCCGTGGGCCACGGTGAAATGGTCGCAGCCCGGGATGTTTAACGCCCGCAACGCCGCCATGGCTGCGACGGCGACCGCTCTCGCGATCAATCCTGAAAACCCCACCGCGACAAAGCTCGAAGCGCTGGCCCGCTTCCGCGGCGTCAAGCGCCGTCAGGAGATCCTCATCGCCACGCCCGACCTCACCGTCATCGAAGACTTCGGCCACCATCCGACCGCACTCGCCGAAACGCTCCAATCGTTCCGGGCGCGTTTCAAAGGGATGTTGCTCACGGCGGTTTTCGAGCCCCGCAGCAACACCGCACGCACCAGCACGCTGCAAGGCGGTTTCGCGCGCGCGCTGGCGCATGCCGACGAAGTCTACATCGGAGCCGTCAATCGCGCCGACAAATTAGCTACGAGCGAAAGGTTCGACACCGAAGCCGTCGCCGAACAACTCGCGACGCACGGCGGCGAAGCGCACGCGTTTGCCACGAATGCCGAACTGTTGACGAAACTCACGGCCGACACGCTTCCACCCCCGCCCGACTGCCGCCGCGTGGTGGTGTTCTTCACCAACGGCTCCTTCGACGGCATCATCGGCAAATACGTCGCCGCCGCGCGTTAAGCGGCAAAAGGGTGGTGCGTTCGAGATGGAGCACTCCGAGGTGGTGTCCTCCGAGGTGGTGCGTGCCGTCCCGGCACGCATCGGTTCGGAAGGACCTTTCTGCACGCGTTAGGCACCGCCGCAGGTTAAGCTTCACGACACGTCATCCCGCTAGCGATATCGCTCAACGCGTCGGGGACGACGCGTTCCACCTCCAATCCCAAAACGCACATCAGGCGACGCGTTGTGACCCTAACTCCGCAACCAGCCTACCGCGACATTTCATCGCTGCGAAACAGCCAAGGCCATTGCTCGTTCCCTGAGCAGAGCCCTTTCACTACCGGTTTTTGCAGAATGTAGGTAAACGTCTTATCGGCGCCCTGAGCGTTGCGCGTGCGATGATCGAAATAGTTTTCCTGCCAGCTAATGCCGAGCGTTCGCGTCGTATAACTTTTCCATTTACTGATCACGCGGCTCATTCGCGCCTCGGGCGGAAAGGAAATCAGGGCGTGGAGATGATCTGGCATGAGCAGAAACAGTCGGCGGAACCAGTAGCCATGCTCGTTATAGTATCGTGCAGCCCCGATTAGCTTACTGGCGATGTCCGGCGTGGTCAGCACACACGATGCATCGCTGACGGCACGCAGTCGTATGTGAAAGCAAGCGCCGTCACGCACCTAATCAGGCACAACATGAGACAATCGCTTGGGATAAATCTTCTCTCGCACACGCGGACCGTGGACAGCCGAGTTCTAAAGACAAGAGCGAACGCACACAGAATGACGTTTGTTCGTCAGCAGTCGCATACAAACGCGTAAAAACACTCGGCGCTGCCCCAGATCGAGGTGGTGCGTGCCGTCCCCGGCACGCATCGGTTTGGCAAAGCCGTTGCATACGTTAGGCCACGTCGCAGGTTAAGGTTCATATCGTCGTTCACCAGCGACATCGCTCAACGCGTCGGGGACGACGCGTTCCACCCTCAGACAACACAAAGCCGCGCGACACCTCCAAACCTTCGCCTCGCGTCGAAGACAACGCGCTCCACCTAAGCCAAGCCGCTCCGCCTGATATCGCTTCCGACACAAAAAAGCCCGCACACAGGTGCGGGCTTAGTGTTAACCAACCAACCAACTACCTAAGAAATCAGGCGGTCACCGGTGCCTTTGCGTCCGTCGACGTCGGCGGACGCGTTCCGTTGTTCGTCGTCGTTGTGCGCGAAGCGGCGCTGTCAACGATGATGCGTGCTCGGAAATACGCGGTGACGAAATCCGGCTTCGTGGTGTTGAACTGCCGCACGAGCTTATCGAGCACGCTGTCGAGGATTTCATCGGTGGCTTTGATGTGATCCTCCACGGCCTGTCGGGCCGTCGTGATCTTGACGGTGGCCGCGCGAGGGCTCTGCGCTACGGCTGCGTAGGCGGCGATGCGGTTGCCGAGCATTTCGAGCATAGCGTCGCTCAAACCATAGTCCGCCGCGGCAATCGCCGAACTATCGGAAAGGATGACCGGCGGCAGCGAGAGATATTTGACTCCGAGTTCCTGGATCGCCAAGGCGCGGCTGTCGATGTCGGCATCGCGCAGGTCCTTCAAATTGGAGCGCTCGATATTGGTGGAGGCGTGCAGTTCGGTGTTGCCGGTCTTGTGGGCGAAGGCGCAAAGGGCGCCGGCCACCTCAAGGGTGCTTTCGGTCATCAGCTCGCGGAGTTGTTGTTTGTTAAGGGTCACGCCCGCGCGTGCCGACCGTTGCATCTCCGCCAAGGCAGTGAGCGAAGTCACATGCCCATTGAAGTCGTCATACCCCCGCTTGAAACCGACGTGTCCGGCCCACACGCCCCGATATTCTTCCAGCACGTTCTTTGTCGTGCGATACATGGTTATTTTATTCTCCTGCTTAGTGTCCATATGCGGAAGCCACAGTACGCCCAGCCGAGAAGTTGTTCCTGATCCAATAACAAATAACTAAAAATAGTGGGTGTGGATGGTTGTAGAACGGTGGCGGTTGGTTGTACGCCGGGCACTGCGAGGTGGCGATTCCGACTGCGAAGCGCTGAATCCTGTGTCGCTCCGGCCGCCGAATTGTAAAGATGCGGTGTCTTCCGTTTAGCGCAGGCGAGCGGTTTTTTACATCCGATGAAGTTCCGCTTATGACAGACGGCCTTTCTTTGACCGCCGACGTCGTTCCCGCGACTGCCGATGCCCATCCCGAGACAGCAGATGGTCATCCCGCCACCGCCGATGTTCATCCCGGAAGCGCCGATGGCCATTTTTTCACATCCAGCGGTCTTCCCTTGAGAGCCGGTCGCAATCCCGAGACCTCCGACGGCCGTCCCGACACCGCCGATGGCCTTCCTGAGACAGCCAGTCTCAATCCCGAGACAGCAGACGGGCCTCCCAACAGCGCAGATGAAGTTCCCGTAATAGCAGATGTCCTTCCCGGCACCGCCGATGTCCTTCCCACGACCTCCAACGGGCATCTTTTGCCGTCCGACGGCCTCTTTTTGAAAACAACTGGCCTTAATTAGCCCTCAGAACCGTTTCGGTCGCCAGTGATTGGCGATACCGAATGTCTCGCTGGAGATACCGGGAAGGTTGTTATTGAGACTGACCGCAGCGGATTTTAACCACCGATGCTCACTGACGGGCACTGAGGAGAAGGAAGGTGAACCTGTTGGCCTCGCCAGGTTGGTTCTGTCCGAAGGATGTGCTGACCGGCCTCAACGCGGCCAGCTACACCCGAGCCGGACCTGCACCCGATCTGTAGCCGGGAGCGTTGACCCCGGAGCCGCCTGCCGGCCGTCCGAGTGGAACCTATAGGCGTCGATAGGCTGGTTCGGAAAAGCGACCGTGAATGCCGCGGTGAACACTATAGAGATTAACGTGAGTCTTCGGGCAGCTTAAGCAGAAGCGCATCGATCTTATCGATGATGGTTTGATAGACCATAGCGTCGTTCCCCAATTCGGCGAAGGCGTCGGAATCCTCATCGTTCTGCTTTTGTTCTGCGAGCAAACGCTCCTGCTCTCGCTCCACGGCTTCGCGGAGAAAGCGCAGTTCCTTTTTATCGAGCTTCAGTTCGTGGATCACTTGGGTGTTGGCAAAGCGATACCGAAAAATGCCGGTTGTGCAAAAGGAATGAGCATGCGCAACAGGGCGATGTAGTGCGCGAGAGGCATATTCTTGACCGGCCGAACCGTGTAGTGAACAGCATCGCCAGGAGCAGCCGCTCCTGCGTCCTTGGAGATCACGAGGCCAGTGGGAATCTGCGTGTTGGCGGGCAGGCGATACCACTGACGCCCCATGCGGATGATCCGTTGGTCGAAAAGGGAAACACCTCCTGTTTTAGCATCGATCCATTGGGCGCCGTCTGGACCGGTGTACGATTCGATATCGACTCTTTCGTCTTTGGCTCGGGGTGGGCTGGTGCGTACAGCGTCCAGTTTAGGCGAGGACGAATTACCCAGCCGGTAGAGATCACAAGGCGTGAAATCTAAAAACAGATCGATTGTCGTATTCATCGTGTATCGGGCTCCCAGGCCGATGACTCACCGGCCAATCGGTTTTGACGATGGTAGGGAGTTTAGAGACATCAAGTGAAAAGGTTCGGGTTCGACACAACGAGTGCCGCCCCCATCCCGACATGATGCCGTTCTCGGAGTTGCTTTCCGAGGAAACGGAGTGATGGGTGGCGTTAGTGCTCCGCGGATCATTACTACACGTGATATTCGACGCGGCCCTTGTCAGTGATCGATAGTTTGTTGATAGCACGAAGCGAATGGATCACCTGCTTGGCATTAGTCTCCGTGGCGTCTTTGCCTAAAATCGTGAGGATATGATGGACGAGTGTTGTTTCCTTGGCCGGCCGATTCTTCGCGTGACTCTGAAGATGTTCGAGCGTCCGCGCCACACGTTCATCGGGCAAAGAAGTTTTCTTTTTTGCGATGGTTGTATCTGCCGGCACCGGCGTAGCTGGAGTGGGAATGGGCGAGGGCTTTTCTGTGGGTGCCGTTGAGGATTTCCCGTTGTTCAACATCTCCTTGAGTGAGGCGAAATCCGCATGGCGATGAGCCCGCACCTGATTACTCCTCAGATGAGCGACCAGAGGATCGTAACCCGTGTCTTTCGAGATGATGTGAAAAAACGCTGACGGATAAAGGACCGCTGCGCGTCCGACGTAGTAGGCGAGAGAAAAATCGACGGCGTTGTATCCAGATTCTTTCAACCTAACCAAATGCGCAGAGTCCGTGTGCTTCAGGAGCTTTTCGACGAGGGCTGCGTCGAGCTTCGTCTGCTTGGGTCCGATCAGGACGGTGATATGAAACGATTTCTGCCCGATCAGCGAAAGATCGACCTCATGCACATTCTCAAAGTCGACGAAGATGTGATTGATGAAAGGCGGGGTGTCCATGGGGGGGGTAGGTGTTGTGAATGGTTCCCGACGATCAGTGCACGATTTCGGCGGCGACGCTGGGACGGAGGGAGACTTTGGTTTCGCCGGGCAGCAAACAGATGACGGCAGTTTTTGCGTCGATGCTCAGACACCGGACGTTCACGGGCAGTCCGTCTACGTTGAGTTGGGCCTCTTGGTTTGTTTTAAGTCGAGTGCCATTGACGAGCGCGACTTGCTCACCGTTGCTCGTAACGATCCCAGCGAGCTTCAGGCTGGGAATGATCATTGCGTTGCGAATTTCCAGAGCGGTATGGCCGGGGCGATAGTTTGCCGCGCGCGCTTCGCCTTCTTTCACCTGTTCCAACGATAGGGTTTTAAGCAGACGTTCCTTAAGACTGGTCGGCATCGTAATAGCAGTAACGAGATCGATGGTGGAGAGCTTCGTCCATTTGTACGCCTCGACCAGATCGGCAGAAACAAAGTACCCGTTCGCATACGCGTGTGCGAGGAGAAGGCGAGAGTGGCTGAATCCCTTGTCAGCGGCCGCGCTGGCATAGATCAGCGCCTGCTTCATCTGAGCGCTGTTTCTCAGGTGAACCGCTCGTAGTTTGGGGTCGGTATAAGCGACGGAGAAGTTGAATCCGTTTGGTATCCACGCGAGTTCGTCCTCAGCAGGACCATAGCCCTGGTTGGCAGACGCGGTTAGCCAGCGTTTCCATTCGGCTGAGAGCGGGCCAAACGTTTTGGCAAATTCGTATTGAGCCTCTGCGTTGCCGGCTTCGGCTGCGGCTTTGAGCTTCGCGAGCTTTGGCACGTCGGCTTGAGCGAGCGCGAGAGTCATGAAAACGGAAGCGATAGCGAAGAACTGGCGGATCATTTTGCGGGAGGGACGAAGATAACGATGAAAACGAGGACTGAAATACTGATCGGCCGGACGCCGCGTTATCCCTCTTATGACCCAGCTAGGCATGGATACGGACTGGAGATTCGGTTAAAGTCCAAAGCGAGGTATTTTCTGAATTGGGTTTTGCAGTAGTCTTCTCGTTGGCCTGTTTCGCGATTGATGCGATTGCCGTTAAACCAGATTGATCGCTTGCCTTGGTTTTTACCGGTTTTGTTTTGTACAGATTCGGCGATGAACTCCTGCGACGTCATGTCCATGCCTTCCGAGTAGAACACAAACCAATAGTTATCGCGAAGCTCGTGCGGGATTGCTGCGAACAAAGCCGCGTCACGCTCGACGACGTTTTTCGAGCGGGCCTTGATTTGAACTGTCGTAAAGGTGCCATCATTTCTGCGAATCACTGCATCGATTGCGTCGTCGTCGACGAGAGGAAGGTATACATCAAGTCCCTCCTTTAGCATCCGCCCGACGATCCAATACTCGATTCTTTTCCCAAATGCTGCGCTGTGACGAAAAGGATGTGAGGGCATAGAGAATAAAGAGTCTTCAGCTACTCGTAACGAAAAGCTGACGATGTCTGGCGAGAAGTTCTGGGGAGGGACGGAAGCGATCAGGAAGGCTGATCTGTTTTCCTTCGTACGGCTGAAAGTTCACCCGAACGGACTCTGAGGTGAAGTGATCGCGAATGGCTTTTGAGAGCACCACGCGGCAATCGTCATCGAGTGTGATGAGATGCCGGTCGAATGCGGCGTCCTGCGTTTTTGCTAGGCATAGGCCATTTCTTGGATTGAGACGCTGTGTCGGGTCGTCGGCCCAAGCGACGATATGGCTGGCCGCAAGGAGAGCAGTGATAGGAGTTCCGGTGATGCAGCACTGATTATTGTAGCTGACGAGGACGGTGCGCCGGAAAAATTGCTGGCCCAAACGTTGGCGAGTGAGCGACTCTTTTTCTGTCGGCCCTTCGCGAACAACAAAGTCACTGTCGTCTGAGTCAGACCTGGTGGTTGGAACTGCTGCCGCCATCAGTCGATTGAATCGCAGTTCGCTTTCCGCTGAATAGTAGCCCCAATCGCTATGGAATTGGTCCCATATCTCACGATCCAGGCGACTCACGCCGCGTAACCCGCGAAATCCGCGTGCCTGCAAAGCTGGATCCAAAGAAGCAATGTTGCAAAGCTTCATGGCCAACGAACCAGGCGTTCGTCCCAGTTTTTTTGCGACCTCGACGACCAGCGGATTCCGCGCATGGAGCTGTCCAAAGGTCAGACGGCCATAAACATTCATGGCCAAAATGAGTTCGTCAGTAGTCCAAGGCTTCATTACTACGTACAGGAAGTCTATTTGAAGTACTTGCTAAACGACAGGCCGCGTCCCTGCAGGATATCGCAGTTGCTCCGAAAACTTTGATTGAATCGGTTTGTCATGTTGTTGAGTGAACACTGAGCAAGGGTAGCCTTTGGAATTGGCACGGAAGAGACACCACGAACCATTGCGGACCTGTTTGTTCATCGATTCCCTGACTGCGCCGGGGCGTGTTCGTTCTCAGGCAATCGCGCATTGTTTTGTGCCGCATCGACGGAATTCTCGTGCTTGTTCCTCCGGGGTACTCATGCTGGAAGGCCTGAGAAAAGCGTAAATTGGCGGTTTGCGCAAACTCGGAAGTGAGTGATGCGCAACTCGTCGTTTTGCTTCTGGGGGCTAGTAGTGAGGAGAGCGTCGGCACTGCCCTTGATTTCCGGCCTCGGCGCGGCCGGCTACACTCGACCATTCCAGGTATTCTGTGGCGGGGCCGGCCCGAGCCGAACCAGCGTGCACGGAGTGCCCGCTCCACCTTCCATCCGGCGGAAGCCAAACCAGCGTCTTGAGGGCAAGTCGCTCCACCTTCGATCAACGGCCTCCGCGAGGCCGGCTACAAGAAACGAACGTAAGGGTCGGACCGGGGTCAGCGCCCCCGGCTACAATCATGCAAACGCAAACGGCGCGGCTGGCTTTCCCTAACCGGGGTCAACGACCCCGGCTACAACGCACTGCGGGCTTCGGCGGCGCGGATGCGGGCTTTGCGGTCGGCGAGCATTTTGAGGAGGAGGGCGGCTCCAGCGGCGCCGGTCGCGAGGCCGCTCATGGCACCACCTCCGCCTCCGCCACCGCTGGAGGATGACGTGCTGCCGCTGCTCGACGTGGTGGGGGCGGTGTAGGGCGTGCCGATGATGCCCAACGCTTCACGATCGCCAAAGCGGCTGCTGAACGCAGGCAACACGTAATCCAAATCCGCGTTGGTGACACCGAACCATTTGAGAAGATCGCGCGCGTATTCGTCGACCGCGACGCCGGGAATAAGGCGTCCTTGTCCGGTGTCGATCGTGGCGAGGTTTTGAAAATCCGGGTAGTAGCCTTGCGCCTTGTTGCCGAACACATAGCCACCTGCCACGGCACCACCCAGGGCGAGATGATTGCCGCCCCACGCGTGATCGGAGCCGTTGCCGTTGGAGGTGAGCGTGCGCGCAAAGTCGGACGCGGTGAAAAGGGTGATGTTGTTGCGGAGTCCGAGATCGCCGAGCGCAGACCAGAAATAACCGAGCGCCTGACTCACGACGCGCAGCATGGTTTCTTGTTTCGTCACGACGTCGTCGTGATGATCCCAGCCGCCGTATTGAACGAAAAACACCTGGCGCTTCGCGTTCAGCTTGGAATTGGCCGCGGCGATTTTTGCGATCATCGACAGATTGCTCGCAAGAGAATTACCCGTGGGTGTGGCGGTGGGAATGGTGATACCGGTGATCGCGTTGGTGAACTCGTAGTAGGTTTCGACGGCGTCGACTGTCGTATCCGCGTAGGCTTTTTCGAAGAGGCTCTGATAATTCGCGGTGAGCAGGCTGTCCACGGCGCCGCTGCGTGCGGCGGTGAGATTGTTGACGGCGGTCGGGTTGTAGCCGGTGAGCGCGGTGGCTCCGCCGGAATTGACGCTGTAGGTGAACGCGTTTTGGCCGGTCAAAAACACGTTCTGGCCGGACAGGGAGATGTTCATCGAGACCAGGCTCGTGCCGTTCAACGAGCGAAGGATATCTGCGGCGCGACCTCCCCAACCAACCGCTGTGCGGGAATCGGGCATGCAGGTTTGCCACTGCTTCACCTGGTCGGCGTGTGAGTAGAGCGAGAGCGGACGGTAGCGACCGGCTTTGTAATCGGCGAGCGAGGTGGGCCGAACCAACGAACCCACATTGGAAACGAAGGACAAGTTGCCCGAGTTAAACAGATCGCGCACTTCCGTCATGGAAGGATGGATGCCGAGCGTGCGGCCGCCGAGGTTGCCGGGTTTGATCTGGAGCAGGGCGTCGCGGCTCAGCGCGAGATTTCCGCGCACCTGCGAGTAGGCCTCGTATTCGCCCGTCGTTGTCGGGACGAGCATGTTAAAGGAATCGTTACCGCCAGCCAGAAACAGACAGACGAGCGCCTTGTAGTCGCTGGTCGACGTGGTCGTCTGCGCGGCCAGCGAATTGGCGAGGCGGAGCGTGAGCAGCGTGGAAAAAAGAGCAGTGGAGCCTACGCCGGCGCAACTGGCCTGACCAATAAAATCGCGACGGGAAATGTCTGGGGCAGATTTCTTCACGGCAAAGGTGGTGGTTGGTTATTTGAGGACGGCGAAATCGGGCGAGAGAGTTGTCAGATAGATCGCCAGCCGCGCACGGGTTTGGTTGAGGTTACTGCCGGACGGGACCATCGCGGTCGTGACCTTGTTGACCGCGGCCAAGATGGCGGTGCGCGTTTCCGCGCTCATCGTGCCGTGGGTGAGGTAGAGGTTCAAATTATCCATGAGCTGGGCCGGATTCGCGGCGAGCGTTTCCTGGTTGGTGATGTTTAAGGTGAAGCGGCCGGCGCCGGTTTGAATCAAGTTGTAGACGGCGTTCGGCATCGTGACGGCGAAGACCGAATTCAGGATTTGAAACTCGGGCGCGGAGTAGCCGGCGGTGTCGATTGCGCCGTGCGGCGCGTAGTCGGGCGAATAAAAGTTGAAGACGGACGGCGACGCCAAGGGGAACTGGCCCATGGTGTTTTCCGTGAAGCTGGAGCCGAAGTCGTAGGGGAGCGTTCCGGCCGCGACCGTGTAGTTGAAGGCGCGCAGGATTTGCGTGAGTCGGAGGAACGGCTCCTGCAACTTGCCGTTGGCGGGGTCGGTAATGAAAGAGACGTTGCGCGCCTCGTTGTCCAAGAGGATCGCTTTCACCACCGCCAGCAAATCGCCGCGCACGCCCTGACCGTTGTCGTTGAAAACGGCGGCCACGCGACCGACGTAGCCGTTGGACGGATTTGAAGTGACGAGCCGCTGGATGAGCAGGCGGGAGACAAACGGCCCGGTATTCGGGTGCTCGACGAGATTGTCGATGGCGTCTTGTACGTCAACCAAGCCGGTCTGCCCGGCGGGCAGAGTCGCTTTTTTGACGCCGGTGTAGGAGAGAAGCTTCTTCGACGCGGTGTCGTGTTGCGATTCCCACATGCGCATCGGTGCGGTGTAGTTGGCGGTGGCCGACGGGAAATCCAATTTGCCGGTTCCGGTGCCGGTGTTGTTGGTGCTGTCGTCGGTGAAGCCGGTGAAAACGCGGGCGAACTCGGTGATGTCGTCGTTGGTGTAGACCTCGAGCGGTTTGCCGTCGGAGCCGAATTGAAACGTGCCGTCGGCGTTCAGCTTGTACAGCCCGATGGTGAAAAGCTGCATGACCTCGCGCGCGTAGTTCTCGTCGGGGCGAGTGCCGGTCGTCGTGTTGGCCTTGCGGTTTTTGTAATGGCTGAGATAGCGGCCCATCATCGGATGGCGCGTGACGTCCATCATGAGCGTGCGGTAGTTGCCGAGGGCATTCCGAACCAGCATGTCGTAATAACTGCTGGAACCCTCCAGACCCGCGGCGACGTTGGAATCGAGATCCGAGATGACCAAAATCTGGCTGAGCGCATAAGCCACCCGCTGACGCAACTGATCACTACCGGCAAGCATCACTTGGTTGCGGGCGCGGCGATTGAGGCCGGTATCGAACGTCGTGATGGTAGTGTCGCCCGCTTTGGCGGCATTGAGGAGCGCGACCGCTGACGAGGCCGGGAGAGCGGCCTGCTGGTCGATCCATGCCGAGTAGTTATAGTTGAGTGCTTGCAGCTCCGCCAGAGAGGCGGAGGTAGCCCCGAAAGTCGCTTGGGCCAGAAAGCGTGTGGCGAGTTGATCGGCGGTGAGATTGCTGTTCGGGACGACCGCGGCGCGCGCGGCAGAAACGACCATTAACACGACGAACAGCAGCAGCGGGGTGGTTCGGGACTGATTAGTCACGGCTTACGGTTCGGCGAGAAGTTTGCCAGCCGCAAGAGTCGGAAGCGTAAAATAGCGGTAACTTTGGAGCGGCTCCGCTGTGCCGCACAGACCAGGATCAACCGTTCAACCCGCCTAGGCGCTGGTTTACTGCGCCTGTTTTGCAACTTTGTACTCGGAAGGAGTCTCACCGGGCGGCAGCGCCAATAAATCGTATTCATGACTGCCGGTGATCGTCACATCGATGAACTCACCGACCGGGAGATTGCGCGGCACGTAAACGCGGCCGTCGATGTCGGGCGCGTCGGCTTCGCCGCGAGCGACGCCGGGTTCTTCAACCAGAACGCGCAAGGTTTTTCCAATGGCGCGCTGGCCGACGCTTTCGGCGATTTCCTTTTGCAACGCCATGGTGCGATGCCAGCGGGCTTCTTTCACCTTGTTCGAAAGCTGCCCAACCATTTTACCGGCGCGTGTACCTTCTTCTTGGGAATAACGGAAGACGCCCAGGCGCTCGAATTGCACGTCGCGTATGAAATCACAGAGCTCGTTGACGTCCTGTTCGGTTTCTCCAGGGAAACCGACGATGAAAGTGGTCCGCAGGGCGATGCCGGGGATGCCAGCGCGAATGCGTTTAACCAAGTCCTTGATGTAAGCCGACGAAGTCTCGCGCTGCATTTCGGTCAGCATGTGATTGCTGATATGCTGGAGCGGCATGTCGACGTAGCGCGCGACCTTTTTGCACTCGGCGATCGTCTGGATCAGCTCGTCGCTCCAGTGCGCGGGATGCGTGTAGAGCAGGCGTATCCAAAAATCACCTTCGATCGCGTTGAGCTCGCGGAGCAAAGTCGTGAGGGCGTTGCCGCGGGTCGAATCGACCTTGGCGCGCGGGCCGGCCTTTTCCTCCCAAGTGTCCATGCCGAAGTAGGTGGTGTCCTGGGAAATGAGATTCAGCTCCTTCACGCCCTCTCTCACCAGCTGGCGTGCTTCGGCGACCACGCTGTCGATCGTCCGGCTGCGGTGACGCCCGCGGATCTGCGGAATAATGCAGAACGTGCACGGGTGGTTGCAGCCCTCGGCGATTTTGATGTACGCGAAATGCTTGGGCGTGAGACGAAAGCGCGGCGTGTCGTAGTCGGGAATGTACGTTGAGCGACCCACGACGAAATTCTCCGGGACGGCTTTGGCACTGCGCTCCTTCGCGTAAAGATCTTCGATGATCGGCGCGACCTTGGTCACTTGGTCCAAGCCGATGAAGGCGTCCACCTCGGGCATCGCGCCGGGCAGTTCCTTTGAAAAACGCTGCGACATGCAACCGGCAACGATCAGTTTCTGCTCCTTGCGGCGCTTGCGGAGACCACGCTGCTCGTTGGCCTCGAGGATCGTGGCGATGGATTCCTCCTTGGCGGAGTTGAGGAAGGAGCAGGTGTTCACGATCACGACGTCCGCTTTTTCCGCCTCGGGGATGACCTGCATGCCGGCCTTGTGCAGATGCCCGATCATGATCTCGCTATCGACGAGATTCTTGGCGCAACCGAGGGAGATGAGACTGACTTTTAACATGAGGCGCGTAACGTGGAGGAAACCGGCAAATCGTAAAGTGAAGCTACAAAAAAACCGCGGCTTTCTTGGCCGCGGTCAAATCGGGCACAGAAGAGTTACTTCTTAGCGGTCTTCGCTGTTTTCTTCGCGGCAGCGTTCTTACGCTTGAGGTAGGCGATGCGGCGTTTCTTCTTAATCACTTTGTTGTATTGTTTGCCCATGGATGGAATGCGGTTTGGTTGATGAAAACGCCGACATTGCGACGGAGGCGCCGGGGGAGTCAAGCGTTGGCGCGAGGAGGCAGCGAGACAGGTGCAGGTCGCGTGAGCGCAGAAGAGGGCTGCCAACCTTAAATCGCAGGCAAAGGATTTAATTTCCCCGCCAGCCAACTCGTAGTACGTTAAGAGCACCCCAGCACCCCGTCACCCAAGACCCTCGTCCCACGCATCATGAACCGGCGCGAGTTTATCACCACCACCTCGGCAGCGGCAGCCGCCCTTGTCACCCAAAACATGCTTCATTCAGCCGAAACCTCACCGCAAAAGACCAAGACTGCGCAGCCGCGGATTCCGTATTGGCGCGGGTTCAACTTGACGGAACTGTCCGACCGCAGACCCGGGCAGGCCTTCAAAGAGTCCGATTTCGCGTGGATGGCGGAGTGGGGATTCAACTTCGCGCGCCTTCCGCTTTCCTATTGGGTATGGGCGGACCCAAAAGACTGGCTGAAGATCGACGAACGCGCGCTCGATCCGCTCGAACAAGCGATCGGCTGGGGGAAACAATACGGCATCCATCTGAACGTCTGCCTGCACCGCATACCGGGGTATTGTGTGAACCGCCGCGAGCTGGAGCCTCACCGGCTTTTCGACAGCACGCCTGAAGACATGGCAATCGCGCTGGACGCGGCGAGTTACCACTGGCGGTATTTCGCACGCCGCTACCAAGACGTGCCGACGAGCCAGCTCAGCTTTGATCTGCTGAACGAACCTCCGTTCATGAGCGAGCAGACGCACTACGAAAAAGTCATTCGCACGCTGGTGGGCGCGATTCGGGAATTCAACGCGGACCGTCTGATCTTCGCCGATGGCGCCGACATCGGCCAAACGCCCATTTGGAATATCGTGGACCTCGGACTCGTGCAAAGCACGCGCGGTTACCTCCCCAAGATGGTTAGCCACTACACGGCGAATTGGGTGCCGAAAAACGAATTTGAGTCATTCGAAAAACCAACGTGGCCGATGGTCGATAGTGTCGGTCGCCGCTGGGACCGCGCACGCCTGCGCGAGGAGCTCATCGACAAATGGCAACCGCTCGTGAGGCAAGGCGTCCCCATTCACGTGGGCGAGTGGGGCTGCTTCATTCAAACGCCGCATGAAGTCGCGCTCGGCTGGATGGCCGACCTGCTGGCCCTGTGGCGGCAGGCGAACTGGGGCTGGTCGATGTGGAATCTGCGCGGGCAATTCGGCATCGTCGACAGCGGGCGAGCAGACGTGAAGTACGAGGATTTTCGCGGCCACAAACTCGACCGCAAAATGCTCGAGCTGTTGCTGGCGTCATAACGCACAGAATCGTCGTTTAACCGAATTGGAGAATAATGGGTCATGCGCACGCGAGTTCTAGGCCTTTCGTTTGGTTTAGCTTTGAGCTGGCTGATCGTGTGCGCGGGAATAGCGGGCGCGGTTGAGCCATCCACCGAACAACGCCTCTTGCAGCTGAGCGAGCAAACCAACCGCGAACTCACGGCCAACATTCTCCCGTTTTGGCTGAAATACGCACCCGACGAAAGCACAGGCGGCTTTCAAGGACAGGTGGACAACCGTTTGCGAGCCGACCCTTCGGTGCCGCGCGGCGCGCTGTTGACGTCTCGTATCCTTTGGACGTTCTCCGCGGCGTACAGCCGAGTTCAAGGCGAGCGGCCGGAATATCTCGCCATGGCCAAACGCGCGGCAGCGGATTTGCTCAACCGTTTCTGGGATCAGCAGCACGGGGGCTTCTTCTGGACGGTCGATGTGCAGGGGAAACCAGAGAATACCACCAAACAGATCTACGGACAGGCGTTCGGCGTCTTTGCGTTGAGCGAGTACTACCGCGTGACTCACGACGAAGCTGCGTTAAAACGTGCACAGGAACTCTACCGCCTTTTGGAAACGCACGCGAAAGACGCGAAGCATGGCGGGTATTTCGAAATTTTCGCGCGGGACTGGACGGCCGAGCGCCAGTCGAAAAGCTTCGTCAGTCCGAAGGCGGCGAAGTCACAAAACACCCATCTGCATATCATGGAGGCGTACACGAGCCTCGCCCGTGTCTGGCCGGACGCAGAACTAAAGAGCAGCCTCCGCGCGATCGTAGAACTGATGCTCACGAAGATCTACGACCCACGCACCAAACACCTTCAGCTCTTCCTGACTGACGATTGGAAACCGCTTTCTGAAACGTATTCATATGGCCACGACATCGAAGCGGCGTGGCTGTTGAACGAAGCCGACGGCGTGTTGGGCGAGGCCGAGTTGTCAAAGCGCGTGCGTGAAACCGCGCTCAATCTCGCGGAGGAAACACTCGCGTCAGGCATCGACCGCGACGGCGGAGTGTTCAATGAAGGAAATCGCCGCGGACCGACGCTCAGAACAAAAGACTGGTGGCCGCAGGCGGAAGCGGTTGTCGGTTTTCTCGATGCGTATGGGCTTTCCCGCGACAGCCGTTTTCTGAATGCGGCGGAGAAGACGTGGAGTTTTATCCAGGCGAAATTCGCCGACCATGCCGGTGGCGAATGGTTTCAGTCGCTCGACGACCGCGGCGCGGTGGTCACGCATCCCAAGATCAGTCTGTGGAAATGCCCCTACCACAACGGACGCGCCTGCCTGGAGGCGACGGAGCGGGCCGCGCGACTGCTTAGGCCGCGAGCGGCAAATTAGCCAGGGTACAGCGGCTTGAGGACCGTTTGTCCGGCGGCGTTCTGCTCGTGGGCGTAGAGTGGCAGCGGAGGCTTGCGATCGAGCTGCTTGTGCAGCGCCGGATCGGTGCGCTTGAAAAGCTTCACGTCGTGAAGACCGTTCTTGTCGCAGGCTAGTAGGTCGGCATGAGCCTTGTGAACTTGCGGGCGACCGATCACCCGGCAGGCATTTTCAACGAGCGCACCCGATGCGCCGCCTTCTTTTCGCTCCAGCACGAGAAAGCTATAGGGCAGGGAGCGCAGGTCGACGCCAGCCTGCTGACCAAACCGCACCCAATTGGAATCTGCATAAATTCCGGAAGGCGCCGGAGCGAAGAAATGGCACCAGTGGCGGGCGTTTTCCGCCGTGAAGAGCGGGCAATTGGCAGCGTGTGTGCAGGGAGCGACGATTGAAAAATCGTGCCGCAAGCGATCGCGCAGCGCGGCGAGCTGACGGCTCACTTCGTGAGTCCCGGGCTCCACCCAAAGCACGGCGCGGGCGGCAAGAATCGTGTCCAGCAATTCGTCGCGCGCGGGAGCCGATAATTCGTTCAGCACGTGGCTCACGACGAGAAGCCCGATCGGCTCGCCCGGTGCGAACTGAGCCACCTTCAGGCCGGCAAACTGGTTTCGCGCGGCCTCCGCGGCAAATTCCCGTGCGAGCAAGGAATGGTCCCACACGCGCAAACCGTCGAAGGAGTTTCCGCCGAAGGCGCTCAACACACGTCGCCCGGCGATGCCGCTGCCACAGGCCCAATCCACCAATAGGCCCGCCGGCGGTCGCCAGCCACGATGTTGCAACTCGTGAAGCACGGCATCCCATTTCCAACCGATCCGCTCGCCGTAGGTAAAATCGTAGTTGGCCAGATCTGCTGAGGATTGCCAATACGGTCCGGAAGCAGCTTTGCCGCTCAGAAAACCGTCGCGCAGGCGATCGAGAATTTTCCAATCGAGCTCAGACCAGTTCATGCCGTCAAAGATTTACGCCGAGAAGCGTGGCGAGTTTTTGCGAACGAATGCCGTAGAATTTCGCAAAGTCCCGGATGCGTTGCTCAATCGCGGCGGAGTCAGGGCGATTCGGCATCTTTATGCCGGCGATCATGAGATTCTTGGCGGTGTGCTCGGTGGAAATAAATTCAAAGACTTTTGTCCGGTAGCCGGCCCATTCGAGCAACAGTGCTCGCAAGGCGTCAGTGACAAACTCGGCCTGGCGCTCCTGGAAGATGCCGTGCTTGAGGGCGTCCGCCAAAACCGCGGGCGCCGTGAGTTGCGGGCGCAGCTCCTTTTGGCAGCACGGCGAGACCACTATCGCAGCAGCACCTGCAGCGATGCCTTTGGCGATGGCGTCGTCGGTGGCCGTATCGCAGGCATGCAAGGCGATAAGAACGTCAACGCCGTCCAATTTGACATCGCCAATGTTTCCGGCCGCGAACTTCAGATTTGTGAACTTCTGCTCGATCGCGACGCGCTGGCAGAAAGTAACCAATTCAGGCCGCGCCTCGATTCCAAGCACCTCGGTCTTTCCGCCAAAGAAAGCGGCCGCGGCGAAAGTAAGATACCCTTTGCCGCAACCCATGTCGACCAGGCGGAACGGCCGATCCTTGGGCAATGGCGCGTCGCTGCAGAGGTGACTCAGGAGCTCCACGAACTTGTTAATCTGGCGGAACTTTCCGGCCATGCCCTCGCAAGGCTGTCCCTGCCTGTTTGTTATGGAAAGCGCTTGGAGCCAAGGCGCGGTCACGGGCACCAAGTACTGCCTTTCGCGGTCGTGTGTCGCGACCGCGGCCTGGCCTTTGACTGGCTTGACGGAAAGGCGCACCTTGCCGTCGGGCAAAGTCTCCAGTTGGCCCACTTGAGTGGCGGTGAAGAGGTGAGCGTCCTGAAAGTCTTTTCCCAGCAACTGCTCGATGAGCGCCGCACCATCTTCGGGCGGAAAATTCTTGGTCACGTCCTTCGTGGCGTAACGATAGACAAACGACAGCTGAGGACCGGCCTTGAGCGTAACCGGCCGCACAAAAACATTCTTCAGTTCACCCTCTGCGGCAACAGGCTTGCCGAGCGTAAGCTTGGCCAAGTTGCCATCGGCAACGGCGGTGCGAAGCAACTGAAAAAAACGATCGCGTGCGGAAGGTTGGCTCACGGTAAGAATTTGGCCCAGGGCGCCGCCCCGTTTAGCGGAAGAGGTTGTACTTGAGGATGGCGTAGATCGCGCGGAAACCGTCCCGCCAGCCAATCTTTTTTCCTTCGGCGTAGGTGCGGCCTGAATACGAAACGCCCACTTCGAAAATCCGGTGGTTGCCCCGCGCAACCTTTGCAGTGATCTCCGGCTCGAAGCCGAAACGATTTTCCTCGATCTGGATGCTTTGAATGACCTCGCGACGGAACATTTTGTAACAGCATTCCATGTCCGTGAGGTTCAGGTTGGTGAACATGTTGGAGGCGAGCGTCAGGGCCTTGTTGCCCACGCTGTGCCAAAAATAAAGCACGCGGTGCGGTCGGCCGCCCATGAAACGGGATCCAAAAACGACGTCGGCTTTACCGCTTGCGATCGGTTCGATAAGGGCAGGAAATTCGCGCGGATCGTACTCGAGGTCGGCGTCTTGCACGATGACGAGCTCGGCGGTCGCATGCTTGAAGCCGGTGCGCAAAGCCGCGCCCTTGCCCTGATTTTTCTCGTGGTAGATGATTTTGCTGACGAGCGGCGCGATCTCGTTCTGCAAGACCTCGCGCGTTCCGTCGGTGGAGCAATCGTCAACGATGATGATTTCCAAAGGTGACACGCCGCAATTGCGCACAGTGTCCACGATCGTGCGGACGGTACTGCGCTCATTGTAACAAGGTATGACGACTGAAAGGGAAGGCATGGGCTCGAGGATCGTAGCGGTCAGAATAACCAACCAACCGCACCGCAAAGGCAAGGCTGCTCGTCGCGCGAGCGGCGCCTAGCCACGGACGCAGAATTGGGAACGCGGTGCGATGCGATTTACTCGTACCGCAAGGCGTCGATCGGATCAAGTTGGGAGGCTTTGAACGCGGGATAAAAGCCAGAGAGAATTCCGACGACGGCGCTGCCGCCGACGGCGATGCCCATCCACAACGTCGAGAGTTCAGACGGCCAACCGAATTTCCAAGAAACGAATTCCGACGCGCCGACGCCCAACATGATGCCGACCAAGCCGCCGGCCAAACTCAGCACCACCGCCTCAGTCAAAAACTGAAGCATGATGTCCTGCCCGTGACCGCCGACAGCGAGGCGGATGCCGATCTCGCGGGTACGCTCCGTCACCGAGACGAGCATGATGTTCATGATGCCAATGCCGCCGACAATAAGCGAAACCAACGCCACACCGCCAAGCAGCGACGTCATCGTCTTGCTTTGCGCCGTGAAGAGCTCGGCGATCTCCAGCTGGTTGCGAATCGTGTAATCGGGCTCGCGACCCTGACGACGCTGCTGGAGGAGATCACCGATATCGCGTTGCACGCGCTCCATCGACTCCGGAGTGGCCGACTGCACGATGATATTTGAAATCCGGTCACGACGGGCGATGCGCTTCATGGCCGTGGTGTAAGGGACGACGATGAGGTCATCCTGGTCCTGGCCGTTGGTGTTAAACCCTTTTGCGGCGAGAACCCCGACCACCCGGAGCGGAATATTGCGCGCGCGGATCGACTGACCGATCGGATCCATACCGGCAAACAACTGATCAGCGACCGTCTTGCCGATGATACAAACCTTGGCGGTATTGCGAACGTCCGTTTCGGTGAAAAACTCGCCGGCTGAAAGCTTCCAGGCACGGATCGAAAGAAAATCCGGCGATTCACCCAGCACCTGGGTGTTCCAATTGAGGCCGTTGGCCAGCACCTGCTGCCGATCGCGGATTTCAGGACTCACGCCGACGGCGCCCACAACTTCGCGTTTGATCGCTTCCGCATCGTCCACTGTGAGCGAACTGGCGGAACCCCAACCACCGCGCATGCCACCTGTGGTAAGACTGCCGGGAAAAATTGTGATCATATTCTGACCCATTCCGGCGATGGAGGATTCGATCTGGGATTTGGCGCCATTGCCCATGCTGACCATCGTAATGACTGCACCGATGCCGATGATCATGCCCAGAGCGGCGAGAATCGTGCGGAGCTTGTTTCGCCGGAGCGCCCGGAAAGCGATAATGAAGGTTGTGAGTAGGCGCATGGCGATTAGTTCGACACGAGTTTTGCCTGGGCTTCGGCCGCGGCGAGCTTGCGCATTTCGTCTTCGGCTTTGAGGCGATCCTTAACGGTGATGTCACTGACGAGACGTCCGTCGCGAAGAATCAGGTTACGCTTGCAGTATTGAGCGATGTCGAGCTCGTGGGTGACCATCAAGATGGTGATTCCCTGGTCGTTGAGCTTTTGAAAAACGCCCATGACCTCCACCGACGTTTTGCTATCGAGATTGCCGGTGGGTTCGTCGGCCAAAAGGACCTGCGGGGTGTTAACGAGCCCGCGCGCGATCGCCACGCGCTGCTGTTGTCCACCGGACAGCTGGCTCGGCAAATGATCGGCCCGGTTGGCGAGACCAACGATTTCGAGAGCTCGCAGAGCGCGTTCACGCATCACCTTGGCAGGTATGCGCTGGTTGTTGTAGAGCATCGGAAGCTCGACATTTTCGAGAGCAGTTGTGCGCGCGAGCAAGTTGAACCCCTGGAAAACAAAGCCCAGCTTTTGGTTGCGGATATCGGCGCGCTCGTTGCGATCGAGGTTCGAGACATCGACGCCATCGAGGAGATAATTCCCACGCGTTGGCCGATCGAGACAGCCCAGGATGTTCATCAAGGTTGACTTCCCGGAGCCGCTGGCGCCCATGAGCGCCACGAATTCACCTTTTTGAATATCGATCGATACGCCGCGGACGGCGTGCACCTCGACCTCGCCATTGCCGTAGATCTTGTGGATATCCTGAAGTTTGACGACGGGCTGCATGTGCGGGATGTCAGCTTAGAAGCGGCGGCCGCCAGGACCTGCTTGACCGCCAAACGGATTGCGCGCCTGCGGCTGTACAGAGGCAGCAGCATTGTCGCCGGGGACGTAAACGCTGGAGACGATCACGTCGCCTTCGTTCAAGCCCTCGACAACCTCAGTCGTCGTGCCGTCGGTGATGCCGAATTTGGCAGCGACGGGCTCGACCTTGAGATCGGGCAGGGGACTTTGCATCTTGTAAACAGTTCGTGTCGACACGGTGTTTTCGCCTGCGCGGTTTCGATTTCCGCCTGTGAATCGTTCTGGCAATTCGATGCCGCGTTCGGCGGCGAGCTTGACGATCTTTTCGCGATCCGCGGGAGAAAGCGGCTGGCCTGGAGTAAATGTGACGCCGGAGTCCTGCATCAGCTGCCGGAATTGCGCGCGACGGTCACCGCCTTCGCCGCCCTGACGGTGCTGACCGTCGGCGGAAGGCTGAGCCTGGCCCGCCGGTGCCGTGGCCCCGGCTTTCGGCGTGGCGGTATCGGCTGGTTTTGGCGGCAGGAATTTATCAGGAATACGAGCGCGCAGCGCCGCATTGGCAAGGCGCAACACCCCGGTGCGTTTCGCGATGATGATTGAAACATTCGCCGTCATGCCCGGTTTCAGGCGGAGGTCGGCGTTGTCCACCGAGATGATCGTGGCGTAAACAACCACGGATTGAGAGGTCTTGGGGAGATTGCGGATTTGCGAGATGCGACCCTGGAAGGTACGGGTTGGGTAGGCGTCGACCGTGAAGTTGACCTCCTGACCGAGGGCGACGTTGCCAATATCGGCTTCGGCGACATCCGCGCTTATCTCCATTTTTGTAAGATCGGTGACCAAGGTGAAAAGCGTGGGGGCGTTCAAACTGGCCGCGACCATTTTGCCGACTTCCGCGAGACGATCGAGGACGATGCCGTCGATCGGCGCGTAGAGCGTGCAACGATCCAAGTTCACTTTGGCGTCCTCGAGCGAAGCTTTCGCCGTGAGATACTGCGCGTTGGATTGTGCCAGTTGAGCTTCGGCTTGATCGACCTCCTGTTGTGAAACGAGATTCTTCTGGCGAAGCTCACGCGTGCGCTCGGTGTTGAGTCGGGTCAGCGTGAAGCTGGCGTTAGCCGAGGCGAGTTGAGCGTCGGCCTGGCGAAGGCGCGATTCGTACGTCGCCGGATCCAGCCGTGCGAGAACATCGCCCTTTTTGACCGGATTGTTGTAATCGACGAGCACCTCTTTGATCTGGCCGGAAATTTGCGAGCTGACATCGACGCTGGTCGGAGCCTGCAACACGCCGGTCGCGGTGACACTCTGGATAATGTCGCCTTTCGTCACCGTGACGGTGGCAACCTCCGGCGGTTTGCTGGAGTCCTTGCCCAATAGAAAGTATGCGGCGACACCTGCGCCTATTACGGCCAGCCCTACAATGACGAGACCACCGAAGCTGCGTTTTTTTGCCATATGATGAGTTGAAAAAATAAATCGTGCCCAGCTCTACAATCCGTACCTGACGGAGGAAAAAGGAAAGCCTGTTCGAAAGAAACTGGAGACTTCGCAAAAGACGCCGAAGAAACACAAAGGTAACGAGAAGACGCGCGTTTTCATCGCAATCCGCGAAGGCCCCGTTGCGGTCCTCGCGTGAAGCACAAAGAAGGTTGCCCGTAACGGCTTCAAGCGCCTAAGTCGTCGCTGTAAACTCATGAATGTTTATCTTTGGGTCGCCGTTGGTGGCGCTTTAGGCAGCGTAGCCCGATTGGGGGCCGTCGATGTGGCAGCACGCATCTGGGGCCACGATTTTCCTTGGGGCACGCTGTTCGTGAATGTGCTCGGAGCATTCATCATCGGTTTCATCGCGACGGTGACCGATGCCGAAGCGGGCGGACGCTGGCCGGTCGGGCTTACCGGCCGACAGTTCATGATGACGGGCGTGTTGGGCGGCTTCACCACCTTTTCGGCATTCAGTCTCCAAACATTATCGCTCATGCGTCATCAGGAGTGGACAAAGGCCGGCTTCTACGCCGTGGGCTCGGTGATCTTGTGTTTGGTTGCGGCTTGGCTTGGTCACACGGCTGCGCTTGCCCTCAATCCCGCACGGGGAAAATAAAAGAAAGACAATCGTCGCATGGCAGAACCTGTCGTTGAAACTCGAAAGGATTCTTGCCGGATTGCGTAATCTCGGTCGTTATCTGGCGTCTGGTTAAACACGCATCCTCGCAAAGCCGTTGGGACGCAGACCCATTGACCTAAAACGCCAAAATGAATCTTCCCAATCTCATCACGCTTTCGCGCATCCCCACGATGTTCATCATCGTCGGCTTGATGTACTGCTCGTGGTGGGGCGCGGCGACGCTCGCGTTTTGGTTATTCATTGCGTCGGCGATTGGTGATTGGCTGGACGGCTACCTCGCACGAAAACGCAACATGGTTTCCAATTTTGGAAAATTTATGGACGCACTCACCGACAAGGTGCTGGTGCTCGGCCTGATGGTCGCCTTCGTCGAGGTTTATCACGAGAAGGTTTTTCTGGTGATGGTGCTGCTGACAATTTGCCGGGAATTTCTCATCAGCGGCATGCGCATGATGGCTGCGACGCAAGGCGTGGTCGTTGCGGCCGAACGAGGCGGCAAAGCCAAAACGCTCATGCAGCTCATCGCCGTCGGATTTCTTCTTTTCGTTCCCGCCATGGAAAACGATTGGGCGCGTTATCTGCCGTTCTCAATTTCCGATTATGGCGAACTGCTCCATAAAATCGGCCTCGGGATCTTCATCGTCGCGACGGCGCTCACGGTCAGCTCCGGCGTCAGCTACGGTTTGAAGTACCGAAAAGTTTTCAACGACATCGCCAAATGAGGCTGAGGCAACCGATCTGGTCTCGTTTTCTGACGACGAAAATCGTCCTCAGCCTAGCTCGAGTCGGCCCGCTGGGCAAAATGCGGAAAGCGCCAGGCACCTGGGGCTCACTCGGAGGACTGCTCTATCAACTGTTGATTTTTCACACGCTGCAGCCACTCACCGTCGTGGTCTTCAGCCTTTTGGGTCTTTGGTTTGCCATCGGCATTTGCGGCGAGGCGGAGTTTCGCCTCGGGAAACGCGATCCCGGTGAAGTTGTCCTCGACGAGTTTGTAGTGATGCCGCTGTGTTTTATCGGCTGGACGCACATCGCTGCCGTTTTGCCCGGATGGGCCAGCCCTTGGACGGTTTACGTGGCGGGCTTTGCGCTTTTCCGGCTCTTCGATATTCTCAAACCGTTTGGCATCTCCAAGCTGCAGGATTTGGAAGGCGGGTGGGGCGTCGTCATGGACGACGTAGCGGCAGCGCTTGCATCCTGTGCTGTCATGCACGTAGCCGCAGCCAGTTGGTTGTACTTTTCGCATGGCTGAAACGAACGATCGCGCCCCGCGAGGCGCGTGTGCGTTAGGTCAGCCAATGGCGGATTAAGTCGCCAAGTTGCCACACGCCGAAGCCCGCGATCAGAATTCCCGCGACCATGTTGATCACGTGCAACGTGTGATTGCCGAGTTTGCGGCCCAGCCATCCGGCCATCGAACAAAGAAGCGCCCACCACAAGCCAGAGCCAAAAAAGATACCGCCGCCGAGCACCACAGATTGCGCGTGCGAATACGAGGGACCGCCTACTCCCGCAGCCGCAACCACGCCGACCATACCAACGAAGGTGAGAGGGTTCGAAAGGGTGAGCAAAAACGTAAACAGATAAGCAAGAATAAGGTTCCGCTCATGAACCGGACGTTTTGCTAAAGCTGGATCCTTGGCGCGAAATGTATGGACGCCCAGCACCACCATAAAAGCACCACCGATGCACTGCAGGATCATGCGATGTTCGTCGATGGCCTGTGTAATTGCGGAGAGTCCCAACGCAGCAACTAGACCGCACAACAAATCCGCGGTCGCGGCTCCGAGCCCCGAGATGAAACCGGAAAGTTTTCCTTCGTTGAGCGTCCGCCGTAAAATGAGCAGGGCGATCGGTCCGACGGGTGCCGCCACTGAAAAACCTATGACGATGCCTTTGATGAAGACGGGGAACATTGCAGAACCTGCAGCGAGGAAGACCGACTCTCCTTCGGTTTGCAACCGGCGAAAAGAACAACGTCAATCTCCAGCTCACGTCCTCCCTTGCTGGATATGGCAAAAGGTTATGTCATCTATTAATAACAACGACTGCTCGGGGCGAAAGAGCAGCGCTTGAATAAGCACGCAACCTCTACGCGATCTTCTGCGCCCAATAAAAAAGCCAGCGGTCCGTGAGCCGCTGGCTTGAAATGCTTGCGTCGCTAATGGGATCAGCGGGCGCTGTCCACGTAACGGGAAATACCCGTGACAGTGTAGCTTTCCTCGGAAGTTCCGATCTTCACCTTAACGGTGTCGCCGATCTTCTTCGAGAGAAGCGCCAGACCGAGCGGCGTCTTGTAGGCAATAATGCTCTTCTCAGGGACGCTGTCCCACGCGCCAAGTATGGTGTAGGTAGCCGCAGTGCCGGCTGTACCCACTTTGACGGTAACCACACTGCCGATGCCAACTTGATCGTTGGTCGCTTCCGTGAAGTCGGTGATGCGAGCGCGTCCGAGTTCTTTTTCGAGAAGGGACTTTTGGGCCATCAGCACCTGCTGGTCCTGCTTGGCCATCTTGTATTCAGAATTTTCCTTCAAGTCACCGTGCTCACGGGCGGCGGCGATGGCCTTGGAGTTCTCGGGAATCTTCTGGGACTTGATCGTCTCGTACTCCTCGCGTTTGCGATCGTAGCTCTCACGTGAAACGAGCAACTGCTCTTCCTTGCTTTCGGCATCGCCGGCCACGAGTGACTGAATCGACGGAAAGATTTTGATGAAGCGGGCGAGGAGCGACTTCTTGGTGAGCTCTTCGAAACCTTGGTTGAGCAAAAGCGTGTTGGCGAGATCGCGGGCGGTTTCCGGATCAGCCGTCGACAGCAAGTCGCCGATCAGCTCGGAATCATCGCTGAGAATTTCGGCAAGCGGAATGCGACGCGTGCCTGAAGCTTGCAGCGCCTCGTAATCGATCGCGAAGAAGATCGCGCTCAACAAGCGGGGCGTGATCAGGTCGTTAAGCAGCTTCGCAAATTTCTTCGAATGGCGATTCTTGACGATCCAGAGAAGAACGGGCGCGCGAAGATTCTGTTCTACCTGCCAGCGCTTGAGAGCGGCGGCGAGATCGTCGGCGTGACCGTTTTCCACGAGGAAGTTGATGCACTCGGTTGTGAACTTGCCCTGGCTGGTTTTCAGCAGCGTGAAAGCGATGTCGCGAACTTCGACCGGATGCGTTTCTTTGACGAGGTCGAGGAAGCGGCCTTGGAAATGGACGGGGATTTTCTCGGCGATTTCCGGCAACTCGCGGGCATTGCTGATGAGCGAGCTCTGGCTCGGCTCAAACGGGGTCTCCACGCCGATCGCTTTGGCGAGATCGTCGCGAACGGCGGCGCCGTACAAGCGTTCGGCGGCGTCCAGCTGGTTGCTGTCTTTGACCGCTTCGGCCAGACCGGTGAGAATAGCCTTCAAGTCCGTCTTCACTTCTTTCTCATCGATCGCCGCGATGAGATCTTCGGTGAGGCTGATGCGGCGGCGGGCGGAACGCGTGCCGTTGAAAGCTTCCAAAATTTCGTCCTCGGCGGAAACCGGCGTCTCGCGAAGGATATAGCACTCAGTCTTTTTGGCCGGAATCGCGACACGTGGATCCTTGGCGACGGCTTTCTTGGCGGAGGACCACCATTTCTTGAATTTGTCTTCGCCAATTACCTGGGCCAAGGTGATTTCCAAGTCGATCGCCGTCGTGGCGTTGTTCGGGTACGATTGAAGTGCCTCGACCACCAATTGAGCAGGGTCTTTTTCGATGAGTTCGGCGATTTTGGCCGGCTCGGTCTGTTTCCTGACAAGCAAGTGATTGGCCGGGAGAACGTCCATCGTGGTCACGCAGAAGGCCGGATCCATTTGGTGGGAAAGCTTTTGCTTTCCGTCGTCATCCTTATCGAGAAAATCGATGACGAGCTTCATGGCGCTTTCATCGAAGGACTTAATCTGACCGAAGCCCCAGCTCCGGTGGACTACATAACTGCCAGTCTTCATGGCCTCCAACTTGGCTTTGGACGCTTTGAGCGTCGGGTTTTTGGCGATGAGCGCAGATACAGCTTCCGAATTCATAAAGAGTGGGTTTGCGAGTCTGAACCGACAAGTTGAGGGCATGGGACGGGTGGATGTCAACAACCACACGTGGTTAGCGTTTTTTATCTACTCGGCGGGAAAGTGTCTGCCGGATCCTTCGTTCTTGCAAACCAGACAGCTCCGCGAAGCGTGGCGCCTGATGAAAAACGAGGAATTTGCCGCAACGACGCCTTGGTCAGCAGCCGTAAAGCTTCTGGTTCGCTGGCTCGAAAATAACGAACGCGTCGACGCGCTGCTCGAAAGCTTGCCTCGCACTATGGTCGGATCAGATCGCGGACGCTGCCAGAGTCTTTTGTTTGGCGCGGTGCGAAACCTCGGGCGGATCGATGCGCATTTAAAGAACTTCGTCGAACGTCCGCCGCGGGCGCGCCTGAAGGCGGTCCTTCTTGTGGCCGGTTTTGAGTTGATCGAAGGCGGCGACGAGCATCACACCGCGCGCGTGGTGCATCACGCAGTCGAGCAGGCAAAGACTCTCGCCAGCGCCCCTGAGGCGCGACTGGTAAATGCGGTCGTTCGAAAACTGTCGGCCGCGCTCGCCGCGGAAACGGTTCCTCCAAAATTGGCGACAGCGGCACAGCTCGCGGCCTACTTTTCCCATCCTGAATGGCTCGTCACGCGTTGGCTCGCGCAGTTCGGTGCGCAAGGCACACGCGATCTTCTTGAATGGAATCAACAACCGGCACCGGTTTATGCGCGCTGGCGTTCCCGCGAGCGGCAACCATCACCAGAAGAAGCGGAGTGGCTCACCGCGAGCAAGTGGCCGGGGTTTTATGAAGTAAAGCAAGGCCATTGGGCACAGGTCGAAACGCTGTTGGCTGATGGAGCACTCTATCTGCAAGATCCGTCGACACGCTTGGCGGTCGAACTCCTCGCGCCGCAACCCGGTGAGGTCATTCTCGACGCGTGCGCAGCACCTGGAGGTAAAAGTGTCGCCATTGCTGACGCAATGCGAAGCAACGGCGAGATCGCCTCCGGACGCGTGGTGGCCATGGATTTGCCCGGCGCCCGAATCGATCGCTTGAAGGAAAATCTCGGCCGCGTGAGAGGCGTCGACGTAGCCTTGGTGCAAGGAGATGTCTCAAAAGCGAATCAACGGCTTTTCGCGGACAACAGCCTCCCAACAGAATACAAAGCGGTGCTGATCGACGTACCGTGTTCAAATACCGGCGTAATGCGCCACCGCGTCGACGTTCGCTGGCGCCTGCAGGAAAACGATTTTGCCAAGCACGCGCGGCAGCAGTTCACGTTGCTTTCCTCTGCAGCGCGCCGGGTCGTGCCGGGCGGTCGCATTGTCTACAGCACTTGCAGCGTGGATACAGAAGAGAACGAACGGCTTATTGGAGCGTTTTTGGAAAAAGCAGGCTCACGTTTCACGTTGGAGAATTCGGTTGTCGCTTTGCCGTGGATGAGCGGACACGACGGCGCCGCGGCATTTCTGCTGCGACGAAAGCCCTAAGTAAAACCTACGCGTAGGTACAAAACGGACGACGATAGAGTAGGGCGCCCGCGCTCCTCTGCGTGCGTCTCAGTCGTGGTTTTCACCACCGAGAGCGTTGGGCCGTTCCGGGTGCGGCTGCGGGAGTTGACCGGAGCGGTCAAGCAGAGGGTCGACCTCTGTGCGCAGCGACGCGGATGGATACAGTCTTCGCCGTATGAAACCCTTCAAATCAAACTCCAATTCACGGCGAGGAATTTACGGCCTCGCTTCTGTTCTAATCGCGGCCGGTACGCTTTCGCTCGGCTCCACGCTCACGGCGCAAACATCGAGCGGCACGGGCGGCTCGAGTGGTACCGGAGGTTCAAGCGGCATGGGCGGATCCAGCGGCACCGGCGGTTCCAGCGGGACTTACGGCGGTGGCACGAGCTCGGGCACCACGAGTTCGGGCGGCACCTCGAGCGGCTCACGTTCTGAC
This sequence comes from Nibricoccus sp., assembly GCA_047600805.1. Lineage (GTDB taxonomy): Bacteria > Verrucomicrobiota > Verrucomicrobiia > Opitutales > Opitutaceae > JADKHC01. Next base: position 1,402,468 of record JASGKG010000001.1, read on the forward strand.
CGTTCCAGCGGCGGCATGTACGGGTCTTCCTCAAGCAGCAGTTCGTCGAGCAGCAGTTCCGGCGGCTCGTACGGCAGCGGCTCCGACGACCGCAAAACGCGAAAGCACCACAATGGCAGCAATAGCGGCAGCGACGACAATCGCTCCTACCGCGGCAGCAGCTCCGGCTCGTCGGGCACAACCTCGTCAGGCTCCGATGGCGGCACGAGTTCAGGTGGAGCGAGCTCCGGTGGCACCAGCTCTGGAAGCACGAGTTCCGGCGGCTCGGGCGCGACGAGCTCAGGCGGTTCCCAGTAAGCGTCTCACGTCTTCATCGAAAAAGAGCCCGCCAGATTCTGGCGGGCTCTTTTTCTAGGCGCCGTCGGCCACGACAAAATTATTCGCTGATCAGGTTCTTAGGATCCGCGTCGAGTTCGTGGCAGGCGCGCAAAAATGATGCCGCGGACCACGCTTGGAAGGCCTTGCCCATGGGGCGGCCGGTCTGGCCGTGGACCCACTCGTTGAACTCCCATTGATGATCGCGCCCGAGCTCGTTGAGCTGTGCGAGACGAATAAGTTCGCGGCAGGCCACTTCGTGAAAACCAAGTCGCTGAATATACCGAACCCACAAACCACCTACCATCGGCCAGATGCCGCCATTGTGATAATGGTGCGGAAGGTTTAGCAAATTTACCGTGTAATAGGGTCTCCAATCGGGATCGCCCGACTGGACGACGGGATAAAGATTAGCTACCGGCCATGGTTGATTAACACCGACACCCCACATGAAGCGAAACGCCGTCCGCGCGTGCTCAAGATCGAGGAGGTTGAGCAGAAACGCCAAAATATTTCCGTAAACATCGCAGCGCCAGTTGAAGGCAAACGGTGTGATTTCCGCCAAAAGATATTGCGTGTCGCCGAGCGAAAACTGCCGGTCCGCGAACCGATGCGGCCGAGCCTCCGACGCGGGAACCACTTTGGTGAGGGGCCAGAAAGTTTCGATCACGCGCGCGCGGATCTTTTGAGACAGCCGCAAATAGTGGGCCGCTTTGCTGAATTGGCCGGTAAACTCCAGAATACGGCCGAACGAGATGTTTGCTCTAAACCAAAGCACCTCGTCATACAGCACGTTGTAACTGCGACCAAACAGATCGGTCCAGTCTCCCGCTTCAGGAATCTCCAGCAGGCCGTCGTTATTGCTGTCGTGCGCGCTAAGCCAGTTCATGATGGCCTGCAGGCGTTCGCCGTGGCTGTAAAGAAGCGTGTGATCGCCCGTCTGCGCCGCGTAATTATAGAGGGCGATGATGACCCATAATCCGCTGTCGATCGACGCGATGTTGCCGACGCCGGAGTAATCGGGTTTGCCATCGTCGATTCGCACGTTCGCGGGAATCTGCCCGTTGCCCGACGTCGCCGACAACAGCGTGTTGAACGTGGCGATCTGGGCCGCACGCACTTCGGGATCGGCCAAATGGAGTGTGTTCCAGATGGTGATCGCTCCGTCGCGGGCCCATACGCTCCGATAATTCGCGTCTGTGCCAGTGACGATATTGTCCGTCAACGAGCACGCGGAAAACCCGAGCGGTGTGATATTTTTCTTCAGCGCCTCAAGCGCCTTTGAATAGGCGAGCCGAAGATAGTTTCTTTCGTCGTCGGAGAACGAGGCGACAGTCGTGCCAGTAAACAGGAGCCGAAAACTCTGGGCCATTTCCTCCGAGGAGATCTTTGTTTCTTCCCGCGGCGGAATCGTTTCGATCACACCGAAATGGCGCAGTCCGTCCAAAACGCCATCGGCAATAATTTGGCGGGACGTGTAGGTTGGAATATCGACGGTGGCCTCGAAGAGTTCGGGTTGGGCGTTTTCGACGATGATGCAGCGAACGCCCGGTAAAAGGAACATACTGGCGTCGTTGCCGGTGTCGCCCGCGACGAGCACCTGATCGAGCCCAAGGTGCAAGCGTTCGCATAACCACCGCAACGCACCGCCTTTCGTGGCGTTTGACGGCAGGATATCGAGGTCACGTCCGCTGGAATAAACAACATTAACCGCCAAATCGGCTGCCTGGAGAAGTTCCTTCAACTGCCGTATGGTCGCGCGAGTGGCCTGGTCGAGAAACCAACTCGATTTAAACTCGGTTTGAAATTCCGCTGGCTGCGGCTGCACGCCCGGGAACTTTGCAACGATCTCCTGAACGATCGAAAGATCCCAACCTGTGGCCAAATGCGCGTGGAATTCTTCAAGGTACGCGTCAGCGGCCACGTCGAAAATTTGGGTTCCAACACCTCCAACGTAGTAATCTGAGGCGGGAAGCTCCCCGACATCGACAAACCGACGCAGGTCATTCACGAGCCGTCCGCTATTGTAAACGAGCAGGGGACGATTTTCGCGCGGCAAAGCTTCCCACACCGATTTAAAGCGCCGCGTCGATTCAGGATTGCCCAGCAGCGTCCCATCAAGATCGCAGGAAAATAGTCGGACCGGTTTGGGACTTTTAGATTTCATGCTGGAAATTGATTGGGAGACGGAACCTTTCTGATGCTTGAAACTCCGCGTGAAACGGGTTTTCGCGGAGTGAACTTCGCGCGGCACGCTTCTAGAACAAAATTCATCTGAATCGTTCCCATCTCGAAGAAAACGAAAGCCGAAAGGGCACAAAATCGAAGATAATCGCACCAGTCTGAGGGGAACATAACTCCATATTATTGGATAAACTATCCCTATAGGTAGGGAGCAGCGAAACAACAAACCGAGCCGACGCAAGGCAACGGAGCCAGCGGCCCTCAACAAAATGGATCGTGAATGCCGTCGCGTGGATCGCATTGCATTTCAGCACTGCGTAAATTTTCTAGTCGGCTGAAAAGAAGCCCTGCGATGGATGGGTGCCAACCGCCCGTGAAAACTCGGAGTGGCGAACTATCAGGAATCGGCAATCAAAACGCTCCGGAGTGACGCGGCTTTCAATCCGCGCGCGTAAACAAGTTCGCGAAGAATGGCACTGAGCAGCGTTTCGTGTCCGGCGGCGAAACCTAATCGAATGGCAAATATACAAAATCACGCGCGGGAGGCTTGCTTCTTTCGGTCATTCGGGTCTTTTTCCACGTGGGTTCGGAAACCTACGTTTCCGGAGGTCATTGAGACAGTCGGGCCGCTGTTTCGCTATCGCCCTTTAAAGAGGCGACGGATTCAGCGTTCACGTCAGTTGCTTACCGACTGCTGAGCGAGGCGCCGTCGATTCTAGTGGCTTCTCATCATGCACACCTCCACAAAATCCATCACGGTCGTCACGTCTGCCCAACCCTCGAATAGCCAATATCGCTGGGATGGGCACATGGCAAACGACTCGGCCAATACGGTCGGACCCGACCCGAAAGCACAACTTTCCGCCAGTTCTAACGAAATTTGCCTTCAAGGTACTCTGGGAGAATTTCGCATCCCGAAAAGCGCCGTCAAAAAGATCACCCGCGGCGGCCTGTATCCCTGGGTTTTTATGTGTATCAGAATACACCATACGCTCTCAAATTATCCCGCTCACCTTCAGTTCAAGGCGTCAGGCGCTTCGTCCCGGGAAGTTCTGGATCGTTTGAAGTCTCTCGGGTATTCAACTTCATGAGTTAGCTCGGGACGGTTTCGCCGAGGCGTGCGCAGTTCTCGAACGGAGCGATGCTGGTGAATCGGTTGGTTCTTGCGTTGGGTTTCCTGGCGAAAATGCGAATCTTCTGTGACGACCATTTTCAGCCATCGCTTGCCATTTTCCCTGACCGAAATGTCAGGAATTGTAAGTTGCCTAAAGGAGCAAAAACGAACGGTTATGATGCAGGTCGTTTCTGGTCCGCGAACCCCAGCCGTCATGAATCTTCAGAGTAACCGTCTTCCCGTTTCACGCCGCTCTTACGTTCTCCTAAAGCTGCTCGCGTTCGCGATTTTGTTCACGCCAATGTTCAGGCCGGTTTTGTGCGCGGCTGATTCGATCAATGCCGGCACCGAGGTGCAGCCTGCGCTGCAAAAACCGATGCGTATCCGTTACCCGTCGGCCTTGCGAAAGAGCGGAGCCGAGGTGACACTGAAGTTTCTTGTCACCACCGATGGAAAAGTGGCCCAGATTTCGGTGGTTAAATTTTCAGACCCCGACATGATCACGCCGGTGTATGACGCTTACGAGAATGCGCGCTTCAAGCCAGGTCTCAAGAATGGCGTGCCCGTGGATACCTGGGTCACGGTCACAGAAAAAGCGAAGTAGCGACTTCGGGTTAGTTGGCGACATGGTAGTTTGCAGTCCACCTCTGACTCGGGTCTCTAACTAATTCATGGATGTAAAACGCACAGAGGATCCTTCACAGGCCGCTCACCTCGGACACATCGGCCCGTCGCCGCATGTCCTCGTGGTGGAAGACGAGGAGAAAATGCGTGCATCCGTCGCGGAAGGCCTGAAACTTGAAGGCTGGGAGGTGAGCGAAGCGCCCGATGGCGATGGAGCCATGATGCTCCTCAATCGGGAAGCGTATGATTTGATCATTCTCGATTGGATGATGCCGGGCGCGAATGGAATCAGCATTTTGCAGCACGTGCGCGCTCGGGGAAACCATACGCCTGTGTTGATGCTCACAGTGCGCGATTCGGTCGCCGATCGGGTGACAGGGCTTGAGGCAGGCGCTGATGATTACGTCACGAAGCCGTTTGCTTTTGCCGAGCTTGTAGCTAGGAGCAGGGCGCTTCTTAGGCGGCCGATCTTGAGCGTGGGCCATTTTCTCCGAGCGGGAAATTTGCAGCTGGATACGCGTGCGCGAATTGCCGTTCGAGCCGGACGTCAAATTCCACTCGCCCCGCGCGAGGTCGACATCCTGGAATATCTCCTGCGGTTTCAAGGGCAGGTCGTCACACGTGAAATGCTGGAACGCGACGTCTGGAAACAGACCCGGAGAATTACGCCTCTCAACAATGTGATCGACGTTCAAATGATGCGACTGAGGAGGAAAGTGGACGACGATTTTCCGGATAAACTGATCCATACGATCCGAGGAGTGGGTTATTGCATTGAGAGAGGACCGCCGTGATCAACTGGTGGCGTCAACGCACCCTTCGCACCCGGCTGGCGGCTTGGTATGCCATAGCTGGTTCGGTTCTGCTGGCTCTCTTCAGCGCCACTTTGTATTATTACGTTCAGTATCGGATCGGTCTTCCGCTCGATCACGAATTACGGAACGACTTGGAAGTGGTGAGAAAAAGCCTAACCATCGAACCGGATGGACGGGTGCTATGGAGCGGACGCGAATACCAAACCGGAGAACAATGGCCGCCGACAAATCCCTGGTTCGAATTGTGGGACGAACGCGGCAAATTGGTTCGGCGCTACTGGCCCTTTATCGATTCCCGGATGGAGAGACTGCCCGTCGCGCCCGCGCCCGGTCGAGAAACGATTTCGGTCTTCAGCGTCTCCCCGGAAGTTCGGTTGAGAGTACTTTCGATCCCACTTGATAAGGGAGGGCCTACCGGCAACTGGATGATCCGCGTGATGCGCATTCACGAACCGGCCATGAACGCGTTGCGATCACTGTTAATCATCATCGGAATCGCTTTACCGGTCGTGATCGTCCTGCTGGTTTTCGGCGGGTACGCGATCACGCGCCGATGGCTGAATCCGCTGGATCGCATGGTGGCGGAGGCAAACCAAGTTGGCCCCGCCGATCTAGGGCGACGACTTTCGATCAGCAATCCTCACGATGAGTTAGGCCGGCTCGCTCACGTCTTCAACCGAACCCTCGGGCGTTTAGAAGATTCTTATGTCGCTTTGGACCGGTTCGTCGCAGATGCTTCGCACGAGCTCCTCACGCCTTTGACGACTTTGAGAAGTGTCGGCGAGGTGGGATTACGCAGCGCGCGAACAGAAGCAGAGTATCAGGAGATTATTGGCAGCATGCTCGAAGAGGCGCAGCGGCTTCAGCAACTTGTCGAGAAACTGCTCCAACTCGCCAGAGCCTCAGGCAACCAAGCCGTGGCACTGGAAGAGGTGCGGATCGACCGCATCATCGCGGATTGTGTTTCCGAACTCGAGATCCTCGCTGAAGAAAAGGACCAAAAAATAGTACTCACGGCAGAACCGAGCTTGGGAAAAACCGACGCCGTGGTGCTTCGCCAAGCACTCCATAACGTGGTCGAGAATGCAGTTAAGTTCAGCCCCAAAGGGGCGGAAATTCGAATTTCGGTTAAGCCTCGGCTCGAGCAATTCGAGATCACCGTTTCCGACGAAGGAGAGGGCATCGCTCCTGAATTCCGCGGACGCGTTATGGATCGCTTTTTCCGTGCAGATAGCGCTCGGGCCTCTGGAGGCTTCGGGCTGGGGCTTGCCTTAACCAAAGCTTATATGCAAGTGCTGGGCGGTCACCTGGAGTATGAGGCGGGCGATCCACGGGGAAGTCGTTTTCGTCTTCTTCTCCCGCGCAAGCTTTGAGCATCCAGGCATTGGCGGGAGTTAATCACAGCACGTTTAGAAGTTTAGCGCTAAAGCTGAAGCGCTCACCGAATCTGACGGAAATGTCAGGCTGAAGCGCTTGTCCGGTCGAGGCCTAGTGATGACCTTTCTTGGGTCCTGAAAGCGCGCGTTCGTCATGCGCTTCCCAGCTGATTTATGACGCTCAACAGCCTCCACTCCAATAGTCCGTTTCTGCCGCGCATTGCCATGGTCTCGACGCATGGGTATGTCGCGGCCGTTCCGCCCTTGGGAGCGGCAGACACCGGAGGGCAAGTTGTCTACGTCTTGGAACTCTCTAAGAAATTGGCACAGCTCGGTTACGAGGTGGACATTTGGACCAGGCGGTTTGAACGGCAGGCCGAGCTCGAATCCGTCAATGACCGGGTTCGCATCATTCGCGTGCCGTGTGGTGGCTCCGAATTCATACCCAAGGAATATCTTTGCGATCATCTGCCAGAGTGGGGTGAAAATGCGCTTCGGTATATCGCGAAAAAAGGGCTGAAGTATTCCTTCATAAACAGCCACTATTGGGACGCGGGGTTTATTTCCCAACATCTCGCCGACTCATTGGGTATTCCGCACATCCACACGCCTCATTCGCTGGGTATATGGAAGCAGCGGCAGATGGAACAAGACTATCCGCATGACAGAGCCAAATTTGAAAAACAGTACAATTTTTCCCGGCGGATCGCGGAAGAAACGAAGCTTTACAACGATTGTTCGCTCTTGGTCGCGACGACACCGCCTCAATTGGATCTCTTGGTCACGGAATACGGTGTAGATTCTGAAAAGACGAAGATGATACCGCCTGGTTATGACGATAACCGGTTTTTCCCGGTCGGCGATGGAACGCGCGACGCCACCCGAAAGCGTCTGGGATTTTCAGGAAAAGTCGTGCTGGCGCTTGGCCGTCTCGCACGCAACAAAGGCTACGACCTTCTCATTTCCGCCTTCTGTTTGGTCGCCCAGCGTGATCCGGAGGCCAAACTTTATCTAGCGGTCGGCGGGACAGAAATGAACAGCCGCGAGGAGCGTCTATTGAAGGAGCTTCATGATATTGCAGAGCAAAGCGGCTATGCCGATCGGATTCGGTTCGGCTCATTCATTCCAGACCAAGAATTGCCGGACTACTATCGAGCTGCGGATATGTTCGTACTCTGCAGTCGCTATGAACCGTTTGGAATGACGGCGATCGAAGCGATGGCGTGCGGCACGCCGACGGTCGTGACCGTCCACGGCGGGCTATATCGTGCGCTGACCTTCGGCCGCCACGCGATTTTTGCAGATCCCTTCGACCGGGAAGACCTCGGGATCACGATGTCGAAGATTTTTCGGCACCCGCGGCTGCGCAGTCGGCTGAGTAGAATGGGCGCCCATAAAGCGCGCAGCCTGTTTACTTGGACTGGCATCGCTCAGCAACTTGTTGCGGCTGTGGAGCACCGGCCGGCGGCTGTCCTCGCCCTCGACGACAAGGAATGGGACGAGCCGTGGAATGACGGCGAGTGAGTTGGTCGAAGTCTACGAAACCGTAAATGCAGACGCTCGATTACGCAGTTGTCCTTGTTTACTTGGTGGTCCTGGCGGCGATCGGGCTCGTTCTCGCCCGGAAAGCGGGCCAGAGCACAGAACACTATTTCCTCGGTGGAAAAACAATGCCGTGGTGGGCGCTGGGTGCCTCAGGGATGGCCAGCAACTTGGACGTCGCCGGCACGACAACGATCGTGGCACTTATATACGTCTACGGGCTGCATGGATTCTTTATAGAATTTCGCGGAGGCGTTGTTTTGCCGATAGCTGTTTTCACGGCATTCATGGGGAAATGGCATCGCCGCAGCGCAGTCATGACCACCGCAGAATGGATGCTGCTTCGTTTCGGAACTGGAGCCCAAGGAAAGGCTGCGCGGTTTACCGCAGCGATTACGTATTTGATCATTACTGTTGCGATGACGGTTTTCTTTTTTACCGCGGGCGGAAAGTTTCTGGCGGATTTGCTGCCGTTTTCAGAGCTGCAGTGTACGCTTGGGATGGCGCTGGTGGCCTTTGGCTACACGCTGATCGGCGGCCTCTACGGAGTGGTTTGGACTGACGTGTTTCAGGCGGGCATCATAGGGGCCGCCGCTGTCTACGTCGCAGTCGTGGCCGCCCGACTTATCTCGCCCCAACTTTTAGCGGCATGGCCGGGAGCAAGTCTCAATGAATTTTTACCCCGTTGGAATTCGCCCGAGCTCGGTTCGTATCATAACTTTGGCCCTTTCCTCTGTGTGTGGGCGGCCAAAGGCGTTCTGGAGGGTTTGGGCGGGAGCCCTGGATCGGCCTATATGGCTCAACGTTTTTACGCCACTCGCACTGAGGCCGAGTGCCAGAAAATAGGAATGCTGTGGACGGTATTATTCGCCTTTCGGTGGCCCATGGTCGTCGGATTTTGCGTGATGGCAGTGAGCCTTGGCATTTCCGCCTCGTCACCGGAATCGGCGGAGCGAGTGTTGACCGATGTCTTGCGCTCGGAGTTTTTCCCGACAGGAACGCGCGGTTTAATGGTGTCGGCGTTGCTGGCAGCGGCAATGTCCACCTTCGACAGTACGATCAACGCAGGCGCCTCCTATTTAGTCAGGGATATCTACGAGCCCATTCGGAGAAGAGCGGGAGAACGTGAATTGGTTTGGGTCGGATATCTCTCATCAGCAGCAATCGTTGGACTAGGGCTCGCGATCGCTCTGGTTGCTAACGCGTCCATCCTCCACATTTGGGTAAATATTGTGATGCTGTTGTTTCCCGCGTTCTTGGTCCCGTTCGCACTGCGTTGGTACTGGTCGCGCTTTAACGGAGCTGGATTTACCGGTGGCGTCTTGTTTGGCTTTATCGCAGCAGCAATGATGTACCTGCAGCCGCTCCCAGGCTGGAACGAAGTGCAAGTTTTCCTGATAGTGTCCGGCTGCTCTTTATTTGCCTCGGTGGTTTTGACTTTGTCGAGCGAGCCGGTTCCCGACTCCTTCCTCGAAGACTTCTACAAGAGGGTGCGTCCCCTTGGAGCGTGGCCGCTTGAGTGGCGCAAAAAACACGAGGACGAACATCGCTGTGATTTAGTTCGGCTTTTTGTTACCGTGCTTTGGCAGGTCCTTACGTTTTTAATCCCGATGGGCATGGTCTTGGGGCTGTGGAAGTCAGTGGCAGTAGCCGGTCTCTTCTGGTTAGCGCTGTTCTCAGCCTTAATCCGCGATATGAATTGGACGACGAGCAGACTAAACCTTGAGAGCCGAAGGGAGACATCGCTGTGAGCGCCCGGAAACCGATAGGGGAAACGTTCCAGGCGCGGACCGCGGCTTCGTTTCTGCGCACAGATCCCCGGGCAGACTTCACGCTTGGAACACAAAGGCCATGTTAACCACGCGCACAGCTAGTTTTCGCGATATCCCGGCTTTGGTGGGAATGATGCGCGACTTCTATGCAGAGTCGAACTGTTTGCTTGATACAAATCGCGCGGAAAATGCCTTTACCACATTGCTGTCCAACCGGGACACAGGAAGGGTGATCATCGCCTCCGACGGCGCTGCGGCCGGATACGTCGTGCTTACGCTCCGCTACAACATTGAAACGGGAGTTTTCGACGGGTATGTCGACGATCTTTACGTCGTGCCGAAACTTCGTAGACGGAGAATCGCCTCGGAACTTCTTGCTCATCTCTTCCGGGAAGCGGTTCAACAGCGACTCTCAGCGGTGCACGTCGAGGCTGATCTCAAGAACATTGCTGCAATTGCTTTGTACGAACGGCATGGAATGGAAAACGCCCATCTCGGTGTGCTCACCCGGCAACTGGGGAAGGCGTGATTGGATCTCGAGAGGGGGCCACGGTCACAGCAACGGATCTGCGCTGTGCGTAAAACAACACGTTAGGACCTACGTTTTGCTGGGTACATCTTCGCGCAAGGGAATCGGGGCCTCACGATTGGCTCGGAGGCGGTGTTCAAGAGCCACCGGCGCCGCGCTATGGCGTCTCCGGAGTGTTTTCTGAAAAAAGAGGTTGTTAGGCACTTGCAGAACCGAACCATCATCACACCCCAAGGTAGTATAGATGAAGTTTAGATCCTGTACGCGGCCCTTAATCGGTTCGCCAGGGAACTCAACGTCATCGCCAATCGAGAACGGACGAAAAACGAGGATAATCAGCGTGCACAAGGTGTTGCTCAAGACACTCCACATCGCGACGAATCCGATCGCGACCATCGCGAGAATGGTCGAGAGGATTCCCCATATTCCGCCAATATTCAGGCCAAATGCTCCGAGGATAAACACGATCGATGCAGCCGCAATAATCCATCCCAGCACGCGACGAATGGGCGCAACATCTTGGTCCGTAAATCGCGTCTTCGCGGCAAAGAAGGAAAGCGCTTTGCCAATCAGATAGCGCAAAATCACAGCTCCCACGATGATCAAAAACACAGCCGGGAGGGCAGCGACAAAGGTTTTGAAGATGTTCGAGAGATCAGGGATTGGTAAATTCATGCTAACGTTATTTTGGTCACGAGGTCAGCGTTGGTCTATGGGGAGACCTTCGGTAGCGCCTGACATTTCGGTCACAACGGAGTGAGTTTCACTTCCTCCGACATCCGTGACGTTTTAGGAGACTATGGTGGGTAACGCGATTAGACATAATATTTATTGTGCGTCGTAACGACCTCGTTATATACGGTTCGCGCGGTTGTGACGTGATGTTTGGAAGCAAATCCCGCACGTGCCAACCGACTACTCTGCTCTTAACGCCGTCAACGGGTCCACGTGTGCAGCGGCGCGTGCGGGTAACCAACACGCGACCATGGCCGCCGCCGCGAGGACGAGAGCGCCGCCCAGGAGCGCGGTGCTGTCGAGTGCGGGCACTTCGAAAAGCAAACTGGACATCAGTCGCGTCGTTGCGACTGCGCCCGCCAGACCTATGCCAAGTCCGATCGTGACGAGTTTCATTCCGCCGACCACGGTCGAGCGCACCACCGACTGCGGCAGCGCTCCGAGTGCAATTCGGACTGCTAGCTCGCGCGTTCGTTGCGAAACGGTGTAGGCAATCACGCCATACAAACCGACTACGGCGAGCACGAGCGCGGTCGCGGTGAAACCACCAAGAAGGGCCAAAGTCATCCGCCGCTGGGCAATCGAGGCATTGATCACTTCCCCGAGTCGGCGAACGTTCGCGACCGGCTGCGCCGGATCGATGGCCTGGATCGCCTTGCGTGCCGAAACCGCGAGCCCCGAGAGCGTCGGCTGGGCGCGAATCATGACGTAGCCGTTGCGAGAAGAATCCACCGCCGATTGCGAACGGTACACCGTCGGTGGGATCGTCGACTCGAGGTTGCGATTTCGAATGTTGCCTACCACACCGATGATTTGGAGCGGACTGCCGAAGACGGTGAGCGTGCGACCTATTGGGTCTTCGCCCGGGAAATACTGGCGGGCGAATTCTTCGTTAATCACAACGGCGTTCACGTCTGTTTCCGCGTCCGAAAAGATTCGGCCCCGCTTCAAGGGAATAGACATCGCGGCGAAATATCCGGCCGTGCAGCTATCCTGATCGGCGATGTAGCCCTGTTCCGGCCCATCTTTTCGGCCAACGATCTGATAGAACCAATTCGAGACCGATCCTCCCATCGGCAACACACCGCAGACCGCGGCACGTTGTACACCCGGGATAGCTTCAAGATTCTCCACGATCCGCTGGTAAAACCGAGCGCGCGCACCCGCATTCGGATATTTCGCATTCGGCAGTGAAATGGCCATGGTCAAAACCGGTTCGGCGTCGAAGCCCGGTGAAACGCGTAAGAGGTTGTAGAAGCTGTGCAACAACAAGCCCGCGCCCGCCAACAGCAGCATCGCCATCGCCACTTCCGCCACGATCAAAGCGCGACGCAGGCCGGCGCCTCGACCAAGGGTGCTGCCGCGTCCCGCGTCTTTCAAAGCATCGACGTGCGAGCGTCGAGTGGTCTGCAGCGCTGGTACAAGTCCGAACACCAACCCCGTTACGAGACTGAGCACGAGGGTTGCAGCCATCACCCGACCATCAATCGTGATCTCCGCCAAACGGCCTGCGCGGGCCAGCGCGTCAGAGGCGCGAACGACGTGCAGCAGACCGTACGCGAAACCCAATCCAGCCACTCCACCCAACAACCCGAGCAACATGCTCTCCGTCAGCAATTGCCGGACCACTCGGTTGCGACTCGCACCCAAAGCGATCCGCAACGCGATTTCGCGTTCTCGACCAGAAGCTTTGGCCAGCAGCAGATTGGCCACGTTCGCACAGGCAATCAGCAAGACCACTACAACCGCAGCAGCAAGGACGCCCAGCATCGGTTTGACCGCGTAAGTCATTTGATCGCGTAATGGTATGACCGATACAGTCCAGTTCTCCTTGTAGCGGGGGTAAAGCGACGCCTTGCTCGCGCGGATTTGCAAAAGCTCCGCCTGAGCGGCAGCGACGGACACCCCTGGTTTCAGACGAGCGATCACCCACAGAAATTGGGCGTTGCGCACGGTTCGACGCGACGGATCCACGGCTTCAGGCACGACAAATTCCACCTGGGGATCAGGGAGAAACGCCGCCGGCAATACACCGATCACATGGTAGGGCTCGCCGTTGAGCAGCACGGACTTCCCGACGATCTCGCGATCGCCTGCGAAGCGGCGCCGGTATAGTTCTTCTGTGAGCACCACCACTTTGTTGTTTCCCGCAAGATCTTCGTTAGGAGCGAAAGTCCGCCCCACGATCGGACGAGCGCGGAGAACGCGAAGTCCATCGGCGGTCATACGCCAACCTGACAATCGTTCTGGTTCGCCGTTACCGGTAATATTCAAATCGATCGGCCGATAAGCAGAGACGGATTCGAACGAGGTCGCGTCATCGCGCCAGTCGAAATACGTGCCAGGTGAAACCACATTATCGCGTATTCCCATGCGACTTTCCCAAAGCTGCACGATCTGCTCTGCGTCATCATAGGGCAGCGGTTTCAACAGCAATCCATTGAGCAAGCTAAACATCGCGGTGTTCGCGCCCACGCCCAGCGCGAGTGTGACGATGGCAACTAAAGCAAATCCCGGATTCCGCAGCAGTGTGCGCGCCGCGAACCGCAAGTCCTGCAGCAGCTGCTCGAGCCAAAGCCAAGAACGCTCCTCTCTCGCGCGCTCCTTGATCTGCTCCACTCCCCCAAAACTACGGCGCGCGGCGGCGCGGGCCTCTGCCTCGCTCATGCCCGAGCGACGATACTCTGCGGCCTGGAGCTCGATGTGGTGAGTAAACTCCTCCGCCATTTCGGCGTCCAGTTTAGCGCGACGAAAATAGGAGAATAATCGACGAAGTTGAAAAATGATCATGGCAAGACGCTGCAATTCAGGAACGACGACTACGCGTGGCTCAGCACCGCGTTGATGGCGGCCGATACATGCACCCAATTGTTCGTTTCACCCACGAGGTGCTTACGTCCGCTCGCGGTGATCTCGTAAAATCGCGCTTTGCGATTGTTCTCTGAGACTCCCCACTCGGCTTTGAGCCAGCCCTTGTGCTCGAGTCGGTAGATGGCGGGGTACAAAGAGCCCTGCTCTACTTGCAGCACATCGTCCGACATTTGCCGAATCCGCACCGAAATCCCAAACCCGTGCATCGGCTGATGCTGGAGCGCTTTTAAGATCAACATATCCAGTGTGCCCTGGAGCAGTTCGGGCGGTTCGGAGGATTTGGCCATGCTCTCCTAGATGTCCTAGGAGTGTTTCACGTCAAGCGTTTATTCCTAGAACGTCTAGGAGAGATCGTTTCGAGACGTGCAGTCTCGCGCAAGCTGTGCGAAAAGAATGTGCATACAGCTGCATTTGTATCCATCACTCAGTTGCGGTCCGCGCAGGCTAGGACGAACATTCGGATTGATACAGTTCTTAGAATTATCGCGGTTGTAATTTCCATCGTAACGATCGGCTTACAACCCTCCGGTCATCGAAATTGATGAGGCACAACGGGCTCTCTGCTCGCCCCGCGAGCAACCAGGTGTCCAACACGGCAATCAGTACGTGTACCGCAGCGAGGTCGCAAACACCACCGGGTCGTGGGAGCCGACGCCGTACAGGTTGGCGCGGCTCAACCTCGAGAGCACACAAACGCGCCTAAACGCCTCCGGTAGTCCCGGCAAGAATGGGCATCCAGCAAAACGCGTCCGCTTGCGAAGAACTTTGCGGCGTCCTGTGAAGAACTCTGTTTCAGGCGACAATTGAGCTTTTTACCGCGAAAAGCACAGATGTGAGGGCCACAACTCTTCCCCGGAGAAAAGTCCCCTTCCGAGGACCACGTACGGCAAAAAATCGGGAAGTAAACTTTACGATTGCCGAGAAGTCCGCGGCCTGCACGGTTGGCGGTCGCGCAACAGCATTTCCACCGGAGAGGTGGCAGAGTGGTCGATTGCGGCGGTCTTGAAAACCGTTGGGGCCGCAAGGCTCCCGGGGGTTCGAATCCCTCCCTCTCCGCCAGTTTTAGAAATTTGGGGCACTCAAAGGCGGCGCTTGGGGAGGTCGGCGATTTACTTAACCGGCTGCCGGAAGGCTCCTAAGAGCCGTCTGACGAGCTTCTTTACGCAGGCAGCATTTTGCGATCAGGCTTCGGGGCGGTCGGCAGTCCCACTTCGAAAATTGAGCCACCGCCAGGCGCATTGTGCATCGTGACGGCTCCGCCGTGAGCGTCCACGATGGCCTTCACTAAACTAAGCCCCAGGCCTAATCCGGTTTGCGAGCGGCTTTGATCGCCGCGGTAAAGCCTTTCCCAAATTCGTGGTTGCTCAGCCTCAGGAACACCAGGCCCAGTGTCGCGAACAGACAAGAACGCTGTTCCGTTTTCGGAGTTGACTCGTAAGGTCACGCTCCCGCCGTCTGGTGTGTACTTGATCGCGTTGTCGATTAAATTGGCCACCGCTTGCCGCAGCCGCACCTTATCGACAAAAACTGGAACAGCACTCCCCTCTTCTAATTTGAGCGATATCTGTTTCGCTTCCGCAACGTCGGCGTACAAGTCGGCTGCCTGGGCCACCACTGTACGCAAGTCCTCCTCGGTTCTGTCCAGCCGCAGCATCCCGGCCTCGGCTTCCGAGATTTCCATGAGCGCACGCAAGAGCCGCAGCACTTCGTCGGAACGCTCTACGCAATCAGCCAGCGCTTCGCGCGCTGCTGGGTCCACGGTTGGCTGGCTCAGAGCGAGTTCGGCGGCCCCGCGCATGCTCGTCAGCGGAGTCCGCAGGTCATGTGCAACGTTATCCAACGCCTCCCGCATGGAACGCAGCAGCGCCGCGTTTTTGTCGAGCACCGTGTTAAAATGCCGAACCAGTTCCGCGATGTCATCATCACGTGGGGGCACCAATACGCGCGCATCCAGCGCTCCGGCATTGATGATCCGCCGTGCCGTTTCCACGACTTGATGCAGCGGCCGCGTTGCCCGGCGCGCCGCGTAAGCCGAAATACCAAACCCGAGGATAATGGCCACGCTACCGATCCAGATGAAAACACGGCGCAACGGTTCCAGGAGAGCGGCTCGATTGTCGGTGCTGCGCCCTACTTGCAAGAGCAAGCCGTTCGACAACTGCGCGGAAACGACCATGAGGTCACGCTGTTCGTCGCGCGGGATTCGCACTCCGTAGATTTTCCTAATCGTCCAGCCTCCCCAACCATCTGGAATCGCCACGCGGCGTTCATCCTGGTCAATCCAGTCCGGTGGCACGCGGCCCCAAACAATGTCGCCCTGCGGTGAGACTAAGCGTGCGTAAATGGAGCGCACGTGCGGCGTGTCGCTGTCTTCATCGATGCGTTCGTTTAATCCGCGAATGCCGTGTGCTTCATAGATGTCCGCGTATTGCTGGAGTCGCATTCGCAGCGCCTCCAATTCCCGCGCCTCCAGTTGCCGCCCGAGCAAAAAGTATAGCAGCGCGAAAATCGCGGTAAACCCCGCCGCGAAGAGCAGCGTGAACCAAAGGCTCAGGCGAACGGCTACGGAACGGCGCAGCTGGTTAAGTTTTACCGTGAATGACATAACCTACTCCACGAACTGTCTCGATGCGTGTCTTTTCCGGATCAATTTTGTTGCGCAGCCGGTGCATCAACACGTCGACGACGTTTGTCTGCGGATCGAAGCTGTAGTCCCACACGTGTTCCAAAATCATGGTTTTGGTCACTGGCCGCTCAGGGTGCCGCATGAGATATTCGAGCAGGGAAAATTCACGCGGCTGCAAGTCTACCGGACGGCCGCCGACCGTCACGGTCCGCGTCACCAAGTCCATTTCAACATCGGCGACCTTGAGCCGAGTTGCTTCCGGGACCCGGGTTGACCGCCGGATGAGCGCTTGGAGGCGAGCTGATAGTTCGGCGAAGGCAAACGGTTTGGTTAGGTAATCGTCGCCTCCGGCCTGCAAACCGGCGATGCGGTCCTGCACGCTTGATCGCGCACTGAGGAACAGCACCGGAGTGTCGCTCCTGCTGGCGCGAAGGCGTTTCACGAGGCTCAGCCCATCGAGACCGGGCAACATCACATCGACCACTGCGGCGTCATAGGGCGTGCTCGCGGTGAGGGCGAGGCCGGTATCGCCATCTGGCGCGTGATCGACAGCATAGCCTTCCTGTTTGAGGCCTTTGACCACAAACGA
Organism: Nibricoccus sp.; assembly: GCA_047600805.1. Classification (GTDB taxonomy): domain Bacteria; phylum Verrucomicrobiota; class Verrucomicrobiia; order Opitutales; family Opitutaceae; genus JADKHC01. The sequence goes on from JASGKG010000001.1 coordinate 1,419,560, forward strand.
GGCGATTTTCGAATCATCTTCTACAACCAGAATTCGCACGGCTGGATTTAGAAATGAAATCGGCGCGAGTGAAAGCTCTAAGAAAAAGCGCCCCGGCTTTTACCCCGGGGCGCTGCTATTGGTTTTAGTTTAAGAACAAGTCAGGCGTGTTCACGTTGCCGCCTTACTTGCTAGATTCGTCGACAACAAGGTAGCGGGTGCCGCGGCGGCTCCAGACCTTGAGCAGAGTTTTCGGACTCTCCGTTTTCTCCGTGAGCTTCACGGCGTCTTCCGCTGTGTGCACCGGCTTGTGATTGATTTCCTGGATGACATCGCCCGGCTGCAGACCGGCTTCGGCAGCGGCCGAGTCAGGATCCACCTCCGTCACGAGCGCACCTTGGATCTTTGCAGGGATGTCGAATTCGCGACGGGACTGCGTATCCAAATCGCCAACACCAACACCGTTCAACGTGCCCTGATCTTCGCCGTCCTGGCCACCATTGCCCATCTTCGTACCGGCAACGCCGTCCTTAGGCATTTCGCCAACTTTGACTTTGATGTCCATCGGCTTGCCTTCGCGATAAACCTGCAGAGTCGCCTCTGCTCCAGGTGCAATACCTGCGGCCCCAAAACGAAGACTGCTCGAGTTTGTGATTTTTTTGCCGTTCAGCTTGGTGACGACATCGCCTGCCTTGACGCCTGCTTTCGCGGCCGGTCCACCGGGCACGACTTCGCCGATCAACGCGCCTTCATACGACGGGAGCTTGAACGCCTCCGCGAGCTTCGGATCGAGATCCTGCGCGCTAAGTTGGACGCCGAGATAGCCGCGGGTCACTTTACCGTTCGCGACAAGCTGTTCCATGACCGTGCGCGCCCAGTTCGCGGGAATCGCAAAGCCGATCCCTTGGAAACCACCAGAGCGGCTGAGGATGGCGGTGTTAACGCCGATCAGTCGCCCTTGCACATCGACGAGGGCACCGCCCGAATTGCCGGGATTGATCGCCGCATCGGTCTGAATGAAATTTTGGTACGCAATGCCAAGTTCGGCCTGCATGCGGCCGAGGCCGCTCACCATACCACTGGTCACCGTCTGACCGATGCCGAACGGATTGCCGATCGCCAGCACGCGATCGCCGACTTCCAACTTGTCGCTATCCCCAAAGGTGATCGCTGGCAGGTCCTTCGCATCGACCTTGATGACTGCGACGTCGGACTGCGGATCGGTTCCGACAACCTTGGCCGTCAATTCACGACCGTCGGATATGGTAACCTTGATGGTGTCAGCCCCGTTTACCACGTGATTATTGGTCAAAACGTAACCATCCGCGCTCACGATCACGCCGGAGCCGAGACCTTCCTGTTGTGGCTGGCGATAGCTGCGGTTTCGGTTACGACCGTTGCCGCCTTGTCCGCCAAACGGATCGCCAAAGAACTGGCGGAACATCGGGTCGTTAAAGAATGGATTCATTTCCTCCATCGGAACGTTTTTCGCGCGCTCGGTGACGAGCACTTTGACGACGCTCGGCGCGACGCGTTTGACGATGGGCGAAAAACTCGCGGTTTCGACTTTCTCGCTACGAACAATCGGCTGTTCGTCGACTTTCACGGAGACTTTTTGTTCTCCCGGTGCAGCGCCGGTCAGGAGCAAACCGCCGCCGGCGAGAATCGCTCCAGTTGCCACCCAGGAGAGTCGATGCCTGAAGAAAGATGTAAGTGTATTCATAAAGTATTTCGGGTTGTTGTGCCGCTAAGATCGCACACGCCGTTTACCCTGTCCTTTCAGCAACCTTACATTTTTGAAAGGTTGGCTCCGTTCCTTTGACCGGATAATCACCCCGCAATTCCCACGGAGCATCGCCTTTCGCTCTGACGCAGAGTCGTCAGCGTAAACGGGCGCTTTCCTTTTGAGAAAAGTTCGGCATTTTAACGGAGCGATTTCTCGCCTTTGTAATGAGTAAAATCATCCGATTCGAATCCAACGCCGCCCCGCAACCCGCCGGCACTCCCGATTTCTCCGAGCTGATTAACGAGTTTCAGCACGCCAGTGGCAGTGTTCTATCACCGATCGCGCGCGACGAACGGCCGCTTTATGGCCAGACTCTCTACATCGCCAACTGCTCGCTTGATACACGTTTCGGCACCTTCCACGCGTATATTTTCCAAGACATCATCGACAAGCATTACATCATCGCGCTCGCGTACGGTGACATCGTCAATTCCAAGACCCTCTACACGCGGCTGCACTCGTCCTGCGTGACGAGCGAAACACTGCGTGGCTGCGATTGCGATTGCGTGCAACAACTCGAAGGCGCCTTCAAAGTTATTTCGGAAAAGGGCCACGGCATCTTGTTTTATCTGATGCAGGAAGGCCGCGGCGTCGGTTACGTCGGCAAGGCTCGCGACCGCATGCTGGTGCAGGCATCGCTCGACCAACTTTCTACGTTCCAAGCCTACGCGGCCATGGGGTTGAAGAAGGACCACCGCAACTACGACAACATCTCCCAAATCTGCTACCTGCTCGGCATAAACGCGTCCTTCGTAGTCCTAACCAATAACCCCGACAAACTCGACGCTCTGCGTGCGCAAGGTCTGCCCGTCGTCGCGAGCGAGCCGCTGGAGTTCGAGCCCTCCCCTTTCAACCTCGCGTATCTCACGTCAAAAGCCGCGGGCGGCCACATTCTCAAACGCCCGGCAGAATCGACAATCAAACGAGCCCTTCCGCCGGAGAAAGTAGTGCCCTTCAAGCCGCACGCGCTGCCCAATGCGCGTCGTTTCATTTATTCCGCTAACTACTTCCTACCGGTCAAGCCAGTCGACAATGATATCCTGCTTACCGAGGAGCAGTTCAAGGATCTGTTCAAAAAGAAATCCATCGACCGCTACATGGCGGGCCCCAAACCGCTTGTGCTCGGCTATCAGCTGATTCGCGACAGCCGCTTTTTCGTCAAGATCGATCCCGATAACCTAACCGCTTTCAAGAGGGACAACCCGCACGACCCGATCATCGATTTATTGACTACGCCGTACTGGTTCCGCGTACACGTCTACTACGACATCGTCACGAGCCAGGAATTCGTGGTGCTCACGCACGGAACGCCCCGCGCGTTCGATATTCCGGTTGTGCGGCTTCACAGTGAATCGCTCTTCAACCGGTTCCCGCTGCGCAGCGTCGACAACCGCGACAAGTTCAAGAAGTCGGTTAAGCACATTGTCACCTACGGCGTCGGTGCGGTCATGCTCCTTTATTATGACGGGCGCGGTGCCGGTTTCGGCGCGTATGCAACCGACCTCATGATGACCGAGACTTCGCAGGCCTACTCGAGCGATGAAGCGTATCAGAAGCTCGGCGTCGGCTACGACAGCCGTGATTACGATGCGTCGATGCTGCTTTTGCGTCATCATATACCTAATGAAAAGATCCAAATGGTGATGAACTCTCCGGCCAGCTTGGTGAAGAAAAAGGAGTATTCGACCGCTTTGAACAACCACCGCATCGACGTCGAGAAATGGATCTTCCTCGACGACTCTTCGCTGAGCGAGTGACGTGCCATGGTTGATCCCGCAGCCGCCGATCCGCAGGGGCACGCCTTACTTGAACGGCGTTTAAGCCAAATCCCGGCCGTGCTCGCCGGCATGCTGGAGCGCGGTCTGCCGCCACTCAGGGAGGCGACGCTCAGCGCGGAAAGATTCATCGTCACGGGAACGGGCAGCTCCGAGGCACACGCGCGCTACCTCACAATGCTGCTGAACCTCTACACCGAGCGTTCTGCGGCCTACCTTCCGCTTTCTGGATTCACTCCCACCAACCAACCCGCGTTTGCCGGTAAGACATTGATCGTCTTCAGCCAAGGCGTTTCACCGAACGCCCAGCTTGCGTTGCGTCGCCGCAAGGATTTCGCGCATACGATCTTGTTCACCGCGACCAACCCCGCCACAGCGTTTGCTGCCGGGAAAAAAGACCGCGCCGCACTCCTGCAGGGACTGCTCGATGAAGGCGGCGAACTTGTCGAGTTTCCGCTCGCCGAAGAATACACCACGCTCATCCGTTTTGTCGGTCCGATGGCTGGCTACCTCGCCTGCCTGCAATTCGTGTCTCAGCTTTCCTGCTGCCGGTTCAAGGTTCCACCCGCCGCAGATATTCTCGGGCTTCTCGCCGCTCAACCGCCGGCCGATTTACTCGATGCGATGATTGGTTCGCCGTGGCGTTTTTCAGATGGCTTCTCATTGGTCACCGCCGCGCCCATTTCGGAATTCGCGCAGAATCTCGCCTGCAAATTCATGGAAAGCGTCTTCTGGCCGTGTCCGCCGATATCCGATTTTCTTCAATTCGCGCACGGGCCCTTTCAACAAACCACCGCACATCCGCACCCCGTGCTGATCTTGCAGGGTGACGCGCCGGTTGAAGCCGAACTCGTCAACCGCAGCCTGAAGATGTTGCGCTCGGTTGATCTGGAGGCCTTCGTTTTGCGCGTCGACGCACCGCCTTTGATCTCGATCTTTGGTTTCGAGGCCGCGCTCAACCGTCTCGTGTTTGCCCTTATCAAACGATTCGGCACCGACCAGGTGAACTGGCCCGGCAAAGGCCGCGACGACCAGCTCTACGGGTTTTGCGCGGACAGCTGAGCGGCGCCCGCACGGATTGCGCCAAAAGCGTTTCTGTTAGCTCCTGGTTTTCTGCATGAAAAATCATGCTAACCCCAGGGGCGAGACCTTTGCTTTTGACCCTTCGTTCCGGGCGATTATCAGTTACGCTTTCCTTAACCTCTTTTGATATGCCCGCAAAACCCACGATCATCTACACGAAGACCGACGAAGCGCCCGCCCTCGCAACTTATTCGCTGCTGCCGATCGTGCAGGCGTTCACGAAACACGCCGACATCAATGTGGTAACTCGCGACATCTCCCTCGCGGGCCGCATTCTCGCCGCGTTTGCGGACAAACTTCCCGCCAACCAACACACCAGCGACGCCCTCGCGGAACTCGGCGCCCTTACGCTCAAGCCGGAAGCCAACATCATTAAGCTTCCCAACATTTCCGCTTCCGTCCCGCAGCTCAAGGAAGCGATCGCCGAACTCCAAGCCAAAGGCTACGCACTCCCCGACTACCCCGAAGTGCCGAAGAGCGACGCCGAGAAAGACGCAAAGGCACGTTACGACAAAGTGAAGGGTTCCGCCGTCAACCCTGTCCTCCGCGAGGGCAATTCCGACCGTCGTGCTCCTAAGGCGGTCAAGGATTACGCCCGCGCGCATCCTCACTCGATGGGCAAATGGTCGGCTGATTCCAAGACCTCCGTGGCCACGATGGACGCCAACGATTTCTTCTCCAACGAAAAATCCGTCACACTGCCCGCCGCAACCACTGCGCGTATCGAACATGTCGATACCGCTGGCGCGGTCACCGTTCTCTTGCCGAAACTGTCGCTCAAAGCCGGTGAGATCCTCGACGCCACATTCATGAGCAAGAAGGCGCTCGTCGCGTTCTACGAAAAACAAATCGCCAAGGCCAAAACCGATGGCGTGCTGTTCTCGCTTCATCTCAAGGCGACGATGATGAAGGTTTCGGACCCCGTGCTGTTCGGCCATGCGGTGCGTGTCTTCTTCAAAGATCTTCTCGCGAAACACGCCTCGGCCCTGACGGAACTCGGCGTCGACGTTAACAACGGTTTCGGCGACCTCGTTGAAAAGATTCAGAAACTCCCGGCAGACAAAAAAGCCGCTATCGAGGCCGATATCAAAGCCGCGTTCGCCTCTGGCCCAGCGGTCGCGATGGTCAACTCCGACCAAGGCATCACCAACCTTCACGTTCCCTCAGATGTCATCGTCGACGCGTCCATGCCGGCCATGATTCGCGCGGGTGGAAAAATGTACGACGCCCAGGGCAAGCTTGCCGATACGCTCGCGGTTATCCCCGATAGTTCGTATGCGACGATCTATCAAGCCACGGTCGACTTCTGCAAAAAGAACGGTGCGCTAGATCCAAAAACCATGGGCTCCGTTCCCAATGTCGGCTTAATGGCCCAAGCCGCCGAGGAATACGGTTCGCACAATAAAACGTTCATCGCCAAATCCGCTGGCACCATCCGTGTCGTCGACGAATCCAGCCGAACCCTTCTCGAGCACCAAGTCGAAGAAGGCGACGTTTGGCGTGCCTGCCAAACCAAGGATGCTCCGGTGCAGGATTGGGTTAAGCTCACCGTCAACCGCGCGCGCCTCAGCCACACGCCTGCCGTTTTCTGGCTCGACGAAAAACGCGCCCACGACCGCGAATTGATCGCAAAGGTCACCTCGTATTTGAAAAACCACGACACTTCCGGTCTGGATCTTCGCATTCTAGCCCCGGCTGCTGCCTGCACTTTCTCGCTCGAACGCATTGTCAAAGGTCTCGATACCATCAGCGCCACGGGCAACGTGCTTCGCGACTATCTCACCGACCTCTTCCCCATTCTCGAAGTCGGCACAAGCGCCAAGATGCTTTCGATCGTTCCGCTCATGAACGGCGGCGGCCTTTTCGAAACAGGCGCCGGCGGTTCTGCGCCGAAACACGTCGAGCAATTCCTCCAGGAAAATTATCTCCGCTGGGACAGCCTCGGCGAATTCTTCGCGATCGCTGCCTCGTTCGAGCATCTGTCGATCGTGATGAATCATGCTCCGGCAAAGGTTCTGGCCGAAACGCTCGACACCGCTAACGGCAAGTTCCTCGAAAACGACAAATCGCCCGGCCGCAAACTCGGTACGATCGACAACCGGGGTTCGCATTTCTACCTGGCGCTCTATTGGGCGCAGGCTCTAGCGGCGCAAAACAGCGATGCCGCGCTCAAGAAAGCTTTCGCGCCTATCGCCGAAAAACTCGCCGCGAACGAAAAGCAGATCGTTTCCGAGTTGATCGCCGTTCAAGGCAAGCCAGCCGACGTCGGCGGCTACTACTCGCCGGACGACGCCAAAGCCTCCGCTGCACTGCGCCCCAGCAAGACGTTCAACGATATTCTCGCGAGCCTGTAGGTTTTCACGGTTTTACTGAAATCAAAACCGCGTTAACCTAACCGGCACCGCCGCTCGCCGAGCTTTCCGTTTTCTTCGCCTCTCGATGATTCGTCGTCGAGAGGCTTTTGTTGCTGCATCGTCGCGCAGTAACGGAGGTGTAACGCGCAATTTTCTCGTTACGAATCTACCAAAGAGCCCGCGTCCTTTTCGGAGCGGAGAGACGTCGACAGCAGTTTTCTCGCTCGTTCCGCCCATCGCGTCGCTTCCTTTTGCAGACCGAGCGCGCGCGCCGCATCGACAATTAAATCATAAAATTCCGGTTCGTCGTCTTTGATTCGGATCGCCCGTTTCATCAGTTGGCGGGCGGCCTCGGGGTTTCCTTTGCCAAATTCTTCACGGGCGACGTGCAGGAGATAGTACGGGTTGTTCTCTCGATAGCGCGCCACGGTTCGTTCCATCTTTGCCGCTTCTGCCGTGCGCCCGCTCTTCCGATAAGCCCACGCCAAGCCGCTCAACGCGCCCAGGTCGGTCGCGTCGATCTTCAGCACACGCTTGAAACATTCCTCAGCACGCGCGGTTTGACCGAGCAATGTGAGCGCATTGCCAAAATTGATCCAGGCCGGTGCGTACGCGGGAGCGATCTGCGTGCTTTTTTCCAACATCCGCATCGCGCTCTCGTGGCTTCCGTCGGCAAAGTCATAAACACCCACGCTGCTGTACGCGCCTGCGAAAACGCTTCGATCATCGATCACTCGCGCAGAGATGCGGGACGCGGTCATGTCCGAACGTAATTTAAGGTCGAGTTCGTAGGAATTCTCGTAGGTGTCGACCCTCACGTTGATATGGCGGCACAAGAGCACGACATTTCCGGAGCGGTCCCACCGAGGCCGAATAGTCACTTCATTAAATTGAGCCGGTATCTTGAATTCCCGGCACACGGCCACGACAAGCATCGAGTAAGTGATGCAATTGCCGCGCCTCCTCCGAAATGCTTCACGCACGTCGTACACCCCGGTGGACTCGTAGCGAAACGCCAGATGTTTATCGCTGAGGATCGCCTCCTCTATCTCATCAAGGCGTGTCTCAACCGAACCGTTCTTGCGAACGCGCGCCGCAAAATAGGCGCGCATCTCACCATCGATGCGTAACAGCTGGTTCGGGTCCTCAGGCAGTCGATACTCTTCCTTCGCCGGTGTGCTATTCGTCCGACTTTCTTCTTCCGCCAACAGCCGCCCCGAAACAGTCCCCAGCAGTAACACAGCTACCCACGCCAGCGGGCCGAAGATCCGGCGGGTTGCAACAAAAGGTTGTGCGATGGGGTTCATTGGACGGGATAAGGGAGTCGGCCAACGTCTGTGAGGAGAGTATATAAATATAACACCGCTCACCAAGACATTCCCGTCCGTCACGGCGGGAAATAATCGTTGTAAGTCGAAGTTGCATTACGGGTTGCACGTCCCCTTCGCGCGTAGGTGCAATCACCGGCCCCGGTTTCTTGCACAGGGGCCGGCGATTCGGAACCCAATTCCCTTAATTCTTCGTCCTCATGCTCCCCCGCCGGAGCAGCGTGGCAGCCGTATCACATATCCCGCAACGGTCCGCTTTCCGGGGCCAGCGGTGCGAAGACAAACGTCAGCGCACGCACATAAGATTCCATCTGCATCCCGGCATGACGTGCGCCTTCGATCACTCGAAACTGATAGGCCAGCGCGGGATATTTGCGCCACGACACGCGCGAGTTGTATCGAAAGATGCTCGCGACGAAATTTGGCCACTCGTTCTGGCCCACACTTACGAAGAGCCGGCCCTTGAGCTTGCCACCGGCTTTGACGAACTTTTCCTCATAGCCAAGCAGCCACTCGTCGGCGACAGAGACGGCTGGAGTGATCGCCATGTACCCGGAAAAGAGTTCCGGCTTGGTGTACATCGCATAGAGCGTGAACAATCCGCCGAGCGATGCGCCGCCGAGCACGCGCTGCGTGGGGTCGGTGCGAAACTCGCGATCGATGTACGGAATGATGTCTGTTTCGATCGACTTGAGGAAATCTGCCGCGTGACCGGTGTTCTGCGGATCATTGTCGAGCGTACAGGGCGACAGTTCCCACCGCCGCATCGATCCGTAGTCCACGTCTTGGCCGGGATACCCGATTCCAACGATGATGAACTCCGGCACATAGCGATCGTAAAGCAATCCGCCCCGAATGGCGTCAATTTTTTCGAAATCCCAGTATCCATCCGTCACATAAACGACCGGATAACGCTTGTTGGCGCCTTTCGAGTAGTTCGGCGGCAAGCCGACGTGAAGCTGGTACTGGCGTCCATTCGCATTCTTCGGGAGAACGCGAAGCTGTGAATTGGGAAGTGTGTGCGGCTGATATGAGGGTGCGGAATTTGGTTCGGCAGAGCTAGCGTCAAAAGCGAACGACGTCGCGAACAAAACGGCAGACAGCATGAGGCGGGTAGTTTTCATGGTTACTGCAGTAAACCCCGGTGCCGCAAAAACTCCGGTACAATTTCGTGCCAACGTTAGAGCAACTACGTGCAGCGCGCCGCATATTCGAAACAGATTGATCGACGCCACATCTCAGCGCATTGCGCCTGCCAAACTCGCACGGCGTGCGAGTTCCATGATCTTCTTGAAAATACACAGCGCCCGCCTTCGAGCGCTGTTTCTTTTGGTCTAGTCTCTCTCCGCAAGATCGGCGGCTTCGGCCTTCGGGTTCAATTGCTCCGACAACTGCGTCAACTTTTCGTCCGTGGCGACTTCCTCTTTCAGCGTCGACTCGAGAATCCGGATGGCGTCTTTGTAGTTCAACAGCCGTGCGAAGGCCCGCATACTTCCGTAGCCGGCGATCTCGTAGTGTTCGATTTTTTGTGCAGCCACGATCAGCGCTGCATCGAGCACTTCCGGATCGGTATCTTCGTTGATCACCTCGCGCGTTTCCGCGATGAGTCCGCGCATCGCTCTGCAGATCTTGCCGGCCGGAGGAATGCCGAGGCCGTCGAAGATTTTTTCGAGCCGGTGCACGTGCTCCTCGGTTTCTTTTTTGTGCGCAGTGAAGCCCTTTTTCAGCTGACTGGAGGTCGCAGCTTTCGCCATCAATGGCAGAGCTTCGGAGAGTTGCAGCTCGGCGTCATAAAGATCGCGGATTTCTTCGACAAACAATTCGTGGAGATTTTCAAGAGAAGGCATTTTCCGGGAGTGTTGAAATGATACATTGCACCCGCGCCGATCAGATTCGGGCCAACACAAACGATCGACGGGGAGTTGTGCTGCAATATAACTCGTCCGGCATGCGCTGCCTGCGGGAAGCCTTCCCAACGTGGAATGGAAAAGCATCCGATGAGCGAGTGGAGTGCGCAGGTCCGTTCGTTCACGAAAGTTTCCCGAAACAGCGTGCACGGAGTGCCCGCTCCACCTCGGAATCGTAAAACCGCTCACCGGCGGGACCGTTCGACATCGTTCGTCGCGTGAAAAAAGTCCGTAGCCCCGCTCACTCGGGTTTTCCCGCGCGAGGAGTTAAGGCAGCCGATATGTCCCCGTGGCAGAATCGAAAACTAATTTATCACGATTCGCGAAAATATAGCCGGCCAACTCCTCAGCGGTGCTCTCTTTCGTCGGCACTAGACGCGAAAGCGTTTTCCCAAACTTGTCGCGTCGCTTCAGTTCGTCAGGGCTCAGTCGCTCCGGCGCAAGAATGAGCTTCTTGGCGAGTAACACGAGCGCATCCTTATGCCCATAACACGCTGCAATCGTCGCATAGGTAAATGTCGCTTCGTTCTGTTGTTTCAGAGCGAGGCCCCAGCCTTTCGCGACGATCGTATTGATATCGAGCCAGGGAAACTCGTTTGGTCCCAGCCGCCGGATGCCTTCTTCGGCCTCGCTGGCGTAAAGGTTGCGGTAACTTTTCGCCATCGTATCCACCGAGCTGCGCAGAAGCAGTTGCGCAGTGAGTTCGTGTGCCTCAGGCGTATCAATGCGCACAAGGGCCGGTATGTAATTGGGAATTGTCGTGTCGGCAGTCGTCTTAGCGAACTTTACGACGGTTTCTTGCGCGTCGGTCAGCCAGCCTTTCTTGATGACGATATCGAGCAGTTCGGGAAGATCGCCGATCGATTCGATCACCGCGCGTTTCTGGGCTTCGCTGAGTTCTTTTTTGCGAAGAACATGGAGGTAAGCCCTGTGCGGCGATCCAAGAAACCGGGTGCGCGCGAACGTTCTCGTCTCTAGGATGAGGAGATCGAGATGTTCCGCCGGGATGTCGTTCAATTTTTTGAGCGCGGGAGTTTCGGAAAGTTGGTCCGGTATCTCCATACGGTTAAACGCCAGCTTGAGATCAGTGATAGCGGGTCGGAGCGCTTTCAAATATGCAGCGACTTCTTCGCGGCTCGCATTCGGTTTGAGCGATGGAAGCGTGTCTTTTGCGTCGGCCGCTTTCTTTTCTTGGGCATCGACGGCCAACGCAGTGCCAACTGCCAGGACAATGGTAAGGAGCAAACGGGCGATCATAGGTCCATTCTGTGGGTTAGCGAAGACGGTACACGCGCCACTCCTTGTCGAAGCTTAACCGGTCGCGGTTATCCAACACATACTCGACCAGCGCCTCGTTGGTGGTAGGCGCTGTATCGACCAGCATCATGAGCGCCGTTTGCAGTCGCGGTCGCAACATGATCTGCTGCGGATCGCTATAGTTCGGATTCGCATTCAACTTTTTTGCCAGAACGACGAGCGCCTCCGTGATCCCGTAGCTCGCGGCGATCGGCGCGTAGGATGCGACGTCCTCGGGATCTTTTTTCGCCAACGTCCACGAGGTCTCGACGATTTTTTGCCAGTCCAAACTTTCCAGGTCGTAACGCGCCACGCTGTAGTAGGTCTGTGCCATGGTTCCGGCGTCACCGCGCGTCATCAGCTCAGCCAGCAGCTTGAGGGACTCGGGCGTTTTAATCTTGGCCAGAGCGAAGGCATATTTGGAAAGATCCGTGTCGTTCTGGACCCGCGCTGCCTGTTTGATAATGGCTTTCTGGAGCAGGTTTTCCCAATTGTACCGGTAGACAACCTCGATCAACTGCTGGTTATCGGCAAGATAACGTCCGATGCCTTCGGCCTGCTGGGGTGTGAGGTCCGATCGGGAGGAAATCGACTGCCAATAGACGCTGTTGGCGCGGGTCGATTGGAGAACTCCTTTGCCGCCTTGGAAAACCACATCGAGCCGCGTCTCTGAGGAGAGGCTGGCGCCATCTTTGCAGATCAGCTCGATGTATTCGGAAGGCACTTGGTTGAGCTTTTCCGCAACCATCTCCGGCGAGATGATCGGTTCATCCCCTTCAAAGGGTCCACCTTTCGTGTGGTTGCTGTGGGAATGGATCGCACTCTTCAGCTTCTTCAAATAAGCGACGACGTCTTCCCTCGACGGATTCGCACGGAGTGTAACATCGTCGAGCAAGGGCTTGGCGGCCGCGTGCGTGAAGATCGGAGTAAACAGAAGCGCAACAACTAACAAATAGCGGGGTGGAAACCTCATGGTTTTTCGGCGACGGCGCACTTTGCTGAATTCGCGTTGCAGAGTAAAACGCATTCTCCTTTCGTTGCAGCGGTCAGTACGGCTTCTTCGTTGGCGCGCCACAACCTTTCCAGCATGGTTACTCCTCAGCTCAACCACCCCACTCTCTTCAGAGTGTTTTGCACTGCGCTGCTCATCGCAGTGGTCGCCGTGATGCCGGCACGTGCCGCGAAGTCGACGTGGCAACCGGTGACGCCAGAAGAATTACGCGACGATACGCCTGTTGTGGAACCGGGTGTTTTCGCCGAGGCTATTTTCTATAACATCGAGATCGACGATAGTGCTTATCCCGACGTTCGTCGCTATCGCCAGTACGTCCGGTTCAAAATCTATGCACCGGAACGGGCTGCCTCGATCTTGTCCACGCGCTTGGTGGAAGGCGGTAGTTCTGCCGACGAGAAGAAGGGGCTGCAGCTCAAGGCGAAAATGACTTTGCCCAACGGCACCGTCACCGAATTTGACGAGAAGTCTTTCGTCGAGAGAGCACGTGCAGATGTCCCTAAAAAAGGGTTTTGGTCGTGGTTCCGTTCGCGCCAGGACTCCGTCAAGGATCGCATGCTCATCGTATCTGGCGTCGAGAAGGGCGCAGTTTTGGAATACCAACTGGAGTGGAAGCAAAGGCTGGGCGAATACCCCGACCTTGAGCAATGGGCCTTGCAATTTCCCGACGTACCGATCCGGCGGGCCGAGTACCACCAGTTTAACGACGACCGATGGTTTATCTCCCAGACACGCCTGCTCAACCACAGCAGTAACGTCACCTTCAACCAGCAGAAGGGTCATGTTAGGGTCACCGCGGTCAACGTGCCTGCGTTCGTTGCCGAACCATTTCTCGGGCCAGCTTCCGACTACACGCCGATGGTCGTTAATTATTCAAATTCATTGGCCCGAGCATCCTTCCAGTGGATGAGGCTTGCCGGGAAACGCACGGAAGTAAAAAACGCCAAGGGCGAGAAACAGACGGTGATCAAAGGTGGCGGGCCTTGGGCCGCGTATGCTTCCGCGTGGTATGACGAAGAGGAGGCGCGCGCCAAACAAACCCAGCAGGTGAAACAGCTCGCGGCCACTCTGACGAAAGACGTCGTCAAGGAGGTGGAAAAGGCCCATCGCATCCACAACTACGTGGTTGATCTAAGACAAAAATATCTGAAGCGCGAAAAAGAACTCGCACTCACCCAGAACGACAAGCCTGCGAAGTCACCCGATGAGGTAATCGAATACACAAAAAAGACGCGCACCTACTCCGGTCTCGATTTCCTAATGTTGTCGCTCGCGTTGCACCGCGCTGCGGGCTTGGACGCGCATATTGTTTTGCCGGCGGATCGAACCTTGATGCGCTTCGACACGACAATCGCCGATCCTGCCCTCCTCCCCGCCCCGGGTGTGGGTATGGAAATCGACGGGCGCTGGTATTTTTCCTGCCCCCACATGGAAACGCCAAGCCCCTTCAACATGCTTCCATCGTGGAACGAGGGCCAAACCGCATTGGTGGCGCGTGAGGCCAAGCAGGAATTTGTCTCAGTGCCGCTTTCGCCAGCCACTTCCACGCAAGTTAACAACCGGGCTTCCTTCACACTTAACGAAAACGGCGATCTGTTCGGCACGGCGCGGACAAGCTTCACCGGCCACATCGCCATGTCGATCCGCCGACGACTGGCCATCGCGGGCGCAGAGGCCGATCAGAAAAAGGAGGTGCTCGAACATATCTCGGAGTCCATGCCGAGCGCGGCCATCGAGATCAAATCGATCTCCGGCTTGGACGACGTCGATGCGCCGGTCGAAATCGTTTACACCATCAAATGGGACGGTTACGCAACCTCGACAAAGGATATCCTATTGGTTCGGCCTTCTGTCTTTAGGTCCGCGGCCGATGCGCCGTTTGCCTCAACCACTCGTAAGTACACCATCAGCTTTCCTTTCAAGTGGCAGGAACACGACGATGTAAACATCCAGATTCCTGAGGGCTATAAACTCGAGGCTCCTTCGCGCCCGTCGTCGAATCCCGGGCAGTTGCTCGATTACCGCCTGGACATGGGTTATGCCCCGGCCCGACGCATTCTCATGCTGAAGCGCGATTTTACGTCGAACATCGCGGAGGCGTCTGTGCAGACCTATCCGATTCTCAAGGCGTGGTTCGATAACGTCGCCGGCTCCGACGCCCATGAGGTCGCGTTCAAAAAGCAATCGGCGGCCGCCGCTGAAGCCCCGAAGTCCACCGAGTCCGTTCCCACCACCGAACCAGCCAAGGCGCCATGAAGAAACTCTGCGCGCTTGCCGCATTTTTAGTTCTGCTCACGTGTTCCCTCGCTGCGCCTCTGCCCGATTGGATCAACTCGGCCGCAAACGTCGACCTCAGTGCGTGGAAGGACGAGCCTGCGGTCATCCTGCTTGAAGATCACACCGCGAAGTACGTGGCTGCCGACAAGGTGGTCGAAAACATACGCGTGGTCCTGCGCGTCGGCACGCCCCACGGTAAAAAATACGCGATGGCGCTGTTTGGCTACACGCCGTCCACGGAGCGCGTGGTCGACGCACATGCTTGGGTGCTTTCGGCGGATCGGAAAAAGATCAAGTCCTGCCAAAAGCGCCAGTTCCGCGAGGAATTCCTAACCTATAGCGATACGGAATGGGACGATCGCCGCGTTATGTTCTACGATGCGTCGGCAGAAATCGAAACGGGCGGTCTTCTGGTTTGGGAATATCAATTGGAGTCGTGCTCCCCCATCACCCAGATCACGCACGAGTTTTCCAAGAAGCTGCCGGTGGTCAAAAGCAGGTTCGCTGTGACTCCTTTGGCGCAGTCGAAACTGCAATGGTACGCGACATCCCCTGAGTTGAACCAGCCCGTCCCAAATCTGGGGATGACGGAGAGTGTCTGGGTGCTCAACAACATCGACAAGGAGCCCGAGGATACTTCGAAGACCGTGGATTTCATGCGCGTGCCGCAGATCATCTATACACGGTGCGACGTGGGAGCATTGGGCGCGGTGAATTTTTCGAGTTGGGAAACGCTTTCCGCTGCAGCGGCGAAAATTGTTTATTCCAAGAAAGCGGTTGAGCCAACGGTCAAAGCCAAGGCTCTCGAATTGACGCAGGGCAAAAGCGAGCGCTGGGAACGCATTCGTGCTTTGTGCCAATTTGTTCAAAAAGACATTCGCTATCTCGCCATCACTTTGGACCGCGACTATCTCGCGGGTTACCGTCCTCACGACGCCGCGACCGTGCTCAAAAACCGCTACGGCGACTGCAAGGACAAGGCGATGCTGCTTGCCGCCATGCTCGACGTGATCGGCGAAAACGCGGCCGGGCTCTTGGTGAATTCCGACAACCCCACCGAAGTCCCGAAAGCGTGGCCGTCGCTGTCGTTTAATCACATCATCCTGGCAATTCGCGCATCGGACGCGGTGCCTGCGTCCTGGCCGGTGATCGATTGCGGGTCGCAGGGGCGGTTCGTTTTATTCGATCCCACCGACGAGGTCTCTCCGCTGGGCGTATTGTGTCATGCAGATCGCGGCGGCTTTGGTTTGCTGCTGCTGGAGCAAGGCGGCCCGCTGGTGGAGATTCCGCTCGAAACACCGGCTTCCCGCGGCGTCGAACGAGTCATTAAGGCCAAGGTGAAAGAGGATGGTTCGGTGGACGCCGAGTTTCAGGAGACTTTCTTCGGATCTTCCGGCAGCGCCAGTTACGCGCAGCGGCTCGATTTGCGACAAGACGGCTTCGGCAAGGAACTCGAGTCACGCATTCACAGAGCATTGCCCGAAATCAGAGCCTTCAAATGGTCCGACAACTGGGACGCCGTGGAATCGCGTCATCTCATCAAAACCGAGTTTTCCGCCTTGCGCTATGGTCGGCGGCTCGGAGCCGATCGCCTGCTGATCGTTCCAAGCGTCCTTCCCCACAACCTGTTGCTTGATCCAGTCAAGAAAGGCTTCGATCATTACGGCGTGCGCCCTCAATGCGTGCGCGAAACTTCACGCATCGAGCCTCCGCCAGGTTGGACCATCGCGGAAATTCCGGACAACTGGCGCTTGGAACAAGATAACGCGTCGTGCCGCATCACCTATAAGTTGGATCAAGGCGCACTCGTGTACGACGTCGTCCTCCTGCGTCCGGGAGGCGTGTTCGAACGCGCGGCCTACGAAAACCTCTGCGGATTTCTAAAGAAAGCCCAGGAAGCGCTACGCCGTCCGGCCATCCTCTTGAAAAAACCAGAAGAGAAACAGCCCGCGCCGGCGCAGTAGTCGCGCTCGCTTCAACGTTACGCTCCGTTCCCGTGTCCGAGGTGGAACTCGCACTCCGTGCGAGTTTGTTCGACGCCGCTCGTCGTGCGATGCAGTTCGCAGCACTAAGTTGTGCTAAACAACACGCAGACCACTCCACATCTAGCGTGCTTCTATATCTACACTCATTCCCCAACCAGCGTGCACGGAGTGCCCGCTCCACCCCGATCAGCGCGGGAAAAAGCCGCAGCGGGGAGCAAGAGAAGAAAACCCCGCTGCGGCCCCTGAACAAACGCCATACGAACCAAATCCTAGAGTCCAAGCTTGGCCAGAAGCACGGGCTGTGTTTTCAGCGCGATTTTTGCGTTGGCGCGAAACTCCCTCATCCAGTCGTCGAGCGCATCGACCGCGGCATTGCGCGCTTCGGTGCTGCTTTTCGCCAGCGCCTTCGCTCCCGTGTAGCTGTTGTCGTAATCCGTCACGGTCTTGAGTCGGGCGATCGCGTTGTTCAGCCAGGTGATCGTGTAACTGCGCGGAGCCAGCAGCTCGGTGTAAGGCGATTTCTGCGCCGCCTGATAAGCGGCGGTCGCATTGGTCACAAATTTTTGCAGATCGCGGGTCATTTTGCCGGTTGCTCCTAGCGTGGCCTTGTCGCTATCCGATAGTTTCCGCATGGGCTTCACCGTCGTGCGGAAATCCGAGAACTCCTCCCAGGCGAGGTCGAAAGCCTCGTCGCGCAGCTTTTTCGCTTCGGCCTTCGTCGCCGGGCTTTTCTGGCGCGTGTCGAACGCCGACTGCGCCGACGCCTGAAAATCGAGCCCGACATGAAACTCCGGTTCGTCGTACGCGCGCGCGCTCATCAACTTAAGAATCACCGGATCCTCCAGCGCGGCCGTGATGCTCTGCAGGGCGCCGGTGATCGTGTTCGAGGCTGCCTGGCTCTGTAAAAAACGAGCCTTTGGCTTCTTCTCGGTTGTGGGTGTGGTGGTGTCTGCTCCAGTGGTAGTCGATACGCTGATGCTCATATAACTAACGATTAGTTGTGGTTGAGTGATGAGAACGCCCCGCCGCCAGTTTGCTTCAGTGCGCCTCGTTAACGGGCACGGAAGACCGTGGGCCTTTAAGTTGGTTCGAATCCACAACCATTTAACATCGTTTAATTAGACGGGCTTCAGTCTCCCATTATGATTTCTTAGCCACCTGTCTTCCGACATCGCGTTTTCAACAAGGCGGCCGGGAACCAACTTTGCCGAGCGCGCTTTGGCTCTAGAAGCGTGGTGCTTGAGTCTTCGCGAGCGTTGTTCAGCTCTTCGCCGTCGGCGTTTGACTCTTCGTGAGCGGTGTTTGCCTCTTCGGCGTAGGTGTTTGGCTCTTCGTTGGTGGGGTTCCGGTCTTCGGCATCAGTGCGAAGGTCTTCCGGAGCTGGGAAATAGTCTTCCCAGAGGGTGTTTAACTCTTCGCGCTCGGGAAAAACTCTTCCCAACCGTTGTTCGACTCTTCGCTGACGGTGTTTGGTTCTTCGCGGATGGTGTTTGATTCTTCGCGAACGGTGTTTGGTGCTTCCCAAACGTTGCTTGCCTCTTCCGAGACGGTCCGGAGGTCTTCGCGCGCGGGTGAGAATGCTTCCCGGCCGGGAAAAATGCTTCCGAACGCGGTACAAGGTCTTCGCCGGGCATAAAAAGTCTTTCCCGGACAGTGTTTGAGTCTTCCCGAGGCAGTACCAAGTCTTCCCGACGCGGGAAAATGTCTTCCCGGACGGTGAAAAGTCTTTGCGGAGCGGGAAAAATGTTTTCCCAGAGCAGTAAAAACTCTTCCGCGCCCGGCTAAAACCTTTCGCCAGCCGACAACCACCCTTCGCCGACGCGTCTCAGCACAAGAAGCGCGGGAACTGCCGCTTCGAACGCGGGAATCTGCTTCAACGTCAACCGATCCCCTGCTTCCCGACAACCCCTTTGTCCTTGGTCGGGACGATATCGATCAAATCCCCAGACGTTTCAGTCAGCCCGCGGCGACGCCGGCCAACGGCCGAGCGTTCTCCGACATTCGCGTCC
This sequence comes from Nibricoccus sp., assembly GCA_047600805.1. Taxonomy (GTDB): domain Bacteria; phylum Verrucomicrobiota; class Verrucomicrobiia; order Opitutales; family Opitutaceae; genus JADKHC01. Next base: position 1,438,351 of record JASGKG010000001.1, read on the forward strand.
ACGCCGCACTATTTTCCTGCGAATAAAACCTCTTCCCGCCAAAAGCCTGGGCTCTTCTGTGGCGTTGCAGGTGGTTGCCGTTTTCAACTCGCGTTTTCCGAGAGAATTGTCCCAATCAAGCCACCCCACTCCGGCGGAACCCCATGGCGACGATTCCAGCAGCACCCCAGCACAGCTCTATTGTGTCATCAACTCGCGCCTACCCTTGAAGTAGAGGCTAGTCGCGGCAGATCTATAACCCTTTGGAAAAGATCATTCATCCTATGAAAAAACTATCATTGATTGTCGTCGGTCTTGTAGTCGCTTGCCTGGGTTTAGCGGCGGCAGAGCTTTCTGACGTTTCGTTTGTGCTCGGACCGAAGAAGTTAAAGGACGGCGATATGATCGTCGTTGAGCAGGTTCGTGCCACGTCGCCGAAGTTGGAGGGCGGCGATACGGTGGTGGTTCGAGGCCGGTATGAATTAAAGAGCGAAGAGCGCGCGATCATCGGGTTGTCTCTTACACAGACCGTCGGCAACGGAAGCGAGCAAGTCGTCCCTGCGCAGTGGACGGAGATCAAAAAAGGTTCAGGCGAGTTTGAGCTGTCTTATCAAGTGAAGCACATCGGAGCTCTGCACCTCACCTTCTCCACCGTTCCGGAGAAAAAGTCTTTCGGTACGGTCTATTTCGGCACACCACAGCAATTGGACAGAATTCGAAACATGAGTCTGGCGGACTTCGACAAATGAAGTCGTTGTCAAACCAGCTGAAAGGCATATGACCAGCTCGGCCTGCTGTGACCGACGTGGCTGTTCTATAACGAGAGGGAAATTTTATGTTGTTCAAAAAACAAAATAAACCGGCGGCTCAGCTGCCCCAAAATGAACGCGAAGCGATCGTCGATCTGCTTCACTTGTGCCTCTACGCTGATGCCCACATCAGTTTGAAAGAAGGCGAGTTTATCAAAGACGTGATCGATGTGATCGGCTGGGACACCAAGTTGTCGTTCTCGTCATATGAATCACGGTCCATCGCAGCCGCGCGCGAAGCCCGTGCTGACGAGAAGAGCAAGAAGGAGTTCATCCAGGACGCGGCGGCGCGCCTGAAATCCAAAGAGTCGAAAAAACTGGCGCTTTCACTTTGCACCGATCTTTCCGGTTCCGATGGCACGCAGGATCGCGAAGCCGAGTTGCTGGCTCAGATCAAGGCGATCTTGAAGTGAGCTACCCACACTCTATCGCCACATTTAGCGTTAACCCCGATAAAATATGATCATCTGGAGAGGCCTGGGTATTCTTGTAGCTATCGCTGGTTTCGCCGGCTTTATCGCAGCGGAGGCAATCACGCGTTCAGTAACGCACGATGAAACCTACTATCAGTCTCATGCCGTGCCCAAACTAGGAGGCGCAGTGCTCGGCGCTGCGCTCGCCTTTGGAATGACGAAGCTGCTTGCGAAGGGAAACGCAGCGCGGGTGGTGATCGACAAGGAAACCGGGAAGGAAGTGGTGATCAGTCGAGGCGATTCGTTCTTTTTTATTCCTTCGAAGTACATACCCTATGCCGTCGTGATAGTGGGTGCGATCGTCGCATTCGTACCGGCATGAGATGGGTAACCACTACCATTCCGCAACGACTATGCTGTCCCGTCGGTTGCTGCACATCCGATGCGCCGTCCATAATGTTGGGCCCACTGAAACGTCCCGCAAATGATGAAAACCGTCTACTTGATTCTGCTGATGCTAGGGCTCTCTTTTACCGCCACGGCGTTTGAAGTCATCACGCCCGAGGCGGAGAAGGCAGGCAAAGCGTGGGAGAAGACCATTCGCGGTGCGTTTGATTTCGACGCGCTTCGTAAGTTTCTCGTTGCGACGATTGCCGAGCAAAAACGGAAGGATGATGTCGATTTGACGGTTTCGCGTGTTGATGACCGCTGGACGGTGGTTCAGCATCGGCGCGTATTGGTCTCTGGCGACTGGTGTTTCGTCTGCGACGGGGATGTTGGCCGCTTCCAGTTCAGGTATTATTATGGAAAAGAATACGAGGTCGTTTTTGTGTGCAAACGCATAAAGAAGGATTCCTTTCGGTTGCTCGAAGTGCGAGTCGAGCGAGCATCGGTCCACCTCGCTTATGAAGGACGGCCGAACCAAATGCCAGGTCGTGACGCTACATGATCGTCTCCGTCGTTTTAATCCCCTGCCCTGTCACAATAGCGTGCTAACCTATAACTCGCAGCAAACATGGACGAAGATAAGCTGATCGCTCAGCAAAGGGAAAGGGTCCTTAAAAGATTCCGCTTTCTCGGTTGGGGCTTTCTCATAATTGGTTCCGTCATCTTTATCGGTTTCCTTTCTGCGACGCTGGACCCAAAGGCCAAGATTACGATCAACCAGGTTGATACCTATGATTTTGCTTCAAAAGCTGGAGCCACAGCCTTTGCAGCGATTTTTCCCATTATTGGCGCGTTACTCGCATTGTTACCTGAAAGAGTGATCCTGCCCTTGATCCAGCGTGGAGTGAAGCAGGCATACGACAGGGTCCCAAAGTTCTTAAAGAAGTGAAGAGAGCGAACCAAACGCTGCCAACAACCGTAACCAAACCAGATGGTAAATCGCAGCATCGCTATCCATTACGCCCGCCCAGCCGCGGCGACACCGTTCAGCAAAATCATTCCATGAAAGAACCCAAATCTAACATAGTCTTTGACGGACGCCGATTGCGTGAAGGAGAGGATTACACCGCTGTTAAGCGGCGCCTTTTGCTTGAGGTCCAGCGTCAGCATGAGGACGAACTGCGGCGGGCGTCATTCTGGCAACGCTTATGGCTCCGCGTGAAGATGAGGCGCGAAGTGCACGCGGAGTTGAAGAAACAGTTCCCACCTGCGGCTCTTCATTTCGTGCGGTCAACCTAAAACCATGGCCAAGCAACAAAGCGTCGGTTGGGTGATGTACGGACTCGGGCAAAACACACCATCTGCCGGCGCCCCTCATCGCCGGTTGTCATGGCTGATAGGTCGTAAGCTTTCAGAACTTCATGAATAAAAACCTTATTTTCGTCGGAGCGGGCGGTGTCGCTTGCGCCATTGATAAAGCAACGGGGGCGATCGTGTGGAAATACAAGTTCCCGTCGAACAGTCTCGGCGTTGATGGTTACGTGAACTTGTTAGTGGACGGCGATCTGCTTTATGCTCACGCTTCAGGCGAGTTGCACTGCATCAAAGCGGCCACGGGAGAACTTTTGTGGAGGAATCCTCTCAAGGGAATGGGCTACGGCATCGGGAGCATCGCAGCCGTCGGAAACACGACTTCGTTTCTTCCGCAAGTTGTGCAGAGCGCCGCGAGTGATGCTCAGTCTGCTTCTACAAGCACGACCTCCTGAATACATGAAACATGGGTTCCACAAAATAGTACTGGTCCTTGGTTGTTTGGCGCTGGTCGCGTGCCAGAGCGTGCCGAAATCGAAATCGGCGGCAGACATGAGCGACGACGAACGAAAGGCGGCGTACACATATGGTCCGATCACTGCCCCGCCGAAAGAGCATCGCATCGCGAGGGCAACGCTCCTCGTAACCACTTTCATCCTCATTGCGATTCCTGTCGGGTTCGTCCTAGGTTCGGCCGCATCCGGAAAACAGATCCATATGGGAAAGTAACGCCCGACAAAACGAGCCCCGTGCAACGGATCAATACCTCCTCGCCAAACCAGCGCTTAACGTTCGCCAAAACGTCATGAAACTGAAGCACCTCGCCTTTATCGTTTGCGTGTCGCAGGCACTGCACCTGGGGATCAGGGCATGGAATTTGTGGTCCACGCGGAATTATGGATCATTCAGCGCGCTTAACGTCTCTGGTGTTTTGTTGGAGGCGCCTTTGGCTGTTTTTTTCTTCTACTTCTGGAAACGAGGCGGAATATCCGACGAGCCAGAGAATCTCCTGAAGCTGTCGGCATCGTCGAATACAGAAATAAACGCTGAAGAACCTGCCCGGCCCTCTGCCCTGTTCGCGTTGTCCTCGGTGGGTGCGCCGATTCTCGCATTCGCCATCGCGTGGGCAATCAACGCCGCATATCCGTCGAAAACGATAGATCTTGTCCCTATCGAAGTGATTCGGCTTTTTGGTTTTCTGCTGGTCGGCGCCTTTGCCGGAACTGTTTTTTCCATTCTGTCTCTTTGGAGGCGCGAACGCTGGCCGCTCGTCGCGATCCTCAGCCTGGCCATTAACGGAGGATTTTTGCTCGGCGGCTTTCACCACGCGTTCCGTTGAAATAAACCAACGCTCACCGGCAATGCTTGCCAATCCCCCGCCTTGCGTTCAGCCATAACCCAGTCTGCGGTGAATTCAGCGCGAGCGGCCACTCAATACCCTCTATGAAATATATCTTCACATGCTTGTTGTTCCTCTTTGCGCTCGTGACCACGGGCACAGCCACGGGCTTTAGCGAGGGTAACGGCAACAAGATCCAGATCGTGTCCGTCACGCCCTCCACGATGGTCGAGAACAAAGCGCAGGAAGTGGAGATGGTCGTCGATTATGAGTTGGTGTCGCGCGAAGAAGGCATCGTGTACATCGGATTCAACACGAACGAACCCAAGCGGTACCACCTCGCCAACAACGTCGTGGTCACCGCGGGCAAAGGAAGGGTTGTTTTGAAAGCGGTGATCACTCCACGAAACTGGGGCGACATCGCACGCTTCGCGGCCTTTGCGAATCTGTCACCGTTTCCTCACGGGAACCGCTGGACGCCCCTCGTCATGACAAGTGCGCCCGTCCAACTCGCAGGACAGCCGAACCAAGAGCCCCACTACGACGGAAGCGCCGTCCGATAAGAAACCGGTTCGCGCGAGGCAGAACTTGCCCAAGGCCGCGAGAATCGCGGGGGCGCGTTTTATCAAAACTCAGTTTCCATAACCAAGATTGCTCCTACATCCATGCGTCTTCCGCTCGTCCTCACTGTTTTCGTTCTGTTCCTCACTGGTTGTGCTTCGCCGGAGAGCAATGTCATCAATGATTCAGGCAAAACGCTGGGAGTTACCGATAGAATGCCTAGCGTGCGCAAGCGCTACAACCCGGTCTATCCGATGAGTCTGCTGAGCCGGAAAATTTCGGCGGAGGTGATTGTTGAATTCGTGGTCGACACCGATGGCAACGTGACCAACCCCAGAGTAGTTCATGCGACACAGCCCGGATTCGAGCAATCGTGCATCGACTGCATCTCGAAATGGAAATTCACGCCCGGGATACACAACGGGCAACCGGCCAAATCGAGAATGCAGCAGCATTTCACGTTCGACAGCCGGAGATGACGGTTCCAGCACCGGCGTCTCAGATGCTCGCACGTGACGTGGTCGTTTCGTTTTAAGGCTGAAAGAAATTCCCCATGCGCCAAATCCTCGAATGTTTCGATGCCGAGCTGCTCGACCGGTCCAAAAACGCGTTGACGAAAGCAGGCGTACAATTCAGCTCAACCGCCGTAGAACGCGACGCACTTTCAGGCTGGATAATCGAAGTAGACACGGAGAAGGCCGGCCAAGGCGCTGCGATCGTCGAGAAGATCGCACAGCAGCTGGAATCGGAACGTTCTTCGATGCGATGCTCGCAGTGTGGGTGCGGAATGGTTCTGGTGAACGACGACTCATCGGAAAGCGAGGAATCAGTCGTGCTTGAATATCGTTGCCCGAAATGCGGCGCTCCCGGGCTTGGCGTGCACACCGTGATTAACTTTTGATCTCAAGCGAATCAGAGGGGCAATCCAGCTCTGCCGATCAGCGGCTAACGGTTGTAAGCGGAGCGCGGTCTCATTTGACGCCACTCGTCGTTTCACGTCACACACGAACCAGCGTGCACGGAGTGCCCGCTCCACCTCGGAATGAATATCTGCCGAGTCATTATTTTGCGAACCGTGCGAGTGCGTTCACGGTTACGCCGCATGCGACGGAGTTCACAAACCCAGGCGCGGCCGAACCACATTCGCAGTTCGCTCGCATCTTGCGGCAAAGGCAGAACGTGCTTTCGTCGCACCGACTTTGAAGATCGACGGGGATTGTGGTACTTTGCGCGATGTCGCCGGTGGAAACAACCGTAGCTGAGACGTCGATCGATCACCGCAGGGATTTTGAAACGCTTGTGCTCGAACGCGCGGCGAAGTCTCGTCGACACGCGCGGAAGAATGATTTGGCGGCCACGCTTTGCTATGGTTTGGCTTTGATCGGCAGTTTTGCGGCGAGCTTGTGCGCCGCGTTTACCGATATTCCCAAAGGCGCACTCGCAGGCATTACGTTGATTCCCGGGGCGGCTTTGTTGGTCATCAGCGTTTTCGCATTTGAAAAGAAATGCCGGTGGCACCGGCGCCGAAAACTGTGGTACGACGGACTGCTGCTACGGTTAAAATTCGAGGGAGCAACCGTCGAAGCGCTCAGCAAGGAAATGCGCGAACACGACGCCAAAATAGATCGAGAATACCCACGATTCGGGGCGTTCGTTCCAGGGAAGGACGAGCCGGGTTCGGCGTAGTAAGGCGACGCGCAGTCAGCACTCCGCAGAAGTGAGGTGGATTTCGCGCGCAAATCCTCGCGTCGCGCTGTCCGAAGCGGGTGACCTCGTTCGTTGAGAAGTTTGTCAGCGCAAAACTGAAAAAATAAACTCAACGCATCATCACCATGGCTCAAGTCAGCACGTACCTAAATTTCTCCCGCAACACCGAGGAAGCCTTCCTCTTTTATAAATCGGTTTTCAAAACGGAATTCGCCGGTCCGATCATGCGTTTCAAGGACGGTCCGGGCTGTCCAGGTCAGGGACCGCTTCCGGAGGCCGACAAAAATCTCGTGATGCACGTCGCGCTGCCGATTCTCGGCGGGCATTTGCTCATGGGCACGGATTCGCCGGAGTCGATGGGTTTCAAGCTGAACCAAGGGAACAACGTGTACATTAACCTTGAGCCAGATACACGCGCGGAAACGGACCGGCTCTTCACAGGGCTCAGCCAGGGCGGAAACGTGGAGATGGCGCTTCAAGACATGTTCTGGGGAGCGTATTGGGGCTGTCTCACGGATCGGTTCGGCGTGAAGTGGATGTTCAACTGCATGGCGAAGAAGTAGTGCCCAACAAAGAGCCCCGACCACAGGGTGCGGCCACTCCGTGCCCTTCTGGTCTTTTCGTTCTGATGCGTCTGTCTCGTCGGCAATGCGAACCACTGTACTGGTTGGAACGATTGCGGAGACGGAGAAAGAGGGTTTCTTCCGACCATGCCACATGTTCCTGGTCTCCGTAGCGTCTATAACAAAGTGGGCCGCTTGGTGTATTTCGGCCGCATGCTCGACAAGATTCGACTTCACGCGGCGGGAAAGCTTCCTCCCGAGTACGTCGCGAACCTTGGCGAAGCAAAAACGTTTCTCGACGGACGCTGTTGTCGGTTTTTAGGCGTTCGTTACGACGACGTTCGTGAACGCACGTTGGCCGGCGGAACCGATGAAGAAGTTCTGGCCTGGGCGCATGCACATGGGACACAGCGGAGTGACGAGGATTGTCATATGTGGAACCGTTTTGTCCTAAAACTTGGTTGGCGCGATGAACGCTCCGCGGTGCTGCCGGAGCGCATTCGCGCGGCAGGGCTGGAAGGCAAGCCGATCGAGACCATCATCGATCACATCGAATATGACGAAGGCCGCGATCCGGTGCGCGACAAAGCTTGGGAGAATATCTAGAGACCGACTGCCTTTCATCGCTATGAAAAAGGTGAACACGCGGGAAATGAAAGAGGAAGTGTGGGAGCCTGGCACTGGGAAGTTCGCCTGCGGCGACAAACAAATCTCGGTCGCGCTTGGTCGAATTCCCACTTCGACAGACCTAAACCTCCGCCATCCCTTCGATGTGGAAATTTGTCGGGTTCCCGCAGGAAAAAAGATATGCCCGTATCACTCACACAGCGCGCAGTGGGAGTTTTATCATGTTATCGCCGGCAACGGACAAGTACGCGACGAAGCGGGCCTGCACGCGATCGAAGCGGGTGACGCATTCATCTTCAAGCCTGACGAACCACACCAAATCATCAATAACAGCGCGGCAGATCTTATCTTGTATGTCGTGGCGGATAACCCGATCGGCGAAACGTGTTATTATCCTGACAGCAAAAAGTGGATGGTGCGATCGCCAGAAAAGCAGCTGATACGTTCGGAGCCTTTGGATTATCTCGACGGCGAAGAGTAGTCGCGAGCGCAGCTCGTTAACGAAAAACTCCGGTGGAACGGCGCGGGAGTGAACTCATAGCGCGCAGTCGAGAGGCGCCTAGAGTTTGGAGCTATGCGCACCACCCTACTCGTTCTTGTTTCTGTCTTCGCCTTCGCCGCGACCTCGCATGCCTACGATTGGAAAGAGGTGCGACACACAATGGGGATCAAAGGCGAAGAGGACAAAGGCGTGCTGTTAATTAAATACACCCGCGACGACTTGGACGTGACGATGCACGGCAGCAAGGCTTCACCGGATCTCGTGTTCGACACTTGGTATGGATTTTGGCCCATGTCCGATGGATCGGTGATGCTGATGGGCGACACGGTCGTTACAGAACCCGAACTTCCCGCCGTGCTCAACGAAATAGCTAAACAAGGGCTCGAACTCACGGCGGTTCACAACCACTTGGCCGGAGAAAACCCGCGGATCTTCTTCATCCATCTTTCGGGCAAAGGATCTGCGGCAGAGCTGGCGCGCAAAGCAAAAGCCATCCTCTCCAGAACCAATGCGCCGCAGAAAGAACACAAGGAGTCGAAGAAAGCCTCCGTCGATTGGTCACCGATCACGAAAATCCTTGGGAAGTCGGCGGAAACCGAAGGCGATATCGCCGAGTACAGCTTTCTCCGCCGTGAAAAGCTGACGATGCAGAGCGAAAGCATGCCGTCGACCGAAGCGCTCGAGACCGCCCCGGAAGTGAAGTTTCAAATGCTCTCCGACGGACAGGCTGTTTCGTACGGAGAGATGATTCTGACGGCGAAAGAGATCGCGCCGGTTTCCAAGATTATCACACAAAGCGGCATGCTCATCACGGCGCTGCACAACCACATGACAGAGGAAGAGCCACGCTTGTTCTTCATGCATTGGTGGGGCGTGGGCGACGCAGCGAAGTTGGCCACCGCCGTTCGTCAGGCAACGGAAGCGATGAACGTCGAAAAAGCGAGCGACTGACAGCGATGGCGATTAACGCCAGCACGCGCAAATCACGTTGCGCAGTTTTATCCGACTGACTGCAAGACCTGCAGCATGGCCTGATGAATCCGGCCGTTGCTGGCGACGTAGCGCCCGCGATCTTGGTGCTGGGGATTGGATGCGCCGCGATAGTCGGTGACGATTCCGCCCGCCTCGCGCACGATGACAAGACCGGCCATGACGTCGTAAGTTTTCAAATCCTTTTCCCAATAACCGTCGAGCCGGCCGGCAGCGACGTAACAAAGATCAAGCGCTGCCGAACCAAGCCGGCGTTCACCACGAATTTTCAAGAGGAAAGCCGCCCACTCCTTTAGGTTGTTGTCGGGGTTCGTGTGTTTATCGTAAGGAAAACCACTCGTGATCACGGCGTCGATGAGTTCAGCCGTCTCGGTCACGTGAAGAGGCGCGCCGTTGAGATGTGCTCCGCGTCCCTGAAGAGCAGTGAAGAGTTCGCGGCGCGTAGGATCGTAGATAACGCCGAGGAGCGGCTGCCGGTCCGCCGTGGCCAGCGCGATACTCGTGCAGAAATGCGGAAGCTTGCTGGCGAAGTTGACCGTACCGTCAATCGGATCGACGAACCAGTGGTATTTGGCGGTTCCAGCCGGTGCGCCCTGCCCTCCGCCTTCTTCGCCGACGATGTGATGGTCTGGGAAAAGCTTGAGCAGCTCTCGAACAATAAAGGCCTCAGTTTCGGTGTCCGCAGCCGTGACAATATCGATGCGACTTGTTTTGAGCGTGGTCGGAATCGGCGCAGCAAAATGGCGCATGACGATCTCGCCCGCGTTGCGAGCAATCCGGCGGATCTCGGGAAGAATTTCTTCGAGCTGCATGGCTCGAATGTTGGCGTAAGCCGAACAGAGACGATTCAAATCTGCGTCAGCACGTCGTGCATCGCGTGAGCGCCCAAATAATTTCTGCGAAACAAACATTGTCGCGCCGCTTCGCAGGCCTTTTGATCGCCAATTCCAACCTCTATGAAACAAGTCAATCTCGGCATGATCGGCGGCGGCACCGTGGGCAGCGGCGTTTTCAACGCCCTCCAACAAAATGCGGACCTCATGGCCGCACGCACCGGCGTGAAGCTCGTTGTCCGGAAAGTCGCAGTCAAAGCGTTCGACGAGCCTCGCCCCTACCCAATCACGCGCGAATTGATGACGATCGATTGGAAAGACGTGGTCAACGACCCGGAGATTCAGATCGTCACCGAACTCGTCGGTGGTACTGGCATCGCCAAGACCATCGTGCTCGCCGCACTCGAAGCCGGTAAAGCAGTCGTGACCGCGAACAAAGCCCTGCTTTCTGCGCACGGCCCCGAACTGTTCGCTGCCGCCAAAAAAGCAGGCACCAATCTCTACTACGAAGCGAGCGTCGCGGGCGGCATTCCGATCATCAAAACGCTGCGCGAGGCGCTCGTCGGAAATCGTTTTGAGCGGATCTACGGAATCGTTAACGGCACCTGCAATTACATTCTCACGCGCATGACCCGTGAGGGCGCCGCGTTTAACGACGTCCTCGCTGATGCCCAACGCCTGGGCTACGCAGAGGCCGATCCGACTCTCGACGTCGACGGCCACGACGCTGCACACAAGACCGGAATTCTCGCGTCGCTCGCTCACGGTTTCTGGGTGGATCACCACGCGATCCACGTCGAAGGCATCCGCTCGCTGACACCGCTCGACATACGTTTTGCCCAACAACTCGGCTACACCATCAAACTTCTCGGCTCCGTCCGCCTCGCCGGCGCAAGCAAGACTCCGAAGAGCAAAAAGGCCAAAGCGGCGGGCGCACGCATCAGTGTCGCTGTCAGCCCGACGCTTGTGCCGCAAGGCCATGTACTGGCCAGCGTGAACGACGTGTTCAACGCGGTGTTTGTTTCGGGTTTCCCGATCGGCGATACGCTCTACTACGGACGGGGCGCGGGCAAAGACGCGACGGCCAGCGCTGTGCTCAGCGATCTCGCCGACGCGGGCTTGGACATCACTCACGGTACGCTCGACCGCGTGCCCAGTTTCGCGCCCACGGCTCCATCTGGTTCGGTCGTCGACTACAGCGAAACAGCGTCGCGTTTTTATCTGCGCCTGAACGTTCTCGATGAACCGGGTGTTATCGCCAAGATTTCGGCGATCCTCAGCAAATTCGGCATCAGCATCGCGTCGATCGTTCAGCCGGAAGGCCACGAAGGAGAATCTGTGCCGTTGATCCTCATGACGCATCGCGCCAGCCGAGCAGCCATGGAAAAAGCGCGCGGCGCGATCGCAAAGCTCCCCACCGTCAAAGGCCCTTCGCTCCTTCTGCCGGTGGAAGACTTCGCGTAAAAGGATCCGCACGGGCCACCAACAACCAACGGACCCGTTACAGTATCGACCACACGCTACCGGTACAGTCACCCACGATCTCACCGGTCGTCTGTAGTTCCATCTTTCGCAACGTTCTGTAACGGCTGACGCCTGTTTTGCATTTGTCCTACCGATTGGTTGGAGGCGTGGATCGGTCTGACAAATGGTTAGACCACTTACAGCCGCCGAAACTCCTATCGTCATCTCCCTTTTGAAGGCGATGCTGGTTGAGGCTGGCTTGGGCGCCTGGGAAATCGACGTGTGGCTCAAAAAAGCGGAAGCGCGGATCGCTGCTCAATATCGCGTCGGCGCAACCTGCTATTTCCTAAAGCAGATTGCCGGGGAGCCGGCCGGCGTTATCGGTGCCCTGCTTGGTGAAGAAAGTAGTTTTCTCGCGATCAAGTCGCTGCGGTACGGCGTGTTGGTCGATGAATACGTTCTCGCCCCTCATCGCGGGCAAAATTGTGAGCGCGAGCTGCGGGAAGCAGCCGCGGCGTGGATCGAGCAAAATGCCGCTGCGGTCGCGCGCAACGTACCTGCTAATGCGTGCCGTTTGGCGGTCATGAGCCACGGCGGAAAGCTCTAGAACCTGGTCTCTGGCGCTTTGTTGCCGCCACAAATCGGATACAAACAAACGGGAGAAATCCGGGAGCCCCCAATTTGCCAGGCCAAATGAGGGCCGTTATGGTTAGTCATCCACATGGCTACCGAACCAGCATCGACGAAGCCGGAAGGCTCAGCGCGCCGCTGTTTTAGCAGCTGCCTTTGCGAATCTGAAGGGGACCGCCCTTCGAAACGCGATCCACTGGATTCAATCGATCCTTCTGCCAATGACCTCACCTGACCAAGAACTCGTTTGCTCGTTGTGCGGCCAAAAGCATCAGCCGATCCCGTTGGCTGCGGGGGAGAAAGCATTCTGTTCGAGATGCGGGCATCTCCTCCAACGTTGTTCTCGCTTCGGAAGGGATAGCACTCTGGCTATTGTGGTGACTGGTTTGGTTTTGGCCCTACCTGCTTATTATCTGCCATTTATTTCCACCGGTAAATTCGGCATGGAACGGGGAGGTCTTCTCGTTTCCGGCATCGAGGGCCTGTGGATCCATGATATGCGACTCCTCGCTGTGTGGGTCGCGTTGTGTGGAGTGGCCGCACCACTGCTCCTTCTGCTGTTGCTGGCGACAGTGCTCTCTCCAGTCAGCCGGAAAATCGCGTATCGCGGCCAACGGATTCTGGTGCGCATCGCCCACGCGCTGAGTTACTGGGCAATGCCCGAAGTGCACGTTCTCGCGGTGCTCGTGGCGTTGATCAAACTTGGTTCGCTTGTAGATGTTTCAATTGGGTTGGGCTTTTGGGCCTACGCCGGCATGTCGGCGTGCGTGTTAATTGCGTGGCGGGGATTCACCCTGCGGCCACCTGCAACCCGGATGGCATAAGGAGTATTTTCATGATCGGCCAAGGCTTCCGTCTTCGTTCAGAAAAGCTCGCCAACTCCATCGCGCTGGCGATTGCTGCGGCGGTGATGCTGGTCCCCGCCAACTTCCTACCAGTAGTGGCGACTCAGAATGCCGGGGAGCGTCGCACCGACACGATTTTTTCGGGAATCGTGGAGCTTTGGCGACAAGATCTGGGTGCGATCGCGATCATCGTTTTTATCGCAAGCATCGTCATTCCTGCACTCAAGCTAGTTGGTTTGGGTTGGCTCGTCTATAAGGCGTGGCGTGGAGCTGGAGCTCAGGCGCGACAACTGACACGACTTTATGGCGCGCTCGATTTTATCGGACGCTGGTCGATGTTGGACGTATTCCTGCTGGCATTTCTCTCGGGAATCGTCCGTTTCGGCGCGATCTCCTCGGTGGAACCACAAAATGGAATTATCGCGTTCGCGCTATCGGTGATTCTCACGGTGCTCGCCACGCATGCGTTTGATCCGCAGCTATTGTGGCGCGGTCCTCGCGAACGAAAGGCCGCGTCATGAGTACTTCGCCCGAACCAAAACCTACTGTTAACCGGGCGAGAAGTTTTTCGCTGGTATGGGTCGTTCCGCTGATCGCAATCGCGTTGGGCGGGTGGATTGGTTTTAAGGAACACCGAAAGCGTGGACCGGAAATCACAATTCTATTTGCCGATGGAACGGGCGTGTCGCCGGGTAAAACGATGCTTGAATACAAAGGTGTCTCCGTAGGCCACGTCACCTCGGTGGAGCTGCAATCCGGTCTGGGAGGTGTGATGGTGCGGGTGCGCCTCGACAAAACGGCCACAGAGCTCGCTCGGGAAGGAAGTTTGTTTTGGATCCTGCAGCCGGAGATCGGCTTTTCCGGTGTCCGTGGTTTGGATACGCTATTGACCGGCGCGCGCCTCAACGTGCGCCCCGGGAAAGGTCCGTATAACGACCATTTCATCGGCGTCGAAAAAACACCTCCTCCAGAAATTCCGGAACAAGGGAAGACGTTCACGTTGAAATCTGACAGGCTAGGCTCACTGACTACGGGCGCGGGTGTGTTTTACCGAGAGATGAAAGTGGGTGTGGTCGAAACAAGTCGTATCTCCAGCGATTCCACATCCGTGTTGATTCGCATCCACATTGAGGCGCCTTACGCCGATTTGATCCGAACCAACACGCGTTTTTGGAATGCAGGTGGTTTTTCTTTCAAGGTCGGCCTACTCGGTGCGGAACTGAAAAACACCTCCCTCGAATCGCTCGTCGCCGGAGGAATTGCGTTTGCAACTCCGGAGCCGGGCAAAGAACGGATTGGCTCCGCCCGCTCCTGAAGGCGCCGTCTTTCAGATCGCCCACGAAGCGGACAAGGATTGGTTGAAGTGGGCACCCCAAATTCCATTGAGCGCGCCTGAAGTCGTTTCTGAGCCTGCTCAGAATGGCACGGGGACTAAAGGGCCGATCGTCCCGACCAATCCGTCCAGCGTACAATAAGGCGAGCGCGTTAGGTCAGGTTTGATGGATCGACGTCAATAACCTGAATCAGATCGTCCGGCCAGGTAAACTCCGCGCGCAACTTGGCAAGCTCCGCGATCACCTTCGTGACCGAACTGGTGAAATACCACAATTGCCAGCGGTACTCATCTTTAATTTTTTCGATCGGCGACGGAGACGGTCCCCGTAACTCCACACGATCGCCGAGTACCGCTTCGACTTTCTTCGCCCACTGTTCGGCGAAAAACTTCAACTTCTCGGGATTGGGTCCGCGGAAGATGTGATGAATCAGATGACGGTACGGTGGATATTTGAAATCGTGCCGAAGCTTGAGCTCCGTTTCGGCAAAGCCAACGAAGTCTGCATGACGCGAAAACTGAATGGCCTCCGCCTGGGGCGTGAATGTTTGCACAACCACCTCACCTGCCCTGTCGCCGCGACCTGAACGGCCCGCCACTTGGACGAGCAATTGGAACGTGCGCTCGTTCGCTCGAAAATCGGGAATATGCATTGAAATGTCGGCGTCGACCAGACCGACCAGCGTGACATTGGGAAAATCCAGACCCTTGCCGATCATTTGTGTACCGACAAGGACGTCGATCTTGCCTGCACGGAATTGGCTCAGCACTTCACGGAAACGGTTTTTCTTCGACATCGTGTCCGTATCCATGCGTTCGATATGCGCACGCGGTAGAACACGACGCACCGCCTCCTCCACGCGCTGCGTGCCCAACCCGCGCCAACGGATCTTCGGGGAACGACATTTCGGGCACACCATCGGGGCCGCATGTTCTGCCCCGCAGAGGTGGCAGCGCAGCATTTCATCGGTCCGATGGTACGTCATCGCGATGCTGCAGTGCTCGCACTGCTCCACGTGGCCGCACTCGGTGCACATCATCGACGACGAATAGCCACGGCGGTTGATAAACAGGATCGTCTGCTCTTTTCGCTCAAAACGCGCCTGCATCGCGTCGACCAGCTTGCGCGAAAGCGTCGTCAGCCCGCGCGAGCGCATGATTTCGATGCGCATATCGACGACGTTGATCGTCGGCAGGCTGCGCGAATCGACGCGCTGCGTAAGCTGGAGCAACCGGTATTTGCCTGAACGAGCGTTTGAAAACGACTCGAGTGAAGGCGTCGCGGAGCCGAGCAGACAGAGTGCGTTGGCCAACTTCGCACGCATCACCGCCACGTCGCGGCCGTGATAACGCGGTGTTTCGTCCTGCTTGTACGCCGGCTCGTGTTCTTCATCGACCACGATGAGCCGCAGGTCGCGCACCGGCGCGAAAATCGCCGAACGCGCACCGACGACGACCTTTGCCTCACCGGTCGCCAGAGCCAACCAACCGTCAAAGCGCTCCCCTTCGCTCAAGTGGCTGTGCCAGACGATGCATTTGTGACCCGGCGCAATCGCCTCGAGGCGTCCGCGCAGCCGCGCGACGGTTTGCGGCGTGAGCGCGACCTCGGGCACGAGGAAAATCACGCCACCACCGGCGGCCAGTGTGTCGTGAATCGCACGGAGATACACCTCGGTTTTCCCTGAACCGGTGACGCCGTGGAGCAAAGTGACCCCAAAACTATTTTCTGCGAGCGAGGATGAAACGGCCTTGGCGGCAGCAAGCTGTTCGGCGTTCAGCTCAGGCGGCTGTGCCGCAACAATTTCGCCGGACGCCCAATCGTCAGCGTAAGCGACTCGCTCGACGCGCTGCACGATCTCGCGGACCGCGCCGCGCTTGACGAGCGCGTTCACCACAGCCGCCGTGACGCCCAGCCGCTCCAAAACGAGGGACTTTTTCTGCGGTTTAAACTGCTGCTCAAGCAACCGATATAACTTCGCTTGCTGCGGCGCGCGTTTCGCCAGTTTCTCCAGTTCGTCCGCCGGAATTCGTGCGGCAACCGCGAGTAGTTTCTCCTCTTTGATGCCGGCTCCGTGACGAACAGGCGCCGGCAACATCGTCTCGATCACGGAATCCAGCGGGCACGCATAGTAGGCGGCCATCCAGCGAGCGAGCTCGAGCAAATCTTTCGTCAGTGCAGGAAACGAGTAAATGAGCTGCGCAACCAGTTTCAGTTTCTCGACGGGAAAATCTTTTGGTGCGCCGATCTCACCGACGAGCCCGAGGTGCATTCGGTTCACGATCGGAATTCGCACCAAGGATCCCACCTGCATGTCTGCTCGCATATGCTCTGGCACGCGGTAGTGCAGGAGTTTATCGAAGCCTGCGAGCGGGTGAACACCGACGATCATGCGCGTATGACGGCGCGCTCAACGGCCTCTGGCAAACTGTAAAACGTGCCCTAGCCGCTCGCTCGATGCCAAAAAACGCGCAGGTAAACGCACCTGTGCGACCTTGACAGCAGTTGAGACCAAATTGAGATTCACACCGTGAGCAACGACGCTGCACGCGAAAAATATAAATCCTACCTCGCTACCAAGGGCCTCCGGCTGACCAATCAGCGGCTGGCGATTTTCGAGGCGGCTTTCGCGCAAAAAGATCACTTCACCGCGGAAGAGTTGCTTGAGCACGCGCGCGCGATTGACGACTCCGTTTCCCGTGCGACGGTTTATCGGAGCATTCCGATTATGACCGAGAGCGCGTTGCTGCGGGAGGTGGATATTGGAAAAAACCTGAAGTATTATCGCCCGAATACCGATAATAATACCCAGGTAGCCCAAGTCATCTGCATGGATTGCGACAAAATTTTCGAGATCAGTGCCCCCTTCATGGAATGGTACGGAAACTCCGTGTCCTCGAAGCTGAACCTCACGCCGGTTTCGCAACGCCTGCAAGTCTCTGCGCATTGTAATACTTTGCGCGCGACGGGCACCTGCAAAAATCGCGCACAAGGTTAAGCTTTCACATGGGGAAAAAAGAAGATCCAACGTTCGATATCGCGTTCTACGAGTCGATTCTGCGCCGCGATCCGACTTACACGGATGTCGTTGAGATCCTCGGCGGGCTTTATACAAAAGTCGGACGCATAGCCGATGGTTTGAAAATGGATCGTAAACTGGTCCGGCTGCTTCCCAAAAACGCGACGGCTCATTATAATCTCGCCTGCAGCCTGGCTCTGTCCAAACGCCGTTCCGATGCTTTGCGCTCCCTCAAACACGCGATCGATCTTGGTTATGACGATCTCGATTGGATGACGCAGGACCCCGATTTGGACGACCTGAAAGAGCATCCCGAATTTCTGCGTTTACTGGAGCAGCTGAAGCCGCACAGCTGATTTTTCAGGCTTCGAAAACGCTGCTAGGCGCGCTCTACTCGCGCGTTCAGCCAGATTCCCAGAGTCACAAAGCAGACGTTCGGCACCCACACGAGCAAATCGGGACGGTATTGCGGATATTTGTCGAACCAACCAACCACGACAGTCGATAGAAAGTAGTAAAGCAACGCGATCACGAGCGCTAAACCGAAATTCGCCGAGGTTTCGCGTCGCGAGACTTTGATCCCAAGTGGCACGGCAATCAGCACGAGGATCAAAACACAAAACGCCATCGAAGCCTTGCTTTGGAGGATCATGTCAATGCGCATGACAGCCTGATCTTTCGTCGGGCCGGCCGGCAGTTCTCGCTCCAGCTTTGCTTTATAAGCGTGCAGTTCCTCCGGCGTGTACCAGTCGAGTTTTCGATTAAAGAGTTTTCGCCCGAGGAAATTTGATAGCGGAATACTGAACGTGGTCGTCTCGATTTCCGGCCGGAGCGGCACCTTCGAAAAATCTTCGGGATCCTTCTCGTTGAAAAATTCCGAGGTCATCTGAAACGGCCGGAACACCAGCGCGTTGTTTACTTGGTCGAGCTCAACACGTCCGGTTTCCGCGTGCGAAAAGCCGATCATCCGGTTGTTTTTATCCAGCCGCCAGAGCCAAACATCCTTCACGTAGTCGCCGTGTTTCTCGCTCACGTAAACGACCGCCCGCGGAAAATCGCGCACAAACGTCTTCGGCACGATCAGACGCAACGCATTCGTCCGCAGCATGCGGCTGAGCTCGTCGTGATAGACGGTGCGAGCTTTCGGCATGTAATAAAAATTCACGCCGATGCCGGCTGCCACACCGACAAGCGCCAAAGCGAAGATCGGCGCAGTGATACGTTTGATACTCAACCCGCAGGTGCGCATGGCCACGACCTCGCTGTCGGCGGATAGCCGCCCCAAAACCAAGAGCACGCCAAGCAACATGCCCATCGGCAACGCGTACATGACCACGTAAGGAATGAGCAGGAGCACGAGTTTGGCCGCCGAGTCAGGTGCCAGCTGTCCAGCAAGCACGTACCCGAGCATGTCCTTCAGCGCATTCACCGCGGCGATCAAAAACACAAAAAAACCCACACACCCGAGGCATGTGTAGAGAACTTGTTTGAAGATGTAGCGGTCGAGGAGGCGCAAAGTCTGCCGCGATCATGCAAGGCGGCGTGGTCCTGACAACAGGAACCTTGTTATGGTGCCGCGGTTTGCGCGGTTTTCCAGAGTCCGGTGGAAAATAAAGCCCCTTGGCGCGTTTAAGCATCCAAGGGGCTTCCAAAACTGGCGCAGCCGTAGGGAGTCGAACCCCAAACCTTCTGATCCGTAGTCAGATGCTCTATCCAATTGAGCTACGGCTGCGTGAAGGAGGGTCAGAAAAAGCAGGGATTCCGGGCAGAGTGCAAGCGATATTTTTCAAACAATTTTCGGCGCCCCAACTACTCCCCGTAACCCTCAGTGACCGTGCGGCTAAGCCCGACGAAGGTTTCTTCGGCCAAAGGAAGCCTCCGCCCTCTCAAATACACCACTCCCCAGCGACGCTTGAGCTTCCGACGACCGAGTGGAAATGAGATGAGCGCCCCCGTGCGCAGTTCCTCGCGCGCGATCCACGGCGCAAGAATCCCCGCACCAAGGCCAATCTTAACGAGTTCCTTGATCGCCTCCATCGATCCCAGTTCGATGTAATTGCTCAGGAATATTTTCTCCTCGCGAAAATATTCACTGACCAAGCGGAAGGTGTAGCTGTTTTTATTATACAACACCAGGGTCTCATCAGCGATTTTATCCCGCGGCACGCCGCCTTCCTGCGCCCACGGATGCAGTGGCGCGACGAGGAAGCGCAGCTCGTCTTCAAACAACGGCACGAAGTCGAACTCATCGTCACCGCCAGAAGGCGTCGGCATGATGGCAAGGTCGATCTGGCCGGCGCGCAACAACTCGAGCTGACGCGCATGGTCGCCCGGCTCGATTTTGATCACGCATTTCGGAAAGCTCTGTTTGAATTCTCGCAGCACGGTCGGAATTAGATACTGGCAAGCAGTTGTGGTCGCACCCACGCGCAATCGGCCGTGCCCCCAGTTCGCCAGCGTGTCGAGGCCCGCGCGGGCCGTGTCCATTTCGCGGAGGATTTTTTCCGTGTGACGAAGAAATTGTTCGCCCGCCTGCGTGAGCAAGACGCGCTTACCCACGCGGTCGAGAAGTCGGCAGCCGAGTTCCGTCTCGAGCGCTTTCATCGCGTGACTAATGGCGGACTGCGTTAAAAAGAGTTCCTTGGCCGCCAACGTGAAGCTGCCTCGGCGCGCAACAGCTGCGAATGCGAGGAGTTGGCGGCTGTCGAGGACGTTTCTCATGGATGAGCGTGATTCATTGTTCGGATGAAATGTTTGAAGAGCAGTAATCACGCCAAGCGCCGTCGATGGCACGGGGACGGCTAAAGGCCCGGCAAGATCATGTTCAACATTCTCGCCAAAAAAACGTCGCAGAGCTCCCGTCCTTTGCGCGTGGGATTTCTCGCGCTCACCGACGCAGCGCCTTTCGCCGTTGCAGAGGAGCGCGGCCTTTTCGCGAAACATGGTGTGCAGGTGCAGCTCAAACGCGAAGTCGGTTGGGCCACCATCCGCGAGAAGATCATCTACGGCGAGCTCGACGCCGCGCAGGCTCCGGCGCCGATGCTTTGGTCCACAACCGTCGGTTTCGACTCTGTCGCCTGTCCTGTGGTTACGGGACTTGTGCTAAACCTCCACGGTAACGCACTGACGCTATCCGAACGTTTATGGGAGGACGGTGTGCGTGACGCTGCAACACTTCGGCACGAAGCGCGTCGTCGCAGCGGAGAACGAAAGCTCACGTTCGGTGTTGTATTCAACTTTTCATCACATCACCTCTTGCTCCGCGCGTGGCTCACAGAGGCAGGAATAAATCCCGAGCGCGACGTGCGGATCGTCGTGGTGCCGCCTGCGCAGATGTTTCGCAATCTCGCAGCGGGAAATATCGACGGGTATTGCGCAGGCGATCCTTGGAACTCACTTGCCGTTCGTGAGCACATTGGTTGGTGCCCGGCCTGGAGTTCTGCGTTGCAGCCGGGGCACGTGGAAAAAGTGCTCATGGTCACCGAGCGCTTCGCAAATGAACACAAGGAAGAGCACGCTGGCTTGATCGCCGCTCTGCACGAGGCGTGCGCTTGGTGCGATGAGCCCGCCAACCGCGAACCACTCGCCCATCTTCTTTCGGGCGCTGCGTATATTAACCAGACCGCTCGGATCATTTCGCCAGCACTGCTGGGGTCGTTCGACTGCGGTCACGGACAGCACATGGCTGTCCCCGATTTTCACGTCTTTCACGCCGGGAACGCGAATAGCCCGGCAACCGCCAAAGCGACCGCGCTTCAGCGAGAGCTCGTCGCCGCTGAACTTCTCCCCGCGGGCGTAGTGACACCGTCACTACCGGTCCGCCTCTTCCGCGAAGATATTTTCAACCACGCACTCACCATCAACAAGCCGCATGAACTCGTCTCATCCTAATACGCCTGCAACGACTCATTTTAACCGCCGGGAATTCCTGATCAAAGGAGCAGCAGGTTTGGGAGCAGCCGCACTTTGGTCAGCCCTCGGAAACAAATCATGGGCTGCCACGGCTGGTTCGGTTTCGGAAGCGCCGGAAACGCCGGATATAAACTTCGGAATTATCGCCCTCACCGACTGCTCGCCAATCGTCATCGCCCACGAAAAAGGCCTTTTCAAAAAATACGGCATCAATTCGAAGATCACCAAGGGCGCCAACTGGGCTGCGATCCGCGACAACTTAAGCACTGGTTCGATACAGGCGACTCACATGCTCATCGGCATGCCGCTCGCCTCGACCATGGGACTCGCGGGTTCTCCGAAAAAACCAATGGTGATTCCGTGGCTCCTGAATCGTAACGGGCAGGCGATCTCTCTCAAAGTCGAGTGGAAGGGCAAAGTCGGCGCCGATCCGAAGGCACTAAAACCGTTCGTCGAGCAGGCGCGCAAGCTGGGGGAACCACTCACGTTCGCCATGACTTTCCCCCCGGGCACACATGCGATGTGGATGCGCTACTATCTCGGCGCGGGTGGAATCAATCCCGATAAGGACATCAGCCTCATCACGGTTCCGCCCGCGCAGATGGTGGCGAACATGAAAATTGGAAAAATGGACGGCTTCTGCGTCGGCGAGCCGTGGGGCGCGCGCGCGATTGGCGATGGCATCGGGTTTACCTCCGTCACCACACAGGATGTCTGGAGGGATCACCCGGAAAAAGTCTGTGCTTTCACCGAGGAGTTCGCCGAAAAAAATCCGAAAACAGTCAAAGCCATCTTGAAAGCGCTTCATGAAGCGAGCGTCTGGCTCGACGACATGGCGAACCGCCCTGAGCAATGCGAACTTGTTTCCAAAGCGACCTACATCAACTGCGATCCTAAAACGATTTTGGGAAGATTACAGGGGCAGCTCGATTATGGTGACGGTCGCAAGGTCCAGGACGAGTTCTACATGCATTTTAGCAAGCGGAACTGCAATTATCCGCAGCCAAAGTACGCGAAATGGTTTCTGTCGCAGTATCGTCGGTGGGGGTTGGTTGCGGGCACGCCAGACTACGAAGGTGTCGCGAAACGCGTCATGCGCGCTGACATTTACGAAGAGGCGATGAAAGAAATCGGCGTCTCTCACGGCGGGCTTAGTAACGACAAAGAGACTCTCTTCGACGGCGCAGTGTTCGACCCCGCCGATCCAGAGTCCTACGCCAAGGGCTTCGAAGTTAAAAACCTGAAAGGGTGACCTTCCATGAACCCGCCGGTGCGTAACACTTTCTTTGCGGCGCTACTCCTCCCTACAGTCTGGAAAAAAGCAGCGCCCATCGGACTCGTAGCCGGACTCATTCAGGCGGCCGTAAACCAAGGCGAGTTCTGGCTCCGGCACGAGTTCGCCACCGTCGTGATCGTTAAAACCATTTTGTCGCCCATCATAAGCCTAGGCCTGGCTGTTGTTTCGGCAGCAGCTGCCTTTCGACACAAAGAAAAACGCATAGTAAGTTCATGAAAACAAAACTGGATTGGTTAATTCTTCCGCTGGTCGGCGTCGTCATCGTACTGGGAGCCTGGCACGCTCTCGCCGGCAAAAAGGTCGTCACAAAAGACGCCGAGGGAAACATCACCCGCGAAGAGCGTGTGGGTGTAATTCCCGCGCTGCCGAATATCGTCGAGACGTGGGAGTCCTGTAAGCTCTACATCACGGAGCCCTTCGCGAAACGTGGCGAAATGGACCAGGGGATTCTGCGGTTCACCGTTTATTCCTTAGGGTTGGTTTCCGTAGGTTACTCGATCGCACTTCTGATTGGTGTGCCGATCGGCTTTCTCCTTGGGCTTTCACCTGCGTTCACGAAAATGTTCGACCCGATTATCCAGGTACTCCGCCCGGTATCGCCGCTGGCGTGGTTGCCGCTTGGACTGGTGATTTTCCTCAACGCAGGAAAAGAGGCTGGCACGCTTGCGGCGCTTTTCACCATCGCGATCTGCTCGATGTGGCCCACCGTGCTCAACACCGCCGTTGGCGTGCGCGCCGTCCCGCAAGATTACCTAAACGTCGGACGTGTTCTAAAACTTTCGCGAAGCAAGATGCTGTTGAAGATTTTGATTCCCGCGACGATGCCCTACATGTTCACGGGGTTCAGGTTGAGCTTGGGCATCGCGTGGTTGGTGATCGTGGCCGCCGAAATGCTCACAGGCCGTCCGGGCGTCGGGGGCTTCCTCTGGCAGGAATACAATTCGCTTATTTATGAGCACATCATCCTGTCGATTCTCACGATCGGAATCGTCGGATTTATTCTCGATCGACTGATGAGCGTAGTCGAACGCAGGTTCAAAGCCGCAATCTAAAATGCCTTTTCTAGAACTTACCAATATCTCTAAATCCTACGGCCGTCAGAACGTGCTGCAGAACCTCAATCTGACGATAGAAAAGGGCGAGTTCGTCGCAATCGTCGGTTACTCCGGCTCCGGCAAAACAACGCTCATTTCTCTCATTGCTGGGCTCCTCAAGCCCGATTTTGGCTCGGTCAAGTTGAACGACTTGGAAATCGTCGAGCCCGGCCCTGACCGGGGCATTGTTTTCCAAAACTATAGTCTCCTGCCCTGGCTCACCGTTCGCGAAAACATCGAACTGGCCGTCGAGCAAGTTTTCCCGAACTGGTCCGCAGAAAAGAAGCGGCAGCATGTCGAAAAGTACATCGCAATGGTCAACCTCACGCCGCACGCCGCGAAATTGCCACGGCAACTCTCCGGCGGCCAACGCCAGCGCGTGTCGGTGGCCCGCGCACTCGCCATGAATCCGCAAATCCTCCTGCTCGACGAGCCGCTTTCAGCACTCGACGCGCTGACGCGCGCGACGCTGCAAGATGAGATCGAGCGCATCTGGGAAGCCGACAAGAAAACGGTGATTCTCATTACCAACGACGTCGATGAGGGCTTGTTGCTCGCCGACCGTATTATTCCGATGACACCCGGGCCCGGGGCTTCGCTCGGTAGTCCCATTGCGAATACACTCGCCCGCCCCCGTGACCGCAAAGCACTCAACCACGATCCCGAATTTAAGCGCCTGCGCGCATTGGTGACCAACCAGCTGCTCGCCTTCAGCGCGCAGCGTAAAACCACGTTGAGCAAAAAGCTCATCCTTCCGGATATTCTGCCAGAGGACTTGAGCAAGCCGCGCGTCCACCGACGTCCACTTCGCCCCAGTGAGATCAAAACCGAAGAAATCAGCGTCTCGAGCTAACCATCACTCATGTCTTCTTTCCTCGAAATTTCACAGCTGGGCAAAGTCTACCCGACACCCAAAGCGCCCGCCATCATCGTCGAGAACTTCAACCTTCGCGTGCACAAGGGCGAGTTCATCACGCTCATCGGCCATTCTGGATGTGGTAAATCAACAGTCCTCTCCATGATTGCAGGGCTGACCGAGGTTTCCTCCGGCGGCATCGTGCTCGCAGGGCGCGAAGTCGACGGCGCCGGCCCCGACCGCGGAGTAGTTTTCCAAGCACCGTGTCTCCTGCCCTGGCTCACGGCGTTCGACAACGTGATGCTAGGGGTAAACCAGGTGTACTATACGGCCTCCCGCGAGGAGCGCCATCAAATCGCCGAATACTACCTCTCTGTCGTAGGGCTCGGCGATGCGATGCACAAAAAACCGGCCGAGCTCTCGCAAGGCATGCGCCAGCGCTGCGGCATCGCCCGGGCTTTCGCGCTCTCACCGAAGATGCTGCTCCTTGACGAACCATTCGGCATGCTAGATTCGCTTACACGTTATGAACTGCAAGAAGTTCTCCTCGATCTCTGGCAAAAGGACCAAAAGACCGCGGTCATGGTGACGCACGATGTCGACGAGGCGCTCTTCCTTTCCGACCGCGTCGTCATGATGACAAATGGTCCCGCCGCAACGGTGGGAGATATTCTTGAGGTCAAGTTCCCGCGTCCGCGCTCTCGCAAGCAGCTGCTCGAAGATCCGGATTACTATCGTCTGCGCGAGTACCTGATCACCTTCCTCGAAGAACGCTCGCATCAGCGCCCTCAACAAAGCTCCACTTCCACCGATGCCGCCCCGCCCGGACTCCAATCCACTCCGTCCCACCAACCACAAGCCCGCCCGCCCTCTCGGCCGACGCGCGTGAGAACTGAAGACATCCCCGCACGTACCCACTCCGCCAAGGTCTGACCGAACCGAGCAACTAAACGTTTTTGACCGCGTGCGAGCGCGTGACGCCACGGCTCTGCCGTGCCCGAAAGAACTACCACACCACAACTAATCCACAGACACCATGACAATACGATCCCGTTTATTCTTGCTCTTTGTCGCAGCTCTTTCTGTTGCGCGCTTGGGAGCGCAATACACGCCACCGCCACCGCCGCGTCCCTTTCCAGGATTCCTAAACGAACGCCTCCGCGCGGCCGATCCTTACATGGCGGCATGGGATATCGGCGTAAACGTCCGCGCACGTGAGGAGGTGAAAGAAGACGCCGGTTTCACTGATGCTGGTTCAAATTGGGATTTCTCCAAACGCCTTCAGGACGATAACAACAATAGTTATCTCCTCACGCGCGTCATGCCGCGCATTGCCTACACCGGTCGTTGGTTTGCAGCCACCATCGAAGGGCGGTCGAGCTATTCAATCGGCGATGAACGTTACGTCGCTACAGCCGCCGGACAAGGGCTTACCGAACGCGACGGCCCGATGGATCTGCACCAGGCGTTCGTCTTCATCGGAAATCATAAGGAATTTCCTGTATCCATAAAAGTAGGACGGCAGGAACTCGTCTACGGCGATCAGCGCCTCGTCGGGCATTTCCGCTGGAACAACAACGCGCGCACATTCGACGCCGTGAAGGTGCGGTGGCAAAATGCGCTCTTCGGCGTGGACATTTTTAGCGGCGGAGTGGTCTATAATGACCATCGCAATCTCAACAAAGCCAACTCACAGGATCATTTCTCGGGCGCGTATTTTAATTTCCCTACATTTTTGTCGCGGGAGATTGTTGAAGCCTATCTCTATGCCCGAAACGTCAGCCGCGGCATCGTGACCGACAACTGGAGCGGAGTACCGGCGCCCTTTCGTTTCCCAGGCGCGCAGGATGTGTACACGGCCGGCCTTCGCGTAAAATCGAAACCCAATGTGTATGGCCCCTGGGACTACAGCGCGGAACTGATGTACCAATTTGGAAACCGAACCGCAGTTTTCCCTGCAACCACGGCCGCTGCCGCTTTGGCGGCTCCTCGCCTCCGTCATGAAGCTTACGCCGTGGTGCTACAAAGCGGCTACACCTGGACAGACAGCGCCTGGCAGCCGCGTTTAGCTCTCTTATATAGTTTCGGTTCAGGCGATGGAAATTCGACTGACGGACGGAGTCAGACGTTTCAAAACCTTTTTCCCACGAATCACCTTTTCTACGGCTACATGGATCTTTCCAGTCTGCAGAATCTGCACGACGTGCGCGTAGCTTACACGTTTAAGCCGCTGACCACCCTGAGCATCGCGCTCGAGGGACACCTGCACTACCTCGCCCGCACCACGGATTATTGGTACAACGTCGCCGGAGCACCTCGTAATTTCGCAGGTGGCGCGAATGCGAGCGGAGCCGGTTACGCTATCAACCCGTCCTACAGTCACCAAGTCGGCCAGGAGATCGATGTTGTCGTGGGTTGGTCTGTGACTCCCTACGCGCAGATCGAACTCGGACTCAGCCACTATTTTCGCGGCGACTACATAAAACAGTCGCTTCGCACCGTTGGCTCGAAAGACGCCAACTACGTGTACCTGCAGACCACGTTTAACTTCTGAACGCGACGTAAGCGCATAGGTTCGCGGACGCAGATGCCGCTCGATTAGTTACAAGATTAATGATGAGCACAATTCATCATTAGCATGAGAATGTTGAGCAGTATTTTTCGATCACCTAGGAGAGCTGGCACGGCGTGGGCTAAACATGGGGCAAATTCAACCAATCACGTTTTCAAGAATTCCCATGGATTACATCAAACCTCTAGACGTCGTGAAAAACATGGTGGCCGCGGGCAAGACGAAGGCTTCCTTGTCGACGAAAGATCTCCTCATACGCGGCTTTTTGTCGGGAGCTTTGCTGGGTTTTGCCACCAGTTTAGCGATCACCGCTACGCTGCAGACAAACGTGCCCATTGTCGGAGCACTCGTTTTTCCTGTCGGTTTTGTAATGATCGTGCTCCTGGGGTTCGAGTTGGTAACAGGCAGCTTTGCAGTGGTGCCGCTGGCGGCTCTCGATGGCAGTCATCCGTGGTCGAAGGTGATCTCAAACCTTGTCTGGGTCTTTGTGGCAAACTTGCTTGGAAGCCTCTTCTACGGCGGTCTTCTTTACCTCACGCTCACCTATTCCGGAACTGAGATCTCGGCAGGCATCGGTCCAAAAATCGTGGCCGCTGCCGAAGCGAAAACAATCGCCTACGCCAGTCACGGCTGGGCCGGTATGATCACTGTAGTGGCCAAATCGATACTCTGTAACTGGATGGTTTGTCTGGGCGTGGTAATGGGAATGACGTCACAGTCGACCGTAGGAAAGATCGTCGCGATGTGGCTGCCGATCCTCACCTTTTTCGCGCAGGGCTTCGAGCACTCTGTCGTGAACATGTTCGTGATTCCCACCGGGATGATGATGGGAGCCAAAGTCACGGCGGACCAGTGGCTCATTTGGAACCAGTTGCCCGTCACCCTTGGCAATCTCGTCGGCGGACTTCTATTCACAGGCCTGTTCCTCTTCTGGACCTACAACCCAACCAAGTCCGTAGCGCCAACCCCAGTGACACCCGCACTCGTCAACGACCAGGAACCCGTCCGCGCCTAACTTCCCATTGCACATGTCTTCTCCAACCATCGCGCCAGAGACAAGTGGCGGCTTCACCGCGGAGCAGAAGCAGTACCTTGAGGGCTTTCTCGCTGCGCTAGCCGTAAATGTTCCCTTTGTCGGGCACACGGCTGCCGGCCAGATCACTGCAACTCCCGGACAGGCTCCAGCTAATCTCGCGGCCACTTCCGCCGAGGAAACCATTTTCGGCACACCGCTCTCTGAGGTCTGCAAACCTGAACGATGGAAATACGACGAGAATCCGCTCGATATCTGGGACAAATTAGTCGCGCATGCTGAAAGCGACAAGTTCCCCGACGAAGCCGACACCTTTCGCTTTAAATTCCACGGCCTGTTCTACGTCGCGCCCACACAGGACAGCTTCATGGCGCGCCTGCGCGTTCCCGCGGGAGAACTTACCTCGACCCAGCTTCGTGGATTAGCCGACATCGCGGCCGATTGGGGTGGTGGCTATGCCCACATCACCACGCGGGCAAACCTCCAGATTAGGGAATTCCGACCCAAAAATATCATCAAAGTGTTGGTTAAACTTCAGGAACTGGGCCTGACGTCCCGCGGGTCCGGTGCAGACAATATCCGCAACATCACCGCATCGCCAAATTCCGGCTTCGATCCAGATGAACTCCTGGACGTTCGCCCCCACGCCAAAGCGCTTCACCACTACATTCTGAATCATCGCGACCTCTACGGACTGCCCCGCAAATTCAACGTGGCGTTCGACAACGGGGGCTCGCTTAACACCGCGGCCGACACCAATGACATCGGCTTTTTCGCCTGTCGCGTGACAGAGAAATCGCTCTCAATGTACGTCCCCACTTTGCCGAACTTAGCGCCTGAACCAGGAATCTACTTCCGTGTGCAGCTTGGCGGCATCACTGGACACTGCGATTTTGCAAAAGACACTGGTCTGTTAATCAAGCCTTCCGAGGCCGTCGCGGTCGCAGTGGCCATGATTCGCGTTTTCAACGAAAACGGCGATCGCACTGATCGAAAAAAAGCCCGCCTAAAATATCTACTCGGCAAATGGGGCGTGGAAAAGTTCCTGGAAGAAACGCAGAAGAAGCTAGCGTTCTCTTTGGTTCGGTTGCCGCTCGAAGCCTGCGAGCCTCGCCGGCCTTTTCTCAAGCACGGCTGGATCGGCGCTTACAAGCAGTCGCAGAAAGGATTTTCATCCGTCGGCGTAGGCATCCCTGTCGGTCGAATGACTCCCAAGCAGATGCGGCAGCTCGCCGACATCGCGACAAATTTCGGTAAAAGCGAACTGCGCCTCACCGTATGGGAAAATTTGATCATTCCTCATATTCCCGACGCCTTCGTCGAAACGGTGAAGCGCTCGTTGAATCGTATGGGGTTTTACACCGAACCATCAGGCTCCACCAGTGGCATCATCGCCTGCACCGGCAGCTTCGGCTGCAAATACGGCAACGCCGACACTAAAAACGACGCCGTCGTCCTCTCGAAGGAACTTACCAAGGCCCGGCTCGACATCGAAAAGCCGGTGAACATTCACTTCACCGGCTGTCCTCATTCGTGCGCGCAGCATTACTGCGGTGACATTGGTTTGGTCGGCGCGAAACTCGGCGACGGCTCACCCGGTTACCATCTTGTGATTGGTGGTGGCATGGGTGACGAACAGGGCATTGGGCGCGAAATTTTCCGCGGCGTGCGCGCCGAAGAAGTCCCGGCCCTCCTGACCAAAATTCTTCGGCTGTACGACAGCAAGAAGCAGTCGGGTGAAACCTTCGCGGCCTGGAGCCGCCGTCATACGCCGGGGCAACTCCAGGAAATGCTCTCTTAAATTTTATGCAGATTTTAGTTCCAACAATTCCTGAATCAGCGCCGTTTACCGCCGAGCAGCGTGCCTGGCTCAACGGTTATCTGGCCGGCCTTTTCTCTCGGTCTCCTGTGGCCGGCAGCATGCCGGTGCCATCCGCGTCAGGCACGACAGCAGCATTATTGCCTCTTACTATATTGTTCGGCTCACAGACGGGCACAGCTGAGCGTCTTGCTAAACGGGCCGCCAAAGAGGCCGGAAAACGCGGATTCGCAACGACCGTCGTCGACATGGCGCAGACGGACTTGGCCAAACTTTCATCAGAAAAACACGTCCTTGTCATCACCAGCACCTACGGCGATGGGGAACCGCCCGACAACGCCAAGGCGTTGCTCGCGGCGCTAAAAACAGAAAGCGCGCCCAATCTCTCAGGCTTGCGTTTCTCCGTTTGCAGCCTTGGCGACCGTAACTACGCACGATTTTGCCAGTGCGGCATCGATTTCGACAGTCTGCTGGAAAAACGCGGCGCAGTTCGCCTCTCCGCTCGAGCCGATTGCGACCTGGAGTACGAGGCGTCATTTGCCAAATGGCTCGACGCCGCACTCGGTGCGTTTGGTAACGGTTCCGCACCCGCGCCCGCGACCAACACGCCAACCATCGAAGCCGCGGCCGAGCCTGAGGAAAAATACACCAAGACAAATCCATTTTCCGCGCTTCTTCTCACGTCCCGTAATCTAAGTGGCGATGGTTCTGGCAAGGAGGTTCGGCACGTCGAGTTTTCACTCGACGGCTCTGATCTCGCTTACGAAGTGGGCGACGCGCTCGGTGTGATTCCTCAGAACTGCCCGGAACTCGTTGGTGAAGTTCTCGCCGTGATGGGCTGCGACGGCGAAGAAGCTGTTCCCGCTCCTGACGGAAGCACCACTTCTTTCCGACACGCGCTTTCGATGTTCTACGATCTCGGGAAGCCATCTGACGATCTCCTGGCAGCCTTCTCTGAACGTCAGGGCGGCCCCGGCGGCACCGTTGTAACAGTCGCGCCGCATCACGTGATCGATCTCCTGCTCGCGTATCCAGAAATCAAATTCACTCCGAGTGTTTTTGTCGGCCTGCTGAAAAAACTTCAGCCGCGGCTTTATTCGATCTCCTCGAGCCCGAAGGCACATCCCGGGCAGGTGCACCTCACGGTCGGTGCCGTGCGCTACGAAACCGCCCACCGCACGCGCAAAGGTGTCTGCTCCACCTTCCTCGCCGATCGCGTCGCCACCGGTGAAACGCGCGTGGGCGTGTACATTCACCGCAACAAAGCCTTTCGCGTGCCGAAAGATCCCAACGCACCGATGATTATGGTCGGCCCCGGCACCGGCATCGCTCCGTTCCGTGCCTTCCTCGAAGAGCGGCAGGCAACAGGAGCCAAGGGGAAGAATTGGCTCTTTTTCGGAGACCAGCGGTCGGCAACGGATTTCCTCTATCGTGAGCAGCTCGATGAAATGGTTCGGCAAAAAACACTCACACGCCTCGACACCGCGTTCTCCCGTGACCAGGCCGATAAAATCTACGTGCAGCATCGCATGCTTGAAAATGCCTCGGAGCTGTACGCGTGGCTTGAAGCAGGCGCATATTTCTATGTTTGCGGCGATGCTTCCCGCATGGCGAAAGACGTGGATGCAGCGCTTCATCGCGTGGTCGAAATCGTCGGCAAAAAAACGCCCGAGCAGGCTGCCGAGTACGTCGACGCCCTGAGAGCCGCGAAGCGCTACCAGCGCGATGTCTACTGAGGCACCCATTTCCGCTTCAGCAGCACCGGTAATCGAGCCGAAGAAAAGCTCCTTAGCCGGCTTTCTTGAGGAGCTTCTGGTCGAACAACAGCGGCTGCAAACCCCAGTCGCTCGCGCGAGCGCAGCCTACGACACCGACCACAACTTCGCCCAGGAGACAACTCAACCCCTATTCCGCGACTTAATTCCTCTTTCGAAACCGGCCGCGGGCGAACAGTACGCCTTCGAGGTGGATCTAGATTCCTGTACCGGCTGCAAAGCCTGCGTCGCAGCGTGCCATTCACTCAACGGCCTCGACGACGAGGAAACCTGGCGCGACGTAGGCCTGCTTGTCGGAGGAACGCGCTCACATCCCTTTCAACAGACAATAACCAGTGCCTGCCACCATTGCGCTGACCCTGGGTGTCTGAACGGCTGCCCCGTTCTAGCTTATGAAAAGGATCCCCTCACCGGCATCGTCCGCCACCTCGACGATCAGTGCATCGGTTGCCAATACTGCGTTCTAAAATGCCCGTATGACGTTCCCAAATACAACGAACGTCTCGGCATCGTCCGCAAATGCGACATGTGCCACAACCGCCTCGCCGTCGGTGAAGCGCCTGCCTGCGTCCAGGCCTGCCCCACACACGCGATCAAGATTATCACGGTCACGACGCACGCCGGCGCACAAGGTCGTGTCGACACGTCGCAATTTCTCCGCGCCGCGCCCTCGCCTAACTACACGCAACCTACCACGCGTTATGTGTCGAAACGGGCAATGCCCGTTGACGCAGCCTCCGCAGACGCTTCCACGCTCCGCCCGCAACATCCACATTGGCCGCTCGTCTTCATGCTCACGCTCACGCCGATGGCAGTAGGATGTTTCAATCTTTCCTACTTTTCTTCAGAGCATTCCACGCTTCTAGGCATGACTGGGTGGTTTTCCGGAGCAGCCGGTTTGTTCGCGAGCATCTTCCATCTAGGTCAGCCGCTGCGAGCCTGGAAGGTGTTTCTTGGACTGCGCACATCCTGGCTTTCACGTGAAGCCGTTGTTTTTGGCGGTTGGTTTGGCTTGGCTACAGTGGCTGCGGCGTCAAAATTGCCAGCGGTCGCATCGCAGTCCGAAATTTTGGCCACAGCTGCCTCTCCCCTCACAGCCGCTACCGCTATTCTCGGCGTTATCGGGATCTTCTGCTCGTCGATGATCTATATCGATACCCGCCGCTACCTCTGGCGCGCGGCACAAACCTTTCCGCGATTTTTCGGCACCGGCCTCGTGCTCGGACTTGCAGCGCTCACCGCAGCATCTCCCGCTTTGCCGCACATTTTCAGCCTGATTGCGGTGATCTTGTTGAAGCTGGCCGTGGAAATTCGGGAGCTCCGTCCACTCGACGAAGACGGCGAAACGCCCACTGACGCGCGGAAAACTGCACAGATGCTCACTGGCCCGCTGCGCTTGGCCCACTCGGTGCGCATCGTCGGCGCACTTCTAGCGGGGTTGGTGGCTCTGCTAGTGCATTTTGACCAGCTCTCGCCGATTTTTTCATGGAGCATCCTGCCGCTCCTGATCGCCACCGAAACAACCGAGCGCTACCTCTATTTCCGCGCCGTAGTAGCACCGAAAATGCCCGGTGTTGTTGCTAAATAGCCACCACTCCCACCGTATGATTCCGCAGCTCGAAGATCTCTTGTACTCACGCAAAGGCCCGATGACGAGCGAGCTCGTGCTGCGACCGGGAGAGTTCGGCTTAGGCCGTATACCCGCCCGTCTCAAGCCAGTCAGCACAACCGACATGGTTTGTGGCTACTGCAGCACGGGATGCTCTCTCAAGATTCATCTCAACGAGAGCGGCGAGGCCATCAATCTCACAGCGGATCCAAACTATCCCGTCAATCGCGGCATGGCTTGCCCGAAGGGTTGGGAATCGCTCACGCCGCTCACCGCTTCGGACCGCGCCACTACTCCGCTCCTGCGCAATAACGCCACCGGAAAACTCGAACCAGTCGACTGGACGACCGCGCTGGCAGCGATGGTGAAGGGTTTCAAAGGCATCCAGGAGCGTCACGGCAAAAGCTCCCTCGCCTTCCTTAGCACCGGCCAGATCGTGATGGAGGAAATGGCACTACTTGGCGCTCTCGCGAAGTTCGGCATGGGCATGGTCCACGTCGACTCCAACACCCGCCAATGCATGGCCACTTCACACGTTGCCTATAAGCAGTCGTTCGGCTTCGACGCACCGCCTTTCACGTACAAAGACTTCGAAGAGAGCGACGCTTTGATCTTCACCGGTGCCAATCCTTGCATAGCGCATCCGATCATGTGGCAGCGCGTGATGATGAATAAACGCAATCCGGAGATCGTCGTCATCGACCCGCGACGCACCGAAACCGCGATGGCTTCCACACTGCACCTGCCGATCAGACCGAAGAGCGATCTCGTGCTCCTCTATGGCTTGGCGAATCTGTTGATCAAACGCGGCGCCGTAAAACACGATTTCATCGACGCGCACACCGCTCACTTCGCCGAGTTCGCTACGTTCGTAAAACCTTTCACGCTCGAACGCACTTCCGCCGAATCCGGCATCGACCAAACCACTCTCAACCGCCTCATCGAAATCATCGCCACACGCGAACGCGTTTCCTTCTGGTGGACGATGGGCGTGAATCAGGGCCACGAGTCGACGCGCACCGCGCAAGCGATCATCAATCTCGCGCTCATGACCGGCAACATCGGCCGCCCCGGCACCGGTGCCAATTCCATCACCGGCCAGTGCAACGCCATGGGCTCGCGCCTTTTTGGCAACGCGACCTCGTTATTGGGCGGATACGAATTCACCAAAGCCGAGCACCGCGCGCACGTTGCCGAAATACTCGGGATCGACAAGGCTTTTATTCCGGATCGCGGCAGCTGGGCCTATGATCAAATCATCGACGGTATCGATAAGGGCGACATTCGCGGCCTCTGGATTGTGGCCACGAACACCGCCCACTCATGGATAAACCAGAAAAACTTTTCCGAGCTCCGCAGGAAGCTGGATTTTCTGGTCGTACAAGACATGTACACCACGACTGAGACAGCCCAGATGGCCGATCTTGTGCTTCCCGCCGCGGGATGGGGCGAAAAAGAGGGCGTTCTCATCAACTCCGAGCGTCGCCTCGGCGTCGTGAAAAAAGTTTCCCGCGCGCCTGGACACGCTCTCAGTGATTTCGCCATCTTTAAACTCGTCGCCGAAGCGTGGGGCTGCGGCGATCTTTTCAGAAAATGGTCGTCGCCCGAAGCCACTTTCCAGATTCTCAAAGAGCTTTCTCGCGGTCAGCCCTGTGATTTCACCGGCATCAAAGACTACGCGCACATCGAAGCCGCCGGCGGTATCCAGTGGCCCTATACAGAAAAGGAAGCCGCCGCTGCCGCGCGCAATCACGAGTCCGATCAAACTGCCCAGCTCCCGCGTGAACGCCGTCTCTTCGCAGACGGACTGTTCTACACAGCAGATCGACGCGCGAAATTTTTCTTTGATCAGCCGCGGCCCATGCCGGAACCACCAGACAGCGACTATCCGATGCTCCTTCTGACCGGCCGCGGCTCGTCGGCGCAGTGGCACACCGGCTCACGCACCGACAAAAGCGATGTCCTCCGCAAACTCGCACCGCGCGAATTATACGTGGAGATCAACCCTATCGATGCCGAACGCCTCGGGATCGAAGCCAACAAGCTGGTGCGCATCCGGTCACGCCGCGGCGAAACAAACGCCCTGGCCTTTGTTACGAGCACCGTGCAGTCCGGCCATGTTTACCTGCCCATGCATTTCAACACGGTCAATTGCCTCACTTTCCCGGCGTTTGACCCTCACTCGCGCCAACCCAGCTACAAAGCTTGCGCCGTGAACGTCACACGCCTCTAGGCTGGCTCTCACAGTCGAAGCACCCGGTCGCCTCGCAGCAACGCAATCCAAACGTTGTGATCTACTAAATAACAAACCACCTGCCAGGACTATAAACGGCAGTCCTCGGGTGAATTCCAGTTCGCGAAAAGTGGCTGCTCGTGCGCCCCAACAGGCGCGAATCTCACGAGTCCGCTTC
The DNA here is from genome assembly GCA_047600805.1 of Nibricoccus sp. Taxonomy (GTDB): domain Bacteria; phylum Verrucomicrobiota; class Verrucomicrobiia; order Opitutales; family Opitutaceae; genus JADKHC01. The sequence goes on from JASGKG010000001.1 coordinate 1,474,039, forward strand.
GCTCCAAATTTATAGCGAGTCGCTGGAGTGAGAACTGCCGTTCGTTGATCGCGCGTTGAATCTCGGCGAGCGCCGCTTTCGGATAAATGGCGGACAGCGGTTCAGCCGAACCGTCGTTTATCGGGACGACACCGAATTTCTCACCAATCATCGTCGCTAATCCGCGTAGATAATCGCTCGTCATCGCAGGCAAATCAACCGCCAGCACCAAACAAAATGGCTCGCGGGCTGCATCGACACAGGCCGCTAAGCCGCCGATCGGCCCACAATCTTCGTTCACGTCCGCCACTTCACGCACGCCGGGCAATCGGTACGATTTCCCGTGAGCAACCGATACGAGGACTTCCTTCGCTCCGACGTGCTTCAGCGTTTCCACGGCTTGCTCCAGCAGTGTTCGCCCGCTCGCAAGTTTCAGGAGCGCCTTGTCGCGCCCCATGCGGCTCGAAAGGCCGCCTGCCATCACGACACCAGTTAGGCCAAGGACCGCGTCACTCACGGTGAAGCACCCCATCGGTGACGATCTTGCAGCGCAATCCTCCCCGGCCTTGCAGCCAAGCTTCGGCGCCGGGCCCTACGGCCTCATCCATCCAATGGCACGGCTTGCACTCGACCGTCCCCTCGAGGGTCACGCCTTGCAAGTCGAAGCGTTTGCCGACCAAAGCGTTTAAATCGAGCCCTTCCACGATAATGTTGCGGCGAAAAACATCCGGCGAAAGCGCCGGCAGACTGCGCTCCGTTTTCAGCTGTTGGAAAACTTCCCAGGAAAACAGCGTCAACTGACCTTTGTAGTCGTCTTTGAAACCGCAGAACCGGTCACCTTTCAGCCCACGGCCCGCGAGACACTCCACCTGCTCTACTTCGACGGTGGGATTTGTCCCGGCTGGTTGGCCGTGATGACCAAAAAAATTATGATCCGTAGAGATAAAGATGTGTCGCACGCGAACCATGTTAGTGACTACTTTTCGCAATCTCGTGAATTGCGCAACACAAGTGGAATATCCAGCCAAATTGAACATCTGTGTGAAGCCATGAGGATTCTCTTCTTTTCAGACGTACGCAATGAAGTCGGCCAAGCTTCGATCGAACTCCCGCTCGACGAAACCGACGTTTCTGGACTGTGGAAGGCGCTCATCGAAATCCATCCGGCACTGGCGCGTTTTCGGTCGCGTGTTCGCATCGCTCAAAACAGTGAGTTTGTGGACAACAACGCCCGATTCCGTCGCGGAGATGAGATCGCGCTCATCCCTCCCGTGTCCGGTGGCTAATAATGATCGTCGACATTCAGATTGTTGATCAGCCCATCGCTACGCCCAAATCGGCGTCCGAGACCTCCAGCGTCGGAGCAGTTGCAGAGTTTACTGGCATCGTTCGGGCCGAGGAAAACGGTTCGATCATTTCCGCGCTGGAATACGAAGCTTATCGTCCGATGGCGGAAAAGGTCATGCGGCAGATCATCAATGATCTGGCTGCGAAATCCCCCTGTGAAATGGTTTCGGTCATTCATCGAGTCGGCGTCATTCCCGTCGGTGAGGCTGCCATCTACATTCGGGCTCGCGCAAAGCATCGCGCCGAAGCGTTCGCCATGGTCACCCAATTCATGGACCGGCTGAAACAAGATGTTCCTATTTGGAAAGTGCGCGCGTTGCCCGTCAACAGCCCCGCCGCGCCCCCGAGATGACGACAGACGAACCAGTCAACAACGCCAGTCTGGACGAGGTTTTCAGGGTGATCTGCAGCCACTGCAAACCACTGCCTCCTGCGCACGTCACGCTTAGCGAAGCTATCGGGCGAATTTTGCAAGAGGACGTGCTCGCGCCGGAAGATCTCCCCGCGTTCGATCGCTCAGCCGTGGACGGCTACGCGGTGCGCACCGACGACAACTCGACCGCATTTCGCGTCGTGGATTTTATTCGCGCCGGCGACTGGCATCCCCTCGAACTTAAAAAGGGCGAAGCGGTACGCATTGCCACGGGAGGCGCTTTGCCGAGCGCGGGGTTGCAGGTGGTTATGCAAGAGAACGCCCGCATCGAAAACGATCTGTGCACCTTCGCGCACCGGACCGCGGAAAGCCACGTTCGTCAACGCGGAGAAGACGCGCGCAAAGGTTCGCGACTCGTGCCGACAGGGACGCGGATCGACGCCGGTATTTTGGCTCTGCTTGCCAGCATCGGCTACACAGAGCCGAAGGTTGCGCGCAAGCCAAACCTCTTCCATTTCGCGACAGGAAACGAAATTGTCCCGCCTGGGCACCAACCCGAACCAGGTAAAATCCGCGACTCCAACTCGCCATTGATCGCTGCGTTCTGCCGTGAACGGGATGTGGACCTCACGCAAATGCATCTCGCCGAAGAGAAGGAACTGGCGTTTGAGATTCTAAATGCACAACAATCGGCGATTGAAACGGCCGACATCGTTCTGTTCTCCGGAGGGGCCAGCGTCGGGCGACACGACTACACCGCGGAAGCACTCACGCGCCTTGGTTTCGAGATCCGCATCAGCCGGACGAATTTGCGGCCCGGACGCCCGCTCATCGTGGCGACTCGAGGTCGACAGATTGCCTTCGGTATCCCGGGCAATCCCCTCGCCCATTTCATGCTTTTGCAGACCGCAGTGCGGTGCGCAATTAACACCTACGCAGGAATCCCGCCTCAACCCACGCCCCACCGCGCTATTCTCGTCGAGACCATGGACAGTGGCGGAAATACTCGGGAGATACTCTGGCCCGCACGCGTTCAGCAGGTGGGCACGAGCACCGAGATTCGTTTGCTCCCTTGGGCGAGTTCCGGAGACATCACCGTGTTGGCACGCACCAACGCCATTGCGGTTGTTCCAGCAGGCACGCGCCTCCTCGACGCAGGCACTGCCGTCTCTTATTTTTCCACGCAACAAAACCCATGAGCGCGAAAAAGCAGCAGCCCACGCCACGAGCAAAGACGTTTTCACATCTAGGTTCCGACGGCACCGCGCGCATGGTCAACGTCGGCGCCAAGCCCGTGCAGCACCGTCGCGCCGTCGCTCAAGGTTCGCTCTTCTGCGATCCCAAAACGATCGAGCTTCTCCGCGCGAAGGCGCTCCCGAAAGGCGACGTGCTGACCGTCGCGCAGGTCGCTGGCATTCAAGCCGCCAAGCGTACGGCCGAACTCATTCCGCTCTGTCACACGCTGCCGCTCAGCCACGTGGGCCTGTCGTTCGATATTCAGGCAAATGCGGTGGGAATCACCTGCACGGTCGAAACCGACGCCAAAACCGGAGTCGAAATGGAGGCGCTGACCGGAGTATCCGTCGCGGCGCTCACCCTCTATGATATGTGCAAGGCCGTGGACAAAATGATGCGCATCGACAACGTACGCGTCGTGGAAAAAACAAAACAATGAAAGTCGGCCGCATCACCATCTCGGACCGCGCTTCGGCCGGCATCTACGAAGATCTTTCCGGCCCGGAAATCGAGCGGCTGCTGCGTTCGTATTTTACCGATATTGGAGGGTTTGAAGTTGCGGTCATTCCCGATGACCTGCCGCTGATTGCCACCACATTGATCGAGTTCGCCGAGGCCCGCGGCTGCGATCTCATCGTCACCACCGGGGGCACCGGCATCACGCCCCGTGACGTCACGCCCGAAGCCACTCGCTCGGTATTGGAACGGGAACTACCGGGTTTCGGTGAAGCGACGCGCATGCAATCGTTCGCGAAGGTGCGCACCTCGATTCTTTCGCGTGCGACCGCCGGAACACGCGGACGCAGCTTGATCATAAATCTTCCCGGAAAACCCAAAGCCGTCGCCGAGTGTATCGAGATCCTCGCGCCGGCAATCCGCGAAGCCGTTGCCCACCTTCAAGGACGCGACCCGCACGCCACGCAGACACGCGAATTAGCCAACCAATAGCCACCGCTTTTCATGGATTCCTTCGGAAGAGTCGTCGATTACCTTCGCATCTCGGTGACAGATCGCTGCAACGAGCGGTGCACCTACTGCATGCCCGAAGGCTACAAGGGTTGGGAAAAGCGTGAAGATCACCTGAGCGCCGACGAAATCGTTCGCGTCGTGCGCGTCGCCGCAAGTCTCGGTTTTCGCAAGATTCGCCTCACCGGTGGAGAACCGCTGGTGCGCCGCGACCTCGTCGAAATCGTTCAAACGATTTCCCAGATCGATGGCATTGAAGCGATCGGCCTTTCGACCAATGGCACCAAACTCGCCGCGTTGGCTCAACCGCTGCGCTCTGCCGGAGCGCGCACGGTCAACGTGAGCCTCGACGCGCTCGATTCGGCGCTCTATCGCAAAATCACCGGCGGAGACGTTACCGCCGTGCTCGCGGGAATTCGTGCAGCGCTTGCGGCCGGCTTCGAACGTGTGAAACTCAACTGCGTGCTGATGCGGGGCGTAAACGAAGGCGAGCTGTGGCCCCTCACGCAGTTCGCAGCGGAACACAACCTGCCGCTCCGCCTCATCGAGCTGATGCCGCTCACTCGCACCGACGTTCTCAACGATTCGAATTTCACGCCCGTCGGCGAGGCCATGAAACTGCTCAACCAGCACGACGAGCTAATTCCCGTGCCCGACGAACGCATCGGCTGGGGCCCGGCAAAGTATTATCGGTTCAAGCACAGCGGCGCGCTTGTCGGCTTCATCGGCGCGCTCACGAACCTTCACTTCTGCGAGACCTGCAATAAAATGCGCCTCACGGCCGACGGCAAAATCCGGCCGTGCCTTGGCGATCAGGGAGAGTTCGACCTGCGCTCCGCTTTGCGCGAAGCCAAAACCGAGGAAGCCGTTCGCGAAGCCTTTCTCATCGCGCTTCAACGCAAGCCCCTCGAGCACCAGTTCCGCGGAAATTACACGCCCTGCCGCCCGATGACCGCGATCGGCGGCTGAGCGGTTGGGTTCCGCTAAAGCGCCCGAGCCAACCACCACGTCAGAACGCTCGTCGCGACCGCCCAGCTGAAGCTGATCAGCGTGCCGATCGTAATGTATTCGGCTTCCATGCGGTTTTCGCGATCCTTCAATTCGCCGAAGCGGAAGATCGATTTCGCCGCCACCAGAAAGCCGATACCACCCAGCTGACCCAAACCCACCAGCATAAAAATCAATACGCGCTCGAGCTGGCCGATGACTCGGCCGCCGTTGGTAAGACCGCGGACAGCCTTGACGGCAACGCCGGCTTCCCTGTTGGCGCGTTCAATCTCTTCCAGATAAGGTTTTACCCAGAAGCCAACCAAAATTCCACCGACACGCACGCACAGGATCGCCCCAACCAGTAAAATCCACCAACTCCAAATAGCCCTCCCGTGCAGCTTGTACCAATGTGAAACGGGATCCGGAGTGGCAAAGAAATAGGTCAAAATAGCCACCACGATCACGTGCGCGGTCTGATCGAGCCAAAACGCCGTCGAAGAGTTCCGGCCAGCTCGCACTTTGACGTAATCGATCGCGGCGTGACTGAGAAAAACCCAAGCAGGCACCACCCAAAGTTCCCAGCGGCCTACGAAGGCGTAGGTCAGAGCGGCCCCGATCAAACTGTGAAGGAACAGCACCGAGCGGCGTTCTTTCCTCTTCACCATCCAGTCCGGCTGGAGCACAAAATCCGTCATCAAATGCGCGGCGAGCAGCGCGAGGCCGAGATCGATCTGTGATGAAGTTATCATGGCGCCACGTTTACCTGCTGGGGTTGTTTTCGGCAGCTACAACCTCTAGAGGTTGTAATCGGTCATTACAACCCAGGGAGGTTGTAGCGGGCTCACGCCGTTTGCAGTTTGCTTTCCACATAACGCAATGCCTCCTCCAGCGCCGGCCACTGCGCGGCATCGAGATGTTTCGTCACTGCCTGCTGCGTGATCGACTCCGGCCACTGCTGCGCGATCCTCTCCTGCGTCCAACCACGCAGCGCACCGCCGACAGCCAGCGCCTGCCGTCCCGTCCAGTTTTGCGCCAGCACGTCGATCAACCTGATGATTACGTCGAGCGATGCTTCGTTTTCGCTGGGGAAAACCAATTTGAGGCGTTGCTTGCGGGGCATTTCCTCCAGCGCACGACCTGAGAGTCTATACGCCTCGCCGTCACCTTCGGAAACACGTTCGCGCACGAAATCCACCAGCCCCACGGCTATTGCCAGTCGCGTGTCGAGACCGCGCCCGCGCTTCGATTCCGAGCGCAAACAGGCCCGGAAAAAGAGTCCAACGCGGAGACTGTGCACCACATCCCCAACCAACAGCTGCCAACCATCACCTCGAAAAACATCCGCTTTGAGCGGCAAGGCATCGGTAAACGCTTTTTGCGTATCGCGTGAGGCTTTGGCAATGAGCTGCGGCAGCAATTTGCGACGCGCCTTCGGTAATTTGGAGGAGTCGACGATATCGCCGGTGATGACGGCGTATTTTTTTGAGGGCGAAACTTTCATCCCGAGGCGGCGTTGGCTCCAGCGATGAAGCCCGGCGGACACGCCGCTGTCAACCCGTTGTCCGGCGCCAGTCGATCAACTCGAGTTGGAGAAGCTTGCGGTCGTTGAAATAATTCCAGGTCAGCTCGACCGCGAGATCGAGGGGCACTCCCACCGGCGGAAGGCGGTCGGCCATCTTCCAAGCAACGCCAAAGAGCCGACGACCGCGGCCATCGTCGAAGCTGAAGCGGAAATGCTGGTCTTTGAATATTTCGGGACGCTGGGTGAAAACGACTCCACGCAAACCGAAAACAGGTTCCGGGTTGCCCTGGCCGAACGGATGCAACTCGGCGAGTTCGTCCATCAGCTGCTCACGGATTTGCTCCGGTTTCAACCAGGCCGCCAGCTCCAAACGCGCCTCGATCAAATCGCTTCCACAGTGCTGCCGGACCGCCTCGGCGAAGCGAAGACGGAAATTGTCGAGCTGCAGTTTTCCGAGCGAAACACCGACCGCCATCGGATGCCCACCCCAGCTTGAAAGATGTTCCGCGCACAGTCCGAGCACATCGACGAGACTCACACCGTCCACGCTGCGACCCGAACCTTTTGCTAGATCTCCTTCGTTGCCTAAAACCACGCAGGGACGGTTGTACTTCCGCGTCACGCGGCCAGCGACAATGCCCACGACGCCGGGGTGCCAGTTCTCCGCGAAGAGCACGATGCCCGGCCAAGTCGCGAACTGCGTCTCGATCATCTTCTCGGCCTCTTCGGTGATCTGGCGCTCGATGTCCTGACGTTCGCGGTTAAAGGCGTCGAGCTGGCGCGCGGTTTCGCGGCAAAAACTCACATCCTCGCTCAGCATCAGCTCCACCGAAAGCGCCGCGTCGGCGAGACGCCCGCTCGCGTTGATGCGAGGCCCGAGGCGGAAGGAAATATCCACGGGCATGATCTCCTGCCCCGCTTTCACACCGGCGACCTGCATGAGCGCTTGGAGCCCAGGGCGCTGAGTCGCCTGCAAAATCTTCAATCCTTGTCGGGCTACAATGCGGTTTTCTCCGCGCAATGGAACCAGATCCGCAACCGTTCCCATAGCGACAAGATCGAGGTAATCGCGCAGTTTGATCCGAAACGCCACAGGGTGATTGTCTGCGCGCAACAGTTTCAACAGGCCGTGTGCCAGTTTGAAAACGAGGCCAACCGTACAGAGGTGCCGCCAAGGTTCCTCGACCGGCGCCGCTTCTTCGATGTGCGGATTGATGAGAATGCCCTGCTCCAGAGGTTTTTCTTTCGAGCGGTGGTGATCAACCACCAGCACATCGACACCCCGGCCTACGAGATAGGCCACTTCCTCATGGGAATTGGTTCCGCAATCGAGCGCCACGAACAAGGCCGGTTTCCCGCCTTCGAGCGCGCGGTCGATCGCGCTGCGCGACAAACCATAACCATCCTCCATGCGGCGCGGTACGACGAACTGCGGATCCAGTCCGAAACGCCGGAGTATGCTAACCAACAAAGCGGTGCTGCTGACGCCGTCGACGTCGTAATCGCCGAGCACGACGACTTGCTCGCGCTGCTCGATCGCCTGGCGCAAGCGGCGGGCGCCCGCTTCGATGTTGCGGAGCAAAAACGGATCGCTCAACTCGCTCAGCGCGGGATTGAGGAACTTGCCCGCGGAGATTTTCTCCTTGAGGCCAACCCGCAACAAGAGCTCCGCCAGCACGGGACTGATGCCCGCGCTGCGACTCAGCTCATCGATCGAGGCGACCGGGAGCGGTGTGTAAATCCAACGCATGACGCGATGGGGGTCGAATGGCAGGGCGCGTTGTTCGGGTCGCGCCGCCGGTCCACGAACGGACACGGCGGGGCGGATTACGAATAATCCGCCCTACCTCGATCGATTTACTGCGACGCCTTGCTGGCGCCCGTCCACTCGTAGGTCGGCTTAACGTCCTGATGCTTCTCAACGTGCTTACGGTCGCCTTTGTGCCACCAGTAGAAGATCGGCGAGGCGATGAAGATCGAGGAGAACGTGCCGGTGACAATACCGACGAGGAACGTGAACGACAGGTCATTGATGACGCCGCCGCCGAACAGGTAGAGGGCCAAAGCCGCAAGGAAGGTCGTCAAACTGGTTAAGCAAGACCGAGCAAACACCCGGGAAGTCGCCAGATTGATGACTTCGGAGAGTTTCAGATTCGGGTTCAGCTTCAGTTCTTCACGAATACGGTCGAAGACGACGATCGTGTCGTTGATCGAATAACCAACGATTAGAAGGATTGCGCCGACCATCGGAGCGGTGAACTGGCGGCCCGACAGAACGAAGATACCAACCGTCATGAGCACGTCGTGGATCGTGGAAACGACCGCGCCGATGCCGTAGCCCATCTCGAAGCGGAAGGCCACGTAGATCATGATGCCCACGATCGAAAGGCCGATCGACATGAGAGCATTCCATTGAATTTCTTGGCCGATGGAGGGACCGACAATCGATTTGCCGGTAACGGCGAAGCCGCCTTCCGGGAACGATTTCGTGATCATCTCAGCCACTTGGTCGCCTTTGCCGGCTTCGGTCTGGATGTTCAGCACTTCCATGCCGCCGCCGATGGGGCTCTGGTAGGCAGCCATGATTTCGCCCAATCCAGCCTTGTCAGTGGCAGCTTGGATGCGGCCGATATCAACCTGCTGTTTGAAGCTCATGTTCATCACATCGCCACCGGCAAAATCGATGCCGTAGATCTTGTGGCCCTTGATCGCCACGCCGACGACGCCGACAGCCACGATGATCCAGGAAGCGATGAAGAACATGCGACCGTATTTCACGTAGTCGAACTTTGGCGCTTTCAGCAGGTTCAGCATGACCATGCGCTTCATGAAGCCGCTGAAGATCGCGAACTGGAGCAACATTTCGCTCACAATCAGCGCCGTGAACATCGTCGTGAAGATACCAATCGTGATCGTCACACCGAAACCGCGGACCGGGCCGTTGCCGAAAATGATCATCAAGCCCGAGGTGATGAACGTCGTCAAATTGGCGTCCACGATCGTGGTGAACGCCTTGTCGTGACCAGCGTGGAAGGCAGCGACAAGCGACTTTCCTTGCGCCAGTTCTTCACGCATGCGCTCGAAGATCAGGATGTGCGCGTCGACCGCCATACCGACGGTGAGCACGATACCGGCGATGCCAGGCATCGTCAGCGTTGCGCCGAGCATGGCGAGCACGCCGAGCAAGATCGTGATATTGAGCACCACGCTGATGACAGCGATCAATCCGGCCAGCGTGTAGTAGCCGATCATGAACGCCGCCACGAGGCCGATGCCAACGTAAGTCGCGGTTTTACCGCTGGCGATGGCGCCTGCGGCGAGAGAAGGCCCGACTTCGTACTGCTCTTTGACCTGCAGCGGGACGTCGAGCGGGTTGTTCAGCACGCTCTCGAGCTGCTGAGCCTCGCGTTCGGAGGGAATGCCGTTGATGACGGCGTCGCCCATGATTTCGTTTTCGACACCCGGAGCGGAGTAAAGCTTGCCGTCGAGCACGATGGCCAGACGAGCGCGGGCGTGCGGGTTGCCCGTGCGCTGAACCAGCTGCTTGGTATAACCAGCGATTTCGCCAGTGACTTTGGCGAACTGCTTTTTCCCTTCGGAGGTGAGCTGGAGCGAAACTTCCGGACGATTAAACTGGTCGTAGTGTGCAACCGCACGCGCGATCGCGTCGCCATTCATTTCCGGACGCTGTTTGACGAAGAGCTCCTCGATTGAAGTTTCGCCGCGGCGGTTTTCGTTTTCGAGCGTTAGGATCTCATAGCCGGCAGGTGTTTCGGTGCCGGGCTGCGGAACCATAAACGGATGGACGAGGCGGAAATCGAGGCGGGCCGGCTTCTTCACCGTGTCGACGACTTCCGGATTGTCCTTGGTGTTGACGCCAGGAAGTTGGATTTCGATGCGGTTTTCTCCGACGGCGCGGATGACAGGCTCGGCTACACCGAGCTTGTTAATACGATCACCGATGATCTGGATCGCCTTGGAAAGTTTTTCTTTGCGCTGATACTCAGGCAATGCGGCCAACGCCTTCGGATCTGCTTCGAGGGTGACGGAAATACCGCCGTTCAAGTCGAGTCCGAGTTGGAGGCGACCACGCGAAGCCTTCAGGAGATAATCTAGAAGAATGTTGTTTTTACGCTCGATGTTTTGAACATCGCCCAGGTTTAAACCGGGATAAAATTGCGACAGATCGATCCGGCGTTCTTTTGCGATCTGCTTCAAAGCGACGAACTCGCTCGTTCCCGGGTCGGCTGCGTGGCGTTGGCCAGCTTCCTTCATCAGAGCAGAAAACTCTGCCGGTTTGGCCTGCGCTTTCGATTGTGCATATTCGGCGAACGGCCGATCTTTGAGCGGCAGTAGCGTCCATACGGCCCAAAGGCCGATGACAAAGCTGAGGATCAGCTTCCAGAGGTTGCGTTTAAGCATGGGTTATTTGGGTTTAAAATCGTGGGGTACGCCGGAGGGCGGAAGCTCCGCTCAAGGCTGCGAGTTCACTTGCGGCATGGCTGGAACGATGCCGCCCGGCCGGTGGGGTTATTTAGCGGCGTTGGCTTTCTTGACGACGGATTGGATGAAGCCTTTGCCGATTTCGATCTTGGTATTGTCGGCGATGCGAACCACAAAGCGGTCTTCCTTGCGATTGGTGATTTCACCGTAGATGCCGCCCGCCGTGATAATTTCGTCACCGGTATCGAGCGAAGCCATCATCTTCTGGTGTTCTTTCTGCTTTTTGCGCTGCGGGGCAATCATCAGGAAATACATGGCCACAAAAATCAGAATCATTGGCATGAAGCCCATCAGCTGTTGCATGCCGCCGGGGGCTGCTGGCTGGCCGGGAGCGGCGGCGGGAGCTGCTTGCTGAGCCAAAATCTGGAGAGAAGCCAAAAGGGAAGTCATTTTAAGAATTGCGTGTTGTGTGATTTGAAAAAAGAAAACACGCACTAAACCTGAGTCACCGCTTAAAAAGCAAGCCATAACCCCAGCCTGCCCCTTCCCGCGTTGAAAAGTAAAACATCCTCCGCCTGGTCCGCCGCTCAATCCGAAGAACACTTCGGCTTCAAACGTTGGGGGTATGGTCATTTCCACGTCGACGACGAAGGCTTCGTCAACGTCCAGCCACTCCCCGAAGGCGCCAGCATCCGCATCATGGATGTGATCCAAGAAGCCGTTGGCATGGGCCTGCGTGCGCCGATGGTTATCCGCTTCCAGGACTTGCTCCGGCATCGGGTCGTTCAGCTCAACGAGACCTTCCGCCGTGCGATTAAAGAAGAGGGCTACAAAGGCGACTACCGCGGCGTCTTCCCGATCAAGGTCAACCAGCTGCGCGAGGTCATCGAAGAAGTTTTAGACGCGGGCAAGGAATACAACTACGGTCTCGAAGCCGGCTCGAAACCCGAGCTGATGATCGCGCTGGCCATGCACGACAGCAACCAACGGCTGATCATCTGCAACGGCTACAAAGACGACGAATATATCCGAACCGCCCTGCTTGGACGTAAGCTCGGCAAGAAAATCATCCTCGTCGTCGAGCAGCTCGCCGAAGTCGACGACATCATCCGCATCGCCCAGGAAACCGGCATCAAGCCGATGATCGGCCTCCGCGCCAAGCTGCTCACGCGCGGCGAAGGCCGTTGGGCGATGTCGACTGGCGATAACGCGAAGTTCGGCCTCAACACCGCGGAAATTCTCTTCGCCACCGAGAAGCTCAAAGCCGCCAAGCTTTCGCAAAGCCTCCGGCTCATCCATTTCCACATCGGCTCGCAGGTTCCGAACATCATTACGATTAAAAACGCCGTCATCGAAGCGACGCGCTTCTACTGCCAGCTGCACAAAATGGGCTTCCCGATGGGCTACCTCGATGTCGGCGGCGGCCTCGGCATCGACTACGACGGGTCCCGAACCAATTTCGAATCCTCCATGAATTACTCGATGGAGGAATATGCGCGCGACGTAGTCTTCAACATCCGCGAAATCTGCCGCTCCGCCGAAGTACCCGAACCGGACATCGTCAGCGAAAGTGGCCGCGCCGTCGTGGCGCCCCACTCCATGCTGATCGTGGAAGTTTTCGAACGTATCAACAAAAAGGAGACGCTCGGCCAACAACACCAACCAAAGGAAAAGGACAAAGTAGTCACAGATTTGGAGTTGTTGTTGAAAAACAAACAAAAACTCGGCCGCCTCGAACGTTTCCACGACGCGCTGCAGAAAAAGGAAGAAGCGTTTTCACTCTTCAATCTCGGCTATCTCGACATCGAAAACCGTGCCGCCGCCGAATCGATTTTTTGGCAGATTTGCGAGCAGATCGACAAGGAAGGCAACGAATCTGGTTACCAGCCGGAGGAACTGCACGATCTCAAAAAACTCCTCGCCGACCAGTACGTCTGCAACTTCTCGGTTTTCCAATCGTTGCTCGATCACTGGGCGCTGAAACAGCTTTTCCCGATTGCTCCTTTACATCGGTTAAAGGAACGCCCTTCCGTCAATGCCATCCTCGTAGACATCACCTGCGATTCCGACGGCAAGATCAGCAGCTTCGTCGACCTGCAGGACACCAAAGACTATCTGACGCTGCATCCGTTGAACGGTAAACCGTATTACCTCGGTGTATTCCTAACCGGCGCCTATCAGGATATCATGGGTGACTTGCACAACCTCTTCGGCCGCGTGAACGAGGTCCACGTTTTCCTCGAGCCCGACGAACCGAACGGCTTCTACATCGAGGAAGCGCTCAGCGGCAGCCGCATCGCCGACGTGATTGAGGGCGTGCAGTATCACCAGGAAGAACTCTGCCGAAAAATGAAGGCGCAGATCGATCACGCCACACGCAAAGATCACGTGAAACCGCGCGAGGGCGTCCGCCTCCTGCAAATTTACGAGAGCCAAATGCTCAACAAGACTTATCTGCAAATAGAACCAAAGACGCGGAAGAAAAAGTAACGCAATCCTCCCGGCGATTATGCTCTCTTTTTTCACGAGCCCAACCTCGCGGCCGCATCCGAGCTTTTCCAAGCGCTTCAAGCAAGTCCCCCGCGATCTTGTTCAAAAAGTGAACGGAAATACGACTGAACAAGGCTTCCGCTACATCGGCTCCCAAATTCTCGCCGGGATCGAAAGCGAACTGACCAGCATCGCCAAAGCGCGCGGGCTAAAAAGTGATATCCTCGCCAGCAGCCGGCAAATCATGGACTTCGGGTCCGGCTTGGGCCGCGTGATCCTTCAGATCGCCGAACGCTGGCCCAACAAGGAGATCGTCGGTTTCGACATCGATCCCTTGATGAACAAATGGGCAGGCCACTTGTTATGTGATAAAAAGGTGCGCTTGGTCTCCAGCACTCTGGATATTCCCGAGCAAAGCTTCGATTTGATCACGGCCATTTCGGTCTTCACACATCTTGACGCCTCGACTGACTTTTGGCTCAGCGAAGTTCGCCGCCTTCTTTCCCCCGGCGGCTTTGCCTTCATTACCTATCAGGATGACACGTTGTTTGATGAAATGAGGGCCAAAGGCGAGCTACCCGCCACCACCAAAATCGAAGATAAATACATTTTCGGTCCCGACAGCGCAGAAGGCGGCGCAGGCATGGGTGCTTTTTATACGACCGCTTATTGGCGGCAGGTGTTGGAGAAATATTTCAACGTCGAAGCGATTAAGCCGCGCGGCCTTTTCGGCCATCAATCCGTCTCTGTCGTCTCGCGTAAAGACGTGCAAGTCGACCGTGCTCCCCTCTTCGAAGCTTACGCCGCAAGCCTTGAGCGCGACCTTTACAAGCTTCGTCGGCGCTACAAAGTCTCGTACTAGAATCACGCATCGATTTCATTCCAATGCCAGCCGATAGCACATGGTTTTACTGGGCGGTGATGTCCGCCGTGTTCGCCGCCCTCACGGCAATTTTCGCGAAAATCGGCATCCAAGGCGTCGACTCGGATCTCGCCACGCTCGTTCGCACGATGATCATATTGGTGGTGCTGAGTGGTTTTGTTTGGTACGCCGGCAAATGGAGCAACCCATTGCGGTTGCCTGGCAAAACGTGGACCTTTTTGATCCTTTCGGGGCTGGCAACAGGCGCCTCCTGGGTTTGCTATTTCCGGGCGCTAAAAATCGGCGATGCGTCAAAAGTCGCTCCCGTCGACAAGCTGAGTGTCGTCCTCGTAGCGATCTTCGCGGTTATATTTCTCGGCGACCGGCCCAACCCGCGCGAATGGACGGGAATTGGTTTGGTCGCTGCTGGAATCGTTCTCCTGGCGCTGAAGCGTTGACGGTCAGACGCATTTACGGGCGTTTTGCGTTTCCCAACTTGTCAGAGCGCACGCGGTTGCATTGTATGGCCGCTCTCTCATGAGCCCCGATCAATTTTGGACTAGCGAGGACGGCCAGATCCTCACCGTAAAACCCAAGGACGAGCAAACGGTCGCGCTGACCTTGGCCTTTTGGCCCCGCAACCCTTCGGAATTTGAGTTTATGAAGGCGCAGTGCCAGCAACTGCACTTCACGGAGCGCAGCACGCTCGCCCGCATCGGAATTGAAATGGCCGTGCAAGGTGGCCCCATCGTCGATCGCAACCGGCTCCTGCTCCAAGCCGAAGCCTCGCTCTACGATCTGAGTTTCCCCAACGCGGCATACTGGAAAAAATTGCTTCGTTCCGGTGTGCCGGTGGGACGCCTCTACTTCGCTCCGGAAACCGCCAAACTGACGACCAACGAAATCTGGGACGCAGTTAAAAACAACCGTCTCAAACTCCCAAACACGATCAGCATCGACCGCGCAGGCCGAGTGTTCCTCACGCCGCACTCCGTGCGTTACACGCTTAACCCCCGGCTTCAGCGTCCGCAGTTCGACCGTCTCGTCAGCGGCGACGCCGGCCGCGGTTACTTGGACAAAGTTCAGGTTCGCCACGAGACCGATACGCTCACGATTCCACCGCGCTCCGGCGTGCTCACCAGCTGCTCGATGTACTTGAAAGAGCACTACGTGTTGCTCAACCGCGGCGAAGGCAACTTCGGTCTTCACACGAGCGCGGTGTTGCTCGACCCAATCAAGACCTTTGGCACAAACATCATGCTGGAAATTTACAACACGAGCGACCAGCTCGTGGTAAATCCGGTCGTGTCCGTCGAAGTATTCCGCGCGCCCGTCGCGACCGACCCAGAGGCAAAATCGCTGGAAAAGCGCCGTCTGCGCTTCCACACCGCCTCAACCGCGATCTACAAATGCCTCGACGAACATCCACCGAAGGACAACGGCGAAGCGCGTCCGAAAGCCAAAATCACCGTCAAGGGCCAAAGCTCGACCCAGGAAAACTACAGCTTGCTTCTGAACACCGCCGATCAAGTTGGCCTTAAAGCAATGCTCGACAAGTTGAAAGGGCCTTGCGGATTCCCCACCATGATTCAGGCGCTGGACGCCGCGCCCGAACATGCTGACACGCTCCTCGTCGACTATTTCCCCAACCTTCTCGAAGAGATAGAACTCTTCACCCGTCTCCCGAAGTTGAAGCTGCGCCGCATCATTTTCCGCAAACCCTCGCGCACGCACGGCTTCTTTCTCTCGAACAACGCCCACGCCCGCCTGGAGACCTTCGACGCCCTCGGCATCGACATCTACTGGCACAACGAAGGCATGAAGGACCTTTTCCTTCACACCTACAAAAAGACGCACGGATTTTTTGTTCGCGACGAGTACGTGAAGAAATTTCAGGAGTCGACAATCCTGGCGTTTTATGGATCGGCGGTCGGCCTCGACGACCGCGACACGAACCAGATTTCAACCCTAATCGAAAAGCTTACCTCGTTCATCGGACCGTCCGTCGGCGTGCTCACGGGCGGAGGCGGCGGCGTCATGCGCCTGGCAACGGACCAGGCGCGCAACAAAGGCGCGATGACCGGCGCCTGCTTCCTCGAACTTGAGGCTCAGCCGCCGGAGCTCGGCGTGGACTTTTTCAACACGTTCCAAGACACCGCGCGTCACAATCGCCAGAAATGGTTCGAGATCGCCGATTTTTGTATCTTTAACGTGGGTGGTGTCGGCACACTGGAAGAAATCGGCATCGAAATGTGCAACCTCAAGCTGGGCATCCGCCCGCGCGTTCCCTACATTTTCTACAACGCAAAATTTTGGACCGACCTCCGCAAACAGGTCCGCGAAATGATCCGCACCAAACGCGCCCCCGCATGGATGGCCGACTACATTCTCTTCACCGACGATCCAGACGAAGTCGTGGCCTTCTACCGCAAGACATTGAAGGTGCTGTAATGGACCTCCGCGCATAGAAAATCGACTGAGACTGCACCTGCCCGTCACCCCGGCGTCAATGTCGAGTCCTAAAATCTCAACCAGAGCGCTGGCCGTGGTGCTATTTTGCATCACGGCCTTGGTTTTCTCCCGCTCGATTTTTGGCTCCTTCCAGAGCTACGACGATCCGGATTACGTCATCAACAATTCCCATATCAAGAATGGCTTCACTTGGGAAACGGTCTGCTGGGCATTCACCACGACGACGGCGGCCAACTGGCATCCGCTTACCTGGCTTTCTCATACGCTCGACTGGAGCTTGTTCGGCAATCGGCCGCAAGGGCATCACGCGATTAACGTCCTGCTTCACTCGATCAATGCGGCATTAGCCTTCTTGGTATTGGTTCGGGCGACGAAAGCCTTTTGGGCCAGCGCCGCTTGCGCGGCGCTATTCGCGTTGCATCCGCTTCGAGTGGAGTCGGTGGCGTGGGTCGCGGAACGCAAGGACGTGCTTTCAGTCTTATTCTGGTGGTTGGCTTTGTGGGCATATCTCGGCTACGTGGAACGCCGTCAGCAGGCGCAGCCTTCTGGCCGCTGGTATGCGCTCACACTGACAACCTTCGTGCTCGGCCTGCTGACCAAACCTATGCTGGTCACATTTCCTTTCGTGCTGCTGTTGTTGGACTATTGGCCGTTGAACCGTTTCACGCTCGTCGCAAAACAAAACGCAGCGAGAGAGGGGGCGATTCAAAACGACCGAAAAAGCGAGACGTTACAACAACTGCTGTGGGAGAAGATTCCGTTCCTTGCTCTCACCGGGGCTGCCTGCGGAATCACCTTCTACGCACAGCAAAAGCACGGCGTCGTCAGTACGGATCTCCCGTTCGATGCTCGGCTGGGAAATGCGACGGTTTCCATTGCGCGGTACGCGGGCAAGTTTTTCTGGCCGGATAAACTGGCGGTCTTTTATCCACATCCCGGATACTGGCCGGTGCGAAGCGTTGTTGCGGCCTCGCTCCTCGTGGCCGCGAGTTTTTCCTTAATCTTTTGGCGGCGGAAACGTCCTTGGGTCGTTGTCGGTTGGTTGTGGTTCCTGGGAGTATTGGTTCCCACGGTCGGCTTCGTCCAAGTCGGGCTTCAGTCGATGGCGGATCGCTACACGTATCTGCCAAGCATTGGCCTGCAGATCGGGTTGATCTGGAGCATCGCGGACTTCGTGCGTGAAAACGCGCACAGGCGTTTAATCGCGGGCGCGGCGTTTTATACTTGGCTGATTGCTTTGGTAGCGGTCACTTGGCACCAACAAAGCGTTTGGAAGGACCCATTCACGCTTTTCCAACACGCGATCAACGTCACGGAGCGAAACTACCTTGCCTGGAACAACCTGGGAGCTGCCTACAGCGAACACGGGCGTTACACGGAAGCTCGGCCTTTCTATGAAAAGGCCGTCGAACTAAATCCGAGATATGCTCTCGCCCATTCAAACCTGGCTGGAGCGTACGCCAAAACCGGTTTCCCCGATAAAGCGCTGAAGGAATATGAAGAGGCCCTTGCGTTGAATCCCGAACTACTGACCGCTCATCGAGGTTACGCGACGTCTCTCTCGGATGCCAACCGCTTCGCCGAGGCGCTCGCGCAGCATCAATTCATTTTGGAACGCGTCCCCGACGATCTCGAGGCGCTCAACGGAGCCGGAACGTGCCTACAGCTGCTTGGCCAGAATAGGGAAGCGGAAAAGATGTTTGTTACTGCGCTTGCACTCTCCCCGAAGGCAAAAAACTTCGACACTCATGTTAACCTCGGGGCGATTTACGCAACAACGGGGCGGCTTGATGAGGCCGTACGGGAGTTCCGGTATGTTCTCGCTCAATCACCGAATTATGCCCAAGCGCACAACAATCTGGCGAATGCGTTGGTGAGCCAAGGACAGCTCTCGGAGGCCGTCGAACATTACAAACAAGCCATCGCCGCACAACCGGACAACATGGAAGCTCGGTACAACCTCGGTATCGTTTTGTACCAACTCGACCGATTCTATGAGTCCCGTGATGTCTTGGCAGAGGCTGTGAAGCTGCGACCGGAGGTCCCTGCGCTGCAATCGGCGCTCATCAAAGTGGAAACGAAAATCTTTCTGTTACCTAGTTCTTCCCCTACCCGTTGAGTTCTCACGGGGCGATTTTCCGGCTTCTCCCCGCGTCATTTCGTCGCCAACGTGTCCGCTTCCGCAATGTCCCTTCCACGCAACATTCTCATCGTAGGCTCCGGTGGGCGCGAACACGCGCTCGTAAAGGCGTGCCTGGCTTCGCCGGCCAAGCCCCGCATTTTGGTCGCTCCCGGCAACGCGGGCATCGCTCAAGACGCCTACTGTGTGGCGATTCCGGCCGACAATATTGCCGGCATCGTCGGCTTCGCCAAACGCGAGAAGGTGGATTTCGTGATCGTCGGACCTGAGGTTCCGCTTTCGTTGGGCTTGGTCGATGCATTAATTAAGGAAAATATCCCGGCCTACGGTCCGAAAGCTGATGGCGCGCGCTTGGAGGCTTCGAAGATTTTCACGAAACAGATCCTTCTCAAATATAAGATTCCCACCGCTCCCGCAGGATTTTTCAGCGAAGTCGCTCCGGCTCTCGCCTATTTGAGGACGCGCCCGATTCCGATCGTTGTAAAAGCTGACGGCCTCGCCGCTGGCAAAGGGGTGATCGTCGCGCAGACGCTGGCCGAAGCCGAAGACGCAGTCCGCTCCATGCTCGAAGGCGGGAAATTCGGCGCCAGCGGAAAACAAATTCTCATCGAGGACTGCCTTTATGGCGAAGAAACGTCGATCCTCGTCGTTACGTCGGGTCGCGACTACGTGATTCTGCCCACTTCCCAAGACCACAAACGCGTGGGCGACGGCGACACTGGCCCGAACACCGGCGGCATGGGAACGTACTCGCCCGCCGAAGTCGTCACACCGGAGCTTCTCACTCGGATCGAAAAAGAAATCGTCCGCCCGTCCGTCAACGCGATTGCCGACGAGGGCATCGATTTCCGCGGCACGCTGTTCATCGGCATCATGCTTACGCCGGAGGGGCCGAGCGTTTTGGAGTATAACACGCGGTTCGGCGATCCGGAAACTCAAGTCGTCCTCCCGCGACTCGAAAACGATGTGCTCGCCTTGTTGTGGGCAGCGGCACGCGGTGAACTGAAAAACGTGAAACTCATCGTAAAGCAGGACGCTGCCATCTGCGTGGTGATCGCAGCCAAAGGTTATCCCGAGAGCTTCAAGAAAGGCGATGCGATCACTTTTCCGCCCGAACTCCCTTCACAGACCCAAATCCTTCACGCGGGCACCGGCCGCGACGATCAAGGTCATATCGTGACCAACGGAGGCCGTGTTCTCGGCGTCACCGCGCTGGCGCCTACTTTGCGCGAAGCTGCGAAGCGAGCGTATGCCACCTGTGAAAAAATCGAATGTGCGAGCAAATACTTCCGCCGGGATATCGGCGCCAAACAATTGAACCGCAAATGAAGCGCCTTCTCCGTTTTTCATTGCTCGCGCTCGTACTTGTCGGCCCGTGGAGCCTGCAAGGTGCGATTGAAAAAGACCTCGGCCAATCGCTTTCCTACCTGCGCATCACAGATGCCGAGACGGACAAAGCCGAAATGGTCCAGGCGATCGCTCAAAAAAAAGCGTTGATCATCGACCTGCGCTGCCTAACCGCAGATCGCGATTTCGCCAATGCCCTGCGCACCGCTCTCTCGAGAACGCCACAGCCGCACGCCGCTCGCATTTTCCTGCTCAACACCTCCACCAGCGGACCTCTCCGAGCGATTTTCAGCGACGAGCGACTCAGCTCGATCATTACCATCGGTCCGCGTTCACTCGCGGTCAGGGCGGATATCGAGGTATCCATTTCCGAGGAGGAAGATCGCAAGGCTTTTGCCGAACTCACGAACGGCACACCCATCGAAAAATTGATCGCAGACGGCCGTGACAAACGCCGCTATGACGAGGCGAAGCTCGTTCAAGATCATGCCAACGGCGTCACTCCCGCGGAAAGCGATTTGCCAGGCGACGCCGACGACACTGGATCGATTTCTGACAGTGGTCCCGCCGATCTACAGAAAACCGCGCCCGCCGACAAAAAAACCGAACCGGCTCCTCTTTTGGATTCCGTGCTGGCGCGCGCCGTCCAGCTCCACCGCACGCTTGTCGCGCTGAAAAAAACCTGACGGGGTTAGACTGATCGCTTCCCGAACTGAGGCTTTGCCTTTCCTGCAAAACTGTATCCATTGGGCACGCCCACCGAGAATGGCTGAACCAGGTTACATCGTCACCGTTTGCACGGCTAACATTTGCCGCAGTCCCATGGCGCAAGCATTGCTGCAACACGCCCTAAGCGCCCAACCCGAGCCCCTTAAGTCCATCCAAGTTTATTCCGCGGGCGTCTCGGCCTACAAAGGCGACCGGGTGTCGGAAAACTCTGTTCAGGCTCTCAGGAAAGTCGGTCTGAACCTCACCGGCCATACCGCGCAGCCATTGACGGCCGAACTCGTTCGCAACGCCCTCGCGGTGTTCTGCATGACCGAGGCGCATCGCTCGATGATACAGCGATCATTCAATCCACCGGAGGGTAAGGTGCATCTTTTCAGAGGGTTTCTGCCTGCCCCCGCGAACCCGGAGATTTGCGATCCTTACGGCGGTTCCTTGAAACATTATGAAGCCGCTCGCGATGAAATGGTGGAGGCCATCCCGTCGCTGGTGGCGTATATCCGCACGCTTTTCCCAAATCCGGCACCTGCGGCAAAATAGCGCCCAGCGGCTACTGCTCGTTTTACCGCGATTGAGATGCACGGCACCGACACGGCGCTTCGGACGTTGCGTGTTTTTCGGTTGCCGTAGTTCGAGTTTGGCTTTGGCGTGACCTTTTAAATCGCACGTTTCACCATGTCCTTGAACGCCACGCCGCTTAAAGCCCTCGATCCTGAAATTTACTCCGCGATTTCCGCCGAGTACTCGCGCCAGCAGAGCCATATCGAGCTCATCGCCTCGGAAAACTTCACCTATCCGGCCGTCATGGAGGCTCAGGGCAGCGTGCTCACCAACAAATACGCCGAGGGTTATCCAGCGAAACGTTGGTACGGCGGTTGCGAATTCGTCGACCAAGTCGAGAACCTCGCCATCGAGCGGGCCAAGAAGCTCTTCGGCGCAGAACACGCGAACGTGCAGCCACACTCCGGCTCACAGGCCAACTTTGCCGTCTACACATCGGTTCTTCAACCGGGCGACAAGGTTCTCGGAATGAATCTGAGCCACGGCGGTCACCTGACGCACGGCAATCCCGCCAACTTTTCGGGCAAACTCTACCAATTTGTTCAATACGGCGTGCGCGAAGACACCGGCTTGATCGATTATGACGAACTAGCCGCCACCGCCCAACGCGAAAAACCAAAGATGATCACAGTTGGCGCCAGCGCCTACTCCCGCACGATCGACTTCGCCCGGATGGGTGAAATCGCCCGCTCCGTCGGCGCGTTGCTCTTCGCAGACATCGCTCACATCGCCGGCCTCGTGGCGGCTGGCCTCCATCCATCGCCCGTTCCTCACGCAGACTTCGTCACCACAACCACGCACAAAACCCTGCGCGGTCCCCGCGGCGGTCTCATCATGTGCAAGGCGCAGCACGCCAAGGCGCTCGACTCCGCAATGTTCCCCGGCGGTCAAGGTGGTCCGCTGATGCACGTCATCGCGGCGAAGGCAGTCTGCTTCGGCGAGTGCCTCAAGCCCGAGTTTAAGACCTACTCGGCGCAGATCATCAAGAATTCGAAGGCCTTCGCGGCGGCCATGATGTCGCGCGGCTACAAGATCGTGTCCGGCGGCACCGACAACCACCTTTTCCTCGTCGATCTACGCGCAAACCTGCCAGAACTCACCGCCAAGAAAGCGCAGGAAACGCTCGATCTGGCCAATATCACCTGCAACAAGAACACCGTCCCGTTTGAAACGCGTTCGCCGTTCCAAGCCTCCGGTATTCGCCTCGGCACGCCGGCCGTAACCACTCGCGGCATGGTTGAAAAGGATATGGACGAGATCGCGGCTTGTATCGACGCCGTATTGAAAGCCATCGGTACTCCAAACGAGGCAACGGCTATCGCCGAAACCAAAAAGCGCGTCGTAGCGCTTACCAGTCGGTTCCCCCTGCCCTACAAACTTTGATCGATTTCTTAGCATTTCCTGGCGCGCCTCTGAACAGGGCGCGCCTTTTTTGTGCCTAAGTCGCACGGCTGACTTTTCACGCTAGCCCCTCAAACATCGACCGAGCTCCCGCGCCGTCGGAGTTCGACTCGCAAATGGGTGTCAAGTCTACGCCGAGACTTTTCCACTTCGACATCAGCCCGGCGCACTGTTCTATCGATTAATGGCCATTTCTAGAATCCGCCGCAGTCGATTGCTTCTGCCGGTACTGGTTTTAGTCGGATTGCTCGCATCAGGCGCTGGCTATAAGATGGCGATCAGCAGCAACCAAGCGTCATTTGCGGCGCAGCTGAACAAGCGGGCAAACGCGCGCGCGGATCAAGTCGTGGCCGCAGTGGAACGTTGCCGGGACCAGTTGGACAGCTTTGCCGATTTGATCGCCGCAAACCCCGACATCACGCAGGACGGCTTCGGGATTTTTGCGCAGCGCGTGATGTCGCGACATCCGGCCCTCGCGGCGTTGGTCTGGGCCAAAATCGACGGAGCAAACGCCCGCATTTATTCTCAGGAAACCGCACCGTCGACGGACAAAGCCACTCTCTCCGTCAACAATCTCGCCGGCATACAACCGGAAATTCAACGGGCTCTCAGCAGCCGCCGCACCGTACTCACCGGAAATCTTACTCCTGCCAGCGGTTCATCGTACATCGGAATTGTCCACCCTATCGAGCCCGTCGGAGTGCAATCGAATGAAAAACTCCACGCCTCCGGCTGTTTGGTGGTTATCTGTTCCGTGGAAAAACTTCTCGCGGGTGAAATGACATCGGACCCCCTAAACGGGCGCTGGCTACTGATCGATCACAGTGCGACCGCCCCGTCTCGACGCGTCCTCTTCCAAGTAAACGAGAAAAATCGCCAAATTACGCCCGCGGCCGATCGCACGAGCGAAGAGTCGGTGATGGCGTCACTCCACAGCGAGGCGTTTATCACCACTGGCGATCGCAACTGGTTATTGCAGTTCCAGCCGACTCCCGAAGAGGTTGAGGCGGCAAAGGGCAACGGGCCGCTTTGGGTGCTCGTCGCCGGGGTCGCCATTACGCTCCTGGTAACCGTGCTGATGCGGGAATTCCTCCATCGCGAAGAACTGATTAAGAAACAAGTCGAGCAACGCACGTCGGAACTCCAAATCACCCAGGGACAGCTCGAAGAGGACATTCGCCGTCGCCAACAGACGGAAGAGCTCCTGCGCGCGAGTGAACAGCACCTCCAGAGCCTGATGGAAAACAGTCCGGGCGCCATTTACGTCAAGGACGTGGACGGCCGGTACCTCGCTGTAAATCGCCGTTTCACTGAACTTCACGGGCGTTCACGCGACGATTTCATCGGCCGGAGCGATTTCGACCTCTTTCCTCCTGATCTGGCGGCACGCGTCCGAAAAAGCGATGCGCAGGTGATGGCCGGAGCCGAACCACTTGAAATGGAGGAATCGTTCCAACTGATCGATGGCACTCACGTCAACCTGGTTCACAAATTTCCCCTCCTGGATGCCACGGGTGCAGTTCACGGCGTGTGTGCGATTTCGACCGACATCACCGAGCGCAAACGCGCTGAAGCCGAAGTCCGGGAAAGTCGCCGGCAATTGGAAAGCATTTTGGGCCAGCTGCCCGGCATGGCGTTTCGTTACGCCAACGACGGTCGCCTTTCTCCGGTGTATGTGAGCCGCGGCGCAGCAGGCCTCACGGGACACACCGCACGCGATTTCCTGGAAAAGCACATTTCGCTCGAAGAAGTCATTCACCCGGACGACCGCCAACGCGTGCGCGCGGCCATTGCGGCTGCCGTCAAAAAGCGGCGCTCCTTCGAAATCGAATATCGCCTTATCGATCGCGCGGGCCGGGAGAAATGGGTTTTGGAACGCGGCCAAGGGCTGCATGACGAGACCGGTGCTCTCCTCTTCATCGAAGGGTTGGCGATCGACATCACGCAGCGAAAAGATGCCGAGGCGGAAAAACTTCTCGTCGAACGCCGGCTGTTGGAAGGTCAGAAGCTCGAAAGCATCGGCATGCTTGCCGGCGGCATCGCCCACGACTTCAACAACCTTCTCACAGGTATAATCGGCAATGCCAACCTTGCCTCGCTCGATCTCCCGTCGCAGTCGCCGATCCGCAACAACCTGCGGCAAATCGAAACTGCCTCCCAGCGCGCCGCCGAGCTTTGCCAGCAGATGCTCGCGTATGCCGGTAAAGGACGGTTCGTCATACATCCCGTCGAGCTGGGTCAACTCGTCAGAAGCACTCTGCCGCTGCTCCAGGCCTCGATCAGCAAGCGAGCCAAGCTGAATTTCGATCTCCAGCCGGATCTCCCTGCGGTGATGTCCGACCCGACGCAGATGCGGCAGATCATCATGAATCTCGTCATCAACGCTTCGGAAGCGCTGGGTGACAAAGACGGTGAGATCGCGATCACCACGAACCTTGTTCAACCCGCCGCAGACTGGTTTGAAGGCGCTCCGCTGGCTCCGCCTGATCCGAATATTGATTTCGTCCGGCTGGAAGTACGCGACACCGGCTGCGGCATGTCGCCGGAAACAATCGCGAAAATTTTCGAGCCATTTTTCACAACAAAGTTCACCGGCCGCGGCCTCGGGTTATCTGCCGTACTCGGAATTATTCGAAGCCACCGCGGCGGGCTCATCGTCCGCAGTGTCGTCGGCAAAGGAACCATTTTTGCCGTTTTCTTCCCGGCTGAGGCCGTCCGCAAAACCGAAGCCACAATCACGCGGGCCGTCACAAACACGCCGTGGCAGCAAACCGGTCGGGTGTTGGTCGTCGACGACGAACCACACGTCTTAAAAGTCGCCAGCGGCATGCTCACAAACGCCGGCATGACCGTCGTTGGCGCCAATGACGGTTATGAGGCGCTCGACGTCTTCCGCGCCGATCCAAGCGGCTTCAAACTCGTCCTCTTGGATATGACGATGCCGCGCCTCAGCGGAGAGGAAACGTTGCATTTGTTGCGGGAAATCCGACCGGACGTACGTGTCCTTTTCATGAGCGGCTACAACCGTCGTGAAGTGATCGACACTCTCCCCGGACGGCATCACCTCGGGTTCATGCAAAAACCATTCACGCTTCAAAACCTCCGCGAGAGCGTCCAGCTCATGCTCAGTTGAGTATATGGGATGCATTTCCATGGGGGCGATAAACGGCCCGTTTCGTAAACGCTCAATGGCCTACGCATGGAGCGGGTTTTCGTTCAAAATTTTGCTCCTTGGCGTCGCGAGCAAGACAGTTACTTCTACGCTCTGAATCTGTGACCAATCCTTCCCACCAAGCCTCTCCACAAAAACCTCGGGCGCTCTCGCTTGGAGTTATTTTCTTAACTCTTTACATAGACCTAATCGGTTTCTCAATCATCTTCCCTCTCGGGCCCGATCTGCTGCATCACTATCTGGAAGTTGAGGGCCAAAACGGCCTTTTGGGCGGGCTGATGGTTTATGTCAGCCATCTCGCGCACGCTCTGGGGAACGACTCGCATTTGCCTGAAGTTTTGTTCGGCGGCGTCATCAGCTCCATTTTCTCGATCCTTCAGTTTGTCTTCGCGCCGTTCTGGGGTGGCGTCTCAGACAAGCAAGGTCGCCGGAACGTGCTGAAGCTCACCGTCGCAGGAACAGCCATGAGTTATCTGCTCTGGGTTTTTAGTGGTTCTTTTTGGTTGTTTGTTGTGGCCCGCATGCTCGCAGGAGCTTTCGGCGGGAATCTATCCGTCGCGACCGCTGCTGTGGCTGACGTGACAACCCGCGAAGAGCGATCGAAGGCGATGGGAATCGTGGGAGCGGCGTTCGGCCTTGGACTGGTCACCGGCCCTTTGATCGGAGCATTCGCTGCTCACCTCAACCTCCTTAACACCCATCCACAACTAGCTGCTTGGGGTATCAATCCGTTTTCAGTTCCCGCGTTGATCGCGTTTGCGTTGGGAATGATCAACCTCGTTTGGATCAATCGGCGTTTTAACGAAACGCTCCCACCTGAAAAGCGAGGCCAGGGTAAAGAGATCCGTCTGCGCAATCCCCTTCGGGCCATTCTTTCTTTGGAAAACGCTCCCGTGCGCAGCATCAATCTCGTGTCGTTCGTCTACCAACTCGCGTTTGTCGCCATGGAAACGTCGCTGGTGTTTATCGGTTATGACCGGTTCAACTACGGCCCGCGAAACAACGGCATGTTGATGGGCTTTCTCGGCGTTTGCTCGATCATCACGCAGGGATTTATCGTTCGGAGGCTCGTCAAACACACCAAGGAAACACGCATTTTGAGCAGCGGTCTGATCTTCTCCACCGCAGGGTTTCTTTGCGTCGGCTTCGCGCCCACTCCGTTGGTTCTATACCTCGGCGTCGCGTTGCTCGCACTCGGAGGCGGCCTCGTTAATCCGTCTACCACCGGTCTTATTTCACTCTACTCCGAACCGTCCGAGCAAGGGAAAGTCCTCGGCATTTTCAGATCCTTGGGCTCACTCGCGCGTGCAGTCACACCGATCGTCGCAGGTACCATTTATTGGAGTAATCACGATCACGGCGCGCAATGGCTGTATTGCATTGCGGCCGCACTCGCCTTGGGCTCATATGTGTTGAGCCTCAAGCTGCCGCAACCGGCAAAATGAAACGTCTCCGTCCTCTGCTTCAACTCACGATCGCACTCGCGTGTTTACTCGCGTGTAGCTGCAATAGTCGGCGAGATCTGAAGCCAGGCCGAACCATTATCCGTAAACAGCAGCTGGTGATTCCAGCTCAGATTATTGGCAACCAATTCATCGTCGAAACAAAATGGGACAAACACGGGCCTTGGCGGTTTTTAATTGATACAGGTTCGTCCGTGACTCTCGTTTCCCCGGAGTTTCAGCGCCGTTACGCGACGGAGAAAGCAGCGCTGGGCGCTCCGGCGATTCATGTGCGTTCTTCCGAGGGGAAAGCGACGGAACTCCCCGCTGTGACGATTAGATCCATCGAGATCGGCGACGCTCGTTTCGAAAGCGTCCAGGCTTTGATTTTCGACTTCAGCGAACTTTCCGCACACCTCGGCGTGAAAATTGACGGCGTGCTGGGTTTTCCGTTGTTCCGCGAAACCGTATTCACGCTCGACTACCCGCAGTCACGCTTGGTGATTAAACCCGCCTGGCCCGCTCCTGCTCCCACGCCCGATCTGGGAACAACGATCAAATTCAACAACAACCAGCGCACACCGCTCATCAACGTTCGCATCGGTGCAGAAAACGTCGTGGCGCTCATCGATTCAGGAAACGATGGACCGCTGCTGTTGAACCCGGTGGGCAAAAACCCGCAGTTTGCGTTTGGCCCGCGGCCCGGGGTGGCGGTCAGCACCTTGACGGGCGTTCGCACACAGGAAATCGCCCGCCTTGACCAACCACTCGATATCGGGCCGTTTCGTTTCGAAAAACCGGTCGTTGATCTTTCGGATCAACTCACCGCGATCGGCGGCGAGATCTTGCGAAATTTTGCCGTCACGTTCGACCAATCGAACAACCAAGTCAGCTTTCATCGCGAATCCACGAAGCCTATCGCGTCGGCCGCTCGGCGAACCGCCGGCCTGAGCTTTTCCAAGACGCCTACTTACTGGCGAGTCGCAGGAGTCGTATCAGGATCGCCCGCTGAGGCCGCAGGAATCCAAACCGGTGACTTGGTCACGCGGATCAACGGCGAATCGATCTCCGCATGGAGCTATGCTCGCTACGAAGCGCAGGTGCGGAGGGCCGAAGAAATCACGTTCACGTTTCTCCGCGGTTCGACCGAAGTACCGGTCGTGGTTTCGTTATTCGATTTGGTTCCGTAATCGGGTTCGACTTTTCACTCGCGCGCAACAGTGCCGGTCACACGAACCATAGTCGTTGCCGGTTTAAGGCCGACGCTTTCGGCAGTAAGCACAATTTCGCCGGTTTGCGTGGATGACTGCACCACCACTTGGGCGAATCCGTTAAACAAGCTGCGTTGAACAACAGGCGGCGGAACGGTGATACGGAGGCACCCCAGCCGGGCAAGTTGAGGAAGCCGGCGACCCCCGCCGTCGAACGGCGTAACAAGGAGTCGTAGCTGATTTTTGCCGTGTGCAAGCATGGCCGGGTCCAATCGAAGGGCCGGTCCTTCCGCAGAAGTATCCGCACCGCTCATCATCTCACGGCCATTTAGATAAACCGTGGTTTTCGAGCCGAGCGCGGGCAGAAAGAGGTCCAACAGCGCCGTATCAACCGCGCCGTCGAACACAAACTCTGCCGTAAGTTCGTAGAGTTCGTCGCTCTTGGGCAAAGCAGCTTTCCAATCGCCGAGTTCGTGAAGCGACTTCAGCTCGTCTACCGCAGCGACTTCGGACGTAACAGCTTTCTTGATACGGCCGCGCCATTCGGAAACTGGAATCTGCAAAATCGTTGAGTGAAATTGATCTGGCTCCAAGCAACTCGGGTCGCCGTTGCCTACTCCGAGAATTTTTCCGCCGGTTACATGGAATCGGATTGCGCTGTTCGCGGTGGGCACCGTTCGTCCCTGAACATCACGAGCCTCAACTGAGATCACCGTGGCGTCGGTGCCATCTGCCAGCAGCGTTTTACGATCGGCATTCAAGACAAGTTGCGCCACCGGTCCCGACGTTTCTTGCCGGGCGATTTCGATTCGTTTCCCGCCACGGTACCCGTGCACCTCGAGAACCCCTGCCTCGTAAGGCACACTCCATTCAACCCGATCCAATTTGGGAACAGGCTTCCTGCCTAACGAACGGCCGTTTAGGAACAATTCAACTTCTTCATGGTTAGTGTAGCACCCTACGGTGATCGGTTGTCCTTCTCGGCGCGCCCAGTTCCAATGTGGGTAAATGTGCAGCACCGGCGCCTCCGTCCACCACGCGCGCAAATAATAGAAGCTGTCTTTCGGGAAACCGCAGGTGTCGAAAAGCCCGAATTGGGTGCTGTGCGCCGGAAACCCAAAAGGCGTCGGTTCACCGCGATAATCAAAGCCTGTCCAGAAAAAGAGTCCCGCCAAATATGGCCGAGCAGCGAAGTGTTTTAGTCCAAGGATGCAGTTCCCGCCTGAATCGCCTTTTGCTTCAGGATTGTGAGGCAAATGCCCGCGTTTGGGATCGGCGAAATAAACGCCGCGCGTGCATTGCGTGCTTGTTTCCTCCGTGCCAATGCCCGGCTGGTCGGGAAACTTGGCGTGCTGTTCGTCTGTGCTGCCGTGCGTGTAGTAATTGTAGCCCATCACATCGGCAGTGGTCGAACTCCCCGCGCCCCAGCCACCGCTAATCGCCACAGTCGAACGACGCGTTGGATCAAGCCGCTCGGCAATTGCACGCATCGTCGCCGTCACGCGCGCGCCCTTTTCATTACCTTCGATCGCCCATTCCTCGTTGCCCAACGACCAGATGATCACGCTCGGGTGATTCCGGTCACGACGAATCAACGACTCGAGATGGCTGAATTGTTCGGCATTCGTTGCCATCAGCCTGTTCTCGTCCAAAACCAGCATCCCCAAGCGGTCGCACGCATCGAGTAACTCAGGCGTCGGGGGCTCGTGCGACGTCCGATACGCGTTACAACCCATTTCCTTCAGTCGCTTGATCCGAAATTCATGCAGCGCATCCGGCACCGCCACACCCACTCCCGCGTAGTCTTGGTGGTTGTTGGTTCCTTTGATCGCCAGGTGTTTTCCATTGAGAAAGAAACCTTGGTTGGGATCGAAACGCACGGTGCGAATCCCGAAACGAGTCTGGTAGCGATCCACCTCCACAGCCCCGACCTTCACGACGGTAACCAACTCGTACAACGTGGGCGTATCAGGAGACCAAAGTTGCGGCCGCGTGACATCGACTGTCTGGGCCACATCCACCGTGCTCCCAGCCGCCGCCTTTTGGCTCTCGCTGCTGGTATGGCTCACTTCTGCTCCAGACGGATCGCGCAAGATCTGTTCAAGCGTAAAGCTCGAAGGCTTGGCGCCGTCGTTCAAGACAGTGGTCACAACGGAAAGAGTCGCTGCTTCGTCTTTCACCGTGGACGAGACAAACGTTCCCCAGCGAGCGACATGCAAAGGTGCGGTTTTGCTCAACCATACATGTCGGTAAATTCCAGCGCCCTCGTAATACCAGCCCTCCTCCATCGTCGCGTCCGCACGTACCGTGACAACATTGTCGCCGCCGTAGTTGATGTAGTCGGTCAAATCATAGCTGAACCCCATGGAGCCCGTCGCGTGGCGCCCCAAGTAAAAACCGTTAATCCACACCACGGAATCGCGAAAAACACCATCGAACTCGATCGATATACGGCGCCCGAAATCGCTGGCCGGCACCGCGAATTTTTTCCGATACCACCCGATGCTCCGCTCAGGATAGCGTCGCCCAATCGCCTTGTACCCGTGGCTGTGACTGCCGTCCGCCGCAAACGGAGCTTCCACCGCCCAATCATGCGGCAGATCCAAAATTCGCCAGGCGCGGTCGTCGAAACCCGGCGCAGCCGGACCGTCCCCATATCCCGCCTTCGCGACGTACGAGAAGTAACTCGTGGCGTGGTCAAAATCCCGGGCTGTATCCGTTGCGTGTCCAAAGGAGAACCGCCAATCGGCGTCAAAACGTTGATGCTCACGTTGGCCAAGATCCGCTGAAAAACCGAAACGACAACAAAGGACCAAGAAAACGGAACTGCACAAAATCAGCCGAATAGCGGGGTTCATGGGTTCCATCTCAGCCCGTTTCTAAGGCGCAAGGCGAGCTGAATTAACGTTAAATCACGTTGATTTCACATCGTGCCTCCACTCCCCTCCGCCAAAAACCACAACTTACGCGTTCTGGGCTGCAGATCCTGCAGCCAGCTCGCGCACTTCGTCTCCTGAAATTGTTTCTCGTTCCAACAGCGCCGTGACGATCGCATCAAGCGTCGGCTTGTGAAGCGTGAGCTGATCGCGTGTGGAGTTGTACTCCGTCGAAAGCAGCTCTTTCACACAGCCCTCGGCTTCGTGCAGACTTTGCGGGCTGCCGAGCGCCTCGCCTTCATTATTGGTGAGCGCGAGAAACCCGTTCATCGACATGCCCCATTGAAAAACCATTTGGCGAGCGAGCCGTGAGGCTTCCTGAATATCCCCGGAAGCGCCGCTTGTGATGCTTCCGAGAGCGATTTCCTCAGCGATGCGGCCGGCCATCAGGCAGCGGATCCGCGCGAGCACTTGCTCCTTGGAATAGTTTAGGACGTCGCGCTCCGGAGTAAATTGAGTGCTGCCGAGCGATTTTCCCCGAGGAAGAATCGTCACTTTGTGCAGGCGCATGCTCTCGTCTCCGCTGAGCACTTGCATCAAGGCGTGCCCGGCTTCGTGCACCGCGACGATGCGTTTGTCCTTCTCCGACATTTCACGGCGCCGTTCGCGTCCCCAGGAAATTTTGTCCTTTGCCTCTTCGATGTCTCCCCAAGTGATGATCGTCCGCCCGCGGCGCGCGGCATGCAGGGCGCCCTCGTTGACGAGATTGGCGAGGTCCGCACCAGAAAACCCCGGCGTCACTCGGGCGACTTCGTCCAACTTCACTTCGTCCGAAAACTTAACCGCCGCGCTGTGGACGCGAAGAATTTCTCGGCGGCCGTTTTTATCGGGCAAATCCACCGTCACTTGGCGATCGAAGCGACCGGGCCGCAAAAGTGCTTTGTCGATGATCTCCGCTCGATTTGTGGCCGCGAAAACAACCACCGCCGCATCCGTCGCAAAACCGTCCATTTCCACGAGCAAGGCGTTGAGCGTATGTTCGTGTTCCTGCTGAGCGCCGGAGCCGGACGTATTCGAACGCTGGCGACCGACGGCATCGAGCTCGTCGATGAAAATAATACTTGGCGCGTTCTCGCGGGCTTTCTTGAACAACGAGCGTATCCGCGAGGCCCCTACACCTACGTACATCTCGACGAAATCGGAACCGCTGAGGCTGTAAAACTTGGCATTCGCCTCTCCGGCCACGGCTTTCGCCAGCATCGTTTTCCCCGTTCCCGGAGGCCCGACGAGAAGGACGCCTCGAGGCATGCGGCCGCCGGCAGCGGCGAAACGTTCGGGCTTTTTCAGAAATTCGACGATCTCAGAAACTTCTTCCTTCGCCTCATCACATCCTGCCACCGACGAAAACTTCACGGTCGAATGCACCGGCTGGAAAGTTTTTGGAACGATCAACCCTGTGCGGGCGCCAAGGTGCTCGCCAATAAAAACCACCAAAGCGATGGCGAAAAGCCAGCTTGTGACCTGCCCCACGATACGAAACGTGGCTGCCGTCGTCTCGCGGGCGGCCATGGGGCGTCGCGGAATTGCGGTCAGCGCCAAGGAGCCTTCGCGAAATTTCTGCCCACGCAGCGACTTCACGTCTTCGTCCGTGAGCCGCGCCGTGGAACGCCAGAATACCGCACCGCTGGTGTTTTCGCTGGCGTGTTTGCCGACCAACTCAGCGAGGCCCGGCGTCTCTGAATAAAAACCGATTTTGCCTTCGATCAGGCGTCCTTCCCCGGCTGCAGTCAAAAATTCCAGGGCCGAAACTTCGCGGATCTCCGAGGGTGCGGCATCGGCCAAAATGGGGGTCCGAAAATACCGTTCGCCGATTTTCGTTCCGACAAAAACCACAGCGATCGCGATCAACAGCCACCACCTACGTTTATTCATCCCGTTTTCGTCGGGCTCGCTCTGCGGCGGTTTAGTGAGTTCACCCTATTTGAACAAATTTCTTACAATCATTTTGGCGTTTCAGCCGACGCTCTCGTGTAACCGCGTCGGGCTTTCAAAACGTGGGCACATGACGCAACTTTCGCGTCACTGCGCGAAACCGCTAAATATTCCGCCAACAGCACCCTTTCTTCCGGTCGGTCCATCAGGTAACCGTTGCTTCGCGAAGCTTGTGTAGATCAGTTTTTTCGACATTCTGTAGGACCCCAAAGGAAAGATGCGTTTCCAGCTGCCCATACGCGTTCGGTTCCGGCCCTTGTTGGCGCTCGGCTTTTTTGTGTCGATGTGCGTCACAGCAAATCTTTTCGCCGACTCCACGCCGGACAAAACACCGCCTGGCAGCAAAAAGAACAGCCCGATCATCGTAGGTACTCCGTCGGATAGCTTTCCGTACGCCTACACCAGTCCCGATGGTCGCTTGGCCGGGTTTACCGTGGATCTGCTCGATGCGGTCGCTCGCGTGATGCGTTTGAACATTCTGCGATCGGGCGCTGCGGGGATCGATGTTCATCGTCGCTTCAGCGAAGGCGAGTACGACATGCTGCAAACGTACAGCCAAACGCCACAGCGCGACGAGTACACGGATTTTTCGGTTCCTTTCCTCACGCTTCAAGGAGCGATTTTCGTCAGCAAAAACGGTCCTGTCAAAAAGCTGAGCGATCTGCGCGGCCAAAAATTTGCCATCATCGGTCGCGGTAGCATCGGCGAGCGTTTTTTGCGCGATCAGGGCCTGATGATCGAAGCCATTTACACGAGCTCCTCTGAGGAAGCGCTCGATCTGATCGAAAAAGGCACCTGCGCCGGCAGCTTCTTGTCGCAGCTCACCGCACTGTCGCTGATTCAGCGCAACGGCCTGCACAATGTCACTGTGTTGGGTGAGCCGTACTCGGATTATGACATCCGGCATTGCTTTGCGGTTCACAAAGGCAACACCTTGCTGCTCGCACGACTGAATGAGGGTCTCGCCATCCTAAATAGAACCGGGGAATTCCAAAAGATTTACGCCCATTGGTTCGGCAAACTCGAAACCGCTCAGATTTCAAGGCAACTCGTTCTTCGTTACGGCAGCATCGTTATCATCGTCATCGCCGGCGGCTTGCTTGCGGGAATGCTGTACCGGCGCGTTTTGAAGCGAATGATCGCAGCGCAGACGGCAGAGCTCTCCGCGCAAAAGGCCTTGTTGCAGGCATTGTACGACAACATCCCGATGGCCGTGTGCCTGCTGGAACGGGATGCACAGGGTTACCGCTTCCTTTCCATCAATCGACAAGCCGAACCATGGACAGGGCTACAAACGGGCAACGTTCAGGGCCTCTATTTTCATCAAATCGCCAGCCCGTCAGAGTGGATTCGCGAACTCGCGTCGATGCTTTCGTCCAATCCGGTTATTAACCGGCATGTGAGGGAAGAACGGCACCTAAAGGATACCGGCAAACGCATCATTTTCACCTTGGTGCCCATGCAAGCGCGTACCGAGGGTGTTCCGCGCCTCTGCGTTCTGGGAGAAGATGTCACTGAGCGTCGCACGCTGGACGAGGAAATCGGCCAGTCGCGCCGGCTGCGTGCGATCGGTGAACTGGTCGGCGGTATCGCCCACGAGTTTAACAACCTGCTCACGCCCATCGTTCTGAAGACGGGCGAGATTCAGCTCGATTGGCCAAACGATCCACGACTGCATGCCGAGGTCCAACTGATCTCCGACGCCGCCCAGCGTGCTTCCGAACTGACACGCCGGCTGTTAACGTTTGGCCGCAGGGCCGACGACCGGGTCGAGTCCGTCTACTTGGCGTCAATCGTTTCTGCGTGCCTCGCCTTGCTGAAATTGACCGTGGATCGCCGGATTACCTGGGAAAACAACATTCCCGCCAACCTACCGCCGCTCAGCTTCAATCCCACTGATCTGAATCAAGTGATTCTAAACCTGGTGCTGAATGCGCGCGATACCTTGATGGAGAAACTCGCCGGGCCACATGCCGGCGATTGGACGCCGGTCATACGCGTAGAGGCCGCGAGCTTGCCGGCCTCGGCCATCGACCGACTCGAACCAGGAGTTCCCTCCAGACGTCAGATCCTCGGCTGGCAGCGATTGACCGTTCGCGATAACGGCATGGGGATGTCCCAGGCGGTTCGGGAGCGAATCTTCGAACCGTTCTACACCACCAAAGACGTCGGTCATGGCACCGGACTGGGACTGGCAACGGTGTGGCACTTGGTCACAGAAGTAAGCGGCCGAATCGAGGTGGACTCTAATCCGGGCGAGGGCTCTGCGTTTCACGTCTACCTGCCCATGTTCGCAGCACCGGCTGCACCCCCAGCGACCCCGACGACGCAGCCTCAAGCGCTGCCTCCGCAGAAGGGCCGCATATTTCTCGCCGAAGATGACGATATGGTGGCGACCGCTGTTCTCAGCGCCTTGCGGCGTTCGGGACACTCCGTAAATCATCAAGCCAACGGAGCCATGGCGTGGAGCCACATCCAAAACCACCTTTCCGATTACGACCTGATTATTCTCGATGTGAACATGCCCGGTCTCGACGGCATCGAGCTCGCACAACGCATCAGAGGCACTCAGCGTTACTCGGGGCGAATGATGATCATCAGCGGCCGCCTCGGCTCCGACGACCTGAGTCAGCTCACCGAAGCCCGCGTGGATCGCGTCCTCAGCAAGCCTTTCCAAATCAGCGAATTTCTTGCAGCGGTTCACGACTGCCTGGCAGCTGCGCCTCAGAGCTAAATCGAATCACCGTTTCGAAAATCCCTTGAAATCGGGATGCAGCCCCTTGAACGCTGCGGCATCGGCTTTGAGCAGCGCCTCGAGCGTTTCAGGCAGGCTGTGCAGGATTTCGACGCCGTCGTGAAAAAGAATTCGCGGCTCGTACGGTCCGTCTCGCAGAGCTTGCACGGCAACTTGGTCCGGTGAAATCGAATAGCGCCCCAGCACGCTGCTGGTGTCCCACCGAACCTCCGGAAAAACTACAAATGCCAGTTCTGAACAAACGATGCGCCGGTCACTTTCGACGTCGAAATTGAAGTCGTAGGCTTTGCCGATCTGAGCAAACGCCCGCAGAACGGCCAAACGCTTCTCATCGGCCGACATCGTCCGCCGGCGAATGACCAGCAAGTCATCAATGTTGAGGAAGTGCTCCAGCGTGTTGATCTCCACGCCGGGCCGAAGCGCCTCGATAATCGACGCCCCTGCCCGAATGCGTTCGTGATGTGGCCGAACCAGCGGGTCGTCCCAAACACCCATCCCCTTCAGTTCACTTTCTCCGCCCACCCAGACGGCAACATGTCCGTAATGGCCCGGTATCGATTTATCGGTGAGGCGGAAAGGCGTTTTCTCCAGCAGAATATCCAGCGGCTCCAATCGCGCGGTAAGCGCAGAGCGTTGCTCAACCGAGAGCTGGGTCAGATAACCATGGCGTGTTTGTACCAGACCCATGGTGTTGCCCACGACCAAACTCGCCGTGTTCATCATTGTGGACCCGAGCTCTGAAAGTTTGTCCGTCACAAACACAACGCCTCCGTGTCCGCCTGTCGCCCATTCCGACAACAAACGAGCCGGGAGGTCGCGGGCGAAAAACTGGTAGCCGGGACTTTGTTGAATGATGTCGTCGAGAAAGACTTCGTCCGGCGAGCGATCGCTGGCGCTACCCCCTTCAGCGCGATACCAAACGACCGCGCCTGCGAGCCGCTGACGACGCACGGGATCTAGAAATCGCATCAGCGCGGAATCAAGCTCACCCACAACCGCAGGGTGATCGGATTTCAAAAGCTTTCGCAGCTTCTTTTCCCGAAAATAACGATCCACTCCCAAGGCATAATCGTCGTGCTGAACCAAGGCGGCCGCGAGCACGAGCTTAGTCTGAAGACGCAGCAACGGGTCGTAGGTCAATCGCGGGCCAGCATGATGCCACGCTTCCGGCCCTTGCACGTCAACGAGCGCCTGCCAGCGGCGGCTCAAGAGCACGTAGTCCTCTCCTCCTCGATAAAGCGTTGTCAGATCAGAGCTGGTAAGCACGCCGTTCTTCAAACGAGGTTCTGCCGCTTCGAGGAACTTGCGCGCGCGTACTCTCCAATCGAGTGACCGCTGCAGCAAAACTCTCGCCACTGCAACGTCGTCCTTCAAAGCGTCGGCGCGGGGAGGCAATCCATCCGTTTCCGAACCAAAAATTTTTCCAAAAAGAAGGCCGGAGAACACAACCACGGATACGAGCCGGAAAAGATGCATAAACGATGCCGTCGATTAGACCATCTGCTATCTACAAAGCAACCATACGGATTAACCCGTATTCAAATCTCCATCACAGCCCCGGGGGCAGCGCATCGGTTCGTGCTTTTCTATTTTCGGCCGCCAGTTAAGCTCAGCTGCATGCCGCACCGCACGTTTAATCCGGAAGAACTCGCCGAGTACCTCCACGTAAGCAACGCGGACGTCGAACGTCTGCTTCGCGAAACAGACATTCCCAAGAGTGTACGTGGCGGAAAAACTATCTTTCAACGCAGCGAGATCGACGCTTGGGCTTCGCAACGAATTCTTGGCATGCCCGAAAAGCGGCTCGATACGTACCACCAAAAATCGATGCGAGGCACAAAGGAAATCTTCCCCGAAAACGCGTTGATCCCCGAACTATTGAGCAGCAGCCATATCGATTTGGAGCTTTCCTCAAAGACACGGGCATCTGTCATCCGCGACATGGTGGAACTCGCCGACAAAACAGGCCTCGTTTTCGATTCGCGCGAACTTCTCGCAAGTGTCGAGGCCCGGGAGGAACTATGCTCGACCGCGCTTCCTGGCGGACTTGCCCTGCTGCACGCCCGAAACTACGACGCCTACCGTTTTGAACGCTCATTCATGGTTTTAGGCCGAACCATTCAAGGCGTCCCATTCAGCGCTCCGGATGGAGCGCCAACCCACCTCTTCTTTTTGATTTGCTGCCAGGATGATCGCATTCACCTGCACACGCTCGCGCGACTTTGCATGATCGTTACAAAAACGAACGTAGTTTCACAACTACTCGACGCACCAGATGCGGCTGCAGCGTACGACGTACTCGTCGCCGCCGAACTGGCCGTTTTACCTCAGAAAGCCAACGCTTAGCCGACGCCCGGGTTTGCAGCGCTTTCTGCTTTTCGGGATCGTTGGAACGGGGTTGAGTGTGCCGCATTCATGATGCGTTTCTTTCAATTCTTCCTTCTCGCGTGCTTTCTCTCGGTTGCAGGACTTGCCGCACCTGAGGTCATCGATCTGCGCTGTGATTTTGCGCAAGCGCCCCTCGGCGTCGATTCGGGAGTTCCGCGTTTGAGTTGGCAAATGCGGAGCGACGAACCCGGGCAACGTCAAACCGCCTATCAGATCATCGCCGCATCGTCCGCGGGAATGCTCGAACAAGATCGCGGCGACCTCTGGGATTCCGGCAAGGTTGTTTCCGCCGATTGCTTGAACGTCTCTTGGAAAGGCAAGCCCCTCAGCTCTTCACAGAAGATATTTTGGAAAATCCGGCTCTGGGACTACAGAGATCGCGTTACGGAATGGAGTCGGCCAACGAGCTGGACGATGGGCCTTCTGAACGACGCCGGCTGGGTCGGCGCGAAATGGATCACGGATCCTGAACTCCTTCCGTGGGTGCGATCGGCTTTCGGGTTTAAGTCCCAAGACGCCAGCTCAGCCGAGACAACCAAATGGATCCAAATCGATCTTGGCGCTGAGTACCTGTTAGAGAGCGTGCATTTGTTTGCTCTCGAACAAGGCGCAAACGAGCGGTTGGGTTTCCCCACTTATTTCATCATCGAAGCAGCCAATAATCCAGAGATGCGTGATGCGACGAGGATTGTGGATCACTCGAAAAATCCACCTAACATCTGGTTTAGGAGATTGGATTTCACGCTGAAGAATGTCTCAGCGCGCTATCTGCGCCTCACCGCGACCAAACTGCGCAACGTCGACGGCGTCCACTGCCTGGCGCTCAGTCAGCTGGCGATTTTTTCAAATGGCCGAAACGTGGCCGTCGGGGCGAAAGTGACGGCGAGCGACAGTGTCGAGGATGGATCGTTTGCGGCTGCTGCTATGACCGACGGTCTCGGCGTCCCTGGCTTCAACCCGCGCGCCTCCGATACGCTTCTGCTCCGTCGTGGCTTCTTGGTACGCCCTCGTATCCAACGCGCCGTCCTCCACGTAAGCGGCCAAGGCAGTTACATCGCCACGATCAACGGAA
Organism: Nibricoccus sp.; assembly: GCA_047600805.1. Classification (GTDB taxonomy): domain Bacteria; phylum Verrucomicrobiota; class Verrucomicrobiia; order Opitutales; family Opitutaceae; genus JADKHC01. The sequence goes on from JASGKG010000001.1 coordinate 1,513,802, forward strand.
AACCGGTCACCGAAGCCGTACTGACGCCGGGCTGGACTGAAACGAGCAAGACCTGTTTGTACGACACCTACGACGTCACCAACCTTCTTGAATCGACAAAACGCAACGTGATCGGGATCTGCCTCGCCGGCGGAATGTATAACATCCAAGCGGTGCCGAAGCGTTACAACAAATTCGCGACGGTCTTCCATCCGTTGACCGCCAAAGCGCTGCTGCGGATCGAGTATGAAGGCGGACTGGTCGAACAGATTCCCACCGACACGGCTTGGCAAGTCGCACCCGGGCCAACGACGCTCGCCTCCATGTACAGCGGCGAAGATTTCGACGCCCGACGCGTAATCAAGGATTGGGACCGCACGACCTTCGATGCAAACAGCTGGAGAGCGGCGATCGAAAATCCGCACGCTCCGACCGGAAAAATGCGCGGTTTCAGCCACTCTTCCCCTCCGTTTCGCCTGTTCGAGACGCTTACGCCCATTTCCTCCAAGGTGATCAAGCCGGGCGTGACGGTGTACGATCTCGGCCAGAACGCGTCGCTTATGCTCAATTTGAAAGTGCGCGGCCCGGCGGGTGCATCGATCAAAGTTCTCCCAGCCGAATTGTTGAAACCAGATGGTTCGGTAGATCGTGGCTCTTCAGGTGGCGGTGACGCCTCATGGAACTACACCCTGGCCGGCCGGAACGAAGGTGAAGAATGGCGGCCACGCTTTTTCTATCATGGCGCCCGCTATCTGGAGGTGCACTTTTCGGGTCCAGAAAATTCGCCAGACGCGCTTCCGGTCGTCGAAGCCATTTCCGCGCAGGTGGCGCATTCCGATTCGCCGCCCGTCGGCGATTTCTCCTGTTCGAACGATTTATTCACTCGGATACGCACGCTCGTCCGCTGGGCTCAACGCAGCAATCTTGCGCACGTGCTCACCGATTGCCCTCACCGCGAACGTCTGGGCTGGCTCGAGCAGTACCATCTGAACGGACCTTCGTTGAGGTATGAATTCGATTTGCGGCGTCTCTATTCAAAATGCTTCTGCGACATGGTTGAGGCACAAACGTCCGCGGGACTGGTGCCCAGTATCGTACCCGAGTTCGTGAAATTCGACGGCGGTTTCCGCGATTCGCCTGAATGGGGCAGCGCTTTGATCTTGGCGGCTTGGCAACAGTTCCAATGGACCGGAGACGATTCAGTTCTGCGCGAATTTTATCCGGCAATGCAGCGGTACGTCGCCTATCTCGACACCAAGGTTCAACCGGGCGGCCTGCTCAACCACGGCTTGGGCGACTGGTACGACCAAGGACCAAATCGCGCCGGCATGCCCCAGCTCACGCCAATCGCGCTTCCTGCGACGGCCTTCTACTTCCTAGCGACAAAAAGCCTCAGCCAAATCGCGACGGAGATCGGTCGTCCAGAAGATAGCGCCGCGCTTGAAGCCAAAGCTGAAACCATCGCGGATAATTTTAACCGCGCGTTTTTTAACGCGGCGACCGGCACCTACGCGACCGGCTCGCAGACTGCTCAGGCTTTGCCTCTTGCGTTAAACCTCGTGCCACCGGCAAAACGCGCTGCGGCGTTTGCAGTTTTGCTTCGCGACATCGAGCAACACGACTACGCCGTGACCGCCGGAGATATCGGCTACCGCTACCTCCTCAAAGCGCTCGCTGAGGGAGGCCGCTCCGACGTCATTTTTCGCATCAACAGCCAGTCGGAAAAGCCCGGCTACGGCTACCAACTCGCGCACGGATGCACCAGCCTAGCTGAGGCTTGGAACGCAGAACGCGGCGCCTCCCAAAATCATTTCATGCTCGGCCAAATCATGGAATGGTTTTACGGCGATCTCACCGGCATAACGCCGGACCCACAGTCACCGGGCTTCAAAAATATACTGATTCAACCTCACCCTACCGGCGATATCACTTGGGCGAAGGCGAGCCACGAGTCGCCGCGCGGACGCATTGCGGTGAAATGGCGCATCGAAAACGGCCGGTTCCTTTTGGATGTTCTGGTGCCGCCAAATGCGACCGCCACGGTGCGAATGCCCGGCCGAAACGCGCAGTTCGTCGATCCGAAACTCCGCGAATGGGTAACCGAAACATCACGCACCGGTAACGAAACCGTGTTTCAAGTTGCTTCCGGGCACTGCCAGTTCTCGTCTGACTGGTAAAAGCACGACCGGCGGTTCCGCTTGCCCTTTCTGCTCTCCGCACTCCAACACGACGCAGATCTCCGGGGTTGACGCTCCGGCAACTTCCGGCGCGACAGCGAGAAATTTTTCACTACGTTCGAATCATGTCACACCAGCCCGCTCCGACCCGCTACGACAACAGCGACCTTTATCGCACGTGTGGACGCTCCGGCGTGAAACTTCCGCTGCTTTCGCTCGGCCTGTGGCATAATTTTGGCGCGGTCGACGATTACGCCAACTCGCGCGCGCTGATTCTCCACGCGTTCGACTCGGGCATCACCCACTTCGACCTCGCGAACAACTACGGGCCACCGCCCGGTTCTGCCGAAGACACCTTCGGCCGCGTCTTGCGCGAAGAGCTGTCGGCACATCGGGATGAGCTGATCATCTCCACAAAAGCCGGCTATGACATGTGGCCCGGTCCCTACGGCAATTGGGGCTCGAGAAAGTATTTGCTGGCCAGCCTGGATCAAAGCCTGAAACGGATGGGACTTCCCTACGTCGACATTTTCTACAGCCATCGACCGGATCCCGAAACGCCGCTCGACGAGACGATGGGGGCTTTAGATCAAGCCGTTCGTTCGGGAAAAGCGCTTTACGCTGGCCTTTCCAATTACAATCCCGAGCAGACGTCACGCGCAGCCTCGATTCTCCGCCGCCTTGGCACTCCGTGTCTTATTCATCAACCGCGTTACAGCATGCTAGAACGTGTACCCGAGCAGGGTCTCTTCAAGGTGCTGCTGCGCGAGGGTATTGGCGCGATTGTGTTTTCGCCGCTCGCCAAAGGTATGTTGACGAACCGCTATTTCGCCGGCCTGCCCGCCGACGCACGCGCGGTGCGCGATCCGCGTTTCCTTAAGCCAGATCAGATCACGCCTGAACTGCTCGCGAAGACTCATCGCCTCGACACCCTCGCCAAGGAGCGCGGACAAACGCTGGCGCAGATGGCACTGGCTTGGGTCCTTCGCCAGCCAGCCGTCACGACGGCTTTGATCGGAGCGAGCAAAGTCAGTCAAATCGACGACAATCTCGGCGCGGTGAAAAATCTGTCGTTTGCCTCGAGCGAACTCGCGTTGATCGATCAGATTCTCGAAAGCTAGAACGAAGGCGCCAGCGTTGTTCTCACGCGTCTTCAACTGAAGGCGCTGGCTGCGGAAGCATCGCCTGATCGACGGCGTTTTTCGCAATTTTTGCTCACTGTTTGGCAAGGAGTGCGCGGGAGATTCTTCGCGGGCGGAGTAAACCTAGGCGTGCGCTTTTCTTACGCGCATTTCGCCTTGTCTAAATCCTTTAGGCAGGGGCTACGGCTTAGTTACACGCCTCAAAATCTCACATGAAAACTCGTCGCGATTTCGTAAAGACCAGTCTCGCTGTTGGCGCTACTCTTTCCCTCGCCAATATCAATTCCCTTTTCGGCGCCGAGCTGAAGCCAGACGCGCCTCCTTCGCAGGAACCAACGTCACCCACCCAACAGAAGTCCGCACGCCCGCTCGGCCCCAAGCCGCTGCTTGTGGCGGTACGCGATGGCGAGCGCGTGGCGATGCTCGACAAAGCGCTTGCGGAGCTCGGTGGAATCGCGCGTTTCGTCAAACCGGGCCAAACCGTCGTGATCAAACCGAACATCGGATGGAACGCGACGCCCGAACGCGGAGCCAACACCCACCCCACGATCGTCGCTCGACTTGTCACCGTGTGTCTCGCTGCAGGAGCAAAATCCGTGAGTGTCTTCGACAACACCTGCGATGCTTGGCGCGAAACCTACGTCAACAGCGGCATCGAAAAAGCCGCGCAGGATGCCGGGGCCGTCGTCGTCAGCGGCAAAGATGAAACTCTCTACCGCCAAGTCGAAATACCTAACGGCGTGAAACTGAAGAGCGCGAAGATTCACTCGCTCATCTTGGACAGTGACGTGTTTATAAACGTACCCGTTCTGAAACATCATCACTCGACCCAGATGACCGCCTGCATGAAGAACCTCATGGGCGTCGTTTGGGACCGCGGAATCTGGCACCGCACGGACTTGCATCAGTGCATCGCCGACATCCTCACTTTGAAACAACCCGCTTTCAACGTGATCGACGCCTACCATCCGATGGTGCGCAACGGCCCCCGGGGAAAGTCGGTGGAGGACTGCGTCGAAATGAAGGCGCTCCTCGCTTCGACCGACATTGTCACCGTCGATGCTGCCGCAGCCAAATTGCTCGGGCATAACCCCGGAACAATCACCCACGTGAAGATCGCACACGAGATGGGGCTCGGTCGCATGGACTTGGAAAACGCCGACATTCGTCGCCACAAGCTCGCCTAATTTGTGCGGCACAATCTTCTCAAATTTGGGCGCGTTGCGCTCGCGATTCTTGTCTTTAGCGGGCTCACGATCGCGTTTGTCGATTTTCGCGGGTTTTCCCCCAAGATGTTGGGCCACGTTCTTGCACATGCGCAATTCGTGCCAGCACTCGTCAGCGTTTTCGCAGGCGGCGTTGGCGCGGTGATTCTCACGGGCGGAATTGTTGCCGCAGCTCTCATCGGTCGGATTTACTGCTCCGCGATTTGTCCGCTAGGAATCCTGCAGGATATCGTACTTCGCGCAAAGCATTGGTTCAGCCGCAAAAAGCGGTTCCTACCCTATTCAAAAGCGTTCAACAAGGTCCGCCAGGTTTTCCTCTGGGGAGCAGTTGTGGCCTGCCTCGCTGGATGGGTGGGATTCACGCTTTCTCTCTTGGACCCTTACAGCAATTTCGGACGGATCGTCTCGATGCTCTTCCGTCCGCTTCTCACCGTTGCGAACAACGCGATTGTAGGCACGGCGAACGCCTGGGGCTTCCAGAACCTTTACCGCGTCGATCCCGCGTGGGCCAGTGCCGGGCTTCTGATTTTCCCCGCCGCGTTTTTGACGGTTATCGTCGTGATGTCTGCCCTGCGCGGTCGACTCTACTGTAACACCGTTTGCCCCGTCGGCACGGTGCTGGGATTTGTTTCTCGATTCGCAGCTTTCCGCATCACGATCGACAAAAATGCCTGCACGAAATGCGGCGATTGTCTGCGTAGCTGCAAGGCTCAATGCATCGATCTCCGCAATGGTGAGATCGACGCCTCACGCTGCGTCGCTTGCTATAATTGCATCGGCGCGTGCGAGGAGCATGGAGTTAAATATCGTTTTAGCTGGTCGCCTAACCCTAAACCCTCTGGCAGCACCAAGGGTTCACCCACCAACCCTGCCAAGCGCGATGCCGCCACAGATCTGGATCGCCGCAATTTTCTCGGAGCGGTGGCGAGTGGAATTTTGGGAACCACGGCGCTCGCCGCTATCGCACGTGCCGAACCAAAGTCACCAGAAACCTCCACATTGGCTCAGCAAGGCGCTGCCAGCCGCGCCGTTTGTCCGCCGGGCTCGCAAAGTGTCAGCCGTTTTCTCGACCAGTGCACAGGGTGCCAACTCTGCGTCAGTGCCTGCCCCACTCACGTGTTGCAGCCCGCGCTCATGGAATACGGCGTCGAGGGCATTTTTAAACCTCAGCTCAAATACTCTTCGGCGTATTGTCTTTTTGAATGCAATCGCTGCGGCCAAGTCTGTCCGGATGGCGCTATAGAATTGCTCGATTTGGCGAAAAAACAAACGGCGCAGATCGGCGTGGCCGACTTTTATCAATCGAGATGTGTCGTAGAAATTAACGGCACCGATTGCGCCGCGTGTTCCGAACACTGCCCAACCAAGGCGGTGACAACTGTTCCGTTCCGGGAGAATCTACGTTTGCCCGTTCTGAATCAGAAATTATGCATTGGCTGCGGCGCCTGTGAGTACGCCTGCCCAGTTCGTCCCGTGAAAGCGATCGTAGTCACCGGTCGGTCAGTCCACGCAGAAGCTGAAAAGCTCGTGGAAAAAAAGGCCACGGCGCCCGTGCCAACGGGCGAATTTCCGTTCTGACGGCCCTTACCGCTGCAGGGCCATTCCGATCAGATCTACTCCGTCCGGCAGCTTTCCGTTGCTGGCGGCCAGCGCGATTTCCCGGCAACTGCGGTGATCCGTCTTGCCCGTTCCAAGGATCGGGACCGCTTCCAGCCGAAGAATCGTTCTAGGTATCCATAGGTTCGGCAAACCGGCGCGGACGAGCGTGTCGCGAACTTGTTCTACCGTGATATCCTCCGTGGTCAGCAGCACCAAAGACTCTCCACGCGCGGGATCTGGCACGGTCGTAAGCACACCTTTCGGCGCCTCCAATTGATCCCAGCCCAAGCCTTCCGAGAGTTTTTCTTCGATGGTGGCCAGCGGCACCATTTCGCCCGCGATCTTCGCAAAGCGCGAAAGGCGTCCCTCAATGTACAAAAAACCTGCTTCGTCGAAACGCGCCAGGTCGCCGGTCACGAGCCAGCCGTCGCGAAACGCAGCGGCCGTCTTCTCAGGATCGTTCAAGTAACCGGTGAAAACGTTTGCGCCCCGCAGCAGCAGCATTCCCGTTTCCGTCAACGGCAAGTCGTCGTGTGTATCGGGATCAATGATACGGGCGGTGAGACCCGGCAGCATGCGACCGACCGAGCCCAGGCGTTTGCCAGGCTGGTATTCCGCCGTTTCAATCGTCAGCGGAGGATCGGGCTGATTGACGTTGGCTACGGGTGTTGTCTCGGTCATCCCGTATCCCTGCATCAGTTCGATATGGAGATTATCCATGAACGCGTCGTGGAGTTCGAGGGGCATTTTTTCCGCTCCTGACACGACAAGCTCGAGCGAGCGCAATTCACCTGGCTCTGCTTTTTTCAACAAGGGCCGCAGAAACGACGGCGCGCCGATCAGCACGGTGGCAGATTCGTCACGAATCGCGTCGATGATCTTTCTTGTATCCAGCGGGCTCGGGACGGTGATCGTCCGACAGCCGCGCAACATCACGTACCAAACCGTTATGGTTGAACCAAAGCTGTGAAACACGGGCAGGCATGCCAAAATCGTCGCGGAGTCCGGAAGAATCGATAGCGAGGAAATCTGCCAGCAGTTGGCCAAGATGTTGCGATGGGTCAACACCACGCCCTTTGGTTCGCCCGAACTACCGCTCGTAAACAAAAGCCCGGCTTCTTCGTCGCCGCCTTTTTTCGGAATTCCGAGCAGAACCGGCAGAAGTTGGTTTGGTAGCACGCGAGCCAGGACCATCCAGCACAGAATACGCGGCTTGCCGACGGCGAGAATCTCGTCTTTCACGTCCAGCGTCTTCGTTGGCCACGGAAACTGCGGGAACTTGGACTTCATCGCCTCGGCAGAAATGACCGTAGAAATTCCTGCCATCGCGATACTCGACTCCACCGCACTTCGCCCGGCGGTGAAGTTGAGGTTGACCGGTATTTTGCCTGCACAAACCACTGCTAGATTGGCAATGGAAGCACCTGCTCCTGGTGGAAGCACGATGCCGACTCGTTTCTCGGGAATGTTTTTCCGAATACGGCGTGAGAGCGCTGCGGCCACCGCTAACAGCCGGCCTGCGGTCAGAGCTCTCCGCTCCGTCGTGCGGTCCACGAGCTCGACGTGCCCTGGGCGTTTCGCGAGCGAGCGCACCACTTCTCTGCCAAGATGCCGCTGTAGCACGGGACGCTCGTTAAAAGCGACTGAGCCAAGATCAAGTAGTTCGCGCCTGACTCGCGCAGCGTTGGCTAGTTCGGGAGCAATCGGTCCGCCGATGCACACACAAACGTGCGTGGGTTTCAAACGTGGCGATTTGAAAAGGTAGCGGCTTCCAGAAAACGAAAAAACCGAACCCCAAATTCCGTCATGCGCAACCGGAACGACCGGCACGCCCGCCTTCCGCGCGACGAGTTCAAACCCGCGGCGGATCTCCATGAGCTGCCCCGTGCGAGAAATGTCTCCTTCAGGAAAAATGCAGACCGCTTCGCCTGCTTTGAGCGCTTTGAGCACCCGCCGAGTGCTGTCCAGCGGCGCTTGAGGCGAAATCACGATGGCTCCGCTGTAACGCAGCGCCCGTTCGAAAAACCAATTTTGACGAAGCCGTTCGTACGCTACGAAACGAAGGCGACGGCGGCAGGCAATCTGAAGGATGATCGCGTCGACGTATGAGAGATGGTTGGGCAAAACCAAAACTCCGCCCTCAGCCGGGATATTTTCACGACCAATCACTTTCACCCTATAAAGGGCGAGCGAGAGCAGACCGACGAGGACTTCGAGCGGCCACGGAAGAAGCGAACGGCGTAAAGACATTTGAAAGCGACGCGCTAGACGAACGAGCTACGAAAAAATCACAATCAAAACCGAGGTGTTTCCGGGGAAACTGAGTGAGGTTAACAACGCGCTTTTTCGAAAGACAGGGATGCTGGCGACATCGCGTAAATTGAAAATTTTCCAGGAAATCGCAACGTCTGACTTTAGGCGTAAAGACCGCTGTTTTCCCTAGGGGGCGCCGGCTTCAGGTTTCCGCCACCCTCGCACATCGTCAGCCAAGGCGCGGAATCCAGGGAAGTCATTCTCCAGCCGACGCGTGTCGCGAGCGTGCCTCCGCGCCTCAATCAACGCACAGCTTATTTCATGAGGGAGCGAGGGGCGTTCAGTGCCGTAAACGCGCAATTTTAACTCGTGCCGGAGATAAGGCGCCTTGCCAGCTGCCTGGCCGTTCAGCCAGGCCATTTCCGTCACGGCTGCATCTCGGCCACAGAGGTACCAACCCTCGATCGCCGGCACCGCGACACCTACTCCTCGCAACACGCGTTGACGGCCTCGGGCAGGAGGCAGTCGCTTTACGGTCTGTCGATGAACGGCTCGCAACTGACAAAGTCGGCAGTGCGGATGAAAATATCCAGGCGCTTCGTGAACGTCGGTATGGACAACGGAGTCGTCAGCATCGACCACGACCGCGAGCCCTTCAGCATCGGTGTTGAAGTGCAAATGCCTCAAGACTGCTGGCATCACTTGCGCCACGGAGGGCCAGCCGCGGGCCCGCAAAGACGACTGCACCAGCTGTATTGGTTCACCCAGTACACCCTCAATTAAAACGCGAAGCGCAGCTTCGTCGGCCGGAGACTCACTGAGGATCGCGAGCTTCATGTCGCTAACATCGACACGGAGCCGAAAAAAGAATCATTCGCCAACATCACCGCGGTTCCTCCGGCGACTTTTCTTGCGGCACCCCTCCCAAAATCCCTGAAAACCAAATGTCACCCAACGGCCCCTCACTGAGCAGCTCCTGATAATCGGGCCGATCTACTAACCGTTCGAAACGCGCCTCCTGCCCTTCTTTTTGCGCGATGACGACTTCGTCTGGATGGTCTTTGAAAAGATCCAACAAATACGGCGAGTGCGTAGTCGCCACGATTTGTACGGAGCGCCTGTTCTCGCCAAACGATTCCGGATGGCTCAGCCGGTAGAACGCGTCGCGAATATCACGGAGGAGACGCGGATGTATCCCCCGATCGATCTCCTCGATGCAGATCAGCGAAGGGGGCGTCGGATCAAACGCCAGCGTGAGGATCGCGATGGTGTAGAGCGTGCCTTGAGACATGCTGTCCGCGAGCACCCGTTCGCCGCCGATCAGCCGCGCAGCCAGAGCAACGCGTCCGTCGGATTGATGCACGAACTCAAGTCCTTCGAACTCCGTGAGCATGCGGCAAAACTCAGCTTCCAGTCGATCGAAGTCCGCGCGTTGGCCGTTTTTCCATCGCGCGAGCACAGCGGCCAGATTCGCGCCGTTTCCCGCAAGTTCACCGCCCTTGTCGTGAAACACCGGCTCGGCCATGGCGTAGTGGTCAAAAAGGTAACTGCGAATCCGCAAAATCTCCGCCATGGCCTGAGACCACAATTCAGGCGACGGGCTGCTCACCTTCAACAGATCGCACACGAAGTCGGTAGAGCACGACATCTTCACGCCAAGTTCTTCAAAAGGCGGTGCAAAACGAAAATCGATTTCCGGGCTCGCGATCGGCGGCACCGTGCCGTGCGCATCGCGAATCGGCAGCTTCGTGAGCCCGCGCAGATGCAACAGTGCCTGGATCAGGCTCGTCTTCCCCGAACCATTAGGCCCCACCACGAGATTAAACGGCGACAGTGTCAGGCTCGTGTTCCGCAGAGCCTTGAAGTTGCGAAATGTGATGGTGGAAATCACGAACGAACCCTAGGACGATTTCTCACCAACGGCCAGCTTTCAATCCGCAGGCACTGATGGCTCACTTCCCAAAGAGATTGCTCAGCGGCCCGGCGGAATTACTCAGCAGTTTCTGTAAAAAAAGATTGGTTAAAGCTTCGTTACCAATTTCGGAAAGCGTGCCGTCCAATTTGATAGGAGCAAACAGCGGGTAATATCCCAACGGGTCCGCCCCGCCCTGCAACATGCCTTGTTTGCCAAAGAGTTCGGCGATGTGCCCATGCGAGCTCAGGGAAATCTGGGCGGTAAGTGGCTGTTTCAACAAGGGAACGCCCTGTTGCTGAAGGATGGAGCCGTTGCCGTTCAAACGAATCGTCGGAGAGATCAGTGTGAAGTCCTGAACGTTCGTGAGAGCCGCAGCAGCGTCATGCGAAAGCTGGAGGTTTAATTGGTCAAAGGGGATCGCTGCCAGCAGAGAGGTTAGCTCCACCGCTGCAGAGGCGGCGCTCGCTGTCCGATTGCCACCGGCAAGCGCACCGACCGCACCCGTGATGCTGCTTAGCAAGTTCCCCGACTTTCCTTGAAAGCGCTCGGCGAAAGAACTTGGCAGCGCCAGCCCGCGGAAGACTCCCCCGCGGCTCGTCATGTTCAGGTCAGCCTTGATCTTGCTCGCCAGCAAGGCCGCGTTCGGCGCCGAGCCTGAGAGCTTGCTGGAAACGTCAAATTTTCCTTCGACCGTCGGCGCTTTCTGCGGATTAGCCGCTTTGAAGAACGGCGCCGGGTCGAACCCCGTGACCGTTGCCGAACCATCAAACGTATACGGATCGGCCGCCTTGCCGTCGAAATTCATTTTACCCTGAAGAGTGGCTTCGGCAGCACCACCAAACTCCGCTTTGATACCATCGATGGTGACGGTGCCGGCGTCGATCTTCACCAGTCCGTTCACGTTGCTCACCTTTACGTCCGATGAGTAGACGATTTCCTTCAATGCGACTTTTAGCTGACCGGTGCAGGCATTCCAAAATGGAACGCGATCCGGCGCAGTCGACGTGGAACCGCCGTTTCCGCGGTTCTGCTCACCCTTAGGAGCTTTGGCTGGTTGGGTGGCTGGCTGGTTCTGTGTCGGCCGCAACGCGGCAGCCAGCGCCTGCAACGGCTTTAGGTCCTGCACGTAGATCGTGTTGCTCACGACATCGGCTTCGATGTTGAGCCCGTTTGACTGGTCGATCCGAGCGCCGAGTTCCACATCGGACTTTCGGCTGGCGGTGTCGAGAACGATCGGGACCTGCGCCTGAATTTTTCCATCTGGCTTGATATCCGCTCTTACGTTCGCCTGCAGCTTCGGCAGCTTTTCGACCTTTTCCGAAGAGAGATTCACCACTTCGATCGCCGCGGAAATCTGTTTCGTCCCATCCAAATTCGCAGAAAATTCCGTTTTGACGACGCCGCCGTTCAAAAGACCAGCGTAGTCTCTGGCTGCTGGTTGGGCCAGCAAGGCGGGCAGATTGGCTTCGAACTGCCCCGCTACCTTGATCGGCTCGCCTGAACCTGCGGGCTGGCCGGCCTTGAAGTTTGCCATGACGAGCGTGGCCGGACCGCTGCGCGCCACGAAGTCCGCCACCTCGACTTGCCAGCCTTGTTGGGAAGAGTCGGCCGCCACTTTGATCGAAAGCTCCACCGCCCGCACCAAAGGCCTTCCCGCTTGGGCGAGACTCAAATTACTGATCGAAATTGGAGCTGACGGACGGATAGCGAAGCCGTCGTTGCGCGCACTCGCGAAAAATTCGCCCCGCACATCATCCCCCGAAATCGCCACGTCTTTAACCAACGGCTGTATCCACGTCAGTGGCAGCCCGTGCAGGGTGAGCCGCAACAACTCCGCCGAGGCGTCGTTCACTTTGATGGTTCGTGCCTTTAGGTCGTACTCAAATTTTTGAAGCGCCTGGACGGAGGCTATCGGTTTGTTGCCGGCCACGCTGGCTGCAAAGCGTTCAACGCGGAGCGCTGAGCCCTGTTTTAGCAGGTCAAAATCAAGCTGGGTGCGGATTTTACCTACGGCGGCCAGTTGTGGAAGGAGCACCGCGAGTTGCTCCGCTGTGGCGTCAATCGTTCCACCGGCGTGAACGGATTTGAACATGCTGTCCGATTCGAACGCCCCCTCTCCCGTCGCCGCAAACACAGGCAACGCGAGCCCCAGCGCAAACGGCAATATGTCCTTGTTATCGACATCCAATTTCCATCGCCCCGAAAGAGATGCTGCGCCAAACGGAAAGGCCGCATCCAATCTAAAGAGGTTTTTGAGCGCTCCGCCCACCTGTGTTTGGAGCGAGGCGACGTAGGATTCTCCTTTTGATCCACCGTTCAGAACGATGGACGACTGAAGCGTAGCACCGTCTGGAAACTGTGAACCCGAGGCGCGCACCCGAGACTCCGCCGTGAACTTTTCGAACGTTCGCGGCGAGTCCATTCGCGCAACAACGGTGCTTTCGAATTCCAATTTCGATACCGGCGCCTGCGGATCGGGCAGCGATATTTGTGCAGAGCAAGTAAAACGGCCTTCGCTCCCCACGCCTAAGTTGCCGCCGGTAATCCGCACCACTGCCCGTGCAGGCTCCTTGTTCGGCTCCACGCGGAAAAAAATTTCTCCCTCCATATCAATTTGATCGAGGGAAAAATCCACGGGCAAATTGATCAGCCGAAGCACACCATCGAAACTAAAATCTCGCGGGATACTCACAGCATTCGCGTCACCGGGACGTGGCTCCGAGCCAGAGGAATTACCTAAGCCAAGCGGCTTCCCGTCTGAGGATTTGGGCGCGGACAGATCAATACGCCAGCCTTTCGCCACCAGCCGTTTGACCGAAACGGTTTTTCCGGCCGCCGACATCAACGGCATTTCGATGAGCAGCGAGGGCATTTTCAGCGCGAATCCCGGCTTCTCGACAGCGATATCGGTGAGCTGCGTGACCTTGAGGCCTGCGTCAACCTTGCCAACGCCCGCCTTCATCTCGTGTTGCTCCGCGAGTACGCGGCGAGTCGCCCACGTCTGGACGGACGAGTTGAAAGCCAGGACAACAACCACAACCAAGAGAGTCACCAAAATGGCAACTCCCCAAAGAATCGGCCGAAGACGCTTCATGAACAAAGGGGAAGTGGGTGGTTAGACGCACCAACCTCCAGAATGTTGCGAAAATGCGAAAGCCACCTCACGAAGTCAAAGCCGTAACCGCCAAACTGCGGTTCCGACTCTTTCGCCGGAACCGCGTCTCCTCAAATAAGCTTACGACTGCGGAGCCTGTGCGTCTGCCGCGCCCATCGCTTTGCGCAAGCTGGCCAGCGCCACCGTGTGGTTGTAGAGCGCTTCCACCTCGTTGGTGCGCGCCTCGGTCAGAGCGACCTGGGCCTGCAAAACGTCGAGTTGCGTGGCCGTGCCTGCAGAGAAACGAGCTTTGGCGAGACGTTCGCTTTCTTCGGCCTGCTCCACCACCGCTTTGGAGGAAGTCACCAGTTCGGCTGCTTCCTGCAACGTGGAATGCGCGCGACGCACTTCCACATCGATTGCCAGTTGCTGCTCGGCGGTGGTAAGTTTCATCTGGGCCAGTGCCGAACGCGCCTGCGCCACGCGTCCTGCGGTCGCCCGTCCGTCAAAAACAGCCCAACTACCCTGCACACCAACCGACCATCCGTCGCGGGTGTGATCCAATTCATTGTCCGCGGATGATTTTTTGACCTGATAGCCAGCGCCAACGCCCAACGACGGCCAATAATTACCTTTCGCAGCGCTCAAGCTTTTGTCCGCAGCCTGTTCCAGTTTGTAGAGCTGCTGCAACTCCGGCCGATTGGCACGGGCAGCCTCCAAAGCCGTCGCCAACTCGATGGACGTGGGCTCATAGGTCAGCTCGCCAAGAAACTCCGGCACTTTCGCCACGTTCTCCTGATTGGTTGCGGTGAAACCAAGGACCTGGCGAAGCTCCTCGATCGAGATGCGAAACGCGTTCTTCGCGCGAATCAGCATGGGCTTACCGTTCGCCACTGCTACTTGTGCACGCAGCAGGTCGAACTTGGAAAGCGTGCCGGCCTCGTAGCGGTCTTTCACCGTCTTCAGCTGTTCTTCCAACAGTTTCAGAGACTGTTCGGCAACCGCGACCTTACGTTTTGCCAGAAGCACCGAATAGAACTTGGTGCGCACAGCAAAGAGCGAGTTGTTGACCACGGAACGCAACTCCAACAGCGCCGCCTCGCGACGAAGCTTCTGCGCGCCGATCGAAGAACTGATCGCACCGCCCGCAAACACCGCCTGCGACACGGTAAAATCCACCGCCCAGTCCTGGTCGGTGAACCGTTGATACGGTTCCAAACGGCTCTTGGCGAATTTCGAATAATAGTAATCGACCGACGCGTTCGGAATGCTCCGCGCGCGGATTTCGACGAGCAGGCCTTCCTGCTGTTTAATGCGCTCGCGTGCCTGACGGATCGCGAAGTTGTTTTCCAACGCGAATTGCAGCGCACCGGGCAGATCAAGGCGCGGCGGCACCTCGCGATTCGGCTCCGGCTCGGCCAATGCCGCCAGAGGCGCAGCCACCAGCAACGCTAAAAGCGCAATTTTGAAGGGCGATGGTTTCATATTAGGAAGTGTAGACTTTCTTCGGGACGACGTGCGACTCAACCGGTGCTTTGGCGGTTTCCTCACTCCGCTTTGCCGCGTTGTGATCTTTAGCGATCAAAACATAAAGCGAAGGCACCACAAACAACGTGAACAGCGTGCCGATACTCATGCCACCGACAACAATCAAGCCGATGGAGTTACGCGCAGCGGCACCTGCACCACTCACCAGCGTCAAGGGGAAGTGACCAAAGACCGTCGCCGCACTGGTCATCAGGATCGGGCGAAGACGAGTCAACGCCGCCTCGCGCACCGCTTCAGTTTTAGAACGGCCTTGGCGTTGAAGCTCGTTGGCGAACTCCACGATCAAAATACCGTTTTTCGAAACGAGTCCGACCAGCGTCACCAAACCAACCTGCGTGTAGATGTTGAACGTGGTTGTCCAGCCCGACGTGAAGAAGCTCATGTTCGGGTTCGGCAGCTTCAGAAACGTGAAGATCGAAGCGCCAAACATCGCCAAAGGCACCGACCCGAGGAGGATGATAAACGGATCGCGGAATGAGTTAAACTGCGCCGCCAGCACCAGGAAGATTAGAATAAAGGCCAGCCCGAGCGTTTGGACGAACGCGCTGTTGCCACCTTCTTTTCTGAGCTGACGTGATTCACCGGTATAATCGATCACGTAACCCTTCGGCAGAATCTTAGCTGCCTCATCTTCGAGGAACTTCAGCGCTTCATCCAGCGAAAGTGCGCTCATGCCGGAAATCTTCACGGCGTTTAGCTGTTGGAAACGGTTGAGCGTACGCGGTTGGACGGTCTGCTTGAGCGACGCAACCGTGCCGAGCGGAACCAGCTGTCCATTAGGCCCGGTGACATAAATATCCATCAACTGCTCCGCGTTGAGGCGTTCGACGCGCTTGATTTGCGGCACAACCTTGTAGCTGCGGCCTTCAATATTGAAGCGGTTCACGTAATTGCCGCCCACCGCGATCGCAATGTCCTGGCCGATCTGCTGGAGGTTCAGGCCGAGCGACGCGACCTTGTCGCGATCGATGTCGATTTCCATTTGCGGCTGGTCGAACTTCACGTCGATCAGAGGCGGGAAAAAGAATTTTTTGCTTTCAACGGCTTTCTGCTGGAGCTGCTTAGCGAATTCGACGATGCGCTCTGGTTCGGCAGTCGAAGCGATCACAAACTCAACGGGAAATTGGCCGCCGCTGGGAAGAGCCGGACGATTGACGACGTTCGCACGGAAGCCGGTGATCTTGGAAACCTTCGCTTGGATATCAGGTAGGATCTGTGCAGCGGTTCGACTGCGCTCACTCCACGGCTTGAGGATCAAGCCGCCGATCGCGTTGGTCGGCTGCGCGAGTTGGAACGAGTAACCAAACTCTGGAAGGCTTTTGAACGCATCGAAAACCTGTTGGTTAAAGAAGATCGATTGATCAACGGTGGAATTCGCAGGAGTCTCAGCAATACCAAATAGAAATCCTTGGTCCTCCGCGGGTGCGAGTTCCTTCGGCGACAGCATGATCATCGGGAAAACCAACAGCGAAAGCGTGATCCAAGCCGTATAAATGAACGGACGCGAACGCAGCGTTAGGTCCAACGCGCCCGCGTATCTGTCTTTTAACCTATCGAAGCCTCGGGTGATTTTGCCCGCTAAACCATGCTCGCTCTCATCGGCGCGCAACAGCTTGGAAGACATCACGGGCGAAAGCGTCAGAGCGACGACGCCAGAAATCAAAACGGCACCAGCGAGCGTGAATGCGAACTCGCGGAAAAACGCACCAGTAAGACCACCGGAGATGGCGATCGGAGCGTACACTGCCACGAGAGTGATCGTCATCGCGATGATCGGGCCAACGAGTTCGCGCGTAGCCGCGAGCGCAGCGTCGACCGGCGATTGTCCCATCGACAAATGGCGCTCCACGTTTTCGACAACGACAATCGCGTCGTCGACCACGAGGCCCACCGACAGCACGACTGCAAGCAGTGTGAGCAGGTTGATGGAAAATCCGAATACCTGCATGAGGAAGATCGCGCCAATGAGCGAAACCGGAATCGCGATAACCGGAACCAACACCGACCGGAAAGTCCCGAGGAAGAGGAAGATCACAACCACCACGATGAGCAACGTCTCACCGAGCGTATGGTAAACCTCGTGAATCGCGTCTTCGATGTAACGCGTAGAGTCATAAGCGAAGCCTGCGGTCATGCCCACAGGCAAGTCGCGCTGAATGCCTTCCACTTCAGCACGGACACCTTTGATGACGTCGAGCGTGTTCGCGTTTGGCAGCGCCCATACACCAATGAAGACGGAGGGTTCGCCCGTAAACCGCACGTCGACGTCGTAATTTTCGGCGCCGAGCACCACATCGGCAACGTCCAACAAGCGAACGATGGCTCCGTTTTGCTGGCGAATCACCAACTGTTTGAAATCCTCAATGCTCCGCAAATCGGTGTTGGCCGTGAGGTTCACCGAAATGAGTGAGCCTTTGGTCTGGCCGACCGCGGACAGGTAATTGTTAGCCGCGAGGGCAGCTCGCACCTGGGCAGGGCTGATATTCAGCGCAGCCATACGATCTGCTTTCAACCAGACGCGCATCGCAAACGTGCGCCCGCCGAGAATATCGGCGCGCTGTACACCCGCGACCGCAGAAAGGCGCGGTTGAACCACTCGCGTGAGATAATCGGTGATCTGATTGGCGGCCAGCGATTGAGAGCTAAACCGCAAGTAGGCGGCGGCGATCGCCGAGTCAGCTGTCTCAATCGTCAGGATCGGCACTTCAGACCCCTGCGGCAAATCGCCGCGGACCTGATCGACCTTCGTGCTGATTTCAGCAAGAGCCTTGTTGCCGTCGTAGTTTAGCTTCAGGTGCGCCTTGATCGTCGAAACGCTTTGAGCGCTGTTCGATTCGAGATAGTCGATACCTTCAGCCGAAGCCACCACGCGCTCCAACGGCGTGGTTATAAACCCACGCACCAAGTCGGCGTTCGCGCCCACGTAGGCGGTTGTAACCGTGATGACGGCGTTTTCGTTGCGTGGATATTGCCGAACCGTTAACGTGCGGTAAGCTTGGAGACCGGCGACGATGATCACCAGGTTGACTACGATAGCCAACACGGGGCGCCGGATAAAAATATCCGTGAAAGCAGAATTTTGCGTTTTCATGTTTTGATGCGGACGCTTCGTTGCGGTCCGTTGGATCAGGCGTCAGCGGGCTTCGGATTTTCCGACGCAGCCGGAACTTTGGAGTTGTCGACGTTCACCGGCGACCCGTTACGCAGTTTGAAAGCACCTGTGGAAACCACCTCGGCACCCGCTTCGACTCCCTGGGTGATTTCAACAAAGTCGCCGCGGCGTTCGCCCAATTGCACGAAATGCTGCTTGGCGACCAGCGCACCGTCCTGTCCTTTTTCCACGACAAAGACCGAGTTTCCGTAAGAGGCAAAAATCACCGCGGTCGCAGGCACAATCGTGACTTCGCGCGCAGCAGTTTCAAAAACGTTTACGTTAACGAACATGCCGGGGCGCAGCAGCCCTTCGGCGTTGGCGAGCGTGGCCTGAATTTTCACGTTGCGCGTGGCGGCGTCGATCTCGGACGCAATCGCGGTGACTTTACCGCTCAGCGTTTTCCCAGGTGCAGCGTCGGAAGTGACATTCACGTCTTGATCCACGGCGGTGGACGCGAGTTGTTGCTGCGGCACGAAGAAGTTCACATAAACCGGATCCATCGACTGGAGGGAAACGATGCCCTCGCCTTCCTTTAGCGTCTGGCCAAGGTTGACGAGACGAATACCGAGGCGGCCAGCAAACGGCGCGCGCACCGTTTTCTTTGAAATGACGGCGCGGATGTTGTCGGCCTGCGCACTCGCCTGCTTGAACTGCGCGTCAGCGGCGTCGAATTCGGATTGGGAGATGCTGGTCTTCTGAAGCAAATCCTGAGCGCGTTCGATATTGAGTTTTGCGAGCGCCACGGCGGCTTCTGCCGCGCGGAGCTGTGCTTCTTCGACGGATGTGTCGAGACGGAGCAACAAGTCGCCCTGCTTTACGATCGCACCCGATTCGAAGGCGATCTCAGCCACGTTGCCCGCCATCTGCGCAGACACAGTCACGCCCTGCACAGCGGTGACCGAACCAACGGCGCTGACGGAAGGACGCCACTGCGCCTTTTTCGCGACAAAGGTGGCAACCGCGTCTGACGGTTGGCGGGCGTTTTTGGACGCCGCAATCATCGAGGAAATCTGAGCGGCCTTAGTGCCGACCAGAAAGCCTATGACGAGAATTAGTCCCGCAGCGGTGAAGAGGATTTTCTTAGCCATAAAATAGGAGTGTTAGAGATTTTTATTAGTTTGGTTTCGCGCTTTAAGCGGTTTTTACCGCGTCATGATTGCGCCCCTGCATGGTTTCCGCCTGGCTGATTACCTTTTCAAGGATGCGCACCAGTGTTTTGCGTTCAGTCTCCGAAAGACACGCCATAAGATCGGCGATCCGTTTGAAATGACCTGGCAGCATTTGATGAAGCAGCGCGGTTCCTTTTTGCGTTAAGCTGACGGTGAGCATGCGGCGGTCTTTCACGTCGGGCGTGCGTTTGACCAGATTATCGCGTTCGAGCGTGTCGATCAGCCCGGTCATTGTCGCGCGCGTGCATCCGGCCCAATCGGCCAACTCGGCCGGTGTGACCACCTCACCTTTTTCACCGCAGGCGTTTCGCTTGAGCAAAAGCATGAGAACCGTGAAGCGTCCCGAAGAAACCCCGTGCGCCGACAAATATTCATGGCCGAAATCGAGACACTCCGTTCCAGCGCTGAGCAGATGAAGATACGCCTCCATCGCGGAGGGATCCAGCGCGGGAAATTGTTGGGCTGCCTCTTTCAGACATTCGTAACGAGGCAGGTTCTTGGGAATCAGGTGAGCCATAAGGCAGGAAAAATACGATGAGGAAGCTGATAATTAGGAGGCTAATCATATAAAGCGCAAGAGTTTGTTCTTAGAAATTTGCCCCAACAAATGGTCCAAACTCCACCTAGACAGCTCTTCCGGTGCGAACGGTCAGAGAGCCGGTTCCAGCGGTTAACAAAAAGGGCGGACCAAAAATTGGTCCACCCTCGAAGTCGTTTACTTGTAAGAGCGTTACAGCGATTGCGCAGCAGCGACTACCGCCTCCGCCGTGATGCCGAGCTCTTTGAACACCATGTTGCCGGGGGCGCTGATGCCAAAGCGGTCGATGCCGACCACTTTGCCGTCCAAACCGACGTACTGGTACCACAGACCCGTCACGCCCGCTTCGATCGCCACGCGTTTGCGGACCGCCTTCGGGAGAATGCTTTCCTTGTACTCAGCCGACTGGCGGTTGAAGCGCTCGAAAGAAGGAACCGACACAACGCGTGTGCCGGCGCCAAGCGTTTTCGCAGCCGCGAGCGCCAGTTGCACTTCACTGCCCGCGGCCAGCAAAATGTGCGTGAGCGGAGCTGTTTCCTGAAGAGCGACGTAAGCGCCCTTCAACACACCGGCGCGGCGAACGTGCGCAGGAATTTCGTTCAGCATCGGCAGATTCTGGCGCGTCAACGCGAGCAGCGTCGGGCCATCGGTGCGTTCGACGGCCGCGGCAAAGGCGCCTGCGGTTTCTTCCGGATCGGCTGGACGGATCACGTCGAGGTTCGGCACCACGCGCAAACCCGAAACAGTCTCTACCGGCTGGTGCGTCGGCCCGTCTTCGCCCACGCCGATCGAGTCGTGCGTGTAGATGTAGACAACCGGGAGCTTGGCCAGCGCTGCGATGCGCATCGAAGGACGGGAGTAATCGGCGAAAACGAGGAACGTCGCGCAGGAGGTGCGGAAAATGCCGTCGTAGGCGATACCGTTGTTGATCGCGGCCATCGCGTGTTCGCGAATGCCGTAGCGGATGTTGCGGCCGCCACGATTGGTTTTGTCGAAGTCAGGTTGACCGGCAATGTAATTGAGCGTCGAGCCGTAGAGATCGGCGCTCCCCGAAACGAACAGCGGGAGTTCGGCTGCGATCGGTTGGAGAACATCGCGGCCCGCAGCGCGCGAAGCGAGTTTCGCGTCGGCCGGGAAGAGCGGAATTTTTTCGAGCAGCGCCGCCGCGCTCGGAGTGTTATGCCGCGAGGCAAGCAAAGTGGCTTTCTCGGGGTTCGCTGTGCTCCACGCTTCGAATTTTTTGAGCCATTTCTTGTATTGGCGATCGAGACGCGCTTTCTGCTCGGTGAAGTAAGCACGCACGTCATCGCTGACGTAGAAATGCGTACCCTCCGGCAGGCCGATGACCTTCTTTGCAGCATCAACGAACTTTGCGCCGCCTTCGCCGTGGCCCTTCTGCGTGCCCTGCACTTCGGCAATGCCTTTGCCGATGATCGTCTTTGCGATGATCAGCTGCGGTTTGCCGGTTTTGGCTTTCTTGGCTTTGTTAATCGCTTTGGAGATAGCAACCAGATCGTGTCCGTCGGTGAGTGTCTGCACGTCCCAGCCGATCGCCTTGAAACGTGCTGCCGCGTTTTCGCTCTGCGACTTGTCGGCCATCGCGTCGAGCGTAACGTCGTTCGAATCGTAAATGAGGATCAGATTGTCGAGGCCTTGGTGCCCCGCGAAAGCCGCCGCTTCCATCGCGACACCTTCCTGAATGCAACCATCGCCCGCGAGCGCGATGACGTGGTAATCGAAAATTGGATTCTCGGCCGTGTTGAAACGCGCTTCGAGCATCTTGCCAGAAACGGCGTAGCCAACGGCATTGCCGATACCCTGACCGAGCGGACCGGTGGTCGCTTCAACGCCCGGCGTCTCGTGAAATTCCGGATGGCCAGGAGTTTTGCTGTGGAGTTGGCGGAAATTTTTAACCTCCTCGATCGACAGGTCGTAACCGCTGAGATGGAGCCAGCTGTAAAGGAACATCGAGCCGTGACCACCGGAGAGAACAAAACGGTCGCGGTTCAGCCAACGGGGTTCGGCGGGATTGTGAACCATCGCGCTGCCGTACAACACAGCGCCGATCTCGGCGCAACCAAGCGGCAGGCCCAAATGGCCGGAATTGGCCTTGTGAACGGCGTCCATGGCGAGGCCACGGGCTTGGTTGGCGGCTTTGGCGAGGATTTCGGTATTCAATGTACTCATATAAGTGTGGTGGGTAGGTGTGCGCACTCGCGCATGGAAACTGAAGGGCTTAAACAGCCGAACGCTTCGGTGGAAGCCGAAATTCGGTCTAACAGCGGCATAAAAAAAGCGAGCCGTTGTCGGCTCGCTTTGAAATTTGGCGCAGACGCAGCGGTTAGCTGGCAGCGCTCTCGGTACGCTTTTCCTTAACAGCCACAGCGGCTTTGCCCAGGCGGTTGCGGAGGTAGTAAAGACGGGCCTTCATCGGCTCGGACTCGCGCTCGACTTCGATCTTTTCGATGTTCGGCGAGTTAACCGGGAAAACGCGCTCGACGCCTTCGCCGTAGCTGATGCGGCGGACGGTGAACGTCTCGTGGATGCCGCCGCCTTTGCGAGCGATGACAATGCCAGCGAAAATCTGGACGCGCTCTTTGTCGCCTTCACGGACCTTGGTGTGAACGCGAACGCCGTCGCCAACTTTGAACGAAGTCACGTCGGACTTCACCTGAGCGGCGGTGATTTCTTTGATGATGGGATTCATGACTGGTTATTTGAGTAAATCTGGTCGGACTTGGCAGGTTTTCTCCATACGTTTCGCGTTTCGCCATTTTTCGATTTCGGCATGATTGCCAGAGAGTAACACATCTGGCACGGACATGCCCCGAAATTCGGCGGGACGCGTGTATTGAGGAAAGTCGAGCAACTTGCCGGTGAAGGATTCGTGCGTCAATGACTTTTCTTCTCCAAGTACACCGGGAATAAAACGCGACAGCGCATCGACTACCACAGCCGCCGCCAAAGTGCCGTTCGTCAGAACGTAATCCCCAATGCTAATCTCCTGATCGATCACGCAATCGCGGATGCGCTGGTCGATTCCTTCGTAATGTCCACTGAGGAAGACAATGTGCTGCTGTTTCGAAAGTTCTTCGGCGATCGCGGGCGAAAGCGGCACGCCGTCGGGCGTCAGGTAAATGCGGCGACAGCCAGGCGTCTGGAGCTGTTCGATCGCGGCAAAAACCGGGTCGGGCTTCATCACCATCCCTGCCCCACCGCCAAACGGACGGTCGTCGGCAGTTTTGTGTTTATCAGTCGTCCACGCGCGCAAATCGTGAACTTTCACCGAAAGCCGCTGCGACTCGATGCCTTTGCCGAGAATACTTTCACCGAGAAAGCCGTCGAGCATCCGCGGAAAAAGCGTGAGGACGTCAATATGCAGCGGCATGGGGAGAAAGTTCGGTGTGGTGCGAAGCGAGGCTGCAATAACCACTAAACGCAAAAAAGCCCCGGAAAGTCCGAGGCTCGTGCGAGCGGAAGTTACCTTCGCGCCCTTTGCGATCTTGGTTTTTGAGATCGGTTAGGCAGCCGGAGCGGCCTTGCGCGCCTTCTTGATGAGGGCGTTGACGGTATCGGATGGTTTGGCACCCTTGCTGAGCCAGTAATCAACACGAGCGATGTCGAGCGTAAGCGGCGTGGTCTTCGACTGCGGCGTGTACGTGCCGAGGTTTTCGGCGGGTGACCCGTCACGACGGGAACGAGCTTCAGCTACCACGACGTGATAGATGGGCTTGTGCACTGCGCCGATGCGGGAAAGACGGATTTTGAGAGCCATGTGAACGGTTTTTCTGAACGATTACTTTTTGAAAAGTTGGTGAGTGCACCGACCGTGCGGGGAGTTGTCAAGTACCGACATTGAGACGAATTTACATTTTAGGCAGAGACCCACGAGGGGAATTTTATCGATAACGTGGTTTGTCGGGTTATCGGGCAAAAGATCGCATTTAATGATGCCGAGTACCCCGACCAATACCCCGGCACACAGTTGGCAATCCGCAAACTGTATATCCCACCCACAATAAGCTATGACTAAATCCGCATACCCCGCGGGCGCGATGTCTTGTCGCGCCTCCACGAAAAGCCGTTTGAGCCGACTCCTTTGTGCAGTTTCGGCCTCACTCGCGATTGCTACCTCCGCCTCCGCCGCCCACTGGGCCCTTTCAGGTGCGCTCGGAACTCACGATCCCTCTATTATTAAGCAAAATTCCACTTGGTGGATTTTTGAAACTGCGCCGGGAATCGGTGTTAAATACTCCTCGAACGGCCTCGCATGGACCCAAGGCGTGAAGATCTTCGCCAGCAAGCCGTCGTGGTGGGCAACTTATGTCCCTGGGCAAAATGGCACAGACGTTTGGGCGCCGGACATCCAAACCTTCGGCAGCCGTACCTATTGCTATTATAGTATCTCCACGTTCGGCAGTAATACTTCCGCCATCGGGCTCACTTCCTGCAGCAGCATCGCCGCCGGTGACTGGCGCGACGACGGACTGGTGATTAGTTCCAAATCCGGCACGAATGCCTATAACGCCATCGACCCAAATCTCACGGTGGACGCAAGCGGCGCTCCCTGGCTCGTATTTGGGTCGTGGTTTGATGGAATCCACATCGTAAAACTTAACACGAGTACGATGAAGCCCACGGGCACGATCTACTCGATCGCAAAGCGCAGCGGCGGCATCGAAGGCGCAACCATCGTCTACAACGGTGGCTATTACTACCTGTTTGTCTCAATCGACAAGTGCTGCAACGGCGTGAACAGCACTTACAAGATCGCCTACGGCCGCTCGACGAGCATCACCGGACCGTACGTCGACAAAAACGGTAACGCCATGACTTCTGGCAACGCGACCGTGCTCGACGCCGGAAACACTCGCTGGAAAGGGCCAGGCGGTCAGGACGTTTACAAAAACGGCTCGGCCTGGGTCATCGCCCGCCACGCCTACGACGCCAATAACAACGGCGCGCCCACCCTCCTCATCAGCGATCTCTACTTCACCAACGGCTGGCCCACGTACTGAGGACCGGCTTTCAGCCATCGTTTTCCGTAGGCCACCTGCGTGGGCGCGTTGCTGGTCCCAACACGTCTCGCGGGTGGTCTGCGGGTTTGCCGCGCCAGAGCGATTTTCGACGTCAGCTCCCGCAACCGCGTTCCTTGTCGTAAAACATCACCCCTTCGCTAACCACCTCTGAGAGGCACTGCTCGTCGGAAACTTCTCTTGCAAGTGCTCGCAGCTTTCGTCGTGACGCTCAAGTCCTGTAAACTGCCTTTGGCGCTTGGAACACTAGCGGCTTCCTTGCTGGTGTTCGACGCGTACCATCGTGTGCCCGAAACGAGTGCGTCACCGGAGGCAGAACGGCGTCGCGTGGTCCGTATCATCGAACCGCGCGCGGCAATTGATCCACTCGGCATGGCGTCGAGCCAAGATCCACCTACGACCAAACTAAAACCCTCGGCTGAAGAAGATGTGCAACGCGACCCAAAGCACGAATTGGCGCAGCAACTTCAGGCGATAGACGCAGACTACAAGTCTATGAGTGAAAACGTGCTGGTTGATTCTCAGCCGATTATTCAGCCCGCAGATCGCGCTAAACTCGAGCTTCTAGACAAAGAAAAGCTAGCCGACATCGGCAAAGTGCTTTCCGCCGAAGAACTCGACGTTTACGAGAATACCGCCGATCCCGCCTCGGCACCGCGCCGTCGCTAAGGTCCGACCAGTTGCCCAAAGTCAGAGGTGTTCGGCAAAGACTTTCTTGACCGCCCTCCTTCGGCGCGAGAACGTCGGCAGCTTATGCTCAAAGCTGGCATCGTCGGCCTGCCCAATGTGGGCAAATCCACTCTCTTCAACGCCCTCACCCGCTCCCGGAAAGCGGAGGCGGCCAATTATCCGTTTTGCACAATCGACCCCAACGTGGGCGTCGTGATCGTACCCGACGAACGCGCATACAAACTAAAGGACATCGCCAAAACCAACGTCGTTGTCCCAGCTGCGATCGAGTTCGTCGACATCGCCGGCTTGGTCGCGGGCGCCAGCAAAGGCGAAGGTCTCGGCAACCAATTCTTAGCAAACATCCGCGAAGTCGACGCCGTCGTCCAAGTGGTCCGTTGCTTCGAAGACAGCGACATCATTCACACGATGGGCAGCGTTGATCCCGTGCGCGACATCGAGGTGATCACCACCGAGCTCGTGCTCGCCGATCTCGAAGCGGTCACCAAGCGCATCGACAAAACCCAGAAAAAGGCGAAATCCGGCGACAAGGAAGCCCAAGCCGAAATGGCGTTACTCGAAAAGCTCACGCCGCATCTCAACTCCGGCAAAACCGCCAACACGCTTCAGGCGACGCCCGAAGAGACGGCGTTGATGAAGCTGTTCCAATTGCTCACCGCCAAACCGGTGATCTTTGCCTGCAACGTCGCCGAGAGCGATCTCGCGACCGCCGAGAAAAATCCGTTCGTGCAAAAAGTCGCCGAGTACGTTCGCACGCACCATGATGCCGCCTACGTGCCGATCAGCGCTCGCATCGAATCCGAGCTGATCGACCTCTCGCCCGAAGAAGCAAAATCCTTCCTCAAGGATTTGGGTGTCGACGATTCCGGCGTTTCTTCGCTGATCAAAGCAACGTACGATTTGCTCGGCCTGATGACTTACTTCACTGCCGGCGAAAAGGAAGTGCGTTGCTGGACGATCAAGAAAGGCTGGAAGGCTCCGCAAGCCGCCGGCGTGATCCACACCGACTTCGAGAAAGGTTTCATCAAGGCCGAAGTCGTGAGTTATGATGATCTGATCCGCCTCGGCAGCACCGCCGCCGCTCGCGAGGCCGGCAAGTACCGTCTCGAAGGAAAAGAATACGTTTTCCAAGACGGGGACGTCGCCCTCTTCCGCTTCAATAACTAAGTCCAAGAAGCAAAACGCCGCCGGGAAATTCGGCGGCGTTCTTATTTAGCTCTGAGCTATAGTTAAATAACCGTTCCGGTCGGGACTACCCCGCCCTTCGGAACCACCAGCACGCCGTCACGAATGATGACGCCGTGCGTATATGTGCCGTCAGGTTTTCCATCGGGCGAAAGCACGACGTTGTCGCCGATGCGCGCATTCTTGTCGATGATCGAACCGCGAATGTTGCAATTGTAGCCGACCCCGATGCTCGGGACGCCTCGCGAAAGGTTGTCCTTGAGCTGGTCGTCGGTCTCATAGAAGTCCGCGCCCATCATCACGACGTCTTCCAGGCGTGAGCCTTTCCGGACGAACGAGCGAATACCGATCACCGAGTGTTTCAGGAACGAGTCCTCGATAATCGTTCCGTCGCCGATGACCACGTAATCGATCGTGCAATTGTTCACCTTCGAAGCGGGCAGATAGTTGTCCTTGGTATAAATGGGCGCCGTGGGTTCGAAAAAATTGAACGGCGGCAGCGGTTGCGCGAGCGCAAGATTGGCATCGAAAAACGCACGTACGGTTCCGATATCTTCCCAGTAGGATTCGAAAATATAGGCGAAGAGACGCTTCCGACCAAGCAAGCTGGGGATGACCTCTTTGCCGAAATCGGTCATCTTGTTATCAAGCGAATCGGCCAACGCTTGGCGATTGAACACGTAAATACCCATCGAGGCCAAGCAGTGCTTCTCGTCATGGGGGCCCTTGAGCTTCGACTCAAGCGTGTCACTCAGTGTCAAACTGTTGATGACAGCCGGATCTTTCGGCTTTTCGACAAACTGGTTAATCGAAAGATCGTCGGCCACTCGCATCAAGCCGAGCCCTTCGACTTTGGAAACTGGAAACGGCACCGCCGCGATCGTGACGTCAGCGTTCGTGGCGACGTGCTGTTCGAGAATCGTCCGATAATCCATTCGGTACAACTGGTCACCAGAAAGGATCATCACGATTTCGTGAGGGAAGCTGCGAAAATGTTGGAGATTGCGCCTCACGGCGTCCGCCGTGCCCTGATACCAGTCGGCGCTTTTCTCAGTTTGTTCGGCAGAGAGAATATCAACGAAGCCACCGCCAAACGGGTCAAAATGATAGACGCTCTGGATATGACGATGCAGTGACGCCGTGTGAAATTGCGTGAGCAGAAACACGCGGTTGATATTCGAATTGATGCAATTGCTGATCGGGATATCGACCAGCCGATATTTTCCGGCAAGCGGGACGGCCGGTTTGCACCGTTCCATCGTTAGCGGGTACAAACGCGTACCGCGGCCACCGCCCATGACGACTGCAAGAACTTTATCACCGAAAGGCATGAT
The DNA here is from genome assembly GCA_047600805.1 of Nibricoccus sp. GTDB lineage: Bacteria > Verrucomicrobiota > Verrucomicrobiia > Opitutales > Opitutaceae > JADKHC01. The sequence continues at coordinate 1,541,841 of JASGKG010000001.1, forward strand.
ATTGAAGGGATGTTTGGAGTAAAAGACCTTGCTACACAATCGACACAGCCCGTAGTTTCGCCAGCCAAAATAAATAAATTATGTGTGGAATTGTTGGTTACGTTGGTAAGCAAAAAGCCGCGGCGATCATCCTGGAAGGATTGAAACGTCTGGAGTACCGCGGCTACGACTCAGCAGGACTAGCGGTTCTACAAAATACACGCATTGACGTCGCAAAAAAGGTCGGACGCGTAGAGAATCTTGCCAAGGAAGCTGCCCGGCACTCCTTCACCGGCACTACGGGAATCGGCCATACGCGCTGGGCCACTCACGGCGGTGTCACCGATGCCAACGCCCACCCACACGTGAGCAGCGACGGGAAACTAGCGATCATCCACAACGGCGTGATCGAAAATTACGCGAATATAAAAAAGTTCCTTCTGACCAAGGGCTACACCTTCGCTTCTGAGACCGACACCGAAGCGCTCTCGAACTTGATCGCTTATCACTACGCGAAGGAACCAGAAGCCGCCGACAAAAGCCGCCTCTTGGAAAGTGTTCGTCGCACGCTCATGCATGTGGAAGGCACTTACGGCATCGCGGTGATCTGTGTTGATCGCCCAGGCGAGATCGTCGCCGCTCGCAAGGCATCGCCGCTCATCCTGGGTGTTGGCGATAATGAATACATTCTGGCCAGCGACGTCTCCGCTCTTGTCAGCCGCACGCAGAACGTCGTTTACCTGCGCGATGGCGAACTGCTGCACATCACGCCCAATAATTTTTCGATCATCACGCAGTCCGAGGAAGACGTTTCCCCTATCGTCAATAAAGTCACGTGGAGCATCGAGGCGGCTGAAGTCGGAAAATATTCCCATTTCATGGAAAAGGAAATTTTCGAGCAGCCCGCCGCTCTCGAAAATTCCATGCGAGGCCGTTTTTCCGAAGACGGCAGCACGGCCCAATTTGGTGGCCTCAACATGACCCCGGTCGAATTCCGCCAGATCGATCGTCTCGGGCTGATCGGCTGCGGTACCGCCTGGCACGCCTGTCTCGTCATGGAGCACTTGGTGGAGCGTTTCGCACGCATTCCCGTCGAGGTCGATTACGCTTCGGAATTCCGCTATCGCAACATACCGATCGATGGAAATCCGCTGTTCTTCGTGGTCAGCCAATCCGGCGAAACCATCGATACACTGGGCGCCCTCCGCGAAGCCAAACGCAAGGGCTACAAGGTTCTCGCGATTAACAACACGGTCGGCTCGAGCATCGCGCGCGAATCCGATGGTGGCATTTACCAACACGTAGGACCAGAAATCGGCGTCGCCTCCACGAAAGCATTCACCTCGCAGCTCCTCATCGGCTCGATGGTCGCCCTCTATCTCGCTCGTATGCGCGACATGAGCTTTAGCGATGGTGTCGAGTACGTGAAGGCCCTCAAAGGCGTGCCAGACTTGGTTCGGAAAACCTTGGAACAAGCACCGCGCATCCGCGAGATTGCCCGCAAGTACGCGAAATACGACGACATGCTCTTCCTGGGTCGCCTGTCGCTCTTCCCCGTGGCCCTGGAAGGCGCGTTGAAGTTGAAAGAAATTTCCTACATCCACGCCGAAGGCTATCCCGCCGCGGAAATGAAACACGGGCCAATCGCGCTTATCAGCGAAAAATGCCCCTCGGTATTTTTCGCGCCCAAGGGCGAGATTTTCAACAAACTGGTTTCCTCCATTCAGGAAATCAAAGCCCGCAAGGGCAAAACCATCGTCATTACGACCGAGGGTTGCGAATTTCCCGCCGGTCTCGTCGACGAAGTCATTTATATCCCCGACTGCCACGAGGCCGCACTGCCCATCGTCGCCACTGTGCCGGTGCAACTTCTCAGCTACTATATGGCCGTCGAACGCGGTTGCGATGTCGACAAGCCCCGCAATCTGGCCAAATCCGTCACGGTCGAATAATCGGCCGCGCCGTTCATGAATATCTTTCCTTCCCGCGAAGCCTTTCTAAATCTCGCCGAGCAGGGCAACGTCATCCCGGTCTACACCGACCTGATGGCGGACTTTGAAACGCCCGTCTCGGCGTACGCCAAGCTGAAGGAAAGTGGTCCGTCTTACCTCTTGGAGTCGGTTGAGGGCGGCGAAAATCTTTCACGCTACAGCTTCATCGGCTGCCGCCCGCGCAAGATCTACGCCTGCGGCCAGAAAACAACCGAGATCCGCCAGCCAAACCAGCCCGCACAGACAATTCCGACTCCGGCCGATCCTCTCACGCTGATCGAAGCTGAGATGAAGCCGTTTAAGCCAGTACCCATCCCCGGACTCCCGCGCTTCATCGGTGGCGCCGTTGGTTTCGTCGGCTATGAATATGTCACGCGCATCGAGCCCACCGTGCCAGCTGCAAAAAAGGACGAAGTTGGCCTGCCCCTGATCTATTTCATGATCACGGATTCGCAGCTGATCTTTGATCGCGCGAAACAGACTCTCCGTCTGGTCGTGAACGCCCACGTCAAAGGCAGCGCCGCCGCTGCGTATGATGCCGCCGTCGCCGAACTCGAGCAGCTTTTCGGCCTGCTGAACAAACCCAGCACGCTCGCTCCCGCCCCGCTGATCGACCCCGGCAAGATCGTCGTTCCTCCCGGCAACTTCACGCAGCCCGCCTTCGAAACTGCCGTCGAGTCCACCAAGGAATTTATCCGTTCTGGCGATATCATCCAGGTCGTCCCCTCGCAGCGGTTCACCCGCGAGTTCAAGAAATCACCGCTCGACCTCTACCGCGCTCTCCGCACGGTCAACCCGTCGCCGTACATGTTCATCCTCGATACCGGCGACTACGCGATCGTCGGCGCCTCGCCAGAGGTTCACGTGCGCCTAACCGACGGCTTGGTGGAAATCCGCCCTATCGCCGGCACGCGCAAACGTGGCGCCTCCCATGCCGAGGACGTCGCCCTTGAAAAAGACCTTCTTGCCGACCAAAAGGAACTCGCCGAACACCTCATGCTCGTCGACCTCGCCCGCAACGATATTGGGCGTGTCTGCAAGTTCGGCAGTGTCACCGTCCCCGAAATGATGGTCATCGAACGCTACTCGCACGTGATGCACATTGTTTCCCAAGTCGAAGGTCAGATTACGCCCGACAAAACCGCTTACGACCTCATGCGTGCCACGTTTCCGGCCGGCACTGTCTCGGGCGCGCCGAAGATCCGCGCCATGCAAATCATAGCCGAACATGAGCCTTCGCAGCGCGGTTGCTACGCCGGCGCACTCGGCTATTTCGGCTACGACGGCAACTTGGATTCCTGCATCATGCTCCGAACGGCACTCCTCAAGGATGGGAAAATCCACATCCAAGCGGGCGCTGGTGTCGTCGCCGACTCTGTTCCGGCAGCTGAATACCAAGAGACCGTGAACAAGGCTTCCGCTTTGTTCAAAGCTGTGGCGATCGCCGAGCGCTTTTCCTAACCACCGGTTATTCTCCGGAGGAGGGGTAAGCAAAAGTCCGCGTCGCACGCGCCGAAAAGGTTCGGTTTTGAGCCGTTTATTTCTCCCAAGACGCTCTCATCCAGCAAGTTTTGTGGACGAACGCCCGTGCTACGGATCTCGTAAACCACACACCAAGAGAAGCATTCGTGAAATTTATAGTCGGAAAGTCGCACCATATTAAATCTCTAATACTATTAATTAGATTTGTTTTCGCATGGCTCCTGTGCGGTCGGCGGTGTACTCACTCAGGAACGAAAAAGGAAGTGCTCGGTCATCAGTGGCACTTCCGGCCTCGTTAAGACAGTGCGCAGTGGAAACACTCAAACAGAAAGAAGTCATGGCAATGCAGACGAAATCACATCGCAATCCCGACGCGACCGATGAGGTCGATACGAACGAATCCTCTGCCCCTATCGCGGTCATTTCAGCGCCGCTCGACGCGCCACCGTCCTTCTTGGAAAAGAATGAACCGGCGCCCAGTGAGCCCGCACCGCTCGAACGCAGCAATCTTCAGTTATATCTTCAGGAGATCGGTAAAACAGCGCTCCTCACTCCGAAAGAAGAGGTTCAGCTCGCGCGCCGTATTCGCAAAGGCGATAAGGCCGCGCGCGACCACATGATCTCCGCCAACCTTCGCTTGGTCGTGAAAATCGCGCACGACTACAAAGATTTTGGTCTTCCGCTTCTCGACCTGATCAGCGAGGGCAACATCGGCCTCATCAAAGCCGTTGAACGTTTCGATCCGCGCAAAGGCGGCAAGCTCAGCACGTACGCAGCCTGGTGGATTAAGCAATCCATCAAGCGCGCGCTCGCCAACCAAAGCAAAACGATCCGCCTTCCCGTTCACCTCGTCGACAAGATCTCGAAAATGCGCCGCACCGCCATGGCGCTCACCGAGGAACTCGGTCGCGAGCCCACCGACGAAGAGTTGGCCATGGAGCTTCAAATCCCGACCAACAAGGTCGCTCACCTGAAGTCTGTCAGCGTTCGCCCAACTTCGTTGGATGCTCCAATCGGCGACGACGGTGATTCTTCAACGTTCGGAGAAATCGTAGGCGACGAAAACGCCGCAAGCCCGTTCGAGTCATTGCGCGAGCGCAATCTCAACGCCGACTTGAAGGCGATGGTCGACTCTTTGGAGCCGCGCGAAGCGGAAATCATCCGCCTTCGCTTCGGCTTGGAAGGCGCCAACGAAATGACGCTCGAAGAAGTTGGCAAAAAGTTCCGCGTCACTCGCGAACGCGTCCGCCAGCTTCAGAACATTGCTCTTTCGAAAATCCGGAAGGCAATGGTCAAAAACGAAACTCAGCGTTCGGTTGAAGAGATCGGTGAAGAAGATCGCCAACGCCAACGCATGGAAATTATTCGCGAATTCATCGAGTCGAAATCGCGAAAAGCGGGCCGCGAAAACTGATCCGCTCAGCCAACGTGCAACTCTCCCAAGCCGCCGGAATTCCGGCGGCTTTTTGTGTCGCTAAACTCCGCATCTCGTGGTTTCCGGCGTCGCGTGTAAGCAGCCCACTGGATACCCGCCGCTCACTACCGACTTGTTTCCGCTTTCCTGATCGCGGCAAATTCTGCTACTAACGGCAGCGATGTCGCTGAATTTTGCACGTATCGTCCTGGCCATTACAGTAGCGTTTTTCGCTGCGTTTTTTCTTTGGCCGATCGTGCAAATTCTAAAAGAGGGATTCATCGATGCGGATGGAAATTTCACCTTCAAGTTTCTTGGTACGCTGCTCGCGGATCCGCTCTATCGCGGCGGCCTAACCAACTCGTTTCTCCTCGCCTGTGCGACGACGAGCCTAGCCTTTGCGATCGGACTCCCACTCGCATTTTTTTCTGACCGCTACATTTTTCCCGGTAAAGGAATTCTGAGCTCACTCGTCCTTGTCCCAATGATCCTGCCGCCGTTTGTCGGCGCGATCGGGATCAAACAAATTTTTGGTCAATACGGCGCGGTCAACGCGCTCTTGATTCAACTTGGTCTGCGGCCCGAAGGTTGGACCTTTGACTGGTTTGCAGCCAACCAGTTCTGGGGCGTGGCTATTATCCAAGCGCTCTCCCTCTACCCGATCATTTACATCAATGCCGTCGCCGCCCTCGCCAACATCGATCCGGCGATGGAAGAAGCCTCTCAAAATCTAGGCTGCATCGGGCTGAGACGTTTCTTCAAAATTACTTTGCCGTTGATCAGGCCCGGCCTTTTCGCCGGCGGGACGATTGTCTTCGTCTGGGCTTTTACCGAGCTCGGTGTGCCACTGATTTTCGATTATCCGAAGGTCGCTTCGGTCCAAATTTACTACGGCTTAAAAGACATCGGTAGTAACCCGCTGCCTTACGCCCTGGTGACGGTTACGCTCGTGAGCACGGTCGCCCTCTACGCTTTGGGCAAGGGCCTGTTCGGTCGCCAAGGTCACGCCATGATGGCCAAAGCAACCGCCACCGGAGGCCCACGCCAAGTTTCTGCGCGTAAGCGTTGGTTCTGCACCGCGATTTTCGCGACGGTCACCTTTTTTGCAGTACTGCCTCATTTGGGCGTTATTCTCGTCGCCTTCTCAAGCGATTGGTACGGCAGCGTAGTGCCGCACAACTACACGCTGGAAAACTTCCGCATCGCTTTGGGCCACGACCTCACCGTCCCCGCCATCGCGAACAGCCTGAAATTCGCGAGCCTCTCCTCGCTGATCGATATCGTTCTGGGAATTGCCATCGCCTACGTCATCGTCCGCACGAAATTCGCCGCGCGCCATGCGCTGGACTTTCTCTCGATGCTACCGCTCGCGGTCCCCGGCATAGTCCTGGCATTTGGTTATCTCGCGATGAGCCAGCCAGGACGCGCGTTTCATTTTCTCAACCCGATTAACGATCCAACAGTTCTGTTGATTATCGCCTATTCCATCCGACGCCTTCCCTATGTCGTGCGCTCCGCCGCCGCCGGCTTTGAGCAAACGAGCGTAACGCTGGAGGAAGCCGCCCAAAATCTCGGCGCATCTCCGCTCAAGGCGACCTTCCGCGCAACCATTCCTCTGATTACGGCCAACCTGATCGCCGGCGGCCTGCTCGCCTTTTCGTTCGCGATGCTCGAGGTGAGCGACTCTCTCATTCTTGCTCAAAAACAGGTCTACTATCCTATAACCAAAGCCATCATGGCTCTCTTTGAACTGCTGGGCGACGGGAAATTTATCGCCAGCGCACTCGGCGTCTGGGCGATGGCATTTCTCGGCGTTGCCATCATCGGCCTCAGCATTCTCCTCGGCAAAAAGCTCGGCGCGATCTTCCGCGTCTAGCCTGAGCACCATGGCTCATTTGTACCACGCATCTGGTTTGTTATCGTTAAAATAACAATTTTTCCTACCTCCCAAAAATATGCGCTTAAGTGCAAGACCGAGCGTTTGTCATTTAATAGATGAAAAACGTCGGTTCGAGAAACTGATTATATCCACCAGCAGGTTGGGCTGAAGTTATGTTTTATCTTCTGATCGTTTCGTTTGTTTGGGCGTTTTCGTTTGGATTGATCAAGGGAAAGCTCGCTGGCCTCGACGCAAACGCGGTGGCGGCCATGCGGCTGGCGATGGCAACTTTGATCTTTCTGCCGTTTCTCAGGTTGCGTGGGGTGAAACCAAGCGCAGCGATCAAACTCGCGCTCATCGGAGCCGTGGAATTTGGCGCGATGTACATGCTTTACCTGCACGCGTTCGAATACTTGAAAGCGTATGAGGTCGCGTTGTTTTCGATTGCGACGCCGCTTTATGTAGCAGCACTCGAAGCGATCGCGCAGAAACGTTTTAATGGCTGGCTCGCCGTGGCGGCACTTCTCGCTACGGCCGGAGCGGGCGTTGTGGCGTGGCAATCGGTTGCGTCGCAAAAACTGCTGCCCGGCTTTTGTCTCATGCAAGCGTCCAACCTCTGTTTTGCCTTGGGACAGTTTTTCTATCGACGCGTCCGCACCGAGGCTCCCGCTGTCGCGGACCTCAATCTTTTCGGCTTGCTGTATCTTGGAGCGCTGGCGGTTGCGCTGCCAGTGACGTTATTCGCCGGAAGTTGGGCCCACTTTTCGCCGAACAAAAACCAATGGCTCGTCCTAACCTATCTTGGCATCGTGGCCTCCGGCCTTTGCTTTTTCTGGTGGAACGTCGGAGCCACTCGCGTCAGCGCGGCCACGCTTGCTGCGTTTAACGACGCCAAGGTTCCACTCGGTGTCGCGTGCTCGCTATTGTTTTTCGGTGAGTCGGCAAACCTGACGCGCCTGCTGGTGGGCGGCGGCTTGATGCTTGCCGCCATATTGTTGGCCGAAACGAAAGCAGCTAAATGACTTCCAGGTCGGTGCGAGCCACCGATTCCAGGCGCGCCAAATTGTTGCGCACAATTTCTTCGGTCGGACCTTCCACCAGCATCCGCAGCTTGGCTTCCGTGCCGGAAAACCGAACCAATACCCGGCCGTAGCCGCCCATTTCCTCCTCGACCGCTTGGATCGCGAGCGGAAGATGCGGCAGGGAGGCCAGCTCCCTTTTCTCGCGTACTTTCAAGTTGGCCACGGCTTGCGGATACTTCTTCAGGCATTTGCGCAGTTGCGACAGCGGCTGCTGGGTTTCCAACATCACGCTCAGCACTTTCAGAGCCGCGACCAGACCGTCGCCCGTCGGTGAAATTTCAGAACAAATGATGTGACCGGACGACTCACCGCCCAGCGCGGCTTTCTCGAGCATCATCCGCTCAACAACGTAGCGGTCGCCCACATCGGTCCGCAAAACGCGTCCGCCAGCAGCACGCACAGCGGCATCGACACCCAAGTTACTTTGAACCGTCACGACGAGCGTGCTCGCGGCCAGCGCATTCTGTTTCAGCGCATGCAGTGCGAGAATCGTCAGGATCTCATCGCCGTCGAGAATCTCGCCGCGCTCGTCGCACAAAATGCAGCGGTCGCCGTCCCCGTCATGCGCGATGCCCAAGCGCGCACCGGTTTCACGTACTTTGGCGGCGAGTTTCGCGGGATGTTCGCTGCCGACACCGGCGTTGATGTTATGACCATCGGGAGCATCGCCGATCGCGACAACCTCCGCACCAAATTCACGCAAGACTACGGGGCTGGTCATGCAGGTCGCACCGTTCGCCGTATCGAGCACAATTTTCCAGCCAGCCAGCGCTTTTGCCGGTAGCAAGTGTTTAACATTTTCGAGGTATGCCCGCAAGCCGTCCAGGTGCCGCGCCCGCCCATAAACGATCGTCGGTTGCTCGGCAGGAAGCAGTTTCTCGATTTCGGCTTCTTGATGGTCCGAAAGCTTTATGCCGCCTCGCGCAAAAAACTTGATGCCATTGTCGCTCGCCGGGTTGTGAGAAGCTGTGATCATTACGCCGAGCGCCGCACGTTCCCTAACCAACGCAGCCGCCACCGCCGGGGTTGGCACCACGCCGAGCACCGCCGACTCCACACCCATTGAGGCCAACCCCGATGAAACGGCGTGCAAAAGGCTTTGCCCGGAAGCGCGCGTATCACGGCCGAGCAGCACGCGCTGTTCGCCGGCATGGGTTTGTCGCGAGACGAAACGCGCAGCAGCCACGCCGAGTCGTTCCGCGAACGCTTCGTTGATCACAGGTCCGCCGTAGAGGCCGCGCACGCCATCGGTTCCGAAATACTGCCGTTTCATGATTTAAAAAAGTCCTTGGTTGCCGCGATCTTGGCTTTCACCGCACCGCCGAGCAGCAGTTCGCGGGCTTTCTCGGTGCCGTCCCTCACAGTGGGAACCTTGCCACAGATCCAAAAGGAAACCGCGGCGTTGAAAACGATGGTGTTGACCAAGGCGGCCGGGCCAAGCCCTGCGAGAATGGCCTCGGTGATCGCAAGGTTCGTGGCGAGATCGCCACCTTTGAGTTCTTCGAAACTGCCCTCCTCCAATCCGTGATCAGCGGCCTTCCACACGCCGTCGACAGACCGCAAGCGCCCAATGCCGCGCACACGATTGGGTGTTGCCGTGGTAAGTTCGTCGATGCCGCGATTCTCGCCGAGGATGCCGTGCACCGCGAGACCTGCTTCTGTGCCGAGCAGATCCAACGCATCTGCGAGCCGCGGCACCCATTTTTCTGCAGAAACGCCGAGCAATATGCGCGCGGGATGACCAGGATTTACGAGTGGCCCGAGGATGTTGAAAATGGTTCGTTCACCGATCGCCGCGAGCGCTTTGCGGGCGGGACCGATATGCTTGAACGCCGGATGATAAGCCGGAGCAAAAAAGAAGGCGAAACCCAGCTCGCGCAGACCGTCGCGCACTTTGGCGGGAGGCGCTTCCAAATTCACGCCAAGACCCGCGAAAAGATCCGCGCTGCCGCACTTCGACGTCACGCCGCGATTACCGTGCTTCATCACCACCACACCGCCCGCGGCCAGGGTGAAAACAACCAGCGTGGAAATATTGAAACCGCCGGCGTGATCGCCGCCCGTACCGACAACATCGATCGCTTGCGCTGCCCATTCGGAAACACCCGGGTCGATCGACAACGTGCGGAACTCTCTCGCGAACGCCGTCACCTCTCCCGCCGTTGCGCCTTTGAATTCCAACGCTGAGAGAAAATCGATCTTCTTCTGGTCGACAGTTTCCGCCGAAGCCAATTCTCGCGTGGCGGCTGAAACCTCCGCAGGCGTTAAATCCTGACGGTTTATAAGACGTTGCGTAAGATCAACGAGAGCAGACATAAGCGTCTAGGGAAAAGGATTCTTCACACTTGGCAAAGCATAAACTGGACAGTCGCTTGTACTTCTGGAAACAAAGCTTCATGCGGCGCTTATTCTTCGCTATTGCTTGTGCCCTTCTCCAAACCCTTGCGATCCACGCGCAGGACGTCGCTGCCGACGCGAAGCCGACCATAACGGCGCCAGTGGAAACCAAGCCGTTGGCCGAGCTGAGCGCCGGTGATGCTGTGGTGCTGGGGCTCGTTGAGGGGGTCACAGAATATCTACCCGTTTCTTCAACAGGACATCTGATAATTGCAAACAAATTGCTTAATCTAAATTCCGATGTCCCGCTCACGAACGCACACGGAGAGCCCGTTTGGCTAAAGAAACCGTCGACAAAACACCCCGAAGGCGTTCCTCTTACTCCGAAACTCGCTGCAGATACGTTTGTTGTGGTGATTCAGTTTGGTGCGATCGCAGCAGTCGCCTATCTTTACTGGCGCCAAATTCGTTCGATTTGCCTCGGTCTCGTAGGGCGCGATCCGGCGGGCCTCCGCAGCGCAAGAAACCTCGGCATCGCGTTTTTACCGGCGGCTGTTCTTGGCTTTTTGCTGCACGACAAAATCGAGTCCTTGTTCTCCGTCGCCGCAGTCGTCACCGCGCAAGTAAGCGGTGCGATCTTGATGATTCTCGCCGAAAAATGGCGGAAACGGCAAACACTCACGCGGACGAGCAGAAATGTTTCTGAGCTCTCCGGGCCCGAGTCCTTCGGTATCGGTGCTCTTCAATGTCTTGCGCTCTGGCCGGGGATGAGTCGCTCGATGACGACGATCGTCGGCGGATATTTCGCAGGTCTAAGCCCCCAACGTTCTGCCGAGTTCAGCTTTTTGCTAGGCTTGGTCACGCTCACGGCCGCTACTGGTTATAAAAGCTTTCAGTCTGGTTCGGCCATGCTCCAAGTCTTCGGCTGGCGCTCGATTCTCATTGGGTGTTTCGTGGCAGCGGTCACCGCCGCATTTTCGGTGCGGTTCCTAGTTAACTATCTCACCCGCCACGGACTGTTCGCCTTCGCGATCTACCGATTGGTGTTGGCCGCGATTTTGGGCGTGATGCTTTATCGCGGCGTTCTCTGAACGTTCGCGACGGCGCACAAGTCGCGTGTATAGCGCTTGACGCGCTTCGTCGCCGCCCTTTACTCGGTCACCTTTCACACCCGTAACTCAGGCGTAACTTAATTGCGCCACTCACACTCATTTATTTTTCATCATGGCCAATCCGAAACGTAAACAGTCCAAACGTCGCAGCGCTAACCGTCGCGCCGCCAACGCCTTCAAGGCTCCTCAGATCGCCAAAGACCCGACTGACGGCAGCGCATTTCGCCCACACCGCGTTAATCCGAAGAACGGCATGTACCGCGGCCGTCAGGTGCTGAACGTCGAGGTCTAAACCTCGGTTTAGCGCTTTCCTCAACCATCTCTCTGATGGTCTCCAGCACTGGCGAAAACGCTCGGATCGCGGTCGATGCCATGGGCAGCGACTTGGGTCCGTCCGAAATAGTTGAGGCTGTGAAACTCGCTTTAGCTGAGTTTCCCGATCTCAATCCCATCACCTTAGTCGGCGATCAGATGGTATTACGGCCCCTCGTTTCAAGCGCGGGGCTGAATGACCATGCGAAGATCAGCTTTTTTCAGGCGTCCGAAGTCATCACGATGGACGACAAGCCGCTCGTCGCGCTCAAACGGAAAAAAGACTCATCGATGGTTCGGGCTATCGAGCTCGTAAAAGCCGGCGAAGCGGGAGCCGCTGTGAGCTGTGGCAATACCGGCAGCCTTGTCGCCGCCGGTATTTTAAAGCTTCGCACGTTGGAAGGCGTCGATCGCGCCGCACTCGCTCCCGTCGTCCCGCGCGCCAACGGCCATTTTATTTTGGTCGACGCCGGCGCTAATCCCGAAGCAAAAGCGGAGCACCTCGTCCACAACGCCATTCTCGGAAGCCACTACTGCCGGATGGAGTTGGACATCGCCAAACCGCGTGTTGGCCTGCTCACGATCGGCACCGAAGAGGGCAAAGGCAACGCTCTGATCGCCGAAACGCATGAAACGCTCAAGCGGATCGACACGCTCATCAATTACGTCGGCCCTGTGGAAGGGTTTCAGGTTTTCAAAGACGATGTCGACGTCCTCGTGTGCGACGGCTTTGTCGGTAACATTTGTCTAAAGAGCTGGGAATCGCTTGTGAAATTCTTCGGCTCCGAGATGAAGTCCTTCATCCGGGCCAACCCAGTCCGCACGTTAGGCGCAGCGATTGCCAAGGGCGCGTTCCGCGACCTGAAGCACCGCGTCGAGCCCGAACGTTTCGGCGGTGCACCTCTGCTCGGCTTGCGCGGCAACCTCATCAAGGCTCACGGATCGGCCAATCGCCACGCGTTCAAGAACGCGATCCGCGACGCTAACGTGATGATCAAGACCGACCTTAACCTTCATATAGAGGCTGACATCGCGCGCGCCAACGAAGCCATCCGCCAGACGGTCGCTTGAGTTTTTTCTCACCCATTTTCCAGCCGCTATGGCCACCCCCACGATCGCAATCCTCGGTACTGGTTCTTATACACCATCGAGGGTCCTGACCAACGACGAGCTATCCAAGAAAGTCGACACCTCCGACGAGTGGATCGTGTCACGCACGGGCATACGCGAGCGTCACATTGCCGCCGAGGGAGAAAGCACTTCAGATCTCGCGGCCAACGCAGCCCGAGCTGCTCTTGCAGACGCGGGCCTAACCGCTACGGACATCGACCTGCTTATTCTGGCAACGATCACGCCGGACATCCCGATGCCTGCCTCGGCGACGATCGTGCAGCACAAGCTCGGTATAAATTCGCACGCCGCGTGCTTCGATCTCAATGCCGCATGCTCTGGTTTTGTCTACGGAATCGACACCGCCAGCGCGATGCTTGCTTCCGGTCGCTACCGTCACGCATTGGTGATCGGCGCAGAAAAACTTTCTTCGGTGGTCGATTGGAAGGACCGTACGACCTGCGTGCTGTTCGGCGACGCCGCCGGCGCCGTGGTGCTCGGGCCGAGCCGTGGCGATGGCGCGCGCATCATCGGAACCAAACTCTATAGCGAAGGCGGTATGGCGGAGCTCCTCAGCATTCCCGCTGGCGGAAGCGCCAAGCCGACCAGCGCGCTCACGATCGAAAGCAACCAGCATTTCATCAAGATGAAGGGCCGCGAGATTTTCAAAGTGGCCGTCCGCGAGATGGAAGATGCCGTGGAGGAAATTCTGGAACAACACGCGCTCTCCCCGGATCAGATTTCTTGCGTGATCCCGCATCAGGCAAACCTTCGCATCATTGAGGCACTCTCCAAGAGCCTCGAAATTCCGCTCGACCGATTCTTTATCAACCTCGACCGCTACGGAAATACCTCCGGCGCGTCTGTTCCTCTCGCACTCGACGAAGCTCGTCGCGCCGGCCGTGTACGCCGTGGCGATACGACACTTCTCGTGGCATTTGGGGCGGGCTTGACCTACGGAGCCGCGCTGGTTCGCTGGTAAAACTCATCATGTCTCCCCTCGTGCCCCGCCGGCTTATTCTTGCTTCGCTACTCCTGGGTTGTTCGCTCCTCGTGCCGACACGCGCCGCGGCCGAACTAGTCTGGACTCCGCAAACCGGCTGGAAGGTCGAAGGTGGCATTCTTGCCGGCGTCAGCGGCAAGGACGCACAAAACGCTCTGGCCTACATGAACAAGGCCCGCGCCGCCGAGGAAAAAAACAGCCAGCGCAAGGCGATCAAGTACTACACGCGCGTAGCCAAGAAGTATCCAAATTCTCTCTACGCGTCAGAGGCCCAATACCGCTTGGGCAACCTTCGTTTGGCCCGCAAACAATACCTCAAGGCCTTCGACGCTTACCAAACCGTCGCCTTGCGCTATCCGAGCACCACGCGCTTCGACGAGATCATCGGCAAGCAATATCATATCGCTACCTCGTTGCTCGATGGCGCGCGTGGACGTATCTGGGGCATCTTCCCAGGATTCACTAACCGCGAGAAAGCACTAGAGGAATTGGAAATCGTGTTGATCGAAGCTCCGTACAGCGACTACGCCCCGCTGGCGCTTCTGAGTATCGCTCGCGGGCACCAGTATTTTAAAAACACAGAGGAGGCCCTCGATGCACTCGACCGGATGGTGAACAACTATCCGCAAAGCGTGCTCACCCCCGACGCCTATCTCGATTTGGGCAAAACCCACTCCTCACTCGTCGAAGGGCCTTATTACGATCAGGGCTCCACCCGCGATGCGATCACGTACTTCGAAGATTTCATGATCCTTTATCCGAGCGACAACAATGTCGGCACGGCTGAAAAAGGACTCACCGACATGAAACGCGTGATGGCCGAGAGTAAAATGAAGATCGCGGATTTTTATTTCAAACGCCGCGACAACTATAAAGCCGCTCGCGTCTTCTACAACGAAGCGATCACCGTTTATCCCGACTCCGACATCGCGGCACGCGCCCGCACACGCCTTACCGAAGTCGACGCTGCTGCCGCCAAAGCGGCTGTTCCCGCTCAACCGAAAAAGAAACGTTTCTTCTTTTTCTAAGCAGTCATGCGCATCCACCTTTCAGTCGCGATGCGTAAACTCCTGCCCTTTTGTGTCGCCGTCTTTCTGGCTCTGTCAACCGGTTGCGCTCACTACCAGCTGGGCACTGAAGGCAAGCTCAGCTTTCACACCCTTTACGTCGCGCCGGTTCAGAACAAAGCGTACCTGCCACAAGCTGTGGCGGTGGTCACCACACAGATACGAGAAGCTTTCATCCACGACGGGCGCGTGAGTCTGGTGAACTCTGCCGCCGAGGCCGAGGCCGTGCTTAACGTGACCGTTGTCAGCTACCGCCGGGATGTGACGACCGCGCGACCAGACGACACAGGCCTGGCTCGTAAATTCAACCTCACGCTCACCGCGTCTTGCACCCTTCGCGAAAAATCGTCGGACGCCGCGCTCTTCGAGAACCGCGTCGTGACCGTCGAACAGCAGATATTCGCCACCGCCACTCCTGCCCAGGTGGACAGCAACCAGATTCAGGCTGAGTACCAGGCGCTTCCTCAGCTCGCTGCGAAACTCGCCGACAAAATCGCCCACGCCTCGCTCGACGTCTGGTAATTCCCGTCCGTCATGCCACCGGTGCCCCGATTAAACGCCGAATGGCACAAAGCCAACAAGATGCCACCCCAGGCTACTCTTGCCCAACGCATCCATTGGCACAAGGAACACAGTAAATATTGCGCCTGCAGACCAATTCCCGCGAAACTGCTCGCGTTGATCGAAAACGAGAAGATCAAGTAATCCGTCATGCACGCGCCCATCTTAGCTCCTTCCATACTCGCCGGTGACCACGCAAATCTCGCGGCCAGCGCAGCCGTTGTTGAAACCCTCGGGCTCTCCTGGATTCACCTCGACATCATGGACGGCCACTTTGTGCCGAACCTCACATTTGGGCCACAAACCGTCGCCGCCCTCCGGAAGAACTCAAAACTCTTCTTCGACGTGCATCTGATGCTCGACGAACCGCACCGCTACATTGAAGCCTTTGCGAAGGCCGGCGCCAACCTCATCAGCATTCACGTCGAACCCAGTTACGATCACGCGGCGACGTTGGCCCGCATCCGCGCGCTGGGTTGCAAAAGCGGCCTCGTGCTAAACCCCGGCACGCCCGCAGACGCCATCAAACCCTTGATCGACCAAGTCGACCTCGTCCTCGTCATGACCGTTCAACCCGGCTTCGGCGGACAAAGCTTCAAGCGCGAAATGCTGCCGAAAATCGCGCAAATCGACGCGTGGCGCCGCGAGAAGAACCTGAGCTTCCGCCTCGAAGTTGACGGCGGCATCGATCTGAAAACCGCCGCCGAATGCCGTAGCGTCGGAACGGATACGTTTGTCGCAGGCACGTCGTTCTTCAACGCCCCCGACCGCGCCGCCTTCGCCGCTGCGATGGCGGGTCTCTAGAGTGATCCAAAAAACCAAAGCCACAGGAAAGTACCTCTTCCGGTAGTCGGCCTCATTGCGCCCGGGATCGAATCAACGCGAGATCACTCGACTTAAGCACCGGGGTCAGCGACCCCGGCTACAGAAGACCGCAAAGCCGGCCTGCGCAGAGGCCGGGGTTGGATCAATCCAGAGGTGACCGAACCCAAGGCAAGCGGACTTTCCCCGCAACCACAAGACAGCCGCGCCGAAGCCTCGGGCCGAGTCCCAAAGCGTCGGGACCATCTCCCGACCGCGCGGGACAGTACCGCGCCGCCCCCGGACCTTGCCGCGAGAGCCCGGGAGCACGGTGCGACTCCTCCGGACAGTCTCCCGAAAGCTGCGGACACTCGCGCGGAAGCCCGGACTTCTTCCCGAGAGCAGCGGACAGTTCCGCGAAAGAGCGGGACTATTTCCCGAGGACCGGGATCTTTTCCGGAACCGACGGGCCGCTTCTATAAACACCAGGACCCACAGCCCAGCGATAACCAAGCACCATGCGACGGGGGTAAAAGTGTTCCCGCACTTCGCCGAGTTGATTGCCTCCAAAGAGGAAAACGTACTCATCGTCCTGACGCAGGAAAAGTCCGACATGTCCCCGTTCGCAGTCAGGT
Organism: Nibricoccus sp.; assembly: GCA_047600805.1. Taxonomy (GTDB): domain Bacteria; phylum Verrucomicrobiota; class Verrucomicrobiia; order Opitutales; family Opitutaceae; genus JADKHC01. Next base: position 1,558,606 of record JASGKG010000001.1, read on the forward strand.
TGATCGCGCCAAAGAACCACGACACATCCATAACGCGGAACTTCCAGCTGCACTCCCCACGCCAGCCACGAACGCGCAAGCGCAGAATGCGTTCCCTCGACGCCCGCGCGCTGCATGCACCAATTAAGAAACGAAGAACACCAGGGCACAGAATCCCGCCAACCCGAACCAACGGAACGGTGATACGCCTCGACGCGCGGATTGGAGCTGCCATCGGTGTGTCCGCGCACGCCTGCTTCGGCGAAAGCGATCTTCAACCAGGCCGGAGTGTCCATGCACCGACTCTGCAAGAAGACAACTTGGGCGCAATCTCCTTGAAGCGAGCCGTTCCGCACCAGCGCCTGCTCCCAAGGAAAGGTAGGGACGCCTTTCTGAGACGTACGCTTCACGCTCTCAACGCAAGAGCGTTTGAATGAACGGATGAACAGGAAACAACCGTTCATACCGCCAAACGGCGCCATGACGGGCAATAAAAAAACGCGCAGCGTCGGACGCCGCGCGTTTGAAGATTACTTCTGTAAGACGGTTTAGTACCGGTAGTGCTCCGGCTTATACGGACCGTCAACGGAAACGCCGAGGTACTTGGCTTGTTTCTCAGTGAGCTTCGTGAGCTTCACGCCGATCTTTTCCAAGTGCAGGCGGGCCACTTCTTCGTCGAGGTGCTTAGGCAGGCGATACACGCCGACTTTGTAAGTGTCCTTGTTCTTCCAGAGATCGAGCTGGGCGAGCGTCTGGTTCGTGAAGCTGTTCGACATGACGAACGACGGATGACCCGTCGCGCAACCGAGGTTCACAAGACGCCCTTCGGCCAGCAGGTAAATGCTGTTGCCATTCGGGAAAACGAACTGGTCGTACTGGGGCTTGATCGTGATGCGCTTTATCCCTGGCGATTTGTAGAGGCGGTCAACTTGGATTTCGTTGTCGAAGTGGCCGATGTTACAAACGATCGCCTGATCCTTCATCTGCTGCATGTGTTCCAGCGTGATGATGTCGCAGTTGCCAGTCGTCGTAACGTAGATGTCCGCAACGCCGAGCGTGCTCTCGACGGTGTTAACTTCAAAGCCTTCCATCGCGGCCTGCAGGGCGTTGATCGGATCAACTTCGGTGACGACCACGCGAGCGCCGAAGCCGCGGAGCGAGTGTGCCGAACCTTTGCCCACGTCACCATAACCGCACACGCAAGCGACCTTGCCGGCGATCATGACGTCGGTGGCGCGCTTGAGGCCGTCGGCGAGGGATTCGCGGCAGCCGTAGAGATTGTCGAACTTCGATTTGGTGACCGAGTCGTTGACGTTGATGGCCGGGACCAGGAGTTTGCCGACTTCGTGAAGTTGGTAGAGGCGATGAACGCCCGTCGTCGTTTCTTCGGACACGCCGCGCCAGTCGCGAACCATGGTGGCGAAAACCGAAGGCTGCTCTTTGTGGATGCGCTTGAGGAGATTCTTGATGACCTGCTCCTCGTGCGAGCCGGACTCGGTATTCACCCAGTCACTACCCTGCTCGAGCTCGTAGCCCTTGTGCAGGAGAAGCGTGACGTCGCCGCCGTCGTCGACAACAAGCTGCGGGCCAGTGCCGTTGGGGTGGCTGAGGGCTTTCCAAGTGAGATCCCAGTATTCCTCGAGCGTTTCGCCCTTCCAGGCGAAGACCGGCACGCCAGCTTTCGCGATAGCGGCGGCGGCGTGATCCTGCGTCGAGAAAATGTTGCATGACGCCCAGCGCACGGAGGCGCCGAGTTCGACCAGCGTCTCGATGAGGACGGCGGTCTGGATCGTCATGTGGAGCGAGCCGGTGATGCGGACGCCTTTCAGCGGCTTGGACGGGCCGAACTTTTTGCGCACCGCCGTAAGGCCGGGCATTTCGTGCTCGGCGACGGAAATCTCTTTGCGACCCCAGTCGGCGAGCGAAATATCTTTAACCTGATAATCCTGGTGCGCCTTAAGTGGCGCGGAAAGTGTGGAAACCATTTTGATAAACGTTTTGGCGCTAAGCGCGGGCTATTTGAGAGCGGCCTTTAGGGCGTTGACCTTGTTGGTCTCTTCCCACGGAAGACCGGCTTTGCCGAAGTGGCCGTAGTTGGTCGTGAGGCGGTAGATCGGCCGGAGGAGATTGAGCTGCTTGACGACGTCGGCGGGCTTGAAGCTGAAAACGCTCGTGACGGCTTTGGCGATCTTGGCGTCGGCCACTTTGCCGGTACCTTGTGTATCGACATAGACGCTGACCGGATCGGGATGCCCGATGGCGTAAGCGACCTGAAGTTCGACGGCCTCAGCGAGACCGGCGGCGACGATATTCTTCGCGACCCAGCGGCACATATAGGCGGCCGAGCGATCGACCTTCGACGGATCCTTGCCGGAGAACGCGCCACCACCGTGACGGCCCCAGCCACCGTAGGAATCGACGATGATCTTGCGGCCGGTGAGGCCCGAGTCGCCCTGCGGACCACCGACGACGAAGCGGCCGGTCGGGTTGATGAGATATTCGGTTTTGTTGGTGAGCAGACGGTTCGGGATAACCTTCTTGATCACGTTTTCGATCAGGTAATCCTCGATCGTGCCGTGCTGGACGTCGGCCGTGTGCTGCGTGGAGATGACGACATTGACCACCTCGACGGGTTTGCCGTCTTCGTAGCGGATGGAAACTTGGGACTTCGCATCAGGGCGGAGCCATTCGACTTTGCCGCTCTTGCGGATCTTGGTCAGGGTACGACCGAGGCGATGCGCGAACATAATGGGCGTAGGCATCAGTTCGGGCGTTTCGTTGCAGGCGAAGCCGAACATCAAGCCCTGGTCGCCGGCGCCCTGCTCGGCGGTCTTTTTGCCCTTGGCTTTCTTTGCGTCGACACCCTGCGAGATGTCGGGCGACTGCTTCGTCAGGTAGTTGTTGATGAATACAGAGTCGGCGTGAAAGACGTCGTCGCTGTTGACGTAACCGATGTCGCGAACGGCAGCGCGAACGATCGACTCATAATTGAGCTTGGCCTTCGTGGTGATTTCGCCGGCAAGGATGACCATGTTGGATTTAACCATGGTTTCGCACGCCACGCGGCTGAACTTGTCTTGTTCGAGGCAGGCGTCGAGGACGCTGTCTGATATGAGGTCAGCGACCTTGTCGGGGTGACCTTCACCAACGGATTCGGAGGAGAAAACAAAGGATTTAGCCATAGGATGAACGAGGTTTAAAGCAATCGGCCCACGAGGCGGCAAGTTTAATATCAATATATCTAGATTCCATGATATGAGAGTATTCTTAAGTTTTGCTAATCTGTGACGAGCAACGAGGAGAACCCAATTAACAGCATCAACATGCAGGTTGCTCCCGGTAGCCCTCAGACCAGTCAGGGTGCCCTTCCCGCCGTGCGTCCGGCCGCGGGCCAGAGCCATGCTGTGCGCTTAAAAGGTCGCAAAGTGCTGATCACCGATGACGACCGGATGAACATCCGAATCCTGAGCAGCATCCTGCAGTCGGAGGGATTCGAAATTCGGGACGCCGATTCCGGCGAGCAGACCCTGGAAGTCTACGAACAATTTCAACCCGATCTCGTCCTCCTCGACGTGGTTCTTCCCGGTATTGACGGGTTTGCGACATGCCGGGAATTGCGGGCGCGGCACGGCGACAACACCGCGCCGATCATTTTTATCACCGCGCGAACGGAATCGGACGACATCGTCGAGGGTCTCGCCGCCGGTGGCGTCGACTATCTCACCAAGCCTTTCCGCCGCAAAGAGTCGCTCGCACGCATCCGAACGCACCTGCAAAACAAGATCCTTAGCGAGCAGCAAAAGGCGCTTGTCGAACAGCTCAAAACCGCTAATCAGGCGAAGAACAAGTTGCTCGGCATGGCCGCGCATGACTTGCGCAATCCCCTCGCCTCCATCCGCGGCCTCGCGGAATTTCTCCGCGACGGAACCGTCGGAGAACTCACACCCGACCAGCTCGATCTCGCCAACACCATTTTCGAAACCAGCCAGTCGATGCTGACCTTGCTCAATGAACTGCTCGACGTCGCGACCATCGAGGCAGGCGAACTCAAGGTCCACAAAGAGCCTTACAATCTTTCCGAACTCGTGGAGAAGGCCGTGTATCTCAACAACATCAACGCGGCCCGCAAAAACACCAAGATCATCTACAGTCCCCCGGCGGAAGCGCCGATAGTCAGGATGGATCAGGCCAAAATAAGGCAGGTCATGGACAACCTTTTAAGCAACGCAGTGAAATACTCGCCACCCGGGTCGTCCATTAACGTGCGGATCTCCGGCTTCCACCCGGCGTTCACAGTGGCCGTGCAAGATCAAGGCCCTGGAATTCCTGAAAACGAGCGCCACAAGCTCTTCACCGATTTTGCCACGCTCTCGTCCAAGCCCACAGGCGGGGAAAAAGCGACCGGACTCGGCCTGGCGATCTGCCGTAAAATCGTAGAGGCACATCGAGGCGCGATCACGGCGACCAATCTGCCCGGTGGCGGCTGCGAATTTTCCATCATGCTCCCCGCGTGAAATCATGAAATACGAAGGCAAAGTTCTTCTCGTCGACGACGAAGCTCACGTCCGAAAATTCATCGCGCTTGTTCTGAAACAAGCCGGCGCCACCACGATCGTGGAGGCAGCCAATGGCCGCGATGCCGTCGAGGTTTTCAAAAAGGAAAAACCGAATCTGGTCCTTCTCGACGTGAACATGCCGATCCAGGACGGCATCCAAACGCTACGCGAAATCCGTACCTTCGATACGGAAAGCGCGATCGTGATGCTTACGTCACTGGCAAATCGCCAGACGGTCGAAGAGGCGCTCGACCTCGGAGCCGACAATTACATCCGCAAAGACACGCCAAAGGACGAAATCCTTGCGGCGCTGAAACAGACCATCGCCGAGTGTTTCTCGACCGAATAGCGCATTCATCAAATGAGCTCCGCGCCTTCCTCTCCCGATCCTGAACCGATTGCCACCGGCAATCCCATTTCAATGGTGAGGTATTCCCTTCCGGAGCTACTCGCCGAGCTCAAGCTAGAGAGAGCGTCTGGCACGCTGGCGATGGAGAAGCTGCAACAGTCCGACATCGGCAATTTGTTCCAAAACAAGCAAAGGCGCCGCCGTGGCAAATCCGCTTAACAATCATTTTCTCGAAGAGCTCAAAAAGCTACCGCACTTCGACTACAAAGACGAAGTCGATTCGTTGGCCAAACAGCACGGGGCCACGACCGCGCTGCTGCAGGAAGTGATCGAGCGCAAATACGCGTCGAAGGACGATGCCTGCCGGATTTGGGCCGACGGACTGAATGTCGCCCACGTCGATCCTTTCGCGTCGGTGATCACGGACGAAGCGATCGAAAAGATACCAGTGGAAATCGCCAAAAAAGCCCGCGCGATCGGACTCTATGTTTTCAACGGCGTGCTCACGACAGCGATGGCCACGCCGGAAGATACCGAGTTGGTGAAACGGTTGGCGCAGATCGCCCAGATGCCAATCAGCCCGGTCTTCGCGCTGCCGCACGATATCGACGACGCGATCGTCATCAGTTACTCCTCGGACAAGAGCCTCGAAGAAAGCCTGAACGAGTTGGAACGCTCACGCCTCTTCACCGATCCGGAATTGGCTGCCGACAAACTAGCGCAGCTCGCCAGCGCCGATTCCCTCGTGCAGATCGTTGAGGAAATCATCCATTTCGCGCTCCGCGAACGCGCCACGGACATCCATATCGAGCCGCAAGAAAACATTTCGCGTGTGCGTTTTCGCGTCGATGGCATGTTGCGCGAAGTTTTCACGTACTCGCGAAAACTCCATCGCGCCATCATTTCCCGTCTGAAAATTCTCTGTAATCTGAACATCGCCGAGTCGCGCTTTCCGCAGGACGGCCGCTTCTCGCTTCCGATTGGCAGCCTTGCTGCGAATTTCAGATTTTCATCGATGCCCTCCGCCTACGGCGAAAAAGCAGTCGTTCGCATCCTCGCGATGACCGGCCGAAAGGCCATGCTCACGCTCGACAAGATGATGATTTCGCAGTCGATCCTGCAGCCGCTCAAGCAGCTGATTCGAAATCCGAACGGTATCATCTTCGTTACCGGGCCCACGGGCTCCGGCAAGACGACCACGCTTTACGCAGCGCTCCACGAAATCAACAAACCTAACCTCAACATATCCACCATCGAGGACCCCGTTGAGATTCAGCTGGAAGGCGTGACCCAAACCCAGGTCAACACCCACATCGACCTGAAGTTCTCGACGATTTTGCGCGCCCTGCTCCGTCAAGATCCTGATGCCATTTTGGTCGGTGAAATCCGTGATCTCGAAACAGCCAAAATCGCCACAGAGGCCGCGCTGACGGGGCACATCGTTTTCGCCACCCTTCACACCAACACCGCCGCACAAGCGATCGTGCGCCTGATGGAAATCGGCGTCGAACCTTACATGGTTGCTCCATCAGTGATCGGAGTTCTCGCCCAACGTCTCGTCGGTCGCATTTGCGAAAGCTGCAAGGAACCCTACATCCCGACGCGCGAAACACTTCAGCGCTATTTCAAAGACGAGGGTCTCACGGAAGTTACCTTTTACCGCGGTCGTGGTTGTCCCGCGTGCCGTGGAACCGGTTATAAAGGCCGGATCGCATTTCATGAACTAGTCCTTATCACTGAAGAAATCCGCACGCTCATTTCCGAAGGCAAAAGCGCGCAAGAAATCACTCGCGCGGCCGCCAAAGTCGGCTTCAAACCCCTTCGCTACGATGGTCTGAAAAAAGTTCTTCTGGGGCTCACCACGATCGAAGAGATTGAGGAAAACACCTCGTTCGAGTGGGCAACCTAGAAGTCTCTACAAAAACTTTCTCCCTAAACACTAACACTCGACAAAGCTCCAGCGACTGCCAAATTCAAAAAGGTTCCCCATGTCGAACGAACTCCCCATTGACCCAGAGGCGATCGAAAACTTGCGTGCATTGAACCCCGACGACGATGATGCCTTTTTGAAGGATATTATTGGTATCTTCTTACAGGATACGCCTGAGCGTATTGCGGAGCTCAAGCAATGTCTAACGACGTACGATCAACCCAAATTTACACGCGCCGCCCATAGCATCAAGGGCAGTGCCAGCAACCTCGGCGCCAGCAAAGTGCGCGCCGTTGCCGAACAACTCGAGCATCAATCGCGAAACAGCGGCCTCGACGGACTCGATCCGCTTCTGAAAAACTTGGAAGGCGAATTCGCGATAGCCGAAACCGAGCTTAAAAAATATCTCGGCTGAGCGATTACTCAGCAAACGCAGGGGAAAAATTACCGATAGAGCGCGGTGATAGGCGCTGCGGTGAGAACGTTGTATTGTCGCACGGCCAACCGCCACCACTCGGCCAGAGATTGCGCCGGTACGCGCCAAAGTTCGCGATGTAACCAAATCATCGACTCAGCATCGAGCAGGAGCGCCATCTTTTCTTTGGTTGTAAACTCGCCCGGCCCTTCACGGAGCAACCTAACCCGTAGTTGGAGGAAATAGTCGCGGGATTCCTCACTCGGCCTCCGTTGCCGCAGCAGCGAAACGTGCACGGCATTCACATAGGGATCGAGAACGGCCTGAAGTAGCCCGTAGTCGGCACGCAGCGCCTCGATCGGCTGCATGTGTTTGTAACATTCTTCGAGGTTTGTCCGAAGGCGTTTTAGTTCGTACGGCGGGTCCGATTCCTCCGGCGTCACGAAAAGGCCCAGGCGCAGCAACTGGCGGCCGAAGCTGGGCTTACTCAGCGCGATCGAAAGCGGAATGGAGACAAGAACGCCCGCCAAAACCGGGCTCAACCACCAAAAAAATGCCGGCCATAAAACGTAGGAAGAAGCGCCCCAAACGACACCGAACAGCATGTGCGGACCGTGGGTCAAAATCGCCTCACGCCAGTCGGTACCGTCGTCGCCGCCGCGATTTTGAGTCACCCAACTCACACCCTGCCCGAGCAGAATGAACAGCACGAATTTGCTATTAAAAAGCATGTTGATCGGCGCCAGGAGTGTCGAAATGACAATTTCAAGCAACGCCGATATTCCCACGCGCAAGCGGCCGCCAAATGGTTCGGCACGTTCCTTTTTCTGCACCACCAAAAAGACACTGATAATCTTGGGCAGGAAGAGCAGCAGCATCGTCAGGACAAACAAGGTAAATGCCTCTGGCACTTCCCACGTGTATCCAAAAAACGACGTCATTATTTCCAAGCTGCGGTTCGCTGCAGGATCAGGAAAACGAACCAAGTTGAACACGTGAATCGTGCTGAGCAGCAGGAAAAACAGCCAAAGCGGCGACGACACATAGGCCATCACACCCATGAGCAGGTGGAATCGATTCACCGGCCTGAAGCCTTTCGCAAACAACAACCAACTGTGTTGCATGTTGCCTTGGCACCACCGACGGTCCCGCTTCGCGCTATCAATCAAAGTCGGCGGACCTTCCTCATAAGTTCCCTCGATATCCGGCGCAAGCCAGACGCCCCAGCCCGCTTTGCGCATCAACGCCGCTTCGACAAAATCGTGGCTCAAAATTCGACCGCCAAACGGCTCGCTGCCAGGAAGACTCGGGAGCGAACAGTGGTCGATAAACGGCTGCACGCGAATGACTGCGTTGTGGCCCCAATAATTTCCATCGTATTGCTGCCAATAGTTCAGCCCGGCCAAAAACAAGGGGCTATAGAGCCGGTTCGAGAATTGCTGCAGACGCGCGTAAAACGTTTCACCGTTCACGAGTCGCGGAGCCGTCTGGATGATGCCGACGGTTGGATTCTTTTGCATCGTCGCAACCAGGTCGACCAATGCCTTTCCGCTCATCACGCTGTCCGCGTCCAAAACCACCATATACCGGTAGTTTTTACCCCACCGGCGAAGGAAATCGGCAACATTTCCGGCCTTCTTGTTAATCTGCTGCCGGCGTTTCCGATAAAAAATCCGCCCAAAACCGCCCACCTGTTTGCACAATTCAACCCACGCGACTTCTTCCTGTATCCATTGGTTAGGCTTCGTGGAATCGCTGAGAATGAAAAAATCGAAGTGCTCCAGTTTCTTCGTTTCTTGCACAGACCGGTAGATCACACGCAGCGCTTCAAAAACGCGGCTTACGTCTTCATTAAACACCGGCATGATGATGGCCGTGCTGGCGAGCGGAACATCTTCGTCCGGCTTCACCGTTTTGGTGATCAAGCGGCTGTCCCCGCCGCGATTTATGACGTAGAAGCCGAGCAGTGCCGTGACGAAGCCGACCGCCACTTGGGAAAACAAAATCACGAACAGGACAAGCAACGCCCATTCCAAGCCACGAATGCCGTTGTTGTCGCGCCAGAAGAGGTCGGCCATGAACCACGTGGCCAAACTAGTGAGCACGAAAACCGCGGTGAAAAACAACCGGCGGCGGCGCTTTAGACGCTTGGGTTCGATAAAGTCAGTACTGATGGGGCGCATCGATTTTATGCCTGCCTTACGGTTAGCGGGTCATCGTAAAAATACCCAAAAGCGCGGCGGCGAAAACCACCCACAGCAACAACGTGCTGAGAATGGGAGTCTTCTCGATTTGCTCCAACGTCTCGCCGGCTGCTTCGCTGAACGCGCCGAGATCGATTTTGCGCGGGACCATGTTGGACACCGACATGTCGGGGCCGGCTTCCATTGAACTCGCCTTCATCGCAGCTCTAAAATCATCAGGCACGTTCTCGCGCTGAAGGAATGCGTAGGGCCATTTTTCAGGGCCGTCCGACAGCAGCAGCGCGACGCGACCCGCAGCGGGAACCCGATCTTCGGGAAGTTCGGCCGTTCCGAGAACCTCTTTGAACCACGCGGTCATGACTGCTTCACACTCGTCCGCCGCCAACGTCGTCGGATCGAGCGCTGGGTTTTGCGCATGGCGCCGAGCGGCGCGCTCCAGAATCGTTTGGATCAAGCGACTCTGATGCAGCCGATTGTGGATACGGTGCGCACGAAGATAATCCTCAACCCTGACGTAAGCCGCGTTCCACGCCTCCATCGTCCCCGTACGGGGACGAAAGGTGTTCAGCGGTGCGTCTACGGATTCCAAAGGTAGCTCCATGTCTCGGTAAGGATATGGGGCTCACGCTTTAAGAAGCAACGGAGTTCCACCGGTTTCCCGCTTCCGTCCGGTTTTATTGAAAACGCTACACGCCAGGTTCCGCTGTAGATATTCTTCTGAATACTTTGGTGGACGAGTTTGGCGCCTTCACCCGCGGAAACGATTGCCTCAATTCCGGAATCCTGGCCGCGCGTATGCAAATAGGGACTGTCAAAATCCACCCAAAAGCGTTCGAGGTCGGGCTCGTGCGTTTTCGAATGGCCGATACGCGTGGCAACGGCGAAACCTGCAGGTGGTTTCTTTCCGCCAGTACCTTCGATAAACCAGTGTAATTTATACTCGAACTCGATCGGCTCACCCGGCGCGGGAAGTTTCTCGGGCACCCAAAAAGCGACGATGTTGTCGTTGGTTTCGTCCGGTGTCGGCAGTTCCACCAACCGCACGGCGCCTCTACCCCATTGCCCCACCGGTTCTACCCACGTGCTCGGCCTCAAGTGATACGCGGCTTCCAAATCTTCGTAGTTTGCAAAGGTCCGGTCGCGCTGGATCAAGCCAAAGCCTTTCGGATTCTCGTCGTTAAACGAAGTCACGCGCACCGTCGCGGGATTCACGAGCGCGCGCCATAACCATTCTCCACTGCCACGCTCCAACAACAAGCCATCGGAGTCATGCACCTCGGGCCGGAGATCGCCTTCTTTGCTCGGGCTGTTTTCGCCGTGCCAAAACATGCTCGTCAGCGGCGCCATGCCAAAGGTTTTAACCGAGGAGCCAGCCCTCTGATAAACAGCGGCGCGCACCTGCATAACGGTGGATGCGCCTGGTGTAATGATAAACCGATACGCACCGGTAACGCTTGGACTGTCCATCAAAGCGTACATTGTCAGTTCCTTCGAATCGGGCTGCGGTTTCACCACCCAGAATTCTTCGAAGATCGGAAATTCCTCACCGGCGGGATCGGCCGTGTTCAACGCCAAGCCACGAGCCGACATGCCATAACGCATCGCTTGGCCCAAAGCCCTGAAATAACTGGCGCCCTGGAAAACGGCTAGTTCATCCAGATAGTTGGGGTTGTTCAGCGCGTAATGGATGCGGAAACCCGTGAAGCCCATATCCGACGGAATGCGTCCGATCGAACGAGCCTTCATGTTGTACTCAAAGAACCGCGGGTTGAAATCGATCGATCGTACGTCGCCACGATCAACTTCCGAAACCTGCACGGTCTTGGTGTAAATGAAGCCGGGATGGAAAAATTGAAGTTGGAAAGGCAACTGCTCGCGTTTCCACCACGCACGGTTCGTGTCGAAACGAATCTCGCGATAGAGGTCGTAGCTCAAATCCTGCAGTTCCTTCGGAACCCGAGACGGACGAGCCGCGTACGGTTTGGCCGCGAGGGTTTTTGCGCGGAATTGCAGCACTTCGAAATCGAACGGCACATCTGCGGCCGAGATTTTGGCCAGGCTAAGACAGCAAAGGACAGCGAGTGTCAGGCGTTTCATTTTTCGAGAAAGAAATTCCGTTGTTTTTCGGTGATCGGGAGCGAGGCGCGTTCCATGACTTTCAGCAAATCTTCCCAAATCGCCCGCTTCGAGCGATTGGTGGGATTGCGTAAGATGTAAGAGGGATGGTAGGTCACCATGACCGGCTTTTCGGCAAACAGTTTCCATTGGCTGCGAATTTCGCCCAAAGTTTTGAACGAACCCGAACCGAACAATCCCTGCACAGCTGTCGAACCAAGTGCAACAATGATCTCCGGATTAACTATTTCCAGCTGAGCCCTGAGATACGGCAGGCAATAATTCATCTCTTCAGCGGTAGGCGGCCGATTCCCGATTTGCACACCGTTGGCGGTTAAGGGCAGTTGCGGACGCCAATTCATGATGTTGCCGATGTAAACGTCGCTGCGCTTCAGGCCCATGCCCTGGATCATCTTCGTCAGCAACTGTCCGGCAGGACCAACGAATGGCTCGCCTTGGTCCTCTTCTTCGGCACCAGGAGCCTCGCCGCAGAAAAAAATCCGCGCGTCGAGATCACCTACCCCGAGCACGACCTTTTTCCCGGGCCGCACATGCGCTTTGCAGACGGGATCGTTCTGCACGAGCTGCAGAAGCGCGTTCCAACGCGTCTGTTTGTCACCGGCCGGCAACTGTATCTTAGGAGGAAAAGGCAGCGGCTCGGCACCGGCAGGAGCCATCGGTTTAACCGTGAATTTCGGCGCAGGCGGCTCGTAAGCTCGCGGTGCGGCCACCGGCGGAGGCTCCGCGGGAGCATGTGCAACCGACCTTGCTTTTTCCTCCACGGCCGCGGCTTTTTCAGCCTTCGGAGCACGCTGGGAACGCGCCTGCACAACCTTTCTCAACGCTGCCACACTCTCGTCCGAGACAACGATGGATTTCACGCCCGATGCTCGCAGGCGTTTTAACTCTTCGGTGAGGGCGTCTAGCGCGGCGCGCATGGATCAGTTCGAACGTGTGTAGGGACCGACGAGCTTTTCGACGTACTTACCCAACAAGTCGAATTCCAAATTTACGGAATTTCCAACCCGTTTGCTATGCAGGTTCGTCACCTGAATCGTATGGGGAATCAACCATACCGCCAAGGTGTCGCCTTCGGTCTCAGCAACGGTTAGCGAAATGCCGTCAATCGCGATGCTCCCTTTGTGCACGAGATAGCGCCCGCAACCGCTAGGTCCGCGGAGCTTCAGATAATGATCTTTGCCGCGCTGCTCGAAAATTTCGATTTTCCCCAAACCATCGACGTGGCCACTGACAAAATGACCGCCAACCTTTCCGTCGAACCGCAAACTGCGCTCCAAGTTCACGGCGGCACCAGCGCCGATCTCCGCGAAATTCGTCAGACGCCGCGTTTCCTCAAGGACGTCGAATTCCAGATGCGTCGCGTCGAATTTCACGACCGTCAGGCAACAACCATTCACCGCGATACTGTCCCCCACGGCGAGATTTTGCAGGACGGTCTTTGCCGCGATACGAAGCCGCCAAGAGGCCGTTCCTTGAACAAAGCTCTCAACACGACCTGTTTCTTCAACAATTCCGGTGAACATAAAAACGGACTATAGTGTGAACTCGAGCGGCGGAAATCTCGAAATCATCGTGCCTCTCTTTTTCGGGCTTGCCAGCTGGCAAACGGTTAACCAAGGGCGCGTAAGCCGCTTCGGTTTTGAGTTGGCCAGTGAGCCCGAGCCAGCCAGTTTCTGCACAAAAACTTTTCATTGAGACGTTCCCTGATCGCCCTCCTTTTCGCGGTCGCCGCCGCGCTGCCGTGCTATGTCATCCAACGTGGAGAATTCTTCCTGGAACTCTCTGTGCATGCGGCCCAAGCCGGGGCGGTGGTTTTGTACGTTGATCAGGGCAGAGGCTTCAATGACGACGACCAGTTCAACCTCTCGCTCGATCCGCAAGCCGCCGGCGGAAAGCATCGCTTCACACTTCCGACCGGTAAATACCGCGGACTGCGGGTGGATTTCGTCGAGGTCCCGGGATCGATCGAGATCAGCGATCTGAATATTTTCACGCGAGAAGGAGCGTTGGTCCGATCTCTGCCGATAGCGGATTTTAAGGCGACAGGATTATCGACAATGGTTGTCCCCGGCGTACTCCGAATTGCGCCGAACGCAGCGACGAACACTCCGAGTATAGAGCAGCAGTTTTCATCGCCGTTTTTTCTTGGGCCTGGGACGCTGTTCTACGCAAGAACATGGATCGCTCTCCCGGTCTTTTTCCTCGTCGGCGGGCTTGCTTGGCTTTTTCAGCGGCCTCCGGCACCAACGCTGGAGTGGGTAAAAAAACTCGGGCGCGATGTCTCGGGTGTTGGCCTAGATAATCCTAAAACTGCGACACGCTGGATCTGTTGGGCAACGATCGTCTTGGCAGGCGTTGTTCTTTTCGCACGCATGCCGGACCGACTGCTGCACCCTCAATTCTACGCCGAGGACGGGTATTTCTACGCCTGCGCGCTTATCGACGGAGCCAAAGCTTTGTTCACGCCGTACGGCGGTTACTTGCTGACTGCGGATCGAATCATCGCGGCGGCGGCCGCACATTTACCCGCCCTTTACGTGCCGGCGTTTTTCAATTTTTCCGCGTTCTTGGTGACGCTTGGCGTGCTCAGCCGCGTTTTCTCGGCCCGTCTAAAGACGCCACTGAAGCCGCTCCTCGTGCTCACCGTGGTGATGATTCCGCGCCCTCAGGATATTTTCCTAACTATTACTAATATCCAGTGGGTGCTGGCTCTGGCGCTGCTGCTGTTGCTCTTTTCGGAAGACGCCAAGACCTGGGCGCAACACGCTTACGATTGCACGGCGGCCGTCATCATTGGCCTTACGGGAGTTTTCTCCGTACTGCTGTGCCCTTTTTTCCTCTGGCGTGCGGTTTGTCGAAAGACTCACGCAAGCATTCTCGTCGCGGGGCTCGTCGCGACCACGGCAGCGGTACAGAGCTGGGTCGTGTTTTCCGCACCGAAAAATATTTCCGAATCAATGCCATTCTCGGCGTTAACCATTGTCAAAATAGTCGGACTGCGGCTCTTCTGCCTGCCCTTCGGTGGACCTTGGCTGGAGCACCCTTGGAGAAAAACACTTCCGCTATTCGCGTTGGTAAGCGTCGTCTGGGCGCTATTTTTGATCCGACGCGGTCCCTATGGCTGTTCTCAAGCCGACGACCATCGGAACGCGTATGACGGCGTTTCGCGAGGACTAATTTTGGCAGTGATCGCGGTTTTGTTTTCAGCCTCTCTCTATCGCTACAAAGACATGCTGCCTCTGTACCTCAAAATTGGATACACTCGGTACTTTTACCTACCGCAAATACTTTTTGTGTGGCTCTGTATTTTCGATCTGCAGACCAGGGGGCTGCGGCGGTATATCGCATCGGCCGCCATATACGCGTTTTTGTTAACCGGACTTTTTACATTCAGGCTCGAACCTTACATTAGATACGATTGGAGAGGGGCTGCGAAATCCATCGATCAAAGGCGGGACGTATCGGTTCCCATCAACCCTGTCGGCTGGCACTGCAACATCACATCCCAAAGAAACTGAATCAGCCTCAATTTTGTGGAGCGCCATATTCTAAACTACTGAGTCGCGATCAAAAAGTCTCAGCGCCTCAATTTAACCTCCAAGAGGCTCACCAATAACTATACGATCGTCGCCGGCCTGTCCGGCGTGTACTCCGTTTTGCTTCTGCCGTTCTTTGCCGGGAGGGCCTTTGTACGGAAGACGAAGGACAGTGTTCTTCTCTTGAGCATCGTCGGCGCCACTGCGGCGTTCAAATTTATCTTGTCGCCACGACGGCGCACCCGATGGACAAAGTTGCAGATTTTTCCATCTTGAACGCTGTTCGGGTAATTGCGCATCGGCATTTCTGCCAGCCTTTTGGTGTGTCCATGGTTGGAGCATTGCCGCGAAGAAAACCTGCTTTTCTTTGCAGGAGTTTTGGCGGTCTGGATAGTTCTGCTTTTGCTAGTCGCGCAAAGATATCGATGGCGTGAAGCCCTTCTCAAAAACGGCGGCACACGGTATTTTTTCCTAGCCGAAGTAATGCTTCTGTGGCTCATCATTTTTGAGCTGCGGTCCTCGAAGGTGTGGCGGCGCTGGTTGGCCGTCGCCGCGAGCTACGCCTACTTAGTCACCGCGATCTATACTTTCCGTCTGCCGCCTTACGTCGATTATCATTGGAGCAACTACGCTCCGGCCTTGGATCAAGGTAAAGACGTATGGATGCCCATTAATCCCCCTGGGTGGCGCGCTCATTTTGGGGAGCGAAAAGTTAAGTAGCATCGCTGCTTCGATATTCGTTCGCACCATTGACGCCCCCGGCGCGGTTGTTTCATCGTGTCCGTTTCAATTTATCCGATGGCCACGCAAAGCACCGACTACAACTTCACCGCGATCGAACCGCACTGGCAGTCGATCTGGGAGAAAAACCACACGTTCCACGCCAAAAACGATACGTCGAAGCCGAAATTCTACGCGCTCGACATGTTTCCCTACCCGTCCGGCGCCGGCCTTCACATCGGCCATCCCGAAGGTTATACCGCGACCGACATCATCAGCCGCGCAAAACGCGCCCAGGGTTTCAACGTCCTCCATCCGATCGGCTGGGACGCTTTCGGCCTTCCCGCCGAACAGCACGCGGTAAAAACCGGCACGCACCCCGCGTCCAACACCCAAAACAACATCGCCAATTTCCGTCGTCAGTTAAAGGCCCTCGGCTTCAGCTACGATTGGGACCGCGAGGTCGACACGACCGACCCGAAATACTTCAAATGGACGCAATGGATTTTCCTGCAGCTTTTCAAACGCGGCCTCGCCTACGTCGACGAGCGCCCCGTCTGGTGGTGCCCGGAACTCCGCACGGTCCTCGCCAATGAAGAGGTCGTCGACGGTAAATCCGAGGTCGGCAATTTCCCAGTCGAGCGCAAAAATCTCCGTCAATGGGTTCTGCGCATCACGGCCTACGCTGATCGCCTGCTCTCCGATTTGAAAGACGTCGATTGGCCCGACTCCACCAAGCGCATGCAGGAAGCGTGGATCGGCCGCAGTGAAGGTGCCGAACTACTCTTCAAGCTAGAAAACGAAAAGCTCGGCGATCTGAAGGTTTTCACGACGCGCCCGGACACCGTTTACGGCGTCACCTACATGGTCGTTGCGCCCGAGCATCCGCTCGTTGAAGCGCTGACCACCCCTGAGCAGCGTGAACAAGTTGCAACCTACAAAAAGAGGGCTGCCGCCAAGAGCGATCTCGAACGGACCGATCTCGCCAAGGAAAAATCCGGCGTTTTCTCCGGTTCCTACGCGATCAATCCCGCCAACGGCACCCGCGTTCCGATCTGGATCGCTGACTACGTCCTCATGGGCTACGGCACCGGGGCCATCATGGCCGTGCCCGCGCACGACGAGCGTGACTACGATTTCGCCGTTCAGTTCAAGCTGCCGATCATCCAAGTCATCGATTCCGGCAAGCCCGACCAAAAGCTGCCGTTCATTGCCGATGGCAAGTTGATCAATTCCGGTCCCCACAGCGGCCTCGATTGGAACGACGCCAAGAAGAAAATCACCGCGGACTTCACTGCAAAGCGCGTGGGCAAGGCCACCGTCAACTACAAGCTCCGTGACTGGTTGTTCTCACGTCAGCGCTACTGGGGCGAACCCTTCCCGATCGTCTGGGTCAGCGAAGCCGACTACCTGAAGTCGATGCTGGCGCGCCAGGCCGACGTCCCCGAAACACCCGTCACCTACAAGAGCGAGGGCCACGTTTACTACGCGCTTCCGCTGCCCGCTGCAGCCCTTCCGCTCACGCTGCCCGACGTGCAATCGTACCTGCCGAGCGGCACTGGCGAAAGCCCGCTGGCAAACGTAACCGAATGGCTCGAAATTTGGATCAACTACGAGACCGGCACCGCCGTTCCCGCCTCCGCGCCCAAGCCGGCCGGCGACACGTGGATTCGCGCCCGCCGCGAAACCAACACCATGCCTCAGTGGGCTGGTTCGTGTTGGTACTATCTGCGCTATCTCGATCCAAAAAATGAAAAGGCGATCGCTTCTCCCGAACTCCTTAAATATTGGGGCGTGCCCGATCTCTATGTCGGTGGCGCCGAACACGCGGTGCTGCACCTGCTCTACGCACGTTTCTGGCACAAAGTCCTCTTCGACGAGGGCATCGTGCCGCAGGCCGAACCATTTAAGAAGCTCTTCCATCAAGGCATCATCCTCGGCGAAGACGGCGAGAAGATGTCGAAGAGCCGCGGCAACACCGTCAATCCCGACGACATCATCAAGTCCCACGGCGCAGACACCCTGCGCCTGTACCTGATGTTCCTCGGGCCGTTGGAAGCCATGAAGCCGTGGAACCCGCGCGGCATCGAGGGCGTGCACCGCTTCCTCCAGAAAATTTGGCGCGAAATCATCGGCGAAAACGGCGCGCTCAATCCGAAGGTCTCCGACTCCGCCGCCGAACCAGCTGAGCTCACCAAGGCACTTCACGAGACGATCAAGAAAGTCACTGAGGACATCGATGGACTTCGCTTCAACACAGCGATTTCGCAAATGATGATTTTTGCAAACGCACTCCAGAAAGCGCCGGCTGTCAGTCGCGCGACCGCAAAGGCCATCGTGCAGCTCGTCGCGCCGTTTGCCCCGCATTTCGGCGAAGAACTCTGGGAATGTCTCGGCGGCCAAGGTTCCGTGCTGGATGCGGCCTGGCCGAAGTTCGACGCCGCCAAGCTCGTTGCTTCCGAGATAAAGCTCGTCGTTCAGGTGAACGGCAAGATGCGTGGAGAACTCATGGTCGCGCCAAGCATCACGCAAGACGCCGCACTCGAACTCGCCAAAGCCGACGCGAAAGTTGTTCCGCACCTCGCCGGCAAAGAGATCAAACGCGTCATCTACGTGCCCGGGCGAATCCTGAACATCGTCGTCGGGTAACCGCCCGCAGATAGTTTGCCCTTCCCTCACGCCCGCCATTTCGGCGGGCGTTTTTGTTTATCCGGAAACGGCCCCGGGTTTTTGGAGAATTTTGTACGGTCGCCGTTCGGTTCGGAAATGGCCGGCTGCTTAAGGAAAGCACCACCGTACGCAGCCATGAAGATCAAAATCGGCATTTTCCGGTCACGCTCACATCCATGGTACCCGCCGTGGCCACCATCGAGACGCAGACTGCTCGCGGTCGTGTTAGTTCTCGTGGGTGGTTTGGTCAGCCTAATTGCCGGCGCGAACGTGGCAGAGGGCGATCCGCGATTCCGTCCTGTGGCAGTGGGAGCGCTGATTCTGATGTTGGGCGGTTACGGCATAACCCTTCTGCGACAGTGAGAGAAATACGACGAGAGCCTTAATCGATTTATGCTATCTGAGTTCACCCATTTGTTTGGTTCAATACCGCTGCTGACAGTAGCCTTCGCGATCGTGCGGGTTTTCGTATCGCTGTGGCTCGCGATCGCCGTCCTGAAAGACGCGAACGCGCGGCTAGTGAACAATGTCGGGCTCTTTCTTCGTTCGCCCTGTTTGTGGTTCTGCGTGGTGGTGGCAACGGGAGGCTACTTTGCGGCGTTGGCGTATTGGCTGATTCACTATTCCACGTTCCGTTACCGTGGTGCCGCACAAAGCTAACCAATCGCTTATTCTAAAAGGAGCCCTGGCATTCTGCATCGACGAGAATTTCGGCGTTAAAACTCCGTCACCTGATTCAAAAACATGAAAATGTATCAAAAGCTCTGCACAGTACTACTCATTCTCGGCATTTCCATCTCCGCTCATGGAGAGACTGTCTCCAGTTTGGACAAAGCAGATTCCAACAATTGCTACGTCCTCATTGTGCGAACGATAAAAGGACTCAGATCTACAAATCGGACGACACGGAATTATATGTCACTGTCCGGGACGAAAAATAGCCATGTGTATCACTTTCACTGAGCAAACCTGTTCGGTTCCGAATCGGTCGGCTGCATAAGACGATCCACAAAACATTTTGTCATGAAAAACCCACTACGCTCCCTCCTCCTCGTGCTCTCCACCAGCATCGTAGCACCGTTCGCGAGTGCCATGACGGCTCAACCCGTTCCAGCGGAGACGTTGGTCGCCCGTCTCAGCGAAGCCATTTCGCTAACGTCAGACCAGAAGGAAAAAATTACCGCCATCATCCAAAAACAGAACGACGCGATACAAGCGCTCCCGCCGGGCAAAGCTTCCGACCCACAAAGCGAAGTCGACTATATGCAGCGTGTATTCACGTTGCGGTCGACCGCCCGCGCTGAAGTGCGGGCGCTGCTGATGCCCGAGCAGCAGAAGAAATATGATCACATTTCGCAAATCCGAGGAGGCGGGCAGACGCAGAATTCATCGAATCGTGTGGCGCAACTCGATGCGCAGGTCGGTCTGACGGAGGCGCAGAAGAAACTCGCGGCCGAAATTTATGACGAGGAATACGAAGAACTCCTGGCATTCGCGCCCGAAGAGCGTCCGGTCAAAGGCCAGCAGGTGCGGCAATCAACCAAGGCTTTGATCCAAGCCATGCTGACTCCCGAGCAACAACAAAAAATCACCGCGGCACGGCAAGCCGAGGCCAAACACGCCAACGACGAGAGAAAGGAGATACAATTGTTGCTCAATAACAACGCCAGCCTCGTAGCTCGCCTTGGCCGGATCAAACATCTTGAACCAAGCACTTCATTTATCAGCGAAAACGGACAATTAAGGAGCGGCAAAACGGTTTATAAAGTCGTCGGCGAGTCGGGGTCGGAAACCTGGACGGTTTATTGGGAAAAGCCTTCCATTGCTGCCCAAATCAAAATCACCAAACTGGAGGGACCCAACCGCGAAGCGATACAGCCTTGAGGCGGTTGACAGCGCTGATCCGCCGGCCACGATCCGCTGACGAGCGACTCTAGCTTGAACGACGATTCACAACTCCTCCGGCTATACGTTGAACACCGTTCCGAAGCCGCGTTCACCGAACTCGTCCAACGCCACCTTCATCTGGTCTATTTTTCGGCGCTGCGACGAGTCGGGGGCGATGCGCACCTGGCGGACGACGTCACGCAGCGCGTTTTCTCCGACCTCGCGCGTAAAGCTGCAAACCTCCAACACTACTCCGGGCTTACCGGTTGGCTCTACACCAGCACACGTTTCGCCGCCGCCCAGGCTGTCCGCACGGAAAGACGCCGCAAAGCCCACGAACAAGATGCCCAAGTGAGGGACGAGCTCCATCCGCTAGACGAACCACCCGCCACCGACTGGGACCATCTCCGGCCGTTGATCGACGCAGCTCTGGACGATCTCAACGAGCGGGACCGCGAGGCGGTGCTCCTGCGCTATTTTGAGAATCGCTCCTTCGCCGAAGTGGCGGAACATTTTTCACTCACACCGGATGCAGCGCGCATGCGCGTCGATCGCGCAGTCGAGAAGCTTCGCCATGCTCTGGTGCAAAAAGGCGTCGTTTCAACCTCCGCAGCACTGGCGGCAGCCTTTGCCGCACAAACTGCGATCGCCACGCCTGCGGGCCTGACGCAACAGGTCGTTGGGATCGCGATGAGCCAAACGCTGACCACAGCAGCCGCCGGTACCGTGACGTTCTTAAAAGTCGGCACGACGGCCGCGGCGGTGGTGTTCGGCATCGGACTCGCGTACGTCGGGGTTAAACACGTCGGAAATCAGCCGCACGATGCACCCACGTCGCCCGCGACCGCACAAGCCACCAAAACTAGTTTACAGGACCAGAGGTCCGCCAGCACGGCCTCCCCTGACACGGCCGTTTCGAAAACGCTCAGCCCAAACCTTAGCGAAGCTCCAAACGCTTCGCCTGCTGCGGCCCACCGCACAAGCGATGATTTTGGATGGCCCCGCGTCGGGCTGTTCGACGCGGACGCGAAAGGCCCACCGACTCACACCATTCCCGAGTTTCGCGCGAAAATGAAAACGGATTCCGAGTTCCGCGACGTCGTGATTGTACAGGCGAAAGAAAACCTCGACGTGCTTTACGGACGGCTTTTCCGAACGCTGGCGCTCGGACCGGCGCAATTGGAGTCGTTTAAAAACCTGCTCGTTGAAAAAGAGCGCCTGCACCTGGAAGTCGTCGAGGTCCAGGGTTCAGACAGCACCGCCGGCAAGCGAACCCGCGGCGTAGTGCGCACCGAAATCGAGCAAGCTCAACGCGCGGTCGACGCGGAGATCAAAACGGTGTTGGGAGATTCTGGATACGTCGCCTACTCGGGTTATCGCGAAGACCTCGTGCAATGGACGGTCATCAACGCCGTTGCCCAAAAACTTCAGGGAAGCAACACGCCTCTGACTGACTACCAAACCGATCGACTGCTGATTCTGCTGCGCAACGCTTTGGTCCGGATACCACAACCGTACACCTTCGATCTCGCGTATGGCGCAGGAATCTTCCCGCCACACATCGGTTCAGCCGTTTCCGCACGGGTCCTGAAAAAAGCCAGCGAATTCCTTTCCCCACCCCAACTGGAAGCGCTCGCCCTATTGAAACGGCCTCCCTCCGGAACGTCGGCTGAACCTTGAATGGGGAGACCGTCCCGCTGGACAACATTATGGTTGTGTAAGTTAGGGGTTTTCCCCTAGTTAACCGGCTAGTTTCCCGTCGTTTCGCGGCCTTCGGGCCAACAGGTTGTAAAAATTGCATTTATTTTGCATTAGATTTGGCACGCCACCCACCCCAGCCCAATATAACGCCTATGAAGACTAGCTGTTTCTCCCCATCTATGGCGCGCGCGCTGACCGGTGTTTTATGCCTCACGTTGAGTGTCGTCGTTCACGCCGCCGGCGAGCGGAAAAATCCGACCAGCAAAGTTTTTGTCTCAGAAATCAAAGGCGAAGCGCACATCGACAACGGCGAGAAAATCGAACCTCTCTCAACCAAGACCGCTTATTCAATCGAGGGCAGCGCGATCGAGACCAAAGGCGACTCGAGCAACACGCTCGTATTCTCGAATGGCACGGCAATCGTCGTCGGCCCGAACAGTCGCTTCGAGGTAAAGAAGTTTGTTCAAGAGCCGTTCGCGCCGAATCGGAACGATCTCGATGTCGAGCCTTCCATTTCCCAAACAGTCGTAAAACTCTCGCGCGGTTCGGTCGGCGTTTGCACGAGCCGACTCGTCGCGGGAAGTTCGATGACTTACAACACCCCGCACGGCACGGTGAACATCCGCGGCCACAAGGTCATGCTCGCGGTGGCAGAAAATGAAACGGTTGTGACCCTGATCGAGGGCGACGTCACGGTTCTCGGCGCCGACGGCGGCAATAGTCAGATGCTCAAGCCGGGACAACAAGCCGTTCTCCGCCGCGCCGGACCGGACCAGCCCACCGTCATCACCGTCAGCACCCTGTCGGCAGAGGCAAATTCCAAAACGGACGATCAAGTTTCAGCCGCCTGTATTGCGCGGCGCACGGTTTATTTCGAAGCGGTCGAGGGGGCTGAAATTCAACCCGTTCAAGTCCAATCCGCCAACCTCCCGACGCAGTTCACCATCAGTCGCTCTCGTTTTGATCGCTGATCGCAACGCCTTTAACTTTTGATGAGATCAACCTCCGCTGCTCAACTAGCCCGTATCGCCATAGCGAGTTGCCTGTTCCTCGCAGCCGCTGGCCAATCCAGAGCGTTGATCAAATTCAACGATGCCCACGACGAACTATTCGTTACCGGCACGGCTTCCATCGGCTACGACTCCAACATTTACGCCGATTCAAACGCCACAAGCGACACTCTCTTCAGTGAATCCGTTGACCTCGCGTATCAGCGTAAAGCCGGAATGCTGGGCGTTAACGCCGAGATCGGCTGGGATTTTGGCCAATTCGCAAAGAACACTTCGGAAAATTACGCCGATCCGCACGTCAGCGCCGAGTTGACGAAAGGCACTGGCCGCACCACCGGCTCTCTCACGGCCGGAGCGCAGCGGCGCAGCCGCACAGAATATGCGCTGAATACCCGAACCGTTTCGTTGGACTACAACACCGGGCTTAATTTCAAATATCCGGTCATCGAACGGTACTCCATTTCCGGCCAGTTCGCCTACGACTATCAGGACTACGTCAACAACGCGGCCCTTTTCGATATTCGCACCTACAGCGCCGGCGGCGACCTGTACTACGTCTACACATCCCAACGCGATATCCTCGGCGGTTATCGTCTCCGCGTAACGGATACAACCAACACCACGCGAAGCTACGACCACTCCTTCACACTCGGCACGACGGGAAAACTTCTTCCAAAACTCAACGGCACAATCCGCGCCGGATACCAGTTTCGTCAGACGGACCGAA
The DNA here is from genome assembly GCA_047600805.1 of Nibricoccus sp. Taxonomy (GTDB): domain Bacteria; phylum Verrucomicrobiota; class Verrucomicrobiia; order Opitutales; family Opitutaceae; genus JADKHC01. Next base: position 1,582,426 of record JASGKG010000001.1, read on the forward strand.
ATAATCTCGGCCGAAAAGACGAAACGTTCTCGGCGTTCACCACCACCACTTCTGCCACGTGGACCGCCTCGAAACGCGTGAACATCACCGGAATCCTCTCGCGAGATTTCACCACGCTCGCCACCGACGTGAACGTCGACAACTCCAGCGCATCGATCACCGCGGCGTTCGCCACAACCAGCCACGTCACGTTTTTCTGCGGCGGCGGCGCCGGGCACCTCCGCTACTTGGGAACACTGAGCGGCGGACGGCGCGACACCTACGTCAACGGAGATACCGGCGTAAACTACACGTTGAACGACCATCTCAAAATCACTTTGACCGGCACTTGGTACAAAAACTGGTCAAAGCTCGACCAAGCCGACTTCATTCGCCGCACACTTTCGCTTCAAGTCACCTCGCGGTGGTGACGATTCGAACCGGTGGAGCACAGACCCTTCATTTTGACTTTCATCAACCACCGACCCAACACTCATCCGCTTGATATGAGCCGTACTTGGATGTTCCGCCTCTGGTTGTCGCTGTTTACCGCAGCGCTTTGGACGGCGCCTCACCTGCTCAAGGCCCAGGAAAACACCGGCCGCAGCGTTCCGTCCTACACGATCGCGTGCACCGATCGGCTCCGCATCTCCGTTTACCAGGAAGAAGACTTGTCGGTGATCGCGCGCGTCGACGCCAAGGGCACCGTGAATCTCCCGCTTGTCGGCGAGGTCTCCGTCCTTGGCCAAACCGTCAGCGAGGCGCAAAAGTCCATCGAAACCGCGTATCGGACCGGTCGATACCTAAAAAACCCGCAGGTCACGATCAACATCGAGGAATACGCCGCGCGTGAAGTTTCCATCCAGGGCATGGTTCGCAATCCCGGCCGCTACCCGCTTCCGATTGAGGCAACCATGACGGTACTGGAGCTGGTGACGAAGGCCGGCGGCCTCACAGACACTGCCAAGGGCACCGCGATCACAGTCACGCGAATTTCAAACGACGGCAAAAAAAGCGTCTTCACCATCGACATCGAGAGTCTCATTCGTGGTCGCGAGAAAGCCAAAGCCACCGACAACTCCTTGGTGCTGCTTCCCGGCGACATCGTCTACGTGCCCGAACGCATCATCTGATTTCACATGCCCGAAGCGCCCACAAAGTCATCCTCAGGCTTCGACGGCACCAACGCCGTGCAACGTCGGACAATCCGCGACTATCTGATCATGCTCCGCGAGCGGCTCTGGGTGGCGCTCCCGATCGCCCTCGTGGTCGCCATCGGCATGGGTTACTGGCAGGCCCGCAAGGTGCCGATGTATCAAGCTGTGGCGACAATGCAGATCGAGAAACCCGAACGCGTTGTCACCAGCCAGGAGATCGTCGACCAAAGCGTTACCAGCGACGCCGAACTGAATACTTACCTCCAAATTCTGCGCAGCAACAAACTCCGCGCAAAAATCGTCGAGTCTCTCACGTCCGACGAGGTGAAGATTCTTCAACGTCGCTACTTGCCCGAGCTCAAACCCGGTACGCCACCGCCCCACCCCAGCGCCATTCTCGGCAATTACCAGGCCCTGCATCTCCGCAGCAGTTTCATGATCCAGATCGTCACCGAGCACCGCGATCCAGAGGCCGCCGCCTTGGTATCGAATCGTGTGGTCGATCAGTTCATGCAGTATCTTCTCGATAGCGTCGGCGGAAAAAATGAATACGCCGTCGACTACCTGCGCACACGTGGCGACCAACTCCGCAAAGAAGCCGAAGCCGCCGACCAAAAGCTTCAGGCGTACATGAAACTGCACAATCTTGTCTCGCTCGACAGCAGCGTGAACATCGTTGCCGACCGCCTGAAATCGGTGAACTCCGCTCTGCAAACCGCCCGACTGGAGCGTCTCAACATCGAGGAACTCGCGCGCCAAGTTGAAAGCTACAAGGCCGGTTCCCGCAACCTCCTGGAAATTGGTTTCGTTGCGAACCATGGCACCATCCCGGCGCTGCGCACACAACTGGCGGAGCTCACGCGCCAGCAATCCGTGCTGGCTGAACGTTACTACGAGCGGCATCCGAAGATGATCGACATCACCAATGCCATTGCCGCGGCCAACGATCAATTGAACAAAGCGGTCGATCTGGCGATCGCCGATCTCCACGCAAGCCTCGAAAAAGCGAAGGCCAGCGAAAAGAACCTCGAGGGCGAATATGCCGCCAACGAGAAAGAGCAGATGCGGCTGCGCGACCTCTCGGTCGATTTCAAGATCCTCGAAAACCAGGCCAACGTAGCGAAAAACAACTACGCTCAGATCCTTGACCGGCTCAGCCAGGCCACAACCAGCAGCAAGTTGGAAAAAGTCCCGGTGCGCCCTTTGGATCGCGCGACCATTCCGGGTGCGCCGGTTTCTCCAAATCTGCAGGCGATCGTTCGCAGTTCTGCCGGCATAGGTTTGCTCGTGTTCTTCGGCGTGGCGTTTGCCTTCGGTCTTCTCGACGACCGGATCAAAAGTTCCTGGGACGTCGAATCGTTTATCGGCGTGCCGCTCCTGGGCATCGTTCCCGCGCTCCACCACCTCACCGACGAAGAAAAATACGAACTCGTCCTGAAGAACAACGAAGCGCCCGGAGTCGAAGCATTCCTGAGCGTGTACAGCTCGGTGAAAATTCACTCCAAGCTGGATTTCCCGAAGACCATCCTCGTCACGAGCACCATTCCGGGCGAAGGCAAAAGCCTGGTTTCCTGCAACGTCGCAGCCGCGTTCGCACGGCATGGACGCAAAACGCTTCTGATCGACTGCGATCTGCGCCGCCCCATGCTGCACCGTCATTATAACCAACCAAACGAAAGCGGTATAATCGCATGGTACGACAAGGACGGAAACCTTGAGGACGACGTTCTCAAACAGGCGAGCCTCGGGATCACACGGCTCGGCGAAAATCTTTTCCTCCTCTGCTCCGGCGGTCGATCAAAGAGTCCCACACAGTTGCTGGAGAGCCCGGCTTTTAGCCAGCTGCTGGAGCGGCTCAAAAAACATTTCGACCTGATCATCATGGATTCGCCCCCAATGGGCGCCGTGACTGACGCACAGCTCATCGCCGACCGATCGGACGAGGTTATCTATGTCTGCCGGTTCGGAAAGGCGCTGCGTAAGCACATTCAGCAGTACATCCGCGCCCTCCAGAACGGGAAAAACGAGATTCTTGGCATCGTGCTCAACGGACTCTCCACGCGCCGCATCGAGTATTATTCCAATTACCGCTACTACCGCAGTTACAAGAAATACTACGGCACCCAAACCTGAGGCCACACGCTGAAGCGGAGCACAACCGGTAGGTCCCTTTCGCGCTCACCTCTCGCCTTGCGCCCCGCGACTTTCGCGTTTGGTCTTTCTTCCGTGCTCTCCCAATTTCTTCCGAAAGATTTTGATCCGAAAAAGCCTGTCGCTCTGATCGCCGGCCAGGGCATTTATCCGATGATGATCGCCGCGTCGGTGCGCCGTGCTGGCGTGCCGTTCCGGTTGATTGCTTTCGACGAAGAAACTCGCCCCGACTTGATCGCCTTCGTGCCTGAAGACGAACGCCGCACGTTGCTCGTCGGGCAATTGGGCAAGGCCCTAAAAACGCTCGAGCAATTCAAGGCGGGCTACGCCATCATGGCCGGCCAGATTACGCCGCGTCGTCTTTTCAAGGGCCTGCACCCCGACCTGAAAGCCGCGCGTATTCTTTTTTCGCTCAAACGCCGCAATGCCGAAACAATCTTCGGAGCCATCGCCGCGGAGATCGAGAAGCTCGGTATTCGCATGTTGGATGCGCGCAGCTTTCTCGACGACCACATGGCCTCGGCCGGCGTGATGACGGGTGGCAAGTTCCCCATCGACAAGGAATATCTCGACCACGGCATACACATTGCCCGCGAGTCCGCCCGCCTCGATATCGGACAGGGCTGCGTCGTGCGCAAAGGCACGGTGCTCGCGGTGGAAGCCTTTGAGGGCACCGACGCCATGCTTCGTCGCGCTGGCGAATTCAAAACCGACAACGCCCTTTTCGTGAAAACGGTGAAGACTCACCAGGATTACCGTTTCGACGTGCCTTGTTTCGGACAGCGAACGCTCGAAACGATGCGCGAAGCCGGCCTTCAGGCCGCCGCGCTGGAAGCCGGCAAGGTCATCATCCTCGACAAGCCTGCTGTCGTCGCCCAGGCGAAATCCTGGGGCATTTCCCTGCTCGGCTTCGAATAGCGCCCGCGCGGTCACTCGTCGCTCGACAGCGGGTGGCATTCCCTCTGTGCTTCCGGAGGCAGCGTTCCTCCACCTCAACCTGACGGGATCATGATCGCTCTTGATAAACTTAGCAAACGGTTCGGTTCTCAACTGGCTGTCGATCAACTCACCTTTACTATTCCCAAGGGCCAAATTGTCGGCCTGCTCGGCCCCAATGGCGCGGGCAAATCGACGACGCTCCGCATGCTCACCGGCATGCTCGATCCGAGCAGCGGCACGGCGACCATCTGCGGCTTCGATCTCCACAACGATCCAATGGAGGTAAAACGCAACGTCGGGTTCGTCCCCGACTCCGGAGCCGTTTTCGAATCGCTCACCGGCCTCGAATACCTGCAAATGGTCGCGGCGCTCTATGAGATTTCGCCCGAACACTCGCTGACGCGCATCAAGCAGTTCATCGCGTTTTTCGATCTCAGCTTCGAAACCCTCACCGACAAGCTCCTCGGCGCGTACTCGAAGGGCATGCGCCGCAAGGTCGCGATCACCGCCGGTCTGCTGCACAACCCCACCGTCGTCTTCTTTGACGAACCACTCGACGGACTCGACGCGAATGCCGCCGTCGGCTTCAAGGCGTTGATCCAAATGCTGGCGCGCGAGGGCAAAACCATCATCTACAGCTCTCACATTCTCGACGTAGTGGAGCGGGTTTGCGATCGCGTACTCATCATCGACAAGGGGCGTTTGATCGTGGATGGAAAACCCGACGAGTTGATCGTCGCGCACGGCGAAACGACGCTCGAAAAACTTTTCACGAAGCTCACTGGCGGCGCCGAGATCGAGCGTCGCGCCGAGGATTTCGCCAAAACGTTCCGCTCATGAGCCACGCGCCTCATTCGCCGGGTGCTCTCGCGCAGCCTCCGAGTCACGCGAAGGTGCTGCGGCAGCTTTATCTGACGCTCTTTTTGCGCGGCTACAGTGCTCGCGGTTTGAAAAAAGAAAAGGCGCCAAAATCCGTCGGGAGCCGCCTCGCCCTCACGTTGCTGGTGTACTTTTTCGTGGGCATGATCGTCATCGCTTTTCGGAAGCAGCCGGTGTTCGCGCTCTCCATTTACCTGCACGCGATGTCGTTCGCATTTATCGGAATGTTGGTCGCGGGTTCGGCTGGCGACATGCTGTTCAATCGCGAGGAATCCGACATCCTGCTTCACCGGCCGGTCAGCGCTCGCAGTCTGCTTTGGGCCAAGGTCCGTGTGCTCGTGGAGATTTCCCTCTGGCTTGGGTTTGCATTCAATTTCACCGGTTTGGTCGTCGGCGTATATGCTCCTGGTGGTGGCTGGTGGTTTCCTCTCGCGCACGCCATCTCCACGGTTTTTCAAACTCTGTTTTGCACCGGCAGCGTCGTGCTCATCTACGAGTTGTGCCTGCGTTGGTTCGGGCGGGAACGTCTCGATGCGCTCATGACAACCAGCCAGGTTGTTTTGTCGGTCAGCGTTGTTTTGGCTGCGCAACTTCTCCCGCGAATGCTCGATCTTTTTTCGCTGAATCTGCATGTCAGCGAGATCAATCCGTGGACGTTGCTCCTGCCGCCGACGTGGTTTGCCGGGCTCGACAATATTCTAATGGGCAACTTTGCGTTTCGCGGAGCGATTCTCGCCGGCGCCGCCGTCTTTTCGACGAGCATCGTGCTCTGGCTCGCCTTCGGAAAGCTCGCCCATGCGTACGGCCGCGGATTGCAAACGTTAAATGAGCGCCCAGACCGGCCGAAATCCGTCCATCGTCAGAACTCGTTTCTTTCGCGAATCGTGAGTCTGCCGCCGATTTGCTGGTGGCTGCGAAACCCGGTGGAGCGCGCCAGCTTTTTGCTCGCCGCCGCTTATCTTCTGCGCGATCGCGAAACCAAGCTCCGCGTCTATCCGGGCATCGCGCCGCTGTTGGTTTTGCCGATCATCATGCTTTTCGACGCGCGTCGAACTCACGGCGCAGGCGCGTCTTTCACACTCGCTTTCACGGGCGCCTACATCGCGCTCGTCGCGCCGCTCGCGATCGGCTTGTTGCAACATTCGAGCCATTGGCGCGCCGCCGATATTTTTAGGGCGGCTCCGTTGGAAGGCCCGTGGCCTCTTCAATGCGGCAGTCGCCGAGCCGCCACACTTCTTTTGGCGCCGCCGATGGCGTTGCTCGTCGGAGCGCTCGCGTGGGCGCTCACCAAGCAGTGGCAAACCATTGCTCTGGTGCTGCCGGGCTTGATTGTTACCCCGTTGGCAGGCCTGTCTGTCTTCATCGGCCGTCGCGCAGCTCCGTTTTCTGTGCCGCCGGACGAGGTCAAATCCGCCAACCGAGGGGCCGTGATGATCGCGATCTCCATCGCGTCGCTCGTCGTCGCCGGCCTCTCGAGCTGGGCTTGGAACCGCGGGTGGTTTGGTCAATTCATCGCGGCAGAGGCGTTGGTGGTGGGTGGCATTTACTTCGCGCTCAGGGCTTCTCTCTCAAAGCGAAAATGGGGATTGGTCCTGAATTAACCTCCCGACGGCCGGTCTCCGCTTGCGAATAACCGGCCGCCACGCCAATTTTCGGGCATGAAAAACGACGTCGTCACCGTCTCTGTCAAAGGAGTCATGCCCACCGCCAATGGCTGTGCCGTCTTCCTGGGCAACGACGACAAGACTTTCGTGATCTATGTTGATCACTCCGTGGGCAACGCGATTCAGATGACGCTCGACCGCGTGAAAAAGGAGCGACCGCTCACCCACGATCTCATTGGCCACATCCTTCTTGGGCTCAACGTGAAGCTCGATCACATCGTGATCAACGACGTCAACGAGGGCACTTTCTTCGCGCGCATTCTGCTCAAAATGGAAAATGAGCTGGGCAAAAAGCTCGTCGAGCTCGACGCCCGCCCGAGCGACGCCACCGTTCTCGCGCTCCAGCAGAAGCGTCCCATTTTCGTTGCTCAAAAGGTTTTCGATTCCTGCGAGGACATGAGCGAAATCCTTGAGCGCGTGCTGAAGCAGCAGGCCGAGGAGCCTTCCGAAGAAGCGGGCGAGGAGGGCGAAGAGGAAGAAGAGGATATCGAAACCGACACCGACGAGGAGGAAGAGGACGACAAGTAAGAGCGAAGTCGGCGGTCAGAAGTCGGAAACCGGATATACTACATCGGAGTTATACACCTCCGATATCCGACCTCCGACATCCGATCTCCGACCTCCGACTTCCGCACGCATGCCGCTGCCCTCGCCCATTGTTCCCGGCCAGCCTCTGACCGCGCTGGCTCCGATGCAGGACGTCACCGATTTGGCGTTCATGAAGGTCATCGCGCACTACGGCGCGCCCGACTACTTCGTCACGGAATTCCTGCGCGTCCATGCGCAATCGCATCCGGAGGAACACATCCTTCGATCCATCGACGAGAACCAAACCGGCCGTCCCGTGTTTGCCCAGTTGATTGGCGAAAACGTCACGTACCTCACGCGGACCATCGCCGCACTTCTCCGCCATCCCGTCGCCGGCATCGATCTCAACCTCGGCTGTCCCGCCCCCAAAGTTTACAAGAAGAACGTCGGCGGCGGCCTGCTGCGCGAGCCCGAAAAAATCGCGGAAATCTTCGCCGCCCTGCGCGAAGCCGTCCCGGGACTTTTCACGGTCAAGATGCGTATTGGTTTTGAAGATACGCGAAACTTCGAACGCATCCTCGACCTCGTGAACGAGTACCAGGTCGACTTGCTCACCGTGCACGGCCGCACCGTGAAGGAGATGTACCGCAGCGCGGTGCACTACGACGAGATCGCCCGCGCCGTCGCCCGTGTGCGTTGCCCCGTGCTCGCCAACGGCGAAATCGCCACCGCCGCCAAAGCCTCCGCCGTCCTCGGCTCGACGCGCGCCGCCGGCGTGATGATCGGCCGCCACGCGATCCGCAACCCTTGGATCTTTCGCCAATGCCGCGAACAGTTTGCCGCCGCGAACTCCAAACCTTCTGCCTCGGGTGTAGCCGGCCTCGCTGAGGCCGGTCCGAACCAATTCCCCGGGGTCAGCGACCCCGGCTACAACAAACCCTCGGTCTTCCGTCCCACCCTCGCCGACGTCCGCGGCTACATTGAGCATCTTTACCACGCAACCCGAACCGACGAAATCCCGGAAAAGCTGCACGTCGCGAAAATGAAAAAGTATCTCAACTTCGTCGGCCAGAGCGTGGACCCCACCGGCGCGTTCATCCACGACATGCGCCGCGCCCTGACCGAGGTCGACCTGTTCACCGTGTGCGACCGGCACCTCCTCGCGGAACCGACCAAAGAATTTTCTCCCGAGCCCTACCCCGGCGTGATCGCCCGCCCCAATTGCGAAACTCCCTCCACCGCCAACGGCGGCTGCTCGCTCGAAACGATCACGGCCTAACCGGCAACAGGTGGAACTCGCACTCCGTGCGAGTTCGTTCGACGTCGCTTCTTTCCTCACGCCGCTCCCCAAGCCCGCGTGCACGGAGTGCCCGCGCCACCTCGATCTCCGATCCCCGCCCCACAGCGCCTTCCGTGCCTAAGTCCGACAGCCTGCGCTGACCCCGGCAAATAATATTCCCACCGAACAGTCGATCCTCCGCCCGCGACAATCCGCTTGAGCCAAATGCGCCACCCGCTAGAACCAACCACATCCCCATGGCGGCTTCTCTTTCCAGCTTTCCGCTTTCCAGCCACCCCAGTGCACTCGAATAACACTGCTCGGCAAAAGATGAGATGGATATTATCACTCGTTGTAGGAATCACGTTGGTCACGGCGTCGGGCTGTACTTCCAGGCCAATCAAGGCAAACCCAGAGCCTGCGTGGCATTTCAGCGACGCTGGCACGGCGATGTGGCGTTTTCGTTTAGACGGCGTACCTCATGTCTTTATCGGTGGTTTAGCGGGAAAGGAAACCGACGTTAAGAAGACCACGTCGTTCTTTCTGGTTCCGGAATATCTTTGGGATTCCAAGCGGTTTAATCCGCAGCTTCAGCCAGACGGATTTTCGTTTCACTTAGGTGGCGGCGAACTACCCGAATCCACCATTTCGGATTCCAGGATCTATCGATTAACGAAGCGCGAAGGTAAGAGGTTTACTTTGGAGGCCATCTCGGGGCCGTTGCCAGCAAGTCCAACACGCCAACAAATGCTTCACATTCTTGGCAAGAGTTTGGGCCGAGAGGTAATCGAAGAACGACCGAACCAGAAGACGCTAGACCACAACGGCTATGTCCGTCACGCCTCGTACGAGGCACATCTTTAGCGTCCGCAAGATATGAGATACCTGCGTTTGGCTGTTATATTTTCACTTGTTGCTGTTGGTTGCACCACGGTTGTGCCATACGCGAAGCGAATCGAACAATCAGAGCAGTCGGGCGTTTGCTACGTCCATCACGAGCCAATGAAAAAGAAGCGGCTACGCATTATTTACGGTCTTGTCGCCTTCAGGAAGGAATGGACTGATGCACGCCTTTCACTCTTTCCCTTTGCGCACAGGGCGATCTTAGGCGGCTGCGTCATCACGAAGGTCATTGATCATCCTGAACTGAGCAGCCCGGAGTACGGTGAGGATTACGTCTGCACCAGGTGTTCGGAAGCGAAGGCCCGTTGGATAAGCAACCATCTCGAATTTGAAGATCAGAAATAGGCCGAACCGATGCAGGAAAGATAGAAGAGCGCGGAGGCCGATTCGCTGGAACCATCGCGTAGCTAGCGCGTTTTATTCCAGCCCGAGCTTCTGGCGGCCTTCGGCGGAGATCATTTGCGGGTTCCACACGGGGTCCCAAACGATGTGAACTTTGGCGGAGCGAACCGTTGGCAATGAGGCAATTTTTTGGCGCGCGTCTTCCGCGATCACCGGGCCCATGCCGCAGCCGGGCGCCGTCAACGTCATCTTCACTTCGACGTCGTGACCGCCGTCGGCGGTTTTTTCCACGGCCATGTCGTAGACGAGTCCGAGGTCGACAATGTTGACGGGAATTTCCGGATCGAAGCAGGTTTTCAACGCCGACCAAACGGCTTGCTCGCTAAACTCGCCCGCTGCGCCGTTCGCCGCTTCGCTCTTCGCTTCGTAGCCCTCAACGGCGCCCGCGTGATCACTGGATATGCGGAACATGCCTTGCTCGGTCCGCACCGTCACATTGCCGCCGAGCGTCTGCATGACAAAGACACGCGTTCCCGCCGGTAAAATGGACGGCACTCCCGCAGGAATGGCGGTGGCTGGGACTTCACGTGTGAGCGTCGTGTCGGGATTCTTCATGATGGTGGGTTTTATTTAACGCGAATTTCGAGAGGGAGACGGGCGTAGATGCCTTGAGCGTCGTTGAACTGCTCCAAGGTACGGAATTCTTCGCGCATGTCATCTGCCAGGCGCGTAATGGCGCCGCCGATGCGGGCATTCGAGGGCTTCAGCCCAGCGAGCACGTCGGAGATCATCTCGGCGAAATCTTTGTGCTGAGGATATTCCTCGATCGAATAGTTTTTGGTTACGCCGGCTTTCTCGGCGGCAAACGCGATCGCGTTATCCAGGCTGCCGATGTCGTCGACGAGTCCGAGTTTCTTCGCTTCGACGCCGGACCACACGCGACCCTGCGCGATTTCCTGAACGCGCGCCAATTCCATGTGACGCGACTCGGAAACCTTCGCGAGGAACTCGCTGTAGATCCAATCCACAGCGCGCTGGATCAGCGCGAGCTCTTCTTCGGTTTTCGGACGCGAGGCGGTCATCATCGTCGCAAACTTTCCGGTTTTCACGCTATCGAAGGTCAGCCCGAGATTGTTGGCGAGCTTCTGCACATTGGGCAGCAAGCCGAACACGCCGATAGAGCCAGTGATCGTCGTCGGCTCGGCAAAAATATGGTCGCCGTAAGTCGAAATCCAATAACCGCCGGAGGCCGCGTAAGAACCCATCGAGACGATCACCGGTTTCTTTGCTTCCTTGGCCATGCGAACTTCGCGCTGAATATGCTCGGACGCCGTGGCTGAACCACCGGGGCTGTTCACACGGAGGACGATGGCTTTTACGTCCGGGTCTTGGCGCAACCGGCGTAGTTCGCGGGACATTTTTTCGCCGCCGATTTCGCCCTCTCCACCTTCGCCGTCGACGATCGCGCCTTCAGCGTAGACCACGGCAATCTTGTTGGAGCCGCCGTCGCGGTGCCCGCGGGCGTCGTCCATGGCGTCGATATAGGCCGAGAGAGCGACTTGCGTAAACGGCTTCTGCGAGCCTGCGCGGCCCGTGCGCTTTTTCAGATCGTCGTACACCTCGTCGCGGTAAGCGACGCGGTTCACGAGCTTCGTGAGCAGCGCGGCGTCCGCACGGATGAAGCCCTCACGATCGACGACGGCCTGCAGTTCGGCGGGCGTCACGCCACGGGCAGTCGCCGTGTCGTTCACCAGATCGCCCCAAATATCGTCGAGCAGCTTTTGCAATTGCTCGCGGTTTTCCGGGCTGAGATCTTTGCGCGTAAAAGGTTCGACGGCGGATTTGTATTTGCCGACACGTGTGACCTGCACGCCGATGCCGAACTTCTCAAACGCACCAGCAAAGAACATCGGCTCGGCCCCGAGGCCGGGCATGTAAAGCACGCCGTAAGGGTCCATCGCCAAGTCGTCGGCGACCGAGGCGACAAACATGTCGCGCGTGCTGGCGTAACTGACGTAGCCCACGATCGGTTTGCCCGCGGCTTTGATCTCCTGCAAAGCACCGCGAACTTCTTTCAACGCCGCGAAACCATTCGAGTAGTTGCCGCCGTCCGACGGGAGATGGCCGTGAATGAAAACACCAGCGATGCGACGGTCTTTCGCCGCCGCGCGCAGAGCCTGCGTGATTTCGCGGAGCTGGAGATTCGTCGGGCCTGAATCGCCACCGCCGAGCTCCTGCAGCAACTGGGCCGCACCGGATTTCGGCGGGGCGTCGGAAATCACCGTTTCCAAGTCGAAGACTAAGTACGAGCCCTGCTCGACTTCGGCCGGCTTCTTGTTCCCTACAGCGGCCACGACACCGATAAAAATGAGAAACACCGCGAAGAGCCCCATCCCGCAAATCGCCAGCGCCGCCAAGGTGCCCAACATCGAAGTGAAAAAATTCTTCATATCGCGCAAACGCTAAGGTCAAAAACGTCGCGTCAGCCAGCGAATTTGTCGGCAATATCCACCATCAACTGGGAACTGCAACCAACACGACCGCTAATGCCGCTTTCTTCCGGGCGAAATTCCCTCTACTTTCAGCGGCACAACCGGTCGCAGGCTTTTCTTAAACCTGCAAAAGTGCCAAAAGCAGTTAGTTTTCCCGAACAGCCATGGACCCTGTAAGCGAGCAAAAGGAGCTTCTCACCACCAATCGCAAGGCGCTGACGGTCAATTTGGACCAGCCAAAGTACGGCACGTTCGCAGAGATCGGCGCCGGGCAGGAAGTCGCGCGTTGGTTTTTTCAAGCCGGCGGTGCAGCGGGAACCGTTGCGAAAACCATCTCGGCCTACGACATGACGTTCAGCGACGCCATCTACGGCAAAGCTCCGCGTTACGTCTCGCGCGAGCGCCTGAGCCTGATGCTCGAGCACGAATACGTTTTGCTCCAAGAACGCCTCGCGGGCGCACGCGGCAACAGCACGCATTTCTTTGTCTTCGCCGATACTGTTTCCGCCAAAAGCTACAAAGGAAACAACGAGTGCCACGGCTGGATGGGCGTCCGCTTCCAAACCGAGCCAGGCGGTCCCTCCAACGACATCATCCTGCACGTGCGCATGTGGGACAAAGAAAACATTCTCCAACAGCAGGCGCTCGGGATCGTCGGCGTGAACCTGATTTACGGCGCGTTTTACCTGCGCGACAACTTGGAGAACTTCATCATCTCTCTCGTCGACAACGTCGGCACGACCCGGATCGAAGTCGACATGCTGAAGTTCAGCGGCCCCGCATTTCAGCAAACGGACAACCGCCTCGCCTCGCTCTTCCTCGTCAAACACGGACTAACCAACGCCGTGATGTTCGGGCCGGCTGGCGAAGTCCTCCAGCCGTCCGAAGTGCTCTACAAAAAGGCGATCGTCGTCGAGCGCGGGAGTTTCCGCCCCGTCACGCTGGTCAACGTCGACATGATGAATTGCGCCTGCGCGCAGTTCGTTCAGGAACCGCTCGCCAAGGGCAAAGAGACCGTCGTGCTGATGGAGATCACGATGAACAACCTGCTCTCGATGGGCGAACTCGACAGCTCGGATTTCCTCTCGCGCGTGGATCTGCTCGGCGACTTGGGCTTCACGGTATTGATTTCCAACTACTCGGAGTTTCACCGGCTGACGGCGTACTTCCGACGCTATACGAGCGAGATGATCGGCGTGGCACTCGGCATCAACACGCTCTTGGAAGTCTTCAACGAGAAGTATTACGAGAGCCTGCCCGGCGGAATTCTCGAAGCGGTCGGCCGACTCTTCCGCAACGCGGTGAAGCTCTACGTTTATCCGATGCAGAAGGAAGCTTACGAGCGCTACATGGCCAGCGAGCATCCGGAGGCCCAACTTCCCGTACCGACAAAACCGGGCTTCAACAGCAACATCCTGATCACCGCCAAGAACCTTCAGGTCCCCGACAATCTGCGCAACCTCTACGCGCACCTGCTGGAGAATCACTACATCGAGTGCCTGCACGGCTACAACGAAGCGCACCTGAGCATTTTCTCGCGGGATGTCCTGCGGCGCATCAAGGCAAAGGACGATTCCTGGGAAACGATGGTTCCAAAGAGCGTCGCGACGGCGATCAAGAAGCGCAGGCTCTTCGGCTACGAGTCGGCGTAGTCCAATCAAAAAATCCGAGGTGCAGTGTTCGCCGCTCCGAGCCGCATCTTCCTGGACGCAGGATCTGAGATTCTTCTAGCAGATCGACCGAGAGACTCTCGTCCCGACGAGGCGTTCGCCCGTTCATAATAGCCGTCGCTCGTCAGGATAGTCGCACCGCAGAAAACAGGCGGACCGGCAGCGGGAGTTCTCCGATCCTTTCAGCGCACTCGCGCGGCTAAGATCCCGCGATGAAAATATCTTCGTGCCGCGGGGGGCCTGCATCGAAGCTCTTGGCGGTTCTCACCAGTTGGCCCTCGAGCCTCTGACAAGCTTCGCATGGACCAGTCCGCGACAAATTTCCCTGCTCCCTTTAACGCGCATCGCTTCGCGCGCATTTTGGCGCGGTCGCAAGGTTGGTTCTATCTTGCCACAGGAGCGTGGCCACTGGTGAACGGCGAAACCTTCCAATGGGTGACTGGTTTCAAAGCCGACTTCTGGCTGGCCCAAACTGTCGGCGCCCTCCTGTGCTGTTCGGGCGGCGTTCTTATTCTCGCCGCCCGCTTCAACCGGCTCACCCCGGAGATCGCCCTCCTCGGCATTACTCAAGCCATCGCGTTAAGCGCCATTGACGTGTACACGATGAATCTTCCCCGAACCACTTACATTTACCTAATCGATGCAGTGGCCGAGGCCGCACTCGTCGCAGCGTGGATCGTGACGTGGTATTTCGGACAAAACCGAGCCGGCCCGCCGCAGAACTTTCCGAAGGGATAACTCCCAGCCAGCCCCGGTCGGCAGGCCCGATGGCGGCTTTTCGCGGCCTCACGTACGTTCACCCGCTTTATTCCACCATGAAAAACAATAAACAACTTATCGCTTGGCTGAACGACGCCTACGCCATGGAACGTTCGCTCGCCAAAGTCCTCGAAAATCACGCCAACGACGCCAAGGACTACCCATTGATCAAAGAAAAAGACGAAGAGCACCTCGAACAAACGCGCCGCCACGCGTCGCTCGTCGAAGAGTGTCTCGCGTTGCTGAACGAAAAGCCTTCCGCCATGAAAGGCGCGATGGGCAGCACGATGGGCACGGTTCAGGGTGCCATGTCGGGCATGTTCAACGACGAGATCGTCAAAAATCTGCTGTCCGACTATTCTGCCGAACACATGGAAATCGCCTCATACACCGCCCTGATCGCCGCTGCAGACGAACTTGGCCACACCGGGATTTCCGACATCTGCGCGGAGATTTTGGAAGAGGAAGAAGAGATGGCCGACTGGCTGCTGGAACAGATTCCGGAGCACATTCGCAGCTTCATCCAGCAAGAAGCGACAACCTCTTAGTCAGCTTTGGTCGGGCGAGTAGGCACAAACAACGCCAACCAATAGGAAAGCCCTGCTGGATCGTGTAGGCTAACGCACGCTCCAGCGGGGCGCGGTGCGGGACGTGTAAGCGAGACGCCGGTGTTTCAGAAGAGCTCGCCTTGGCCCATGCCGTACCGGCGCTGTGCCTCGGTGAGGCAGCCTTTCATCTCGAGCTCCGTCAGCAGCGAAAACAGCGCCGCCGGGGTCGCGTTCGTTTTCTGAATGGCCACTGTCGGGAGCGAAAGGTTCAGGGTCGTTAGTTTGAGATTCCGGCGGATATTGTCAGCCTGTGTGCGCACCGGTTCTTGAAAACGCTCGGGCTTCAACTCGCCGGCGTGAACGATCACGCCTTCGACGTTGCCAAATTGCTGCAGCCATTTCGCCGCGGTCTTCGGTCCGACTCCATCAACACCGGGGATATTGTCGGACGTGTCGCCCACGAGCGCGAGATAGTCCGCGATTTGCGCGGGCGGAACACCGAATTTTTCCTGAACGCCTGCGGCGTCTAAAACGCGCCAGCCGAGCTTCGGATTCGCCGTGGGAGGCGGTAGCAGGATTTTCACGCGTTCGTCGACGACTTGCGCGAAGTCTTTGTCCGCGCTGACGATCAACACCTCGTTGCCCGCCGCGGCGAGAGCCTTGGCTTGCGCGGCCAGCAAATCATCGGACTCGACGCCGTCCATTTCGATACCGACAAACCCCATCGCACGGGTGAGCGACTTCACATAGGGCAGCTGCAGCACGAGCGCTTCGGGCATGTCTTTGCGATGCGCCTTGTACTCGGGATGCAACGCGAGGCGATCCTGCGGCCCGCCGAGATCGAAGAAAACCAGCGTCGCTTCCGGTTTCTCCTGATCGATCAGCTTCCAAAGAGATTTCACCCAACCATGAAGGGCGTTGGTGGGAAAACCGTCCGCACGCGTGAGTTCAGGGATCGCATAGAAGCACCGGTACGCGAGGTTAAAGCCGTCGATAAGGAGCCATTTAGCCATGCGGTGAGCGAATGCCACCCGACGCCGGGCGCAAACTCGAAATTACATAATCCTTACTACCGCCGTCACCTATCCACTCGACACCCGATCACTTAACCAATTTCTTGGTGGAGGTTTGGAGCCGCAGTTTCAACTACCCGCGAAATACCATGTCTGACAATGCATTCGTTCCGCCTCAAGAACAGCTAGGTATCGACAAAAAAGCCATCGTCCGCGCCACGCCGGCGATCGGCTTCTTCTTTCTCATGGGCTTCTGGTCGCTGCGCGGACAAGTCTGGCCGGAATTGCCAAAAATCTAGCGCGCCCCGTGAAAGAGAAAATCAACACGTGGCTGTTAGTGGGAATTTTTCTCCTCCAGATTATCATCGCTGTGGGCCTGTTCCGGAATCGAACTGCCGAGAAAACCGTGGTGATCGACGAGGCTTTTATGAAAGCCTTCGCAGAAGGCTTCGCGACGACCTTGAATAAGATTCAGTCCGTCCCCGAGGAGACCGCCGCGCCACAGACGTCCGAAAAGGACATGCAGGTCAGAACCATCGAAATACTAGCTGACCGGATTTCAATTGGTGGAAAAACGATGAGCGTGCCCGAGTTCGAGCAGCAGGCATCCTCCCTCGTCGGACCCACAACCAAAGTGCTGCTGCAAAAGAGCGATGACGCGAATTATAAGACCGCCGTCGAAGCTTTGGATATTCTCCGCAAGAACGGTGTTGTTCACCTCTCAATGGAAACGACCTATCGGCAGCCGAAGAAATAGCCACCGTATGGATTGAGATTTCTGCGGGCCGCTGCTCTGCTAAATCGATTCATGAGCACCGTCCTTTCGCATAAGTTGGCCGTTCTGGTTTTTCTCGAAAACGCCGCGGGTGAACACCTGCTGATCAAGCGCGCGAAAATGCCAAATCTGGGCAACTGGAGCCCCATCGGCGGAAAAGTCGAAACCGCTTACGGCGAATCACCCTTCGAATGCGCCGCCCGCGAAACCGAGGAAGAAGCCGGTTTCAAAATCGGCATCAAAGATCTGCACCTTTTTGGCATGATTTCGGAAAAAGCGTATGAAGGGCAGAGCCATTGGCTCTTGTTCCTGTTTCGTTGCATGAAACCCATCACACACACGCCGGTGGACATCGACGAAGGCCAGTTTGGCTTTTTCAGCCGCGATGCAGTCGACACCTTGTCGCTGCCGGAGACGGACCGCGCAGCACTTTGGCCAATCTACGATAAGTACCGCGGGAGTTTCGTCGCGTTGCGCGCCGATTGCATGCCGGGGCAGCCCTTGGCCGTCGAAATCGAGGAAGTTATCTCGGCCAAGAATCAGGCGTAATCCGCAGCCAAATACCGACTTGAGCTGGGTAGTAGCGAAAAAACTGAGCTGGCGTTTTTTGCGTGAGCGAAATTACTAGTTGGGACGCCGATCTTGATTTTCAACAGGTTCGGGAAAAAATTGACCGCTTTCCCGACCGAACCATTTTCCTGTGAGCAACAAAACCTCGTCCACTCCCGTCAAAAAAGCCGAACCACCTGCTTCGGGCACCGAGCAAAGTCATCTCGCGCCGATCAACGCGAACCTCAAGCCTGAGGAGCGCATCGAGCTTTATCGCACGATGGTGCGCATCCGCCGCTTTGAAGAACGGAGCCTCCGCGCTTATCAAGCCAAGAAAATCGGCGGCTTTCTCCACCTTTACATCGGCCAGGAAGCGGTAGCCGTTGGTTGTTGTTCCCTTATGGGCAAGAACGACCACGTGATCACCGCCTATCGCGATCACGGCCACGCCATCGCTGTCGGCATGGACACCAAACCGCTGATGGCCGAGCTCTACGGCAAAGTCACAGGCTGCTCGAAGGGCAAAGGCGGTTCGATGCACTACTTCGATCCGTCGCGAAATTTCTGGGGCGGCCACGGTATCGTCGGCGGCCAAATTCCCCTCGGCATCGGCCTTGCCTACGGTGTGAAATACAAGGGTTTGAAGGGCGCCTCGATGGCGTTCATGGGCGACGGCGCGGTGAATCAAGGTGCCGTTCACGAATCCTACAATTTGGCGGCGCTCTGGGATCTGCCGGTCGTGTTCGTCATCGAAAACAACCGCTACTCCATGGGCACGAGTCAGCAGCGTTCGTCTGCGGGCTTCGGCCTCGCTGAACGCGGTCGCGCTTACGGCATGGCTTGGGGCAGCTGCAACGGTCACGACGTTTACGATGTGCGCGCCACGATGGATAAATTCCTGACGCTCGCGCGCGAGGAGTCGAAGCCAAGTATCGTCGAAATCGATACATATCGTTACCGCGGTCACTCGGTCGCCGATCCGGACAAAACTTACCGCACCCGCGACGAGATCGAGGATTATCAGAAAACGAAGGACCCGATTACGCTGTTCCAGAAAACACTGATCTCCGGCGGCGTTCTCACCGAAGCGCAGGCTGAACAAATCGATCAAGAAGCGCGTGCGGAAGCTGACCAAGCGGCGGACTTCGCCGAAGCCAGCCCCTTCCCCACCGTCGAGGACTTGCAGAAGGATGTTTACTGGGAAGTCGACAACCCCGAGAAGAAAACTTCCGGAGGCCGAATCTTCTTCGATGGCTAAACGATCGGCAAAGCCG
The DNA here is from genome assembly GCA_047600805.1 of Nibricoccus sp. GTDB lineage: Bacteria > Verrucomicrobiota > Verrucomicrobiia > Opitutales > Opitutaceae > JADKHC01. The sequence continues at coordinate 1,601,327 of JASGKG010000001.1, forward strand.
CTCCGCTTCGACCACGAATCACCATTTAAAATCCTAGATTTTTCACGATGCCCGTCATCACTTACCGCGAAGCCATTCGTCACGCGCTCTCTGAAGAGCTCGAACGCGATCCGAACGTCGTCGTCATGGGCGAGGAAGTCGCCCAGTTCAACGGTGCTTACAAGGTCACCGAAGGCCTCCTCGCCAAATTCGGCCCGAAACGCATCGTCGACACACCCATCAGCGAAGCCGGTTTCATCGGCATGGGCGTCGGCGCCTCTATGCTCGGCGTTCGCCCCGTGATGGAGCTGATGTTTTGGTCCTTTTACTCGGTTGCGTTTGACCAGATTCTGAACAACGCCGCCAACGTCCGCTACATGTCAGGCGGGCAAATCAACGTTCCGATCGTCATCCGCGGTCCGGCAAACGGCGGCACCAACGTCGGCGCGACGCATTCGCACACACCGGAAAACGTCCTCGCGAATCACCCGGGCGTAAAAGTCGTCGTGCCCGCGACGCCTTACGACGCTAAGGGCCTGCTCAAGACGGCGATTCGCGACAACGACCCCGTGATGTTTCTCGAGAACACGATTCTGTACGGCGACAAAGGCGAAGTTCCGGCCGAGGAATATCTGATCCCGCTCGGCAAAGCCGACGTGAAACGCGAGGGCACCGATCTCACGATCGTGACCTACGGCCGCTCGGTCATTCACTCGCTCAAAGCCGCCGAGATCATGGAAAAAGACCATAAGCGCTCGGTGGAAATCGTCGACCTCCGCACGATCCGTCCGCTCGACATCGACACCGTGCTCGCCTCGGTCGCGAAAACCCATCGCGTGCTGATCGTCGAAGAACAGAAACCGTTTGCCAGCGTGGGCTCACAGCTCGCTTACATGATCCAACGAGAAGCGTTCGACGAACTCGACGCGCCGATTCACCGACTCACCACGGTTGATTCGCCCTCGATCTACAGCCCGCCGGTCGAGGTCGAGCAATTGCCCAACCCGCAACGCGTGCTCAACGCCGCGCTCGAGGCTCTCGCCTGAGGCTCGACTTCCTGCCTTCCTGAGTTCCACATTCTCAAATCTTTCTTCCTTCCATGGCTCAAATCATCGATATGCCCAAACTCAGCGACACCATGACGGTGGGCACGCTGGTCAAATGGCTGAAAAAAGAAGGCGACGCCGTTAAAAGCGGCACGATGCTTGCCGAAGTCGAGACCGACAAGGCCACGATGGAATTGGAATGTTTCTTCGATGGCGTGGTCCTGAAAATCTACGCACCTGCCGGTTCGCAAATCGCCATCGGCGCTCCACTCTGTGCGATCGGAAAAGCCGGCGAAATGGCTCCCGACGTCCCCGCTCCTTCCGCGCCAAAGCCGGTGTTAAAGGACGATCCCGCACCCGCTGGTACCGCCAATCCTTCCGGCGCAAAACTCCCGGCCCCCGCGCCGACTCCTGCCGCCGTGCCTGCGCAAGTCTCACAGCCGGCGCCCGCGACTGTTCCGGAAAAGCATCCGGATGTGCCATCGAGCCCCGGGCAGCGCGTGAAAATTTCACCCTTGGCCCGTAAGCTCGCCGCGGAAAAAGGCATCGATCCCGCGACGATCCAAGGCTCTGGACCGAGCGGACGCATCGTGCGCGCCGACGTAATCGCTGCCGCCAGTGGCGGTGCAACCAAACCAGCCGCCAAGGCCAGCGGAGGACCGGCCTTCGCTCCCGTCGCGAGCACTTTCAACAAAGGGCCGATCCAAGAAGACAAAGTCGTAACGGTTTCGAACATGCGCGGCACCATCGCCCGGCGCTTGCTTGAATCGAAGACGCAGATCCCACACTTCTACCTCAACGTCGAAGTCGATGCCGGCCCGCTCCTCGAGTTGCGCCAGCAGCTCAACACGGCGCTGGAAAAATCCGGCGTTAAACTCTCGGTCAACGATTTCATTCTCAAGGCGAGCGCCGAAGCACTTCGCCGCGTCCCGACGGTCAACTGCTCTTGGGAAGGGAACGCGGTTCGGCATCACTCCGCCGCACACGTCTCGTTCGCGGTCGCGATTGAAGACGGTCTGATCACGCCGGTCGTACGCGACGCCCACCAGAAAACGGTTTTCGCGATCAGCGAAGAGGCCAAGAGCTTGGCCAAACGCGCCAAGGATAAAAAACTAGCGCCAAACGATTTCACCGGTGGCACCTTCTGCGTTTCCAATCTCGGCATGATGGGCATCGAAAGCTTCTGCGCGATCATCAATCCGCCGAACTCCGCCATTCTCGCCGTAGGCACCACCGTCAAGAAACCCATCGTGAAAAACGACCAGATCGTGATCGGCCAGACGATGATGCTCACACTTTCGGCCGATCATCGGGTCGTCGACGGCGCCGTGGGCGCGCAGTTCCTAGCCGCGATGAAGCAATTGCTCGAAGCTCCCGCTTTGCTGCTCATTTAGGGACTTTCCCCTGCTCGCCTCCATAGACCGCGCGAGCCACGCATCGTCAACGGCTTGCAAAATATTCACTCCGGATAAATGCCGGGGCGGCCAGTCGTGAATTCGCATCATTCGGCTCAACTCATTCCTACTTGAGCCGTTGTAGGAAATCACGGACCCGCTACAGGTTGCGCAAATTTTCGCCGCTCCGAAGACCGGGCCGTTTCCATGGCCGGCTTCCTAGAACTAAGAATCGACTTTTTACTCTTCCTACACGGCACTGCTCTGGCGCTGTTGGCGAGTTCGGCGTTGGGCTTGTCTCATCTCGAGAATCGTCGGGTCTGGAATTGGCTCGGTCTGTTCGGTGTTTTCCAAGCGGCCTTTGTCTGGAGCGAAATGGTGCGGTGCGATTTCGGTGAAAGCCACCTGCTGCTCATCGCACGTGCGGTTTTGCTCATCATTTCGTTCTTTTGCCTGGCCCAATTTGCGCGGCGGAAACTTCACGCGATGGGAATATTCAGCGCGAACCGCTGGATACATGTGGCCGCACCGATTCTTCTGGCCGTAGGTCTTTATACATTTGGCACTGTATTCTTAAAATGGGCGGTGCCGATATTGGGTACGTTGAGTGGCGCAGCGGCAGGGCTCTCGCTTCTGGCTCGTTCGCGCAACACACGACGCCGTGACGAAGCACTCCGGTTGCGGAACTGCGCGACAATAGTGACCAGCTACACAGCCGTGATGAGTATCACGGCGTTTGGGAATCCACTTCTCTCGGACTCGCATTCACGGCAGCCGAGCTGGCAACCCTTCTTCGTTGCGGGAGGATGTGCTCTGCTCGCTGCGTTGGCCTGCTGGATCTTGGGGAACCACTGCTCGCTCCTACATAACATGCGCCTCGCCGAATCAGTCGGCAGTTCGTGGTCAAGAAAACGCGTGGTAAAAACAGCCATCATAGTGGTCGTGTTGTGCGGGAGCTGGATCGCTGCCGAACGCGCCGTGAAAATCCAAGACGGGCGCATGCGCGAAGATATTTTGCTGCGGGCGCAGCTTGTGAGCGCCGCCGTGCCTCCTGAACATATTGCTAAACTCAAATGGAGCGAAGAAGACCTTGCCTCTCCGGAGTACGCTGAAATCAAAAATCGAATGATGGCCTTGGTAAAGACCAACGCCGACATGCGCTTCGTGATGTTGACGGGCTTGCATCAAGGCAAAACCTACTTCCTCGTCGATTCCGAAAAACCGGAGTCGCCCGACTATTCGCCGCCCGGAGAATACTATGCGGAAGCTCCGGCCGACTACCTGGCGGCGTGCAGTAAACGTGCTCCTTTCGTGCTAGGTCCCATCACCGACCATTGGGGCATTTGGATCACCGCGTCGGTTCCCATCGGGGAGTTTGGCCCAGACAAAAGGTTGGTGATGGCGGAAATCGACATTACAGCTGCAAATTGGGCCGGCGCGCTGCGACAAGCCCGCCTTCCCTCGATGTTGATCACTCTGCTGATCACATTGCTTTTAATTACCTTCTTTTACACGCAGGACAGGATACATGAGAGCGTCGCCAGCCTGACTCTCTCCGAGCAGCGCACCAGCAGTATCGTCGAAGGCTCCCCTAACTGTGTCCAAATGTTCGATACACACGGCCGCTGCATCGCCATCAATCAAAACGGCGTCAACGCACTGGAGCGAAAACGCGAAGAGATCATCGGGACGCACTTCGTGGACATCTGGCCGAAATACCAACACAAGGCGATCTCACTGAGCGTGAATCACGCGCTAAAAGGACACACGACGACTTTTGAGGCCAACTACGTCGCGGCCTCAGGCGAAACGACAATCTGGCGCATTACGCTTTGCCCCATTTTCAACGCGCGTCGTGAATTGCGCAATCTCGTGTCCATTGCAGTCGACGTTACCGACTTCAGGTATTCCGAAAAAGCGTTGGTGGCAGCGAAAGAATCAGCGGAAGCCGCCAACAAAGCCAAAAGCAGTTTTCTCGCGGTGATGAGCCACGAAATTCGCACGCCGCTCGGAGGCGTCATCAGCATGCTGAATGTGCTCCGCCGTCACCCCATGACTTCGGAGCAGCAGCTGTACACTGAACTTGCGCATGAAAATGCCGAAAGCCTACTCAGCCTTTTGGACGACATCCTCGACGCTGCCAAAGTTGAAGCAGGAAAATTGACGATCGAACATATTTCCTTCGAACCTTCCGTGGAGTTTAACCGCATCCTAGAGCCAATGCGCATCCGAACCGAAGGAAAAGGCCTCGGATTTGAGTGGAGCATAGCACCCGATATTCCTCAGGTGCTCAAAGGTGATCCGACGCGACTTCGCCAAGTTCTCGCCAATCTCCTCAGCAACGCCCTCAAGTTTACTGAAAAAGGCGTGATCAAAACAGCGATCAACTGCACAAAATTGCCCCCAGACAAAGTGCAGCTGAAAATCAGCGTGACCGATAGCGGCATTGGCATTCCACAGGAAAAGCTGACTCGCTTGTTCAAACGTTTCGAACAAGCAGACAGTTCAACCACCCGCCGGTTCGGAGGCACCGGGCTCGGACTTTCGATCGTGAAGAGCCTGGCCGAGCTGATGGGCGGAGACGTGATCGTGGAAAGCACGGTCGGCGTCGGCACGACCTTCACGTTCATCGCCACCCTCGGTGAAGGAAAACCAAGCGACGTAGGCAATACGGCGAGCACCTCCACTCACGGCCTAAATAGCCTGCCCAGACACCGCGGTCGCTTGCATATCCTGTACGCCGAAGACGATATGACGAATCAAGTGGCAGCAGAATTTTTAATTAAGCAAATGGGCCACACCATCGAGTTTGTTGAAAACGGAAAACTCGCCGTCGAGTGGCTGGAGGCCAATCGCGCCGCCGTGGTGCTGATGGATAACCGCATGCCCGTGATGGACGGATTCCAAGCCACGCAGATCATCCGCGATGCCAATTCCAACGTGATCGATCACAGCGTCTACATCATTGCCGCGACTGCGAACGCCTCGAACGAATATCGGGATCGCTGCCTCCACGCGGGAATGAATGATTACCTCACAAAACCCCTCCGCGAAGCCGAGCTTCACGCCGCCTTGGAGCGCGCCATTTCACATTATGAGAAACTCGGCGCGGTTCTTCCGCCGATGGTCGAGGAGCCCCACCTCCATCTTGTCCGAGCAGCGATGCCTCCTGAATCTCGAAACAGCGCCGCACCGGCTGGACTTTCCGCCGACCAATTGCTGGCGATCATCGATGAGGCCGATCAAAAACCATCCAACCCCGGCAACGGCTTTTCGCCCGAAGCGCTTGAACGCATCACCGAACAGTTCCGAAAGGATGCGCCGGGCCGAATGATCGAGATTCAACATGCGCTTTCCAGGAACGACATGGCAACAGTCAGTCGCGTGGCGCATTCGTTGAAAAGTTCAGCTCGCTATATTGATCTCAGCGCCATCGCAGAACTCGGCGCGGAAATGGAACGTCTGGCCGACGCTGGCGAACTCAGCGAAGTTCCGGAGCTACTCGCTCTTGCTCAAAAAGAACTTTCTGCCTTTCTAGACAAATCTAACGCCCAAGAAAATCGGGCATTATCATGAATGCGACCAAACGGATCCTCATCGCTGAAGATCAGGAAACAGAATACGCAGCACTCCGCGAGATTCTCAAAGCCGAGCCAGGCTGGGACGTCACCCTCGCCAAGGACGGCCAGGAGGCGATGGATATTCTCTGCGACGGTTTCAAGCCGGACGTTTGCCTGCTGGATTTGCGAATGCCGCGCATGGACGGTTTGCAAATGCTGCAGCGCATGCGGCGCGATCCGATGCTGCGCGACATCCGCGTCGTCGTTACTTCCGGCTCCCGCGATAAAGACACGATCGTCGCCCTCGCAAAACTCAACATTTCGGGGTATTTGCTAAAACCCTACAACGCCGAAAAAACGCTGGCCACCATCCGGCCCCTCATCGCCAGTTCGGGAGCTAACCCGACGTTATACACAAAAAACCTTCTCAAGAACACGGCGCTGATCGTAGATGACAGCCAGACCGAACGCACAGCGCTCAAAGAGATCTTCAAAACAGAGCCAAACTGGGAATTCATGGCCGCTTACGACGGACAGGACGCGCTCGATCGCCTCTCCGCCGGGTTGCGCCCGGATCTGATCTTAGTCGACCTGAAAATGCCCAAAATGGACGGATTTGCGCTGATCCAGCGCATCCGCGACGACATCAGCCTGCGCAAGCTTCGCGTCGTCGTCATCTCGGCCGATCAGGATCGCGACCAAGTGCGCGCCCTCGCGCAACTCAACATCTCAGGCTATCTCTTAAAACCTTTCGATACCGCCAAAGTTAAACAGGTTCTGCTGGCGGCGACCGGCGTCACGCCACCGCAGCCAGCTAACGAAGAAACCTCGAAAGTAGGCTAGGCGTGCCGGAGTAACCGGCACGCGGCCCATTTCAAATCAGCTCTCGGCGCGCTTTTTTGCGTCCGCTTCGATCAGCGCACGCACGCGATCGAGCTCGGCGCGCACTTCACTTTTCACGGTCTTTAGTGCCTCTGCATTCGCGACCTTGGCGTTGGCGAAGAGGTAGAATTTCATCTTGGGCTCAGTGCCACTGCCGCGCGCTGCGAAGCTATAACCATTCGACAGCGTGACGAAGTACAGGTCCTGCGAAGGAATTTTCTCGCCATCTGCGTCAAACACCTGCTCACGGCCGAAGTCCTGGAATTTCGTAACGGTGACGTCGCCAAATGCCTTTGGCGGCTCCGCCCGATAGGTGTCGAGGATGCGTTTGATCTTCGCCGCACCGCTGGCGCCTTCGTAATAAATGTTGATCACGCCTTCGAGGAAGAAGCCGTAGCGCAGGTAAATGTCGTCGAGGTATTCCGTCACGGCCATGCCACGGCTTTTCACCCAAGCGCAGATTTCGGCGAACATCAGGCACGCAGCGTTGCCATCTTTGTCGCGCACGTAGTCGTTGCCGAGGTAGCCGTAGCTTTCTTCTCCGCCCGCGAGATAGAACGTGCTGTATTTCTGCAACAGCTTCGCGCGGCTTTCAAAAGGCGTAGCGTCGTAATCGAGTGCAATGCCTTCCGAAGCCAGGATCTTCGCCTTCAAGTGCTCTTCGTAGCCGCGGATTTTTGCCGCGATCCACTTGAAGCCGGTCAGCGTGTTGATCACCTTCACTCCGTGGCCGTGGCCAATCGCGTCCTGCAGCGGCGAAGTAACAAACGTCTTGATCAACACCGCAGAGGCCACCCCACCCTTCGGAATCCAGCCGAGCTCCTTGTATTTGCTAATCCGATACTCGGCCAGCATGGCTCCGATCTGATTTCCGGTGAGGAGTTCCATTTTACCGTCGCGATTGCGCACTGCGCAGCCCATGCGATCGCAATCGGGGTCCGTGGCGAGAACCAGGTCCAGACCTTTCGCTTCCGCCAGCGCGACGGCTTTCGAAAGCGCCTCGGCGTTTTCAGGATTCGGCGATTTAACGGTCGGGAAACGCGGATCTTGATTGAGCTGCTCGGTGACTTCGTGAACTTCAGCGCCAGCGTGCAACAACAAAGGAACAGAGGCAATTGCACCCGTGCCGTGGATGTTGGTGAAAGCGATTTTGAGTTTCGCCCGGCGGAAAACGGAGGGATCGAGCAAGGCTTTGCCGGCAACGGCTAGATAGGCATCGTCCGCAGCGCGGCCGAGTGTCACCACGCGCGCAAGATCCTTGGAGAGGAACTGCCCGAGCTGGTCCAGAGAAACTTTGTTCACTTCCGCGACAATCGAAGTGTCGTGGGGCGGAACCACTTGGCCACCGTCTTCGAAATAGGCCTTAAAGCCGTTGTCGTGCGGCGGATTATGACTCGCAGTGATCACCACACCCGCGTGCGCCTTCAAATAGCGGACAGAGAAACTCAACTGCGGAGTCGAACGAGGCCCATCGAAAATGTAAGCGGTGCCGCCGAGCTTCGTCCAAGTCGAGGCAGCCAGCTCGCAAAAATGACGCGAGAAATGGCGAACGTCGTGCGCAATCACCAGTTTGGGCAGCTCGAAACGGTTGTTCTTGGCCAGGTAAGCATGGGCGTAGCGAAACAACCCAACCGTAGCGCGAATGATCGTGAAATCGTTGAGCACGTTCGAGCCAACGGCGGCGTGTTCCGGCGTGCCCTGCGGCCCGAGCTGACCGGTTTCCGCGCTGGTGGTCACTACGCCGATCGTGCGACCGCGCATGCCGCCCGTGCCGAATTCAAGATAACGATAAAAACGGTCGTTAAGCTCCGCCCACGCTTCTTTGGCGACGAGTTCCTCGATGCTGGACATGGCCCATTGCGGGAGCCCGCCCTGAAGCCAGATTTGGAGGTTCTCACTGGTAGAGGCGAGCAACTGGCCAGCCTTGGCAGCGGCTTGGATTTTTTCGACGGTGGTCATGGTTATTCGAGATAAAGAGGTCCGTGAGTGAGTTCGTCGCGCTTGAGCGAGCGCTTTCCAATACTTTCCAGAAAGGAATCTTCGTCGTATCCAAAGAGCGGCGACACCTCGACGTCGATTTTTGGAAGCCCCGTCGCGTCAGTCTCGAGCGGCTTGCCAGCGAGCTTCAACCAGCGGCCAAATTGACGCATTTGGTCCTCGCGGCAGGTTTTGGGCGAGTCGACGCCCTCGGCGTTTTTCACCGGGCTGAAGTCGTCGGCGCGACGCGTCTCGATTACGACGGGATTGCGCGAGAACGGCAACGCATCGAAAACGAACATCTCGAACTTCACACCGTTCGCCTTTTCCGGCTTCACGGGATTACCCGCGGCGTCGACGGTCGGAATCTTCTTGTCGGCGCGGTGGAATGGCAGTGCCACGCCTTCGCCGCCAACGGCCATCCGGCGGATGAATTCACGGTCGAGCGCGTGGATCGCAATGCTACCAGCGAGGTAGCGCAACTTGCCGTGAGCGTCCGTTTCGCGCTGAAGCGCCATGGGAAGATCGCTGTATTCGACGACGATCAGCTTGCCATTCTGCATACAGAAATGCCCAACCTTTTCTTCGGGGTAAGCCTTCGGCACCATCTTGCTCGACATTTCCGAACCGCGCAAAACATGGAAACCGATAAACGCAGGGTCGATTGCGCGAATCAGCGGGTTGTCGACCTGGAAATAGCTCAGCGTGTCGATATTCTCGCGTTTCATCAGGTCGAGCGCGCCGCTGCGTTCGAGCGCTCGGAGCGAACCGCCGTGGCCGTCCGGACTCATTGCGATCGAGCCCTTGGTTTCGAGCATGATCTTGCCGTTGAGATCGACGGCTGGCATGCGGCCCTGGCGGAAAAGATGAACCCGTCCGGCATCGAGCCCGAAATATTTGTTTTCCTGGAAGAACGCCTCGGTCGCCGCGTGGTTCGCGTGGCTCGTCATAATGAACCAATGGATCGGCTTTCCGTACCGAATACCTGCCGCGCGGATTTTTTCCGCGAAAACCTGGAAGAGTGTTTTCTTTTTGATTGGGGATACCGGATAGGTGCCCTTCGGACCATCGTAGCCAAGGCGCGTTCCCTGCCCGCCCGCTACAGTGAAAGCCGCCACGCGTCCGGCACGCAGAGCCGCTTCGCCAGCGCCTTTGGCGCGAGCCCATTCGGAGCCGTTGCCACCGTTCTCGGGCAGCGGTTCGTAGGGAGCCGGAGTGAGGCCATCGAGATTAATGGAAGCCGCACCTTTAACCAGCAGCGTGCTACAAAGCCGGTCGATTTCCGCGAGATCGATCTCCTTGGCTTCGGCGAGCAACCGCTCTTGGGCGGCTGCATCGAGTTGGTCGAAGAAGGCAAAAACTTGCCCCTGTCCGGCACGCTGGAACGTTTCGATAAGCGGATTAATAGCCATGTGAACGTAGAGAGGAGCCGCATTGAAAAATCGCCGCCCCGAATCGGCAATAACTATTGTGCCGGATATAAGGCCCGGAATTGTTACGGGAGTGCCCGTTACGGAGTGCGAGTACTGGGCCGGCTTGGCTCGTTCACACGAAAATCGCGTTCCGCAGCGTCCTCCGGCTCGAACATGAAAATCATTTCGTCGGGTCTCGCGTAGCGGAGTTGACGCCGGATGACGAGTTCGACGTAGGCCGGATCCGTTCGGAGTCGGTCGAGAATCTTCTCCTGCTCGCGCAGCTTCAGCTGAGCCTCGGCAAGCAATTGTCGGCTTTCGGCCTCACTTTTGAGCAAGAGCTGATACTCGCGGCGAGTTTGCAGAAAAAACACCCCGGAGCCCACTGCGAGACAGAGAAACAGGAGCAAATAGGAGAAAATAATGAGGCGGCGAAAGTTCACTAGGACGCGTCGGTCATAAACGGCCAACCTGCCCGGCTTGTAAAGGACGTTTCAAAAGTACGTGTTCTGCGCCTACCTACAGAATTTTAGCGTGCCTTTCTCCGATATCATTCATAAATGCGAGACGACATGTACAAGAGCTATTACGGATTCAACGAGATGCCTTTCAACATCACGCCGGATCCCAAATTCCTATACCTCAGCCCCACCCACCAGGAAGCGCTGCAACACCTCAAGTTCGGTGTCGAGCAGCACAAAGGATTTATCGTGATCGTCGGCGAAGTCGGATGCGGAAAGACCACCCTCTGCCGCCGCTTCCTCAACGAGCTGGATCCTGCTCGTTTTGATACCGCGCTGATTCTCAATCCGCGTATCAACGAGAACCAAATGCTCCGGGCCATCCTTCACGAACTCGGAGAAGAAACGACTGCAGACAATCCTCACGACCTCGTGCTGCAGATGAACAAAGTTTTGCTCGAGCGCATCACCGCCGGCCGCGACATCGTGTTAATCATCGACGAGGCGCAAAATCTCTCGTTCGAAGTGCTCGAACAAGTTCGCCTCCTCTCGAACTTGGAGACGGACGAGCAAAAGCTTTTGCAGATCGTTTTGATTGGGCAGCCCGAGCTGAAAGCCGTTTTGCGCCGCCCGGAATTACGTCAGCTGCGCCAGCGCATTCTCGTTCATTGCGAGCTCTCGCCGCTTGATCCGTATGAACTCGCCCACTACGTCAATCACCGCATGTCGACCGCCGGTTGGAACGGCCGGCCGGTGTTCACTTCGTCGGCGATGCGCAAGATCCACGGCTTCAGCAAAGGAATCCCACGCATCGTGAACAATCTGTGCGACAAGTCTCTTCTTTCGGCCTACATTCGCGAGTCAGACGAAATCGATTACTGGGACGTGCGCCGCGCCGTCAAAGACCTCAAGCGGCTGATCGAAGACTAACCACTTGCTCAAAAGCACCCGACCACGCGATGAGCCTCATTAACGACGCGCTGAAAAAAGCCCAACAGCGGCGAGCCGAAGACTCGGTGCCACCCAGCGGAGGCACGCCTCCCGTTCAGCCTTCGCCTGAGCCCACGCCCGACGAACCCCGTCGCAGCCCCGGCCCCGTTTCCGTCAGCTATACTGCGCCGACGAGCCAACCGCCGCCGCCGCAAACGAGCGCTAAACGTGTCCCTTCGGCCGTTCGGTACAACCCGAATGCAGACGAGGATTCGTCCTCCTCCGCCGAAAATTCGAAAGGTTCACCTTTCCAAAAAATCTTTTGGATCACCCTCGCGTTGATTGCCGTTGCTGCGATCGGCGTGCGCTTGATGTTCACGGGGAAATCCACTGAAGCCTCCGCGTCCAAGGTGGCGTCCATGCCTGCTGCTTCCGCCGTCCCGCAGGTCGAACCGCCGCAGCTCAAAGTTTCCATTCCGCTAACCGATCTCTCTTCCCAGCTCCCACCATCACAGAAGGCCGAACCAACAAAGATGCCTGAAGCGGCCGCGCCGAACGTCTCTTTGCCGACAGAAGTTAAAGCGCCCCAGACGCCCGAGCCCGTTGCGGAGACACCGCCAGTGGTGACTTTCAACGTCGCGCCAGCTCCGGCTCCCAAGGCCGCCGTCACGGTTCAGGCTACTCCGACCGTCGCAAAGCCTGCGGTTCCCGCCAGCACGCCCGAACCAGCGTCGAAAGTTGAACCACCCAAGGCCGAGCCGCAACCAAAGCCCATCGCCACAGCCGAACCGCCCAAACCGGCACCCACCGTTCTGCCGCCGATTTACTCGCCGCGCGCGCCGGCGCCCATCAACTCCAATACTCGTATCCAAAGCTTTATCGAGCGGCTCCGTGTCACGGGAGTTCGTATTTCTGACTCGGGCAGCAAAGTCATTTTGAACGATCATCTTTTCTCCGTTGGCGAAATCGTGGACTCTGGTCTCGAACTCAAGCTCGTGCGAATCGAGCCGGGCGTGATCACCTTCACCGACTCCGCGGGAAAAAGATACGTTAAGCTCTACCAGTAACAGCTAGCATTGTGCTCACCACCTCGCGAAAGATTCGCGTCCGTTTATTACAGACGATCGATGGTCTTCTGTTCGTCCTTGCACTTGTTTCGGCATATATACTGCGCGCTGCATTCACCTACCTTGAACTGCCGCCGCTGAAAGATTTCAACGAGTACCTATGGCTGGTGCCAGCGATTGGGCTCATCGGTCCCATCACGCTGACGCAGCAGGGTTTCTACCACCAACAGCGCGTGGTCTCGCGCTGGAGCAACATCTTCCTCGTGATGCGCGCCGCGACCTTCGCGACGATCACGATGGTGGTCCTGCTGTTTTTTATCCGCGCACAGTTTGCAGCTCGTTCAGTCATTATACTGGCGTGCGTTTTCGGCGCGCTCATGTGCTACGTCCGGCACGAACTTTTCCTGAAGTTCGCCGCCACCTCCCTCGCGCGCAGCCAATATCGCCAGCGCATCCTTTGGGTGGGAATCCCCGAAGAAAATCGTCAACTCCGCGAGGCGCTCTCAGGCGACGAACGAGAACAAATCGAAAGCATCAGCGAGTTCGATCCACGGACTGAATCGATTGAACAACTCATTGCCATCCTCCACGACTACTCGATCAACGCCGTGGTGTTCAATCTCGCCGGCCTCGATACCTCGCGGCTCCTGCCCATCCTCACCGCCTGCGAACGCGAAGGCGTCACGGTGATCGTGCGCCCCGGTGTGTTTGCCCGCAGCCCTTTCGGCATGAGCGTCGACTGGTTCGCCGGTGAGCCCGTGATACACTATCACGCGCAGCCCGTTCGCCCGAGCCACCAGCTGGCTAAACGCATCATGGACATCGTGGGGGCAGCCATCCTGCTTCTCGTACTCGGCCCTGCACTCCTGCTGATCATTTTTCTGATCAAGATCACGTCGAAGGGCCCGGCCGTTTTCAAGCAAACCCGCGCCGGGCTGAATGGACAACCATTCGTTATGCACAAATTCCGCTCAATGCGCATGGATGCGGAAAAGGAACAGGCCAGCCTCGCCACGTTTAACGAGATGACCGGCCCTGTTTTCAAGATCACCAAGGATCCGCGCATCACTCCCATCGGTCGTTTCCTGCGCCGCTACAGCCTCGATGAGCTGCCGCAACTTTGGAACGTCCTGCGCGGAGAAATGAGTTTGGTCGGGCCGCGTCCACTTCCCATCAAAGAAGTAAAACGCTTCAGCGACGACGCCCACCGCCGTCGCCACAGCGTGCGTCCAGGGCTCACGTGCCTGTGGCAGGTCAACGGTCGCAACAATATTTCAGACTTTGATGAATGGGTGCGACTCGACCTGGCCTACATCGACCAATGGTCGCTGTGGCTCGATATCAAGATCCTGATCGCCACCCTGCCCGTTGTGTTGTTCGGCCGCGGTGCGCGCTAAGACGTTTTCGAATCAACGCCGGTTGCTGTTGAGATTTCGGTCCATCGCTCGCTCACGCCAGCTCGGCCGCCTCAAAAACGTATCGTTGATTTCCGCATCCAGCTCACGACTCCCCTCAAAATCGCCGCTCGTGCGCAGCATCGCGCTCAGAGCCGTGAAGCGAGCCATCGACGCCAGCCGCCGATCGTCCTGATACATGAGCAGCGCATAATTATCGACGCCGGGTATCGGCTTTCGCAGGCCAGCGCCCGGGTATTTTTTCGCGAGGAAAGCGTCCAGCGATTCTTTGGAAAAAATATCTTCGTTGCCGAACCGCGGCGTTTCACTCGGTCGGACGAGAAATTTGGGTAACCGAATCACTTCGTTTGTCGGCGCCAGAAACGAGGGCGTCTCTTTGTTGAGTGATACGCGAGGCGGCTTTTCCTGAGCTGCCATTTTGAAGAGACACAATCCTCCTGCCGCTAGACCGAGAAGAGTACGCCACTTTACGAGTTGCATGCGGAATCGATGGATAGACCCTGCGCCTGCCGGATCGTTCAAATTGAACTCAACAGCGCCCGCTCGTTCCCCAACCAATCCCGAGACCGAACCCCGGTAAAAGAGTCTAGAGCATTATAGGGGATTTCCCGCCTCGTGAGAAAAAACCCGAACGCCGGGTTGCGAACCTTCTTCTGCGGAATGAATTCGCGGAATTCCCCCACCTTCCGGCTGGAAAAATATATGATGACTATTCGCACCCAGGGGCCAAAGAAAACGCGCGCGCGTGCGCAAAAGGCCGCGGACGACAGCTTTTCTCGACAACTCATCGACACACTCCAAGCGGTCCAGAACGGCGATTTTTCCGCGCGTATGCGCTCCGATGCGAGCGGCTGGGAGGGCAAAGTCGCCGATAGCGTCAACACTATTGCTTCACGTCTCGAGCGTTTCAACGTCAGCCTTCTGCGTCTGCGTCAGCGCGTCGGTGAAGAGGGAAAAATCAACGAACGTCTCCCGCTCGGCGACAGCATCGGCAACTGGGCCGAACGCGTCGAAGCCATCAACGCACTCGTCGACGAACTTTCGCAACCGACCGTCGACATGGGCCGCGTAATCGGCGCTGTCGCCATGGGCGATCTTTCGCAAACCATGCCGCTCGACGTTCAGGGTCGTCCACTCAAGGGCGAGTACCTGCGCTCCGCAAAACTCGTCAACGGCATGGTGGGCCAGCTGCGCGCTTTCTCAGTAGAAGTTATCCGCGTGGCGCGTGAGGTCGGCACCGACGGCAAACTCGGCGGCCAAGCCAAGGTCAAGGGCGTGTCCGGCGTGTGGAAAGAGCTAACCGAGTCCGTGAACCAAATGGCCGGCAACCTCACGGCTCAGGTGCGCAACATCGCCGACGTCACCATCGCCGTGGCCAAAGGTGACTTATCGCGCAAGATCACCGTCGATGTCCGCGGCGAGATTTTGCAGCTCAAGGAGGCCATCAACGTCATGGTGGATCAACTGCGGTCGTTCGCGGCCGAAGTGACGCGCGTCGCTCGCGAGGTCGGCACCGAAGGTAAACTCGGCGGCCAGGCCGTCGTGCCCGGCGTCGCCGGTACTTGGAAGGACCTTACCGACTCGGTGAACGCCATGGCGTCCAACCTCACCGCTCAGGTGCGCAATATCGCCGACGTCACCACCGCCGTCGCGCGCGGCGACTTGTCGCGCAAGATCACGGTCGATGTTCGCGGCGAAATTCTCGAGTTGAAGGAAACGATCAACACCATGGTCGACCGCCTCAACGCCTTCGCCTCCGAAGTGAGCCGCGTGGCCCGCGAGGTCGGCACCGAGGGCAAGCTCGGCGGCCAGGCCGTCGTGCCAGGCGTCGCCGGTACTTGGAAAGACCTTACCGACAACACGAATTTGATGGCGGCCAACCTCACCGACCAGGTGCGCAACATTGCCGAAGTGACCACGGCCGTCGCCCGCGGCGACTTGTCCCGCAAGATCACCGTCGACGTGAAGGGCGAAATCCTCGAGCTCAAGAACACCATCAACACGATGGTGGATCAATTGAATGGTTTCGCTTCCGAGGTCAGCCGCGTCGCCCGCGAGGTCGGCACCGAGGGCAAACTCGGCGGCCAAGCCCAAGTTTCGGGCGTAGCTGGTACTTGGAAAGACCTTACCGACAACGTCAACTCGATGGCGTACAACTTGACCGCCCAGGTACGTAACATCGCCGACGTCACCACCGCCGTCGCGAAGGGCGACTTGTCGCGCAAGATCACCGTCGATGTGAAGGGCGAAATCCTCGAGCTCAAGAACACCATCAACACGATGGTGGATCAATTGAATGGTTTCGCCGCCGAAGTGACGCGCGTGGCCCGCGAAGTCGGCACCGAAGGCAAACTCGGCGGTCAGGCTCTCGTGCTCGGCGTCGCCGGCACTTGGAAGGATTTGACCGACTCGGTCAACGCCATGGCGACGAACATCACCGCGCAGGTCCGCAACATTGCGGAGGTGACCACCGCGGTCGCGCGCGGCGACTTGTCCCGCAAGATCACCGTCGACGTGAAGGGCGAAATCCTTGAGCTGAAAAATACGATCAACACGATGGTCGACCAGCTCAACGCCTTCGCGTCTGAAGTGAGCCGCGTCGCCCGTGAGGTCGGTACCGAGGGCAAACTGGGCGGCCAGGCCGTCGTGCAGGGCGTCGCCGGCACTTGGGAAGATTTGACGGACAACGTCAATTCGATGGCGAACAATCTGACGACGCAGGTCCGCAACATCGCCGACGTCACCACCGCCGTCGCGAAGGGCGACTTGTCCCGCAAGATCACCGTCGACGTTCGCGGCGAAATCCTGGAGCTCAAGAACACCATCAACACGATGGTGGATCAATTGAATGGTTTCGCTTCCGAGGTCAGCCGCGTCGCCCGCGAGGTCGGCACCGAGGGTATTCTCGGCGGTCAGGCCGTCGTGCCGGGTGTCGCCGGTACTTGGAAAGACCTCACCGACAACGTCAATTCGATGGCGAACAACTTGACGTCGCAGGTGCGCAACATCGCCGACGTCACCACCGCCGTCGCGCGCGGCGACTTGTCGCGCAAGATCACCGTCGATGTCCGCGGCGAAATCCTCCAACTAAAGGAAACCGTCAACACGATGGTCGATCAGTTGCGCGCCTTCGCTTCCGAGGTGACGCGCGTCGCTCGCGAGGTCGGCACCGAGGGTAAACTCGGCGGCCAAGCGATCGTGCCCGGCGTCGCCGGCACGTGGAAGGACTTGACCGACTCGGTGAACGTCATGGCGGCCAATCTCACCGACCAAGTCTCCGGTATCGTGCGCGTCGTGACGGCCGTGGCCAACGGCAATCTCCGCCAAAAGCTCACCGTCGAGGCGAAGGGCGAGGTCGCCAGTCTCGCGGAAACGATCAACAACATGACCGACACGCTCGCGACGTTCGCCGAACAGGTGACCAACGTCGCACGCGAGGTTGGTGTCGAAGGCCGTCTCGGCGGCCAGGCGCACGTGCCCGGCGCGGCCGGTACGTGGAAGGATCTCACCGGCAACGTCAACCTCCTCGCCGCAAATCTTACGACGCAGGTCCGCGCGATCGCCGACGTCGCCACAGCCGTGACGAAGGGCGACTTGACGCGTTCCATTCAGGTCAATGCGCGCGGCGAAGTCGCGGAGTTGAAGGACAACATCAACACGATGATCGCGAACTTGCGCGCGACGACCGAAACCAATCGCGAGCAGGATTGGCTGAAGACGAATCTCGCGAAATTTACGCGCATGCTGCAGGGCCAGCGAGACCTTTTCACCGTCGGCAAGATGCTCCTTTCGCAGCTCGCGCCGCTCGTCGACGCCCAGCAGGGAACCATTTACCAGATGGACGACACCGACAAGGAAAAGCCGTCGCTCCGTCTGCTCGCCAGCTACGCTTCACGACCCGATCAGCCCGAGCGTATCAGCCTCGGCGACGGACTCGTGGGCCAGTGCGCCATGGAGAAACAGCGCATTCTCCTCACGGATCTTCCTTCCAACTACAGCCGCATCCATTCGAGCCTCGGCGATGCGCTGCCGGTGAACGTCGTCGTGCTCCCCGTGCTCTTCGAAGGCCAGGCCAAAGCCGTCGTCGAGCTCGCCTCGCTTCATCCTTTCAACGTCACGCACATTTCGTTCCTCGAACAGCTCACGCAGTCAATCGGCGTCGTGCTCAACACGATCGAGGCAACCATGCGCACGGAAAACCTGCTCCAACAATCCCAGCAGCTCACCGTCGAATTGCAGTCGCAGCAAAAAGAGCTGCAGCAAACCAACGAGCAGCTCGCGCAAAAGGCCCGCCAACTCGCCGAGCAGAACGCCGAGGTCGAGCGCAAGAACCGCGAGGTCGAACAGGCCCGCCGCGCCATCGAAGAGCAGGCCGCCGAACTCGCCCTTACCTCCAAGTACAAGTCCGAGTTCCTTGCGAACATGTCGCACGAGTTGCGCACGCCGCTCAACTCGATCCTCATCCTCGGCCAGCAGCTCGCCGAAAACGGCCCCGGCAATCTCACCCCGAAGCAGGTGGAGTGCGCCCGCAACATCCACTCGTCAGGCTCCGACTTGCTCAACCTGATCACGGACATTCTCGATCTGTCGAAGATCGAATCCGGCACGGTGACAGTCGAGGCGGAGGACGTCAGCTTCGCCTCTCTTCGCGACGCGATTGAGCGCAACTTCCGGCACATCGCCGACACGAAGAACCTG
Organism: Nibricoccus sp.; assembly: GCA_047600805.1. Classification (GTDB taxonomy): domain Bacteria; phylum Verrucomicrobiota; class Verrucomicrobiia; order Opitutales; family Opitutaceae; genus JADKHC01. The sequence continues at coordinate 1,620,148 of JASGKG010000001.1, forward strand.
CCGTTCAACGTCGACTTTTCGACGAATCTTCCCCGAAACATCAGCACCGATCCAAAACGCCTGCAGCAGATCCTCAAGAATCTCCTCTCGAACGCATTCAAGTTCACCGCCCAGGGTTTCGTCACGATCAAGGTCCAAGCAGCTTCGGAAGGCTGGACGCCCGGCCACGCCGTTTTGAGTCGCGCAGGGCAAGTCGTGGCTTTCGCCATCAGCGACACCGGTATCGGCATCGCTCCCGAAAAGCAGAAGCTCATCTTCGAGGCTTTTCAACAGGCCGACGCTGGCACGAGCCGCAAGTACGGCGGCACCGGCCTCGGACTGGCCATCTCCCGCGAGCTCGCGACGCTGCTTGGCGGTGAGATCCGGTTAAACAGCGTGCCCAACGTCGGCAGCACTTTCACGTTGTACCTCCCGTCGAGCTATCTCGAGCCCGCGGTGGAAAAGAACCGCATGGCCGCGCCGCAGGTCGCGCTTCCCTACCCGCGCGAAGAACTCGTGCCCGACGACCGCGACAGCGTGCAGGCCGGCGACCGCACGTTGCTCATCGTGGAGGACGATCCGCATTACGCGCGCGTCCTGCTCGGGCTCGCCCGCGAAAAAGGTTTCAAGGGCATTGTCGCCACGCGCGGCACCACCGCGCTCGCGCTCGCCCGCGAATTCCAGCCGACCGCCGTCACGCTCGATGTCGTTCTGCCCGACATGCTCGGCTGGACCGTCCTCAACAACCTCAAGCTCAACGCCGCCACGCGGCACATCCCGGTCCATATCATCTCGGTCGAAGAGGAGCGTTCTCATGCGCTCACGCGCGGTGCCTTCGCGTACACCGTGAAGCCCGCGACGGTCGAGGGGCTCGATCTCTGCTTCGATCGGATCAAGAAGTTCGTCGAGGCTCGTCCGAAACGCCTGCTCGTGGTCGAAGACAACGATATCGAGCGCCAAAGCATCGTCGAATTCCTCACCCACGACGACATCGAGATCGCCACCGCAGCCACCGGTGCCGAAGCGCTCGAAAAGCTCTTTGACCGTCCGTTCGACTGCTGCGTGCTCGACCTGCGTCTGCCCGACATGACGGGCTTCGACTTGTTGGAAAAGCTTCAGGCCGAACCAACCCTCCGCGACATCCCCATCGTTGTGCTCACCGGGAAAGATTTGAGCAACGACGAGGAAGAGCGTCTCCGCACCACCGCCAAGAGCGTGCTCATGAAGGGCGTGCAGTCGCCGGAGCGTCTCTTCGACGAGACTGCTCTCTTTCTTCATCGGGTCGTCGCCACGCTTCCTCCGCCCAAACAAAAGATGCTTGAGCATCTGCACCTCTCCAACGAGGTGCTGCGCGGCCACAAGGTCCTGATCGTCGACGATGATGCTCGCAATATCTTCGCGCTCACCACGCTTCTCGAGGAGCACGAGATGGAGGTCATCAGTTCCACCAATGGCCGCGAGGCCATCGAGCTGATCGAAAAGGAACCTCAGATCAGCGTGGTGCTGATGGACATCATGATGCCGGAAATGGACGGCTACCAAACCATGATGGAGATCCGCAAGAATCCGCATGCACAGATGCTGCCGATCCTTGCGCTCACCGCCAAAGCCATGAAGGGCGACCGCGACAAATGTCTCGCCGCAGGCGCGTCCGACTACATCGCCAAGCCCGTCAACACCGAAGAGCTCCTTTCGCTCATGCGCGTCTGGCTCCACCGATAGAAAGCCGCCCATGTTCTCCTCTTCTCCGACGTTCTTTTTGTCTCTGGTCCTGTGTGCGGTCTCGCCCTCGCGGCTGGCCGGTAGCAACGCCACCGCGAGGGCACCTCTGTGAGCGACTCTGTCCTGACGGAGCCCACCAACATTCTCCTCATCGATGACGATGAGAGAAATCTCGACGTTCTGGAAGCGGTCCTCGATGCGCCCGGGTACAACTTGGTGCGCGCCGCCGGCGCGGACCGCGCGCTGATGCTTCTGATCAACGGCGATTTCGCCGTCATCGTGCTCGACATCCAGATGCCTCAGATGAGCGGCATCGAGCTCGCCGCCCTGATCAAGCAGCGCAAGCGCACCCAGCACATTCCGATCATTTTCCTAACCGCCTACTACCAAGAAGACGACCAGGTTCTCGCCGGCTACGGCACCGGCGCGGTCGACTACCTGATGAAGCCGATCAACCCGCAGATCTTGCGGTCCAAAATCGCGGTCTTCGTCGATCTCTACCGCAAGAACAACGCCCTGCTCGCCGCCAATCGCGCTCTCGAATCCGAAATCACTCAGCGACAGCTCGCCGAGAAAGCGCTCCTCGCAGCCAACAGCGAACTGGACGCACGCGTGCAGGCCCGCACCCGCGACTTGCTGCGAATCAACGACGAATTGCTCGAGCGGGAAAAGGCTTTGTCCGCTCGCGAGGCGCAGCTTCGTTTTGTGACCGACCACGCGCCGGTTTTCATCGTCCAGCTCGACCGAGGCCACCGCTTCAAATTCGTGAACCGGACCTACGCGCGCCGTTTTCGACAATCGCCCGACGAGATGATCGGCAAACACCTTCTGCAGTTTATCGACGAAGCTTCGTATAATACCTCGCGCCAGCACATCGAGTCCGCCTTGGAGGGAAATCGCGAGGAGTATGAGTTGGAAGTCGCCTACGCGGTGCTCGGACAACGCTGGATTCACGTCGTGCTCGAACCCGAGAAAACCTCCAAAGGCGACGTCGTCGGTGTTCTCGCGGTAATCAACGACATCACCGAACGCAAAAACGTGGAGCGTGAAATCGCCCATGCTCGCGACAAGGCCCTCGCCGCTTCGCGCGCCAAGGACGCTTTTCTCGCGCGGCTTTCGCACGAATTGCGCACACCGCTCAGCCCCGTGCTCCTGCTCGCGACCGAAGCCGCCCGCAACGCCAGCTTGCCCGAAGCGATGCGCGCCGATTTCGAGGTCATCGCACAAAACGTCGCCCTCGAAGCCCATCTCATCGACGACCTTCTCGACCTCACCGGCATCATGTACGGAAAAATCACCGTCCAGCTCCGGCCTCTGGATGTGCATTCCGTGCTCCACGACGCGATCGCGATGGTTCGCAGCGACGTCGCACAGAAATCTCTCGTGCTCAAATGCCGCACTCTCGCCGCAGAGCATATCATTCGCGGCGATCCCGTGCGGTTGAAACAGATCTTTTGGAACGTGCTCAAGAACGCCGTCAAGTTCACCCCGCCCGGCGGTTCAATCGAAGTCGAAACGCTCGCGTCAGGTGACTCGCTCGAGGTTCACATAGCGGACAGCGGCATTGGTCTGACGGAGGACGAAATCGCCAACATCTTTGTGGCCTTCGCACAAGGCGATCACGCCCGCGGCGAAACGTCGTCGGAGTTCGGTGGCCTCGGCTTGGGTCTGGCGATTGCGCGCATGCTGGTCGAACAACACAGCGGCACCATCACCGCCACGAGCGCCGGACGAAACAAAGGCTCGACCTTCCATCTGCAGCTCCCACTCCACAGAACCAACGAGCTCGTCGCCGCGAGCAAGCCGCCCGTGACCCAGGGAACTTACGCCGCCGCGGGTCCAAACGGCACTGGAGACGCGCACCGCATTCTTCTCGTGGAGGATCATGCGCCCACGCGCCAAACGCTCACCTATTTGTTGCGCCGGCGAAAGTACGAGGTCGCCAGTGTCGCCAACATCGCCGCCGCGCGCGAACTGGCCGCCACCCAGTCGTTCGAAGTGCTGATCTCCGATATCGGTTTGCCGGACGGCAACGGCTGCGAGCTCATGGCAGAGTTTCGCGCGCGGTTCGGCATCTCCGGCATCGCACTCACCGGATACGGCATGGACGAAGATGTACGGCGCAGCGAGGAAGCCGGTTTCGCCGCGCACCTCACCAAACCCGTCAGCATCGAGGCGATGGACCGCGCCCTCTCGCTCGTGTTTCGAAAAAATCCGGCACTTACCCGAGACACTGCAACCACCACAACTTCTCCGTAAGGACAAGCCGGATACATACACACTAAACAACGATCTTCGCGGAGCAGTGAGCTGCTCCGAAACGTACAAAACCGCGCTCCTCGTTCTCCCTAGGAGCGCGGTTTCGTTTTTAACCTTCGAATTTACTCAAAAGCGCCCCCGGACGGCCACACATCTTCGCAGTTGAGCTCACATGCGGCGTTCTCAATCTGGACGACTTCATTTTCCGTGCCCGACCTGCTTCACACACTCAAGACCACCTTCGGCTACAAGGACTTTCGTCCGCTCCAACGCGAGATCATCGACACGAGTCTTGCCGGGCGCGACGTGTTTGCCCTGCTGCCGACGGGCGGCGGCAAATCGTTGTGCTTCCAAATCCCCGCGCTGCACCGCACCGGGCTCACAGTCGTCGTGTCGCCGCTGATCGCGTTGATGAAGGACCAAGTTGACCAACTGCAGGCCGCCGGCATCGCCGCCACGTTTCTCAACTCGACGCTCGGCGCCGCCGAAGCGCGCTCGCGGCTCGCGGGTTTGCACCGGGGCGAGTGGCGCTTGCTCTACGTCGCCCCTGAGCGGCTGATGCTCGACAACTGGCAGGAAAATCTGAAGGCGTGGAATGTCGCCGCCATCGCGATCGACGAGGCACACTGCGTCTCCGAGTGGGGCCACGATTTCCGCCCGGAGTACCGGCAACTCGCGAAATTGCGCGAACTCCTCCCCGACGTGCCGATGATGGCGCTCACCGCCACCGCGACCGAACGAGTCCGTACCGACATTATCAAGTACCTCAAGCTGCGCGACCCAGCGGTGTTCGTGGCCTCGTTTAACCGGCCGAATCTCACCTACAAAGTCGTGCCAAAGGATGAGCCGTTGAAGCAAATCGTCACCTGGGTAAAAAAGCGCGAGGATGAGAGCGGCATCGTTTACTGCGCGAGCCGCGCCGCCACCGAACGCGTGGCCGAAGCCCTCGCCGGCCGGGGTTTCAGCGCGCGCGCCTACCATGCCGGCCTCGACGCCGAGGAACGTTCCCGAAACCAGGAGCTCTTCCTACGCGACGAAGTGCGGATCATCTGCGCGACGATCGCTTTCGGCATGGGCATCAATAAGCCGAACGTCCGCTGGGTCGTTCACTACGACCTGCCGAAGAACATCGAGGGTTATTATCAGGAGACGGGCCGCGCCGGGCGCGACGGCTTGCCCAGCGACTGCCTGCTGCTCTTCAACGCCGGCGACGCCGTCAAGCAGACGCATTTCATCGACGAGATCACCAACGCCCAGGAGCAACAAATCGCCCGCGCACAGCTCCGGCAGATCATGCACTACGCGGAAGACGCCGGTTGCCGCCGCACCGAGCTGTTCGAGTATTTCGGCGAAAAATTTCCGCTCGATAATTGCGGCGCTTGCGACAACTGCCTCGAACCACGCGAAACCTACGACGGCACCATCGTCGCGCAAAAGTTCCTTTCTTGCGTCTACCGTATCAACGCCGCCAGCCGCTTCGGAGTCGGGATTAACCACGTCACCGAAGTTTTGACCGGCGCCGAGACTGAGAAGATTCGACGCCTCGGGCACGACAAACTTTCCACCTATGGAATTGGTCGTGATCTCGCGCGGCCCGTCTGGGCCGGCATCGGACGCGAGCTCATGCGCCTCGGCTACCTCCGCCAGACCGAAACGGAATACCCCACGCTCGAAGTGACCGACGAAGGCATGGCCGTGCTCCGCAGCCGCGCCACGATCACTCTGACAAAACCGATGATCACGCCCAAAGTCCGCAAAGCCGTCGGGCGCCAGGGCGAGATCGATTGCGACGAGATCCTTTTTGCCCGCCTTCGCGAGCTTCGGAAGCGCCTCGCCGACGAAAAAAAGGTGCCCGCGTATGTGATTTTTGGCGACGCCACGCTCCGCCAACTCGCCCGCGAGTACCCGGAAACCGACGAAGCGCTTGAAAGCATTTTCGGCATGGGTGAAAAAAAGCGCGCCGAGTTCGGGCCAAAGTTTACCGCGTTCATCAGCGACTTCCTGCAGACAAATCCGCGCCAAAACTTCAACCGTTGAGGCACACCGGAAAACGAGAGCGACCCGCCCGCGCTTTTTCGGCTGCTTAGTGGAAAAACGCCTCGAGACGCCTGACCGTGCGCGCTTCAAGATTTCCCGCGAAAGCAAACACTCTACCGAGAGAGCATTTGCGCTAATTGTAGAGCAAAATAGTTCTCGAAACGATTTCTTGCCCGCGCATGAAAATGTAGTCATGTCCCCACGGCCGCTTATTACCCACGTTTACACTGCCGATCCCTCGGCTCATGTATTTGAGGACAAACTTTATCTGTATCCCTCACATGACCGTGAGACGGACATCCCGGATAACGACAACGGCGATCAGTACGACATGGTCGATTACCATGTTTTTTCGATGGATTCGATCGACGGTCCGGTAAAAGACCACGGTATCGCGCTCTCTCTCAGCGGAGTTCCTTGGGCCAGCAAACAACTCTGGGCTCCGGACGTCGCAAAGAAAAACGGAGAATACTATTTTTTCTTCCCTGCTCGCGATAAGGCAGGGATCTTCCGAATCGGCGTTGCCCACAGCAAGCGTCCGGAAGGCCCGTTCCGCCCCGAACCCGAACCAATTAAAGGCAGCTACAGCATCGATCCGTGCAGCTTTGTAGACGACGACGGCCAGGCTTACCTCTATTTCGGCGGCATCTGGGGCGGCCAGCTTCAATGCTGGCGCAACAGCCATTTTGATCCAAAGGGCAAGGAACCGGCCGATCACGAGCCCGCGCTCGGCGCGCGCGTCGGCGTTTTGAGCGACGACATGAAGTCGTTCAAAGAGCCGGTCAAAGAAATCCAGATCCTCGACGAAAACGGGAAGCCGCTCCTGGCCAGCGATCACGAGCGCCGCTTCTTCGAATCACCGTGGATGTACAAGCGGAACGGTGTTTACTATTTCACGTATTCGACCGGCAACACGCACTTCCTCGTTTACGCGACGTCGAAAAGCCCGCTCGGGCCCTTCACGTATCAAGGCCGCATTTTGGAGCCGGTGGTTGGTTGGACCACTCACCAATCGATCGTCGATTTCAAAGGCAAATCGTACCTGTTCTACCACGACTCCAGCTTATCGGGCGGCAAGAACCATCTGCGTTGCGTGAAAGTGCGCGAGATCACCTTCGACGCCAACGGCAAGATCAAGCCGATGAACGGCACGGCCTAAAGCCGCGACAGCAGCAAAGGTCTTTAGACCGGATCAACAAACTTGTCCGAATGACACGCGTCTTCGGATACCCTTGATTCGGTTAATTCTGTCAGCTGTTCGCCTCAGCTCGGCAGAACCGTCCGCCTAGCGCTTCTTCGCCAACCACGCCTTTACGTCTGCGAGTGAGCGAGTGTTGAAAACGTTTTCTTTCTTTAGCCAGCCCTTGCGCGCGGCGTTCACTCCGGCGACGACAAAACGCAGCCCGGCCATTTCGTGCGCGTCGGGATTGATCGCGCATAGCAAACCACGCTCGGCCGCACGCCGCCAATGGCGCCAATCCATGTCGAGACGCGACGGGTTGGCATTGAGCTCGATGATCACGTTGTTGGCCAATGCCGCGTCGATGGTTTTACCGATGTTGACTTGGTACCCCTCGCGACGGAGCAGCAACCTGCCCGTGAGGTGGCCGAGGATGGTGACGTGCGGATTCTCGAGCGCGCGAATAATACGTGCGGTCATCGTCGCCTCATCCTGCGTGAGCGCGTTGTGCACGGACGCGACCACATAATCCACCTTCGCGAGCGTAGCGTCGTCGAAATCGAGCTGTCCGTCAGGCAAGATGTCGCATTCGGTGCCGGTGAAGACGTAGGGACGGAGACGTTTGGCCGTATTCAGAGCCTGGATATCGGCGACCTGTTTCAACAGGCGCTCCTCGTTTAAGCCGTTCGCTTGGTAACTACCCTTCGAGTGGTCGGCGATTCCGATGTACTCCCAGCCAAGCCCCTCGGCCTCAGCGACCATCTCGTTGAGGGTATTGCGGCCGTCAGACGCCGTCGTGTGGTTGTGGAACGCACCGCGAAGGTCAGTCGTTTCGACGAGATGCGGCAGCGGGCCCTTTTCGGCTTCTTCGATTTCCCCCAACCCCTCGCGCAATTCCGGAGGGATGAAATTTAGGCCAAGCACCGCGAAAATCTGTTCCTCGGTCGACGCGTGCACTCCGACCCGCCGCGTCGCCTTCTCCTTGGCGGTGCCCTCGCCTTCCGCCGGCACGAGGCCCCATTCGCTCATGCTCAATCCGCGAGCGAGCGCACGCTGGCGCATCTGGACGTTGTGGTCCTTAGATCCGGTGAAATGGTGCAACGCAAAGGCGAACTGCTCTTCAGGTACAATACGCAAGTCAGCCTGAAGCCCGCTCTCGTAACGCACGCTGGCCTTTGTCTCACCCCGCGCCGTGATCTCCTTCACGCCGGGGCGAGTGACGAACCATTCCACCACCGGCTCAATCTCCGCTGCTGCAACGATGAAATCGAGGTCGCCGACCGTTTCCATCTTGCGGCGCAGACTACCGGCCGCTTCCGCCCGAAGCACCTGGGACAGGCCACGGAGGCCCTCGAGGATCGGACCGGCGACCGCAAAAGCATCCCACCAGAGATGACGCTTGCCGTAGGCTTCGCGGTTCTTGATGCCCGCAAGAATTTTCTCCTGCGTCTTTGCACCGAAACCATCGAGCTCCGCGACCCTGCCCTCTTCGCAGGCTTTCGTAAGCGCGGCGATGCTGTCGATGCCGAGCTTGCTATTGAGCGCCTTGATCTTCTTTCCGCCAAGGCCGGGGATCTCCAGCATTTCCACCAACCCGGGCGCGACCGACGCGCAAAGCTCATCGTAAAACTTCAGCTTACCGGTTTGGTGAAGTTCGGTGATCTTCTTCACCAAAGCTTCGCCAATGCCTTTGATCGAGCTGAGCCGATCTTCCGCGATGATCTTTGCCAAATCCTCTTCGAGCGCTTCCAAAGCTCGTGCGCCCATTTGATAAGCCCGGATCTTAAAAGGGTTTTCGCCCTTCAAATCCAACAACACGGCAATCTCGTTCAAAACATCGGCGATTTCGTTCTTCGTCACAGGGCGAACCATAATGCAACACGGCAAAATGCGAAACTTTTTTCCTTATCGCGCGACCCGTTTTCCGCCACACTCCGTCGCTCTCTCCTCTCCGCCGTGCCTTTTACCTACGAACGTACGATCCATTTTGCCGACACTGACGCTGCAGGCGTCGTGTTTTTCCCGAACTATCTGTCGATCTGTCACGAAGCATACGAAGAGGCACTCGCATCGGCGGGAATTCCCGTGCGGGCCTTTTTCGCCGACCAAGGCGTCATGATCCCGGTGTCGAAGAGTTCAGCAGACTACATGCGTCCGCTTTACTGTGGAGATCGCGTGCGAGTTACGCTCACGCCCAAACTTCTCAACGAGAACTCCTACGTGATCGATTACGAATTGGTGCGCCTCGGAACCGTCGCAAAACTAGCGGCCCAAGTCCACACGGCGCACGTTTGCATCGATTCCAAAGCCCGCGAACGCACGAAGCTCCCGCCCGCCATCCTGAACTGGGTTCAAACAGGTTAGAGGCGGCTAGTTCGGGCGGGGGCACCCGTCGCAGCGGCCACAAGTGCTGCGCGGTTTATTTTTCCCTGCGCATTCCTCGGCCACGGCGAAACGGCCACGAAACGCTTGGGCCACTTGTAGCTTTCCAGGCCCTGAAGCGCCTTCTCGACAGCAGCTTTGTCGAACCGATCGCCTGAGGCAGCATAGCACACAACAACAACACTCCCCCACTCAGGGTCGGGTATTCCGACCACGGCGAAATCTCCCAACGCAGCACTCGAACGGAGCGCTGCTTCGACATCCAGGGGATGAACTTTTTTTCCGCCAGTGATGATCACAGCATCACGGCGCCCAAGTAGCGTGAGCGCCCCGTCGCTATCCAATCGTCCCAGATCTTCGGTGAGAAACGAGCGGTCAAGTTTGGCGGCCGGCCAGTATCCGCGGCAGACGCTTGCGCCGGATATCCTCACAAGTCCCGTCGCCCTCGGCGGCAAAGCCACTCCTGTGTTTTCGTCGACGATCTCGATCCGCGCGTGCGGCATGGCCTGACCGCAACTTCGATCACCCGACAAAAACTCGCCCGCGCGCTGCACCACCACCATCGCGGCCGTTTCGGTCATGCCATAACAAATCGATACCGGAACATTCGCCGCCGCAGCTGCCTCGGCTAACTCCGGCCACATCGGTCCCCCTCCTAAAAACACCGTACGGAACTCCCGTAATTTCTCGATCGAACGATCGCTCGCAAGCAAACGCTGCAACTGCGTGGGCACGAGCGACAAAAACCAGCCATCCTCCTTATGTTCGAGGTCCGGCCATTCGCCAGCCTCGAGCTGTTTCCACAACCAAGCGCTATGTTCACCGGCCGTTGCGAAACAACGAACTCGCGACATGAAACCACTGACGTGATACGCCGGCAAAACATCCAAGGCGTTGACTCGAGCCACGCCGAAATGCGCACAGAAACCGACTACCGCAGCCGACAACGTCTCCTCGTCGTGACGCGCGAATCTCAAGCCGCCACTCGTGCCACCGGTGGGAAGACACAGCCAGCCATCGCCATTACCCAGACCTTCGCCCGCTTCACGTGAAATCGCGTCAAACTGAGCGCGCGCACTCTCCGACGCATGCGGGTCACGTAGAAAGACAGCGCCATTGCGCTCTTCTGCACAACCTGTCGCCAGAGCCAGTTTTATCAGGTCAGAGCGTTCCATAAATGCTCCTCATTCATCGCCGTGACGTCCTGCGGCCGGATAAAAGGCGCCTGATATGGTCCATCAAAACGCGAATCCTGAAACAAAGGCCAAACCCCAAAACCCAGCGCATGCGGCTCTCCCTGGAACGTAAACGCGAGTCGCAATGCGGCTTTCGCGCCAACAGAAGTTTCCAGCGCCGAGGAAAAAACCACCTTGGCTTTCGCTTTCTCCAATTGCGCAATCACCGATGTCGGTTCGCCAAGCAGCGCCGGTTTAACCACGAAGAAACCCGGCCAGCCTCGACCGATCCAGCGTTCCACATCGCGCCCATTCACGACAGATTCGTCGAGCGCTATCGGCGTAGGATAATCGGCCGCCAAACCCAGCAACAGGTCTTCTGCACCTTTCAACTCGGGTGAAACCGGCTGCTCAATAAACTCCACCGGGCGATCCGCGCACCGCTCGAGCGCACGTTCACTCTTGCGCCGATCCCACGCGCCATTCGCATCGAGACGCAATTTGCTGCCTTCCGGCAAACGAGCGATCAGGTCATCAAGAATCGCTAATTCGTCCGCCAGATCGGCGACGCCGACCTTCCATTTGAACGTGCGAAATCCGGCTTCGGCCTTCGCCTCCACCTGATCCAAGACGCCTCGGCCTGCAGGTAAAAGAGCCACGACCGGCAACGCCTTGCGAGATTCGATCGAACCAACCGGAGCCCGCAGAGCCGAACATATGGCGAAATGCAGGCACGGCGATTTTTCGCAGACTTGGGCTAACTGACGTTCGTCGAAGGTTTCTCTGATCGAACGGCAAACGTCCTCGGCTTCGTTGATCGTTTCAGTGCCGAACCATTCAATCGGTGCACATTCGCCGAATCCAGCGACGCCGTTTTCCCGTTCGACCCGCACGATCAAACCTTCGCGCTCCGTCCAAAGTCCGTGGGCCGTTCGCACCGGATGACGGAAAGGCAGTTTGTAACGTCGAAAAGCAAGGCGAGCCATTATGAACCCAGCAAAAACGCATTCCGACACATGGCAAGACGCCTCGCCGTCGCGCATCGCCCGCCGTTCAAAACGGCGGACGTGTGAGCGCGCCTTTGTATTCGTTCAGAACAGCGCGCAGCCGCTGCAGCTTCTCAGCGCTCTTGATGCCCGGCACGCTTTCAACGCCGCTGTTCACGTCGACCGTGCGCGCACCTGTTTCCGTCAAAGCCGAGACGATATTTTCCGGTGTCAGTCCGCCTGCGAGAATCCAGTTTATCCTCGGATACTGTTCCCGAAGTCGACCGAACATCGGCCAATCGCCAACTTGCCCGGTACCGCCGTAGGTTCCTGCGCGATAGGTATCGAACAGGAAGGTACCGGCAAGATTGAACATCGTCGCAGGAAGCGCCTCTCCCGGCGGCACCCGCGGTGCCAGCCATAGCTTCTCCGGAGAGACCACGTCAGACCAAGCCTGCACGCTCGAAAGCGGTGTCGTGTGCGGGAAATGAATTTGGAAAAAGTCGAAATGCTCCGCTTTGAACGCCGTCAAATCCGCTGCGGTCGGCTCGACGGTCACCGCGACCTTGGGTTTGCGAGGGAGACGCGACGAAATCGCGCGATACGACTCGACCGAAATATAGCGCGGCGACTTCGGATAAAATATGAAACCCAAATAATCCGCACCGATTCCGTCCGCCAAATTGGCATCCGCCAAGGAGGTCAGCCCACAGACCTTGATGCGGATGCCGTTGATCATAACACGCGGTTAGAACGAATTAACCGACTCAATGACAAAGTCCACCTGCGCGTCCGTAAGTTCGGGGAAAATTGGCAAACTCACGCAATTGGCCGCGGCTTTTTCCGCGACCGGCATCGAGCCAACTTTGTATCCGAGCGAGGCGTAACATTTCTGCATGTGGAGCGGCACAGGATAAATGAGATCGGTGCCGACCTCCCGCTTCGCGAGGTGTTCCCGCAAAGCGTCGCGGCGTGGATGACGGATCGTAAACTGATGAAACACGCTTTGGCCGTAGTCGGGTTGTGACGGCAGCACAGTGTCGGCAAGTTTAATGCCGCTCAGATATTTCTTCGCGATGGCTTGGCGCCGCGCATTCCACGTGGCCAGATGCGGCAACTTCACGTTCAGCAATGCGCCTTGGAAACCGTCCATACGGAAATTCCCGCCGACGATGTCGTGATAATAACGCCGATCCGAGCCGTGCACGCGGATGTGCCGCGCGGTTGTCGCCACGTCCTCGCGACGTGAAGTCAACGCACCGCCTTCGCCACAGCCGCCAAGGTTTTTCGTCGGGTAAAAGCTGAACGTGCCGACATCGCCAAAAAGGCCGACCGGAGTGCCTTTGTACTTCGCGCCGATCGCCTGCGCACAATCCTCGATCACAAAGAGGTTGTGCTTTTTGGCGATAGCCATGATCTCGTCCATGCGGGCAGGTTGTCCAAAAAGATGCACCACGATGATGCCTTTTGTGCGCGACGTGATCGCCGCTTCGAGCTTGGTCGGATCGAGGTTGAAAGTGCCCTCCTCCACGTCCACGAACTTCGGCGTCGCTCCGACGTAATTAATTCCCCACGCCGAAGAGATGAATGTAAACGGCGGCACGATCACTTCGTCGCCAGGCCCGAACTTCGCGATCATACAGCCGACGTGAAGCGGCGAAGTGCCACTGTTGAAGCCGAGTGCTCGCGGATAGCCGAGCGCGTTGCAGAAATTTTTCTCAAAATCTTCCACGTCTTTACCGAGGCAAAAACGATTCGCGTCATACGTGGCGGTAAGAGCCGCGAGCGCTTGCTCGCGAATAGCCTTGTGTTGCAGGGAGAGATCGAGAAACGGAACTTTCATTTAGAAGGTCCGTATCTTCGCCAAATTTTTCCTTCAAGGGAAAGGTCCAATTTCATCCGAACTCGAACAATAAAAAAGCCTCCAGCGGCAAAACCACTGGAGGCTTTGTACAAAAGAAACTTTCGATCAGGACAAATGCTCCGAGCAAGACATCTCCAGCTCAGCGATCACGTAAGAGCGCAACCAGGCCGGTGCATCCGACGGATCTGGAGCCGCCGAATCGTCTTGGTAGAGAAAACTCACAAACTGCCGCGCCGCTTCTTCCGGTGAAAGCGTTTCCGGAATGTAGACTGCAGCTCGTGAAGCCTGCTCCAACTCCTTCAACAATGACCACACCGCTGTGACTGCAGGGGCTTGAATGGTCATGTGCCTGCCTTTGATCAACGCACTCTGAACGTGATCGATGAATCGCTCCGCTTTGGTTTTCATCTCAGAATCCTTCGCGCGAACTATCGTTTTGGGGATAAGCAATGGGCTGGCCAGATATACCAGTTTGTCCCACCGCTCGTGGGGCAAAGACCCTATTGCAAGCCCGATCGATAGCAAGCAAATGCGTAAGTTTCGCCAAACAATTTTCAGCGAGCTTTCGTATGCGCCCACTATCTTTGGGTAGCGTTTCCCTTGGCTCGCAAAAGGGTTTTCACTAACCGGTCGCTCCCGTCATTTTTTACCGGTCGAAGTTCAGCCGCCGCACATAGCAAATTGTAGACATCAATATTTTCTACGGCGTCGACCACCGCACCGTCGTTTCTAAACGCCGGTCCCTTCACGATCAAGATGCCGCGCATGTCCGGAAATTGCGGATCGTAGCCGTGCTCGCCTCTCAAGTTCCCGTATTTCTGCGGGTTGTACGTGCTGCGCTTTTGCATGCGCCAGCCAGGGGCCATCAAAATCCAGACCGGCGGGTAGCGTTCGCTGTCGCGCGCATGAAAACTTTCCGGCAATTCTTCCAACCGGCAAACACGCGCCTCCGCTGGAAGCGATGCCCGCAGTTTTCCGACCAGCTCATCCGCAGTACCTGTGAGCGGCCGCAAACCCACTACCGGGCCCTCGCACTCGACTTGCACCTGCGCTAGCTCGACGTAGTCGTCCAAGAGCAACGGTTTTTCGGAAACCACGCGCGTCATCCCATGATCCGACACAATGACGACGTTAAGCGGCACGCCTTCATCAGCGGCCCGTCGCAAGATCACACCAATTTTGGCGTCCAATTCTTTCACCGCGCTCGCGAGTTCCGGCGAATCCGGGCCGAATTTGTGCCCGACAGAATTCGTTTCTTCCAAATAAAACGTGACCACGACCGGTCGCTCTTTCTCCGGCAGCTTTAACCAACCAAATAGTTCGTCGACGCGTTTCTCGAACGGAATCGAGTAGTCATAAGGTTTCCAATAGGTCGCCCGGCGCCCGCCAATTTCAGCCTCCGATCCCGGCCAGAACGAACACGCACTCACTTTGCCTTGTTTCACGGCCGTTATCCAGATCGGCTCACCGCCCCACCAATGGCCGTCGCGGTTCGCGAGCGGTTGATTGTAGTAAAACAATCCGGTCGTTGGCTCGAAGAACTGGTTGTTGACGATGCCATGATGCGCCGGCAGCAACCCGGTCGCGATCGAATAGTGATTCGGAAACGTGTTACTCGGAAAAACAGGAATCAACCCTCGCGCACTCGCTCCCGTCTCACGCAAATGCCGCAACGTCGGCGTTTCTGCGGGAAATTTTTCGCAGTAATCCCAACGGAAGCCGTCCATTGAAATCAGGAGAACCGGCGCGCCCCCCGCGTTTTCCGCGGCGCAAAGCAATCCGAAGCTGAGGAGGAACGTGGAAACAAAAGCGAGAGGTCGAAACACTGTTCAATCCTCTCGCATCAGATTTGCAGAATCAATTCTTCAGCAAAATTTCCGTGCAACATTTCGGCGACAGCAGACGCGCCGCCGAACGTCGCGAGAAACGATCACTCTTCGGTCTGCAAGGTCGCTACGACGCTGAAGTCTTCGAGCGTTGTTGTGTCGCCTTTCACTTCGCCGCCGGTCGCGATTTCCTTCAAAATGCGCCGCATGATTTTTCCGCTGCGGGTCTTCGGCAGACCTGACGCGAAGCGGATATAATCGGGCTTCGCGATAGCACCGATTTCTTTCCCCACGTGGTTGCGCAGCTCGTCCTTGAGCTTGTCGCTTGGCTCCTGGCCAGCCTTGAGCGTGACAAATACCACCAGTGCTTGGCCCTTGAGATCGTCGGGTTTGCCGACGGCCGCCGCTTCCGCCACGGCTGGATGGGAAACGAGCGCACTTTCAATTTCCGCCGTTCCGATACGGTGCCCGGAAACATTGAGCACGTCATCGATGCGTCCGACGATCCAGAAATAGCCGTCTTTGTCCTGACGCGCACCGTCGCCCGTGAAGTAAATTCCAGGAAAGTCGCTGAAGTACGTTTTTTTAAATCGCTCGTCGTCGCCCCACAGCGTGCGGAGCATCGAAGGCCATGGCTTGGTGATGACGAGCTTGCCGCCGGTGTTGCGCGGAACCTCTTTGCCAGTGTCGTCCACAACCTTCGGGACAACACCAAAAAAAGGCAGCGTACCCGAACCCGGTTTGAGCGGCGTAACGCCAGGAAGCGGCGCAATCATGATCGCACCGGTTTCCGTCTGCCACCACGTGTCGACAATCGGACACCGCTTCTTGCCGATCATCGTGTGGTACCACATCCACGCCTCCGGATTAATCGGCTCGCCGACGGAACCGAGCAAACGCAGCGACGTTAGTCGATGCCGCAAAACGTAATTATCGCCCCAACGCATGAACGCGCGGATCGCCGTCGGCGCTGTATACAAAATCGTGATACCATGGCGGTCGATCATCCGCCAGAAGCGGTCGGGTTCCGGTTGGTTCGGCGCGCCTTCGTACATGAACAGCGTGGCGCCGTTGCTCAACAAACCGTAGACAACATAGCTGTGACCCGTGACCCAACCGATGTCCGCCGTGCACCAGTAAAGGTCGCTGTCTTTCAAATCGAAAACGTAGTGCGAGCTCAGTTTGCAATTGAGCAAATAACCAGCGCTTGTATGTAAAACGCCCTTAGGTTTTCCAGTGCTGCCGCTCGTGTAAAGAATGTAGAGCGGATGCTCGCTATCGAACGCCTTCGCCGTGTGGTAATTCGGAGCGCCTTCCCAAGCATCGCGCCACCACACGTCGCGACCTTCCTTCATTTCCACGGGATTACCGCAGCGTTTTAGGACGAGCACCGTGTTCACCGACGGGGCGCCCTCCAGCGCCTTGTCAACATTGGCCTTGAGTTCCACAACCTTTCCACGTCGCCAACCGCCGTCAGCCGTGATCACGAGCCGCGCCTTGCAGTCGTTGAGACGATCCTTGAGCGCTTCCGGACTGAAACCGCCAAACACAACCGTATGGACAGCGCCAATACGCGCGCACGCGAGCATCGCGATCACCGCCTCCGGAACCATCGGCATGTAGATGGCGACGCGATCACCGGCCTGCAGTCCCATGTTCTCAAATACGTGAGCAAGGCGGCACACATGAAACCGGAGTTGTTTGTAGGTAATGGTACGGACATCACCTGGTTCGCCTTCAAAGATAATTGCCGCTTTGTTCTCGCGGTGAGTTCCCACGTGGCGGTCGAGACAGTTTTCGGCCACGTTTAACTTTCCACCTACGAACCACTTAGCATGCGGGGCATCCCATTCCAAAACTTTCCTAAACGGCTTCCGCCACACGATGTGTTCCTTGGCCTGCCGCTCCCAGAAAGTTTCTGGGCTATTGACAGACTCCGCATACATCTTCTTATAAACCGTATCACTCCCAAGGTTTGCTTGGCGTTGAAACTCGGCCGATGGCCTGAACACCCGCTTCTCACGGGAAACTGAAGTTATCGTTTGGTCTGACACGTTCATGCTGAATTAGGGGTTTAGAGCAGCTATTGGTTTAGGATTGCTGCCCTTATCCCTATCCGAGTTTCGCCCAGTTGCCGGGAGGAATAGCTAATCTTCTGACCGTTATTATGGAAACTAATTCAACCCCCGCGCCCGCTGAGGCTTCTACTAATTCTGCGCCTGCCGCAGCCGCGCCGGCAACCACCCCTGCGCCCGCTCCCGTGGAGAACGTCATCCGCGTCGAAGGCATCCTCGACATCGACACTCAAAAGGGCGGAAACGGTCAATTGCTCGACCCAACACGCTCCGGCAAACGCCGCCCCACCGACACTTTTGTCCCTAAGGAACTGATCCGCCGCTTCAAGCTCCGCCAGGGCAGCATGATCACCGGCACCGCCTACCCCGCCGAAGGCCGTTTCCCGAATCCAAAAATGAAGTTCATCGAGAAGGTCGACGGCATGGATATCGACGAACGTCGCCACAAGCTCGACTTCAACTCTCTCACGACCGTTTCCCCCGACAAGCAGCTCAAGATGGAGCTCAAGGATGGTCGCCTCACCACCCGCGCCGTCGACCTCTTTTGTCCCATCGGCAAAGGCACGCGCGGCCTGATTGTCGCACCACCTCGTACCGGCAAAACGACTTTGTTGCGCGACATGGCGCTCGGCGTTCTTGAAAATAATCCCGAGTGCGTCGTCATGATCCTCCTCGTTGACGAGCGTCCCGAGGAAGTCACCGATTTCAAACGCAGCGTGCCCGCCGAAATCTGGGCATCGTCGAACGACGAGCAAATCGACAATCACCTGCGCATCGCCGACCTCTGCATCGAACGCGCCAAGCGTCTCGTGGAAACCGGCAAACACGTCGTGTTGTTCCTCGACTCGATCACGCGCCTGGCCCGGGCTCACAACACCGCTCGCAATTCCGGCCGTACTGGCTCTGGCGGTTTGGACGTCCGCGCGTTGGAAAAACCGCGCCAACTTTTCGCCGCCGCTCGCAACACCGAAGAAGCCGGCTCGCTCACAATCGTCGCCTCCGTACTTGTTGAAACGGGCAGCCGCATGGACGACGTGATTTTCCAAGAGTTCAAAGGCACCGGCAACATGGAGCTCGTGCTCGATCGCAAGTGCGCCGAAATGCGCCTCTGGCCCGCGATCAACATCGCTGCGTCCGGCACGCGTAAGGAAGAACTCCTCATCGACGCCAAGAAACTCGAAGGCATTCATTTCTTCCGCCGCGCCCTCGTTCAGACCAAGATCGAAGAGGCCACCGAGACGATGATCACACGTCTTTCGAAGACCAAGACCAACGACGAGTTCCTCAAGCTCATCGCTCGGTAACCAATCGCCACCGCAGCGCGAACAGATGCGAAAGTTTTTCAACAGCTTTCGCTTCGCCCTCGCGGGCATCGTTTTTCTTTTCCGCACCCAGCGGAATGCCCGCCTCCAGGCACTGGCCGCGATAATCGTAAGTGTCGCGGGATTTGTTCTACACGTTTCTGTCTCGGAATGGGGTCTCTTGTTTGCGGCGATCGCGGCGGTCATCGCCGCCGAAGGTTTTAACACCGCCGTCGAGGTGCTCGCCGACCGCGTGACCCTCGAACGGGACGAAAAAATTCGTCGCGCGAAAGACATTTCCGCCGCCGCCGTTCTTATCGCTTCAGCCGGCGCTGCCGCCATTGGGATCGTGATATTTGGCCCCCGCGTGGCAGCACTATTTTGACGCTCCGCAAGGAATTCCAAATTCCCTCTTGCGCCGAGGGTATAAAACCTGACAGAACTTCCCTTCCGTTGCGCGCGCGGTGCGCCAGCGGCCGCAAACCTTCTACATGCATAGTTTTTCCGAGCAATGTCTCGACATGGCCCGCTCGATGTTGGGCCACAACCTAGACTCGATCCAACCCGACGGCACTATCCTTCCCGCTCCCGGCGAACAACCTCGCCCCGACGAACCCGGCCACGCCGCCTTTGCCCTAGGCGAATTCTATCGTGCCACGGGCGAAACCAGCCTCAAAGGCCACGACCTCATTGATCTCGCCGCTCGCACCATCACGGCGCAGATGTTCACCGAGCCCGCGGCCGAAAACGGCCTCGCTTACGCTTCGCTCGGCCTGCTCGCCTACGGTCCTTCCAAAGAGCGCAATCCCGTTTGGGAACGCCTCGTCGAAGAAACCCGCCAGCGCATCGACAAACAGCTCCTCCACCGCAGCGACTACGACAACCACTGGCAGGCCTTCAATGTTGCCAAAGCCGTCGCCCGTTTCTCCTTCGGACTTTCCAAAAAAGACGAGACCTCGCGCCTGATCGAGCGCATGTGCGATCGCATCGACCAAACCAGCTCAACTGGTTTCTTCGACGATGCCACGACTGGTTTCGGAGGTAATTTCAATCTCTATGGCGTGATGAGCTTCGTGTTCATCCGCTCGGCTCTGCAATTGCACGCCAACAGCGGCGTCCGCGATCGCAAGCTCCCGACGCTGCGCACCTACGCCGAAAAATACATCAAGATGATGCCGGACCTCGTCCGTGCTGACGGTCTTGGATGGGCGTTCGGCCGCGCCGCTGGCGCCTACGGACAGATGCACTGCATCAGCTTGATTCTCCAAGGCCTCCGCGACGGCTGGATTCCTGACGACCAAAAGCCAAAGTACTACGACATCCTCCGGCGGCTCTTCGTGTTCTTCTACCAAACCTATTTGGATCAAGAGCACGGTTTTCTCGATCTTCGCGACGACGAACGCACCGCCTACGGCC
The DNA here is from genome assembly GCA_047600805.1 of Nibricoccus sp. Lineage (GTDB taxonomy): Bacteria > Verrucomicrobiota > Verrucomicrobiia > Opitutales > Opitutaceae > JADKHC01. Next base: position 1,640,350 of record JASGKG010000001.1, read on the forward strand.
ACCACACGACGCGCATGGCGAATTTCGACGCCGCCCGCTACCTCTGCCAATGGGCACGTCTCGCTAAAACGGTTCAGATGCCGACCGGCACGCCGAAAATCGAAGCTCCGCGCACGACCGGCCGTTTCGTGATTTTCGACAAGAGCAACCGCAAAGAACAGGGCTTGTTCCTCTACCGTTGCGCCGAGAGCGGCCTGCACGCGCAGATTCCGCTGATTAGCTCTGGCACTTCGTTGGTCGCCGATTCGCTTCCCTTCCCGCATTGCCCAGGCGTCTTCGACTGGCCGAACAACATTTACACGCCTGTGATGATCCCCGAACTCACCTTCGGCGAAAACGTCACGATCCCTGCGTTCTACGGCAAAAACTGCGTCACCGGTTTAGGCCTGCGTAGTAGTTTCTATTTCCGCTACGAGCAGCCCGACTTGATCAATACCAAGGAAGAGCTGGTCAAAAATCTCGGCAGCGTGAAGGTTCAATGGAACTTCTCGGGCAACAAGATCAGCGCCGAGTTCGCCTACACGGTCAAACAGCAGGTTCAGCTCGACAAGTTCCGGTACATGATCGCGATCGCCGCTCCGCATTCGAAGTACCGCGTCGGCGGCTCGCTCGCGCTCGGTCCTCAAGGCCATCGCTGCACAGTTCAGAAAGACGATTTCCAAGCCACCTGGCAGGAAACCGAGGTCGTCAGTGCCGATCCAACTTACCGCACCAATTACGGCAAGATTCATTACTTGCAGTACCTCGTGCGCGACCATCCGCTCATCATGCGCCCGGGCCAGACATATCGTTTGGCCGTTAACTTCGAGCCGGACGTCACCTTGGTCGACGGTTAAACACCGTTTCAAGCCACGAGTTCACGGTTCGAAGTTCACAGTCCGGTCGCCTTCAGCTGTGAACCGTTAACCGTTAAACTCAGAACTTTTTCCCCGTGCTCTCCCGCCGAATCATTCCGTGCCTCGACGTGACGAAAGGTCGCGTCGTCAAAGGCGTGAAGTTCCAAGAGCTTCGTGACGCTGGCGATCCAGTTGAATGCGCCAAAGCGTACGACGCCCAGGGCGCCGATGAGCTTGTTTTCCTCGACATCACCGCGTCGAGTGACGGTCGCGACATCATGCACGACGTCGTTGCTCGCACCGCAGAGCAATGCTTCATGCCGCTCACCGTCGGCGGCGGACTTCGCTCAGTGGATGACATCGAGGCGATGCTAAAAAGCGGAGCAGACAAAGTGTCGCTCAACACCGCCGCGATCAAAAGCCCGCAGCTCATCGCTGACTCTTCGCGTCGGTTCGGTAACCAGTGCATCGTCGTCGCTATCGACGCCAAACGTGAGCCTGATGGCAAATCGTGGCGCGTTTACACCCACGGCGGGCGCAATCCGACCGAGCTTAACGCCGTCGAATGGGCCAAAAGGGCCGTTTCACTCGGCTCCGGTGAAATTCTTCTGACCTCGATGGATGCCGATGGCACACAAGCCGGCTATGATGTCGCGCTCACTCGCGCGATCAGCGACGCCGTGAGCGTGCCCGTGATTGCGTCTGGCGGGGCTGGCAAAATGGAGCACTTCGCAGAAGTACTCGATCGAGGCCACGCGAGCGCCGTTCTCGCAGCCAGCCTTTTCCACTTCGGTACATTCACGATTCCGCAGGTAAAAGACTACCTCGCTAACCACGGGGTACCGGTTCGGAAATAGCGTCACTGCGCGGACTCTTCCGCGACAAAATCGGCCGGTGGTTGCCACCGCGGATCGACAACGAAGCGCCAGTGCTTTTTCACCCACTCGGGCCCGGCGTAGTCGATCCCAATCCGTGGCGTTTTCTGTATCCACTTTTTCGGCACAACGATTCCTTCGTCCTCGATATGAAGTCCCGCGGGCGGCTCAGCCGGACGGGTGTTGAGCGATCGGTCAATCGCAAGACGCTTGGTTAAGCGGCCCGGGCCGATCACGTCGTGAAGCCCGCGAAACAATATCGCCGCGGGGAAATCCTTTGGACCAGCCACTAGGTTGAGCATTTCGTGTATACCGTAACACAGGTACACGTACCAAACTCCGCCAAGTTGAAATAACACCTCAGTACGGGCCGTGCGGCCCTTGCTCGCGTGGCACGCTTTGTCCTCGGGGCCGTTGTACGCCTCGGTTTCGGTGATAATGTGCCGGGTTTGACGTCCATCTCGAAACGAACGCACCAGTACTTTCCCGAGCAGCCATGGCGCCAAGGCGACCGCGTCCTCGGATTGGAAACGCTCTGGTGGGATAATTTCTCGCATCACGCTCGAATACCGCGCAAAAATCCGCTTTGAGTAGAGAGAAAAATGAGCCCGACGTTCTATACTTTGACCGGGAACCTGCTCTGGGAACGCACCCTCGAGTTCACGGAGTGGTCTGTCGGCAAGACGCAGCGTGCCCGTGCCGACACGTTTCAGGTCGGAGGCAAAGGCATCAACGTTTCGCGAATGCTCACACGTCTCGGCGCGCCCAATATCGCCCTATGTTTTGCGGGAGGCTCGACGGGCGCAGATTGCGTCGCGTGGCTCCAGGCAAAAGGTATCGCCCCGCACGTCTTCCCGATCAAAAATCCGACGCGAATCGGAACGGTGATTCGCGCCGAAAAAATTCCCGAGACGACGTTCTTCAGTCCCGACGTGCCGCCGGATGCAGCAGCGTGGAAAGCCTGCGCCGATTACGTTGAGAATCTTCCCACTGGAAACGTCCTCGCCCTGTGCGGGAGTTTCCCCGGCTGGCTAGCGCCCGGAGCCGAACCTCTCCGTATCGTCTTGTCGGGATGGGCAAAACGCGGCGGTATTCTCGTCGCGGATACATACGGACCGCCATTGACCTGGGCTGTCCAGCAGCCGCTCGCCTTGGTTAAAATCAATCGCGACGAGTTCAATCAAGTGGGCGTGATCGACGCACAAGGCAAACCGCTGGAAGAGCAGATTTTTGCAGCGTGCCAAAACTTTCCTCCACAAGCATGGGTCGTGTCGGACGGCGAAAAACCGGTTTGGTTCGCCGAACGCGGTACTCGGCCGGATTTTCTCGTTCCTCCGTCGGCTAAAGTGATTTCCTCCACCGGCTGCGGCGACGTTTTGCTGGCGTGTTTGCTGCAGGCGCGATATGCCCAGCGGAGAACTTTGCGTGACGCACTCATCTACGCCCTCCCCTACGCAGCCGCCAACGCCGCTCATCCCGGTATCGCGGAATTTGACGTGACAAATCTCACTCGCACAGCTGAGCCTCGAAGTCGCTCACAGTCGTAATCTCCAATCGAAAACTTTGCCGTGCAAAACTTCGGTTACTTCACGAACAATTCGCTTCACCCAAGGTCTGTGTTAACACCATCACCATGAACCGACTCATTATTGTTTTGATCGTCGTTGCCCTTGCCATTGGCGGAGGCGTCTACGGATACCGCAGCCATAAAGCCAGAACCGAACGCGAGATCCAGGAACGCCGTGCGCGTTTCGAACGCGCCGAGACCGAGCGCCGCGCTGAAGAAGCTCGCAAAAAAGCCGAGGCAGAGGCCGAAGCCCAACGTTTGGCCGACGCAAAAGCCGCTGCCGAACGCGAAGCGGCGCAGAAGGAATTGGAACGTCTGCGCGCCGAGCAGGCCGCCGCTGAAGCCGCCCGCCTCCAAGCAGAAAAGGAAGCTCAAGAAGCCACAGCCCTCCGCGAGCGTCTTGCCGCGGAGAAAGAAAAAGCAGACGCAGAGGCTAAATCGGAACTCGAGCGTCGCGAAAAGGCGGCAGCCGAGGCCGAACGCGCGCGCGTCGCCGCCTTGGAGGAAATCGCCCGCGCCGAACGCGAGAAGAAAGCGGCCGCAGATCGCGAAGCCGCCCGCTTGGCTGCCCTTCAGCGTCAACAGGAGCAGGAAGCTCTCGAAGCACAGAAGAAAGTGCCCGTAATTCAGCGCTCCATCATGCCGACGGACTACAAACGCCGTGAGCATTATTACCTTGGCGTGGAGCTGGAAAACGCCGCCGCCGCAAAACCGCCCACACGGCCGCAACCGTCGAGCCAATCGACCGCTCCAGCGACCAATCCATAAGCGGTTTATTTTCAATTTGTCCCGCGATTTCGCCTGAGCCCGACGAAATCGCAGGATGAGTGTTTTTATTTTTCCCAAATAGGGCTTGATTCAACGCGATAAAAAACTCTTAGTTCGCGGTTTTATTTATGAAAGCGACCATCAAAACCCAAGGCCAGCAGTTCGCTGTTTCTGAGGGAGACATCTTGCTCGTTAACCGCTACCAGAACTCCGTGGCCGGCTCGACCGTCCAGATCAACGAAGTCCTCTCGGCTGGCGAAGGTGAAAATTTCAAAGTTGGCAGCCCGACTCTCGAGGGCGCCAGCGTGACCGCGACCATCTTGGAAAACAAGCGCGGCAAGAAAGTCATCGTTTTCAAAAAGCGGAAGCGTAAGGGCATGGAGCGCAAGCAGGGCCATCGCCAAGACTTCTCCGTGATCAAGATTGAATCCATTAACGCTTAAGGAGATTTTTCGTCATGGCGCACAAAAAAGGTCAGGGAACATCAAGCAACGGCCGCGAGAGCGCATCGCAGCGTCTCGGCGTGAAGAAGTTCGGCGGTCAAGCTGTTATCGCCGGTAATATTCTCGTCCGCCAGCGCGGCACTCGTATCCACGCCGGACGTAACGTCGGCGTCGGCCGCGATTGGACGCTCTTCGCGCTCAAGGATGGCACTGTCAAGTACGACAAGGTCCATCGCCGCGTCGAAATCGTCTGAACCATCAGACAGCGACACTTTGAAAACGCAGCCTTTACCGGCTGCGTTTTTTGTTTTTCATAGCGTCAACTCGCCGCCCCACCGATGTCCGAACGCCTGACGGAACTTTTGCGCCAACGCTCGCTGCTGCAGGAGCATCTAGCTTGGTTGGACCGCGAAATCGCACAGGAATCTGGAGCGAGTACGGACATCGTAAACGTTCCTGCGACGTCCACTACCGTCCCGCCGCTCCCGGCTAGAAATACCGCGCTTCCGAAGGCGTCGAATTCGTCGCTTACGGCCAACGACTCCACCGCAGAAAATATTCTCCACGAGTATCAGAACGATCCACGGGTGCTCGGCGAAGACACCCGCAAAGGCTGCCTACGACTGGCGTTGATCGGCGGCACTATCGGTCTCCTGCTGGCAGGCATCGTTTACGTGTTGTATGCACGCTATTTAGGGAGATGGTGGTAGTTCGGCATCTCGCCAGCAGCCGGTCTTTGCAGAGAATTAACATTTTTGGGCGAACCACCGCCAAAACCTTCGGTCTAGCCGAGGGATTTTGCCAGAAGTCCTCACAAAGCCGTTCACTCTTCAAGGCGCTCCGCGCGCGGAGCTCGCCCGGCTCTGTCGCCAGATCTGCCTTGCTCGCGAGCAAAGGTCGCTCTCACCCGTCACAGCCGAAGACGAATTTATCGCGGCTCTCACGACGGTGCGCGCCACGTATGGCCCTGCGAGTGTTGACGAAAACGACCTAAAAGAAATCGTCGCGCTCGAAGAAAGCCGTGTGGCGGACGCTGCCGTCCTGGCTGAGCTCATCGCATCACGCATTTCGACAACGCACCCCTTCGCGCAGCCCTTGAGCAACAGCCCTGCGCAACAGAAGAGTTCACCACCTGCCAGCGTGCCATCGAAAGTGTCCGCGCCACAACCTGCTCTCGCTACGCCGTCGCTCAACATCGCGGATCTCATCGACGGCATGCTCATGCAGGAAAAACGCGATCCCCGAACCTCAGGCCACCACTAATTTCCAGCGTCGGTTCAACCAGAATAAACCCATTCTCTTATGAGTACACCCGCCGTTGAAAATAAAACTCCATCCACTACCCCTGCGTCGCAAACTCCGCCGGCCGCTCAACCCCGGACGGGGAAACCTGCCGCTAAGACAATCTTAGCCGGATTCGATCTCGGCACGAATAAATCGTGCATCCTCGCCGGTCCCGCCGGACAAAACGATATCACGCTCAGCAAAGTTCTCCCCTCCGTCGTGGGCTACGTCAAAGAAGGCATCGTCGACGGAATCATCGCCGGCAACGCTAGCATTCTTTATGGCGAAGATGCGCTCGCGAACATGATCCACGTGGATCTGATCGCACCGATCGCGGAAGGCGTGATCGCCCACCCGGCGGCCGCGCGCGATTTTTTTCAACGCGTGCGCTCGCTGATCGATCCGACCAACCAATCTGAGATCCGCATCGTGGTCGGCATTCCGGCCAACGCCGATGAGCGTGCCCGCGAAGACATTCGCCAATGCTCGCTGGGGATTTTCGACCGTATTCTCCTGATCCCCGAGCCCTTTCTCGCCGCGCTCGGCTTCCGTGACGACTCACGCGTGGGCCAACCGGGTTACGTCGATCCGGTCACGAATTCTCTCTTTATCGATATCGGCGGCGGCACGAGCGATCTCTGCCGCATACAAGGTTATTTTCCGTCACAGGAAGATCAGCTCTGCGTGTCGTTTGCCGGCGATGCGATCGACGAAATTCTGCACGCCGAACTCGACCGGCTTTATCCGAACAACGGGCTTTCGCGGCACAAAGTTCGCGAAATCAAGGAAGCTCATTCGTACGTCGGTCCCGTCCGCAAGCCGATCGATGTACGCGTGATCATCGGCGGCAAAGCGCACATGCTCGAACTCGGTGAAGCGCTCGGTCGCGCCGCGAACGCTCTGATTGATAAAATCTATCCGGCGCTCACGGCGCTGATCAGCCGCGCATCATCTGATTCCGTAATCACGCTCTTGCAGAATATCATCATCACGGGAGGCGGCTCGCAGATCAAAGGCATCGACACGGTGCTTCAAAAGAGGCTCGCCGATGATGGCTTCGAAAACCCGAAGGTGAAATTGGCCGGACAGGATTACAAACGCTACGTCGCCATGGGCGCGCTGAAAGCCGCGCGGGCCGCGCGCGAAAATCAGTGGCAATATTTGTTGAGATAAACTGGACGCATTTTCCAGTCGCTCTCAGGAGGCGGACGTCAACCCCACGTCCGCCTTTTTCATTACTGAGATGCTCGGATCGTATGTGCACTCCACCAGTTCCACCACTTTGGGAATTGAGTCCTTATAAGATAATATTCATTGAACGGTCTATCGTCGGAGAGTGTGTACACATTTGGCTCCGCATCAGCAACTGACTTGGACGAAAACTCCCGACTCAAAAAGAAGCCAAAGACCTGAACTGCTTTCCATTGCGGAGTCCATTCCAGAAGATCCTTGGTAGCCTCCGGTGGCAGCTTCTTGGCTAGTTGCTCAGCCGAACACGGAGGCAAAGGAACATCGCTACAGGTAATATGTATCCCTCCTTCAAAGGAGCCGAATACACTTACATATTTAAAGACCTCTCGTGCGCTCCTCACCATACTGGACCTTACTGCCGCACTCGTACCAGGCACCCAATGTTGCAGTATACCTCCAACTTTGAGCCGTCGTTTCGCAATCGAATAAAACTCCTTTGAATAAAGAAGGCTGGTGGCAGCCGCCTCGACGGGAGGAGGTGGGTCGAGCGTGATAACATCGTATGACCTGGTTGTCCGCTGCAAATATCGTCTTCCGTCATCAACTATTATGCGGCCCCGTGGATTTTTGGCGACTTGCTCCGCATCGCGGTGGAACATAGGAAAAACCTTAGGGACGCCAGGTACGAGATCCACGACATCGACCCGAGCGCCCCAAGAAAGAGCAGACCTGAATGTCGTGCCCATACCAAAACAAATCACCAGAACGTCGTCGGGAGCTCTCGCGAGTAAAGCCATAGGAAGGTGAGCCATTACTTTCGTCACTGGATGCTTCACTGTCATACCATAACCATTAACAAGCAGCTGATCTCGCGCCCCTCCTCCAATAGCGACGGTTGTCGCCTCAAAGTCGCGCTCGATCAGTACATTTCCTTCCGCTTTCAACTTCATAGCATCGTACACGGACAGGGTTCCAGACCACATCAGAATCGCAGCCACCACACAGCAATAGCACACCAATCGCACCCGCAACGTCACTCGTCCTTCTCGACGATTGCGTACGAGTTCCTTTGCTGCCCAGATAAAAAGCGGAAGGATCAGAAAACCCAAGGCAGTCTTCTCGCTCAAGTTAGGCAAAAGAACAAAACTCGTCACTAAAGGTCCTAATATACACCCCGCAATATTCATCGCGTATGCCTTTCCCGCTATATTCGGCGCACCGCCCGAAACATCGTCGACCAGTAACGGGGTCAGGTATCCCATCACAAACGAAAAAGGCGCTACCCCAAGTATAAGCCGCAAATTAGGAGTAAATACCTCCGTTGGTAGAAAAAAGTCGGTGCAGAGGAGGGTGAATATGCCGCCTGCACCTGCGACAGAAAGCACAACCAATAATGGTATGCGGAGGCCGGCTTCCGCATTACGCCGGTACGTAAGAGACCCGAGAAAGTTCGTGAGCAAGTATACACTAAGTATTTTGGCGAATGCATATACCGAAGTCTCTAAATAAGCAGTATACAGTCTAAACCACACTATCTCCACTCCCATGGTTATCATGCCAGTCAGAAACAGCAACGTCACCGCCCCGGAGGGCACCTGTTTCACCGGCACAGGGGGAGATATACCCTCGACGCCCGACGTCGGACGACTTCCTTCTCTCTGTGCCACGAGCAGCGCAAGCACACCAATCGAGACGTTGATCAAGATCGGAACACCTAAGGTTCCACGAAAACCTAAATGCTCGACCAGCACTAAAGCAGTCAGCAGCGTCCCGCACGTAGCACCCAGCAGATTTGCTACGTAAAGAAAGCTAAAAGAGCGCACTGCTACGACGCCAGAGCGGCGCACAATCCCCATTCCGATAGGTAGGGTCATCCCCATCGCAGTCGTAAAAGGGAGAACTATAGCCGTTATAAAGAGAAGAACCACACCATAGTGGCCGGCTGAGGCCCATTCGATATTCTTCAATTGATCCTCAAGTAAAGCACGAGCATATCCTATCAAAATACCTACTACAAAACCTCCAATCGCGATAAACAATTCACAGCACGCGTATATCGTGAGCACGCGACGCAAATTATAGCCGTCTAGTCTGTCCCTAAGCCGTGCGGCTATATAGCTTCCAAGCCCCAGTCCCGCCATAAAAACAGACAGTACGATGGATACAAGAGGGGCGTTGCAGCCAAACGCCGCCATGCTGAGTCGAACCCAAACCACCTCGTACACCAAAGAACAAAATCCCGACAAGAAGAAAAAAAGAAGCAAAAGCCGAATATTCATAGGGTGAAGAAAGCGAAATAGATATGGAGGATGCCAACGCTGTGGCCCCGAACGCAAGCACCGCGCATTCTGAACCAACCCAAAACAGCCACACGGCAGATTTGTTTACAGGGTTTTAACCCACCTTGCAGGCTACTGCGCAGTCAGGCCTAAGAGCAAAATCAACTCGCTGCGGGATAACTCCCCAGCCACTTAACCATTGGGCAGAAGGTACGAAGCTCGGAAATGGCTTCGCGCATTGCTGGATCGTCGTGATGTCCAACCACGTCGACGAAGAAAAAGTAATCCCAGGCTTTCCGCTTTGTCGGCCGAGACTCGATTTTCGAGAGACTAATCCCTCGCGAGGCGAAAGGCTGCAGCATGTGCAGCAACGAGCCTGAATGAGCCGAGGCTTCTTCACCGAGCCCGATCAAGAGGCTGGTCATGTCGCGGCCGTTGCCTACGGAACCTGACGGCGTTTTGCCGATCACGACGAAGCGGGTCGTATTGTTCGACTTGTCTTGAATGTTCTTCTCGACAATCGGCACGCCATAGACTGTTGCGGCGAGTTCGTTCGCCACGCCGGCAGCGCCCTCTTCGTCACGCGCGATTTGCACCGCACGCGCGGTGCTCGGGGCATCGACCCACTGCGCGTGCGGCAGGTAACGTTGCAGCCAGAGACGACACTGCGCCAAGGCCGTGTCCTTGGAGTAAACCTTCGTGATTTTCTCGAGCGGCGAGCGCGAGATAAGGCAAAACGGAATTTCGAGATAAAGTTGCGAGACAATCTTCAGATCCGAACTAACAAACTGATCCAAGGCATCGCGCACGGAACCTTCCGTGGAATTCTCGACCGGTACGATGCCGTAATCGCTTTCTCCGCGGTCCACGGCCGTGAAAATATCCGCAAACGTCGCCAACGCGTGATAATTCACGCTGGCGCCGAATTTTTTCATAGCCGCCTGATGGCTGTTCGTCGCCTCGGGTCCGAGATAAGCGATCACCAGCGGCTTTTCCAATGCGATCGCCGCGGACATGATCTCGCGATAGATCGCGTGGAGCGCATCGTTGCGAATTGGACCCTTGTTAAGTGCAGCGACTTTGCGCAAGACCGCGTCTTCACGCTCGGCAACATAGATCTGTCCCCCGTTGCTGCGTTTTACTTTGCCGATCTCAGCGGCCAACGCGAGGCGCTGATTGAGCATCTCGACGATTTGGTGGTCGATTTGATCAATCTGCTCTCTGATCGGCGTTAGCTGGTCCTTGCTCATGGTTTAAGTCTGAGGCTTGTCGGTTTCCGAAGGTTGTTCGGCCGCGGGCGCAGGCACCTCTTCGGCAGCGGGCACCAGGGCGTCTTGGTGTACCGAAACCGTTTCCATGCTGGGCGACGCGCCCTCGCCTTCTTCCAATGGCAGCCCCATCTCTTTATCGGTCGGCGTACGCGGGTTGATCGCGTTCTGCAGCCATTCGTCAATCTGGCGCGGGGAAAGAACATCCGAAGCTGGCAACTCGACGAGCGATTTGACCCCGACGTAATCGAGGAACTTGTCAGTCGTACCGTACTGAAGCGGCCGACCAGGAGATCCGCCCGCCCGACGATATAGACGAGCTCGCGCTCGAGCAGTTTGTTGACGCCCGCTTCGGCCGAGACTCCGCGAATCGCTTCGATTTCGGTGCGCGTGACCGGCTGGCGATACGCGATGATCGCCAGCGTTTCTTGGGCAGACTGCGAAAGTTTCACCGGAGGCGGTTCGTCGCGCAAAATACGAATCCAACGGGCAAACCGCGGATGCGTCACGAGGCGATAACCAGTTGGTCCCTCCACGAGCAGGAACACGTCGTTGGAGGCGCGGAATTCCGCAGCGATGGCATCCATGGCCTCACGGATTTGCGTCGCCGTGACCAGCGAGGGCACGTCGTGATAAAGCTCGTGATCTTCCGGCGCAACGGGCGCTTCGGCTAAAACCTCTGCCACCTCGGCAGTGCCGTCCACTCCCGCCGCAGCCTCGGTCGCGAGCGGAGCGGGCGTTTCAGAGACGGGCGCGTCTTGCTCTTCGGCCGCAGGCTCGGAAGCGGGCTCGGCAGCCGCCGGCGATTCAGTTGCGGGAGCGGTCGGCTCTTCGCTTTCCGTCATGATCGGCAACTTTGCCTGATCATGAAAACGTTCGATCGCCGCCTGCACGTCTTTGACGGACAGCGGCTGGCTGGAAGAGAAAAGCAGTGCCTTGAGCACCTTCTGAAGATTGAAAGCCATGCGAGTAACAGGGGCCAGTGAATGCGAGCACAGGACTGCGAAGCAATCCAGAAAACCACGGTCCTCAAAAGCAGCGGATATCGAGCTAAATCACTAACGAGAGAGCCGGTTTTTCGTTTTTTTGCTCTGCATTTTTAGAAAGGCGCTCCATGTTTCCGCTTTCTCCATGAGCTGGTCACGTTTCAAAAAATACTTCTACCAGAACCGCGAACTTGGATTCGCCCTCGATTTCAGCCGCATCCCCTTCCCCGACGATTTTTTCAGCGCGATGGAGGTGCGCATGCAACAGGCCTTTACCGCCATGGCCGAATTGGAACGCGGCGCCATCGCCAACCCTGACGAGAAGCGTATGGTTGGGCATTACTGGCTGCGCTCACCGTCGCTCGCTCCTTCACCCGAGCTGCGGACGGAAATTTCTGATGCGCTGACACGGATAGAAGATTTCACCGAGCAAGTGCATGACGGCCGCATTTCTGCTCCCGGTGGGAAAAAATTTACCGAACTGCTCGTCATCGGCATCGGCGGTTCGGCTCTCGGGCCTCAGCTCGTCAACCATGCTCTCGGTCATCCCGGCAAAGACAAGATGACGGTGACGTTTTTCGACAACACCGACCCGGACGGCATCGATTACGCGCTAGCGCAACTCGCCGGTAAACTCCCGGAGACCCTCGCCATCGTGATTTCGAAATCGGGTGGCACGGTCGAGACGCGAAACGGCCAACTCGAAGCGATCGCCGCCTTCAAAGCCGCCGGTCTGGACTACAAGAAACATTTCGTCGCCGTCACTGGCGCGGGTTCCAAGCTTGAACAAACCGCGATCAAAGACGGCTGGCTCGCTCGTTTCCCGATGTGGGATTGGGTTGGTGGTCGCACGTCCGAACTCAGCGCTGTCGGCCTGCTGCCGGCCGCCCTGCAGGGCATCGACATCCAGGAACTCCTCGACGGCGCAGCGGCCATGGACAACGTCACCCGCGAGCCCGTCACCGCAAAAAATCCGGCTGCTCTGCTCGCTCTGATGTGGCATTTCGCGACCGAAGGCCGTGGCTCAAAGGACATGGTTGTTCTGCCCTACAAGGACCGCTTGCTGCTCTTCTCGCGTTATCTCCAGCAGCTGGTTATGGAATCGCTCGGCAAGGAACTCGACCTCGAAGGCCGCGTGGTTAACCAAGGTATTTCAGTCTACGGCAACAAAGGCTCCACCGATCAACACGCGTACGTCCAACAGCTGCGCGAGGGCGTGAACAACTTTTTCGTGACGTTCATCGAGGTTCTCAAGGATCGCGCGGGTTCGTCGATGGAAGTCGAGCCGGGCGTCACATCTGGCGACTATCTGCAAGGCTTTTACCTCGGCACTCAGGCCGCGCTGAGCGAAAAGAACCGCTCTTCGATCACCATCACGGTCAATGACGTTTCGCCGCGCACTCTGGGTATGTTGATCGCGCTTTATGAACGCGTCGTCGGCCTTTATGCAGCGCTGATCGGCATCAACGCCTATCATCAGCCCGGCGTCGAAGCCGGCAAAAAGGCCGCGACCAGCGTAATCTCGCTCAAGCTCAAAATCTCCGCCGCGCTCAAGGCGAATCCCGGCAAAGCCTACACGGCAGAAACGCTCGCAAACGAAATCGGCGCAGCCGAGCAGGCCGAGCTGGTTTTCAAGGTCCTCGAGCATCTCGCCGCAAACGGCGGCGCACGAAAAGCCGCGAAAACGCCGTGGTTTGAAAGCACTTATTCAGCGTAATCCTCAGCTCGAAGACGTAAGTCCAAGGAACACTTGCACCTACCGCCAGTCTCCGAGCTCTGGCTTGCACTCAATCGCTCCCGCTCTTTATTCGATAATCATGAAATCGCCCCGCCGAGCCCTTCTTGCCCTCCTCGCCTTTACTTTCGCGATCCTCGCGACCGGCTGCACGTCGAAAACTTCCAACGACACCTCCATCCCGTGGAGTCGTCCCGCCAGTTGGGAAGGCCAAGTGCCCGGCATGGGCACAACCGGCGACACCAGCGGCATCCGTTAACCGCGACATTTCTGTTTTCCTGCGATCCGGCCATTTTTCGTGGCCGGATTTTTTGTATCCGATCACCAGTTGATTTTGCATGGCGTCGCCTTCGCCTCGGACCTAAAACAGCGAAATGACCGAACCTGCCGCCAACGCCTCGCTCGTCCCCCTTCCTGGCACTTTGTATGTGGTAGCAACTCCCATCGGAAATCTCGCCGATCTCACTGATCGGGCGCGCGCGATCCTTGGCGGTGTCGACTTGATCGCGTGCGAAGACACCCGAACCACGGGCGCGATGCTAACCCGCATCGGCCTTCACAAGGAACTCGTGGCGTACCACGAGCACAACGAAACAGAAGCGGCCGAACGCCTCGCGACACTTTTAAGCGGCGGAAAATCGATCGCGCTCGTCAGCGACGCTGGCACGCCCGCGATCAGCGACCCTGGTTTTCGATTGGTTCGCGCTTGCCGCCGACAGTCATTAACGGTCGTGCCCCTGCCGGGGCCAAACGCAATTATCACCGTTTTGAGTGCCGCCGGTCTTCCGACCAACGGTTTTCTTTTCGCGGGGTTCTTGCTGCCAAAAACGTCTGCGCGCACCGGCTTTCTTGAGAAGTATCGGGAATTCGACTACACGCTGGCGTTCTACGAGAGTTGCCACCGGATCGACAAATTCGTGGATGAAATTGTCACTACGCTCGGCAACGAGCGCGTGATTTGCGTCGCGAAAGAAGTGACCAAGTTGCACGAAACCTTCTTCGTGGGCGCAGCGGGCGACGTCCGGGCACGCTTGGCCAAAGCGAGCCTGAAGGGCGAATTTGTCCTGTTGGTGGCACCGAAAGATTACGTTCTCTAAGAGCCGCACCGAGGAGCAAAATCGCATCTACGGCAATTCCCGGGGCGCCGCTCGGTGGAAAGCACGATGGGGAATCCCTGTAACTCGGCCGCGTAAGCCGCGCAACTCATCACCTTACCCGCGGTCGATGCGGGCGAATGTCGGATCTTGGAAAGGTCGTGTTCACGCAAACGCCTGCGCAAGGTCCACGCCCGTCCGTGGCCATATTCGGCGGCGGCATCGCTGGCCTCACGGTCGCTCACGAGCTGATTACGCGCGGGTACAACGTCACTGTTTACGAAAGCTCGTCGGCTGTCGGCGGCTTTTTCCGCAGCAGCCGGGAACCAGAGACGAACACACCCTCGGAATACTCCTGGCACGGCATGGGGCCGTGGTACCACAACACTTTTGATCTGCTGCACCGAATTCCTTTCGACGACGGGGGCAGTATTTTCGATCGCGCCCTTTCGCGACCGATCGATTTTGGAATTTTTCCCAACGAAACGACCGCCCATTTCTACGACGGCAGTTGGAGCAGCATTCGAAAAATGTTTCGCTGGTCGCCCGTGGAATTTGTCCGTTGGGGCTGGTTAATGCTCAAAACATGGACAGCTCACCGTCGCTCCGAGGAGCATTACGCAAAAATCAACGCCGCGGACGCGTGGAGCAAAAAACTGAGCCCAACAGGACTGCAGACGTGGCGCTCCTGTTTTGGTCCGTGGATCGGTTCGGACTGGACAAAGGTTTCGCTGCACACCGGTGGACAGTTTTTCTGCAAACAGCTCACCTCCCAGCCCCCGCACGTGCACCACTCCGACGAACACGGCAGTTTATGGCTGCACGGCGCCGGTTCGGGCTGGCTGCTCTTCAAGGGCCCGAGCAGCGACTATTGGTTCTCGCGTTGGGTTCGTTTTCTCGAAGACAAGGGCGCCTCCATCGTGCTGTCGAGTCCGCTGGCAAAACTCGAGTATGACGGGAAAAAAATCACGGGTGCCGTGCTCGCGTCAGACAAACGCATCGAGGCGGATTATTTTGTGCTCGCTACAAACCCGTTCGCAGCGGCCGAGGTCATCTCGCGCGAACCACGATTGTCAGCAATCGATGAACTCCGGCTTTTCGGACCATTGATTCAAGACGGCCCGCACACCCAAGTCTCGTTTCGGATCGCGTTTTCCGAACACGTCAAACTGCCGCGCCCGCGCACCGCTGCGGTTCTCGCCGACTCTCCGTTCAACCTCACGCTTTTTGCCCAGGAGCAGGTCTGGGACAAGAACGTCTCGCTCGGCGAGGGTATGCGCTCGCTTTGGACGGGCACGAGCTGCGTTGGTAACAACCCTGGAAAACTTTTCGGCCTGCCGGTGACGCGGTGCAGCAAAGAACAATTCGTCGAAGAAGTGCGGGAACAAATCTACGCCTGCAAAGCGCTCGACGAAATGGTTCGGCAAGCCAACGGCGGCCGAAGCCTGAAAGATTTTAAGATAGTTCGGTTCGAGGCATGGCACGAGTGGAAATTCCAAGCCAACGGAATCAAGCCAGAGCAGCCCAAATGGGTGAACACCACGCACACCCAACCATTTCAACCGCGGCAGAAAACACCCGTTCCCAACCTCTTTCTAGCCGGCGCCCACACCCGCACGGAGGCTGACGTGTGGAGCATCGAAGCCGCGGTGGAAAGTGGCCGACGCGCCGCGCAAGCCATCAACAAGCACGTGAACGTCCTGCCGCAGCATCGCCCATGGCTGTGCAGGTTGATCGGCAGTATCGATGATCTTTTCTACCGTGCGGGGGGCCCCCACGCGTTGGATGTCCTGCTCTGGGTGACGGTTATTAGCATCGGCGTCGGAATTGCGCTCGCATTCCGAGGTTAGTTTTCGACACAAAAAAAGGCCCGCGTTGCCGCGGGCCTCGTGGAGAAACTGATTTTCGGTTAGTATTTTACCGAACAGCCGTAAGGCTCGGTGGAAGATTTCTCGATCGTCCCGCCAGCCTTCAACGACGCGAGTGCTGCATTCACGTAGTTGGTCGCTTTAGCGATATCGGAAGGATCGGCAGAACGAATGCTGTCGATGGCGCCGTTGTAAACGAGCGTGCCTTGAGCGTTGATAATGAAAATGTGCGGTGTGGTTTTCGCGCCGTAGAGATGCCCGACCTTCCCGTCGCGATCGTGCAGGTAAGCTGTAGGAGCGGCCTGGTGGCTCTTAAGATATTCCTTCGTCTGCTCCGCGGTTGAATCAGCACCTTGCTTGCCTTTCGCTCCCGAGTTGATCGTGAGCCATATGGCGCCCGCATCCGTAGCGGCTTTTTGCGTCGAAGGGATGTTGCCGCTCTTGTCGTAGTGTTTCTTCACGAAAGGGCACTCTGGGTTGTGCCATTCCAGAATGACGATTTTGCCTTTGTAGTCAGAGAGTCTGTGGGTCTTTCCGTCGAGGTCGGTTAACGTGAAATCAGGTGCGGGCGAACCGATTTCAACTGCACGCAAAGCTTGCGCACCAAAAGCGGCGACCATGGCTGCCAATACTAGGAGGGTTTGGAGTGTTTTTTTCATAGTGAGGAAAACGACGCACACTCGTATTCAAGAGTTACCTCTTCGCCAGCGAGCGACGCGCTTTTGCTCGTCCCAATACGGTCTCTGCGCAAATCACTAGCGGTTGAAATTCGCCTCTGATTAGTTCAGCCTCCGCCCCGCATAATTCCCTGCCCTCGCCGACTCCTTGCCTTTGAGCGATTCTCCATCAGTTCCGACTGCGTCCCGTGCCAAGCCCGCTGCGGCTAAGTGGACGACTCTTAACGCGCTGGGCTGGGCCAACGTCTTAGGCGCGGCAGCCGCAGTCGTGGGGCTGGCTCTGTTTCTCGCTCCTCAGTGGCGACACAACGTCGAACTCACTCACGGTTGGTTCACGCCGATCGTATTCTTCGTTCTGATACAAGAGGCGCGGGCGGCCGGTCCTTGGCGCTATTTAACGCGCAGCTCAATATTTCTGGTCACGCTCATGTTTCTGGTCGTAGCCGGTCTGATCCTTCTCACCGCGGCTGGTCTTTACGCGGCCGCGCTCGACTGGACACATTCGCTGGTGGCGGCAACGGCCACGGCCGCTGTGTGCGCGTTTCTATCTGCGACTTGGCTCTCGCTGGCGGACGAGAATGTCAAAGTCGTGCCGTTTAACTGGACTACAGGAGTCGCCATTATCCTGTGGCTCATGAGTGCGCCGATTCCACCCGGCACTTACGCGAATATCACTCAGGCGCTGCAGTCCGCCGTGACAACCACCGTCGTCAAAGCCCTTCACCTACTCGGCATCGCTGCGGTGCAACACGGCAACATCATCGAAACAACACGTGTAAACGTAGGCGTGGAAGAAGCCTGCAGTGGAATACGAAGTTTGATCTCGTGCATCTACACGGGATTATTTTTCGCCGCCGTGTTGGTTCGGCAACCTTGGGCACGCTTCGTAATCATCGCCGTCGCCGGGCCATTGGCGCTGGTGATGAATTTTATACGCTCGCTCACGCTCACGTTGATGGCGCATAACGGCGTGGAGATTCGCGGTGGGTGGCACGACGTCACAGGTTATTCCATACTCGCGATCGCCGGCGGCATGCTCGCCGCGTTCGCGTTTTTTCTCGGACGTTTTTCACCCAAGTCAGTACAACAACCCCCTGACGTAGACAGCGTGGGCGCCGTCCCCGTCGCCCAAAGTCCGACCACGTGGCCGCGAGCCGTCGTCGTGAGCGGATTTGTTGCAGCGACACTGATCGTAGGCTTTTTCATCTCGCAAAGCCGGCCTGCTACCACAACCAACCGCCCCACACCTAATCTCGCCACCTTGCTCCCGTCCGAATTCCCGGGCTGGACGACCTTGGTCAACAAGGACCTGTATCGATTTTCCGCTGAGCTTCAGACCCCGCACCTCACCCAAACCACTTTCGAACGCAGCGATGCGCACAGTTACACGGAAATCACCGTGTATCTCGCGTACTGGCCTTCGGGTCGCGCGCCGGTGTCGCTCGTCGCTTCACATACTCCCGATGCCTGCTGGCCAGGCAACGGCTGGACGGCGCTGCACGTCGAAAACCCGCGTTCAACGCTGGCGCTCGCAGGCCGCCAAGTCGAAGAGGCCGAACAACGAATTTTTGAGCAACAGGGGCAGACCGAACACGTGTGGTATTGGCATCTTTATGACGGCCACGTGATTCACCCCGACAACGTGCGTTCACCCAAACGTTTGTTGTTTTTAGCTTGGAAGTACGGGTTTAAGCGCGAGGGCGAACAGCTTTTCGTAAGAATTTCCAGCAACAAACCCTGGGATCAGATCTCGACTGAGCCTTTGTTGCAGGAAATCTTTGCACGACTCGTCCCTTTCGGTCTTTAATCACGCCGTTCGCTACCCCCATGTTGTTCCGACTCACTACCCAGGAAAAACGCACCCTCACGTGGCTGGCCATTCTCCTGGTCATTGGGCTCGTCGGATGGTTAGTTTTATAATCGGTTTTTATGCCCTCGGAAAACCTCAATCCCTTCCGTTTGCCTGCGCCTTCCCCCTGCCGAACCTGTACTGTGAGCCGTGTTGGGTGGATCACAGCAAGCGTGGCACTTCTTTTGGCGGCATTTTTGTGTTTTCGCCTGCTCGCAGCCCGCGCCGAAATCAAATTGGAGCACAATAATGCGGAGCTCACTCTCGTTGAGGTAAAATCCCTGAAGCAGCAGCTCTACGCGGAGCGAATTCTGGCCGAACGCCAGATGGCTGATCTCACCAACGCCGCAAAAACCGAAACGGTGCTCGTCGCGCACCTGCTCCCGATTGACCCCACAGCGAGCTTTCCGAGTGCGATGGTCGTTTGGCTGCCCTCGCGACAAAGTGGCGTCCTGCTCGCCGATAAATTACCCGAAATCGGAGCGGATGAAGAACTCCGACTTTGGATCACCGAAAGCGATGGCCCGCCTCAAAACGTGGCGGAGGTGACTCCTGCCAGTGGAAGGTCGACGAAGATCACCTTCAAAGCAATTAAGCCCACAGGCTTGTCCGTCCGATTCTCGGTCACCCGCGAGCGCAAAGGCGCGACCGGCACACCCACCGGTCCGACCTTGATGATGGGCGCTCCTTAACGAGCGCAGCCGCGTTTCACCTCGGCCTCCACTAAGTCGTTGCACTTCGGTCTGTTTTTTCGCGTGTCCAATAGTTAGGCATGCTTTCGGCGTGTTGGTTTGGCATTAGACCGCCTCATATCGCTGGTGAAAATTCTTATCGCCAGGCGAAAAACTTTACTCGACGTTATAGGAATCTGCGAAAATTTTATACGTCATGGTAATTAAACCGAAAGTCCGAGGTTTCGTATGTGTGTCAGCCCATCCCGCTGGTTGTGCGGCGCATGTGCAGGAACAAATCGATTACGTGAAGAGCAAAGGACCGCTCAAAAACGGCCCCAAGAAGGTCTTGGTCGTTGGAGCCTCGACAGGCTACGGTTTGTCCTCCCGTATCGCCGCTGCGTTCGGTTCAGGAGCGGCCACAGTGGGCGTGTTTTACGAGCGCCCGTCCGACGTGGATCGTCCGGCGACGCCCGGCTGGTACAACAGCTACGCTTTTACCCAAAAAGCCCGCGCCGCCGGCCTCTATGCCGGCAACATCAATGGCGACGCTTTCTCCAAAGAGATCAAACAGCAGACGATCGAGCTATTGAAGCGCGACGTCGGCCCGGTCGACCTCGTCGTCTACTCGCTCGCCTCCCCGCGCCGCACACATCCCTACACCGGCACCGTTCACAAGTCCGCCCTCAAGCCAATCGGAAAGCCGTACACCAACAAAACCGTCGATACTGATACCGGAACGGTTAGCTCCGTAACGATCGAGCCCGCCACCCAAGAAGAAATCGACGATACCATCGCCGTCATGGGTGGCGAAGATTGGGAAATGTGGATTCAAGCACTCGCGGACGCGAAGCTTCTCGCTCCCGGCGCGACTTCGGTCGCCTACTCGTACATCGGGCCCGAGGTCACGTGGGACATTTACAAGAATGGCACGATCGGGATGGCAAAAATCGATTTGGAAAAAGCCGCGAAACGCATCGACGCTTTCCTGAAGATCGAAGGTTATGGCCGCGCGTTTGTTTCCGTTAACAAAGCTCTGGTCACGCAAGCCAGTTCCGCCATTCCGGTGGTTCCCCTCTACATTGCCGTGCTCTTCAAGATCATGAAGTCCAAGGGAACTCACGAGGGTTGCATCGAGCAAATCCAACGACTCTTTGCCACGCAGATGTACAACAACTCGGCGCTTAACTACGACGACGGCGGTCGCGTGCGCGTCGATGATTGGGAAATGCGTCCGGAAGTCCAAGACGAGGTGAAACGCATCTGGCCGCGGGTCACCACGGAAAATCTCAACGATCTCACTGACATCGCGGGCTACCGCTCCGATTTTCTTAAGCTGTTCGGCTTCGGCCTGCCCGGCATCGATTACGACGCCGATGTCGAACCGCATTTCCCGTTCGAATAAAGCTTCCCACCAACAAAACAGGCGCCAAAAGCGCCTGTTTTGCTAGGGCTGCACGGCAGCAAAGACGATCCGCACAAACTCGACGCGTCCGTCCATGTGCGGATTGTGACCTGAGCCGGCAACTACCTCGATTTTGGCGGTTGGAAAATGATGCAGTATCGATTCGCGATCCTCAGGCCCCACATACCGCGACCGACCTCCAATGATGAACAGGGTCGGCCCGTCGAACCGATCCTCAGGCGCCAAAGAATCCCGAGCGACGTCGGGCAGCGTTCTGGTGAGAACAGGCAAGTTCACGATCCACTGCCAGGTATTCGTCTCGGGATCGCGTTCCAAGTTGGTCGCGAGAAATTTCCTCATCCCCAAGCTGGGCACCCGGCCTTCGAAGCGCATCTCCGCTTCGGCGCGCGATTGCAGCGTGCGCAGATCCAGCTCGTTCAACGCGGCAAACTCGTTTTTGTGGCCCATCAACTCGTAGTCTTTGGGCGCAACATCGACCACAAAGAGTCTCTCGACGCGTTCGGGGTGTCGACAGGCCAGGAGCATCGCCACCTTCCCGCCCATGCTGTGCCCCATGATGGAAGCGCGAGTGATCCCGTGCTGATCCATCCACTCGAGTACGTCTGCCACCATCGCCGAGAACGTCATTTCGTCGGAATGTGGAGAACGCCCGTGATTCCGCAGGTCGAGCGCGATCACGTGAAATTGGGCCGTCAAATCGGTGCCGGTGGACTGCCAGTTTCTTGAAGAACCGAGCAGTCCATGGAGCACGAGGAGCGGCGGATGGCCACGGCCACCGAGATCGCGATGAAACAGAATCATCGCGCTTGTTTCAGGCAAAGCGCCGACGACGCCAAGCAAAACCTGTCTACCGCCGGCCCGGTTTTGATAGCCGTAAAACGCCCAGCACCGCTAGCCCCACCCAAAACGCGTCGCTCGGTGCACCGCCGCCGCCACCACCACTGCTCGGAGCTGGCGTCGGCGCGGGCGCGCTGTTAACGGTGAGCGTGGCTGCGTTACTCGTCACGGACCCCGCCGAGTTGGTGGCGGTCACCGTGTAAGACCCGGCATTTGCGTTCGAAACGGAGGCAATCGAATAACTCGATGCGGTGGCACCGGCGATCGGCGCATTGTTAAAGTACCACTGGTAGGTTGGCAACGAACCGCTCACGGTCACGCTGAACGCCACTGCCGAACCAAACGTTACCGCCTGTGAAACGGGTTGCGTCGTGATGGACAAAGCTGCGATCGGCGTAAGAAATGCGCTGTGGTCTCCGCCAGTGCTCACGCTTGAAACATTGTTCCAGACTTGCACCGGTGCGCGCCGAATCGTGACCGTTGAATCGCCGAGCTGGAAATAGCCGTTGTCACCGGTGCCCCAGAGCGTGCCATCGGTTTTGACGAACAGCGTTTGGTATGTTCCACAGGAGAGCGACGCCACCCCCGTCACGAGCTGAGTTGGGAGGAGCTTGTCCTCGCTTGTCCCATCGCCAAGTTGACCGAAGGAATTGTCCCCCATTCCCCACAACGCTCCATCCGTTTTGATGAACATCGTGTGGAACGTACCCGCCGCCACAATTGAGACTCCGGTTGCGACTTGGGTCGGCGTCGGATGTGCACTAAAATCAGAAGTTCCGCCACCGAGTTGGCCCTGGTAATTGGATCCGGCCGTCCACAACGTGCCGTCTGTTTTCACGAACGCCGTGTGATAACCACCACAGGCAACTCGCGAGACATTGGTCGCAACCTGGATAGGAGTCACTGCGCGAGTCGTGGCGGTGCCATTGCCCAATTGGCCGTACGAACTATATCCCATGGTCCAAAGCGTGCCGTCGGCCTTCACGAACGCCGAGTGGAAATAGCCGGCGGACACCGACGCGACTCCCGAGGCAATCTGCACCGGAGTGGACCTGCTGGTCGTCGTGCCGTCGCCCAGTTGGCCATCGTAATTGTAGCCCATCGTCCACAGCGTGCCGTTGCTTTTTAGGAATAGCGTGTGGTAGAGGCCGGTGGCGACAGAAACGACCCCCGAATTCACCTGCACAGGCGTGCTGTGTGGAGCGTAGTCGGTGGCGAGGCCAAGTTCGCCGAAAGAATTAATGCCCATGCCCCAGAGCGTCCCATCCGTTTTGACGAACATCGTGTGACTCGTTCCAGCAGAAACACTCGTCACATCGGAAGTAATCGCCAGCGGTGACGTACGCGTGGTGGTGGTGCCATCGCCAAACTGTCCCATGCTATTATCTCCAACAGCCCACGCGCTGCCGTCAGTCTTCACAAACAGCGTGAAGTAATCCCCTACAGATACCGAACTGACACCCGTGGTTACCTGATAAGGTAGTGGTTCGGCAGCAAAATCGATGTACCCCAGCCCTAGTTCCCCATAATTATTGAAGCCCATCGACCAAAGACTTCCATCGGTCTTGACGAAACACGAATGGTACGAACCAGCAGCCACGGAGGAGACGCCGCCCGCCACAATTTGGACCGGCGTGCTGCGATTCGTGTAGGAATTGTCGCCCAATTGGCCGTCGGAATTAAGACCCGTGCCCCAAAGCGACCCATTGGTTTTTATGAAGAGCGTGTGGTTGCCACCTACGGCGAGCCGCGTTACACCGGCCGCGATCTGCACTGGCGTGACGTGTGGCGTGGTGTCGGCTACGATCCCGAGCTGACCATAATTATTGTAGCCAAGCCCCCATAACGAACCATCCGACTTCAGGTAAACCGTATGGTAGTCTCCGGCGCCGACCGCGACAACATCACTCGCAATCTGAACCGGGGTGGAATGCGCCACTGTATCAACCGCCAGTCCAAGTTGACCGTAATTATTGCGGCCCATCGCCCACAGCGTGCCGTCGGTCTTGAGAAACAAAGCGTGAAGATACCCGGCTGCCACTTTGCTCACGCCCGCGGCGATTTGAACGGCCGAGCGCCGCGATGTCGTGGTTCCGTCGCCCAGTTGGCCATAGGAATTAGTTCCCGCTCCCCACAGTGTTCCGTCCGATTTCACGAAGAGCGAGAAATGCCACCCCGCCGCCATCGTCGCCACGTTCACACCGATCGCATTGGGCGTGGTTTGGGGAAGAATGCTGTTCGAGCCATTTCCAAGTTCGCCGACGAGATTGCTGCCGATGGCAACCAAAGTGCCGTCCGTTTTTAGGAATAGCGAGTGGGTTCCGCCGGCCGCCACCGCGCTCATTCCGATGCCCACCTGCTTGGGAAAAGCGGGGCAGCTATTCCCATCGCCCAATTGACCATAACTACCGTCTCCCACCACATTCAATACGCGCCCGACAGGCGGCGTAACCGTCATCGTAGCCGTCGCCGAGTCGACCGGACCGGCCATATTTGTCACGCGAACCCAGTAAGAGGTTGTCACAGAGAGTGCCGGTGTCGTGAAACTCGAGCTCGTGGCGCCCTCGATACGCCCCGAAGCCGAACCACACGAATAGTACCACTGGTACGACGTAGGTCCCGTACTCGTGGCAGCCACGCTCAACGTAGTCGACTGCCCCGTGCCGGTTGTCGCACTGGAAGGATTCGCGGTGATCGTCGGAAGCGGCACCACGGTGAGTGTCGCACCATCGCTGTCAGCCGAACCAGCGCTATTCGACACCCGGACCCAGTACGACGTCGTTGCCGTCAGCGCAGGGGTCGTGAAGCTTGCCGCAGTGGCGTTCGCCACGGGATTGGAGATATCGCCGCTGCTGCCGCGATACCATTGATACGAAAGAGAACCGGCCCCGCCGTCAGCCACCACTTTGAGAGTTGATGCGCCGCCCGTCGCCACGAACGCGTCGACCGGCTGCACAAAAAAGAACGGAGTTATTGCCTTCTGAACCAGTGCGGAATGCTTCGATCCCCCGGCAATGGCTACGACACCTCCTGTCACCAGGGCCGGATAGTAGCTCGACGTGTACGTCACGCCCCTCTGATGGTAATAGCTGTCTCCCATGCTCCAAAGCCTGCCATCAGACGTGACGAAGAGCGTGTGGTGCGCGCCCGCCGCCACCAAAGCGACGTCGGAAGCGATCTGCACCGGCGTAGAGTGGTCGACCGTCGTGCCGTCGCCGAGCTGGCAGTAGAAATTGTAGCCCATGCCCCAGAGCGTTCCGTCGGTTTTCACGAAAAGCGTGTGCGCCGCGCCTGCTGCGATGGTCGCGACATTCGAGGCGACTTGCACCGGCGTGCTGCGGTCGTTGGTGGTGCCATCGCCGAGCTGGCCTTTGGTATTGCTCCCCGTCACCCAAAGCGTTCCGTCAGTCTTCAAAAACACCGAGTGTCTCTCGCCGGCAGCGACTTTTGCCACACCAGTCGCAACCTGGATGGGCTCTTCTTTGGGGACTCCGGTGGTGCCGTCTCCGAGTTGCCCCGACCAATTGTCGCCCATGGCCCAAAGCGTGCCGTCGGTCTTCACAAACAACGTGTGGGAATACCCTGCCGCCACGGTCGCCACACCGGTGGCAATGGGGGAAGGCGACGAAATATTTTGGCCGGTGCGGATGCCCAACTGGCCGTTGCTGTTTGCGCCTACTCCCCAAAGTGAACCATCGGCTTTGACAAACAGCGTGCAAGACGGCCCCGCCGAAGCAGCGACCACCGAGCTCGCCGTCAGGAAGGGCGTGCTTCTCGCCGACGTAGCGCCTCCGTCGCCCAATTGGCCGCTCGTGTTCTTTCCCACCGACCATAACGAACCATCGACTTTCACGAACGCGGTGTGTGCATCACCCGTTGCAACGGTCGCCACATCGGCCGCAATGGGCGCGCGAGCCCCCCTGGTGGTCGTGGTCCCGTCGCCGAGTTGACCATCGTCGTTCGTTCCCATGGTCTCCAGCGAGAACGCGGTGCTTGGAGCTATCAAACTGATCGTTACGGTGGCAGTCGCACTGTCGACCGAACCGGCCACATTCGTCGCGCGCACCCAATACGAGCAGGAATACGTGAGCACCGGCGTTACTAGCGTGGGGCTCGTCGCTCCGGGCACGGGCATGGTTGTAGTCCCGCTAGCGCCCACATACCACTGGTACGAAATCGGACCGCTACTCGAGGCGGCAACCGTCAAAACCGACGATGTACCGGCGGTCCCTGTTAAGTTTGAGGGCTGGCTGTTGATCGTTGGAGGAGCGAGCACGACAGTAACAGTACAGGTCCTGCTATCGGTAGCGCCTGCACTGTTGGTCGCACGCACCCAATACAACGTGGTACTCGAGGGCGAGGCGGTGAAATTCGCCGCTGTGGCGCCGCCCACGGGATTTGAAACATCACCACTGGTTCCTTGATACCATTGATAGCTCGCCGGAGACGCGCCCCCTTGAGCCACCGCGGAAAAAGTCGCGGTGCCGCCGGACACCACGGCGACATCCGCCGGTTGCACGCTAAAGATCGGCGCGATGGCCTTCTGCAAGCACAACGAATGCGATCCGCCACCCGCGACAGCCGCGGCTCCATAGATGATTTGCACCGGCCGATTGCGATCCGTGGTCGTTCCGTCGCCAAGTTGTCCCCGTTCGTTCAGCCCCATCGCCCACAGGGTGCTGTCGGATTTTACATACATCGTGTGCAGCGACCCACACTGCACCGATACAAGACCCTGATCTATTTGGACGGGGCTGTACACTCTGCTTAAGGCTCCGTTGCCAACCTGTCCGTACGAACTGCTGCCCATCCCCCAGAGCGTGCCATCGCTCTTGATATACATTGTGTGACTGCTGCCGGTGGAAACAACGGCAACATCGGCGCCGATCTGCATCGGAGCCGAAGCGCTGCCCAACGAACCACCTCCGAGCTGCCCCAGCTGGCTGTCGGAGTTGCTTCCCATTCCCCAGAGCGTGCCGTCGGTTTTGACAAACACGCTGTGATATTGCCCCGCCGAGACCATCTTCACACCGCTGGCCACCATTGTCGGTGTGGGCTGATTGTAGACGCCATAACCGATACCGAGCTGCCCAAATGTGTTCGTGCCGAAACCCCAGAGCGTCCCATCAGTTTTGACATACAGACTAAAGCCATATCCGGCAGCGACCGATGCGACGTTGGCCGCGACTTGCGTAAGCGTGCCTTGGCCTCCCGAGCTGCCGGTGATCCACAGCGCACCGTCGGTTTTAAGAATTAGAGTATGATACGCACCTGCAACCGCCATGGCGACGTCGGTGGACAATTGCACCGGTGTCGTACGATTGCTGGAGGTCGAACCACTCCCAAGCTGTCCAGACGAGTTGCTGCCCGCGGCCCAGAGCGTGCCATCCGTCTTCACGAACATCGTGTGGCTCTCTCCCGCGGAGACCAGCGCCACACCGCCCAGTATCTCCAATGGGCTGCTGTGGGCCGCAGAGTCGGCCAATCCCGTTCCCAATTGTCCGGAACTGTTGCTTCCCATGACATCCAGGCAAGCTCCTGCGGGAAGGCTTACAATTATTCCCGCCGTGCCGCTGTCGGCGGAGCCATCCCCATCGGTCACGCGCACCCAATACGAGGTGTTCGCACAAAGCACCGGCGTCGCGAAACTGGCCGTCGTCGCTCCAGGAACCGGCATCGTCGTAGTGCCGCTCGCGCCCACATACCACTGATAGCTCAGCGCACCGTTGCCTGCAGCTTGAACAGTCAACGTGGTCGCCTGCCCCGTCGTCAGGCTCGGACTTGCCGGTTGGGCCGTGATCGCCGGTGCGGCCTGAACGACCGCGCTGCCGATTACGACAGCTGCGATAACGCTCACCCACCGTTGGATGCGGCCCAAAGAAGAGGGGCAAAATGAAATGAAACGTCCAGAGGTATTCATAGGTGTCGAAGCCGAATTCGAATTGTAGCTATTTAACTGATGCCCACCGCCAAGTGTGATGCCCTGCTGAACGGCAGCGTACAAAGTTAAAGCCCAACGCCAGCCTAAACACCCAGGGTTAGCAAGAAGACCGACCCCGACAGTGGGTGGCATTAGAGAATCGCACTGCGATCATAAGAAAATCACTAGATCCGTCCGGTGATTGAGCGGCAAAGCTCCGATTAGGAATCGCGAAATCGCTCAGTACGACCGCGAAGTTCTCAAGACCGCGCCGATCATTCGCAAAGGCGAATTCGAAAAAAGGTTTCTATGTGCGCTTAACCAATTCAGCTGCTCTAAAGGTCACCAGCGTGAAAGAACTGAAAAAATTCGTCGGCGCTATCCCTGCCTCCCAGAGCCTGGACGTGGAGTTGCTTGAGCAACTTCCATCCCCAAGCGATCGAAAAGCTTCCCTTTATCGAGTACAGTCCAGCTCGGTCAACGCGTTAGCGGCTCAGCTGCGTTGACGTTTGCGAGTCAATGCGCGAACGCACGCGAGCGCCGCCAGAACGAGCCAGCTGCCCATGCCGATGGCGCCACCGCCGCCACCTCCAGCCGCTGCGGCTGTTTGAGACTCACCCTGCGATGGGTTTTTTGAAATACCGCTGCTGCTCGAACTACTCGAGCTGCTGGAACTACTGGATGAACTGGAGCTGCTGCTCGAACTTGAACTGCTCGAAGAACTAGATGTGCCACTCACAACAACACTGGCCGCGTCGCTGGTAACCGAACCATAAGAATTCGCCACAACCACGGTGTAGGTACCTCCGTCTGTCGAACTTGCATTGGCCACCGCATAAGTTGCACCTGTCGCGTTTGTGATCGCAGCCCCGTTCTTGCGCCATTCGTAAGTTAAACCGTTGCCCGCCGCGACTACGCTGAGGGTCAACGCCTGACCTGCCGACACGTAAGCCGACTGCGGTTGCGTGACGATGCGCGGAGCTTCAGCGCCACGATAAAGAGCCATGAAGGGCGCCTTCTCGTTAAGGTAGCGAACATTGTCGGCCGCCTTCGGCTGCGTAGCCGCCACACCCAAAGCGGTGGTTCCATAAGTGATCGACGGACTGCTAAAGTATGCCCAGCGATCGGAAGCTGCGGACATCACCGTTCCAGTGTCCACCCCGTTATAGGTAAAACGGTGACCATAGAAGTACCGACCATCGCCGTCCTTCGCCAGCGAATCCGTCGCCGCTTCAGTTGTGCGATCGTGTCGGCATCCAAAATTGTGCGCGAGTTCGTGAGCGAGACCGAGGAAATCCTGAGTCCAGCGCAGCACGGCGAAGTGGCTTACGTCACCCTGTGAGTCGCAGGTGCGAGCGATGCCTGTACGATCACGTGTGCCGGAGAGAATCAAGACCGCCTGATCGGCGCTGTGCAGCACGCATTTGTCCTGCACAAATTGTCCCACAGGATCAGTTGTGCCATTGTTAGTGGCGTATGAGATGTGGTTAAGGTCATCGACGATATTCGTGGTCGCGGTATAAGTCGGGACCTGATATGCGGTGAGATAATGCCACTTAAAATTCACATTGCTGTTGGCGAGTGCCTGGTTCGCCGCCGCAATGCGCGTAGCCAGAGCCGTGTTAATTAATTCGGTGTTGCCGCCAGCTGCAGAGAGGGTCGCAGCATCGTAGAAAAACAGCACGTCCACCGTATAGGTCGTTGCAGAGCTGCCCGCCGTCACGGTGGTCGGAACGACGCCACCGTCCACCGTCACATTTGCACCGCAAGTCAATGCCTCAGTCATCAGAGCGGAAGTGACTGTCTCGCCTGAGATATGAATCTCAAACGTGTCAGATCCGGGCATCGAAAAGATGGCATGCCATTCGTTAGCCGAGGCCACCGAAACCACAAAGGAACCTTGAACTGAGTTCGTGCCAACCCAAACCGTTCTACCATCAACATCCTGCACCGAAGATTGCGTGAATTGGAGCGGAGTATCGGCGTAAGGAGCAACCGTCAGCTGAGTCGGCTTAAATTGGCGCCAGTCGGAGTACGGCGTGGACAAGCTCGGCAGTACAGTTTGGCTCCAATTCACGGTTAGCGTCGCGCTGGACGAAGTCGTGGAGCCAACCGCATTCGTGACTGTCACAGAATAGCTTCCGGCATCCGTCGTTTTAGTAGCGGAGATTGTATAAGAAGCCGAGGTTGCCCCGGAAATATTTACTCCGTTCTTTTTCCACTGGTAGCTGAACGGCGAAGTTCCACTAGCTGCCACATTAAATGTCACCGAAGTGCCAGAAGCCACGGTCTGGGAAACGGGTTGTGTTGTGAGGGAGGGAAGCGTGTTCACGGTCAACGTCGCCGCAGATGAGGTCGCGGAACCAGCGGTATTGCTCACCGCAACCGTATAAGACCCGCCGTCCGACGAACTCACCGAGGCAATGGTGTACGAGGCCGAAGTTGCACCGGAGATATTCGCGCCATCTTTCTTCCATTGATAGGTCAAAGGCGATGTCCCACTCGCCGCGACGGTGAACGTCACGGAGTTCCCTGCTGTCACAGTTTGCGAGACAGGCTGTGTTGTAATTGTCGGTGCCACCGCGGCTGCGCTAACCGTCAATGTCGCCGCTGAGGAGGTCACTGAACCCGCGGCGTTGGTTACAACAACCGTATAGCTGCCCGCGCTGCTGGAAGTCGTGCTTGCGATCGTGTACGAAGCTGACGTCGCACCAGAAATATTTGAGCCGTCTTTTTTCCATTGGTAGGTGAACGGCGCCGTGCCGCTCGCAACCACGCTAAACGTGACCGAGCTACCCGAGACAGCGGTCTGCGATGCCGGCTGCGTGGTGATCGACGGCAGAAGGTTCACGGTCAGCGTAGCCGCCGAAGAGGTCACTGAACCCGCGGCGTTGGTTACAACAACCGTATAACTACCCGCACTGCTGGAAGTCGTGCTTGCGATCGTGTACGAAGCTGACGTCGCACCGGAAATATTTGAGCCGTCTTTTTTCCATTGGTACGTGAACGGCGATGTGCCACTCGCAACCACGCTAAACGTGACCGAGCTACCGGAGGTGACTGTCTGCAACGCCGGCTGGGTGGTGATCGACGGTGGTACATTCACCGTCAACGTTGCATTATCTGACGAAGTGGTTCCGGCAGTATTGGAAACCGTCGCAGTGTACACCCCACCATCAGACGAAGTAGCAGACGCGATGACGTATGAAGAGCCCGTGGCTCCCGCAATCAGAGCGCCATCCTTGTACCATTGGTAGGTAAAAGGCTGGGTCCCACTGGCCGTCACAGAAATAGTCGCTTTTTGCCCAACGGCGATGGCGAGTGAAGAAGCGTACGCCTCAGGTGCGAGAATCAGGAACAGAACAACAGACGAAAAAAGTACACGCAAAGGCTGAAGATCACGTCGCATAAAGAAGATCGCGCAAACATAGTGCCGAGCCCTGGCTTTTAGTTTCAAATAATTCTTCACAATGGCTCGAAAAATATTTGGGGCCGCTTAACCGACAAAAAGGTCTCAGAAGTAGTGCTTGCTGAAAGAAAGTTGAGCCGGCGCTTTTCATGTCGAAAACCCAAAAGAGATTTCGACCACATGTCACCTAACCTTTCGTAAGCTTTGGTTCTTTCGCGAGTTTGTTACACACCCCAACCAAGCACGGAAAATCCTTTCGTTTTTCTCCCTCTCAAAAGCTGATTCTGACCGCCGCAGAAATTTGCATTTTTCTGACGATCACAATAACCATAATTGCAATAAACCTACAACTACACCGGCTCGCTTCCGCTTTCGCACCCCGCCGGCGCTTCACAAACCTTTTCGCCACCTAGAAAAATTCCACGCGTTTCAGGCGGATTTCAGAGCTCGCCATCGACCAATTAACGCATTCCACTTGCGCTCGCGACTTTTTTGGCTTGCTGAGTACCCAACGCGAAAATTCTCGCGCAAACAACCCAGGATCATCTCCACGCTTCAATTTATAGAGTTATGATTTCTTTCATTCGGTCTGCTTCGGCTCGTGCCAAAATACATAGTCGGGGAATTTTATTTTCGTTATTACTTGCGATTGGTTTGGGTGGCTGCGCACAAATCAGCAGCAACGCCCCTGCTCCTGCTCCCGCCCGTGATTCCCACGCGACTGAGTCACTCGCGCTCAACGAAGGAGATGTTTTGCGTGTCTCGTTTCCAGGCACGCCAGCTCTCGATACCGTACAAACTATTCGGCGCGACGGCCGCATTGTCTTGCCGCTGGTGGGAGAAGTGCAGGCTTCAGGTTATACTCCTTCGGAGTTCAATGCCCAACTCACGAAGCTCTACGCTCCCCAGCTAATTAACAAGGAAGTGGTCGTGTCACTTGTTTCGTCGTCCTTCACAGTATTCGTCAGCGGCGCGGTATTGCGACCCGGCAAGGTCGTGTCCGATCGTCCGCTCACCGCTCTGGAAGCGATTATGGAAGCTGGCGGATTTGACTCCGCCAAAGCCAATATGAAGGCAATCGTGGTTATTCGCGAAGGACAACCTCTGCGGGAAAAAATCGATCTTAAGCGCGTTTTGGACGGGAAAAATGATACGCCTTTTTACCTGAAGCCGCGTGATATCATCCACGTACCCGACCGACTGGTGGTATTTTAGTGCTCCGAGGCTGTTTAATCCGGTAGAAACGAAAGAGCGGGCGGCATTTTAAGCCAAAAAAGCCCCCTCATTTAGGGGTTTGTAGTGGAAAGCCTTAGCTCCGCTGTAATGGTATTGCTGGACTTTTGCGTTAAGGGGGATTTCCGGTTGTTTTCTGGGGTTTTTCACGGATATGTGACGGGTGCTTTGAAAATCTCGCGTCCAGCAGCGGTGTCTCATAGACAAAAACGGCTCTCCCCTTCGGAGAAGCCGTGGGTTTTCGCGGAATGCCATTCGGCTTCAGTGGAAACCGCCCGTGCAGAGCTGGCCGTTGAGAGTCGGTCGTCCGATATCACCTCGGCGCTCTTTCGGGCTCCCTCAAAGGGAGAGCTCATGAGCGGCTCGCGGTAGTTCTCGGACATCACCGGCTCAGAGCCCGCGTAATGTCAGCCAACTCCAAAACAAAATTACAGACAATCGATGCCGTTTTGATGCACGACAAGGCACCGAAATGGCGGCAGCTTGAAGCCGTCAACCCGAGCGAGTGGTTCTGCATCTATACGAAACCGAAGCGGGAAAGACAGGCTTTGGAATACGTGGAATCACGTCTCGGCTTCGAGGTTTTCTTTCCCTGCATCACGCGGACCAAAACCATTCGTCGCGTTCAATATAACGTTTCGGAACCGCTTTTTCCCCGCTACTTTTTCTGCAAGTTCGAGATGAATTCAGCCTACCGCGCCGTGCGGTACGCTCACGATGTTCTCGACGTGGTGAGCTTTGGCGGGGTGCCCGCAATCGTAGCGAATAAGCTGATCGAACAGCTCAAAGCCTGGTGCGCGGAAGGTCCAGAAGCTGTCCGCCCGTCCACGTCGCTGGTGCCAGGCGACCGCGTCACCGTGCTCGAAGGCCCGATGAAAGGGCTCGAGGCAGTGATCCTTGAGGACACGACCGAATCCGAACGCGTCACCATTTTGCTCGGGATTCTCGGCTGCGGCGCCCGAGTTTCCGTCGACCGCTTCGACCTAAAAAAGACCGCCTAACCAATTTAATAATCATCCAATAACATGAACACCGCTCAAAAGGAGCTCACTTCCACCACCCATTCTCGTGTTAACGGCTTTAGTGCTTCGAGGCCCCTGAGAGCTGACCCGATGCCACGCTGGAAACGGGCGCTAGATCTCACGATCACTCTCGCCGTGTTGTTGGTCACGATGCCCCTTTTTGGCGCGCTCGCCCTGTACATTTCCATCGTCTCGCCCGGGCCGATCATTTTCTGCCAGACCCGCATCGGGCTGCGCGGCTCGAAATTCCTGTGCTTCAAGTTCCGCACCATGCGCGTGAACGCCGAGACCCACAACCATGAGGCCTATCTAAAATCCCTCATGGGCTCCAATGCTCCCATGGTCAAAATGGACGCGCGCAACGATTCGCGTTTGATCCCAGGCGCTTGGCTGATCCGCGCTTTGGGTATCGACGAGCTTCCCCAACTTTTGAACGTGCTCAAAGGCGACATGAGCCTCGTTGGCCCTCGTCCCTGCATCCCTTACGAATACGATGGTTATCAGCCTTGGCAGAAAGAGCGCTTCGCCGCGGTCCCAGGCCTTACGGGCCTTTGGCAGGTGAGCGGAAAAAACCGCACCACCTTCGACGAGATGATCCACCTGGACATCCGTTATGGCCGGAGAAAATCACTCTTGGGCGATCTGAGGATTTTGGCGATGACCCCAGTCGCAGTCGTTCAACAATACTTGGACACCAAGAAAAGCCGCGCCACGGCGATCGCCGCCACTCGTGAACCAATTCAGCGTCGGTACATTTCCGAACAGCAGGTTGGATAAAGAAACGTCGAGACGAACTCCAAAATTAGATTTCATGAAAAAACCTCTTAATATCGGTGTAGTTGGTTGTGGTTATTGGGGCCCGAACCTCATCCGTAACTTCCGTTCCCTTCCCGACTGCCGGCTCAAGGCCATGTGCGATGTGAGCGAGGCCCGCCTCAAACATTTGAAATCTCTCTATCCCGAAGTGGAGGGCATCACCAATTACGAGACATTGCTAAGCGACAAAACGATCGACGCCATCGTGATCGCCACATCGGTGCGGTACCACTTCCCGATGGCGAAAGCGAGCCTGCTGGCCGGTAAGCACACGCTGGTTGAAAAGCCGCTCGCTGCCTCCACGGCCGAATGCGAAGAGCTCGTCGATCTGGCCGCGAGCAAGGGATTGATCCTGATGGTCGGCCACACATTCCTCTACTCGCCCGCCGTGCGACGCGTGAAGGAAATTGTCGATAACGGCGATATCGGCGAAATCCGCTACATCAGTGCACGTCGCCTCAATCTCGGCCTCTTCCAGAAAGACATCAACGTTGCCTGGGACTTGGCCCCTCACGACATCTCCGTGATTTTGTATATTCTCGGCGAAGCACCGAAACGCATCAATTGCCAAGGCACTGCCCACGTCACACGCGGCATCGAGGATGTGACCACGATGTTCCTGGAGTTCTCAAAGGATCGCTCGGCGATCGTCCAGAGCAGTTGGCTCGACCCTCGCAAAATCCGCGAGATGACTATCGTTGGGAGCAAACGCATGATCGTTTACGACGACGTCGCTGTGCAGGAGAAAATTAAAATTTTCGACGCGCGCGTCGAGCGCCCGCCCCACTACGACACCTTCGCGGAATTCCATTATGCTTACCACTACGGCGATATCTACGCGCCTTACATCAAGCAGGACGAACCCCTGAAAACCGAGTGTCAGCACTTCTTGGATTGCATCAACAACGGCTCCCTCCCGATAACGAGCGGAGCAAAAGGCTTGGAAGTTGTCCGCATTCTGGAAGCCTCTTCAGAATCCCTCAAATTGAATGGTGCTTCCATCGATTTCACCCCCAGCCATAAGGCCGCAAAAACTCAGGCCCAGCCCTTAGTTACAGCCTAAGGCCCATCGCGGGAGCCTCCAGGATTCTCTAACAGCTCTTAAATGACTCCTCAGTCTAACCAGCAAATTGCACCTAATGTTAAATTGGGTGCGGGCGTGCGAATTTTTGGTTTCACCAACCTCTATGGTTGTGAAATTGGCGATGAAACGAAAGTCGGCACGTTCGTTGAAATCCAGAAAGGCGCAAAGATCGGCGCGCGCTGCAAGATCTCGAGCCACAGCTTCATCTGCGAAGGCGTCGAAATCGAAGATGAGGTGTTCGTCGGCCACGGCGTCATGTTCACAAACGACCTGTTTCCCCGCGCCACCGCTGCTGGCGGCCAGCTTCAGACCGAAGCCGACTGGGCGTGTATCAAAACCCTCGTGAAACGCGGCGCGTCGATCGGCTCCAATGCCACGATCCTCTGTGGCATTACCATCGGCGAAAACGCGTTGATCGGGGCAGGCAGTGTGGTTACCAAAGATGTTCCACCCAACGCTGTCGTCGTTGGCAATCCAGCTCGTACTATCAAAACTCTCGATGCAAAAAGTTAAAGTTCCGTTCCTCGACCTAAAAGCCCACCACGATCCCATTCGCGCCGAAGTCATGGCCGCGATGAACGAGGTGATTGACCTGAACGCCTTCGCCGGCGGTCCATTCGTCAGCAAATTCGAGGAGGACTACGCGAAATACTGCGACGCGAAATTTTGCATCGGCGCTGGAAACGGAACTGATACGCTTTGGTTCGCACTGCTCGCTCTGGGGGTCGGCCAAGGCGACGAAGTCATCACTGCACCAATGACCTTCATGGCGACGGCCGAAGCGATCAGCTACTCCGGAGCCAAGCCGGTTTTCGTCGATATCGATCCTGTTTCCTACACGCTTGATCCCGCCAAAATTGAAGCGGCGATCACTCCGCGAACCAAGGCGATTATTCCCGTGCACCTCTTCGGCCAATGCGCCGACATGGACCCGATCCTAGCCATCGCGAAAAAGCACAATTTACACGTCGTTGAAGACGCCGCCCAAGCTCAAGGTGCACTTTATAGAGGCCGCAAGGCGGGCACGTTTGGCGCTGCTGGATCGTTTAGCTTTTACCCAGGCAAAAATCTTGGTGCTTGGGGCGAAGCAGGCGCTGTCACCACCAATGACGCTGCGCTAGCCGAGCGGATGAAGATGTTTCGCGAGCATGGACAAAAAAAGAAGTACTACCACGACGTGATCGGCTGGAATGGCCGGATGGACGGGCTCCAAGCGGCCGTCCTGCGCGTAAAGCTCAAGTACCTCGACAAAGCCAACGACGGTCGTCGCCGTGCAGCCGCTCGGTACAACCAACTCCTCGCAGAACTCAAGGGTATCACTCTCCCCGTTGAGCTTCCTGGCCGCCATCATATTTACCACGTCTACGCGCTTCGTCTGCAGAACCGCGACGCCGTTCTCAAAGCCCTGGGTGATCAAGGCATTAGCTGCGGCATCCACTATCCCGTTCCAGTCCACCTGCAAGAGGC
Organism: Nibricoccus sp.; assembly: GCA_047600805.1. Taxonomy (GTDB): domain Bacteria; phylum Verrucomicrobiota; class Verrucomicrobiia; order Opitutales; family Opitutaceae; genus JADKHC01. The sequence goes on from JASGKG010000001.1 coordinate 1,676,955, forward strand.
CTACGCCCACCTTGGTTATAAAAAAGGTGATTTCCCAGTCAGTGAAGCCTGCGGTGAAACTTTCCTCTCGCTTCCGATGTATCCGGAGCTGACCGATCTGCAGATCGACGCGGTCGCACAGGAACTTGCCTCGGCGATCAAAGGCCGCTAGCTCAACCTGCATTTCTCGGTCCCGTTTCTTGATACCACTGGCTAGTCCGTGGTAGCTCGATGTTTTCGCCTATCCAAACACTCATCGTTTATGCCTCCGAAACCCGTTAATAACGCGTCTCTCTTGGTCACTCGGAGTGCTCAGCCTGTCACGCGGATCCAGAACGAACCGCAAGGCACAAACCTGAGCCTTTCGGACATTTACTACACGATCTTCCGCCATAAGTGGAAAATCTTCTTCTGCAGCTTGCTCGGCCTCGCAGGAGCCGCCGTCTTCTACACAAAAACCCCTCGGACCTTTAAATCCGAGGCGAAGCTGTTCGTGCGTTACGTGACTGAAAGCCGAACACCCATGAAGACGGACGCCAGCAACGACCGAAATCCCGATCCCTATGGTGTTACTATTCTAAATTCAGAAATAGCCATCATCACGAGTCTCGATCTGGCCAAAAAGGTCGTCGATACCCTCGGTGTTGAGACGTTCATCAAGCCCACCAACGACGGCTTCGACAAGGAACGCGCCTATGCGACTTTCTGCAGCGGCTTGCTGGCCGAAGCGCCCGCGCACAGCACGATCATTGATATTTCGTTCTCGCATCAAAATCCTGCGATCGTCCAGCCCGTGCTTCGGGAGATCATTATCCAATATCTAAAAAAGCACGTGCAGATCCATCGCTACAGCGGGCTGGTGGATGATCTTCTCATTCAGGAAGCCGATCAAATGCGCAGCCGCCTTGCCGAAACCGAGGAGGCTCTGCGCAAAGCCAAAGGCGCCCTCGGTTATGCCTCGATCGAAGAAGGGGTCCAAATCACTTCGACGCTCACGACACGCGCAAGACAAGAGCTTGCCGACGCCGAAACTGAACTCGCCGAACGCCTCGCCTTCATCACCAACTTCGAAACCAACAGCGCGAAGGCGCCCGTGACCACCGACGCGACAACGACAGCCCCTGCCCTGCCTCCGCGTCCGCCGGAAAACATCGTCAACTCCTACACGCGCCTGGTTAATCGCCTCGCCAACCTGAAAAAGACCGAACAGGACCTGCTAAACCAGTTCACACCGGAAAATGTTCGGGTGAAGGACATAGTCGGCCAAATTGAGGATCTCGACGCCGAGGTTAAGAAACTGGAATCGGAGTACCCTTCCCTCAAACTCACGGATATTCCCCAGGTAAACGCCCCGACAGCCGCCGTCGCGCCAAGTACCTCGGTGCGCGACATCGGCCTCGAACGAGCCCGCATCCGCTCACTCGAATCAAAGACCACTTCGCTCAAGGTACAACTCGCCAAGCTCAAGGAGGAAATCGCGCGCATCAACTCCTTGGAGCCCGAGTTTACAGAGCTGGTCCGCCGCAAAACGCAGCAGGAGTCGAACTATCTGAAGTACTCCAACAACCTGGAACAGGCGCGCTTTGCCGAATCAACCAACTCCGGTAATGTTTCAAACATCAGCGAGATCCAATCGCCCTCGTTTGCGACAAAGGTCAAAAGCAAGCGCATCGTCATCGTACCCGCCATCGCAGTTGGCGGCTTTGTGATCGGCCTGGCGTGGGCGTTCCTCATCGAACTTTACGTCGACCGCTCTCTGCGACGCCCAAGCGAGATCGAACGCAAGTTGGACCTTCCCCTCTTTCTTTCGATGCCCCAGATCACTCGCAAGGATCGGAAAAAGGTATCGAAGGCTATCGTTTCGACCAAATCGACTCCAGAAGACACGACGCCCGCGAAAGACTCACTCGTCTCGCACGCATTGCAGCCTTACTTCGCAGCCTTGCGCGACCGTCTGATTGGCTTTTACGAGAACCAAGATCTCACCCACAAACCAAAGCTGATCGCCGTCACAGGTCTGTCCCGAAAAACGGGCGTCTCCACCGTTGCAGCAGGCATTGCCCAAAGCCTCTCTGAAACGGGGGAAGGAAACGTTCTGCTTGTGAATATGAACCGCGGTGAAGATGCCGCGCACCAGTTTTCCCAGGGCAAGGTCATCACCCACTTCGATGATGTTCTTGAAAACAAGCACCGCAAAAATTCCGACGACAACCTCTACATTGTTTCGGAGGGCAGCAACAGCGAACAACTCATCCGCAATCTTCCACAGAGATTTTCGAAGATGCTCCCCAAACTGAAGTCGAGTGACTTTGACTACATCATCTTCGATATGCCACCGGTGAGCCAGATCAGCATCACTCCCCGCCTTGCAGGCTACATGGATATCGTGCTGATGACGGTCGAGTCCGAGAAAACCGACCAAGACCAGGCCCGCCAAGCAGCCACGTTGCTTGAGAGCGCGAACGTGCAAGTCGGAATTGTCCTAAACAAAACTCAGAGCTATGTTCCGAAGGTCCTAAATAAAGGTGGCGACTTGATGCTCGGCCGTTAAGCCATCCGCCACTGCCCCGATCCAAGCTCAACCGAATGCTGCGGCGCCGCGTATATTATTCGCTAAAACCTTTTCTGCCTTGGCGCATCCGGGCCGCATTTCGCCGCCTTCATGCTCAGCGCATCCGGGCTAAAACCTCTCACCTCTGGCCGATAAATCCAAATTGCAATCGCCCACCTCCTCATTGGAAGGGCTGGCCTGACGGTAAAAAATTCGCCTTCGTCCTGACCCATGACGTTGAAAGCCGACATGGCCTGATAAAATCCGATCAACTGGCCGCCCTGGAGATGGAGCTTGGTTTTAGATCAAGTTTCAATTTCATCCCGGAAGGCCCTTATCGTCTTAGCCCAGAACTGCGATCTTGGCTTGTTACAAATGGTTTTGAAATCGGAATACACGACCTCCGCCATGACGGTAGACTCTTTGAATCGTACTCCGGCTTCAAAAAAAGAGCCGAGCGGATCAACCACTTTTCACGCGAGTGGAAGACCGCCGGTTTCCGCTCGGGCTTCATGCTTCGAAACCTCGATTGGATCCACGAGCTTGAAATCGAATACGACGCTTCAACTTTCGACACCGATCCGTTCGAGCCTCAGCCCGAGGGAGCAGGGACAATTTTCCCGCAGTGGATTCCCGCGCCCGCGGGCGTTCGGTCCAAAAATCGCGGCTACGTCGAACTCCCGTACACGCTCCCGCAAGACTCCACCCTCTTTCTCTTCCTCAAAGAAACTTCTCCTGAGATCTGGATGCGTAAGCTCGACTGGGTCGCTGAACAAGGAGGCATGGCGCTGATCGATGTTCATCCCGACTACATCAACTTTGACGGCCACGTTCGCGCTAACGAATACCCGAGCGTTTTCTACTCCGACTTCCTCCGCTATGTGCAGCAGAAATACGCAGCACAGTACTGGCACGTCTCTCCCCTTCAACTCGCCTCCTGGTATCGCACCAATACACTCCAGTGACACCGTCTGACCACACTCATCCAGATTTGCGCGGAAAACGGGCCGCTGTCATCCTCTACTCCAGCTTTCCGTCCGACCCCCGACCGAACCGTGCGGCAGAGGCGATGGCGGAAGCAGGCATGACCGTGGACGTCCTGTGCCTGGCTGAATCCGAAAAAGAAGCACCGCATGAAAAATGCGGGAATATCAGTGTTTACCGCATTCCGATGCGTCGGCGCCGTGAAAGCAAATTAACTTACCTTCTCCAATACGGTCGTTTCCTGCTTTCCTCGTTTTGGTTTCTGACGCGACGTTCTCTCCGCAAGAAATACGACATCGTGCATGTGCACAATATGCCCGACTTCCTCGTCTTCGCCGCACTGGTTCCCCGCCTGCAGGGCACTCGCGTAATTCTCGACATTCACGACCCGATGCCTGAATTGATGGTGACGATCTACGGCCTGCCTCCTAAGCATTGGTTCGTTCGCATTCTACGAATCTTTGAACGCCTCAGCATCGGCTTCGCTCATCTCGTCCTCACGCCCAACATCGCCTTCAAAACACTTTTTATCTCTCGAAGCACCAAACGTGAGAACAAGATCCAGATCGTGATGAACTCCCCCCAGGAGAAGCTTTTCGATCCCGATCGCCTCGGTGCTAACCAACCTCAAGCAACCGACAATCGCGCCTTTCGAATCATGCACCACGGTTCGATCGTACACCGGCACGGCATCGATCTTCTCGTGGAAGCAATAGCTCGGGTTCGCCCCCAAATCCCGGGCGTCCGACTCGATATCTACGGAAATCGCACGCCTTTCGTGGATACCGTTTTGAGCCGTGCTCAGGAGCTCGGTGTCAGCGACATCGTCGCGTATCATGGGCCGCGAACGCAGGGGCAAATCGCCGAACTTATCCGCGAGTGCAACCTCGGTGTCGTTCCCAACCGCCGCTCCGTTTTCACCGACATCAACTTCCCCACTCGTCTCTTCGAGTATCTTTCGATGCATCGTCCCGTCATCGCGCCTTCCACGCAGGGAATTCGCGACTATTTTTCGGACGAACAGATGATGTTCTTCAAACCCGAAGACGTCAGCGACCTCGCCGAGCGGATCCTCTGGGTGTATCGGAATCCTCAGGAGACGAGCCGCATCGTCCAAGCGGGCATCGAGATTTACCGCCATCATCTGTGGAGCCAGGAAAAATCCAAGTTTATCTCGCTTGTCGGGACTCTCATGCAGCAGTAAACGAACCACTTTCCAACTACAAATTCCACCCCCTTTACTTCGATGAACATTAGCATATTCGGTCTTGGTTATGTCGGCTGCGTTGCCACAGGTTGCCTGGCGCAAAATGGACACCGCGTCACCGGCGTGGATCCTCAACAAACAAAGGTGGACTTCATCAACGCCGGCCAGTCCACGATTATCGAGGAGGGTATTGCCGAAATCATCGCAGCCCAGCGTAAAGCTGGCCGCATCAGCGCGACGCGCTCCGTGGCCGAAGCTGTGCTTTCCACCGAGTTCTCCTTCATCTGCGTCGGCACCCCACCCACTCCACAGGGACATCTCGACCTTTCCGCGATCGTGAAAGTGGCCGGCGAAATCGGCGCCGCGCTCAAAGAAAAGACAACGCGCCACGTCGTCGCCGTTCGATCCACCGTGCTCCCTGGCACGCGCGAAATGGTGGAAGGCGAAATCGAGAAAGCTTCAGGCCGCAAAGCGGGCCAAGATTTCGCGGTCGTCTCAAATCCGGAATTTCTTCGCGAGGGGACTTCGGTCAAAGATTTTTTCAAGCCGCCGTACACGCTGCTCGGCTCAAATTGTGAATGGGCCACCGAAATGGCGCGCGAACTCTACAAGGGCATCGACGCGCCGTTCATTACAACGGAGCCACGCGTAGCCGAACTGATGAAGTACGTCTGCAATTCCTTCCACGCTCTGAAGATCGTCTTCGCCAACGAGGTCGGCAACATCTGCAAAACCCTAGACATCGACTCCCACCAATTGATGGAGGTGTTCTGCAAGGACACCAAGCTCAACATTTCGCCAGCCTATCTGAAACCTGGCTTCGCTTACGGCGGCTCCTGCCTTCCGAAAGATTTAAAGGCGCTGCGCACCATCGCCCACGACAATTACCTCCAGACACCGGTTTTGGAAGCAATCGAGCGAAGCAACGAGTTCCAGAAGGAACTTACGTTGAAAAAGATCATGGATGCTGGCGTGCAAAACGTCGGATTCCTCGGGCTCGCCTTCAAAGCCGGCACCGATGACCTTCGCGAAAGCCCGATCATCGACGTCATCGAGCGGCTCCTCGGCAAAGGCTACAGTCTCAAAATTTACGACCCGCACGTCCACGTTTCGCAGCTGACCGGCGCGAATCGCGACTACATTTTAAAGAGAATCCCGTTCATCTCGCGCTTTCTCACCGACAATCTCCAGGAAACGATTGATAGCGCCGAACTACTCGTTGTCGTCAACAAGGCGGAAGGCGTCGAGGCAGCCATGAAAGCGCTGCCGGCCGGCAAAACCGTCTACGACATTGCCGGCCTGCGGCCCTCCGCCCTTGGCAGCGGAGTTAAGTACTCCGGCATTTCCTGGTGATTCAGCCCTCCCGCTCACGCACTCGCGGCTTCGCACTGCGCCACCGATAGATGAACGATATGGACCCCGTCTCCGTACCGCATCTGTGCTACTACGGCAATATCCCTGTCGAAGCGACTTCGGCCGGTCCTGCGCAGCTATATCGGATCCTTCACACCTATCCCACGGAACGCCTCCGCATCATCGAGGCCGATTGCAAGCCTTCACAACCGCAACGGAGAATTTTAGGTGCAAACTACAGTTCGTTAATGCCGGCGTTCGAGCGCGGTTGGTACTTCGCCCGGATGCGGGCACCACGCCTTTTCTGGATGATGCTGGAAGCGGAATCGTGGCGCCAGGCACGTCTGGTTCAGGCCAGCCTGAAAGGTTTCCCCGTCGAGGCGATTTTAGCGATACATGAAGGTTTCGGCTGGTACATGGCGGCGCGAATCGCCCAGCGCCTGCGTGTGCCTCTGCATCTGATCCTGCACGACGACTGGTTTCGCTGCATTCCAATGGCACCGCTGCTCAAAGAAAGATTTGAACGCGCTTTTGGAGCAGTCTATCGCGCTGCCTCAGGACGCCTCTGCATCAGCCCTTACATGGAGGAGGAATACGCGCGCCGCTTCGGAGCTCCTGGTCGCGTGCTCTATCCCGTCCGCGATCCCAAAGCACCGCAACCTACCGAACCACCTGTGCGGCTTTCCGCAAACTCCAAGGAGCTGACCGTCGCCTACGCGGGGAATCTTTGGCACAAAAGCAATTGGGAGTCCCTGCGCAACCTGGCTTCTGCTCTCGAAACAGTCGGTGGTCGGCTGCTCATCTTTGGCCCGACCAAGCCCGACGATGCCGCCTCCAACGGCCTCCAGCGTGCAAATGTCTCTGTACGCGGTTTCGTTCCTAATCTCATCGAAACGCTCCGCGAGGAAGCACAGGTGGTTTTTGTTGCGATGGCTTTCGACGCCAATGAACGCCGCAACATGGAAATTTGCTTCCCGAGCAAAATGACCGAGTACACGGCAGCGGGCCTGCCCGTATTGATTCACGGCCCTGCCTACAGCTCGGCGGTTCGCTGGGCCCAAGCACACACAGACGCGGCGGAGGTCGTCCTCGAACAAAACCAATCAGCCGTCGAAACGAGTCTGCGTCGTCTGCTCGATCCAGCCTTCCGCGTCCGACTTGCGCAACGTGCGCTTGAACTCGGCCGCGACTGTTTTTCGTTCGAAACAGGCATCGCAACGCTGCATTCCACCCTAACCGCCGCCCAGGGCCAGCGCATCGGCCGTTTCTGAGCCTGCGCTTCCCTAACCTTTACCCCATTCCCGACACAATGAACAAGGTTTCCGTCGTAATCCCGACCTACAATCGAGCCCGATTGCTGGAGGAAGCCCTGCAAAGTGCATTCGCTCAAAGTTTCCAGCCGTACGAAATCATCGTCGTGGACGACGGCTCGACGGACGACACTGAGGCAACCGCGCTGCGGCTCGGTGAAAAGGTTCGTTATATTCGCCAGAAAAATGCCGGCCCTTCAGCTGCCCGCAACAACGGCATTCGAAGTGCCAACGGCGACTTCATCGCATTCCTCGATTCCGACGACCTCTGGCCCAAAGATCGGCTGGAGCGTCAAATGGCCGCGCTCGAAAAGCATCCTGACCTGGACTTTCTATTTGGGTTGGAGGCCAAGTTTACTTCCGAACAACAATTCGAAGCCTGCGAAATCCAGGACCAAGAACTTCGCGGAATTTTGGAGTCCTTGGATTGTGTTATTCCCGATCCGTTCGGTTTGCTCATCCGCGAAAACTATATTCCCACTTCCAGCGTGCTCTTTCGCAAGAGCCGCTTCGAAAGCGTCGGGCCGATCGACGAACGCCTCAACCAAGCTGAGGACTATGACTTCTGGTTTCGCTTTGCAGCGCAGGGCTGTCGGTTCGGCTTCGTCAACGCCGTACTCAGTTTCCGCCGCATGCACGACGGTAATCTGGTCAACCAGTTCGCCAAGCGCACCGCCGCCACCATCGAAGTCTTGCGTCGCTATGAAAATGTTTCCCCGAACAATCACGCGCTCCTAGCCAAGCGCATCGCCGACCTCTGCTACGACCTCGGCAGCCACCTTCTCTACCGCCGCGACTTTGCCGGCGCGCACCGCTATTTGCGCTCAGCAAAACCGATCGGCTTAAGGCGTCTCGTATGGTTTGTTAAATTCATGGCGACGCTGCCTTTCGCCAGTGGCCCAACCTGACAAGACTCGGTCATGCTGTTCAACAGTTTCACTTTTGTCTGGTTGGTGGTGGTGACGTTCGCGCTGTTTTACCTGCCGATCCTGCGCGGACTGCAAAGCTACACGCTGATCGCCGCCAGCTTGGTTTTCTATGCGTCGAACCAGCCCGTGCTGGTTTTTCTCCTGATCGCCTCGATTACGATCAATGCGGTCAGCAGCTACTACGTTCTCAACAGCACGGCGGAAAAAGTGCGTAAAACCGCCGCCGTCGCTGGAGTGGGCTTGAACCTCGCTGTGCTGTTCCTTTTCAAGTACGGCCCGCTGGCCGCGCGAACGCTCTCGCTCGACTCAGCCGATCCAGGCTCGATCGGCCATCTTCTGGTTCATCTGCCCTTGCCCGTCGGAATCTCGTTCTTCACCTTCCAAGGCATCAGCCTGGTCGTGGACGTTTTTCGCCAGCGCGGCCAAAACGAGGCCGTTAACATCGAGCATCGCAAGCCTGGTCGCCACTTTCTGGATACCGCGCTCTTCAAGGCATTTTTCCCCCAGCTGGTGGCCGGCCCGATCGTGAAGGCGCACGATTTTTATCCGCAGATCCGCCCGAAATACCTGCGCGATGTCAATTGGCAGGGTGTGTTCCGCGCGGTCGTTACGGGCTACTTCCTCAAGATGGTCTGCGCCGACAATCTCAAGGACCTCACGTTCTGGCTGACCTACCCGTATTTCGTGCATCACTCCACGCCGACCCTGCTGGTCCTGCTCTTCGGCTACTCGATGCAGATCTTTGCGGATTTTGCCGGTTACTCTTTGATAGCGATTGGTACAGCACGGCTCTTCGGCTACGAGCTGATGGAGAATTTCAATTTTCCGTACATTTCCCAGTCGCTTTCGGAATTCTGGCGCCGCTGGCACATCTCACTTTCGACGTGGCTGAAGGAATATCTCTACGTGCCGCTGGGCGGAAATCGACGCGGCTCTTTCCGCACCTACCTTAATCTGATGATCGTAATGACGCTCGGTGGGCTGTGGCACGGTGCAGCTTGGAGCTACGCCACCTGGGGCATTTATCATGGCGCGGGGCTCGCGGTGGAGCGCTACTTCAATCTTAATGCGCCTTCGACCAACCGTTTTTCGGCGACTTTGCGCATGGTGGGCATATTCACCTTTGTCACTTTGGGGTGGTTGTTGTTTAAATTGCCTGATTTCTCCCACGTCATCATTTTCCTGAAAAGCTGCGCCGCGAATCTCGGCAGACCCGACGACGCAAAGATCATCGCCTATATCATCTTCTACTCGCTTCCCGTCGTCGCCTATCACCTTCACTACCTTTGGAAGCAAAGGTCGGGCGCAAAACTTTCGCCTTCCTGGCAGGCGTTGGCCTACGGGACGTGCCTCTTCGCTCTGCTGCTCAACAGCGGATCGCCAGGCGCTTTCATCTATTTTCAGTTCTGATTTGCCATGATCGCGCGCTCCCTCGTCACCGCTTGCCTCTTGTTCACGGTCTACTCCGCCGTGCTGCGATCGGCCTGGGTGCGCGACCATGCGCTCACTCAAAGTCAGTGGCAGGGCAACCTCATCCGCGCCCAGGAATATTCGGCCAACCAAAGCGTACCCGCAAACGTCATTGTTGGCTCTTCGCTTACCGCCCGCCTGGAATCGACTCCTCTGAGCAAGGATTTCTATAGCCTGTCATTTTCCGGAGGCGGTCCTCTCACCGGTCTGAAAATCATTACTTCCGCAACCAGCCGACCGAAGCTCGTTTTGATCGAAACCAACCTCCTGATGGAAAGCGTGAGCGACACAATGCTGGCGAATACACAGCAACCCGTGTTCGCACCGTTGCGCGCCCATTTCCCTGCGTTACGCGAACGTTTTCAACCCGCAAATATTGCCGTCGGAACGGCCCTCGAGCGCTCAACGGAATACGGGCTGCGTGCCCTCCGCCGCGTGATATCGATTGCGAGCGTAGAAACCAGCAGCGGCGCCGATGACCTCTTTCAGGCCATGCTCGCCGAACAACAAAAAAACATGAGCCGTCCGCCCGATGAGGTCGTCCTTGCGCAGCGTCTAGAACAACTCAAGGAGCAAGTCGCCGCGCTCGGCCGCACAGGCACGCGCGTGGTGTTTGTCGAAATGCCGGTCGACGCCTCTTTGATGAATCTTCCTTATCTCACCACCTTGCGCACGAAAATCGCCAAAACTTTCCCGGACATTCCGTTTGTTCGCCCTCCGGCCAGCCATGTTTATCGCACTGAGGATGCTCTCCATCTCGGCAAACAAGAAGCCACTGTGTACGCCAGCCTCCTGCACGGCGAACTCGCACATCTCAATCTGTTGCCTTAAACCGCACCACTCTTACACCGCCAATTCTGCTCCATGACTTCAGCTGCCAACAACGACGGAATACTCGCGGGCAAAACCATTCTTCGGTTCGCCCATGCCTATGAATCCGGAGGCGGCACAGAGCGCTATCTCGACGACGTTGACCAGGCCCTGCTTTCCCGAAATGCGATGACGATCGTGCGGATGCACATCACGCGCAACCCTGCGCCGGGCGGTCCGATCGAACAAAAAATCGGGCGCGGCACCCTGGTGCGCGTGCCACTGCCCATCGAGTCTTCGGGTGGGCCGTTCGAAGCCGACGACGAAGAGACACCCTCGGAGCGTTTCAAGCGGTGGTTGCGAAACAGCATTTTGTACCAGCCGATTGTTTGGGATTTGTTCGGTGCACGCTACACCCGTTCACGTGTGCTCCCTAAAAAAGCCGGCCAAGCCATCGGCGCAGGCCCCGCGGCCGCAGAAATTCTGCTCACGCGTCGAATCGACGCCGCCATCATGCATTTCTTTGGAGGTGCCGACGCCGAGGAAGTGTTGCAGGCCGTCAATAAAGCCAGCGTACCGTGCGCTCTTCTTAATCACTATTCGAACGACCGTTTTCTCAACCTCGCCATCCGCAAGCACACCCTGCTCGCCGATCGGGTCTCAGGCGTGAACGGCCTGGACGTTCCCTCGTATGCGCGCGGACGTTTTGTGAATCTATCCGACGGCATCGACATCGATTTTTTCCGCCGCCAAAACGCTCGCCCTCTGGCCAATCCCCCCGCCGAACCCATTTTCCTTCTACCTGCGCGCGTCACGCGTGAAAAAGGTCAGCTCGATCTCATTCAGGCCGCCGCCCGTCTCCACCGAATCGGGACGCCCGTGGCCATCGCGTTTGCCGGTCGTTTCGATAATGACGTCTTTACTGAGGAAGTGCGGGCTCTGATCGCTCGCGAAGGTTTGAACAACTTCGTCCATTTTCTCGGGCCTCTTAATCTGGAGTCGCTGCGGGACTGGTACGCCGCCAGCGCGGCGATTGCCCTGCCGACTTATCATCACGAAGGATTGCCACGCATTCTTCTCGAAGCGCAAGCCATGGAATGTCCCGTCATCGCCTACGCAACAGGAGGCGTCGCCGACGGAGTTGAAGAAGATCGCACAGGCTATCTGCTTAAAACGGGCGACAAAACAGGTCTTGTCGACCGCATGCACAAGCTCGCCACCCAGGCTGGCATTCGGGCTCGTTTGGGCAAAGCGGGCAGGATTGCAGCGGAAAGCCGTTTTAATCTGGCGGCCCTCGCTCAACGTCACGAACAATTCTATCTCGAACTCATTCGGGAAAGCGCTTCTACGAAACGCTGATGCGACACTTCACCACAGCAGCCGGCCGCAGTCCTGCCCATTGATCGCCACTCATGCCTCCGAAACTGGCACTCCTCTTCGGCGTCATCTTCATTCTGGTGGCATTTCGCTTCGAGAAGAAGCGTGACTTCGGCCTTACGTCCGGACTTTTCTGGCCGACACTCTGGTACATGGTTGTGGCTTCGCGTCCCATCGGCGTGTGGCTGATCACGTGGGGCGTTCCCCTGCCTGGCGGCGTCGCCAATCCGGAGGACGGCAGCATCATCGACCGCTTGTTCTTCGCAATTCTCGCGGTCATCGGCCTAAGAATTCTTTCGAAACGCGGGTTCAGTTGGACGCGAGCCATAGCCGACAACAAATGCCTCACGTTTTTCGTCCTCTACATCGCAATCAGCATCTGCTGGTCGGACTACACGTTTGTCTCATTTAAAAGGTTCATCAAACTTTTTGGCTCCATCGTGATGGCGATGGTCGTGCTGACCAACGGACGTCCCCTCGATTCGATCTTCACCGTCTTGCGGCGGTGCCTGTACATCCACATTCCGATGTCGATCATCTGCACCCGCTATTTCCGCGAGATCGGCGTCAGCTTCGAGTGGAACGGCACGGTGGAGTTCTGGCAGGGCATTGCCACGTCTAAAAATACGCTCGGGCAGATCACGATGCTGGCCGTGCTTTATTTTACCTGGGACATTTACAAGAACTGGAAGCAGATCGGCCTGAAAAATTTTCACGTCATCTACCTCATGATGTCGGTCTTTTTACTCAAAGGATCGAGCGGCGCGATCAGCATGACGTCGCTGTTCGTAAGCATCTTCGCCCTTTTCATTTTCTTCACGATCCAGTTTCTACGGAAGCAGCAAGGGCTGGTGCGCGTTTTTGTAGCGGGGGTTTTCACGGCCTTGTTCCTATTGGTTGTGGTTGTCGTCATCCACAGTCTCGACCCGTTCGCGGAAAAGTCTTTTTTTGGAAAAATCATCACAACGGTGGGTCGCGATATCACACTCACCGACCGCACCTACATTTGGTCGGATGTTTATAAAGCCGCCGCAGACAGCCCCCTCGTCGGCGTAGGCTTCGGCGCCTTCTGGATCGGGCGAGAGGCAAATATCCCTTGGAACGAAACCATGACCTGGGTCTTGGGCCAGGCTCACAGCGGCTATGTGGATACCTATCTTCAATTGGGTATAGTCGGCTGGTTCTTGTTGTTCATCATTCTCGTTTTTTCTCTCGCGAAAATGCTTTCGAAGCTCGCCGAGGATTTTGATTACGCGTGCCTGCGGATCACGCTGCTGCTGACCGTCATGTTTGTGGACATCACTGAGTCCATTTATTTGCGCGGCGATCATCACCTCTGGCTGGTATTTCAACTCGCGCTTTGGAGCGTGCCGCCGACGTATTTGATGGCCGAATCCGCCGCGGACTATGCCGTTGAAGAGCCTTTCTTGACTGACGAGGAGAAAGCGAGCGCCACCTAGATGACGAACCTTTCCACATTCGCCAACCCTGCGGCCGAGCGTCCCAATCCGACCGTCGTTCTCGTATCCGATGCACCTGCGACGAGCGAAGCTCTACAGCTCGACATCGCCTGTCGCTTCTACGGCTTCGACACCCGCTTGGTCAGCAGCGCCCAATCTTCCGAATCGTTTATCGCCGCTCCCGACACGATCCTCGTCGCCGTTCATGCGAGCGTTTTAGCGCAAGGCAGTGATTCGTTTTGGGACAATCTCTCACGGTTAGCGAAGGAACGCGGTGTTCCCACTGCAATCATCGGAATCGATGCAGGATGCGAAAAGGCGATCGGCCGGGCAATGGGACTGCCCTTTCAAATCCAGTCTACAGCCGCGGGGATGTCCGCGGGCCTCTATTGCGCCGCGACCGAACCGCACCAAATCGGCTACGAACTACGCGATGTGCGCCTCGCGATCCGCTCTGGGGCGGTGCCTCAGCTTCGAGTCGAGAACTCAGACGCGGTCCGAATCATTTGCCAAGTGGGAATCGACGATAGCGCCCGACTTCCCAGCTATATCGAGGTAATCAAGGATGGCGGAAAAGTTTCTCTTCTCGCGCGAACCGCACCTGCTGAACCCAACGTGCTCTGGCGCTACGACCCGGGCTACTTTGCCGAACTGGCGCCTTTCTTGATGCTAGTTCGCGGAGCTGGCGGAGCGCGTTGCTGGCTTCCCGCACAGCATCTGGCCAACCTCACCATCGATGACCCTTGGTTGACCGAACCCTACGGGAGCCTTTCGTACCACGGTCTTCTCAGAGAGATGAAGAACGAGCGGTTCCATGCCACCATCGGTCATATTCCCTGGAACTATCAGCGCTACAAAGCGGACGTCGTTACTCTTTTTCAGGAGAACCCCGACTATTTCAGCCTCGCCGTTCACGGCAACAATCACGATCGCTACGAATTTTTCCGCTATGAAGCGCGCCCTGGCGACCAACAGCATCCGAAGCCGAAACACCTGCAAGAGTTAAATATCTCGCAGGCGATGGCTCGCATGGAACGCTTCGAAGAAGCCAGCGGGCTTTCCTTCGATCGAGTGATGGTGTTTCCGCACGGTATTTGCCCGGGGCCGAGCATCGAGTTGCTCAAGAAGAACGGTTTTTGGGCGACGTTTAATTATCACAACGTTCCTCTCGACGAAGCCCCTCCCAGCGATCCCGCCTATGCCCTTCGCTCTGTTTACACGAAGTGGTTCGGCTTTCCGACTTTTCGCCGCAACTACCCGCACAACTACGTCGAGCCGCTTATCGCCATCGACCTATTCCTGGGAAATCCGACGCTTTTCATGGCGCACCAAGATACCTTTTTCGAAGGCATAGATGCGTTTACTCAGGTCGCCCGCCGAGTAAACACGCGCCAGCCGGGCGTCAAATGGACTCATCTGGGCGAAATCACCCGCCGCTACTATCTTGTACGTTGGTTCAAGGAGTCTGTTTGTGAAGTACGCCTTTTTGCCCGTCACGCCACTTTTGAAAACCCCAAAGACGTTCCAGTGCACGTCTCTGCAAGTAAGTTTGAGCCATCCCCAGCGGACGTAAGTCTTGTCACTCTCGACGGAGCGGAAATTCAGTGGACGTCTGATGCCGAAAACGTCTTTTTCGCCGCCGAAGTACAACCACTCGCCACCGCTTATTTTGAAGTGCACTACAAAACCAGCGGAAACTCACCAAAACCGTCGCTGAAACGAACCGGCCTGCGAAATTACGCGCTTCGAGCGATCGCCGATTTTCGCGATCTTGTCCTGCCTCGGTCATTCTTAGGTCGTTTGCTCACTCGCAAGTACTACCGCCCGGGCAAAAAACGCCCGACCATCGGCGGTATGCTCTCGCGAGCTTTCCAATTGTTTCGTCGCTCGTGAAATTTAACGCTAAAAACACTCGAACCAGTCGACATCGCTCGATGGTTCAACACGGTCAGCAGCTGAGACACCCCATCCTCATGCACTTCGTCGACGCCAGCCTTCGATGAACCTGATTATTTCACACGGCTTCGAGGCCAATTACGTCGTCGGCTTTGTCCGCGGGCTCGCCGCCAATGGCGTGAAATTCACGGTCCTTTCCTCCGACGAACTCGCGCCCCGACTCGACCGCGCTGGCATTCCCCATCGAAATATTCGGGGGTGCCAGGACGAGAAGCGTCCCGCTTGGCAAAAGGCGGCCAATCTGGCGCGTTATTATCTGCTGCTCTTTTGGCTGATCTTTAAACACCGCGGCGGCAGCCACCACTTCGTCGGTCTGCTCACCAGCCGCATCATTCTTTTCGACGGCGTTTTCATCCCGCTCTGGCTCCGACTCTGGTCGGGGCGCTACATCCATACAGCCCACAACGCCCTTCCGCACAGCCGCGAGCGAAGCAAGTTGTTCAAGCGCGCTTACCGCTGGATCTACCGCTGGCCACACACGATCCTCACACACACCGTCAAGGTTTCGCAACAGCTCCAAAACGACTTCGGTGTCGAACCAGCGCGCATCGCCACAATCTCGATCGGCCTAAACGAAGAGGTGGCCAAGTCCCCCCTCTCCTCCAACGAAGCTCGCCTGCAGCTTAACCTCCCCACCGCCGCCCCGCTCGTTTTGTTCTTTGGAAAGATCGAGCATTACAAAGGCGTCGATCTTCTGCTCCGAGCTTGGGAACAGGTCAAAACGCCTGACGCTCAACTCGTCATCGCCGGCCAATGCCCCGATGCCAATTATGGGCGCCTCCTTCGCGAGTTGATCGACGCCTCTGCTCGTCGTACGACGATCCATTGGCGAGAAGGTTTTGTTCCGAACGATACGGTTGCCCTTCTGCTCGCGGCCGCTGATGTGGTCGCGCTGCCGTACCGTAACATTTATCAAAGTGGAGTCGTTTTTCTCTGCATGAACCACGGCATCCCCGCCGTGGCGACCGATGTGGGTTCGATGGCTGAATTCATCAGCCCAGAGACGGGCATTATCGCCAAAAGCAACGAACCAGCGGGAGTGGCCGCCGCCATCGACCTGTTTTTCGTCCAGCGTGATCGCTTCGACCGCAGCGTTATTTCTGTTTACGCCCGCAAGTACCACTGGAATCTTCAATGCCAACAAATCCGTCATCTTTACAAATGAGCGCCGAAACCAAGCCACCCATGAAACGCGTCCTGCTTGTTTCTAACAAGGTGTTTCACTACCGCGTGTCGAACTACAATTATTTCACACGCCGTTTCCGCGAGCTTGGCTGGGAATTCATGGTTCGGGCCAACGAGATCCAGAAGAACAACCCGTACCCGCCGGAATTCGATTTCAAGACCGTTCCTTTCAATTTCTTCGCCTACAAAAAGGAGATCGAGGAGATCAAACCCGATGTCGTCATCCTTTTCCTCCACCTCAAAAACCTTTTTATCTGGCCGCTCATCCACTGGCTGAAGTTCAAAGGCATCCCCGTGGTCTACTGGAACAAGGGCGTTAACCTGGAGGTTAAAAATCCCTCCTGGCGCAACCATCTCTTCTACTACGTCCATTCCCGCTGCGATGCGATCGTGTTGTATTCAAAAAAGCACGTCACCGACATCAAGCCGAAGAATCGCCACAAAATTTTCGTCGCCAGCAACACGATCAACCTCGACGCGCTGCCCGTCGTTACCGAGTCCCGCGAGGAGATCAAACGCGAGTTCAACATCCCGTTTAAAAAGACCGTCCTTTTCGTCGGCCGCATGCGCGACGTTAAAAAGGTCGAGCACCTGATCGAAGCTTTCAACGGCATCGACGATCCTGGCCTCGGCGCTGTGATCGTCGGCGACGCGATGGGCCGCGATATTCCGGCGATGTCCAAAAAGAACAACATTCTTTATCTCGGCGAAGTCTTCGACCCAAAGAATGAGCGCGTGAGCAAGCTCTTCAAAGCCTCCGATCTCTTCTGCATCCCTGGCGACGTGGGCCTGGGCCTCAACGAGGCTTTTCATTGGGGATTGCCCGTGGTTACGGAAGAAGGCATGCAGCCGCCTGAAATTCACTACATGACGCCTGGCCGCAACGGTTTCATTGTCGCCGAAAACGACATCGCCGCGCTTCGCGAAAAAATCCTGCTCCTCCTGCGCGACGACAAACTCCACGCTGAATTCTCCGCCGCGGCCAGGGAAGACATCGCCAAAGAAGCTTCCATCGAAATCATGTTCTCCGGCTTCCGCGACTGCGTGAACGCGCTGACCACGCCTGGCTCGAAACTCTACCGCAAACGTTGACCCGCCGCTCTGCCACCATGAACGACGCCCTCATCGCCCGCACCAGTGCTTCCCTGGAAAAATTCGCCAACT
This sequence comes from Nibricoccus sp., assembly GCA_047600805.1. Classification (GTDB taxonomy): domain Bacteria; phylum Verrucomicrobiota; class Verrucomicrobiia; order Opitutales; family Opitutaceae; genus JADKHC01. Next base: position 1,694,690 of record JASGKG010000001.1, read on the forward strand.
GGCTCGACGGCTTCGGCGAAACCTCGCAGGACCATCAGGACTTTTACGCCAGCAAAGTCGGCCGCGCGGCCAAAAACCTTTACTACCGCCATAAACTCCTCGGCACCGCCGCTGTGATGCCGATGGTGTTTTGCGAGGCGTTTCTGCCTTCGACGCGCCGCTTTTTTTACCCGCGCATGCGCCTGCCGATCGCCGACGCACATTTCGCAATGGGCTTCGCGCTCATGCATCGTTTCACGAAAAAGAAGGAGCACTACGAAAAAGCCGTGCACTTTCTGGAGGTGCTGAAAAGCACGCGCTGCCCCGCGTACGAACATCACGGATGGGGCTATCCCTTCGATTGGCAGACCAGCAGCGGCGTCCTCAAACAGGGTACTCCGCTCATCACCACCACGCCCTACTGCTACGAAGCGTTCGAGTACGTTTACCGCATCGACGGCCGCCAGGAATGGCGCGACATCCTTCACTCGATCGCCGAGCACACCCTGCTCGACTACAAAGATATCGAAACGGGTCCAGGCGCTGCCACCTGCACTTATACCCCCGACGGCGGCCAGTACGTGGTCAACGCGAGCTCGTATCGCGCGTTTACGCTAACCAGCGCTTGGAGAGAATTCGGCGACGACCGTTATTGGGAAACCGCCCAGCGCAACATCAACTTCGTCCTCCAAAACCAACAAGCCGATGGCTCCTGGCTCTATGCCATGGATGGCAAACGCGGCTTTATCGACCATTTCCACACCTGCTTCGTCCTGAAGGGCCTGGTCAAAATTGAGAAGATGACCGGGCACGAAGGTTGCTCAAAGGCAATCGAACGTGGCATCGATTACTATCTCAAAAACCTCTTCAACGAACAGGGCCTGCCCAGGCCATTTGCCAAGGCTCCGCGCATGACGGTCTATAAACAGGAACTCTACGATTGCGCCGAATGCCTCAACCTCGGCATGCTCCTGCGCGGCCGCTTCCCCGAACTCGACAAGGCCATCGAGCGGCTCGTCAACGACCTGCTCGAAAACTGGCAACGCTCCAACGGCGCGTTCCGCAGCCGTCGCCTACTCGTCGGCTGGGACAGCGTGCCCATGCATCGCTGGGGTGGCTCGGAAATCTTCCGCGCGCTTGCACTCATCCCCGCGGCGGCAGCTGGCCACGAGGTCATCAAAGCTAAGTAATTTTCCCATGTGCGGCATTTGCGGTCAGTTTAATTTCGCCACCAACGAACCCGTCCAACGCGAGACGCTCGCGCGGATGACGTCGACGATTATCCATCGCGGGCCCGACGACGAGGGCTTCCACCTCGATGGTTCGCTCGGCCTCGGCTTTCGTCGCCTCGCCATTCTCGATTTGAGCCCTGCCGGCCACCAGCCGATGTCGGACGACGACGGCAAAACCTGGATCGTCTTCAACGGCGAGATTTATAACTTCCAGGAAATCCGCGCCGAACTCGAAAACCTCGGCCACCGTTTCAAGAGCCACTGCGACACCGAGGTCATCGTCCGCGGCTACCGCCAATGGGGCGAAGCCATTCTCCAGCGCCTCAACGGTATGTTCGGCCTCGCGATCTGGGATGCTGAAAAACGAAAACTCATCGTCGCGCGCGATCCGATGGGCATCAAACCCGTTTACTACGCGATTCGCGACGGACGTCTTTTCTTCGGTTCGGAAATCCGCCCGATCATGGCCGCCCTCGGCGAAAAACGTCAGGTCGATCCCGTCGCGCTCAACCTTTTCCTCCGCTACCGTTACACGCCCGCTCCCCTGACGCTCTTCAAAGGCATCCGCAAACTCGCGCCTGGCGAACAGCTCGTCGTGCAAAACGGCCAGGTGAAAAACAGCCGTTGGTACAATTTCGCCCCGAAGCCTTTCGCGAAAATGCCCACGCACGCGGAGGCCAAGGAAGCGTTGCTCGATCTCTACAAGCGAGCGATGAAGCGCCATCTCATTTCCGACGTGCCGCTCGGCTTGCTGCTCAGTGGCGGCATCGACTCGGGCCTGCTTCTCGGCTTGATGAATCTCTACGGGAAGGAGTGGCACACGTTCACGGTCGGCTACGGCCAGAGTTTCAAAGACGACGAACTGAGCGACGCCGCCGAGACCGCCCGCATTTACGGTGCGAAACATTCCACCGTCCAGCTCACCAAGGAAACGTTCGAAGCCGCGCTCCCAAAAATCGTCGACGTACTCGAAGAACCGATCGCGTCGTCCTCGATCGTACCGATGTACTTCGTTTGCGAACGCGCCCGACAGGACGTGAAAGTTGCGCTGATCGGCCAGGGCCCCGACGAACTTTTCGGCGGCTACACACGCCACGTCGGCGTTCACTATGGCTCCTATTTCCGCAGCCTGCCTTCCTGGATGCGCAGCGGCGTAGCTGGCGTCGTCAACGCTCTGCCGCGAAACGAATCGGGCAAGCGCGCGATGTACTCGCTCGGCATCGCCGACCGCATGAAGCGCTACCAGCAGGTCTTTTCGATCCAGCCTGGCCCAACCATCGACTCGCTTTTCCGCGGCGATCTTCTACCAACCGACATCGACAACAAGGTCCTTGAGTGCTGGGCCGATCACAAATCCGCGATGTCCGAGTTGGATGAACTCAACGGCTTCCAGCTTCTCGAGCTTCGTTCCTCGTTGCCCGACGAACTCCTCATGTATGGCGACAAACTTTCTATGGCCCACGCGCTGGAAGGCCGCGTGCCCTACCTCGATCGCGACGTGGTTGAATACACGCAACAGCTCGACGCCAGTTTCAAGATCCGCGGACGTTCCCGCAAATGGCTGCACCGCCAAGTCTGCCGCGACTTCCTTCCACCGCAAATTATCGCCCGCAAGAAGCGCGGTTTCGCGGTCAATGTCGTCGACGACTGGTTTAACTCCAGCCTTCGCGGCAAGATCGATGGCTATCTGCGTGACGAGAAATCCGCGATGTACGAATTTCTCAAGCCCGGGGTCGTGCAACAGCTGATGAAGGACCACGAAGCGCGGCGCCACGACAACCACAAGATTCTCTTCAGCCTAGTGGTCTTCGAACAGTGGCTCCGCTCCGCCGGCTAAGCTGCTTCGCTAACGAAGCTTCGCACCCAAATCATTCCGATGAAATCAGCGCCCCCCACCGAGCGTATTGAAATCATTGATGCCCTGCGCGGCCTGGCCGCGCTCGGCGTTTGCTGGTTTCACTTCACTCGGGGGACAGGAGACTTCTTTCCCGAGGGCTGGCTGAACCACACAGGAGCCTACGGGTTCTTCGGCGTCCACGTGTTTTTCGTCGTTTCTGGCTTCGTCATTCCCTTCACCTTGGTAAAATCCTCCTACCAAATTCGAAGTTATTTTCGTTTTCTCGCGCGTCGCATCGTGCGGCTGGACCCACCGTACTTTGTCTCCATTTTGTTGGTTCTGGGCGTTGGGTTTGCACTGATGCGGTTCACCAACAGCCACGCGGGACAGTTGCCCTACGAATCCCTCACGCAATTGCTGCTGCATCTTGGCTACATCAACGCTTTGTTCGATTACAAATGGTTAAGTCCGATCTATTGGACGCTCGCGATCGAATTCCAATATTACCTGATGCTCGGCCTGGTTTTCCCGCTGTTATTCAGTTCCAAAAAAACGCTTCGTTTCGCCTGCACCGCCGCGATCTGCGCGTTCCCTTTTCTGGTTAGCAACCACAGCTTGGTCTTTCGGTATCTTCCTTGGTTTTTGTTCGGAATATACGCCTGTTACTTGCATACGAAACGCGTGAACCTGAACGAATATGCTGTCGCTCTCGCTCTTCTCACAGGTTTGTCGGTTTACCTTTACGATATTACGGGCGCTTGCGTATTGCTCGGCACCAGCCTGCTCATCGCTTTCTATAAAGGCAGAATCGGCCGCATCCTCGCGTTCTTTGGGACCATTTCCTACTCGCTCTATCTCACACACGTGCCCGTCGGCTGCACCCTGCTTAATCTGAGCGACCATTTTCATCTAGGAATCGGCGGAAAGTGCCTCGCTCTAGCTGCTGCCTGGGCCGCCACGATCGCGGCATCTTACGCGATGTATCGGCTGTTTGAAAAGCCTGCGCTCAAGCTCGCCTCACGCATTCGTTACCGCAGCAGCCCCGCGCCTAAGCCGAACACACCTGCCATACCAGCGGCTCTTTCGTAAAATAGGGTCCGCGTAAACGCGAGGTCTGCAAAGACTCCTTTCTCTTTTCCGAACCTGACACGATTTCACAAACAGAAGACCACATCTGGAATTTTTGGTGGATAAACGATAGTTCGTTAAAAAACTGTTTAGTGTGTGTCTGCGGATGGGGGAAATTCCTGCAATCACTCCGGAACATTTAAGCGAACACGGGTTCCCTAGAAATACCGCGGCCATTTGCGTCTCAGAGGAAGGTGCACATTTTTTTAACGAACTAAGAGACCCACACTTTCTCTTTATCGCATATTATCTGCGAGATTGGCTGTACAGAATTCGTCAATCCCTTCCTCAAGCTCACGCGTACTTGCACCGAATTGCAGACTAACTAAAACTCCGCATATGCTTACTTTCACTCTTCGCAAACTGCTTCGGCCGCAAACCTGCGCTATTTTTGTAGCCGCTCTTTTCGGCCAAAGCGTCTCTTACGCTGCGGTCATTAACGCAGCTTCGACTTCGCTGACGGACGTTCAATCGGCCATCAACTCAGCAGCTGCGGGTGACACCGTCATGATTCCAGCCGGCACCGTCACCTGGGGAACCTCGGGAGCCTATCTCAACGTAAACAAGGCCATCACGCTTTCAGGCCAGAGTCGCACAACGACAATCATCAACCTGGCCTCGACAGCGTCAACCTGGGCCAACGGCACAATACGCATTAGTGCAGCCGCTACGGTCAAATCGATGCGCGTCAACGGTGCCGCCGGCAACACGGGCGCCTTCTCCACCGGCACCGTCGATGGCTGGCGCATTACCGATATCGATTGGCACGGCGGTTCTCAGCAACAGTATTTCGCCTACGCGGGCACCTATGGCCTCATCGACAATTGCACGATCGAGGCAGGCACCGCGGACTCTGAATGTATCTTCTCCCGCGGCCCGACTGACTCATGGCAGACCGCCTCGTCCATGGGTACCGCGAGCGCCGTTTACATCGAAGACTGCACGTTCAACACCCAAGGTTACGTCTGCGACTTTAACTCCAACGGACGCGGCGTGGTTCGTTTCTGCACCATCAATGGTCCGCAAAAAGTCGACGGGCACGGCAAAATCTCCAACACCCCGCCTCGCAGCGTTCGCCACATGGAAGTCTACAACAACACCTGGACAAGCCAGGGATACTGGACCGCAATCGAACTCCGCGGCGGCACCGGCATGGTCTTCAATAACACGGGCCCATCCGTCACCGATGGAGATTGGCTCTGTTTAGTGGATTATTACGTTTTGAATTCTGGATACACGGCCGGCAATTACCCGATTGACGATCAAATCGGCGTAGGCAAAGACCCAAAAGTCGGCGGAAGCGAACCGTACTACCTTTGGTACAATCGCAGGGGAACCACCAACTGGACGAACTTACGCTCTGTTTATGGTTTCGATATGACCGGGGTCATCAATCCGGACCGCGACTATTTCGAAGAAGTCGCCAGCTTTACAGGATCCTCCGGCGTCGGACGCGGCACGAAAGCCCAGATGCTCGCCATCACCCCGACCAAAAAAGGCGTCGGCTATTGGGTGACGAACGAAGGCTCCTGGCGCTCCGGCTACGCGGGCACCAGCGGTCAATTATATGTTTGGGATGGTTCCGCATGGGTTTTGAAGTACACGCCCTACACCTATCCTCACCCACTCCGTTCCGGCGTTGGCGGCGGCTCCTCGTCTTCCTCGTCCAGTTCGTCTTCGAGCTCCAGCAGCTCGTCCAGCTCCTCGTCGAGTTCTTCCTCGTCGAGCAGCAGCTCCAGTGGCGCCACGCCACCCAGTAACGTCACCACGTCCATGTCGGCGAGCTGACAGCTGCCAAACGGCACTCCGCTAAAACAACACTTTAGGAAAGATCGCCCGGGCTACGCACAAAAGTGCAGCCCGGGCTTCCTTGTTATTGCCCAGCAATCAACTGCGCGCGTATCAAGCGGCTCCAAAATTGCGGCACGGGTCAGACAATCACCCTTGCGCTTATTCTGCCCATAACCAATTCTAACGGCGTTCGGCTCTTCCCTCCAGCATGATAAAATCCACAACTAACACCCAGCTAGTCTCAACGTGTCTAGATTCCCCTTCATTGGAGAACCTCACTCTGCAAAAGGGCGACTGACACCGCCAGCTACCATTCCCTTTGGACTAAATGAACGATCTAGAAATCGAACTGGACGAGCCGATGCCAAAAATCGGCATGCAAAGAGCACTTCTTTTCGCGAAGAGATTCAGCCCGTCCTTCTTACAGCCGTTGGTCGCTCGCGTCGAAGCCTCGTCGATCATGCAACGCATGGCGACGGGCACGTTCTGGTCACTCGCCGGTTACGTGCTCACCCGCATCCTCGGATTGCTCACGACCGTGCTCACTATTCGAATCTTGGGGAAAGAGCTCTATGGTCAGATCGGCATGGTGCAGAGCACGGTAGATATGTTTTCCATATTCGCGGGTCTCGGACTGTCGTTTACGACCAACAAACACGTTGCGGAATTCCGTCGCAACAACCCCGAACGCGCCGGCCGGGTCATCGCCATGGCGTCGATCCTGAGCTGGATCAGCGGAATTATTGTCACCATCGCGGTCGTCTTCTCCGCGCCCTTTCTTGCGGAGCGAACGCTGCACACACCGCAACTTTCCAGCCTTCTGCAGTTGGGCGCTCTGCTTCTGCTCTTCGGCACAATCAATGCCGCGCAGACGGGCAGCCTGGCGGGATTCGAAGCCTTTAAAAACCGTGCGTACGTAAACACATTGGCTGCGGTCGTTTCGCTGCCGGTTGTGGTAGGAGGCGCGAAATATTTCGGCATCACGGGAGCGCTCACCGGGACTGTTTTCGGCGCTGGTCTGCTTTGTCTTTTCAACTTCATTGCGCTGCAAAAACAAATGCGCCTGGCCGGTATTCGCCCGCAATGGCACAACTGGCACCACGAGGTCGGTGTGCTATTAAAATTCGCGCTGCCCACCATGGCCACCAGCATGATGATTCCTCCTGTGGGCTGGGCCTGCAACACCATGCTCGCAAACACGCCCAAAGGGTTTGCGGAACTCGGCATCTTCAACGCGGCATCCCAATGGTCCAACTTGATAGCTTTTCTGCCCTCGCTGATGGGCGGCGTTTCCATGACGATATACGCGGAGCTTGCCGGTGCGGAAGAATGGCAACAGCTCGGCAAGCTCATGTGGGGCTCCGTTTTCTTCAACTGCGTGTTGATTCTGCCTGTCTTTGCACTGTCTCTGGCAAGTCCCTGGCTCATGCGCGTCTATGGCTCCGACTTTGCCGGAACCTCGCTCATTCTGATCATACGCTTGGTCACCACGTTCCTGACGGCACTCTACACCCCCGTCTGGCCAATGTTGCTAGCCGTCGGCAAGGCGCGCGCGGTTTTCGTCATCAATGCTCTCTGGGCCGGCGTTTTGCTGGTTTTGACCTATTGGATGGTTCGATGGGGGGTTCTGGGTATGGCGCTCGCCAATCTGATCGCAACATTCCTTTACCTTTGCGCACTGCTTGTCTTTGCCCGTCACGTGCTCGCAGCGGGTAAGCACCACAGGTTAACCGCCAAATCCTAAACAGGGTCGCAAGCATGCTTTCGTCCACCAACACGTCACTTGTTGCTTTCACGATCTGCTCAAACAACTACCTCGCCCTAGCCCGTGCCTGGGTTGAATCGATGCGCCGTTTTGCGCCGGATTTTAGGCTAGTTATAGGGTTGGTGGACGAGATCCAGCCCGGCGTGAATTACGATTCCTGCGCCCCTGCCGAAATAGTTCCGATTTCGACCATTGGCATCCCCGATTTCGACGAAATGGTTCTGCGTTATCGGATCGTAGAACTGAACACGGCCGTGAAACCGTTCCTGTTCAAACACCTGTTCACCAAATTTGGAACGTCGGCCGAACAGATCGTCCTCTACTTCGATCCCGATATCAAAATCTTTGCGCCGCTGAAGCCGATTTTGAAGGCCTTGGAGGACAGCTCGATCTTGCTCACGCCGCATATCCTCAGCCCCGTTCCCGACAGCCATGCCCCGTTCGGCGAACACCTGTTCTTGAACTACGGCATCTATAACCTCGGGTTTTGCGGCATGCGCTGGACCCCGGAAACAGCCAAAGCGCTCGATTGGTGGAGCGACCGACTCGAACACCAATGCAAGGACGATGTCCGCAATGGGCTTTACGTCGACCAGCTGTGGGCAAACCTAATCCCGATCTTTTTCAAAGAGGTAAACATCTCAAAGAATATTGGCCTCGATGTCGCCTACTGGAATCTTCACGAACGGAGGCTCTCCGAAGTCAACGGCACTTGGTTCGTGAACAACGATACACCGCTGGTCTTTTATCACTTTAGTTCGTTCGAATACTCCAATTCCCAATCTTTGGGAAAATTTTCCGTCCACTATAACCTCAGCAACCGCCCCGAAATGGCGCCTCTCTTTGACCAATATCGCGCTGAGCTCCGCGCCAACGGTCACGAACAATTGCGAATGCTTCCTTGCGCGTACGTCGAAGCCAGGGAGGCACACCTGAAGGCGCTGCAAGTGGAATACTTTAAAAAGCACCCGATCCGGCACTTCGTCAAAAAGCTGAAGTGCCTTGTCCCTCTGAATCTCCTGACCCGGTTCCGCACCACTACCTCGGAAAACGCGATCGGCATCTAAGCTTTCTTCAAACCACCGATCGTGGTTGTCGGCCCGCCTTTTTTAGGTTCCATTGTGAGCGAGAGTATTTGACGTACTTCTAAGTGTTTTGCTCCAAAGAGACTAAGGTTTACCCTGATTTTAGCCACTTTCCCCAATCGATCGTTGTATCTACGAATGCCCATTCCCAAGATCACGCCGCTCTGGGTTGGGACCAGAGCTAAATCCAGCAAAAAATGATCTCCCCTCAGGTTGACATCGTAATACCCGCTTACAACGAGGCAAAATACATCGGTGAGTGCTTAGAAAGTCTCATTCGGCAGACTTATACGCATTGGCGAGCCGTGGTCGTGGACAACTGCAGTAACGACGGAACGGCGAAGATTGCCGATTCGTATGCAGCGCGGGACGAACGGATCCAGGTCAGACACTGCACCGAATTTCTCGACCAATGCGGAAACTACAATCGCGCGGTAGCGCAGGCCTCTCACGACGCCGACTACGTGAAAGTCCTTGAGGCCGACAACTGGCTCCTGGACGACGCCATCGAAAATATGGTCGCTCTGGGCGAAAAGGATCCGGAAATTGGATTGATTGGCAGCTATTGGTTCCGAGGCGTCCGCGTCGACGGCTCAGGCCTCGGTCCTGAGCGGGAAATCATACCGGGCCGCGAGGCGATCCGCATGTTCTTCCTAAACCGGGTTTATATCTTTGGCACGCCGTCCACCCTGCTTTTCCGCGCGCAAGCGCTGCGCGAGGAAAAAGTATGGTTCAAGCCCGGTATTTTCTACGACGACGTGGAGCTGTGTGTGCGTGTGCTAAGCAAATGGAAACTGGGCTTCGTCCACCAAGTCCTGTCCTACGTGCGTGACGATAACGGCGGGTTCTTTTCAAAGGTTCGCCTGATGGATCACGAGCCTGCCTTCCGCTACTTCCTTTTCCGGGAACACGGTGCAAGTTTCTTTGACGCGAAAACCCTCTGCCCGCATCTTGAGTTGAGCCGCAAACAATATCGGGAGCGACTCGCCTATTCGGTTTTCATAGCGCGTCGGGATTCCCAATACCTGAATTTCCACCGGGCTCTTTTTAGGGTCAACGGTCTGGTGCTTCGTAGGCGCGATCTTCTGGGGCCGCTGCTCGCGGTCTTAGCAAAACCGCTCGCCATCGGCTATCGGCGGTTGAGCTGCCTGATACTCAAAAAGCCTTATCGAGAAGGAGACGAAGCAACTTACGATCCGCCTGCCGCAAGCAGGCCTTCCGCCGACCTCGTCAGAAACACTGCCTGACCCGTGGGTTCTGCCCATGAACCGATTGACGATTGGCGTTCTCGGCGTTTTCGGGGCCGGTAACCTCGGGAACGAAGCCACCCTCACCGCTTTCCTGCAGTTGCTTAAGGCGGGCCACCCCGACACCCGCATCGTGTGCATCTGCTACAATACCGAACTAGTCGAAAAGACCTACGGTATCTCGACTTTTGCCGTCGGCGGCGGCCCTAAACTAGCCAACAACTCCGGCCGCGAAGCAGGCTTGCTTGCCCGAATCAAGAAACGCCTCCTGAAGAACAGCCCAGTCAATTTCGTGAGAACACTTTCGATCGTCCGCAGCTGCAAGGCTCTCGTCATCCCAGGCACAGGGGTGCTCGACGACTACGGCACCTCGCCTGGAGGACTTCCCTGGCTTTTGTTCCGCTGGTGTCTGGCGGCGCGCCTTTGCAGTGTCCCCGTCAAATACATCGGCGTAGGCGCGGGTCCGATCGTGAACCCGCGCAGCCGCCGCTTGATGGGTTGGGCCGCACGCCTCGCTTCTTATCGATCCTATCGCGATCAGAACTCAAAAAATTTCGCGCAATCGATTGGAGTGAACACCCAGAGCGATCCTGTCATCCCAGATCTCGCCTTTTATTTCACAGAAACCAACTCACAACGGCAAACGAACCGCCGCTCCGCCATGCATATCGGCCTCGGCATAATGTCGTATTACGGCTGGCAGTGCGACCAAGCTGCCGGCGCTAAAATTTTCGATGCTTACCTCGACAAAATCGTTTGCCTCGCACACTGGCTCCTGAATGAGGGCCACTCCTTGCAAATCTTGATTGGAGAGTTTTCCGACCAATCAGCCGTAGACAAATTCTTTGAACGGCTTAAGCCCAATCTATCGGCCGAGCAACGCGACCGCATCGCGTTCTCCGATCAGCAAACAATGGACGATCTGCTGACACAAATTGCACCGCTCGACGTGGTGATCACGAGTCGCTACCACAACCTCGTCGCTGCGTTCTGCCGCGGCGTTCCGGTCATATCCATTGGTTATGGTTCCAAATGTGCCGCGCTCATGGAGGACTTCGGTCTTGGTGATCTTTATCAGGACATCGACACATTTTCGGTGGAGGCCCTCCGCAACCAATTCCTTTCGGCAACCGCCCGCCTCGAGTCACTGAGCGATTCCATTCTTTCGCGGGCACTTCAACATAAGGCACTCCTGACCCAAACGGTCGAGGCCGCCTGCTGCTCATGACGACCGAGATACCCGTCAAAGCCCGCGTGCCGATGCCGCAACCATCGCGCCGTTTCCGCCTTTTCCAAAGGCGGACCGTTTACTTGCCGACGCTGACGGGTTGGGGCCTGATTGTTGCAGTTTTGCTGGCACCCTTCGTTTACTGGTTCTTCCGTGGCGAAAAGCTCCTTTCGCTCACCGACCGGAAGCAAGCGGATATCCTGGTCGTCGAAGGTTGGATGCACGAATTGGCTCTTTTTGCAGCCGCGCGGGAGTTCGAAACCGGAGGTTATAAGTTCATCATTGCGACCGGTGAATACACCGCAGAAGCTGGCAGTCCTTATCGTTGGTCCTACTCGGATATCGCGGAAAAAACGCTTCGTCGCGCAGGAGTCCCCGCCGATAAAATCATTCGAGTGCCCGCAGAATACGTGAACAATCGGCGAACCTTTACCACCGCGTCAATCGTGCGGCGCTACTTGGAGGAACAGCTTCATAAAAAGGAAGCGACGCTCAACGTTTTCGCATTCGGGGCTCACGCGCGTCGGAGCAGACTCGTTTACAAAAAGGCGCTGGGCGACCATTTTACTGTTGGCGTCGTCTCCTGGAGGCCAGCCGAGGATTTTTTAACGCCTTGGTGGAAATCGAGCGAACGCGCCAAGGACCTGCTCGTGGAAACATTCGGCTGGTTCTTCGAACTGCTCTTCAACTCGGGTCGGGTAGGCTAAACCATCTATGGCGCTATAAATCGAATCTACTAAACACTTCTCAGGGGTATCTGGCCCAACCGATGCTCTAATTACTTCCCTGAAAAGCCAGTCACCGCAAATCAACTCCATCCAACTTTACCGTGAGCCAGTCCTTCAACGAATCGAATCGCCTCAACCAGCGCCTCCACCAGCTGATTCCTGGCGGCGCCCACACCTACGCCAAGGGCGACGATCAATATCCGGAAAATCGCGCCCCTGTGATCGCCCGTGGCTTCGGGTCTCATGTTTGGGATGTCGATGGCAACGAGTTCATCGAATATGGTTCGGGTCTGCGGTCCGTGACACTCGGCCACGCCTTCCCTTCCGTTGTCGAGGCGGCTCGGCGACAACTTGACCTCGGCTCCAATTTTGTCCGCCCCTCTAAGATCGAGGTCGAGTGCGCGGAACGCTTCTTGGAATTCGTCCCTGCCGACATGGTTAAGTTCTGCAAGGACGGTTCGGATGCGACGAGTGGCGCTCTTAAACTCGCCCGTGCGCACACAGGCCGCGACCTCGTTGCGATCTGCAAAAATCATCCGTTTTTCTCCGTGGACGATTGGTTCATGGGGTCGACCGATATGCCCGGCGGAGTTCCCGAATCCACACGCGCTTCGACATTGAAATTTGGTTACAACGATCTGCCCAGCCTTGAAGCCCTTTTCGCGCAGCACCCTGGCAAAATCGCGGCGGTTTTCCTCGAAGCCGAAAAAGAGACGGCCCCTGCGCCTGGGTTTCTCGCCGGCGTGCGTGATCTCTGCACGCGCCATGGCACCGTTTTCGTTCTCGATGAAATGATCACAGGTTTCCGCTGGCACAATTCGGGCGCCCAAACCTACTACAAGATTCAACCCGACTTAGCGACTTTTGGAAAAGCTCTTGCGAACGGCTTCTCTGTGTCGGCCCTCGCTGGAAAGCGCGAACTCATGGAACTCGGCAGTTCGTTTCACGATCGCGAACGTGTTTTTCTTCTATCGACCACGCATGGCGCCGAGACACATGGACTCGCCGCCGCCATCGCCACGCTGGACGTTTATGCCAAGGAACCGGTTGTGGAAACACTCTGGAAGCGCGGCGAACGCCTCGCGAATGGCCTCCGCGCCGCTGCTGCCCAGCGCGGTGTCGCCGACCACGTACCAATCTTGGGCAAGCCATGCTGTCTCGTCTTCGGCTCGCGCGACAACGAATTAAAACCGTCACAACCGTTCCGCACGCTCCTCATCCAGGAGATTCTCAAACGCGGAATTCTGGCCACGTCGCTCGTCGTCAGCTATTCGCACTCCGAAGCCGACATAGATCGCACCATCGAAGCTTTCGACCAAGCCTTCGTGATCTACCGCCAGGCGCTGGATCAGGGCGTCGATCGTTTCCTCGAAGGCCGCTCGGTCAGACCCGCTATTCGCCGCTTTCGCTGAACCAGCGTAATCGATTTCAAAAAATAAAACCTCATGATAGATCCAAAATTCTGGCAAGGTAAGAAAGTTTTCGTCACAGGCCACACTGGCTTCAAGGGAAGCTGGCTGTGCCTCTGGCTTCGGCAGATGGGCGCCGAAGTCACGGGCTTTGCCCAGCCACCGCCCTCCAACCCCAGCCTTTTCGAACTCGCCCGCATTTCCGAGGTCATCACGCACATCGAAGGCGACGTGACCCAACTCGCAGCACTCGAAAAAGCCCTGCAATCCGCGCAGCCCGAAATCGTCCTGCACCTCGCAGCCCAATCGCTCGTCCGGAAATCCTACCAGTCGCCCGTCGAAACTTTTTCGACCAACATCATGGGCACGGTCTGTCTTCTCGATGCGGCACGCCGCGTGAAATCCATTCGCGCGATCGTCATGATCACTTCCGACAAGTGCTACCACAATGAGGAATGGGTCTGGGGATATCGCGAAGATTCCCGCCTCGGCGGCGACGATCCCTACAGCTCCAGCAAGGCCTGCGCCGAGCAGGTGATTTATTCGTACCAGCACTCATTCTACAACCCGAAGATAGATCCAACCGTTCCGCCTGTGGCCAGCGCGCGCGCGGGCAACGTCATCGGTGGCGGCGACTGGGCCGAGGATCGCTTGGTTCCCGACGTGTTGCGCTCGCTCATGCGCGGCGAGTCGACTCTCATTCGCAAACCCCAGGCCACGCGTCCGTGGCAGCACGTTCTCGAGCCATTGCACGGCTATCTCAGCCTTGCTGAACACCTTTATTTAAAAGGCCACGAGTTTTCGAGCGGCTGGAATTTCGGGCCCGCCGAATCCGCCGAAAAAACGGTAAAATGGGTCGTCGAATACCTCTACAAGCTCTGGGGTTTTAAAAACCAATGGGTGCAGGATACCAATCCCGGCCCCGCAGAAAAGACGTTCCTCAAACTCGATTCATCGAAGGCCCACGCTTATCTCGGGTGGCATCCCGTCCTCGAACTGCCGACGACACTCGAATGGATCGTGTCGTGGACGCGCGAATACGAGCGCAAGTCCGATCTTCGCGCTGTAACCAACGAGCAAATCCAGCACTTCATGCAGACGTTGGCCGCGACCAAGCCCAAGGAATAGCCCCCCCCGAGCCGCCATGATCTTTCGCCCCACCACCATTGCTGGCGCCTTCACCGTCGAGCTTGAGCCGCGGACCGACGATCGCGGCTCTTTTGCGCGCGCATTCTGCCTGCGAGAATTCAAGGCTGCGGGCATCGAATTTTCGGTGGCCCAGTGCAATCTCGCCCGGACAAAACACGCAGGCACCGTCCGGGGCTTGCACTACGTGCCGCCTGACAAGGAGCAAAAATTCGTGCGGTGCGTCGCGGGCGGCGTTTACGACGTCATGATCGACATGCGTCCAGGCTCGCCGACTCTGCATAAGGTTTTCCAGGTTGAGCTGAGTTCGGCCAATCGACTCGCGCTTTTCGTCCCAGGCGGCGTTGCCCACGGCTATCAGACCTTGGCTGACGAAACGGAGTTCCTCTACATGACCGACGAATTTTACGTACCCGGAATGGAACAGGGCGTTTGCTACAACGACCCCGCCCTTGGCGTCCAATGGCCGCTTCCGCCCGCCAATGTCGCTCCCCGCGACACCGAGTGGCCCCACGTCAAAACCAAGTGATATCCCCATGATCTTCGCCCCTTACGATCGAGCTCTTGAGCAACGCCAGTCTTCCGGCCGGCCTATTCGTGTCGGTCTCGTTGGCGCTGGCAATCTCGCGCGCATGATCGCCGTGCAGTTGCTCACTCCGCCGCCGCCTGGAGTAAAACTGGTCGCCATCGCCAACCGCACCCCGCTCCGCGCCGCGGTCCTGCTACACGATCTCGGCCAAGAGGCGACCGAAGCCGCGACCGAGGAAGCCCTCGACGAGACAATCTCGAAAGGGAAACTATGCTACACCGCTAATCCGGCCCACCTCACCGCCTGCGAACACGTTGACGTGATCGTCGAGGCTACGGGCAGCGTCGACTTTGCTCTGGCGGTTGTCCTCAGCGCTATTGCTGCCAAAAAACACGTCGTTCTCGCGAACGCCGAGCTCGATTCTACCTTGGGCCCCATTTTGAAAGCCCGTGCTGATGAGGCGGGTGTCGTTTACACCAATATCGACGGCGATGAACCCGGTGTTGCCATGAATCTGGTCCGTTATGCTCGCTCGATCGGATTGCGCCCAGTCGCGGCCGGCAATCTCAAGGGCATGATCGACAAATACAGAACCCCCGAGACTCAGCGAAAATTCGCCGAAGAGCATGGGCAAAATGCCGCAATTGTGACGTCGTTCGCCGACGGCACAAAACTCGCGATGGAACTCTGTATTCTGGCCAACGCCACGGGTTTCAAAGTGGGTCGGCCCGGCATGTACGGGCCAGCCTGCAAGCACGTCAACGAAATCGCCAGCCTGCTTCCCGCTGAACAGATGCTCGCGACCGGCCTCGTCGATTACGCTCTTGGCGCCGCCCCTTTCACCGGCGCGTTCGTAGTCGTACACGAACCGCTTCCACAGCGCCAAAAATATCTGCGCTATCTTAAAATGGGCGACGGCCCTTTCTACGTACTCTACACGCCCTACCATCTCCCGCACATCCAAGCTGTCTCTACAATCGCGCGGGCCGTCGATACGGGCGACGCCACCGTGGCTCCGCTCCCTGCGCCCTCCTGCCAGGTGACAGCTTATGCAAAAAAAGACCTCCCCGCCGGCACGCCGCTCGATGGGCCAGGCGGCTTTTGCTGCTACGGACAAATTGAAAATATTTCCACGGCTGCTGCCGGAAATCCACCTTTCCCCATTGCTCTGACGACAGGTTGCATCCTCAAGCGCGCGCTTTCCCGTGACGAACCGCTTGCCATCGCCGATGTCGCGCGGCCAACCGAATCACCAGCTATCGACCTCTGGCTCAAGTCGGCAGCCAAGAAATAAATCCAGATAGAAAGCGTCCTTTCCGGACACAACCCAGCTCCACAACCCATATAAGTCATGAAAGTAGTACTGTTCTGCGGCGGCCTCGGCACGCGTTTGCGCGAATACGGTGACAACATCCCCAAGCCCCTCGTTCCGATCGGCTATCGTCCTGTAATCTGGCACGTGATGAAATATTACGCCCACTTCGGGCACAAAGACTTCATTCTGTGCCTCGGTTACCGCGCCGATAAAATCAAAGAGTACTTCCTCAATTATCAGGAGTGGGTCTCCAACGACTTCACCATGTCCGACGGCGGCAAGGCCATCGACCTCAAGCAAAGCGACATTCAAGACTGGAATATCACCTTTGTGGATACAGGCATGAACGCCAATATCGGCACCCGCCTGCAGCGGGTCGCCAAGTACCTGGAAGGCGAGGAATTCTTTCTCGCCAATTATTCCGATGGACTAACCGACAACGATCTGGACGCGATGATCACCGAATTCAAAGGCACCGACAAAGTTGGCGCCTTCCTTTGCGCACCACCGTCGCAAACTTTTCACGTCGTCGACGTTGATGCGAAGCGCAAGGTCACCGATATCCGCTACGTCCGAGACACCGACATCATGGTCAACTGCGGATTCTTCATTTTCCGCCACAGCATCTTCGACTACATGCAGCCTGGCGAGGAACTCGTTATAAACCCTTTTCGCCGTCTTATCGAAACCGACAATCTTTTGGCGTTCAAAGCCGACCATTTTTACGCGATGGACACCTTCAAAGAGCAACAAGAGCTCAGTGACATGTTCACACGCGGCGAAGCCCCATGGGAGGTCTGGAGCAAGCGCTAACTGTGAGACACCACCCTTTTCACGTCATAACTGCCACAACAACAAAATGAGACAACTGATCCAAAATGAATATCACGAAAGAACAAGCCCACTGGGATTGGTGGAACAAAGCCAAACGCACTGGCCACCATGAGTCTGACGGAATGTTCCTTGAAGTCCGCGCCGCTGTTTTAGAAGAAATCCGCCGCTATGGCCCCGCCGCCGGAAGGCTCATCGAAATCGCCTGTGGAACAGGCTGGCTATCCGATATGGTCCAGGAGAAATACGCGTATCTCGGGCTCGACATAGGTCCCGAATCAATTGAAATCGCTAAATCTTCCCACCCTCACTCCGAATTCATCTGTGAGGATTTTTTGAATTGGAACCCAACAGACAGTTTTGATCTCGCCGTCTTTATTGACGCCATCGCGGTGTTTCGGGACCAAGACGCCGCCATCGCCAAAATCCGCTCTTTTCTAGCCCGTGGAAGCTACCTGTTCATGACCACAGTAAACCCGATCGTCTACTCGCGCCTCAGTTGGATCGGTGCGCCAGCTGAGGGCCAAGCAAGAAAATGGCTCTCCCGTTCGGAGCTGCTCTCCCTTCTGGAGCGCAATAGTTTCGAAGTGGTCCGCACCTACACTGTCGTACCCTCGGGCGACAAAGGTTTCCTCCGCATCCTCAATTCATGGAAACTTAATCGACTGTTCGGCATGGTCATTCCCAAGCGCTGGCTAAAACGCTTGAAGGAAATCGTCGGCTTGGGTGCAGTCCGCATCGCTGTCGCAAGAAAGATCTGAAAGTTGCCCTTAATGCGTTCCTTTTCCCTCGTCCTCTTCCTCGTTCCAGTTTTCTTTTTTTGCAGCTGCGCGCGAGAGTCCTGTGATGTCCGCGAAGAGCCTCTGTTCAATCCAACGCCGGGCATGCCCGACGAGCGTTGGGTTTACCCCCTAAAAATCGACGCCTCGGGCCGCTATCTCACCGATCAAGAGGGAAAGCGTTTTCTGATCCACGGCGATGCCGGCTGGTCCAGCATCGTCGGCCTTACTACAGACGAGGCGATTACCTACCTAACCGCTCGCAAGCAACAGGGCTTCAACGCGGTTATCATCTCGTTGATCGAGCACTATTACGCGGGTGGTAAAAACCGCTACGGGCCGCCGTTCAATCGCGATGGCGTCGGCCCATTTACCAAACCAGGAGATTTCTCCAAACCTGATGAACGTTACTTTGCCCACGCCGACCTGATTCTTAAAAAGGCTGAAGAGCTGGGCTTGGCGGTTTTTTTTGTCCCCTGTTACCTGGGGCTGCCCGGGAAAACGGAGGGTTGGTACGACGAGTTGAAAGTCAACGACGTGGAAAATCTGCGACTCTACGGAGAGTACGTTGGGCGTCGTTACGGTAAGTTCAAAAACATCGTTTGGGTCGCAGGCGGAGACCGAAATCCCGATGAAGTTCGCCCACAAGTCCTCGCCATGGTGGAGGGCATTCGCAAATTCGCCTCTGACAGGCTTTGGACCGGCCACTGCTTACATGAGACTTCAGGCGCCATGGTTTACGGCCAATACGACTGGTTGTCTCTGAACTCGGTCTACAGTTACGTCGCAATTCCTCAGGAATGCCTCAACGCCTACAATGCCGAACCGATCCGTCCCTCCTTCCTTTTAGAGACCCACTATGAAAATGATTGGGATCGCAAAAATGCCGACGATGTTCGGCGATTATCGTGGGCCGCGGCGCTTTCGGGAGTTTGCGGACAGTTTTTCGGCAACCGCCCTGTTTGGCTCTTTGACCCAGGTTGGGAACAAGCGCTCTGTTCCCCGGGCGCTCGTTACCAGAGCATTCTTTATCGATGCCTGCGCTCACGTCGCTGGGAAAAATTCGTCCCGCAATCGGATGCGGGATTGCTGGTGTCAGGATTGGTTGCCGAGGGAGTCCGGCGCAGTGCAGTTGTGACCGACGATTCCAGAAGCGCCGTCATCTACCTGCCCACGGGAGGCACCGTTGAAATTGACTTCTCTCGTTTGCGAGCCGCTTCGCTTCGTGCTTCATGGCTCGACCCGAGAACGGGCGCCGTACACGATGCAGGCACCTTCGCCAACATGCGTGTCGAGACACTCAAAACGCCTTCTTCCGACGACTGGGCATTGTTCCTAGACGATGTCTCGGCCAAACTTAATCCTCCCGGCGTTACAGACATCACGTTTCAAAAAGAACAGCCATGATCAAACTCCCCCTCAGTCACGCAAAAAAGATCCTCTGCCTTGGCGCGCACTCCGATGACATCGAAATCGGCGCGGGCGGCACGCTCCTGAAACTCGCGGAAGCGCGCCCCGATCTTTCCGTACACTGGGTGGTCTTCAGCGCGCCAGGCCTGCGCACACAAGAGGCGGAAAACAGCGCGAAAGCGTTTCTGAAAAACGTTTCCGAAAAGAACATCCGCATCGGCGCCTCGTTTCGCGAAAGCTACTTTCCGACGGAATGGGACAAGATTAAAGAGTTGTTCGAAGAAATCCGGAAAAATTTCGACCCCGATATCATTTTCACGCACACGCGTGAGGATCGCCATCAGGACCACCGGGTTCTTTCAGATCTCGCGTGGAACACGTTTCGCAACCACCTGATCTTCGAGTACGAAATCCCGAAGTGGGATGGCGACCTCGGCGTGCCCAATCTCTACGTCGAACTCACGCCCGAGCAGGCGAAACACAAAGTCGACTTGCTGATGGAGCACTTCAAAACCCAGCAGACCAAGCACTGGTTCAGCGAAGACCTCTTCTACTCGCTCATGCGCATCCGCGGGATTGAGAGCGGCTGTCGTTACGCCGAGGGTTTCTACGGCCGGAAAATCGTCCTGTAGCGCAGCGGAGGCGTCCGACCTCCAACACACCGAACCCGCGCCTACATCCAAACATACGGGCCCTCTCCAGCGACACAACGGGGTTCGTTTGCGCCCCTTTTTCACACGCGCCGAAGATATCAAACATTCCGACAAACCGTCGGAATACCTTACAATTCTGAAGAACCTTATTCGTGGCTGCCGCACACAACCAAGAATATTCCAACTGCAAATGGTTGAGCACCATCGATTGTAAAAATCAGGCCGCTTTTCGGCACACAGCTTGCTGAATTTTGTGGCGGTTAAGGATAAATCCGGAAACCAAGTTATGAAAAAGGCGGCTGCTCTCGTAATTCTCTACGTCTCCTCACTGGCCGGTGTTTTTGCCGATACCTACTTCGGCACGATCACGCAGACCATCACGAAGACCAACGATCCACAATTCTTTGTCGGACAGACCTTCGTCGGCTGCTATGCCTACGACTCGACCAGCATTAATGGCTACTACTGTGCGCCCTCGCACTGGTACCCGACGACACCCACCAATTTGTCCCTCAGCGGCACACTCTACGTCCCTTTCGCCGACGAAGCTCACTTCGAGTGGACCCCCTCCGGTCAAACAACGCCCATCTCTTACACCCTCGCCTTCGGCGACAAAGGTTCCTACCAAGCATTTACTGACACCCCGATAAACCCAGGCAAACTCATGATCGAAAACGGCTGTGTCACCGGCTTTTCCTGGTCGTTTGATGTCGGCGGATTTTTCATGGAGGCCTCGGAAAATAGCTTCCAGGCGTACAGCTACTATGATCGCGGACCGGCCGACCAGACTCCGAAAACCAGCGGTACGATCACCATCGGCAACCCCACCCGGGTTCCGGACACCGCTGCAACTTTGAGCCTGCTCGCAGCCGGGCTCCTCGGCCTCGGACTATTCCGCCGTCGCTACGCCAGCTGAAGTTCCACCGGCTAGAATTAGCCCCGAACTTTTCGTCAAAACCGACGAAAAGCTCACGGTAAATACCTCGCGGCGCGGCTATAAAGTACGCGCACCCACCCGTCGACTTGAGCGACGCGATCCTGCCCGGCGTTGACGATGCCGGAGGTGTGGCAGTCCCCTGCAGTTTCCGCAGCACACAGGCCCCCGCAAGTCCGTGTTGCCCACCGAGCTGCACCCTCTATCTTGGCTTCTCGCCAGCCAATCTTCGCCATATTGCAAATGCTCCCGTCAACCCTCACTCGCTCCCAACCATGCTGACTGAGCTGGAGCGCAACAAACTCCTCGTCGAGTGGAACAACACCGCACGCGACTACCCAAGGCACCTCTGCATCCACGAACTGTTTGAACAACAGTCGGCAGCCCAACCCGATCGCATCGCCGTCGTCGCCGGCGACGAGAGGCTCACCTACGCCGAACTTGACGCCAGATCCAGCCGCCTCGCCGATAGCCTCCGGGCCCGCGGTGTCGCGGCCGATGAACCCGTGGGCCTTTGCCTCGAGCGCACCGCCGCGCTGGTCGTCGGCGTGCTCGGCATTCTCAAGGCCGGCGGAGCCTACGTGCCGCTCGATCCGGCCTATCCGGCCGACCGCATCACCTACGTCCTGAAGGACTCGCGGACCCGGATCATCGTCACCCAACGGCACCTCGCTGCGACCCTGCCCAAAACCACCGCCGAGGCGCTACTGCTTGAGGAACTGCCATCGTCCGCCACGCAGCCGACCGTAGATAAACCAGCCACTACCTCCAATAACCTCGCGTACATCATTTACACGAGCGGCTCCACCGGCCGGCCAAAAGGCGTCGCCGTCCCCCACCGCGCAGTGGTCAACTTCCTGCATTCGATGCAGCGGCAACCGGGCTTGAACCCGGACGACACTTTGCTCGCAGTCACCACGCTGTCGTTCGATATCTCCGGCCTCGAGCTCTTCCTCCCTCTCTCGCGCGGGGCAAAAATCGTCATCGCCACCCGGGAAACCGCGGCCGACGGCGAGGCCCTGGTCCGCAAAATCGACCAGCACGGGATCACTGTGCTGCAAGCCACGCCCGCCTCTTGGCGCTTGATGCTCGCCTCCGGCTGGAAAGGCACGCCATCGCTCAGGGCCCTGTGCGGTGGCGAAGCTCTGCCCTCCAGCCTCGCGCGCGAACTTGTTCCAAGAACCAAAGAACTTTGGAACATGTACGGCCCGACGGAAACCACCATCTGGTCGACCTGCTGCCGCGTGACCGATCCTGATGACATCCACATCGGCCGCCCAATCGACAACACCGAGGCCTACATTCTCGACGAGAATCAACAACTTTTATCCATCGGCCATGCCGGGGAACTCTATCTCGGCGGAGCCGGCCTCGCCCGCGGATATTGGAACCAGCCCGACCTCACCGCCCGGTCCTTCATTCTCCATCCTTTTCGCGAGGGCGAACGTCTTTACCGAACCGGTGATCTCGCCCGATTTCGCCCCGATGGCACCATCACCTGCCTCGGCCGTCTCGACCATCAGGTAAAGCTGCGAGGGCACCGAATCGAACTAGCCGAAATCGAGCACCAACTCGCCCTTCACCCCGCCATTCGCCAAGCAGTCGTGGTCGCACGCGGAGACGCTTACGACGAGAAACGCCTCATCGCCTATTTCGTTCCCCACAACGACACTCCAATGCCGATGGGCGAACTCCGCGCCCACCTGACACGCGCTCTTCCAGAGTTCATGATACCATCGGTGTTCGTCCCCTTGGCATCCATACCGCTAACACCAAGCGGTAAAATTGATCGCAACGCGCTGCCAAATCCCGAAGCCATCCCTTCGCTTAAGACCAAAGAGATGGTTCGACCCAGCAACGCTTTGCAGGATAAGCTCGTCACCATTTTCAAGGAAGTCTTAGGCGTACCCGATGTTTCGGTGGATGAAAGCTTTTTCGATCTCGGCGGGCACTCTCTACTCGCTGTCCGCTTGATGTCCAGAGTCGAGCGCGAGACCGGCCGACGTCTTCCGCTCGCGCGGCTGTTTGAAGCTCCGACTGTAGTCACCTTGGCCGCGCTTCTCAGCGATCCCAACTCGGATGCGAGCGAGTGGAATTCGTTGGTGCCAATCAAGCCAGTCGCAGGCAGACCTGTGCTATTCATGATTCATGGCGGCGGCGGGAATGTGCTGCTTTATCGTGAAGTCGCTGAGGCGCTTGCCCCCGACATTTCCGTATACGGTCTCCAATCGCGCGGTCTCGATCATCGCACGGCTCCGCTCCGAACCGTCGAAGAGATGGCCGAGCTCTATATTCGCGAGATTCGACTTCTTAAACCAGTCGGTCCCTACCACCTCGCTGGATACTGTATGGGTGGCACGATCGCCTACGAGATGGCTCGCCAGCTGCACGCGCAAGGTCGCGATGTTGGACTGGTTGCGCTCCTTGATACCTTTAACCTGCACCTCGTAGACCGCTCGCGAAGTCGTTTTAAAAACCTTTCATTTCTCCGTCAAAAAATCGCGTTTCACCTCGGCACCCTTCTCCGGCTTTCACTGAGAGACCTTCGCGCTTATCTCCGAGAAAAGTTTCGCATGGCGGTGGAGGCTAGCTTCGAAGCGGTTCGTCAAACATGGCGTTCAATATTCGCACGAAAGGCGCAGTCCCTTGCCAGCACCGACACGATCATGGAAATCAACCATGACGCAGGCTGGAAATATATACCAAAGGAAACGCAGTGCACCGTGACCCTATATCGACCACGTAAAAACTACAGTTTCATGGCGGATCCCCAAATGGGCTGGGGCGAGCTCGCAAAGGGCAAACTTGAGATCGTCGAACTACCGGTCAATCCCCACGCAATGCTGGTTTCCCCTTACGCAAAAGAACTCGCGCTCCAGCTGAAGGAAAAAATTTCACCGAACCCATTAAAGTAACTAAATCCACCTTCGTGCGGGCATCGCTGTAAAGAGACGTCAACGGACACGTCTAGAGGCTGGAGATCACGCGATTCGTCGAAAAGTCTCTCACGGTTATCTTTTCTACACAGCCTTCCGTGGCCAGCGCTGAAGCATAACCTTCATTTATATCTAGATCGAATATACTCCACTGCTTTACCTCATCAGGATGGTTGTTGATACAGCGCTGCAAAGGAGGCGTGCCCGAAACCGAGAAATCTCGCAGGGAACAGCTCAATCCTTCTCCCCGCGCTTTCACGTAAGCCTCTTTGCGGGTCCAGTATCGGAAAAATAGTTCGGGCTGTTCTTCGGGAGGAACCTTCTTCAGGTCTTCGACCTCGGGTTCGGAAAAAAGACGTTCGGCCACTTCGATGAAATCAGATCCCAAACATATCTCTTCAATGTCGATACCCACTTGAAGGTCCCGGCCCACCGCCAGAACGGCAAAATCTCCAGAATGCGCCAGATTGAAAGCAAGCCTGCCCCCGCAAGGCAGGTTCGCAATTTCAGGCTTACCGAATTTGTTCTCACGAAAAACCAGATCTTTGGCCGGAACTGCGAGATAGTATTCCAGTATTCGCCGAAGCATATCGTGCGCGGCCAGATATCTCATTCGATCTTCGACACGGAGAAAACGTGCTGCTCTGTCTACTTCTGATTGAGAAAGCCGTTCGCTCAGCCTCGACGCCTCTTCAGGAGCCACTGCAACTTTCGAAAACCATACATCGACAATTCGGTTTTCTGAAAGGCATTCACTTCGACTAGGCGGACCCATGTCGCAAGTCACGGCGTTGCATACAGGAGAATCAAACAAAATGAGACTAACGAGGAATTGAACCGAAGCGCAGCTGGAAAACAGCTACGGCCGCGAAATTTCCTCTTCAAAGCCTTCGCCAGGCTCCCCAATTTGCCCATCGAGCCGTTCTCATCGTGTGCGCGGTGAAATCGAGCAGCCATCGCATGGGCAGCGGCGAGTGAGTACGCCGCCCACCAACGATTTTGCCCAGCACGCGCGTTTCCCTGAAGATTCACGCCAATCTAGTGCTTTTTCGGGACGGTTACTGGTTGCTGTCCCCTCGCCCGAATACCTATATTTCCCTCCAGAACTGCCATGCAACTCCACCCAGCTCAATCTTCCAATCCGCTCGTTCTTTTTCTTCGCGCCTTCCTTTTAGCAGTCCTCGCGTCGGGAACAGTCCAGACGCTGCCAGCGCAATCCATGGTCGCCCCAGCGGTCAACGACGCCAACCTCACGACACCGGTGGAGAATCCGGCCACGTCGCTGATGCCACCCGTAACCAATCCAACCTCGACATCCAATTTTTTTTCCTGGGATGCATTGGTCCTGCATCCTCAGGTATCCGTCCGATATCTCACGACTGACGGACTCCAGGTTCAGCCGGGTCGAAAATCGAAGACAAGCATCACCAGCGTTTCCCCGGGCATCGCAGCCCAATGGGGACAACATCTGTCGCTCCGCTACGTTTGGATGCGAAATCATTATTCCAATAACGAGTTTCGGAACGGCGTCGACCAGTCAGGGGGGATCAATTGGCAGACCCAATATCACGATTGGCAATTCTTCGCCGGGCACGACTACACCCGCACAGACTCCTCCCTCATCGAGACCAGCGCCCAAACGCGCCAGACCACGCACAACTCGACGTTCAACGTGCTCCGGAGTGTAGCACCTGGTTATTCCCTGGACACGACACTTTCCCAGAGCCTCACGTACAACGATCTCTACGCCGATCCAAAGACTTGGAGTGCGCGCGAAATGGTGCATCGAAAGAGCGCTCAGCACTTCGACGCCGCGGTCGGCGCCCAATATAGTTACACAGCGCTTCCAAAGTCGCCCGATATTGGAGCGCTTCAATATCTCGGCAGTTTCACCTGGAAGCCGATCGACACTTTCAACGCTGGCGCGGAGGTCGGCTACGAAACACGCCATGTGTACAGCAAAATTCCACTCAACGATCACAACCCAGTGTTCAACGGATCGCTCAACTACATCCCCTCCAAGTTAACACGGATGAGCCTTTCCGCCTCACGCTCATCTTCCACTTCCCTTTACGACAATCTCATCACTGTTGTCACCGCCTACGGATTCACCATTGAGAAGACGCTCGTCAAACGTCTGAGCGCCACCGCAGCCTGCAGCCGTCAAGAGACCGACTACAAATCCACCCGCCAGGATCTTTCCACTTCGCGTAAGGACACGACGGATACGATCAATCTGGGGCTGCACACGCCTCTATTCACCAAGCTGCATGTGGCCTTAAGCTATCAATACTCAAGCAACGCTTCCAACATTCTCGCGTATAAGTTTTCCACCAACCAGTATAGCGTGGAGCTCGGCTATAACTTTTAAGTAGGGCAAATTCCTGCTCTTTTAACTGGCACAACTGATGACGCCCCTGTCGCCTTCGCCAATCGCTCTCGATCTCCGGGCAGCGCTGCGACGGTTCTATATAGCCGCGCTTGGAGCGACTTTGTTGTACAGCCTGCCACTTCTCAGCCTTCTCCAATTCTCTCTTCAGAGCCGCCTCTACTCTCACATCCTGCTCATTCCGCTGATTAGCTTCTACTTTTTCCGCCAGCAGCAGCCAAATCTCCCCGCGGTCGCTCACCCCGACCGCTCTTTGGCGATACTCTTCGCCGCTCTGGGATTGATCACCCTCGGTGCGTATGGATGCCTCAAATTCTCCGACGTATCACTCGCCGTGGCCGATGGGCTGGCGATGACGACGGCGTCGTGGCTCCTCATCGAACTTGCGATTTGTTCCTGGCTGTTAGGTCGTCCACGCACGAGGGCGCTGGCCTTTCCCCTCGCCATGCTTGTTTTCATGGTGCCGCTGCCAACCTTTGCGGAACAGGGAACCGAAACAATCCTTCAGCATGGTTCGGCTTTCGTGGCGCGCGGGCTTTTTTCCCTCGCAGGAACCACCGTTTTTGCCGATGGCCTCGTCTTTCAGCTACCAGGAATCACCATACAAATCGCCCCCGAGTGCAGCGGCATTCACTCCAGTCTTGTATTATTTATCATCAGCGTAGTGAGCGGTCAGCTAATTCTGCGGTCGAACCTGCGGAGAATCGTGCTCGCTGTCGCTGTGATACCACTCGCCCTCCTTCGGAATGGTTTTCGGGTCTTTGTAATTGGCGAGTTGTGTGTCCGCAAGGGACCGCACATGATCGATTCCTATATTCACCACCACGGCGGTCCGATTTTCTTTTCACTTTCATTAATCCCTTTTTTTGCGCTTCTCACGTGGCTCATACGATCGGAGCGCAACGCCCTTAGGGCGAAACATCCCACCAGCACATGAAACCCATCGTCCGTTCTGTCGTGTTGTTCTTTGTTGCGGCGACCGCTCTCGCACTCGTCGGCTGCTCACCCGCTGCCAAAAAAGCCCGCTATTTGAAACAGGCTGAACAAAGCTTTCAAAACGGCCGCTATGACGAAGCCGAAATTCATTACAAGAACGTGATGAAGATCGAACCTCAGAATGCGGAGGCGATCGGACACCTGGGAATCATCTATGCCGAACAGGGGCGTATCGGCCACGCCATCCCTCTTATCCTCAAAGCCGCGGAACTTTTACCGCAGGACCTTGAGCTGCAAACTAAACTCGCCCAGATCAACTTAAGCGTTGGCAACCTAAAGGATGCCCGGGCCGCGGCCTCGTTCGTTCTCGAGCGGCAACCACAAAACGAGGAAGTCCCGCTGATCCTCGCCGCGGCTGCCACCAATCCAGCAGAAATCTCCAATCTTAAAAGTCGTCTCCGAAACCTTCCTCCATCAGCAAAAGACGGACCTGCCGTGCTCACAGCGCTCAGCCTGCTTGAACTCCGCAGCGGCGACACCGCAGCAGCGCAAGAACTGCTAGCCAAAGCACTCACCGCCAACCCCAAATTCGCGGCGGCACACGCCGGCCTTGGCTCTATTTTATGGGCTCAAAACAAGTTGGAGGAGGCATCAAAAGCCTACCGCCTCGCCGCGGAAAATTCTCCCGCCCGCTCGCCCAGGCGCCTGCAATTCGCCCAATTCAAAATACAGAACGGGGACTTGGCGGCTGGAAAACAATTCCTTGAAGAGCAGACCAAGACCTCGCCCGACTGGCTCATGCCGTGGACGCTGCTGGCCGAGGTGGCCTTGCTGGAGAAGAACTACGAAGCGTGCAGCCAATACCTCGACAAGGTTTCCACGCGCGATCCGTTGCTACTCGAGGGAATGCTCGCTCGCGGCCGACTGGCACTCGCCCGCGGGACACCCGAGAAAGCAGTCGAAGAATTCGAACGCCTTCTCAAAAATTACCCCAGAATTGCTCCAGCTCACCTCCAACTTGGGCTAGCCTATCTTGCCACGGGCAACACCGCACGTGCCAGCGCCAGTTTACGCCAGGCGCTGGTCCTCGCGCCGTCGAATATTGAAGCGACGATGGCGCTCGCGAATGTGTATCTGCGAAGCGGGGACCCTGCTTCCGCCCTAGCGCTGCTCAGGCCCGTTGTTTCCAAACAACCACGATTGCTACAACCCCGGCTTCTACTCGCTGAGGGATACCGCCAACAAAGAAACTTCGACGAAGCCCTCCAAGTTTACCGGCAGATCGAAACTGATTTCCCCGGCAGTCCCCAGACTTCATTTCTTACGGGCTTGGTTTTTTTTCAGAACAAGCAACTCACCGACGCGCGGCGCGCGTTTGCACAAGCACTGGAGCGCTCGCCCGGTTTCTTGCCAGCGCTTGAACGCATCGTCGCGCTAGACGTGGTGGAGCAAAAATTTGACGCCGCATTCCAGCGCGTTGAAACCGAACTTGCGCGCGATCCGTCGTCGTCTCGTACACGCTTTTTGCTCGCGAAACTTCTTCTCGCGAAAAATGAACCCGCTCGTGCGATCGAGGAACTGCGCAAAACGATAAATGCCGAACCAGACAACGCCGAGGCCGCATTCCTGCTTGCCCAACTTTACCTTAGGAACAACGAAGACCAGAAGGCGATTGAAAACCTCAATTCCCTCGTTGCAAAAAACGATCGCGATCTGGGGGCTTGGCTGCTCCTCGCGCAAATCCGCGAACAACGCCAAGAATACGCCGCCGCACGCGACGCCTACGAAAAAGCAATCGCGCTGAATCCTCGTCTGGGAAGTGCCCTCAACAACGTCGCAGTGATTTATTCAGAACACTTGAACGATCCCGCCAAGGCACAAGCCGCTGCGCAAAAAGCGCGTGAGTTGATGCCTCAGGAACCACACACCGCCGACACTCTGGCATGGATACTCGTCAAAAAGGGCCAGTATCGCTGGGCTCTCAGTTTGCTCGAGGAAAGCGCGGCAAAACTCCCCGATTCAGCCGTTATTCACTACCATTTGGGCATGGCGCGCTACATGACGGGGGCGGAAGAACCAGCCCGCGTTGCCTTGCAAGCAGCCATCGATTTGAACCCCAATTTCCCCGAGGGCGACGACGCTCGCCTCCGCCTGGCGCTGCTCTCGCTCGATCCCGTTGCAAATCCAGAACAAGACAGGGCAATTTTGGACAAAGTCCTGTCTAACTATCCGAACGATCCAGTGGCCCTCTCCAAACTTGCTGCCCTTCAACAACGCGAGGGTTCCGTCGAAAAAGCGATCGCCACCCTGCGCAAGTCTGCCGCCGCCAACTCTGGAGTAGCCGCTCCCCTAGTTTCCCTAGGGCGCCTCTATGCAGATCAAAACGATACCGCCAAGGCGTTGGAATGTGCCAAGGCCGCGAGGAAGATCGACCCTGACAACCCCAGAACCGCGGGCGCGCTCGGACGTATAGCTTTTGAAGCCGGTGATCACCTCTGGGCAGCCAGCCTTCTCCAGGAAGCGGCGCAGAACCTTCCGAACGATCCTGCGCTCCTCTACGACGCGGGCATGGCTCTCTATAGCGTCGGGCGCATAGAAGAGGCGACGGCCGTTTTCCAATCAGCGTCCGAATCGGACATACCCAACAAATCACAAGAGGCAACCTCGCTCTCTTGCCGCAAGGCCCTCGCTCTATTAGCTGTCGCAAAAGCGCCGTCCCTTGCCGACAGGGACCGCGTCCAGCAATCGCTTTCGACAGATCCGCAATTTGCGCCTGCCCTGATGGCCCAAGCCGCACTCGACGAACTGGAAGGCAATCCAGCGGCCGCGCGGGCCGCGTACGAAAAGGTCGTCGCTCGTTTTCCCGATTTCACGCCAGCCAAGATTCGCATTGCGATCCTTGCAGCGGCACAACCAGGCCTCGACTCCAAAGCCCTCGAACTTGCCCAGCAAGCTCGCGCCGGCCAGCCGGACAACGTTGATCTCGCACGCGCACTCGGAATCATGCTCCAACGCAAGGGCGGTGACGCCAACCGCGCCATCACCTTGCTAAAACAAGCAGCTATCGCACGGCCCAACGACGCAGAATTGTTCTACAATCTGGCTCTTGCACAACTGCAAGCCAGAGACAAAGCGGCCGCGCGCCTTTCACTGACCAAAGCCGTCAGCGCGGGCCTCGCTCCAGATGCTGCAAACGAACTCCGTAGAAACATCGACGCCTTGAAGTAGGCACTCACCGCCTCGACCATTTCGACATGAATGCCGCCGAAACGCTCGCGTTTCTCAGTGCCGCCGGAGCAGGAATCCTGGCGATTGTCGGGGCACTGCAGGCAAATCGATCGATTGGATTGTGGTCCTTTGCGGGCGGCATGCTGGCATTCGCGACCGAGCGAGTTTTCTGGGGACTTATTCACCATGCAGAGGCGACCGAGCATCTGAGTCTTTGGCTGCATTTAAGCGGCCTCGGAACGGCACTCCTCCCCGGAACTTGGATCCTCTTCAGCCTCACCTACGCCCGGGAAAACGCGCGTGAATGCATTTTGCGCCGGAGGTGGCTGCTCGTCGCCGCATTCGTGTTGCCTGTGTGTCTCGCCACGTTTTTCCCGACAAGCCTGCCCACGCCCTCCTACCTCGGCACGACCAAACTCCATCTCGTGCTGAGCGATCTCGGCGCCATCAACCAACTTCTCCTCCTATTAAGTGCGATCTTTGTTCTGGTAAATCTGGAACGCAGCTTTCGCGCCTCGGTCGGGCTGATTAGATGGCGCATAAAATTCATGCTAATGGGCGCTGGCGTGGCATTCGTCATACGCCTTTTCACCACGACCCAAACTTTGCTCTATCGGGAAATTACGCCGACTGTCGAAACCCTCGACTCCTGCGCCCTGATCGTCGCATCCGTCCTGATCCTTCGTTCGATCTTCCGCACCGAGCCCTTGGTGTTGCGCATCCATCCATCGCAAGCCGTGCTGCAAGGTTCGTTCGTGATTATTTTTGCGGGCGTTTATTTGTTTATCGTCGGGGTGCTCGCCTCGCTCCTCGCTCGCTTTGGCGGTCCCGAGGCCTTCGCGCTCAAAGCGTTCATCATCCTCGTGGCAATCGTGTGCCTCGCGGTCTTTTTGCAGTCGGACCGAGTGCAACTACACGTCAGAAGATTGATAAGCCGCCATTTCAAGCGCCCGTTCCACGACTACCAGGCTGTTTGGCGCCGCTTTACCGAAGGCACCGCGTCTCTGGTCGAGCAAAACGACTTCAGCCAAGCGGTCGTCATATTGCTTGCTGATATTTTCAAATCCCTTGGCGTTTCCCTCTGGGTCTTCGATGATCGTCGCGGCGAATTCGAACTCGCTGCATCAACGTGCCTTTCGCCTGACAAGGCAAATGAGGTCAAGCCCGACTCGGCTGGCGCTTCCATTGTCGCAAAGCAATTGGTGGGCAACAGCGACCCCATAGAGATCGAGAAAAACGGCGAGATGTGGGCAGTGGTTCTCAGGCGGTGCCACCCCACCGCCTTTCACAAAGGAGGAAATCGCGTGTGCGCGCCGATCGTTTCAAGAGGGGAAGTCCTCGGCTTCATCATGCTCGGAGATCGGATCAGCGGCACGTCCTTCACTTTACAAGACCTCGATCTCCTAAAATCCATTGCCGAGCACGTCGCTTCAGGTCTGCTCAACGTCAGGCTTTCCCAACGGCTTTTGCAGTCGCGTGAACACGAGGCATTTCAAACCATGGCTGCGTTCTTCGTGCATGATTTAAAAAATGCCGCCTCAACGCTCAGCTTGATGCTGCAAAATCTGCCGAACCATTTTGACGACCCAGAGTTTCGGCAGGACGCATTGCGAGGCGTGGGCAAATCGGTGGCTCACATCAACAACCTTATCAGTCGGCTGAGCGAACTGCGCCAGGAACTCAAAATCCACCCCACGAATAGCGACCTTAACGAGATCATCCTGGCTGCGCTCAACGGATTTGCGCCTGGCCCTGATTTCACTGTCGAAACTGACCTAAAGCCACTGCCGCAGTTGTTAGTCGATTCCGATCAGTTAGGCAAGGTTCTGACAAATATTTTGCTGAACGCCCGCGAAGCGGTTGCGGGCGAAGGGAAACTGCGGCTTTTGACATCTCAGCAAGGTAATTTCGCCGTGATCACCGCCTCCGACAACGGCTGCGGTATGAGCCCGGAATTCCTGAGCAAATCCCTTTTCCGTCCTTTCCAAACGACAAAAAAGAATGGCCTCGGCATTGGGATGTTTCAAAGCAAGATGATCGTCGAGGCACACAGCGGCCGCATATCAGTTGAAAGTACTCCTGGTCATGGCACCGTTTTTCGTATCTTCCTTCCCTTCCCACCAGGCACGCGATGAAACCAAAGCTCCTAATTGTCGACGACGATGAAGAGATCCGCACCCAAATGAAATGGGCGCTGATTCAAGACTACGACATCCTTCAAGCTGGCGACCGCAACCAAGCCCTGGAACTAGCTCGCACCGCTAAACCGGCAACCGTGCTGCTCGATCTCGGTCTCCCGCCAAACCCCTCGGCTCCCACTGAAGGGCTTGCCACTCTCAGCGAACTTCTCGCACAGGATTCATTGACTAAGGTCGTCATTATTTCCGGCCAGGGAGAAAAAACGAACGCGCTACAGGCCGTCGGCGCGGGCGCCTACGACTTTTTGGGCAAACCACTCGATATGGACGAGCTCAAGCTGCTCCTGAAGCGCTGCTATCATGTCGCGCAGCTTGAACGTGAGTATCGGGACCTCCAAACCCGCCTGCAAAACGACACTTTCGACGGAATCCTTGGTACGAGCGCGCCGATGCAGGTCGTGTTTGACGCGATCCGTAAGGTTTCCACCGTCGATGCGCCGGTTCTGATTTTGGGGGAAAGCGGCACAGGAAAAGAGATGACGGCTCGCGCCATTCATAACAGGAGCTCACGTAAAAACGGCCCATTTGTGGCGATCAATTGCAGTGCGATCCCGGAAACACTCATCGAAAGCGAACTCTTCGGACACGAAAAAGGGGCATTTACCGGTGCCCACGCCCAACGCAAAGGACGCATAGAGATGGCTGAGGGCGGCACCCTCTTCCTTGATGAATTGGGCGAGATCCCACTGCCCATCCAAGTCAAGCTGCTGCGTTTTCTACAGGAACGCTGCATCGAGCGCGTCGGCGGCCGACAAGAAATACAAGTCGATACACGGGTCGTCGCCGCAACCAACGCCGATCTCAAAAAAGGAATGGCAGCAGGCACCTTTCGTGAGGATCTTTTCTATCGCCTCGCCGTCGTGCAAATCGTCTTGCCAGCTCTCCGCAACCGAGGCGGAGACATTTTATTTTTGGCCCAATCGTTTCTTCAGCAATTTGCACGTGAAAGCGGAAAGTCGGGGCTGAGCTTTTCTCCGGACGCACAAAAGGCGATCCAACGCTATGAATGGCCGGGCAATATCCGAGAACTCCAAAACCGAGTTCGACGCGCTGTCATCATGGGCGGCGAAAAACGCCTGACTTCAGCCGACCTCGAACTCGGCGATGTTTCGGCGACAACTCGGGGCGGAGGCACTCTCAAAGAAGCGCGCGAAGCGCTAGAGCGGGAAATGATCCAGCAGTCCCTGCGCAGGCACAACAACAAGATCTCTGCCGCCGCCAACGAACTGGGCATCAGCCGTCCCACCTTTTACGAACTCATGGAGAAACTCGGTATCCAGAAAACGGATGCCGAAAAAGACTAACGGTTGACTGGTTGTTTAGACTGAACTTTTAGGTTTTCCAGCTGCCGGGGCGCCTGCGAGCTTCAACTCACACAGGCATGCTGAGCGGTTCGTTATCACGATATCACGAGAGGCAATAAAAAAACGCCCGGTTTCCCGGGCGTTCAAAAAACTAGTTCACTGGGGCAAAATTACTTTGCCATCATACGACGGAAGCTAGCCAGACCTACCAATCCGAGTCCCAGAAGAGCGATGGTTAAACCTTGCTCGGGAACTTTGAAGTAGAGCTGGTCCTGCGCACGACCGCCATTTGGATAGGTCAGGTTAAGCGCATAAACGCCGCTCGAGCCGTTGCTATCGCTGTTCCAGTTTGGAATATTGGCCTTCACCCAGGCAGCGAGAGCGTTTTCGGTGGGAATTTCGCCTTCGAGATTCCAAATCGCGTTCTGCAAGTAACCGTAGCCAGTCGCACCAGTGCCGTAAGTGAAACCAGCCACACCACCTAAAGCACCCTGCGCGAATTTGGAATAGATGTAAGCTGTGCCATTGGACACACCGTCGTAGTTGAGCGAGGTCTGGCCACTCACGCCGCCGTTGACCGCTCCCGTGTTGACGACGTAGTTGTAATAGCCGCCCGGTGCAAATACCTCGTTATCTTCGAGGCAGAATGTAAGAAAGCCATTGGAGCCGATCTTGGCAGCGCCTGAGTAGTCCGAATTTGTGATCGAACCACTGAGGACTTGCGCAACAAACGCGCCGCCGTCGCCCACAGAATAGCTGCTATTGGTCGACAACATCAAAGTGTCAGCTTTTGCAGCAGAGAAAAGCCCCGCCAGCGCTGCGATCAAAGCGTATTTAGTGATAGATGATTTCATGCCATTAATTTTTGAGTTTCTGGACGCGAATATTATAGCTATCCTCATGCCAATGATTTGAAGAAAATGAAATTATCGCGTTAGATATTATTAATTAGGATCTTACGTCATTCATATTTTTAATAAATGCAGTCAAGTGCCTATCCGAGATTGTAAGGTTTTCCGACAGCCACTAGCGTTGAAAGGCTGGGCAGTGCCTGATATCACATTAAGTCCTTTTCTTTTAGTGCCTTAGGGGTCTGCGAGTTATTGCAAGCGACTGTAAGGAATCCATTCACGCCCTCTCTCAGCCGACGAAATACCGATTGCCTCCATATCGTCTGCGTGAGCGCGGGCCCGACACGTCCAGCGCAAGCAGCTCGGAGGAAAGTAGCTCTGGCGTCAGTATTTGAGCGCTCCTAAGTACGCAACAGGGCAAAAGTTCGCTTCCCATTTAAAGCCCAACACAGATAAAGGATCCCGTCATGAGAGTTCCTCAATCGCTCATCCGTCGTCCCGTCTTCCTATTTGGATCCTTTAGCTCCACCAGATTAGCATGATGACGCAGAAGTCCATGACTCCGATGATGCAGCAGTACTTTGAGGTGAAGCGTGGGTTGCCGCGGGGAACCTTGCTGCTCTTCCGGCTCGGCGATTTCTACGAACTATTCTTCGAGGATGCCGAAATTGCCGCACGCCTTCTCGGTCTCACACTGACAAAACGCCAGGATCATCCGATGGCGGGCCTGCCTTACCACGCGGCAGATAACTACGTTTCCAAGCTCCTGGCCGCGGGCAAGAAAGTCGCCATCTGCGATCAGCAGGAACCAGCTAAGGCCGGGAAACTCGTGAGGCGCCAGCTTACGCGCATCTTGAGCCCGGGCACGACACTCGCGGCCAATCAACTCGATGCGGCCCGCAACCACTACCTATGCTCTATTTCCTGCGACAAGGCCGGCCTTCACGCGGCGTGGCTCGATTTGTCGACCGGCGAATTCAAGATCGCCACCGATCCGCGCATCGAAAATCTTCTCCCAGTACTCACCTCGCTCGATCCCGCTGAAATCATCGTAGTCGAAAAAACTCTGGAGGCGTGGCGATCCGCTCCGCACGACCAAACCGGGCTTCACGCACTTCATCATTTTTGCGCCGAGCGACTCATCACGGAGCTTCCGGGTTATCATTTCGAAACCGCGGAAGGCTTGCGGGCTGTGACTGCGGCGCTGGGGGTTTTAAACCTCCAAGGTTTCGGGATTGCCCACGATCATCACGGCCTTGGATCTGCTGGCGCGCTCGTTTATTACGCAACCGAGAATCTTTGCGCAAAACCCGAAAACCTGCGCGGGCTTCAGGAATATCGGAGCACGAAAACGCTTCTCCTCGATCCCGCAACCTTGCGCAATCTGGAAATTTTTGAATCCACCCGAGGGCAACGGGATGGTTCGCTCATTCACGCGATCAACCGCACCGTCACAGCCGCGGGCGCGCGATTGCTCGAACGTTGGCTGGCAGCGCCCACACTCGAACTCGCGGAGATCACGCGACGGCAAACACTCGTGGGCGATTTTGCCGCGCATTCTCCGAGCATCGCTGTACTGCGAGAACAACTTCAACAAGTGCGTGACATACCACGCATCCTTGGGCGCCTGCAGAATCGACTGCGCAATCCACGCGAACTCGGCGGCGTACGCGACACTCTCGCCCAACTTCCTGCTATTATCGGCGAGCTGTCTTCGATCGGCACGCCGTCGGTCGCCGAGGTCGCCGGTCGGATCACTGACTTGCCCGCGCTGCGAGAACTTCTCGCGCGTGCACTCGCGGACGAGTTGCCTGCGGACTTGCAGGACGGGAATTACATTCGAGCTGGTTACGACCCGGAGCTCGATCGGTTGCGTTCGCTTACCACGGATAACAAAACCTGGCTATCCGACCTCGAGCGCAGCGAGCAAGAACGAACCGGCATCAAGAGCCTAAAGGTTCGCTTCACAAATAATTTCGGTTACTACATCGAGGTCACCAAAGCCAATCTCCACCTTGTCCCGGCCGACTACATCCGCCGGCAGACGACGGTCGGCGGAGAACGCTACGTCACCGAAGACCTCAAGAAAAAGGAAAAGGAAATTTTCCACGCGGAGGAAAACGCGCTCGCTCGCGAGTTGGAGCTGTTTGGCCAACTTCTCACGGCGGTGTTGGACGAATCCATTTCACTCTCACGGACCGCCGACGCGCTGGCCGAAGTCGACGTTCTCACAAGCTGGGCGATGCTCGCCCGCGAATGGGACTATTGCTGTCCGTCGATCGACGAGGGCGACGTTCTCGAAGTCGCCGAAGGCCGCCACCCAGTGGTTGAGCAAATGCTGCGAATCTCATCCGCGAATCTTGGTTCTAGCCAGAAGTTCGTCCCAAATGACACCAGTCTCGCCATCGATGACCTGCAAATCGCGCTCATCACCGGCCCGAACATGGCCGGTAAATCGACTTACATACGGCAAGTCGCGTTGATCGTTTTGATGGCGCAGATCGGCTGCTGGGTTCCAGCGAAAAAATGCAGAGTCGGCCTCGTCGACCGCATTTTCTCACGAGTGGGCGCCAGCGATGACCTCGCACGTGGAAATTCAACGTTCATGGTCGAAATGAACGAGACGGCAAACATCCTCAACAACGCGACAGAACGCAGCCTGATCATCTTGGACGAAATCGGCCGCGGCACGTCTACTTACGACGGCTTGAGCATCGCGTGGGCTGTCATCGAGCACCTGCACCGGGGCGAGGCCCGAGGCCCGCGCACATTATTCGCCACCCACTACCAAGAACTAACGCAGCTAGAAAAACACCTGAATCGCCTTCGCAATTTCTCCGTCGCGGTCAAGGAGTGGAATGATGACATCGTTTTTGTGCGCCGGGTCGTGCCAGGCGCCGCAGATCGCAGCTACGGCATTCAAGTGGCCCGGCTGGCTGGCCTGCCGCTCAGCGTCATCGACCGCGCCAAAACGATCCTCGCGAAGTTGGAATCGGACGACACCGCGGTTGAACTTCCAGCTCCAAAGGCGTCGCCGAAGAAGAAAATCTCAGTGAAGCAAACGGATGATTCCCAGCTGACGTTACTCTAGTCGCGAACGACAAAGCTACGCACATTAAAGCGGGAGCAAAAATCCCTTCCTATAGGTAGGATTTCGTCCCTTACCGAGCACAACTACTAGGTTCCATTAGCTTCTGTAATTCGCGCTTATTCACTAAATTGGGTGATCGCTAGGTCGATGATCTGGGCAGACCGGCACGCTGCACCGACGATGCTCTCCCACTCCGAATACCAAGCCATTACCGAACAGGCGCCGATTATGATCTGGCGTGCCCGCACAGACAAACTCTGCGACTATTTCAACGAGAGGTGGTTGAGTTTTCGCGGCCGCTCCCTGGAACAGGAATTTGGGAACGGCTGGGTGGAGGGTGTACACAAGGAGGACGTCGACCGCTGCGTGGCGATCTACGTCGAGAATTTTGAGCAACGAACAGCTTTCGAAATGTACTATCGCCTGCAGCGTCACGACGGTGATTACCGGTGGATCTTTGATCGTGGCGTGCCGTATTTCTCGAATTCGAAAGATTTTCTAGGGTACATCGGCAGCTGTATTGATGTCACCGAACGCATCGAAGCCGAACGAGAGCTCGCCGCCAAAAAAGCGGAAGAAATCGCCCGTCTGAGCAAGCTGATTCCTATGTGCGCTTGGTGCAAAAAAATCCGCACGGACGACGGCTACTGGCAAGCGGTTGAAGCGTATTTCGACGAACGGCACGAAACAGTCACACACAGCATTTGCGCGGACTGTGAAAAGCGCGAAATGGAAAAATATGCATGCGTGAGCGCTAACGGAACGAACCGCACAAAACACGCGAGGTAACCACCGCTTCTCCTTCAACGGTCGACAGCTCGCATCCCCCGCCCTGTTTGCTCGCTACGTTTTCGCTTAGCTGCGCCGCGTCTCAATCCTGTGGATACACGAGCACGCGGTCGTGAACCAGCAAGACAAGATCCTTCTTACCGTCGCCCGTAACATCAGCGACGATCGTTTCGCGGGGCTCCAAGACACTGCCTTTGCGTCCTTGGAAGTGCTGATCGGTTTCGAAAACTTTGAAATGCATCAAGCTTTCCCAACGGCCATCCGAACCTTTTCCAAGAACTTCCAGCAGATTCTTATCCGGATCGACGCAGATCAGTTCGGGCTTTCCGTCATTGTTTAGGTCGCCCGCAACGATATCGGCATAGCTCACCGCAGGTAAATCGGTAGCGTGTGTAGTGACCGTCGAAGGAACAAAGTCAGCCCGCGATAACGGAAGCCACCAGAACCGGTCTCGGCCAAAAATGAACGCTTCGTCGCCTGACTTCGTTTTGCGGACTTCGGCTCCGACAACCTCGATTTTCCCGGCGAGCAACGTGTCGGTCACCCGATAAAGTCCTTGGGCGTTGGCGGTGAGGATTTGGAATTGGTCTGATTTTCTGTCGTATAGAACGACATTTGGCTTCTTGTTGGGAGCCGATGCGCCCAGTACCAAGGCGGTGGCGATCTCGGCATTAGGATCGCGCGCGTTGAATTGATCGACGACCTTCAGTTCGCCGTCCGCCCCAAGCTGGAGCGCGCGGGCAAATCCCGCCCCGCTCACCATCAGCTCAGGCTTTCCATCGCCGTTGATATCTCCTAACGAAACAGCTGATGCCTCCAAACTGTCGACGAGGCCCCGCCTGAAATTTCCGGCGGCAGACGCTTCAGTAAACTCCATTTTCTCTCCTTGCACATAGAGGCGCATCGCATCCAAGGGGGTAAACACCGCGATATCGAGGCGGCCGTCCTGATTGGCGTCGATCAAGCGAAGTGCGCGCGGGTCAGTCTTGAGGCCAGTGAGTTCGATGGACTTCAACAACTCGCTACCGCCATTCTTTTGTCCGTAGATTTCAATGAAGCGCTTCCCTTTCTCCTCCTTCAAAACCACAAGCTTGCACTTGCCATCACCCGCGACATCGCCTGCGGCCAAAGCCAACGGCCTGCCGGTGACGGTAAGCGGCTGTGGGTAACTTAGCCGACCCTCTTTGTTGAAAGTGGCCACCCCAACAGACTGTTCCTTCGGACTCGCCACAAAAATCGCCGCCCGATCTCCCTCGCCCCAAACTCCCGCGGCGATGCTGCGAGCGTCCGAGAAAACAGGATATTTTTGCGCGTTCGCAAAGCCGCCTTCCTTTTGTCGAAGATAAACAAACACCTGCGC
The DNA here is from genome assembly GCA_047600805.1 of Nibricoccus sp. Lineage (GTDB taxonomy): Bacteria > Verrucomicrobiota > Verrucomicrobiia > Opitutales > Opitutaceae > JADKHC01. The sequence continues at coordinate 1,734,798 of JASGKG010000001.1, forward strand.
ACCGTCCGGATCGCTCACGGCGACGTCGTCGAGGTGGTCACCATTGAAGTCGGCAATGACATAGCTCAACGCGGTTTTGCTGCCGGGCCGCGGACTGAACACACGCGGACGCAGCGACGGCGCACCCCCGTCCTTCGCGCTCTCGACGCGTTTCATTTCGAAAATTTCAAGCTGGCCTGTTTGGTCCTGTGCGTCCGCGAAAACAGCTGTTTGTTTCCCGTTGGCCTGCGCAAGCGTTTGCAGCGTGCAGCGGGTCGGTTTGATATTGTACGCGAGTTCGGGGCCAAACTGCCGATCTCCGTTCTGTAGTCTTACGCGCAATACATCGCGATTATTCGCACACAGGTAGACCAAATCGGGCCTTCCATCGCCGTCGACATCGCAAACTTCGAGTCCGTAACAACCGTCGTCGGGCAGCGCGTAACGCTCCGGAGCCGCCAGTTCACCGTCCTTGTCCTGATAATACACAGCTAATTCTTTTTGGCCGATGATAGCGAGATCTGCCCGCCCGTCACCGTTGAGGTCGGCAATTTTCATCGAACCGACGAACTGGATCGGAGCCGGGGCTTCGGTAATCTTCTTTTCGCTCCAAGTACCGTCGGCTTGTTGATAACGGATGGTGAGAGCAGTCGGCTCGCCGGTGTAGACAAGGTCAATGCGGCCATCGTTGTTAAGATCGCCTGCCACTAAATCGTAAAGTGTGACGCCGGTCGTCACGCTGATCTTGCGGAATCGCGCATCTTCCAACACCGGCTCCCAGCGGTTTTTGTTGATCGATTTTGGAACCGATTCGTTGGCTGCCCCTGCCTTTAGCTGGTAAAGGAGCTCGATCGTCGAGCGGTCGTTGTTGCCCACGACCAAGTCGTTTAATCCATCGCCGTTCAGGTCACACGCCTGTATCGCCCTCGTGTTCCAATCCAGCTTCAGCACCTCGGGGCCATGCAAAGCCACCTCCCGCAACGGCGCGTCAGCTGCCTTCATCGAAGCGCAACCGACGGCCAGGACTACTAAGGAGACAAGGCGCCGACGCATGGAGGTCATTTTCACTTAGGATGGTTCACCTTCGACTGGATAAAAATTCCTTGGCTCGTACGCCAAGCATAACCAAATGCACTGTTCCAATATTTGCTGATTGCCACCGAATCCGGCTTGGCCGAGAGGTCGAACGCACCGCTCGGAGTCTCCGCTCGTGCGGGAGCGTCATTTTCTTCATCCTGAGCCATAGGGCGCGAGCGTGAATTGAACAACGGCGCGAGCTGGACGAGCGTCTCGATCATGCTGCCGACCATCCTGCGTGTGTTTTGATATTCAAAAGCGCTCGCGTTCGCAGGGAGATCGTTGAGGGCGGCCTTTACCTCCGACTTCTGCCAGAGCGAAGGCTGCTTCCCGGCGAGTCCCTGAACGGCCGTTTCAATTGCAGATGCACTCCCCACGGAGACGAACAAATACTTTGGGGTAATCGCGTAGCTGAAACCCATCTGCCCCGGTTTTCCATTGGATGCCGCGGTATAAATTGTCTGTCCGAGGTATTCGCGTTTGGTGAGCATGGATTCAGCTTGAGGGCCCATCATGCGCTTGATCGCGTCGACCGCCTTGGTGAAAGAGACGGGGTTCCCCAGAGAAACGCTGTAAAATTGATCCATTTCACTCAAAGCGGTGGGACTGTCTTCCGATGCGCCGGGTCGCGGAGCCGTACCAACGATCACGCTCGTGCCCAAGCTGCCGATGAGGTCGCGTTCCAAGTCGATCCCGAGCTGTTGGTTTAGGTTCTTAACTTGTGCCTGAACAATCCCTGAAATCATCGGATTCAGCGCCTCCAAAAACTCTTTCAGAGCGCCGTAGGCCTCGGGGAAACTGAAATTCATGCTGCTGGCCGCGATCCACTTTTCGGATACAAAGCCCGGCTGAGCTACCGGACCGTCTTTATAGGCCATCATTTTGAACAAGCCTTTCAGTTCAGAATACGTCAGCCCTCCGGAGATGCTCGTGGCCCCCTCCCCCACTTCCACGCTCAAGTAAAGATCTCTCAACGTCGCCAACCCCACGGCGTCGAGAATCGCGCCTGGCGGCATGCCCATGGTAGCGCCTTTGCCCTCAGCCTGCTTTTCCGCGGCCGTCTTCAGAACGGGATAAATCGCTTGTACGTTCGCGAGCAATGTAACGTTAGCGTCAGGATTGCGTTTGCGAACCTGCAAATAACGGTCCGACCCGGATAGCGGGGACGCGACCCGCCCTTTCTTCATGGCGTCGATTGTTTTTTGGATCGTAGTTTTGGACGGAGACAACAACCATATGCCATCGTCCATCGCCCAGACAAAGTCGTCGCTGTTGTCGTCAGCCGATTTCTGGTAAATGTGCAACTCCACGCCACCGAAATCCTCCTTTTTGACGGTCGTGTGTTCCTTGGCGTCGTTCTCGGCGATTATCTTCGCGACTTTCGAGGTGTTGGCCCCGAGTTCGATGGCGATGAGAACGGGAATTTCCGGGCTCGCCGCATCCACGTCGAAGTCGGCGCTCATCAGAGCGACCATGAGCTGGCCTTTGGCCATAGCGAGTAGTTCGCTGACGGTGTAACCGGTCTCCGCCTTGCAACTCTCGTCCCAATGATCGATCTTCATCTCGGCACGGAGCGGCGCCAGGAACTTACGCATCTGTTCGTCGTTCCAGGTCTTGGCCCACGGGCTTTGCTCCCAATTTTTCACGAGAGCGGGCATATCCTGAACGCTAATGACAACGGGGCATTGTTCGTCGACAAGGTCGAGCAGGTTAACCCCAGCCAAAAGCCGGGAAGCGAGCACGGCTGCAATTGCAACACAGGAGAAACGCAGGAATTTGGTCATGTTAGGTAGATGGAACGGAACCACGCACGAACCGGGAAAAAACGTCGGCACGCAGGCGGTTTCGGTCAGGGCTTGGTGATTTTAGAGATAGCGTCTGGAACAGGAGTTTTGACGGGCCGCGGAGGTTCCAGATATCGGTAACCAGCATTGGCATTGCGCGGGTCAAAGGCGAAGGCGTCTCGATTACGGAGGAAATTTTTCAGGACAAATGACGGAATTGCGAAATTGAGGCCCTCGATGCCCGCCATCATTGCCTTCATGTTGTTTACTCCGACCACTTCGCCGCGGAGATCGAAGAGCGGCCCGCCCGAGTTGCCCGGATTTATCTGCGTGGTGGTCTGGATGTAGAGCTGGCCGTCCATCGGACGATTTTTCGTGCTGATTATCCCCTGTGAAACGGTTCGGTCCAGGCCAAGCGGACTGCCAATCGCGAAAACGGTCTGTCCTTCGCTGAGCATGTTGGAGTCTCCGAGCGGAACCGTCGGGAAAACGGTGCCGGCTGCGTCTTCGATCTTGAGGAGAGCGAGATCGAGTTTGGCGTCCAGCGCGACGATGCGAACCTTGTTGAACGTCACCCGCTCCAGATCAGACGCGCTGCGTCTAAACTGCGTAACGGTGATCGCGTATTCCCCGGCGACCACGTGTTCGTTGGTTATCACGTACCCGGACGCGTCGATAATGAAACCGGAACCCAAACCGATCGGCGTGCGAACCTGCACGACGGCTTCGGCCACACGGGCAACGTTCTCGTTCACAGTGAGCGACGATTGGTTCGGTGCCGTGCGAAACAAGTCAGCATTTTCCTCAGGAGCGGCTGTCCCGGCGGCTTTTTCGGCAACGATTTTCTCAATTTCGTCCCGCGGAACCGTCACAACCGTAAATCCCAGATCGACGACTACGCGATCGGCGCGTTCGGTAAGAATATCGCCCTGCACAGCCGAGCCGTTTTTCAGTTTCACGGTACTGGTGGCGAGTGCGTTCGCAGCGAACGAGGCACAAAAAACGGCGCCGAACAAAAGGCCGCTCCATTTTCTTAACCGAGGTACGGCGCACAGCTGGCTGTTGGGCCTAGAACTAACCAAGTGAGTCATAAGAAATAGCGGTAAGACAGATTCGCAAAGAGCTCAATATTTGCAGGCGAACTGGCCGAGCGTGAATGCTAAACATCTAACCCCTTGAAATTTCAGATTTACACAGTTGATCAACGATTTACTCCAAGACAACAGGGATTAATGTATTTTTGATAGTGATCGATCCGCAGGAACTGGATCGCTCTATCCAACAACGTACGAACCTGGCGTTTCTTACGAAGGTTCTATTTAACTCCAGCCGCCTTAAAGGCCACCGCCGCCTCGTGATCAAAACGGCTTGTAGTAGACCATGTAGAGCGCCACCACCGAAAGCGCGACTCCGACAAGAGCCAGCGCCTTCGCCGCGCCTTTCCGCTTGTAGGCAATCCCGGTCAAAGCAGAAAGACCCAGCCAGCAGACAAGTTTAACCAAGACCCATTTCCCGGAAAAGTGATAGAGACCCTGCCACATCCGAATTCCGGTGAGGAGCGCCAAAAGACTCGCGATACCGCTCCACATCATCGTGCGCTTCCGAGCCTCCGGCGAACCCGCGAATGCGAAGAACACCGTTCCGAGCATGATCATGACGGACAAAACGTGGAGAATATGGAGGGCGTTGTTTTCGTGAAGACTCATGGAAATTGTAGATGATCCTCCGCCTGTGCCGTGTGCCCAAAGGCTCTAGTCCTTTTTAGGTTAAGGTGGGCGCCCCCACCGCGGCATCTGCTTTCCGATTTACGGCCTAGCATCTTCCACGGCGGTTCAGCTCCCGGAATATTTCAAAGGCAAAGAGCGGTTTAATGAAAGCACCTCGAACACTGCAGAGGATCAGCCGGTGAAGGTAGGAGGCCCGCCCAATCCGTCAAATGAGAAGCACCGAATTTAAATCCCTAAAGCAAGCCATTTGCTGGACGCATCTTACGTTCCACAACTGCGCAATTTCGCCTCCCGAATGCACCGCTTTCTTACAACCTGATTGTTTAGATTGAGCCTCCTGGTTTTTGGTCCTATCAAACGGCTTTGCACTATGAGCTATACCCCGAGCCTCGCTTTCGCGTTTCTTGCAATCTGCTTAACGGCGGCGAGAGGAGCTGGAGCAGCCGAGCCAACGTCGCTCGCCACGACCGCATCAGAGGATAACGTGATTGTGCTCCCGAAATACGAGATTTCAACGGATCGTGTGCTGCCGCCGATCGAAAGATGGCACTACGTTAGCATCCCGGGTTTCGAAATTCTCTCAAACGCCTCTGAGCGTAATACGAAGCTCTTCGTCGAAGACTTCTATCTGTTGCGACAAGTTGCTCAGAGCATCCTGCCGACAGCCAAAGAGGATACCGCGGTCCCCACTTACATTGTGCTTTGCGGAGAGGGTAACGCGTTCGAGACCTTCATGCCCGACCGCAAGCGTCGCGCTCCGCCCAGCCTTTTCATTGGTGATACAGAACGGGCAGCCATCGTCATCAATTTCACATTTCAAAGCCTCTCCGGCGATATCCACACCTTCATCAACACCAACAGCAACGATCCGTTCCGCAGTTTCTACCTGCAGTACTTCCGTCAGCTCGTCCGCAATAGCGTGCAACCGGCGCCGCCCCGGTGGGTGGAGGAAGGCCTTGTTCAGATTTTTGCCGCTGTCGACTTCTCACCCAAGACAATTGTCATCGGCAAAGTGGGAGGTGAATCGGAGATGGGCTCAAACCAGCCGTACTATGGCCGCTCGTATGGATCGTCCATGGGCACTCGTTACGAAGGTGGCGGGCCGTACAACTCCGGTTTTGATTCGCCAGGAATTGCCTCCTCTGCATTCCCTACGACTGGGGCCGGTTCACCCGCAAAAGCGGGAAGCTTCAACAAGACTCTCGCCCGTCGTCCGCTGATCGCCCTGGCAAAGTTCTTTAGCTACGATCCAAAGACGGCGTCGTCGGAGGAACGCGGCACCTATGCTCCTCAAGCCTACCTTTTCACACATTTGTGTTTGTACGGCCGCAACCAGCGTTTCGCTAAACCGTACTTTAACCTCGCGCTTAAAGCAGCTCAGGGTCCCATCACGGAAGAAACATTTAAACAGTGCTTCGGTTTTTCCTTCAAAGAAATGGAAAAAGAGATGCGCTCCTACATCTCGTTCACTGACTACAAGGCGGTCGAGCGGCGCTTCACCAAAGGTAGCGAACTGGAGCTCGCACCTAAATTCACGCTGCGCGATGCCACTGACGCCGAATCCAGTCGCATTGCTGGAGAGGTCTTGCGTCTGGCTGGCCACAAGCAGGAAGCGACCAACCGGCTGATCGCTCCGTATGTGCGCGGCCAATACGATGCCGATCTGCTCGCCGCGCTGGGCCTCGCCGAATTGTCGCTGAACCACACCGACCGCAGCCGCCGTTTCCTCGAAGCCGCCGCGAAAGCCAATACAACTCGGTCACGTGCCTACTTCGAACTCGCACAGCAACGCTACCACGAGGCCGAGGGAAAAGCTTCTACCGAGAAACGCAGTATTTCCGAAGACGAATTCGTCTGGGTGCAGGCACCGCTTTACCAAGCCCTCAAGCACCCTCCCGCTCTTGCGTCCGTCTACGACCTGCTTGCGCGCACTTGGTATTTTCGCCCGACGGCTCCCACAAAGGAGCAATTCGAGCAACTCGCGGCCGGAGCGCAGAAGAACTACAAGGATCTGGGCTTGGTCTATCGTGTCGCCGCCTTGGGTCTGAAGCATGGTTATTTGGAAACAAGCCAACGTTTCACCACATCCGGCCTCGCCAATTCGCCAGATGAAAGCACGAAGGCAAAATTTGAACAACTGGCCCAGCAGTTCCCGACAAAAGAAAACCCTTCTGGTGAAAACAAGCCAACTCCAGCGTCTACTTTAATTTCGCGATAAGCGCCTCGATCAGCGCGTCCAAACTCGGCTTCGCTGCTTCGAAGTCCGGGCTGAGATCAAGGTCGTCGAGCGTCTCGGTGGTTTGCGGTCCGATGCTGCCGACGAGAGGTTTTTTGGCTCCAGCGGCGAGTTGCAGCACAGCCGACTGCTCAGCGTATGAGCTGGCCGCCGACGAACTCGCAAACAGAATGGCGTCCGCCCCTTTTTGCCTGAAGTCCTCTGCGGTGGGATCATTCTGTAAATCGGTTTTGTCGGTTTTATACAGCGGCAATTTATCCACAATCGCACGCGCCTCTTCGAGTTTCTTGACGAGTTTATCGCGGTTGAGATTACCCGTGACGACGATCACCTTGGCACTGTCGAGACTGCCGGTTTCGATGAGCGCATCCGCCAGCGACTCGCCGGTGGCCGTATCGGGCAGGCATTCGACTTTGATTTTGTATTTCTCGATTTCACGCGCCGTCGCCTTGCCGACGCAGGCAAAGCGCAGCAGACCGAGGCTGCGCACGTCGTTAAATCCCTTGAAAAACTCCTCGAAGAAATAGCGCACGCCGTTCGCACTCGTAAACACGATCCAATCATAAGATCCAAGCTCGGCCAGCACCTCGACCAGCCCTTCTTTGCTCACATCTTTAGTGATATTGATCAGCGGCAGCTCGACGACTTCGGCACCGAGCACTTCGAGTTTGTCGCGCAATTCGCTGTTCTGGTCGCGCGTCCGCGTGATCGCCACGCGACGCCCAAACAAAGGCAGATGCCCGTACCAGTCGATCTGCTCGCGATTCTTCACGACCTCTCCGACGAAGATGATGGCTGGCGAAGAAAGTTTGGCTTTGGCAACTAGATCGTGAAGCGTTGCTGCAGTGCCGAATACGCTGCGCTGCCGGCCCAACGAGGCCCACTGCACGACCGCGGCGGGCGTTTGCGGATCGAGGCCGCCCGCGATCAGCTCGGACATAATCTGCGTCAGGTGACCCATGCCCATGTAGATCGCCAGCGTCGCACCCTTGAGCGAGCCGTAGCTGCGCCAGTCGATCATCAGTTCGTGCTTTTCCACATCTTCGTGGCCGGTGATAAAAATCACCGACGAACTGGTATTCCGATGCGTGAGCGGAATTCCCGAATAAGCACCTGCTGCCAGGGCCGCTGTCACGCCCGGAACCACCTCGAAACGAATTCCATTTTTCGCCAAGGTGCGCGCCTCTTCGCCGCCGCGGCCGAACACGAATGGATCGCCGCCTTTCAAACGCACCACTTGCTTGCCCGCGTTCGCATGCTTCACGAGCAGCGTTTCAATCTCGCTCTGCGCGACAGAATGAAAACCGGCTTTCTTGCCGACGTAAACGACTTCACACTCCGGCTTGCACCATTTTACTAGTTGGGGATGAACGAGGTAATCATAAACGAGCACGTCGGCCTGGCTGATAAGTTCTTTGGCGCGCAACGTGACGAGCCCCAGATCACCTGGGCCGGCGCCGACGAGAAAAACGATACCTTGTGAAGACATGTTGAGAATGAAAAGCACCAAGGCCCACGTGGCAAACGCCACGATTGGTTAGCCTTGGTGCCAGAAGATTAGAACGTTGAGATGGATCGTTACTTTCTGGCTTCTTCGTAGGCCCATTCGAGCCAGGGAAGGACTTTCTCGGTGTCGGCTTTTTCAACCGTAGCGCCGCACCAGAAGCGGAGTCCGGGAGGAGCATCCTTGTAAGCGCCGCAGTCGAAGGCGGCCTTTTCACCGTCGAGCAGTTTCACCATCTTCTTCACTTGGTCCGGGGTCGCGTCGACCGTGAAGCACACCGACGTGTTGGACCGATATTCCTTTTTATCGGCGAGAAAATGGATCCACGCGTGCGTCGCGACGAACTGCTCGAAAACGGCGAGGTTGTCCTCGGAGCGTTTAATGAGCGCCGGCAATCCGCCAATCGACTTCGCCCACGCGAGCGCGTCGAGGTAGTCTTCGTTCGCGATCATCGAAGGCGTGTTGATCGTCGAACCTTCGAAAATCTCCTCAAGAAGAGCGCCGCCTTTGGTCAGACGGAAAATCTTCGGAATGGGCCACGACGGTTTGTAGGACGTCAGGCGGGCCACCGCACGAGGCGATAGCACAAGGACGCCGTGCGCCGCTTCGCCGCCCAAAACCTTTTGCCAGGAGAAAGTGACGACGTCCAACTTCGACCAGGGTATCTCCATTGCGAACACCGCGCTCGTCGCGTCACAGAGCGTGAGGCCTTCGCGGTTATCCGGAATCCAGTTGCCGTTCGGCACTTTTACGCCGCCCGTCGTGCCGTTCCACGTGAACACGATGTCGTGCGTGAAATCGGCCTGCGAAAAATCCGGAAGCCGACCGTATTCAGCTTTGAATACACGCGTATTGGGCAGCTTCAGTTGCTTCTGAATATCGGTCACCCAACCTTCGCCGAAGGATTCCCAGTGAAAGGCGTCGACCGGCCGTGCGCCGAGCATCGTCCACATGGCCATTTCAAACGCGCCGGTGTCCGAGGCGGGCACGATGCCAACTTTGTAGTCGGCCGGAATGCCCAGAACGGCTTTCGTCTCGGTGATGGCCTTGGCGAGCCGAGATTTTCCCAAGCTGGAACGATGCGAGCGGCCGAGGATGTCGGACGGCAGCGCCGCGAGCGAGTAGCCCGGGCGTTTGGCGCACGGACCTGAAGAAAAGTTGGGAATGGCCGGTTTGACCGTTGGCTTCATGATGCGTTGTGAGACGTACTGATTTTCCGTTGTGGGTGAAAAACTGAGCTCTTCATGCAAACGGGACTCTGTCCGGGTGCAAACAACTTTCTAATCGCGAAGCAGTACAGCGCCCTTCATGTTGACCAATCCATGAATGAAGGTCAGCCAGCGTTCGCCGTCCTCGGTAATCAAAATTTCAGGAACTTCCTGATCGCGCGTTTCTTCACGACGTTCACCATGATGACGATGAGCGTGGCGGTCGGCTGGCAGGTCTACGATCTAACGAAAAGCGCCTTTGCGTTGGGAATCGTCGGGCTGGTGCAATTCGTGCCGGCATTTTTACTCACCTTGCCGGGCGGCTTGGCAGCGGATCGCTTCGAGCGGCGACGCGTTTTGCTTTTTGGCGTTTTTCTGGATCTGACCGTTGCCGCATGCCTTCTGGCGATCACGCTCATGCCTCACCCCAAGGTTTGGATGATTTTCTCAGTGCTCACGCTGACGGGCGTCGCACGTGCGGTGATCGCGCCGGCGAGCCAGTCGCTTCTGCCGCTTTTGGTGCCGCAGGAACAATTCGTCCGCGCGGTCGCTTGGAACTCGTCGGTCTTTCAGATTTCAAGCATCGCCGGGCCTGCGATTGGCGGAGTACTTTACCTCTTGGGACCGGTTTACGTTTACGGATGCGCCGTCACCGCACTGCTGATCGCGGGGTGTTTGATCTTCAAGCTGAAGGCACGGGCGATCCAGCGCACGGCCAACCTGCACCTGAAGGATTTATTCGCTGGCGTGAAGTACGTCTTTGCGCGGCAGATCATTCTTGGTGCGGTCTCGTTGGATCTGTTCGCTGTGCTTTTTGGCGGGGCGACTGCGTTGTTGCCCATCTACGCGAGTGAAATTTTACACACCGGCCCGTGGGGTTTGGGATTGCTTCGAAGCGCACCTGCGATCGGTGCGGGCACGGTGGCGCTCATATTGGCACACCACCCGATTCGCGACAAAGCTGGCAAAAAGCTTTTCGCGTGCGTCGCTTTGTTTGGCCTCTGCACGATTCTATTCGGGATATCCCACTCATTCTGGTTTTCACTGGCAGTACTCGTGGTGTTAGGAGCGGCGGATATGGTGAGCGTAGTGGTCCGGCAAACGTTGGTGCAAATCGCCACTCCCGATGAGATGCGCGGCCGAGTCAGTGCGGTGAACATGCTTTTCATCGGAGCTTCCAACGAGTTAGGGGAATTCGAATCCGGTGTGACCGCAGCTTGGTTTGGCACCGTCCGCTCCGTGGTGGTTGGCGGCTTAGGAACGCTGGTCGTCGTGGGTTTATGGATGTGGCGTTTCCCAGTGCTTCGAAAGATGGATCGACTCGACGGAGCGCAAAAGACTTGAAACGAGGATTTAGCCCGAGATCGCGGTAAAGAACCCACTACGGGCGCCGATAGCTGAGCGGGGCGCCCATGAAACTGCACGCCAAGCTCATAATCAGTCTTCTCTCGGTCTTGCTGGTGATCGTGCTTTTCTCGCAGATCTTTCAGCAGATCCGTGGAACGGCGGCGCTAAAGCACTTGGCCGACGAGAGTCGCAGCGCTCTTGAAACGCGTGAATGGATCAACGTCGAAAACGTCAGCCGCGCCGTCCAGTTCTCGGTGATCGATAGCCTAGAACGTGGGGAAATGGGCCGATTTGAAAAAATCCTGGTCGCACAACGCCAGGTCAAAGGACTCATCGAGTTCACCCTCTACGATGACAAGGGGGTAGCCAGGTTTTCCTCAGATAAAAAATATCGCGGGCAGAAATTGTCGGCAGAACTAAAAGAGCCGCTGCTCACCCACTCCGAGCCGCTTAAGCGCCAAACCGCCGAAGCTTTTGAAATTTACCAACCGCAAATCGCCAAAGCCAATTGCATCGAATGCCACGAATGGAAAGAAGGCCAAATCGGCGGCATCCTCGCGTTTAGATTTTCAACCGAAACATTAAAAGCCGCTAACGCTGAAGCAGCGGAGTCGATGACCGACCTGAAGCGCTCCAGCTTGTTTTGGATGTTTTTCACAGTTGTGACGATTATCGGCGTGTTCGTCACGGTAGCCTACTTCGTGGTGAGGCGGCTGATCACGCGTCCTCTGGCGAAGCTTGCTTCTGGATTGGACCAGATAGCAGACGGCAACTTAGGCGTCAGAGTCGAAGTGAGCTCCCGCGACGAGATCGCCCATCTTTCGAAGGCCGCCAACAACATGGCCGGCGCCCTCGAAACAAAAGCTGCGCTTGCTCTTCAAATCGCCGACGGCGATCTCACCCGCGAGGTGCAACTCACCTCTCCACACGACACGCTGGGACAAGCGCTCCAAAAAATGATCCTCAGCCTTCGCCAGGTCGTGGGCGACGTGCGCGCCACCGCAGAAAATGTCGCCTCGGGCGCTGAGGAAATCACCGGCACCTCGCAGGCTCTCTCGAACGGCGCCTCACAACAGGCCGCCAGCGTGCAACTGGTCTCTTCATCGATGGAGCAGACGACCGCCTCCATCGAGCATAACGCAGACAACGCAAAGCAAACCGAAGCCATTTCCCTCAAAGCCGCTTCCGATGCGACCGAAGCCGGGCACGCCGTTACGAAGACCGTGAAAGCGATGCGCGATATCGCCGAGAAAATTACGATCATCGAAGAAATCGCGCGCCAGACGGATCTGCTCGCGCTCAATGCCGCCATCGAAGCCGCCCGTGCTGGCGAACATGGCAAAGGCTTCGCAGTCGTCGCCGGTGAGGTGCGCAAACTTTCCGTGAAATCTCGTGCGGCCGCCGGAGAAATCAGTCTTCTCTCCACGTCCTCCGTTGAGATTGCAGAAACTACAGGCGCCATGCTCGAAAAGCTCGTTCCTGATATTCGTCGCACCGCGGATCTCGTGAAGGAAATCGCCGCGAGCAGCGCGGAGCAAAACATCGAGGCCACTCACGTCAAAAAGGCCGTGCAGGACCTCGACACCGTTGTTCAACAAAACGCGTCCGCCGCCGAGGAAATGGCCGCATCCGCAGAAGAACTCGCCTCACAGGCCGAGAAGCTCCAAGCAGCAATCACGTTTTTCAAAGTGGAGAACGGCACGACCGAACAGGTCAACTCGCCCAAACAACCAAAACCTCCCGCTTGAAGCAAGCGTGATGTCGCCGGCGGTAGGTTGTCGTCTAGATCAACCCAAGTTCCGCCAGCAATTTCTTCGCGTAACGTAGCGGATCAGCGGCATCCTGCTCGCTCAACGCAAATCGCTTTACGCCCACTTTTTCGTGAAACAGATAAAACGCTGTGTCGGTGGCGTGCGCGCCGAACGCTGTGTGGCAGCCGCCGCCCAGCAGCGTTTGAAACGCGCGCTCGATTGTGACCGAGCGAAAAGTCGCAGCATCGAAAACGGGACGAAATTTCTCCACGTCGGCCGTCCGGCACTGCGCCGCGATGGCCGCCTGACCTACCGCCGGAACCATTTGATCAAAGCCAAGCGCGTGAAATTCCACGCCGGGCCAGTTTCCAATTCCCAGCCGGTTCAATCCCGCAGCGGCCAAAATGGTCGCGTCCGCCACGCGATCAGCACCGATTTTGCGCAAGCGCGTATCGACGTTTCCCCGGATTTCGGTGAACTGCGCGCCAGGATACAATTTTGAAATCTGCTGACGCCGCCGCGGACTGCTCGTAGCGATAGTCGCTGGTTTAGCCACGCCTGCGTGGAGAACCAAAACATCCCGGGCATCGGCACGCGACAAATAGCCTGCGATATCGAGTCCGGCCGGCATGTCGCCAGGAAGATCTTTTGAGCTGTGGATCGCGAAATCGGCCTCGCCGCGCTCAAGCGCGTGCTCAAGTTCGCTCGTAAAAAGCCCCTTGCCGCCCTGCTTCTCCAGCGACCATTCCGCTTGTTTATCACCGGTCGTGACAATTTTCAGGAGGTCGACTTCGACGCTGAGCTTTTCGCGCAGGTGCGCCGCAACCATGTTGGCTTGGGCGAGCGCGAGCGGACTTTTCCGAGTAGCGAGGATGAGTTTTTTCAAAAGAAAGACGAAGTTTTGACCGCTAATGAACGCTAATTTCCGCTAACGAAGGCAATTGATTTTGCGGCGATCAGCGCGGTGCGCGTTTCTACCGGTCACCTTATGCAAAAATAAAATTGGCGCTAGCGAGCTCTCACTCATTAGCGCCAATTAGCAAAACTTAGCGGTTCAGATTAGTAAGCGGCCTGAACGCTCTTGATGTTCTTCTTGGCCATCCAAGGCATCATGCCACGGAGGTAAGCGCCGGTCTTCTCGATCTGGTGCTTTTCGCCGTTTTTGAGGAGCTTGTTGTAGTTCTTCAAGCCGCCCTTGTACTCGGCGACCCATTCCTTGACGAACTTGCCGGTCTGGATCTCTTTGAGGATCTTCTTCATCTCAGCCTTCGTCTTGGCGTTCACGACGCGAGGACCGCGGGTGATGTCACCGTACTTGGCGGTCTCGGAAATTGAGAAGCGCATGCCCGCGATGCCGGACTCGTACATGAGGTCGCAAATGAGCTTCAGCTCGTGCAAGCACTCGAAGTAAGCCATTTCGGGTTGGTAACCGGCTTCCACGAGAGTTTCGAAACCGGCCTGAACGAGGGCGCTCGCGCCACCGCAAAGAACGGCCTGCTCGCCGAAAAGATCAGTCTCGGTCTCTTCCTTGAACGAGGTCTGCAGCACGCCAGCGCGGGTCGAACCAATACCTTTAGCCCAAGCGAGCGCGGTCTTCTTGGCTTTCTTGGACTTGTCCTGGGCAACCGCGATGAGGGCAGGCATGCCTTTGCCTTCAACGTAGAGGCGGCGAACCATGTGGCCCGGGCCTTTCGGAGCAACCATGATCACGTCGACATCGGCCGGAACTTTGATCAGGCCGAAGTGAATCGCGAGGCCGTGGCTGAAAAGGAGCGTTTTGCCCTTCGTCAGGTTCGGGGCGATGTCCTGTTCATAAACACCGGCCTGCTTCATGTCGGGAAGACCGACCATAATGACGTCAGCGCGACGAACCGCTTCGGCGGTGTCGACGACTTCGAAGCCGTGCTGCTTGGCGACTTCGCGGGATTTGCTGCCGGGATAAAGGCCGATGAGGACCTTACAGCCGCTGTCCTTTAGGTTGAGCGCATGCGCATGGCCTTGGGAACCGTAGCCGAGCACAGCGAGGGTTTTGTTGGCGAACACGCCGAGATCGGCGTCTTTGTCGGTGTATACTTTAGCGGGCATGATAAAAAAGAGGGTTGAGTGAGAGGCGAAAAGTTCCAGCCGTGAGATCAGTTGCTTTTACCAACGGTTTCACGCTTCAACGCGAGGGAGCCGGTTCGGGCCAATTCGAGAACGCCAAAGGGTTCGAGCAGCTTCAGAAGAGCCGCCAACTTGCCTTCGTCGCCGGTAATTTCGATGATCACCGCGTCTTGGGCGACGTTGACGATTTTGCCGCGGAAAATGTCGCAGATCTGCATGATCTCGGAACGCGTTTTCGAATCGGCCTTCACGCGCACCAACAGGAGCTCGCGTTGAACGGCTTCACCGGCGTGAAAATCGACGACTTCGACGACGTTGATCAGCTTTCGCAACTGCTTGATCACCATATCCAGCGACGAATCGTCGCCGTTGAGCACCACCGTTATCCTCGACAAAGCTGGATCATGAGTCGGCGCGACGTTGAGCGAATCGATGTTAAAGCCGCGGCCGCTAAACATGCCGGAAACGCGGGCCAGAACGCCAAATTTGTTCTCAACGAGTACGGAGAGCGTGTGTCGCATGCGAAGTTATAAGTGATAAAAGGAAGATGAATGGCGAGTTCCCCGGCGTCGTGCAATGCTGTTTCTTAGGGAAAACGGGGCTTTCACGCCGACGGAATGGGATTTCCGAAAAGACCAACGTGTCCGTGGTCGCGGGGATCATCCGCCCCGCCCTGCAGATCCTCTTAGCGGCAAATGGTGGACGCTGAGGGACTCGAACCCCCGACCCTCTCGGTGTAAACGAGATGCTCTAACCAACTGAGCTAAGCGTCCGGATTGAAGGATCAAATAAGGTTACCTACCTTGGACCTGACAAGGCTTTATTCTGAAACCAGCGGTAACAAAAAAGCCAGCGGCGTAAGGCCAGCCACTGGCTCGAAATAATTCAGCGCAGGCAGATTCAGGCTTTCGCCTTTACCCAGCCGTTCTTGATCATCAGCTCGGCGTTCTGAACCGCGTTCATCGCGGCGCCCTTCCAAAGGTTGTCGCCGGAGACCCAGAACGATAGGCCGTTGTCAAACGCGGTATCGACGCGGATACGACCGACGCCGCACTTCACCTTCTCCGCGAAATCGAGCGGAGTCGGATACTTGCGGGTCGCCTGATCGTCGACGAGTTCGGCGCCTTCAAACGCAGCAATCGCCTCACGGGCGGCCGCCACGCTGACAGGCTTCTCGAACTCGGCATTGACCGCGATCGAGTGCGCCCGAACGACCGGCACGCGGACGCACGTGGTCGATACCTTGAGGTTCGGCAAGCCCATGATCTTGCGGCTTTCCAGCATCATCTTGTTCTCTTCGCCGGTGTAACCATCGGCGCCGAACGAATCGACCTGCGGAATGCAGTTCTGGAAGATCTGATAAGGATAAACTTTTTTGTTGATCGGCTGACCTTTCACGTAGCTCTGCGTCTGGTCTTCGAGCTCGCGAATCGCCTCCGCGCCCGTGCCGGAAACCGATTGGAAGGTCGCGGCGAAATAGCGCTTCAGGCCGAAAGCTTTGTGCAGCGGATAAAGGCCCATCAGCGTGACCGCGGTCGAGCAATTCGGGTTCGCCACGAGGCCCTTGTGCTTGGTCAGGTCCTGCGGGTTGATCTCCGGAATGACGAGCGGCACGGCCGGGTCCATGCGGTGAACCGAACTCTTGTCGATCACCAAGCAACCGCTCTTGATCGCGTCAGCCGCAAAGGCCTTCGTGACCGAGCCGCCGGCGGCGAAGAACGCGATGTCAACTCCAGCAAACGCACCGAGTTTGGCCTCTTCGATCGTGTATTTTTTGCCAAACTTCTCCACGGTCTTGCCTGCAGACCGAGCCGAGGCGAAAAGCCGCAGCTTGGACATCGGGAAGTTGCGTTCGTGCAAAAGCCTTACGAGCTCTTGACCAACCGCGCCGGTCGCGCCGACGATGCCTACTGTGAGTGACGATGTATTCATTTCTTCGTGTGAACTGGTCAGCAAAACCTGCGAGCGTCTCGGCATCAAGCCCGCAGACAGGTTTCTTTTCGTGCGGATAGCCACACAGACGCTGCAATTCTATCAGAACAGTTCGCTGGTGCGCAGTTACCTGATTTCCACGTCGTTACGGCCGCCTTCCAACGTGAAAAACTCGCTCGGAACGCCCCGCGGGCTCCACGAAATCGCCGAACGGATCGGCGCCGGCCAACCTCCCGGCATGGTCTTCAAATCGCGCATGCCAACTGGTCTTCACTTCTCCGAATTTCCCGAAGAGGAGCAGAAGCGAAACCTGATCACCACGCGTATCATGTGGCTGCGCGGCCTCGAACCCGGCGTGAACCTCGGCGGCGAGGTCGACACCAAGGACCGCTATATTTACATCCACGGCACCCACCACGAACATCGCCTCGGCCAACCGCAAAGCGCCGGCTGTGTTCACATGGGCAACCTCGACATCATCGAGCTCTACGAGCAGGTCCGCGTCGGCGATCAGGTGATGATCGTGGACTGAACGGTTTTCAAATTCTCATAAAACGAGCTGGTTTTGGCGCATTCGGGTTGTCGCGGAGGGACCTTGACACAGCTTGGCCAAACCACGGAGTCCCCACAAATTTGGCGGGGTACTCGCCCACTCCCATGCACAAAATCCTCGCCGTTTTTCTGCTCAGCACTGCGTTCGCCTCCGGCGCCATTATCGATCCGACGCTCATTCCTTCGGACAACGCTTGGACCAACGCCGGCGTTTCCGGCGGCATACCCAACCGCACGAACATTTACCAAACGCTCACTAACGGCTCCACTATCGACCAAATCCAAACCGCCATCAACAACTGCCCCTCCGGCCAAGTCGTGAAACTCGGGCCCGGAACCTACGTGATGACCACCGCCGGGCTGACGATGAGGAGCGGCGTCACCTTGCGCGGTTCTGGAACAACCACGATTCTCCAATACAACGGCACGGCCGATTTTCAGATGCTTGGCGGCCCCGGAGGGGGACCAGGAAATAAGTTCGCCATCACTTCGTCGGTCACACGTGGCTCAACCACTTTCACTTCGGCCTCACTGACCGGAGTCACCGCCGGCACCTACGTCGCCATTTCCCACACCAATCCGGTCTGGGTCACCGCCCGCAGCTACGGGAACAACGCCGCGATCGCCACCTGGCTGGCCAACAACAATCCCACCGCTACCATGGTGCAAATCGTCAAAGTGACCGGCGTCAGTGGCAGCACGGTCACTTTCACACCGGCCATTTACCTCGATATGCCCAACAGCCCGCAATACCAGGTGATCGCCATGGCGACGGGCATTGGTGTAGAAGATTTGGTTTTGGAAAAAACTCAGTCTGCTGGCGGCGGGTCGACCCTTGGCATGAGCGCACTGGCAGAAAGTTGGATGAAAAACTGCGTTATCAAATGGCCCCAGGCCACTGCCATTCGGATCGCCAACAGCTATGGTTGCACGATTCGCAACTGCACCATCGATTCGACGAACTTCGCGGTCGATCATGAATCGGGCCGTTCCTACGGCATTTTCTTCTTCGATTACAACTCCAACCATCTGGTCGAGAATTGCGTGGTCATGGGCGCACGACACGCGCTCGTTTTCGAGGGCGGTGGGAGCGGCATCGTCATGGCACACAACGCGAGTGTTGCCTGCCGCAACAACGACGTCGGCGATTACTCAACTATTACCGAGGACCAAGACACTCATGGCGCCCATCCGTACATGAATCTTTACGAGGGTAACGTCGTCTCCCGTATCGTTCACGACAACACTTGGGGCAGTTCATCGCATAACCTGAATTTTCGCGTATAGGCGCGCTCGTACAGTGAGTCTTACAGCGACAGCACACGGCTCTTCGGTCGCGGCGCCCTCTGGATCGCCGGCGACAATCCCTACAACTCGTGCGTCGGCTGCGTGCTTCATCGCCCCGGCGACGACACTCGCGGCTATCCTTCCGGCTATGGCGTCACCGATTCGACCATAGGCCAGATCTATCCGCCCGACCCTGGCCAGGGCTTCGATCAAAATACCATAAACAACACCTATCTCCACGGCATTTATTCCTACAAAACGAACACCACTGTTTGGGCTTCGACGAACGCCGACCACACGA
Source organism: Nibricoccus sp. (assembly GCA_047600805.1). Taxonomy (GTDB): domain Bacteria; phylum Verrucomicrobiota; class Verrucomicrobiia; order Opitutales; family Opitutaceae; genus JADKHC01. The sequence goes on from JASGKG010000001.1 coordinate 1,753,586, forward strand.
TTCCTGCGTCGATGTATCTTTCGGGAAAACCGTCCTGGTGGGACTCGGGCCAGTGGCCTGGCAACGGCCCCGATCTCGGCATGCTTTCCGGTGACAATCCGGCCTACCGTCGCTACCTCGCTTACGTCGCCGCTGGCTCGAACGACTACTCCCTTTTGTCGCCTTCAAGTAGTTCGTCGCCCGATACCACCGCGCCCACCGTCCCGACCAACGTCCGAGCCGCGGCGGTAGCTGCTACCTCGATTGGGCTCGCTTGGAACGCCTCGACTGACGATGTCGGCGTCACCGGTTATGGAGTCTACCGCGGCCTCGGTACCGCCACACCGACCCAAATCGCCACTGGCGTCACCTCGACCAGCTATAGCGATGCGTCCGTCGCGCCTTCCACCACCTACGGGTATTCAGTGGCCGCCTACGACGCCGCCGGAAACGTGTCCGCAACGTCGACCGCGGTCAGCGTCACCACGCTCGCCAGCAGTTCCAGTTCTTCTTCGTCTTCATCGTCCTCCAGCAGCTCGTCGAGCTCTTCTTCTTCCAGCAGCTCTAGTTCGTCCTCATCGAGCAGCAGTTCTTCGTCGTCGAGTAGCTCAAGTTCCTCGTCAAGCAGTTCGTCGTCTTCGTCGAGTTCGAGCAGTTCCTCGTCGGGCTCGTCCACTCCCGCATCTAGCCCTAAAAGCGGCGGAGGTCGCGCTCCCAATTTCTTTTCGCTGGCCGCTTTGCTCGCCGCAACCGCCGCCCGTTACGGCCTCAAGCGAAAAATTGACGCGGTTTGATTTAGGGCTTCGCGCTGGCCTTGTCCCCTACTTCACGTCGCTTCACCAGCCACCTGCGGCTCACGTGCACGCACTGGCTCGGGCACCGGCGGGGTCGTGCCCGTGTCGTTCACTCGAACCGTGCGCGAAAGTGCGATACTCAACAGGCCCGCAGCGACCGCGACCCAACCGAGCCAATTGAAATGAACTAAATGCCCGTCCGGTTGTTTCGAGACGATCCAGCCGCCCATCGTGGAACTGATTCCCGACGCGAGATCACGCGCGCAACTCGTCAGGCTCAAGAACGCTCCGCGACGCGACGAAGGCACGGCCAGCGTGACGATCGCTTGCCCCGGCACAAAACGTCCGCTCGCGAAAATGAAGAAGAGCCCAGTCAACGTGAGCGTTCCCCAAACGGGCAGCGGCCCGGCATTCGCGATCGCGAGAATGATCACTGAGGCGGCAAGAACCATGTACGCAAACCAACGCTGACGTCCATGGCGATCCGCCAGCCGGCCCACGATCGGCGCCGTCACCACGCTCACCGCGCCACCGATCATGTAGATGAGGAAAAGATATTTCTCCGGCAGCGCCACGTCGCCCACCAAATGCGCGGAGAGCAGCGGGATGATGCTGAAATGGCCGAGCACCATGATCGCCATAAACAGGATCGCGCGCCCAGCGTTGGCGTCGCGCAGCAGTTCCTTGAACGCCTTGCCCTTGTGCACGCCGCTTTGCAGATGTCCGCGGACGGGCGGAATAAAACGGAAAGCCACGCACCACACCACGGCAGCGGCCGCAGCGATAAAATTGAACGGCGAACGCCAACCAAAATGATGCGCCAATTGCAGGCCCACCGGCACCCCGATCGACGCCGCCACGGCAAACGCTGTCATGACAATTCCAATACCAGCGGCGCGGCGTTCCGGCGGCACAGTGTCGCTCACGATCGTCAAACATAACGAACCAGATACGCCGCCAAACGCACCGCCGATGGCGCGCGCGATCAGCAAAACGTGAGCATTGGGCGCAAAACCGCAGATGAGCGTGGCGATTGAAAATCCCGTGTACGCGCACAGCAGCAGCGTCCGCCGATCAAAGCGGTCGATGAACGGCGCGCTCAACAAACCGACCACGCCCGCCGCGATCGAGTAAGCTGCGACGAGCGCGCTGAACTGGCCCGCGCCCAGACTCAACTCGCGCATCAATTGCGGCGCGAGCGGCATCATCACCATGAAGTCCATGATGTGGGTAAATTGAATCGCTGCGAGGACCAGCAGGATGACGCGTTCTGAAGGACGGCTCGGCATAAATTGGCCAGCACAGTCCCGACGTTGCGCCTCGGCGCAACTCACTCACGTGATTAGTTGTCCGGCTAAACATAGGGAAACTGTGCTCCTCCGTGCCGCGCGGTAGGCGGATACGCGCAGCATTTTGCCACCCTCCGTGTTACTCGCGCTGCCCGCGACGGATCAGTGCTCAATGACGTCTTCCCCTCGCAGCTATAAAAAACGGCAGGGCGCTTCCACCCTGCCGTGGGACGTTCGTTCCTTTTAAAGGTGCTGTATCACCAGCTCACCGAATTTGTAGATCGTTTTGCAGTCCTTCGGCGTGGACAAAAACGCCGTGGGTTTGTCTTCGTCCGCGCCCGACAGCATGAACGACAGTTGTGACGCGCCGCGCTCCAACGCTGCGTTCACGTGGGCCGTAACATCGACCGTGAAGCTCGCTGTTCCCTGCCCTGTCGGGCTCGTCGTGACGCCAGGCGCGATCGTGCCGCTGATGTAGGGTCCCTGGGGAATGGCGAAGATCCGAGATGCCGACGGAAACGGCGCCGCTGCGTTCATCGAGCCGAGATACGCCAGGTCCAGCGGTGCCACCGGCAACGTCGCCGCCGGCGCCAACACCAATAATGAACCACCCGCTCCCGTCATAGGCTGGCAGAGCGTATTCGGCGCCACACCCGACGGCAGCACATAACAGGAGAACGTCATCGTCGCCTTGGTGACCAGGCCCTTCAGGTTCTGGTGCGAACTCAAATCGTAGCTGAAGCCCGCGCGGTAGAGATCCTGCCGGAATTTGTCGTCACTCCCGCGCGTATCGTAGAGAATCTCCCAACCAACAATCGCCTCCAGCCCCTCGCGCGGCGGCTGTGTGGTCGGCAGACTGCGCCACCAAGTTTCGATGTCAGGCCACGTTGGCGATAGCCAGTCGTTGACGTTTTCCGGGCGTATGCCCTTCCAGCCGATCTTCGCGAGGGTGATAACTTTAGGTGTAACCTTGGTTTCGATGGGTGTCACCGGAGTTCTGCAACCAACCGGTACGAGGAGAAGCGTGGCAGCGAGTGCCAGCAGCGAGGCTGAGTATTTCATGGTAGTGAGTGATGCGGGGGATATCGGAAAACAAAGCCTGCATCCGTTAGCTTTGTTTATAGCACGTATTCATCTTCCTACTCACTCTTCTTAGGTTTTTCCAGCTGGTTGTTACCAAATTTCGCGCAACCCCACCCAAAAAGCTTCTCTAACCTCTCGGTCGCCCTACGACGAAACCATCCTAGAACCAGGAGCGGAGGCCTTTTCATTCCTCCTGCCGCCGCACCTACAACTGCAGATTTTTCACCTCGATCAGCCCATTGAGCATCAGCACGACCGACTGCACCATCGGGCACGGCGGACAGGAAAACCGCACGCGATCACGCACGTAAGCGATCTCGCCCACAGGCAATTTCTTCAACTCATCGTTGATCTCTTTCAACAACGCCTCGTCACGCATATCCTGCGGCCCTGCCGCCAATCGGCGCAGTGCTTCGCGAACGCGAGGAGTGAGTGAAGGACGATTCATAACAACTAAGGTCGCGGAAATCTGCACAACTCGCGGCGAATTTCCAGCCCCATGCCGCGCGATTTGACGGTGGCTTGCCTTTCACGTCGGAAAACAGCGCACAGAGACACTCGCGCACTGATGCGGCGCTGATCCTTCGCTGGAACCGCCAACGTGAGTTTATCCGAAAAATCTTCCGAGCCGCGATGAGTTTCGCCTGTCCCGCCGGTCTGGAAGGTTGAAGCGCGCACGGTGCGTGCTCTCGAAATAAAAACTGAGAACCTATAAAACCATGCCCGTTATCTCGATCGAAGCTCCCGCCGGTCTCTCCGAGCCCAAGAAACAGGAAATGATGCGCCGCCTCCACGCCGCCGTGGAGGAAGCCTACGGCCTCGGAAACACCCTCACGTTTCTCCGCGAATATCCCCGCCAAAACGTCGCCATCGACGGCATCCAGCCTTCCGGAAAAACCGGCGACATGACCACATCCAAACGCAACCACGCCACAACCTAACATGCACAACCAGGCTCCACCCGCCATGCTGCTCAAAGACAAAACCGCCGTCATCTACGGCGCCGCCGGAGCCGTCGGCAGCGCGATCGCACGGGCCTTCGCCCGCGAGGGCGCGCAGGTGCACCTCACGGCACGCGGCAATTCGTTTAAACGATTGCACGACATGGCCGATAATTTCGCCACCGCCAACAGCTCAGTCGAAATCGCCGAGGTCGACGCGCTCGACGAGAAAGCGGTCGAGTCACACGCCGACGCCGTCGTGAAGAGCGCCGGCAAAATCGACATTTCGTTCAACGCGATCGGAATTCCTCAACCCGGCATCCAGGGCAGACCGATTCCCGAACTGCCCGTGGAAAATTTTCTTCTGCCGATCACGACTTACCTGCGGTCGCATTTTCTCACCGCGCGCGCCGCCGTCCGTCGCATGGCACCGCAAAAGTCCGGCGTCATCCTCCTGCACACACCCGAACCAGCACGCGCTGGCGCCCCGCTCATCGGCGGCATGGGTCCAATGTGGGCCGCGCTGGAAGCGCTCACTCGCAATCTTTCCGCCGAACTCGGCGCGCAGGGAATTCGCGCGGTCTGCCTGCGGAGCACTGGTCTTCCCGAAACTCCCACCATCGCCACGGTTTTCGGACTCCATGCCCAGGCCATAGGCATCCCTCGCGAGCAATTTCAAGCGATGATGGAGAGCATGAGTTTCCATCGCCGGAGCACGACGTTGCAGGAGCTTTCCGATGCTGCCGTGTTCGCCGCTTCTGATCGCGGTGGCGGTTTGTTCGGCACTGTGCTAAATCTTACGGCCGGCAAATCCGCCGATTGAGCCTCCGCCAAAAATTTCATGCGACCGCAAAGCGAAGCCGAGTTCAGCCGCGCCCTGGAGACTCACCGGGCGGAGATTCGCCTGCACTGCTACCGCCTGATGGGCTCGCTCCACGACGCCGAGGACATGACGCAGGAAACTCTGTTGCGCGCGTGGCGAAATCGCTCTCGCTTTGCAGGCCGTTCGTCGATCCGTCACTGGCTGTATCGCATCGCGACAAACGGATGCCTCAATCTTTTGGCCAAACGAAAAAATCGCCACCGCCTGCTTCCTGATGCGGTTGGCCCGGCGACGAGAAAAATGCCCGCGGGCGAACCCGCCGAGGAAATCCCGTGGCTTGAGCCGCACCCCGACTTCCTCCTCGAGACCGCGCCCGATGCCGCGCCGCCGCCCAACGCGCGTTACGAACAACGCGAATCGATTCGTCTGGCCTTCGTCGCCGCCATCCAACGGCTAGGTTCAAAACAACGCGCCGTGCTTTTGCTGCGCGATGTCCTGGGATGGTCCGCGAGCGAGACCGCTCAATGCCTGGGCCTTTCGATCGCCTCCGCCAACAGCGCGCTTCAACGCGCACGAACCGCGATGGCCGCGCACCACGAGCACGGCGGACCAAAGTCGTCGCCCGCGATCGAGCGAGCCGAACAGGCCGTTGTCGACCGTTACGTGCGCGCCTGGGAGTCTGCCGATTTCGACGGGGTCGTCAATTTGCTGCGCGAAGATGCGCGGCTCGTCATGCCGCCGTGGCGGCAATGGTACCGAGGACGTCCGGCTATCCGGTCGTTTTTCGGCTGGGCGTTCGATTGGGCCTGGCGCACGCCGCGCCGCCGAACCTTTCACCTGGTGCAAACAAGCGCGAACGGCCAGGCCGCTCTCGCCACCTACGTCCGCGCGCGTGGCGAATCCAAATTTCACGCCCACGCGTTGCAACTTTTGACTATTCGCGACGGCAGCATCGCCGCGCTCACGCTGTTCGTCGGCCCGCGATTCTTCGCGGTTTTCAACTTGCCGCGAGATCTTTGAAGGTCGTTCCGATCTTCGCTTGAGGAGCTCTCCAGCGCCGGGGCCGTAAAGGCATAACACAAAGACCGCGAAATCGATTTCAGTTCACCCTCACAACGAGCGAGACCGCGAAAAAGTGGCGGTCAAAACATGCAACTCCCCGGCGTTCACCCATGAATCATTTGCTCGCCAATAACCTAGCCCACCGGTTGACGTTTTTGCCGCGCTGGCCATACGTGCGGCCATGCCTTTGCTAACCATCGTCCCGCCCATGCCTGGCGCCGAGCGCCGCTTCAAGCCCTTCGTCGATTTCGTGCACAGTGTCCGCTGGGAAACCGAATTTGTGCGGCTCGATTGGATCGGCGACCAGCCGAACTTCGACTCGACCGCGCTCTTCGCCCAAGTCGACCTCCAGACCGCGGGCAAGGTCGTGATGGGCTTCTCCCTCGGCGCACTGTACGCCCATCTCGGCGCGCTGCGCGCCAGCCACCTCATCCTGGGATCCATTTCGCCGTTTTTCCTCGAGGACGACGACGAGCCGCAACGCTGGATGATTTCCTACCGCGCCGGCAACGCCCACACGCCCGCGGATATCCTCGTGGGTGCCAAAGAGGATGCGCAGATGCACCGCCGCGCCACAGCCATCCGCGACTTTTATCTCCGCCATACCTATACCGACGTCTCCGGCGCCGAGCACGAGCTCTGGCACCCCAATTATCTGAAGGCCATCGCCTCCGCCCTGGACCGCATCAAAACCCGTTCAGCCGTACCAGCTGCCTGAGACTATCCCCGTCCCAGGTAGGTCCGGCCGCCCCTTCAACGTCGCGTACCTGCGACAACGCTCCACGGTTTCACCACGCTCAACCGGACAGCCAGGGCCCGCCTTAGCCGAGCCGCTTCAGTTCTGCAGCCGCGAGAATATATACTACGTCACTGAAGCACTCCGTCATCAGGCACTGTTTGAAGCTCTCACGCGCCTGATCCTTCTCCCCGGCGATGAGGTGCAACATGCCGGAATAGTAGTAAACATCGCACTTTTTCGCTGCGATCTTGTGTGGTTCGTTCTTGTTCGCTTCGGCGAGCATCGCGTCTCTCGAAACACTTCCCAGTAACAAACCAGCGATTTGTTTTTCCCACGCATCCTCGCTCTTTTTGAGGACGGTATCGAGTTCCTCGACGCCTTGTCCTTTTTTCTGCAACCGAAGGATCAGCACCAAATAGAATCGCGGGTACCCATTGTTGGGCTCGATTTTTAAAGCCTCCTCGAAATCCGCCATAGCTTGATCATACTTGCCGACGGCCAAACGCGCGGCTCCGCGATTGGTGAATCGCAGGCCGGACGATTTGATTTCAATCGCTTTAGTAAACTGCTCGACCGCTTTATCGAACTGCCCAGAAACCATCAAAGCGATCCCGAGATTGTTAAAAGCCAACCCCAACTTCGGATTGCGCTTCAGCGCCTCCTCAAAGGCACGGATTGCTTCCCTACTGTTGCCCAATTCCAACTCCAGATTCCCTAGATTGCACCACGTTTGGCCATCCTCGGGCTTCAACTCCCGCGCCTTCATAAAGTCCCTTCTGGACGCATCGTATTGTTTCAACTCCAGTTCCACGAGGCCACGGCTCCAGTAAAGAACGTACACACTTTTGCTATCGGGATCCGCCTCGATGGCTTGGGTGTAATAGCGACTCGCCTCGGAATACTTTTCGAGTTCCTTGGCGATATTTCCCAGTTCTCTATAGGCAAGTGGGTCCTTGTCGTCGATTTCAACTGCGCGAAGGCAGTCGGCGCGCGCTCCCTCAAAGTCCTGGGCCTTCCGACGAGCTATGCCACGATGCGTGTAATAGAACGGATCTCGGGGCCGAAGGGCTATTGCCTTGGTGTAATCGTCGATCGCACCCTTAAAATCGTGCAACTCCAGTTTAGCCTGCGCTCTGTAAGAATACCCTCGCGTATGGCCGGGATTGAGACGGACGGCTTTGTCATAGCACTTCAAGGCCAGTTCATGCTTTCCCGCCTTCTCATAGACATCTCCTTTTTCCAACCATTCGTCTGACCTAGAGGGATCCTCCAAGAGGCTAGAGCATGCCGTATAGATACACACGATGACCGACACCAAGACGATTGACCCAACGCGCAAATAATTCCTCTGCATTAGATCAGGGAGTGAGGTAATGAGGCGTTTTTGGCGAGCTTATCGTGAAGCCCTCCTCCATAGCCCACCGCTTTTCAGAAACAAAAAGAGGCTGTCGCGAAACGTCGCTTCCTAACCACGGCCACCATGATCGCATCCGCGCCACCTTCAAGACGAGCTGACTCAGGTAGGGCCGGACCGCCGGGGCGACCGTCAACGTCACATACCTGCGACAACGCTCAACCGTTTCATCTCATCCCAAGCGGACGGCCAAGGCTGGCCGTCCCTACCCGCCTAATCAGGCAAGACCTCCAATTCGCCGAGCTTCACAACGTAATCGTAAACATTCGTGTTAACGAAGCGCTCGATTTCTCGAAGAGCAGCCGCTCTTGCGAGGGGGAGCTTGTTGCGAAAATCCAGCGGCTGCTCGAGAAACTCCGCGGGTGCGCCCGCCTTCTGAGCTTCTTTCACCAGACCGAAAAGTTCCGGTTGAGTACTGCCCGCTGATTTACTCTGTCCCGTTCTGGTCGCTAGGGCCAATATAGCTCGTTGGATACCCGAGCCGTTGCTCCGTTTGCCGGTATTTTCCGGTTTGCTCTCAGGTGCATCCCAGTCGCGCAATCTGGGATCGATCACGATCGCTCCGACGAAGCGCTCAGGATAAATCTGCAGCGCGCGTAATGCGTAATACCCCGCTGTTTGTTCTCCAAAGAGAATGATGCGCCGTTTGCTCACGGGATGCAGGTCGCCGAGGCTGTCCACCACGCGCACCAGCTGGTCGATCATTTGCCGTTCACGCACTCGCTCCGGCTCGTCAGCCTTTTTTTCTGGGACAACGCTCTCGAAACGGACGCTCGCAAGCCCCATTTGTGCAAACGCGAACGCCTCGCGCGAAAAGGAGTGGCTCACATTCTGTTTCAATTTTTCCGGCATCAACACGACAACCGGCACATGTTTAACTTTTGCCTTCCGAGGCATGCAAAGCTCTCCGGCAATCGTCCGCCCTTCCTTCGTGGTAAATTCAAATTGGGTCGTAACGGGTGCTGTTGCGGGATCGTAGTCTTTGAAACGCCGAACCATGTCAAAGGCCTTCCGCTGGTTGCGGTCGATGACGTAGAAAGAACCTGGATCGGACATGCCTTCGATCAGTCCGAGGTGTCGATTTCCATCGACATCGTTTTCGATCAGCGAAAGACGTTTGTCCGGGAGCACCTCGCGAATTTCCTCCATCACACGTTTCCAATCCTTTTTGGCAGCGTTCTCTGACAGGCGGGTTTGCTCGGTTTCTTTCAACGCTGCCGCCTCCTTTATCTTGGTGAATGCTCCAGTCACTGTATTCAGCCGCAAAAATGAAAGACGAGTCTTCAGGATAACGCAGTCGGCTGCGGTGCTCCGACCAAGAAAGCTGTAGCCGTTTCGGGTGGCGCCGGTGCGCTCACTGGCGAGAACGCGCGCGTTTTCCCCGTTGAAATCGAAGCTCATTAAAACGGACCCAGCGGTGCTGGTCTCTGTCAGGATAACAACGCGCTTGGAGGAAACCCAGCTCAGCCAGCTCACGTTGAGAGGCCGGTCTTCATTTTGCCAAGGCGGGCTGTTGAAGGTATTCCTCGCCATCGCCTTCAACGAATTCACCGCGACTTTGGTGAGAAGTTTGTCCGGATGATCGACCTCCATGACCGCGATATGGAGTAGCTCTTTTTCGATAACAGAAAAGGCCAGCAATTTCCCGTCCGGAGACAGCGACGCCTTCTGGCTTACAAACGGACCGAAGAGCGCATTGAACCGCACCGTGTCGACAGAGGCAAAGGTTGCGCCGCTTTCCTTCGGCGCCGTCGCGAGTGGCGCGGAATCAGCAGCGGTTAAGCCCAAGGCGATCGCCAGAAACGCGATCAAAAAGCGGACAACAGAGTCGCATCTTCTCATGTGGCTTTTATTGAAAAACGTACCAGCAGTCACCGAACTGCAATACTAGCTGATGTTCATTCCGAGAGGAAGAACGAGTTGGGGACCATGACCCTGCCATCCTCGCCCGGCATCCGCGCCACCTTCAAGACGAGCTGACTCAGGTTGGGGCGGACTGCCGCCGACCGTAACCGTCGCCCGCGTTTGGCTCACGCCCAACCGGACGGCCAACACGGCGGTCCGTCCCTACCCATCAAACAGCAACACGCGGTCTGCGTCCTTGTCCTAATTACCTAACCCTTGGCCACGCCACTGCAGCCAAGAATCAATATCCGACGCCTTGAGGCGGACTTCGTAGGCTAAAGCTGTCCACCTGCCACCTGCGCGTTTGCTGGCGCCGCCTAACTTGACGTTGCGCGCGGACAACGCGGCTTCACAGTGTAGGCATGGCTTCCGCCCAGTTGATTTTGCAGTCGGTCGAATTCGCGCATCCCGGTATGACGGCGCCGTTGTTCACCGATTTGACCGTGCAGTTCCCTGCGGGTTGGACGGGGATCGTCGGCCCCAACGGCGCCGGCAAGACCACGCTGCTCAAGGTCGCTGTCGGTGAACTCACCGCGCAGAGCGGCACGGTACACCGTCAGGGCTTGGCCTTGTATGTCGCGCAACGCACCGACGAGCCGCCGGAGTTTTTCGAAGATTTCATCTGGGCGCCCGATGCAGGCGTGCTCAAGGCGCGTCTGCACGTCGGCGAAGACTGGCCGGAGCGTTGGCCCACGTTGAGTCATGGCGAACGCAAACGTGCGCAGATCGCGGTGGCACTTTGGCGCGAGCCCGCGGTGCTCGCGCTCGATGAACCAAGCAACCATATCGATGCCGAGGCGCGTCGCTTGCTGTGGCAGGCGCTGCAGGAGTTTGGCGGTGTCGGGTTGCTCGTCAGCCACGACCGTGCGCTGCTCGACGAATTGTGTTCGCAGTGCCTGCTGCTCGATCCGCCCGAGGCGGTGATGCGTCCCGGCGGCGTGACCGAGGCACTGGAGCAGCAGGATAACGACGAAAAATCCGCGCGCAGCGCCAACGAAGCCTTACGCCGAACCGCAAACCGTCTCCAAAGCGAAGCGCAGCGCCGCCGGGTGATCGCCGATCAAAAGTCTGCGGCGTCGCGCGGCTCCAAGCAGAAAAAGATTCCCGCCAACGACCACGACGGCCGCGCGATGCGCAATCTCGCCAAGATGAGCGGCAAAGACGCCTACGCTGGAAAGATGGTCGCGCAGATGAATCAGCACGCGGCAAAGGTCGCGGCCCAGCGGGCCGAGATCGCCGTGAAGAAACGCTACGAAACGGGAATTTGGGTCGACGGCGCCTCTTTCATGCCGAGGGATTTTCTGCTGCGCCTGCCCGCGGGACAACTGCCGCTCGGCGGCGGACGCGCGTTGCACTTTCCCGATTTAGAAATCGGCGGAACCAGTCGCATTGCGCTAAAAGGCGCCAACGGACTCGGGAAGAGCACGCTCGTCCGTCATCTGGTTGAGCGGCTGCAACTGCCGCCCGAAAAGTTGGTGACCGTGCCGCAGGAAATCTCCGCCGACGATTCGCGCGCCCTGCTCGAAGCGGTCAAGCGCCTGCCAAACGACGAACGCGGCCGGGTGATGACGACGATCAGCCGGCTCGGCTCTCGACCGGCGCGATTGCTGGAAAGCGCGCTGCCGAGTCCGGGCGAGGTGCGCAAGCTGCTCCTGGCCCTTGGCATCGTGCGCGGTCCGCATCTGATCGTGATGGATGAGCCCACGAACCACATGGATTTGCCAGGCATCCGCTGCCTCGAAGAAGCGCTGGCCGACTGCCCGTGCGCGATGCTGTTGGTGAGCCACGACGAAACGTTTCTGGAAAAGATTACCGATATGGACTGGCTGCTCACCCAGGACGACGCGGGCAACTCACAGCTCCAGATCAAAGCCGCCACGTGACGAAGCACGCAGTGCGCAGAGGGTGAACCGCGGGTGATCAAAGGTGGAGCGGGCACTCCGTGCACGCTGGTTCGAATCCAAGTGGAGCGGTTCACTTTCCCCGTCGCGTGGCGCAGGCTATACGCGATCCATGCATGCTGGTTCGGCACGTTCTCGCGACCTTTACTCAGGCATTATTTCCTTTTCCACCGCCCCCTGGCGAATCACCTTTATTGAGACTTTCTTTTGGAGGTCTTCTTTCTGCACGATCCAAGTAATTTCTATGGACCCCGTACGGTGCCGTGCTGGTTTCAACAAATCAACGGGATACAAAATTAACGCCTTCTGATTCGCGTGGGAAGACAGCACCGAAAAACCTTCTGGAAGAGTAAGAGGCATCACGCAGTCCCGCAGGACAGTTTCTTCTTCTAAAGCCAAGAGCTGTTCGCTCCCGCTCTCGACGACTTCCTTGAGTCTCATCGATCCAGAAATATTTTCAGGCTGGCAAACAATCTTGAGCTTGGAAGAGTGCGTGGCCGCCTCTTCCGCGTTAATCGGCCAAGAATCCCCCAAGCGTTTAAGCTCTTTGGCTCCATAAATTAGATCGTCTTTGCCTGGATCGACACCTTCCGCGAGACCCGCGATCCGTAATATACTGGCTGTGTTGATATCCACGAGCGTGTCTCCAACAAAAAAATCCGTTCTATCCGCGATTTTTTTCTCAACCACGACGGTCCGGGGAGGAAACAAATCCTTCGTCTCTTCTCCTGTCGTTTTGGTCGCTTTGACGATCGCCAGTTGGACAAGCGGACCTTCAGCCGTTAAATCGTCGGTCAGTACCGTCCTCACCACATCGACGACGTAAGTAAACGATAGAGTCTTACGTGGCGATATCGCTTCTTCCGAGATCGGTTTTATGAACTCCTCAAAATTTCCCGTTACCCTCACGTGGAGCGAAGTCCCCTTCGGCTGCGGACGTTCGAGTTTTATCGCATAAGCGACCGGCTCGGTCTTCTTGTCGCGCCCGCAACCAACAAGCACCACCGCGATAAAGACCCATACAAATAATCTCATTCGCATTCCCGTGAGAAGGGACCTTCACCTGCACAATTTCAATCCTGAGGTTTAGGTTCTCGCCACTAGGCGGGTAAGCCAGCGACGCCATGTCTTGATGGTTGACTGGTTCGTTTCCTCCAGCGGCTTTGGTTAGTCGACCTGCAGCTGCTAGAGGCCGCACCGCGTTCGAAATATAACGCCAGTCTTTCATGGGGAGTTTGATACTAAATGAGGTCATTCAAGGCGTCAGGCCCTGGACCTTTTTGACAAGGTTCCCGTCCGTCCTCTGTGATGCCGCCCTGTAGGTGTTGACGATTTTTCTCTACCCATCGACTGCTAAAGGCAGTCAGGAGAGACGGCCGACGCAGCCCACTTTCTAAGCCCGGCGGAAATGCTCAGCTTCCCCCCGGCGCGTTCCGAAGGGGGCCCGATAGTCGGTTTTGAACCTTCCACGGTAAGCTTGCGCCCGTGAAACCGCCGCAGCCGAGTCCTCCGCCACAGACCGAGAACGCCACTATTCTCGATCGCAATATCAGCGCTCTGATCGAGCGCCGGCGGGAGCAGGAACGACAAAAGACCTTTCAGGAAAAAATGAGCGACGCGGTCACGCGTTTCGCCGGAAGCTTACCTTTCGTCTATGTGCATGCGGGAATCGTGATCTTGTGGGTTCTGATCAACCTCGGCGCGACGCCCTTGCCGAAGTTCGATCCGACGTTCGTCATCCTGGCCACCGTGGCTTCGGTCGAAGCGATCTTTTTGTCGACGTTCGTGTTGATCACTCAAAACCGTCAGGCGGCGTTGGCCGACGAACGCGCGAACTTGGACCTGCAGGTTAGTTTGCTCGCGGAGCACGAGATCACGCGGCTTATCACCCTCCTCTCCGCTATCGGCAAAAAGCTCGACGTCCAAGAAGCGAGCGATCCCACGCTGACTCCTTTAAAAGAAGACGTCGCCCCGCAGCACGTGCTGGAGCGCATGAACGCGGCGGAAAAGCAGTGATTCGTTTCGATGCCTGGGTGGTCACAACGGCAACCCATTTCAATTTCCAACCAGCGTCTTGAGCTCAAGCCGCTCCACCCCGAAGCGAACCAGCGCCTCGGGACGAGTCGCTCCACCGTCGACACTATTAGCGTTCATGAGCGTGAATGCGGTTCACGAGTGGTTCGCACCGAACTAGCGCGCACGGAGTGACGCGCTCCACCTTCGATCACCGGCCTCAGCGCGGCCGGCTACAGCCGAACCAATCTAGGAACAACCAGGGCGGGTCGTCCCTACCCGGTCCTCCGCTTCGGCCGCGGCGTTTTCGGCCAAAGCTCATGTTGAGCGTGACCACACGCTGGTAGCTCGATCCGTTTTTACCGCAGAGCTCGCCGAGAACGCGGAGATGCAAACTTGGAAGCGAATCTTTCCGCTGAACCAGCCGCTTTGCCATTCGGAGCTGTTTGTCATCCAGAGCGACGCCGATTCACAGCCAAGTAGATCCCTCATCATTGCCTCCGGGCACGCTGTCCCTTCAGGCATCGGCGTGCAGCGTTGCAACAACTCCCCGTCAGGCCGGCAGCCGGCCTGTGCGGAGGTAGTGCTCCATGTCCTTTTCGTGCTGCGCCATGATCGCGCGGTATTCTGTCGCAGACCATTGTTCGATCACCGCATCACCTGCCGCTCCGAGCGACAGCCAGTCGCGCGTCCAGACGATCTGCGTGGTGTTGGCGATCGGAACCAAAAGGATTTTCAGACGAACGATGAGCTTGTCGGGCGCAAAGCACGTGTAGTCGATCGCCTGGTTCGGTTCGAAGCGCGTGCAGACCCACGTCAGCCCGGCAGGCGGCCCCACGTGCGTGCGGAAAATACAATTTTCCTCGGCAAAGCCCGACTTCGAGTGAATGAGTTCGGCCCGCCACCAGGGAATCCAGTCATATTCGCGCACCGGGCAGAGCAGAGGAAAAATGCGTTCCGGTGTCGCCGGCAGCGTCCAGATCACGACATCGGTGATGTTCTTGGTGACACGCGCGATGGGGCGCTCGTCTGTTTTTGTTCCAGGAGGATTTTGAAGTGCAGTGTTCATTGCGCGCTCAGCCTGCACCGTGAAGCTGTAGACGGCTCAAGACCGAGGTGAAACTCTCACTCCGTGCGGGTTCGCTAGACGTCGCAGACTCGTCAACATTTGCACGTGTTTCGCATCGCTGCTCAAACCAGCGTGCACGGAGTGCCCGCTCCACCTTTCGATCCGGGCTAAGCGAGAGCAGAGGCGCGTCTTGAGTCCTGCGCCGTTCTAGCGCCTTCGCTGGCCGCGCGGGGCTCTTTTACGGTTTAATTTTCCATCACAAAGCACAACCGGGTGCAGTCGCTTCATCCGATCAACGAGATGCATCGGGAAACGGGACGCGTCGTACTGACAAAGTGCGGTGAATCGAGAATAAAAGTGCGCTTCGAGCTCCTCTTCGTAAGTCACCATCTGGGCGAGCGCAGAAGGCAGATCGAGCGCCCACGAGAGTTCCCCGGCCGCCCTTAAACCAGCAAAACCAGAACCAAGTGCTCCATCCACGGCGCCGCACAAGTCCACGATCATTTTGGTCGGCTCGAAAACTCCGTGGCGCAGGTAGGTTTCGTGTTTCGTCACGACGCTCAGGGCTCCGCGTTTTTTTGCCCCGTCCACGTCCACACCAAATTCCTGGAGCCTCTGACAGATTTCATCGGGCGAATTTGCGTCGGCGATATATAAACATTGATCGTTTCTCTCGAGACCGATGGCGATAAAGGGAACCACGGTGGCGAGTTGCTCCTCTTTCGTCTGGAAAAAGAACGCAGCGTGGTCTCCTCGTTTAATTTTTCTTACCGGCATACAGCGGAAAAGTTTACTCACTCGATCCGTTGTCAAATTTTGACCCTTGAATCATTGAGTGGCTCGCGGCAATGCCGGTATGGGCGGATCGCCGGGCCGACCGTTAATATCGCCTACTTGCGACAACGCACAACGACTTCACGACGCTCAACCGGACGACCAAGGCTGGTCGTCTCTACCTCGAACCACTCGTCTTCCCAAGGTAGGGTCGGACTGCCAGGCCGACCGCTAACGTCGCATACCTGCGGCGACGCTCAACGACTTCACCACGCTCAACCGGACGGCCAAGTCTGGCCGTCCCTACCCCGAAACCACCCAACGCTTCTCCCAGTTCAAAAAGTAAGTGGCGGTCCGACGATCTCCATGCCGTGTTCTGACCAAAGTTTACGCATCGCCTCTCTTTCGGCTGGTTTCGGTATGCCCTTGCCGACGTTCATCGACATCGCGTGAAAGAATTCCTCCATGCTTCCTGCCGGTTGGAAAAGCACGAGCATCTGTCCTTCGCCTTCGCTCACCATGGCGAACGCGTGCGGGATCTTGCGCGGCGCGAACGCAGAGTCTCCGGGCCGAAGCTCAAACCTCTGCTCGCCCACCTGAACAACGAAATTGCCCCGAATAACGTAGAACCACTCATCCTGAAAATGATGGAGATGCAGCGCCGGGCCGCCTTTGCTATCACGAACCGTGTCGTAGATGCAAAGCGCTCCTCCGGTATCGCGCGCAGACACTTTCAGGTCGAAACGCCCGCCCATGATGAGGAGGTCTTCGCTCAAGCGGTTGTTTTTCCCCGCCACTTTGAAACCCGCCGGCGCGCGGGGCGAGCCGGCATCCGCCGCCCATGCGCTCGGAGCCAACACGCTCGCCAAAAGAGAAGATTGCAGGAAGTGACGTCGGTTCATGTGAAGAGGGTGGGCTTTAGTGACGGGGCCGCAGCTAACCTAGCACATCCGCCAAAAAAATCCGGTGCCGATGCCGGAAAATCCTGCATCCCGCGCCGTCCGCCTCCTCCTACCGCCGGCGATTGCTTTTCGCATCTTTTACGAGCCGCTCAAAGGACCGAAACAGCACGGCCTGTCGCAAAACACTCTGGCGTGCATTGGAGAACTCCGGGACAGCCGCGGACTTTGCCGCGATCTCACAGTTGCGAGCGAAAGAGCCCGCAGGTTTGATCAAAAGCTTTCACGAAGATGGAGCGGTCGTCGTATTCCTCCAACGTGAGGGGGCGAGATTTCTTGCGATCCGCTTCAAACGTTTTCGTCAGATCGCGCACGAATTCGCGGTCGAGCACGTTGATGTTGGCTTCGTCGTTGATGGCGAAGGAGCGGTTGTCGAAGTTGACCGAACCCACCGTCGCAAACACGTCGTCGACGATCATGACTTTGCAATGATACATAGACGGCTCGTAGAGGTAGAACTCCACACCGCCTTTGAGCAGTTCGCCCCACCGGGAACGCGCCGCGGCGCGGCCAATCCGCGAATCGTTGGTGGCCGGCACGACCACCTGAACCGTCACACCGCGCTTGCGGGCCGCCAGCAACATGTCGATAGCCAGTTGATCGGGGACGAAGTATGCGTGTGAGATCCGGATCATTTTTCGGGCCGAAGCGATCGCCATCAGGTAAGAGATGCGCGCATTTTCAGGATCCTCGTTCGGACCGCTCTTGAAGCACTGCACGGCGGCCGAACCAGACCCAGTGACTTGAGGGAAATAGTGATCGCCGACAAGAAGCGTCGCCGTGGTCTGCAACCAGTTCGCCGCGAAGATCGCCTGCATCTGCCGCACGGCTGGACCTTCGAGTTTCACCTGAGTGTCACGCCAGACTTTTTTCGAATCCGCGTTGCCGAGCCAATGGTCGTCGATGCACACGCCGCCCGTGAACGCCACGCGCCCATCGATGATGAGAAGTTTTCGGTGGGTGCGATGGTTAACGTTGGGCTTGATGTCGTACCAGTGCTCGCGGCCGTACTTGAGCAGTTCCACGCCCGCCTCTTTCAAACGCGCTTTGTCGGAATGGTGGAGCTTGAGCGCGCCCATGCCGTCGACCAGCGCGGTGATTTTTACGCCGTGCCGCGCGCGGTCGGTCAGCGCCTCGATGATCATGTCGCTGGCGCGTCCGGAGGCCCAGATGTACGTCTCCAACGTGATGGTGTACTTCGCCTCGTGAATCGCTTTCACCATCGCGGGAAAAATTTCGTCGCCGTTGACAAGCACTTGCAGCCGGTTGCCCGCCGTGAACTCCGCACCGAGCAACGGACCAAGCGAGGAGGCGAAAACGGGATCAGACGGCCCATAGGAAACTTCGATCGGCTCGCCAAGCACGCGCGCCGTCGTCGCCCAGAAATAGCCGCCCATCAGAAGCAAACCGCCAATGAGTATCCACTTTAACCGCGCCTCCCAAAAGCGGCTTGAGTGGCGGGACGAACGGGTTCGCTCCCGGGTGGGATGCCGAAAGGCGCGTAGTTTTTCGAGGAGAACAGTCACGCTGAGAAAACAAAAAGGGTCAGCGGGGCGGCGGCGTGAAGGACCGAGTCGTGGCGTATCGGTTCCACGTGAAGCACGCGTTACCTACCGGAGAAGTTGCGGTCCGAACAGTGGGTCGCTTCACCGGCAACGGGGGCGCGCGCTCGAACTCAACCTCTTGTCATGCGTTTCTCCTTCTCGTGGTTTAACCGGCTGACGACACTCCTTCCCCGGTGGTGGCTATGGCTACTCGCGTTGGTTGCGGTGAGTGTCGGGAGCATCGCGCTCCTGCGGCTTTACCCCGTCGATTGGCGAGCGATCCGCGAGTGGCTGGTGAGTTTCGACGAGACAACGATGATCGCTCTGATGGCAATTCTCCCGATCGGTGGATTTTCAATCGGGATCGTGTATTTGGTCGCTGGCGCCAAGTTCGGCCCTTTCTGGGCGGGCGCGGTGGTGACGGGAATCACCGCAGTTCACCTGCTGGCCTCGCACGCGATCAGCCGGAGCGTACTGCGCGGGCCGCTGCAACGGGCGTTCGCAAAAAGAGGGCACCGCTTGCCTGAACCAAAACGCGACACCCACCGCTCCATCGCAGCCATCGCGGCGCTCGCGCCAGGCCCACCCTACTTCGTGCGCAACTACCTGCTAGGGCTCAGCGGCATCCCCCTGCGCGTGTATTTTTGGATCTGTCTGCCGATTTATGTGGCGCGCTCGTATGTCACGATTCTTCTCGGCGATCTGACAGAGGATCCCAGTTCGCAGCAGGCGGCGCTCCTCATCGCGGTCTACATTGTGAAGCTCGCCCTCTGCGCGCTGCTCGTGCGACATCTCGCGCACACGCGCAACCCCGCGAGCTCTTAAACGCGCAGTTCGCAGAGCACGCGGAGAAAACATTCTCCACAACGAACCAATTCTCCGCTCGCTCGGCGACTTTCGCGTCTAGGCATCCCTTTCGCCGAACCGTTTCAACGCAAAGATCGCAGAGAACGCGAAGGCGTACGGTGTTTTTTTTCCGCGGGAGTTGTCCGCGTGCGCTTTCCTCATTCGTTGAGGAGTTGTAAGGGCGTTACTCTCCGCCAACGGCGGGACGCCTTTCGCCAATAATCCTGCACGACTATGTTCAAGAAAATCATCATCGGCCTTGTCGCCGTCATCGTTCTGTTCCTCGCCTACGCTGCCACGCGTCCGGCCGATTTCCGCGTTGAGCGGAGCGCGACGCTCGCGGCTTCGCCCGCGGCGCTCTTTGCACAGGTCAACGATCACCACAACTTCAACAAGTGGAATCCGTTTCTGAAAGTGGATCCGAACGTGAAAAACACCTACAGCGGGCCGGAGAGCGGCGTTGGTGCGGTGTGCAGCTGGGACGGCAACCGCGACATCGGTGCGGGCTCCTCGACGATCGTTGAAAGCAAGCCCGGCGAACTCGTGCGCATGCGGATGGATTGGAAGCGCCCGATGGAAGGCACTGCGACAGTGGACTTCACCTTCCGACCGGTAGGCGACAAGACCGTGGTCACCTGGGCCATGTATGGGAAAAACAATTTCCTCGGCAAAGTCATGAGCATCTTCATGGACTGCGACAAAATGTGTGGACCACCCTTCGAACAAGGCCTCGCCGACCTCGGCAAAGTCGCCGCCGCGACGCCTGCTGCATCCGGAACCTGACCCCGCATTTCCGATTCTGAACGGCCGCTCCATTACCGCAGAGGCCGCAGAGGAAAGGATTTCACTGCCGAACCTCTTCTTTGCGACCTTTGCGTTTAAAATTTGAACCAAACAGAATCTTTTTAACGCAAAGATCGCCGAGGCCGCAAAAGCCTAGCGGTTCTTTCCGAAGAGCAAACGGAGCGAGTTCAAGCACACCACAACCGTGCTGCCTTCGTGTGCGGCGACACCGACGCCCAGCGGCACGATGCCGAAGATCGACGCGATCGCCATCAGCACCACCACACCGAGCGATATCGCCAAGTTCTGCTTGATGATCGCTCGAGCGCGCTGGCTCAGCCGCAGAGCTGCGAGGAAATTCTCGATGCGGTCATGCATCAAAATAACCTCAGCCTGCTCGAGCGCAGCGTCACTGCCACGGGCGCCCATCGCGACCGAAACATCGGCCGCCGCCAAACTTGGGGCGTCGTTCACACCGTCGCCGACCATCGCGATTTTCTTGCCGCCGGTGCGGAAGCTTTGGATCGCGTCGACTTTGCCTTCAGGTGTGAGGCCGGCGCGAACTTCGTCCAAGCCGAGCTCTTTGGCCACGCTTTCGGCTGCGTGACGACGGTCACCGGTCAGCATGACAGAGCGAATGCCGGCTGATTTCAGCTTCGCCAAAACATCCTTCGACTCAGCGCGGATTTGGTCCCGCAAAAGAATGCGGCCGACCACGTCTTTGCCGAGCACCCAGACCTCGCTCATTTCCGGCGGCGCCGGCGGAAGCGATTTGGCCCATTCAGCGAGCGGACCGCTCTCCAGCAGCTCGCGGCGACCGAGCAAGCATTGCGCGCCGTCGATCGTGCCGCGGACGCCCTGTCCCGTGAGCGACTGAAAATCGTCTGTATCCAGTTCCTTCACACCATTCGCCTTCGCGTGGCGAACAATCGCGCGCGCCAACGGATGATGCGATTTCACCTCGAGCGCGTAAGCGAGTTCGAGCACCTGCTGCTCGCGGCCCGGCGGATAGCTTTCGTGGCCGACCACATCGAGTTCGCCTGTCGTGAGCGTGCCGGTTTTGTCGAGCGCCACGACTTTGATTTCGGCGAGTTTCTCGATCGCTGCACCGCCCCGGAAGAGCACGCCGTGCTTCGCGCCCCAGGCGATCGCGGCAAGAATCGCCGACGGAATCGAGAGCACCAGCGCGCATGGGCTCATCACGACCAGCAATGTCATCGCGCGATAAAAGGCGGAGCGCTGTCCATCGACCGCCGTGAACGGGGAGATGTGGAAGCCGAGCCACCACACGAAAAACATCACCGCGCAAACGCCCAGAACGATCAACGTATAGCCACCGCCAAATTTATCGGTGAAACGCTCGCTCGGCGCGCGCAGCTTCTGCGCCGTTTGGATCAAGCGAATGATTTTCTGGAGCGTACTCTCGGACGGCAGACGCGCGACTTCGAAGTCGACCGCGCCCCACAGATTGATCGTGCCGCTGAACACCTGGTCGCCCACGGCTTTCTCGACGGGCTTGGCCTCGCCGGTAATCGCAGCTTCGTCGGCCGCACTCTTGCCTTTCACGACCACGCCGTCGGCGGCGAAGGCCTCGCCCGGCTTCACGCGCACGCGATCGCCGATGCCGATCTCTTCGATCTTCACCAACCGCTCGCTACCGTCCGCCATGGCCAGCGTCGCCTGTTTTGGCGCCGTTTTCAAAAGCGATCCCACCTCGCGTTGCGTGCGATCCATTGCGTACTCCTCCATTGCACCGGAGGACGAGAACAGGAACAGCAACAACACCGCCTCGCTCCATGCACCGATGCAGACCGCACCGACTGCCACCGCCAACATCAAAAAGTGAATATCGAGTTTTTTCTCTTTGAGATTTTCCCAAGTGTCGACCGTGGCATCCCAGCCGCCGGCGATCAACGCGACGCCGTAGAGAGCCTGTGCGAGCCAGGACGGCCCGAAGCCCAACCGTTGCACGATGAAGCCAGCGATCCCGAAAACGCCACACACCGCCGCGAAGACCGTGAGCTCTTTCCACTCGGATTCTTCGACCTCGTGCGTCTCAGCATCCGGCTCCGGCCATTCGTACTCGCGCCATTTCCAAAACGCCGTCGCGGTCGAGCACGTGAGCCCTACCAACTCCGTGACCTGTCCTTCGCGACGCAAAGCGAAGCCCGCCGGCACCTCGGCCGCCGCGGCGAGTTGGTCTTCCACAGCCTTGATCGTTTCAGCGAGGCGCTCTTGCAGCATCGCGAGATCAACGTCGCCCAACGTGGCAACAGCGACTTTGCGTGTCGCCGAGTCGATGCGCACAGCTTCGACCCCCGGTTGCTCGCTCAAGAAGCGGGCAAGCGTTTCAGCCCAATTAATGTTCGGATCAGTCTTGGTGGACATGGCCGCACAAGATGAAGAAGCGCAGCCGACGTGCAAATATCAATTGCGCTCCTTCCCACGAAACCGATGTTTATCAGACTCAATCTCAAATCATGATCGGAATTAATGAAGGTCCCGTCACGCCTCCCGCGCCGCCCTCGCGTGCGCCGGAACTCGCCGCGCGGATCTTCGCCGAGGGAGGCTGGTTGCAGGACGGCCTCAGCCTCGAACACCGGCCTCAACAGGAACAAATGGCGCGCGCCGTCGCCGCCGCGATGAAGGCCGACGAACCGTTGCTCTTTGAAGCCGGCACCGGCGTCGGAAAATCCCTCGCCTACCTGCTCCCGGGAATCATCCACGCCGTCGATCAGAGCCGGCAGCTGATTGTTTCCACCCACACCATTTCCTTGCAGGAACAACTTGAGGCGAAAGACCTGCCGCTTTGCCGCCGCGTGTTTTCGACCGCGCCCGAGCTAACCAAATACAAAGATTTCAAAAGCGCCGTGTTGGTAGGCAAATCGAACTACCTTTGCACGACCCGCCTCGCGACGGCACTGCGCGACAAACAAGAACTTTTCACGACGCCTGAGCACGACGAACTCCAGCGCATTGCGGCGTGGGCCGAAGCCACAACCACTGGCTTGCGCCACGAACTGACACCCGCTGTTTCGGCCGAAGTCTGGGATCTCGTGAATGCCGATTCGTCGAGCTGCTCGCGGAAATACTGCGACTGCGAAAAATGTTTTTATCAAAAAGCACGCGCGCGGCTGCGGCAGGCCAACGTCATTATCGTAAACCACTCGCTGCTTTTCGCGCACATCAACGCCGGCGGTGCGGCGGAGAAAGGCGGCACGCGCGGCATTCTTTTCCCGGATGATTTTGTGGTGCTCGACGAAGCCCACACGGTTGCAGAAGTCGCGACGGATCACTTCGGTCTTCGCCTCAGCAGCTACGGCACGAACCGTCTGCTCAAGCATCTCTACAATCCTAAAACGAAGCGCGGCCTGCTCCAGAAACACGGCGGCCCGCTGGAGCGCCAGCTCGTCGTCGATGCGCTCGATGCGGCCGAGCAGTTTTTCACGTTCCTCGGCGAGAAACTCCTAGATAAACAACCGATCGCGCGCGTGCGTGAAGAAGGTTTCGCCGAGCCGTGGCTGGACGCGCCGCTCCTCGCTTTGATCAAGGCGCTCCGTACACTGGGCGACAAACTCGACGATGGTTCGGCACGCGACGAACTCCTCGAGCAAGCGGGCAAGGTCAAAACCTACCAGACCGGTCTGCGCCAGTTCCTCAACATCGCTGACGACAAACACGTTTACTGGCTCGAGCGCTCCGGCAAACGCCAGATGATCGTCACGCTGCGCAGCGCGCCGATCGACGTCGCGCCGCATCTGCGTGAAGAACTGCTTGAGCGGCAAACCTCGGTGATTTTCACCAGCGCCACGCTCGCGATGGGCGGCCTGATCGAGCCTTTTCAACAACGCGTCGGCGCCGAAGACGTGCGCTGGGCTGTGGCAAAATCGCCGTTCGACTACGAGCGCAACACCCGCATTTACATCGCCGCCGACGTGCCACTGCCCTCGCCTCGCGACGCCCGCCTCGCGCTGGACGTGCTGATCGACTACGTGCGTTTCTGCACTTTGGCGGCAAAGGGCGGTTCGTTGGTTCTTTTCACAAGTTATAACGACATGCGGCAGGTCGCCACCGCGTTGGAAGGCGATTTCGACAAAGCGCGCCGGCCGTTTCTCATGCAGGGCGGCGATTTTTCCCGTTCCGAGCTCACGCGCAAAATGCGTTCGCTCGGCAACGCCATCCTCTTCGGCACCGACAGCTTTTGGACCGGTGTGGACGTACCCGGCCAAGCGCTTTCGCAGGTGATCGTCACGAGGCTGCCTTTCGAGGTGCCCAACCACCCGATTCTTGAAGCACGCACCGAATGGATCCGCGACCGCGGGGGGAATCCGTTCAACGAACTCACCCTTCCCGACGCCCTCATCAAATTCCGGCAAGGGATCGGCCGCCTGATCCGCACTACGACTGACCGAGGCATCATCACGATCCTAGACTCCCGCATTCTCGCGAAACCCTACGGCCGCTTCTTCCTGGAGTGCCTCCCCAAGCAGAATTTCGAGAAAATCGGTCGGGATAATCGTGAAGAACGATTTCAGCCTTTTGATTGAACCAAGAGCCGCTTAAGGTTTTGCTCTCAATACTTTCATGCAACTTCGCAGCGCCGCCTTAACCGATATTGGCCGAATCCGCCGACAAAATGAAGACCGCCTCATTTGTGAAGAGTCTTTGGGCCTTTTCGGGGTGGCCGATGGTGTGGGCGGGCTTCCCGGAGGCGCCGAAGCCGCGCAGTGCGCGGTGGATCTGATCAAGAAGCTCGTCAAAAATTCCACCAATCCGCCGGATTTGGAGCTGATTACCCTCGAGACGAACCACGCCGTTTCCCAACTCGGCTTCCGCCTGAGTCCTCATTTTGGAATCGGTTCGACACTCACCTACGGCATTTTCCGCGACGGCAAGGTCCGGCTCGCGCACGTCGGCGATTCCCGCTGCTACCTTCTGCGCGGACGCGAAATCGAGTGCCTCACCATGGACCACTCAGTCGAAAACGAAGCGCGCGCCCGCAGAGCAAAAGGCGAGCTCATTTGGGTCAACGAACAGCACCGCAACGCTCTCACGCGCTGCATAGGCCAGTCGACTCCGCTCGAAGTCGACGTCAGCAGCCGCACCATCATGCCCAAAGACCGTTATCTTTTCTGCAGCGACGGCATCACTCGTCTTCTCCGCGAGGAAGAAATCGCTGAGCATCTCTCGCGCGATGAGCCACCCGCGGATATTCTGCAGGAAATGATCGAGCTCACCAATATTCGCGGCGGTCTCGACAACGCTACAGCCGTCCTCGTTGTCGTCGATCAGCCATGAGCGAACAGAAACGTTCCGACACTTTCGCGCAGCTCGTCGCAAAGAACCCCGATAACGAGCTCTTCCGCTTCAGCCTCGCGCAAGCGCTCGCCGCAGAACACCGCTATGTCGACGCCGTCGAACATTACAAAATTTGCGTTCGCAAAAAGGCCGACTGGATGATGGCGCGGCTTCATTTGGGTAAACTGCTTCTCGAATTGGGAAAAAACGCCGAAGCGCGCCTCCAACTCCAAGAAGCCCTCCGCCTCGCGGTCGATCAGCACCACGAAGAACCCGAGCACGAACTGCGTGCCCTGCTGGCAACCATGCCTTAATTTTATGCTTCGCCACTTCATCGGCCTGTTCTTTTGCGTCGCGGCTTTGACGTCGTTCGCCGCCTCCCAAGCCACCGAGGATGCCCCGCCCGCACCGCACGGGCCAAAGGTTAAAGTTCACCCGGCCCTTCATCTCGTCGGCGACTCCACGATGGCGGACAAACCAACCAGTCCGCCCAATCCCGAGCGCGGCTGGGGGCAACTGTTTCCCACTCTGCTCAAGGACCCAGCGCGCGTTGTGAATCATGCCCAGAACGGCCGCAGCACCAAAAGTTTTCGCGATGAAGGCCGCTGGCAAAACGTCCTCGACCAACTCGCCCCCGAGGACTTCGTCTTGATCGAATTCGGCCACAACGACGAAAAGAAGGAAGACCCCAAGCGCTACGCCGCGGCCGAGACCGATTTCAAAGAAAACCTCCGCCGGTTCGTTCGAGAAGCGCGCGCGAAAGGCGCCTCTCCGATTTTGGCCACACCAGTCAATAGGCGCAAATTCGACGAGAAAGGCCAGCTCATCGAGACTCACGGGGCCTATCCCGAAGCCGTCCGACAAGTGGCCGCCGAAGAAAAAGTCCCCTTGATCGATCTGCACAAATTCACCCGGCCGCTCCTCGAGAAGCTCGGCCCGGACGACTCCAAAAAACTTTTCGTGTGGGTCAAACCCGGCGAATACGACCTCTACCCCAAGGGACGCGAAGACGACACCCATTTCAACGAAAAGGGCGCCTTGGAAATTTCCGAACTCGTCGCGAATGATCTACGCGCTCAGAAACTGCCGCTCGCGAATTGGCTGAAATAAAAAAAGCGCCGCATCACGCAGCGCTTTCCGGTAGTGGGTGTAGTTCCAAATTGTTCAGACCATATAACGACCGTTGGTCCACCGAGCATTCCAACGAACATTGGCGCGTGAAGACCACGTGACCGGTGCCACTCTGATGTTCGACTGCCCGGCGGAAGAACCAAACGCCAAGGGGTCCAACGCCAATGTGCCGTTCACAGTAGATGGGCTGACCGACCGCCCCAGTTCCTTACCCGATACAGCCGATACCGCGATTGCCACAAGCCCTACGCCGACGAACAGAGTCGCGCGGAAAAGGCTGGAAGAGCGAGAGAGGCTGTTGGAGGGAAACATAACTTTCGGTTTTTAGGGGAATCTTTCTATTTGAATATTGGGGGTGTTGGGTCGGTCGCTTATCGGGTACAGGATTAATGTGGCTCATTTGCATCCTTATTGCAAGTAATTTTCATGTAAAAATCCCCTCACCTGCCCCATTTTGTTAACGTTCGGTTTACAACGCACACGGGAAATGTCTATACACGCCGACTCAGCGGTCGTTTGTCCTTCGATATCAGACGTTTACACTGCTCCTTCGCTTTGGTAGAAACCCTACGACGGGCTATGGCGTTTGCTACCCTTATACAGGTAAACGTCTTCGACGTGATTGGCACAAAAACTTATCCTAAACAAAAATTTTACGGCCCAGCCTTCGTGGTCGGTAAGTTCGCGGTGGCGTCGTCACCAAAAAGTTGCACCGCAGAGCTCGCACACCAACCTCGTTTGCAGCACGTCTTTTCACATGCGCGTCATTTTCACCTCGCACGGCTCCACCGGTGACATCTACCCCGTGCTCAAACTCGCGGTGTCGATGAGAGATGCTGGCCATCACGTTCGCTTCGCGACGATTCCCCATTATCAGCAGGAAATCGAGGCCGCGGGCATCGAGGTTTGCCCGCTTTGCCCCGATTGGGAGCAAGCAGATCTCGAGTTATTGGATGGGCCGCCTCCAAAAAATCCGCTCCCCGATTTACCAGCTCCGAGAAATCTACGTCGGAGCCAAGGCCTACATCCCGCAAATGATCGCACGGATGGACGCTGCGCTCGCGACGGCAGACTTACTCGTCTCGTCTTATCTGTTCCCGATGAATAAAAGCATCGCAGATCGACGCGGCGTGCCGTTTGCCACCCTCGCTTTCGCCCACCACGTGGTGCCTTCGCCGGACTATCCGCCAGAAGGAATTCCCTCTCCCAAGTGGTTGGGTAAATCTACCCGCCGCTCGTGGAATCTTTGGCTGTGGAAAATGGGAAACAACCTCGTCGATCGCGCAATCAACAACGCCATTCGCGATGACTTGCGTGGTGCGGGCCTTCCTCCCGTCAGGGGGTTCTTTTCCCGGCCCGCCGACCGTGTTTTGGTCGCCGTCTCCGAAAAGATCATGCGGCCGCCGCACGCCGAGATTCACTCGCGCTACAAATTTACCGGTTACTGCCGGTGGCAAGCCCCTGAAAACACGAAGCTGGAGAGCGAATTGAACGAATTTTGCCGGGGTGAAAAGGTTCCCGTCCTCACCTTCGGCAGCATGGTCTACGACAACCCCGGGGCGACGATGGAGCGCTTTCTTCGCGCCTGGCCGCGGCACCGAAAAATCATCGTGCAGCGCGGTTGGGCACAGTTTCCGGCCCTCGCCGAAGACGGTCACATCAAGGTCGTCGGGAAGGTTTCACACGACCAGCTCTTCAAGCACGCTTCGGTCGTCATTCATCACGGAGGCGCCGGCACGACCGCAAGCGCGCTTCATGCGGGCAAACCTCAAATCGTCGTGCCACATATTGGCGATCAAAACTTCTTCGGAACCGAAGTTGAGCGGCTGGGCTGTGGATTCCGGCTGAAACAACGAAAACGTTGGCCAGAGCTCCTTCACGGCGCTGTTGAGCGGATCGATGGTTTGCCGTCCTTTGCGGTCAACACGGCCAAGGTTCAGGCCGTTTTGTTGGGCGAGAACGGCCCCGCACGCGCGATCGAGGAGCTTGAACGCTACGTCGAGGAAACCCGGCTACGCCAAGAGCCCACTTTCGCAAGTTAACAAAAACAGCCGGTACGAAAGCCTTGACGGCCTCGACGCGGTTCATACCGTCCCAATTCCCAGCCGCAAATCGGCCGGCAGAACGCCAGGGTAGCTCAGTGGTAGAGCAGAGGACTCATAAGCCTTTGGTCGCCGGTTCAATCCCGGCCCCTGGCACCACTTTATAAAGAAGCACTTACGAAACTTTCGAGGTGCTTTTTTTGTGCCCAGATTTTCGACCTCTGCGTTTTCTGTGCACTATTTTCCTCCAACAAATCGGGGCAGTGGAGACCTCGCCACTCTTTGCACAACACAGCGTCGGCAAGAGGTGTGGAGGCTGTGCAACCCAGCAACTCCACACCTGATGCCTTTGCGTGACTAGTCGGTTTCGGAAACGAGGAAGTTCTTGAACTGCCAGGGATCCTGCAGATCAACGTGCGGTAACGTAAAGTGCTCGAATGCTCTGTAAGCGTCGTGCAACGGTGTCCAATCCGAGGGCGTCGAGATAAACTCGCCGAGATACGGTTTCGCGATCTGCAGAATGAAATCGTGCGGCAAATCATCGGGTACACAAAATCCGCTTTGAGGATTTTCCAACATCCATTTGATACCGGCAACCATACCGATTGCCACCTGGACGGTGGTGGCATTTTGGTGCGCAACCAAACGACGCGCTTCGCGAATGCGCAAATTGCTTCCGGTCCACCACGAATTATAAGGATGGCCCATCAACAACGCGCCTAGCAAATCGGAACCCTCAGCAATATCGTCATTCAAAATGCGATGGTTCGGCACCAGGTGGTAATTTCTTCCCCGCAATTCATGAAGCGACGCGATCGCACTGTCGCACGGACAATACGCATAGTGGACCGTGGGCCGGTAAACGGCGCGCCCTTCCTGCCAAACCGTTAGCTTATCGCTAATGGTGAACGCCTCTCCATGGCGTATCAGCATGCCCACAATCGAATCGTTAGGAACCCACGATCGTATCCAAGTATTCATGCCCATGCGCGCCAGGCAAATTTGATTCCGGGGGCCGTCGCTGTGCTGGTAGGCGAAAGGAGGCAGTTCCCTTTCATGCGTGCCCCAGCCAAGTTCGGCGGTGGTTGTGCCTTCCTCACGAAAGCCTTCGACGCTCCACGTGTTGACGAACTCGTTGACGCGCTTCGGGATCGTAGTGACTTGGGTGTCGCGCTCCGAGCAATGGATGACGCGGACGTTCAAACGCGCCGCGAGGAGGTTAAAGGTTCTGGCGTTGATCAGTTCCGCGATTTCCTCGGCGTCACGTCCAGCCGCCTTTCCCTCCTCAATCATGCGTCGGCCAATATCGATCAGTCCCTGCTTGGTGAAATGGGAAATGAGTCCTGGATTCGCGCCGTGCTCGATCAATGCGGTCGGTCCTTTCTCGGACCAGCTTTCCACGAGCTTTCGCAACCTCATATGGCGCCAATAAAGCGTGCGCTCCGTGGGATGTTTCAAACCAGCCCCATTGTAGGGATCCCATAGTTCGACAGACGCATTGGTATAGAGGACTCCACGTTCGTGGCACCACTGGAGCAGCGCGCAGGTGTCGATGTTCCATGCAAGATCGATCAATAGATCGCCCACGCTCAGACGCGATTCCAGCACGCGTGCCATGTTTTCAGGTGTGACGCGCTCGCGCTCAAAACGAACTCCGCTACCGATCCAAGACGCGAGTTTCATGCGTCGGTCTTCAAAATCGATTATGGTGATGTTATTCGGCCGCGTAGCGACCTGTTGCAAAATAATAGGCAAAGCGCATTCAGCGACCGCGCCGTAGCCAAGAATAAGTATGCGATTAGGGGCATGAACCATGATTACTATATAGAAAAAGGTTAGCGTTGAGGCATGGTGGCGCAGTTGAACACGGCGTAACGAGCCGCACCGGCCAGCCATGAAGGAGGACGTGAGAACGATACAGCCGCGCCATAGAGCGCCACGGCCGCATCAGCGTAAGCGAGAAGGCCCGACGCATAAACATTCGTCGGGTTCTCAAACCTGCTGACCTTTAGGTCATCCCGGAGAATCGTGGATGTCAGAAATCCCCCGGAACTCCGCCGCTTGCGGGAGTCCTCTATCCATGAGCTGTATACAATCAATCGGGGGCATTTCGGTTGGTGCAAACATACGAGTCGTATTCAGGAGGCGTTGTCAATATAGTCCGGAGAGTTTTTCTGACGAACCTTTATATAGGCTATAAAAGTTAGGCACCCGCGAAAAAACTCAGGCAATGGCAGACTCGCACACAGCCTCAGAGGAGGTTCGGCATGTCTTTTTCGCGGCTGCATCCGATCTCTCAGCAGCGACAGTTGCGGTCTGACGAATCCCCGGAAGAAAAACGCGCTGCGTCTGTGAAGCAAATCCGAGCCTCGCGAGGTCTTCCGGCGACAAACGGACGCAAGTCGATCCTGACATTTCCGCAAAATGCTGGATCGAAGTGCCACCTATGATAACGGAAGTCACCACGGGATTGTGCAGCACCCAAGCCAAACCCACCTGGCCAAAGGTCGCGCCCTTTTCTCGTGCGATTGCCGCGAGCTCGGCGGATACCGCACGCGTTGATTCGCCAAACTTTGTCGCAAGCCGATTGAAGCGGTAATGCACGCCCGGCGAGGGCGAAAACGCCGAACGAGTGAGCAATCCACCTGCCAGCGGCGAACTCACGAGCAATCCCATACGCTTTCTCGCGCAGAAGTCCATGAGCTCCGTTTCCACGCCAACGCGGGCCATGAGGGAATAGTCCGTCTGTACGGCTTCTATCCTGCCATGGTTGTTATCATAATTGATGTGCGCCAACTCCGTCAGCTGCCAGCCGCGCGGATGCGCGACAACGTGATACCTCACTTTGCCGGTGCGAACAAGTTCGTCGAGCTGACATCGAAACTCGGGATTCGACAGAAAACTTTCGTTCCAGTCACAAACCAGCAGATCGAGGTAATCCGTACGCAACTGCCTAAGAGCTTCCTCTGTTCTGCGGCGTACGAGCTCTGGCGTTTTCGACGTGCTTGCTTCCGAGCGAGGCCAGGTCAAACGCGCCGACAATACGAGATCCTTTCTCCGCAATTCGGCGCCGCGCCACCAGCGTCCCACGAGCGAGAGCGAGGCGCAGTCGGAAAGGGTCGAGCTGTCTGTCGACGGGAATACGCACAAACCCTGGATAAAATTTCCTCCGTTTGCGCGGTAGTCGTTCAGGATAGCGTACGACGTTGGCTCGTCGATTTTCCAACCAAAGTTCATTGTGCCGAGACATAGTTCCGAGACCTTGAGGTCCGTGCTTCCAAGAATTCGCCGTTTCATAATAGTCCTTTTTTGAAAATGAGATTTGTGGTTTCCGCGCAGTATTCCGTTTGTTGCAGAATACGTGCGCAAACGACGCGACACGCCACGTGCCGCGGTAGTTAAGTTAAGGCGCTTGATCCAGCGCCCTCTCGGTCTCTCAAAAAAAGATCGAAGAGCGCCAAATCACAGCACCACGTAGCCATGGCAGATGAGACCCGCTTTGGCTCTTGCTCGTAGTTTTGGATGAAACGCGATCATTGTTCGAATGTACGCTTGAACCCACGAACGCGGGAGAAATTCTGTCAAGTTTTAATCCGCTTCGGTGTTGACAACTTTCTATTTCGGCATCGTGGTTCATTTTGTCATGTGTTCCACGAAACCCCAACTCTGGATTGTAGCGGCACCCCTTCGAGTGGTGCGCACCGGCGTTTCCTGGATCTATCTTGGCGGGCCCCGGAGCCACACGCACTGAAGATAATTGGCCGAAAGCCTTTTTTTCAGGCAAGTGACTTCCGGGTAATACCTAGTTAGGAATAATCCGTGGATTGTTTCTAAATCCCGTCGGATTTCCCTACGCAGGGGCGTGCCCCTTCTGGGTTATTCGACTTCACGCGAAAGCAGGTACTCCCCCCTGCACCCTTGCAAACCGACAACTCAAATTCATCGCGATGAACCGTATTTACATCAGCCCCTCAGACAACGCGAAACTTCGCGCTATCGTTATCACCACCCTTTACACCGATGAAAATTACAGCGCAGCCCATGCATTAAGGGCAGAGCTGGATCGAGCCTTCATCCGTTCCCACGATGACGAACTATCTGACATCATCACGATGGGCGCTACCTTCGAATATGAGGATCTCGACACCGGGATCGTCGCCGAAAACACTCTCTGTTTTCCCAACGAGGTTAATTCGACACCCAACGGCTTGTCTGTATTTTCGCCTTTGGGAATAGCGGCGATTGGCTGTGCCGTGAACGACATCGTGGACTGGTCAACGCGAACGAACATTAGGCGGATTATTATACGCCGAGTGTCGCAGCCTGGCTTCCGCAGAATCGCGAAAATGCGACGCAATCCGGGACGGTCGAGCAGTAAAATTGCCGCAGCCGGTTCACGCCTTGCCAATTATTCGACGCCAACCACGCGTTAGAGCCATACGCTCCTCTGCCCGAGCAAGACTACTTGTGCACGCACAACGGAAGACTTCGGGCGACCGCCTCTTATCAAGAGCCCTTCCGCTCATCCAAACATCAAAAAGACATACCCCAGCGCTTCGCTGAGATTCCCGAAAGGCAAAACCATGATCATTCTTCACACTTCAGACTTCCATTTCAATAAACCTTGGTACGACTGGCTGTTGTCCAACGCACCGCACCACGACTTGCTTGTGATGTCGGGCGACATGCTTGATCTTTCCAAAGCCACACCAGCCCGGCAGCAACAAGATTGGATCTCCCGGTGGGTTCGTGAATACCCGCGACCGCTCTGCCTCTGCAGCGGCAATCACGATTTGGAGTGGAACGCCGAGTCTGAGCGCTGGCATCCGGCCCACTGGATGCGTGACTTGGAAGGCTCAAGCGTCTGGATCGATGGACAATGCCCAACGGTCGGCGATTTGCGCATCCTTAATATCGGATGCACGACCCGTCCGAAAGGCGCGAGCGCACACGCCTGGGTCGTTCACGCACCTCCGACCGGAACCCTCGTAGCACGACGCACAAATGGTCGCGATGGCGGTGATCCAGAGCTGGTTGCGCGAATCGCACGTTTTCGCCCGGAAATTGTCTTCGCCGGTCACGTGCATGATCCGGTGCACTGGCACGACGATCGAGACGGTACGCTCTACCTGAATCCTGGCTGCGACCCGACGGCGCCGCTTCCCAATCACATCCTTTTCGATACGGAGCGAAAAAGCTTCTTGCGCGTGACCGCCGGCTATACCGAGCAAGGATCATCGATTCTGCCTCCAGAGATTGAAATTAACGCCGCGGAAGCTACTGCGGTCTAACCAACAAACAAAACTACGGCATGACGGGAAAACTCCTCGCCGTAAAATTAGAAAGGTAAACCATGAAGAATGCCCAATTGTATATCACTTCCGAAGACAGCACCCGCCTGCGCATGCTCCTCGCCGCAGCACCCGACGGCGGTCGGAATCCCATGTTGAACCAACTTCGATTCGAATTGGAACGTGCAGCCATCGTTGAAGATGCCGCTGTGCCGCCGACCGTTGTAAAAATGGGTTCCCGAGTAGAAATCGAGGATTTGCTCACCGGAGAAGTGGAAGCCTATACGCTCACGTTTCCTGAACAGTCCAATATCGATAAAAACATGCTTTCGGTGCTGGCGCCAATCGGTACGGCCATCATCGGCTGCTCCGAAGGCATGGTCGTTAATTGGCAGACTCCGGGCGGTACCCGTCGTTTCAAGATTCACCGGGTCACTCAGGCTGAATCACGGAACGAACTCATTCCGGCGGCAACGCTCGACCAGATCCTTGGGCGGCCTGTTTAATACGGCTGCGCACTAGAAAGTTAACTAGTCACCAGAGGCATCCGGCCGGCAAAACACGGCCGGCCGGAATAGCCACGGGGAAATCGGAGAGACCTGATCGTCGATTTGCCGCAGAGGGGGATTTCACTCGCATCGACCGCTGAGCGTATGAGAACGAGGCTGCGCGGGCCAAAGGATGCCGTAAAAGAGGCGTCGAGTAACGCTAAGCTGGTAGTCTCGTTTCCCATGATTTCCGACGGGGGTCGGCTGCTGTTGATATGCACGCCACGCGACTATTATCCGATCTCCTATGTCAGCGCATGACTTCACTTCTTTCGACGGCGAAACGGTGCTGGTGCGGTCCACAAGCGACAGTCGCAACCCACCTACCGCCATACGCGGAACGTTTCGCGTCAAAACGACTGCATTGGGCGAAAAAACAGCATCCGTACTGATCGACTTTCCCGAAATGTTCACGGCACCTGCGCACCAAGCGATCATTCCGCTCGACATCAGCGCGCTTGAGAGCCTCACCCGCAACCCTCATAGCGGTCAACTGGAGTGCACAGTGAATCACGATTTCGAGCGGGAAGCGCGAGATAGATCCCCTGTTTCGCCGCAAGCACGCGGAGGCGAGCGGCAGCCGGAAATTTGAGCCTGCCTTCAGCTCACGGTTCAACGGCTCCCACCAGGCCGCTTACCGCGTTGTCGTTATCTGTCGGATACACGCTTACGAATTCCTGCACGGAATTTCGCAAGGAACGCGCACATTTTCACGTCAAGTCACACATCGGCGTGCCGTAATCCGCTTTTATCATCAATCACCGCGGAGGCCGTCGATCCGCGGGAGGTCCCAGATCCGTCACACACTCATTCTACAACCATGTTCAAGAACCTAAAACTCAGTGTGAAGTTGATTACAAGCTTCACCGTTATTGCATTTTTTGGCGCTGTCGTAGCCGTCGTGGGCATCTTCAGCCTGAGCCGGATGAATTCGACTCTGGACGACCTTTACAAAACGAACCTGGTTCCTATCACTGACATTTCGAATGCCAGACTGCAGGCGACGTTCTACAGTCGCGGGTTGCGCGATTACATCATCGAAACGGAGAAAACAGCCATGGACGCACTAGCTCAGAAGCTGGATGGCTTCGAAGCAGAGTTTTTCCGCCGCATCAAAAAATACTCCGAGACGCAGCTTTCTCAGCGCGAAAAAGAGCTTCTGGTGAAGGTCCAGCCTCAGTGGGACGACTTCAAAGCTGCAGCTCAAAAAGTGATGGCACTGTCATACAACGATCAAAACAAAGAGGCGTTCGCCGCAGTAAAAATCGGTACATTGCCAAAGTATCAGAAGCTCGATGAAACTCTACAGGAACTCGTCGAGATAAACGTAAAGCTGGGCGATGACGCCTCTAGCGAGGCGGCTACACTGTATCAACGTGTACGCGCCTGGATGGTCGGACTGCTGGTGGTCAGCGTGGTGGTTTCTCTTGGTTTGGCAGTGTTTATTGCTCGCATCATCACGAAGCCAGTTGATCACTTGGTTGCAGGGCTGGGTAAAATTTCTGAGGGCGACCTCTCCGCGCGTGTAACCGTTGAATCTACCGATGAAATTGGCCAGCTCTCAGCAGCCGCCAACGCAATGGCCGAAGCCCTCGACGCCAAAGCGAAACTCGCCGTGCAGATCGGCGAAGGCGATTTGCGTCACGAAGTGACGCTTTCCTCGGACAAAGACACGCTCGGCCTAGCACTCCAGAAGATGGTTCAAAATCTCCGCAAGGTAGTCGCTGACGTTCGCTCGGCCGCCGAAAACGTAGCTGCCGGAAGCGAGGAATTGACTGGAACCGCGCAGACTCTTTCCACTGGTTCGTCTGAACAAGCCGCTTCCGTCGAAGAAGTTTCAGCCTCGATGGAGCAATCGGCCGCCAGCATCCAACAGAACACCGACAATGCGCGCCAAACAGAATCGATCTCCGGTAAAGCAGCGGTGGACGCTGACCATGCTGGCAAATCGGTCATCCAAACAGTTCAGGCGATGAAAGAAATCGCCCAAAAAATCTCGATCATCGAAGAAATCGCGCGTCAGAACGGATTTGCTCGCCCTCAATGCCGCGATCGAGGCCGCCCGCGCCGGTGAACACGGCAAAGGATTCGCAGTGGTTGCGTCGGAAGTGCGCAAGCTTGCCGAGCGCAGTCAGACTGCGGCTGGTGAAATCAGCAAACTTTCTGGAAGTTCTGTGGAGATTGCTGAACAGGCGGGTACGATGCTCGACAAGCTGGTGCCAGACATTCGGAAGACAGCCAACTTGGTGAAAGAGATCGCCGTTGCCAGCCAGGAGCAAAATACAGGTGCCGAACAGGTCAATAAGGCCATGCAGGAGCTCGACAAAGTCATCCAGCAAAACGCCAGCGCCTCGGAAGAGATGGCGTCTTCTTCAGAAGAACTCGCCAGCCAGGCGCAGCAGCTACAAGCTGCGATCGAGTTCTTCAAAGTGAACGACGATAGGAAAGTGATTAAGCGGACCAATGCTCGCACCTCAAACGCGCCGCATTTCACACCTTCTACGCACCATAAACCATCGGCCAAAGACAAATCACACGCCACGGCTGGCTCGAATGGAGCGCTGATCCAGTTGCCTCCGCCAGCAGACGAGTCGGCTGCGGGCGAATTTGCTCGGTACTAACCCTCCACCTGAATCTGCCATGAGCTCTGCCAAAATCACCGAAACGGCCCGATACCTCACGTTCCGGCTCGCGGGCGAACTCTTCGCGATCAATGTCTTCAAGGCACGCGAGGTTCTCGACGTCAGCCATATCACACCCGTGCCGACTGCACCAACTTACCTCCGTGGCGTGGTTAATGTGAGAGGCAACGCCATACCTGTAGTCGATCTCCGGACGAAATTCGGGCTTCCGCAAACGGCCGACAGCCTGTCCACACGCATCATTGTAATGGAACTAAAAATCGACGGTGAGACCATCGTCGTCGGTGGGCTCGCAGATGCCGTTCAC
This sequence comes from Nibricoccus sp., assembly GCA_047600805.1. GTDB lineage: Bacteria > Verrucomicrobiota > Verrucomicrobiia > Opitutales > Opitutaceae > JADKHC01. The sequence continues at coordinate 1,790,763 of JASGKG010000001.1, forward strand.
GAAGTCGTCGAACTCGAGCCCAACGAAATCAACGACCCACCGGCTCTCGGCATGCGGTGGCGCACGGACTTGATACTAGGACTCGGCCGACGGAATGATCGTTTCACGATCATTCTCGATATCGAGCGCGTCTTTTCAGCCGAGGACGTCGCCGTCCTCACACACAGCTAAACGGCAAAGACAGTCGCAGATGATTGGTCTTGGCGAAACAAAACTTCGCCAAGCTCCAGTGATGGCTGATCGAAACGAATTTTATTTACCGTTTCCCGCGCCTCCCAAACGAGCTAGTTCGGTACGGGCCAACTGAAACTCCGGAAAGGTGTGCAGCTGAGTGGCGATGGATTTCTCGAAGAGCGATTTCGCTCCAGAAGCGTCGCCTTTCAACAACCTGACGACACCGGCATAATAAAATCCCTCGCATTTTTGTTCGCGCACCGACTTTGGCGTGCCTTGCAAAGCGAGATCCAAAAATGTCGCCTCCGGCAGAGCATCTGCGAGGAAAAGGGCCACTGATTTTTTCCAACCTTCTTTCCATTTTTCCGCAGTGCTCCGAAGATCGTTAATCGCTGGCGTCGCGATTTTTTGCCGTTTCCCAAGCAGAAGCAGATAAAAACGCTGATAAGCCCCCGCTTCCTCGGGAGAAAGCTGAACAGCCAAATCATAATCCGCCAGCGCACCGGCGAAATCTCCTTTTTGCTGTTTTGCACAACCACGGTTGCGCAGAGCGATCACATTTTTCGGATCTGCTTCCAGAACCTTTGAGTAATCGGCAATTGCTCCGTCGAGATCATCTTTGTCCACTTTCGCAACACCGCGGTTGATGTACGGCGCACGACGATTTGGCGCGAGTTCGATAGCCTTCGTGAAATCGGCGATGGCTTCGTCAAGCGCACCCACATTCGTGCGCGCATTTCCGCGCGCAGCATACGCGATGGCGTTCTTCGGGTCGATTTCGAGCGCTTTCGTAAACTCACGAATAGCCGCGTCGTAATCACCGACAGAGGCACGCCCCACGCCCTGCTCGTAATACACCTTCGCGCGCTCAGCGTTGGGACTTTGAGCCCGAGAGTTCAGGCCAAAACCCGTGACGGTGAAAATAAACGCCAGAATGCCGGATCGAAATGCCAGAGACATGTGCTATAAAGCTTCCTCCCCCTCAAGAATATGAGACGTAGCAGTAGCCTCAGACGACTACCGCGTCGAGTGTAATCAACTCCCCTTCGGATCATCTACGCGCCGAAGGCCCAGTTTTAAAACAATTTGACCGATGTCGCGAGGTCCGGGACGCCATTGCGCGCCCTTCGTTCCGAAAACGACGGCAAAACCACCATTTTAGGGCAAAGTCTTTCGCGATCCCGCCGTCGCATCAGCCTTGGGCGGACCACTTAAAAATTGTCGTGCTTAACGGAGGCAGCGTCAGATTGAGACTCTGTTCCTGGGCGTCAAAGGGGATGTCCTCGGTCGCACGGCCGCCGTCATTTCCGATGCCGTTGCCGCCGTAGTACTGGCTATTCGAGTTGATGACCTCTTTCCAGAAACCCTTTCGCGGAACACCGATGCGATAGCTCTTTCGAATGATTGGGGTGAAATGCCCAACGACCAAAAACATCGTCTGCTCGAAAGGATCGACTCGCAGGTAGGCGATCACACTCGCGTCGGTGTCATAACACGCGATCCAACGGAAACCCTGGGAATTGAAGTCGTTCCTGCTAAGAACCGGTTCGGCGGCATAAAGTTTATTTAGATCGCGGACCAAGATACGAACGCCCTCGTGGTCGAGATACTTGCAGAGATGCCAATCCAAGCTGGTCGTGTAATTCCACTCACTCGACTGGCCGAACTCGCTGCCCATGAAGAGCAGTTTTTTACCCGGCCAGCCCCACATGTGCGTATACAGCGCCCGCAGGTTCGCGGCTTTTTCCGGAATATGCCACGCGCCCATTTTGAAGAGCATCGAGGCTTTGCCGTGGGTCACTTCATCGTGCGAAAAAACCGTGACAAAATTTTCCGCGTATTGATAAAGCATACCGAACGTAAGATCGTTCTGATGCCATTTCCGGTGAATTGGTTCTTTCTGGAAGTAGCGGAGCGTGTCATGCATCCAGCCCATGTTCCATTTGAGGTCGAAGCCGAGACCGTTCTCCTTCGTGGGCTTGCTGACGCCGGGAAACGACGTCGACTCTTCGGCGATCATGTACACTCCCGGATAATAGTGGTGAACGAGATCGTTAGTCTGGCGCAGGAACGCGATGGCCTCGAGATTCTCACGACCGCCATATTTGTTGGGGATCCACTCGCCTTCTTTCCGCGAATAATCGAGGTACAACATCGAAGCGACGGCGTCGACGCGCAGCCCGTCGATATGATAACGATCCAACCACGCGAGCGCACTGGCGATAAGGAAGCAGCGAACTTCGTTGCGCCCGTAGTTAAAGATCAAAGTTCCCCAATCCTGGTGCGCGCCCTGCCGCGGATCGGCATGTTCGTACAAATGTGTGCCATCGAACTCCGCGAGCGCGAAGCTATCGCGTGGGAAATGCGCTGGCACCCAATCCAAGATTACGCCAATGCCGCGCTGGTGCAGATGATCGATGAAGAACGCAAAATCCTCGGGCGAACCGTACCTATGCGTAGGAGCAAAAAATCCGGTGACTTGATATCCCCAAGAACCATCAAACGGATGCTCGGCGAGCGGCATGACTTCGATGTGAGTGAAGCCCATTTCAACAACATAGTCCGCCAGCATGGGAGCGAGCTCCCGATACGTGAAACGGCGATTCGCGTCCTCGACCTTGCGTCTCCACGAGCCGAGATGCAGTTCGTAGACCGACATCGGCTGATCGAGCTGGCCTGCCTTGGATTTGCGCTGCTCCATCCAAGCCGTGTCGCCCCACTTGTGTTTTCGAGTATCGTAAATGATCGAAGCGTTGTTCGGTGGGGCTTCGAAGTAGGTGGCGTATGGATCGGTCTTCAGGTGAAGATGTCCGGCCTGATCGTAGATTTCGTATTTATAAAACTCCCACTCGCCGAGCCCTGGAATAAAAAGCTCCCACACGCCCGACGCGCCCAACGGCCGCATGGGATGATAGCGGCCGTCCCAATGGTTAAAATTTCCTACAACGGAAACGCGCTGCGCAGTAGGCGCCCACACGGCAAACGTGACTCCTGGCACACCGTCGATCGTGCGCACGTGCGCGCCGAGTTTTTTATAAATGAAATGATCGTTGCCCTCGTTGAAGAGGTGCAGATCCAAATCGCCCAACGTCGGCAAAAACGAGTAAGGATCGAAGAACTGCCGAATCTCGCCGCTGTGCAGCGTCGCGCGAAGTTGGTAGCGGAACACTTCGGTACGTCCGCTGATGAATCCTTCGAAAAAACCTTCCGGCGCGAGTGGCGTTAACTCAGTCGCTTTACCCGTCGCCAATTCCACGGCTTCGCACTTCGCCGCCTCCCGCACAAACGACCTGACTACGATCCCTTCGCTTCGTCCTCGCTTCGTCTTGTGCATGCCCAAAAAAGTGTGGGGATTGCCGTTTTTTGCCTCCAGAAACGATGCGAGTTCGGTCTTCGAAATGATCACGTTGAGAAAGAGTTAGCTACTACCATGACAGAGATTCTTTTTTCGTCTAGCAGGCAATTTCCGTACCAAGACCAACCAAAGCAGATCGGCATTTGCCCACAAGGGCGGCACAAATCGCGGGAGCGGTGTCAAAGTATCTGCCTTACATGAGCCTTCCCTCCTTTGCCATGGAGCTTGCCTGGAGTCGCCCACCCTACTTTGCTCCGCCCATCGTGATTCGCCGACTTCTGCCTCTCTTTTTCCTTTGCTGCTGCGTACTTTCGCGCGCTCAAGAAGCCAGCGCCCCGCGTTTTTCGGGCGGCCTTATGCAAACAGATCCCCAGACGGGCGAACTCGTCGGGACGGAACATCCCCAATTGGAATACGAGGGCGTGCTCCTCGTCGCGGATGAACTCCGCTTCAGTCCGGCTGAAAAAACGGTGATCGCACGAGGCCACGTTGTTCTCACCATCGATGGTTCGCTCACCTACAAGTCGGTTAAAAACCCCGTCGCCATGCTGAAAGGCGCAAAACGTCTGCTGGCCGATGAAGTCAAATTCCGGCTCAGCGACCGCACCTTTTCCGGCACGAACGTGCGTCTCGGCGAATATCCGCTGTACATTTCCGGCAGTCGCTTCGAAGGCAACCCACAGGACACCGTCGTCCACGACGTGAAAATCTATTACCGAGAACCCGGATTTTTTTCGCCGGCACTCAGCGCTGACACGATTTCAATTATGTCCCGCGAAAATCTTGTCGCGGACAAAGCGCGTCTGGCGGTCGGCAATGTGCCCGCGCTTCCGTTTCATCGGATCAAACAAAGCGTCCGCGATCCGCTCATCTCGCACATGAGTGCACGCATCGGCAGCTCCGGCTCCGTCGGCCCTTTTGCAGAGCTCGGTTTGCACTTGCCGTTTGCACCTGGCGTCAAGGTCGGCGGCGACGTCGGCTTGTATCCAAAACGTGGACTTTTACTCGGTCCGTCCGGCACGTACGTCGTTCAACACGACGACTCCGTCGAGAGCGGCAGCTTCGATACCGGCTACATTCACGACTACGGCGACAAAAGCGTCGATATCTTGAACCGGCCCATCCAAAAAGACCGCGGGTTCGTTCAATGGAGAGATGACCGGAGCGCGACGGATAAAAACTTTAACATGAAGACACAGCTAAATTTTCTGAGCGACTCAGCTGTGCTCCGCGACTTCCGGCCCGACGATTTCAATCACGACCAACAGCCCGATTCCTTTGTCGATTTCACCGCCGCAAGCGATACGAACGTCGCTTCGCTTTTCTTCCAAGCTCAGCCCAACACCGACTATCGCGTCCAACAACGCCTGCCCGAAGTTCGCGTAGACAGCCTTCCCACGCTGATCGGGAACAATTTTTATACGCGTGGAAACCTCAGTTTCGTTTCCTTGCGCGAGCGCGAGTTTACGATCGAAGGGCACGGCGAACAGACCGTGTACACGACCTATCCGACCGCGAAGAGCAACCGACTCGATTGGCTCTACGCCGTTTCGCGGCCGATCGCGCCACGCGAATGGCTCATGATTGATCCTGTAGCCGCTGCTCGCGTCACTCACTATTTCGATGCCGTTAACGGACGTAACACCTACACTCGCGGACTCGGTGAAGTGGGCGTGGATGCCAGCCTCCGCGCCAGTGGCGTTTACTCGTATAAAAACGAGCGTTGGGGCATCGATGGTATCCGTCATTTGGTGACGCCGAAGCTCTCCTATCGCTACATCCCTTCAGCCGACAAAGGCAAACGCTACATCCCGCAAATCGACGATCGCGTCTTCGATACTTCCCTTCCGACTTTGGAGCTCGCCGACCAGCGCAATATCGACGATCTCGATGCGACCAACGTCTTGCGGCTCGGCATCGACAATACTTTCCAGACTCGTGATGGAAAATATGGCTCGCGTGATTTGCTCACGCTCAACGTCGCCGGCGACTATCGTTTCCACCGGAACATCGGTGAAAAGGACGTTTCCGCAATTCACACGGGGTTCTCGCTCACACCTGCACGCTGGATTCAGTTCGATGTCTACAACAGCTTCACTCCGCAAAACTACACGCTTCACGAGCTCAATACGCGGACCACGCTCCTCGACGGTTCGATTTGGTCGGTGAGCCTATCCACGCATTACCTCCAACATCAAATCGAGGAATACATCACGGAAGGCCGTTACAATATCAACGAAGTCTATCAACTCGTTGGGCGCTTGCATTACGACGCCCGACGGAGTCGCTTCAACGAGCAGGCCGTCATGCTCCGGCAAACGCTCGATAACGTATGGAATCTCGAATATAGCGTTCACTTCTACGAAGGCCGCTCTCGTGAAGGAAATTACAGCTTCAACATCGGCGTCCGCCTGATCGGCCTCTGATCTGACGCTACGGCCTGACAGAACGGTTCGCATTCCGCACGTGGCTTGTCGTCGCATTTCCATTTTGTTTCGTCTCCAATGATCGCCGCCAACCAAGGTCGAACATTCCTCAAACTGTTTGAGGAGTTAAGTCCGTTTTTTCGCACCGACCGAAATCTCCCAACGAGAATTCAACAGCGACTTGGAAAAGAAAAAAAGTTCGGCTCTCGCGACCGCCGCCTTTACAGGGAACTCATCTACACCGCGGCTCGTTTTCTTCCTTGGATCGAGACACTTTGGCAACAGTCACAAGAACGCGCCCTCAACGCCGTCGTCTGGCTCGCTGAGAGCAACACCGCAACCCAAGCGCTCAAGCAGTCGCTGCCCAGCGACTGGCCGTCCTTGCCCTCCTCAGTGGCAGAAAAAGCTGCCTTTCTCGAAGTCACTGGCTCGCTGTTCCCCGAGTGGTTTCGCTTACACTGCCCCGCAGCATTCGAGCCTCCCGAAATCGACATTCTTCACACACGAGCGCCGCTCTGGCTGCGCCTGCAAACAGAGAACACTGGGGACCTCTTCAACGAGTTTATGGTCCGCGGCTGGAAATGGAAAACATTCCCAGACTTCCCGCACGCAGTTCAGCTCCTCACGGATGCCGACGTGACAACAACCGACGCCTATCAACAAGGAATGTTCGAGGTTCAGGATCTTGGATCGCAGTTGATCCTCGACATGGTTCGGCCACAAAGCGGATCTCACTGGCTGGACGCTTGCGCAGGCGCTGGTGGCAAAACGCTTCAGCTCGCAAACATGGTCGGCGCGAGCGGCAAGGTCTCCGCTACCGATCCCCGACACAGCGCTCTCGAAGAACTCAGAACACGTGCGAAGCGAGCCGGGCTTCAAAACATCCACGTCCGCCAACACCGACCCGCGCCCGACGCGCTCTACGACGGAGTCCTTGTCGACGCTCCTTGTAGCGGCACCGGAACGTGGCGCCGGTCTCCACATCTCAAGTGGTGCACATCGGAAGCCGACGTTCTAAACGCTTCTCATCTCCAATACGACGTGCTCACCCAAAACGCCCACCATGTGCGCCCAGGTGGTCTTTTAGTGTACGCCACTTGTTCGCTAAGCACGGCCGAAAATGCGGCCGTGATCGAAAAATTTATCGACGCCACGCCTGTGTTCGAACTCTTCGCAGCAACCGCAAGCTTTGCTTACCTGCCAGAGCAGTTCGGCACCACAATTTTCCCGGCCCGCAACAATACTGACGGATTTTTTGTTTCGGTTTTGCGGCGAAAATAGGCCCGCTTCAGCCCTCATCTACAGCAGGGCTGACAGAAAATTCCTTGGAAATCTATTTCCGCGGATTCAGGTAATACAACCTAGGTAAATTTTACTAACCAAGCGCCGGAAATCCTCCGTCTGCATGGACAGCGTATTGTATCCCGCTGCTAGTTGTTGCGTTGCCGAACATTTTTACATCTCCGAAATGTAATTTGTTAAAAATCCGTACAAAGCGAGGACCGGGGGTCGATTTGCAAAATTTGCCTAGCTGACTCGGCTCAAATCTCTGGACCTCGCCCGCTTTTTGCTCATTCCGGAGCGCGCTCGGATCGGCGGGTTAAACCGCCGGAGCGAGTATATTACGTTATGAAAACTGCTCTCACCCTTCTCATCGTTGTGACACTGACCGCATCCGGCCGAGCTGGCACCAGCGCTGTTCTGCGTGGGATCCGGATCGTTGAAACCCAAGATCAACTTCATCCACCTCGCGGGAAATTGGGCGAACGCGGGCCTTACCAGTTTCGGAGAAGCACTTGGCGGATGCACACTCAATCCAGTTTCGATCTTGCTGAAAACCGTGAGGTATCAAACACCGTAGCCCGCCGTCACTATGCTTGGATACAAACGCAGCTGGAGGCGAACGGCGTGGCGCCATCGCCCTACAATATCGCACTCGCGTGGAATGCGGGAGTGAATGCGGTCATCCGTGGTAGCGCACCGGCCGTAGCCCACGACTACGCCAGCCGCGTGCTAAATATCGCAGCTGAGATTGCACGGAATGAGAGCCCCACGCCCGCACCAGAACCAGTTCAAGCTCCTACGGTCGCCGCAATGGCGGTTCCTGAAAACCGTAACGTTCTAATTGATCCAAATAGTTCCGCAAACGCGGATGTTTCACCTATCACGGTCGCTACGCCCGTCGCGTCGACGGTAACTGTTGGTAGGGAGGATCCCGTCGAAGTACGCTACTACGACAATCCGATCATACTCGCCTTTCACAAGCCAGTCGCGCCGCAGCTTGACTCTGAAAAGTCCCGTACGCCCGGGATGTTCGACATGACTGCACACGCACTTGCAGCAGCCGAACAAATACCGCCCGCTATCGCGCGGATGTGATCGCTTAGCCTCGATCCCGCTTAGCCAGTCAGCTGCTCGAGCTGTTTACTTCCGGGAACAGCTCGGCGAGAAGGGCGTAAAGCTCTTGGGAGCGCAGTGGCTTGGTTAGGTAATGATCCATCCCTGCCCGGATGCACTGTTCGCGATCGCTTTTGAGAACGTGGGCCGTCACCGCAACGATACATACGTGGGTTGCCGTTTGCTTCTCCAGGTTGCGAATGCGGCGAGTTGCTTCGCATCCATCCATGTTGGGCATTTGAACGTCCATGAGGATAACGTCGTAGTGACTGCTTTGATACCGGCTGACAGCTTGGACGCCGTCTGCTGCACAGTCCACGACGTGACCGCCCCGTTCGAGAATCTTGCGGGCGACGATCTGGTTAACGGGGTTATCTTCGGCAACGAGCACCTTCAATTGTTTGGATTTTCGAGTGCTCGACCCCGTGGCGATGGGCGGACGCGAAGGTTTCTTGAAAAATGTCTGTAAACGTTCGTGCAGACGGGGCCGCAAGATCGGCTTTCTCAAATAGAGTTGCACTCCCACTTCCCGACAACGGCGCGCGTCGTCCTGATATTCGCCGGACGAGAGGATAACCGCAGGTACGTTCCAATACGCAGGGAGCACCTTGATCGCGCGGATCGTTTCAAACCCATCCATTTGCGGCATCTGCAGATCGCTGATGATCAGGTCGAACGGCGGCTCACCTCGCTTATGCCGCTCGGTGACAAGCGTCACCGCATGCAGTCCGCTTTCTACCGCAGTCGGCCGCATCAACCACTGGCGCGTCATGCCTTCGAGAATCAGCCGATTGGTCGCATTATCGTCGATAATGAGCACCGCTGCGTTTTCCATCGCCGCACACGGGGCGGTCACGCCGGGTTCATCAAGCACCTGACAAGCCATCTGTACCGTAAAATTGAATACACTGCCGTGCCCCGCCTCGCTAGTCACCCAAATACGGCCATTCATCAACTCGACCAGCCGCCTCGAAATCGTCAGCCCCAGACCCGCTCCCCCGAAGCGGCGAGTAACCGAACTGTCTACTTGAACGAACGACTCAAAAATCGCTTCCTGCCGCTCCCTGGGAATGCCTATGCCGGTGTCAGAAATGACAAAGCTGAATTCGCATTTTTCGGCACCCATCGGTTTGGCGGTCACTCTCAAGACGACTTCACCGCGCTCCGTAAACTTGATCGCATTCCCGAGGAGATTGAGCAGCACCTGCCTCAACCGTGTGGCATCGCCAATGACCATCGCTGGCACCGAGGCATCGATGTCACAAACAAGCTCGAGGCTTTTTTGCGCAGCTTTCACCGACACGGTTTCCATGGCGCCTTCCACACAGGCATGCAGATCAAATCCTGCCAGTTCCAGCGCGGTGCGTCCGGCTTCGATCTTGGAGAAGTCCAAGATATCGTTGATCATGGTCATGAGCGCCTCCCCCGAGGCCAACGCTGTTTTCAGGTAGGACCGCTGATCGGGATCGGTGGCGAGATCGAGCGCCAGATCGTTCATCCCTAGCAGTCCATTCATGGGGGTTCGTATTTCATGGCTCATATTGGCCACGAATTCACTTTTGGCTCTGTTCGCCATTTCGGCCTGCTCCTTGGCGATTTTCAAATCCAGAGTGCGTTCCTCCACAAGTTGCCTGAGCCGTCGCTCCCTCACTCGGGAACGCAAATACCACGCCCAGTAGAGCACCGCCAGGACGGATAACGATAAAACCACAACGCACGGCCAGAACCATATTTTTTGATATAGATGCGAGCACAGAGTGATCGGAGCCACTGCTGGCGCGAGGCTCCAGATTCCTTCCGAACTTTCCGCCATCACCAGAAACTTGTAAGATCCGGGCGGCACGCCTCCGTAAAACGCCTCTCGTCTTCCATCTGCGTCGATCCAGTCGGCGTCGTAGCCGTCGAGCTTGTACTTGAAACGAACAGCCTTGGAATCAACAAAGCTCGGCGCCGTGAAAACAAACTGCAGCGCCCCCTGCCCCGGTGTACATCCCTTTGCTTGGGACGGAGTGCGTTCGATTTTGTCGACGATGATTTTTTCTATGACAGGATTGAGCGGAGCTGTGACGCTTCGCAGGCGCGCGGGATCGATTATCGCCACACCTTTCCCCGTCCCGATCCAAATCGCGCCATCGGGCATGCGAGTGACATTCGGTGACGAGATATTGGGCGCACGACTGCGCATCCCGTCAGATTCATCAAACAAGGTGTAATCAGGCGTCGATTTTTTCCCGGCCAGGACGGCGTCGATTTCCAACAATGAAATACGTGCCACACCATTCCCGAAACTTACCCACAAATTCCCTTTCACTTCGATACCGCCAAATGTGAGCGGCCCGACGGCCCTCGACAGTCTGATGCTTTCAATTTGACCATCATGCACCCTCTGCAGTTCTGCGGAATCGCGCGTCACCCACACATCGCCTCTGGAATCAAAAAAGATATCCTGAGCAAAAGCACCTGCCGAATCATGAGGATTGGGGAAAAACTTCCATTTTCCTTGGTCCATGCAGGCCACGCCGCCCTGCCCAGCGATCCACAACCGGCCGCGATCGTCCATTCTCAACGCGCGAGGCTTCGACACTCCCTCGATCGGCATGATCGCAAAACGGCCGTTCTCCAGCCGTTGAAGTCCGCCCGCATCACTCACAACCCAAACCGTTCCCTCGCGGTCTGTCACCACTCCTCGAATACGAGCCTCGACGCCCTCAGCTTCGGAGAAATTTAGAATCTTTCCATCCTTCAGGCAGCTCACACCGTTCCCCGCATAGCCGATCCAAACCGAACCATCGTTATCCTCAGACAACCACGTAATACTGTCCTCAATCAGGCCGTCCGCTTTTCGCATGATGCGAACCAAATCCGTCTCAAAAATAGCAAGGCCGCCGCCAAAGGTACCTATCCACCGCGCTCCATCTCGTGTGGGCAAAATACAAGTGACTGAATTCACCGGGAGGCCGTCGTGGCGCGTGATATTCACCGCTTTGACGTCTTGTAGCCGTATCAATCCACTGTCGGTGCCGCCCCAAAGCCCCCCTTCCCGATCTTCCATCATGCAGTGTACGCTATTGAGCGTGTCCGCGTCGCCGAGTTCGACACGCTGAAACCGGCCGCCCGTGCGCCGCACCAAACCAGCACTTGTACCTATCCAAAGGTTTCCGTCGCGATCCATTTGCAGACTCAGGATAACACTCGAAGGCAGTCCGTCCTCCGCCGTCTGAAGCGTAAGTTTACCGTCTTTCAAATAATTCAGCCCCCGTTGTGTGCCAATCCAGAGGCCACCGACAAGATCCGGTACAACGGCCATGGTTTCTGTGTATCCCAGCCCTTCGCCCACGGAGTAAATATGCACGTCGTCACCCTGCACCGAGTAGAGCTTTTTGCCGCTAAGGAACAGTTGTCCGCCCCGCAGTCTGCAAATGGCGTTGAGCCGCCCGGGCGATTCCCCGTTCTTGAGCGTGTAGAGAGCACACTGCCCTCCGCTACCGTAACGGTAAAGTCCTTGGTCGCCGCCTATAAAGAGGGTGCCATCGCCATCGCAATAGAGCGCGGAAATTCGTTCGTTCTCCAAACCGCTTCCCAGATTCGGCCGCGACCACACGCCGTGCTCATACCAGACCACCCCGCGGTTCGTGCCAATCCAGAGCCTTCCACTACCATCTTCGCAGAGGGAAAGAATGCCGTCGTCGATCAGTTCGGGACGGTTGTCGGAGGTGAACGCGACAAACCTCATCCCGTCAAAACGCGCCAAGCCTCTCCGTGTTCCCACCCAAAGATAGCCTTCCTTCGATTGCAAAAGCGCGCGAATCGAGAGGTACGGCAGGCCTTTGTCCTCAACCCAAGTTTCAAATTTGTACTGATCGGGCTTGCGCATCGGGTCCAGACCCAGAGCACAAACCGTCGTCAGAACCAATCCTAGTAGAATTCCGAGATACCGACGCGAGAAATGGGGCAACATGCAGGTTGTTGGGTTGTTACAATCGGGTGCTGCGTCTGTCTCTTAACCGCTCTGCGAAAGTTGGGGTACGAAACAAACGACAACCAAGTAAGACCAAACTACGGAGGAAAGATCGCCTAAACCGTAGTCATGCTCGAAACAGTTGCGAGCTTCTAATACAAACCTACTCGTCCAATTCCACGTTCCAATAAGCCAGGTCGAGGAAATCCTTCCACATCTCCCGATGCTGCGTGCCAAGAACTAGACTGATTACCGGACGCCACTTTGGCCGAACCGGTTTCCGGATCAAGCGCATGCCCGCCTCGTGCGGAAGACGATTCGCCTTTTTCGTATTACATTTCACACAGGAGCAAACGATGTTCTCCCAAGTGGTGCGGCCGCCGTCATGGCGTGGGATCACATGATCGAGATTCAGTTCTTCACGCGGGAAAACGCGCGCGCAGTATTGGCATTGGTTCTTGTCGCGTTCGAAAACGTTGTTGCGCGTCAATTTTAGCTCCTTGCAGGGAAGCTTGTCGAAGAACGTCAGTAGAATCACCCGCGGCAATCGAATTGTTCTCGTCGGCGTGTGAACCGTCTCAAGCTCGGCGATCGGCGGATTATTTTGCGAAAAATCGATCCAATCCAGCATCGAGAAGACACGAAAATCCTCTTCGTGATGATGGACCACATGAGCATGCCCCCGCGCGAGCAAAGCAAAGGCGCGTTTGGCGCCAATGATGTTCACCGCCTGCCATAGGCGGTTTAGGACGAGCACCGGTTGATCGAGAGCTGCCTCCATGACGGGTTCCCTGCGTAAAGTTGTGCCGAGGTTGTGTCAAGCTGCGCCATGTGAAGAACAGGCAACGCGCGAAAGAAAATGTTCCCCGTTCGTGTAAAAAACTCTCCGCGTTTGCTGCCAAAAGCCTACTTGCGCAAGAACGTCCGGTAATAACTTGTCCGTATCCACAATCTGGGCACAGTCCTCTTCGTTCTTTCGCCGAAGTCGCAGCTCCTTCCTGAGCGGTGACACGGGGGACCCAGCATCCCGGGCCTAAAAAACTCGGGACGGGGCGCACGGAACGGGTAACCGTTGCCGGGGGCACTTCCAAGCCCTAGCCCGTCAGCTAACCTCGCAGGCATTTGGAAGGGTGATCCACTAGGACCGTCGAGTGACGGCTCCCACGGTCTCCCCAGTTCAACCGCAGTTGTTGCGGGAACGGGAACACCGTTCCGGCGGCGAGTGCATGTTCGGAGACTTCAAGATGCCATCGACGCTATTCACGTCGTTCAGTGTCACGAGCCTGCTCGTACACTTGTTAGTTGCCGCGTTCGGACTGCTGCTTTTCGGCTTCGCGCTGAAGAGCGGCGCAGCTCACGTGCGTTTTTCCCTCGGACTGGCCGCTGCTGTTTTGTTGGCGGTGCCGTTTTGTTTGGCAGGTAGCTGGGCAGAGCGCGGGCTGCTCGCTATTTGGTCGCTCTTCTCCTCGCCTCTCTTGCTGGGTCTGGCGCTTAGTCGGGAATCTGAGGTCAGTCTCATCGTGACGAAACTTTCGAAGCGCAGCCTGCCTGCAGGCGAGTTCATCGCGCAAGCAAACCACACGAAAGACAGCATAACCTGAATAGGCAATTCTGCGACGCGAGCCATCCGGACGGACGAGTCGCGGCGCAGCCCTTTTATTAACATGTCTCTAAAAACACTCTTTATCGGCAAAGCGCGTTCGCTGTCCGACAGTCATCTTTTCCACAAAGTATCTCTCATCGCCGTATTTGCCTGGGTTGGCCTCGGAGCCGACGGACTTTCCTCCTCCTGCTACGGCCCTGAAGAAACATTCAAAGCCCTCGGAGCCTGCCCTGCGCTCGCGATATTTGTCGCGGCCGCGAGCATCGTCACGATTACGGCCATCTGCGCGAGCTACTCTCAGATCATTTCGCTGTTTCCGTCCGGCGGCGGCGGTTATCTGGTAGCGAGCAAACTCCTATCGCCAGCAGCCGGCGTCGTTTCAGGTTCGGCACTGCTCATCGACTACGTTCTAACGGTGGCAATCTCCGTCGCCAGCGGAGCCGATGCGCTGTTTAGCATTCTGCCGCCGGGGTGGCTGGCGTGGAAACTATCCTTTGCATTTTTGGGCGTTGTTGCGCTGACGTTGATCAACCTCCGGGGTGTCAAAGAGTCGGTCATGCTCTGGGTACCCGCGTTTTTTCTTTTCATCGGCACGCACGCGGCGGTCATCGTCTACGCGATCGTCTCCCACGTATCGGACGTGGGAACTCTCGCGCGCGAAACTGTTCGGGAGGTTCACACGGCGAGTTCGCAGCTCGGTTGGTTCGGGTTGCTCGCTGTGTTGTTGAAAGCCTACAGCATGGGCGCTGGCACCTACACGGGCATCGAAGCGGTCAGCAACGGCCTGCCGATTCTGCGCGAGCCGCGAGTAAAAACGGGACGCCGCACCATGTTCTACATGGGGCTCTCGCTCGCGGTGACGGCTGCAGGACTTCTCCTGGCGTACCTGTTCTTTCGCGTCGAACCCGTCGACGGTAAAACGCTCAACGCCGTTCTGCTCGAAAAGATGACAGCCGACTGGGGAAACGCTAGATCGATCTTCGTCTGGATCACGCTCGCCGCTGAAGCCGCGTTGCTCTTCATCGCCGCCCAAGCCGGCTTTCTCGATGGCCCTCGGATTTTGGCGAACATGGCGCTCGATCGCTGGCTTCCGACTCGCTTCGCAAACCTGAGCGACCGCTTCGTCACGCAAAACGGCGTATTGCTGATCGGAGGCGCAGCCCTCGCCGTCATGGCTTTCACGCGCGGCCATGTTGCGACGCTCGTGGTGCTCTACTCGATTAATGTATTCATCACGTTCTCTCTTTCGCAGCTCGGCATGGTGCGCCATTGGTGGAAAGAGCGTCGTAACAAACCATTGTGGCGATCTAAACTGGCCATCAATGGCTTCGGGCTGGCGTTGACGCTTGGCATTCTCGTCGCTCTGACGATGGTGAAATTCTTTGAGGGTGGCTGGATCACTTTGGCGGCGACGGGTCTCCTCGTGGTTGGAGCATTCGCCGTCAAACGCCACTATCGCTCCGTTAACCGACAACTCGAACGCCTTGATTTACTCGTAACTTCAGCAACGGATGGGCCACAATCCGTCGAGCCCGTTCCACTCACGCCCGACACGCAAGCCCGCACCGCAATTCTCTTGGTGAACGGCTACAACGGCCTTGGTTTGCACACACTGCTCAACATTCCGCGCGTGTTCGGTGATAGTTTCCGAAACTACGTCTTTCTCCAAATCGGAGCGGTCGACGCAGGAAATTTCAAAGGCGCCGACGAACTCGCCGCACTCCGCGTGCACGTTGATAACGAAGTGGCCCGCTATGTCGCATTTGCTCGCTCGCGCGGTTACTCGGCTGAAGGTGTAACCGCTATCGCCACAGATGTCGTCGGTGAGATCGTCAAAAGCGCGTCTCAGCTAAAGGAACGCTATCCAAATTCCGTGTTTTTCGGCGGCCAGTTGTTGTTTAAAAAAGAAACGCGTCTCACGCGTTGGCTGCACAACTCGACAGCCTTTATTCTGCAGCGCCGTTTCTTTCTCGCGAATCTCCCCTACGTCGTTCTGCCGATTCGCGTGAACGCCTAAAGCGCCCCGCGACCGCGCTGCACGTCAGCGGACTTGCAGCGTGTCGCCCTCGTAGGCGAGACCGAGCGGCGGAATCACCACAGCCTTGCGGTTGCCTTCTTTCCTAACCTGCCCGGCGAGCCAAGCGTCGTAGCCTGCAACTTTCGCCGCGTCGAGCACTTCGCCCGCGATGTCTTGTGAAACATAGGCAGCAAAACCAATCCCTTGATTGAAAGTCGCGTACATTTCCCGCTTCGAAATCGGGCCCGCTTTTTCAAGGAATTGAAACAGCGCCGGCTCCTGGCGGACATTCGTGATCTCGTAAACGAATGGTTCTTCGAGTCGCATCAACTTGCGCCAGCCATGGCCGGTGACGTGTGCAACGTAGTTCAGTTTCAAGCCGCGCTGCTGACACTCGCGGATGAATTCGACGTAGATCACCGACGGAGCGAGCAGCGCTTCTCCATACGTGCGTCCATCTCCAATCGGCGTCTGATAACCCTGCGGAAGCTGATCAGCGATCTTGCGACAGAGCGTGAGCCCGTTCGTTTGAACGCCTGACGAAGCAAGGAAAATGATCGCGTCGCCATCCTTAACGTCACCCACGATTCGAAGGCTTTTCGGTTCAATCTTACCGACGGCTGACCCGGCCAGCACGATGGTACTCGGTTCAACGATACCTTTGAGCGTCGGAGTTTCACCGCCGCCCCAAACCGCCCCAGCCTGTCGGCATCCTTCGGCAAAACCATCGACCAGCGCCTGCATCCGTTTCTCGTCGCTAAACCATCCGGAATCTCCAACTGCAGCATGCATCGCCACGGAAATGGGCAGCGCACCGCAGGTGACAAGGTCGTTCACAATCGTCGCGACAGTATCGATCGATATTTCCCGATAAAAACATTTCCCGGTCTGCGCGTAAACAGCGTCCGCAACCAAATTCTTGGTGCCAAGGCCTTCCTCCACGTGCGCAAGGAAATGATCCTCAGCCTCGATCAAATAAGCGCTTTCGCCGCGCGTCGTGGCTGGCTCGCTGTAGCCGTGGTTCGTCAGGAGCCCGGCCGTGGTGCGTGCCGCGCGCTGACACGCGCGTTTAAACGCGTCCAATTGATCGTACCGGACACCGGAGGATTCGTAGGAAAGAGCCATGGAAGTTGGAAACGCTCAGTAGCTGCGACCTTCGCTTTTTTCGAAGTAATTGAGGAAAGCCTGATTCACCACGCGGAAGCCGCCCGGCGTCGGATAGTTGCCCGTGAAATACCAGTCGCCCGTGTGGTTCGGTACGGCAATGTGGAGGTTTTCGACGGTTTGGAAAAGAATTTCGATCTCCCCTTTCCACTCGATGTTCTTGGGACGGACCAATTCGACGATTCGCGCGGCGACCTGCTCGGCGGTGAACGGCTCGTAGATTTTCTTAACGTGGTTGACTTGGGTCGTACCGTTTGGTTTGGCGACTTCGGCCCGGCACAACCGGTAAACATCCTCGATCACGTCAGCTTTGCCAGTGGCCTTGAGCAGCGAGATCGCCGCTTCGAACGCGATAAATTTACCCAGCTCCGACATGTCGATGCCGTAACAATCAGGAAAGCGGATTTGCGGCGCCGTCGAAGCGATCACGATTTTGCGCGGATTCAGACGCGAAAGGATTCGAAGAATTGAGCGGCGCAGCGTCGTGCCACGCACGATCGAGTCGTCCACGCAGACCAGCGCGTCGTCAGGCAAAACCGAACCATACGATATGTCGTAAACGTGGCTGGCGAGCTGGTTTCGCATCGTCTCCTGCCCGATGAACGTGCGGATCTTGATGTCCTTGCTGACGACTTTTTCCGCCCGCGGCCAGTTTCTCAATATGAGGTCATCGATCAGTTCTTCCGTGAGATGACCTTCGCGCGACGCCTTCATGATCGCATCCTTCACCTCGTCGCGACGCCGCGTACGAAGTTGTTCCATCAAGCCGTAGAACGCGACTTCACTCGTGTTTGGAATAAAGCTGAAGACTGCATTTCCAAAATCGCCTCCGACCGACTTGATCACCTGATCCACCATGCGGCCGCCGAGGGCCTTGCGCTCGCGATAAATATCGAGGTCGTTGCCGCGCGAAAAATAGATGCGCTCGAACGAACACGAAGACCGCGGCAGCGGAGGGGTAAAGCGAGTGCTCGTGACGGTGCCGCGCTTTTTGATCACCACCACGTGGCCTGGCTCGACTTCCTTGACCTGCTCGGCGGAAAGATCGAACACCGTCATCAACGGCGCGCGTTCAGACGCAAAGGCGATCACTTCGTCGTTCTGGAAAAAGTGACACGGGCGAATACCGGAGGGGTCGCGGGCAACGAAGGCATCACCGTTACCAACCATTCCCACCAAGGCATAACCGCCGTCCCACTTTTTCGCCGAACGCGTGATGACGCGGGCGATATCAAGTTCCTCGTTGATCCGGTGTGTGATCTCAGCGCCCGGCAGATTCTGCGCGCGGAGCCCGCGATAAAGGTCTTCGTGTTCCTCATCGAGGAAGAAGCCGATCTTTTCGAGCAAAGCCTGCGTGTCGGTGGCGAAAATCGGATGCTGACCCATCGCGATCAAGCTGGCGTTCAACTCGGCCGTATTGGTCATGTTGAAATTGCCGCAGAGCGCGAGATTCCGCGTCGGCCACGAGCTGCGCCGGAAATACGGATGGCACGAGCTCATGTTGTAGCCGCCCGACGTGCCGTAGCGCAAATGCCCCATCAAAAGCTCACCGCCAAAATCGAAATGATGCTTAACCGTATCGGCAAACTCGGGATGAATTTCTCCCGAGTCCACTTTTTCGTTATACGCCGACAGGAGCGTTTTGAAAATCTTGTCGAGCGGGTTCACCTTCACGCAACGCTCGCGGTACATGTAGGGCTCGCCGGGCGCCACATCGAGCTTCACACAGGCCACACCGGCACCGTCCTGGCCACGGTTGTGCTGTTTTTCCATCAACAGAAACAGCTTTGTGAACCCCCACAGCGGCGAACCGTATTTTTCCTGGTAATATGACAGCGGTTTGAGCAGGCGGACAAGGGCGATGCCGCACTCGTGGGTGATCTTATCGGACATAGACGGATAAATAACGCATTCCGTGATTCGCGCAATCCGACGCGAATTCGGTAGCCATCCCACGCGCTTGAAACGCTCGAGTTTGCGGGATGACGTAATTGATAATTTTCACAGCCGGTAAAACCATTGGATGACGGCGTGAATCCGAATCTGGTCAAGGGTTTTTCCTTTTCCGATCCCACGCGCTTTCGTTGACAGAGCGGGCTGCGTCGTGATCATCGCCGCATGGCGAATTTTCGGAAGAATATCGTGCTGGCGGCACTTATATTTTCGGCCTGTTCCGGTCCATCGATCACCAAGACGACGGTGAACCCTCCAGATCCCCGCGCGAAAGAGTACGAGACCTTTGTCGCGAGACGCACCGACGAACTCGTCAAATCCGGCGCGTGCAAAAACTCAGACGAAGCAGGACGACAAGCCCGAGTTGAGGCGGACCGACGATTCGGTCCGATCACAGCCGAGTACACGACCACGACGACGTGGGGACCGGCTGCGAAAAAGGAGCTGCAAAAAGCGGAGATCGAGTCCGGGCTCGATAAAATGAAACGTGAACAAACAAATCCGCGGCCGAACAACTGAGCTCCGCGCTGAGGCTTAAAATTTGTTCCGCGGGTGAAATTTCGCGTGGTGATCGATCAGCCGCTTTTCCTCCACAGCAGTGTAAATCTGGGTCGTCGCGAGATTCGCATGTCCGAGCATTTCCTGGATCGCGCGCAGATCCGCGCCGTTGCCCAATAAATGGGTCGCAAACGAATGCCGCAGCAAATGCGGTTTGACTGATTTGGTGATCCCCGCGCGGCGCGCGTATTTCTTCACGATCACCCAAAGCATTTTTCGTGAGATCGCAGTGCCGCGTTCACTCAGGAAAATCGCGCTGCCCGTCTTTCCCGGTTTTACGAAATGACTCCGCGCGGAAGCGATGTACGTTTCCAACGCCTCCACAGCCCGGCCGCCGATCGGCACCACACGCTCCTTCGAGCCCTTGCCAAACACCCGCAGGAAGCCTTCTTTCAAATCGATTTGTTGAAGGGCGATTCCACCCAGCTCCGAAACGCGCAGCCCACTCGAATAAAACAACTCGAGAATAGCCCGATCTCGCAGAGCGATCGCATCGCCGCCGACCGGCGCAGCCAGCAATTGCTCGACTTCAGTCTCTGTGAGCGTGCCGGGAATGCGACGCGCCATTTTAGGTCCGGCGAGCAGTTCGGTAAAATCGTCGTTCCGGAGTTTTTCTCTCACCAGATAACGAGCCAAACCGCGCAGGGCCGTGAGTTTTCGCGCAAGGCTCGCGACCGTGTAGTCGCCTCCCCCGAGCGAATGAATCCACGCCTCGACTGCCGACGCCTCGACGCTGCGCCAATCGTGAGCGCCTTTGCGCGACAGAAACTTCGCACATTGATCCAAATCGGTTTGATAGCCGCTACGCGTGTGCGCCGACAGGCCTTTTTCCAACTCGAGAAAGGCAATAAAACCATCGGTATCCTCAGCAAACGCCGACGCCGCTTGGCTGCGGTCGTGATCTCGCGGAGTCCTCTGCCTCAGGCGGGACATAAAAGCGCCCGCCCGGACCTCAGAAACGCCGGCGCATCGGAGGCCGTGTGACCGCGGCACGCTCGTCCTTCATGCGGTACGTAATGCGGGCCTTGTCGAGATCGTACGGGCTCATTTCCATCTTCACGTTGTCGCCTGCGGCGATCTTGATGAAATTCTTGCGCAATTTGCCCGAGATATGCGCAAGCACGGTGTGCCCGTTGGATAGCTGTACTTTAAACATCGTGCCCGGAAGGACCGCCACGATTTTGCCTTCAACTTCGATCGCTTTGCCGTCAGACATACAAAGCTTGGGTGACAACTGAGGATTTGTTCATGCAGTAAAAGTCAGCAATAAAGCTCCTTGTAACACTTAACGCAGGGGCCTAAGTCAAGGTTTTCCTTGGGGCGAAGCGCTCAGATCTCTCAACTTTGCCCATTTTCATGACTTCTTCAGACCCAGATTCTGTCCCTGAGTGCCCGTTCCAGAAGCGTTTCCCGTCACAACTGGTGCGCGACGACGCGTTTTTCATGAGCTTGGCCTACAACCAGGCGATCGACGCTTGGCGGAAAGACGAGGTGCCGATCGGCTGCGTCATCGAGCTCGCTGGAGAGATAATCGCTTCCGCCCACAACACCGTCGAGGGCGCCCACGATCCTACCGCGCACGCCGAGGTGCTCGCCATCACCCAAGCCGCTTCGCGAATCGGCGATTGGCGGCTGGACGGCGCGACGCTTTATGTGACGAAGGAGCCCTGCCCCATGTGTTCGGGAGCGACGTTGATGTCGCGGGTGAAACGCGTTTGCTATGCCGTGCCCGACCCGAAAATGGGATGCCTCGGTGGCGCGACAAACCTCAACGACCTTCCCCGCGTGAATCACCATCTCGAGATCACCGCCGGTGGCGTTCTGGAAAACGAATGCCGCGAACTGCTCCAGACATTTTTCCGCCTCAAGCGACAACAGGAAACCTAAGCAACACAGCTCGTTTTCAGAACCGGGAGTTCCCCGGGGCGAACAAACTTTTATTACTGATCGAGTTGACGCGGGCGCCGTCCCGCCTACTGGTTCAAGTTATTCCGTTAAACGTAACTAACTAAAGAAAACAACTATGGCCTACGAACTTCCTAAACTCCCGTACGCTCCTAATGCCCTCGAGCCACACATCGATGCCAAGACGATGGAAATCCACCACGGCAAGCATCACCAAGCTTACATCACCAACGCCAACAATCTTCTGAAGGACCAACCCGCGCTGGCCAGCCTCGACGTCAACGCGTTGATCGCCGATCTTTCGAAGGTTCCCGAAGCCATCCGCGGCGGCGTTCGCAACAATGCAGGCGGACACAGCAATCACTCGTTTTTCTGGACCATCCTCGGACCCGGCAAGGGCGGCGCGCCCAAAGGCAAGCTCGCCGAAGCCATCAACTCGACTTTTGGCGGTTTCGATAAGTTCAAGGAAGAGTTCGCCAAAGCCGCCACCACTCGCTTCGGCTCAGGTTGGGCCTGGCTGGTTGTTGGTGCCGACAAAAAACTGTCGATCGGCTCGACCGCCAACCAAGACAGCCCCCTGATGGGCAAAGCGGTTGCGGGCATCGAAGGCAAGCCCGTCATCGGTCTCGATGTCTGGGAGCACGCTTACTATCTCAATTACCAAAATCGTCGTCCCGATTACATCGCCGCTTTCTGGAACGTGATCGATTGGGACGCCGCCGAAAAGAATTACCTCGCCGCGATCGCCTGAGCGCGAACGCGGTGTTTTTCGTCTGTAACGCCATAAGAGAAAAGCCGCACCGGATTCCGGTGCGGCTTTTTGCTGCCTAAATACAAATGCGGCTCAGGGCCCGCACACGCTGCCCTTTTCGGCCGAGATGTTGCCGATGCGCGCTGTCCGACCGGTTTCCGTATCGAGGATGAAGAGCGAACGGCTGCCCGCACTACGAGCCGTGTAAATCAGATGCCGTCCATCAGCCAGCCAGTTAGGCTCCACACCGTCATACGGAGCTTTTGAAACTTTCTTGCTCTGGCCTGTGCGCAGATCAAGCACAGCGATTTGAAACCGGCCGCTGCTTTCGCGGAAGGTAAATGCGATTTTACTCGGATCTCCGAGGCTCCAGTCCGGCTCCGCGCAATAGCTGCTCATCCCAGCGCCGACGCGCTGACCGCCGCCGCCAGAGGCCGACATAATGTAAAGCTGCGGATTGGGATCACCGGCCGCGTAAACGATCCGGGAACTGTCCGGCGAATAGCACGGCGACGACTTGAAGCCCTCCGAACGCGTGAGCCGCGAAACTTTTCCCCCGACGGGTTTCGAATAAATTTCGGGCGTGCCCTCGCCGCTCAACACCATCGCCACATAAAGGCCATTCGGGCTGTAACGCGCACCGCTGTTGGTTCCGCGGAACTGCGCGAAGACCGTGCGTTGGTTGGTCTGCAGGTCGATCATGTAGATATCCGGAAACTGCTTGAGATAACTCGTGTAAAGCAGCTTCGTGCCGTCAGGCGACCAGCGGGGCGTGAGTGCGAAGGCATTGTCGCGCGTAATCTGGCGCACATCGCCCATGAAAAGATCGCCGACATAAATCTCATCCTTGCCCGTCCGATTGCTGACGAACGCAAGCTTAGAGGCAAAAAAACCCTTGAGGCCGCTAGTCGCTTTCACCGCCGCGTCGGCCGCCCGGAAAAAGGCATTGCGCTGGTTTGTCCCGCTGAAGGTCTGGTTAAAGCTAGCCGAACCACCTTTAATCACCTGGACGTTCACCTGCGTGCCGCCCACGGCAGTGAAACGAATTTCATATTTCCCGCCGCTTGCGACCGGTCGGTAGTAACCGTGGGCTTTGAAGGCCGCCAGTGCGAGTGAATTGAGCTCAGCTGTGTTACCGAAGACCTGAACAGGTTCGCCGAGCTCGCCGGTCGGCACTACAATATCGATGACCGTCGGGCTTGCGGCTTGGGCGAACGTGCCGCTCGTGAGCGCGAGAGCCAACACAGAAAAAAAGCGCAGGAGTTTTTGCATGGTTAAATTTGGTGCTTAATAGTGAGAAAGCGCAGGCCATTTCTATTTACACGCGCCGCCAGCTTAACAACGTTAAAACATTCCTGTTTCAAAAAACTCCCGTGACTTCCGACGAGATCAAAGAAGCCCTCAAGCAAGTTAAATATCCCGGTTTTAGCCGAGACATCGTTTCCTTCGGCCTTGTGCGTTCTGCTGCACTCGTCGACGGAACAGCAAAAGTTTCGCTCGCACTCACAACGACCGATCCAAAAATTCCGCTGCATCTCAAAACGGAAGTTGAGAAATGTCTGCTCGCCGTCCCCGGCGTGAAACAAACCATCGTCGACGTCGCGGTGTCGGCCGCAAAAACACCATCCGCACCGGGACAAGCAAACCTCGGCGGAGGAGCCGCGCCCGTCGGCATCGCACATTCCGTCGCCATCGCGTCGGGCAAAGGCGGCGTCGGCAAATCGACCTTCGCCGTTAATCTTGCCTGCTCGCTTGCTCAACTCGCCGCCGACAACGGCCGCCCGTACCGCGTGGGCCTGATGGATTGCGACATCTACGGCCCGTCCGTGCCACTCATGATCGGTTTGAACGGTCGTCCCTTCGTCGAAGGCGATTCGCTTATTCCGATGGAAAAACACGGCGTGAAAGTCATGAGCATGGGTTTTCTGCTCGATGATAACACACCTGTTATTTGGCGCGGTCCGATGATTATGAAAACCGTGCAGCAGTTCGTCCAAAACGTGCGTTGGGGCGAACTCGACATGCTTCTCATCGATCTTCCACCCGGCACCGGTGACGCGCAGCTTTCATTGGTACAAACTATTCCGCTCGACGGCGCAGTCCTCGTCACCACCCCTCAACTCGCCGCCGCCCAAATCGCGCGCAAAGGTGGACTAATGTTCCAAAAAGTGAATGTCCCGCTCCTCGGCGTGGCGGAAAACATGAGCTATTTCTCGGATCCGATGGGCAACCGCCACACGGTCTTCGGCGAAGGCGGCGGACAAAACACCGCTGACGCACTCGGCACCGCCCTTTTGGGCAAGGTTCCCTTGGTCGAAGACATTCGAGCCTGCGGTGACGCCGGTGAACCGATCGTCGTCAGCCAGCCCGACAGTGAAGTCGCCATCATTTTCCGCCAAATTGCTGAAACGCTGAAGCGCCAAGTGGGCAAAAAATGAGATTGAAAATCAGTCTTAACAGGCGCGAGCAGTTATGAAATTTTTTCGGCCGTGCGATTCGTTTTTCAGAGGAGAATCGCGTCATTTTTGTCCTGAAATTTCCTACTGTACTATCAAGTCATTGACAGCTTGAAGCGCCGATTTAACGTTCTAAAACAGTTCAACAAAGAGTCCTTCCGCAACTCCTTCACGATTGGACTGTCCTAAGTAGTAACCAGCACCCATGACATCGCGCCAAGTTTCTGTCCCCGGGCAAGAAAGCCAAAGCGTGGACCGTTGTCGTCGCTGTCTGGGATGGATCCGGCGAGCTATCGTTAACCACCTGCAAGCGACTGGATTAAAACGACTTAGGGCACAATCGACGGATCATCCGACAGCTTCGCAATTCTAGTGTAAATTATCCAGCTCTTGCCGTGGTCGCCATGCCATCCTCCCTCCAACAACCCGAACCTTCGCGAGACTTCGTAAAGCAATCCAGTCTTTACCAAGAGTTTCTCGCTGAACGTGAGGAGATTCTCCGCCATAAGTGGATCGAGTCTGAACGTCTCGGTTACGATATTGGTTTTGAAAGAGCTCTGTTGGACTGGATTCGCAAACACCGCGACGCATGGCGCGCCGATCGACGCGCAAAGATGCAGGCTGCGGGTCAAAGCCAGCCGCCCCAACCCACGCAACCCGCTCCCGGACAGAAATAAAAAAGCCGACCTGCGCAGCAGATCGGCTGTAAAGGGTGCGCCTTAAATTGGCTTATTTAATTTCTTTGTGGAGCGTGTGCCGCTTCAGATACGGGTTGTACTTCTTCTTCTCGATGCGCTCCGTGACGGTCTTCTTGTTGCGCTTCGTGAGATAACGGGAAACAGGTTTTCCCTCTTTCTTGGCTTCAGTGCATTCCAGGGTGACGACTTCTTGCATAGGATTAAATTGGTTAAGGGGTCAGAGCAAACCCAGCCCCGTTTCCTCTGCAACCTAAATCTTAGGCCTTCGCAGGACTTCCCGAGCGCTGCCACGTGGCTTTCCGGAAAATCCACGCAAACAGCGTTTGCCAATGCCTCCGTTGGCCTTCCGTTAAGGCAGCTAATCCAATAATAACCAAAAGAATAGCTCCCACCACACTAATTCCAACCGTTAGGTCGCGGCCAATGGGGGGCACCAGTGCCGTCGCAAAAATCACCAAAGGCGCGTGGTAAAGATAAAGCGAGAACGTGTGGTTGGCGCTCCATCGTACAACCCGGTGCATGCGCCCGGGAACGACCGCGCCGCCAAAACCACGGCTAAACGCCCAGATCAAACCCGCCCATCCTACGCTCTTGATCAAATCCGTCCCGGCGGCATTCGAAAAATACCAAGGTTCGACACCCATCGGATAGGGCCAATCTCGCATCCAACGAATGGCTGCGATCAGCCATGCGCCAAAAACAAAAAACAATGCGATAGCCGTCACCCGATTCATTCGCCAGCGGTCGCTAAACAACTGCGCGAACACGCCCGCAAGCCAAGCTGGCAACAGCAGCAGCACCTTTGGCCCGATCGCGAAGGCGCACGCTGTCAGAAGAAGCCAGCGCCACAGCGAACGCTTCACGAACCAGAACAGGCCAAACAAAACATAGTACGACGCTTCGTAGCCAAGGGACCAAAACGGCGTATTGCTCGGTGGGTACGCGTCAAAAAACCAAATCTCGTTAAGATGAAGAAACGTGAGTAAGTAGCGCACCGCTCCGCCACTTCGCGCATAATGCGCATAAAGTCCGGGATCGAGTTGGCTTCCCAGCGGCCAGAGCACGGCCGTCAACAAGAGCGCCGGAACCACAACCGAATACAATCGGGAAAGTCGCGCCACCGCATAGTCACGAGCGCTTTGGCATTTTTCTTTCGTCGTGCAGGCGATCACGTAGCCAGACAGGACAAAAAACAGAATCACCGCGTCGTGAGCGACGACCTGCATGCTATCGACAAGCGACGGATTCCAATAATGCGCCGTATGGGCAAGAAAAACGGTAAACGCCGCTGCCAGGCGCAACAAATCGAGAAAGGCGGAGGTTGCACGTGTCATGCCCTGCCCTCCCGCATTTCACTCACGACAAAATCATTTTCTTGTCGGTGAGCGGCAACATCACGCCATGGCGAAACAGCGTCACTTGGCCGGTGCTCGACGAGACCACGAGCGCGATACAATCCGCCGTGACAGAAATCGCCGCGGCTGCAGCATGCCGGCTGCCCAGCCCGCTCGGCAAAGCATGATCGACATCGGTCGCTTGGATCAGGCTGCCAGCCGAAACCACGACGCCGTCGCCGCGGATTACAAACGCCCCATCGATGGAGGAAAATTCCTTCACCGTTTCGTCCATGAAGGGGTTGAGGATATTGCGATCCTCTTCCTTGTAGCCAAAAAACGGATTTAGGACGAGGGGTTTGGTAAGCTTTTCCACTTTCCCGGTGTCGCCCACCACGAACAAGCAGCCGATCGATTTTCCTTCGCGTCCTTCAACGGCAAGCTCGGTCGCAACGGCAATCACGCGTTCCAAAACCTCGGGCTTCACATCTTCGGGCAAAAGATTATTGCGGCCGGTCATCAGCCGCTGGAATTCGCGCTCAACGTCGACCACCACCAACGTATCAAATTGGTTGCTACCGACAACACCGCCGAGGCAGCAAACGCGGTCGTTAAATTGGATGATGCCGCGCGTGAGGGCCACGAGCATCGCGCTGCGCAGCTGCGCGAGACGTTGATTGGAGAACGAACGCACTTGGATGCGCTCGGCAAACCCACCCTTTTCATCACCCGTATCGATGATATTGCGCGTCACCAAAATTGCTTTGTTTTTGGAGAACCAGCTGTCGTAGTCCAAACCGCCCACGAACGTGTCACCGAACACCATGATCGCTCCGCACGAGGCTCCTTCGGCGACCCGCTGGGCCTCGCGAATCATCATGCGATTGATGCGATTTTGCTGTGCCTGGACCGGCTTGGAAAGAATGCCCCCGAAACCGGCGAACAACCGGTCGTAGAGATCGTCTACGGTCGGCGCATCGATCAGGCTTTTAACCAGCTCCGCCTCTTTCACCAACCTCGCAACAGAGGCAAGAACCTGCAGATAGTCGCGGGCCTTTTCGTCGGCCAGCAACATCATAATCAGGTGAATTGGTTCGTCCTTGGCACCGTCGTGGCGAATGCCGGCGCGACTGCGACCGATCGCGAGCACATAGCGACGGCCGATCTTCGCGCGTACGTGCGGAAGCGCGACGCCGAAGCCCAAATACGTGGTCATCGTGCTCTCGCGCTGAAGCAGTCCTTTCAGCAACACGTCCTGCTTTAGGTCTGGGAAACGGCTGACAGAAACTTCAAGCAGCTCCTGCAGGGCGCCTTTCATGTCGGCGCTCCGCAAATCAATGATGCGGCTGCGTGCGATAATTTTTTCGAGCCGCATGGTTCAGTTTCCTCCCGCGGTCATTTCTCCCAATCGAGTGCGCCCTTCTTTACCTCGTAAAGGAGGCCCAGTACGAGAACACCGATGAAAAATAGGATCGGACCGAGGATGGAAATGTGTTGCGAGAGAAACTCCCGGTAAACGAACGCCCACGGGATCAGAAAAACCACCTCGATGTCGAAAATGATGAACAACATCGCGGTGAGATAAAACTTAACCGAAAATCGCGTGTGCGGCGCGCCTTCGGATTTCAAACCGCACTCGTACGGCGAGTCCTTGATCGCGTTTTTCTTCGAGCGTTGACCAAAGAAATGGCTGGCACCGATGACGAGTCCGGCGATCGCCGCCGCGAGCACTGCTTGGATCAGAATCGGCAAATAAGGAGCGTTGGACATCACCATTAGAAAAGGGCGTATCTAGCCCTCGGAGACAAGGGCTTTTTTACGATTCTCAACAGCCGCATTTCACTCGCCGACGCGGATGATTCGCGAGTTCAACTTTTTCTGCGAACCCACGCCGAGCTGCTCGGCAAAATCGACCGTGCGAATTTCTTCAGAGACGTCCTTGAAACCATTTTCTTTACGCGCCTGATTGATGCGCTCCAGCATGAGCGAGTCCAAGGCGACCGGATCCGTACTCAGCCAGAGTTTTGGTTCCGAAATCGTGTACAGCGAATTGAAATAGGGTCCGCCGATGTATTGGAAACGCTCGAGGCTGGCCAACGTGAACACCCACGTCTGGCGAAGCTCAGGGATGGCGCTCATTTCCGCGACGGCAGCCGGAGCATTGCTCGGGCTGCGGAAGAAACGCGCGGTGTTGCTGGCGTTCCAAAGGGTGGCATTCACCAAAGAGCCGTTAATTCCAAGTGTGGGATGATCGGTGAAAACCGGCAGATTGATCCAAAAATCAGCTTCAAGAAACAACGGCGTCGCCAAAAAGCTCTTGCGGTCCTGCTCGACGGTCGAGTTAGCGTCGATACCCTCAACGCTCTTCTGCGCAAAGATCGGGTCGAAGCGCTCCGGGAGCGGGCTGTCGTAGAACCACACCGGATCGTAGAATTTACCCGACTCCAGCACGTAGATGGGATGCCCCTTGAAAGTGCTCTCGCCGGTGACCAACGACGGCAAATAACCCGTCATGCGCAAACGTAGTTGGTTTAGCCCTACGAGGAAAATGTCCTCCGATTTGAATCCGCGGCGTTCCAGCGCAGCGATCACGGCTTTCACCAATGGAATCGGCGTCGCCAACCCAGCACCCGAGTCGGAATAGATTTTCAGGCCCACTTTCTTTTTAGCGCCGGGAACGAGTTTGCGACCGCTCCAAGTCTCGAATTTTGTGAACAGGAGTTCAACTTGAGCCGAGTAAACGCCCTCGTCGAAATGCGGCAGCGGAGCTTCCCAAATGGGAGAAGGCGCGGAGGCCGCAGGAGCGGGAGCGTTGGAGGCAGCAGGAGCCGCGAACGACGTACACGCCGCGAAAAGCGCGAGAGCAGAGAACCGGACCGATCTAAAAAAATGCATAAAGGATGTGAGTGGTCGAAACAGCACTTTGTTTCGTTCGAAGGGCAGTTCTTGACAGACCCCAGCAGCGGTTAAAAGTGCAAACTTCATTCCCGGGTTCATCCAGTGCTCACCGGGCCACCTTTCCATGCCCGCCATCAAGCCCACCTGTGTCCGCGATCTAAAGTTTCGCGTGAACATCGTCGACGTCGTTTCACGCGTGGCGACTTTGCGAAAGGCGGGTGCGCGTTTCAAAGGACTTTGCCCGTTTCACCAAGAGAAAACCCCCTCTTTCCACGTCGATCCCGAAAAAGGATTCTACAAATGCTTCGGCTGCGGCAAGGCCGGCGATATCATCACATTCGTGCGCGAGACCGAACAGCTTCTCGTTCACCGAAGCGGTGGAAGCGCTCGGACAACGCTTCGGCGTACCGATCGAATACGAGGAAGGCAGCGGGCCTTCGCGCGAGGACCGATCGTTGCGGCAAGAAATTATTGAGCTCCACGAAGTCGCTGCGGAGCACTTCCACCAACTTTTCAAAGCCCACGGCGCTACCGGCGATTACATGCGCAATTACTGGAAGGAGAAACGCCGCTTCCCGCTCGAAGTCGCCGATGAATACAAAATCGGAGCCGCCGATCCTACCGACAACACGCTCGCAGCAACGCTGCTGAAGAGAAAATTCTCTGAGGATGCGTTGCGCCAATGCGGTCTTTTCTTCGTCCGCGAAGGCGCTCTGATGGCGCTCGGCTCGCTCAAGCCTCGTTTCCGAGGACGGCTGATGATTCCGATCCGCGACAACCAAGGCCGCGTCGTCGCTTTCACAGCGCGCCAAACCGAATTGACGCCGGCCGACGACCCCGCCCGCGAGGCCAAGTACGTCAATTCGCCCGAAACACCCATTTTCACCAAAGGCAACCTCCTGTTTAATTTGGACCGCGCGCGCACCTCGGTTGGCGATGGACATCCGTTCGTCATGGTCGAAGGGCAACTCGATGCGATTCGCTGCTGGCACGTGGGTCTCAAAACGGCGATCGCCCCGCAAGGGACATCCATCACCGATTCGCAACTCGTCCTGCTTCGTCGTTACCACCCGCAAGTGGAATGCTTTTTCGACAGCGACAGCGCCGGCCAAAAAGCCGCGTTGCGGTTCTTGCCGATGGCGCTCAAGGCCGGGCTCGAAGTCCGCTTCTTGTCGCTAGCCGGCGCGTCGAAGGTTGACCCGGATCTTTTATTCCTAGAGCGTGGTTTGGCTGCGTATGTGGAGCTGAAAGAGAACTCATTTAGCGGAATTGAGTTCGCCTGTAAGCACTTTCTCCCGAAGCCGCGCGAAGCGAGAGACGAGCAGCGAATTGCTGCTGCGAAGCAAGTTGCCGAATTTATTGGGCTCGTGGACCCGATTACCCGTTCTCAGTATATAAATACCGCGATACGGATGCTCGGTATCACCTCCGGACAGCTCCGTGAGGACCTCTTCCCAGCCGGGAATCTCGCCCGTAAAGCCGTTTCTACGACAGAACCCAAAACCGGACAACCGTCAGAACTGCGGAATAACACGATCGAACGCGATCTGCTGTTGCTTTGTCTTCACTTCGAAGCACTTGGAAAACCGTTAGCTCAAACTGTTCCTTTTGAGTGGCTGGATACGTCTCATATGGCGGGCAGTCTGCTTAATCGCTTTTTAAACGAGTTCGAACACGATGCGTGGCCCGGCCGAGACCATCTTGACAGCCTTCTCGAAAACCCCGAAGAAAAGAATCTAATAGCCTCGTTACTTTTTGATAATCCGATGATTGACGAGCCCATTAAGGTGGCTAACGAAGGGTTGCGCCAACTCCGTTCTCGCGCGCTAGAGCCCCGACTTCGTCAAATAGAACTTGCTTTGGCCACCCACGCTGCGGACAGTAACGTCGACGTAATTTCTCTAATCAAGGAACGTACCGATATCCAACGACAGCTTCGTGCGCCCTTCGGGTTGCCCGTGGCTGTCTGACTTTTTCCCAATTTTCCCAACATCATGCCGCGCAAAGCCAAGTCCGCCGACAACGACGCTCAATCCGAAGCTGTGGAAGCAGCTATTGAACAGACGCAAAACGCCACCGGTGAGGGCTCTCCCGGCGCAGATCTTCCTGCAGGAGGAATTAACGACAAGATCCGCAACCTTATCCGCCTCTCGAAGGAACAGGGTTACCTCACTTTCGACGATATTAACGAAGCGCTTCCGGAGTCGGTCGAGAACCAGGACGAAATCGATAACGTTCTTTCGATTCTGCAAAACTTGGAAATCGAGATCCTCGAGCCTGACCAAGTAGAAGATTACAAGCAGCGTCAGGAAGAAGCGGAAGAAGAAGAATCACGCTCGTCCCAACACGATATTTTGGACGACCCGGTCCGCATGTACCTCAAGCAGATGGGCCAAGTCCCGCTGCTCACGCGCGAACAGGAAGTTGAAATTTCGAAGCGCATCGAAAACGCCGAACTGAAGGCCCAAGAAGTTCTCTTCGAAGCTGCCATCGTGGGCCGCTACATCGCGCTGCTCGGCACCAAGCTTCTCAATCGCGAAGAACGTTTTGACCGCATCGTCATCGACAAAAAAATCGATAGCCGCGAAAACTATTTCAAAAACCTCCCGAAGCTCGTCGAGACAGTTCAAAAAGGCGAAGAATCCGTCGCTGAAGCTTGGACCGAATACCAGCAGACCAAAGACGAAGCTGGGAAGAAGCGGGTCCTCACGAAATTCCGCAAACGCGAGAACCTGCTCAAGGCGACGTTCAGCAAGTTTTTCTTTAAGCTAAAGGTTTACGAGGAATACCTCGAACAACAGCAGCCGCTCCTTTCCGAAATCGAAGGCCAGTTCGAACAACTCGACAGAGCCAAACACCCAAAGACGAAAAAAGACGCCGCGATCGACACAAAGGTCATTCAGGCACGCCTGAAGCAGATTGAAACGGAACAGCGCATCGTGCCGCAACGTCTGCTTGAGATCGTAAGGCAGACTAACGTGCACGTGCGCGAGGCCCACAAGGCGAAAACCGAAATGGTCGAAGCGAATCTCCGCCTCGTAATTTCTATCGCCAAGAAGTACACGAACCGCGGCTTGTCTTTCCTCGACCTCATTCAGGAAGGCAACATGGGCCTGATGAAGGCGGTCGAAAAATTCGAGTACCGCCGCGGCTACAAGTTCTCGACCTACGCAACTTGGTGGATCCGCCAAGCCATCACCCGCTCGATCGCAGACCAAGCCCGCACCATCCGTATTCCGGTGCACATGATCGAGACCTTGAACAAGGTCATGCAGGTGCAGAAGCAACTCCTCCAGGAATTCGGCCACGAGCCGACGCCCGAGGAAGTCGCCGACGAGATGAACCTCCCGGTCGAGCGCGTGCAGCAGATCATGAAGATGGCGCAACAACCCATCTCGCTCCAATCTCCTGTCGGCGACGGCGACGACACCAGTTTTGGAGATTTCATCGAGGACAAGTCTGCAGAAAATCCGTACGACATGACGGCCTTTTCGCTCTTGCGCGAAAAGATCATCGACGTCCTCGATTCGCTCACCGAGCGCGAGCGCCGCGTTTTGTCCCTCCGCTTCGGCCTGATTGATGGTTATAGCCGCACGCTCGAGGAAGTCGGCAAGCAGTTCAAGGTTACTCGCGAACGCATCCGTCAGATCGAGGCAAAAGCACTGCGCAAGATGCGCCACCCAACGCGTATTCGCCAACTCCACGGCTTCTTCGACGCCGAACAGCTCGACAATGCCCAAAATCTGCTCAAACAGGTCTCCATGAAAAAGCCAGGGGAATCCACGCCCCCGATGTCAAACTCCTGACCGCGCCGATAAAATCGCTTCGTTTCTTTACACTCGGAAACATTCCCGTAGTCTTGCCCTATGAACACCCAAATTGCTCCTCTCTTTGCCGGCCTTCTTCCTGGAGGAGGAGAATGGATCTGGATCTTTGTTATTATTCTCCTCCTTTTCGGAGGTGCCAAGCTTCCGAGCCTCGCCAAAGGCCTCGGCCAGTCCATCAAGGAATTCAAAAAAGCTCAAAAAGATGACGAACCGGAAAAGCCGGTCGAAACAAAGCAATCGAGCACCGCTGCGAAAGTGGACGAGAAACACTAACAGCTCTTCCACCGACAAAATTTCAAGCGCACCTCGCCGGTGCGCTTTTTTGTTGCCCGCGAGAACGACCCTGTCAGTCCGGCCGACGTAGTCCCACTAACCAATCGCGAAAAGCGTGGATTCGCTCCGGCAAACCAAGGACAAGCAACTCGTCTCCAGCCTTGAGCATTTCTTCGCCGGACGGACTTAGCACGCGGGTATCGCCGCGGTGAACACCGGCGATATGAACACCGTAATGTTGTGACGGGGAAAGCGTCCTCAAATCCTGCCCATCGGCCGGGCTACCTGAAGGGACTTTCATGGTCTCCATGCGCACATCGTCGAATTCTGCCGACGATGGAACACCTGAGACCGCACGCAGGAACTTTTGGGCCGCGTTCACCTGCTGAGCAGTTCCCAACAGCAGAACCCTGTCTCGTGGGTAGAGGACCAAATCCGACGAAGGCAGCGAAATCATGTAACCCTGCCGGCTCACTCCGACCACGGTGCAGCCGAACCTTGCACGCAGGTCTAATTCCGCCAGACAACGTCCCTGCACGTCAGCGAGGTCCGGGAGCACACAATCGACCACGCTTATATTCCAATCTCCATGCGGACGCAGCCACGGCGCATTCATGTCGGGCGCCATTTGGTCGTTTTTGTTGAAGACCTCCTGAAGTCCGAGTTCGAGTTCGCTGTGCCAATAAACGAGTCTTCTGCGCAAAATCAGCAGCGCGGCGACAGCGAGGGCCCCGCTTCCGATGATGATCCAGCGAGCACGCCCCTCCATCGGCAAAAGTGTCGAGAGCCAGACATACAGACTCATTCCTGCAACAAAGCGAAAAAGTCTGTCTAGGATTTGCTGCAGTCGCACTTCGTTCGGGTGGCCGGTCGTTGAGACTTGCGCGTACAGAAGACAAAGCGCTGAAACGTTTCGCCAAATCGCCAGCAGTGGCCCCAGTGTGATGAGCGCCATCGCCGTCCAGAAGAGCACAGCCAGCCCGTTTGGGAACAACCAATCGCGGCCCAACCAGCGCTCACCGGCCATCCAAAGCGGTTCGGAAAAAGCCAGCAGTCCGGTCACGAACAACATTTCCACGCCGATCTGAATGAAACGTTTTCGACTGAGCTGCCAAAGCAGGTTCTTTTTCTGCCGTGCGCGCAGCTGCTCAAGCCACGTCTGGTAATAACCGTGCCAATTTCGCAAAAGCCGTGGCTGACGCGCCATGAGCCATGACGATATTTGCCACGACCGCCTGGTTAGCATCGGCGCGACGAGTGTTGTCAGAAGCGATACGCCCACTGCTATGGGATAAAAATATTTCGGCACCACCGCCGCCGTGATCCCCAGTTGAGCAATCACGAACGAAAATTCGCCGATCGGCGTCACCATCAGGCCGACTCTCAGAGCATCACGTGCAGGCGTGCCAATAACACTCAAACCAACCGCCAGCGCCCCCGTCCGTACGACCAAAGTGAATACAGCGACGCCAAGGACGAACCAGATCGAAGCGCCAAGGAGCTTCAGATCGATCTGCATGCCTATCGCCACAAAAAACACCGCGGTAAAAACGTCGCGCAGACCTTCGAACGTTCGCTCGACTTGTGTCCGGTGCGGAGTCTCAGCCACGATGGTTCCGAGCAAAAACGCTCCGAGCGCCAGCGAGTATCCAGCGCGCTGGGCAATCACTGCCAAACCGAACAGCATTCC
Source organism: Nibricoccus sp. (assembly GCA_047600805.1). Taxonomy (GTDB): domain Bacteria; phylum Verrucomicrobiota; class Verrucomicrobiia; order Opitutales; family Opitutaceae; genus JADKHC01. The sequence goes on from JASGKG010000001.1 coordinate 1,826,200, forward strand.
AGCCAGGCCAAGCGTCTGCAGTTCCTCGCCGGCTGAAATGCTCAGCTTCCGCAGCATCCAAGGCACAAGCAAAAGGCCGCCGATTCCCGCGAGAACGACAAACGCTCCGAAAAGGCCGAGCGTTTCCCCCAGGGGTGCGCCGCCCATCCCACCGAATTGGACAACGGAGTTGAGCAGCGTGAGCATGACCACCGCCACCACGTCTTCCAAGACGGTGACGCCGATCGCCAGTTGGCCGGCGCGTTCATGAGTGCCGCCTGTTTCCTGCAGGACCTTGGTTATGACCGACGACGACGAAACCATCAGCATGGCGGCCAAAAACAGGCTCTCGCGACTGCCTAAACCAGCGACTGCACCGACCAGCCGCGTGATATAAAAAATAATCGCCGCACTGCTAAACACTCCGATCAGCAGCGAAAGCCCCAGCCCTTTCAAGCGTCGCAGACTCAGCTTCAGCCCGATCGAAAACATCAGAAAAACCAAACCGACCTGCGCCAGCGTATCCACCCGGCCAATATCTTTGACCAACGCAAACGGAGGCGTGTACGGCCCTACGAGAATTCCCGCCGCCAAAAAACCCACCACCACCGACAAGCCAAGTCGCTGGCAAACCCAGCCCACCGCACCTGCCACCACTAGGATGACGGCTAAATCCTGGATAAAATCGATACCGTGCATGGCAGATGGTTTCACCTCAGGTCTACGCATTCCGGGCCGACGTCAAGCGCCGCCTTCGGGAATCTCAACCACCCCAACCAGCCACCCGGAACTTCCACCCTCTCGACTTCCTCCCAAAAGCGGGGGTTCGGATGCGTTTCGCCTTTGACAGTTGGCCCTTCCGCCGATTGTTTTCCGTGGGCGAACCCGCCGCCGCATTATATAAATCATGGCATCGAACTTGTTTGGCTACTTCTCCAACGATATCGGAATCGATCTCGGTACAGCTAACACACTCGTCTACGTAAAAGACAAGGGCATCGTTCTCCGCGAACCCAGCGTCGTCGCTCTCGATACCACGACTAGAAAAGTCCGCGCCGTCGGCGACGAAGCGAAAAAAATGTTGGGCCGTACTCCCGGCAACATCACCGCCATTCGTCCGATGAAAGACGGCGTGATCGCCGACTTCGACGTCACGGAAGCGATGCTGCGTTACTTTATCCGCAAGGTTCACAACAACGCGCTGCGTGTCGCTCCGCGCGTGGTCATCGCGATCCCTTCGGGCATCACGGAAGTCGAAAAACGCGCGGTCAAGGATTCTGCCACACACGCCGGCGCACGTGACGTCATCACCATCCCGGAACCAATGGCTGCAGCCATCGGCGTCGGTCTGCCGATTGACGAACCAGCCGCCAACATGATCGTCGACATCGGCGGCGGCACCACGGAGATCGCGATTATTTCCCTTTCCGGCATCGTATTCTCGAAATCAATACGCGTGGCTGGCGACGAACTCGACATGGCCGTCGTCAACTACATGAAGCGCGCCTACAACCTGCTGATCGGCGAGCGCACGGCTGAAGAAATCAAAATGAAGATCGGGTCCGCCTACCCGCTCGAAGAAGAGCTTTCCATGGAGGTCAAAGGCCGTGATTCCGTCGCGGGTTTGCCGAAGACAATCCACATCACTTCCCAAGAAGTCCGCGAAGCATTGAGCGACACCATCGGCGCGATCGTCGACGCCGTTCGCACGACGTTGGAACGCTGCCCGCCCGAACTTTCCGCCGACTTGGTCGATCGCGGCTTCGTCATGGCCGGTGGCGGCTCTTTGATCCGCGGCATCGATCGCCTGCTGAGTGAGAAGACGGGCCTGCCGGTCACCGTGGCCGACGATCCTCTCTCCGCCGTGGCAAACGGAACCGGCGCCGTTCTGAATGACCTGAACTGGGTCATGCAGAACGTCTAAACACTTCCCATCGCTCTTTGCGGGCGAAGCGGCGCGCGCAAATTCACAGGAAATTTTCCGTGCCATCGGGGCCGTCTTTCCGTTAGACACGCTACACCGTCGTGCTACCCAAACGCTTCGATCAGGCTCAACCGTTTATCACTCTCGGCATCATCGTGCTGGCTTGGTTGATCGTACCTACTGCTTTTAAACGGTACGCGCGGCTGAGTTTTTTTGAGTTTCAAGCGCCAATCGACACCGCCGCTTCCGGAGTGCGCGACGTACAGGAATTCTGGAGCCTCCGCACACGCTCGAAAAACGAGCTGATCGAAGCGGGCATCGATCTCGCCCATCTCAACGCGAAATACGAGACCAGCATCCAACAAAACGCCGCGCTGAACGGTGAAGTGTCGCGCCTCGAAGAACTGCTCAAGCTTCCCTCGCGAACGGAATATCGCGCGGAACCTGCTCGGGTCGAACGGCGCGATCTCAACAGCTGGTGGCAGACCATGATTATCCGGAAAGGCGCGAACTTCGACATCACGGTCGGTTCACCGGTGATTTTCTCCGGCGGCGTCGTTGGCAAAGTCATCACCGTGCACGCATACACGTCCGAAGTCATGATGATCAGCAATCCTGGCTTTCGAATCGCAGCCGTCATCGAAGGCGACAATCCGCCCCGTCCGTTGAATTATCTCGGCGGAATCAATCCGGTTTTCGGCCCGGCCAGCGGACGTGTAGAGTTCGTGCCGCTCGATGTCACCGCAACCCCCTCCTCACCGCGCCGACTGACCACCTCCGGATTGGGCGGCCTTTTTCCGCCGGGCCTGACGATCGGGAATATCATTCGTTTGGATCCAAGCACCGACGGCTTGTTCAAGACCGGCGAGGTCAAACTCGACCCCAGGCTCGACGCCGTCGAAGAAGTCACGGTGCTCGTGCCGCTTTCAACCGACACGCCCGCCGTATCCGGAACACCATGACGCGAACAACGTTCGTTCTGCTGGGTTGCTGCGTGATTTTCTGGACGCTCGCATGCCAGATTAACCATTACCTATCGCCTTTGCACATCAGCGTATTCACCGGCGGACTGTTGGTGAGCTTTTCGGCGTTGCGAGTCGGTTTCCGCGAAGGCTGGTGGTGCTCAATCCTGATTGGGCTACTGATCGACTCGTCATCGCTCGTTTATTTCGGTTTTCACGCACTGATCTTTGCGATCGTGCATCTGTTGATTTATCTTTTCCGCAGTCGATTCCCTCGCGAAGAAACAGCCGTAGGCGTTGCCGTCGCAATCGCCGCAAATTCCGTTCTGTTTCTTCTCGTTACCGCGGGGCTCGCACACCGAACACCTGAACCTTTGTCCATGTTGATGCGCTACTTCGTCGACCTCACGGCCTCCGCGATTTTGATCGCCGTCGCGGGACCGTGGTTTTTCGCGCTTCAAGAGCGCGCCCTCGACCTGTGTGGCGTTTCGCTGCGGCGCGAACAGCGGGGGCTCCTCTGATCTGCAATGGCCCAAGCCACCACAGAACGGTCCGGCAGCCTGGTCGAAGCTCACAAGGGCTACGATCCCCGAACGATCTTTTTTTATTTCGTCATTGCCGGCCTCCTTTTGGCTCTGATTGGCGGTTTGGCTTATCAACAGCTCATCAAGACCAACAGCTACCACGAACTCGAACGTCAGCAGAATCAGCGGCGCATCCTCATCCCGGGGCCCCGCGGAAATATTTACGATCGCGAAGGACGTTTGCTCGTGGGCAACCGGGCTCGCTTCTCCGTCACGCTTCACTTGGACGAACTGCGCAAGAAATTCCGCGAGGAGTTTATTCGTGTGCGAAAAAATTACCGTGAGCTCGGCGACAAAGACGATTCTCCGAACGCGTCACAAATGGGACGCATCGCGCGTTACAGCGTCGTGCAGGGATATCTGGATCAGGTTAACACGATTCTAGGGCGCTCCGACAAACTCGACGCCAAGGACCTGGACCGGCACTTCCACGGCGAACTGCTTCTACCGTTCACACTGGTCGACGATCTCAAACCAGAAGAATACGCCAAACTCGCGGAGCAACTCGACGTCAAGTCACCCCTTCAGCTCGTCGCATCGAGCGTGCGGTATTATCCTTATGGTTCAGCGGCTGCTCACGTGCTCGGTTACGTGCGCAACGATGACAACCTTGAAGCTGAAGAAGCGTTTTCCAGAAGCGATCTCGCGACCTTCAACGATAAGAACACGTTCAAGATTCGCGGCACGAGTGGGGACAACGGAATAGAGCTTGAATACGACAGTCTGCTCCAAGGAGAGACGGGAGGCGTCGTGTACCGAGTGGATCCTTCCGGCTATCGCGTCGATCCTCCGGTGCTGCGTCGAATACCGTCTCCAGGAAAAAATCTTACCACCAGTCTCGACGTCGATCTTCAGAGAGCCGCCGAGGAGGCGCTCGAAAGAAATCGTACTGAAGACGATAGTACTCCGCTCAAAAGCGCCGCCGTCGTTTTGGATATTAATACAGGAGAAGTCCTCACGATGGCGAGCAAGCCAGACTACGATCTCAACGACTTCAGTCCGAGACGTAAGCCAGAGACAATTAGACGGATGGACGAAACGGAAGCTTGGACCAATCGTGCTCTTAATGGACTCTATCCTCCAGGTTCGACGTTTAAGATCCTCACGTCCGTGGCGGGCCTACACGCAAACGTGATCGTACCGAACCAAACAGTGAATTGCACAGGGCACTATTTGGTAGGTTCAAGATCCTTCCCGTGCCATGCCGGCCACGCCCATGGCGAAATTGCTTTGCGCGACGCCATCGCCAAGAGCTGCAACATTTATTTCTACGCCAAGGGGATCGACGCAGGGGTCGATGCGATCTCAAAAGAAGCTCGGCGGTTTCATCTCGATCGCCCCACGGACATCGAGTTACCCCATGAAACGCATGGAATGATCGTTCCGAGCGAAGCGTGGAAAGAAAAAACCAGCGGAGAAAAATGGTTCCCTGGTGACACAGCAAATATGGCGATAGGCCAAGGATTTCTTCAGGTCACTCCCCTGCAAATGGCCACTTTTGTTAGCTCCGTCGCTCGAGGCGAAGTCTTCACGCAGCCGACCTTGGAACACCAAACTAGCCGCGGTCCGCAACACACAGAGCCAATCGGGCTTACTCCAGCGCAGACCGCCGCGCTGCGCGAAGGAATGGAGGAATGCATAAGAACCGGCACGGGTAAGTTACTTAAACTTAATTTTAAACATAATATCCGGGTCGCCGGAAAGACAGGCACCGCGCAAAAAAGAACCTCAAAAGGAACCATAAATTTCGCTTGGTTCATTTGCTATGCTCCCGTCGAAAAGCCTGAGATCGCGGTCGCCATCGTCGTGGAAGGCGACAAGCCAGACGATGAGTATGGCGGTGGCACGTACGCAGCTCCCGTCGCAGGAGCAATTCTCCAGAAATATTTCGACAAAAAAACCGGAGCCACCTTGCCAACCGCGAAACCCGCTGCTGCCGCTCCGCCCTCGCCACTGACTCAAGCAGTTCGGTGATTCTTACCTCTGCGCGCCGCGCATTTTGCTGCTTTCAGCACGCGCCGGCTGTCGGGCCAAGTTTCTTTTCTTCCATAACGTAAACGCTGCAACTGTTCGCGAAGAACCACCGCATCGGCAGAAGCGTCGGCAGACTGCAGGCGCGTCAGCCAGCGTCCAGCCTCGCGTCTCACGGGATCGAGCACGAATCGTGACTTCCGCCGCAAACGCGAGACATAACGCCGAACCGCCATGAAACATCCAACGACAACGCTCAACGCTAGCAGGCTCCAGCCGGCGGTTCGCCATCCGCGACTCCAACTCCACGGCCGCGCTAACCATTCGCGAACTTGCGCGATAACTCCAAGCACACGCTCTCGTATTTCGCGGCCCGTGCGCTCAGTAGATTCTTTGATCGTCCTAAACACCTGTTGCTGTTCGGCCCGATCGAAATTCACGATGTGGCGATACCAGAGCAAACGAATGCGATCGATCCTTGCAGCCCAGCTCCGCTGAACGTCCCGCAATTGCGGGGTTCTGAGCAACGAGCCTTTTTCCGCTTCAACGAGTCGTGGCCCCTCATTGGTGGGGTCGGCACGCAGCCATTGGCCTCGCCCGGTGAAAATCTCACACCAGGCGTGGGCGTCGGAATTGCGAACCATCAGATAGTCACCGTTCCAAGCACCGCCCAGATACCCGGCAACCATCCGCGTTGGGAAACCAGCCGCTCGTCCTAACAAGGCGAAGCCGCCAGCAAAAAGCTCACAATGCCCCGGTTCTTTCGAAGCCAGCCAGCGCACCAGCGGATCATTCGCGCCCGGCGGCAACGTCGACTTCAGCGAATACTCATGCCGTTTCGCAATCCAAGTCATGGCCGCGCGAGAAAAGTCCTCGGCACTGAGCTTTCGGCCGCCCGTGATCTCGGCCACCATTTTGCCCAACTCCGCCTGGTCGCTTTCACTCACGTTAAGCCGCACCCAAATGCGGCGTGTTCCACCTTCGGCCGTGAGCACTTCGTGCAGAGGGCCGTCTTGAATGCGGTCCCCCACTCCCATTCCTTCAACGCGGTAAGCTTTCATGGATGCCGCCTCACGACCCAGCATAACAAGGCGCAAGGATTGGCTCACGCGAACCGCCTGAGGCTCTGTAAATGTCAGCCTTCTAAAACCACCGCCAAGAGGCAAATACCGGCTGACGCCGGGCTCGAGATAAAACGTCCAATAAGCAGGTCTGGCGAGCGCCGACGGCTCGTAGCTTTCGATGCGTGAAAGGGTCAGCTCCCTCTGAAAAGCGGCCGATTTCAGGGCGGCCGACATCTGAAACGTACCCGCCTTGTAATCGTCCAAGACCACCATGCGCCAATAGAGAACCGGCGGCACCAACTCCCGATCAGACGCTTCCACGCGCAGGACCACGCTGTCATCCTGTTGAATATCCGTCACATCGCCGAACTTCAGCGTATCGCTAAAGCCGGTCGACGCTTTGCGCTGCATGAACCGGTCAAGCGCGAGCCCACTGTCCAGCTGGAAACGTGGAATCGTCATGAACAACAAGCCGGAAAACGTCACAAATCCGGCGAACAATACGCTGCCAAAGGCAAACACGCGCCAGTCACAGCTCTCCCGAAGTCTGGCAAACAAAGTGAGCCAAGCGCGGTGCGTCCAAGCCGGTGCCACGTTGTGCACCAGCGGCACAAAGACCCGACTCTGCCCTTCCAAGGCATCGATCGCGGTCGCGATCAAAAGAAACAAAAGACCGCAGGCGACAAACAGGATGATTTGCGCCGCAAAAATCAGAGACACGGTGATAACGCCGGCCATCACCACCAGAAACAATCCAAGCACGAGCAACTGCAGATCCTCACGGCGGCGCCTGTAGTGGGTGGCTCGATACAATAAGAGCAAGGCATCGAGTCGCACCATCGAGGAGAGCGGCTCACCGTGAGCGTAGAAATCGTAGGCGGCCCAGGCAATGATGACAGGAAGCGCGAACCGATGAAGAACGATTGGCACAATCGCCGGCCAAGTCGGTCGCGCCACCGCCAGCGGAATCAGCACAAAACCCACGGCCGCAAGCAGCCAAGATCCAGAATCCAGATAAAACAGCGACGACAGCGCGATCAGCGCAACACCGGCGCCGAGCAGCCAGCTCAGCTGCTTGAGTTCGTCGAGTTCAAGCTGAGGCCGCTTTTTCATTGTTTAACATCGCGGTCACTCCGCGGGAACCTTCCGGTGCAAACGTCAAAATACTGGTCGATGCCGAACGGGGCGGCAACAGAGCGTCCTCTGGCCCTGGCTTCAGAAATGCGAGTTCATCGAGGAACCGATCCAAATCACGAACCGACCTGATCGGCCGGAAATTCTCCGCACCACAAGCAACCGCTTCGAGTTGTCCAAGTTTAAACAGGTCCTCCGCCAACGTCGCTGCGAAGCTGCAAAGCGTTTCAAACTGCGCGTCATTTTTCCACACCAACGCCCCCGTCGAGAGCCATAAAGAGATGCTCTGCGATTTCTCCGCAGAAAATTGCCGCACGACCAGCCGTTTTAGCCGGGCGCTCGCCTTCCAGTGAATTTGCCGATGAGAATCACCAGCACGGTAATCGCGTATCGCCAGCAAATCCCCGCTTTCGCCGAGCCGGGAAATCGCGGTGCCGTATTGCAGACGGCCCCAGATGGCTGCGTCGAAACGACGATACTCGATCGGCGCGGGCCAGACGATTACCTCGCAAGAGGTCGCTGCCGGAATTCCTTTCCGCAAAAAACCAAAAGGGAAAAGCGAGCTCACGTAGGTCAGCTCGACTCGTTCGACGCCGCGGCGAGCAGGCCTGAGCGACCAAACGACTTGGGTCTCGCTCTTGGGGTCGAGGCGATCGCGCAGCGGCAACTCCTGCGGTTTGGCCATGCTGCTGCTGTTGATTTCAAAAACCAGGGCTTGGGTCGGCAGAAGGCGCTTCTCATTTCTCACTCGCAAAATTGCCGCGTGTTCATGGTTAGCTCTCATCGGCGAATCGATCTCCAGCCACCACAGCACCCCTTTGAAATTGAACCACGACAGGACCCCGCTGAGCACGAGGCAGCCCAGCAGCAACGCGAGCGTGATAAAGAGAATGTTGCTGGCACTGTTGTACGCAGCCACGCCAACGCCCAACGACAGGGCAACCAAAACAATTCCGGGCACCGTCGCCGTGACGCGTTGAACCTTGCGGGGAAACAACAGCGCCCACAAAAAGCGACGCCAGAAATCCCTTCGAGGCTCGTCTGGCGACGCAGCGAATGGCTTTTTATCCCTAGGCATAGGTTTAGAAGCCGGGGAACTTCGGGTTTTCAAAATCACGCCGGCGATACAATCGACGCGACAATCTTCTTTAACGTGGAAGCAACGGTCCTTCTCCCTTCAAGAGCGTCCGCACTCGCCCGCACCATGCTCAAGCGATGGACGAGGGTCGGTGCCACCATTTCGCTGACGTCTTCAGGGATTACAAAGTCACGCCCGCGCACCAACGCCCTCGCCTGCGCCGCAGTTTTCAAAGCAAGTCCGCCGCGAACGCTCACCCCGGAGCGAAACTCCACTTCCGTCCGAGTGGCCACCACGATTCTAAGCAGGTAATCCAAAACCGTATCCTCAACAAACACCTGCCGGGCGGTTTCCTGAAGTTTGCGAATTTCCGAACCAGTTGCCACCGGCTTAACCTCGATTTCATCGTAAGCGGTTTGAGCCGACCGCAGAATTTCGATTTCGTCCTGCGGCTGCGGATAGCCCATTTGCAAACACATCAGAAATCGATCCAGCTGGCTCTCCGGCAGGGCAAACGTTCCTTCGTAATCGACCGGGTTTTGAGTCGCGAAGACCATGAACGGCCGGCCGACTTCATGCGCCAAGCCGTCGATCGTCACTCGCGCACGATCCATCACTTCCAGGAGGGCTGATTGGGTTTTTGGCGTCGCGCGGTTGATTTCATCCGCCAAAACGACACTCGCAAACACCGGACCTTTTTTGAAAACAAACTCCTTACCCTGCTCGTCGTAAATCGCCACACCCGTGACGTCGCTCGGCAAAAGGTCACTCGTAAATTGAATCCGCGAAAACGTGCAATCCATCGAGCGCGCCAACGAATACGCGAGCGTTGTCTTTCCCACGCCCGGCAGATCTTCGATCAGGACGTGGCCGCCCGCAATGAGGCAGATCAAAACTTGTTCGATCACCTCGTCCTTGCCTTTGATCGTTTGCCGCATGCTCACACGGAGCCGCTCAGCCACTTGCTTCGCTTCGTTGACTGCCACTGCTGACACAAAATCGCTCATGCTGCCAAGGTAAGCACGTGGAGAGATCGAGCAAACGGATTTGCACGACGCTCGTTGTGGCAAGCCACGATTTAATAAAGATTAACAGCTGAAGCGGGAAAACACATAATAATTACCCGATCTCGTCGCATCGCCTCGATCAGGGATGTTCAACAATGTGAGCAAGCACTCGTTTGCCCAAATCCCCGCTCCCTGCTGTAAACAAACGCACATCACAACGCGTTTTTACTGCGCTTAATACCCCTTCCACCTCAAACCCCTATCGACAAACCGCCTCTCGCATCACGTTGGGCGCGGAATGTTTCCTACCCCATGTTTACTTTGCTTCGTCGCGTCCTTCCTACACTCGTCGCTCTGAGCGCAGCGTCTCTTAACGCCGCCACAGTATTTTCTGATACGTTCGACTCCGGCAGCACCATCGCGTCAACCTCGCCCTCGGCGCCCACAGCAACTTCGTCGTCCTATCAGTTGATATCATCCAAGGCTTGGAGCCCCACGCCAGCTGTGAGCACGGGGGATCTCAAGTTCGGCATCGCCGGGAGCACGGGGGGCCATATCGAACTGCAGGCGCTTTTCACCTCCTCGCCAGTCGCACTCACCACAGCAGGCGACTACGTTCTGCTGAGCATCACTTTCACGAACACCTCCGGAATCATCACTCAAAGCAGCGCGCTCGGAGTGGGACTTTTCAACTCGGGCGGCGTTCAACCGATTGCCGGGGGCCTGAATGGCACCGCCACCGCAACGGGTTCGACCGGGCTTACGGGTGGCGCGCAGGGTTGGCAGGGCTATAACGCCCGCATCATCTATACTGGAAGCAGCCACGCCTTGGGCGTCCGCCCCGCGCAAACCGCAACCACTGGAATTAACCAAGACCTTATTACGCAGGGCAGCGGCAGTCAGAGCTACGCCAACAACATAAATCTCGGCACCCAGGCCTCCACGCTCACGCTGACCGCAGGTAACGTATATACGGTGACTTTTAAAATCACTTTAACCGCCGCCAGCACCTACCAAATCGACGCCAACCTCTACTCCGGCGCCGACTCCACCGGAACCGCTCTTTATACGCAAACGGCGACCGCTACCGCAGGAAACTTTCTCACCTCTTCCTTCGACGCCTTGTCCATCGGCTGGCGCGCCACCTCATCCACCTCAGCTTACACGATAGATATCTCCTCCATCACGGTGACTTCAAACGTCGGCGGTGTTTCTTCTAGCTCTTCCTCCAGCAGTTCGTCCTCTTCAAGCTCCTCCTCAAGTTCTTCTTCGAGCAGCTCAAGTTCCTCGAGCTCCGGCTCTTCTTCTTCAAGCGGAAGCTCATCGAGTAGTTCTTCTTCTTCAAGTTCCTCCTCCAGCAGCTCAAGTTCTTCTTCCAGTAGCTCAAGTTCGTCCTCTTCAAGCAGCAGTTCTTCCTCCTCCAGCTCTTCTTCGTCCAGCAGCGGCTCGTCGAGTTCCAGCGGCGCCGACGTGCTGAAGATCGACATCAATCGCGAAACCAAGAACACCGCATCGCAAACGGCAACGGGTTATACCCAATGGAACACCAGCAATCTCGCCGGAACCACCACGACAACGGGGACCGCCGCCTTGAGCCAGTCCTTCACGTCAGCCGCAGGCAATACAGTGACCGTGACGTTCGCGCAAACCGCAGCGTCTCAAGCCGCTGGCGGCACCGGTCTCACCTACACCTATTACGCGACCGGAACAACCACTGAGGGACAAAAACTCGTCAGCGACGGCATCACCGTAGCTCCGTCTGCGACCGCAACAGGCGGTCAGATTCAGATGACGGTCACCGGCCTTTCGCCCGGCAGTCACTCCCTGCTCGTTTACCATAGCGCCGGCGACGCGCTCACTTCGATCGCTCCGATCAATGTCTATCTGAATGGCTCCTACGTTTCGTCGACCACACCAGCGATTCGTGGCAGTGACGCCACCGCGCCCATCTCTTACCTGGAGTTTAGCGTCGGCGCGACGACGGACGTCACCACCGTGCTCTTCGCAACCGAAACAACGTCAACCGCCATAACGAAGAATGTCGTCATCAATGGCTTCGAGATCGATACCCCGAATTCCACTCGCATCGCCAACACGCCGTTACCTGTCAACGCCGACGAGCATGCTAACTGCGATACTGGCGCCATCGCTCTGAGCTGGGCCTCCGCTACGGCAGGCACCGCTGTTTCGCACGATGTGTATTTTGGGGCCAATCGGAGCTCCGTGCAGGCCGCCACGCACGCCTCGCCGGAATTCAAAGGCAACCAAACGACTAACACCTACACCGCAGCTGCAGGTGACTCTTTCGCGACATACTATTGGCGCGTCGACGAGATCGATGCCAATGGCAACGTCACCAAAGGCACCGTCTGGTATTTCCGCCCGCGCCACCTCGCGTTCCCGGGAGCAGAAGGTTATGGCCGCTTCGCCCGCGGCGGCCGCGGGGGCGTCGTGGTGAAAGTCACCAATCTCAATGACAGCGGTCCCGGCAGCTTGCGCGATGCGATCGAGGGCAACTACGGACCCCGCACGGTCGTCTTCGACGTTGGCGGTCTCATCACCCTTCAAACCGATATCACCATCGATTCCTCGCGCCCGTACATCACGGTCGCCGGACAGACAGCACCGGGCAAAGGCATCACGATAAAACGGCAACAGTTTGGTATGAGCGGATCGACCGACGTCATTGTGCGGTTTCTACGGCTTCTGGTCGGTAAGGAAAGCGGCGAAACTCAAAATGCCACCGGAATGGCCGGTGCAAATCACACGATCATGGACCATTGCTCGATTGGTTGGGGCATCGATGAAGGACTCAGCACGCGGTCCGGAAAAAACCTCACGTTCCAGCGCTGCTCTCTTTCCGAAGCCCTCAACGTCGCAGGCCACCAAAACTACCCGGCAGGCACGGCCCACGGCTACGCAGCATCCATCGGCGGTGACATCGCTTCGTTTCACCATAATTTACTCGCACACAATGAGGGCCGTAATTGGAGCTTGGCAGGTGGTTTGGATACCTCGAACTACTTCGCAGGCCGGCTCGATATCTTCAACAACATCGTCTACAACTGGGGAGGCCGCACCACAGATGGAGGCGCGATGGAGGTGAATTTTGTAAACAACTATTACAAGCCGGGGGCATCCTCCGTCATCTTCTACGCGCTCACCATGAATCACGAAAATGACTTCGGCGGTTCTCAGCGTGCGTACTTCTCGGGCAACGTCATGCCGGGCCATTTCGACGAAACCAACCAAGAGGCGGGCCGCCGCAGCGTCGTTTCGAGCGGCGTGCCTACGCCGAGCTACGAAACTTTCGTCAACGCTCCATTCTTCCCCTCTTACGCAACCATTCAAACCGCCAAAGACGCGTACAAACAGGTGCTTTCTGACGTGGGCTGCAACCAGCCACAGATCGACAACCGTGATATCCGCATCATCAACGAAACGCTAAACGGCACTTACACCTATACGGGCAGTGTGAGCGGAAAACCTGGCCTTCCCGACACGACCAACGACGTTGGCGGCTGGGAAGATTATCCGGAAACACACCGCGAGGCCACTTTCGATTCCGACGGCGACGGCCTGCCGGACTGGTGGGAACAACTCAAAGGACTCAACAAAAACTCAGCTGTCGGCGACTTCTCCGATGCCAACGCAGACCCAGATGGCGACGGCTACACGAACCTCGAAGATTATTTGAACTGGCTAGCCTCCCCTCACGGCGAATGCGCGCAGAACGGATCAACCTCGATCGACATCTCAAACCTCACCCGTGGCTACACCGCCAGCCCAGTGTACGCGGTTTCCGACGCAGTAAATGGCACGGTCACCCTCGGCAGCGATGGCAAGACAGCCACCTTCACCCCACCGGTCGGCTTCGTCGGACTAGCCCGTTTCACCTACACCGTGACAGATGCGAGTGGCAGCACCATGACCGCGAGCTTCGGCGTTCGCGTCGTCGCCGGATCCACCACTCCCGCCATCACAACTGCACCGGCTTCTCAAACCATCAACGTCGGCGGAAACGCCACGTTCTCGGTCGTCGCGACGGGCGACACCACACTCTATTACCAGTGGCAAAAGAGCACCGACGGAGGCACGAACTTCAGCAATATCGCAGGCGCGACTTCTAGGACCTACACGATTTCCAACGCCCAAATTGCGGCCGCCGCCCAATACCGGGTGGCCGTCGTAAATCTGTCTGGCTCGGTCACCAGTTCGGCGGCGACGCTCACGGTCAATCCCATCTACGCAGCACTCACTCCCGATGGTTTCGCCGCAAGCGCCACCGGCGGTGGCTCGCTGACACCCACCGTTGTCACGACGCTGGCTCAGCTCAAATCGCTGGCGGAATCTGCGTCCCCGGCCGTCATTACGATTTCCGGCACGATTAACCTGAACGGCTCGGTATCGGTAAAATCGAACAAGACTATTCAAGGCATTGACGGCGAGGCTACCATCATCGGATGCCTCGATCTTGGCAGCGGGAACATATCCAACGTGATCATACGCGGGCTGAACATCACGCATCCCGGAACCACGCTTGATGCCAACGGCAAGTACACCGACGGCGGCGACGGCATCACGATCCGCGATGGTGCGAATAACATTTACGTGACGCATTGCACGTTCTTCGACTGCGCGGACGGGATGTGTGACATCAACAACGGTGCGGACAACGTCACCGTCTCCTACTGCGAATTTTTCTACACTCCCGCACAAACCGCGCATCGCTTCACGATGATTTCCGGCAGCGTCGGGGCGGAAACCAAGCCTCTCCACATCACGCTTCATCACAACTGGTGGTCAACACTCTGCGACCAGCGCATGCCATCCGGCACCTACGGCTACGTGCATCTCTTCAACAACTATTTCAATACTCCAGGAAACTCATACGCCACCAATGCGCGCGACCTGTCGCAGTTCTTTTCCGAAAACAACACATACGTCGACGTGAAGAGTCCGATTTATAAGGAAAATGTGGATACATCGCTCGCCGGTGGTCGGATGCGGATAATCGGAAACCTGTACACGACCTGCACCGGAAACACGCCCGACTCTGGCAACGATTTGGTTTTCACACCGTCCTACTCCTACCTGTTGCTACCGACAACCGACGTGGCATCCACCGCGTTGAGTTATGCAGGCAACACCTTGGGTGCCGGTTCGCCTTCGCTGCCCACCGCGACGGCATCAGTGAGCGGACCGACGGCAAACGTCGTCCCCGGTGCTTCATTCACCCTCAACGCGGTGACCACGCTCGATTCCGCCACCATTTTCCAGTGGCGCCTGAACAACTTCGACATCTCCGGAGCCAATTCGGCTTCGTACACGGTCACGGCTGCCACAACCAACAACTCAGGCGCCTACACCGTCGCGATCAGCAACGTTTCTTCGAAAACGATCGTGAGCTCACCTCTCGCCGTGAATGTTTCCTCGTCGAGCTCGAGCAGTTCATCAAGCTCCTCGTCGAGTAGTTCGTCCTCGAGTTCTTCATCCTCTTCCAGCAGCAGCTCGTCGTCCTCCAGTTCGAGCAGCAGTTCATCTTCTTCAGGCGCCAGTTCGTCATCCTCATCGGGATCCGGCTCCGGGAATGGCGGTGGTGGCGCACCGTCAGGGCTGTTCTTCGCCGCCGTCGTGCTCGTGGCCTCCGTGCGGAAGTGGCTCAGACGTTAACCGAACCGCTCAGCAGCTCTAACCGACAGCATTTGCAGGAATCGCAAGTGCTGCCTTGAGCGTTTGCTGGAGCGTTCGAATATCGAAGGGTTTTTGAATAAACCCCGCGAGCCCCTGCCCAGAAAAATGGTCCGTTGCCTCTTTCTCGCTGTAGCCACTCATCAAAATCACCGGCACCGCTGAATTCAGCCGCCGAATTTCCTGAAAAACTTGCGCGCCATCCAGCCGAGGCATCGTCAGATCGAGCAACACCAGCTCAAACCGTCCTGGGTTTTCCGAGAACACGACCACGCCATCTCGGCCGTCTTTGGCCAATACGACCCTAAAGCCCAGCGCCAGCAGGATCCGCTGCACGGTGGTCCGTACCGTCTCCTCGTCTTCAACCACAAGAATTGTTCCTGCACCCCGCCAGCTTTCATCTCGGAAGGGACTCTTGGTAGGCGTCTCCGGCTTTCCCACCGCGCAGGGCAGGAGCATTCTAAACGTTGTTCCTTTGCCTACCTCGGAATTGACCCGCAAGGTGCCTTTGTGACTGCGTACGATGCCGAGCACGGCTGCCAAACCCAGGCCACGTCCGGTAAATTTGGTGGTAAAGAATGGATCGAAAATCCGTCTTAAATTTTCTGGCTGTATTCCACAGCCGCCATCGGCCACTTCCAGGAAAACGTAATCACCCGGCTCAACAGCGTCGGCGATTTCTGTGCCCACCAAATACTCGCGGTCCGCACGTATCAAACCCGTGGAAATCCTGATCTCACCCGGATTATCGCCCATCGCTTCCGAGGCGTTGATGACGAGGTTCATTATTACCTGGCTGATTTGGGACGAATCCACCTCCACGGCCGGAAGATCGCGCGCCAAATTGAACACCACTGTCACCTTCTTGCTAATGGAGATACTGATCAACTGCGTCGTCTCCTCAACAATCCTGCTCATGTCCAGTTTTTGGATCACGAAGCGTCCGCGCCCGGAATACGCGAGCATCTGCCGGATCAAATCCGCCGCCCGCTGAGACGCTTCCGCAATGCCGCGCAACTGTTCGTGGACGGGCGAGTCCGCCGGGAGCAGCGCCTCCGCCAAACTGTTGTTACCGACAATACCGGTCAGGATGTTGTTGAAGTCGTGCGCAATGCCGCCGGCAAGAACACCCAAACTCTCGAGCTTTTGTGTTTCCTTAAGTTTCTGCTCAAATTTCTCACGCTCCTCCTGCGCCAATTTCAACTGGGTGATATCACGCGTGAACATCACAATTCCGCCTACCGAACCATCCATATGGTGCCACGGACGAACTTCGTAGCTCAACCACTGTCTTGAGCCATCCGCGCGAATGAAAAGATCGGCCTCCGCGCGAATGACAGCGCCGGCCAAACAGTTCCTGTGATCCTCCTTCCATCTTTCGGGTATTTCGGGAAATACCTCGTAGTGGGTCATTCCGATGATGTCTCTGTGCGCGAGATGATAGTCCGAATACCATTGGCGACTGGCGGCCAAATATCGCATGTTGCGGTCGAACATCGCCACTGCCGCCGGCGCATGTTCGACGAAAGTACGTAATAGAGCCTCACTATCGCGAAGAGCTTTGTCTGCCTTAAGCCGGCGCGTGATATCGGCAAAACTGCTCACCACGGCCACAACAGCTCCATCCGCATTTTTTATCGGCTGGGTGTTAATCGAGATCCAAACAATCGCGCCATCCGGACGGCAGACGCCCATGACAACATCACGCGTGGGTTCGCCTGTTTTCAGCGTGTGCACGAAAGGCTGCGCTTCAGCTGGGAAAGCGCGTCCGTCCTCGTGAATCGCGTGCAACTTCGCCGTGGAAAACGTCTCACCTGCGAGTTGCCCAGGTGAAAACCCCAAGATTCGCTCCGCCGCCGGATTTGCGCTTAACACTTTCCCCGATAGATCTCTCACAACCAAGCCGTCGCCGATGGCTTCGAAAATCGAAGCCATGCGCTGCTGGGAAAACTTCAACTCCTCGGTCACGCGCTTTAGAGCAGTGATATCGGTTCGTATCGCGACATACTGCTCCAGATTTCCATCCGGATCGATGAAGGGCACTATGGTTGAATCGACCCAGTAGAGATGTCCGTCCTTGGCCCGATTGCAGATCTCGCCGCGCCAGACCTGGCGATGGGAAATCGTTTGCCACATCGCCGCGAAGAACTCGTCTGGGTGAACACCCGACTTGAGTATGCGATGGGTGTGGCCAACCAATTCTTCCCGGCTATACCCACTCACCTCACAAAAACGATCGTTCGCATAGGTGATTACTCCCTGAAGATCGGTGACCGCCACGATCGCGTGCTGATCCAACGCGAACTGCTGGCGCGCAATTTGATCAAGCGCGCGGCGCAGTTTTACCTCAGCCGACTCGGGTGGATTCCGGGGTGGGGTCACAGGCCCGAGTGAAAGAGTGATGTAGCTAATTGTCAACTACAACCACCATTCCCGATACTGCTATTACCGGCAAAAAGCCGCGGGCTCTTCTACAGATTTTTTATCACTGCTGAGATATCCTCGTCTGCCTGGCCGTTGAGCGCAGCCGCATGGTAGCACCCCTGCAGGGTTTCCAGCAAAGGAAACTCCTCGCAACCGCCATTCTGGGCCGCGAGTTTTAAGTCCTTCAGCAGGTGCTTGACCGAAAATTGCGGAGAGAAGTCACCGGCTCGCAGCTTCTGCTCCTTAAGTTTGGTTACGCCGGAGTAGCTGACATTGCGTCCCAGCGCCGTGAAAAAAACGTCGTCGCTCAAGCCCGACTTCCGGGCCATCGTCAAAGCCTCGGCCAAGCCCTGCATGTGAGCGGCAATATTAAGATTCATCGCCAGCTTCAGCGTGGTGGCTTGGAGGTTCGTTCCGATGTGGAACCTGGTTTCAGAGACAAGCGCGAGCAAAGGTTCCAATTCCGCGATCAATTCTTTGTCTCCACCAAGATAATACACCGTCTTGCGCTCTTCGGCGGCCGGCTTGCTCCCGGTAAACGGCGCCTCGAGGTACCGCGCGCCTCTCGAAACGACGAGCTGACGAAAACGTTCGCTGCTATTCGAGTCGATTGTACTGGATTGGACCACTATTTTGTTTCCGTTCAAAAACGGCGCGATGTGATCGAGCACACTCTGTACGGCCGGCGGATCAGCTACCACGATTTGAATGACGTCGGCCGCCTGCGCCACCGCCTCGGCCGTCGGCAGCCACTTCGGAAACGACGGTTGCGGCGTGCGGTTCCAAGCACCGGCCAAAACGCCGGCCACAGCGTAGTGCTTCGCCCATACGCTTCCGATGATTCCTAATCCGACGACTCCGATGGTTTTCATGGAGCCACTCAAGAAGCGGTGTTCGTGAAAAGCGAATTTGAATTGGCGCGAACCGGTACAGCAACCGACTAAAACTCCCGCACGCTCTCCCGCCCCTCGTACCAAGCCGCCATATTGAGCACGAGGTAGTTCCAATTTTGAAAACCTTTGTTGAGAACCGGCTCGCCGCTTTCAGGCAAGTAGTACTCGTGCAACGCTCCGAACCGCTCGAAATCGCGACCGAACAGCACGATCGTTTTCCGCGCGAGCTCGCGCGCATCGTCGTTGAAACCGTATTTCACCAGCCCGCTAAAAACCATGTAGTTTGACACACCCCAAATCGGTCCGGTCCACAGTGACGGATTTCCCGAAGCACGGACGTTGTACATTTTCTCCAGCTTCGAAAGTGTCCTGACGCCAAACGGTGCGTTGAACGTTTTCTCGTTTCGATAGTGCTCTTCTACCATTCGTTTGGCCTGTCCTGGCGTTGCTATACCAGCCCATATCGCCATAAAGCCGGACCACACTCCGATCCGCTGAATCAGACAGTCGTAGTCGCGCGGATAGCCACTGTGCAGAAGGATCTTCGGATCCCCGGCAAAGGGCCTCGGTTCGTACGGCAGCAAATTCAGGTCGACGCTGTAGAAAAACCCGTCGCGCTCATCCCAACAGTATTTTTGGATGCTGGCCTTTAGTTCGTCGGCGTCGCGTTGGTACTCCGCCCCGATTTCCGCAAGGTTGAGGCGCTCGCAAAGATACACCAGCGCGACGAGCTCCTTGTACATCATGCAATTCAGATAAATCGAACCGGAACTCTTCGGCGGACGCATGTAGGTGCAGGGATCGTTGTCGACGCCAATCGCCGCGTCGTCGTTCCAGAAATACAAGCCCGTCGCTTTGTGCCGCTGGTGGCTTTTGTATTTGTTAACAAACGCCTGCAGCTGATGCATCTTTTCCCTCAACCATTCAGCATCGCCATGATTGAGCTGCGTGAGAAACGCCGCATGCTGCGCAAGACACGGCTTGTGCATGTTCGTTTCGTAAATATTCACGGCCGCCTTCAGCTCGCTGCGCGGTCCGGAGTTTCGCTTGATGATGATGGGTACCCATCCATCCATGCCGCCGTAATTGAGATAGTTCAGGATGCAGCCCTGCTCATATTTTAGCGCGTTGGCCTTTTCCTCAGCCGAACCTTTTTCCAGGAGGATTTGCCTGAGTGCCACATCGCTCCACCACGAGTCCCAATCCCAAAGGATGTCACTGTACTGCTGACTGCCCGGCGTAAGGAACGGATACTTAAACGCCCCGCCGGGTTCCCGGAACATGCCGTGGTAGTCCTTTTGAATCTGCTCGCGAACAATAGGAATGTACTTCGCCGTTTCGTCGGCTGGCGGTGCAGCGTGCAGAGCCGCAACAACCACCCATGACATAATCGCAACAGAACTGGCGACGCGCATCTTCATAATTGTTCAGGCCAAAATTTCGATCCAGCGCGCGAAAAGGCGGTTCACGCGAGCTTGGTTTTCTTTCACCAGGTTCTTGAACACAGCGAAATCGATCGAAGTGCCTTCGAGGCCGTTCGCGTAATTGTCGATAATTGCGAAGGAATTATAGTTCAGGCCGAGTTCCGTGCAGAGATCGGCTTCGTGCGCCGCCGTCATGCCGACCACATCGCCCCAGTGGCGGATAATGGCGATCTCCGCCTTGGTCTCGAAGCGAGGCCCCTGCATTTGCACGTACACTTTGCCTCCTTCGATCGAAAACTCCGGCGTCAACTTCGCCAGCAGCATCGGCACCAGATTATTGGCGATCCCCGGGGCACCGCCTTTAAGCTCGTCGTCGAAAAACGTCCGCGGTCCTTGTTGCAGGCAAACGTAATCGCTGCAGGACACGATCGAACCCGGAGGAAGCGCCGGCTTTAACGAACCAACTGAGTTGAGCGAAACCACATCCTTGAAGCCCAGATCGGCAAGCGCCCGAATGTTCGCCCGATAGTTGATCGCGTGAGGCGGCTTCGGCACACCCGAGCCGTGTCGATTGATAAGGACGTGATCGCCTTGCGCTTTGTAGGTGACGGAACCATACGGCGTGTCGATCTGCCGCACATCCCACCGAACGAAAAGGTCCGAGTTCATGATGCTCGTACCACTGATGAACGCGACTTTCATAACGCATGATCCAACCCGCGGCATTTTTGCGGTCAATGGCGAACACAGCTTTCCCGATTGGTGTCCCAAAGGCCTTCAGCCCAGTCAAACACCACCTGCAATCGCCACTTGCCACCAAGCTCGCCCCCCACCTAAATCGCCCCTTCAAGCATGACGCAGGCCTCCTCAAAAATACCGACCCACGTCGCCATTATCATGGACGGCAACGGTCGCTGGGCAAAGCAACGCAAACTCCCCCGGATCGAAGGCCATCGGCGCGGCGTGGAAACGGTTCGCTCAATCATCGACGCCGCCCGCGACCACGGCGTGAAGTTTCTGACCCTTTACGCTTTCTCGGTGGAAAACTGGAAGCGCCCCGAAGATGAGGTCTCCGGGCTGATGACCCTGCTCGATTTTTTTCTGAAGAAAGAAACTAAGACGCTCATAAAAAACAAAGTCCGTCTTCTCACGATCGGCCGCACCGACGGGATGCCCGATGCCGTTCGGAAGCGGCTGGAAATTGCGATCAAGGAGACATCCCACTTCACTGCACACACCCTCGTCTTGGCTCTTAACTATGGTTCAAGAACGGAGGTGTTGGACGCGGCCAAGGCCTACGCCAAAGCAGTCGCCAGCGGCAAACAGGATCCAAAGGACGACGCCTGGGAGTCGTTTAGCAAACACCTTTATACCGCGGACATTCCCGATCCCGATTTGGTTATTCGCACCTCCGGCGAAACGCGGATCAGCAACTTTCTCCTTATGCAGGCTGCCTACGCGGAATTCATTTTCACCCCCGTTCTCTGGCCCGACTTTACGAAGGAAGAATTCGCCGCCGCACTTGCCGAGTACGCCAAACGTGAACGACGCTTTGGCCTGACCAGCGAGCAGCTCTCCCCCACTCCCAAAACCAAGTAAAACACCTTGCTCAAACGTACACTCAGCACGATCGGGCTCTGGCTCATCATTTTTAGCCTGCTCTACTTTTTTGCCGCCAACGGCGCCGTATGGATCGTCGCCGTCATCACCGTGCTCACGCTGCACGAATTCTACGGGCTGATGAAGCACATGGGCTACGACCCGTTCGACAAACTCGGGATGACGCTCGGCGCCGCGGTCATCCTCGCGCCTTTCTACCTCTCAAAATACGGCATCCACACGATCGATCTGGTCGCGTTCGCCGTGATCGTCTTCTCCATCCGCATTCTCGGCGAACGAAAACCGGAAAGCCGCGTCGAGACGCTCGCTGCCTCGGTCTTCGGACTCATCTACGTGCCCGTGATGCTGCAGTATTTTGTGCGGATAATCTCGTTTAGCGTTCCCCACCACAACACGGGTTTGGCGCTGTTCCTCTGGGTCATCGCCGTCTCGAAATTCTGCGACGTCGGAGCGCTGCTCATCGGCACCGCAATCGGAAAACACCGCATGGCTCCCGTGATCAGCCCGAAGAAAAGCTGGGAGGGCGCGATCGGCGGCCTAGCGGTTTCTGCAATGGTCGGCGCGGGAATCGCGTATTGGGCGCGCGACTACATGCCTCCTCACCTGACACCGCTCATCGCCGCACTCATCGCAGTTCCGATTGCCGCGCTGGGAATCGTCGCCGACTTAATCGAATCGATCATCAAACGTCGCGCCACCATCAAAGATTCGGGCGCAACAATCCCTGGAATTGGCGGCATGTTTGACGTCACCGACAGCCTGATTCTCACCGCACCCGCCGCGTATTTCGCATTTTGCTTCCTGTAAGATTTTCCAGCCGTGGCCCCTTCGTCCACTCAACGCAAACGCGTCGTTTTGCTCGGCGCAACTGGTTCAATTGGCGAAAACACCCTTCGCGTCATCGCCGCTCATCCCGACAAGCTCGAACTCGTCGGCATCGCCGCCCGGTCCAATTGGGAAAAGCTGGCGACGCTCGCGCAGGAGTTTCGTGTTAGGCATGTCGGTTTGTTCGACAACGCCGCCCTGAAGTCGGCCAAGGCGTCGAGCGCGTTTGCCGCCGACACACAGTTTTACGGCGGCCTTTCGGGCCTTGTCGATCTCGCCCGCCTCCCCGAAGCCGATACGGTGCTCGTTGCCGTGGTGGGAACGACCGGCCTCGAGCCGGCGCTCGCCGCAATCAAGGCCGGCAAAGCCCTCGCGCTCGCGAGCAAAGAGATCCTCGTGCTCGCCGGCAAATTCGTGATGGCTGCCGCGCGCGAACACAACGTCCCGCTCCTTCCGGTCGACAGCGAGCACAACGCCGTTTTCCAGTGCATCGAGGGCCATCCGACCGCGGGCGTCTCGCGCATTGTGCTCACCGCTTCCGGCGGCGCTTTCCGCGACTGGCCAGCGGAACGTCTGGCGCACGCCACCGTTGCCGACGCCCTCAAGCACCCGAACTGGTCGATGGGGCCAAAGATCACCATCGATTCAGCCACACTCGCCAACAAGGGCCTCGAACTGATCGAAGCGCAGTGGTTGTTCGGCCTAAAGCCAACCCAATGTCACGCCGTGCTGCACCCGCAGAGCATCGTGCATTGCCTGGTCGAATTTCAGGACGGGGCGATGCTCGCGCAACTTTGTCCGCCGTCGATGACCTTTCCCATCCAACACGCCTTGTTGCATCCTCGGCGGGCGGCGGGCGTGGACGCACCGTTGGATTTGGCCAAATTGCTAAAACTGGAGTTCCGGCCGGTCGAGGAAAGCCGTTTCCCGATGCTCAGTCTTGCGAAGCAGGTCATGCACGCGGCCGGCGTCGCTCCAGCGGTTTACAACGCTGCCAACGAGATCGCCGTCGCCGCCTTCCTGGAAGGCCGTGCACCGTTCCTTGCGATCCCGCAAATTGTTGAGCACACTTTGCAGACCGTCAGTAACTTTGAACCGTCCGCGCTCTCCGATGTCCTCTCGGTAGATAGCAACGCACGCCACGTGGCTCAAACTTACCTCGGTCAACTGAACAAGTAGTCAACCTCACTCATGGAGCTTCTCCAAAACATATTTTCCAACCTCTGGGCTATCTTCCTCGTGATTCTGTTTTTCGGAGGATCGATCTTTGTCCACGAGCTTGGACACTTCTTGGCTGCGCGCCGCCGCGGAATGCACGTCGACCGTTTCTCCATCGGCTTCGGCCCGAAAATCTTTTCGTGGACGGGCAAAGACGGCGTTGAATATCGCGTGTCATGGCTGCCCTTGGGCGGCTACGTCGCACTCCCGCAGCTCGCCGACATGCGCGGCATCGAAGGAGAAACGCGCACAGACCTCTCCAAATTACCGCCGCCCTCTTACCTCACGAAAGTGATCGTCTCGGTCGCCGGCGCCGCCTTCAACATCCTCTTCGCGTTTCTGCTGGCAACCGTGCTTTTCCTAGTCGGAGTCCGCGTGACCGAAGAAGAACAAACCACGCGCGTCGGTGTCGTCCTCCCCACGATCGAATTACCATCCGGTAAAGAAGTCGACGGGCCGGCATTCCTCGCGGGCATCAAGCCGGGTGATGAAATCAAAGCCGTTGACGGAAAATCGGTCTCATCGATGTCGGAGATTTCTTATTTGATCGCGCTAGGCTCGGGACGCGGTCCTAAAAATGAGCCCATGGTCGAGCTCACGATCGTTCGTGACGGCAACCAATTGGCACCGATAAAAGTTTTCCCGCAATACGTCAGCACCGAGAAGATCCGCGATATCGGGTTGGAGCCGACCATGAAGGTTATGATCGGAGACGTGAAGCCAGGCGGCGCAGCCGACGCCGCTGGCCTAAAAGCTGGCGACATTGTCACAGCGATCGACGGCCAACCGATCACCTACACCGCATTCCTGCCAGAGTATCTTCGCAAGAACACCGGAAAGCCTTTCCAGCTGACGTACGTCCGCGACGACGTCACCAAAACCATCGAGGTGACGCCCGCCAAGCTCATCGATCCCGACAGCAAGCTCGCCGTTTTCCGCATCGGCGTTTCCCTTCGTGGAGCTCCTGTGACGAAAATCGCCAACATCCCACCTTGGGAGCAGATATGGCAGCACGCACAAACCACATGGCGTACGGTCGTGAGTCTGGTGAGTCCTAAATCGGACATCGGTCTGTCCAAAATGAGCGGACCAATCGGTATCGCCAAGGGACTCCACTCGCTCGCAAAGATAGATTTTAGGCTAGTGATGTGGTTTACCGTTTTGATCAACGTCAACCTGGCCATTTTCAATTTACTGCCGATCCCTGTACTCGATGGCGGCCACATCATGTTTGCCACGATCGGCAAGCTCCGCGGCAAGGCGCTGCCCACTGAGTTCATCGTCACAACACAGAGCGTCTTCATGGTGCTGCTGTTCTCGATGATCATTTACGTCAGCTTCTTCGATGTACGTCGCATCGTGCACGACGAAGCAGAAGATAAACCGCAGAAGACGAGCCCGGCTAAACCTGAATCGGTTCCGAAAACCGCTCCTGAATCGGCACCTTCACCTGCCGCTCCGTGAGCACGGGCGCCCTTCATTGATAACGAAGGGCCAGCTATTGGCTCACTGCGATCGAACAGTTTTTTTTATTCCGCATCCATGTCCTACTGCGCGTCCCGCTTCCAAACCCTGCGCCGACTGACTCACGAGGTAAAAATCGGTTCCGTCGGCGTCGGGGGCAACAATCCGATCCGTATTCAATCGATGACGACGAGCGACACGGAAGACGTCGCCGCCACCGTGCGCCAGTCGATCGCGCTCGCGGAAGTGGGATGCGAAATTGTGCGCGTGACCGCTCCCAACGTGCAAGCGGCCAAGTGCCTCGCGGCGATTCGACGTGATTTTTCCGCCGCGGGTTTTGCGCATATTCCACTCGTGGCCGACATTCATTTTCTTCCATCAGCCGCGATGGAAGCGGTCGAACACGTTGAGAAAATCCGCATCAATCCAGGCAACTACGCCGACAAAAAGAAATTCGCCGTACGCGAGTATTCAGATTCCGACTACGACTCGGAGCTCCAGCGAATCCACGACGCCGTCAGCCCGTTGCTCAAGCGCTGCAAGGAACTCGGCCGGTCGCTTCGCATCGGCACCAACCACGGTTCCTTGAGCGATCGCATCATGAACCGCTACGGTGACACGCCGCTCGGCATGGTGGAAAGCGCGCTGGAATTTCTGCGGATCGCCGAAGCGCATTCGTTCAAGCAGATCATCCTCTCGATGAAGGCTTCGAATCCAAAGGTGATGATCGAAGCCTACCGCTTGCTCGTGGAGCGCATGCAACAAGAGAATATGCACTACCCGCTTCACCTCGGCGTCACCGAGGCGGGCGACGGTGAAGACGGCCGGATCAAAAGCGCCATCGGGATCGGCAGCCTTCTGCTCGATGGTTTGGGCGACACCATCCGCGTTTCGCTCACCGAGGATTCCGTCTACGAGATTCCGGTCGCGCGGGCACTCGCCGACAAAGCCATGTCGCTCTGGAATTCCCGAACCACCCCTTCGATCCAGCCGGCCCAGGACGCGATTGATCCGTTCCACTTTTTGCGGCGCTCGACCACCACGCTCGATCTCGGCGGAACCTGCAAAACCGGCGGTGAACAGCCGCCTCGCGTCATCATCCGCCTTCCGTCAGTCGCAGCGATCGGCGGTGCACTCGAACAACTCGCCACCGCCAGACTCAAAGACACTCCGGCCGAGGGCATGCTCCTACGCGTTGAAACGGCCGCCGACCTGAGCGCCATCAGCACGAGCATTCGCGCGGCGAAGGCAGTGCCTTCCATCGTGGCCCTTGAACTCCCTCCTGCGATCACCGTTTCGGAAATTTCCCAGAGTCAGCTGCCCGCCCCTCTTCACGTCGTGCTTGTGCGCCGCTTCGGTGCACAAGATGCCACGGCCCTCGCCGAGTGGGCGACGTTTGTAAGGAAAAATGGATACACGCTGGCCTGCGACATCGCACCGCAAGACTTCCCGCTTGTCGCCACGGCGCTCCGCGCGCTTGGCGACGCGAATCTCTGTTTTACCGTGTCCACATTTGCCGCCACGCCGGGTGTGGGGCGCCACGCGGTCGGCGTCTACCGCCAAGTAGCGGAGCAACTCCGCGAGATCGGATCCCAGGCGCCGCTCTGGATCCGCAACACCGCAGGGACCGCCGTACACGGCGACAGTACGTTTCTCTCGCGCTTGCTTGAGGCCAGCATCCTTACCGGCTCGCTGCTCTGCGATGGTTTGGGCGATCTCGTCAGCATCGAAACCGAAACCGATCCAATTCGAGCCACCACCCTCACCTACAATGTCCTCCAAGGTGCCGGTGCGCGCATCTCCAAAACCGAGTTTGTAGCCTGTCCGAGCTGCGGGCGGACGCTGTTTGACCTTCAGACGACGACCCAGCGAATCCGGCAGAAGACCGGCCACCTCAAGGGCGTGAAGCTCGCAATTATGGGCTGCATCGTGAATGGTCCCGGCGAAATGGCCGATGCCGATTTTGGCTACGTGGGCGGAGCGCCCGGCAAGATTAACCTCTACGTCGGAAAACAGTGCGTCCAATACAACATCCCGCAAACCGAAGCCGATGACCGTTTGATCGAGCTGATTAAAGAGCACGGCAAATGGATAGACCCGGTTCCCGCGGCTTGATTTAACGATCACATCGGGGGTTTTCCCGATGGTTATTACCTCCGAAAACGGCCGTTTACCCTCAAGTTCTCCAACCAGATCGTTCCGGCAAAACGCCCCTTTTTTCGTGTAATGCTGCAGTCCCTACATGCGAGAATTGCCTACACCGGGCACGAACTTCGGCCCGCCAACGCAACAAAAAAAAGCGAAAACTTATACTCAAATATCTTGTGAATAACTTGTCGGAAAGTTGCTCTTGAAACCCCATTTCGGTTGTCTGTTACTCGCACTTCCACCCACCAGCCAGCATTGGTCGGGATGTTCTTTCTCACATTAGCGTTGTCGTTTCCTGCTTCCCCTTCGGGCGCCTCTACATCTCGTTGGTCGTCAATCAACTATACACACCCACCTCGGACTACCCCGCTTGACGCCAAATCACCCATTTTCCCCGCTGTCTCGGAGCAGAAACCTGTCGCCGCAAGTGTGCCGAAAGCTCCTCCCGGTCGTGCCATGTGAATAATTCGACCGTTTTCATCGGACATGCCCTCACTGTCATCACCTCCCAGCAATCTCTGGGAAACCGTCAAAAGCGACTTCAAAGGCCTCTTCCCCGAGGATGTTTTTAAGCTTTGGTTCGAACCGATCGTCTGCACAGAAATCAACGACGAACACATCACGTTGGGCGTTCCGAACGACTTCGCCGCCATCTGGATTAGTGACAATTACCTCGATCTGATCACACAGCGGCTCCGCCTGAGCACCGGCCGGGCTTTCAACGTTAAGTTAAAAAAGATCGACGCGCCCGCCTCCCAATCGCCCTTTAGTCGGGATACCGCATCCGCGGTCGCCACTCCCACGCCTTCGACTAGAGCTGCCCAGCCGTCGCGCAAAACGCGTTATGACGAACGGACGCCCGGCACCAGCACGCTCAACCCGCGCAATACGTTTGAGACTTTCGTGGTTGGAAATAACAACCAGATGGCCCACGCTGCGGCTCTCGCCGTCGCTCAAGCGCCCGCTCACGCCTATAATCCGCTTTTCATCTACGGCGACACCGGCCTTGGCAAAACGCACCTGATGCACGCCATCGGCCACGCGATTCTGCGCAACAATCCCGGCGCCAAGATCGCCTACCTCTCGACCGAAAAATTCACGAACGAGTTCATCCAGGCGCTTACAGAAAACGCGCTGCCGAAGTTCCGTCAGCGTTACCGCAGCGTCGATGTGCTGTTGCTCGACGACGTTCAGTTCCTCAGCAACAAAGAGCGCATTCAGGAAGAGTTCTTCCACACCTTCAACGACCTGTTCGAATCCTCCAAGCAGATCGTCCTTTCGAGCGACCGCCGCGCCAGCGAAATCGCCAAGCTCGAAGCGCGCTTGGTTTCCCGTTTTGAATGGGGTCTGCCAGCAGATATCCAAGCGCCCGATTTTGAAACACGCGTCGCCATTCTCCGCACGAAAGCGGCGAACCTGAGATTCGATCTGCCCGCGCCCGTCGCGACGTTCATCGCCCAGAATATTTCGAAGAACATCCGCCGCCTCGAAGGCGCGCTGATCAAGGTCGCCAGCTACTGCACGCTCACCGGCAAACCGATCGACCTCCCCACGACCGAGATGCTTCTTCAGGACGTTTTGATGGAGCAGGCGCAAAACCAGCTCACCATCGAAACGATTCAGAAACGCGTGGCCGATCACTATCAGATTCGCCACAGCGACATGACCAGCAAGCGCCGGCCCAACAATATCGCCATCCCCCGCCAGATCGCGATGTACCTCGCGCGCACACTCACGAAACACTCTCTGCAGGAAATCGGCGACGCTTTCGGCGGTCGCGACCACGGCACCGTCATTCACGCGTGCAAAGCCGTAGACAACATGATGGAGCAAGACTCCACCGTGCGCGGCAGCGTCGAATTCCTGAAAAACCAGCTCTCGCGCTGAAGGAGCCCACAGGCTCAGGGCTTTGCCTGGTCAAAAAGCAGAGCCCACGCGCAGTATTGACGCGTTAACGCATCCTTGAACATTAGGGCGTTAACGTTGAACTTCGTTTCCCATGACTCTCACGCCTGAGCAGAAACAAGCTGTCTCCGAATGGGTCGCCGCCGGCGACAATCTCTCCACGGTTCAGAAGAAACTTTCGGAGCAGTTCAAAATTTCCATGACGTATATGGACGTTCGCTTCCTGGTGGACGATCTGAATCTCGCGCTGAAAGACCCAGCGCCGAAGGCCGACGCATCGGACGTCAGCAAAGCCCAGCCGAACCATTCGCAACCGGAAAAGCCGGCGGAGAAAAAAGGTTTCTTCGAAAAAGCCAAGGAGAAGCTCGGACTTTCCCAAGACGAAGGCGAAGAGGCGCCGCTCCCAGAAGAAGGAATGCCCGACGATGCCGATTTCGAGGACGCGGTTCCACCTGCCGGCGCCAGCAGCGTGAGCGTCACGGTCGACAAAGTCACTTTGTTGCCCGGCGCGCTCGCGAGCGGAACGGTCACGTTCAGCGACGGTGTCACCGGCAAATGGATCGTCGATAATTACGGACGTCCGGGTTTCACCGAAGTTAGCAAGCCCGGTTATCGTCCGTCGGCCTCTGACGCACAGGCATTCATGCAAGAGCTCAGCGCCGCACTGCAAAAGCGCGGGTACTAGGCCGCTCAGAACGTGAGCGGATCCCTTCAGTCGCGCGGCTTTCTGATCAGCGCGACGTTGCTGCGCGAGAAAATCGGTTCACCCGATCTGTACCCCTTCAATCTTCCGGTCATAAAGAACCTGGAAACGATTCGATTTCACTCGAAAGTCACGTTCATCATCGGTGAAAACGGCAGTGGCAAATCCACGTTGATCGAAGCGATCGCGCTCGCAGCTGGGTTCAATGCGGAGGGCGGAACACGCAATTTCCATTTTTCCACGCGCGCCTCGCATTCTGAACTCTACCGAAGCCTCAGAATTGCACGGAGTCATAAGCGCCCGAAGACCGGCTTTTTTCTTCGTGCCGAATCGCTCTACAACACGGCAACCGAGATCGACCGACTGGATGCCATCCCGTCGTTTAGCGCAACAACACCTCTGATCCAAGCCTACGGTGGCCGTTCGCTGCACGAGCAGTCGCACGGGGAATCATTTCTTGCGCTGCTCAACCACCGCTTTGGAGCCAATGGCCTCTATATTCTGGACGAACCAGAAGCTGCGCTTTCGCCCACCCGGCAAATGGCGGCGCTCGCGCGGATGCATCAACTGGTTGAAGACGGCAGCCAATTTATCATCGCGACACACTCTCCTATTTTGATGGCTTACCCCAACGCTCGTATTTTGAGCGTGTCTGAAAAAGGACTGAACGAGATTGCGTACGATCAGACAGAGCACTTCGTCGTGACGCGCCAATTCCTCAACAACACGGACGGAATGCTCCGGCAGCTGCTTCAATAACCTCAGCGTTACCGCAAGCGCCTTGCTACTTCCGGACTTGCAAACCAGCCCATCGTCCTAACCATTTTGCCAACTCACGTTCACCGTGAAACCACATTGGTTAAGACACTTGGTTTGTTTCTTCAGGAGGATTTTTATGAACTATCCTTTGCCTCGTAATCATTTCCAAGTCGAATGGGGCGGCGTGCGCATCGGCTTTTGCGAAGTCAGCGGGCTCGCCATTGAAATGGAAGCTCCGGCGTTCAGAGACGGAAGTTCGAAGGACAACTCGAACGTCACGATGCCAGGCGCGTTCAAATTCCGCAATCTGGTGCTCAAGCGCGCACTGGAAAAAGGAGACGACGATTTCTACGAGTGGCTCAACAAAGCCAAGCTCAACACCACCGAACGCCGCGATGTGACGGTTTCACTGCTCGACGAAAACCACCAGCCAGCGATGGTTTGGGTTTTCAAGAGAGCGTTTCCGGTGAAGCTGGAGTATTCGACACTCGATGCGCAAAACTGCGGCCCTATGATGGAAGTCCTCGAGGTCACCCACGAAGGCATGGTCGTAAAGTACTCGAACTGAAAAGGACGGCAACGAGCAGTCCTTCGAGTTTCGCCAAAGGCCATTCCCGAACAAACGCTCTACTTCGCCAACTTGTAGACTTCACCGCCGGCTAGCAGGAATGCACCTACCGCAAATGGTTCGGTGTTTTTCGGATCGAACCCATGCGGCGCGGCGCCAATCGGCTGAACATGCTCCAGCTTGCCCTCAGGAGTCATGCAACCAACCAGCGCGTTCCAAGCCTTGCGCACCGCTGGATCCGCACTCGCGCGATCGAGCAGCCCGTGATTTAGACCCCACGCCAAGCCGAAGGCCATGAAGGAGCTGCCGCTGGTTTCGCGGGCGGGATGCGCAGCCGGATCGAGAAGACCGACCCGCCAGAGTCCATCAGACTGCTGTGCCTCGAGAACCGCTTTTGCCATCGTGAGATAGAGTTCCCGGTAGCGCTTGTAATCGGGATGATCTTGAGGAAAGAGCTCCAACACACGGCATAGTCCCGCAAAAACCCAGCCGTTTCCTCGCGCCCAGTGAATGGTTCGGCCGTTGGCCTCACGCACGTCCAAGTAAGATTCGTCGCGGTAATAGAAGCCCACCGCGGGCGAAAACAACCGCTCCGTGGTGATCCACCATTCACGGTCCATATACTCCAGATAACGTGCGTCGCCGGTCGCTTTCCAGAGCTGTAACCAAACAACAGGATCCATAAAAAGTGCGTCGCACCACGTCCAGCGATCCAATGCGTTGGGTGAATTCCAATCCATCGAGCTAGTCGGCGGTTTCGCGAGTATTTCGTCAAACCGCGCCTTCGTCGGCTCCATCATGGCCTTGTCGCCGAGTTGACGGTAGAGCTCCAGATAGGTCTGCCCCACGCAATGATCGTCCGCATGGTAGAGGCGCCGATGCAGTTTCCACTCGTTCGCCTTGCTCTGCTGAACCATCGCGTCCCGGTAACGCCGGTCCGGATAAACCGAATCCAACGCAAGTACGCCGATGTAGAACGGCGCCGTTTCCCACCCTCGGAGCGGATAACGCTGCGGATCTGGCATATGCCCGAGTTGCCAATCAGCCGCTCGGCTCATCGTCGCCAGAATATCTTTGGCGCTGAGCCCCCGGTTAAGGTCCACCTGTACCTCAGCCGATTCCAAGTTATGTTGCATAGCCGCCCGTTGTGAAGCCTCCGGGCTCCAGATCAACGTGCCGATAGGCGTAGCGAGTGTTTGGGCTTTCCGATCGTTGCCGTCGCGCTGCTCAACGCGCTGCACCAAAAGATGCACCTGGGCCAACCGGCTCCACAACTCCGGATCAAACGTGGGCTCCCACGCGCCGAGCGAGTTCGCGCTAAACTCAGTTTCCGTCCACTCGCCTTTCGCAAGATCGGGCAAAGTGGCTTTGATGATTTTCCCGCCGCGAGTGTCGTCACGATAGATCAGATGCAAGACATACGCCTTCCAACGTTGCTCCACAAACAAGGCACCGCGCGAAATCGGCGGTTTCTTCGTGCCACCACCCGCGAGCGAAAATTTGCCCGTGCGTCGCGGACCGTCGACCGTCTGCCACGTTTTTCCGTCGTGACGAACGATTCTAAATTGTGGCGCCGCATCGGCACTTGCCGACCAGTAGCTTAGAACCAAGGGCCGGCCTTCGCGATCAGTGACGATGCTCGGCGGATTCATCAGATTGCTCCCTTGGGATATCTGAAGGATGCGCTCAGCCGTCGACTCAGTGATCGGCAGTTGAAGCGCCGCGCCGTCGGATTTCGTCCAAGTGACACCTCCGTCCGACGAGCGCGCGTAACAAAGATCATGGTTACTCGCGACGTCGGGCGACTCCCGCCAATTCCACGCGAGATGCAGACTTCCCTTGGAGTCCACCGTCATCGCCCAATACGGGCTGCGCTTACCTTCGCCATCGATCAGATTGCTTTGAACCGATATCCATTTCCCCGCCGCCGTGTCGTAGCGGTTGAGAACGAGTGAGCCTCTGCCCGACGCACCATCACGATAAAGAAACAACAAATCGCCGTTGGGCAGACGGAAAAACTGGGGGTAAGTCACCTTCCCTTCGCGATCACCCGTCATGGCTTGCTTGGGTCCCAATTCTAACGAACCAGGTGCTATGCTTCGCGCATAATTTAGCGCGTTCCCGTGATGGTCCCACGACACATGCAAAAATCCAGCACCGTCCACCACGAGGCTGATTGAATTGTGCGCGTCGGCCACGTTGCCCTTATGGAGCGTCCGCTTCGTTTCCCAAGTGTCCGCGCCCAAGGCTCGTTTCGCCAGAACCATGTAACCTTCCGCATCATAGTACGCGGCGTATTGCGTGCGACTTTGCGTGAAGAGCGCGTAGTGAATATTTGCCACCACATTCACGGAGCTGCCCGCCCAAGCTGTATCCGTAATGGTAGTACAACGGGCCGTGGTCGCAGGGATCACATCAACTGCGGGCCCCCCGGCGAAGCACGTGACCGAAGCAAACAAAAACGCGAGTAGCGTACGAACAGGGTTCAACATGGTCGTAAGAAACAAACGTTCCTGAAGCGCGGCAACAACCGCAAACGCCGGACCGTCAAGTTCCGAGCATCCGCAAGAACTCGGCCTCATCGATCACCGGCACACCGAGAGCCTTCGCTTTTTCCAATTTCGAACCTGCTTCTTCGCCGGCTAAAACATAGCTGGTTTTTTTGCTGACGCTTCCGCTGACCTTTCCTCCCGCAGACTCGATGCGCTCCGTGGCTTGTTCGCGCGTTAAGGAAGGCAGCGTTCCTGTGAGCACAAAAACTTTTCCCGCCAACGCGGCCCCGGACGCTACACGCTTTACCGGCACCGCAGGCGCAACGCCCACCTCGATCAGTTCGCTAATCAAGGCACGGTTTCTCGGATCGTTAAAATGATCGATAATCGCCAGCGCCATCGTTTCGCCAATTCCTTCGATTACGCTCTTCTTCTCGCGAATAAAGTCCTCGTACTTGGCGTGAGCCAATGCGTCGAGCCCACCGAAGTGCTGCGCCAGATCTTTCGCGGCCGCCACACCTACGTGCGTGATGCCGAGGCCGTGAATAAAACGCCAAAGATCCGCCTGCTTACTTCGCTCGATCGCCGCAAGCAGGTTGTCCGTCGATTTACCGACGCTTTTTCCGAGCGTGAGAAGATCGTCACGCTTCAACCGATAGATATCGGCAATACTCGCCACCCAACCTTTTTCCACCAACACGTCGACCATTGCCTCGCCAAGTCCGTCGATGTCCACGCAAGCCTTCGACGCAAAATGCTGCACACGTCGACGCACCTGCACGGGACATTCGTAGTTCGGGCAGCGCAACGCGACTTCGCCCTCAAACTGCACCACCGGCGTCGAGCAGACCGGGCACTTCTCGGGAAAAACATAGGGAGCACATTCGGGAGTACGCCGCGACGCATTCACGCCGATCACCGCGGGGATAATTTCTCCTGCTTTCTCCACGTAAACGAAATCGCCGACACGGATGTCCTTGCGAGCGATTTCGTCACGATTATGCAACGTCGCACGACTGACGGTGGTACCGGCCAAATGCACAGGACTAAGTTCTGCGACAGGCGTGAGCACACCCGTGCGGCCAACCTGAATCGTGATCGAGTTGAGCCTCGTCTCAGCGCGCTCCGCCGCGAATTTGTAAGCCATCGCCCAACGCGGTGCTTTCGAAGTCGCACCCGCCTCACGCTGCAGCGGAATCGAGTCTAACTTCACGACTGCGCCATCGGTGGCGTAAGCAAACGTCTCGCGAAGGGTGTCGAGTTCCTGGATCGCCGTCCAAGTCTCGTCGGGACCGCTCACGGTCCAAAATTTTTCAACCGTGGGCAAACCCCACGCTCGCACCAAACCGTGATATCCCGACTGCGTGGCCGGAAGCGCCACGGCGGGTTCGCAGTAACCCAGGCCATAGAGAACGATCTCCAGCTTTCGCTGCGCCACTTCACGCGGATCGAGTTGCTTGATTGTACCTGCCGCAAGGTTCCGGGGGTTCGCATAGAGCGCCTCGCCGGCTTCCTCCCGAAGCTTGTTGATGCGCTGGAATTCAGCGTTGGTGAGGAAAATTTCACCGCGAATTTCGATCACCTCCGGGATCGCCGCGTCTCCGTCCGCTTTCAAAATTTTCGGAAGCGACCGAATGGTTTTCGCGTTGGCAGTGATATCGTCGCCCTCGATCCCGTTTCCACGTGTGACCGCCCGGACCAATTTTCCGCCCTCATAAGTCAGGCTAACCGCGAGGCCATCGATCTTGGGTTCGACCACGTAACGAAGGTTCTCCCGGCCGAGCAACCGTACCAAGCGGTCGTGAAATTCGTGCAACTCCTCGCGCGAGTACGTGTTGTCCAAACTCATCATCCGTTCACGGTGCTGGTAAGTCGCAAAACCTTCCGTGCGGTCGTCGCCTACTTGGGTCGTCGGCGAAGCGGCTGCGAAAAGCGCCAGTGCTTCAGGAAAGTCATTCTCGAGGTCCGCCAATTGCCGCTTCAAACGGTCATACTCAGAATCACCGATCTCAGGCTGAGCGCGCCGATAATACAGTTCATCGTGGTGCGCGATTTCTGCTCGAAGGGCGGCGATACGAGTCTGAGCCTCTGCGGGTGTCATTTTGCAGAAATGAGACGCGGCAGTTGGCACAATTTCAACTCGGGAACAGCCGGCTCAAGGCTTCCCGCGGCGCTCGCGGGTGCAGCGCAAACTGCGAGAAAAGAGTCTTTCCGCTCTTGAGCGGGCGGTCGACAGGCGTGGGGAGCAAGTAAAAGCTCCGAATTCCCACGGTCTTAAATGACTATACTTTATCATTAGCTATTTTATTTGAGCCACTTACTTCTTATCCGCGTAAACACTCCGCGCCGTCTGAACAATTTTCGTGCCGCTCCACGATCGATGGTCTCAACAGCCGCTAACTTCCTCAAATTGCGAGACTCCCGTAACATTTTCTCCACTTTAGCGATAAACTGCCGATATTTCACCAGAAGTCTCTTTTTATGGCCCCTTCGCCCACCCCGCAGGTTTCCTTGAGAAGCCTCCGTAGTGTAATATCTGCATTGCTAGGTCGCGTCATGTTGCGGCTGGCAATCTGCGGAATGACTGCGTCTCTCCTCGGGCAATCGGAACCTAAACCCGCGAGCAAAACCAATTATTACGCTTACACGTTCGGTATAGATCAAGGTCTCCCGCACAATGCCGCGCCGCTCGTCGTGCAAACCCGCGACGGGTACATTTGGTGCGGAACGGAGAGCGGCCTTTGTCGGTTTGACGGTGTTCGGTTCGTTTCCTATCGCGTGGCGAACACGCCAGGTCTGCCGAACAACCTGATCCGTTCCCTTCTTGAGGACAGCAAAGGCGTGCTTTGGATCGGCACGCAAAGCGGAGTATCTTGTTACAAAAATGGAACGTACCGCATCGTCGGTTTAAAAGGACTCCAAGTCCGCGACATCGACGAAGACCGGACAGGCGTTCTCTGGTTCGCCACCCAACAAGGACTGTGGCGTTACGCCAATGGTGAGTTCACCCCCCTAGAAGCCGGCATGCCAGGCGCCGACATCATGGAGCTTCTGGTTGACTCTAAGAATAGGCTGTGGGCGGGCCTGCGTAACAAACAAGTCGTCGTGTTTGAAAACGGCCGTTTCACGGCATTGACGGGGATTGAGGGCAAATTCCAAACGGTTCATAAAGTTCTAGAGTATCCTAAAGGGAATATCCTCCTCGCGACAGACAAGGGGCTCTTCTCAGCCACAGCGACCCAGGAGGTTCAAGAATACCAACCCGCCCAAACACTCGGCAAAACGGCGGTGAGGGGCTTGTTTGTCGACAAAAACAACAACCTTTGGATCTTCACCGAAGACGATTGCTTCGTCCAAGATGCCGATTCCGACCAGATCCAGAAGGTCGCAATTCCTTCGATCACCAACTGCCGGGGGATGATTCAGGACTTTGAAGGTACCTACTGGATCGGCACCTCTACCGACGGCCTCGTCCGCGTAAGACCGGCAGCATTTAAAATGCTGGGGAAGGAAGATACTCCACTCGGCGGAAACGATCGCACGATCGTCGGCAACGATCAAAATGTCGTCTGGGTGGGTCTGCCAGAGGCCGGGGTTACACAAGTAAATCCCAACGGCACGACGACGGAGATCAGCATCGGACCAGCGGCCTCCAGTGAAGTATGGTCCCTTTGCTACGCCCGCGACGGCGCACTTTGGATCGGCACACGCACCACGTTGCGTGTTTTGAAGGACGGAAAAATCACAGAATACCCTGACTACGTGCGCGTGCGCGCAATCCACCAGGACCGCGCCGGTACAATTTGGATCGGCTCCGAAACCAAGGGAACGACCCAATTTAAGGATGGGACGTTTACCTCGATCGCAAACATCCGAAAACCCTCGCTGAGCGAACGCAATCGCCCCCCGCTGACCATTCCAAAAGTATTCTACGAGGACGCCGACGGCACACTCTACATCGGTCTAGATCGCGCAGGCATCGTAAAGATCAAGGACGGCGTCCAGACCGACTACGACACGGAGGATGGGCTGCCCCACAATGACATCCGGGCGATCTATCACGACGAGGACGACAACCTCTGGGTAGGAACAAAAGGCGCCGGGCTGGTGGTTCGCACACCGGACGGGAGATGGCTTACCCATGAAAACCTCTCCGAGCCATTCAGCGATCAGGTCAATTCGATTGTGGAGGACAAACTCCATCGCCTTTGGCTGGGGACGCCGAAGGGCATCTTCTGGTGGCGCAGAAGCGAACTGCTAGCCGTCGCCAAAGGAGAAAGGCGGCATACGATGTTCCGACTCGCCAGCAACGAAGACGGTGTCCGCGTCGGCTTGGTCGGCACCGGTTCCAGCCCTGTCACGTGGCAAGGCAAAGACGGACGCATCTGGTTCGCCACCCGGCGCGGCGCGCTGGTTGCCGACCCTGAAAGCATCCCCTTCAACCGGACCCCTCCCCAAATCCAAATCGAGAACGCGCTCATCGACGGACGTCCGGTGGACGCGAAGAAACAAATCAAAATCGCCGCCGGAAGCCACACTGTCACGATCGACTACACCGCGCTCAGCTTTATCCAATCCGGCCGCGTTCTCTTCCGCTATAAACTGGAAGGCCACGACTCCGATTGGATCGACGCGGGGACTCGGCGCACCGCGTTTTACATGAATCTCAAGCCGGGCACCTACCGGTTTCGAGTCATCGCCTGCAACAACGACGGAGTTTGGAACGATACCGGTGCAAGCACAGAAATCATCCAGGCGCCGCTGTTCTATCAAACCTGGTGGTTTTACATGGTTTCGGCGGCGGCACTCGTGCTCGGAGCCATTTTTCTCTTCCGGTGGAGAACCAAGAAATTGAGGGAAGAAAAAATCCTTCTTGAGGACCGCGTCACAGAACGCACGCAGGAACTCGTCCTCGCCAAAGAACAAGCTGAAGCGGCCACCAAGGCGAAAAGCATGTTTCTCGCAAACATGAGCCATGAAATCCGCACGCCTATGAATGGCGTGATCGGCATGACAGGGCTCTTGCTGGACACTCCCCTCAATGAAGAGCAGCGGGAATACGCGGAGACAGTTCGAAACTCGGGCGAAGCACTCCTAACCATTATCAATGATATCCTCGATTTCTCGAAGATCGAAGCCGGGAAACTCGAACTTGAGAATACCACGTTTAAATTACGCACCGCGGTCGAAGATGTCATCGAGCTCCTCGGCGGCGCTGCAGGCCGAAAACATCTCGAACTCGCCTATTGGATTGAAAACGACCTGCCTTCCGAGGTAGTGGGCGATCCTGGACGTTTCCGCCAGATCCTCATCAACCTCATCGGTAATGCGATCAAGTTCACCGAACGCGGCGAAGTCGTAATACACGTTTCCCAACTCGTTTCTACCGCCACAGCCGTATCAATTCGCGTCGAGGTGCGTGATACCGGCATCGGCATGACCCCGGAAAGCTGTGCGCGGCTCTTCCAATCGTTCACGCAGGTAGACAGCTCTACCACACGGCGCTACGGCGGCACGGGCCTGGGTCTCGCTATCAGCAAACAGCTCGTGGAGCTCATGGGCGGAAAAATCGGCGTGGAAAGCACACCGGGCAAAGGCTCTACGTTCTGGTTTATCGTAAACCTCGCCCGCAGCTCTCTGCCCAGTTCGCAAAGTGCCCCCACTATCGATGTGGTGCGCGGCCGGCGCGTGCTGGTGGTCGACGATAACGAGACGAATCGACGTCTGCTCGTGCATCTCCTGCGACGTTGGAAACTATTTCCCACCGAGGCCATCCGCGGAGATCAAGCGCTCGATCTCCTCCTGGCTGCTCTTGCCGATAACCAACCGTTCGAGTTGGTGATTTTGGACTTCAACATGCCGGGGATGGATGGACTTGAACTCGCTCGCGAAATCCGTGCCAATCCAGCTCTCGATCAAACGCACCTCATCATGCTGAACTCGTCGCTTGATCGCGAACAACGCATTGAGCTGGAGAAACTCAACTTCTTCGCGATCTACTCAAAACCAGTGCGTCATACCCATCTGGTTCGGACACTTGAAAAAATCTGGGGCACCAGCGGCTCACGGTCACCCAGCAGCACCCAACAGCCACATCCAACCAGCGAGGTCAAAACCGCCGCGAAGGTCCTCATCGCTGAAGATAATCCCACGAACCAAATTCTCACCCGCCGCATGATCGAGAAAATCGGGCACAAAGCCGACGTCGTCGCCAACGGCAGCGAGGCCATCGAGGCGATGGGCCGTGGCCACTATCAATTGGTTCTGATGGATTGCCAAATGCCCGAGATGGACGGCTACGAAGCGACGCGGGCGATCCGCAGAAATGAACGCAATGGCGCCCGCATTCCGATTATCGCGCTCACCGCCAACGCGTCACAGGAAGAGCGGCAGCGCTGTCTTTCAGTGGGCATGGATGATTACCTCTCCAAACCGGTTCGCTACGCCGATCTCTCGGCGATGGTTAACCGATGGATCCGGTCGGATGGCAACTATTCGCGCTCTACCGGCTCCACGCTCAACTAAGCAAACGTAACGCCTTTCCGCTTATCCTTGAATCGGCGAACTGAGTATGTGACTTTCCTCTACTCCAGCTGACAACTTTCCGCATCGTGCCCCGCCCCCGCGTCAATCCTGCTCTTCTAGCCTGCGCTGGCTACCTGCTTCTGCGTGTCTTGACCCACTTCACTTCGTCGTGGTTCGAGGTGTCGCCCGGAATCGCGCTTTGGTATCCGCCCTGTGGTTTGGCCCTTTCGTTGCTGATTCTGTTTGGCACCCGGTACATGGGGGTGGTCTTCGTCGCGAACGTGCTCCTGTCGGCCACCTTTCCAGAGTTCTCACTTCTCTGGCTCGCCCTATTTTTAGCCGCGCTCAACACGATTAATTATGCCGCTGCGGCTTGGTTGGTGCGACGCTTTCTCGGAGGCGTCCTGCTTCCCGGCGAGGCGCGAGCTACGCTGATCTTCATCGCCATCGTAATTTTATCGCCTGCCACGATGGCGCTCAGTGGCAACCTCGTACTCACCACGGTAGGCATCACGCC
Source organism: Nibricoccus sp. (assembly GCA_047600805.1). Taxonomy (GTDB): domain Bacteria; phylum Verrucomicrobiota; class Verrucomicrobiia; order Opitutales; family Opitutaceae; genus JADKHC01. Next base: position 1,867,079 of record JASGKG010000001.1, read on the forward strand.
ACCCCACGAATTCTGGTCATCCGTGCTCAACTGGTGGGTCGGAGATGTCAGCGGGCTACTCACCGTCGTGCCACCCATCATGGTTTTTGCGGCGCCATGGTTGCGCGGCGAAACACGCGCGTTGGACCAAAACCAACGCTCATCGTCTTGGGGCATCGTAGCACTTCAATCCTTAGTCCTGATCGGCTGCATCCTCATTGTATTTGCATGGAAGCCCTTCGGGCGGTTCACCCCGTTTTATCTCTGTTTTTTGCCGCTTATCTGGATCTGCTTTTGCCACGGGATGGTCGGCGCTACGATCGCCACCCTGGTCATTACGATGGCGGGTCTGATTGGCCTGCACTTTTCCGGCAACAGCACTCCACTTCTCGTCATCCACTTTCTTTTTTTCGAACTCGCCATCGCGTGCGTAGGCCTGGGACTCGGTTCGGCCATCACACGGCGGAATAAGATCCAGCGAGATCTGACAATCAGCCAAGCTAAAGCCCTTCGCCTCCTGCAGGTGATCGAGGCCACCACGGACTTCGTCGTCATCACCGACGAAAAAGCTTTGATCGTTTACGCGAACACCTCGCTGCTGCGACTTCTCGGCAAAGGCCCCCTCGCGAATTTGCGCCAACAGAATTTCGTCGAACTCCTTCCTCCAGCGACCAACAAGCTTCTGATAAACGACGCCTTGCCTGCCGCCAAGTCCACCGGTGCATGGCACGGGGAAGCCACATTTTTCGACGGCGCTCACCGCGAGATCCCCGTCTCCATTGTGGTGCAGGCGCATCGCAACGAAGGTGAGAAAGGCATCATCTATTCGTTTGTCGTTCGAAACATCGAGCGACAAAAACAAGCCGAGGCCGCCCGCCTGGAAAACGAACGCCACCTCCAACAAGTCCAAAAACTCGAAAGCCTCGGTGTACTTGCGGGCGGCATCGCTCACGATTTCAACAATCTTCTCACGCCGCTGCTCGGCTATGCGAGTCTTGCACGTTTAGATCTACCTGATGATTCGCCAGTGCAGCAAACGCTTCAGAAAATCGAGAAATCGACTGAGCGCGCCGCCGCCTTGTGCCAGCAGATGCTGGCCTACGCAGGTCGAAATCCCCTCGCGTTCAGCGAGATCGATCTCTCGCGCCTGATCGACGAAACGAGCCAGTTGCTGCGAGTCACCACCGGCAAGAAGCGCACGCTCCAATTCGAACTCACGCGTCCCCTGCCGCCCATCACCGCCGATCCGACCCAGCTGCGTCAGGTGTTGATGAACCTCGCGCTCAATGCCTCCGAAGCGATCGGGGAAAACCCTGGGACCATCGCGATACGAACGCGCCAGGAGGCCGTCACCTTCGCGACTCTCTCCGCACGTTTCCACGGCCGCGCACCGTCTCCCGGCCAGTACGTGGTGCTGGAAGTCGAGGACAACGGCAGCGGCATGACGCCGGAAGTTTACACACGAATCTTCGAACCATTCTTTAGTACCAAATTCGCCGGTCATGGCCTCGGTCTGGCCGCCGTGCTGGGAATCATCAAATCCCACAATGGCGCAATTCACGTCAAAACCGAACAGGGCAAGGGCACGATCTTCCGCGTCTTTTTCCCAGCCGCTGCCCCCACCGCCCGGGACAATACCGCTGCCCAAAACAACACCGGTCCTTGGCGCGGAAGCGGACAGGTTTTGGTGGTCGACGACGAGCCTGAGGTCCGGGCTGTAGTCGCGCGGGCTCTGGAAGTGACAGGATTTACCGCCAAGCAAGCCGTGGATGGGTTGGATGGACTTGAATATTTCCAAAAGAATTCGCACGAGCTGCGCCTCGTCCTGCTCGATCTCACGATGCCGCGGATGGACGGTGAGCAGGCTTTCATTGAGATGCATCGGATCAACCCGAGCGTGCCGGTCATCCTCATGAGCGGGTACTCGCAAAAACTGAGCCTCGATCGGTTCTCGCACGCCAAACCGGCGGCTTTTCTTTCGAAACCCTTCGATTTTCGCGTCCTTCAATCGTGCCTCCGCCAGTTGCCGTCTCTTAAGAACGGCTGACGCGGAACGCCTCTGCTTTTTCTCCGCTATACTTCCCTAATTCCTAGATGGTCAAATGGTCGGGCTGGTGAGATTCGAACTCACGACCTCTTGCACCCCATGCAAGCGCGCTACCAGGCTACGCTACAGCCCGAACAGGGAAGGGTCAGAAAGCAGTATGCAAGGAGCGGAAGCAAGCGGTTTTTTTCAAAGGTCCGAATTGAAGAAAATACGCAGCTAAAATCGCCTCTGGTAAACCCGCCCTTCGCGGGTTAAAGTGTCGTCGTCATGAAAACGATTTTAGCCCCCATCGATTTCTCGACAGCTACGGAGGATGTCATAGCCACCGCGTGTTCACTCGCGCTGGCCAGCGAAGCTAAGATCATCCTCCTTCACGTGGTGCAACCGCCCGTGCTCACCAGCGATTACGGGCTGGCTCTGGAAAACTTCCAAGAGGCCATCGCCATCAGCGAAAAACATTCAGCGAAACGCTTGCTCGAGTTCAAAGAAACACTGCGCGCCCGCCACCCGGACTTGGTGGTCGAGACGCAACAGGTCAACGGGCCCCCCATCCTCGAAATTTTAGCCAGCGCACAAAAAGCCGGCGCTGCCTACATCGTGATGGGCTCCCACGGACACAACGCGTTCTACGATCTTCTGGTTGGCACGACAACACACGGCGTGCTCAGAAAAACGAGCTGCCCCGTCGTGATCGTCCCGAACGCGAAGCGTCCCCAACCATAAAAAGCACCGCGCGGGACACCGTTCTGCGCCCGACCCCGGCGCAGTATAGACCGGGCGGCGGGTAAAATCCCGGTCTGCGGCGCCATGGCTCGCTCGATGGCCGATCGACGCGGGGAGATTAGGTTGGGTCTCAACCTATATCATCATGTCGCACAACGCACAGATCGAACTCGACCGAGTCCGCCGGAAAACCTCCCCCGGCGCGACAGCACGCATCGACGCAAAAACGCGCGCCAATATCCGCTTCTACGCCTCGCAGCCCCGAACAGTCCTGAGCCAACGCATCGCCGAACTCGATGAGGAGCGAGACATGGAACAACTCCTAGAGACAAACGCCGGCGTGATTTCCCTCGCCGGTGCCCTGCTCGGCACGTGCGTCAACCGCCGCTTCTTCCTGCTTACTGGCGCCGTGTTGGGATTTCTGACTCAACACTCCATCTCCGGGTGGTGTCCGCCTGTGCCGCTATTTCGGGCATCCGGGATTCGTACGCGAGCCGAGATCGACCAGGAAAAATACGCGCTCAAAGCACTGCGCGGAGATTTCACGACCTTCAACAACAGCGCGCAAAACCGGCCCGACAACCAGGAACTCATTCAAGCCCTCAACACCTAGCACCATGAACAACCATTCCAAAGATCCAGATCGCTTGCAACGCGAGGCATCGCAAGAGGTGCTTCGACTGCTCGAGGAGAAAACCTTGCGGGACATTCGTTTTTACGCCGCCCAGCCTTCCGCTGTAATCGATGACCGGATACGCGAGCTGCGGCAGGAATGGTCCATTGACCGTATTCTCCAATTCGAAATCGCGACCATCGGCCTGACCACGGCCTTGCTGGCACTCGTCCATTCCCGCAAATGGGGAATCCTCACGTGCGCGGTGACCGCAACGCTGCTCATTTTCGCACGGACGAGAAAGGGTTCAGCTGTGCAGCTTCTGCGCGAGCTGGGTTTTCGCACACGCGCTGAAATTGACCGAGAAATTTTCGCACTGAAATTGCTGCGGGGAGATTTCGCCTCGGTGAAACCGCTCAGCCCTGTTGGCGAAGAGGATGTAGTGCTTCCGGTGCTACAGGCTGTCGGAATTTCCGCTCCGCTTGGGTAACGCAATTCTTAAGCAATTATCCCCATGCGTACTCAGTAGCCTGCCTTTATATCGCAAAAACGAGAGCCGGTGTACCGTGAGAAGCTCAGGGAGCTAAAATTAACAAACATGAAAAAGAAAACACTTGTAGTTTTTGCCGCAGTCGCCGCGCTCGCCGCGACCAGCCGTGCGCAAATAAGCCCGCTGCCGCCTTCGTCCACGACAGACGGAATCAGCGTGCAGCCGATCGGACTCAACGCCGGAGCCACACACTGGGACAGCACCACAGGTCTCGGTGCGTTCAAGACCGTGAGCGGAACGCAAGGCACTTACCTGCTGACCACTGCGGTGCCGTCGTTGACGTTTAGCACCACCGCCCCGTCTTCATTCACAAGCAGTCTTGGCACGCTTGCTACCAACGGTGGCGTTCTGCGGACGATCTTCCTGAGCGAGTCGGCTCAATGGCAGGACAGCTTGGGTTACACCCGTTCGGGTAACATTGCTGGCCCACAATCGTACACGGTGTTTAATCACATCGAGACGAATCCCGCCGGTGGTCCCGTGAACACAGCCTTCGGAAATTACTTCGACGTAAACTTCGCCGCAGGAACTTTCGGAAACTTTGATATCTGGTTCCAAGGTGACGGCGGCACGACGTACGGTGGCGATTATTACGCGTTCCACCCGACCGCGTCTCTCCCGTACAATCCTCCGGGCAACACGATGTGGTCGCAACAGACCCTCGCCGTTAATACCTGGATCGCGTCGGCAGGTGCTTATATGGACGTGATGACGTACATTGTCGGCTTCGAGGATTGGCGCCTAGATCGTGGTTCGGATCGGGATTACTCGGATGCGATCATCGCGTTCCAGTTCTTCACACCTTCCGGCACTCCGTTCACGCCGGTACCTGAGCCGGCTACCTACGGCATGATCGGTGCAGCTGCTTTGCTCGGCCTCGCCTTCATTCGCAGGTCCTCACGCAAGAAACAGCTCGGCGTGAGCACAGCGGCAGCTGCGTAAGGTAGGATAACTTTGGTCGCGTGTCGCGAGTAGTGACGTGCCACGCGATCGAATTAGAGCCGCAATTCTCTGTTTGTTTCTCATGGATGGGGAATGGCGGCTTTTTTCGGCTGGGGCGCTCTCAGGGGCGATGAGCGCCCCAGCCGGCTTTTTTTGGGGTGCGGAGATGCGCGGGGAAGTTTTCCTATCGACGAATTTTCATCCCGTTAAGGAAAAGACCTCACAGCAAAAGACTCGAAAATTTTTGAAGGCCGCACACGTTTTGCGGGCCATGACGATCAATAGTACGCAGTCCTACACCCCTTCCTACACCGCAAACTACGGCGCAGCCCAGTCCGCCAAAAGCAAAGCGATGACCAAGGTAGGTGCACGGGCATCCGTGCAATTGGAACAAGCCCCCCGCCCGCCAGCAAAATCAGAGCTCGTCATCAAGCTCGGTTCGCACTTGAACACCAAAGCCTAAACCGGCGCAACTTCGGAACTCTCTTCCGAAAAATAAACCGCAAGTGTATTCGGGCTCCAACTACAGCTAGCCTTCGGTGGCAAGAGCGACGTCCGAGTAAATTTTCCTGAGATCAGCGGCACGGGCTTTTGGGACAACCAGCGCCTGCCCCAGCTTGAATCGGCGTGTGGCAACGAACGCCTCGGAACCGTACAAGCACGGGTGCCGTGAGGTGTTGGAACTACCTCTTCGACATCTACACGGAAAGAGGAGTCGCTCGCGGGATACCCACAACGCCGCGACACATCATTGCAACGTCACGAGGTTTTCTGCATCAATGGGTGCGACCCATGAAAAACTTCCTGGCTCTCGCATTCGTTTTGGTCGCCAGTCTCACTCTCGCGGCCGAAAACATCCAGCTGCCTGCCCCGCAGAAAACGGGCGGCATGCCTTTGATGGAAGCACTCGCCAAGCGAGCGACATCCCGCGCTTTCGATTCGCGCGAGCTCAGTCCACAACAGCTCTCGAACCTGCTCTGGGCGGGTTTTGGCATCAACCGGGATAATGGAAAACGCACGGCGCCTTCCGCGCACAACAAACAGGAGCTTGATCTTTACGTGCTGATGAAAACCGGCGCGTACATTTACGACGCCGAGAAGAACCTGCTCACGCAAATCGCCGCCGAAGACTTGAGACAACTGGGGGCGAAAACCGAAGCGCCTGTCTGTCTGTTGTTCGTGGCCGATCTCGCCAAGCGCAACGAGAAGGGCGACTCGGCGAAAGCCATGGCGACCGTCGACTCAGGGTTTATTTCGCAGAACGTGTATCTTTTCTGCGCCTCGGAAGGGCTGGCCACCGGGTATCGGATCGGCGGATTTGATCGGCCGGCTTTAGGCGCGCCGCTCAAACTCCGCCCCAATTTGGAGATCGTCGCCGCCCAACCAGTCGGATACGCGAAGCCATAGTCTCCCGCAACTGCTCACTTTCAGCTTTCCCCCTCTACCGCATTCCCCTTTCTAGAAGTATGCCCACTAAAGTTCTGATTCTCGGCGCCAACGGTTTTATCGGCAGTGCTCTCACGCACGCGATCCTCCACAAGAAAGACTGGGAAGTCTACGGCATGGATATCGGCAGCCACAAACTCGAAGGCAGCCTGCACAATCCCCGTTTCAAATTTATCGAGGGCGACATCACCATCAATCGCGAGTGGATCGAGTACCACGTAAAGAAATGTGACGCGGTCATCCCGCTCGTGGCGATTGCTAACCCGACGCAGTACGTCAAAGACCCGCTCCGTGTCTTCGAGTTGGATTTCGAAGCCAACCTGGAAATCGTCCGCAAATGCGCAAAGTACAAAAAGCGCATCATCTTCCCTTCCACCTCGGAAGTTTACGGCATGAGCCCTGACCGCGAGCTCGACGAGGCAACCAGTCCAATGGTCTACGGCCCGATCGAAAAGCAACGCTGGATCTACGCTTGCTCGAAGCAACTGCTTGACCGCGTGATTTACGCCTACGGTGTGCGCGACAACGTCGACTATACGCTCTTTAGGCCTTTCAACTGGATTGGACCGAAGCTCGACGATGTGTTTGAGCCGAAAGAAGGCAGCTCGCGCCTTTTCACGCAGTTCATCTCGAATGTGATTTTCAACAAACCGATCCAACTCGTCGACGGCGGAAAGCAGACCCGCTCGTTCACGTTCATCGACGACGGCATCGACGCTCTGCTCCGCATCATCGAGAACAAGGACGGCCGCGCTTCCCGCCAAATCTTCAATCTCGGCAATCCGAAAAACGAAGTCAGCGTGGCGCAGTTGGCCAAGCTGATCGTTGCCGCGTTCAAAGAGTACCCCGAATATCGCGAGAACGCTGAAAAAGCGAAGGTCGTGGTCGTTCCCTCTGCCAAGTATTTCGGCAAGTACTACCAGGACATCAGCAAGCGCGTTCCGTCGATTACCAACGTTAAAAAGCAACTCGGCTGGACGCCAAAGACAGATCTAAAAACCGCGATCAAGCTCACGCTCGATTACCACCTCGCGCACAAAGGTTACCAGCTCGAGTAAAAAGTTTATCATTTCAACATCGCCAAAGCCCCTTCGCCACGAAGGGGCTTTTTTTATTTGCCGACAACAAGGAACAACCGATGGCAGTTGATTTAACACAAATGAGCGCGGGCGTCATCGACCTGGGGCATGGATAACGCGACTGAGAGTCTCGGAATGCGGTACCGCGTGCCTTCAACCGACGACGCGAAGTTCGCAAAGCTTTTGGTACAAGAACAGGCCGCAGCAGAGGAACTGGCGCGCCAACAATCAGCTTGGACTCATCACCGCTTCCAATCCCAACAAACAAACGCCCCCTCAACCACCGCAGAGGAGACCACCGAGATAACACTCTCTTATGTGGACAGAATTTTCCGAACACATGTTATCCAGCGTGCTCGCGAAGTTTTTTCGATACAGCTCGACATGTATCTTTTTGAAAACGGTATCGAGCCAATCGTTCCCGTTCCTTCAATCGCTCGTGCGATTGAAAATTATCTATACGAAATGACGGCGGGGCGGCGAAATCTAGTCCCGATGGAACGCGTCGCCGGAGAACCTTGGCGGAAGTTGAAGCGCGGTGCGCGACGTATTTATATTTTGGAGAAAGACGGGCAGATTTTCATTCATTTCATGAAACGCAAAGAGTGGAAACACGCTCCCTCCAGGAAGCGCGATTCTGAACGTTGCCGCGGCCTACGGGCCGGTTAAAAATTATACTGTGCAGTGAGCACCACGACGCGCGGGCGGATCTTGTCGGTGAAGAAACTGGAGCCGGCTTTGAATTCCGCGCCGGGCAAATCGATCTGAAGATATTTTATCCCGACGACAAACGGACCAGGCGGATGCACCGAAATTCCGATGCCATAACGAAAACGCGCCGTGTAGCCCGATTGAATATTCGGATCGCCGTCACTCTGGAAATTGGTTCGGAGCTTCACGTCCGAATAAAGAATTCCCACTTCTGGATCCACGCTGATCAGAGGAATCACGTGGATCATCGGCGCATACGATGCGTAAAAACCTTTTGCGCCGACCGTCAGCGGATAAATTTGCCCCGTGGCTGACGCTGACGAACCAGTTGTCTGACCCCAATCTTCGTAGCCGGCCGTGACACGCAGCAAATCAGTGAAAGACAAGCCCGCGCCAACAGACCAATAAAGATCGTGGGCATTCACCTCCGCATTAGGCACGGAGCTGCGTGTCGCATCCGTGTAACGGGTCGTGTACTTCGTCCGGAAACGACTCTGGCCACCAGCCGCCGTCAGAAAAAAGCCCGTGTCAGCCTCCGCGAGAGACGCCAACGCTAAAGCCACCATCAAAACAACTAAACAACGTGTTTTCATAGGAACGCTTGGAGTTGAAAGCAGCTAATGCCGCCGGTTCCAAAAAGCAAAAATCCTCGGTCGAAGCAACCCATTCAAATTGTTTCGGGATTGCGAGAAACGAGAAGGGATCAATGATCCCCGCTTCTTTTTCCATGCCCATCAGACTCGCGCTAAAAATCGATATTGATACGGATCGCGGCACACGCCTTGGCGTGCCGAATTTGATGCGGGATTTGGCGGAGTTTGAAGCGCCCTCTTCTTTTTTGTTTTCCCTCGGGCCCGATCAAACCGGCAGAGCCATCACCCGGATTTTTCGCCCCGGCTTTTTCAAAAAAGTCAGCCGAACCAGCGTGGTAAAACTCTACGGCGTTCGCACACTGCTCAATGGAACACTGCTGCCCGCTCCGCACATCGGACGGCGCAATACGAAAATCATGCGGGAGGTTCGCGACGCGGGCTACGAAGTGGGCATTCACTGCTTCAATCACTATCGCTGGCAGGACTACGTGCAGAAGATGCCGATCGAGCAAATCCGCACCGAGTTCGTCGCCGCACGAGCTGAGTTTCTTCGCGTTTTCGGTTTCGAGGCGCAGACCGCCGGCGCGCCCGGCTGGCAAAGCAACGCACGCAGTCGCCAAGTGTACGACGAAGCAGGACTGCTCTACTCGAGCGATGTGCGCGGCAGCACTCCGTTTTTCCCAAGGATCAATGGGCAAGTTTTCAAGACACTCGAAATCCCGAGCACGTTGCCCACGTTCGACGAGCTGCTCGGTCGGCCCGAATATCCGGAGGAAAAAATCGTCGCGCACTACATGTCACTGATGCGCGAAGACAGACCGAACGTTTTCACGCTGCACGCAGAAATCGAAGGCATGGCCAAGCGGCCGTTGTTTCGCGCGCTGCTCGCGGCCTGCCATGAAGCAGGCGTCAAGTTCGTGCGGATGGACGACCTCGCGCGAGAGCTGCTCGAGGACAAAACGAAAATTGCAATCTGCGATCAAGTCCCAGCCGAGATCGACGGCCGCAGCGGTACGGTGGCAACGCAGGTTGTTTAGCCGAATCTTTTTCAACCGGTAAGCACGAGGCCTGCGGCGAGAAGCGAAGCGATTCCGATGACGGCGATGAGATTCCCGTCAATCTTCCCGGCGATCGGGTGAATACCTTGCGGATCGTGAAGCGTGCCGCGAAAAAGTTTTTTCGTGAGCAGCGCGCCGAAAAACCCGGAGGTCATCGCCAATCCGATTACACCGCCCAAGCGGCATCGCCAAAGCGCGTTTGGCGCCTCCGCCCACACGAGCCAGAGAGCGATTCCTGCGACCGCCGCCTGTGAAACCGACGCCCACATCAGATGATATCGCGCGTGCCCCGGCCACGCCGGATGAAGCAGGTGCGTTTTGTTCATATCAACGATGAAGGGCCCGTAGCCGTACGCCAACGTGGCGAGAGTGATCAAGACACGCGCTATGAGAGGGACCGGTTCATTCATGGTTGAAGAGCTGGCCGTAAGCTACCGGACTTCGGCCAAACCGCAACCGCTCAACCGTTCCAAAGTCGCACGAGGGGCCCGACCACTCCGTAAATCGGATCAGATTTCGGGAACGGCAGTTTCGCCATCCGCGCTTCCATCTCCGGCGTGGGCGCCTCCCGCCGAACATCCCAGTCTTGTCCGGGCGGATACGCACCGACGACCAGGAAATCATCGCTTGCATGCAAGCGGCAGTGACCCGTTCCCACCGGCAACAAGATGACATCGCCAGCGTTGACCGGAACCTCGCGCCCTTGCGGACCGCCCAATTTCAACAACGCGTCGCCACCGGCAATGCCGAGCAATTCGTGCGCGGTCGTGTGATAATGGTGGTACGAGTAAACGCCATTGCGCCATTGAGGCTGCCAGCCGTTCTCTTCAAAAAGCTTCTCCATTTCGCCGGCCAGCGCGTGGCCATTCTTTCCCTCAAAAACGCTCCGGTAAAGCAGCACAGGAAGGCGTGGATTGTTGGGCACCCAATCGCTTGCAGGTAAAATGAAGGCCTCCGGAACTTTATCGGTCATCCGCTTCGTCTCCTTTGCTTCGGAAAATAGGTCCAAATAGCCCGTCGCTAACAGTGTTCCTGCGCTAAACGTTTTGAGAAATTTCCTACGGTCCGAAATAGGCATGGCCTTAGCGTACTGAAAGCCACGCCGATTTCAGCTCACGTAACGAAAACGGGCGAGTGCCCATCTTACTGCCAATAGCCTTCGTAGAATCGATAGCCGCTCGACTCGCGCTCCCAGCGCGGCGCGACCCACGTGGCATCGGCGCGCGGAGGAATCTCCCAACGGCCCGCGATCCAGACGTAACGGCCATCGCGCCAAGTCCAATAACCAGGTATCCAGACGTGGTTCGCCGTGGGCCGTTCAGTGATCTGTTCCTGTTGGGCCGCTGGCGGTACTTGGGTGATGATCACCGGCGTGGCTGTGGCTGGCGAGGTGGATGTTGCAGGGGTTGTGACAGTCACCGGTTGTGTGACTGTGGTGGCCGTTTGAGTCGGCGGCGGTGGCGGTGGCGCGGAAACCATATGCGACTCCGGCTCGCTGGCGCAGCCGGCGAAAAACGCGAGCGCGACCGCAGATCCGGCCAAAACACATTGCAAACCTGTTTTAGGAGATGATTTGAGGTTAGCTTTCATACACCCAGATAATACCCAACGTACTTACCTTTTCCATGGGGCCAAATTTCGGCTGTTCCGTAATCAGATTTCAGTACGGGAGTTTCCGGCAGGTGCGTGACAGCTCCGTAGAAAAACACGTCACGCCTGCTCCCAGATCATTCGCAATTAAATGGATTCCCGAGCCGTGGTGCTCCACGCTAGGCGTTTCATGTCCGTCAAGTCGACTGTCTCCGTTTCGCACCCGGTGCATATTTTCAAAGGTATCGCCATCCTGATGGGCGCGATCACCTGCTTCTGCTGCATGGATGCCTCCGCCAAGTGGCTGGCTCGCAGCCTCGACCCGCTACAAGTCTCCGGCATGCGGTATCTCGTCAGCTTGATCGCGGTGGCGGCATTTCTGAATCCCCGCACCAAGCCTCAGATTCTAAAAACGCAAAAACCCGGCCTACAGATCGCGCGAGCCCTCTGCTTGGTCGGAATGACACTCGGGTGCTTCGTCGCGCTGCGGTTTCTGCCGTTGACGCAAATCACGGCCATCAACTTTTCCGCGCCTTTAATGACGGCCCTGCTGGCTGGTCCGATGTTGAACGAAAAAATCGGCCCCCGCCGCCTCGTGGCCGTGCTCGTGGGATTCGGCGGCGTTCTGATAGTCACGCGGCCTTTCGGCCAGAGCTTGCAAGCCGCGGTGCTGCTCGCGCTCGCCGCCGCCGTGTCGAATTCGTTTTACCTGATCATCACTCGCCAACTTTCCGCGCACGACAGCTCGGAAACGACCATGTTCTACACAAGCCTCTATGGTACAATTTTGGTCGGGCCACTTCTCTTTTTTATCTGGAAAACGCCACCGAGTCCGCTGGTTTGGGCCGTTCTTATTGGTTTGGGATTGTTCGGTGCGCTCGGACACTGGTTGCTGATTCTCGCCCATCGCCACGCACCCGCTTCGGTTTTGGCACCGTTTTTCTACGCTCAAATCATCGGCGCGACTATTTTCAGCCTCACGATCTTCGACGAAAAACCCGATCGTTGGACAGCAGTAGGCGGAGCGATCGTCGTCGGTTCGGGCCTTTACCTGCTCTACCGCGAAAAGGTGCGGCACAAATACCCGAGCGCTGATATACCTGCTTGACCGGGCTCTACGCCGAAGGTGGGTCGAGAACTTCTCGCACTTTCCGAGCAAGCGCTGGAATCGAGAATGGCTTCGGCAAAAACTGGACGCCATCGTCCAAAATTCCTTGGTGGGCTATCACGTCAGCCGAATATCCCGAGATATAAAGACACTTGATCCCTGGTTTTATTCCCAAGGCGCACGTGCGCAACTGACGCCCGTTCATCCCGGGCATGACCACATCCGTAATCAGCAGGTGAATCGGCTTGGTATACTGTTCGACCACCCGGAGAGCCGTCTCCGGATCTCGCGCGGTGAGGACGCTGTAGCCGTGCAATTCTAGAATTCGCTTTCCGAGGTTCAGGATCTGTTGCTCGTCCTCCACCAGGAGGATGGTCTCGTGTCCACCCTTCACCTTTTCCTCCAAGGGAAACGCCGTGGAAACGCTCGGCAAGTCACAACGCGGTAATTGAATGGTGAATACAGTACCGTTGCCCGGCTCGGAGGAGACGGCGATGTAACCGTTGTTCTGCTTCACGATTCCGTACACGGTCGCCAGGCCTAAACCCGTTCCCTGGCCCAGCGGCTTAGTGGTGAAGAATGGTTCGAAAAGGTGCTCTTTGACTTCCTTGCTCATCCCGCCACCGGTATCCGAAACCCTCAAGACCACGTAGTCGCCAGGAGCGGATTCCGAGCGAAAAGACGAGGCGCTTTCCGTCTGCGTCAGATTCGACGTTGCGATCGTGATGCGGCCAACGCCCTTGATGGCGTCTCGTGCGTTCACCACCAAATTAGCCAGCACTTGATCTAGTTGAACCGGGTCCATCCACACCGGCCAGACAGCGTCTTGCGGATGCCAAACTAGCTCGATATCTTCACCGATCAGCCGCTGGAGCATCTTCAAAACTTTTCCGACCGCCGCGTTGAGGTCCAATACCTTCGGACTCACGGTCTGCTTGCGAGCGAAAGCCAGAAGCTGGTGTGTCAGTTCAGCCGAACGACGCGCAGCATTCGTGATCTCCTGAAGGCCTTCCCGCACCGAATCAGCGTCGACGCCGCCGTCCATCGCGAGACTCGCGTGGCCAAGGATTGCCTGAAGCATGTTGTTGAAGTCGTGCGCGACTCCGCCGGCCAGGCGGCCGATCGATTCCATTTTCTGCGCCTGGGTGAGCTGGGCTTGGAGCTTGGTGTTTTCCTCCTCCGCGCGCCGCCGTTCCGTGATGTCCTCGAAAACACCCAAAACGCCGTAGACTCGTCCTTCGGAGTCGACCAACGGCACTTTTGTTGTGTCGATTAGAATACGTTTTCCATCCGCGCGTTGAAGTGCTTCCGCAATGTGTTTTTTGGATTTTGCGTCTTCAGTTACGCCCCGGTCGTCTCGCCGGTAGGCCTCTGCGTCATCTTTGGACCAGGGCAGATCAAAATCGGTGCGCCCGATGACTTCTTCGGGACGACCCAAACCTGCTGCTTCCGCGAAAATCCGATTACAACCGAGATATCGCCCCTCCCGATCTTTCCAAAACACCGCTTGTGGGATGGAGTCGAGGACATGTGCGATCATGTTGCGGCCGCGCTGCAGCTGCTCAGCCATCAACCGCCGCTCCTCTGATTCCTCGGCAAGCTGTCGCGTGCGTTCCCCTACCCGTTGTTCCAAAAGAAGCTGATGCTCTTGATTCAGTCGGCGCTGTTTTCGCTCCTCGAGAATCATCGCGACCATGACACAAAAATTAAGAACGTAGGCTTCGTAAGGTCGGAACCGCTCCTGATCTGAAAGCGTCACCACCAATTCACCCCAGCGCGATTCGCCCGCTTGCAGTGGATAACGGACACGTCCTTGCTCGAGTTTGGGACTCGTCTCCAGCGAATGCTCCACCTTGGCCACACCCGGCACATCTAACAACCCACGACCGACAAAGCTGAAAATCGACGTCTCGTCCGGCAGATTACAAAGTACGCTCTGCATCAGCAAAAGCTGACCGAGCACGGGGGCGCTTAGGTTATCGTTGGTGTTTGTGCCAGGCATGCGATCACGTCACACCCGAACCTAACGACTCAAATACTCCTCCGGTGGAACAAAAAATGGATTCCTCACCACAGCGCCACGAATAATCATAAGCGGGTGAACTTTTAATATCTCCAGAATCATAGCCCCGTCGAATTTCCGGGCGTCGTATTGGCATACACAAGTCACCGGGTGCTCACGCAACAAGAGACTCACTTTTGACTCGTATTCGAGCAGCCGCGAACCTCCTGAGATATGCTGCACCTCGGGCGACATTTCCCCCATTACGCGGGCCGCCGGATAACCCTGCGTCATGGACTCCTCGTGGTAAGCGCTCAAAAATCCGAGCATCCGGTCAGGGTCGAAACAATTGTTTCGAAAATATACGTCGCGCGTCGCCGCGAGTGTCAACGTCCCGCACGAGCATTTCTCATCGAACGAGATCCGATGACATTCCAGATGTTTCTTCACCACTTCACTTTTCACCTGATCGGAAAAACAGCTCGTGCGTTCACCCTTTTCCAAGCCACTTTGCACGAACCGCAGGAGCGCATCGGTTCTTTCGTCATCGTCCGAGAAAATCTGACAAATGTGCACCCCTGCAGGGAAACGCTCTTTGGTGAAGCCGAGAGAGATTGTAGTTTTTTCCTGGTTCATGACTACCAACTCCTTTCTGGGTTTAGCTCTTAAATCGGAATGACTCCAATAGGAACGGAGTCCTTTTTAATCGAGAGAACTCGTTTCGCGATATCAAAACGCCGTTGAGGAACTACGGAGTACCCTCGGGGGTAAACCCTCTTTTCCCAGCCCTCTCAAACGCGGCTCACGACGGCCCCTTCGGTGAAGGTTATTTCCGGGCAAAATCTTATTCTTTGCTTCTGCCGGAAATTCCGTGAAATTGTGATTTTCTCACATGCCCGCCGTCCTCGACTACGAACCTGTCATCGCCTCGCCACGACGTGAGCTCGCGCCGCTTTCCACAATCCAGGAGGAAATTCTTCGGCTGAAAAAAGAGCGTAATGCCGTCATTCTGGCACACAACTACCAGATCGAGCCGATTCAGCGCATTGCGGATTTTGTGGGCGACTCGCTCGGACTTTCTTACCAGGCGCAGCAAGCCAAAGCCGATGCGATCCTTTTCTGCGGCGTTCACTTCATGGCCGAAACGGCCAAGATCGTAAATCCCAACCGCACCGTTCTTCTGCCCGAGCTCGGCGCCGGCTGCTCGCTTTCGGATTCGTGCCCTGCCGAACAACTCGCCGCCTACAAAGCCAAGAATCCCGGCCTTTACGTCGTCGCCTACATCAATTGCTCGGCGGCAGTCAAAGCCTTGAGCGATGTCATCTGCACGAGCGGCAACGCCGTTAAAATCGTCAACAACGTCCCGAAGGATCGCGAAATTCTCTTCGTTCCCGACCAAAACCTCGGGCAATGGGTCTCGCAAAAAACCGGTCGCAAAATGCGCCTGTGGCCAGGCAGCTGTTACGCGCACGTTTTGTTCACCGTGCAAGCCCTTGAGAAAGCCCGTATTCAGTTCCCGGATGCACCGATCGTTGCCCATCCCGAATGCGTGCAGGCGGTCCGCGATCTGGCCGACGAAGTTTGCAGTACCGAGCTGATGGTTAGGTTCGCTCGCGAAACACCCGCCAAGCGCATCATCGTGGTCACCGAGAGCGGCATGCTGCATCGTCTGCAACGCGAAGTTCCCGACAAAGCCTTCATCGCCGGTCCGACCGACACGTGCGCCTGCAACGATTGTCGTTTCATGAAAATGAACACGATCGAGAAGGTCCGCGATGCGTTGAAGAACATGGCTCCCGTGATCGAGCTGCCCGAAAATATCCGCACGGCGGCACTCACTCCGATTCAGCGCATGCTGGATTGGAGCAGAGCCTGAGCGAGTATTGAGCCTCTTCGCAGTTTTATCTCAGTCCAAAGACCAACTGGAGCACCGTCTCCAAGTCTCGGCCGATCGCCCATTTGCCACGGCGCTCGAAGACCAAGGACTTGCACCGATGGCCTTTCAGGATGGCGGCATTGGCGTCTAGTATTTGGACCTGGTCGGGGGCTACGCTCATCATTTCCATCGGAGTGAGCGGCGTAAATGAGAACGGCAGGCCCATCTCGTTGAAACTCACCTCCCAGCCGCCGATCAAATCTCCCGTGGGCAGCGGCTTCGCCAAGAGCGACGGGTAACGCTGAACATAGTCCGGGATTCGCCGCGTCGCGATCCGGAGCCGCACCGCAGGCTGCAGGTGAGAAAAATAGTCCCGAAAGGTATTTACGCGGCGCCCCCGAAATTGGTCGAAGAAATCCAGCGGATCGAAACCCAGCAGATTCATGCCATTGTAGATGCCGTGATAGTTTCGGTTGCCGAATTTTTTGGTTTCGTACCAGCTCTCAAAATTATTTGTCAGAACGACGCCCATTTCGAAATGAAGGTGCGCGCGCTCACGCGGTATCGCCTGCTCGCTCGAACTGCGTCCCATGACTCCCAATGGCTGACCTCTCGCTACCACCGCGCCGACAGAAATCGTCGAAGAAACTTCCGCGAGATGAGCATAGAGCGTGTAAATCGCGGGCTCCACGTCCAGGTGTTCAAGCACCACATAGCGGCCATAGTTGCTGTTGCCGGGATTGCGGCTGATGTAACGCACCACGCCCTTCATCGCCGCAAAAACCGGATCCGTCGGCTCCCCGCGGCGATCACGCTTCAACGGCTTTAAGTCGACCGCTTCGTGATATTGACGACCGCCGCTGCGACGGCATCCGAACAAACCGGACTCGATCTCCCCGCTGGCCGTTGGCTGGATAAACTCGCTGATCGGTTTGCCTTCGAAATAGGCCGCGTTCGGCGTGGGCCAGCCGATATCGATGCGTTGAGCAAAGCCAGCAGCGGTGAGCGCGCCAAACGCGATTGTCGATAGTAGCAGTTTCGTCATGCAGAAGGTGTTGATTGATCCATCACGGCCATAATTTCAGTCCCGACAGCGTCGGCGACCAGGCGCCCGCGCAACGTGAGAGCGAGCCGAGTGTTTCGCAAGGTTGCCAGTCCTTCGGTCACCAGGCGTTGGGCGAACGTTTCGATGCGGTTCCACGGCGCTGACGGATAAACCGCCTGCAAGGCCCCAAGATCGACGCCTTCGTTCATGCGGAGTCCAAACACAAGCGAATCCTCCAAAAGCAGTGAAGGCGTGAGCTCCACGCGATCCTCTGTGGCTCGTTCGCCTCGTGCGAGATTCTCTGACCAGCGGTTAAGGTCGTCGATATTCGTCCCCCGCCAACCGGCAAATTGCGACGAGGCTGCCGGGCCGAGCCCCACCCAATCGCACATGCGCCATGTATTCAGATTGTGGAGGCACTGGTGACCTACGCGTGCAAAGTTGGAGATCTCGTATTGCGGATAGCCCGCGGCGTCCAGCGTCTCCCAAGTTTTCTCGTAGAGTTTCGCTTCGCGCTCCGGATCCAGCTTAACCTTTCCTTGCGACAATTTCACCCAAAGCGCCGTGTCCTCTTCGAACGTCAGGCAGTAGGTTGACAAGTGGTCCGGCGCCAAAGATATCGCCATCCGGATGTCCTCCAGCCAAGACGCCTCCTCCTGACCGGGCACAGCGAACATCAAATCGAGGTTTACGCTGGCGAAACCGGCCGCCCTGATGCGTTCGTAAGCCCGCAGAATTTGCTCGCGCGTGTGTGGCCGGCCCAGCGCCTCCAACAACGCCGGCTGAAAGCTCTGCGCTCCCATGGAAACTCGCGTCACGCCCAACTCTCGCAACACCGCCAAGCGGGCGTCCGTCACCGATCCTGGCGCCAGTTCCACGCTCCATTCCACGGGGTTTCCCCCTAAACGGGCCTTCACCGCTTCCCCGAGCTTCCGTAGATCGGCCGGTGCCAGCAATCCGGGCGTTCCCCCGCCCCAGAAAACCGTCTGGACCGGCTGTATCCACCGCACCAATTCAGCCTCCCGGCTCACCCCGTCCAGGTACTGCCGAACCATTGCGGCAGTCGGCGCAACCTGGTAAAAGGCGCAATAATCGCAGGTTCTCGCGCAGAAAGGCACATGCACGTAGAGTCCGAGCGCCTTGGGCGACGGGCTGGCCATCTGCATGTTTTTAATTTCGCTCATTGCCAAGCGCTGCGGTTTATGTTGCCTTTTAAGTGATTTTTTTATCGGAAAATCCCAATGCAAAACAACCGCTTCTCTCACGCGAGACGAATCTTCCTCGGGCTGGGCGCCGCTCTCACGCTCACGTTGGCAGGCTGCTACACAGCTTCCATTACGAATCTGACGCCTCAGACGTTCCCGGAAAACCCGTCGCAGATCTACACGATCTCGGCCCGCATCGTTCCGAAGGACAGTGGTTATGTCGAAGGCTCATTGGTGCCGACCGTCGTCATCGACGGCCAGAGCCTGCAGCTCAAAAAGAGCCCGCTCGGCCAGGATATCTACGAAATCGATTACCAGGTTCCTGCCGGTCGCAGTGAACTCTCGTACTACATCCAAACCAATTATCGTATCCAAAACGGCAACGGCTTGACGGCCGCGCGCGAGGACTACACGCCGCTGCAAAAGTCCCAAATCCTCAGCCGCTACGTCCTCTCGATCGAATCCAATCGCGGCCCTGTCGGCGCTCTGGTCGGCATTCTCGGACGCGGTTTCACGCCTAACGACATCGTCTACTTCGACGACACCCCGGTTCGCACCGTTTTCGAGTCCGCGAAGTCCGTAGGTTTCTACGTCCCGGGCCTCGAAGCCAACCGCAACTACCGCGTCGCCATCGGCAATGGCAGCGGCCAGACGCCAGTGGGCACATTCCGCATCGATGGCCCTGTCGGAGCGGAAACAACCGCCAGCGGATTCTCGGCGCCTAACGCCGGCAGCCTGCTTGTTTCTCCCAGTGTCATCACCCTCAAGAAAGGTGAAAAGCAAACACTCACCTTCACCTCGCCTGTAGCCGGAACCGCCGGTGGCCTCTTGATCGACGTCACAACCGACGTCCCGGAGAGCGTGATCATGCCTGAGGTTCAGATTCCCCAGGGCAGCAACACCACCACGGTCACCATCGAAGGCGGCCGTCCCGGTAAAGGAAGCCTCTTCATCAAAGGCCCGGGCGTGAAAGAGCTGGTCGTCCCGATCACGGTTAACTAACCAATATAGAGCGTTAATTTTCAAAGCCGGCGCACCAAAGCGCCGGCTTTTTTGTGCCCAGTATCCGACCCAATAGAAACGGCCCCCTTCTCAACCACACGGAAATGTTCAGCAAAAGCGAAATATCTGCGTGTTGTTTTCCAGCTCACGCTGATCCGCCCGCCACCCCTTACTTAGCGCCATCAACGGCTGCGTTATCCATTTTCAACCGTACTAAAACCGGACGGTGATCACTCGCGCGTCCCACAACAGGAACATCGACGATGGTTGCGCTCCCGTTTGCCACGTGTGATTTCAAGGAAGGCGAAACCAGCACGTGATCCACAGCGCTGTAGCTCTGCTCCTTTCTATAGAAGTGCGTCCAAACTTCACCGCGACTGTCCGCGGCCAACAACGCCTCGGCGATGACCGTTTTTCCTCTTTGAGCCAACGCTCGCACCGGCTTGCTCGCGCCGCTGTCGTTGCAATCGCCTAAAACCAGAAACTGCGCTTTGGCGGGATCTGAGAAAATCGTCAGCACGCGATCGCGCACCGCGGTCGCTTCGCCCAGCCGCCGAAGCGCCGAGAGCGGATCGTCCTGCCGGTCAGTAAAGCGACTTTTTAGATGCACGACAAAAAGCGTGAGTTCACCCGCCTCCGTCGCGACCCGCAACTCCAGGAGGCCGCGCTTAACCGTTTCCTTAGAGCCAAAATATGTGAACGTCAGGTCGGTGTGCCCCCGAACCGAAGCAAACGGACGCCGCGACAGCACCGCCAGATGCCGATCCGCGTCAGCCGCAACCAATAGCTCTGCGAAAGGATACTTCAGGCCTTCCTTGGCGAGGTCGCGTTGCAGCTCATCAAGGTAGGGCCGCGAGCCCATCTCCTGGATGACCAAAATATCAGCGCCCATCTCACGGATAACCGTGCGCAGCGCTTGTTTTGCTTCCTCTGGTTTGGGGTAATCCTGTCGGTAAGCTCCGTCGACCATCCGATCCGCGGCGAGGTAATTCTCAACGTTGTAGGTCGCGACAGTGATCGTTTCGGCCGCCAAGCGGCTGACGACCATCAGAACCAACAATAAAGCGATAGACCCAATCCGGCTCATTATTATGCTTTTGAGAGCGCCGCCTCGCGTTCCACCAAAGTTGGATGCGAGTAATAAAATCCGCTGAACCAACGATGTGGTGTCAAATTTGAGAGGTTTTTGCGGGCGAGGACACGCAGCGCGCCAACCAAAGGTGTAGGACCGCTCATAGCGTCGCGAGCAAAGGCGTCGGCTTCGTACTCGTGTTTCCGCGAAAAATAATTTCCTATCGGCGTAAACCAAAATGTCGCCAAACCACTCAGCAGACCGAACAGCAAAAACGCCGAAGCGATGTCGCCCGCGGGCAACCCAAACGCCGCGTTAAACCAAGGCGCCTCCGCCAACCACGCAATCGCGGCAAAACCGCCCAGCATCAGCACCGCGCTCACCGCGATCATTTTGGGAACATGGCCTCGCTTGTAATGGCCGACTTCGTGGGCCAGCACCGCCTCCAATTCGTCAGGTTTCAGCTGTTCGATCAGCGTATCGAAAAGCACAATACGACGAAATTTTCCAAAACCGGTAAAGAACGCGTTCGAATGGCCTGAACGTTTGCTCCCGTCCATCACTTGAATCGTCGAGGCTTTGAAACCGGTCCGCTCGGAAAGCGCCAGCAGTCGGGTGCGCAAGTCCCCTTCCGGCAGCGGCGTCAGTTTGTTGAAAAGAGGCAGGATCAGTTTTGGATACAGCACCAGCATCAGCAGCTGGAATGCGAAAACCAGCGCGAATCCCCAAACCCACCAGCTCGGGCCAGCCAGTCGCACTAGCGAGAGCAACGCCCAGAGCAGCGGAAAGCCGATCGCGAAGCCGAGCAACGCGCCTTTGACTTTGTCGGTGATCCACAGGCGCAGCGTGCTTTTATTAAACCCGAAGCGCTCTTCCAAACGGAATTGAGCCCACCAGTCGAGTGGCACTGACGGGACACTCAAAAGCACGCCCGTCGCGATCAGAAATAAAGCATCGTCCCACACGCCATTCGGCGAAAGCGGCGCAAACTTGCTTTGAAGCCACGGCAACACTCCATAGCTCAGCACCACGACCACCACGACCGCATCCCAGACGAGTTCAATGCGGCCCAGACGGCCTTTCGCGAGCGTGTAGTCGACGGATTTTGCATAGCTCGTTTCATCCATAATCGAAGCCACCGCCGGCGGCGCCTTTGCGGCATGTTTTCGCACCTCAGCGCTGTTCAGTAGACTCAGGACGAATTCCGCGAGCAAACGCATCACGACCAGGGCCACAACAATCGTAAAAACCATACCTGAGGAATGCAGTGAGATTTCACCGTCGGCAAACGCTAATGTTTAGCCCCAGCAGCTCCGAGTGCTCGGCGGCATTCGCTTGCGGGCCACCGTTCTACGCATGCCGATTCGTACAGTCCAAAGTTTTGTTGAAAACCGAAGACTCACACACAGATTGATGGCGTGGAAGCCAAGCCCGACCAAACACTCTCCTTCGAAGACGCCCTGAGCCAACTTGAGACAATCGTTGAAACCATGGAAGCGGGCGACGTTCCACTGGCCGAGCTCCTGGCCAAATTCGAAGAGGGCAACAAGCTTTTGAAAATCTGCGAAACGCGTCTCAAAGACGCCGAAATGAAAATCGAGCTGCTCAAGAAACAAAAAGACGGCGTTACCTTCACCGCTTTTTCCACCGAACGCGATCGTTGAGTCCCGCTCAACGCAGTCACGCAGCTCATTGTTCGAATGAACTCTTCGCCAGCTTCCCCTTCTCCGTCAGCTCCTGAAAAATCGCGTTTGCTGGATTCAATTCACAGCCCGCTCGACGTCAAAAAACTCCCGGCCGATCAACTGCCGCGCCTCGCCCAAGAGATCCGCAACGACATCATCGCCGTCACCGCGCGCAACGGCGGCCATGTCGGGCCGAATCTCGGCGTCGTCGAGCTCACGATTGCGTTGCACCGCGTGTTCTCCACGCCCGAGGACCAGTTCGTTTTCGACGTCAGCCACCAAAGCTACGTCCACAAGCTTCTCACCGGTCGCAGCGGAGAGTTTTTCCAAAAGCTCCGCCAAACCGGCGGTGCCAGCGGTTTCTGTTATCGCACGGAAAGCCCGCACGACAGCTTTGGCGCCGGCCACGCCGGCACGGCTTTAAGCGCCGCACTCGGAATGGCGACGGCCCGCGATTTACGCGGCACGAGCGAACACGTCGTGGCGGTTTGCGGCGACGCGGCTTTTACCTGCGGCATCACGCTTGAGGCGCTCAACAACGTCGTCGCCTCAACCAAACGCCTGATCCTCGTCCTCAACGACAACGAGTGGTCGATCGCGAAAAACGTCGGCGCCATCGCGAAGTACCTCAATCGGTTAAGCACCAGCCCAACCTACAACAAGATCCATCACGATCTCGAAAAATTCTTCACCAGCCTGCCCCACGGCCACGACATGCACGGCATGTGGGTAAAATGGAAGCGGGAGACGAAAGACTTTTTTGTGAGCTCAAGCTTGTTCGAAAAGTTCGGATTGCGTTACCTCGGTCCCGTCGACGGCCACAACCTCGAAGAGCTCACCAAAAATCTCGAGTTTGCAAAACACGCGGAGGTCCCCGTCGTCCTTCACGTCCTGACGAAAAAAGGTCGCGGTCTTCCCGTCGCAATTCAGCACCCGGAGAAATTTCACGGCGCCAGCCCGTATGATCCGGTTACCGGTGAGAACAAGCAGTCGGCCACCGGCTCGCCGCCAAATTACCAGGATGTTTTTGGCCAAACACTCACCCGCTTCGCCAAAGACGACGCACGCATCGTCGGCATCACTGGCGCGATGCCATCCGGCACCGGACTCCATCACCTCGCCACGGCCTGCCCGAAGCAATTCTTCGACGTCGGCATTGCAGAAGAACACGCGGTTTTGTTTGCCGCCGGGCTCGCCACAAAAGGGATCCGGCCGGTCGTCGCAATTTATTCGACGTTCCTTCAACGCGCATTCGATCAAGTCATTCACGACGTCTGTCTGCAGAACTTGCCAGTCACTTTCTGCATGGATCGCGCCGGGCTCTCGCCCAACGACGGACCCACGCATCACGGTCTTTTTGACATCTCCTATCTACGCTGCGTCCCCAACGCCGTCGTGATGCAGCCGAAGGATGAAGACGAACTAGTCGACATGCTCCACACGTCGCTCCAGCATAACGGTCCTGCGTTCATTCGTTATCCGCGCGGCGCCGGCATGGGAGTTCCAATCAAGGCGAAGCCCGCCGCCCTCAATATCGGTCAAGCCGAAGTCCTAAAACAGGGTTCCAACATCATTCTTTGGGCGCTCGGGCCGATGGTGCCGCTCGCTCAGAAGATCGCCGCAAAGCTCGAAGCTGAAGAACACTTGTCGGTCGGCGTGGTAAACGCCCGTTGGGTAAAACCGCTGGACCGCGAATTGTTGCTCAGCCAAGCCGCAGTGGTTCCGCTGCTCGTCACGCTGGAAGATCACGTCCTTGCTGGCGGTTTCGGCAGTGGCGTGCTCGAAGCGTTACAAGAAGGCGAATGCACGACCACCGTGGAACGCGTCGGCTGGCCCGATAAATTCGTCGAGCACGGTTCCGACGTAGCCACCCTGCGCGCCGCAAACGGGCTTTCGCCCGACGAGGTTTACCGCCGCATTCTGGCCCGTTGGCGCAATCTTCACCACGCCAGCGTCGAAGCGAGCGTTTGAATTCACAGCGCGGTGTCTCGTATTCACCGCAACCGTTCCGAGGGTTTTCTCCGGGAATCCCAACCTTTCGCAAGCGACTGCTGGCTTGCTGTGCGCTCGTTTGACCGGTTAATCTTCTGCCTAAACAAAGGTTAAGCGGCACCGCAAAATCATGAGCGAAACAACCCAAGGGAAACCTGCAGCAAAACCAGCAGCACCTCTCTTCAACTGGCTGACGGAGCGCGCCGCCGGCGTGCTCATGCACCCGACCTCTCTTCCTGGCCCTTACGGCATCGGCTCACTCGACGGCGCCATCGATGCCTGGCTCGCCTTTCTCCAATCCGCTGGCTTCAAGTACTGGCAGGTTTGTCCTCTCGGGCCGACCGGTTACGGCGATTCGCCCTACCAGTGCTTCTCGGCTTTCGCGGGCAATCCCTACTTGATCGATCTCGAGGCGCTGAAAAATCTCGGTCTGCTCACGGACGCCGACCTCGATCCCCTGCGCGCGCTGCCGCAGGATCATGTCGATTTCGGCTGGTTATACATCACCAAGTGGCCAGTGCTGTTCAAAGCTTACGAGAACTTCAAGGCCAACTCGCCGAGCCTGCCCTACGGCGATTTCGAGAAATTCAAACGCACACACAAAGACTGGCTCGAATCCTACGCGTTGTTCATGGCGCTCAAAGATCACCACAAGGGTCAACCGTGGTGGCAATGGCCGGAGGAATATCGTTTCTTCATTCTCGCGAAAAACGCGTCCTTGCCCGAGAGCGTGACCTCCCGTGCGGACGACTACGCCTTTTGCCAATACCTGTTCTTCGGCCAGTGGGACGAGGTGCGCGCCAACGCCCGTCGCCGTAGCATCGAGATTATCGGAGACGCTCCGATTTTCGTCGCACTCGACAGCGCCGACGTCTGGGCCCATCCCGAACTATTTCAAATCGACCAGATCACCGGCAAGCCGCTGTTCGTCGCCGGTGTGCCGCCGGATTATTTCTCGGCGGACGGCCAGCTTTGGGGAAATCCTCTGTACAACTGGCAGGTCCACGCCGCCAACGGATATTCGTGGTGGCTCAGCCGCCTTCGCGCCAATTTCCAGGTCTGCGACGTGCTGCGCATCGATCATTTCCGCGCTTTCGACACCTACTGGTCGATCCCCGCTGATGCGAAAAATGCGCGCACAGGCGAATGGAAAAACGGCCCCGGCCTCGCGTTTTTCGAGGCCGTTAAGAAAGCGATGCCGGACGCACGTCTCGTCGCCGAAGATCTCGGCGATTTGAAGCCGTCGGTTTTGGAGCTCCGCGACGCCACCGGCCTGCCCGGCATGGTCGTGCTGCAGTTCGCTTACGGCGGCAAAGCCGACAACCTTTACCTCCCGCACAACCATTGCCTCAACAGCGTGGCGTATCCAGGAACCCACGACAACGACACGGCTCTCGGCTGGTACCGCGCAGCGTCTGAAAATGTGCGCGATCACGTCCGGCGCTACCTGCGGGTCAACGGCCACGAGATCGGCTGGGACTTCATTCGCCTCGCCTATCAATCGCCCTGTCGGCTCGCGATCGTTCCCCTGCCCGACTTTTTCTGCCTGGCCTCGGAAGGTCGTTTCAACGTGCCCGGACGTCCCGACGGAAACTGGCAGTGGCGTTTCCGCCCGGAGCAACTCGGCCGCCTTTACCTCGATAGCAGCAATTATCTGCGTGAGCTCGGCGAACTTTACGGCCGCATCACGCCGCCCGAAGAACCTGCGCTAAAAACTTGAGGCGCATCAAAGACGCCGCTGCCCGGACTGAGTAAGTTGGGGCATGGCTGAAAAACCTCTCTTCGGAAACTCCCAAGTCTCCAAAACGGCTCTCACCGCTGAGACCGTTTACGCTGAAAACGGCGTCGTCAGCCGTACTCTGCTCGCCACAGCGGCGACACGCGTCGTCCTCTTCGCTTTCGCCGAGGGCCAATCTCTCTCAGAGCACAGCACCCCGCGCGCGGCACTCGTCCAAATCGTTACTGGCTCGTGCGAATTCGCCGTCAACGACACGCTGCATCAACTCACCGCCGGCGATCTGCTCTACATGCCTCCGGGCGCGCCTCATTCCGTCCGCGCCAGCGAGCGTTTTTCCATGCTGCTCACCCTTTCGAAAGACGAACCATCCGCTAAATCCACAAAATGAGCACGCAAAAACACCGCACACTCGACGTCCGTCCCCTGCTGAAGCGCGGCGAAGAGCCGTTCTCGGCTATCCGCAAAGAAGTTGATTCGTTGAAGCCGGACGAAGGCTTGATCCTGCTCTCGCCGTTTCTCCCTTCCCCGTTGATCGAGCACCTCAAGACAAATGGATTCTCCGCTCGCCCGCAGTGTCTCGCCGACGGTTCTTGGCAGACAATCTTCTCCCGCGAATAGTTCGGTCGCGGCACCCTTCTCTTATCGCCGGATCATTCTGCCCGGCGAACACGGCAGCTGGGCTTTTGTACTTGAGCCGCTGGTTTTAGGTCTGCTCGTGGCGTTTTCGCCTGCCGCAGTGGCGATCAGTATCGCTGTGTTCTGCGGTTTTCTTACGCGAAAGCCTTTTCGTCTCGGCTTCGGAAAACGCCAGCAAACAACTGCCACTCGAAAGAGAGCTCGATTCGTGTTTCTCTGTCTCGGTGGCATCGCCGCTGGAGCGATCTCGATTGCACTGAAGCTCTCCGCGCCTTCTGCGCTCGTCCCGCTCGCGCTGGCGGTTCCACCTCTTCTTTTCTTCGCGCGAAAAGATGACGAGGGCGACGCACGATCCCTTGCCGCCGAAATGGTAGCCACGGGCCTTTGCTCGTTGCCGCTCGTGTCGATCACCCTCGCTGCGAACTGGCCGCTTTCGATTGCGCTCGGTGTCGCCTGCGTAAACCTCGCTCGCGCTTGGCCCACCGTGCTCTTTGTGCGTTCACGTCTGCGGGCAGCCAAACAAAAGCAGCGCCCCGGCCTGCTCTGCTACGTCTCCCAGATCGCTGCACCCGTCGCGCTCGCTGCTTTAGCGCTATCTAACGGATCGCCTTGGATGCCGGTTCTGCTGTGCAGTCTGTTGTCGCTACGCGCCGGTTATATGCTCAGCGCGAGGTCACCCCGCCTGACCGCGAAGCAAGTTGGAATTATCGAGGTGTTCGTAGGTCTGCTCTGTATCATCGTTTGTGCGTGGGCTTACCGGGGATTTGTCGCCTGAATTTTATGGAATTTGATATCCATCAAGGCAGCGGCTATGCGGGTCCGGTAGGATGTTCGCATGATTCCCAACATTCCTGCCGAAAAGATTTACGACGGTCGTGAGGTTCCCTGCTCCGTGAAACACGGGCAGATTATCGCTCGTGCGACGGGCCTCGCGAGTGGCGACTATTTTGTTCTCATCAACGGGCACAATCCGGTCCCGCTCAAGTATCAGCTCAACGCCGAGTATCCCGGACAATTCTCCTGGGATTACGTGCAAGAAGGCCCCGACGCTTTCGCTGTGCGGATCGCGCGTATCAAGGCCGCTTGAGCCCGGCTCGCATGACGACTGA
Source organism: Nibricoccus sp. (assembly GCA_047600805.1). Taxonomy (GTDB): domain Bacteria; phylum Verrucomicrobiota; class Verrucomicrobiia; order Opitutales; family Opitutaceae; genus JADKHC01. The sequence goes on from JASGKG010000001.1 coordinate 1,894,880, forward strand.
CCTCGATCTTCGCGGGCTCGAACCGCCCGAGCCCATGATGCGCGTGCTGGAAACACTCGGCGCCGCATCGCTCGGCACACAGATCCGCGCACGTCTCGATCGACGTCCGATGTTTCTGATCGAGGAACTCGGACGGCGAGGTCAAACGCACCAGTGCAACGAAAATCCCGAAGGAGGCTGGTTGCTCGAAATTCAGGTTTCAGCGGAGCCCGCACCATGAGCGCCAAGTCGAACGCTTCGGCCGCTCCAAAAAAATCCTCCCCTGCGCCCACGCAGATTTGGATCGCGCTGCCGTTTTTCCTTTTTGGTTTCCTTCATTTGGCGGGAGCGCTCGTTTGGCTCATCTGCGAACCCAGCCTGCTAACCAGAGCGTTTTATAGCCCGCCGGTGATCGCTTTCTCCCACGTTGTCGGACTTGGCTTTCTCATGTCGCTGGTCGCTGGTTCGAGCTACCAGTTGTTGCCCGTGGCTTTCGAAAATCCGCTCTTTAGCCGCACGCTGGCAAAAATCCATCTCGGCCTTCATTGCGTTGGTGTGCCCGTCATGGTCTTTGGATTTCTAAAATGGAACATCCCAGCCATCGCCGCCGGGGGAACTGCCGTTTTAGTGGGCATGATTCTTTTTGTGGCAAACGTCGCCGTCACCGCGCTTCGCCCTTTTCGCAGAACGCCTACGGGCGCAGGCGTGCTCGTTTCCCTCGCCTCATTGGCTTCGGCTCTCTCCGTCGCAGGGTTTATTCTTCTCACGAAACTCAACATCGTCGTGCCCCGCGATCCATTCGTTCTGCTCGGAGCACACACGTACGCGATGATTTTCGGGTTCTTTTTGCCGTTTCTCGCCGCCGTCTCCTACGTGCTGCTGCCGATGTTCTTATTGATTCCGCTCCCAAGCACACGGCGTGCGTACGGCTCCGTCTGGTACACAGCCGGAGCGCTGGTGCTTTTTCTCGTCGGGCAATTGTCGAAACCTTTTCTGTTGCCGTACGCGGCCTTGGCTCTGGCGATCGGATTGGGGCTCTACGGCGCCGAAAATCTTGCGGTCTTGCGCAAGAGTCCGCGGCGGCTCGATGGCGCGCTGCGACTGTACGCGTGGAATCTCGCGTTTGTACCGCCCGCGCTCACCTTGGTCATCATCCGCGCCCTTCAGGTCGCTGGGCATCTGTCAACCTCGTCCATAGATCTGGATACGTTCCTTTTCGTGATCGCCGTGTTCGGAGTCCTCGCGTGCGCAATCCTCGGAATGGGTTCCAAGATTGTACCGTTCCTGGTTTGGCAAAACACCTATGCTCCTCTACTCGGACGCGCTTCGGTGCCAAAACTCGCCGAGCTCGGGCACGCCCGAATTTTAAATCCTATCAGTTGGACGATCCCGGCGGCCGCTTTTGCCCTTTCACTCGGAACAGCGCTACGGCAGGAAACGCTCGTCGCGGTTGGCGCGATGCTGTTCCTGGGTTCGCTCGGAGCGTTTCTCTTCAATCTCGTCTGCACGTTGAAGCATCTCTGGAAGCCAACCGCCAAGCCTTTCGCCGCACGGCCTGTACTCGCAACTCCTGTTCCTCTCAAACCATGAGCACTGAAACCAACCAAGAGCCGGAATTGATCGAACGTCTGCGGCTTCTCGAAGATCCTGAAATTGGTCTTAACATTGTAGATCTCGGCATGGTATGGTCAGCCTCACGCGATGCCGCTGGCGCCGTTTGCGTCGAAATCATTCCGACTTCGCCAAACTGCCCGATGCACGAGCAAATCTCAGAGGGCGCGCGTTATCTTTTGTCGAGCGTGCCCGGAGTCACTTCGGTCGAAATCATCATCCGGTTCGATCCCCCCTGGACGCCTGAAATGATCACACCGGCGGGCCGTGAATTTCTTGCGTCACGGTAAGGCTGAAGACGAACCTGCAGCGAACGCTCGCCAAGTCGCGATCCATCTGTTTGCTGTAGAATCGCCATGGCCGAAGTCCTCGCCTCCCTGTCTCGCATCGCAATCGCCGAAACGCTCCGCACCTGCCAGCTCTTCAGCGGCCTCCCTTTGGCCGACCTCGAGCCCATCGCCGCCTTTGCACAACTAATTCGTGTAGACAAAGGCGCCTACCTCTTCCGCGAAGGCGACCCAGCCCTCGGCTTCTACGTCGTCCAAACCGGCGCCATCAATGCCCACCGTGTCAGCGCCACCGGCAAGGAGCAGATGATCCACATATTTCGCCCGGGGCAGACCTTCGCCGAAGCCGCGCTCGCCATGACCACGGGCTACCCGGCCGACGCTCGCGCCGTTGAAAACTCCTCGCTGATTCTTGTCCCTAAGACTGAGTTCGTCGAACTCCTTCGGCGCCGACCCGAGCTTTCGTTGCGGATGCTCGCCTCGATGAGCACCCATTTGCGCGTGCTCGTCGGTTTACTCGAAGACCTCCAGCTGAAAGACGTCGAGACACGTCTTGCCAACTGGATGCTCCACCGCTGCCCACCGGGGAAGCCAAACGCGGTCATCAAGCTGCAAACGACCAAACGCGTGCTCGCCGCCGAAATGGGCACGACGAGCGAAACCCTTTCCCGCACGCTGGCGAAATTCCGTGAGGCCGCTTGGATTTCCGTCAAAGGCCGTGACATCACCGTCATCAATCGCGCCGGTCTCGAAGGCCTGCTGAAGAACAATCTCGGCGGCTGAGACAGACATTAAAAAGGCCGGCTTTTCAGCCGGCCCCGAAGAAAACGGTTTCTCAACGCTCAAAACGGATTCGCGCGCTGGCAGAACTGGAGTGCCACGCCCCAAGGGTCCTGCATCATCACGAGCGAGGAACCATCGGGCAATTTGTCTTCGACGAAGAAAGTGGCGCCGGCTTTTTCCAGCCGAGCGCGGTCCTCTTGCGAGTTTTTCGAAACAAACGCCACATGGAAAACCAGAGGATGCGTCTTCTTGTATTCAGGCATCGCCGCCGAAGGGTTGCTATACATCTCGATAATCACGCGGCCGGTTTCGTCCGCGAGGAAGTGCGTGTAAGGAGCGTCGTCGCGCTTGCGCGCAACCGTGAGGCCGAGGTTTTTGATCCACCACTGAGCTTGGGCGCGGGCGTCTGGCACGTTAATGGCGAAGTGTTCGAATTTCATGGTGTTTTGGGTAGGAGAAAGCGGTTGATGCGCTGACGTATGTCGTCACCGGCATCTTCCAAGACGTAGTGGCCGGCGTCGCGGTAACGATGAACAGGAGCTTGAGGAAAAATCTCGCGCCAGCGAGCCAGGAAATGGTCGTTGAAGCAAAAATCCTCCCCACCCCACAGGATCAATTTTTCCTTTTCCGCCAGCAGTGGTAAATCGCTCTCGATTTTTTCCAACACCGAACGCGTCGGATGCGATACTTCCATCGGAATATCCTTCACGAACCGATGCACCGCGACACGATTGGTCCATGAATCGTAGGGAAAAAGAAACCCGCGTTTCACATCCGTCAGCAGCGGACGCACCGTCGACATCCAAGACGCCGGCCCAGCAAAACCATTCAACGCGCGCACAACAAATTTGCCCAAGATCCCCGCGCGACAAAGCGCGATCCGCCGCGGAATGTGCACCGAGAAGAACGCCGCCGTATTCAGAATGACCATGCGATTAATCATCTCCGGATGACGCGTGGCAAAACCACAACCGATCGCACCGCCCCAGTCGTGCACGATCAAATGAACTTTCTTGAGCCCAAGCGATGCAACCAACGCCTCTACGTCGGCAATGCGCGTGCTCAGTGTGTAATCGTAATTCTCCGGTTTCTCCGACAAGCCCATGCCAATGTGATCCGGTGCGATGCATCGGATACTCGGCGAAAGCTCGCGAATCACATCGCGATAGAAAAACGACCAAGTTGGATTTCCGTGCAACATCAGCACCGCTTCCTCGCCGCGCGGGCCTTCGTCGACGAAGCTCATCGCTGCACCGCTCGGGGTCGTGAACTGTTTTGTCGCGAAAGGATAAATCGCCCGCAACCAAGCTGGAAGTTGTGCAGCGTCGGTCACCATTCGAGTCCAAGCATCAAGCAATTCAAGCCGCTGCCAATTCCCAATAGGCCAACGCGGCTGCCGTCGCGGACTAATCTATTCTCAACCGCCAACGTCAACGTGGCCGGCAGCGAAACCGAGCCCATATTGCCGAGCGTCTCGAAGGTTGAAAAATCTTTGGCCAGATCGAGGCCAATGGTTTCGTACAACTTCCTCCGGTGAGCCGCACCGACTTGGTGGCACACGAAACGTTCCGGCAGCGTTTCGTTCCATCCAGTCGCCTCTTTGAAATCTGACCATGTCTCCCGCGCCAGAGCCACACCGGCTACCAGCATCGCCTCAGAGTCCGTCTGCATCGCCAGTGCGTCCGCGCCGTGCGTGTCGCCTTTGCAGAGATCGCTGTGCTGCGTGGCCGCCCGCACCGCGCCGCCGATCAAACGGTGCTGCCGCCCTTTTACGAGCGAGCGGTGACATAAAATTGCGCCCACCGCACCCGAACCAATTGTCAGGTTCGCAAAAAAGGGTTTAATTTCATTCCGGTTCAGCGGAGCCGTGAGCAAATGCGTCAACGTTTGCTCGATCAAGGGACGCCCATTTTCTCCCGAGACGATCATGCCAGCCTTCACTTGTCCGGATTCGATCAGGCCCGCGAGCAGTACCATGCTATTGAGAAAACCGAGGCACGCGTTCGACACGTCGAAAACTTGCGCGCGCGCCGACAGTCCGATCTTCCGATGCGCAAACGACGCCGTCGCCGGCTCCAACATGTCGCGGCACACCGCCGAATGAACGAACACTTCGAGCAGCGCCGGATCGAGCAAAGACTTTGCCAGGACCGCTTTACCGGCAGCCGCACTCGCGTCGGAGGGCAGCGTATTCAAAGCCCAATGACGCCTTTCCCGAATTCCGGTCATCAGTTCGAGTCGGCCAAACGGCAGCTTCAGCCGTTCGTACAACGGACGGAGTCGCTCTTCGATATCCGCCGAAGACCACACTTCCTGCGGCAGCGCGACGGCGATTGATTCCAGGCAAACGTTTTCGAAGCGCATGGCGGCTCACTTAACCGGCCGCATCGCGAGCCGGATGATTTCCTGATCAAAATAGTTGGAGCCGAGCCCGGCGTCGACCGTGATTGTCGAACCATTGATACCGCTACTCGCTTCGCTCAACAAGAAAATCGCGGCGTTGGCCACTTCCTGCGTGCTGAGGTTGCGCTTACGGAACGTGAGTTTCTCGGCGTATAAATAACTTTCGAGGTAGCCGGGAATTCCGGCCGAAGCACTCGTCTTGAGCGGACCAGCGCCGACCACATTAAACCGAACCTCGCTGCTACCGCCAAACGATTTCGCCAGAAAACGCGACGCAGAGTCGAGCGCGGCCTTGATCGGGCCCATGTAGCCATAGTTGTCGGGCGTGACGAGCAACGAGGAAATTCCGATGGAAACGACCGATGCGTTCTTCGCCAGATGCGGCTTAAACGCCCGAGCCATCTCAACCAACGAAAAGGCGGAAATCGCTGTCGCCTGCAAAAAGTCCGCGCGCTTCGTTTCGTCGAAAGGCTTAAAACCTTCCGCGTAGTTAGCGAACGCGATCGAATGCACCAACCCTTGCAATGGCGCAAAACCCGCCGCGACCACTGCGCCCGCCAGCTTTTCCACGGCGCCCTCGTGCTCTACGTCGCAAATGAACACCGGCTTTCCAGCCAGCTGTGTTTCAAGCGACTTCTTACGCGCCTCCGAGCGCACACTGTAAATCACACGAGCGCCCTGCTCTTCCAACGTCTTCGCGATGTGCCACGCGACGCTTTTCTTATTGGCGACACCAAAGACCAAAAAGTTCTTTCCAGCGAGTTGTAGAAAATCAGGCATCGGGTGAATTAATCTGGAAAGCTGGAACTCAGGAACAGAGGGATGATTGGTTAATGCGAAAACTGCCGCGAAAGAAATGCCCCGGATCCTTCCTGAGTTCGCGAGTTCCAGATTAGGTTTGCGTTGGTTTTTCCGGGGTTTTCCACGCCACGGTGAACTCGACATTCAACACGCGCGTGCCGTCGGCTTTTTTAATCGAGCCGCTCATAATCGTGAAGCCGGCGGCCACGTCCTTCTTCTTCACTTCGATCACAGTCGCATCGCCGGGATAAACCGGACTGCGAAACCGCACATCGCCGATTTTTGCCATGAGCGGAACGCCGCCGCCGGGTTTCGCGTCCGAGGCCATCGCTTGCCGCGCCATGAAGAGCGCACCGGTTTGGAAAACGGATTCACACAACAAAACGCCCGGCGTGATCGGCGCACCCGGATAGTGGCCTTGATAAAAAGATTCGTCGGCGCGCCAAGTGCGGCGAGACACCAAACCGTCCGCCGATTCAGAGACGATTTCGTCGACAAACAAGAACGGCGCGCGGTGTGGGATGAGGTCGGTTACCGGAGGAAACATGGTTGGATCGGTCGTTTATAAACGCCCATTCGCGCGAATAACGAAAGCTCAAATTTCCTTACCGCGTACGTGAAATCGGCACTCTTTATGTTCACTCGTTGCCACTGATCAAAGCTCCTCGGACCTAAGTGGTCCTCAGTGGAAATCAGTAATCCCCAGGCCCGATCGCGTCGTTTCGAACCCAGCTCGGCAGGGACGCCTCGCCCAACTTCTCCGCTCAGGGTGCCGAGACAGCTGCCTTCTGCTTCTGATCGAAGAGTTGCTTGTCGATCTTGTTGGCAGTGATGACGCCGTAATTGATCGTGCCCAGCCAGCCCGACATGATGATGCCGACTGAGCCGGCGTGATACAGGCCGGGCAATTTTTCCGGCAGCTCCATCGAGACTTTCAGACCTTCGAACTTTGTACCAAACGACGTTCCGCTCATGTGCGTGGTGTAGCGTTCGATCGTTCGTGGCGTGGCGGCTTCCATCCAATCGATTTTGCCGCGCACGTCGGGGATGAACTTTTCCAGCGCAATGAGCGATTCGTCGATCAGCCGCTGCTTGTGGATTTCGTATTGTTCGTCACTCAGTGTCAGCCAATCCGGATAACGGCCGTTGAGCGAAACGACGACGGTGTACCGATCCGAGCCGGGCCGCGTTTCGGGGTAATAAACCGAGAACGTGCGGCTGGTCGTGTTGAAATCCGTGAGTTCGCTGCTGCTGAATTTAGGCGCCGCCGACGTAAAAACGAGATCGCCGATATGCGGAATCGCTTCGCCTTTGCGGATGCCGAAATACACCTGGCAGGAGCTCGAGTTGATGCGCACTTTCTGCGCTTCCTCGATGTACTCGCGCGGGAAATTTTCTTCGCCGCCCAAGCGAAAGATCGTGTTCTTGATGTTCGCGTTGGAGAGAATTGCCTTGGCGCGAATCACGCGGCCGCCTTTCGCCACGATACCGGCGGCGACTTTTTTCCCGTCGCGTTCTTCGACGAGAATCTTCTCCACGAGCACGCGTTTGCGCAGTTCCACGCCGTTCTTCTTCAGCTCGGCGGTCATTTTCTCAATGAGCAGATCCGAACCACCCCGGAAGGTATAAACGCCCGCTCCCATGAAATTCGAAAACACGATGCCGTACGTAATCGCCGGATCATCCAACGTCGAGCCGTTGGCGTAGGCAATTGGCTCCATCAATAACCGGTGCACATCGTCACGGCCCGGGAAGAATCGGTTGAACATCTGGCCGGTGGTCTCGCTGTTGTTGTCGTAGTAGTTCATCGCTCGCAGGTGATCGTAGAACGCCTCGACCTGCTCGCGGGGCAACTTGAACTGCTCAACCAAAACGCGGGTGTAGTCCTCGCGGGTGAACGTCGTCCACACATCCATCTGCGGATTGACGAAGCGAATGCCTTTCAGTTGCACGATCGCGTCGGCGATTTCCTTGGTCCAGTACTTGCGACACGATTTGATCATGCCGCTGGGGAAACCGTGGAGCGAAATGTCGAAGATGTGTCCGCCCTTGCGCGTGAACCATGTGGCAAGGCCGCCGTATTGCCAGTGATGTTCCAGCAGCAGCACGCGATGGCCGGCTTTCGCGAGGACGTTGGCGCCCGTGAGGCCGCCGAGGCCACTGCCAATCACAATTACATCATATTCGTCAGCGACACCTTTGAGCCAGTCGTAAGCCATGGAAAAGGCTCAGAGTGAGTTGGTCGCGCCGAAAAGTGCAACCGGCAAAAGCGGTTAAACGCCGCCGGGGATTTCCTGAGTTAGCTCGCTCAAGAAACGCGTTTCGCCGTCCTCGGCTGCACCGGGAGGTACGCTGGCGGGGTAATATTCATCTCCTCGAACTGGGGAATGATGTGCTTCCGATAACATTCCGGGCAGACCGAGTGCGTGAACTCGCTGCCCGTCCGTGCGCTAACGTACTGCTCGATACGCTGCCAATAGTCTTCGTCCTCACGCACGCTCTTGCAGTAAGAGCAGATCGGCACCAGCGCCTGCAGTTCCCGGATCTGCGCCGCGCTGTCCAAAATACGCCGGGCGACATGGAGGCGTATGCGCAGATCGCGCAAGTTAACGGGTTTCTGCAGAAAATCATCCACGCCGGCGTCGATCGCTGCGTCTTCGTCGCCATCGGTGGAACTCTCCGGCAGGTAAACAATAAAGTAAACGTACTCGACCTTGCTTTTTCGAATCCAGCGACAGAGCTCCAAGCCGCTTTGATCTGGCATCGTCCAATCGCAGACCACCAGCCGGATCGCCCCGTCGTGAGTGAGAAGACTGCGCGCTTCTTCGCAGGACTCCGCGAGCTCAGACTCTAGGCCGAGCGTGGCCAACGACGCCTCCATATAGAGGCGGGTGAGTGGCTCGTTTTCGACAATAAGGACCTTCATATGCTGGAACGCGCGGCTCGTTTAACGAGTCCGCGCGCCCTTCTCTCATCTGCGATTTACCGGGAAATGTAGAGGTAAATCGGTTGCACTACATCTCCGTTTCAGAGTACCGGATGAACACCATTAGTTTACGTTTGCCGAGTTTACGGCGAAAGGATGTCCCGCTACCGGCAGCTCGCCCGCATACTCAAAGTCATACGTGCCGTCTCCACCGACTGGATACACCTGCCCCTGCCGTCCGACCATGCCGCCGATTCTGAAGCTCACGATCTTCCGACCGGCGTAATCGGCCACCGTCAAAATATTCCCGCGTCCAGCCACGCTCGCCGCCACCGGATCGGCCAAACGCGTGTCCTTGATCCGTCGATAAACCTGTCCGTTTCCGCCCCAGACCACCACCGTCACGATCTCTCGGTCTCCGCGGCAAACGATGTGAAACGTGTTGTTCAACGGCTCCGACGCCGTCGATCCGTCCGCCTGTTTCGGCATCAGCGGCAGCGGCGAATCTCCAAATCGATTAAAGATCATGCACACCGGATTCCGCCCGACTTTGAATGAGCCGAGTTCAGCCAGCGGCGCCGTTCCTTCCCAATCCCAACGCGCCATCAAAGTCGACGCGTCGAACACGTGAATGGTTCCGTCCTCGGACGCGACGTACGCTTTGTAATGATCGCCCAGCCACCGGTTGATCTGCATGCCCGCCAACACGGCCGTGGGTTTCTGTACTTTGAATTCGGATACAACCTTCGGCGCCGCCGCCGTATTTTCGGAGAACGCCATGGGCCAAGCGTTCGGTGCTTCTCCGCGACCACTCATCGTCGCCTTGAATTTTTCCGGCGAGGCAAAGTAACTGTCGCGGACGTAATTGAGCAGCGGCCCCAGGTCGACAAAGACCGCCTTGTCTTCGTCGTGCGCGGCGATAACGGCATAACCTTTATTCGCCACCAAAGACTCCCAGCCCGGGCCCGCTCCTTTATAAATGCCAGCGCGCGTGCCATCGTTCGTCAGGTCGATTTGGCTTAGCACTTGGCTGTTGGTTTGTGACGGGCCGTTCCACCAACCGTTCGTCGCAGTCGCCACCGCGGTCGGCTTCGCCATCGGCAGGTCGACATAGCCGAGCAGCTTGAACGCCGAGAAGCTGCCTTGGTTAGCCAGCGCCATGTAGGGCCAGGTGTGAAACGGCAGATATTTTCCTTCGAGCGCGACCACCGCGAGTTGTCCGCGACCCGTGTTCGTGTCGGTCACGGTAATCAGCGCGAACTCGTTCATCGTCGTCACCGCGATCGCGGTCGGAACTTTGTTGGCCGGAAACAACAGCCCCGGATAGGGCCGCTCCGCCGGCGAGCGACTCGTCTGGGTGCCGGCCACCGCGAGCAAACCGCCGCGATACAGCACGAGCGCTTCGTTCTGCAGCATGCCGTAGTTGCGCACCATCGCGATCGGTTGGCCGGGCGGATGCCCCAGTAATTCCGCGTAGTTCGCCTCCGTCGTTTGCGGATCGGGGTGCGGTTTCCCGCTGGCGAAATCCAAGCGCGGGCTCAGCGCAAAAACGCGGTTGTAGTAGGCGAAGACTTGCACGCGGTCGAGCCCGGGGTCGTTCTGCGGATCGTCGGGGACGTAGGCCACTTGGCCGCTTTCGCTCCAATAATCGTCATCCGGAATGCACTGCTCTCCCAACTCGAACGGATCGGTGCGATTGAAGAAGCTCAGCGCAGGACAAGGCTTCGATTTTCGGCTGAAATGGGTCGGCCGATCTTCTTTCGCGTTCGGGTTCAGCTCGTCGAAGCTCGGTCCCAAAAGTTTGCTGACCGTCTCGCGATTCCAAGTGCCTTTCGGCGACTGCGGCAGCGGCGTTTGCGTCTGAGCCGCGGTATAGGTGTTGGCGGAAATCGCGAGGGCGAGAAGCGCGAGAGCGCGGGGCGTCGTGGTGGGCATTGAAAAACCTCCGTTAACGAATTCACTGAGTGGAATTCGCCCTTAGTGCCCTACTCCCGGCGTTAGTTGCCGGAAAACTGCGCGCCACTCAACTTTTCTGCAGAATGTGATAGTTCGCCATCGAGATGCCGCTGAGCATCGCGCCGATGATACCGAGAAATCCCTGATCCGTTCCACAGAGATAAAGATTATTGAGCTCGGTTCGGCCTTGGCGGTTTTTAAACGGCGAGCCGTAAATCGCGCCCGCCAGATGCCCGGTAAATTTCGTGATCGTGCGCGGCGTAAACATGTCCGTCGCAACCGTCGCCTGCTTCAACGTGTCCGGCGTTGCAAGCGACGGCAGAAACCGTAGCGCACCCGTGGTGATCGCGTCGTACCACCGCGCTTTGTCGGCGCGGTAAACGTCTTCCGGCAGCGTCGCCCAGCGATCGTAGTTCGCGAGACAGGTGCAGCGAAACAGCCCTTCCGGCAGACGCTGTCCGTCTGGATACGCGAAATTGTTCGGCAAACAGATCACGCCGCTCCGCAGGTCCACCTGGTCGCTCGGCCGTTCATACGCGAACCTCGGCGAGTCGTTGAAAAAAATAATCGTGTCGTCACCCCACCCGAGTTCCGCCGGCTGCTTGTTCAGCACCGTGATTGTCTCAACGTAAGACAGCCTCCCCGCCTTCCGGTGGAACGCGCCGTCGCCGGCGGGTTGGTTCGAGTTCTGCGGATCGAACGCCTTCGCGTTCTCAAGCGCGCCGGGGACGGCGCGCTCCACCTTCGCACCTTCGCTCATCAACAGCTCCGTCTCCGGTCCGCCGATCGAGCTGATCACGTGATCCGCCGTCACTTCCGAACCGTCGTCCAGAACCAGCGCCGCCGCACGCCCTTCACGCGCGACGATGCGTTTTACGCCGCATTTCATCCGACGTTCGCCGCCAGCTTGGCGGTATTTGTCGGTGAGCACGCGCAGGATCACGCGCACGCCGTCGAGCGGACGCGCGAAGCCTTCTAGGAAGAGCGCCTTGAACATGATCACGAACTGCCCGAACTCCATGTCGTGCTCCTGCGCGCTGCCGTAGTACATCAGCGGACAAAACAACATGTCCTCGAGGAACGCATCGCCGATATGACGACGCACGACTTCCCGCGCGGAGACCGGTTTTGCATCGAGCGAAACATCATCAAACGTCTTCACCGCTTCGACGAGTCGACGAAAGCCGTCGATCTGCGCGGGAAATTTCGCCGCAACTTCGCTCTCCAACACCGCAAAATCATTCGTGAACGTCAGCGACGTTTCGCCGCGCGGCCCGAAGGCAATGCGCGAACGCTTCTGTTCGCAAAGAGCAAACTCCTCACGATCAATGCGCAACTGCCGGAGCAACTTGGTGAGCGGCGTGCCCTTCACACCCGCGCGCACGAAGTTGGTCATCGCGTGCAAGCCGACGTCGTATTTGCGCCCGTCGAAACTATAGAACCCGTTAAGCCCGCCAACCGCGTTGTGCCGCTCGAAAATGCACACCCGTTTGCCGAAATGCGCCAGCCGGATGCCGGCCGCAAGGCCCGACATCCCCGCGCCGATGATAGCGACGTCGTAGTGAGATTGGGTGTTCAAGGTCCTAGAATTAAAACAGGTTTTGCCACAGAGAACACAGAGCTATGACACCGAGGTCACGGAGAAAAATCTAGGACCGTCGACCGACCGCGATGACGAAGCACGGCGTTGCAGCTAAGACTTCCATTCCTGCAAAGGCCTTCGACGCGCGCGCAACGCCCTGGCATAGCCGCAGGACGCGTCGACTTCGTTGCAGGACAGATCGACAGACAAGCTCCGTTCGTAACAACCACGAGGGCGCAGTCCACGGACAGCAGGGAGTGTACTTCTTTATTACAAGCTCGCCTGATCGAACCCACCCATCTGCTCAACCACACTAAACCCGATCCGGACGTGTTACCTATGTCTCCGTACACCCGTTCTCAATCTCCTCCATCTTTGCGGACTTCGACGCATCGAACGCCGCGGCCGAACAGCAGCGCCATTCTCGCAGTCTACGGCGAGCCGACGGACTGCATGCCCCCTCCCGCACTCTGCGCGCCGGGGACGGTCCGCACCACCGGCGCCCTGCCCTGCAAAGGTTTAGCCGCCGCGCCGAGCCTCTGATCAGGCCGTGTAAAAGATTACGGAAAACACACTCAGCCGGTTGTGCAATGTGTCGATCTGCGCATGTTGCCTACCTCCCGGCAAAGGCCGGGATTTTTATTTTCATGAAGTCCTCTTCCCACGCTCACGATCACGAAGAATTTTCCCTTCCGCTCTTTCTGTTAACCGTTGCGCTGACGCTCGCAGGCATCTTTGGAACGCTTTGGTATTTTTTCCCGGGCATTTGGAACGCACAGCTCAATAGCCCTATTTGGAAGGCCGTCGCTGTGTTCGCGTCGGTCACGCTGCTCAACTGCTTCGTCGAATACTTTTTTCACCGCTACGTGCTGCACACGCCTGCGCTGCCCCTCTTCAAGCACTTCTATAAACTCCACACGCTGCATCACGGCCTCACGCACATCGTGCGCAAACCGCTCGGCAAGGGCAGCAGCGTGCTCGTGATCGAAAACAAGTTCCCGATGATCGAGCCCGAGCAGCACGAGGCGTCGTTTTTCCCGTGGTACACGCTCGCCGCTTTCGCATTTCTGCTCTCGCCGCTCTTCGCGCTCCTGCATTTCCTCGCGCCCTCGTTTCCCTGGTTCCTGGCGGGCTACGCCGCCCTCGCTTCGTCGATTTGCCTCTACGAGATTTTCCACGCGATCAATCACTGGGAGATCGAACGCTGGGCTCCGCTCATCACGAATCCGCGCTGGAAAAAGTTCTGGCTGCCGGTCTACAGCTTTCATCTGCGCCATCACGCCGTGACCGACTGCAACGAATCCGTTTCCGGCTTCTTCGGCCTGCCGCTCGGCGACTGGCTGTTCCGCACCTGCATTATCCCGAAGACCGTCTACGCGCAAGGCGAGGCCTGGAGCGCGGAGAAGTTCGCCAGCCCGCAACCGCGCGCACTCATTCGCTGGCTCGACAAGAAAGCCGCGGCCTCCGTTCAGCGTGAGCGCGCACGCCGCGTTGAAAGCACCCACCAAGCCGCCATCTCCAACGCGGCAGGTTCGGCCCGCGTCTATTCGCGCGGCGAACAATTCGCGCACTGGCTGACACATCACATCGGACTAGCCACCAGCATCGCCGGCCTGACGCTGCTTGTCGTGTACGCGAGCCTTCGCGGCGACGCGTGGCATTTGGTAAGTTGCACGGTCTTCGGCCTAACGCTACTGCTGCTCTACACCGTTTCGACGATTCGCGACAGCCTCACCCGCGAGCGCGCACGCCGCTGGATTTTGCGACTCAACCACACGAAGGTATTTCTTCTCGTCGCCGCCACCTCGACGCCCTTTCTGCTAACAGAACTGCGCGGCCCCTGGGGCTGGACATTGTTCGGTGCGGCCTGGGCTTTGTGCGGCGCGGTCGGGATTTTCCAATGGCGCATTGGTCAACGGTCCCGCTCTGTCGCCATCCTTGCCTACCTTTTCCTTGGCTGGCTCTTCATCATGGGACTATACCCGATCATCGAAAAACTTCCCGCGGGCGCACTTTGGTTGCTGCTCGGCGGCGGACTCTGCTACATGCTCGGAATTCTCTTTTACCGGTTGCAGCAGGTACGGTATCATCACGCCTTCTGGCACGGCCTCGTCCTCGCCGGCAACACCTGCAACTACCTCGCCGTGCTGCTGTTCTTGCTGCCCGGCCAGGGAATGTAGTGCCCGAACCTGAATCTCGTCGATGCTCAAGCACCCGTGGCAACCTGGCCGTACGGGTGCAAAGAGCGTCAAAACTGTTTAGCTTTGCTGGAGTTTGAACTCCACGGCATCGCGGAGCGCTTCCCAGCTGGCGTCGATGATGTTGTCGCTGACGCCAACTGTTCCCCAGATGGAATGTCCGTCGGTCGTTTCGATTAAAACACGCGTGCGTGCATTCGCGCTTTGTTTGCTGTCGAGGATTCGCACCTTGTAATCGGTTAGGCGCGTGGTCTTCAGCACTGGGAATTTGCTCTCAAGCGCCAGACGCAGCGCTTTGTCGAGTGCGCCGACCGGGCCGGTGCCTTCGGCGACGGTGTGAACGACTTCGCCGTTCACGCGAAGCTTAACCGTCGCTTCCGCCACCATCGTATCGCTCGCACCACGGCGCTCGACCATCACGCGATAAGTCTCGAGTTCGAACGAGGATTTCTTTTGGCCGAGCCATTTCGCCAGAAGCAATTTCAGTGAGGCATCGGCGGCTTCGAATTCGTAGCCGCGGAACTCAAGCTCCTTCAATTCGTCGATCAAGCCCTTCATCGCGGGCGATTTTTCGTCGAGATCGTAGCCGAGCTCTTTTGCCTTCATCGCGATGCTGCTGCGGCCGGCCATGTCGGAGACAAGCACGCGCGTGCGATTGCCCACGAGGGCCGGGTCGATGTGCTCGTAGCTGCTCTTGACCTTCTGCGCGGCGTTGGCGTGGAGTCCGCCCTTGTGCGCGAAAGCCGAAGCGCCAACGTAGGGAGCCTTTGTATCTGGACGCAGGTTTGCCAGCTCGTCGAAATAGAGCGAGATATCGCGCAACTCGCCAAGATTTCCGGCGCAGTGGGCCGTACGACCCATTTTAAGGAAAAGGTTGGGCAGGATCGTGACGAGATTGGCGTTTCCGGTGCGTTCACCGTAACCGTTGACCGTGCCTTGAACCAAGCACGCACCAGCCGAGACACCTGCGAGAGACAAAGCGACTCCGAGCCCGCCGTCGTTGTGGCAATGCACGCCAACTTTGTCCGCGCCGAACTCTTTTACTACGCGCGCGACGATGTCTTTGAACTCGTCGACCATCGTGCCGCCATTCGTATCGCAGAGCGTGAGGTTGCTCGCGCCGCCCTTGAGCGCAGCCGCGAGTGTGCGCAGCGCGTAATCGGGGTTCGCTTTGAAGCCGTCGAAAAAATGTTCGGCGTCATGCACGACCTCGCGGCCGTTCGCCACGAGATAGGCGATCGAGTCTTCGATCATCGCGAGATTTTCCTCGAGCGTGGTGCGCAAGATCTCAGTGACGTGCAACGTCCAGGTTTTTCCGACCAGCGTCATGACCGGCACGCCACTGTCGAGAAGTGTGCGCAGTTGCGGATCGTCGGAAGCCTTGCCTCCGGCGCGGCGAGTCGAACCAAACGCGGCGATTTTCGCGTGTTTTAAGCGGAGATTTTTTGCCTCCTGGAAGAAAGTGATGTCGCGCGGATTCGAACCCGGGAAACCGCCCTCGATGTAGTCCACCCCGAATTGATCGAGCTTCTCGGCAATGAGCAATTTGTCCGTTACTGAGAAGCTGATGCCTTCACCCTGCGTACCGTCGCGGAGGGTGGTGTCGTAGATGAGGACTTGGTTCGTTTTCATGGGTGAGATTGTGAATACGTTATATCGGTGTCGCGGGAGAATTCGACTAATGTTTTTGAAATGTGGAACTTAGGAAATCAGGAAGAGGCCGTCGTTCTGTTTTCCAGTGTTGCGGGATTTGGTATCGAAATTGGGAGTTGTTTGGTCTGTCGGTCTTTAAAGGTTTCGAGCGTGGAGAACAAAAAAACCCGGGCTTTTGATGGCCCGGGTCTTGGAAATTCGCTTTGCGGTGTTCAATTACGCGCTGTTTCCATGCCCGGGCCCGCGGCCCGAAATAATGATCGAGCTAATAATCGAAATAGCGATGGCGCGGAGGACGGACATGTTGGGAAGGAGCAGCACCGTAACCATTGAAAGTGATTTGTCGAGTCAGGAGTAATGAGTGTTCCGCCTAAAGCGGCAAACGTTTAGCTGCGCAGCGTGCCGGCGGCTTTTTCGGCGAGGTACGCGGCGTAAGCTTTTTCTACACCTTCCCGCAGACTGATCTTCGCTTTCCAGCCGAGAGCTGTGAGACGCGAGACGTCCATCAATTTGCGCGGCGTGCCGTCGGGCTTGGTGGTGTCCCAGGTGATTTTGCCGGGGTAACCAACCACGGTGGCGACGGTTTCAGTTAACTCCTTGATCGTGACATCTGTGCCCGTGCCGACGTTGATCCAATCAGGCGGGTTATCGAGCTTCACCAGGAACGCACAGGCGTCGGCGAGGTCATCGACGTAAAGAAACTCGCGCATTGGCTTGCCGGTGCCCCACGCCACAACTTCCGGCAGCTTTTTTTCCTTCGCGTCGTGGAAGCGCGAGATCAGCGCAGGCAGCACGTGCGAGTTTTGCGGGTGGTAATTGTCTCCGGGGCCGTAGAGATTGGTCGGCATCGCGGAGTGAAACATCACGCCGTATTGCTTGCGGTAATACTGGCAGAGCTTCAGGCCAGCGATTTTGGCGATGGCATACGCTTCGTTCGTAGGCTCGAGCGGGCTCGTCAGGAGGCAATCCTCGGGCATCGGTTGCGGCGCGTGCTTCGGATAAATGCACGAGCTGCCGAGAAACAATACGCGCTTCACGCCCGCTTTGTAGGCGCCGTGGACGGTGTTCGAGGCGATTGCGAGGTTCTCGTAAATGAACTCGGCCGGGTATGTATTGTTGGCGTAAATACCACCGACCTTCGCCGCACCGATGAAAGCCATATCGGGCTTCTCTTTCGCGAAAAACGCATCGACTTGCGTCTGCGACGTGAGATCGAGCTCCTTGCGCGAACGCAACACGAGTTGAACGCCCGGTTCGTTTTGGAAGCGGCGTACAAGCGCGCTTCCGACCATGCCTTTGTGACCTGCGATGAAAATCTTCATGTTTTACTGAGCGTCAAGGGCAGCGATTTTGGCCTCTCGTTTGGCAAGTTCAAGGTCGGCGTCGACCATGATTTCAACAAGCTCCTTGAACCGAACCTTTGGCTCCCAGCCAAGCTGCTTCTTGGCTTTGGCTGGATTGCCGATGAGCAGGTCAACCTCGGCGGGGCGCTCGTAGCGGGCATCGTATTTCACGTATTTCTGCCACTCCAGACCGAGTCGACCGAAGGCAGCTTCGCAAAATTCCTTGATGCTGTGCGTCTCATTGGTGCCGACGACGTAGTCGTCAGGATTATCTTGTTGGAGCATTGTCCACATCATCTCGACATATTCCTTGGCGTAGCCCCAGTCGCGGCGGGCTTCCAGGTTGCCGAGGTAGAGCGCATCCTGCAGGCCCATTTTAATGCGAGTGGCAGCCCGAGTGATCTTGCGCGTGACGAAAGTTTCGCCGCGGCGAGGAGATTCGTGGTTAAAAAGAATGCCGTTGCTCGCGTGCAAGTTGTACGACTCGCGGTAATTCACCGTCAGCCAGTACGCGTACATTTTTGCACAGCCGTACGGCGAACGGGGCCAAAATGGCGTCGTTTCTGTCTGTGGCACTTCCTGAACTTTGCCGAACATCTCGGAAGAGGAAGCCTGGTAAAAACGGCATTTCTTCACGAGGCCGGCTTCGCGGATCGCTTCGAGAATACGCTGCGCACCGAGTCCAACCACATCGCCTGTATATTCCGGAACATCGAACGAGACGCGCACGTGCGATTGCGCGCCCAGATTGTAGATTTCATCTGGGTTAAGCGCGTAAAGCAGTTTCACCATCTGCACAGAATCCGCGAGATCGCCGTAATGCAGGAAAAGTTTCACACCATTCACGTGCGGATCGCGGTAAAGATGGTCGATGCGGCTGGTGTTGAAAGTCGATGCACGGCGAATGATCCCGTGAACCTCATAACCTTTCGCCAATAAGAGCTCCGCCAAATAACTGCCATCTTGACCCGTGATGCCGGTGATAAGTGCTTTTTTCATGAAATTGGAAGGGTAGGAAGCCGAGCGGTTCGGGCGCAAGCGCGAGACGCAACAATTGTGCAATTTAGTGGTTTCCCCGATACGCCGGTTGCGGAACAAACCAACTGCTTGTACCGATAACTCTCCTCTATAACCTTTGCTCATGCGATTCACACTTATCGCCGCACAATCCCTCGATGGGTTTATCACGCACCATGATACGCCCGGCAGCGCCTTTGCGTCGGCGGCCGATCGCGCGTTTTTTCGCGAGGCCCTGCGAGGCTTTGATTGTTGTGTAATGGGTGGCGCGACCTATCGAACGGCTAGAGAGTCGATTCGTGGCGGTTTGATGCCAGACAGGTTGCGACTGATCGTAACGCGTTCGCCAAAAACGTACGCTCACGAAACGATTCCCGGAAAATTGGAATTCGTCACCGGCAAACCAGGTGACGTGGCCAATATCTTCGAAGATCGTGGGCTCAAGGCGTGCGCAATCCTCGGTGGCTCGCAGGTGCACAGCCTGTTTTTGGACGCAGGACTCGTCGACGAACTGTGGATCACGATCGAACCGTTGCTCTTCGGCGGGGGCACTCCCCTGCTCGCGAACCACACCACGACGAAGTTGAAACTCCTGAGCCAGGAAAACCTCGCAGCTGATACACTGCTGCTCAAATACCGCGTCGCAAAATGAATCTGCGCGAGAGCCACTGGGCCATTTATTTTCTCGTTTGGCTATCGGCTGTGGTTGTGGCCGGGGCGCTGCTCGGTGCGATTACGTTCCCGGTCGCGGGTCCCCTTTTCGGCAGCAAACTGTCCGTTCTGGAGCACGTGGCCGCAGGTGCGCGACACTTGGGGTTTATCTCGTTCGTCTGGGCACCGCCCATTGCGCTGGTCGCTTGTGTAAAACGTGCGTACGAAAAGAAAAAGCCACGCGAATAACTCTTGGCCGCGTGGGCCAAATCGTTTTGCTACCGGGAAAACATGCACCCCGTAATCGCGAAACTTCTTCCCGGCCCGGTGATCACTGACGGCGCTTGGGGCACACAACTCCAGGCCCAAGGCCTCGGCGCCGGCGAATGCCCGGATTTGTGGAACCTCGCGCATCCGGAACGCGTGGAAAAGGTCGCGCGTTCTTACGTCGACGCGGGGAGCCAAGTGATTCTCACGAACACGTTCGGAGCGACGCGCCTGCGCCTCACCGATCACGACGCGGGAGACAAAGCCGCCGCCATTAACAAAGCCGGCGTGGAAATCTCAAAGCGGGCCGCGGCCGGTCGCGCACTGGTTTTCGCCTCGGTCGGCCCTACGGGCAAAATGCTGGCGATGGGCGAAGTCACCGAAGACGAGTTGGGCACGAATTTCAAAGAGCAGTGCGACGCCATCGCTCAGGCCGGAGCCGACGCGATCCTCCTCGAAACCTTCGCAGATCTCGACGAAACGCGCATCGCCATCGCCGCGGCAAAAGCCACGGGTTTAGCGGTGATCGCTAGTTTGGTTTTCGATTCAGGTGCACAACGCGATCGCACCATGATGGGCACTTCGCCGGAGGAAGCGGTTCCCGAACTCGTGCAAGCTGGTGCCGACGTGATCGGAGCAAATTGCGGACGCGGGATCGATGGTTACATTTCGATCTGCAAACGTCTCCGCGGAGCCACCACCCTGCCCGTCTGGATCAAGGCGAACGCCGGCCTGCCTGAGGTCGTCGGCGGGAAAACGGTTTATCCGGCTAATCCTGAGTTTTTCGCGGACAAAGCGGCCGAAGTGATCGCTGCCGGTGCCAACTTCATCGGCGGCTGTTGCGGAACGAGTCCGGCTTTCATCGCGGCGATTGCGAAGAAACTGCGCAGGAGCTAACCCGTAGCACCCGCAGGTTTTCTCGCGCGCATGACGTAGATTTTGTCCCCGCGGCGAACCGGTTCGGAAACACGCATGCCGACCGAAGTGCCTGCCAGCGCTTGCGTCACAGATCGTCCGTCCACCTGAAGCGATTCGACGATTTGTTTGAAGAAGCCGGTCGTATTTCCTTCGAACTGCAGTTCGTCGCCGGTCGCAAATGGATCGCCCTGCACGGCAATTTCAACAACCGACGGCTTCCGATAAAAGTTCACCACCGTACCGACGAAGCGCCTTTGCAGCGGCGAGGCATTTTGCGGCTCTGCGTTCCACTTTCCGAGCGGTTTCCCAAAGTAGAATCCATCAGAAAACCCGCGATTGAACACGTTTTGTACCTTTTTAACCAGTTCGACTTTCAGGGCGGAAAATTTATTCCGCCAATCGCGGCCGCCGCGATTTTCTGCGTAAAAATCCAACGCCTGCCGATACGCGCTCACCACCGTTGAAACATATTCCGGACCGCGGTTTCGGCCTTCGATCTTGAGCGAGTCTACGCCAACCTCGATGAGTCTTTCGATGAACGGCAGCGTACAAAGATCCTTCGGGCTGAGAATGTAGTCTTTGCCCAAAACCCATTCTTCGCCGGCGCGTTGCTCAACGATTTTGTATTCGCGCCGACAGTGCTGCGCACATTCGCCGCGGTTCGCCGACCTGCCGGCCTCGAAATTCGACAGGAAGCAGCGTCCGCTCATCGATACGCACATCGCACCGTGGGCAAACGCTTCGATTTTCACACCTTCAGCCTTTTTACCCACGGCTTTTCCCAGCGCGGCTTTGATGCGCTTGATGTCGGCGAGTGAACATTCACGCGCCAAAACCACGCGCTTGATACCAAGCTTCAACAAAAAACCAAACGCTGAAGAATTGGCGACCGACATCTGTGTCGACGCGTGAACCTCGAGACCGAGTTCGTGCGCCGCCGACAACACCGCGAAATCCGCGCCAATCACCGCATCGACACCCGCTTTTTTGGCCGCGTTCAGCAACCGCTGGAGTTTGCCGACTTCCGCCTCAAACACGACCACGTTCAGCGTCAGATAGGCCCGGGCATTTCGCTCCTGGCAACGAGCCACGATCTTCGGCAGATCGCGCGAGGTGAAATTTTTCGCCGCTGCGCGCATGTTCAACCCACGCACACCAAAATACACCGCGTCCGCACCTGCATCGAGCGCCGCGTCGAGACTTTTCCAGTCTCCGGCTGGAGCGAGTAATTCAGGAATGGGCGCGCGTTTCATGTCAGAACAAGCACGCTGCAGTATCCGGAAGTGAGCGACAACTCCGTTTCTAAAAACAAAGGTAGCCGGAGGCTCACTCCGGCTACCGAGACTTCAAAACCTTTTCCTTAGAAACTATTCCGCTGCTGCTCGGCGTAATTCGCGTAGGTGCTCGGGGTCCAGTTCGAGGCACTCGCCAACAGCTTCCAGCTCAAGCCATCTTCGGAGGCATAGAGCTTCCAGCCGCGCGGCACGCGATTTGTATACGACTGCGTGTCGTTGCCGTTCACCATTGAAAAAGCATCGATGTTCGTCATCGGCTGACCGAGCGTGAACAGAATCGTCGTGTTGCCCGCGTTCCCGACTTCGCAATACTTCGTCTGCGCGTTCGAATCGATCAGATTCGAGGGCGACTCGCTGGCGGGCGATGCGGCGCCGTCGTGGAGAGCAGTCACCGTTGTGCCAGCAGGCCAGTTCACTGCATTGCTTTGAGAGTACAACTTAAACTCCGACATCTGGAAGATCGGAATCCAACCATTCTCCAAGTCCAATTGATCGACCTGGAATTTTAGGAATCTCCAGCCACTGCCAGATGTGCTGCTCCCACCAGTCGGCGTCGAAACGCTCGATACCGAGGACGACAAAGAGCTCGACACTCCGGTGTTCACATCGACAACCGCGGTACTACTGACAGCCGAGCCACCCGCGTTGCTCACCACCACATAGTAGGTCCCGGCCAAAGCCGCACCCATTACCGGGTCCGTCGCACCTGAAACCGGGACGCCATTGAAATACCACTGGTAGTTAAGGTTTGAGCCCGCAGCCGCCACCGTCAAAACACTATAACTGCCGAGAGACACCGACGCAGATTGCGGTTGACCTGTGATAACCGGGAGCGAGGTCGTTGTTCCTAGTCGATAGTTGGCCATCATCGCGGCGCGGCTATTGATCACAGCCACGTTGTAGGCGGCGCGCGGATCGTTCATCGGCAATCCCATCTGAACGCCGTTGGCAGAGACGCCCGGGTTGCTGTAGTACGGCCAGCGGTTGGCCGCGTACGACATTACATCGCCACAATCTGAACCGTTGTAGCTAAAACGATGTCCGTAGAAATAACGTCCGTCACCGTCATACGCGCCGATCGAACTGCTTGCCTCCGTGGCGCGGTCGTGATGACAGCCGAAGTTGTGCGCCGCTTCGTGCGCAAACACCGTGTGGTCGGAATTCCACAGCACACAGGCGTAGTGGTAAGGCGTTCCGGCAAAATCCACCGTATATGCCACGCCCCACACGCCACTGCGGTTTCCGCCGACGTAGAAAACTCCTTGGTCGGCACCGACCGCAGCGCATTTATCGTAGGCAAATTGCGCCACCGGATCCGCAATGCCTGAGCGGGACGCATTAAAGCTTTCAATGTGATTTAGGTCATCGGCCATGTTGCCCGTTTCCGCATAACCAGGCACCTGCGCACAACCAAGATAGTTCCAACGAACATTCACTCCGCTTTGCGCAGCGCACATGTTGGCATACGCAATATCCGCAGAAGCCCGGGTGGCGATCGCATCAACAGATCCTGCTTCGGCCAACGCGCTCGCGTTATAAAAAACCTCGACGTCCACAACCGCGACGCCCGAGCCCACTGAGGCGAGATCGGCGCTCGGTAGATCCGCGGCTATCGTGCCAGCGAGGGACGCTTGCGGCTTCTGAGCATCCTTCGGCGCGGACAGATTTCCGCAGTGAACCTCGGGCGACTGTTCTTTCACCACGACTTTGTCGCCGGAAATATGAACGTCGAAACTGCTGCCACCGGGAACAGCCACAACGCCATGCCATTCTTTTTCAGTGGCCGAGGTCACCATGAAGGCGCCTTGAAGCGAGTTGCGTCCGGTCCATTCCGTACGATCGCTGCTTTCCCGCATACCGGTTTGGTTGAACGTGAACGTCGTGTCCGGATACGGAGAAATCGAAATCTGCTTCGGCTTAAATTCGCGCCAGTTCGAAACCGGTTGAGTTAAGCCCGGGAAAACCTCCGACACAGTCTGTGAGTAGCCCTCGCCGCGCGCCGCCGGCAGATTCGCCGGGGCGCTCAGGTTCTCAAGTGTTGGCAAATGATCCTTGCTTCTGATCACGGCCGCTGTGCGGTCCGCAGATATCTTTTCCGATGATGCGCCACCGCTGACGAAACGCCCCAAGACAAGGGCGAGAGCGAGGACTACGGTCATGGCCGACAGAATTACGGCGGCCTTTTTGATACGATGCGTTTTCTTCATTTTTCTGTTTTTATGGGTGCTTTTGCCCCGACCGCTGGAAGTCGGCACGAGAATCGTTCTGCTATCGGCTCTGAGGATGACGTCCCCAGAAACTTAAAAATATTTACAAGCTATTAGCTTCCCTGAAAAAATTTTCGGCCGTTTCACTAAACACTTGCCATCTCTAGGACGAAAAGCACCCAACGGAGCACGCATCAAAGCTGACGCTCACTCACTTCGGGACCGCGCATTTCGGGGGTAAAACGTAATGGCGGGTTCGTACAACGACTCGGCTAGGGTCAGCCGTATCTATTTTTTGACTACAGGAAAACTACGGGGGAATCATTCTGATGGCACGCCAGACCGACCTGTGCATGGGGAGTTCCCGGAAACGAAAAATTTTCCAAAAAAGTTTTTTTGAACGCGCAAATCAGGTGCACTCCCAAGGTTTAATCCCTAGCGATGCACGCGAGTTATTGGGCCGCTCTGAGCGATCGATTTTCTTTCGCGAAGCGAAGCCCGCCGCGCGTGCGACCATCGGCCGTCCAAGCCGATCTATTCTCTACCGCCACTTCCGTCTTGCTGCACCCTCACGCGGCTGGTTCAGCGGAGAGTGATGCGCAGGCAACAAATTGGTTAAATAAGGGGCGAAATTCGCGGATCGAAAACTCGCCCTCAATCCTCACCGCCTGCCACACCACGCAACTTGTACGCTGCTCCAGGATCATTGCGTCGAGACGAGATTTCACCGCCGCCAACATAAAACGGTCCGCTTGCTTGCGAACGTCATTCACGAAACGAGTCGCCAAAACGAGTTCGGTTTCCTGGTTCGTTGCGCGCAACAACAACACAGCCACGTCAATCTCTTCTATTTCAACTACGATCGATCGGCGATGAGAGACGAACAGTTGGTCGCAATTGATCAACCAGCTTTCGATCGTGGAAAGCACACAGATCTCGGTCGTGTGAAGCGGATGAGCAAGGAGAGTGCGGGCGGCTTTCAAATCCATTCACCGATCTTACGGTGAAGGTGAGACAACGGCAGTCCCATGCCAGAAGAACGTGAACTTTGGCTGCACACCGATTGCTCGGACAACATTTGCTGAACAGCGATGGTTGCAGTTGCATCGTGGGAAAAAATGCATGAAGTCGCCGAGGGCAGCCCACCTTCAGAAATCCGTCCATGCATTCCGTCACTCTCCTCCAAGATCTCGCTGTAGTGATGCTGGTAGCCAGCGTCGTCATGATCGTGTTTCGCCGGCTCAAACAGCCGGTGGTGCTCGGCTATATCATCGCAGGTGTAATCATCGGGCCCCACACGCCGCCTTACTCGCTCATTCATGATGAAGCCACCATCAATACTCTGTCAGAACTCGGCGTAGTGCTGCTCATGTTTTCTCTCGGGTTGGAGTTCAGCCTTAGAAAATTAAAGAGCGTTGGAGCACCCGCACTCATCGCTGCGCTCATGGAGATTTTCCTGCTGTTCTGGGTGGGTTACGAGATAGGAAAACTCTTTGGCTGGGGGGCAATGGATAGCATTTTCCTCGGGGCAATGCTCTCGATGTCGTCCACGACCGTCATCATCAAAGTCCTTGGCGAACTGGGCAAAATGAAGGAGCGATTTGCCCAGCTCATTTTCGGTGTCCTCATCATCGAAGACATTCTCGGCATAGCTATGATCGCGTTGTTGTCGGGTGTCGCGATGACCGGCTCCCTGAGCGTCGGCGATGTGGGAAAAACATTGGGCAAACTCAGTGTCTTCCTCGCTGTCGTGCTGGTCGCCGGCCTCATCGCGGTCCCTCGGCTGATTCGCTATGTAGCCCGCTTTAAGAGCAACGAGATGCTTATTATCACGGTGCTCGGCTTGTGCTTCGGTGTTTCCCTTTTGGCGGTTAAGCTAGGTTATAGCGTTGCGCTCGGCGCCTTCGTGATCGGCGCGGTGATCGCCGAAGCCCGTGAAATCCATCGGATCGAGACGTTGATCGAACCAATCCGCGACATGTTCAGCGCAGTGTTCTTCGTCGCGATCGGTCTGCTGATTGATCCCAAAATGCTCATCGTTTACTGGCAACCGATCGTCGTCATCTCCCTTGCGGTCGTGGTCGGCAAAATCGTCACCTGTTCAACAGGCGCATTTCTCGGGGGAAATAACATGCGCGACTCCCTGCGTGTCGGCATGGGCCTCGCGCAAATTGGTGAGTTCTCCTTCATCATCGCCTCGCTCGGCGTTACGCTGAAAGTCACTTCTCCCTCGCTGTATCCGATCGCCGTGGCGGTTTCTGCCATTACCACCCTGCTCACGCCTTATCTGATACGCAGCGCCGACACCGCCGCCCGTGTCATCGACACCAAAGCACCGCGGCGCATTCGGGACATTCTAGGACTCTACACCGCATGGATTGGCAGAATCGGAGACCGGCAGGCAAGTCGACCGGTCGGCAAACTTCTTTGGAAACTTGCCAGCCAAATGGCGCTCAACGCTGTGCTCATCGCTGCGATTTTCATCGTCGCCGCGTATCTGGAAGCGCATCCAGCGCCGTGGATACCCGAATCGATCAGAAAAGCAGCTTGGTTCAGCACAGCGATTTGGCTCTGTGGAGTTGTTTTTTCGCTTCCACTTTTCGTGGCAACCAGCCGCAAGCTTCAGGCATTCGGCTTGTTGGTTGCGGAGTCAAAAGTCACGCATGACCGCGCTGAAGAAAACACCGCAGTGATTCGTGCCGTCATCGCCCGTATCATCCCGATACTCGGTATGATCGCGCTCGGCCTTTTCGTGCTCATCCTGAGCGCCACTCTTCTGCCGCCTCTTCACATTCTATTGGTTCTCCTCGCGCTTGCGGCGCTTGTTGCCTGGTTGATGTCGCGTTCCTTCGTGAAGGTTTATTCCACTGCGCAGGCCGCTATTCAGGAAACCTTCACAACAGCAGAAACCGGATCGGCTCATAACGAGCCGCCAGAGCCAAATACCTCCCCTCTTCTTTCGCCAGCAAACTTGGAAACGATCACGATCCCCGCGCATGCTCTCGCGTCGGGAAAACTGATACGCGAACTCTCCCTTCGCAGCACCACCGGCGCCACGATTGTTTGCATAGAACGCGGCGGCACACGCCTGTTCAACCCGAGTGCAGACGAAGAAGTGCTCGCCGCAGACAAGATCTTGTTGCTTGGAAGTGCCCAACAACTCAGCGCGGCCACCCGCCATCTGACGGCGACCGAAAACACCACTTCCTCGTAGAACGGCTCCGGCTTACGGCTGCGGAGCCGCTTGTGGGGAAGCGACCGGTTGCGCCTCTTTAGCGGTATTGACTTTTTCGGGTTCAGCCGTGGTTGGCGTCGCCTTTTTTTCGTCAAATTTCATCGTCAATGTGTTGCCGATAAATTTCACCGTCCCGTCAGCATTGCTGAGCAGCAGCCCATCGCCGGACGACTCGATGGTGACGTTCCTCGCTTTGATCGCGAGGTCGCCTCCAACCACTTTCATCTCAGGATCAGCCACGAGCAAACCCGTCGGCGAAGTAACTTTGAGATGAGGCCCAAACTCAAGCTGCGCGTCGTCGCTGAAAACACGCGTTTCATTGGCTTCTGAAAAGTTTCCACGCGTCAGGCTCATTGCCGTCGGAATAGCCGTGCCTTCGGGAGAGTCGAAAGCAGTCCCGTTGCTCTTGGCTTTCTCCAGCAGATCGGCCGCCTCAGCCCGTGCGAGCTTCAATTCATACTCGAGTGTCGCGATGCGGTCGTCGGCAATTTTCAGCGATGCATGAGCCCGGTCATATTGAATCCGCGGAACGCGATCGCGCTCCAACGCTTGTACCTGCCGCTGCGCCTCTTCGAGCTTTGCGCGAGTTGCATCGAGCTCCGATTTAGGCGCACATCCTGCGACAAATAAAGCAACGAGGAGGAAAAACGCAGCAGTTCTCATGGCGAATCTTCCTGTTGATTGCGGAAAACACAGTCCACGTCAAAACCTCATGCATTCGCGAACGCACTTCGAGCTACAACACTCGACCATCGTAATTACTCAATGCTTGGATGCGGGGTTTTTCTCCCCAAGGCCAACCACGTCCTCCGCGGCCGGAATCGGGTGTTCAATCGGCACAAGCCGCAGGTATTTCTTCAACAGCTCCAACGCGCGGCCACGGAAAACCACCACGTCGCTGCTCTCGTTGGCCACCGCCGAACACGTCCACCCTTCCCCGCCGATCAGCTCCTGATCCAGCACACTGCCGGCAAGAAAATCTTCGTACGCGCCCGTATTCTTCTGAATGCGAATCGAACCACTGCGCACAAAGAAAAATCCCCGGGGCTTGTCGCCACGCTCGAACAAAGCCTCTCCTTCCTCCAAGTGAATCGATCGTAGCAAATCCTCCGGCGGCGGCAGCACCACGCTGATGTCCCTCGGAAAAAACAATTCAAAGGTCCAATCGATCATTACGCGCAACCTCCGCAACATGCCTGGCAATTTCGCCAGATAAATCGTGCGCCACATCCACCACGCGATGAAACCGCTGAAATGCATTCCCATAATTTCCGCCACCGCCGCGCGTTTGCCGACAGTGGCGAGCTGTCCCAGCTGCTTGTAACGAAACGGCTGTGGCGATTTGCCGCGCAACACGCGTGCAAGATTTCGCCCCAGTTGGCGCCCCTGCCGAAGAGCAAACTGCGCAGTAGGCGGCGAAGATTTCGTGGTTCCATCCTTATCTTGCCACGGCACCACGGCACAATCTCCGGCCGCCCAGAGATCTGCCTGGTTCGGCACCTGCATCGTGGGCTCCACCGCGATTCGCCCATGGTTTGTGGCAATTTTTAGCTCTTGGCAAAGGTTCAACACCACCGGGCTCGGCGCATTGCCGATCGAAGAGATGATCGTATTCGTCTCGATAAACGTGCCGTCCTGAAGAATCGCCTTCTGCGCGGTCACTTCGGTGAGTCTTGCGTTCAGACGGACTTCCATGCCTCGACGCTCAAGAAGATGTTGCGCGTAATCTCCCAGCTTCTGCCCGATTTCCTGCAGCAGGTGTTCGCCGCTGTGGACCAAAACGACGCGCAGCTTCGCTGAGTGGAGATTAGCGTAGAATCGTTTCGATTCGTGCAGAAAATCCAACATCTGCCCGGCCGTTTCCACACCTGTATAACCACCTCCCACCACCACGAAGGTAAGCAGACGACCCCGAATGGTGGCGTCCTCAACCAAGTTCGCCTCTTCCAACCGGTTGATCAAAGCCGCCCGCAGCCGAAGAGCGTCAGCCACCGTTTTCATCGGCCAACCGTAGTCCGCAAGGCCGGGAACCTTGCTCAAATCCGTCACACTTCCCAACGTAAGCACGAGATGCTCAAAACCGATCGTGTGATTACGAGTAAAACGCCCGCCATCCAGAACGAGTGTTTTTTTTGACCAATCGACCGCTTGGATATTCCCCTGCAAAACATTCACGTTGCGGCAAAAGAGCCGAAGCGGATTGACCACATCGGCGGGCGAGAGCGACGAACCCGCCACCTCAGGCAGCATCGGCTGAAAGATGAAAACGTTGCGCTCCGCGATGAGCGCGACGCGTCTGACGCCTTCTGCTCCCAGCGCTTTCCCCAGCGTGCGCGCACAATACGCCCCCGCAAAACCGCCGCCTGCAATAACAACGTCGAACTTCATGCCGCACCATGGCCAGAAATTCGCCCGTCGCAAATGCGTACTGAAAGCTTCCGTGCAGAAACGTTTTACGCCGGACTGGCAGTCATCCGATTTTCACCCTCTTCGATTTTTGTAGTCAGAGATGATAATGCTAACGAGCAGCCAGATCCCTCCACCGGCCGCGCCCAGGAAACACAAAATGGCTAGTCCCGGATAGCCGAACAATTGAAAAGGAGTGGCCACGCGCATCAGGAGCGACGCTCCGACGATCAGTCCGGCCAGAACCAAACCCGTCGTGATGCGGTTCGCGATTTTTTGCATGCCGTCGAGGATTGTCTTCGAGTCAGTCGCCTTTATTTTTAGCTCAAGCTCCGAGTTCGTGACCGCATCCATGATCCGGTTCAAACGCGCCGGCAAACCTGCGGCAAACTCCTTCGCCTCGAGCAGGGAGCTGTAGATATTCCCCTGGGTAAGGTCTTTTTTCATTCGCTGCGACATGATTTCGGCGACATTGCGCCGGACCGAACCGTTGGCATCGAACTCCGGATCGAGCACACGGCCGACTTCGTCGAGTTGCAGCATGGTCTTGGCAAGAACAACTAGTTCGCTAGGAACAATCAGGCCGTTCTCGCGCGCGATCGCACTCACGTCGAGGAGGGAGCGGCCGACTTTTAGCTGTTCCAGTCCTTCGTCCCGATGCAGCGCCACCATTTGCGTGATTCTTTTTCGAAACTCGGAGACGTCGCACTCGGGCAGCTTCTCGCTCATGCGCAGAGCGATTTCTGCGGCAGTCTCGCCGTTGCCCTCGCTCACAGCCATGAGGATTTTCAACAAATTTTCCTGCATCGCCGGCGCAGTGTGGCCGACCATCCCGAGATCGATCAGCCCGATCTTGCCGTCATGCGTGATGAACACATTGCCAGGATGAGGATCGGCGTGGAAAAGCCCGTCCACCAAGACCTGTTTGAGATAAGCCTGAAAAAGTTCTTCAGCGAGCGCCGTGCCGTTCATCTCCAGCAGCGCAACCGGGCTGAGCTTCGTGATCTTTTGGCCCTCCACTTCCTCCATCGTGAGGACCGATCGCGTGAAGTAGTCAGGAATCGGCTGAGGAATTTTTATGCGACCGAACTCCCGCAGATTACGACCGAGAGAAATAAGGTTTTGTGCTTCTCGCTCATAGTTGAGCTCCTGTTGCAGCACGAGACGGAATT
Organism: Nibricoccus sp.; assembly: GCA_047600805.1. Lineage (GTDB taxonomy): Bacteria > Verrucomicrobiota > Verrucomicrobiia > Opitutales > Opitutaceae > JADKHC01. Next base: position 1,925,570 of record JASGKG010000001.1, read on the forward strand.
CGTCCAACGTCACTGAGAACCGATGACGTTTACCGAGCGAAGTATGGTTATCCAAAAACGCAGCGATCTGCTCGAGCACTTCGAAATCTTCCGCGATCTGCTGGCGGATGTGGGGACGCTGAACTTTAACCACGACTGCGCGTCCGTCGCGCAATGCGGCTCGATGGACTTGGCCCAGTGACGCTGCAGCGAGCGGTTCTCGATCGAAACGCGAAAACGCCTTCGAAATACGCACGCCGAGTTCCGACATCACGATCTCTTCCACCTCAGAATAGTCGAACGGCTTCACTTTGTCTTGCAGTCGAGTGAGCGCCTTCAAGTACGCGTCCGGCAACAAATCAGGCCGGCCCGCCAACACTTGCCCGAGCTTCACGTAGGTTGGGCCCATCGCCTCCAAGTCATCGGCCAACTGCTCGGGCGCGGCTTTGCCATCGGCAGCAACCTCGACCTTCTCGACGTTCGACGCAGGCTCGTTTTCACCGAAGCTGTCGTCTGCCGTCATCTGCTGGGCAAGATCGCTCCGGCCATATTTCCAAAGCAAGCGCACAATCTCGCGATAGCGCTTCAGGTGGGACGAAGAGAGTTTCATAAAAAAATCGGAGCTATACGCGCGACGCCGCAAAACGGATATTTTCCCAAGCAGCAGTGTCGGCTGAATATAAACTAGAATTCCACATTCGCTTGGTCATGTGGGAACCTCTCGTATATAGCGTCGTTCTATAAAACGTACTATAAACCCTCACAGCCCCAACGACCTTATGTTTAACGAAGCCAAAGACGCCCTTACCAGTCGTGCCGCCCAAAGCTGGGCCAACAACTTCATCGAGCGCTACGGGCGAGTCGAAAGCCTGAAGATCGACTCGCGAAACAAGTCGATCGAAATCACCTGTGTGCTCGAAGGCGAGTCGTCGCCGATCACCGTTAATGTAGCGAACTACGAGGTCGAAACATCTGGCGGAAAACGCTTCATTCGCGGCACTGATTTCCGCTGCAGCCGGCCATGGCTGCAGAAATTCCTGCAGGACTTTGGACCTTCTAAAAGGTTCGAACTTCCTGGCTGGGCAACAGCGGCGTTTTAGCACCGGGTAGCCGGCGCTAAACGCGAGGCAGCCAATCCTAAACACGGCCACGCCAACCGCCTGCTAGATAAATAATCAGCGCGATCAACAGGACCAATCCAATACCGCCGCCACCAATCGCAGGGCCGCCGAAATAAAAGCCACCACCGCCAAACAGCAACAAAAGGAGGATAATGAGTAATAGGAGGTTCATGCGGACAGTTTAGTCCCTAGCGCACGTTTCGGCCATCGGGCGAGTCCCCCGAAAAACAATAGGCGAAACGACAGCCTTCGTTGCCAACGAACCAGTGAACGCTGCAGCCCTACTCCTTAACGGCAAAGCCGACTTTCACGGTGACCTGCCAATGGTGAATCGCACCGTCCACAATATTGCCGCGTGTGTCGACAACCTGGAACCACGACAGGTTCTTGATTGTTTTCTGCGCTCGCTTGATCACGCGCACGACAGCGTCTTCCATTGATTCGGCGGAGGTTCCAGTTAGCTCGATGAGCTTATATATCGGCTCTTTCATAGGTATTATATAAGATTTTAGCGGAAGAATCGACGACCGCTCCGCAAAGCCTACGCGCCCCAAAGGGGCCAGGGAAGCGGTGGTTTTGCGCACTACTTCACCGGGCTTAGTGCTCTTTTTGGCAGAGAAATTTTCCTGAAACGCCTCAGGTGTCCTCTGTGAAAGAAAACTCCCCACCCTGCTATAGTCCGGGGCAGGAAGAATGTGCCTGAACTGCCATTCACTGCATAGGTCGGTAGGTATGCGCAAGATGATGCAAAAAAGCTGGCCTCGCATCCTAATCGACACCGCTAAAGCTTGGAACGCAGACAACGCTTTCAAGCACTCGGCAGCAGTGTCGTTTTACACGTTGTTTTCCATGGCTCCGATCACGATCATCGTAGCCGCTATTGCCGCGTTTTTTCTCGGAAAAGAGCAAGCCCAGGAACAGCTACATAACCAGATCACGGCTTTGGTCGGGCCAGCCAGCGCTGAACTCGTTTCCAAAGCCGCCGAAGCGAGCCAGACCGACACGCGCTCAACGACTGCCGCTATCACGGGCGTCGCACTGCTCATCGTGGGCGCGACCACCGTGTTCGCACAACTTCAAGACTCCCTCAACTCGATCTGGAAAGTACGCACAAAGCCCGAGAAGAGCGGTTGGCTGATCCTGATTATACAGCGGCTGATTTCTTTCGCGATGGTTCTGACCGTAGGGTTTCTGTTGCTTGTTTCGTTAATTCTGACGACAGCACTTTCGTTCACGTTAAAAAAATTCAGCAACACGATTCTGGGAGCTCCGTGGGTACTCAATGTCGCCGATGCGCTGGGAAGTTTGGTGGTTATAACGGCGTTGTTCGCGCTGATGTTTAAAGTTCTTCCCGACGTGAAGCTTCACTGGAAAGAAGTTGTCGTCGGCGCGGGCGCGACTTCCGTCCTCTTCACGATCGGCCGCTACTTGATCGCTTTTTATCTCAGCCACTCCACGGTCGCGTCCATCTATGGAACCGCCGGTTCGTTAGTAGCGCTGCTCGTCTGGGTCTACTACTCGTGCTCGATTATGTTTTTCGGCGCAGAATTCATACGAATTTACATCGAGGCTAAAGGCCGGCCCGTGGAGCCCAAAGAAACCGCGGTCAGGGTGAAGGAGGAATTCATTGAAGATCATCCAGAACACGAAATCCGCAAACGTGCGTGATACCCCACGCACCAACAAACCCAAACTATGTCGCTGCGCCAAGAAGCCATCTCCAACCCATCTACTGCATGCCCCGTGCTGCCGATTCTGAATCTACTCGCCGGCCAAAAGGCTTTGGTGACGGGAAGCAGTTCGGGGATAGGCCAGGCAGTCGCCATCGCCCTAGCGCAAGCAGGCGCGGATGTCGCCATCAACTATGCCCACGATGAACAAGGCGCACGCGCGACAGAAGACGAGGCACGGCACGCAGGCGTACGCACGATGGTCATCGGCGCCGACGTAAGCCAGGAGGCCGAAGTGCAAGGAATGTTCCGGCGCGTCATCGAGAGCTGGGGAACTGTCGACATCGTCGTAACGAATGCAGGTGTGCAGCACGATGCAGCCCTCGTCGATATGTCGCTCGAACAATGGCGCAAGGTGATCGATATAAACCTGACCGGACAATTTCTCTGTGCGCGCGAAGCCGTCCGCGAGTTTCTACGCCGCGGGGTGCGCACTGATGTGTCATGTTCGGCCGGAAAAATCATCTGCATGAGTTCCGTTCACGAAGAGATCCCCTGGGCTGGGCACGTCAATTATGCTGCCTCGAAAGGCGGCGTCGCCATGATGATGAAAAGCATCGCGCAAGAAGTCGCCCCCCACCGTATTCGCGTAAACTCGATCGCGCCGGGCGCCATTAAAACGCCCATCAACGAACCTGCGTGGTCTACGCCTGAAGCCTACGCAAGCTTGATGAAGCTCATCCCCTACCAGCGAATCGGCGAGCCGGCGGAAATCGGCCGGATCGCAGCTTGGCTGGCATCGGACCACTCCGACTACGTCACCGGAGCCACTCTTTTTGTCGATGGCGGAATGACACTGTTCCCAGGCTTTGCCCACGGCGGCTAACCAGGAAAACCGCGGTCGCTGAGCGGAAATGGCCGCCTGGCGAGCAGGGTGTGGAAAGCAATCGGGTGTCATCCTATACAGGCCCATGGGAATAGCCGTACTGTTTGTGTGAACGAATTCAGTGGTTTCTTTGCGAAGCCCCCATAACATACTCCGTCCGTTGGGTCGCACCGACATGCACCCCGACGGCTACTCCAAGACCTCCGAAACGAACCAGCTTCACAGAGTCATGAAAATTCTCGTCGTCGATGATCGGCCGAATTTGGCGCGCGTCACGTCCGTAGCTCTCAAAGGCCTTAGTTGCGAAACACAGATCGCTGCAACGGGAACCCAGGCAAAAACGATGCTTTCTGAAAACCATTTCGATGCCGTATTCCTCGACGTGAACCTCGGCAACGAGAATGGTTTCGAGCTCTTGTCGGACATCGTTGCTCGCACGAAATTGCCAGTCGTGATGTTCACCGCGCAAACGAAGGAGGAAGTGGCCGACGAGGCTCACCGCCGGGGCGCGTTCGGCTATATTTTGAAACCGTTCGGGATTGACGACCTTCGCGTCCAAATCGAACGGCTTCAAAACCATTTCGCACTACCCAGCGTGACGGCCTCCCATGAAAGCCGTTAAGGTCATCTTGCTTCATCTGCCCCCCTCCGTGCAAGAGCTGGCAAGAGAGGCCGCCCAACGCGCTTTTGGAACACCGGAAATTGTTGAAGCAGCCTCCGTGGATGAAATATCGACAGTGCAGCCTGGTGAAAACATTCCCACGCTGCTGCTACTCGACCGAGATCATTCATTGGTACAAGCACAAGCTCTCGATCCATCGAGCGGCCTCCTGCCATTTACGGTCGTACCGCTCGATGCGGTTGCTGCCACAGCTGAAGGCAGAGCTAGTGTTTCGATTATCGCCGAGCTCCTTCGCCAAGCGCTGACCGTGCATGAACTTCGCTCTGAGAACCAACGTCTGCGGGGCGACCTCACGACGGTCGTACGCCGAGTATTTCACGATCTTCGATCTCCCGTCGGTTACATCTTTACGACGGCCGACGTCCTGGGAGAACTTGCTGCTGATCCAGAATCTTTCGCCTCGACCGCAGACACCATCAAAGCGTCTGTCAGCGAGTTTATGCAAATCGTGGACCACGTCGGTACTACGCTGACGGCTTCGCTCAGCCCGCCACTCTTCAGCCAAGTGCAAATGGGACCGCTCGTGGACGACGTTCTCCGACAGATGGAACCCAGGATCAAAGAAACGAACACGACCATTGTGACACCGACAACGTGGCCGACAGTGACTGGCGTATCGGCGTGGCTGAACCTCGTATGGAAGATTCTAATCGAGAACACTCTCGACGAAACCAGTTCAAAAAAGACCCTACGTTTGGACTGGCACGCTACAACCAATCAATATCGCTTCAACCTAAGGGATAATTCCACAATCGCCGCACGTTCACAAAACGCGGATCCTTTCGTGTCATTCGAGCGACTTCATGGAACGCGCACGAAAGGGCTTGGGCTGTCCATCGCTCAACGTTTGGTTACGCTTCAGAATGGCATATGCGGCTTTGAAGCCGACGGCGGAACAGGTGGTTGCTGGTATTTTTGCCTGCCGGCGTGAATTTAATTGTCGCATTGCTGATGCCCCGGGAATCGTTTTAGCCGCTTCCTAGAACGACAGAATGCGCTCCAAGGACCTCCGGTTCCAGAGACGGTGGGATCAAGCGGTGCCGCGAGGAGCGATCATCGTCCTCGGATCCAGAGCCCGGTCTAGAGTGGCAGCATCCAGCAGCTTTTTCTCAAGGACCACTTCGCGCAGCGTTCGCCCCGAGGCGAATGCTTCTTTGGCAACAGCGGCGGCCTGGTCGTAGCCGATCAGTGGATTCAACGCCGTTACCAGCATCAATGAACGCTTGACCAAGTCAGCACATCGCTCTTCGTCAGCCTCCAGCCCGCGCACACAGCGCTCGGTAAAAGCGCGAGCCCCGTTGGCCAGGCACCTGACGGACTCGTGGAGCGCGTACGCGACGAGGGGCATGGTGACGTTGAGCTCGAAATGCCCGTCGCGGCCGCACGCCACAACCATCTGACAGAGACCTTGTGTATAGATGCAGACCTGAACGAGCATTTCGCTCATCACGGGATTGACCTTCCCCGGCATGATCGAGCTGCCTGGCTGAAGCGTCGGCAAACGCAATTCCCCCAGCCCGCTGCGCGGTCCTGATCCAAGCAAACGAATATCGTTGGCTATTTTTGTCAGGCTCGCCGCAATGGTCGCAAGTTGTCCCGCCACTTCGACGGCATCGTCCCTGCCTCCTTGCGCTTCAAAGTGGTTGCGGGCTTCGACAAAACGGATGCCCGAGCGCTGCGAAAGAATTTCGCATACCTTGGCTGCAAACCGCGGATGACAGTTGATACCTGTGCCGACGGCCGTGCCGCCGAGGGCGAGTTCCTGGAGCGCAGCAATCGCTTTGCCGACGCGCTCGCTGCCTTTTCTCGCCTGTAACGCGTAGCCCGAAAACTCTTGGCCCAACGTCAACGGCGTCGCGTCCATAAGGTGGGTGCGGCCGATCTTGATGACATTTTGGAACGCCAAACTTCGGTTCTCGAGCGCTTCGGCCAGACCATCGAGTGCCGGCTTCAATTCGTTTTTGAGAGCCAGCGCGACACTCACGTGAAGCGCAGTGGGAACCACATCATTGGAGGACTGGCCGTGGTTCACATCGTCATTGGGATGCACACGCTCATCAGCCGCCTTCGAACCACCCAGCAATTGAGTGGCCCGATTTGCAATTACCTCGTTAACGTTGGTGTTGGTTGAGGTGGCCGATCCCGTTTGGAAAATATCGATGGGAAATTGATCGGCAAATTGGCCTTCATAAATTTCCAGCGCCACCTGAGCGATCGAGGTCGCCTTTTTCTGCGGCACAAGCCCCAGTTCCCCGTTGGCTACGGCACCCGCAAACTTCACCAAGCCGAGGCCACGCAGAAATGCCTGAGGCATCTGATGGCCACTCACCGGAAAATTCAGAACTGCCCGTTGCGTCGAAGCACCGTAAAGCGCATTTTCCGGCACGGCCATTTCACCCATGGAGTCGCGTTCGATCCTCATGAGAAAAGATGCACACGCTGAGCCGAACCACAAACGCCCTGTATGCGTTTCACGGCGTCGACGCTTCCGTAGAAGAACTCGTCTGCAACGCCGAGTCCACAGGCGTTTTCGCCTTTCGCTGTTCTGCGGGTTGCACCGAAATTCTGCGTCGAGCCGCGTTTTTCAACCGCGCCCAGAACGCCAGCGCATTTCTCACTTTCCAAAAGAATGCTTCGGGGATCACTTGATGGTCGCGAATATCTCGAAGCTGCTCCACCAGAAAGTCGAAGTAAACATCGTCAGCGAAAAAACGCGCATGGGCTTCCGCCGCCTTCTGCCCCATTCGTTGGAACCTGCCTTCATGGCCTGAAACGATCTCATCCAGGCGATCGATATCCTTCTCCCGAATGAAAAGCGCGAACTCAGCCCAATTCGGCCCGCGCGGCAACAACCAGTCGTCTGAGATAATGACGGGGGCGACGCCCATCTTCATCGCTTCGAAAAGGCGAATGCTCGCGGCGCCGTTCCCCCGAGGACAAAGGACAAATTTCGAGCTTTCCACGATCCGCGTGAACTCCAGCTGCTGAGCGTCCTTTCCATTCTGGTCGTGGGTGAAAAGGTTGAAATGCGAGGTGTCCTGAATCAACACGTCGGGACGCCGAGTTCCGCAGGCCAAAAACCTCTCACGAACGGGATGACACCTACGCCCAACAAATGAATAGAGGTATTTTTTTGTTTGGTTGAAAGCGTCGCCAGGGTGGCGTTCCACGTGCGGGTTGCGGAAATCCGGATGATACAGATTGTAGGCGCCCGAACGAAAGCGAGAAAGCGTGTACAGGCCGCGGTACGCCGAGGTATAAACGCCTCGGAGGAGAGGAAATGGTTCGTCTGTTTCAGAGATCGCGAAGCACTTGTTGGCGAATCTCGTCACAAGCGGATTCTCGCGAAGACTCTGATAGCCGTTTTCCTCCCGCAGATTTCCGATGACGATAAAGTCCGCCTCGTCAGGGGAATCGCAGAGCGAGTGGCGTCGACTGGAAATCTGCCACAAGCCTTTAAGCAACTCCTCCTGATGGCGCCACGCTCCCTGCCCCGTTTCGCAGCTCGTGACGTAAATCTTCATTCGCTTTCCAGCGCAGGATCTCAGTAGCCAGTCGTGGCGGCGGTCTAGGTCCGCCACGACCGCGAAAGGAGGTCAATTCTCGACGGTATCTTCCAAACGCGACCACCGAATGGCATGACGAAGCAGTTCGGCTCCGTTGCTCAGGCCCAATTTAATTTTCAGGTGTTCACGATAAGAATCGATCGTTTTCGGGCTCAGCTTCAAACGCCGTGCGATTTCTTTGGTCGTAAATCCATTGCCGATGAGCTGGAAGACCTCGACTTCTCGATCGCTCAACGTTTCCAGAGGGAAAACCGTCTCTTCTTTTTTGCGACGGCCGAGAAGACCGGAGAGAAGTTTGCCTCTCATCCGCTCGCTCAAGTAAATGCCGCCGCCAAGGATAGTACGAATGGCGGGAACGATTGTTTCGGTCGCCTCCTTTTTCATGATGTAACCCTTCGCTCCCGCGCGCAGCGCACGCTCAGCATAGACTCGCTCGTCGTGCATCGACATAGCGAGAATGCTGAGGTTAGGCACAAGAGCTAGGATGTTTTTGATCATCTCGATGCCGTTGCTGCTCTTCAGCGCAATATCGGTCACCACCATGTTTGGACGCAGGGTCGAAATCATGCTGATGGCCGACGGAGCATCATCGGTTTCACCGCACACCGTCAGATCGGACTCGCGGCTGATGAGAGCGCTCAGACCAGCGCGGGTGACTGGATGGTCTTCGACCAGGAAAATTTTATGTTGTGTGCCTGCCACGGGGCGAGGCGGAGTGGAAGCGGTGGGCGTTTCGATTGAAGTAGGCATTTTCGTAGGCGTGATCATGTTGTTGTTTGGCTAACTTTCCGTAATTGCTAACTATTCGGCACCTGCCAGTTGAAGACCCAGTTCGTCGGTGATGCGTTGGAGGTCCTCCAGAGCGTCTGTTTCTTCGAGGGCGGCGGAGTTCGACGTTTCCGGCGCATCTTCCGTCGATTTGGAAACCGCGGGTAGACGCACCGTGAACGTGGCACCTTTCCCTTCGCCGAAACTATGAGCAGAGATCGAACCACCGTGCAACTCGACGAGCTGGCGCGTGATGTACAGACCCAGGCCGAGTCCCTGACGCGGATTTTTTTCCGCATCGGCAGACTGGCGGAAACGGTCGAAAACGTGCGGAAGAAAATCGGCCGAGATTCCTTTGCCGCTATCGGTGACCTTAATCAGGATCTCCGAACCTTCACGTTCAGCGGAGACAAGAATGCGACCGCCTGCCGGGGTGAACTTCGCCGCGTTTGTGAGGAGATTCCAGACCACCTGGTTGAGCCGATGCGGGTCTCCATTGACGGCGCCGATGTCTTCTCCGTACTGCTCGTCGATTTCCAACCCGTTCGCGCAAGCGACAGGTCGCAACGAATCAACCGCCGATTGGAGCATGGGAACGAGCTCCATCACATTCATCTCCAGCCGCATTTTGCCAGCGGCGATGCGAGACATATCCAAGAGATCCTCGACGAGCGCCTGCTGTTCTTCTGCGCATCTGCGAATGGCCTGCAGCCCTTTCTGGAGTTCCTGCTGGCTCATGCCGTCTTGCTGAGACAGTAGCTTGGTCCAAAGCAAGATGGCAGAGAGTGGCGTGCGCAACTCGTGTGAAACATTACTGAGGAAGCAATCCTTGGCTTCGACCTCTTTGCGAGCTGCACGGCGCGTGGCCTGCATTTTTTCCTCGGCCAATTTGTGGTCGGTGTTATCCCGAACCACTTTGATAAAGCCAGAGACATCGCGACCGTTGTCTTTGAAGGCGTAAAGAGTGCCCGTGCCCCAGAAGCGGTGACCATCGTTGCGCACATACCAGTGCCCCTCGCTGACGCTGCCGCGCATTGCGCGTTTCATTTCAGATTCAAGCACGCCCGTTTGATCGCTCTTCGCAGCGTAAATGACGGACATCCGCCTGCCCAGAACCTGGTCCGCAGAGTAACCGAGCACACGCTCCGCCGCCAGCGTCCACGTCACGATGCGTCCGCGCAGGTCGAGCATGAAGATCGCGTATTCCTTGATCCCATCCAAAATGATCTGATGACGCTGCTCGTTAAGACGCAGCGCTTCCTCCATCTTTTTGCATTCAGTAATATCTACGAAGGAAACCACCAAACCGTCAGCGTAACCGTCGACGTTAGCATTCGGCTGAATTCGGCGGACGTAGGCTCGGCCGTCGGCGCCCGTGATCTGGTCCTCCCAACCTTTTAAAGTAAATGAAACAGAGCGCGCGATTCTCGCGACATCGTCGCGCAATGAACCACTGACACAATCTTCGGAATCGTCGCGAAACAAGGTCGGCAAGAGAGGCTCCGCAGACGGAGTGAAGTGCAACAGACGGTGATCGGCGCCCAAGAAAACAACCGCCACCTCGGATCCTCCGCAAAGACCGCGACTGACTTTTTTCCCTCCGGCAGGTGTGGCAAATGGCCAACCACTCGATGCGTTTACGTTGTTCTTAACTTTCATTTAGATCCTCGTGATACAGGTTTGTAGTGAAATTTTGTTGAGTGATATCGCCCAGTCTCAGCGACTGAGACGTGATGCTTTGACGAACGGCCTAACCATTCTAAAGAGGGTGGAGCCAATCGCGATTCCGCGCGAGAGCTGCCCGATGCGGCCTGGCAAAAATTGCGTGAAGGAAAGCGCTTTGTTCATGATCGCGTTGGGGATCCCCGCAATCGTATGGTCCGCCGACGGACTCGGCTTCATGGCTAACTTCAAATGCACGCGGTCCAATTCGCAGAGCAGTAGAAGCTGCTTTACCCTAAGATCTGATGAAACTTGGGTGTTCATAAATTAGTGGCGTGTCGGTGCGGAATGTTTAGGCGGGAATAGATCCTGCACGCATTCGTGGTCTTTCTTGAGCTGCTCCACCGTTTCCTTCCACGGCGTCCACGTTTTCAACCGGCGGCCCACCAGATAACCGAAAACCCCGGCCAAGACTAAATAACCGATCCCCACCAGCCCTAATATCAAGGCTCGGTCTGCGCGGTCCCAAACGGCGGCGACAAGTGTGAAGTTCACAGTGAACGCGCCGAGCAACGCGAGAATGAAGGCGATGGCCCCAAATACCGTCGTTCTGTGCAGATGATCTCGAGCCGAACCAAGCTCTACCGCTGCAAGCTGGCTCCGGTGTTTGAGCCCATCGATCAGTACCTTCGCGGCGGGAATAATCTGCGCGAATCCGATATTCATCGGAGAGACGGGCGGCCGGTCGCCATCCGAGGACGCCGAAGCAGGCGGGAGCGCTCCAAACTTGGACGTGTTATCAAGCACGGTGAGAGCAGGAGCGGGCGATGAGGAAGCCGACGAGGAGGCCGGCGGCGGTGGCGATGCCGACGGTGGCGTACGGGTTGGCCCGCACCATTTCGTCGGCTCTGGCGGCTTGTCGGCGGGCGTAGTCGGCGGCTTCGCCGAGCTTGTTTTTACTCTCGTCGTAGGCCTGACGCAGTTTCTCGCGCAGGTTGCTGACTTGCTCGCCGGTTTGGCTTCCGACGTTGGCCAAAGCCGCTTCGGCTTCGCGCAGCAGCGCCTTGAGCTCTTCCACCGTCTGGTTGCCTTCATCAAAAGTTGCTGTCGTATCCATGGTCTTTGTTCTCCTTAGTGCTTTTTTATTGTTATGGTTGACGCCTCAACATGAGCCCCAGCCCTCCGGCCACCAAGCCGGCCACTCCGCCCACGATCAGCCAAAAAATACTCTGGTCGGTCAGTGTTCCACCTACCGTTTCGCTCACTTGCGAGCCCAACGAATCCGAGGAATTTAGGCCGTAAGCCAAAAGAATTACCCCCGCCACCAGCAGTAAAATTGGAAATATTTTAGACATGTTTTCCAGGTTAAGGTTGGTTTGTCTCAAAGTGGGTCGCGCCCCCGAATGACTCGGATCAGGATCGTCACGATCGCCAGTACCAACAAAAGATGGATGTACCCACCCAGCGTGTACGACGACACCAACCCCAATAGCCACAACACGAGTAAGATGATAGCGATGGTTTCGAGCATGTGCGTTCTTGATTGTGCCCTCCCCTTCGCAAGCTCGATGCCAACTACCCTTCCTTTTTATTAACTCCCTACAAAACGGTCACTTACGTTTTTAAGCTCCCTTCACCTGCTCCCTCGCTCTGGGCATTTTGCCCGATGGCTATGTCCGGATTTCGCATTATGCCATCGGGTAATCTCCCGGTGGTCGAAAAAGCCCTTGAGGCAAATGATTTGCTCAGGTTGCCGCGACAACCTCGGCCGTCACTTTGCTCTGCCGGAGATCGATGTAAAATTCCACTTGGTCGCCCTCGGACCAAACCCCCGCACGACCGCCGTGTGCGATCGCGATCTCGCGGCAAATCGTCAGACCGAGTCCCGTTCCCTCTGCGCCTTCACCTTTACGACGATAAAAGGGATCGAAGACGTGGGCTTGCTCGGCCTCGGTGAGCGGGCGCGCCGTGTGATTGTGCACGCTGAACCGCACAAAACCATCCGCGCGGGGAGCCGCTTTCATCGTGACCGGGGTGCCGGGCGTCCGATATTTCGCAGCGTTGGATAAATAATTTCCTAAAACTCTCACGACATGAATCGCGTCCGCTTCCACCAAAGGCAGCCCGGGCGGACCCGCTTCTACGGCAAACGGTGCAGCGCTCCCACGAAGATAGCCTCCGTGCGTCGCCTCCGCTTCCATCAGCAAAGCGGCGGGCTCAGTTGGCTTCAAACGCATCTCCACGCTGCGTCCCTCAAACCGCGCGAGTTCCAGCAATGCATGAAGCACGGTTAACAATCTTTCGCAGTCATCGCGCCCGGCCGATACTAACTCTCGTTGATCCGCGGTCAGCGGTCCGATTTTCTCTTCAAGGAGAAGATGCAGCGTCATGCGGATGCTCGTGATGGGCGTCTTCACCTCATGCCCCAACGTCGAAATCGCTTTCGTCTTGGCTTGGTCAAACTGCCGCATTTTCGTGACATCCATCAACAGCACCGCCCAGCCGGACGTGCCTCCGCCAGCGGCCGCCATGCGGAAGATTTGCGGCAGATACGTGAGAGAACCAGAGGGCGAACCATCGGGATCCGCCAACTCCACCGCATAGGCGAGATCGTCGCCGATCAACTCCCGTCCCGTTGCGGCAGCATTATCAATGCATTTACGAACAGCCGTGGGAATTTCACCGGAAATCCCCAAAGCGTCATTAAGCTCGGCGGCGCGCGGATTCTTCAGTTTCACTTTAAAAGTGTCATCGACGATATAGATTGGATAAGGCAACGCCTCCAAAATCGCCCGGCTGATCCGATTGGCCTCGATGACACGGTGATCACTCTCGGCAACGTAAGCGCGAAGCTCTGCCGCCATTTTGTTAAACGTTTCAGCGATCTGCGCGAGCTCATCCCCTCCTTTCAGCGGCACGATGAGATCGAACTGCCGCTGGCCGACTTTCACGATCGAGTCTCGCAAATGCCGCAAAGGCTCAAAAACCGCATGCGTGAGTCGAACCGATGTCCAGATATATAATCCCAGCGAGAGAATGGCGATTGCCAGCGCAACGATGACCACGCGACGTCCCCGATACATCGCGATCGCACGTCTCGCGAGAATCGAGTTATCAGTGATATTGGCGATATCGTTGAGAGTGGTCGTGATGTCTGCTGACGATTGCGCAAGATTACGCGTCAGCATTTTGAAACGATCTGACTCCGCCGCGGTCAGGCTGAAGTAAACTTCATAGCTGGAAAAATAGTCTTTAAGAAGCGCGTCAAGCTTCGTCATCAGTGGATTTAACTCGTCGCGACCGCCAAAAATGAGCTGAGCCTCTGCGAAGGCTTTCTGCACCGCCGCGTGCTCGTGATCGAACAAATCGCGCGATCGATAGACATCGTCCACACTCGTGCTCGAACGATATTGGGCGTCGACGGTCGACACTGAACCGCGAATATTTCGCAAAGTGCGGATCGCCGTGAAGTCGCTCGAAAGAACTTGGTCCACTTCACTCGTGAGTGTACGCGCGGTCCAGACGCAAAAGCCGCACAGCACGAGCAGAAGCAGCAGGATGATCGTCAACCCACTGACCAAGCTCCAGCGTTTCATGATGCGACGGTCGGGATCGGGGGAGTAGATTCCGTGGCAGCCCAGCGCTTCCGCTTCCGATACAATGTTGCGACATCAATCCCTAAAACCATCGCGGCTTCCTCGAACTTAACCGTTCGAGCGATGACGCGCCGAATGTGTTCCTGCTCGATGGCGTCCATGGACACGAGCGCGCCGAGTTCAACCGATCCCGAGCGGGATGAGGCGCCCAGTTCGACCGGAAGGTCGCCGACTTCAAGTTGTTCGCCACGCGACAAAATCACCGCGCGCTCGATTGCGTTTCGCAATTCGCGAACATTTCCCGGCCACGGGTGGGCACGAATCGCGGCAAGCGCAGAAGCACTGAACCGTTGAACCGGTCGGCCGGTGTCATCCGCAAAAAACCGAAGGAAGCTCTGCGCAAGCCGAACCAAATCACCGGGTCTTTCCCGTAAGGGCGGAACCGTCACCGGAATCACATTCAACCGGTAATAGAGGTCCTCGCGAAACGTGCCGTTTTTCACCGCTGCGGCCAAATCGCGATTCGTCGCCGCCATCACCCGCACGTCAGCGACACGGGTCTTGGTATCGCCCACGCGTTCGTACGTCCGCTCCTGCAACAGCCGCAAGAGCTTCGGTTGCAACTCCGCCGGGAATTCACCGATCTCATCGAGAAACAAGGTTCCGCCGCGCGCCGCTTCCACCTTACCCCATTTGTCTTTCACCGCACCGGTGAACGCACCTTGGACGTGACCAAACAGATCGCTTTCTAAAAGTTCGCGAGACAAGCTCGGGCAACTCACCGTCACGAAGGGTCCGTCGGCTAGCGCACTCGTCTCATGCGCATGCCGGGCCATCTGACTTTTGCCGGTTCCATTTTCCCCGAGAAACAAAATCGTTGCACGCGTGGTCGCCGCGCGCTCAACCATGTCGATCACCGCTTTCATCGCGGGATCAGATGACGAAAAGTCCGGCGGTGGAGAATTGCGCACCACTTGATCGGCAAGTCCTTCGGCTCGCTGCTTGAGCCTTTGCGTGCGCTCGACGCGAGCCAGCACCGTCCGCAGCTGTTCCGGCGTGAACGGTTTCTCCAAATAATCTGCCGCGCCGCGCCGCATTGCTTCCACAGCAGTATCGATCGATGCGTGCGCCGTACTAATAATCACCGCTAAACCCGGCGTGATTTTCTGGAGTTTCGCCAGATAATCGAGTCCGTCCGCTTCACCTTCCAGGCGAAGATCGAGTATCACCAGGTCGAACCGATCTTCCTGCAATTTCAACAAAGCCACCCTCCCGCTGTCCGCTGTGTCTACTTCGTAGCCCTCAGCCCGTATCGCTTGCGAGAGGCTGAGCCGCACCGTGCGCTGATCATCGACGACGAGAATGCGCATCGGGCGGTTATGGGCGTCTCCAGTAGTTTTCATAGCCATCCGTACGTGTAGTGATTAAAATGTGAGGCGCGCTCGGGATCTGCCTGCAGCTTGGGCCGCACCAGTTTCCCGACCGCACCACGAACGCTATTAACAGCAAAAAAGCGAATCGGTTCTCCAAAAACTTGCTGTATTTGCCGTATCGTCACCGAGAACGGTGGCTTCGCCGCTCAGACAGGTATGTTGCCACCAATTGTCGAATACGCCGGGAGCTGACCCTTAAATATAAATTGCGCCGAATTGCAGAAAAATGCGTGATCACCCGACGGTAGCTGTTTTCGAGTTCTATATATTCGGCCATGCTGTTCACAAGGCCGACTTGCCGGATGAATTCGCGATCAATCGCAAATTTCGCAGAGAATAGAAACGCGAGCCCTAAGTAGCGCACATGGGGATACAACGCTTTCCGGAAAACCGACGTCAAATAGCGGTCGGGACTTAACTTGTGGCGTTCGCAATAAAGAGCGGCGAAGTTCGGCGCATGAAACAACTGCATAAACACGACCCCACCCGCCAAAACGTTTACGCGATTCTGATAAGTTTTGTGGCAGCCAACGACCCAATAAGAGCGTGAATCGTCCGCCTGCACCCAATGGCTGGAGATATCGTAGTAATGAGGAAAACAGCTCCTGACGAAAAACGCTTCTCTTGGAGCGATGAAGAAGAAGCGATTCCCGGCTTTTTAGTCGAATCAGTAGTTTGCTTTGACATTTTAAGACCTAACAAACGTTTCGGTAAACCGACAGGCGCGATCCTCCGAGCACACCAGCTCAACCGCGGCTCGAGCAGGAGCGGGCGATGAGAAAGCCGACGAGGAGGCCGGCAGCGGTGGCGATGCCGACGGTGGCGTACGGGTTGGCCCGCACCATTTCGTCGGCTCTGGCGGCTTGTCGGCGGGCGTAGTCGGCGGCTTCGCCGAGCTTGTTTTTACTCTCGTCGTAGGCCTGACGCAGTTTCTCGCGCAGGTTGCTGACTTGCTCGCCGGTTTGGCTTCCGACGTTGGCCAAAGCCGCTTCGGCTTCGCGCAGCAGCGCCTTGAGCTCTTCCACCGTCTGGTTGCCTTCATCAAAAGTTGCTGTCGTATCCATGGTCTTTGTTCTCCTTAGTGCTTTTTTATTGTTATGGTTGACGCCTCAACATGAGCCCCAGCCCTCCGGCCACCAAGCCGGCCACTCCGCCCACGATCAGCCAAATGCTCCGGTCGGTCGGTGTTCCACTCACCGCTTCACTCACTTGCGAGCTCAGCGAGTCCGAGGAATTCAGCCCGTAGGCCAACAAGATTCCCCCCACCACCAACAGCAAGATTGAAAATATTCTAGACATGTTTTTGCAGATTTAGGTTGGTTCTTCTCTCAAAGCGGGTCCCGCCCGCGAATCACTCGGATCAGGATCGTCACGATGGCCAGGACCAGCAAAATGTGGATGTACCCACCCAGCGTGTACGACGACACCAACCCCAATAGCCACAACACGAGTAAGATGATAGCGATGGTTTCGAGCATGTGCGTTCTTGATTGTGCCCTCCCCTTCGCAAGCTCGATGCCAACTACTCGTCCTTTTTATAAGTTAGTGTTTTCCGCTGACTTCCGTTTATAGCACCTTATTGCCTCTTCTCTTTCTCTGGGCATTTTGCCCGATGGCTACGACATGCTCTGGCAATATGCCAGCCGAACAGCCGAACCTCTACTTATCGGCCAAAACGGCGATTCAACTCGGCCCAGATCTCAACACCTTGTTGGTGCCAGCCCGGCCACCAACGAGCATGACGAAAAGCGATCGCTGCGTTCTGTTCGTCGCCGATCACTTGGTAGATCAAACCAGCAAGCAATTCAGCCGTTTCCGACGACTCAAAAGAACGCCAGTGATCAATGTCTTGAAGTGCAAGGTCCCACTCACACTTGTTACAATATCGAAGTATTTTCTCCACGTACGTCAGTGGAGCCGCCCGGTGTGATCGTGAATACAGCCGACGCACAGCGCTTCTGAGTTCGGCGGGCACAAGGGGTTTTGCCAAGAAATCCCAGATCCCGCTCCGCATCGCGGCGAGCGCCACCTTGCCGTCACCATAAGCACTCGTCAGAACGATGGGCGGGCGCCTTCCAGCATCCAAACGCGCTGCCAAAGAAACACCATCGAGTTCGGGCATCGCGTAATCCAGAACGAGGACGTCGTAGGCTTCGTGCGCGATGTTTAAACGTTCCAGTGCCGTCAAAGAAGATTCCTCGCCCACTGCAACACATCCGTCGGACTTCAACGCAATAACGCAGCCCTGGCGCACAGACTCTTCGTCATCGACCACCAGAACGGTGGGTGCTTCGTACTGACGCGCGCGCTGTCCCCGCGGATCTGCTTCCTGATGCGGTACGGACTCAACGCCTTCTAGTTGCGCGGTGAACATGATATTCGAATAGCTCGGACACAAGCAACGGGGAGCCGCTTCCTCTGTCTCCTAAAAATAGGCTGTTTTGAGAGAGTCATTACGGATTGGCTAAATTATATATAGATAATTATTATATAGTCGCTTCACCATCAGGTAAGTTCCGCGATCAACCGTCTGTATATCATCGCAATTTGCCACCTCGCTATTAGCCGTCGCTGCATTTCGCCCGATATAGCCGCCGGTAAACTTCCCACGTGAGCTCCTCTTGTCTTTATTCATCAGCGAATTAAAGATGACAGGAGCGAGATGGCACAGGGCACGCATCTACTGCCACACATGCCTCTTGCCCAATCCAGTCTCGCCGCATCTCGGCTCGCCGAAACCCATTCCGCTGAAAATCGGCCTGCCACAGCGACCGCGAGCAAACGATTTCCTGCAGGCGAAGCCTTCGAAGATTTTCCAGTGCACAATCGCAAGCGCCTTTTCACGGGACCGTCTTGCGCGAACTAAAATATACCACGTAACCCTTAAAGAAAATATATACTATGGACGCATTACTACTTGTCGCACTCCCACTCGCCGCTATCGGGTATTCATTACTATATATGCTTTTTGGTGGCGGACTTATCGGCGCAATCGTCATCTTTTTCATCGCGCGACTCCTCGGGAAATGAGGCGACTTTGCGTTGCGACGCTTGCCATCTGGACATTGTGCGGCGCACGAGCGGAAGAGTCTTCCACTCGCGCCCGCACGGCGCCGGTGATGACGCTCTACTTTGAAAACGACGTCTTCAGTGGAACAGACCAGCATTACACCAACGGGGTGAAGCTGTCGTGGCTTTCAGCCGACCTCACCTCGTGGGCCCAAGAGGGGTGGCGGAAGACTTTTGTGGGGTTGCTTCCGTTCGTGAATCGGCCGGGTACGCAGAAAAATTTCGGATTAGCCGTCGGTCAAAATATGTACACGCCTCAAAATATCTCGACCCCCACTCCTGACCCTCTGGACAGGCCGTACGCCGGGTGGGCCTATATCGAAATAGCCTTTGTGAGCAAAACGCTAACGACGTCAGATACAGTATCAATCCAGGCTGGCATCGTTGGGCCGCACAGCCAAGCGGAAGGCACGCAGCGACTCGTGCACGAGTGGATTGGAAGCCCGCGTCCACGTGGCTGGGGCCAGCAACTCCACGATGAAGCCGGAGTAAACTTGATCTATGAACGCCGCTGGCGGTTCTACGGTCGTGCGCTGTCCAACACACTCGGAGTGGACTTGATTCCCCACGCAGGTCTCAGTCTTGGCAACGTCCAAACCTACGCCAACCTTGGCGGTACTTTTCGGTTTGGTATCAATTTGCCGAGTGATTTCGGGGTCCAGCTTGCCCGGGCAGGAAGCGTCGGTGGCGCGCCGACTGACGATCTCGATCCTCGTGTGGCGATGAGTCGCAATTTCAGCCTCTTCGTTTTCGCCGCAGCCGATGGTCGTGCGGTCGGGCGAGACATATTTCTCGACGGAAACACCTTTCGGGACAGCCCCTCCGTGAAAAAAGAGCGGTTCGTCGCCGACTTGAGCGCAGGCGCTGGGCTGATCGCCGGCGCATGGCAGGTCACATTCAGCGTCGTCCGCCGAACACGCGAGTTCGAAACCCAAGTGGAGGATTACAACGACTTCGGCTCGGTCACCCTCTCACGCGCATTTTAACCCCAAAACCTCAAAGATCATGTTGCTCCCCTATTCGTCAACCTCTGAACAGATTCAACACCTCAGCGGTATCTGGAGTTCCTCACCAAGACCTCACGGCAATTCGGCCGCCACGTCACCGAACCTTTTCGATCTCTTCGTCGAAAATCTTAACGCCCTCTACACCGCGTCGTCGCAAATTTGCCGAATCGGACAGCTGCTCTGCGACTCGCTGCCGATTTCGGAAAAGACGTTGCGTCATCTCGCCAACGGCCTCATTCACGCGGGCTGTTCTTGTTTGCCGAGTCTGCCCGACGCGATACGGCGCACGGGAATCTCTCTGCGCAGCGCGTGCCGCACACCCATTTCAGGAGCGACGATCCAAATTCGTTCTTTGCTCACGAAGATCGAAGACAGTGGTTGGGATCTTATCGGCATTCGAGTGGTTAGCACGCTCGAGCGGGTGGCGCTGAATATCCAACTCCAAGTTAACGACGCAGCCGAAGACGCCGCGCTCCTCGGTTCCGAATCGTTGGCCGCCGTTCTGAGCGAATGGGCCGCGGCTTGGCGCGAATACCTCTCCGAATTGGATTACGCAAAACGCGAATTCCGCGTCCGCGCCTACGCGGCCGGCCTGAAGATCCCGGAGTTTGACCCGGAGCACCCCATGCTTCCGACCGCGTCCTGAAAAACTTCCACAGGCAACGTGCAGCATAATCACAAATCTCCATGAATACCTCATCTCAAAAATTCTTGTGCCTCGCGGCCGCCGTGGTGGTGGCTTTGTCCTGCCATGCGGCGCCGAACGAAACTGTGTTCAAGAGCAGCGAACTTATCGGAACTAAGATCGAGAACCAAAGCGGAGAAAACCTGGGTCGGGTGGAAGATCTGGCCATCGAGCTCACCTCTGGTAAACTCTTACACGTCATCATGGGCTCCGGTGGTGTCGTGTCCTTGGGTGAACGTTACATCGCCATTCCCCCGGATAGTTTCAACTTCGAGCGCGCGAATAAACTTCTCCGCATAGATCTTTCGAAAGAGCAGCTCAAAGCCGCTCCGACGCTGGAGCTTAGTCAGTGGGATTCTTTCTACGACAGCGATCGCGCTGACGAGTCGACCCGCTTTTTCGCGAAAAATCGAACGGCCAACTCCACGGTGAGCAATCTCTCGCAGCTCGCGCGCAATGACGACAATTCAGGAAAGCGAAACGTCGTGCGCGCGTCGAAGGCCGTCGGCATTACCGTAAAGAATGCGCAGGACGAAAAAGTGGGCTCTACGGAAGACCTGGTCGTCGATCTGGCAAGCAGGCGCATCACGGCAGTAATCCTCTCCACCGGGGGATTCCTCGGCATGGGGAATTCTTTCACCGCGGTGCCACCGCAAAAAATAATGCTCCTTCCCGACGAGAAATTGGCGCGAATGGACGTAACCAAGGAATCTCTTAAAAACGCTCCGCACTTTGGCCCGCGCGAACATCCTGATTTCTCCAGCGCGGAGTACGCTCAGAACTTAAATAGCTCGTTCGGGATCGTGACGGAGGAACACATGGTGCCCGACCACACAGCAATGGCCGAGGCGGACAACACAGCGAGAAACACGCGTGATCGCGAATTCAAAACCCTCACGCCGGTCGACCAAGGCAACAATTCCCGAGATCTGGAAATTACAAAGCAGATCCGTAAGGCCGTGGTGGATACAGAAGGACTTTCCGTCAACGCGCAAAACGTGAAAATCATCACCGTCGACGGCAAGACGACGCTGCGTGGACCGGTAAATTCAAAGGCGGAGCAACAGAAGATCCATGAGATTGCCGCCAAATTTGCACACCGCGTAGACGACCAGATCGAAGTCGCCACACAAGATACGTCTCAAAAGTAATTCTTACAAAACCGATCAAAAGAAGGAAACACCATGTCTAAGAAATCCGTATTCTGCATCGCCAGCTCCCGGCCCCAAGCCGAGAAAATCATCGATCAACTCAAACTTTCCAATTTCGCGAACGACGACATTTCCGTTCTTTTTCCCGACAAGGAAACGACGCGCGACTTCGCCCACACAAAAAACACCAAGGCACCCGAAGGTGCCGTGGCTGGTGTAAGCACAGGTGGCGTCATCGGGGGCGCGTTGGGATGGATCGCCGGAATTGGCGCACTTGCAATACCCGGCGTCGGGCCCTTCATTGCGGCGGGCCCGATTGTCGCGGCGTTGAGCGGCGCGGCCGCAGGTGCAGCTCTTGGCGGTATAACGGGTGCTTTGATCGGAATGGGGATTCCCGAGATCGAAGCGAAACGGTACGACGGCAAAATCGCCAAAGGTAACTTGCTCATCTCGGTGCACGCCGAAGATTCCGACCAGATCGCACGCGCAAAAAATATTTTCGCGGACGCTGGCGCTGAGGATATCTGCAGCACCGATGAATCTACCGTAGGCCGCCGGGAGCGTTAAATTACCCGAAGTCGTTAACCAGAGCTCCGGCGCCCGTGCTGCGCCGGAGCGCTTCAAAGCTCTACCCATGGCTAACCCCCAAAAAACCAAAGCGTCCAGCAAGCACCGGCAACGGCCGCCGCGTCCTGCCGGACGGCAGCCACGTTTGCACCGACCTCCGCCTGCGCTTGAGGTCCTTTCTCCCGCGATCAAGTTCGCCCGTGTGCCCTCTGATGCGGCAGCAGCATGACCAGAAGCGCGAAAACACCCAGACGTGAGGTCCGTCCCTCCGCGGCGGGATAGCTTCAGTTGTCGGCTCGGGTCAACGCGTTTTCGACCGCCGACTACAACGCCTAGGAACAAACTTCATGGATACGCTTTCATATTGGCGCCGAACGGCTGAGACACCGCATTTCCCCAAGCTGAGCAGTGACATCAACGTGGATGTCGCCGTAATTGGGGGCGGTATCACCGGAGTCACTACCGCTTACCTTCTGAAGCAACGTGGGCTGAAGGTTGCCCTGATTGAGCGTGAACGATGCGGCAAGGGAGACACCGGCAGCACGACGGCGCACCTTACCTGCATGCCCGACGCGCGGCTGCGCGGGGTCGCGAAAGATTTTGATCGCTCCGCCGCACGCGCCGTCTGGCAAGCCGGAGCCATGGGAATTTCTAAGATCTACGAGTTGGTTCATACCTTGGAAATCGATTGTCACTTCCAATGGGTGCCGGGCGTGCTTCACGCCGCTTCAGACGACGACAAGAAGGAAATTTCGGATGAGGCGAATCTCGCCGCCGAGTTGGGAATCCCCTCTGAGTTCCGCGAGAGCGGCCCCTACTTCGGCAAACCGTCCGTCGTTTTTCCGAACCAAGCAAAATTTCATCCTTTGCGGTACCTGGCCGCACTTGTGGCTCATATACCGGGCAGTGGCTCCTACGTTTTCGAAGAGAGCGGCGTAACCGAGATAACCGATAAACCTCTCACCATCAAAACGAGTGGCGGAACCGTACGGAGCAAATTCGTAGTGATTGCCACGCACACGCCTCTCGCAGGCGTGTCGAGCACCCTCGGTGCACTCATGTTTCAGACGAAGCTCGCGCCCTACAGCAGCTACGTTCTGGGCGCGACGGTATCTCGGGGCACCATTCCGTCTGCGCTCTACTGGGATACTGCAGATCCGTACCGTCACCTGCGGGTGGAGAGCCAAGGCGACCACGATTATATTATTTTCGGCGGCGCCGACCATAAAACCGGCCAGGTTCTGGAGACCGAGAAAAGGTTCGGCGAACTCGAAGCAGACCTGCACCGTTTTGTACCTGGCGCATTAGTCGCCACACGTTGGTCAGGCCAAGTGATTGAAACCAGCGACGGGCTGCCGTTCATTGGCCAAACGAGCGAAAACCAATTCATCGCCACGGGTTTCGCCGGCAACGGGATGACCTTCGGCACATTGAGCGCGATCATGGCCACTGACTTCGTGTCTGGACGGCCGAATGATTGGGCGGAGCTCTTCAGACCGGGCAGAGCGAAGGTTCTCGGTGGCGCGCTCACCTACATTGCCGAAAACAAAGATTTCCCGGTGCATTTGGTCTGTGGTCATCTCTCGAAGGACGCCAATCGCAATCCAGAAAGCCTGCAGTCAGGCGAGGGCGCTGTCATTCGCATCGAAGGCAAACATACCGCCATCTACAAAGACGGTCAGGGAAACCTCCACGCCTGTTCAGCCGTATGCCCGCACTTAGGCTGTATTGTGGGCTGGAACGTGGCTGAGAAAACTTGGGACTGTCCCTGCCACGGTTCTCGTTTTCACGCCACCGGTGAAGTCATGGCCGGGCCTGCTGAAAACTCGCTCGAAAGAATGGAAATCGCCGACCTCAAACCGACCTGAGCTCAGGCGGGCGGAACTTTGCGGCGCGCGGCCTCTGCCTGTTCGGGAGAACTCATTGTCGAATTGCCTGGGGTTGGTTCATCTGCCGCGGGAATCGACGGGGTTACCGATGGCCCCAAAAGCCCGCTCCTATCGCGGCGTCGGTGTGTAAGAAGCATCGCCAATCCAATGATGATCGCTAAAACCAGAACAATTGCGGCTATATAACCCATGCTTCACAGTATATATAAGCGTGGCGGCCGCCATCCTCGCGCCGTCTCCTCAACACATGGAGGATTCCCTCATGCTAGGCGCGTTAGCTTATATTGGCTGTGGAAATTGTTCGTGGAGAATCTTCATGGCTTCGCGGTGAAGTCCGGTAGAACTCGAGCAGAGGTCCTTTTTTACGCGGGGTTCGATGCCTGCGTCAAAAAGGGAAAACATCACGCCCAGCACACACGCATCGGTATCAACGCCGCACACGATGGCGCGCTTCACTCCCGAGGCCTTGAGGCGCCGAATGTGATTTTTTGGGTTAAACCATAACCCGATTTCTCGAGGACGATATCGCCGCGCCGTGGCTCGATCACGAGCTCAAGATCAGCGGAACCCGGTTCGCAGGAGCTTTGTTTAAGTTTACGGCGAAAGAGTGATCCCGGCGGATTCACAAATCGTGTGAATACCCGGCGTGGAAAACGTTCAGCGTAGTTCCGGACTCGGTTAACCATTTTGGGCGGTACGGAAAAGGCTGTCTGCATGTCGGCGATGACGAGCACCTCAGCGGTTTTATTTTTGTTAGTCTTCACGGAAACCTCCGTATCAGGAACTCACCTACATCGTCTCCTGGCGCACCAAATTGTTGAAGTAACATCTTTCTAAATTATCCAGCACACGATCTCCGGCCATCGGTGTATTTTCGTGACAGCTGATCGGAAGTCAGGATTTCAAAGCCAACCTGCGATGCAAAATACACGGCCTTCTTAAACACCGTATATTTTCCGTACCGGAAGAGTGAACGAGCACCTATGGAGAGCACTCGCTTGTTGAGTACATTCTGCGGATGCAAATCATTCCCCGGCATGTTCACGGCGTGTTGGATTATGTGGTGGGACTGCTCCTCATATTTGCCCCCCAGCTCTTCGGCTTCGATACGGGCGGGGTCGAGCAGAGGATATCGATGGTCCTTGGTTTGGCAGCGTTCGTGTATAGCTTGATGACAAACTACGAGCTCGGCCTGTTCAAGATCCTGCCCTTCAAGTTTCATCTTCTGCTGGATGTCTTCAACGGTGTACTGCTTGCGCTTTCGCCCTGGCTTTTCGCGTTTTCGAACGAGGTGTGGATTCCTCACGTCCTCCTGGGTTCGTTTGAAGTGCTCGCCGTCCTTCTCACCAAGACAAGTCCGGCCGACGGTCTGGCTGGATCTCCGCGGGGTCAGGCCTGACCACGCGTTTTCTTCCTGGCTTTGGGTGGAGTCTGCACGTCGCCCTTCGGCAATTCCGCGCTGTCGCGTAAGCCGAGCAGCGCAGCGAGCTTGAGGGCGTCGAAGGGCGCGTGAACTTTCACATCATTATCGAAGTAGACAAAGACGTCGCGGCCGGATTTGCGGGCTGGCAACCGCTTGGCCAGCGTTCTTGTATCTTTCGATTCGGTCCCCTTACTCCATTTTCGAATCTTTTCCGCCCATTGCGCCAGCGCTGCATCGGTGTAGCCCGAGACGTACAACTCGCTATCGCCATGCAACCGAATATAAACAAGGTCTGCTGTCACGTCTTCCATGAAAGGCCAACGTCCAGCTGTATCTGCCACGACAAGACCGATCTTGTGACGGCGCAGCTGTTCCACAAACGCAGGCGTTTCAAACGATCGATGCCTCACTTCCATCACGTGCCGAATCGGCATGTCTTCGTCGACCTTCAACCAGGCAGGAGCCCGCAGATGATCGTCGTGCTCACGAGCGAGTGCTCCTGCACCCATCGTCGTCCGCGGCAAAAGTTCAAAGAACGCATCGAGCAACTTTTCATCGTAACGGAATGAAGGTGGAAACTGCCAAAGCAAAGGGCCCATCTTTTCCTTCAGCCGCAGTACTCCCGAAGCGAAGAAGTTCGCCAGCGGTACTCTGATGTCCTTCAACCTTTTGATATGGGTAATGAAGCGCGGGCATTTTACCGAAAACTGAAACGTCGAAGGCGTGGCCTCGGCCCAAGCGCGATAACTCGACGGTGTCTGCAGCGAATAGAACGATCCGTTGATCTCGATCGAAGGCAGAACCTTCGACGCATACTCCAACTCGGCTCTTTGCGGGAGATCTTTGGGATAGAAAACGCCGCGCCACGGAGCATAACGCCAACCGGAGATGCCAATGCGAATGACGCTCATAGCTGGTTCGACCGTCTTTCAACGGAAGAGAAACGTTCGTTTCCCAAGCGGACGCCACGTCTCGCGATTCTCCCGAGCGCGCGATCAGGCGCCGCTCCTATGCCGCACCAGCGGCGCAGCACCGTCGCGTGCAACTCTCATCGACTGTGATGGTCTGCTGTTTGATCAACACGTTATGGGCGCAGCAAGCACTACACGAAAAAGAGCAAAGCAAAGCCCGACGACCGTCGAATTTGTGGAGCCGATGAAAGCGCTCGGCGCCGCCGTTCCTTCTGGCACCTGGTTCTGCGAAATCAAATTCGACGGTTATCGCGCTTTGTCGGTGCTCAACCGAGAGCAGGTGGAAATCTGGTCTCGTAATCACAAGCCGCTGACCGCGGATTATCCTGAAATCGCCGAAGCGCTTCGGTCTCTCGATCTTGAAAATACGATCTTGGACGGCGAAATCGTCGCGCTCGACGGTGCAGGCAAGTCAAGATTCCAGCTTCTGCAAGGCCGTGACCTCTCTGGCCAGCGGCCCCCGATCGTTTACTTTTTGTTCGATGTGTTGGCGCATCGCGGCGAGTCGCTCGCGAACAGCACCATCGAGAAAAGGCGTGAGGCTTTACAGAAGCTATCGAAGAATCTTCCACCCTGCCTCCGCATCTCACCCGCATTTGAAATTGAACCGGCCGTCATGCTGGCGGAGGTGCGTAAGCAGGGCCTTGAAGGCATCATCGCCAAACGACCGGGTTCGTTCTACGAAGCAGGTCGGCGCTCAGGCGCTTGGGTAAAATGCAAAATTGTGAGCGAGCAAGAATTTGTGATCGGTGGCTTTACCCCGCCTAGAAACAGCCGGCCGTATTTTGGCGCGATACTCGTGGGATACTACGAAGGTTCAAAACTCATGTACGCCGGGAAAGTGGGCACGGGATTCGACCACAACCTCCTCAAGTCACTCCACGGCTTATTCCTTAAAATTCAGCGTGAAGATTGTCCGTTTAAAAACTTGCCTTTGGAGCGGCGCTCAAGGTTCGGCCAGGGGATGACTCGTCGGGAGATGGCAAGCGTCACGTGGCTTGAACCAAAGTTGGTCGCCCAAATTAAGTTCGGTGAATGGACGGATGACGGCATGCTGAGGCAACCGGTGTTTCTCGGACTCAGAAAGGACAAACCGGCTCACCAGGTGAGGCGGGAGCCTAACCTTCAGCACTGATCCACTATTTTCGTTTTGCCGCGGCGACAGAGCGTCCGCTTTGCCAGGTGGCATCGTTGTCTTCCGCGATTCGCGCCATCGATCGACGCGTGAGCACCGACATGTCGTCGCGCCGTGCCGAAACGGCCGGCAAGCTTTCCCCTGATTTCGCGATCAACCACATCGGCTTTTCGTCGTCGCTGTGGACACGGAACAGGTGCCACTCCCCTTTCAGTTTTTTGCCTTTCAGGCGAAGTTTCAGGTTTCCGCTGCTGTGACTCCCGCCGAGCAGTTCGTATTCGCCGATATCCCACACCATCACCGTACCGCCTCCGTATTGTCCCTTGGGTATGGTTCCCTCGAACTGCATGTACGCCAGGGGGTGGTCTTCCACCTCGAATGCCGCCCGCTTGATACCGACCTCCGTTGAAAGGCCCTTGGGAACCGCCCAAGACTTGAGCGCGCCCTCCATCTCCAAACGAAAATCGTAATGGAGATGTGACGCAGCATGTTTCTGAATTACAAAGCGAGGGAGCCCACCGCTCTTGCCCCGCTTCCCTGCACGAGAAGGCTTCTCGCTTCCCGAGGGCTCGGCGGTGCGAGAGAAATTTCGTTTGGCACGATAGGCTGCCAGCGACGCTTTGTCCTTGTTCTCTGTTTTTTCGAGAAAAGCCGCGGGAAGTTTCTGTTTCAGTTTCAGTACTGGTTCGAAAAGATCCCCTACCTTTTTCAGGCGCTTCAATGCAGCATCTGGGGAGAAATACAACGTATCAAGTTTTTCAGTACGCCGCGCTCGCTGCAGTTCAGTCCAAGTCACCGGCATCGAAACGTAAGGCTCCTCGCGTTTGCCACGGGCTGAATACACCGCAACCGTCGTCTTCGAGCCGGAGTTCTGGCTCCAATCGATCAGCACTTTGCCTTTGCGAAGTTCTTTGGGCATGCGACTCACCACGAGCTTCGGGTGAGCGGTTTCCAAAAGCTCCGCGACGGCATGCGCGAACGCTCCCGTCACGTCATAACTGATCGGCGTGTTCAAAGGGACGTAGATCTGCAGGCCCTTCGATCCGGACACTTTGGGAAATGTTTGCAGCCCGAGCTTCTCCATCGTGCGTTTCAGCTCGGAAGCGACTTCAATGCACTCCAGCAGGCTGCTCCCCTCGCCGGGATCCAAATCAAACACGAGGTGCGTCGGCCGATCGAGCTCTGGCACGCGGTGAAGAAATGGGTGCAGCTCGATTGCCGCGAGGTTGGCGCACCAAGCAAGTGCCGACGCATCGTTCACCAATATATAGTTTATAACACCCGTTTCGTGCCGAGGCACAGCGAACGTCTTCACCCAACTGGGCGTGAACTTCGGTGCGTTCTTTTCGTAAAACTTTTCACCCGTCACTCCATCCGGGTAGCGGATCAATGTCACGGGTCGATCGGCGAGATGCGGCAAAATATACGGCGCTACCTCTATATAATATTTGATCAACTCTCCCTTGGTGAAACCCGTCTCCGGAAAGAAAACCTTTTGTAGATTGGAAAGCTTCACTTCAGCAGGTACGAGAAGTTGCTTCGGCATGCCTCTATAGACTCCTCATAGGGGCGTCGGTGGCGAAAGGTATTTTGCGCGGATCACCATCGGGAATCCTGCGATATGCAAAGGAATGTACCTCGGAGCGTGAGTGGAGCACCGTGCGTAAGTTCGCGAGTATCAAAAGCGAAAAGATATCGCGCCGGTACTGGCATCGATCATGCGCCTCGGAACGGACTATGAATCCAAGTTCCTCTCAAACCAAACCATTTTCTTCCAGCAACGACACCGCTCTTATTACCGGCGCTTCCAGCGGCATTGGACGTGAACTTGCGCGCGAATTCGCCCGCAATGGGCACCCGGTCGTCATCACCGCACCTGTGCAAAGTGAGATCGATGATCTGGCGCGTGAACTGTCGGCTGACTACGGAATCCCGACGACGGCCATCGCTTGCGATCTTTGCGAGCCAGAAGCCTCGAATCATATTTTCAATAAACTCAGCAGCACGGGAACCGGCGTGGGTATTCTCGTGAATAACGCGGGCCGTGGTCAGCGCGGCAACTTTTGCGAAATTCCCATCGAGCGCGACATTGAGATGATCCGATTGAATATCGAGGCGGTGGTGCGGCTCACAAATTTGTTCCTGCCTCCTATGTTGGCTCGCGGACATGGCCGCATCTTGAACACAGCTTCGATCGCCGGATTCGAGCCCGGGCCGTTAATGGCAATTTATCACGCCACCAAAGCGTTCGTACTTTCTCTTTCGGAGTCTCTGGCCACCGAATTGAAAGATACGGGAGTCACCGTCACGGCATTATGTCCTGGACCGGTGGATACAGACTTTTTCCCCAAAGCCGACATGATAGACACCAACGTCTTTCAAAAGGGCAACGTCATGGCTCCGCAGGAAGTCGCACAGGCCGGCTACAAAGCCGCCATGGCCGGAGAGCGCGTCATCGTGCCGGGCGGCGTGAACAAAGCCATGGTCTTCGCCCGAAGGCTCATGTCGGAATCTGCTCAAGCCAAACTGAACCAGACCTATTACAAACGGCCTGATTCTCCGCGGCGTCGCGAGCGCGGCGATGTCGAGAAGGCCGAGCAACACACTTCGTAACAACAAACTCATTTCACGGAATTCCCGGCGCTGAGGTCGCTCTCGGCGCCGACTTCTTCATCTACTTATGCGTGCCATCTGGAAAGGTTCTATTAGCTTTGGGCTAGTTAGCATTCCGGTCGCAGTACAAAACGCGACGCGGACGGAGGATCTCAAATTCCGCCTGCTCCGGGCGACTGACTTGAGTCCCGTTAACTTCAAACGAGTCGCTCAACTCGATGGGAAAGAAGTTCCGTGGAACGAAATCGTCAAAGGTTACGAGTACGAAAAGGGAAAATTCGTCGTCCTAAAAGAGGATGACTTCAAGCGGGTCGACCTGGAAGCGACCGACACCATCGACATCGTCGACTTTGTCGATTTGAAGCAGATTAACCCAATCTACTTCTACAAACCTTATTATCTTGAGCCCGGCAAGGCGGGCGCCGCGGCCTACGACCTGCTCCGCACGGTGCTTTCCGAAACCAATAAAGCCGGTATCGCCAAAGTGGTTATCCGCACACGCCAGCATTTGGCAGCGGTGAAAGCCAACGGCGATCTGCTCGTTTTGGAATTGATGCGTTTCGCGAACGAGCTCGTCTCTCCCTCGGAAGTGAAGGTGCCGGAAGCGAAAAAAAAGCTCGGCCAGCGCGAAATCAAAATGGCCAGCACCCTTGTGGACCAGATGACAGAAGATTGGGACCCGTCCAGATACACCGACGACTACCGTTCAGCGTTGATGAAGCTGATCGACAAAAAGATCGAGCTTGGCGGCAAATCGTTGCCCGCTGACAAACACGGAAAGAGCAAGCCTGCAACTAACGTGATCGATCTCGTGGCAGTACTTGAGCAGAGCCTAAAAGAAAGTGGGAAAGGCAAAGCCCCCACGTCAGCCGCAACAAAACCCACTCGCAAGAAATCAAGCCGCAAAGCGGCGTAAGCACCCTCGGTGACACGCACGGCCTACCGCGAGCGGCTGGCCGTGCTTTCAGGTTTTTTTAAAGCACGCGGAGGAATGCGACCAAGTCGGATTTTTCTTCGGGAGCGAGTTTTAGCTCAAGCACTAGGTTGAAGAATTCAACAGTGTCCTCAAGCGTGAAGCAGCGCCCATCGTGCATGTACGGCGGACTTTCCTTAATGCCGCGCAAAGTGAATGTCTTGATCGGCCCGTCGGGCGGTTCATCCAAGAAACGCTCCACGTGCAGGTCATGCATCTGCTGGTCCATGAACGGGGGAGGCATGTGGCACGAAGCGCACTGGCCTTTGCCAAAGAAGATCGCTTCGCCGCGCACCTCTTTTGCCGTAGCCTTCTTCGGATCGAGTCGGCCCATCGGGTTCAGTTTTGGAGCCGGAGGGAAATCCAGCATGTTTTGGAACTGCGCCATGTGGCTCACTCGGACGCGATCCAATATATTCGCCCCTTTCTTTATTGCGCGGATTGGGTCTCCGTTGAAGTAAGCGGTGCGCTGTTCGAACTCGGTGAAGTCCTCAACCGACCGCAAACTTCGCTTCGAGCCATGGATCTGTTGATTGAAGAGCCCGCGCAAGCTGGTCGTATCCAGACGAAACCTACGTTGCTGCGGACGCGTATCTGGGTTGAGGTGGAATTGTCCGGTGGTGTGCCCGTTGACGTGACAATCAAGACAGCTTACGCCCAAGCTCGGATTAACGGACTTCCGATCGTCTGTGGGATTGAACTCTTCCTGAGGAAACGGCGTCACGAGAAACTGCAATCCATCAAGTTGTACCGGAGTGAGCAGATCTTTGAAGAGCCGATAGAAGTTGTTTATGGAAACGACTTCCCCTCGTGAAACGTCTCCAAGCTCCGGTCGATTTTGGAGAAAGATCGCTGCCGGAAACTCCGGCAAAAATGCCTCCGGCAGATCGAAATCGACGTCGAAGCGCTGCAACCGCGGGAACATCTCGATCTGCACCTGCGGAAACACCTGGCCGCCGGGCGTCTGTTTCGGATGCGGCAGTGACGGATAAGGAAACAGCCCTTGTGCCTTGATCTGCTCAGGACTCATATTGGCGAGCGCCTCCCAGCTCATGCCATTCTTTAATCGTGCGGTTGGGCCAACGGCGAGCGGTTTTCCCCGGGTCATTTTGACCTCTGGGTCGAGTCGCGGAGTGAGGTTGTAGCGGCTCTCGAGCAATTGACGCTGTTTGGCCATTACGCCTGCCTTGTCGCCCATTTCCGCCTTCATCATTGCCTCTGGACTTTCGTTGGGGACTTTCGCATTCAGCGGATCGCGCGAGAAATCGAAGCCGGTCATTTTTCCCTCGTCTGGCTGGTTTTGGAAGGCAGGAGAACTGGGTGGCGCCTTCGACGGATCAAATACGCCCGACTGGTCGTGGGCGTTCTTCTTTTGCTCCGGACGGCTGCCCGGCATCGGCCGTGGCGACTGCGCATCCTCAACGGCGTCAGGCAGCGGCCGCGGTGCCGCAGCTGGCTCGGCTGCCTGCAACAACCCGAGCACAGAGAAGGCCAGAGCGCCGGCACCTAAAAGGCCGCGCTGCAGATTCGTGGTGCGAAAACGAAACTTTTTCATAGGGGTAAACGTTTTTACGGTGGTTTCGACTATGCTGCGGGGTCGAGGACGACCTTGATGCAACCATCGAGTTTGTTGACGAACATGTCGTAGGCTTCGGGCGCGTTGGTGAGCGGTACTCGGTGCGTAATCACAAACGATGGGTCGATTTTCCCATCCTCGACCAGCTTGAGCAACGGCCGCAGGTAGCGATGCACGTGGGTCTGTCCTGTTTCGATGCGCACGCCTTTATTCATCACTGCGCCGAAAGGCACTTTATCCAAAACGCCCGCGTAAACACCCGGGACTGAAACCGTGCCGGCTTTACGAACACAACGCATCGCTTGCCGCAGCGCGAAGGGCCGGTCTGTTTCCATTTTCAGAGTTTGTTTCACAGCGTCGTACGTGGAGCCGTGAGCCTCCATACCGACCGCGTCGATCACGGCGTCCGGGCCTCGACCACCCGTCAGCTCTTTCAGCCTGTCCATCACCTCTTCAACGGCGTCGATCGCAATCGCTCCCGCCGCTTCGGCCATTGCCCGGCGCTCTGGCACTGAATCGATGGCGATTACTTTCGCTGCTCCCAAGAGCAAAGCTGAACGAATCGCGAATTGCCCAACCGGTCCGCATCCCCAAACTGCCACGACACTTCTTCCCGCCTGGATGTGGCAATTCTCCGCTGCCATGTAGCCCGTCGGAAAAATATCAGACAGGAAAAGAACTTTTTCGTCCGGTAAATCGTTTTCAATTTTGATCGGACCAACATCTGCAAACGGCACGCGCACATATTGCGCCTGCCCACCGGCGTAACCACCCGTCATGTGCGAATAGCCGAAAAGACCGGCCGGACTGTAGCCCATCAGCGCCTCGGCGATTTCGGCGTTCGGGTTAGTGTTGTCGCAGCACGACCATTCTTGGCGTATGCAATGCGAACAACAGCCGCAGGAAATCGCGAAAGGCACGACGACCCTGTCGCCAACCTGTCTCTTTTTAACGCCGGGCCCTATTTCCACGACCTCTCCCATGAACTCGTGTCCCAGGATGTCGCCTTTCTCCAGAGTAGGTATATAACCATCATAAAGGTGGATATCCGATCCACAAATCGCGGTGGACGTCACTTTGACGATACAGTCCTGCGGGTTGAGGATCTTCGGATCGGCGACTTCCTGAATCTGCATTTTTTTCTTTCCCATCCATACGGCTGCTTTCATTTGCGTCCTTTCTTACCAGCCTGCGGACGTCCGACGGGCTGGCCTTCAATTGTTGGCATTTCACCGGTTTCCATAAGCGCTTTGAAGCGACGAAGCGTGTCGCCTACCTGCTTTGCGGGGTCTTCAGCAAAAAGTTTGGTGAAGAGCGCCCCGACGGGACCTGCCGGCGGGTTGTATTCACTTTTCAACGTCACTTCTGTTCCCTCGTCGCCCGGCGCCGTCTCGAAACGAATCGTCCCCGCGTTCGCGACGTCTGCTCCCGGGAGCGTCTCCCAAGCAATCAACTGGCCGGGATGATCGTTGATGATCGCGGACGTCCAGTGTGGATGGCGTTCACCGGGAGGACCACTGACGGTCCAGTCCGACTCCGTCTCCGAACGGGTTGCAATACTCACTGGGTGACGAATGATGCGCTGCAGATTCTCCGGATTGCGCCAAAACGCGTACAGTTCAGCGGCGGGTTTCCGAATCGTTACCGCTCTGGTAATTTTCACGCCATGATCCCCCGGAACAGCGATATTCGACTGTTCGACGGGCTCCGGCGTTTCGACTGAAGTAAGTTTCGTTTCCATAAATTGACAATGCGTCAGCGGTCACCTGGTCCTTTTTTCCGCCGCGCTTTTGCTACTCCCGCGACGATTCCCACTATGGCAATGACTGCCAGAACGAAGATGATGGTTTCGATACCCACGGGCTGAGCGGTTGAGGTTGAATTTGCCTAAACCTCCCGCCATACCTAAAGGTCCGGTGTCAGGTGATCGGCTACTGCATCACACTACCCCGGCGCCGAACAACTGTCATCCGGCGATCATACCTGCTGGCTCTAGGAGGATCGCCCCGAAACTCACGTAGTGCGTTCCTCCGCTGGGCCGACCGTCCGCGGGTTCAAGTTGTGCGCAGTGTTCACCAGTGCGACGTGAGAAAACGCTTGCGGCACATTGCCCAACTGCCGCGCATCCTTCGCGTCATATTCCTCGGCCAGCAGCCCCAGATCGTTCGCCACACCCAATAAGCGCGTAAAGAGAGCCTTGGCGTCCGCGTGCCGACCCATCAAATAGTAACAATCCGCCAGCCAAAACGAACACGGAAGAAACGCGCCTTCCCCTGGTGGAAGGCCATCCACCTGGCCCGTCGGGCTCGTTCGATATCTCAAAACTAATCCGTCCACCACGAGGTCCTTTTCGATCCGCTCCACCGTCGCCACGATTCGCGGATCCGTTGCCGGGAGAAATCCTACCAACGGCAGCATGAGCAAACTGGCATCGAGCTCTGACGAACCATAATACTGAGTGAAACATTTCCGTTCCGGATCCAGTGCCCGCTGGCAAATGTCTTGGTGGATCTCGTTTCGCACCGCCGTCCACGTGGTACTGTCGCCCTGCAGTCCAAACTGCTCCACCGCCTTCACCGCGCGATCCATAGCCACCCAGGCCATCACCTTTGAATGGGTAAAATGCCGCCGCGGACCACGGATTTCCCAGATTCCCTCGTCTGGATCGCGCCAATGTGCCGTGACGAAATCGACGATGTGCCGCTGGAGCCGCCACGAAGGCTCGTCTGTTTTGATGCCGGTGAGTCGCGCCGCGTGCATCGCATCCATCACCTCGCCGTAGACGTCCAGCTGAAATTGCTCCGCTGCCGCATTTCCGATCCGCACCGGGCGCGAGTTTTCATACCCAGTAAGATGATCCAACTGAAACTCAGGCAGGCGACGTTCACCCGCCAAACCATACATAATCTGCAATTGCGCCGGATCTCCCGCGACCGCCCGGAGCAGCCAATTACCCCACGCCATCGCTTCCTCCGTGTAGCCGGCGTTCATGAACGAATACAACGTAAACGTTGCATCCCGCAGCCAGCAGAAACGGTAATCCCAGTTGCGCACGCCGCCGATAAACTCCGGCAACGAGGTCGTTGCCGCCGCCACGATTCCGCCGGTTGGCGCATAGGTAAGCGCTTTCAACGTCAACAGCGACCGAACCACCATCTTCTTCCAGGGCCCTTTGTACGTGCATCGGCCAGCCCACGATTGCCAATGCTCGGCGGTGCTTTTAAGAGCCTGTTCGATGTCGATAGGCGGTGGGATTGGTTCGTGTGAAGGAAACCAACTCAGCACAAAGGTCTTTCGCTCGCCTTGAGCGACGGTGAACTGAGCGACCGTCGAGAGGTCTTCGCCTCTCACCGGAACTTGCGTCCGCAAGGCGATGCCGTTTGGTCCGGCGACAGCCGTTACACCGCCTTCGTCCAAGTGCCGCACCCACGGCACCGTTCGACCGTAATCGAAGCGGATGATCAGCTTCATGTGCATCGCGACTTCCCCAGAAACCCCTTCCACGATTCGGACCAACTCCCGCGCTTCCCGACCAAGCGGCATGAAGTCGATCAGCTTAACTGTACCGGCATCGGTCATGAACTCTGTTTCCAGAATCAGCGTGTTTTCTCGATAGCTCCGCTGGCATTTGGTGACACGTCCTGCCGGCGCGATTTTCCAACAGCCGTTGCCTTCGTGTCCCAACAATGCCGCGAAGCAGGCTTCCGATCCAAAACGGGGAAGGCACAACCAGTCAACCGATCCATTTATTCCCACCAACGCAACGGTGTGCATATCGCCTACCACTCCATAATCTTCGATTTTCATGAGGGGAACGCGTTGCGCTAAGTTCTCTGAACAACAGCAAAGGGCAGCTCAGTGAATAAATTCCGGAGATAGAGCGGCTCTTTCGCGGTGAGGATTCTACCACTGAAAAGGTCCCGCCAAGTACCGGCATCGTCCAGTGCTGGCAACCGGGTGTCGTCCCACATCGGTCCGACCGGAGGAGTCCCCAGTTTCGCCGTCAGGCGCGGCACCGCCACCAACAAAGAAGCGTTCCCCCAGGTTCGGCGAAACGCGATCACATGGTCGGCGTAAATACCTTCCGCCAAGATCGGTTGATACTCGCCATGCGAAAATAAATGCCGGTTCTCTGCCCGGAATTTTAGGAGCATTTGAGTAACACGCAGCTTGATCGTCCCATCGCGCCAATTTTCCAGCAATGCAGCGAACGTGGACGCGCCCGCAGCGTCCAGCATGCGTTGTCGCAACGCATAATCGACGTCCCGGCGATTATCAGGATCAACCAAACTAAAGTCCCAAATCTCGTTTCCTTGATAAAAGTCAGGGACGCCGGGCGAAGTGCACTTTAGAATGACCTGTGTAAGTGAGTTCACCATTCCCAGCCGCGATATCCTTTGTGCAGCGGGCACAAAGGAAGCGAGAAACGCTGACGCGGTATCCACGTTCAAAAGCCCATCGACAAAGCGGTCACAGGCGTCCAAGTACTGAACGTTGTTTTGGAGATACGACGTGTGGAGCTTCGCTTCACTCACCGCTTTCCGGAAATATTCCCGCAGCCTCTTCCTAAACGTATCTTCGATCTGCGCCTGATCCAAAGGCCACGCACCCAGCAACACCTGGAGCAAACGGTAAATATCCTGCGCGTCCGGCGCTGGCGCTCCATCGACAATCGTGGTGTACTTCTCCGCAAGGCCTTTCCATTCACGCAGCCAATTCTCCCACTCATCCGGCAACTCCGACAACGCATACAGCCTCGCGCGCACATCCTCGCTCATTTTGGTATCGTGCGTCGAAGTCGCCAGCAGCGAATGCGGTGAACGAGCCAGCCGATCACCATTGATGCGGTGGAATTCATCGATCGAGCCCGCCTGAAAACCAGGATCCCCGCCCACTTCGTTTAGAGCGACCAGACGGTTGTAAGTATAAAAGGCCGTGTCCTCGACCGCCTTCGCCATGACGGCTCCGGTATATTGCTGAAAGGTGAGCACCCAGCTCAAAAGATCGTCTCGAAAATTCTCCGGCGCATTATCGGACGGATAAATGCCAATCAATAAATCGCGCACGAAATGAAAGGGCTCCGGATCGGCCCTCGGGTTGCGCATCAAAGCACGGGCACACGCTTCTTCCAAAACACGACGATCAGGTGGCGACACAGGATTTAGGCGTCGACGATAGGTTCGGTAAACGGGCATGGCCGCCATCAGTTCGCTCACGACCGTGGTGAGTTCGTGTCGGGTCAGATCGCGCCAGCGGCGATCCTCCGCCAGAATCTCCACCAGCTCTGCGCCCAAATTACTGACCGCGTTCACGAAAAGTTCGGCGATAATCTGACGCTTCTTTTCATAGATCGTGTCCGCATAGGAGACGTGATCGCCCGTGAAACTACGGTAGATTTCGTCGATGCGGCCTGCTGTCGCCGGGTTCACAAGCGCAGCGCTGAGTTGTGCGATAAACTCATAACCCGTGGTGCCGTGCGCCTGCCAGCGTTCCGGCAACACCTCCTCTCGAGCGAGTATCTTTTCCACCACTACGTACAACGGCTTCGACGCATCCGGGCGGTCCAAAGTTTGCAGCCGTTGGAGATAGTCTTCGGGTTGTCGAAGCCCATCGATGTGATCAATGCGCAGCCCCGCCACTTTACCTTCTCGCACCAGCCGACCAAGAAGCTCATGGCATTCACGGAAGACATCGCTCTTTTCCATGTGAAGACCAACCAATGTATCGATGGCAAAAAAACGGCGGTAATTTATCTCGTGGGCACCCGTCTTCCAACGTGCAAGCCGATAGTGCTGCTTCTCGATTAGAGCGTGCAATTCGTTAAAGCTGTCCGGCACGCCAGCGACTCCATTGATCTCTTTGAGCCGTTCCGTGAGCCTTTCCTGCAACTTGGGATGTGAGCCGATGAAGCCGACAATCTGGCTCTTCAAATGCTCGACGGCGTCGGCGCGTTTCCGCGCTGTCTCCACGTCGGATAGCCCAGCCGGCTTGGGAAGATCGGCAAATTCAGTGATCGCACTGACGAGTGCGCCATAATCCTCGCCGCCAGTTTTTTTGAGATAAATAGGTTCAAGAATTCTCGCATACGAACTAGGGCTGATCGGCAAACAGACATCGTAGTACTTCAGGGAAAACCCGTCTTGGTAAACGAGAGTGATTTTCCCCTGCTCAAGAATCTTCCCATAATGATCCTCCAATATTGGGACGAGCACCCGGGGGCGACCGGCTGATCCAGCCTCTTTCCAGTGAATGTCGAAGAAGCGGGCGTACGGCGACATCCTGCCGTTTTCCAAAACGTCGCACCACCAGCGGTTGAGCATGCCGGCAATGCCCATGTGGTTGGGGACAAAATCCAGCACCACATCGCAGTCGGCCCCGCGCAAGCGCTTTGTCAAAAGATCAAACCCATCCCCACCTCCAATTTCTGGGTTGATTTTGCAATAGTCCGTCACGTCGTACCCATGTAAACTCCCGGGAACGGCGGAAAATATGGGCGACAAATAAAAGTCCGTGACGCCAAGAGACGTAAAATACGGCAGAAGCCCGCCCAGATCGTTAAACGTAAAGCGTCCGTTTAGCTGCACGCGATAGGTGCAGACGGGTACGTGCGAACTCTCGAGCAACGCCATGGACTATTTCTCCACACGTGCCTCCAGCCACACTCCGCCTGGGCCCTTCAAGCCTTCGAAGCGTTGTCCGGAATCCACATTGAGCTTACCTCCAAACCGCTTCGCTTCGCTGTGAAGCAAAATGGTCCACTCGGTTCCACCGGGAGGCTGCAGTTCGGCGGGAAAATCGCGCGTCAGCGTGACTGGCTGAAAAGCGACGAGCAGCAACCAATGCCTATCTTCACTCTTATAGCGAATGCCGATCGCCGTATTCCAAAGCTGTACATGCCAGTTTGCTCTTTCGCGCGTTTTCTCAGTCAGCGCCGACTTCCTCTGGCGGAAACACTCTCGATAAAGTTCGAAAACGGAAGCGTGGGAACCGCTCTCGCGCTCGGACCAGTTTAGCTTGGATCGCTCGAAAGTTTGCTCTTCCTCCGGATCAGGAATCACGTCCGGATTCCAATGTTGACCGAGTCGTTCGAATTCTCGGCAGCGTCCAATCGAGATCATTCGGCCGAGTTCCCCTCCGTGGTTGGTGAAAAAAAGAAATGGCGCCGTCGACGCCCATTCCTGGCCCATGAATAACAGGGGCGCATAGGGGCTGAGGCAGAGCAGCATCGAAGCCGCTCGATATTGCGCGGGGGGAACCAACTGGCTGATCCTATCGCCCGTCGGCCGGTTTCCGATCTGGTCGTGATTTTCGATGCAATACACGAACGACGATGCGGGCAAATGGCTGCAAAAGCTTCCCCGATCCCTGCCCTTCCAAGGGCTATAAGGTTGCCCCCGGTACGTCCATCCATGGGCCAGCGTCGAGGCAAGGTCTTCTGGTCGGCCGCCGTACGCAGCAAAATAGGACTCCTGGATGTCGGTAAGCGCCACGCGAACCTGATGATGGAAATCGTCAGCCCAAACCGCGTCCATTCCCAGCCCGCCCTCCCCTCGTGACGTGATCAGGGTCGCGTCGTTTCTCTCGTCCTCTGCGATCAAAAATCCCCCTCGAGCATGGACCGCCTCCGCAAGCACGGAGAGAAAGTGCGGTGTGGAATTGTCGGTAATCGCATGGGTGGCGTCGAGACGCAAGCCGTCCACCCTGTATTCGTCCAGCCAGTACAAAGCGTTCCCTAGAAGAAAATCACGAACAGGCTGACTGTTTTCTCCCTGAAGGTTAAACGACTGTCCCCAGGGATTTGTTTGGTCCTCGAGCATGTAGTACTGGCTGTAGAAAGAAAGGTAATTACCGGAGGGTCCCATATGGTTATAGACCACGTCTAGGATAACAGCCAGCCCGAGCCCGTGCGCAGCGTCGGTGAGCGCGCGCAAATCGTCAGGCCGCCCATAGCATCGCGCTGGAGCGTAAAGCGAAACGCCGTCATAACCCCAGTTCCGATCTCCTCCGAAATCGCCAACAGGCATAACTTCTATCGCCTCGACACCTAGATCCCGAACCGCTTCCAACCTCTCAATAGCCGCGGCGTACGTTCCCTCGGGAGTAAACGTTCCAATATGCAGCTCGTAGGTGGCTTGCCCACTCCATCTCGGGCGAACCCAGT
The DNA here is from genome assembly GCA_047600805.1 of Nibricoccus sp. Classification (GTDB taxonomy): domain Bacteria; phylum Verrucomicrobiota; class Verrucomicrobiia; order Opitutales; family Opitutaceae; genus JADKHC01. The sequence goes on from JASGKG010000001.1 coordinate 1,966,153, forward strand.
TCGTCGCTCTCCATGGATAAACCGCCGGATCGATGCACTCGGAAGGACCGTGAACTCCTTGTGGTTGGAACCTGGATACGACGTCGGGCAAAAGGCGACCGCTCGACAGCTTGTACTGATAGAGATCGCCAGCTCGACCCTCTGGATCAAAAACAGACCAGTATCCACCCTCTTCGCGCTCAAGAGCCAAGCTCCGGATTGCTCCGCGTGCCGTGACGACAACGCTCATTTCCGGTTCTTCCGGCGCCCATACGCGATACGTGACGCCATCGGGCGCAACTTGCGCTCCGACTGCACAGCGGGAGCTCTGCAATTGTTGTGAAGACATCGCTTATTTTCAGGATGGTTGCGAACGCGATAAAACCACCAGAGCACGCGGATGTATTTTCACGACCTTGCTCCTGCCCAGCCGCTCTCGGCCGCTCGTGTCCACAACCAGTTGCCAGTTACCATGCTGCTGATGGGTCGGGAGCGTGAAATCGACAGGTTCGTGGTGGGCGTTGAGGAGGAGAAGAAAATCATCGTCCACCGTCCGCCGACCGTCGCGATCGCGAATCTCGGGCGCAAACCCGGGCAATAGCATGCCCAGCGTCCGCATCCAACCACCCGTCTCCCAGTCCTCTTTTTGCATTTCTTTTCCGTCCGCTCGGAACCACTGAACGTGGCAGTCGGGAGCAAGCGGTCCGACGTCGCGTTCACGATAACTCCTCCGCCGATAATTGGGATGTCCCTGACGGAGCGCTACGATGGCCCGAGCGTATTCGAAAAAGCGTTGCTGCCGCTCGTCCCATTTCCAATTCATCCAGGAAATTTCAGTGTCCTGACAGTAGGCGTTGTTGTTGCCGTTTTGCGTGCGGCCCACTTCATCGCCGCCGCAAATCATCGGCACGCCCTGGGCCAGAATTAGCGATGCCCAAAGGTTTCGCTTTTGACGCTCTCGAAGCTCTATGATCGCAGGATCTTCGGTGGGACCTTCGGCACCGCAGTTCCACGAGTTGTTATCGTCGGATCCGTCCTTGTTGTCGTCTTTATTGGCCTCGTTGTGCTTGTGATCGTAACTCACCAAATCATGCAGCGTGAACCCGTCGTGAGCTGTGATGAAGTTGATGCTGGCAGAAGGTTGGCGCCCTGTCGGTTCATAGAGGTCGGCGCTGCCGCCCAGCCGCGTGGCGATTTCGGAGTGGAGCCCCATGTCGCCTTTCCAGAATTTTCGCACCGTGTCGCGGAAGCGACCGTTCCACTCCGCCCAACCCACGGGAAATTTGCCGACTTGGTAGCCGCCCTCTCCCAAATCCCACGGCTCGGCTATCAACTTCACCGTCGCGAGAGTGGGATCCTGGTACAACGTATTGAAAAAAGTGCCGAGCTGGTTCACATCGCGCAGTTCGCGGGCCAGAGCGGCGGCGAGGTCGAACCGGAAGCCATCGACATGCATCTCACTCACCCAGTACCGCAAACTGTCCATCAGCAACTGCAGGCAGTGCTGGTTGACCATGCTGAGGGTGTTTCCGCAACCGGTGTAATCCATGTAGTAACGCGGGTCCTCCTGAACGGTGCGATAGTACCCGAGGTTATCGATTCCCCGGAACGAAAGGGTAGGCCCTGCGTGGTTTCCTTCAGCCGTATGGTTGTAAACGACGTCGAGGACGACCTCGAAGCCGGCGTTATGAAAACGCTTAACCATTTCCTTGAATTCTCGCACCACGCCGCCCGGATCCTTCGTGGAGCTGTACGATGGTTCCGGCGTGAAAAACCCCAGCGTGTTGTAGCCCCAGTAATTGCGGAGCCCTTTTTCGACGAGGTGGCGATCTTGAACAAAATAGTGCACGGGCATGAGTTCCACCGTGGTCACGCCTAACTTGTGCAAATGCTCCAGCACCGGTTCTGAGGCCATTCCCAGATAAGTCCCGCGGAGTTCAGGAGGAATATCGGGATGGAGCTTTGTCATTCCCCGCACGTGAGCCTCGTAAATCACTGTTTCAGTCCAGGGAATGTCCGGTCGCTCTTCGTCGCTCCAATCAAAACTCTCATCAATCACCGCGGCCAACGGAGCGTGCGCACCGCTGTCACGCGTATCCATTGAAAGGTCCCCGTCAGCATGACCAATCTGATAACCGAACAGTTCGTCTCCCCAACGGAGATCCCGACCTATGGCTTTGGCATATGGATCAAGCAGCAGCTTGTTCGGATTAAACCGCAGTCCTTCCTTTGGCGAATAAGGGCCAAAAACTCGATACCCGTAAAGCTGCTGGGGCCGTACGCCGGGAAGGTAGATATGCCAAATTCCGTTTGTCCGCTCGCGGAGGCGGATTCGATGCGACTCGTGCGCCTGGTCAACATGGTCGAACAAGCACAACTCCACGCGTTCGGCCGCGGCTGAGTAGATGGCAAAATTGACACCGGCGCCGTCCCAAGTCGCGCCCTGTGGAAACGGCTTTCCGGGCCTTTCTGTGGGAGGAAGAATTTCTGCCGTTGCCGCTTTCGCTTTGGCACGCGGGGGTACTCTCCCGGACAGTCCCACGGCGAGGGGAGCAATTTCAGTCAATTTCGTATCTGTATTCATAGTCGATGGGCGCAGCCGTACAATGCGCTGCACCAGCGCGTATGCATCGCATCGCGCTGGCTCTTAAAGAAGGTTCGTGTTGAGCGTTCAGCCGAGGGCTGAGCGGCCCGAGGACTTGCCTCGTCCGGAAGAGCGCTGAGCGCGGCCTCCTGTCGCTCCTGCTCCGGCCAGGGACATCGTGCCACTTCCGCCCGCCGTCACCGCGGTCGGCTCAGGAGTCGTTTGAAGCTGGCGCTCGGCCTCGAGCCAATAATCGAGGTCACGGCCTTCTTGCCTGCCCCCTTGTTCCCAAAGCTCGCGAGCACGTTTTGAAATTTGTTCCGGATCTATATTCGAAGAATCTGGTTTCATGTATTCACGATAACAAAGTCGGAAGCCCTGTATATCAGGGCGATCAGCCGCGGCCGCACCCGGACCAGTCCCGATGCGGCGCAGGGCATTCACTTGACCGATAGCTTGTTCTCTACTTTTTGGACGCCGGCCACTTGCTTGGCCAATTCGCCAGCGCGAGACTTTTGCGCAGCGGTGTCTACAAACCCACTCAGCTCCACCGTGCCTTTGAAGGTTTGCACGTGGACATCGAGCGCGCTCACTTGTGAGTCGCGGGCCATCTCGGCTTTCACTTTCGTCGTGATCGCGCCGTCGTCGATGTATTCTCCGGTACTTTGTTTGGTCGAGGAGCCAGCGCATCCGCCGAACCAGGCGGCCGCAGACAAAACTAACGTTGAGATAACGATTCGAGTTATTGGATTTTTCATAGGTTATATAGGACTTGAAACAAAATTATAGAGACGGCCCGCGCGTTACACGAAACAGCAGCCCGCCGCAGACCACGACGGGCTGCTCATCTGTAACCGCTCTATCCAACTACGGTTTAGCCTCCGCGTTGATTGAAGAGGCAATCGCCGTCAAAGTCTTGTCCGTGTCGGCCTCCTCATCGAGCGTCTCTTGGAGAAGCTCCGCGACTTCCGTATAGCCGAGGACATCGGCGAAGGTGCGGACTGTGCCGTAACCAGCGATTTCGTAGTGCTCGACCTTCTGCGCGGCGCAAATGAGCGCGGCGTCTTTTGTCGAGGGAGAAGCGTCTTCTTCCACTTTCTCTTCGCCTTCTGCGATCAACCCTTCCATCGCTTTGCACTTTTTAGCTTTCGCCGGGACATCGAGCAATTCAAAGACCCGCTCGAGCCTTTCGACATGGCCTTCGGTTTGTGACAAATGTTCCGTGAAGCCTTCTTTCAAGTCTTCACTGCTCGCGGCTTCGGCCATTTTGGGCAGAGCTTTCACGAGTTGTTGTTCCGCACTATAAAGATCCATGAGTTCGTCGATAAGAACGTCCCGCAAGGTTTCGATTTTGTTACTCATTTTGATATAAGTTGAGGTTTGGTTTAGAGGTTCAGATTTGCATCCCGACGTTCGCACTGCGCATGCCAGCAGAAGGGATGGCATCATAACCATCTAATCCTTAGCATCATGTGAACGATGCTGCCAAACCCAGCGCGGCAAGCGCGGTGGCTCGTAGCGCAAAATGCCTAGGCTATTTCGCAGTTTGCAGCGCCGCCTCAACGCAAAGGCCACACCCTCGGAACCATTATAATCGACACTATATAAATAAGGATCGTGAGGACCGAGCCGATCTTCAAGAAATCGGCAAACTTATATCGGCCGGGCCCATACACCATGAGGCAGGCAGGTTCCAGGGGCGTCAGATACGAACAACTCGCGGCGACCGCGATCATCATCGCAAAGGTTCGCGGATTAAGATGCGTGTGCACGGCAGTCTCGATTGCCACCGGCAACGCCACAATCGCTGCAGCTTGGTTCGACATCGGCTGCGTCAAAAACACGGTCAGCGCGAAAAACACCGTGAGGAGCAACGTGGGATTTGAATCACCAGCGAGAGCAACCAGTTCGTGAGCGATGTACTTCGCGGCACCCGTATGATCCATGGCGATGCCCAAACTCAGCAAGCATCCAATCAGCAGAATCGCTTTCCACTCGATCGCCTCGTACGCCTCCGCGGGAGTGATACAGCGCGTACAAAAAACCACAAAAGCACCTAGCATCGCCGCAAGCGGAAGCGATACGACTTGGAAACTAACCAAGCCGATTACGCCAACAAACGTCAGGATCGCTATGGGAGCGTGGCGCCTCCGCGGACGACGTCCCTCAATCGGCTCCAAGGGCCCCAACACTCGAAACAGGTTTCCAGAATGCAAACGAGCAATCATGTCCTGCTTGCCTTGGACCAAGAGAACGTCACCCAGCCGAAGCGTAACCTCGCTGAGTTTGCGGACGAAATTCACTCCTCGATGATTGATGCCGATCACGTTCAAGCCATAACGATCCCGGAACCGCTGGCGCTGGAGTGTGCGACCGATCAAGAGCGAACCTGGCAGCAATACCACTTCGGCAAGTGCAAGTTCACTGCTTGCGAGATCGGAGGCGGACAGTTTGGTATCCGCAACAATTTCCACACCGGCAACGTCTTTAATTTTGACGAGATCCTCTTGGTTGCCCGCGACCATAAGTACGTCCTGGGCCTGAAGTATAAGGTTTCCTCGTGGCTCGATCTGCTCCGTTTTGTTGCGCACGACTCGGACGACGTTCAGGCCAAGCTCACGTCTGATGTTGGCTTCTTCGAGTGTTTTCCCTACCCAGCGCGAGTCCGGCAAAACGAGGATTTCGCTTAGGTAAGATCGCAGATCGAACTCAGCCGACACGTCTTTGGCGGTGCCTCGGTCGGGAATGAATTTTTCCACCAGCCCCATGTAAACCAGCCCGACGATCGCGATCACCACGCCAACGGGCGCCATCTCAAACATCCCCATCGGCGCCATCCGCTGTTGTACCATGATTCCACTCACCACCATGTTCGTCGACGAGCTCACGAGCGTGACCGAGCTCGTCAGGATCGAAGAAAAAGCCAGCGGCAGCAAAAACTTCGACGCGCTGTGATGCGATTTCTGGGCTATCCCAAACACCATCGGCAAAAAAAATGCGGTCGAGGCCGTATTGCTGATAAATGCCCCAATCGACGCCGAAGCCAGCATCACCGCCCACAAGAGACTCCGGTGATGAGTACCAGCATGGCGCAAAACGAATCTCCCAAAAATGTCGACCACGCCCGTCCGCTCCAAAGCCGCCGTCAAAATAAACAACCCGAGAATCATGATCACCGTGTCGCTCCCGAAACCGTCGAACGCTCTTTCTTTCGGGACCAGTCCGGTGAAGACGAGAAGCAGCAACAAACCCAGCGCCACCACTTCCGCAGGCACGGTCTCTCGCCAAAAAAACACCAAAGCCACCGCCAGCAAAACAAGAAGGAGAAGAATCTGGAAGGTCATTGAGCGCACAGCGCGGACTTTGTTTCACGCAGGTTTGTTCCACAACCAAGGTGACCTCGCGCACCGGTAAATCTGGCTGTCGACTAGCCGCCAAAAAGACGGGCGACATACCGTAAACAACCCTATGGTCCCCACAGAATCGCCCCGGTAAAGTTGCAAGATGATAGGAGCATTATTCTCTTTTTTTCGCCGGCGCCCACTTGCCGCTGCCATCGCGAAAAAAAGGAAAACAATGCTCCAGAGGTGATTTCACTTCGTCCCTCATCATCCACCTGCGCCCTTTCTGCACTCCAGCAGCATCGCCTACTTTTCGCCCGCGCTCCGATGAAACGTCGCTCACTACGTTCCATGTCAACAGATACAAAACTTAAGCCCTCCACCCGCACACTGCGAATACTGGCCCCTAAAAGCCTATGGCCGTTCCTCGTTGCTGGATCGCTTCTGGCGCTCACGGCGTTGCACGGACAAAAGCCTTCGGAATACGAGGCCAAAGCGCTGCATCTGCTGAATGTCGCTCGTTTCGTTGAATGGCCTTCGTCGGCTCTTCCTGCGGAGCAGCCTCTCGTGATCGGCATAATCGGCGAAGATCCGTTCGGTGAACAACTCCCCGCTCTTCTCGCAGGAGAAGCCATCAACGGCCATCGGCTTGAAGTAAAGCGTTTCTCCAAAAGCCAAACGTGTCCGGCATGTCATATTCTCTTCGTCGGAAAGTCCGAAGCCGCGCGTCTCGACGAAATTCTCCAGGCAGTGCAAGGTAAAGCCATTCTTACAATTAGTGATATAGATCGGTTTGCTCACAACGGCGGGATGATCGCGTTTCTGTGGGAACATGGTCGCTTGGAAATGGAGATCAACGTGCCGAAAGCTGAGGGATGCCGCCTCTCGATCAGCGCCAAACTTCTGCGACTCTCCTCGGTGATAACAGAGCCGCCGAGCTGCCCTCCTCCACTCCAAGGCAGCCCGCGTTCCAGCTGGGTTTGTTCGCAGCCGCCCACGATATCAGCCGGGGCCATTCGGGTGCGCTCCGGCAATAGGCCGCTCTTGTTCTGGCCGCGCGGGCGAAAGCGTTTCGCATGAGCTGGCTGAATAATTTACCTGTTCAGCGAAAGCTCGGTCTGGCGATGCTTGTCACCACAATCGTCGGTCTGCTCGTCGCCTGCACGGGATTTGTCGTTGTCGAATACCTAGCCAACAAACGCAGCCTCATTTACACGGTTTCAGTTCTCAGCCGGATCACCGCGGAAAATAGCACGGCCACTCTCGCTTTCTCAGACGAGCGGACGGCGGCGCAAAATCTCGCCGCACTGCGGGCGGAACCTCAGATCCTCGGGGCAATTCTCTGCAAGGCTGACGGGACAGTGCTGGCGAGTTTCCCCACGGTAACTGCCGACCTGTTGAACAAAGCGCGAAACAAACCACCCGGGATCTACCAAAAAGGTTCCATCCTTCTGATCGTTCATCCCGTGGTCGAAAACCAGCGGCGTCTGGGAACTCTCTACGTCGAAGCCAGCATGTCCGGCGTATATCAACGGTTGCGCGCTTACGGCTTTGTGGTGCTCGGCGTAGTTATTCTCTCGCTGGTGCTCGCCTGGCAGATTGCAGCGGTGCTTCGCCGCACGTTAGCGCGGCCGATTCTCGACCTGGCGCAAACGGCCGAGGCCGTTTCGATCGACCAAGATTATAGCAGGCGAGTCCCGCTCCACGGCCAGGACGAACTGGGGCATTTGACCAGGGCCTTCAATGAGATGCTCGAGAAAACGCACGCTGCTGTGCACGCGCTGACAGAGAGCGAATGGAGATATCGCGAACTGGTCCGCGCACTTCCCACCGCTGCCTACATGTGTGATCAACACGGGCGCTTGACAGTCTTCAATCAAGCAGCCGTCGAGCTTTGGGGCCGCACGCCAGACGCAGGTAAAGATTTCTGGTGTGGATCGTACAAAGCCTACAAACCCGACGGAACGCCACTCTCGTTGGAAAACGCGCCGCTCGCCGTCGCCTTGCGCGAAGGGCGCTCCAGCCGCGGCGAAGAAGTGATTCTCGAACGCCCCGACGGGACTCGGCGCCACGTCACGGCAAATCCCGAACCAATCCGTGACACCAATGGAAAAATCGTCGGCATCGTCAACATGCTGCTCGACATCACCGAACAAAAACGCGCCGATGCCGCCGCCTACCGTCTCGCCGCCATCGTCGAATCATCAGACTATGCGATCATCAGCAAAGATCTGAACGGAATCGTCGCAACGTGGAATCGTGGCGCTGAACACTTGTTCGGTTACACGGCCGAAGAGATCATCGGCAAGCCGATTACACTCTTGATTCCTCCCGATCGGCTAAACGAGGAAAACACGATTCTTGAGCGGCTGAGACGCGGTGAAGCGATTCGCTACGACGAAACGGTTCGCCGCCGCCGCGACGGCAGCTTAGTCGATGTTTCCTTGCGGATATCGCCGATCAAAACCGCGACCGGCGAAATCATTGGGGCTTCAAAGATAGTTCACGACATCACGGAGCGTAAACAGGCCCAACTCTACAACAATTTTCTCAGCCACCTCAGCCACCAACTCGCCACCGTAACCGACCCTGACGAAATCATCGCATCTGCATCCACGTGGGTCGGACAGCTGCTCGGTGCAGACCGTTGTTATTTTTCGACGATCAACGACGACGGAGCCTCCGTGACCGTGAAAGACGACTGGGCACGCGAAGGATTTGCCTCCATCGCGGGATCCTATCAACCGGCGGACTTCGGCACCGCAGAGTTGTGGGAAGCACTCAGGACTCGCCCCCTTGCCGTCGATAACATCGCCACGCACCCCTTGGTTCTAAACCGCGGTTCGGGCTACGCGGCCATACGCGTTGCCTCTCATGCCTCCGTTCCCTTTCGCAGGCACAATATATGGATTGCGTCCCTGACGGTCACTTCGGAAAAACCGCGCATCTGGCGGAACGATGAGATGTCGCTATTGGAAAATATTGTTGCCCGGATTTGGCCGATGGTGGAACGCGCCCGCAGCGTGAAAGATTTGCTCGAGAGCGAACGCCAGCAGCGGGAGATGATGCAATCGTTGCCAGTGCCGTGCTACACGCTCGATCGCGAGGGGCGACTCACGTTCTACAACGAGCCTGCCGCCGAGCTCTGGGGACGAAAACCGGACCTCGGAATCACGCGGTGGACAGGTGCGGTGAGTGAAACCACCCTTGAGGGAACTGTCCTGCTGCCGCAAGAACTGCCCGCCGCCATCGCACTGCGTGAAAAACGAGCGGTGCGCGGGTCCGAAGGTTACGTCATTCGTTCCGATGGTACGCGGAGGTGGGTGGTTCCCTACCCAGATCCGATTATTGATGCCGAAGGCAACTGCACGGGCGTCGTCACCGTCGTGATGGATTTGACCGAAGAACGCACCGCCCAAAACGCCATCCGCAAAGCCGCCGATCACCTCAATCTCGCGATGGCGTCGGCCAATCTTGGCGATTGGAATTGGGATCTGACGAAAGATGTCGTCAGCCTTTCCCCTCGTATGGCGGAAATTTTTGACTTGGGACAAATGCCGGAAATTTCGCGTCCGCTCATCCAAAAAATGATTCACCCGGGGGACGCAGAACGCGCTCGATCTGCGTTGGACGCAGCCCTCAACCAGGGCACGGACTACAGCATCGAATACCGCATCATCCGGGCAGATGGCGCAATTCGCTGGCTGGCCACCAAGGGCCGCCGCGTCGTCGACGCCAGCGGCACGCCTCAGGGGATGGTCGGTGTCGTTCAAGATATAACCGACCGCAAGGAACAAGAAGAGGCTCTCAAGCGCCTCTCGACGGAGATCAAAACACAAGCGCAGTTGTTCGACGCGACGCTCTCAAATATCACAGACCTCGCCTACACGTTCGACCTGCACGGCCGATGGATTTACGCTAACAAGCCATTGCTCGATCTGTGGGGCAAATCTCTTGACCAAGTCGTCGGCAAGAATTGTTACGAACTGGGATATCCCCCCGAAATAGCGGCGAAACTACAGCAAGATATCCAACAAGTCATCACCACCAAATCCTCGCTGCGCGGTGAAATGACCTATGTGAGAGCAAATGGCCAGGCCGATGCTCACGAATATATTTTCAGCCCCGTCGTCGATCCGCAGGGGGAGGTCACCGCCGTGGTCGGCACCACGCGTGTGATCACCGAACGCAAAAATGCGGAGGATAGCCTGAAGCGCGCGCGCGACGAAGCCATGGCGGCCTCTCGCGCGAAAGACGACTTCCTCGCTGCCCTTTCGCACGAGCTCCGCACGCCCCTTAACCCGGTCTTGCTCTTGGCAAGTGCCGGGGCCAAAGAGGCTGAATTCCCCGTCGAAGTGCGCGAGCAGTTCGAATTGATCCGCAAGAACGTCGAACTGGAGGCGCGCCTCATCGACGATCTGCTCGACCTAACACGCATCACTCGCGGCAAAGTTCAGCTCGATCACCGCCCGTGCGACGTCCATGCCGTTCTGCGAGACGCGATGGCCAACGTCCGCGCTGATCTCGCAGACAAAAAGCTGCTCCTTTCCACGGATTTTCGGGCCGAAAATACCACCGTCTGGGGCGACCCGGTCCGGCTCCAGCAAGTCTTCTGGAATATCCTTAAGAACGCCGTAAAATTTACTCCCACCGAAGGCCTGATCACGATTGGTACAGCGGACGGCGAAGGCACACTTCGTATCGTGATCACCGATACAGGCATCGGTATGACTCAAGAAGAAATCGGCTTGGCTTTCAAAGCGTTCTCCCAAGGCGAACACGCAGCCTCCGGCCAGCAATTCCATCAATTTGGTGGTTTGGGTCTTGGCCTGGCGATTTCCAAAATGTTGGTGGAGTTACATCAAGGCCGCGTCACTGCCACCAGTGCGGGAAGAAACCAGGGCGCTTCCTTCACAGTCGAACTACCCCGCTTGTTGAACACTGCTGAAGAAAAAGCACCCACCGTAAAAAAAGGTTCGTCCCGGCGCATCAACTCGCTTCACCCCCTTCCGCCTGGAAACGGCAATCCTCTCCCAAGCTCGGCAAAACGTCATCGCATCCTGCTCGTCGAGGATCATTCGCCGACGCGGATGACGCTTCAGCATCTACTCGCCGCGCGTAACTTCGACGTGTTTGCCGTCAATACTGCAGCGGAGGCGTCAAAAATTGCGGCCATCTACGAATTCTCGCTACTCATTTCTGACGTGGGCCTCCCGGACAAAAATGGCTACGAGTTGATGACGGAACTGCGAAACGCGAATCCCTCGATCATGGGAATCGCCTTGAGCGGCTACGGCATGGAAGAAGATCTCGCGCGCTCGCGTGCCGCCGGGTTTGCCGTTCATCTCGTGAAGCCAGTGGCCATCAGTGTGCTTGAGGAAGCGATCGGCCAGCTCCTCAGCGCACCCGTGTGACTAAGAGGTTTTAAATAAAAAAGACCGCCTCCGAGGAGGCGGTCTTCCTATAAATACTTCTTTCTTCTAGTTCGTCGCTTATTCGGCGTTCACCACGCCCGAGCGTTTGTCGAACTTCATGCCATCGACCTTCACGTAATGAGTGTGCAGGTCTGGCAGATGGCTGTTGGCGAAGGACGCGATTTCAGCATCCTCGGATTTCGCGCCCTTTTCGAAGAGATCGATCATCGATTTGTGAGCGCTCCGCATCGTCTTGAGATAATCTTCTTCCAACTCACCCGCCTTCTTGTTGGTCCATTTTTTCAAGCTGTCGGTATCGGTCGAGATGGTGACGCCTTTCTTAGCTGCGAGCGTCTGTAGCTCCGAACCAACCTTCTCGTGAGCAGACACCATGTCGCTGGCCAGTTCACGGACCTGAGCGTTTGTGGCGTTCTGCGCGACGATGCGCGAGATTTCCACTTCTTCAGAATTCATCTTTGCAGCACGTTCAATAAAGCTCCGATCCGAGTGCTTCAACTTGGAGCTGTCGGAAGTCGACGTGTTATCGCCGTGTCGCGTGGAGTAGCTCGAACCATCGGATGACTCAGTCGAACGAGGCGTCGACGTTTGTGCAACGATGGCCGGAGTACCGAATGTGAGCGCAGCAAGGGCGGCGCCAGTGATAGCAAGTATGCGTTGTTGATGTGTAATCATAGCACGCAACTAATACCTTGCTCCGCGCAGTGCTGCCATCGGGCTCGCTGAGAAGGCCCGGATGGGATGCTTCCCGTCCGGAAAAACCCAAACAGTGTCATTTCGCCAGAAAGGCCAGCGACATTCTTCGGAGCAAATGCGGCCGCCGAGGCGCACGTTTCTGCATGCGACGCGCAATGGCTCTTTCATAGGCTTTGATTTGCAGCGGGGCGACCGCCGCCGTCGTGAATCGCTGCAAGCCGGCCGCTCTTGCTTTCGTCCCCAAATAATAGCGCAAAGTCGGATTCTCCAGCAGGCGCAGCGCGCTCTTCGCGATCGCGGCGGGGTCTTGCGGCGGGACAACCAACCCGTATTCACCAAAATCCACGATTTCCGCCATGCCGCTGTTTCCCGTGCAGACAACCGCTCGGCCGGCAGCCATTGCTTCCAGCACCACAAACCCGAAGCTTTCCCATCGGCTGGGGAAAATACAAATATCCGTTTCGCTCAAATACGGAGCGATCCACTCCGGTGAAACGCCTCCGGTGAATTCGAGCCGGTCGTGATATTGCACCGGAACCCTTTGATAAATGTACGACCTCATGTCCAGCCGCCGATCCGGCGAATCACCCACTGAACCAACGAAGCGAAACAAAACATCGGGCTGCTGCCGCAGTATGGCGGGAATCGCCAAAGCCAAATCCAGCACTCCTTTTCGCTGCTCGAGTCGCCCGATGTAAGTAATACGCCGGGTTTCCGTCTCGATCGGAATATCCAAAAGCTCTTTGGGTGGTTCAAAGACCAAAGGCACGACGGACATTCGCGACTGACTCACATGCCAGATCCGATTCACCGCACGCGCCACCGCGTGCGAGGGAGCCACCACTTCGTCCGCCTCGTGAAGATTCGCGCGCTCCCGGGCATAGATTTCTCTTTCGGGCGAAAACAAGCTCCGAAAGTCGCGCGTTTTGAGCACGTACCAGATCAAGCGTAAGCGGTCTCGCAATTGCGCCACGGTACGCGGTCCACGATTCAACCGCTGCACGAAATAGTAAGGCGTGTGCAACTTCACGACGTAAGGCACATCGGACGCGGCGTAAGCGATTTCAGACGCCTCCGCGAAATAGTCCGGCCCTTCGATCAGATCAAACGCACGTCGAACGTGACGCTCCCAAAAAACCGGAAGCACGGCGTGCCGAAAGGCGAGCCGTTCCGCCTTCACGCGATGAACGAGCACATCGCCTTCAAGCGAGCTGCCATTGCGTTTCTCGCTCCCACAGAATACCTCCACTTCCATTCCGTACTCTGCTAAGCAGCGTGCCATTTGGCCGACATACGTTGCGATCCCCCCGAACGCAGTGTCAGGAGGAAATTCGTAACTGACCAACGCCACTCTCATCGCGCCACCGTCACTTGATCCGCTATACGAACGTAACCGTGATGGCTCTGGTACGCCCACATGCCGCTCGCGATTACTCCGGGATGCACCTCAAACGAGAGGGCTCCTTCCACGTCCAAATACCGTGTCGCATCGTTTGGGCGAAACACGAAAACGTCGGCTCGGTACTTGCCCGGAAACAGCCGCAGGGACTTAAACGTCACCGACACCCGTGCTTCTTTTTCGATGGTAAATGGCGCGATGCCTTCCTCAGGAGTACAGATCGACGTAATCAGCTCACCGAACGCGTTGCAAATCTGCACCACAATCCCCGCTCGACTGAACGGCGACTCTGAACCGATCTCCACAACGAACTCGTAGTCTTCACCAAAAATCAAATTCGCGTTAAGGTCGCCGTTCTTGGCGTGGTAAAAGCCGGCCGTGATCAACCTCAAACCGAACTCCGAAACCTGTTGTCCCGCCTGCGCCGGTGTTTCGTTCAAGTAATCGATGACTAACTTCTCAGCAGGACCAACACTTCGCACCGCGCCGTGATGGAGCCACACCGCTCGCGAGCAAAGATTCTTTACCGCAGCCATGTTGTGACTGACGAACAACACAGTACGTCCCGTGTGCCTGGAAACTTGTCGAATTTTTCCCAAGCATTTGCTCTGAAATTCCGCGTCTCCCACCGCGAGCACTTCATCCACGATCAAAATATCCGGCTCAAGATGCGCCGCCACCGCGAACGCCAGGCGCACATACATGCCGCTCGAATACCGCTTCACCGGCGTGTCGATAAATTCGCCGATCTCTGAAAACTCGACGATTTCATCAAACTTCGAGCGAATCTCCGCTCGATTCATGCCAAGGATGGCGCCATTCAAATATACGTTATCCCTTCCGCTTAGTTCGGGATGAAAACCGGTGCCGACCTCAAGCAAGCTTGCAAACCGGCCGCGGAGAAAAATCTCGCCGTACGTTGGATCCGTGATCCGGCTGATGATTTTCAACAGCGTGCTCTTGCCCGCGCCGTTTTTGCCAATGATCCCAACGATTTCGCCGACTTGTACATCGAAGGACACGTCGCGGAGCGACCAAAAGTCGACCGCGGACTCTTCAGTCGTCGTCGCGGGTTCGAACGGGCCGGGCCCACGCCTCCCCATGCGCGACTTCATGCGCGCGCACCATCGCTGGAATTCGTCTCGCAGCGACGTCACACCAATTTGTCCGAGCCGGTAACGCTTGGAAACTCCGGATACTTCGATGATAGGTTGAGCCATGGATGCAGTGCCTTGTCGGCACGACACCGAACGAAGGCACCGCTTCGATCTGGCGGATGCGAAGCTGTTCCCCAGTATCGCGCCGCGAGTCGCCAACGCGGATTTTTTAGGAATGCGCCACGGGTGTTTCCTCCCATAGCGCTCTGATGTTTATTGTCGCGCGCTCGATCCTTGCGTCACGCCGGTATCGTGCGACCGCAACGCGAACTTCTGCTCCGGGTGGATGCCTTCGCAGAACTCTTCGATCATTTTCCTGTTAAATTCAGGTATGTCGGCCGGAGTCCGACTGGTCACCAGTCCGTGGTCTGTCACGACGGGCTGATTAATCCAGATCGCGCCCGCGTTAGTAAGGTCCGTTTTCAGCGAATTGTAGGAGGTTAGTATCCGCCCTCGCACTACGTCAGCTTCGATCAAGAGCTGCGGGCCATGGCAAATCGCCGCAACGGGTTTTCCTTGCCGGAAAAACGATTTAACAAATTCCACCGCTTCGGGCAGGGTCCTGAGGGTGTCCGGGTTCATCACCCCACCGGGAAGAAGCAACGCGTCGTAGTCACTGGCGTTAGCTTTCTGCAACGGCTTATCTACCTTAAAAGTTTGCCCGAAGTCTTTTCCAGCCCACGCCTTCACGGAGTTTTCGTTCGGTGAAATAATATCCACCGAAGCGCCTGCCTCCTGCAAAGCGTTGTAGGGTTGTTCTAGTTCCGACTGTTCAAATCCGTCTGCCACCAGCACTGCGACCGATTTTCCATTTAGATTTTCGTTCATTTTGTGGATGTGTTGAGGGTTGATGAAATAGAGATGAGTACGTTGATCACCGGCCCCGTTGGCCGTATCTTTTTTCCCGTGTGCGAGCTGCCCGTTTGGCTCCCCGCGAACGGGCGGCCGAAGGATGCGCTTTCCCACTCCCGACATCGGTGTCCCGATCCGCTTGCCGTCGCACTTTGGTGGAGGCCTTCTTTCCGGGCCGCGGAAGTTTCACGCCCGCTCGGCGTGCTTCTGAAAGGCCGATGGCGATGGCTTGTTGCCGCGACCGAACATTGCCGCTGCCGCTTTTCATGCGCCGCATCTCTTCCCGCACGAACTCACCTGCCTGCGTTGTCGGCTTTTTTCCCTGCTTCGCATCGCGCCGGGCGCGTTTTTTTGCTGTTCCGAGAGGCATGTTTATCCCTAAGTTCAAGGTTCGGCTCGGTGGCCTTCGGTGTTTTGCCACGGTTTGTCCAGATTTTCCGCGAAAGCGATTTCCGACACCGACAATCTTCCGGGGTGCGCCTGGTTGGCATCGCGCGATCGCCCAACCGCGAGCAACGCCATGACTTCTGCATCCTCAGGCAGCGAGAGCGCCTTTTTCACCGAAGGTCCGTCGAGTCCTTCCATCGGAGCTGTGTCCCAACCCTGAGCTTCGAAGCCCAACATAAGATACGTGAAGGCAATCATCACCTGTCGATTCAGCCACACCGCGGGATTCAAGGTGCCAATGAACGCGAGGGCAGAGTCCACCTGTTTTTTGACCGAACCAGGATCCAAGCCCAGCCGTCGGGCCCTTTCGCTTTGCACGGCGGTGAAGCGTTCTTTCCAAGCCCGCGGAGAAGCGAAGGCTACGATCATCACAGGCGCTTCACCGATCTTGGGCTGGTCAAACGCCGCTTTCTTCAAGGCTTCGCGTTGTGCCTTGTCTCGCAGCACCAAGAAACGCCAGGGCTGAGCGTTGTACCCCGAAGGTGCCTGAGCCGCAAATTCGAGCGCCGCCTCGATTACCTTCTGTGGCACTGGTTCGTCCAAAAAGTGCATCGTCGCCCGGCGTTCCTGGGCCAGCGTCGCCAACTCGGGCAATAAAGTTCCTGTAAGGGTATCTCCTGATTTCATTCCCCACTGTATTCCAGCGGAATACTGCTGCCATCGAGCCACTGCAGTTCACTCGCGTCGGGTAGTTGCCGAAGGGATACAACCCCATAAGGGCGCAAGACCCCTCCCCATGGCGAGATCGTACCAATTTTGCGGCCCCGCCCAATTGCGCGAACCGCTTCGTCGGCAGAATTTACGACGACCACACACAGCCTCTAAATTTTGAATCATGAAAATCGAAAAATTTTTTCCGATCACGTTACTTTTCCTCGCTGGCGCCCTCTTCGCTCACGCCCAAAGTTTCACTCCAGGCGAAGATCCTGGCTCGCGGGATCTCTACGGTCCGCGCGAGGGCAGCAACGAGTTCGCGATCGGCGGCGGCGGCGCTTCGAACCGGGACTTCGACGATTCTTTTGGCGCGGCCAACTTTTCCATTGGCCACTATTTCGCGCGAACGCAGGAACTGGTGATTCGCCAGTCGGTGAACTACACGAATCCAAATAATGCCAAACGTTCTTGGGCTGGATCGACACTCCTCGCCTTCGACCAGCTTCTGCTGCCGAACGGCCCCGTGCGTCCTTTCATCGGGATCAACGCAGGCGGCGTGTACGGTGACAACGTGCGCGACACCTGGGCAGCCGGCCTTGAGGGTGGCGTTAAATACTATGTTCTCCCTCGCACGTTCGTAGAACTCGCCGCGCAGTATGCGTGGTATTTTCAGAAAGGCCGCGACATCAAGGACCGCTTTGACACAGGCAACTGGAACTGGTCCCTCGGTCTCGGCTTCAACTTTTAGCTCCTCTGAAAGGTTATGCTCGAATCCCCGCCTCATGCCTCGGATGTCGCGACCTCGCTCGAGCCACTCGCTCGGCTCGTGCGCTACCATTGTGTGCAGATAACGAGCGGGGCCAAATCGGGCCACTTGACGTCCTCGCTGTCCGCAGCGGACCTCATGACGGCCTTGATGTTTGGCGGTAGCTTTCGGTTTAACGTCATCTGCCCTGATCACCCGAACAACGACCGGCTCATTTTTTCAAAGGGCCACGCCTCTCCGCTGTTCTATGCCTTGTGGGCCGTGGCGGGCGCGGTCAGCGACGACGAGCTGAAAACCTATCGTCATTTCGGCTCGCGGCTGGAAGGGCATCCGACGCCGCGCTTTCCCTTTGCGGAAGCCGCAACTGGTTCCTTGGGCCAAGGGCTGGGCATCGGTTTGGGACTCGCATTGAACGCCAGCCGATTGGATGCGCTCTCCCATCGCACCTATGTACTCTTAGGCGACAGCGAGATGGCCGAAGGTTCGCAGTGGGAAGCAATTCAACTCGCCGGCCATTACCGCGCGTCAAACTTGGTCGGCATCATCGATGTGAATCGGCTCGGGCAAAGAGGCGAGACGATGCTGGGCCACGACGTCGCGGCTTATGCGCGGCGCGTGGGGGCGTTTGGCTGGAAGACGATCACGATCGATGGTCACAATCTTCCGGAGATTCTTTACGCCTTCCATGAAGCCAGCACCTCTACGGATGGCCCGGTGATGATCATCGCCCGAACGATCAAGGGAAAAGGCATCTCGTTTTTAGAGGACAAGGAGGGTTGGCACGGGAAGGCGCTAGATCAGGCGCAAACCGAGCGGGCGCTGGCCGAGTTGCCCAACGTAGATTTGTCCTTGCGCGGTCGCGTCACTCTACCAGAGGAGCTAAAACCAACGGCGCCGATGCCGAACACTCCACAATCGCCCAAAGTCTATGAAATGGGCACTGAGGTTGCCACACGCGTCGCGTTTGGTACGGCGCTAGCCCGCCTTGCCGCTCAATATCCGAAGATCGTGAGCTTGGACGCCGAGGTCAGCAATTCGACGATGGCTGATACGCTCGCTAAGGAGAAGCCGCAGAGTTTCTTCGAAATGTACATAGCGGAGCAGAACATGGTAGAGGTCGCGCTCGGTCTGTCTCTCCAGGGAAAAATTCCATTTGTCTCGACCTTTGCAGCGTTTCTGAGCCGGAGCTTCGATCAGATTCGGATGAGCCAATACTCCCGGGCAAATATCCGCTTCGTCGGATCACACGCAGGTGTTTCGATAGGCGAAGACGGGCCCTCACAGATGGGATTGGAAGATATCGCGCTCTTCCGCTCGATCCTCCAGTCGACCGTGCTCCACCCGTGCGATGCCGTCTCGACTGAGAAATTAGTGGAGGCCGCTGCCACCGCGACCGGTATCGTTTACCTCCGCACACTTCGGCAAAGCACCCCTGTAATCTATCGAAATGACGAACCATTCCCCATCGGTTCTTCCAAGGTACTCCGGCGCAGTCATCGCGATAAAATCACGCTCGTCGCCGCCGGAGTGACTGTGCACGAGGCCCTCGCAGCTCACGCAGAGTTGGAAAACGACGGCATCTCGGTTCGAGTTGTCGATGCGTACAGCATCAAACCGATCGACCGGGCGACTTTGCAGGGTTGCGCAGAAGAAACGGGCCAAATCGTCACGATCGAGGACCACTATTCCGCAGGAGGCTTGGGCGAAGCCGTGCTCGCTGCGCTCGCGGATAAACCTGTGCCGGTAACGATTCTGGCGGTTCGAAAAACCCCAATGAGCGGAAGCCCGGAAGAGCTGCGGGAATTTGCCGGCATTTCCGCTAAATCCATCGTGAAAACCGTAAGAGAGCTGCTGGAGGTCAAAGACGCCCGCTCTGTCGCTGGAGAAAAACTCGCATGAACCGCCTCAAGCAACTCACCACGTTCGGACAATCTGTTTGGCTCGATTTCACGGATCGGCAATTCGTCGCATCCGGCGAGCTAAAAAAACTCATCACCGACGATGCCGTTACCGGCGTGACGTCCAACCCGGCCATCTTTGCAGAGGCGATCACTCGCGGTGAAACCTATCAAGACGCCGTACGCAAAGCTTCTGAATTGGGGTGGCGAGCGGACCTTGCGTACGAACAAATCGTTGCTGAAGATATCCGCGCCGTCGCAGACGAACTGCGTGATGTGTATGAACGCACAAACGGCCGGGATGGTTACGTGAGTGTCGAGGTCTCTCCCCATCTGGCGCGCGACGCCAGCCTCACCGTCGGAAAGGCCCGCGAAATCTGGGCGGCGATCGACCGTCCGAACTTGTACATTAAAGTCCCCGGAACCCGCGAAGCACTGCCCGCAATCCGATGCCTGGTCGCTGAAGGGATAAACGTAAACATCACGCTTCTATTCAGCGTCCAACGCTACCGGGAAGTCGCACACGCCTACTTTGGCGGTCTTTCGGATCGCCTCGCCTCCGGATTGTCGCTGGATAAAGTTTCGTCCGTTGCGAGCTTCTTTCTGAGCAGGATCGACCAAAAAGTCGACCCGCTCCTGAACGATATAATTCTCGATACCGAACTATCGTTAAAGGCCAACTCTCTGAGAGGCAAAGCGGCGATCGCTTGTGCCAAGCACGCCTATCAGGTGTTCAAAGAACTCCGCTCCAGCAGCATTTTCCGACGTCTCCAGACAGCCGGGGCCCAGGTCCAGCGGCTTCTGTGGGCAAGTACGAGTACGAAGGATCCCAAGGAACGCGACGTCCGCTACGTTGAATCTTTGACAGGGCCAGACACCATCACGACGCTGCCACTGCCAACGTTGGAAGCCTTTCGCGACCACGGTACGCCGCAACCAAAACTGGAGAGTGAAATGGAAGATGCTCTCGACACGCTCCGTAACCTGCGGGAACTCGGCATTGATCTGGAAGGCGTGAGCGCCGAACTGGAGACGCAAGGTTTGGAGAAATTTGTAAAGCCCTTCGATCACGCGATCGGAATCCTCGACGAAAAGATCGCGTTGGCGGGGGCATTGCTGGGATCCACCCTCTCCTCGGCCGATCAATTTCCCAACGATCCGAAGGCCGAGCGCCACAGCACCCCGGAACCCAAACCATTGTCGCACGACAAATTCGGACGCGACTGAAGCCTATGATGGAAGCGCCTCTCGACATCATTCCACCGACTTCGCGGAGTCGGCACATTATTTTCGCGTTCACCCTCTTGGTTCTAGCGATTATTTTTTGGCGAATTCGCGACGTGCTCATGGTGACGTTTGGCGGGATCATCGGCGCGATCATTCTGCGGGCCCTCGCGCAGCCGCTCGCGAAACGCACGCGCCTCTCAGAGGCATGGAGCGTGATTATCACCGTTCTACTGATAACGGTGATTTTGTGTTTGTTTGGCTGGTTCTTCGGAAACCAAACCGCGACCGAACTCGGAGAAATGCAAACACTCCTGCCGAAAGCGTGGGACAAGCTCAAAGAGGCGCTTCAAACGTCGAGCGGGGGTCGGCTCTTTCTAAATGCAGTCGACCATGCCTCAGGCGACGCCAAATTCCTTACGGGCGTTGGTTTTGCTGCGAGCGCGATGCTCGGCGGCTTGGGCGAGGCTTCGCTGGTGATTTTCTTGAGCGTCTATTTCGCCCTCAGCCCAAGCGAGTACACGGAGGGATTTCTGTCGCTTCTCCCGCCGGCGCAACGTGAGCGCATGGACAATGCGCTCAGCGACGCCTGTGCGGCACTGCGGAAATGGCTGATCGCGCAACTTTGGGCCATGCTGATCGTCGGTTTACTTGTGGGAATCAGTTTAGCTACGCTTCGAATGCCGCTGGCACTCGTTTTAGGCGTACTCGCTGGTTTGCTAGAGTTCATCCCATTGGTTGGTCCGGTCCTGTTCACGATCCCTGCGTTGCTCGTAGCTTCGACGCAAAGTGTGTCTACGGTGTGGTACGTGCTCATCGTTTACGTGGGAGTTCAACTTCTCGAGAGCAATGTTATCACACCGATCCTCCAACGTTGGGCGGTGAGATTGCCGCCGGCGGTGACTCTTCTTTCCGTCGTGATCGGCGGAATGCTTTTGGGCCCCACGGGCGTCATCTACGGAATTCCCCTTACCGTAGCGGGCTTGGCGATGTTGAAATATCTCTACACAGACACCGGCTCTACCTACGAACGAAAGATCTCACCGATCATCAAAGCGATTCGCTTTTAGTTTCCCCAGCTAGGCTCTGGAGAATTCGACTGCGGCCGTTTCACGGCACCAGCATTCGCAAAGCATGGTGCAAAACCGAAACATCAATCTGCGCCACATCAGGCTGCGTGCCGTGGACTCCAGAACGACTCATCACGACGTGATCATCGAGACGCAGTTCACCGACTTTCATGTTGAGTCGAAACTCACGTGTCTTCTGTTTGCTGAGAAACGTGCTTTCTTGCGGAGACACGAGCGACGCCAACAGAGTCTTTTTCAGCGCCTCGCGATCTTCTCGCTTCGCGAAAACCACGTCCAGCAAGCCGTCTGTAGGATCGGCGTGCGGAGCCAAATGGATGCGCGGTCCTGCATGACGGATGTTTAAAATTTCGAGCAGTAAAAAATCGGCCGTCATGTCTTCGCCGTCAGCAGAGCATTCGACGTGCACCGCTGGAAGTTCGAACGCCAGCGCGATGAACACCGCCAGATCCCGCTGAAGTTTGTCCTGCGTGTCGGAGAATTCACGCCCGCTTTGTTCATCGATCGTCTCCACAATCCCAATACTGCGGCCGACCAAACCGATTCCAATTCCCTCGAGAAACAGGCTTTCCCCCCACGGGCCTCGCACCCGGCCGACATCAAGCCCGACCGTTCGACCATATTTCCAATTCGAGATGAGGTCGGCGATCTCGCCCGACACTCCCAAACTTTGGCTGATGTTGTTAGCTGTTCCGGTCGGCAAAACCGCGATAGGCAAGCTGTGGCCTACGAACTGAAGCGCCACTTTCCGAATCGTTCCGTCTCCACCGGCAATCACCAACAGGTCTGCACCGGCAATTTCCGGTGTGTGAACCAAACGATCGCTCAGCGGCACAGCTTGAGCCTGATATCCAGCATCGCGAATCGAATGCAGCAGTGCAGCGATATCGAGTTTATTCCGGCCCGCTGCTCGATTGTGCACAACTGCGATCTTCATGGTTCGTTTGAAATCGGTGCGCTTCGCCGTACCGGTTTCCTACGAGGGTAACCTATGCGAATTCTAATTTCAAACGACGACGGCATCTACAGTCCCGGGCTCGCAGCACTCGCGGGCGTTGCAAAAAATTTCGGTGAGGTTCGCGTCGTCGCACCTTCCGTCGAACAGTCCTCCATGAGCCACGCCATCACCGCGTCGCGTCCCCTCACCTATCGCCGCACCGAACTGAAGGGCGCCGAAGCTTATCAAGTGAACGGCACCCCGGCTGATTGTGTTGCGATCGGAGTTTTCAATTGGGAACGCGTGGATCTCGTTTTGTCGGGCATCAACTTGGGCACCAACCTCGGCCACGGCTTGTGGCATTCCGGCACGCTCGCCGCAGCGAAGCAGGCCGCGATGTTGGGAATTCGGGGCATCGCGTTCAGCATGCCCGTCGGCGAAACCGAACCAGTATTCGATACCGTGAGTGAGTGGGCGCGAAAGACCCTCGAGTTTTTGCTCACCGTCCGCGACTTGCCCTTGGTTAACGTAAACATTCCCGAACATCCGCGCGGGTTGGCCTGGACGCGCCAGTCCTTCCGCCATTACGACGGGAAAGTTGTACCCGGCGAAGATCCGTACGGTCGAAAACACTTCTGGTTCACCGTCACTCCACTCGAGGAAATCGAGCCAGGCAGCGACCGCTGGGCCGTCGACAACGGCCTTGTATCCATGACTCCGTTACGGCTGGAGCTCACGGAAAACGACAAACTTCAACAGCTGCGTGCCGCCGGAATTCCGACCCATTTGGCGCCCTCTGACGCCGATAAACCAGCTCCTCTTTCCGAACCAGCTCGCACCTCTATTCAAACATCGGAGGCCGGCATGCGGCCTCATTGAAGCTCACGCATAGTAGCGCCTGAGAGCCGGAGTCATCCGACCCACCCGCAACGCAGCTTCCAACGCGGGGCGAGCCAGTTCATTTGCTTCCGCGTTTAGAATGACGATTTCACCTGCTTTCAATGCAGCAAGGGCGACTCCGTCCCGAAAAAGTATTCTGTTCGCTGCAATGGCCGGAATCCGTTCTCCCGAGCCTCGAAATCCGCTGAGATTCGCCGGGTCAGCAGCGCCGATCATGACCAGCTCACCGGTTTTTTCGCTTCGTCGCAAGGAACGCGCCAAGCTGACCGCTTCGGGCAACGCGTACTGCTCACCGCTGACACCGCTCACGAAATATCCGCCACGCAGCTCGCCCACTGCTTCCCATCGCCGACATACTCGAATCACTTCATACCAGGAAACTTTCAACGACTCGTAGTCAAGCAATCGGCGGAAGATCACGCCGTAACGGCGCAACAAACAGCGGGTAAATTGCTCCACAGCTTTCTCACGCTCGGACTCGCTCGCTGCGTGCGACTCTGCACGATTGAGCACCGTCCAGCGGCCGGCATTTTCAAGGCTCGTGATGGTACGGTGTCGCCTCGCATGCGATCCAGCGCCAAAATGTTCGCGCTTCTTCTCTGGGACTAGCAACGCGCGCAAACCTTCGAATGCATCCGACGTGACCCAGCCCTGAACCACGAGTTCAGATAAACACTGCTCGACGCGGGTCGGGAGAATTTCCGCCTGACGGACGAGTTCGGCGAAGAATGATGCGCCTCGATTATTCAAAGTCTCGAAAACCTTCGCAGCGTCCGAAGAAAATTTTCCTCCCGCTGGTTCCCCAACCAACCGGCGCCACCCCGCCAGATTCTCCCGAATGAAAATTGCAATCGACGTCGTCTTTACGGGGTTAAGCAGGCGCAAGTCTTGGCCAGAAATAGGCGGGCTCAATTTGCCCCATCCCGCACGCCCAGTAAGGCACAGTTGGTCGAGCCATTGCGGATCATAATCTTCAATCCGGGTCGCAAAGACTTGTGGTTCCCAAACAGCTGCGGGCAATTCCAAACCATCAAACATCTCCACGCCAACTTTCAGGCTCTGCTGGCCTCTTAGCTTGTGCTCCAAATCAACATGCTGCCATGCCAGAAGGAACCTTTGGAACTCGGCCAGCGAGATGGGCTGAATTTCGGCGCGCAGCCGGCTCAGCGTGAGTCGATGGATGCGCGCTAAAAGCCGGCGATCACACCATTGGATTTCTTCATTTGCCGAATCGAACTTTCCTCGGAGCAAAACGCCTTCTTTTTCGAGAGACACTAGAGCGTTTTTGATTTCCTCAACGCTCAACTGAAAATATTCGGCAAGCTCTGCTTCGGTAGCTGGCCCTATCAGCTCCATTCTGCTTCGGACCAATTCGCGCACGGCGTTCTGATGCTCCTCGGACGTGCTAGATCGATCGTATGCAGCTCTCACAGTCGCTAGGCGGTCCACGGTCGCCAGGTAACGCTCTTCAATCCAGACGACCCGGCGATCTTCAACCAGCTCGTTGAGCCAGGACTTCCACTCTTTTCCTGCTGCTGCGAGTTCCTCTTCACGCAGTACCCCCGCGAGGAGCAACGCTTCGTGGAGTTCGTCGGCACTCGTCGGTCGGATCCAGGCTCCCTCTTTAACTTTGGCGATAGCCGCTGGGTCTAGAATGCCCACCTCATCCTGGGTTGAAGCCGAACTCGACCGTCGCAAATAGACGGCCCTGGTGCGTCGCTCGGCCAAAGGAGCGTTGTCCAAAAAAGAATAGACCCTTGCGTTGAGAATCTCGTGTGCCAGCAGCGATGGTTCGGGAAGCTCACGCGCTATGCATCGGATGCTCCCATTTTCAATCTTGGCGAGCACGGCTGTCAGCCCTGCGAGATCCATCGCCTCCTTGAGGCAGTCATCGATCGTTTGCTCCACCAGCGGATGGTTTGGCACGACTCGTGCACCTGAGTGGCTGACCGTGGCGTTCTGTTGCTCGGGAAAAACCGCGTGCAATAAGTTTTCTGCTTCCATCCGCTGAAGCGGTGCGGGCATGCGTTTCCCTCCTCTGTGCCGCGGGATGGCGAGGGCACGCGTCGCGTTCCAACGCCACCGAATCGCGAACATCGGCGCATCCAGAATCGCTTCCACCAGCACCTCCCGCACGGAGCGGCTCTTCAGCATACCGAACACATCGCCAAGGGGAAAAGAAACCTCCGGTCCCAGTGAAATAACAATCGCGTCATCCGTCGCTGCCGCCTGCAAATCGACGGTAAAGGATCGCTCCAGCGATTTTCTTAACGCCAAACCCCATGCTCGATTTATGCGCGTGCCGAAAGGCGAGTGAATAACCAACTGCATCCCCCCAGCTTCGTCGAAGAAACGCTCCGCTATGACAGTTTCTTGAGTCGGCATAGCACCGAGCGATTTGTAGGCCTCGCGAAAATAGTCCACCAGCTGCGCTGCACCAGCAGCGGACAATCCCGTCCCGGTTTGTAGCCAATTCGTTAGTTCCTCTTCTCGGTGGGCCTTCAACATCACCTCGATCTTGGCCCGCAGGGCCGAAACGGCGTCCGAAAGTTCCTCCGTCCGACCAGGCGCCTCCCCTAGCCAGAAAGGAATTCCGGGGGGCTGCCCGTGGGCATCCTCGACCCGAACGGTGCCGGAGTTGATTCGCAGGATTTTCCACGACGAATTTCCTAACTGGAAGATATCGCCAGTGAGGCTTTCCACGGCGAAATCTTCGTTCACCGTACCGATAAATGTCTCGGAAGGCTCCAAAAGCACACGGTAGTCGGAGTTGTCCGCGATCGCGCCGCCTGAGGTAATCGCCAAAAGCCGCGTCCCCTTGCGAGCGCGCAGTCGCTTGTTGACAGCATCGCGGTGAATCAAAGCCGACCTGCGGCCTCGCCTCGTGGCAAAGCCCTCGGACAACATCCGAACCACCGCCTCGAACTCGTCGTATTCAAGATCTCGGTACGGGTAAGCCTTTCTTGCCAAGTCGTACAATTCTCGCTCACGCCACTCCTCGCAAGCGACGCACGCGACAATTTGTTGCGCTAGTACGTCCAGAGGCTTCTCCGGGATGTGCAACCGGTCCAGCTCGCCGTCCGCAACCGCTTTCAGGGCCGCAACACACTCGACCATCTCGTCCCGGCTGAGCGGGAAAAGCCGTCCTTTGGGCAAGCCACCGCGGCGATGCTCCGCTCGACCTACACGCTGTAATAGCGCCGCAAGCGAACGGATCGAGCCGACTTGGCAAACCAGTTCAACAGATCCAATATCGATGCCGAGCTCCAGCGACGACGTGGCCACCAGCGCTTTCAACTCTCCGCGTTTCAGCCGATCCTCGGCCGTGAGCCGCAGCTTCGCCGACAAGCTCCCGTGATGCGGCATTACCAGCTCCGGCCCGAGAAGGGCGCCCAAGTGGTGAGCGACTCGCTCCGCCATGCGCCGGGTGTTCACAAAGATCAGCGTTGTCCGATGCGTTTGAATCAGCTGGACCAGTCGACGGTAGACCTCTTCCCAGACTTCGTTCGACATCACTGCTTCCAAGGGCGCACCGGGCAGTTCGATCGCGAGGTCCATTTTTCTGACGTAACCACAATCGATCACGGTGACTCTCCCGACTTTTCCTTTTGGTGTCGACCCAGACAAAAATTGCGCGACGTCCTCGATCGGCTTTTGTGTAGCCGAAAGTCCAATACGCTGCACGCGTCGGCCCACGAGTCGGTCCAGTCGTTCAAGGCTCAACGCCAAATGAGACCCTCGGCGATTAGCAACGATCGCATGAATCTCGTCACAGATGATCGTACGCAAGGTTCGAAGCATTCGGCGCCCTGACTCGGAAGTAAGCAGCAGGTAAAAGGATTCCGGCGTCGTCACCAAGATGTGCGGCGGCCGCCGGATCAGCGCTTGTCGGGCGTTCGAGGAGGTGTCCCCTGACCTCACTGCGCTTCGAATCTCGACGTCCCGGTCCTCCGCGGAGGACCGAGCCGCTCGGAGTTCAGCCAAAGGCTCCTCAAGGTTTTTGTGGATGTCGTTTCCGAGCGCCTTGAGAGGGGAAACGTAGAGCACCTGCACCTCGTCCTTCAGTTCGCCACCCAGCCCCTGTCGGTAGAGCTGATCGATCGCCGCGAGAAACGCTGCCAGCGTTTTGCCTGTTCCCGTGGGCGCCGCGATAAGAGTATTCGCGCCGCCTAGAATGGCTGGCCAGCCACGCCGTTGAGGTTCTGTGGGTGTGCCAAACTTTGCCTCGAACCACGCTGCGACGTGTGGGTGAAAGCCTTCAGAAATCGTCCACTGTCTATTTTTCACAGTAACAGATTGCTCGCGCGGGCCATGAATCATGCACGTGGGTTAACACTACGAAATAGCAAAATCTCCCCGCCGCAACGCTGCGCCAACCATACGTGAAGCGCCTACTGTCGCGTCGGCAGCACGCCCGATACCGGAGACTCACGTTCTCCACTACGTTACGCCCATAAAATCAAGCCACGCACAAGTCGTGGAAACAACTCAAAGGACTAACCATGAACAACCAATCTCCCCAGGCAAAAATTCTTCTCCACGGAGCAGGAGTAGGCGGCGTTACCGACAAAGATATTCTCCAACGCGCACGTGAACTCGCCGCAATCGACGGCGATTCGAGTCCAGAAGTCAGTGACACGTACATCGAACGCGCACGACAAGAGCTCACCGGCCAAAGCCTGCCGCCCACGACCGGCGAAGATTCTGAAGCGCTCGGCGCCATGACGCGCGATCCCAGCGAGCCCATCTCCGACTCTGGCCACCGCGTTCCCGAGACAGAGGTTCCCGACGAACAACAAGATTTGGAAAGGCTAACCGAAGAGGGCGTCGAGGAAGCTCAACATGAGCAAATGATCGCAGCTCGTCGCCGCGAACGACGCGAAGATCGCCAGTAGCTCCGCTCTCCTTGATCGTGATCACACGCGGCAAACCAAGCGTTGACCAACGCTCTCTCGCCGGAGTTTGCTTCCAAGCTAATAGGCTATTTTCCAATCTGCATTTCGGGCTGTGCACATGGCCCCCGTTCGGTTGAAGATCGTGGTCGTTTATGTACGGCCACGAACTCATCCAAGCGATCGCATCCTTTCCACCCAGCCATTCAGTCGCTGCCATCATGCGGCACGCGGCGCGTTTTCCGATCGCGAATTCGGCCCAACCTACTTTGGCGGAGATCACACCGGAAGGCGCCGCCGCCGCCGAAAACATGGGGCGCCAAATCACCGGGTTCTCGCACGTTCGCCTTTTCCACAGTCCGGTCAAACGATGCCAGCAGACCGCAGAATGTCTCGCCCGCGGCCTGAAACTTTCCGGCGTTCAGGTCGACCCGATCAGCGCACAGGAGTCCCTCGGCGTGGATTATATCTTGGATTTGGTTGAAGCGGGTCGTCTCACCGACCTCCACGGCGAACATTTTGTCCGACTTTGGATGCGGCAGGAGATTCCCGCCTCAGTGATTCGCGCCACGAAATCCATCGTGGAAGCAAAACTTTCTTACCTCACTTCGAAAGCGAGCGAGCCCGAAACTGCAGGGCACCGCTTGGATCTGCACGTCACTCACGATTGGAACATCCTGATCTTGCGAGAGCTCATGCTCGGACTTCGTCACGAAGAAACCGGATGGATGACGTTTCTGGACGGCCTGGCGTTTTCCGTCATAGGAAACGAAATGGAAGTCGTTTACCGAAACCACAGAGCCCGCCAAAAAATTCCCTGGAAAATATGACCGCACAGATCGCTAGGTTCTGATCCGAGGAGGTAGCCCATCCCGTTTTAGAACGTTCCGCGGACACGGCGGGTGTCTAATTTATCCGACCCCGTGTCCGGATTCGTCCGGTTTTGCCGCCCAAAAGAACCTTTTGGGCTTAATCGAACTTAGCCCCGCTCCTCTGAACCGCCCCTTCCGCCGTAAGTTGGTGGACCCGATCAGGTTCGAACTGACGACCTCCTCAATGCCATTGAGGCGCTCTTCCAACTGAGCTACGAGCCCGTGACCAACGTGAGGGTGTGGAAAATCAAAGTTTCTGACCGGAAGGCAAGGACTTTTTATTCCTCATCCTTCATTGAGAAGTTTAAGGTCACCGGATTGCTCCAACCACGGGGCGGCGGAATGACTGTAATACTGCCAATGGCCTGAAGAACTGACCGGTCAAATTCGGCATTACCTGAGCTTTGCACAATTCGTGCCCTGCCAATGGCCCCGTTTGGTGCAACGAAAAACTCGGCCTGCGCGTGAAGTGTGTCACTCACGCCTTCAGGCTTTTTGTGGGCGTCGGTGATCTTCCTTTTCAGCAACGAAACATACCCTTCGATTTCGCTCTTTTCTTCGCTCGTAAGAGCCTTCCCGCCGGCACCGCCCGTCGTGTTGTTGGTCGAGCCGCCGAGCACGCCTTTGGCGATTCCCTTGGCATCAATCGTTTTTAGCCCACTGGAGCCGCCTTTCATCAGCTCGGCTTTCCGGGCATTGATTTCGGCCTGCTTCGCAGCAAGCGCGGCGGCGGCAGCGGCAGCTTTGGCTTCTTTTTCACGCTGGGCTTTTTGTTTATTAGCAATCCGCGTCTGCGTCCTTTTCATGCTCTTCGCCAAATCCGGCACGGCCGGCTCCGCCTTCTTCGGCTCAGCTTTTGTTACGGGCGACGGTTCAGGTTTGGGCGGCGCTTTTTTTTCAACAACAGGCTTGGGCGCCGGTTTTGGCGGTGGCGGGGCCGGTTCCACCGGCGATGGTTCGGGGGGAACCGCTTGCACGACCGGTTCCGGCTGCGGGGCGGGAGCAGGGGCCGGGCTTGGCGCTGGCGGCAAGTTCGGCATTTTAAACTCAACCCCTTCCGGTGTGCCAAGAGCGGGCGCTTCCGTGGCCATGTAGTTGTCGCCTTCCACTGCCACCAACTCGAAAATCTGCGTTTTCTTCACGACATCGTCCTGCAGCGCGTAGGCCCAGAACACCATGGCACCGGCGAAAAGCCCGTGGATCAGCAGAGAGAGCAGGAAGGCGCCTGGGGAACGAGAGGACATGCGGCAATGATGGCGGCCAACAGTTGCGGCCTACTCCTTCACTTGTGTGTCGAGACTTATTCTGGTGAGACCGTTTTGGTGGAGGATGTCCAAAATCGCGACAATCTTCTCGTAAACCACTTTGGCATCACCGCGAATCCGAACGACGGGAGCCTTTCCCGGCGACTTCGCTTGCAGACCGATGTCGCGCAGTCGCTCGGTCAAACGCGCGAAGGTGACGGGCGCGTTGTCCAGATAATATGCGCCTTTGTTGTCGATCGCAACCGTGATGAATTTCGTATCTTTGTCCGGTTCTGCCTGCGCGCGTTTGGTGTCAGCCGGCAAATTCAGCGGCATCGTCTGCTCTTGCTGGCTCACTGCGGTCGCCGTCATGAAAATGATCAACAGGGTAAAGCCCAGGTCGATCATGTTGGTGACGTTCAATTCCGCTATGGGATGCGCCTGTCTCGGACGTCTAAAAGTGCGGGCCATGGCAATAGGGAATTTACTGTGACTCCAGCTCGATGCGATCCGCCAGCGTACTGGCGTAATTTTCAATTTCCGTAACCATCACCTTGGAGTTACTGAGAAGATAATTGTAACCGAAAACCGAAGGGATCGCGACGACCAAACCGGCGATCGTCGTGAGCAGCGCGGCGGAAACACCAGGCGCCAGCGCGGAAATGCCGACGTTCTGCATCATGGAAACCGCGCTGAAAGCTTCCAGCACCCCCCAGACCGTGCCGAGCAGTCCGAGGAAAGGCGCACCGGAAACCAGCGTGGCGAGGAACACCATGCTCGACTCATATCTGAGCGTCTGGCGGGCGAGCGCGCGCTGGAGAGCGTTCTCGGCGTGCTCCAAACGAGTGCGCACCGCCGACTCGCCACGCTCTTTTGCCAAGGCCTCGGCGCGCCAATATGCTTCGATGGCATCAGCGTACAAATCGCCGTACGGAATGACGCGTTTGTTGCGAAACGACTCCGGCAGTTCCAACAACGAACGTTCTTCACGGAGCCGCTGCTCGAAAGAATGGTTGAGCATACGCAGCCGCTTCAGCTCAAAATGTTTTCCGATCATCACCGTCCAGGCGAACAAGCTGGCGATGAGAAGACCCACCGTGATGACCTGACCCGCGGGATCGCAGCGCAAGAAAATCTGAATCGGATTCGTGAAGGCGAGAAGAGGCGGCAGCAAATTCATTTCAGTGTCATGAAGAGTTGGAGCTTTTGCCGGTTCCGTTCAATGGAAAACCATACGTGAGCGCGTACGAATCGAGTTGCTACAAACGCGTTGGTTTTTTTGCCTCAAGGTGTTCGCGGGCTCTCGCCCAACAGATTCATCCTCGCTCCCAAAGAATAAACACCCTAGCTTCCCATCATGCCTCTTAAAGACCAAAAACCACTCGGCAAGTTGATCTCGTTCGAAGGTTCGGAAGGCAGCGGAAAATCGACGCAGATCGCACATCTTGCCCGGCGGCTCCAGAACGCCAAACAGGACGTCATTTCGACCCGTGAGCCAGGTGGCACTGAGATCGGCGAACAAGTTCGAAACATCATCGTGCACAACTCCAAGGGCGACGAGATGTGCGCCGAAACCGAGTTGCTGCTTTTCGCCGCTGCACGCGCCCAACTCGTACGCGAGGTCATTGCGCCGGCACTGTTGCGCGGGACATTCGTGTTGAGCGATCGCTATCTCGATTCTTCAACCGTCTACCAAGGCATTGGCCGCAATTTGGCAATGGGGCCGGTGAACCAAATCAACCGTTTCGCCATCGGCAACGTCATGCCTGATCTGACGATCGTCATCGACGTGCCAACTGAAGTGAGCCTCGCGCGCATTCGCCAACGCGCCAGCGATCTCCCCGATCGCATGGAGCGCGAGAACATCGATTTCTACGAAAAAGTTCGCGCCGGTTACCTCGTCCTCGCCAAAGGCATGCCGGAGCGCTTCGTCGTCATCGACGGCACGAAGAAAGAAGACGTGATCGAAAAGCAGGTTTGGACTGCCGTTCAGGAACGCCTTTTCGCGAAAAATAAAACCACTCGCAAACCGGCAAAGCGGGCGGTCGCCAAAGCTTGATTCCCGAGAATAGTCGTTGATGCCCTCGGCAGAATCCATGCCTTGGCCTGCCTCCGTGGCGGGTACGCCTTCGATCACCGTGATCGAACGGGCGATCGAGCGAGACCGGCTTTCCCACAGTCTGTTGCTGACCGGCGACGACGTCGAAACCCTTCAAAACGTCGCGTTGGGAATCGCCGACCGATTGCTCAACGTCGAAGGCGGCGGCTTCGGCCTGCCCGGCATGGACGTACGATACGCGCCAGAGCAGCATCCGGATTTTTTCGCGCTTCGCCCAACCGGTAAAATGCGCCAAATTTCAGCGGACGCCACCCGCGAGCTGATCGGCAAAGTCCAGGTCTCCCCCACGGTCGCGCCACGGAAGGTCGCGCTCATCCACGAATGCGACCGCATGAACGTGGCGGCCGCGAATATTTTCCTCAAAACCCTTGAGGAGCCGCCGGCGAATACGACCTTGCTGCTCCTGACGACGCGGCCCTACGCCCTACTCCCCACCATTCGCAGCCGGTGTCTTCACTTCCGTTTTCCAACCGACACGGCGGGTTTTTCACCCGACGGATGGATCGCATGGATCGAGGACTATCGCGGGTGGCTTGCGCGGCTTTCCAGCGGAGTGAGCGACAGAAAGGCCGCCGCCGATTCGATTTTTTGCGCCTACGGAATGGTTTTTCGGTTTGGCGCAATCCTTGAGTTCGCCACGGGCGAAGTTTGGAAGGCACAAAAAGAAAAACTTCCCGCCGAGCTTTCCGAAGAGGAGCAGGTCGCAATCGAGACCGGTATCGCGAACGGGCTGCGCGCACGCCTTTTCATCGAGATTGAACAAGCCACGCGGAATTTTGCGCTCGAGAAGCTAAAAACGGGCGATGGCCACACGCGACGTTCGCTCACCGCCTCGATCGAGAAGCTAGAGCACGCCGTCGGTTTGCTTCGTCTGAACTTGAACGAATCGGCTGCGCTTGAGGAATTTCTGTTGGCTTCGCTCCGGCTTTGGTCGCGCAAATAACGCTTGCGCCCGAGTGAGCGCCAAGGAACTCAAGAGAATAACGCTAACGTTACACTCTTAATCCGCTTTACGGGACGGGCATCGACGAGTGATAGGTCGGTCTGCGCACGTGAAACCAGCGTCCAACAGCTCCCAGCCCACTCTCCTCGCCATCGCTTGGCCGATCTTCATCGAGCAGACGCTTCGTATTCTGATCGGCACAGTCGACACTTTCATGGTCAGCCATGTGTCCGACGATGCGGTGGCCGCCCTCGGCGTAGCCAACCAATTTGTGGTGCTTGCGTTGATTTGCTTCAACTTCATCGGCATCGGCGCGAGCGTGATCATCACGCATCACGTGGGCGCGGGTGACGCCGGAGGAGCGAAGAAGATCGTGATGACTGCGCTCTCGGTAAACTTCTGGATCGGGCTGATCTGCAGTGCCATCGCCTATGTATTCGCCGAGCCATTACTCCGCCTGATGCAGCTTCCACCGGAGTTGATGGTCTACGCGCGGCCATTCTTGGCTCTCATGGGTGGTTCACTTTTCATGGAGGCGCTCAACGGCGCGATCGGCGCCTCCCTGCGCGCCTACGGCTACACTCGTGATGCCATGGTCGTCACACTGCTGCAAAACGTGCTCAACATCGCCGGCAGTTGCATTTTTCTCTTCGGACTGTTCGGCGCACCGAAGATGGGCGTCACCGGCGTGGCCCTGGCGAGTGTCTTTAGTCGCGTGGCTGCCAGCGCCGCGCTTTGGATTTTACTCGGGCGTCGCTTGAAACTGCGGCTGCGCGTCAGAAACCTTTTCGACCTCCAGACAGAGCGCATCAAACGCATCCTGCACATCGGCCTGCCGGCGGCCGGCGAGCACATGAGCTATTGGCTATCGCTGATGGTTATTACGTCGTTTGCCGCTCGCCTCGGCTCGGAAAGCCTGGCGCAGATGACTTACACGCAACAGGTGCAACGCCTGGTGATCCTCTTCAGCGTGTCGTTGGGGTTGGGCACTGAAATCTACATCGGCCGGATGATCGGTGCAGGTCAGTTTGAGTTGGCCTTCACTGAAGTGATGAAAAGCCTGCGCACAGGCTTGGCCATCGCAACCGGAGCCATCGTGGTCGTCGCCATCTTCGCAAAACCATTGCTGGGGCTTTTCTCACACGATCCTGTCATTCTCGCTGGCGGCGCGCTTCTGTTGCAGATCTCGATCGTCTACGAACCGGGACGAGTGTTTAATATTGTTATCATCAATTCACTTCGCGCGACGGGAGACGCGCGCTTCCCCGTCCAAATTGCGATGTTTTCAGAATGGTTCCTCGGCGTGCCACTCGCCTGGTTCCTCAGTCTGAAACTTCACTGGGGGCTTCCCGGAATTTGGATCGCTATGATGACAGAGGAATGGATTCGCGGGCTAATCATGCTGGGACGTTGGAAAAAACGCCGCTGGCTGAAATATGCCCAGCGCAGTCGCGAAGAGGTGACCGGGAACATGATCCCGGTTGTACCCGAAAGCTGAATACTCGCGCGCTGCCGGCTATTTGCCGATGCCGAACGCGCTGAAGCCGATGGCCCGCAGCTTGGCGAGATCGACGATGTTGCGGCCGTCGAAGATGAAGGCCGGTTTCATCATGCCCGCGTAAATCTTTTCGTAATCGAGTTTCTTGAACTCGTCCCACTCGGTTACAATCGCGACGGCATGTGCGCCTTGGCACGCTTCTATCGCGCTCTTTGCGACGGTGAGCCGTGGGCTGCTGTTTCCCTTGCCTAGAGAATCGGAAATAATTTCGTTGGCGGGAACTTTGGGATCGTAGACGACGACGTTGGCCTGCTCCGCCAAAAGATCGCGGACAACATAGATGGCTGGAGATTCGCGCGTATCGTTTGTGTCCTTTTTGAAGGCAAAACCCAGCACCGCGATTTTCTTGTCCGCAACCGTGTTGAAAAGCTCGCCCACAATGTTCGCAGCAAATCGTCGTTTCTGATAGTCATTCATCCGGATCACGGATTCCCAATAACCAGCGACTTCCGGTAAACCAAAGTGCTCACACAGATAAACGAGGTTCAAGAGGTCCTTCTGAAAGCAAGATCCGCCAAAGCCAACTGATGCCTTCAGAAACTTCGGGCCAATACGGCTGTCTCTACCGATAGCGTTGGCCACTTCGTCAACGTTAGCGCCCGTCGCTTCACACAGCGCAGAAATGGAATTGATCGAGGAAATGCGCTGCGCGAGGAAAGCATTGGCCACCAGTTTCGATAACTCAGAGGACCAGAGATTCGTCGCGATGATGCGCTCACGTGGAACCCAATGAGCATAGACATCGCTCAAAGTCTTTATCGCAGCCTGCCCTTCCGGTGTTTGTTCGCCACCAATGAGCACGCGATCAGGATTCAGCAAATCTGCGACCGCAGTTCCCTCCGCGAGGAATTCCGGATTGGACAAAACCGAGAACTTCAAACCACGAGTGTTGGCCGCCAGGATCGCCTTGATGGCTTCCGACGTACGCACCGGAATCGTGGATTTTTCCACGATGATCTTAGGTGTATCAGACACTTCGGCGATTGTCCGCGCGACCGATTCAACATAGCGCAGATCGGCCGCCCGGCCAGCGCCGACGCCGTATGTCTTCGTCGGTGTGTTGACCGACACGAAAATGATGTCTGCCTTTCGGATACAGCCTTGAACGTCGGTCGTGAAATGAAGATTTTTCCCGCGGCATTGTTTCACCACTTCGTCCAAGCCCGGCTCGTAAACGGGTAGCGTGTCAGAATTCCACGCGCCAATCCGTGCCGCATTCATATCCACCACGTTCACTTCGATGTCAGGCGCTTTGAGCGCGATCATCGCCATTGTTGGCCCGCCGACATAACCAGCACCGATACAGCAGATTTTCATATGTTAGTTGCCCGAAATTGGCGGTTCGGTGCCTTAGTTCCAAGGAAGAAGTTCCCCGGTTCGGGCCTCGGGTTTCCCCTGACAAACGTGTTAAATCAACTGAATCGTTTCGCCACTCTTATGAAACGCCTCGCAGCCTCTCGCAGCTCGTCGACGGCCAACACTCCGAAGCTCAGGCGCAAAAAATTCCGGGGCGCTTCGTCTCCAAAGCATAAATCTCCGGGAACATACAACACGCCTTCGGCGATGCAGGCCTTGCAGAAACTGGACTCCGTCGCCGTATCTAGGGCGTGCGGCGCCTCCAACCAGAGATACAGCCCGCCCGCGGGCACGTCCCAGCGCCATCCTAGCCTATCAAGACCGCCAGCGATAAGCGCGTCGTGGAGGCAGCGCATTTTCGTTTCATATAACGGCCGAATTTTGGCGATTTGCGCTGCGTAACCTCCGTTGGCAAGAACTCGCTCAAACAACGCTTGGTTGAAGTTGGCCGTTCCAAAATCGTGGCAACCTTTTACGTGCAGCATTTTTTCCAGCCAAGGACGATGACTGCAAACGCCGTAGCCCACCTTGAGCCCCGTCGCAAAAGGTTTCGTTAATGTCTCCAGATACAGTTTAGGAAACGCACCCCATGCCGGCAGACTCAACACGCTCCGAGCGCAAAAGGCTTCTCGGAAATAAAGTTCCCGGTACGCGCCGTCTTCGATTACGGGAATATTCAGGCCGTGCGCCGCAAGCACCTCTGCGATCGTCGTCTTGTCGTTTTCCGTCATGCAGCGTGACGACGGATTGCAGAAATAGCTGACGAAATAAACCGCCTTGAGGCGCTGAGATTCCCCGCGTTCTGCCAACCCGCGCAAAAGCCGCTCCAGCGCTGGGCCGTCGATGCGGCCTTCCATATCCACCGGCAATGAACGAGCCTTGACGCCCAAACTGCTCAACATCTCCAAGAAAACAAAGTAACTCGGGCGATCCACGAGCACGATATCACCCGGGTCGCACAGGACCTGCATGGCCAGATAGAGCGCCTGTTGGGAACCATTCGTGATCAGCAACTTTTCCGCTAGATTTTCATCTCGAAGGTCAGGTTCTTTCTCGATCAGGTGCTCGGCAAGCAGCCCGCGCAGCGCTGGTCGTCCTTGGTTCGAGCCATATTGCAGGTATTCCGGTTCCCCTGCCCGTTTTTCCAATTCCGCCATCGCAACCCGCACAGCCTCGACCGGCAAAGAACCATTATCGGTGAACCCCGCCGCCAACGACAACAGGCCCGGAGTTTGCAGCGCCATCGTCATCACACGCGCAATTGTCGGGGCTTCTGAGCGGCGGCCCAAACTTGAGAACTGAAGGGGAGTTTCCACGCGATCTGCCGGACAAGCTGTGTTCATGGCGAATGAAAAAAGGCGCGGGCTGGCCGCGCCTTGAAATTAAACATGGTTCTATCGCTCAGGCGGGATTGGGAGCGGGCGCCGTTCCTCCCAAATCGGTTGCAGGCCGGTCAGCAGGTTTCTTCTGCTGTTTGTCGGTAGGCTTTGGTAGTGGAGGAATTTCCCGCACGACCGGCGATTTGATTTCGCCGAACTGCAGAATTTCCAACACGTGTTTGCCTTCGATCGTCTCGTATTCGAGGAGTGCCTCGGCGATCTTATCGAGGGCGGGACGACGAGCCGAAATGATTTCTGTGGCCCGCGCATACTGCTCGGTGATGATCCGAGTGATCTCGGCGTCGATTTTGCGCGCAGTCTCTTCGCTGTAATTTTCCGTGCGGGAAATTTCGCGGCCGAGGAACACGGTGTCGTGGTTTTCGCCGAAAGCGATTGGGCCGAGCGGGCTCATGCCCCAGTCGCAAACCATGTGACGCGCGATCTTGGTCACGTGCTTGATGTCTCCGGCGGCGCCGCTGGAGATGTCGTCCATAACCAGTTCTTCAGCGATACGGCCGCCCATGCCCATCGCGATCTGTGAGAGCATGCGCTTCTTTTCCTGGGTAAGAATGTCTTTTTTCGGAATGAACATCGTGCTGCCCAGGCTCTGGCGGCGCGGGATGATCGTCACTTTGTGAACCGGAACCGTGCCGTCATCGAGGACAGCCTGGACGATCGCGTGACCGGCTTCGTGGTAGGCCGTGAGCTTCTTCTCACGGTCGTCCATTACCCGGCGGCGCTCGCGTCCAAATTGGACTTTCTCGCGCGCATCTTCGACGTCGATCATCTCGACTTTCTTTTTGTTGCGGCGAGCAGCCAGAAGCGCGGCTTCATTCAAAAGGTTCGCCAGATCAGCGCCGGACAAACCAGGCGTACCGCGGGCGATCACGTTGAGATCAACGTCGTCTGACAGCGCGATCTTGCGAGCATGCACGCGGAGGATCTGTTCGCGGCCCACGAGGTCAGGAAGGTCGACGTAAATCTGGCGGTCGAAGCGGCCCGGACGCAGCAGCGCATTATCGAGCACGTCGGGACGATTGGTCGCGGCGATGATGATAACACCTTCCGTCGTATCGAAGCCGTCCATCTCAACGAGCAGCGAGTTGAGCGTTTGCTCGCGCTCGTCGTTGCCACCGCCGAGACCGGCGCCACGCTGGCGGCCGACGGCGTCGATTTCGTCGATGAAAATCAAGCAAGGCGCATTCTTGCGGCCCTGTTCAAACATGTCGCGAACGCGGCTCGCGCCCACACCAACAAACATCTCCACAAAGTCGGAGCCGCTGATCGAAAAGAACGGTACGTCGGCTTCACCGGCAACGGCTTTGGCGAGGAGCGTTTTGCCCGTGCCCGGAGGTCCAACCATCAAGATGCCCTTCGGAATCTTGCCACCCATTTTGGTGAACTTCTTCGGATCCTTCAGGAATTCGACGACTTCAGAGACTTCCTCCTTGGCCTCGTCGCAACCAGCCACATCGGCGAAAGTGATGCGGTCGCGGTCACGCGTCAGCAGTTTCGCACGGCTCTTGCCGAAACTCAGCGCGCCACGGCCGGCGCTGCGAATTTGGCGCATGAAAAGGAAATAGAGCAGGCCGATGATGACAACGAAGGGAATGATTTGCGCGGCAATGTTGCCAAGCGTCGTGCTCGCTGGACGTTCCGCAAACACGGCGGATTTTTGGAGCAGCTCGATGTTTTTGTCGGTGAGGCGACCGGACGCTTGGAAGTGCGCCGTTTTCGAGCCGCGCGTGCCATCGAGAGAGGCCTCTTTCAACTCGCCAACGATGATCGCCCAGTCGCGTCCACCGGAAGCGTCCGGGCGAATCTCCCCTTCTTTAACCTTACCTTTGTCAGCAAGTTCGACGACCTCTTGAATCTTCAGCGTGGCAGGCATGTCGGCCGTGCCTTTGCTGAAGTAATAGAGTGCCGCCATTGCCCCAAAAATA
The DNA here is from genome assembly GCA_047600805.1 of Nibricoccus sp. Classification (GTDB taxonomy): domain Bacteria; phylum Verrucomicrobiota; class Verrucomicrobiia; order Opitutales; family Opitutaceae; genus JADKHC01. The sequence continues at coordinate 2,005,813 of JASGKG010000001.1, forward strand.
GCCATCCAGATGAGGATGACTTTGGGCTGGAAGCGTTCAGGCGGAAGGCTCTTGAGGGGCCGTCGTTTTTTATCGTTTCGAGGGTCAGACATCAGGGATTTGTGACTGGATGGTTAACGTGGAGGTTCCGTTGCGATAAGTCAATTGAACCCCCTCGGTGGAAAATTCCCTCAATTTCACACTGTCGGCAGGGGGTAAACCAGGAACCCAGAGTATCTCCCCACTCGGCGTGCAGACAACCGGTAGGATACCGCGGCGCTCGACGGCAATTTTCTGATTAACAAAGAGATCCTGTAACTTAGCCGAGCCAGGCGCTCCCAAGGGCCGGTAGCGGTCGCCGGGGTGCCACGGCCTCACCACGAGCGGCAACTGTACACCCGATAAAAAAGCCTCTTTGGCCTTATCCACTTTTCCGGAAAGGACACGACGACGCAGTTCTTGGCTAAAGACGACTTTCGAAGCCTTCAGCTCCCCTTCGTGTGGCAAGCTGATCGAAGCGGACTCGCCCAGTGATTGCGCTGGCCAAACTTCCTGTTCGTGCGGCATGGCGTCCCAATGAGCGATGCCCTCTTTCACAATAACCACGCCCCCCGCCGCGCTCATGCGACCTTCTCCGCTCTCGCAAATCGCCAAGAGCTCTTCAAAGCCCGGGCGGCTCATCGCCGAAACCGGCGCCCACCGCCTGAGAGCGCGCCGCCAAAGAGCGCGCGGCAATCCTTTCAACGGCCGCAAATCCAATTTGGCCGCGTTCATTTCTAAATCCAACTGCTTGAGCCAAAATTCCAACGCAGCGTCGTCTTCCTCACAGAGCTCACGGCTGAGCGCGGCTCCGCCCAGGACGCTGTTGCACGCAGCGTCCTGCCACTTCGGCAGCACTTCGTAACGAACCCGCGTGCGGAAATAATCGCGGGTGGCATTGGTCGCGTCTTCGCGCCACTCCAGCCCAGCGGCCATCAACGCCGACACGATTTCGCCTTTGGTCAGCGTCAGCAACGGCCTGAGAAAAATCCGTCCATCGTCTTTCGCGCTTACCGGACGCGGTGCGGCCAAGCCCGCGGGTCCGGCGCCACGCGCCAATCGCATTAATTGCGTTTCCGCGATATCGTCTTTCTGGTGGCCAGTCCAAAGCACCACCGCGCCCAGCCGCTTCATCTCGCGCGAAAAGAATGTTTGCCGGGCTTCGCGAGCCTCCGCTTCGCCAGGATGTTCCGGCGGCAGCTCCCATTTTGCCGAACTGAAACTGATCCCCAACGCGTCGCACACGTCGCGGCAAAACTGCTCATCACCTTCGCTGGCCACACCCCGCAGTCGATGGTTGAAATGCAGCGCGGTGAGCCGCGTGCGGCGTTCGGGCCAGTGTGCCCAAAGCGAAAGCAGCAATGCCAGCGAGTCCGAACCACCGGAAAACGCCAAGCACCACGCTTCACCCGCCGGACGCGAATCCGCCGCAGCAATCACCGCAGGGTGAAACGCAGACCGCGCGAACAGTGCGGGAAGATTTTTCCAGTCAGGTGAAGGCATCGAAAATTTCGCACAGCGTAGATGATGGCGCGTTTTTATCCACGCAAATGATGCGAACGGCCAGCCGTGGACACGACCGGCCGATCGAAAACGCGAGCGCGTCAGCAGAGCTTGTCGTCCGCTTTGAACGTCGCCGCTTATTGGAAGCTGAGGTATTCCTTGCCGAAGTACGGAACAAGTGCGGCGGGAATTTTCACGCGGCCGTCGGGCTGCAGGTTGTTTTCGAGCAGTGCGGCGAGCACGCGCGGAATCGCGAGGCCCGAGCCGTTCAACGTGTGAACGAGTTCAATTTTCCCGGTTTCTTTCACACGGAAACGAATCTGTGCACGGCGCGCTTGGAATGTTTCGAAATTTGAGCAGCTCGAAACTTCGAGCCAGCGTTTCTGTCCGCCGGCCCAGACTTCGAGATCGAATTTCTTCGACTGCGAGAAGCCGAGGTCGCCGCCGCACATGAGCAACACGCGATAAGGCAGCTCGAGCTTCTGGAGAATGCGCTCGGCGTCGTTGCGGAGCTTGTCGAGTTCTTCGTAGCTGGTCGACGGGTGGACCCATTTCAGCAGCTCGACTTTGTCGAACTGATGCAGGCGGTTGAAGCCGCGCACGTCTTTACCGTAACTGCCCGCTTCGCGGCGGAAGCAAGGCGTGTAGGCGCAGCGATAAACCGGCAGCGCGCTTTCGTCCAAAATCTCGTCGCGGAAGAAATTCGTGAGCGGCACTTCCGCGGTCGGCACGGCGTAGAAATGATCCTCCGTCGTCTCGTACATCTGCCCTTCTTTGTCGGGCAACTGGCCGGTCGCGGTGGCGCTGGCCGCGTTCACCATGATCGGCGGATTCACCTCCACGTAGCCGGCCTTGGTGTCTTCATCGAGGAAGAACTGCAGCAATGCGCGCACGAGTTTCGCGCCGTCGCCAACGTAGAACGGAAAACCCGCGCCGGTGACTTTCGCGCCGCGTGCGAAATCGAATAACTTTTCAAAACCGGGAATATCGAAGTGCGGCTTCGCTGCCGGCGAGACTTTGGCGACGTCACCATTTGTCGAATACACGACGTTTTGCTCGGGCGTCTTGCCCTCGGGCACGCTCGCATGCGGCAGATTCGGAAGTGCGAGCATGGCCTGTTTCCACTTGGCTTCCGTTTCGCCAAGCAGACCTTCGCGCTCTTTAACCTGCGCCGACACGGCCTTCATCTCCTGAACCTTGGCGATGAACTCCGGCGAGCCTTTCGGGAGCTTGGCCATTTCCGTGTTGGCGGCCTTCTGTTTGGCGCGGAGAGCTTCGACTTCCTGCAACTGGGTACGCCAGGCAGTGTCGAGCGCGAGCACGGCGTCGAGATCGACGTCGAGATGCTTCTTGGCAATGGCCGCTCGAACCAAGTCGGGCGTTTCACGGATGAGCTTCGGGTCTAGCATGGAGGGTCAAGTGTGCAGCCCACCGGCGCGGAATAAATAGCAAAATTACAGGTTTTCAGGGTAACTTGGGATGGGCTAAGGCGATTCTCGGATTACACAAAGGCTCTTTGGCGCTGCGGATTTTTCTTAGGGCCATTCTGCGAACAATCGCCCCGCCCTCTGCCTAAAGGCAGCAGAGCGCTTGGCTCAGATGTTTTCGGAGGGGCGCTAATTACGCCACGAGTTGCTTAGGCTTGATTCGACCTGCGGCAGGCATCTGCCTCCCTAAAGCGGATTCATTTGCGCTGGTTGGGCAAGAGTGTGAGGGGATTCGCTGTTTCTCTGCCCTTTGGTCCCTGCAAGAACGAGCAACCGTTCGGGAGCTTCTCGTTGGAGAATAGCCTGAGCGCTCAGCTCTTCGGCCGCAGACGCCGCTTCTCCAGCGACGCCCGCATTCCCACGATTTACCACGTGATAACACGCACCAGCATACACCGGCCGCAATGGTCTTCCCATGCAGACAACAGAGCCGTCGTCTCACCTCCTTTAAGAGTCAAGACATGATGTCTTCAGCTCGGCTCTGACGTCTTCAGCTCGGCTCGTCTTCAGCTCGGCTTCCAATGGTCAGGGTAGCATCAAAACGGTATCCACCTCTCCACAAACGGGGGTGAAAGAAAATTCGGTATTTTTGGCCCTCCCCATTCGGTGTTGCTCCTCACCCAATTGTGAACGAGATTCGCCGCCTACCCTATGAAGAAACTAACACTTTTCGTGATTCTCACGGCAGGGGCGTTATTTACGTCTGCGTGCCGCACGGCCAGTATCTCCAAGTCACTCGAAAACATTCCAATTCCCGCCAATCTAGATCAAACGGAGGCAAAAGCTGCCGTTATTTACGCCATATCGAATAAACCGCTCCCCGAGGTATCCAATTGGCAAAAGATTGTTGCCGGTGCGCTAGCATCGCAAGGGTTCGGCGACGGCCTAAATTCCGGACTTTGGTTCATTGAGAGCGTTGAGGCCAACGCGGTTACTTACGGTTTCAAAGACGATGAGTATTATTTGCGGATCAAACTCACCATCGCAGGCGGCGAAGTGGTTCCAAAAATCGACGGTTCGAAGAATCTGAATCAACATAAAGACAGGATTCATAAAGCAGCCCTAGAGTGGACAGACTCCCTATGCGTTGCCGTTAGGGCCATGCTGGGCAACTTTTCGCGAATAAAAGCAGGATACCAAAACGACAAATAGCTTTTACGGTTCGCGTGACTGCAAGGGAGTAGCGTCTTTCACTGGCCGTTCGTTCTGCGCCTCCTGCAAGGGCACAAACAGGATAAGACGTCAGGTCTTGACTCTTGACAAAAGGGTATCCACGCCTGTGCAACAATTACTGTCATAACGTTTCTGCAGATAGAGAAGGGCTAACCTTTGTACTCAATGCGAGATAAAGTTCGAGGCATTAAATCGTTCAGGCTAGGCGCGCGTTGAGATACTCTGCGATCACAAGGGATCTCGCGGGTTTGCCCGTGCGTTGGGCGGCTGCCTCGTACATGGCTCTCCGGGCTGGGTCGGCCAGGGCCTCGACTGCGTACTGCGTGGCTTTCCGGAAGCGTTCGACTTGCTTCTGTTGGGCGGGCGAGAGCACGCGGCGGCTTAAGTCGGGCTTGCGAGAAATGATCAAACGCCCCGCCCTTTTATAAATGACGAGGTCGCCAATCGAGCCGTTCAGGTTTTCGAGAAGCGGATTTAGTTGGGTGGTTGCCATGTTGTTTCGTCAGTATTTTCTGCGGTTCTCTGTGCTATTTCCCCTAGGACCTCTCCGACACCGCTCCGAGACGTCTCCGAGAAAGCTTCGAGAAAAAACTAGCCTGGAAGCCGATGCTTGGCGAACGTTTTGGCTACTTTCAACCGTTAAACCAAAACCGCTCGATTGTAACAAGTTTGTGAGTTACACAACCACTTGGTATCTGTATAGACTACGTCACGTGTCGGAGAAACCACTAGCAAAGAACCATGGAAACGCCGGCAGTGTGTCGACTCTCCGTACCCCGACAAACACCGCCTACCCTCTCAACTTCTTTCATCCTCCGTCGTCTTTAGCTGGTGGGCGCTGCTCCCGGCATCAAAAAGGACGGGAAAACAGCGCGACCGAGATCGCGAGTTAAAACGCTTTGGCTAAAGACCGCAGGAAGACGTTGTACTCGGACGGCGCGGCGAGGGGCCAACAGGTGGAATTTCCGGGTTCTGCGCCCGACTACAGGGGCAGAGGCCAGCGGAGCGGCACAGTGCACGCTTCGTGACCTTTCGAGCGTGTCTAGAGTACATACCCGAACTCCTCCTCACCTCTCGCAAATGGTGCGGGCAGAGGGAATCGAACCCTCCTCTCATGCTTGGGAAGCACGCATAATAGCCGATATACTATGCCCGCGAGAGGTGGCGCTGATCAAAGCGGTCCGGTCACCGGCCGCAATCCTGAATTTGGCCCAGCCTCACGATCAGTGATATTCGCGTCGGCCGTCCAACGCGCTCTTCAGCGTCACGGAATCGGCGTAGAGCACGCCTCCCCCGCTCGGCAAACCGAAACCGATGCGCGACACTTTCACCCGGTCTGTCGGGATGTGTTGCGTGAGATAATGGCAGGTCGCTTCGCCTTCGACGTCGTTCGAGAGCGCGAGGATCAATTCCTTTATTTCGCCCGACTCGATCCGGGCCATCAGCGACGGGAGATTCAGGTCGTTTGGTCCTATACCTTGGATTGGCGAAAGCTTGCCGTGCAAGACGTGATAAACGCCGCGGTAAGCGCCGGAACGCTCCAACGCCACCAAGTCCGGAACCTGTTCAACGATACAAACGACAGACTGGTCGCGTTTCTCGTCGGCGCAGATCGCACAGCGCTCGCCTTCGGCAAGGTTGCCGCAACGCGAGCAACGTCGCACGGACTTCGCCGCTTCCTGCAACGCTTCGACAAGCGCCGGAAGCCGCCCCGGCTTTTCGACCAAGAGGTGGAGTGCGATCCGCTCCGAAGAGCGGAATCCAAGCCCTGGAAGCTGTTTTAGGTGCTTCTGGAGCTTTTCAAAGGCAGGCGTCATCGATCAGGCAGTGCTCGCAAGTCCAGGGCAACCAGACCCAACGCGAATTGATTGCTCCGGTTCAGCGTAAAATTACATCAAGCCCGGCATCTGGAAGGCCGAGGTGACTTTCTGCATCTCTGCCTCGTTTTGTTCTTTCGCCTGCTTGGCTGCATCCTGAACGGCGGAAAGAATCGTGTCGGAAACCACCTTGACGTCTTCCTTCAAAAATTCGGGATCAAGCGTGAGGGCCAGGAATTTGCCGGAGCCATTGACCTTCACCTTCACGGCGCCGCCGCCACTGGTGACCTCGATTTCTTTTGCTTCGAGTTGGCTTTGGAGCGTCTCGATTTGACGCTGCATTTTCTGGGCTTGTTTAAGAAGTTTACCGACGCCGGCCATAGGATTCTGGGTTTGAGGTTAAAGTTGAATGAGGAAAGTCGCTCTAACTTGGGCGAGTCTTCAAGCCTCAAGTAAAGGTTGATAGCCTGCACGGAAATTCGGGTATTTCGGCTGCCAGCCGAGCACGCCTTTGATTTTGTCGTTCGCGATGATTCGGTCCGACGTCACAGCGCGACGACCGGGCGTCGGCTCTCCGGAAAACGTGGGCGTTGGCAAACTCAATTTCGCAGCCAGCCACGCGGCCAGCTCTGCCTTCGGAGCGGCGCCGTCGTCAGCCACGTTAAAAGTTTCGTTAGCGACGCCTTCGGGCGCAGCAAACGCAGCCATAATCGCACTCACGATGTCGTCGCGGTGGATCAAATTGAGCCGGTGCGCTCCCGTGCCGCCGAGCACGGTTTCACCCGCGCGCAGTTGGTCGAGTAAATGATGCCGTCGCGGTCCGTAAATTCCGGCCAGCCGAAGAATGAACCAGCGGCGGCACGCCTGCGCCGGCGCCGCCCGAACCAAATTTTCCGCCTCCAGCAACACGGCCGGTGTGCCCACCGTCGCGGCAATCTCCGCCGTTTCATCGACGCGCACGCCTCCACTTTGCGGATACACCGACGTGCTGCTCGTATAAACAAACGTGCCCACACCGCCACGCTTAGCCGTCCACGCCAAAATCGAACGAGTACCCTCGACGTAGCTTTTTCGATAACTTTCGATCCCACCACCGCCCGAGCTCACGCAGTTCAAGACGAAGTCGACCGAACCTTTAATCTTCGAGTGCCAGGCGTCCGTAGAGAGTTCGTCGATGACAACGTCGCAACCTTCCGAGGCAAGCGACGCGACTTTGGCCGGATTTCGCGTCAGGCAAGTGACCCGCGCACCCAGTCCGCCCATCGCCGCAGCGCACGCGCCGCCCACGTAGCCCGCGCCAAAGATCACGAGATGTTTTCCTTTGAAAAAACCAGGTGCAAGCGGCGTCATTTTTGTTAACGTATAAGCATGCCCACGGTTCTCGCCATTTTGCCAGAGGGTTTTGAAGAAATCGAAGCCATCTCGCCCATCGACTTACTGCGCCGCGCAAGCGCACAAGTCACGATAGCGGCGTTGAGCACGAACACTCACGTGACCGGTCGCTGCAATATCACCGTACACGCCGACACCACGCTAGCGGAAGTGGCTGAGAAGCCGTTCGACGTCATTTTTCTGCCAGGCGGCCCCGGCGTGCTCAACCTCCGCGCCGACACGCGGGTACGCGATCTGGTCCGGCATCAGGTGGATTCGGGGCGATGGGTCGTCGCGATTTGCGCGGCGCCGACGGTCCTCAACGACGCTGGACTGCTTGAGGGCAAGCGCTACACCGCGCACTTCTCCGTCGCGAAAGAACTTCCGCAAATCCTGAAGGAAGAACGCGTGGTCGTGGAGGGAAAAATCATCACGTCGCGAGGAGCCGGCACAGCCCTGGATCTCGGACTGGTTATGGTGGAAAAACTGTTCTCTGCGGAGAAAGCGCGCGAGGTCGCCGCGGCGATTTGCGCATAAATAGCGCCTACCTAAGAGCGGCCCTCCCCGATTTAGTCGAAAGATCTCTTTTTTAGGGAGATTTAACCAGCCACGCTTTGCGCCGATATTGCGTTAAGCCGCGATATACTGTGGCTTTACAGGTGTGGCATGCCTCACGTCGGCCACACCTCGTCCTCCGTTTGAGCACCTATTCACCCCCACCCGCCCGCCACCTCGTTCGAAGTGACGCGGCGAAGCATTCCCCGCATGTGCGGCATCGCCGGTTTTGTTAGTCAACGCCACGGTCCGGAGTTCCGGCAAAATGCCGTGGCTCGGATGTGCGAAGCCATGCGCCACCGCGGGCCGGATGACGCCGGAATTTTCTCCGACGCGTTGGCCACGCTGGGCATGCGCAGACTGGCGATCTTCGATCCCGCCGGCGGGCACCAGCCGATGTCCTCGGCCGATGGTCGCTATAGCATCGTTTTCAACGGAGCCATCTACAACTTCCGCGAGTTGCGCGGCGATCTCGAGAAATGCGAAACCAGCTTCCAAACCCAATGCGATACGGAGGTTTTGCTCGCCGCCTACCTGCGATGGGGCGCCGCTTGCTTGAATAAACTCCGCGGCATGTTTGCCTTCGCCGTCTGGGACAACCAGGAGCAATCGCTATTCCTGGCGCGCGACCCGTTCGGGATCAAGCCTCTCTATTACTCACATCGCGGCGACACGCTCATCTTTGCCTCTGAACTGAACGCGTTTCGCGCCAGTGGCGCCGTGCCAATCGAAATCGATTCCGCCAGCCTTAGCGCGGCACTCGCCTACCTCGCCGTTCCAGCACCACAAACCATCTACAAAGGACTGCTCAGCCTTCGACCTGGCGAATACGCCGTCCACCAAGGCATCGCGCTCACGATCCGCACGTACTGGAGCTTCAATGATGCGAAGAACGCGGGTATCGCGCGCTGCAGTTCACGCCGAGCGTTCGAAGGCGAACTGCGCGCTCAGCTGGAAAACAGTATTCGCGCGCACTCGCTCGCCGACGTGCCTGTCGGTGCTTTTCTCTCCGGCGGTTTGGATTCCAGCACCATTGTCGGGCTCATGCGGAATGCGATTCCGGGCCCGTTAAAAACTTTTTCCATCGGCTTCAACGAAGCGGCGTATTCCGAAGCAGCCGAAGCTGAAACCGCTGCGAAACACTTCGGAACCGAGCACCAAACCTACGTGCTCACTGGCGACCAAGTTGCTACCGACATAGAGGCGATCCTCGCCGCCTACGACCAGCCGAGCGGCGATGCAGTCAACTCCTACTACGTCAGCCGCGTGGCCCGCGCGGGCGGCGTCACGGTGGCTCTCTCCGGCCTCGGCGGCGACGAACTTTTTGGCGGTTATCCGTGGTTTAAGACAACGCCGAAACTCGCCCGCTGGCTGCCTTGGTGGCACCGGCTCCCACATCCGCTCAGAGATAACATCCTCAGTCGTCTCCAGAAAAGCGATACACGCCGCCAGAAGCTCGCTGATTTTCTCCGGCATGCGCACAACCTGCACGAACTCGCCTCGCTGCAACGGCGCAATTTCTCCGAATCGTCCCGCCGCGAGCTGCTCAACAGCGAAGTCCACTATACGCCGCATCCGGAATTGCGTCCTCTCTCGACTGAACTGGGCGATTCCGCTCCGACAGAGGTCGTCAGCGCCTGGGAGCTTCGAGCTTATATGGCCGACGTGCTGTTACGGGACAGCGACACGATGAGTATGCAACATTCGTTGGAACTGCGCGTCCCATTTATCGATCGCCCGCTGATCGAGTGGCTCTGGAACCAAAAGCCACGCTACAAATACACGCCCGACGCTCCGAAGCATGCGCTCGCGCGAGCGGTAAAAGACGTCGTTCCAAAAGAAACAGCCGAACGGCCGAAGCGCGGCTTCACCCTGCCCTTTGACCAATGGATGCGCGGCCCGCTCAGGCCCTTCCTCGAAGACACTTTCACGCTGTCAAATATTACTAAAAGTGGCCTGTTCAATGGCGCGGGCGTTCAGTCTCGTTGGCAAAGCTTTATCACAGGCGACGATCCGCGCGAATGGTCGCGAGTGTGGACGCTGGCCATCACCGTTGCTTTTGTAAATCGCGTCACTCAACCTCAAGCCGTCGCATGAACGCGCTATTACTGGCCCCGGAGTTGTTCGCGAGCGAAGGAGGAATCCCTCGGATTCTTCGCCTTTACCTCAAGGCGCTTTGTGAACTTGCCGAACCATCCGGCAGCGTCACAGTGGTGGCGTTGAACGACGCCACCTTCGATTCGCGGGATCTGCGGCGCTATTCGAACAACCGCTTGGTTGACTGGGCAGCATGTGACCGAAACAAGATCGCTTTTGTGAAGGCAGCACGACGCCTGAGTAAAACCGCCGATCTCGTCGTTTGCGGCCATGTTGGCCAACTCCCCGTCGCCTGGGGGCTGCGCAAACTGAGTCGGAAAAAATTCAAATACACGCTCGTCGCACACGGCATCGAAGTGTGGCGGCCCTTCAGTCGGCTGGAAAGCTTGGCGCTCCGCGGAGCCGATCGCATCTGGTGCGTCAGTGAATTCACCCGCCGCGAATTTCTACGTCATTGCAAGGTGCCGCTGTCCAACACCGCGGTCCTGCACAATGCCCTCGATCCGCATTTGCAGCTCGCACAACCAGCGGCTCCCTCCACAGGTTTTGATATCCTCACGATTTCGCGGCTAAACAATTCCGACAGCTACAAAGGCATCGATCATCTCATCGAAGCGATGCCTGCGATCAGACGTGAGATTCCTGCGGCACGCTTGCGCGTCGTCGGTCGCGGGGACGATTTGCCGCGGTTGCACCAAATAGCAGGCCGACTTCATCAGAGCAGCGCAATCGATTTTCTCGGCTACGTGAACGACGATGAGCTCAAACGTGAGCTGAGCGCCTGTCGCGTCTTCGCTTTGCCGAGCCAAAAAGAAGGTTTTGGCCTCGTTTTCCTCGAGGCCATGATCCACGGGAAACCGTGCGTCGGCGCGCGCGACGGCGGCATTCCCGAGGTGCTCACGCCGGAGAGCGGACTTCTCGTCGGCTACGGAAATATTCCTGAGCTCGCTAAGGCGTGCGTCGACGCACTGCGACGCACGTGGGAGCCCGGCGCCATCCAAAATCGCGCCGCTCAATTTTCGTATTCGCGTTTTCGCGACAAACTCACCTCGCTGATACCCATCTCAGCTTGACCGAACCCTCCAGCCAGTCTGACTCCCCGCCTCTCGTGATTGAGGCCGGCCGCACGGAACGCCACTATTGGCGCGATCTGTGGCGTTTCCGCGAACTGCTCGGGTTCCTCGCTTGGCGGGATATCAAGGTTCGTTATAAACAGGCCGTCCTTGGAATCGCCTGGGCAATCGTACAGCCCGCAGTGCAAACCGTCCTGCTGGTGTTCGTCTTCGGAAAACTCGCGAAGATGCCAGATGGAGGCGTGCCTTATGCCCTACTGGTGATTTCCGGGCTGCTTCCTTGGCAGCTTTTCTCGGGCGCGTTTAGCGGAGCCGGAAATAGTCTGGTCAACAACTCGCACCTCATCTCCAAGGTTTATTTCCCGCGGCTGATCGTTCCGCTTTCAGCCGTGGCCGTGGCGCTGGTCGACATGCTCGTCCTGCTCGCCATCGCGATCATTTATGCGCTCGCCAAAGGCATTTATCCGACGTGGCACCTGCTGTTGTTGCCGGCATTCGTCGCTGGCACCATGTTGATCTCCTTGGGCGCCGGCTTGTGGATCACCGCACTCACCGTAAAGTACCGCGATTTCCGGTTCATCACGCCATTTCTATTGCAGATCGGTGTGTTCGTTACACCAGTAGGTTTTCGCACCGACTTCCTGCCGAATTGGCGTGCGTGGCTCGCCTTCAATCCCCTCACCAGCATGGTCGAGGGTTTCCGTTGGTGCCTTCTCGGCGGACAAACCGGCTTCTACACCAGTGGGCTTTATCTCTCTTTGTTGGTTTCGGTAGTTCTCCTCGTAAGCGGACTGTGGTATTTCCGGCGGACAGAACGCCAATTTGCCGACGTGATATGAGTCAACCAGTCATCACTGTCGAAAATCTCGGCAAGCAGTACACGCTGCGGCACCAGGCGCGCTCCGGTTTGCTGCGAGATCGGCTGGCAACTCTCCTCCGCAATCCCTTCCGCCAACTGCGAGCAGCGCGCGCCACCGCGGAGGAATTCTGGGCGCTCCGCGACGTCAGCTTCTCGGTCAACCGCGGTGACGTTCTCGGCATCATCGGACGCAACGGTGCAGGCAAATCCACGTTGCTCAAGATTCTCTCCCGTATCACCGAACCCACTACAGGCCGCATCTCACTGCGCGGGCGGGTCGCTTCGCTGTTGGAGGTAGGTACCGGTTTCCACGGGGAGCTCAGCGGTCGCGAAAATATTTTCCTCAACGGCGCGATCCTCGGGATGAGCCGTGCGGAGATCCGCCAGAAGTTTGACGAGATTGTCGCCTTTGCCGAAGTGGAGAAGTTTCTCGATACGCCCGTGAAGCATTACAGCAGCGGCATGTACGTGCGCCTTGCCTTCGCCGTGGCCGCGCACTTGGAGCCCGAGATCCTGATCATCGACGAGGTGCTGGCAGTCGGCGACGCCGCGTTCCAAAAGAAATGCCTTGGAAAAATGCGCGATGTGGCGGAGAGCGACGGACGGACGGTCCTTTTTGTTAGCCACAACCTTGCTGCTGTACGCCAGCTCTGCTCACGCTCTCTCGTGCTCCAATCCGGCCAACTTTTGGCGGACGCTTCTCCGCCACAAGCTATCTCCCGATATATGCAGCAGATGTCAGGTGCAGGGAAAACCACCCACTATCGGCACATAGCAGGAGACGGTCGAGCTAAGATCAAGTCGATCCAGCTCCGCTCGGTGGAAGCGGGCGAACCCATCTTTTCCATCTTCGAGCCCATTCGAATCACACTGCATTTCGACACATCGGCAGACGCTGGTCCGTTGGAATTCTTTATCTTGTTCTACACCGATGGCGGCGAGTGCCTTGCCGCCTGCTTTCAACGCGACACAGCGGATTTCCACAAACCAGCTGGCCCCGCAGGGACCGTCTCGATCTCTTTTAAGAACCCTTTTGCGCCGGGCCGCTATCTCGTGTCGGCGGGAATCTTCGACAGCAGCCGTCAGTTCCTCGACTGGGTCGAATTTGCGGAAGGCTTTCAAGTTGAAGCGAGTTTCGTGGATGGTCGCGCTTTCGACAATCGCCTGGGACAAATCTCGATTTTGCCTGAATGGTCATGAAAAATGTCCGCCCGCCCAGCTTAGCCAACCGCCTCATCCGTCGCCTGGAACACTGGCTTGCCCAACAACGGATCGAGCTCATTCGTCAGCAGTTAGCGTCGTGCGGCGATAATGTGTCGTTTCGCCTGCCTTTGGTCATCAACAATCCCGATCAAGTCCGGATCGGCAATCGAGTTTCACTCAATGCATTTCTTCATATCTGGGCGCATGGCGGCGTGAGCATCGGTGATGATACGATGATCGCCAGTCATGTGGCGATTTCCTCGCTGACTCACGACTCTGCAGCAAAGCGTTATTCCGACACGTTGATCTCTAAACCCGTAATGATTGGGAAGAACGTGTGGATTGGCGCTCATGCGGTGATTCTGCCGGGAGTAACTATTGGTGATGGCGCTATAGTCGGTGCCGGCGCAGTCGTTACCCGCGATGTCGCGCCAGGTATCACCGTCGTAGGCGTCCCCGCAGCTCCGCTCGTCCGCACCTGATATTTGCGGACGAAACGCGCCCCACAACCAGTGAGCCGAACTCTTCTGCTTTCGCATCTGCCCGCGTCAACTAGCGGACGGCCTGGGTGGCCCTGGACCGCCGAAACTATTCCTCCCCCCAACGCTGGCCGCCTCAGCTGGCCCCGCATTACCGTCGTGATGCCGAGTTACCAACAAGCGTCCTTTCTCGAGGAGGCCATACGCTCCGTGCTTCTGCAGAACTACCCAAATCTGGAGTTCATGGTCAACGATGGCGGTTCAAGTGACGGCTCGGTGGCAATTCTGGAGCGTTACCGCGCGTTTCTCACCGCGGCCGAGTCCGCTCCAGACGGAGGGCAAGGCGCAGCAATCAACAAAGGCCTCGACCGCGGCACCGGCGAGATACTCGGCTGGTTGAACAGCGATGATTTTTACTTACCCGGAGCTCTTTTCAGCGTAGCGGTGCGGTTTATGCACGGAGATGCTGACCTCGTCTATGGTGATGCCTTCAACCTGCATGCTGACGACGGAGAAAAATTAGAGTACTGGGGTGGTTATTGGGTCCGTAGACAATTTCTGCAATTCGGCGGTCTGCTGCCGTCACACGCGACTTTCTGGTCCCGCACGATCCACGAACGCATTTGGGAGGAACTGAATTGCAATGTGGACGGAGAGCTCTGGCAACGATTAGTGCCTGGCCGGCGCGTGCGGTACTTACCACAACCTCTAGCGGTCTTCCGCCTGCACAAAGACACTAAAAGCCAGGGCGAGCAGTGGCGGCAAAAATGGGCAGAAGACGATAAGCTTATCTGGACACGTCATGGCGCCCCCCGACACACCAGGCTGTCCCGTGCTTGGTTCAACCGCAGCCAGCAGGTCTTTCGATGGCTCAACCAAAACCGCAACAAATCGGTAAAGCGAGCAATTCTTGCAGCCTGCCAATGGCCTAAACGCACTTGGATCGGACCTGCGCCATGAACATGGCTACCCTCGCGCTCTGCATTCCTGCGTACAATGCTGCCGGTTTTTTGGGTCGCCTCTTGAAGTCTGCCCGACTGCAGACCGTGCCGTTCGACGAAATATTGGTGTATGACGACGCTAGCTCCGACAACACCGCTGATTTGGCGCGTCAACTTGGCGCCGTGGTGGTGCGCGGAGAAATCAACAAGGGCTGTTCTCACGGAAAAAATGTTTTAGCCGCTCGGTCAGTGTGCGATTGGCTACACTTTCATGACGCAGACGATGCATTAGAGCCCATCTTTGTTGAATCGGCCAGGCGTTGGATGACCAAAAACAATCCCCCTGACGTGGTCTTCTTTAGCTATCACAGCGTTGAGGACGGCACTGGTCGGTGGCTTGCCGATCGGGTATTCGATGGCAACGCCCTGCGTACCGATCCGATTGCGTATTGTTTAGCCGAACAGATAAATCCTTTCTGTGGAATTTATCGCCGAGAAGCTTTCCTTCGCGTGGGAGGTTGGGACGAGGATTTGCGCGTTTTGCAGAGCGAGGACCAAGCGGGTCATCTTCGTATGGCTCTAGCGGGATTGAAGTTTGACGCCGATCCCGCATTTACCGTCACCAATTTTGTCCGGGCAGGCTCCATGACCACGAGCAACATACCGGGTGCGCAGCGTTCCACTTACCACGTCCTCGCCAAAGGCGCTGAAGCTACGCCCCGCGATTACCACGAAATCATCGCTCGCCGTCTGTGGATTACTGCTGGTTTTTCAGCAGCCTACAAAGATTGGGAAAACGCCGATCGCGCAGCCGCCCTCGCACGTCGTATCGCTCCCCACATGAGAGCTCCCGGAGGGGTGTTGATGCGATTGTGCGCTCGCCGTTTTCCTCGTTCAACGCTGAGGGTGCGTGAATTTTTAATTCGCCTGCTGCGCCCGCATGAGCGCGCTAGCGCATTGTATCACTGCGTCCGCGATTTTCCCGCGGACACCTAACCATCTCAACTACCCAAAATGAGTGAACCGCTCACCTCGGTCCTCGTTCCCTGCCACAATAGTGAACGTTGGATCAGCCAAACGATCAAATCGGCTTTGGCGCAGGAAGGCGCCCGTGTGGAGGTGATCGCCGTCGACGACGGTTCCACCGATAACACGCTTCAAGAACTACGCCGCTTCGATCCAAAAATTCAGGTGATCACCACGCCTAATCGCGGCGCTAGCGCGGCACGCAACACCGCATATCGCGCCGCACAGGGCGAGTTCATTCAATACCTCGATGCCGACGACCTGCTTGCGCCAGGCAAAATCGCAGCTCAACTCGCTCTAGCGCGGGACGACGACCGGCTGTTGACCTTCGGCAGCATTATCCACTTTGACGATGGTTCCCCACTCGAAACGGGAACCCGCTTTACCGCCACGCTTCGAGAAGAACTGCACACTCCGACTGAGTTCCTCATCGATCTGCTCGGGGGTAACGGACAGGGCTGGATGGTGCAGACCGGACAATGGTTAATACCCCGTCAAATCGCTGAGCAAGCGGGCCCCTGGAACGAAACTCTTTCAGTCGATGACGACGGTGAGTATTTTTGCCGTGTTGTTCTCGCGGCACGCGAAATCGCCCCGTGTCCGAAAAGCGTTTCATACTATCGGAAATTCTCAAACGGCAGGAATCTGTCCGCGCAATTCGCAGCGACCCGCGTGGGTGCCGCTTCTCAACTTGCCTCAACCCGCCTGAAGAGTCAGCACCTCGGACGCGCGACCACCGACTCGCGAGCCGCCGCCGCCTTCGCAAAACAGTACGCGGGTATTGCCGTGCAATGCTATCCCCAGGCTGCCCTCGTGAGCGCAGAAGCAGAGGCGGAAGTGCGAAAGCTCGGCTGTTCTTTGTGCCCGCCCAAGGGAACACCTTCGTTTAACACTTTCTCGCGTATCCTGGGATGGAAACTAGCTCGACGCATGCAACACCTCGCGGGGCACATGCGCTCAACATTCGTGCGCAAATGACGTCAGCGCCTCAGCCCGCTAAAATGCAGCGTGTAGTCATCACTCTCGCGCTAGGGCCAGACATCTACCGGGCCATGGCGATCAACCTCGCACGCTCAATCCGTCGCTGGCATGGCCCGGAGGATTTACCGATATGGATTATATCAGACAGCGGCGAACCACTGCCCAACGACCTCAAGGGTGTGACCGTGCAACAAATAAAATCAGGCGAGTTTGGAGAAGGATTCGAAACAAAGCTGCATCTAGACCAGCTCGCACCGGCAGCGAAGACGCTATTTATCGACGCGGATTGCCTTGTCTACACCAGTTTGAACTCACTCTTCGCCAAGCTCGAAGGACGCGCGGTCGCAGTCGTCGGCGCCGCCATCGGGGAAGGTGAATGGTTCGGCGACATCGGCGCGCTGTGCCGGCAACTCGGCGTAACAGCCATTCCCAAATTCAACGGGGGACTCTATTATCTCGAACCGGGCCCCATCGCCAGCGCAGTATACGCGAAAGCTCGTGAACTTGCCTTTCGGTATGACGAATTGGGTCTTGTACGGCTTCGAGGGCAACCAAACGACGAACTGATTATGGCGGCAGCCTTGGCCCTTCACTCCCTCCCTGCGGTCCCCGACGACGGATCAACTATGAGCGATCCGCAAGCTTGCCGCGGGCCCATGAGGGTAAACGTCCTCCGAGGCAAACGCCGGCTCGAAAATCCACCGCCACCCTCTCCCCTTCACCAAGCGTGGTATCCATTTCAGGAGGTACAGCCCGCGATCGTCCACTACCTCGGACACTTCGTACGAGGCTATCATTATCGTGCTGAAACTTTGCGACTGCGCCTCGCCGTCTCGGGCTGGCCACAAATCTTTGCAGGCACAATGGCGGCGTTCATAATCGTCGGTCCAGGATGGTTGACGAACCATTTTAAAAAGGCGCTTCGCCCGCTGCTGCACTCTGTATTTGGTCCGCGACGTATCCGGTCTACGGGGCGCTAAATCCAGGCTGACGCTAAAGCACGCCGATGCCAACACCTCCTGAAAACCCTGCGATACAATCACTCTCAAGATCCAATCTTGTAGTCCCGAAATTCAAGGCGCTCAGGTTTGCCAGAACGCCGCTGACCTTTCTCGGCGCAGCCCTGTGTTTCGGGGCTGTGTTCCTCTGGCGAGCCCGATGGCCGCTTTTTCCAACCTTTCAATACGTCAATTTCGAGCACGGCCAAACTCTGCATTATGCGGATCTCATCCGTGAAGGAGCTCACATTTATCGGGATTTTTTCACCCAGTATGGTCCCGTGCCCATCGTTAGCTATGCCGCGGTCGCAAACGTCTCAACCAACTCAGCCGAGACCTACGGGCTTTTCTCGTTTAGCATCGATCTACTTGCTTTCTGCCTCGCCGCTTGGCTGCTACGCCGGTGGTTGCGGAATCCTTTCGCTTTCGCTTGGGCTTGCACGGCTCTTGCGGGACGTTTGCTACGCGGCCCTTTATCGAACCCAAGCCCCCCTTTCGAAGCCACCTTCCTGCTCGCCGCCGCGTGCCTCTGGCAAGCGCCCCGAATCCGAAGCAACAACAGGTCCTTTGGCATGGGCCTTTGCCTTGGCCTGATGCAAACCGTGAAGTTCGGAGGTGCTTTCCCCGCTGGCCTAGTCCTAGCGATAGCTGATGGTTTTCAATTCGCGATCGAAAAACAGCCCATCGATTGGAAGAGATGGCTCCGGCAGCTTGCCTCGACCGCGGGCGGCTTTCTCCTTGTCGAAAGTATATTCGCAACGTGGCTTTTTCTGGAACTTCCACTGACTCAGGTGCGTGACGTCCTTTGGCCGGACTACATGCTCGTGAGTTACAAGAGCTATGTGCAGCCAGATGTCGCGTTTGGTACCTGGCGCGGAGCCAGCTTTTTCGCGACCTCTCAACTACCCGTTATAGCTTCGGTCGTCGTCACGATTGCAATTGGATTCCGGCTGGTCAAACAACCGGTCACGCCTGTGGCAGGAACGCTGCCCGGGTGGGCCCAACAAGGTGCTAAAGACCACGTGGGACTAGCGATTGCATTGGGACTGCTTTTCCCGTTGTTCCTTGCTGTCGGTTACATGCCGCATTTCTGGGCGGCTCTCAACTTTCTCTGGATTCCGCTTCTCGCGACTGGAGCCTGCCTGGCCTTTTCTCCCGCCCTCGTCCGCACCGGAATCATTTTGCTCCTCACGGCCAGCATCATGTCAGCCACTTTGAAACCTCTCGTTCGCGGCACATCGCCCCCGGCTGCTGCAACCAAAACCCGTTTCCCGAACGGACAAGAGCTGTACGTCACGCCCGAGGAAAAACGAACGTACGATCTTGTCCTCTCCGCCCTCGCACGGAGCCAAGGACGTAGCGCACGCTGCCTCGTTTTTGAGGCATCCTACGGCTGGGCACACTACGGTGGAGGCGCGTTGATCGCGGGTGCACCTGAGTTTCGCCATCACTGGTTTATGACCGGGTTTCAATCGGTGCGCGAACAGGTCGATCTTCTTCGGGCGCTCAGTCACGTCGATGCTGTACTGGTAGACCTCCGTCTTGCTGGACCAAACGCCGACATCCACCGCCCATCGACATGGGGAAGGTCGAATCCCGGCTTTACCGAAGAAACGACGCTAAGCTTCTTCTCCAGATGTGAACAGCCCACGCAAATTACTGCTGCCGTGTGGTTGTTAAAAATAAAAGGGAAATAAAACGCCCCTTACGAATAAAGTGCCCCCGGACGTTTCCATTGTCATCCCCACTTTTAATCGGCTGTGGTGCCTGCCACGTGCAGTCGAGTCCTGCCGACGAACCGAATGCCACACGCAAATTATTGTTTGCGACGACGGCAGCACCGACGGCACTTGGGAATGGCTGCAGTCACAGCCAGACATCACCGCCGTGCGCCAAGGCAACCAAGGTCAAACCTGGGCCATCAACCGTGGCGCTCGAGAAGCGCTCGGGCAATATATTCGATTTCTTGACTCTGACGATTATCTCCTTCCCGGCGCACTCGATCGGCAATGGGAGGCCGCCGTCGCAACAGGTGCAGATGTCGTGTATAGCCGGGTGGACATTCGTGACGAGGCCAGCGGCGCAATCACTGAGTTTTCCGACCCAGGACCATGGGACGATTTTCTAGCGGTGATGCTGGGTGAAGGCTACGGTTCACATTTTCTAGGCATGATGTTCAAGCGGGATTTTGTCGCCGATATCCCGAGACGCCCTGAGTTCGCCCTGCGCGAAGATCGAGCATTTCTACTCGAGGTGGCGCTGCGCCGGCCCAAAGTTATTCCCGTCGCTGGTTGCGCTGGATACTGGACAAAACATAGCTCCCAAATGCACACAGGGTATCATGGCCTCCAAACTACGATTGCGGCCTGGCAGATGTGGAGACTTTATGACCGCACGATCTGCGCTCTTGAACGCGAGAAAGAACTCACGCCTCGAAGAGCTCGGGCTGCCAGCCAAGTACTTTGGCCGACAGCTCACGCCATCGCTCACACGCATCTCGGAGACGCGATCAGACTGGTGGAACGCATCCGCCAAATCGACCCGACGTTCTCTCCGCTGATGGAGTCACGCCCGGCGCGTTTGGCGTATTCCATATTCGGATACCGAGGCACCCAGATTCTTTTCCGATTGCGCCGGTTTCTGCTTCGGCCGTTCTCATCGTAACGTGGCCCACTTCGCAAAATCGCTGCTCAAAAAATCTGCGGATCTCCAGCGAGTAAACGATTGGCTAAAGGCGATCCGCTCCAAAGCCTCTCGTTCCAAACCAATCCGCGAGTATTGGAAAACACACCGCGAGCGAAAGCTGCACCTGGGCTGTGGCTCGAATGTTCTCGATGGCTGGCTCAATACCGACCAGTTCACCAGCGAGGCGCGCGTCATCTACCTGGACCTTACCAAGCCGTTCCCTTTCCCCGACTCGAGTTTCGATTACATTTTGGCGGAACATACCATCGAACATATAGAACGCCGCGACGCCTCACGTATGCTGGCGGAATGCTACCGCGTGCTGAGGCAGAAAGGTGTACTGCGAGTCGCAACACCGGACCTACCCAAATATCTGGCGCTTTACGGACCGAATCCCAGCGACATCGAGCAGCAATGCATCACCGACATTGGCCGAAGCTGGATCATCCCCGGTTTCCATCGCGCAGTGAACTATACACCAACCGCCGAGGACTATTCGTCCACTTTCGCGATCAACGATATTTTCCTGAACTATGAACACCGGTTCATCTACGATTTTGAGTTACTTGAGCGCATGTGCCGCGCGGCAGGCTTTGATAGATGTGAAAAAGGTTCGGCAGGAAAAAGCTCGCACGCGCCCTTCAACGGAGTCGAAACCCATACAAGCCGTGTGGAAGCGCATCTGACTCTCACGGTTGAAGCCACCAAAAGCGCCCCAGTTTAGTCGTGTTAAACCTGTTCTACGCTGAGCCCGATTTTGACCGATGGGTTCCTCTCGATCGCTTTCCAAGGCGCATCGTAAGACGAATCACCAGAGGTCCACACCGCCCGGGCGGGCAGGAACGTGTATTTCTTAACCTCAAGTCAGGCCTCGACCGGCTCAACGTTCCTTATAGAACCAACGATTACCGCTACGCAAAGAAGCATCCAGATGAGCTTTGCTGCGTGCTGGGAAAGCGTCACGTGCTTGAAAATGCACAATGGCGAAATCCTCTCATGGTGGGTCCGTGCATCCATAACCATCCGATCGACGATCCCGATCTCTGCAAGCGATTCGATGTCCGCCGGATTCTTGTCCCTGGAAGGTGGATGAGGGAAATGTGCCAGCCTTCGTGGGGCGACTTGGTGCACGACTGGCCTGTCGGCATCGACACCGACCGATGGAAGCCCGATCCGGCCTCTGCCAAATCCATCGATGTAATCATCTACAACAAGATCCGCTGGGACCACGCGCGACAGGAGATGGAGTTGCTCGCCCCCATTCGGACGGAACTCGCGAAGCGCGGCCTCAAAGTTGCCGAACTTGTCTACGGCGAATATCGGCCCGAAGAATACGCAGCTGCCTTGAGAGCCGCACGTGCGATGGTCTTCCTTTGCGAGCATGAAACTCAGGGATTGGCCTATCAGGAAGCTCTCTCCAGTGGTGTGCCGCTGCTTGCCTGGGACCATGGCGGCGAATGGCTCGATCCTGCATACCATCCTCTCCGCGTCCGATTCAGCCCCATCAGCGCAGTGCCTTATTGGCATGAGCGTTGTGGGGTAAAATTTGCTCGAGCAGCCGATTTTCCCGCGGCTTTGGATGAATTTTTAGCCAAGCAACAAAACCATCAGTTCGCACCACGCGAATATATCCTAGAGAATCTCAGCTTGGAAAAATGTGCCTACGCGTTTGTTGAGCACGCAAAAAGCGCCGTAGCTGACGCTCTTCATTAAGGCGACGCGAACCACGTCTGATGCCTCCTGTTACCCTGCAAATTAGTCTGGCACCGTCAGACCACCGGCTCGCGGAGCATATTCTGCCCCATCAAATCCGGGTGTGGGAGAATCAAGTCGACGAGATCTTGCTGGTCGTGGATCTGCACCGAAGCACAGGACGATTCAGCCAAGAATGGGCGGCGGGGCGAGAACGTATACTTTCGTTAGCAGGTTCGATACCCAGAGCACGCATGTTGGTCGTCGATGACAGCGCGCCTGCCGCAGCTAAGGTCTCCCGTGAGTTTTTCGGCGGCCGCCGGATCCCCCGCAAAGATCACCGCGGCGGCCCTTACTATTCCTACTTTTTCGCGCTTCACGAGGCGCGTAACCGTTACGTACTGCATACCGACGCCGACATGCTCTTCGGCGGCAGATCACAAATGTGGTTGGCAGAGGCTTGCGCGTTATTCACTTCGAACGAAGACGTGATCGTTTCGGCTCCGCTACCCGGACCTCCCTCTGCAGATGGCAAGCTTCGCGAACTGGCAGGTTCGGCTATCGACCAAGAATCGTACATGTACTCATTTGGCGAGATGAGTACACGCGCATTTCTCATAGACCGCGATCGATGGCAGACGCGAATCACAAAGCTTGTACCCCGTCTAGCACCGCTTCGCGGCCTCATACTAGCCCTCCTTGAAGGCAATCCGCCCCGCGACCTTCCTGAAAATATTATAACCGAGGCGATGAAACTAAACGGTTTAAAGCGTATCGATTTTCTGGGTACACCACCAGGCATGTGGACGCTTCACCCACCCTATCGGGGCGCAGATTTCTTCCTAAAGCTACCAGACCTCGTGCGCCGCGTCGAAACCGGCGATCTACCGCCGGAGCAACTGGGTTTCCATGACATCTGCGACCAGCTTGTCGACTGGAGTGAAGGCAGACGCGCTCTGGCAGAACGGCGGTGGTGGCGACGATTGCGCAACGCGAACAGACTATGGCGCGAATCCTGATCGTTAGTTCCGGCAGCCCGTGCCGAAACCCACGCGCATTCAAAGAGGCGTCTGCTCTGGGCGCTGCCGGCTACGACGTGACCTTGCTCACGGTGAGTGAAAGCCCAGCGCTCGACGCCATGGAGAAGCACCTAGTCGTTGGTTCGCCTTTCCGCCACCAGTCGGTGGGAGGCCGTCGCAACGCTCTAAACGTGTTCTTGGGCCGGCTCCAACGACGTCTGGCAACAACTGCAACAAAAATGGGGTTCGAAACCCTCCATGCACTGGGCTCAGCCCGCTTGTTAAGGAGAGAGGTTTTTGCTCAAGATGCCGATCTCACAATCGTACATAATGAAATCCCATTTTGGATCGGCTGTGAACTTTTACGACGCGGTCGACTCGTCGCCGCAGACTTTGAGGACTGGTATTCTGAAGACCTCCTTCCCTCCGCTCGGCGATACAGACCTATTCGGAAGATTCAAAATCTTGAAAGGACGCTTCTGCAACGCGCCGTCTACTGCTCCACAACTTCGGGCGCGTTGAGCGCTGCACTCGCCGCACGCTACCAGGCCCCTGCACCGCTCGTCGTCACAAATTCTTTCCCTCTGCAGTCCTACCCGAGCAACGCTGTCCCCGGCAGCCCACCGGTTATGTTTTGGTTTTCGCAAACAATCGGGCCAGGACGCGGACTGGAGGAATTTTTTCGAGCATGGACTCGCACAGCCCATCCCGGTCGCACGGTGCTACTCGGCAACGTACAGCTCGGCTACGACCGTCACGTATTCGGCCTGCTACCGGAAACACATCGGAAACTCGTCTGTTTCCGGCCGTTCGTTGAACCCTCAAAGCTCCCGACCATAATTGCAGCGCACGATATTGGGCTTGCTCTGGAACCGGATACCCCCGCAAACAAAAACCTAACCATATCGAATAAAATACTTCAGTACCTCAACGCCGGTCTCGCCGTTGTCGCAAGCCACACGGCTGGCCAGCGCGAAGTTCTTGCTCATGCTCCCGAGGCAGGGGTGCTCGTCGACCTAGCGGCCACTGCGGACTTCGCCGCAAAACTTGATGCGCTGCTCGTCGAGAGAACCCGTCTCGTTCAAGCCAAAGCAGCAGCCCGAAAACTCGCGGAATCCCAATACTGTTGGGAACGCGAATCGCCCCGACTGCTCGCCCGCGTCCGTCAGGCCATCGATGCCTAACCCACGTTGAAACGGCTCCTCATCGTCAGTCCTGTTTTTCCACCGCTCAATTCTCCCGACATGCAGCGGGTGCGCATGAGCCTGCCATACTACCGTGAAAACGGCTGGGAGCCTATCGTCCTAACCGTCGCGCCAGATCTACAGGATACCGCCCGCGACGACGAGCTGACCGCCACGGTACCTAACGACATTGCGGTTCATCGCTGCGGCGCCCTTCCCTTGGGCCTTTCTCGAAAGTTCGGCCTCGGCAACCTTGGCCTGCGCGCGTGGTGGCATTTGCTTTTTGCCGGAGGGCGCCTGCTCTGCCGCGAAAAAACTGAGCTTGTGCTGCTCTCCAACACACAGTTTCTGACATTCCTGCTCGGGCGCATCTGGCGAAAATGGTATGGCGTGCCATACGTTATCGATCTCCAGGATCCATGGCGAACCACTTACTATGAACAACCGGGCTCAAGAAAACCGCCCGGCGGCTGGAAGTACACGTTCGCGCGCTTGCAGGCGCGCTTGTTCGAACCCTGGGCGTTTCGAAAAATGTCAGGATTCATCAGCGTTTCTCCGAAATACATCACCGACCTCGAGGCCCGCTATCCATGGTTCTCACGAATACCGTCGGCAACGATTCCTTTCGGCGCCAGCGAACTGGATCTTGCGCACGCGTTGGCCAAGGCCGCGCCCTCGTCGCCTCCAAAAAACGCCGTCCGCCTGGTATACACGGGGGCGGCCGGACCGATTACACCAGACGCCGCCAATCTGCTCTTCCAAGCGTTCAGCAAATTCAAAGCCGCCCATCCACAGCACGCTTCGCGACTGCGGTTCGAATTTCACGGAACCAGTTATGCACCGGTCGCGGTCGCATGCCCCGCTGTCTCGGACTATGCGGAGAAACACGGTGTAGCCGATCACGTTTGCGAGAATCCCGCCCGTATTGGACATTTGGATGCACTGCGCCTGCAAGCCAACGCCGATGGGCTGCTCCTGCTCGGCTCCATCGATCCCGCCTATTCCCCATCCAAGCTCTACAACTATTTCCTCGCGCAACGCCCCATGCTGGGGCTCGCCGCCAAGGGCAGTGTGCTCGAAGCGCTGCTCACTGAATTATCCTGCTCGTTCTTGGTCACCTTCAACGGTCGCGGGGCGGAGGACGAAGCAATCGACAGTCTTCAGCGTTTTTTCTCCGACGCCGTCGCTGGCTTTCCGAGGGGTTCGCAGCCAGCGCGCAATGAAACAGTTTTTCGCGAAAAGTACCTCGCACGCCGTCTCACGTCGGCCCAATGCGCGCTGTTTGAGCGAGCGTTAGCCAAATCGCATTGATGATTTCGCAATCCCATCGAACCGCCGACCTGGCATACCCAGCTTCTTGGGCGCACAGCGCATTTCGAAGCGCTGCAGCGGTGCTCGGTTTCGCGGTCGTCTACTTTGCGTTGTACGCGCATACACGAACCATTAGCCATCTGCTGCTCGGTGAGACGATGCTCGTCTTGAGCGCTCTACCGAGTCTTTTCTGGGCACGACGTGGACGCCCGCACCTCCCCATCTTCGAGACATTCCTCCTCACATTCGTAAACGCCTATGCGCTTCCCCTGCTCAATGGGCACACGGCCCTGGCCGTTTACACGGATGACCAACTCACCACCGCCACAGTCGCCGTAATCACCTTCCAGGTCGCCGCACTTTTAGCGCACGAGGCGGCTCGCGGTCGGGCCCTGACTTCTCCATTTTGGAGGGAGGAGATCGTTAGTAAAAGCGTGAGCCCTTGGCTCAACTACGGGATGGCCCTGAATACCCTATATTTGTTCGCGAGCACTTTTATGTCGGTCATTCCCCCGGCTGCGGGAAGCGTGTTGCGCGCGATATTTTTCGGGATCGGGATTATTTGCACTTTCATTACCAGCCGACGCTTTGCCCGGCAGGAACTCTCGCCCAGCGAACGGGTGTTTTTCATTTCCAACCTCGTGCTTCAATGCGTCATCATGATCACGAGTCTTTTTCTCGTCGGCGCATTGTCCCAGCTTTTGCTGGCCCTCGTGGGTTACACCTCGACGCGCGGGAGACTTCCGTGGATTGCCTGCATTGTCGGCCTCGTTTGTTTCGCGATTCTACACAACGGCAAGGCCGCGATGCGGGAAAAATATTGGGGGAAGGACGAGAGTCGCATTCCGGAGGTCAGCCAACTTCCCCGCTACTTCGCGGAATGGATTCAACAAGGACTGAGATTTGGCCACGAAGACGAGGACGATCAGCGAATCACGCGCAAGCTCATAGAACGTACGTCACTTTTCCATATCATGTGCTTAGTCACCAGCCTCTCACCTGAGCCGCTCCCCTACCTCGAAGGAGAAACTTACAAGGATATACCCGGACAGTTGGTGCCCCGTCTGTTTTGGCCCAGCAAACCCCCTGCTCACGTGAGCACCAGCAAGCTTTCCGTCTACTACGGCCTGCAATCCGAGGAAGACACTCAGAAGACGACGATCGGCTTTGGGGTCGTGAGCGAAGCATACGCGAATTTCGGCTTTTGGGGGCTGGCGCTAGTTGGAGCAGCAATTGGATTCGTAACAAA
This sequence comes from Nibricoccus sp., assembly GCA_047600805.1. Taxonomy (GTDB): domain Bacteria; phylum Verrucomicrobiota; class Verrucomicrobiia; order Opitutales; family Opitutaceae; genus JADKHC01. The sequence goes on from JASGKG010000001.1 coordinate 2,032,534, forward strand.
AAAAATTCGATGCTGGTCAAGCGAGACTCCGCTCCTTTCCTACGGCGGTCTGCTCATGGTGATCTTCCTCGCGTGGAGCTTTCAGATCGAATTTACCGCGAGCATCTGGTTGTCGTCGTTTTATCAAGCCAGCATCGCAGTTCTCGCCGTGCCGTTCATGTTAAGAAAAGCCCTCGGACAATAACACATGGCGCTTATCTCTGGTATCCCGGGGCCCCGCCCCATCGTATTGCCGAAAACACTACGACTGCTCCGCCGGCTTCCGTTTCCGCACAAGCTTGGCATCGCAGAACGCTTCTTCGGCCGAGGCCTCGCCCAGCACGGCGTTTGCTGGGCAAAAACCGCCGCAGGTCCAGTCTGGAAGCTCGACCTCGCCAACTGCACGCACCGGTGGATGCTTTACGGGGACTATGAAGGTCCTGCGCTCTGGAATTGGCTCCGGCGCCGTACCGAACGCGTGGATACGATCGTCGATTCAGGAGCCAACATCGGCCAAACCGTCCTCTCCTTCTCCGCGCTTCTCCCTCGCGCTCGCATCATAGCTTACGAACCCGGCACCGAGGCGCGCGCGTGGCTCTCGGCTTCGGTGGAGGCAAACGCCTTCGAACACGTTTCGATCCAACCATTCGGGCTTGGTTCGCGGCCAAGTGATGCGTTCTTGGCGCAACAAGGAGACGCAAAACATCTGCGTGGCTCTTGGAACCGCGTCTCCAGTTCGGAAGGCGAACCAATCCGCATCACTACCCTGGATGCTGAGATGATACGCCTTGGACTAAATTCGATCGATATATGGAAACTTGATGTCGAGGGCTTCGAACTTGAAGCACTCAGAGGTGCCGAGAAGGCGCTCCTCAACCACGCTGTAAGGGCAATTTACCTCGAAACCACCGGCGACGGAAAAGATCCCAGCCTGACCTATCTTCGCGAGCACAATTATACGATCCACGCCATTACCGATAGTGGGCGGTTGTCGGAATGGAAACCTCGGGGATCCCTCGGTTATGTTCTCTGCCTCCCGAATAGCTCATCCAGCCAGAGCTGAAGATGAATAGTGACCCACAAGCCAGTCCCCGACTCGCCGTGGTTTTGACCCACGCCACGCAATACTACAGCCCTTGGTTCCGGTGGCTTCGGGAGCACACAGAGCTGTGCTTCAAAGTTTTCTATTTGTCCGATATTGGACTGGAGCCTTCGCTCGACCAGAAATTTGGACGCAGTTTCGCATGGGACGTAGACCTTACCTCTGGTTATGATTGGGAAATCGTTCCAAATGCCGCCCTAAAACCGGACACCCTCCGCTTTGGCGGCATCAACAACCCCAGCCTTCATCGGCGGCTCGCCGAATGGCAACCCGACGCGATCTTGCTCTTTGGATATAAATATCGGACACACCTCAAGCTCATCGCCTGGGCTGCATTGCACCACATTCCTCTGATATTCCGCGGCGACTCCCACCTCTTGGGCCATCGGCGCATGCCTCTGTTGAAACGTTTTCTGCTCCGAAAAATCTACGAGCGATTTGCGGCCATCACTTACGTCGGAGAATCGAATCGAAAATACTTCAAATCCCTCGGCGTGGACGACAGCCGGCTCTTCTTTGCACCCCACTCCGTCGACGATTCTCTCTTTGCTCGCCACAATACCCAGCATCACCAACGCGCCGCTGAATTACGCCAACAAATCGACCTCGGCCCGTCCACACGTGTCGCGCTTTTCGCGGGAAAACTAGTTCCGTCGAAACAGCCGCACGCGCTGCTTGAGGCTTTTGCGCAACTCGCGATCGAGGATTCCGCTCTGATCTTTGTCGGTGATGGCGAGGAGAGGTCTCTATTGGAGGCGCGCGCGGCCGCTGCACCGAACCTTCGCGTACACTTTCTGCCGTTCACCAATCAAAGCGCGATGCCTGCACGCTATTTGCTCGCAGACGTTTTTGTGCTGCCTTCACGCGGCCATTACGAAACCTGGGGACTGGCAGTTAATGAGGCCATGCACATGGGAGTGCCTTGCCTGGTTAGTAATCTCGTGGGCTGTCAGGCCGACCTCGTCACCGATGCCAAAACGGGCTGGGTTTTTGATGCGAGTAAACATGGCGACCTGCGCGCCAAGCTTTACGATGCGCTCACACTCCCTTCTCCAGAACGCCAGACCATGCGCGAAGCCGTCCTCCAGAGAATCTTGAAATATACCTACAGACAAACAGCCGAAGGCCTGCAAGCGGCCCTTGAGCGCGCGGTATCGCACGACCATGCTAAACGTAAAAGCGCCATCCTCTAGGTTGGAGCAATACATCATCGTTCACGTATGCACTTTGTGCATACTTGCGACCTGGTATCTGGGCGGCGGTTCGACAGGATCGTACATAGCCATCACCGCGCTGGGGAGCATCGGAGCGATCTTCTTGATATTTGGATGCATGCATTCTCTCGCAACGCGGCAGGCACCGCTGAAAACCTTCGCTCCCTTAGTGCCTCTCCTCGTTTTCGACGCGCTCGCGGTCGTAAGTATTTTCCACCCATCATTTCGCCTCGAGAGCATCGAGGGAGCGCGCATGTTGATTCCTCTGCAACCGCAGCCGCAGGGACCTAGCTGCGCGCGGCCAGATTTCGCTCTCCAAGAACTGTGCCTCTTCAATGCCATTGTATTGTCGGCTCTGAACCTGCTGTTTTTTGTCAGGCGCCGGCGGCTTCTTGTTTCTTTGTTCCTGGTTTTGACTGCGAATGCCTTCGCGCTCGCAGTCTTTGGCACGTTGCAAAAACTTATCGGCGCGAACGGTATTTTTTTGGGTCAAATTTCGTCACCCAATCCGACCTATTTTTCGAGTTTCATCTACCATAACCATTGGGGGGCGTACATCATTCTCGCGCTCGCGATGTGCGTCGGCTTGTTGTTCAATGTAAAGCTCGACTCCAGCCACCGTGACCTTTGGCACTCGCCCATTCCGGCAGCGTGTGTGGCTGTCTTCCTCCTGGCAGTGACGATTCCGTTGAGCGGCGCACGTGCATGCACCGTGCTTTCGATCCTTCTGCTCGGCGGAGCGTTGATTTGGGGTTTCCGCCGAAGTTCGAGACATGCTCACGAAACAGGGCGTTCTCCGGCAGTACCTCGACTGCTTCTGATCACAACAGTCATCGTCTGCTGTTTGCTGACGTGTTTGCTGGCGCGCGACGTGATCACCACGCGCGTCGCCGACACGCGCACTCAACTGGCGCAAATTCGCGAGCAAGGCGGCATGGGCTCACGCAGCATTCTGTATCAAGACACTTTCCGTATGTTTAGCGATCGCCCTTGGTTTGGCTGGGGCCTTGGTTCGTACGGAACGGTGTTCAGGTCTTACAATACTCAAGTTTCGCTGGGTGATAATCTGCCGGTCTACTATGAGTATGCTCATTCCGACTGGCTGCAGCTTCTGGCTGAAACCGGCATCGCCGGCACTGTAAGCTATCTCACGTTGCTCGTTCTTCCGCTCATCCGCCTCGTCAGGAAACGCATACGCGCAACGACAGGTTTTCTCCTCGCGGGTTGTGGAATTATACTCCTGTACGCCTTCATCGAATTTCCCTTCGGCAATCCGGCTGTGACGTTGCATTTCTGGGTCACCTTCTTTGCAGCGATCAGATGGGTTCGCTTGGACAGCTCCGCCCCTCAATCATGTTCTCGGTCCTTCTCCTCACCCTGAACGAAGAAAAAAATCTTCCAGCCTGCCTGTCCTGTCTGGCGGGTTGCGACGACATTGTGGTGATAGATTCTGGTTCTACAGATCGGACTGTCGAACTGGCGCGGGCAGCCGGAGCACAGGTTCTCACGAATCGCTTCGTTGACTTCGCCAATCAGCGCAATTTCGGCCTCGAGCACGCGCAGTTCAAACACGAGTGGGTATTGCATTTGGACGCCGACGAACACCTGACGCCCGAACTGTTCAACGAGTGCGTCGAAACCGCGCTCCGCAATCCACCGGACATGGACGGATACTTTATTGCGCCTAAAATGATCTATCATGGTCGCTGGATTCCACACTGCACGGATTTCCCGGCGTTTCAGGCGCGATTTGGACACATAAAACGTTTCCGTTTCGTACAAGTGGGCCACGGGCAGCGCGAGGCCCCTCACCTCAGGCTTGGACACTTTCGCCATTCTTACCTGCACCTTCTCTCGGCGCAAACCGATAGAGAGATCGAACAAAAACATCGCCGTTACGCAGTGGAAGAAGCAAAAGCCTTCCTCCAACGCGCACGCACGACCACGCACCGTATCACCGAACTATTTTCGGTAAACAAACTTAACCGGCGGCGTGCGCTCAAGGCTCTGAGTCAACGGCTCCCCGCTCCCGGTTTCTTTCGTTTTGTTTATCAATACATCCTGCGGAGAGGTTTTCTCGACGGAGCCGCTGGACTCCGCTACTGCGTGTTGCTCGCGCGATACGAAAGCTGGATTGCCACTGAAATCCGTCGCCTCCGCCGTAGCAGCCAATCGTCACAATAATGTTCCGCCCCCGCGTCGTTTTCGTAAACCGTTTTTACTGGCCCGACGAGCCGGCCACGGCCCAGTTGTTGACCGATCTGGCCGAGGGACTGGTTGCCGCCGGACATCTGGTTCTGGTTGTTACCAGCCAGCCGACAAATCCAACCGTCGCTGCCAGTGAGACGAGAAATGGCGTGGAGATTATTCGACTGAAAGGCCCCCGCTTTCGCCGGAGTTCGATCTTCCTCAAGGCGATTTCATTCATTGGTTTTATCCGGACTGCACTTCGAAAGCTGGAGGAGATTCTACAACCTGGAGATATCGTCGTGCTAATGACGGACCCACCGCTTCTCAATCTATTTGCGGTGCCGCTCGCTCATCGACAAGGCGCGCGCGTGATCCATTGGCTGCAGGACATCTATCCCGAGGTAGCGATGGCCGTTGGTTCCGGAGGTATCTTGCGGGTTCTTCGGCGAAGCAGGGATCGCGTGTGGCGGCAGGCTGAAGTATGCGTAGCGCCCGGTGAGGACCTCGCGGTGTTTGCCCGATCTCGCGGTGTCGATCCGGCGGCGTTGCTCGTTTCGCCAAATTGGGCGCCTGCAGGCCTAACACAACCCGCGCCCGCTGAAATCGAAGCCTTGCGGCGAGACTGGGGCCTCCAGGGGAAGTTTGTCGTCATGTACTCCGGCAACCTCGGACGTGTCCATGATCTGGATACAGTCATAACCATCGCGGAAGAGCTTCGCAACGAGCGGGACATCGTTTTCCTGTTCGTCGGAAACGGTGCACAGAAAGCCCGCCTGCAGGCTACGGTTCAGCGCCGCGGGCTGAGCAACGTGATTTTCAAGCCGCCGCAACCCCGGCAAAAGCTGGGTCTTACCTTAACGATCGGCAATCTTCACCTCGTCACGATGCGCCAAGGGTGCGAGCAACTGGTTTTCCCCAGCAAACTCTACGGCATTGTCGCGATCGGGCGACCGGTCCTTTACCTCGGCCCCACCCAATGCGAACTCGCCCGGATTGTCGATACAAGGGGGTTTGGCCGGTCGTACGGAATAAACCAAACCCAATCCGCGATACAAACCATCCTCCATCTGCGCCATTCGCCTGCCGATTGCACACGGATGAGCAAGGCAGCGCTCGCTTACAACGAGGAAAAGGGCGGCAGCGCAGCGGCCATCGCACTCTGGGATAAGCTACTGACCGGGCTGAAGGCGCTTGCTCCTAGGAACTTGGCGAAACACAAGTAGACCCATGCTTCGCGGCAAAAAAACTTCTTTAGCGGTCCTCCTGCTCGATATTATCGCGCTGGTCGGAACGTTTAACGCCGTCGGCGTGCTTCGCGGCATCTACCAACTTCATGGTCTGATTTTGAGCCCGCTACTCGTTCCGTGCGGTCTGCTCATCATCGCTTTGTACCTTATCGATGGATATAAACTCCGTACTGATATGCTGAGTCTCGACTACGCGAGCCAGCACATCATTGCTTTGATCGCGACGCTCATAGCCACCCTCCTCATCACATTTGTACTATTTCCCGGCGGATACCCGCTTCAACAAAGTCGCGCGGCCATCGCTTTGAGTTTTCTGGCGCTTGCCCCTTTAACTCTTACCTATCGGCGGTTTCTCTACGGCCGTTACATCGCGCACAGAAAAGATCAATGCATCGTATTCCTGGGCGATCGCGGCAGTGCTCAGGAATTCACAGAGGAATGTGCGGTGGCCGGAATGACCCAAACGATCTACGTCGCCTCGACGGAGGAAAACCCGACCGGAACAGCAACAGCCGCGCCGTCGTTGCCGAAGCTCCTCGACGAGCTTCATGCAAAAAAAATCGTCATCGAAGCCATCGTCGTCCGTGAATCGAATCGGGCGGTCAGCACCGACTTGTCCCAACAACTGATTGATCTCTATTTCAGCGGAACGCCAACTTACACGTTGGAACTCTTCCACCAAATTTATTGGAGGAAAATACCCCTTTACCGGCTGAACCAGACGTGGCTTTTTCAGGAAGGGTTCCAGATTGCACGCGAACCCGCATTCGAACGAGTAAAACGCCTCAGCGATATCTTTCTCTCGCTTTTCGGCCTGCTTCTATTTTCACCCGTCTTCGTGTTAGCCGCCGCTGCCGTCTGGGCCGAGGATCGCGGTCCGGTTTTTTTTAAGCAGACGCGAATCGGCAAGAACCGCGTTCCTTTCAAAGTCTACAAATTTCGCTCTATGCGGGAAAACGCTGCGGGCGATCCTTACGCCCAAGAAGGTGACAAACGCATTACACGAGCGGGTCGCTTCCTGCGCGCCACCAGGATCGATGAGTTGCCGCAGCTTCTAAATGTATTCAATGGTGAGATGAGCCTGATCGGTCCCCGCGCTGAATGGGACAAACTCGTCCACGACTACGAGCGTCAAATTCCCTGCTACCACTTCCGTCATTTGGTTCGGCCCGGCATCACAGGCTGGGCGCAGGTGAATTACCCATACGGGGCAAACATCGGCGACACCTTGCGGAAGCTGGAATACGACCTCTATTACATCCGGCACTTTTCTTTCCGGTTGGACGCCTCGATCGTTTTAAAAACGCTTCACGTGATGCTCTTTGGCAAAGGACGATAACCAAATCATGCCGACAAAATATCAATACGACTTTCTCGCGATCGGTGGCGGCAGCGCCGGGTTCAACGCCGCCCGCTTAGCCCATAGCCTCGGCAAACGTGTGGCCATCGTCGACGGCGCTAAAAAGCTGGGCGGCCTTTGTATTCTACGCGGCTGCATGCCCTCAAAGACCCTTCTCTACATGACCGAGGTTCTTCACCTGGCGCAGAAAGGAAGAACATTTGGCCTAAAAATTCCGGGCGCCAGCGCTGACATGAAGGCGATTCATGCTCGCAAAAAAGCAATCATCGGTGACTTCGCGCAATACCGGGAAAAGCAGCTCTCGTCGGGGAAATGGGATCTCTTTCGCACCAACGCACATTTTCTCGATTCGCACACCCTTCAGTTGGCCAGCGGAAAGACTGTGACCGCCGACAAAATTTTGATCGCCACCGGTTCCCGCACCAGCGCGCCATCGATTCCGGGTCTTGCCGAAACACCATTTTGGACCAGCGACGACGTGCTCGATTTGGATTTTATCCCGAAGAGCGTGATCGTTCTTGGTGGCGGAATTGTCGCTTGTGAACTCGCGCAATTCCTCAACCGGATCGGCACCAAAGTAACCCTCATCCAGCGCAGCCAGAATATACTTCGCGACCACTCGCCAGAAGCCAGTGCCGTGGTTCAACAGGCGTTTCGGGACGAGGGGATCGAATTGTTTACGGACACCCGCATCGAGCAAATCAGCTCAAATCGCAAAAACGTTTCCGTGCGTTTTATGAGCGGCAATAAAAGTGTGACGCGTACAGCGGCACACTTGTTCAATGCCCTCGGGCGTGAACCCAACACACGCGGGCTAAACCTGGATGCAGCTGGCATAAAAACCGGCCTTGGAAACCGCGTTAAAACCACGCGGTATCAACAAACTAACGTTCCGCATATCTATGCAGCAGGTGATGTTTCCGGCCCCTACGACATCGTACATCTCGCGATCGCCCAAGGGGAACTGGCGGTCAAACACGCCTTTGGCGTAAAAGGCGCAAAGCCTATCGATAACGGACTGGTCTTAAACGTCGTTTTCACAGATCCACAACTAGCCACCATCGGCTATCTGGAAAGCGAACTGCGCGAAAAGAACAAACCGTATCTGATGGCGCACTACCCTTTCAACGATCACGGCAAGTCCATTCTCATGGACGCGAATTATGGTTACGTGAAGGTGCTTGCTGAGCCGCGACTCGGAAGAATTCTCGGGGCAGAGATCGTCGGCAAAGACGCCGGGGAGTTGATTCATTGCTTCAGTGGTCCACTCGCGATGCGCGCCACGGTGTTCGATTTGCTAAAAGCTCCGTGGTATCACCCCACACTGGCTGAAATCATCACTTATCCGCTGGAAGAAATTGCCGATACTATCGCTAGCTCTAAGACGCGTGGCAACTAGACCGGTCGCAGGTAGGAATAGAGCGCCGCGGCACCGATACTGAGGCCGAAAACGAGGCGAAGAACGGTCCAGCCGCTAAACCGAACCCAAGGTACAAGCAGTGGCACCAAAAATATCGCCGTCATCCCAGTGTACCGGCTTGAAAACTGCGCGGTCACCGCGCCGCAGGCCAAACAGAGACCGATTGTGCTGAGGGCGAAACCCCAAAAGACACGTTCTCGGCTGCGGAGGAGTTCAAGCACCATCGCTAAAAGGAATGCAGCCGCGGCTCCAATAAACACAACAGATGCGGCAGCTTCAAGCGACCGCATGAGTCCGGGATGGCCAGCCATGCGTTGGACGGACGACAACGTCGTAAATGAGACCCACCCAAACCAGCTGTTAAGTACTGTGATGGTCGCCGCAACGGGCAGGACTATTTTCCACCTTGCCAAGAGAAAGCCTGGCGCGAGCAGGAGCACCGTAATCCCCACGTATCCCAAAGCGTAGACGATGTGCAACAAGCTAAAGCCGCCACCCATATAGGTTAGTTTTGGCGGCAACAGACCGCCCCAAACGACGATGAGCGCAAAAAGCGGGACCATACCAACAAAGACCGCGCCCGCAGCCACCAAAAAACTGCGCCGATCAGCAGCCGCCAGCATCACGATGCCCGGCAGCGCCGCCGCATAGGTCTGCCTTCCGGTGGTGGCTAGAACCACGCCGAGCGCCACAACCGTCGCCCAGGTCCAATCTACGCCCTCTTTGGCAGCTAATCGTGAGGCCCCATAACACGCAACAGCGGCTCCGCAAAGAGCCGGCATTTCCGTAAGCGCGAGGCCAGATAAAACCCAAATGGTTGGCGTCGCCAACAAGGTGAACGCAATCGCCCAGTGATTACTCACACCGCGCCGCTTAAGTTGATCGCCCAAAAGGAGCACAACCAATATCAAAGCTGCCAGATTGGGCAGCCGAAACCATGGTGCAGGCAAAACACCTTTCCCCAAGCTAAGCGAGTAATGCAATGCCGGATACAGGGGCCCCGCAGCACTCGTGTCGTTCTCCAATAGCCAGCCTCGAATCGAAGTGGCACTTGCCAGCGCCGACGCCCGTGCGAGATGCGCACCTTCGTCATAAACGGGAGGGCGCGGATTCGTAAGTACGAAAATGCACAAAGCTGCAAACGCCGTCAGCGCAACGGCCACCCAAATCCTAGGCCATTGTGACAGGCTCTGCACTTTAACGGCCGGAAGTCGCGTCTTTGGCTACGCCAAGTAGATCGGCCAGATCAACCCGGCGCTCGTAAAGCGCTTTTCCCACGATCACGCCGTCCAAATTATCGAAATGGGATGCCAGTTCCGCGAGTTTAACCACATCCTCGCGCTTGCTCACTCCACCCGACGCGATCACACTGCACTTCACCGCGCGCAGCATCGCTTCCTGTGCCGGTATGTTCGGGCCCGTCAGCATCCCGTCGGTACTGATGTCCGTGTAGATCAGGGTGCGAACGCCGAGTTGATCCATGCGCTGAGCCATGGCCAGCGCAGTTCCCCCGGTAGTATCGACCCATCCTTTGACCGCGACTTGGCCGTTCTTGGCGTCAATGCCGACAGCGATACGATCTCCAAAGCTCTTCACAAGCTGGTTCACGAATTCCTCGCTCTCAGCCGCTCGCGTACCTATAACCACGCGAGACACACCAATCCCCAGCGCGCGTTCCACCGACAACCGGTTTCTCAATCCACCGCCCAGCTCAACCTTGAGTCCTGTCGCCGCGATTGCCCGGACCACGTTTAAATTTTTCGACTCACCCTCAAACGCTCCATCCAGATCCACAACGTGCACCCATTCTGCACCGGCTTGTTTAAATTGGTTAGCCACGTCGGCGGGGTTGTCCGCATAGACCGTTTCCTGGTCGGCACGGCCCTGAGTAAGCCGTACACAACGGCCGCCTTTGATGTCGATAGCTGGGTAAATCTTCATACGGGCAACCATTGGCACATGGCGCCCTTCCGAGCGCAAAGAAATTTAGCAGACAAAATTTCCGCTTTGCGAACTCGCTCCAAATCGCGAAATTACACACATGCCTAAATATCAAGCACCCGAGTTCCTGACCGACCTGCTCCACGCCCGTTCACCGTCTGGCTACGAATTCGAAGCACAGGCGGTGTTCGACGAACACGTGAAGACGGCCGCCGACGTTTACGAGAAAGACGCCTTGGGCAACCGGCTCGCTACGCTTAATCCGAAGGGTGATCCCATCGTGATGTTTGCCGGCCACATGGACGAACTCGGCCTCATCATCACGTTCGTCAACAAGGATGGCTTTCTCTACTTTGATACGATCGGCGGCCACGACCGCGTGATGATTCCTGGGCGCCGGGTAATCGTCCGCACCGCAAACGGACCCGTCAAAGGCGTGACCGGCAAACGCGCCATCCACTTAATGGACGAAGCTGATCGCAAAAAAGTGCCCGAGATTCACGAGATATGGATCGATATTGGAGCTCGTTCAAAGAAAGAAGCGCTCGAACGCGTCGCAATCGGAGACGTCGCCACTTACGATCACGATTTCGAGCTGATCCATGGATCCGTCGGCGCCGCCCGCGCATTCGACAACAAAGTCGGCGCCTACGTAGTGGGCGAAACGATACGTCGCCTTTCTGCTCAAAAGAAAAAGCTGCAGGCGCGCGTTACCTCTGTAGCGACCACGCAGGAGGAAATCGGCGTACGTGGCGCCACCACCGCCGTTTATTCAATTAATCCGCACATCGCGGTCGCCGTCGATGTCGGCCACGCCACCGATCATCCGGATTGCGACAACCGAAAATACGGTGAGACCAAATTAGGCGGCGGTCCGATCATCTGCCGCGGCGCCAATATCAACCCAAAAGTTTTCGAGCGAATCGTTCAGTGCGCGAAAAAGCTAAAGATCCCGCACCAGTTCGAAGCCGATCCACGTCCCACCGGCACAGACGCACGCGCTCTGCAAATGGGCCGCGCCGGCGTTGCCACTGGCCTGATTTCAATCCCACTACGCTACATGCACACGCCAAGCGAAGTGGTCGACTTGGAGGACGTGGAAAACTGTGTCCGTCTTTTCGAGGCGTTCGCCCTTTCCCTCAACAAAGGCGAATACGGCCACTGGTAAGCATCGGCTACGCCCTTTAAACACGAAAGCCGGACCTCACGGTCCGGCTTTTCTTTTTCAAAAATCTTTTCTGAGTCGGATTGATGCGCAGCTCAGGCCGCGTCTTGGTCGCTCACGCGCTTGCTGCTCTTTCGGAGAGTCGGGCGACGTTTTCCAGCGACGACGCCAGCATCGACGATCACTTCGGTCACATCGTCGCGTTGCGGGAGCTCGTACATGACCTCGAGCATTAAAGTCTCCATGATCGAGCGCAGTGCACGCGCGCCGGTCTTTAGTTCGATCGCTTTCGCCGCAATCGCCTTCACGGCGTCCGGTGTGAAACGCAAGCGAACTCCGTCCATCGCAAACAGCTTCGAGTACTGCTTCACCATCGCATTTTTCGTGCGGAGAAGAATCTTTTCCAGATCAGCAATTCTGAGCTCATCGAGAACTGAAACCACTGGCAATCGGCCAATGAACTCCGGAATCATGCCGAAGCGGATAAGGTCCTCCGGGGCGAGCGCCTTCATCATTTCGTCCGGATGCAGCTTTGAATCCTGCTGCGATTTGATCGCCGAGTAGCCGACGCTCCGATGGCCCATGCGGCGCTGAACGATTTGGTCAAGGCCCACGAACGCGCCGCCACAGATAAACAGAATGTTGCCCGTGTTGACCTGCACGTATTCCTGGTTCGGGTGCTTGCGCCCGCCTTGAGGAGGAACGTTGCAAATCGTGCCTTCAAGAATTTTGAGAAGCGCCTGCTGAACGCCTTCGCCAGAAACGTCACGCGTGATGGAAACGTTTTCCGTTTTGCGGCCGATCTTGTCGATTTCGTCGATGTAGATAATGCCGCACTCGGCTTTCTTCACGTCGTAGTTCGCCGCCTGGAGCAAACGCAGCACGACATTTTCCACGTCTTCGCCGACGTAACCCGCTTCGGTCAAAGTGGTGGCGTCGGAAATCGCGAACGGCACATCGAGAATGCGAGCAAGCGTACGTGCCAAGAGTGTTTTTCCTGAACCTGTCGGTCCCGCCAGCAGGATATTGCTCTTTTCAACTTCGACGTCGCTGAACTCGGGCACAAGCGCGGCCGCGTCTTTGGACGGCAAGGCCGAATCGAACATTAGGCGCTTGTAATGGTTGTAGACGGCCACCGCCAACACCTTCTTGGCGTGGTCCTGGCCGATCACAAAGTCGTCGAGCGTCTTCTTGATCTCCGACGGCTTGACCAAGCGAACATTGGGACGCGATTCCGCGGCCGGTTGTTTCACTTCGCGGTCAATGATCGTTTTGCAAACGTTGACGCACGAGTCGCAGATGTACACGCCCGGGCCCGCGATGATTTTTTTCACCTCGGCCTGCGATTTTCCGCAGAAGGAACAGAGCGTCATGCGCGACGATTTGGCCATGTGATTACAATGAGATCGGAAAAAGCCCGGAGTCGAGGGAAGAGTTTAATTCCCCTGAATATCGGCACAACCACGCGCGGTGTTGAGCCATGCGTGGAACAATTCGGAAGTGTGTACGTGGCAACCGTTCGCGCGGACTACCTCAAGATCACGAACTCGTGCTGCTTGCGATAGACTGAGCGTCGCGATTCGACTCCACGACGTGATCTACAATTCCGTAGGATTTCGCTTCCTGAGCGGTCATGTAGTAATCGCGGTCTGAATCTTTCTCAACTTGCTCGGCGGTCTTGCCGGTGTGCTTGGCAATCGTTTCGTTCAACACGCGACGCCACCGGAGAATTTCCTTCGCGGCGATCGCGATGTCGGCGGTCTGTCCGCCCGCACCTCCGGAGGGTTGGTGGATCATCACACGACTGTTGGGCAGCGCGAAACGTTTTCCCTTGGTGCCGGCCGCGAGAATCACCGTGGCCATGCTGGCGGCCATGCCGATGCAGTACGTCACCACGTCGCACTGGAGGAAGTTGATCGTATCATAGATGGCCATGCCACCTGTGACCACGCCGCCGGGCGAATTGATGTACAGGTGGATGTCCTTCTTCGGATCTTCCATCTGCAAAAACAGAAGTTGGGCAATGACGTTGTTCGCGACAATGTCATCGATCGGCACGCCGATGAAAACGATACGGTCCTTCAAAAGGCGGCCGTAAAGATCCCACTGACGTTCACCGCGACCAGTGTTTTCCCAGACTAGCGGAAGATAGTGACTCACAGATTTCCTTTGTTACTCGTGTTTCAGGACTTCGGTTCGATTGTTTTCACCGTAGCCTTGGAGACGAGTAAATCAAGGGTCTTGTCGAAAATGATCGACTGCTGGATCGAGCGGAGGCGCTCGCGATCCTTCGACAAATCCTTCACGAGCTTGTCGGGACGAGCATTGTTCATGAGCGCTTCACGATAGATGTAAGCGTCGATGTCCTGCTCGGTGACGGCGATTTTCTCCTGCTCGGCGATCTTGGCGAGGATCAGCTGTGTTTTAACGCGACCGACAGCGGCGCGTTTGGCGCTTTCGAATAGTTCCTTCTTGTCCTTCTCGAACTGCTCCTGCGGAACGCCGCGGCGCATGTTTTCTTCGATGAAGTTGCGGAGGACGGTCTGGGTCTCGCTGTCGACCATGCTGTCCGGAACAGCAAACTCGACCTTCGACGAAATCGCTTCCGCGACCTGACGGCGCTGGCCCTGGCGGTTGGCCTGCTCTTTGCGAGCTTTCAGGTTAGCGCTGACCTTGGTTTTCAGTTCTTCGAGGTTTTCAGCCTGATGAGCTTTGAAGAACTCGGCGTCGAGCGGAGGAAGAATACGTTCGCGAATTTCCTGTACTTCGACCGAGTAGACCGCGCTCTTTCCGGCAAGCGCCGGAACCGGAGCGAAGTCAGCGGGGAAAGTAATCGTCACGTCCTTTTTGTCGCCCTTGCTCAGGCCGGCGAGCTGCTTGCCGAGGCCAGGGATGAGGCCTTCCTGTTCACCTTCGACTTCTTCCCACGTCTGCGGGACTTTGCTGTAGATTTGTTTGTCGCCCGCGATCTCGGCTATCGGTTTGCCGTCAACAGTGCCTTCGTAGGAAAGCTTCACGTAATCGCTCTTCTGTGCGGGGCGTTCCGCGACTTTGAAATCGGCACGCTCAGCGCGCATTCCCTCTATCACTTGGTTTACCTCGGCTTCGGTCGGTTCGACCGGAAGGACTTCCGTCGCGATGCCGCTATAATCCGGAACAGTGAAATTCGGACGAACGTCCATCGAGAACGTCACGGAAGCCGGCTTGCTGGCGTCGATGTCACCCGAATCGACATTCGTGATCGTGAGCACATCGAGCTTCGCTTGTTCCAAGCCGCTGCGGTAGGCCTTGCTGACGACTTTCTGTTTAAACTCTTCGACGATCTCTTTGCCGTAATGTTTTTGCACCAGACCGGCAGGTGCTTTGCCAGGACGGAACCCAGGAAGGCGGGCCATTTTAGCGAATTCGGCCACGGTGGCCTGATGCTCGGCTGCGACCTCGGCTTGATCGAGGGACACAACCAGGTTCTTGCGGGTTTCGGAGACGTCTTTGATTTCGATGTTCACGGTATAAAAATTCGGGCGGATTCGACTTGTCGGAACTGGCCAACTTACGGAACGCCTCCGCTCGCGGTCAATGCCGTATTCGCAACTAAAATCCCGAAGAACTCAGCCGTGGGATTGATTGGAGCCGATTTATTGCCAATCTGCCTGATCAACCCTGATTTAAACATGCGACTCCGCAATCTACTTATCCCCTGCTTTGGCCTTTTAGTTTCAGCTCTCTTCTGCACGGCACAAACCATGACAGATGAGCAAATCGAGGCAGCGGTGGAAAAGCTGCTCTCGCAAATGACGGTAGAGGAAAAGATCGGCCAGATGAGTCAGCGGCATTACAACACCAAGTCCAAAACCAACCCCGCGGACTCCGCCGAAGCCGTGCGCACGGGCCAAATCGGTTCATTTCTCAACCCCGATTCCGTCGAAACCGTCAACAAGCTCCAGAAGGTCGCGGTTGAAGAAAGTCGGCTGAAAATCCCGCTCATCTTCGGCATCGATGTGATCCATGGCTACCGCACGCTGTTCCCCATCCCAGTCGGGCAATCGTGCAGCTGGAATCCAGAGTTGATCGAAGCCGCTGGCCGCGTCGCTGCGGTCGAAGCGACCACGGGCGGCATCCGTTGGACGTTCGCGCCGATGCTCGACATCACGCATGACCCGCGCTGGGGCCGCATTGCCGAAGGCTTGGGCGAAGATCCTGTCGTCACCTCGCGTCTAGGTGCGGCTATGGTCCGCGGATTCCAAGGGAAAAATCTCGCCGATCCGCAAAGTATCGCCGCCTGCGCAAAACATTACGTCGGTTACGGCGCAGCCGAAGGCGGTCGTGACTACAACACGACGCTCATTCCCGAAGCCGAACTACGCAATATCTACCTACCGTCGTTCCGCGCCGCAAAAGAAGCCGGCGTGCAAACGTTCATGAGCGCCTTCAACGACCTCAACGGCATGCCTGCATCCGGAAATACCTTCACGATTCGCCAAGTGCTGCAAAAGGAATGGGCCTTCGACGGATTTACGGTCAGCGACTGGGAATCGATTAAGGAAATGATCCCCCACGGTGTCGCTGCCGATCTACGTGACGCCGCCAAACTCGGCATCACTGCCGGCGTGGACATGGAAATGGTTTCCACGGCGTACCGCGATAACGCCGCCGCGCTTTTGCGGGACGGCGCGATCAACATGGACATGTTGAACGACTCCGTGCGCCGAATTCTGCGGGTCAAGTTCCGCCTAGGCCTTTTCGAGCGCCCTTACACCGAAGTGACCGACGCCAAAGTGCTGCTTACTGGAGAAAATCTAAAGGTCGCACGCGAACTCGCCACACAGAGTCTCGTCTTGTTAAAGAACGACTCCGGCCTGCTTCCACTCAGCGGAGATAAACAGAAAGTTGCCGTTATCGGGCCGCTCGCCGACAGCCAGCTCGACATGCGCGGCTGCTGGTCCTGCCGCGGCGAAGCCAGCGAGTGCCGCACGGTGTATTCAGTTTTCAAGGACTACGTTGGTTCCAACGCAAAAGTTTACTACGCGCCGGGTCTTCAAAACGCTAACAGCAACGACACCTCACAAATCGCCGACGCCGTTCGCGCCGCACGGAAGGCAGACGTGGTGGTGCTTTGCATCGGCGAAGGTCACGATCTCTCCGGCGAAGCTCGCTGCCGCTCCACCCTCGAGCTCCCCGGAGCACAGGAGCAACTCGTCGCCCAAGTCGCCGCGGCCGGGAAGCCGATCGTGCTCGTGGTATTCGGCGGTCGTCCGCTGACGTTCGCCAAAGCTGCGTCGCTTTCAAAATCGATCCTGTTTGCGTGGCATCCGGGCACGATGGCGGGACCAGCGATTTGCGACGTATTGTTTGGCCGCGCAAATCCGTCCGGCAAACTCACCGTCACGTTCCCGCGCGCAACAGGCCAAATTCCGCTCTACTATAACCACAAGAACACCGGCAGACCCGTTCCGGTCGATCCGAAGGCCGCAAAAACTCCTCTCGGCACCGCTGAAGACCCCAAGGGCTACTACTCCCAGTACCTCGATATTCCGCAAGCGCCTGCCTACCCGTTCGGGTTCGGTTTGTCGTACACTTCGTTTACCTACTCCGATGTGAAGGTCGAAATGGACGAAGCGCATGGCGTCGTCAAAGCGACTGCCACCATCAGCAACACCGGCAGCCGCGAGGGAACGGAAATCGTTCAACTCTACACGCGCCAGCTCACCGGCAGCCTCACGCGTCCGGTGAAGGAGCTGAAAGATTTCCTGCGGGTCGGGCTGAAGGCTGGCGAAAAGCGTACGGTCGTTTTCGAGATCCCGAAACAGACCCTCGGCTATTTCAACAACCAGGGCCAATTCCTAATTGAGCCGGGCAAGTATCATCTCTGGATCGCGCCCAACTCCGCCGAAGGAAACGCAGTCGAGTTCGCGCTCGCGAAATAACTCTGACAAGGCGGCGAGGCAGACACCATTTCTCCCTCGCCGAGAAGCTCTCGATGAATAAGAGTGCGGCTAAACCCGCACCATGCCTTCACTTCGCCAACTACTCGACGCGCACGTCACGATCCTGTTGATCGACTCCGCCTCCGCCAACGTCCAGGCAGCGGTCTGGCATCGAAATTGGGAACCAGTCTGGAGCACCAAAAGCGGCGAAGCGGGCGAGCAAGTTTTCACCGCCATCGACGACGTACTCTCACGATCGGGCCAGACACTCGAAACGATCGACGCCTTCGTTTTTTGCGACGGCCCAGGCTCCGTTTTGGGAATTCGCACCGCAGCGGTAGCGCTGCGCACTTGGCGCGTTTTGAGGGCGCGGCCCGTTTACGCGTTTTGCGGCCTCACCATCGTCGCGCATTTTCTGGCGGTGACGAAACGTGAGCGCGAGTTCGCCGTCATCGCCGATGCACGACGCGATTCCTGGCATCACGTGGATGTCGACGCCGACGGGAACGTTTCTCCGCTAAAACGAATTCCCACGGCAACACTCGCTGGCACGCTCCTGACGCCCGAAGGTTTCCGCGCGTGGACCAAACCACCTGCACCCCTGCAAACGGTTTCCTATTCGCTCGAAACGCTGCTGCCGCCGCTTGCCAACATCGAGCTGTTCAGCCCGACCTCCGAACCCGACGCTTTCTTGCACGAAGAACCGGTTTATCAGACTTGGACGCCGCAGGTTCATCGTGCGCCGACCGCTTCCTAACCATGCACACTCCCTCGCGTCTGCCGCTTCGTTGCTGGGCTGAGATCGATCTCGCCGCACTAGAGCGCAATCTGCGTCTCATCCGCGCTTCGCTGCCGTCGCACATGCGCTATGTCGCCGTCGTCAAAGCCGACGCCTACGGCCACGGGCTTCCGCAGGCCGCCGCACGACTCATGCACGCCGGAGCCGATCTATTCGCCGTAGCCAATATCGGCGAAGCCGTCGCCCTTCGCGAGATCGGGCCGGGCTGGCCCATTTTGTTGCTCAGTCCGTTGCTCCCCGAAGAGGACGTCTACGTGGCGGAATACGAACTGACGGCAACGGTTTCCACCAGCGACGAAGTGCAGCGCTTCAACAAGCTCGGCCAAACCGTGGGCCGCCCGATTTCCGTCCACTTAAAAATCGATACCGGAATGGGACGTGTCGGTGTGTGGCACGAGCACGCCGAAAAACTTTACGCGGAAATCATCGCCGCACCGAACGTGAAGCTCGCCGGTGTTTTCACGCACTTCAGCAGCTCCGACGAGGATCCCGCTTTCACTGCCGAACAACGGCGGCGCTTTCTGGCGGCGCTTCAGCGTTGTCCCGGAATTCAGCTCGATCAGCTTTTCGTGCACGCCGACAGCAGCGCCGGTCTGGAAACCCTTGAGGGAGCCCGTCCGTTCAACGCCGTTCGCATTGGCCTTCTGCAATTCGGAATTTTGCCACGGCCGAATTCTTTGCTCGCGCAAGTTCATACCGAACCAGTCTTCAGTTTTAAAACCCGCGTCGGCATCGTCAAAGACCTGCCCGCTGGAAATACGATCAGTTACGGACGCACCTACACCTTGAAGCGTGATAGCCGCGTTGCCGTTCTCACAGCGGGTTACGGCGACGGTATTCAACGCGCTTCCAGCAATCGCGCCCAAGTGCTCATCCGCGGTGCACGCTGCCCCGTGCTCGGCAGGGTGACAATGGACCAAACCATCGTCGACGTGACGGATGTTCCCAGCATTACCCGGGGAGATGAAGCCGTTCTCATCGGGAAACAAGAGCATGCGGAAATCTCCGTCACAGAATTCAGCCGTTGGGCCGACACGATTCCTTGGGAAACCTTGTGCTCCGTCTCGAAACGCGTGCCGCGCGTTTACAAAACCGTGCTTGGAACCTAATCGCGCATTTCGGAGCGTCACGCCTGTCTTGGGGTCAAACAGCTCAGCTAATCGGGTTCATTATTTTTTGTAACAAACCTCCGAAAAGCTCGTCTGAGAGGGCATGGACACTGCGACCACGAGTTCCACGGCCCAAGAGACTCCGGGCGGCAAACAGTCTGCGAGCGAAGCCTGGCAACCGCTTCCGCCCGACCAATGGGATGAAGCGGCGGCTCGCCATCTCCTCTTTCGAACCACCTGGTCAGCACAGCCCGCCGAAGTTACTCGGGCGACGAAAGAGGGGCTGCAACCAACGCTGAATCGTCTTTTCCCGCCCCAGGCCGAACCTTTTCCGACGCCTAAGCTGGTCGCCGATCTCCAGGAAGACACGCCTGAATTTACCCAAAAAATCCGCGCGGCCACTCCCGAAGAAAAACGGATGCTTCAGAAAGAGGCCCGCGATCGCTCTCAGCAGGCGTTTTCCGACATGGCGGTGCGCTGGCTTCAATTCGCTGCCGATCCCCAACGCTCCGCCTTCGAAAAATGGGTTTTATTTCTCAGCGACATCTACGTGGTGAGCTTCGAAAAGGTGCGCAACGCCGCGCTCATTCACGACCATTTCGGCAAACTGCGGGAATACGCACTCGGACCCGCGCCACACCTCACAAAAGCGATCTCGCGCTCTCCGGCGATGATCCAGTACCTCGACCTCCAGGAGAGCAAAAAAGACGCGCCCAACGAGAATTTCGCCCGCGAGCTTTTCGAGCTGTTTGTTCTCGGCGAAGGAAACTACACGGAAGCCGACATCAAACAGGCCGCCCGAGCGTTCACCGGGTATCGCCGCCAATACGGGACGTTCCGCTTCGCTCAGAACCAGCACGACACCGGCAAGAAGACGGTTTTCGGCCACACGGGAAACTTCGACGGCGACGAAGTGATCGATCTCGCGTACAAACAACCCGCCGCTGCGCGTTTTGTTCCTAACGAAATGGTGAAATTCTACCTTTCCGAGACGCCGCTGCCACCAGAGACCGTTGCCGAGCTCGGCGACTGGTGGCGCTCGCAAAAGTTCAACTTAAGAGCACTCGCCCATCGCTTTTTCGGCAGCCGCGCTTTCTTCGACTCTGCAGGTCGCGGTAACTTCATCAAAAGCCCGGTCCAGTTCTACCTCGGGCTCGTGCAAGACCTGCAACTTGACGTAGCCCCGCTTCCACGGCGCGTGCTCGGCAGCCTGCGCCAAATGGGACAAAATCTATTCACTCCGCCGAACGTACGCGGCTGGGTTGGTGGTAGGAATTGGATCAACTCTTCGACCTTCAGCGCGCGACGTCAGCTCGTGCAGACTCTTTTTTATCCGATCAACGAGGCTAACTTGAATGCGGACGAACAAGCCGAACTCGCCCGCGCCCGCGATGGGGGTCGCACACGATTCACGGTCGATCCCGACTGGCTCAAAAAGATTGCCAAGGACGACGCGCCGAGTGCTGCCGAACAGGTCATCGCCACCTTTCTGCCCACTCAGACTGACGGTGAAGTGCGTCGCAAAATCGCCGATTTTATCGGGACAGCTCCATCACCTAACCAACGTGTAGAGAAGACACGCAGCGCGATCATCGCCCTGCTCCAATCGCCCGAGTACCAGCTCTGCTAATCGAAAGCTGCCATGAAAAATTTCTCCAACACCCTTCCCACCACCCGACGCGAATTTTTGCGACTCACCGGCTGCGGCATTGGCCTCCTCGCGTTCAGCCGTTTCGCGCCAGATTTTCTCGTCCAATCGACCCTCGCACAAACACCCGCGCCCGAGAAAGACCGAACCATTCTGGTCCTGGTACAACTTGCCGGGGGTAATGACGGATTGAATACCGTGATCCCCTTCGAGGACGCGAACTATTATCGCCTGCGCCCCAGCCTGGGCATCGCCAAAGACGCCGTTTTGCGCCTCGACGATCACGCTGGACTGCACCCTGCCTGCACTGAGCTCCGTGCGCTCTACGGCGATGGAAAGCTCGGCGTCATCCAAAACGTGGGCTATCCCAATCCCAACCGAAGCCATTTCCGTTCGACAGATATTTGGGAGACAGCCAGCGACAGCGATCAGCTTGTCTCTACCGGCTGGCTCGGCCGTTTCCTCGACAACACCTGCGCCGGCGCGCCAGCCGAAAGCGATGATCCTGCCGCCGTGCATCTGAGCAGCGAAGTTCCCGGAGCGTTTCTTGCCGAGCACCCACATCCCACTTTTGGTTTCAATCCTTATCAATATCGCGGCGGAAATCCGCCGAATCTCGGCCTGCTGGAAAACCTCGTTCACAGCGATCACCCGGAAAACGACAATGCCTCGTTCTTGAAACAAACCATGATGGACGCGCTCGTCACCGAGAAACGCGTGCAGAAGGTCCTCGGCGCTTACAAATCGAGCATCAACTACCCGGGCAATCCGTTTGCTCAATCGCTGCGCAATGTCGCCGCGTTGATCGCTGCAGGGCTGTCCACGCGTGTTTACTTTGTCTCTTTAAGCGGGTTCGACACGCACGCCAATCAGCTCAATCAGCATCAGAACCTACTCCGCACGCTTTCGGAGGGTCTCGCGGCATTTCAGAAAGATCTCGAAGATCACAAACTCGACGGCCAAGTGCTCACTGCGACCTTTTCGGAATTCGGTCGCCGCCCGATGGAAAACGAGAGTCACGGCACCGACCACGGCACCGCCGCGCCGCTCTTCGTGATGGGCTCGTCGGTGAAAGCCGGACTTCACGGGACTGCGCCGTCCCTCGCGTTGCAGCGTAACCAAGACCTCACGTTCAGCACCGATTTTCGACAGGTGTACGCGACAATTCTGGATCGCTGGCTCCACTGCCCAGCCGCCAAGGTGCTGGGAAAAGAATATCAGCCACTTGCGTTCGTGTGAGCGGCCGGTACGGAAAAAATTGAGCGAAGCTACTGCCGGCTCCGGCGTCGTGTTAGGTTTCGAACCACCGCACAGACACATAAAGCCAGCAGCGCATCGCTCGTAAGCGCTCCGCCACCACCACCGCCGCCCAGCGTACCCGAACCACTGGACGACGAGGAACTGGAACTACTGCTCGAAGAGCTCGACGATGAAGAACTGCTGGAGGACGAACTCGAACTACTGCTCGAGCTCGACGAAGAAGACGAACTACCAGAAAGCGTCGCGACATTCACAATAGCAGTATTTGCACTGAAATTTCCTGCAGCATCGTAGGCCGCGACCGAATAGGCATAAGTCGTGCCCGCGGCTCGCCCGGTATCTGAGAAGCTCGTGTACGGCGTCGTGGTGGCCAGCGCGTTATTACGGTAGACGGCGTAGCCGGTCACGGCCACGTTGTCGGTCGAAGCGGTCCACGTGAGGTTTATCTGGCTCGTGGACGTAGCAGTACCGGCAAGATTCGTCGGCACCGTTGGCGGTGTCGTATCGGTGGGGCCGCTGGCTACCACTTGCCCTAGCAATGAATACAACCCCGTGGCTACGCGATCGCACCCCGTCTGACTCAAATGCCCGCCGTCAGAACTATAATCAGCATACATACACTCGTATACTCCGCCATTGCGCGTAAACGTCTGCTGCACACCTGCCGGGCTGCACGCTTCGATGTCGGCGATATCAAAGAGTATCTTATTGTCTTGCGAACCAATCCATAGGCGTAAGTTCTGGTTGAACTGCGCTCGCAGCACTTCGTCGGAATCAGTGCCCGTCATGATGGGCATCGTCCAGTAGACAAATTTCGTCGTAGGATTGGCCGCCTCCAAAGCCACCATCGCATCGCGATAGGTCGTCCATCCGGCATTTTGATCGATGAAGCAAAACTTGTTCATCACAAAATCAACCTTCGTCGCGTGCCACCCGTTGTTTATATACGTGGTAAAACTGCTCACCTTCACGGACCAATCCGGGTTTCCGCGATCGTATTCATAGATCGTACCGTTCGCAGTCGTGGCCGGCGGAGTGGCACCCGCACTCACCCGGACGATCGGGTAACGTGTGGCGCTCGTACCATGAAGATCGGCGAGCCCTTGCAGCACATTTCCGCCAACGGAGGCGTGGGCGAAAAAGATTTTTTTATTCGCAACTGCATCACACACGGACTGCGGCTGAGTTGTATACCAGTCCCAGTTGGTGTGATTAACGACAATATTCGCAGCTAGTCCTGAAACAGGCACCACGAAGGCACAGAGGCTCGCGATCAGGAACGCGGGCCTCATCGATGGTATACCAGTCCGATTACTTTTCATAAATTGAAGAGACGCGATTGGGTGCACTTATTCAGATTCTGGATACCGCGTCCTAACAAGCGTAACGTCAGCAACCCAGCGAGCGTCGCGAGATAATACTGGCCAGGCGCACCGCCACCGCCCTTGCCTCCCAAACCCGAACTACCCGAAGACGCACCACTCGACGACGAGGAACTGCTCGAAGACGAAGAACTGGAAGATGAGGAACTGCTACTCGAGCTCGAAGACGAAGAGGAGCCACTGGAGAGCGTAGTAACGCTTACAGTAGGTGATTTTGCGCTTTGATTGGCCGCAGCGTCGTACGCGGAAACTGAATACGCATAGGCCGTCGCCGCCGTAAGTCCGACGTCGCTGAAGTTGGTGTACGACGTGTTGCCCGCCAGGATATTGTTTCGATAAACGGCATAACCGGTCACACCGACATTATCCGTCGAAGCCGTCCAAGTGAGATTAATCTGGGAAGCAGAGCTGGCCGAACCAGCGAGGTTCGTGGGCACAGACGGAGGCGTCGTGTCGGTGGTGCCGGACGAGGCGACCAGAGCCACCGTGTTCACCTTGACGCTTGCCCCTGTGCTCTTGGTCCTCGCCGAGTGGAGGCCCTTCGTCAGATTGACCGAAGTCACAAGGGTGCCTGAACCGCTGGCCGTTTTGCTCGCGAGAATAACCCCGTCGATCAACAAAATCAGTTGCCCGCCTCCGCCACTCGCGAAGCTCGCCGTCACGTCGTAAAGCCCGTCCCGCGGAATGTTAAACGTGTACGAAGTCCACTGACCGTTCGTGAGATTTACTGCAGTTCCCATCCACGACGTGTCTGCCGCCCAGTTTTTCAAATCGTAGCTATTGCCATTGACGGTCGATGGAACCGTATGCCCATAAGTGACAGCGCTGCGCGTCGCAGCCGCGAGCGCGGCCGTCGCCACATATTTCGGCAGCGTCAAATCATCGATCGTCTGCGTGAAACCCCACTGGTAGTCTTTTGGCCGAAGCGTGTAGTACATCAGTATATCGCCGCCGTATGCGTTCCACCTGTCGTGGTGTGTCGTCATCGCGGTTCCCATGCGAGCGTCAGCCCAGGCTTGCGCCTTCACCGCTTCCGAGTGCCCAACATTATCGAGGCTCGGCCCGCCTTCGTAAGCGACACGCTTTAGTCCGTAAGCCGCGCACAAGTCCGCCTCCGCTTTTAGCGCTGGCATCCAGTTGTTGGTATCCATCCACTCGCTACTCCAAATATTCGAGAGCGTCAGAGTATCCGAGCTGTTATCGGGGCTGTAATACGCCGAACCACCTCCGGCATAGAAAAAATAATTCACCGTCTTTCCTGGAGCAAACCTCGGCACATACGAATCTTCAACGTACGCCAAGGCATTACTTCCGGGCCCTCCTTCGTAGCCCTGCTGCCAACAAAGCACCGGCCGAATCTGCGACATCATGCGGGCATCTCCGAACTCCTGGCGAAAAATGAGGCTCATGTCCGCCGATCGCCGCCCAACCCTTCGCCAAGCCCAAAACCAGTCATTCGTCGAGCCGTCGTAAGCGTAGCCGTAAGGATCGCCTCCAGCCTGTTCCGATACCGCCAGCGTGTGGTTGGGGTTGCCGTCAAAATCACCCGCCGTATTCCACAGCTCATTACCGTATTCGACGTAGAGCTTGATCGCAGGGTCCAAACCGACGCCGCCGGTGAACGCATTGCCATCTCTAAAAAGTTTCGCGAGCTGATGGATGAAATCGTCGCTCGCTTTCAGCGGGACGCAGATCCAAGCATCCTTCTGCGTTTGATTCGCGAGGAAAATGACGTACTCCCACGCGCTGCCTTTGCCGATCCAGGAGTACCCCGTGCGTACGATGCTGTTAGTCTCGTCCGGCTGTACGCGATCCGCCCATTGAACCTGCGGATTTCCGTACGACGACATGAAGTCCATGTAGCGCAGCGCGTGGAACGGCGCGAGCGCGTTGAGAAAAGGCCGGGAAAAAACCTCGGTGTTCGCATGGCTTGTGGCGCTTCCTGGCGAAATCGGCCGCATGAGCTTTACGTTCCGCACTGCACCAGAGAAACCCAGCAATAACGCGTTGTCCGACGAACTCGTAAGAACCACACGCGCTGTCGTCAGCTTCAACGTCTGGTTATAGCTGACGCTCTGAACACTTCCTGACGCCCAGCTCATCGTTGGCGTGACCGCTGCATCGCTTTCGAACGACAAAGAGTACGTACCTGAGTTGTCTCGATTGAGGCCGTGCCACACCACGATCTCCGAAGCAACCAGCGGCCAACCCTGCGCATTCAACGAACTCGCCGGCAGCGCTGTGCCGCCGCTCGAACCAGGCGAGGCGAACGTGCGCGCCTGTTTCATCGCGTCGGCAAAGATGATATTGCCTTCCCAATCAGCCGCGGTCCCGATGTTTATGCCGACGTAATTCAATCCCGCCACAGGCTCAGCCATCACAAGCGTTCCGTTCGCAATCACGAGCCACAGCACCAAAAGAAACTTACAAAAACGCCCCTCGGTTGGCACCGCTCTCAGAACCGAACTATTCTGATTTGAATTTTGCATAAAACTAACGACGGAGCTATCTCAGAGCCAGAACCAACCTACTAGTTCCAAAAAGGGCAGCCGAAACCCCCAAACCGCCAAAATTTACAGTCTGTTTATGAGAGCCATCGTCCAACGGGTTTCCTCGGCCAGTGTCAGCATCGACGGCCAAGTTAACGGCCAGATCGGGACGGGTTTGCTGGTGCTACTAGGCATCGCGCAGGGCGACACAGCCGAGGACGGCGAGTGGCTCGCGCAGAAGATTGCCAAGCTAAGGATCTTTCCGGATGAGGCCGGACAGATGAATCGCTGTGTGGCGGATATTGGCGGCGGCATCTTGGTGGTTAGCCAGTTCACGCTTTTCGCGAGCACACGAAAAGGCACGCGACCTTCGTTCAATGCCGCTGCGGCCCCGGACCTCGCGGAAAAATTGTATAATGAATTCGTCGAGCAATCGACCGCCGCGCTCGGCCGCCCGATCGCAACAGGGCGCTTCGCCGCGATGATGCAGGTTTCGCTCGTTAACGACGGGCCGGTGACGTTGATCATCGACACCAAAGTCCGCGAGTAACCCGCCTTCCGGTTACGCGAAGCCAATCCGGCTATTAGAAATACCTCTGCCTGCCAGCAGATGTCTTTTTAGGCAGCGGTTTTGGCAAAAAACGCGCAGTGGTTCGGCTGGAAGCTGTATTACGATCTTTGCAGCTTAGACGCTCCATAAACCTCCCCTCGTTTTAAACTCTATGGCTACGACTGCTGCTTCCTCCGTTCGCGAAACGCTCAAAACCCTTCCAGGTGACGACGTGCGCCAGATAATGTGGCGCTTTCAGGATCGCTACGACATTCAGATGCTCGTTCAAGCAACGCGCGGCGTAGCCCGCGGCCTCGTTGCTCAACTCGTCGCCCAAGGCGCGCGCAACAGTCACGATTGGACGCCCGAGAAAAACCAGCTGCTCAAGGCCTACGACGACGCGGGTATTACCACGTGCTTCATGGACCCGCACCAGGGCGGTTTCATCGAAGGCCCGAAGAACCTCGTGCTCGCCCTTGTCGCGCTGGAGCTCGCTTGGGTCGATGCCGGTGCCGCTACCGGTTCGCTTGCCGGAAACCTCGCACTATCGCCAATTCACGAGCGCGGCACGAAGGAACAGCGCGATTACTACATGAGCAAATGCGTGCCGACTCCCGGCGGCGACGCCAGCAAGGTTTGGCGCGGCGCGTTCTCGCTCACCGAACCCCTTCCCTACGTCGGCGTCGAAACCGGTCTGCTGTGCGGCAAAGTGAAAGTTGCCGAGTGGAAAGACGGCCAAGTGCCAATGCTCCACGTCGACAAGCGCGCGCGCTTCATCACGAACATGGGCTTCGCCAACTTCTCGACCGTCGCCGTCGACACCGACGATCCGCGCATCAAGTCGAGTTGCATGATCATTCTCGAGGAGACCGACAAGGGCACGTTCGACCGCGGCGCGCCTACGCACAAGATGGTGCACCAGCTTTCGTCGACGCACGATCCGGTCTTCAACATGACCGTACCCGCCAGCCGCATCATCGGCGGCTACACCGTGAAAGACGGCGTGATTATCCCGAACTATTCGCATGGTGAAATCATTGAGGCGGTTTTCCGTCGCACGCGCGTGACGGTCGGCGTCATGACCGCCGCCAAGCTTCTCTCCGCGGTCGAACCGGTCATTCGTTACCAGCGCAACCGTTTCCGCGGAGCCGCCAGCGTAAACCCGGGCACGCCGCGTTTCGACTTCGGCCTGCAGCAAAAAGAAGACTGCTTGCAACGCCTCGTGGACATTTGGGCCACCGGCGAAGCCGCTGCCGCTCTCGGCATGGCCACCGCCCGTCTCTTCGACCAAGTCGATCCACTCGAAAAGGTGAAAGATGCGAAATTCGCCGAGCAGGGCATTACGTCCGGCATGGCCCAGATGAAAGCGTTCCGCGCGATCAACAAGCAGGCGCTCGAACTCATCGCATTCGAAGCCAAGCCCGCCGCCGAGCGCGACCAGGCTCGCTACGAAGCGCTCAAGGCTGATCCGCTCGTTCAATACACGTTGATCGACGCCCAAGCTAACGTTCTTTGCCCCGCCACCAAGCTTTGGAACACCGGCCACGGCGCAACGATGATGCGCGAGGCCGTGTCGTTGATGGGTGGATACGGCATCACCGAGGATTGCCCAGGATTCCTCGGGCAAAAGTGGATGGATGCACAGCTCGAAGCCACCTACGAAGGACCTGAAGCCGTGCAGCGCCGTCAGATTTCCGTGACGATGACCAATGAGGTTTTCCTCGCGCTCTATCGCACGTGGATCACCGAACTGCGCGCCATCGCCAGCAGCAAACCTGAGATCGGCGCCACCACCCTCGCCAACGCGATGGAACTCTGGCTCTGGTCTCTCGAACATCTCCAAACCGCCAAAGACGCCGCCGGTTCGAAGCTCTTCTCCGGCAATCGCCACGGCGTGGTCTTCCCTATGGTCGACGCACTTTGCTGGCTGCTCGCTTCGCGTCAGCAGATCCTCGACGTGCTCGAACTCGAGGCCAAAGGCCCGGCGAATCCAACGGTCGCCGAAGGGCTGGCCGGTTACGTAAACTTCTTCTCCGATCTCGCCGCAGTTCAGGCCGCCAGCGCCGCCGGACGCGCGTCCACCACCTGCGCGCAGCTCGTCTACGGCTTCAACGCCCCTGGCGTCGGCCTTAACGGCAGCGGTGACGCTTTTGCGAAGCTCCGCCTCGCCGTCGACGCATCTCTCGCTGGTTCTCATCTCGCCAAGGACCGCGCCGCCGAAGCGCTCACAAAGGTGATGATCCCCGAAGCGCTCGATTACCCGTAAGCTTTCCAACTTCTCTGTGAATTCCGTGTCCTCTGCGGTTCAAGACTCACCCACTCCCGTCGTCGAACGTCCTTCCATGAACGTCGACATCGTCTGCGTCGGCTTCGGCCCGGCCACAGGCGGTTTCCTCACCACGCTCTCAAAACAGCTCGTCAAAGAAGACGGCTCGCCCATCGCGGAAAGCCAAGCCATGCCTGGCATGCCGCCGCAGGTGATCTGTTACGAGCGTGCCGACGATGTCGGGTTTGGTGTATCTGGTGTGGTTACGCCGGCGCGGAGCATTAAGGCGAGCTTCCCACAGCTCGACGTCTCGCAGATCCCGATGGCGGCCCCGGTAAAGATAGAAAAGATTGCCTACCTGCTCGATCCGATCGGCGCCAGCCGCCGGTCGTTCGCACTGCGCTGCGCCGACGTTTTCGCGAAACCCTTTAAGGGAAAAGACTGGGCCATCGAGCTGCCGTGGATCCCGCCGTTCCTCGAAAAACACGACGGCCTCGTGCTCTCAATGGGCCAATTCATGCAGTGGGTTGGCGCGCAAGCCATGGGCTCCGGCACCGTGCAAGTTTGGCCGTCCACACCGGCTTCCGCCGTGCTCGTCGAGGACAAAAAAGTTGTCGGTGTCCGTTTGATCGACCAAGGTGTCGAGAAGAACGGCACGCCCACGGCGGCGTTCACGCCCGGCATGGACATCCGTGCCGCTCTCACCGTGATCGGCGATGGTCCGGTTGGCGCTCTCGGCCAGCAGTTGGATAAAGAATTCGGAATGCCTGAAGGTCACCACGCCCACGAATGGGCCGTCGGAATGAAGCTGGTTGTCGATCTGCCCGCCAGCACCAAGCTCGAGCCTGGCACCGTCTTTCACACGTTTGGTTTTCCCGAGCCGGAAATCTTCGGGTTCATGTACGTCCACCCGGGCAACATCGCCTCGCTCGGCATCTTCGTGCCGTCGTGGTTCGATAATCCGGTTCGCACCGGCTACCGCTACCTTCAGCACTGGGTGCAGCATCCGTATCTCTGGAAACATCTCAACGGTTCTACACTCCGCTCTTGGGGTGCGAAAACGCTGGGCGAATCCGGTCGCCGCGGCGAGCCCCATCTCGTCGGTGACGGTTACGCGCGCATCGGTGAAGGCTCCGGCACAACCAATGTCCTTACCGGTTCTGGCGTCGACGAAGCTTGGGCTAGCGGCGTGCAACTCGCCGAAGCCGTCACCGAACTGCTCAAAGCAGGCAAGCCTTTCACCAAAGAAAACCTCCAAGCCACCTATGTGGCCCGTCGCCGCGCCAGCTGGGTCGACAAGGAAAGCCGAATCGCCGAGAAAGCCCGCGATGGCTTTTCCTGCGGTTTCGTCACCGGCTTGATCGGCATGGGCTTCACCGGGCTCACCGGCGGCCGCCTAAACATGTGGGGCAAACCAAAAGCTCCCCACAAGCGTTTGCCTTCGATTGAGAAATTCTACAAAGGCAAAATCTCCGCGGATGAAATCGCCAAAATCCGCGCCGACTGTCTCGCAAAAGGTCTTCCGCTCTACAACGCCCTGATGGATCGCGCCGGCTGGCCAGCGATTCCGTACGACGGCAAACTTCTCGTGTCACACCAGGACGCTCTTTTAATGGGCGGCAAGGTGCAGGCTCCCGCTGGCTACGCAGATCACGTGGTATTTTCGTCCGTCGACGTTTGTGCCAAATGCAATCAGCGCACGTGTGTCGAGGTTTGCTCCGGTCAGGCCATTTCTCACGGTCCAAACGGCGTGCCCGTGTTTGACCGGGAAAAGTGCATTCACTGCGGCGCCTGTCTCTGGAATTGCGCGAGCGAACGTCCCGACGGCTCCGGCCGCACGGTGCTCGAGTTCCGCGCCGGTACGGGCGGTCTGCACTCGGCTGAAAACTAAACTGCGGCCAGAGCTAATTCGCCGCCATCGGCGGACGCGTTTCAGCCCGTGGCTTCCACCGCGTGAGCGCCGCGTGCAATTCAGAAATCCGCACGGGCTTGCTGACGTAGTCGTTCATGCCCACAGCCAGGCATTTCTCGCGATCACCCTGCATCGCATTCGCCGTCATTGCGATAATGTGCAGGGGGCCCTTCCACGGACATTTCTTCGACGTGTCCGCTTCCATCCGGCGGATCGCCTGTGTCGCTTCGTAGCCGTCCATTTCCGGCATCTGGCAATCCATGAAAACGACGTCGTATTGAATGCGCTGAAGCGCAGCCAACACCTCGAAGCCGTTGGCGACCACATCGGCCGTGCAGCCAATCTTCTGAATAATTCCGAGCGCCACCTTTTGGTTCACGCGATTGTCTTCGGCTACGAGAATACGAATCTTGGGTAATGGAGCTAGGTTTTGATTTTTGGCCGCGAGCCCCGGTGCGGAATCTTCATCGTCGTCGTCGCGCGAGGGTTCGGGACCGCCGTTGACGATGTTGATCAGCGCCGAGTAGAGCTGCGACTGACGGACCGGTTTGACGAGGAAGACCTCGACGCCGGAGCCACGCAGTTCGTCATTATTGTGCACGTTGCCCGAGGATGTCAGCAGAACCAACCGCACTGAAGAGAGCACCGGATCGGCCTTGATGGCGCGAGCGAGCATCAGCCCGTCCATCTCGGGCATCTGCATATCGAGCAGTGCGATCCCATACGGATTTCCCGCTGCAACCGCATCACGAAGAGCTGCAAGCGCCTCCCTGCCCGAGGCAACGGCGTCGCGTTGGATACGCCACGAGCTCAGCTGCTGGCTGAAGATGATCCGGTTGGTTGCGTTGTCGTCGACGATCAAAACGCGAATCTCGCTCAGATCCTTGGTGAGGTGCCGCGGCGGCGTCGACGGGCCTTTTTGTTTTTCGAATTGCGCAGTGAACCAGAACGTCGCGCCTTTGCCCAACGCACTTCTGACGCCAATTTCTCCGCGCATCATCGTCACGAGCTGTTTGGCGATGGCCAGACCCAAGCCGGTGCCACCATATTTGCGCGTCGTGGAGGTGTCAGCTTGGTTAAACGGTTTAAAGAGACTTCCGATCGCCGATTCCGCGATGCCGATTCCGCTGTCCGCAATTTCGAAACGAACAATCGCACGGTCGCCCGATTCGCCCTCGCGGGTCACACGGATGACGACGTCGCCCTTTTCGGTGAACTTGATCGCGTTACTCAAAAGGTTGAGGAGTACCTGGCGCACTCTTCCCGGATCGCCGCGCAACCGTCTCGGAACATCAGGAGCAATGAAGCTCGCGAGTTCGATGTTTTTGCGAAGCGCCTGGCCAACCAACATGTCCCGGGTGCTCTCGACGATCTCGATCAGGTTGAAATCGAGTATCTCGAAGGTGAGTTTGCCCGCTTCGATTTTGGAGAAATCGAGAATGTCGTTAACGATCGTGAGCAACGCGTCGGCGCTGTTGCGAGCGGTGTTTGCATACTCGTACTGCTGGTCGTCCAACTTTGTATCCAACAGAAGCCCGGTCATGCCGATCACGCCGTTCATGGGCGTGCGGATTTCGTGGCTCATATTGGCGAGAAACTCGCTCTTGGCCTTGGCGGCTGTTTCGGCGGCGTCTTTTGCGAGACGCAGTTCGTGCGTTCGAACTTCAACCAATTTTTCGAGTTCTTGCGTGCGAAACTTATCCTGCCGCACCCGCCAGCGATGAACGTACACGATCGCCACCGACACCGTGACCCCGAGCAGCGAATAGAACCAAATCGTCTGGAAGAAAAACGCCTCCACTTTAAAGCTGAGCTTGGCCCCAGCTTCGTTCCAAACGCCGTTGTTGTTGCAGGCCGTGACATAAAACGTGTAGTCACCCGGCGGCAAACGATCGTACCTGATGCTGTGACGCGTGCCGCTATCCTTCCAGTCCTTGTCCAGCGGCGCGAGTTTCACACGGAAACGCACTTTTTCCGGAGCAAACAAATTGATGCCTGAGTAATAGATCTGAACATCCGTGCTGCCCGGCGGCACGACCAAACGCTCTTTCAATGATACGTCGGCTCCACTGATTTGCACGCGCTCGATGTGAACCGGCGGGGGCGATTTATTGATAAGGACTTGTTCGGGATGAATGATTGCGACGCCCCGGTCCGTGGCGAACAACAAACGTCCATCGCGCGTCCGACAAGCGTTCGGGAAGCCTTGAATGTTGCATTCGACAGAGCTTAGCCCATCGAAACGGTTATACATCTGCGGTTCCAAAACCGTTCGTTTTCCTTCGGCTACTTCGTCGAATTCTTCGTGAAAAATCCGCATGAAGCCTCGGGGACACGCAATCCAATAGTAGCCAAGCTTGTCCTCGAGCATTCCGCCGATGAAGTCGTCCAGCAACCCATCGCGCGTGGTGAAGACGCGCCAGTGGCCGTCCTTAAATCGATTAAGTCCACCACCCTCGGTCGTGACCCAAATTGTACCTGACGAGTCTTCGAATAATCCTCGCGGCGCCACATCCGAGATCTCGCGACCGCAATGAAAGGCCGTCCATTTTCCATTTTTATATCGTGCAACCCCCGCGGGCGGCACTGTCACCCAGATGTCGTCGTTGGAGGCTCTCAGCACCGCCTTGAACATGTTGCTGGCTAAGCCGGGTAAAACGGTCCACCCCTGAAACACTTCTCCTGTTCCCCGGTAGAGGCCGCCATCGCAGGCGATCCATTTCGAACCATCACGCGCCAACGCCACAGAGTTCGCCCGCGGATGACCGAGACCCGGCAAGGTGGCACCCGGTTGGCTGGTGATGAGCTTCCGCCATTCGGTTTGATGCTGAGCATCATAATAATTTTTCCAGCTACCTCCACTGTTCCCAAAGAAACCGTTCACAGCACCAATCCAGAGACTTCCTGTATGGTCTTCAGCAATGCTAAGGATCTGCGCGGGTACGTCTTCACTGCTCCCCGCAACGCGTTGGGCTTTCTGGCCGTCAAACCGATACAAACCACCACCCCACAGACCGATCCAGAACGCTTCATCCTTGGATTCACAAACTGAATACACCGACAACTGTTCCAGCCCTTCCGCGAGAGCCACACTGGAGGAGACTGAATCGGTGAGCTGAAACAGCCCTATCGAACTGGCAACCCAGACGCCGCCCTCGCGGTCTTCAAATACCTGCGCAAGCGCGGTGAGCCCGAAATGCTCGGGGTATTTGGCTAGCTCCACCTTTTCCTCTGCCAGCCGGTACAGCCCTCCGTACGTGCAAATCCAAAGCACCCCGTTCCGATCGAAATGCATGTCGGCCACACGCGGATTAGTGAGCCCCTCAGCTACACCGAACATCTTCGTGGTGCCGTCAGGACGGATGCAGAAGACGCCTTTGCTTGAGCTCGTCCAGACCGAACCGTCCGGTCGCTCTATAACACTCGTGAATGCCTCTCCAGGCAGACCGAGTGCGGCCGAGATATTTTCTATCTGGTCGCCTTTTATGCGCCAGAGTTCGCTGGCGCTCACCCAAGTTGAACCATCGGACCGCTCCAAATATCCCCGCACTACACCGGTCACTTTTTTCCACGGTCCACCGGGCGTGCTGATCTTGCCGTCGCGCACCATTGAAATCCCCGTGCGCGTGCACGCGATGATCGTCCCATCGGAGCTAAGAAAGAGCGATCGGACGTAATTGTTGCCCAAACCATCTTCTGCCGTAAAGCGGTCGAAGTAGCCGTCGCGCCACCGAAACAATCCCATATCTCCACCAAACCATAACGTACCGTCTTTCCCTTCGACCGCCGAAAAGAAGCCGCCACCCCGCAGCTCAGGGTTGTTCACCGCAGAAAACGGAGCAAAATGACTGCCGTCGAAGCGCGCCAGGCCCTGAGCCGTCGCCACCCAAAGGTACCCGTCGCGACTCTGCATTATCGCGCGAACTTTATTTGAAGGGAGCCCGTGTTCCGTGAACCAACCATGGATCGTGTAACTGCCAGCGTCCCGGTCTGGATTCAGTGCTTTCATCGATTCCGCTGAAATCAAGCAGCCCACCCAAGCGAGCCACCAGCGCGCGGCACGCTTCATCCAGCCGAAGAGCGGTTTTAGATTCTGATCCAAGAAGTGAATATAAAATTAAGCCACTGGCACGGAATTATTTCGGGGCTAAAGTGATATACCTCTCTTCGGCGCAAATTAACACCGGTTGAGTGGCTGCCCTCTTATAATTTGAATTGCGAGAAATAGTGTGGTTTTCGAAGCTCTGCCCTTTACGAAACGTGCTTTTTACCAGTCTACATCATTAGTCGATCTCTAAAACCCCAATCAATCTACCAAGTCGGTCGATAACAAGTATTTATGCCAACAGCCTACCAAATCGTCGTCTGCGGCAGCCTCGTGCCAGACCCGTTGCAAACGCTGGAACCCGTGTCCTCGCCCACCGGTCCAGCCCTAAAAAACGAAATGATGCTCCCCGCCGTGCTCGACCCGTGGGCCGGCCACGCTCTTTTCGAGGCAGCTAATCTCGCAAAACAAAACCCTGGAACAAAGGTCTGGTTCGTCAGCATGGGGCCGAAGGCGAAGCTCCAGCAGGTCATGATGACGATCGCGCAAAAAGTTCCTTTCGAACTTGTCGCTATCGACGGTCCCGCCAGTGGCTTCACTGAAGCCAGCGAAACTGCCGCTGCACTCGCCGAGGCGATTTCGGCCATCCCCGGTTTGGATAAGTCGAAATTGTTCGTTTTCGGCGGTTGGGAATCCGCCTCTCGCGGAGCCGGCGCCACCATGCAGATGGTCGGCGAGCGTCTCGGCATCACCGATCAGTTTCAAGGCGTCGATCAGCTGGGCGTTCAGCCCGATGGCTCGTTCAAAGTTCTCGAGCGCATCGAGGGCGGAAAACATCAGGTTTCCATCTGCAGCGCTCTTCCCGCCTTGCTGGGCTGGGCCACCGGCAATCTGCCCGAACCAGCCAATAACCCCCAAGTCGGCATGCTCAACATGCGCACGGTCATGCCCGCGCTGCAAAAGGCCAAGATCGTCAAGCTCCCCGGCGAGGGCTTGTCGTTCGCCAGCGTCACGTTGCCAAAACAACGCCGTGAGACAAAGATCGTCAAAGACATGTCGCCCGACGACATCGCCAAGGAAATCGTCGAGTGGATCAACAAAGACTAACCGCCGCGCACACTGCCATGGAAACCATTCTCTTTCTCGCTCACACTGAAGCCGACGGAACGCTTCCGAAAACCGCTTTCGAATCGCTTGGCGCTGCCAAGGCCCTGAGCACCTCGCTTGCCGGCTCGACCTTCATCGTCGGTCTCATCGGCGAACACGTTGAAGCCGCCGGCAACCAAATCGCCACCTGCGGCGCGACCCGCTTCCTCACTGTTTCCGGTCAGCCTTTCGCGCAAGCTCGCTACGCGACTGACGTCCTCGCCGTGGAAGCGATCGGCAAAGCCTCGGGCGCGACGATCATCATCGGCCCCGCCACCTCGCGCTGGAATCGCGTGATGGCCGGAGCTGCCCAACGCCTCGGCGGGCGAATCGACACCCACGCGACCGCGATCAGCGCCGCCGACGGGAAACTCTCCGTCACCCGTTGGTATTATCGCCAGCGCATGGAGGGCGTTCTCACGCGCACGCAACGCCCCTGGGTTGTACTCCTAGAATCTGGTTGTGCTCCGGCTTGGGCCGGCAGCGCTGGCACTGCAAATCTCGAAGCCGTCGTCGTCAACGTCTCCGCAGTCCGCACGACGGTGACGGGTGTGCAGGCTCCCAGGGCCGATGCCCAAACCATCCGCCCTGACGCCAAGCTCCTCTTCGTTGCCGGCGCTGGCTGGACGAAGAAACAAGCCGACGGACAGGCTCACGCCCTCGAAGCCGAAAAACTCATCCTCGGTTTCCTCGACAGAACAAAAGCTTCGCTCGGCAGCACCAAATCGCTCGTCGATCTCAGCGGTGAAGGCCAGGCCGTGCTCACGTTCATGACGCACCTCAACCAAATCGGTCAGACCGGCGCGACACCGCGTCACCCGAAAGGTTTGGCCACCTGCTGTCACGGCGAAGAGCCGCACACCGTGGGCTGGCGCTTCATCAACGAGCGCCGCGCGATCAATCTCAACGCCGCCTGCAGCTGGGCCCAAGGCAAGGCCGACGTCCTCTACGTCGCCGACAGCTTTGCGGTCATGCGCAAGGTCAACGAACTCCTCGGATCCAAGTAACGGTCCTCCTCAGTTCAAACCTTTCAAAGGCGAGCCCGCAACGGCTCGCCTTTTCTTTTTCGGAAACCGCCGTGATTCGCGCAGCCTGTAAGTAGCATCTGGATACACGGGCTCACGTCAGCATTGCAGCACGCGCCGACCTCCGGCAGGCTTGATCCTTTTTCCATGATCGTCCGTCCACGTCCTCACTGGCTACGCATGCTCTTTATCTGGCGCGGTTCTGTGCTGCCAAGGATCATGCCACAGCTCCTCTTCACCACCGGGCTGGCGGTGATCGTCGCCTGCACGCATGGAACCTTGGGTGAATGGAAACCCACGCTCACGCTCGCGCCGTTCACACTCCTCGGCCTCGCGGTCGCTATTTTTCTCGGCTTTCGAAATAGCGCGAGCTACGACCGCTACTGGGAAGCACGCCGGATCTGGGGCGCGCTGCTCAACGACAGCCGCACTCTTGCGCGACAGGTGCTCACGCTCACCGACTGCACTCACGAGGAAAAACGCGCGATGGTGTACTTGCTCGTCGCTTTCGTTCACGCATTGCGCAACCAGCTCCGCCAAAAAACCGACGACACAGCCCTGCTGACACTCATCCCTGCCGCCGATCACGAGCGGGTTCGACAAGCTCAATATAAACCCGCGGTGATTTTGGTCCTTTTCAGCGAAAAGCTTTCAGCCGCGCGCAAGGCCGGCCAAGTCGAACCCATTTTGGCCAGCGCCTTTGAGCCTGCTCTAGGAGGACTTTCGCACGTGCTCGGTGGCTGCGAACGCATCGCCAATACGCCGATACCTTTCACCTACTCCGTGATCATTCACCGAGTCATTTACCTGTACTGCATTCTGCTCCCATTCGGCTTGGTGGACTCCGTGGGACCACTCACGCCGCTCGTCGTAGCCTTCGTGGCCTACACGTTTTTCGCGTTGGAAGCTTTGAGCGATGAACTCGAAGAACCCTTCGGCACCATGCCAAACGACCTGCCGCTCGACGCGATGACCCGCAGCATCGAACGCACATTGCGGGAAACCGTGGGCGAAACAAACCTTCCGCCAGCAGCCATGGCCGATTCTGATTTTCTCCTATCGTAAGGTTCGCTTCGGACGGCGAGCCCCTTCGGCGATACTTTTATTCGCTCTTGTCGACAAGTCTATGAACAAACGGTTGTGCCCTAAGCCAGCCGATCAATTCGTCTGCCATCGCTCGTTGATCGCTTACGCGCGGATGTAATTCCGACCAGTGTTGGAACACGAAATGATGCACGTGCGGATCTGTTGCCTTGAGTTGTTGCACAGCAGATTCCCACGGAAGCCGCAGGCGTTCGCTCTTCGCGCCGCCCGACATGCCGCCACGCAGCAGAATGATTTCCGCCTTTGGATACGCCTGACGCATCGCTCGCACCAAGTCGACGTAGCCTTCTGTAAAGCCCTTCGGAAACGGCGTGCCGGCGTTCTTAGTGAAAGAATCATCGTTCTCGCCATAGTTCACGAAGACCAAATCCGGCTCCCAGCCGTTTTCGTCGGCCTTCGGCGAATCGATCTCCGGATAAAGTCGATCCCAAATCTGCCCAGCGATTTTCGGCACATAACCTTCCACTATACCCATTCCACTCACGGCCGTGTTGCGATAGCCAGCGCCAAAAGCCTTGGCCGTGAGCGCAGCGTAACTGAACGCGTTGTTGTGCGTCGCACGGCTCTCCCATTGATCCACCGCTCCGTCTTCGTCGCACGCACCGACCGTGATCGAATCTCCGAAAAAGTGCAGGCGAAGCTTGGGCGTGGCCGTTTCAAACTTTTCCAGTTTGCCGCCCGCCGATAACTCAATCGAGTCGAGCGTCGCGTACCCGGCGTCGGCCTCACTGCGCTTGAAGAGAGTGACACGATGGCTGCCGGGCGGGAGCTCTTTCGAAAAGGCTATAACCACCGGTTCGGCGCCCTCTTTCACCTCGATCATGCTCTGCTGAGCTTCCAGAGTGAGATCAAAAAACGCCGAACCTTTTCTTCCCCCAAAACGCAGCGCTAAAAAATCTCCGGTGAACGAAAACTCCAGGCTGGAGCCTTGCCAGATAAAGACCGGAGCTGCCGGATTTCTGCGGTCGAGACGTCCTTCAAAATGAAGAGCCGGATGGGCGGCGGAAACGAGGCGGGTGGCAGGCATTTTCATTGCGGGAGAAGAAGGAAGCGGCGCGCAGGCTGAACCAAGAACTCCGATTACGGCGATGAGAGATAGACCGACGCGCATAGCTTGTTAGTCCCAACAAAGGCGCGACGAAGTCAATTTCGCCGACATAAAAATCAGCAGCAGCCGCAGAAGATCCTTGGCCAAAAAACAGGCGCGGCTGTTTTTGCCGCGCCCGTGGTTCCACCAAAACCGCGATTAAAACTAGAAGGTCGCCAAGAGCTCCGCGCGAATGAAGGTGATGCGATCGTGGTGGGTGTAATAGTCGCCCAAAAAGCTCGCCTCGGCGAACGCCAGCGCGCTCAGCCACTTGTTGATCTTTTGCTTGGCGACGACTTGCACCATATGGGCGCGGAAATGTCCGTCGCGGCTAAACAAACTGCCACTGCTCGTGCGAGTGGGTGTGGACTCCGGCGCAAACAACGCAAAGTAGCTGGTCGTGACTGAAGTATTTTTTGTTGGCGCGATCGTCCAAGTGGCTCCGATCCGGCTCAAATTCTGGTACTGCGACGTGCGACTCGAAGTCTCCGTCGCGTAGGCCACCGCCCACGTTTCGCCGACGCGAGGGTAACGTCCCCACATGACGTCGAACATCTCGTCGGTACCGGGGGTGTCAGCGTTGTCGCCGGAAAGGTATTCTCCTAGGAAGACGACCTGGTTGTTGAACTTGTCCTTGAACGAATATGTCAGCTTAGCGATCGCGCCCTTTGCATCGATGTGCCGGCTGCGTGTCTGCGGACTCAGCAGGCGGACTTGCAAGTCGCGGCGCCCCCATTGGTAAGCGGCCTCCGCGCTGTATTGCCATTTTGGAGACAAGATGCCGGCAACGCGCGTGCCGGCCGTATAAGCTTCACCATTGTTGCCGGAACTCGTGACTTTTTGGTCCTTCTTGTAGAGAAAGTAGCCGTCGACCTGAGTGTCTTGGATGGATTTGTTCGAAGCGTAAAGAATCACGCCCGTTTCATCCTGCTCGGTCACCGCATAGCTGCCTTGTCGACCGAGGATCGGCAGGTTGTCTTTCGGATGCGCTTGCTCGTCGAACGCGATGACGTCGAATTTCGTTTTAATGTCCTTGAAATCCAACGTTACGCGGGCGCCGTCGAAATACGTTGTCCAGGAGCCATCGAGCGGAGTTCCGTCGCTGACGAGCCACTGGTCGCCGAGCTGGATATCCTGTCGTCCGAGCACCGCCGTCACCGGCACGCCCGCCACGTTGCCCGTCCATTTGGCATTTAGGTTGTCGACAATCGCGTATTTCCATTCCTTGCCCTCGCCGGCAACCGTGGAGTTGTTATACCAATAGCGCGGTTCGGCAGCGATGCGGACATTGAGCGAAGCGTCCTTCACGGGCGTGTAGCTCAGCCAGGCGCGGGCGCGAAAACGGTAGTAATCGCGGATGTGAAAAGCCGCGTTGCAGTTCAGCGTTTGAGCTCCGTCGTAAGCTTCGTATCTCATGCGAGCGTCACCACCCCACGTGAAAATGGACGGAGGCGGAGTCACCGACTTTGCGCCGGCAGCCGCGGCTTTTTCCTGGGCAAAACCCAAGGTCGCGCCGAGAGCGAGCGTGAATGTAGCGATCGTGGAACGGTGTAGGAACATGTTGCTTGGTATAATCGACCTCGCAGCGTCATCGCTGAAGGCAATCGGCCCGATTTCAGCGATGTCCGTACCTTTCAGGCAAAGGCGAAGCCCTTAACCCGCCCATCAATCAGATAAATACATATAGGGTATTTCCGCGCCTAATCAGCAGAGCTAAGGGTATTCCCTAGATCAGCGGCAACAGAGGCTCAGCCTTCGAACTCTGCAACGCTCACGGAGCGGCCATTATCCTTTGCCCCTAGCGAAAGGATAAAGGGTGCGGCTTTCTTGGCCCAAGCTTCTGCTTGTGGATAACTGGCAGCGCCGTCCGCCCAACACTGGCGCAACATGTCGGTGTTAATCACGCCCGGGTTCAGCGGAACCGCCGCCATGCCTTCGGGCAGTTCTTCGGCCAACGCTTTTGTCATGCCTTCGATGGCCCATTTCGAGGCACAGTAAGGAGCCACTTCAGCCGCGACGGAACGCCCCCAGCCAGAACTGAAATTCACGATCACGCCTTTCTTCGTCTTCACCATCTCGGGCACGAAGGCCCGGATCACGTTGGCGACGCCTTTGATATTCACGTCGATCAACTTTGAAAATTTATCAGCCGGCACTGCCCAAAGCGGCGCAGGATCGTTCATCAGCGCGGCATTGTTGATCACAATATCCGGCGCTCCATGGATACCAACCACGCGCTCCGCCCAAAGCTCCACCTTTATCGGATCCGCGACGTCGACCACGGAAAAATCGTGCGGCGCCGGATGCGCGAAACGCAGATCGAGAATGCCTTCGCCGCTGCGACCACAACCAAGCACCGTATGCCCAGCACCGATAAAATAATCCGTAAGCGCGCGCCCAAGTCCGCGAGTGATGCCGGTGATGACGATTTTCATAATAGTTATCGGTTCACAGTTCTCTGTTCACCGTCCGTCAAACGACATGACACAGCCGACAAGCGCAACTGTGAACCGCGAACGCATTACAGTGAACTTGCGCTCCGCGCAGCCGTTACTGGCGCGTCTGCATGCTAAACTTCGTCAGGCCGATCTTGCGGCACGTATCCATCGCAAAGGTGATCTTATCCCACGTGGCTTTCTCGTCGGCACTGATCAGCACGGGATATTCGTAGTCGACCTTTTTCACCTCACGCAACAAATTCACGAGCTGTTCTTCGGTAGCTTCTTTTCCGTTAAAGCTGAAACGATTGTCCTTACTAATTTCGATAAGAACGGGCCCTTTGAATTCATTTTTGCCGGCGGTCTCCGCTTTCGGCAGTGAAATGTTAAGAGTGGTGTTTGTGGCAAAGCGCATCGCGACGAACGCGAAGAGCACGAGCATCACCAGCACGTCGATCAAGGGCACCAGCGGCAGCTCGGGCCGATGGCGTTTGCGTGTCCGCAGTCCGGTGACGCTGCTCATTGGACGAGCTCTTTTTCACCAGCCGTTGCGGGCGTGTTTTTCTGAGCAAGGATGCGTTCGAGCAACACATCGAGACGCGCGGCGTGATGATCGATTTTGCGCTGCAGATAGCCGTTACCGCCAAGAGCGATCAGCGCGACCACGAGGCCGATCATCGTCGCCGACAAAGCATAACCGACGCTGTGCGTGAACTGCACCGGCTCGGGCATCTTCGTTTCCGGATCGATAACGTTGAACGCACTGATAAGACCGAAAACCGTACCAATCAGACCGATCAGCGGGGCCGCCGTGTAAATCACGTCGAGGTAGCTCACGCCACGCTCCATCTTGATCACTTCGAGACGGGCGTAAGCTTTCGCGCCGTCGACGTCGCCCGGATGCTGCTCGACAAACTGAATGATTCGGCCCAGCGCGGATGTTTTATCGTTAAACATCGTGTCCTGATAAAATTTTCCTTGGAGCGAAGCATCAACCAACTCCTGAGGGATAATCGTCTTTTTTCGCAGGGCCACGGATCGCTCACAAATGATGAACACCTCGATAAACGAAAGCGCTCCGAGAACGTAGGCCAAGATACCGGCCGAACTTACGATACGTAGCAGGTCAACAGCGGCAAAAATCATAAAGTTGAATAAATAGGACTCCTCCTGTGACTCGCCAAACGAAAAAAGGATTCAAAAAGTTTGTGAGAGGGCGCCTTACAGATTTTCACCACGCCAAAAAGTCGCTTCGCCCCAGAAAAAAGCAAGCGGAGCACGACGGCTCCGCTTGCAGAATATAATGGCAAAGTAAGCGCTTAGGCCGCGAGGTACGGCAGCTTCTTCGCGAGCGCCGCGACGGCGTCTTTGCCTTCCAGCAGTTCGCCGATCGAGTCCCAACGGCCGTTGATCAACGCGTCGCGGGCGCTTTCGCGCTGCGTGGTCTTGATCTTCTGGCCGCCGAAGCGAACCTCCTGCGCGACAACGTCGATGACGACTTCGAGCTTCGGATTCGCTTCAACCGCAGCCGCGAGCTTCGCGATGTCTTCGCGCGTCGCGCACAGGCACGGGATGCCGA
Organism: Nibricoccus sp.; assembly: GCA_047600805.1. Taxonomy (GTDB): domain Bacteria; phylum Verrucomicrobiota; class Verrucomicrobiia; order Opitutales; family Opitutaceae; genus JADKHC01. The sequence continues at coordinate 2,075,915 of JASGKG010000001.1, forward strand.
GCGTCGTCGAGTTGCCGAAGAAGATCTCGGCAAAGTTTTCGGCGATGACCGCTCGGAAACCGTACTTTTGAATCGCTTGCGGCGCGTGTTCGCGTGACGAACCGCAACCGAAGTTCGCGCCGGAGAGAAGGATCGTGGCACCTTGGAAACGCGGATCGTTCAGCGGGTGCGGTTTATTGGAGCCGTCTTCGTTTTTGCGAACGTCGTAGAAAAGAAATTCGCCGAGTCCGTCGAACGAAACGCACTTCATGAAGCGCGCCGGGATGATGCGGTCGGTGTCGATGTCGTTGCCAGGAACGTTAACCGCGCGACCGGCGACTTGGGTGATTTTTGCGAGAGCCATGTTATTGGAACCACTGATGCACACTGAAGTGCACTGATGGATTTTTATTAAGTGATTTTAAGTGATAATAAGTGGTTTAGTTCTGTTTCACCGCGAACACTTCGCGGGCATCGCTGACCACGCCGGTGACCGCGGCTGCGGCGACCATGAGCGGGCTCATGAGGATGGTGCGGCCGGTCGGGCTGCCTTGGCGGCCCTTGAAATTGCGGTTTGAGGAACTCGCGGAGACTTGGTCGCCGATGAGTTTGTCGGGATTCATCGCCAGACACATCGAGCAACCCGCAGCGCGCCATTCGAAACCGGCCTCGGAGAGGATCTTGTCGAGGCCCAGCTTTTCACACTGGAGCGCGACGATCTGCGAACCGGGAACGGCGATGGCTTTGATGCCCTTGGCGACCTTCTTACCCTTGATGTACTTCGCGACTTCTTGGAAATCGCTCAGGCGGCCGTTGGTGCAAGAGCCGAGGAAGGCGACGTCGATCTTGGTGCCTTTGATCGGAGCGCCGGGCTTGAATTTCATGTACGCCAGCGCTTCTTCGATTGAAGCTTTTTCGTCGGCATCCTTGGCCTGTGCAGGATCCGGGATGCGTTCGCTGACTGCGAGGCCCTGCCCCGGGTTGATGCCCCAGGTGACGGTCGGCTCGATCGAGGCGGCATCGATTTTAACGACGTCATCGTAGTGACAGCCGACGTCGCTCGCGAAAGATTTCCAACGCGTGACCGCTTCATCCCAAGCTGCGCCTTGCGGTGAGTACGGACGACCTTTCAGGTACGCGAACGTGGTCTCGTCAGGATTGACGTAACCGACGCGCGCGCCGCCTTCGATGGACATGTTGCACACGGTCATGCGCTCTTCCATCGTGAAGCCGTCGAACACATTGCCCGCGTATTCGTACGCATAGCCGGTGCCGCCGTTGACGCCGAGCGTCTTGATGATGTGGAGAATCACGTCCTTTGCGTAAACGCCAGGGCGCAGCTTGCCGTTCACTTCGATGCGGCGAACTTTTAACGGTCCGAGCGCCATCGTTTGCGTGGCCAGCACGTCGCGGATCTGCGTGGTGCCGATGCCGAACGCCACCGCGCCGAACGCCCCGTGAGTCGACGTGTGCGAGTCGCCGCAAGCGATCGTCGTGCCGGGCTGCGTGATGCCCTGCTCAGGTCCGACGATGTGCACGATGCCTTGTTTGCCCGTGCCACGGTCGAAGAAAGTGATGCCAAACTGCGAACAGTTTTTGCGCAGCTCGTTCATCATCGCCTGCGCCAGCGGATCGGCGTATGGCTCGGCGAACTGATCGGTAGGAACAATGTGGTCGACCGTCGCGAACGTGCGATGCGGCATCGCGACCGGCAACTTGAGATCGCGCAACATGCCGAAAGCCTGCGGGCTGGTGACCTCGTGGATCAGGTGCGTGCCGATCAGCAATTGCGTCTGGCCGTTGGCCAGCTTGCGGACGGTGTGAGCGTCCCAGACTTTTTGGAAGAGCGATTTAGCCATAGAATTTAGAAGATAATTAAAGGTTGGGCGGGGCGTCCCCGGCCAAGCCGCAGAGAAGGCGCGGCAAAGCAGGAACGGCCCAGAATGTACCAAAAAGTTGCCATACCGGGAAATACTTGTTTCATCCTCTGTGATGCCTCGTGAGTATCAATTTCCTTTCGAGCTGCGCCACCTCGTTTACTTCCGCGAAGTGGCTCAGCAGTTGCATTTTCGCAAGGCCGCGGAGGCACTGGCCGTCGCCCAGCCAGCCTTGAGCCGCCAGATCGCGCAACTCGAACAAGGCTTGGGCGCGCCGCTGTTTACACGCTCACGGCGGAAGGTCGATCTCACGCCCGCCGGCGTCGCTCTCCTAAAACGCATCGAGCCGCTCCTAAAAACACTTTCCAACATCCCGGCCGACATTCACGCGACCGCCTCCGGGCAAACGGGCCACATTCGCGTCGCCTTCACCGGTCTCGCCATGGCGACCGTGCTGCCGCGAATTTTGCGTGAGTTCAGCAAACAGCATCCTGGGATTCGCGTGGAATTGAACGAGTCGCCGACCTCGGCCCAGTTAAAAGCGCTCGAAGCGGGAGAGATTTCCTGCGGTTTTTTCCACCCCGACGCCCCTACTCCGAGCCTCGACACACACGTCCTGCTGCGCGAGCGCAACGGCGTGCTCCTGCCGGCCGATCACCCACTCGCGAAAAAGCCCACGCTGCGTTTGCGCGATTTGGCTGAGACGCCCTTCGTGCTTTTTCCGCGCGCGCTCAATACCGGGTTTTACGATCGCATTCTCGCTGCCTTCGCCGCTTCCGGCGTGACGCCCAACATCGCCGAAGAGGTCTGGCCGCGCACCAACGGCATCGGCCTCGTCCGCGCAGGACTCGGCGCCACGTTCATCACGCCGTCCGAAGCGCGACAGCTGCCGCCAGATGTACGTTTCGCGACGCTCGTCGGGCATGCGCCTGAGAGCCGTTTGGTCCTCGGCTGGCGTCGCAAACCCGCGCCCGAGCCTGCGCTCGCCGCGTTTCTCGACCTCGCGATTTCGATGACTCAGGTCAATGCCGCCAAGAAATCAGACTGATACAGTGATCGGCTCACCACGAATTTTGCTAATGCCACCGTTTGCACGCTGCCGATTGTCCAGTTAGAGTTGAACTTCCGAGATACGCTCCAAAGTCTTTCCCTCACATGTTAATCCGAGTCTCGCTCGCCCTGCCGCTCGTCGGCTTGCTCATTTTCGCAGGCTGCCGCGATCAGAAAATCCGCACGTACAAGATCGCCAAAGAAGTCGCTCCGCCCGCGTCCAACCCGATGCCCGCCGGGGCCGCCGGAATGAGCGCCGCAAGTGCCGCGAAGCCACCAGCGATCCATTGGCAGAAGCCCGACGCTTGGCAGGAGCAGACCGGCAAGACCATGCGCGTGGGCAGTTTTCTCATTGCCGAAAAAGACGGCGTAAAAACCGAGCTAGCCATCACCACGTTTCCAGGCGACGTCGGCGGCGATTTCGCCAACGTGAACCGCTGGCGCGGACAGATTCAACTCCCGCCCATAAACGAATCCGAGCTGTCCTCGGCCATCACGAGCATCGATCTTCCCGCCGGAAAGTTTCAGCTGATCGACGTCACCAGTACCGAACCACTGCTCGAAGGTAAAAAGGCCCGCATTCTCGGCGCCTGGCTGAAGCAGCCGGACCGCACTTGGTTTTTCAAGATCACCGGCGATGCCGACACCGTCGGTCAGCAGCGCGAACCGCTCATCGCCTTCTTGAAAACGGTCGAGTTCGCCGCGCCCGAAGCCCTTACCCAACCAGCCAGCACCAACAATCTCCCTGCTCCCACCGTGGCCGATTTGCCGCCACCGCCGCCGACCGACAACACGCTCACATGGTCCGCCCCCACCTCGTGGAAACCCAAGGCGCTCGGCCAGATGCGCAAAGGCAGCTACTCCGTTCCCGGCGACGGCGGCGAAGCCGATCTTTCCGTGACGATGCTTGCGGCCGCGGCCAATCCACTGCTCGAGAACGTCAACCGCTGGCGCCGTCAGATCGGCCTGCCACCCGTGAGTGAAGCCGAATTACCCGCGCAAACCACGAAACTCGCGGCCAACGACCTCCAGTTCACCGTAATCGATTACACCAACAACGGCACACACGTCGTCGGCGCGATCGTTTACCGCGGCGAGGAAGCGTGGTTCTTCAAACTCAACGGGCCCGACGCCGTCGTCGCTTCGCAGAAGCCTGCCTTCATCGAATTTCTCAAGACTGTGAAAGCCCGCTGAGCCATGAACGATTTCTACAAATCCGTCGTCCACTTTTTCGTTTCGCTCAAGCTCACCGTCGTTCTCTTGGCGTTTTCGATTGTTTTGGTTTTCGTCGCCACGATCGACCAAGTCCATCTCGGCATTTGGGCGGTGCAACAGGAATACTTCCGCTCGTTCGTCGCCCGCTGGCGCATTCCGATCGGCGATGACTTCAAATTGGTCGTTCCCCTGCCCGGCGGTTACCTCGTGGGCGGTCTGCTCTTCATCAACCTCGTCGCCTCGCATCTGTACCGCTTCAAGCTGTCGTGGAAAAAGTCCGGCATCTTCCTCACGCACTTCGGCCTGATTTTCCTGCTCCTTGGTGAATTACTCAGCGGCCTTTGGCAGGAAGATTTTCAAATGCGCCTGGATGAAGGGCAGACGAGCAATTACTCCGAAAGTTCTCGGTTTAGCGAACTAGCCTTTATCGACACGAGCGACCCAAAAACCGACACGGTCGTAGCGATACCGGAAACGTTGCTCGAAAAGGGCAGGCCGATCCAAACGCCGAGCCTGCCATTTCGTGTAAACATCCGCGCGTATTATCCGAACGCCACGCTGCAGATGCGAAACCAAATGACCAATCCGCCGCCGGCGCTCGCCACGCAAGGCCTCGGCGCGGACGTCGCGGTCATTCCGCAGGAAATCACGTACAAACCCAACGAGCGCAATTTGCCCGCCGCCGCCGTCGAACTCGTCGGCACGAACGGCTCACTCGGCACCTGGCTCGTTTCGTCCATGATCGGCGAAGCACAGACCTTCACGCACGAAGGTAAAACCTGGCGCGTGGTTCTGCGCGACGAACGTTACTACAAACCGTTTTCGCTCACGCTGCTGAAATTCAGCCACGATCGTTACGCGGGCACCGATATTCCAAAAAACTTTTCCAGTCGCATCCGTTTAAAAACCGACGACGGCAAAACCGATCGCGAAGCGTTGATCTACATGAACAATCCGCTGCGCTTCGCGGGCCTCACGTTTTATCAAGCCGGTTTCGACAACAACGACCGCACGACCGTGCTCCAGGTAGTGCGTAACCCCGGCCGGGCGCTTCCTTACGTCGCCTGCATCCTGATGGCCGCGGGTCTCCTGATCCAATTCGGCATCTCCCTCTACAGCTTCATCAGCAAACGTGCAGCCGCCAAAAGCTGAAGTTGGTTAACGCAAAGATCGCAAAGGACGCAAAGAGATGCATCCGCTCTACAACAAAGCGCAGGATCTTTCATATAAAGTGATCGGCGCTGCCATTGAGGTTCACCGACTGAAAGGGCCGGGATTGTTGGAGAGCATTTACGAGCGCTGCTTCATGCGAGAGCTGAAGCTTTTGAAGATCCCAGCCGCCGCGCAGCTCAGCACAGAAGTCGAATACAAAGGCCTCGTCTTCGAATCACCATTGAAAATCGACGTGCTTGTCGATGGTTGCCTGATCGTTGAAAACAAAGTTGTCGAGCAGGTGCTGCCGGTGCACAAGGCACAACTCCTGAGCTACATGAAACTGATCAACGCTCCCCTTGGCCTGCTCATAAATTACCGCGAACCCGTTTTGAAAAATGGCGTGCATAGAGTCATCTTAGACAACGCTGATCAACCCTGACCTCTTCGCGACCTTTGCGATCTTTGCGTTAAAATATTTCCGATGAAACGTCTTCTCCCTTTCCTTGTTCTTCTCCTCGGCCTCGGCCTGGCCGCCAAACCTCTTTTCACGCCCAAGCCCAAGAGCGGTTTCGACCTCGACGGTTTCGGTCGCCTGCCGGTTCTCATCAACGGTCGTATCAAGCCGCTCGATACGGTCGCCCGCACCACATTGCTCACCATCCAAAGCCGGCAACGCGTCAGCGATCCCGCCGTGAGCAAACCGTTCGTCGAGTCTCCCATCGAGTGGCTCGCCACAGTCTGCTTCGATCCGGCGCTCGCCAACACGTTCCCGACATTCCGCATCGATTCACCCGAACTGCTCGCGCTCATGGGCATCACCGAGGAGAACACGAAGATCAATTACGACAGCGGCGCGAAACGCGTGATGGCACTGCTCGGCTTCCTCCCCGCAACCCGCGCGCGGTTCTCGTTCGATCAATTCCGTCCGAAGCTCGCCGAACTCGAACGCCAAGCGCGGCTCGCCGATGAAGTGGAAGGCGCACAGCGCACTCCTTTTCAAAAGGCCGTGCTCACTCTTTATACCAACCTGATCACGTATCAGCGACTGCAATACAGCCTCGAGTTGCCCGAAGGCGGCGACTTCCTGACCGAACTGATGCAGTTCCGCCCGAATCTTGAAAAGGCCGCAGCCGCCGCGAAAGCCCGCGAAGCCGGGCAACCGCACGACGAAGCGATCCTCAAAACCATAACCGAAACGCGCAACAAATTCGAAACACTCGCTCAGCAGGGTTCGCTCCTCGCAATTCCGCCGCGCGACCCAAATCAGCCCATGGCTTGGAAGAAAACCGGCCAAGCGCTCGTCGATGCGTTTGAGACCGGCACGATTCCGCCCGCCGCGCTCACCTACGCCGGTCTCGGCTACACATGGCGCAACGCCAATTCCGAGCAGTTCAACCAGATCGTGAAACTCTACCGCGAGGATTTGGAAAAACGGTTCAAGTCGCAGCTCACCAAGAGCGACACCGAGCGGAGCTTCAATCAGGCCGATCTTTTCTCCAGCGCGATCAATCTTTTCGTGATGGCGTTTCTTCTCGGCGTGTTTTCGTGGCTGCTCAGGCCCGAAACGTTGCGTAAGTCCGGCTTTTATCTGGTGACTCTCGCCTGGGTTCTCACGACCGCGGGCATTGGCCTTCGCATGTGGATCGGTGGTTACGCGCCGGTGACGAACCTTTACTCATCGGCACTGGGCGTGTGCTGGGTCGCGGTCACGCTATGCATCGTGCTCGAAATGATTTTCAAGAATGCCATCGGCACCGTCGCGGCGGGCGCGATGGGCTTCATCACGCTCATCATCGCCTACCATCTCTCGCTGAGCGGCGACACAATGGAGATGATGCGGGCCGTGCTCGACAGCAACTTCTGGTTGGCCACTCACGTCGTCAGCATAACGATCGGCTACGGCGCAACGTTCCTCGCGGGTTTCCTCGCGATCATCTATATTTTCCGCGGCGTACTGACGAAGTCGCTCGATAAGCCCACCGCCGACACTCTCAACCGCATGGTCTACGGCATCGTCTGCTTCGCCACGCTCTTCAGCCTGGTGGGCACGATTCTCGGCGGTATCTGGGCCGATCAATCGTGGGGCCGTTTCTGGGGCTGGGACCCGAAGGAAAACGGTGCGCTCATCATCGTGCTTTGGAACGCCCTCATTCTCCACTGCCGCTGGGGCGGTATGGTCAAAGCCCGCGGCCTGATGGCTCTCGCGGTTTGCGGCAACATTGTTACCGCTTGGAGCTGGTTTGGCGTGAATATGCTCGGCGTCGGTCTGCACAGTTATGGCTTCATGGACGCCGCTTTCTGGTGGTTGATCGCGTTCGCCGTCAGCCAGGTGGCGATCGTCGCAGCCGCGCTGATTCCTCTCGAAAAATGGCGCAGCTTCCAGCCCGCCAAAACCGCGGCTGCCTAAAACGCTAAGCTCGCGTCGTCCAGCCAGGTAGAAACACCGCAGCTGGCGGTGTTTTGCAGGCGTGACAAGCCTCCTCCGGGCCGAATTACCAGCCGCGGGTCGGAAAGGGGGCAGCCGAGCGCATCGGCGCCCCATCGAGCTTCGTGAAGCGAGCGTACACGTCTTTTGCGGTCAGCAGCTTCAAGTTGCCCAGCGGCGCTTGGATCACGTGATTGGTTTTACCCGTCAATGGGTAAGGTCCAAACAAACGCGGGTCCGTCGGTCCGAAGATCCCGAGCGTGGGCACGCCCATCGCTGCGGCGAGGTGCATCGGGCCGCTGTCGTTGCTGATGACCCACGAGGCGCGTTTCACCAGCGCGGGCAGCGAAACGAGGCTGGTGTTGCCGGTGAGGTTCAAAAATTGGTGTTCGGGCAAAGGATCTTTGCAATCAACGTAGGCATTGCCGGCCCAGACGATTTTCCGGCCCGTGCCGTCACGCGCGATAAACTCCGTCAGCTCCTTGAAGCCATGCCAGCGCTTTTCGGCGCGACGGCTGTCGGGAAACATAATAACGGGCCGCGCACCGCTGCGGCTTTCGAGATAATTGAGATTCAGCCCGTCGACGGGACGGAACTGAAGTGTGCCTTGAAGTTCGGGCTTCGCACCAAGCACGGGGCAGAATTGCAGCAAAATATCCATCGCGTGAGCGCGACGACCCTCCGGCGGAAGCGGAACTTTTTGCTTATAAAACAGCCCGGCGCCTTCGCGGGCGTCGCTTCGGCCCACCTTGTTTTTCGCCCGAGCCCGCCAAGTCATCAGCCCGGAGCGCAGGAGTCCTTGAAAATCGAATACGTAATCAAACTGGGTTTCCCGAACCTGGCTCATCAGGCGGAAAAAACCAGCGGGGCCTTCGTTGCGGCGGAACACATAGGTGCGATCCACCGCTTCGCAGGCGCGCACCATCGGCGCGAAGATATCACGCACAATCCAGGAAATGCGCAGGTCGGGCTGCTGGGCTTTAAGCGACGTAGCGACCTGCAAACCATGAACGATGTCCCCGAGGGAGGAAGGCTTGATGATGAGGAGCTGGGTCATGAAAAAAACCGCGGAATAGAATAATCTTTTAACCACGGACCGGCTTCGTTTGATGAGGTTTCGCTCGGTAAAATCAAATGATTATCGCCGTTTTAGTGTGATCTCTTCAAATTCAGGCCGTTTACGTGCTTAAACTCTTCCTACAGATCACCGGTTGGTCGCTGGCTCACACACCGCGTTTCATCCTGCATGCCGTGGCGTCGACGCTCGGCTACGCGATTTTCTTCTTTTTGCCGCGGCGGCGGCGGCTCTTTTTCTCAAATTTAGACCACGCTTTTCCAAATCGCACCCGACGGTGGCAGTCGAAACTCGCGCGCGCGAGCAGCTGCCGACTGATCGAGACAGGCATGCTCTCGCTGGCTTCGCCGTTTATCTCCGACCGGCGGCTCCGCGCGATGACCTCCATGTCGCCAGAGGCGGAAAAGTTTTTCGTCGAACACCACGCGCAGCCGCACCCTTTGATCGTGGCCACTCCGCACATCGCGTATTGGGAAAGCCTCACGTCGCTCGGGCTGCACCTTTCCGTTCCGGTGCCGGAGTTCGGCGTCATCTTCCGCCCTCTCGATAACCCGACGGCCGATGCGTGGGTAAAGTCCACTCGCGAACGCCACGGGTTGCGGTTACTCTCCCGAAAGGATGGGTTGGCCGAATCATTCCGCATTTTACGCCGAAAAGGTGTCGTCGGCGTCCTTTTCGATCAAAACGCGGGCATGCAGGGTGCGCTCACGACGCTTTTCGGTCGCGTCTGCTCCACCAGTGAACTCCCCGGCATGCTCGCCGAGAAATCTGGCGCACGGATCATGGCTTTTTACCCGCGTCGTCGTGGTTTCTGGCGGATACGTTTCGAAGCTCATGAAATCAAACACGACGGCACCTCGACAACGACAACCATCGCACTCAACCGGTGGCTTGAGACAACGCTGTCGAAAGACGACAATCTGTGCGCCTCCTGGCTATGGAGCCACGACCGCTGGCGCCACCAGGACGTACCGCAAAAGCGCCTGCGACTGGAGACAAAACGCGACATGCTCCAGGCCGAATTAGCGGCGCGCGGCCTAATGAACCTGCCAAGAAAAACCCGCCTTTTCATCCGCCTGCCTAATTGGCTCGGCGACGTCGTTATGGCATTGCCGCTGTTGCGCGCAATTCGCACCTCACGGCCCGACGCCGAACTCACGTTCATCGCCAAAAGCTCATTTATTCCGCTCCTAAAAAATTGGGGAATCGGCGACGAGTACGTTGCTCTTCCCCAACACGGCCCGGGATACTTTTTCTTTTTCTGGAAAATGCGGCACCGGTATCCGGACGCGTACCTGCTCTTCACAAATTCAATCCGGGGCGATCTGGAAGCCTGGCTCACCGGTTGCCGCCAACGCTTCGGCATCCTCCGCACCAAGCATCGGCGTCCCCTGCTCACGCACACCTACGCAGTTCCGACCGATTTCGATGAGCGGCTCCATCATCAACTTGAGCTGTGGGAAAACTTTTTGCGTGCTTTCGGCCTGAATGGTTCGGTCTCGCGGGAGCCCGTCACTTCGCCAACCGGCGCAGGGACAGACCTAACGATTGGCTTTATCTCAGGTTCTGAAAACGCTCCGGAGAAGCGCTGGCCGGCGGCGCATTGGCGGACGCTTTTGCAGCAACTGCTTCAGGAACATCCTTCCGCAAAGATTCTCCTTTTTGGCACCGCAAATGACCGGCCAATCACCCGCGCAATCGCAGAGGGCTTGGAGCCGAACCACCTCGAAGACCTAGCCGGGCAGACCACGCTCCCCGTTTACGTGGAAAAACTCCGCTCGTGCCGACTCCTCGTTACCAACGATACCGGTGGGATGCATCTCGCGAACGCGCTGGGGGTGCCGCTTGTCGCGTTATTTGGCCCTACGAATCCGGTGAGAACAGGTCCCGTATTTTCCGCGCCGTTCGAAATCCTTCAGCCGCGCGACTGTCCTCCCACCGGCGGCGCCGCCCTTGCCAATTTGGAACCTGCAGTTGTCCAAGAAGCGGTCCGCCGTATGCTTTCAACTCCCGCTGCAGTACACCCATCACCGCTGCCTTCTCCTTCCCAGTCTCTGGCCTAAATGTCACTTCTCGCCGTCAGCGATCTCCGCACCTATTTCCACACGCGCAATGGCGTTTACCGTGCAGTCGATGGCGTGAGTTTCGAACTCAATCGCGGAGAAACGCTCGGCATTGTCGGCGAATCCGGCTGTGGCAAATCAGTCACGTGCTACTCGTTGATGGGGCTGATTCCGCAGCCGCCCGGTCGCATTGAAAGCGGCACGGCGTTGTTCGACGGTGTCGATTTGCTTCACTGCACGCCCAAAGAAGCGCGCGCGATTCGTGGGAAACGGATCGCCATGATTTTCCAGGACCCGATGACGTCGCTGAATCCCTACCTGCGGATTTCCGAGCAACTTATCGAACCACTCCTTATCCACGAAAAAATCTCACGCAAGGTCGCTCTCGATCGCGCCGTCGGAATGCTCACCGAAGTTGGCGTGAACGATGCCGCCAATCGCATCCACTCCTACCCTCACGAGTTTTCCGGCGGTATGCGCCAACGTGTGATGATCGCCATGGCGCTGATCACCAAGCCCGAGCTTCTCATCGCCGACGAGCCAACCACGGCACTCGACGTAACGGTCCAGGCACAGATTCTCGAGCTGATTAAAAAGATGCAGCGCGAGATCGGCATGGGCGTGATTTTTATCACCCACGATCTCGGTGTAATTTCGGGGCTTTGCGACCGCGTGCAAGTCATGTACGCCGGCCGGATCATTGAAACCGCCGATACCCGAACTCTTTTCTATCAACCAAAGCACCCTTATACCCGCGCCCTGCAACGCTCAATTCCCTCTCTGCAACCTAAAGGAAGCGAGTTGTTCACGATTCCCGGCATGCCGCCCGATTTATCGAAGCCGTTGGCCGGCTGCCCCTTCGCTCCCCGTTGCGAGTACGCCGTCGATCGTTGCCGCATCGTCACGCCGCTCCTTACCTCAGAAAACACAGACCACCCGCACGCCTGCCTGCGCGTCCAAGCAGGCGAAATCTGAATCTAAGAATGTGAAAAAAACAACGTGGAGCACGATCCATCTGCCCTCCAAATTTTCGCCCACCACATCTTCCGTTCCTGACTTCCTGAGTTCCACATAAAATGTCCGAACCGATCCTTAAACTCCAAGACGTCAAGACCCACTTCCCGGTCACCGAGGGCTTTATTGTGAAGCGCCACCGAGGCTCCGTGAAAGCGGTGGACGGCGTGAATCTGACACTTGGGCGCGGAGAAGTTCTCGGGCTCGTCGGAGAATCCGGTTGCGGCAAATCGACGCTCGCCAGAACCATTCTTCAGCTCGTTCCGACCACCGGCGGAGCCATTATCCTCGAAGGCAAAAACCTAACCGCAGGTTCGACACAGGATATCCAGGAAGCGCGCCGCCACCTGCAGATGGTTTTTCAAGATCCCTACGCATCGCTCAACCCGCGCATGACAGTCTTCGCCACCCTCGCCGAACCACTTCTCGTATATAAAGCGTGCAAAGAGTCAGAGGTCGCCGGCCGCGTGGCCGAGTTGATGACACTGGTGGGCCTCGCGCCACGTTTCATGCAGAAATATCCGCATGAATTCTCCGGCGGCCAGCGCCAGCGCATCGCCATCGCCCGCGCGCTCGCGTTGCAGCCGCGGGTGATCGTCGCCGACGAACCTGTGTCCGCGCTCGACGTTTCAATTCAAGCCCAAATCCTCAATCTCCTCGCCGGCTTGGTCAAAAAGATGGACCTGAGCCTCATCTTCATCGCGCACGATTTGTCGGTCGTGAAACATATTTCTGACCGTGTCGCCGTCATGTACCTGGGGAAAATCGTCGAACTCGGACCGGCGTCAGACGTCATCGACCGACCGCGTCATCCCTACACACGCGCGCTGATCAGCGCGGTGCCAACGCCCAATCCCGACGTCGAACGCGCCCGCCAGCGCATCGTGCTTCCGGGTGATCCACCGTCGCCGGTCAATCCACCTCAGGGCTGTCCGTTTCACCCGCGCTGCCTCTACGCGCAGGAAAAATGCAAGGCAACCGTACCGCCACTCATCGAATGCGATCCCGGACGCGAGGCAGCGTGCATACGGGTGGACGAAATTTAGCAGCCCTTCCGAGAGCTATCCAAGTCTCGGATACGCAACCAGACTTAACCGGCAAAGCAGTTTTGCTGTCCTTTATCGCAACGTGTCTACTGCGGCATGCCTATCTGCCGCAGCGCTTCGTAACACGCAATTCCCGCCGCCGTGCTCAAATTCAGCGATCTCAGTGAAGAATTAGCATGCGGAATAGTTATTCTCTGCGCCTCGCCGATAGCCTGGTGCAACCATAGGGGCGCGCCCGAGCCTTCATTGCCGAAAACAAGGCCGTCACCATCTTCGAACTCGGCATCCCAGAAACTTTTTTGGCTCTTGGTTGTAAAAAGCCACAGCCTTTTCGGCGCAGCTGGGCTTGCTAGAAACGCCTGCCAGTCAGCGTGATGATGGACATCCAATGAATACCAGTAGTCCATGCCCGCACGTTTCAAATGCCGATCCGTGATCTTAAATCCAAGGGGGTGGATCAAGTGCAAGCGGGAGCGTGTCAATGCACACATGCGCCCCACATTCCCTGTGTTTTGTGGGATCTCCGGTTGAAAAAGTGTAATGTGCAGCATCCTTTTTGGTAAATAATATCAGACACCTGATGCAACTTCACAAATAACGACGAGCGCTGCCCTCGGGCCCCGGAGAACAGCGCGTTCTAACCAACTAACATATGCCATGACTTCTCCCGACGCCAGTCGCCCTCTCATCCTCGTCGACGATGAACCGCTTATTTTGGAGTCTTTCGGCCAGCTCCTCAGGTGCCACCTCACCTGCCCGGTGCACACCTTCAGCTCTCCTCAGGAAGCTTTGCAGCATGTGGTAGCGCTCAATCCAGGCATGATCATCAGCGACTACCTAATGCCCGGCATGAACGGTCTAAAATTTTTAGCGCAAGCGCAGCGTTTTGTCCCTGACACGCATTTCGTCATCATCACGGGCGGAGCGATCGATTTCGATTCCGAAGAACTCCAGCTCCTCCCTGCGCTGAAGGGCATCTTGCGGAAGCCGCTTCACTGGAAAAAACTTGCCGAGTTCGTGATCGAAAACTGGCCCGACGAATCACGTCCGATCCTTCACGAACCAGCCCTCGCGAGCTAAATAGGAGGCGTGCTCAGCCAAGCGCGCCTTTGATCGCGTCCATCAGATCGGGATAAGTATCCAGCGCACGGAAACGAGGAAACTGCTGGCGAATGTTCAACGGAGCGTGAAATAAAAATCCCACGTCGGCCTCGCCCAGCATCGCGGTGTCGTTGAACGAGTCCCCCGCTGCGATCACGCGGTAATTCATCAATTTGAAAGCCGCGACGGCTTTCTGTTTTTGATCAGCGATGCGGATCTTGTAGCCGGTGATTCGATCGTTTTCCACGATCAGCCTATGACAGAGCAGCGTCGGCATGCCGAGCTGACGCAGCAAGGGTTGCGCAAATTGTTCGAAGGTGTCTGAAAGAATGACGACCTGCGTGAGCGAGCGGAGTTCATCGAGAAAATCCTTCGCGCCATCTAACAAGGGCAAAGAGCTAATCACGTTTTGGATGTCGGAAAGTTTCAGCCCGTGCCTGTCGAGCAACACCAGACGACCGCGCATCAGCTTATCGTAATCCGGCTCGTCACGCGTCGTGCGCCGAAGCTCGGGGATGCCGGTTTTTTCAGCGACGGCAATCCAGATTTCCGGCGTCAGCACGCCTTCCATGTCGAGGGTAACGATAGTCTGTTTCACGCGGCGTGAGTGTTGAAACTTTTCCTCGCGTGTCGAGCGAATGGCGCATCGTCGTGCATTTCAAACCCGGCAACTGCACGTAAGGGACAATCCCCCACGACACTACTTGCGACGATATTTCATCGCCTTGTCGATCTCGCGGTCGATGACCTTCTTTTTCAGGTCGTCGCGTTTGTCGAAAAGTTTCTTACCGCTGCAAAGCGCCACTTCGACTTTCACGAGCGCGTCTTTAAAATACATCCGGAGCGGCACCAACGCGCGCCCGCCGACCTGCAAAGCTTGGGCGATTTTCCGAATTTGATGCTTGTGCAGTAGTAGTTTTCGGGTGCGGCGTGAGTCGTGGTTATAGATGTTGCCGAACGCGTATTCCTCGATGTGCGCGTTCAGGAGCCAGAGTTCGCCTTTGTCGAAACGTCCGAAAGCGTCGTTGATCTGCGCCCTGCCGCCGCGAATCGATTTTACCTCGGTGCCTTTCAAGGCAATGCCCGCCTCAAACTTCTCTTCCACGAAGTAATCGCGCAGCGCTTTGCTGTTGCGAATCTCCGTGTAGCGGGCCGGGTCTTTCTTTTGTGCGGACATGATGGTGTGTCAGGCGGTTCACCGCCGTCAGCGCGAAGCCGAATTATTTACGAGACACCGACCGCCAACCGGCGTCAGTTGTTCTCGGTCATATCAAAGCTGATCTTGCCCTCGATGATTTCGCGAAGGGCAATGTCTTCGGGAGAAAGTTTTTCGAGCGACTCGACCAGCGCGCGGCTGCCGCGGCGCAGCTGTTTTACACGGCGGGAGACCACGTTGATCAGGAGATTCGAGTCCGGGATCACTTTCTGTGCTTCTTTAATATAGTCGTCGCGCATGGCTGGGCGTTTGGCTTTTGTGAAACTGTGAAGGGCAAAGCCTAACGCCTGCCCCGTCAAGGGGAATATTTTGCAAACCGGTGCACCGGCCCAAAGACCGGTAAACTCCCGGGCTCCAGGCTTGCGATTCGGGCGTGTTCCTTCGACCCTTCACGCCCATGCTACTCGTTGGTTGGACAACCGTTGGGAATCGTGAGGACGCGAACCGCCTTGCGCGGGACCTCGTTGAAAAAGGTTTGGCCGCCTGTGTGCAAATCGAGGGGCCGATCACCTCGCATTACGTTTGGCAGGGTAAAGTTGAAGCGGCAGAGGAATTTAGGCTGATGGTGAAGCTTATTCCTGCCCGCGCCCATGCCGTGAAAAGCTGGATCGAACAGCACCATCCTTATGAAACGCCTGAATGGATCGTGGTGCGCGCTGAAGAAGTTGCAGAAAAATACTTGTCATGGGCGCGCTCGAACTGTACGTCTGCGCCTCTTTAACACGTCACTATCATTTTCTAAAACGCCATGTCCCAACACAAAAGTCTCCAAGGTTCTAGCGGTATCGTTCTTAAGCGCAACGTCTTGAAGCGCTTTGAGCGCATCGATTTGCTCAAAAAACGCGGCCAGTGGAAAGCTGGCGATCGCGTGCAGGGTCTGCGCAAGACCAAGCCGGACGTCTAAGAATTTCGCTTCAAAAGCACAGGCAGGCAGATTTTCTCTGCCTGCCTTTTTGTTTTTAACCCTTCGTTCCCTGCCCGCAATGAAAGCTTACCTCGCCCAGCTTCTTCAATGGTACGCCGACAAACTCGAACAAGGCGGCTACTGGCTCGTCGGCCTGCTCATGGCCATGGAAAGCACGTTCATTCCGCTTCCGAGCGAAGTGATCATCCCACCCGCGGCGCATCTCGCCTACACAAAAGGCACGATGTCCGTCTGGGGCGTGGTTGTTGCCGGCACGATCGGCTCGTGGATCGGAGCAACCATCATGTATTGGGCCTCGCGGTCGGCCGGAAGACCTCTGGCGATGCGGTACGGAAAATACCTGTTTATCTCGGCGGAAAAAATAGAAAAAGCTGAGCGTTGGGCGGCGAAGTTTGGCGCTTTTGGTGTGTTTTTCTCCCGGCTCCTCCCAGTGGTTCGGCACTTGATCGGCATACCCGCGGGCATCGTCCGCCTGCCGTTTGCGCTCTACTCGATTTACACCCTTCTTGGCTCTGGCTTATGGTGCGGTGTTCTGGCGTGGTTGGGAATCAAGGCCGGCCAGGACGAGGCGCTCATGCGCGGAGAACTCCATCGCATTACCCTGTGGGCGATCGCCGCATTTGTCGCACTGGGTGTGGTTTACTATTTTTTCGTGCACCGGCACATGAAGTCCGAGGCCGCGAAATAGCCCGTTGCAGAAAAAACGCGGAAATCGGACGGTTTAACTAAATTCTTTGCTTGCGCCGGGTCGCACCGGCGTGTGTTTTCTGCACTCCCACAGATTGCCCAGGTGGTGGAATTGGTAGACACGCAGGTCTCAGAAGCCTGTGCCTAACCGCATGGGGGTTCGAGTCCCCCCTTGGGCACCATTTTAATGTTTAGGACGGGCCTCAGGGATTCCCTGATTGAGGATACGGTTCCCATATTTGGCTTGTTGCGCCCTCCGGGAGACTTTTTCCTCGGTCCTTTACTATGATCTATCTACTCGGTGGTTCCGGATATGTCGGTCAGGCATATCAAGCGTTGCTCAAGAAAAAAGGCATTCCGTATCGCAATCTGCGCCGCAGCGAAGTCGATTACAGCAACAGCGCAGTACTCGCCGCCGAACTCAAGCGCGACAAGCCCGAGTTTCTGATCAACTCGGCCGGCTATACGGGCAAGCCCAACGTCGACGCCTGCGAGTTGCACAAACACGAAACACTTTTTGGTAACGCCGTTTTGCCCGGAATCGTCGCCGAAGCCTGCGCCCAAGCCGAAGTGCCTTGGGGCCACGTTTCTTCGGGTTGCATTTACACCGGCGCTCGCCCCGACGGCAGCGGTTTCACCGAAGAGGATGCGCCGAACTTCACTTTCCGCCAAAACAATTGCTCGTTCTACAGCGGCACCAAGGCTCTCGGCGAAGAAGTGCTCGCTGGCACGCAAAACTGCTACGTCTGGCGTCTGCGGATTCCTTTCGATAACATCGATAATCCGCGCAACTACCTAACCAAGCTGATGCGCTACGCCAAGCTGCTCGAGGCGGCCAATTCCATCTCCCAACTTCACGAATTCGTCGCCGCGACTTTTGCCTGCTGGGAAAAACGCATCCCGTTCGGCACCTACAACGTCACCAACCCCGGCCACGTCACCACGCGCGAGGTTGTTTCCATGATCGAGAAGAGCGGCGTTTGCCCGAAAAAGTTCGAGTTCTTCGCCAGCGAGGACGAATTCATGAAGCTTGCCGCAAAAACGCCGCGATCCAATTGTGTAATGTCCTCGGCAAAGCTCGCCAAAGCGGGTATCCAAATGACCGAAGTCCACGCTTCGGTCGAACAGGCGCTCAAAAATTGGGTCAAAGCCTAACAACACTCCAGCTCCAACAATGAACATCCTCGTCACCGGTGGTTGTGGTTTTATCGGCTCCAACTTCGTTCGTCAGCGCCTCACCGAACCAGATTCACCACTCAAGAAGCTGGTTAATCTCGACGTCCTGACTTACGCCGGGAATCCCGCCAACCTCGCCGATCTAGCGAAAGACCCGCGTTACGCTTTTGCGCACGGTGACATCGGTGACAGCGTGCTTGTTGCGCGCTTGCTCGAGGAAAATCAGATCGACGCCATCGTGAACTTCGCCGCGGAGTCGCACGTCGATCGCTCGATCGACTCGCCGGAGCCGTTCGTTCAAACCAACGTCGTCGGGACGCTGCGTCTCCTCAACGCGGCTCGCCTTTACTGGACCAAATTGCCAGAGACAAAGAAGGCCGCTTTCCGCTTCCTGCACGTCTCCACCGACGAAGTTTATGGCACGCTCTCGCCGACGGATCCGGCTTTCACTGAAGAAACACCGTTCGCGCCCAACAGCCCCTACGCTGCGTCGAAAGCCGCCAGCGATCATCTCGTACGCGCCTATCAGCACACCTATAAGTTCCCAACGCTGACCACGAACTGCTCGAACAATTACGGGCCCTTCCATTTCCCGGAGAAGTTGATTCCGTTGATGATCCTCAACGCCCTTGAGGGGAAAAGCCTTCCCGTTTACGGTGATGGCATGCAGATCCGTGACTGGCTTTACGTCGAGGATCATGCCGCTGCGATCTGGTTAGTGCTCAACAAGGGCCGCATCGGCGAGACCTACAACATTGGCGGAATTAACGAGAAACCGAACATCGAGATCGTGAAAACGATCTGCGCGCTTCTCGACAAAAAGTCGCCCCGCTCCGACGGTCAGTCGTACGAAAAGCAGATCACCTACGTCGCCGACCGCCCGGGCCACGATCGACGTTACGCGATCAATTGCGACAAACTCCAGCGTGAACTCGGCTGGAAGCCACGCGAGAGCTTTACGACCGGCATCGAAAAGACGGTCGATTGGTATTTGAAGAATCGCTCGTGGGCCGCCGACATCACGTCGAAAAAGTATGCACGCGAACGCCTGGGCACGAAAGCCTAACCAATCACTATGAACCGCAAAGGTATCGTCCTCGCCGGCGGGTCTGGCACCCGTCTCTACCCTCTCACGATCGCCGTCTCGAAGCAGATCATGCCGGTTTACGACAAGCCGATGATCTATTATCCGCTGTCGGTGCTGATGCTCTCGGGCATCCGCGAGATCCTGATCATCTCGACGCCGGTGGACCTGCCTTTGTTTAAGCGCCTCCTTGGCGATGGCTCGCAGTTCGGCCTGCAGCTCACTTTCGCCGAGCAACCGCGCCCGGAAGGGCTCGCACAAGCGTTTCATATCTCTGGCGACGTGGGCTTCCTCACCGGAAACGAGCCGTCGGCGCTCGTTCTCGGTGACAATCTTTTCTACGGCCACGATTTCGCAAGCTCTCTCGAGAACGCTAGTGCCCGTACCGATGGCGCCACGATTTTCGGTTATCACGTTGCTGATCCAAAAGCTTACGGCGTGGTCGAATTCGCGAATGATGGGCGCGTCATTTCGCTTGAGGAAAAACCCGCAAATCCGCGTTCCAATTACGCCGTTCCAGGACTCTATTTCTACGACGAAGAAGTTGTCGCGGTCGCTCGTGCCCTTAAACCGTCGAAACGCGGTGAGCTAGAGATCACCGACCTAAATCGTCTCTATCTGGAATCCGGCAAACTTCACGTGGAAATTCTCGGACGTGGCACAGCCTGGCTCGACACCGGAACGCATGATTCGCTGCTCGATGCTGCGCAGTTCGTCGAAGTCATTCAGAATCGCCAAGGGCTCAAGATCGCCTGCCTGGAGGAAATCGCATTCCGCCAAGGCTGGATCGACCGGGCCAAACTCGACGCTCAGATCAAGTTCCTCGGCAAATCCACGTATGGCGAGTATCTGAAGAAGCTGGTTTGAGTAGGGGCGTTCTCCGAGACGTCCGCTTCTTCCACCTTCGGCCTCAAAACTTCTGGCTTCCGACCTAGCCTGCGGCCTCTAGGTTCATTGCGTGCGCGTTTCGTTTATCATTCCGCTCTTCAACTGCCTGGAACTCACCCGGTCGATGTTCGAGAGCTTGCAGGCAACGGTTCCGCGTGATCTCGAACACGAAATCATCTTCGTCGATGACGGAAGCACCGACGGCACCCGCGAGTGGCTGGCGCAAATCCAAACGCCAAACGTGCGCACGCTGCTCAACGAGCAGAACCTCGGCTACGCTGCGACCAACAACCGCGCCGCTGCGGCCGCCGAAGGAGACTTTCTCGTCCTGCTCAACAATGACGTCGTTCTCTCCACTGGATGGTTAGAAGCCATGCTCGCGGTACATGCGTCGATCCCGAAACCTGGAGCTATCGGTAATATTCAGCTTAACGCCAAAACGGGTGCGCTCGACCACGCAGGGATCTACGTCACGGCCAAGGGCAAACCGGAGCACGACGTGACACCCTCACCCTGCTCCCGGTGTGCAGGCGCCTGCGGCTGCTATCGCTTTTCCCCTGCTGTGACCGCGGCTTGCCTTCTCATTTCTCGCGATCTTTGGAACCAACTCGGCGGTTTCGACGAACGGTTCAAGAACGGCGGAGAGGACGTCGACCTTTGTTTTCGAGCACGAGCAAAGGGCTTCAGCAACGCGGTCGCCCTCTCCAGCGTGATCCGCCACCACATCAGCTCATCCCCAGGGCGCAAAGAAAACGACGAGCGCAACAGCTATCTTCTGACACTGCGTTGGGAGAAAGAACTCATCGAGCTGGGCGCACGCGCTTGGTGCAAACACCACGTTCGGCACACGCTTTACCAGAGCGCGCTGTCACTTCCCGAAATATTGGCCTACCTCTGGAACCTGCGTCGCGAACCGCCGAAAACCGCCCTTCGAGGCGTCAAACGCAATATCGATCACAGTCTCGGAATTTGGACCAAAGCGTTTGGCCAGCTCCAAATGCCTAAGAACTCTTGATGACGTCGCGCACCAAAGACTGCGGCCTCTGATTGATCGTTAGGAACATGCGGCCAAGATATTCGCCGATCACACCAAGCATCACGAGTTGCACGCCCGAGAACGTCAGCAGTGCAGCCATCAACATGCCCCAGCCAAAAGCTGGGCCTTTGTCGGTCAGCCACCAATAAAAAACCACGCCGATCCCTGCAAATCCGGCGGCCGCCATCAAAAGACCTAGCAGGGTCGCGATGCGCAGCGGCATCACTGAAAAATTGATAAACGTGCTCGCCCAAAGCCGCATGAGCTTGCGCAATGTATAACCGCTGGCCCCGGCTCGCCGCTCTTCGTGGCGCACCTCCAGCGATCCGATTCTTTGCGTAACCTGGAGCAACAACCCATCGATGTAGGGAAATGGGCCTCCGTTGCCAGCCGCCGCTTTCGCCACAAACGAGGTCACACACCGAAAACTTGAAAGATAAAAGCCCGCAGGTTTTTCCAGCGCCCAATCCGTCATCCGGTTCGTTAGCCAGCTCCCCGCGTTTCGCCAGAGCGAATGCTTTTTTTCCGCGTAATGCCCGTAGACAACATCGAGATTATTTGTGAGCGCATGCTGCCACAAGCGCACCGCTTCAGCAGGTGGATTCTGACCGTCGTCGTCGATATTCACAATGTGAATACCACGCGCATGACGCCAGCCCGTGAGCACTGCGTTATGTTCGCCGAAATTCCGAGCGTGCTCGACAAGGGTAATCGGCACCCGCGCCTCATGGACAAGTTCCCGACAGACCGTTGAAGTCGCATCCTTGCTCCCGTCATTCACCAGCACAATTTCCAACCCGCCGTCAACGACAAGTGCCTCGATGGTCTTGACCAACTCACGGATGGTTTCCGCGCTGTTGTAGAGCGGAATAACAAAACTTAGTGCTGGCTGTGAGTTGCTCATTTCAGCTGAACCCAACGAAGGATCTCGTCACCCACGGTGTCAATGTCGGCGACGCTCAGGCCCGGGTGGCACGGCAAACTGAGGACCTCGGCACACGCACGTTCTGTCTCTGGCAAATTAACGCTTAAATCAGCAAACGCCGGCTGCCGATGCACAGGTACGGGATACAAAACACCACAACCTATTCCCCGCTCCAAAAGAGCCGTACGCAGAGAATCCCGGCGCGGTGTCCGCACCACAAACTGGTGAAACACGTGCTTTTGCCTGGCACCCACCTGAGGTAATTGAAGTCCTGCCGCAGCCACACGCGAAACATACCGTGCCGCCAACTCGCGCCGGAGGTCGTTCTCCGCATCCAGGTATTTCAATTTCACCCGCAGGATAGCCGCCTGCATCTCGTCGAGCCGTGAATTGCGGCCGGGAAATTCTGAAATATAACGCTCTCGCCAACCGTACTGACGGAGTTGCCGTATCCGTTGCGCAAGCACCTCGTCACGCATAAACACTGCTCCTCCGTCGCCGATCGCGCCTAGGTTCTTCGTGGGATAAAAGCTAAACGCGGCGGCATCACCCCACGTGCCGACCTTGCGAGGCCCAATCTGAGCACCATGCGCCTGCGCACAATCTTCAACGACTTTTGCACCCGCGTTCCCGGCAATCGCCATGATCGACGGCATGTCGGCCGGTTGGCCGTACAAATGGACAGGTACAATCGCTTTAATTATCGGATCCGCGTGGAGAACTCTCTCCAGAGCGGCCGGCGAGATCGTCATGCTCGACGGATCGATTTCCACAAAAACGGGCTTGGCTCCAATTTGCTCGATAGCCGAGATGGTCGCCGTAACGGTGTTCGCGACCGTGGCCACAGAATCACCCGACCGCACACCGAGCGCTCGCAACGCCACTTCGATGGCCTCCGTGCCATTAGCAACGCCAATCGTGAATCCACCGCCCTGATACGCGGAGAACTCTTTTTCGAAGCCCTCAACTTCCGGTCCGAGTATGTAGTGACCGCTCGACAATACACGACCGATGGCTGCACGGATTTCCTCTGCGTGCGCCAGATAACTGGCTTTGGGATCGGCGGTGAGCAACATGGCAGGTTAAAGATAGTTCGGCAGCTCCTCGCGATAAAACGCCAGCGTTTTGGTCAACGCGTTGGCGAGCGGCACCTTCGGACCCCAGCCCAGCTTTTCCGTGATCAGCCGGTAATCCGAATAGAAATCGCCGATATCGATTTTCTTCCGGTCGCCCGGAAAAGCGCGAATCTTGTAGGTGCCACAACCATTTGACTTCACCAGCAACTCAGCGAGTTGCTTCAAATTGACCGGCGCTGTTCCGCCGACGTTGAACACCTGGCCCACCGCTTCGGGCCGACTCGCCGCGAGCAAAAACGCCTCTACCGCATCGTCCACGTAAGTGAAATCACGCAACTGTTCGCCCCCCCAAACCTCGATTGGGTTGTCCGAAAGGATTTCCTTTATCCAAACGCCCACGAAGGTCTGCCGCGCGTCTTTCACTCGCATGCGTGGACCAATCGTGTTGGTTAAGCGCAAGACCGTGCTCTCGATCCCATGAACGCGGTGGTAAAGCAGATGATAGGACTCGCCGGCGAGCTTGTTGATGCCGTTCACATCCACGGGGCGAAGCGGGTGCTTTTCATCGACGGGCAAATAGTCAGGTTTGCCGTAAATCTGCCGCGTGCTCGCGAAGACAATACGGATTTGCGGATTGCGCAACCGGCATGCCTCCAAAATCGAGAGCTGGGCGCGGGCGTTGATTTCCAAATCGGTCTGCGGATCCGTCATCGAGTCCATATGACTCGTTTGGCCGGCCAGGTTGAAAAGGAAATCCTGCCCGCGGACAAAATGCGGCAAGCTGTGCACATCACGGACGTCCGAAACATTGATCCGCACATCGTTTTCGATCCCGCTCAAATTATGCAGCAAACCGCCGTACTCCGGGATCAACGAATCGACGACCGTCACTTCTGCGCCGAGCTTCACCAGGGCGCGGGTCAGATTTGATCCGATGAAACCCAAACCTCCGGTTACGAGCACACGACGGTTGCGGAAGACCGACGTTGGAGCTTTGGGTTTTGCCATGCGTCTAGAGAGCAATCCAGAACGCCGCCGAAATCAAGTCATTGCGCAGGTAGCATATTCGAGGAACCAACAACTCGAAGATCGAACCCATCCACAGCTAAATAAACCGGCTGCTTCGACCGCCCGCCCAGATAATCGGCACCTCTCTCGCTCGAAAACTCCACGGCAGTCTTACCGGGCGGAAGAACCAAATCGACTTTGCTCCAAATCTGCGGCTCAGCCAGCAAACCCATTTTTGCAACTTCCACGCCCGCGACACGAATCACGCAATCACGCGGCGTGACAGCGCGCAAACGCGCGGAAAGCGAAACCTTGAGGGGCTCGGCGTGAGGATTCGTCAGCACAATTTTCGCCGTCGCTTCCGTCACCCAGCGCGAGCGCACCGCCGGCCGGGGATCATCACGCAAGCCACCAATCCAGCCCTCACCCAGTCGCGCCTCCACGTAAGAGGCGCTGCTCCTACGCAACAACGTATAACCGGGTGCCGGATACAAACTGTCGTGTCCGGGCACCGCGTAACTGAAAAAATCGCCCAGCAAATCCCACTCACCTTTCAACGCAGTTGCGCCCCGTCCTTCATAACTGCTGACTTCGAAAAATTGTTTTTTGCGGAGCAGAAAAGCGTTTGCCCAAAGGCGAACCCAGCCTTCTTCGAGGCGCATGTTCACCGAACCAATCTCTTGCATCGTCTCGATCTTACCGAGCGCGATCGTGGCGTTGTCCACCGACAATGGCGGATCTTGAAGACGGTAAAACATTCTCCACTCACCGGCGACATTTACGACGAGCACCGCTGCCATGCCTGCGACCGCCACTCCGCGCGCCAGCCCGCCTTTCAACCAGCCCAGATTCCCCCAACAACAAAAAGCCGCAAGCATGCCCGGATAAAATACCGCGAAGAGTTTATAGGCCTGATAACTGGCTGGCTCCCCTTCTTTCGCCACTTTCCACTGAAACCAAGCATAACCAACCAGTATCGGCACACATAAGCTGATCAGGACCCATGCTCGGTCCAAACGCCGAGTTCCGATTTTCCACCATGAGAAAATCACCAGCAAAACCACCGCAATAGCCAACGGCACACGCAAGACCGTCGAGTATCCCGTCAGCCAGGGTCCATGAACGAACCCAAGCCAGCCTTCCGGCGTGAGCGTCGCGATGCCCCATCCGTAACCACGGCCGAAAAGCACCAGTCGCTCGATTACTCCGGCGAGTCGCTCGTAATATATCAATCCCGACACGAGCAACATTCCGCCCATAGCCACGAGCCAGCGCCCGACCCGCCGCCAATCTTTATCCACGAGGGCGCAGCCGACCACCACCGCGCCGAGGGGAACCAACGTGGCCACGATAATAAAATTGTACCCACCAAAAACGAGGCCGTAGCCCACGAACAACAGCCCAGCCCAGCACCACGCTTTCGGCAGGTGCGCACGTTGCCGCCAAAGCACAAGCCCGCACCACGTCAGCAACGCGATCGCATTCGCCGCCACGATCTGCGCCGGTGAAACCTGATACACCGCATACCAGTTGATAGGACTAAACGCGTAGATTGCTGCCACCCAAAAACTGGGCACCGGCCGGTAGCCCAGGCCGGCGCGCGCCAGCCAGAACACCATGGGCGTCGTCGCGACGAGCAAAAGAACCGTGATCAGACCTGTCAGTTGGTGTGGCCCGAGCCCCAAAAAACTTCCGTTCAACGCAATCAGCGCCGAGGGAGTAAAATGGTTCGTGCGGAGCCAAAAATCGAAAAAATTATCCACCGCTCCAATCGACACCACTTCCGTTTGCCCAAGGAAGCCGCTGCGATCCGCGTGTGCAAACTCCTGAAATACACGTGCGCCAGCTCCGTAATCGGCGGCATCCAAACTGCCGATTGAGCACGTCGTGAGATCATGCCCGCCCAGCGCAAACGGCAGCACCATCACCGCCAACTGAATCGCCATGAGCACCAGCAAGGCCGAAAAGAACACCGGCTGTTTCTTTGATGGCTTCTTGCGCCTGCGCCATAAGGCGACGCCGAGCAAAACCACCGGCAGCACCAACGAAGCGCGACCATAGACATTTGTTCCCGCGAAGCCCGCGTGCGCTCCGATCCAAACGGTAAACGACTGCAACGCGAGGCCCGCTGGCGCCGCAAAGATCAAGGCGAGGCGGCGGTAACGCGCAGGAGTGATCAACAAAGCCGCGCCTGCGCCCCAAAACAAAATACCAGCGAGCAAGAGGAAGCTTGTGGAGAAATAAGTCACAACGTGCGGGTTTAAGCCTGTAGTTTTGGTTGTGACGGCGAAGAAGCAAGTGCTGTTCGAGTCGCGTTTTCTCTCGCCTGCGAACGTCCCTATCGGTTTTGAAGATATTCCGACCACATCATGATTCTTTTTGACGCGTCCCACACCAGCCACACTCGCGCCCAAACCGGTGTGCAGCGCGTGGTGCGCTCGATGTTTGAAGCGCTCAGTCTGCGTGAATCAATTTTGCCGGTCTGCTTCGATCCGCATCAAAGCGCGTGGCGCGAACTGCAGCCGTGGGAGCGTGCGACTTTGTCCGATAACAGCAGCGCCGGCTCCGCCCATCGCAGCGCCAGCTGGCCTTTGTCTGTCCGCCTCGCTGGCTACGCACGCGTTCTGCTGAACCAGCGCGCGACGTGCCCCGAGGGCAAAGGCTTGATCGCACCGGAAATTTTTTCGGCCAAAATCGCCGCCGCGTACCCTGCGCTTTTTCAACGCATTCACGGCCCGCGCGTCGCCGTCTTTCACGACGCCGTTGCGCTTAAACTCCCCGAGTTCACTCCGTACAAGACCGTGGCGCGTTTCCCGGCGTACCTGCGCGAATTGTTGATGTTCGACGGTGTGGCAGCGGTTTCAGAAGATTCCCGGCAATGCCTCTTGGATTACTGGGACTGGTTGGGTGTTCGTAATCCGCCTCAGGTCGTCGCGATTGCCAACGCCATCGGCACGGCTCAACAGATCGCCTCGTTCGGCGAACAACCTGTCACGACCGTCGCCCCGTCGGCCAAGCCTGTCGTCCTCAGCGTGGGCTCGCTCGAGGGCCGCAAGAACCACGTCGCGCTCCTCGACGCCGCAGAAAAAGTTTGGGCGAGCGGAGTTCAGTTTGAGCTGCGCTTGATCGGTCTGGCCCACCCCCAAACGGGCAAAGCCGCGCTCGACAAAGTTCAAAGCCTTCAGGCCGCCGGGCGTCCCGTGCGTTATGATGGCCCCGTCGACGACGCCGCTCTGGCTGGGGCTTACGCCGGTTGTTCTTTCACCGTTTATCCATCGCTTCTCGAGGGTTTCGGCCTTCCCGTTCAAGAGAGCCTCGCCCACGGAAAGCCGTGCATTTGTTCCGCCCGCGGTGCCATCGGCGAATCGGCCGCCGGAGGAGGTTGTTTGATGCTGGATCGCGTCGACGCGAGCAGTCTGGAAAACGCGTTGCGCCTCTGGCTGACGGAGCCCGCGGTGCTCGGCGAAGCAGTCACCGCCGCCCATTCGCGCACTTTCAAAACTTGGCAAACGCACGCCGACGAATTGATCTGTTGGTTACGGGGAATTCCCCGACGCGAGAGCTAAGAACAGTTTCAACTTTCATTTGTAGCGGTCCAGTCGTTACTCTTTTGTGAACATGGCCTTTTCCCTATTTTCGAAAAATCGAAAACCGATCGTCGAGCGTTGCTCGGATGACTATCCGACCAAGATGCGGCTGAAATACGCGCCGTACTACATCGCCATGGAGGCGCAGCAAGGCACGAACATCCGCATCGACGGCCAGGAAATGATCATGCTGGCAAGCAACGATTACCTCGGCCTCTCGTTTCATCCGAAGGTCATCGAGGCGGGCCGCGCCGCGATGTTGAAGTGGGGAACAAGTCCGACCGGCGCACGCATTTCAAACGGCTCCCGCGCCTACCATGTGGAGCTGGAAGACAAGCTCGCCCAATTTCTCGGCCGTGAAGCCTGCCACGTGCACGCCGCCGGCTATTTGTCCTGCATGTCGGCCGTCGCCTCGTTCGCCCAAAAAGGCGACATCATTCTCGCGGACAAAAATATCCACTCCTGTCTCTGGGACGGCATTCGCCTTTCGATGGCGACCGTCGAACGGTTCCTGCACAACAACCCGATTGATCTGCGCGAGGTGATCGGCTCGATCGATCCGAAAGCGCCAAAAATTTTGGTGATGGAGGGTGTTTATTCGATGGAAGGCCACATCGCCAAACTGCCTGAAATCGCCGCCATCGCAGAACAGCACAACTGTTTCATGGTGCTCGATGACGCTCACGGCTTCGGCGTTCTCGGCAAACAAGGGCGCGGCACGATCGACCACTTCGGGCTCAACGACAAAGTGGACATCGTTTGCGGAAGCCTTTCGAAATCCCTCGGCAGCACCGGCGGTTTCGTCGCAGGCTCGCGCGAGCTCATCGAGTATCTCCGCACCCATTCGAAACAAACCATTTTCAGCGCCGCTCTCAGTCCGAGTCAGGCTGCCGTCGCTCTGGCCTCGCTCGAAATCATGCAAAGCGAACCGCAGCATCTTGAGCGGCTCTGGAAAAACACCAAGCGCTACCGCGATATGCTGCACAGCTTGGGACTCGACACTTGGGACAGTGAAACGCCCGCAGTACCGATCGTGCTCGGCTCGAAAGAACGCGTTTACCTCTTCTGGAAAGCTCTGCTCGAAAAAGGCGTCTTCACCGTGATGTCGATCGCGCCCGCCGTTCCTCCCGGCAAAGACCTGATCCGCTCAGCGATCTCAGCCATGCATACCGACGAGCAAATCGATCGGATCGGCGAGGCAATGGCTTACGCATTGAAAAAGCTCTGAGCCGCGCCAGTGACTTGAGCACATCCCGACTTCGGAAGCGTCCGCTTCGCCCAACCACTCCGCATCCAGTACTCTTTTTGATAGTTTGAGAACTTGCAGGATGAAGCGTCACCGGCAATAAAGTCCACCGGGATGACGAAAGTTTCTCAATTATCACTTTTCTTCTGGTGCTCGGTTGTAGTGGCATCGGTTCTTTCTGCGGCCGAACCGCTGCTCCATTTGAATGGCCTGCCGGGCGAGTTGACGGTGGTCAACGCTCCTGCCGCCATCCACACGGACGCCGCCGGCACGACCCTCTATCTTGAAGCCCCGGCCAAAACCAATCTCTATAACCATCCTAATGGGCGTTCCACCGCACTGACTGCTCCGATGGTGCTTTTCGAAACGGACACGGAGTTTTTTCTGAAAGTGCGCGTGACCGGAAAACTCAAAAACGTGTACGACGTCGCCGCCTTGGTTATTTACCAGGATAGCAATACCTGGGCTAAACTTTGCTACGAGTATTCAATGATGAACGAGCCCACCATTGTCTCCGTGGTGACCCGTGGTGTGTCCGACGACTGCAACTCTCAATACATTGACGCGGACAGCGTTTATCTCGCCATCGTTCGCCGCGGACCTGTCTTCGCCTTTCACTACTCTCTCGATGGGAAGCTCTGGCGCAT
Organism: Nibricoccus sp.; assembly: GCA_047600805.1. Classification (GTDB taxonomy): domain Bacteria; phylum Verrucomicrobiota; class Verrucomicrobiia; order Opitutales; family Opitutaceae; genus JADKHC01. Next base: position 2,105,416 of record JASGKG010000001.1, read on the forward strand.
GGTTCGTCATTTCAATTTAAAGACCGGTGGAAAATTGAAAGCAGGTCTGGCCGTCCATGCCTCCCGCGGCGATGGTTTTGCCGCTACGTTTTCAGAGATCGCCTACTCCGATAAGCCGCCGGCGAACATGATTGATCTGAACGCGCCCACCAAATAGGCGACTCGCCGGCGAACGGCGAGTCGCACTTGGAAGCAGTGGCCTTGCTTGCCGGCCCTCTCCCCCGAGCTCAACGCCGGAGGACGGTGCGGGGATTCTCCGCGGTTTGCGGGGTGTAGGGCTCCAGTATTTCAGCGTGGAGATCACCCATGCGTGCAAAGTAATTGTCGCAGCGTCGGTTCAATCTGTCCGGCACGAGGCGAGTTTGATACATTCTCAGGCTGACTACCGTCTTTATTTCCATGAAAGCGTTCCCCCTCGGCTTCCTACTCGCCCTTTGCGCTATCAGCACCTTTGCCCAACCCGTCGACGTGTTGCCCGTGCGCGTTGGCGAAGGCGCTCAATCGCTGAACGGTTCTTGGCGGTTTAAATATGTTGCGTCATCGGATATCGGCAGCGACGAGGCTTTCATTCAGCCGTCATTCGACGACACGATGTGGTCTACCATCGCCGTGCCGAGCCACTGGGAACTCGCGGGTTTCGCAGAGCCGCAATACGCCGACGATCTTAAAGAAGGCACGGGCTTGTATCGTCGCACGTTTCGCACGCCAAAAGGCTGGCAGGGCCAACGGGTGTTTCTTCGCTTCGAGGGCGTACAGTACGGACTGACCGCGTGGGTCAATGGCAAGCCAGTCGGCGAATGGGCCAGCAGCTACAATCCGGTGACCTTCGACATTACCGATGCGTTAGCGCCAAGTGGTTCGGAAAACGTGCTGGCCGTGCGCGTGACAACGCGAAGCAAAGGATGGAATTTTGACACGATGGATTGTTGGGCGCTCTCGGGGATTTACCGCGACGTCAGCGTTTTCGCGCTGCCCACTGCTCATCTTGCTGACTACACGTCGCGCGCGACACTGAAGCCAAATGGTTCGGCTGTGCTGCATCTCGATTTTGCGGCGACCGCCCCGGCCAAGGTCATCGCTCGTCTTTACGATCCTAGAGGAACGCTGGTGAGGCAGGCTGACGTTACGCTTTCCCCGGAAGGGCGTGGCTCCGTCGATATTGACGTGAGTAAACCGCAACTGTGGACCGCCGAATCGCCGTCGCTGTATGGCCTCGTGATCGACCTCAGCGCCGACAGCAAAATCGTGCAGCGTTTCTCCGATCGAGTCGGGCTGCGTCAGGTCACGATTGAGGAAGGCATCCTAAAATTGAACGGCACGCCGATCAAACTTCGCGGCGTGGATCATCACGACATTTGGCCCGAAGGACGCGTCGCGACGGAGCAAGGCATGCAGCGCGATCTCCAACTCATCCGTAGGGCCAATATCAATTTCATCCGGACCTCGCACTACCCTCCTCATCCGCGTTTTCTCGAGCTATGCGACGAAATGGGTTTTTACGTCGACGATGAAGTCCCATTCATTCACGGCCGGAAAAATCTGACCGATCCAGATTATCAAGACGTCCTCTACACCCGCGCTCGCGCCACGGTGATGCGCGACAAGAACCGACCCAGCGTGATTTTTTGGAGCGTCGGCAACGAGAATCCCATCGTCGAACTCAATCTCAACACCGGCAAATATGTAAAGCAGCTCGACCCGACCCGCCCGGTGACCCTCCCAACCATCGGCAGCTACTTTCGCGAGAACTATCAAAAGTTCCCCGAGTTTGTTGACCTCTACGCGTCGCATTACCCACCAAAGAAAGTCGCCGCCGAATTCGCCGAGAAGCTGACACGACCCGTCGTCTTCACCGAGTACGCACATCAACGTGGCGTGGCGCGCGGCGGCACGGCCGTGCAGGAACTTTGGGAAATGTTTTATCGCAGTCCGCGCATCGCCGGCGGCGCGATCTGGATGTTTCAGGATCAAGGGATTCTCCGCACCACCGAAGACCGCCAAAGCGTGAAAGACGGAGACCTGATGGTTTGGCTCGACGAACACCGTTACTACGACACCCACGGATTCTTCGCGATGGACGGCCTCGTTTACTCCGACCGGACACCGCAAGTCGATTACTGGCAGGTGCGCAAGGTTTACTCGCCCGTGCAGATTCAAGAGCGCGAACTCCCCGTGAAACCCGGCGAGCAGGCAGTTTCGCTCCACGTCGAGAACCGCTACGACTTCAAAGCTCTAGCCGGTTACAAACTTCATTGGGTCCTTCAACGCAACGGCGTGCCGTTGCAAGACGGCAGCGTCGAACTGCATGCCAAGCCACATGAAACCGAACCTTTTTCGATCGACCTGAAACTCCCTGCTGAGCTATCGTCGGACGTGTTTAAGCTGGGACTACGTTGCGAAGACGAAAAACGCACTGCGTTGTACGAACGTTCGCTCCGCCTCGACACGGGAGCGCTGGCCGGCGCCCGCTGGTCAGCCATCGCCGCGGCATTGCCGAAGAAAAATGCCACGCTCGAAATGACCGACGCGACCGCGATTGTTCATTGCGCAAATTATCGACTCAAGCTCGACCGGCAGAGCGGCAAATTGTCGCTGCTCGACTCCGACGGTCGCGAAATCGTAGCAGAGTTCGGCCCGCATGTGGGCCACAACCCCACCATCAACGACATCGGCAAAGGTCGTGAACGCGAGCCGATGATCTGGCGCGGGAGTTTATTAAGCGATGCGAAGGAAGTAACGACCGATGCGCGCACCACGGCCGACGGCGTTGAAATCACCGTGCGCGGCACCTACGCGCGCCCCGGTGTGCCCGAGCAATCAGTGAGGGGCGCCTACAAGCTATTCGTTTCAGCGGGCGGAGCGATCAAGGTCAGTTATCGTTATACGCCGAACCAAGCGACTGGTGAAATGTTGGAGGCTGGCTTTGCGCTCTCATTGCCCAAAACGTACTCGGAGTTTCGCTGGCTCGGCGAAGGACCTTATGCCGGATACCCCGGAAAAGATCGTCTCAACGAATACGGCACTTTCCACCTGCACCGGGACGATCTCTATTTCCCGGGCAACCGTCGCAGCGTGGAATTCGCTTCGATCGCGAATCCCGACGGCGTCGGCGTTCTGCTGAGCGGCGATCGCCTCACTGTAGACGTCGAAAACAAAGGCGAGACGACGGTGTTTTCGCACGTGGCCCTTGTTCCCGGAGAGAAAAACACCAGCGACGGCAAAGGCGACAACGTCGAGATCTCTTCGCGACTCAACGCCGCAGCAATCAAAGAAATCGCCGGCGAATTCACCCTGCTTCCACTCGACGCGATCTGGCCTAGGCCATTAATGGCTTGGCTTGGACAACCTTCTGATCGCGTGAAGGTGAACAAGCCCTTCCTCAGCAGTTACGATCGGTAAAGCGTTCACTCGTTTTCCGTGCTGAACGACGGGCGAGTTTTTCAAGTCGCCTGTCTCCGTTTGTAGGCAAGATCGCCGTCGACGCGGAGAGCGCGGCACCTCCAGAAGTCACCTTCGCTGAAGGTCCAACAACGTCGTTTTCGAGTTCTTACTGTGTGACCCTTCTGCGATTTGTCTGACGGATTTCCTGTGCGATATTCGCGGGCAAAAGTCGCACGGGTAGACGCATCACGCGCCCGTGCCGCTGGAGCGACTTTCTACCTCACCCCGTGACTACCCCTCTTCCGTCTTGCTGTCGCGCAGGCTGCGCTTTCGCGCATGCGAACCACGGTGGCACCGCGCGCACTGCCGAACTGCGCGAATCGTACAGTTTTAGAAGCGTTTTCCCCATGCATCACACCACCACCTGCCCAACCATCAAGAGCGCCGTGAGAGTCTGCAGCGCCTTCGCGCTGTTCGCTCTGGCCGCGTTCCTTCCCGCCAAAGCGCTCGGGGCTTTCGGGTTAACCGACAATAGCACCACTTACGGCGTCGACACCGGCGCCGGACTGGTTTTCCAAGTCAACAAAGCGAGCGGCGACATCACGTCGATCGTCTACAACGGCGTGGAGTATCGCTCGACGACCGGACGATTTTCCCAAATCGCCTCCGGCTTAGGATCGTCCGGCACCACGGTCACCGCTGACACCGACAGCGCGAGCTTTGTCAAAATAACGATCCAGACGAGCCCGACAAACGGCGTAGTCTCAGGCTTGACGCAGTACCTCGCCGTGCGCAACGGCGAGAATACGATCTACATGGCAACATATACCACGGCGGAGCCCGGCGTCGGCGAACTTCGTTGGATCACGCGACTCAATTACGCGCTCATTCCAAACGGCCCCGCGCCGTCGGATCTCAATGGTAACACCGGCGCTATTGAGAGCTCCGACGTCTTCGGAATGGCGGACGGCACCACGCGCTCAAAATACTTCGGCGACAACGTTACCCACGGAAAAGATCGCGCGATGGATCTCACCTATATGGGCGCAACCGGGCCGGGGATCGGTTGCTGGATGGTTTACGGAAACCGTGAGAGCAGTTCGGGCGGCCCGTTCTTCCGCGATATCCAGAACCAAGCCGGAACCGACCAGGAAATCTATAACTACATGAATTCCGGGCACAATCAGACCGAACCCACTCGTGTCGACAATGTGCTGCACGGACCTTACGCGCTCGTGTTCACGAACGGGGCGCCACCGACGCTGCCAATGGACTTTTCCTGGATGGGTAGTCTCGGTCTGACGGGCTGGGTGCCGGCTTCCGGACGCGGCAGCGTAAGCGGAACCGCCTCCGGCATTCCCACCGGTTTTCAAGGTGTCGTCGGCTTCGCCAACGCCACAGCCCAATACTGGGCGATAATCGATAGTTCGGGCAACTACACCTGCCCAAGCATGAAGCCGGGCACCTACGAGGCCACGCTTTATAAAGGTGAACTCGAGGTCGCCACCGACATGGTCACCATCACAGCGGGCGCCAACACCACGCTCAATCTAACGTCAGCCGAAACGGTACCTTCCACGATCTTCCGTATCGGTGAATGGGATGGCACGCCCGCGGGGCTGCTCAACGGCGACAAGATTGTGCAGATGCACCCATCAGATGTTCGCCTGAGCCCGTGGGGCCCAAAAACCTTCACGATCGGCGTCGACCATCCCTCGACGTTTCCCGCCATCCAATTCCGCGGCGCAAACAGCCCAACCACAATCAAATTTAATCTCGCGCCGAACCAGCTCGTAGATCTTACGCTGCGCATCGGCATCACCTGCGCTTACAACAGCGGCCGTCCGCAAATTACCGTCAACAGTTTCACGTCGGCCGCTCCCGCCGCATCGTCTCAACCCAGTTCGCGCAGCTTCACGATTGGAACGTATCGCGGCAACAACGCGCTCTACACTTATACGATTCCCGCCAGCGCCCTCGTAGTCGGCACGAATACCCTCAGCATCAATCCAATCAGCGGCTCAAGTGACCTTGGCAGTTGGTTGAGCGCCAGCTGGGTCTACGATGCCGTCGAACTCGCCGGTCCGATCGCAACACCGACAATTACGTATGCAGGTTCGTCTCCGCTTGTAATCAGTGGCACAGCCGAGCCGGGACGAAATATCGCCGTGCGGCTCGACAGTTCCACGACCATCGGCAACACCGTGGTTTTGCCCAACGGCACTTGGTCGATCAGCTACGGTTCGGCTCTGCCTGCCGGCAGCCACACATTCACGGCGATCGCCAGCGATAACAACGGTCACACCAGCCCAGCTTCAGCCGGTTACAACTTCAGCGTGGGCGTGGCTCAGCCCACGATTACCGCTGCGATCGGCGACACGGGCACTTACAGCAACGGAGCGAGCACGTCAGATCGCGTCTTCCAGTTCACGGGCACTGCCGGAGCAGGCGACACGGTCACCATCACACGCGTCGGCGTGGGCGTGATCGGATCGACGACTGCCAACGGCAGCGGGAACTGGACCTTCGATTACTCAAGCGTTTCGCTACCCGACGGGACGAGCACCTTTTATGCAACCGCCTCGAATGGTTCGGGTACTGGTCTCTCGTCAGCCATTTTCTCGCTGAATCTTTCCGGACAGCCACGAATCTCCATTACGCGGCAGACGCCGGCGTTCGCCACCATCCCGAACAACATCGGAAACGTGGTATTCCGTGTGACGTTCAACCATCCCGTCAGCGGCGTGACCGCGACTGCTTTCGATCTCGCTGGCAGCGGCACCGCTGCAGGGAGCGTCGCGAGCGTCTCGGCGGCAGCAGGTTCCGTTTTCGATGTTTCCGTGAACAATCTGAGTGGCGGGGGCGATCTGCGTCTCGTGCTCAAGCCGGCCAATGGCATCGTGGACAGCGGCGGCAATCCAGAATCCGGATACAGCGCGGGAGAAGCCTATACGCTGGTTATAGCGACTGTCGGAAGTGGAACGTGGATTCAATCCGTCAGCGACGGCTATTGGAGTTACGCTCTCAACTGGCAAGGCGCGGTCGTGGCCGACGGCGCGACAGCGAATGCGAACTTTGCCACGCTCAACCCAAGTTCTGACATCATCGTGCATCTCGACTCCGCGCGCACTCTCGCAGGCGCCACGTTCGGAGATACTGACCCAACAACGCCGGGAAGCTGGATAATCGATAACGCAGGCAACACGAGTAACACGCTCACCCTAACCGGTGCGTCGCCGACGATCACGGTGAACGCGCTCGGCACAGGAGCAAAAACCACCATCAGCGCTGCCCTCGCCGGCACTGCAGGTCTTACCAAGGCCGGTGCAGGCGCGCTGGTATTGTCCGGCGCAAATTCGCTCACCGGTCCGCTCAACGTGAACGGCGGCGCGTTGCAAATCGCTCCCGGCGGTTCGCTCAACCTCGGTAACAACCCCGTGAATACAGGCCTTAACACAAGCCTCAACGTGTCCGGCGGCTCGTTTTCCACAGCGGGGCTGGTCAGCGCGTCGTCGAGTTCGGTCGTCGTCGACGGCGGCGTAGCCACCATTGGAAGCTTCCGCACGAATTCCGATTTCGGTGCTGCCCTTCGCGTCAGCAGCGGCACGCTCACCATCGGCGACGTGAACGTACGCCGCAATAGCGGTGCGGCGGCCGATTTTGGTTCGGGCTTCGTCGTGTCCGGCACGGGTGTCGTAAACGCCACAACCATCGGTCTTGGCACACAAAACTCTACCGGCGCGATGTCGATCGAGGGCAACGGATCCGTGACGGTTTCAGGTCCAGTCACTATCGCCAATCAAGCGACCGGAGGTCGCGGCGGCGCGATGCGTGTGACCAACAACGGCATCTTCACTTCAACCGACACGGCTCTCGGAGTCCTTCTCTGCCGCAACAACGGCACCAACACCAACAACGTCGGCAGCGCCACGTTTACGGGCGGCATCAGCACCGTGGAAAAGTTCACGTTGGGATACGATTTGAGCGTTACGGCTGGTTCGGCTACATTGACGCTCAACGGCGGCGCGCTCTACATCGGCAGCGGAGGAATCGTGAAAAACGGCGCCGCCACGCTCACCACCGCGCTGAATTTCGGCAGCGGCATCCTCGGGGCCAAAGCCGAGTGGGCCACGGCGGTGAACGTCACCCTGCCAACCAACGGCAATGTCACAATCAAAGCAGCCAACGCGAGCGACGCGCCGTTCAACATTTCGCTGAACGGCGTCGTGAGCGGCGCGGGTGGCTTCACAAAAACCGGTGCAGGCACACTCACGCTCGATGGCGGAGCGACGCACACTTACACGGGAACGACGACCGTTAACGAAGGTACGCTCCGCGTGACCAGCACGTTGGCCGCCGCTACAAACGGCGTCGTCGTAAACAACACAGGTTCGCTCAGCGGCACCGGCACGATCAACCGGCCCGTCGTGCTCAATGAGGGCGGCGCTATTTGGCCCGCGGGATACGGCACGCTCGGCACGCTGACGGGCACACAACTCACATGGAACGGCGGAGGCGCATTGGCCCTCGATCTAGCGGCAAACGGAACGTCGGACCTGCTCGCTCTTACCTCGCTGAACAAAGGCGCCGGCTCGGCCTGGCAACTGGCTTTGCACGCTACCGAACCACTCGCTCACGGCAATAGCTATACCGTTGCAACGTTTGGCTCGACGACCTTTACGTCGGGCGACTTCACCGTGACGGGACTTCCTGACGGATTTGCGGGCGCAGCTTCCGTCGAAGGGACAACCCTTCGTGTTTCGATCATCGCTCGTCCGGTGATCACCAGTGCCATCACCGCCAGCGGCACGTTCGGCGATGCGTTTACCTACGCCATCACAGCTGACAACGCACCGACGAGCTTCAGCGCAACGGGACTTCCAAGCGGGCTCACGCTCGACGCGAACACCGGCGTGATTTCCGGAACCCTCGGAGCCGCGGGAACATTTAACATTGCGCTTGGAGCAACCAATCTCGCAGGCACGGGCGCTGCGACGCTCACGCTCACGGTTGCGCCGCTGCCCGTAACCATCAGTTTCGGCAACGGCTCGGGCGGCAACCCACTACGACTGACTTACGACGGCACGCCCAAAACACCGCTCGCCACAACGAATCCTCCCGGTATACCCGTGACGTTCACGTATAACGGCAGCGCCACACCGCCCACCCTGCCCGGCACCTATGACGTGGTCGGCACCGTAGCCGATCCAAATTACACCGGCAACATCGAGGGCAAGCTGGTTATCTCGATCACAGCGCTTGTTCGTCACGCTCCGCTGCTCGACGGCGACCTCGACGGCTCGCTGCAGATGCTCAACGGCGAATTCGTGGCGCTCAACAGCCGCGGCTACATCGCTGGCGATCTCCTCGTGCCCGGCACACCGTCATTGCGCATCAACGGCACGCCGACGTTTGCCGGCATTCAAGACGCCACGGGTTCTGCGACCCCCACGAACTACTCCGTTACGCTCAACAGCGGCGCGGTTCTCCGGCACTTGGTGCGGCGCGTCGATGCCCTCGCAATGCCTTCCGTCAGTGCACCGGCTTCGCCGGCAGGCACGCGCACGGTACTTCTCTACCGTTCGGGCCAAACGCCGGGTGATTTCGCGACACTGCGGGACTTGATCCTCACCGGCCCTATCGGTTTCGTCGCAGTTCCACCGGGCACCTACGGCAATCTCACCGCCAACGCCGGCTGCGGCTTCGTGTTGGGCGTGGCCGGGTCGACCGAACCATCAGTCTACAATCTGCAGAGCTTGATTCTCAACGCGTCCGCTCAGCTCCAAGTTGTCGGTCCCGTTACGCTCGTGCTCGGCAATGGCACGGCCATCAACTTCGGGTCAACCGTGGGCGATCCAGCGCACCCAGAATGGCTGACGGTGAAGATCGCCAACGGCGGCCTTCTTCTCAACGCGTCCGCCACGCTGAACGGCTACGTGATCGCGCCAACCGGCACGGTCATCATTAACGCACACAGCGGCATCACCGGCGAAGTCGTTGCAGACCGTCTGATCATCAACGGCCAAGGCGTCCTCCAAGAGCCTGCAGTCCCGTAACGCTCTCGCATTCCTCACACTTCGTCCTTCCGAGCCCGCAGCCGATAAAGCTGCGGGCTTTTTCATACGTCACCGCAACCACCCTGCGAAACTCTCCGTGACCGAGATCGGAAATTCACCTCGCAACGGACCATCACTGAACCGGTCCGTTGAATATGCACGAACAGATTCCACTTTCATCCTCAGCGCTCGCGATCGACAAAAACGACGACGAGCCCGTTCACGAAATCGCACCCGAGCTCGCCTACCGCCGCTTAGCCATCGTCAACGTTGTTTACTACGGTCGCCCAGGCGCAGGTGATCGCGATTGGGTGCTGATCGACACGGGCATCCCGGGCACCGAGCATCTGATCGTCGATGGCGCTTACAAACGGTTCGGCTCAAAGGCGCGTCCGGCAGCCATCGTGATGACGCATGGCCATTTCGATCACGTCGGCAACCTCAAGGATCTGGCCGAAAAATGGGAAGCGCCGATCTACGCGCATCCCTTGGAGATGCCTTACCTCAACGGCTCACAATCGTATCCGCCACCCGAACCTTCTGTCGGCGGACTAATGGCGCGGCTTTCGCCGTTGTTTCCCCGCGGACCGATTGACGTCACCCAATGGCTGCGTCCGTTACCCGTCGATGGCTCGCTGCCGTACATGGAAGGCTGGCATTGGTTACATACTCCCGGACATGCCCCCGGGCATATCTCACTTTGGAACGAAGAAGAGCGTGCGCTGATCGTAGGCGACGCCTTCATCACCACGCGGCAAGAGTCAGCGTACGCCGTCGCCACGCAAAAACCCGAAATGCACGGGCCTCCTCAATATTTCACGCCCAATTGGATGGCCGCCGAAGCTTCCGTGAAACACCTCGCCTGTCTCGAACCCGAACTGGTGATTACCGGCCATGGTTCGGCCATGCGGGGCGAAGAGATGCGCCAAGCGTTGCATCAACTCGCCAACAACTTTCAGTCCATCGCCGTTCCGAAGCGCGAATAAGCAGGCGATCAGCGATCCACAAATCCGTTTTTCCGCAACCAGCCCAAAGCGGCTTCGGGCCAAGCGCGGGCCTCTTTCGTACAGCGCAGGCCGTATCCGTGTCCGCCGCTGGGATAAAGAATGAAATCGTTTCGCACCCCGGCCTCGCTGAGAGCGGTGCGGTAAATCTTCGTTCCCGCGACAAAGTTTTTGTCGTCTTCCGCCTGAAGTAGCAGCGTGGGCGGAACGTTCGCTTTCAACTTCAGCTCAGCCGCGACTTGGCCGTCTTTTCCGAGGTAAGCCGGATAAACAAGGACCGCAAAATCGGGGCGGCAGCTTTGCTGATCGATGTCGTCGATGGGCGAATACGCGCGTTCGTCGAAGGCCGTGCTTGCCCGCGCTGAAAGATGTCCGCCCGCGGAAAACCCCATCACGCCCAGCCGTTTTGGATCAACGTTCCACTCAGCCGCACGGGTGCGCGCGAGGCTCAGAGCGCGTTGAATATCCTGCATTGCCCCAGCACGATTGTTCGGCACCCGGTATTTCAGCACCACTGCAGTCATTCCAATCGAATTAAGCCAAGCGGCCACTTCCACCCCCTCCTTGTCGTAAACGACGTAGCCGTATCCGCCGCCTGGAGACACGATCATCGCAGGAGCATTTTTCTTCGACGCGGGAAACACCGTGGCCGTCGGATGGCTGATATTCGTGATCCGGAGAATATTGTCGCCCTTCGGTGGGCGATCCGCTTCGGCCTCGGTCGCCGGCGAGCCGGGCATTTTTCCTTCAGGCCAAACAGCGAACACGCCCAAGGCTCCCAACGGCACCACTTTTTCGAGTGAAACGCCTGCTCCGCGAGCACGGCTCTGCTGTTCTTGAATATTCTGCAGAGCGCGAGCAAAGCGCATTCCCAATTGTGCCTCCGCCTCGGCCGAGAAATGCAGGCGGTCGCCTTTGTCCGTGAGCCCCGTCGAATCCGCATAGCCCACTGCGGGAATACTCGCTGCAAGGTTTATGATCGCCGTCCGAACGTCATCTGCGTGCGGATATTTTTCCTTGGAAAGAAATGTCCCGAGTTGCCCCACGATGATGGGCAAATCGGGCGCATTCAAATCCTGGCGGAGATCGGCGAACATTTGCTTAAGATGTTCTTCGTGACCTTCGGCGTTCGCTTGTTTCTCACTGTCGGTTTCGCCTTGGTGCCACAGCACACCTTTCAAAAGCCCCGCTTGCGCCGCCAATTTTGCACGACTCACCGCGCGTTCGTAGAGATCCGCTCCTTTCACCCAGCGCTTCAACGACGTACCTCCGACAGCGCACGGCACCAAGCCGATCGTCACGTTCGGATCAAGTTTGAGCATCTCAGACGCAAAAGGAATTCCCGGCCCCACCCCCGTGCCTCTCACGTGCATAGGCTCCCTTGCAACGAGCCATTTGCCATCGCCATTCAGCGCAAGAATTCGCGGGTTATCCTTCTGCTCCGCGAGCGTGCGAGTATCGCGACCGACCATGTTCGACTGGCCCATCAGCAGATAAATATGAAAGGAATCTTCGGCTGGGATGTTTACAGCCGACGGGGAAACCGTCGTAGCACTGTCTACCGGTTGGGCCGCGCAGCCAAGCAGGGTCGCGACCATCATCGACACGCACGCTTGGGAGACAGAGAAGAGCCGATTGAAAAGGATTCGCATTCCTTTCACGTACGAAAACTTCGCCTATCTCGCAAGCTGACCGCGCGCTCCGACGTAATGACAGTCAGAGCGCCAGTCGCACATCACAACGGCTCGCGCACGCAGCGCCACCGCCTGCGTTACACACCCGTGAAGCAGGAGAAACCACCGTCCACCGGCAAGACCACGCCCGTTACAAAGGCGGAGGCATCGCTCAGCAGGTAATGCAACGCTCCATGCAGATCGGGAGCCTCGCCAAACCGCTTGAACGGCGTTTTGCGCATCACCGTCTGGCCACGCTCGGTCGGCGTGCCGTCTTCATTGAGCAGGAGGCGACGGTTTTGATCTGCCACGAAGAAGCCTGGCGCCACCGCGTTCACACGCAAGCCCGAACCATACTTATGCGCCAATTCAACCGCCAGCCAGCGCGTGAAGTTGTCGACCGCGGCTTTCGCGCTCGAGTAGCCCGCGACGCGCGTGATCGCCTGCGTCGAGGCCATCGATGAAAAATTCACGATGCATCCGCGCTTTTGTACCGCAAAGGTCTTCGCGAAAACAAACGTCGGGACCACGGTGCCTTCCAGGTTGAGCGCGAGGACTTCGCGGTAAGCGGACAGGTCGAGATCGAGAAACGTTTTATCTGGCATGATCGTCGCACCGGGCTGGTTTCCACCCGCCGCATTAACCAGCGCGTCGACGCGTCCAAAGCGCTCCAACACCTGATCGCGCACACGCTCGAGCCCCGCCACGTCGAGCACGTCGCACGCAAACGCGAGTGCTTCGCCGGGCAGGCCGCGGGTATCCGCGATCGCTTGATCAAGTTTGGCCTGGTTCCGGCCGAGGAAAACAACCCGCGCGCCTTCACCGACTAAGTAGCGCGCTGCCGAGCCGGCTAGGACGCCGGTGGCACCGGTAATAACAACGACATGGCCGGAAAGATCGAAGAGATGAGATGGCATAAATGTCATCTCGCTAGGAATGCAGGTCGCGCGAGAACGCAAACGATCCGGCGGTAGAACAATAGAACAGAACGAACGATCTTAGCCTCGGGTGGAGCCCGCCGCGTCAGTTACCCCGCCCCGTCTTCTCCCGGAGTTCTTCGATTTTTTTCGAGGCTTCGGCTTTCGTGAGGTCTTCGTCGACTTTTTCCTTCGCCTCGTTGGCGAGTGTTTTGAGGTACGACTGCTGGGGGCCGGTCATGGGTTCGTCGCCCGTTTTCCAGTCGGCCGGGTCTTTCTCAGGGTTGGGCGCAATGGGTTTCTTTTTGTTCATGCGCTCAACGATTCGGTTTCAGTCTGAAAGTTCCCTCGCGCACACAGTCGGCTGGCCGATTCGATATTTATCAGAGGTTTTCCGGCGCGAGGCACAGGGTTATCCGCGCTTGCAGAACAGCCCGCTGCAGAACAGCCCGCGGGATTGTCGGTAAAAAATTGTGCGGTTTTCAAAACGGCGCCGTTAGGTTTTATGAAAGCCATGCTGGACGATGCCGTTTGCCTCAAAAAATACGCCGAGACGCGCGATCAGGCCGCGTTCTCCGACTTCGTGCACCGAAACCTCCGGTTGGTGTACTCCGCAGCTTTCCGCCAAACGGGAGGTGACGCCCACTTGGCGCAGGATATCACCCAAGTGGTTTTCACGACAGCTGCCCAACACGCGAAAGCTCTCGCGGGCCATCCGCTTATTCCCGCTTGGTTGCATCAAACTACACGCAATTCGGCCATCGATGCGATCCGCTCGCGGGAACGTCAAAAAGCCAGGGAGGAAGCTGTCGGCGAAATGAACGATTCGAGCACCGCATCTGACGATCATCTAGATTGGGACAAACTCAGCCCTGACCTCGACAAGATCGTCGCGTCGCTTAAAGCCGACGATCGCGATGCCATTATCCTTCGTTTCTTCGGCGAAAAGTCTTTCGCGGAAATTGGCCAGCAACTTTCCGTAAGCGAAAACGCAGCCCGCATGCGCGTGGAACGCGCGCTTGAAAAGCTGCGTACATTACTCTCACGGAAGGGCATCGTGTCCAGCGCCACCGCGCTGAGCGTCATCCTGGCAGAGAAAGCCGCGATCGCCGCGCCCACCGGACTGGGAACGGCCACCGTGACCGCAGCGTTAAGCGCGCCGTCCGCTGCGGGCTTAGCGTCAATTTTTGGAATCATCAAAATCATGAGCACTGCAAAAATTATTGCCGGGATCACAACGACCATCGCCGTAGTCAGTCTCGCCACCGCGTTTCACGAATATCGCGCCGCCCGCACCGCGGAAGCCGCTTTGAGTGCATCGAAAGATGTCCTCCCAGCAAAAGCGCCGCTGCCGGAACCGACCACAGACGAGGCAAAAACGAGTGTGCCGGCCAAAGCTCCCACGCAGCAAGCAAACGCCGGACCCAACACCCAGAGCAGCAACCCGTTTTCTCCAGTGATCGCACTCCTAAACAATCCTGCGATCCAAGCCCAAGCCAATATCCAGACCAAGATTCGGCTCGATGGCCAGTACGCGCCTTTGTTCAAGCAGCTGGAATTAAGGCCTGAGCAACTCGAGCATTTTAAGAACCTCATCGTCGAGAAACAAATGGTCGCCTTCGACAGCATCACGGCCGCGAACGACCAAGGGCTAAATCCGTTTGCCGATCCCCAGGGGTTTATGCAACTCGTCACCACCGCGGAGAAAGCCGTCGACAACCAAATCGCTGCGGAGCTGGGCGAAAACGGTTTCAAACAATTCCTCGCCTTCCAGCTGACGGTACCGGCTCGCAACACCGTCAGCTATCTCCAACAAGCGCTCAGCTTCACCGCTACGCCGCTCACAGAGCAGCAATCCGAAAAGGTGATTGAAATCCTTACAAGGTCCGGCGTCCCGGCGATTCCGCCCAACAGTCCCTTGGCCGTACTCAACGCCGATCTGGGCGTGGTAAAACTAAACGAAAACGCTCGTCCTGAACTCCAAGGTGTTTTGTCTGAGCCGCAGCAACGCGTATTGGACCAGAAAATACAGCAGCAGCTTCAACTGCTTGAAGCCCGCAGTCGC
Organism: Nibricoccus sp.; assembly: GCA_047600805.1. GTDB lineage: Bacteria > Verrucomicrobiota > Verrucomicrobiia > Opitutales > Opitutaceae > JADKHC01. The sequence goes on from JASGKG010000001.1 coordinate 2,120,512, forward strand.
ATGAGCCATCCGGGCAAATAGCCGCGTGCTCCTGACCGCGCTGGCGTCCTTTACTGTCCCCTATCGACCTGCTTGCGCGCGGTCGTCATCTACATAGCAGTTGGCTGATGCGCTCCTCCCCTGTTCCCTTCGCCGCCGCCTTAGCTTTCGCTTGTCTCTCTGGCCTGTCGGCTGCTGAGCTGGCAACAACCACGATTTCGATCCAAACCGGTGCCGCAGGCAAAAAGATCAGCCCGGATCTCGTGGGCATATTTTTTGAAGATATCAATTACGCCGCGGATGGCGGGCTCTACGCCGAGTTGATTCAGAACCGTTCATTTCAATATCAGCCGACCGAGCAACCAACGTGGAACGCGCTCACGGCTTGGGAACTCACACAACGCGGCGGCGCCAAAGCCTCCGTGGGTTTCGATACCACCGATCCGGTTCATCCCAACAATCCGCTCTACGCCGTGCTCCACGTGAAAGAGGCCGGCACGGGCGCAGGTCTCGTGAATCTGGGTTTTAATGGTATCCCCATCAAAGCGGGCAAAGCGTACAACGTCTCTCTTTTCGCACGGCAGCTTTACACCGGAAATCGGTGGCGCGCCGATGCGAACAAAGAAAAACCCACGCCCCTCATCGTTCGCTTTGAAAACAAGGACGGCGAAATCCTTGGCGAAGCCGCGCTGGCCGCTCCGACGTACGAATGGGACCGTCTCGCCACCACGATCACCGCGACACGTTCGGAAGAAGCCGCGCGCTTCGTCATTCTCACCAATTCGAAAGGCGGTTTAGCTCTAGACGTCGTTTCGGTGATGCCCAAAGAGACGTTTCAAAACCGGCCCAACGGCCTCCGCGCCGATCTCGCGCAGGCCATTGCCGACCTGAAGCCGAAGTTCGTGCGTTTCCCCGGCGGCTGCCTCGTTCACGGTCATAACCTTGCCAACATGTACCGCTGGAAAGACACCATCGGCCCGATCGAGCAGCGCAAAGTGCAGCCGAATCTCTGGGGCTATCACCAAACCGTTGGCCTGGGGTACTTCGAGTTTTTCCAATTTTGCGAAGATATCGGCGCCAAGCCGTTGCCAGTCGTGCCCGCCGCTGTTTGCTGCCAAAATTCCGGACAGCTCGCCGGTGGCACAGGCCAACGCGGCCTCCCTCTCGATCAAATCCCCGCCTACATCCAGGAGGTGCTCGATCTGATCGAATACGCCAATGGTTCGGCAACATCGACGTGGGGTTCCAAACGCGCCGCGGCCGGACATCCTGCGCCTTTTAACCTTCAGTACATCGGCATCGGCAACGAGGAGCACATCACCGACGTTTTCATGGAGCGTTTCACACTGATCCAAGAAGCGGTCAAGACGAAGCATCCAGAAATCACGATTATCGGCACAACCGGACCAGATGCTTCCGGCCAGGACTACGACGACGGCTGGAAGTTCGCTAACCAACTCCGCTTGGCGATGGTCGACGAGCACTACTACAAGTCGCCGCAATGGTTCTTGGAGAACCTTAACCGTTACGATGCCTACGACCGAAACAAATCAAAGGTCTATTTGGGCGAATATGCGTCGCGCGGCAACAAACTCAGCAATGCTCTCGCCGAGGCCGCTTACATGACCGCGCTCGAGAGGAATGCCGACGTTGTCACGATGGCTTCGTACGCGCCGCTCCTCGGAAAAATTGGTAACACACAGTGGAACCCAAACCTGATTTACTTCACCAACACGAAAGTCGTTCCCACCGTGAACTACTACGTCCAACAGCTTTTCAGCACCAACAGCGGCGACGCTTGGATTCCTTCGACGATCAGTGATTCAAAGGATCTTGCGACCTCCGTGGTTCGCGACAGCAAGACGGACGATCTGATTCTCAAGATCGTCAATACGGGATCAGCACGAAAGATGAAGATCGAACTCAGCGGTCCCGCCAAAGCTTCGGCCAACGTAGTGAAAACCGTGTTCGCGGGAAATCCTGAGGCGGCCAACGACCTCAACAACGCTTCTCCCGTCTCGCCGGTGGTCACAAAGTTCAATGCCGGACCGAATTTTGAAATCGAGAGTCCAGCTCAATCGTTAGTAGTTCTTCGAATTTCCAAATAGCACCCTAACCACGCGTCGAGATCGCTGCAAACTGCAATCCCGCGTCGGCTAGTCGGCGGCTCATTGTTTCGAACTCACCGTTCCTGATTTCAAGAACGACAGCAGCGGTTCGATGAACTTGGAGAACGCTTCTATGTGCGGCGCATGACCCACTTGGTCGATTTCGACTAGTTTTGTATTGGGAATCGCTTTCGCCGCCCTGCGTCCGAGCACGGGATAATTTCCAAGATCGCCTTCCTCAGCGGAAGCCACGAGATTACGCCCCGGTGCTGTTCGGTCGCGCTGTCCGATGATCAGCAGCGTCGGAACCTTTATGTTTCCGAACTCGTAACACACGGGTTGCGTGTAAATCATTTCGGAGGTCAGCGCCTGATTCCAAGCCATACGTGGATAACCAGGATCGCGAATAAACACGGTGAGCATTTCCACCCAGCGATCGTAACGCGCTTCCCATTTCCCGCCGTAGTAGTTTTCCAACTGATACGCCCGAATCTTTTCGGGAGTTTGCGCAAGCTCTTGCTCGTAGGCTTTGTCAATCGGCGTGAAAGGCACGCCTTTCGCTTTCCAGTCTTCAAGCCCAAGCGGATCTTCCAAAATCAACGCCTGCACCTCGGACGGATACATCAGCGCGTAACGCGCGGCGATCATCCCGCCCATGGAATGCCCAAGGATTCGTGCGTGGCTCACTTTTAAGTTCCGAAGCAACTCGTGCGTATTCGCCGCGAGTTGGTGAATCGTAAATTGGTAGTGCTCTGGCTTGGACGATTTGCCGAACCCGATTTGATCGGGCATAATCACGCGGAAGCCATTTTCAGCAAGCACGCGCGCCGTCTCCTCCCAATACGCACCGCTAAAATTTTTCCCGTGTAGCAACACAATTGTTCCTGCCTCGGGCCCAGACGGCTTCAAATCCATATAAGCCATCTGCAACTCCTGCTGCTGGCTTTTGAAACTAAAGATCTGAACGGGGAAGGGGTACTCGAAGCCCTCGAGCCGAGGTTCACTTTGAGGCTCTGCCGCCCAGCAGATTTGCACCCAGGAAAGTAGAGCTAGGCATATGACGGTTGGTTTCATCTCAAACCATAGCACTCACGTTGGTCGCGGGCCATAGGAACGTCTCCGGCATCAGCACGCCTCGTATTTACAGGCACTCACGCCAACTGCTCGATATTTTACCTCTTTCCGGAGGCTTTGGTTCGGATTTCCCATGCCAGCCTTGATGCAGGATCCCCGGTGAACGGGTGCGTACGGCTCCGAAGCAACCGCACGCATTGGCTTAAAAAAATCTGACGACTCTGCCCGACTGTTTATGGATCGCCGCGATGATCACCGAACCGGCGTAATTTTCTTTCGTGAGCAAAGTGGGGTCGGGATTTTCGAGACGATCACCTTTCGTCTTCCAAGAATCTCCAAACCGAGAATACAGACGATGAACCACTGTCGTAGGCGCCCAGGGAGCGTCGAAAACGACAATCTGGTTTCGCTTTAAATTTTCGAACGGAACCGGCTCCATCACGACAATATATTCGGCATCAAAGGTGGGAACCATCGATCTCGTGTTGCCGACGAAACCTAACCGACGGTTAGGGTTTTCGTCGAGGAATTCCCGCGCGCGTTGTCGGGCCTCCGCGCCAATATCTGGCGTCATCGGCACAGTAATCCCACTCGCGAAAATGGCGTTAAAGACGAAGAACACTGCAATCAAAGCTGGTTTCATAACGAACTGAGCTTTTGCAGCGCACGTGCCAACCTATTTTGTAGATACATATCTCGTTTCAATATAATATTTTACAAGATACTTTCACAATATACACCTGCTCGCTACCTCCAAAAAGCGTGTGATCACTCCCGCTTGCGAGAACGTTACGTCCCAGTATCGGGACGTAACGCCGGCTCATGGAACGCGGAAGTCGAAGGCTGCAGATTGCCCACGTTTTTCTCCGCCGCTTGAGAGTGGCCGCGACATCGAGCGAGCAAAAAACTGGCTTAGCCACATGCTGCCGTTAACGTTCGCGCATACATGTCTCAGTCCACGCCCAGGTCCTCGTTCATCTCCCTCGCGGTGGTGTTCTTTTTTCAGTGGTGCGCTGCGGGAATGTGGAACGTGCCGTTCAGCAATATTCTCAAGGCAGCGGGGATGGCAGAGTTCATTGCCCCGGCGTTTGCGTGTAACGCCGTCGCTGCGTTCGTTTCCCCGTTGCTCATCGGGTCGCTCGCGGACCGCGGATTTCCTCCGGTCACTCTGCTTCGCTGGTTGTTCTGGACGGCTGGCATTATGCTGAGCCTGACTTTTCTGTCGATTGATCGTGGTTGGAGCGGGAGCGTGATGTTGGTCGGCATGCAGCTGCATGCCTTTTGTTTCAGTCCCACCAGCAGTCTCGTCACCACAATCGCCATGGCCGAACTGAGCAGGCCGTCACAAGAGTACGGGCCGTTACGGATGTGGGGCACCTTCGGATGGATCGCCGCAGGGTGGATCGTGAGTTGGGTGCTGGCCTCCGATGCTTCGCCGGTATCAGGTTACGCGGCGGGAGCGACCAGCTTCGCGCTGGGGTTTGCGACGTATTGGCTTCCGGCTCAGAAAGGCGGCGCAGCCGGTGGAGCCCGAAATTGGAAAGAACTGCTCGGACTCGATGCACTGCAGTTGCTGCGACACCCCGATCACCGCACGATTTTGCTGACGGTTACCCTCTTCGGAATTCCCATGGCGGCGTTTTATCCGTACACACCACTGCACCTCAGGGCGCTGGGCTTCGAACACGCTTCCGCCACGATGTCACTCGGCCAGCTAAGCGAGGTGATTGGCCTCCTTTTCCTCGCCGCCCTCACCCGACAAATTCGGCTCAAATGGGTGCTGATGGCCGGGCTCTGTTTTGGAATTTTGCGCTACGGACTCTTCGCTTTGAACTCAAGAGCTACCCTCCTGCTCGGCATATCGCTTCACGGTGCCTGCTACACGTTCTACAATATCACGGCACAAATTTACCTCGCAGAACGTGTCGACACGCTCATGCGAGCCCGAGCACAGGCCCTTTATGCAATGCTCACTGGCGGCGTCAGCAATCTCCTGGGCTATCTCGGCACGGGTTTGATTTTCCAGCTAACCAGTTCTGACACCAATCCACGCTGGACACTCTACTGGGGCCTGTTGTGCGCGGCCGCGATTGCCGTCACCATGTATTTTTTCCTCAACTACCACGGCGTCGGTAAAGGCTTTTTCAAAAAACAAGCCTAACCCGGCGGGCTACGACAAGCCTGGTTTGGACTTTTTTGGGTGAGGCGTAGCAGTTTTGCGAATACAGGCTGGACGCGAGCTGAGATTTACTGGAAGGTGAACAAAGAGAAACCTGCTTTAGAAAAGCATCGAAAAACTCTCTGCATCACGCCATCAACTTAGTCCGATCGCACGAGACTTCGTGCAACAGTCCAGTTGTACCCCAGCGATAATGAACGCCACGGTTCCTTCCGGCTCTACCAATACCTTCTTTGATCGCCAAAAAGTTGAAAGCGACAAGCTCGTGCTTCAGCAACTGATCGCCGATTTGAATGCTGTTCAGCAGCGCCTTGGTACGCAAAAAGAACAGGCGGGAGACTGCGAACTCGCACGCGAACTCGGGCATAAAATCCGCAACAAGGCCCATATTTTGGTGATGTTGGAATCGTTGGGTTTGGTAGAGCTCCCTTCGTGCCTGAAGCATCATGTTCCAAACGTGCGGGACTCAAAATAGAGCTCCCAAAGATTTTCCCAGCTCAACTGAGCACTTGGCCTAAGCGACGAAGAGCATCGCTGAACGCACATAAACCGTTCTGAAGACGCAGAGCGCACACTAACCATCAACATTTCTGTAGAAATTCCGTAAAAGGCACGTGGTCGGATCGATCGAGCTAAGGATAGCCCTCCGCCATCTCGATACAGTCATCGGGTTTTCCCTAATCATGAGCACAGCCTTACCCCGAAAAGCTCCGCCATGCCTGTTTCCTCCTGTCGCTGCCGAGCGGATCGAGCGGGAGAAATCTGCGCTCCTGCAGCTCACGCGAGAGATGAAATCCGTCCAGAAACGTCTAGGCACGTCTCGTGAGCGTTCTGGAGATTACCAGTTAGCTCGCGACCTCGGCCACGCCATTCGCAACAAAATTCATCTTCTTCGGTTATGGAACGCAGTCGGTATGCTCAAGCTCACCCGTTCGCAGAAGCCGTGCGTGACCATGGCCCTGACGAATCTCTAACAATACGTTAGGTCTAGCACGGCGTGCCGTAATTTCAGACTCTGTGGACGCTCAATTTCCCGAACCTACGCTTAGCGGAGCGTGAGGGAATAGCGGCAACGGAACGTCGTGATCAGAATTCCACTCAAGCTCGGCCGCCTCCGGCATATGCCACCAGTCTGTCTGACGGCTGCAAGCTCGTACGGGCCTTTCCGTGTTGCCGCTGCAATAGATGCGATAGCGGCGCTCATGACACCCTTTCGCAACCAGAACCGAAACACGTCCGCATAACGGACAATCGCGAAGCACGAATTCAGGGACATCGATGTAGCTCACGTTGAAAGGCCAGATTGAACGCATACGACGCCCGATGTTTCGCAAGCTGGCCAGATTTTTCGGAGAAATTTGTTCACAAGTTGATCACCGCGACAAACGCCGCGCGGTAACTTTTTGCTCATGCACTCGTACCTGCGGCTAGCGAGCGTCGGGCTGGCCGCATTCCTTGCGCGACAATCGCAAGCGAAAGCAGCGAACTGAGCGGCATGATGACGGCCGCGATCAGCGGACTCATGTACCCCGCCACAGCCGTGCTGACAGCCAGCAGATTGTAGCTCACCGAAAATATGAGCAGCCACCGGTGCGTGCGCCGTCGCGCGTCATTGACTTCGAACAGAGCGCGAATTCCCGCAATTCCACGACCGAGATAATAGAAATCGGCTTTCTGCGCGAGGAGTCCTCGATGAATCACCGGTGTGCCACGGCAGAGAGCCTGATCAAATGCCAGACTGTCATTCGCGCCGTCGCCGAGCATCAACGCATCGCTCGCTCCATGCTGCGCAATCCATGCTGCTTTGTCGTGTGGCGAAAGCCCTGCCTTGCTTTTCTCAACGTCCAAACCGAGTTCAACCGCCAACGAACGAACCTTTTCCGGTTGATCACCGCTGAGTATCGAAATCTCCAACCCGCGCCGTTGCAGCGCACCCAGTTCGTCACGTGCTCCAGGCCGAGCTTTTTCGTTGAAACTGAACGCCGCCAACACCACTCCACCGCGACAAAATTCCGTTTCTCCGCCCGTGCCAAGCGCATCGTTTTCCGATCGAGCTGCGTTCGTTCCACGCCATCCCGCGCGGCCAAGCGTCCAAATGCCGCCGGCACTCGCAAGTTTCATCCCAAAACCGACAACCTCTTCAACATCACCAACCAGCGGCACCAACCCGCCTTTTGTTAGCAACAACTCGTGCAAACAGCGGCCAATCGGATGCGGGTTGTCCTGCACGAGCGCAAGCAACCCACCACGTGCACCGAGATCGAGAGCCCACAACGCCTCCGGGTTGTGCAGCTCAGGCGTTTCCAACGTGAGCGTGCCGGTCTTGTCGAATACGAGTTGCCGGATCTTCTCCAGCCGGGGCCAAAGATCATTGAGACGCACAAACACGCCCCGCCGCCGCAGTGCCGCCGTCGCCATTTCATCGGCTAAAGGAAAAGCTAAACCGATGGCACAGGGACAGGAGACCACGAGGATGGCTGTAACGACCGCTCCTGTTTTCAAAGCGTCGCCGGTCCTCCAACCCCAAGCCACTGCCGCTCCAGCTGCAATCACCAAAACCGCGATCAAATACCCACGAATCACGTTCTCAAGCAAACGTTGCCGATATTCGCCGCGAACGACGGGTTTGAAGAGTTCAGCCAATAGCGACTCTGACCACGCTTGAGTCGCAAGCAAGCGGATCTCCTGGCGGCTAACGTTCATTGCGCCCGCCGGCACGCGTTGTCCGGCCCGGAAAACACGCGGTTCAGACTCACCATTGATCCACGCCAAGCTCAAAGTAACTTCGCCACTTTCGAGCTTTGCTTCCACAGGCACCGATTGCCCCGGCCCGACCGCGAAACGCTGCCCCGATTTGAGAGCCTCTGGCGGACTGTTCGTTTCCTTGCCTGAAGCATCCCACACCCGCACCCCGGGTGGCGTCGGTTGCTGGGCGAGCAATTGCCGCTGGTTGCGTTCAACTGCCGCCATCTGGGCCCAACGCCCCACCAGCATCAGCAGAATGAACGTACCGACAAAATCGAAATAGATAAAAGGCTCCGACGCGACCAGCCAGCCGTATAAAGAACCTGAATACGCACCGACAATACCCAGAGCGATCGGGAGATCGATATTCATCGCGCCTTCGCGCAAGGCTCGCGCTGCTCTGCCGATAAAATAACCTCCTCCCGCGAGAAGGCTTAGCGTGGCAAACACCATCGACAGGGTGCTGAAGAGTCGCGCATACGGGTAGGTCGATTCCATTCCGAAATAGACTGGCAGCGCGAACAACATGATGTTCATCGCAAATGCCGCGCAAAGCCCGATCCGTCTCAACATCGCGCGGCTTTCCGGAGGCGCAGAGCGTTCCGCCGAAGCTGGCGATACCAAATAGTTGAACTGCTGCAGGACGCACGCGAACACTGCCGCGTCGAACCCTCCCGGAACCCACGCCAATCTGAGTTGGCCCGTTTGCGCATTCACGTCAATCCGGCCCGCGCCGGGTTGCTTGCGGTGAAGTTTTTCGATCAGCCAAATGCAGCCGGCGCACGAAATACCTTGGATATCGAGCCAGAGCTCCGCCGTTTTGTCTCCAGCTACTTTCTCGGCTGCATCCTGCGCTTCTTTCAACCAGGTATAATCGCGCGCGGGAAGCAACGCCGCGTCGGCTGGAGCCGTGACCTCGTCTTTGATCCTGTAATAGGACTCAAGCCCGGCTTCGTGAATCATCCGATACACGTAGGCACAACCGGAACAGCAGAATTCGTCATGGGGAGACGGCACGCCGCAATGCTTGCAAACCCGTAACGCCGACTTGGATACAGTCGGCTTCGGCTGTTCGGTCGCATTCATGTCAATGGCAGCAGGAATGAGCGTTTTCCGTCACGCCGTCGAACCCGATCGTCCCACGCAGGCGCCAACTGATCACGAGCGCAGCCGCCAGAGCCAGAGCGACCTGCAAGCGGGAAATCCACACTGGCGACAACCGCAATCTCAGCCATCCGAAATTGGATTGAACCGCCCAGAGGAGCGGCATCGTCCCGAGCCCAAACGCGACCATAAACTCAACACCCTTCAATGCCGAACCTGAGAGAGCCGCCAATGCCGCAACGAAATACAGCGGACCGCACGGCATCAGCGGCGTCGCCGTACCCAAAACGGCCGCCGTCGACAAACGCGAACGCCCGCGCAACCAGCCTTGCACTTTCAGCCAGAGACCAGCGATGTAGCCGGACTTCGGCATTTTCTTATCCCAGCGAAGCGCCACCGCGACAAAGAATACAACCAACGCCCAAGGCACGTAACGCAAAGCGCCCTCGCCTACCAGCGCGAGCGGCCCTTTACCTATGGCCCCCGCCAAGGCTCCCAGAATTCCATACGCCAACAGTCGTGTGCCGTGGTATACAGAATAAACCGTGGCGGCATCATCGTCTGCTTTGGTCGGAGTTAACCAGCAGGCCAGAGGACCACACATCCCCGCGCAATGAAGGCTGGTAACAAGCCCCGCTACAAACGCGGCTCCGGGCGAATCAATGCCTGGCATTTCCATGATCAATGTGCCTCTTTCGTGGTGTTCTGCAACGGCACCTGCTCGACGGGGTGTTTCGCAGCTATGACGATAAAGGTGACCCACGCCGCAACCAGGAGCCCGAAGGCAAGCCCCACTCCTAACCAAAGGCTGTTAGGATTCTTAGTGCTCATGTTCGTCTGCATGCGGCTGCACCTGCTCTAAGCGGTCTTCCTGCTCCACTTCTTTGAGTAACTGGGGAGACGGCCCGATAAACTCAGTCTGTCGCGTTACATTCCAGCGACCTGTCGTATCCACGAGACGCATACGCATAGTGGTACTGCCTGCGTAAACGCTCCGCGGAACCTGAACAACCAATGGACGCAGCTGTTCGCCGAGGGGCGCAATCTCAATTGAGTCCTCGAAGCCTTTCACCTCTGCACCGTCCGGTCCCTGCGCCATGGATACGGAAAAGCGAACCGTTTCATTACGTTTGTTAACTAACCGAACCATGAACTGGTTTCTAACGTAGTCCTTATCGATGTAGTAAGGAGCCCCCTGCATGCGCGTCACGGTCAAACTCGCGGGCTTGACGGTCGAAATGGCCCAGCTCGAAACGGCGATTCCCGCCAACAACAACAGAAAATAGGCCACCGTCCTGGGACGCAAAAAACGCGTCGGCTTGCCGCTGAATCCGTTGAAGGAATCGTAACGCACGAGGCCGCGCGGTCGCTTGAGTTTGTCCATCACTTCATCGCAAGCATCGATGCAAGCCGTGCAACCGATGCACTCGATCTGCAAGCCTTGCCGGATGTCGATGCCGGTTGGGCAAACCTGAACGCAGCGGCTGCAATCGATGCAGTGTCCAGCACCCGCCGCATGAATTTTTCCGCGCGGTTCACCTCTCACCGAGTCATAACCGATCACCATCGAGTGATCGTCGATCAGCGCGGACTGCAGGCGACCGTAAGGACAAATCACAATGCACAGCTGCTCGCGAAACCACGCGAAGTTGAAATACAAAATCGCGGTCGCAATCGCCACGAAAAGAAAGGCCCCCCAGTGTTCGAGCGGCGATTGCCGCATCATCGCCCACAACTGCGGAATAGAGACAAAGTACGCCAGCAGCAAATGAGTGATTCCTGCCGCAAAAACTACGAACACCGTGTGCTTCACCACACGTTTAAAAACTTTGTCACCGTCCCAGGGAGCCGCGTCGAGCAAGCGCCGCTTCGTAGCGTCACCTTCAATCCAGCGCTCCACGCGACGAAATACGTGTTCCAGGAAAACCGTTTGCGGACACGCCCAACCACACCAAATCCGCCCAAGCAATGCGGTGATGAAAAAAAGCGAAAATCCCACACCGGTGAGCAGGAAAAACAACAGCCACATATCCTGCGCCGCCAGCACCCAGCCGAAGAAATGAAAACGTCGCTCCGCCACATCGAGAAATAGTGCGGGATAGCCGTCGATCTGCACCCAAGGCAGCGCGACGTAGATGAAGATTAATCCAAGCGCTGCGAAAATGCGCGCTTTGGTGAAACGTCCACGTGAGTCCGCCGGATGCAGGAACAACCGTGACCCATCGGCGCGAATCGTGGTGACCGTGTCGAGATTGGGTGTAGGCGGAATCGGTTGTACGGACATCGCTACTTTACACCGGCCGCGGGCGATTCCACGACCTCGATCGGCTCACCTTCCGTGTGATGACTCAGAACAAAAGCGACCACTTCAGAAATTTTCTTTGTCCCGAGAACCGGTCCCCAGGCCTGCATGCCCCGCTGCGTTCCCTTCGTCACCGTCTTGATAAGATCGAGTGGGTGGCCGCCGGTAATCCATTTCGTGCCGATCAAACTCGCACCGACAGCCGAAGGATTCTCCGCCTTGCCCTTTAGGCTCGGTAGGTGACACGCGACGCACGTCGTCATGTAGGTTTCTTTGCCCGCAGCGACGACGACCGGGTTACGGCTCATCTTCCAAATATCCGCATTGGTGAGCGACGCGGCGGCTGAAGAAAGACGTGCCGCCTCCACTTGGGCGATCTCAGCTTCCACGGCCGGACCATCCGCCTTCGGTATGCCCGTGTGTGAGTAGTAAAACCAATACACTACGGCAAAAACGATGGCTCCGTAAAACGTGAGCAGCCACCAGTTCGGCAAACGTTTGTCGTATTCCTGGATTCCGTCGTACGTGTGCGGGCGCAACGGTTCGTCTTCTTTGGACGGCTGGTTATGGGCGGGATTCATGGCGCGAGGAATTTTCTTCGTTAAAGGGTAAGCTGGAAAAACGCTCTACTTGGCTGCGCTTCATGCGCATCGCTCGTGAAACAAAATAGATGAAGATGCATGCAGCCGTGATAAAGGCGGCGACCGGAAAGATCATCGCCCAATCTTCATAGATAAAACGTTTGAACATCGAATGAGCGGCTTAGGGTTTTGCGGCGACTTGGGGTTTCACCACGTCGTATTTTCCGAGCTGCTGCAGGTACGCGATCAACGCCACGATTTCGCGGTCAGATTCGATCAAGTTACCTTCTTTTCGAAGCTCCTTGGCGATGGCAGCTGATTGCTCCTTCACCGATTTGTCGATTTGCTCCGCGTTCATCGGCGCAAACGGCACGCCGAGCATGCGCTGGACCTTTATCTTCTTTTCGAGCGAAGCGACGTCCGTCTTCCAGTCGTAGAGCCAGGAGAAGCTCGGCATGTTCGAACCTTGCGACGTCGCCCGCGGATCGCGCATGTGCAGGAAGTGCCAGCTGTGGCTGTACTTTCCGCCCACTCGCGCGAGGTCTGGGCCCGTACGGCGCGAACCCCACTGATAGGGATGATCGTAAATCGATTCACCCAACCGCGAGTAATCGCCATAGCGCATCACGTCGGATTTGAGCGTACGGATCATCTGCGAATGGCAAAGATAACAACCTTCGCGGACATAGATGTCTCGTCCGGCAAGCTCAAGCGGCGTATAGACCTTTTGAATACGATCCTCAACGCTCGACGGTTTGTTGATGAGAACCGTCGGTATGATTTGAATCATGCCGCCCGCAACCACAGCCAGGAATGTCAGCACCGTAAAGGGCGCCCAACTCATCAGAAGCTTGTCGTACCACGAACCCCAATTGCGATGACGGGCCTCGTAATGCACGAACGCCATGATCACCACGAGCGCAGTGCCGAAAATGCCGAGGATCTGGAGCCAGTGGCCACCGAACATCCAGGCACAGGCAAACACCGTGCCGAGAATCGAAAACATCACCGGCGGATTGAACAAGGTGCCGCCCACGCCGAGTCGGTCGTCAGCTTTCGATTCTTCGACGAACACCTCGATCGAACCATCCACCACTTGCGAACCGCTGATCGTTTTCCACAGGTTGTAGCCCATCAAAAGCCACCCGATCAGATACAAGCCGCCGCCCAAGACACGGGCCAGCATCATCGGCCGAATCGTATTCAGGGTTTCGATAAAATTCGGATAGGCCAGCAATGTACCGCCTTCAGTCGTGCCGTTCAGCATCACGCCTTGAGTGATGCCGCTCGTCCACATGGCGCCCATGTACAGCAGGATGCCAAGGGTGCCGACATAGAAATGCCAGTTCGCCAGTTTTTGCGAATGCAGCGGTTTGCTCCAGAGGCGCGGTGCTAACCAGTAGAACATGCCCGCGGCCATAAAACCGTTCCAGCCGAGCGCGCCGCCGTGCACGTGACCAATAATCCAGTCGGTATAGTGGCCGATCGCGTTGACCGATTTGATGGAGAGAAGCGGCCCTTCAAAAGTCGCCATGCCGTAGAATGTCACGCCCGCGGCGAAAAATTTCAGCACCGGATCCGTCCGCAGCTTGTTCCAAGCTCCGCGCAACGTAAGCAACCCGTTCAACATGCCGCCCCACGACGGCGCCCACAGCATCAGCGAGAACGTCATGCCGAGCATCTGAAGCCAGTTGGGCAAGGCCGTATTCAACAAGTGATGCGGGCCCGCCCAGATATAAACAAACACCAGAGACCAAAAATGGATGACCGAAAGCTTGTAGCTGTACACCGGTCGCTCCGCCGCCTTCGGCACGAAGTAATACATGATGCCCAAAATCGGCGTCGTCAGGAAGAACGCCACCGCGTTGTGGCCGTACCACCATTGAACAAGGCCGTCCTGAAGACCGCCGAAGACCGGATAACTGTGCAGAAAACTGGTCGGAATCGAAAGGTGGTTGACGATGTAGAGCATCGCCACCGTCACGATCGTCGCGATATAAAACCAAATCGCCACATACAAGCTTGGTTCATTGCGCCTCGCCAACGTCCAGAAAAAGTTCACCGCGAAAATCACCCAAACAATCACGACCGCGATATTGATCGGCCAGATCAGCTCGGCGTACTCCTTGCCGCGCGTAAGGCCAAGCGGCAGCGTGATCGCCGCAGCGACAATAATCAATTGATAGAACCAGAAGTGCAGCGAGGACAGCAAATCGCTCGCAAGCCGCGCCTTCACCAATCGTTGCGTCGAGTAGTAGATGCCCGCGAACATCATGTTGCCCACCAGTGCAAAAATCACCGCGTTGGTGTGCAGCGGCCTCAGGCGACTGAAGGTCGTGTAAGGCAACCCGAAATTCAGCTGCCAGAAGTTGAGTTGCGAGGCGATCAATACGCCAACGAGCATGCCGACGGCCCCCCAAATAACGGAGGCGAGCATGAACTGGCGGACGATACGGTCGTTGAATGCGATCGTGACTTTGCGGTCGGTCATGGGCGGAAATTAGTTGTGAGCTGGATCCTTGGAAGCACCACGGCCGCGCACTTGCGGCGTCTCGTCTGCGAGCGGAAGCAAAGCTTCACTTTCCGAGCCGCCAAAACGGCGCCGGGCGTGCTCGCGAATGAAGAAAATAACAAAGGTAAAAACGAGGCAGAGACTGACGGTAAGGGTAAGTGGAACGACGGACATTGGAGAAATGATGATTCGAAGTGGTATCGCCTGTCTCAGTTGCGACTTGAGAACGGATTGAACGTGCCTGAAGGCCCGCGCGTCGCCCAAGCACTGGGTGGAAAATGAAGATCTTGGTAGCCCGTGTGTGCGGCGCTCCGCTCGTTTTCTTGAGCCTTTTTCGTGAGTCGCGCCTGCGCTTCCAACCAATTTTCGAAATCGCGTCCAGGTACGCATCCACTTGCTAGATAAAGCAGATAAGCCTCCTTCTGAACATCCTCGTCGGAGATGTGGGTCACGAGATTAGAATTCATAATCGGCTCAGTTAAGATAGTTTAAGCCCCCCTTTGCGAAACGGCTGCTCGCGCATTGCCGACCATTATGCATTTTTTGTCATAGGGGCTATTAGCTGCGCACAAAAGATGCGTACGCTTCGCCAAACCATGCAGAGCGGGTGCTTTCCCAATGTGGCATTTTGAGCGCAGATGCACGATTCCCTGCTGCGCAACCTGCAAGAACTGCGTCCCACCATATTAGAGCGGTGGGAAACGCTGTTGCGCGCCGAGCCGGTCACCTCGCCTTTGGCCAATCCGGATTCACTCGTGTATATGATGAATTGGACGCTCGACCGGTTTTTTACGGCCTTGAGAGGTCCCCTCGCTCGACGTCGCCTCTCGGAACGCGGGAGCAACAAACCTGCCTACATCGAAGAAAAAGCCCTTTGCGCCTGCAAAATGAACCCGCTCTTGGCGTATTTCGCCACTGCTGAGCAGGCTTTGGTGCAAGTTGCGCTGCCGCTGCTTCAGCCTCGCGAACGCGAATCCATCCTTTCCGCAGTCCGTCTCGCGATGCAGGCCGTCGCCAAGCGTGAAATCGATACGTTCTGCGCGGTCTGCCAACGCCGACCCGATTCCGAGCAAACCAAACGTTGCGCCTCAGCTCGCTAGCACTTCCGAGTGTAAACGTTCGCGGAAGGTGGAAGGCGACTCGCCTGCGATCTTTCTGAACACGCGGTTAAACTGCGAAAGCGACTGAAAGCCTGCCTCGAAGGCGGCCTCGCTCACACGTTTATGCGGATTCAGCAGAAGGTTTTTCACCTTCTCCACACGCACGCGCGCCAGATAGTCGGTGAAAGTCATTCCCGTGGCCTTCTTGAACATCTTGCAGAAGTAAAACGCGCTGGTGTTCACCGACTGCGCGACTTGGGCCAAAGTAAGATCGTCGTCTTGATGCTCGGCGATGAAAGCGCGGGCCTTAGTGATGACAGGAGGTTCGGAAGACTCCTCTTTCACCATTAACTGATTGCTGAGCGAAGCAAGATGCTGAGCAAAGATGGTCAGGAGCCGCAAAATCGACTCGTACTGTTTTTTTGTAACAACCCGTGTTTGGAAGAACGCTTCCTCGACACGCTTGAGGTCTACTTCTGTCCCCCACTTCAACAGCTGACGAGACAGCACCGAGAACTCTTTTTTCGTAGGAGTATGGAGGAAAACTTGGCCCGTTTGCAAAAAGGCGACGAGATTCTCGCCCACGCGGATCGGAACCGCTGAATCGCACAAGCCTGCAAAACACTTCAAAGTTTTCGGCTCCATCCCCGCCTGCTCTTCCACCTTTTTCTGCAGCTGCAGACAACTCGCACACGAATGGTTCGTTGATGCCATCAACGCACAGAACGGGTTCTCTTTTGGATCTCCCTGATGGGGAAGGTCGAACGCTTCGATAGGACGCAAGCTCAACGGCAAGCCCGTGGTCTCACGAAACGCCTGTTCGTAGTCGCGATAAATCTGCGACTGCTTCAGCTGGGCGATCATCAAACGGCTACGTTTGGCGGGATTGTCAGACGCGTCCATAAAGACTAATTTATGGGGCGATTTTTCGGGTCGCGCAACCGGTAATCTCAAAACCTGCCGTAATATTTCTTACTCACCCGCAACCACTAAGGGAAAACCCTCGCTATATTACGGAAACTACTGAGGCCCTCAGAGTTCATAATATATGGGAATTCTCCCGGTCCAAAAAATTTACAAGATGCTCTCCTTCAGGACAAAATATGCGCGAAACAAGGCAATTTTTACACGCTGGGAGCAACTTTCCCAATCCCCATTTGCAACTCCTCGATCAATGCCCGTGCGCTAGATTCGATATGAAAGCGACGGCTAAAGCACGCTTTGGCCGAGATCCCCATTTTCTGACGCAGATCGGCTTTCATGCCGATCCACTCTTGGAGAAGCTTGAGCGTGCCGGCCAAGTCGTCTGGAGCAACGAGGCCAGCGTGGTCTTCGGCAATCTCACGCCAGATGTTCACCTTGTCCGAAATCAAAACGGGTTTGCCGCAAGCGAGCGCTTCGGCAACGGCGATGCCGAAATTCTCTTGGTGTGACGGAAGAATAAAGGCGCTGGAATTATAAAACGCTCCCCATTTCAAATCGCCCGTCAGCATGCCTGTCCAAGTGATGCGCTTTGCCACACCCATTTCTACCGCCAAGGCTTTGAGTTCCTGCGCGTAAGCATGATCGTCGGGCCCGGCAATGACCAAGTGCAGCGGCTCCACAGCAACCTGATTCCCGCGAAGTGTCTGGGCGAAGGCGCGCAGAAGCAAATCCGCTCCTTTTTTCACATGCACGCGTCCCAAAAACAGGAGACAGTTTTTCCCCCGAGTTTCCGGAAAGCGTTCCTCGAAAAGTCGTTTTTGTTCGGCTGGATCGCCGGAAGGACCCGCTGTCCCCAGCGTCACAACGCGTTCTTTGCACTTGTACAACCAGAAGGATTGTCGCGCTAATCGGCGTTCTTCTTCACAAGTGAAAAAAACGGCGCGAGCGTCGCGCAGCACGCGATAGTCGCCCCACGGCCAGTAGAGCCATTTTTTCAGATGCTTGAGCGGATAGGTTCGTTTGAACCAAGGATCGAGCATGCCGTGCGTGAACACAAAATACGGCATGTGACTGCCGCGCAGTCCCCGCCAAACGCCAAACGCGTTGTACTGCCAGATGCCGTCGATCACCACGGCGTCGAAACTCGAATGGTTTTTGCGAATCCAATCGGCGAGGCGACTTGAGTAGCCATAACTACCCTTCGACGGCCCCACCGCATGGCACGGAAGCGGAAAGGATTTCACCCACGGCTCGTCGGCCGAGTCGAGCGTCACGACTTCGATCGCGTGCCCATTTTTGGCATTAATCGCGGCCAACTGCTTCACAGCCTCGATGGGACCGCCGTTTGCGGGATTCACCGATCGGATGGAATGCAGGATGCGCAACGACATGAATGGAGCAGTAATATGTGCAGCCTGGGCGACGTGTAACGCCAATGCCGGAGCCAACAGAGAAAGTTGTCCAGAAAAACAGCACGCCTTATCACCCGATAGCCAAATTTTTCGCACGGGCGAGCTTGAGATAAGAAGATCGTTTAAAATACATCTCCTTTCCAATGAGCTTGTTGCGCAATGGAGTGCTCCACAAGTGCCGCGTTCGCGAAATTTCCCTAGAATGCGAGGGGGGCGCCACCGGATGTAGGTTTTCAGCCGATGGCGTACTCTACAGGAGTAACTTTCGCAACTAACTTACAATAGCAGAACCATGTTGAAGAACCGACAGGAGGGGCTGATTTCCGTACATGGGTTCTGCGTCAGCTCGATTATGGGTGCGGTTTATCTTTCCTGGGCGGAAATGGTTCAGGCGACCCACCTTATTTCGTTCGCGAACGACACGAACCTTCAGCTCTATTTCTTGGGCGCAGTCGGTGGCGCTTTGATTAGCACGCGGCTTTATCGCACGGTCGGTGGCCGGCTCGGTTATCTCAACTGGATGGAACTCGTCCAGATCACGCAGA
The DNA here is from genome assembly GCA_047600805.1 of Nibricoccus sp. Lineage (GTDB taxonomy): Bacteria > Verrucomicrobiota > Verrucomicrobiia > Opitutales > Opitutaceae > JADKHC01. The sequence goes on from JASGKG010000001.1 coordinate 2,139,077, forward strand.
GGCAATTGCTCCGAATCGCGCTCGTCCTCTTCGCTCTAGCGTTTGCCACGAAAGACGCCTTCATCAGCCGCATCTTCCTCGTTTCCTATCTGGCAGTTTCGTCAGTGGTTTTGTACCTTTTGAACTGTTTTCTGCCGGGAATCCTGGCACGAATATTTTTCCGCGACAATGCCGTGCGGACGCTGTTCGTTGGTTCGCCGGAAGATGTGAAGCGGCTCAGATCTTGGATTCTGCGCAAGGCACATCTCGGCGTCGCGCCGGTCGGTTTCGTCTGCAAAGAACCAAATCCAGCGCCCTTGGAAGGATTGCCCCATTTTGGGCGTATCGACGAAATTAGTCACATCCTGGCGGAGGAGCGCATCGGGCAGATCGTGCTGCTGCAGTTTTATCTCGACCACGAGGAATCCAACAAGATCGTGCGCGCCGCTCAGCGTTTGGGTTGCCGCGTTCGCCTCTATAACAATCTCAACGCCTACTATGATCACCCGATAACGATTGATCACGAAGGCGAGTACACGTTTTTCACGCTCGAAGACGAGCCGTTGGAGAATCCGGTTAATCGGATCAAAAAGCGATGTTTGGACATCGCGATCTCTCTGCCGGTCGTGGTGTTTTTATTGCCGCCGCTCACCCTGCTGGTCGCCTTGATGCAGCGCGCTCAATCACCCGGCCCGATCTTTTATCCGCAGCTGCGGACAGGGATCAACAAACGGCGTTTCAACATCTGGAAATTCCGCACCATGCACGTCGCCGCGCAGACAAAGGATCAAGAAGTAGTCCAGGCGAGAGCGGTGGATTCGCGCGTGTATCCGTTCGGACGTTTTCTGCGCAGAACAAGTTTGGACGAGATTCCGCAATTCCTGAATGTCCTCGTCGGCGAAATGAGCGTCTCCGGGCCGCGTCCGCACATGATCGAGCACGACGAGCAGTTCGCAAAGCTGCTCCACAATTACTATTCGCGCCACTACGTGAAGCCGGGCATCACCGGTCTGGCGCAAAGCAAAGGTTTTCGCGGCGAAATTTCAGAACTGGCGCTGCTCGAAAAACGTGTCGGCTACGACATGATCTATATCAATCAGTGGTCGTTGCTGCTGGATATTAAAATTCTCTTCGCGACTGCACGGCAGGTGATTTTCCCACCGAAAACGGCCTACTGAGCAAACTCTGCGCGTCGGTCCCTGAGAGCATCGCGTTTCCACTTCGAGCGGCGGTAACCACGAAGGTCGACTTCAGAAATTTCTTCCAAACTGCGGCCTGAGGCGACAGAACAAACCTTCGTGCCCGCCCGCCAACGCTTCACTGCCGACACACTCGCGCCCGAACGGCTCGAAGATCGCTACGCGTTTACGAGGAGCAGCGCACCTGACTCACCATGCCCTGGACCCGCAAACACCTGATCACGCTCGAAGAACTCAGCCTCGCGGAAATCGAGCAAATCCATACGACCGCCGCCGCGTTTAAAAAATTATTGCTCAGCGGCGTTCGCAAACTCCCCTCGTTGCGCGGAAAGACCGTCGTCAACCTCTTCCTAGAGCCAAGCACACGCACGCGCATGGCCTTCGACATGGCGGCGAAGCGATTGAGCGCGGACGTGATTTCTTTTGACGCCGCCAGCAGCAGCACCACCAAAGGCGAAACACTGCGCGACACCGCGCAAAACATCGAGGCGCTCAACGCCGACATGATCGTCATCCGACACGCCGCTTCAGGCTCTCCTCTTTATCTCAGCAAAATTCTTCGTATTCCGGTCATCAACGCCGGCGACGGAGCGCACGAGCATCCCACGCAAGGTCTGCTCGACACGTTCACGATGAAAGAACACCTCGGCCCGCTAAAAGGCCGCAAGGTCGTGATCCTCGGCGATATTCTTTTCAGCCGTGTGGCCCGTTCAAACATCTACGCTCTGTCTAAAATGGGCGCGGATGTCACGCTGGTTGGTCCTTCGACATTGGTTCCTCACGCTTTCACGGAACTCGGTGTCAAAGTCTCCCACGACCTGAAGAGCGCCTTGGCCGACGCCGAGGTTGTCATGCTTTTGCGGATACAGCACGAGCGTCAGGCGAGCAGCCACTTCCCTTCGTTGGGTGAATACACGAGCATGTTCGGTTTGAACAAAACACGCGCATCCTGGCTCAATCCCAAGGCGATCATCATGCACCCAGGGCCGATCAACCGCGGCGTCGAAATCGACAGCGATCTCGCTGACGGCGAACACAGCGTGATTCTCGAACAAGTCACCAACGGCATCGCCGTGCGCATGGCCGCGCTCTACCTCTGCTCCGGCGGCAGGCCAGAAGACGCCGCGAAACCAGAATAACTCGTCCAACTTCAAACTTTCCAAGTCATGCCTTCCCTCTGGATTTCAAATGCACGCGTCATCGATCCGGCCTCCGGCCGCGATGAAATCGGCCACCTCTACGTCGACGACGGAAAAATCGTTCCGTCGCTCTCCGCCGCAGCGAAGAAACGCGCCAAGAAAATCGATGCCCGCGGACTCGTGGCGTGCCCCGGCCTCGTGGACATCCACGTCCACTTTCGCGAACCAGGCCAAACTCACAAAGAGACGATCGCAACCGGTTCACAAGCGGCCGCAGCAGGTGGCTTCACGACCGTTGTCTGCATGCCGAACACCTCGCCTGTGGCCGATACCGCCGGCACGATACAGTACATCAACGACGCAATCCGACGCGACGCCGTTGTGAAAGTTTACCCGACGGGCTGCATCACCGTCGGCATGAAGGGTCAGGCGTTGGCACCGATCGGATCGCTCAAACGCGCTGGCGTCGTCGCGATCACCGACGACGGCGAATGTGTTCAAAACAACGAGCTGATGCGTCGCGCCGCTGAGTACGCGAAAATGTTCGATCTGCCTGTGATGGACCACTGTCAGGACGCGTCGATGACCCAAGGCGCCGTGATGAACGAAGGAATCATGTCGATCCGCCTCGGACTTCGCGGTTGGCCAAACGCCGCGGAAGACGTCATCGTTTCACGCAACGTCATCATTTCGACCTACACCGGCGCGCACATTCACATGCAGCATATCTCCTCGAAAAATTCCGTGGAGATTCTTCGCCGCGCGAAATCTCGCGGTGTTCGCGTTACGGCGGAAGCAACGCCTCACCACATCGCGTTGACGGACGCAGAGCTCGCGACGTACGACACCAATTTCAAAATGAATCCGCCGCTCCGAACCGAGGCGGATCGCCAAGAAATCATCGCCGGTCTTCGCGACGGCACGCTCGACTGCATCTCAACTGATCACGCGCCACATACAAATTACGAAAAGGACAAAGAGTTCGACTTCGCGCCCAACGGCATCCTCGGACTCGAAACTTCTTTGCCGATCACGCTGCAAACACTGGTTCGGGAAAACAAATTCAAGTTGCCGTACGTCATTGACCTGATGACTCGAAAACCAGCCTCCATCGTTAAACTGCCGGGCGGCACGCTCGCCGAAGGCGTTGCTGGCGATATCTGCTTGTTCGATCCGGACGAAGAATGGGTTTACAACGCAAAAAAGGGTTTCAGCAAATCGAGCAATTCACCTTGGAACGGCGAGACGCTCCAAGGGCGCGTGAAAGCCACGATTGTCGACGGCCGCATCGTCTACTCCGAAGGTAAAATTCGCTGAGGTCCTCAGCGTGAGCTGAGGAAAAGCGCCTTATTCGAATCGACGTCGAGCCAGGCGCGATGCGCCGGCACAAAGCCAATCACGTATACTTTTTTGCCCACGAGCTTGCCGGTGCGGCCGTTGTATAACATCAGGCCAATCCCCTTCTCCACCGGCACCTGAACTGCGACAAGGTCCTTGACTGTTTCTGCCTTGTAACGATCCAGCAGCAGCTCAGCCATTTCTCGGGCGATGGCGATTTGTTCGCCTTGCGCAGCACTGGCCTGCAGGACCCGAACGGTCTGAGCTTCTGTCGGAGCCTTGAACGGCCAACTCATTTTTTCTTCGGTCGGATCTGCCTCACGTTTTGCGCGGCGAAGCTCTTCCAAACTGCTTTGCATGCTCTTAAGGCCACCCGCTGGAGCCTGCTCCAAGAGCTGCCTAACGTCGGTCTTTGCTGAGGCTTTTTCTGAGCTTTCAGCGGAACTAAAAACGCGGGTAAGAGCAGCCCAATCGATGTCCGGCAATTTCGGCGGGTGCCGCACCGCCTGCCATCCTGTGATCCCGACGACCGCCCCGATCACCAACCAGCTCACCAGCGAAACAATTTTTGTGTCTCGAAATTTTAGCGGAAGGGGCACCGGCTTCGGGGCCGGGTCCAGGGCGAGTTTGCTGATCTGTTCGTTTGTCTGTCGAAGCAACAGGAGGACGTCTTCCGCACCAGGGATGGTCTCCGCTTGCAGAGCCAGCAAGGCTTCCTGCCGGCAATGCCACCATCCAGAACGGATACGCCAAGGCCTCTCTTTCGAGACGAGTTCCTTGACCTTTTCCCGATGAATACCATGCCAAAAAAATCTCAAGAGCACTGCGGCCAGAACAAACCCGATCGCTCCCGCGTAGGCCAATGAGTTCTGCCAAACAATCGCGATCCCCAATGCGATTCCAAGCCACAGCGGAACCAGAAATCGAAAGCGCCCAAAGATCAACGGCCCGAGCTTCAGCGCCTGGCCCAACCGCAACCACGTGCCCGCTCTACAGAGCTGCTCGCCGTACGTACTCAGAAGTCGGTACTGCTCTTCGTTCCATTCGCGGTGAGTCACGTAGTGAAACTTTTTCGGGTCGTGATTCGTAAAACCGATAACCACTAGTTCGGCATGCGTGGCGTCTTTCTTTTTAAAAATTCGGTCCAACGCGGGATCTCGCGAGCAGGCGTATTTTTCGGCCATTTTCAGCCGCTCTGTACTAAGAGTAATTTCCGCGTCCATGCTCAGCCTGACCAAGCTCGCCAGCTGCGGCGCATCGTCGGCCACGAGCCAGCGATGTCGGAGCGCGATCTCACAGGCCATTTCGAAAATTCTTCCTAATTCGTCGAGCATCCGGCCGAGTTCCACGTCGAGCTGCTCGATCTGCTGCACGATGGGACGCGCAATCAGCCCGTAAACCGTGGCCAGCCCCGCAGGCTGCTGATCTGGTTGCAGCAATTCGCGAATGTAACCCGCCTCGAACTTCCTTCCCCGCAACATCACTGGACAGTGACTCCCCGCTAAAAATTTCAGAATCACCATCGCCAGAACATCCCTGACAAATGCAGGCGGCAATTGCTGCAACGACGGTGCGTCGGCGAGTTTCAGCGTCTGTTCAAACCGCTCCTTGGTTTTCTTGTGCGCTCCTTCCTGACCAAGAAAATAAGCAAGCGTCGCCGCGTTGGTCGGCTCGAAAATATTTTCCAGTCCTTCGTGCCAATGCTGCGCCTGCGCAAAGTATTCAGCCGCTTCGGCTACGGTGTAGGCACGATCCTTCCAAATGAAGAGCCTCTCGTTCTTGGGCAGATTATAGCGTTCCTTAACTGGTTCCTTGCGCAACCAAGCCTGGACCTCAACCAATCCCCACCGACCATCACGAGCCCCCGTGAGCAAGCCGCGCAAAAGAGTGTTAGTCTCTCGATCCATCGCCGGCATCATTTCCACCGCGCCAGCGCGGATCATGTGATTCTCCTCCTTCAAGAGATGTTCGGCGCGCGCACGGAGTTCAGGCGTCTCCCGACTCACGTCCCGCTCGAGCATATGACCCAGAATATGCCTTCCCAAAACAACCTCCTGAAGCACGCGGCCCAATGACCACCAATCCCAGGCCCGCAGCGCCGGTGTCCTTGCATGATGCGCCAGCCCGACTGCCTCCGGCGGCGCATAAAAGGGATCAACGCTGACCTCGACCGGCTCGGCGGACCCGTCCACGAGCTGCGCCATTTCAAATCCGCCAACCACGATGTTAAGCCCCGCGTCGGTCGTGCGGACGAAAATTAGATCTGGACGAAGGTTTAGATGAACGAGTCCATGTCGGTGCAGCGCTCCGATCGAGTCCACCAACTGGCGAATGATCAGCAATAGCTCAGCCTGCTCCGGTTTTTTTCGGCCGATCCACTCGCGCAGCGTCACGGCCGGCGGGGACTGAACAATTTCGAAGCGTCGACCTTCCGCTTCAACCGCTTCGATCAGCTCCAGCAAAGCTCCGTTCTGCGCCTGCTTAATCGAATCCCACACGCGCGAGCGATAGTCGTTCCGTACCTTGAAAGATCGAATCGTCACCTCGGTCATCAAACCCACGTGCAGCGCTTTGAAAACTTTCCCGTGAGTGACGTCCGGTAGCAGTTCACCGATTTGATAAAGGCCGCGCCACCTCGAACCCGCTTTGAAGTGTTCCAAATCCAAAACACTGCTCGCGGATGACACGATCGGCCCCGACACAGCGGACGGCGCAGCAGCTGGCGTCGGACTTTCGGGAGCAGAGCTCATGCGTTAAGGGGGGTACCTTACTTCTTAACATCGGCTCATTATCTGAGCCATTAAGGTCGCAACGCTGCCGGTCGTCTCTGCATAGCAAGGTCTTACGTTCTGCTCTCGCATGTCCTTGAAATGGGTCCGCCCGCCTGAAAGCATTCGCGCCAATGTCACCCAAGGTTCTCCTAGGCAGCTTGTTCGAATATGCGCTGATCGGCGCCGGTTGGTGGCTTTTGTGGAAATTGTACTGCTCAAAAGAGGCAAAAACAAAGAGCCAGAGCCCACGATTGCCCCATTGGGAAATTTCCACGCCCACCTTTTTCGCGGCCGCCCTCTTCGTCCTCGGAGCCTGGTTCCTAGCGCAGATCGCTGCGGGCTCACTGGCAAGCCATTTTCCAGGACTCAAAAATGACGCACCGCTCGCCGCGATCGTGCTCGGCGGAATGGCCCAGATTCTTTTGCTTGCTGGTTGCGCCGCTGCGGCAGCGTACCTAAAGCGCGAATACACCACAACCTCCAGACAGAATCAGCCCGCCGCTCGCAACGTGGCGATTGCGCTTTGGCCAGCAGCCTTCGTCACTTGCATCGTCACGATTTCTGTCGTCTACCCCGTTCAACTTTTATGGGAAAAACTGCTCCAACTCGTCCATCTTCCCACCGACAAACAGGAGATGATCGAGATATTTTTCCAGGCAGCTTCACCGCTCCGACTCGCGGGCCTCATCGTCATGGCTGTCGTGCTGGCACCCGTCGGGGAAGAACTCGTTTTTCGCGCTGGCCTTTTCCGCTTTCTTCGCGGACGAGTTCCGCGCTGGGTCGCTCTTTCGCTGCCCGCTCTGATGTTCGCGTCGCTTCACGTCGGTGCTAATCTCAAAGGGCTGATCACCGTGGCACCTTTGACCGCGCTGGGCATCGTTTTTTCCATCGCGTACGAACGAACGGGGCGAATCGCGGTGCCGATCCTCGCGCATGCGCTCTTTAATTTGCACACCGTGGTGTTTTTACTCTTAGGCTTGGAAAACTAACGTGCCGACTCCTTTTGCAAAAATCCATTCCGACCGCATCTCCATTTTGGGAGAGGAACGGCTGATCACGGAAATACGTCAATGGTTGGGCAGAGCGACTCCGCCCGCGCCGCACGGCATCGGCGACGATTGCGCCGTGCTTCCCACCGCCAGCAAGCGACAAGCCATCACCGTCGATCCGGTGATTTACGGCCGGCACTTCGACGAAAACGTGCCCCCGCGCGCAGTCGGCGCGAAATTACTCAAGCGAAACTTGAGCGATCTGGCCGCCATGGGCGCGCGCCCGACCGCAGCGGTGATCGCGCTCACCATGGACCCCGGCGTCAGCCGGAAATGGCTCGAGCAATTCTACCGCGGGCTGGCGGACTCGGCACTCGAGTATGAGGTGCCGATCGTCGGAGGAGATGTCGCCCAAGCGGACGGCGTGCTAGCCGCAAGCTTGACGCTTTTAGGCCAAGCGGCCGGTTCAAGAATGGTTTTCCGCAAAGGCGGCAAAATCGGCGATTGGATCTACGTCACCGGAACGCTGGGCGGCAGCCTCGCCGGGCATCACTACACGTTTAAACCCCGCCTCGCGGAAGGCGCGTGGCTCGCCTCGCTATCCGAAACGCGCTCGCTGATCGATGTGAGCGACGGTCCCGCCAAAGACCTTCGCGCCTTGATGCCAAAGGAGGCAGAACCAGCGCTCAACGCAGGCGCCATTCCCATCAGCCGCGCCGCCTATAAAATGGCCAAGGCTTCTGGCCGCCCGGCCCTCGATCACGCGCTGAGCGACGGCGAAGACTATGAGCTCCTCTTCACGATTTCCAAAACGGCCAACCGCGAGAAATTTGAAGGTGCCTGGCGCGCGCGCTTCAAAACACCGCTGACCTGCATCGGCCAGATTGTGCGACACGGGCGTCGGCCAGCCGAAACCATCGATCTGAGCCAATACCACGGTTATGAGCATCTTCGCTGAACTCGCCGGAGGCATCACGACTCGCAGCGCCGCAGAAACGGAAGAAATCGGTTTCCGTCTGGCGCAAGAGCTTGAGCCAGATCGTACCCTGGCGCTCCATGGAAATCTCGGCGTGGGGAAGACCACCTTCGTCAAAGGTCTGGCAAAAGGTTTTGGCGTGACCGACGTCGTGAGCAGTCCGACGTTCAACATCTTCACGCTGCATCGCGGCGGCTCCCGCTTGCTGGTCCATCTCGACGCGTATCGGTTGGAGAACGATCATCAAATCGAGTCGCTGATGCTCGACGATTTCCTGACGAGCCCTTACTGTCTCGCCGTCGAATGGCCCGAGAAAATCGCTAGCTGGTTGCCAGCAGACGCGCTGCACCTGGACCTGGCCATTACGAGCGAACATCAGCACCACGTCAAATTGCGCAGCGCGCGATGAGCAGAATGCTAAATTCAAATAAAAAAGCCCGCGCTTTTCGCTGCGCGGGCTTAGAGACATTCATCCGTCGGATCGGCTATTGTCCGCCAACCTTGCTTTTCACGTACGTGCCGACGCCAATAACGATCGTCGACAAGAGCAGCGCAAAAATACCTGAAGCGATCAACGTATGGGACTTTTTGCTCGAACCTTTCCATTCGTGGAAGATCCAGCCCCACATCGTGGCGAAGATGATAATGCTCGCCATATGCAGCGTCCATGAGGCAAATCCGAACTTACCCATTTGGGTTTCGCCCATCGTGTAGAAGAAGAATTGGAAATACCAAGTGGTTCCAGCCAAAGCGGAAAACAGGAAATTACCAAGACGCGGAACCTTCAGATCGAGAGAACCGGCCGCCGGCGTTTTCGCAGCACCAGCATCACCGCCTTCGCCGCCAGATGCGGTCAACCCAGCGTGTTCAGGACGCACATGCGTCGCGAGGTATTGGTAGCCCGTTTTGTTGCGCACATTGAGAATGACGCACCAGATGAAATTCGTCGTAAAACCACCGACAAGGAGAACACAGAGCTTCGGAAGGCCGCTCCAAATCGGATCGGTGCCGGCGGCTTTGGAAGCCTCGCCAATCGGGTTACCGGCGGTGAGAGCAAATGCAAAGCAAGCGCTCATGATACCGCAGAACGTCGCTACAATGATACCCTTGCCAAAGCTAAATTCGGAGATCGACTTCGCCTTCTGTTCGGCAGGCATTTCTTTCTCTTTTGTCCAACCAGCGAGTGAAGAAATCGCGATACCCAACAAACAAACGCCAACACCTGCCAACGTGATTTGACCGGCCCTATTCGAAGCGATTTCCACCAATGTTTCCGGAACCGGAATCGCAGGAACAAAGGATTTGAAAATCGGCGGCAACAGCGTGCCAATCGCTGCGCAGTATCCAAGCGCCACACCTGTGCCTAGGGACAAACCGAGATAACGCATCGTGAGGCCGTAGGTGAGTCCACCGAAGCCCCAGAGAAGACCGAAGAAGAAGGTCCACCAAAGCGTGGAGCCTGATTGCGAAGTGATAACGTGCAGCAAGTCCTTCGTGAGGATGCTCGCGAAAAACCAGGGGCAAATCAGCCAGGAGAAGAAACCGCCAACGAGCCAGTAAGTCTCCCAAGACCATTTTTTAACGCCTTTGTACGGCACATAGAAACTCCCGGAGGCCAAGCCGCCGAGCCAGTGAAAGATAACGCCAAGAATCGGATTTGGGGTCATGGGTGTAGTGGGTGAAGCAGGGGTTAAGGTTTGAAGAGGTGAAGCAAAAGGAACGTGAGAGCGATGTCAGACGATAAGAAAACGACCGGTCAGATTTTACGCAGAAGGCCGGCAGAGGTAATTCTCCGCCGGCCTCGATGAGTTAAGATTTATGCATAACCGCCGCCTTGAACGATGCCGAGCTCCTTGCGGCGCTGGGTGCGTTCCTTGGCCGCTGCAGTCTCGTAACCGCTGTCGCGATGGCCCTTGAGCGGGTCGAGCGGCAGGCCGTTTGCCTTCCGCCATTTTGCGAGTGCCGGCGAAACATCGGTGAAGAATGCTTTCTTCAATTCGAGCTCGGCGTCGACGACGTTGTTCTTTGCCTGGGCCTTGCGGAGCGCTTTGTGATCGACCAGCGAGGCCTTCACGTAAAGTTCCTGCGCCATGATCACGGTCTGGATGGTCGCTTCGATCTTGGGCTTTTCGTTGTGCGACTGATCGATCATGTAAGCGATCTTCGGCATCTTGCCCTTGTCGGCCGCAAACGAATGGATCTCGTGGAAAATGCGGAACACTTGGTACGGATCGATCGAGCCGAGCGTGAGGTCGTCATCAGCGTAACGGCGATCGTTGAAATGGAAACCGCCGAGCATGTCTTCGTCCAACAGCCAAGCGACGATCTGCTCGATGTTCTGAGCGTTGTAGTGGTGGCCGGTGTCGACCAGCACCTTCGCGCGAGGGCCCGCTTTTTTGGAGAGCAGGTAAGCCATGCCCCAATCCGCGATATCCGTCGCGTAAAAGGCGGGCTCAAAGGGTTTGTACTCGACCAGCATCGTCTGCCACGGAGCCATCTTCTTGTGGCAGGCTTTAAGGCACTCTTCGAAACGGGCTTTGCGGTCGCGCACGCTTTCCTGGCCCGGGTAGTTTGTGCCGTCGGCAAACCACAGCGAGAGATATTCGCTTTTCACCGCTTTGCCGATTTCGATCGAGTCGAGGCAGTGTTGCAGCGCTTGCTCGCGGACCTTTGGGTCAACGTTGCCGAACGAACCCCACTTGTAGCATTGATCTTGGAAAACGTTCGGGTTGATCGCACCGATCTTCACGCCGTGCTTCTTCGCGAGTTTGGCGGAAACGTTCGGATCTTCGCCGGCCTTGAAATCCCAGAGAACGTGAACAGCAACCGTCGGGCAGCAGCCCGTCATTTTGTGAACCTGACCGGCGTCAGCGAGCTTGTCGTTCAGGTCGATCGCAGCGGCCGGTTGGAAAAATTTTCCGAAGCGCGTGCCGGTATCGGCGAAGCCCCACGAGGGAACTTCGATGTTGAAATCATTCAGAGCCTCAAGGGCGGTTTTCTGTTGTGCAGGAGTCATGGCGGAAAACACAGCGGGTTACAGGGTGAGACGTGCGAATACGGACGTCGGGGGATAAACTAAGGGCGCTTACCTTAGCGAATCGACATAGCCGCCGGAATCGGCTCAATGATCTTCTTCATATAGAAAATGCCCCTGCCGTTATCCGACTACTTTCACTATTTGCCAGCCTCCCCCGAACTCTCGCACTGGGGCGTAGGAGTCACGGCCGTGGGCGCAGCTCGCATCGCGCCCGCAGCACCTTACCCGCCAGCAACACATCCGTCCGACCATTATTTTGCCTGGTCGCGCGGACGCCGGCTGGATGCTTATCAAATCGTGCTCATCACGGCCGGGCGCGGATTTTTCGAAACGCGCGAAACCGGCAAATGCGAAGTCGAAGCAGGCAGCGCCTTTATGCTCTTCCCGAAGGTGTGGCATCGTTATCGTCCCGATCCGGTTTTGGGCTGGGAAGAAAAATGGACAGAGTTTCGCGGCCCCGTGGCGGACGATCTCCTCCGCGCGGGCGTGCTTGAGGCTACTTCGCCGATCCGAAAAACCGCGCTCGCAGCAGGTCTTGAAACAATCGTGGGCGGCATCCACGCACGCGTTCGCCACGCCCAACAACCCGGCTTCGATCCCGAACTTTCGGCACGAATGCTGAGCGCGCTGGCGATCTGGCAATCCTGCGGACGCGCCACACCGGCTCGCTCACGTTTGGTCCGGGCGGTCGCCGAAGCGGAAAAGCATTTGGCCGACAATCTTTCCGAACCGGTGAACATCGAAGAGCTCGCTCGCAAGTTGGGCGTCGCCTACTCGCATTTTCGCCGCGCCTTCAAGTTGCATACGGGATCTGCCCCCTGGCAATATGTGCTTCACCAACGGCTCGACCGCGCTCGCCGTCTTCTATCGGCGGGCGAAAATACTCTGGAAGACATCGCCGCTCGGCTCGGTTTTAGCTCAGCGTTTCACCTCTCTGCTGCGTTCAAACAAGCCTTCGGAGTCGCGCCCGACAAATGGCGCCGTCAATTCGCAACCCAACCCGCGGCACCGGCACAACGAAAGCGTTCGCGTACTTCGCGGATGTGATTGACCGCCAACCAAGTTCGAGAAGGAATTACAGCCCGGTGGGTTTCAGGAAGAGCTTGAAATCGCCCGGCTTGGCGCCGAGCGACTGATACCACGCGTTCAAATTCGTGTTCGATGCCAGCGAGAGCCAACGCACCCATTTTATCCCGCGCAGCTTCGCTTCGGCCGTCACGCGCTCGATCAAAGCCGTGCCAATACCGTGGTGCCGGTGCTCCGGAGCAACAAACAAGTCGCCCAGGTGAATCATCTTCTCGGCCATTACGCCGGACACCGTCACGTAGCCGCTCGCGAAGCCCACGACCGCGTTCTCGCTTTCTGCGACAATAAAAAATCCTCTCTCCGGCCCAACCAATAGACTGCGGATAAACTCGCGCGTCTGACTCTCGTTCGCGTCTGTGAGCGCGCTGTAGTGCGCTTGATACGCGCGGAACAGTGGAAGGATTTTGCTGAGGGCAGATTCGTCAGCTACGCGAAGCCGAAAAGAAGTGTTCACGAGCCAAAACCTAATGGCTGGTCGGTTTCTTGTCTCGAAGATTTATTGATGAGCAGCAGAGGCCGGAGGTTCATTTTCGTCCCCTGCATTTCGCTCCGCGAAAATCGCGATTATCGAGGCCAGCGCGGCCATCACCCACCACGCGGTGTAGAGCGGCATGGGCGCGGGGCTCCTCACATTGAGCAGCACCCAATAAAAATTATACCCGAACGACACGACCCAAAGTCCACGCCGCAATAACAACGATATCTTTCCGGCAAAGGCTCTGACGATCCAAGCAATCCACACCAAAAATCCCAGTCCAAACAAACGCACAAAGAGCAGGTTCCCTACGAGCGCACTCACAATCAAAATGTAAGCGGCCCACAAGCCGCCTACAATTGAAAGTGCGACCGCGATCTGCCGAGCCATACTTGGAGCTGCGGGCGTGGCAGGGTCATCACTCATGCCACAGCTAAATCCGCTGCGGCGTTTTCTCAACTAAGCGACAAGGATATTTCAGGGGTTCCCTGAACCGCCCGAGACGCCATAAATCTGTCCCGTCACGTAGCTGGCTTCGGCTGATGCCAGCACGACGTAAGTAGCGGCGAGTTCGGCCGGCTGGCCGGGCCGACCCATCGGAGACTGCTTCCCGAAACTCACGAGCTTTTCCTCGGTTTGCCCGCCGCACACTTGGAGCGGCGTCCAAATCGGACCAGGAGCCACGCCGTTCACACGAATCTTCTTTTTCGCGAGTTGTTGGGCCAAACCTTTTGTAAACGCCACAATCGCCGCTTTCGTCTGCGCGTAATCGAGCAGGTTTTCCGATGGTTCGTAAGCCTGCACCGAGGTCGTGTTGATGATGCAGGCACCGGGTTTGAAATGCGGTATCGCCGCCTTGGTGATCCAAAACATTGCGTACACGTTCGTCTTAAACGTCGCGTCAAATTGCTCCGTCGTCAGATCCGCGATCGACTCGACTGACTTCTGCTTCGCCGCGTTGTTCACCAACACATCCAAACCTCCAAGCTGGCTCACCGCGTCGCCAACGAGTTTCTGGCAAAACGCTTCGTCGCGAATATCACCAGGAAGTGCGACAGCTTTCCGTCCTTCGGCTCGAATCAAATCGACGACTTCCTTCGCGTCGGATTCTTCGGCCGGAAGATAGTTAATCGCCACGTCTGCCCCTTCGCGCGCAAACGCGATTGCCGCGGCGCGTCCAATTCCAGAATCACCGCCCGTGATGAGCGCTTTACGACCTTCGAGGCGGCCCGTGCCTTGGTAGGTTTTCTCGCCGTGATCCGGCACCGGATTCATCTTGCTAGCCAGACCCGGCCACCCTTGAAACTGCTTTTCGAAAGGCGGCTTTGGGTATTCCGGCGTCGGATTTCTCGGAGCACTCCGCGGTGGCGTGGTCGTTGGCGCGGCGGGCGAAGTGGACCGCGAGGTGCCGCTTTGCGCGAGAGCGGCGGGTGCCGCCAAGGCGGCGACGAGCCCTGTCATGCCTCCGACAAACTGACGGCGGGTAGAGGTCGGGTGAACGAGTTCTAAATCGGGTGTTTCATTTTTCATAGCCGACAAGTCTAGCCCGGCAGCCAGCCGGAGAACATGGGAGCGATCCCCGCGGCCCACGGCCGAAAATCAGCCCGCTCTCCGACCCGCAAATCCGCGCGCCCGCCTACTTTCGTATTTCCGGTTCCGATACGCGGCGCGCCGTCGGATGCAACGTACTGCCGATGAGCAACGCCGCTCCGATAATCAGAAGATTCTTCACGATAAACTCGCCTTCGACCGTGAGCAGCAACGGATTTCCTTTGTAACACATTTCCGGAACCACGAAGAAAGGCATAAACGTGCCGGGCAGTTGAAGCAGCAACAAGACGAGCGCTGTCTTCACCGTTCGCCGAAATAGGAAACAGACACCAATGGCGACTTCCCACCAGCCTAGTCCCGGCACCAAGATCGAACGCGGAATCATGGAAAACGTTCGGCTGACCAGTTCCGAGATCGGGCTGACGTGAAAGATTTTCAGCGCCCCAAACCAAATGAAAATGATCGCGAGCGCATACCGAAAATACATCCGCACATAACGTTCTGTCGCATCCCAAACGCGCGGCCAAAATGGGCGCTCCTCCTGCATCGCTGAGCGGCTCAAGACTATTTCCCCTGGCAGAACGGCAGATCGTGGTGCCTGTAAGCTGTGACTGTTCATCCCCGAAATCTACCAACCCGCCGTTCACCGCCCGATCAGGAGAACTACGAGCCTCGCCGCGGGGCTTTGTGCGATCAACGGTGTTTCTGCATCGCACGAGGCGCCACGCCGTGAACCGCTTTGAAGCAGCGTGAAAAATGATATGGATCGGCAAAGCCGACGCGCAACGCTGCCTCCTTCACCAAGCCGCCCGTCTCGACGAGATATTCGGCCGCGAGGTTCATTTTCTTTCGCAACAGGTATTGATAAGGGCTCGTGCCTTGGTACCGCCGAAACAATCGACAGATACTAGAACTATCCAGACCCGCCGCCTCGGCAATATCCTCCAACGTCACCAACCGCTCCGCTTGCGCGTCGACCAGCGCCTTGCAGCGCAGAAAATTTTGCCGCGCGAGGCCGCCCGCCGTTCTGCTTTCTTCCAAGGTGGAAGCGAGCTTCAGCCCGAGCAGGTCGACGAGCAGGCGACAGATTTCACGGGTGTGGCGGCCTGTGTGCTGGCCTTCGCGAATCAAGTCTTCGAATACGCTGCGGATCTCGCCGTGCGCCGCCAGCTGGCGAACCTGTCCCACGGTAATGCCGGCGCGCGCAAACAGGTTCGGCGCCCGGTCACCGCTGAAACAGAGAAAATATTTCACCATCGGGTTCTGCGGATTCGTCCGCAAGGAACACGAGGTATCCGGTGCGTAGGTGAACACGGAGCCCGCCGAAAGTTCGTGGTCCTTGCCGTCCAGCTTCACGTGTCCCCTGCCCGCCGCGACGTATTCTAAAACGTAATACGCGTACTCCTTGCGCTCGATCAGGTAGTCCGGATTGCAATGCTCACGGCCGCCCAGCGCGACCACGCCTTTCCCTCCCGGCGCCAGACGCAGGAAAAAGTAACGCGATCCCGACACTTGCTGGGACAACAAATTCGACGGCGCGCGCGGAGGCACTTTTTCCATAGCAGGCCATGTTTACGGATCGGTGCAGGTCTGCCAATATTATCCATCATGAGGCCAGTTTCATCTATTCCCGGAAGCTTCGCGTTCCTGTAGAGTACCCGCGCTTTTTCTCACCCGCCCCCGATTTTCTCCCGTCGAGAATATCTAGTTACAAAACGCTTCCGCTTTCCGTTTATGAAAAAATCAAAGACAGTTCTCCTGGTCGCCAGCGGCGATCTGCGTCAATCGGCCAACGAAAAATGCTGGCCTGCTCAAGCCGCGATGGAGGCCCAACTCACCGCCGCCGTCGAAGCCATGGGCGCGAAACTCGTTCGCGCACATCCTTACAAAGCCGAACTCAAGCACGGCTTCATCGCCTCGCAAAAGGAAGGCATGGAGGTCTTCGCCAATATCAATCCCGAGACTCCGCTGATCGTCGCCGAATCCGTCTGGCAGTACTCGCACCACGTTCTCCACGGCCTCATTTCGCACAAAGGCCCGATCCTCACCGTCGCTAATTGGTCCGGCACGTGGCCCGGCCTCGTCGGCATGCTCAATCTCAACGGCGGCCTCACGAAGGCCGGCGTAAAATATTCCACGTTGTGGAGCGAAAACTTTGACGACGCGTTCTTTCTCGACGGCCTCGCCTCCTGGCTGAAGACGGGCGAAGTGAAACACAAGACCGCTCACGTGAAGCCGCTCGCCAAATGCGCGGTCCCGCCCAAAGCCGCCGCTACCGCCAAAAAAATCGCCTCCGAACTCAAGCGCCGCAAAGCCATCATGGGCATTTTCGACGAGGGCTGCATGGGCATGTACAACGCCATCATCCCGGACGAATTGCTTTTCCCCACCGGCGTTTACAAGGAACGTCTCTCGCAGTCCGCGCTCTATTACGGAGCCACGCAGGTTTCCGACGAGGAAGCCACGGAAGTTTTCAACTGGTACCAGTCCAAAGGCCTAAAATTTCACTTCGGCACGGACGAAGCGACCGAGCTCACACCCGCCCAAGTCATTCAGCAGTGCAAGATGTACATTGCCGCCGTCCGCATCGCCGACGAATTCGGCTGCGACGCGATCGGCATTCAATACCAACAGGGACTCAAGGACCTCATCCCAGCCTCGGACTTGGTTGAGGGCACGCTCAACAACTCCGACCGCCCGCCAGTCAAACGCGCCGATGGCTCGATCATCCGCCAAGGCGAACCGATCCCGCACTTCAACGAGGTCGATGAGTGTGCCGGTCTCGACGGCCTACTCACGTATCGCGTTCACAAGGCGCTCGGCCAGCCGGTCGAGAACACGTTGCACGACTTGCGCTGGGGTGATCCCGACAAGAGCGGCACGACCGACGAATATGTTTGGGTGTTCCTGATCTCTGGTTCGGCACCGGCCGCCCACCACATCGATGGCTGGAAAGGCAGCGACTCGCTGCGCCAGCCGGGAATGTATTTCCGCCTCGGCGGCGGCACGCTCCGCGGTATCGCCAAACCCGGCGAAATCGTCTGGAGCCGCGTCTTCATCGACAAGGGCAAGCTCAAGATGGACCTCGGCCGCGCCAAGGTCATCACGCTGCCGAAAGAGGAAACGGAACGCCGCTGGAAAGAGACCACCGTCGAATGGCCGATCATGCACGCGGTCACCTACGGCGTTTCGCGCGATCAGATGATGGCTCGCCACAAGGCCAACCACATCCAGGTGGTCTACGCGAATTCCGCGAAGGAAGCCGATCTGGCTCTCTACGCCAAGGCGGCGCTCGCCCGCGAACTCGGCCTAGAAGTGTCGCTCTGCGGCACCAAAGCCGACGGCAAGCCGTTCTAAGTTTGTTCCTCAACCACGGACCACACGGAACCACGCGGACGAATTCCTCAACCACTTATGTTCACTGATTCACACTTATCCGGAAATCCAATCCGGTATCAGTGCTCCTCAGTGCGCATAAGTGGTTAACAAATATTTCGCCTCCGTGCTCGCCCTCGAATTTCGTAGTCGAAAAATTCTGGTCCGTTGCGCCCCTGCCAACGGACCATTTCAGTTGCTTCACCCCCGCTTTCCTCCCCACCCTTTCCCCGCTTTTTTAGTCACCGCCCTTCTGCTCTGAGGCGGTATTTCGCATCACAACCACCCTGCTTCCCCCATGAGCTCTGATAAAAAAACCGGCTTGTTCACCAGCCCAGACGGCAAAAGCCTCGCCTTCACCTTTGGCCTCGTCACGTCCCTGTTCCTGCTGTGGGGCTTCTGTAATGGAATGATCGATACGATGGACAAACATTTCCAAGACCAGCTGCACCTCACCAAGGCGCAATCGGCTTGGGTGCAATTCGCCCACTATATGGGATATGCGATCATGGCGCTTCCGGCAGGCTTGCTGACGCGCCGAATCGGATACAAAGGCGGCATCATCATGGGCCTGGTAATGGTGGCGATTGGCGGATTTTGGTTTATCCCGGCGACCCACATCTCACAATTTTGGGCGTTCCTCCTCGGCGTTTGCGCCATCGCGATGGGCCTGACGGTGCTCGAGACCGTGGCCAATCCCTACACCACAATTCTTGGACCAAAGACTTTCGCCGCTACGCGTATCAATCTCGCGCAATCCTTCAACGGTGTGGGTTGGATGTTAGGGCCGGTTGTGGGTGGCGCGTTTTTCTATTCTCAAGGCGGCGTCGAGGTCGCCCACGGACAACTCTGGATTCCTTACGCTGGCGTCGGCGTGGTCGTGCTCATTCTCGCGGTGCTGTTCTTCTTCGCACCGATGCCGGATTTCAGTTTTCAGGATTACTATCGCGAAGAAGACGAACCGACACCAATCGCCGTCAACAACCAGATGCGTGGACCAGGCGTCATCTTCTCGCTGATGTTTTTGAACGTCGCCGCGCTGGGACTCTCGGCCTATCTCGTGCTCAACGCCATTCTTCCTTTCTGCGGCGTGGGTCCCGACGGAATCCGCTACGTGACTTACGCGATCGCCGCTGTGGTTCTGCTCACCGCGCCGGCACTGTTTTCAAAATCGAAGACCATCAGCAGCCTCAGCATTTGGGCGCATCCCCATTTCTCCGGTGCAACCCTCGCGCAGTTCTTCTACGTGGCAGCTCAAGCCGGCATTTTCAGCTTCTTCATCAACTACGTGATTTCCGAGATGCCTGCGATCAGCGCGCAGATCTCCAGCTTGTGGCCCATCAGCGGTCACACGAGTCTGCGTGACGGGTTGAACTTCGTGAACGAACAAGGCGCCAGCCGTCTCCAGGGCTATGTCGGTTTCCTCTTGTTCACCATCGGTCGTTTCGTGGGAGCCGCCATTCTTAAACGCGTACCGCCGCACAAAGTCCTGGGCACCTATGCCGCCATTAACGTCGTCCTTTGTGGAATCGTCGCCATGAAACTCGGCTGGATCTCCGTCGCTGCGGTTTTCCTCAGCTTCTATTTCATGTCGATCATGTTCCCCACGATTTTCGCTCTCGGCATTCACGGGCTCAGCGCCCAATCGAAGAAGAAAGCATCCGCGTTCATCGTCATGTCGATTACCGGTGGCGCCTTGATGCCGAAGGTGATGGGTCACCTCGGCGACATCTACAACATGTCGATCGCCTTCCTCATGCCGTTCGCCTGCTTCATATGCATCGCGGCGTACGGCTTCCTCTGGGGGCGCCTCAGCGGCTCAACCGGCGAAGTCGCGATCAAGAGCGGTAGCCACTAAACAGCCGCGAGAATTCTCCTAAACGGCGCGCTCTTTTCGGGCGCGCTTTTTTGTTGCATGCACGCGCAACTATACGATTGATGCCAATCATAAGTTCGCCATGCTGCAACTGACATGCGAGTTCCCCTCCACATCGTCGAAGCGCGTCGTGAGCGTTTGCGCGAACTGGTTCGCCGCGATGGTTTTCTTCCGCTCGCCGATATTTGCCGGGTCTTTGAAATTTCTGAGGCCACCGCCCGGCGCGATCTCGCGGCAATCGAGGCCGACGGCCACATCACACGCACGTACGGCGGCGCACTCGCCGATTACAACAGCTCCTTTGCCTCGCTCGGCGAACGCACCAAGCGCGCCCGTTCCGCCAAATCGCGCATCGCACGCGCCGCGATCAAGCTCGTTCCTCTTTCCGGCACCATCTTCCTCGACGCCGGCACCACCACGCTCGCGCTCGCGCGTCTGCTCACCCGCCGCAAAAACCACTCCATCACCGTCGTGACCAACAGCCTCGCGGTGGCGTCGGTCCTCGGCGGTGCGCCGGGCATTTCGCTCCATCTGCTCGGCGGCATTTTCCTCAACCGGCAGGCCACGCTCTTCGGCGACCACGCGGTGTCGGCGCTTTCCGGCTGGAAAATCGATGCCGCTTTTCTCGGTGCCGAAGCGATAAATACCGAGGGTGTTTGGAATTCTCACGAAGAAGTGGTTCGGCTACAACGCGCCGTGCTCGAGAAAGCCGCCCGCACCTACCTTTGCATCGACGCCACGAAGCTCAACCGCAGTACGCCGCACTGCGTCGCCCATTGGGAGGAAAACTTCCGCCTGGTGAGCGACTCCACCGACGAACAACTGCGCGCGGCCGGCATCGCTTTGCCCGAAGGGCGTCTGATCAATCCGGTCGGGTGACTGTTACGTTCAACCGCGAATGAACGCGAATAGTCGCAGAGGCACAATCTTGTTGCCCTTTTTCTACGGAAAATGTCAAACCGGCCGCTGACGCTCTGCTCTCTCATCATTGGCGTCCATTTGCGTTTATTCGCGGTTTTATAAAATCTTTATCCAATCTCTATGGACAACTACTGGCTCCACCCACGCGAAGAACTCGTCGCCACCATGCAGCGGATCTACCGCTACCGTATGACGACCACCTCCGGCGGCAATTTGTCGATCCTCGATCCCGACGGCAGCATTTGGATCACGCCGTCGCGCGTCGACAAGGGCGCGCTCACACCCAACGACATCGTCCGCGTTTTCGCCGACGGTAAACGCGAGGGCGCGCACCCGCCTTCCTCCGAGTTCCCGTTTCACGCCGAGATCTACCGCCGCCGCCCTGACATCAAGGCAATCGTCCACGCGCATCCCGGTGCGCTCGTCGCTTTTTCCATCTGTCGCCAGATTCCTGATACACGCGTGCAATCCCACGTGCACGAGGTCTGCGGCAAAATCGCCCTCGCGCCCTACGCCTGCCCGGGCACGCAAGATCTAGGCGACAACATCGCTGCGACGTTCGCTGCCGGTGCCGATTGCGTTCTCTTGGAAAATCACGGCGTGGTGATCGGCGGCCGCGACTTGCGCGAAGCCTTCCAGCGTTTCGAAACGCTCGAATTTGCCGCGCAAACTCTCATCCGCGCCGCGCAACTGGGTTCGTTGCAGGTGCTGCAAGCCGATGCGCTCGCGGTGCAAACCGCACCCGCTTTCAGCGAGCTGCCGCCGAAGGAACCGAGCAACGACGAACGCGACCTCCGCGGACAAATCTGCCGTTTCCTTCACCGCGCCTATCAGCAACGCCTTCTCATCAGCACGGCGGGCGCTTTTTCCGCACGCACCAGCAAGGACGAGTTCGTGATCACGCCCCGCCGCCGCGATCGCCTCGAAGTTCAGCCCGCCGGTCTCGTGCGCGTGCGCGGCAACGCCTGCACGGCCGGACGCCAACCAAGCCGCGCCGCCAAACTTCATGCCGAGATCTACGCGCGCCATCCGGAAATCGGCGCGATCATCAATGCCCAGCCGGCACACGCCTCGGCGTTTTGCATGACGCCTGCGCCGCTGAGCACACGAACCATTCCTGAGAGCTACGTGGTGCTCAACGACGCGCCCCGCCTGCCCTTTTTGCGCATCGTGGAAGATGCCGCGCAAATCGCCTCGGCCCTTTCGATTCCGAAAACGCCTGTCGTGCTCATCGCCAACGAAGGCGCCGTGGTCGTCGGCCGAACGTTGCTCGAAGCCTTCGATCGTCTCGAAGTGCTCGAAGCCACCGCCGAAGCGCTGCTGCTCGCGCGACCACTCGGACCTTTGGTGCCGATGCCAGAGAGCGCGATCGACGAACTGCGCAAGGTTTTCAAACTGCCGTAGCCACCCGCGCTCCTCAGCGCTTTGCCGAACCGATAGTACGTCTCGAAAAGCGAGGGCGAAATCAAAGCGCTGAGCGACGTCGAACAAACGGACAACGCCAAACGAATGTTCCAGGGACGACGCGTTCCGCCTTGGATGCAACAAGCTCCGAGGTGGTGCGGGCCGTCCCGGCACGCATCGGCTTGGCTAAACGCCGTGCGCAGTTGTCTTGGGATGACAACTTGAGCAGGAGAACAAGGGCTAGGACGCTTT
This sequence comes from Nibricoccus sp., assembly GCA_047600805.1. Taxonomy (GTDB): domain Bacteria; phylum Verrucomicrobiota; class Verrucomicrobiia; order Opitutales; family Opitutaceae; genus JADKHC01. The sequence goes on from JASGKG010000001.1 coordinate 2,161,445, forward strand.
TGCCATCTTTTGGGCGGTTGAGTCTCCGATTTCTGCGCAAAACGCGTAAGTCACGCTGTTGTTGTCAATTGCATCGCTGCCGGAGTTCATTGCGGCGCTGTCGGTCTCAATAGCAGCAGCGTGGTCTCAATTGCAGCGATGCTTATTGAGATTGCAGCGGTGTTTGTGGCGATTGCGCCTCTTTCAAGGCGAGTTGCAGCTCTGCCGACGTCGATTGCGGCACCGCCGACGTTCATTGCGCGAACGCCGATGCTCGTTGCAGGACTTTCCCCGCGCGTTGCGAGAACGTCGATGCTCATTGCAGCTCCGTCGACGTCGATTGCAACGACGTCGATGGCCGCTGAAGGACTGTCGATCTCGATTGCGAGAGCGTCGAACCGCGTTGCGACGGCGTTAGTCTCAATAGCAGGGCTGTCAAAACGACCTGCGACACGGTCGAACGCTCCTGCGAGGATGTCGAATGTCTCTGCGGCGCTGTCGGCCTTCACTGCGAGGCTGTCGACTCTCACTGCGAAGATGCGCCTGCTCAGTGTGAATTGGTTCGTCTTTGCTGCGGTCAGGTAAAAGGTCGCTGCGAGGACGCCGAGGTTCGCTGCGGTGAGGTCAGTTTATCCTGCGGCGAAGCGTTCGGCCGTTGTTGGATTGTTTCTTCCCAACGCACCGCAGTCGGAACTTCCGCGCAGATCCCAGCCTGCTTCCGCCCGTTCGCGCCGGCAGAATCGGCTGCGGGTTGCGTTTAAGCCAGAGCCAAACTCGGCTCGATCTTGAGCGCGGCCGCCGGCACGCTGGCGGTAACGGTTGGATCGGCCCATGCGGCAAAAGCGATCATACCAGCATTGTCGCCGGTGTGCTTGGGTTGGGCAATGAGCACGGGCAGCCGTCTCTTCGCACCGAGTTTTTCCATGGCTGCGCGCAACGTGCGGTTGTTAGCCACGCCGCCGGACAAGCCGATGCTCGCGTAGCGCTCTTGTTCCAAGGCGCCGAGCGTTTTCCGAACCAGCGCGTCGATCACCGCCTGTTGATAGCTGGCGCAAAGGTCGGGCATGCGCGCGGCGACTTCCTCCGGCGACATCTTTTCCAAGAGATAACGCAGGCTGGTCTTCAGGCCGGAAAAACTGAAATCGAGTTCACTGCGGGGGCCGATGCCGCGGGGAAAATCGAAGGCGTCGGCCTTTCCTTGAGACGCTTCTTTTTCGATCAGCGGTCCGCCAGGATAACCAAGTCCCAGAAGCTTCGCGCCTTTGTCGAGTGCCTCGCCCGCCGCGTCATCGCGCGTCGAGGAGATCACGGTGATTTTCCGCTCCTGATCGAGGCGGAAGAGCAACGTATTGCCGCCGGAAACGATCAGCCCGAGGTGCGGGAGCAGCGCCGCGAATTTTTGTTCGAACGCTTCCGGCGCCTCCGCGTGCAGCGCGATAAAGGGAGAAAACGCGTGGCCGCGCAGGTGATTTACGCCCACCAGCGGACACTTCAGCGACGACGCCAACGCTTTCGCCGCAGCGGTGCCGATCGCGAGACAGCCGGCCAGACCCGGACCATTCGTTACCGCCAAGCGGTCCACGGAACGAAAATCGTCGGTCAGCGGCTTCGCCCGTTCAAGCAGCGGGCCGAGGGTGCGCAGATGTTCGCGCGTCGCGAGGTCCGGCACCACGCCGCCATAACGTCCGTGCAAAACGATCTGGCTATGGACCCACTCCCCGACCAAACCGCGCGATCGGTCGAACACGGCCACCGCGCTTTCGTCGCAGGAAGTTTCGATCCCGAGAATCATTTCTTGGAAGGCGGCATCGGCGTCGCTGGCGCCGGACCGTTGCCGGGCCGCCGGTCCTCCAGGATCATGACACCGCGCAACACATCGATCGCGGCCTGCAATTGGCGATCCTCGATCGGCGCGAAGCCAAAGCGCTCCTTGAATTCTTCGGGGTCTTTCACGTCGCGGCGCGCGCGTTGGAGACGGAGATTTTGATCGTCCTCCGGGGTCATCACGACCTCGACATTGGGCGAGACACCTTTCTCGTGAATCGTCACGCCGCTCGGCGTGTAGTAGCGCGCAGTCGTCAGGCGCATGCCCTCGCCGTTCTTAAGCTTGAAGATCGACTGAACCGAGCCCTTGCCAAACGACCTTTCACCGACAATCACGGCTTTGTTCGTGTCCTTCAGCGCGCCTGCAACGATTTCGGCGGCGCTGGCACTGCCGGCATTGATGAGAACAGCGGCTGGCACGTTGAGCGGCACTTCGTCGGACTCGGCTTTGTAGTCCTCACGATCGTTGGGCTTGCGGCCCTGTGTGTAGACGATGATTTCGCCCTTCTTAAAAAAGGGCTCAGCCACGGCCACCGCAGCGTCGAGCAAACCGCCGGGGTTGTTGCGGAGATCAATGATGAGGCTGGAGGCTTTTAGCTCAGCCAACTTGTTGAGGGCTTTGATGAATTCTTCGCCAGTGCGCTCCGTAAACTGCGTGATTTGCAAATAGCCGATGCCGTCCTGAAGAACCTGAACGTCGCGCACGCTGTCGGTCTTGATCATCTCGCGGACGATCGTGACCTCGTAATCGCGTTTGGCGCTCGGCCGGTAGAAACCGATTTTGACGCGAGTCTTGGGCTTGCCACGAAGTTTGCCGACGATGTCGTCGACGGAAGGCTTTTCGAGCTTCTGGCCATCGATGCTGATGATCTCGTCACCGCGTTGAATGCCGGCGCGCTCACTCGGGCTCCCGGCCAGCGGGGCCACGATAATCACGTGCGATTTGCGCATCTCGATCTGGATGCCCACGCCGCCGAATTCGCTGCTGATGTCTTCCTGGAGCAGCTGGTAGTCCTTCGCCTCCATGAATTCGGAGTGCGGGTCGAGCGAGTCCGCGATGCCATGGATGGCGGCGTGCGTGATATTTTTGTACTGCGCGCTTTTTTCGTCGACGTAGTTCTCGTTCACCAACTGCAGGACCTCCCGCACATATTCCGAAGAGCGATCGAGCTCCTTGTCGGAAAACAGGCCCCAGAGGAATGCCAGCTTCGCGACGCCCAAGGCGACGCAACTGCCGAGCATAACGCCCAGGGCAATGGTGAGGATTCGTTTGACCATCCCGCGACTTTGCGGATCTGGGACGGTTTGTAAATGGGTTCGTTCGACCAACCCCTAAACTGAAAAGTTTTTCGCAAGCGCCCGTCTGAATTTACAGATGGCCAAACCACGTCTGCTGAGAAAGATCTCGGCAACTTACGGTTCATGCCAAAACCACCGCCACAGGACACCCTACCCTCGCCTGCCTTCGTCGACGCGTTCACCGCGTGCGCGGACGCGGAGCAGCGGATGCCCTTCGAGCGGTTCATGCAACTGGCGCTGTATCACCCCCAGCTCGGCTATTATCGCGGCGAACGAAAACGCGTCGGCTACGGCCAAGGCACGGATTTCTTCACGGCGAGTTCGACCGGGGCGCTGTTCGGCGAACTCGTCCATGCGGCGTGTCGCTCGCTGCTGAGCGTGAATGCACTTTCTGAATACACCTTTGTAGAAATCGGCGCGGAACCCTCCGGGGGAATTCTGGCGAGCGCGCAGCATACGTTCGGAGCCGTGCGAACGATTCGCGTAGGTGAGCCTCTTGAGATTGAGGGCAAATGCGTGGTGTTTTCCAACGAGCTGTTCGACGCGCAGCCTTTTCGGCGATTTAGGTTGAGCGAAGGACGATGGCGCGAGCTCGGCGTGCAGTGGATCGACGGTCAACTTCGCGAAATCGCCCTCGCGCCGACGACCGCGGAGCTGCCGGCGCAACTTCCAACGCATGCGCCCGAAGGCTACAGCCTCGACCTGCCGCTGGCGGCGACAGCACTCGCGAAAGAAATCGTTTCGCAGCCGTGGACCGGGCTCTTCATCGCCTTCGACTACGGCAAAAGCTGGCGCGAACTGATCGAGGCGCAGCCGGCAGGAACGGCGCGGGCCTACTTTCGGCACCAACAATCGAACGACCTGCTCGCCCGGCCCGGACACCAGGACCTCACGTGTCACGTTTGTTGGGATTGGCTGGCGGACGCGTTGCGCGAAGGCGGCTTTGCCCAACCGACGCTCGAGACCCAAGAAGCGTTCCTGATTCGACGGGCGGCCGATTTCATGTCGTCGACCGTCGCCGCCGAGGCCGCACACCTGAGCAAACGCAAGCTCGGCCTGCTCCAACTGCTGCAGCAGCTCGGCCAGAAGTTCCAGGTTTTGTGGGGCTTACGCTAATCAGCCGCTCTCAAAAGATTCCCCTTGCTTCGCGAGGCGCCCGCCCTTTACTCACGACCCTTTAAACAACTCGAAACCATGGCCAGAATTTGTGCAATCACAGGCAAACGCCCCGTTAAGGGCAGCAGCATTAACCGTAAAGGTCAGTCCAAGAAGAGCGGCGGCATCGGCACGCACGTGACGAGCATCACGAAACGCAAATTCCGGCCTAACCTTCAGCGCATTCGCATCAAGCTCGCCAACGGCGGCACGAAGCGCGTTCTCGTTTCGGTCAAGGCCATTAAGGCCGGCTTGGTCGAGAAGGCCTAAGGCTGATCTCCCTTTTCTTTCTTTCGAACCCGCGGCTTTCCGGTCGCGGGTTTTTTATTTTCTTCGTCGGACGATGTAGGCTCGACAGTTAACGGCAGTTGCTCCTGCTCGGCCGGATTCATGATCGGGAGCACATACGGGAACGGCGGACGCGAGTGCGTGCCGTAAAGCCGGTTTTCGCAATCCGGGCAAAAGCCGTGCGTGAATTCGACGTTGGCGTGAGCCTTGAAATAATCTTCCAAGCCCAGCCATTTGCCGTCGGCCTCCTGGATTTTCTTGCAACCAGCACACACCGGCAAGAGCCCGCGCATGTTCTTGAGATTTTCGTGGGCAATTTCCAATTCGCGACGCGCGAGTTCCCGCTGCGTCTCGACTTGGTGACGGTGAATCGCCAAGTCGATTTGGACCAATAATTCTCGTTCGCCAAACGGTTTTAAAATGAAGCCATAAGGCTCGCATTCCCGGGCTTTTTTTAGCGTGAGCGGATCGGAATGGCCCGAGAGAAAAACCACCGGCCGGCCCGTCGTGATGCGTATCTGGCGGGCCGCCTCGGCGCCATCCATTTGGCCTTTCAAGCTGATATCCATGAGCACGAGATCGGGAACCAAGGAGAACGTCAGCTTCACCGCTTCCTCGCCGTTGTCGACCAGCGCGGCGATCGTATAGCCCAAGCGCCGAAGCACCATGATCAGGCCGTTGGCGACGAGAGGTTCATCTTCAACCACCAGTAAGCGGCGAGAGGTCGGGGAAGTCATGGGGCAACAAAAGCGACTCGGCTGGCCAAGCAAATGCCTCAGCCGTGAAGAGGGGTCAAGCACGCTCCGACCGGGAAAAATGCCCAGTTCGTCCGCAGCTACTCGACAGAAGGCTGTAGTTCATCGGCGCAGGCTCGAACCCGAACTTTTAAATATGACCAGGAGCTTCGATGATAATGCGCTCCAGCATCGCTTCGTATTCGGCGTGGTCTTTCTGATTCAGACCGTCGGCCACCTGATAACGGACAAGGTCTTCGGTGTACCTTCCGTCATTTTCCGCATCAATCGCGTCGGAATACCCCAGGGCCGAGTATCCGTCCACGAGGCGGTAGGCCAATTCGAACACGCCAGCGCGCCCATCACGTTTCACTTTTTCAGAGCTCAGCGCTTTCGCCAACTGCGCGTCATTCGCGGACAGACCGTGCCGCTTCAGGATTTTTAGTACGATGTCTTTGTGAGGCGTGTGGCCAAACATCGCTAGCGCGTGCACCGCGTCGAGCGGCGACATAATCGGAGCGCCAGTGAACGTCGCGTAATACCGATTTAAATCCTGCAATTGAAGTTCGAACTCGACGTGCTTGCTCACCGCATCCGCTTCCTTCTTTCCCACCCTCTCCTTCATGGCAGCAGCGGTTTTCTTCGAGGGAAATCCGCTCAGAGCAGCACCCGAAGCGTGCAAAAGAAATTGGAACGGCGCATCCGGCGAAAGCGTGATCTCACGGGTCGTGTAGTCGAAGCCCAAGCCTTTGGTTGTCGCACCAGAACCACGGGTCATCACTCCTCCGAAAACCCCTTTTTCCGAAGACCGCCAGTTGATCTTCACCTCGACGTTCGCGGCGCCGTAGTTGCAGTAGAAGGGCTGATCTTTGGCGACTGTCTCGCGATACGCTTTCTTCTCCAGCAGGCATTTCACAAGGTCGAACTTTGAAGTGTCGTAAGCCGCCTCGAGAACTTCGACGTAGCTAATCGAGTGGCGTTTGAACGCGGAACTCGAAAGCACCTCCACTTTCGCCTCGTACACTTTCCGGCGCTCCGTTTTCTCGCTCACCCTCATTTCCGGAAGAAGCACCGGTTTTTCTGAAAAATATTCGCCGGTCGCGGGGAGAACCGAATCTGCTCCCCACGCAACCGCAGCCACAAACATGGAAAAACCTAAAAGCGATAGAGTTTTCATGATGCTCGAATAAAAGCGGGATTCCTTCCTACGCATCAATCTGACGAAGGCCCCGAACAAAAGTTACCCCCTCGTTAACGTCCTTAAACGCCCCGCAGGGTTAAATACTTCTTTGTCGTAAGAAAACGGTTCGCCTACTTTCGCATCGGACCCGCCACGCCGAGCTGCTTCTGTAGATCAGGACTGAGCGGTGATTCCGGCCCATCCGTCGTTGGAAAAACAACGGAGGGCGGCCAGGACCAAGCCGGTAGAGATTCGTTCGGCTTTTCCAGAGAGCGTATGGCCAGATTGAGCCGAGCGAGGAGCTCTTCGACCTCCGTTGCGGGTTCGCCGAACGCTTTACCGCGGTTCTTCTCCAAGCGGTACGCACAAATAAGAGCCGCCGCAGGATTGCCGGCACGCTCACAAATCATCGCTCGAAGGAGGAGCAACTCAGGCTCGTCGGGCTTTTGCGTGAGCACGCGGTCGATTTCCGCCGCAGCCATTTCAATTTGATCGCGCAAGAGAGCGTCCTGCGCCCGGTTCACCGCACGAGCCACCACCCGCGAAACGTCACTCGGAGGCAGAACTGTCAGGGGCACATCATCCGAAACGACTTCCGTGCCGCTTCCCGAACCTCCACCCGTATGCAAACTTGCACGCACCACATAGCTTCCGGGCACCACCCCACGCGTCACCTCATCGGAGATTCGCCACAGCGCGCCGGCCACCCTAGTTTGATCGAGCACAGCGCGACTTTCGGCGGTTTTGCCCACCACTTCGGCGCGCAGAGCTGAACCCGGGCCTCCGCCAGCTCTCACCAGTTGCACCGAAATCAAGTCCACCCAACTGCCGGAGTCGTTGGAGATTTCGATCGGTTTTTTCGATTCTGTGGAAGCGGCGAGTTGCACCTTGATTCTCAGTGGTTCGCCTTGCTCGATCACGCCCTCCGACACTCCGGAAATTCCTATAGAAATATCGATTTGAGAAGCGGAGGAATTTTCAACCGCCCAAATCCGCCCGACCGACGGCCCAAAGACGAAAGCGGCGAGCAGTATGGAGTGGTTAAGCTGACGAATGAATTTTATCATTGGGTCTTTCTTGGCGGTATGGCGTCGTTCGGGCAGATCTGAGAAAAACAATCGCCCGCGCCCGAAGCGGCGTCGCCGTAACGCGATTGTGGTTTAAACCCGGGCGCATTCACACCCGTGCCTTTGCCGTCACGACAGAGCTCCAAGCCGATCCGCTCCGTGCCAGGGGTTACCATGTAATAACCTTTTTTGCCGCTCTTCATCTCGTAGAACCGCGCGAAATAGTAGCGCAGCAAACAGCGCTCTTGGCCGGAATGTTCCCCGTGTTCGACGCCGACCGCACCGTCGATGTGCATCAGGCAAAAGATCGCCAGCACCTCGATCATCATATCAGCATATTGCTCCGGCGTTTTAATTGGAATGTCGTAGCCCTGGCGCTTGGCTAGGAATTCCTTCCCTTCCGCAATATAACGCTCACGCATGAATCCATCGTACATCTCGCGCAGCTTGCGATAACCTTCGTAATCTCGCGCGGCTATATCTGTGCCTTTTTCGTCGAGAAGCTCGACCGGCTTGTCCATCGAGGGCCCGTAGTACGGTTTTCCAAGTTTATTGAAAGGATTCTTTGGCGAAACAAATCCAAGGATCTGCCGGTAGTCACCCGAACCATGATGCTCCACCCCAACCGAGTGAAAAAGCTCGTGGGCAATCGCGCGGTCGAACGCCATCGCCGTATCGCTCAACGCCAGGTTGTAGGGCTTGTTGAATACACTCTGCGCGTCATTGCGTGCGAGAATTCCGATTCCCTTTACTAAACCGGGACGCCCAGCCACACCTGACTTCAGCATCACCGTCGACGCGCCGTCGTCTCCCAAAGCCGATTTCGAAAACACTTTCACCCACACGCCATGCTGGTCGACACGATGTGGACCTTCGCGATGGTTCCCGTTCATGAGCCGCTTCGTTTCTGACATTTCGCTACGTCGGAGCTTCGAGTGCACGCGCAGTTGTGAGAGCGCCTCGAAGAGCCGAATGCCGTTGTTCGCATCTGGTCCAATGAGGTTCTGGACGAAAAAGTCTTTCTTCGTCGGATCCCCCTCGACGCGCTGGCCATTCACAGACCACCCGCGGTATTCCTCGTAAAGCGTGAAGCCGTCGCCGTTCGAAGCTTGGCCCTCGACTTTTTCTTCATCGTCGCTCGACGAGACGTTCACGACATCGTGCTCCTTGCGCCAAGCCTCCGCGATCCAATCGGCACCGTTCGTTTTCGGCACCCGCACGATATCCTCGCCTCCGCCCTCTCCCTTCATCACACCGACAATTTCACGGCCGTCAGCCAATAAGAACGTGACCATCAACCCGCACTTCCCTCCAAAATCATAGCTGTCGATTTTTGCCTCGGCAAAGGGCCGTTTCTTTTCGTCGAGACGGGTCTGCGGCGTCGTGAATTTTTGATCTTCGTCGCTAAGCGTTCCAGTAAAGTCTGCCGCGCTCAGCCGCATATCCGGATCGCGATCGTTTGCCGATAATGGCCAGTTCATGCACACGCCAGGTTCCCGCGACGTATCCAGCAGACGAAACCGAGCTTCTTTGACTGCCGGCAAATCTTCCACCCGCCCGCCTTTCGGAAGAAGCGTCGCTCGAGCCACAATATTATTTCCCGGTTTCTTGGGGTTCGATAGCAATCCGAGCGGTCGCCACTTTGCGTAGTCTTCAATCGTGATCTCAACCTCAACGTCGTCGAACTCCGGGTGAAGTATCAAACGGCCAATTTGGCCGCTCTTCCGCGAGGGCCGATCAGGCGAAGACGTATCGATCGCAAGATCTTTCACGATAGTGCTGGGTTTTTCGCTCAGTTCTCCGTCGAAGACGGCACTCTGAATTCGATTGTCCTGCCATACCCGCGTGCCGCTGTACCCGGGCCGATTGCTCTGGCTTACCGAAACAACGGAGTACGAGTCTTTCATAAAACCGGGGGAGGCCAGCTGCCATTTGCCGGTTTCAAAATCTATCATCAGGTTAAACGCATCCAGCCCGTCGGGCGGTCCGTTAAACTCGCCGTGATTGGTCGAGTGCCCACGATTCGCATCAGAGGTTCCATCACCGACGTAATCTACGTAACCAGATGCGCGCGCTGAGTTGGCCAAAAACGTGAGCTGGGGAGTGGCCTCCATCGCGGGCATGTTGGCTTTGTAGAGCGCGATCATTTCCTTCGGGATTCCCGGCGGCAGCTCTGGGGGCAATTCGTTTGGGCGAACGACCGCCATCGTAAAGGAGATATTCACGTATTCGCGCCAGCGGTCGATCGTATGATCTCCGAAGTCGGGTTCGTCGATCGACGCTTGATAGTCCACCATCAACGTTCCTCGAAAGCGCGTCACCGAGCGCCATGCTTTCGCGTTTTCCGCATCTTCAGCACGGAGCTCGGCTTGCCATAGGGAAACGGAGGCCAGCGCAACGAACCAAATCGACATTACGCCATGAGTGATCCGTAGAAACTGCTGCACAAAAGAAGATAGCTGAAGCATGCGCTGTCTGGATTGTTGCTGCCCAATGGATGCGGGAACGACGTGTTTTCAAGTCGTCGGCGAACTTGTCCCCGCCTCATCGCGAAAGGCTCGGCAAACTCAGGCTTTGGCGTTGATCAACGTCCCCGTCGACGCAGGGAGCCGATTGTAGCGAGTCTCGACCGAGCGTTTCACCCCGGGCATGCTCTCCAAATCCACTGCTCTCAACTGCGCCCGCGCCTGAGCTTCCATGCGTGAAGCCGCTGCAGCCACAGCAATATCTTGCGGGGAAGGATCCGCCGGCGCCAGTGCCGCGGCGCGAATGGCTATCATCTTTGCAATGGTTGCAGAGGGATTGCCGGAAATGGGAGAAACATCGACCTGAACTTCGCCGCCAATGGCATAACGCTTCCCGTCCGGGCCCGTCTGATAGGTATAGCTTGCGCCGCCTGAAACATACGACCCGGCCGCGGCCATGTGAGCCGCCTCGTGAGCGATAACTTCGCGATCACGCGAACTCAGTTTAGAGATGGTGTCTTGTTCGCCAGTCGAACCCATCGCGTCAACCGAAGCTTCGTTTTCCGCATCGGGAGATATTTGGACGCTTTCTAGCTCATCGTTGGATGACAAGGCGCCGCCGTCGCGCGGCGCTTGCGCGAGCGATCGCGTGTAATCGAAAAGTCTGCTGGACGTGATTTTCCGACCGACGACCATCAGGGGTGACAATACAGGCGCGCCCTCCCCGCGCAAACCTACACGGCCCTGTCCTTGAATTTAGCGGTTCTATAACCCGCATTTGGGGTCCCGCGGCGTTGAAACCAGGGTTTCTACCCTGGTTCGAAAACGCAGGATTTTTCGCGCGCGTCACGCTATCGAGAGCGCGACCCCTACTCTTTATTAAGCATGGCGCGCGAGGAACTGGCGCAAGGGCAGTTGACCTCCGCCCGGCGGTACGCGAAGCGAGCGATGGCCATCAAGAGCGACGAAATCAAAGCCCACGAACTGATGGCCGAAGTTGCCCGCCGCGAAGGCTCCGAAAAAGAAGCAAAGCGCTGGATGGAGAAGGTCAGAAAAACGACCTCTTGATATCTCGAATCGAAGCGCACGCTCAACGCGCGGGGTTCCACGCATCATTGCCAGCGAGTATCCCTTCGACGGTGTATTCCTTGGCTTGGTCGTCCGTAAGTTGACGAGCCCACGAGACTCGTTTCTCAGGCGCGGCTCCCGGACCGGTGTTCTTGTATTCGAAATAGCGAACCGTCTTTTCGCGCTCCGGTTTGCCCCAGTTATACCAGCCTTCTGGATGAATTTTCGCAGGCAATTCGCAGCGAAGAAACGCCGTCGCGCTGTACTCGCGCCAAGGACGCGCCAGGTAAACGCCTTTCTCCACTTCCGGCGCGGTCGTCACCCGACAGTCGAGAAATACAAAACCGAATTTGCTCTCTGCTGGGGTGGACACCGCCGTGATGTAGCCATCGGCTTTGCAGTGAATCTCACAATGGTCGAAAACCGCCGTGCCGCTCGCGTAGATGAAATCGACGTGCCCTTCGATGTAACAATTTTTCAAATACTGCCGGCCCTTGTCCACGCGCAGCGTATCCTGCCAGCCGAGAAAACGACAATTTTTGAAAACCGCACGATCTGCTTCCACGTACATCGCGAGCGCTTGGATGCGCTCTTCGCGGGTCGTTGTGTTTTCAAACGTGATATTTTCCGCCGAAAAATTCGACGCCTGAATCAGCACGGTCGCGCTTTCGCGGGTGCTGATTTTACGGCCCTTCGCGTCGAGAGTGCCCACATTTGTCGCCTGCGTGATCACCGTCGCGGCGAGTTCGTTCGCCTCACCGCGCAGGGCGATGAACGGCTTATCACTGGCTACAAAGACATGCTCTTTGTACACGCCCGGCTTGATCAGAATGACAAACGGCTTCGTTCCGTTTGCGGGAGCAGCATCGATCGCTGCCTGTACTGTGGTGTGGGTTCCCGAACCATCGAATGAGACTACAGCATCGTACTTCGTTTCCTGAGCGGCAACGCTTGTGGCCTTTGGATCTCGCAACAAATCCGGCGCGAGCGCAGGCACTGCTTTGCGCAACTCTTCCACGACCAAACGCGCAAACAACATGCTGCCTTTTGCGTCGAGGTGCGTGCCGTCATAAACGCCGCCTTCCTTTTGTGGGCTAAACGCGTAACAACCTTCGCGGCCGATTTTTTCACAGAGTTCTTTGCTCCTGTCGTGAAGTTCGACCAGCGGTACATTCTTCTCTTTGGCGATTTGCCGCACAATTTCAACGCGCGGTGCTAAACTCGAGTCGATCTTGTGGTCATCGCCCTTCACAAACTGCCGCCGCACCAGCGAAGTCACCAGCACGGGCGTGGCCCCGATCGCTCGCGCTTCGTCAACGTACTGATTCATGTAGCGCCGATACTCGTCGATCTCGGTCGAGCGGTCGGGTTTGCCAGGCTCATCGTTGTGTCCGAATTGAATCACATAGTAGTCGGCCTTGAGCTTCAGCGCTTCCGCCCAACGGCCTTCTTTCATAAAGCTCATCGAGCTGCGTCCGCCTTTGGACAAATTGAGGCACTCGATCCGATCACCGAGGAATTGCTGAAAGCCGAGGCCCCAGCCCGCGTTGTCGGTCACCGTCGAATCGCCGATCAGTGCGACACGGATTTTGGCGGGAGCCGACGACGGCGGCACGTCAGCGGCAACAAGCCGAACCGAAATGAGGACACACAGACAGGAGAAAAGAGCCGCGTAACGCATGGAATGGAGTTTGGGCGGAAAACGAAGGATTCAACACCACAGACGTTCAACTCGTTGAACCGGTGACAACCTAATCGCATGACAAAAATTTTCAGAAGCAGCAAAGACGCTCACCTCCCGGGCACCGCGATCACTACTCCCCTCCTGTACACTATATCTTCTCGCGCAGTCGCTCTTGATGGGAAAGATCGATATAAGTTCCCAACGCCACAACTTCGACGCGGCGAAATCCGATCATCTGCATACAACGGCTTTTCCTGACCACCCATCCCGCACCCGAGTGCGGGCTTTTTTACGACGGGATGCCGAACAAAAATGAACCGCTTATCAAGGGCAAAATTCCAAGCCCCTACGCTGCCCTGCTTTTGCGCACACCCACACACACCATTTTGGTGGACACCGGCGGCACCTCCACAAAAACGAAGCCCTCGCACCTGATGGAAGCCCTCGCGGTGAAAGGCGTAAAACCCGAACAAGTCGACACCGTCATCATCACCCATGCTCATCTTGATCACATCGGCGGCACACTCGGGGACGACGGCAACCCGGCCTTTCCAAACGCCAAATGGGTGCTCTTCAAACAAGAGTGTGACTTCTGGACACAGGAAAAGCCAGACCTCTCCGCGGTGAATATCGACGACCCCTGCCGAGCTTCATCGACATCGCCCACGCTCAACTCCTCCCACTCAAAGACAGAGTCGAACTGATTAATTCCGACAAAGAAGTCCGCCCCGGCGTCACCGCAATCCTCGGCGCCGGCCACACTCCAGGCCACATGATTGTTCAGGTGGAATCAAAGGGACAAAAGCTGCTGTATATCTCCGACCTTGTACTGCATCCGATCGGGCTTCTCCACCCGGACTGGTACACAAAGTTCGAGTGCCGCGTTACCGACTCGCAGGCCACCAAACGCCGCATCCTCACACGCGCCGCAAACGAAAAGCCGCTCGTCTACGCGATGCACTTTGCGTGGCCGGGCCTCGGTCATATCGAACCCGAGGGCGATCATTGGACCTGGAAACCACTGAGCCAAACCGGTCCCCAATAAAGTCGTCGGGCAGCTCGCGAATGCGCAGGATCTCACCTGGCACTTCTTCTTTGGCTAAACCTAAATTGCACTTCGCTCCACGACACCTGTCAGCTCAAACGGACGGCATCGGTCTTTTCAGGCGGTCGCGCACCATTTTGATGTGAGCTTTTAGTTCGTAGTACTGATCCGCAAAGGACGCTGGCACCTTAAGCCGGTTCACGGCCTCTTCGATCTCGGCGAGCCGGTTCGCCAGTTCGTGTTCGCGCTCCCCTCGCACCTCGCCGAGCGCTTCTTTTTCGATTTGGAGAAGCCGGCGATAGAAGTAATAAAACCTCATCCGAATCTTCCACTTGTAGGCCGTGGGCAAAAAACGCAGAGCCGGCACCAAAACCAGCAACACCGGCACAAACGCCACGAGCATCCGGTTGATCATGCTCGCGAGCCAGAATGAACCAATTGTCCGGTACAAAAAGCTGCGGCCCGACTTGTAATAGCGGAGCGCATCGTCGCTTAGCTTGAACTGGTGCTCAATGGGAGCAGGAAATTCTCCGCGCTTCTGCAACAGGCTCGCCCTGCCGTGCACTTCGTGCGCCACATCGAGGAGCAAATCCGACAGCGCCGGATGCAGGCCTTTGCGCGCCACCAAGTCCACCGTGAGGCCTACGAGCGGCACGTCCTGGGCGGGAAGATTTTTGCCAAAGTCTATCGAACCTTCCGGCAACTCGATTTTGCTCAGGTACGGATAACGCCTAACGTAAGCGTCCGCCTGCACGAAGCTGTAGAGCTGGACATTCGGGGTGCGGATCAACGTGCGCAACGTCTGACTCGAAGCCGAGTCGCCCATCAGAAAAATCGCATCGACCTTTCCCTCCATCAAACCTGCCATCGCTTCCTCTGCGTCGATGTCGAGCAAAGTCGTGGGCGCTCCCGTGATGCCGTTCGCCTTGAGCAGAGTGAGAGCGAGTCCTCGCGAGCCGCTGCCCACCGTGCCCACAGCGAGGCGTTTTCCTTCAAGTTCGGCCAGCCGAGTGATCGGCGTTGAGCTCCGATAAAACACCCACAACGGCTGGTAGGCCACGCTGCCTAGCGAAATCAGGTTATCATAGTTCTCGCCTTCCGCTGCCGCCGGCCCGCCTTGCACAAACGCGATGTCGACGCCGGAGTCCGCAGATTGAAGCGCCTGAAGGTTGGCCTGCGATCCGCCCGAAGGGACAATCTGCAGCGTCACTCCGTGCGTGGCCAAAATCTTTTTGTAGGATTCGGCCACGCGTTGCACCGAGCTGCCCGCGGGACCGCTGGAAAGAGTGACCACCCGCGGCGGAGCGGAGCGCACAAACCAAACCACCGCAAGGAGGCAAATCCCCGCAATAAAACACGCGACCACCGACGCTACCGCGGTGCTCAGCCCAAACGTTTCGCTGAGGGCAGTCACCAGCTTGAAACGTTTTTTCGTTTTCGGAGTTTCCATGGCAAACGATACACGCGATCGGCAGCCCCAGAGCAATCGGTTTTCTCGAACTGTGCCAGTTTACCCCGACAAACCGGGCCAAGCCACCGCGCGCTCAAAGTGCCTGCAACGAAGCCGCAGGCACATTTTGTCCGCTTACCACGTTTCTCCGACCTAAAAGGCGCCGGCTTTACGAGATGATGGAACGCCCCTTCTGAAAAGCGTCCGGATTATCTTCGCCTCAACAGCCGAACCACGCCAACGGCTGCAAGGGCGACCAGGTATTCGAGGCCGCAAGCGCCACCTCCCCCTTGATTGCTTGTGACAGGCGCCGGAGAAGGGTCCGGAGTCGGAGTAACAACTCCAGGATCCTCACCGGTGACCGTGACGGCGACCGTGTCGCTCGTGACCGAAGAGGAGGTATTGCTCACAACAACATAGAACGACCCCGCATCAGCTTTGCGACAAGCGACTTTGGTGTATATCGCTGAGTTGCTGTTGGCGATCTCGACGCCGTTTTTGTACCATTTGTAACTCGTGACAGTGCCGGACGTGCCCACGGTCAGCGTTAAGTCAGATCCATTGGCGACCGTGGTTGCGACAGGTTGGGTCGTGATTTGTGGCTTCTCAGTCTTCCACGCCGAAACAGTCGGTGCCCACTCCTCCAGGGTCTTGGCGCAGTAAGCTGCTCTGGTGTTGCCGATGGGAAGACCGGTCGGATCGCCAGCGTACGTGACCGCCGCGGAGACGTAGTACGAGGTCGACCAATAGCCCGTCGTCTCGTCATAGGTGAGACGATTGTACGTCGAGTTGCCCACCGTAGTGGGGCCAAGGACGGCCGTACCGTCGGAATTTTGGATGACAGGTATATAACCAACTTGAATGTACGTGTCGCCGTTGCGGAAGGCGGACTGGCCAGTGACCTTGTACTTATAGGTGTAATAGTCTGAAGCCGGTCCATGGTTCACGGTGGCGATCGCGTAAGCCGCCGTGCCGGAGCGCCAGACTCCGTAGTAGATATTGGGGTTGGCAAAGAGCGTACAACGCGACCCCAGGTAACTCATGATATCACCGTAACCAGAGCTTATATACACATCGAAGGTGTTGCTCGGCTTCCACGTGTAACCGTAGTTATATTTATTATCACCATCGGCAGCGCTGCTGGCGTTTGCGCGGTCGTGGTTGCAATTGCTGTTATGCGCCAGTTCGTGCGCGACGGTCAGAACGCCATTGCTGCGATAAACAACCGAGTTGTTCCAACCGAGCCAAGCGATACCGCCATAGTCGACGGTTTTGGCCGGCCCGGCGTCGACGATAAAACAAACTGAATCGGCGGCAAATTCCGTGCGTTTGGCCTCTGCGAGCGTGTAGAGCGACGGGTTGGAATCAGTCGAATCGGACCCAGATGCGTAAGAGATGGCGTGCAGATCGTCGGTAAGGTGAACCGTCGTTCCATCATAAACCTTGCGTGCCGCGTTGTAATCAGCCGGAGCAGGACAGGAGCCCACCAGGCGCCAGCGGAAGTTGTTCACGCCGCTGTTGGCCAGCGCGTAATTGCAGGTAGCCAACCAAGCTGCGTAGGTATTCTCGACCTCACCTGGGGTGGAGCCCATCGTCACCTTCAAGTCCGGAAGATAAAAGAGGCAAATGTCGTGGTAATACACCGTCGTATCCGGCGCGGGCAAATATTCCGTAGCGACAGGGAGCGGTTCGGCATTCAGATCCGGTTCAACGTGTGGTTGTTTGTCCTCCAGGTGAGCCGTCGCCAAATCGGTTTCATACCGCGCCAGCGCGTACTCGCTGATGGAGCCGCAGGGGTGGCTGTTTTTGATCGTGACGATGCGAACTTCACCGCCGCCCAGATGGACCTGATACTCCGGCGCACCCGTAGCCAAAATGACCGCGTCGGCAAAATCCTTCGTTGCCGAAACCACCATGGAATCGTTGGGAGCAATCCCCTTGCCGATCCAAACTGACCGGCGTGTAGAATGATCCACGATCGCACCGTCGAACCTGTAATCGACCCCGTCAACATGAAAGACGACGGTGGTCTGACCAAAGGCTTTGCGCCAATCGCTCGGCTTCTCAAGTCCGGGAAACGCCTGCGCCAACGGGATCGTGACCACCTTCGCATCGGTCGTTTCAACCACCAGCTTTTCGCTCGGAGCAGCAGGCTGCGCGACGTCTCCCGAAGCAATCGGAAGGGCTACGACGCGAACCGCGTCATTTTTTACCGCGACCGGCTTAGGTGCCTGTCGCTTAGTTGGGCATAAATACAGTGCGAAGCCGACAACGACGGCTGCTACGCAACACGCGAGTAGTTTTCTCATGATAGCTGGATGGAACTAGACCGATTAAACCGAGAAAGAGATGCGGCAGCAGGCACCGAAACAGAGCCCCCAAAGCCTGCTGCCGACCAGAGAAGAAGACTAACAGCACAAAAACCGACACAAGTAAAACGGAACTATCCAACAAGTATAAAAGCCCGCCCGCAGGACGTGAAGGGAGTCCCAAATCTGGAATGGCCACCTGCCTAGCTTTTATCGTGTCATTGACACCGCTCCTTCGAGGTAGGGACGGACCGCCGGGCCGTCCGTTCCGCATCCCACATCTCTCGCTCTACGGTCGGTCTGGCAGGCCTACCCTACCCCAAAACCAGCGTCTTGGGGGCACCCGCCCCTTGTGAAATGGCCCATCCTTCATAGCATGTCCCGCCAAACCCGACATCGACCCTCATGCCCGCACCTGAAAACCCATTGATCGCCTTCGCCTCCGCCGAAGATTGGGAGCAGTGGCTCGAAACCAACGCCGCTCGCAGCGAAGGTGTCTGGATTAAGTTCGCCAAGAAAGGATCAGGCATCCCGTCGGTGACTTACGCCGAGGCACTCGACGTCGCTCTGTGCCACGGATGGATCGACGGACAGCTCAAATCGATCGACGCGGCTTTCTTCAAACAGCGCTTCACCCCGCGTCGGCCGCGCAGCCTCTGGTCAAAGCGGAACATTGAAAAAGTCGCCGCCCTCATCGCTGCCGGCCGGATGAAACCCGCCGGACAGGAACAAATCAATGCCGCCAAAAACGACGGACGCTGGGCCGCCGCCTACGATTCGCCGTCGACCATGCAAGTGCCGGCGGATTTCCAGGCCGCCCTCGACGCGAATCCCGAGGCCCGCGCATTTTTCGCCAGCCTGAAACGCAGCAACGTGTACGCCTTCCTATATCGGCTCCAAACACTGAAGCGTCCCGAAACACGCGCCGCCCGAATCAAAGACTACATCCAACTCCTCAAAGCTGGCAAAACGCTGCACCTGTTCGCGCCCAAGGAAAAGCCCGGTGCGAAGGGCTGAAATGTTAGGCGCCCTCTAGGAAGAATACAGGAAGGGAGCCGGGATAACGGCGACGCACGGAAGCACGTTTCTGCTTTCAGCTTCGTTAGCTCGCTTTTCGACCCGCGGAATGACGGTAGTCTGCTGAGTGCCATCAGACGCCACAAGAACCAGCGTCTTACCGTCAAAACATTCGTCATTGGGTTTGACGTCTGGTTTTACCTGTCGTGGTGTACTAACGTTTTTTACCCCTCAAATTATGATTATTCCGTTGATCAGACTTACCGTGGGCGGTTTGCTTTTGTTTCTCTTGGCTGGATGCACTTTGGTCGCTCCCAAATACGTCAGTGCGCCCGCCAACATAAACCAGCTGCGCGACGCCGCCGCAACAGGAGCCAAAGTGGGCGAATTTACGGCTGATGCGCGCGTGGAAGACGGTGCGACCAGCATCTCTCTTCGGGGTAACTCCATGGTTTCCCCTTACGACAACTCTTATGTGGAGTACCTCAAAGCAGCGCTTCGCCAGGATCTCGAGGATGCCCGCCTGCTGGATCCCAATTCGTCCATCGAGATTTCGGGCATGCTGATCCACAACGACATTAATATTGCCGGATTTTCCAAGGGTCACGCCTCGGTTGAGGCGCGGTTTATTATCAAGCGCGGCGGACAGGTTTCGTTCGACAAGGTGAAAACCGTCAATGAGGAGTGGGATTCCAGCTTCGTCGGAGCAGTCGCCATCCCCAAAGCGCAGCAGAACTATCCGTTGGTGGTGCAAAAGCTCCTTACCTCTTTGTACAACGATCCGGATTTCGTCGCCGCCCTGAAAAAAGAATAACCAGTCCTTAGTCCTATGAATAAACTGTTCGGCTTTCTTTCCGTGGGGGCCGCAACCTTGCTCTTCGGTTGTGCCCATCCGTACACGATCGCCCCCGATGCTACGCGCATAACCGCTCCGAGCACCAAACTCCTCAACGCCAATGTCGGTTACGTCATTTCACCCTCGGACCTGGCCAAGGAGGTGATCACTCCGGGCGGTGGCGGCGACAAAGTAAAATACACGCCCTACAAGGATCTCGAGCCGGCGTTGTTCAAGGTCCTCACCAACACGTTCCGCCGTGCATATCCGCTGACATCGGCCACCGATAAGGCGACGATCCAAGCGAAAGATATCACTTTCGTTTTCGTTCCCCTGATCGAAGCGGATTCCTCCTCCGACAGCGCTTTCACCTGGCCCCCGACCTGGTTCAAATTGACGCTCACCTGCCAAGCGCTGGACCGCGAAGGCAAGACGGTGTGGACGAAGCAAATCGTTGGAGAAGGCACCGCATCGTTCAGTGAATTCAAGTCCGACTTCCCTCTCGCCGCGCGCCGTGCCAGCGAAAAAGTGATTGTCGAATTACAACGCGCGCTGATCGAAGCTCCCGAGTTTCGCGATAACCCCGCAAGCCCGGCGCCGTAGTCACGGTCGACAAGACGCAAGATCGACGGGCACGGTTTCCGTGCGGGCTTGGCGATTCAGATCAACGCGCCGTAGCGGCGCATTGTACCTTGTGGCTAGTTCGATCGCGTGTTTCCACGGCCTGTCGACCTGCAAGATCATCGTCGCAGTAGTTCCCTCACCTCGGCCTCAAACCAGAGCGGCGCGATCAGGCGGCTGCTGACGAATAGGTTTTATTTGAGCGCGGGGCAGCCGATGCGACTGAGCGGGCCGTTAAGCCCTTCGTGCTTTCACCGCCCACGAGTTGCTGCAGATCGGCGACAATCTCGGTCAATGTGGCCGCTTGGCCGCTGAGTTCCTCCGCGGCCGATGCGGTTTCTTCGGCGTTGCTCGCGTTCGACTGCGTCACCTTGTCCATCTGAACAATCGCTGTATTCAGCTGAGCAATACCGTCGGATTGCTCGCTTGAAGCCTGGGCAATCTCCGCAACAAACGAATCCACCTTTCTCGCCTTTTCCACGATTTGGTTGAGCGACGCCACGACTTTCGCCGAGATCCGCACACCGCCTTCGCTCCTTTGGATCGCTTCCTCGATCTTCGTTCCGGTCTCGTGCGCTGAATGGGCTGCACGTTGGGCGAGGCTTCTTACCTCATCGGCGACCACGGCGAAACCTGCACCCGCTTCACCTGCACGTGCCGCTTCGACAGCGGCGTTGAGCGCGAGGATGTTGGTTTGGAAAGCGATTTCATCAATGGTCTTGATGATCTTCGAGATTTCGTCGGACGAAGACTTGATCGCATCCATCGCCGCTTTCATCTCGGCCACATCGGACGATCCCAGTTCCGCCGCCGCGCGCGTTTCCGCGGCGAGCTCTTTCGCCTGGCGCGCGCTGTCAGCATTGCGCTTAGTCATTGAGGCCATCTCTTCGAGAGACGAACCCGTCTCCTCGAGACTCGCAGCCTGCTCGCTCGAGCCTTCAGCGAGCGACTGACTCGCAGCGGCAACTTGTCCGGCCGCTGCCGTGACCTGACCCGCACCGTCCCCCAAATGCGTAGCGATGAGCTTCAACGATCGGGTGATGCCTCGTGAAATATAACCGCCCAGAAATCCGTTGCACAAAAAGATCAGCACGATCGCCGAAGCAACCACAACCACAGCAGATCTGATCTCTGCCGAGGCAGCGCGTTCGCTTTCTTCCACCAAAGCTTGAAGCTGGCGTGCGTCGGCCGCATCCTTCTCCGAAGCGCCCGCAACCACCTTGTCCACCTCAGCCCGTTGGAGATTGTATTCCTTCAACAACGTTGTCCTCGCGAGCTCCTTTGCCTTGGTTTGGTTTCCCGCCGCCAAGGCCGGCAACAACTCTGTTTCGACGATTTCATAGAACCGAGCTGCCGGTTCGGCAGACCGCAGAAAAGCGGCCTTCAAGGCTCCTTCGTTCAACGCAGATTTCCAACGTTCGCGAGACGCGTTGAAGGCTTGTTTCAGTTTGGCCATTTGCGTCACGAGCCGTTCGCGTTCGGCAGCGTCTGCGGCATCGGTGAGTTGCAGCACAACGAGGTACGACTCGATCACGTAAGCAGGCGGTGGCAGCACATCTGCGAGCACATCCTTCGTCTGAATAATGCTCTTATAAAGATCGCTATTCACCCGCGCCTTACTTTCCGCCTCCTGGATATTGCGCGTCGTTTTTTGCAGGCGGTAAATCGAGAAAATGCCCAACGCGAGCAAAGCGACAAAAAACGAGAGCAGAAGCAGCGTGAGTTGATGTGAAATGCGTTTCATGGAAGATTCGCCTACAAGCGCAGCGCTCTAATGGAAGAACAACGCGCCTAAGGACATCCGTACCTAGGCTATACGCGCATCCTACGGCTGTTTAGCGCTAAACCTTGAGCCGCCAGAGCGAAGCATCAGCGCTAATTATGCTCGTAATTAGAACGTAGCTACCCACGGGGGTGAGGCTCTTGGCGTTCGCGATACAGTTGGAGCTGATTGGAAACGGATGCACTTTCCTCGGCCGGAGAAGCGTTGCACGGCGCAAGCCGGTCGACGTGAAGCCCAGGAGGAAGGAATACTTCCTGGTGACTTACGTGCTAGCCGCTGTTTTTTCAGTTTCTGCAGCAGCGGGAGCGGACCAAAGCCTCGCCAGGAGGGATTTGATGCGCTCCAACTCAAACGGTTTTTGCAGAAAGACCACGCCCTCGATCCTGCCCAGCCGTTGCTCCACATCCGAGGGGATGTTTCCACTCACCACGGCAATCTTTCCGGTAAACCCTGCAGCCCTCGCCGACATCACCAGCGCCTCGCCACCCAAGCCCGGCATGTTCAAGTCGGTGAACAGTGCGTCGTAAAATCCCGCCGGATTTTCGCGCAGACTTTTTAGCGCTTCGTCACCTGTTTGGAACCAGACGACCTCGTGGCCTAGCCGCTGGAATATTCTCACAACGATGCTGCCAACGGGTTCGTCATCTTCCGCCAGTAACACCCGGTGCTTGCCCACCGGAACGTTGGGCTTTTCAGAAACACTGGAACGCACCTCGTCAGCGGCTGCGGCAGCCGTCACCGGAAGGTACAAGCTGAATTCGGTTCCGCGGTGGGGCAACGACTCGACTTCCACCCAGCCGCCAAGGTCCTCGACCACACGCCAGACCATCGCAAGTCCCAGCCCCGTGCCCCGCCCGACGGCTTTGGTGGTGAAGAAAGGTTCGAAAATCCGTTCGCGTATCTCCGGCGGCATGCCGGCGCCGTTGTCGATGACACTGAGCCGCAACCACGGACAAGGGGTAAGATCGCGGGTGATATTGCGACCGCTGCGATCAGGCGCGCTGCAAGCAGCCACGCGGACCTTTAGCTGCGGCTTCCAGTCCGGCGGCGCGCTTGCCGCTTTCTCAAGCAGGGCGTCCCGGGCGTTCAACACCAGATTCATCACCACTTGGCCGAAGGTCACCGCGTTGATGCGGACCAAGGGCAGCGCCGGTTCCTGCTCCTGTTGGATTTCGATTCTGCGATCGATCGTGCTGCGTACCAAACTGAGCGTTCCGTTTACAACCGTACTCAGGGATTGTGGCGCTGGATCGTGATCCGGCGAACGACCGAATTGCAGCAGTTGCCGCGTCAACGCTTGCGCGCGCCGTGCAGCATCGAGCACTGAAGCGACCTGGGTAGCTGCTTCGGAAGAAGGTGCGGTTGTCTCCTCGAGCGAACTCGCCTGCAGCAGGATGGGCGTGAGCAGGTTGTTGAACTCGTGCGCGATGCCGCCCACCAACTCACCCATGGCCCGCAGCCGCCGCTCTTCGTCATTGCGCTTTTGCTCCGTCACGTCGGAGTAACTCCCCACCATTCGCACCGGTTGACCGCTCACGTCGCGCATCGTGTCAGCCCGGCAGAGAAGCCAACGGATCGAACCATTGGTATGAAGGTAGCGCGCAGTTTGCACGAAAGGGGCGCCTGTCCGCAAATGCTGCTCCAGGAGATCGTCAGCCTGTTTTCTGTCATCGGGGTGCAGTCGATCCCGCCAAATTTTCCGCTTCCCTGGTTCCGTCGGTTCGGCCAGGCCGAGCAATTGCCAGCCGTGAGCGCTCAGAACAAAGCGATCGGCGCCGATGTCCCAATCGAAAATGCCATCATTGCTCGCTCGCAGAACGAGCCGCTGGAACTCCTCGTTGCGGCGCAACGCCGTTTCGGTGCGGATCCGATCTGTTACATCGAGGTCAACGGCCAGCACATATTCCTGTCCGCCGATTTGGAGCAGTGTTGAATAAAACTCGATGTTTAGAAGGGAGCCGTCCTTGCAACGGTGATGGCACATTCCGCTGCCCCGCTTTTTTACCCGAAGCTTGGAGATGATCGTGGCGAATTCCTGCGACGAAAGCGTTTCGACTCGAATCAGGTTAATGGATTGTCCGAGCAACTCCTCTCGACTGTAGCCATGCATCCGGCAGGCGGTCTCGTTGCAGTCGACTATCCGGCCGGGAACCACTTGATCGTGCGGGTCCAACAGCAACATGGTCGCCGGCGTGTTGGTGACGACCGCTTCGAAGCGCGCTTTGGCCGCCGTCAATTCCGCCGTGCGTTCCTTCACCCTCATTTCGATTTCGGCCAATCTTGCCCGGGTGCGCCCAAGCTGAACCATATGCGCCGCCCAAGCTGCAGCACCCAGAAGCAACAGCCCGGAAACTCCAAATATCAGATACCGCCCGTAGCGCGCAAACGATCTATCTTCCATATCCAAAAGCCCCAACCAACGTTCGTAGAGCCGGTCGAGTTCGCCCGTTTGCTTAAGCTGAAAAAGAGCCTCGTTCACCGTTGCCAGCATGTCGCGGTTTCCACCCCGCACCGCTATACAGAGGTCCTGCAACAACTCCTGTATCGGCGGGCCACGCACTTCGATATTTGTCACCCCCGCCGCCTTCATCGCGGCAAACATGTTGAGTTGTTTCGCCATCAGGCAATCCCCCTCGCCCGCCGCCAGCCGGCGCACGCCTTCGTCCAAATCCGCGACCTCGATCACATTCGCACCCAAACCCCGTTCAACGGCCCAACCATGCGAATAACTCCCGCGCACAATGATGACCTTATGGCCGGGCAGATCGGCGACCGAATTGATCAACTTGTAACCGCGACGCACGAAAAGCTGCGTATGAAGGCGGTTGTGAGGCACTGAAAAATCAAAGTTCTTTTGCCGGTCCGGCGTGCGCGCGATGCCTGGAATAAAATCGATTTTCCCGTCCGATAATTCGCGCAGCAACATGTCCAAAGGCGCCAGCCGGATCTTCACCGTCCTGCCCTGCGTGCGAGCCACCGCAATGGCTAGTTTCACCTCGAACCGATCAATCGTCCCAACCTGTTCGGGCGGCACCACACTCTCTCTCGCCCAGGAGACGCCCACTAGCAACGGGGGCGGCCCGGAGGGCTTGCTCTCTGCCGAAAGAACGTTGGTCAACAACAACGAGCTCACCAGCAACCAGAGCGATAGGCGGTGAAATGCCTTCATAGCTTTCGAGATCCAGTCGGATCGAAGAGATTGAAGCAGGGGGAACTGCCAACACGTTACTAAACTGGCGTTGCGGCGCAACGATGAACTATCATAAAGATCTAACAATTCAATTTAGCGCTCCTCCTCGCACCCACACTTGGTGCGTCGCAAACCGGTACTCACGGCCCGTTTCCAGCCCACCGCCAACCAGGGCCACAGGACCGCACCCATAAAAAAAGGGCTCAGCGAACTGAGCCCTCAAGGAATGCCCAACGCGCACCGAGTGCGCATTTCAACTATAAGCTTCTTCAGCTTGCCGGTTTTTCGGCGGGCTTTTCGACCTGCGGAATGACCGTGGCGATGTGTAGCTCTTTCAACTGTTTCGGTGTAACCGGTGTCGGCGACTGAGCCATCAGGTCCTGGCCTTTTTGCGTCTTGGGGAACGCAATGACGTCACGGATGCTCGTGGTGCCGCAGAGCAAGGCGCACATGCGGTCGAGGCCGAAGGCGATTCCACCGTGCGGAGGCGCGCCATAGGTAAAGGCCTTGAGCATGTAGCCAAAGCGGCTTTCGACGACGTCCTTCGGAATCTGGAGCACGTCTTCGAAAACCTTCTTCTGCAGCGCCGGCTGGTGAATACGAATCGAACCACCGCCCAGCTCCATACCGTTAAGGACGGCGTCGTAATGCTGGCCGCGCACGCGCTTCGGGTCACTATCGAGGAATTGCACGTCGTCGCCGACGGGCGCAGTGAAAGGATGGTGCGTGGCGAGGTAGCGGCCTGCTTCCTCGTCGTAGGTCATCAGCGGGAAGTCCACGACCCAGAGGAATTTCCAGTCATCGGCGCGGATGGTGAGTTTGTTGCGCTTCACGAGGAGCTGCGCGGCTTCGAGGCGGATGCGACCGAGGATGGCGCATGCCTTTTCCCAACCGGCGGCGGCGAAGAAGACGACGTCGCCTTCCTCGATTTGGAGCTTTTGCGTCAGTTCGGCTTTTTCAGCGTCGGAGAAGAATTTAACGATCGGCGATTTCCATTCGCCCTTTTCGGCCTTGATGAAGGCGAGGCCTTTTGCACCGAGGGATTTGGCGATGTCTTCGAGATTCTTGAGTTCGCCCTGCGTGAGATCGGCGAGGCCTTTGGCGTTGAGCGCCTTGATCACGCCGCCGCCTGCGACGGTGGCTTGGAAGACTTTGAAGGCGGAGTTCTTGAACGTCTCAGAGAAATCCTGCAGCTCCATGCCGAAGCGCATGTCGGGCTTGTCGACGCCGAACCGGTTCATAGCGTCAACGAACGGCATGCGGAGGAACGGCGTGGGAAGGTCGACATTGAGCACTTCCTTCCAAACCTTTTTCAACATGCCCTCGAAAATGCGGTAGACATCCTCTCGGTCGATGAAAGAAGCCTCGACGTCCACTTGGGTGAATTCCATCTGACGGTCGGCGCGAAGATCTTCGTCGCGAAAGCAGCGGGCGATTTGGAAATAACGCTCCACCCCGGCAACCATGAGGATCTGCTTGAACTGCTGCGGCGACTGCGAAAGTGCGTAGAACTGGCCCGGGTGAATGCGGGATGGCACGAGGTATTCTCGGGCGCCTTCAGGCGTGGATTTAAAAAGCGCGGGTGTTTCGACCTCGATGAATTCCTGTGAGTCGAAGTAATCGCGGATAGCCTTGGTCGCCTTGTGGCGGACCTGAAGGTTCTTGAGCATCTTCGGACGGCGCAGATCGAGGTAGCGATAAGTCAGGCGGAGGTCTTCGTTGACTTTGTCGCCGCCAGCGTCGTCGAGCGGGAACGGCGGGGTGTCGGAGATGTTGAAAATTTCGAGCTCGGTGGCGTCGATCTCGATCGAGCCGGTGGGCAGGTTGGCGTTTTCCGTGCCAGCGGGACGACGCGTGACCTTGCCCGTGATGCCGATGACGGACTCGGGTTTGAGCTGGCTCAACTGTTCGCCGAGCTTGGCGTTCTCGCGGGGTTCGAGCTTGATCTGGGTAACGCCTTTGCGGTCGCGGAGGTCGACGAAAATGATGCCGCCTTGGTCGCGGATGGTGTCGACCCAGCCGACGAGGGAAACGGTGGCGTTGAGGTCGGCGGGAGTGAGTTGGGCGCAGTGATGGGTGCGTTTCATCGGAATTGAAGGGTCAGAGAAAGCCGGGTGCGGCGGGGGCGCAAGCCAGAAGCCGGAAGGAGCCGTGATCGTTAAAACGTCTCGAGCCGAAAAGACGATCCTCCGCGCCGAGCATCTGGCCAATGGAAAATGAGCCTCATGGCCCCGTTCGTGCTTTCACGGTGTGGACAAACTGTACCGGCACAGCCAACTTCCACGGCTGTACCCCAACAGCCACCGCAAACTCCCCCGCTGCATGAATCTTTTCCGCCGCAAGTCCGTAGTAGCGCTCCAAGCCGAAGCCGCCGAGAGCCACGAACTGCACCGAGCGCTCGGGCCGGTCAATCTCATGATGCTCGGGATCGGCACGATCATCGGAACGGGCATCTTCGTTCTCACGGGCACCGTCGCCGCACAGAATGCAGGACCTGCCGTGGTTCTGTCGTTTGTGTTAGCCGGTCTCGCCTCCGTCTTTGCCGCGTTTTGCTACAGCGAATTCGCTTCGTTAGTGCCGATGTCAGGCAGCGCCTACACTTACGGTTACGCCACCTTGGGCGAAATTTTCGCGTGGATCATCGGCTGGGACTTGATCCTCGAATACGCGGTTGGGGCCATCACGGTATCGATTGGTTGGTCCGGCTACGTCGTGTCGTTCCTCACGGACATCGGGATCATCATACCCCCCGAATTCTCCGCTGCGCGCGGCACTCAGCTGATCGAGATTCCCGCAGCGCTCGCGAGCACACTTCATCTCAAGGCCGGATGGCAGACGTTCAGTGAAGGTCTGGGTCAGGCGATCGCCGCCCAAGGAGTAGATTTTCACACACTGGCCCACACGACCGCGTGGCTGAATCTGCCCGCCGCCATCATCGTTTTCATCGTCACGACGTTGTTGATCGTGGGCGTCAAAGAGTCGGCCAATTTCAACAACGTGATCGTCTTCGTTAAACTTGCCGTCGTGCTCATCTTCATCGTCGGTGCCGCGAAAGCGATCAACCCGGCCAACTGGCACCCGTTTATTCCTCCCAGTCATGGCCACTCAGGAGAGTTCGGCTGGAGCGGAATCATGACCGGGGCGGGTATAGTTTTCTTCGCCTATATCGGCTTCGATTGCGTGAGCACCGCGGCCCAGGAAGCCAAAAATCCTCAACGCGACATGCCCATCGGCATCATCGGTTCCCTGCTCGTCTGCACTCTCCTCTACATCGTGGTTTCCGGAATCGCCACCGGCGTTGTCTCTTACAACCAGTTGGATATCCCTGATCCCATCGCTTACGTCGCGGACCGCGCCGGCCTCGGCTGGATGGCATCATTAATCAAGCTTGGGGCCATCGCCGGGTTATCCTCCGTGATTCTCGGACTGCTCTACGGCCAGTCGCGTATTTTTTGGACGATGTCCCGAGACGGCTTGCTACCGCCGTTTATTCAAAGAGTGCATCCTCGGCTCAAAACTCCGTGGATCACTTCCATCGTAACAGGCCTGTTTGTCGCGGCGTTTGGCGCCATCTTCAACGTCCGTGAAGCGGGAAGCCTATGCTCCATCGGGACGCTGCTCGCGTTTGTCATCGTCTGCGTCGGCATTCTGGTTTTGCGCGTGCGCCACCCCGAACTGAAGCCGCGCTTCCGTACCCCTGCCGTCTGGTTCGTCGCGCCCGCTGGCGCCGTCAGCGCACTTTATCTTATGTGCTCGTTGCCGTGGCCCACGTGGCGCCGCCTCATCGTCTGGTTCGCCATCGGTATCGTGATCTATTTCACCTACAGCCAGCGTCGCTCGAAGCTGAACCAGACTCAAGCCAAGTAATCAGCAGAAATTCCATCCATATCTTGGCTCCTTACCGCAATATTCCGCGGAGGGGAAACTGGTCTTCCGTCACAAAACCTTCGGAACCCACTAAGCTCGAAAGGGCTAAAAGTGCCGTGCGGTTCACCTCAAACGGGTGGATTGTAAAAACCAAATCAACCGCGCTGCGTTTCCGGAACGCAGCTTGCAGGCCCGGGTCGGTCGTCCACGGTCAAACCACCGCCATGGCTACCCTGCGTATCCTTTCTCCATTTGAAGCGCCAGACGATACCGCCCGCCTCACAAACTCTTCTCGCATAATGGCGGTTGCTCTTGCTTGTTTGTTTCTCGTAACCTCGCACCTCCGCGCCCAGGCAACGCCGCCGTCGATCACTTCGTTCCAAGCCTCGCCGTCGTCGATCAACTCCGGGCAGTCCTCCACGCTCAGCTGGACGATCGCGAACGCCACCAGCCTCAGCATCAACCAAGGCGTCGGCACCGTGACCGGTACGAGCACGACCGTGAGTCCTTCCGCAACCACCGTCTACACCTTGACGGCGACCGGGACCGGCGGGACAGCCACTTCGACCGTCGGTGTCGCGGTGAACAACACCTCCACAACCTATTCCTATATCTATCAATCCGGCCTGCAGGGCGGCTGGATCAATACTGGCTGGGGCTCCACCTGTAATCTCGCGGCCTCCACACTTGGCCATTCCGGCACAGCCACGATCGACGTCAGCATACCCGTCGCCTGGGAGGGACTCGCGCTCGGCGACGTCGGTCCTTCGTGGAACAACACCACGCTGCATTATCTAAACACCGTCACGACCTTGGAATTCGACGTCTACATCGCGTCGGATTCGACCGGACACGACAATCTCAAGCTGCTCTTGCAGGATGGAAACGGCGTTACCGCGCCCGTCATCACGAGCCTCATCTCCGGCTGGTCAACGATGACAAGCGCTCAGCGTTTTAACCAATGGCACCACGTCTCCGTTAATCTCGCCTCACTCAATCCTACTTTCAGCAGTTTCTACCAGATCGTGTTCTGGAAGGCATCGGACACGGGCACTCCGCACTTTCGCCTGGCTGACATTCGCCTCGGCTCCATCACCGACGTTCTTCCGCCCTCGATCACCCTCGGCAGTGTCACCGTGGATTACGACCAGCTCTATCTGCCGTTCACGACCAGCGAACCGGCGATTTACCGCATCGAGTATGGTTATGGTAATTACAATAACACGCTCAACGGCCAAACCACTCCCTATGTGACCAACCACGCGCCGTTGCTCTCCGGGCTGACTCGCGGAGCCAACCTGCAGTACCGCATCGTGGCTACCGACCTCGCCGGCAACCAGGGCGTGGTCACGGGCAACGTGATTATCACGGATCCACCACCTCCCACCGCCGCAAGTGTCACCATCACCGCCGATCCCGCCCACACTCACGCGATTTCACCGTGGATCTACGGCATCAATTTCTACGAAGGCCTCACCAATCCGCCCCGCAACCTCACGTTCAACCGCGAAGGCGGCAACCGCTGGACGGCGTACAATTGGGAGAACAACGCCTCCAACGCCGGCTCCGACTGGCATTACAGCAGCGACAATTACCTCGGTGGCGGCAACACCCCGGCCGAGGCCGTAAGGAGTCTGATCGCCACCAGCCGAACCAATGGCCAGGCGACCTTGGTGACGTTTCAACTCCAAGGCTATGTAGCGGCCGATAAAAACGGCAACGTCAGCATGACCGACAACCTGGCGACCCGACTGGCCAACCGGTTCAAACAGGTCGTGTTCAAGAAAGGCTCCGCCTTCACGGCCACGCCGTCCACCGCCGACGCTTTTGTGTATATGGATGAGTTTATGTCGGTCCTGAAAGGAAAATTCACGGCCAACATTTACGCCGACGCCGCCACCCCGACCTTTATCTCGCTCGATAACGAACCGGAGCTCTGGCCTTCCACTCACGAGGAAATCCAAGGCACCACCCCACCCGACGCCACGGCTTACAATCAACAAACCGTCGCGCTCGCCAAAGCGCTCAAGGACGTCGACGCGAGCGTGATTCTCTTCGGCCCTGTTCACTACGGGTTCGGCGGAATCCACGATTGGCAGGGCGCTTCGGGGTTTAGCTCAAGCTATTGGTTTACCGACAAGTATCTCACCGACATGAAAGCGGCTTCGCTCGCCGATGGACGCCGGCTCCTCGACGTCTACGACATCCACTGGTATTCCGAAGCGCAGGGAGACGGCACCCGCATCACCGAACTCACAGGCACGACGTTAACATCCGGCCAGATCCAAGCCATTGTGCAAAGCCCTCGGAGCCTTTGGGACACCACTTACCAGGAAACGTCGTGGATCGCGCACGACGTTTTAGGCGGACCGATCTACCTTTTGAAACGAATTCAGGACAAGATCGACGCGATCTGGCCGGGTACACGGATCGCCATCACCGAGTACGAAAATGGCGGCACGAACCACATCGCCGGGGCCATCGCGCAGGCGGACAACCTCGGCATTTTTGGCCAGTTGAACCTTTTCGCGGCCAATTATTGGCCGGCCAGCAACAACGATCCCTTCACGTTTGCAGCCTTCAAGATGTACCGCGATTACGACGGCGCTCTCGGCACGTTCGGCGATATTTCCGTACCGACCGTTTCGAGCGACACTTCAAAAGTCGCCGCGTACGTAAGCCGCAGTTCGGCAAACTCGAATCGCACCGTGATCGTGGCCATCAACCGCTCGGAAGTCTCGCAAGCCGTGCGATTCAACGGTCTCAGCGCCAGCGGCAACGCTCGCCTCTTCCGCCTTTCTGCTAGTTCGACAACGCCGTCCGCGGTCGGCACCGCCTCGGTCGATCTTGCAACGTGGATCGTTTCGCTCCCGTCGTACTCCGTGACGACGATCGAGCTCACGGCGAGTTCCAGCGGCTCGAGTTCGTCCTCGTCCTCCTCTTCGAGTTCGTCGTCGAGTAGTTCAAGTTCATCGAGTTCTTCCTCCTCGAGTTCGAGCAGCAGCTCGTCCTCGTCGTCCGGCGGAAGTGGCAGTTCCAGCGGCACCGGCTCATCGTCGAGCAGCAGTTCATCCTCCAGCTCGTCGTCGAGTTCGTCCTCAAGCAGCTCCAGTTCGAGCTCTTCGAGCAGTTCCAGTTCGTCTTCCTCCAGCTCTTCGAGCAGCAGCTCCAGTTCCTCGTCGAGCTCCGGCAGTTCTTCTGGCGGCAACTCCGGAGGCGGAAAAGGCGGCGGTGGCGGCGCGCCGTCCCTGTGGTATTTGTCGCTGTTGGCCTCTGCCGCCGCGTACCGGTTGCGCCGATGCCGGAAATGAGAATTGCGCAAAAGCCAGCTAAGGTGATCACGCGCTTGGGCAGGTAATCTTTTTCGTTGCTCACAAGGCGCCCGCCCCAACGATTCGGCGACCGTGGCTCCCGACTCCGATTATCGCATCAAATTGCCGGTCTTTGAAGGACCGCTCGACCTGCTGCTCTTCCTCATCCGGAAGAACGAAATCGACATTTACGACATCCCCATCGTCACCGTCACGCAGCAATACATCGATGTCATCAAATCGATGCAGCAGCTCGACTTGGAAATCGCCGGGGATTTTTTCGTGATGGCGGCGACGTTGATGGAGATTAAGAGCCGCATGCTGTTGCCCAAGGGGCAGCACGCAATCGATCCGAACGCCGAGGATGACGACGCGATGGATCCCCGTTGGGAACTCGTGCACCAGCTGCTGCAATACAAAAAGTTCAAGGAAGCCGCCGGTGATCTGGAGAAGATGGCCACTTTCCAACGCGACATGCTACCGCGCCTTGTCGCCTCCACCACGCTCAGCGAAGCCGAACGTCCGCTTCGCAGCGGCGATCGCATCGACCTTTGGAACTCTTTCAACATCGTCCTCCGCCGCCTCGCCGAAAAACTGGTGGTCGGCGAAATCAAGGACGAGCAGGTCACCGTGGCCGATCAGATGGAAATGATCCTCAGCCGCCTCGACACCCAAAAGCAGTTCATCTTTTCCACCCTCTTTCAGGGCAAAATCACGCTGCGCGTTCTCGTGGCGACCTTCATCGCTGTGCTGGAACTCGCCCGCCTGCAAAAGCTGCGCGTCACACAAAACGAAGCTTTCACCGACATCATCTGCATCGCGGTCGAACCAAAGATCACCGAATCACCGCAGCCTCCGGAAGCAGCGAAGCCCGCAGAACAGCCCACGTCCGCCGAAGCACAGAAGACGCTTGAAACAAGCGCCTCGTCCGACACCGTAACCGCGTGAGCAAAAAGCCCGCTAACTCCAGCAAGGCAAAGTCCAAAAAAACCGTGATTCTCGGCGGAATTGGCTTGGACAATAAGGACGGCCATAAACGCGTCACCACCGGCGAACAATTCGTCCTCGTCGGCGGCTCCGAAGAAACCCACGGTCGCATGACTGAGACCGCGATCAAAACGTTTGAGGAGCTCAAGCATCGCGGCAAACATCTCGCCGAAGTCGAGCACGCCGAACTTCAGGAAATCATTCACAAATCCACTCCGCACTAGATCAGTGATTTCCGCGGCGTCGCTTGAACCGGCGCCGAATCCGATTTCGTTATTCGCAAACAAATCATATCAACCATGTCCGCCAATATCAGCACCCTGTCCGCCGTCTCGTTCAAACCAGCCATCAGCAGTAGCTCCACTCCCATTTTGGTGGATTTCTGGGCACCTTGGTGCGGACCGTGCAAAGCCATCGCTCCGATTCTGGAAGAACTCGCCGGCGAGCTCTCGGGCCAAGTTCAGATTGCCAAGCTCAATGTCGATGAAGCCGACGGCGTCGCCGGCGAATACGGCGTCCGCGCCATTCCGACCCTGCTGCTCTTCAAAAACGGTCAGGTCGTCGAGCAGTTCGTCGGCATGATGCCCAAGGCCACGCTCAAGGAAAAGATCCTGGCCAAGGTCTAAACACCTTCCCAAGTAAACACTTTGAAGGCACCGGCGACGGTGCCTTTTTTGCGCCCGACGCTCATGCAACGCCTGCGGTAAACACCTTAACCGTCGGCAAAAACGGCCG
Organism: Nibricoccus sp.; assembly: GCA_047600805.1. Classification (GTDB taxonomy): domain Bacteria; phylum Verrucomicrobiota; class Verrucomicrobiia; order Opitutales; family Opitutaceae; genus JADKHC01. The sequence continues at coordinate 2,195,338 of JASGKG010000001.1, forward strand.
ATACAGGGCTGGTGGGTACCTCCCTAGCTCAACAGACCATTAAACGCGTGTCCGATGGCCTCGAATCCGGTGAATCCGCGGGGCTCTCGGAGATCGTCGAGCTGATCCAGCAGCTCTCCGGTCACGCCCTCGATACTTCAGTTCAAGACCTCGCGACGATGATCGGCAAAGATCTCGTCGTAACCGCCAAGGTCATCGCCGCCGCCAACACCATCGGCTACAATCCGAGCGGCATCGAAGTTTCCACCATCACGCAGGCGATCCACGTGATCGGGTTTAACAAGATCCGCCAACTCGCGGTTTCGCTCCTCCTGATTGAAAACGCCGAGCGCACGTTGAATCCGACGGAAAAACGCGAGATCGCCGCGCTGGCCTTGTGCAGCGGGATTCTCGCCGAAAGCGTGATGGAAAAACACGGCTCGGCTTCGCCCGAACATGCGTTCATCTGCGCTTCGCTGCGCAACTACGGTCGCATTTTGATGACGACCTTCATGATCGAGGAGTATCGCCGCGCACGTGTGCTCGCGATGCAGAGCGGCGCCTCCGAAGACGAAGCTTTCAACCAAGTCTTTGGACTAACACCGCTCGAACTCGGTTATCATCTTCTGGAAAGCGCTCACCTCCCCGACCCGATCCTGAAATCGCTGCGCGCCCTTCCGCCCGACGCCGTCCGCAAAGCGTCGCAAAACCCCGAGGTGGAACTTTTGGTTCTGGCCGATTTATCGGTGAAACTCTGCGAGACTGCGTTGCGCACAGACCTAAGCGCCGCAGAGTTTGAACGCACCGCCCAGACTCTTTCAGCACGCACCGGGCGAGCGTTCTATTTGGACGTCGACGGCCTGCTCTCCGCCCTCAAAGAAACCGGCCAGCAACTGAACACATTCGCGAGCACCTTCGGACTGTCCGCTCTCACCGGAAGTCTCGCACCTCGCCTCCAGCAGCGAGCTGTCCGCAAAGATCCCGTCGGGTTTGTACCTCTCACACCGTTAGTGGCTGCCGCCACCGCTGATCCGAAACCCGTTGCGCAGCCCTCGCCCGCTCCCTCGCAACCGACCGCCGCCCCGGCTCCGACCGCGACACCCGTTCCCTCCAGCACCGCGCCGGCAGCTCCGACCGACCCAGCTCTGCAACCTGTTTCGGGTGAAGCCGATTTCCAGAGGGCCTTTGACACCGGTATCGAGCAGATGGCCAATCTCCTGACGGAAGAACCAGTCAAAATGGACAAAGTCTTCCGCGTGATCATGGACGCCGCCCTCCACGGGTTCGCCTCCAATGACGGCGTGCTTTTTGTCAGGGAAAGGTCCGGACATTCATATTCGCCGCGCTACGGTCATGGGCCTTTGTTGGATACGATTCGCAATCAACCACTGATTCGAGAAAGCGACCGAAACGTCTGCGGTATTTGCCTCCAACGCCTCGAAGATGTTTTCATCAACGACGCAGCTGATCCAAAAATCCTCCCGCACCTCCCGCCCTGGCTGAAGACCAGCAACCTCGCTTCCTTCGTGCTTTTGCCAATCCACGAAAACCGGCGTCCCTTCGCGCTCCTGCTCGCCGGCTGGAGCCACAAGAAAACGATGGGGTTCACCGTCACTCAAATCCGCCAAGTCCGCTCCATGCTCAAACTGGTCGGCACCGCCCATCGGCTTTCTTCGCTGTAAGCAACCGTGCCCAACCGGCCGCAGAAGCGCGCCAGGCGCCTTAGAGTAAAACACCCGCGCTCAACAAAATCGCGTAGAGGGCCAACAACTTTCCGGTATCTCCAAGGAGTCGTATGAGCTCCGCCGGTTCCTGCGCCGACGCCAGCCGATCGATGTGCTTCCAGCCCATCGGCGCCAGCGCGAGCGGCAGGAGCACCCACGGTTTGTAGCCCATGCGCATCAGGTGCAATGGGATCGTCAGCGCAACCAGGAGCGAAACCCCAAACTGTATCCGGGCAAAACGTTTTCCGAAACGAACCACCAAGGTGCGTTTGCCGGCCGCCCCATCGGTGTCGGCGTCCCGGTAATTGTTAACGACCAAAATATTCGCTGCCAACAACCCTACGCCTACCGCGCACAACAAAGCCTCGAGATCCACGTAGCCCGTCTGAACAAAAAAAGTCGCGCAGACCGCAACCAGTCCAAAGAAGATAAAAACGAAGACGTCGCCTAGTCCGTTGTAACCCAAAGGATACGGGCCGCCGGTGTAAGCGATACCGCATACTATGCTCGTGATACCCACTACCAGCAGCGGCCAACCGCCGAAGCGGAGAAGTGTGAGGCCAATGATGAACGCGAACATGAAAACCACCAACATCGCCGACTTCATTACCTCGGGCGAAACCAGCCCGGACGCCACTGCTCGTCGCGGGCCGACACGCTCCTTGGTGTCGGCGCCTTTGATAAAGTCGTAGTAGTCGTTGGCGAAATTCGTTCCGATCTGAATGAGCAGCGCAAAACCCAAACAGGCCAAAGCCGCTGGCCACGAGATCGCCTTCTTCTCTAACCAGAGCTCATGCCACGCCAACGCCGTTCCCACGAGCACGGGCGCAACCGCCGCCGGCAACGTTCGCGGCCGGGCAGCGCCAATCCATACTTTGAGCATCGAGGGTCTTTCGTTTCGCATGCGAGCGCTATCTCGCACAGCCTGACGCTCGTAGGCAAAGAAGAATTGCGTTAAAGAAACCTAGCGCGCGGACAAGTCGACACGCTACCTCACAGGCCGCCCATCTCCACGAATTGCGAAGCGGGTCGATTCTCACGTTCGTCAGGCCACAGAATCATGCCCGCGCCAACCGTGTTGTTCGTGTGTTCGTCGATGATAATGAAGCTGCCCGTGTTGCGGTTACGCCGATAACCGTCGAAAAAGAGCGGCGAGGCCGTTCGAATTTGCACGCGGCCGATATCGTTCATCGCGATTTCGGGATTACCTTCGAGCTTGTGAAGGGTATTGATGTCGACTTTGTAGCGGACGTTTTTGAGCACCGCTTTGACCTCCTTGGTCGTGTGCCGAAGGATGTACTTTCCGTTGGGCTGAAGTTTCTTGTCCGAAAACCAGCAAACCATCGCATCCACATCTTGGCTGATGTGCGGCTGGTTGTTCGGCTTCACAATCATGTCGCCCCGTGAAATATCGATTTCGTCTTCCAACGTGATCACCGCCGACATCGGGGAAAAAACCTCTTCAACATCGCCGTCTGAGCTGTGGAGCGATTTGATCCTCGAGGTAAAACCAGAAGGAAGAGCTAAAACGTCGTCCCCTACTTTAAACACGCCGCCCGCAACACGACCGGCAAAACCTCGGAAGTCGTGGTGCTCGGTCGAATTCGGCCGGATCACGGTCTGAACCGGAAAGCGCGCATCGACATGGTTGGCATCGCTGCCGATGTAAACCGTCTCCAGCGTGTAAAGCAGCGAAGAGCCTTTGTACCACGGCATGCGTTCGGACTTTTCGACGACGTTATCGCCGTGCAGTGCGCTGATCGGGATAAACTTCACGTCGTTGATCTCCATGCGCGACGCAAACTCCGTGTACTTTTCCACAATCGCGTCGAAGACCTCTTGCTTGAAATCGACGAGATCCATCTTGTTCACGCACACGACCAGATGCGGGATGCGCAGCAGCGACGCGATGAACGAGTGGCGGCAGGTTTGCTCGATGACGCCTTTGCGAGCATCGATCAGAATGATGGCGAGGTTGGCCGTGGAGGCGCCGGTCACCATGTTGCGCGTGTACTGAATATGCCCCGGTGTGTCCGCGATGATGAACTTGCGCTTCGGCGTGGCAAAATAACGGTAGGCAACGTCAATTGTGATGCCTTGCTCACGCTCCGCACGAAGACCGTCGGTCAGCAAGGAAAGATTGAGATGCTCTTCGCCGCGCTGCTCAGTCGCTCGTTCGATCGCGTCCAGTTGATCCTCGAAAATCGCCTTCGAGTCGTACAGCAGCCGCCCGATGAGGGTGGATTTGCCGTCGTCTACGCTGCCCGCCGTCGTGAAACGGAGCAGATCCATTGAGAGATAGTGTGTGTCGGTAGCTGAGGCTGACATGAAAATAGTTCTATAAATTGTTTAGAAATAACCGGCTTTTTTTCGATCTTCCATCGCTGTCTCCGAGCGCTTGTCGTCTGCGCGGGTGCCGCGCTCCGTCTGACGCGCGGTGGCGACTTCCTGGATGATATCGCCCAGTGTGGACGCCGTAGACTCAACGGCGCCGGTGCAGGTCGCATCGCCGACCGTGCGAAAACGAATGATACGCTTCTCCACTTTTTCCCCGGGCAACACTGTGATGAACGGAGTGTTGGCCAGCAGCGTGCCGTTACGGTTCACCACCTCGCGCTCGTGCGAGAAGTAGAGCGACGGCAGCGGGATATTTTCACGCGCGATGTACTGCCACACGTCCATTTCGGTCCAATTAGAGAGCGGAAAGACGCGGAAATGCTCGCCGTGGTTTTTTCGGCCATTGAACAAATTCCATAGCTCTGGCCGTTGGTTCTTAGGATCCCATTGGCCGAACTCATCGCGATGAGAAAAGAAACGCTCTTTCGCGCGCGCCTTTTCCTCATCGCGACGCGCACCACCCAGGCACGCGTCGAATTTAAGCTCCTCGATCGAATCGAGCAGCGTCACGGTTTGCAGACCGTTGCGCGACGGATTCGGGCCCTTTTCCTCGACGCAGCGTCCGGCCTTGATCGAATCTTCAACGTACCGAACGATCAGCCGTGCACCTAGATCCTTCGCCAGCTTGTCGCGAAATTCGATTGCTTCCGGAAAATTGTGACCCGTGTCGATGTGCACGAGCGGAAAAGGAATTTTCGACGGCGCGAACGCTTTTTGCGCGAGCCGAACCATCACAATGGAGTCTTTTCCGCCGGAAAATAGAAGAGCCGGCCGTTCAAATTGAGCGGCGACTTCCCGCATGACGAAAATCGCCTCGTGCTCCAATTGCGCGAGATGAGTGAGATTATATGAACTCATGTAAGTTTGATGCTGGGCAAAATGTGTGCGTAGAGCCGCGTCAGCGACGCCTCCGCTGCTTCGTTTTCGGTATCGATCACCAACGCCGCCTCGCCTTCCACCGGTTCTTCAAAACCGGAGTCGCGGCCGGTGAATTGCTTCACGCCGCCAGCGTTGGCCTTCGCGTAGAGACCCTTGGGATCTCTTTTTGCGCACGTCTCGAACGATGCTTTGACGTAAACCTCAACAAAATCCGCCGCGCCGACAATTTCACGGGCACTCGCGCGGAGCGATCGAAGCGGCGTGATAAACGAGCAAATCGGGATGATGCCAGCGTGCACAAAAAGTTTCGCAACCTCCGCAACCCGTCGGATGTTTTCCGCACGCTCCGCGTCGCTAAAACCTAAACCACGGTTCAGACCCACGCGCACGTTGTCGCCGTCCAAGAGGTGCGTTGAAAAACCCTCAGCGAAAAGCCGCTGCTCCAGCCCGATTGCCAAAGTGCTCTTCCCCGACCCCGAGAGCCCATAAAGCCAGATCACTTTGGCTTTTTGTTTCAGTTTGCGCTCCTTTTCCTCGCGGCCGAGAACTCGGTCAAAGATCGGGTGAAGGTCGTTTGCGCTCATTATCTTTAGTTTGTTTACCTAAACATATAAGATTACAGGTAACATCAAGCTACTTTTCGCGATGCGCCCGTTAATTATTTCTAACTAACTAATTATGTAACTTACCGTATCGTGAAGCCGACAAACTGCGGAGCACGTTTGGCCGACTGACGTTCGGTTTTGCGGATGTACCCATGCATCCGCTCCTCCAAAGCCGTGACAAATGCTTTCACCGTCGTTGGCTCGCCCTCTGCTTCGAGCTGAACTCGACCGTCGGTTAAGTTCTTCACCCAACCTGAAACGTCGAATTCCTTCGCAACCTGCAACGCCGTGTAGCGGAACCCCACACCTTGAACTCTCCCGGAAAAGAAAACCGTCTCGTGGTGAATGTCGGGCATGGTGGAAAACGAAAACTACGGAGAGACCCTGTTTTTTCAATGAGCAAAACGCCGGATCTACCTAGGAACTTCTGGATTTTGCGTTGCATTCCAAACAAACCGGAGCAGCTTGTTGCCACGGTCCCGCCGACCCTCGATGAGCAATTTTGATCCAGACACTCCGTTTGAAAATGATTGGGAAGAGCGAGGCGATCTCGCTTGGAACGAATTTGACTGGGAACAATATCTACGCGAACAGGACGACGTCCTTCATCGTTATCTTGCTTTCTACGAACAGCTTCGGGATCATCCAGAACGCATCGATGAAGTCGCCCATTTCATGCGTTGGGACGAAGGAGTCTGGAGCACAGATGGATCACAGTCTGAGAGCGCGGAAGACAACCCTGCTGAGCCCGAAGAAAACGACGCAAACTTTCGCGCCGAACCATACACTTTACACAAAAGCCCGGTATTCGTCGCCACAAAGGCGATCTATTTGAGCATCAAGCGGCCTTGGGAACGAATCGCGGTGGATCCGGCCAAAGTGCCTCAACCACTCGCCATCACTTTCCAGACTTCCCTCAGCCGGGGCGAAGAGCACGCCACACTGGCGATTCAAGCGCTGGATTTTGGCGACTATGCGATGGCCATCAGCCTTTTCAAACGAGCGCTGAGCGAGCTGAACCAGACCCTTTCGCTTTTGGAAAAGAGCACCTCTTCTCGCGCGCTGATGAATTTCCGCGAGGATACTTTGCCGCGGCTTTTCGATCTCCGGGAGATCTGGCTGCGAGTGATGAATGAGTGCCGTCAGGAACTACAGCGTCCGGCGGACAGCGAAGACGCGGAAGAGTAAGGAAGCATCCGATTTTTCCCAACGAGCTGCCTAGGCGCGGTCGCCGGAACGTGATTCTGCTTTTGGAAGGCCGTTAGTTTCGAAATACTTCAGCCACATTTCCCGCGCCTTCTCTGCCGACACAATCACGAGGCTGTGAGGTTCTACCACGTGCCAGAACCCTTCTTCGCCCAAGTCGCAGTAGCTGAAAACGCTCACCTTGTCTTTGCTGAGGGAACCAGCTCCCAGGTGCCTGCAAGCCGTTTTAACCAAGTCCGGCATCGGAGTCGTCACATCGATGGGCACTGGAGAACCGCCTCCAAAAACCGCCCTCACGCCTGGCCGTCCGCCCGGGGGAGAATCGAGCGTCTGGCTTTGGCAAAAGGTTGCGGTCGTGATCAGGAGCGCAGCACAGGCAAAATGGGGACGCATACAAAAACGTATTCGATCAGAATCAGCTCACTCACGCGCCAACGACCGATCTCTTAATGTTTGCTCCCGGAAATCCCTTCCTGAGCAAAAGCTGGCGGAGAGAGGGGGATTCGAACCCCCGGTAGGTTTTTACACCTACAACGCTTTAGCAAAGCGCCGCTTTCGACCACTCAGCCATCTCTCCGAAGCGTGGGTTGAAGGCATACTTCGGCCCCAGCCCAGCGCAAGGACTTTTCTTTGCGATTTTCAGATATGCTCCCGACCTAAACCGATGTTCACGCTTTCACCTCGACGACAACTTGGATTTCGACAGCGGACTCTTTCGGCAATCCCGCCACGGCTACGGCGGCGCGGGCATGCTTGCCTGCTTCGCCAAAGACGGCCACGAAGAGGTCGCTGGCGCCGTTAATGACCGCCGGACTGTCGGCAAAACCAGCGATCGCGTTGACGTATCCGCCGACAAATACAATGCGGGAAACGCGATCCAAAGAACCTAACGCGGCCTTGATGTTCGCGAGGGTGTTCAAGGCGCAAACCTTCGCGGATTCATAACCGGCCGCCACGGTCTGCTCCTTGCCGACTTGGCCGGCATGGGTGATGCGTCCATCGAGCGCGCTAATTGTACCTGCGCAGTACAGGAGGTTACCCGTGAGAACGGTTGGCAAATAATTACCCGCGGCCGCAGGCGGTAAAGGCAGCTTAAGTCCCAACTCAATGAGTTTTTCTTCCGGAGTCATAATCAATGTGTCCCAAGGATCTGGTTTTGTAGGTTGCACTTCAAACTAATCCTGGTTTCCAAAACGCAACAGCAGGATTGCAGTTTTGCACACGACCCTCAGCATAACCAGCGACATGCCCAAATCCTCTGCTGCAGTCACTTTGCCCGAATGGCAGGTCTTCAGTGCAAAAGATCCGGCCGGGGCCGCACGCGAGCTTTCCCGCCGGATTCAGACTCAGCTTTCGGAGGAACAACAACGCGCCGTATTTTCTTGGATACAAACCGAACGCGAGTTGACCACGACGTTCGAACGCTTTGCGGGCACCCTCGCCCCTTTCGCCGGCGTACCCTACGCGCTCAAAGATCTTTTCCAAGTGTCCGGGCTCAACCTTCGCGCGGGCTCGCGATTTCCGCCAGGGCTGTTGCCGAAAAAGGACCGAGATGGAAAATTTCCTCACGTGCTTCGTGGCCTCGGCGCCGTGCTGGCCGCAAAAACGCATTTGTACGAATTCGCCTACGGCCTCACAGGCGAGAACGCGATTTACGGCGACTGCGAGCATCCGCATTTCCCGGACCGAACCACTGGCGGATCGAGCAGCGGTTCCGCGGCCGTGGTCGCAGCAGGAATTTTTCCTTTCGCCACGGGTACGGATACCGGCGGCTCGATACGAGTGCCCGCTGCATTCTGCGGCATTTACGGGATGCGCACCTCCACCCACCACGTTTGGATCGAGGATGCGTTTCCGCTCGCACCCAGCTTTGACACTGCCGGGTGGTTCACGGGTAACGCCGACGACATGGTGACCACTCACAAGTTTCTTCTCGGCTCAACCAAATCGGACAGGGAGCCCAAAGGGTGTTTCTTAAGTTTCGAGATGCTCGGCCAGACCGCCGACCCTGAGGTGGCTGCCGCGACAACGACCGCCGCCGCCACTTATGCGGCTCCCGCGGATGCGACGCTCGTGGCTGCTTGGAAAAACGTGTTTGCGCGAAGCTCCCAAACCTACGCCGTGCTCCAAAGCGTAGAAGCCGCAGCCGTTCACGAACCCTGGCTGGACGGCCACAAACAACTGTACAGCCCAACCGTCTGGGAACGCATTGACCGTGGACGCCGCTGGCTCACCGCCGAAATCGGCGCAGCGAAAGCCAATCACAGCGCCATCCAAAAGTGGTGGGCCGAGTTTTTCGCGAAGTACGACTTTCTCATCTTGCCGGCGACGCCGTTTCCTGCGCTCACAAAAGCCGAGTGTACCCAAACCAATCGCGATCGCCTACTCGCACTCACGACTCCCGCAAGTCTTGGAGGCCTTCCTGTGCTGACGATTCCCGTCGCCCTCCGTTCCGGACTGACGAGTGGGCTGCAAATCGTCGTCAACTCGAATCAAAGCCCAGCGATACCCTGGGTGCTCAAAAAGCGTTAGCCTTCTCCCGGGTTACGACACGAATTCACACGTTCGCCGTTGTTCGGGAGAAAAATTCTGCCCAAACAAGAGGCCACCCCAACCCAGGCCGACGCTGCCGGCCAGCAAGATTCGAAACGTTATTTCTCGGTACTCTTTGCCTTCGGTTTAGCGGCAGGCGCAGGGGCGCTTTTCGAAGAAGCAGCCTCCGGTCCCTTGGGGGCAACAGCCTGAGGACCCGGATCCGCTTTTTCCCACGCAGCCACGACATCGGAAGAACCCAACGCTCGAATTCCGTTGTCAGTGAGAATCTCTTCGGTACTGGCGAGCAATTCGGCTCTCGGAAAAACCGGCGCCTCGCCACCACGCCCTGCAAATTCGAAAACCAGGAACTCATCTTTAGAGGACCGGATCAGCTCGACCAAATGCAGGAGGTTCTTCACCGGAATTCCATTGACCGACTCCACGACCCGTAGTGTTTGGTTCGAGTAACCCTTCGAAAGTTTGTGCGGGAAGAAAGGCGCAGGGATAATCACCAGTTGCTCTCCTGGAAATGCCGGCTTGTCACTGCGGCGGGTGATCAACGGGCTACCCAAAACACTAAAGACCGCCAAAGCCTGATTATTCGACGCAACGATGCCCGTAAGCTCTTCAGATGCAACCGAGAACACGATTGGACCGCACACAAAATAGGATGGATAGGCGCCGCGGAGATGGGAAATCACCCGGGGATTCTCCGGCGACACCGGAAGATCGATATTCAGCTCCTTGCCGCCACGAATGATCGTGAGTGGCAATTTGCCGCCCTGCGCCAGCTTCTGAACCATGTACGCCATCCGCAAGCGCGGTCCGCCTTCAACCTTAACCATTCCTTGATCGTCCACCTTCACCGAGCCGATCTTTGAAACGATATCCCATTTCTTCAGTGGGTACGAAGAGTCGCTTGAGAATGGTTCGTGAACGACCATGCCTGAGATCGATTTGTCAACCTTAAGGAAAGACCTAAGCGCGGGGTTCTCCAACGTCTGAAACTCGTCGAACACCCCAGGCTTCCCGTCGTACCGACCGTCGGCAATGTCCTTCAAAAACAGATCAATTTCCTCACTCGGGATTATATAACCGATGTTCTGGGCGTTCGAGAGATGGCTGAACGCGAGACCGATGACTTTGTCACCTACGAGGGCAGGACCGCCACTGTTGCCCGGGTTGATCGCCGCATCGATCTGTACCCGCAATCCGGATACAGGAAAATTGTAACCTGCAAATTCGATCCGCGAGACAATCCCCTTGGTAATTGATAGGCTGGTGCCTCCCGTCGGAAAACCATACACGAGAACGTTGTCTTTTACTTGCGGCAATGAACTCACGCGCGGCAAAGGTGGATGCGTGTCGAAGAACGACTCGTCTTCTAGCTTGAGCACCGCGAGATCGATCCCGGGCGCGACCATTTCTCTTTCAACGGTCGCGGAAAGTTTGTCGCCCGACTGGCTCGCCTGAATCTGCACTTGGCTGGCGTAGAGCACCACGTGCGCGTTCGTTAAGATTCTTTTCCCTTCGATGACGACTCCGCTGCCGGTGACTTCTTGGGGCGCCTGTTTCGTCCAAGGCTTCATCAGTTCAGGACGTCGCACTTGAGCAAAAATTTTTACCACTGAATTTTCCACCATCGTTTTCTGCGCGTCCGCCGCTGGGATGGCCGTGCCGGTGGCGGACGGCGGCTCCTCCGCCGGAGGTTGCTGGGGCGCCGGCGCCTCCTGAGCGCTACAAGAGAGGGCGCTGATAGTGAACAAAGCAGTCAAGGACGCGAATAACGCAGCTAGATGGGGCTTGGTTAGCATGGATACCTCCGAGGTTTCTCCATCAACACAGAAGCCCTTCCAAATACGAGCCTTTTATGAGTGCGGCCGCCGCTCGCTGGAACGGTATCACCCCTAAACACTCCCATTTTCTCCCACTATTTGCGCAGCATTGTGCACTCGGGAAACCACGAAAAATCGTAAACAGCAACGCGGGCGTAAGATAATTTGCAAGTCAGGGACAGTTTACTCTAACGTAAGAGTACTCTGCTGTTTGTTTCATCGCCAAAGCTGATCAGCTTTCATTTCGCTCCCACCGCACCTCCGTCACAGAGCTAAAAACATTGGCAGGAAAAAGCCCCCTTCCCCACTGATGCCCATCGCCGAAAGACAACCTCGCGTGACGATCAAGGACGTGGCCCGCACCGCTGGCGTTCACTTCACCACCGTGTCGCTCGCCTTGAGGCATCATCCGAGTATTCCGCGCGCCACACGCGAACGAATAGAGAGCATCGCAAAGGAAATTGGTTACACACCAAACCCAGTATTCAGCGCGCTCACTCATTTTCGTGTACACGGTCGCATCCGTGCCACTCCTCCGCGTGTCGCTTATCTGATCAATCATCCGCTTGAACGATTCCATCACGAGCAGGCTTTTTGGAACGGCGCGAAAGAACAGGCGGAAATGCTGGGTTACGAACTAGAACTCATCTCCGTCAGCAAGGGACATCACGACTCCAAGAGTCTCGCGCGCTACCTGAAGGGACAGAACATCACCGGGATTATCATCGCCGGCTTTGAGCCCGGGCTTGCCGAGCTGAAGCTCGATTGGAACGACTATGCGATCGTGAAAATCAACTCGCTGCACATGGCGCCGCACACGACGAGCGTATCCAACGACCAGCGACAAGATGTCCGCGTGGCTTTTCGGGAGATGCTTGCGCGAGGCTACCGCCGGATCGGCCTCGCGGTCGGCAGAACGGACGAGGAAAGCACCCAGTTTCGCCACGCGGCTGGTTATCTTATTGAACGTGTCGCCGTTCCTGCAAAAGACCACATACCCGAACTACTCTTTCCACACCATTTGAGTTACGAGGAAGTGAGCGCCTTGCTCGGCCAATGGGTGCGAAAGCATAAAGTCGACGCCGTGCTCTGCAATTGGGCCTCGGTCGACGATCTTCTGGAACGGGCCGGTTTGCGTGTTCCCAAGGACGTCGCATGCGCCTGTCTTTGCCTCATCGATGAGGCAACCCATTTGGCGGGCGTTTGTCCCAACCTGCACCTCGTAGGAGTGAAAGCTGTTTCGCTCTTAACCAGTCAATTGAAACAAGGCACGCGCGGCGTGGCCGAGTTCGCCTCCTCCACGTACGTTCGCAGCCGCTGGCAGGACGGCCCGTCGGCGCCTTTCAAACATCAGGTTGAAGCACTCGCCTCATGACCCGTCGCCCTACAGCCGGGACGAAAAAATATCCCACGATGAACGACGTGGCCGCAGCTGTGGGCGTGCATCCGACCACCGTCTCGCTCGCGCTGCGGTCGCATCCCAGCATTCCACTCGCGACGCGCACTCGCATCCTCACGGCGGTGCGTGAAATCGGATACATTCGCGATCCTCTGCTCGACGCGTTCAATTATCACCGCTGCTGCAAACACACGACCAAACAGGTCGCCTCGATCGCCTTCGTCGCTGACGCAAACTCCGCACCTTTCTTCAACGGCTCGTCTTATCATCCCCTGGTTTATGAGGGCGTGCGCGCAGTCGCGGATCCTCAGCACCTCTCGCTTGAGGTTTTCCATCTGGGAGCAAACGGTCTGTCGCCGTCACGGTTGAACACGATTCTCACCTCGCGCGGCATTACCGGTGTGCTGCTTTCGACTTTCACGCTCGCGACGAAGGACATCGAACTGGAGTGGGAAAACTTCAGCACGGTTAAGATCGAGTCACATCATCTCCTGCCCCAGATGGACGTTGTCTCGAACGACCAGTGCCAGGCAGCACGTCTTTGCATGCGGAAACTTCGCGAACTCGGCTATCGACGCATCGGGCTCGCCACGGCGCTGGATGACGAGACCCGCTTGCTCGATAACTTCAGCACGGGCGTGCTCGTCGAGCAGGCTGATTTGCCCGCAGCTGAGTGCGTGCCTCCGCTCTTGTTCAAGCGCACTTCCCTGACCGAAATCGCCGGTCACCTCGCTTCTTGGGTCAGAGACAACGACGTCGACGTGATCATGACCAACTGGAACGAATTTTTTCGCGAAGCGTCCTGGATGACCGCTGAAGGCATTCGTTTCCCGACCAATCCACCGCTCCATATTCCGCGTGATGTGGCATTCGCGTCCCTCGACGCGCCTTCCGACCGCCCGCACGTGGCCGGCATTGTTCAAAACCACAAGCTCGTCGGCATGCGCGCGATGGAGCACCTCGAAGTTTTGGTAAAAACTTACCAACGCGGCGCACCTAAAAACCCTTCCGGAACGTACGTTCCCGGTTACTGGCGCGATGGCACGACGGTTCCGAAAAAAATTGTGCGGCGCACCCGCGTGCAAGGCGTTTCACTCTAACGTAAGTGTCCTCTGGCGATTGCTCGAATGCGGCACGTTCTTGAACGTGGTCCCGCATTCAGTCTTCCAGCCGCGCAAGCCGCTTCGTCCCTGGCAAAAGCAGGACGTATCAAAAGACTGCATACACCCCAAAACAGATCATGCGCACCCTCGCCTTCCCGAAGAATTTCGTCTGGGGCGTAGCCATGGCTGCTCCGCAGATCGAGGGAGCTTCATTCACGGACGGGAAAGGGCCATCGATTTGGGATACGTTCGCACGCCTGCCCGGGAAAATCCGCAACGGCGACCATCTCGATATCGCGTGCGATCACTACCACCGGTTCCGCGACGATTTTGCGCTCATGGCAAAACTGGGCGTCAAAAACTACCGCCTTTCGATCGCATGGCCGCGGCTCCTGCCCGACGGAAGAGGATCGATCAATCAGAGCGGACTGGATTTCTATAACCAACTGTTCGATGCCATGCTCGAACATGGCATTACCCCATGGGTGACGATGTTCCACTGGGATTTGCCCCAAGCACTGGAAGACGAAGGCGGCTGGCGCACCCGCAAAACCACGGATGCCTTCGCTGCATATGCGGACTTGATCGTCAAAACATATGGCGATCGCGTGAAGAACTGGATCACGTTGAACGAAATCGTTTGCTTCACAGCTTATGGTTATGGAATCGGCAATAAGGCACCGGGCGCTCAAGAATCCGAACGTGTTGTAAACCAAACCTTCCACCACGCATTATTAGGTCACGGGCACGCCGTGCGCGCGGTTCGAGAGCACGGCCGGCGCGGCTCGCAGGTGGGCCTCGCCGACAACCCCGCTGTTTCCGTTCCCATAACAGAAACGGAGCGGGATATCGCCGCAGCGAAGAAGGCTTTCATCGCCGACAATATTCGCGTCCTCGATCCTATCTTCCGCGGACGGTATTCTCCTGCGTATCTGCGCAAGGCTGGCGCAGCGGCACCACGGTGCGAGAAGCGAGATTTCGAACTGATTGCTTTGCCGACCGATTTCATAGGTCTAAATATCCACACAGGTTGTTTCGTGCGGGCGGGCAAGCACGGCCACCCGGAAAAACTCCCCTTCCCGAGCAGCTACCCTCGGGCAGACAGCCCTTGGATTTACAATATTCCTCAGGCGATCCACTGGGCTCCGCGCTTTGTGGCCGACATCTACGGCGCAAAAGCCATCTACATCACTGAAAACGGCACCGGCTACAACGACCCTCCGCCGGTCGACGACGAAGTGATCGACCTCCATCGCCGCGAATACCTCCGCAACCATCTGCGAGAACTACACGGTTCCATCACGATGGGCGCTCCCGTGAAAGGCTACTTCCTCTGGTCGTTTCTGGACAATTTCGAGTGGGAAGAAGGCTACGAACGCCGGTTCGGCACCGTTTACGTCGACTTCAACTCACAAAAACGCACACCCAAACTCAGCGCCCAGTGGTACGCGCGAGTGATGGCCGAAAACCGTCTCGTTTAGCCCAGCACGCTTTCCCATGACCGAGTCCAAGAAATTCTATCATCATGCCCTCTTTTGGGTGCCCACGCTGTATCTCGCGATGGGCATTCCTTACAACGTAATCAACGGCACTGCCGTCCGGATGTATAAGTCGCTTGGATACAGCGACGGCATGATAACCGTGGCTGTCGGTAGCATTGGCGTGGCGTGGTCGCTCAAACCGCTATGGGCGGCGTTCCTCGACATGTATCGGACGAAGAAATTTTTCGTCCTCACAATGGAGTGGCTTTGCGGCATCCTTTTTGCAGCCATATCGCTTTCCGTTTCAGGACCGGGCTTTTTCGGAACAAGTATCGCGCTGTTTTGGGTGGCAGCCTTTGCGTCATCGACCCAAGACATCTGCGCCGACGGCGTTTACCTAAACTCCCTCGACAAACCAGCGCAGGCGCGTTTCGCCGGCCTGCAAGGCGCGTTTTGGGTCCTTGGCAAAGTCCTGGCGACAGGGCTGCTGATCTCCGTGCTCGACAGCGTCAAAGCGAGCCACGGCTGGAGTGAGCAAAAGCTCTGGCAAACCGTCATGCTCACGTGTGGGACGACCATGGGCGTCCTCGCTCTTTACCACCGCTTTGTTCTCCCCTCCGGCGGCGCTGGCCAAAAACCCGAAGGAGGCGTAGCCCAGGTGATACGCGAATTCGGACACACCGCCACGACGTTTTTCCACAAACGCGAATTTTGGGGCATGATCGCCTTTGTGTTTTTCTATCGGTTCGGTGAGGGTCTTATTCTGATGGAAGGCCAGCTCTTTCTCCAAGGAGCCAAGGAACAGGGCGGCCTCGGGCTTACAGCGGGTCAGGCCAGTCAGATCGACGCGATCTACGGCACCGTCGCATGCATTGTCGGCGGCCTGATCGGAGGGTGGTTCGCAGGTAAAGTCGGCTTGAAGCGATCGCTCTGGATCCTGGGATTGGCGCTCAACGTGCCGCATTTCACGTTTGTTTACCTCAGCCACTACGCCGCTCCCGGACACGGGCTGCCTTACTCCACGATCGCGACCCTTGTCTCTATTGAGAAGTTTGGTTATGGCTTCGGCATGGTGGGCAACATGATCTACATGATGCAGCAACTCGCGCCCGGACGAAGCGCGATGACCCACTACGCTTTTGCGACTTCGCTGATGAATTTGATGCTCGTTCCCACGGCCATGATCTCCGGCCCACTCGCGGAACACTTCAGCTTCTCGTGGTTTTTCGTCATCGTGATGTTTGCCTCGGTGCCCTCGGTCCTGGCTGCTTGGCGCGCACCGTTTCCGCGAGCGCAGACGGACCACATCGACGAAAACGGCTGTACCGTAACCGAGGACGATCCCCAACGGCTCGACGCGCTCCAGCAGACCGTGCAGCGTATTGCAGGACGCGCGTCGATTTACGCGATGCTGAACATATTGGTGATCCTCGTGATCGATTCGAAAATCCTGGGCTCGCTACAAGGAAAACCTGAAGGCACAGGCGCAGTTCAGTTTTGGCTGCTGGCCACGAGCGCCGTTCTGAAAATCTTTTTGACCCAGCTCACATTTCAAAACGCAAAACGGGCATACACGCAGCTACCCGATCAACCAAAAAATCCCTATTTGAGAAACGCGCGTGGAGCCAAAATCGCCTCCGTCGCGTGTATCGCAGTAACCGCCGGGATCCTCTTTTTCGCCTACAAGCAGGCCTTCTGAGTTATTCTATTTTTTCTCAGTAGGCAGCCCGGGGTATCGCGGCTCAATCTCCCGAACCCGAGCAAATGCTTCGGCTGCAGCTGTCGATTTGCCGAGTCCTTGCTGGGCCAATGCGAGCGCGAAAAGAGTATCGGCATCGTCGGCAATTTTCGCTCGGCACCTTTCCAGCAACGGCACGGCACGCTCTGCAAATCCAAGGGCCACATAAGCCATGCCCACATTCCTACGCAGCATCCAATCGCCAGGCCTAAGCGCCAAAGCTCGCTCGTAAATCGCGGCCAACCCTTCCTTATTTTCGGGCTGCAACAAGATTTGCGACGCTACGGCGGCTCGTTCCGCATAGAATTTCTGGCGCGCAGCGTTGTCGGATTGTGCGGTGAACGGTGGCCGAGAAACACGCGCCTGCATTTCCTTTATAATCATTCCCTGCTCGTAGGCCGTGTACGCTAAGCGATGCCGAAGCTCTGCCATGGGGAGAAGATCGTTTCCCGTTTTCTGCTCTTTAATTTTACCAGCCCTAACCAACGTTTTGGAAACCTGTGCGAAGAGTTCGCGAGCAACAATGTATGTCCCCTGGAAATTGAGATGCACGTGCTCGTACAACAACTCGTCTCCGATCACACCTTTTGGGGATGTCTTTTCAGCAGCTGCGACCAGATCGACAACCTGTAGACCACCGGCGGACAAATCTCGGATAACTCGGTTCAAATCAGAATCTGTGCGGAATCGCAGCGCGTCCAGATCCAGGGCGGCTTGCAGGTGAACCTTGGCTTCCTCATCGCGGCCTTGACGCAATAACAGTTTGCCAAATCTAAAACGAAGATCGGCAAAATGATCGTCCAACCGCAGCGCATCGCGGTAGTGCGTCTCGGCCGCTCCATCATCGCCGGCAGCGAAATCGCAGTTGCCGGCCTCGAAGGCGTTGTTCCATTTTTGGAGATCGTCGCCCGCCAGTCCAGGTGCATGCCGCGACTGAAAAGGCGCGAAATCCTTTTGGTTTGTCAGGACGGTGCAGAAGAACGCCTCGGCCTGAGCACGCCGCGCGGCATCCGCGATCGCCATCAGGTTTTCACGAAAAAGTGCACGCATCGTCTGCAATCGAGGGTCGTCGCGATCAATCTCGTTTTTCAAAAACATCTGCATTCCGCCCCAATCGCCGAGTTGCTTCTTCGCATTGCCGGCTTTGCGGGCGAACGCCGCCAAAAGCTGGCCCGTGCGCGACGACTTGATCAATTGGCCCGCACGGATCGCACTGGCCGAACCAAGAAATGGACTAAAAACAGTGCCCGGACCGTAAGGACCGATGACTTCGTTGTTGCCCTCGTAAACAATGAAAAGATCCGGCTGAATCTCGGCACAATCGTTTGCAAGCGCCCGAACCACGTGCGAATTGATCGCGGTGATCCCAGCGTTGACGATTTCGAAGTGAATTTCCGGATACGCAGCGCTAAGCAGCACGTCGAGTTGCCGAGAGATTGAGAAGGCCGGCTCCGGATCGCCCATCGCCGCTGAACTACCGAGAACAACGATCCGATAAGTGCCCGGAACCTTTGCAACAGGCAGCCGGATCGATTGGGGACGCCTGATAAGTTCAGGTGGGAAATAGGGAGCAGTCACCCAACGATTTTCCCGCCACCACAATTGCCCGTGAGCATCGCGTTCTTGTCGGAAAAACCGGGTGTCGTGCCCGTAGCCGAACAAGCGCAATCCGAGTTCCAAAGCGCCAACACCGATAGCCATCACCAATATGGCCACGGCGAGGCCGAGGATCAATTTTTTCCACAGCGAAAGTGAGACGGCCATGAGGTTCAGAAAAGCGAGTAAATAAAGGGCGAAATCGTCGACACCCCAACCACAAGAAAAGATATAAACAACAGCATCACGACCAGCGGAATAATCCACCAGGCTTTATGTGCGCGCGCAAAGGCCCAGAGTTCAGAAAAAAGGCGGGCGATGTTCTTCAGTCGGCGCATTTTAATCGGGAGAAAAAGTTCGGGCGGGACGTTTTGAAAGAAGTTCTTTCGGCAAGCTACTTTTCTCGATCACGTGGTCGCCCAAGACAAGCACGTCCATGTCTGTGTCGAGGAAACACGCAATCGCCTCTCGCGGATGACAAACCGGCGGCTCACCGCGCACGTTGAACGAGGTATTGATCATTACCGGACAACCTGTCTGCTTTTCGAACGCCTTAAGAAGAGCGCGCAAAACCGGGTTAGCGTCAGCATCAACCGTCTGGACTCGGGCGGAATAATCCAGATGCGTGACGGCCGGAATCTCCGAGCGAATCTCTTTCACACGCTCAGTCATCGCGGCGTCCGCCGACACGACGCTTGGCTTTCTCCGTGCTTCTTTCACCGGAGCCGTGAACAACATGTAGGGAGAGGCACATTCAAGGTCGAAGTACTCTGCCGCGCGTTCAGCGAGCACGATCGGAGCGAACGGCCTAAACGACTCACGGAACTTAATTTTCAGGTTCAACTTGCTCTGCATTTCGGGTGACCGCGCATCGGCTAAAATCGACCGTGCACCCAGCGCACGCGGCCCAAATTCAGCTCGTCCGTGAAAAAACCCGACCACTTTGCCATCGGCAATGAAACGTGCGATTTTGAGGTACAGCTCTTCGCCAGCAAGCCGGTACGAATTCACACCAGCATCGCCCAGCGCTTGCACGAGCTCAGCGTCGGTGTAAGCAGGCCCAAGAAAGGCACCGCACATCAGGTCGCGTTTTGGAGCAGACCGCTGATTCCCGAAATGCAAAAAGTGCACCGCCAACGCCGCGCCCAACGCGCCGCCGGCATCGCCTGCCGCAGGCTGAACCCAAATATTTTTGAACGGGCCTTCTCTCAACAACCTTCCGTTAGCGACACAGTTGAGCGCCACACCGCCGGCCATGCAGAGATTTTTCTCCCCGGTTTGCGAATGGAGCGTACGCGCTAGGCGCAAAACGATTTTTTCAGTCACCTCCTGAATCGATCTCGCGAGATCACAATGCGCCTGTGTCATCGGAGCTTCAGGTTCGCGGCGCGGCACGTCGAAAAGTTTCGAAAAACGCGAGTTCGTCATCGTCTGCCCCTGAAGATAACCAAAGTACTCCAAGTTCATTCGAAATGAACCGTCCTCCTTGAGGTCGAGCAGCTTTGAACGAATGAGCTCGGCGAATCGCGGGTGCCCGTACGGGGCCAAGCCCATCAACTTATACTCACCTGAATTCACGCGAAAACCGCAATGGTAGGTAAACGCTGAATACAAAAGGCCGAGTGAATGCGGGAAGCGAAGTTCATGCGTCAGTTCGAGCTGGCTGCCAGCGCCTCGTCCCAAGGCTGTGGTGGTCCATTCCCCCACTCCATCCAAAGTAAGAATGGCAGCACGTTCGAAAGGAGATGCAAAAAAAGCGCTGGCCGCGTGTGCCTCGTGATGGCCCGAAAAATAGACCGGAACGCTTGAGCAACCCAGGCGCGCGAGTTCGTCTTCGATCAGCGAGGGCAACCACAATTTGTTCTGCAACCAATCTGGGATGGCCGCAGCGAACGCCCGAAATCCTCGAGGAGCGACAGTCATCGCCGTTTTTAAGATGCGCTCGAATTTGAGGAGCGGCTTCTCGTAGTACACCACCGCATCCAACGGACCACCCGCTTGCCTTAGGCACCATTGGACAGCGCCCCGTGGAAATGACGAATCATGTTTTATACGGCTAAAACGTTCCTCCTGGGCTGCCGCCATAACCGAACCATTATCCAGCAACACGGCCGCCGAATCATGGTAAAATGCACTGATGCCCAGGATGCGCATCGCTAAAATTGGCGTTTAAAACGATCCGCAGCCGCAGGTCGGATCTGACGTAAATACGATTTCTCGCCAGCCAGCATTTCCACGCCGAGCGGATCCCGCCCCGCTAAATTTATCAACAACCTGATAGGAACAAAAACGCAAAAGTACACCATGCCCAGCAACGTCCAGCTTACTGCGGCTGTGATCGCACGCACTATGGCGTCCAGCAGGCGTTGAATCGGGATATATCGCGATGGCGCGATCCACGCGACGCCGGCGAGCACAACAAGGACCGCAACCACCAGCCAGGGCCATTTGCCCTCGCATCGCCAGCATAGAAACAAACCACCCGCCACGGCGACCGTGGATTGCAGGCGCATGCGGAGGAGAGAAGCGAATTTTTTCATGTGATCCTGGTGCGACTGAAAACAGGAATGAAAAAGGGGGCGAGAAGTAATCTCGCCCCCTTTCCTACCACACAAGACTTCCGTACCAAAATTAGAAGTCTAGACCCCAAGTGAGGCTGAACCCGGTGTAAGTCGGAACACGATAGCGTTCCGTAGCCACCTGGTTGCTGGCGACGCTCTTCCAGCCGATGAAGTCATCCTGCTTGGTCAGGTTCTTGATGTTCAGCTGAACGCGTTGGTCTACGCCGAAAGCCTTGAACCGATAGCCCGAGAAGACTTCGAGATTGAAGGTGCTCGGATTGTAACGAGCGACAGTCGCGCCGGCGTTGTCGGTCTGGTAGTCAGCAATCGACTTTCCAGAGGCCTGGAAACCGGAGCCGACGAACAAACCTTTAACCGCACCGCTGTCGAAGGTGTACTTCACGAGACCGGCGAGCTGGTCTTTAACGTGGCCGCCGTTCGACTGGCCCTTGGTTGTGCCCTTGGTCGATTCCTCAGTGTTGTGAGCGTAGCTGAGGACGAGCTGCAAGCTCTTGATTGGCTGGAACACCACGTCGGCTTCGAAGCCCTTGGATTCCAACTCAGCGGGAACGATGTTACCGCGGCTGCCGTTGATGCCGTCACCGGAGGTGATGTCGTTGCGGTTCAAGCTCCAGCCACGAGCGAGACGTTGCGCATTGGTTAGAGTATCCCAGATCAGCTTGTTGGCATTCTCCGCATTGTTGTCGCGGACGCCGCCACCGTTTTTGTTGATCTTGTAATAGCTGACCGTACCCGAAATTTTGCCATTGAGCAGTTCGACCTTGACGCCGAACTCGTTGCTTTTGCCGATTTCAGGTGGCATCTGGACGGTGAGTTCGTCGTTCTTATCGGTCGTCGGGAAGAGCGAAGTCGAGTGCACCGCAAACACCGAGATCTCCTTGGTGATGTCAAACATGGCGCCGAACATCGGGGAGTCTTTGGAGATATCGACTTTACCGCTGTAGTTGTCATTGCTCGAAGCATTCGGCCAGATCAGGTTTTTGATCTTCGTATGATTGATGGCCGCATTCAACTTCAGGCGGTTGTCCAAAGCGGAAACCATCCAAGCGGCGAAGTAGTAAGTGTTCTGGTTGTGCTCACGATTGCCGCCTGGGGAGACCAGCGCGTAATCGCTCGGCTCCGGAGCGGTTCCGATCGGGATGCCAGCGAGGACGGGAAGGTCCCAGAACTGATAGTTCGGCGCGTCGACCGTCAGGTATTTGTGCGACGTGAAACGCTCGTCCCAGTGAGCAGCACCGGCGGTGATGGTATTCTTGACTGGACCAGTTTCGAGTTTGTACACAGCGGTGACGCCCTGCGCGTGATCTTGGTCCTTCCAGTTGCGGTAGTGATAAACGCGGCGGATAACTTCCTGTCCGCTAGCGTTGGCGATCCAGCCGCTCTTCAGGTAGGTGCCACCCGTATCCCAACCGGCGCCGTTCTGACTATTGCCGCCATCGTCCCAGCCCTGTGAGTCGGGCTGATCACGCTGATTGTTCTGAACGTACGCGGTGATGTTCAGGTTTTCGCCGATCGCCTGGTTGACGGTTAGGCGGTACATGCTGGTTTCGAGAGCACGCGGATTGCTGGCGGTCGCCCAATTCCAAGTCCAAGGGATTTCAGGATGGAGCACCTGCAGTGGAACCGAAGCTCCGATACCAGTGACCAAGTTGGTGTATTTTGTACCAAACTGGCCGGTTGAGCTTGGCGCAATCGTATAATAGCCCAAACCGTTCGGCTTCTGACGCTGAGCGTTTTCGACCAAAAGCTGGATCGAAGTGCCGTCGAGAGGCTGAAGCTCAAAGTTGACCTGGTTGAAACGGGTGCGGCCCTGGGAGTGCTCACGTTTGTCTTCCGTTTTCGCAGCAGCGCCGTTGTAGCGAACACCCGCTTTGGCCCCGCCCACTTTACCGAAAAAGTTCGCGTCGACTGTTCCGCGTTGCGTGCCTTGGTCGGTCAGGGTTGCCGTCAAGCTGACGAACTCTTTGCCCATGTCGACCCGCTTCGTAATGGTATTCATGATACCGCCGGCATAGGAGAGACCGTAAAGGGCCGCGGCGGGACCTTTGACGATTTCTACACGCGCGATACCTTGCGCGTCGACCGGGTCGTATTCACGAACGCCGTCACGCATACCCCAGTTCTGGACGAATCCACGGAACAGGAACGCACCGTACGCTTGCTGAATGACGTTATCGGATTGCACGTCGGCATTACCGTTAACGAGCGCAGCATTATAACGTTCAAGCTGCGTGTGATCAGCGATGATAAGATCTTGCGCCAAGTCTTTGGTGAAGACCTGAATGTTAAGCGCAATATCCTTAATCGGTGTGTTGGTGCGAGAGCCAGCGATCGAGTTCGAGGCTTTGTATCCGATGTCTTTTTCCGTGGACACTTGGAAAGGCGAGAGTTTTACAACGTCGTCGCCGGCGATCTGCTCGGGTTTACTATCGACTGCGGTCTGAGCCGAGAGGCTGACCGCAATCACAGAAGACAGCGCGAGGAAAGCCCTCTTGCTGTTTCGTCTAATCGTTGCCATGGGTGTGTTTTGCATACGGTTTGTTGTTGATGGCCGTTGGTGGGGAATCAGGGAGTGATGCTGACAATCGCCGACCTTAGCCGACGGGAAATACGGAGAATTGGGGACTCGCCGCATTACAGGGGTTGTATCTGTCTTTGTATTGAGTTTCTGGTTACACGTCAGCGAATAGTTTTCGCCAACGGTTTGGGATTTGTAATTTCGAGTTTTCACGCGCAACGGGTGGACGGCTCTTTCGTTAGAGTTGTCTGCCCTGCGGCCTGATGGAAAACCAAGGAATCGATCCCTGGAGAGGCGCACAATTCGGCCAATCCTCCTTCGGAGACAGAGATTTTATGACTGAACTCGCTCGCAAGTATTCGGCCGCGCGATTTCCTCTAACGTCAGAGTAAACATGGCTTTCTGAAGCGCTCGGGCACTACCGGCATTTTTCGCAAGCCCGGCACACAAAACCGAGCGAAAAGACTTTAGTAACGACGTGTTGACAGCGTGCAAAATCCCCCAACGCTCTCCCACCCTTCAGCCGCCCTCATCGTCTATCGGTTAGGACAAGAGATTCTCAATCTTTAAAGCCGGGTTCGATTCCCGGTGGGGGCGCCAATTCTAGAGGGGAAACAGGTCGGCCACACAGAAGCCACACAGGCTTTCCGCAACTTCCCCGTGGGGGGCGCCAATTTCAAAGGTATTGCGGGAGAAAGTGGCCACCTACTCCAGTGCCATGATAAGAAGTCGTTCCTACGTTTATACATTGATGCCTTCGGAGGCGAAAGGCCCATAAGTCCTTAACGCCTAATCACGATGCGTGGGAAGTCACTGCGTGCTCAACTTCTATTTCCGTAGACCAAAGCGACTGCTTCACATGTGTTTGGCGCAATGACCATCGGACAAAACCGCAAACGAACTCCCGTCAGCGCAATAAATTCCTCAAGGGCCGGTTGAGCCGAATACGGCCAACGTGCCCTGCACCTCAACCATTTCGCAAAGCTAAAACGGGACGACGTTCTCGAAAGTTCTCCGCAGGTCCTCCACATTCCAGACAGACCGCTTAAGGTCTAGCTGCTCAGCTGGTGCGGGCGTCGGGAGTCGAACCCGAATCAACGGCTTCGGAGACCGCTACACTATCCATTGTGCTACGTCCGCAAAAAGCTTGGGCGAGACGTTCAACGTTCGCGCGCGCAGGTTCAAGGCTTTTTATGCACCCTTCCAACCGTAAACAAGGTGCCGCTGTTGCAGGTTTCTTTTCAGCTGCTTGAGTGCCATTTCACGCCCTGCCCAAATGAGATACCTGTTGGTCGCTTTTGCTTCATTCCTTGCTTTCGTCGCTCATCCTCTCGTCGCGGAAGAGCTCCCGCAGCCAGCTGGGAAAATCGCCCCAAAGCCGCTTTTCCGTGACCCGGTTTTCGACGGCGCCGCCGACCCGGTCGTGGTGTGGAACCCGCACGTGAAACGCTGGTGGATGTTTTACACCAATCGTCGCGCCACCGCCGAAGGACTTTCCGGTGTGGCGTGGGTGCACGGCACAAAAATCGGCATCGCCGAATCTGCCGATCACGGAGCAACATGGACCTACGTCGGCACGACCGAAATCGATTTGCCGCCAACCCTCGGTGGCACGGAGCCGACTCACTGGGCGCCGGAGATTTTCACCGCGCCCGATGGCACTCACCACATGTTTCTCACGGTTGTGCCCGGCATTTTTGAAGACTGGAAGCATCCGCGAACGCTGGTGCACCTCACCAGCAAAGATCTGAAAACCTGGAAAAACGCACAACCGCTCGCACTCGCGTCGGAGCGCGTCATCGACGCTTGCGCCTACCACCTGCCGGATGGTTCGTGGCGCCTTTGGTACAACAACGAACGCGAACGCAAATCCATTTACTACGCGGACAGCCCGGACCTTGCGACGTGGACCGACAAGGGCAAAGCCGTTCATGACCAACCAGGCGAAGGCCCCAAAGTTTTCCGCTGGAAAAATGCCTATTGGATGATCACCGACGTGTGGCGCGGGCTTGCCGTATATCGTTCCGACGATCTGATCAACTGGACGCGGCAAACAGGCCAAAACCTTTTGCAAGAGCCAGGAAAAGGCACGGACGATGGCGTCAAGGGCGGACACTGCGACGTTGTCGTAAGCAACGACCGCGCGTTCCTGTTTTATTTTACGCATCCTGGCCGCACTCCCGGAAACGAAAAAAAGGAGGCGCCTGACACTCGCCGCAGCTCCATTCTGGTTACCGAACTCCACGAAAAGGATGGCATCCTCAGCTGCGACCGCGACGCCCCGACCTACATCGATTTGGTACCGCCAAAGTAGACCGTCGGACGGTGTGTAGCGCCCGCGCTGGGTGATGAAACGTTAACGCCGTTACGTCAGTCGTTTTGTTCGGAATCTTCCTCGCGATCTCAATCCTGAGGAGTACCCCTCGTCGCTGACTCACTTGACAATTGGTTTCGAGCGTCGCAAGTACACGTGCCCGCGAACGCCCCGCCCGAAAAGTCCAACCCCAAGGCACGCCCGCCCTGCATCAGACCGAGGGCATGCACAAATCCTCAGGCAGCGAGCGGCACGACCCAACCCTACCATGTCCCACCTCACGCCCCAACGTCTGCTCACTGGTTTGCTCTTCTTTTTACTCGCGCTTCCCTCGTTTGCCCAAACGACCGTGGCCAGCGATCCATCCACCCTCACGTGGTACAAAACGCGAAGCAGCGACACGATTACTCCAGACACCACCAATCACAGCGTACTGTTTACGGAAGGCCAAACCTCTGCCTCCACATTCTTGACCAATTTCCCAACTACCAGCCTTGCGGTTGGGCAGACCGCCACGCTCACAGCGAACTTTACTTCTGGCAGCACACTCAGCGCCGCCTCGAATTCTTTTCGGTTCGGCCTGTTCAACAACGCAGGGACACCCCTCACCGCCAGCACTAACTCAAATACCGCGACAGCGTTCACTGACGATACGGGCTATATTTATAGCCTAAACTTCAACGGTTCCAACGGAGCGCTCTACGTCGATGTAGAAACCGCTACCGCCCAGTTGCTATCATCCACAACACCGTGGACTGCG
This sequence comes from Nibricoccus sp., assembly GCA_047600805.1. Lineage (GTDB taxonomy): Bacteria > Verrucomicrobiota > Verrucomicrobiia > Opitutales > Opitutaceae > JADKHC01. Next base: position 2,221,989 of record JASGKG010000001.1, read on the forward strand.
CTCTCCGCAACGACTTCAGGCACAAACGGCGCTTTCACCGCAAATACCGCCTATACCCTCACGGTTGCGATCACGCGCACGGCCTCAGGAAATACCATCGTTACCACTCTCAACGGCGGCGCCGCCGCAGCTTATAGTCAGTCAACCGCCGACACGACCACGACAGCGCCTGTCTCTTTTAACGAGTTCGCCATTTATATCAATGGCGGCAGCAATACGCTCAACACGCTCAACCTCACGGGCTTCACCGTTACAGTTTCAGGCGGCGATACCTCCTCCTCCTCCTCTTCTTCCAGTTCCAGCAGTTCCTCATCGAGCAGCTCCAGCAGTTCCTCGTCGTCGAGTTCATCGTCCGGTTCCTCTTCCAGTTCCTCATCCTCGAGTTCTTCGTCCAGCTCGTCGTCTTCCAGCTCTTCTTCGAGTTCATCCTCGTCGAGCAGCTCCGGTTCGTCTTCCGGTGTCGCCGCCACGATCGTTAGCCAACCACTCAGCAGAACCACGATGCTCGGCTCCGGCACGACCTTCAGCGTGGTGGCGTCGGGCGACACCCCGCTGGGCTACCAATGGTACAAGGACAACACCGCTATTACCGGCGCCAACTCGGCTTCCTACACCATTGCCGCTGTAGCTGCCGCCGACGCCGGGACCTACAAGGTCACCGTTTCCAACCCACTCGGAAACGCCACCAGCAGCAGCGCCACGCTCACCGCAGTCTCGGCCCTCCCCAATGCCACCTTTAACCTCCAAGGCTTCGCCACGCTAGGCACCGGTTGCACCGGCGGTGGTGAGATCGCCGATACCGATGCCACGTACCGGAAATGCTACACGGCTTATGATCTCGTCAAAGCAGTGTACGACTCGAACAAAACCGCCGGCGCCGTTCGCGTGATCGAGATCATGAATGACCTGAATCTCGGTTACAACGAAGTCGACGCCGCCACGCTGGCCTTGAGTAATTTCCGCGCGCACGCCACGCCCAAACTCCACCCAACGCTTATCGCCACGGGTGTGAGCCTGCTCGACATATCAACCAAGAACGGCGGCCTCACGATCTTCTCCGCCAACGGCGCCACGATCCGCCATTGCACGTTCAACATCAAGAGCACGTCCAACATCATCGTGCGCAATCTTCGCTTCGACGAAATGTGGGAGTGGGACGAGTCGACCAAGGGCGACTACGACTCCAACGACTGGGACTTTATCGATCTGAGCAACGGCGGCGCCGTCACCAATGTTTGGATCGACCACTGCACGTTCACCAAGGCTTACGACGGCATCGCCGATATGAAGAAGGGAACGCAATACGTGACGATGTCGTGGTGCCACTACGTCGGCGACGACGGTGAAACCAACACCAACAGCTTTGTCCGCCAACAAATCGCCGCGCTCGAAGCCGCGAAGTCCTCTTATGCGTTCTACAATTTTCTTCGTACAAACGGCTTTAGCACCGCAGACATCATCCAGATCCAACAGGGCCACGACAAGGGCCACCTCATGGGCGCGAACTCCCTCGATTCCGCCAACGCCACCCTGTCCGCCACGTTCCACCATCAATGGTTCGAGAACCTCTGGGACCGCTGCGTTCCTCGTTTGCGCGCCGGCGAGGTTCACAACTTCAACATCTACGTCGACGACACAAAAGCCCTCGCCGCAAAACGCCTGCGCGACACCCGTGCCGCCGCCTTGAGCACTTCCCTGCAGAACACGCTCAACAACACCTACAGCTTCAACCCGCCCCTCAATGGCTCGATCTCCACTGAGGGCGGCGCGATCCTCGTCGAGAAATCCGTCTACATCGACTGTCTCTGGCCTTTGCGCAACAATCAGACCGATCCAACGGACCCCGCCTACACGGGGAAGATCAAAGCGATTGATACAATTTACTCGCTGCACAACACGGACAGTTCAGTCACCACGGTCCGCGGCGACAGCACCGATGCAGGTAATCCGATGGGACCATTCCAAGCCACGATCATTCCCTTCTCGTGGAATTCGTTCACGACGCTGCCTTACACTTATACCGCCCACGATCCCGCCAATCTTTCCAGCATGGTCGCTGCCGCGGCCGGTGCCGGAGTCCTCACGTGGGACAAGTCGTACTGGCTTAAGACCACCTACACGGATCCCGCCACGGCGCCGGTGATTTCGACCCAACCATCGTCGCGGTCCGTCGACGTGGGTGGAAGCGCCACCTTCTCCGTTCAGGCAACCGGAACCGGAACGCTATACTATCAGTGGCAAAAGAGCACCGACGGCGGCACGACGTTTACTTCGATTTCTGGTGCCGGGGCCAGTTCCTACACCATTAGCCCCGCCCAAATGTCCGCGGCCGCCCAGTATCGCGTAGTCGTTTCCAACAGCGCGGGCTCGATCAACAGCAACGCGGCCACGCTCACGGTGAGCCCGGCCTACGCGACAATTACTCCCGACGGCTACGCGGCGTCCGCGACAGGCGGCGGCTCGCTCACTCCGACGGTCGTGACCACGCCAGCAGCGTTCAAGACTGCGGCCGAAATGTCCGGCACCGCCGTAATCACGGTCTCGGGAACGCTCAATCTCACGAGCACAGTTAACGTCGCTTCAAATAAAACCATTCAAGGCATCGATGGAGAAGCTAGCGTAGTCGGCTCTCTCAACGTCGGCAGTGGCGTATCCAACGTCATCATACGCGGGCTCAACGTCACCAATCCGTCCGGCACCGGAATCACGTTGACCGACGCGACCAACGTCTACATCGCCCATTGCACGATTTTCGACTGCTCCGACTCGCTCGTGAAGATCACTGCCGGGGCCAGCAATGTCACGGTTGCGTGGTGCGATTTTTACTTTAGCAGCAGTTCGATCACGCCACGCTACGGGGTCACCCTTACCGGCACAGGCAATGCCTCGCCTCTGCGCGTCACGCTGCACCACAACTACTGGTCCGACCTCATCGATCAGCGGATGCCTGCCGCATCGGGTGCGAGTTTTGTTCATGCGTTCAACAACTATTTCAAACCGGCATCAGGCACACCCAACACCGCAGGTTCCGCTGCACTGGCCACGGCACAACTGTTCAACGAGGCCAATGTTTATCAGAGCATCGCTGCCCCTCTGACGAAATCCGGCGGCGGTCTCATCCGGGTTATCGGCGATATTTATCCAAATTGCACCGGCACAACCGCCGACGCCGGCACTGACGCCGTTTTCACACCGCTTTACTCGTATCAAATGAATGCCACGGGCGTCATACCCACAGAAATTCCCATGCTTGCTGGCAACGTCGCTGGCGCCGCCACCATTACCCCCTCTTCCGGGCAGGCCTCGGTGGGCGGAGTGACCGGAACGGTGGTTCCAGGTGCCTCGTTTACACTCACTGTTACCGCGACGGGCTTTACCCCCACCGACTACCAGTGGCGGTTCAATAACGTCAATATCTCCGGCGCCACCAGCAGATCCTATTCAGTGTCAAACGCCCAAACTACTCAAACGGGCCAATACACCGTCGCCATGCTGGACGCGCCGGGAGACACACTGGTCAGCGCACCGCTCACGGTAAACGTTTCGTCATCCAGTTCGTCCTCAAGCTCGTCTTCTTCCTCGAGCAGTTCTTCGTCCTCCTCCAGTTCGAGCTCCTCGTCGAGTAGCTCATCGAGCAGTTCTTCGTCTTCGAGCAGCTCCGGTGGTTCGTCTTCTGGAGTTACCCCGCCGCCAAAGCATGGCGGTGGCGCCCCGAGCCTCGTCTATCTCGGTGCGCTCGGCCTCGCGTTCGCCCTTCGCCGCCGTCTCCGGAAATAACATTTCCGCATCTCGTGTTTTCAGCAGAGCTCATTCCGGGCTCTGCTCTTTCACCCCACCCCAACCTCTTGCTTTTCGCGACATGTAACGACAGGGGCCGTTGACTGTACCGGTCGGACCGCTCGTCGGCTGTTGAGAACGCTCACGGTCACCGCATTGGCAATCACACAGATTGCTGCATAGGTTTCGTGAATGCCTCGGGAAAAACGTCACGCACCTGCGATCGGCTTCATCTTTGTCACTTTCGTTCTCGGAGTGATGGGCTTCGGACTTTTGATTCCGGTCCTTCCCCGGCTTGTCACCGAGTTTCGCGGCGGCGACGTCGCGCTCGGCTCTCATGCCTACGGCGCGTTGATCGGCATTTTTGCGCTGATGCAGTTTTTCTGCGCCCCCATTCTCGGCGCGCTCTCCGACCGCTACGGACGTCGCCGCGTGATCCTCATCGCGCTGGGCGGCGCCGCGATCGACTACCTGGTCATGGGATTGGCACCGAACCTCACGTGGCTCTTCGCCGCACGCACAATTTCGGGCATGACCGCGGGAATGATTTCCGCCGCCTATGCCTATGTCGCGGACGTCACGCCACCCGCGAAACGCGCCCAAAACTACGGCCTGCTCGGGGCTGCCTTCGGTTTGGGTCTGGTGCTTGGTCCGGCCATCGGCGGTATCCTCGGCGGCATCAGCCTAAGACTTCCCTTCTTCGCCGCAGCGGGACTTGCCGCGACAAACTGGCTCTACGGCGCCTTTGTTTTGCCCGAATCGTTGTCCCAAAAAAATCGCCGTCCGTTTTCTTGGAAACGCGCCAATCCTTTCGTCGCTTTGTACTCTTTGAAACGTATCGTGGCCGTGCGTCCGCTGATCGCCGCGCAGTTTCTTGCGATGCTCTCGAAGGTGATGATTCAGAGCGCGTGGGTTTTGTATACCGGCTATCGGTTCGGCTGGAGCACCTCCCAGATCGGCCTTTCGCTGGCGCTGGCGGGAACGATGGGCGTGCTCGTGCAAGGCGTGCTGATCCGCAAAATTCTGCCCGCGATCGGCGAACGCCACGCCATCGTCGCGTGCCTGCTGCTCGGCACCGCAGTGCAAGCCGCCATCGGCCTGACGACCGCGGGCTGGATGATCTACGTCATCATTCCCATCAGCGCGTTCGCCGGCATCGCCGAACCAGCCGTGCAGGCTGTCATCTCGCGTCACGTTCCCGCCAATGAACAGGGTTCTGTCCAAGGCGCACTCACCGGGCTCAACAGCCTCGCAGGCATCTTCGGCCCGCCGCTGGCGGCGTGGAGCTTCGGCTATTGCATTTCCACCGAACGAAGCTGGCAGCTACCGGGGATTTCGTTCTTCGAATCCTCTGCGCTGCTGCTTTGCGCGACGTTCCTCGCGTACTTGTGCGTTCGGAAACTCGAACCAATAAGCCACGTCCAAGCCGCGCCTCTCGACGAGCCCGCAGCAGAGAAGGCGTAGAAACAGTGCACTCCAGCCCCGCATGCACGGAGTGCGGCACCCACCGACCGGCGCTATCCGCCTTTGCTCTGCTTCACAAACTCCCCCACCACAGAATCCGGCACCACCAAATGCCAATCCGAACCAAAGCGTTGGAACCTAAACGTCACCTCGCGTTCGCGCGGCGGCTCGTTAGTGCGTGAGGGTCGCTTCAGTTTAACGCGCGCGTCAACGAAATCGCCGCTGCCGCCCACCTGCTCGATCACCTCAGCTCCACTCAGGCTCGTGGGCAATCGCGCTGAGATCATCGTCGCCGCCAGCTTTTCCGCCGTTGGAAAAAGCGCCCGAGACTCCGGCGGGATCGATGCGTACCAGGCCTCCACCGCCGCTTTTGTATCTGGTGCATAGGCCAGCATCGCAACCAGTGCGTCCACTTCGCCGCCGGTCGCCGCCCAGATCACGGATTGCAACGTATCGCCCGGCGTAGCCATTCCGGCATTGTGCCAGCGTTCCTGCTTTTTTGGCGATTCCGCTGATTTAGTTGGCGACGGCGTCAGCGCCGCCTTCAAACGCGTGATTCGGTCACGCAGCGCCGACGCTTCGGCAGCCTCACTTTGCAGTTTGTTCAAATCCTCTGCTGGAATCTCATCAGCGCGGTAACGCTGACGCATGCGTTCCAACTCCAACCGCTCGGCAGCTCGCAGTTTCAGCTGCGCCTGCTCGGCCCGCAACTGCGTCGCACGCTGTTTCTGCCAAGCGAATCCGCAACCTACCCCAGCGACGAGGACCAAAGCTAAAATGTATCCGCGTAGGTTTCTCATTTTAGAACCACTCTTTCATTTCTTCGTGAGCGAGAGAAAAAATGAACGGCAGCTGCAGGCGCGCGTTCACCGGCAGGCCTTGCTTCGTGCCTGGCTCAAATTTCCATTTCGAAACCGCATCCATCACGGCCTTGGTAAGCGCCTCGTGAGTCGATTTAATCAACGTCACGTCTTGAACTGCCCCGCTCATGTCGATGGTCAACTCCACCAACACCTCGCCGCCCAAACCGATTTTTTTTAGTTCCAACGGATAGAGTGGCTGCGCACGGAAACGGGCCTGAGGAATTCGATCGAGCTCCTTTAACGTATACAACTTCGCGTCCGATTTTACGGCTGTCGCAGCGTCCGCCGCCGCCTTTCTTTCCAACGCAGCGAGCAGTTCTTTTTCCTCGGCACGCAGTTGCTCCACCGCTGACGCCTCTTTGCGGAAATATGCCGCAGCCAACGCGTCTTCCCCGGCGCGAGCCACCTCGACTTTGAGTTTGGAGATTTCCGTTGTCTGTTGCGCCAGCGTCGCGTTTTCAGCCTCGAGCTTCGACAGTGTTCGTCCTTCCGACCATAAAAACGATCCGCCCGCCATCGCCAAGGCGGCCGTAATTCCGATTTGTAATTTCGTCATGCCCATAAAAACGATCGCCGCACCCGTCGCCGTTCCGGTCCCGGCCAATGCAGCCGTGGTGACGGTTGCCGCGAGCGTCGCCGGAGCGGCCGTCGCTAGTTGCCCGACCATCACGGTGCCGAGCGCAGCCGCCGTTGACTTGATCCCACGGCGCGCCAAACCGCCGCGCAGCTTTTCGAGCGCAAGGTCCACGCGCATCCGCGCCGCATTTTCGCTCAAGCCGAGCGCCTGCCCCACCTCCGCCAAACTCCGCGATTGAAAAAAACGCAGCAGCAAGGCGTCGCGATCCGCTTCCTTCAGATCGCTCATCGCCGAATCTATCACCGGGCGCAGCTCAGACCACTCGGGCTCCGGCACGCCTTCTTTGTCGATTTCCTGCATGACATGAGCCTTCTGTTCACGGTTGCGCCAACGTTGCTCAGACCGAACCGCTTTCGATGCTTCAAACTGCGTGCTCATATAGAGCCAGCCGAGCAGCACCGGACGATCCGCCAAAGAAGAGGCCTTGCGTGCGAGATCGGTAAACACCTTCTGCGTGACGTCATCGGCGAGATGCGCGTCACCCGCGACCAGCCGCAAGGCCGTGCCATAAACAGCACCGATATGGCAGCGCACCAACTCCGCGAAAGCATCCTGCGATCCGTCGAGGTAACTGCGGAGAAGCGTGGCATCATCTGTCATGGCTTTGTTTATAAGCACCCGCCCACTGCCAAAGCCGCACAAAAAGTTTCAGCCGTTAACGGAAAGCGCGTTTCCCAAGTGGAACTCTCACTCCGTGCGAGTTCGTGCAGCGTCGCCCGCGCATTTGAGTTTGCAACGCCTTTTCACGTCGCTCTCGTCAAACCCGCGTGCACGGAGTGCCCGCGCCACCTTCCGATCCACAACCCCCGGGACCTCAGCGAGGCTGGCTACAACCGAACCTACTTCGCCTGCAGCGTCCGCTGAAATTCCGCGACAATCTTTTTCGGCACAACCAACCGCCAGTCGGCGCCTTGCCGCTGAAACCACAGCTCGACCGATCTCATTTGGAGGCCGATCGGGTCGACACTCTGCAACACAAATCGCGTCTTCACTAGGTCTTCGCGCTCCAACTTCAGATCTTTCATTTCCATTTGGAAAAGCGATGGCGTTAGTCGCCCCGCCACCAGTGTCGCGATCAGCTTTTGACTCGTCGGATACTGCGCGCGCGCCGCTTCCGGCAGACTTGCCCACAACGCTTCCGTCACCTCACGCGTTTCTGGTTCCAAAAACAACATCGTACTCAACGCATCGACATCGCCATTGAGCGAGGCCCAAATGATCGAGCGCAGCGTATCCGCTGGCTTCGCTTGGCCCGCGTTTTTCCAGAGCGCGGTAAAATCCCCAGCCACGCCCGGAGTCGGCGCGGGCATCGCCGAGATCTTCGCCAGGGTTTCCTTCAGCTCTTCTTTTCGCGCCTGCAACGCCGACAGGCTGTCCGCGTCGCGCTGCAGTTTCGTCGTGTCGACGACCGGCGCGGCTTTGTAGCGCGTATTGAGCTCTTTCAAACGCTCGAGCCCGTCCACATCCGCCTTCAGCGTAGACGTCTCTGCCCTCAGCCGCGCCACGGCCGCGCGTTCCCAAAGAAAGCCTCCGCCAAAAACCGCCGCCAGCACCAAAAGTATCACGTAGCCTTTCGCGTTTTTCATTATCAGAGCCACTCCTTCGCAGTTTCGACATTGTCGCCGATCTTGAACGGCACCGTGACGCGCGAACAAACCGCCGCTCCCGCTTTCATCGCCGGTTTGAACTTCCATTTTTCCACCGCCTTCATCGCCGCTTCCCCAAAAGCCTCGCTGCTCGCCTGCTCCACCTTCAGCTCGCTGGACGAACCGTCCGGTCGTACTACACACGACACTACGGCAGCTCCGTCCATCTTGACGCCGCCGGGAAATTCCGGGTCGTGCTGCTCCGTCGGCGCGGGTCTTTCGTCCAACTCACTGAGCCGATAAATACGCAGGCCGTCTGCCGTGATCGTCGATGTCGCCGGCCTTGGCGGTGTCGCATTGGTCGGCCGATTAGCCGCCACACGACTCCGCTGCATGACCGCCCGTTGAAGCTCGCTGCGAAGCTTGCTCTCCTCCGTGCGCAGGTCTTTTGCGAGGCTCGCCTGCTGTCGCAACAACTCCGCTGCTCGCGCGTCCTTTTCGAACTTCGCGTTTTCAATTTTCAACTGCGAAACTTCCGCCGATTGTTCCGCCAACGCCGCTCGTTCCGCTTGGAGCTGCGTCCCGGCTTGGTGCTCCGACCAGAGAGCAGAACTTCCCGCAACCGCCAAGACGGCGGCCATGCCCCACTGTAGTTTTGTCATGCCCATAAAGATCAACGTCGCCGCCGTCGCCGTGCTTGCTCCGGTCAAGGCTGCCGCCGCCACGGTCGCCGCGAGCGTTGCCGGCGCCGCCGTGGCCAATTGCGTGCCGATCACGGCGCCCAGCGCAGCAGCGGTCGACTTGATGCCGCGACGCGCCAGCACGTCCTTCAATTTGTCGAGCGCGCGGTCCACCCGCATGCGCGCCGCGTTTTCGCTCAGGCCGAGCGACTCGCCGACTTCGGCAAAAGTATTCGCACGAAAAAACCGCAGCAGCAACGCCTCGCGGTCGCCGTCTTTCAAATCCAGCAAGGCCGCGTCGATCACCGGACGCAGGGCCGACCAATCCGGTTCCGGGCCTCCTTCCTTTTCGATTTCTTGCATGGCGTAGGCTTTCTGTTCGCGATTTCTCCAGCGACGCTCTGCGCGCACCGCGGCCGCCGCCTCGTAGTGCGTGCTCAAATACAACCAGCTCAGGAGCAGCGGGCGGTCGACCAGCGTCGACGCCTTGCGCGCGAGTCCGGTGAAAACCTTTTGCGTGACATCCTTCGCCAGATGGTCATCGCCGCCGACCATGCGCAGCGCCGTACCGTGCACCGCACCAATGTGCATGCGGACAAGTTCGGCAAAGGCAGCTTCGGAGCCATCCACAAACTGGCGAAGAAGAACAGAGTCGTTGGTCATGCTTTTGAAGGTCGTCACCATCTTGCAGCCGCCAACCACCAAAGCCGCACAAAAAATTTTCAGACCGTCACGGAAAGCGCGCGTCCTCGCAGAACTCGCACTTCGCGCGTGTTCGTGCGGCGTGGCCAGCGCATTCGACATTCGCACTGAGTTTCACGTCGCTCTTTCGAACCCGCGTGCACGGAGTGCCCGCGCCACCTCGATCCACAAGGCCCGGCCTCAGCAAGGCCAGATCCTCAGCGTGCGTCCCGGTTGCTTTGAGGGCGGCACCCGTCGCGTCGGAGCGAAGACTTCTCGGATGGGAGCTGTTGTCGTTTGCTTTGGAGCTACGTCCGTTTGGTTCGGAGCGGCTTCCGTTTGCTTCTGAGCCAGAGGTTTTCGGACGTGCGCCGACACTTTTCGCTCCTAAGCCGCTTCTGTTTGGTTGGGAGCTAACGCCGTTCGGAACAGAGCCGACACTTTTCTCCTCTACTCCAGCACTTTTCGAATCGGAGCTACCAGTTTTCGCTTCTGAGCTAAGACTTTTCGGATGGGAGCTAAAGGTTTTCGGAACGGAGCTAAACCTTTTCGGCTCTTCCAAGCTGCCGTTTTACAACAACCTGCGCGTTTTCGCCTCTTGCTCGCATTTACCTCCTGCCATTCCTCGGCAAAATACCCGTTCCCGTGGCATCGATAATGCCGGATCTTTGCAATTTGGCGGTATTCAACGGCCTGACCTTTTCTTGGCCGTCCGTTGTATGAGGCGCTTCAGACCGAACCAAACAGGCCGATATAGGGGCCAAACCTAACGCGCCCACTTTTAACACCTCTTATCTTCCAACTTTAAATACGCACTTGTGACATATCTGTGACAGCGGTCGGGAGGAGATATGCAACACTACATATCTTACCATGAAATGGACCCTCAAAAATAGAATCCTCGTCCCGACGATATCGTTGCTCGCTATCGCAGCGGTATCAATCAGCGCCGTTTCGTTTTGGATGACCAGTAACGAACTAGAAAACACGTACGACGCTCAACTGGTCTCTATCTGTAACTCGGCCGTGTACCAAGTCGAAGAGTACGTGGGTAGCCAGAAACAGAACATTGTTCATTGGGCGTCCCAGGCACACGTCTTGACAGCGCTCCGCGACACTCCCGAGGGCAAAGCCATGCGCCAGACGGTGAGCGATGAACTCGCACACGTCCACGCCACTTATGGTTTTTATAGCAATCTCCAACTCGTCGACCTGAAGGGCGATACGCTCTCCTCCGACACCCCCGGCAACGTCGGCACGCTCAACGTCGCGGAGCGTCAATATTTCAGAGATGCCGCTACCGGCAAAGTCATCATCTCGGACGTACTTAAAAGCAAAATCGATGGCATTCCCATCGTCGTGATCGCCGCACCCGTGATGGAAAACAACACCGTTCGCGGCGTGCTCTTTGGTTCGATCAGCATGCTGTACGTGAGTGAAAACGTGATCGGAAAAATCAAGATCCTAAACACGGGCTACGCCTACATGTACGACCAGCGCGGCGTCTTCATCGCCCATCCCAACCCAACGAAGATCCTCACCACCAATGTGAATGACTTCGATTGGGGCAAAAACATGCTCAAGGAAAAGAACGGCGAACTTTACTACACTTTTGAGGGCGTGGAAAAGATGGCCCACTTTCGGACAAGCGAAAAACTTGGTTGGGGCGTCGCGGCCACTCTTCCGATGCACGAGATGATGGCTTCGACCCGCCGCATGGGTGCCATCAATCTCGCTTTGGGGCTCGGAGCTCTGGCGCTGGGGATTGGTTTAATGTTGTACGTCGCACGCGGGATCACGAAACCGATCCTCCACGCCACGGAGCAACTCTCCGCCGGTGCTCGCGAGACCAGTTCTGCCGCCGGCCAAGTCGCGGTCGCGAGCCAGGCACTCGCACAAGGTTCCACCGAACAAGCCGCCTCGCTGGAGGAAACCAGCGCTTCACTGGAAGAAATGTCCAGCGTCACAAATCGGAATGCCGAATCGGCTGACAAGGCCAACGAACTCACTCGCGCCGCCCGCAAAGCCGCCGATACGGGGGCCGAGGACATGCATGTGATGAACACCGCAATGCAGGACATCAAAGCCTCCAGCGACGACATCGCAAAGATCATCAAGACGATCGACGAAATCGCTTTCCAAACCAATATCCTAGCTCTAAACGCGGCAGTCGAAGCAGCCCGCGCGGGCGAAACGGGCGCAGGATTCGCCGTCGTCGCCGACGAGGTGCGCAATCTCGCCCAGCGTGCCGCTCAAGCCGCCCGCGAAACCGCCGGCAAGATCGAAGGTGCCATCGCCAAAACCGACCAAGGCGTACAGATCAGCGAAAAAGTTTCCAAGAGTCTGACCGAAATCGTCGAGAAAGTGCGCCAGGTCGACAGCCTGGTCTCCGAAGTAAGCACGGCCAGTCACGAGCAAAGCCAGGGCGTTTCACAGATTTCCAAAGCTGTCGCCCAGATGGATCAAGTGGTGCAGTCCAACGCTTCGAGCGCGGAAGAAAGCGCAAGTGCGTCGGAGGAACTCAGCGCCCAAGCCGTGACGCTGAACAGCATCGTCGAAGACCTGCACAAACTCGTCACAGGAGCACATCTCGCGAATGACGACAACGGCGGACATGCTAGCGCCTCGCCGATGCCAAAACCAGCGCGCCAACCGGCTCGCGTAGCGGTTCGCTAACAGGACGGCACAAAACCCTTCCAACAAGTAAGCCGCCACTCGGGGCTCTCGCGTTTTCCCAATAGAGTCGCCAAGTCCATCTCTCCTGTCTCGACACATTCAGCCGCGGCAGAAACAAGTCCCTCTATTACCTCGAGAAGCCTTTCAACTGGCAATTGGTTGAGGCAACCGCAAGCTGGCGGTCATGCTTTCATCTCGTATCAAATGGACTTGGAGGACCGGCTTTATTGTTGCGCTGTTCGGCTCACAAACGGTCAAAGCGATAGAACTAGATCTACGTTACGCCTTCACAGAAGAGCAACGCGTGGTGGTAAATGCCAATGAACCGGTTAAGCCAGACAAGGAACAAAAAACAAAGCTCAGCACCAAAAAGGGAAAATTGAACCTGGTGGTCGGCGCGACCTATATCGCCCTGGAGGACGACGAACGGACATCCTTCTACGACCTTGCGGCGAAGAAGATTTATCACCGCTCGAAGAATCAAAAAACGTGGACGGTTCAATCGCTTTTCTCCGACGTCTACTTCCGCGTGGCGGAGTTTCAGAACCGCGAAAAACTATCCGGCGCACTTCGCGCAGCAGGTGTCTCAAACCCCATTACACACGGCATGGACGACACGTTCGAGCTGGAAACGCTGTTTGGATTGCGCTTCCCCAACGCGCGCAGCGAACCCGTGAAGGACCTGCAGGCGATAAAACTAAAGAACGGTTTACGATTTGTCCGGGGTGAGGAGCTCGCGAGTTGTCGATTTTCGTCCACGGAAATCCCCGTTTCGCTTCGTCCCATGTTTTCCCGCGCGCTGGTTCACCTGTACCGGACTCATCCCGAGATTCGGCAGCAAATCGTTGCGAACGGAAAGCTCCCGCAACAATTAAGCACGTGCTGGTACAATATGGGAACGTCCGGCAAAACGGTGTGGGAGCTCGAATCGGTGAAGTTGGTTGAGAAAGGCACGCACCAAGCGCCCGTGCAGAATGAAAGGATTCCGGATGGAGCCAGTGCCGTGCTGATTTCACGCATGAAAGCGGCGCTCGCTCCGGCGAAGGGAGAAAGCGCGCCGACGCTGGAGTCAGTGGCCAAAGCTTGCGATCAGGCCATCGCAGAAGGCCGTCCTCTCGACGGGTTGCTCGGCTTCTTCGAGCTCGCGTTTCAAAGCGGCGAAAACGTGTCTCCTGAAATACGGCTTCGCAGAGATACATTTGCCCGCGACGAACGCTGCCAACAATACATCGCCTCGTGTGACCAATCTACGCAAGAGGCCTGCGAAAAAGCAGTGTCGCTGATCCGCGGCATAGACCGAACCGGTCTCAAGAAGGACCACATTCTCGATGTGCAGTTGGCAGACAGTCTCTCCACGCTGGGCAAGCTCGACGAAGCAGAAAAACTTTTCCTGAACATTCTCGAGCGCAACCCACGCTTGACGGGAGTGTGGAACGATCTCGGCGATGTGTACGTCAACCGTTATGAAATGCCGATAGGTTGGGCTTGCTGGGATCTCGCACGCCAGATCTCCCCAAGCCACCCTATGATGGCTCAACGAACCAACCTCGAGAAACGTCTGATGGACGACTTCCCGGATTTCTTTCTGCCCAGAGAATAGCTGTTCGTGATTTCGCAGAAGACGCGTGGCGAGATTCACAACCTTCGGAGCCGCCGATCGTCTCTGTGCATGTTACCTCTCAAGCAGACTTTTTTGACGGGTACGCTCGCGGAAAGATCACCCGAAAAGTCGTTCCTTTGCCGGGTGCGCTCGCGAGCTCGAGTTTGGCGTCGAGCAACTCGCAAAGACGTTTCACGATGGATAAACCCACGCCTTCGCTCGGCAGCATCTGCTTATATGCCGGTGGAGGGAGGTTGGGCTGAGACCCTTTTTCCAGCTCGGGCGGCGTGTAGTTTTCCATCTTTTGAGAATCGACGGTGGCCTTCTTGAGCGTCTGCGCAAAGGGGTGCTCTCCATCGGCCGCGATCCCCGGGCCAGTATCCGCAACCATAAGCCACCAGGAATGAGGCGGTTCGTCGCCCATGCGCACCGTCACTCCGCCTTGCGTGGTGTATTTCAGCGCGTTGAGCACAAGATTCTGAAGGATCCGGCGGGTTTTGGGTTCGTCGCCATCGACGTGAAAGTTCGCAGGCGCCTCAACCTTCAGATAGAGACCATGTGCATGAGCGACGGACTGAACAGAAGCGCAGTACTGCTTGACCAAGGCTGCCGCGTCGAACGGCGCGATCTCGCGTTTTTCCTGCCCAGCCTCCAAGCGCGCAAATTCGATCAGTCGCCCCAACATGGAGCCGAGCAGATCGGTGCCCTGCTGAACCAAACCTAAAAAGCGCCTCCGGTCGTCCTCCGACGTTCCGGCGTCGCTCAGAATTCGGGCCGCGCCGGTCATGGGCTGAAGCTCACCTCGAAGGTCATGGACTGCTTGGCGGATAAGTTCCGCGCGCGATTGCTCCAAACGTTTTTGTTCGTCGAGTGTTTGGCGAAGCTCGTTCAAACGGCCTGCCGCTTCGTACTGATGCAGGCGCACGTAGACGCCGCAGCTTTCGTCGATTCCGGCGTGGATAAGATCCGCGATTTCACGACTCGCTGCGATCGTGAAATCAGTGGTGGTTTCCGAGTGGAGCCGAGTAAACTCCGCCAGTTCCAGGAGCAAACATTGATGCAAGTGATGCCACTCCTGGAGCAGCTCACGGATCTGGTAACCTTGTTGCCAGCGGTGCAAGCCGTGCTTCCGCTCCGCGGTTGGCGCGTTCGCCGTTTGGGTGGACGGAGTGGGTGAAGACGACGCTCGCAGTTGTTGCTCCAACGCACTCAAGACGAGTGGGAGCTCGTCGCGAAACTGGGTGCGCGTGAGCGAATTGACCACTGTACCCACCGGATCATTTTGAGCTCTCCAACGAGCATGTAACAGAATCACCTCGCGGCGGCCTGATAGATAGATGCCAAATTCAGCCAATTGTGGGTGTACCGATTTGGTCATGGAGGGAGACAGCTAAACGATGGACCTGTTGATTAAAACAAAAGCAACAGTCCACCGAGCCGACCAACGGTTCCTCACACCGCCGAGCCGCCCGAGGGAAAATTTTCCCCGTTTTCAGGTGGGAAATGCGCCTATCCTTCCCCGGGCCCGTCAACTTCTCCTAAAGCACTTCACGAAGCCACGGAACACGACGCGCCAAGTCTGCCACCAGGTAAGTTCCAACAAGGCCCGTGATGGAAAGAACCATCGCGTTCACGAATGGATTCGCCGTGTACCCCTTGAACAACATCGCGAGAGCAATGATCACAGGAGTATGCAACACGTAGACCGCAAAAGAGCGCGCCGCTAGCCATTCCGACCAGCGCGTCGGGGTGGCCCACATATGACGAACCAACGCCATTGAACCTAGCGCGAGGCCCACACCTGTAAACTGCTCCCAGGCCGCATACGCGAAAGCAAAGCCGTTCCACCCACCTAAAATTGGGGGTTCCACGTCGGTTCGGAGGTGCGGTCGCATACAACCGAGAATCGCAAACAGAACAATCGGTCCGCCTATGAGCGCGATCCATCCGGCACGTTTGGCGATCGAAGATAGCGCAAGATCGTCGAGCGTGCCGCCACGGCGAGCGAGCCACGCGCCCAGACTAAACACGGCGATGTATTGAGAGAAAAAACACAGCTGAAGGTTCAGAATATTTGTGCCGATCGGTTGCATTGTGCGCACGGCGAAGCTGGAAACAGCCAAAACCGCACCGAGCAGGAGCACGTAAAAATAGCTGAGCCGGGGCGGGCGCGCTTCGGGCCAGATAACGAGTTTAGCCGAACGGTACACCAGCGCTAAAATTGCAGAAAACATGAGCAATGCCTCGACAAACCAGAGCGGTCCGGTGGAGCCCACAAACGTTCCGGTGCGAAGGTAGCCCGCGTACGCCTGAGCGAGCGGCGGAAATTTAGCGTCCCAAGGATTGATCACATAAACGATGAAGGGGTGGATCACGAAAACGTAGAGCAACAAAGGCACACCGAGCCGCACCGCCCGCTCGCGCAAAAACGCACCGACTCCGCGCCGCTGCAAAGACTTCGCGGCGAAGAAACCAGCGACGAAGAAGAGCAATCCCATGAAGAACGCCTGAAGGTGAGCTTCTCCGAGAAGGAAAATGATTTTTGTCTCAACCGGAGGCTCGGGCGGAACCTTCACATACCAACCGCCGACATGACTGTACGTGATTGTGCAATGAAGCGCCACGACAAGCAGGATCATCAAAGTGCGTAAATTATCGACCCAGCCAAATCGCTGGCTCGAACTCACGCTAACCGGAGTAACAGGCACAGAGCCGGAGGTGGTTACAGTGCTCATGAGACACTCCATCTCCAAAAACCGCCCCGTTTACAACCTCAGAGAGCGCCCTATCCGTTTGGAAGCCCAACCCCTAACTACTTCCTTTCAGCAAGCACCTGTACCACCGCGGCACGGCCAGTGTGTCCGCCGCCTTCGCGGACGTCGCGTTCGATCTCGCGACCAATCACGATCTCCAAACCAGAAAGCTCTTGTTTCAACGCTTTCAAGGTCATCAACAGCTCCGGATCTTTGGGGCCGCCGGTATCGTAGGCCAACTGCGCGGGCGTGTAAGCCTCCATGATGTACACCCCGCCCATTTTAAGCCCGGCGACCACTTGACGATGGACTTCCGCGCGGAGCCTCGGTGGCAAATGAACAAACGTCGCGATAATGCCGCTCCATTTTCCCGGTTCGATCGAATACGCGGCCAAGTCGGTCACCATTGTATCGACATGAAGACCGCGCGAGGCCGCGAGCCGTCGGGCTTTTTCCATGCCGAGTGCAGATTGATCGATGGCCGTAACGGTGTGACCCAAGCCCGCGAGGTAGGCGGCGTTGCGCCCCTCACCTTCGGCCAGACACAATACTGGTCCGGGAGAAATACGTGCCGCGACGTGCTTCAAGAACGCGTTGGGTTCGGTACCGTAGAAATAATCACTGCCGCCGTAGCGCTCGTTCCAGAATTCGACATTCATCACCCACTGCTACCCTAACTTCCGCGTTTTGCAAAACTCGAGCCAACGGCCCGCGAAGCGTCTATAATTTGGATTCAGATCAAGGCTTACAGCGATAGAGGGCTTCCCCCCACTTTCCTCTTCAGAAGACACCAATGAGGACGATAGCTTTTTGTTAAAATGGACGTGTACGCCCGCAAACCTTTCTCCGGCCCCGAGAAGTCATTCGACGTCGACGAAATCATCGTCAGTAAAACCGACCTCGATGGTCGACTGACCTACGTGAATGACGTGTTCATTAGGGTGTCCGGGTACTCAGAAAGAGAGCTCTTGGGCGCTCCGCACAACATCATCCGGCATCCGGACATGCCACGGTCGGTCTTCCGGTTGCTTTGGGAAACCATCCAGGATGGAAAGGAAATCTTCGCCTATGTGCTCAACCAGTCGAAAGATGGCACCGGCTATTGGGTTTTCGCTCACGTCACCCCCAGTTACGATCCCCATAACCAACACGTCGGCTACCATTCCAACCGCCGTGTGCCGTACACAGACGCACTGCCCGCCGTGAAGGCGCTCTACACTCGCTTGCTCGAAGAAGAGGCAAAATTCTCATCAAATAAGGACGCCGCAGCCGCCGGATACGCATTGTTGCAGCAAATACTTCTCGAAGCCGACATCGGGTATCCCGAGTACGTGTTCAGTCTCTCGCATTCCACCCGGCTCGAAACCAGCGTCTCTTCGAAATGAAATCCAAACGATACGGCGCGCGCGAGGGAATCCTCTCCCGGCTTTGGTGTATTCTGCGTCCACGCTTTTCGCCACGCACCTCCACGGTCCGTGACATCTGCCGCAGAGCAGCTCAAGGGGATCTGGAAGCGCGCATCAGCGGCATCAATCCACGCACTTCCTTCGGGCAAATGTGCAAGGCGATCAATGATGTGCTCGATTTGGCCGACTCCTACGTGCGCGAAGCAGCCGCTGCGATGGAGAATTGCAGCCAGGACAGATTTCACCGCCCGATCCTTTTGCGAGGTCTAAAAGGAAGCTACCGTCAAAGTGCTCTGGTCATCAATACGGCAGGGCTGAAGATGAAACAGAGCGCCGAGAACTTTTACTTTGTTCAGAAGCAAGCCGACGAAAACGCGCAGAACATTCATCGCGTTGCGGCTGCTTGCGAAGAATTGAGCGCCACCACTGCCGAGATCTCCGGGCGCACCAACGAAGCCGTCAAATCGACGAACGAAGCCGTCAAAGATTTGGCCGCGATTGCCACCACTTTGAAGGAACTCAACGAGGCCATCGCCAAAGTCGAAGGCGTCGTCGAAATCATCAATTCTGTCGCTATGCAGACTAATCTGCTGGCGCTGAACGCCTCCATCGAAGCCGCTCATGCCGGCGAATCAGGCCAGGGCTTCGCAGTCGTCGCTTCCGAGGTGAAAGCGCTGTCCAACAGCACCCACGAAGCCACCGATCAGATCGCGAACGAGGTCAAGCATGCGCAATCCACCGTCGCCCGCGTCAGCGAAATGATGAAGCAAATTGAGGCTACGATCCGCGGAGTTCACGACGTCGCCGATGCGATTGCGCAATCAGGAAACCAGCAAGTAGAGGCAACGACTGAAATCAGCCGCAGCATCGTCGACGTTTCGAAAAACGCCGAAGAGGTTTCACTCCGCATCACGCAATCGCGTGTGCAGAGTGAATAACCGAAATTTGAAGCAGCGAGTACAGTGCACCCCTCATCGATTGGCGTTAGCCCAAGGCTTTTGTTCGGCGGCTAATAGCGGCAAGTCCGATCAGACCTAAAGCGGCAGCGACACCGTAGCTCGCAGGCTCAGGGACCGCAGCGGAGGTCACAGCAGAGGACAAAAGATACGGACGGATTGCGGGCAGCGTTGGCGAGGGCTGTCCGCTCGGCACGCCTTGCAGATTCGGCAGTGTCATAAAAACGGGCAGCGCACTCACCGTCACGCCGTCGAGCGCAGCGTTATTCGGATAAAACGCAGACTGCGTCTGAAACTCAAATTCGAGAGAGCTCACGTTGCCCAGCGCGAGAACATTATAGGAGTACTGAACCAGCCCGTGTCCACGATATCCGACGAGTCGAATAAAACGACATGTCCAAGATCGAGCCCTGGCGGTACGTTAAAGTTCCCCCAGCGCGCTTCTATCGGGCCCGGATCTGAGTAGAGGATCGTATTCAACAGGAACTCGACGTGATAGACCTGCCCGGGTGTGGTAGCAAAAGCCTGCGATAATTTTCCCGCACCAAGGGTTGCACCTTACGTCCTTGACCGAGGTTTATGAACCTTTCGCAATCAACAAAGACGCGCACGCGCAATCGTTCCCCGAAACAACGAAAGCTGCCGTGATCGCTCCCGGAATTCTTTAGCCGACTACAGCCCTTTTAAATCCTCCGGCGTCCATTCCGCCGGTCGGACTATGATTTTGTAATGCAATTTCCACACCGCGCCCGGATTGAAATGCAGAGGCTTCGGCGCGAGCACCGCGGCGCACACCCAGCGCATCTCCGGTGAGTTCACGATATACCAAGTAGCTTCGCCGCTGGTGTTTTTCGGGTCGCTGACGATGGCGACGCCGCCGAGCAGTTTCCCGGCAGACTTCAAATTAAACGCCACGGCCGGCGCTGTCGGTCGACTCCGCTCCTGAACGCAATCTGTGACCGGACCGTTCGGCGTCACAGCAGCGAGCTCGACCGGCGGTGACGCCAACCGAAGGGAAAGCCCGCCATAGCCACCATTGTATCTTCCGTTCGGTTCGTTGGGCATGGGCGTTCGGTCCAAAGTGACGCCCGCCGCTCCCGCCGTAAACTGACTGTACCAATCAATCGTGTAGCCACCATTCTTCGCCGGTGCGCTCACACGCAGTTCCCGCTGCTCGCCGATTTCCTCGCGGCCCGAAGGATGCACATAGGTCACATTAAAGAGCAACCGGGCGCTTCCATCCGGGCTCGTTTCAATCAGCGGTTTCGTCCAGCGCGTCAGCCCTTCTCCGCGACCAGAATTTTTGTCCTCCTCCCAATAATTTACGCGGTTGATATATTTCCAAGAAAACCAAAGGCCATAGTGCCACGGGTGATCACCGGGCTTAAAATCGGTGAGGCTCGCTCCACCTGCGACGGAAAGCGGATGAAAATACGGTTTCCCAGCTTTCGGATCGAACGAAAATCTCCAGACGAGATTGCCACCTTCTTGCCAACCCAAGCTGGTTTCAGTCCGCTGCCATTCAGCACGGGCCAGAACCGCTGCCGAAAGCACCACAAAACAAACCATCGCTTTGGTCAGGACTGGAAAAGGGCTCATAGAAATCAGCAAGCGTGTGCGTCACTAAACACAATTAGCACGATTTCACAATGCTCGTTGAGCCTCCGCGAACAGAGCGCGGTCAACCACAGGGCCCACGTTGATATTACTCGAAGGCCAGCTAGGCGATCTACGAGAGTCGCCTGCAGGAGCGGCCACTCAAGGCACCACGGCCATCTCGGCGTCGAAAGTGGAAAATTTGTTCACGCCTTCCGGCGTTTTGATTTCGCAATTTTCAAAACGCACCTCTTTCGCGCTGTAGACGCCGAATGGTTTGTCAGCCGTGATCTTCACGTTCCTCAACAGGATGTGAGTCGCCTTTGATTCAGGAAGCCCCCAGATGAGTCCCGCACGGCGACCGTTGGCAACGGTGGCAGTGATATTTTGGAAAACGATATCGCTATAAATAGGCGTAAGCGGCGTCACCGGTGCGGCAGCATAACGCTTAACTATCTCTGGAGAAAGGTTCGTCAAGTCGCGGAATTCGCGCTCCTTTGCCATGTAGGCCGCGTAAACAAGAATGGGAAAATCGACGTTCGTCATTTGCAGGTCCGAGTAAACGAGACTGCGCAAATGGCCGCCGCGGTCGCGGTCGGTTTTAATACGAATGCCGCATTCGGTATTCGTGAACGTACAATGCGTGACCGTGATATCGTGCACCCCGCCCTTCGTCGGACTTCCAATGGAAACACCGTGGCCGTAGCCGTACTTGCAGTTTGTGATGAGCACATCGTAGGTGCCGCCGCCGCACGTGAAATTGTCGTCACCCACACTGACATCGCAGTCCTGAATGAGGATGTTGTGTCCGCTAACGTCGCAGGCGTCGGAGTTGTGACTCGGGTTGTCTGAATCGCGTGAGGCCGGAGCGCGAATCGTCACGCGTTTTACGATCACGTCCGACGAACCGCCTCCTATCGCTATATGAAACATCGGCGAATTCATCAGCGTGACGCCCTCGATGAGCACCCGCTCGCAGCCGCCGAGTGCGATCATGCGCGGCCGATTGAAACCCTTCTCTTTGTAATGCGGCCACCACGCAGCACCTTGGCCATCGATCGTACCTTTGCCGGTGATTGCAACGTCGCGAAGATTCGAGCCGCTGATAAAACTCTGCGGATTTTGTGAACCGCCCGGATAACGATCGAGCGGCAGCATCCGCAGAACCGCTCCTTCTGAGAGAAGAAAATTTATTTTGCTGTAGAAGCGAAGCGGGCCGCAAAGAAAGTTGCCGGCAGGAATTTCGACCGTGCCGCCGCCAGCGGAGTTAGCCGCGTCGAGAGCCGCCTGAATTGCCGCAGTGTTGTCGGTTTCCCCGTCGCCCATCGCTTTGTAAGCGGCCACGCTAAACACCTTGTCGGGAATCGTCGGCCGCGCGGGATTAACGGCCCCTCGTGAGCTCGAGCAGACGATGGAAAATACCAATAGACACAAAGCTTGAGCGAGCCGGTTCGACAGCCGCGGAACAAAAAAACGTGAGGACATGGGAAAGCGCCTCCTTCATTTGACCGTGTCGGCGCGCCGGTCAACGGCGAGACTGCGCACCTCGTTGATCATCGCTCAGAGTAAAGGCCCCGCACCTCAGCACGACGCCCTTTCCGGCCAAGCGCGCGCCAAGCCATTGTGCGGTTCACGGTCTTTGCGGGTGCCTAGGAGAAACGAAGGTTCGCCGACACGTCGTGCTCCTTCGAAAGCCTCCTAAATCATGAAAACAACCACCATCGGACTGATCACGCTCTTAACCGCCGCCTCCTTATCGCCTCTCTGTGCCCAACAAAGTGCACCTGCTGTCTCTGATCCGCAGGCAAACATGATCCGCGACGTCAGCGAACTCGAAGTGAAGCCAAAACCAATCAAAAGAGTTCAGCCATTGTATCCCGCCGAACTCAAGGCGAACAAGATTTCCGGCGAAGCTGTTGTTTCATTCGTCGTCGATACAGACGGCACTGTCAAAAATATCCGCGTGGAACGAACCACTGAACAGGCCTTCGGCGAGGCGGCAGTAGCAGCCGTGGCGGAGTGGAAATTTGAACCCGGCTCCATCAAGGGAACACCCGTCCCGTGCCAGCTAAGCCTGCCGCTGGTCTTCTCGGTTCAAAAATAACCCGCGCCTTCAGAAGACGCCTGCCATTCGAACGATGGCAGGCCCCCCGCTTCGGCTTTCGTTACGCCGGGCTCGCCGCGAGCTTTTCCATATATTCTTTTAACTTCGGCGGGAGCGGCAGCGGCTTTTTCGACGGAACTTCTATGCTCACCGGCACGCCGTCATCCATAAAAGTGTAGGGCATGCCTCCTTCAGGCGCTTGCACACAGATGTAGTCGAGCGGTGTGTCCGCAGCAGCTTCGATCGTTCGGACCACGGCGGGAGCGAGCCGTACGACCGAGCCTTCCTGCACCGCGTGCGCAACACCATCGGTGTAGAAAAGACCGCGGCCACCGACGATGATATAGATTTCTTCATTCTTCCTGTGGCGGTGGGTAAACCCATAACCGTATCCCGCGGGAATGCGATTTACGCTGATCTCGCTGCTCGTAAGCCCGACTTCCCCGGAGAGGAACCTTTTCCCAGGTAACATCGCAGCAGAGGTCTGCTGGGCGATCTGCGCGAAACTGCCGAGATGAGCGATGCTGAACGGTGTATTTTGATTTGGATTCATAGGTGTAACTTGCTTTTTGCAAGTCTCACCGGATGCAGTCACTTTTATTTTGCAAGCAAGTGTGCTATCTTTTAGCTCAATTTCTCGGCCGTGTCGCAAAATTCTTCAAAATTACCCCAGCCGCCTCCGGGCTTTGAGCGCTCGGACTGTCCGGTCTCGTGCGCGCTTGAGATTTTAGGCGACAAGTGGACCTTGCTCGTCATTCGCGACCTTGTGATGGGCAAAAAACGCTACGGCGATTTCCAAGCATCGCCCGAAAGTATTCCGACCAACATTCTCGCGGAGCGGCTCAAGCGTTTGGAAGCATCTGGTCTGGTTGAGAAAACGCCTTACCAAGAAAATCCCGTTCGCTACGAATACTCGCTCACGCCGGCAGGCGCAGAGCTCAGGGGAATTTTGATCAGCGTCGCCGAATGGGCCAACCGCCACATCCCGGGCACACGCCGCGATTGGCGAAAAAAATAGCGCCCGCTCCCCTGTCATGCGGGGCGTCGGCGGAAATTCCGCCGTAGAGCACCCGACCGGCGACCGTAATTTGAAAACAACCGTGATCTTGATTCATTTCCCAACAACATGAACAATTTCCTAGAACTAACTTCCAACACTGTCGGCGAAGAGCCACTGCTCGACGCCTATTCAAACGCAGTCACGACGGCCGTCGCTGTCGCCCACCCAGCTGTCGTTCACATCGAGGTAAAAGGCAACGACGCGCCCGGCGGCTCAGGGTCCGGATTTTTCATTTCGCCCGACGGCTATATCGTCACCAACAGCCACGTCGTTCACAACTCCTCCGAGATCCGCGTCTTCCTGGCGGACGGACGCAAGCTCAAGGCAGATCTCATCGGCGACGATCCCGACACGGATCTCGCGGTCATTCGCGCGAGCGCGGACGAGTTGTCATTTTTACAGCTGGCCGACAGCAATACCGTTCGGCCGGGACAGATAGCGATAGCCATTGGTTCCCCTATGGGTTTTCAGCAGACTGTCACCGCCGGCATTGTCAGCGGGCTCGGGCGTTCCTTGCGCGGCGCTTCGGGGCGGCTCATCGACAACATCATCCAAACGGACGCGGCGTTGAATCCTGGCAACTCCGGCGGACCGCTCGTGAACACGCGCGGAGAAGTCATCGGCGTCAACACGGCGATTATTCGGCCTGCGCAGGGCATCTGCTTTGCGATCGCGAGCAACACCGTGCGCTGGGTCGTCGGGCTATTGATAAAAGAAAGTCGCATACGGAGAAGCTACATCGGCGTTGCTGGCCAAACCGTTCCTTTGCTGCGGAAAATCGCGCGTCACCACAACCTCTCACAAGATACAGGCGTGCTCGTGATGGGTATCGAGCCCAACAGTCCCGCCGAGCGTGCCGGACTGCTCGCGGAAGATATTTTGATCGCGCTCGACGGCGCCCCCACTCCGGCCGTCGACGCGCTTCACAAGCAACTCACGGGCGACCGAATCGGCGAGCGCGCAATCGTCACGTTCCTTCGCGGCATCGAACTGAGGCGACACGCCATCATTCCGCTCGAGATCCCTGTTCAGAAAACGTGAGCGGCCGCCCCCTTCGGTCCGGCGGACTTAACGATACCGAAGCCGTCCTTCGAAAAATATCAGCGGAATTTCTCGGACGACGGCGCCGGTAGGTCGTGCTAAGGTGCATCCATGCGTCTCAACGAAAAAACGATGCTTGCCCGCTTTCTTGCGAGCGATGCGACTTATGACGGGCGCTTTTTCACCGGCGTATTAACCACCGGCATCTTCTGCCTGCCGTCTTGCAAAGCCCGGAAACCTAAAAGCGAAAACGTCCGTTTTTTCCCGACGTGCGAGGCGGCTCGTGCAGCTGGCTTCAGGCCTTGCCGTAAGTGCCATCCCGAAGATTTTGCACGCGGCGCCGATCCGGTTTTGGAGACGGTTGAGTCGTTAGTGGAAGAAATGCGAAACACTCCTGCCGCGTTCGCCGACGTTCCGAGCGTGGTCCGTCGTTTGGGTTTCGGCAACACGCGCGCCTTCGAACTTTTTCGTCAGCACTACCACTGCACGCCAGCCGATCTCTTGGACCGGGCGCGGTTCGACCAAGTTCGCCGGTCACTTCTGGAGACGAATCGTTCGCTATCTGCCATTTCTGCTGACGCTGGATACGAGTCGCTCTCGGTCTTCCACGACCATTTCCGGCGGTTTTCCGGGTTAACGCCGAGCGCTTATCGAGAGTTGCCAGGCGTAAACACATTCACGCTCACCCTGCCCGAAGATTATCCGCTCAATTATCTTCGCCGCGCGCTCAGTCGCGATCCGCACAGCGTGACAGAGCGTTTGGATGGCGACGTTTACACCACAGTCATTCGACTAAAAGATGACGAGCCTGCGCTCATTCACCTTGTTCTCGAGCGCAACACGATCGAAGTCCGAGTCGAAGCGAAAGAAAGCGGGAGCGTCGCAGCCCACACGTTTGCCGCTTCGCTGTTGGGCCTCGGTCAGGACGCGAAAACATTTTCGCGTTTGGCAAAACGGCTTGGTGTTGAGCGCTTGGTTAAAGATCGTGAAGGTCTCCGCATCGTACAAACTCCATCCATCTATGACGGCCTGCTGTGGGCCATTATCGGTCAGCAGATAAACCTTCCTTTCGCCTGCTTGATCCGGAGCCGTCTCTTCCGTTTGGCCGGACGCCCGGTTGCGGAAAACCTGATTGCACCACCGACGCCCGCCGACGTCGGTGCGCTCTCGCCCTCGGACCTGCTGCCGTTGCAGTTTTCGGAGCAGAAGGCCAACTACGTCATTTCGCTTTCCAAGATGATCGCTCACGGCGAACTCGATCTCGAGGCCCTCGCAAAAATGTCCGCCACCCGCGCCGAGCGAACGCTCCTCGCCATTCGGGGCCTTGGACCTTGGTCGGTAAATTACGTGATGATGCGCTCGCTGGGCTTCGCCGATTGCGTGCCCTACGGCGACACGGGAGTCACCAGCGGCCTTCAGGCACTTTTCGCCCTCGAAACACGCCCCGACGTCGACGAAACCCGTCGGCTCATGACCGTGTTTTCTCCTTATCGCAGTCTCGCGACTGCTCACCTCTGGCAATTTAACAAACCCATTCCATGACCACTTATCTTTCCACTTTTGAAACAGATTTCGGCGATTTCTCAGTCGCTGTTTCGGAAAACGGCGCGGTACTCGCCACGGCCTTTGGCGAACGCGAGGCATTGTCGGCTCGTTTCCGACCGGGCCGCCTTATTGTCGACGAACAGCGCACGCGCGATGCGCGCGAGCAAATCACCGAGTACCTGGCCGCAAAACGAACCAGCTTCGATCTACCAATCGCCCCTGCTGGCACGCCGTTTCAAAACCGAGTGTGGACCGAGCTTCGCAAAATTCCCCGAGGAGAGACACGCAGCTACGGTCAGCTGGCGAAGATTCTTGAATCTTCACCGCGCGCGATTGGGAGAGCCAACGCCACCAACCCGATCTGCCTGATCGTGCCCTGCCACCGCGTAATTGGCGCAGACGGCTCGTTAACGGGCTTCGCGTTTGGCGCAGAAATCAAACGGCGTCTTCTCGAACAGGAAAACGCCGTCTTTGCGGTGATGGAGTAAGCGCTTTCTGGCGCCGACTCCATGCGCCGCGTCGCTCGATTACTTGACGGCTCCGTACAGCTCTAACTCGGCCAGCTGCGTGACGTTGCCCGAGTGCGCGGTGAAATCGAAGCGGAATTGGGTGTACGCCGCCGATCTTTGCACGAGCGCAAAATCACGCATTTGGAAGCGCGCCCCCCACGACTCGTTGGTATGTGTTTCAATCACCGTCCAGTTCACACCGTCGTTGGAGCCCGAGAGCGTCCAGTTCATCGGATCGCGTTCAGGAGCATCATTCGCTGAAGCGAGGCTATAGGCGTCCAGCATCGTCGGACTGCTGAAGCTGACCTTAACCCATGTCACGGCACTAAAATCGAGCCACTTCGAATAGACATTTCCATCAAAAAGTTTGGCCAAACCTTCGTCCACGCCGTTTTCACCGCGGGCGTTGAAGGCCGCGGGGGAAAGGCGAACCATCGCGGATCCCGTTTGAACACCGAACAATTTCAATTCGGCAAGTTGAGTGAGATTGCCCGAGTGCGCCGTGAAATCGAAGCGGTAGTGCGTGTACGCGGCCGACCTCTGCGCCAGTGCAAAATCACGCCCCTGAAAACGTGAGCTCCACGACTGATTCGTGCGCGTTTCGATCACCGTCCAGTTCACGCCGTCGTTGGAGCCCGAAAGCGTCCAGTTCATCGGATCACGTTCCGCCGCATCGTTGGCCGAGGTCAGATTATAGGAATCGAGCATCGTCGGCACGCTGAAGTCCATCCGCACCCATGTCGTAGCACTAAAATCCAGCCACTTGGAGTAGCTATTGCCATCGAAAAGTTTGGCCAGCCCTTCGTCCACGCCGTTTTCACCGCGCGCGCTGAAGGAAGACGGAACAACCTGCGTCGCTGTTCCAACCTGAACATTACCCGATTGCGCTCCGTACAATCTCATTTCGCCGAGTTGCGTGACGTTGCCCGAGTGAGCGGTGAACTCGAAACGGTACTGCGTGTAAGCCGCCGTTCTCTGAGCGAGCGCGAAGTCGCGCGTTTGGAAACGAGAACTCCACGATTCGTTGCTGCGCGTTTCGATCACTGTCCAGTTCACACCATCGTTGGAACCCGACAGCGTCCAATTCATCGGATCGCGTTCGGGAGCATCGTTGGCTGAAGTAAGGCTGTACGCGTCCAGCATGGTGGGTGCGCTAAAGTTAACCTTAACCCATGTATTGATACTAAAATCCAGCCACTTCGACGAGACGTCACCGTCGAAAAGTTTGGCGAGGCCTTCTGCGACGCCATTTTCGCCGCGAGCGCTATACGACGAAGGAACAACTTGCACCATGGAACCGCCGACCTGAATGGGGTCTGATTTCACGCCGTACAATTTCAGTTCAGCAAGCTGGGTGACATTGCCCGAGTGAGCGGTGAAGTTGAAACGATAGTACGTGTAGCCGGCCGATCTTTGCGCGAGTGCGAAGTCACGGGTTTGGAAACGCGAACCCCACGATTCGTTGTTGTGCGTATCAATCACCGTCCAATTCACACCATCGTTGGAGCCCGACAACGTCCAGTTCATTGGATCGCGTTCGGGAGCATCATTGGCCGAGGTCAAGCTGTAGGCATCGAGCATCGTGGGCGTGCTGAAGTCTACCCTAACCCATGACGTAGCACTAAAATCGAGCCACTTCGAATAGATGTCGCCGTCGAAAAGTTTCGCGAGACCTTCCGCGACACCGTTCTCTCCACGAGCGCTGTAGGCGGATGGCGCAAGGGCCGTAAAAGTCACTTTCGGCGTCACGGTAAAGGTGGCCGTATTCGATGTCGCTGAACCCGCGCTATTGCTCACCACAACCGTGTACGACCCCGCATCGGAAAGCTGCGCGGCCGAAATCGTGAACGCACTTCCCGTAGCTCCAGAGATGGCGACATTGTTCTTTTTCCATTGATAACTCAGTCCCGAGCCGCTCGCAGCGACGGAAAAAGTCGCCGAGTTCCCCTCGGTCACCGTCTGCGAAACGGGTTGCGTTGTGATGGTTGGGGCAACCACCGCGACCGCTACGGAAAGACTCACCGTCGATGAAGTCACCGAGCCCGCGGAATTGGACACAACCACCGAATAGTTGCCTGCATCGCTCAGTGCTGTAGCGGCGATCGTATACGTGCGCGCCGTCGCTCCAGAAATCGCAACGCCGTTCTTATACCATTGGTAAGACAGCGAAGTTCCGCTCGCGACGACGGTGAACGAAGCGGCATTTCCCTGAGTTAAACCAACCGAGACAGGCTGCGTCGTGATCGTTGGCGCGGCGACAGGGCTGCTTACTGTGAGCACCGCGTTGTCCGAGAGCGTCGAACCCGCGGAATTTGAAACGAGGGCTGTATACGTGGCCGCGTCTGACACTGCGGCCGAGGCGATGGAAAGCGTGGCGCTGGTCGCACCCGCGATATTCGCGCCGTTTTTTTTCCATTGGTAAGTGAAAGGCATCGTTCCCTTGGCGGTCACGGAAATCGAAACGCGCCCACCTGGAGCAACGGTCAGCGAAGATGCACTCGCGGAAAGCCACGTAAAACAAATCGCCAAGGTATAAAATAAACGAGTGACAAGGTTGCGGTGAGTAAGCATGCGCGCACAGCGACACGAAATCCGCTCTGAAGTAGCCCGAATTTTTTTCAGGAAGAGATTTCGCGAATTATTACCGCACGAGTGAAAAGCCTGCGAAATACGCCCGCTGAATTCCGCATCCGTTTGATGTTACACAAGTTTTTCCGCAAACTTCAGTACGGATTTTCCTTACGTTAAACGGTTTTGCAAGTAAATCACCCCAGATGTCCTTCCAGGAAATCTCCCATTCCAACGACACTGCAGACACAGCGTTACAGAAAAATACGCTCCCACGCATCACACCGCGATCTACAACCATCTGCTACCGGCATGGAGAAATCGTGAAAACTGCACGAAATCTCCCTGGAGAAAACAGGGGCAATGTTCTCACATTGCCCCGACCTCGCGTTATTCGCCGAAGAATTGTGCCTCAGACAGCTGTGTCGTTCCAGAACCCGCTGCCGTCTGAAAGTTGAGCCTGAACCAGAGATATTTCGCCGAGGCCGTCGTGAGCGTGAATTCGCGACGCAGCTTGCGAGTCGCCCACTGCTGCGCGGTACGCCTTTCGATGACCGTCCAATTTACTCCGTCATTTGACCCGACCAGGGTCCACGCCACCGGATCGTACTTTGCATTGTCACCGGCTGAAGCGAGTGTGTAGCGGCGCAGCGTGGCTGGTGTTGCAAAGCGTACCGAGACCCAGCTCGTCGAGCTGTTGTCAGCCCACTTGGTGGACGTGCTGCCATCGAAGAGTTTCGAAATCGCGCAACTGTTGTTCACTTGTCCGCGCGCTGCATAGCTGGTCGGTGTAAGCTTCGTCGAAACAACGGTTGCACCATAGAGCTCGACTTCAGCCAGCTGCATGATTGATCCCGAAACCGTATTGAAATCGAAACGGAATTGCGTGTAAGCCGACGACGTTTTCGCGAGCACGAAGTCACGCGTCATCTGACGCGACGACCAGGATTGGCCACTGCGCGTATCGATCACGTTCCAAGTTGAACCATCGTTCGAACCTGAAAGCGTCCACGAACCTGGATCAAATTCTGGAGAATCTGCGGCCGAGGTGAGACT
The DNA here is from genome assembly GCA_047600805.1 of Nibricoccus sp. Taxonomy (GTDB): domain Bacteria; phylum Verrucomicrobiota; class Verrucomicrobiia; order Opitutales; family Opitutaceae; genus JADKHC01. The sequence continues at coordinate 2,252,547 of JASGKG010000001.1, forward strand.
GTAGGCATCTAAAACCGTCGGCGCTGCGAACGTCAGCTGAATCCAGCTGGAAGCACTGTTGTCCCTCCATTTCGTCGTCGTGTTGGAATCAAAAAGCATGAAAACGCTTTCGGCATTGCTGTTGGCACTGCGCGATATGCAGGAAGTCGGCGGAACTTCCGCAAAGCCGAGCACAGAATTCACCGTCAACGTGGCGCCCGTGGAGTCGACGCGTCCTGCCGCATTTGAAACGGCCACGGAGTAAACGCCCGCGTCGAGCAGCGTTGTTGCGGCAATGTTATAGCTGCTGCTGTTCGCGCCAGAAATCGAAACCCCGCTCTTGAGCCATTGGTAAGTCAAGGCCGTGCCGCTCGCGCTCACCGAGAACGATGCCGAACTACCTTCCGTAACCACGACTGAAACAGGCTGCGTCGTAATCGTAGGTGCGACGATCAAGGGATTCACCGTCAGCGTAACCGCAGTAGAAGTGACCGAGCCCGCGGAATTCGAAACTACCACCGAATACAGCCCAGCATCAGCGAGCGCCGTCGTTGAAAGCGTATAAGAGGCCTGCGTCGCACCAGAGATCGCAGCTCCGTTTTTCAACCATTGATAGTTCAAAGAAGTTCCGCTCGCCGCCACCGAGAATGAAGCGCCATTCCCCTGGGTTACCGTCTGTCCGAGAGGCTGCGCCGTGATGGTTGGCGAAACCACGATCGCCAAAACGGCTTGGTCGGAAAGGGTCGAGCCTGCAGAGTTTGCGACCGCCACTGTATAGGTGCCAGCGTCCGTCGAAGTGACCGACGCGATCCGATACGAGGATCCTGTTGCTCCGGAAATATCGGAGCCATTCTTTTTCCATTGGTAAGAAAAGGGGGCCGTGCCGCTGGCGGTGACTGCAATGGTGACTGTCTTGCCAGAAGCTGCCGTGAGACTGCTCGCCTGAGCTGCCTGACCAGCGGAGAGAACTGCGAATACTAAACTGATCCGCGCAACAAATCCTGTGTGCTTTTGCATGCGTCGCTAGCGGCACAATTTCTTTCGAGCCGTAGATACTTTATTCTGCATGCCGCCGTTTCGCGAAAATTTATCGAAAGCGTCAAAGACCTGAGAAAAAAATCTGCGCCAGCGTATCTATTTTCTAGATACAACAATTTTTTAACGATGTAATAAGCTCATCTTCACCAGCCGTGAAGAATTTTGAATAGGGCTCACCCGGCCTCACCTGAGGGATTTCCCGAACATCGAGCTCGGAACAAGTCATCGCTCAACTTTCAGGTTCGAAATTTCCCGCGATCGATGCCGAGTCCATGACCACGGTTCAACCGAAAGCACGGCCAATTCGCCGCCGCGCCCGTTTTTAATAAAAAACGTTGCGGTCCAGACTCCGGTACTGAATAGCCTCTAATAAATGGTTCGACTCTATCCGTTCCGAATCCGCCAGGTCGGCAATCGTCCGAGCTACTTTTAGGATGCGATCGTAAGCACGCGCGGAGAGTGAAAGCTGTTCCATCGCATGTTGAAGGAGATCACCCAGCGCGCTGTCGATCGCGCAATGCTTGCGAATCTGAGCGTGCGTCATGCGCGCATTTGAAGTGACCTTGCTCCCCTTGAAGCGGGCGTGCTGGCGGTTCCGCGCGGCCTGGACGCGGGAACGCACCGTCTCCGAGGATTCGCCAGCTTTCTCGCTGCGCAGTTCGTTGATCGAGAGCGCCGGCGCCTCTACGTGAATATCGATGCGATCCAGCAACGGGCCGCTGATCCGCGAGCGATAGCGCTGAATCTGCGTCGGCGAGCAGCGACATTCGTGCTTAGCATCTCCCAGATAACCACACGGGCACGGATTCATAGCCGCAATGAGCATGAAAGAACACGGAAGCGTGATTTTGCCCGCGCTCCGCGAAATTGTTACGACTCCATCCTCGAGCGGCTGGCGAAGAACCTCGAGCGCCGACCGCTTGAACTCGGGCAACTCGTCGAGAAACAGCACGCCGTTGTGGGCGAGCGAAATTTCACCGGGTCCAGGGATCGTTCCGCCTCCCAACAATCCCACGTCGGAAATTGTATGGTGCGGCGACCTGACTGGCCGCCGGCCAAACACGGCGGGGCCGCTCAAAGTCTGCCCCGCAGCCGAGTGGATGCTCAAAATTTCCAACGATTCGTCTAAAATTGGATCTGGCATAATAGTCGGCACGCGTTTGGCGACCATCGACTTTCCAGAACCGGGAGGCCCGATCATAATTAAATTATGGAAACCACTAACCGCCACTTCGACGGCACGACGCAAGGCGTGCTGGCCTTTGATTTCCGAAAAGTCGCCCATTCCCTCTTCCGCATGAGACGACGCCGAAGATGGTTTTGGAAGCGTGGGAGCGATCGTCATCTCGCCTTTCAAAAACCGAAACGCGTGGTCCAACGACGGAATCGCATACACCTGCAAGCCTTCGACTAGCGCCGCTTCGGCTGCCGAAGCCACCGGCAGCAGCACGCCGCGTTTTCCCAAAGCTTTTGCGAGTCGTGCGAGTGCCAGCGCACCCCGAATCGGACGCGTGGCACCGGAAAGACTCAGTTCGCCGGCGATCAGATATTGGTCGATGCCATCTGGTTGCAGTTGCCCCGTCGCAGCGAGAATGCCCAAAGCGATCGGCAAATCGTACATTGGGCCCTCTTTCCGCATATCTCCGGGCGCTAAATTTATCGTCGTACGCGCGTGCGGCTTGCGAAATCCGGTGTTGCCGAGGGCGGACATCACGCGGTCGTTGGACTCTTTGACTGCCGCGTCGGGTAAGCCAACGAGCACCAAGCGAGGATCGCCGCTTTCACCGGAATTGACCTCAACGTAGACCAATTCCGCATCGATTCCTTGCAGACCCGCCGAGAAAATTGTCGCCAGCATATTTAGTTCTGGCGTGTATGAGCGGCAGCGGCGGCAGAGACAAGTGCTATGTTGCGGTTGACTGCCTCCATGTACTGGTTGGGGCCGTCGGGATAAGGATTTGCAAGAAAACGGTACAAACCGAGAAGTTCGTTATCCAGCTTCGGTTGCACGATCGTACGCCAGAAATGCGGGGTTTTTGCGATAAGCTCTTCGACCGAACGAAACACGCGCTGTCCCGGAGGAACCGCAGCGAAATTGTCGGATTCGTTAAACTCCGCGAAGAGCCGCGGTAGTTCTTCCAAGTAGTTGGGGACCGACATTTGGCCGAGGTAGTCGGCAGTTGCAACCGCGCATCCCACCAGCCCTTCGATCGGATTTCGGAAGTGGAGGCGCCGCATCGACGTGGTGGCGTTGGTGCAGCGAATAGCTCCCAGCACACCATCAAGTTCCTCGAGCGTGACGCCCACCGTGGGCAAGTACGAAGAAGCCACAGCACAGCTGCGCAGAACGTGAGTGAAGGTGTACTTTGCGCCCGTACCTTCGACATCCGCCCGCATTTTAAGATAACCTGTGTCGTGTAACAGGGCAGCAGCTATAGCAAGTTCGAACTGCCGGTCATTGAGACGCGGTTCAATTCCGGCATGGTGACGTCCAGCGAGCATCTGCGCCAGACACCACGTCACCTGAAGCGTGTGCTCCAGATCGTGATAGGGCGTATCGATTTGGCGGTAATCCATATATCGGCCGCCAAACATCGCGTCGACGTCGGTGAAGAGTCGCTCCAACAACACCGGTTTTTTGCCCGGAAACATGCCCTCGAATTTCCCGAAAATGGCAGCGCACACTGCTTCGGAACTCTTCGTGTTGATCGAGGTTAACATGCTGCGTGAAGTACCAGACCTAGGTTCGTGGTCACTTGGGGTAAATAAGGACCAGCGGGCTGGCTTTTGACTAATGATTTGCGGGAAAGCCTCGCAAGCCCAATCTCTCCAGCCTTTATTCCCAAACATGACGATAGGCCTTACAGGTGGAATTGGCTGCGGAAAATCGACCGCGGCACGATTTTTTGCGGAGGCCGGCTTCCATCGGATTGATACGGATGAATTGATCAGAAACGAAATCCAAGCGCAGCCCGACGTCGTATCAGCAATTGCCCAACGCTTTGGAAAACAAACACTAACAAGCACAGGAACGCTCAACCGCTCCGAGGTAGCCAAGATCGTCTTTGGCGACGAAAACGAACTCCTTTGGCTGGAGAACCTCCTGCATCCCCCTTTGTTCGCCTGTCTGCGAAGGAAATTAGCCGAATCTACTTACCCAGACCAATTGGTAGAAGTACCACTGCTCTTCGAAAAACATTTGGAGAATTGGTTTGATTTCACTGTCTGCGTGGCCACAACCTCGCATCTCCAACTGACTCGGCTAGAAGAGCGTGGCCTCCCAAGAGCGCTCGCCGAGCAAAGAATTACCAAGCAATTGCCCTTGGCGCAAAAAATTGAGCTCGCTGATTACGTTTTGTTGAACGACGGTTCGCCCGAATTCCTGCACGATCAAGTCGATCGACTGATCACGCAGCTGCGGGCCACCCTTTAATTTTCCCCCGGAATCGTTTCCGGACCTCCGACGTGTAACCACGCCCTAACATTTCCCTCCATGGAAGATTCTGACACTCCCGACGAAGCTACGCCCAAAAAAGCTGGCTCCAAGAAAGCCGCCACAAAAACACGCCGTGCACCGCGCCCCCGCGCCAAGGCTCCGAAAAAGAAAGCCGCCGCGGCCGCTCCCGAAGAGAGCACTCAGGAACTTAATTTAGAACCCGCTCCAGCGCCGCGCGTCGTAGAAACTGACTCCGCGCCGCCGACTCCGGCTCCGGCCGAGATCGGACTCCTCCTTCACCTCCCGCAGAGCCTGTTCAGGATTTCGAACCGAAACGTTATTCCTTTGATCCCGCGGACGAAGCACCGGCTGAAAAACCAGAGCGTGAACCCATCTCCGCGCCTGAGACTCCGGCAGCGAGCGAACCCGCCGAAAACGCATCTGCTCCAGCCGAGACGACCGAACCCCGCCAGCGCCAGCAGCCCCAACATCCGCATCAGCAGCATCCGAAACACCAACACCACGGCAACCAACAACACGGCGGCGGTGGCGGCGGCAACGAACCTTTCTGGAAAAAGAAAAAGAACCGCAATCGCGGACGCCACGGTCAGGGACCATGGCAGCAGGGTCAGGGTGGCGAACCAAAACACCCACAACAACCGCCCCCGCCGGAACTCGTCCCGCAGTACGGCGACCTCCCGAATCCCGCCAACTTCAGCGACTTGGTGGCGCTTGAGACGACCGCAGCTGACATTACGTCGGGTGGCGGCGACCCCGTTCACCTTGACAAGCTCTATGCTCTCAATCTCGCCGAGCTCACTGCTGAGGCGCGCCGGCTCGGCGTGACGTTCGAGGGCGCCCCGAACCGCAAACAGGTCCTTGCCGAAATTTTCAAACAGCTTTCGGCCGCCAAACGCCCGATTTTTGACCGCGGCTGGATCGACATGACCGACAGGGGCCACGGCTTCATCGTGCACGAAGCGGTCAACTACCGGTTGTATCCGGAGGACACCTACCTCCCGGAAAGCTTGATCTTCAAATGGGGCCTCAAGCGCGGCCACTACGTCGAAGTGCTCGTTCAGGCTCCGAAGGAAAACGAACGCTGCCCTTCTGTCGTTCGTGTCGACAAGGTGATGAACGTCGAACCGGCAGAAATCTCCAAAGTCAAGCCGTTCGAAGATCTGACCCCCTATTACCCGCTTCAACGCATTCTGCTCGAGGCGCCCGAGATCCACAAAGACATCTCGATGCGCGCGGTCGATATCCTCACGCCGATCGGCTTCGGTCAGCGCGGGTTGATCGTCGCCCCGCCCCGCACCGGCAAAACGGTCCTGTTGCAAAACATGGCCAACTCGATTTCAAACAACTTCCCAGATACAAAATTGATTCTCCTCTTGATCGACGAGCGTCCCGAGGAAGTCACCGATTTCAAGCGGCACACCAAGGGCGAGGTCGTCAGCTCCACTTTTGACGAATCACCGGAGAGCCACGTTCACTGCGCCGAGATGGTTGGCGAAAAGGCGCGCCGTCTCGTCGAAGCCGGCCAACACGTTGTCATCCTGCTCGACTCGATTACCCGTCTGGCGCGCGCTTACAACGCCCTCGCTTCCAACTCCGGCAAAATCATGTCCGGCGGTATGGAAGCCACGGCGCTTCAGAAGCCGAAGCGCTTCTTCGGCGCCGCTCGCAACATCGAGGGCGGCGGCAGTCTCACCATCATCGCCACCGCGCTGATCGACACCGGCAGCCGCATGGACGAAGTGATCTTCGAGGAATTCAAGGGCACCGGCAACATGGAGCTCCACCTCGACCGCGGTCTCGTTGACAAGCGCATTTTCCCCGCGATCAACATGGATCGCTCCGGCACGCGCAAAGAAGAGCTCATCTACCACCCCGACGAAATGCTCCGCATCTACGGTTTGCGCCGCGCGATGCAGGGTATCCCGCCTGTCGAGGCGATGGAAATGCTCATCACGCGCTTGAAGAAAACAAAGACCAACGCGGAGTTCCTCATGGGACTTAATCGCTAAAGCGACCTCCTCCATTCCAAGGCGCGCCCCATACGGCGCGCCTTTTTTGTCGTTCCGCGGCCGCTTTTATGCGCTATTCGCCGCCAATTGGCCAAATCCTAGTAAATCCTGCGTAAAACCACGTGCTTGCGCGTGTCGTTCATCGCCAACAGGATGTCTGCCCGTTTTGTTATCCCAACAAAGGCCCCCCATGAGCGACGACAAGAATAACTACGACATGAACGACCTGCTCGAATTGGTGGTCGAGCAAAACGCGTCCGATCTTCACTGCCAAGTCGGCCAGCCACCCACGCTTCGCATCAGCGGCACAATGTTGCCGATCGAAGGCCCGGATCTCACGCCCTTCGACACAGAGAAGCTGATGCTGGCCATAACCCCTGACCATCACCAACAAGCTGTTAAGCTTAACGGCGGCGCCGACTTCGGTTTCGCCTTCGCCGACAAGGCCCGTTTCCGCGTGAGCGTGCTCAAGGCCAAAGGCAGCTACGGCCTGGTTCTACGCCAAATTCCAAATCGCCTCTTTAGCCTCCGCGACATTGGCCTTCCCGACAAAATCAAAGAACTGCTCTTCCGTCCACGCGGTTTGATTCTTGTTACGGGTCCAACTGGTTCGGGTAAGTCGACCACGCTCGCGTCGATGATCAATTATCTGAACGAAAACCGCGACGGGCATATCATCACGATCGAGGACCCGATCGAATACTATCACCCGCACAAAAAGTGCATCGTGACCCAGCGTGAAATCGGCGTCGACGTGCCAAACTTCGCCGAAGCCATCCGCCGCGCCCTACGCCAAGATCCCGACGTCATTCTGGTCGGTGAAATGCGCGATTTGGAAACCATCGAAGCGGCGATTCAGGCGGCCGAAACCGGCCACTTGGTTTTCGCAACGTTGCACACCAACGGCGCCGCAAAGACAATCGATCGTATCGTCGACGCATTCCCCGCTTCCACAAAAGAACTCATTCGTACCCAGCTCGCATCGTCGCTGCAGGCGGTCATTTCCCAAACTCTGTGTAAGAAAATCGGCGGCGGACGCATCGCAGCCTTCGAGATCATGGTCTCGACGACCTCGATCCAATCGCTCATCCGCGAAAACAAGACGTTCCGCATCACTTCGGATATTCAGACGGGCGCAGCCATGGGCATGATCACCCTGGATGCCCACCTCACCAGCCTCTACAACCGCGAGCTCATCACCGCGGACGAAGCGGTCGAACGCGCGCAGGATCCGGTGAATATGCGCGAGAAGCTGGGGAACGCCGGCGCCAAGCTCCGTCCGCTGTAAACAGCTCAGCGTTACGACACTCTTCGAAGCCCGCATCTTTGGTGCGGGCTTTTTTGTGTCCCGCCTGTTCTTCCAGCGCGCGAGGGCCTTCCGTTACCCGCAATTCCTAGGTGGTAAACCACCGGTGAAAATCAATCTAGACGGAACCATCCTATAGAAGGACCGCACCATACCGGCTAGACTAATAAAATCGAATGCCTGAGTTATGAAATCATACCGTCGTTTTTTGGCCGCAAGCTTATGGTTCGGCGTGCAGATTCTTGCCTCCGCTCAGGTTCCCAGTTCTTGGGAACCGAGGGGCGTTGGTGGAGGCGGTGCGTTGTACTCACCGTCCATCAATCCCGCCAACGACAACGAATTTTTTGTCGCCTGTGACATGGGTGAGCTGTTTCACACGATCAATTTTGGAAGCGGATACTCCCTCGTCGATTCAGCATCTATCCAGGGTGGCCACTCAACTGCCGTCCGCTTCACAAACAATCCGCTGATCGCCTACACCGTTTCGTACCCGGGGGGTAATGCTGGCCAGCCTTTCAAAACCACCGACGGCGGAGCCACATGGTTCGTGCTTTCAGGAAATCCTCTCCCCGACGACGAGGTGTACAGCCTCTGGGCCGACTATAACAATCCGAACCGCCTCATCATAGCAGGATGGTCAACGCTCTATTACTCTTCCAACGGCGGTACGACTTTTACTCAAATAAGTTTCACAGCCGACACCTCAAACGGCGTGCTAATCTGCGGCGCTTTTTTCGACGGAAATAACATCTATCTTGGTACAAACACCGGGCTGCTTGTTTCGACCAATGGCGGTGTTTCGTGGGCGAATTCCGGCACGCCCGGCATTCCCACCGGCGAATACATGCTCTCCTTTGCGGGTGCAAAATCCGGTTCTCAGATGCGTTTCTTCTGCCTCACGGCTGGCTCGTCGTATCCCGGCATAGACTTCGGTGCAGATTATTACGCCAACCTCCGCGGGATCTACTCACTCGATAATAACACGGGGAATTGGGTCCCGAAAACGACGGGCATAACCACGAGCACGGACTTCCTGCTTTCCATCGCGATGGCGCAAAATGACATCGCTACCGTTTACGCCGCTGGCGGAAGCGCCTCGGGCGTACCAATCGTTTTCAAAACGACTAACGCCGGCGGCTCTTGGACAAATACATTTCTCACAACCAACAACCAAAACATTGCCACGGGGTGGTCCGGCGAGGGCGGTGATCGCAGTTGGGGCTACGGCGAAGTCGTCTTCGGTCTGGCGGTCGCGCCAAACAATGCATCGAAAGCGCTCATCACCGACTACGGTTTTGTTCACCGAACGAGCGATGGAGGGGCAACGTGGCAGCAAGCGTACGTTAGTTCAGCCGATCAACACCCAGCAAACACCACTAATATCGCAAACGGCTTCTACCACAGTATCGGAATTGAGAATACATCATCATGGCAGGTCTTTTGGAGCGATGCCACACATCTCGTCGCCGGCTACTCGGACATTCACGGAATTCGTAGCTCTGACCGCGGTGTGACTTGGTCGCTCGGTCTCAGCGGACACAGCGCCAACACCATGTATCGCATAGTGCAGCATCACACCACACACGCGCTCTACGCCGCCACCTCAGACGTTCACGACATCTACGAAAGCACACGCCTCGCGAACAACCCTTTGGACAACGCCGACGCCAACGGGAAAATCATCACCTCTTCCGACAGCGGCGCGACCTGGCAGACGATTCACAACTTTGGGCATCCCGTTTTCTGGCTGGCGATCGACTCAAGTAATTCAAATCGCATGTACGCAAGCGTGGTCCACTCGACGGCTGGCGGAATCTTCGTTTCAACTAATCTCCAAAATGGCGCGTCTTCAACATGGACAAAGCTGCCGAGCCCGCCGCGCACCGAAGGTCATCCCGCCACGGTCCTCGTTCTCAACGACGGCAAAGTTCTCTGCGCCTATTCTGGTCATCGCAACCCGGCGTTCACAGCCAGCTCAGGCGTTTTTATCTATGATCCCACCGCGCAGACTTGGTCCGATGTTTCTGATCCGGGAATGCTTTATTGGACGCGCGACATCGTCCTCGATCCATCCGATACCACCCAAAGCACCTGGTATGTAGCGGTTTTCAGCGGTTGGGGTGGCGCCCCGAACGGGCTCGGCGGCCTCTATCGTACAACGGACCGTGGCGCTCATTGGACGCGCATCAACGCACTCGACCGAGTCAGCTCGATCACATTCAGTCCCAACAACTCCAGCGAAGTGTTCCTCACTACGGAGAGCGAAGGACTTTGGTACTCCAGCAATGCGCGAGCTGCCTCGCCCACATTTGCACGCGTCGCAAACTACGCGTTTGGACATCCCCAACGCGTCTATTTCAATCCGTACAACACTAACGAGGTCTGGGTTACCAGCTTCGGTAACGGGCTCGTCGTCGGCACAATCACGCCCGTCGTTACACAACCAGTCATCATCACCCAACCAGCAGCTCTTACAACCGTCCCTCAAGGCTCCAGCTTTGTACTTTCTGTAACAGCGACAGGCGGCAATCTCAATTATCAATGGCGCAAAGACGGCCAACCCATTTCCGGAGCCGCGAATTCTACTTACAGCGTGGCCAGCATGACCGCCGCCGCCGCGGGAACTTATAACGTCGTCGTTTCAAATGCGGTCGGCTCTGCCACCAGTAACAACGCGGTGGTGCAGTTGGGTGGTTCGTCAAGCTCCAGCAGCTCCAGCTCCTCGTCCAGTTCAAGCAGCAGTTCCTCGTCAAGCTCCTCGAGCAGCAGCTCCAGTTCTTCCAGCAGTTCGTCGTCGAGCAGCTCTTCTTCATCCTCCAGCAGTTCGTCGAGTTCGGGCGCCAGTTCCTCTTCAGGCGCGACACCGTCCGGCAGCGGCGGTGGTGGCGCGCCAAATGTTTGCGCTATCGCCGCTCTTATTACGCTGGTGGTTCTACGCTCCTTTTTTCCCAATCGGCCAGCCACCCTCAGAAAATAAGTCCGCGCTCAATCAGCCGCCGCTTTTCGGCTGTTCTGGTTCGGCTGCCTTTGGCGGTGTGAATGGAACAGGTATGACCACTCGCAGCTCCGTGGGCTTACCTCCGCGTGTCGGCGGAGTAAACCGCATGCCATTGACGAGCGTTGCCGCCGCCCAGCCAAATTCCGGACGAGTCGCACTCACCACCCGCGGCAACTGAGCCAAACCCACGCGATCGATAATAAACTCAACACGCGCTTCTCCGGCCACACGCTGCGACAGGAGCCCTGTCGGATAAGCCAGGGCGGGCCGCGCCAAAGGTTTCGGACGCGCGTCAAGTCCTACCGACTGGTTCGAGACTGTCGTTCCTTCGCCAATTTGGCGAACAAAACGCCGCGTCGCGTAAGAGAGATTTGATAGCTGAAATTCGTGCCGGTATTCCCTAACCGGTTGCTCACCGGCAGTTCCGGGTCTGAAGTGCCAGCTTTCCGCCGCAGCGATCAACGCGGCCCCAAAATCCGGGTGCGAAGCTTCGACTATCTCCGCCGACTCCACCATCCCCGCTGAGTTGATCGTAAACTTAACTTTCGCGTAGCCTTCTTCATTCGCGAGCAATCGCTCATAAGGATAGACAGGATCGACTAAGTCGTCGGCGCCACTCAACGACTCCTCGGCCTTATTCAGCCCTTGGAACACGAGGATTTGTTTATACTGCATCCTAACCGGTTGCCCGCGGATCGTGGCAGGGTTGTATTTCCGTTCGGAAATCAGGTCGAGCGCTGCACGCACGCCATTCTCGGAGGTTGCGCCAAGGAGTTCGATTTTATCAGTCGAACCATCTTCAGCGATTATATAGCCTACCACAACCTCGCTCCCGATCTTCGGGTTTACACGCATTGCAAGCGGCAAGACGGTTTCCAAATCCGTTTCGAGGATCGGTTTGGTCAGGCTCCACTCCGCCTCAGTATGTAGTTCTCCCGGAAGGTTCGGCAAAGGACTTAAATTAATTCGGATATCCTTCGGAGTATGTTGCGTAATGTCCACGTCAACACGCGCGGGTATCTGCTCGCCCTCCCAAACCACAGGTTCGAACCGCCATTTTTTCACTGTATCAATCACAGCCTCCGCCCACTCTCTCGACCCACTGACAAAGTCAACGCTGTCCACCGTGCCGTCCGGCTTAGTCCAGACATGTAGTTTGGCCCTCGTCGATCTTAGGGCAAATGCCGGCGGTGTTGGCATGTCCAGAGGCTTAAGCGGCATCACCGCACTTCCTGGAATGTCCGGTTGCTTCGGCTTCGATTCACCAGCCGCAAATACGACCGGCGAAACTTCCAAGACTGCTGCGACTAATACAATACCGAACCAACGCTTTGGTTTTTCCATGGGGTAGTAAAAATACAATCCATACCGCTAAACAACTCGCGCCCAGAGCAGCTTGAGGTAACGGCTTTCGAGGCAATTGGAGTAAACAGGATGATCCGGGCCTGCTCCGGTACGATCAAAAAACTGCAAACGTCTCTGTTGGCGATGCGCGGCCTTGATCACGTGCTGTTCAAAATCTTCCAGGCTCAAAAGTCCAGAGCACGAGCACGTGACAAAAATTCCACCCGGTCTCACCAGCGAAATCGCCAGCTGGTTAAGGTCCTCGTACTTACGCCGACCTTCGGCGTTGCCGGGATTCTCGCGCGTGAAAATCAGTTTCGGCGGATCGAGCACGACAACGTCCCATTGCTCCCCATTCGTCTGCATCTGTCGCGCGTAGGCAAACGCATCCGCATGCACAAACTTGATGCGCGCCTGGTTGAGATTGGCGTTGCGTTTCGCCTGAGCGATGGCCGCTTCGTCGAGGTCGACGCTCGTCACCTCGTCCGCCCCGCCGGTAACCTTCGCATTGAGGGAAAAGCCGCCCGTATAACAACAAAGATCGAGCACGCGCGCGCCTTTGGTGAATCGGGCAATCGCTTTCCGATTGTCACGCTGGTCGCAGAAAAATCCGGTTTTGTGCCCTTCTGCAAAATCGACTTCGTAACGAATTCCGTGCTCCCGGATTTTCACCAACTTCGGCGCCGCCGCGTTGGTTTCTTTGAAGGTCGAAGGCTTGATTCCCTCCAGGCTTCCCAAATCGTGATCCACCTGCACGCGCGCAAACTTCGTTCCTGCCAATTCGTGCAATAGCGGCAACCACTTCGGCAGGCGTTGTGCGATGCCGAGCGAGTACACTTCGCACAACAAAGTATCGCCGTAACGATCGATCGTGAGCCCACTCAGGCCGTCGCCGTCGGAGTTGATCAACCGATAAGCATCGGTAAATTCATCGAGCTTAAAAAGTGTGCGCCTCAATTCCACCGCCCGGCGAATCGCCTGCTCAAAATAACTTTCGTCGACCGGCTGCAACGAATGCGAAACCACTCGCAGAACCATTTTTGCGCGCGGGTTATAGAGGCCGCCGCCGCAGAGATTGCCGTTTTTGTCGTAAACGTTGACGAAATCGCCCGGCTTGGCGTCGGGCGAAACTTGTCCGAGCAAACGCGGAAAAATCGCGGGCTGAAACGTGAAATACTTCAGCTGCGCCCACGGCCTCGGCCATTTCGAACGGTCGATGGGCGCCGCAGGTTTGGCGGAGCTTTCCTCAATTTCTTCCGGGCGTGTTTCTTCGGACATAACCTGAACATGGCCGGAATTCCGCGCTCTGCGCAATTTTGATTTCGCGCTTCTGCGCTGCTGCATCGGAATCATGCAGCGACCCCGCAACGGCGGGCGATCGCGTGATTCCAAGGCTTCACGCTCGCCTGTTGCTACCCACACAAAAAAGCCGACCGGGATCCGGTCGGCTTTGAAGTGGTTTCGCGAATCGCCTTGAGCCTTACGCCACGCGCTCGACAACGAGCGGCGGAGGCGTCGGACGCTTCGGAGCGAGGCGGTAGGCGTTCTTGAAATATTCGAGCGCCTGCTCGAGCTTCGCTTCGTCGTTGTAATGGATCATCATCAGCGGCTCGCCTTGTTTAACTTGCGTGCCGACTTTCTTGATCTCGGATACGCCGACAGCGTAGTCGATCTTGTCGTGCTCGCCTTCCTTGCCACCGCCGAGCAGGTGCACGCCACGGGCGATCATCGCCGCATTGATTGTGTGCACGTAGCCGCGTTTCGGAGCCGGGAGCTTGCGAATGTGTTTCGCCTGCGGGAACTTTTCCGTGTGATCGATGAAGGTTGGGTCGCCGCCTTGAGCTTTGACGAGCTCCTTGAACTTTTCGAGCGCCGAGCCGTCGGTCAGATGGCGTTGAACGGTCTGCTTCGCCGAAAGTGTCGAACCAGCCACACCCGCCAAGCGGACGATTTCCATGCCCAGCTTGAGAACGAGTTCCTTCATGTCCTCCGGACCTTCGCCCTTGAGGAGTTGGATCGCCTCTTTGATTTCGAGAGCGGTGCCAACGGTGTCGCCGAGGGGCTGGTTCATGTCGGTGACCAGCGCAACGCAACGGCGCTTCATGGAGCGGCCTACGCGCGTCATCGAACGCGCGAGTTGTTTCGCCTGCTCGAGGTCCTTGATGAACGAACCATTGCCCCACTTGACATCGATCACGAGGCCTTCCGAACCTTCGGCCAGCTTCTTGGAAAGAACACTGCCGGTGATGAGCGGGAGACTCGGGATGGTGCCGGTTTCTTTGCGAAGATCGTGGAATTTCGCGTCAGCCGGAGCGAGGTCGTCAGTCTGCGCAACGATCGCGCCGCCAATACGGGCCAGCTGTTGGGAGAAATGCTCGGTCGTGTGGTGGCCTTTGAAGCCAGGGATGGCAGCCAGCTTGTCGAGCGTGTTGATAACGTAATCATGCTCAACGCCGCACATCATCGGGACCACGACGCCGCTGGCCATCGCGAGCGGAACGAGCACCAAGGACGTCTTATCGCCCACGCCGCCGGTCGAGTATTTGTCGATTTTGGGCTTGGCGATATGGGAAAGGTCGATGACCTCGCCGGACAGCATCATTTCTTCGGTGAGATCAGCCGTTTCTTGGGCCGACATCCCCTGGAAGTAAATAGCCATGGCCAGCGCCGCTAGTTGGTGCTGCGGCATCTCTCCATCTAGAGTGCTATCAATAATATAGCGGATTTCTTCTTGCGTAAATTCACCGCCATCGCGCTTCTTTTCGATAAGAAACTCGAAAGTCGGTTTAATGAACCTACGTGGAGGAAGGGTTCGTTTCGTCATGTGGGTTTATACGTAAATAGCGGCGAGCCTTGCGGCCGGGAAAGTTTACGATCCAACCATAAGATACTGATTTGTCGAGCCAATTTTACACACCGGAGCTTGACATAAGTTCGTATTTTGCTGGCAGAGAGGATGCTTTGAAACAGGTGGGGTAAGCCCCTGCGCAGGTAATGGAGTCAAATACGATCTTGCACGAAGGCAGCCGGAAACCGTTGATTGGCGAAATGCAGGTTTCTTTCAATCCCGCCGCCGACGTCGAAGCGGCCATGTTGTCCGCAGCTGAAGCGATCGGCCTTGATCGCAACCTTTTCGCTCCTGAAGTGCGCACAGCGGACCCGAAGCACGGCGATTTTCAAGCCAACGGCGTGCTCGCCTATGCCAAGCGCCAAAAACAGAACCCGCGCGCCGTCGCCGAGAAACTCATCAGCGCCCTCGATGCCGCCACGCGCGAGCGCTTCGACGTGGCCATCGCCGGACCGGGCTTTATCAACTTTACACTGAAACCTGCAGCACTGGTCGCTTGGCTGAAAGAATTCACCAGTCGGTCGACGCTGGAGTTAGGTGCGGCGAAAAGCCCAGACTACACGCAGAATCGTTCCGGCAAGACTTACGTCGTCGACTACTCTTCGCCCAACACCGCGAAGCAAATGCACGTCGGACATCTTCGTTCGGCGGTGATCGGCGAAGCCATTTGCCGATTGCTAGCGTTTACGGGCGCCAAGGTGATTCGCGACAACCACCTCGGTGATTGGGGAACGCAATTTGGAAAACTGATCTACGGCTACAAACGTTGGGCGAATCCAGCGGCGCTGGAAAAAGAGCCGATCGAGGAGCTGGAGCGTCTCTACAAACTCGGCAACGACGCAACCCCGGACGGCTCGCCCGCCCTCGAGGAAGCCCGCCAGGAACTGGTCAAACTCCAAAGCGGCGACCCGGAAAATCTCGCGCTTTGGAAAAAATTCACCGAAGTCAGCCAGCGCGCGTTCGACCAGATTTACAGCCGGCTCGG
Source organism: Nibricoccus sp. (assembly GCA_047600805.1). Classification (GTDB taxonomy): domain Bacteria; phylum Verrucomicrobiota; class Verrucomicrobiia; order Opitutales; family Opitutaceae; genus JADKHC01. Next base: position 2,268,511 of record JASGKG010000001.1, read on the forward strand.
CATCAAGTTCGACTACTACCTCGGCGAAAGCTTCTACAACGACAAACTGGACCGCGTCTACAACGAGTTGGCAGATCTAAAACTGGCCGAAGAGAGCCAGGGCGCCCAGGTCGTGTTCCATCCGGAACATCCTCGCTTCGCCAAACAACCATTCATTATCCGTAAATCCGACGGCGCCAGCAACTACGCGACGACCGATTTAGCCACCGCTCTTTATCGCCTCGAACATTTCAAGGCGGCTGGCGCGATCGTCGTGACCGACTTCCGCCAAAACGACCATTTCGAACAGCTGTCGCTCACCGTTAAAAAGTGGTTCACCGCCAAAAAATATTTCGAGCAAGAGACGCAGGCCGCCAACTTCATCAGCCATGTCAGCTTCGGCGCGGTGACAGGCGAAGATGGCAAAGCGCTTAAAACCCGCGATGGCGGCACGATTAAACTTAAAGCCTTGCTCGACGAGGCCGAAGACCGGGCCTTCGCGGTCGTCACGGAGAAAAATCCGGACCTTTCCGAAGCTGAGCGGAAGGAAATTGCCCGCGTCGTCGGTATCGGCGCGGTTCAGTACGCGGATCTTTCGCAGAACCGCACGAGCAATTACGTTTTTTCCTGGGACAAGATGCTGAGCCTCGACGGCAACACCGCGCCTTACCTGCTTTACGCAGTCGCACGCATTCATTCGATTTTCCGCAAAGCCGGTGTGAAGCCTGGCGAGGCCGAAGCCGCCGCAGCCGCGCTCGAAACGCCAGCCGAAATCGCCCTCGCTCGCAAACTCGTGAAGTTTCCCGACGCGATTCGCCTCGCGGCCGATACACTCTGCCCGCATTTCCTCTGTCTGTACCTCTTCGAGCTCGCTGGGGAATACAGCTCTTTCAACAACGCCGACAAAGTGCTCGTTGAAGATCCGGCAATCCGAGCGAAACGTCTCCTTTTATGCGCACGCACACTGCTCATCCTGGAGACTGGCCTCGATTTGCTCGGCCTGCGCACCTTGCAACGGATGTAACTGATTTATCAAAATTTACCTTCCAGCATAAACCTGTGATACACTGAGCGGTCTGAGTTGTCTGCCCACGACAAAACGCTTGCCGCATGCCTAACCCCGAACCAGTCTCCAAATCAATGGCCACGCAGGAATTCTATATCCGCAACGCCTCCGAAACCGAAGCGCACGGACCTTTTACGCAGGAGCAACTCGTCTCCCTCGCCGAAGCTGGCAAGGTCGACCCGCAGACGCTTTACTACGAAGCGGGCACCGAGCAGTGGATCGCCATCGGGGCAAACGCCGACCTCAAGGCCGTCGTCTTCCCTGAAAAGCGCCGCCTCACCATCAAGCCGAAGGACCGCATCGAGTCGGTCAACGCCGCCGCCGATTTGGCGCCGCCGCTGAGCGTGAACGACATGCTCGCCGCCGCCGAAGGGCGCACCGCCGAGACAAAAGACAAACGCGACAAGACGATCGGCATGGAACGCGCCGCTCGCCTTGGCCGTTACGCGTGCATCGTGATGCTTTTCCTGAGCATGGCCGGTCTGCTTGCGCCGTCGATCGACAGCATCGTGGCGTTCGACGTTCACGCGCTCGTCTCAAACCCGTTCATCTATTTCGGCGTGTGTGATCTTCTGTTGATGCTGTTTTTGCTGCTCGGCGAAATGGCTCTCTATCCTGTGGTTCGCTTCCGCTGTGCGCTTGGTTTGGGTTTCCTCGCCATTATGTTCTGGTGTCAGGGCGAAGTCGTTCCGATCGCAACTTTGGCAGCGGGTTCGGCCGGGCTTTATCTCAGCACGATTTTTGTCAGTTACGTGGCGCTGGCTTTGTTCTCCGGGATCGGCCTGATGGGAATGCTCGCGTTCGCATATTACATGCTGAGTAGTTGACCTGACCGCAGGCTGACGCACGATTTGCACTTAACCTGCAGACCGATGCGCAACAGCCTGAGCCGACTTGTCCACCTTTACACACGGGAGATCTGGCAACCGGCGTACTTAACCGAACGCTCGTTTCGGGGGCGTTTTTACGCGCTGCTGCGCGTCGTATCTATTACGATCACCGGCCTCGGTGAATCGCGCGCGACCAGCCGGGCTGCAGCACTGAGTTTTAGCACGCTGCTCGGGCTGGGTCCGCTGATTGGACTTGCTGCGCTCATCGCGGGTTTTGCTCTCGGGAAAAACGACCCAGATCTCATTGCTGAAAAAATCAGCGAGCTGCTGCGTTTTCTGGCGCCTTCCGTTCACCAATACGAAAAAGGCGCGGCCAATCCCGAACTAGTCACCCGCATCAACGATTTCATCACAGGTACAAAAAACAGCGCGGGCGGCATCGTCAGCGTCCTGTCAATCATCATTGTTGTGCTGCTGCTCTTCACGTCGATCGAACAGGTCTTCAACGATATCTGGGGCGTGCGACGTGGCCGGCCTTGGCTGCTGCGCATCGTGTTTTATTGGACGATTCTCACCTTGGGCGCGGTGGTGTTCTTCGGCGCAGTGGGCGCGCTTTCTGCGGCGGCGTTCGTCGGATTTTTCCGCGACAACCTCCATCTCACGCCTGCGATGGTGAACGCGCTCACGCTGGCGCTGCCGGCGCTGTCCGTGCTGCTGCTCGTCGGCATCTTAACCGTTTTCTACCGCTATATACCAAATACACAGGTTTTTTGGCGGGCAGCCTTTGCCGGCGCCTTCATCGTCGCAATCCTGCTCGTTGGAAACAACCTTCTGGCGTTTTTCTATATCAGCCGCATCGAGTTCACACGGAGCGTTTACGGTCCGCTCGCGATGCCTTTGATCCTGCTTTTCGGCCTCTACGTTTTCTGGCTCTTTATCTTGGTTGGTGGACAAATCAGCTACGCGGTGCAAAACGTGCATTTCCGCAGCAGCCAGGCGGCTTGGGGCAACTTGACGGAATCCACACGCGAGCGCCTCACGCTGGCGGTTTTGCTCACCATCTCCCGCCGTTTTCAGGCGTGTCTGCCGCCCTGCAATGTCGCCGAACTCGGCGGCACGATCAAAGTCCCGACTCAAATCCTCAACGAATGTCTCAATCGACTGGTTGATCTTCGTCTCGTTTCGATGGTGCCGCCCAGCACCAAGAACGACGCTTCCGATTATCGCTACCAACCGGCCCGCCCGCTCAACCGGATCACATTGGGAGACTTCAAACACAGTTTCGAGCACCACGGTGAAGATCCTGCCGGCACCGGCCTCACCCGCTTGGACCCCATTTTGACGCGCTATCACGAGCGGTTGGCCGCGCACGAAAGAGAAGAATTCTTCAGCGACGCGCTCGACAAACTTTTTGCCGAACATCCGATCGAGGAGACGAAATTGCAGGCGCCTCCTGCCGCGTGATTCGGCCACATCGCTCACTGCGGCACCTAGGCGAATTGGCGCGACTCCCCCATTGACAGCTTGGGCCTGCGCCCTAGCGTCGCCGGTTTACTCCCATGATCTCCTGGATCCAGAAATACTTTCAGAAACACTTCCGCGTGGTCTTTTTGCTCGTCCTCTTGGCGATGGCCATTCCGATGGTGTTCATCTATAACCAGTCGTCGGGCATCGGCAACGCCCAACGCCGCGCTGTGAGCCAGCAGTTCTTTGCGCACGATCTGAACTCCGAGACGGACAAAGCGATTATCGCGCGCGACACACAGATCAGCAGTTTCCTCCACCAGCAAAACGGCGACCCCATTTTCCGCCTCACCGCTCTCGCCACCGCCGACCAACTCCACATCCCTGGTCCAACCGCTGGTGAATTGAAAGACTACGTCAAAACACTTCCCGTTTTTATGAACGAGAAAGGCGAGTTCGACGCCAACGAGTACAACCGTTTCCAAGCCAACACGCGCAAAGCCAATCAGGAAGGCCTCGTGCGCCGCGTGCTCGAAGACGATTTTCGTATCGGCCGTGTTGCCACGCTGCTCGGCGGGCCAGGCTATATTCAACCGCAGGAAGTGAAGAACCAGCTCCAACGCGCTGACACATCCTGGACCCTCAGTGTAGCGACGGTCGACTACAAGGCTTTCAGTCCCACGATCACTCCAGGCGACGCCGAACTGAACACCTATTTCACCGCCAACGTCGATCGCTACGAAATCCAGCCACAGGTCAGCGTTCGCTACGCGCTTTTCCCTGCCGAAAGTTATTTGGATCAAGTCATCGTCAACGAAGCCGAGCTCAAAGCCTTCTTTGATGCAAATCCCGCCCGCTTTGCTGCGCCCGCGAAAGCCGACGACAAGAAACCCGCGGAAGCTCCCAGCTTCGACAAAGTCCGTCTTCAGGTTGAGCTCGCCTACAAGCTTCAACGCGCCACCAGCTTGGCCGCCAAAGCCGCTTCGGAATTCGCGCTGGAACTTTACAACAAGAAGATCAACCCCGGCACTCCGGCTTTCGAAGAAGTCATCGCGGCTCGCAAGCTGAAGCTCGCCGATCTCCCGCCGTTCTCGGCCGAAGAACCGCCCGCCGAATTTGCAAGCAGCCGCGATTTCGTGACGCAGGCTTTCAAGCTCGGTAAAGACCAACTCGTCTCAGACGCCATTCAGCTGTCCAACGGCGCTGTGGTTCTCTTCTGGAAAGACACTATTCCGGCGCGTAAGCCGGAATTCGCCGAGGTGAAGGCCAAAGTCACCGCTGATGTTGTTGAAGAGAAAAAGCGCGAACGTTTCGTCGAGCTCGGCAAGACCTTGCGCGCGCAAATCGAAGCTCGTCTGAAAGTCGGCGACGCTTTCGACAAAGCCGCTACCACCGCGGCTTCGAGTGCCAACGTGAAGGTTGAAACAAAAACGTTCGCTCCGTTCACGCTCCGCCAGCCTCCTCAAGACATGGACCGCGCCGCTTACGGTGCACTTGAAGCACTGGAAAAAGGTCGCGTCTCCGAAATGCAGATGAATCCCATGACCGAAAAGGGCGTGCTCGTTTACGCTTCGGATAAAAAGCTTCCCGATCTTTCGGAAAACAATCCGCAATATAAGCAGGTCGAGCTGCAGATCGCTCGTACAAACGCAGCCCGCAACAGCGCCGAATATCTGCGCGAAATCGCGGAAACCGAGATGGCGAAAAACGCTCCGAAGACGGAGCAATAAGGTCCGTCCACAACGGATTATTCCCGCTTCGTCCCGCTCGGGAGCCGACTAGCAGATGAAGCGTTGCAACCTTCACCCACCTGTTACGTCATAGCAGGTGGTTCGAGGCTCGAAAAGTTCCCAACGTGTTTTTGGGCTGCGGACTGTAACTTTTACCCAGGTGTGGTGTTTCTTTTAAATACCTGCTCCTGATTCCTACATTCCTCCATGAGATCCTTCCTGCGCTTCGCTGCCTCCGCTCTCACAGCCATCGCCATCGCTCCCGCTTTAACGGCTCAGACGCCCACGCCTACCCTCACACCTGAGCGTGAACTGACTTTGCAGGAATGCGTCACGCGCGCACTCGAGAAAAACTTCGATGTGAGCATGCAGCGTTTCACGGCGGAAAGCGCAAAAAGCGACGTCGAAATCGCAAAAGCCGCTTACGATCCGACTTTCACAGGCAGCACCAGCAAGTCGTACACGAAATCCGCGCCCGACGTCACCACCAGTTATAGCTTGGACGAAAACGGCAACGTCATCACCACAGCCCGCTCGACATCGACAAAGGTCGATTCTGAGGCGACGTCGCTTTCGGTTTCACAAAAGATCGCCACGGGCGCGACTGTCACCGCTGGCGGAGATCTGGACCGCAGCAAACGTATCCCGACAACGTCCACCGGCATCAACCCCGCTTACCTCGGCGACGTTTCGCTGCGCGTGAGCCAACCTTTGCTCAAAGGCGCTGGCTTCGGTGTAAATCGCGCCGCCATCGATCGCGCCAAAATCGGAGTCGAGCGCGCGAGTTACGATTTGAAAAGCACGGTGCTCACCGTCGTGCGCAACGTCGAAGCCGCCTACTACAACGTCGCATTTTCCCGCGAACAGCGCGAAGTGCGCCGCTTCAGCCTCGAAGTCGCGCAGAAGCTTCTCGATGAAAACAAGGCCCGCCGTTCCACCGGCGTCGCCACCGATCTCGATGTGCTTCAATCCGAAGTCAACGTCGCGACCGCCCAGCGCAATCTCGTCCTTGCAGAGCAGAGCCTGCGCAACGCCGAAGATTCTTTGCTGCAGCTGATCGGCCAATTCGAATTCGATCAGAAAATCGGCGCCGTCAGCATGCCCGACGCCACGTTCCCCGAAGTTTCCTTCGACAAATCCTACAAACTTGCCCGCGAAAACACGCCAGAATTTCTCTCCAGCCAGCGCTACATCGATCAGCTGAAGCTCGACATCAAATTGGCGAAGGATAAAAAACTGCCCGACGTCGCTTTGGGCGGCGGAGTTGGTTATAGCAGCAAGGAAAGAAGCTACACCGATGCCTCTCGCGAAGTCTGGGCCGGCAAAGGCTACAACTGGCAGGTCGATCTTTCCGTCTCGGTACCTTGGAAATTCCGCGCCGCCGACGCCAGCTACCGTCAAGTGCAGCTCGCCCTTAATCGCGAGCAGGCACACTTGCAGCAGATCGACCAAAGCATTCTTGTCGACGTCCGCACCGCCGTTCGCTCGGTGGAAACCAACGTCGAAACCGTTCGCTTGAGCCAACTTTCCACCGAACTCAGCCGCAAACAGTTCGAGCAGGAAAAAGCGCGTTACGAAGCAGGCCTTTCGACCTTCCGCTTCGTCCAGCAGTCGCAGGCCACGTATGACGACGCTCGCGTGAGCGAGTTGCAGGCGCGAGTAAACCTCCGTGTTGCCCTCGCCGACCTTGCCCGCCTCGAAGGAAGTTCACTGGCCCGCTACAACGTGACGCTCGCTGCAGCGGCGCCCGCAAAGCCGTAAGCACGCCGGTCGCGGTCGATCAAAGCGCGAACAGATCGCGCTGATAGCCGTCCGCCGCCGCAAGCTCTTTGTGAGGTGGCAGTTGCGTCCTGAACCACGTGCGCTGTTTTTTCACCAGAGCACGCGTATTGGTGATGATTGCGCTGCGCAGCTCCGTTTCCGGCAGCGCACCGGTGAGATATTCCAACGTTTCTCTGTACCCAATCGCTTTTGAAGCGCTGGGGTTCGAGCGTAAACCCGCAGCATCGAGGCGTCGGACCTCGTCAATCAGGCCGAGCTTGAGCATTGCATCCACCCTCGCCTCGATGCGCCGGTTAATAGCGTCCGGGGACCGCTCCAGCCGAACCAGTTGGACGGCCCAATTTGAAAACGGGCCGGGGATTTTCGCGAACTCCTCCGCCAGCTCACACAATGTTTTTCCAGAAGCCCGGCAACGTTCCAACGCCCGCACCACACGCCGCGGGTTGGCTACGTCGAGAGTTCCCAGTCCAGCGGGATTCAGCGCCCTTAGTTGTTCGACCAGCGCAGGAAGTCCGTCTCGCTTGAGCGCGGCGTCGATTTCCTGCCGCAGTGCGGGCGCGACGGCCACTTCGTCGGCGATCGGGCCAAAAAACGCCTTCAGATAGAATCCACTACCGCCGGCAACCAACACGTGACGACCGCGCGCATGGATTTGCTCAACCACCTTTTTCGCCTCGGCGACGAATTGCGTGACGTCGATCCGCTCGGTGACCTCGCAGAGGTCGATCAGGTGGTGCGGCACTCGGCTTTGCTCCTCCGCCGTGGGTTTCGCGGTGCCGATGTCCATGCCGCGGTAAAACAGCAAAGAATCGCACGAGACGATTTCGGCCCTATTTTCCTCGGCCCAGCGCAAAGCCCATTCGGTTTTCCCGACAGCGGTCGGGCCGGTGAGGACAAAGAGGCGGCGCTGGTTCATCCGATAATCCAGCGGCAGCCGCGCCTCAGCATCAAGCGGGATTATCGACGCGATACCGGCGCAAATGACGGACAGGAATGTTACAAAACAGAAATATCAGGCGCCCTGTGAGTTTTCGCTTTGCGATGGCAGTTCAAATCTACCACGCAAGTAGCGAACCTCGGCCAAATCATAGGTGAAACTCACGCTGGTCACTGAAACCTTCCCGCCAGAAATTAATGGCGTCGCCATGACGCTCCAGCATCTCGTCGAAGGTCTGTGCGAGCGGAAACATCACGTCACCGTCGTCCGCCCGCGCCGAAATCGCAGCGACGCTCCGAGCCAACTCACGCCTTATTCCGAACTCCTCTGCCCCGGTATGCCTATCCCCGGCTATCCAAGCATGAGGATCGGTTTTCCTGTTCGGCAACGGCTTCTACGAGCCTGGCGGAAAGAACGCCCGGCTGTGGTTCACGTGGCGACCGAAGGCCCGCTCGGTTGGGCGGCAGTTTCGGCCGCGCAAAAGCTTCAGATCCCGCTCACGTCGAGTTTTCACACCAACTTTCATAGCTACGGAAAACATTACGGGCTGCCTTTTTTGACCCGGCCAGCGCTCGCGTATCTCAGATATTTCCACAATCGCACGCGCATCACGCTTTCGCCGACGGAAGAACTCAACGCAAAGCTCACAGCGGCCGGTTTTCAGAACATGCGGCTCCTTTCCCGTGGCGTAAACACACAGCGTTTTTCGCCAGCAAAGCGTGACCCCGAGCTGCGGCGAAGCTGGGGTGCTCAGTCCGACGAACTGGTCGTCATTCACGTAAGCCGCGTAGCTGCGGAGAAAAACTTCCCGTTGCTTCTCGACGCCTTCGCTGCGATTCGCGCAAAACAGCCAACAACAAAATTCGTGATCACCAGCGACGGTCCGTTAAGAAAAAAACTCGAGCGGCGCTATCCGTGGACCCGTTTCACCGGCATCTTGACTCGCGAAGACCTCGCGCGCCACTACGCTTCCGCAGATCTATTCTTGTACCCGAGCCTCACCGAAACTTTTGGCAACGTCGTCCTCGAGGCGATGGCGAGTGGTTTGCCTGTTGTGGCGTTCAACTACGCTGCTGCCGGGCGCTATATTCGCCACGGCGAGAACGGCTGGCTGGTGCCGCTCGGAGAGGCACCAGCATTCGTTTCTGCAGCTGAGCACGTCAGCGCACAACCGCCACTGCGCACTCGCTTGGGTGACGCGGCGCGGCAAACAACCGCAGGGATACCGTGGGAACGAGTGATCAACGGCTTCGAGGCCGATTTGCGTGAAATCGCCGCGTCCGGGGAAGACCTGCCGCTTACCATCCCAGCCGTTGCCAAACCATGATCAAGGACCACAAATCCTGTTTCATTTTCAATCCGCGTTCCGGCCATAACGCGCGGAATCCCTACCTCCTGACGCGCGCCCGCGATTTCATTAAGGAACACAAGCTGAACGCCTACGTGGTCGCCACCGAACAACCACGCCACGCCAGCGATCTCGCCCGTGACGCTATCGATCAGGGCTGCGGCATCGTTGTCGCTATCGGCGGAGACGGCACCATGAACGAAGTGGCGTCGGCACTGGTGGGAACGCCCACCCTGCTCGGACTCGTCCCCTGCGGCTCGGGCAATGGACTCGGCCGCCATCTCGGAATTCCAGGCCCAGGACGCGGTGCGTTCCGCACGCTGCTGCAGGGCAAACCACGTGCAATCGACACGGGAGTAGCTAACGGCTTCCCGTTTTTCAATGCCATGGGACTCGGTTTCGACGCCGAAATCAGCGATCGTTTCAACAAACTCGTTCGCCGCGGCTTCGAAGCCTACGCGCGCACAGCCATCGGCGCTTTTTCGCGATTTAAACCGCAGGTCTGCACGATCAGGAGCGGCAACGAGAGCTTCCAAACGTCCGCGTTCATCATCTCGATCGCGAACTCAGACCAATACGGAAACGACTGCTTCATCGCCCCCGGCGCCAGTGTGGACGACGGGAAGCTCGACATCACGGTCCTGAAGAAAGTCGACCTCTTTAACGCTGTTCCCATCGCCTTGCGGCTCTTCACCCGAACCATCGACGGCAGTCAGAACGTGAAGCGCCTAAAAGGCTCTCAGTTCGAGATCGAACGGCCCTCGCCCGGCTTGATCCATACCGACGGCGAGACACACCAAACTGACGCCAAGATCAACGTGTTCGTGCGCCCCCAAAGCCTGCGCCTCCTCGTGCCAGCCGCGAAAAACCGCACTCGGTGACAATTGCGTGACGTTTCGTCAAAATTCTGGTCCTAGCCACTGTTTCTGCTAGCATCCCGGCCGATGGAGCTCAAACCGCTCAGAGTTAAAACGGTGATTATTTCCGACGTCCACCTCGGGACGTATGATTGCAAGGTCCAAGAGGTGAATCATTTTCTCAAATACACGCGTTGCGATAAGCTGATTCTCAACGGAGACATCATCGACGGTTGGAAACTGAAACAAACCGGCTACTGGCCGAAAAGTCACACGCGGTTCGTCCGGCTCATCCTCAAAAAGCTGGAAAAAAAAGGCACGGAAGTCGTCTATTTGCGCGGCAATCACGACGACGTGCTCGCGAAGTTTCTCCCGATTGCTTTCGAGAACTTCTCGATCGTCGAAGACTACGTGCACGAGACCGCGCGCGGGAAATACCTCGTGTTGCACGGCGATGTTTTCGACACGATCACGAAAAACTTCGTGTTCCTGGCCTACATTGGCGATTGGGGTTATACGCAGCTGATGCGATTGAACCGACTCTACAACAAGTGGCGTGCGTGGCAGGGAAAAGAATACTACTCCCTGAGCAAGGCGGTGAAAGCCCGTGTGAAAAGGGCGGTGAACCATATTTCGAATTTTGAACAACACATCGCCAAGCTCGCGAAGAGCCGCGATTGCGTGGGCGTGATGTGCGGACACATCCACACGGCGGCCGATCGCACAATCGACGGCATTCATTATCTTAACTCTGGCGATTGGGTCGAGTCGCTCACCGCGATCGTCGAACACTTTGACGGCCGTTTCGAGCTGATCGATTTCGCGACGTTCCGACAAACTTATCCGATGCCGGACGCGGTCAGCGAGTCCGCCGAACCTGATGACCAGAACCAAACAACCGCTCAAGCCCCCCGCGCCTCAGCCACTCCGAATTAGCGAGGCGCGCAATAGAGGGTAGCCAAGTGGAGATTCGGCTCAATGGACAACAGCAGACGCGTCGAAGCAAAACTTTGGGCTCGGCGTGCGAAGCTTTCTGCCCCGCCGACACACCTTCTAGGTTTGCGAACGAGTCTTTTTACTTTGTTCACGAAGCTTTTTGCTTTGCCCACAACCGTTAGAGGCTGGCAACCGCACAAACCTGGTGTTCAGCCAATGAAACGAGCTTTTACGGGAGCAATTCCACGGCAGGTACCGCCTGGTTTCGACCGCGACTCTTTGCCTCGTACAACGCCCTGTCCGCGATCTTGATCAGCGAAGCTGGATCAGAGGCGTTGTTCGGCATGGAGGCCGAGCCCGCGCTCACCGTGATCTGCAACATTGTACCATCGGCCAGCGGAATGGGAGTGCGCGCCATCATCTCGACGATGCGGCGGGCTACTTCCGAAGCGGTCACATGGTCCACTTCCGTCAAAACGATGGCGAACTCTTCGCCACCGACACGAGCAAACCGGTCGACGCTGCGCAGTTGCTGGCGAATCCGTTTCGCAGCCGTTTGCAAAACCAAGTCGCCCGCCGGATGTCCGTAGGTGTCGTTAACCTTTTTGAAATGGTCGAGGTCCAACATGACGATGGCATACGAGCGGCCAAAACGCCGCGCCCGCTCGTGTTCTTCGGTCAGATCCGGTCGAACTCGCGACGGTTCAAAAGTCCCGTGAGCGCATCGTGCGTCGCCAAACGGCGAAGAGCATCCATAGTCTCGCCAAGCTTCAACGCATAACGCAGCGACCGCTCCAGAGCCGGCGGGTTGATCTCGCCTTTGATCAGGTAATCGAGGGCGCCCGCTTCCATCGCTTGCATGTCGATGTTTTCCCCGGTCTCAGCCGTCAGAAAAATGATCGGCACGTGGGAACCCGCCGCCACGGCGGCACGGAGCAGCGCGAGCCCATCGCGTTCGCCCAATTGATAATCCAACAAGCAAGCGGCGTATTCGCCGTGCAGCAGGCGATCCAAACCCTTCGCGTAATTGTCAGCCCACTCGATTTCGAACTTCTCCTGACGAAACTGACCGAAAATCGCCTTGGTCAGCGCGAACTGCATGCGATCATCGTCGATGAGAAGAACTCTGCGGGGCATGCCACCAGTAAGTAATGTCTACCGACGGACGCCCAGCGCAAAATCAGCGGCCTTCGCGGCCAGCGCCGGGGCGATCTTTTCGCGTTGGCGAAGGTTGTCGCGAATGCAATTCACCAAAGCGCTTCCGATGACAACGCCGTCCGCGTGCGCGGCGACTTGCGCGACGTGAGCACGCGTGGAAATTCCAAAACCCACCACCACCGGCAAAGAACCTGCCGCGGCTTTGATGCGAGCCACGGCTTCCGGAATATTTCCCGCGATCTGGTCGCGCACGCCCGTGACGCCTTCGCGCGAGACGTAGTAAATGAAGCCCGTCGCCGCCGCCGCAATTTTTGGCAAACGATCGTCCGGCGTGGTCGGAGCGACGATGAAAACCGTCTTCACGCCGTGCTTCTTGCACGCGGCCAGAACCTCGCCCGCTTCTTCGGGCGGAAGGTCCAGCGTGAGCATGCCATCGACGCCCGCCTCGCGCGCTTTGCGCACATAGCCATCGACACCGTTCGCAAAAACGAGGTTGTAATACGTGTAGAACACGATCGGCACTTGGCTGAATTCGCGAATACGGCGCACCAACTCAAAAACACGCTCGGCTGTCATGCCACTTTCCAAAGCGCGTTGCGCGGCGAGTTGGTTGGTAAGACCGTCCGCGAGAGGATCGGAAAAGGGAACGCCCAACTCGAGGACATCGACACCGTTTTGAAGAAGCGCGCGGCAGGCACCGAGCGATGTCTCCAAATCGGGATCGCCTGCACAAAGGTACGCCACGAAACAGGCGCGGTTTTCAGAGCGGGCACGGGCAAAAGCTTGGGCGATGCGATCCATGATGAAGAGGCGCCCGAATCAGGCGCAAACGCGACAACTGACAAAACGCCCGCCTAGCGCAAAGCGATTTTTTGAGCCCTTGAAGCAGCGGGAAAGATCGCGCCACATCACAGTTGCCAATCAAGGCATGCTAAACTCGACCATCACCGGCCGGTGGTCCGACAACATCGTCCGCACCACGAGGCAGTAAACCTCCACGCATTGCGGCGGCAAAAACACGAAATCCAGCATGCGGCGCGGCAACGGTGAAGGAAACGTCCGCGCTTTTTGCGGGTGCAACGAATAATGGCCGTGGCGCGAAAAGTATTTGAAGAGCGACGCCGTGGCGTCGGCGGTGTGGGACGGCGTGTTGAAATCACCGCACACGATCGGCGGCACCGCCCAGTGCGTATGTCGCGACACTCTTTTTTTATTAAGGTAATCCATCACCAGCGCCACTTGTCGGACGCGGTGGGCACGCGAGCGGTAGTGCAGGTGCATGTTCACGAGCGGCACGCGCTTCCCACCCACATCGAGCTCCGCGAAGAGAAATCCTTTTTCGCCCATGCGACGCTGGCCAAACGCGATATTTTCCCACTCGGCGATCGGGTGCTTTGAAAGAAAGGCGTTGCCGTAATTCAGTTTCAACAAACCTGTCCGCCGGTTGTTGATTCCGTAAACGGCGTGCGGCATGCCGGTGAACTCGCGAAGAAACTCCAGCTGGTCAAAACTCCCCGCCCACAGCGAGTTTTCATCGATTTCCTGAAGCGCCACGACGTCGGGATTCAGCTTCTGGATGAGCTTCGACATCCGCAGGAGAATCGAACGAATGCGCCGCCGTGAAGTAAGCCCTTGGATCGGCTGGAGGCCGCGGCCATGAGCGATATTGTAGGTGACGATGCGCAGCCGTTGCATGGCAAACTCGGCTTAGCATCGACCGGAATCGCGAATTATCAACGGGAAACAGAAAACAGCTCCCGCACAAAAAACGATGAGAAGAAGGGATTGACAGCTCGGGGAGCGGCCCTGAGATTGCCCGGCCCTATACGGCGGCCATAGCTCAGCTGGTTAGAGCACAAGATTGTGGATCTTGGGGTCGCGGGTTCGAATCCCGTTGGCCGCCCCATTTCAATGGAAGGCGGAGGGCTGAATTCAAAGGAGTAAAGTCGACGCTTACCCAAGCCGGGATGAGAAACCGCGAAGCGGGTTCGACGCAGCGAGCACACACGAGCGAAGGTGGGGCAACGCATTAAGCGTCGATCTCGCGATTGCGAGACGAGGGCCGAAATCGGATCGATGCCAATCCCATTAGCCGCCTCTTTCGGAAGGCCAAATTCGGAGAGCGAAATCTGCGATGGCGTGGCCGCAACGCACCTCGCACCTATAAATGTCTAGAGACGAGCGACGGTCTTCTACAAGCTGACCGAATGCTCTTCTGGCTTAAAAAAGCGGCAACCATTCCTTTCCTGCCTCTCCCTTTGACACTGATGCTCGCCGGCGTGGGAACGGTGCTGATGTTCTCCAAGAAGCGTCAAAAACTTGCACGGTGCTTGGTCGCCCTCGCGTTTACTACGCTTCTGGCGTTTTCGAACAAAGGAGTGGCGCGACTGCTGATCGCACCGCTTGAGAGCCAATCCGTGGCGATCCCTGAGGCCCGAACGAGCGAAGATCTGCCCTCCCACGTGAGAGCTTGTCGCACGATCGTGGTTTTGGGCGGTGGCCATGGCGAATCCGAGGGCATGTCACGCATCAACCAACTCAGCTCGTCCGCACTCGCGCGGCTCACCGAAGCGGTGCGTCTGGCGCGTCTTTTGCCTTCGGCAAAACTTGTCGTCTCCGGTTATGTCGGTCACAAAACCATTTCGCACGCCCAAGTCCTCAGCGAAGCTGCTCAATCGCTCGGAATTTCACCAGCGCGCATCATCCGGTTTGACCAAACGCGCGACACCCATGACGAGGCTCTCGCCATCGCAGAGCAAGTGGGACAAGAACCCTTTCTACTGGTAACCTCCGCGTGGCACATGCCGCGCAGTTTGGCACTCTGCAAAAAGATCGGGCTTCACCCGATCGCCGCGCCGAGCGATTTCATGTTGCACAAGGATAGCGACACCGGCTGGGCGCTGCTCGCCTGGGACATCGGTGCTCTTGAACGGAGCACGAAAGCCATCCACGAATACCTCGGCCTGCTGTGGACGAAGCTCCGCGGCCAAACGTAAACTCGCACGTTTTCAAGGGCCGTAACACAAACGTAACACGTCTGTCACAGTTTTCATTTCACAATTGTTACGATCCGCCCTACCGAGATGAGCCTATGATCTCGATTACCAAGCTACTCGGCAAAGACCAGAAGTTCTACGACTTGCTTGAAGCCAGCGCTGAAGAAGCTCTAACGAGCACCAAGCTCCTCTCCAATTACCTTCAGCGGATCGAATCATTTCGCAGCGCCAACGACCTGGACGATTTCATCCAAAGCCGCCGAAAGGATAAAAAAATCACCAGCAGGATCACCGAGGAGCTGTGCAAGACCTTCGTCACCCCGCTCGAACGCGAAGACATAGAAGAGCTCTCGCTCGCACTCTATCGCATCCCGAAAACCGTCGAGAAACTCGTCGAACGCCTTTCGATTTATCCGGGGCAACTCCCCCGCGAGGCCTTTGTGCGCATGGCTGACCTCTTGGGAAAAGCCGCCGAATGCGTTGTCTTCATGGTGAAACAACTTCGTAAAGGCGCTCGCATCGAACAGATCGGTGAGGCCAACGAAAAACTCCAATTCGCAGAAGGCGAAGCCGACAAATATCTCCTCGCCGCAATCAAAGATCTTTACCACGGCTCCTACAACGCGAAGGAAACGGTCATCCTTCAGGACCTTTTTGAAATGGCCGAGAAGGCAATCGATCGGTGCCGCGACGCCGGCAACGTCGTCTTCCAGATCGTACTAAAATATTCCTGAGCGGAACGCAGCCATGACGCTCCTCCTGCTCGTCCTGCTTGCGGCGTTGGTGTTCGAATACATCAACGGTTTCCACGACGCCGCCAATGCCATCGCTACGGTCGTCTCAACACGGGTGCTCACGCCCCGCCAAGCGATCCTGCTGGCCGCGATCGCCGACCTTCTCGGTGCGATCCTTTTCGGCACTGCCGTCGCCACCACAATCGGTAGCGGATTGGTGAATACAAGTGTGATCACCTCGATGACCGTGCTTGCTGCACTTCTGGCTGCGATTATTTGGGGCCTTGTGACGTGGTGGTTGGGCCTTCCGTCCAGTTCGAGTCACGCTCTAATTGGCGGCTTGTGCGGTGCCGCCCTCGCCACATCCCATGGCAATTGGTCTGTGCTTCAGTGGGCCCACAAGGACGCGGTCACGGGTAAAGTCTCCGGCCTTTGGTACAAAGTCGTGATGCCGATGATCACCTCTCCCGTCGTCGGCTTCTGCGTGGCAGCGCTGTTCATGATCGTGCTGTTTATTCTCTTGCGTAAATCCCGTCCGCGTTTCGTTAACACCGTTTTTGGCAAGGCGCAGATCGGAAGCGCGCTCTTTATGGGTCTCAGCCACGGCGCCAACGACGCCCAAAAAACGATGGGGATCATCACCCTCGCCCTTTACACAGGCACCCAAAAAGGCCTTTTCGCCAATCTGCCGGACTGGCTCAGCTTCCTGGTTACCCCCGAGTTCAAAGTCGCCAAGTGGGTCGTGATTCTCTGCGCCGTGACCATCGCTGCGGGCACCGCTTCGGGCGGCTGGCGCATCATCCGAACGATGGGCCACAAGATGGTTAAGCTTCAGCCGGTGCACGGTTTCGCTGCCGAAACAAGTGCCGCCTCCATTATCTGGCTCGCTTCGCGCGTCGGCATTCCCCTTTCCACGACTCACGTCATCTCCACGTCGATCATGGGCGTCGGCGCGATCAAACGTTTCAGTGCCGTCAAATGGGGCGTCGTCGGCCGCATCGTTTGGGCCTGGGTGCTCACCCTGCCGGTCACCGCGCTGCTCGGCTACAGCATCGTTCGCATCGCCCATCTCTGCGGCGTTTACTGAACCACCGACGAAGAGCCAATGCGCCGGATTGGTATTGAACACGCCGGCCGTTTCCGCCCATACCATCCATGCGATGGCTGATGCGACCCCGCTTTCCCCTGGCTGCGAGATTCTATTGCTGGAAGATGACGCCGCGCTGCGCAAACGGCTCGCGGCACACCTGAAGGCTACGGGGGCCGTGGTCAGTGAAGCCACGCGAATCGAAGAAGCGCGCAGGCTGGTTCAGAGTATTCGTTATGATTTCGCACTGATGGATCTCCACCTGCCCGACGGCGAGGCACTCATATTGTTGAGGGAGGGCATATTTTCCGAGAACACGGGCGTGGTCGTCATGACCGCGTTTGGAGGTGTTAAAAAAGCCGTCGAAGCGATCCGCTTGGGCGCGGGTGACTACCTCACAAAACCATTCGAACCCGAAGCGGTCACGCTGGCGTTCGCCCGTTGTCGCAATCAGCACACCGCAAAACGACGTGACGAACATCGCACCACCGGCTCCGGAACCAAGACAAACCAGCTATTCTTCGGTCAAAGCCTGGCCACAATCCGATCGCAGCTCGATACGATCTTGGCCGCGGAGCGCCGCCTCGAAAACCATCTCCCTTGTGTCCTCATCGAAGGAGAAACCGGCACGGGAAAAAGTGCTCTCGCCAGATGGCTTCACGCACAAGGTCCGCGAGCGGACCGGCCGTTCGTCTCGGTAAACTGTGCGGCACTTCCTGAGAATTTGGTGGAGTCGGAATTGTTCGGACATGAGCGGGGCGCTTTCACCGACGCTCGCCAAGCTCGTATCGGTTTGTTCGAGGCCGCCGACGGAGGGACTCTGTTTCTAGATGAAATCGGCGCGCTCGCACCTGCCACACAGGCGAAAGTTCTCGTCGCGGTGGAAGAAGGTCGGATTCGCCGCCTCGGTTCGAACAAGGAAATCTCGATCGACGCGCGGCTGCTTGCGGCCAGCAACCGTCCACTGGCCGATCTCGTTGCCGAAGGCGAATTCCGCGAAGACCTTTATCACCGGCTTCACCTGCTTCACCTGACCTTGCCGCCTCTCCGCGAGCGCGGCTCCGACATAGTCGAACTGGCGAAACATTTGCTCGCGCCAATGGCCGCACGGCACCGCTTGCCCTCGCTGACGATCTCAGCTGCCGGCACAGCCCGACTCCTCGCTCATCGCTGGCCCGGCAATATCCGCGAACTCGCCCACGAATTGGAACGCGCCGTCATTTTCAGCAGCGGCCCTACGCTGGATTTCGCCCACCTCAGCAGCAGCGAAACAAATAGTTTGCCGGAAGCAAGTGGTTGGAGAAATCCCGCATGGCGCATCCCCGAAGAGGGATTCCTGCTCGACCAGGTCATCAACGACTTGGTGACAGAAGCCCTGCGTGAAACGAACGGCAACGTCTCCGCCGCGGCCCGCCGCCTGGGGGTGACCCGCGAATTCCTGCGCTACCGGATCAATCAACAGCAGTCTGACGCTTCGGCCGGCGAACAGAGTTAATACGTTGGTTGAATACCCCCAGCCGCCCTTACCGCATCTCAAGCGATTGGTTGTGCTCAACCACATCAAGGGATTCCTTGTACGTGATCCGGGAACGCTTCAGCTTCTTCCCATTCATCATTAATACCTTACAGATCCACTACCGATCTGGCATGCTTTGAGTTAAACAAGCCTCACCATGAAAACACTTTTTACCCTCAGGCATATCCTCGCGTTGATCACCTTCCTCGTGCTGAGCGGTTCCGTGCAGGCTCAAATGGATGCCGGACTTCTCGGCAAACGTTACGCCGGCCTCGGCTTCTTTTCAGAAGACGTACGCAGTTCAAACATCGACAACGGCGACGGCGTGGAACTCTACGCGAACGTTCCCGTCTGCAACTCACTGGATGCGGGTCTCAAAACGTCATACGAGAAATTTAGCGCCTACAAACTCAGCGATCGGCGCATCTCCGGTTTCGCAATCGGCTATGTCGATATGGACTGGATCAAGCCCTTTGCCGAGGCATCGGTGACCTCCACGGCCCAGTCTTCTACCGTCCGGGACATCAAATATAAAAATAACGAGACACTCTGGGCTGTCGGCATAGGGCTGGAGATTCCCGTTGCCCGATCGACAGCGGTCACGTGCTCGGCGACCCGAAATGAATATTTTAACAGCGATTTCGACACCTACTGGACTTACAAAGTTGGCGTGAGCACTTGGTTCACACCGAAGTTCGGCGGATCGGCCGCGGTCTCGATTTGGGATGGTGAATCTACGACCTACTCACTAGGACTAAACGTCCGCTTCTAGCGTCCACCCGATCCTCCAGGGATCTCTAAGAAAGGCGACCCATGAAAGTCTTTGATCCTCCCGCTTTGCACGTCGCGCGGAACCTCGCTCTGTCGATTTCGCTCGTCGGTTTCAGCCTAAGTTTCCTCAGTAACAGTGCCTCCGCAGATGGACGCTTCGTCGTCCCTTCATCAGACAGCGGATCCAGCCCAAGCTCGCCTCCTCCGCCGCCTCCGAGTTCCAGCTCCGGCTCAGATTCGTCGTCATCTTCCAGTTCGACCTATTCACCTCCGCCCCCAGATTCGGGTGGGCGCTTTACCGTGCCGACCCCGAACTATCCGACATCGTCATATTCGGGCGGTGGCTATTACCGTGGAGGAGAAGGCTACTCACATGGCGGCGGCTCTCCGTATTGGGGAGGCTGCTATTACTGGGGTGGAAATTATTATTATTGGGGCGGCTACCGGTACCATCCCGGTTTCGATCAGTTCTACTTCGATCCCACCTTCACCCTCTACGAGAGCCGCTTCTCGGCCGCGACCACTGCCCCAAGACAAACGCCGATCTTTTTCCCCGCAGTACCACCGCCCATCGGCGCTCCTCTCCCGCCAAAACGCTCACCCATAGAAAGGACCACAGCTCCTGCTGGTTTGGCGGATTATATCTATGAGCCATTTTATGCGCCATTAAGCACGCGGCTATACTCCAAGGATCTTTCGAAGAAACTACTCACCCGCCTCGAAAACTTTCGCTCTAAGCGCGCGAGTTTGCGGGCTGAACTCGTGGAAAAACTCGCGGCGGTGAACAATCTTGCTCCGGCCGAGCGTATCCAAATCCTCGAGACATTCGCACGCGAGCAGACCCCAAAATTAATCGAGCTCGAAGCGTACGCCGAGCAGCTTCGCAGCGATTTGTTGTTGGGCGGCCTCGCGGGACTTTTTGCAGGAACCGGTGACTGGAACGAAAATCGTCAGTGGAGGCTCGGGTCTCCACAGATGCCCCGCGCAAGGGACAAGGTTCTCATCTATGAATTCTTGGTGATGCGGGCCGCCGTGTTCTACCAAGACGGCCTTTCCGCCGCTCAGCGCCGCCTCTTGCGTGAAGTGGCCATGGAGCTTCAGGTGGAAGCGTTTAAGCCAACCGATTCAGCCACGAAAGCCAACCAGGACGAAAACCTTGTCTTCTTTTCACCGGAAACAGCTCGCATACGCATCCCAGACAATCTTCCGGAAGCTCTCGCGGCCAAAATCGATGTTTACCAAGCCGAAAAGAAACGGGTGAAAGCTGAGCTTCGCGAAAAGATTTACCAACTGGACGCCTCCCCTGAGTCGAAGCGGACACAAGCGCTGAAACAGCTTGCCGAACAACAAGCCAGCACCATGACCGAACTCGAGGCGCTCGCCGAGGACATCCGCGCGGGCTTGGTGGCTTTGCCTAGTCCTCCCGGTCCAACAACCGGTCCCGCTTTCCCACCCGAGTTGGTCGCGCGGATTAATGCTTATATAACGGAGAAGCAGGCGCTTCAAAAATCAATGCAAAGCCGACTGGAGGAGCTCAGGAAAGAACTAGCCCCCGAGTCGGGTGGCCTCCAGATGAAGCCAGAAAATGGCGAACTTAGTTACCGCGTCCAGGGAGCATCCCGCGTGTCCAGTGAAAACCTGGGAAAGCTGCGCGCCGCCGTCGAACAGCTAAACAAGGAAAACGCCCAACGATTTGCCCAACTCGATCGAGAAAAGGAGGCGATTCGAAGCGCCGTGGCCACCTACGCTGCAGCGCACCCGACCTCAGAAGGGCAACCAACGGTCAAAGCACTGTTGTCATCGTTCCTCAGCGCTTACCGCGAAGCGGAATCGTGGCAGCCCTACAAAGATTATCAAACAGCCGTATATCAACCGGGACTTTCGCCTGAGCAACGCCGCCTTCTTTTTGAAGTCGCGTTGGAAAAACTCGGGTTGCCCCTGCCGGAAGGAGAGTTTTAGCTCACATCTAGAACCCCATGACGAAACCGGAGTCGCGTCCTGCTACGAGGTCAAATGCACCGTACCGGCGTCTCGCGTTTATCACGCTCGCGACCGCTCTGCTTCTCGTAGCCGTTTTCGTCGTCATGGTCGTCCAGTTCCGCTCCGAACTTCGCGACGACATTCGCCAGAAAATCATTGGGCGCGACGCCGCCGTTCTCTACCCCGTCGCGCTTCAACAGGTGGCCGACGCCGAGGCGAACACTCCTAACCTGAACAATGCCGCACGACTCACCAGTGTTTTCAAAAGCGCGAAGCAACGCGGCATGCTCGGCGTGGCAGTCTTCGACGAAGAGGGCGGGACAGTCCAGGCAGTTCCCGCCACGATGCTGTTCGTCGACCTTCCAGCAGACGACTATTTGCGCCTTTTAGGCGGTTCCCCCATCAGCCGCTTTCACCCCGCGTTCCCTCTCGACCGCTATTTCGCCGGAATGGGTTCGTCTCGCTCAGCTCCTGTTCTCGAGGTGCTGCTTCCCCTTTTTGGCCGAGAGAGCGTTCAACCCGTCGGCTTTGTCCGCTACTATATCGATGCTCAACTGCTCGCTGCCGAACTTACTGCAATCGATCAACGGGTTCAAACGCAAACAACAGTCACACTCGCCATTGGCACCTCTTTGATAATCGCGGTCTTGGCACTGGCGTATTTTGGGCTGCAGCGGGCCCAGAAAACCATCGCCCATAGAAATGATCAACTCACAAGAGCCAATTTCGAGCTCACGCTCGCCGCCAAAGCGTCAGCCCTCGGCCAGATAACGTCTCACTTGATCCATGGGCTGCAAGGCTCGGTCGCAGGACTACGCTCGGTAGTAGCCAGTCACGACCAGGCACTGCAATCTTCGGAAGATTGGCAATCAGCAGCGGGCTACACCGAACGCATGCAAACCCTCATTCAGGAGACAGTCGGCCTTCTCGGCGACGTTGAGGCCCAGGCACAGTATGAACTTTCGGGAAACGACCTGGCTGAAACGATTCGTCAACGTAGCGCACCGCAGGCCTCGCGCAAGGGCGTGATTTTATCGGTGCGGAACAACTTTAATCAGAACTTGGACAGCCACCGCGGAAGTTTGGTCTGCTTGATCACATCGAATCTGGTCGAGAACGCGATTGTGGCCACACCATCAGGTCGCACCGTCGACGTCGCGTTAAACAACGGCGACGGCCGTCTTTCGGTTCTGGTCTCCGACCAAGGAAGCGGCATCCCCGACACGATTAGAAACAATCTCTTCCAACCAGGACGCAGCACCAAACCAGGTGGCACCGGCCTCGGGCTGGCTATCTCGCATCTCATCGCACGACAAATTCGGGCCGACCTCACGCTCGCGCAAACCGGCCCCACCGGGACCAGTTTCAAGCTCACACTGCCACTCTATCCTGATCGCCAATGAAAACTCGCAAACGACCCTTTTTACTACCAACCCATCCCGCAGCGCTAAGCTTCGTTTTGCTCGTCGCGAGCGGACTTTTTGCACAAGCCAAAAAAAGTGACTCAGAAACGATTTTGTCACGCTGCACACAGCTCATCTCCGAGCGTAGTGCTTCTTCACCAAGCAACCAAAACGTCGACGACGCCATTATCGTCTTGGGACTTTTAGGCGACGCAAGAGCCGTACCGGCACTTGCCGATAAATACCGAAAAGAATCGAACGACTATTTGCGCTTCCAAATTGTTCGTTCACTGGGATGGATCGGTCACCCTTCAGCGCTTCCCCTTCTCGAAGAGGCCAACAAAGATCCGTATCGATATGTTCCTAAACAAGCCGCCATCGCCAGAAGCAAAATCAAGGGCGAGGCTCCGATCCCCCGCTATGCTCGAGGCCCTGCTTTCAAGCCCGGCGACTCCAGCACCGACGCGTTGTTCGAAAAATGCGCGCAAATCCTAAAGTTCGGTCCTCTGAGCAGCACCGATAAACCAACGAAAACGGACGCCATTCTCGGTTTTGGATTCTTGGGTGACGAGCGAGCCATACCTTTACTCACCGAGTACCTGGAAAATGAGGACAACCAGCAGGTCCGACTTCACATCGTCCGCGCGCTGGGCTGGATCAGAGGTGACGCTGCCGTCGCGGCGCTCGAATACGCTCTCAACGACCCTTACCTGCTCGTGCGAAAATACGCCGCGACAAACTTGGAAAAGATCACCGGAAAGAAACGTGACTACGACAGAACCGGCGAGGCCGAGAGTAAAGTCCGCCTGGAAGAACTGCGCCTTTTGAACAAAGTTTCTGAACTCGACTTGGAAAAGTAAGATCACCGGCAGCACCCCTGCAGCAAGGCTCGGCGACCACGTTGCGAGCGTCCCTTTACGTCAAGTAAGCTGCCCCTTGCGGAGCTCGCGCCCCCGGCGACACAATGAGCTCGTGAACTACTTGCGATGCGTGCAAAAACTGGTGCCGTATTCTGCAGCCCTATGACCCCGACTATTCTGAAGCGTTACACCACGCTGCCGGTCCTGCTCGATCTGTTGAAGCGCAAGGGTTTGGTTTTGCTCGACCCCGCTTCCTGGGAGGACCGCAACGACGCAGAAATTTTGCTCGAGTACAAAAAGCGCCGGAAGGTGCCGAAGCTTTTTGCGCTCTGCTTCAGCCGAGGAGACGAAACAATTCATCACTGGAAATCCTTCGCGCCCGGCACCAGTGGCTGCTGCATCGAATTTAGCGGCCGGATGCTCGCCGCCGCATTCGCGAAACATCCTGGGCTTCGGCATGGACGCGTCGTGTATCGAAAAATCAGCTACCTCGCCCGCCACTCGATAGCAGTCGAACGAATTCCCTTCACCAAGCGATGGCCTTACCGTTGCGAGGAGGAATATCGCGCTATTTGGGAAGGCAAATCGGACGCCGGCTTCTACGAGGTGCCGATCGATTTGCGCACGATCACGCGGATCACCATCAGCCAGAAAATGCCCGTGCCGGTCTACAACACGATTCGCGAATACCTGCGTGAGGCTTTCCGCGATCCGGACAAACACATCTTTCGCTCAACGCTTTTCGAAAACAGAATTTGGATCGATAAGTTTAAAGCCGCCGGCAAATGAGGTTCGCTCAACTCGCCACCACGCCCGGCTTTTTCAGATTCTCATCGTGGCGAATGTCCTTCGCCTGGAAAAGAAACACCATTTCCTCGGCAATGTTCGTGGCGTGGTCGGCGATGCGTTCGATCGATTTAGAGATAAACATCAGTTCGAGTGCGCGAGATATCGTGTCGGGCTTCTCGATCATGAAACTCGTCAGCTCGCGGTAGAGCTGCTTGTTGAGCACGTCTACTTCTGAGTCGCGCTGAACGACCGCCACGGCTTTGGCGGCGTCGCCGTTGAGAAAACAATCCAAGGCGTCGCGGAGCATCTGCAGCGCCATATCGGCCATGCGCGGGATATCGACGTACGCCTTCAACTGCGGCTCAGCCGCCAGACGCACCGCGCGCCGCGCGATGTTTGTGGCTTCATCCCCGACGCGCTCCAGGTCGTGCGACGCTTTCATTCCCACAATCACGAGGCGCAGCTCCGTGGCGATGGGCGCGCGAAGGTTCATGTAGCGGATCGCCTCTTCGTCGATTTCCACTTCGAGGCGATCGAGTTCGTCGTCTGCCGCGATGACCTGGTCGGCCAGCGAAATATCTGCCTCCACCAGCGACTTCAAGGACCGCCGGACTTGGGCGATGGATTTTTCCCCCATCAAAAGCAGATGCGAACGAAAGGTTTCTAGTTCGGTGTCGAAGAAGCGTTTCATTGAGCTGTTCACGTTAAGAAATAGCAAATCGTTCCATAATCAACCGAAACGCCCAGAAACATAAGCTTCTGTCTGCGGGTTAGAGGGGTTCATGAAGATCGTCCGCGTATCGGCGTACTCAACCAGTCGGCCGAGATAGAAGAACGCGGTTTTGTCCGAGCAGCGCGCCGCCTGCTGCATGCTGTGCGTCACGATGATGATCGTGTATTTCGTCTTAAGCTCGTGGATGAGCTCCTCCACTTTGGCGGTGGCAATCGGATCGAGCGCCGAACACGGTTCGTCCATCAAGATAATTTCTGGTTCGACGGCGATCGCACGGGCGATGCAGAGCCGCTGTTGTTGCCCGCCAGAAAGGCCAAGACCGCTCTCGTGCAAGCGATCCTTCACTTCGTCCCAGAGCGCGGCACCGCGGAGGCTTTTCTCAACCACTTCGTCGAGGCGAGCCTTGTTTTTGATTCCCTGAATTCTCAGCCCGTACGTGATGTTTTCGTAAATGGATTTCGGAAATGGATTCGATTTCTGGAAAACCATGCCGATCCGCTTGCGGAGTTCGATCGGATCGACGTCGCGCCGCGAAATATCAATCCCATTGATTTTAATCGTCCCGCGCCGCACCGACGTCCCGTCGATGAGATCGTTCATGCGATTAAAGCAACGCAGCAGAGTCGATTTGCCGCAACCCGATGGTCCGATAAATGCCGTCACGCGTTTGTCGTCGAGCTTGAGGTTGATATCGAAAAGCGCCTGCTTCTGACCGTAGTAAAAATCGAAATTCTCGATCTCGATGATCGTACGAGTTCCTCCCGGTGCGCCGGGGCGGACTGGAGGCACAAACGGATTCTTCGTAGTCGTCGCGGGGACTTCTGGAGCGGACAGGTTTTCCATAGGGAAACTGGTGTTGGCGGTTACCATTTGTAGCGGCTTCGGAGTTTGTTTCGCAGGACGATCGAAGTCGTGGCGATAAGAGCGACGATGAGGAGAAAAACGAACGCGGTGCCGTACTGTACGCGCTCGGTGTATTCATTTTGCGGAATCTTAGAGCTGACGACGTAAATGTGGTACGGCAGCGCCATCACCCCTTGATGCACAAAATCCGAGAGCCCTTGCCACAACGAGTTGCCACCGCCGAAAACCTGCCAGGGCAACTTGTCGGTCGATGCGAAAGCCGCCGTAAACATGATCGGTGCGGTTTCACCCGCCACCCGCGCGATGCCCAGGATTGAGGACGTCAGAATGCCAGGCAGTGCGTACGGCAGCACCGATTTCCGAATGGTTTGCCAACGCGTCGCACCCAGCGCGAGCGATCCTTCGCGGAAGCCGCGCGGCACCGCTTTCAAGGCTTCCTCACTGGCCGTGATCACCACGGGGAGAACCATCAACGCCAGTGTAAACCAGCCCGCCAGCAAGGACACGTGCCAGCCAAAAAACTGAATTCCCCAGAGGCGAAAACCTATAACAAACATCGCCGCACCAAAAAGCCCGAACACAATCGACGGCACTCCGGCGAGATTCAGAATCGCCAACCGGATCGCGCGCACCAGAGCCCCCTGAGCCGCATACTCGGTGAGATAAATCGCACTCGCCACGCCCAACACCAGCGCGATCGCCATCGAGCCGACCACCAACAGCACCGTACCGACAATGGCGGGAAGAATTCCGCCAGCAGAATAAGCATAGCTCTCTGCCTTGATCTCAGGAACCGGCCGCCCTTCTGCTTTGGCCCTTTTTTCTTGGTCCTGGCGGAACGCTCGAAATTGCGAATCGCTCAGCTCCATCTTCTTTCCCTCGTATTGAAAAACGTAGAGCGTCTGCGGAGCTTCGGTGAGAAACGGAATATTGATGAACGGCGGCGTCGCTCGGAACACCGTTTGCGAGCCTTTGAAAACGATATTTCCCAGCACAACCGCACCGCAAAACACGACGAAGTACGTTGCGCTGCGGAAACCCCAGAAAAAGAATTTCTCCCACTTCCGGATCGACGTCGGCTTTGAGGCGTAAGGATTGATCGCTTCGTTGCTCATGGGCTATCCAATCGAAATGCGGTAACGGCGCACGATCGCTTGCGCGATGTAGTTGATGGCGAGCGACAGGAAGAAAAGCACGATGCCCACCATGAAGAGTGCGCGGTAATGGATGCTGCCACTCACCACTTCGCCCATTTCCTGCGCGATGATTCCCGTCATCGTGTGTACTGGCTGCGTGAATACGCCGAGACCGGCAGTGAAATCCGGGATTGCGATGCGATTGCCCGCGCAAAGGAGCACGACCATCGTTTCGCCGATCACGCGACCGAAACCAAGCAACACCGCTGAAATAATTCCAGAGAGACCGGCGGGAACGATGATTTTGATGATCGTCTGCAGCCGGTTGGCGCCGAGCGCGTACGACGCTTCCTTAAACGCACGCGGCACATTGTTGATCGCGTCCTCCGCCAGCGTGAAAATGGTCGGCACCGCTATCAGCGCAAGCAGACAGCCCGCCGTGAGCACGTTGAGCCGTTCGGCGATCGGAAAGCCCGGCATCCAGGACAGCCACGAAGCCTGCGACACCGCGCGGAGTGTCTGGCCGAGCACCGCGATGCCGAAAAAACCCAACACAACCGAGGGGAACGCGGAGATGAACTCGATCGCGGGCTTGACGATGCGCTGTTCGCGCGGCGTGGCGATTTGATTGACGTACACCGCCGCACCCACCCCCAGCGGAACTGCAATGATCAACGCCACGAGTGATACCATGAGCGAACCAACAAACAGCGGCACAATCCCATACCAATCCTGCCAAAAACTCGCCGTGAGCCATTCGCGTCCGAAGATAAAACCGGTGATTGCCGAACCAAACGAGACCGGCTGGAGGTAATCCCAGCTCTCCAGCTCGCGCTCGTTTTTCGGAAATTGGACCACGTGCTCGTTTGCGAGGACTTTGAAACGCCCCATGCGCTTTTGCAGTTCCGCGTCAGGGAACGGTGGCGCGCTGAGTAACAACTGGTTCACGCGGTCCGCCATGGCGCGGTTGGCGGCCTTGTAAGCAGGAAGGGTTTCAACCAACGGCTTCAGCTCCGTTTCAAAATCGATTTCCTGAACGACCACTTTTGCCGCGTCGTCAGGACGGCCTGCATCGAGCAATTGCTGGCGCTCGGTTTTTTTGTTTTCCGCGACTTCAAATTTCTCCTTCAGCGCCGTTGCGAGTTTCGTACCTTGAGAAACCAAGTCGCGCAACGGCCCGACCGCATCGGAAAACTCCTCCGAGAAACTGTCGAACGCACCGAGCTTCGCATTCGCTGCGGCGGCGCCGAGTTTTTCCTGCTGCATGTAGTACTGCAACGTGCGTAAACGCAGGTCTGAGAGATAACGCGTAAGCGCGGTGTAATCGCTTTCCTGCCGGCGCATCACATCGACGTACTCAAGGCCGGCGCGGCGATAAACCGTCAGGTTCTTGTAATTCTCGCCAAAAAATTCGTAGCCCTCTCGAAAGAGGAAAACCGTGATCAGCCCGAGGACGATCATCGACACCAGTGCATTACCTCCAAAAAACGTGCGGATGCATTCGTCGGACGTCAGGCCAAAGAAACGCGTCCGGGTTTTCAGGATCGCGAAGGGCGGCGGAGCGGAAACAGTGGCGGTCGAGTTGGACATTCAGACTGGCGCGGAGGCGCGCTTAAAGGTCAGAGGCCCACTCGAAAGCTTCAAGTGGGCCTCTGTTACATTCACGAAACAAACACCCTACCGACTAACGAACTGGAACGAATCCGACGTGCTCGACGATTTTTTGGCCTTCGTCGCTCAACGTGAATTCGACAAATTTGGCCGCCTCGCCCGAGGGTTCGCCGTTCGTGTAATAGAACGTCGGGCGGGCCAGAGCGTACTGCTTGGCGATGACGGTTTCTTTGCTCGGAGCAACGCCCCCCACCGTAAGAACTTTGATTCCCGGAGTGTTCGTATAAGCGAGACCGACGTAGCCGATTCCATTCGGATTCTTGGCCACTTCGGACGCAATCTGCTCGTTGCCTGCCATCTTCTGCGAAGAGCCGGCGTAGTCGCGCTTGTTCATCGCGAGGTCCTTGAAATCTTGATACGTACCCGACGAAGTGTTGCGGGTGTAGATCGAGATTTTTCCAGGCGCACCGCCGACAGCGGACCAATCGGTGACGTCACCCGCGAAGATCTGTTCGATCTGGCGCTTGGTGAGGTTCGCGATCGGGCTGGCAGCGTTCACGATGACCGCAATGCCGTCGTAAGCGACGACCGTGGGCTTCATGTTCACGCCCTTGGCTTGCGCGGCGGACATTTCGGTGGGCTTCGCACGACGCGAAGACATGCCGATCTGCGCCGTGCCGTCGATGATGGCGGCGATGCCGGTGGTCGAACCTTCGGCGGCGATTTCAAACGAGACGCCGGGGTTCTTGGCCTTGTACTCTTCGGAGAGTTGCGGGACGAGCTTGGCGCCGAGTGTGTCGGAACCCTTGATCACGAGCTTTTCAGCCGCGAACAGACTGGTCGTTGCGAGCGCAGCGGAAAGAAGGATGAGTGATTTTTTCATAACGATTTTGGATAACTCTAACGGTTAGAATTTCAGGACAATGTCGGCTTGGAAGAGCCAGTACTTGTCGAACAAGGCCGTGCCGATATCGCCAGAACCGATCGCGGGGAGGTTCTTGTCCGCACGGTTGCCCTTCGCGGCTGTGACGGTGAACATCGTGGCACCGCCGAGAGCGTAATCCGCACTGATCACAAAACCCTTCATGTTCGTGCGGCTGTCGAACAAGTCGGAATCGACCAGATTCGGGTCAAGCGCGAAGGCCTGTACCGATTGGTAGAAAATGCGCGCATCCCATTCGCCGGCGTTGACCGCTTTGCCGTACTGGAAGCCGACGGTGTAAGCCTTGTTCTGGCTCTTTTTATCAGAGAAGCCGAACTTCGTCGCGCGGTCCTTGGCATCGAGATTCATTGCCACGTCGGCGTACGCACGGGCCGGCACGCCACCGAGGATCCAGTCCAACTCCAACGGAACCTCCACCACGGTTAAGTTGTTAACTGCGGTGTTGAGATTGGCATTGTTGGTACCGGGATCGCGGAAGGTCGCTGTGTTTTGGTTCGAGCGGACGTAGGTGTAGAGCGTCGGCGTGATGTAGAAGAACGTGCTGGCGCCTTCGACGTAGAGCTTGTAGCCGCCCTGCCAGGCGAGAAGGCCCATATCCTTCGCGTTGGACGCGGTGCCAAACGCGTTCTGCGTGCCGGACGCGGAGTAGAGGAATTGGCCAAGCGTGGCGGAGAATTCGTTACTGCCAGCGCGATACTTGAACTGTTCGGCAAAGCCTTCCGGATTAATATCGCCGTCCCAAACCATCAACGTGGTGTTAAGCGGATTAGGCATGCGGCCCATCGTCACATTGAAGTACGGGCTTGGAGCGTAATTTAGATAAATCTGACCGATATTGACGGTGTCGCTGTTCTTGGCCCAAGGACCGCCGTCATCGGCCATGGTCACGTTGCTCGAACGGCTGCCGGTGGCAGTTTCCAGGCGAACGCCAAAAGACCAATTGTTCAGCACCTTGCCAGTGAGGCTGGTACGGAAACGATAACGCAGACGATCGCGCTCCTGATGATCACCGGAAACGAGTTCGCCCGTGCGGCTTTCGAAGCGGGTGCGAATGTCGCCAGCGATACGGAGCTCCGTCAGAGCTGACGAAAGATTCATTTTCCCAGCGGCGGTATTGGCGGCAAAATCTTTCACCAATTCGGCGCGGAGGTTTTCGGCCTCCTGATCGTTGATCACGCCTTTCTTCACCAGAAGATCAAGCAGCGGACCGCTGTCTTGAGCGAATGCCGCTGAAGCGGCGCCGATTACCGCGCTGCCCAGCAGCGCGAGCCATTTAGAACGAATAGTAGCCATACAGGTTTGCGAGGGTTGTTGAATTGAACGAGCCGGCTGGACACCGACATCCCCCGAACCTTCTCAAGCCTGTGCTACGAAATCGTGGCGCTTCCGTTACGAACGCGTGAACTCCGCCATCTTTAATAAAAAAACGTTCGCGCCGTGCCGAAACAGGCCATCGCCGTCCCGGAATGTCAGCGAGCACGCCCAAAGCTTCGGCGAGGTTCGTCAGAACCCCGACGAGGACGTTGGCAACGTCCATTCCCGCGTCAAAAACCTCGGCGAGCGATCCTGCTTCGTGAGTGCCGCGTCGATTCGGGCCGGCATTAACGCCTCACTTGAGCGCTAGGGCTTGCGCTCAGATCAACGCCGCTTCGGGCTCCACCACTTGCGCGGTCGTGAGCTGAATGAGGCTCTGCAGCGAGTTGAAGTGCTGGCTGAGGTCGAAGTCGCCTTCGACGCCGCCGATCAATTTGTCGAACAGGTCTTTCTTCGAGGCTTTCAACGCCTGAATGCGCTCTTCGATCGTGCCGGCCGTGACCATGCGGTAAACGAACACGGTATTCGTTTGGCCGATACGGTGAACGCGATCCACCGCCTGCGCTTCCACCGCGGGATTCCACCAGGGATCGAGCAGGAAAACGTAATCGGCTGCATGCAGCGTGATGCCCGTGCCGGCGGCCTTGAGGGAAACGAGCATGACGGCGGCGCCTTGCGCGCTCTGGAATCCTTGCACGGGCTTTTGCCGATCCAAAGTCATCCCGGTAAGTTCGTAGCGCGGCAGATCCGGGAACTGTGTCGCGAGTGCTTCACGCACGCGGTCGAGCAGCATCACGAATTGCGAGAAGATCACGGCCTTGTGACCGCTGCTGATCACCTCCGCGAGTTTTTCGACGAGAAGGTTGATCTTGCCCGAGTCGCTGAGGGGCGCGTGCAGCCAGGGCAACATGTCGGGATCGCAGCACACCTGGCGAAGACGCGTGAGTAACGCGAGGAAGCCGAAACTCTTTTCGCGCATGGCCGCACCGACGTCGTCGCCGAGGCGGTTGAGCCCCTCGGTGCAAATTTTCGCGTACTCGGCGCGCTGCACATCGGTGAGCGGGCAGAAGAGTTCCATCTCGACCTTCGGCGGCAATTCCTTGGCCACTTCGTTTTTCGTGCGGCGAAGGATGAAGGGCGCGAGTTGCGAACGAAGGCGACCGAGCGTGGCAATGCGGTCGGCGTTGAGCGAGCTCTCGAAACCGGAACGTGAACCAAGCAACCCCGGCAAAAGGTAACGGAAGATGGACCAGAGATCGAGCTGGCGGTTTTCCAGCGGCGTGCCGGTGAGCACGAGGCGGTGCTGCGCGCGAATCGCGAAACACGTCTGCGTGACTTTGGCATCGGGGTTTTTGATGAACTGGCCTTCGTCGAGAATCGCGTAGCCAAACTCGTGCGCATCGAGAAGCGCCTTGTGTTTGCGCAGCTGCGTATAACTCGCGAGCCAGATCACTTCGTCTTTCCGCGAGGTGAAATCGTGGCCCGTTTTGAGAACATCGACGACCAGCTTCGGTGCGAAACGTGCGAGTTCTTCACGCCAGACCGGCACCACACTCGCGGGACAAACGACGAGCGTCGGCTTGTTCGCGACCGGACGCATCGCGAGCAGCGAGATAACCTGCAGCGTTTTGCCGAGACCCATTTCGTCTGCGAGCAAACCGTGACAGCCCACGTCGCAAAGATGATGCAGCCATTCGACGCCGCGACGCTGGTAGGGGCGGAGAATCTCAGGAAAATTCTTTTCGACCGGCGTGGCGGTGACGACGCCCGTGCGCCAGGCCTCAAGCTCCGGCGAGAGCGTGAGCTTGAAACGCGCATCGTTGAACAACGAGAAAATCAAATACGGCGAAAGCGAACCGTCGGCGTGCGTCTCCGCGACGTTCTTCTGCCACGCCTTGAGCGACTCGATGCGGTCGGCCGGAAGCGCGACGATGCCGACCGTCGGAAGGATTACGGGCGAGGTGCCGCGTTTGACGAGCAGGTCGACTTCTTCGTCCGTCAACATGCGTTCGCCGGCTTTGAAGATCCAGCGGAGGTCTAAACCCTGGCCGTTGCGGCGGGTTTGCGCGACGGCTTCGATTTCGAGCGTGCGCGGGCCTTTCAGCAGGTTCGCAGCGAGGTCGTCGAGCTCAACCGCGAAGAGTCGTTTCCACGCCGGCAGGGTGACTTTGAGGAAATTGGGAATCTCCACAACCGACTCCATGAGATAAAGGCCGGTCGTCTGGTTGTAGTTGAAATGAGCTTTGCGCGCGTACGCGGCGAGACCGATGAGCTTGGCGCGTTCGCTGGAGTTGACGTGCGCAGCGCCGGGTGCGTGCGAGGCTTGGCCGAGCGCGGCGGTGCGAGTCTTGCCTTCTTGCCAAAACGCCTGGAATTGCAGGCCTTCGGCTTTGGTTTGGAAAACGAGCACGAGCGTTCGCGTGGCGAGCCGAGCGGCTCCAGCGGCGCCGGCGTTGGCCGGCGTGGGCACTGCGGCATGGCCATTGCCGTTGCTTTGGCCATTCGCGTGCCCGTTTCCGTTTCCATTGCGGGCCAGCGCGGGAGCGTGGCCGTTGGTGCCGTTTGCGGAGGCAGGTTTGATGACCGCAGCACCGTTGCCGTCGATGATTTCGGGAAGCGGAGAAATTTCGTCGCAGACCAGCTCCTCGATTTCGTGCAAACCGGCGACAGCCAGCGCGCAGGCGATTTCGCGATCGGTAGACGATGAACGGACAGAAAGTTTGCCATCGTCCCACTCGATCACGGCGTACTCGTCCTTTTTCTCAACGCGACGATGAATAATCGCGTCTTTAGGCGTCAATTCGAGCTCGCGAACTTCACCGTCGCGATAAATGCGGCGGCCTTCGTTGAGCTGAGCTTCAGAAAAGCTCTCCGCCCAATCGCTCTCCAACTTACCAAACCAGAATTCGAGCGACTGCGGGGTATAGACGCGTTTCGGTCCGTGGGCTTGCATCAAACTAAAAGGGACGAAGCTAGAATCGCCCGACGGGCGGGCAATCTCTTTTTCGGTCTGTTTGCCGAAACATTTAGCCGCCGTTCCAAGCCTTAGTGCGCGAGCCGCTTCCGTGATTAATTTTGTCCAAGTTTTGGATACAAAAAAGCGCAGAAACCGGAGCTTCTGCGCTGAAAGTCAGTAAACGTGGCCGAAATCTCAGATCTTCCGGAAAATAATCGAGGAATTCTGGCCGCCGAAGCCGAGGTTGTTGCTCTGAACGATGTTCAATTTCGCCGGACGAGCGACGTTCGGGACGTAGTCGAGATCGCACTCCGGATCGGGCTCGTGGAGGTTGATCGTCGGAGGAATGACCTGGTCCTGCAGGGCCTTGATGCAAATGATCGCTTCGGCACCGCCGGCCGCACCGAGAAGGTGGCCGGTCATCGACTTGGTCGAGCTGACCGCGAGCTTCTTCGCGTGATCGCCGAAGACCTTCTTGATCGCAAGCGTCTCGAATTTGTCGTTGTACGGAGTCGAAGTGCCGTGGGCATTAATGTAGTCGACCTGTTCTGGAGCAATACCCGAAAACTTGACCGCGTTGCGCATGGCGAGAGCCAAGCCTTTGCCTTCGGGATCCGGCTGGGTGATGTGAAACGCGTCGCAGCTCGCCGCGTAACCCGCGATTTCGCAGTAAATTTTTGCGCCGCGCTTCTGAGCATGTTCCAGCGACTCGATAACGAGAACGCCAGCGCCTTCACCCATGATGAAACCATCGCGGCCGAGCGAGAACGGACGGCTGGCGGTTTTTGGGTCCTCGTTGCGCGTGCTCATCGCTTTCATCGAACAGAAGGACGCGTAAGCGAAAGGTGTGACAGCCGCTTCTGCGCCGCCGGCGATCATGACGTCGGCTTCGCCGCGGCGGATAATGTGCATCGCTTCGCCCAGCGCGTGCGTGGCCGTGGCGCAGGCCGTGACGATGCCGAAGTTCGGGCCACGGGCGCCGAGCTCGATGGCGACGAGGCCGGAGCAGATGTTGCCGATGAGCGACGGAATCGTGAACGGCGAAACTTTGCGCGGACCTTTTTCGAAAAGATTTCTCAGCTGGTCTTCGTAGGTCTTCATGCCGCCGATGCCAGAGCCGATCACCACGCCGACGCGGTCACCGTCCTCCTTGGTCATGTCGAGACCGCTGTCTTTCACGGCCTGTTTTGCGGCGATGAACCCGAACTGTGTGTAGCGGTCGTTACGACGCGCTTCCTTCGGATCCATGAATTTTTCCGGCTGCCAATCGCGCACCTCAGCGCCGATCTGGCAGGCCATGTCCTTTGGATCGAACAAGGTCACACGATCGATGCCGCATTGGCCGGCAACGAGATTTTTCCAGAACGTATCAACATCTTGACCGAGCGAGGCGATAGCGCCGAGGCCGGTAACAACGACACGTTGAGAGGCAGGGAGTGTGGAGGACATGCGTTCTAAAAAACGGATAGGTTTTAGAATTTATTCGGAGCAGACAATCAAAACTAACAGTCTGACGAATGAAAGCCGGGATCAGGGTCGCGGGCGATGATTAGCAAAACTGAACGGGCTAAAAACAAAAAGGCGTCCTACCCGTCAGTCTCGTTGGTCGAGGCTCGGTAGAACGCCGAAAGTGAAAAGAGGGCTTATTTAGCAGCCGCCTTCGCGTTGATGTAGTCGATCACCTGACCGACGGTCGTGAGCTTCTCAGCGTCGGATTCAGGGATTTCGCCCTTGATCTCGTCTTTGAACTCTTCTTCGAAGGCCATGATGAGCTCGACGGTGTCGAGCGAATCAGCGCCAAGATCGTCAAGGAACGATGCCTGCGGGGTAATCTGCTCTTCGTTAACGTTAAGTTGGTTAACGATGATCTCTTTGACGCGTTGTTCGATGGTTTTTTGATCAGCCATGTTGGGTGTTTTTCTTGCGTGTTGAAAGGGTCACATCGCCATGCCGCCGTCAACGGTAAAAACTTGGCCTGTGATATATCCCGCCTCTTCGCTGCAAAGGAAGGCGGTGGCAGCCGCGATGTCGGCGGGCTCTCCGAAGCGTTGCATGGGAATAAGTCCCACCGCGGCTTTTTGGACTTCTTCGCCCAAAACAGCGGTCATGTCGGTCTTAATAAAGCCGGGCGCTACGACATTGGCGGTGACTCCGCGTTTGGCGAATTCTTTGGCGATAGCCTTCGTAAAGGCGATCATGCCACCTTTTGCGGCGGCATAGTTGGCCTGACCGGGGTTGCCAACGAGACCGACGACGGAGGCAATGTTGACGATGCGGCCGTAACGGTTGCGGCACATCGGCCAACCAATGGCTTTGCACCAGTGGAAAGCGCTCGTGAGATTGGTTTGGATAACGGCGTTCCAATCCTCTTCGGACATACGCGCGAGCAAACCGTCGCGAGTGATGCCGGCGTTGTTGATGAGAATGTCGATCTTGCCGAACTCTTTGAGAAGTTCTTCGGCGGCTTTCGTGACCGCGGCGCCGTCGGAAACATCAACCGGGACAGCCTTGGCCTTGCCGCCCGCAGCGGTGATCGCAGCAGCCACCGCACCGCAGCTGTCGGGAGACTTCGAAACGCAGATGACGTTGACGCCGTTCTTCGCGAGGGTCTCGGCGATGGCTTTGCCGATGCCGCGACCGGCACCCGTGACAAGAGCGGTACGATTATTAAATGTCATAGACCGGCTAGGTTGGGCGAACCAGCCGACGCGGGGCGAGCAGAAAAATTTTGAACGTCAACTCGGGCGATTTCGTCGTCACGCCAGCGCCGTCGGCAATCCGTGCTGCCCTACTCTCTCTATTAGTATACGTCGCGCTGGTAGCGTTTCCCCTTTTTCATTTGCTTAACGTAGTCGATCGCCTGCTCCGGCGTCAGGCGACCCTGTTGAGCGATAATCTCGTGCAGCGCGGCATCGACGTCTTTGGCCATACGCTTGGCGTCACCGCAAACATAAAAGTATGCGCCATTTTTGATCCACATCCAAAGCTCGCCAGCATTCTCGCGCATTTTGTGCTGCACGTAGACTTTCTCTTCCTGATCGCGCGACCAAGCAGTGTCGATGCGCGAGAGGATGCCATTAACCAAATAACCGCTCCACTCTTCTTCGTATAGGAAGTCGCGCTGGCGGTGGTGATCGCCAAAGAACAACCAGTTGCGACCCGTCGCGCCAGCGGCGGCGCGATCTTGCACGAACGCGCGGAAAGGCGCGATGCCCGTGCCCGGACCGACCATGATCACGTCCTTCGCCAGATCTTCTGGAGGACCGAAATGCGAATCCGATATGAACACCGGCAACGGCGCGCTGCCGACCGGCGTTCGATCGGCCATAAACGTCGTGCACACACCAAAACGTTGACGCTGGTTCGTCTCGTAGCGAACGACCGCAACCGTCAAGTGAATCTCATGCGGGTATTCGCGCGGCGACGACGCGATCGAATAGAGGCGCGGCATGAGTTTGCGCAAGTGATCAACGAATTCCTGCGGCGTCAGTTTGATATTCGAAAAATCGGCGAGGATATCGATGTACTCGCGCTGCTCCAGATAAGCGGCGAGTTGCTCCTTCGATTCCGGTGCGAGGAGCGCGGCGAGCCGCGTACGATCGACGGCTTCTTTCGCCTTGAGGAAAAGAGTCTGCAGGATTTTCGAACTGGGCACGTTGAGCGCCAGTCGGGTCAGCAGCGCTTCCCGCAACGCGATCGGCTCATTCAGTTTCAAAAACGCCGGTGAAACAGGTTCGTCGCCGATCGCGCCGAGCGCTTCCAAGATCGCCGCCACGTCACCAGGATGATTGGTCGGATACACGCCGAGCGAATCACCTGCTTTGTAAGTGAGTCCGCTCCCCGCCAGACTGACGACGAAGTGTCGGGTCTCTTTTAAGGAACCGGATTTGCTCAGCAGGCGGTTTTCCGTGAGCAACGCTGGAAACGGATTATCTTTATTGAAGACGTGGTGCGCAGTGGTGGTGGTGGACATATCGAGTTGGCAGGAGAAACTCGCGGAGCCGGATTTGCCATCGGGCGGTGCACGAGCTTGCTTCGCCGGGAATTTTCACCCCAACTGAATCGCAAATGAGTGATTCGCAACTGGTGCGTGTGCAAAAATTCCTGGCCGATTCTG
Organism: Nibricoccus sp.; assembly: GCA_047600805.1. Taxonomy (GTDB): domain Bacteria; phylum Verrucomicrobiota; class Verrucomicrobiia; order Opitutales; family Opitutaceae; genus JADKHC01. The sequence continues at coordinate 2,306,408 of JASGKG010000001.1, forward strand.
GTCTGTGCTCCCGCCGCGCTGCCGAAGCGCTTGTGGCCGAAGGTGAAGTCTGGATTAACGGCGAGCGCGCCGAGCCTGGGCAGAAAGTCACTCCGGGTGTCGACAAAGTGACCGTCAAAGGAAAACCCGTCCGCACGACCGCACAGCCTAAGATCACGCTCGCGATGCACAAGCCGCGCGGACTCGTTTGCTCAAACGACGACCCGCACAACGCCGAAACGATTTTTACGGTACTGCCGCGCGACTTCGCCCGTTTTCGGTTCTTCTGCGCCGGTCGCCTCGACAAGGACAGCGAAGGTTTGGTGATTCTCACGACCGACGGCGATCTGGCCAACCGCCTGATGCACCCAAGCCACGTAGTGGTGAAATATTACTTGGTGACGCTCAAACAACCATTTCCTGCCGCCAAGAAAGGCGCCCTCCTTCGCGGCATAACCATCGACGGTGAAAAGCTCAAAGTTGAACGCGCTACTCTGCTCGCTCCGCGCGTCGATGGCTCGTCAACCGTGGTCGACGTGCAGATGCACCACGGCAAAAAACGCGAAATCCGCCAACTGTTCACTTCCCTTGGATTTGACGTAAAACGCCTGAAGCGGTACAAGATCGGCAGTTTCGCCCTGAAAGGAATTCCTTTGCGGGCGGTCAAACAACTTTCTAACAAAGAGATCGCACAACTTTTCAAAACTCCCCACGCTGTGGGAGTCATCGACGACAACCCTGCTGACATCCATGAAGATTAAATCGAGCCTGTTCCTCGCGATCATCGCCGCTTCCAGCCTCGCCGCGGCTCCGCTCACCAAAACAACAGCGGTGCACGCCCAGCCCAACGCTTCCTCGCCGGCCATCGCCGTTCTTTCCGCCGGCACGGAACCCGCACAGGCCAGCGGCACTTCAGCTCCAGGTGGTTGGACCGCGATCGAGTTGCCCGGACCGCATGAAGTCTATGTGAAGCAAAGCGACATCCTCAAGAGCCTCGACGTTCGTCCCGGCGCCTCATTTTACACCGCGCCCAAAGCCGACGCCGCGATCCTCACGACGATGAGCAAAGGCGACGTCGCCGAAATTTCCGGTACCTACGGCCGTTGGTTGCAGATCAAGCTTTCGAAAAAAGTGATCGGCTACATTGGTGATGACAGCGTGGTTTCGCCCGTGAGCCCGATTTCCGCACCGATCGTAAGCGGCCCCTCAGGCGTCAACGCGCCGGTCACACCCGCGGCCTCCCGCGGCTCAGTCTCTCCTTCCGCGCCAGCACCCGCCTCACCTGTGCAAATCTACGGAGCTCCCACCAACACCGCTCCGGCGACTGGCCAAGTTGCGCAAAGCACTCTTAATCCCGCAGCGGCCGCCGCCCTTCCCCGCATGTTTGAAGGCACGTTCGTTCCGGCCAAGCGCTTCCTCGCCTACAAACCCTACGAGTATCAACTCAACGACCGCGCCGGCGAGCGCTACGCCTTCCTCGACGTCAGCCGCCTGACCAAAGCCGAACCGGTCGAAAAATACATGAACAAGGTTGTCACGGTTTACGGCATGGCTCGCGCCATCGAGAACACGAAGGACATCGTCATCGAAGTGGACACCATTCAGGTCCATTGATTCTTTCCGAGTTAGGGATGGTGCATGGTTTCGGCCATGCACCATTTTGTTTTTCTGGCGGTCACCCTTTCACTCTTTTCTTTTTTTATGGAACTCATCGACGGCAACAAAATCGCCGCAGCTCTCATCTCCGAATTGAAAGCCGAAGTGTCAGGCATCTCCGGCCGCAAGCCTTGCCTCGCGCTCGTTCGCGTCGGGGACGATCCCGCTTCCGTTTCCTACGTCACGAAAAAAGAGAAAACCTCCGCTGAAATCGGCATCACCAGCCAACTGCTTTTACCGCCGGTCACGATCAGCCAAACCGAACTGCTCGCGTTGATCGAAAAGCTCAACGCCGATTCGGCAGTCGACGGCATTCTCGTGCAGTCGCCCATGCCGAAACAAATCGATGAGGTAGAGATTTTCCGACGCATCGCTCCGGGCAAGGACGTCGACGGACTCGGCACGATGAACCTCGGCAAAGTCGCGCAGGACGACGAAACCGGTTTCGTTTCGTGCACGCCCGCCGGCATCATGGAATTGCTCGCGCGCAGCGGCGTCGACCTCAAGGGCAAACACGTCGTCGTGCTCGGTCGCAGCCTGCTCGTCGGCAAACCAGTCGCCCTGCTCGCCCTTCAGAAAAAAGCCGGGGCCAACGGTACCGTAACCGTTTGCCATTCCCAAACACGCGATCTGCCCGCGATCACAAAGCAAGCCGACGTGCTCATCGCCGCGATCGGCCGTCCTGAATTTGTCACTGCCGAAATGGTTCGGCCAGGCGCTGTCGTCATCGATGTCGGCATTAACCGCGTTCCCGACACCTCCAAGAAAACCGGCTACCGTCTGGTAGGCGACGTTCATTTCCCGACCGTCTCGCCGCTGTGCAGCAAAATCACGCCCGTTCCCGGTGGCGTGGGGCCGATGACAGTGGCGATGTTGATGAAAAATACCGTAAAAGCGTTTCGTTTGGCCACGCAGGGCCGCGCCTAGGCCGAGTTTTTGCGCTACGGCTTGCGGTTGGGCCCGGCATTTCTCATCGTTCTTGCATGTCCTCCCCGAAGATTTTGGTCGTCGATGACCAACCGGTGAATGTTCAGCTCCTAAAACGGAAGCTTGAACGTGAAGGCATTCAGGTTTCAGCAGCGTACACGGGAAGCGAGGCGCTCGACGTGACGCTCCGCGAAAAGCCGGATCTGATCCTCCTCGATGTCATGATGCCGGACATGGACGGCATGGAAGTCTGCCAACGCCTTCAGGAAACCGAAGAGACGCGCTCGATTCCGGTTATTTTCATCACCGCCCGCAGCTCCAAGGAAAGCAAACTCGAAGGTCTCGCCGTCGGCGCCGTCGATTACATCACGAAACCCATCGACCTGGATGAAACGCTCGCACGGGTACAAACGCAGCTGCGCCTCGTCGCGATCAATCGCGAAATGTTCGATCTGCAACGCCGTCTCCAGGAGGCCCGCCGGGCCGCCACGATCGGCGCCGTCACACAAGGGATCGCCCACAATCTCAACAATCTTTTGGGGGTCGTGATGGGTTACCTCGACCTCATCAAGACCAACTACAACAAGCCCGAATCGGTAAAACGCAACGCCGAGTCGGTCGAAAACGCCGTCCAGCGCATCGCAAATATTATCAAACAGCTGGGCTCGCTCGTCGTGAAGTCGCGCCTGCCCACGACCAAGTTTGCGCTGGGCAAATTGATCCAGGACGGCGTCGCCCGCTATCAATCGGACTTCAGAATTGTTCAGACAGTCGAAATCGACAATCCGCTCGGCGACTTGATGATTGAGACGCACATCGAAGTTTTCGAAGACGTGCTTTCGAAGGTTTTGGTCAACGCTTGGGAAAGCTACGGCAACAAGCCTGCGGATCAGCGCCCCATCACTCTGCGCACGCGATTGGTTGAGCTACCGGGGAAAGTGCAGGCGGTGGAGATTCGGGTCGAAGATCACGGCAACGGCATCGACCCGGAGATTCGCGACCACATGTTCGAACCGTTTATTAGCACTAAACAAAACGTGGGCGTCGGCATGGGTTTGACGGTTGCGCGCCATTCGCTTCGCAACATGGGCGGCGAGGTCACCATGGCTGACAACGAGGGTGGCGGCTCCGTCGCCGTTCTTGTTCATCCCATCTCGAAAAAGAACAACTCCTCAGCGGATTAGCACAGCACAGTCCCTGAATCGGCGGGAACTGCTCGGGGGGCCATAAATTTTCCCTTTCAACGAGCCACTTCGCGGTGAATAGTGCCAACCGTAAGCCCAACTTTCTCATGAGCAAAATCGCATTTCTCGGTGCTGGTCGCATGGCCTCGGCCATGGTCGGTGGTATTCTCGGCAAGGGTGTTCGCCCTGCTGATCTCGCTTGCACCAGCGGCCCGGACGACACCGCTCGCCTGCTTTCCCAGAAAACCGGCATAGTCCATGAGGACGATTTGGCCAAATTACTCGGCGGTGCCGACGCCGTCGTTCTTGCCTGCAAACCACAGCAACTCGCTTCGCTCGATCCGCGCGTTGCCGAACTCACTGCCGGCAAACTCGTGTTCTCCATCCTCGCCGGCAAACGCCTCGGCACGCTTGTCAAAGTCTTCCCGAAAGCTCGCAACCTCGTTCGCGCGATGCCCAACACCCCAGGCCAGATCGGCGCAGGCGTCACCGGCTGGTGCTCTCACCAACCGCTATCGCCAGACGACCAGAAAATCGTCGATCTCATCGTGGGCGCTCTCGGCAAGGGAGTCGGCTTGCGCGAAGACCAGCTTGACGCCGTCACCGGCCTGAGCGGCAGCGGACCGGCGTACGTTTTTGAGTTTGCCGCAGCGCTTCGTGAAGCTGGCATCGCCGTAGGGCTCGACCGCGCAACAGCAAAGCTGCTCGCGTACGAAACAATTCTCGGCGCCGCCAAACTGCTGGAACAGAGCACGGTCGAGGCCGAGGAACTCAGAAACCAGGTGACGTCGCCAAACGGCACCACCTACGCCGGCTTGATGCGCATGGAAGCCCATAAGTTCCGCGCCATCCTGGCCGAAACGGTTCTCGCCGCCACCAAGCGGTCCGAAGAGCTTTCGCGAGACAGCTGACCGCCCGTCTTGACCTGCCCATGAGCCAACCTGAGCAGGACCGCCCGAATATCATCGCGCTGCCACCGCTGATATTTCTCGCCTGCTTGGGCGTTGGTGCGGCTTTGCATCTCGCGACACCCTTTCGTCTCACCGGCGCGTGGCTCCTGCGATCTGCCGGAGGCGTAATGATGTTGGCCGCCGGGATCATTGCATCTGTCGCCGCGCGGGTGATGCGAAAGGCCGGTACGCACATCCGACCGGACAAACCGACAACGGTGATCGTCGCCAGCGGACCCTACCGGTTTACACGTAACCCGATGTATCTGTCGCTTTGCCTGCTCAACGCCGGGATCGGCCTGCTGGCTCGAAGCCCCGCGATCCTCATTCTTACCGCCGCGCTGCTGGCCGTCCTGCATTTTGGGGTAATTCTGCGCGAAGAAAAATACCTCGCGAAAAAATTCGGGCCGACTTACCTCGATTACTGTAATCGCGTCCGCCGCTGGTTCTAGCGATGAACAAAACCTACAAAAGCGCCATCGACCTCTGGCTGGCCCTTATCCTTGTCGGTGTGCCGCTGTTTATCGTTTTCACGGGCGTCAGCGTCGCGTTCGGCTTCCATCTCCTGCGCTGGCATGAGAATTGGGGGCGCATCGCCGGAATGGTTTTTGCCGGGAGCGGCTTGTTATTGGGCGGGGCAATCACAGCCCTGACGGTCCCTTGCCGCTATATTCTCGACCAGGCCGAGCTGCACATCCAATGCGGAATTTTTCAGTCGACCGTGGCGTACCGCTCGATCCGTCGCTTGGAGCTTTCCTGCAGTTTGTGGGTGGCGCCCGCCCTTTCGTTAAATCGCGTGAAGATCGTGATCGATGACGGATTTTACGTCGTGTCTCCGCGCGATCGCCTTGAGTTTGTGCGCGATCTGCAGGATCGCATCGACCAGCAGCCCTCGTCGACGACCTGAAGTCGCTCACGGCTTGCGCTGGCGAACAATCTTCGCCACCCCTATTAGCTTCTTCACATGAGTCATCTTCACGGTCGTATTCTTGTCACCGGCGGTGCCGGTTTCATCGGCAGCGCGCTCGTCTGGGCACTCAACCGCCGCGGCCTCACGAACATCGTGATCAGCGACCTCCTCGGCCAGGACGAGAAATGGAAGAATCTCGTGCCGCTCAAATACGCCGACTACATTGAAGCCGGACCTTTCCGCGAAGTTGTGGCGAAGCAGCCCAACGCCTTCGGCAAATTCTCGGCCGTTTTCCATCTAGGTGCCTGTTCGGCCACGACAGAAAAAAACGCCTCCTATCTAGTCGACAACAATTTTGCCTACACCAAGGAACTCGCTGCCTGGGCGCTTTCACAACAGGCGCGTTTCATTTACGCATCGTCTGCAGCGACCTACGGCGACGGCGCACAGGGCATGGACGACAAGAACGCGAACCTCGCGGCTCTTCGCCCGCTCAACATGTACGGCTATTCGAAGCACCTTTTCGATTTGTACGCCCAGCGCGAAGGCTTTCTTAACTCAATCGTAGGGGTAAAATACTTCAACGTCTACGGCCCGAACGAGGATCACAAGGGCGACATGCGCAGCCTGGTCAACAAGGCTTACCAGCAAATCATCGAAACCGGCAAGGTCCGCCTCTTTAAGAGCTACAAACCGGAGTACAAGGACGGCGAACAGATGCGCGATTTTCTCTACGTGAAGGACGCGATCGAAATGACGATCCACTTCGCAGAGACAGCCACCGATGCCGGCGGCCTCTACAACCTCGGCTCAGGCGAAGCGAATACTTGGCTCACACTCTCCCGCGCGATCTTTGCCGCACTCGGACGCGAGCCAAACATCGACTTCATCGAGATGCCCGAAATCCTGCGCGGCAAATATCAGTATTACACCAAAGCCGACATTTCGAAGCTCCGTGACACCGGCTATTCGCGCGCGATCACCCCGCTCGCCGAAGCAGTGCGCGACTACGTCCAGGGCTACATGGTCGCCGGTAAAAAGCTGGGCGACTAAGTCGGCCTGCCTACTTTCCGACAAAGGTTCGGCTTCGTTCCGAGCGCGTCCCTGCGTCAGATAAACGCCCACTCAAGCCCGCATCAATCGCGCGAATTCCTCCGGCGTGATTGTATAGGCTTTTCCGAACCCGCCGACCCAGCGAACCGAAGTCGGGGCAATGGCAAACAACCAGAAATCGGCAAAATCGAAGATAGGCAGCGCATCGGGAAACTTTTTCACGTACAGCTCCTTCGCTCTCTCTTGAAACAGGTCTTCTTTCGAAATCGCACGTGCCACTCCCCCGACGGTCAGACGTGGAAGCGCCAACGTCGACGACTCCGTTTCCTCGGGCGCTGTGATCAAAAGACTCACGCGCGGCTCCGCGAGCATATCGCTGGTGTGCGTCGCAAGCCGACTCACATGGATGAGGAAAGCGCTCTCATCACAGTCAAACGCAAAGGGCACCATCGAGACAAACGGCGCGCCCTGATGCAGCGTGGCCAAGGCGGCTGTGCGTCGGCTCCTCACCAAATCTCGGACCGGGGTTTTGACAGAATCGTCCATCGTTGTCGTCGCGAATCCTGACGGTCATCTTACTTCCGTGGCCAGTTAAAACCGCCGTCGCGCGTAGGTTCATCGATTTCCCCACACCGGGCTAAACATTTCCACCACCTCAGCGTTCGACAACAAACCTCACACGCGCGGACAGTCCGCCGCCCACGGCTACCACTTCGTGCTCGCCGAGTTCAAGTGCCCAAAGCCAACGATTGCCGCTCCGCGCCACTTCACGTCCGTCGATCTTCCAACGGATCGTCTTCTCCGGCAGACCCGTCGCTTCCAAACTCAGTTGCTGTTGCTCGGCCGGAAGCTGGCGGTCGAGCATGTACTGCCCGCGATCAGCCGGGCAGCGAATAACCAACTTTTCGCCCTCCGCCACAAGCGCTCCCAAATGATTGTAAGCGCTCGCACACCACGCAGCGTACTCCGCAGGCAACACCAGGCTGGTTCCACGGTCGTCCGTCCTCAACCACACGTTAGCGCTTTCGCAGGGTTCGGTTCCTGGCAAAAAATACTCCTTCACCTGCCCCGGACTCGCCCCCGTCGGCAAACGACCCGTAAGGCGACAAACCTCCAAGTGGGTAATGCCGGACAATTCATCGGGCCGAGTCATACCATCGTCTTGCTCCAGAAGATCAATGACTTCACGCCACAAAGGCGCAGCCGCTTCGATGGAGCTGGTCGACTCCATCGGGCGACCATCGAAGTTTCCGGCCCACACGGCCACCGTATGTTCAGCGGTCGCTCCCACCGTCCAGGCATCATGAAAACCCGAGCTCGTTCCTGTCTTGCATGGATAACGTTTCGCCGTAGCCAAAGGCGAACCTCGGCCAAACGCACGTCGACGCGCGTCGTCATCGCAGAGGATATCGGCGATAATCGCGGCCGTTTGCGGCGACGACACCGCACGCACGCGGCTCGGGTCGTTGGCGAGCATACGCCAAGTCGCAACTTTGCCGCCCTGCGCGAAGCCCGAAAAGGCCGCGGCCAAATCGAGCAGACGCACCTCGGCATTTCCGAGGATTAAACCCGCGCCGTAGTCATCGAGATCTCTGGGGAAGCAAAATCCCCACTCACCCAATCGATGAAAAAACGGCCGCGCTCCCACTTTGGCGAGCGTGTAAACAGCGGGAACGTTTAACGAGTTTCCTAGCGCCTCGCGCAATCGCACAGGACCAAGATAACGCTCGTCAAAGTTTCTCGGATCGTAATCGACAAACGTCGCGCGTATCACGTCCGGAGTATCCGGCAACACACTCGCCGCTGTGAGTAAACGCCGCTCGATCGCTTCCGCGTAAAGAAACGGCTTCAATACCGAACCACAACTGCGCGCCAGCAAAGCGCCATTGATCTGGCCGTCGGTCGAATCATAGCTCGCGGACCCTACCATCGCCAACACTCCACCGCTCCGATTATCCAGCACTACAGCGGCGGCCTGGCCAACACCTCGGCCACGCAACTGCTCGACATGCTCCTTAACCAGTCTCTGCACTTTCCGCTGCAAGGCCAAATCGAGCGTGGTTTCCACACGTCCGCGTTGGTTCTTAACACGTTTTTCGAGCGCATCCACAAAATGCGGAGCCGCGTTTGTCTCAGACCGATGTTCCACCGGCGGAGGAGCTGAAGCGAGCAGTGCCTCCATCCGTTTGTCGAGCACGTCACGCTGCTGCAGCTGCGCAATCACCCGTTTGTAGCGTTTTTCTGCACTCTCCGGGCGCTTCCAAGGATTAAAGCGCGTCGGAGCCTGTGGCAGTGAAACGAGATAAATTGCTTCTGCCAGCGTAAGGTCTCGGAGTTCCTTCGAAAAATACGCGCGTGCCGCAGCTTTTATTCCTATCCTACGGTTCCCGTAATCGATGCTATTGAGATATTCCTCCAAAATCCGTTCGCGACTCCATTCTCGCGTCAAGCGCACTGCAGCAACCATCTCGTAGGTCTTGTCAAATAAGCGCCATCCGCTTCGTCCGCGTGTGTTTTTGATCAGCTGTTGTGCGATCGTCGAACCGCCCGAGAGCAAACGGAACGCCCAAACGTCCCTTCGAATCGCAGAAAATAGCCCGATAAAATCCACCCCGCTGTGCGACCAGAAGCGATGATCCTCCAGCGCAACGGTGATTCGCGGAATCCAAGGCCCCATTTCTGCGAGCGTCGCTGCCTCTGCGACTCGCGCGCGCTTGCTACCGATTGTCGCAATTTCAGCCCCTGAGCGATCCACCAAAACAGTCGTGTCATTCATCGGCCGGACGAGGTTTTCCGGCAACGACACGAACCAACTAAAAAGCCATAACGAAAAAAACAATAGCAGCGCCCCTATCGTGCCGAGCCGCCCCATTTTTCGAGCGACTGCCGCAATTATGGCGCAGAGGTTTTTCAATTTTTCACGACGGCTTTTCATCGCACATGAACGACGCCACCGTCGCTGATTCCAGACCATCGCGCGTCGTACATCGGCGCGATCGTCACGCCCGGCCAGCGAAAGTCGCCTGACGACGTGACACGCACCAAAACCGCGTAGCTACGCGGACCGGGCTCGACCGAATCGAAATACCACAGCGTCCGGTCATCGCGTTTCTCCCAATGAGACAGGTACAAAGACGAGCCATCGTCGCCACTTTGTAACTGATCCGCGCGCGTCGTATGAAAATACTCCGGATCAACCGTCTCGAAGGCCGCAGGCAGAGACTCTTCCATCGCCACATACGATTGTGGCCGCTCCGCCCACACCTTGAACGTCACCATCACTTCGTCGCCGATTGCATAGGGCCGCTCGGACGAGCCAACACGTTCCGCCGCAGTTAAATTTTTCAAGCAGCGCTCTACCCGAAAACCACGATCCGTCCGCTTTTCTGTTTCCTTCAACCAGTATTTCGCCCGCAAAAAATAGGAACGTGCGACCGGCTGCAGATTTGTTATTCCGCTCCAGCGTTGGGCAACTTCAGGAAAGGTTCGCGCGTACCAGCCGGTCGAAAGTCCGTCAGCCGAGTGCACGGCGTCGTCCGGCTGCGGCCCATTCACCAGCACTTCGTGTTCACGGTCCACTTGCACGAGCGCCCTAAACGCCAGCAAGAGCCATAAATTTTCCTGCGTGGAAAAATCCCGCGACGACGCCATCAGGTCGGCAAGCGCCTTACGTTGCGCCGTACGCTCGGCCTCCGTCCAGGCTCTTCCTTCGATTTCGGCGCCCGCACAAAAGCGAAGAGCTCGCGTGCGTCGCTCCGAGTTGAAGAGCTTGAAATCGAAGACGCTCGCCACCGGCTCCCGTCCCAATTCGGTCAGCAGCTGTTTCTTTTCTTCCGGCAAAATGCCGAACCGATGTAACGCCAAGGCGAGATACGCGCGTCCGTCGTCGCCGAGTCCGTCGCGCTCTTGGTAAAGCTCAATCGCCTCCACCTGCGGTTTCGCGGCCGGCTCTGTTGAGGACAGAACCATGAGCGCAAATGCTCTCAGCGGCGGCACCGCTCGCACACCGTTCTGTTTGCGCACGATCCGGTTTAGCGCGGTCTTCAGTCCGTTCGCCAGAGCAGGCGAAATTTTCATACCCGCTCGCTGCGCTTCGACCACCGCCCAAGCGCTCTGAATCGTCACGAACGTGTTCGGCGTTGTTCCGCCGGGCCAATACGCCAGATCGCCCTCTGGCAATTGCGCGCGTGCAAGGCGAAACATTCCCTCACCCACTCGCTTGCGGTATTCCGGCTCGCGATCCTGTCCATCCGGCAGCGAGCGCAACAAATCCGACATCATCGCGTACGCCAGAATTCGCGCAGAAACCTGCTCAGAACAGCCGTGAGGATACTCCAATACGCTCGGCAGTCCTTCCAAAACCGGCAGCCACGGCGAACTCGAAAGAACCAAGTCGCACGAACCATTAGCCTTGGTCCAAAGTGATGGCACGACCGCGGTGAAATCCAGTGGCGCGTTCGTAATCTGCCCCGCAATGCTTTCGTGCCGCACCACCGACGGCGGATACACAGGCAATTCAACGTCGAAGTCATCGCGTAAAAAAGCGTCCGCGGAATCCGTCGGCGCCACCGAAAACCTCACACGCAACCGCGTCGCTTCGTTGCCCACCTGCACCCGCAACACCACGGCGTCCGGCAGTCCTTGTTTAAGGTCACGCGTGTTGTTTGGCGGTGTTACAAGTTCGGCTCCTTCCAACTCATATTTGAAGCGCACCGGTAGAACGTTCGCGGCTCGTTGACGCAGGACGACGCGCAGATCAACCTCATCTCCATTGCGCACAAAACGCGGGAACGCCGGTTCCGCCTGAAGCTTGCGGGCGACACGCAGCATTTTTTGGCCGCGACCAAAACGATCGGCTCCGTGGTGCACCACCGCGACGATGCGGTAGGCTGTTAGGTTGTCGGGAGCATTGAAGTTGAACTTCGCCTCGCCATTCGCATCCGTAACCAGACGTGTTTGCCAAAAAGCCAGCGTTCTAAACTTCGACCGAACATACTGAGACCGCCACAACGCACCGCCATCGCCAAGGAGAAATCCTTTTTGAAAGAGTGGATCGTCCACCGGTCCTTGCTTGAATTCGTCGATTCCGCTCCACGTGCCAACTTGATGCTCGACGAACGGGAAAAAGACCTGGCGCGGATCCGGCAGGGTCCACCTGCCATAGCTCAATACCGACTCGTCGACCGCAAAAACCGTGACTTCTGCACCGGCCAACGCCTTGCCGAAGCCAGTTATTTTTACCACACCGCCTACAGGAGAACCTGGCTCAACTTCCTCTGCCAAAAGGTTTGTTTCCACATGCAAATCGAGTTCCGGCCGATCTACGCGCAGGACGCAAGAACCGATTCTTTCCGCCGCCTCTCCTTCCGACACAGGTCTAAACAAATAAACCGACACGTGGGCGTTCGGATGCATTTCGGTCGTGACGGGAATCTCAATTGCAGAAGCGTTGGCCGGGAGATCGACTGATTTACTGTAGAGTACCCGGTCGGTTTCGACGGTTACCCAGCATTTACCTCCAAACGGGGCGAGCAGCGCCACGCGAGCAATGTCTCCGGGGCGATACGTGTCTCGATCGGTTTTGAGCTCAACACTGGCGTCGTCCCACTGAGCATACTCCGCGCAAGAGGGGCCGTACACATACGCCTCCTCACTGGCGCGCGGCGCGTCGTCGCCGTCCCCGAGTGTCGCCACGGCGACATACCGTCCCGGTTTTTCCACGGTGATCAATTCGTGATGACGCGCTTGTACGTCGCGTTTGAATACGGACGTATACAGTGACGTGTTGCGATATTTGACGACGCGGCGCGAGACCAGCTCACGGACGCTCTTCCCGTCGACGCGAAAAATTTCAACCGTAAGCGGCGTGTTGGATACCGAGACACCGTCTTGGTTGAGCGCGTCAACCCACAATTCTAGTTCGCGTTCTTTCCGGCTCGTCTGCAGGCAAATCGCCGGCTGTCCTGTTTTAATCCCTATGATTTGGTTCGCTTCCGCAGTCACTGTCTGGCCGTCAGCTGCGAGGACCGATATCTCCCACCGCACGTTGACGAAGGCGTAGCGTGCCTTTGCGGAAAACATCGCCTTGCTTTCGATCACGACGGATCCTGACGCGTCGAGGACAGCTGTGCCGTCGTACATGATGCCCTTGGCTTCAGCTTCCTGAGTTTCGCGTTCCTCCCGAGTGAGACACCAGTAAGGCCTCCGCAACGGCGAGCCAGGCGAATGATAATCCGAGGTCTGCAGAGAAATACCTCGCTCCTCTCCGCTCACGTACGGCACGTGGCCCGTCCAAATCGCCCGCCAGCGCACCAACGCTTTTGCATTGGGCGCACCGTGGAAATAATTGGATACCACGCGGACATGAGAACAGTTCGGCACACCCGAACCTTCAGGAAGAGCTTCGACTTGAAACGCCGGCGCGCGAAATTCATCCACCTTGATCTCGCAGGTCCGGCCAAACGCCGTGAGCGCGTAGCGTCCGAGCGCGACACCGGTAGGAAGAACGATCTCTGTTTCCCACGAACCCGTTGGGCTCATTAACGCGTCCCCACTCAGCAGCGTTTCCTCAGTGCCAGCGCGTCGAAGTACCCACGCTACCGGTTTTCCGGTATCGGGTAGCCGCAGTTCACCCGTCGCGTCCACGTCCCGCACGATGCCTTCCACTTTGATCGTTTCGCCTGGGCGATAGATTGAACGATCGGTAAACAACCACTGCCTCTTCCCAACAGCCTCTGGGTAACGCTCCGCTTCGCCATTCCACCGATAAAAATACGCACCGTGCCCGCGCAACGGCACCGGGTGCGCCGAGGTCCGTCCGTCTCTTTCCACCAACGCCATGGCGATTGGCAGCTCTTTGCCTTTCCCATCGACGGTGAAGTTGCCGCCGTCGTCGCTCTCAATGTTGCTGAGCAGGGCGCCGTCGTCGCCAAGCAGTTGAATGCGCGACCGACCGACCGGATCACCGCTCACCACGTCGAACAACCGACCGAGCAGGGCACGCGGCGTGCTTTTCCAAACGAGGAACTCGCGATTCACGAAAAGCAGCGCCCGGTTTCCCGCGGTTCGTCCATCGTTCGCCAGCCCGGCGATTTCCAACAGGTACACACCCGGCGCGATTTTGCCGGGGCTAAATTCAATCGTGCGCTCGACCTCAGCATCGCCACTCGATGCCGCTATTTGTCCTTCCGAAACAACCGGCAGCTTCAAAGCTGGCACAAGCAACTCCGTTTGATCGAGGCGCAAGTCGCTTGTTTCTTTTCCGGTATCTGGATCCACGTTGCTCCGGTCGCGATATTCGTTCAACCGCGTGCGAACCGTGCCAATCAGATCCCGAGGAATTTCAGCCAGCTTCCACGCAAGCACGCCCGTGTTCACTTGGACAAAATTCACGGTGAGCCCGTTCATCGCAGGTGTGGTGAGAACACTCCGTTCGAGAATGACCGCCGCTCGTTTCGCCGGAAACGTCGCCTTCCAATGTTCTGGTTTTTCAAGCGAATACCCCGTCCAACCCCGAGTGCCAGCCGTAACAGCGACGTCGTAACGCAGGCCCCTGGAAAAATCGCCGAACACACGCACCTCGTTTCCGCGTGTCACCACTCGGCGGATACGCACCTCCGGAGTCGTTTGCACGGGCACTGGGGGTACGCTCCCGGCTTCGATGTTCTGATTGTACGCGACCACCAGAAACGTTCCTTCCTTCGGCTGGTGAACCGCTCCCACGGTCGTGATTTCCATGGGCCTCGTGCGACCAAGCGCAAAAACGTACGGATACGCGAGCCGTACCTTTCCGTTCAGGCAGCAGGTATTTTCCACGAGCAATTCAAAGTGGCGGCCGGCCGCGAGCGGCCGCTCTGGCATAACATCGAAACAGGTCTTTGATCCAATTTCCTCGTCTGTCACCAGGCGCACTTCGGTGCCGGTGACGCCTCGTCGTTCGTCGCGCCACGTCACTGAGCGCGCGACTTCGTCGGCGTCGACGGGGTGCGAAAACCGCAAGCGTACCGTTGGCTTCGCTGGCAAATGAGTGTTGGAGTCGTTGTCGTCCTCGTCATCGCCCCAGCGGTTTTCCATTTTCACACTAAACCGCTTCGGCGCCCAACGAACTCCCCAGCCGGGAATCCGTAAGACTTTTCCGGCCGCATCGACTAGATTCGGAATAAGCGTGAGCCGGTATTCAGTTTCTGGTGACGCATCTTCCTGAAACCTAACTTCACCTTGGGTTTCACTCACCCACTGAAAGGCAAACGGTATAGCGGGCGAGATCCGCACCGGAGGATTCGCCACAGCTTTCTCCAACGCTTCCGCACCGACCATCTTAACCGGAAACGACATTCTCACGACGTCGTCCTTACGAATCGATTCGTCTGCCCTTTCTGAATAGCGCCGATACGCAAGTTCCTGCTGGATTTGCATCCCGCCAGCGCGGTTGTCCAGCGCCGGGAGAGCGGGCCGACTCCAGAATTGCTGCGGTCGACACGAAACAAAGACAAGTCCCGCCAACGACAACCATAATACGTAGCTAATATTCCTACTCATCGAAAATCTCCTCCGCTTTTCACCGATGCCGGCGAGGGATTGATTTTCTCAGCTTCCGCCTCGTCGCGCTCCGCTTCCTCGAAGCGTTTCAGCAGTCGGAGGCTTCTTGCCCGTGCGCGCAGCGCAGCGTCATCCGGCTGCTGTTCAAGCCACCTCGAGAACTCCGTGACCGCCACGGCATGTTCACCTCGTGCCTGAGCGACGAGCCCGGCACAAAACCAGAAGACGGACGGCACCGGCACGTTCGCCACCTCAAACGCATCGCGTATCTCCGAAACGCGATGGCCGGCTTCCAATAAACAATCTTCCTTAACCAGCGCTTTGAGCTCAACACAGCAGGCCGTGATACAAAGGGGATCTCGAGCCAAAACCTCACGGGCCTCTTGTACGGCCAACCGGGGGTAACCACATGCCAGCGTCAGCAACGCCCTTTCGCACAATAGCGCTTTGCCACGAGCTTCGTCCTGTCGCGTGGTTGCTGCCGCGAGCCGCCTTTCGAGAGCGATCAGGTCTCCCCACGGTTCCTCTCTGCGATCGATCAACCGAACCAACCGCCCAACGTCAGCCGAGGATGCCAGCCATGGCACCACCGACCAATTTACACCCTCGTTTTGTTCTTCAGTCCAAGCTCTCAGATGAATGCCGATCAGTCTGGCCGATTGCACGATCGGCGTCATTGACCGGATAACTGCGAGGTCCTCAGCTGCACTTTGCCAGAGACCAGAGCGAATCTCGATCAACGCTCGACATACTCTCGCGTCCACTCTGCTGGGCGTCTTTTCAACCGCAGCATCGCACGCGACGAGTTCGTCGAGGTGACGTTCAACACGCTCCCAACACGGCAAAAGGCTTTTCACTTTTGGGTCAGTGGATGCACCGTCACAAAGCGCATGAAAGACCTCCGCAGTCACTGCCCACCTCCGTAGCCGTACGCTCGCTTTGGCTTTCAACAGCTGCCCGTCAACGCTGTCCACGAGCGCCAAGCTTTTCGTGATTGAGTCCAACGCGCCGTGCCAATCGTCCAAAAGCGCCTCAACCTCCGCCAGTTCGGCCCACCCACCGGCGCGCTGTTCACGCGTGAGCTCCGTAAACTTCAAATAGTTCATCAACCTGGTTTTGCAGGCCGGCAGATCGCCACAGGTGCGGTGCCCTTTCGCCCGCAAATACTCAGCCTGCGCTCGCGCCGTTCCCGTGGAATCGGCCGGCAACGCCAGCGTATTCCAAAACTCGTCCATCGCGGTGATATCCAAAAACCAGCCGGCTGCCTTCAGCCGTGTCTCAGCCGAACCATCACATTCGACTAATCGCTTCGCCAGTTCACGGATCGAGGGCCGATTTTGGTCCTTCTGGGCAAGCGCGAGCTGCGCTTCCAACCGATTCAACTCCTCGACGTGCTGCCGTCGTCCGGCCCAAACTGCGCCCGTGATTGTGAGACCCGTGGCCACCACCAGGACCAGCCAACGCACAGCTGGCCCCGCGAATACTCGTTTCATAAATAGTCCTATACTCGAGTTAAGGTTTTCTTCCGCACCGACGCCTTAGGAGCCACCAACCACAAAACCCAACCATCAAGCAGATCGCCGAGGGCTCCGGGGTTTCCACAAACTCCAGCGCCGCATTCTGCCCCAGCTTCGTCTTCTCCTTGCCCTCGAGGACCCGCCACTGAGCCGCATTTTCGACCACCATGTAACTTGTCTCTGGAATCAAAATACCTTCCCGACGGCTTGCACCGACAAGATCACGAAAGGTCACATCCGAGCCTCCCGGATTTTGCGCGAAATTGCGCTCGTTCAGCTGTAGAGCCACTGCGCGTGCCCAAGGCGTATCGTTCGCCTGCGCTCCCGAACCAAAAACGGGATGCCATGCTCCGCGTTGCGCCGACAGATATTCAACCGGTGCTCCGCTCGAATTTGGGATAAAAACCGCGTCGCCAAAATTGTACGGACGAACCGTTGTTCCCGTCCTCAACCACTCAATTGTATTATGCGCTCGAGATACCAGCGGCTCAACCGAACCGCTAGCCTTCGCCAAATACAGATCAAAGCGCGCCAGACAATCCGCCCACTTCCCCGCCAAGTCCAGCGCCGCCAAGTCAGTCTGGAGTTCCTGCGAGACCACCACAAAGACAGGTCGGTCTGGCAACGCATTACCAGTGGCGGCATGATCGAGGTCGTTCTGCCGGTGAAGGCTGATCGCATGTGCCAGCGCGACATCGAGCATCAACCCGCCGCGCAGCGGCAAATTTCTCTCAAGTCTCGGTGGGTTGCGTATCAGTTCGTCCACCGCTGTCGGCATCGGAACCGGATCAACCACATCGTAGTTCGCAAACGTCACTCGCGCTTTCGTGGCCTCGGGAAAGCGCTGCTTGAGGTTTTGAAATACAGCGGCCAAATCCCCATCGAACCCATTCAGTAACGAGCGATCGACAATCACGTGGAGAAAGGTTTTCTGGCTCACCGTCGCCACGTCGTCCTCCGCAAACTTTCCCGCGACCATCGTAACCCCAAGCTGGTTCGACTGACGCAGCGGCAATTGCTCAGCGACTTCATTCAGCACCACCGCCGGATCTCGTGTTTCGCCCAACGACAGCCGCCCCGCGCCCACCGGCACCAACACGTCCATTTCCACGGTGGAATCCTGATTCTGGAGAACCGGATAGACTCGCAATTCGCACGTGTTCGTTCCGGTGTAAACAACGATTGCTGGGTCGCGGCGCTCCGTATCTCGAATCATCCCATAGACCCAAAGCGCAGTCTTCTTCTCGAAAATTCGCCCGGCCACCAGTTCGCCGTTCATCGACAGTCGCAACCCCGTCACGTAAGTTCCCGCCGGCAGCGGCAGCGTTTTCACGTACTCCGCAGCAAAGTCGCCGGTGTTTCTGAGATGCAGGCTCAAGGTGATAACCGCGTTCGTCTCGCCTACCGTCTGCGTTCTCACGTCCAAATTCGTCACCTCCACTGTTTGAGGCACCAAGGTGGCCCGGCGCTGACGCTGCGACTGGCGCACGCTGCTTCGCGCAGAACCTCCCCGTAGACCAGCCCGCACCAGGTCTCGGTTGTTCGCCGAACCTACTTGCCCCAGGAAAACAGTTTCGAGTTCTTCGAGCTTCCGATCTGGAAGCACCAGATTGTCAAAAACCATCCAGCTGTAGCAATCCGACAGCAGCGGATAATAGATCCCGTTCTTGTACGCGCGGTGATTGAGGAGCGCCCTGCGAATTTCCGTATCGCTGCCGCGAAATTTAATCGGCGCATCAGAAATCGTCGGCGAGTAGACGTGCTGGAGCGCTGCGTTGAGCGTCACCCGATCGGCCAGCGCACGCCCGACAAATATCCCCGGCAGCAGCAGAAAACTCAGAAGCCCGACCAAGGCCGTTTTTCCTCTGCTCAACGACGCCAGCGGCCCGCGCAATTGTTGGTTCAACAAGCTCAGATGAAGCACGAACAAAAAGGTCGGCGCCATCACGAGGAAACCCAGGCCGAAGAGCACTACCGCAATGATCGCGAGCGGCGTATAAGGCAGGAACACAACAAAGAAATAGAGGGAAAACGGAAGTGTGCCGCACAGCAGGCCAAAGCTCAGCAGCGGGCGACGCTGCTTGTTCATCGACGCCCCGAGCAGCGCCGCCGTCGTCGCCAGCAACAGCGCGTAAACTTCCCAGGCTTGATAGTCCACCGGGAACTCGACTCCGCGATTCAGCAGCATCCCGCCCATCGGCAGCAACAGCGCGAATACCACGATCGCCGCCCGCTCAGCCACGGCTTCCTTTTTCCCCAAAGTCGCGACGCCCAGCAGCAACGCTCTCACCAGCCCCACCATCATAAGTATGCCGAGCACAACCACCCCGGTGACCACCATGACCTCGGGCAGATTTTTTGTGAAGAACGCAGCTTGAACAATCAGAAAGAGCACCACCGGCGCGCCCACTCCCCAACCAAGTCCGAACAAAACGCTGCGGCCCTTGTTCACCGTTTTCCAACCGCCCGCCACACGCAGGAGCCCGAGGAAGAGCGGGAGCATCGCAAAGGCGAACTGATTCGAAACAAACCGATCAGGGGTATAGATCCAACGGCTCACCGACGGCGGCAGAAGCTTCCAACCCAGACTGAAAGCGAACCACAGGTAAGCGACCTGCGTGACCACCGCCAGCGCTCCAAATACGAAATTTGCTGTCACCGTTAAACCAGGCCGCCGCGCTTTGCGACGCGCCGCGAAGAACACGCCGAGCGAAGCGCAAAAGTTCACCAGCCCCGCCGCGCCGAGTTGGAAGGCGCGACCACGCTGTGCCACGTCCATGTTGCCTTCGACGAGTTGATAAGCCTGCCAGTTCAGAGTCAGCAAGACCGCGATCGGCAAAGCCCAGAGCCAGAGAAACGCCGCTGGCCCGAGCAGAAAAGCTGGTAACAACTGTGTTTCCGGCGTGGCCGTCGTCTTGTTTTCAACGACGGGTGTGGAGGGTGCTTCGAGTACGTCCATATTTTTCTAGTAGAAGATTCACGCCGACCAATGCGGGCAAAAACACCGCCAGCCCCGTCGCCAGGTGGAGCGCCCCACGATACTGGTCGGGAAAATGCGGAATCACCCAGCGATGAGCTTGCACGACCGCCGCAACCCGCAGGCCGTTGGCGGTAATTGCCAGCACCAACGCACCGAGCACACCCACCACAACCCGCCAAAGGCACACGGTTGTGGCGGCACCCGCGATTTCTTTGAGGTAAGACGAGACGCCGCTGCAAGGCCGCAGCTCTTCGAAACGCCTCGGCGATTTAGATTTTCGGGATGACTCGATTGCAACACCTCGCCGCGCCCACCGGGTTGACGGCCCGGCACCTTCGTCACCGCTCGGCCGGAAAATCCGCGCCAGCCGCCATCCGACCAGCGCCGAGAGCATCATGAAAAATGTCGTTCCGCTGCAGGCGGCCGAAACCACCGACGGAGGATTCGCCGACAACCACCAACCCGACTCGATCCGCACGACCGGGCAACCCAGCAGCACACCAGCCAACCGCGCCGCCCCCCGGCCAAAAACCTCAACGTCCGCCCTGGGCCAAAAAGCCAATCCACTCCCCACCAACAACGCCGCGCTCGCCGTGAGCGCCGAACGTGCCCACGCCATCGCGTTGGGCTCGCCCGATTCGGCACTACGCCGGCCAAGCTCGAATGAGAGATTCTGCTCCGCGAAACTGGATTTCACACGCCGAGCCTACCGGCATTGTGTGAAGTCAGTTTGAAATCCTCATGAAGATTCGATGAATTCCGTCGCCTCGTTTCATTTGCCCGGCGGCCCCGTCATCGTAGGAGCGTCGACGTTGGTGCTGCCTGGTCAGCCACTTTTCTTGTCTTCCTCAATCACTCGCATTCCTTCCGTCCAGTCGCAGTAGACCTGCCAGAGCTTAACCTTTCCGTCCACCACCTGCGCCTTCCAGGCGGCGGGCATGGCGATTTGGTTTTTGGCTACGAGGCCCCGCTTCCCGTTGTAGGTTCCCGCAACAGATCCAAAAATCGCCACGGCGCCGTGATCCACCTGAATCGTTTCAGCGCGCACCTCGAAATCGGGAAACATCGTGAAGTAAGCCTTCCAGCCCGCGACCATTTCCTTCCGGCCCGACACGCGTCTCCCCGAAGAGTCGATGAAAGTATGATCCTCAGTCATCAGGCACTCCAGAGCAGCCAAGTCGTGACGATTGATCGCCGCGATAAACGCCGTAACGGCGCCGATGTCTTGCGAAGTGTCTCTCATAATCGGTTGGGGTTCCGCCCCGTGAAAAGTTGCAGCGAGCAGAAAACTCACGCACACAGGCAGGATGCTTAGGGTTTTCATGTTTCCCGCAGTTCTATGGCTTGCGCTGCTACGTTGATCTTCTTGCACCCAGAACAATCGATCTTGATCAGTCGATTGTCACCTTGCTCCGTGCTTAAACCAATCGCGAGATGCATAACAGCGCCCGTAGGGTAACGAGTGCAATAGCAGATAGGGACTAGTTTGTCTTGTTCATTATTCGCCTTCCCCCGCTCCGCTGACGATCACCAAGTCCCGGCGTCTGATAAAAGCCTGCCGCCGCTCTCCGCGTCGGAAACAAGCGGCGTGCGCGTCCGTTTTTCCTCGCGACAATCGCTCAGTCGAAGACAGTGAAGCAGACCGAACAGTCTGTCTCAGTCTCAATAACCGTCTTACCTTTCCTCAGCTGAAACCATTCATATCGCCAATCTATGGCGGCTTAAGCGGCTCCCTGTGCTCGATAAGGGCAGTTTTTTCAAAAAAACCCCGTCGTGAGGCGAAAAATGCCCGTCGGCGGTCGTGCGAAGGACATCGGCAGTCGTGAAATGACCATCGGCTATAATTAAATCTTCATCTGCGCTCATAAAATGAAGATCGGCTCTCGTGAAATTGAGATCGGTTGTCGCAAAAAGGACACTGGCGGTTGTGAAATCGACATCTGCTGTCGTAAAATTGCGATCTGCTCTCAAAAAATGGCCATCGGCGGTTAAAAAATCGCGGCCGAAGTTCGTGAAAACGGGATCAGCAGTCGTGAAATCGAGACCGGCGGTCCTGAAATAGCCGCCGGCAGTTCCGAAATTGCGATCAGCGCTTAGAAAATCGCCATCTGCCCTAAGCGGAACTTCATCGAGTGTAAAAAGAGGCCCGTCGGCACCCAACGTACCACGGTCCGACTTTACAAATCAGCGCACCACCCTGTCTTGTTGGTCGGTGGCACCGAGCGAAAGGGGTTTTCACGGGCAATGAGTCGGCCGCACCAGAACCCCAACGCTCTCGGCGCACTGGCGCAATTTCCAACGGTTACGCCGAGACTACTGTTGTGTAAATGTCTGCGCGTTGGTTCGAGAATACAGTCAACGACACGCAGCGTCGCTCAACGCGCGAGGGACCGCGCGTTCCCAGCTCGGAGGAACCTGCCCGGGATCAGCGACCCCAGCTACAGAAACACGATCGGCTTGATCGGCGGAACCGTCTCTTACCATTCCATCCGTTCTTTTGGTTCGGACAGCGGCAGTTCGTCGAGCTTGCCGGCAGCCGAAACCACTTCGTAGGCGGTGCGGAAATGGAGTTTCGCAAAATCGCCGAGCGCGCGGGCTCCAAACTTCTGAATGATTTCAGCCGCCTGCTGCTTCACGAGCGGCCCCGCGCCTTTCTGGAGCTTGCCGCCGAACTTCTGCGAGAGCTCGTGCATTTGGCGCACGTATTCGGCGCGCGCGACGACCGACGCCGCAGCCACCACCGGATCTTCTTCCGCCTTGGTGCGCATGCGCAGTTCGAAGTTTTTCACTTCCTTCCGTTCGAGTTCGCGCTGCACGAGCGGCTGCTCCGTGAATTGGTCCAGCAGGCCCCACGGCACCCACTTGCGATCGAGCGCGTCGCTCAACGCCGTCGCGTGAAACCACGCGAGCAGCCGGTTCAAATTTTGCCCCGGGCGCGCCATCATTTGGTTATACTTCGGCATGCCGCTGAAACACGTGCGCACCGACACGCCGGGCGTTTCGCGAATAAGTTTGTCGAGCTTGATGATCTGCGACTCGGCAATTTTCTTGGAGTCCTTAACTCCTGCTTTGATCCAAGCTTCGATGGCCGGCTTGTCGGCGACGACGGTTGCGGCGATCACCGGGCCGAAGAAGTCACCCTTGCCGCTTTCGTCGAGGCCGGCGTGCGGTTCGTACCAATCGGGATGGAGCACTTCGTCGTAACCGAGTTTCGCCGCGCCGGTGACTTCGGGTTCGATGACGTCGCGCACAAAATCCTCCGTGCCTTTGCCGGCGATCACGACCTTGCCGCTGGTGTACGCGGTGACGTTGAGTTTGAGGTGATCGGCCTTGAAAGCGAAACGCGTGTAGGCGACTTGAAACGGCTCCCAACCGCGCGACTCACAGATGGATTTCAACTTTTCCATCTGCGTGTCATCGAGCTTCACAGTGTAGCTCGAGAGTTTTTTCGGCGCATCGGCGTCGGCGGGATCTGTCTTTTTCGGCATGTTTCTAGTGGCCACAAAACCATCGAAAAAGCACGCCTAGAAATTTCGTGAAACCCGCACGCGCCACCCGTGTATTAATTGGAGGCATACACAAACTACATCAAACGAAACACCTACCTCTTTCCCATGCCTAACTCCAAATTCGCTCTGGCCCTGGCGGTTGCCAGTCTTGCCGCTCTCTCAGGTTGTATCAGCTCCACGAAGACGGAAATCGTCGATGAGCCAAAACAAACCATCACGTTTGAATCAAAGAAAGCGGAAGAAGACTTCCTCAGCGCCGTCGAGCGCAGAAAAAGCGTGCCCAGCCGCATCGATCAACGCGCGCCTGAAGAGCGCTCCTCAGTTTGGCTCGTCGTGGTCAACGTCTCTCATCGCAAAATCACGAGCGGTCCGAATCGCGATTTTAACCAATTCGTGCGCGGCTGCGACGTCGACGGCAACGGCGTGATCAGCGAAAGAGAAGCAGAAGTGTTTTTGAAAACTTCGCCCGTCGTCCCGGCACGCGCCAATCCAGACACCACGATCAAGAACTGACGGCGAGAGTGGCGGCTCAGCGCTACCATATCCAAGGTAGGCACGAGCAGCCTGCTCTATCCGCGCCTTTCGTTCACGGCTCGCCGCCTAAAGGACGGCTTGGCAGTCCGTCCCTACCCTCGAGAAAGCATGCTATTACTGGGGTAGGGACGAACCGCCTTGGTCGTTCGCTCCGGGATCTGCTCGATAGATCGCGGTCGACTTGGAGGTCGGCTTCATCACGGACACAGAACCCGATCGATGGCGTAGCGCTTTCTTCTTGCGCTCGCGCTGACGTTTTCCGGCCATCGCGCATGGCCGATCCGAAATCGCATCTCCTATCGCAAACCAAAGCGTTTCAAGAGGCGTTGCTCGGCTGGTATCGCGTGCATCAGCGGAAACTTCCGTGGCGGGAGTCGCCGTCGGTTTACAAGACGGTGGTGAGCGAATTCATGCTGCAGCAAACGCAGGTGAAAACCGTGCTGCCCTACTTCGCGCGCTGGCTGAAAGAGCTGCCGGATTTCGCAGCGCTGGCCAACGCTTCGGAGGAGCAAGTGCTGAAACTGTGGGAAGGGCTCGGCTATTACTCGCGAGCGCGCAATCTGCACAAACTCGGCAAGGCCGTGGCCGCTCTTCCCACAATTCCGACGACGCCCGAAGCGTGGCGTGAACTTCCCGGCGTAGGCCCGTACACCGCCGCGGCGATCACCAGCATCGCCTGCCATGTGCCGGCAGCCTGTGTGGATGGGAACGTGGTGCGCATCCTAGCGCGGCTCACGGCCGACGACACCGAGTTTCGCGATTCGGCAAGCGCGGCCAAAGCCTTCACGCCGCTGGCCGAAGCGTTGTTGACGCGCGAGTCTCCCGGCGACCACAACCAGGCGATGATGGAGCTGGGCGCAACCGTTTGCTTCCGCCAAAATCCGCTCTGCACCGTTTGCCCGGTGTTGAAGTTTTGTGAAGCAGGAAAATCTGGAGAGCCAGAGCGCTTTCCGAAGCTCGCCGCAAAAAAGATCGAGCAAGTCTCCGTCACTCGCGTCTGGTGCGAAAGCGAAGGCCGCCTGCTTTTGCACCGCGCGCACGCGTCTGCGAAGCGCCTGGCAAACCAACACGAGTTACCGAAGGCGGCCGACCTCGGGCTTGAGGAAAAGGCCTTCGCCAAGGAGGAAGCGCTCGCGGTGCGTCGCCGCAGCATCACCCGTTACGCGATCACCGAAGTCATTTTCAAACACACGCTGACGAGCCGCCAGTTTGCCGCGGTGAAAACAAATCCCGAGCTGGTGTGGGTGCCGCTCGACGAATTGTCGTCGATCACGCTCTCCGGCCCGCACCGACGCTGGATCGGCGAACTGCTCTCCGCCAAATCGGCTTCGTAGCAACGCTTCTGGGAACCGCCGCAAATCGGCCATGATTTACGCGAAAGCCTAAATCGTACGAGGTGTTTCGACGCCGCCAGCATTCTCGACGTTCGCATTGCGTTTCACGTCGCACTCCCAAACCCGCGTGCAAGGAGTACCCACGCCACCGTTTGATCCACAAAACAAGAGGTAGGGACGACCAGCCTTGATCGTCCTTTCCCGAACCACCTCAATCCTCCAATCGGGGTTGGCCGGCTGGTCCGGCCCTACCACTCGACGGGACCTTATTTGCCGAGCTCTTTTTCCAGCATCGCCGCGAGTTCCTCACCACGAAGATCCTTGGCAATGATCTTGCCGGCGCGATCGAGGAGGAACGTGGCGGGAATCCCAGTAATTCCGTATTTCTGGCCCAGCTCGCTCTGCCAGCCCTTCCCGTCGAAATAGTGCGCCCAGGTCATTTTTTTCTCGGCGATGAACGCCTTCAGCCTCGCTTCGTCTTCATCGAGACTGACGC
Source organism: Nibricoccus sp. (assembly GCA_047600805.1). GTDB lineage: Bacteria > Verrucomicrobiota > Verrucomicrobiia > Opitutales > Opitutaceae > JADKHC01. The sequence continues at coordinate 2,331,975 of JASGKG010000001.1, forward strand.
CAATGATCTCAAAGCCTTTGCCGTGGAATTTTTCGTAGGCGGCGACGACATTGGGCAATTCTTCCACGCAAGGCCCACACCACGTCGCCCAGAAATCGACCAGCACCACCTTGCCCTTGTACTTAGCGATAGAGAGAGGTTTCCCAGCGATATCCTTCACCTCGAAATCGGGAAATGCAGCGCCCGGTTTCAAGGCAGCCTGTATCTGCTGGGCTTTTTTCTGAGCGGCGATCCCGCTGAGAAGCTCGTCCATGTGTTTCGCGGGCTCGCTGTTGGGAAAATCCGTTTTGACCTGTTTCAACACCGCCTCGCCCTTGTCCAGATCTTGGATCACTTGAAGGTAGATCGCCGCTTTGAGCATGAGCACCTGCGCGAGATCTTCGGATTGTTCACCCTTGTGACTCGCGACCACCGCATCGAGCGCTTTCAACTCGTCCGAAAGCGCAGCTTCGCTCCGGGCTCCCGCCTGGACTTTGTTTTTGATCTTCTCAACGATAGGACCGACTTGGGAATCCACCGTCGAGGCCGGCGCCGCGGCCGCGGGTTTTTCACCGTCGGCACGAATCGAGACAACGGTCGCCAACAAACTAAAACAGACACAGAACACGCCTAATCGAATATTTTTCATCGGAGGGAGTTATTACTTCAGCAGTGCTTCGACGCGCTGCTTGGATTGCTTAACGTCTTCGACGGCAATTCTCGGGCTAAATTCCAGAACTAGCAAGTGGTGCGGCCTCCAAAATGAGCTAACCATCTCAAAATCGACCGTGCCGTCGCCAACCGGGCGGTGGTCGCGGCCCTCAACATCGACGTCGTGCAGGTGAAAGCCGATCAGGTACGCAGCATTTTTTTCCAAATGCTCTCGGTGTTTTAGCAAACCCATGCGCTGCTTGATCTCGGCGTGGCCGGTGTCGTGCCAGTAGCCAACGGTGTTCGGCTGCGTGACGCCGTAAATGAGTTTGTCGAAATCGTCGTCCAGCGGAAGCTCTTCGAACTTCTCGCGGTTCTCAAAGCCGAGCGCGACGCCGCGCTCTGCAGCAAAAGCGCGCACTTCCTCGATGCTCATTTTCACGCGCTCCCAAGCCGCGGGCATGCGTTTGCGAAGCTTGGCGAGCGCCTCGCTGAGCAACTTTTTGTAGGCGGCGTCGCTGTTGGCGTTGAACGCGGGATGTTTGTCGGCGTACGCCTCGAGCTTTCGAGCCGGGTTGCCCATCGCAAATTTCGTGCTGCCCAAATGCATCACGAGCACACGCGCGTTTACCTGCGCAGCGAATTCGATCGAGCGCTTCGTCTGCCGCAACCATTGATCGTGCTCTTGCGATTCTTCAGCGGACGGCTCAAACAAGTTCGGTGCGGCTTGCGTGATGCCGGTGGGGAGCGGACAAAAGTTATGCGTCGAGCCAACCTTGATGATTTTCTCGTCGATCGCCTTCAGAATCCCCGGAACGAGCGTGATGCGAATACCGTGGCTCAGTTCCACGTGGCTGAAGCCGAGATCGGCGATCTCGCAAAGCATTTCGTAGCCATCGTTGTGACGCGCGGAACACCAGCAGGTGGAAAGTGAAAGCGTTGGCTTCAATGAGTTAACCTAGGACAGAGACTTGCCGCCTAACAGACGGTTCCTCGGTCGTCCCCGCAACGCCAAAAAGCAAAAACGACCGCCCTCCGTTTTTGGAGAGCGGTCGTGAAAGTGAGCAAATCGCGCAGAAGGCTTAGCCTTCGTGGCGGCGGCGCAGCATGGCGGTGAAGGCCTGAACCTTCTCCTTGCGACGGCGCTTTTCGCACGGCTTCTCGTAGTAGCGCTTGGCGCGGACACCCTTGATGATGTTCTCGCGATCGAGCTTCTTCTTCATGCGACGGAGCGCACGATCTACGGGCTCGTTTTTGCGGATTTTGATTTCGATGGACATGTTTTCGGACGGGTTGGTGAACGGAAAAAGACGACGAATAGGCAGAATAAATTTTCCAGCGTCAACCGTATTTTCCCCTTTGAAAAAAACGAGCATCCGTCGTTCGCTGTGAGCCGTGTCTTCCGCCGATAAAAACTTCGTCCATCTCCACGTCCACACCGATTACAGTTTGCTGGACGGCGCCTGCCGTATCGACCGCCTGATGGACCGCGCTTCATCGCTGGGGATGACCGCGCTCGCTCTCACCGATCACGGCAACATGTTCGGCGCAATCGAATTTTATAAGGCCGCTAAAGATAAGAACATAAAGCCGCTTATCGGCTGCGAGATTTACCTCGTTGAGAACTCGCGCTTGGACAAAAACGGCCGCGCTGAAGATGGCAAAAGCTATTACCATCTCGGCCTGCTCGCAAAGAATCTTCAGGGCTACCAAAACCTGCTCAAACTCGTCTCTGACGCGCATCTGAAAGGCTTCTATTACAAGCCGCGCGCGGATTGGGAAACGCTCACAAAATATTCCGGCGGGCTGATCGCTTTTAGCGGCTGTTTGGCCGCAATCGTCCCGCAACACCTGCTCCACGACCGCGAAGAAGACGCCCGCAAAGCCACGGCGCGCCTCGTCGACGTCTTCGGACGCGAGAACTTCTTCATCGAAATCCAAGACCACGGCATTCCCGAACAGCGCAAGATCATCCCGGGCCTGCTCAAGCTCGCCGAAGAATTTAACCTCAAGGTCATCTGCACAAACGACGTTCACTACGTCAACGCGTCCGACGCCGGCCCGCATGACGCCATGCTCTGCATCCAAACGGGCGCCAAGATCGCCGACGAAAACCGCATGCGTTTCGACACGAAGGAATTTTTCCTAAAGTCGCGGGATGAAATGGCAAAGCTCTTCGGCGAAGTCCCCGAATCGCTCATCAATACGCAGCTCGTTGCGGAAATGTGCGACTTGGCAATTCCGTTTCCGAAAGGCAGCGAACGCTACCCGAAATATCCGCTACCGCCAGAGATCAAGGTCGACCGGCCAACCTACCTGTTCGACCTGTGCGTCGAGGGATTGAAGAAGCGTTACAACGTCGATCACGCATCCGTCGCGGTTCATCCGATCGTCGCCGAACGACTGGCGAAGCTGACGAATCTCCCGGCCGGCGAAAAACCGAAGGCGCCCGATTACTCGGGACTCACGCCCGAGGAGTTGCTCGTGCTGCGCACCGGCTACGAGCTGGCGATCATCAACGTCACGGGCTTTGTCGATTACTTCCTTGTTGTTTGGGACTTCATCAACTGGGCCAAGGCGCACAATATTCCCGTCGGCCCAGGACGCGGCTCCGGCGCCGGCTGTTTAGTAGCCTATCTACTCGCCATCACCAATATCGATCCGATCCGTTTCGGCCTGCTGTTCGAGCGCTTCCTAAATCCCGAACGCGTTTCACCGCCTGACTTCGATATCGACTTCTGCATGCGCCGTCGCGAAGAGGTCATCAATTACGTCCGCGAAAAATACGGCAAGGACTGCGTCTCGAACATCATCACCTACGGCACGCTCGGCGCAAAAATGGTCATCCGCGACGTCTCACGCGTGCACGATTTGCCTTTCGCCGAAGCCGACCGCCTCGCGAAGATGATTCCCGACGAACTCAATATCTCACTCGAAGACGCCATCACCAAGTCCGCCGAACTTCGCACCGAGATCGACCGCAATCCCGTCGCCAAAAAAATCGTCGACCAAGCTCGCGTGCTCGAAGGCATGGTGCGCAATACCGGCAAACACGCCGCGGGCATCATCATCACGGATAAACCGCTCGATGAGTTTGTCCCGCTCACGTTGCAGGAAGGCGACGTCACCGTGCAGTACGACATGGCCGCCGTCGGCAAGCTCGGCCTGCTCAAGATGGACTTCCTCGGCCTCAAGACGCTCACCGTCATCTCCGACGCGGTCGAGAACGTCCGCCGCACAGTCAACCCGAACTTCGACATAGAAACAATTTCGCTTGAGGATCCGGTCACGTACAAGTTGCTCAACTCCGGCAAAACCGTGGGCGTGTTCCAACTCGAGTCGGGCGGCATGCAGAACGCGTCGAAACTCGTCGGCATTTCCAACATCGACGACATCAACGCCATTTCCGCGCTGTACCGACCGGGTCCGATGCAGTTCATCCCCGATTACGCGCGCGGCAAAAAAGACCCTGCGACGATCGAGTATCCGCACCCGCTGCTCGAACCGGTTCTCAAGGAGACCTACGGCATTATTGTCTATCAGGAACAGGTTATGGAATGCGCCCGTGTCATCGCCGGCTACACGCTCGGTGGCGCTGACATGCTCCGCCGCGCCATGGGCAAGAAGGACGCCGAAGCCATGGCGAAGGAGCGCACGAAGTTCGTCGCCGGCGCCAAGCAGTTCAACAATATCGACGAAAAGAAGGCCAACGAGATCTTCGATTTGCTCAACAAGTTTGCGCAGTACGGCTTCAACAAGTCGCACTCCGCCGCCTACGCGATGGTCGCATATCAGACGGCGTATTTGAAAGCCAACTACCCGGTGCAGTTCATGGCCGCGGTGCTCACGGCCGAACTCGGCAACGCGGAAAAAGTCTCCCACTTCATCGCGGAATGCGAAGCGATGGGTCTGGTCGTGCTCGGCCCCGACATCAACGAATCGCGCGAAAACTTCACACCGGTTGGCGATAAGATTCGTTTCGGCCTGGCCGGCATCAAGGGCGTCGGCGAACAAGCCGCGCAGAAGATCATTGAGGAACGCGACAAGAACGGCCCGTACAAAGATTTTGAAGACCTCGTGAAGCGCGTCGACGGCCGCGCCATCAACAAGCGCGTGCTTGAGCATCTCGCGAAGACCGGCGCCTTCGACTACAGCGGCGCCTCGCGCAAAAAACTCTTCGACGGCATCGACGGCGCTCTTGCCGGTGCCGCCTCACAGGCTCGCGACCGCGCCGCGGGTCAATTCAGCATGCTCGACATGCTGGACGAACCGAAGCCTGCACCTAAAAAAGGCAGGGACGGCCAGCCTGGCCGTCTGTCCGCGTCCGCGATCCAGGACGCTCCCGACGATTTCACCTCCAACGAGCGCCTCACATTCGAAAAGGAACTGCTCGGCTTCTACGTTTCCGGCCACCCGCTCAACGCCTACGCCGGCCTCGCCGAAGCGATCGACACGTTCCCCGTCAACCAGTTGTTGAACCAACCCGATCGAACCGAATTCCGACTCTGCGGCATACCAGGCAACATCGCCAAAAAGCTTTCAAAGAAGGACAACCGGCCCTGGGCCGCCTTTACGCTCGCGACGAAGGGCGGCGCGATCGCGCTCAACATGTTTGCCGACGCCTATGCCGCGTACTCCATAAACCTCATCGAAAACACGCCCGTGCTCGTGCAGGGCAACATCATCGTCGGCCAGGACGGTGCGCGCATCAACGTGAAGGAGTGCTACCCGCTGGAGAACTTCGTTTCCGGCTCGGTCAAACGCGTGACTTGGCTCGTCGATCCGCAGCACGCGCAGTTGAACGATTTCCTCCAACTGCTCCGGGAAACGCTCAACAAAAACGTCGGCGATACAAAAATTTCCATCGCGTTCGTGTTCGAGCAACGCGCCACCGTCGTCTCGGAAGCGAGCAGCGCGCTCGGGTGGAAACTAAATCCCGCCAAGTTCCAACAGCTTCGGCAACACCCCGCCGTTGTCGGGATCGAAATCGAGACCAAGCGCCTCGAACTCAAACAAGACAAGCGCTGGGCAAAACGCACCGGCTAACTGAGGTATTTTACCCCGGCCGCATCCGGGGAATTGCGCCCAAGTTTGGGAGCTAAAGAACTCAAGCTAACCCTCCGGCGAGACGTTATATAACGAGCGCTTCGCCCGGTCGTCGTTGCGCCGTTTTTCGGGCCGGAACTTCCAAGCCCGGAAGAACTCGTTCGACCGCCCGATTCGCTGCGTTCCACCGTCCGGTTCGCGGCGGTTTTAAGCCTATCCAGCCAATATCTCTATTTATATGAGCCGCATGATCTTCTCCCGCCGCGCGTGGCAGAGCATCCTTTTCGCACTCGCGTGCACGAGTCCACTTGCGGCCCAGCAAGCCTCTTCGACAAACACCCCGGAGAGCACGTCGCTGAGGAGATTTACTCTCGAAGAGTGCGTGCAAACCGCCCTGCAGAACAACCGGCGGAGGCCTGCCTCGCGCTTCGCCGTAGCGGCGGCGGAGGCGCAACACCGCCAGGCGCTTTCCGCCTACTGGCCTCAACTCAAAGCCCAAGCCGGCTATCAACGCATGGATGAGGCGCCCAATTTTCTCTTCCCCGCCTCAAACATGGTCATCCCGGCGCAGACGATCAACACGCCGGCCTCCACCGCATTGATCACAGTACCCGCTGGCGTGCTCGGGCCGACCGCGGTGCAGCTTCCCGTTAGTGTGCCCGCTCAGTCGATCACGACAGAGGCTCAGGTCTTTCCCGTGCCCGCCCAAGACGTAAAACTCATGAACCCCGACTCGTACGTCGCCTCGGTCGATTTGCAATGGTTGTTGTTCGACGGCGGCCTGCGCCAGGGGCTGAAGGAGCAGGGTCGCGCCTACGTCGAAGCGATGAAGCAAGAAGCGCGGCGCACCGATCTCGAAGTCGTCGATAGCGTGCGGCGCATGTATTTCGGAGCCATTCTCGCCCGCCAGCTTCATCAGCTGGGAGCCGACACGCTTGAGCGCATGGATGCCACTTTGAAGCTCACCGAAACGATGTTTCAAGGCGGCGGCGGCCGCGTGACCAAAGCCGATTACCTCGATAACAAGGTTATGGTCGAGTCCATCCGCGCGCTGGTTGCGCAGCTCGCCAAAAACGAAGCCATCTCCAAAGCCGCGCTCGCCAATACCATGGGCATGCCTTGGCAAGCCAGCGTCGAGCCTGCCGATAGCGAGATCCCCTTCGGGCCGATCGAGATCGCTCTCAACGCGCTCGTGTCCACCGCCTACGAGTTCAGCCCGGACTGGAAAAGCCTCGAGGCCGGCCTCGCCGCCGGCGAAGGCGCGGTAAAAACCGCCCGAAGCGGACATTCTCCAAAACTAGCGCTCACCGGCAATCTCCACAAGTGGTGGAACAGCTACGACTCCGGCATGGCCACCGACCGAAACAAAGAAGGCTGGACGCTCGGCGTGGGCATCGAGATTCCCCTGTTCGAAGGATTCCTCACCCAAAACAAAGTCACCGAGGCCAAGGCTCGCCTTTCCAAGCTCCGGGAACAACGTTTCCTCCTGCAGGAAGGGTTGGGCCTGCAAATCAAAGATCTTTTCCTCGGGCTAGACGCCGCCCGCAAGGCCAGCGATGCCACCCAAGCCGCGATGCAGGCCGCTGTGGAAAACCGCGAGCTCAACGTCCGCGCCTACCAAAACGAACTGGTCGATACCGAGAAAGTGATTCGCGCGCAACTGATAGAAGCGATGATGAGCGCCCAGTTTTATAAAAACCGTTACGACCACGCCGTCCTGCAATCGCAGCTCACCCTCGTGATCGGCAAGGAGATCTCGCGCCAGATTCAGAACGCGCCCTAGCCCTCGAATGAGCACCGGCCACTATCGTCTTTTATCCCCCTACACGCCGCTTCGCCGTTCGCTGGCGACCCTCAACCTGCTTTTCAGCGCCCTGGCAGGAGCAGTTTCGTTTGGTCAGAATCCGGCGCACCCTCCCAAACCAAACGAGGTCCTCCGATTGGGCTTCAGTTCAAACGTCTTTTCCGGACTGAACGAGTCCGACGCTCGTGCGTCGGTCAAAGCCCTCGCCTCTACGATCGCGCGAGAGCACGGAATCGATGCTGATCCGGATCCACTTGTTACCGCCAACCTCGAAGAGTCGCTGCAGGCAGTCAATGACGGCCTGGTCGATGCGATCGCGCTTCCGCTCGACGAATACGATATTCTTCGAAAAAAGTCGGAATTCGATCGGCTCCTTGTCGCGACCTACGGTGGCGATTACAGGGAAACCTACCTGCTCCTTGTCCACAAAGAGAGTTCCATCAGCCATCTCGCAGATCTCAAAGGCAAGCGCATGAACTGCCTCACCGGGGCACGCATGACCTTGGCGCGTCCCTGGATCGACGTAGAATTGGCGAAAGCATCACTTCCCACTCTCGATCGGTTCGTCTCGACTGTTTCTGAGATTCCGAAGGCGGCAAAAGCAGTTTTGCCCGTATTCTTTCACCAGAGCGACGCCTGCTTGGTCACCGAACGCGCATACCGCATTGTCGTCGAACTCAACCCTCAAATCGGCCGCGATCTCCGAATCTTGGCGCGATCGCAGCCTTACCTGCCTTCGATCTTCGCGTTTCGGAGCGGTTGCCCCAGCTCGTTGAAGGACAAATCGATTAAGGTTTTCTGCCGGCTACATCAAACACCCTACGGGCAGCAGACGCTTCTCATTTTTCAGAGTCCCCAAGTCGAAGAACGGCCCGCGGCGGATCTCACCATCTCCCTGAAACTGCTTGAGGAATACTCGGAGCGCTGTCCGGCCGAGTACGCTGCACGGGTGGCGGCGCTCAATCGCAACGCCGAAAACGCGGCCCGCCTGAAGCGATGAAACCGCGTACAAAAAATCGCCCCATGTTCGCCGGCACTTCTCGAAGAGAACACGCGGCCCTTCGAGGAAAACGAACTATCCTCTTTCACCAAAACCCGTTCAACCCATCTCGACTCACGACAGCATGACCGCCCGCTCACAGGCAAAGTTGGCAACACTGCGACTCTTCGCTGCGCGGGCGATTCTGCTTTCTGTCATGTTCCTCTCAGCGTCGTCGCCCTCGCTGGCCGAAAAAGCCAGCGAGCGAATCAAGATGGGCTTCACGCGCTCGATGTTTGTCGATCTCAACGAAGCCGACACCCGGGCCGCGGTAAAAAGCTATGCGCTGCTTTTAGCGTCCAACGCCAACCTTTCTATTTCCGAAGAACCCGGCGTGTACGATTCCCCTCAAACCGTGGCCGAAGCTTTCTCGGGAGGCACCGCCGACATCGTGTCGTTGACGACCGCGGAGTATCTCTCGCTCCCCGCCGGATCAACCTACCCCCGCATGATCGTCGCCGCCATGGGCGGGTCGCAAACCGAGCAATACGTTCTCGTCGTAAGGCAAGATTCACCCTGGCGAACCATCGCGGACCTCCGTGGAAAACGATTGTTCATCTACGCGAGTCTTCGTGGTCTTCTCTCTAACCTCTGGTTGGATGTTTTGCTCGCATCGAATGGCCTGGAGCAGGCGCCGGATTTTTTCGGATCTGTCGTCTCAACGACTAAACCATCACGGACAGTACTCCCCGTTTTCTTTCAACAAGCCGACGCCTGTATCGTCACCCTAACCGGGCTCAAGGTCATGACTGAGTTGAACCCTCAGCTGCACAAAGACCTGAGAGTGATCGCGACTTCGCCAGAAATAATCCCCGCCGTGACGTGCTTCAGGGCCGGGATGCCCCCTTCCCTTTTCGAGCAAACCATCAAGGCCGCCGTCAACGCCCAGGACACCACTTCAGGCCAACAAATCCTGATGATCTTTCAGTGCGACAAGATCAGCGAAATCACAGAAGAGCACATTGCCTCTGTGCGCGAACTCCTCGAAACCCAGCGGCGCTTACGCTCACCCGCGGCTGCACACATCCAGACCACGGCCGAACAAAACCATTTGAGTTATCCAAAATCATGATTTGGTGGCGAAAGATAACCTGGCGCACCGCCCTTCTTGGCTGGCTCATCACCACCGCCACCGTAGTCGCGTTTGCCCTCGCGCTCATCCCGGAACAGAAGCGCGTGTTCCAGGAAAACCTACAATCAAAAGCATACGGTGTCGCTGTTTCCCTCCGCAACATCACCTCTGCCGCCGTGGTAAATGAAGACTACAGCAGCGTCGTCGATCAATGCGTCGAGATGCTCAAGGGCGACCGCTCGATCAGCTACATTATTCTCACCCGAAACGACGGCTTTTCACTCATCCACGACCGCTCCGGTTGGAGAACGCTGACGCTCTCCGATGTTTGGCTCCCGACCCGACGGACGACTCGCACGAGCATGGGCCCGACACTGCTTTTTCAGCGTCCCTCGTTCAACTTCTCCGAGCCGTTCAGCTATTCGGGAATCGAATGGGGCTGGATCCACGTGGGCTTGTCTCTGGATACGTACGACCAAAGCGTGCGCCGCGTCTACTTCCAAACGGGACTGCTCGCGCTCGTCTTTACGGTGATCGGCCTGGGCGTGATGATCCTCTACGCACGGTACTTGCTGAAACCGATTCTCGATCTTCAGGACGTGGTTCGCCAAGTCGCTGAAGGCGATCTTTCGGCACGTGCCTCCACCGACCGAACCGATGAGTTGGGCCAGCTCGCCCGGTCCGTCAACAGCATGACAGAGGCGCTTCTCCGACGCGACCGAGCCTTGAAAGAAACCAACGAGACACTCGAGCAACGAGTGCAGGAACGCACACGCGCGTTGCAGGATCAAATCGCAGCGCGCGAAGCGGCTAACCGGGAGCTCGCCGAAGCTCAACGTCAGCTGATGCAGCTCTCGCGCGAAGCCGGTCGCGCAGAAGTCGCCACCGGCGTTCTCCACAACGTCGGCAACGTGCTCAACTCGATCAACATTTCCGCCAACCTCATTCAAAACGGGCTCACAGAAAGTCCCCGCCTTGAAGTCCTCAAACAGGTGGGCGAGTTGATGCAGGCCCAGGGCGCCAGCCTACCGCAGTTCCTCGCGTCGGACCCGCGGGGGCAGCTCGTGCCTTCCCTTCTGATGGAAATCGCCCGGCAGCTTCCTCAGGACCATCACGCTATCGCCAAAGAAGCCGCCCAGCTCATTCACAACGTCGATCACGTCAAACAAATCGTGTCTGCCCAGCAAGGTTTCGCAAAAGCCGGCGGCCTTCTGCAAGCCGTGAAGCCAATCGAGCTATTTGAGGAAGCACTGAAGATAACACATGGTTCGTTCGTGCGCCACGAGGTGCAATTAAACCGCCACTTCGAGGAGGTGCCACCGTTGCAGACCGACCGGCATTTGGTGATGCAGATTCTGGTGAATTTCACGACCAATGCCGTGCAGGCCGTGAAACCACTCGATCCAGCTGAGCGCCAAATCGATTTATATCTTTCTAGTAGATCGGGGATGGTTGAATTTTCCGTACGGGACAACGGCATCGGCATCGCGTCGGAAGATCTTAAAAAGATATTCCACCACGGGTTCACCACTCGCAAGGACGGACACGGCTTCGGCCTTCACTCAGGCGCGCTCGCAGCCCAAACGCTCGGTGGTGAAATCAAAGTTGAAAGCCGCGGGCCTGGTTTGGGCGCGCGCTTCACGCTCGTCCTTCCCATCGCCCCCACCCGAACCAATAGCTCAGAAAAAAAGGAGCTGACATGAAACACTCCTCCAGACGCGAGAGGCTCCCGTACCAATTTCAACCGGCACTTAACCTTCAACAGACGCAGCCTCGGCGCCGACCAGCGGCACCCCGGCTGCCTTTTTCCTGATGGCCAACGAATCCCGCAACTACCGCGTTCTGGTAATCGACGACACACCGTCGATCCACGAGGATTTCCGCAAAATTCTGGCCCCTGGATCAAACTCCACGAATCGAATCAACTCGCTCGTGAGCGCGATCTTCGGAGCACCCCCACCCAAGGAGCCCAGCGGCGGCAGTACCTTCACCGTCGATTCCGCCACGCAGGGCGAAGAGGGCCTCGCGATGGTGATCGATGCACTCGCAAGACGTCAGCCGTACGCCGTCGCCTTTGTCGACATGCGGATACCGCCCGGCTGGGACGGCTTGGAAACCATCCGTCATATTTGGGCAACTGATCCCCATATCCAAATCGTGATCTGCACGGCCTATTCCGATCACAGCTGGGCCGCAATTTCCCAGCGGGTCGGCCAATCCGACAACCTTCTGATCCTGAAAAAGCCGTTCGATCAAATCGAAGTTCTCCAGCTCGCTCACGCGCTTTCTCGCAAGTGGCAGCTCGCGCAGGACAACGCCGAACACGTGCAAAGGCTCGACGAACTCGTGCGCCGACGCACTTATCAGCTCGACGAGGCTGAAGAACGTTTCATCGAGGCTTTCAACGCAAGCCCGTTGGCTCAAGCCATCGTCAATCTCGAAGAGTCGCGATTCCTCAACGTTAACAAAGTTTTTGAAGCTCAGTTCAGTATCACCGCGGCTGATCTGCCAAAACTCACCGCCGAACAAGTCTTCTCCGGACTAGGCCGGGATAAATGGGATGATTTAGTTCTGCAGCTGCGGGCGGGAAAGCCGATCGACGAGCACCCGTTCGCGTGGCGAAACACGGCCGGACGCGAGTGCCAGTTGCGCTTATCGGCCCGCAGCATACCGATGACAGCCCGTCCAAGCGCGATCGTCGTGCTCCGCGACGTCACCACCCAAATCGAGACCGAACAGCAACTGCGTCAGTCCCAAAAACTCGAAGCGGTCGGACAGCTCTCCGCCGGCATCGCGCACGATTTCAACAATCTCCTCACCGTCATCCAGTGTTACATTTCCGAGCTTCTCGCCGCCCACACCGACCAGCCTACGCGCCAGATGCTGGAGCCCGTGCAGACCGCCGCCTCACGCGCTTCCTCACTTGTTCGCCAGTTGCTGATTTTTAGCCGGAAAGAAGTGGTTCGGCCAGAGCGCCTTGAGCTTTCAATCATAGTCGCCGGCCTTCAATCGCTGATACGACGACTCATTGGCACCAATATCGCCATCGATTGGTTCATCCCGCCCGGACTTCCTTCGATCGAGGCCGACCCCGCAAACCTGGAGCAGATAATCGTAAATCTCGTGGTCAACGCGCGCGACGCGATGCCCAATGGAGGCCGAATCACCATCACCGCCAGCCGCGTCGAAATCGATGCCACCAGCACGGCGTCAAATCCAGAGGCCAGCCCGGGTTGTTACGTAGTTTTGAAGGTGACGGACACCGGCACGGGAATTCCTCCCGAAGTTCTGCCGAGAATTTACGAACCTTTCTTTACCACTAAAGCGGTCGGCAAGGGAACCGGCTTGGGCCTTTCGACCGTTTATTCTCTCGTGAAGCAGCATGGTGGCTGGATTCAGGCAGAATCCACTGTGGGCAAAGGAACCTCGTTTACCATTTACCACCCCGCCGCCAAAGCGCCGGCACCTAACCCGGTGAAAGACAAGACAGGACAAGCGGCTCAGACTCACAACGTGAGACGTCCTCATCGCGTGTTGGTCGCCGAAGACGATCCGCTCATTCAACGAATGTTACAAAAACTCCTCGGTCGCTATGAACTGGAACACGTGGTCGCGTCAGACGGTGTTTCGGCGCTGTCGATCTGGAACTCTTCGAAGGAGCAATTCGACGTGTTGATCAGCGACATCATGATGCCCAACGGTCTCAGCGGCGTCGATCTGGCGCGAACTCTGCGTGAGGAAAAGCCCCAACTCGCCGTGATTTTGATTTCGGGCTACAGCGAGTCTTGGGCAAATCCGAAGGTTTTCGATCTGCCCGGCGGCCGTCCCAAGATCTTGAACAAGCCGTTCACCGTTGCCGATCTGCGCGAGGCCATCGACGACGTTCTAAACCAACGCCCGCAGTCCGGCTAATTCGCGGCTTCCCCTTTGGGCCGCACCGGTGTCTGATAATCGCGTACATGACCGATTCGCTCACGCTCAACCACGCCTCCCGCGTACTCGCTACGATTACGCCTGAACTCCGCGCCGACGCCGCCCTTCGTAAGTATATGGGGAACGTCAACCGTCTTGGGCCACGTGAAAAGCGGGCTGTCAGCCGCGCCGTGTTTACTTACTTCCGCTGGTTGTTGTGGCTCGACGAAAAAGCCTCGGCGCAAAAACAGGTGGAGGAGGCGCTTAAACTTCAGGAGCGCTTCGATAAGAATCCCCAAAGCGTGAAAATTGAAACGCTAGCCGCCCGCGCCGTCCCCACGTGGGCCCGCAACGAGGTCGACTTCCCCGCCGAAACACTCCGCCAGCTGCAGTCGGAACCCGCACTCTGGCTGCGCGCTCGCCCGGGCACCGCCGAGAAGCTAGCTTCAACGCTTGGCAACTGCGAAACAACGCCCCACGCGCCCGATGCGCTCCGCTATCGCGGCGCTCAGGATCTGTTTCTTACCCCGGCCTTTCACAATGGCTCGTTTGAAATTCAGGATCTCGCCTCCCAACTCGTCGGTCTGGCCTGTGCGCCGAAACCTGGCGAGACGTGGTGGGACGCCTGCGCGGGGGAAGGTGGGAAAATGCTTCACCTGGCGGATCTGATGCAAAACAAGGGCCTGATCTGGGCCAGTGACCGCTCCGAGCGTCGGCTCCACACACTGAAACAACGCGCCGCGCGCGCGAAGGTTTTCAACTTCCGAACTGCGCTTTGGGATGGTTCGGCCAAACTCCCGACCAAAACAAAATTCGACGGCATTCTCGTCGACGCACCTTGCAGCGGCATTGGAACTTGGCAGCGAAATCCCCACGCCCGCTGGACTACCTCGGCTGACGATGTGACCGAGCTTGCGGCCGTGCAGCGCCTGCTCCTCGAAAATGTCGCCGGCTCGCTAAAACCCGGCGGCCGGCTCGTTTTTGCCGTTTGCACCCTCGCCAATTCCGAAACGACCGCCATCGCCAACGCCTTTGCCGCCGCCCACCCAGAACTTGAGCCCATTCCGGTTCTCGAAAAATCGCCGCAGCTCATCCTTTGGCCCCACGAGTACACCGCCAACGGCATGTTCCTCGCCGCCTGGAAAAAGAAATAGAGTTCAACACGAAGAGCGAAGAACCGCCAAACCTGATGGCCTCCTCTGGCGTTCTTTCGCAGTGTTTGTTTTCAAAACTCCACGCCTAGAATCAAGCGTTGCAAAATTTGTCTTCCGAGAAAATCACCAGCTCAACCGTCCGCGCCGATTTCAACGATCCTGTTGCCGTCGTTCACTACACGCGCGCGGCGCACTTTCTCGGGTTGTGGAAGTCCGAACGGATCCTTATCGAACGCATCTTTAGCGACAAATCCGCCCGCTTGCTCGAGGCTGGCTGCGGCTCCGGTCGCGTAACCCTCGGACTGTGGCAAGAAGGTTATCAAAATTTAGCCGCCTTCGATTTCGCGGAAGAACTCCTCCAACAAGCACGCGCTCTCGCTGCCGACCGCGGCGCCCAATCCATTCGCTTCTTTCACGCCGACGCTACCCGCCTCAGCGCCTCTCTCCCGAAAGTTTGTCATCCGTTAAATGACAAACGCCGGACCGACTCCGGGGAAAATGGTACAGACGATCGTCATTTAATGGATGACAAAGCGGTTTTCGATGGGGCTCTGTTCATGTTCAATGGCCTAATGCAGATCCCCGGGCGCGAGAATCGGCGTGCGGCCCTCCGCGAACTGCACAAGGTCTGCCGAGTTGGGGCGAGGTTGTTGTTCACCACGCACGACCGCGACGGCAGCACCACCGAGAAAGCCCTTTGGCGACTCGAAGCACTGCGCTGGTCAGAGGGACTACAAGACTCGCGGCTGGTGGAATTTGGCGACCGCTATTTCGAAGACGAAAATGGCCGAACCTTCATGCACCTGCCAAATAGGACGGAGATTTTGGACGATCTCGTCGCAACAGGGTGGAATCCGACCTATGATGCGATGCGCGTGGAAATCGCTCGGGAAACGAAAGCTGTTCAGGACTTTTCCGACGAGTGCCGCTTTTGGATAGCGGAACGAACCTGAGTGCTGGCTGCGGCTGTATTGTAGCCATTTTCCAGATACACAGAACAAACAGCCCTAGCGCTTTTGCATTTGTCCCAATTTTGGGACGGGATTTTCCCGCCGACGGCTGGCAAACACGTTTTAACGGACTGGCTATTTCTTATTTAGCTGTTTATATATAACATCTTAGGAAATATACATTCACTTGGCACGGCGCGTGCAATTAGGAGGTACAACCAGTCATTATCATGAAAATCACAAACTCAGCCACAATCTCCGCGCTCAGCATCACCGCGCTTGCCCTCACCCTCTCGTCAATTGCCACCTTGCAGTTTTCGCCGGAAATCTTCTTTGGCACTTACGCCATCGCCGGATTGCTTTGCATCGCGGCCACGGACTATTCGCCTCGTCTGTCTCGATCGACAAAGTTCGGCTACCGCTCCCGACCGAATTGGATTCGTTTGAGCCTCCACGGAAATCGCAGAGCCAATCTTATCGCCAGAAAGGCCGCTTAATTCCTCCTACCGAACCAATATTTGACTTCCGCCCTTGCTCAACCTCGCGCTTTTTCGCTAACCTCCTCAGCAATCCATGGCCACCCTCGATCCCCATGCCCACCGGATTCTTGTTGCCGACGATCAAGCGGACGTCCTCGAAGCATTGCGGCTGCTGCTGAAATCGGAAGGCTACCAGATCGAAACCGTCAAATCGCCGGCAGCGGTCCTGCGGGCCGTGGAAGCCCGGGAGTTTTCGCTCGTAATCATGGATCTCAATTACGCACGCGATACCACCTCCGGACAGGAAGGTTTCGAGCTGCTGAGTCGTATCCAAACACTTGATTCATCGTTGCCCATCGTCGTCATGACGGCCTGGGCGACCGTCGAGCTGGCAGTCGAAGCCATGCGGCGTGGCGCCAAGGATTTTATTACAAAGCCTTGGGACAATCCGCGATTGATCGCAACGGTCCGCACGCAGGTAGAGCTCGGGAGCGCGATGCGAACCTATCGCCGCCTCGAGGAGGAAAACAAACTTCTCCGCGGCACAGCTGGACCTGTTTTAATCGCGCAATCTCCGGCCATGCGACCCGTGCTTGAAGTGATTGCACGCGTCGGCCCGTCCGACGCCAACGTGCTCGTCACCGGCGAAAACGGAACCGGCAAAGGCGTAATCGCGCAGGCCCTTCACGCAACCTCCGCTCGCTCTGCCAAACCACTTATTTCCGTCAACATGGGCGGACTTCCCGAGGGGCTTTTCGAGAGTGAACTTTTCGGCCATGTGAAAGGCGCTTTCACCGATGCGAAAGCCGACCGCGCAGGCCGCTTCGAATTGGCGGACGGCGGCACGCTCTTTCTCGACGAGATCGGCAATATACCTCTCACGCAGCAGGCGAAGCTCCTGCGGACGCTGGAGCGCGGCGAATTCGAGCGCGTAGGTTCCTCCAAAACGCATCGCGTGAACGTCCGCCTCGTTTCCGCAACCAATGCCGATCTGGCAAACGAAGTCGGCGCCGGAAAATTCCGCCAGGATCTGCTGTTCCGGCTGAACACGATTCACATTCATCTTCCGCCGTTACGCGAGCGCCGCGAAGACATTCCCCTCCTCGCCCAACATTTTCTCAAACAACACGTCGGCCGTTACCGCAAGGCTGTGACCGGCTTCGATGAGGATGCTCTCAACCTGATGAACCGCTACTCGTGGCCGGGAAACGTTCGCGAGCTCGATCATGCGGTTGAACGCGGCGTTCTCATGGCGACGACCAAGGCGATTCGCGCCGCCGATCTCGGCCTGAACGCGTCGCAATCCTCTCAGAGTCTCGACGACATGAGCCTTGAGGAAGTCGAAGGCTATTTGATCAAGCGCACGCTCGCACGCTGCAACGGCAACGCCCGCGAAGCGGCCGAGGAACTCGGTCTAAGTCGAAGCGCGTTCTACAGAAGGCTGGAAAAGTACCAACTTTAGCCATACGAAAGAGGGAAGAAACGCCCTCTCCATGCGTCTATCGCACGATCGTCACGTCTTTGTCTACGCACTCCTCGGCGGTGCGCCCGCTGTGGCGTTGGGCTCGTGGTTGCTCTGGGCCAGCGAGTATTCGTTCAATTTTAAGCTCACGTTTTCGCTTTTGGTGATTGGATGCTGGTTAGGCTTCGCCGCCGCGCTGCACAATCGCGTCATACGGCCCTTGCAAACAGCGTCGAACCTCTTGGCCGCCCTGCGCGAGGGAGATTTTTCTGTGCGCGCGCACGCCGCCAGACACGACGATCCGCTGGGCGAATTGTTTTCTGAAATCAACCAGCTCAGCGCCGTCTTGCATGAACAACGCCTGAGCGCGCGGGAAGCCACGGCACTGCTCAACACGGTGATGGAAACGATCGATGTCGCGGTGTTCGCGTTCGACAGCGGTGGCGTTTTGAAGCTCACCAATCGTGCAGGTGAGAAACTTCTCGCATCCTCGTACGAACGGCTCCTCGACAAGCACGCCTCCGAAATCGGCTTGGCCGAGTGTCTGCGGGGCGAGCCCATGCGCATGTTAAACGAAGTGACGTTTCCCGGCGGCAGCGGCCGGTGGGGCTTGCGCCGAACATCTTTCCGAGAAAAGGGCCTGCCTCACGAACTGGTTGTTATCGCTGATCTAAGCCAAGCCTTGCGTGCTGAAGAGCTGAAAGCCTGGCAGCGATTGGTGCGCGTCATTGGGCACGAACTGAACAATTCGCTCACGCCGATCAAGTCGATCGCCGGAAGCCTGGGTCAAATTTTCCGGAGCCCAAAACGCGCGCCAGACTGGGAAACCGACATGCAAGGCGGCTTGGAAATCATCTCCTCGCGGGCCGACGCGTTGACTCGGTTCATGCAGGCCTATGCTCGACTCGCCCGCCTGCCGCAGCCGGTCCGTGCCCCCTGTTCCATCAAGCAACTGGTTGAGCGCGTCGCGGCAATCGAACTGAGGCAGCCGGTTCTTATCCACAGCGGGCCAGACCTGACCATTTCGTGCGACGCCGCCCAGATCGAGCAGGTCTTGATCAACCTGCTCAAGAACGCCACCGAGGCAGCCTTGGAGCAGCGAGCCGCGGGCCATCTCGAGGCCGGTGTCAGGCTAAAGTGGATACAAGCGGGTCCCAACGCAGAGATTATCGTCGAAGACGATGGTCCGGGCATCGCGAATTCCAGCAATCTTTTCGTGCCATTTTTCACCACGAAAGCCGAGGGCTCAGGAATTGGTTTGGTGCTGAGTCGTCAGATCGCCGAAAACCACGGAGGCACCCTGCTGCTGGCGAACCGTTCGCCAGAGCCAGGATGCGTGGCGACGTTGCGGCTGCCGATGTGAAGACGGCTGTTTGCCGTTGGTCGAGGATCTGCTTGCTAAACGGTAGCGTGGGTAACGCCCAAAGCCGTCCCATTTTTGGGACGCCATAATCCCAACAGTGGCTTCTTGTCGCTGGAAGCGAGTTATCTATTTTTTCTTTATATACTAATAACCAGCATCTTAAGAAGCTCGAATCATCTTGGCATGCCGGCTGCAATTAGGTGCGCATGGATATCGCCCGTCCCGATTTAGCACGCGCCCGCCGCAAACGTCGTCTGACCTACGTCATTGCTGGGGCCGCCGCGCTTCTCGTTGTCACGATTCTCGTGGCGCGCCTCAAGCCAGCCGCGCCCAACGTCGACAAGAACCTCGTTTGGATCGACACGGTTAAACGTGGTTCGATGCTCCGGCAGGTGCGCGGTATCGGAACATTGGTGCCGGAGGAAATTCGCTGGATCGCCGCGCGCACCCAGGGTCGTGTCGAACGCATCGTTCTGCGGCCTGGCGCGCCCGTCACGCCGGATAGCGTCATTTTAGTCCTGGCAAATCCTACCGTCCAGCAAGCCGCCGTCGATGCCGAGGCAGACCTTAAATCCGCTGAGGCCGAGTTCATTACCTTCAAGGTTCAGTTGGAGCGGGGCGTGCTCGACGCCGAGGCCAGCCTCGCCGCCGCGAAATCTGCCTACGAAACGACGCGGCTGCAGGCAGAGGTAAATGAAGATCTGTTCAAAGACGGTCTGGTCTCCGCGTTGGAACTTCGGCGCTCGAAAGTGGCTGCGACCGACGCCGCGTCTCGGTTCGAGATCGAACAAAAGCGTTACGCCTTCACCAAGGATTCCATCGCCCCGCAGCTCGCGGTTAAACAAGCAGCCGTAGACCGGGCTAGCGCCCAGGCAAAGCTTCGTCGCGACGACGCCGAGGCGCTGAACGTCCGCGCCGGCATGGACGGTGTCCTCCAGGAATTGCCCGTGGAAGTCGGCGCCCAAGTTCAACCCGGCGCAAACGTCGCTCGCGTGGTCGACCCCACTCGCCTGAAGGCCGAGGTCCGCGTTGCCGAAACGCAGGCACGCGACATCCAAATTGGCCAACCTTCCGTTATCGACACGAGAAATGGCATCGTCGGGGGCCAGGTTTCCCGCATCGACCCTTCGGTGCAAAACGGGACGGTCACCGTTGACATCCGCCTCACGGGAGAACTTCCCAAAGGCGCGCGCCCTGCGCTTTCGGTCGATGGCACGATCGAACTGGAACGACTCGAGAACATCATCTACGTCGGTCGGCCGGCCTCGGGCCAGGAGCGCAGCAACATCGGGCTTTTCCGGCTGGCTGCTGACGGCGTGCACGCCGAGCGCATCAACGTCCGTCTAGGTCGCAGCTCGGTGAACACAATAGAAGTGGTCGAGGGCCTGACACCCGGCGACCGCGTGATCCTCTCCGATATGTCCCAATGGGATTCCACTGACCGCATCCAACTTAACTGAACTTCAACCAACCGCTACCTCCATGGCCAATCAAAACCCACTTCCACTCATCAAGCTCGAAGGCGTCACAAAAGTCTTTTTGGCCGACGAGGTCGAAACACACGCCCTTTCGGGAATTCACCTCGAGATCAACAAAGGCGAATACCTTTCCATAGCGGGACCGTCTGGTTGCGGCAAATCGACCCTTCTCTCCATTCTCGGCCTGCTGGATACGCCAAGCGACGGGAAATATCTTCTCAATAACCAGCCTGTTCAGAGCCTCACACTCGCCGACCGTGCGCGTATCCGAAACAAGGAGATCGGCTTCATTTTCCAGTCGTTTAACCTCATCGGCGACCTGAACGTTTTCGAGAACGTCGAGCTACCGTTGAGCTATCGCGGGATGGCACCGGCAGAGCGGAAGCAGCGAGTCTTGGGCGCGCTCGAAAAAGTGGGCATGAGCCATCGCTCGAAGCATCTTCCATCGCAGCTCTCCGGCGGTCAGCAACAACGTGTCGCCGTTGCACGCGCTCTCGCCGGCGAGCCGGCTGTTCTCCTCGCCGACGAACCGACGGGCAATCTCGACTCGAAGAACGGCGAGGCCGTGATGGATCTGCTCTCCGCGCTTCACCGCGAAGGCGCCACCATCGTCATGGTGACGCACGATAATCGCTTCGCCAGCCGCGCCGACCGCACAGTGCACCTTTTCGACGGACGCATCGTCAAGGAGCAGACGGAAAATACGGAAAAGGCCGCTTCCGTTCAGGCATAAGAAACCAGTCTCCCGCTTCTTCGTTCATGATCCGTATTGTACCAATTTTGAGGTTTTTGTTGGGTTTCTTGGTGGCCACGCTTCCGGGGTGGGCCGCTTCCGAGAACACCAACGCGAATCCCATCGAACGAAAAATCAGCCTGGAGGAGGCGATACGGATGGCACTGGAAAAAAACTTCCTGGTTAGGGTAAAATCCTTTGATCCGATGATCGCGCGAGCAGGCCTCACCGAGGCGTGGGGCCGCTATGATCCCAAACTCACCGGTACCTACCAAGCATCGAGAGATGAGCTCCCCGATCCATTGGATCCGTTGACCGGCACACGTCTCGGACCAGAGGTCGAAGAGACCAACTACGCGTCCGTAGCCTTGGTGGGAGAATTGCCGGTGGGCACAAGCTACAAGATCGGCGGCTCCACCACGAACTACCGCGGCACCTTCAACAGTTTCGACGACGCCTACCGCACATACGGCGGAGTAACGTTGACCCAATCCATCCTGCGCGGCTTCGGCCTCACCCCAGGTATGTTCGAGATCCGTATCGCCCGTACAAACGTGGCGATGTCGGAATTTGATTACCAATCATCTATCACCAACGTCATCACCGACGTCGTTTACGCGTACAGCAACCTGTACCTCGCTCAAGCTTACCTCAACAGCGCACGCCGCTCCCGCGACATGGCGGTCCAACTATACAAAGAAAATGAAGGCCGTCGGCAGCGGGGCGCCATGTCGGAATACGACGTGCTGTCCGCGCGAGCGCGCGTCGCCAATCGCGAGGAGTACGTGCTCAATGCCGAACGCGGCGTTCGCCTCGCTCAAAACGCTCTCAAGCAGCTCGTGAGCGACGAACGCGATCTCACCTTCTTCTCGTGGCAACCCGCCGTTGAAGTTTTCCCTCCCGTTTCCAACGTGACGATCGATGCCGCAGACGGCTTCCGCCACGCGCTTCAGAACCGCCCCGATTTTCGCGGCGCACAGCTCGGCGTGACACGCAGTACGCTCGAACGCGGTTACTATAGAAACCAGTTGCTGCCTCGCGTGGATCTGACCGGAAGTTATGGTTACAATGGGGCGGCCGCGGATTACAAAACCAGTCGTGCCGACGCACGCCGCCAAGATTATGCAAGCTATGCCACAGGCGTCTCAGTCAGCATTCCCCTGACCTCCGCCGCCGAGCGTGGACGAGCACGCGCCGCCAAGCTCAAGGTGAAGCAGGCTGAAACCGATCTGCAGCGCCTGGAACAAGACATTCTCGTCGACGTGACCAACGCCGCCCAGCAGGTCGAGACCACGCGCCAACGTGTCGCCACCACCAAAACCGCGCGCGATCTCAACGAAGAAATGCTCGAGGCCGAACTCAAGCGGTTGCGCGCGGGAACAGGCTCCACGTTCAGCGTCCTCTATCAACAGGAACAGCTGTCCAGCGCCGAAATCGCCGCGGCCCAAGCTCAGGCCGACCACCGAAAGGCTCTCGCGGAATACGATCGCCAAATCGGGCGAACCCTCGCGACGCACCACATCGCCGTTCACACGAACTAACAAAATGAAACACTCCGAGAACCTCATTCGCGCAAGCGGGCTCATCAACGCGCTTTTCTTTGCTTTTCACCTCTGGCTCGGGTGGCGCCTCCATCATTTCGCACATATTCAGCCGACGGTTCGCGCACTCTTGGAGATTTTCAATGGATGCGGGTCCCTCTCGATCTTGTTTCTGGCAATCGCAGGCCTCAGCTTTGCCGAGGAGGCCGCGACCACCAAGATCGGCCAGCTAACGCTTTCACTAGGCGCAGCCTTCTACCTGACGCGTGCAGCGCTGGAGTTCCTTCTCTCTCCCGCACCGTCTCCGTTGATCGCAGCCATCTGTATCGCCACCGGCGGCGTCTACGTCGTCGCAATCGCCTTTATTCGTTCAGCCCGCCTTCAAGAAAACGTCTGCTAACATCCCCATGATCACCCTGCGAAAACTCCAGCGCGTCTACCCGCTCAAAGGCGGACCTTTCTACGCTCTCCGCGACATCAATCTTCACATCGCAGAAGGCGAGTTCGTCTCCATCATGGGTCCGTCCGGGTCCGGCAAATCCACCCTCCTGCACATCCTCGGGTTGCACGATCCGAACTGGGAAGGTGAATACCTGTTTCGCGACAAAGCCGTTCATTCGCTCAATCGCGCACAACGCGCCGCGCTCCAAAAAGAGAGCATCGGCTTCATTTTCCAACAGTATCACCTGCTCGACGAATTAACGGTCTACGAGAACCTCGAGATTCCGCTCTCGTACCGAAACTATTCGAAGAAGGAACGGGAAAGCATCGTTTGCGAAACCCTTGATCGATTCGCAATCGTCGCAAAAAAGGACCTCTACCCAAACCAATTGTCCGGCGGCCAGCAGCAGTTGGTTGGCATTGCTCGCGCGCTCGTCGCCAAGCCGAGCGTGATCCTCGCCGATGAGCCGACCGGAAATCTTCACTCCGACCAGGGTCGTGAGATCATGGCCCTCTTCAAAAAGCTAAACACCGAAAGCGGTATAACCATTGTGCAGGTCACTCACTCTTCGGAAAACGCTTCGTACGGTTCTCGTATCGTTCGCCTCGCCGACGGCATGATCGTCGACGGCACCTAAAATCACTTTTTCGCCATGAACTCGCTGTGTGCACTCATTTGTCCGGGCCAACCCTCGGGTTTCGCAACCATGGCACTCGCCTTTATCGCCGTCATCCTTCTTCCTGGTGGTTTCTTGTTCGGTCTCCTCTGGGGAAAGGTGGCGGCGTCAATTTCTCGAAAACACCGCTGAAGTCATGATAGCAAATCTGCGATCTCAGGGCCCCGCAGGAAACCGCGTTACAGATGGTTCCAGGCGCTTTACCCAAGGGGAAGGCATGCACCTCACGTCTTTTCAACATCAGTTTATCTGTCGATCGTACTTGGTTCGCTAAAGCTGCCGCCAAAGCTAATTCCATCGAAGCGCTGCGATCTGAATAAACGCACCTTTGCTCATGCTTTCCGATCTCCGCTACGCACTCCGTCAGTTTATGAAATCGCCCGGCTTCACCGCCGTGGTGGTTCTGTCGCTCGCGCTGGGAATCGGAGCGAATGCCACCGTGCTGTGTTGGCTCGAGGGTCTGGTCCTAAAACCCCTGCCTGGTGTGGAGGCGCCGGGGCAGATGGTCGTGCTGGTCTCGAACAACGGTGGCGGCTGCGCGTCAATTCAAGATCTGGCAGATTTCGCAAAACAGCAGGAGGTGTTCGCCGGCACTCTGGCCACGATGTCCACCAACGCCTGCCTGACGATCGACAGACAGGCTCACTGGATCGACGCCCAGATCGCGACGGCCAATTTCTTTGAGCTTCTCGGGGTAAAACCGATCCTCGGCCGCACCTTTCTTCCCGACGAAGACAAGGCACCAGGCGGAAATCCGGTTTTGGTGATAAGTGAGCGGTTGTGGCGCAGCCAATTTTCCTCCGACCCGCAGATTATCGGCCGCGTCGTCGACCTTAATCGCCGCGCCTTCACCGTGATCGGCGTCGTCCCGGCCAAATTTCGAGGCACCTTAAATCCGAATCTCTGCGAGGCGTGGGCCCCCGCTTCAATGATTTCTGAAGTGCGCAACCAAGGCCGCAACTTCCTCACGCAACGTGACGCCCGCGGCTGGCACAATCTCGCACGACTGCAAAACGGAGTCTCTCTCTCCCAAGCACAAGCGGCCGTCGTGACGGTCAACAGCCGTCTCGCGCTAGAGTATCCCGAAACCAACCGCGACGCCCAACATCGCGTTGTTCCGCTCAGCGAATGCCCTTGGGGCGCCCAAACAGTTATGGGGCCCGCCTTAAAGCTCCTCCTGGCCGTTTGCCTCGGTGTACAACTGATCGTCACCGCCAACGTGGCGAATCTGATGCTCGCCCGCGCTATCTGCCGACGCCGCGAAATCGCAGTGCGCCTTTCGGCCGGAGCCACGCGCTTCCGGCTTATCAGGCAGTTTCTCACCGAAAACCTCCTCTATTCCTTGGCCGGAGGAATACTCGGCGTGCTTTTAGCCGCCTACGCAGTCGGGATGTTGTTGTATTTTCTACCCGCCGAAGTCGCCGCCCGTTCGCACATCGAATTCGGCCTCGCTCCGTGGTCGCTCGGCCTGACCTTGGCGATCACCTTGGTCACCGGCATATTGTTCGGCCTTGCGCCAGCTCTCCAGGCGACCCGCCCCAATTTGGTGGAGGCGCTCAAAGATGGCGGACGTTCAGGCACGAGTGGAAGCGGCCACACACGGATGCGCTCGATCTTGGTCGTAACGGAAATCGCGCTGGCCCTCCTCCTTCTGATTGGAGCAGGACTTTGCATCAAAGGACTGCAACGCGCTCGGCAGATTGATGTCGGTTTCAAAGCCGATCATGTTCTCACCGCCAAGTTGCAGGTAGGCATGAATGGCTACGATCGCGAGACGGGCAAAATCTTTTACCGAAATCTCCGCCAGCGGCTCGCTGAATCGCCACAGCTTGAGGAAGCCGCCCTCGCGAGCTGGTTCCCCCTCGGGCTGGCCGGCTGCAAAGGGTGGAACGTCACGGTCGAAGGCTACACTCGCGCACGCGGCGAAAACTCGATTTTTGAATTCGCGATAATTTCGCCGCGCTACTTCGCCGCCATGCGCATCCCGCTCGTGAGCGGCCGCGATTTTACCGACGCCGACGACAGCAGTTCGGCTCCCGTTGCGATCGTGAACGAATACTTTGCCCAGCGTTTTTGGCCGGGGCAGGATCCGATCGGCCGAAAATTCCGCTGCGGCGGACAATGGCGCACCATCGTCGGTGTGGCTAAAGGCGGCAAATACAACCGCGTCGATGAAGCTCCGTGGAGTTTTTTCTACCTGCCTTACCAGCAAGGCGTGCCCGATCTCGATTTGGGCATTTGTGTTCGCACGAAAGGCGAACCAACAGCCTTCGCCAATGAACTCCGCCGTACCGTCCACGAACTCGATCCGGCCGTTGAGATCATCGACACCGTGACGCTGAGCGCCCATTCCAGCATGGCGCTTTTCCCGCAACTCATGGCGGCCAACTTGCTCCTCATGCTGGGAGCCATCGCGCTTCTCCTCGCAGCCTTGGGAGTCTATGCGGTCATGGCCTACTCCGTGAGCCAGCGGACACAAGAATTCGGGGTGCGGATGGCATTGGGGGCAACGCAGAGGCAGGTTTTAAGCCTGGTCATTTTCCAAGGAGCTCAATTCGCGGTCTGCGGGCTCGCCGTCGGTTTGGCGCTTGCCGCTGTAACCACCACGCTGCTCAGCGGGTTTCTTCATGGGGTGCATCCTTTTGATCCCAGCGTAATCGCAATCGTTTCTGCTGTGCTTGCGACCATTTCGTTGCTTGCCGGTCTTCCCGCGGCCCGGCGTGCAACCCGCGTAGATCCGATCGTTGCACTGCGTTCTGACTAACCATCACGTCCCCACCCGGCGGCACGCGCCCAAATATCATGCTCACCCATCTTCGTCCCGCTTTCCGTCAATGTGCGAAAACGCCCGGTTTCACCGCAATCGCGGTCCTCACGCTGGCGCTCGGGATCGGCGCCAACACGGCATTCTTCAGCGTCATCAACAACAGCCTGCTGAAGCCGCTCCCCTACCCCAACCAAGAGCGCATTATCTCGCTGAACGAATATAACGGCAACGGTCCGATGTCGGTGTCGTATCCGAATTTTGAAGACTGGCATCGCCAACAGGACACCTTCGCTGCGATGGCCTTTCACTTTGGGCCTTCCGGCGTGAAATTGAAAACATCCGCGCGCTCCGAACGCGTTTCCTGCACGATGGTGACAAGCGAGTTTTTTGCCGCGCTGGGCGTTCAGCCCGCGCTCGGCCGCCTGCCAAACGCACAAGACGACAATCCCGCAGCCGCGCCCTCCGTATGGCTCACGCACGGAGCTTGGCAGAAATATTTCGGCGGCAACAAAGATATCGTAGGACAAAGCGTTCAGATCGACGGGCGAGACGTGATGGTCGCGGGAGTTTTGCCCGCGACATTTCGGTTTGTACGGCCCGCCGAGATCTACCTGCCCGTGGCGCCGTACGCTTCGGAAAATCTGCTGACGATGCGCGCCAGCCACAGCAACTCGTTTGTCCTCGGTCTGCTCAAACCCGGCGTCTCGTTGCTAACCGCCCGAAATCAGATGGCAGTCATTGCGCAACGACTGCGGCAAGACTACCCAACCGAAAACGGCGGCATCGAGGTTCTGCTCACGCCGTTGCGCGAGCAAATCTCGTCAAGTTCGCGCACCGACCTGTTGCTGCTCTGCGCCGCGGTCGGAACCGTCCTTCTCATCGCCTGCGTGAACATCGCCAACATGCTCCTTGCCCGCTCGTTCACTCGCACGCGTGAAATGGCGATTCGCACCGCACTCGGCGCCACACGCGGCCAGTTGATCCGGCAGCTGTTAACCGAGAGCCTTTTGCTCGCGCTTGTTGGCGGTGCGCTCGGCACGGTCGTCGGCCTCTGGGGATATGGGTTGGTTGAGGGTCTCGTCCCCTGGCAGGTGCAGCCGCTGCTCGATCCGTCCGATGGCATCGATTTTCGTGTGCTCGCTTTTACGCTATGCGTCACAGTTCTCACGGGCGTGGGCTTCGGCCTGGCGCCCGCCTGGCGTTTGTCGCACGCAAATCCCAACGATGCCCTGAAGCAAGCCGTGCCCTTTGTGCAGACTCGCTGGGGTCGTTGGCATCTGCGCGACGTGCTGGTAGGCGTACAGGTTGCCCTCGCACTTGTGCTCCTTGTCGGCGCAAGTCTGCTGATTCGCAGTTTCCAGCGTGTTGTCGCGGTTAATCCCGGCATACGACCCGATCATGTCCTTACGCTCCAAGTGACGGCTCCGCCGATGGAGAAATTCCAAAAGGACCCAAATAGTTTTGTGACGTTCTACGAACGAGTGATCGACGCCGTCCGCGACATTCCTGGCGTGGAAAGCTGCGCAATGGGCAGCAACCTCCCATTCACCTGGGCCGATTCGCACATGGTATTCTATTTGGATGGCAAGCCCCTTCCCGAGCCCAGTAAATTTCCCATTGCGAGCAACCGATCCGTTACGGCTGGCTACTTTCAAGCTCTCGGAATCCCCCTGTTGCAGGGAAGAATCTTCGACGGTCATGAGCCAGCAACCCAGTTTCCCCCGGGAGTTGCTATAACGCCTGAAAACCTCGGTACTATTTTCAAAAATGTCGTGCTCCAAGCCGTCGTCAGTCGAAGCATGGCAAACCAATACTGGCCAGGGGAGGATCCGATCGGCAAGCGCTTCACATTGGGATACCCTGGGATGGGTCTGCCCGCAGCGGAAGTAATTGGAATCGTCGGAGACGTTACTCGCGATGGTTTGGATCGAGGTCCGACACCGGAGTTTTACGTCTCGCTTCGTCAATTCGTCACGCCGATGTTCACCCATCTCATTCTGCGGACCAAAGTCGATCCAGCGAGCATCACCAATACCGTGCGGGACAACCTGGCCAAAGCGTTTCCCGACCATCCGGTGTATGACGTACGCTTGATGGATGAACGCATGGAAGAACGCGTCTCTGGCAGAAAGTTCAACCTTCAACTGTTCGTTTTCTTTGCCGGTACGGCTTTGTTGTTGGCGCTAATCGGACTTTACGGCGTGCTCGCCTTCATCGTGAGCCAGCGCACTCGAGAAATCGGGATTCGCATGGCGCTGGGTGCACGGCGCGCCGACGTTTTAGTCGACGTGCTTCGACGCGGCCTGCTGCTCGTGTTTCCCGGCCTATTGATCGGAGCCGTCGCAGCGTGGGTCGCCAGCCGTTTCCTGCAAAACCAGCTCTACGCGATCACGCGGAGCGATCCGGCTTCCTACTGCGTCGCGGCCGGTCTTCTGGTCCTCGCGGCGATCGCAGCGTGTCTCCTCCCCGCCCGCCGCGCAACCGAGGTCAATCCCACCGAAGCACTGCGCACGGAATAGCGCCATCGCCAAAACCTCATGGCCTCTTGCATCAGGAACCGACCACCTTATGAAAAAGCTCGCCGCCCTCCTCGTTCTGCCGCTCTGTGCGTTCGCCTCGACTGAAGAAAAAATTGACCGCGTGCTCTCCTGCCAGCCGGGCGGCACCCTCCGCGTTGACGTAGGTTTCGGATCGATACAAGTTGTCGGCGAGCCCTCCCGGACAGAGGTGGGCGTTTACGTCTGGCGACGAACCACGCGGCGGAGCCAATCCGCAGAAGAGGAGTACCTGCGCACCAATCCCGTCGAAATCGTTCAAGACGGAAACAACGTGACCGTGCGAGCAAAGACCAAAAGTAATTTCTCTTGGAACTGGTTTGGCCTTTGGAGCAATCGCAACGAGGCCAACTACATGATCAAGGTGCCGGAACACTTCCTGGCTCAGCTCAACACATCCGGTGGCTCAATTGAAGTCACCCTACTTGATGGTTCGGTTAAGGCAGACACGAGTGGAGGCAGCCTCAAGTTCACCACGATCCACGGCAACCTCCGTGGCGACACGTCCGGCGGCAGCATCACCGTCAACGAGTGCGAGGGTGACATCAACGTCGACACCAGCGGCGGCGGCATTCACGTCAGCGGCGGCAAAGGCACTTTTAAAGGAGACACCTCCGGCGGGGGCATTTCCGTCAAAGACTTCGGCGGCCCGATCTCGGTCGATACAAGCGGTGGCAGCATTTCGATTGAAAATGTGCGCGGCCGCGTTGTTGGCAGCACCTCCGGCGGATCGGTGCGCGGAGTTTTTCCCGAGCCTTTGACCGACAGCGTCGATCTTTCGACTTCGGGCGGAAGTGTAACCGTAAAAATCGCCGCGAATGCCGCGTTTAACCTCGATGCCGAAACTTCCGGCGGAAGCGTAAACACTGACTTGCCCGTCACCGTTCAAGGAAAGGTCGAGCGTTCCGAGCTTCACGGCACGGTCAACGGAGGCGGTCCACGTCTTAAGCTCCGTTCCAGCGGCGGCAGCATTCATGTCCAAAAGCTTTAGCC
The DNA here is from genome assembly GCA_047600805.1 of Nibricoccus sp. Taxonomy (GTDB): domain Bacteria; phylum Verrucomicrobiota; class Verrucomicrobiia; order Opitutales; family Opitutaceae; genus JADKHC01. The sequence goes on from JASGKG010000001.1 coordinate 2,362,071, forward strand.
ACAACCATTCGCCGTCTCCAAATTGTCATAGGTTTTGCTATTCCGGTTGAGGCTGCCGCGGCCGAACAGTTCTCGCCACCATACCCCTTTCGACGATGGCTTCCGATCTCCGCTTCGCGCTTCGCACGCATGCTCATGCTGAACCCGATCTATTTCGCCCTGGGTTTCGGAATCACCTGCGCCGTCCTCGGGTCGGCCTGTGTCTTGACGGCCAACGAGCCACGAAAGTAAATCCCGTCGATGCCCTAAATTCAGATTAAACCACAACGCTCAACTACCTCCAACATGCTCTCGCGATCCGAATTCCTAAAGAAGTCCGCTCAGCTCGCCTGCGGTACCTGCGCCGCAACCATTCTGGGTAGCTCCAACAGCCATGCAGCCGAAGCCGCTGACAAGACCCCAACGCCCGTCGATGAAGCCCTGAAAAAGGCGCAGTACGAAAATACTTTCACCAAGAACTGGATGGCCGACCTGTTCGCCGCGATCGACACGGACCTGGAGCCCGCGGCCAAGCTCAAGCTCATGGAGGCGTGCGGTCGCGGCTGTTTCAACCGCCACAAATTCAAGCAAGACATCGCCGAAGCCGGCAAAGGCGACGTCGACAAATTGGTCGAAGCGTATCGTACAAACTACGGCATCAAGCGCGAGGGCAACCTCGTACACATCAGCTATGGCGGCGGCTGCTACTGCCCGGCTGCCTGGAACCGTGCGATACGCCCAAACGACCTGCATTGCGAATGCACGCGCTTCACGCACGAAACCATTTTCCGTGCGGCGCTCGGCCGTCACGTTCCCGTTGAAGTCGTCGAGTCCATTCGCCGTGGCGGCCAAAAGTGCCACCTCATCGCGCACCTGAGCTAACTCGAAATTCGAGGCGAAACGGCTCCGTCCCAATTCCGGGACAGCCTGGTTCCGGTCACGGGAAGATCCGCTGCGCAGCGTGCGGCACTGTATTTCTTAAGAACCTTATCTTTAGTAACTTAAGTGTTTGTACAAAACCTGGCATCGCTCCTGCAATCCAAGCCTAACTCCCCACCTATATCCCCGTGCTCGCTGATTTCAAATTTGCCTTCCGACAGCTCTTCAAAAAGCCCGGCCTTTCCGCTGTCATCATCTTGTCGCTCGCACTCGGCATCGGCGGCGTTACTACAACCTTCTGCTGGATACAAAGTATCTGGTTGAATCCGCTGCCCGGAGTCGCGTATCAGGATCAGGTGTTTGTGATCAGTCCGCAGCACGGCACCACGACCTGGCACGGCTGTTCCTTGCCGGACATCCAGGAGCTTGAGACAAAAAGCGACGTATTTGAAGGCGTGATCGGATCGCAAGTCACTCCCGCGTTCCTGCGCATCGGCGAGCGTCGCGCTTGGATTTACGGCCAAATCGCCACCGCTAATTTTTTCCGCACCCTGGGCATTCAGCCGATTCTGGGCCGCACCTTTTTGCCGGATGAAGACAAGAGCCCGGGCGGAAACGCTGTACTCGTCATTTCCGAAGGATGCTGGAAGCGGGAATTCGGAGGCGATCCGACCATCGTGGGCCGCACGGTGGAGATCAACCGCCAGCCATTCACCATCATCGGTGTCACGCCCGCACAGTTTTACGGAACCATGAGCGGCTTGCGGTGCGACTTCTGGGCTCCGCTCAGCATGCACAAACAGGTGGCGAATTTCGGTTCGCTCACGAATCGCTATTCGCGGTGGCTGCACACGCAGGCTCGCTTACGGCCTAACGTGTCACGGGAGCAAGCACAGGCAGCACTCGATGTATTGTCCAAGCAACTCACCCTCACGTATCCGGACGCCAACACCGACGTCGTGTTCAAGGTCAGAACCTTCGCGCAATCGCCTTACGGCGTGCAGCCCATCATGCTGCCGGCATTGCGAATTTTGTTGGTGGTGAGCTTCGGTGTTCTGCTCGTCGTCGCTGGCAATGTCGCCAACCTGCTCCTCGCCCGCGGTTGCGATCGCCAGAAGGAAATCGCCATCCGTCTCGCGGTGGGAGCAAACCGGTTCCACCTCCTGCGCCAGTTGCTTATCGAGAGCGTCCTTCTCGCGTTTGTTGGCGGCGGGCTTGGGCTCATCGCAACCTTCTGGATGGTCGATCTGCTCGCGGCGATGATCCCGCCGACCACGCTGCCGGTGGGAATTGGATTGGCAGTCAACGGCCAAACCCTCGCGTTCGCCGGCGGATTGGCTCTTTTGACAGGTTTCGTATTTGGGCTCGTGCCGGCGTTGCATTCGTCGCGTCCCGATCTCAACAGCACGCTTAAAGAGGGCGGACGTGGTGCCGGCACCGGACGTAATCACCGACGCCTCCGCGACATCCTCGTCGTTGGCGAAATTGCAATGTCCCTGATATTGCTCGTAAGCGCGAGCCTTTGCATCAGAAGCGCGGCAAAAGCTCGGCACGCAGACGTGGGTTTTGAACCCGATCATATGCTACTCGCGGGACTCCGCATCGGGATGAACGGTTACACTGAAGAAACCGGCAAAACCTACTACCAGAACCTACAGCGAAATCTGGCGTCCTTGCCGGAAGTCGAAGGCGTAGCCCTCGCCAGTTGGTTCCCACTCGGTTTCGAGCACAGCGGTACGCATTATGTTCTACCCGAGGGTTACCAGCCAAAAACAGGCGAAGACCTCGGCGTGCCCGACGTGACGGTCTCACCAAACTTCTTCGCCACGATGAAGATACCGGTTCTGGCCGGTCGCGAGTTCACACCGCGTGACGATACCTCAGCCGAACCTGTCGGTATCATCAACGAGGCACTGGCCCGTCGTTTTTGGCCCGGGCAAAATGCGCTCGGCCGACGTTTCAAGGACAACGATCGCTGGCGTACCGTCATCGGTATCGTCAAAACCGGGAAGTACTTTTCCATAAACGAGCCTGACCAGCCGGTATTTTTTATTCCCTACTTGCAGGGGATTCAGGATCTCAACCTCGGTCTGGCCATTCGTACACGGAGTGATCCGACCGCTTTCGTGAGCACATTGCGCGCTGAAATGCAGAAGCTCGATCGCGAGGTCGAAGTCTGGGGAACACTCCTAATGAAGGATTATATGAAGGCGGCCTACACCGCCCCGGTGCTCGCTTCGAGACTGCTAACAGCCATGGGAATGCTCGCGCTGGCGCTCGCCGCCATGGGTGTTTACGCGGTCATGGCGCACTCAGTGGGCGAACGCATGCGCGAGTTCGGCTTGCGAATGGCGTTGGGTGCGAGCCCGAGAAACGTCCTCTCTTTGATTCTAAGGAATGGTTTGACCCTCGCAGCGTGGGGCGTTCTCGCGGGCCTGACGCTCGCCATCGCCCTCACGCGCTTACTCGCCAGTTTTCTTTATAACGTCAGCCCGTATGACGCCGCGACGCTGATTGGCGTGCCTCTCTTGCTCGCGGCGACCGCGTTGGCTGCCGCAGTCCTCCCCGCACTGCGCGCGATGCGCGCCGATCCCTGCGTCGCCCTCCACTCAGAATAAGACCGTCATTTTGCCATCATTATGTTCTCCGCCGTTCGTTTGGCTTTTCGGCAACTTGCCAAAACTCCCGGGTTCACGGCCACGGCGATTGCCACTCTGGCCCTCTGCCTCGGGACTAATCTGGCAATCTTCGCCGTCGTGGACGCGATCCTCGTTCGATCGCTCCCTTTTCCCGAACCCAACGGTCTCGTCACCCTTTACAACTCATACCCCGGTGCTGGTGCAGACCGTTCAGAAACCTCGATACCCAACTATTTCGAGCGTCGGAACGCCCTCTCCTCATTCACCTCTGTCGCGATTTATCAAGATGCGAGCTTCATCGTAGGCGACGGCCAATCTCCTAACCGCGTCACATCGGCCCGCGTTTCGCCAGAATTTTTCAGCACACTGGGCGTGCCGCTCGCGTTGGGTCGCACTTTTACCGATGCCGAATTGACCTACCAAACAGATCTGGTCGCGATTCTCACCGACGATTTCTGGCGCAGCCAGTTCAACGCCGATCGCAACATCCTCGGGCGCACTTTCCTCAACGATGGGCTCACGGTGACGATAGTCGGTGTCCTTCCTCCGGGTTTCCGGTATCTTTCACACCAGCCCAAGTTTTTCCGTCCGGCCTCTCACGAACCTTCCCAGCGCGAGGCGCAAAACCGTCACAGCAACAACTGGCAGATGATCGCCCGGCTGGCTCCGGGCTCAACCATCCAAAATGCCCAAGCTCAAATCAACGCCCTCAATGCCCGCCTTTTGGCAGACGATCCGCTGGCGCAAATCGTCAAAGGCGCCGGCTTCAACACCAAGGTCGTTTCTCTCCACGCCGATCACGTGCAGTCGATCAGGCCGACGCTCGTGCTTCTTCAAGTCGGCGGTCTCTTTCTCCTCGTCATCGCCGTCGTCAACCTCACCAACCTTCTGCTCATCCGAGCGAGCGGACGGATAAAAGACCTCGCCGTTCGTCAGGCACTCGGGGCGCGCCGGCACCACGTTGCGATCGAGGTTTTGCTCGAGACGTGCTTGCTCACGACCGTCGGTGGCCTCGCGGGCCTTCTTGTCGGTTCATTTGGCATCGATCTTCTTCGGCTTCTCGGCACCGACAAACTTCCACTGGGAACTCAGATCGTGTTCAATCCCCACCTGGCCGCCCTCGGCGTCGCAGCCTCGGTCGTCCTTGGGCTCGTACTGGGAATACCAATCATTTGGTACAATTTCCACGCGCGCTTGGCTGTGATGTTACAGGCCGAGACTCGCGGCGGCACGACTACCCGTGCCGCCTTGCGTTTGCGTCACGCCTTCATCATCACCCAGATCGCGCTCTCTTTCGTACTGCTCTCCAGCGCAGGACTACTCGGCGTTAGCCTCAAGCGAATCCTCGCAACGTCTTCCGGCTTTTCGCCCGACAATGTCCTCTGCGGGCAGGTCGTCTTCCCCTGGAAACACTATCAGACCAATGAAGCTCGTCTCGCTTTTTGCGAACGCCTCTTGGTTAAACTTCGCGCTGTTCCCGGCGTGACCCAGGCCGCCGTTTCCAACGGGCTTCCCTTCACCCAAAACACCAATAACAGCGCGGTCACGGTCGAGGGGTATACACAAGAAGCCGCCAAATCGGTCCAGACCCACTATTTGTCCCAAGTTTCAGCCGACTACTGGCGGGCCATGCAGATTCCTCTGCTGCGCGGCCGGTTTCTGGAGGAGGGAGACGCGCATCGGACCGCACGCGTCTGTGTGGTCGACCAGGCTTTCGCTCAACGTTATTGGCCCGGAGCTGATCCGATCGGCCGCAAGCTCGCCACCGACCTCAGTTTAACCGAACAGAACGCTATCACCATCGTGGGCGTGGTCGGCGAGGTGAAACAAGGCGCGCTGACCGAAGAAGGCGGCCATGGCGCCGTCTATTTCCCTCTCGACGGAGCTTTCGCGTACTCTGTTCTCGTTCGCACCGCTTTGCCCCCCGAAGCCCTTGCCCCCGCTGTTCGCAAGGCAGTTCTCGAAATCGACCCGGGACAGCCGGTTGACGACCTCCGGCCGTTGAAATCGCGGATTGACGACAGCCTCGTCGCGCACCGTTCGCCAGCAGTTCTGGCCGCACTGTTTTCAGCTGTCGCACTTCTTTTGGCCGCGCTTGGTACTTACGGCGTGCTCGCCTACGCGGTCGATCAACGCAAGCGCGAGATCGGGGTGCGTATAGCTCTCGGCGCACAACCGCGCCAGGTCCTTTCCCAATTCCTAAGCCTTGGCTCCATTCTCCTTGGTGCTGGATTATCGTTCGGCCTTGTTGGAACCTGGGCAGCGGGCTTCGCGATGCGTAGTCTGCTTTTCGGGATTGGGCCAATGAATCTCTCTGTGCTGGCCGCAACCGCCATCGTGATCCTCGGCGTGGTCTTCGTCGCGCTTCTCCTCCCCTCCGTCCGTGCTGCTCGCACCAACCCCATCGACGCCCTCAGAGCCGATTAGCTGCCGCACATCATGCTCTCCGACCTTCGCTTCGCTCTTCGCCAACTGGTTAAGTCCCCCGGATTCACCGTCGTCGCGGTATTCACGCTCGCGCTCGGCCTCTCGGTCAACGCCACGTTCTTCACCATCGGCAACGATCTCTTCCTGCGACCGCTGCCAGCTGACGCACCTGATCGCCTGGTTGTCGTGGCGCTAAAAAGCCCGGCGTTTACTTTTCAATTTCCACTGTCTTATCCCGATATACAGGACATGCGGCGCATGATCGGAACCGACAAGGCCGCGCAACCCGATTCGGCGCGAGTGTTTTCCGATCTCATGGGATACAAGGAGCAAGCGGTACATCTCAGTCGTACGCATGAATCAACTGAACGCGCCTTCGTCCACGCCGCCACAGAAAATTATTTCAGCATTCTCGGCGTCCAGCCTCACCTTGGACGTTTTTTTCTCCCGTCCGAAGGCAGAACCATCGGAGCAGATCCAATTATCGTTCTCACGCATGAGGCTTGGGCGAGCCGTTTCGGCGCCAACCCTGGAATCGTAGGTCAAACCGTCAAAATCAACGGCGAGCCATTTACAGTGATCGGCGTCGCTCCCCAAGGTTTCTTCGGCGCGGCCTGGGGGACTGCGTTGAGCGGTTTCATACCCATCACCATGCTGCCGAAGATTCAACCCGGTGATCCTCTGCAACGCGGCACGACTTGCGCCTTCATGATGGGTCGGCTCGCTCCAGGCGCCACCGTGGCCCAGGCAGGCGCGGCCATCAACGTGTCCTTCGCACAGGTGATGAAAGCGAATCCGGGCTACTACCTTGAGAATTGCCGAACTGTCGTCATGAGGGAAGACTCCAGCCGGCCTACCCCCTACATCGCTCACTACGCGCCTTTGATACTTGCGGCGCTCAGCATACTCGCGTTGCTCGTCCTCATCGTCGCAATTGCCAACGTGGCCAATCTCCTTTTTGCGCGCACCAGCAGCCGCGAACGCGAACTCGCAATCCGCTCCGCGCTCGGCGCCAGCCGATTCCAACTCATCCGAAGTCTCATCGCAGAAAGCTCGATGCTCGCCCTCGCCGCTGGTGCGTTAGGCGCGATCGCTGCGCTCTGGCTGACACCGCTGTTGCTGCGCGCTATGCCAACCCCCGCCGAGTTCGCCCCGCCTGCACCGACGGGTACTGATTGGCGGCCCTTCGTTTTCACTACGGTGATCGCACTGCTCGTAGGGATCGCCGCAGGCATCTTGCCCGCGCTCAAGGCCAGTCGTCGGGCGCTCAACGTGAGCCTCAAAGAGTCCGGAAACTCAACCACTGGCCAGCGCCATTTGTGGCGCAGCGCCCTCGTCGTCGGGCAGGTAGCGGTTTCCTGCATCGTGCTGATCTGCTCAGCGATGGCGTTGCGAAGTTTTTTGATACTTTCGCGTTTACCTGTGGGATTTGAAGCAGAAAACCGAACCGTCGCCTCATTTGATCTCGCTTTGCAAAGATACAGTGCCGAACAAGGCCGCAGGTTTCAAACACAACTCGTGGAACGTCTGCGTTCCCTACCCGGCGTGCAAGCGGCCAGCCTGGCCTCCAGTGTGCCCCTGGATCCCGCCATTCCGATGAATGGCGGCGTTACCGCCGCAGGGGCACCCGAATCAGTCGCACGTACAGCCCCGCCGGTATTTACCATTTTTATCACGCAAAATTGCCTCTCGATGTTAGGCATCCGCGTGGAATCGGGTCGTGATTTTAACTCTCATGACAAGTTCGGCTCTCTTCCGGTCGCCATCATCAGTCGCGCCTGTGCCCAGCAGTTTTTCCCAGGCCAAGATCCGATCGGACGCCGCATCTCAGTCCAAGGTCACTATGAAGCCGAGGTGGTGGGCGTGGTGGCTCCGACTCGCTTCTACAACCTGAATACCGAAAATTCGCCTCTCCTTTTTCAAGTTCTAGACCAACACTATCGAGGGCAGGTTTCGGTCATCGTTCAGTCCAAAGCGTCCGCCGGTCCGCTCGGTGCCGCCATCGCCAAAACTGTTCACGAGCTAGATCCCGATCTTCCGGTTTACGGCGTTCGAACGCTCACTCAACAAATCAAAGAAAGCGCCAGCGGTCTCGCGACCTGGCGCACTGGAGCAATCATGGCAGGCACACAAGGCCTTATCGCCTTGCTACTGGCCGGTGCAGGCATTTTCGGTCTGGTAGCTTTCGCCGTCACACGGCGCACCCGCGAGATCGGCATCAGGATGGCTCTCGGCGCCAGCCGTTCTGCAGTGATACGCGCCGTCGCTGCGAACAGCATCATCCTGACATTGATCGGCCTGGCAATTGGCGTTGCGGTTTGGTTCGTTGTTGGCCGCCTGCTGTCCAAATTACTTATAGGCTCCGGGCCGACCAACCTCTTGATCGTCTGGGGCGTGTGCGTCCTCGTATTGCTCACCACGCTTTCCGCCTGCTGGCTGCCGGTGCGTCGGGCTTTGCGGGTCAACCCGATCGAAGCCTTGCGCGCCGAATAAGCTTCCCCGCCTATGTTCTCCGACCTCCGCTACGCTCTGCGGCAACTCATCAAAGCTCCCGGATTCGCCGCTGTCGCGATCCTCACGCTCGCCCTCGGCATCGGCGCGAACACCGCAATCTTCAGCGTCGTCAACACGCTGCTTTTTAAACCGCTGCCGTATCCAGATTCTGAAAACATCATCAACGTTTGGGAGACGCCCAACACCGGCGGAATCGCCTCTGCGTCCGGCGGCGTCTACATGGATTGGGAGGATACGGCGACGCAGCTCGAGTACATCGCCGCAATGCACAACTCGAGCCGCAATCTCACCGGCACAGGCGACCCAGTCCGTCTCAACGGCGCAGAGGTGTCCGCCGACTTCTTGCGGGTGTTGGGCGTGAAACCGCTCCTCGGTCGTGACCTCACCCACGGCGACGACGGCTCCGGAGGCTACCATCACATAGTGATTCTTTCCCATCGCGTTTGGAAAAACCGCTTCAAATCCGATCCAGATATCATCGGCAAAACCGTCCAACTGGAACTGGAAGGCTTTACCGTCGTTGGCGTGCTCGGGCCCAATGCATTGCCGATTTTCGATTTCGACTTCCTGGTGCCGGCCGCCATTCGCGCCATCCCATGGAAGCAATCGCACGATTACAGTTATCCCGCCATGGTTTTCGGCCGTCTCAAGCCGGGAGGCTCACCTCAACGACTCGTTACAGAGCTCAAAACCGTAAAGGAAGCGCGCAAGGAACTTTACCCTAACTATCGGTTAGCGTGGGGCATCACCACTCGGACTCTCCAAGAAACCATCTTCGGCGGCTCACGCACACCGGTGTTGATCCTTTTTGCGTCCGTTGGAGTGGTTCTACTGATCGCGTGTGCCAATGTCGCCAATCTCCAGCTGGCCCGCGCCGCCTCACGGCAGGGAGAGATCGCCGTGCGCGTTGCGTTGGGCGCGTCTACCGGGCGCATCATTAGACAACTGCTCACCGAGAGCGTGATCCTATCGCTGGTTGGCGGCTTATGCGGATCATTGCTCGGCTCGTTCCTGATCGATCCGCTGTTGACGATTTCCCGAGCGCAACCGCCTCCCGGCATCACGATCGTGGTCGATTGGAAAGTCCTGTGCTTTTCGATCGCCGCCTCCGCGCTCACCGGACTTTTCTTCGGGTTGTTTCCGGCTTTGAGCATGGCTCGTCCGAACCTGAACGAAAACCTCAAGGAAGGCACTCGCGGCGGGACAGGCTCCAAACGCCTGCGACTTCAGGCATCGTTGATCATCGCTGAAACCGCCTTGACGGTGGTTTTGCTTAGTTCTGCCGGCTTGTTGTTGCGCAGCTTTGTAAAGGCGATGAACGCCGACACAGGTTTCAACCGCTACAACGTGCTGACGTTCGAGTTGAACCAAGCAGGACCCAAGGCGCCCACCTTGGAGCACCGCATCCGTTTCATCAGCGACGTGCTCGCCGAAATCGAACGTGTTCCCGGCGTCGACAGTGCTGCCATGACATCCTCGTCGCCGATGAACGGAAGAAATTACTTCGGCGATTTTGCCAGCCGTGAAGACAAGCCCGAAACGCACAACGACGTGCGCCCCGGATACGACGCTGTAGCCGGCGACTTCTTCAAGACCTCAGGCATCCCGCTGCTCCGCGGTCGAGTCTTTACCGATGCCGACAACCATGAGACCGCTCCAAGGCGAATGATCATAAACCAGGCATTCGCCCAACGTGTTTTCGGCGACGAGGAGCCGCTCGGACGCAACGTGCATTTTATGGATAAATCCTGGGAGGTCATCGGCGTCGTGGGAAATATTCGCCGCTACCAGCTCGACCTCGACCCGGGACCACAGATCTACATTCCCCAGGCATTTTTCCCCTGGGCCAACGCCATCCTCGTGCGCACCCATCTGTCACCGCTAACGCTCACCGAAGAGATCCGCCGGGCCGTCCAGCGGATCGATCCTGACCAACCGCTTGCCAACCTTAACACACTCGAACAGTCCGTGGCGCAGTCGCTGCAAGCGCGGCAATCGATCATCACGCTGCTCGGCTTGTTCTCGACAGTCGCGCTCGCCCTCGCGTGCATCGGAATCTACGGCGTGACAGCCTATACCGTTTCGCAGCGCACGCGTGAGATGGGCATACGCATCGCACTCGGCGCAGCAACCGGGCAAGTGGTCTCGCTCATTCTTCGTGATGGCCTGATTTTAGTCCTCATCGGACTTGCTTTCGGCATCTTGGGCAGCCTCGGGGCCGGCTGGGCTATCGGCAGTCAATTATATCAAGTCCGCTGGTTCGACCCAGTCGTCCTCACGGGCGTCGTCTGTGCGTTGATTGCAGCCGCCCTGCTCGCCTGCTGGCTGCCCGCGCGCCGGGCCACTCGGGTAAATCCGATCGAGGCTTTGCGCGCAGAATAGCCAACCATGAAAAATCCATCGACTTCCCTTTTCAGCCCAACCTCGTTCATTGGAGCTGCGTTGCTGGTTTTGGTCAGCCTGAATGCAGCCGAACCGAAAAGCATCCTGCCTGATCTCACCGCCATTCCCCAGGAACAAGGATGGAAACTCGTCAATCGCTCCGCAGTCGCCATCGAAAAAGACGGCGGCAAAGGCGTTCACCTCGAAGGCAAAGCCAGCACGGGTTACGCGCGGCTGGAGAACCTCTCGTTCGCCAATGGCGTGATCGAGTTCGACGCGCGCGGGAAAAACCTCGTCCAGCAAAGTTTCCTCGGCCTCGCATTCCACGGAGCCGGCGAAAAGACTTACGATGCGATTTATTTCCGCCCGTTCAATTTCAACTCTAGCGACGCTGCCCGTCGGCTGAGAGCTGTTCAGTATGTCTCTCATCCCGTTTTTACCTGGGACAAACTCCGCTCCGAGCACCCAGGCCAATATGAAAAGCCGATCGTACCCCCGCCCGATCCCGATGGTTGGTTCCACGTCCGCGTCGTGGTAGCGGCTCCGAAGGTTTCCGTCTTCGTCAACGACGCCACCGCGCCTTGCCTGGTCGTCGATCAGCTAAGCGATCGCAAACGCGGGTGGGTGGGCTTGTGGGTCGACGTCGCTGGCGGCGATTTCGCCAACCTCAAAATCATTCCAGCCCCCTAACGTGAGCGACGAACTGTTTAAAACAACCAACCTTTAGAGCTAATACCCCCCCGCTCTATATAAGAAAGTAATCCGTTAGCATTTCCACACCCAATGCTCTCCGACCTACGCCACGCTTTCAGGCAACTCGTCAAGTCTCCCGGATTCGCCCTCGCGGCCATCCTGACGCTCGCTCTCGGAATCGGCATCAGCACGACAATTTTCAATTCCGTTAATCCACTGCTGTTCCGCGCACTTCCTTTTCGCGATCCTGATACGCTGGTTTACCTAAACGAGAGAAATCTCAAACAGGGTCTCACCCAGATGAACGTGTCGTACGCCGATTTCATCCATTGGAAAAACGAAAACCATGTTTTCGACGGCATGGGAGTGTGGGACACCAACGACCTAACCCTTGGCAGCGAGGACGGGCCCGAACGCATAAACGGATGCGTTGTCTCCGCAGGTTTATTTTCGATGCTTGGAATAAAACCGGCGCTCGGTCGTGATTTTCGCGCAGATGAAGAGCAGCCCGGCAGCGAGGCCGTTGTCATTCTTAGCGACGCGCTGTGGCGAAGACGCTTCGCTGCAAACCCAGGCGTAATCGGCCAAAGCATCGCCTTGAATGGAAAAACCTACGCGGTCGTAGGCGTGATGCCTTCTCGCGTGCGCTTTCCCAATAACTCCGATCTTTGGGTACCTATCGCCATTGCCCAGCCGGAAAAAAGACACGGGGAATTTTCTTATGACTGCGCGGCGCGCCTCAAACCAGGGATAACTTTGAGCCAAGCAAGTGCCGATCTAGAGCAAATCCACAAAGCGACAGCGATCGAATCACCCGCCACAAACGCAAATATCAGCGGGCTGGTTCGGCCCCTGACAGACGTCTTCCTCGGTCGCGATTTGCAAACGATGGGATGGATCATGCTGGGCGCCGTGGCATTCGTGCTGGCCGTCGCCAGCGCCAACGTGGCCAGCCTTCTGCTCACGCAATCATTGGACCGCCAGAAGGAATTCGCGGTTCGCCGCGCACTGGGAGCAAGTAGCTGGCGTCTGGTTCGTCAACTGCTCGTGGAAAGTCTCCTCCTGGGTGCGCTGGGCGGTGGCCTGGGTTTTCTCTTCTCCCAATGGGGACACGGCTCGCTGCGAAGCCTCGCCAAGGTGGAAATTCCGTACTGGCTGGATTTCTCTATCGATACCCGCGTGGTCGGGTTTGCCATCGGAGTTTCAATTTTTACCAGCGTGCTCTTCGGCCTTGCACCTGCCTGGCAGGTCATACGGCAAAATGTGCAGGTGGGACTGACCGAGTCAGCACGCGGCAGCAGCGGCGGCCATTGTCGCCAAAGACTGCGCAGCCTGCTCGTAGTGGCTCAAATCGCCTCCGCTACGCTCCTCCTCTGCGGAACCGGCCTGATGATCCGATCCTTGCTTAAGCTGCAACAAGTCGATCCCGGATTTGACCCAATGCGACTCGCGAAATTTTCGATTAATTTCCAATCCAATCCTAAATCTACTCGGGAGATGAAAGCGGCGTTTTTTCCCGCCTTAATGGAACGGCTGCGCGGGCTTCCAGGAATCGAATCGGCTGCCGCCTCTTCGCGCCTGCCGATGGCGGGCGGCACTACAACTCAGGCCTTCGCCATTGAAGGTCGAGTTCCGCTCACGTCCAGTGCTCGTCCGATCGGAAATCTCCGAGTTATCACTCCAAATTATTTCTCAACGATGCGAATTCCTCTCCTCAACGGGCGCGATTTCGCCGAAACTGATACCTCTGAAAGTACGAAGGTAATTATCGTAGACAGCGCGTTCGCAAAGCAGCACTTTGGCGATATTAATCCGATCGGTGAACACATTTTTTGGGATCCAAATGATCCTTCCACGAGAAGAGAAATCATCGGAGTTGCCGCAGACACAAAGCAAACTGGTCTCGATCAGAACTCCCGCCCTGGCTTCTATGTTCCTTTTACGCAAAGCAGCCGCTCAAGAATGGACGTGGTTTATCGCTCTTCCATGCGCGATCCGTTGACGCAGCTTCCCGCCATACGGCAAATCCTCCGAGAAATCGATCCTCTATTGCCGCTCTACGAGCCCATCACCATGACTTCACTCATTGGCGACTCTTATTGGATTCGTCTGTTCTTGGGTCGACTCCTCGTTGGCTTTTCGGTGTTGGCCATGGCACTCGCCGCCTTGGGTGTGGGAAGTGTTGTAACATTTTCGGTGATACAGCGTACCCGGGAGATCGGCATACGCATGGCGCTCGGTGCAACGTCCAAAGACGTTCTGCATCTCATCCTCACCCATGGAATGAGGCTCGTTTTCCTTGGCTTGGTCGCAGGTATGTTGGGAAGCCTCGGCCTTTCCAGATTCCTGGCTAGCCAGCTTTTTGGCGTCAGCACATTCGATCCTCTTACGTTGGCGCTTAGCTTCTTCATCTTCGCCAGCGTTTCACTCTTCGCCTGCTGGCTGCCCGCACGTCGGGCAACCCGCGTAAACCCGATCGAGGCGTTGCGCGCCGAATAGGATCTTTCGCTTCCGCCTTTCGTTTTCACGCGCGAAGGCTATCCGTTGAGTATGACCCATGCGCCGTGCGTGATACGGAACGCCACAAGCGATGATCTCGTTTCAGTCAACGAGATCTATAACCATTACGTCCGCTCCTCAACCTGCACTTATCAGGAAGTTGAGGAATCGCTCGAATCGCGAAAACTCTGGTTCGAGCGACACACATCCCCGTACCCCGTGATCGTGGCAGAGCGCGGCGGGCAAATCATCGGCTGGGGGTCGCTCTCGCCTTTCCATGCGCGTTCCGCTTTCCGTTTCACCGTCGAAAACTCGGTCTATGTACACCACGAGCATCAACGGCAGAAAATCGGCCACGTTCTTCTTTCCGAACTTTTAGTCAGGGCTAAAGACATCAAGCACCGCGCCATCGTCGCCGCCATCGACAGCGGACAGTCAGGAAGCCTGACGCTCCACGCAAAATTCGGCTTCGAAAAGGTCGGGCACTTGAAACAAGTCGGTTACAAATTCGGCCGCTGGCTCGACGTCGTTTATATGGAGCTACTACTTTGGTGAAACTCCTCGCAAAAGCGGCTGTTTAAACACCATGGCTCAATTCCCTTTCGGCCACTTTCCCGTCTTCGCGGCGCTCGTGATTGCGAGCTTTTCGTGTGTCCGTTTAACAGCCGCTGAACCCGCCGAGATCGAGTCAGCCCAAAAACTATTCGCCCAAAATCACTGGCCAGAGGCTAAGGCGGCGTTCGAAAAACTCGCTGCTGCCGAACCGCAAAATGCCGAGCTGCAGTTCTGGCTCGGGAAAACCGCACTCTCCGCCAACGCTATTGAGGCAGCCGTTGCCGCGCTCGAAAAAGCAACGGCGCTGGATCCGAAACAGGCGCGCTATTTTCATCAGCTCGGCGACGTCTATGGAACGGCGGCACAAAAAGCGTCGCTCTTCGATAAAATGGACTACGCGAAAAAGTGCATCGCCGCTTACGATCGCGCCGTCGCGCTCGACCCGGAAAACGTCGAGTATCGAAAATCTCGCTACGAGTTCTATCGCTCCGCGCCTGCCATGGTCGGCGGCGGTGCCGGCAAAGCGGCGGCCGAAATCGCAGAGATCGAGAAGCGCGATCCCGTTCAAGGTTCCGGGCTGCGCGCGGATCTCCTGCTCAAAAACCAAAAAGTTGACGAAGCGTTTGCCCTGCTCGACGCGTTGCGGGCCAAGCACCCGCAAAGCAAGGTCGCCGGTTATCTTTACGGACGCCTCACCGCCATGACGGGCGAGCATCTCGACGAGGGCGAGAGTGCGTTGAGAAATTATTTCACCTACGAGCCTACGACGAGCGAGCCGCCGCTTTGGGCAGCCCACTGGCGCTTGGCCCAGGTACTGGAACGGAAAGAAAATACCGTCGAGGCCAGAGCTGAGTACGAAAAGACGCTCGAGCTAAATCCTTCGTTCGAGCGGGCACGAACAGCGCTTAAAAAGCTCCCCAAGTGACTCCTCCGGAGGGCGATTTCGCGCTCTTGCGCTTTCGTCGGAGGTGAACACGCTGGCGATTCACATGCCTTTCCTCATCGACCGTACCTGGCTTTGGGGTGCTGCCATCTTCTATCTTTCCGGCTTCACCCTCGGCACGATCGCGCTCATCCGCGAGAAGCGCCACTCCCGCGCCTGGATGTATTTTCTCATCGCGACCGGTTTCGCGCTTCAAACCTACGGCCTCGGCCTGCGCGGCAAAGCCGTTCACGGGTGCCCGATTGGGAACACGTTCGAGCTCTTCCAGTTCACTGCGTGGTCTGCTACCGCCCTTTATCTCGTCGTCGGCGCGACGTTCCGGCTCAGTCTGCTCGGCTACTTCACCGCGTGTCTTTCGGCCACGTTAACGTCGGTTTCTCTGGCGGTGCCGTCTTGGGATCTTGTGCGCCGCGCGAACGCGTTTGGCGGTAATGCCTGGATCGAATTCCACGCCGCGCTCGCGCTTTTCAGTTACGGTGTCTTCGCCCTGCTCGCCCTCACGTCGGTGATGTACCTGCTGCAGCTTTTCAGCCTCAAACGTCATCACCTGCGGGGCTTCTTCTCGTTCCTGCCGTCGATCGTCGATCTCGACCAAATCAATTTCCGCCTGCTCACCGCTGGTGTCGTGATCATGAGCGCAGCACTCTGTGTCGGTTATGTGCACTGGGTTCAGGACCGCGACAGCGTTAAGCACGTTAAAATTCTCATCACCGGCGCGATCTGGCTCGCCTACGCGATCGCTCTCGTCCTTCGATGGCGCGGATTGCTGATCACGAAGCGGCTCGCGTGGGTCTGCATTTCGCTTTTCGTCGCCGCCTTGCTGTCGTTGAACGTCGTCAATTCAAGCCGCAAGCCATTGCCGGCCACCCAATCCGCCAGCCGAACATGAGTGATCAGCCAGCTCCCACGCTCTTCATTCTCGGCGCGAGCCACCATCGCACGCCGATCGAGTTGCGCGAAAAGCTCGCGCTCACGGCCGACAAGATGGAGCTCTTTCAAGCGCAACTGAAGCAACTGCCCGGCCTGCGCGAACACGCGGTCGTCAACACGTGCAACCGCGTCGAGTTTTATGGTTTCGCCGAAAACTCCGAAACCGTCGCTAAGCTCCAAGCCGCTTTTTGCTCCTTCCAAGGGTTTTCCGAAGCAGAATTCGCCGCTATTCGCCACCAGGCGCAAGACATCCAGGCGCTTGAGCACTTGATCGAAGTCTCCTCCGGCCTCGACTCGCAGATGCTCGGCGAAACAGAAATTCTCGGGCAGGTGAAAGATGCCTACGCGTCCGCCCAAACTCGCCATACGGTCGGTCCGGTGCTCAACCGTGTTTTCCAAAAAACATTTCAGTACGCGAAATACATCCGCAGCCACACCGCGATCACCGAGGGCCAGATCAGCGTCGCCAACGTGGCCGTTGACCTCGCGACAAAAATTTTCGGCCAGCTGAGCGAAGCGCGCATCCTTCTGCTCGGCGCCGGCGAAATCGGCGACAAAACCGCCAAAGCTTTCCAGAGTCGCGGGGCAAACGCGTTGACGGTTGCCAGTCGCCGCCTCGAACGCGCGATGGAACTCGCCGGCACTCTCGGCGCCGCGGCCCTGCCGTTTGACCAGTGGTCGGCGCGTCTCCACGACTTCGACATCGTGGTCTGCTCCACTGCTGCTCCCGACATCGTCGTCACGAAAGAAATCATCCGCGCCGCCATGAAGCAGCGTCCCGCGCGCCCGCTTTTCTTCATCGATTTGGCGCTTCCGCGCGACGTTGATCCGAACGCGGCCGAAGAGGAAAACGTGTTTCTCTACAACCTCGACGACCTCGCTAAAATCGCCGAGGAAAACCTCGCCGCGCGCACCGCAGAAGTGAAACGGGCCCGCGAAATCCTCGCCGAAAAAGCCAACGCTTTGTGGCAGCAACTGGTCTCCGGCCCGCTCAACGGACGCAAACCTTAACCAGCAGCTCCATCACAAGAGCGCCTTGAGCGCGTTTTCGTCCAGCTTCGAAGCCATCACGTAAACGTGGTTCGGATCGGTCCAGAGCACGGAGTGAACGCCGTTGCTCGTCACGAACTGCGGCGCCGCCGGCACACTCGTCTTGGCGGGCCGCTCCATCACGTAGAGGTGAAACTCGCCTCCATTCCGCTCGAAACAAATCTCCGCCACTTGGTGGCCATTCACGGAGAGCGTTCGACAACCGTTCGATTTCAACTCGCCGACGTTTATAGGCATCGGCGCACTCAGCCGCGTCGACGGGTTAGAGAGCAGAGCAACCGCACGTTTTACCGCGTCTCCGTGCGAACCGTGCCGCTCCGGATGCGACGCATCATCAATCACGGTCGCTGTCAGAGCCGACCAGTCCATCGCGTCGCCACGCGTTTTCCTGAAAACCGCGAGGCTGCACACAATGACGAACGATGCCGCAAGGCCGATATACGCCGGATGCCGCCACCACGGTCGCTGCGCCACACTTAACTTGCTTCCCGCGAGAATCGATTCGCGCAAGCCAGCCGGGACGGGAATGGATTTTAGTTGAGTGGCGACCGCTTTGTCCCGTGCCTGTTCGCGCTCGAACCATGAACGCAGTTCCGGATCGCGCTCCGCTTGACTCAGCGCTTCGACAAAGCGCGGATCTCCCGCGTCCGAGCCATTCGGACGGTAAGCTTTGAGAATGAATTTTGCCTCTTCGTTATCCATGGGAGGCCTTGGTTCGGGTGCCTTGGAATGGCACAACCTTGGTCGAGTTCCCGCTCGAATTCGAGACGAGACGCAGCCGAAGCTGCGCTTTGCCGCGCGCCAGCCGCGACATCACGGTTCCGATCGGCACGTCGAGCGCTTCTGAAATTTCGACGTAGGATAGCTCTTCGAGATAAAACAACGTCAGCGGCGCACGAAAGACTTCGTCTACTTCTTGCAACGCCGTCATCACGGTCGCGCCATCCATCGCCGCAACTGTTTCCGGAGCCAAAGAAATTTCCTCAAGATCACGCTCCGGCACATTGTCGAGAGCGGTCGTACGCTCGTTCATTTTTCTCCCCTTCAAAAATTCCCGATAGAGCGTGGTGAAGAGCCACGATTTCGCTTTCGTCGCTTCTCTGAGCGCATGGCCTTTTTTCGCCCAAATAAAAAAAGTCTGCTGCGCGAGATCGCACGCATCCGCTTCGTTCCGCGCCAAGCTCAACGCAAAGCGGTACAACGACGGATAACAGTGATCCACGAGTTGAGTGAACGCTTCGTCGGGCATTGGAGCTAGGCATTACTAACCGGAGTTTCACGATTGAGCAAACGGTCTACTGAAAAAGCTCCAGGTCCAAACGCGACCACCACCAAAGCGACAAATAAAAACAAAAACGGTGCAGCCGAAGTGAACTTGTCCGGCTCCGTGGTGATCGCCCGAAGGGCTTCGCGCTCGGCTGTGACATACGCCACCGCCATCACGAAAATCACCGGTATGCTTGCCAGCCGTGCCCACAACCCGAGCGCCAGAAGCAAGCCACCGACCATTTCGGTTCCGCCCGCCATCGCCGCGTTCAGGTGCGGCGCGGGAATTCCTAAGCTTTCAAAAAAGCCGGCCGTTCGATCAAAGTGCACGAGCTTCCCCCAGCCTGTCTGAACCAGCTGCAAGCCCCAAAATAGGCGGAGAATAAGCAGCAGCGGGGAGCGCCCGAAATCCGCCATTCTCTCTATGCGCGAACGAATCAGTTTAATTTGCATAATTTCAATAAGAGCTCTCCGCCGCCAAATTATTCCCGTCGGCAAAGCCAACCGAGTCGCATCCAAAGCGCGAACCACTGGCGCACGCATTCGGCTTGCTCGTCTTCCTTTATCTGCGACCGAACAAACGCACCGCTGCACGCTTCGGCCAACGACTGTCCTCTCTTCAAACTCCGAAGAATCCGCGCTGCCTCGGGCTCGAGCCGTTTGTAATAGAGCTGGTTGTCGGTTCGGTGCACCGCGAGGTGCAAGGTCGGACCACGACGAAGCGCCAGTTGCGTCGATGTCGCCTCGGAACGCGCCGTAATCGCGTTACTCGCTTCGCCGCGGAGTGCTTCACGCTTCAGCGCGACGACAAATTCGTCGACGGAATAGCGACCCGTCAAAAGGGTGAGATAAGGCTGCAGCTGAAGCCGCAACTTCTCGGGATCGCCTGCCAGATCTGGCTGTTTGATTCGCGGTTGCGATGGGCCGTCAAACGCTACCACTTGCGCCCATTCAAAACGCACCATTTCGCGAGACGCCTCGTAGTTAAGCCCGAGAGAGGAGCGGTTTCTCACAATGAACCGCTCGAGCCGCGAACCCAAGTTGCGCAGACTAAACGACCGCGAGGGGTAAGCCGCCAAATACTGTTCGGCAAGTTTCCAAAATATTTCTTCACCCAAAAGCGCGCGCAAGCCCGGGAAATCCTGCCCAAGACTATCCAGCAGCCTGAACCAATACATCCGATTATAAATTTCCACGCGCTCGATTGGCCGGAGGGTCCGGCTTGGTTTGACGAGTTTGGCCATCGCCCGCGCCGAAGAAGAACCGTCGAACCAGCGGCGTTCAGCAAGGTCGCCCTTCGCAAGCGGTCGCGTGATCGCAGCATGCATCGTGCGTTGCCACGAACCGAGATCGCGCGGCGAGAGATCCGGCGCAGAGGCGGACGTCGTTTTAGTTGTTCGCATTCTGAACACCGCGAGCTTCGTCGATGTAGCGATTCGCTTTGAGCGCTTCCGCGTGAACTTCTTCGAAGGACGGAATTTTGTCGTCCCACTCGAGCAACGTCGCGGTCACGCCACAAAGCTCCGTCGCACGGCGATACAACTTCCAAACAGGGTCGAGCACCGGATGGTCGTGCGTATCGAGGATGTACTTTTCGAATTTCGTGTGCCCCGCGATGTGCATTTGCCCCACGCGGTGATGCGGCACCGCTTCAATGTATTCCATTGGATCAAACCCGTGGTTTTTAGAAGAGACGTAGATGTTGTTCACATCGAGGAGAATTCCGCAGTCGGCTTTCTCAACGACCTCCGTGAGAAACTCCCACTCAGTCATCTCCGACGCGTGAAACTCCATGTACGAACTCACGTTTTCCACACAAATCGGAACCTCCAGAAAATCGCGCACGTATTTTATTTTTTCCGCGGTTCGCTTCGCAGCTTCGTGCGTGTAAGGCATCGGCAGAAGATCGTGCGTGTAAGTTCCATCCACACTACCCCAGCAAAGGTGGTCGGAGAGCCACGGCGTTTTCGTGCGTTTGACGAGGTTTTTGAGCTTTCGCAAATGAGCCCGGTCGGGCTTCTCCGCCGAACCAAGATAAAGCGACACACCGTGCTGAACCACCTGATATTGTTCAAGAATCGCGTCGAGCACTTCGAGCGGGCGCCCTCCGTCGACCATGAAATTTTCCGAAATAATTTCAAACCAAGCGCACGTGGGTTTGTTGGCCAAAATATGCCGATAATGCGGCACGCGTAAGCCGAGTCCTATGCCGTACTCGGTGTATCCGTTAAATCGATTCGCAGGCATGAAGAGAAAAGTGGGCGCCGCCTGAAAGGACGGCGCCGTTGAAGTGATGATCAGGATCTCAGGTCTTCGGCGCGTCGTTGTGCTTTTTGGCCGTGGAACAGCCACCTTTCCCTTTGCAGGAATTTTTGCCCTTGCAGCCGTTGTCGCTCGACTTGCAACCACCCTGGCCTTTGCAGTCGTTCTTACCTTTGCAATCGTGCATGCCTTTGCAGCTCGCTTTGTCCTTGCCGTTACAGCCGTCCTTCCCGGAACAAGACGCCTTATCTTTGTCGTTATCTGCCACGAGTAGAAGTTTCGTGCCAGCGTCGCTGCGGGTCGGAGCGGCCAGCATGCGTGTCGCGAGCGAGCCCGAATAGATGCCCGCAACCGCTGCACAGGCGAGGAGGGTCTTTGTCGATTTGTTCATTTTGATGTGATGTTCTGCAACGTGTCGGTCACCGCATTCTTGAGAACGCAAACAAGCGCCAACGGATATTAGAGCGCTGGACCCCGTCTTTATTCCCTAGCCAACGAATTTTTCTTTTCGCCTCGCCAGCGGCGGCTCCTCCAAACTTTTCACCACCATGTTGCGTTTGCTTTTACCGCCCAACCTCGCCGCCGCCGCGCCTCGCGACGCGATTGCCGTAAAGGTTGAGCTAAACCTAAACGCACCGCCGTCGCAGGAGCTGCTTCCGGCTCTCGCTCTACTCCAAAGCTGGTGCGGCACGCCTACTCCGCCCGCTTTTCTTCAACTCAAGCGTTCGCAACTTCGCCAGCTGGTCACCGTTCTCAACGGTCAGTCTGTTTTCTTCTGGGTCAACGCACCCCAGTCGCCGCTGCTTTGGGTCGGCCCTCTGCTTCGCGGCGTGTCAGAACACCTCAACGAGCCGGAAGCGCCAAAACCGACGGTATCCGGCTACCTGCCGCCAGGCGTCGCGCCCCGTTCACAGACATCTTCAAATCCCGCCACCGCCCGAGCATCCGCTCGCCCCACGACCACGCCGCTGACCGTCGATGGCTCCGAGCACTATCTTTCGATCTCGTTGCCTTCTCGAGAGAGCGTTTCTTACTCCTCGGCTCTCGATTTGGTGAAATCAAATGGTTTTGTACTGGAGCCTTCGAATCGCAAATGGTGGCTCCGAGACCGCCATAAAACGCTCAACTTTCTTGCCACCCATGGCGATCGCTTGCGCGACGAGTTCCATGCCGAGTTCACCGCGAATTTCGAGAAAAACACCGCGCGCCTGCAGCAGGCGGAGGTCGTCTGCGACGCGATCGACAACGGCAATGGCTTCAACGTCACCCTCGCGCTGCGCGCCGGCAAAGTTCCTGAGGATCAGCTTCTTTCCGCCGCCGCATCCAACCGCGGCTATGTCGAAGCTGATGGTCGCGTCTTTCTCGTTTCGCCCACACAGTTACAAGACCTAGCCAAGGCTCAGCGCGCGCTGGCCGGCGATTCCGGTGCAGGCATCACCACAGCGCGTACTCACAAAGTCACTACGGCTCGCCTCGCGGAAGCCGAAGCCGTGATCGAAGAGATCGCCCCGCACTTTCAACCACCGTCCGCTTGGCGTGAGCGGAGCGAAGCTCTTCGGAATCTCTCCAAGCTCACACCTGCCCCGATTCCGGCGGCGTTCGACGCCCAACTTCGTTCCTACCAAAGGCTCGGCGCCGCTTGGCTCTGGCATTTGTATCAGCATCGTCTGGGGGGAATCCTCGCCGACGAAATGGGCCTCGGCAAAACTCTGCAAGCTCTCGCCGTACTAGCCGCTCTCAAGGAAAAATCAGGGGGCGCATCGCAAGCCTCCCTGGTCATCTGCCCCGCCTCACTCGTCGAAAACTGGCGACGCGAAGCTGCGCGTTTTACGCCACAGTTGAATGTCTTCATTCATCACGCCGCCAATCGTCTCTCCAAAGCGACCGACTTTGCCGGTATCGATCTAGTCGTCACGTCTTACGGCACACTCGCCCGCGATCGCGACTTGTTTAGCGAAGCAGAACTCGCCTGCCTGATCGCTGACGAAGCGCAGCACCTGAAAAACCGGCGAACACAAAACGCCCAAGCGCTTCGCTCGCTCAACGCCCGAGGCCGTTTCCTGCTCACCGGTACGCCGCTGGAAAACAGCATCGACGATCTGCGTTCCCTTTTCGAGGTACTCATGCCGGGTTACCTCGACAAAATCCCGCCGGGCACGCGCGGCGACGAACGTCTCTGGTACGACGACCGCCTCCGCGCCAAAACCGCACCTTATATTCTCCGCCGCACCAAACAGGCCGTCGCGCCCGAACTTCCGGCGAAGATCGAGCAGGTGCTCTATTGCGAACTCTCGTCCACACAAACCGCCCTTTATCGACAAGTGCAGGAAGAGTCGGAGCGAGCGTTAATGGACCTCGAAGCCAGCGGCGCTTCAGAGAACGCGATCCGCTTCGCCACGCTCACGCAGCTTTTGCGCCTGCGCCAGGTTTGCTGCGACCCACGATTGCTGCCGAACGTGAAAAATGCCGACGCCTCGGCAACCGACTCCGCCAAGCTCGATGCTTTTCGCGAGCTCCTCGCAGAGGCTGTCGACGACGGCCACCGCCTGCTCGTGTTTTCGCAGTTCACCTCGCTTTTGGGGTTGCTGCGCGCGGAACTCGAATCCCAAGAAACGCCGTTCTGTTATCTCGACGGTTCAATGCCGCCGAAGTCACGCCAGGCCGAAGTCGACCGTTTTAACCAGTCGGCCGAGATACCGATCTTTCTCATATCTCTAAAAGCAGGTGGCACCGGCCTAAACCTCACCAGCGCCGACACCGTCATCCATTTCGATCCTTGGTGGAATCCGGCGGTAGAAGCTCAAGCCACCGACCGCGCCCACCGCATCGGACAAACACGCGTGGTGACCAGCTATAAACTGATTTGCACAGGAACGGTGGAGGAAAAAGTTCTCCAGCTCCAGGAAAGCAAACGCGCCCTGCTCGCGGATGTCTTCGAAGCCAGCGACGCCGCAGCCGCCAAGCTCTCGTTGGCCGATCTCAAGTCGTTGCTCGCGAGTTGAGCGAAGATCATGAGCCGCACCGATCTCCCACACTGGATTCAGGTTTGGAGCGACTTGCATGCCGTTGGCGATCCTCTTGTTTGGTACAAGCGGCTGGCCAAAGCATATTCGGAGCCGGATCGATACTACCACAATCTCCAACATCTCGAGGAATGCCTGCTGGCACTCGATACCGCCCGGACGCAGGCCGCCTCCCAGCATTCATCGAAGCCGCCCTCTGGTTTCACGATGCGATCTATGATCCGCGGTCCAGCACCAACGAAGAAGACAGTGCCGCACTAGCCGCCGATTGTTTTTCCACCGCAAGCCTGCCCCCGGCCCACATCGCGGCGATTCGCCAGCTCATCCTTTCCACCAAAACGCATCACGCCGGAGAAAACACAGACGCCGCCCTCCTGATCGACGCCGATCTCGCCATTTGCGGGCAGCCCACGTCTCGATTTCTCGAATACGAGAGTGGCATCAAGGCAGAATACGCTTGGGTGCCCGCAGCCACCTATGTCGAGAAACGCGTCCAGATCCTCTCTAATTTTCTCGAACGCGCGGAGATTTACCGCACTGACTATTTCAAAGAGCATTATGAAGGGGCCGCCCGAACCAATTTAGGTCAGGCCATTTCAGCCCTGGGTGCAGCACGATCTTAAGGCTTCACTCCGCCTGACATTCTAACGCCTCGCTTAAATAGCTGCATGTCCGCCGACGCGAGCCCCTCACGTCCTTTTTCCGGCGAGATTCCCCGTAATTATACCTACCTTCAACAGGCATTCGAACAGAAACCATCCGCCAGCACTACGGTCTAGGCTACATGTTTACCCGTTTTCGCCGGCTTCGAAGACGTTGGCTCGTCGCCTTTGGCGTCGGCCTCGGCATATTCATCGCGGTCGCGAGCGCCAACTTCGTCCGTAGCGAGAAGAAGATTCAGCACATCGTTTTTTCGCCCTACGGCGTGGAGGACGCACAATTCGTCCGCGCCATCAACACCCTGCTCGGGCCGCCGCTCGTCGGCGGAAATACCGTCACCGAACTTCTCAATGGCGACCAAATCTTTCCCGCCATGCTGGACGCCATCCACGGCGCGCAAAAGACCATCACGTTTGAGTCGTTCATCTACTGGTCCGGCCGCACCGGCGAAGACTTCGCCAACGCGTTCTCCGAACGCGCCCGCGCCGGCGTAAAAGTACTTATCCTTCTCGACTGGTTAGGCTCGGTCAAAATGGAGTCTCGCTTGCTCGACCAGATGGACAAGGCAGGTTGCCAGATCGAACGCTACCACGCGCCCAAGTGGTACCACCTCACGCGCCTCAACAACCGAACCCATCGCAAGGTACTCGTTGTCGACGGGAAAATCGGCTTCACCGGAGGCGTGGGCATCGGCGACGAGTGGGCGGGCCACGCTCAAGACCCGCAGCACTGGCGCGACACCCATTTCAAAGTCGTCGGCCCCGTCGTCGCGCAGATGCAAGCCGTCTTCATGGTGAACTGGATCAAGGCCCGCGCCACCGTCGAACACACGATCGAGTTTCTTCCGCCGCTCGAGCCGGCGGGAAACCAGTTCGCGCAGATGTTTCACAGCTCGCCCGACGAAGGCAGCGAGAACATCCGCCTGATGTACCTGCTGTCGATTGCCGCCGCGCGACGCTCGATTTTGCTCGAGCAGTCCTACTTTGTCCCTGACGACTTGGTTGTGCGCATGCTGGTGGACGCAGCGACACGCGGCGTGGCGGTCAACGTCATCGTCCCCGGCGAGCACACCGACACGCCCCACGTGCGGCAGGCGAGCCGCTCGCGTTGGGAAGCGTTGCTGAAAGCCGGCGTGCGAATCTTTGAGTACAAACCGACAAACCTTCACGCAAAAATCATGGTCGTGGACGGCATCTGGTCTTCTGTCGGCTCGACGAATTTCGACAACCGCGCCTTCCGCATCAACGATGAGGCCAACCTCAACGTTTACGACCGCGCCTTCGCCGCCCAAATGGAGCAGACACTCGCCAAAGATCGCGCGCTCGCCCGAGAAGTCTCTTACGAAGAATGGCGCGACCGCCCTTGGTACGTGAAACTCACCGACCGTTTCTGGGCGCTCTTCCGCCAGCAACTCTGAGCGGCTGAGGGCTGTTCTAGTTTTGCGTCCCCACAGCTCCGCAACCCCTGTGAACGGGCCATTTTCGCCGCGCCACGATCGCCGCAGACAGCGCCACAATTAACTCTAACTCCCAACAATCGCCCCGGCACGCTCAACAACGAGGGCGAACGTCACCGCAATTAAACGCGACTGTTCTGCAAAGCGCCCAAACCACCGCGCAATGAACATCCGACGGCACTGCCACGGCCCCGAACATTCGTTCAATGAGCGCAGACAGGCGTTCAATTGAGACAGACAAGGCTGCAATTGAGACTGACAGCACTTCAAAACAGGCGAGAAGCGCCCCAAAAGTGCCTCCAACCCGGTGGCTAAGCCCGACAACACGGCAATAAAAAAGCCGCTGATAAGCAGCAGCTTTTAAGAAAATGGAGCGGGCGAAGAGACTCGAACTCAATAACCAAAGTTTGGATGTGCCGATGCCTTCGCAAGTTATAGAATCAGCAACACCCGCCGACACACAATTGAGCACACAAGCCGGTTTGGAGCTGGCTGAAATCATTTCCGCTTGGCCACGGCTGCGTCCCGAGATACGCACAGCTGTGCTCACGTTGGTGCGCGTGGCGGCTGGTGTCGTGAAGTGACGCAGAGTATCACACCATCCACGAGTGCAGCCGGCACGCATTCAACGCTTGCCAATCGATAAAGCGTTACGTAACGTTTTATCATGCCATACGAAGCTTTAAATCGAGGGCGAATCACCCAGGCGCTGCGTCGCTTGGGCGAGCTTGCTCGCGAAGAAGGCGTGACACTGGAAGTTTCACTCTACGGAGGCGCAGTCTTTACACTGGTGTACGGTTCACGCGATGCGACCAAGGATGTCGATGCGCTGGTCCTACCCGCAGCCGTCGCGCAGAAGTTGGCAAAAAAAGTAGCGACGGAACTCGATCTGCCAGAGGACTGGCTGAACGATAACGTGAAGCAGTTTCTCGCCGAGAAAGAGGCCAAGCGTGAATTAGCCGGAGACGAGTTCGGTGAAGGACTGCGGATCAGCGTTCCCACCGCGCAATACCTGTTGGCGATGAAACTCCGCGCCTGCCGCCCTCCCCTGCCGGGCTACGCCGGCGACTACGCCGACATCCGTTTTCTGGTCACAAAGATGAATCTCAAATCAGTAGAAGCCGCCGAAACCATTCACGACAAATTTTTCCCTCACGACGCGCTCTCGAAAGGCGCCAGGGAAGTCGTCGCATCCGCTCTCAAACCGTCAAAATGAACCAACGCCCGTCAACTCTCAAAGCCGTAGCCGAACGATCGGAGTCACTCGCTGACTTCGGACGGCACCTGCGTGACTGGCTCCACGAGCTGCGGCTTGTTTCGTCACGTCCACTCGCTGCCGTTGCGGTCGCCGAGGAGCCGCCGCGCTTGAGCCGCAAGTTCGCCCAAGGAAAAGTCGCCGACGCCTGGCTCGCCGCCTACGCAGAGCACCTGGCGGTCAAAGCGGGTATCCAACCACCCAACTGGGTTTTCACTTCCTCTCGCGTCCTTACCGAACCAATCTTTAATGAGCAAAACGAAAGCCCCGGCCTGCGTGCGCTCGCGCTCGCAAACGCCCCGCTGGCCTTCAAGCGCCGCAACATTTATACGCCATCGGTAGATTTGCCGCTTTCGCTGCATGCAGGGCGTCCTCGCAAAGCAGCGCTCGAAAAACGTCAAACCAATGCCGAACGCCAGCGCCGCTTTAGGGAAAAGCGCGCCGCTGAGTTCAAAGCGCTGCGCAAACTGTTGCGAAAATAAGTAGAATCCCCCTCGGAAACTAGGGGATCGATTACTTGCGTTAAGCGATCTCCTGGGCGGGTACGGCCGTTGCAGAGCATTTTTCGCCGATAGTCTCTCGGCAAAACTATCTGTTTGCCAATCTCTGTCGGATTAAATCGAACGGCAATTTGAGAAAAAGTCACAGTTGCAGCCCATAAATCCAGCTTTTCCGCTAGCCAAAAGGCATCAACCGTGCTTTTTTCACACATAATGCTCCTCTCCTTCTCCCTGTCTAACTTTCGCTCTTTCTTCGGCGAACAGACATTGTCGCTTGTTGCAAGCCCTCGGCATTCGGATCACCCCGAGCACTTGGTTACCGTACCAAATCTTGAACAAAAGCTACTTCCAATCGCAGTGATTTACGGAGCGAATGGAGCCGGCAAATCCAATCTCATAAATGGGCTTCGTTTTGTTGAGCAGTTGGTCCTCGAAGGCACAGAGCCTAAAAGTAAGATTGGTTCGAAACCGTTCCTGCTAGGAAAAGATACAGCCCAAAAAGAATCCGCGTTTGAGATCAGATTTGTTAACGAGCAACATGTATTCACGTTCGGATTTACCCTAAACGACTCTACAATACTGACTGAATGGCTTTCGCTCATGTCAGGAGACAAGGAACAGAGTATATACGAAAGGGTAACTAATACGGACAATAGTGTTAAAATCGAAGCTGGAAAGGTTCTAACTGACTTAAAACACGGCGACCATTCGAAGATAGTCGC
This sequence comes from Nibricoccus sp., assembly GCA_047600805.1. Lineage (GTDB taxonomy): Bacteria > Verrucomicrobiota > Verrucomicrobiia > Opitutales > Opitutaceae > JADKHC01. The sequence continues at coordinate 2,390,705 of JASGKG010000001.1, forward strand.
GTTGGCCGAAATAGGAACTCGATCAAACCAACTGTTTCTAGCAACTATTCGCGAGAACATTGATGATATATCACAGGGTCCATTAGTAAAGGCGGCTTTGGACTGGTTTGCATCTGTATTAACTATAATCGAAGCCGAATCTCATTTTGGAGGGCTGGCAAAGTGGCTTACAGAAGACGATGTATTTAAAGAATTCGCAGGAGACTTCTTGCGCGAAGCATCCACTGGAGTTGGCGCCCTTCGGGCCTCAAACATTAAGCTATCTGAGGAGCAATTGAAAAACATGCCAGCGTCCATTGCTAAATTGATCGAAGAAGCTGCAGAGAGAAAAGAAAACTCATCTTTCGCTTTTGGAGACGACGACACTGAACTTATTGTAGAGAAAGGTAAGGATTCTCAATTAAGCCTTAGAGTGATTCACTCTATTCATAAAAGGAGTGATGGCGAGATTGCAGTTCTACCATTCGAAGAAGAGTCTGATGGGACAAAACGCCTGGCGCGCCTAATTCCTGCCTTGTATAAGGCAAAGAAACAAAACCACGTTTTCGTGGTAGATGAGCTAGATCGGAGTTTGCATCCTTCACTATCGAAGAAATTCCTTGAATGTTTCCTGCGACTGTGTGGTGGCAAAGAGAGCCAGCTGATTGTGACGACTCACGAATCAAACTTGATGGATTTAGATATACTCCGCCGAGATGAACTCTGGTTTGCTGAAAAAGACGCTGCGTCGGCGTCTTCGCTATATTCACTTTCAGATTTTAAAATCCGAAAAGATCTGAAAATCGATAAAGGATACCTACAAGGGAGGTTTGGAGCTATCCCATTCTTGGGCAACCTAGATCAATTGTGTACGGGTCCAAAATCCCGATGAGCCTTCTCAATCGTAAGCCTCGCCCGATCAGCCGTGCGTTGCTGAAAGAACGAGATGATCGGATATTTTTCGTTGCAACCGAGGACCGCTATGCAGCTGCGCAGTACCTTGGATTTCTTCGGGAGGCTCGTGTACATATAGTAGTCCTTCCTACCGAAGAAGGAATGGCATCCGCTGCATCACATGTTGTAGCTCGTTTGGCAGCCAAACACACCGAAGCCAAAAAGGAATGTGAAATTCTTGAAGATGATGAGTTCTGGATACTGGTTGATACTGATCACCAAATTAATGAAGCACACAAAAGCAGTTTTGTTGCAGCTCTTAATGATGCCCGCGGAAGGGGCTTTAAAATTGCGGTTAGCAATCCTTGTTTTGAGCTTTGGTTGTTGTTGCATCACGAATCAGTCGAAAGAAATCGACCACTGAATGGATACTCTGCTGTGGAAGATCGCTTGCGAGCAAAACTGGGGGGCTACAACAAAACGAATCTCAAAGCCGAACACTTTCCACCTGATTTGAGAGTGGTGGCTATAGAGCGCGCACGTTCATTGGAAAATGACCCGAATAATCCCTCAGGCTATTGGCCGGACCCAATGGGTAGCAGGGTATATTTGCTATTAGAAGCGATATTGCGACTTCGCTGACTGAGGTGATGGAGCCCCGCGCTAGGCGTCCAGCCTGCCGGGCGGCGAAGCGGGGGGGCCCCCGTTCTCGGGGAGCAGGGGAAGGGGCCGTGAGGGGGCAGGATTTGGTCGGTTTTTGATGTGGTTTTTGCCTCAAATTCGCTGTTCGCGATCGTCGAATGACAGCTAAAAATGTGGATCTTGGTCGTGGTTTGGTACGCGGCGTTTTTGCTGACTTGCGAAATCCCGAAGTCCTTAGGGCCTTGCGTCTGTGCAAAAACAAAGCGCGGAAGATGCGAGAAAAACGGGATGGCTTTTCAACGACTTACAACCGCGCGAACTCGAGCGGGTATTGCGTCTTCCGTAACAGCAAACGCGTAAGTCATGCGACAACCTGACAGGCTCTTCGCAGCCAAGACCGCCAACCGAGTTTTGTGTCTGTGGCCAGAAAGGATGAGCCAACACGGACTCGCAGCGACCAGCTTGTGGCCCGGTCTTTTCTCCGTGAAAAATATGGAGCACCGTTTGAGCCGCTCGGCAATTGGACGGGAACACAGCGCCGCCGACTTTCAATCGCGACGCGTTCCTCTCTGGAGATCACAACACGAACCAATACACCGTTCTCGGTATGCGCGCGGAGTTGTTGGTTCGAAAATTTCTCGTGTGATGTGAGCGCAGGAGACAAATCAACTTCACGAAAGGAACACGCCATGAACGATGCGACCGTTTTCGAAACACCTTTACTCATCACGCTGGAACAAGCGGCTCAACGGCTCGCGATTTCACGGCGCACCTTAGAACGCCTGATTTCAGCGGGGGAATTCCCCTCCCCGCTCAAGCTTGGCCGGTCGTCGCGCGTGGCGGTGCAGGACATTGATTTTTACTGCGAACAATTGCGCGCTCGACGCGTCCAAGCCGTGGAGGTCCGTCATGATTAATTTTCTTTTCCAACACAAACGAAGCGGTGTGAAGTCCCGGCTCTGGTCAGCGCGTGTGCGGCTCGACGGCTGGCTCAAACCGCGCACGTTTCCGCTCCACGTCACCGACAAGCGGGTCGCTCAACAGAAACTCGCACAGTTGCTCGGAGAATTGGAACTCGAAGCGGCGGGAATTGGCGCACCCAAAGTTCAACGCGACGCTGCGCACACGCCGCTTTCAACCCACTTGGACGCCTTTCTTGCGCAATGCGAAGCAACGGGACGTTCCAAGAATACGCTGGGCAAATACTCGCACAGCCTACCGAAACTATTCAAAAGATGCAATTGGCAGACCGTGCGCGACATCACCGAGGATTCCTTCACCGCGTGGCGCGAAACCAGCGGGCTAAGTCCGAAGACGGTCAACGATCTGCTGAGCAATACCTCCGCCTTTCTGAACTGGATGAAGCGACGTCGGCTGATCGCGAATAATCCGCTGGAGCACGTCGAAAAAATCTCGAACGACTCACCGGGTGGATTTCGCCGCGCTTTGTCGGTCGCTGAAATCGGGCGGCTGTTGCGCGTGTCCCCACCCCATCGCGCGACTGTGTATCAGACAATTCTCTACACGGGCTTGCGGCGGCAGGAAATCAATGGTCTGCGTTGGAGCGATTTCGATTTCACCACCAATCCGCCAAGACTAAAAGTGCCTGCCTCGATTTCTAAGAACCGGAAAGAGTCCACGCATTTTCTGCGTCCGGAGCTGACGGAAACGTTGACAGCATTTCGGCCAGCTCACGCAAAATCCGGCGATTGGGTCTTCCGCGGCCAAGTACCACGCGTGCCGACCTTCAAACGCGACCTAGCGAAAGCGGGTATTCCGTTTGAAGACGACCGAGGACGGCGCGTCGATTTGCACGCACTGCGGACGACGTTCGGCACATTGTTATCGGCCAGCGGGGTTTCACCGCGCGTTGCGATGGAGCTGATGCGGCATAGCGATCTCAAGCTCACGATGAAGGTTTATACCGACGTTTCGCAGCTTCCGCTGGTCGAAGAAGCGGCGCGCCTGCCGTCATTCACGCTTCCCAAGAATGATTCTAATTTAAGCACACAACTGAGCACACACGCGGCGGCCGTTTCGGGTCAGGTGGTGTCACCTACTGGCGCAACCAGTCATTCAGAACCTACTTTGCAAGCTACTGATACTGTCGCGTTTAGACGCGAAAAAACCGCCGGTGTCGTTTCCGGCGGTTTAATCAAAATGGAGCGGGCGAAGAGACTCGAACTCTCGACATCTTCCTTGGCAAGGAAGTGCTCTACCAACTGAGCTACGCCCGCAAGAGCGAAGGGGGATGAGAAGTAAGGCTCCGACGAGCGCCGTCAACAGCTATTTTTAGGAATAAAATAGTCCGCGGGAACACCCTAACCGTTCTTCGCCCGCGCACCGGCCTTTTCCCAGCGAGCCAGTGCCTGCCCGGTGAGCGATTTTTCGGCCGAAACGATGCCCGCCCGCGAGCCGGCGTAAACGATTTCGCCGCCCGCCGTTCCGCCGCCTGGCCCCAAATCTATGATCCAGTCGGCCAGATTGATCACGTCGAGGTTGTGCTCGATCACGATGATGGTGTTGCCGGCGTCGCGGAGCTTAAAAAGCAGATCCATCAAGTTCTGGATGTCCGTCCAGTGCAGGCCCGTGGTCGGCTCGTCGAGAATGTAGAGCGTGTTGCCTTGTTGCCGCTTGCTGAGCTCGAGCGAGAGCTTGATGCGTTGGGCTTCGCCGCCGGAAAGGGTCGTCGCGGACTGGCCGAGTGTGAGGTAACCGAGACCGACGGCGTTGAGCGTCTCGAGCTTGTCCATCACGCGCGGGATGTTGCGGAAAAGTTTCATCGCCTCGCGCACCGTCATGTCGAGCACGTCGGCAATAGATTTCCCGTGGAAAAGAATTTCGAGTGTCTCGCGATTAAATCGCCGGCCGCCGCAACTCGGGCACGGCGCGTAGGCGTCGGCCATGAACTGCATGTCCAGCTTGATCACGCCGTCGCCTTGGCAGCGCTCGCAACGACCGCCTCGGACGTTGAAGGAAAACCGATTGGCCTTGTAGCCGCGGACTTTCGCGAGCGGCACTTGCGCAAAAAGATCCCGCAGAAGGTCGAGCAATTTGGTGTAGGTCGCCGGGTTGGAGCGCGGGCTCCGGCCGATCGGCTCCTGGTCGACCTGCACGAGCTTTTCGAAAAAATCGAGATTCTCGATGTGGCGGTGTTTGCCGGGAATAGTTTTGGCACCGTTGAGCTTTCGCGCCGCAGCTGCCGCGAGCACGTCGTTGACGAGCGTGCTTTTCCCCGAGCCGGAAACACCGGTCACACACGTCAGCAGGCCCACCGGAAAACGCGCGTCGATTCCGCGGAGGTTGTGCTGGCGAGCCTCGCGCACGGTGAGCCATGCGTCATCAGGCTTCTTCGTCGCAGCGTCTTTGACGACCCCCATTTTGCGGGCGAGAAACGGGCCAGAACGCGAAACGCTCGCCGGCTGTTTGGCGCATTCGGCTGGTGTGCCTTGAAACAAAATACGGCCGCCTTCGACGCCCGCTTCCGGTCCGAGTTCGATGATTTCGTCCGCCAGCCGCATCGTATCTTCATCGTGTTCGACGACGAGCACAGTATTTCCGCGGTCGCGCAACTCGCGGAGCGTATCGAGGAGCTTTTGATTGTCATGCGGGTGCAGTCCGATGCTCGGCTCGTCGAGCACGTAAATCACACCCATAAGACCCATGCCGAGCTGCGTAGCGAGCCGCACGCGCTGGGCTTCACCGCCGGAGAGTGTACCGTAATCGCGATCAAGCGTGATATAACCAAGCCCCGTCTCCAAAAGAAATTTTAGCCGCTGGTCGATGCCGACCACGATTTCACGCACGGCCTCGTTACCAGAGTGTTTAGCACTCAGATCGCCGCCGAAATCCGACGCCGTTTGAACATCGAACGAGAAAAACTCCGGCAGTGTCCGACCGGCGACGCGCACCGCACCGCTGCGGGCATTCAGGCGCGTGCCATGACACTCGGGGCACTCGCCGCTGACCATAAATGTTGTCAGCCGCGCGCGAAAGCCGTCGCTGTCCGTCTCGCGCCAGCTCTCGTCGAGCATCGGAATCACGCCGGTGAACGGCATCGCCCGCGCCTCGCGCATGCGCCGCAATTTGAACGCAAACAACCTATCGCCACCGCCATAAAGCAGTGTCTGCCGCGTTTCCTCGGGCAGCTTCTTCCACGGCGTTTCAGCATCGAACGGCAACTGTTCGGCGAGTTGCTTGAGAATGGCGTTGTGCTTTATGATGAGATTTTTCCCACCGATGCGCCACGGCTTGAGCGCGCCTTCGCGGACCGATTTATCCGGATCGGGCACGACGAGTTCGGGCACGAACCTCAGCTTACGCCCCAAACCGCCGCATGTCGGGCAGGCGCCTTCGGTGTGGTTAAAGGAAAAATGCCGGGGAGTGAGCTTCTCAAAAACGTCGCCGCAAATTTCGCAGGCGAGGTGCTGGCTCAACTGCATTTCGCGCCAGGGCGCGTCGGCTGCTTTTTGGGAGAGCACGATCGCGCGGTCGTGGCCTTCGCGGAACGCCAGTTCGAGCGAGTCGGCGATACGGCTGCGCTGGTCCGCTGTCGCGACAAGCCGATCCACAATCAAATCGACAACGATTTCCTTTGCGCCGCTGGGGACGAGATGCGGGTCGTCGAGATTCTTGATTTCGCCATCGAGGCGCACGCGTTGAAAGCCGCGCTGGCGCAGGCGCGGAAGTTCCTCGCGCAAAACGCTGGGTTTCGCCTTCATGAACGGCGCGAGAAGCATCACCCGTTCGCCGGGCACTTCCATCAGGATGCGTTGGATATTGTCGTCCAACGAACGCTGCACCACACGACCGCCGTCCTTCGGACAAATTTGTTCACCCTGCAGCGCCCACAGGAGTCGCGCGTAATCCGCGATTTCCGTCACCGTCGCGATCGTGCTTCGCGGCGAACCGCCGCCCGAACGTTGCTCAATCGCCAAGACCGGCGACAGGCCGTGAATGTAGTCGACGTCGGGACGCTTCAACTGCTCCAGCACCTGGCGCGCCTGCGTGCTGAGCGATTCCATGTACTTCCGGTACCCTTCCGCATAAACCGTATCGAAGGCCAGGGACGACTTTCCCGAACCACTCGGCCCCGTAAGCACCACTAATTTCCCGCGAGGGATCCTTAGCTCCAGGTTTTTAAGGTTATGCTCGCGCGCACCTTTGATATGGATGTGAGTTTCGGCCTGCATGTCCGACCCGCAGAATCGCTAAAATTCCCGATACGTCAAAGCGGGATAACATATTCGTATACTTGGAAATCGACCTTGAATCCATGCCCAAGCGCGATTTTCTGGCGGGTCTACCCACGAACAGGCATGTGACGTCTTCCGAGGGCATCTTAGAATGTCCGCTCCGGGATCTCGTTTCTCCAAACCCTAAGCCAACATCACCTCATGAGATTACAACTTCGTTCCCTAATCAGGATCGGTTTCATAGCTATAACGGCAAGTTCGGCACACCTGCATGCATTTGTCTTCGAAGCCGGCGAAATGAAGGGAAACTTCGACACGACGTTTTCAGTCGGCGGACTGTGGCGCCTCGACGATCCCGACCCCATGTACTATGGGCTGGCGAACGGCGGCACGCAAAATTCGGTCAACGCCGACGACGGCAATCTCAATTACAAGAAGGGCATTGCCTCGAGTCTGTTCAAAGGCACGCACACGCTCGAGCTCAAGTGGCGCAACTACGGCCTGCTCGCGAGCGGCTATTATTTTTACGACAGCGAAAACAAAGACCACGAGCGCGCACGCACGCCGTTGTCCAAAGCCGCCGAAGATCGCGTCGCCTCTGGCGGTGACTTCCTCGACATGTACGCCCGCGGTAAATTCGACGTCGCGGGCCACGCTGTTGACGTGCGCTTCGGTCGTCAGGTGCTCAACCTCGGCGAAAGCACGTTCATCCCGAACGGCATCAATGTCGTCAATTCCGTCGACGCCGCAAAACTTCGCGTGCCGGGCGCTGAGCTCCGCGAGGTCTTGCTGCCAGTCAACATGCTCAAGACGTCGGTTGGCTTGAGCGACAATGTTTCTCTGGAAGCATTTTGGCTGTTGGAATTCCGTCGCACCGAGATTGATCCGGCCGGCACGTATTTCAGCACAAACGATTTTGCCACCCGCGGTGGCAGCAACGTCTACCTCGGCTTCGGCGCGCTGTCCGATCGCACGCCTCTCGGCGCTGTACCGCGCGCACTCGACCGCGAAGGCGGCAACTATAACCAATTCGGCGCCGACATGCACATCTCCGTGCCGAAGTTGAACAATACGGATTTCGGTTTCTATTTTGCCAACTACCACAGCCGTCTCCCGGTGATTAGTGCACGGACGCCGACCGGTCCGGTCAACGTCGCTCAGGTACAAGCCACCGCGTCCACCCTCGCCTCCGCACAACTTGCTCCGGCAATGATTAACGCGGGCGTCCCTCCGGCAACCGTCTCTACGGTGCTTCCGCAGTTGCTCGGACTCGCCTTCCTCGGTACACCCGCCTCGTCTCTGCCGGCAGGCCTCGCACCCTATGCGCCATTTTACCCAAGCGCAGTCACCATCGCCAACGGGGCTTCTCAACTCGGCCTGCTCAACGCCGCTGCAGCCGGTCGCTACTTCGTCGAATATCCAGAAAACATCAAAATGCTCGGCGTTAGCTTCAATACCTCCGTCGGAGGTGTCGCCTGGCAGGGCGAAGTCTCTTATAAAAAAGGCGTGCCGCTGCAAGTTGACGACGTCGAACTTCTCTTCGCCACCCTCTCAGCTCTGAGCAGCAAATTCGGAAAAGCTAATAGCGCTAACCAAATGGGCGACTATCTCGGGCAGTACGATACCGAGATCAGCGGTTATCGCCGCAAAGACGTTTGGACCGGTCAAACCTCTATCACCCAAACCTTCGGCCATTTCATTGGCGCAAACCAAAGCACGCTCATCGCTGAGGTCGGCGGCGTTTACGTCCCGGACCTCGAGTCGAAGGATGTGCTCCGTTACGATGGCCCCGGCACGTTCACCAGCGGCAACCAGACTGCGATGAACAACACCGCTTCGCCGGGAGCCGCGCCGTATCCAGCCACCCCCTACGCGGCGTTCGCCGACCGCTTCTCTTGGGGATACCAGGTTGTTGGTCGTCTCGAATACAACAACGTCTTCGCGGGCGTGAACATCACGCCGACCGTCGCTTTCGTGCACGACGTAAAAGGCAACACGCCGCTGCCGCTCGGCAACTTCGTCTCCGGTCGCAAATCGATCAACCTTGTGACCGAGTTTTCCTGGCAGAACAGCTGGTCGCTCGAAGTGCGTTACGTGAACTTCTTCGGCGCCAAACGCTACAACCTTCTCAACGACCGCGATTACGTCGCTTCCACTCTCAAATACTCCTTCTAAGCCGTCATGAAAACGATCTACTCCTCATTGCTCGCCACGCTCGTCTGCCCCGCTGCGCTTTCGTTCGCGGCCATCAGCGATGTCGATCTCGCCCGCTTGGGCAAGGATCTGACACCGCTCGGCGCCGAACGCGCTGGAAACGCCGACGGCTCGATCCCAGCTTGGGAAGGCGGCGTCACCGCACCACCCGCCGGATACAAAGTCGGTGATCATCATCCCGCTCCGTTCCCGGACGAAGCACCGCTCTACACGATCACGGCGGCGAATCTCTCGCAGTACGAGAACCGGCTCACCGCAGGCCACGTGGCTCTGCTGAAAACCTACCCGACGTACAAGATCGCTGTTTATCCGTCTCATCGCACTGCTTCGTATCCAGATTTCATCTACGAAGCCACGCGCAAAGTCGCGCCCACCGCACAGCTCGCTCACGACGGCGCCAACGTGGAAGGCGCGCTGGTCGGCATTCCCTTCCCGGTTCCACAAAACGGCCTGGAAGTAATTTGGAATCACCTCGTGCGTTTCCGCGGTGTCTCAGCCGTTCGCAACTACGCCCAAGCCGCTCCTCTGCCCGACGGCACGTACAGCCGCGTCGAGTTCGAGGACGAATTCCTTTTCAACTACGTCCGCCCTGGGATCACCGAAAAAGATCTCAACAACATTCTCATCTACTACAAGCAATCGACCATCGCTCCCGTTCGCTTTGCGGGCTCGATCTTGCTTGTTCATGAAACGATGGATCAGGTGAAGGAGTCCCGCCGCGCTTGGATTTACAATCCCGGCATTCGCCGCGTGAAGCTCGCGCCCACCGTCGCCTACGACGAACCCGGCACCGCGGCTGACGGCATGCGCACCAACGATCAATTCGACATGTATAACGGCGCGCCCGACCGCTACGAATGGAAGCTCGTCGGGAAAAAAGAAATGATCGTGCCGTACAACGCCTATCAACTCCATAGCGACAAAATCAAGGTCGCCGACATCCTGAAGCCGCATCACATCAATCAGGATCTCGCGCGCTACGAGTTGCACCGCGTCTGGGTCGTCGACGCAACGCTCAAGCCCGGCAGCAAACACCTTTATCCGCGCCGCACGTTCTACATCGACGAAGACAGCTGGCAGGTGCTTTGCGTCGATCAGTATAATTCGCGCGGGCAGATCTGGCGCGTCTCCGAAGCGCACTGCATGAACTACTACGAAGTTCCGACGTTCTGGAGCGCGCTCGAAGTCCACACGGATCTCTCGAACGGGCGCTATCTCGCCATCGGGCTGAATAACGAACACAAAGCCTATCAGTTCGGCGTGAAACGTTCGCCCTCCGATTACTCGCCCACCGGTCTCAGCCGCGAAGGCTTGAGGTAAGCGCAAACTCGCCGCTGGCTCGCCTCGAAAACGCGATGAAAATTGCTGTTGAGCGGCGGGCCTGCGACTGGCGAAATCTCAAGCATTCATTCGGCGCGTTCAGAACGGCAGAAGCCTGAGCGCACTCCCTCGACTTCTGTCAGCTGCATGTTAAAACGTCTTCTCACGCTTTTTGTTTTCGTCGTTTCCAGCGCCTTCGCCGCTGACCCCGCACCGGGATCTCATGGGCTTTTGCTGGACGCCGCCTCACCAGACGGCCGAACCATCATCGCCGTGGGCGAAAACGGACGCGTGCTCCGGTCCGCAGATTCCGGCCGGACCTGGGAACTTCTCCCCTCGCCTGCCACTTCTACTCTGACAGGGGTGTCGTTTGCCGATGCGAGAAATGGTTGGGCAGTCGGTCACGATGGTGTCATTCTTGTCACTCGAGACGGCGGACTTTCCTGGACACAGCAGTTCAGCGACAAAGCTCTTTCGTTTCTGCAAGTTTACGCGCCGGACAGCCGGCACGCTTACGCCGTCGGTGCGTTCGGCGCGTTCTACGAAACCGACAATGCGGGAGAAACTTGGACCGTGCGAAAAGCTCACGAAGAAGACGTTCACCTCAACAGCATCATTCCGTTGACGAAAGAAACGTGCCTGATCGCTGGCGAACGAGGAACGTTGCTAAAGTTCTCCACAACCAACAGCGCCTTCACACTCGTCCCCAGCAGTTACGAAGGTTCGTTCTTCGGCGCGTTGGTACTCGGCGACGACATCGTACTCGCATTCGGGCTCCGCGGCCGTGTCTTTCGTTCCGAAGATCTCGCGACGACGTGGCAGCCAATCACCCTCGAGCGACCTGCCCTGATTCAAACCGGAGTGAAACTGAAATCCGGCACGATCGTTCTGGCTGGCCAAGCCCGCGCCTTTTTCGTCAGCAAGAACAACGGCCGCACGTTCCAAGCCTGGGATGCGGGTATCACCACGGCTGTCGCCAAACTCCTGGAAGCGCCCGACGGCACTTTGCTCGCGCTCGGAGAAGCTGGCGCCACCCGCCTCAAATCTCCCGACCAAACTGCGCCATGAAGTTCGCCTCGCTCCTCAACACCATCGAGTCGTTCGTCTTCCGACGGCGTCTGGTGCTCGCGTTTGGTTTTGCCGTGCTCACGGTCGTGATGGCCCTCAATTGCGCGCGCATACGGGTCGACGCGAGTTTCAACAAGCAGCTTCCGCACGAGCACCCTTACATCCAGACATTCCTCAAGCATCAGAGCCAGTTTGGAGGGGCCAATCGGTTGATCATCGCGCTGATAGCGAAAAACGGCACGATTTTCACCCCCGAGTTTTTCGACACACTCAAGCACGCCACAGACGAGGTTTTTTATTTACCCGGCGTGGATCGCAGCCGCCTCCAGTCGCTGTTCACACCGAATGTGCGCTACGTCGAAGTCGTCGAGGATGGTTTTGCCGGCGGTACGGTTATTCCCGCTGATTTCAAGAACACGCCGGAGGATCTTCAACGCGTTCGCGAAAACGTCATCAAGTCCGGCAAGGTCGGCCAGCTTGTCGCAAACGATTTTTCCGGCGCCATTATCAGCGCGCAATTGATCGAGATCGATCCGGTTACCGGCAAAAAGCTCGACTACCTCGCCGTCGCCAAAGATCTCGAAAAGCGCGTCCGCGACAAATATTCTTCAGACAATGTTTCTGTCCATATCATCGGGTTCGCCAAAGTCATGGGCGACGTCTCCGAAGGTGCGCGCGGAGTCATCCTTTTCTTCGTCGCGTCGTTTTTCGTCACCGGCCTGTTGGTGTATCTCTACTCGCATTCGCTGCGCCTAACGCTTCCGCCGCTCATCTGTTCGCTCGCGGCCGTGCTTTGGGAACTTGGGCTTCTCAGCGCGTTGGGCTACGGCGTAGATCCGTTTTCGATTCTCGTTCCATTCCTCGTGTTCGCAATCGGCGTCAGCCATGCGGTGCAAATGGTCCGCGCGTTCCGTGCCGAGATGTTCGCGGGAGCCGACAACGTCACCGCCGCCCGCCGCGCCTTTCGCCAGTTGCTGATCCCCGGCGGCGTTGCGCTGCTCGCCGACACTTTCGGTTTCCTCACGATCCTTGTGATCAAAATCCAGACGATCCAGGAACTCGCAATCACTGCATCGCTGGGCGTCGCTGTGGTCATTATCACGAACCTTTTCCTGCTCCCAATCGCGCTGTCTTATCAAAAGCTTCCTGAGCGCTACCAAGCCAAGGTGGCCGCCCGCAAAGTTCACACCGACGCCTTGTGGAAAAAGATCTCGCGCATCATGGAGCCCAGGCCATCTTTGGTCATACTCATTGTCTCGGCGATACTTGGCGCCTTCGCTTGGTACAAGTCTCAGGAAGTTCGCATCGGCGATCTCCACGCAGGCGTGCCCGAGCTCCGCCAAACCTCACGCTATAACCAAGATACGCGCCTGATTACCGAGAAGTTTAGCATCGGTGTCGATGTTCTCTCTGTCATGGTGGAAACACAGCCCAATGGCTGCGTCGACTACGATGTCCTCTCGCTGATGGATGAATTGGAAGGCAAACTCCGCGAGTTGCCGGGCGTAAAATCGGTCATCAGCGTCTCGTCAGTGGCGAAGATCGTGAACGCAAACTGGAACGAAGGCTCGATCAAATGGCGCATTCTTCCGCGCCATCCACAAGCGCTCGCGCAAGCCGTGTCGCCGATCGAAACTTCGACCGGCCTGCTCAACGCCGACGGAAGCGTCATGCCGATGATGATCTTTTTGGCCGACCACAAAGCAGAAACGCTTCGCGCCGTAACCCACGTGGTGGAGAATTTTCACGCCTTCGAACGCAATTCGGCCAAGGCGCAATTCAAGCTCGCGAGCGGAAACGCCGGCGTGATGGCCGCAACGAACCAAGTCGTGGAAGCCGCCCAGTTCCCGATTCTGCTTTGGGTTTACGGCGCGGTTATAGGACTTTGCCTGCTCACCTTCCGCTCCATCAAGGCCACCATTTGCATCATACTCCCACTCGCACTGGTTTCCTGGCTCGCGTATGCGCTGATGGTGTACCTGCAAATAGGACTAAAAACATCCACGCTTCCCGTCGTCGCGCTCGGTGTGGGCATCGGCGTGGACTACGGCATATATTTGTACGCCAAGCTCCGCGCCGCGCTCGAATCCGGCGAGTATTTCGAAGACGCCATGTACATGGCCTTCACCCAAACCGGCAGCGCTGTCGTTTTCACCGGGCTGACGCTCGCGATTGGGGTGAGCATGTGGTTGTTGTCCGACCTCAAATTCCAGGCCGACATGGGCGTGCTTCTCACTTTCATGTTTCTCGTCAACATGCTGGGGGCCATCGTGGTTATGCCCGCCCTCGCCCGCTGGCTCTTCCGCCATCACACCAGAGCACGATAGCGCTTGGTGTTTGTCGTAAAAAACGCGCCGGAGCATTTGAACTTTGGCGCAAACGGAAAAGCTTGTGCCGTTCAGGAAAAAGACGGCGTAACTCAAACTCATTCCTATGAATAACGAACGCAACGTGGTGGGCTGGTTCGAAATTTACGTTAACGATATGGATCGGGCGAAGATGTTTTATGAAAAAACATTTGAGGTAAAACTCGAAGCACTGCCCAGTCCCATCGTCAAGATGTACGCGTTTCCCATGCTGCCCGACAAACCGGGTTGCACCGGTGCATTGGTGAAGATGGACGGCTACGAATCCGGAGGAAACGGTACGATCATCTATTTTTCCTGCCTCGACTGCGCAGTTGAAGCAACCCGTGCCGCGAAAAACGGTGGCAAGATTTTCAAAGAAAAATTCTCCATTGGGGAATACGGCTTCATCTCACTCGTTTACGACACCGAGGGTAACTTGATCGGCCTGCATTCCAGGAAATGAGGATTGATCGTCGCCCGTCGAGGCAGACAGCGTTCTATTTGATCTGAACCTTCAACGTTTCTCCACTGTACGAGATCGTCTGCTGCGCCCGGGGCGTCGGCAGAACGCCACCCGGCTTCTGGGGAGTGACAAGTACGATTTCGAAAGTGCGATTCTGGAGCATGCCCGGGAAAGAACCTTCGCGTGCACCCATGGTAAGCATGTGTGTAGCGTCGTTCCATGAGATCGGAATGCGCGCAAACTCACCGCGCTCGTAACCGTAGCTGACGCCATCGTCTTCGTAGAGCGTGAAGGCACCGTCGGCTCCCGCATAAATAAACAGCGTGATCGGATCGGCCGGTTTCTCGGTCGTGAATTGCTTCTCCGGTCCGAGGGGAAGAATGGAGCCCGCCCGCACGTGCACAGGGATCGTTTCGAAGGGAGCAGCTGCGCCCAACACCTGCCCGACCTGAACCGGTCGGCCGCTCCAAAAGTCATACCAGCCACCCGCGGTCGAGGGGAGATAGACGGGCCGGGAGCGCACCCGGTACTGCGTAACCGGCGAGACGAGGAGGGCCGAACCGAACATGAATTGATCGCCAATTTCGCGTGCCTTTCTGTCGCCAGGGAAATCCATCACGAGCGGCCGCATGAGCGTTCCCCCATCCTGCGCAATGCTGCCCGCGATTGAATAAATATAGGGAAGCAGGCGGTAACGTAGCTTGTCGAATTTCAGCTGCGTTTTAAAGGCCGCCGACTCCGTGCCGCCAAATTGCCAGATTTCACGGAATGGAAACTGACCATGAATCCGCATGAGCGGACAGAAGGTGGCGAACTGCAGCCACCGAGTATTGAGTTCAGCCCACTCCTCCGCGTCAGCTGGAGTCATCAGGGAGGCCGTCGGTGCGACCGACTCCGAGCCATCGTTTTTGCTCCAACGTTGCGGAACAGCGAAGCCGCCGCTGTCCGTGGTCCAATACGGTAAGCCGGACAGCCCTGCACTCAGGCCAGCCGGGATCTGTTTTCTCAAGGCGGTCCAAGTGGAAGTGATATCGCCTGACCAGACAGCCGCACCGTAATGTTGAAGGCCCGCGTAGCCTGAGCGAGTCAGGATGCAAACGCGTTGGTTGGGAGCCGCTGCGCGCTGGCCCTCGTAAACGCCACGGGCGTTGAGCAACGGAAACGCCAGCAACACGCGCGAACCCGTGCCAAGGGCATTCGGAGTCATGGTACGGCGCAAATCTTCGAGCGAAGCCGTGTGACGCATTTCAGGTTCGCTCGCGTCGAGCCACCAAGCGTCGACATCTTTCTGGAAGAGTTCGCGGTTCATCTGCGCCCAGAAGAGCTGCCGCGCCTGTGGATTAAAGGCGTCGTAAAACGTGTGGTAGTAACCGACCCAATCTTTGATGCGTTCGGTCAGGTTCGGCTGAAACAGGAAACCGTGTGATTTCATCTCCTCAAAGTTTCGCGTGCCTTCGTGAAATTTCGGCCAAACGGAAATCAGGAGTCGGGTGTTATATTTTTCGTGGAGCGTTTTGATCCAGCCGACTGGATTGGGAAAACGTTTCTCATCGAACTCATGCGAGCCCCATTCCGGTGCGCGCCAGTAAAACCAATCTTGCACGATCACGTCGAGCGGTGCGCCAAGTTCGCGGTACTTCGCAGCGATGTCGATACTCTCTTGTTGCGTGCGGTAGCGTTCGCGCGATTGCCATAAGCCAAAGGCCCAAATCGGCAGCATCGGTGCCGGTCCGGTCAGCTGACGATAACCCGCAATCACCCGATCGATCGAGGGTCCATAGACAAACGTGTAGTCGAGCCCATCGGCCACTTCGGACCACAGCGCGATCGCGTTCTCCTTGGAAGGAGTCTTCCACAACAATTTAAACTGCGGCTCGTTCTGATCCACGACCCAGTCGATCCGAACCGCGTGCCGCTTGCCTTTTTCGAGATGCACGCGCGCCTGATCGAACCACGGCAACCATCCTTGGCGCCAATGATCAACAACCAGTTGATCGTCGACCCATATCTTCAAGCCGGCGTTGTAAAAGGGCCAAAGTGTATAATCGCCAGTTTCTTTGGGCAGAATCGAACCGCTCCAGCGAACACTGACAGCGCCCTTCGCGGGAAACTTTGGATTTATGCGTTGGTTTCTGTCCGGTACATTTTCCGGCACCGCGATGTCGATGGCCTCACTGCGACTCGTCTCAATCTGCGTTTTGAACTCTCCATCGGCGAAATACGTAGCCGTCAAAGCGCCCGAATTCCCGTCGGAGTCCTGCAAAACGGCGGCAGGTATCGCCTCTGGATCACGAAGATCGCCAAAGCGCGTGCGCGAGGTTTGGTCCCAGAAAATTCCGAAACCGCGGCTTGAGACAAGAAACGGCACCGCGATTTCCGTGTTTCGCTGCCACAGATCCAGGTCGCGGCCCTTGATATCCATCAGGCCAGACTGATGCTGCCCAAGTCCGTAGAGCGCTTCGTCGGCAGCCGGCTCCCAGCACTGGCGCACTTGCAGCACCTTTTCACCTTGGACCTCGGACGGCGTAAGGCTGCGCCCGTCTCCGCGCTCAGCAAGCACGGGCCGGTCGTCTTTGTCGTGGAACCGCACCGCTCCTGTCGTGCGATCAATGTGAACACGCAGCTCCGGCGTGACGACAACCGCGTCGTTGCCGTTGGACATCAACAACCATCGGCCTTGAAACCGTTTCTGCGGTAGCGCGGCCAGGCTGGCCTTTTCGAAGTAGGCGCGGTCCGGCGCCGCTGCGACGCGCACGATGTTGTCCGCCAAAACTTTTACGCTGAGGTGTTGCTCGCCGATTTTAAAAATCACGCCATCCGGCTGGCTTTCAACTTCGGCCGGCTTCGCAGATACACCCGCCACCAACACCACGCTAATGAGACAAACAAGGAGTCGTTTCATGGGAAAGCAAAAGAGGCTAACAAGTGAACGGGTTGGGCGTCCGATGGCGAGCGCGGTTTGTGCAGCTAAGCTTCTTCTCCCCTTTTGCGTGACACAACGAGACGACCAGCGTCTTCACGTCAGTACCTTCGTGAGCTGCGTGAAGCGCCCCACAGCGAGGCTCCTCCCCGAAACCAACGAGGAAACCGGCAGTCACCGTTGAGCTGGCGCTCTCCTATTCGGCGATCCAAAGTCCGCAACCCAACGCGGGCACAAAGAGGTCCGCTGTTACTCGTTGCGCAGTATCGCGTGGACGCGATCCGAAGAAGCGTTCGTGATCCGCGAGTTGGCTCCAATTGCCAGCGGCGATTTCTTCGCCAATCGGAATAATCACATCGTACATTGTCGGGTTCACCGCGAACAGCAACCGGCGGGAGCCTTGGCTGAGGTCGGCGTTGTAGATGGCTGCGGTTGCCGTGGAATCCTGCGCGAAGAAAAAGCGAAAATAGGTTTCGCTCGGCCGCGTATAGAGTCGCAAAAGTTTACCCGTATCTGAACGGCGAAATGCGATCCAATCCGCGAAGTACGTGTGCGTGGCGGAAAAACGATAGATGCGGCGGTAATCGAGAGCGTTCACCGCACCCAGTTGGTAGGTGTTGTTAACACCGTTCTTCGAGCGAAGGAAATCCTGCCCAGCCGAAATCATCGGAATGCCGATCGAAGCGAACAAAACCGCCGCCATCAGGTGCGTGCGACGGCGGTCGTTAGCCGTGGGATCGGAGCCGTTGTAATTCGGATTCTCCGTGATCATGTCGATCCAAGTGCGATCGTCGTGCGACTCGGTGTAGTTGATCGTCTGCGCGGGCCACTTCGCGAAATGCCACGGCGAACCCTTTAGAAAATATTCAAACGATTCGCGCGAACCGCCGCCGCGCACGAATTCGCGGAGGAAATTGCGGTATCCATCATTCCACGACGCCCAGCCAGTGTCGCGCAACTGCCCCGCGATATGACCGCGGAAACTCCACGGCTCGGCGATTAGAATCACATCGGGCTTCACGCGTTTCAGCGCTGCCTCGACCTCCCGCAAAACGTCGAGGCCCAGCAACTCGGCCAAATCGAGACGAAAACCATCGACGCCGTACATTTCGACGAGATGCGTGAGGCTGTCGATGATCAGACGCTTCGCCATCGCGGCGTCCGCACGCAGATCGTTGCCGCAGCCGCTCCAGTTGGAGAGCTGGCCAGCGCTGTCCATCTCGAAATAGTAAAGCTTGTCGATCAGCATGAGGTGGGCTGGATCTCCCACATGGTTATAGACGACATCGAGAATCACTGCGATGCCCCGCTTGTGAAACGCCGACACCAGCTCCTGAAACTCGGTCACACCGGACGCCTTCAGCGGCTCGAGCGCGTAACTACTTTCTGGCGCAAAGTAGTTGTTCGTCATGTAGCCCCAATGGTATTCGTCGGTCGTCCGGTTATCGAACTCCTGGACAGGCTGGAGCTCGACCGCATTCACGCCGAGGTGATGGAGGTAGAAGGCCGGACTCTCGACCCATTTCTTAAGCCCGCTGAAGCCCCGGCGCTCGCCGACCGCGAGCTTGACCGGGGCGCGGTCCACGAGGTCGCGCACGTGGGCTTCGGCTATAATCAAGTCCTGCCAGTCCGGCGTCTTGAACGAGCGATCGGCCGGCGGCAGGAGCGCGCGGTCGAGCACAATGCCCGGCCCGGTGCGATCCACCGTTGCGAGAGCGTAGGGGTCCAACACCGGTTGCTTCGGATCAAACTGACCGAACACATCGCTAGGACCATCCACGTGGTACCAGTAGTACCAACCGTGCAGGTTTTCCGCGAGTGTGATTTCCCACACATGATCCGCGCGGCGCTTGAGCACATACCGATGGGCTAGTTCGGCTTTCCCGAGATTTTCGCAGACGCACAACTCGACGCTGGAGGCACGCGAGGCGAAGAGCCGGAAGGTCGTCTCGCCGCCTTGAACGGTGGCGCCGAGCAGAGCATCGCTCGCATAGCTAAAAAGAAATTCGCCCGGACGCAGCGGCACGCTTTGGCCAGCTTCGTCGCCCTGCCAAACAATTGTCCACGCGACCGAAAGGTCCAGCGGAGCCGACAGGGTAAATTGAAAAAGATGCTGGCCGGTGCGCTCGGGGTCGACGACGCAGTTGATGTTGCCGGCATCGTCGCGAACAGCGTTGGGCGCCGTCGCATTCACGTTGAGCCAACGATGATCCCCCGTGACAAACTTGAAGCGGGCAAAAGGTTCCGCGTAAAAACGCTGCGCCGCGCCCGACCAGAGAAGAACGAGATCGCCGGCAAGTCGCGAAGGTCGCAGCTGCCACTCCGGTTGCCCAACGGCGTTTTGCCAGCCGTTAAAATCGCCGGCCAAATACACCATCGTGCCTTCCGCGCTCAACTCGGGATAGCGGTCGAGCCGCAGAAAGAAAAAGATCTCCCCTTTCTTGTTGGCAAAATAGCCGCTCTCCGCACCGAAGACGTAGTCCGGCACCCTTGTCAGCGTCGAGAACGTCGGCCCTTCCGGCCCCAAGAGCAGCGGCGGTGCATAACGAGCCCGCCAGTCGCGTGTTAATTCAATCACGCCGCGCGACGGGGATTCGAGCCAGGCTTGGGCGATTCTGCATTCGCGGTTAGGCATTAGCGAGACATGTATCATGCGCCGGGCCACTTTGACGGCACAAGAAGGAAAAAATCACACATCCTCGGTTAGAAACCCTATGCCGCAGGATCACAGAGAAGAATTAGCGCGTCTTCCGCGTTAAGACGTCTTCCGCGCTAAAGTCACTGCGGGTTTTCAAACGCGAGCATCACCGGGTGCCCGTCGAAATAAGGCTGTTGGGGCAGGCCGAGCAGGTAACACGCCGTGGCGCAGGTGTCCTCTGTGCGCACTTCGAGGCTCACGCTGGTGGTGAGATCGAAATTTTTTCGCACGCCAGGTCCGCACGCGATCCACGGAATATGGCGACTGCGTGCATCGTCAGCTCCGTGTGTTAAACCCGCGCCGCCGTGATCCGCCGATAGAATGATAAATGTCGACTGCCGGATACCCGCGCGATCGAGCGCCGCGAAAAGTTCGCCGAGCTGGCGGTCCGTCTTCTCGATCGCCGCAAACTGCTCACGCGAGCCCCAGCCGTGAGCGTGGCCGTTCGCATCGACATCGGGAAAATGGACAAACAAAAGATCCGGCTTCTTCGCCTCGATTAACTTCACTGCACTTTCCAAAACCGCTTCGTTGCTCGACCGGCCCTCGTCCGGAACCGCTACCCAGTTTACTGTTCCGGGTTTCGCAAGCGCCGAAAATTTCGATTTTCCCGCCACCATCGCCGCCGAATAGCCTGCCTTTGACGCCATTTCAAACAGCGTGGGCACGTTGGGATAAACCGGTTCTTTGAACGGCAGATCGCGGTTCCACTCGATGCCGTGTTTATTCGGCGTAACGCCGGTCAACATGCTGGTATGCGAAGGCAGTGTGATCGAAACGGCTGTGGTCTTCGCCCAAAAGGTGTACGCACCGTTTTTCAACATGCTCCGCAGATTGGGCATGTCCGCCAACAGGGCCCGATCTGGCCGGAGTCCGTCGATGCTGATGACCAAAACATGTTGTACCGCCGGGATCGGCCGTTGCGGCTTCGCCACCGGCTGCGCACCGCAACCGATCACACTCACGATCAAAGATCCCACGAGCAGAGCGAATTTCATAAGCAGGAACTAGCCTCCCCGCCCTATTATGTAAAGCACAGCACCGCGACGTTCAGTTGACAAAATCGGTGTCCGCCGCTGCTCGTTATCGCAGTGTCCAATTCAAAAAAAATCCTCGTCGCCATGTCCGGCGGAGTCGACAGCTCCGTCGCCGCCCTGCTTCTGAAACAGCAGGGATGCGACATCGTCGGCGCCTACATGAAAAATTGGATCAATGAGGACAACATTGTCGGCAATTGTCCCTGGCAACAGGATATAGAAGATGCGCGCGCCGTGGCGGAGCGCATCGGCATTGAATTTCGCGTGGTAAATCTCATGCAGGAATATCGCGAACGCGTCGTCGCGTATCTGCTCGATGGTTACAAACGCGGCCTCACGCCCAATCCGGACATCATGTGCAATCGAGAAATTAAATTCGGCGTCTTCCGAGCCTGGGCGAAGGACAACGGATTTTCCGCCGTCGCCACCGGCCACTACGCGCGCCGCTCGGAAAACCCCGATGGCACATTTTCGCTGCTCGAAGGCGCGGATAAAAACAAGGACCAGTCCTACTTTCTTGCCCTGCTCAACCAAGAACAGCTGCGCGACGCCCTTTTCCCTATCGGCCACTTGCCAAAACCCGAACTTCGCCGTATCGCCAGCGAAGCAGGCCTCGCAACCGCGCAGAAAAAAGACAGCCAGGGCATCTGCTTCATCGGCGAAGTGAAGATGCAGGACTTTCTGCGCCAATACGTGCCTGACGAACCAGGTCCCATCGTCCGCGCCACCGACGGCAAGGAACTCGGGCGACACCGCGGCCTGCATTATTATACGATCGGCCAGCGACGCGGCATCGGTGTGCCCTCAAACGCCGACTTCGAGAAATATGTCGTGGTCGGAAAACGCGCAGCCGACTGCGCCCTCCTCGTGGCGTTTGACCATGCCGACGCGCCGGGCCTTTTTGTTTCCGAAATCCGCATACACTCGCTGAGCTGGAATACCGAACCGATTGCCAGCGTCCGCGAGCTCGAAGGCCGCGTGCGTTACCGCGATCCGCGCGTGGCCTTGCAATTTGTACCCGAACCGGGCGGCACGGCCTTGATTCGTTTTCACGAACCGCAACGCGCGCTCGCCTCGGGCCAGATTCTCGCTCTGCACGATGGTGAGCGGTTGCTCGGCGGCGGCGTGTACGTGTAAGCACCGTTGGCTGCAACACATCGTCGGTACGGCTCGGCCGCCGTTTTCTCACCCTAAGCTCAGCCCGTCAGAGGAGAACTTGCGTGCCAAACGCTTCTCCTGCGAGCACGCTGTGCGTGAGCTGGTCAGAGGGTGGGCCTACTTTTGTCACAGGTTCCCAGGCACCAAATCTTTCTTGGCTCGCCGACGGGGATGGAACGAACATGGTGAAGGTCCGCTCCATGCTCGAAAAGATCAAAGACATCCTCGATCCGAAACGACTCCCTTGGTACTACCTCGCGATCGTGGTTGTCGCCGCGGTCGCAGTTGCGGTGCCGTCGATCCGGCCGGCACTCGTGTACAACCGCGCGGCCATCTCCCAAGGGGAACTCTGGCGAATCTGGACCGGGCACCTCGTTCACTTCGGGTGGCCTCACGGCCTGGCAGACGGCTCGCTTTTTGTCCTTATCGGCTGGGTGTTGGAACGTTCGCAAAAACGATTCAGCCACCTGGCGTTGCTCATCCAACCCGTCGTGGTCAGCGCGGCGCTGTATTGGTTCGACCCGATGATGAACATCTATGGCGGCCTTTCCGGGCTCAACGTTGGCTTACTCGTATTTCTCGCCTGCCGCGGGTGGCATCGCGACCGCCTGGATTGGTTCTGGCCAGCGATTTTGTTGATTCACGTAGCCGAGATATTCTTGGAGATTCGCAATCAGGGAACCGGCGGCGGCGCCATACGCTTCGACGACTCGTCCATCCGCGTAGCCACGGTTGCGCACATCGGCGGCGTCGTTTTCGGCGTCGCGAGTTGGGCAATTCTCGCCTACGGCCGAAAAAAGGCGAAGGAGCCTGCCGCTCCTCAGGAAAAGCTTTAGAGGTCCGGCGGAACTGTCGCGATCGCTTCTTCCAAGGTCGTCAGACCTTCCTTCACCTTGAGCAAACTATCCTGGTGAAGCGTCTTCATGCCGTTGCGCATGGCGATTTTCTTTAGTTCGGCCGATTCGAGTTCCTTGTTGATGCCTTCGACCAGCTCTTCGCTGATGACCATCAATTCGTGGATACCGAGACGTCCCTTATAACCATTGCCGCCACACTTCGGACAGCCGCGCGGGCTGGCTTTGAAGATAGGTCCGCTCCAGCCAATCGCTTTCTCGAAAATATCCTTTTCGCGATCGTGCATCTGAGTCTGCACGCGGCAGGTTTTGCAGACGCGGCGCATCAGACGTTGCGCGCACACGCAGAGCAACGACGAAGAGATCATGAACGGCTCGATGCCCATGTCGGTGAGACGGGCAATCGTGCTCGGCGCATCGTTGGTGTGCAGCGTACTGATGAGCAAGTGACCGGTGAGCGCAGCTTCCACCGCGATGTTGGCGGTTTCTTTATCGCGAATTTCGCCCACCAGAATGATGTCGGGGTCTTGGCGGAGAAAGGCGCGCAGCGCAGTTGCGAACGTCAGTCCGATCTGCCGATGCATTTGCATCTGATTGATACCGGCAAGCGTGTATTCAATCGGATCTTCAGCGGTTCGGATAACGAGCTCGGGCGAATTGATTTCGTTGAGCGCGGAATACAGCGTCATCGACTTACCCGAACCAGTCGGTCCGCAATGCAGAATCATCCCGTAGGGCTGCCGAATGACTTCGCGGTATTTCGCGAGATTCTCCTCGGAGAAGCCGAGCATCGGCAGCGGCAAGGTCGATTTTTGCTTGTCGAGGATACGCATGACCACGCCTTCGCCGTGATTGAGCGGCGCGGTCGAAACACGCAGGTCGATGTCGATGGATTTTTTTGTGAACTGCTTGAAAACGATACGGCCGTCCTGCGGCATGCGGCGTTCCGCGATATCGAGGTTGCACATGATCTTCAAACGAGCGACCAGCGCGGGGCCGACCTTCGCCGGTAGCCGTAGTTTTTCCTGACAGATACCGTCGATGCGATACCGAACCACGACCTCTTTTTCCCAAGGCTCGATGTGGATATCGCTCGTGCCGCTGTAAAATCCGTCCTCGATGATGCGATTCGCAAGCTGGATGATCGGACCCGAATCTTCGGCTTCCTCACCCTCTTTGATTTCGATGTCTTTGACGCCGAATTCCTCGCCAATCTGCTCGACGACATCGTCGAAGCCGGACGCTTGGGCCGACACGGAAAATTTGTCGCGAATATCTTTTTCGCGAGCGAGCACGCGCAGAACGCGCATGCCGGTCATCTCCTGGATTTTCGCCGGCAGCGAAATCTCAAACGGGTTCGCAAATGCAACGATCAGGTAGTCGCCCACGACGCCGACCGGCAGGATTTGGTGTTCCTGGCAAAACTCCTGCGGCACGCGCTCGAACGTGCTGGCGCTCACTTTATACCTAGCAACATGGTATGGCGCGAGACCGAACGCCTTTCCTTTTGCCACCAGAAGTTGAAGCGACGATATCTTGTATTCTTCCTGGAGGAGCTTGTCCAAAGCGTCCCCAGTGAGTTCATCCGGGTTCGAAACAATCTTCTCGTGGTCTTCATCCGACAGCCGCTCCATTTCCTGGAGGGCTGAGACGATCTGGAGCTGAAATTTGCCTAGGGCCATGGTGGTAAAATTCTTCCTGCGTTTTAGGCTTCAGCTTCGGCTTTCCCACCTGCCGCCACCTCGAGTTTTTCGAGGTAATCTCCGAGCATCTCCAACGTAGCTCCGTACCAAACGATCGGCCCGTCGAGTTGTTTCTCCCAGAAGGTGCGCACCGCGGGGCTCATGTAATACGCCGTGGCTAAAAAATAAAAACCTTCGTCCTGATCGAACGGGACGGTCCAAGTGGCCCAGCAGGCGCCCAGATCGAGCTTCTTTTTCAACTCTTCCGAACCTTCGTAACCCCGCAAATCGACGAGACCCACGCTGTGATCTTCGACGAGGTGATGCAAAACGTCTTCCTCTTTCACCACCTTCATCTCGTAGGAAAGAATGCCAAGCACCGTGCTTTGCCGGGCGTTGCCGGTGGCAGCCACTTCGAGCAGGCGTTCGTTCGCCGTCTCGAGGTCCTCGATTTTTATGAGGTTCATCTCGACGAGATTTGCGCCTAGCAAACGGTTTGCGCGCATCATCAGTGACCGGTGTTCGTTCGACATGGTGGGGATCAGCTGCTGGAAGTAGACGGCCGCTTCGAGCCGGTCTTACGTCCGCGAATTCGTTTGTAAAGAGCTTCCTTGAGTTCGTCGAGCCCTTCGCCGCTCACACAGGATATCTTGACGAGGTCGCCTTTGTGTTTGCGCCGGAATTTCGTCAAATTCGCAGCGGCGCCTTCGAGGTCCATTTTATTTGCGACGATCAGACGCGGCTTCTTCAGGAGAGCTTTGTCGTAAAGCTCGAGTTCGTTGAGCAACGTGGTGAAATCTTCCCGCGGATCGCGTCCATCCACACCCGCCATATCGATCAAAAACATCAACAACGCACAGCGCTCGATGTGACGGAGAAAGCGATGGCCCAAGCCTCGATTCTCGCTCGCGCCTTCGATCAGTCCCGGCACATCCGCGAGCAGCAGCCGACTGTCGCGTTCCGGATATTCGATCACACCGATCTGGGGATGCAGCGTGGTGAAGGGATAGGCAGCCGTTTTGGGATGCGCTTTGGTAATTTTTCCGGTGAGAGAAGATTTTCCAGCGTTTGGGAAGCCCACGAGTCCGACGTCCGCAATGCTTTTTAGAATCAAGCGATAACTTCCGTGCTCGCCCGGCTGTCCGGAGTTCGCCCGCTTCGGCGCACGATTCGTGGAGGATTTGAAATGCGTGTTACCCCAGCCGCCGTTGCCGCCTTTGCAGAGCACGATTTGTTCGCCGTCCGAAATCACTTCGGCGACCACTTTCCCCGTTTCTTCATCGATCACCACCGTGCCGAGCGGCATTTTCAGAATGCAGTGTTTGCCGTCGCGACCGTGTTGATCCGTGCCGAGCCCATGCTCACCGCGTTCCGCGTTCCAATGCGGCTTGTACTTGTAATCGACGAGGTTGTTGGTGTCGTCGTTGCCGACCAGAATCACATCGCCACCACGGCCGCCATCGCCGCCGTTCGGGCCGCCCCACGGTTCGTATTTCTCTCGACGGAAACTAATGCAGCCGCGCCCGCCATCACCGGCTTGAACTTTAATAACACATTCGTCGACAAACATGAGGCAAGAATCTCAGAGTAAGAGTTGAACTATAAATAAGATGGGCGGTTCGTATGACCAATAGACACACTGACCGCACCTCGGGGCGCGGGCCAGTACAATCTATAATTCGGACCCTTAGATCGAAATCTTTATGCCCTTTCTGAGATATGTGGGCACATCGAGATCCTGGCCTTCGTAAAGATTGCGATCCGACTTGTCGAAAAAGCCTCGGCTTTCGATTTCGCCAAACGTGAAAAGCTCTTCCTGGCTGGGCTTTACCTTCGGCTTGGTTTTGTCAGCAGGCGCTTTGCTCGCCGACGACTGAGTGGCGACAGTCGCGGCCACGGCACTGGTGGACGACTTCGGTTGCTCTTCAAACGGGAAACTCGTCAGAGAGGTCGAAACCTTCGGCTTCTGAGCCGTGACGGGCCGCCGGGCAACGACACCGCGACCACCAATCTCAGTCGTTCCCAAGACACAAATTTCCACCTGATTCTGCAGACTTTCGTCAATCACCGCGCCCATGATGACGTGCGAATCGCGTCCAAATTGCTCCGTCACGGCCGTCATGATCTCGTTCACCTTGGGCAACGTGAGATCGGTGCCGCCCACAATGTTCACAAGAATCCTGTCCGCCTTCCGGGAAAACTCGGGCGTGTGCAGGAGCGGGCAGAGCTTCAGGCTCTCGATCGCGTCAGCGACAGCATTCTCACCCGAACCACTTCCAAGGCCGAAAAGTGTTTTGCCGCCGCGTTGATAAAACGCCTGACGCAACGTCGCGAAATCCAAATTGATCAGCCCGGTGCGGAACATCATCGCCCAAATCGAACGCACCGCCCGGCCGATCCACTCGTCAGCTCGCGCAAACGAATCGAGCGCCGTTTCCCCTTCCTCCGCCTCCTGCAGCAAAACGTCGTTCGGCAATGGAATCACCGCGTCGCAACAACGGCGCAACGCGACCAAGCCTTCTTCGGCCTGCTTCACACGACGCCCGCCTTCGAAGGTAAACGGCATCGTCACAAAACTGATTACGAGCGCACCCGCTTCGGAAGCGACTTCAGCCACCACCGGAGCAGCACCACTGCCGGTTCCGCCGCCCATGCCCGCGATGAGAAACACGAGGTCGCAGCCCTTCACGATATTCGCGATCTTCTCGCGGTCGGCTTCGGCCGCTTCACGGCCAAGATCGGGATCACCGCCGGCGCCCAAACCGCGCGTGACCGACGTGCCAATCAAAACCTTGTCCTGAACCGGCGAGGAAGAAAGCGCCTGGTAATCCGTGTTGATGACGGCCATCTGCAGTCGCTCGAGATTTTCCATCTTGAGGCGGTCAACGGCGTTCGAGCCAGCGCCACCGACGCCGATCAATTTGATCGCGATGCTGCGGTCCGCGAGCACTTCAGTCGTCAAAGGAAGTTCGTTAGGATTCATGTTCGATTGCATGGCTCAGGCATTCGCAAACAGGCGGCTAAAGAACCCGGACTTGCGCCGGTTGCTCGCGGCAGACGCCTCCGCGCTGGAATTAAGTCCGAAGTAAAGAAGACCCAGAGCGGTACTGAAGCCTGGGTCACGCAGATTCTCGTTAATGTATCCGGGCAGCTCTCCTAACCGCGCGGTCGTTCCAAAAACCTTCGCTGCGGCTTCGGCGATGCCGGCCATCTTTGACGTGCCGCCGGTGATCACCACGCCGGCCGCCGTTCGCTCCGGCACAAACGTGATGCCGAGCTTCTTTTTCACCACTTCGAAAATTTCACCGACTCGTGCAGCGGTGATTTGCTCGATCGCTTGGCGTGGAAATTGCCGATCGCCAATTGCAAAATCGCCATTGAGCCAGACCTTGTCGCCCTTGTCGCGCGCCGTCACCGTGCCGCGGCCAAAGCGCAATTTTAGTTTTTCCGCCTGACCTTCGGTTAGGCGAAGCCCAAGACTCAGATCGTTCGTTACGTGACTGCCGCCGACAGGCAACACTCCGGTCGTGTAGGCGCAGCCGTCATAATAAAGTGCGTAATCGGTCGTGCCGCCACCGATGTCGATCACGAGGACACCGTTTTGCCGATCTTCCGCCGAGGTCACCATCGTGCCCGAGGCGAGGCTGGAAAGGATCAGTTCTGCAACGGGAACATTGAAGCCGCGGATGACGTGGATGTTGTCGGCAATTTTATTTTCCTGGCCGTGTACTGTCCAATATCCTACCTCCAAACGCTGCCCGACCAGATGCTCAGGATCCGGCACCAAACGCCCGTCCAGACGGAAAGGACGCCGAATATTGTGAACGACCATGCGGCCGTCCGGCAGCGCCTTGGCTTTCGCGAGACGGCAAACCGTGTCGATATCGACAGCACTGACCATGTTGTCCGCCGCCGTGACATTCACCGAGGCCTCGTTATAAAAGCCGTCGAGATGGCCGCCGGTCTGCGCGAGGTAAACTTCGTCGATGCGCACGCCCGCGTTACTCTCAGCCGCCAGCAACGCGCTGTGCGTCGCGTCGCTTGCCGAGCGAAAGTCCATAACCGAACCTTTCAACACGCCACGCGACTGGCACTCGCCGAAGCCGATGATGCTGAGACTGCGGCCTTGCGATAGCTCGCCAATAAGTACGGTGACTTTGGAGGTGCCGATCTCAACGGCACCAATGTATTTGGTTCTAGAGCTCACGAGAGGGGAAAAATACTTGGGTGATGGAAGGACGTTGCGGAGGCGAACGTGGCGCTGGCACACGCGTGGCGGGCCGCATGGAAGAGGATCTGGAATCGCTCGATGCTGGGAGCACGGGCGTTTCAAAAACCACCGGAACCTGAGCGCCGCCTTGAGCGCTGCTGATCGCGAGATTCACTGACTTCGCCGGATGATCGGGCCCGAGTTGCCCCTTTTCGATCACCAGATCCAGCCTCGCGAGTTGCTTAAAGAAGTCCTCTTCGCGTGTGCCGAAAACGATCTCTTTGATTTCAGGCGATTGCACGATGATGAAGCCGTCTGAATCGTAGCGTTTCAGGGAAAGGATTTTCCAGTTGCGGAAAAGATCGGGCACGTTCGCGTGAGCCGTGCTGAGCAGATCCGCCACTTTGTCCATTCCTTCAAGCGGCAGAAACTGTCCACGCATGCGTTTCAAATTAACGTCCGCCAGATACGGCAGAGCATCCAAAATACCCGCGTCGTAACAGACGCCGTCGTAAATCACACCGTCACGAGCCACCAAAAAATCTTTCGCGAGCGCGTCTCCGACTTGGGCGTGAACGCGCGCGACAGGCCAGCGCTCTTCCAGCATCACAATCAGCGTGGCGGGAAACTTGCGGGTCAAAACCGCGTTGCGAATCTGTCCGGTCTCGAGCAGGCGAGACTGAAGCGCCTTCAAATCGAGATCCATTAGTCCCGCATTTTTCGGCAACGAGAGCACCCGTGTCACCCAAGCAGTGTCGAGCACGCCGTCCGTGCGGGTATCAATTGTTTTCACCGGTTCGCTTTTCACCGGCGATTTGATCGCCATGGGATTTTTGCCCCACGACTGCATCAATTCATAACCGCCCCACCCCGCCAAGCCCAAGGCGAACAGGGCCGCAATGCTCTTGATCGTGGCCACAATCAAACGCTTGCGCCCTTCAGGCGACATCGCCTTCGGCGCGATCGTCTGTTGGATGTCGCGCCAGGTTCGGGTCGTGGAATTTGTGGTGACGAGCGTACTCATGCTGGCTGCAAAGCCTTTGAAGCACTAAAACGTTTCAACGCGGGAGAAACCAATTCGCGGACCAGAGCGGAAAAATCCAGTCCGATGCATTTCGCGCTCATCGGCAGCAGGCTGGTTTCTTTCATGCCGGGCAGCGTGTTAATTTCGAGTAAAAACAGTCCGTCCTTTTCAGAAAAAATAAAATCCACGCGCGCGTAATCGCGACACTTGCACGCTGCAAACGCCGCTTCAGCCGCTGCGTGCACCTGCGCAGTGTGAACCGCCGTGAGCGGCGCCGGCGCAAAATACTCCGTCATGCCTTTCGTGTACTTGCTGGTGTAATCGTACACGCCCGACTTCGGACGAATCTCCACTACGCCCATCGCACGACCGTTCAGCACGCCGACCGAAAGTTCGCGGCCAAAAATGCGTTGCTCGATAATCCAGTTACCCGTGCTCACGGACGTCAGCGCTCTCTCCATCTCGCCGCGACCAGCGATAATGTGCAGACCGACGCTGCTCCCTTGGTCGGTCGGCTTCAGCACGACTTGCTCGCCCAACGCAGCGAGCACCTGATCGGGCGACGGTTTTTTGTTCGCCGCAAAAACAATGTCCTTCGCGCCGCCCACGCCTCGTGCTGCCGCTGCGCGCTTAGTCAGAACTTTGTCCATGGTGAGCGCGCTCGCGGCCGCGTCACAACCCGCATAATGAACACCCGCGGCGTCCAACAGAC
This sequence comes from Nibricoccus sp., assembly GCA_047600805.1. GTDB lineage: Bacteria > Verrucomicrobiota > Verrucomicrobiia > Opitutales > Opitutaceae > JADKHC01. Next base: position 2,421,123 of record JASGKG010000001.1, read on the forward strand.
GCTGCATGCCGCCATCTTCGCCAAACGTGCCATGTAGTGTCGAAAAGACTACATGACGCGCAGGATCGATTTCGGCAGGCACCTTCTCGGACGTTATGTCGAAAAAGCGCGTTGGGAAATGCCGAGCCAACGCTTGGGCACAAGCTGCGCCGGAGCCTAGAGAAACTTCGCGTTCTGCGGAAACACCGCCCGCAAATACAGCAATGATCGGTTCACTCATAACACATCTTTCCATTCTTTTCCGTAAAGCAGCACCTCGGGCTCCAACCGGATCCCTTTGGCCTGCTCCACGCGGGCACGAACGCGACGCATCAGTTCAATGATATCCGAACTGGTCGCGTTCCCGCGGTTAACGATGAAATTGGCGTGGACCCTCGACACTTCGGCGCCCCCCACCCGCTCGCCTTTCAAACCCAGCTCGTCGATGAGGCGCCCGGCAGAATCACCCTGCGGGTTTTTGAAAACGCAACCTGCGCTCGGCTCACGTGGCTGAGTTTTCTGACGTTTATCTCGATAAACATCGATCTGACGCGCAATGGCGTCGCTGGTCGCGGGCGCCGCGTGGGTGATAAGCGCCCCAAGGGCAATCGCATCCTCCAGTTCGGCGCAATGGCGGTATGCCACATGAAGGTCGGCCTTTTTCACGATGCGAATCTCACCGTCCCGCGTCATCAGCTGGACTTCCTCAACTATATCATAGATCCAGCCACCCATCGCACCGGCATTCATGCGCAACGCGCCACCGACGTTCCCAGGGATGCCTTCCAAGAACTCAAAGCCGGAAAGCCCGGCCTTGGCCGCAAGACCGCAGAGATTTTTAAGCCGCAAACCAGCACCCACCCACAACCGGCCGCTGCCCATCATCTGAAAGGTCTGCCAGGCCGGATGAGTCAACGAAATCACCAGGCCTTCGACACCTTCGTCAGGCACGATCAAATTCGAACCACGCCCTAGGACGAAAACCGGTATCGAGCGGGTCTTCGCCTCGCGCAGCAGCGCAGAAAGATCCTCGGGCGAGGCCGGCTCGGCATAAATCCGCGCTGCGCCACCCACCCGCATCGTGGTTTTTTCGGCGAGAATTTCCTCGCGTTTGATTTTCGTGGCCGCCGAAACGCGCGCACGCAGCATTTCAGCTTTTGCGTCCCAACGTTTCATTTCGCGGACCTGTTCCGCCACGAGTTCCAGCCATTCACGCGCCTGCTGGTCGATGTCGCCGGCGCCCACAAATGCAACGAGATCGCCGGTTTTGATATCGGTTTTCAGCCCGTCGAACATGAACTGGCCGTGCCCTGGGTAATACGCAACGGGCAGCGCCGGTGCATTGCGCCGGAGCTCCGCGTAAAGATCTGCCGTCGTGCCGCCTTCGACGATCGCTTCACCAGCTGAATAAACATCCAACAGGTACAAACGATCTGCTTGCGCCAACGCTGCCGCAAACTCCGTCTTAAATTGCGCCGTGCGACTGAACCGGTGCGGTTGAAAGACGACCAGCAAGCGTGATTTCGCCCGGCGACGCAGACTCCCGAGAAGCGCGCGGATTTCGGCCGGATGATGCGCGTAATCTTCGATTACAGTGAGATCGGCTGTCGTGTACAAAACCGACTGTCTCCGCCGCACACCTGGATATTGCGCGAGCAGGCCCTCGGAAAGCTCGACGCCCATCAGATGCGCCGCCGCGAGCGCAGCCGTGGCATTGCTCACATTAAAATCACCTTGCGCCCGAACACTCGCCTGTGGAAGGGGGAAACGCCCGGCCAGATTCAGCTTCTGCGAACCGTCACCTTCGCTCGCCACACTGGAGCGGTACTCGCCGCTTCGCCCGAAAGTAAGAACCGCCGGGCCACCGCCCAACTGAGCTGTCGCCCGCGCCGAAAGCGCACAGGCGTCACTCACAAAAACGGCCTGCTTCGTTCGCCTGAACAGCGCGACGAACGTCGCCTCCAGATCGGCCAACTTGCGATAATGGTCCGGATGATCCCAGTCGAGATTCACCGCGACGGTGATCTCGGGCGAAAACCGCTCGATGGTCCCATCGCTTTCGTCGATTTCGGCGACCACCCACTCGTTAGATCCTAAGCGAGCTGGCGCCACAGCCTCATCATTAAACAAGCCGCCCAAAACGTAGCTCGCAGGAAAATTCGCCCGACGCAACGCCGTGATGATCATCGCACATGTCGTGGTTTTTCCGTGAGAGCCACACACCGCGACAAGTTTCTTTTCCCGCACGACTTCAGCCAGGAGTTCGCCGCGCCGCACGAGGGAAATCTGCCGCGTCCGCGCCGCGACATAAGCAGGATGATGAGCCGAGATCGCTGACGAACAAACCACCAAGTCACAAACTTCCGGAAGACCACCCGGGGGCGTCAGCACGATACGCTCGCGCTCGAGCTGTTGCTTCATCGCATCCGTCATGCCGTCGTCTTCGCCACTCACGCGGAAGCCTAATTGCGAGAGATAAATGGCGAGCGGCCCCATCCCCATGCCCCCAATGCCGACACAGTGGATGGCAGCGACGTCGCGAGAGAAAATTTTCGGTAAGGGCAAGCGTCTCATGGTTTCAGGCGAGATTGGGCCGAGCAGCTACAGACGCAGCGGCATCGCTTGAGAGCTCTTCAAGGTCGTTTAGCATGTCATCGATCACGTTGGCGCGATCCATGCGTTGAAGGTTCGTCCTAAACTTACGCAAGAGCCAGTCGTTGAAAATCACGTCCCGAACTTCGACGGTGAGGTCAGCGATATGCTCCTGGGCGATAACCATGCCGCCGCCTTGCATTTCAAAATAACGCGCATTCGCCCACTGATGATTGTCCGCCGCAAACGGGTAAGGAATGAGGATAGCCGGCGTAGTGCAGCGAATGAGTTCGGCAATCGTTCCCGCTCCGGCGCGGGAAATAACTAAGTCGGATGCGGACAAGAGCGCGCCCATGCGATCGCAAAAGGGAATAAACTGCGCTTTGACGATTTCACCGTTTCGGGTGCGAAACTCACGGGTTTCGGGTTCACGTTTGCCGAGGCCGGTCACGCAGCAAACCTGGATGCCTTCGAGCGAGAGCTGCGCAGCCTTTTCATAGGCCCACTCGTTCAACGAAGTGGCACCCTGGCTTCCGCCAAGGACCGTGAGCACGTGAAAACGCGGGTCCAACCCAAACGATTCTCGCGAAGCATCTCGTGGCTCGCGCACAATTTCTTTTCGCACAGGCAAGCCCATGTGGCGGATCGCCGTCGCACGCACATCTCGAAGCTGTATGCCGGGCGGCAGGTACACGCGCCGCGCCAATCGGCCGAGCAGGCGAATAGCCCGACCCGGCACGCGATTCGCTTCGTGAAGAACCACCGGCACGTTGAAGAGCGCTCCGGCTAAAATGACACTCGCTGTGGTGAATCCGCCAAATCCAATGATCCCGTCGGGTCGTTGCTTGCGGACCAAGTTGATCCCGAAAACAAAGGCCGACGTCTGCTTGATTACGAACCGTGCAAAACCGACAGGATTCAGCGAAAAAGGAGCACCCGGGATACGCAGGAATTTGAGGTGCGAGTACTTCTCTATCAGGCGCGCATCCACTTTCTTGTTACTGATCAAAAGTGTCGCCTCATAGCCGCGCGCGACCAACGCCTCACCGAGAGCGATGCCTGGTGAAAGATGACCGCCAGTTCCGCCACACGAAATAAGGAACCGTTTCATTCAGGTGACCTCCTGCATTTTGCGCCCGCTCCTCGCGAGTGGTGAACGCGGCCACGAGCGCTGGGTATTGACGAGTATTCCGACAATCAACCCCATCAACAACAAATTCGAAAGGCCCGCGCTGATGAACGGAAGCGACATGCCCTTCGTCGGAAAAATTCCCGTAACGACTCCGAGATTCACGATCGCTTGCATGCACATCAGCAGTAAACAACCGGTCGCCAGAAGGAATTGAAAGAGGTTCGGTGCTCGACGCAGGTGCACGAGGCCGGCGGTGAAGATGATTGTCATCAAAACGACGACCGTGAGTGTTCCGTACAGCCCGAGCTCTTCGCCCACGACGGAGAAAATGAAGTCCGTGTGCGCTTCCGGAAGGTAATTGATCTGTTGTCTCCCTTGGCCGAGCCCGACTCCCTCCACCCCGCCCACCGCAAACGCTGCGAGCGATTGGTAGAGCTGATACGTGCCGGAGCTCTTGTTGCCCTCAACATCGAGAAATGCCACAAACCGCCGAAGTCGATTGGGATTGTGGATCACCAAAATCGCAAAACTAACCGCCGCCATGCCGATCGTCGGCAGGATATATCTCCAATGCGCCCCGGCGAGAAACAGGAGAATGACACCGATCGCAACAGTGAGCGCGGCGGTTCCAAAGTCCGGTTCAAGAACGATCAGCCCTGCAAAACCACCGACGATCGCCAACGGATACAGGTAGCCGCGCTTAAATTCGCCGATCCTCGTCTGGTTGATCGCCAAGTAGTGCGCGAGGCAGAATACCATCGCGAGCTTTGCAAACTCGGCGACCTGCAAACGAAGCGCACCGTATCCAAGCCAGCGTTTACTGCCATTCACATAAATACCGAGAGGAGACAAAACCAAAGCCAATAAAACCAACAACACACCTCCAATGATCCACGCGTGCCGCCGCATCGATTCGAGGTCGACGCGGCTGGCGATGAAAGCGAGCGCAGTCGCGAGCCCAACCCCCACCAACTGTTTGTTCAAGTAATAGTACGGCCCCTGCCTAAAGGACGCACTTGCACTGAACAAAATGGTGAGGCCCAGGATCGTGAGCCCGATCACGCAGACGACAATCATCGCAACCGGACTAAACGGAAATCGGCTGCGCGGCTCCTCCTGTGCGAGCGTGATGGCGGTCATCAGCGTGTACGGAGAGATTGGTTATTGTTATTGTGCAGGTGAAACCGGCCCGGACTCATCCACCTTCACCGTCGGAGGTGTCGTGGTTTCGCCAGCCGGCGCCACCGGGTTAGCTTCCGGAGCGGGAGCGACTGGTGATTCGCTCGGTGCAACTGGAGCGACAGGTGCTGGTTCGGCAGCCGGCGCCGGTGCAGCGGGCTCAGGAGTTTTCACACCTGGAATTACCAACTTCTGACCGACCCGAATACTGGCCGGATTTGTGATATTGTTCGCGGTCGCGATTTCCCTCTGCGGCACGCCGTACTTGCGGGAAATCTGCTGCAGCCCTTCGCCGGGTTTCACCACGTGTTCAATGCTGCCCGCTGGCGGAGTGACCGAGGCCGCAGAAATGACCGGAGCGGCCGGTGCGCTGGCCGCCGCGGCGGCATTGCTCTTTCCTGACGCAGGAAGAACCAATGATTGGCCCACGCGGACGACATCATTTTTCAACTCAGGGTTCAGGGCGCGGAGCTCCGCCGCCGTTGTGCTGTTGCGACGAGCGATCGAGCCCAAGCTGTCGCCAGACTTGACCGTGTAAGTGCGAGTGCCAGCGGGACCGTTTTTCGCTGCTTTGCTCGGGATGATCAGTTTGTGGCCGACCTTGAGCGGAGAGTCAGGCTTCAGACTGTTCGCCTTGGCAAGGTCATCGACACCAATGCCAAATTTCTTGGCAACCTTCCACAGGCTGTCGTTCGACTGGATCTTGTAGGTACTGGCTGGTGTGACACCGCTCACGTCGCCGCTCTGCAGGATGCTCGCTTCCGAGGAGCCTGGGCGAGTTGGGTTGTACCGCTGGGTATTGAACGAAACGGTCGGCGAGCCACCCGCGTTGGTCGTGTCTGACACAGCAGTCGGTGCGACATCTCCGGAGGACGTGCCTGCACCAGGGAAGCTGACGGTAGCAGGCGCCGCCCCGGTTTCAGCGGTGGGAGTTTGCGGCGTCGAGGGGCGCGACGTGGTGCGACACCCCGGAATTGCAAAAACAAACATAAACAAGGCAGCGTGGGCGGCCACGACGATGCCGAGTATCTTGAGGATTTTCATAGGCAGGTTTGGGTTAAAATTAGAAGATAGTAAAAGGTTATAGCTTTAAACTCGCGACAATCTGTTCGAACTGATCACCGCGGTCCTCGTAGCTCCGGAACATATCGAAGCTCGCGAAGCCCGGGCTCAGCAGAACGTTTTCACCCGGAGCAGCGGTCGCGGCGGCATTTTTCACCGCATCAGCCAGCGTCGCGCAAACGGTGTGTGGTACTTTTCGTGCAGCGCAGGCTTCGGCCAAAGTATGAGCGGTTTCGCCGATAATGAAAGCGTGTTTTAACTTCGGCGCGATGCGAGCGACGAAGGAAGCAATATCTCCACCCTTTCCGCGGCCGCCGAGAATCACACAGACAGGAGCGGCAAAACCTGCCAGAGCAGCCTCGACGGCATGGAAGTTCGTCGCCTTCGAGTCGTTCCAATAGTGAACGCCACCTTTGATCGCCACTCGCGCCAAACGATGGCGGCCCAATTTGAAGGATTGCGCCGCAGCGTACAGCGCAGTCTCCGGGAGTCCCGCATGGCGCCACCATGCCGCGGCCAAAATGAAATTCTCTCGCTGCGGATAATGCTCAAAAATCGTGCCGGAAAGAAGCACGTCCGCCGGTTGGTCCTCGGTGGCCACGCAGGCCTCGGCCGGCAGAGCGCGGCCGCACTCGATCGCATACTTCTGAACCGAACTACCAGCCAGGACTACACCGCCCAACGTTCTATCAAGCAGTCTCCACTTTGCTTCAAAATATCCGCGCATCCCAGGATGCCGCTCAAGATGGTCCTCTGCAAAGTTGGTCCAGAGCGTAGCGTCCGCCCGGAAGTGCACCAACGTCTCCGCTTGGAACGAGCTCACTTCACACACCGCCACGTCGTCGAAAACGCCACCCTCTTCGTCCACGACGAGTTGCGAGAACGAGTAGCCAACGTTGCCGGTAGCCTTCGCGTCGCGTTTTATCGAGCGCAAGGCGTGGGTGAGAAATTCGGTGAGCGTGGTTTTCCCATTGGTACCGGTAATCGCGATGACCGTGCCACGCCAGAACAGCGCCGCAAAATCGAGTTCGCCCAGCAACATACAACCCGAAATGCGCGCAGTCACCAGCCATCGATGATCGGGCCGAAAACCCGGACTAAAGATTACGAGCCGATGCGCTGCCGCCTCAGCCGGGGTGAATTCACGGTGCGCACCGTCCTGCTTTTCATCGAACAAAACCGCTTTCGCTTCCAATTTCGCCAGCAGCGCACAAACAGCGCGTCCGCTCACGCCGCCGCCCAGCACGGCCACAGGGTAACCGAGCAATGGGTTGAGAATTTCTGGAATGCGAAGTGACATCAGCGAAGTTTTAACGTGGCGAGACCTCCAATAGCGCACATCAGCGAAATGATCCAGAAACGAGCGACGACTTTTGTCTCCGGCCACCCGAGTTTCTGAAAATGGTGATGGATCGGCGCCATCTTGAAGAAGCGGCGACCTTCGCCAAAGCGATGACGCGTGTATTTGAAATACCCGACCTGCACGATGACCGAAAGCGCCTCACCCACGAAAACACCGCCGACGATCACGAGCGTAAGCGGTTGTTGAACCATAAAGGCGATCATTCCGATCAACCCGCCCAGCGCCAGTGAGCCCGTATCGCCCATGAAAACCTCTGCCGGATAGGAATTGAACCACAGGAACGAAACACCACCGCCGACGATCGCACCACATACTACCGCTAATTCGCTCGTGCCGGGCACATAGCTGATCAAAAGGTAGTCCGCCACGCGCGAGTTGCCGGCCAAATAGGCCATCACGCCGTAAACCAGCGCCACAGTAATCGTGCAGCCAACCGCCAGCCCATCGAGTCCATCGGTAAGATTGATCGCGTTGCTAAACCCCACCAGCCAGAAGAACACCATCAAGAACAAGGCGCCGAGCGGCATCGACACCCACACCGGATGTTTCACAAAGGGAACCCACAGCTCGCGAATTTTGTGAGAGCTCTGCGGATCCAACATTAACATTCCTAGCGCCAGCACCGTGATCAGCGTTTGCCAAAACATCTTCTCGGTCGAAGAAATGCCATCGCGGTTTTTGCGGACCACTTTCAGATAGTCATCGCGGAAGCCGACGGCCGTCAAAGCCGCGTAAACAAACATTGCCACGAAAACCCAAATATTCGGCCTGGCCCAGAGCGCCGAGCTCAGGAAAACCGAACCAAATATTAGAAGCCCGCCCATCGTCGGAGTATTTTTTTTGTCGAACTTTGCGGCCAAATCACCTGTCCGATCGTCGTCGTAGTGCTGGCCGAACTTCAAAATTTTCAATTTACGGATCAACCACGGCCCGAGAATAAAGCCCAGCATCGTGGCGGTCACAGCCGCCATCAACATGCGGAAGCTGTGGTACTGCAGGACGCGAAGCACCCCAAAATATTGATCGAAATTCGCGAGATAACTAAGCATTAGAAAAAGAAAGGTGAATGGCTCTGGCGGATGGTCCGTGAAACAACGGGCGCAGGGAAGCGCCAGCCCGACGGCAACACCGCAGTGGTTCGGCTCGCCGAGAAAGCGGCAGCCAGTCCGCCGCCGTGACCCGCAACTCCCGATGAACCGAGAGCGGCTTGCGAGCCCGGCAGGACTTTTTCCAGGCCATATCGCCGGCTGCCTTTGACGAAAACCGCACCCTTGAAAGCGGCAACCGCAGCGGCAATGGGCGCCAGCGCATCCACAAACCTGATACGCTCGCCCGGAATACCTGCTTCGATTGCACCGGCGACCACCGCAGCGGCCTCACTCCCGATGACGTAAACACTATCTTGTGGGCGAAGTTGAAGCTGCGCCCCGAGTTCGCGGTGATACGCGGGTGCATCAGAACCTAGTTCCTCCATGCAGCCGAGTACGAAAAGGCGCGGCTGCTCTGCAGGAGCAATCGCGTAGAAAGTCTCAAGTGCATCGGCCATCGATGCAGGGCTCGCGTTATAAAGATCCAGATAAAGCAGCCGTTCACCATCGCGCCGGAATTCACCGCGCCATTTTGCCGCCTGCCAAGTTTCGAGCGCCTGTTTAATGGCCGCATCCGTCACGCCCATTTCCGAAGCGAGCACAATCGCCAAAGCGGCATTTTGCGCCATGCCTCGCGTCACGCGCCGAAACACGAATTTCCGATGGCCGACGGTTAGCTCCGTCTTTCCACCCGGGAAAGCCACATTGTAGTTCACCACGCGCGGCGCTTCCGTCTCTGCACCCGCAGGAGCTACGATGATGCTCGTTTGCGGTAAATTTTTAAAAGGCGGGAAGTCCCAACATTGCTTCGGAAAAACGGCAAGTCCTCCCTTGCGAACGTGTTGAAGAAGCACCGCCTTTTCTCGAGCCACACCATTTAACCCACCTAATTCCTGAGTGTGCGCCGGCGCGACCAGCGTGATGATTCCGTAGTCCGGTTGAATCATTTCAGCCAAGGGCGCCATTTCGCCAGGACCGCTGATCCCCGCCTCGATGACGGCATAATCGTGTTGGCCCGGCACCATTTTTGTCAGCGTGAGAGGCACGCCCAAATGGTTGTTCAAGTTACCCTCAGTCGCCAAAACGCGCGATTCGCCGCCTAAAAGTTGAGCCAGCAAATTCTTGGTCGAAGTTTTTCCACAACTTCCGGAAACACCGACGACCTTGCCTGCGAATTGACGTCGATGTTCGCGCGCAATCGCCTGGAACGCTTTCAACGTGTCCGCCACAACGAGCTGCGGAAGAATGAGCGAAGGATTCGGCTCGCTCACGAGCGCCGCGCTCGCGCCCGCCGCCAAAGCCGTTTCCAAAAACGCGTGCCCATCTCGTTTGTCGGTCTTTAGCGCGACAAACAACTGCCCCGGCTTAAGATTTCGCGTGTCCTGCGTAAATCCAACCAACGGCACGAGCGGCAGCGACAGCCACCGGCCGCCAGTCCAGTTCGCGAGATAAGTTGGGGCAAACGAAAACATTGGTGAGATCTAAAGCTGGCGGAGCTTATTCCTTTGCTTTTAGCGATTTGATGCCGATCAATTCGCGCACCACCAAACGGTCGTCGAACGGGATAACGGTGTCCGCAAATTCCTGATACGACTCGTGGCCCTTGCCAGCGATCAGCAGACAGTCGCCAGGACCAGCCGCATCAAGTGCCATGCTGATTGCGCGGCGCCGATCTTCGATCCAGGTTATTTTTTCCGGCGCGGTCACGCCGCCTTTCATGTCAGCGAATATCTGCGCCAGCGATTCACCGCGGGGATTGTCCGCGGTGGCAAACGCGAAATCGGCAAACTCCTGCACCGCCTTTGTCATAAGCGGACGCTTGGCGCGATCACGATTGCCGCCACAACCGTAAACCACGAACAGTTTGCCAGGAGTAATTGCGCGGAGCATGCCTAGCGCGTTCCGCAGGGCATCATCGGTATGAGCGTAGTCCACCAGCACATTATACGGCTGGCCTTCTTCGATCCGCTCCATGCGGCCCGCAACACCCTTAAAACTTTTTAGACGTGTGAGAAAAACCGACGGGTCGCGACCCATCGCCCAAGCCGTCGCGATCGCCGCGAGCAGGTTGCTCACATTGTACCGACCGATCATCGGGCTATCGACATTCATCGTCCCACCCGGCCAAACGAGTTTGAAAGTTGAGTTCTTAAAATTCAGGGCCAGACCTTCGGCGCGTACGGTCGCTTTCGGGTTCTCTCCGTAAGTCACGAGTTGCACACGATCAGAAACCAGCGTCGCGAGCTTCTCCCCATGCGGATCATCAAGGTTCACGACGGCGATCTTCGGCTCAGCGCCGATTTGGCCCGTGAAGAAGCGTGTCTTGACGTCGAAGTACGCGTCGAGCGTCTTGTGATAATCGAGATGATCCTGTGTCAGGTTTGTGAATACAGCTGCAGCGAACTGCATTCCGAGCACGCGTTGCTGGTCGATGCCGTGCGAACTCACTTCCATCACGGCTTGGCGGCAGCCGGCGTCCCGCATTTGGGCGAGCATTCCAAAGATGTCAATCGACTCCGGCGTCGTCTTGAACGACGGCACCGTGCGTGTGCCGAGGTCGTAATTGATCGTGCCCAGCAAGCCGACGCGTTGATCACCGTTCAGAAAATGTTTCACCAAGTGCGTGACAGTGGTCTTGCCGTTTGTGCCCGTCACGCCCACCACCTGCATGTCGCGATCAGGAAAACGGTAATAACGCTGAGCCACACGGGCCAGCATCGCCCGCGGATCGGCCACTTGGATAAACGTCACCTTGGCCGGCGAGTGCAACGGCAGCTTTGCCGTCACGACGGCGACCGCGCCACGATTGATGGCCTCGTCGATAAAGCCTGCTCCATCGGTGCGCAAACCCGGCATAGCAAAAAACAAATTGCCAGGTACAACGCGGCGGCTGTCCATCACGATCCCGGAGATCGGGAGATCGAGGGTGCCCTTGTGCGCAACGATTTCGCCGTCGCGGAAATAGTCAGAGATTTTTGGTGCCATTTTGAATGCCCGCTTTGCGAATGCTTGTTGGCGCGTACTGCGACCCGCCGCCGAGCGGGTCTGAAACGCGCTGATGAGAATGTGATTTTGTGTAAGATAACCTATCACCGAAGATGTCCTCCGAAAGCCACCACCGAGGGGCGTGTGTCAAATACTGGTTTGATATCGAGATACTGAATTAACTGTTCGCCGATCCGCTTAAAACAAGGGGCCGCAATGACGTTGCCGTAGGCGACGCCGCCCGTGGGAAGATGCGCATCGTCGACGATGACGGTGATCAACACCTGCGGGCGACTGGCCGGAAAAAAGCCGACGAACGATCCCACGTGGCGTGTTGTAGAATATTGGCCATTGATCAACTTCTGGGCCGTTCCCGTTTTACCTGCGACTTGATAGTTCGGTATCGCCGCTTGCGGCGCGGTGCCATCAGCCAACGTCACTCTGGTTAGCAATTCCGCGACCGTGTCAGCTGTCGCTTCACTGATCGCACGGCCGCGTGACACAGGACCAAATTGGTAGAACGTTTCTCCGCGTGAACTTTCGATCGCGCGAATCACTTGCGGACGGAGTAGAAGGCCGCGGCTGGCGATTACTCCCATCGCGTAGTGAATTTGCAACGGCGTCGCAGCAACAGACTGCCCCATCGGCAAACGCGTAATCGTGAGGCCGTCCCACTTCGCCGGGTTAGGCAAGTCGCCGTCGATTTCGCCAGGGATTGGAAAACCTGTCTTTTCGCCAAATCCAAACTTGCGGGCGTAGTCGTAAAGGCGCTGCTCGCCGAGCAACATTCCCAATTGCGCTGCACCTTTGTTGCTGGAGTGGCTGACGATCTCCGCGACCGACAACATCGGATTGGCAAACGGATGCGCTTCGCGAGGAAGGCCGCGCACCTTGCCTTTGTATTCGATTTTATCGAGAGAACAATCGAAGCGCGTATCACGTGTCACCAAGCTCTCGTTCAGTGCGCCGCTGGAGGGAACGATCTTGAAGGTAGATCCTGGTTCGAGCTGGTCGCAAACCGCCACGTTGCGCTGCGCAGAGAGCTCAGCCTTGTTGAATTCGTTGAGGTTGAATGTCGGATAATTCGCCATCGCCAACACGAAGCCGCCCGTCGGCGAAGTCGGGTTGGGATCACTTACGATGATCGTGACCTTCGCGGGACTATATTTCTTAACGATATCCTCCAGCTCGCGTTCGATCATGTGCTGGATCGTGGTGTCGATCGAAAGCACGATCGAAAATCCATTCGACGCCGGAACCTCGCGCGTACGGAACTGCGCGAGTTCACGCTGGCGGCCGTCCTTTTCAGATTCGCGCCAGCCATCCTGACCGCGCAGATAAAAATCAGCAAATGCTTCGATGCCGGACGCCGGGGCGCCTTCCTTGTTCACGTAGCCAATCACGTGTGCCGCGAGTTGGTTGTGCGGATAAACGCGACGATAAGTGCGGTCACCGGTGAGGCCGCGAATTTTCAACCCTGCGATTTTATCGTACGTCTCTTCACTGACGTCTTCACGGATCTTCGTCCAACGCCGCTCACCTTCGTCATTTTCTCCTTCGGCTTCACCTTCGCCGAGCGAAGGTTTTACTTTCGCCGTCATTATCTTCTCCAGGTCGGTCGCGGGCATTTCCAAAAGCTTCGCGAGCTCCGTCCATTTGCTGCGATCGGAATCCCGCAGGATCAACCGATCCACACCGACAATAATCTGCGACCGGCTGACCGCGAGCTTGTTGCCATGCGCGTCTTCGATGTCACCGCGACGCGCCTTCTCAGGAATGATTTGGCGCCGTGCCTTTTCAACATAACTCACCAGCTTGTCCCGATCGATCACGTGCAAATACACCAGGCGCGCCCCCACCCCCCCGAAGCACAAAAAGATGCCTGCGGCGAGCAACACGATCCGATAGTTGGAGGCAAAACCCTTCGACATGATCTCAGTGGTTAGCCCCCAGTACAAATTTTACAGGTTGGACCAAAGGGCCGCCTTCTGAACGACCAAGCAGTTCACGACCACGCTTGGCCATCAGGCGCGCAACGGGATCTTCCGCCACATACGTGATCTGCGTGCGAAAATCGGGCGGAGTCAGTCCCAGGTTCCAATCCTTATTACGACGGATCAGCACCTCCGGCGACTGCTCGGCAGCGATCATCGCTTCTGTTTCAGCCAGCCGCCGTTCGATATCGGCAGTGCGGACTTCGTAAGATTTGATGCTGTTGGCTGCCTGCGCCATCTGGTTGCGCAGCCAGACAGTGCCAAGGCCGATCGAGCCCGAGAAGCAGATCATGACCAGCGTGTAGACAAGGAGCTGGTTCACGAAAGCATGCCGGTTAAACTTCTGCATGGTGATTTTAAATGGTTAAAGTTTTCGAATCGCGCGCAGCTTGGCGGAGCGGCTGCGCGGGTTTGCGGCGAGTTCCTCTTCGCCCGGCGTAAGCGGGCGGCGCGTAAGCGGCTCCGCGTGGACCGTACGGAACTGCTGGGGAGTTGAGTCGTCCGCGCTTTCCGGCTGGCCGCACTGCCGGCGAAAAAATTGTTTCACCAGCCTGTCTTCCAAGGAGTGGAAACTGATCGCGCACAAAACACCGGCCGGGTTGAGCGCGGCAAAAGCAGCCGGCAGCGCGCGCTCGATAGCGCCAAGCTCGTCGTTCACCGCGATCCGAATGCCTTGAAACGCCCGTGTCGCCGGGTGAATCTTGGATGCATGCCGCTCGCGAGCGGGAATGGCCGCGGAAATCACCTCCGCGAGGGACGTCGTTCGGGCCAATGCGCCGGTGCCGCGCGCTGCTACAATCGCACGCACGATGCGGCGCCAATGTTGCTCTTCACCGAAATCGCGGATCGCACGCACCAACATTTCCTCTGTCGCCGTTTCCAACCAGCGGCTCGCTGGCACTCCGGCGCGCGTATCCATGCGCATATCGGCCGGAGCGTCGTTGCGAAAAGAAAAGCCACGTTCAGCGTCGTCGAGTTGAAACGACGAGAGTCCGAAATCGAAGAGAACACCGTCGTACCCGGTTTCCGCTAGTTCGCCGAGGCGCCCGAAATCAGATTCGATCAAACGAAAATGTTCACCGTATTCAGATTTCAATGACTCCGCCCGGCTCACAGCCGCAGGGTCCCGGTCGATGGCCGTCACCGCCACGCCAAGAGCAGAGCTCAGAATCGCACGTGTGTGGCCGCCGCCTCCGAAAGTCGCGTCAAGGTACCGCCCACCCGCCCGCGGCGCGAGCAGGTCGAGTGCCTCGCGCAGCAGAACCGGTTGGTGTCCGGGGGTCATGATCAAACACCCATCGTCATGCAGCGCGAAAAACATCGGCGGTTCTCCTAGAGTCGCTGCTCGACTCCGCGCCGCGTTCCCGCGGAAGTGGGCGCAACACCAGTTCTGCACAGAGACGGGGTTGCACTTTGGTGATAAAATGGGCTCCTGTTTTCGCCATTCGGCGGTGCCACAGACTCGCTGCCGCAAACCCGCTCAATCGGGTCGCACTAGGATGAAAAGTAGGGGTACTCATGGTTAAATTCCGATCCGGCGCATCAAATCGCCGAAGTTCTCGCCAGCGGTGCGCTGCTCCACCTTGCCCCACCGTTCCGGGCTGTAGATGGCGAACTTGTTCAATGAACCAACGAGGACCGCGTCTTTTCCGATGCCGGCATGTTGACGGAGCTCGTCCGTGAGGCTGATGCGGCCCTGCTTGTCGAAACTGAACGCCAGCGTCGCCGCGAAGAAACGCGCGAACGCATCCTGCGCGTCACGATCGGTCAGCGCCTTTTGAGCGATCTTCTCCTGCAACTTCTCGACCTCGGTCGGAGGCAAAACTGCGACGTAACCGTCCGGATGAGGCGTAGCCAAAAACGTATCGCTCTCTCCGTGCGCAGCCCGCCAACACGACGGAATCGTGAGGCGATTCTTATCGTCGAGCGAGTGCCGGAAGAGACCGGTGTAAAAAGCTTTGCCGAGTTGAGCCACAGTGATGCAGGGGCAATTGCCCCATTACGCCCCATTTCAACCCATTTTTACCCACTCCCGTCAAGCAAACTCCCTCTGTAAATGACCTTTTTAGGTAAAAAACTTATTCACAATGTCAGCATGGTGTTGTCAGCATCGAACGGCGCGAATCGTACAGCCATGATGGCGTGAATCGTACAGCCGCCGATCTGGAGTCGTAAATTTGATGACCCCAAAATGAGGATTTTGATGACATCGCATTCGTAGCCTCGCGTGGTACGGTCATCAGCCGGCCCGGTGACGACGTCGTCTTCGACTCCCGACAACTCCGGCGCTGTACAGCGCAGCTGTTTTGCTTAGTCGCGGAGGTGCGTTGTTGGTCAGTAAAGAGGAAGACGAAGCAGATCAACAGCGGCGCGGTGCGGTTGGCCGGCAAACGCCAACCTTACGTTCCTTTCATAACGGGTCAGCATGTCGATTTTCTGGTTCACTGTCGGTTCCGCGTTCGAGCCGGAAATCTCCACGCCCCCACACCAGCGGCCTCCCACAGCAAATCTACTCTCCACCTCGCGCCATTGCGCAGCAGCATTTTCACCGTCCGGAACCTGCACTTCGATCTGCAACTCGGGATCAGCAGACTTGGTCGGACGAAGCGCTAACGGCAGCTGCAGACCCGTGATTCGCATGAACGCAATTCCCGCGAGTTCGGCAGACTCAGCATCTCCGTCGAGCATGCCCGCAATCAGCGTCGAGATACACTCCGGTTGTCCCGTCGACCCAAGAATTTCGAAACGCGCTGAGCCCAACGCAGGATGAGCACAAGCCGACAGCACGAGCTTCAGATCCTCGGCAGAACCGATCACTGCAAGCGTCCTAATTTCCTCAACGCTATCTGCCCCCCCTTTTGCAGCCGCTGTTTGGCAATGCTTCAAAATCCACGGCTGTCTCGCCCAAGCTGCAGCTTCAAGGGCACAGCGTCTCACCTCTGCGTGGTCATCGAGAGCGCCAGCAAGTGTCACCGGCGGCTGTAAACGCCCCGGGGGAAATAACCAAACGGCACGCCACGCCGCCTTCCGTACTTCAACATCCGGGTCACGCAATTTCTGTTCGACCGCAGCGACGACAGGAGAAGTCGGAACGTGAAACGCCGTCACCCTCGCGGCATCAAAAAGACACTGAGGCTCACGGCCAAATTTGGCTAACCAGCGTGTTGCAGCATTCTTGCTGGTTCCAAAACATATGGCATCTACAATCGTTTGCCGACTTAGCGGCTCTGCGGCTTCGTACGCATCCAGCAATTCGTCGACAAGTGCAGGCTCGTTAAGTCGCAGAACCGTAAAGGCGCCTGAAAAGAGCAAATCTGGATCTTGCGCAACGAGCAGAGCGACCAGGGCGTCTTTGTTCCCATGAGCACTGCTCGCTAACGCGTCGGCATGGGCCTCGATCCGCTCCTCCAATGCCATCAGCTCACGAACCCGGTATTCAGGTGATCGAATCTTGCCCGCACGCTGCGACCACAAGAACCCAAGTTCCTGCGCGTGCAAACTCAGCAAACTCGGAAGGTGTGAAAGCCGACGCCCCGACATGCCGAATCAGTTGAGCGTTACAGAACTTCCTTTGATCCGATTCACACGGCGGGCTCTGGATATTACATCAGTCCCTTTAATCGAAATAGTTCCGTCTTTAGAGAGCTCGATCGAGGCTTTGCCACATTTCAAAACCAGCTCCTGACCGGCCTCGACCACGACCTGCGCTCGATTTTCTTTTTCGCTCTTTTCAGTCGGCGAACAGATGCGGCCCAAAATAATCCCGCGCTCCCCGGCTGCTGTCGGCTGCCACACCAGAACCTGATCGCCAACGGTGAGCAGCAGGTGCTGACCGGTTCCATTGTCGAGTAGATCGCAAGGCAGACTCTCTTCGTCTGCGTTTCCGAATTTGCATGCGACGGGTTCTCCAGGACGGACCGACAGCACGGTTCCACGCTTGGTTAAACCATCTGAAAGGAGTAATTGCTGAAGTGAGTTCATAGTGTTGTGGTTAATTTTAAGCGGCTCGGCCGAGGCTCATTTTGGAAGGTTAAACAACTTCGACCTTTCTCTGAACGATGCCCCACCGTTCCGGCACGGGCGGAGCATGCTGCTTGAGAGATTCCGTCACGCACTCATGGACAAAAATCATCGTTTTATCCTGAGGGATCCGAAACATCCTTGGCTCAGCGGCCAGCTTTTCAGCCGAGAAAACAACCTCATCAAAACCCACCATATTGGGCATTTGATCAAAGCCCGGCATGATCACCGTGCCTTTTGATTTCGCTTCATCAACTGCGTCGAATACGCCGATCACGTTTAGAACAAAGTAGTCGGAGAAATCCTGGTTCTCTTCATTGCAATGCACCACGGCGGGAAATAACTCGAAGTTCTCCACGCCCGCGGCGCGCAGCGCTTCCACGAAACGGCCGCTCACCACGGTCATCGCATCTCCCGTGAGAAAATGCGGCGGGTGGCTCACGAGCTTGCTATCCGACGTGAACCGGAGGGGCGCGGGTATCGTCTGTGAAATCACGTGCCCCGTGATGAACGATACTTTCAGCTGGAAGTTTAGCATCTCCTTTTGCTTTGGATCGAGCGATATACACCAGGGCGTTTTTATAGAATCGAGAAGCCTATAGTAATTTTTCATATTAAGATTCCACGTCGCCCAGCAGCTCAGCTGTATAATCCCTTGCGTGAGCCGAGATGAATATTTCCCACTTTTCGGGTGTACCGGTAAGTTTGCGCAAGAGGTGCTCAGAAAGCCGGTCCAGAGACTCGTTTGCCCGCACGCTCGGCTGGTATTTGCCGGGGGCCTTTTCCGTGCAGGAGCATACATCCGCCCACCCCTGCATACGCTCGTCCATGTCCTTTAGCTTTAGTTTAATATAGTCGTTATATTTAGTATAATTCTCCTGCTCAGGATCCTTCGGCGGTATGGCGTGATGCCCTTTGTGAAATTGAATTTTCGTATGCTTCATCGAACTGCGGGCCAGCCGATATTTTTCCGAGGGTTTCAGAGCTGCCCAACCACCGCTTTGGTACTTAACGGGAATGGACGGAGCCCAAAGGCCGTTTTCAGCGTTGTTGACAGAATAGCCGGTGTCCCGCGCGATCGTTCCACGGGATGCAATTATCCACCGCTCAAAAGTTTCTCCTTCCAGCGCCTGTTTGCCGCTTATCAAATGGTGGGCTTCGCACGAGCACGCCCCCATTTCCGAATCGTCGTAGATTGCTTTGTCTTTGGGCCGCTTTTCCGACCGTTGATTGGGAAACACGCCGTCCTTGGGGCGAGCGTTAGGTTGTCTCTCCACGAGTTTCTTGGGATCGAGCATGATTGCCGAGAGCTCCTTGGAATCGTTTTTTTCACCGCCGTAACTGATAAACGAATCCTTTTTGTCGTCGGTATGCGATTTGAAGTTCGTCTCCTCTTTCGGGCAAAAAGGGCAGTCCTCGTTTTCGTCTTTATGAACGACAGGCGGCGCGATGGCTTCTCCGATTTGTGTCATGGTTCACCTCGTTGCGGGCCTTCAGCCCATGATATTTTTTTTATTATGAAACAAAGGGTCGCCCATGCGGCAGACGTTCTGCCCCTCCATCTTCACGTCGAACGAGTACATCATGAACTCGCACTCGCTCGTGTTGACCTGCGAAACGACGCCGCCGCCTTTGCCAGGCTCGTCGCCGGTGGACTTACTGTACTTGGCCCCTTTCACCATAGGCATCTGGCCGTCGGTTTTCACGGTTTTAGGGCCATCGGTGGTGTCGGCTGACCGTCCGATATTCGGAAACGGGACGGGAACTCCGTTGGGAAGTTTGCAGACATCCGGCCCGACCATGCTCATTCCACCGCTGCCTTTGTGCGCGATGCCCCGAGTGTTCGCGAAAGTAGTTTGTGCCATATTAGTTGTTGTTGATTGTCAAGATAGTTGCTACGCGCTGGCCATAATCCGATGAGGCATAGACCAAGATCGGTGACCGGCGATAGCCTTTCTGCAGACCTACAACCGCAAGGCTGATGGCCACAGGACCGAAGGCGGCGCCAATATCTCCGAAAAATTCAACGGCATGGTGGAGGCGAACATCCGGAGCAAATGCCGCCGAATTCCGGGTGCAAGTGGTGCCCCACTCCTTTGCCCAATAATGCTCGCCGTTCATCGACGAATACACTTCTGCAATTGGTTGGGGGGACTGCGTTGCAACCAAAGCTGTCACCGCCCTCGCGAGTCCGTCGCCGCGATACGGCGTATTTAGACTGTATAAATGTCCTTCTTCCTGTGCCACGGCCGGCGGCGTAATCGCCGCGAGGTCGGCCAATCCATATTTTTTCACGGCCACTTCCGACGCGAGGAGGAGGACGCCAGCAGCCTCGCCCGGGATAAAACCGTCACTGTTGCTGGGCGTCTTTAGACGGCCGTCAGCTTCCAAGCGGTCCACGATCAACGGATCATCGAAGGAATCAACACCGCCGACAAGGACGGGCGTCGCCGGATCGCGACGAATTCGTTCGCCGGCCTTCGCAAGCGCAACCAGCCCGCCGGCTCGACCGCTGAACTCAGCCGAACTAGTCGATAGATCAAACGAGTGAGCTGTCTGGCAAGCCAGGCTGTTCAAAAACCCCTGAGGTTCGAGGTGTTGCGTCACTCCGTGCTCCGGCAGAGCCAAAAACAAAGGCGGCCGAGGGATCTTGCCCCCGGATAACGCTTCGGCCAAAGCAGTCGCTCCCAGGCGGACCAGACGAGCAATGCGTGTTGGCAACATCCGGCCGTTGGAAACGGCATCGGAGAGTGGAACCAAACCATCATCGACCACACCGCCAAAAACAATGGGCTGCCAACGAGAGTCGCGCCATTGACTCTCCTCACACAGACAAACACCCGCGCGCACGGACGCCGCTGTTTCAACAGCCGTCAGCCCGACATTGGTCACACTTCCTGTAGCAACAACGCGAAAAGTTTCCATCGTCAACCCATCACACTCCAAACGCGGGCTTGCCGGAGATTCATGGTAACGAACTTCTTCATGGAGGTAAATCCCGCGCGAGGGGTGCGTTTCGACAATGGAGATAATCCGCATCCGCTAGGCAACATGTTTCAGGATGTATCGCTGTAATTCGGGGATTACCCTACAATTCGAGACAGCCAATATCATAGCCGCCACTACCAACTCTTATAGGGATCCCAAAGGACGGGTTAGCAAAACACGCCGCTGCTCTTTTACCGACTGCATTTGGTTAATAAAAGGTAAATATCAGCTTCACCAGATTCTCCAGGCCCATTCCCTGCTCAGGTGACTTGTCAGAAGGTTTCGCCGGAAAGATGTGCGGACATCAAGCACCTGCGATTAGTGACAACTCAGTTGATCGAAAGTCGCAACGAGGCAAAGCGCGTGTAACGGTGAGAAAGCGTGACGCCGTGTCGCGCCAAAGTCACGGGGCTTGGGTGAGGATTCAGTTTTGTTGGTTTTTAATGGTGTGACACAGGCGAATTCGTCCGGGTGAGAGACGGGAGGAGCTGCGCTCCAGCGATGGCGCGCCAATTCTCGGCCCCGAAAAGGGACCTCCCACAGCGTAGGAATTCCCCCGGTTTTTGAGCAAATACGCTAAATGAGCTTGCAAGCGACGGCCCGCAATATCTTTTGTCTACTAAACAAGTCGACTATACAGCTGCTCGCCGCCAGACTAATTTTATTTCCTTCACTATTAACGACTTAAGCTAATCCCACCCTCCTAAACATCTGATAGGAACGTCATGCCTTCGAAAACGCCTCTCTTTCCCCTCCCAAACCCGACCCTCACCAAAAACGCCCCCACCACGGTCGCGTCGCCGCTCGGTGCCTTCCGGGAGCGCCTGCGCGATCTCTATAATCTTTCACAGCGTTCCAATCACGTTTTCGGCTCCCCTCTTGGTCCATTGCTGGATCGCGGTACACAGCTTCACGTCCCGCGATTTGTTTATTTCGGGCCTCTCACCCACGACGAATCGCTGCGGCTCGCGATCCTCGCGGGTTTCAATCATTCCGATCTGCGCAGTTCGCTGGCACTGACACAGTTCGTCGAACATCTGGTGCTTACGCCGGATCTGGGTCACGGCCTCAACATTTCTCTTTTCCCGATTGTCGACGTAATCGGGCTCCATCGGGATTTGCCTAACCGTCAGCTAGAAACACGCTCGTGGGCAAACACCGGCGACGCCGTACTTGGCCTGCTTGCGAAGGATGCCCGCACGCGCGGCTATCATGGTTTCCTGCGCATCGAGACGGCTCCCGGCGAGGAAACGATTGCGGTTCGGATTCGTGGAACCACTGCCGCCGCGGGGATTGAGCTGATCTCGTCGGAAGAATTTCAACCGCTTCCTGTGCGCTGGGAAGCAGATCAAATGAGCTCCGTACCGCAGGATGGACCACTCACGCTTGTGGACGATCTCCCTTTCCCGCCTTTTGAGCTCACGTTCCGAATTCCGGGCGCGTGGCCCTCGGATCTTTACTGCACAGCGGTGAGTTCGGCATTGAAACGATTCATTCTGAGGTATCGCGGTCTCCAGGCGTACGGCCACGGAATCTGAGACAATCATCACTTAAAACCACCCTGTGAAAAACATCGTCATCATCGGAGGCGGCGTGAGTGGCGCCCTAGTAGCGGCCAACCTGCTCCGTCACGCCTCAGCGCCATTGCGCATCGTCATTATCGACAAGTCGCCGCCTGTCGGCCGCGGCGTGGCCTACGGCACGGACTGTCCTCACCATCTTCTCAATGTACCTGCCGATCGGTTAGGCCCATATCCTGACGATCCGACAGGGTTCTTCGCGTGGGTCGCGGCTCGAATCGGCCGCTCAACCTTCCCTAGCGAGGTGACGCCTTCCGATTTTCTGCCGCGCAACCTTTACGGCCAATACATCTATTCTGTTTTAATGGATGCGCGCGCATCTGCTGTGAATGGCACGGTTCTCGAAACCATCGCGGGTGAAGCCGTGGACATCGAAGAAACAGACGACGGCGGCATCGTAAAGTTGAGCGACGAGCGAACCTTCCCAGCAGCTCTCGTGGTGTTGGCTCTTGGGAATTTGCCTGGTGAGTACCCGATTCGAAGGTCGCTCCGTTTTTTTCACGGGCGCCGTTACGTCCATGTTCCGTGGAGCGAAGGAGCACTGGAAGGTATTCAAACAAACGACGAGGTCCTCATTGTGGGCGCAGGGCTGACCGCAGCAGATGTGATCACGGAACTCATTCATCGCGGCCACAAGGGAACGATCCACGCACTTTCTCGCCGAGGACTTCTTCCACAGCCGCAAAAACCCGGAGCGGCGTATCGCGATTTCCTGCACGGGAAACCGCAGCCAAAGACCGCTCGCGAGGCGTTTCACCTCGTTAAAGCCGAAGCTCGTTCGGCGATATCGAATGGTTTTGCCTGGCAGAGCGTGATCGATGCGTTGCGTCCGTACACACAGCAGATTTGGCGCGATTGGTCGTGGGAGGAACGTTCAAGGTTCCTCCGTCACGTGCGACCTTTCTGGGAAACACATCGCCATCGCTATGCACCGCAGGTGCACACCCTGATCCAACAAGCCCGCGACACCGGCCAACTCCGTTTCTACGCCGGCCGCCTACAATCTTTTACCGAAACCGACACGGGAGCTGACGCGGTTTTCCGTCAACGCGGACAGGAAAACCCGACCACCGTCCATGTCGCAAAGGTCCTCAATTGCACCGGCCCACGCTCGGATTACTCAAAATACCAGCACCCTCTTTTTATAAACCTGCTTGCGCGCGGCCTGATCGACCACGACCCGCTTGCGTTGGGTCTAAACGCCAATACGGACGGGGAACTTTACCGCTATCGTGGTGCACCTAGCGGATGGTTGTTGACGTTGGGCGCGCCGTTGAAAGGCGTGCTTTGGGAGACCACCGCGGTCGCGGAAATCCGCGTACAAGCTCGTGCGTTGGCCGCGAGGATCCTCGCAAAAGTCGAAGTCAACGAAACCGCTACGATCAGGCCCTAATGCGCAAAACCCTGCCGTTACCAAAACCTTCTAGATGCATTTCTGATTTCAACCGGACTTCGCGCGTTCAACAGCGTGCAGCGGCTGCAAAATTGGATTTTGGCCGAGCAAAAGAGCTCCGTCGCTAACTAGCAGCCACGCCAAAACAGAACGTCGGTTCCGGGAAGCGTGTCTACAGGGACAACAATTTCGCCCACAAATATCGAAACGACCGCGCAAACTCCTGCGGCCGTTCTGCAATTGCGCGAGTGATTTCATCGGGCGCAAACCAATCCCCGCGCTCAATCTCCGCCGGATGCAGCACAAAAGGGCCTTCCGACTCTAACTTGTAGACCCAGACAAACTCGTTGCCGGTGTCGGCGCACGCGGAAACACGCAAGATCGGCGTCAGCAAATGGGAACCCGCGATGGCGAGCCCGATTTCCTCGATCAGCTCCCGAACGGCGGCCGGCACGTAATCCTCGCCAGAATCGAGGTGCCCAGAACACGAAGAATCCCAGCAACCCGGCGCCGAGTCTTTTAACATTGAGCGTTTTTGCAGAAATACTTGGCCGCGCTTGTTAAACACCAGCACGTGAACTGCGCGATGCAGAAGCCCTCGGCCATGAACCTCGCGGCGCGTGGCTTGGCCCACGACTTCGTCGCGGTCGTTCACTACGTCGAAAATCTCGTCGCCGCGCTGGGCAGATAGCTGAGTTGTCATGAGAGGAGGGAAATCTGGAAAATTTTCTAGGCTTGTGGCTGAGAGCGGAACGTGTCCTTTCGTGGGCTAAAATTGTCTATTGCTCCATGCCAAAAATCGAGGTCAACAAAGTCGCAGAGATTCTGAAGAAGAATCAGATCGATCCCAAGCTCCTGCGCCAGATCGTGGAAGAGATGAACGTCTTGACGCAGGCTGAGACGGACGAAGAAAAACCACCCGCGGTCAAAAAGCAGTGGGCCGTTCTCGTCTCTGACCCCGAAGGGCGCTTACCGAAGAACGATTTCGTGGCGTGGGTTCTGCAGATCCCAGAAGACGAAAGCATCGTGACGACGCAGGATCGCATTTGCCGGGCGACGTACGAATTTAACACCACGAAAAAAGGCCGCCTCTTGCCGCCGAAGACCATCGGTGAAGCCATCGAAGCCGTTCCGGCCAAGCATTTCAAAGAAGTCGGCGTTTGGGTTAAGACCAAGACGCCGGTTTTGATGCTGAAGACCGACAACGAAATTCCGATGGAAGGAAAAATCTCCAAGAAAGACTTGGAGTAACCGTCCTGCTACGGCAGCGCTTTCAGCCGCACCTCGAACAACGTCGGCCAGCGCTTCCCCGTGACGAAAAGCCGTCGCGACGCGGAATCGTACGCGATGCCATTCAGCACGTCCACGTCGGCCGTCCTTTCGGCCAAACTGAGCAGGCCGGAAAAATCGATCACTCCGCGGACGACACCGGTTTGAGGATCGATGCGAACCACCTGGTCCGTTTGCCAAACATTCGCGAATATTTCTCCGTTGATATACTCGAGCTCGTTGAGCTGTGCCTGCGGTATTCCTTCGAGGGTAACATCCACGGTGCGCACCACTAGAAAGGTCTGCGGGTCGAGAAAGCGCAGCCGACTCGTTCCGTCGCTCATGATCAAAACCTGACCGTCGGTCGTCAGCCCCCACCCTTCGCCGTCGTATTTAAATTCGCCCAGCGCCTGAAACGTATGTGCGTTGTAGACGAAGCAACGCTGGTTTTGCCAAGTGAGCTGGTACGCGCGTTCTCCCAAAACGGCCAGACCCTCCGCAAAATAGACCGGCGAAAGCGTCACCATTTTCAGCGGCTTGCCCGTTTCGATGTTCACCTCGCGCAAGCTGGAGGCGCCATTCAGCCCGGTGCTTTCCAACAAGCTTCCGTCCTGGAAAAGCAGCCCTTGCGTAAACGCGTTCCGATCGTGAGGCCAAGTGGACACCACTTCGTAAGTGTAGCGCACGGGCTTCGGCGGCGCGCTCACGCGGTCCCACACGGGAGAAGCTGGGATACTCGGCTCGCCAACCACCTTGTTTTTTGAGCAACCCGCAAACGCAAAAGCTACGACCACTACGAAGAGGAGCCGCCGATAAACCGGATTTGCGTTTTTCACGGCGTCAGTGGCTAATCGTCGCCAGATTTTAATCAACTCTTCCCTGTGCCAAAACCTTCAACGCTTCTTTACGCCGATTCCGCCCATAACGCGGACCAGCTGTATTTCGGACGCGTCAACGTGCCCGATCCGTTCATCTCGTTCAAACTCCGCGGCAAAAAATACGCCGTGGTGAGCGCCCTTGAGTTCGGCCGCGTAAAACGAGATTCCGATTTCGATGTCGTGCTGCCGCTCGAACTCTGGGCGAAAAAAGCCAAGGAACGTTTCGCAGCCGCTCGCATCACAGCCGCCGAAGTGATCGCGGTGCTCGCGCAGAAATACCGACAAAAAAAGTTTCTGGTGGCCGAAGACTTCCCCGCCGGGGTAGCGAGCAAACTTTCCAAGCATGGCCTCAAAATCGAAATCGCCGACGGTCCGCTCTTTCCTGAGCGCGAAATAAAATCCGCCGCCGAAGCGGCAGCGATTCGCGAAGGAAATCGTTGCAGCGCCGCAGGCATTCTCGCTGCGGAAACAGTTCTTCGCGCGAGCAGGATCAGAAACGGCCGCTTGTTCTATCGCGGCGCCGAGCTCACCTCCGAGCGGCTCAAACTTGCCGTCGAAATGGCGTGTCTGGAAGCCGGTTCGGTCTCGCTCGACACGATCGTCGCTGGCGGTGACCAAGCCTGTGATCCGCACGAACGCGGGCACGGGCCGATCCGCGCGAACCAGCTCATCATCGTCGACGTTTTCCCCCGCGTAAACGCCACCGGCTATCACGGTGACATGACGCGCACTTTTCTCAAAGGCCGCGCCTCCGACGCGCAACGCAACTTGGTGGTCGCCGTGCGCGATGCCCAACTCGCTGCTCTCACCAAAATCCGCGCCGGCATAAATGGCCGCGTAGCTCACCAAGCCGTTTGCGATCTCTTCGCAGCGCGCGGTTACGAAACAAAACATACCGGCAAAGGCTCCGTTGGATTTTTCCACGGCACCGGGCACGGTCTCGGGCTGGCAGTGCACGAGCCGCCGCGAGTGAGCACCGTGGATTACATTTTGAAAAAAGGTTCAGTCGTTACCGTCGAACCAGGACTTTATTACCCCGGACTCGGCGGTTGCCGCATCGAAGACGTTGTTCAAGTCACCGACGGGCGCCCGAAAATGCTTTCCGAATGCCACTACAATTGGGAAATTCAATAACCAATGATCGCCGTTAACGTCGCCAAGGATCTCCTGCAAAAAATATCGCGCCTGAGAATTCTCGTGATCGGCGATGTCATGCTCGATCACTACATTTGGGGTGATGCCACGCGCATCTCGCCCGAAGCGCCGGTGCCTGTGGTGGATATCGCCCGCGATAGCTACACCGCGGGCGGCGCGGCCAACGTGGCCCTCAACATCGCATCGCTTGGCGCGCAATGCACCGTCGCTGGCTATTTCAGCAACGACGAAGCCGGGAAAAAGCTCACGACCATCCTCGGCGATAAAGGAATTAAAAAAATCGCAACGCCAGGCACCGGCTCGACGATCGTGAAGACGCGCGTGCTGGTGCAGCACCAACAACTCTGTCGCTTGGATCGCGAAGCCGCGCCAAGTGCCTACCGCATCGATCCCGCCAAAATCGACTCACTTTTCAGCCAGGCAATCGCCGAATGTGACGCGGTGGTTTTCTCCGATTACGCCAAAGGAATTCTCACCGACGAGCTTGTCGAACGTGTGGGCAATCTCGCTCGCGCCGCAGGCAAGTTGCTCGCGCTCGATCCGAAACCAAAACGCAAGCTCCGCTTCCACGACCTCGATTTGATCACGCCGAATCGTCGCGAGGCTCTGCAATTGGCCGGCATCGAACCAGAACCGCACTCACCTTTCCCGGCAACCGAAGTCTGCGCGCAACTTCACAAGCTTTACGCGACGCGCAATCTCGTGATCACGTTGAGCGAGGACGGCATGCTCCTCTCAACCGACGGCAAAATCGGCAAAACGATTCCGACTGCCGCCCGCGAAGTCTACGACGTCTCCGGCGCTGGCGACACCGCGCTCGCCTCACTGGTTTTGGCCTTGGCGGCCGGTTCGGATTTGGAAGCCGCCGCACACTTCGCCAACGCCGCGTCCGGCGTGGTCGTCGGCAAGCTAGGCACCGCTACCGTCAGCCCGGCCGAACTGCTCGCTTACGTGAAGTAACGCCGCCGCCCAGTTCCTCGCCTCGCGTTACCATGTCCAAAGCTCTCTTCATCGACCGCGACGACACTCTGATCGCCGACAAAGTCTATTTGGCCGATCCCGCCGGCGTTGAACTTCTGCCCGGCGTACCTGAAGGGCTGAAACGAGCCCGCGATCTGGGATATAAACTTTTTCTGTTCACCAACCAGTCCGGCATCGGGCGCGGTTACTACAAAATCGAGGCCTGCCATGCCGTGAACGCGCGCATGGAGGAGCTGATCGGCCTTCCCCGTCCGCTCTTCACGGAAATCGGCATCGCACCGGAAGCGCCGGACCAACCTTCGCTTTATCGAAAGCCCTCGCCTCGCTTCATCCTAGAGATGATCGAGAAATATCAGCTGGAGCCGAACCAATGCATCATGGTGGGCGACCGCGAAAGCGACATCGAAGCAGGTCTCAACGCGAAGATCCGCTGCGCCGCTCTCTGCACATCTAAAGTCTCCGCGGAAAAATGGCGTGAGCTGGCGTATCCTGGCGTGCCGATTTACGCGAACTTCGCCGAATTCGCGAAAACACTCACCTAGACCGAAACCGGTCGAAAGGTTGCGGTCCGCGCGTTTTTGACTCCACTCGGAATCAACCCGCACAACCATGCCCGAACTCGCCGAAGTTGAATTCTTTCGAAAGCGTTGGAACGTCGGCCTGCGAAAGAAAGTGGAAGATACGCTGCTGCACGAGAAGGCCAAGGTTTTCCGCGGCTGCGATACGGCCGCCTTGATAAAACACACTTCAGGCGCGACTTTGCTCTCTTCCGAGGCCGCGGCCAAACAGATGTTGTTCCGCTTTAGCGGTAACGTATGGCTCGGCATCCATCTCGGCATGACAGGCGAACTCACGGTTCAACCCGCCGACTTCAGCCCGCGAAAGCACGACCATTTGGTTTTACGCCAGGAAAAACACAGTCTCGTCTTTAGCGATCATCGGCAGTTCGGCCGTGTCCAGTTTTCAATCGGATCAGCCGCTCCGACTTGGTGGGCATCGATCGCGCCGCCCATCCTTTCGGACGCATTTTCTGTCGAAGCTCTAGCCGACTTTTTGCGCCGGCGCTCGCGAACGGCAATCAAGCCCGTTCTGCTCATGCAAGAACGCTTCCCCGGAATCGGAAACTGGATGGCCGACGAAATCCTCTGGCGCGCCGCCATTCACCCGAAGCAGCCGGCCGGTTCACTCACGCCGCAGCAAATCGCGACCTTGCACAAGGAATGCCGCTGGGTTTGCAAAGAAGCGCTGAAGATCATCGCCGTCGAAGGTAACGAACTACATCACCCGCCCAAGAGCTGGCTTTTCCCGCATCGCTGGGAGAACGGCGGCATTTGCCCGAAGACCGGCGCGAAGCTGATCCGGGAAGAAATCGGCGGCCGAACCACTTGCTGGTCACCTGCACGCCAGAAACTGCCCCCAAAATAGCAGCTGCGGCGACGTCCCCGTGGACGATCACGTGGACGAATCGGTGTCGGTGGTAAGCGGCGCGACTCCGCTTGATTGATTTTGCGCTTTCGCAGCGGCCGCTTTGGCGCGATCGGCATCACGTTTCTCGTCCAACGCTTTTTCGACCGCTTTCGCAGCGAGTTCTTTCGCAAGAAAACGGAAGCAAAAATAGGAAGTCACCAGTTGCACCGGCATCGTGATCAAGCTCAACAGCCGTCCTTGGTTACGCACGTCGAACCCCGCCGCCATCCCGATCGCGTTGAATACGAAGCCCACCATCGACCAAGTCACCACGTAGCACAGGACCATCACGATCCACGAAAGAAAGTAGTCGCTCGCTCTGAGTTTCGGCGCCATTGCACCCGAATTAGATAACCTTTTCCGAAAGCGCAACTCCACAAGCCCCGTAGTTCAAAGGAGAACGCGATCAACACCGTTCATTTGCCAGCTCGTGGAGAAGAAAGAAGATCTTCGGCCGCATTCGATAAAGCCTGCACAGCTGCCCCCAAACGCACGTAATCCAGTGTCGCCGCCGTATCTGTGCGTTTATGATAGTGCTGGTTTCTGAAGGGCGCCGTGTCCGTGACCATCACGGCCGGGTAGCCCTCTTGCCAGAATGACCAATGGTCCGACCAGCCAACGCCCTGCAAACTTCCCGGAAGTGATGCGCTTTCGACGGGAATTGTTCCGCTGCGCTCGATCGTTGCCTTTACACGCCTAACCAGCGCCTTGGAATCGGTATTGCCGACGATCGCAAGGAAGTTGCCTCGCGACGGATAAAATAGGCTGAGCGGAAAAGGATAATGCTGGCTCTTCTTCTCATCGCGAAAAAGTCCCATCGATTCGAGCGCAAGCATCGCAACCACTTTGTCTCCATTCGCCTTGCAGCGGCGGGCATACACGCGGCTGCCCATCTGGTCCGTTTGGAAATACGGCGGCTCTTCGTTCACAAACGCGACAAAACGCAACGTGCGGCTAGGCGTGGCCGAAGCAAAACTTTCCGCCAGAGCCAAAAGCGCCGCCACCCCGCTGGCATTGTCATCTGCGCCCGGCGTCTGCGTTACCGTGTCGTAATGCGCACCGATCACCACGATTTTCTCCGGCAGCGTCGAACCCCGCTTTTCCACTTCGATGTTTTCGCACGAAGCGAGCCCAACCATGTACGGCAATCGCCTCACCGTCCATCCGCTGGACTCGAGCCGTTGCACGATGTAGTCGGCCGTTGTTTTGAGCGCGTCGGGATTCACCAAAGACCGCGGGCCGATCGTTTCGGCCAACATCGCCACGTCACTGCGCAACTGAGTTTCCAAAGCGTTACCGGGAACAGCGCCCCACACCGATGAAATTGACAAAAAAGTCCCTGCCATCACGCCCGCAGCTCATCGAGTTTTCAGCTTCCAGAACTTACGCATTCACACATGCTACCTCACGCCCTGCTGTGCCAAACTTTTCCTAACCATGTCTGCCGCCAAACAACGCTTGGATGAACTGCTCGTCGCACGAGGGCTGGCGGAAACGCGTTCGCAGGCGAAGGCGTTGATCATGTCCGGCCGCGTGCTTCGCGGAACGGAGCGTCTCGACAAACCAGGCAAGGAATACCCGAGCGATATCGAAATCACCTTGGAACAGCCACCGAAGTACGTGAGTCGAGGCGGCGAAAAACTCGCCGGTTTTCTCGAAAAGTTTCCCGTCGACCTGCGCAACGTTCACCTTCTCGACGTCGGTGCTTCGACCGGTGGGTTCACCGATTGCGCGCTGCAAAACGGAGCAGCCAGCGCCGTCTGCGTCGATGTAGGGCGCGCGCAACTACACGCAAAACTCCGAGCCGACCCGCGAGTCACCAACCTTGAGCAAATCAACGCACGGCATCTCAAGCTCGGCGATTTGCCGCGAAATGAGTTCGGTGCCGTCGTGATGGATCTCTCGTTTATTTCGCTCAAGTCGGTGCTGCCCGCCGTGTGGCCGTTTGTGAGCGCAGGCGGAATCCTCATCGCGCTCGTGAAGCCGCAGTTCGAGGCCGGCAAAGCAGAAGTCGATAAAGGTCGTGGCGTCATCCGGGATCCCGCCGTGCAGGAGGCGGTTCTGGCCGACATTACGGCGTTCGCCACTACCCAACTTCCCGGCGCACTTCTCGTCGGCTCCATGGATTCACCGATCACCGGCACCGATGGAAATCGGGAGTTCCTCATCGGGCTGCGCAAGGTCGAGAGCACGTGAACTCGCCGATGCGACAAAGAGCCGTTTAAGTCTCAACAAAAACCCGCCCACGGCTTCAGTTTCTATAACCGTTGAATACATTCCGTTTTTCTCAGTGACCTAAACGTCCCTCTGGTTCAAAACTAAGCCATGCAACCGATCCGCAGCCTCGCCTTCGTCGTCAACACGCAAAAAAGCGGCGCCAACGAACTCGCCCAGGCATTGATGGATCTGGCGAGCTCGCGCGGAATCAAGATCAGCCATACCGAACAGTTTCCCATCCCCACGGGTTTTCTGAAAAACTGCGACGCGTGTTGCGTGATCGGCGGTGACGGAACTTTGCTGGGCGTCGTACGCGAATCAGCCCACCAACAGGTCCCGATCATCGGCGTCAACCGCGGCACATTGGGCTTTCTCACGACGTTTTCCGCCGACGAAGCCCGCGCGAAATTTCCGGCCTTGCTCGCCGGCGAATTTCGCATCGCGCAGCGCTCGTTGCTCCAATGTTCCGCCTGTGAGGGCAGCCAACAAGATCTGGCGCTCAACGACGTCCTCATAAAAGACGAGCGCACCTCGCGCTTGGTTCGTCTTGAGGTGTTCGCGGACGACGAGCTTGTCACCGAATACGTCTGCGACGGTCTGATTTTCTCTACGCCGACGGGTTCGACTGCCTACAACCTTTCGGCTGGCGGCCCCTTGATCAACCCCGACGCCGACGTCATCGCGATGACGCCGATTTGCCCGCACACCTTGAGCAATCGAACGATCATTTTCCGCCGCGGCGTGAAACTGCGTGTCATCAACCGTAGCGATCCAGCCCGCCTGCTGGTCGCGATGGACGGCCAGCGAAATCTGATCACCTGCGAAGGCTCGCCGATCGAAATATCGGTTTCCAAGCTCGAGCTTCCGCTCGCCCAGCGCCTGGACTACTCGCACTTCTCTGTCATGCGAGCCAAGCTGAAGTGGAGCGGCGGATACACCGGCGCCGACCGGAACGACTAAATATTAGGAGTAGGTAGTGGTTTCGTTTCAACCGCCTGCCATTACCGGCCGAAAGCCCGCTTCGGTTAAAATCCGTGCCACTTCCTCGCGCTTGTCGCCTTGGATCTCGATTCGTCCGTCTTTCACCGTCCCGCCCGAACCACACGCCTTCTGCATTTTTTTCGCGAGCTGTTCTTTTTCGGGCAGGCCAATCCCGACGAAGCCCGTTGCAACCGTGACCGTTTTGCCGCCTCGCCCGGCCTTCTCCCGAAGCACGTCCACACGCCCACGATTCTTGGCGGGCGCTGGCGGGACATTCGTTTTGGCAGCAGGAAGGGACTGCGGGACCGGGGCGCCGGGCAGCGACAGCCCGGTCAGCGCGCCGAACGGATTCTGCCCCAAGGGCTGTCCGCCTTCAGTCGGTATCTTGTTTTGGGAGCTCATTGGCCGGAGTTCTTACTTTGCCTCCGCCACAAATTCCAGCCGGGATATCGGCCACGCCCGAAAGAAATTGGAGGGCTTTGTCGTAGCTCCTCCGCTCCAGAAAATGAACGAGTTGCGGATGTAGCTGCCCTCGCGCGCGTCGTGCGATTTCATCCAATTCGCTGCTACAGTCGAGGATGACAGTGCCATCAGCCCGTTTTATACCGTCCATTAGTTTGATTAGGGATGCTTTGATCGCTGTTTCCATGCGGGATATTACGCGGAATTATTGCTTTAGTGTCTGAGACTCAACTTTCCTGCAAACTAGGCTTAGAGTAAGGAAACAAGCGGTAATCGACTTGAACCATTTGTCAGGCAGCATTCAGTTTTTTCACGCCCCATATAACGCAGGTTAATGCGGTTACACTCACACTTCCGACTTTTCTTTCTCCGATGAAATCCATGACTCTTCCGACGCGTGCCAACGCCGATATTCTCGAGTCCTCGTATCGCGCATGGCTTCAAAACCCGGAGTCGGTCGACGCCACGTGGCGCGCATTTTTCCAAGGGTTCACTTTGGGCACGAGCGGAAACCTTATCGGCACCAACGGAAATGGCGTTGCCGAGGCAGGTGTTGTTTCCCCTTCGAACAGCCTCAAGCAGTCGCAAGTCCACAGCCTGATCTATCACTACCGATCCATTGGACATCACCAGGCACACCTCGATCCGCTGAGCGCGCCGCCACCGCCTTCCCCGCGTCTTCAACTCAGCGAGTTCAAACTCACCGAGGCAGACTTGGACGAATCTTTCGATGTCGGCCACTACCTCAATGGCGGTCAAATGAAGCTGCGCGACTTGATCGCCAGTCTTCAAGAAACCTACTGCGGCCACATTGGCGTCGAGTATATCCACATTCAGGACACGGAAGTTCGTCGTTGGCTGCAGGAACGAATGGAACCGAATCGCCTGCGCCCGAAGTTTAGTCGCGCTCAGAAAATCCGCATTCTCCGTCGCCTCCATAAAGCCGAGCTCTTCGAGAAGTTCCTTCACACGAAATACGTGGGGCAAAAGCGCTTTTCCCTCGAAGGCGGGGAGACGATGATTGCGGCGCTCGATACGCTGATCGAAAGCTGCCCAGCCGTCGGCGTCGAAGAGATCGTCATGGGCATGGCCCATCGCGGGCGCCTCAGCGTGCTAACCAATATTTTGCGCAAGCCGTTCGACGTTCTCTTCGAGCAGTTCTCCGAGAACTATGTCCCGCACTCGGTCGCGGGCGATGGCGATGTGAAGTACCATCTCGGTTACGAGGCCGTGCTGGAAACCAGTTCCGGTCAAAAGGTGGAAGTCCGCCTCGCAGCCAATCCGTCGCATTTGGAAATCGTCAATCCCGTCGTGGAAGGCAAGGCGCGCGCCCGACAACGTATCCGCGGCGACACCGCAGAACGCCGCAAGGTATTGCCCTTTCTGATACACGGCGACGCCGCCTTTGCCGGCCAGGGCGTCGTCGCAGAAACGCTCAATTTCTCGCAGCTTGCGGGCTACCGCACCGGCGGCACGATCCATTTCGTCATCAACAATCAGATCGGTTTCACGACATTGCCGGGCGACGCCCGTTCGACCCGCTACTGCACCGACGTTGCGAAGATGATCGAAGCGCCCGTCTTCCACGTGAACGGTGACGACGCCGAGGCCGTGTGCCTCACCATGCAGCTCGCGCTCGAGTTCCGCATGAAGTTCCAGCGCGACGTCGTGATCGACATGTACTGTTTCCGTCGCCACGGCCACAACGAGACCGACGAGCCGGCGTTTACCCAACCCGTTCTTTATCGGAAAATCGCCAGCCACCCTCTCCTCTCCACGCTGTACACCGACAAGCTGGTGGGCGAAGGCTCGATCGCGCAGGCCGATTCCGACGCAATCAAGGCCGAATACACCGCCGCGATGGAAGCGTCGTTCGCAAAGGCCAAAGCCAGCGAGGCCGAAAAGGCCAAGCACGATCCCGTGGAAAAATTCAAAGGCTCCACCGCGATTTTTCAACCGGTCTACAACCACACGCCAGTGATAACTGGCGTCAGCCCGCAGCTGCTCGAAACCTGCATCCGCGGGCTCACCAATGTTCCGGCACACTTCAAAGCCAATCCCAAGATCAAGCGTCTGCTCGAGAGCCGCGCTCAAGCTTTCAAGGACGGTGGTCCGGTAGATTGGGGTCTGGGTGAGTCGCTCGCCTTCGGCACGCTGCTCCTGGAAGGCATTCCCGTTCGCCTCAGCGGGCAAGACTGCGAACGCGGAACCTTCAGCCACCGCCACGCGGTTCTCTACGACCACGAGACACGCGAAAAATACGTTCCCTTGCTACACCTCGCCGAAAAGCAGGAGCGTTTCTGCGTCTACAATTCCCTGCTCTCCGAAGTCGCTGTGCTCGGTTTCGATTACGGCTACTCTCTCGATTACCCGCGCATGCTCTGCATCTGGGAAGCCCAGTTCGGCGATTTCGCCAACGGCGCCCAAGTCGTCATCGACCAGTTCATCGTTTCCTCGGAATCTAAATGGCA
Organism: Nibricoccus sp.; assembly: GCA_047600805.1. Classification (GTDB taxonomy): domain Bacteria; phylum Verrucomicrobiota; class Verrucomicrobiia; order Opitutales; family Opitutaceae; genus JADKHC01. The sequence goes on from JASGKG010000001.1 coordinate 2,456,359, forward strand.
GCGCAACAGCGGCATCGTCTTGCTCCTTCCGCATGGTTATGAAGGCCAGGGCCCTGAGCACTCATCGGCCCGTTTGGAACGTTTCCTTCAAGCTTGCGCCGAGAACAACATCCAAGTCGCTAACCTTACGACGCCGGCACAGATTTTCCACGCGCTTCGCCGCCAGATGCACCGCGATTTCAAGAAGCCCCTCATCGTGATGTCTCCGAAATCGCTTTTGCGCCATCCGGCCGCGGTTTCCAAGATCAGCGATTTCACCTCCGGCTCATTCCAAGAAATCATCGACGATCCAGCCGCTCCCGCCAATCCTGGACGGATCATTCTCTGCACGGGCAAGGTTTATTACGACCTCGCTGAATACCGCGAAAAGAACAAGATCACCGACACAGCGATCATCCGCATCGAGCAGCTTTACCCGCTGCATCGCAACCGTCTCTCCGCACTCATCGACAAGTACGGACGCGACAATCATCTCGTTTGGTGCCAGGAAGAGCCGCAAAACATGGGAGCATGGACTTGGATCGCGCCGCAGATCGAAGAACTTTTCGGCCGCAAACCCAAATACGCAGGCCGCGATGCCGCCGCTTCACCCGCCGTGGGCGCGCTCGCTGTTCACAAGATTGAGCGTGCAGCCCTGCTCCAAGACGCCTTTAATCTCTAAACACCCCTTACTCCTATGGCCCTGCTCGAAGTCAAAATTCCACCCATGGGCGAATCGATCACTTCTGGCGTGCTCGCAAAGTGGCACGTCAAAGATGGTGCGTTCGTGAAAAAAGATCAGCCGCTTTTCGAATTGGAAACGGACAAGATCACCTCCGAAGGCACCGCCGAAGCGGGCGGCAAGATTTCACTGAAAGCGACGGAAGGCGCTGACGTAAAAATCGGCCAGCTTGTCGCCACTATCGACACCGCAGGCGTCGATTCAAATTCCGCCCCGCCGATCATTGCGCAAGCACCGGCTCCAGAACTGAAGTTGCCTCGCTCCCCCGCCGTGCGCCGTCTGGCTGAAGAAACCGGCGTCGACCCCTCGCAAGTAGCCGGCACAGGAAAAGCTGGAAGAGTTACCAAAGGCGACATGCTAGCCGCCGCTGCCGCACCAAAGCTTGCCGAACCAGTCGTTGCAGAGAAAGCACCCACCGCCTTACCGAACGTTTCTCCTGCTCCAACCTCCTCTGCGCCAGCCGAAGAAACAGCGACCAAAACGCCCGGCCGTCAAACCCGGCGCAAGATGACGACGCTCCGCCAGCGCATCGCTGAACGCCTGGTGTCCGCACAGCACGAAGCTGCCATGCTCACGACCTTTAACGAGGTCGACATGTCCGCGGTGATGGCCCTGCGCGCGAAATACCAAGACGATTTCGTGAAAAAGAACGGCCTGAAGCTCGGCTTCATGTCATTTTTCACCAAGGCAGTGGTTAATGCACTCAAGGAAGTTCCTGCCATCAACGCCCAAATCGACGGCGACCACATTATCGAAAACCACTACTACGACGTCGGCGTCGCGGTCTCCACGGAGAAGGGGCTGATGGTCCCAGTGATTCGCAACTGCGACACCCTCGGCATGGCTGACATCGAAAAAAGTATCGCCGACGCCGCAAAACGCGCTCGCGACGGTAAAATCACCCTCGCCGATCTCGAGGGCGGTGTTTTCACGATCACGAATGGCGGCATCTTCGGTTCTATGCTGTCGACGCCGATCATCAATTCGCCGCAAAGCGCGATTCTCGGCCTGCACGCGATCAACGAACGCCCGGTGGCGGTCAACGGCCAGGTGGTTATCCGCCCGATGATGTATCTGGCGCTTAGTTACGATCACCGACTCGTTGACGGACGCGAAGCCGTCACCTTCCTCGTGAAGGTAAAGCAAGCGATCGAAGATCCCGCTCGTTTGTTGCTGAACATCTAAGCGCTCCAACCCTTTGGTCGCCACGCGCGACTACCATCACGTTTCCCCATGTCTCAGTCCTTCGACCTCATCGTTATCGGCGCGGGCCCAGGCGGATACGTTTGCGCCTTCCGCGCCGCACAGCTCGGCCTGAGCGTGGCACTCGTTGAAAAGCGCTCCACGCTCGGCGGCACTTGCCTGAATGTCGGCTGCATCCCGAGCAAAGCGCTGCTCCACTCAACCGAACATTTTGATTTCGCCAAAACGCATGCGGGGGAACACGGCATCAAACTCGGTTCAGTTTCGTTCGATGTCGCCACGCTGCTTAAGCGCAAGGAAGCCATCGTCGCCAAGCTCACCGGCGGCATCGCCCAACTCGCCAAGGCCCGCAAGGTCACCGTGCTCACCGGCACGGCTTCGTTTGTATCGGCGAACACCATCGCGGTGCAGGACGAAAAAGGCAGCGTCCAATGCTCAGCGAAAAACATAGTCGTCGCCACGGGCTCCGCGCCCGTCCAGCTTCCTTTCCTGAAATTCGACGGCGAGCACGTCGTCTCGAGCGATCACGCCATCAGTTTCACCTCCGTTCCCAAAAGACTCGCCGTCGTCGGCGGCGGCGCCATAGGCCTTGAGCTTGGTTCGGTTTGGGCGCGGCTGGGCAGCGAGGTCACCGTGGTCGAGTTTCTGCCAAAAATCGTCGCCGCGTACGACGACGACATTGTTCGCAACTTCACCCGCCTGCTTGGGAAGCAAGGCCTTAAAATCGAGACTGGCGCAAAAGTAACCGGCATGAAAAATCACGGGCCGCTCACCATTCTCACCGCAGAGCGGGACGGCAAACCACTCGAATTTCCCGCCGACAAAATCCTCGTCGCCGTAGGCCGCAGGCCGTACACCGACGGGCTCGGGTTGGAGAAGATCGGTGTTCAGCTCGACGACAAGAAACGTATCCAGGTCGACAATCACCTCCGCACAAACGTCGGCGGCATTTGGGCCATTGGCGACGTGATCGCCGGTCCGATGCTGGCGCACAAAGCCGAGGAAGATGGCGCGGCAGTTGCCGAATGGATCGCCGGCAAGGCCGGCCACGTGAACTGGGATCTCGTTCCCGCGATCGTCTACACCGATCCCGAAGTTGCCGGCGTCGGCCTGGGTGAAGACGCCGCAAAGGCAAAAGGTGTCGCAGTCAACATTGGGAAATTCAATTTCGCCGCCAACGGCCGGGCGCTTTCCGCCGACGCCGCCGACGGCTACGTGAAGATCATCGCCGACGCCAAAACGGATCGAATCTTGGGCGCCCAAATTCTTGGACGCGGCGCCGGCGAGATGATCAGCGAAATCGTCACCCACATGGAGTACGGCGGCAGCGCCGAGGACTTGGGTCGCACGATTCACGCTCATCCGACCATGAGCGAAGCCGTCAAGGAAGCCGGCCTCGCTGTCAGCAAGAGCGCGATTCACGCGCTCTAGGAACACCGACCGCTCTGCCCCTAGGGTTTATCTCGGCCACGGCCGCATTTGCGCTTTCCCAGCGGGCAACCAAAAAAGGCCGGACGAAACGTCCGGCCTTTTGTCTATCAAATCGATTACTTGGCGATGTCTTCGACCATCGCTTCGAGCGTCTTGTACCCAGCGAGTTTCTTCTTCGCCGCAGCACAAACCTTCGCAGTGGCGAGGCCGGTATTCTCTGCGAGGAACACGATGTAGCTGGCGATATTCTTCAGGAAGTTCAGACGACCTTCGTCGCTGATCGAGTAGAACCGGGCGCGTTGCTGATAACCGGCGGGCGAATGATCGCCCAACGCGCTCTTCTCCGCCTTGCCGGCGCCGGCGAGAACGAAAAGGAAGTTGTACTCGAACCAGAACATATGCTCAGGGCTAACCGGCAGCGCTTCGAGAGCGGCGCGCGCCGTCGCTTCGCTGGCGAAAACATCGGTCGGCTTCCCAGCCTTGCTGAGCGCATCCGTAACGAAAATCCGCGCCATCTTCTGCTCGGTGGCGTCAGTGCTGAAGATGCCCTTGAGCGCGAGTTCGACGGTGAACTTGTACCAGTCCTGCCAGAGCAGTTGGTCGGAAGCGCTCTTCGAGGCGAATAGCGCCTTACCCATTTCATAGGTATAACGGCCGCTCGTCTTGATTTCCAAGTTGCCGCCCGTGACCTGGCCCATGACTTGGTAATTTTCACCGGACTTACCGGACCCTGAGTGGAAGCCGATGCTGGAGCCGAACTTCTTGCAGACATCCCACTGCTTCTCAATCAGCGCCTTCAGCGCAGCATTGTCCGGATACGGCATGTTCTTTTGGAAGCCGAAGGCCGGAGCGACGAAATTGATCTTCATGCCAAGCGCTTCGAAGAGCGACAGCATGGTGGCCGTCGTCTCAGGCGTCGTGAGGCCGGGCAACTCGTCGATGGACAGTTCGCGGAGGTAGGTACGGCCAACCTTGGTGGTGAAAAGTTTCGCACGGGCCGCGGTGTATTTGTCATCGCGGACCTTAGTTTTCTTCACGGCTGGCCAGACGTAGGCGAGCAACTTCGCGAGATCAGCTTCGTTTACCGTGAGACCGATGGAAGCAACGCGGGCTTTTACTTTCTCAATGAGGTCAGCGGGAACATTGGCTTTGACCCAACCAGCGGCGTCGTCCGGAACTTTTGTCTGAGCGAGTTCAGGTGAAAGATCGAGCGTGATGTAGCTGGCGAGCACACAGCCAGCGACAAGCTGGTCTTCGCGAGTGTCGAACTTGCCACCGATCGGTTGGTGATCGGCGTTGAAACTCCAAGCAATGCCGCGCTTGTGGAAGCCAGTCTTCAATTTCGAAAGGATGCAGCCGTGGCTCATGCCTTCGACGCTTTGGCCCTGGTGACCCTCGGGAACGTTTGTGCCGATGAACGGAAATGGAACCGTGTCGAGCTTACCGGCCAACATCGCATTCACGTCGTACACCAGCTCGCGCGGAATGGAATTTTGGTTCGCGGTCACGCCAATTCCGAGATTGCTCATGGCCCATTCGACGCCCGGCCAATGCAGCGTCGTGAAGCGCGCGCCAATGCCGAGCGTGCTTTGGCCAAGCTTTTGGTTGGCGGTGGGGAAAATAGTAGATTCCGGATCCGCCTTCTGTATGAGGTTCTTCAATACAAGAAGATTCGCGAAGGTCGCCGGGAACGCGACGCCGCCCTTCACCTTCACGCCACCTTCCAGGACTTTCAGGCCGGTGCCGGTCTTGGGAACTAGTTTCCAGGCACAATCGCCGTTCACAGGATCCTCCAGAAGGACCCACTTTCCAGCGGCGGTGGAAAACTGGCTCTTCGTCCAAACTTTTACTGCTGCGCCACTGACGAGCTTCGCGCTGAGCGCTGGCCAATCCAGGCAAAAATCAGGGCTGACGCAGGGGTTGGTGGAGATACGGAGGTTGTTTTGGAGTAGGAATCGATTGATATTGCTCATGTGTGCGGGGGAAAGCATTTGTTCAACACCCGCTCAGGAATTTACGCGAGTGTAAAAAACGGACACGTGCATTTTTCGCACGATTTCGTCTCCGAAAACACTCCCTTTACCGCAGTTCAATTGGTGCGGCAAAGCGTGAGCAACTCGATACGAGCTCAGCCGGCGGCGTCGCGTTCGAGAAGTGCCTTGGCCTGCTCGAGGACTTGTTTGCGGCGCTTTTCGAAGGCGGCCGTAGCGTCCACGAACTTCTTCTTTTCGTCCTGGAACGACGTGACCTCGGCTTCCCAAAGACTGCGTTCCTGAGCGAACTTGGCGGCTTCCTTCTTGAGCTTGCTTTCTTCGAGCTGGAGCTTCGATTCGATATCGGCCAGTTCGGCTTCTTTTTTCGCGAGCGATTTGTTGGCCGCCTCAGCTTTGGCGAGGTCGGCTTTGAGTTTCGCCTGAGAAGCTTCTACTTCGGCGCCAATGCGCTCGACCTCGTCTTGCTCGGCTTTGACCTTGGTCTCCATCGCCTTGACTTTGGCTTCGGTCGCAGCAACGCGCTCGTGGTCCGCTTTCAATTTTTTCTCGGCCTGTGCAGCAGCCATGCGCGCGCTCTCGATTTCTTCTTCGGCCACCAGCTTCTGTTTCGCCAATTCGGATTTCTCCTTGGCAATGGCGTCGCGGCCGCTCTTGAGCTCCTGATCCATCTTGGCCCGCGCTTCGTCGGCAGCCTTCTTCGCCGCGGCTTGTTCGGTGGCGAGCTTCTTCTTTTCCACTTCAAGCGTGGCGAGATGCTCTTCGAGTTCGGCGCGCTCGGTGAGTAGCTTTTGTTCGTTTTTCTTGAGAGCAGCTCTCTCGGTGGCAACGGCGGTCTCGAGTTCGGCGAGTTTCGCCTGCTCTTTTTCCGCTTCCTGTTTGGCCTTGGCGAGGAGTGCGGCAGCTTCGGCTTTGGCCTTGTCCAAAGCGGACTGAACCTGCGTTTCCTGCTGCTTTATCTTTGACTCGCGCGCGACCAACAGCGCCTCGCGCTCGCCCATCTCGTCCATCTGCTTCTGGATCTCGATGCGCTCTTTCGCGTAATGCTGTTCGGCCTTCTTGAGATTCTCCTTTTCGGTCGCAAGCGAAGCTTCCATCTCGGCAAGCGCCTGCTGCTCCTTGTCGGCTTCAGCCTTCGCCTTCGCGATGATCGCCGAGGCTTCGGACGTAGCTTTTTCGAGCGCGGCCTTGGCTTTTGTCTCTTGCTCTTTGATAGCGTTTTCGCGCGTAGTAAGGTCCGCAGCCTGCTTCTTTAGCGCCGCTTGTTCTGACGCCAAACGCTGCTCGTTTTGCTTGAGGGCGCTTTTCTCGGTCAGGAGCGACTCTTCCAATTCGGCGAGCTTAAGTTGTTCCTTCTCCGCTTCGGCCTTGGCTTTCTTGAGCAACGCGTCCGCCTCGGCTTGTGCTTTCTCAAGCGAAGACTTGGCTTTTGCCTCTTGCTGTTTGATAAGGGTTTCGCGCTCGCTGAGCGAAACTTCCATCGATTCCAGCTCCGTGCGTTGAGCCACGATCTGCTGCTCCGATTTCTTCAGAGCCGCGCGCGCGGTGTTGAGAGCGGCTTCACCTTCCGCAAGCTTCTTCTGCTGCTGTTCTGCATCGGTGCGGGCCTTCGTCAGAAGCGCTTCGGCCGCAGCTTTGGCTTCGTCGAACTCGGCCTTCGATTTGGCCTCTTCGGCCCGCAAAGCTTTTTCACGCGACGCCAGCGCAGCCTCGCGCTCAGCATAGGTCGCAGAGTTCTTTTTAAATGTCGCCTGCTCGGAAAGGAACTTCTGCTCCGACTGTTTGAGCTGGGCCTTCTCGCTTTCTAGCGCCGCTTCAGCGTCGGCAAAACGAGCACGCTCTTTTTCCGCTTCCGCGCGCGCACGGGCGACGAGCGAAGCGGCCTCGGCCTGGGCTTTCGCCATCTGAGCCTTGATCTGGTGCTCCTGCTCGCGAAGAGCTGCTTCCCGTTCCGCGATCGCTGCGGCCTGCTGTTCGGCCTCGGCGCTCTCCACAGCAATTTTTTGTTCTGCCTTCTTGAGCTTGGCGCGGTCCGCAGCGACATTGCTTTCCGCTTCAACGATGGCTAACCGCTCGCGAGCTACTTCCTCGCGCACTTCAGCGATTAATTTTTCAGCATCAGATTTGGCTTTCTCAACCGAGGTACGGGCCTGCGCCTCTTTCTCACGAATGGACGCTTCCCGCTGCGCAACATCGTCAATCTTACTCTGCAACTCCTCTCGTTCAGCGGCGACTCGTTGTTCGTTCTTCTTGATCGCAGCCTGATCCGTTGCAAGCGATGCCTCCATTTCAGCCAATCGCTGCTGCTCTTGTTCAATTTCCTTCTGACGCACAGCGTCAACTTTGCGCTTTTGATCCAGCTCTTTCAGCGCCGCGGCGAGGTTCGCCTGCTCCTGCGCGAGTTGCTGCTGAGCCGCGGCGAGGGCGTCCTTTTCCTGCTTAAGCGCTTTGGCGGTCGCGTCATGTTGCTTTTGAAGCGCACGAAGTTCTTCAAGTTTCTTCTCACCAGCAGCGATTTCTTGACGAGCTTCGGTAAGGGCGGCGCTTTCGGCTGCGAGTTTCGCTTTTTCCGCTTCCAGACGTTTACGTTCAGCATCCTCGATTGCCGAGGCATCGGCCTTTTTCTTGGCCGCGGACTGCTTCATCATCGCCTGCTCAGCATCCAGCTTTTCCTGGTCGAGCAGAAGACGCTCCTGCGCCGCCACCAGCGCCTCTTCACGCTGTTTTAGCTTGGCCTCAAGCTTCTCGACGTCAGCCAGCCGCGCCATGTTTTGCGAAACGGTCGCACGTTCTGCCTCAAGCGCAGTCACACGTTGCTCGACCTTTTTAGCTTCTTCCGTCAACCGAGCGCGCTCAGCTGCTAGGGAAGCGCGTTCTTTAGAAAGTTCTTCGCGAACGGCATCGCTCTCGATGGCAGACGGTTTTGCGCGTTCCTTGCGAGGGGGGCCAGACTTGGCAGCTGTCTCAGGCGTAGACGAGGATCCGCCCTGAAAGAACTCTTCGAGCGAGCTCCAGTCTGCGTTCCGGAGTGCCTCGGCAGCACCATCGCCTTTACCGATAAAATCGGCGATGCGCTTGGTCATGGCCTCGATATCAAGGGGCGGCTGAAATACATCCTTCACGCCGAGCCGGATACCGCGCACGACTGTTGGAAGATCCAAGCCGTCAGCCACAAGAATCACTTTTGCGCGCGGTTGAGCCTTGCGTAATGTCTCAACAAAATCCAAACCATTTGCATCCGACCCGCGACAGTCTGCCAGTATGACATCAACCGTCTCCCGGGCCAAATAATCGTTCACCTGTGATGCTTCACGCAGAGACAATGCATGAAAAAACGCCCCGCCAAAGATCAATGATCTGGCTTGGCGAAGGACATCACTATGCTGAACTAGCAGGATTTTGGCGCTCACTTGGCTTTCGATTTATACATTCTGACGCGGGGCGGTGTAGAGACAACGTCAATCTATCGTAAATCTGGTGGTTTACCTTATCTTACTTTCAAGCCTATACTGAAAAAATATCAACGACACAAAGACTTTTACCTTTACAGCAAGAGTTAAGGGAGTTCGCCTTTGGCGGGCGTCCCTCCAACATTTAGTTACTACGTATCCCGAACATAATGAGCGCTTCAGACTCTATTGGTTATTTTGTCGAACTGGGTGAATATAATTTAATTATTGCCCGCGCCACCTTGGGCGCCAAGCCGCGAACCATCGAGGCCGTCAAGGAGGTCTGGCTCGGCGATGCCGCTGCCGCGGACGGCCTGCTCAGCGAGGTGCGCCCCGCCGGCTCTGGCAAGGCGCTCGCCCTCCTGCGAATCAAAGGCCACAGCACGTTTTTCGCCGATGCGAATCAAGCGAAGAGCATCACCTCGCCCGATGCCGTCGAAAACTTCCTAAAAACCGCCCTCACCGCCGAAAACCTTCCTGCAAACTGGGCTTGGTACTCCGCCGCAAACGGACTCGCCCCGCAAGGCGGCGCCCGCTGGCTGCTCGACGCAGCTCCATCGTCCGCCACGGAAGAGGCGCTCGACAAGATCCGCGCGTGGACCTTTGAGCTAGTTCGTTGTCAATCCGCTCCGCTGACGCTGGCTGGAGCGATCACAACAGCCGCCAAGAGCGGCGCGGTCCTCCTCGTCGATGTTTCCGAACACTCCTCGACGCTCTTCAACATCGGTTCACAAGGAATCACTGGAGCCACCACCGTTCCTGTGGGTCTCGATGCTCTCGCTGGCGCCACCCAGACCGCACTCGGGCTGAAGTTCCGCGGCTCCGCCGCCCGACTGATGTTCAACGATTCGTACGATTTCTCCGACGCGGCAGCGAGCATCGCCGAACCACTTTCAAGCGCCATCAAGGGAGCACTTCCAAGTCTCGGCAGCCCGGCTCCCGCGCAAGTCGTACTCAGCGGCATCCTCGCCCGGCAGACATGGATCAGCCAAGCCGTTGCCAAATCGCTTGGTCTCGCGCCGTTTTCCGTCGATGCCGGTTGGTTCGGCGCGCGCGGCCTGACACTCGGAGCCGGAATTGGAGCGGCTGACATCGCTCCCTCCTGGCTCGGCGTGCTCAATGCCGCCTCGGCTTACGAAATTGCAACGCCCGGCGGAGCGCGCGCTTGGAACCCGATGGTGACCAACACGCCGGTCGCCGCGGCACAGGCCGTTCCCGCAATTGCGCCGGAACCCCCAAAACCCGCCACCCCGCCACCCGCGGTAATACCGGCCATTATCCAAGAGCCACCGAAGCCAGCTGCTCCCGCCAAACCGGCGATCATTCCCGCGATCATCCAAGACCCGCCCAAGGCCGCCGCGCCAGCGAAGCCCGAGGTCATTCCGGCGATCATTCAAGATCCACCCAAGGCAGCGACTCCTCCGGCCAAGCCCTCCACGCCTGTGGCCCCCCCGAAGCCGGCCGTCATCATCACTCCTCCTGCCAAACCAGCCGAACCAGCTAAACCAGCCACGCCGCCGGCAAAACCCGCCACACCGCCCGCCAAGCCCGCCGCCACCCCTCCAGCCAAACCAGCCGAACCAGCTAAGCCCGCTACGCCTTCTGCGGCTGCAAAACCGCCTGCGCCCGCCCCGGCTAAACCCGTTGGCAAGCCCGAGCCGGCGAAGCCCGCTCCTGTGGCGAAACCCGCCCCGGCACCCGTCGCGAGCGGCTCAAAGCCAGCGACCGCGGCACCTTTCCCGCCGAAGAAAAGCAACCTGCCGCTCATCATCGCAGCAGTCGTTGTGGTGCTCGGATTGGTTGGTGGCTTCATATTTTACACAAGCAGCCAAACGCAAAAACAGGCCGAGCAACGTGAACGCGATCGCCAAGAGGCTGAGGCTAAGATCAAAGCCGAAGCCCGCGCTCGCGCCGAAGCCGAAAACAAGGCGCGCTTGGAACGCGAAGCTCGCGAGAAGGAACGCCTCGAGGCGGAAATGCGCGCCAAGAACGAGAAGGACGAACTCCTTCGCCGAGAGGCCAAGCTCCGCGACGATTTCTTTAATGCGCGCGGGATACTCGTCGTTGCCACAGAACCCGCAGGTGCATCAGTCACCGTCGGTGAAATGGGAACCAAGACCGCTCCGGTTACATGGAAAGATCTGCGTCTCGGGCCCTACACCGTGACGGTTTCGATGCCAGGTTACGACAGCGAAACTCGCAGCATCGAAATCAAGGCCAACGAGACGACCGACCTCGGTACGGTCTCGTTGAAGCGCCAAGTCGGTACCATCGAGATTTCAAGCGAACCGAGCAATCTCTCCTACGAGGTCAAACCCGCTGGCGCGCTCTTCGTCAATCCAAGTGACGTGCGAAGCGGTCAGACTCCCGCAACGTTGACGGGGCTTCCCGTCGGCTCCTACCAAGTCACGATCACACGTCCTGAGTGGCCGTCTTACACCAACACCGTCACCGTCGAGAAAAACGGCAGCGTTCGCGTAAACGGCGAGTTCGCTGGCGGCACAGTTGTCATCAACAGCAATATCCCCGGTGCTGACATCTTGCGCGACAATCAGGTGAAAATCGGTACCACGCCAAAGACAATCAACGGCGTGCCCCCGGGCAGCATCATGTTCGTCGTCACCTCCCGCGGCTTTGACCCGATCACTTTGACGGGCAAAGTGGAGAGCGGCAAAACGCTAACGCTGACCGCCACGTTGCTCGACTCCGATCGCGTGATGAAGCTCAGCGAATTGGATGAGCGCCCTGTGCCGATTGCCCAAGCCGATCCGGATCTTTCGTCATCTCAGCGCGCCGAAGGCGGCACTGCGATCATTTCCTTGGTCGTCGGTCGCGACGGCGTTCCCACGGAGCTCAAGGTTGAACAAGCCTCGAATCAGGCCTTCGGCAAAGCGTGCCTCGCGGCCGCTGCAAAATGGCGCTTCAAGCCAGGTGTAGTCCGCGGCAAACCAGCAAAATCGCGCGTGACCATCCCGTTCAAAATCAGCGCCGAATAACTTCAGTTTAACTCGGGCGACCGCGGTTTTCTCGCGGTCGCCTTTTTTGTGGCCGGACGGCGGGTCAAGCTCACGAACGGGACGCGGCGAGCGATGCGTTTACCGCTCACGTCGACAAAAACCGCAAATGCTCTCCGTATTTAAAAAGCCGATACGTTGTCGCCCAGCCTCTCGTTCAGGTTTGCTGCTCGATCACGGACACGCGGCCTCCTGAGAATATAATCTTCAGATATTCGCGATCTCTCCGGCTGGGATAGCTCATGTAATAATACGGATAATAGAACGGATCGTGCCAATAACGGTGATAGTACCCGCGGTACAAGAGCACCCCCGACTCCGTCTCGTACGTTGTATAGCTCCATGCTTCACTTACGCCGTTCGCATCAGTGCGTGTATAAATCTTGTCCGGATCACCCATCGCGAGTTTCACCATCTCCGGCGTGAAACCCACTGCGATTTTTCCTTCACGAATCAGCTGTTGCTCATTCGGAGCGAGCTTGGAGAAAAGCTCTTTGTTTTCATCAATGCGACTCTCTGGCGTAGAACACCCAGCGAGCAACGCCAGTGTCGCGAATAGGAGGTAAAGGGGAATATTTTTCATGATTTGAATTTATTCTCGAAAGGTGAGGCTCGCAAGCCATTGCCGGCACGATCAGGTTCAACCTTCTATCGTGAAAACTCTTCTGCTTTGGGACATCGATTGCACACTCATTGATTCAGGCGGCGCCGGCGAGCGCGGGCTGAAACTCGCGTTGAAACGCGAGTTTGGGATCGAAGACTCTTTGTCGTGGTTGGAATACTTTGGCCGCACCGACGTCTGGATCGCGCGGACGATCCTCGAACACCACTTTGGCAAAGCCGCGCCTGCGGACGTCCAACGCTTTCTCAAGGCCTACCTTGAAGCCCTCGCCCAAGAGATCGACAATCCTCGCGCGCGCGTCCTGCCCGGCGTAGCGGAAATCGTCCACCGCATCGCCCAACACAAGCGACTCGTCCAAGGTCTGCTGACCGGAAACCTTCAGCAAGGCGCCCACATCAAGCTGACGCATCTGGACCTCTGGTCCCCGTTCCCGTTTGGTGCGTTCGCGGATGACGCCGAGGACAGAAACTTGCTCGGCACCCACGCTCTGCGTCGTGCACACGCGCACCACGGACACGAATTTAGGCCTGAAAAAGTGTTCGTCATCGGAGACACTCCCCACGACATCGCCTGCGGAAAGGCTATTGGCGCACAAACCATCGCCGTCGCCACCGGCCGATACTCGCTGGAGACGCTGGAAAGCCATACACCCACGGCGCTTTTCGCAGACCTTTCAGATACGGCCGCGGTCTTGGCGATCTTGGAAAGAAAGTGATTCCGACGATTTACCGCTTACTTCGGGTTTCCAGCGCCGTCACGCGTCCGGAGACAAAAATAACGCGCAGTTTATCATCGCGGCGATCGCCAGTTCCCACGGCCACACCGCTGCCCACCGCAGTGCCACCACCGCCGCCGACCATGCCGATACCGAAGCTGAAAGCGGGCCCCTTGTCCGCATAGGCCCAAATCTCCGAGGTGCCGTTTGCAGTCGTGCGCGTGTACCGGCGATCGGGCTCGCCCAAAGCCATTATGACCTGATCAGGCGTGAAACCCACGTCCACCTGGCCTGCACGGATCTTCTGTTGGGTCGTCGGAGGTGCGGAGTCAAAGGCCGATTGATGGTTTTTGATCCGCGAATCGACAGTAGAACAGCCTGAAAACAAAACAGTTACGGTAAGAAGAGAACCTAAAACGCCAACAGCTGGGAGTTTCATCTGGGGAATGGAATTTGATTGCTGAACAGGGGTAAGCGGCACCATACCGACAACCCTACATTTTTCGAGCACACTGCATGAAGACATTCACCATCGCAATTGGGTCCGATCACGCCGGGTTTAAGTATAAAGAAAGCATCAAAAAGATGTTGCTCGCCGAGGGCCACACCGTTCGTGATTTCGGCACCTACAGCGATGCAGCGTGCGATTACCCGGATTTCATCCGCCCGACAGCCGAAGCGGTCGCCCGCGGCGAATTCGAGCGCGGCATCGTCCTCGGAGGTTCCGGAAACGGCGAAGCGATCGTGGCCAACCGCGTGAAAGGCGTCCGCTGCGGGCTCTGCTGGAACGAACAAGTCGCTATCTGGAACCGTTCCCATAACGACGGCAACGTGCTCTCCCTCGGCGAACGCACGGTGACTGAAGCAGAAGCTTTGAAAATCGTGAAGACATGGCTCGCGACAGAGTTTGAAGGCGGCCGGCACCTCGCCCGCATCAAAAAGATCGACTCCCCGTAAGCGCTTAGCGCTGGCGAGCGGTTTGTCATCTATCAAATGACAAACATTTCCGCCGAACCGCACCGGGCGGAGCCCTCCGCAGGGTCGTTCGGCAACGATAAATGCGATCGTGGGCCGGTTGCGCCGCGCAGAACGAAACCCGTGCAGCCGGTCGTTTGACATCAAACTATCGACGAATAATCTCCTTCAATGCCGACGCATTTTAAAGGATCGGCCGAGGAAACTGCGGCCCTGGACGCTTACATCAAGCTGATGCGGGCCAGCGATTCTGTGACGTCGCACGTGCATGAAATTTTGCCCGAAAATCTCACCGTGACGCAGTTCGCCGTGCTCGAAACGCTCCATCACCTCGGGCCGCTCTGCCAGAAACAGCTAGCGACAAAACTTCTAAAAAGCACCGGCAACCTTACACTCGTCATCGCCAACCTCGAGAAAGCAGGTTTCGTAAAGCGAGAACGCCAAGCCGAAGATCTTCGCTACATCACCGTCAGTTTGGCTCCACGAGGACGCGCGTTGATTTCCAAATTGTTTCCGCAAGTGGCCGAGCGCATCGCGAAAGAGTTCTCCGTCCTTTCGAGAGCAGAGAAGGACGAACTATGCCGGCTGACAAAAAAACTCGGCTTGCAACAAGTCCCTTCGTAGCCTGCCGCGCATGCCCCGATATCTGCTCAAAGTCGGCGACAACGTCACAGGTCCGCACAGCGAAGCCGCGCTCCAAGAGATGGCATCGGTCCGCGTATTTGACGAGGAAGCTCTCTTGGCTCCGGAAGCCACCGAAGACTGGAGGGCCGTGGGAGAGCTTCCAGAGCTGTGCGCAAAGTTTTTCCCACCTCGTAAAACGATCTCTCTAAAAGCCAAAGCGATCGAAACCGTAAATCAGGCAAACGACGAACCAGTTTCCGTAGACCAAATCTTGAAAGAGAACCTCGCGGCCGAGGCGAACTTGCCGCGCAAGCCCTTCCGTCGCATCCCCAACCGCCGTCGGCGCGACTTCCTCGCGGCAATCATCATCGTCGACGGCGCGCTGGGCGCCGCGTGGTACTACTTACCGCGGTCGCAGGAAATTCAAGTGGCGTTGATATCCGCCGCGGCGCTGCTGACGCTCGGACTTTATTGGTTGTTCTACCAGATCATGGATCGCTACTGATCCGTTTTGATTGCGATGCGTCTCACTTGGTTCGGCCATTCTTGTTTTCTGCTCGAGACGGGTTCCCACCGGCTGCTTTTCGATCCTTGGCTGGAGCAAAATCCGCGTTCGCCTATCCGTGCGAACGACGTGAGTTGCGACTTTATACTCTGCAGTCATGCGCACGAAGACCACATTGGCGACGCCCTCAACATTTCAAAACGCACCGGCGCGCCGATCGTCGCTGCGTACGAGCTGGCTGAATATTTCGCAGCGAACGGCGCAAAGACCTTCGACCCGATGCAGGGCGGGAGCATTCAGCTTCCCTTTGGCCGCGTAAAACTCACGCCCGCGCTTCACAGCTCCGCACTAGAACTGGGCGACGGCAGAAATCTTCCGTTGGGCGAACCGGTCGGCATCGTCGTTACCGCGAACGGTCGGAGTATTTACCACGCCGGAGACACCGCGTTATTTTCTGACATGCGATTGATCGGCCGGGTGGGTTTGGACTTGGCCTTACTTCCGATCGGCGACTGGTACACGATGGGAATCGACGACGCGGTGGACGCACTCGATTTGCTGACGCCTCAGCTCGCGGTTCCGATGCATTACAACACTCACGAAAAAATCACCGTAGATGCCCAAGAATTCGTGCAGAAAGCCGGCCAGCGCGGTCACGTTGTGAAAATCTTGAGCCCAGGCGAAACGTTGGAGTTCTGAAGCGGGCGGACACGTCCTCCTTGACCGGGAAAACGCTGCGAATTTGCCCTGATAACTCTCTAAATCTCTCGCTTGCGCACCGGCCATTGCGCGATCAGGGTTTTTGCGGACATGGCTTTTCCAAAACCGCCCGCCATCCTCGACCAACACGACCTGCGAACCGCCGAGCTCGATCAAAATTCGGCTGACGCGCTTCTTCGCATTTATGCGTGGATGCAGCTGGCTCGCACAACAGACAACCGCATCCTCGAGCTGTTTCGCCAGGGGCTCATCAAAGGCACCGTCACCGGCGGCCAAGGCAACGAGGGCCTGACGATTCCTCTCGCATTGCTCGCGGACAAATCGGTCGACGTCGTTTCTTTTACGCACCGCGATCTGGGCGGGCATCTGATTTGGAGCGGACATCTTTGCGAGCACCTCAACCAATATTTCGCCAACGCCGCGAGTCCGACCAAAGCACGCGAGGGCAACATTCATCACGGTGACCCCGCACGGCACTCGTTGCCGATGATCAGCCATCTCGGCTCGATGTTGTCCAACGTCGCGGGATGCACCGATTCCCAACGCCGACTCGGGCGCGCCGCCGTGGGTTTCGCCATTTTCGGCGACGGCGGTTCGAGCACAGGCGACGTTCACGAGTCGCTTAACCTCGCGTCACTGCTCAATCTCCCGGTCGTCTTCGTGATTGAAAACAACCGTTTTGCTTACTCGACGCCGACCGCTGAGCAGTATGCAAACGTCGAGCTTTGGAAACGTGCCGCCGCTTACGGAATCGAGGGGTTCTCCATCGACGCCACCGACGTTCCAGCCGCCGCAAAAGCTCTCGCGAGCGCCATCGACAAAGTCCGTTCGACGTCGCGGCCCATTCTGGTCGAAGCACACGTACTTCGTATGCGCGGCCACGCCGCCTACGACACCTGCGATTATCTACAACCGGGAGAACTCGACGCCATTCAAGCGCGCGATCCGCTGCCGCCGTTTCGCGCAAAGCTCGTCGCTGCCGGTCATGGGAAAACCGTCGACGCACTGGATGCCGAGCTTTCCGCCTTCATAGAAGCTTGCATTAAAATCTCGCTCGCAACGGCCCGCCCCTCCCCTGTTGGCATGGAGCTCGACGTCTACGCTCCACCCGCAGCGCCCATCGCCTGGAAGCCTACTCCGGCGGTTGCCGAACCACTCAACGGAGCTCAAGCGCTCAACCTCGCGCTGCGAAAAATCCTTTCTGAACGCCCCGAGTCGCTTCTACTGGGCCAAGACATCGCGACGTATGGCGGCGCGTTTAAGGTCACTGACGGTCTCTACAAAGACTTCGGTCGTCAGCGCGTTTTCAACACGCCGCTCGCGGAGAGCGCCTGCACGGGTTACGCGATTGGCCTCGCCGTGAATGGCCATCGCCCGATCGAAGAATTTCAATTCGCGGATTTCTCGACCGAGGCCGTCACGCAGATCACCCAAAACGCGGCAACGTACCACTTCCGCGCCGGCGCTGCGGTGCCGCTCGTTCTTCGCCTGCCCTGCGGCGGTGGCCTAACCTTTGGTTCGTTCCATTCGCAGGAGCTGGAATCGTTCTTCCTCTCCATGCCGGGCCTCAAGGGGCTTTATCCGAGCACGCCGCAAGATGCGTTCAACGCCCTGCTCGCCGCGTACGAAGACAACAACCCCGTGCTGCTCTTCGAACACAAAGCGCTTTACCGGCGAGGCAAGCAACCGGTCGTCTGGGACCCGAACTACCGGAACGTCTGGCAACCGCGCCACGTGCGCGCCGGCGATTTCGCCACGGTGGTCACTTACGGTGAAATGGTCCATCTCGCCGAAGAAGCGTGCGAGTATTTGACGAGCGAATACGAAAGAACGTTCGACCTTTTCGATCTGCGTTGTCTGGCGCCGCTTCAGCTCGACGCGATCCGCGCCTCCGTCGCACGCACGCATCGCCTTATCGTGCTGCACGAGGGCCGGCGCACACACGGCTTCGGCGCCGAGCTCGTTTCGCAGATTTGCGAGGAATTATTCTTCTCGCTCGAAGCCGCCCCCCTCCGGATTGCCTCGATGGATTTGCCGGTTCCGTTCGCACCGGAATTGGAACACGCGTTCCGGCCAACGCGTGACAGCGTCATCGAAAAAATTGCCGCTTGGATGGGCTGATCGCCATGCAACTAAAACCGGCACCGACCCAAGCCGAATGGGCCAAGATCGAGCTGCTCGCCATGGATGTCGATGGCGTCCTCACCGACGGTCGCGTGACCATTTCGTCCGACGGCACGGAGTCGAAGCAATTCTCGATATTGGACGGTTTCGGTTTGGTCCGCCTCGCCCGCGCGGGCGTTCATGTTGCCTGGATTTCCGGCCGCGCGTCCGGCGCGACCACGTCCCGAGCCAATGAACTGAAGATCGCCCACGTCGTTCAAGGCCGCGTCGACAAAGGAAAGGCGCTGCAGGAGCTCGCCACCGAGCTCGGCTTGCGGGCCGAGCAGTGCGCCTTCATTGGCGACGACACCATCGATATTTCTGCGATCGAATGGGCCGGCATCGGCATCGCCGTGCCCAACGGCATGCCCAACGTCCAGGCGGCCGCACGCCACGTCACCAATCGCCACGGTGGTTTCGGCGCTGTTCGCGAAGTGTGCGAACAAATCGCCGCCGCCAAGGGTCTGACGTTTGCGCCATGAAGCTTCGTTTCGCCATCGTCGTCCTCGCCGTTCTGGTTCCTTGCTGGAGCTACGCTCAGCCTGGCAACATTCAGGCGAACGCCCCGATCACCAATTTCAAACTCCCCGTCTTCAACGACGAAGGCAATCGCACCAGCTTGTTACGCGGCACCGAGGGTCGAATCATCGACGAACACCACATCGACCTCTACGGCATGCAATACACGCTTTTCGAGGAAGACGGTTCCAACAGGGTCAACACAACCCTCGTCGCACCTTCCGCGAGTTTTTTCCCCAACGGCAAGCGTTACAAGGTCCAGGGCTCCGAAGGTGTTCGTATCGTCCGCGACGATCTCGACGTCGCCGGCACAAACTGGGTCTACGAGCAGGATGAAAAGAAAAATCGCCAGATGGCCCTCGAAGGAAACGTCCGCGTCGTCTTCCGAACTCTCAACCTCGGCAACATTTTAAAATGAACTCTCCGCGTTTTCGTTTCACGGCCCTGCTTCTCCTCGGCGTCTTGGGTGTATTCTCGGCTCGAGCGCAGGACGCAGCGGCCCCTGTCGTTCCAACCGAAATCACCGGACAGAAACTCGAGATGTGGAGCAACGCCACTGGCACCGAAGAGCGCGCCATCTTCACTGGCAACGTCACCGTCACAGGCACGGACATGAAGCTCACGTGCGATCGTCTTGAAATCCTTGCAGAGCGTCTGGGCGACAAGGCCGCCACCATCGGTACGTTCGAGAAATTCAAATCGCTCATCGCCGTCGGCAAGGTGCGGATCGTGCAAGGCGACCGCGAAGCCAACTGCGGACGCGCCGAGGTTTATCCCCGCGAGGATAAAATCGTCCTTTACGAAAAACCAGTCGTCATCGACCACTCCGGCCCATGGACCTACACCGGCGACTATCTGGAAATGTTCCGCGGCCAGCGCAGAGTCATCGGCGCGAACTACAAAATGACCGGCCCGCCGATGAAAAATCTTTCCTACGACAAAGATTCGCCGCCTCCAAGCCTGCCAGTACCCACGGTCACGCCGGCTCCCGCCGCCCCGCAGCAAAACACGGCACCCAAACCCGCTGGCACGCCCCAAAACACAAACAACAAATGAGCGATCGCCGCGCACCTGCTCCCGAGCCCGCCACCAACCCGCCGCTCCGCACCGCGGAGATCCGAACCGCTGGCTTGGTAAAAACCTACGGCCAGCGCAATGTCGTGAACGGCGTCGATGTCCGTGTGCGCGCAGGCGAGATCGTCGGCCTGCTCGGCCCCAACGGCGCCGGGAAAACCACCACGTTTTACATGGTCGTCGGGCTCGTCCCGGCCACCAAGGGCAAGGTCTTCATTGACGAACAGGACGCCACCAGCCTCCGCATGCACGAGCGCGCCCGGCTCGGCGTGGGTTATTTGCCGCAGGAGCCGTCCACGTTTCGCAAGCTCACGGTTTCGGAAAACATTTTGGCCATCGTCGAGACGCTCAACATTCCGCGTCGCGAACGCCAAGCGCGTGTACAGCGACACCTCGAAGAGCTCAACCTCACTCACGTCGCCACGCAAAAAGCCTACACGCTTTCCGGCGGCGAGCGTCGGCGTTCTGGAAATCGCCCGCGCCCTCGTCACCAACCCTAAGTTTCTCCTCCTCGACGAGCCGTTTGCGGGTGTTGACCCGATCTCGGTCGCCGATGTGCAGAAGATGGTTCTCACGCTAAAGGAACGCGGGATCGGCATTCTGATCACCGACCACCAGGTGCGCGAAACCCTCAAGATCGTCGATCGCGCCTACATTATCCACAAGGGCAAGGTGCTGACCGAAGGCACCAGCGAGTTTCTCATCAACGACCCGCAGGCGCGGAAATATTACCTCGGCGAAGATTTCGACATCTAAGCGGCTGGTGCGCTCTTGCCTTCCAGGGCAAGCTCCAGCGATCATCCGCGCCAACCTGTCACCCCATGCCAAAAGCCATCCAGGGCATCACCGTCTCCCACTTTTTTGAGTCCTATCGTGAAAAGCTGAAAATGGAGCTCGTCACAGGGAACAGCGGCATGCACCGCCTCATTCGCGAGGGCAGCATCAACCGCCCGTCCCTGGCTCTCACGGGTTTTTTTAAATACTTCGCGAACAAACGCATTCAGGTTCTCGGCGCCGCCGAGATGACTTACTTCAAGATGCTTCCCTCTCCGAAGCAGGTTGAAATCATGAACGAGATGGCGGACCGCCAAGTCCCCTGCCTCGTGCTCACGCGTAATTTCAACCCCACGCCGTCGATGCTCGCCGTCGCGCAGGAGCGCAATCTTCCGGTCTTTCGCACGCCGATGATCACGATGAATTACGTGAATCTCGCGACGCTGTGCATCGATAACGAATTCGCTCCCTCAACCACCGAACATGCCACCATGCTCGACATCCGCGGCATCGGCACGATCCTTCGCGGCTCCAGTGGCGTAGGCAAAAGCGAATGCGCTCTCGCTCTGATCGAACGCGGTCACTCGCTGGTCGCCGACGACCTCACCGTCATCAAGCTGCTCGACGAACGCGAACTCATCGCCAGCTCCAGACCGCTCAACCGCGGTTACATGGAATGCCGCGGCATCGGCATCATTAACATTTCGGAGATGTTCGGCGTGAAAAGCATCCGCGTCGACAAGCGCATCGATCTCGTCATCTCGCTGTTCGAATGGACGCCCGACGCGATTGAGGAACGCACCGGCCTGGAGGAAAACTATTACGAGATCCTCGGCCTGAAAATTCCACACATCATCCTCTACGTTCGCCCCGGACGCGACATGGCCCGTTTGGTTGAAGTCGCCGCGCTCACGCAGGCTTTGAAAAAGACCGGCCACGATCCCGCCAAAGATTTCAACGACCGCTTGATCGAATTCATGGCACAGCAATCGAGCGTGCCGGAAAAAATCATTCGCCTGGACACCACCAACTCCGAGGAACGTGAGCGCTAATCCCTTCAAGACGCCTTCCACTCACCTCTCTCTTCAACTTTCCCTTTCATGAGTACCCGCTCCGACGGCCGCCGTCCCGACCAACTTCGCCCGATCACACTCGAGGCCAACTTCGCGCCCTACGCGACCGGTTCCGTCCTGATCGGCTTCGGCAATACGCGCGTCATCTGCGCCGCCACCATCGAACCAAAAGTTCCGACCTGGATGCGTCAGCAGGGCGTCAAGGGCGGCTGGCTGACCGCGGAGTATTCAATGCTCCCCTACAGCACGCTGGACCGGAAACAACGCGATATCTCCAAAGGCAAGCTCGACGGACGCACCGTCGAGATCCAGCGCCTGATCGGCCGCGCCCTTCGCGCCGTGCTCGATTTGAACAAGCTCGGTGAAAACACGCTCTGGGTCGACTGCGACGTTCTTCAAGCCGACGGCGGCACGCGCACGGCATCGATCACCGGCGCTTATCTCGCCACGCGGCTGGCGATTCAAAAGCTCCTCGATGAAAAGAAAATCACCGAGAACCCGCTCGTCGATTCCGTCGCCGCTGTCAGCGTCGGGCTCGTTGGCGGTAAGGAGCTGTTGGACCTCGCTTACGTCGAAGACAAAGACGCCGAAGTCGACGCCAACGTCGTGATGACCGGCAAAGGCAATTTCGTCGAAGTCCAAAGTTCCGGCGAAGAAGCCACTTTCACGCACGATCAGCTGCAAAGCCTGATCGCGCTCGCGCAAAAAGGGTTGAAAGAACTTTCGACGTATCAAACGGCGTTCCTCACCAAGCATCTGCTCGGCTCGCTCAAGCTAGGCTGAGCCGGTCTGAGTTTGTCCCTGTCATTTTGAACCGGCGCGTCACCGCGAACCGATTTCGCCGAGTTGACGTGTCGCGGCACCCGCGAGACTTCGGTTAAGTGCGTCCCTCGCTCCGCATAAACCCAACGGAGCGTTCGCTCAACCCATCGGACATACCTATTCCGCGAAAAGAGACGTCGACTGACGTGCTCGAAGTCCTTCTTCCGCAGCGCGGAGACTTTTGCCGCCTGTGGAACCGTTTTCGACGCCCCGCTAACACCGTTTGTAGGCCGCACAATGGGTTTCATCGCTCCACAACCTCTTTTCCCGCAGCGCCGATCATTTTTCCCGTCGGCCAAGAGTTTTTACCCCTCCGACAACGATTTTACCCGCCGCGCGAAGACTTTTTCCCGTCCGGGAAGAGTGATGCACCGATTCGGAAGAGTTTTTCCCGCTCAGGAAATGATCTGCACGGCCTGCGAAGAGAGTTTCCCCGCCAAATAAGCGTTCTTACGCTTCCGCAATTGTTCTTCCCGCACGGGGAATCACTTTTCACCGCTCTCGAAGCAGTGATCACCGCTGCAGAAATGATTTTCCCCGGCGCCGAAAGGTTTTTACGGCTCGGGAAAAGATTTGCACCGCCCGCGAAGAGCTTTCACCGCGCTGCGAAGAGTCATGAACGCTCTCCGAAGAGTTTTTCCCGGCCGAATTAACGTTTTCCCCGGCAAAATTAGCTTTTCTCCGCCGCGCGAAGGATTTTTCCCGCCGCGGAAAGGAACGAAACGACGCCGGAAGCGTTTCCACCGGTCGTTTAAAGGTTTCCCCGCCTCGCGGAAGACTGTTTCCCGTCCTCCGACGAAGCTTTCTCGATTCGCAACAGAAGATTCTCTGTCTCGAAAGGATCGGCCGCAGCGGCCTCGGGCGAAGACACGCTGGCCTGAGCTTTTTTCTGGGAACGTCTTACAATTTCCGCGGATCGCTCGCGAGTCGCGGCAGGTGCTTGGACAAAATCGAGCGGGCCTGCGCAAGGACGCGTTTGAGCTGCACGGTGTCGGCAGCGATGACTTTGAGGCTCCACGCCGCACCGTCGCCCCGCAGCTCACTTAAGCCAACCCAAGCGCCACCTCCATGAAGACTCACCACGCTGGATCGCCACTCGTCGCCGTTCTTCAGCGCCGGAGAAACCAAAACCAAATTGGCGAAGCATGCGCCCTCGCCTCCCCCGCACAACGCCGCCAGCGCTTTTAGCTCCGCTCCGCTTTGATCGAGTCGCTCTCGCAAAATCAAAGCTCCGTTTACTCTCAACGTAAGTTCAAGCTGAAGTTTTTCCCAAGCCCACGCCTCTCCGCGCGCCACGCGCCCAGGCATCAAGAGATCGCCGACGATCGCTTCGCCATTTCCCCTGACGTCAATCGTCGTACGCTGACGGAATCGCGATCCTCGATGCGGCACGAGGGGCTCCGGCATGTATTCGAGCCAGCCGCCGGGCTCGACCGTGAAGCACTGACGACTTTCCGCCTCGCCCGCGTTCATCTGAAAAATCCGCGTCGCGCTCGGGCTGGTCACCAACACTCCCGCTCCCGAACCAACTGAAATCTCCGAGGACAAGCGATCTCCGGCCAGCACGCCAGCGGTCGGGTTCACGACCTGAACGATCAGCGCATGACCATCCCAATAAGGTTTGCTCAGGTGAAACGGCGCGCGAAACGACTGTCGCGCTAGAAAAGTCTGCCCGTCCTCACGCGCTTCTGCCGCCAACGAAAGATGTCCGGAGAACTCAGCCATGCGCGCAAACGACGTAGAGTTTCAACGCAAAGATCGCAAACACCGGAGAAAAACCAAACGACTCCGCCAAGGTATGATCACTCGTCTTCACGCAGAAAAAAACGCGCCCGTTCCTCAGTGAAGACTCGTGCAATTCAACCGTAAGCCTCTCCGTCATTCGGTTCATTATGTTCATTCTGTCGAACCTCTTCATCTGAAATTCTCCACCAGAGCCGCGACTCCGACCTTCGCGCTCTTTGCGATCTTGGCGTTAAAAACTTCAGTTTTCATACGCTTTCTCTGCGCTCTCCGCGTCCTCTGCGGTTCACGCTTTCGCTTTCTTCCCGAACAGCACCTCGCGTTCGATCCACGCGATCACCTGATCGAGATTATGTTCACGTTTTAAGTCGCAGAACAAAAACGGCCGCGTGCCGCGCTGCGTTTTCGCGTCGCGCTCCATCACCGAAAGGTCGGCGCCGACGTAGGGCGCGAGATCGATTTTGTTGATAATGAGTAGATCGCTGAACTTGATCGCCGGCCCGCCCTTGCGCGGCATCTTTTCGCCTTCAGCTACATCGAGCACGTAAATAAACGCGTCGACCAACTCGGGAGAAAACGTCGCGGTTAAGTTGTCGCCGCCGCTCTCAACTAAAACTAGCTGCAAATCGGCAAACTTCACCTCCAGGCTGCGCACCGCCTGCTCGTTCATCGTCGTGTCGTCGCGGATCGCGGTGTGCGGGCACCCCCCCGTCTCGACGCCGACGATCCGTTCCGCAGGCAACGCTTTCGCCTCTTTCAAGAAGCGCGCGTCTTCCTGTGTGTAGATATCATTGGTGACAACGCCGAGGCTGTAGCGCTCGCGCAGTTTCTGGCACAGTTTGAGGCAGAGCATCGTTTTACCCGAACCAACCGGGCCACCTACACCAATTCGCGGAGGACGTGTCATAAACGTGGAGTTTTGTTACGAAATAAACAGCCGCGTATCCGCCGTCTCATGACGAGCCGCAGCAATGTCGAGCCAGGGATTAAACCAACCGATTTCTGTCATCGGGACTTCGCGCGCCTGCGCGATCAGGCTCGGCGCGAGCGAGAGCATTTCGGTGAGCAAAGTTTGCGAGCCGTTTTGCCCGAGGCGCAGCAGTTTCATCGCCGCCGCAAGAATACCTGCGATCGCCGCATAATACACCGAAGCCAGCGCGGACTCCAAAGGCGCGCCGAGCACACGCGCTTCGAGCGCCGCCGCAATCGCCGGAGAAAACGGCCAGCGCTCCGCCTCGGCACGCTTCAGATACTCGACCGCGAGCGGGTGTGCGCGCAGTTTGGCTGCGAGTTCGACGCGTTGCCGTCCGATGTTGTCCGACGCAAAGCGGGCTTCTTTCGCGCTCTTCAACGCCGAGGAGAAAACGACGAGTTCCGCCACGATGCTCCAATCCGGCTTCTCGAACGCGTTCCAAGCGTGAATCACCAGCGGCAACTCAGCCTGTCGCAGCGAGGGCAAAGTCGACACCAAAAGGAATTCGCGGAGCGTTTCGCGATCGCGAACGACGCCTTCCAAAACCATTCCCTCTAGACCAAACGAATGCGCGTACGCGCCCGTCGGATAGAACGTGTCGCTGAGTTGCAGCAGGCCACTCAGCCAACCCACCGCATCAGTGTTTGTGGCTGGGACCGAATTCATGAGCGGGCGTGGCGCTGGGCGTTGTTTCGTCTCCTCGCGCGAACCTTCCGGGGCGAAAGACGGCGGTTGTTTCGCGATACGTTATGCCGATCCGGTCGAGCAGACGCCGCACAGTTCTGTCGTCAGGCGTGAGCAACCGTGTCGGCTCCGACATCAGCTCGAGATGAAGATTGCCGATGGCCCAGCCAATTCCCGCCGCCGCAGAAGCAGGCATGGCCAGGGAAATTTCGAGCACAGGCTCAGGTTCTTGGACGATCGCGTAGCGCGCGGCGTCCGTTTGGAAAACCGTCACGCCAGGTTGAAGCGCAGCTTGGAGTTCGAAGCCGAATTCCTTCCCATCCTCGGCAGCAGCCCGCCAGACCCGCTTCGCCAACTTCAGCCGGTCCACACGGAGCGGCACGAGCGTAAGCGCGAGATTGGGTTGAGCGACAGGTTGTTGAACGATAAGCATGCGAACGTTGAAAATCATTCATAGCAGGCGCCATGCCCGCCATGAACGGTTTTCACGTTCGCTCAGTTTTGCTCACTCTTTCGCGCCGCAGCACTTCTTGTACTTTTTGCCGGAGCCGCATGGGCAAGGATCATTGCGCCCGACCTTCGGCGTCTCGCGGCGAACGGGCGTGCCTTTCGGCTGAATGTAACCCGAGTAAACCCATCGACCCGATTCCTTCGTAAAGAGTGCGGCTTCGATATGTTCGCGGTCCTCGCCTTCGGCGCGGAACTTCGCGGTGAAATGAACCATGCCCTGCTCGTCGTCCGGGCCGCCCTTTTCGGTTTGGTGAATGGTGAGGCCGAGCCATTCCGAGCTCTCTGCCCAACGCTTCGAGTCCGCCGCATCGAAATCCTTCCGCTGCGCCTCGCTCAAGGTCTTTTCCAGATGCGCGTATTCGTGCTTCACATACGCGGTGTAGCGCGAACGCATCAGCGCTTCGGCCGTGGGCGCAGGAGCGCCGGCAATGATCGGACCGCAACAGACTTCGTATTCTTTGTTGGAACCACAGGGACAGAGACTCATGCGCTCAGTTTATTCCGGGTAGTCCAACGCTCTGCAATACCGGAACGGCCGATTTGCGTCGGAAGGTTGAATTGGACATAGCTGCTGCAAGCCCGCAACTTACCGCTATTCTTTTTGTTCATGCCTTTCGCCAAAGCAGTGATTTTTGACTTCGACGGGACGATTGCCGATTCGCTGGAGGAGACTGCAGCCGTTTACAACAAAGTCGCCGCCGAGCTAGGAGTATCGCTCTTGCACAAATCGGACTACGCCACGATTCGGCAAATGAATCCGCTCGAGGTGATGAAATACGCTGGCGTGCCGCTTCGCAAAATGCCGCGTCTCATGGCAGCCGTGCGCGCAGGAATGCTGGAACGCATGGAGTTTGTGCGCCCTTTCGATGGTGTGCCCGAAGCGATCCGCGTGTTGCGAGCTCAGGGCTGCCGCTGCGGCATTCTTTCCTCCAACTCGTTGGAAAACATTAAACGTTTTCTGCAACGGCACGATCTGAACGCCTTCGATCTTTTCTCCTGCGGCACCAGCCTGTTTGGCAAAGCCACGCGTCTGCGCCGTCTCGTGAAACAGATCGGACTTCCGGTGACAGACATTTACTACGTCGGCGACGAAGTCCGCGATGTCGCTGCGGCCAACGAGGTGGGCGTCAGGAGCATTGCGGTGAGCTGGGGCTTTTCTTTTCGCGACGCGCTGCGAGAAGTTGGGCCCACTCACATCGCCGATCGCGCCGAGCAGCTAATCGATTTTGTAGGTTTGCAAAGAGTCGGTACTGCCGCTTTAGCTCGTTCCGTCGTGGCTCATTCAACATGATCGGCGTTTTCGATTCCGGCTTCGGCGGACTGACCGTCCTCGGTTCGCTGTTCAAAGCTCTGCCCCAGTACGATTACCTTTTCGTGGCGGACAGCGCCCGCGCGCCCTATGGAGCGCGCAGTGCCGACGTCGTGACCGAATACACGACCGAAACCGTCGAGTGGTTGTTCGAGCAAGGCTGCACACTCGTCATCCTCGCTTGCAACACCGCCTCGGCCCGCGCGCTCCGAAACATTCAACAGCTCTACTTGCCGAAACATCGACCTGATCGGCGCGTG
The DNA here is from genome assembly GCA_047600805.1 of Nibricoccus sp. GTDB lineage: Bacteria > Verrucomicrobiota > Verrucomicrobiia > Opitutales > Opitutaceae > JADKHC01. The sequence goes on from JASGKG010000001.1 coordinate 2,484,233, forward strand.
CTCGGCGTGGTGCGTCCGTCAGTGGAAGCGCTCGCGTGTCTTCGCCCCGGCGCGATTCCCGGAGAAACTACGCCTTCGCCGATGTCCGGTGTCGTCGCCGTTCTCGCGACAGAAAGCACGATCGCGTCGGATTCGTACGGTCTCGAACTGCGCAAACTCGCGCCACATCTCGAACTGATTCAGCAGGCGTGCCCGCTGTGGGCCGCCATGGTCGAAGCCGGCGAAATCGATGGCGCGGGCACAGAATATTTTCTCCGCCGCTCACTCGAACCGGTGCTCAACCGCCCGCGGCCGCCGCACCGCATTCTGCTCGGATGCACGCACTATCCGCTGCTGCTTCCGCTCATTCGCAAAATCGTTCCGCGCGAAATCCGCGTTCTTCCGCAAACGGAAATCATCGCCGAGAGCCTGGCCGATTGGCTCAACCGCCACCCCGAAGAAGAAGCGCGTTTGAGCCGCAACGGCGATCACCGTTTCGCCACAACTGACGATGCGAATTGGTTCGCCTCCCACGCCGCCCGCGTCCTCGGCCGATCCATCACGGCCGAACGAATCAAATTAAAACCGCTAAGGTAAATTAGCGTCGGCGCAGTTTACCGCTCCACACTGTCGCGTTCGCGATCGTAGCAGCAGGAAAACTCCTGCGATAGCGTCGGTTTCTATCTGCGCCCGGCCACCAGGCCTGTCTTGATGGTTTCCGACAGGACTTCGAGAAACTTTAGCGCGACCGTGCTGGGAACGCGGCCCCGCAAACGCTGCAGATGCAGGGCGGCGGATTTCGAGATCCTTCAGTTGCACGATTCCGATCGCGCCGCTTTCCAATTGGCGCCCCACGATCAGCCTCGATACGTTCGCCACACCCATGCCGCACGCGACGAGGTTTTTGATCGCCTCGGGACTCGCCATGGAGAGCAGCGGCTTCAGCGTGAGTCCTTTTCGACGAAAGGCGCGCTCGACAACGGCCCGAGTTCCCGAGCCAATTTCATGCAGCCACGACACACGGGGCCGAGACGCTCGCCACCGCCACCACGGCAAAACTCGCCCGAGCGCTCTGGATCATGCCGGCTGCCTTGGTTCTTGGCGCACGGTCCGGTCGCCGCCATGGAAACGGAGGGAAGCAAATTCAGCGACGGCCACAATTTCCTCTTTTCATCGCAGGCTTTCTTGCCGTGTCAGCCTTGTTCACTTCTTTACCGGCAATCACTCCGGCGGCAAAACCGATCACAGCAACCGCCTATGCCGCGCTCACACTGACGTTGTTCCTCATCGGCTCCGGCCTCGATCGCAACTGCGTGCGCGTAGTAGGCGCAGCACCCTTTGTTCCTGGCCTGCTTCTCTGGCTTTTGGTCGCATCCGCCACGCTGGCCAGCATCAAGATCGGCTTGATCGCCTAAAACGAAACCGAAGACACCGGCTCGTGTTGATGAGTCGTTCAGCTCAACGCCAGGAACGCACCAATGTGAGCAAGTCAGTTCAGAAAAGAAAATACCGCTGCGCCATCGGCAGCACTTTGGCTGGCTCGCAGGTTAGAACCTCGCCGTTCGCTTTCACCGTGTAGGTCTCGGGATCGACTTCGATCTTCGGCAGCGCGTCGTTCAACACGAGATCGCGTTTGCCGATGCCACGTGTGTTTTTCACCGGCTCAAGACGGCGTTGGAGTCCGAGTTCTTTCAGGCTCCCTTTTTTCAGCGAGGCTTCGCTGACGAAGGTGAGATTTGTTGAAGCCAGCGCACGTCCGGCCGCTCCAAATTGCGGGCGATAAAACGTCGGCTGCGGCGTGGGAATCGACGCGTTGGGGTCGCCCATGTTGGCCCAGGCGATGAAACCGCCTTTGAGCACGACTTCGGGCTTCACGCCAAACAGCGCAGGCTTGAACAAGACGAGATCGGCGAACTTCCCCACCTCGACCGAACCAACGATGTGAGATATTCCATGCGCGATCGCGGGGTTGATCGTGTACTTCGCGAGATAACGCAGCGCACGGAAGTTGTCCGCCGCGGCGTGTGATTTTCCACCGAGCACGCCGAACTGCGTTTTCATTTTATGCGCCGTCTGCCACGTGCGGATGATCACTTCGCCAATGCGTCCCATCGCCTGCGAATCGGATGACATGATCGAAATCGCACCCAAGTCGTGCAAGCGGTCCTCGGCCGCAATCGTCTCGGGTCGAATGCGCGATTCGGCAAACGCGACGTCCTCAGGAATCTTCGAGTCGAGGTGATGACAAACCATGAGCATGTCGAGGTGCTCATCGATGGTATTCACCGTGTAAGGACGCGTCGGGTTCGTGGACGATGGCAGCACGTTCGCCTCCCCGCATACGCGGATAATGTCGGGTGCGTGACCACCGCCCGCGCCTTCGGAGTGGAACGTGTGAATCGTGCGACCCTTGAACGCTTTGATCGTGTCGTCCACGAAGCCTGCCTCGTTCAACGTATCGGTGTGAATCGCGACCTGCACGTCGAGTTCGTCGGCCACACCAAGACACGTGTCGATGGCAGCTGGTGTGGTTCCCCAGTCTTCGTGCAACTTGAGGCCGATCACACCGGCGAGGATTTGTTCGCGCAACGGTTTCGGGGTGGAACAGTTGCCCTTGCCGAGAAACCCAAGGTTCATCGGATATGCTTCGGCCGCCTCAAGCATGCGATGGATATTCCATTTGCCGGGCGTGCAGGTCGTCGCGTAGGTGCCGTGCGCCGGTCCCGTTCCGCCGCCGATCATCGTCGTGATGCCCGCGCTGATTGCTTCGTCGATCTGTTGCGGACAAATAAAATGAATATGCGTGTCGATGCCGCCCGCCGTCACGATGCAACCTTCGCCCGCGAGCACTTCGGTCGCAGCGCCGATGATCATCGGGTTTTTCTTCTTCGTTTTTGGATCAGGATAGATCGAGCCGATGCCGCGCTGGATGCCTGGATTACCCGCATGGCCGATGCCCACGATGAAGCCGTGCTTGATGCCGATGTCGGCTTTGATCACGCCGAGGATCGGATCGAGAATGAGCGCGTTGGTGATAACGAGGTCGAGCGACTCGGCATCGGACGCTGTCGGCGACTGGCCCATGCCGTCGCGGATCACTTTGCCACCGCCAAATTTAACTTCGTTGCCATAACCACCGCCTTCAGCCATGAGGTCGCGTTCGACCTGCACGAACAACTCCGTATCGGCCAGGCGCACGCGATCGCCGACGGTCGGGCCAAACATTTCAGCATACTGACGGCGGGTAAGATTGAGTGGCATGGGGGGAGATTCTTTAATTTGGAACTCAGGAAAGCTGGAACAGAGAGAGAAACAGGAATCAGCGCCTCTGTTTGGACTTTTCTCCCGATTTCCTGAGTTCCACATTCCCATTTTTCAGTGGCTTCTTAGATTCGAGCTTGCCGTTCACTTTCGCGTTGAGGCCGTAGACTTCGCGGTCGCCGGTTAGCGCGACGAGCTCGACGATCTTCTTGTCACCCGCTTCGAAGCGAACCGCCGTGCCAGCAGGAATATTGAGCCGAAAACCGCGCGCCGCGGTGCGATCGAAAGTCAGCGCTTCGTTCGTCTCGTAGAAATGAAAATGCGAGCCGACCTGGATCGGTCGGTCACCGGTGTTCGCGACTTCGAGCGTGAGCGTCGCAAGGTCGAGGTTGGCCGGGAGCTTTGCCGCGTCGTCAGCCGTGATGATTTCGCCGGGGATCATGGGAAAGGGGTTTAGACAGAATGTACAAAATGAACCGGATAGATCGTCATTCTGCTTATTGGTTCTGTCAGAAAGGTTTTAATTTCTCATCTGACCGGGTTGTGAACGGTGACGAGTTTCGTGCCGTCGGGGAACGTCGCCTCGACCTGCACTTCCTGAATCATTTCGGGCACGCCTTCCATCACGTCGACGCGCTTGAGGATCGTGGTACCGAAACTCATGAGATCGGCAACGGTTCTTCCATCACGAGCGCCTTCGATGATTTCGTAGGTAATGATCGCAACGGCCTCGGGATAGTTCAACTTGAGGCCGCGCGCTTGACGACGGCGGGCCAGATCGGCGGCCGTCACGATGAGGAGTTTTTCGCGTTCGCGTGGGGTGAGATGCATGGCAAACAGAAAGGAGTCAGAATTCAGGACCTAGGATTCAGAAGCAATAGCTGTATCATTCTAGATCTAGGCGCCATTTATACCTGCAAATGTTCTCTTACGACATCGTCGGTGAGTTCAGAAATCAGACCGCTGGCAACAACCGTGCCGCGATCCATCGCATAAAACCGATCCGCCACTTCCCGACAAAAATCGACATACTGCTCAACCAACAAGATCGCGAGCGAATGGTCCTTTTTGAGCTGCTTCACAGCGTTTTGGATTTCAGCGACCGATTTTTGCGCTTCGTCGATCGCCTCGAGCGGAGCAGCCGGCGTGGTCAGCTTCTTCAAGGTGTCGCCGATCTGATCGATGATCGACGGCTGAATGCCCTCGGTGGGCTCATCGAGAATCAGAATTTTAGGATTCGTAAGCAACGCACGGCCGATGGCTAGCTGCTGCTGCTGGCCGCCGGAAAGCACGCCGCCCTTGCGCGACAGCATTTCTTTCAGAACGGGAAACAGTTCAAAAACGCGGGCGAGCGCGTCACGAGCTTCAGCACCGCGGCGTTTATGAACCACCAAGCCAACCTGGAGATTTTCTTCGACGGTGAGGTGTGGGAAAATATCGCGGCCCTGCGGCACGTAACCGATGCCAGAACGCGCGCGAACATCGATCGACAACTTGTGGATCGGATTGCCGTCAAACACGACCGAACCAAACCGGATCGGCAAGACACCGGTGATCGATTTCAACGTGGTGGTTTTACCCACACCGTTGCGCCCCATGAGAGCGACGACCTCCCCCGGCCGCACGTCGAGTTCGACGCCGCGCAGGATGCGTGAACCGCCAATGTCGGCTTCGACCGCAGTCAGCTTGAGAACAGGTTCAGTGGAAACAGGAGCAACCATGGCGAATCGTTCGTCAGTTTTTCTTTCCGCGACCGAGATACACCTCGCGGACTTTTTGGTTGGACTGCACTTCGTCGAATTTGCCCTCGCAGAGCACCGTGCCCTGATGAAGGACTGTGACTTTGTTATCGCACGCGATCTGTCGCACAAAGGTCATGTCGTGCTCGATCACGACGAGGCTGTGCTTACCGGCCAAACTTAGAAGAAGTTCGCCCGTGCGATGCGTTTCCTCGTCTGTCATGCCCGCGGCGGGTTCATCCACGAGCAGCACCTTCGGTTCCTGCGCGAGCAACATGCCAATCTCCAGCCATTGTTTCTCGCCGTGCGCGAGCATCCCCGCCTTCCAGTGGCTCTTCCCGTCGAGGCGCACGAGCTTGAGAAGTTCGTTGATGCGGTCGCTGTCCTCGGACTTCAGCCGTCGGAACAGAGAAGCGAAGACATTACGCGAACCTTTCAGCGAAAGCACGAGGTTATCCCAAACGGTATGCTCGGTAAATACGCTCGGTGTCTGAAACTTCCGTCCTAAACCGAGGCGGTTGATTTCGTACTCGTTAAGCTCGGTCAGATCGTGGCTCGCAGCCGGATCGCTGCCGAATTCGATTTTTCCTCTGTCGGGCTTGGCGCGGCCCGTGATCAAATCAAAGAACGTCGACTTGCCGGCGCCGTTTGGGCCGATGACCGTGCGTAGTTCGCCTTCGAAAAGATAAAAGTTGAGATTCGAGATGGCCTTAAAGCCGTCGTAGGTTTTCGAAACATCTTCAACCGTGAGAATCGGGTGCGGCATGGTGGTCAGCTCCTGGGATTGGCGGTTTCGGATTTAAGCGCAACCGGCGGTGGCGCGGCGTCTTCGGGCGTGGCGGTTTTGCTGCGCAGTCGTTTCCACATCGGCGCGAGTCTACTCGGCAAGCTCACCAAACCGCCCGGAAGGAACAAAACAACGAGGATGAACAAGCCGCCGATGATGATCGGCCAGTAGTTCGCCGTTACACCGACGGTGGCCCAGCTCTTGAGCGCGTTGACAAAGATCGCACCGAGGATCGGACCAAACAGCGTGCCACGACCACCGACGGCAACCCAGACGACTGCTTCGAGCGAGTTGGCCGTGCGCATTTCTTCCGGGTTGATAATACCCGCCTGCGGAACGTAAAGCGCGCCACCGATCGCGGCGATGATCGCGCAAAGAACGAAGATGAAGAGCTTGTAGTGCGCGGTCGCATACCCGCTGAAGAGCGTACGATTTTCGCCATCCCGGATCGCCTGCTGCACAAGGCCGAACTTGGTCGTCCGCAACCAACGCCTAAACATAAAAACCAGCAGCAGGACAAAGCCGGTCACAACGTAGAGGCCGGTCATGGTTTTTGGTCCTTCAACTTTGTCTATGAGCGAATGGCCGAGGATAAATTTGTAGTCGGTGAAGCCATTGTTTCCGCCCATGAGAAGGTTGTTGCGGAAGAAAATGATTGAAGCCGCATACGTGAGCGCCTGCGTGAGGATGGAAAAATAGACGCCCTTGATGCGCGAACGAAACGCGAGAAATCCGAAGACGTACGCCACAATTGCTGGCACAAGCAGCACCATTAACATCGTAAACCCGAAACTGTCGAAAGGCTCCCAAAACGCGGGCAGCTTCGTCCAACCAAGAAAAACAAGGAAATCGGGAATCGGTTTCTTGTACTGTCCAAGCTCACCGATCATCCGCATCAGGTACATGCCGTGCATGTAACCGCCGAGTGAGAAGAACAGCGCCTGCCCAAGGCTCAGCAGTCCGGTGCTGCCCCAGAGCAGATCGACGGAAATCGCGAGCAACGCATAGCTCAGATACTTGCCCCAGAGTCCGCTCGTTACTCCGTATGGACTCAGCCACGGAATGACTACGAGAACGAAAAAACTGATTACACCGATCGCCGTCAGCTCGGTGGTGCGTCGCCGGGATTGACTGATTTCGAGAGATGTCATGCGTCAGCCCTCCAGGCTCCGGTTTCGCGTTACGAACAAACCTGCGGGCCGCCACTGCAGGAACAAGATAATACCGGCAAGAACGAAGATCTTTCCGAACACCGCCGAATCCTGTCCGAGGTTTTGCAGGAAGTTTCCGATAAACGGCACACCGCTCAACGAAGGCGCCCACGCCGGTACGTACTGTTGGAAAAAATTATCCACACTGCCGATCCCGACGGCGCTGATAACCGTGCCAGCGAGACTGCCGACACCGCCGAGCACGACCACCATGAATGAGTCGACGATGTACGTCTGACCGAGGGCCGGTCCGACATTATCAATCTGACTGATGAACGCACCGGCGAGTCCGGCGAGCCCGCTGCCGAGGGCAAATGTCATCATATTCACGCGGTCTGTGCGAACGCCCATACAGGACGCCATGGTGCGATTCTGAGTCACTGCACGCATCAATAGGCCGAGCGGCGTCTTTTTCAGGACCAGCCAGATGCCTACGACAATCAGCACCCCGAAACCAATAACGAACATACGATTCCACCCAAAAATAATGTCGTTCACCGTCCAGTTTCCGCTCAGGAAAGCCGGGCTGGAAACATTCACGTTGTTCGCGCCAAACATGAGACGAAAAATCTGCTGCAGCACGAGCGAAACACCCCAGGTCGCCAGGAGACTTTCGAGCGGCCTGCGGTAGAGAAACTGAATGATGCTTCTCTCGAGAATTACACCGACAAACGCGGCGGCTAGAAAACTCAGTGGCAGCGCGGCAATGAAGTAGATATTGTACGCAGCGCCGCTCAAATGCAGGCCGGGAATCGAGATACTCAGGCCAAACGCGGGAATCGTCACGCCGTCGCCGAAGAAATTCTGCACCAGATATGTGGTGTACGCGCCAACGGCGACCATTTCGCCGTGAGCCATGTTGATCACGCCCATCAATCCGAAGGAAATTGCCAATCCAACCGCCAGAACCAGGAGAATGCTGCCAGCGCTCACGCCGCGGAAAAGCGTGCCGACGAAATCCACCGCGCTCCTGTGCTGCTCGACCGCATGGATCGCCGAGCGAGCAGCCCGCTGCAGTTCGCCATTCTTTGCGGTCTCGGCTTCTTTCAGGGCCCGGTTAAGGAAATCCGAGCTGCTCAACGTATGGAGTTCGCGAAGGTCAACGAGTGCAGCGAGCTTCGTCTCAGACTTTGGATCCTTGAGTTTGGTCAGTGCAATAGCCTCGCGAAGCACGCGCTGCACCTTGGGTTGGGATTCGATTTTCGCGCGCGCTTCCAAGGCGGGAAGTTTTGAGGCGTCCTGCGCCTGTCCTATCGCCTGAATTGCTTTGATGCGGCGCGCGGGATCTGAAGCGCCAACATCGATCACGTCCAGCACCGCCTTCATCGCGCGCCGCAAACTGGAAGTATGCTCCACGGCAGCCAGTTCAGACGCGATGACGCGCATTGGTTTACCCTCAGCGCCAAGCAACGGCTTGCCATCGACAATGCGCTCAGCGACCTGGGTACCCGCAGGGTCTTTTTCGCCAACGAGCTGAACGGGTATCAGTGTCGAATCTGCCGCGGTGTAGAGAAACAACGCATCTCTCCGCCAGGCGGTAAGCAATGGTTCGATCGCATCGTCGCTCTGCCCCATCAACGATAGGATCAGCTCGCGTTTTTTTGCGTCTTCCTTCGCGAGCGTGGCGTTGGCGATGATCTGGCGGGGCGTTTCAGCTGCCTCGGTGATCGTCGCGACCAACAAGAGCAGGGCGTATTTCCAAAACTGACGGACAAGGCACAGCACGTCGGTATGAATTTTTTAAATACAGTTTTAAACCAAACAGGAGGGATGGATTCATTTCGGGGAATCCACCCCTCCTGAAACACACTATAGAACTAATCTTGAAGACTAACGCTTACTTGAACTTACCCTTGAGCCAGGGTTCGCCGTAAACGTTGTCGAAGGACTTGAGAATCTTGAACTGACCATCGGCCTTGGTTTCGCCGATGTAGACGTTCTTGGTCAGATGCATGTTCTTCTGCGTCTTGACGGTGCCACCTGGGCCAGCGAAGGAGATTTTCTCGGACTTCCAAGACTCGCGGACCTTGTCGACATCGAACGAACCCGCCGCTTCCACGCAAGCTTTCCAGAGGTAAACACCGTCGTAGCTCAGCACCATCGGCGAGCAGGTCACACGGCCTTCTTTGACGATGCCAGGAACCGTGCTCTTCGAGAGCCAAGCTTTGAAAGCACCCACGAATTTCTTGTTGGCAGCCGTGTCGAGCGACTGGAAGTAAGTCCAGCAGCCGAGTTGCCCAACCAACTTGTCAGCAGGAAGACCGCGGAATTCGTCTTCCGAAATCGAGAACGAAACGACCGGGCAAGTTTCAGCGGTGAGACCGGACGCAGCGTATTCCTTGAAGAAAGGCACGTTGGTGTCGCCGTTGAGCGTGGAGATCACGCAAGCGTCACCGGAGGCAGCGAACTGCTTGATCTCGGCAACGATTGCTTGGTAATCAGTGTGACCGAACGGCGTGTATTTGCCGGCGGAAATGATCTTGTCGCCGTCCTTGCGGAAGCCGCCCCCGATGTTTTCGAGCGGAACACCCTTCGAGAGGAGATATTCGAGCAGAACGAGATTGGTGGTCTGCGGGTAGACGTAGTCAGAGCCGAGCAGGTAAAACTTCTTTTTGCCTTCGGCGAGGTAGTAGTCGACCGCAGGCGTGGCCTGTTGGTTGACCGCTTCCGCCGTGTAGCAAACGTTCGGGCTCTCTTCTTCACCCTCGTATTGCACAGGATAGAAGAGCAGGCCGTTGTTCTTTTGGAAAACCGGCAGCACGGACTTGCGGCTCACCGACGTCCAACAACCAAACACTACCGCTACTTTGTCCTGCTCGAGCAGTTGCTTCGCCTTTTCCGCGAAAAGCGGCCAGTTGGAAGCGCCGTCCACGACGACCGGGACGATCTTGTAGGTGTCGCCACCGACCTTAATGCCGCCCGCGGAGTTAATTTCGTCGAAGGTGAAGAGCAGCACGTCACGCAGCGAAGTTTCGCTGATCGCCATGGTGCCCGAGAGCGAATGGAGCACGCCGACCTTGACGGTTTTTTCTGCAGCTTGAGCGGAGACAAACAAGCCGAGCGCGACGGCGCCGGCCGAAAGGAGTTTGAGAGCTTTCGAAATCATATTGATGCGATTTACTGGAGGAACTTACAGGGTACGTGGGGAGCGGGCCGGGCACAGTTTGGCTCTGCCCGCATGTTCGTGATATTGGCTAACAACGCGCTGCTGCGCGCAGGCTCATTTTATCGAGCACCCGACTACAGCAGCGCGGAAAATTGCAGGCAGCGATTAGGCCTTAGAACTTGAACCGGGCCTGGACGCCGTAGTACGTGGAGGAGTCGACCGGATCGATCTTGTCGTAGGTCGTGTAGCTCACTTCGCCGCAAATCTCGAGGTTACCCGTGATCGTGAAGACCGGCGAGAAAGTGTATTTCATGTACGTGGGCTTGTCCTTTGCTCCGTAGAGATTCGTTTTGCCGGTCGAGATGCGGCCGACGTAAGCGATCTTGTCGGTGGCGGCATATTTGGCCCAAACACCAGCAAAGTACGTCTTGAGATCTTCCACACCCATGGCGTCGAACTTCGCCTTGTAGAGCGAGTATTCAGCCGCGAGGGTGACCTGACCGGTAACGTATTGCACCCAGATGTCACCGCTGTAGCTCTTGAATCCGAGATCTGCGGGACTCGCGTAGTAGGTGCCGCCTGTTTCGGTTTCCGCACTGTTGTAGGCAGCACCGACGAACACCGTCAGCGCTTTGCCCTTGTAAGTGTAGTAGCCTTCGAGTCCGACGCCGTTGTCGAGGTCTCCGTCACCTTTTTTTACGTCGGTGAAGAAGTTAGAGTCGTTCGAATCGACCACCGCAATGCCAGCACCGATGGTGTCGGTGCTGTATTCGGCTTTCACGCCGGTGTGATAGCCCGGGATACCGGGGAACGCGCCAAGCGCATCAGTCGACCACGCGTACGTGATGTTGATCATGTTGACCGGATCAAACGCCTCATAACCGAGCCAGCTGAGGAATTTACCGCCAGTGATCGATCCGCCCTTGCCGAGATCGTAGGTGAAGTAGGCGTCGAGAATGGCGACCTTGTTGTCCGATCCCGAGTAGAAGCTCAACGTACCGCTCACCGGTGCGAAGTTGATCTTCGACGCCAGCTTGGTCGCCTGCAGATCCATGGACGATTTGTTTTCCGTATCCTTTATCTTTTGGGAATCTGCTAACCCGACGACATAGCCAGAGACGGAAAAATTGTCGTTGAGTTTGATGTCGGCGAAGGCGGAGCTGGCAGCCAGCGACAGGACGGATACGCTAGCTAGTTGGGTGAAGCGTCTGATCATAGGATGTGTGATGTTAGTGATGGTTGCAGATGAGGCGCACCGCAGGCATGCGCCCATGAACGGCGTTGCTAGAGCAGGATGCTTGCCAGCTCCCACCTGCTGGTGATTTTCGACTAAATCACCTCTGAAAAGGGCGATCACACGCGCCCTTAGAAACACCAACGTCGGGTAATCGGAGCTAGTTCTTTGGCCGAACGTGCTCGTCCAATTCCTTCCGCAGTTCTCCAAATTTGCCCAACTCGGCCGCATGGACAAAACCTTCCGTCACCGATTTCAATTCCTCCCAACGCGCACGAATCGATTTCGCTTCCGCTTCTGAAACCTTCTGATCACCCGCAGCACTGGCGATCACCTGAAGCATGTCGGCAAATTCTTGCACAATCGCGTTGGTCGCGGGGATCAACGCCTGCGCGTGCGGTGCGGCATCGGGGTTGGTGATGAAAAAACCGCCCGCACGTTCACAGACCCACTGCGCGATGCGCCGGTCGTTGGTGATGCGGAGTAATTGCTCAATTCGGTCCAGCGGGTTGTTCGTGCCGTGACCACTTTCGTCCGCAGGAGCTTCGGTCCACTTGTAAATAAGCGAAAGCGACAGAGCCATTTCGGCCGAAATCTGCTTTGCACTGGTTTTTTTTAGCACTTCCTTCAGCAACTCATGCGATTGCATGCCAGCACGCTAGGAAAACGTTAAATCAAAGCCACTATAATCAGTAGCTGATGGAGGCCAATATAGGGGATAATCAGGACACGATTCCGGTTTTTTGGCGTGCTTGCCCGCCTACGCTATGGCAGACTGAACTTTTTCCATGAATATTCACGAGTACCAGGCAAAGACGCTCTTCGAGCGATTCGGTGTTAATACATCGAAGGGCGTCGCGGTTAAATCAGTGGACGAGATCGACTCGGCCCTGGCCAAGCTTCCCGACGGCGCAATCGTTGTGAAAGCACAAATCCACGCCGGTGGACGCGGCAAGGGCACGTTCGTCGACGGCTTCAAAGGCGGCGTAAAGCTCTGCAAATCGAAAGCCGAAGCGAAGATTACCGCTGGCAAAATGTTGGGCAACACCCTCGTTACCCTCCAAACCGGCCCTGCCGGTCGCAAGGTCCAAACCGTCTTCTTCACGACGGTCAGCCACATCAAGAAGGAATACTATCTCGCGATCCTCCTCGACCGCACCTCTTCTCGGCCAGTCATCGTTGCCTCCACAGAAGGCGGCGTCGAAATCGAAAAGGTCGCTCACGAAACTCCCGAGAAGATCACCAAGGTCTTCATCGATCCCGCTTACGGTCTCGCCGACTACCAAGTGCGCCAGCTGCTCTTCGGCCTGAAATTCAACCCAACCGAACAAAAGAGCGCCGCCAAATTGATCCGTAACCTTTACAACTTGTTCTGGGAAACGGACGCCTCGATGGTGGAAATCAATCCGCTCATCACGACTGACGGCGACACGGTCGAAGCCCTCGACGCCAAGGTCTCCTTCGACGACAACGCCCTCTTCCGCCATTCCGACATCGTCGCTCTCCGCGACCTCAACGAAGAAGACCCGAAGGAAATCGAGGCTTCCAAGTACAATCTCTCGTACATCGCGCTCGACGGTAACATCGCCTGCCTCGTCAACGGCGCCGGCCTCGCCATGAGCACGATGGACATCATCAAACACTTCGGCGGCAACCCCGCCAACTTCCTCGACGTCGGCGGCGGCGCTTCGAAGGATCAAGTCGTTGCGGCCTTCAAGATCATCCTCGGCGACCCGAACGTGAAGGGCATTTTCGTCAACATTTTCGGCGGCATCATGGACTGCAACGTGATCGCCTCCGGCATTGTTGAAGCGGTCAAGGAAGTCGGCCTCAAGCTCCCGCTCGTCGTCCGCCTCGAAGGTAACAACGTCGTTGCCGGCAAGAAAACGCTCGCCGACTCCGGCCTCACCATCACTTCCGGCGACTCCATGGCTGATGCCGCCCAGAAAATCGTGAACTTGGTCAACAACCACGCCACGCCCCTCTGAGCCATTAACCGATCAACTCCTTATCACCATGGCCATTCTCATCACTCCCGAAACTAAGATCCTCGTCCAAGGCATCACCGGTGACTTCGGTGGTCGCCACGCCAAGCTTTCGCTCGACTACGGCACCAAAGTCGTCGCAGGCGTCACGCCGGGCAAAGGCGGCCTGTTCTTCGAACACGGCAGCCACAAGGTTCCGATCTTCAACACCGTCGCCGAAGCCGCCAAGGCCACCGGCGCGACCGTTTCTGCAATCTTCGTCCCGCCTCCGTTCGCGGCCGACGCGATTCTCGAATGCGTTGACGCCAACCTCGATCTCGCCGTCGCGATCACCGAAGGCATTCCGGTCAAGGACATGGTTCGCGTGAAACGCGCCATGCAGGGCAAGCGCACCCGTTCTCGTAGGTCCAAACTGTCCGGGCATGGTTTGCCCCGGCGACGGCAAGGATTCTCACGGCGGCTGCCGCATCGGCATTGCCCCTGGCTACATCAACAAAAAGGGCCACGTCGGCGTCGTCTCGCGCTCCGGCACCCTCACCTACGAAGCTGTTTACCAGCTCACGACCAAGGGTATTGGTCAAAGCACTACGGTCGGCATCGGTGGCGACCCGGTCAACGGCACGTCGCACATCGACGTGATCAAGATGTTCAACGATGACCCGGATACACACGGCATCATCATGATCGGCGAGATCGGCGGCAGCGCCGAAGTCGAAGCCGCTCGTTGGATCAAGGCTCACTGTAAGAAGCCCGTCGCCGGTTTCATCGCCGGTGCGACCGCTCCTGCCGGACGCCGCATGGGCCACGCCGGCGCGATCGTCGGCGGCGCCGAGGACACCGCAGCCGCCAAGATCGCCGTCTTCAAGGAATGCGGCATCGAAGTCGCCGCGACGCCTTCCGACATGGCTGACGCGCTCATCCGCGCCGCCAAAGCGAAGAACGTCAAGCTAAGCTAAGCCAACGCACCGTCTCTTCAAAAAAGCCGTTCCTTCACGGGAACGGCTTTTTCTTTCGCGATATTATTTGTTTTGCCTCGGCCCTTTCCGTGGCCGCCGCTTCGTTATCCCGCACTTTTTGCGCCGCTGGAGGTCACGCTCACCGCGAAAATAGATCGTGTCCGCCGGTGCTCCGTTCGTTCGTCGTAACTTCAATCAGCAACACACTGGCTTCTCGCTCCCCACGCTCAGTCATCATGATTAAAACTCCTTTCACCGGCGGCTGCGTATGCGGCTTTGTACATTACGAATGTTCAGCCGCTCCGTACCAAATCCAAATGTTCCGATGCCATTGCCGTGATTGCCAGCACGTCACTGGCGGTGGTCACACGCCCGTCGTCTATGTGCCGGCTTCTACCTTTAAGATTACGCACGGCACGCTGCGCTATTTCAAAACCGACAGCGAATTCATGGGCGCGCACAGCCACCAACGCGGCTTCTGCCCCGAATGCGGTTCACGCATCACTGGAGGCGAAGGTCCGAGCTCAACAGGAATCGGTATGACGGCCGGCAGTCTCGATGACCCGAGTGTGTTCAAACCCCAGGCTGAAATTTGGGTCTCCGATGCTCAACCGTGGGATCTGATGGATGCCGCCGCGCCTAAGTTCGAGAAACTCCCGCCTGGCTAAGAACGCCTTCTAAACCGGCCAGGCGAGCCGCACCGCTTCTGAAAACCTCTGCAAGCCCATGCACCGGGCGTCCCACGTCTGCCTAGCCGGGCCGCTCCGTCAAACTGATACAAAGACCGTGACGGCAGCTCAGGCGAAGCCCGTGTATCCGAGGTCGCACTACGGGCCGTCCCCAATGAGGCCGGCCCGCATTAACGAATCCGCTGGATCGTCTGTTACGGCTTGCCGCCATACGTCACGTAATCGTCGAGATCGAGCCAGTCGAACCAAGTGCCTATGTCCTCGCGGTGTGGAGCATTCTTTCGATGGATGTCGTTGAAAAAAGCACGCGTGTCCGGCGGCGTCGGCGTCAGATTTTCGAACCAGGACGACCAAGCTGCTATCTCCGAAGGCTGTCGCTTCGGCTGAAAATTGGCCATAACGTAGGCGAGCAACTCGCTGTCGCTTTTGCCTGCCTTCACTTCGTTCATGAAAGCGTCGGCATTGATCCCTGTGAAAGCGAAGAAGCGTTGATCGATCGGACAATTGTAATGAAAATCGCCGCCCTTGCCGGCCGCGATCGCCCGAGCCTTGTCGATGGTTCGGGGAAGCTGAACGAAGCCGCCGAGTCGGACGCGCGGGCTGCGTGGCGGATGGCGCGTCAAATCAGGCGCTTGATAATTGACAGCGCCGCCCTCATTGGCGGTAGGCTGTAGGTAGGCAGATTGGAGAGAAGACATTTTTGTTCGGAGGTTTTGTTGTGAAGACCGGTTTCCCGAAATGGAAACGGTAACCCCAGAACAGTAGGCGGTACTTTCCCACGCGCCAGCGGCGCCGCTCGATTCCGACGTTTTATTCCGACGCTTAGCCGTTACTCCGCCAGTAAGAAGGATCACCATTGCGAACCGTGACGACAACGCATGCGCTGCCGAACCGCAAACGCTCAATCAGAACTTACGCTGGATACTTCAAAGTTGGTTTCGCCTTGAGTTTGGTTTGTCGGACGCGAACCTTGCCACATGCCTCAACAGCGGAGCCGATCCTATGCAAATGACACAGTTTCGGTGCTGATACCCACTTATAATCGCGCTAACTACTTGCGAGAGACGTTGCTAAGCGTATTGGCGCAAACTCGCTGGGTTAATGAAGTGATTGTGGTTGATGACGGCTCGACGGATAATACGCGCGAGGTGCTGGAAACCATGATGTCGGAGCATGGGGATTGGGCGGGTCGAGTGAAAATCTTTATCCAAGAGAATCGCGGTCAGGCTGCTGCCACAAATTTCGCCATCGAAAAAGCAACAAGCGATTGGGTTGGGTTCAATGACTCCGATGACCTTTGGGAGCCACAGAAACTGGAAGAGCAATTTCGCGCTTTAGAACAGTATCCAGAATGCCAAGCGTGCTTCTCCGACGCCGCTTACGTTGGGCATGGGACGGATGACTCGCGCACCGCAATACAAGTGGGTGGAGATTTTCTGACGGAGCGAAGCGGACGCCTGGCCAGTGCGCCGCGGATCATGACAAAAGTATTTCACGGGATCTACGTTCAAACCTTATTGATACGCAACAGCACCCTGAAAAGCATGGACGGCTTCGACTCACGTTTCATCGTCGGGCTAGACGTGGATTTTCTCCTGCGTCTGGCTCTTCGTGCGCCGCTCTGCTACGTCAACAAACCCCTCGTTCGCATTGATCGAACGCCCGTGCGCAAGATCGGTATTACGCTTACCAAACCCATGCTGAACCTGTCGGTACAGCAGACGTTCGAGGTTATGTTTTCAAAATGGCTTACGCTTCCTGATATGGCATCCCATGCGCAAATCAGGAGAATAGTTAAGAAAAAGCTGGGCAACACGCGCAGCACGATGGCGAACTTGTTTCTTTTGCGAGGTGAGCCTCAGAAAGCAAAAACAATCCTCCGAGGTGCGCTCGCGGACGGAGTGAGGCTCAATCTCCTTCTCAAGTTCGTTGCGATTCACTGCCTGCCTGTTCGATGGGTAACCGCTTACCTGCGGTGGCGCTGGGGCTCGGGGCTTGGCAACACGAACCGCTCGCTGTGATATTTTAGATGGCTCAACTGGTTTTGATCCGCCCCCAAAATGTATCGCTCGGTCGATTAACACCGCCACTCACGGCAGAAATAGCTCAAGCAGCGAAGCCGCTGTAAGGTGGACTTGATGCAGGTATTCCCCCGTGGAGGGCTGCGTCTACCACCACCTACACGCATCATCTCCGAGCACTTTCGCTGCCGCTCGAATACGAACGCAACGGCGTCTGCCGAGACTGGTTGGGACCGGGAGTGCTCCTCCGCGAAGCCAAGACACCGATGCCGAAGTCATCCCAGGGGTAAACCAAAGGCTAACTCCAAATCGAACGTGCGAGAGTCGGGCTTTGGAGAACTACAACGTTCTCCAGCCCTCGTAGCCACCGCGAAGGCTTTGGGCATTGGTGAAACCGTGGCGTTCGCGCAGCACCTGCAGCGCTCTCAGACTGCGCATGCCGTGTGCGCAATAAATCACCGTCGGCTTGGCAGCATCGAGCGCGGCGACTTGCGCTTTTGCTGAACCATTCAACAGCAGCCCAAGCGGAATATGCGCGGACGGCATAATCGCGCCCGAAGCACGTTCCCATTCTTCGCGCACGTCGATCAATTGAACCGGGCCGGTTTTGCCGCGGAGTTCGGCGCTGTCGATTTCGTCGAGTGTCGGTGTCATGGCCGGCAATGAGCACGTTTTGCCGTAATTTTCGAGCGGCAGCTCACGAATGTCACGGCTGCGCGGATCGGGCGCGAGCTTCAGCGTGCGCGAGGTCATCGTGAGCGAATCCCAGAGGAGCAGGCGCCCGCTGAGCGACTCACCGATGCCGGTGAGCAGCTTGACCGCTTCGGTGGCTTGGATCGTGCCGATCAACCCCGGCAGCACGCCGAGCACGCCCGCTTCAGAGCAATTAGGCACCGAGCCGGGTTCGGGTGGCTCGGGGAACAAGCAGCGATACGTCGGGCCACCTTGCCAATTGAAAACGCTCGCCTGCCCTTCGAAGCCTTGGATCGCGCCGTAGACGAAAGGTTTTCCAGCGACCACGCAGGCATCGTTCACAAGGTAACGCGTCGCGAAGTTGTCCGAACCATCCACCACGACGTCCACCTCGCGGAGTCGCTCCAAGGCGTTGTTGCGAGTGAAGCGTTCGGCTATCGGCACGATGTCGATCAACGGATTGAGCGCGCGCAGCCGTCGCGCAGCCGCTTCCACTTTCGGCTGGCCGGCATCCTCGCTCGTGAAGAGCACCTGTCGCTGAAGATTGGATACATCGACGCGATCGCCGTCCATAATCACGATCCGCCCCACCCCGGCCGCCGCGAGATAAAGGAGCGCCGGGCAACCAAGGCCGCCCGCGCCAATCACGAGAACACGCGAACGTTTCAGCTTTTCCTGCGCCTCCGGTCCAAACCCGCGAAGCGAAAGATGCCGCGCGTAGCGTGAAAGTTCGTCAGGAGAAAAAGTCATTTGTTTTTAACCACTGATGAGCACTTAAGAGCACTGATGTCAAAGTACCCGATTCAGTGTCGTTCAGTGTACATAAGTGGTTGCAAAATTCACGCAGAGATGGCCTGGCCGTCATACGCAGGATCCCAGTCTTTCCAAACTGGTTCGTAGCCTTGGCTGCGCAAAAACGAGGCGACTGCCTCTGTCGAACGTTCGTCGCTGATCTGGAACTGCTCGAGCGTGTCTTCCTCCGCCGCGTAACCGCCGGGATTGGTTTTCACGCCGGCGCTCATGGTCGTGATGCCAAGACGGATCGCGTGGTTGCGGAACTCGGGGCGCTCGCGCGTGGAGAGCGTGAGTTCGACTTCTTTGCTAAACAGCCGGTACGCACAGAACGCTTGGACGAGATCGCGCTCGGTCGTCGGCACGATCGGGATCTCCGCGCCCGCGTGTGGACGCAGCCGCGGAAACGACAAGCTGTAGCGCGTGCGCCAGTAATTTTTTTCCATGTAGCGCAGGTGCAACCCGGTGAACCACGCGTCGGTGCGCCAGTCACTCAGCCCGTAAAGCGCGCCCAGACCGATCTTCTTGAGTCCAGCGCGGCCAAGTCGATCCGGCGTTTCGAGGCGCCACGCCATGTCGGCTTTTGGCCCTTTCAGGTGGTACAGCTTGTAAGCGGCCGGATCGTAAGTCTCCTGGTAAACAATCACCGCGCTCAGCCCGCCCTGCGCGAGCGCGGCATAATCTTCCTCGCTGATGGGCTGCACTTCCATCGAGAGGCTCGCAAAGGACGGCCGAAGAATCTGCAGCGCGTTGAGGAAATAATCCCGGCTCGCCCGCTTCGATTCACCTGTAACAAAGAGCAAATGCTGAATGCCGCGCGCATGCAGCACTTTCGCCTCGGCGCGGATTTGCTCATCGTTGAGGATGACGCGCGGGATTTTATTCTGCGCACTAAACCCGCAATACGTGCAAACATTACTACAGACATTCGTCAGGTACAAAGGCGCGAAAATCTGCATCGTGCGGCCAAAACGCTCGACGGTACGCCGGTGACTTAGTTGCGCCATCTCTTCAAGGAAAGGCGCCGCCGCCGGAGAGAGCAACGCCTGCAGATCATCGAGGCCCAAGCCCGAGTCTACACGCCCCAGCGCACGGCGGACATCGGCGGCAGTCTTCTCCTGGATGCGCCGCGTGTTCTCGACGAAGTCATGCTTTTTCCAAACGTCGACGAAGCTCATGCGGTGGCCTCACTCAAAAATGCGGTCAAAGGAGACGTCGCATGCGCAACAGGTTTAACCGACGACGACGCTAAACCGGATTCGTAAGCCAAACGGCCGGATTCCACCGCCAACCTGAACGCATGTCCCATAACCGTGGAATCGGCGGCGGCGGCAATGGCCGTATTCACGAGGACGGCGTCAGCCCCTAATTCCATCGCGGCAGCAGCATGCGACGGCGCACCCAAACCAGCATCGATCACCACGGGCACGTTGCTCTGCGCGATGATGATTTCGAGAAAGGCCCGCGATTCGAGTCCGCGGTTGCTGCCGATCGGCGCGCCCAGCGGCATCACTGCGGCACAACCGGCCTCTTCGAGTTGTTTGCAGAGCACCGGATCGGCATGCACGTACGGCAGAACGACGAAGCCGCGTTTCACGAGCTCACGCGCGGCGTTCAGCGTTTCGACTGGATCGGGCATGAGATACTTGGGATCAGGATGAATTTCCAATTTCACCCAATCCGTCTCCAAGGCCTCACGCGCGAGTTCCGCGGCAAGCACGGCTTCTTTCGCGTCGCGCACGCCTGATGTGTTCGGCATGAGCCGGTAACGCTCGCGGTCGAGATGCGAAAGAATTTCATCAGCTGCGCCATCGGTGTGCACGCGACGCAACGCCACCGTCACCAGCTCCGTGCCTGAAGCGGCCAGGCTTTCGGCCATGGCAGCACCCGAGCTATATTTTCCCGTGCCGAGAAACAGACGTGAGGAAAAAGAAGTTCCGCCGATAACAAGTGGTTGTGTCTTCATAGTCGATCAAATGGAACAAGAGCCGTCGTCGGCCCAGGCTTTCGCGTAGTCGCGGAAATTAGTCGCCAGCATTCCGCCACGATAGAGACCCGACGAAACCGCGACGCCCGCAGCGCCGGTGGCACGCACTGAAGGAATATCCGCAGGCTCGACGCCTCCGATCACCCACGCCGGCAAACCATCCAACATCGCCACGAGCAACCGTACGCCGCTTTCACCGAGCACCGGCGCGAGATTTTTTTTGGTGGTGGTAAAACGCCACGGCCCGATGCCAACGTAGTCGAGACAGTTGGCGATGACCGCGCGGTTTGCGTCTTTTTCATTATTGACCGTGCCACCCAACAACAGACCGCGTCCAAGACGGCGCCTCGCGTCGCGCCAATCCTCATCCTCTTTGCCGAGGTGCACGCCATCGGCGCCGGAAGCAAACGCCACATCCACACTGTCGTTAACGATACAGACGGCGCCATGCTCGCGGCAGATCTCCACGACCGCACAGGCCGTTTTGATCCAATACTCCTGTTCGGCATTTTTCATCCGCAACTGGATCCAACGCGCACCCGCTTCGCACAGACGCGCCGCCTGCTCCTCGTGGGAAAGAGGAAATCCATCTTGGGTGATGCACATCACAGAGTACCTATGCGGCTCCAGCAACATGAGAGGTCAATGCTCGTTGAAGTTGTTCGAAAACTGTCACCGGCCGGTCGGCGTTCCAGAGCGCGCCAAGCACCGCCACACCGTCGAAACCGAGTTCGAGTGCGCGAACACAATTCTCGGGTTTGATTCCGCCCAGTGCGACGACCTTGGTGGTGCGCTGAGGTTCGGTACGGCGGGCGAGCAACGCTGATACGTCGGAGAGCTCCACGGCCGGGAGATGGTCGAACTTTGAAATCGAAGGAAATACGGGACTGAAAAACACCGAACTAAAATGTCCAAGCGCCGCCTCCAGGGTTTCGAGCGTGTGGCAGGAACGACTGGTGAAAAGGTTAGCGTTGGCGGACGGGCTCTCCGAGAGTCGCGATCCGCCCAGCGTTCGTGCCCCGCCTTTTGAATCCTTGAAATGCATGCCACCACAGCCGAGTTCATTAGCAAGGCCGTGATGTTGGTGCAGAACCAAACGCGATCGCCATTCCTCCGGCACGACCCGCAGGTAATTGCGCAGGGCATGGTAATCCCAGGCGGGCTTGCGAACGTGATAACGCTTCAAACCCGCAGCCAAAAGCTGCGCGAGTACCGCGTGTTCACGCGGCTCATAGTTCTCCGGCGATATGACGACGAGCTTCATCCCCCTTGGGTAGCCTGAATCACCAACACCCGATCGCCATCGATCAGCCGGTGGGCATTCCACGCCGAACGTGTGACAACGCTATCGTTGACAGCTACCGCCACGCCGCTTTTACCGGTGTGGCCGAGTTCGGCCAAAAGCTCCTGCAGCGTCGTTTGGGCTGGCAACGAGCGCGGATGGTCGTTGACGCGAACGTTCATTTGTCCGTGTAGATTTCGCCGCCTTTTTTGCGAAACTCATCAGCCTTCGCCTGGAGCCCGGCGATGACCGCTTCGTTTTCACCGACGCCCTGGGCGTCAGCAAATTTTCGCACGTCTTCGGTGATCTTCATCGAGCAGAACTGCGGCCCACACATCGAGCAGAAGTGCGCGGTCTTCGCGCTCTCCTGCGGCAAAGTTGCGTCGTGGTATTCGCGAGCGCGCTCCGGATCGAGGCCGAGATTGAACTGGTCCTCCCAGCGGAACTCGAAGCGCGCTTTTGAAAGCGCGTTATCGCGGTACTGCGCGGCCGGATGACCTTTGGCGAGGTCCGCAGCGTGCGCGGCAATTTTGTAAGCGATGACGCCCGCGCGTACGTCTTCTTTGTTAGGAAGACCGAGATGTTCCTTCGGCGTAACGTAGCAAAGCATCGCACAACCGTGCCAGCCGATCATCGTCGCTCCGATGGCGCTCGTGATGTGATCGTAACCCGGCGCGATGTCTGTAGTTAACGGCCCGAGCGTGTAGAACGGCGCCTCCTGACACCACTCGAGCTGCTTCTGCATGTTTTCCGGAATCATGTGCATCGGCACGTGACCGGGGCCCTCGTTCATCACCTGAACGTCCTGCTTCCACGCACGCGTCGTGAGTTCGCCCTGGGTGAGCAACTCGCCAAATTGCGCATCGTCGTTCGCGTCGGCGATCGAGCCCGGACGCAAACCATCGCCTATCGAGAACGAAACATCGTAGGCCGCCATGATTTCGCAGATGTCGTCCCAGTGCGTGTAGAGGAAATTTTCCTTGTGATGTGCGAGGCACCACTTGGCCATGATCGACCCGCCGCGCGAAACGATACCCGTCATGCGACGCGCCGTGAGCGGCACGTAACGCAGCAACACGCCCGCATGAATCGTGAAATAATCGACGCCTTGCTCGGCCTGCTCAATCAGCGTGTCGCGGAAGATATCCCACGTAAGTTCTTCGGGGCGGCCGCCGACTTTCTCGAGCGCTTGGTAAATCGGGACCGTGCCGACTGGCACCGGGCAATTGCGCAAAATCCACTCGCGCGTCTGGTGGATATTTTTGCCCGTTGAAAGATCCATCAAGGTATCGCCGCCCCATTTCACCGACCAGCGCATTTTTTCGACTTCCTCGTCAATGGACGAAGCCACGGCGCTGTTGCCGATGTTGGTGTTGATCTTCACGAGGAAATTTCGGCCGATAATCATCGGTTCGGCTTCCGGGTGATTGATATTCGCGGGGATGATCGCCCGCCCGCGCGCGACTTCGCTGCGCACAAATTCCGG
This sequence comes from Nibricoccus sp., assembly GCA_047600805.1. Classification (GTDB taxonomy): domain Bacteria; phylum Verrucomicrobiota; class Verrucomicrobiia; order Opitutales; family Opitutaceae; genus JADKHC01. The sequence goes on from JASGKG010000001.1 coordinate 2,507,441, forward strand.
CGTGATCTCGCGCGGAATGGCCGCGCCGAAGCTCTGGCCGAGGTGCTGGCGGAAAAGTGAATTGCGCGGGCCCTGCTCGGTCATCTCAAGCAACTCTCTAGCGCTCTGCAGCCGCATGTTTTCGCGAACTGCCACGAACTCCATTTCGGGCGTCACGATGCCCTTCTTCGCGTAGTGCATCTGCGTGACGCAGGCGCCCGCTTTCGCACGAAGAACCGGGCGACCGGTACGATCGAAGGGACGCAGCGGGTTGCGCTTCCCCTCCTGCTCGGCCTGCGCGCGCATTTTTTCGGATAAATAACCATCGTCGATCGGCCTCAACGCACGGCCGACGATCTCCTCAACGTCGCCGCGCTCGCGAATCCAATCGGCGCGGATTGCCGGCACGCCGCGCGTCGCCTCGCCATGAAACTCCGGATCGCCCCAGGCCCCAGCGGTGTCGTAGACGCGGACCGGATCATTGGTGACTTCGGTGCCGTTCGGCAGACGCGTGGGGGTGAGCTGAATCTCACGCATCGGAACACGGATGTCGGGACGCGAGCCTTGCAGATAAACACGGCGTGAAGCCGGAAAACAGCGGTGTCCGGCGGAAGAGTTGGCAGAATTTGGCGATGACATGAGATTCGGAGTTTTTGCGCCGCTCTCCGCCGATCAGGTCGCAAGTTCCGTCGCTTTTCGCGTCCGGCTCCTGTTTTCCCTACGGCGGTGTTAAGCGCATCAGGTTCGAAGACTTTAGGAGCGGATCTTGCTCCAATCTCAGCCCGAAGCCCCGGGCTCGCCTAAACGAGGTGAAGGCATACCAAGGACGCCAAAGAGTGACTTTTTCAACTCAAAACTACTCTATTGTCGGAGTGCCTCAGGATTTGCCCACACTCGAGGCACACGTTTCAGTGACCCAAACCCGACGAGTCGTATCCAAACTACCCTTACCCTCATGAAAACACGCATCTTTCTTTCTACGCTTCTGCTTCTTGCGTCATTCGGCTTCTCGCGCGCAGTCGCAGCGGAACGGGCCCGCGAAACATTTGTGCTCGTCCACGGCGCTTGGGGCGGTGGTTGGGCGTTCAAGGAGATTGATCGTCTGCTCACCGCCGACGGCTACACGGTCTATCGCCCGACGCTCACAGGACTCGGCGAAAGAAATCACCTCGCGCGCGCCGACATCAACCTCACGACGCACGTCACGGACGTCGTGAACGTAATCCTTTGGGAAGACCTGCACGACGTGGTCCTCGTCGGACACAGCTACGGCGGCATGGTGATCACCGGCGTCATCGATCGCATCCCCGAACGCATCAAACGAGTCGTTTATCTCGATGCGCTTCTGCCCGAAAATGGGGAAAGCTGGCAATCGCTACGGCCGAACCCGCCCGCTGATACAAAGCTGGTCAACGGTTTCTTCATTCCACCGTGGGTCCAGGATTTTTCGGCAAAACCGCCGCATGACATGCCTCAGCCGGCGGGCACCTACACCGAGCGGATATCGCTCATTCATTCCGACCCGCACAAAATCAAGACGACCTACATCCTCACTGTGGACGAAGGGAAACAGCCGCAAGACGACTTCTTCTTCCAATTTTACGAACGCGCGCAAAAACGCGGCTGGGAAACGACCGTCATGATCGGCGACCACAACGTACAATGGTCAAAGCCCAAGGAGCTGGTATCTCTCCTGGAAACTAAAACAGGGAAAACTAATCCCTAAATCTAACTCGTGTCGCCGGCGGTGGCCTCACGAGGTCGAGCAAGCGTCGAGTTCGATTTCGAAAAGCAGATCGTCGCGGCAAATATCGCAGTTCACCGGCACCACCGGCATTGTCTCAAGCCCATGAGCCGCCTGCCACCGGCGAAACACCGCCATGTCCGCAGCCTTTTTGAAATACGCTGTCGCACGTGTGACCTCGAAAAACCCTAATCCGCGTGGTCGCAAAATCGCCTCAACCACGTCCATGGTGAGCGCGATCTGCTTCTCCACCTCTCCTTGCCAAACTGTTTTCCCGCCAGGCTCGATGCTCGCGGTGCCGGAGACCAACACACGCTTCTTTCCACCTGACGAAATTTCCACGGCACGACTGAAGGAACTGCCGTAGGCCGGCGCCGGACACTGCAACGGCGAAGCCAGTTCAGTCACCAATTGTCTTTCCGAGCTGTGCGGAACCACCGCCCAAGCACCAAAGGTCAAAGCGGCTCCGCGCGGGTTTTTGCCACGTACCGCCGTGCTCGCAGGCAACGAACCGGAGCGGAATTTTTGCTTTTTGTAGAAGCCCGTGCGCTCCCGATTGAAATCATCGTACCATGCGAGGATCTCGTCGTTATAGAACCAAGTCCGCGCGATATCGCCAAAAACAAATCCAGCGTCTTCCAGCACTCGCTCTGCGCTCGCGAAAAACTGTGCACACTGCGTCGCCCGGGGTTCGCGCGGGTCGAGAGGCGTCAGCCCAGCGACGAGACAGTGTCGCGCATCAGCGTCGCTAAAAACATTGCCCACCACCTGCTCGCCCAAAGTCAGTCGCTGCACCTGAGCGGACGGCAGAATAAAAACCTGGAAGCCGGCAATCGGATGAGGCCCACAGCTCTGCCCTTCCACCCACAACACTGGCCATTGCACCTTGCCCAATTGTCGTGACAAATGGTTCATCACCCCCGCATGTGCCTGCGTCGAACCGTACGCCATCACCATGAGCACGGAGCCCGCGCGCCGGCGTACTTCGTTCAAAACCCTATCCACAAAGGCCGACAGCGACTCGTCGTCATTCGGCAGGAAGGTGAGAACATATTCTTGAGCTGTGCCCTGCGCCGGACCTCCTTTGCCCTCAGGCCACCGGTTTTGAACCGCGTTCGCTGAACGCGATGATCTGCCCGACGGGGAAAGCTGGGGAGCCGCTGGGGAGGACTTCATACCCATGCAGACGAACCCGGCGGCAAAACGTTACAACGGGCGAGCTAACCGCGAGCGCTACTCAACATTAGCAACGAATTCACGTTTGGGGGCGGCAACTCGCGTTGGCAAAAGCGCCGCGTCCTGCATGCCGTGAATGATTTTTTTGTCCGGCGGGCAAAAGGTCGCGAGCGCTCCGCTCAGCAAGGCTTTGCCCCCGATCAAGAAGTAGTAAGGGCACAAGCGCAGCCGCCCATCCGCTTCGCGCAACTGCTGCTCGCCGTCGAAAATAGGATGTTTTACCCGGATCGGCTTCTTATATTCCTGAACGACGTGCAGGTTCGTGGGCGCGTCAGAAATCGCGATGTCGATGCCGCCTTGCCATTCTTCGCGTGAGCAGTCGCTGCCCAACACCACGCTGCGCGCGCCCCAGGCCGTCTCATGATAACCGCTGATCTTGATAATCAGATCGCGTTCTTTTTGCGACGCATTCGCAAGCTGCCGCCAATCGGTCAACGCACGGCCGCCCACGCGCGGTCCATCCAGCACGGCGCCCGGCGGCAGCGGTGTCGGGTCCATGATCCACGATGGCGGTATCAATTGTTTAAGGATTTTCAACGCGCCTTTGCTTAGCGCTTCCGCCCAAAAGTCGGTCAGCAGATGATGATGAAACAGCGCCAGCGCCAGCTTTTCCTCCTGGAACGCGCGAAGCGGCGGCGCGATCGCCAATTCGCCGGCCTGCCAGGACTCAAAGATGAATTTCGCTGTGCGAATATTGGCGATATCAAAAAGTTCGAAGAACCGGTAGAGCACGTCGATCTTTTCCGGGTTTCCGTCGACATCGAAACAGGTCGTGGTGCCGAGCGGAAAAAGATCGTCGGGGTCGAGACAGAAGACGCGCTTTCCTTGTAACTGCAGCTGTTCCGCCAGCCACTGCATTTCCGGCCGGTAAGTGGCTGCCTCGTCGCTCACCACAAGCGCGATGAGCGGGTTGCGCTGGTCCGGACGAAGCACCGCGAGTGAATCGTAGAAGTTGCGAATCATCGCGTCATCCACGCCAACGATCGATTGATCGGCCGCTTCGCCGCTGCCGCCGTAGAGTCGATTGAGAAACGCCGTCAGCCCGATGCCACCTGGTACAGAATCGAGCTCCGTCATGACAAAACCCGTCTCGGTCAACAAAAGATCCGGACGCAAAACCGTCGGAAAGGCACCGCGGTTTTTCGGGTCGCGCGCGTGCTGAATCAAATCCGCCGGCTTGCCTCTGTCGAGATAGTCGGCAACCCACGGCGCGACGAGCGGCTTGTTGCGCAAAAGATTTTTCCCTGCTGCCGACCGGAGATACAGCGTCTCCAGGGCTTGATGAAATTCCAGACACGCTGCGCCGATGGCCTGTAATTGCGCGTGCTGCTCAGGCGTGAGCCGCCACGCTGAGGGCGAGAGTTGCCACGTTTTGTCCTCGAAGAGCGGCTGCGCAGCTAAAGAAGCTCGGATCGTGGCGTAGGAAAGGTCGGACATGGCAAAGGTCCACTAGAACACACCAAACTCCGTTTGGCGCAACTCTGTGTTGCGCGTCTGGCGCTTAACCAATCGCCTACTCCACCCGCAACACGTAACCACGGAGATATTCACTCTCGGGCATCGTGATAAGGACGGGATGGTCCGCCGGCTGATGGCAAAACTCGACGATGTGCACGCGGCGCTTCGCGTCGGCCGCAGCTTCGGCCAGCACTTGGCGCAACTCCGCGTCCTGCATGTGATGCGAGCAGGTGAAGGTCGCGAGAATTCCGCCGGGCGTGAGCAACTTGATCGCTCGGAGATTAATCTCTTTGTAACCGCGCAGAGCGCCGGCCAGCGCACTCTTCGACTTCGCGAACGGCGGCGGGTCCAGAACGATCAAATCCCATTGCGCATCGCGACGCTCCGGCGCGTTGAAGAAATCGAAAACATTCGCCACCTGGAAATCCGCGGTGACTTGGTTGCGCTCGGCATTCTTTTTCGCCTGGCCAATCGCTTCGTCCGCACTATCGAGCCCGAGCACGCTCGTTGCACCCGCACGCGCGGCGTGCAACGCGAACGAGCCTTGGTTACAAAACGCGTCGAGCACACGGCGTCCTTTGGCGTATTTCGCGACGAGGCCGTGCTGCGCGACCTGGTCGAGATAGAAACCGGTTTTCTGTCCGCCAGTGAGATCCATCCAGTAATCAAAGCCCGCGATATTCACCCAGCGCGGCTCCCACGGTTTTCCCGATAAAGTCGAAACCTCCAAAGGCAGACCTTCCAGCTTACGGATGTGCGCGTCGTTGCGGAAAACGATTTCCGAAGCCTTGGTCGCTTCCTGAAGCAGTCGCGCGACGACGTTGCGGCGCTTCTCCATCGCGAGTGTCTGGATTTGCAGCACGACCGTTTCGCCAAACTGGTCTGCCACCACGCCGGGAAGCTCGTCCGATTCCGACCAAACGATGCGGCGTGTAGTGGACATTCCACGACGGCGGGCCAGCGCGCGCTCGATCGCTCCGCGGAGAAATGCCTCGTCCAACTCTACACGCTCGCGGCTGAAGCGGCGCCAGCAGATCTGCGATTTGCTATTGTAGATGCCGCTTCCAAGAAAACGCCCGGTGCGATCGCGGCATTCGACGACTTCGCCGTCGTGCTCAGCCGGAAGCAACGCCTCCACTTCATTGGCAAAGACCCACGGATGTCCGGCAAGGACACGCGCTTTAACGTTCGATTTGAGCTTCAGAGAGACGGGCATCGGCCCATCATCACGACCGTGCGGTGCGAATGAAGCTTAAAACACGGGGGGCTTACCGCGAACGCGGCAGGTAGTGCAGCTGACCTTCCTCGTCTTCGAACCATTCCGGTGTTCCAACGAGTGAAGTGACTACGAGGTAAACGCCTGTGAAGTAGAATGCAACAAAGGTGGCAAACAGGATAGCCATGCAGGGGTGAGCAACTGCCAAATCATGTATCATAGTCTTACCCGAAAAGCTACGGCTCATTTTGCATTTTCTTTAGGCCGATTCCCCGAATGAGGTATAGGGCCCACGAGACTGGGGTGTTCACCCGAAAAATAATGTGGTACAGCGCGCCTCGCTCGGTAGCGTGGACCTTTTTCCATGTCGCCTGCCGCAGAAATCGCCCGCCGCCGCACCTTCGCGATCATTTCGCATCCGGACGCCGGCAAAACCACCCTCACCGAAAAATTCCTCCTCTACGGCAACGCTATTCACCTCGCCGGCTCCGTCACCGCCCGCAAAAACCAGCGCGCCACCGCCTCCGACTGGATGGAACTCGAAAAGCAACGCGGCATCTCGATCAGCTCGACCGTTCTCCAATTCGATTATTCCGGCTACGCGGTCAACCTCCTCGACACCCCGGGCCACAAAGACTTTTCCGAAGACACTTACCGCGTGCTCACAGCCGTCGACGCCGCCTTGATGGTGATCGACGCCGCGAAAGGCGTGGAAGCACAAACCCGCAAGCTTTTCGAAGTCTGCCGACGCCGCGGCGTCCCTATTTTCACGTTCATGAACAAATGCGACCGGCCGACGCTCAACGCGCTCGCGCTGCTCGACGAACTTGAAAACGTCCTCGGCCTGCAATCTTCCCCGGTGATCTGGCCCCTCGGCAACGGCCCGTCGTTCCGAGGCGTCTACGACCGCCGCACCAAGCAGGTTCACCTCTTTGAACGTGTTCCGGGAGGTGCCTACGAGGCGCCCGTGCAGGTCACCTCGCTCGACGATCCCATCGTGCGCAGTAAGCTCGACGACTACACCTACAACGAGGTCAAAGAGCAGCTCGAAATGCTCGACGGCGCAGGTCATCCCTTCGACCTCGAAGCGGTGCGCGCCGGAAAACAGACGCCGGTGTATTTCGGCAGCGCGGTAAACAATTTCGGTATTCAGCTGCTCCTCGACGGCTTTCTCAAAGACTCAATTCCCCCCACCTCCCGCCGCTCAGTCACGGTTTCGGTGCCGAATTCTCCGACACCCACCGAAAACAAAGAAATCCCGATCACGCACGAGAAATTCGCCGGATTTGTTTTTAAGATTCAGGCCAACATGGACCCGAAGCACCGCGACCGCATCGCATTCCTGCGCGTGTGCTCCGGAAAATTCGAGCGCGACATGATGGTCATACACCAGCGCACTGGCAAAACGATGCGTCTATCGTCCTCGCACAAACTTTTCGGCCAGGAACGCGAAACCGTGGACGAAGCCTGGCCGGGCGACGTCATCGGTCTTGTCGGTCATAGTGAGTTCGGCATCGGCGACACGCTGACGGAGGACAAGAGCATCTATTTCGACGAGATTCCGCGCTTCCCGCCGGAAGTGTTCACGTACATTTCGAATCCGAATCCCGCGGACGCCAAAAAATTCCGCGCCGGCCTCGAACAGCTCCTTCAGGAAGGTGTCGTGCAATCGTTCCAGGCCCGCAACGCGCCGCCCGGCTCCACGCTTCTCGCAGCTGTCGGTCCCCTGCAATTCGAAGTCGTTCAGTACCGCCTCGAAGCCGAGTACGGCGCCGAGTCGCGACTCGAGCAGACACCTTGGACGCTCCTCAAGTGGCTGGAGCCGCACCCGTCGCTGAAAAATCTTTCGTCGTTGGTCGTCGCGAGCGGCGTTAGCTTCGGAACGGACAAGTTCGACCAGCCCGTCGCGCTGTTCCCGAACGAATGGACAATGCGGTATTTCTTGGAAAAAAATCCGGAGCTCAAGCTGCACGACCTGCCGCTCGAGCAGACGCGCAAGACCACTTGATCGAAGCCGGCCTCGCAACTGCGGCAGAAACGCGCCGGAACAAACGTTAAGCCGCCACGTCTCTCGTGGGTTTCACCGAGTTTGCGCCCAAGTCTGCACTCGTTTTTCTCTCGCACCCGCTCGGTAAAATCCACTGATGTTTCCTCAGACCAGATGAATCGCCTCTGCACTTTTCTTTGCATCGTAGCTGCAATTGCGTTTGCCCTTCCGGCGCACGCCGCCCGCCAGAAACCGACTCGGCCCAAAACCGCCGAATCGCAAGTCTGCAAATACAAAGGGTACATCGTCATCGATGCCGCCACGGGCAAGACGTTGCTCGAAGACAATCCGGACGTTGTCAGCCCTCCGGCCAGCATGACGAAGCTCATGACGTTCGCCGTCATCTCTGACAAGCTGCAGCGCGGCGACCTGACGCTGGAAACGCCTATTCGTATCGACAAATCCGACTCCGCGATGGGCGGGACCCAGGTTTACTTGGATCCCCGCGAAACGTTCACCGTCGAGGAATTGCTCTACGCGTTGATGATTCAATCGGCCAACGACGCCGCTCACGCTCTCGCCCGGGCCTCCGCTGGCGATGTTACTATTTTCGTCGAGCAAATGAACGCCAAGGCGAAGGAAATCGGCATGACTCGCACGATCTTCCGCACACCACACGGGCTCACCTCCGAGCGCCAGGCTCTGAGCGAAGGCGACCTGACAACGCCACGCGACTTCGCCCTGCTCTGCCATTACCTCGTGTCGAAAACCGACGTTTTGAAATACTCGTCGGTGCGCGATCGCGACTTCGCTCCGAACCGCGTCAAAGGCCCAATCCACATGGAAAACCACAACCGGTTGATCGACCGCGTCACCGGCGTGGACGGCTTGAAAACCGGCTACACAAAGAACGCCGGCTATTGCTTGAGCGCGACTGCTCAGCGCGGCGGGCGTCGGGTGATCGCCGTCATCATGGGCTGCTTCGGCCCCAACGGCGAAATCGACAAAGGCGTCGCCCGTGATCGCAAGATGATCGAGTTGCTCGAACGCGGTTTCGCAGCCTTGAGCGCCGCCGGTGCTCCCACCACCTTCGCACCCACCGCACCGGCCGCGCCGGCACTTACGAGTAAAACCACGCCGACCCCAAAGCCGAAACCAGCCGCCACCGCTACGCCGAAAGCTCCGGCAAAAACGGCTCCAGCCCCCGCAATCCCCGCGCCCGATCCAGAAACCACTCCTGCTCCCGCGCCTTCACCCGTCTCACCCGTGAGTCCCTCCGATTCTCCTGTGCAGGCAGCCCCGTCCAGCCCTGTTTCGGCTGCCCCGGATAGTTCGGCTCCTTCCGACGCTCCCACGGTGAAGTTTGAAATGCCGAAGAAAAAATAGGTGGCAACGAGTTCGATTTTCAAAAGGCGCGGTTTTCCAGCCGCGCCTTTTTTGCGTCTCGATTTTCGTGAACTTGGTTGCGCAAAAGGGCGCCTTTGCCCCGAACGCATTTCCGTTCGTCACATTCGAATATCGCAGGGCAGCCGTTGTGGTAAAACCGCCTCGTTCCAAATAAAACCATGAAGACTTCTCTAAAACTGATATGCGCAGCCACCCTGCTCAGCCTCGGCTGCATCTCACAGATTTCGCTCGCCCAAGAAATGCCACCTCCACCGCCGGGAGATGGTCCGCGAATGCACGGCCAAGGACGCGACGGAATGCTCGTCATGCTCGCCGACAAACTCTCGCTCACCCAAGAGCAGACCGCGCAAGTGAAGACGATCCTCGATGCCGACAAACAGGCGCTCGATGCGATCCGCGACAGCGGTGTTGATCGGGAAACCGCTCACACGAAGTTCGAGGCGGTGATCAAAGCCAGCCGCGAAAAAATCCGCGCGCTCCTCACCGCCGAGCAACAAAAAATTTTCGACGCGATGAAACCGGCGGGCCATCGCGGTCCTCCGCCGCCTTCGGGCGAAACCTGCCCGGCCCAAAACTGATCCACCACCAAGCCTAATAATAAACTCAGTCAACGCCGCTCTCGCGAAGGGAGCGGCGATTCTTTTTTTACAGTGAGCCACCACGTAGGGGCGCAATCTCGTTGCGCCCGCCCGTAATTCGAAGATCGCGCCCCGCCCGCCCGCCCCGCCCCACCCCCACCCCCAACACCCAACACCCACAAACACCCACTTATAGTCCGAACCCTAACTACTGGCTCCCCTGCACCCACTTCCAGCATTGCAGCCGTGTTGCGATTCCTCTTACATCCGTCCTTCCAGCATGAGTACCCCGGAGGAGATTAACGGAGCGGTTCCGAACTCAACCTGCGTGTTTAACGACAACGCCGTACATACCGCTCTCGAAATCCGGAATGCAATGATCATTCCAAACCTGAAGCTTGCGGGAATCGTCACGAGCGACGGTGAGCAGGTGGCGCTCATCAACAGTACTCGACTTAGGATAAACCAGGAAACCCAGCTCAACGTAGACGGACTACCCGTGAAAGTCCGTTGCGTCAGCATCGATGCGAAAAGCGCCGTCATCTATCTTTTCCCCGGAGAAACCAAAGTTTCCCTCCGTCCCGGAGCCGCCGCCGAAATCTCACGCTAATAGGCTGCCTAGCTAGATCGCTTTCTCATGAACACAAACCCCGCGTCCAACGAGAATATCGCCCTTCTCATCGATGCGGACAATGCACCTGCGGCGAAGATCAGCTTCATCATCACGGAGCTTGCGAGTTACGGGGTCGTCAACATTCGGCGAGCTTACGGCAATTGGAAAAAGCCGCATCTGTCCGCCTGGGAAAACGTGCTGCACGAATACGCGATCCAGCCCCAACAACATTTCGATATCACGAAAGGAAAGAATGCCTCGGATATGGCGCTGCTGATCGATGCCATGGACATTCTCTACACAAAAAGCGTTGATACATTTTCCTTGGTCTCTTCCGACAGCGATTTCACGCCGCTCGTTCTGCGCCTTCGTGCCGACGGCAAACACGTAATTGGTTTTGGTAACCACAACGCACCCGAGCCATTTGTAAATAGCTGCACTCGTTTTCTCTATCTTGACGACAGCGACAACAAAAAGACAGACGGCCAACCCGCCAAGCCTACTACTGCGCGACTCAAAACCGACGCGAAGCTAATCGCCATGTTGAGAAGCGCGATTGAAGCCAACGACGACGAAGAAGGTTGGGCTCAGCTGGGCGCAATCGGAAATCACCTCAGCAATCAAGGCCCCTTCGATTCACGCAACTATGGTTTTTCTAAACTAAGCGGGCTGTTCGCAGCGCTCAAAGATCAGTTCACGACGAAAACATCGACCTCTGGCGACGTAATCCGCCACTGGGTTCGCATTCGCGATGACCGTCAATTGCGCTCTCCGGGAAACCGGCCTGATTTTTAATATGACGAAATGGTACACAAAAGAATGGCTCCCAGCTTGGCTGCAAGCCGGCGCCGCACTTGTCGCACTGGCACTTTCGGTGATCTCGCTATATCAGTCGTCCGCGGCACTCCGCTCCACCGCAGAATCTTTGTACCTGTCTGGGGATTGTACGATCGATGTCCAAGTACGAGAGAATGCACTACACATCTCCAATCCAGGGAGACGCGTCATGCATTTTGTCACGATCACTGCCGTTGGATATGAGATTCCTCTCAATGAAGAGAACCCTTCGCCGTTACGTAATAACGGTGTGGGTGCGATCCTAGCCAAGGAGACGCTTGCGCCAGGGGAATCTTTTATCCTCTCCGAAGATATGTTGAAAAAAGCCGAGACCTACCGGCTAAGCTCGTCACCTAAGATCCTGCGTCTTCGCGCTATCAAGATCGAGTACAGCCGAGACATTGATAGTAAGCGGTTCATCCATATTGAACCATTCTTGTACGACTCACCTGGATTTACTTCGGTACTCCAACGCCCAAACGTCGCAACGATAGGCGGATTCGAAAAAATGATACCTTTGTATCAGAGGATTATTCAGCTGGAACGGGAAATCATGCCCAAGGCCGTTCCCTTAGCCCCGTAGTTCGAACCACCAGACAACGTCAGATCTAGACACTAGATCGCTGTGTTTCGGCGGAGGTTTGTTGCGCTTTGATGGTTTCGGCGGCGAGCACGCGGGCTTTTTCAGCAGCAAGGTAATTTAAGGCGCTGCGCTCGGCCTTTTGCATCAGCTCAGACTTATGCTCGTCAAAGTATCGCTTGGCTTCCTCAAGCGACATCGGGCGGTCGGTGTCATTCATGGTTTTCGTCGCTCGTCTCGGTTTCGGTATCTTCCGCACATTCCTTCAAATCAGCTTTCATCTGCTTCAGCTGTTCTTCGCTTTTGGGCTCTAAAACGCGGCCAGGCACATCGCTCTCGTCGAGCCGGGCCAAATCCTTCAGCAATTGCTCGCGCCTTACGCGAAACGCTTCGCGCTTAATCTCCAAATCGGGATCTATTGGTTGGTTGCTCATGTTTCCTTTGTCATGTGGGTCACGCGTCCTGACTTATCGCGAACAGGCACGTACCCGGCAGATTGATATTTTGAAACCATAGTCTCGTTCAAGGGATTGCACAACCATACTTGAATGGCGCCAATATAAGCGGCGTAGGCGTGCGCTGCGACGAGCACAATTTTGATAACTTGGCCTTTGATGGGATTATTCACCTGAAGCCCTTCCAGCACATGCAGCTTCAGCGTGAGTTTCCCATGGGTGGGGAGGCCAACGCACAAAGCACATAATTGACCTTCCACCGTGATCGCGACGTCGAACCGCTTTGGCTCCTTCTTATAGTGTGGGAAACCCTTCAGCCACGACCAACATCGAACCCCATGGACATTGGGCCACTCGTCAGCTTCTGCGGCGTCCGCCTCGGTCATCCCCCTCAGCCTTACCTTCAAATGCCCGAAAACTTCCTCCGTATCACGGTAAGCTGCTTGTCGTAACTCCCGATAGTGCTCCACCACCTGCGCCAATGTGAGTTGCATGCGTCCCAGAATTTAGGCCAAAGAAAGTTGGTCAATCCGTATTTCCGATAACGCACGGTTTTGGCATTTATAGCATTCTATTTACCTACGTGGTTTAGTTGTTGGTTTGTGACGTGGTACAGTTGCAACCTTCGTGCAGAAACACCCGACTTCGACATGCGCTACAACAAGCAGAACGACGAGGATTCCGACGCTTTCGCCGAGTTGGGTAACGACGCGATGGTTTACCAAACCATAATCGACAAGATCGACGCACTTCTGCTCAAGCTGCCCGAGGGTTCGCGCTAACCTCTACGCCGTTCATCGGATTTCTGAGATCGCCCTATCGAAGCAACCTGCGAGGGACCGCAGGTTCCTCCTTGAGAGGTCCGACAGAATTTACAGAATCAACAGAATACGGCAGCATTCGGTCCATTTTGTTCATTCTGTCTAAAATCTCCTTCGCGCTCTTTGCGGACTTTGCGTTGAAATGGTTCGGCTTCGGGATCGGGGCGGACGGCTTGGAAAGCCGTCCCTCCCTTTTATTGTAGCTGGCCTCGCTGAGGCCGGGGTTTTGAACCAGGTTCGGCGACCCCGGCTACAGCGACCGTCCGAACCAACGTGCCGGGACCCGCGTTCCACCTGGGAGCGTTTTGTAAGTCTTCATTGGCGTTCATTCGCGTTCATTCGCGGTTAAAAAAGGATCGGACGGCGTTTCCCCAGTCGTGCTCCGGCCTGACGTCCGCCGGTTACCGCTAAAAATTGCCATCCGGGATAGCAAATTTGGGGTCGGCGATAGCAAACGCGGGATTGGCGATAGCAAGCGGGGTATCGCTGATGGAAAAGCCGCCGCGCGGGGTGCCAAAGCCGATGGTTTTTGTGCGAAGGCCGACACTCTGCGTGCGAATGCCGTCACTTTTTTCACCAACGTCGGGACTTTTTTCAGCACGTTTGTCACTCCAAGTGCCGCGCTCGGCACTCAGAGTGGCACGCTCGGCACTTCACACACCAACGTCGACACTCCACGTGAGCGATTTGTCACTCGCCATAGCAATCACCACATCGCGAATGCCGACTTTTGTACGCAGAGTCTCGGCTTCGGTACTCAAAGTGTCGGCGTTGCCACTCGCCGTGACGACGTTCGCACTCAAAGTCTCGAGGTTCGCATGCGGAGTGTCGGCGTCGGCACTTTGAGTTCCGACATTCGTTCGCAGAGTGCCGGCTTCGGTGAAAATACTCCCGGCTTCGACATTCGAAGTCTCGGCTTCGGCCGAAAAAGTGCCGGTCTTGGGATCCGGAGTGACGCCATTTCCTAGGTACAAAAAAGCCGCGTCACCGAAAAGCGGCAACGCGGCTTGAGGTGCCTAAAGGACGTTTCTTGTCGACAGCGATCGTTTAGTTCGCGGCGGCCAACGTCTTCTTGTCGGCGTTAGCCTCGGTTCCCGCTCCTGGATTGCCGCGGCCAGGGAAACGTTCGCTCAGATCGGCATACGCCGATTGGGCGCTGAGAATGCCACGTTTCGCGGCCTGCTTCACGTTCTGGTAGAACGCGAGATCGGCGTTGTAGACCTCATGAGCGATCACCGCGAGCGTGTCCTCGGCGTCCTGTGCCAGCGTGCTGAGCGACCGAACGATATCGGCAATCTGCGCGCGCAGGAGGCGATCTTTGTTTACCTCTTTCACGTCGATGAACGCCGGCACCAACTCCGGATGTTTTTCCATGTAGCTGGTGCAGCCTTCGTCGAAGTTCAGCGTCTTCGGCCCAAGGCGCGGAAGCTCGCGAATCTCGCCCGGTTCCAGACTGAGAAGAAACGGGAGCTTGCTTTTGATGGTGTCTACAGCGGCCAGGACGGCCGCGCGGTCCTCGGACGACAAGGTCGCCGAGATTCGATTATGGTCTGCCATAATACTTTCTATTTGTAGTGTGTGGCCCCGCCGCCCCCGAGTCCCTCCCCTGCCGCCGATTGTGCAGAGATTGAAACACAGTATTAAAACGACGCGACGCGGGCCGAACCAAGTCAATGTACATAACTAGACTCAACGCCTAATTTTTACGCTTAAGCAAACCGGCTGCAATAAGCCCTAAGGAATAGTTGTGATACCGCGCATTTGCCCGGCTAATCGCCGCGGCAGACGTTTCACGGACAAGCAATAACGCACATGCGCCGCCGCCGGAAAAAGTCGTTTACGTTTCTTTAACCAATTGAATGGTTATAGCGTTCGTGAGGATTTGATGTTTTCCCCTACAGCCCGGTTGAGGGGATCAACTACAACAGCCCGGATCGACGCTTATTTCCGCTGCGCGGCGCGACTACCTTCAAGGTGCTGAGTTATCGAACTGCAGATCGTCTTTCGGTTTTTTGGCGGTCTTGCCAAAGTTATAAAGGAAACCGAGGTAAATAATGCGGGCGCTGCGGCGGCGCGTGATCTCCTCCTGCAAAGCGGGCGTGTCGAGGCGCGTCCGGTCCTTGAGCGAGTTGAACACGTCGGAAACGGTGAGGAGCACCGCGGCTTTTTTACTGGGGAGGTCGTGCCGAAGGCCGACGTTCGTCACGAAGGTCGGCAGGCGGTACCCCTGGGGCGTGAGCCGTTTGGCGGTGTAGTTGAGGTTAAGCTGTACGAGATCGCTCTTGGTGACATGCACGTTGGAGCTGAGCTTGGCGCTCCAGGCATTGGCGGATTTGGTGGTGCTGTAGCCGAGATTGCTGGCGTCGATTTGGCTGCGGTAAAGATTGGAGCTGGCATTCACCGAGAGGAGTCTCCCGAAACCGCGCGTGGCCGAAAGCTCAAGGCCACCGGCGCGATTATTGGAAAGGTTTTCGAACGTGGTTAAAAGAACGTTGCGGTCGCTGGCCAGCGGTTCGGTCACCTGCGTGAAAGCATGATAGGTTTCCCGAAAGTAGAGCGTGGAAAGATAAGTGATGTCCTTTTTCTTGTACTGCCAGCCGCCTTCAATCGAGTGGGTTTCCTCTGGCTTGAGGTTTGGGTTTCCGGCCCGCAGGTGAAGCGGGTCCTGGTATTCGGGGAATGGATTCAGATCGTCGCTTTCCGGCCGGTGAACGCGGTGACTGTAGTTGAGCTGCAGCTGCTGTGCATCCGTAAGGTTGTAGGTGAGATGCAGCGTGGGATAGAGGCGATAATATCGGTTCGCGCTTTTGGCCGAGCCGGCTGCGACCTGGGTCAACTGGTTCGTGTCGATTTTGGCTTGTTCCCCACGCAGGCCCGCAAGAAAGCCGAAGTCCCCGACTGGCTGGGCGTAGGTGGCGTAGAGAGCCTGAATCGTTTGCTCGAAGATGAAACGGTTGGACGTATTCGGGTCGACGATCCAGGAACCCGTGTCAACGTCCAGTTCACTCCGAAGGAAAATCGCGTCTAGCTTGTCGGTCTCGAGGGAATAGCCGGACTCGAGCTTGCCGTCATGGCGGAACGGATGGGAGTTTTCGAGCGAAAGCTCCTTGGTGCGCTCGCGGTTTCGATTGAGAAAGTTGTCAGCCGTCACGGGCGGCGCGGCGGGCAGCCGGTTGTAGTCGATGTAATGGTTATCCTCCTGCTCGGTGCGCAACCCGGCCTTGAAGCTCGCCTTCAATTCGCCGCCGTCCTTGTCGAAGCTGTGAGTCCAGTTAGCCTCGTACTCGGTCTCTTTCTCGAACTCCGGGTCGGTGCGACTGCGCGTATAGTCCTTGGTCACGGTTCCGGAACCGTCGCCGAGCGTGGTGTACTCGGTGCTGGTGCGGAAGAAGGTGCGATAGTTGTAGTTGAAACCCGCGCCAAGCGTATCGGCCGCGCTGATACGGTATTCGCCGCCCGCCTGCCCGATGCGCGAAAGGGGGCGGGCCTTTTCACGGGTGAATTGGTTGGAGGTCGTAATCGTGGTGACCCCACCGGTCGTGTCGACGCGGCGAGAAACATCGGAGTTCGTGCGCAGGCGATCATCCTGGCGCAGAGAAAAGCTGCCGTAGACGCTGACCTTTCCTTTGGTCAAACTCGACGTGACGCTGGCATTGCCACGGCTTTCGTTACCGACACTGATTCTAACGGTGGTCGAACTGGCGGCGCTGCCCTTCTTCTTGCGCGTGATGTTGATGATGCCGGCCGTGCCATCGGGTTTGTACTTGGCGGATGGATTGGTAATCACCTCGACGCGTTCAATCGAGTCAGCCGGCATTTGCTCCAGTACCGCGGCGCGATTGGCGCCCATGAGAGAAGACGGCTTGCCGTCGATCAGGATGAGCACGTTCTCGTTTCCGCGCAGACTGACGTTGCCTTCGATGTCGACCTGCACCGACGGAATATTTTGCAGAAACGAACTGATCGAGCCGGTCGAGCTCTGAATGTCCTTGCCGACGCTGTAAACCTTTCGATCCACGGAATTATAAAACTCTTCCTTGCGGGCCTGCACCTCCATCTTAGCAAGCTTGATGCTGCTCTCCGTGATCGTGAGCGTGCCGAGATCCTTTTGCGGTTGGCTCACCTCGACCTTGAACGGCGGCGTTTTTTCATCGCCAAGGCCCAGCGAGCTGTACACGAGGAAATATTCACCGGGCGGCACACCGGTGAGCGTAAAGGAGCCGTTCGCATCGGTGACGGCGGTGTAAGCTGTTTTCTCGCCGCTCTTTTTGTGAAGCTCCACCGTCACGAACTCGACCGATTGGTTCGAGACCTTGTCGACAATGCGTCCGATTACCTGGCCGCCTTCCGACGTCGTTTCGGCGCCGAGCGATAGGGCGCAGCTCATTCCCAAAAACCAAAATAGACGGCAGAAGAACCTCATGGGAATCAGACTAGCATCTAAAGATTACGATTCAATCCGACGGAAGATTACGGGAATGTAATTTTGGGACAGTTGCTGAAAGAGGAAAACCGTGCCAGTGTCCGCTTGTGCACGAACCATTCGCACGCGCCCAAGTTCGCAAGTCCGACACATTGTCGGTGTGACGACCGCAAGCGGCTCCTCGAAAATGAAAAGATGGCTCCTGCTCTTTTTGGTTCTTTCAGGAGGCTTTTCAGCTTCTGCACAGACGACTGGCTCAAGCGTCCCGGATAACCCGTCTGTTTTTCAATGGAGAGCAGAGAAGTTCGACTTCGGGACACATCCCGAAAATCTTTTTTCCAAGCGAAGCCTTTTGCTCGCCAAAGATGATTTTAACTACGTGCTCACCGCACCGCTACGTTGGGAGAAACAAGACTGGCTCGACGTGGGAACTTCTGTCGTGTTGATCGCCGGTTCATCCTTTAACGACGGAAGCACCCGCAAGGAGGCACAGGAAGAGCGGCACATCGGCGACAATCAGACGAAACGTTTTCAGGAATTCGGGGCCATGTACTCGTGGTTCGTTCTCGGATTGTTCGAGGCCTACGGTACAGCGACCGGTTCGGCGCGGCCAAAAGCAGTAGCCTTTGACGGCTTCGTCGCCGCGGGAATCGCGTCGGGAGTCGTCGCGCCTGTGATCAAGTACAGCGTCGGTCGAGAACGGCCGAACAAAACGGAAAGCACTTTCAAATTTCGGCCTTTCTCCGGGAACTACTCGTTTCCCTCCGGGCACACCACGCAGGCCTTCGCCGTCGCTTCCGTGATTTCGGCTCACTACAACCAGTGGTGGATAAAAGGTGCCGCCTATGGGATTGCCGGCTGCGTCGGCTACTCACGAATCCAGCAAAACGCCCACTTCGCCAGCGATGTGGTTGCAGGGGCGTTAATCGGTTACTCCGTGGGCCGCACGGTGGTTCGGCACAACAACCAATCCGCAGAGAAAACGTCAGTGCTTTGGTCGCCGTGTTTTTTCGAGAAAGCCGCTGGCATTCAATTTCGCAAAAATTACTGACGCCTCGTCACCCGTTGCACGTTTCCGCGAACTCAGTGCTCCAGCACCACCACCAGCACGCCGAGGATCAAAAACAATATTCCCAGAAGGCCGGCTTCGTAACGCTCAAAATTTTTGATGCGAAAACGATCAAGGCCCACCAAGGTCAGCCACGTCAGCAGCGTCATCGCCGCGAGCGCCGCTACCGCAAGGATTCCGCTCAGAAGAAAATAGCCCGGCCAGCCTAACTTCACGGCAGAGAGGTAAACCGGCAAAAAGCCTTCGCAGGGCGAGAGCGTCAGCATCACGAACAGTCCGTTGATCGCGGCCCAGTCGCCTTTTTCTTTCACGACCAGCGGGCTCTCGTGCAGCTCGTGATCCCAGTGGCTGTGCTCTTGCTCGTCTTCTTGGCCGCAGTGTTCGCTTGGCTGGTGCTGTCCGCCCGGCGGGCTGTGGTGGCAGATGCCGCCGCCCTTCCACTGGCGCCAGAAATAATAAATCGCCATCGCCAAAAGGATTCCGCCGACGACCCACGGGAAATACGGTCCAAAGCGGTCGTAAACCTTAAAACCGACGACCGTCACCACCAAGCCCAGCAAACTCGTAAGCAACACGTGGCCAAACCCCGCCGCGATTGTGACCGCCATAACCTTCGAACGGCTCCAAGCCCGGGCGCGGCCCACCAGCACAAACGGAAGCCAATGCGTGGGAATCGCCGCATGGAAAAACGCCATCGTGAAACCGGTGGCGGCAAGCGAGGAGAGAAGCGAGGAGTTGAGCTGCATGGGCGGAATGTTGAGGAATCGCGGGTCTTGCGCCCGGTGTCCACCGTGAACTCTAGCAAAGTCGTCAAGTGCCAGCGAGCGTCTGCAACCACCAGCCATGTCACGAAACCTCGAAAAAGCTCCTTCCGCAATGATGTGCCGCGAAACAGAAGATGTTTGAGGACGTTTCCCGATTGTGGTTGTCTGCGCCGTCGCCTTTCCATTTTTGCGTTTCTGGCTACCTGTCCGACCTGTGTCCTCCACTACTCCTCACAAGAACGAAATCAACGCGGTAAAAGCTTACCTGCTCCAGCTCCAGGAAGCGATTTGCAGCGCTCTCAGCGCGGAGGACGGCGCCGGGCAATTTATCACCGACGAATGGACGCGCACCGAAGGCGGTGGTGGCCGGACGCGATTGCTCTCCGAAGGCGCGGTGTTTGAAAAGGCGGGCGTGGCGTTTTCGCACGTCACCGGTACGAAACTTCCGCCATCAGCAACAGCGCATCGCCCCGAGCTCGCGGGAAAACCGTGGGAAGCGCTCGGCGTTTCCTTGGTGATTCATCCGCGCAATCCGTACGTTCCCACCAGCCACGCGAACGTCCGGTTTTTTATCGCAGGCGCGGAAACTGCCAACCCTGTCTGGTGGTTCGGTGGCGGCTTCGATCTCACGCCTTACTATGGGTTCGAAGACGACGCCCGGCATTGGCATCGCACGGCGCGCGCCGCGGTGGCGCCGTTCGGCGAGGATATTTACCCGCGGTTCAAACGGTGGTGCGACAGCTACTTTTTTCTGAAGCATCGCAACGAACCTCGCGGGATCGGCGGTTTGTTTTTCGACGATTTCAACGAACTCGGCTTCGAGCAGAGCTTCGCGCTGATGCGCGCAGTCGGCGACGCGTATGTGCCGGCTTATCGGCCGATCGTGACTAGTCGGAAAACGATGAACTACGGCGACCGTGAGCGGCAGTTCCAACTTTACCGGCGCGGACGTTACGTGGAGTTCAACCTCGTCTGGGATCGCGGCACGCTTTTCGGCCTGCAAAGCGGCGGCCGCACCGAATCGATCTTGATGAGCCTGCCGCCGCTGGTGCGCTGGGACTACGGCTGGACGCCCGATCCCGGCAGTCCGGAAGCGCGCTTGTACGAGGTGTTTCTCACGCCACGCGACTGGATCTAGGCAAGAACGCGCATTTGAGCGTTGAGCGTTGAACGTTCAGCGTTGAAAATTCCCGTCCCGATGACTTCCCGAGAACGCTTTCTTGCCGCTTGCGCCTGCCAACCGTTGGAACGCCCTCCGATCTGGGTGATGCGGCAGGCCGGCCGCTATCTTCCCGAGTACCGCGCGCTGAAAGCAAAGTCGTCGTTTCTCGAAATGGTGAAAACGCCCGCGTTGGCCACCGAGGTCACCCTGCAGCCGTTGCGTCGCTTCGCACTCGATGCGGCGATTTTGTTTTCGGACATTCTCGTGATCCCCGAGGCACTCGGACAGGCCTACAGCTTTCGCGAAGAAGGCGGCATCGCCATGGCCTATCGCCTCGAAACGCGCGCACAAGTCGACGCGTTGGCCGCGCCTGCCCACGTTCCCGAACGCCTGAACTACGTCGCCGAAACACTCGCTCTCCTCAAAAAGGAACTCGCCGGGCAAAAAGCTTTACTGGGTTTCGGTGGTTCCCCCTGGACTCTCGCCACTTACATGGTCGAAGGCGGCAGCACGGAAGATTTCGAGCGCATCAAACTCCTTTTCTACACGGATCGGGCGACGTTTGATGCGCTCCTGGAAAAACTCACGGCGGCGCTGATCGAATATTTCAAGATGCAGATCCGCGCAGGCGCCGACGCGATCCAGATTTTCGATTCGTGGGGCGGCATCATCGCCGGCCCGGATTACGAGGCGGCCTCGCTGCGTTGGATCAGGCAAATCGTTAAGGAACTGCCGCGCGATTTTCCCGTGATCCTGTACGCCAAAGGCACAGCCCCGCAGATCACCGACCAGGCTTTTGCCGGTGTGAAGGTGGTGAGCGTGGATTGGACCTGCGATCTCGCGGTCGTCCGCCGCAATCTTCCCGCCAATGTCGCAGTTCAAGGCAATCTCGACCCGGTGCTCATGCAAACGACGCCGGAGATCGTTCGCGCGGGCGCGACGCGTTTGCTCGAGTCGATGCGCGGCTCCAACGGACACATTTTCAACCTCGGCCACGGCATCACGCCCGCCGCGAAACTCGAGTGCATGCAGGCGCTCGTCGACACCGTCACGGGTTGGAAAAACTAACCAGCCATGCGTCCCACCGACCAAAGCCTCAAACCCATCGCCGTGATCGGCGCTGGCGCAACCGGTCTGGCTGCAGCCTATCAGCTCACACGCTTGGGCCGGCGCGTGCTGCTGTTTGAGGCAAGTTCACGTGTCGGCGGCGCGGTACGAACAGAACTAACGGACGGCTGGCTGATCGAAGCGGGGCCAAACACGCTTCACGAATCACACCACGAAACCCGCGCGCTCATCTCAGAACTCGCGCTCGAAAACGAACGTGTGTTGGCCAGTCCCGCAGCAAAAAACCGCTACATCGTCCGTGACGGAAAACTCCGCGCTGCGCCGATGTCGCCTTTCGATCTTTGGAGCACGGAACTGTTTTCGGCCCGCACGAAGCGCAAGTTGGTTTCGGAACTTTGGGCTAAACCACAAGACAGGGGCAACGACGTTGCGCTCGCCGAACTGATCACCGCGCACTTTGGCCAGGAGGTCACCGACTACGCGCTCAACCCGATCGTCTCCGGTATTTTCGCGGGCGATCCAACCCGGCTGTCGACGCAACATACTTTCCCGCAACTACTGGAGTTTGAGAAAACGCACGGCTCGATCATTCGCGGACAACGCGCTCAAAGCAAAGCGCGCAAAGCCCGCGGCGAAGGCACCAGCCACATCGTTTCGTTCCGACACGGTCTCCAATCTCTCGTCAACGCTCTCGCGCACCGGCTTCGGCCGGGCTCGATTGTCCTGAACGCCACGGTGGAAAATATTCGCACCGCTCTCGGCGCACCCTGGCGGGTAACTTGGACGCAGAACGACGCTCGGCAAACGGAAGAATTTGGCGCTGTCGTGCTCGCGCTGCCCGCCGAGGCGTTGGCCAAAATCACGTTCGATTCTGACGCCCGTCGGCCGCTGGCCGTGCTGGGCGAAGTGCTTCACCCGCCGCTCGCCTCGCTCTTTCTCGGTTTCCGGCGCGAGCAAATAGCTCACCCGCTCGATGGATACGGCGTGCTCATCCCCGCAGTAGAAAAACGAGGCGTCTTGGGCGTGTTGTTTTCCTCCACGCTGTTCCCAAATCGCGCGCCGACAGGCCACGTCGCGCTCACGGTGATGGCCGGCGGTTCTCTTCACCCCGAAATCAGCCGCTCTTCGGAAACCGACGTGCGCAGCAGCATCTTGGCCGAGCTCCGCCAGCTTCTCGGCATCACCGGCGAACCCGTATTTTTCCGTCACAACCACTGGCCACGCTCTATTCCTCAGTACGAGTTAGGTTACGAGCGCTTCAAGGACGCCATCGAAACCTGCGAACAGTCCTACGGCGGCCTTTATATCGGTGGTCAGGCCCGCAACGGCATTTCGCTACAGAGTTGCCTGCGCGCAGGGCTCACGTTGGGCGAAAAAGCAGCGCGCTGACCCCACGCACTCCCCTCGCAACGCCTCGCGAGGCTCCCCGCTCGATCTTTGGGTAACCGGCCGTCTTGTCACTTCAATAGGGGTCTACCCTTGACTCAGGGGGGCTCCTGCATAGCCTTCCGCGCTTTTCTTTGGCATGGCGCAAGACTTGAAAGACACGTTGCAGCTCCCGAAAACGGATTTTCCGATGCGAGCGAACCTCGTTGGCCGCGAACCGGCCCGCTTGGCGCATTGGGAAAAGTTAGGCCTTTACGGCGCTATTCAGAAGAAAAGAGGCAGCGGCGATGGCGCCCCAAACGACAAGGTCTTCGTGCTCCACGACGGGCCGCCGTTCACCAACGGCGACGTCCACATCGGCACTGCGCTCAACAAGACGCTCAAGGATATTGTACTGCGGTACAAGTCGATGCGCGGCTACCGCACACCGTATGTCCCGGGCTGGGACTGCCACGGTTTGCCGATCGAACAAAAGGTCATGCGCCAACTGCAGGCCGATAAAAAGACCATCACGACGGCAGAGATGCGCACGCTGTGCGACGAATTTTCCGAAACCTGGATCAAGAAACAAACCTCCCAATTCAAGCGCCTCGGCGTGCTCGCCGATTGGAAATCGGAATACAAAACCAAAGCTCCCGCCTACGAGGCCGACATCATCCGCACGTTCGCCGCGTTTGTCGAAAAGGGTTTGGTCTACCGCTCGAAGAAACCGGTTTATTGGTCCATCCCTTTTGAAACCGCGCTCGCCGAAGCCGAAATCGAGTACAAGGACCACGTTTCCCCTTCGATTTGGGTGAAGTTCCGCGTGCCGGAAGAAGAAGCCAAAAAGTTCGGCCTGCCCACGGACAAACCGCTTTTCGTCGTCATCTGGACGACCACGCCGTGGACGATCCCCGCGAATCTCGCGATCGCCGTTCACCCGGACGTTGAGTACGTGGTCGCAGATCTCGGCTCACAATCGATTATCGTCGCACAGCCGTTGCTCAGCTCGGTTTTAACCGCCGCAAAGGTGGAAGCCCAGCCCGCGATTCTGAAAACGGTCAAGGGCGCCGAACTCGAAAAGCTCGCCCCGCGTCATCCATTTATTGATCGCGCCTCGCCTGTCGTGCTCGCCGATTACGTCACGACCGACAGCGGCACCGGTTGCGTGCACACCGCTCCCGGCCACGGCTCCGAAGACTATCTCACCGGCCTCAAATACAAGCTCGAGATCTACTGCCCGGTCGGCGACGACGGCAAATACCTCGACGACGGCAAAGTCCCGGCCGACATGGTGGGCCTGAGCTGCCTCGAAACCGTCGAAGACCTGGAAAAGAAGCGCACTTCACCCGCCAACATCGCCGTCCTAAAAAAGCTCGATGCCGCCGGAGCGCTGCTCGCGAAAGAAAAATACACGCACCAATACCCGCACTGCTGGCGCTCGAAAACGCCGATTATTTTCCGTGCCGTTGACCAATGGTTCGTGTCGCTCGACAAAAACGACACACGCAAAACCGCACTCGACGCTATCGGTAAAGTCGCGTGGATTCCGGCCTGGGGCGAGTCACGCATCCGCGGCGCCGTCGAAGCCCGTCCCGACTGGTGCATTAGCCGCCAGCGTTCCTGGGGCGTGCCGATCATCGCCTTCTACGACGAAAAGAAAACCGCCTACCTCGACGGTTCCGTCGTCCGCGCCGTCGCCGCCAAGATCGAAAAGCAGGGCACGAATTTCTGGTACAATGCCACACCCGCGCAAATCCTGGAAGGGGTCACGCTTCCCGCCGGCTGGCCCGCCGCTGACAAACTCACCTGCGGTCGCGACACGCTCGACGTGTGGATAGATTCTGGTTCGTCACACGCGGCCGTCCTCAAACATGGCCAAGGTGGCACGCAATGGCCGGCCGACCTCTATCTCGAAGGCAGCGACCAGCATCGCGGTTGGTTCCAATCTTCGCTCTGGACCGGCGTCATCGCTCAAGGCGGCGCCCCGTACAAGCGCGTGCTCACTCACGGTTTCATCGTCGGCAAAGACGGCAAAAAGATTTCCAAGTCCGGCCAGTACGAAAAACCTCCGACCTCCGACAACTACATCGCGCAATACGGCGCCGACGTGATCCGCCTGTGGATCGCCTCGCAGAATTTCACCGACGACATCCGCGTCTCCGATCTCGACAAAGACCTGAAGGATCCGTCGAGCATCTTGAACATCGTTGCCGAGTCGTATCGCCTTCTTCGCAACACGTTCCGCTACCAGCTCTCGAACCTTTTCGATTTCGATGCGGCAAAGAATCTCGTTCCTATCGAACAGATGGATACGCTGGACCGTTGGGCGCTTCATCATACCGCTGCGTTGATCAAGGAATGCACCGCGGCCTACGAGGCCTACGAATTCCACCGCGTTTATCAGCTCTGCAACCATTTCTGTTCGACCACGCTGTCCGCGGTTTACCACGACATCCTTAAAGACCGTCTCTACACGCACGGCACTCAAAGCCCGCTGCGCCGCTCGTCGCAGACTGCGATTTACCATATTTTCCAAGCGCTGGTGAAACTCCTCGCTCCCGTGCTGACGTTCACCGCCGACGAGGCTTGGTCGTTCGGAACGGCGAAAAAGGAATACACGGACGACTCGATTCATCTGCAGGATTGGCCCGAAGCGCCGGCTGCTTGGACGAATCCGGAAATCGATGCCGAGATCACCGCGCTGCTCAAGATTCGCGCACAAGTTAACGAGACGATCGAACCACATCGGGCCGCCGGAAAACTCGGCAAGTCACTCGACGCCGCTGTCACTCTGAGTGTTTCTCCGGACAGCGATGCTGGAAAACTCCTACAGAAGCACCATGACTTTTTGCCGGAGCTTTTCATCGTTTCGCATGTCGCACTCGCTTCCGCTTCAGCTCCCTCTTTGACCATTCATATCCGTCCCTGTCAGGAACTCGGGCACGCACGTTGTCCGCGTTGCTGGCGTTGGGTACCGGCGCTCGAAACCGTGGCACAGGCGCAAGTCTGTCCGCGGTGCGCTGAGGCGTTAAAATTTCAAGGCTAAATCTTAGAACCCCCAATCCGATCTATTATGGCCAAGCTCAAAAAACCCGCGCCCCACGCCAAAAAGCCCGCTCCCAAAAAGACGGTGAAGAAGCCTGCTCCCCAAAAGAAACCTGTAGCCGCCCCCGCGAAAAAGCCCGCGCCCAAACCGGCTCCCGTAACAAACAAGCAACCACCGGCCGACGAGCCGAAGCCAAAACCTGCAGTGCCGTCCAACGATAATAAAAAAACCAATTCCACCGACAAGAAGGAGTCCGCACGCGAACTCCTCCGCAGCCGCATTCTCGGAAACAAAAAAGCGTCCAAGCCCATCGCGTTCAGCCTCGATGAGGTTCGCGAGATCGCAAAAACGACCGCCAAAGCCTCGCCCGAAACGGCTGAAGCCAAACCGGCCGCAGCCAAGCCTGCTCCGAAAACCGGCAAAACCGTCGATGTCACCAAGACTGCGCAACCCGCACAGCCTAACCACGTAAAAGCTGCGTCTCTCTCCGACATTCTCGGCTTCAATCCCAAGCGCGCCACCAAACCGCCCATGGAAGAAGACGTCGAAACCGTCCCGGAAAAATTCCGCCGCTATTACAAGCTGCTGCTCGACCTCCGCAACCATTTGACGGAGGGCATCACGCTTCACAGCGAAGAAACTCTCAAGCGTTCCGCCAAGGACGACGCCGGCGATCTTTCCAGCTACGGCCAACATATGGCCGACGCCGGAACCGACACCTTCGATCGCGATTTCGCGCTCAGCTTGGTCTCAAGCGAACAAGAAGCGCTCACGGAAATCGATGCCGCCATCAAGCGCATCAAAGACGGCTCCTACGGCACCTGCGAAATCACCGGCAAGCCGATCGCCAAGGAACGCCTCTCTGCGGTTCCCTTCACCCGCTATTCTGCCGAGGCGCAAAAAGAAATTGAGCGTAATCGTATGCGCACCCGCACGTCCGCTGGCTTGTTCGGCGAACTCGGTGAAGACGGTGCGAAGATCGAAGACGGCGGCGGCGACGACGAGTGAGCGAACTCAGCGCGCCACCTCCCGCTTCAACCACGACCGGCGCCACCCCGGCGCCGCGTCTGCAGCGGATATTGGCCTATCGCTGGCTCTTGTCACTCGCGCTCGGCGTCTTCATCCTCGATCAGCTTACGAAGTTCGTGATCGTGCAGGTGCTGCCCTATAATCCGCAGCACCTGCACAACTCGCATACTGACGTCACCCTCGTCCGCGGCTTTTTCTACCTCATTCACGTCGGCAATACTGGCGCCGCTTGGAGTCTGTTTGCCGGCAGAAGCACGATGCTCGCCCTTCTCGCTGTTGTGACGCTCACTGCGATTTTCTGGTGGCGTCACTCGCTGGGACTCAAACTGCGCGCAGTTCAAATTAGTTTCGGACTGCTCTGCGGCGGCATCATCGGAAATCTGGTCGACCGGCTCGTTTACGGCCACGTCATCGACTTCCTCGATTTTCATTTTGGCAGTTACGTTTACCCCACCTTCAACATCGCCGACTGCGGCATCTGCGTAGGTGTTGGCCTGTACCTTTTGTACTCCTTTCGAAACTCGACACCCCGCGCACCGACTTCCGCGGCCTGATCCCCAGCACCACGCCAAGGCAAAGAGATCTTTTGCGAATCGTCCGATTCAGTTCACTCTAACGAAAGAGTCCTCTCAGCGTGTCACTGCCCTATCGGGGACTGCACGCTTATCATTTTATGAGCAGCAAAGACGTTTTTATCGGCACCGATAGCGGCGCAACCACTTCCAAGACCGGCGGCATTTGGGCCAAGGACGGTTCCATCGTCTCCCACAAACTCCTTCAAACTTCCACCAAGTCCCAGGACGGACGCGAAGCCGTCGTGAAAGGCTGGATACAGGGCGCCAACGAGTTTCTCACAGAAAACCAGCTGACATGGGCACACGTCAAGGGCGTCGGCTTGGCTATCCCCGGGCCGTACAAGAGCTACGGCGTGCTTGACCACAGCGCCAATCTACCGGCCAGTTTCGAAGGCTGGGATTTTCATGCCGACTACAGCCGCGCGCTTTCGGCCGCAGCAGGTCGCTCGATTCCGCTCGTCGTTGGAAACGACGGCAACTTGGGCGGCGTCGGCGAGGCTTGCCTCGTGCGGGGCGGACGAAAAGCGTCTGTTTTAATGCTAGCGCCCGGTTCGGGTTTAGGCACCGCCTACATCGATCAAAATGGCATGCCGCTCGACGGCGACACCCTTGCCGGCATGGAAGCTGGTCACATGCCCGCGCCTCTCCACTTGCTCGGCGGCGTGCGTCCCTACAAATGCGGTTGCGGGCGCGACTGGGGCTGCGTCGAAGCTTACACGACGATCTCCGGCTTGGGCCAATTGCTTGAGGACACGCTGAAGAAATTTCCAAACCACGAGCTAGCGACATCGACCTCCCCGACCAAGGAAAAGGTTCTTTCGCTCCGCACCCGCGCCCAAAAGGGCGATCCGCTCGCCTTGGAAATTTTCGATTTCCAAGCCCGCGCCATGGGACTGCATATCGCCAACCTCACGATGGCTCTCGATCCGGGATACGTGGTTATCGGTGGCGGTTTGATCGACCCCGAAGCGACCACACCAGAATTCCGCGAGCGCTATTTGCGTCTCATGCGCGAAGCTGCCGCGCCCTACCTCTTTCCTGCACAACGCGCGCGGATGAAAATCGTCGCGGCCTCGCTGGGCGAGCTTTCCCAGGCCATCGGCGCCGCTCTCGTCGCGATGTACAGCAGCGCGAACGGCAAATAGTCCCAACTAGTCACAACCGGCAGCGCTCTTGTTTCAGCGGCGCCTCCACGCCGCGTTCAGAGCGCGTCGCGCTTTTATTCCACGTTGGCGATCTGCTCGCGCACGCGTTCGAGTTCGTTCTTCAGTTCGATGACGTTGCGAGAAATCGTCAGGTCGTTGGCCTTGCTGCCGATCGTGTGAACTTCCCGACCCATTTCTTGGAGAATAAACTCCGCCTTTCGACCGATCTCGCCCGAACTTTTCAGCAACGAAGTGAATTGTTCGAAATGGCTGCGAAGACGGGTAAGTTCCTCCGAAATGTCGCAACGGTCGGCGAAGAGCGCGATCTCCTTGAGCACGCGCTCATCGTTGAGATCTAGCTCCAATCCAGCTTGGCGCAGCCGTTGCGTGAGTTGCTCTCGATAGTTTTTCGGAATCTGCGGAGCCCGCTCACCGACCGCCACGGCGTGGTTTTGCAAAATCTGCAAACGGGCCAGAAAATCCGCCAGCAAGGCCGCCCCTTCTTTGGCGCGCATCTCGGCAAAAGCCTTCAACGCGCTTTCCAGCGTCGCCAAAACGATCGGTTCCGCGACATCCGACGGCGGCACGGCGGTGGCTTTGCGTTGGGAATTCGCAATCTGCCAGAGGAGATCCGTCGTCGGCGCAAACGGCACACTTTGCTTGGCGGCGAGATCCTTGAGCTTTGCCAACACTTCCGAACTCGCTGCTTCGTCCCATTCGACAATCTGCGCGCCTGCGGCACCCGTCAGTTCAAGGTTCACGTGGACTTTGCCCCGCGACGCGTATTTGCGAACGAGATCGTTGATGGCCGGCTCGAGCGGCTCCCATTCTTCAGGAAGCGAAACCGTGAGATCGAGCGTCTTGCGATTCACCGAGCTCACCTGCGCCGTGAGAGTTTGCGCTCCGAGCGAGGATGTCGCCCGACCAAAACCGGTCATGCTTTTCATAAAAGGATCAACAACTCAAAAGGGCCAAATGACAAGACCGCAAAACGCGCGGTTACTTCACGTTCTTCAACATCGCCTGGACCTGCTGCACGTCTTTGTCGCCACGACCGCTCAGGCTAACGATGATAATTTTATCCTTGGGCAACTCCTTCGCCCGCTTGAGCGCATAGGCCAAGGCATGGGTCGATTCGAGCGCCGGAATGATGCCTTCGAGCCGCGAGCAAAGCTGGAAGGTTTCCAGAACTTCATCGTCGCAGGCATACGCGAAATCGATCCGGCCGCGCTCGCGATAAAACGCATGCTCCGGCCCCACGGCCGCATAATCCAGCCCGGCGCTCACCGAATGCGTGAGGTCGATTTGGCCATCGCCATCTTGCAAAACGTAAGTCTTCGCTCCCTGCAACACGCCCAAACGTCCACCGGCAAAACGCGCAGCGTGATCGCCACGTTTGATGCCGCGGCCACCGGCCTCCACACCGACCATGCGAACGTTCGGTTCCTCCAAAAATTCGAAGAACAAACCGATGGCGTTGCTGCCGCCGCCCACACAAGCGATCAGTTCGTCGGGCAAACGGCCTTCGCGAGCCAAAATCTGCTCCTTCGCTTCCTGACCAATCACGCGATGGAAATCGCGCACCATTTTGGGATACGGGTGGGAACCATACGCCGTACCTAAAACGTAATGGGTATTGCGCACGTTCGTCACCCAATCGCGCATGGCCTCGTTGATCGCTTCCTTGAGCGTTTTCTGCCCCGCCTCGACACCACGAACTTCCGCGCCCATCAGCCGCATGCGGAAGACGTTCAACGCCTGACGCTCCATGTCGACTGCGCCCATGTACACAACACATTCCAGGCCGAACTTTGCGCAGGCCGCCGCCGTGGCCACACCGTGCTGGCCCGCACCCGTTTCAGCGATGATGCGTTTTTTGCCCATGCGACGCGCGAGCAAAACCTGGGCGAGCGCATTGTTGATCTTGTGCGCTCCGGTGTGCAGCAGGTCCTCGCGTTTAAAGTAAATCTTTGCCCCAGCGATATGGTTCGTGAGGCGTTCCGCAAAATAGAGCTCCGTCGGTCGGCCGGCAAATTCCTCGAGGTGGTGTTTGAGCTCCGCTTGGAACTGCGGATCGGCTTTCGCCTCCTCGTACGCGCGATCCAGCTCCGCCAGCGCCGTCATAAGCGTCTCGGGCACATAAACGCCTCCATAAACCCCGAAGTGACCGGCAGCGTCGGGTAATGAGAATCGATCGATTTTGGGAGCGGCGGCGTTTGACATGGAGAGCTAGACTGAACGCTCCGCCTCGAGGGAGGCAAATCGGTTTTGCGATTCCGCGAACAGCCGCATCTCAGCCCAGGGAGTACAGCTTCGACGGCCTGCTTAAACCCGTTTCACCGTCACGACGGTTAAGTCGTCGCGCTGCGTCGCACCCCCTGAAAAACGGCGCACGGCATCGAGGATGCCATCGTTGATCTGCCGGGCGGTGCGGGTATAGATGCTGCGCACCCGCTCCGCCAGACGCGTCCCGGAGAATTCCTTGCCTTCGTTGTTGGGCGCTTCGGTGATGCCGTCGGTGTAAAGAATCAGCACCTCGCCGTGTTTCAGCGATTCGCGGCGGTCAGTGATGACGGCCTCAAAAAGATCCGGATCGACCAAACCCAGCGGCATGCCTTCGGCTCCGACGTACTCGGAACTCAAGCCACTCCCGACGTGCCGGAGAAACAATGGCAGTTCGTGACCGGCGCGAGCAAACACCACTTCGTTTTCCGCAGAGTCGATCACCGCATACGCGATCGTGATAAAGAGGTCTTTCCGAAGATCGCCGGAGAGCACTCGATTCAGCTCGGTCAACACTTTCGCCGGCGAGTCGTAACGCGGTGCGATCTGCCTCAGATTCGTCCGGCAAATCGCCATCAGCAGCGAAGCCGGAATCCCCTTGCCCGAAACATCCGCTATCGCCACGCCGAGCCGCGTCTCGGAAAGGGCGAAAAGATCGTAGAAGTCGCCGCCCACTTTTTGTTCTGGTATGTAGCGTGCGTCGATATCGAGGCCTTTGATCTTCGGCGCCTCGCGTGGCAAAAGCATCTGCTGAATACCACTCGCCAGGGACAAATCCATGTCGAGCTGGTTCTTTTCAATCTGGTAGCTGAGGTAGTCGGCGTTGTGCAGCGCCAGCGCCGCCTGCTCGGCGAGCGATTGCACAAGGGAAAGATCGGTCTCGTTGAACGGCTGGCCGTCAGCCGGGTTTGTCACCGCGAGCACTCCGAAAAACCGATCCCTAAACACCAAAGGCACTGCGATCACCGACTTCACGGCCAAAGCGGGGTCGTCATGTTTGACAATACGCGGATCGGAGGCCGCGTCCGTAATGAGTTCGGCTTTGCCGGTGTCGGCCACGCGCCCCACTACACCTTCGCCCACGGGAAATGACTCCGACTTTAAAACCTGCTCGATAAACTTTGCGCGCGAAGTCAGTCGGCCCTTCACGGACTCAGGCAGCGGTCGATGCGGAGGAAACAAACCTTCCAGCGCCGCTCCGCGCATCATGTTCTCCGAGGTGCGTTCGAAAATGCACGCGCTGAGCGCGCCCGTGCACAAAATCGAGGCATGCACGATGCGCTGGTAGAGCTCGTCGCGGCGCGGATTTTCTCCCAGCGCTTGCGCCATGTGGTGCATGAAATCGACTACGATTTGAGTCTCCTCCGTAACGACTTTTTTTTCCGCAGCCATCCGTTCCAGCTGACGCTGGGCGCGATAGTAGAAGAGGAAAAGGGCGAGCGCACCGGTGGCTACGCCGAGCACGAAATAAACCATGGGTCTACAGAAAGAGGTTTCATCTGTGGCAGCTTGAGCAGCATTCCGCAATGGCGGAAATCTGCTTGCGCGGAAACGTTTCCGAGGCCTTGTTCGCTTCTTTATGAGTACACCCGCCACTGCCAACGAGACCGCGATCATCAAAACCGCCTACGGCGATATCACCATCGCCTTCTGGCCCGATGTCGCTCCCAAGACCGTCGAAAACTTCAAGAAGCTAGCCCGCGAAGGCTTTTACGACGGCACCGCGTTTCACCGCATCATCAAAGGTTTCATGATTCAGGGCGGGTGCCCCAACACAAAAGCCGGCGGCAAAGGCATGCCCGGCACGGGCGGTCCTGGCTACCAGATCAAAGCCGAGTTTAACTCCAAGCCACACGTCCGCGGCGTGATTTCAATGGCCCGCTCGGCGCACCCCGACTCCGCTGGCAGCCAATTTTTCATCTGCCACGGCGACGCTCGCTTCTTGGACAAGCAATACACCGCGTTCGGCCAACTCACCGCCGGCGACGACGTCCTCGAGCGTCTCGCGACGGTTCCGTGCAGCGGCCCCGAGCGCAGCACGCCCATCGAGCGCGTGGCCATCGAGAGCGTCCGCATCGTCCCGGCTGCTTAAGCGCACCGTATCAAACTCCCTCCACCAAGGCGCCATCTCCACGGCGCCTTTTTTTATTGCTCAGAATCCGTCGGCTCGGGATTGCCTTTCGGCGGACCGGCCAAATGCGTTTTCGCTTTTTCACGTAGAAACGGTGGGGCGGCTTTCATCGTGAGAAGGCTCTCGTACAACTTTCTCGCCTCGTCCACGCGCCCTTCTTTGCGCGCAGCGTCGGCCTCGTCAAACGTGGCAAACGCCAAAGCATTCCCGCGCTGCTGCGCCACATAACCGCGCGCTTCTACCGGAATTCCTCGTTTTGCCAGACCGTCGAGTATTTCGACCGCCTCTTTGTACCGCCGGGCTTCGATCAACTGGGATGCTTGCTGCTGAGTATCGTTCACGTCCCACGCCATCCGCAGCGACCGCAACTGCTTCAACTGGTCGGCGTTCAACTTTTCAGCCACCGAAAGCGTTTCGCCTAACATTTTCACCGCTTTCTCTTTGTAACCTTGATTCCGCAAAACGTAAATCCAACCAATCACAATCGCCATCTCGTCTGGATAAAGCTTTCGCCCTTGGACGACGTGGTTGACGTCATTCTGGTTGAGCTTCTCGACCCAGCCGAGGACACTGGCCAAATTCACGTACGCGTATTTGAGCGAAGGGAGCCCGTCGATCGCTCGCTCGAGCAGTCCTGCTATTTCCCTCGCCTCTTTGGGAGGAATACCTCCAAGCGTGTGCGCTTTCTTGAATTTGGCTTGGGCTAGCAAGTAGAGCACTTCCGAGTCTGACGCGCCCAGTTGAGCCGCCTTTTCCGCTGATTCTAGAAATTGATCCACGCCGTCTCCATACTGAAGCCCCCAAGCTTTCATCACGTAGCCCGGCGCGTAGTTGGGATCGATGCGCAAAGCTGACCCAACGTGTTTTTCAGCTGTCTCTGTTCGCCCCGTCCCGTACGCCAACCGAGCCAACGCCACTTCAACGAATGCAGGAGGAGCCAACTGGAACGGAGCGGTGATCGGCTTCGTGTCGGGCAACGGGCGTTTAGCCATAAAATATCGTCCTTGCCGCAGGTATTCGCGCAAGGCCTTGTCCATTTCGCCGTAATCCATTCCGAATACCGAACGAAACGCCTCCTCCACAGATGCGTTGCTGTAGAACGCGTTTAAAAAATCTCCGATCGTCCCGCGCTTCCCTTTCTTATCTCCGCACATCAGGTAGTGCACGAAGGCCCACGACTCAGCGTAAAAGATTCCGGTGCGATCCGTCTCGTTGAAAAGCGGGTCAGACGAAGAAACGAGCAGCAGTTTTTGAATGGGCAGCGGTGATTCCCCCCTCAAAAGCACAACGTGAGATTCGATTGGTTTACCAATCACTATCTGCCCTTTTTCCACCTCAAGCGTCGAGAAGAGCTCCGCGAGTCCCTCATCAAACCATTTCGGGAATACACGATCATAGGCGCTCACCAGCCAGTGGACGCATTCGTGGTAAACGAGCCTCCTCATCGCCTCGTCCTCGGCATCCTCGGCCAAACCAATGACGCCCCAGCAATCCTGCCTTGAGAAAACACCCGCCACCCAGTCCTGAGCTTTGCCATCTTTTCCCAAGGGCCGATAAGGCGCGAAATCCTTGTTGCGCCCGAAAATCACGATCGTGAGCTTCGGTAAATACTTCTCGTCGAACCGGACGATACCACCCATCTCGTCGATGAACTGATTGAATTTATTCGCCCAATTCCGCGTCTCTCTCTCCGAAATCTGTGAGACGACGGTAAACCGCGGCGTTTCCAAAAAATGCCACTGCGGCGCTGCAAAGGCGCTCACCGAAAGCATCCAGGCGGCAAACAACAGGCCCAGCGCCTTGAGGACATTTTTCGTCAACACCGTCATCCAGCCGGAAGGGGTAATCACGCCATCTTTATCTACTTGCCATCGACAGAGCGCAAGCTCGCAGACCGTCGTCGCCATGACCTGTAAACAAAAAGGCCCGTCGCGCTAAGCAACGGGCCCGAAGGCTACTCCGCCAAAAACCGTGCTGAAAATTACGATTTGGCGCCGTCGGCTGGAGGCTGCGGTATTTTCGTCTCCGCCGCAGCGCCCGCCGAACTTCCCAGGAATGACGGCAGCGTCAGCCCGACACTTTTCGCCAGTTCATTGATCGGCAAAACGCCTTTGTAGAGATCCTGCACGAACTGTCCCGGACCGGCAGCCTGGCCACCGGCACCACCGCCCATCACCACGACTTTCTCGAAGTGCAGGCCCTTGATCGCACCGGCCTGAATCTCGGCGATGCGAACAATATTTTCCGCAATCAACAACTGTGTCGCGCCGGAAGTATCGTCCGCTACACGCAGGAGCTTTTCGAAACCTTGCGCTTTCGCGTCGAGCAACGCCCGCGTGCCTTCGGCCTCAGCCGTAAGTTTCGCCTGAATACCGGTGGCCTCTGCTGTAAGTTTCGCGCGGATACCAGCCGCCTCGCCTTCAGCCACACGCCTCACACCTTCGGCCTCGGCGTCTTTTTGAATCACGTAAGCGGCCGATTGACCTTCCTGCATGATCTTCGCCTGCGCCGCCTTGGCTTCTGCGTCGATTCGGATGCGTTCCTTTTCAATTTCCGCACGGACAATTTGATCAGCTTGCTGTTGCGCTTTTTCGCGGGCAGCGCGTGCCAATTCGGCTTCCTGTTGGGCTTTGTAACCTTCCTGCAACGCGCGGGCCTCAGCCACTTTCTGAGCGGCTTCAATGCGTCGTTTGGCCTCGGCCTGTTCAGAAGCGAGATCTGCGTCAGATTTGGCGATAACGACTTGAGCAGTGTTCTGGCCTTTACGGGCCTCGGCTTGCGCCGTGGCTACGCGAATCGCCTGTTCGCGCTCGGCCTCCGCCTTGCCGATGGCACCGCGCTGGTTTTCCTGGGCCACCTTGATCTGTGCATCGTTGATCGCCTTCGCGGCGGCTTCTTTGCCCAACGCATCGATATAGCCAGAAAGATCTTTGATGTCGCGGATGTTGCCGTTGATCATCCGCAGACCGATCTTGTGAAGCTCGACTTCAACGCCTTTGGTAATGGCGGCGATCAATTTTTCGCGGTCGTTGTTGATTTCCTCGATCGTCATCGAGGCAAACACCACGCGCATCTGGCCCATGATGATTTCGGAAGCGAGCTGCTGCACCTCGTCAAGGTTCCGACCCAGGAGTCGGGTGGCGGCATTCTGCATCACCTCGGGATCGGTCGAGATGCCGATCGTGAACGCTGCGGGCGCGTCGATGCGAATGTTCTGACTTGAGAGAGCGCCCCTCAATTCGATTTCGAGGTTCATCGGAGTGAGGTCGAGGTAACCGTAGCTCTGGAAGAACGGCATCACGAAGGTCGATCCACCATGATAGCACCGCGAGGATTGGCCGTTGGAGAGCTTGCCGTACACGACCAAGATCCGGTCCGGCGGACACATGCGATAACGCGCGATCAACGTCGAGGCGATGACCACGAAAAACAGAACGCCCAATGCAATAGCAATAATTATGGAGAAGTCCATAGGTTCAGGTAACTGGATGATTTCAGATGTTGGTTGAAAAATATTTAGTTCACTCGAACGGTTCGACGACCAGCGTCCGCGAATCGATGACTTGGATGACCTTGATTTTCTCGCCAGCCGGCAAAGAGCGGTCGCTCGCGTTCAACGCAGCAAATGTCTCCTGACGTCCGGAGAAGTTAACGATCACTTGTCCCCCACTCGCTCTTGAAGGCGGAAGCGTCACGTAAACCGTGCCAGTCGCTCCAAGCGCTTCGGCCGTGCGGACCGTGCCGTCGCTTCGCATCGAGTTGATCGCGCGGAACATGGCGATAATCACCGCCATGACCGCCGCCCCCGACGTGAACGCGATCAGAGTCGCAACCGGTACATTGTGCCCCGCTTTCAACGACAGGCCGCCTACCCAACCAAAGCCTAGGAAGAAGCCTGTCAGCGGTTTGACGGAAAAAATCCCGCCGCCGCCATGGTCCATGTCTGCACCTACGGCATCCATGGCGTCGTGATGTTCAAGGCCAAGAAAAGCAAGCAACGCCAGAATGAGTGAGATGAAACCCGCGATCAGGCCGATTCCGAAGAAGACCTGCTGCGCGTTCGTTAGACCTGCCCACCAGCCGGATAGATGGTCGATAAAGCCGCACATAGTTGTTTGAGGTAATTAGCGTATTAAATTTCAGGAAGATCAGATATTACAATCCCTAACTAATATTCCACACCCAGACGGGACGCGCCGTCATTTGACATGCCTGCGTATTTTTTTAACGTGAACGCGAATGGAAAAGCCCATCTACACGCTCGAATTCGAAAAGCCGCTGCGCGAACTGAGTGCCCAGCTCGACCAATTGCGTCAGCGCTCCGTCGAAAACAAACTCGACCTTTCGGAGGAAATCACGGCGATCGAACGAAAGATTTCGGCCACACAGCGAGAGATCTATTCCAGCCTCACTCCTTGGCAAAAAGTGCAGATCGCGCGGCATCCCAAACGTCCGTACGCACTCGATTACATCGAACTGCTTTTCCAAAACTTCCAGGAACTCCACGGCGACAGGCAATACAACGACGACCGCGCATTGATTGGTGGAACAGCGTTTTTCGAAGGCAATCCGGTGATGTTGGTCGCTCAACAAAAGGGCCGCGACACCAAGGAAAACATCCAACGCAATTTCGGCATGCCCCAACCAGAAGGTTATAGAAAAGCCCTTCGCTTGATGCGCCTCGCCGAGAAATTCCGACTGCCGGTGATTACGTTCATCGACACACCCGGAGCGTTCCCCGGCATCGAATCCGAAGAGCGCCATGTGTCTGAGGCCATCGCGGTGAACCTACGCGAAATGGCGATGTTGCGCGTGCCGTCGATCGGCATCGTGGTGGGCGAAGGCGGTTCGGGCGGCGCGCTGGGCATCGGCGTCACCGATCGCGTTTTGATTTTCGAAAACAGCTACTACTCCGTCATTTCACCGGAGGGTTGCGCGGCGATTCTTTGGAAAGATCGCGCCAACGCCCCTCAGGCAGCCGACGCGCTCAAGCTCAACGCCGATCACTTGGAGAAGCTCGGTGTCGTCGACGAGGTCATTGCCGAACCATTTGGCGGAGCCCACAACGATCCCAAGCAAGCAGCCGAGACGCTGCGCTACACGCTGATCAAGCACCTCAACGATCTTCGTGCGATGGGTCCGGAAGAGCTTTTGGAGACGCGCTACGAGCGCTATCGTCACCTCGGCGTGTACGAAGAGGCCGGCAGCTCGCGCAGCTAAAACTCAGTTGTTTCTTTTGCTGACCAGAAGGTCGCACTTTGTGGCCTTCCGGGTCTCCGGATCGAACTCCACCAAAGCGGCGGAAAGACGAACGTCTTTTTCCGCAACTTCGAAGCGTCGCGGCATCCCGTCGAGGAAACGGCCAATCACCGGCTTCACTTCGCGCCCGAGCACGCTCGCGTAAGGACCCGTCATGCCCACGTCGCACATGAAAGCGGTGCCGTTGGGGAGCACGGAGGCGTCCGCGGTCGCGACGTGCGTGTGCGTTCCCAAAACCGCCAAAGCGCGTCCGTCCAGGTGCCAGCCCATGGCCTGCTTTTCAGACGTCACTTCGGCGTGGATCTCCACCATCACTCCGTCCGCTTTTCCGTTGAGTTCACTTAACATACGATCGGCGCACGCAAACGGGCAGTCCGACTTCATGCCGACGTATTGGCGTCCCAAAACGGTGAGTACGGCGAGGCGAAATCCCTTAACATCGATAACTACATGATCCCGGCCAGGGCAGGACGCGTGAAGATTGGCAGGACGGCACACGCGCTCAAAACCGTTGATGTCGCTCTCCCAACCTTTCTGGTCCCAAACGTGGTCACCCAACGTGATGGCGTCGACACCCGACGCGAGCAGCTCTTTAGCAATCGCTGCCGTGATGCCGGCACCAGCGGCCGCGTTCTCCCCGTTGGCGATCACAAAATCGATGCCATGCTCGGATCGCAGACGGCGCAGCCGTTCCACGACAATTTCACGACCCGGGCGACCCACGATGTCGCCGATAAACAGAAATTTAAGCATTCTGGAGGGTCCGTCGTGTGCAGCAGAAGTGCAATAGCATTCCCTTGAGAGCACCGATGGGAGAATCGCCGTTTCCGCGCTTGCGTCTCCTCTGGCGTAAGGATTTGTTTTGGCCCTCATTTAGAGCGCTAACAACCCATGAAAAAGTCTTCCGCCACCATCGCCAAACAACCTCAGACCGGCAAAGAAATGAAAGGCGCCGACGCCGTCGTGCAGTGCCTGATCCGGGAAGGTGTCGATGTCGTGTTCGCGTATCCCGGCGGAGCTTCGCTCGAACTGCACCAGTCGTTCGCCGCGTGTGACGAGATCCGCGTCATCCTGCCCCGTCACGAACAAGGCGGCTCGTTCGCAGCCGAGGGTTACGCCCGCGCTTCCGGCAAAGTCGGCGTGTGCATGGCCACCAGCGGCCCGGGCGCCACCAACTTGGTTTCCGCCATCGCTGACGCCTACATGGATTCGATCCCGATGGTCGCGATCACGGGACAGGTCTTTTCAAAATACATCGGCAAGAGCGCGTTTCAGGAAACGGACTTCTTTGGAATGACGCTGCCGATCGTAAAGCACTCGTACCTGGTGCTAAACGTGAACGACCTTCCGCGCGTCTTCAAAGAGGCTTTCCACCTCGCGCGCAGCGGTCGTCCCGGACCAGTCGTTATCGACATTCCCAAGGACGTCCAGCAGGCGCGCTTCACCCCCGTTTTCCCGGAAACGGTGGAATTCCGCAGCAGCTACGCCAACCCGCAAAATTTCGCGACTGACGACGAGCTCAACAAAGTCGCTGCCCTCATCGCCGACGCCAAGCGGCCCGTCCTCTACGTGGGCGGCGGCATCGTTTCCGCCGGGGCCGAAGCCGAACTGAAAAAATTCGCCGAGACCACCAACATTCCCGTTGCCACCACGCTGATGGGAGCTGGCGCATTCCCGGAATCGCATCCGCTCTCAATGAAATGGTTCGGCATGCACGGCTCCGCTTACGGAAACTGGGCCGTCGACCAGTCGGACCTGGTGCTCTGCCTCGGCGCCCGTTTTGACGACCGCATCACTGGCGATGTCAACCGGTTTGCTGCAGGAGCAAAAATCGTCCACATCGACATCGACGCCTCCGAGCACAACAAGAACAAGCGCGTCCATTTCCCGATTTGCTCCGACGTCAAATTCGCGCTCAGCCGGCTGATCAAGCTCCTCTCCGCGGCGAAGTTCAAAGCGCCCGACACCGAGGCCTGGCACGAACAAATCAACAAGTGGAAGAAAGAGTTCCCCTTCACCTACGAACCGAGCAAGCACATCATTCCGCAGGAAGCCGTCCGCACGCTTTACGAACTCACCAAAGGCAACGCGATCATCGCAACCGGCGTCGGCCAGCACCAGATGTGGGCCGCGCAGTACTACAATTTCGACAAATCGCGCCAGTACATCAGCTCGCTCGGTCTCGGCGCGATGGGCTTTGGTTATCCGGCCGCACTCGGAGCCAAGGTTGCCTGCCCGGACCGTGAAGTCATCGATATCGACGGCGACGGTTCATTCATCATGAACGTCCAGGAACTCGCCACCGCCGCAATCGAGAAGATCGCCGCAAAGGCGATGATCCTTAACAACCAGCACCTCGGCATGGTGGTGCAATGGGAAGATCGCTTCTACAACAGCGTCCGCGGCAACACGATTCTCGGCGATAAAAACAACATCGGCGGCCCGGAAAATCTAAGTGGCCTGTATCCCGACTTCGTGAAGATCGCTGAAGGTTTCGGTGTGAAAGGCCGTCGTGTCGTGAAGAAAAACGAACTACGCGAGGCCATCCAAGAGATGCTCAACCACGATGGTCCTTACGTCCTCGACGTGATCGTGCCTTATACCGAACACGTGCTGCC
This sequence comes from Nibricoccus sp., assembly GCA_047600805.1. Lineage (GTDB taxonomy): Bacteria > Verrucomicrobiota > Verrucomicrobiia > Opitutales > Opitutaceae > JADKHC01. Next base: position 2,548,292 of record JASGKG010000001.1, read on the forward strand.
GATGATTCCGGCCGGCAAGACGGTGAAGGACATGATTCTCAAATAAGACCTCCGCAGAACAAACTGCTTCGGCCCCGCACTCACAGGCGGGGCTTTTTGTTTCAGCGTTCCGAGCTCTCGCGCTACTTCGTTTTCAGAACGAAAACGCCGTCCCAATCTTTTCCAGGCGGCGTTTGCATCATTGCCGAACAGCGCTTTAGGAACACGGTGGACGCATCCATCCCCGTCACAGCGGAGGGTCGCGCGGGCTCCAGCGTTGCCGCTCTTGCGAAGTGATTCGCTGCAATTCCCCACTCCTGCTTGAGGTAATGTTCGATACCAAGATTGAAGACGTCGACACACTCCAGGGTCGCGCGGGGGAGTTTATCGCGGAGGCCAACTACTTCAAAGATGGAAACCGGCCTCGAACGTCCCTTCACCACAATCTTATCCAGGAAGCGAAATACACAACGGTCACCGTGTTTCTCCGCCGCCTGCTTCGTCATTTCCGTGATGAGGGTGCCCACCCCGTAGTTCTTCGCCGCTCCTTCGAGACGTGCGGCGAGGTTTACATTATCGCCCATCATCGTGTAATTAAACCGCGTCATCGAGCCCATGTTGCCCACCACGGTCATACCGCTGTTGAGGCCAATCCGGGTGTGCATGTGCGTCACGATGGCAGGCCACTTATTCCCCTCTTCCGACCATTTGCCGCGCAGTTCGGCAAGGCGCAATTGTATCAACTGCGACGCTACGCAGGCGCGATACGCGTGATCCGGCAGAGCCAAAGGCGCACCAAACATCGCCACGACGGCGTCGCCGACGTATTTGTCGAGCGTGCCACCCTGCTCCGTGATCGTATCGGTGCAAACGGTGAGGTACTCGTTCATCAACTCCACAAGTTGGGCGGGCGACAATAGTTCGGCAAATGCCGAGAAATCCTGAATATCACTGAAGAACGATGTTATTTCCACCTCAGCACCGCCGAGCTTGGGATCTTCGCCCGATTCCACCATGCGGTTCACCAAATCCGGAGAAAGGTAAGCTCCGAAAAGGACCTTGATCCGGCTCTTTTGTTTTTCCTCGTAAATGAGCTGCCAGGCCAAAGCCGTGAAACTCGTCGTAAACGCCGCTCCAAGCGGCGCCACCACCGGGAGGACAAGGTGATAACGAGAGAACAAAAAGAACGACGCAACCACGTGCCCCCCCATGAGCAGAACCGCGAACACCTTGAAACGTGCGCTTCTCGAACCACCCGCTGTCGCCAAGAGGCACATCACAACTGAGAGTAAAATCGTGATGCCGTCTTCCGTTCGCGCACTGAGATGCGAAAGGTAGCGGCCAGTCACCAATGTCTTTAGCATGTTGCCGTGGAAACCGACTTGCGGCACCGGCTCTTCATCGAAGGAGGTCTTGTTGAGATCCTGAAGCAAAACGTCCACCGGGCCAACCAGCACGATCGCATCTTGAAACTGGTCAAAGAACTCGCGTCCGCGTTTCTGCTTTTGCGAATCTGCACTTTGAAGCTGGGTGAGATAATCGCCGATATTCGCCACACTACAGCGTAAATTCTTTGGTGAAACCCACGGAGAAAACCAATTCACTTCGACAAGCTGGCCGCGGAGCAGCGGGATGCTGGTTACGAGCGTGCCGTCAGGACGCCGCACCTCCATGTGATCGGGAAACCGCTTAATCGCATCCTCCGTGAGGCCCCAATAGATCAACGCCAGCTCAAGCGAAAATGGATAAAAAGTACAAACCGGCGTATCCGCGAAGAATGGAGCGGATCGCGTTTCACCTAGATAGGTGTCGATAATTCCAGGTATGCCCCACCCGCCATTGTTGTTTTGGACGAACAATGGGTAGGCGGGGAGTTCAGGCAGGTCGTTCTTCTGCGGATCGGTGAAACCATCGAAAACGAAAGGAAACTGCCTCAGATCCTGCATTGATCCAGGGCCCGGCACATAATTGGCGGCTAACACAACGTTCCGATGCCGGCGAATCGCTTTACCTAACTCCATGCGCCCGGCGACGAGTTCTTCCCGTCCAAATTCAGGCAGGCTGTTTTCGGAAAAAACGAGATCAATCCCAACCGCTTTCACGTGCCCTTCATCAAATAAAGCATCGAGCAATTGAGCGAACCGCCTCGCGTTCCAGGGCCAGCGATACTGCTGGATCGCGTCCGTATCGATGTCGACGTAAACAATCTTGATCGGCGCATCGAGTTCGCCGCGCGACCGAAAACGCCAGTCCACCGTTTTGTGCTCAAAGAAATCGAGCCAACCCAAATGACTCGCAAAACACCACAGCACGGGAATGGGCAACAAAAGCAGCCACCGTAGCAGGTGATTGAGGAGGGGCTTCTTGGCGGTTTTGGCCACGCCTCAAGAACGTAGGGAAGCGAGGACTACACTTCCAGCCCGGAGTTACAGTCGGGGTGATTTCGCCGAACCGACTTAAGCCTGACCGTCACCCGGAGTCGTGCGCGGTGCCGGTGGAACCGCCGGCGGAACAGGCGACAACGGCAGCAGGCTGGAGCTGCTCGCTCCGCTCGGCGTTGTTGCATCAGGACCCGAGCCCGACGAATCACTCGAACCACCTGACTGAGGGAAGGCCTGCTGGGGCGATTCCGCTGCACGTAGTGGCGGGAAATTGATCACTGCCGCCGCATCTGACAGCGACTGCGCCGCCGCCGACAAAGAAGCTTTCAGCGATTCGGGAATATCCGAGAGCTTGATGCTGGACGGAAGAGCAACGACACGGCCGGAAGCATCGAGAGAAATGCCGTCGAGCACGACCTGCTGGTCTTTTTCGACGTCGATGTTTTTCGAGCGTCCGCCGAAGTCCAAAGCGATTTTCCCTTCAACCATCCGCAAAGCGTAAGAGCCGACATTGCCCGAAGCGCGATAAACAATCTGGAAGGTCGTGCCGCGAATGCCGGCTGCGCCCACGGGAGTCTGCACGCTGAAGCTCGATCCTTTCTCGCGGCGTAGGTGCTTCACGTTCGACATCATTTCACCGCGAATAAGATTCAGCTTGGTGGTGGACGTAGTCGGCTCGTCGACCAGCTCGCTGACTTTGATGGGCTGACTGAACGGGTCCTGCAGAAATTCTTCGATGGCCAGCGTCGACTTCGCACCGACGTTCACCGTAGCACCGTTTGAAAAGACGAGCAGCACACGGGAATCTTCCCCTGTGTTGATGATTTGGCTCTCCGTGACCTCTCCCCGCTCGACGAGTCGGAATGGCTTCATCGGCGCACGAGAATCGGTCACCATAACCGTACCAACCACCTTAGCGGCGATAATCCGCCCCACGACGCGCGATGCCTGCTGGGCGCTCAACAACGTTGGAACGAAGAGAAGCACCGCGGCGGCGATCCAAGAGCGGAGGTGGAAATTTCGGGGCATGGTGGGGAAGAAGTTGTTTTAGTTGGAGCTCGTTCTCTGGCGCAGAGCTAACGCCAGACGGTTCGCTGGGTCAAGACGCAAACAATTTACAATACTATTATTTACCTCTCTTTTGCCTTTTATACTAAGGCTCTGATGATAAGCAAGATAATACCAATTTATGCTGTTCATTTTACCCAGCTCAACGGCCCTGTAAAAGGCCGGATTCGCCTCGTCCCAACGGCCCTGCATATCCAGAGAAACCCCCAGACGTATCCAGAATTCGGCGACGTCGGTTGAGCGCTCAAGTGCCTTTCGTGCGTAGGCTTCTGACTCGCGTCCGAGTTCCACCAATTGCCCGGGCGCAAGATGGCCAGATAGGGAGTTTACATAGGAACGATCCGCCCAAGCCTGACCATTGCCCGGATGGAGCCGCACAGCTTCTGAAAACCGCAGCGCCGCCGACGTGAGCACCTCGCGATATTCGTTTAACGGCGGGTTTGGATTGGCCGCAAACCGATCGACCGACTCCCTCCCTGCGTAGCGGGCGGCTTCCGCGCGATAAACCGGCACGACCACGCCCAACGCAAAAAGGATCACGGCTAATCCGCCCAACAACATACCACCGCGCAACGCGATGGTCCGATTCAACGTCTCCGTCACGACCCAAGTCCTCCGCACCAATTCGCCTGCACAAATCGCCACCGCCATCGCAAGCCCCGGGATCTTCAAATGGAAATCGACAAACAGCGATAAGGCGAACGCCGCCAGTCCGATTCCGAGCGCAGTTGTCACTCCCGAAGCAGACCAGCCTGCAAGCGACGCCGTCTCGATCGAGGGCTGAGCTTTACGACTACGAATCGCTTTGAGCCCAACCATTGCGGCTCCCCCAAAAAAGAGAACAAAGCCCACCGCCCCATAGTCGCTGAGCGTATTCAAATAATCATTATGCGCCCACTGAGGTTCGTCGCGAAAGCCCATCGGACGATAGCGCTCGAAGAGCGTATTGAAACTTCCGCCGCCCGTACCCAACACCGGAGCATCGAGAAAAAGATCCACACTCGCCTGCCAAAGAATCGGACGGCTTCGCTCTCCTGCATCGGCCACCATTGAATCGATGCGGGTTTTGATCTGTGGAACCGACGCATACAGAATCATGCCCACCAGAACAGCGCCTGCGAGCGCGGTCGAAGCCAGGAGGAATCGCATTTGCAAGCTGAGGCTTCGTTTGCAGAAAGGCCAAACAATCAAAGCGAGCGCCAGCGACAGCCATGCCCCTCGGCTGATAGTGAGCCCCAGCCCAAACAAGAAAACAGCGGCAAAATACCCCCAGAAAACCCGCTCTGCCGAGGAAGAGCCTCGCTGCCACATGAGTGCGAGCATCGGCGGAATGAGGAGCAGCAAGAACGCGGCCAAGGAATTCGGAATGCCAAACGGTCCGCTTGCCCTGCTCCAAAACTGCTGCGCCTGGGTGCGGCCCAACATCAACCAATCTGGCGAGACAAACCGCTGATAAGCTGCCAGGAGCACCGAAATTGCTCCGAGAACGACAACCGTCGCCAGCACGAGAATACGCGGCCCGGAGCGCTTCAGGCCATTAAGGTAAATCCAAAAAACCGCGATGACCTGCGCCCAACCGAACCAATCTCTCCAGCCCAGCCACGGCACGGGAGAAACGGCGGCTACGTTGAACGCGGCATAACCCAAGAAGGGTAACAGGAAAAATCCCGCGGGATGCGGGCGTTCCCCACGCCACGCCGCAAAACCGAGTTGCGTACCGAGTGCAGCGGCCGTGAGCGGCCAGCTCAGGGCCATCGTTTCCGGTCGATATCCGCCCAAGCATAAGATCGTCCACGCCAGATTCGCGGCGAGCAAGATCGCCACAAGCCATTCGCCGATGGCAGCAGACGACACGAATTTAGGGCGGGCCATGCGTGAGTGAGGTAACGTCTTATCCCAGCCGAAATAAAGAAAGAAGCGAACGATGGATTTTAAAACTTTGGAAAAATGACGCTCAGGTGGCACCTGCGTTGCCGACATGCCGGTCCAAGCTAAAAAAACGGCCTCGAAGTCCGAAGACCTCAAGGCCGTTGAAGCAAAATACAATTTAACGCGCCTTACTTGGCCGCGATCGCCGCTTTGACGAGGTCGACAAAGCTGCGGGCTTCAAGCGCTGCGCCACCGATCAAGCCGCCGTCGATATCTTTCTGGGCGAGCAGTTCGGGAGCGTTCTGCGGTTTCATCGAACCGCCGTAGAGAATGCGAATCTTCTGCGCGATCTGTTCGCCATAAAGCTTAACGAGCAGCGAACGGATGAACGCGTGAACTTCCTGCGCCTGCGCGGTCGTGGCGACCTTGCCGGTGCCGATCGCCCAAACGGGTTCATAAGCGATGACGACGCTAACCGCGTCTTCTTTGCTGACGCCAGCCAGGCCACCGACGGTCTGCGTCTCAACCACTTTCAACGTGGTGCCGCCTTCGCGCTCGGCGAGAGTTTCGCCCACGCAGAGGATCGGCTTAAGCTGATTCTTCAGCGCGACAACGACCTTCTTGTTAATGAAGGCGTCGGTCTCGCCGAAGTATTGACGGCGTTCGCTGTGGCCGAGGATCACGTGCGTCGCGAAGAGCGCGCGGAGCATCGGAGCCGAAACTTCGCCGGTGTAGGCGCCGCTGGCTTCCGGGTGCATGTTCTGCGCGCCGAGCTTCACGTTGCTGCCGTCGACGGCTTTGCTAACCGTTTCGAGCGAGGTGAAGGGCGGGCAAACGACGATTTCAACGTCGGTGACTTTGCCAACTTCGGTGACGATGTCCTTCGCGAGCGGAAGGGCCTCGGCCGAGGTCTTGTTCATTTTCCAATTACCAGCGATGAGCTTTTTGCGGATCATAAAATTAGGAGCGAGGAGTGAGTATCGAGTAGCGAGCAGTATGAAGCGGAAAGCATATTTTCGATTCCCGCTTCTCGCTACTCGCTTCTTGGTTAGACTTCGAGGAACGCAACGCCAGGGAGGACCTTGCCTTCGAGGAGTTCGAGGCTGGCGCCACCACCGGTGGAGCAATGCGTCACGACTTTGGCGACCTTGAATTTCTTCGCGGCCGTCGCGGTGTCGCCGCCACCGATCACGGTAACAGCGCCCTTCTTGGTGGCTTCGGCGATCGCTTCAGCCTGGGCCTGGGTGCCGGCAGCGAACTTGTCGAACTCGAACACGCCTGCCGGTCCGTTCCAGACGATCGTCTTGGAAGCGAGGATCTCGTTCTTGAAGAGCTCGATCGACTTCGGGCCGACATCGAGACCGAGCCAGCCGGCCGGAATGCCGTCTTTGTCGGTCACGACCTTGGTCTCTGCATTCGCGTCGAACTTCGAAGCGGCAACGTAGTCAACCGGCAGCACGAGCTTCACGCCCTTGGCTTTGGCCTTGGCAGAAAGTTCGGCAACGATCTTCGCGCCCTCGGGATCGAACAAGCTGGAGCCGATTTCGACGTTCTCGAGAACCTTCTTGAAGGTGAAGGCCATGCCGCCGCCGATGATGATCGAGTTGGCTTTGTCGAGGAGGTTGTTGATGAGCGGAATCTTGTCGGCGATCTTCGCGCCGCCAAGAATAGCGAGCAGCGGGCGCTGCGGGTTGTCGATGACTTTGGCGAAAGCAACGAGTTCGGCTTCCATGAGGAAACCGGCAGCTTTGTCCTTCAGTGTGACGCCGACCATCGAGCTGTGCGCGCGGTGAGCAGTGCCAAAAGCGTCGTTGACGTAAACGTCGGCGAGCTTGGACAGCGAAGCGCGGAATTCCGTGACCTTGGCCGGATCGGCCTTGATGGACTTCTCGGTGCCGTCGGCCTGCTTTTCCTTGATCTTGCCTTCTTCCTCAATGTGGAAGCGCAGGTTTTCGAGGAGGACGACTTCGCCGGGCTTGAGCGCGGCGCAGGTTTTTTCAACTTCCGCGCCAACGCAGTCGTTGAGAAACTTGACGGGCTTGCCGAGGAGCTTCTCGAGTTCAACGGCGACGGGCTTGAGGGAGAATTTGGCGATAACCTTGCCGTCTGGACGGCCGAGGTGGGAAGCGAGGACGACCGAGGCGCCTTTTTCGAGGGCGTATTGGATCGTGGGCAACGCGGCGGCGATGCGGGCGTTGTTGGTGATGGCGCCGGTGGCCTTGTCCTGCGGGACGTTGAAGTCGACGCGGATGAAGACGCGTTTGCCGGCGAGGTTCAGGTCGCGGATGGATTTGAATTTAGCCATGGGAGAATTGGAAAATTGGAGATTTGCGGTGGCTGCGGCTCGGGCGAAAAAAAAGGGCTGAACGCTATTGATAGCCTTCAGCCCTTGAGAGTTTTTCAGCCCTTGCTCGAGCTGCGGAGCAGCTTAGAGCTTGGCCGCGATCTTCTTGGTCAGTTCAACAACGCGGTTGGAATAACCCCATTCGTTGTCGTACCAGCTCACGAGTTTGAAGAACTTCGAGTTGAGCTCAATGCCCGAACCCGCGTCGAAGATCGACGAGTTCTTGTCGTGGATGAAGTCGGACGAAGCGACCTCGTCGGAGGTGTAGGCCAGGATGCCCTTCAGGTAGGTCTCCGAAGCTTTCTTCATCGCTTCGCAGATCGCCTTGTAGGAGGTTTCCTTCGTGGTGCGGACGGTGAGGTCGACAACCGAGACGGTCGGAGTCGGAACGCGGAAGGACATACCCGTGAGCTTGCCCTTCACTTCAGGCAACACGAGAGCGGTCGCCTTGGCAGCGCCGGTCGAGGACGGGATGATGTTGATCGCGGCGGAACGGCCACCCTTCCAGTCCTTCTTGGAAGGACCGTCGACCGTCTTCTGGGTCGCGGTGTAGGAGTGGATGGTCGTCATGAGGCCTTCCTCGACGCCGAAACCTTCCTTGAGGAGCACGTGTACGATCGGCGCGAGGCAGTTCGTGGTGCAGGAAGCGTTCGAAATGATGTTGTGCTTGCTCAGGTCGAGCTTGTCGTCGTTGACGCCCATGACGACGGTGATGTCTTCGCCCTTAGCCGGAGCGGAGATGATAACCTTCTTGGCGCCGGCGGTGATGTGGCCCTTGGCTTTTTCGGCTTCGGTGAAGAGACCGGTCGACTCGATCACGAGTTGAACGCCGAGCTTGGCCCAGGGCAATTCAGCCGGGGTCTTGGCGGAAACCACGAGGATTTCCTTGCCATTGACGATGAGCACATCGTCGTCGGCTTTGTCGGCGGCGGACTTCTTGGAGCCGACGGTGCCGTTGAAACGACCCTGTGTGGAGTCGTACTTCAGCAAATAGGCCAGATTGTCGGCCGGGACGATATCGCCCACTGCGACGACGTCGAACGTCGTGCCGAGAAGGCCCTGCTCAACGAGGGCGCGGAAGACGAGGCGGCCGATACGACCGAAACCATTGATTGCGACTTTAACTGCCATGGTGATCTCCAGTTTTTACTGTGATATGTTGTATGTGCTGATTGAGAAATGATCCGCCGCGCGAAGACGCGGGAAGTGTGAGAGAAAACCTCAGGGCCCCGCTTTGGCAAGGGTTTTGATCGCAACTACCATACATGCGCAAAAAAACGCAAAATACGCAGCCTAGCGCCGTAGTGGCTTTCCTAGGGGAGCGAACGCGGCCTCCTCGGGGGGCGCTGCGCCAGGTTAAACCGAAAATGAGCAGTGAAATAGGTTTGTATGCCCGTTTTGAGGACTCTTATAACCGCGCGTTGCCTCGGGTGCGGTTTAGGCCGCCCTGGGCAACGGATCACGCGGTGGTAGCTCAGCCGGATAGAGCAACGGTTTTCTAATTCTAACCGGCGCTTTGATCCAAAATATTCCCAAGTCATCCAACGTAATCAAGCGACTGGATCGCTGACACTTATCGCGCAATTCGCGTAATCTTGCGTTATCCTGAAAAGTCCGATTTTTCAAAGTCGGGTGACAAAAAGGGTGACAACAAAAGAGGATCGTCGAGCAATCGCCAAACGACTGCTGATCGATCGCCTGTCGGAACGCTCCAAAGTGACTGGATTTGAATTTATGTGGAGCGTTGGTCTCAAAATGCCCGCCGGTTTCAAAAAACCGCCTCGGTGGGTACGCGGCGCAATCTCCTATATGGTGAACAGCGGCTCGCTAAGTTTTCTCAACGAGCTCCGGGACCCTGCGAATGTGCTCCGGCCAGAGGGATTTGGACGGGTCTTAGGAATGACGGTTCTGGCGAAAGCTTATTTCGAGGCGCCACCTAAAGGTCTTTACGATGAGGCTCCCGCTGTTCGCGAATCAGTACAAGAGCTGCACTCGAAGTTGGCGTCCGTGCTCGGGCCAGAAATAGAAAAGGCGACTACCGCAATTCCAAAAGTGGCGGCAGCTATTGATCTCAAAAGTCCCACAGGTCTTCACCAGTATATCAAAGGTCAGGAAAGAGGGGCCCGTTATGTCATGGAGGATCAGCCCAAAGACGACGCAACCACAGACATCTGCTTTCTGTTTTGGATTTTTTGGCCGGAACTTACCACGTCCCGAACCAGAGTAGAGGCCCACGAATGGCTAAAAGAGATGAAATTTGTTTCATGCTCGTTTAAGCAATTTGAGAAAGTCTGCGGAATGATCGGTTTTCAGCCGGCCAAACAGGGCCGTCCTCGAAAATCCCTACTGAGGAAGAAAAAGAAGTAGGTATTTTGTTTCCGAATACAGCGCTACTCTGGCGACATGGAAACGCCAGAGCACATCAAATCACACCTGCCGAAGCTGGCCCTCACTAGAGAAGAGGCCGCCGAAGCACTAGGAGTTAGCGCAATCACGGTCGATCGACTCGCCAAGCGCAAACTCCTCCGCCCTTCCCGGGCCACACGTCGGCCGCTCTATCCCGTTTGGGAAATCGAGCGGTTTCTTCGCGAAACGACAACCTCCCTCTCTGCCTAATCATGCAAGAGGAGCACGCAGCACTCGGGCGGAGCGCAGCGGGGGACGCGTCGACGAGGACGGCAACGCCGGCCGACGCGCCGAGCCCGCAAGCGGGAGGGTTCCCATCTCCTTGGGAGATGGGGAAGGGGCCAGAGGGGAACCCAGTCCTGGGCGTGCTCCGGCCATTTAACCCAATCTCTTGGTTTCACTCCCGGGGAATTAAACGCGTCCTGGCGAGACTCGAACCACGTCTGCCCGACGTTTCCCGCTGCCTATTTCTTACTTTCACGATCAATCCACTCCTTTTTGCCGATCCGTCCGCTGCGTTCGAGCATGCCCGGGCAGAGCTACGAAAGATTTTCTACAAGCTGCGAAACGGAGTGGAATGGCAGGGTCAGGCCCACCGCATTGACGTGCCGTACGCTGTCAAAGTGGAGTTCCATCGAAACGAGTGGGCACACTTTCACGTGATCTTTCTCACGCGCCGCTTTCTACCAGCGGGATTGCTCAACGAGCTCTGGGGACTCGGCCGAACCAACGTCCGTCGTATCACGAACGATAGGTTTCGCTACCTGCTCAAATACGTAACGAAAGGCGGCACGTTGCCCGACTGGGTGAAAGATAGGAGCCGCCTGCGTGTTTTCCAGGCGTCGCGAGGTTTCCTTAAGAAAACCACCAAGAAGGAAACGCCGCCAACGGCAATCAAACGCAAGCGGCGCAAAAGCAACGAAACCCTTGGTGAACGCATCGAGCGCTATCGCCACACCGCGCTTTTTCAATCCGGCACGCGCTTCTCGCACCTGCCGATCCGAGCCCCTTTCGAGGAGTTGCAGGGGCTCCACATTCTTCCCGCCGCCGAGGAACGTCGCTACCTGGGCAACGGGCATTTCCAAATTAGCGACATGCAGCAAATCGAAGAATGGATCCCAAAACAAACATGACAGAACAAAAACCAGCACTGATCACCAACGGCGTTTACGTCCGCGGCGTGGTCGTTTCAAACCGGGCCAAGGCCTTCCAACGTAAGGACGGCTCCGGCGTGTCAGTGGTCGTAGAAACTGAAATCGCTCTTCAGCCGGGAGTGGCGATATTCCAACGGTACTACGATCCTAAGAAAGATACGGGCATCCGTGTTGAAGGCGAAAACGTCGTCGAATTCCCCAAGCTCAAGGAATTCCAGAGCGTCACCATTAAAGCCGCCCGGGTGCGTTCGGATGATCAAACACAGCAACTCGTGATCAAAGGTGGTGAACTCGTCGCCTGACCTAAATAACGAGGGAAATCGGGCCGGATGACCCCGCGCGAGCGGGGTCGCCGGCCCTTTTCCTTGTTTATATGGTTAATAACTGTCGGAAATTACCTGATTGACTTGGCCACACAGACCTGCCCCTAATCGACAAAAGTCTAGCACTCGGCACGAGATTTGGTCAGTGTAACGCTGACCCCATTAGGGTTTTACACCATTCTCTCGGAGGCTTCCCGGGCTTCGCCCGGGCAATCCTCCGAGCCGCTCTAAGTAGACTTTAACCGGGAGGAGTCCCTCTCCTCCCGGTATGATTATGCCCCTGCCATCCCGCATCACAGTTTTACGCAATACGTTTAAAGACAGCATCAAGCAATCTGCTCTATTCCTAGCTGCCGAATCTAAGATTGTCTTTATCTGTGGAGGTGCGGACGCGGCAAATCAGAAGTCTGAGCGGCAGCTGGTTGAAGCATACGCTAAAAAACAGTTCCCTCGCTTTGCATTCTTCCGAGCCGAAAACGTATTTTCCTGCCTAACTGCAAGTAGAGGCCAAGATCTCCTAACGCTCGAAATCAAGATGCTTCAATACGCAGATTGCGTAATGTTGATCACTGAAAGCCCCGGAGCGATAGCTGAACTCGGTGCATTTTCCGTAGATGATGAAGTAGCCAAGCAGATACTGCTTGTTAACGACATACGTTATAAGGACGAGGATTCATTTATACAAAAGGGCCCGGTTGCAAAGATAGCGCGAGTCTCCGAATTCAAACCACCAATCTATATTACAAAAACGCGTGTTCTAGATCAAATAGCAGAAATCGAAGAGCGACTGGACCGCATTTTGCGCAAACGGCGTTCGAGACTAATACCCAGCGATCTTCGCAGTTTCCATAAGGAACGGCTGCTTCTTGTTGCGGACACAATAGCGATGTTTTCTCCAATGAGAAAGGATGAATTAACTCTCTTCTGGAAGGACATTTTGGAAGACCAGAGTTTACTTGAATTTGATTTGGCCATCCTGACCGCATTAAAGATCATACAGACGGATTCGGATTATCATATTCGCATCACGTCAGGAGGCGGTTTTTTCTACAGCTATTATCGGCATAATATAGGAGCACTACGAAGTGCAATCCTGCTACACTACTTCCGTAAGGAACGTGATCGCATTGGAGTACTAAGCAAAGCATTTGCATAATGTACAGTTTAGTCGACACTATCGCCAAATTCTCAGGACTGTCGGTTCAAGACTTACTGGCAGCCGCACGGAATGCGCCGCACACATATAAAATGTATAGGGTAAGTAAGCGCAAAGGTGGGGAGCGCATGATTTTTCATCCAGCAAAGCAGACCAAAACACTGCAGTATCTTATCACTAGATTATTAGTCGATAAGCTGCCGGTTCACGACGCCGCTGTAGCGTATAGAGTAGGGCTCTCATCTCCGCTACGTCTTAACGCTCTTGCACACTCTCGGAATAGCTACCTTCTAAAGCTCGATTTCAAAGACTTCTTTCCTTCAATAAAACCCGCTGATTTAAAAACGACGATAGATCGTGCGGTCCAATGTAACGCCAAATTATTACCGTACAAGATTACGTCACAGGATGAGGCTTTTATCGCGAATGCTCTGTTTGTGAAATACCCCGGGCAGGAGATAGGACTGGCAATAGGAGCACCCTCTTCACCTAGCGTGTCTAATTCTGTGATGTATGCGCTCGACGTGGTTTTCCATGAAATCGCGACCACGCATCAGGCGACGTACACGAGATATGCAGACGATTTAGCGTTTTCGACGTCCGTTAAGGACAATTGCTCCGCTATATTTAGAGATATTCAAAAAGCATTACTCGAGAATCAAAGCCCTTCATTAACACTGCACCCGGACAAGATACGTTTTCTTTCGAAGCGTAATCGTAGGCCTTTGACGGGGCTAGTCATTAGTTGCAACTCCACAGTTAGTATAGGGAACAAAGCCAAGCATCGAACACGCATGCTCCTATATCGGTTCAAAACCCGCCGCACCAACTCTGATGAGGACCAATATTTAAGAGGTTATTTAGCGTTTATACGGGACGCTGATCCCGACTTCTATAATTCACTTGTTGTGAAGTATGGGAGTTCTTTGGTGATGGAGGCACGGGGCATAGTTCGAACGTAAACGCTAAAAACTCACTTTTGTGGCCATTTGTGAGCTGTGCTCTTGCCTTAAATGGCCATAAACCCGCATCGCGAGCGCCCCGCCGTCTTTGTGGCCCAACCAACGGCTTACCGTTGGAATATCTACTCCTGATTCGATACACGTCGTAGCGAAGAAGTGCCGGAAATCGTGATGCGTGAAATTGGGAAATTCGAGTCGGCGGCAGGTCGTTTGAAGGCTTTTCTTGGCGCTGTCGATCTGGCTGACGAACTCCGATGGCTGCGGCTTCCGTTCGTCTCGCAACCGCAATAGAAGAGTTCGCAACGCCTGAGTCATTGGGATTGTCCGCTCTTCTTGGTTCTTCGTGCCGGTTTCGCCACCGGTCACTCGCAACCCGTTTTTCTCGAAATCGACATCACTCCATTTCAGCGATACGGCTTCCCCGAGTCGACAACCTGAATACGCCAGCAGCTCCACGAGATCGGCTCCAGGCTTCGCGAGCTCTTTACTCCGTGCCCTTCCATCAGATTCCCGGATCGCTTCAACGAGTTGTCTGAACTGCTCACGAGAGGGAATGACTATTGGGCTTTTCACAAGTTTCCGCCGTTTGATCCCGCGCGCCGGATTACTCAGCATGATTCCTTGTGCAATCGCGTACTCGAAAATGTTCTTCATGGCAGCGAGCTCTTGAACGAACGAACTTGGCGACAGCTCGACTCCTCGCCCCGTCAACCAACGTTCGCATTGAGCGGCAGTGATGTTTCGCGCCAGAGAACCGGCGAAACAGGGCGTGATACCTTTCACACAAGATTCTTTCCGCAACCACGCTTTTGGCTTCATCAGCGGCTTGCTCAGACTGAGCCAGCGTTGAGCCAAATCTTCAAAGGAAACGCGCGCTTCGTCAGTCGTGGTGAGGCCGCCGACTTTTTCCCGCAATTCCGTCAATCGACGTTCCGCTAGCTTGCGATCCTTGGTCTTCAAGGAACGACGAAATTGTTTGTCGGCGCGTTTGAGCAACGCATAGTAACCGCCCGTTGACTCCAGTCGGTACAGATTTGTCCCAACCTTTTGAAACGCGATTTTTCGTTCTGCGGTCGTCGTTTTCATCGTGCTGTCAGCATACGGTGACAAAACAGGGTGACAACAGCGTTTTCGAGGTGGATGCTAAAGCGTTGTATTTAGCTGTAGTCCAGTAGCATGCGGTGGTAGCTCAGCCGGATAGAGCAACGGTTTTCTAAACCGTCGGTCGCGAGTTCGAGTCTCGCCCACCGCGCCATTTTTACTGGCGCGAAACGGCGAACCCGCGACGTCGCTCTTCTCTGCGTGCTCACCGCACTCTGTGGTGAAGAAAATTGATGTGAAATCACATCAAGAGCCGGACCGCGCCGACCGCGCTCAGCCCGAGCGCCAGGTTTTCGAAGAGGCGTTGGTTGATTTTGTTAAGCATCCAGCGGCCAAGGAGCGTGCCGATCAACACCGCCGGCGCGAGGAGCAGGTTGAATTTGAAGCTGTTCGTCGTAATCAGACCTAGGTTCACCATAAACGGTACTTTGAACCAATTGAGCAGCATGAAAAACACCGCGCCGGTACCCACGTATTCCATTTTCGGCAGCCGCATCGCGAGGAGAAACAACGCCATTAACGGCCCGGCGGCGTTGGCCACGAGGGTCGTAAAGCCGGCGAGCACGCCGATCATCGGCGCAAACCACCAGCCGTGATCCTGCGGCGCATCGGGGCCGGCGAGTTTCGCTTGGCGACGGCGCCAGAGATGGAGAATGACCAAGCCCATCACGATCGCGCCGATCAGATGCGCGGCCTGTTTGTCGTTGATTCGGCCCATCGCGAAATAGCCCATGATCACCCCGGCCGCCGTCCACGGAAACAATTTCCAGAGGTAACTCCACTGCGTGTGTCGCCGATAACTCAATACAGCCACCAGATCGCCGAAGATCAGGAGCGGCAGGACAAAACCGCTCGATTGTTTGGTGCTCGGCAGGATTTGCGCGAAAAGGATGACCGGCATGAAACCGAGTCCGTTAATGCCGCCTTTGGAGATGCCGACCAGCATGGCGGCGAGCGCCGCCAAAACCCATTGCCAGGTGCTAAATTCCATTTTTGCGCGCCCCCTAGTCTTCAGAGAAGCGGCCCGCTTCGACTTTGAACACCTGCCAGCGGCCAAGCTCGGCATCCGGCAAACTCGTGCCCGTGGCAAACACCTGGCAATCCGCGCCCAGCGCCGTCCAGAATCTGCGGCGGCGCTCCGGGTCGAGTTCGCCCAGAACATCGTCGGCGAGCACAACCGGCTGCACGCCGGAGCGTTCGTGGAAATAGTTCACCTGTGCCAAACGCATCGCCAGCGCGAAGCTGCGTTGTTGACCTTCCGAGCCGTATTCACGCGCCGGATGCGTTCCCAGCAGCAGCTCGAAATCATCGCGGTGCGGCCCAACGCCCGTCGATTTCATCTGCAGATCGCGAGGCCGGCTTCGCGCCAGCGCCACCGTCCAGGCGGTCACGTCTGCTTGGCCCATGTCCGGCTTGTACTGAACAGCAATGCGTTCCTTGCCGCCGGCGATCGAATGATAAGCCGAACCAATCATTTCGCCCAAGATCTTTAGGTTTGCGGTGCGCTTCTGCACGATTTGCGCAGCGGCGGTGGCCAGCGGGAGCTCGAAAGCGGCAAATTCGAGATTCGACGCGCCGCTTTTCAACATGCGGTTTCGGTCGACCACCGCGCGATGGTATTGCTGCAGCACGTGCAAATAACCAGTGTCCATCGCGGCGATCACGAGGTCGAGCCAGCGTCGCCGAAAAGCCGGGCCGCCGCGCACGAGTTGCTGGTCTTGCGAGGAAAACACGACGGTGGGGAAACGTCCGAGGTAATCGCCAAACTTCGTGACCCATTCGCCATCACAGGTGACCTCACGGCCGTCGGGGCGGAATTTCACCATCACACCAGTATCGTCGAGGAGCTCGTGCTGAATTTCGTAGGCAATGCCGCCAGCGTTTTTGCCTTGGGAGATCAGGATGCTGTGATCGCTGGTGCGAAACGAGCGCAGGGCCGTCAGGTAACCAATTGCCTCAAGCAAGTTGGTTTTGCCCTGTCCGTTTGGCCCCAGAAAAAAGTGCTGCCGTCCCTCGAACGTCAGTTCGGCGAGGACGATATTGCGGAAATTTTCGAGAGTGATCCGGCTGACGCGCATCAGAGTTGAACGACAGTGCCTTTATCGGCACGAAATTCATTTTCGAGACTCACCAACGCGGTGGCCAGCGCATTCCATTCGGCGTGAGTAGTTTCCCAACTCGCGCTGATGCGGATAACTCGTTTTGCCTCAGCCGCGTCCATCCCCTGCGCCGTGAGCACGTGCGACGGGCCCGCCTTGCCGGTCGCGCAAGCCGAACCGGTCGAGACCTGAAAACCCGCTTTATCGAGGCGTGTCACCCAACGGCTGTTTTCCGTGTGCGGCATGAGCAGCGAAACGGTATTCCAAAGCCGCTCCGCGCCTGCTCCGATCACCCGCGCCCCAGAAATCCGAGCACAGACGTCGCGTTCAAACGTTTCGCGCCAACGCAGACGCTCGGTCTCAAGTAAAACCTTCTTCTGCTCCGCTTCCGCCAACGCGGACACCATCGCAGCGGCACTTGGAAGATCTTCCGTTCCCGCACGATGTCCGCGCTGCTGGGTTCCTCCGACCTGCGCAACAAAACCTTCTGCTCCCGGCGGCCGTCTCAGAAAGCCGACACCTTTCGGGCCGCCAAATTTGTGCGCTGAGGCGATCAGCCAATCCGCTGCGCCCAAGCCGGCCGCGGGCAATTTCCCTAACCATTGTGCAGCGTCACAAAGATAACTCACGCGCGCAGCACGACAAAGCGCCGCGATTTCAGCCCACGGTTGTAAAACGCCCGTCTCGTTGTTCGCGGCCATCAGCACCACGCCTAAAATCGGTGCGGGGCTTTTCATCGTTTCCGACAGTTCACTCTTCAACCAATCGGTTTTCACCATCCCCTCCGACGTGACGTCGAGCCATACGATGCGTTCGCCGAAATTGAGCTTCGCCGCCTCCAACAGGCACGGGTGCTCGGATCGGCTGACGGCTATTCGCGAATTCGGAGGAAAAATCCGTGCCCAGTAAGCCAGAATCGCGTTTGCGCCTTCGGTCGCGCCCGAGGTGAAAACGATTTCATCGGCTGCACAACCAATAAACTCCGCCAAGCGTGACCGCAGCGCATCAAAACGAATTTTCACCCGAGCCGCATCGCGATACGGGCTCGCCGGATTCTGCCAAAGCTCAGTCGACGCCTGCAGCCACGCCTCGCGCGCCACGGGCACGAGCGGAGTTGTCGCGTTATGATCAAAATACGGCATGCGAAACTGATTGAGGTTCGAAACAAAACCCACGCCAAGCCCCAAACACAACACGGCCCTGCAGAACGCGCCGGCCACCGCCTCAAGCCCTTCCGCTCCCTCGGCGACCATGGAGTAGGCGTGGACGTTCCGCACCAAGGAGGGACACGGGCAATTTCCGTCGTGACGTTTAGACCGGTTTCCTCAAAAAAGGACGGCCATGAGTCTCGACGCGTCTCTCGCAGCCACCATCAAAACCTTCGATTCGCTCAAAGAAATCCGGAGCGATATCGACAAAGCGGGCGCTCTCATCGTCGAAACTCTCCGCGCGGGCAAAAAGCTCATCATCTGCGGCAACGGCGGCAGCGCAGCCGAGGCACAACACTTCTCGACCGAGCTTGTCGGACGCTATTTTAAAAATCGGCGTTCGCTGCCAGCTATCGCGTTGAATGCCGATGGCTCGCTCGTCACGTGTATCGGCAACGATTACGGCTTCGAATACGCGTTTTCCCGGCAGATCGAAGGCTTGGCGCAGCCGGGCGATCTTGTTGTAGGCATCACTTCCAGCGGCAACTCGCCGAATATCTTGGCGGCTCTGCGCACCGCGTCGTCCCTCGGCTTGAAAAGCATCGCATTCCTTGGACGAGGCGGTGGAAAAGCAAAGGGCTTGGCCTCTGTCGACTTGATCGTGCCCGGCGACTCTGGTCGTACTGCACAGGAAGCTCACCTTTTTCTCATTCACCACTTTTGCGACTTGATCGACGCTGCGTTTGACTAACCCTCGGCCTTTTGGACGGGAGCTCCTCGAAACGCATGTCGCTCATGACTCCCTCCAGCATGATCCGATACGCCTCCGCAATTCTGTTGCTGCTATGCAGCGGCCTGGCGTGCTCCGGGGCAGACTCGAAGAAAAAAGAGGCCGTTAACAAGTCGCCAGCACCAAAGGCCGCCGCGGAGCCGCAGGTGAGCATGCCGAGGATCTACACTTACCCACGGCCCGTGGAAAACTGGCTCGATGTGCAGGTGGCACTCGCCCGCCAGGCGATTTCCTGTGGTTCGATTGATGGCGTCGGCGGGCAACAAACCGCGGCTGGTTTGCGCGCCTTTCAGGAGCGCGCCGGACTCGAGCCCACCGGAAAACTAGATAACGTCACCCGGGCCCGGCTCGTTTTGGAAAGCCATCCAACCAAACAAATCACGCTTTCCGCCGAGGACCTCGAAAGCCTTCAGCCTTTGAGCAAAACCTGGCTCGGGAAATCAGAGCAGACTGCGCTGGCTTTTGAAACCGCGCTGGAGCTGGCGGCCGAGCGCACCCATGCCCATCCAAACCTGTTGAAACGCCTAAATCCTGATCTCGATTGGTCAAAAATCACCCCGACGACCAGGATCACCGTTCCCGACGTCGATCGCGACGCACTGCCGCCCCGCCCCGCACTGGTTCAGATTTCACTCGGCGAAAAAACGCTCCAGGTTCGCGATGAGGCCGGTAATTTATTGGCGCACTTCCCGGTGAGCATCGCCAAGAAAGCTGAGAAAAGACCAGCCGGCGAACTTCACGTCACGGTTGTCATCGCCAATCCCGATTACACGTTCGATCCCGACGTATTCCCAGAGTCTCCCGAGGCACAACAACTCGGACGGAAGCTCATCCTTCCTCCCGGCCCCAACAATCCTGTCGGTGTCGCTTGGATCGGCTTGGATCTGCCAGGCTACGGCATCCACGGAACACCTAGTCCGGAACAAGTCGGCCGCACCGAATCGCACGGCTGCTTCCGCCTCGCAAACTGGGACGCCGCACTACTGGTTCAAATTGCCTACGTCGGTCTGCCCGTAATCGTCACGGAGTGACATTTACGCGGTTGGTTTGTCACGTCACCAGCGCCGGTGCCGAACCACCGAGCGGAAATCGCCGAACCACTTTATGAACGGCGCCAGCTGAGCTAAGATCGCTGCTCATCAATTGAAAAGCGTCCACCCGAAACGGTGGACCTTCGAAATCGCGGTGACTCGTGGGCCACTTTTCGACAACCACCGGATCAGCTTCCTCCGCGCGTACGCGACCCACCGTTATGTGCGGATCAAAATTTCGCAGCTCTCCGCGCCAGCCCGCAGCGAGCACCGCGTCGTCGATTTTCTGGCGGAGTTGAAAAAGCCGCGTGTGCCCATTGCCCACGCCGACCCACAACACGCGGGCCAATCCGCGCGGCGGAAATCGTCCTGCACCCGCGAGCGGCAACAGAAAAGGTTCAACACGCACTTTCGCGAGTTCCTCCTCGATCCGCTGAGCCAGCGCGGTTTCCACGTCGCCAAGAAAACGCATCGTGAGATGAAACTGCTCTGGAGGCGTCCACGTGATGCCGTGGCGTTTTTGTTGAATGGCCGCAACCGCGTCCTGACACGCCGCCGGCAAATGAAGACTGACGAAAAGCCGTTGAGTAGCCTGCATATCAGAGCGTTTTCCCGCTCAAACACTTTTGCAAGGTGCGGTGCGCGCTCGATGCGCTGAGTCGCGCGCGCTTAAAATCAGCCGCGAGCGTCAGTCAGTTCGCACAAAGGCGGTTGCGGCCTTCGTTACTTCTGCTCGACGCGATTCTTCAAAAACGTCAGCACGTCCTGGAATTTCGCGCGGTTGCCTTCGTCTGTGGTCACAAGGTTTTCGTGTGCTTGCAGTACGAGCCGCGCGTGCTCGAGCTCGGTGCGATCGCCGCACTCCAACGTCGTTGTCGCGCTGCCAAAATTCATCGGAAAATTCCCAGCGTCTACGGAAACGAGGCGGTGCAGGCCGAGATTTCTGATCAGCTCAAGATTCCGCTGACTCGCCCGGACGATGACCAGGCTGCCCGGCGGGTTCTTTTTGCGCAACGCCAGCGCCGCTCCGGCCATCACACCCAAGAACGTGCTGTCCATGCTCGTACAATTCTGAAAATCGAGCACGAACCGCACCTTCCCCTGCTTCATCATTTCATTGAAGAAATCGTGCAGGCAGGCGCTGTTTTGAAAAGACGCCCGGCCCTCGATCCGGACAAGGATCGGGTCGGAATAAACATCTACAAGGAAAGCGGGTTTGGCTGTGTCGGGCATGACTTACACGAAGGTAAAGAATAAAAACTACCCAAACGGACGTGGCGAGACATCCTTTTGCGCAGTTTTAAAACTCTTCGCCTCTCAGCTAAGTTATGCCTTCGACACGATCTGGCGCAAAACGTAGGGCAAAATTCCGCCGTGCTGGTAGTAGTCGATTTCGATGGGCGTATCGATGCGGCAACGTACTGGAACTTCGGATACGTCGCCATTTTTACGAGTGATTTTCAGCGTCAGATCCTGTTGTGGTTTAATCGAAGCGTTCAGCCCAACAACGTCGTAGGTTTCGGTGCCGTCGAGCTTCAGGGTTTGCGCCGTCGTGCCTTCCTTGAACTGCAGCGGCAGCACGCCCATACCCACGAGGTTCGAGCGGTGAATGCGCTCGAAGCTTTGCGCAACGACCACCCGCACCCCGAGGAGATTCGTGCCTTTCGCGGCCCAGTCGCGCGAAGAGCCTGTGCCGTATTCCTGACCGGCGATCACGATCAACGGCGTGCCGAGTTTCTTGTAGGCTTCAGCGGCGTCGTAAATCGAAACTTTGCTGCCGTCCGGTCCGAAGGTGTTGCCGCCTTCTTCGCCGCCGAGCATCAGGTTTTTAATGCGCACATTGGCAAAGGTGCCGCGCGTCATCACGCGATCGTTGCCGCGCCGTGAACCATAGGAATTGAAGTCCTCAAACGTCACGCCGTTTTCGAGCAGGTAACGACCAGCGGGCGAGGTCTTCTTGATCGCACCCGCGGGTGAAATGTGGTCCGTCGTCACGGAGTCGCCGAAGATGCCGAGGGCGCGCGCGCCTTTGATTTCGCTGATCGAGCCCGGCTGGAGTCCGAAGTTCGTGAAGAACGGCGGCTCCTGAATGTACGTCGAGGTTGCGTCGAATTGATAAACGTTGCCGACACTCGACGGGATTTCGTTCCACTTCGGATTCTGCGCGGCGAAATCGGTGTAGAGCTTGCGGAAAACTTCCGGCTTCAGCGCGGCCTGCATCTGATCGCGCACTTCCTGAATGCTTGGCCAAATATCCTTCAGGAAAACCGGACCGGATTTACCTTGGCCGATTGGTTCGGTGGAAAGATCGATGTCCACGCGGCCAGCGAGCGCGAATGCCACGACCAGCGGCGGCGACATGAGGAAGTTGGCCTTGATGTTCTGGTGAACGCGGGCCTCGAAATTGCGGTTGCCCGACAGGACCGAAGCGGCAACGACGTCGTTTTTCACCACAGCATCTTCGATTGGCGCGGACAGCGGGCCGGAGTTGCCAATGCAAGTCGTGCAACCGTACCCGACCGTCTGGAAGCCGAGTTGATCGAGGTACGGCTGGAGGCCGGTCTTCGTGAGATAATCCGTGACCACGCGCGAGCCGGGGGCCAGCGACGACTTCACGAGCGGGTTGAGCTTGAGACCTTTTTCCACGGCCTTCTTCGCGACCAAACCCGCCGCGAGCATAACCGACGGATTAGAGGTGTTCGTGCAGCTGGTGATCGCCGCGATCAAAACCGAGCCGTGGCCAAGCGTACCCGATGGCGCGGATTCTTTGATGTCGTGAACCTTGTCCGGAGTCGGACGATTGTTCGCCATTTCCAACTCGGTCGTCGGATTGGTGTTCTTCGCACGCGCTTCGTGCACAGAAACCGGTTCCTGACTGCCGCCGCCGGAAGCGAGAATCGACGGCTGACCGCCGACTTGGAAGCGGCTGGAGAACTCCTCGGCCTTTTTGCCAAAGCCGTTTTCCGCAACCGGCTTCGAAAACGACGTGACAAATTCCTTCTTGAGGCTGTTGAGGACGATGCGGTCTTGCGGGCGCTTCGGACCGGCCACGCTCGGGACCACCGAACCAAGGTCCAACTCCACAACCTGCGAGTAATCGATCTGGCCCTGCTGCGGGATGCCCCAGAGTCCTTGCGCCTTGTAATAAGCTTCGTACGTGGCGACGAGTTTCTCGTCACGGCCCGTCGCGCGCAGATAGTTCGAGCACTCGGCGTCGATGGGGAAGAAGCCCATCGTCGCACCGTATTCGGGCGCCATGTTGGCAATCGTCGCACGATCCACGACCGGCAGCGCCGCCGCGCCGGGGCCGAAGAACTCGACGAATTTGCCGACGACCTTCGTCTTGCGCATCAGCTGCGTGACGGTGAGCGCGAGATCGGTCGCTGTAACACCTTCCTTGAGCGAGCCCGTGAGATAAACGCCCACGACGTCCGGCGTGAGGAAGTAAACCGGTTGTCCGAGCATGCCAGCTTCGGCTTCGATGCCGCCGACGCCCCAGCCCACGATGCCGATGCCGTTGATCATCGTCGTGTGCGAGTCGGTGCCGACGAGCGTATCGGGATAATAAATACCGTTGCTGTCGCTGAGCACGCCTTTCGCGAGGTATTCCAAATTCACTTGGTGCACGATGCCGATGCCGGGCGGAACGACCTTGAACGTGTCGAAGGCCTGCATGCCCCACTTCAGAAATTGGTAACGCTCACGGTTGCGCGAGAACTCGAGCTCAAGATTCTTCTGCAACGCCTCGGCGCTGCCCGCGAAGTCGACCTGCACCGAGTGGTCGACCACGAGATCGACCGGTACGAGCGGCTCGATGATCTTCGGGTTCTTGCCGAGCTTGGTCACCGCCGAGCGCATCGCCGCGAGGTCGACGAGCAGCGGCACGCCAGTAAAGTCCTGCAGCACGATGCGCGCGACGACGAACGGAATCTCCTCCGTGCGCGGCGCCTTCGCTCCCCAATTGGCGAGTTCGCGGATCGCTTGTTCCGCCACGCGCTTGCCGTCGCAATTGCGCAGCAACGACTCCAAGACCAAACGAATCGATACCGGCAAACGCGAGACTTTGCCAACGCCTGCAGTTTCCAAGGCCGGCAACGAGTAATACTTGTGGGTGGCGCCGGCGGCGGTGAACGATTGTAGCGTGTTGAACGGATTGGGGAGGCTCATTTTGGAAAAAACTTTGCGGGCTGCCCTAAGCCCGCATCTAAGATTCACAACGGCCGGCAGGGCGACCGGCCTTTCCTATTCCTTATTTGGCGAGCGCCGCTTTGATGGCGTTGAAGTTCGGCAAATCCTTCGGCGTCGGTGTCTGCTCCGCGTATTTCACGACGCCGTCCTTGCCGATGACGAAAGCCGCGCGCGCCGCCGTGTCGCCCACGCCCGCGAGCATTGGGAAGAGCACGCCGTACGCTTTGGTCGTTTCCTTGTTAAGGTCGGAGACGACGGTGAGCTTGATGCCGTTTTTCTGCACCCAAGCTTCTTGCGCGAAGGGACTGTCGACGCTGATCGCGATGACGTCGGCGCCGAGCTTTTCGTAATCGTAGAGCCCGCCACTGGTGTCGCACATCTCCTGCGTGCAGACGCTGGTGAAAGCGAGGGGGAAGAAGAGGACGACAGTCTGCTTCTTGCCGAAATTGTCGCTCAGCTTGATGTCCTTGAGACCTTCAGCGGTCTTGGTTTTCAGGGTGAAATCAGGAGCTTTGGAACCAATTGCTATAGGCATGATGATCAACGTTGATGGTTGAGGTTTTGCCGGTACAACATGCACCGGGAAAGACACGGAAGCTAGTGATAGGCGCCGAGGTTAGACAAACCGTTTTTCCCAAAAGAAGTCTTTGTTCTAAAGGTCGGCCCTGGGTCATTAGCAATTCTGCGAGCCGGAAAACCTTAATCTGGAACACTGGAACTCAGGAACGATCCGTAAAAAGGCACGAGCGCCCGTGCCGGTTTTTTTCCAGAGTTCCCGCCTTCCAGATTAAACCACCCCCGCTCCGCCCTTGCCCTGCTGGCCCGCGTTCGTTTTGCTGCCCGCTCCCATGAACCTCATCGAAGACCTCCAATGGCGCGGCCTGCTGGCCGACTGTACCGATCTCGCCGGACTCGGCGAACGTCTCGCAACAGGAAAGCCCCTCACGGTCTACTGCGGCTTCGATCCCACCGGCGATTCCCTCCACGTCGGCCATCTCATGGGCCAGCTTACCCTCGCCCGTTTCCAACGCGCGGGTCATCACGTCATCGCCCTCGCCGGCGGCGCCACCGGCATGGTCGGCGACCCCTCGGGCCGTTCTTCCGAGCGAAATCTCCTCACGCGCGAACAACTCGACCACAACATCGCCTGCATCAAGGCCCAGCTTTCGCGCTTGCTCGATTTCACCGCCGCCGCGAATCCCGCCCGTCTCGTCGACAACGCCGACTGGATCGCGCCGTTTAGCTTCCTCGATTTTCTCCGCGACGTCGGAAAGTATTTTTCGCTCAACGTCATGCTCGCGAAGGATTCCGTGAAATCCCGCATGGAAGGCGATGCCGGCATCAGCTACACCGAGTTCAGCTACCAGCTCCTCCAGGCCTACGATTTCTACCACCTGCGCAAAACCTACGACTGCGAACTCCAGATCGGCGGCTCCGACCAGTGGGGCAATCTCACCGCCGGCACGGATCTCATCCGTAAAAAACTCGGTCATGACGCGACCGCGTGGGGCTGGACGTTCCCGCTCATCACCAAAAGCGATGGCACCAAGTTCGGCAAAACCGCCAGCGGCGCCGTCTGGCTCGACGCGCAAAAAACCAGCCCGTACAAGCTCTACCAGTTCTTCATCAACACGGAGGACGCCAAGGTCTGCGAGTACCTCCGCAAGTTCACCTTCCTCTCGCGCCCCGAGATCGAAGAACTCGAAGTCAAGCACGCCGCCAACCCCGGCCCGCGCGAAGCCCACAAAGCCCTCGCCCGCGAGGTCACGCGCCTCGTTCACGGCCAGGCCGCGCTCGATGCCGCGCTCAAGGCCAGCGAGATTCTTTTCGGCGCCGAGATCGGCGACACCAGCGAGGAAACGTTCAAGGACGTCGTCGGCGAAGTTCCGACTAAACCACTCGAACGCGCCAAGCTCGAAGGTGCTGGCTCCTCGTTGACCGACCTGCTTGTCCACAGCGGCCTCTGCCCGTCAAAAGGCCAAGCCCGCAAGGACATCGAGGGCGGCGGCATCTACGTGAACAACATCCGTTCCGCCGAGATCGCCCGCACCATCACTGCCGCTGACCTCTTGTTCGGCAAGTACCTCCTCCTCCGCAAAGGCAAACGCACGTACACGGTCTTGGACGCAAAATAGAAGCGCTTCCCCAAAGCCAAACTATTACCTAGAGTTAAAGGTTTGACTGCCTGCGGGCTCTCGGCTTTTTAGGGGCAACCTACCCCATGAAAATCGCTTCGCTTTTGCTGGTTGCCGCCACCGCAATAACAACGTGCTACGCCAAAAATCCCGATAACACAGGTTTTCACGCTCAGGCCGGCGGCGTGGCTGGCCCAAATTTCCGAAAGGTGCTCGATGCCGTCGCTGGCGACGCGACCATCACCTCGCGCGACGAGTCGATCTCCACCGTCACCGGTGCGGTGTATTGGCAATTCTCCAATGGCATAGGCGTAGGCGCAGACTTGGGACCCATCATCCCTTTCACGGTTAAGTTTTGGAACGCTCATTACATCGAACACACCGAAACGGTTTCCGCCACGCTGATCCCCGTCGGGATATTTGCACGTTATGATTTTTTCCCCACGAAGTCTATTGCTCCCTTCGTTCGTGCGGGGGTGCGAAAGACTTTTGTGGTGGGCGACGACGTCACCGACGGTGAACCAGTAGGTCTCTTCGGCGGCGCAGGAATTGAGTTCATGCACAACCGCACCGTGCGCGTAGGTGCGGAGATTGGTTTCGACACGACTACCATCAAGGTACTAGGGGCGCAAAAACCCTATTACGTCCGGACAAAAGTCACCGAGGTAAAACCTTTCGCCGTTACCTTCTCCGTATATGCCAGTTTTTAGCCGGATCCCAAGTGGCTCAAAGCTCATCCGAGGCGGCTCCATCATCCACTCAATCAGTCGCTTCGAAGGCCGCAATAGCCCGCAAAAAAAACCGCGGCTTTGGCCGGCCGCGGTTTTGAAAAAGTAGCGAACACGCGCTCAGTCGTCGCGGCGGCTGCCGCCGGTGACCAGTAGCAATAGATGCAGCAACTGGCCGAGCGAACTCACGAACGCGGCGACGTAGGTCAGCGCAGCGGCGTTGAGCGTTTCGTTCACGCCAGGCATTTCGTCACGTCCAAGGATGCCGAGGTTCACGAGCTGCACTTTCGCGCGGCGGCTCGCGTCAAATTCGACGGGCAGCGTGACCAGCTGAAACAGCGTGAGCACAGCCAGTGCAGCGATGCCGATCATCATCATCGTATGGCCCATGTAACTGATCAGGTAGAAACCAAAACCAGTTAAGAAGTACGCAATGGGCGCAGCAAACTGCACGACGGGCACCATGTTCTGGCGCACCTGCATCATCGCGTAACCCTGCTTGTGCTGGATTGCGTGGCCGGCTTCGTGCGCCGACACTCCGAGCGCCGCAAGACTGGTGCCGCGATAGTTGTCGGAAGAAAGCGCGAGTCGTTTGTTCGACGGATCGTAATGGTCGGATAACTGCCCTTCCACTTCGACAATTTCGACGTCGTGAATACCCGCGCTGTCCATCACTGCCTGCGCGGCCTCAGCACCCGTGATACGACCGCGCGACGCGATCTGCAGATTTTTGTGATACGCGCTCGAAACTTTCCTCTGCGCGTAGACGCCAAGAAGAATCGGAACAATCAAGAGGAGGAGCCAGTAGAGCATCATGGTTGAAGGTGGGTTGAATTTTACGGATGCCTTTAATTAGCAGGACGCGGCCCGTTTGTGCAATAGGCGCTTTCCATTTTGCATGATTCGTTACCTGCTGAATTAGCGGGACATATGCGCAGCGAGAGCCGTCGTGGAAATTACGCGAAAAATTCCACTGCGCCAATTTCGCCCAGCCCCTCGCAAAACGCGCCAACGCATCGGGTCTTCCCGACTCAGAACGGGAAACCAATCGACAGGTGATAAGTGCCCGTCGGATCGCTGGGGCGCCGGTTGAGATTTCGCCCGTACTCCAGCCGAATAGGCCCCACAATCGTTTGATAACGAATTCCGAGTCCGACCGAATAAAGCCGTTCCTCGAAGGGATAATTCGCGAGCCGCTCCGCCTGACCCAAGCCATCTCCGAATAAAACGGCCGACCAGGATTCCGTGAGCACTTGTTCGTACTCGACGTTGAGGAGTGTGTAGGTTTTCGCACCGACAAAACGTCCATCCGGTCCGCGCGGCGACGCTTCGCCTTCTTGATAGCCGCGGATACTGGTGTCGCCACCCTTGAAAAAGCGCTTGTTAACCGGCACCGTTTTGTCGGTGGTTCCTAGCGTGGTAATCACACCGTGCGTCAACGCGGCGTGCAGGTATTGCCAGCGGCCGATCGCCGTGTGATAAGTCGCGCCAAACTCGATGCGCTCGTAGTTGGCTTCGCCGCCAAATTTGTCGCTGGCTGCTTCCACTTGCGCAAACCACCTATATCCGCGGCGCGGCATCAGCGGGCTGTCGCGCTTATCCCGAACCAGCCCGACATCGACACTGGCCACGGTGATTTGTTTGTCGTCGACGACACGGGTGGTCAGTTCGTTGTCCCGATTCTTCAATGCTTGGAAAGTATAGCCGACGGTTCCCTCCGCGCGCAGCCACGGAACAGGTCTTTTCAGGCTCACATTGCCGCCATACTCCTGACGGATGAAGGCGATTTCCTCGCGCTGCAGCCCGAAAACCCGTGCAGTGCCGTCGATCGATTCGCCGAAAAGCTCCGGCACGGTGTAGGTATATTCGCCGCGGGAACTCTTCATCGACTGCACGAGCGTCAGCCGGCTCTGATGCGCGCGCCCGAACAAATTCATCTGCCGGACTTCGACGCCGCCGCGCAGTTGTTCGTAGCTTCCATAACCAGCCAACAGGTTAGCCTCGTAACGCGAGCCCTCCTTTAGAACGTAGACTGGATCGCGTGTCTCCCCATCTGGGGGTTCGAAATGCAGATCGACCGCGTCGAAAACCCCCAAACGCGACAGCCGATAGCGCGCCCGTTCAAGTTGCACCGGATCCAAGGGATCGCCCGGTTTCGAGAGCACACGGCGGTACAAAATCGCCGGGCGGGTATGTTCGTTTCCTTCGAACCGAACGTTCCCCACATGAATCTCCGCGCCCGGTTCGACCTCCGCAAAAACCGTCACCGCTCGCCTGCCCTGCTGCTCCGGAGCCGCTTCCGCGCGCACGCGGATCGAAACATCCGCGTATCCTTTCCGGTAATACGCCTGCCGGATTTCTTCGGTGAAATTTTGCTGCAACGTGGACGTCCACGGCCGACCGGTGCGCGAGCCGGACGCCAGAAGCCCCACGTCGCGCGGGTCCGCTTTCGGGAACTCGATCTTCGACACAACCCAAAGCGGCCCTTCGTCGACCACCACATGCAATTTCACCGGGCCGCCATTTTTCTTTTCCGGGTTTACTCGCCGCGCCTCAACCTTCGCCTGCAGATAACCGCGAAGTCGCAATTCCTCCCTCAACTTTTCCGCGCCGCGCTTCACGCGCGACGGCGAATAGGCCCGCGACGCTTTCGTCGTGATCAGCGTTTGCGCGGTCATGAAAAACCCTTCGCCCGCCTTCTTGTCCAGCACGTGCAAACCCTCGATCTGGACTTGGTTCACGTAGGAGCGCTGACCCGTTTTCACGTCGAAACGCACCGATTTTGCCTCCAAGCCTGGGTCAAGGGTGAGATCGAGCGTTTCGCTCAATGAATAAACATGCTGCTTACCCTCCGTGCCCTCCGCGCGAATGATGATGATCGGCGTTTGAAATCCCTCGTCGTTCAAAACTGAATACAAAAGAAAAGCGGCGTCTTCGATCGAGTTCGTCGGCAACGTCGGACCCCGGTCCTTCCCGAGCACGCGTTCCAAGGCAATTTGCATCTCCCGGTCGCGCCACCACCCCAAGCCCGAGACGCGCACTTTGGCAGGTTTTTGTTTATCCTCAGCCGACAACAGTCCCTGAGGAATCCCTAATCCGCTCAACAGAGCTAAAACAAGGATCAGAAGAATGCGTCTATTTTTTGGCATCTTTGCCCTTTCTCGGATCGTCCTTCAAAGCCCGCCATTTGAGGCCCGCATTGTAATCATCGAACTCGTCGTATTCGCCAATAAGGGCCCAGCGCTCACCGAGGCGGTATTCCACTTCGTAGGTTTCCCGACCTTGCCGCGAAATCTTTTCGCCGGAACTTATTTCAAGGCGCTGCTGACCAGAATCGCCGCTGATGCTGCTGAAAAGGCTTTTGCCGATAAACTCTCCGAATTTCACCGCACGCTGTCCGCTGCTGTACGTCACTTCGTCGTTCGGAGTTTCCCCAGCCATCACGAGCAACAGAATTTGCTCCGAATCCAGCGGCGGACTCGAGGAAAATTTCAACTCAGGGGCAGAGGCGCTGCCATTCACCTCCAGGCGCAAGTCGTATCCATAACGCCGCGACGTGCCCGTGATGAACAACGCGGGCTCATACGGATTTTCCTCTGTGAGCCGCACTGATCCCTGCTGCAACGTAAAGTTCGCAAAAGGCAACATCACCACGCCCTCGTCAATCACTGCCTGGCCGGTAGCTCGTGGTTCGCCAAGGATATTGCCCAGATGAAATTTCATCGAGGCCAGCCCATTGAAAACCGGCGTGCGTATCCTCATGAAGCGGTCTCCGCTCAAATCCACGTCCAGTTTCCAAGCGCTAAACGGCGCCTGCTCCACCGCAAAAAACGGAGGGCGGCCCGCGGAACCTCCTCCGCCGCCCCGCGGCATGAGGTCGCGGACGTCGGTCGAGAACAGGCTTTGGCGAAGATTGACTTTGCCCGTCACGATCCCGTTTCCGCCTTCGCCGGAGGAAAGCTTGAGGTCCAAATCGCCGCGGAGCAGCAATCCCACTTGTCGCACGAACGGCAGATTTTCACCGCGCGCTGTAAACTCGAACTTTGGCTCTCCGTCTTCCGAGAGGCTTGCCGAACCTTTAACCGTAATCAATTGCCCGCCCATTTTTGCGTCGAGCGTGCGCACCTCCAGCTTTCGTTTTTTCAACGATAGATCCGCTTTCACGTTCTGCAAAACGCCGAGCGGCCCCAGCGGGCGCGTACCCGCGTCGTCGATCCGTACGTAACCATTCACGTCGCCTTTTTCCACAGCAACCTCGGCCGACAAGATGCCTTTGGGTGCGACCAACGTCGGCGCGTACAGCGACACCGCCGTCAGATCTACTCGCGGCAGAGAAACGCGCGCGGAAATCTTGGGTAGTAGTTTCCGCCAGCTTGCTTCACGGATTTGCCCGAGCGTTTCCTGATCGAGCGGTAATTGTCCCGCACCCGTGACGAGTTGGCCGTCTACAGAAGCGCTGAGCTTCTCGACCAGCACCAGCTTTTGATCCAGTTTCACCATGACTTCCAAGCCCTCGGCCGTCGGAGTTTTCGCCTTAAACCGCTTCGGATCGAGTGCAGCCTTCGGCACGCGCAATGTCACGACGCCATGCGGATCGGCTACTTTTCCTGATAGTGCAAGGTTTAGCTCCGGGCTCTCGACGATGATGCCCGCCGCGTCGCGCAGATAACTCCAGAAAGGCGCGTCCGGACGAGTGTTCGCGGTCAGCTCCAACGGGCCGGCAGACAGCAGTTCATAACTCGGCTGCGAATGCGGGCGCACGATGACTCCGATGCGCCCGTTGGCAATTAAAGCTTCTTGATTGCTTTCGAGAACTCTAAGCTGCTCCAAAACGACGCCGTCTTTTCCGCCCGACGCCTTCGCAAACAGCTGCACGGGTCCTCGCTGCGCAATATCAACGCTCGCGTTCGCATTCACTGAGAACTCCATCGGCGCCTTTTCCGTCCAACGTGCTGAGATGTCCAACAGGCCGATGGTCGAATCGAGATGTTTCACGTCCAGCCACTCGCCCAACCAGTTCGAAGAGAAATCCTTCACCAGGAGGCGTACTTCTCCACGGGGCGCCCACACACCGGTGGCTTCAATGCGGCCCGCCTCACCGGCAAGAACCGAGGGGGCTAAACTAATGCCGCTCTGCCAAAGCACCCGCGCAGGATTTTCCAAGCCGAGCCACGTCGTCGTGCCTTTCTGAATACGCAGCGCGTTGATCGTGGCACTGGCCGGATCGACCGAGCCGACAATAACGATCCTGCTTTCTCCGGCGGTAATCGTCGCATTGACGCTTCGTACGACGGAGCCTTCGCCCTCGCCGTTTACATCCACCGTCGAGGTTCTCAACGGCGCAAGCCGAAGGGCTGAAAGATGAACACTGCCGCGATAGCTCGGATTCTTCCACGACCCTTCGATCTGTGCCGAGACCTTTGCCTCGCCAAAGTCCGGCGTGGCTTTGGACAGAGTTTTTAACGTGACGCTCTTCACTGCGCCTTCCAGCCGGGCCGACTCGATCGTTTTCTTCTGAAGATCGGCGGCTCCGACCAGCGAAAGCTGTTCGCCCGTGCCGAACACCATGCGAGCACTAAACGCCTCGACTCGCGGCCACTTTAACTTGCCGGTCACCTCCACTCGAGGAACGGCAAATCGACCGATGACGAGGGAATCAGCGAAGAGCCGGGCGTCCATTTCGGGTGTCGCGTCCGGACCGGGCCTAACCAGCAGTTCGCCCGCCACCTTGCCGGACCCGGGAAACCATGGCTGCGCCGCGAGGTCGGCACGTAGCGCGAGACGCGAAGGGCCGGACAACAGTTGCGCGTCGCGACTCAACCGCACCGCTTCGCTTAAATTTAGATCCAGGCCGGGTACAGTGGCGTGGAGCGTCTCCAGCGTGAATGTATCCAGATCACCGCGACCGTGCAGGGTGATTTCAAACTTCGGCGCCTCTCCAATCGGTTCACCGTTCGCCGCCACGTCCACGACGAAGCCGTCCTTTTTCCAGTTCAAACGCCCCGTCCCGCGAAACCGAGAATAGCCTTCCTGAAGTTTCAGTTCACGCGCGTCGACGCTCCAGTTTTCCGCCGTAACCTGAGCTTCGTTCGGCAACCATCCACGTTCGCCAAAAACCGCGTGCAGCGTGACCGGTTGCCCTGCCCATTTTCCTTTTCCATCAATGACGTGTTCTTCGCTATGCAGCGCCACTTCCGCGCGCCCGGCCAGTCCGTTGAGCTTGAGGTCGATGATTTTCCCCTTGGGAAAGGCCGCACTGCCACGCACGACTTTCCCACGCCAACCCAGGTTTTCCACCGTCAGCGTACGATCACGCCAGGCAGTTTTTTCGACCGAGAGCGGACCTCCGTCGAAAACGACTTCACCGCGCTCAGCGCGAATTTCCGGTGCCCAACGTTCGAGCGCGTCCGCGATTTTCAACAACGTGCCTCGCAGTTGTTCCCAACCCGCTTGCGGGTCGGGCTCCGTCTTTTTCTTTTCCGACTTTATTTCCACACGCCATCCCGACGCCACCACCGGTGTCTGCGTGCGCTTGAATTCACGCCAGCCCCACACAAGCGGCGTATCGACTTCGGCACGACGAACAGTCACCACCACGCCTTCCCGCTCCAGCCGCAGGTCGTGCACCGCGAAGCGTGAGTACCCGATGCGTTCGTAGCGGCTGTAGCGGATACCCGCAGGTTTCTGGGCCGCCGCCAGCAGCGCGCGCATCCACCACGGCAACGTCAGGGCCGCGAGGATCACGACGGCCATCACCCAAGCAGTTATCTTTAAGAAACGGCGCACGACATGATAGACCTCTGGTTGCGAGCGCGGTGACGCGGGATTCTCCCGCTATGGAGCCGGGTTTAATCCGCTTCGTTCCAGCAGCGCCGTCAGATCAGGATCGCGCCCCATAAAGGCCCGGTAAAGTTCGCTGGCTTCGACCGAATTCCCCCGGCTGAGGATCTTCTCGACGAACTCGGCGCCGGTCTTCGCATTGAAAATGCCTTCGCGTTTGAACCGGGTGAACGCATCCGCGTCGAGCACCTCGGCCCACTTGTAGGAATAATAGCCAGCCGCGTAACCGACCGGGTCGGCGAAAATGTGGTTAAAGCGCTTTACGATGGTTGGCGATGGCGGTTGTGTCGGCACAAGACTGCTGGCAATCGTCGCCCGCACCTTCGGCTCGACGTCGCTTTCCGAGGCAAACTCCGCCGTTCGCGTGTGGAGAACGAGGTCCATTTTCGCGAATGCGAGCTGACGCATCGTCGCACAGGCAGAGCGAAAGTTTTTCGCCGCAATCATCTTTTTGAAAATCGCTTCGGGAATCGGCGCCTCGGTCTGGTGATGGCGGGCAAACAGGTCCAGGCTCTCGCGTTCCCAACACCAGTTTTCCATGATCTGCGACGGCAGCTCGACGAAATCCCAAGCCACATTCACGCCGTTGAGCGATTTGATTTCCACTTCGCCCAGCAAGTGGTGCAACAGGTGACCGAACTCGTGGAAAATCGTTTCGACTTCGCGATGCGTGAGCAGTGCGTCGTCGTTTCCAACCGGCGGCGTCAAATTTCCGCAGATCAATCCGAGGTGCGGCGCTCGCGTGCCGTCCGAACGCGGACCGCCAGTGATCAGGTAATTCATCCACGCGCCGCCCCGTTTCGATTCCCGCGGATGCCAATCCGTATAGAACGAACCGAGGTGCCTGTGTTGGTTATTGTAGAGATCGAAAAACTTCACTTCGGGATGCCAGACGTCGACCGCGCCCGCGGCTCGCTCAATGATCTCCAAGCCGAATACGCGCTGCGCCAGTTCAAACATTCCGCGCACCACGCGCTTCATCGGGAAGTAAGGCCGCAACTGCTCTTCATCAAAATCGTAGCGCGCTTTGCGGAGTTTTTCCGACCAATAACCTAGCTCCCAAGGCGCCAACGGCCCGATCGGCAAACCGGTTTGCTGCGCTTTAAACTCCTCCAACTCGCGGCACTCTTTGGCGAAAGCCTTCGACGCGCGCTGCTGCAGATCGTCGAGAAACGCTTCCGCGCGAGCAGCCGATTTCGCCATGCGACGCTCCAGCGTCAGATCCGCAAAATGCGAACGCCCCAACAGCGCAGCCTTCTCCGCACGCAGTGCGAGAATGCGCGGCACCAGCGGCGTGTTGTCGTGCGGCCCTTTGGCTCCCACCGAGATCGCCGCCTGCCACATTTCTCGCCGCAAAGACTCGTCCTCAGCGTACGTCATGAGCGGTTCCTGCGACGGCATGTGCAACGTGAAACGCCACGCGGGTTTTTCCGTTGAACCGATTTTTTTTGATTCCGCGCTTCGTCGTGCCGCCGCCTTGGCGTGATCGGGTAAACCCGCGAGCCGCGCTTCGTCGTCTATAACCATTTGCCAGGCGTTCGTCGCATCGAGCACGTGCTCTGAATATTTCTCCGTCACCTGCGCAAGTTCGCTCTGCAACGCCTGCAGCCGTGCCTGTTTTTCCTCGTCGAGATCGGCGCCTTGCTGACGAAAATCAGCCATGGTCTCCTCGAAAAAACGCCTGTGAATCCCCGAGAGAGTTTGCGCCTGCGGAATTTCCGAAAACGCTTTGAGCCTTTGCCATAGTTCGTTATTGAGCGGTATGGCCGCGTAAAACGCAGAAACCTTTGGCAAGAGAGCATTATGCGCCTCTCGAATCGCGGGTGAATCGGCGACAGACTGGAGATGCGTGACCTTGCCCCATGCCTGCGTGAGCAACTCGGTGGAATGCTCCAACGCCAAAAACGTATTTTCGTACGTCACCGTCTTCAGCTCGCGAGCCGCGATCGCGTCGATCGCCTTCTGCGCGTCAGCCAACGCCTGCTCAATCGCAGGCACCATCAACTCAGGTTTTAGTTCTGACCAACGGATTTCGAATGCGGTATCGAGAAACGGATTAGGCATGCTTCCGCAAGAGGCCCTAACCAAGGGTGGTTTGTCAAATCGCATCAGGGCGGAAAATCACCGCGTCTTTTGCGTTTTTTGGAGTTCCTTTTAGGGTTTTCCCACGCCCCTCATCACTCGTGTTCAACTCAATCAAAATATTCATATGGCCATACGTTTTAAGGGGACGCTGGAGGAGCTGCGCAACGATCTAGCCACCGGCGGTTATCTCATTCAAAAGGTTCAGCAAGTCGCGGGCGGGCTCGGCCACGAGCTCGACGTACAACTGGTGAACGGCGTCGTGATCTGCTGGGATTCCGCCTCAAATTTCATCTGGGCGGAAGGGCCGGTGCGCGAAATGACCCGGGTCGAGCGGTATTTGCGCAGGATTTTTGAGTGCTCCTGGCTAATCCGCGAGGTGACGTTCCTGTACGCACGCCTTTCGCGCGAGCTGGTCTACCGAGCCTTCTGGTTGAGGCGTCACGCCATTCTCGCCTACGTGCACTTCCGTCGCGAACTTCCCGTTTGGTACACGCGCTTCAGAGTGCTCATGAGAAAACTCAATCGGCGCGCGGCTGCCTGGATTCTTCGGAGCGAAGGTCCTGCGGCACGATTGTTGCGCCGTCTCATCGAGCGTGTGCCAGCCCGTGTGCCCGGCTTCCGCCGCTTTCGAACGCCAGCAGCACTTTAGCTGCAGAGGCAGTTGGTCATCTCCGCTGAAGGCGCTGTGCCTCTAGGTAATGGTTTTGCGCTTCCAGCGGCCGGCCTGCTTTTCTCAACGCAACGGCAAGCCCCATGTGCGCGTCGGCACTCTCGGGGTCCAGTTCGAGAGCCGCCTTGTATTGTTCGATTGCCTGCTCCAAACGCCCGTTTTCCGCGAGCGCGCGACCGTAGGTAAGACGGATTGAAAGCGTGTTTGGATCGATTTCGACCGCGCGGTCGAAATGTGCGACCGCCTCCGGAAAACGGCCGCTCAGCATCAGGCCGATGCCCCAGTTAAGTTCAGCCTGGGAATACATAGGGTCGAGACGCACAGCGCGTTCAAACTCCGCAACTGCCTCAGCCGTGTTGCCGTTTTGTGCGAGTGCCAGCCCTAGATTGAAATGCGCAACGGGCAAACGCGGCTGCAACCGAACACTATCCCTAAAGGAAACAATCGCGCGCTCTCGGTCGCCTAAATTCACATAAGCCAAACCAAGATTATTGTAAGCCTGTCCATATTTGGGCTGCAAAGAGACGGCTCGTTCGAAATGGGAAATCGCCTCGCGGGCACGGCCCATTTGGAGCAGAGCATAACCCAGATTATTCTCCGCCTCAGCAAAAGTGGGCCGAAGCTCGAGCGCACGATTTAGATGCGGTATCGCCTCCGCCAACCGGCCCTTTTCGATCAGAATCTGCGCAAGGTTATTGTGGGCCAGCCAACAGTCAGGGTTTTTTTCTAAAGTGTCCTCGTAGAGTGCGGTACCGTTGAGATAAATTTTGCTTTGCTGATGACTCAAAAAACCGAGCGTCAGCAACAGGCCGGCGATCACGCCGTAGAACGCATTCTGCGAAACTTTGAAGTATTGAAAAAGGACCACCAGGCCGGCGCCCGCCGTGGCAAAGATCGCGAGGCTCGCATGGTACTGAAAATGGTCCGCGACGTAGGAGAACAGAAACGGATACACATTAAAAAAGCCAAGCGCGGGAAAGAGCGTGCCCACAAAGATGAGCCAGGGCACCAACAATACGCGTGTTTTCTTTCGCCAGAGAAGCGCCCCTGTAAGAGCCACTGTCGCGAGCGGGAAAAGCCACTGCCACCCTTGTGATGCACTGAGCGTCCAGCGCGGATAAATGAACGAAAGATGGGCCGGCCACACCAACTTACTGAGATAAAAACAAACGACGCGTCCCAAGAGAAGAACGTGCTCCGCAAGCGAAAGACTGAACCGGTCGCCTTGCGCACCGATCAGATGTTTTTCGTTCCAAATCGTCATGAGGCCCACCGCAACGCCAAGCACTATCCAGAGGACCAAAGGAAGCGCATCCCGGACGAATACGATGCGCCGTTTTTTCCAGACCAAAATCACCAACAAGGCCGCCGGCAGCGTCACTGCCACTGTCTTTGATAAAATCGCGGCGACAAAAAAGCCTGTCGCAAGCAGGTAGAGGGCGGGCTTGCGCTTCTCATCAAAACGCAAATATGCGAGCGCCGCCGCCAAATAGAAAACCAGTGACAAGGTATTTTTCTGCTCCGATATCCACGCCACCGATTCAACACATACCGGATGCAGCAAGAACAGAAATGCCGCCAGCCACGCACCGGGAACCGAAAGCCTGCGCAGCAGCGCCGCGAAGAAGCACGCGGACGTCGCGTGAAGCAACACGTTCACCAAACGATAGCCGAGTGCGTGATCGCCCCACAGCTTGTGTTCCAGCCAAAAGGCTGAGTGGAGGAGCGGATAATATTGCTGTGTGGCAGCTGGTTCGGTCCAGATGCTGACCAAGCCTTCCAGCGATCGCAGCTGGGGTTGCGTGACATGGCCGTCGTCGTCCCAGAGAAATCCTCCCGAGAGCGAAGGCCAGTAGACCAAGAGAGCCGACGCGAACACAGCCAGCACGAACCAGCGGTTTCTATCGAACATAGAGGCACCAGAAGCGACAGGACGGCTCATAAGGTCTTCGAGTTGAACGTGGCTGACTGCGGCAATTCGCCAAATAAAAAACGCTGGCTGTTTTGAGGCAGCCAGCGTTCGAGATCAGGCAAAGTTGAACCAATTACAGCTCTAGCGTGACAGTCAGGAAGTACTTTCTCGGGTCGACGATGCGGTAGTTGCTCGCCGTGCCATCCGGGAAGGTAGCGATCGGTTGGAGTCGCCCACCTTCTTGGATATTTTGGCAGTTCAGCTGAATCGTCGCATCGATTCTGTCATGCCAGATCTTCGTCCGGTACTTGATCCACGGGTCATAATAGATGTGGGAGCCGTCGTAGATCGGGCGATTGCGATCGAGTTTCTGATAGATGCCATTGTTGTCCATGACACCGTAGTAACCGATGGCGCCTTTGCTTTCGAAGCGCACCGCGCCGCCCACGGTGAAGTTTTTGAGGATACGCTGCGAGGTGATACCGGCGAGCTTGTAGCTCGTGCTGATACGCGCCGAATATTCGCGGACGCTCGGCAGCGATTTTCCGTCCTGTTCCTTGATGATCTGATAGGGAGCTTTGACGAAAACGTCGTAATTCGAGGCAGCGGTCGTGCCGTTGGCCGCGAAGTCACGCGTGCTGTTGTAAGTCGTGGTCCACCATTGCCCACCATTGGCGTTCCCGACGTAACGCGGATCGATAATGCTCTGCAGCACCGGTAGGCGTTCATCCAACCATTCCTGAACGGAGTTGGAGATATTGGCGTTCGCCGAACTCTTTTTCTCCGCCGAAGCAGCAATCGTCCAGTACTTGGTCGGATTGTAGTAGATTTCCACTTCCGTACCTTTGGCGTAGATGTCGTTGGTTGCGGCGATCGTACCGCTGTTGAACGCGTCGATCAGAACTTGGGAACGAGCCGGGTCCATTTTGGTGATTTTGGCAATTTCGGCCTCCATCTGTGGGGTGCCTATGGAGAAATTATAAGGCGCCTGTGAGAGCCAGCGTTCAACAACGTCATGCAGCTGATAATTATCCGAAACAGGGATGTTCAAATCCATGCGTAGAACGCGTTGTGCGATCGTGTTGGCCTCACCATTGCGAGCATTGAGTTGCTTGTTGTCGTAGTGGTTCACACGCACCACGAGTTTGTTATCCAACATATTGATCCAAACGCCATATTCCTTGCCTTCGCCCGTGATGTTCGGGAGCTGGCGAAGTTGAAGGTCGATGGCGGGACCCTGCGGATAAAACGTGTCGGAGTAGTTGTAAGTGAAGGCTAAGCCGCGGAGGAACTGACCCCAATGGCGGTCAAAACCGCTCGACTCAGAAGCCTTGGTGACAAAGCCCAAGTCACGGAACGGCCGAGCCACACCACCGTAAGTCTTGGTTTTGCCGCTGCTATAACGCCAGTCTCCACGAGCCCAGTGGTTGTCCGCTTCCCAGTCGTGCTCGGAGAAACCGTCAACGAGCAACTGAGGTGTGGCACCGAATTTGGAATATACTTTATCTTCACGGAGGCCGCCGTTCAGCACGAGCTTGCTGTTGAAGAACTGGCTCTGAAGAACAATGCCGTTAGTCTTAAGCACCTGTTTAAGATTGGCGGTGCCACCTGTACTATCCGTGGTCGCCCAGCGGCCGAGCGTAGCGTTAACGCTGGTAAAGCCAGTCGCGGGGTTAGGTTGCCCGGCATTTGGACCTGTGGTGATCAACTGGACGGGGCTACCGTAGTGGTAGTCGTAATTACCGTACGCATACTCCGACGGCGCGTTGTCGACGTTGTAACCATTAGCATCGCCGACGTAGTAGCGCATGAAGTTTCTGAAGAGGCCTTGGCCCGCAATAATAGATCCTTCAGTATT
This sequence comes from Nibricoccus sp., assembly GCA_047600805.1. GTDB lineage: Bacteria > Verrucomicrobiota > Verrucomicrobiia > Opitutales > Opitutaceae > JADKHC01. The sequence continues at coordinate 2,588,519 of JASGKG010000001.1, forward strand.
GTTGGATTGATTTGCACGCGCTGCCCTCGGATCAATGCCAATTTGTCCCGAGGCAGTCCAGGGATGGTCGGACACCATGACATCGCGGTACACGTACTGACGATTCAGCCGGTATTTATATTCAGAGTAGCCAGAGAGCTGATGAATGCCCAGCCACTTGAGTGCACCCTGTTCCTTGCTCAGATCGAGCCGGTAGGAGAACTGACCACGATAAGTGTCCCAGGTCGCTGGCTTGTAGACAGTACGTGGTTCGGAAACACCGATAAACGGACGGCCATAGTAAGGATTGATCGTGCCATCGAGGTTGCGCGTATTAACGTCCACGAAGAGCTGCCCGCTCACACCCGAGTTGCCGGAATTCCCGATCGGGGTGCGCTCGTAGCTATCATTATCCTCACGCAAAGCAGCCAACTGAAACGTCAAATTTTGCGTCGGCGTATTGAGAACAATCTGGTCGATCTGCCCCAGATACATCTTCGTCGAATAATTCAGACGATTGACAGCAGAGAGGTTTACTTCCGACCAGTCATAAAGCGATTTGTCGCTCACCACCGGCACCGTCGAGAAGAGAGGCTGGCTGCCGATGCGGCCGCCAGAATTGTTGCCTACGATTCCGTAACCGGGGCTGGAAAGCTGCAACCGCAGCGTGCCCGTTGAGGTAAACGGAGTTCCTGTTGTGCCACCTTGAGTTGACACTGGCGCGGTCCAGTAACCGATGCCACTTTGGTCGATGTAAATGTTCGACCGCTGGAACATATAGTTAGGGCGGAAGAAGTAATCAGGAACGGGAACGCCGGTGTCATTCGAATTTGTGAACGCCACGGTGCCCGCTGTGGTCATCGGCACGACTCTTCCCAACGCGGCATTCCAACCGCTCTCGACGCCATTGATTACGACCGTGGAATTGTTCGGATTCCAACCCGGACTACCGTTAGCGCGCCAGTACGACACGTTATCACGCGGCGGCGTGAAGTTCGGGCGGTTGCCGTGCGAGTTGTAATCGAGCACCAAACCGCTGATCGTGGTGTATCGGAATGGCGAATACTTGATCATCGCATTCAAGCGACGGGTGTACATGCCGGACGGCTTGCGCTGAAATTCTTCGTCCATGTAGGAACCGCTGGCCCGAATCGCCAGCACGTTCTTTTTCAACACCACGTTCGTGTCGAAGGTCGTGCGCCAGCCATCGTAGCTGTCTCCACGAAGCGTGATGCGGGTTTTGTTACGCGTCAGATTTGCCGAAACAGGCACCTGATTCACGGTGCCACCGGCGTTACCAAGGCCGAAGACGTTAGCGTTCGGACCACGGCTGACTTCGATACCTTCCGTGATGAGTTCGTCCACCGCCATACGACCCGACACTTCAAAGTTGCCGTAGGAAATGTTCGCTGCGGAAATACCGCGGATACGATTCGCGTTGTTCGGGTTCAACTGAACGTTGTCGAACGCCTGACCATTACGATCGATCACGTAATCCGTATAGGTGCCAGTGCCCTCGGTGTTGCCGACGTAGTTGAAGACGTCGTTAATATCAATCATGCCGAAGTCCGACATCTGGTCCTTGTTGACGACCGTGATCGACGAGCCGAGGTCCTCCAGTTTGGTTTTGAACCGCGTTCCGGACATCGTGTTCGACGAGTAGTAACCCTTGTTGTCGGTCACGACTTCGAAGGGAGACAGGACTAAAATATCGTCGTCTTTGGCCGGAGCACCGGAGTTGTCGTCCTTCACCGTTTCCACCGGGATCTTTTTCTCGGGCACGGTCGCCGTCGCGGTCGGTTGCGGCTGGGGTGTATTTTTCTCCTTGGAGTCCGGCTTCTCTTGCCCGGAAGCCACCGGGGCGACTGTCAAAACCAAACTGGCAATCGTCGCAGCAATCGCCGTTCGCTTGATGTAGGTGTGATGTTTCATGGTTGGGTAGGCAAATAGGCTCGCAAAACCTATCTTGGTTACGTTCTGGGGTTCGTTAGCGAAGACACTGACCGTTCGCGGAAACGACAAAGGTCGCACCGTGAATAGCTGAAGGGGGATAAGGGGCACACAAATGCTGTACTGATTAAAAGTTAATCAGGTGACCGAGCTATTCAACTCGGTCGGAGCTCACATCGTTGACTAAAAACCCATCCCGGCCTTTCGACAAATTTGAAAAACGCTTTCCCTGTCATCAAAATTGATGACAACCGCGACCGCTCTCCCCTACCCGCAACTGCAGCCTGCAACTTACCAGTGGTAAGTCACTCCTGCGGAAAGTTGGCGACGCGACGCCGGTACCGCCGGCACTTCCTGAAAATTGCTGTCCCAAACATTCGCGGCGGAAACGGAGATTTCGAGACCACGGAGCTGTGACGGCAGGTAGAAAATCCCCGCCGACGTATTCAGCGCTTCGTCGCCGCCGATGACACGCAGGCGATTGTCTTCCTGCACACGAGCAACATTGTCGATGCGCAGTTCAAATCCGCCGCCGAGTTGCGCGACCACCGCCGCCGTCAACCGGTGCTTCGCAAAATTCAGCGCATAGAAACTCGCGTCGACCAGCGCGCCGCGATAATCGGCGCTCTTATCCAGGAAAGTGTAACCGAAAACCAGCTTCAGGCGCTTGGCTGTAAACGTCGCGACGCTTTCGAAGCCGACGGTATCAATGTCCACTGCATTCGCCGACCGCGCTGCCGTGCGAGCGTAGGTAAACGTCCAATCGACCAAGGCTCGATCACGCCGCGCAAAGGCCGCGGTGTGAAAAGACCAGCGCCCGAAAGTCGATGCCCAACCAAGCTCTAGGTTCTCCGCATGTTCGCGGCCGAGGTTCTGATTTCCACGAAACAATCCACTCGACGGGCTCGACTTCAGCGCAGTGTACGTCGCCACCTGAGAATTTTTAGCATAGCTTAGGTAGAGACGCATCGGAGGCAGCGCGCCACCCCGATTCCAAGAAAGCTCCGCCACCGGCGACCATGCGGACGAATCGCGGTTGGTGTCGTCAAAAGTGACGCCCGCTTTCGCGACCCACCGGGCCGAGCCGACCGAAGACCAACTTGTCTCTGGAACCAAACCGACTTTGTAGTACGTGCGCGATTTGAACGGTCCGAACGTCAATGACGTCGATGCTAGATCGTCCGACAGAACCTCTGCCGAATAGTTGAGCGTTGCCACGCCCACGTCGCTTCGCCCGCTGGCAGAAATGGCACGGGCCCACGTCGTGTGCTGATAAGGGTTAAACAAGCCCGGCGTCTCGCGGCTGTATTCGTAGTCGTCCTTGTTTCTGCGATAAAACGCTCCGAGCTCTAAATAATCACCACCACCAAAATCCTGACGATGGTTGACTGCAAAGAGCACAGTTTGCAGGTTCTCGGTTTCGTGAACGCCGAACGGCGTGTAGAGATTCGGCCAGCCGAAAAACTTCTCCTGGTAGCCCGCAAACAGATCGGTCTGCGCGCCGTTACCCGCGAGTTGCAACCGCGCGTTGCCACGCGAAAACCGATGGTCGCCGAAGGGCACCGGACCATCGCCGCTGGAATGCGAATATTCTGTATCCGCGGCGACACTACGACCGGCGAGCTTCACCGGACTCACGTAGCCTTGGTAAAAACTTGCCCTTTCAAAGTCCCAGTTGCCACGACTCACGCCGACTTCCCCCCGCGTGGAAATCGGCCGCCAGCCGTAGGCGACGGTTCCGACGTTGGCGTTAAAACCTTCCAGCGCGTTGTCGGCTCCCGTTAGAACTTGCGGCTCCGCGAGCATCGCTGAAGCCACAGGAATCTCGGCGAAATAGTGGCCGGTTTGCGGATCGTAAAGCGACACGCCGCCAATGCGAAAACCCGTGTTCTCGAAAATGCCGCCGCGAATGGTCACGTCGGCCTGAGCCTCGCCCAAATTCCGCGCCTGGATGTCGACCAGCGGCTCGAAACGGAGCGCCGAAACGGGCATCGAGAACGTGCCGATTGGGTCTTGGTTCGCGACACGGGAAGAAACCGTGACCTGCTTGGGCAATAAAATCGCGTCTTCTTCAGCCGCCGGAAGGGCGACAGTTAGCGTGAGACCAGCCAAGACGACAGAGGCAAAAAGTTTCATGAGCGCGCGGGAACTTGGCGCAGTGTTTTGCCCAAGCCAAGTCTTTTGTTAACTAAAACTTTTCATGACTTAACAAGGCCCCTTACGCTTCTATCCCCCGCAGCCGGCGTTCACGAAGTCCCCCGGACAAAACGCTTCCCGCAGTGCGCGAGCGTGAAACTCCTGCCTGAAAAAGACGAACCGACATCAAAAGCCGGCGCCTTAAGGCTGATCCAAGGATGAGCCGTGCATGATTCGAGCATGATCCAAGGATGATTCGAGGATCTCCTTAGAACCTGGCGTGCCGCGGGCTCTTAACAAAAAAGCCCCGGGCCAGAAAGCGCGGGGCTGAGAAAAAACGGTGCGTTGAGAGGATTATTCGCCGTCGTTGCCGATAGCTTCCACCGGGCAACCTTCCATCGCTTCGGTGCACAAAGCGATTTCTTCGTCGGTCGTGGGTTGTTTATGAACGAACGAGTAGCCGCCTTCGTCATTGCGCGTAAAAAATGCCGGAGCGGTTTCACGGCAAAGATCACAGTCGATGCACTGTTGATCGGTATAAAATTTACCAGGAACGTTCGGTTCCCATTTGTCTGCTTTGTTAGCCATGGTGGGCTAAGAAGAGTAAACGCTCTGATAGTGTCAAGTAGTTGGATGATTCAACGAAGCAATCCTCAGGGCCAACGTGCATTTCTGGGGCCGTTCTCAAGGCTAGCGGCTTGTATTTCCGCAGCAGCGTACCTAGGTTGCGCCTCCAATGTTGAGCGACCGACCTTACATGCGTGACGACTACCCGCAAAACGGGCGTTCTGTCCTCACTTGGTTGTTATGCGCGATCGCTGCCGGCTTCATCCTCGAGGCAATTTTCCAACGGATGTTCGCCTCGATGATGTTCACCGACTGGTTTCAACTGACGGTCGACGGCTTGAAACATGGATTTGTGTGGAAGCTGGTGTCGTACAGCTTTGTTCATCCGCTGGAAGACATTTTGTCGGTGATGTCGGTCGCGCTGAATATGTTATGCCTCTATTTCATCGGACGCGAAATGGAAGGACTGCTCGGCACCCGGCATTTTTTAGTCCTATATTTCGGTGCGGTTCTGTGCGCGGCCGGTACTTGGCTGCTGGTCAACTTCAACCGCGACGGCGCGTTGGCCGGCACTTGGCCGATCATCTTGGCGTGCCTGACTTTGTATAGCCTGATCAACCCCGCGCAGGAAAAACGCATACTGCTGATGTTCGTGCCCGTGACGGTGCGGCCTAAGTACATTTTAATCGGACTCTTCCTCTTCGATTTGATCGTGCTCGTTTTCGGTGAAATGCGGGACAAGGCCATTCCGCTTCACTACGCGCCCTCAGCGCACTTGGGCGGTATGCTCGCCGGCTGCCTTTACTATTTCCTGATTCATAAGCGCGAGTGGCAAAATCCCGACGGCCGTTCGGAAATCGAGTTGCCGCGCTGGATGCGACGCTCACGGAAAGCAACCGTCGCCACCGCAGGTAAATACAAGGTCAATATCGCTCCCAAGGAGGACATCAAAGGCGAGATCGACCGTATTTTGGACAAGATCAACAGCTTCGGGTTTAACTCACTCACGCCGGAGGAAAGAAAACTACTCGACCAAGCGCGCGATCGACTTGGCCGCAACGACTAAAGTGGAAAACCGGAAACGTTAAATTAGCGGGAGAGGACGAGTGAAGCAGACGGCGGGCTTAATGAAGTCGTGCCCGCGTCGAATAAAAAGGAGCCCTCGATTAATCGCACTGACCCTTGTTTTTGAAACAAATCGCACCAAGATTCGTCCAACTTCCGATGAAATTTTTGTCCCGTCTGTTCCGCCGTCGCCTTTCCTGGGCTGTTGCCGCCCTTTTTTTAGCCGGGAGCACGGCGAACGCTTGGACAGACCACAAGTTCACAACGAGCCCTACGCTCACGCGTGAAATTCAGACGCTGATCGGCGTGTTGCTGGAGCAGTACCACTACAATCACGAGAACGTTCATCCTTCCGCTTACGGCCAGGTTATCCCCGATTTCATGGGCGAACTGGACGGCCAGCGCCTGTTTTTCCTTTCGACCGACAAAGACGCTTTCACGAAACGTTACCCCGCCAACTGGCTCTACAACAACGTTTCGATGCTCGGCAAAATCGATCCCGCTTACGAGATCTACAACGTTTACGCCACGCGCGCCGAAGCCCGCATTAAATGGATTTTCGAGGAGCTCAAGAAGGACGTCGATCTCTCCTCGAAGGACACGTATTTCTTGGATCGTTCCAAAGGTAATTGGTGCGCCAACCAACAGGAAGCCGACGACCTTTGGCGCAAGCGCCTGAAGTTCGAGATTCTGCAGGACATGTTGAACAAGAAGACGCTCGAGGAAGCGAAAACGAATATTCGGAAACGCTACGAGCGCATGCTCAAGAATCTGGAAGACATCGAAGCAGAAGAACTCTCCGAATGGTTTCTCTCCGTCATCACTCGCCTCTACGATCCGCATTCGACCTATTTTTCTCCCAGCACGTTTGACGACTTCGGTATCCAGATGCGCCTGCAGCTGGTCGGCATCGGCGCGGTGCTCGGGATGGAAGAAGATTACTGCGTCGTGAAGGAAATCGTCACGGGCGCGCCAGCCGATTTGAGCAAGCAGCTCATGCCAAACGACAAGATCCTTTTCGTCGGTCAAAATGACGACGAACCCGTCGAAGTGATCGGCATGAAGTTGCGGAAAATCGTCAACCTGATCCGCGGACAAAAAGGCACCAAGGTGCGGCTGATCGTGCAACCCGCCAGCGCCACCGATCCTTCCGTGCGCAAGGAAATCGTTTTCACGCGCGACGTGATCAACCTCGACTCCGCCCGTGCGCGCGGCGCCATTTTTGATCTACCCGACGGCAAGGGCAAAACCGTGCCCATTGGCGTGATCACATTGCCGGCCTTTTACGGCCCTGACGGCAGCTCGCAAGCCACCGGAGACGGCGGTGACAAAAACAGCGCAACAAAGGACGTCGCCGAACTGATCAAGCAGCTCCAAAAAGTCGGCATTCAAGGACTCGTTCTCGACCTGCGCCAAAACGGCGGCGGCCTCCTCAGCGAGGCGATCGATCTCACCGGATTGTTTATCAAACAAGGACCCGTTGTGCAGGTGCGCTCGTACTACGGCGACGTTAAAGTCGACAGCGACGAAAATCCGCGCATCGACTACACGGGACCGCTGGCAGTCCTCGTCTCGCGTTTCAGCGCCTCGGCCTCGGAAATCGTCGCGGGTGCGTTGCAAGACTACGGACGCGCCATCGTCGTGGGAGACAGTTCCACGCACGGCAAAGGTTCTGTGCAAACGGTTTTGGAAATGAAGACCGTGCTGTCGGATCTCGCGTTCACCTCGGCCAAAACGGGCGCGGCAAAAATCACTGTTCAAAAGTTCTATCTGCCCGACGGCCACTCAACCCAGTTGCGCGGCGTCGTTCCTGACATCGTTCTGCCGTCCATCGACGAATACCTGCCGATCGGTGAGAAAGACCTGCCACACGCGTTGGCCTGGGACGAAATTTCTTCGAGCAAATTCGACGGGAAACGTCTCGACGCGAAGGTTCTCACGCCTCTGCGCGAGGCGAGTCTCAAGCGGCAAAGTTCCCTCGACGAATTCGACTTCCTCAAGAAGAACATCGACTGGTTCAAAACGCGTCAGGAGACCAAGAGCGTTTCGCTGAACCTAGACGAACGTAAGAGCCAGAAAGAAGCAGACTCCGCGTTTCGCAAGACGATGGAAAAGGAGAAAGATCACCTCGCTCAAAGCAACTATCCGTTCCGTGAATTCACCCTCGGCGTGGCGCCCACCAAGAAGGCCGAAAAGAAACCGGCAGACGACGACGATGCCGAACTGAGCGCTATCGCCGAAGAAGGTTACAAACGCTTCGACCCGCACCTGCGCGAAACGATGCGCATCCTCTTTGACGCGATCGAACTTGGCCGCAAGCCCGGCAACTGGGCTGGCGAATACGCTCCGTTAACCGCGCAGCTCGCCAAGAAAAGCTAAGCCGCCTTCCGATCAGGAGGCCCAGGCCAACACAAAGCGATCCCGGCCGGTCAAATCCTGTTTCGATTCCACGCGGCCGAAACTGGCCGCTTGGCACAATTGTGCGAGTGCCGCGTGGTGCGCGATTCCCGTTTCCATGGCGAGAACGCCCGTCGGCGAAAGAAAAGCGCGCGACTGCTCCACGATTTTTCGCAGGTCGCTGAGTCCCTCTTCGGCCGCGATCAACGCCGTGTGCGGTTCAAAATCACGCACTTCGGGTGCCGCGCTCTGCGTCTCTGCGTCGGTGAGATAAGGCGGATTCGCCACGATCAGATCGAATTTCGCTTCAGGCGGCAAAGCGCTAAACCAGTCGGATTCGACAAACTCCACCCGCTCACCCATCGCGAGCGCAACGGTATTTTCACGTGCGACGGCCAACGCGTCCGCGCTCCGATCCACGGCAACGGCACGGGCGTCCGGCCAGTGTTTTGCCAACCCAAGCGCCAAAGCTCCACTCCCCGTCCCCAAATCCAAAATGCGCGACGGCGCTGTCGGCAGCGCTTGTGTCACCAACTCGGCCAAGAGCTCCGTTTCAGGACGCGGAATCAGCACGCGTTTGTCGACTTTGAGCTTGAGGCCAAACCACTCCGCTTCGCCTAAAATATATTGCAACGGTTCACGTTGAGAACGGCGCCTGACCAACGGCCGGATTTTTTCGAGTTCAGGCTCCGTCAGCAACCGCTCGAACTGCAGATAGAGCTGCATTCGTTTCAGACCAAGCGCATGCCCAACCAGCAGTTCCGCATCCAACCTCGGATGCTCGATCCCTTTGGCCGAAAAAAAGTCGGCTGTCTTTTTTAGGATTTCGAGCAGCGAGAGCATGGATCAGCGACAGTTTGCTTGCAGCGGAGGGCGCGGTTTGTCCAATTCACGCACCGGCGACAGCCGATCTCACCAACAAAAGCCGCCTTCCATCCTCGATGGTCTTCAGCTCTCCATTGTTTTTGTTTCTCTTTCTGCCCGTGGTCATGCTGGGTCTGATACTGCCCCGGCTGTGGATGCGCAATCTCTGGCTGCTGGTTTTTAGCATCATTTTCTACGCGTGGGGCGAAGTGGCGTTCGTGTTCCTCATGCTCGGCTCGACCGTGATCAACTATTTCCTAGGTCTTTGGGTCGACGCCGAAGCCGAGCCAAAGCGCCGCAAATGGGCGGTGACGATCGCGATCATCCTCAACATCGGCACTCTCGCGTTTTTCAAATACGCCGACTTCTTCGTCGCCAACGTCAACGCCGTTCTGGCTCTGCTGAACATCAAGCCGCTGCAAGCACCGCACGTGCGTTTGCCGATCGGTATTTCTTTTTTCACGTTTCACGCCCTTTCCTACGTGATCGACGTCTATCGGCGCAAATGGAGGAGCGCGAAGAATCCGGCCGATGTCGCGCTGTACATTTTCTTTTTCCCGCAACTCATCGCCGGGCCGATTCTGCGGTGGAGCGCAATCGCTCCGCAAATCGCCAACCGTGTGGTCACGCGAGAAGGCTTCGCCGAGGGCATCCGGCGTTTCATTGGCGGCCTGGCTAAAAAAATGATTATCGCCAACGCGGTCGCCGTGCCTGCGGACGCGATCTTCGCGCTGCCCGCCGAGCAAGTTTCCCCGTCAACAGCGTGGCTCGCCGTCGTCTGTTACACACTGCAAATCTACTTCGATTTTTCCGGCTACTCCGACATGGCGGTTGGGCTTGGCAAGATGTTCGGCTTCCAGTTCCTCGAGAACTTCAACTTTCCCTACATCGCCCAATCGGTGACTGATTTCTGGCGCCGTTGGCACATTTCGCTCTCCAGCTGGTTTCGCGATTACCTCTACATTCCGATGGGGGGCAATCGCGTTTCTGCCGCACGGAACTACTTTAACCTTCTCACGGTATTTTTCCTCTGCGGGCTTTGGCATGGCGCCAATTGGACGTTCGTGCTCTGGGGTCTCTACAACGGCGCTTTCCTGATCATCGAGCGCATCGGACTCGGCAACGTGATTGAAAAATGCCCGCGTCCAGTACGCCACGTTTATCTCGTTTTTGTGGTCGTGGTCGGCTGGTTGATCTTCCGCGCTGAAACCGTTGGCCAGATCCAAGCGATGTTTGTCACCCTCTTCGGCGGGAACGCGTCCGCCGCCACCCAGCCGCTTGCGCGTTACCTCACCACGCAGGTGATCTTCGCGATGATCGCAGGCGCGATCTTCAGCACGCCTTTCTGGAGCAGCCTGAAACAGTGGCTCTCGACGCTCGCTCAAAAGTGTTCTGACAAACCGCATGCTGCGCTCGCCGTCACCGGACGCGCCGTCGAGACGATCATTCTGCTCCTTTTGCTGCTCGTTTCCAGCGCGTGGATGGCCGGCAACACCTACAACCCGTTCATCTATTATCGGTTTTGACCATGAGCGCGCCGAAAGCCGAATCATTCAAAGTCACCAACACGATTCTCATCGTGCTGTTTGTGACGTTGCTCTGGCTGCCGACGATCGACTCGTTGTTCTCCATCGATCACACGGCTCGGCTGAACGAAAACCGCGCGCTCGCCACGAAACCCGCATTCACCGGAATCGTCCACACCCGCGATTACCTCGCCGGTCTCGAAACGTATTTCAACGATCACTTCGGTTTCCGAAAAGCATTCGTCCGCATGCAAAGCAAATGGAAGCGCAAGCTCTTCGGCGAAGCAGCCGTGAGCGAGGCTATCATTGGCTCTGACGGCTGGATCTACACGACCGCCAATCGCATGATCGAGAGTTACACGGGCGTCTCGCGTTTCAAGCCGAGCGAGCTCGTCGCGTGGCAAAAACTCCTCGAAACCCGACGTGCTTGGCTGCAACAACGCGGCATCGCCTACTTTGTCGTTATCACTCCGGACAAACATACGATCTATCCCGAGCATCTTCCCGATTGGCTCAAAGCTCCACCTGGTCCAACGAAACTCGATCAGTGGCTCGAACAATTTCGCATACACTCGACGCTGCGCCCGCTCGATCTGCGGCCGATTTTGCTCGTCGAAAAAGCCAAACGCCCGGTCTACCTGATGACTGACACGCATTGGAACAGCCTCGGCGCGTTCATCAGTTATCAAGCGGTGGTTCGCGAACTCGGGAAACAACTACCCCATCTCGCGCCCATTCCAGAATCATCGTTCCAACTGCAAGCCGACGCCAATTTCAAAGGGGATCTCGCCGTGCTGCTCGGTCAGGAAAGCTCATTCCCTGAACGACAAGCCGTTCAATTAATTCCTTCAGCCGAACTTCCGAAAATACAAATCGAAGAAACGATCCAGCACACCGGCAATAAACACGTCACGATCACTCGCACGCACAACGACAAGGCCGCGGGCAAGGCCATCGTCTTCCGCGATTCCTTCGGCACATTTTGGTATCAATTTTTCGGGTACAATTTCCGCGACGTGATCTTTCTTTCGCAGCGCGAATTCGATCCAGGCCTGATCGAGCGTGAAAAGCCAGACGTTGTCATCGACCAGATCGTCGAACGCATCGTCAACACACACGATCCGGTGGAAATGCTCGAGCGAGACGGTTTGCGCTGAGCTATCCAACAGGTAGGATCGGCCCGCCGGGCCGACCGCAACCAATCACGGCGCGCCCGGCGGTCGCGCCCTACCTCGCGCCTCAATCCTCGTCATCGCTGGCGCGCTTCGCGACGTATTCCTGGCCCGTCAAGGCTGCGAACTTCTGCTCGAAATCGACCCGTTGCAGTGCGCCCACCACGCCTTCGATCTGGCCTTCCATCACTTGCGGCAGGCTGTAAAGCGTCAGGCCGATGCGATGGTCCGTCAGGCGGTTCTGCGGAAAATTGTAGGTACGAATGCGTTCGCTGCGTCCGCCCGAACCAATTTGGCTGCGACGGTTCTCGGCGTATTTCGCATGTTCTTCGTCCTCTTTCATCTTCAGCAAACGCGAGCGCAGCACGGTCAGCGCTTTCGCCTTGTTCTTCAGTTGGGAACGTTCGTCGGCGCACTGCACCATCAAGCCAGACGGCTTGTGGAGAATCTGCACCGCTGAGTCGGTCGTGTTCACGCCTTGTCCGCCGGGGCCGCTCGCGCGGCAAACGCTTATCTCCAAATCCTGCGGATCAATTTGCACGTCGACCTCCTCGGCCTCAGGCAGCACGGCGACCGTGACCGTCGAGGTGTGAATGCGGCCGTTCGCTTCGGTGACAGGCACGCGTTGCACGCGATGAACACCGCTCTCGAACTTGAGTTGTTTGTAGACATCGGTTCCGGTAATGAGGAAAATCACTTCCTTTAAACCGCCGCGTTCGGAAGGGCTCGAACTCATCGGCTGGATTTTCCAGCCGTGGTTGTCGGCAAACTTCGAATACAAGCGAAAGAGCTCCGCAGCAAAAAGACTCGCTTCGTCGCCGCCCGTGCCGGCGCGGATTTCCATCACGGTGTTGCGCGAGTCGCTCGAGTCCGGCGGGATCATGGCCTGCAGAACTTTTTCGAAGAGCTCTTTTTGTTTCGCCTGCAGTTCGGGCAGTTCGGCCGCGGCAAGCTCCTTCAAATCGGGGTCGCCGTTGGGATCTTTGGTTAACGCGACGGCTTCGGCGATTTCGCGCGTGGTTTTTTCGTAGGTTTTATAATCCGTGACCAGTTGGAGCATCTTCTGCTGCTCGCGGCTCACCTCGGCAGCTTTGCGCGGATTGGAATAAAACGACGGGTCCGCCATCTGCGCATCGAGTTCGTCGAGGCGGCGTTGGAACGGAGTGATGTCGGGAAGCTTATCCATGGAAAATCAGTGAGAAAACGGTTCAGTCTAGGCAGCGGGCGATTTGCGAATTGCGCCACGCGCGCAATCCGGTTTGGGTGCAAGCGACGCTCGCTTCCCTAGAAGTGCTGATCGGATATGGCTACCACTCTTTTCACTCAGAACATCATCGCCTGCATTTGGGACTTCGACAAGACCCTAATCCCAGAATACATGCAGTCGCCGCTTTTTCGTCGTTACGGCGTCAACGAGGGCAACTTCTGGGCGGAGACCAACGCGCTCGTCGAACACTATCGCCAGCGCGGCTATCACCTCGCCGGAGAAATCGCCTACCTCAACCACTTGCTCACCTACGTTCACGCGGGCGAAATGCCTAAGCTGAATAACAAAATCCTTCGCGAGTGCGGCGCCGCCATTAAGTTTTATCCGGGCCTTCCGCTTTTCTTTGACCGCATGAAGGAGTGGGTCGCGGAGAAAGAGATTTTCCGCAAGCACGAGATCCAGCTCGAGCACTACATCGTCAGCACGGGCCTCGCCGAAATGGTTAAAGGCAGCGCCATCGCACCGCACGTCGAAGGCATTTGGGGCTGTGAGTTCATCGAAAACCCACTCCAGCCCGGCTTCCTAAAACAAAAGGAAATGGACATCACGGCCGAGGCCGAGATCGCCCAACTGAGCTGCATCATCGACAACACGACGAAGACGCGCGCGCTTTTCGAGATCAACAAGGGCACCAACAAAAATCCGGCCATCGACGTGAACGCGAACATCGCGCCGGAGGATCGCCGCATTCCGTTCCAAAACATGATCTACATCGCGGACGGCCCGAGCGACATCCCGAGTTTCTCGGTGGTGAAAAAAGGCGGTGGCAAAGCCTACGCGGTTTACAACCCAGCCCGAACCGACGAATTCGCCCAAAACGACCGCCTGCGCCAAGTCGGCCGCATCGATCATTACGGCCCGGCCGATTACACCGACAACAGCAGCACGACACATTGGTTAAAACTCCACATCCACGCGATGTGTGAGCGGATCGTCGTCGATCGCGAAGCCGCCGTCGCCTCCCGCGTTTCCAAACCGCCGCGTCATCTGAACTCTTCCGACGAGGATGGCGCCAAGCGCGGCACCCGCGGCCCGAAACAAGCGACGTTTTTGGACTGAGGTTCGTTGAGCCCTCGCGGGGTTCGAACGCGCAGTCGGCCAAAGGTGACGTACCTGCGCGCCGGTTGGTTGAGGCAACTTACCTCAGGTTGAGAAGCTCGTGTCGTTGCGCAGGCACCGCTTTCTTTCGGTTCTTCGCAAACACTTTTTGGACCTGAGGAGGGTCCGTTCGGAGCAACGCCGGGACTTTTCGGAACGTAGCTAACGCTCTTCGGCTCATAGCCGTCACTTTTCGCTTCTACGCCGACACCGTTCGGATCATAGCTAATCCCGTTCGCTCGCTAGCCAGAGGTTTTCGGCTCTACGCCAACACTTTTCGCCTCATAGCTAACGTTTTTCGCCTCATGCTAGGACTTTTCGGTTCATAGCCAAAGCTGCCCGGCTGTTTGAAGCCTCTGTTTTCCAAGTGGATAGGCTGTTTCTACGCGGACATTCCCCCCGGACCGATTAACCGGAGTCGGCCGGGCCCTTCCGTCTTCCCTACGGCGTCGCATGTCGGCCTGACTGAGGCTCTTGCCGGGGATCACCGTCGCTTTTTTCACCTTCTGCCCACTCCAACTGTGCCGATAAAGGGAATATTCACCCTCTCCTCCCGTGCGGAGGCCTGCTCGCGTGCCAAAACTCAATCTTTGGAAACACATTTTCTTCGGTTTAGTGCTGCTGCTCTCCACGCCGCACCGTGGACCGGCACAGACGCCCGGTTGGCCCGCAGCGGACGAAGCTAAAAGTTCACCTGCCCGCACGGCGACGTCTTCAGAGGCCCCGCCCGCTCCTCACTTTTCAGAGACTACCGTGCTGGTAACCGCGGCTGACGTTCGGGCCTTAAGAGCCGCACCCGCCACCCCCATCACTTCACCGGTGACCTTGAAAGGCGTCGTCACTTTCGTGCACGCGGAACGGCAGACGTTTTACCTGACGGATTCGACCGGCAGCGTCGCTGTTTCACTCGCGGACGAGCGTCTCGCTCTGCCTTTGGTGGGAGATTTGGTTTCCCTTACCGGCACTGCCTTGCCGGGTTCTCGGGTTCCGGTTGTGCGCGCCAACTCCATTATCGTGGAGCGCAAAGTCGTCCTTCCTGACGCCGAAGAAATTTCCTATGACGATGCGCTCTCGGGAAACGAGGAAGCGCAATGGGTGGAGATCCAAGGTCAATTGCGCCAAGTCGACGTCCTGGACGGCTGGGTACGACTCGCGATTGTCACCCCCTCGGGCGAATTCTCGGTCAGCACCCCTTCTCCGGAACGTCCGCTCGCCACCCTGGGAGCGACCCTTCGCGTCCGGGGCATCTGCTCAGCGTGGATGGTGGGGAGGACGCAAAAGATCGGTGGCTTCTTCTTGTTCAGCCCCTCGCTGTCGAACATCGAAGTAGTGAAGACCTCCACGTCCGACACGCCCGTCCTTTCCCAAGTCAACCAAGTGCAACGGCTGCGCGCGGAGGAGGCCAAAAGCGGTCGAGCGGTTCAGCTGCGCGGCGTCGTCACGTTCACGCATCCCGACCAACGGATCTTCTACATCAACGACGCCACGGGGGGCATCCTCGTGTGGATTGATGACACCACCTCTTCGCTCGTCGCCGGAAAAACGCCGGAGAGTGCCACACTCCCTTCTGTCGGCTCGTTCGTCACCGTGCGCGGCCACACCACATCCGGCGTGTTTTCCGCGAGCGTGCATGCCGACGAGATCGAGACCCGTGGTTCGCGCCCGCTGCCCGCACCGCGCGCGATCAGCCTCGAACAAGCACTCACGGGCTCTGAAGACGGCCAATGGGTAGAAATGCGGGGACACCTCCGACAGATCGATGTATTCGGAAGCTGGTTACGGCTCACGCTCACCGCCACGGTCGGTGATTTTCTGGTGAGCATTCCGCGCGCAGCCGGCACCAACTTTAAAATCGGATCCTTTTTGCGCGTGCGCGGCGTCTGTCAGCCTTGGTTGAATGAAAAATCACGAGTAGGCGGAGTCTTTCTCTACACGCCGTCGCTTAACGATGTCGAAGTCGCCGAAGCCGCCCTGTCCGACCCGTTCGCGGCGCCCGAGGAAGCGATCAGCAACCTGCAACAATACCGCACCCAAACCTTGCAACAGCAACAAGTGATGGTGCGGGGCGTCGTCCTGCATTATGTGTCCGGTCGTTACGTCGTGGTTGAAAACGCTTCTGGTGTCGTGCGCGCCCTCAGTCGCAACGGTTTCGCGCTTATCCCTGGCGATCAGGTCGACGTGGTCGGTTTCCCCGGCCGTCAAGGAAACCGCTCGGTGCTCCGCGGGGCCGTTTATCGGAAGACCGCCTCTGGTTCTCCGCCGGCTCCTCTCAACCTTCCACAAGATCTAAAAGTCGACCCGGCACTCGAAGGCCATCTCGTCACAGCGAAAGGATCGCTGGTGAACCTCGCCTGGCGGCCGGAAGACACCCGCTTGATGGTCCAAGTCGGGAATGCGGTGATCGAAGTCGTTTATCAGGGAGCCCTGCCCTCCAGCGTTCCCGAACAATGGGAAACCGGCAGCGAGATCACCGTCAGCGGCCTGTATTGGGTCGAGCACGACGATAACGATCAACCGTCCAAATTTTCGCTCCAGCTACGATCGCCAGCTGACCTGGTCATCCGCAAAACACCTTCCTGGTGGACTGCCCAGCGCGCACTCACCGGGCTGGGCTTGTTCGCCGTATGCCTTGTGTTGGGCCTGGTTTGGGCCACCGCGCTTCACCGGCAGGTCCGGCAACAAACCGACGTCATCCGGACTCAGCTCGAAAAGGAAGCGAACCTGCAGGCCCGGCATGGAGAAATCATCGAGCATGCGAGCGACTTTATTTTCACCACGGACATGAGCGGCCGGTTCACGTCGTTCAATCCTGCCGGCGAACGCAGCACCGGATACACGCGCGAAGAAGCCCTGAAAATTGGCATCCCCGACCTCATCGCGTCCGAAGATTCCGCCATCGCAGGCGCATTGCTGGCTCTCGTCTCGCAACCCGAGCACACTCAAGCCGCCCGTTTCGAAATGCGTTTCCGCACGCGTGACGGTCGACTCGTCTGGATGGAAACCAGCGCGCGACCGATTCAGGAAGCGGGCCGGCCCGTAGGTCTGCTTGGCATCGCCCGCGACATCACGGAACGCAAGCAAATCGAAGACGAACTGCGACGCGCGCGCATCGCAGCTGAAGCCACCACGCAGGCGAAGAGCGCGTTTCTGGCGAACATGAGCCATGAAATCCGCACGCCGCTCAGCGGCGTGATTGGGATGAGCAACCTGCTGCTCGATACTCCGCTCCAAAACGAACAGCGCGAGTTCGCCGAAACCATTCACAACAGCGCGCAATCGCTGCTGACGATTCTCAACGATATTCTGGACTTCTCGAAAATCGAAGCGGGCAAGCTCGAGTTCGAACACACCCCGTTTGACCTCGCCACACCGATCGAAGATTCGCTTGGACTGCTGGCCACACGCGCTCAAGCCAAAGGCATCCAACTCATCGCCGACATTCCGCCCGATTTACCGAGGCAGGTGATTGGCGACCCAGGTCGGCTGCGTCAGGTGCTCATGAATTTGCTGGGTAACGCGGTGAAATTCACCGAACGCGGCGAAGTGACGGTCGCCGTCGGAAGGGAAGAAGAAACCAGCAGCCACATCCAACTCCATTTTGAAATCAGCGACACGGGTGTAGGGATGAAGGAAGAAACGCTGCAGCAACTCTTCCGCCCTTTTTCTCAAGCTGACGCCTCCACGACGCGTCGATTCGGTGGAACCGGCTTGGGCCTGGCGATCAGCAAGCAACTGGTCACGCTGATGGGAGGAAGAGTTGGCGTGCAGAGCCAGCCCGGTCACGGCTCTACCTTCTGGTTCACGGTTCGGCTCGAGAAGCAGCCGGGCGCCAAAGCCGCGGCCGACCTTGCCCCGTTGAATTCGATCGCGGGAGCACGGGTGCTGGTGATCGGCGACCATGCGACCAATCTGAAGATCGTGAGCCAAAATCTCGAAGCGTGGAAAATTCGCTTTGAAATCGCCAAATCCACCCAGGAAGCCTTGGAAAAAGGCGCCGCCGCCTCGCAGGGCGAAGGGCCCTTCCGCGCGGTTATCATCGACAACGATCTCTCAGAGACAGACGGCCTTTCCGTCGCCAAAAACCTTCGGCCGCACTCGGCGTTTCTCGATCTACCTCTGGTGCTCTTAACCTCACTTGGTCGACGCGTGACGCGCCAAGATCTTCCCGCGCTCGGCGTGCGCCACGTATTGAGAAAACCCGTACGTCAGGACGACTTGAAGCGAACACTCCTGCGCGTGCTCAACGGGGACAAAGACACCCGCCCAAACTCACAATTCACCACACCCAAACCACCCGAAAGCGCTACTGAGGCTTTGCCGCATCTCCGCGTTGCTGTCGCAGAGGACAATTTGGTCAACCAGCGCATCATCGACATGCAGCTCAAGAAACTTGGAGTCGTCGCGGACATGTCGAACAGCGGCCACGAGCTGTTGGCGGCTTTGGAAAACAAGCCTTACGATTTGGTGCTCATGGATTGCCAGATGCCGGAGATGGACGGTTACGAAGCCACCCGCCGAGTTCGGGCCAGCAATCGTTTCCCTGACGTGCGTATCGTCGCGATGACCGCGAATGCCATGCAGGGCGATCGCGAAAAATGCCTCGCCGCCGGCATGGATGACTACATCACAAAGCCCGTTCGCATCGAAGAACTCCGGCGCGTTTTAGGCCTGGCGAAAGTCTGACGAAACGTGAGGCACGATCCTCGTGCCCTTTCCACTCTACGCCTAACTTTGTGGCGGTTTCGTTTGTTCGGCTGCAACCGCGGTGCCTTCGCCGGCTGGAGCGGCCTGCTTGCTTTCCACCAGATTGGACACGCGCTGCGCGTAATATTTCGCGGTGGACGACGCCCGATCATTAAGCGTGGCGTGCAGGCCGGCGTTCCATGCGAGCCCAATGTGGTACGGCGTCACCTCGACCTTATTGCGCTCCAAACCGCGCTTAATCCAGTCGTAATGCGCCTCTGCGACAGCCTGCGACTCCGCCGTATCCGCTGCGTAGGAAAAAGGTTTTTGCGTGTAGGTGTACCAGACCGCCGGGCGAAATTGAAACGGCCCCAGTTCGCCTCTCCGGCCGATGCGCGTGGTGTTGTGCGGGTTTTCCACTTCGTGGATCGCTGCGAGCACGTCCGCGCGGTCCCAAGCATAGGCCCGCTGTACGCCAAGGGAAACCAACATGCCTAGCCCCACGATTGCGCAACGACCGAGTTCCCGCCCAAAGATACGGGCGTAAGCCATACCGCTGACAGGGTCTGACTTGGTGTGAGTCATGTGTGCCGCCAGGTCAGGCGACGTTCTCTAGACAGCTATTAGAAATAAAAGTTCTCGCAAGCGTGACGGCTGTTTCCGAGGCGGCGATCGTTATGAGCAGAATCGATGAAACAGGTTAGAGGCGGCTCACTTCGCCGCCTGCATCGCCTCAAAACGTTGGAGTAGTTCGACGTATTCCCACATCGGACCCTGAACACCGCGACGCCGGAGCTTATCAATCGTCACAAGATAATCGGGCGGCGGATCGCCAATGATCCAGTTGTGCGACTGCAGGCGAACCGCATTGAGGCGGTCGTAAACAGTTTTCACGTCAAAGCCCGGCGCGAGATAAAAACGCGGCTCGACCAAATAGTCGCCCGGAGCTTCGCCGTTCTTCTCGGGATTCAATTCCCGCCACAACGGAGTGCCCGGGTAAACGCGCATGCCGATCGTCGCAAAGTAGTACGAACCCGGCAGCAACTTCGTGCGCGCGATTGTCTCTTCGAGGGTTTCCGGTGTTTCGCCCGGCCCGCCCACAATGAGAAAATGACTGTAGTTGAGTTTCAGCTCATGCGCGAGATGGCTGCAGTCCTCGATTTCCTTGTAGACAAAACTTTTCCCGTAGCGCTTCAGCACCGGGTCGGAAAAACTGTCCGAGCCAAACTCAACGTGGCGCAGCCCTGCGTCGCGCATCATCTCGAGGACTTCGCGCGTGATCAGGCGGCTCGGACGCAAAAAGCATTCCCACTCGATGCCCAGTTTCGCCTGTATCAGCGAATTGCATACGTCGCGCACGTGGTCAGGGCGCGTGTTGAACACCGAGTCCACGATGAACGTGTACTTCACACCGAGTTCGGCCAGCCTGCGCATCTCGGCGACTACCTCCGCTCCGGTCCGGTAACGGCTGCGTTTTCCTTCGATCAAAGGATAGGTGCAATAACAGCACTTGAGCGGACAACCGCGTTGCGTCTGCACGCCCGGCAGCGAACCTTCAGCGATGTAGCGCTTCAGGATGGCTGGATCGTGGAACGGCTCGCTGGTGAAAACAGCGTCGGACGGATTACGCGGAATATGTTGAGCCTGCCCGCTGGTGTCGCGGAAATGCAGGCCACTGATGCCGTTGAACGGCGACTGAGTGCGGATCGCGTTGATCAGCTTCGGCAGTGTTTCCTCGCCCTCTCCTTCGATGCCGTAATCAACTTGGGTCAGCGCGTAGAGTTCTTTTGGAAAAACTGAGAAACCGCTTCCGCCAAGAATCAGAGTAGCATTCGTGACCGCACGCACACGACGGCAGCAATCGAGAAGCTCGTGAATGAAAGACTTCGGATTGTGGCACTGAACGTTGTCGATGTTGCGCAGACACAGACCAACGTAATCCGGCTTGTACGAAGCGATGCACTCCTCAAGCGAGTTATCCGGGAGACGCGCGTCCCACGTTTTAGTGTCGAGCCCGTGGTTGCGGAGCGCACCGGCAACATACGCTAACCCCAGCGGATAAACCGGGTAAGGCTGATCGTAACGGTTGAGGTTAACCAGCAGCACCCGGCTGGAGCCGCCTGAAGCTTCTGGTAAAATCATGCGAGCTGCCACGACGTGACAGGAAGGACAGACACCAGAACGACTACGGAGGCACTCATCGGATATTTTTGGGCGATATTATAGGCAGAAAACGGGCGGATTCAACGGATGTGCGCCTACTCGCGTTTAGCAAGCAGCTGTTTCGAAAAAGGGTTGAGCTCCACGATACAAAGCGCGGTGAGCACGATGACCGCGACCGTTTTTCCCAACGCCGCGATCACCGCGATGTGGCTGAGCGCGAGAACGCCAAAAGAGGCCGCCGTCGTGAGCGCCGAGAGACGAATCGAGGGCGGTGCAGTATCGCCGCGCGCGGCATTTTCGTACGAAAAAATCGCGTAGTTGTGGCTCAAGCACACACCCAGAAATGCACCGAGCAGGTGGAAAAGATTGAGCGTTTCTCCGGTCAGTCCGAACAGCCCGAAGGCAAAAAGGCAGCTGCCGGCCGGGAGCATGAAGATGAAAATCCCGCGCGAAATCCCGTAGACCACAAATACGCTTACCCCGACCAGCCCGAGGCCGATCGCACTTAACACCAGCGCCGACATTCGGTAACGGGCAAAGAGGTGATTCAACGTACTGAGCTGGTCCGAGCTGATGGTGTTAACCGCTTTCGGCGGTTCGGCTCCGTTAGGATGATCTGCCAAGCTCACGAACCAGTTGGAACCGGGACGCGCCTCCATCATCAGTCCCAGCGGTCCCGTCAACGCATCGCGGAGTCCCGCCACGAGTTCGTCATACGAAGGCGTGTGATCTCGTTTCAAAAAGTCGCGCCACGCGGTGAAAAACGGCTCGAATGAGACGACGTCAAAACCGTGCCGCTCCAACGCTCCGCGCAAGGCGTCCTCAAATCCGCTCAATTCCGCAAGAGCAGCGTCCAAGTCCTTCCTGTCCTCCGGAAGCGGCAGGATCGATCCAACGGAAACGACCTTGGAACTGGGAAACTGTTTGGCATCCCAATCATGAAACGCCTGCAGCGACCGCCGAGCCTCCTGCGCTGTCGCACCGCGCGTGACGTAGAGCGTGCGCGAATCGCTCTCGCCAAAAAGCGCTTGGACCTCCTCCGCATTTTTACGGAGCTCCGGCGAAGAAATGTCCAAATCGCGAATGTCGTCGTGCCACCGCAGCCGCAGAAGACCAACGACAACCACTACGCAGGCGACGAGGACGAGCACGCGTCGGAAGTTCCTGATTCCAGTTCCTGATAAACGCGCTCGGATAAAAGCCCGCGTCTCCCACCAATTATCGCCTGCCTGCGCGAACCAAAGCAGCGCCGCGATCAAGGCAAACACCAAGCCCGCGCTCACAAATACGCCGAGATGCCGGATCAGCGGCAGGTCTGAAAACAACAACAGCAGGAAGCCCGTCACCGCCGTCAGCGAACTCGTCAGCAGCGGCCGCAACAAGCGGCCCGCTTTCGACATCGGCGATTCGTCCGGAGTCTGCGGCGGCTGCAAAAACAAATAAAATCCGTAGTCCACGGCAACGCCGCCCAGAAGCGAACCCACCACGAAAACCAAAACATGGACGCGTGGGAAAACAGTCGTGGTGACCACCCAGGCCCCGAGCAGCGAAAAAAGCAGCACGGGCGCGAGGTGCAGGGCTTTATACGGACGCCGAACTCCCGCAAAACCAATCGCCATCACCACGATGAGCGATAGCGTATTTAGGCCCGACATTTCGCCTTCGATTCGCCGGCGGCTCGCTTCGGCGAACCGACCGATACCGGTCCAGCGCAGCTCGAAATTTCCTGCGGATTTCGCTGCCGCTTCCGCGTCGGTCATCGCCTCAAACACCGGCTTCTGACCTTCCTGACTGAGCGGCGACGCGCCTGTGCGAGCCCAAATGAGCGAATAACCATTGCCTTCGCCGCCACCAGCGAGTCCGGAAAACGCCTGCCACGGCTCCAACGCACGAGGCATGAGCAACAATGGGTCGGAGGGAAGCAGCTCCTGAAAGGCCATCGCCTCCGGCTGCGCGAGAAACGAAGTCAGCTCGCTTGCCGTCTTTTCAGCTGCCCATTCCGAAAAGGATGTTTTTGGTGGTTCGCTCTTGTATTCGTTTTTCCACATCGCCACCACGCCGGGCAGCAACAGATCGAAACGGTGATTAAAAACATGCACGCCCACCGCCGCGAATGCCCGCGTATCACCGAGCCGAACCACCTCGGCAAAAGCAGGCGATTGGCGCAATTTCTCGGCAAACGCCACGGTTATTTTTTCGCGCCGCGCGTTATACGCCTCGTTTGCCTCGCCGTCTTTTCGCGAGGTTTTTAGAGCTACGAGCACGACGCGCGCAACACGGTCGTCCGCCATTTGCCGCACCATCGCAAGCTCCGGCTCACGCTCGTCGGCAGGAACCAAATCGAGCACGTCAGTCGAAACACGCTGGCTATAATCAAACCGCCACGCCCAAATCGCGCCCACCAGCGCGATGGCGACGAGTATTAAGCGAGCGATGAGCTTCCGACGCTTTTCCGACATGCGATTCACCGGAAATAACGTTTGGTTTCGTCAGGAGAGAACTCCACGCCCTGACGCGTCTCGCCAATGAAAATTTCGACGCGCTGCATGGCGGAGCGGCGGAATTCCAGCTGCTGCATCCTGTTGCCATCGCCAAGCGCGATAATCCGCCCGAGCTTTCCTGCGATCTGCGCATCGCGCGGCACAAAATCGAGGCGCCACTTATCTCCTTCGCGAGCCGCGAAAACGGTGAAGGTTTGGTCGAGCTTCTTCCAATCGAAATTCAGAATCGGCAGGAGCGCCGTCGTCAGGGCAGGCGAATCAGGATCGGCCGGGACTTCGCGTTGCCGACCCGACGCGTCGCGCAGCAGCAGGCCTTTCGAATCGATGATCACCACGCGCGGCTCCGGTTCAGTGTAACCAAGGCTCATTCCTAAGTTGGGAGCCAGACGCATCACACCTTTTAGGACGACGGGGATTTTTTTGAAAGGGAACCACCGGTGCTCGGTAAACTCTGAAACCACACTACGCCGCGATCCGAGTTCGTTGAACAGCGGCATCCATTCGGCATCGTTTTGCCCGGCGATCAGTTTCGGCCCAGGCTCCGCCAAGTCCGCCGCGCAGAGCGACAACGAACCAAAAAGTAAGAGCAAGGCCAGACGTTTCATGACTTCGAAAAGATGCGGTGGTAGAGCAGGCAGATCCAGCGAAACAGAAGCAGTTCGGTGATCAGCCGCGTATGCAACCAGACCATGCGCGCGTTGTCCCGCACGTAATGAAAGTGCGATACCCCACCCTGCTCTCGGGAAAGATACCGGCAAGCGGCGGGAACGTTCAGCGTGGGAACGCCTCGCCAAACCATTCGAACCGCCACTTCAGGATCGAAATCGTAACGCCGCGCCCAGCTTGTGCGCGACATCACCTTCACCAGCGGATCGAGCGGATACACACGAAAACCAAATAAGGGATCTTCCACGGCTTTTCCGAACAGTTCGAAATGTACCAAACCGACGCTGAGCTTGCGTCCTTTCAGCCGCACGAGAGGAGCTTCGGGTCCAAAAATCGGCTTGCCCAAGACCAAAGCCCGCGGTTTCTGGCGCGAAGTTTCCATAAACTCCGCGACGCGATCGGCCGGGTGCTGCCCATCGGCATCCATCACCAGTGCGTGCGTAAAACCAGCTGCCATCGCCACACGCGCGGCCTCGAACACGGCGCCGCCTTTGCCGTGATTTCTCTCAAGCGTGAGGACACGCAGCCCGTCCGTGTTGCGGGCCATTTCTTCGATCGCGAGATGGCTTCCGTCGGTGCTTCCATCCACGACAACCCACACGGGACGCCATTGCGCCAACGCCTCGCGGACGGTCGCAAGAAGGCGACCTGCCCCGGTGTTGTACGTCGGGATGAGCAGCAGATGTGTTTTGGAGGCGATCATGCACTCGGCGGCGGCAGGATCTCGGCCAAACGCCGCTCGATCTGAGCGTTAAGTTCCGTCGGCGAACGATCTGGGACATACGGCCACTCTTTGTCCAACGTCACATCGATACGGCCGGGAAGCACCGGCGGCAATTTCCACCAAGGCCGTCCGCGGGCAGCGAGATCCCGGCTGGCGGTGATCGTGAGCAAACGCACCGATGCTTTTGCTCGTGCGGCAATCAACGCATAACCCGGTTTGAACGGAGCGGGTTTCTGTCCCGGCGCAGTCCGTGTGCCTTCGGGAAAAACCAGCAATGTGCAGCCGTTCGCCACTTTCGTCGCCGCATCGCGAATCACGTCGATACCGGCTCCGCCGTCCACGTACTCGGCCATAACCGCCGCCGGTCCTATCACGGGGTTCCTCATCAAACTTGTTTTAAAAATGCAGACGGCGTCTGGCATTCGCGAAACGACAATGGTCGCGTCTACCAACGTGGGATGGTTGGCAACGTAAACGGTCCCCGGTTTTAGAGGCTCATTAAATCCGTGAAAATGAACCCCCACAATCTTGCTCGCGTTGAGCCATTTCACCCAGAGATCAAACAACAGGCGGATCGTCGCACGCACATGGTGGGCTCTTTTATGCCGGTTCGGCAGCGGCAGCAAAAGGATGCAGCCCGCGTTGAGTGCAAGCCCGACCAAGCTAAACCATATCCAAGAGACATAGTAGACAACCACCAGGTATATTTTGGAGATCGGTCTGATCATGAGGCGGCGGCAGAACTTACCGGCGGGTTGAGCGGGAGGAAATTGAACCAGTGATAGGGATATTCATGGAGCAGCTTTTCCAGCAACCGAAGAAATTCTTGAAAGTGCACTCGTGCCCGCGCCATGCCCCGCTCGCGCGACTCTCCAGGCAGCGGTTGAAAACGAGGTGACGCATGCAGCCAGGAATGGCCGTTGCCGGGCAAGCCGACCGAGAGGATCACGGCGCGATTAAAGATCATCGCGAGGTGATAGATCGTCACCGGAAACAAACGACGTGCACCAAGAAATTCGAAAGGTTCGGTTTTGGCAGAAAAATCAACACGGTCGCACTGGAGGGCGATCGCTTCGTCGGTCGAGGCGGCCTCCTTCAGTGCGAACAGCATTTCCGAAGCTTGGTTGATCCAGATGAACTTCAGCCCTGCGCCAAACCGCGCCGAAAGCCTTTCCGTATCGTGCGAGTTTCCCACGCGAAGCCGAACCAGGTTAACGCGACCGCGGTTCATGCCGCCCAACTGAAACCCGAGCAGGTCCGACACGCCGACGTGAAATGTCCCCAAGAAAACCGGTCCACCTTGCTCGTACCACTCGTGAAACGCCTGCGCGTCTGGCGCGAACTTGCAAGGATACGGCTGCCCATTCGCAACGCGCAGCCGCAACATCAACGCTTCTTCGAAGGCGAAGAAATGGCGGCATATCTCCACCTTCGTCGGCTCGCGGCCGAGGATCTGCCGCAAGTAAGCGCGCGAGTGACGCCTCTGCTCGCGCATGCCAGCAACCGCGACCGCAGTTCCAGCCGCACGAATGGGCCGAAACACAAACTCAGGTACAATTTTATCGGTGATCCGCAGAAACTGGTAACCCCAACCAGGCCCGGGGTTCCTCACCTCGGGTTTCTTGGATGCACCGGCCGTTCCGGCTGTCAGGGTTTTTTCCATATCAACTCAAGCCTCTGCCCAGGCAGCAGTGGCCCAGAGTAATCCTTTCGGCTATCTAAAAGACTAAACCACTCTTCAAGACTAAGCTTGGCGTCCAGGGAATCGTCTCGGCGGACGATCAGCTTTCCTAGTTCGGCCTCTGAGGGAGCACCGAGCGCCACAGCGAAGGCAAACGAAGTATCGCTCGCCAATTTTTCTTCGCGAAGCCAGCCGCCGCGTTCGTCTCCTCCACAGAAGAAGACACGCGGTGCCGGATTAAGCAGAGTCGCCAAAAGCGCATGTCCCACCAGCCCGCTCGTGCCCGCAAAGGGGAACACCTCGGCCAAACTGCGTTGCCGGCCGATCAGACCCTGCTGAACGCCGCTCGGATGGATCGAGGTTTGAAAAAGCGTCGGACTCGCATGCGGAAAGCTCTCGAGGAATCCCTCCAAAGCGCGCGTCTCGCCGAAACTCGACGCATAAATCACAGCTTCGCCGTGTGCCGGTTCCAACGGTCCCAGGACTGAACCAATCAACATGCCCAACTGCGTCATGCGGCGGGCCGCTCCCGCGGGAAAACGTCCTTTCAGGCGATCGCGGATCACCGCCGACTCTTCCAGGCCGGCGGATTCGAAATTCACAGCGAGAATCGAGCGTTCAATCATAAGCAAGCAAGAGGGCCGCGTGGGCTCCGCCAAAAGCGTTGCTGGTGCAAAGCACTGAGTCGAACTCGCGGCTGGAAAACGCGTCGGTCGCGACGTTGGCGGTGAAGGTCGGTTGGGTGGTGCCCACCGTACCGGGCGTGCGTCCGCTCTTCAGTGTTTCGACAACGATGGCCAACTCGACCAGACCACAACTTCCCAGCGTGTGGCCAAGACTGCCCTTCCAGCCTACGAGCGGCGCGTCTGGAAACGCCGATGCGAGGCTCGTCGATTCCAAGCGGCCCGCCTCCAACGTTCCCGTACCATGTCCTTTGATCCAAAGGCGCCGGCCTTTCGTCTTTTCCGACAAAGGCGCAATGCAGGCTTGGAAACCGGAGCCGTCCGGCTGGTTCGCGGTGAAATGAAACATTTCGTTATGCAGACTCTGGCCGAGAATTTTCGGGCCCGCTCCTTCGCGCGAAATGATCGCATAAGCGGCGCCGTCGCCGAGGCCGATCGATCCTGTTTCGCGACTCATGTACGGCGCAGGAAAATCGGTGTTCAGAATTTTCAGCGCGTGAAAACCGCCCGCCACGAAGGGGCTGATAAAATCAAACGTCACCACCAGCGCTTCGTCAGCCAAGCCGGCTTGAACAACGCGCTCCGCGTGCACCAAGCCGAGGTGAGCCGAAACACACGCGTGAGAAAAGATTGCGAAGTTCTCGCCCCAGCCCATTTCGCGCCGCAACCAGTCCACACAGACGTGCGGTGCGCCGTACGCGAGGTGCGCTTTGTCTTTCGTGCTGCAGTAGGCGTAAAGGTTGCCCACGCCAAAATTGCTGCTCGTAAATAGTATGGGGCGACGGACGCTGCCCCACTTCGAGCCGGCCACTTTCGCCAGCAGTTTCTTAACAGCAGGGCCCCACGAGGGCGGGCTCGTTTCGTCGATTACGCGTCCGGGCAAAAGCGCGATCGGAACAGGGTCGCCCCCGTCTTTGCCCAACACCGGAACCGGCTTCAGCGCCTTTTCGCCGCGCAGAAGAGTCGCACAGGTTCCCGACGCATCGCCGAACGGCGTGATGCATTCGCAAGCGGTAACGGCAACGGGGTTTCGGTCTGCCAAATCGGCCATGAAGGCGTTGAGATCAGGAGGGCAGCTTGGACGGATCCGCGCGCTGCCGAATAAAAGCCGCCAGACCGGCGACGCTGGAGAGAGCCTGTTTCGACTCTTCGCTGCTGCCGATTTTGATGCCGAATTCTTTTTCGAGCTTCACGACCAGCTCAAGCGCATCGATCGAGTCCAGCGCCAACCCAGAGCCGATCAACGGCTCCTCGTCTTTTATGTCCTCGGGCTTCACGTCCTCAAGGCGGAGGGTTTGAACGATGATCTGTTTGAGACGGGCTGTCAGGGGGTCGGCCATACGGAATATCGGTCAAGTGAGGAGGCTTGAGCGTAGTCCGGCAAGCCCGGAACTTGCCCTTTCGAAATTGGCGGAAATGGCCTGCAACCCTCCTCAAGCAGCGATTCGCCGCCGCAACTACGAAATCGCTCGCAGCACGTGGGAAACGTTGCTGCCGCCAAAGCCGCTGCTGTTGTTCAAAACGAGTCGCGGCCCAAAATTTTCCGTAGCGCGCGGCAGATTTAGGCCGTTGCAGGCTTCGTCAGGATTCACCAGATGCGGGTTGCCCGGCGTGTAACCTTCCTTGATAGCCAACGCGCAGAAAGCCGCCTCCATCGCGCCCGCCATGGAGAGGGGGTGACCCGTGAGCGCTTTTGTGCTGCTCACGCGTGGAGTCGCGCCGGCGTTCGTGAAAATACTTTTGAGCGCAAGCGCTTCCGCGCGATCGCCCACCGGCGTCGACGTGCCATGCGCGTTTACATAATCGATCGCGGTTGGCGCCACGCCAGCATCGGCCAAAGCCCGGTTCATCGCACGACACAGCCCGGCGCCTTCGGGATGAGACATGGCTACGCTATGGCCGTCAGCACCGTGTCCCCACCCCGCCAGCTCTGCGTAAACCGGCGCTTGGCGCGCTTCCGCGGAAGACGCTTCTTCCAAAATGAGCGCGACCGCTCCACCCGCTCCGACAAAGCCATCACGGCCCTGATCAAACGGGCGCGACGCAAGCACCGGGTCGCTCTGCGCGGACAGCGCTCGCATCGCGGCAAACGGCAGCAACGTCTCTGCGTTGAGTTCTTCCGCGCCCACCACGAGCACACGTTTGAGCCGTCCGAGTCGGATTTCGTCGCACGCGTAACCGATCGCATGACTCGCGGAGGCACAGGCCGAGATAAATCCACAGACCGCGCCGGTGATTTTAAAATGCGCCGCGAGGTTGAAATTCAGCGTGCCCGCAATCGAGCTGACGACTCCCATCGGATTGCCCCGTTCGCCTCTTACCGCGTGCAGTTGGGCGAGGTTGTTATACATCAACATCGCCGAACCAGCCGATGCGCAAAAAAGACCGGTCTCATCGTCGTGGGCGATCGCACTCGCGGAAAGACGGCCGTCTTCCAACGCCTGGCTGAGCGCACAAAACGCATACACGCCGTGCGGCGCCATTCCGCGCAAGGTTTCGCGCGGCAAATCGTAACGTTCCGGCCAGCTCCAATCGCGACAGCTGGTGCTGTCTACATTGAAGCCCTTGATTGTGCCCGCGACTTTGATCGGCAGCTGCGGGTTGCCCAGAAATTCGATGGGCGTCAAACCGTGCCGGCCCGCCCGCAAGCTCGCGTCGACCGAAGCACGATCATTCCCGATGGGCGTGATAAATCCGAGGCCGGTGATGACCACACGGCGGCCGCCAATTTGAGAGCACATTAGGCAGAAGGTTTCGTGATGTTGAGCTTGTTGCTCACAAACGACCGAAGTTCACCGACGGTCCGCACTCGCATCAGCTCCGAGTTTTCAATGCGAACTTTGAAAAGGTCTTCAAAAAAATAAACTGTCTCGGCCACCGCGAGCGAATCATAACCAAGATCTTCCATCAGCCTCATCTCGTCTTTGATCTGAATGTTCTGCGGCCCCAGGCTTCTCTTGGGCATGAAATCTCGCACCGCCGCCACCACCAAAATGCCCAGCGCTTCCGCATCAGCCGTGGTTCTAAAACGCTGATAGGCGTTCTTGGCTTCCTCGGGATAGCGAGCCAATTGAGAAGGAGACGCGGGGAGTGATTCGAAAGACATCTCCCACTCAGCAAAGACAACCCGCCCGCGGGCTCAAGCCTACGCTGTACCAATTTCTTTAAAATCGCCGGGGGGGCCTCGAACTGAGATTTTTCTCGCGCCGCAGCGTTTGGGGCAAAAATCTCCTTTTCCCATGCCGCAAAACCTCTGCGACCTCTGGCACGCCAACGTCCAGCATTCGCCCGAAGCCACCGCCGTTATCGACGGCGAAACGGGTCGCGTCTGGTCGCGTGCGGCCTTGGACACCGCGTCCGACGAATGGCTTCAAGCTCACGCGGCGAATTGCGCTCTCGAGGGCAAGCGCGTGGCTGTCGCCGAACCAAACGGCTCTCGCTGGCTGGCGATATTCATCGGTTTGCTAAAACGCGGCGCGATCGTGGTGCCGCTCGACTCCGCCGAACCAGTGGAAGCTCGCATCGCCACTTCGACCGCCGCCGGAGCCAGTGCCCTCTGGTCAAACGGCGAACTGCGGCCGCTCAACCCGCGCCCGGCGGCACGCAAACGCGAATATTGCCTGGTCAAATTGACGAGCGGGAGCACGGGCACGCCACAAGCGCTGCTCTTCACGCACGAGCAGATGATCGCCGACGGACGCCAGGTTTGCGCCTCGATGGACATCCGGCCCGAAGATCTGAATCTCGGCATTATCCCCTTCGGGCACTCCTACGGTCTGGGCAATCTGGTGATCCCGCTGCTCGTCCAAGGCACACCGATTCTCGCTTGCGCCAGCCCACTGCCGAGCGCGCTCGCCGCCGATTGCGCGCGCTGGAAGCCCACCGTTTTTCCGGCGGTGCCGGCGCTTTTGCGAGCGCTGCTCCTCGCCGAAGTCGAACCTTCCGCCATAGCCAGTCTGCGTTGGGTCATTTCAGCGGGTGCGCCGCTCGCGCCAGAGATAGCAAAAGCGTTCAAGGAGCGTTTCGGCCGAAACATTCACTCGTTTTACGGCTCAAGCGAGACCGGCGGCATCACCTACGACCGCACCGGCGAAGCCGCCCTCACCGGCCGCAGCGTCGGCACACCGATGGAAGGCGTGCAACTTGAGTTCAAACGCGGCGGACGCTTCGCCGTGGTCAGCGCCGCGGTGATGGGCAAAGGCCGGCATTCTCCCCCGATCTCGCCAAGCTGAACGAAGCAGGCGAACTCGTTCTGCTCGGACGTGCCGGGCGCACGGCAAAAATCGGCGGCCGGCGCATCGATCTCGGTGAAATTGAAAACAGCCTTCGCGCGACAACGGGCGTCCTCGATGCCTACGCGATTCCCCACCCGTGCCGCCCAGATGCGCTCGCGGCCGCGGTGTCCGGTAGTGTCGATAGCGCTTGGGTGCGCAACGCCCTTCGCACCCGCGTCGCGTTGTGGAAAATTCCCGAACGCATTCTCGTGCTGCCGGAGTTTCCGCGAACGTCCCGCGGTAAAATCGATCGAAAGCAGCTCGATCGCTTGCTCGCTGACTAACCAAGAGGATTGTCAGTCGACGCGCACGCCGAGCACAGTCGCTTCGATTTCGAGCATCAGTTCGGCGCGGCAAATATCAGAACGCAGATAGCTGACTCGATCCGTGGGTTTGAGCAGCGTCTGCTCAAGAGCCGTCTTTATCTGGCCGAGATCTTCATCGCGCCGGATATAAATTTTTAAATGCCGCACTCCGCCACGCGCCACTCCGAGATCCGCGTCGAGTCCGCAAGCGCGAGAGATCAAACGCAGGTTGCGAAGCGTGCTCTCGATCTGTGCCGCTGTTTCACCCGGCGCGACCGATTCGTGGCCCTGAATCGCCGCCGTGCCCGAGATGAACACGTCCGAGAGGCCGCTCACGAGCGGGATCACCGACGCCCGCGAAAAACTCGGCGGACGCGGTCCGTGTTTCTTCGGGTATTTGTAGGCGGAAACTTGTTCGGGATTTTCCACGTGCCGTGGTTCGTCCGCGCACGCCGCAAAGACCACCGTCAGAGAATTATCCTCCGTGCCGACCGCCGACGCTGAAGGCAGCCGCTGCTCAAACCCACAACCATATTTCGTTTCAAACGCCTTCGACCGCCCTTGGCAGAACGCGCGGTAGTTTTCTATTCCCTCGATGCCGTTTTCGTTGATCCGCGGAACATAGTGCCAGACTCGACAGAGGTGCAGGTCGCCGGCCGCCGCGAAGAGTTCGCGGTAGAGCGCACGCGTCGCTTTTTCCAAACCTTGTGGAGCTGCGATCGAAGCCCGCCCGATCAACCAACGGCCCGCTTGTCGCAGCGCAAATGATCCTTTGTTTCCGGCAGGACGCGCATCAGCAAACAGCGTTTCCTCTTTTTCCCCGGCAAGCACAGGAAGTCCGACTGCACGCGGAGCGTCTGAGTTGATAGCCGGTTCGAGGATATACATGAGCCGCATGTTCTCTGCGGAAACAATCCAGCGATTTCAAGATCCGTCCAAGCTAAACCAAATGGCCACCACTACCGTCCAGCCGCCACGGTGAAGTTAAGGCTTAATCCGCCAGAGAATAAAGTCCGCCACGGCGCGTTTGGGAGCCGGCCCGAAATCGTGACGCTCGCCGGTTTTCGAGAACAGCGTAACGGCGTTGTCCTCGGCATCCATGCCGACTCCCGGCTGGCTCACATCGTTGGCCACGATCCAGTCCAGTTTCTTTTCGTTCAATTTCCGCTGCGCGTAGATCTCGACGTCACGTGTCTCGGCGGCGAAGCCGACCACCGTCTGTCGCGGCGATTTCGTGGCCGACAGGGTTTTCAAAATGTCGATCGTCGGCTCAAGTTCGAGCGTGAGCGTGCCAGGAACCTTTTTGGTTTTCTCCGCCGCGCGAAACCGCGGCTTGTAGTCGCACACCGCCGCGACCGCGATGAAGACGTCGCACTGGGGGAATTTCGGCAGACACGCCTCGTACATCTCTTGCGCACTCACGACGCGCGTCACACGAACACCAGCTGGCGCCGGCACCGAAACGGGTCCACTCACGAGATCGACCGACCAGCCACGCGCCGCAGCGGAGGTCGCCAACGCGTAACCCATTTTTCCACTTGAACCATTGCTTAGGAACCGCACGGGGTCCAAAAATTCGCGGGTCGGACCCGCCGTGATGAGGCAACGAAGCGGTTGAGGCATGCTCCGTTTTTACAAAGCCAGAGCTCCGTGTCCACCTACCTCTCGACCGCCGCCGCAGATTTACCGAAACCTAAAGCCGGACGGAGAGGACCGTCTCCGGGTTCCCCGCTCTACCCTCGCACGCGGTCGACTTACACCAGCCAGCGGTCAGCTTGCACACCAGTCATCGACTTACCTCCGCAAAACGGCCGAGAACCAGCACCAGGCCTGAAATTCCACCTGCCAGCCGCCGTTTCGCCGTAGCGAAGAGGCGGTTTAACAATCACCCGCCCGCTTTTAATCGCTTCAATTCCCTCGGTTACCGTCCAAAAGCCGTCGCTTCCTTACGAAGCAACGAGATGACGCAGCAGCCAATCTGACGCGCTGCCTTTCGCAGGCTGGTGCAAAACCGACTGCAACTTTTCTGCGCGCGCCGCAGTCTCGCTGCGACGAGCCGGATCTCGAGGCAGGCGCGCAGTTCGTTCGCGAGCACCTCGGGCGTCGCGGCCCCCTGAATGTATTCGGGATACATCGGCTCTTTGAGCAGCAGGTTCGCGATGCCGAGGTACGGCACCTTCACGATCATGCGGCCAATCACGTATTCGAGCGGGTGCGCACGGTACATCACCACTCCGGGAATGCCGGCCAAGGCACAACGCATCGACATCGTGCCCGAACTCGTCAGCACCGCCGCCGCCGCCACGGGCTCGCCAGCCGGGCGCAGTTCGACGTTCGACGGCGGATTCGCCGCCCGAAGGATCGCGAGAATTTCCTTGCTCGGATAAAGCGCCACGGCGTCGCGCTGGCCGAATTTCTCGTAAGCCTTGAGCATGACCGGAAACATCCGGCGCACCGCCGAACCGCGACTTCCCGGCAACAACAGAATCGGGCCGTCGGGATCATAACGCACGGGCGACACCGCGTGCTGCGCCATGAAAGGATGGCCGACAAATTCGACCGGCAGTTTCGTGTCGGCATAGACGTCCGTTTCGAAAGGAAATATCACCGCGAGTCCGTCGAGGTACTGCGCCATCTTGAAACGCCGACCTGCTCGCGAGGCCCAAATCTGCGGACTGATGTAGTAAACCGTTTTGATTTTCCCGCCTGCTTTCACGGAGAGCCCGCGGTCGAACATCTGCTTTGCGATACGCAGGTTGAGACCCGACGAGTCGACGAAACACACGACGCGTGGCTGATGTTCGGTAATCCAACGAAGGATTTCCCGAAATAACGCTTTGAAGTAAGAAATGTTTTTCAGCGTGTCGACGAAGCCGATGACCGACTTGGCCGTCATGTCGCGGAGCAGTTGTGCACCCGCCGCGGCCAGGCGCGGACCACCCAGCGCAGCGACTTTCAAGTCAGGGCGCTTCGCCAGCACACCGCCCAGCATGCGCGCCGCGTGTTCGTCGCCCGAGTGCTCGCCCGCGATGATCAATAGATCGACACGGCCGCCGGTCGGAGGAGGCAGAAAAATCGGGAGCAACGCATTCGACATACGCGGTCTACTTTCGCTTCGCCGTGATGGCGCGGATTTGATCCGTGATCGCGATCGCCACTTCGAGCGCGCTCTTGCCAAGGCTCGCGCCAACTTTCGGCTGTTGAGCTTTCGTCACGCTTTCCACGAAGTGGGCCAGTTCGATGGCGAGTGGTTCGCCTTTCTCGATGGGGATTTCACCAACAGGAATGGAACTCACGTCGCCCGGCTTCGCCAAGCCGACTTTCAATTTCAGGCCGTAAGCGATCAGATCGCTCTTTTTCACGAGGTGGCCTTTCTGGTTCATGAAGTCCAGCGAGAGGTAGGCGTCCTCCTGGAAGATGCGGATCTCGCGGTTTTTCTTCAGGCTCAAGCGGCTCGCGCTCAGGTTCGCGACGCAACCGTTGGCAAACTGAATGCGCGCATTGGCGATGTCCTCGGTTTTGGAAAGCACGTTCATGCCCACGGCGTCGATCTTTTCGATCGGCGATTTCACCAGCGCCAGCACGATGCCGATGTCGTGGATCATCAAGTCGAGGACCACGCCGACCTCGGTGCCACGCGTCTGGTAGGGAGCGAGTCGTTCGGTGGTGATGTAGCCAGGGCGATCGATTTCCTTCTCCAGGAAACTCATCACCGGATTAAAATGTTCGATGTGGCCGACCTGCACCAAGCGCTGCGCGGCTTGGGCTGCGGCGAGCACTTTTTCCGCTTCCTCGAGCGAGGCGCAGAGCGGTTTCTCGATCAACAAATGGCAACCCTTCGCGAGCAGCGGCAGCGCGACATCAGCATGTTTGTCGGTCGGCACGACGACGGACACCGCGTCGCAGGCTTCGCCGAGTTCTTCGATGGAGTTGAACCGTTTGCAGTTGTACTTCTCGCAAATCTCTTTCGCACGGGCGTCGCTCGTTTCAAAAATGCCCGCGAACTCGACGTTCTTCATCGACGCGTAAATGCGCGCATGGTGCTGGCCGAGTGAACCGACGCCGATGACACCGCAAACGATTTTGTCTTTCTTAAATTTAAACATGAGAGGGCTTAGACAGAATGAACAAAATGGACCGAATTACGCAGGGCGGATGAGAAGATATTCTGTAAATTCTGTTCATTCTGTCTCACTTGAACTTTCCTTCGTGAAGGAAGAGTTGCCGGCTGGTTTTCGCGGCGTGAGTCGCATTGTGTGTGACGAGCGCAAGAGCTGTTTTTGTTTCGGTGCACAAACCGAGCAACGTCTCGATGACGGCGTCGCCGGTTTTTTCGTCGAGATTACCGGTTGGTTCGTCGGCGAGAATGAGCTTCGGCGAATTCATTAAGGCCCGCGCTACCGCGACACGCTGGCGTTCACCGCCGGAAAGCTGTGAAGGCAAATGATGCGAGCGCTCGGCCAGTCCAACCTTGACGAGCAACTCTCTCGCACGCGCCTTTTCGGCCGAACCAACGCCACCCGCCATCCGCCGCGCCATAAGGACGTTTTGCAGCGCATCGAGCTCGGGGATCAAATAAAACGATTGAAACACCATGCCGAGGAACGTCGCGCGTTGGCCGGCGCTGAAAACCTTTTCGCCCGCCCAAAGCACCTCGCCGCTATCGGGCACATCGAGCGCGGCGAGCAGGTTAAGCAGCGTCGATTTTCCCGAACCCGATTCGCCTCGGATACTCACGCTCTCACCTTCGGCAATCGACAAATCCACGCCGCCCAAAACCTCGATGCGGCGATCACCGCTGAGGTAGGTTTTGCGCAGGCCGACGGCTTGAAGAACGATCGCGCCTTGCTGATTCGGCTCGGCAGGGACGCCTCGCCCTACCTGTTGTGCATCGTTACTCACTGCGCAACGCCTCCACGGGTTTGAGTTTCGCCGCGCGCCAAGCCGGCAAGAGTCCGGCCAATGTCGAGATCACGATCGAGCAGAAGATGATAATCACGATATCTTTCGGTGCGGTGTGAGCCGGCAATCGGCTAAACTGATAAAACCGTTGCAAGACTTCCTGTCTCTGTGTGATTTGCATCACGACACCAACAAAATCATTGCGGAACGTCAGTGCACCGAATCCAAGCACTACACCCAAAAGGGTACCACAGATGCCGATGACTAGCCCTTGGAAACAGAAACAAGCTGCTACTTGACGCGACTTGCCGCCCAGCGCCGCCAGAAGACCGATCTCGCGCGTCTTGCGCACGACAGAAATAAGCAGCGAACTCGTCACAGAAAAACCCGCAACAATCACGATGGGGATCATTAAGAAGAAGATCATATTCTTCTCGAGCTGAAGCACCCAGAGAAAATCCGAGAAGCTATCCATCCACGAAAACGCGCGGATGCCCGGCGGGAGCGCCGCGTTGAGCCGCGCCGCCATTTCATCCTCGTTGAGGCCGGGTTTGATGCGAACGTTGATCGCGTGAACGCCGTCACCGAGCCCGTAGAGTTCCTGAGCCAGTCGCAAGGTACAATACAGCGTGCTGCTATCGAGTTGCTGGTGGCCGATCTCGATGATGCCGACGACGCGGACCTCGCGCGGAAGGAATTTTTCATCGCCTTTCAACTTCTCGATCATGAGCGGCGAATAGACTTCGATGGTCGCGCCCACGCTGGCGCCGACCGACTGCGCGAGCTGCGAGCTGAGGATGACAGAGTTGTCGTCGAGGTCGTCGAGCGAGCCGATGCGAACATATTTCTGAAGCGCAACGACCTTCTCGACGTTATCCAAATCGAGCCCGCGCATACTTGGGTATGACGGCTTGTTGTGGTATTGGATCATCACCGCGCCGGAGGCCGTCGGCGTCGCCGCAACCACGCCCGAAACCGAGCGGACGCGTTTTAGAATTTCCGGATACTCGGCAATAATTCCCCCGGACCGGATCTGGATCTCGCCTTCCGTATCCACAATCATGCGACGGATCTCGTGCCCAAAGCCGCCCATCACGCTCATCACCACGACCAGCAGCGCAACGCCGAGGGCCACGCCCGTGATCGATATGAAGGTGAAAAACGGAAACCGCCGCCCGGTGGGGAAAAGTTGTTTAAGGGCGAGGTAAAGATACCAGGGCATGTTAACCACGGATGACACGGATTAGCACGGATAAGTCACAGAAAATCAAATCTGTGTTCATCCGTGAATTCCGTGGTTAACGAATCAGGCACCGGGCCGCAGTTGCGGGAAGAGAATGACGTCGCGGATGCTTTCAGCGGCCGTCAACAGGATGCAAAGGCGATCGATGCCCACGCCCATGCCACCAGCGGGCGGCATGCCGTGCTCGAGAGCGCGGAGGAAATCTTCGTCGATGTTCTGCTTTTCTTCGCCGGCCTGCGCCTCGAACATCTGGCGCTGCACGAACGGGTCGTTTTGCTCCGAATACGCCGGGGCGACTTCCATGCCGCCGATCGTCAGCTCGAACACGTCGATCGTGGTCGGATCGTCGACCGTGATTTTCGCGAGCGGGCAAAGTTCCTTCGGCAGGTGCGTGACAAACGTCGGCTGAATCAGCGTCGGCTCGATTTTCTTCGAGAAGATTTCGTTGGTGATTTCGAATTCTTCCCAAGCCGGATTTACGCCGCAGCCGAGCTTTTCAGCGCCAGCGATTTTCTCGGCCTTGCTGCGCTCGAACCAACCCTGATCGCCCGTGACCTCGCGGATGAGATCCTTGTATTTCACTTCGCGCCATTCGCCGGCGAAATCGATCATCTGACCACTCGACGGGTGAACGATCTTGGTCGTGCCGAGGACTTCCGTGCAGATCGACGTGAGCAGGTCTTTGATGAGCGCCATCATGCCGCGGTAGTCGCTGTAGGCCTGATAGACTTCCATCATCGTGAATTCAGGATTATGACGGCGCGAAATGCCTTCGTTGCGGAAGTTGCGGCCGATCTCAAACACGCGGTCAAAACCGCCGACCAGCATGCGCTTGAGATAAAGCTCGAGCGAGATACGCAGGAAGAAATCGACGCCGAGCGCATTGTGGTGGGTGGTAAATGGTTTAGCAGCGGCGCCGCCCGCGATGTTCTGCAGCACCGGAGTTTCCACTTCGATGAACTTACGTTTTTCGAGGAAGCTGCGGATGTGCGAAATGATCCGCGAGCGCAGTTGCAGGCGTTTGCGCGACTCTTCGTTCACGATCACATCGAGGTAACGCTGGCGGTAAACTTGCTCCGGATCGGTCAGGCCGTGCCATTTTTCCGGCAAGGGATGCAAGGCCTTAGAAAGGAGCGTGAAGCTTTCGACGCGCACGGTGACTTCGCCGGTCTTCGTTTTGAAGAGCGAGCCGGTGACGCCGATGATATCGCCCAGATCCAACATTTTCTTGAAAACGCCGTAGCGTTCCTCGCCGAGAACGTCCTTGCGGAAATAGAGCTGAATCTGGCCCTGCTGGTCTTGGATTTTGACGAACGAGCTGCCGCCCTGCACGCGGAAGGTCACGAGGCGTCCAGCCACCGTTACCGCGACGGCGTAGTCCTGCCCGTCTTGGTAGAGAGCCTTCGCGTCCGCCGAGAAATGCGTGGTGTTCACGTTGGCGCGAAACGGGTCCTGGCCCGCCGCGCGCATTTCCTGCAGCTTCTTCAGCCGCACGGCATACTGGTCGTGAGAAATATCGGTCGGTTGGTCGCTCATGATGGGAACCGGCTACGCTGAAGAGCCTCCGCGCGGGGGGCAAATGGAAACTGCCTCCGAAATCGCCTGAGGCTCTCCGCGGCAGCGCACTCGGAGACGCCGAAGAGCTCAGCCTTGAGGCGCCAGCAACGGCGCGGCAGGCGGCCGGCTCCGAGAGAGTTGCGCGGTCAGCTGTTTCTTGAGTTTCTGACGCGCGCGGACCAGTCGCGATTCCACGCCTTTTTCCGAGCAGCCGACGATGTTGGCGATTTCCCGATAAGAAAGGTCTTCGTACTCGTACAAAAGCAGCGCCGTACGAAGCTCGTGCGGCAAATTCGCGATCGCCGTCTTCAACGCTTCCAGGCGCTCGGATTGCTGGGCGGAGAAATCCGGCGCTGATTCCGATGAAGCAAGCTGGTTGTGCCGCGTCGAGCTCTCGTCTTCACCGTCCGTCGGCTGGTCGAGCGAGACCGTCGGATGCCGGCCTTCCCAGCGCCGGTGATTGCGGCAGAGATTGGCGGCGATCGTAAAAGCCCAGGTCGAAAAACTTGTGTTCGGCCGGAACCGCTCGCGATGCAGGTAAACGCGCACAAAAGTTTCCTGCACGAGATCGCGCGCCACCGCCTCGTTTTGCACGTAACGATAAGTGAAGCGCAGCAACGGAGCCTCCCACAACGCCATCAACTCATTGAGCGCCGTCTGACGTCCCGACACCAAAGCACGCATGTGCTCCGCACTCGTGTCGTCGTTGGGGCGCATGGGTTATGGCGGATTAGCGATACCCTAAGGTTTCTGTTGTTGCTGGCGCTGCTTGCATTCATCCAGCAACCGCAAGTATTCGGCGCGCTGGGCCGGTGTAAGCACGGCGCAAACTTCCTCGACTAATTTTGCAGTCGATTTCGCGCAGGCCTGCTTGAGTTCAGTTTTCTCGTCGGGGTTCGAGCACGATTTCACCTTCGCACCCAAACCATTCATCGAGGGACAATATTTCACGTGAATCGCCCTCACGCGTTCCGTCTGCTCCGAGGAGAGCGAGAGTTTGTGGCTCAGCCATTTGATTTCGCAGTCGAACTTTTTGTTCTCGGGAAGCGCCCGGCAAAAAATCGCATACGCCGCCACACCGGTGACGCACGCCAAGACTAACGCGATCAAAATGCGTTTCATGTCACGAAAACGATCAGCGACTGCTCAGATCGAGCATGCTGATATAGCGAGCCGACATCTCACGATCAATCTGCTGCGCGGTGTAAACCGAACGAAATTCCGCCATACCCAATCCGACGAATATCGCCAAAGCGACCAACGCGGCGACGGTGCGTGGCTTCGTCAGCCACAAATCGATCTCGTGGAGGCGCAGCGCCAGACTGCTCAACCACACACGGCGAGTCGTTGTCGCTTCGATGCGTGCCCACACCGGTTGCGCAAGTTTGCCGGTAGCTTCAGGCACCTCCTTCCAACTTCGGAGGAGTTCGTCGAAGTCATCTGTGCCAGATTTCATAAAGATCAGGAACATGCGACTGTCCCTGGAAAATTTCGAGCGAAAGGCGCCGCGGCCTGAAAGCGCGCGACGCCGAGTGGGAAGGTGTGTTAGCTCTTCTTTTCCGAAGCCGGCTTAGCGTCTTTGGAATCTTTGCCGTCTTTCGGGCAGGAGCCTTTGTCTTTGTCGCATTTGCAGGTGCAAGCGGCGTCTTTGTCGGCACCGGAGCACTTCTTGCAAGCTTCACCGGCGAAGAGAGCCGAAGCACCGAGGATGGACATGGCCGCGAGGGCGAGGACGAACTTTTTCATAGTGATTTTAGGGTTTACTAGGGTCCGCGTGATGCGAACCAGACTCTCAATCATAAACCAAAAACCCAAAAAATCCCCAGGTTTTTTAAGTTCGAAGCGCCAGCATGTCTGTCCGGCGGCCTAGAAATTCATTCTCGTCCCAAAATAGCCCGCCTTCGTCCCTCGAAATTCGTTCCCGACGAAATTCGCGCAACAATCCCGCCCATTCGACGTCCCAAACTCGTTCCATGAATCCTCCCTCCCCTGCTTCGCTCGTTCGTAACTCTCTAGGCATCGTGGCAGTTATCCTCGCCACGAGCTTTCTGGCCGGATGCTCCAATCGGCCGCCCCGCGGGGCTGGTCCCGCAGAAATGGCCGCGGCGATACCGTCGCTTTCAGCATCGGATACGTTTTTCGACGGCGCCCTCCTCGTCGAGGCGAACTTGGGCCGCGGTTTCATGGGCGGCATGGGAGGTCCTGGAGGTCGCGGTGGTGGTGGCGGTCGTCGCGGCGGCGGCATGAGAATGGGTGGGGGTATGGGCGGCGGGCCTGGCGGTATGGGAGGCCCCGGCGGAG
Source organism: Nibricoccus sp. (assembly GCA_047600805.1). Classification (GTDB taxonomy): domain Bacteria; phylum Verrucomicrobiota; class Verrucomicrobiia; order Opitutales; family Opitutaceae; genus JADKHC01. The sequence continues at coordinate 2,630,223 of JASGKG010000001.1, forward strand.
GCATGGGCGGTCCAGAAGGTATGGGGGAAGGTCCGAGCGGCGGATTCGGCGGCGGGCCTCGGATGGGCGAAAGCAATCTCCCTCCCGTGGGCCTGCGTCTGCGACTCACCAACAAGAGCAAAGAAACAATCGAAGTCGTTTTTGTTCAGTGCAAATCCGAGCTGGGCGACTTTGCCGTGCGGCCGGAAAAACTGGCTCTCGCTCCCGATCAATCCGGCGAGCCCGATCCCATGACGTCCCGACTTGGCATCCCCTCGGACGAACTCATTTTACGCGTAGGCCTGAAAATGAGCGGCAAGGTCGAGCAAAAGGATCTCGTTCTTCGCAAAGCAACAAATGCCCAACCTACCGCCTCTCCTAAACCTTAATCGGTAAACACCTGCGCTGGCCAATAGCCGTGTTTCCTCAACAAGGCTATTTTGATGCACGCTCAAGCACGACGGCAGCATGCCGCGTTAAAGGCGGCACCGTGAGCGGCAGTCGACCACCGCCGTGCTCGACGACTACCGGCGGCGCAGCAACGCCTTTGACACTATCCCACCAAGTCACCTGCCACGTTCCGGCAGGAACATCGTCGAGCGACAAATTCCCCGCCACGTTCTTGGCCGGCTCGGCGGAAAAAACACTTCGGCGGTCCCAAAGCCACACCGCTATAAATGCGTCGGCTCGTTTTCCCGCAGCCGCCAGCACCGGCATATCGCACCCAAACTCTATCTGCGGGAGCCAAAACCATCCGGAAGAGACAGGGTTTTCGATCGTGACGACGTGAGTTCCACCCGGAACAGCGATCGCGAGGTCGGACTGTGGATGCGGTCCTTTTTGGTCCGGCGAGTCTGCGGGACGTTCCGCCCACACCATTTCCGCCTCAGCTCTGCCGTCGATTGAAACTCGAATCCCGCCCGCTGTGGCGTCCGTATCAGCTATGTGGAGACGCATGGTCGTTTCGCGCGGAAAATCCACACGCAGCATCGTCCGATGCGGGTAGCCGCTTTTCCCATGTTCCTCTTCGCTGACGAAAATTCCCGGCAGCTCCGCGAAATCGATCTGATCACGTCCATCGGCTGGCACCACGATCTCGCGTTCCTGCCTGTGCTGCCACCGAAATCCGGCGATCAATCTAAATGGCATCCGCTCGGCGGTTTCCACAGCTGGCGAAAACGCGCGTAAATCGGTTCGCTCGAACAATTTCGTATCGGCAAGAAAGCGGCTGACGGCCGCCAGTTCTTCAATCCGTCCCGTCTCAATCAACTCGAGCCCCAACCAGGGCTGTGCGGGTATTTTCCCCTGCCCCATCAAGCTGGCCCAAACCGGAGGCACGATGGGCGCGCCGGATTTTTTGTCTTCGTCGGAGATCGGCAACTGGTCATCGCCTGCCTCGCCATAAAACACCGGCTTGCGCAAAGCCTCGGGAGGGATGTCAAAGCGCCTTGCTCCTGCCAAAAGGTTTGGCCGGTAAAGATGAGGTTGATAATAGTCCATATCCGCGTAGATCGGACTTTCCAGGTTCTCGGTGCTGGTCGTGATCAGATGAGAATATACGTCGATGGACCGAATATACTTCGCCATCTCGGAGTGCCACCGGGCGACCGCCGCTTCATCCTTCGTTTCGCCCCGGATCGCATCGGTCCAGTGAACCTCATTGAACAGTTCCCACGCCATGATTGCGGGCGAATAACCCCAACGCGCCACGATATAGCGAAATTTCATACGCGTGAGCCGCTGCGCCTCTGCTGAAGTGAAGAACTCGGCAGGCGATTTGAGGAATCCCCCGTTTGCCACATTCCACGGATTTTCCAGCCAGTTTGTGTTAACGGTCGAACTATACTGACCGTGATGCTGCAGCACGAGTTGGAGGTAAATTTGGTTTTCCGCGGCAGCGGCGATAATTTTGTCCCATTCGGCAGCCACGTGCAGGTCAAATTCACCCATCGCAGGAGACCGGCCGACCCGCGCTGGCAACCACTCGAGGTTTAATCCGCTCCAATGCGCCATCCACAAGCGCGACCAATTCAAACCGCCTTTGTGAAAACGCTGGAACGCGTCGAGGTAAAACTCCACCCCGCGATGATCCGGCCACGCCAGATTTGCTCCTAACGGTAAAAACCGCTCCCCAGAGCTAAACACAAAGCCGCCCGGATCGGCACGATCCAACGCCAAATACTTCTGGCGGGCAAGTGAGCGAATCGTCCGCGTGTTCGGCTCTTCTTTGCGCACATGCAACGTTTCCGTACTGCCGCCCCGGCTCTCAGAAATACGCCCAAGCCGATATTCACCCTCGCCTTCACAACGCGCCCGCACACCAAACAAATCACGGCCCTTGTAGAAAGCAGGCAAGCTACGGACGACGCCAGAAGGTAGGATCACCTCTGCCGAGATCACACGCGCAAACGGGTTCTCGTCCGTCGGGCTGGCTTTAAATTCAAATTCCACCGGCTCCTGGGCGCTAGCTTCCGTGAATGCTAAAATCATCAGAGCCAAACCACCCCAAAGGCATGAAAGCGCGCACCGCGAACGGGGAAAGGTTGGAAGATGAAAATTCACCGGTGACTAAAGACAGAATAGCAAGGAGCCTCTGCCATCTATAAAAAACAAGCGCCCGATGACGGCCGTCACCGGGCGCTTCCCCATACTATGCCAGGGTCAAACTGTCATCATTAGCACCAAACCGAGATGTGCTCTGCCTTGCGGCGATGACAGTTTGAGAGTTCCTGCGGGACTCGATCTCGATTTGCGTTAGAAGCTGATCGAGTTCGTCACTTGCCACATCTGGCCCTCTTGAATGCGGGTCAGAGCGACTTGTCCGTCGGGATTGATCGTAACGGGAACTTGCTTTGTGTGTTCCGTCACGTTCCGAACGTTCAGCTGGATGTTCCAATCAACCTTTTTACCAAGACGGCGGCTGTAGCCGAGCCACATGTCAACGTGCTCATCGGTGGGTCCATAGTAGGGCGTACCGATATCGAGCTGTCCGCGCTTTTGGTTATAGTTATATCCGAGGATACGGCGATCCTCCCAGCGGTAAGCGCCACCCACGTAGAAGCCTTTCGCAAAACCACGGGTGAAGTTATACGTCGAGATCATGTTGGCGCGCCACTTCGGGATTTCCGGAGCTTGGCTGCCCATCTGGGCCTTGATTGCCGAGTAAGGAGCGAGGACGTTATCAGACCACGCCTTGCGGAAGGTATCGCCACCCCACAACTTGATCAAACCGGCATCGCCAGCAAGATATTTGGTGTAAGTATCGATCCAAGTTTGGATTGTCGTGCTCATCGCTGTGCGTTGTGCATCAGTCCGTGAAGCATTGAAGGTCAGGTTCCAATTATCGGTTGGACGCGCGGTGAGCTCGATTTCGTAACCCTTGGAGAGAGTGTCGCAATCGGCAACAGGTCCCGCACCGAACGATTTCAGATTACCGTTATAGGCTGGTTGCAGTCCGAGCGCGCTCGCACCGTTACCGCCATCGGCGATGGAACCGGAACCATACGTGGGAACCGCAAGGTACCAATCCGCCTCATTGGTGGAATGCATCTTCGCCACATTCATGCCGAGGCCGTATTCGTCCACGAAGCCTTGATCCAGCGGGAACTTGGTAAAGAAGTCCTGAACGATAGCTCTGATGCGAGCTGGATCAGAATCAATGCCGTTCCATGGCCATCCCCAATCACCCTGGCGACGTTGGGGAGTAGCAATACCGTCGAGCGCTGCGAGAGCGTGAGTCGCGCCCCAATACGGGAGAGCCCAAACGTAGTACAAGGAGGACGAGAAGCCTGCCGTATCCGACTGCAGGGTCGCGTGCTGCATCTTCGTCTCATAACGATTAATTTTGAGCGTGATGCGATCGTTCATGGTCGACACGGCTATGCCGTAATCTTTGGTGGTGGCCTCTGGATTGGGCAACTGATTGCCGAACACGTCGCCGCGCGGAGTATCCACCGAGAAGTTTTCAGAGCGGTTATAGAACACACTCACGCGTGTCTTGCCCGGCATCTTGTCGGAAATCGACTTCGGCATATGGAGAACGAAGCCCCAGCTGCGCGTATTACGTTCTTCCGTGCGAGGCGGGCGCCCATCGGTATCTGCCGTATAGGTCTGAATTGCGACCTGATTCGGACCTTTCGGAGCTTGTGAGCTGTAGGCAGTCACCTTGTCTTTTCTCCAACCAAATACCGGAACCAAGTTTCCGTCCCAGAGATAACCCTGCCACGTGAAACCCTGCGCCTCGTTGACGTTGCGGGCTTTGGTGCCGCTCGTCCAGAGTGAGTCAAGGTCATAAGGATTCTCAGCGTTCAGTACGCGGAAGTTCTGAGTCCTCCAGCCGACATAGTTAGCCGGATTGTCCGCCTGCGTGCCCGTATTCGACACGAGTTCGCCAACAGGACCATGCGTGTAGTAGGTATAGGCATCCGCCGGATTGACGGTGCCCTTCCATGTCGAGTCGAAGAATCTAACGGATTGGTAACCCTGCGGGTTGATGCGCGCAGACACATTGCTCAAGCCCGCACCGCTGGCGGTACTCCGCCCACGAAGATCACCGCTCAAGTAGGCGATCCAGTCAATTTGGCGGGCGCCGTTGGTAATGTCAGTGCTGTTGCCGGTGAGTTCGGCGTATGCCGGATCCGAGGCCCAATGAGCAAAATTACGATAGTCGGTCCGCTTACGATCTTGAGAAACCAGCGCGGTGAAGACGTGGCGACCGAGCAGCCTCGTGACCCAGGATTTTTCCATGAAGTCTTCGAAGCGCAATTCGCCCATCGCTGTGAAGCGGTGGCTGTCGCGATCAATATAGTTTTTCGAATTACCATATTGGCCGCTGTTGCCCACATAGGCACGACCCACATTGGGATTGGGGGATCCGTCCATCAGATGCGTGTTGATATCAACACCAATAATATATTGGTCGCCGTTTAAGAAGGCGTATTGGCCATCGTCATAACGCTGTCCGAAAAACGCATATTCCAAGCCCACGCGATCGTTAAAGAAAGTCTGGGAAAGTGAAACATTCGCCGCTTTCCAGTTTTGCCATTCACGCTTGTTGTCGCCGTCGATCAGCTTGTGGTAGAAGTCAAAGATTCCAGGATCGCGGAGGGATTTATTGGAGAAATATTGGCCTCCGGGAACTGCTGCGCGAGCATAGGCGTTGTAGGTCGTAATCGCCCACGGACGCGCGAACTCGATGCCTCCGATGGTGCCGTCGATCTGCCCGGCTGAATTCAATCCCCTGCCGGTGCCAACATTGGGCATCTGGGAATAGAGCGGAGCGCTGGAATTGGCGTTATAATAATTCGCAATATTGGAGCTCATCAAACGACCCATAAACGCTTCCTTGAACCAAGGATACATGGTGTTCGACTGACCGCCGTAATTTTCACCCCACTGTTTCCACGTAGTATTCGGATTAAGGGTGAGCTTGTTCAAATTCGCCACGCCGTTTGAAGTACCTGCCTCGAACCAAGGCGTGATTCCGTCAATGGGAGCCAGCGTACGAGGACGATTCGCCATGATTTTACCCGTCTCGTAATTCGCTTTCACAGACGTCGTGCCATCTTTGAATAGCTGCGGATCCCATCTGAGAGCGAAGAAGAGCCGACGATCATTAGTGAACGACGGGCGCTGTTCGAACTTCGCCTTATCATCCACCGCCGCTACCCGGATCGCCAGTTCACGCGGCGACAAAACGTAGTTAAAATCGCCCGAAAAACGCAGCGAGCCGTACTGGTCAACTCGATTTTCGATTTTATTGGCGTTCTTAAAACCAGCACCATTTACGCTCGTGTTGATGATACCAGCCGGGCTGCCCGCACCGAATAGAATCGAGTTGGGACCACGCTGCAAATCGACACGACCTACGTTGTAGCTGTCCCACGGAATTTCGGTGAGGAAATAGTCGCGGGTATTGTCAGCAGCAGCCAAACCACGCACGCGCGTGTTGTTGTTTGGCCGCAAGAGATTCGAATTCTCGTTGTACGTCTGAGCACCGGCAACGCCAGAAAAGTTGCCGCGTATACCACCCACTTCGTTGCTGGGTGTATACACGAGCAACTCCTGTGAGTTTCTAGCACCGGTGTCTTTTAAAAACTGCGAGGTCACAACGCTGATGGCCGACGGCACGTCATTAAGGTCCGTGCGGACGCGAGTACCCGCAAGGGTGCTCTTTGCACGGTACGAGTCTTTGTCTTCAGCAGCTTCAACCGTGAACGGCGAGAGGACAATCATCTCATTATCCGTGTCGGTAGTCGCGGATTCTGATGCAGCCGGTGCGCTAGCCGCCGTGGACGACTTAGCGTCGTTAGTTTGTGCGAACGCGCTCGGAGCTAGGACGAGCGCGGATAAAGCCATAGCGCGCAATGCGCCGCCTGGCACAGGTCGTTTCCTGATCATAGGGATATCAAGGTTCGGGGTTTGCTAACAGTATTCAGGGGGCGGAATGCCCCTGTTGGGTGATGCGTGAACAAAGTACGGGATTTACCGCAAAATGTGAATGAGTTCACTTACCCGGAAATTAAGAAATATTGCCGAGGAGCGGACTCACTTTCAGTCCCCCAATAAGTACTCCTTCTCCCTGTAAAAGCCAGCTAAGCCCTGTCAAATTCCCGAGCCACAGACAGCGCTAGGCGCTCTTCTTTTGATTCTTTTTGCGATAACCGCCCGGGGATTCGCCAGTGAGCCGCTTAAATACGACGCACATGTATTCAACGTATTCGAAACCGGTCAGCTCCGCGATCTTCTTCAAAGGGAAATCCGTCTCCATCAGCAGCTGCCGGATTTTTTCTGTTTGCACGCGCCTGATCTCTGCTTGCGGTGAACGCCCCAGGAATCGGCGAAACTTCTTTTCCAACTGACTCCTAGAGGCAAAAGCCTGTTTAAGCACCTCCTCCACGGTGATGCCGCGGCAGGCACGCTCGCGGATGAAGCTAAGGGCCGCCGCCACGTTCTTGTCTTCTATTGCCAGCACGTCGGTGGACTGACGGGCAACGACCCCGGTGGGCTCGATGCGCATGTCGATGGTGCCGTAGTCTTCCTTCCGCATCATGCTCGCGAGCACCTCGGCAGCATGATAGCCCGATTGGAAGGCGTTCGGAGCCACACTCGAAAGCGGCGGATACGTGAGGTCGCAGCGAATAGCATCGTTATTCACGCCGAGCACCGCCACTTCTTCCGGCACGAGAAAACCGGCGTTTTGTGCCGCAGCCACCACTTGCAAGGCACGCATGTCGTTGCACGCCATCACTGCGGCCGGCTTCGGAAGCCGCTTGAGCCAGGCACCAAGCGCCATGGTCTGCTTGGCATCCCAAAAAGGCGTCAAGTCACCTGGATACTCCACGTCGAAAATATGACATTCATGGCCGGCAAGACTTAGGCCTTCCACAAATCCGTCGCGCCGCTCGCGGGACCAACCGTCATTAACAAATCCACAGTACCCAAAATTGCGGAACCCGCGCTCGACAAAGTGCTCCGCTCCGAGGTGCCCCATGCCGACGTTGTCCGGCCGAATTTTGGGTACGCCTGGAAACGGCGCCGTGTCGTTTAAATCCACCAACGGCAAGCCGAGTTCATGGCAATTCTGAACGAGCGCCGGCGTGGTGTGCCGGCTGATCACGCCGTGCCATTTCTTTTTCCGCAGCCACTGGGGATCATTTTCCGCACGGGCCTCGTCGTCCAAAAACGCCGACCAGGGCTGATGCGAACGCTCGTACTGCGAAATACCGCTCAGCATCGCAGTGGATTCCTCAAAGCGAGTCATGAACACGAGCAGGACGTTGGGGCGCACGGTGGAAACCTGTGACACATCCTTTTCTCTTGCAAGCGTGGTCATACGACGTCGATTGCGCGCGGCCTATCTAAAGGCTCCAACCATTCTCCAGATGCCACCGCTCACGTTGCAGCGACTCCGTCCGCCAGTTCACGTCGCTTTTTCAGATCAGCGGAAATCTCGACAAGCTTCTTCTCGTTGAGCGGGTAAAATATAACCACGAGCAGCAGCGACAAAACGCCCAACGCGGCAGGGAAAACACTCATCAGCTGGACAAGGCCGTGCAGCGACCGCGGAGTTTGAACTTGGTTCGCAACAAACCCCAAACTACTCATAAGGAGTAAAGTAAAACCACCGGATAAGCCCCAGCCCTGCTTGGTGGCGAAAATCGAAGCCGAGAACACCAAGCCCGTTGCGCGACGTCCGGTTTTCCACTCCGCATAGTCGGCCGTGTCGGCAAACATCGCCCAGAGCAGCGCGCTTAACGGTCCGCCGGTGATCGATCCCAGAGCGTTTATGCCGTAAATTAGAAGAAGCTGGTTCGGTTCCAGCACGTAGAATGACGCGGTGCACAGAATCGCGATTAAGAACAGAACAACAAACGTCGTTTTCCGGCCCAGCGCTCGCGCAACGTAAGGGACGATCATTACGCCCAGGAGCGAGAGCACCTGGTTGCTGGTGGCGAAGACAGAGACCAAGCTCTCCCACTGCCACACCTGCGTCCCGGCAATGGAGGCGGGAAGGAAGGACGGCAGCGTCACCGTTTGCGCTCCCACATAGTATTTGAAGTAATGCGCCGTCACATTGCCACGCAGAGCGACGAACAAAATAAACGTGAGTGTGCTGAAAAGGAGCACCAACCAAGGACGATTTGTAACCAAATCGCCAAGGTCTTTCCCGAGCGAAGTCTTTTGCTCCTTGGGTGGTTGGATGCGTTCCCGCGTGTTGAAGAAAACGATTAAAAACGAGATGACCCCGACGACTCCGTAAACGGCGAACGCCAATTGCCAGCCGCGCTGGACGGTGGTCGCACCGAGCCAGCCTCCCACTTTAGCCATCGGAAGGAGCGTCGCCGAAACCACAATACCGGCTGCAAACGCTCCGACAAATTTGATCGAGGAAAGCGCCGTCCGCTCATTCGGGTTTGCCGACATGACGCCGAGCATCGCGGTGTACGGGATATTGATCGTGGTGTAGATCAACATGAGCGCATTGAACGTCACGTACGCCCAGATAAGTTTACCGGTTTCACCCAGATTGGGTACAGTGAATGTAAGAACTCCAACGACCGCCATCGGCACACAGCCAAACAATAAAAACGGCCTAAATTTCCCCCACTTTGACTTGGTTCGGTCGGAGATCATGCCGATCACCGGGTCGAAGAACGCATCCGTAAAACGGCTCAAACCGAGCATCGCTCCCGCGGCCAGAGCGGTCAGGCCGAAGGTATCCGTGTAGAAAATCAGCAAGAAGCTGGAAATGGTTTGCCAATAAAGGCAGGAAGCGAAATCGCCAAAGCCGTAGGAAAGTTTTTCGCGCAGCGAAAGTTTTTCACTGGAATTCATGGGGGAACCAAGGTCGAAGGAACGCTCTGCGTACGCGATTTCTATACTTTCCCACGCCGCTCTTCCAGTAGAGTGCGGATCTCCGACATTTTCTCCTGGGACAGAGGGAAGAATTTCAGCGCCACCAACGAGAAGCCCAGTCCGACCATCGGTATGGCGAGAAACAGGAACCGAATCATGAAGATGGTGTGCTCGCTTTGCTGCGGAAGCTTCGAGTCGAGACCGATCCAGTCGAGAATAAAGAAGGACACGCCTGCCCCGATCGCCATGGCAACCTTGTTGATCCACGAACCGCAAGCTGCAAAAGATCCCTCGCGGCGCCGTCCGCCTTCGAGCTCGTCGTAGTCCATCACGTCTGCGCCAATCGAGCCCGCAATCGTCCAATAACCGGCGCCGATGAACGCGATGAAGCCGGAGGCAAAAACCTGCAGCCAGACAATGTTCGGATTATAAAGCCACCAACTAGCGGCAAAGACTAAAATTGCACTGACAAGCACGCAGGCCATCGCGTGGCGTTTGCCGAGCTTGCGAGCCAGCACCGCGAAGACCGGAATCCCGAGAAAACCAAGTCCCATACCCGACAGACCCATGAGAGAATTCCAAGAGTTGCCCATCGAGTTGTTTCCACGGCACACATAATAGATTGTCGCGGCCAGGCCGAGCGTGCTCACCATGCTCAGCCCCATGTTATAGCCCATATCCATAACCTTTTGAATGAGGAAAGGTTTGCACCGGAGCGTCTGCCACAGGGTCTCCTTGATGGAAATTTTGTCCATGCGCTTGGCCACCAATTTTTCGTAATAACGCTCGCGCACGAGAAACACACACAACAATCCGCAAACCAACAGAACGATGCCGCACAAGGAGAGATAAACCTGTGCGCCCAGCAACATATTGGGCTGGCTGCCATCCGGCGCGTCTTTCCACGCAGAAAACGACGTACACAGTTGCTTGATCCGGGTGAAGACATCGCCCGAGTCAGCGCCCACCCACACAGCTCTTGTAAAAAATGCGCCGAAAACAAACAGCGCCAATTCAGGGATCTTCTGGATCGCGTTCTTAACAGCGAACACCGTGGTGCGCTCGTGGTAGTCCGGCGTCAGCTCGTTCGCGAGACTCTGGTACGGCATGTTAAAGCAGCTCACCATCGGCAGATAGATCGCGGACGAAAGCAGCATGAACCAGAAGTAGGAGGAAAACTCCACGCCAAAGACAACCGTATTTCCCCAACCTGGCTTCACCGCCAACAAAAACGGCAACCCAATGCCCGCCAGGAAAGTGCCCACCAGCATCAACGGCCGGCGCCGCCCCCACCGCGTGCGGGTGTTGTCCGAAAGCCAGCCAAAGACCGGATCGGAGATGGCATCGAAAACCCGGTTGAGGATGACGCCCACTCCAATTTGCCAGAAAGGCATGTGCAAGTAGGTGCCGAAGATCTGGAAGGCGATCGTCGGATACAACCAGTGCCCCCACATGTCAAAAAATGTGCCCAAGCCATAACCGATTCGCTGCGACCAAGGCACGCGGTCTTCGGGAGGAACAATATGGGCTGCGGCTTTTGGGGCGGACTCTGAGGCTGGAGCTTGGGGCATAAAGGTGAGGTGGTAATTAGTACGTATCGACGAGCGAGTGCCAGACGAGCGCCGCGCGAACTTTCGCCGGCGAAAACGTTCGCGGGAATTCTACTTCGACGGCCTTGGGTTCCTCTGGATAAAGTTCGAAGAAGTTGTCGCTGCTTCGGTGAGGAATGCCCGGTAAATCGAAGGCAAAACGGTGCTGCAAGACGGCCGACGTGAACGTCAGCTTCGCGCGATTGGGAGTCAGCATGTCCACCGCCACCGACGTGCGCGCCTTGGGCAAGGCCAGATACCGCGGCGGCGCCAGGAACACGGTGTCCTCGCTCACGCGTCTCGAATCAATCTCCAGCGCAATGCGCAGGTAAAGCGAATCCGTGCCATGGGTGGCAATGCTTCCGGCGAGATCGATCTTCTTTTGGTTCACCGCCTCGCCTGGTTTAAGCGTCACCTTCTTTTCGCCTTGCTTGAGATGACGGCCATCGAGGTGAAACAAGTCCCAGCGCAACACGCCTGACACCTTCGCCGGAGCATCGTAAACGGTGTACAACTCCACCGCGCTCACCGTCGATTTTCTGTAGTTGCCGATTGTTTCGGTTTCTTCGCCGATCACCTGCGCACACACGAGAGCAGGGGCAAAAAAACGTCGCGCCACGTGGTGCAGCGCTTTCCACCGTCCCGTAAATTCGATCGAGCTCCACGAGGACACCGGCCAGCAATCGTTGATCTGCCAATAGAGCGCGCCCATGCAGCGGGGCATGTTGCGGCGCCAGTGCTCCACGCCGGTTTGCATGCAATTCGCCTGGTTGAGCTGCGACAGGTAGATCAACGCGTCCTGATTTTTCGGGAAACGATAGGAGCGCGAAACATAGTCCAAAATCACCTGGTTTCCACCGCGGTTCTTTTGGTGATATTTCATGGTTTTGCCGAAGACATTGGCGTCGTCGTGGGGACAAAACGTCGCCTGCGTCTCGGGCGAGCTGAAGCTTTGCATCCCAAATTCGGATACAAAACGGAAAGCGTGCTTCTCGTAATCCTTCACCGGTCGGCGCCCATGCCAGACATCCCAATAATGGGTGTCGCCGCGCTGCACACCGGCCGCGTGACTCGTATCCCGATCGCCGCGCCACGGCGAGCCGGGCCAGTACGCGGTGACTCCATCGACCTTCTCCACGACGGCAGGCAGGGCTTCGTGAAAAACTCTTTCGTAGTCTCCGAGAAAATCCTTCGAGCCGGCAATTTCGTCGGCGTTGCAGCCGAACACTTCGTTGTTGCCGCACCACAAAGCGAGGCACGCCCGATGCCGAAGACGTCTCACCTGGTACTCAGCCTCTTCGCGCACGCTTTGCACGAAAGCCTCGTCCGCCGGGTAACGCGTGCACGCAAACATGAAATCCTGCCAGACGAGCAGGCCGAGTTCGTCGCAAATGTCGTAAAAATTCTCGGTCTCGTAAATGCCCCCGCCCCACACGCGAACCATGTTCATGTGGGCCTTGGCAGCACTCGTGAGATCGCGCTCATAATCCGAACGTTTTAATCCCGCCACAAAACAATGGGCCGGAATCCAGTTGGCTCCTTTGGCGAAAATTGCCCTTCCATTGACCACAAATTGGAACGATTCCCCCCATTGGTCAGCATGACGGTCCAGCCGCACCGTCCGCAGTCCAATTCGGCGTATCCAGTTATCAATGACAGTGCCATCTCGCCGGACGACCTCCACCTCGAGGCGGTAAAGGGGCTGGTTCCCCTGCCCGTTCGGCCACCAAAGCTGCGGGTGTTCGACCTCGATCGTGGTGCCCTGGCCTTCGCCGACCACCGTTCTTCCCAGGGTCAGGCGCCAGTGACACAGCAGGCCGTCCTCTGAACGTTCTAGCTCTGGCGAAAGGTTTAGGAGAACCGTCCCATCGGCGCGATGATCCTGGGAAACTAGCACGCTCTTCAACCGGTTGCCCGTCCAAGATTCCAGTCGCAGGTCGCGCCAAATCCCCGCGGTGACAAAGCGCGGCGCCCAGTCCCAGCCAAACTGGCATTGTTGCTTACGAATGACGGTGCAACGCCCCACCGGGTCGTTCAGCTCGCGCGGCTGATGGTCTGTGCGATGCTCCCGGATGTAGCTCATCGCGCTTGTAAAGCGCACCAGCAGTTCATTTGTTCCTCGGCGAAGGTTTGGCTTAATTTCCCATCGATAGCCGGTGAACATGTTCTCCGTTCGCGCCAACTCGCGTCCGTTCAAAAAGACCGTGGCGACCGTGTCGAGGCCGTCGGCCACCAGCTCGATGTGCGCCTCCGACTTCAGCTCGTCGGGAAGCGTGAACGAACACTTATATTCCCAATCTCGCTCCTCGATCCACTGCAGCGAAGCTTCGTTGCTGGCCCAAAACGGATCGGGGATCAGACCGTGATTCTTAAGATCCTGATGCACGCAGCCGGGCACTTGAGCCGAGCGCCACGGGCTGCGTTTTGTCGCGTCGCGAAACTGCCAGCCGGCCGTATGGAGCGAATACTGACGCATGACGGCGGGATGGCGGAAGCGCCCAAGCTTACTTGAGCGAGTTCTCCTTCACGAACTGCACGATCTCGTTGACGTTGCAGAAGCACAACGCGGAGAAGGTGTCGGCAGCGCCATAGTAAATGGCAACCCGGCCGGTCGCACTATCGCAAATGCAACCGACCGGGAAACACACACCAGGAACAAACCCACTCAATTCGTACGGCGCCTCAGGGCAAAGCAGAGCTTCCTTGCAGCGCGCGATGACTTTCCAAGGTTGCTCGAGGTCGAGCAACACGGCGCTCATCGAGTAAACAAAGCCGTTACATGTCTGCGTGACGGCGTGATAAAACAGCAGCCAACCTTCGCTGGTCTCAATCGGCGAAGGACCCGCGCCGATCTTGGTGCCTTGGAACCAAGGCCAGCCGCGGCCCATGATGTGGCGGTGTTTGCCCCAATAAACCATGTCGGGGCTTTCGCTCACAAAAATATCGCCGAACGGCGTGTGACCGGTGTCGCTCGGGCGGCTCAGCATGAGGAACTTGCCGTTAAATTTTCTTGGGAAGAGCACACCGTTGCGGTTGTACGGCAGAAAAGCGTTTTCCAACTGCTCGAAATTCACGAAGTCAGTCGTGCGCGCGATGCCGATCGTCGGCCCGTGATAGCCATTGCACCACGTCACGTAGTGGACGCCATCGACCAGCGTCACGCGCGGGTCATAAGCGTACTCGTGACGGCGAACTTCGGCATCGTCACATTTGAAGTCGATCGGCTTCGGCTCAAACGTCCACTTGAAGCCGTCCGGACTGCGACCCACGTGCAGGTGCGGCACGCGATCCATTCCCTCGGTACGAAACACGCCGATGAATTGCCCCTGCCACGGCACCACCGCGCTGTTGTATATACCAGTCACCCGCGGCAACGGACGCCGACCAATAACCGGGTTGGCGTCGTAACGCCAGACGAGGTCGGGATTCCCGGCAGGCTTGGGCTGCCACGGGATATTGGGGACGGGCTGACCGATGATTGAAAGGGCCATGGTGATAGCGTGTGGTTTGACGATAAACGGAAGAGGATACCAACAACGAGAGGTGTCGGCGTCGTGAAAGGGGGTAACTAGGAGAACAAAGGGTATTCGCTTGCGGGCCGAATGAACATGAGAGTTTTTCCGCGCGTATTAAGACTGGTTGCCAACGTTTACGAGGAGGTACCGAACCTTATGATTGGGCAAGAAGTTTGTTTGCGCGGATCAGCGTCAACCGCTGATCGACGCAGGCCCGGGTATTTCCACCGTCCTCCGGAGTGTGGAGGCACCAGTCCACCAGCTTGGCGACCGAGCTGCGCGCCACGTAACAACGCGTGTCGGACCCGCCGTAGTACATCAGCACGGTGTCGTCCGGCAAACGGACCCAGCCATTCGTAAAGGTGACATTTGAAACATCGCCGAGACGCTCTGAAAAGCGGGGTGCGAGCAAATGGCCGCCCGGCCGCGCGGTCACTTTCGAGGGATCTTCGAGCGACGTCATGAACATGTAGATCGTGTAGCGCAGCCCCGCCGCACAACCGCGCACGCCGTGCGCCAAATGGAGCCAGCCTGCCGGCGTTTTGATCGGCGCCGGTCCTTGGCCGTTCTTCACTTCTTTGATGGTATGATAGCCACGGGCATCGATGATCTTCTCCGGTCCGGTCACGCCAGTCGTGATGTCATCGCATAACGTCCAGCCGATCCCGCCGCCTGTGCCGACATCGATGAATCCGTCCATCGGCCGCGTGTAGAAGGCATATTTCCCGTCAACGAACTCCTCGTGCAGCACGACGTTGCGTTGTTGCGATGCCGGTGTCTTCAGGTTCGGTAAACGTTGCCACTTCTTGAAATCCTTCGTGCGCACGATCCCCGCCTGAGCGACCGCGGATGAAAGGTCCCCAGGCGCTGCGTTCGGATCCTTCGATTCCGCACAAAACACTCCATAGATCCAACCGTCCCGATGGAAGGTCACGCGCATGTCGTACAGGTTGGTTTCGCCGGCGATCGCCGGGATGTCACACGGCTCGTGCCAAAAGCGAAAGTTATCGACACCGTTTGCGCTCTCGGCGATGGCGAAAAAGCTCTTGCGGTCCGCACCTTCAACCCGAACCACCAGGTGGACTTTGCCCTTCCAGAAAAAGGCGCCGGGGTTGTAGGCGCCGCCGACTCCAAGCCGCTCCATAAAAAACGGGTTGGTCTTCGGGTTAAAATCGTAACGCCACTCCAGCGGCACATGATGCGCCGTGACGACCGGGAACTTGAAGCGTTCAAATACGCCGTTCTCCCATTCGGCATTTACCGGATTCTTGCGCTTGAGAAATTTCTCATGCGCGGCGCGCACCGCTTTGACGCGCGCATGAAACGTTGCGTTCGCCGTGTTCTTGGCGGTGCTTTTTTTCGAAGATGAAACTTTCTTTTTCATGGGGAAAAATTCATGACGAGCGCGATGTCGCGCAGGCGCAGGCTGGCTTCCATGCAGGCGCGGCCGTTGTGGTAGGGACATTTCCAGAAACTGACTTTTTGGTGCCGCCCGAGGACAGCGCCCTCTCGGCTCACGCCCCGAAACCATTCACCGTTCTTGCGGTCGATCAGCCTTGCCTCGATAAAATCCCAGCAACGCAGAGCAGCCTCAAGGTGCCGCATGTCTCCAGAAATCCGATACGCGCAAAGAAATCCCACGACCGCCTCCGCCTGCGGCCACCACTCTTTCTCGTAGTCGGTCACGCCGCTCGGATTGCCCGAGTTGAACACGCCCCCGTCGGCGTCGACGCCTTTCACCAGCGTGACGTCGGCGATCTTCACCACGATTGGCCCAAGGCGTTTGACCAGCTGGCTGTGACCGAGAACTTCCGCCGCCTCCATCAGCAACCAGGCGGCTTCAATGTCGTGCCCGTAAGACAAGCCATCTGACTGCGACTGCCAATCCTGCGAGAAAAACAGCCGCAGATGTCCGGTCTTTTCGTCGAGTATCCGGTTCAGCATGACGTCGAGCAATTCAGTTTGAGCCGATTTCAGCGCCACATCCGGCCAGACTCGCAACAGGTTTGTGTAAGCCTCCATCACGTGCAAATGCGTGTTCTGCGATTTCGGCGCGTTCATGTCTTCTTCGCTGAGCCGCATGTCGGCTATGCCTCCCCATTCGCGCGAAAAGGCTTCGAAATAGCCACCGAGCTCACGGTCGCGCGCAAAGCGTTCGAGCAAACCAAAAATCTCCACGGCGCGATCGAGCGACTCGCGCAGTCCACTCGCACGATAGTACTCACTGAGCGCATAAATCGCGAACGCTTGCCCGTAAACCTGCTTGCGTGGATTCAGCGGTTTGCCAGCGGCATCGATCGACCAAAAAAAGCCGCCGTGCTCGCCATCCCAGAAATGGTCCAACAAATCGCGGTAGGCAAAATTCGCCATTTCCAGGTGCTGCGGATCGCGATACGTCCGGTACGCCGCCGAATACGTCCACAAGATGCGCGAACTCAGGAGCGCGCCGCGCGAAGCCGCGCGATCCACAACCAAATCGTTGGTAAGTGCACCGTGAAACGTGCCATTTGGCTTATCAACTACTTGCTTGATCCAAAATGGAAGGATGTTCCCGAGGAGCTCGCTTTCGATGCGATCAGCGTAGTTTTTCAGAGTAGCAGCATCCATGGTTTCGATCTCGCTCGGTTGCTCAGCCCAAGGTGGCAACGATTTTGGAACCGCTCTTCAACATCGCTTCGGGTACGACGCAGCCTTCAACCGCCTTGCCGTCGACGGTCAGCGACTTCACGCCGCGACAGACTCCCGCGGGATTTAGCACTTCGATCGAAAGATCACAGCCGCGGAAATGCCGCTTCATCGTGAAGCCCGGCCAAGTTTTAGGAATGCACGGATCGACGCGCAGACCTTCAATTTCCGGTCGTACGCCCAATAACCAGTGAGTAGCACTATAATACGCCCACGAGGCGGTTCCGCTCAACCACGGCACGCGCGACGCGCCTTCGTTGCGATTGAACTTCGAATAGGTCGTCTGGCAATGCACGTACGGCTCGATCTCGCGCAGATCTGCGCGGTCGTTGTAAGCCGCCGGCATGAAGGCGCGGTAATACTCGTAAGCCTGGTCGCCGTCGCCCTGCATGCATTCCGCGATTACGCCCCAACTCTGCGTGTGCGAGAAGATGCCAGCGTTTTCCTTGATGCCCGAGTTGAACAACGTCGCGCGCATCACTTCGCGGTCAGCCTTTATAAACGGTGGTGCGCACAGCATGACGCCGTACGGCGTGGCAAGCCGGTCCTTCATCGTACGCAACGCGGTTTGCGCCTGCTCCGGCGTCGCCGCTCCGCTCATGACGGCCCAAACTTGGGTGTTCATGTAAACCTGGCCTTCGGGAAAACCTTTGGTGCCGAAAACAAAACCGTTCTCGCCGATCGCCCAGATGAACCATTCGCCATCCCAGCAAACTTTTTGGATTTTCGCGTCGAGCGCCTTCAGCTCAGCCCTCGCCCACGCGGCCTCTTCAGGCTTGCCAAGGCGATCGGCGATTCCGGCGTAAACGTCGAGGCCGAGCCGCACTTGAAAGGCAACGAACACGCTCTCGCCGCGGTAACCCAAGCGAATGCAATCGTTCCAGTCCGCCGCCAAGCCGCACGGTAAACCGTTTCGGCCAGTGCGCTCCAAATTAAATTCCAACGCTCTCCGTAAATGCCCGAACACCGTGGCCTGCCCTTTGTCGGCGTACGGCAGAACCTTTTCGTAGAAACCAACGTCGCCTGTCTCGGCAACGTAGGCCGGAACTGCATTAAAGAACCAAAGACAATCGTCGCTGCGATATTCTTCGTCGGGCGGCGGCGGCTCTTGGCCCGGTTGATGGGAAAAGGGTTTGATCACCGGAATCGCGCCGCCGTTCGCGAGCTGGCCTGTGAGCATGAGTTCCAGGCGCGGTTTGACGCCTTCGCGCAGGAGCGGAATCGCGCCGAGCATGTCCTGCACGGTGTCGCGGAACCCAAGGCCGTCGCGCTCGCCGTTGTAAATGAGCGAGGCCGAACGCGACCATGCAAACGTGATCAGGGCGTTGTAGGCATTCCACACGTTGATCATGTGGTTCAGCTCCTTGTCCGGCGTGTCGATCTGCAATGACTGCAGCGGTGCATGCCATTGCGATTTCAGCTTCGTCAATTCCGCTTCACAGCGCGCCGCATTGCCGAACTCAGCTACCGTGCGCCGGCCGTGCGAATCAACCGTACCAATGCCAAGAAGGACGATGAGCTCACGCGTTTCATTCGGCTTCAGCTCCACGTCGGCCTGCAACGTGCCGCAGGTATTATCACCTTCAGCGAGAAAGTTGGAACAGTGCCCTTTGACCACGGCGTCGGGCGCACTATAACCACCGTAGCTACCCAAGAAACGCTCGCGCACGGTCTCCACTCCAACCAGCGGCGCACCCGAGATCGCCATCCACACGCGGTTGCAGCCGGTGAGATCTTTGCCGTCGAAATCGTAATGCGGGTTGCAGCTGATGCCGAGGATTCCATCCTCCAGCGATGCTCGCGTGATAAATTGCGAGTATTGCAGATTGATCAGATCCTGGAATGTGCTCCAAAGGTTCGCGAACTCGCAGTACGTGAAAACCGATAGCGCGCGGTTCTTGTTAGACCGGTTTGTGATTTTCAACCGCCAGTATTCAAACGTCTGCCCGATCGGCACGAAATACGTGCTTTCGGTTTCGATTCCGGCGTATTCAGAGGTGACGGCCGTGTACGCGGTGCCGTGGCGACAAGTGCTTTTGTAGGTGGAAAGAGGTTTTCCAACCGGCTGCCACGAAGAACTCCAGAAATCGCCTGAGTCTTTGTCGCGCAGGTAAAAATAGCGGCCGGGCTGGTCCAGCGGAATGCTATTGAAGCGCATGCGCAGGAACCGGCCGGTCGCACCGCTCTTGTAGAAAGAATAGCCGCCTGCGTTGTTGGTGATGATCGCGCCATATTCGGTCGATCCCAGGTAGTTGCTCCAAGGACGCGGCGTATCCGGCCGCGTGATCACGTATTCACGAGCGCTGTCGTCGAAGTATCCGTAGCTAGACATAAAACATCTCCAATAGGGTCCGTCGTTTCCTGAGCCGTTTCCGGCTCACTTAAGTCCGAGAAATTTCACGACCCAGGCGTAGATCGCGTCGCCCTGCTCGGGCGTGTAGCTGTGCGCCAGTTCGAGCGTAAGGCCCAACTCCTTCGGGGCAGTGATCACGTTGTACGCGGCATAAATCGAAGTCGGCGGACAAACGTCGTCGTTATAACCCCAGTTGTAATAGCCAGGCACCTTCAGCCGGCGCGCAAAATTGACGGTATCATAATACGTGGTCGTGGCGATTTTCGCGGGCGTTGAGTGAATCGATGGCGCACCCGTGGTGGGGTCCGGCTGGAACGGCCGAGGCCATCCGCCCGTGCGGCCATTCAGATCGCCCGTGACGTCGCAAAAGGCCGGATGTGTCACACACAGTCCCGTCACCCGCGAGTCGAGCGCGGCAGTCACGATCGAGAGCTGGCCGCCCTGACTAGCCCCCATCACTAAAAGATTTTTCCCGTCCCAGTTCTCACGGCCGGTGAGAAAATCATTCGCACGCACGCAACTGAGGTAAACGCGCCGGTAATAGAACGTATCCTTGTTATCCAGGTTGAACAACCAGTAGTAGCAGAGCGGGCCGGCAAACAACGAGTCATAGACCTCCTGCTGCATATTCACTGGCACGCCGTGGATGCCGATCTCCAATGTGATCGCGCCCTTGGCGGCCAAACCCTTATCGCCAAAATACGGCCGCACCCCGGCGCCCGGGACCTTGAGAATTGCAGGATATTTTCCAGGCGCTTTCGGCTCGCACAAGATGCCGTAAATGCGCGCTGGCGATTGCGTCCAGTTAGGGCCAACCGTTCGAAAACTCACGTGGTAGACGTTCACCTTGTCGGTGCACGCGTCGGGCAGCAGCGTCAGGCGCGGCTCGATAGGCAATTTCGACAACTCGTCTTTTCCAGCGCCCCAAAAAACATCGAAGTCCGCCGGCTCCGTCTGAGTCGGTGTGATCTTCTCCGGCGAAAAGGCGGCAGTCGCCGTCCCTTTCACCGTCCGGCCCGCGATGTCCACGGTAACGACACAGCGCAAGAAGCCCGGCTGCTTCAAGGTGCCTCCCTCGATGACGAGCCCATCCGCGGGTACGCGCACCGTTTTCTTCTCGGCCGGCATCATCTCTTGGCCGACGGAATATTGAACGAGAACGTTTTCGATCGGCTCGTTGTCGGCCACCACCGTGACCTTAAAACGCGCGACCTCACCCAGTTTATAGGACCAATCTCGATGATCAGGCGCGACGCGCACCTGCACCGCAGCGATTCGCAGGGAAGCCTGCGGCGGCACAGGAGTGATGGATTGGGTTTCCGCACCTTCTGCGGCCCAGATGCGGGCAGCGAAAACGAGCGCGATTGCGAATAAATAACGGGGGTAAGCCATGACGCGTAAGATGGCAGAGGGCTTTGATGCCTCGCGCGGCCGCAGGCAAACCGGAAAATTTCAACATCGATTCCGCTCCACTGAACTTTATGCAACGACGCAAGCTGCAGTAAGCAACTTTCTTTACGCCGCTTACGCATTCATTACCATCCGGTAGACTACCCCCGAAACGGCAAAATAACACAAAAGCCGGACGAAGATTCTTCTGCCTGCTTTCCCTCGAAAGAAGAATCGTCAGCCTTGTAAGACGCCTCGCGGAATGCAGCTAAGCGTCATCGATGCGTGAAATTGCACTGCCTACACCAAAGGCAAGCGGCAGTACTCGGGCTGAGCCTTCACGTTAAGCCCGAGTTTGCCTGAGGGAAGAGCGTCGGTTGACGCCGGTCCAGAGTCACCGCGACAAAACCGCCGCTCAGCGAGTCACAGCCACCGCGACCTTCAACACGACGGCAGCATCGCCGCCCGGCTGCTCAGTAACCGCTTCGATCGTTAACGCGTCTTCTTTTTGTTCCCAACGGACGTCGGATCGCCCGCCAAGCACGGTGATTCCTTTGATCTGCACGTCGGCGGAAGCACGGCCGAGCGTCGACAGCACCAGAGGTTCGGTGGGCGAACCAAGCACTATGATATAAAGCGTACGGCCGTCCTTGCTTGTCGTGTAGCGCACGTCAGCTGCGGTAAAGGGCTTCCCCTTGCCTTCATTGAAGCCTTGAGCCGAAAGGGCGACGCCTTCGCTCGCAGGTCCTTCTCCAAAAACCTTCCACGGGCGAGTGGCGTAAATGGCCTCGTGGTTCACGTCCATCCACGCTCTGATTTTTTCGAGGATCGTGATCTCCTTTTCATCAATCGACCCGTCGCCTCGCACTGGCACGTTGAGAAGCAGATTGCCATTTTTGCTCACGACGTCCGCAAGCATGTGGATCACCGTACGAGCACTCTTGTAGCCATCGCGCTCGTAAAGTGCCCGGTCGTAGTGCCAGTTTCCAAGACACGTGTCGGTCTGCCATGGATACGGCAGGATCGTCGCCGGCACTCCGCGCTCGATATCCCAGAGAAGGCACTTTCGCTGCTCGTCGTTGAGAATTTTTCCAAAAAGCACGCCGGCGTCAGCAGCGCCTTTTTGACCTATATGATGGTTGTAGAAATGCGCCGCAATTTTAAGGCCTGCATCCGAAACTGGCCAAAGAGGCAAAGCCGTGTCATCGAAATAAAGCAAATCTGGTTGCGCCTGGTTGATGAGATCCACCGTTCGGTCATAAAACTTCTGGCAGTAGGCGAGATCCGGTTGCGAGCAGCCATTGTCCCAATTCCAACGGTTGTGGATCGAGTTCAGCGCCTCGAAACCCGGACTCGGCACGTGGTTTTGAGCATAAAGTTTCTGCGGGTCGAATCGTTCGCACCAGGTTCCTTTCACGTCAGCAGCCGTAAGTTTTCCATCGTAAGGAACGCCTGCCTTGGGGCCCTGAAGATCGGCACCTTGCGCAACCTCATACCAGCTCCAAGCGTGCGCGGCGTGGACGCTCACGCCAAACGGCAAGCCTTGCGCGTGGGCGGCTGCGGCCCAGCCCGCGATGATATTTTTCTGCGGACCTACGTTCACGGAATTCCACACCTGATGGCGGCTCGCCCACAAATCCAGGTTGTCGTGATGATTTGCCATCGCGAAAAAATAGCGCGCGCCCACCCGCTTGTAGAAAGCGACGAGGTTTTCAGGATCCCATCGCTCCGCTTTCCACAGATGAATGACATCCTTAAAACCAAACTCCGAAGGATGCCCGTAGCGCTCAACGTGCAGCTTATTTACGCGGTGTCCCTGCGAATACATGTCGCGCGCATACCAGTCGCCCGCTTCCGGCTGACACTGCGGCCCCCAATGCGCCCAGATGCCAAACTTCGCGTCGCGAAACCATTCCGGCACCTGATAACCAGCGAGGGATTTCCACGTCGGTTCAAACGGCCCAGCTGCCACCTCCTCAGTGCGTGTAGACACAATCTGAGTGGGTTTTTCGTCGATCGAAATCGATCCAGCGAAAAGACGCGAACCGCTCCACACTGCAACGATTGCCAACAACGTGAAGTAACGAGAAAACGACGAGAATTTCATTGAGGGAACGCGTTCCCTACGCAGGCCCTGGTCTAAAAGCCAGTAGATTTACCGGCGCTATCTATAGCACGGGTGAATATCCAGCTTGTGCCTGCTAAATCTCAATATACCTTTACCGCGAGTTTTGATGGATTGCAGATCTTGAAAGCCTGAAAGAGACCGTTGGTTCTCGATTTCCAAAGCATTCGCTTCGCGAAGAAGAAATGAAACACCAGCAGCCAAACCATTCGCAAGAGGTCAAGGCTTATCGCACCCTCCTCGTCAAAGCGGCTGCCGTTGCTTATTCATACGCAGAAAGGCCTTCATGAGCCAACCAGCCATGCCCGACAAACCCAATGCTTTGCCAGTTCTGCCGCCGGGTTTTCGTGCCCGGCGCGGACTCAACTGGGTCGTGGTGGGATTGATGTACACCAGCTACTATCTGTGCCGTTACAATTTCTCATATGCCAACAAGTCGATCGCGGACGAGTTCCACTTCGACTACGAGCAGATGAGCACTATTTTATCGGTGAACTTCTTCGCGTACGGTTGCGGGCAAATCGTGAACGGGCTCATCACGGATCGGATCGGGGGCAAAACGGCCATGTTGATCGGCGCGGCTGGGACGGTTCTGTTCAACACTCTTTTTGGGATAGGATCCTTCTGGGGATTGCTCTGGCTGTTCGCGCTCCTTTGGGGGCTCAATGGGTACATACAGTCATTCGGAGCGCCCGGATTCATCAAGATCAACAGCGCCTGGTTTTCCGAACGACAGCGAGGGACCTTCGCCGGCATCTTCGGCTTCATGATCAATATGGGGCGCTTGGTGGCGAACAAGCTGTTACCTGCATTGCTCGCCGGTTTCATGTTCTTGGGTCTTTGGAAAATTCCGCCGCAGCATTGGCGAGTCTTGTTTTGGGTTCCCGCAGGAGTCGCCGCCTGTGTGGCCGTGGTACTGGCACTCGTCGTGAAAGACACGCCGGAGGAGTGTGGTTACAGCGATATTTTTAAAGGAGAAGCCGATCACGCGGACCAAAATGTACGCACCCCCATCCGCGTCGTATTTGTCCAGGTCTTTACCAATCCGATGGTTTGGGTAATGGCCTGCGCCTATGCGTGCACGGGACCGGTGCGCCAGGGCATTGATCAGTGGTTCCCTCGCTATTTTCAGGAGGTTTACCACCTCAATATGAACGACGGCCGATTCCAGTTGCTCGGTTTCTGCATACCCATCGTTGCGTCGATCGGATCAATGCTTTCCGGATGGGCTTCCGACCGTTACTTTCAATCCCGACGCGCTCCGGTGGCCGCAATTATCTATATCACCGAGGTGTGCGTGCTGCTCATTGCAGCACGCGTGACGACCATCAATTGGGCCGTGGGACTGTTCGTCGCTGTATCTTTCACGGTCAATTCCACGCATTCACTCCTCGGGCCGGCGATTGCGATGGATATCGGCGGGCGCAAGATGGCGGCCTTTGCTTCGGGGGTGATCGATTCGTTCCAATATTTTGGAGCTGCTATTGGGATGAAAGGCCTCGGCTGGGTTCTCCAGCACAAAGGGTGGAGCTGGTATTTCTATTACCTGGTACCTTTCGGCCTGATTGGTGGTTCGCTGATGTATTCGGTCGCAAAACGGAAGAGCATGAAGAAGGGCGCGAGAAAAGAACACTGAGCGCCTCGGAATCGTAGGACTGAGCCTGTCCGAAGAGTGTTCAGTCCGACACTGGGTCTCGTTGTTTTCCACAAGTGACCGGCTTGCCCTTAACGTTCAGGATCAAGGTAGCCGTCAAAGTTCATCTTAGCCCCGTAGTAGTGGACGTCCCAACGACAGGCTTGGCCCTCTCTTTTCTTCAGTTTATTCAGAAAAGGGCCCGTAATTTCCCTGGCCAAAGTACAGCTTTCAGAGGAGAAACTGCCGGCTTTTTAGGGGCACATTAGTGTGCAGATAAAACGCCGAATCGGTCACAAGGGCCTAATTGCAAAATAACACAAGCCACAGGTAAATAACAGAAAGCGCCGATCTCGTGAGAGATCGGCGCCTTTAAACTGGCGGGATGGACGGGACTCGAACCCGCGACCTTCTGCGTGACAGGCAGACGCTCTAACCAGCTGAGCTACCACCCCGTAAGACGGGAAAGGAGGCGGACGTTAGAATCGAGCAAAGGCAAGTCAAGCGTCTGTTTGTGCAAAGTTAACTTCGCCCTAAAAACGGCGCTAAGCTCAACTCCCATTTGTTTTTACGATAGAGACTTATGTGATTCAACGTCGCCTATAAATCCCTGGAAAATTACCGCTTTAAATTCGGCGATTTCCCCCGCCGCTACCGCCACTTTTCATGAATGCCCTTCCTTCTCCGGCCAATGCTAGAACCTACGTCCCCGCTGAAAGTTAAGTCCAAGCGGTTCAGGTCGATTAAAGGCAGGAATGATCGTTGCCCGTCCCCAAGCTTCAGAATTGCTCGCCTTAGCGCAGCAGCTGCCCGCTTCACCTCAGATTCTCCTGAAGCTGGAGATGTTGATTAGTAATCTAAACTGCACGCTTGAAGAGATCGCCGTGCTGTTGCGCCGAGATGCCACTCTGGCCGCCCGTATTATCCGAATCAGCAACGGTGCGGCCTATGGAGGCGAAACTCAGGTCGCTTCAGTCGAGGATGCGGTGGCGCGCGTCGGATTTTCTGAGGTATATCGGCTGACCGGCTTGGCCGTCGCCGCGCAACTGGCGAACGAGGACCTTCCGTTCTACGGCCATAATGGACAGCAACTTCGCGACAACACCCTCATCACCGCGTTGGCCGTGGAGGCACTTGCCCGGCGAAGCCGCATCGATTCGCGAGCGGCCTACGCCACCGCGCTGTTACGTTCCATGGGAAAGCTTGTGCTGGACCGCTACGTGAAGAAGCACCTCACGCCCATGCAGCATTTCAATCGTTCCGGCGTCCCCACCTTGATGACGTGGGAGGAAAAAATCCTGGGCTGCAACAACACCACGGTCGCCGCGACGATTTTGGAAGCATGGCATTTCCCGCCCGCCATCACCGAACCGATCAAGCAGCACTATTTGATCGAGCCTCCGACTGGTGAACACACGCAAATCACCCACCTCCTCAACGTCGCAAGCGGGCTGGCCTGCGATCTCGGATTTCCCCTGCCGGGCGAGGCGAACTATTGGGAACTCACTCACGAAAAGCTCGAAGCCGCCCGCCTAACCGGCGTCGATCTCCACGCAATCGGCGAGGAAACCGTCACTGCTTTCGAGGCCATGCGCGAATCTCTCTAACCCCTACTTACGCCAATGATCCAATGGACCGACACCCTCGCAACCGGCCACGCCGTGGTCGATGCCGATCATCGCAAGCTCATCGACTCCCTCAACCAGCTGGAAGAATCTCTCCGGAATGGCGCCGGCAAGGAAAACATCCCCAATATTCTGAAGTTTCTGGACACCTACACGCGTGAACATTTTGCGCGAGAGGAAGCACACATGAAAGCGGTCGGGTGTCCCGCCTATCAGGAAAATTGCCGTGAGCACGCTTTGTTAGTCTCGCGGCTGGACACATGGCTAGAGCGGCTCGGACAGGGCGCTTCAATCACCTTGGTTTTGGAAGTGCACCGGGAAATCGCGAACTGGATTCGCAACCACATCATCAAAACCGACTGCAAGCTCCGCGGCTGCGTTCAAAAATAAACGTCCGCGTTGAGGACTGAACGTCAGCGCTTCAGCCGTAATTCCCCTCGGCTAGCGACGATTTCTTTCAGGTTTTCTTCCAACGCACCCAACACGCGGCTGCGCCGAAACTGGTCGACCCACCCTAACGCGTTGGCGGACCATTGTTGCTGCGTCTGCTGGCTCGCAAACGCCATTGCATTTACCGCCTCCACCAAAGCCGCCGCATCGCCCGAAGGCACCACGATCCCAAATCCGCCTTCCTTCACTGCGCGAGCGAGCTCACTTGAATCATCTGCCACCGCCAAAACAGATCGCCCGAGCTGCAAGATCGACAGCAGTTTACTCGGAAAAAAGAACTGGCCCGTGCCTTTCTGCTGGGTAATCAGACAAACGTTCGCTTCGCACAGCAACGATTGGTAAAGCTCGTCCGACTGCAATGGATACAGATGCACGGTGCGGCAGCCATGATCCGCGATGGTTTTTTGCAAGGCGGGTTTCGCGGCGCCTTCCCCGCAGATTGCCCAGTGTATTGCGCGGCTCTCCGCCCCCGCACTCTTCTCAACGCGCATCGCCGCTTCGACGACCACATCAAGACCTTGCTTCACACCGAGGTTGCCCGAGTACGCGATAAGCGGTGTTTCGGGAGCGATTCCGCAAGTTTTCCGAAACGACACGTTCGAGGAATTCGGCGCCGCGCCGTTAGCCTCTGGGATCCAGTTCGGGAGCAGGTAGGTTTTATATGCAGGAACGCCTTTCCGTTCGAAAGCATCCATCATCCCTTGCGAGATTCCGGAAACGACCGCGGCGCGCGAATAATTCCATTTCTCCAAAGCATACAGCGCACGCACAGAAAGCCCTGGCTTAATCATGCCCAGGCCCAAAGCCGCGTCAGGCTGCAGATCTTGAACGTGGTAAACGAATCGACGGCGGCGCAACCACTTCACCAGCGTCGCACCTAAGCCGAGGAAAAGCGAAGGACTCACGACGATATACAAGTCCGGCTGCGAGGAAAAGAGCGCCTTCCACGTCGAGGTGGCGACAAAGCTCAGCTCATGCACCAGCCGTTTCAGAGTCGTGGGCTTGGCCGGCACATAGTGCCAGCAGCGATGCACCACCACTCCATTGGGGCGCTGCTCCTTTGCGTAAAACTTTCCGCGATCGGCGTCTCGTTTCTTCCACCACGGGTAATACGGAAACGTGGAAAGCATTGTCACTGAATGTCCCTGTTCAACCAAATAGGCACAAAGATCGGTATTGAACGGCCCGATGCCCGTTGGTTCCGGGTCGTAGTTAATGCCCCAAACGGTTATTTTCACGCAGACGTTGTCTCAAAAAAGAGGATAGGTTGAAGGGACTCGAAGCACAGCGGCGGGAATCATGGCCGATTCGGCGCTAACCTTTATACCGGAAATAACCCTATATCCTCCCTAAGGTTTATTCTGATTCTGCATCCGGAGGGCCAGATACGGTCGACACAAGTGGCAAATTTGCCCGTACCTCATTAACTCACCGCCTAGGTACAATAATGATGCAATGATGAACGCTCCGCAGCCCAAGAGACTTCTCTTCATCAATCTCGTTTTTCTCGCGTTCGTTTGGTTCATGCTTTTCCGACGGCTCCACACCGAATGGATAGTCAACACGCTGTATTCCTACGGCTGGTTTGTGCCGGCGTTGGCAGGCTACTTGTTCTATGAACGTTGGAGGGACCGTCCGCCGAATGCCGAAAAGCGCCCGCATCCCGTTTGGTTGATCATACCTGCCTGCTTCATCCTAGCGTACGCGCCGATCCGCATCATCAACGAGGCGAATCCCGACTGGGTTAAAATCAATTTCTACTTCACAGGTTCTGTGATGTTACTGAGCTTTGCGGCGCTCTTCGCGATGGGTCGCGTGCGAAGCATGTGGCACTTCGCCTTTCCCGTGCTGTTCTGCTTCACCGCGATGCCGTGGCCGGTGTGGATGGAGGAAAATATCGTCCAAACGCTCACGCGCCTTAACACCGCCATCAGCGCGGAAACGCTGACGTTGTGCGGCACGCCCGCGATGGCGCAGGGAAACCTCATCAATGTCGGCGGCACGTGGGTCAACGTCGCCGAAGCTTGCAGCGGCATTCGCTCACTGCAAACGGCATTCATGATGTCGCTGTTCCTTGGAGAATTTTACCGACTGCGCTTGGTTTTGCGCGCGCTGCTGATGGCGTCGTCGTTTGTCGTGGTGTTCGCCCTCAACGTGGCGCGCACGATGACGCTCACACACATCGCCGGCACTTCCGGAAGTCAAGTGATGGAAAAATGGCACGATCCGCTTGGCACCGCCGTGATGGTTGTCGGCCTGGCAGCACTTTGGTTTCTAGCGGTTGGTTTTGACAAATTGCAAATCAGGTATTTCCCGCTAAAGCCGCGCACAAAAACGGCCGCGGCTGTGGGCTCTCCCGCTTTGCCCGCGCCCTTTCCCCTCGCCTTCGTGGTATTTGGCTTTGTTTGGTTTATCGGTTCGGAAATCGCCACGGAGGCTTGGTACTCTCGCCACGAAGCGGACCTTCCTCCGCCCGCAGAATGGGCGGTCGATTGGCCGACCCAGGCGCCCGACTACAAAGCGGGCGAGTTGCCCGAACGCACGCGCGCAATTTTGAAGTACAACGAGGGTGAAACCGCCTCATGGAAAAGCCCCGACGGTTTTAACTGGAACATGTATTACATTCGATGGCTGCCCGGTCGCGTTTCAAAATTCCTTTCGGGCGCACACTACCCGACCGTATGTCTACCGGCAACCGGCCTGAAATTTATTGAAGAGACCGGGCGTTACGAATGCCCCGTCGGCCGGCTGGAAATTCCTTTCAACACCTACCTTTTCGAAGCCGGCAGAGAACCCGTTTACGTTTTTCACGCCATCGTCGAAGATCAGCCGGCGAACGACGGAGAAAAAATCTCCTACAAGCAGGTCAACCCAGACGAACGTTTCGAGTCTGTCCTGCGCGGACACCGCAATCTCGGGCAGCGCGTGTTGGGGATTTCCATCATGGGCCCGAATTCCCTGCAAGAAGCCGAAGCCTCCGTCCACCGCGTGCTCTCCCAGATTTTAAGTACTCCACAAAAAACGTCCCTACGTCGCTAAATCACATGGCTTCATTTCTAAAGTCCCGTGGAAGAATTCGTCTCCCTCTCGTTCTGGCTCTCGCAGTGATCATCCTCGGCGGCGGCCTTGCTGCAGGCAAATGGATCGTCTGGCCTAAGGTCAAAACCTGGCGCGAACAACGAACCAACAACGTCGCCCGGGAAAAGCTGCAGCAGGGAGACCTTGGCGCCGCGATGACCGCGGTCAAAACCAGCCTTCGTTACAACCAAAACAACTTGTCCACCTGGAAACTCGGCGCGGAAATCGCCGAAAAACAGAAATCCCCCGAGCAATTCACCTTCTTCCACCGCGTCGCCACGATCGAGCCGACGTTGGAAAACCGCGTAAAGTTCATACGCCTCGCCGCCGACAACGGCTATTTCCCACAAGCACTTGAAATGGTTGCGCAGGTAAAAGAGGAAGGCGCGCGCTCTGCGGAATTTCTCGAACTCGCGGCGCTGGTAAATCAGCGCATGGGCAAGAATGCCGCAGCCAAAGGCTATCTCCAAAGCCTCATCACTCTAAAACCCAACGACAACAATGCCCGCTTCGAACTCGCCCGCCTTCGTCTGATCGACGGTTTTAGCGAGAACCAGCCCGCCGCGCGCAACGAGGTGAAGGAACTCGCCCGCGATCCCTCCCTTCGCGAAAAAGCAACCGCCCTGCTCCTCGCCGACGCGATCACCCAGAAAAAAGACAAGGAAGCGTTGGAGTACGCAGATCAGTTGGCTGCCGGACCCATTTCCCAGGTCCAGAACCAAATTCTCGTGGCCGAAGCCTACCGACGCTTCGCACCCGTGAAACACCTGGCGTTTATCGCGCAGATTGAGAAGAGCCTTTCCGACTCGGGCGATAAAGCCATCGCCTTCACGAGCTATTTGATCAACAGCCAGCAAATCGATGAAGCAATCCGCTGGACCGACACACTTCCCGAGAAAACCAAAGCGATCGAAGGCCTTCAGATAAACTACGCGTTTGCCTTGTTGCTGAAGAAAGATTGGACCGCGTTGGAGACGTACCTGCGTTCCTGCAAGTGGAAGGAAAACGAATTCGCCCGCTACGCCATGCTGGCTTACAAACATCGCGCTGTCGGCAACGAACGCGCATTCGCAGAAGCTTGGAAACTCGCGGTAATCGAAGTGGGCAACAACAACCGGAAGCTCCAAGCCCTGCTGGCGCGCGTCAACACGTGGAACTGGACGGAAGAACGGTTCGAACTCCTCTGGAAACGTTTCTCCATCGATCCGGGCGACATGACGAATCGCCAGCAACTGATCGCTTGGGAAAGCAGCAAAGGAAACACCTCGGGACTCAGCCGAATCTTCGCACGGGTCCTAGAAATTTCCCCGCAGGACGCGAACGCCCGGAACAACTTCGCCTACACCAGTCTTTTGCTTGGCACGAATATCGACCAAGCAGCGGAATACGCGCGCCAAAACCTTAAGGAAGAGCCAAAGAACATCTTCTATATTACGACCCAGTCGCTCGCGTTGTACAAACAAGGCAAGCCGCAAGAAGCGTTGCAGATGCTGGATTCCGTCGGAGCCGTCGGCGTCTCCCAACCGGATCGCATGTTGCTGCGAGCGCTTTATCTCGCAGAGCTCGGCCGCGCGCCAGAAGCCGCCGACGTCCTCGCCAACGTTCGCGTAGCCTCGCTGGCGTTGCCTGAAGAACGCAGATTGCACCAGCAAGCGTTGACCCTGATCGCACGCGCCGAACGCGAGCAAGGCAACGTCGCCCGCCTCGCGAGTCTCACCGCTCAACAAGGGAATGCCGACCGCAAAAGCTGGGTCGCCATCCTTCCAGAGAGCCTGCGCAAGTCAGTGAATGTTCCGATGGAACTCGCGGACACCTTCTATGCAGTAGACGACTACCGCGGATTGGAAAACGCGCTCAAAAGCGACCGCTGGGACCAGAATGAATTTCTGCGATTTGCGCTTCTCGCTTATGCACAACGCGGCCAAAGCCATGACAGCGATGCGCGCACAAGCTGGCGCACGGCCGTCGCTGGCGCGGGGAACAATTCCACGTATATTTCCACTCTCGTGGAGATGTGTGAACGGTGGGGATGGCAACAAGAACAAATCGAACTCGTGGGTCGCATCTACGCGCGTGATCCACTCAACGAAAAAGCGTTTCGCGAATTGATCGAATATTACACAAAAGCGGGCCAGACCGCCGAACTCGCGCGCATCTACGAACAACGATGCGACGCCAATCGCAGCGATTCGGATTCGAAGGCGCGGTTCGCGTACTACAGCTTGTTGACCAACACCAACGTGTCGCGAGCGCACGTGAGCGCACGCGAGGCTTACGATGCGAATTCTCAGGATGCGTTTCGAAGCAAAGTCTACGCGTTCTCACTCCTCAAGCAGTCCCGACCGGGCGATGCGTGGAGGATTTTGGAAAACATGGCCGACAACCATGAAACCGGTCAGGCACAAACGGGTCTGCTGAAGGCCACTGTGGCCATGCAACGCAAAGACTCACAAATCGCCAAGGCAGAGCTTTCTCGGTTCGACGCTGGCAGCGCGTTGCCTGAAGAGACCGCGCTCGCCGATTCGCTGAACCAAGCCCTATCCAAAAGCGAGAATTGATCCTGATACCAAACACCACCGCCATTTGATATTTCCTCCAAAGCAAAGATTAGTTCGCACCGACCCACACCACCCGCCGAGACAAACACTAAGCTGCCATCTCTAAAAGCATCATCGGCTGCGACCTACGGCGCACCATCAACTTCCAAACATTGTGAACTCTTTTCGACGCATTTCTCCTCTCGTCACCCTCACCGCGTCTGTGCTGGCCTACGTGGTGTGTGCTAGCACGGCTCACGCGTTGGTAGAGCTGGGGAGCGGAAGAATTACGTTCCGAACCACGGGAACCGCCCTATACGACTCGTACCTCATCGGCACGGCTGATCGCGGAGATGATTACGTTTACACCGTTTCACCGCAGCTCTCCTACAACCATCTAGTCGGGCCAACCGGTCTTCAGCTCTTTGGCGGCTATTCGATCAACCGCTATCAGAAACATTCCCGTCTGGATTCAAACGACTTCTCCGGCGGCATCAGCTCCAATTTTCCGGTGTACGAGGGTTCGAGACTCAGCGGCAGGCTGTCCGCCAACTACATCGAAGCGACCCAGATCGATCCGATCGTAAACGACCGCGTACCGACAAAATCGTACCAATTTAGCCTCAGCGCCGGTTACCGCACCGGCGTCAAGACGACACTCTCCGACTCCGTGAACTACAACCGCAGCATGCGGGAGATTTACGGCAACCAAACGATGTGGTCCAACAACTTGAGTTTCGAATACGCCGATTTTCTCGAGAATACGAATCTCACGCTCAGCCACGGTTACACGCGCACGAAAAGCACTGCCAGCAATTACAGCGCCTGGGTTGTCGATCCCGAATTACTCGGCATCATTCCAAATTCCGACATCGATCAGACCGGCAATACGTTTAACCTCGGCCTTACCCGGCCGCTTTACGGTAGCATCATCGGGAATGTCACCTACGGCTACATGATCCTGAGCCGCGGCGCGACCGAGACGTGGCAGCACTCCACCTCTGACAAGAGCCAGGTTTTCGGTCTCAATATCACCGGGCCGCTGCTTCCCCCGCGTCGTTTTCCAAAAATTGAGAGTTCAGCGAGCATTTCGTACAGCCAGGCGCAGTCACCCGGCATCAATGATGCTGGAAGCAAAACCGTGACGGGCGACATCAGACTCTCTTGGAATGCACGCGAGCGCACGCGGCTCTCGACCGGACTGTCCCGTTCCCAATCGCTGGGCACCAACAATTTCACGTTCATCAGCACAGGAGTAAACTTCGGGGTGATTGAAACGATTGGGCTCTCCACAACCATCTCTTTTGATACAAGTTACACTTGGCGCCAATACCGCGGGCTGGATCGCCAGGACACCGCGCTCAGCGTCGGCGGAAACCTGCAGCATGCATTGACCAACCACTGGAGCATCGGCGGGAACGTTAATTACCAGGACAACCAGACTGACGCTCCGTCGGGCTCATTTCAGGCCACACGTTACTTTTTGGAAAACTACACCCGATACACCGCGTCCGGGTACATTACATTCTCATACTAATCCGCCGCCTCATGCATCACTCGACACGCATTTTACTTGGTATCATTTCACTGGTTTTGGCCGGCGCACCGACGCGCACACTGGCGCAGACTCAGCCCGGCGGGCGCAATGCTCCGTCTAGCAACACCAGCCGTCCCTCGCGTCCCGGCGCGAGCGCCAACCTCACGCCAGTGGTTCCTCCTTCCCCGTCCCAATCGGCTGCGGCTCTGGCGACCAATCCCAGCGTCAGCACGCTCGACCTGCCCGCGACCGATCCCGGCTATCGTTTGAGCAACGGCGACGAAGTGGCCGTCATCATCTGGGGCGAAGGCGACGTTTCGACGGACCAGCGCATCGACGCGAAAGGTATCATTCGCATTCCACTCGTCGGCGAGGAAACGCTCAGCGGGAAAACGGTGCGGGAAGCCGAAAAGTATCTGGAAAACGTCTTCGTTGATAAGAAGCTGCTCCGCAAGCCCATGGTCACCATCTCAGTGCGAGACTACGCCGCGCGCGACGTCTCCGTCTTGGGCGCCGTCGGGACTCCAGGAAAATACCGCATGCCGAAGGAAGCCGGCAGCATCGAAATCGTCGAGCTGATCACGAGCTTGGGCGGCTTCAAGCTCAGCGCGAAATCGGACGAAGTAAAAGTCACCCGCGTCGATGAGGCCGGCGTTGAAAGCGTCTTCACAGTCAACGTCCAGTCCATGATCACCGGCAAGGGAGGCAGAAACGCGCCCAAGAGCTTCCTCGTTTATCCCGGAGACCGAATCTACGTCCCCGAGCGCCTTTTCTAAAAATCTAGCTTAACTTCAGGCCACGACATGCCGAAAAACACAAAATCCAAAAACATCAGGCACGAGGGACAGAGCACCGCATTTTCCTCCCTCACGCCTCGTAGCATTTTCAATCTGTTTCTTGAACGCTGGTGGATAGGCCTTCTCGTCGGAACCGCAGCTGCTGCTGCGTTCATCCTCGGCCAACCCAAACTAGAGATTAACTACAAAACTGAGGTGAAAATGCTCTTCGATAAAAAAGAGCGTGTCCTCAACGTGCAGGAAGTCGTCGACACCTCCACCAGCCAGCTGGACATCAACCACCATCTTGAACAGATGGCCAGCACGACGTTCTACGAGTACTTCGCCAGTTCATTCACGCCCAAGGAAGTCGAACAAATCCAAAATGCGTACCGCGATCCGGAACATCCGGAGAACCCGCCACCGCAGCTCGCAGCCATCATCCGTCCCAACGTTCAATTTAATAACAAACGTGGCACGGCGATCATCGTGGTGACTGTCTACAATCGAGATCCCGAAGCCGCCGCCCTCATCGCTAATCGTTTCGCTCAAAAATACATCTACTTCACTCTCGATCGGGCCACCAGCGGCACAAACTCCGCCATCCTTTTCCTCAAAAATCAGTCTGAGGAGAAACGCATCGAAGTCGAAGCCGCCGAGCGAGCGATGCAGGAATATCGTGCGAAGCACAACATGGCTTCGCTGGGAGAAAACAAAAGCGTCGTTCAGGAGAAGGTGAGTTCGATCGGCAGCAGCCTTGTGCAAAACCAGCTCGAACAATCGAGTCTTCGCACGTTGATCGAAACCGTAGAAGATTTTCAGAAAACAGGTAAGGACATCTTCGAGCTCTCCGCCATCGCCTCCTACGGTTCTGTAACTGAGCTCAAGAACCAAATTGAGGGCTTGAAGGCCGAACGCATCCAACTTTCGGAACGTTACCTCGACGAATGGCCGCGCATGAAGGAAAATGCGATCGCGACCGAGACGGCACAAAGGCGGCTGAAAGAAAACATCGCTCTCGCTATCGCCGAGCTGCGTACGCGCTACGCTTTTGCACAACAACGCGAACAGCGGCTGCGCCAGGACCTCACAGAGGCCGAAAAGCAGGCTCGCGAGTTCGACCGCATCGCCATCGATTACAAATTCCTCGAGCAGGAAGCCGCCACCAAGCGCTCGGCTTACAACATGGTCAACGATCGTCTCAACGAGGCCTCGATCGTCAGCCAGCTCGAGAACGTAAACATCAAGATCATGGATCGTGCCTACGTACCGACCTATCCTGAAACCGGCACGCCGCGGCAGGTCGCGGTGGGCGCAGCGCTGATCGGCTGCCTGCTGTTTATTGGCATCCCACTGGGTATCGGGTTCATGGATACCCGCATCAAGTCCCAGCACGACATCGAGAGCGGGGTCAGTCAGGTGATGTTGGGCGGAATCAAAACGATGAAGCGCCTCAGCGAAACCGAACGGCCCAACGTCTTCCGCCTCGGCAAAGATGACGCGCTGTCCGAAGCTTATCGCGGCATCTTCAGCGAAATCGAAATTCGGTCGATCGTCAGCTTCCCGAAACGCATTCTCGTCACCAGCAGCGTGCCGAGCGAGGGCAAAAGTTTGACCGCCAGCAACCTCGCGGCGGTATTCGCCGCGCACGGTCGCAAAACGCTTTTGGTCGACTGCGATTTCCGCCGTCCCACGCTGCGGCGCTATTTCGGAGCCCCGGGCGGCATTGGCCTCCTCCCCTGGCTACGCGAATACGGACAGAATCCCAACGTGACGATTGATTCTAAACAACTCGGCATCTCCAATATCGGAGCCGGGCTCGATCTGCTCCCCGCCGGCGACGCGATCAAAAACCCGACGGAGGTCATCGATCAGATCGCCGCCTGCGACTTGTTCAACAAGCTCTCGAAAATCTACGATCTGGTGATCATCGATACGCCTCCGTCGTCGGTTTTCCCGGACGCTCTCCTCCTCTCCCGCTTCTGCTCCGAGTTGATCTACGTTTGCCGGTTTAAGACAGTTCGTCGCACCCTGTTGCGTAAGAGCCTGAGCAAATTCACGGAATCCGGCATCACCACCTTGGGTGTAGTGCTTAACTGCGTTCCGAGCTCTTCGTTGCTCAATTACGGTTACGACGGCTACGGAGCGTACAAAGCCGACTACTACAAATCTTACCAGTCCGAGAAGGTCGCCAGCGTCGCAAAATAAATTGTTTCCCTTGTGAGCACACCAGCCGTTCAACAGCCGTTCGAAATTCATATCCGACCGAAAGCCGGTTGGTTTAACTTGGATTGGAAAGGTATCCTCGAATATCGCGATCTCCTGTTCTTGCTCGTCCGTCGCGATTTCGTCTCGCGTTACCAACAGACGATTCTCGGACCAATTTGGTTCATCGTGAACCCGCTCGTCTCCGCGTTGATGAACGTACTCGTCTTTGGCGTGGTCATCGGCGTATCGACAGACGGCACGCCGGCCCTCCTGTTCTTCCTATGCGGGCAAATTACTTGGGGCTACTTCTCAAGCATCCTGGACGCGACCAGTAACGTATTCCTCAGCAACGCTCATCTTTTCGGAAAGGTTTATTTCCCACGTCTGATCGTGCCGATCGCTCAAGCCCTTTCAAACCTGATGAACTTCGGCGTCCAACTGCTCGCATTTCTGATCATGTGGACGTTCGCCAAATTCAATCCGCACGGCGCCACGTTCCACATCGATTGGAACATGCTCGCGCTGCTGCCGGTGTTCGTCGTGCACATGGCCGTGTTAGGCCTCGGCGCTGGAATGGTGATTTCGGCTTTCACGGTTAAATACCGCGACTTCCGCTATCTTATGGGTTTTCTCCAGCAAATCTGGATGATGGCGTCCGCAATTCTGTATCCATTGTCGACTCTGCTTTCGAAGCTGCCTGAAAAATGGCATTGGCTGATCGGCCTCAATCCGATGGCGAGCATCGTCGAGGGCACACGGCTCGCATTCCTTGGCAAAAGCTTGTTCGTGCCCCACTATTACATGGTCTCCGCCGCGATCACTGCCGTCGTGTTCTTCATCGGCCTGGTTCTCTTCCAACGCAGCGCTCGCACGTTTGTCGATACAATCTAGTTCGCTGCCCAGCTGCGATATGAAAACAGTCGTGTACCAGTCTTTCCGGACGGAAAACGTTCCCGGCTGGATTAGTGCCTGCATGGCCAGCGTGCGCAGCTGGGCGACGTATCAAGGTTTCGACTACCGTTTTTGGGACGATAGCTTTTTCGACCTCGTGCCGCCGCATCTTCGGCCCCGGGCGTCCGTCCACAAGTGCCTGCTTTCGGATTATGCGCGACTGGTGGCGGCGCGTCACCTTCTCGCCAGTGGCTACGATCGCGCGATCTGGGTGGATGCAGACGCGACGGTTTTCGATCCACAACGTTTCATGATCGACCTCACGTCCGGCTACGCATTCTGCCGCGAAGTCTGGCACGATCTGACGCTGCTCGGTCGGCCGCTCTTTAAGCTCACGGTCAACAACTCTGTCTCGGTCTTCTGTCGCGACGAAGACATTATCGACACCTACCTGGAAGCCGCGGAATCGATTCTCCTAAGCGATCAGCCGCTCGCCGCAGTCTCGATCGGCACCGAATGGCTGCACACGCGGCGTCAAAAGCACAATTTCCCGCTCCTCACTCATGTCGGTATTCTCGGGCCGGAGATGATGTATCGATACTTGCACGACGACGGCAATTTCCTCCGCCCTTATCTCCGTTACCAGACGTCCCCCGTCTATGCGGTTAACTTGTGCAATTCCAAGCTCGGTTCCGTTTATCGTTTTCCAGGTTCGACCGAACCATGGGTTCTAGACAATGCGACGCTTTGCCGGCTGATCGCCAAACTCCAAGACGATAAGGGAGAGTCGCTGAACCGGCATTTCGATCGCGCCTACAGCCGCGCTGAAAGAGAGTTTTCTCAACCATTGTCACGCCTCCAAGACTGGATACGGCGTCTCCAGGTCTACGTCGCCCACCGCTTCTCCATTCACCTCGGCAAGTCGCCCGCT
The DNA here is from genome assembly GCA_047600805.1 of Nibricoccus sp. Lineage (GTDB taxonomy): Bacteria > Verrucomicrobiota > Verrucomicrobiia > Opitutales > Opitutaceae > JADKHC01. The sequence continues at coordinate 2,668,881 of JASGKG010000001.1, forward strand.
TGCATGCCTTGAGTGAACCGATTTTCCATGCCGCAACCTATCATCGAAGTCTCCCACGTCTCGAAAAAATACCGACTCGGCAAAATCGGTATGACCAGCTTCCGCGACGAATTTGGTCGCTTGACCGATCGGCTGCGTGGCCGCGCCGTGATAGAAAAGCCAAACGAGACGGACTTTTGGGCTCTCCGCGACGTTAGCTTTTCCGTGGAACCTGGCGAAGTGATCGGCATCATCGGTCGCAACGGCGCCGGGAAAAGCACGTTGCTCAAAATCCTCAGCCGCATCACAGACCCAACGATCGGCGACATCCGGATGCGAGGACGCCTCGCCAGTCTGCTCGAGGTCGGCACCGGATTTCATCCGGAACTCAGCGGCCGGGAAAACATTTTTCTAAACGGTGCGATTCTCGGCATGCGACGCGCAGAAATAGCGTCGAAGTTCGACGAGATCGTTGAGTTTTCCGAGGTCGGCAAATTCATCGACACGCCGGTGAAACGTTATTCCAGCGGCATGTACGTGCGCCTCGCGTTCGCCATCGCCGCCCACCTGGAGCCCGAAATTCTCATTGTTGACGAAGTGCTCGCCGTCGGCGACGCGCAGTTCCAACGCAAATGCATCGGGCGGATGCAGGATATTTCACGGGGGCACGGCCGCACCATTCTCTTCGTCAGCCACTCCATGCCGACCATTCGACGGCTCTGTCGACGTTGCGCCGTTCTTGAAGGAGGACAGCTTCGCGGTGTGTTTCCCGTTGATGAAGCTATCGAGCAGTACAACCAGAATATAGGTGCAACCGATCTCGACATGGTCGTCTCCACTCGCAATCGCGACTATAATACGACCGGTGAAGACGCGCGAATCATCCGAGTGCGCTGCGCCAATACGAAGGGGCTCTTTTTTGGCGAACCGTTCTCGGTGGAATTCACCATTCAGGTCAACAAAGCTTTCGAGTCTTTGATGATCGGCTTCGCCCTCAACACCGTCGAAGGGCAACGCGTGATGACGCTCGACTCCGACGCGAACGGCCAGGCTTGGCAGGTGAAACCGGGGCGCTACGTCGCGACGCTTAGTCTTCCCCGGCTGCCTGTTTCGCCAGGGCGTTATTACTGCTCCGCAGCAATCGCCCAGGGCAAACATTTCAGCGACATCATCGACAGTTTCGCGCTGTGGGAGGTTCACACCGGCACACGTGATAACGAAAGCGATCGGGGCTTTGGCGGCTGCCGCCTGGTTTCCGATGCCGACTTAAAACCGGCCCTCTGAGATGCGCAGCGAACAACCACATCTCCAAACAGGCCTCATTCCTAAACCACGTCCTACCCCTAAGGCATACCTAAATACCCGACCGCCTCCTCGCCTCGTCACCGTGCCGAAAAGAACCACCAGCCTTCTCTTTGTCACCCGCACATCACCTTTCGCAGGTGAATCTGGCTCCGGCGCGTACGTATTCGATTTGCTGCGCTATTTAGCCGGCAACGGCGTTAAAATTCACACCGTCTGGACCGAGCCGCCGGACCTCGTTCCTCAGCGCGGTTGGTACACTCCTCCGCGCGAGGCACGCGGCGTTTCGAGTCTGGAAATCATGGGCGCCGTGAAGCTGGGTACGCGTTTTTGGAAACACGACGTTGTCTGGCTTCCGTTCAAAGCTCGCGCCAGTCACGTTGCGAAAACAGTGCTCCGATCGCTCGGCTTGTGGAGGAAACGATGCGAACAATCCTCACCCACTTCCCTGACCCAATCCCTTCACTCGTCATCGAGTCCAAGTTGGGGCGCCAACTGCAGTGCCGCAGAGCGGTCGATCGTGCAGAAGGCCATAGCCCGATTTCGTCCAGATGTTGTCCTTGCCAATTACGCGTGGATGGCGCCCGCCGCAGCGGTTCCTGGTCCGCTGCGTCGACCGATCGCCGTTCTCACCCACGATGTTCGTCACCGCCAGCTCCATTTGGCGAACGGACAGGTCCGCGAGGTGCTTGGTGAGTACATGACGGCCCAAGATGAACTGGCCTGCCTCGCCTCGGCTGACGGGCTCATTGCCATCCAAGAAACGGAGGCTTCCGTATTTCAGAGGCTATTTCCCAACAAGCAAATCGTGACAGCGCCTCTGGCGGTACGGCCAAACGCGTTGCCGTTCTCAAAAGAGCCGGTGGTTCTGTTTGTCGGCAGTCACCACGTTCCCAATGTGGCCGGTGTTCATTGGTTCATCGATCTGGTTTGGCCGCTGATACGAGCTAAATTTCCCGCCGCACAGCTGCACATCGCCGGCTCGGTTTGCGATTCGCTCAGAGAACGAACCACTCCAACTGAAATCCAGCTTCTCGGCCGCATTCGTGATTTGGCGGAGCCGTACTCGCGGAGTCGCGTTGTAATCGCACCGATTCTGCAAGGAAGCGGACTGAAAATTAAGATCATCGAAGCGGTTAGCTACGGCCGCCCTTGTGTCACAACGAGTGTCGGAGCCGAAGGCCTGGAGAACCTGCAGCCAGCCCTGCGTGTGGCCAACACACACGAAGGCTTCGCAAACGAAGTCCTCGGTCTTCTCTCATCGGTTGATCGCGCCCAAACGGCGGCCGAAGAGACGTTGAAACTAGCCTGCACGCATTTTTCTGTGGATGCCTGCTACCGGCCGGTTTCCACCTTGCTCCAACAACTCGCCACCGCCAGACCATGACGCTCGTCCGCATAGTCAAACCGTGGCAGAAACCCGACTTGCTCCGGCAAACACCTGGAGGAAGCGGGGTATGGGACAACGTGCATTTCACCTTGGACGCAGTTGCCCGCTGCGACTGGCTCGTCGTGTTAAATCACGTTCCGAGCGAGATCACCGTAGAAGTCCCACCCGAGAACGTCCTCTGCTTCGTTCAGGAACCTCCCCTTTCCGTCTTTCGCTGGATGTTGAAAGGTTTCCCCTACTACGGACGTATTTACACCCAAGACAGGCGGATCGACGCCGCGAATATTCATCACTCGCACGGAAGCCTGCCTTGGCATCTGGAGCGGAGCTACGACGAACTTAAGGCAATGGTTGCGCCCAAAAAAACGCGCGATCTCTCCTGGATTACAAGCAGCCTGGCTTTCCACGACGGGCATCGCCACCGGCTGGCTTTTCTCAAGCAACTGCGCGCTTCCGGTGTGCCTTTCGACCTGTTCGGCCGCGGCTTTCAACCGCTCGCCGACAAATGGGACGGGATTGCGCCCTATCGTTACACGATCGCCGTCGAAAACCACTCTTGTCCCGATTACTGGACAGAGAAAATCGCCGACTGTTTTTTGGCGTGGTCGATGCCAATCTATTTTGGCGCGACAAATCTCTCTGAGTATTTCCCCGAGGACTCTTACGTTTGGATCGACATCAACGATCCCAATGCACCAAAGCGCGTCGCAAAAATTGTTCGATCCGATTTGGCCGAACGGAATCGCGACGCCATCGCCGAAGCTCGGCGGCGCGTTCTCGACGAGCACAACCTCTTCCCCCGCATAGCGCAAATGGTTCGGCAAAGCAAAGGCTCGGCCAACCCAAAACGCCTGACGCTCCCGCACGTTCCTGACCTCACCGCCTACTACACTGACAACGGCCCGATCGCGCGGGCCTGGAACGGCATTCGGCGCAGATTGGTATTTCAAAAATAGCCTCATGCAATCTCCCGTCGTCATGATTGTTTTCAACCGCCCCGATCTCGCCCGTCGGGTGTTTGAACGCGTTCGTGCGGCGCGACCGCCGAAGCTGATCGTGGTTTGCGACGGACCAAGAGCGTCAAAGCCAACCGACGCCGAACGCGTGGCCGCGGTGCGGGATATTTTTGAACGGATCGATTGGCCCTGTGACGTGATTCGTGAATATGCTGATTCAAATCTCGGCTGCATGGACCGGGTTCACACCGGCATCAACCGCGCCTTTGCCGAGGTGGAAGAAGCCGTGATTCTCGAGGACGACTGCCTGCCAGACCCCAGCTTTTTCCGATTCTGCGACGAGATGCTCCAGCGCTTCCGCGACGACCCGCGAGTCATGAACGTCGGGGGAACCAATTTCCTCGCGCCTTACGTCGACACCTCCGATAGCTATTGGTTTAGCCGCCATCCGTGGACTTGGGGTTGGGCCACCTGGCGCAGGGCGTGGGATCTCTACGACTTTCACTACAACGACTGGGAAACAGGACAGAGCGCTCTCCGCGCGTCTTACGCATCGGCCTGGGAACGCCAATATTGGATCTCGACGCTGGATGCGGCCCGTCGCAACCCCCGCGCGGCCAACACCTGGGACTTTCAATGGAATTTCACCTGTCGCATCAATGGCGGTTTGAGCATCGTGCCGCGCAACAATCTTGTCTCTAACCTTGGTTTTGGCAGCGACCCGACACACACCGCTGGAGATATGAGCAGGCTCGCCGTAGAGACACAACCGCTTGAATTTCCGCTGCAACATCCGGAAGGGATCGAGGTTGATCGCTACCGCGACGAGCTCTTAACGCGGGTCTATGCGGGTGAAAAGATTACCGTGCTCAACAATCTGGAGTCGCGAATTCGTCTCACGGCCGAACGGCTTCGCAGCTAGCGACACGATGACGATGCACGGATTGAAATCAAAACTCCGAACCTGGATTTATCGACTGCGCTATCCAGAGGTGCAGATCGGCCACGGCTGCTTTATCAGGCGCGATAGCAAGATCGCACGTCGCGTGAAGATCGGACCAATCGGCAGCATCCGCGGGGCACAAATCGCAACCGATGTCGTCCTCGGCGGGCACAACCGTTTGGAAGCGCTAGCGAGGATCGGCTCGAGCACCTTCGGCGACCACTGCACGATCGAAGAAGGCGCCGAGGTGTGGAATTCGCGCCTGGAGCGCAATGTAACCGTCCAACGGCGTTGCGTGCTTGATCGTGCCAGCATAGGCGGCTGGTCCTACATCGCTCGTGAGACGATCCTGAACGACGTTGAAGTGGGCCGGTTTTGTTCAATCGGCCCTCGCACGTACATTGGCGCCGGTGACCATCCCACCACTCTCCTCTCCACGTCTCCGGCCTTCTATTCCGACCGTGGACAATGCGGCCCCAGCTTTAGTTCAAAAACGTTGTTCCAGGAGCGACGCCGCGTACACATCGGCCATGATGTTTGGATCGGCGCTCACGTTTTCATCCGAGACGGGGTCACCGTTGGCAATGGCGCCATCCTCGCAGCCGGTGCGATCGTCACGAAGGATGTGCCTCCGTACAGCATCGTCGGCGGCGTACCCGCAAAACCAATACGCGGCCGCTTTTCAGACGATATCGTGGCAAAGCTAGAAGCGCTGGGCTGGTGGCAGTGGAACGAGGAAAAACTTGCCCGTGCCCAGCCCTATCTCGCGCAAAGCGATCCCAAAAAGTTTCTTTCCTGGGCAGCTACCCAACCACGCGCATGAGCACGCCTGCCATTTCAGTCATCATCCCTGTTTACAACGCTGAGCGCTATCTCGAAAGCGCCGTGGCGAGTATTCAGGAGCAGTCTTTTTCAGACTTCGAAATCGTAGCGGTAGACGATGGTTCTAGCGATCAATCTCTCTCGATACTCAAACGCCTCGCCTCTGCCGACAACCGGCTCCGGATCATCAGTCGGCCCAATACCGGGATTGTTCGGGCACTCAACGACGGCTTGGCCGACGCACGCGGAGAATTTGTCGCCCGCATGGACGCAGACGACTTCTGCCTTCCTCAACGCTTTGAAAAGCAAATTACATTTCTCCGCAAAAATCCAGGGTGCGTAGGCGTTGGTTCGGCTTTTATCTACATCGATAGTAAAGGTTACGCCATCAAAGAGTGTGCCCGGCCCGGCGCTCACCACACGATTGAGCGCGAACTTCTGGCGGGGAACGGCGGTGTCATTATTCACCCGGCCGCGATGTTTCGCCGGGAGGCCATCGGACGCGTCGGAGGTTATCGCGAGAGCGCAGAATGGATTGAAGACCTCGACCTCTATTTGCGCCTCGCACAGATCGGCGAGCTTTCGAACCTGCCCGAAGTCCTCTTCCACTATCGTCTGCACGAGCAAAGCGTTAACTTCACGCGCAACCAGGGGCGATATGAGCGAAAGCTAAAAGTCCTGGCTGAAGCCTACGCAGCGCGCGGCCTTTCTTTCGAGCGCGCTTCGATTCCTCCGCCAGATTTCAAGTCGGCCGTCACCCCCGACGATCTTCGGGATTTCGCAGTCACTTCTCTCCAGTACGGCAGAAACGGTCGGCCTTGGCACTACGCTCTGCGGGCGCTTCGAAGAGAACCCATCGCCAGTGCCTCCTGGCGAACCTTCACGTACGTACTAAAACACCGGCTCGGCCTAATTCGCAACTGATCCCATGTCGCTCAAACAAAAGGTCCGTGACTTGATGTTCGCTGCGCGGGTTGACCGCGCGATCGACTTCTCGCGACGCAATTTCCCTCGCGAGCAACAACTTTGTGCACGGCGCCCAATTCTGCGCGATTCTGCAGCGCACGAGAAAATAGGCGAACTACTTCGAAGCGGTAAGCCGTCCGCCATGGGCAAACTCGGCGATGTTGAAGTCAAAGCACTGAGCTGGCACCTGGGCATCCCGCGCTGGTACGCGCTCAGCCGAGCGGTCCCGAGTTTTGGCGAACAGGAACTCTACCAGCAAGCAGGCGTTTTCCCGGCCGACGAAGAAACTTACCACAAATTCTGCGAGTTGTTTCTCGAACGACTGCAGGAGATCGACCTTTGCGCGCTATGGCACAACCCCGGCGAATTTGAAATCACCGAGCGTTTTTGCCCCAACGCACATTGGACCGACCTCACCGCCCTCGAACCCTACTTCAACCCGGCCGCCCCCTGGTCCCGCGCGCTCACGGGAAAACGCGTTCTGGTGGTCCATCCTTTCGAGCATTCCATTCAAACCCAGTTTCCCAAGAGGCGTCAGGTCTGGGCAACCGTGCCCCACTTGCTGCCCGATTTCGAATTAGTCACCCTCAAAAGCCCGTACGGATTTTCGGCCAATAGCCATAAAGACTGGTTCGCCATGCTGCAGTGGTTAGAGGAAAAAATGACCACGCTGGCCCACGATCCAGGTTACGACATCGCGCTGCTGGGCTGTGGCGCCGCCGGTATTCCCTTGGCAGTTCACGCCAAGCGACTGGGAAAAGTCGGCATTCATACCGGCGGGCCAACCCAACTCCTCTTTGGCATTCGCGGCGGACGCTGGGACTCACGGCCAGAATTTCAACGCTTTTTCAACGACGCCTGGGTTAGACCACAACCAGATGAGACGCCTAGCGAAGCTCCGAAAGTGGATAAAGGAGGCTACTGGTGAGCCGGCCATCTCGTACCCTCGTCTATTTCGGGCATGTTCCCGCAGAAGGAGCCGGCAGCGCGATCATCGTCTACCGCCATTTAAAACGTTTTTCAGAGGCAGGCTGGAACGTTCGCGTCGTGGCGGATTGGGGGCAGGAACACCTGATACCGACATGCCTCGCTCACGGTTGGCGAACCACAACCTTGAGCCACCGAAAACTGCTCTGGCCACCCTTCAATCCTGATCGCCCCGTCTCCCGCGCGTTCCGAGCCTGGCTTTGGGCGGGCGAAATCAAAACGTGGCTGAAAGATGCACGGCCGGACGCGGTTTTCACCTATTTATCCGCCTTCAGCGACATGCTTTCGATTGCTGCCGTCGGGTTTGCGCGCCGCTATAACCTTCCGCTTGCCACCATCGTCCACGACGACGCTCGAGACTTCATAAAAGATCCGTCCGAAGGAAAACGCGCTCACGAGCGCCGCCAGTGGATTGTGGCGAACTCGACAAAGTCTTGGTTTGCATCGCCTGGTTTGGCAGAATGCTTTAAGCTGCCAAAGGAAATCGCAGGCGTGCTGCCGCCGATCCCGGAAGGAGCCGACGCCGCACCGATACCCGAGGGTGATTCGGCCCTTGGCACACCGCTCCTCGTCTACGCCGGCAATTATTGGCCGCCACAACTGACACTGCTCATTGAGCTTTCACGTGCGGCCCGTGAAAAAGGCGGACGGCTGTTGACTGTACTAAAAGAAAATGCCGAAGACGTTTCCTACCTCCACGAAAACGGGGTGGAACATCGTCCTCCGTTTGCGAGAAACACAGAGGCGCTCTCCTACTTCCGTCGCTACGCGACCGCTATGGTCGTGAGCTACGCACACGCCAGCGACGAGATGCCGTGGACCCGAACAAGTTTTCCGAGCAAACTGATCGAATACTGCCACCTCGGTCTGCCACTGGTTATCGTAGCGCCTGAAGACACCGCGGTTTTTCGTTGGGCGCGAGAGCGGCGTTTCCCTGATGTTTTTTTGCCGAACAACACCGCAAGCTTCGCCGAATATGTCACAAAGCTAAAAGATCCAGCCTTTCGTCGCGAACGCGCCCAATTGGCCCTGTCGTTTGCGCGTGGGGAATTTGACCCCAACAGGATTCAACAAACCTTAATCGACAGCCTAAAACTACATGCCTGAAGCACTGCCACCTCCCGTACCGATCGTTGTCGCCGGCTGCGGCGCCATCACCAAGTTCTTCTATGCCTCTGCCCTAACCTGGTTGGAGCGACAAGGATTGGTGAGAGTAGCGGCGCTCTGCGACCCGAGTGAGCCGACCCGAGCTGGCATCAACGCGCGTTTCCCACACGCCCGCGGCCTGGCTAAACTCGAAGACGCACCGTTGGAGCCCGGCACCATCGTGGTGGTCGCGACGCCGCCCAAGCTTCACGCCCCGCAAACAATCCTAGCTCTTGAGCGTGGTTGTGGTGTGTTATGTGAGAAACCAATGGCGGCTTCGATACCCGACGCCGAAGCCATGGTGAGTGCGGCGCAGCGAACAGGCCGCCCCCTCGCAATCGGGCTTTACCGGCGCTTTTTCCGAGCGACCCAAGTTATTAAGACTCTCTGCATGAGTCAGACGTTGGGGCCGGTCGTCTCCTATGAGGTCGAAGAAGGCGGGCCGTTCCGCTGGGAAGCAGCATCGGACTCTTTTTTCCGACGCGAAACCACACCAGGAGGCGTTCTTTACGACACCGGCGTTCACACGCTTGATCTCCTACTCTGGTGGTTTGGCGAACCTGAATCCATCGACTATCGCGACGACGCGGCTGGTGGCTTGGAGGCAAATTCACACTTGACCATGAAACACGCAGGCGGCTTCAGCGGCTCCATCCGCCTAAGCCGGGATTGGGCAACGAAAAACCTCTTTCGCGTCAACTTCGCCAACGGCTCCGTCACCTTCTCCCCCGGACAAGCCGGGCAAATCAGCCTCCGTATCAGCGGCGTCGATACGATCATCGACGGAGACATTTTACCCGCGAGTGACAACGGCCTCACACTCCACGGCGGAAGCGCCGCGGAAGGTTCGCCCCAGGCTTTCATTCGCCAGCTCATCAACGTGGCCGACGCTGTGCGCACCGGCTCACCACTCCACATCCCTGCGACGGAAGGCCTGAGATCTTTGCGCTTGATCGACGCGTGCTACCGCAACCGCAAGCCGCTCCCACAACCATGGCTCAACGAGGTTGAAGTCGCGGGCTTCGCACGCCTGCAGAAAGGAGCTGCAGCATGAAAATCGCGATCATCGGCGCCAGCGGTTTTGTCGGTTTGCGCTTGGTTGAACGTTTTCATTTGGAAGGCAAAGCTGAGGTCGTGCCTATAGCCCACGCTTTTCGCAGCCTCGCCGTGCTCGCTCGTTTTGCTTTGCCGTGGAAAGTCGCAGACGCCACCGACACCGACGCATTGGCGGAGGCCTTGAAGGGCTGCGATGCCGTCGTGCACGCCGCGCTCGGCGACGCCCCGCAGATTGAGGCGATGGGAGAAGCTCTTTACCCAGCCGCCGAACGCGCTGGCGTCAAACGCATCGTCGCCATCAGTAGTGCTGCCGTTCACACGCTCACTCCATCGCCGGGTACAGACGAGAACACAGCGATCGTCGTTAAACAGAAATCTGAATACAACGTCGCGAAAGCCCGCGCAGAACTCGCGCTCACCAGGGCTCGCCGCGCGGGCAAAGTGGAGCTCGTTCAGCTTCGTCCGAGCATTATCCACGGCCCTCGCTCGCGGTTGGTGGCGGATATCGCGGGTCAGCTGATTGCAAAAACCGCATACCTGGTAGGCGATGGTTCGGGTATTTGTAACGCCATCGCGGTCGATAATCTCGTCGACGCCATTTGGCTCGCGCTGACCAAGCCCGATGCCGACAGGCAGGTCTTCCTTTTGAACGATAAAGAAACGGTCACGTGGCGGGACTTTTATCAAGCCATCGCCAGCGCTGTCGGCGCGGACATGAGTCACGTTCACTCGGTTGTGCCACCCGATTTTCCAGAAAGCGCCAGCGAAAAACTTGCGCGCCTCGCAGCAAAAAAATCCTCCATGGCGATCATGCCGATGATTCCGCGCCGGGTGAAACGCCTTGCCAAAGCCGCCGCAGCCGCATGGTCCGAACCCTATCGGCCGGAAGGCTGGAGCCTGCAACTCGCTCCCGCTCCTGCTCTCACGGAGGAAATGTGCCAGCTACAAAGCTGCCAATGGCGTTTCCCGGCCACGAAGGCAGAAACCATGCTTGGCTACAGCCCGGCACTCTCGTTTTCCGATGCGATGCGGCGCACCGGAGCATGGTTGAAGTTCACTGGCATCGCGCGGAGTTGACCTCATGTCTTCGAACGGCAGACGCGTCCTCTTTTTCAGCCCACTGCTGGCGATGCCGGGCCAGCACGGAGGATGCGTTTACCCACACGCCATTTTAACTGAACTCCACCGCCAGGGCTTCGCGATTGACTACGCATGGCTCGGCGCGCCGCTCTTTGGCGGTAGGCGTTTGATGGGCAACCCGCTCAACGCGTCTTATATCGCTCGAGGCTGGGTACGGTCGTGCAAACGGATCGGCCCTTTTCTCGTCCCCTCCACGGTCGACGGTTGGCTCGGGCAATCCGAACTCCTGACCTACAACCAACGCATCCACGGGGGCGAACACCTCGCGACTGCGGCAGAACGAGCGTATGCGGCGAACCTCGTCCGACGGCTCAGGCCCCGCTTCGTCCTGATCGACAGCACTCCGATGCTCAACCTGCTGGACGATTTATCGCCAGAGGAAAGAAGGACGCTGCAGGTGGCGGTGCTCACGCACAATCTCACGCATCGCCGGGCCGAACTCTATCGCGCCCACCGTCAACCACTCGACTTTTTGCCGATGGATAGCGACGAAGAAGCAGACCTACTTGCTCGCTCCGACATCGTGATCGCGATCCAGGAGCGCGAAGCCGACGCGTTTCGATCGATGGTGCGTGAACAAGAAGTGATCACGGTGCCCATGCCTGCCGCGACCGAGCCTTTGCCCGTCAGCGAAGAGCAAACCGGCCGCTGTCTCTTTGTTGGTGGTTATAGCGGTCACAATATTGAATCTATTCGCTGGCTACTGTCCGAAGTCTGGCCCCGCGTTCGCTCGGCTCTGCCACACGCGGAAATCGCCATCGCCGGGACGGCCGGTCGTGTCGTGGAGGTTCCGCCGCCGGGCGTGCGTGTCGTCGGGCCGGTTGACGACATCAAGGCCGAATACGCTGCCGCGAGCGTGTGCGTCGTGCCTCTGCCGCTTGGCACGGGCTTAAAAATCAAACTCATTGAGGCTATGAGCTTCGGGCGGCCCGTGGTCACGACTCCAGCCGGCGCCGAAGGGTTCGCTGATATCGAAGAGGGCCGCATCGCCGTTGTCGCTTCGGACGCTCAGTCGTTCGCTGCTGAAGTCTGCCGTCTCCTGAGTTCAGGTTCTGACCGTGTCGCTGTCGCTCATCGCCAACTAGACTGGGTCAGAAATCGTCTCAGCCCTGAGAGAGCGCTCGCGCCCTATACCACTCTGCTGAGACAAAGCGCCAGCGCACGCCTTGCTCCGCTCTCAACGTGAAACAAGTCTGCGAACTTTATTCACCACCCGTTGAGGGATGGTCCATTCGTTACTCCAATACATTCCGAACGAACACATCCGACGCTTCTCCTCGGCGAAATTAGAACTTCCCAAACTGCGCTCCATGCAGGTGAGCAGACTGGTCGCGTAAAACGCCGCGGCCCGCTCAGGGCTAAAATAGCGTTCCCACGCCTCGCGCGCCTTCTTTCCCATTTCTAGAAATCTTGATTCGTAGGCTTTGAGAAGCTGCGACAAATCGGACAACGCCGCCTCAGGTACGCGAATGCTGCATTCGGACCAATTCGGACCGGGCGGCAAAACGCTGCGGTCCGCGATCACGACAGGAGCAACTCCCAGCGCCATACTTTCATAAACCCGAAAAGTAATCGGCGCCCATCCAGCAGGGCACAACGAAAACTTTCCCGCCTGCATGAGGTCCACGTAGGTTTTCTTCTCATCTCCGGGATGGTTAAGCCAACTGGTCGTTTCGCTTACGAATATCTCCCCGTTGCCCGCATGATTTTGAATCAATTTGCCCCGCAGCTTGGCGTTCGACTTCGGATTTCCCCGCCACGTCGCCAAATAGCGCCGTTCGGCCGTCCCGGCCGGCCCGGCCGATAGGACATATTGGTTCGGGTAAAAGGTGTAAGGGACGATCGCGTGAATCGCGGCGTCGAACCGATCCGACGGCAAGGAAGTATATACGCCGCGCAAAAGTCCTGTCGCACAGTCATCCGCGTTGATCGTGTAGGTGCGGGTGATATTTGGACCGATCAGCGGATCAGAAAGAATGCGTTCTATATACCGCCACTCTTTGAATGAATATTTTTCCGGCAGCACCAACGCATCCGCATCCGAAGCACGAACCGTTTCCGTAGCGCCTCCTTCCGCCATCATCGCTCTTCGGATCGCCGCCAACATTTCTCCTCCTGGGTCCGCGAGGGGGGAGTCCGCAGGAGTGACAAAATAGATTTTCATGAACCGTTAAACGACTAGCTACGGCCGATGGATATTCAACTCCGCTATAAAACCATTCGGTCCCGCCATACCAGATATTTTACTATGCGGTAATAGGATTTCCTCCTATGGACAGATTCTGGCCCACAGAGGTTAAGCCCGCTAGGCCTTGCGTATTGTTAGATCACGAGTCTATTCCGCGCCGCCAAATTCAATCTAGCTCTCATGCCGCTGGCCTTCCACGTCCTTGCACATACAAATCCGGAACTGCTCACCCGCTCGATCGAGGCGATGTGGGCGCCGCAAAATTTGTATGTGGTCCACTACGACCGCAGACGCCCACAGGAAGAACATGCGATCGTGCAGAAACTGGCGGCAAAATATACGAACGTGGTGTTACAGCCGCCGCGGCCCGTCCTGTGGGGACGGTTCAGCCTGCTTCAGGCGCAACTCGACGGGCTCAGGATCGCTTTGGCCCAACGCAGCGGTTGGACCCACTGGATAAATCTGAGCGGGCAATGCTTTCCGCTGCAAACACCGGAGCGCATGGAAGCCATTTTATCCTCTGAGCCTGGGTTAAGTTCCGTCAACGCATTCGATCCGCTTACTACCCCTCACTGGCCCCACGCGATCGAACGTCTTTCAAAGAAGGCTCTGGATCTACCTTGGCTGGAATGGCTGCTTTGGCGGCCCGGCTTGGGGCGTCGCTTGCGCCGCCTCTTCGGCGGAGGTCCGATCCCCACTGTGAAACGCAGCCAGCCCAAGCCACCGCCGCCGTTTGCTCGCTGGTATGGCGGTGACAACTGGGTCGTGCTCGCGCGCAACGCCGCAGAATACGTGGCTTCCGCCGCAGTTAAGCCGCTGCTAGAATGGTTCTCCGACACCCTCCTGCCCGAGGAGAGTTTTTTCCAAACCGCTGTCATGAACAGTCCTGAACCATTGCCTAGGATTTCAGATCACCGGCGGGAACTGCTCTGGCATCCGGGCGACATCAGCCCCAGCATTTTCCGCACGGAACACACCGCGAGGCTGGAGAAGGCTGCTCAAGCTGGCCGCCTTTTCGCTCGTAAATTCAACTTGGCCGTCGACGCGAAGGTGATCGACTTCATCGAACGCAGACTTTTGGCCCATGCGACCGCTTGAAGCGTCGGCGACACCGGATACTCTGTATAAAATCCACTGATGTCCCCTCCTTTGGTCAGCATCTGCATTCCGGCTTACAAGGCAGAGCGTTTCATCGGCGAAACACTCGCAAGCGTCAAAGCCCAGACGTTTTTAGACTGGGAGCTGATTGTGGTTGAAGACGGCTCCAGAGACGGCACCGAGTCGATTGTCCGCGAGTTCGCCTCGTCCGTGAAGCAGCCGGTGATTTTCCATCGCCAGGAAACTAACCAAGGACTTCCCGCCACGAGAAACACCGCCATCGGGCGTGCGCGCGGCGACTGGATTGCCCTGCTCGACGCCGACGACATTTGGACTCCCCCGCATCTCGAACAGGCAATCGCCCGAGCCCGCGAGACCGGAGCTGACCTTGTTCATACCGGCGTCATGATGTTCGATAGCGACTCCGGCCGTGACGAGGAAATGCGCGTGCCTACGCCGGAGGCCATGGCGATGTTTCCAGAATCCCTTTTTGTCGGGAAGTACATCATCCAGCCGTCGTCCGTGTTGATGAAACGCGAATTCTGCCAGCGCGTAGGCGGCTTCGATCCGGCCTGTCGTTTTGTCGAGGATCGGGAACTCTGGCTGCGGTTGGTGCGAGCGGGCGCAAAAATCGCGTTCGATAGTTCTGTAACGTGTCGCTATCGGCAACATGCCGTCACGATGACGAAGAACGCTCCAGCCATGGCCGAAGGCGTTGCCTACGTCTTCGAACGCAATGCCGATTGGGAGGCGATGCCACGGGCTCTGCGTCGCGATTGTGCGGCCAGCGCCTGGCTTTCGGCGGGCCGCATCGTGCTTCGCGAAAAGCCGCGCGTCGCCCGGGGCCACTTCTCCCGGGCGCTCCACCACAAGATTTGGTCCCCGCGGATTTTCGCGTACTGGTCAGTCGCCACCTTCCTCGGCTTCTTCAAGAACTCACCGCGATGAAAACGGTCGTCTGCACACTTTTCGAAGGCCACTACCACATCGGTGCCGCAGCTTTGATTAACTCGCTGGATCGGGCGGGATTTCGCGGGAGGGTCGCTGCGGGCTTCCGTGGTTCGCTTCCACCGTGGGCCAACGGAAAGACAGAACTCGCACTGCCGAGCGGCCTTGTCGTTCACCTGATTTCTCTAACTACCACTTATCACCTTACGAACTTCAAACCCGACTTTGCGCTGAGCCAGCTCCAGCAGGACGACGAAGCGATTTGGTACTTGGATCCGGATATAGTCGTGACGGCGCGCTGGCGCTTTTTCGAAGAGTGGGCGACGGCTGGGATCGCCCTCTGCGAAGACGTGAATTCACCATTATCGCTTCAGCATCCCCGGCGCGTAAGCTGGCGGAATTATTTTGCACAAAAAGGCTTTCAACTCCGACCGCGCGAAACGGTTTATGTGAACGGCGGGTGCGTCGGACTCCTCGCGGCCAATTCGGGCTTCCTGAAAACGTGGCGCGATCTGCAGCTAGCGATGGCTGACGCCATTGGTGGCTTGGAACAGTCCAAGCTGAATGGCGGTTCTTCCGAACAGATGCGCGATCCGAATTTCTTTTTCAACGCCTCCGACCAGGACGCCCTCAACGCGACAATTGAGGCGTCCCCCGCCGACGTGCATTTATCGATTTTAGGTAGTTCGGCGATGGGTTTCACGCCGGGCGCAGCGCAGCTTCCGCATGCGCTTGGCGCCCCAAAGCCCTGGAAGAAAGCCTATTTGCGCGCAACGTTAGCCGGACACCCTCCGACGACAGCCGATAAAGCTTTCTGGGAATTTACCGGCGGCCCACTCAGGCCATTCACCGGGGCTGACATTCGCTTTCGCAAACGAATGTTGAAAATAGCTGCGTTTGTCGGGCGTTTCTACCGGCGTGCATGATGCGTGCGAACCGCCACCTCAAAAACGTGTCTCCGCCTCGCTCATGAAACTGCTTTTCGTCTGCACTTCTCTCGAACCGGGGCGCGATGGCGTGGGTGATTATGCACGTCTGCTCGCAGAGGCGTGCATCGAAGCAGGGAACGAATGCCAGCTCCTGGCGGTTAACGATGGTTTCGTTGAAATTGCGAAGGCCGAATATCAGCAAGGGCGAGCCCACTACATTCTCGCGCTTCGCCTCCCCATCGCAGGCGAATGGACGCACAAGCTAAACGCAGTCCAGGATTTTGTTACCACCTTTGCGCCAGATTGGATCAGTTGGCAGGTTGTGCCATACGGTTTCAACACCAAAGGCGTGATTCCCCGTGAAGTGCGCGTTCTTCGCCAGCTCGGCACCGGGCGCCGAACGCACATTTTATTGCATGAGCTTTGGATTGGCCTTTCTCAGGGAGAGCCATTCAAAAACCGGATGTGGGGATATTTCCAACGACGTGCACTTACTAAGTTTCTTGGAAGCCTGCATGCATCGTCCATGCACACGACCAACTTCACCTACCAGGAGGTTTTGCGCCGTGAAGGCTGGCAGGCTGGAGTGCTTCCGCTTTTCGGCAATATTCCGGTTGCCGAAACTCCGCCCACGATTCCCGAAGCGAGGCGTTGGACCGGTGGAATTTTCGGCACCGTTCACCCGCAGTTCTCTTTCAAGCGCTGCTTCGATACCCTGTTGCAAGGCGCAACCATATCGGGACGGAAACTCCGCATCCTCGGCATCGGAAGAGTCGGCGAGCACGGCGAAAAAATGTTCGAGCAAGCCGCCAACGATTATGACGGCCGGATCGAGTTTTCACTCACCGGCGAAAAAACGAGCGAAGAAGTTTCGCGATTGTTACAGGCCATGGATTTTGGGATCGCGACCCACCCCTGGGCTTTGGTGGGGAAGAGCGGCGCGGTAGCCGCCATGTTGGATCATGGATTGCCGGTGGTTGTGCCTCGCGACGACTGGATCTTGCGGAAGCGTCCGATCGCAGTACGTTCCATCGATCCGCTTATGGTTCGGCTTTCAGAAATGCCACCTGAACTCATGGCCGGCCGCCTCGCAGCACGACGACCTCCCCTGGCCCGGCTTCCCGAAATTTCATCGATGTTCGTCTCCAGTCTTCTCGCAGCCTCCAGCCCGGCTTTCGAAACGTGAATTTCCTTTTTTATGTACCACAGATGGCTGCGTACGGCGGTATGGAGCGCCATGTCTGCGTGCTCGCCGAAGAATCGGCCAAACGCGGGCATCACGTGCGCCTCCTAACCACCAGCAATTCGCTCAACCAGACCACCCGCGCCTCGTTGGTCGAACGAGGCGTTGATTTGAGAGAACTGCCGCGAAAACGCGACACCGCCAGCGCGTTCGCCAAGGCCACCTGGTTGTGGCGCCAGACGCTCGCTGCAAAATTCCAATCTTGGGATGTGATTTACACCAATGGCCAAAGCGCGCTGGCCAGCGTCGTCTGGCGCGCCGCCAAGCACCATTGCCGAATCATTCACCACCACCACACAGCGGCCGATGCTGGTGAACAAGAAACCTGGGCGCCGCGCTTTCGACAAGTGCTCGCTCGCTCACCGGAGTTGGTTTCGTGCAGCGAAGCGACACGCCAGAATATTGAACGCGCCGTGGGCCGGACCGGAACTCGCTTCCTCCCCTACTTTAGCGCCTGCCCCGTCGCAGCGGAAAACGTGTCTGAGAAAAAATACCATCGGGGGCAGATACTGAAATTCGGTTTTGCCGGGCGCCTGATCCGCACAAAAGGCATCGATATGTTGTGCGAGCTGAGCCGTCGCCCCGAACTGGCCGGCGTAAGCTGGCAGATATACGGGGCCGGGCCGGACTACACGGGCGACCATTTCAGGCCGTATCCAAACATTTGTTACCACGGCCCATATCCGGACGTCGCCGGCTTCGGACGAGCGCTCAGCGATCTCGACGCGCTCGCTCTTTTCTCGCTCCACAACGAGGGCATGCCGGTCAGCTTGATCGAGGCGATGTCAGCCGGACTGCCGTGGATAGCGAGCGATCGCGGCGGCACACGTGAACTCGCGCACGACAACGCCAACTGCGTCCTCGTCGCGCAACCCGCAAATCCGGAAGCTGCACTCAACGACACACTCGAGCTCGTGCGGCGCATCCAAGCAGGCAAAACCTCCCGCCTGAGACAAAGGGCCGTTTACGATAGTCACTACGCTCCGGCAGTGGTCGCCGCGAAATGGTTCTCGTATTTGGAGGGCGCTCAACACCGCGATACGCCATGACGCTCCGTCGCATCGCCAAAGGGTTGGAAAAACAGCTCCGCATCGGCCGAGTCGGAGCCCTTTGCTCGCTTCGCGAACTCGCAGTCGTGCGCTCAGCGCTTCACCTGCCGAGAAACGACTCGCTGGATTTGGAAAGCGCCAGCGCACCTGGTATCACAATCCACGAGGTGTTCCCGGCGCATTCCTTTGAGCGGAAACTTCCGTATTTCCCGGGCGAGGAAGAACCACACTGGATTTTCGCTTCCGAGCAACGGGGCACGATACCGAGAGCCTACGTCGCGGAAATAGAGAGAGGACGCTTTTGGGGATTTTACGGTGGTTCGGTTTTTACGGAGGACAGCCGGCTGATTCCGGCGCTCTCAAAAGATGTTTGGGGCGAGAAGCTACACAGTGCGTTTGTGCGCATGAACCTGCCAAATCCCACGTACGTTCCTGGAAGGGTTCTGTCCTTGGTCACACCTGAAGCCGCAACCAACTACCATCATTGGACAGTCGACCTCATCCCTCGGGCAGGACTGGCGTCCAAAGCGGGCTACGATTTGCGGAGTTTCGACCGCGTTCTCATCAAGGACCGTCAATTACCGTTCCAAAAGGAGGCGTTGAAGCGCCTCGGCTTCGACGAGTCGAAAATTATGAGGGTCGACGACAAAACTCACCTCACGACCGATGTTTTAGTTGTACCATCCGTGCGCCACGACAATACCCGCGTGGGTTTGCAGGAGATTCAATTCACGCGGCGGTTGTACTTGCCAAGGGAACCTTCCAGCCCGCCCAAACGTCGCCTTTACGTGAGCCGCCGCGACGCTGCCTTTCGCCGCGTGACAAACGAGCCGGAAATAATGCCGATTTTGAAAAAGTTCGGCTTTGAAGAAGTCGCGATGTCTCACATGTCAGTCGCAGAACAGGCCAAAGTTTTTTCCGAGGCAGCGGTCATCGTGGGGCCCAACGGATCCGCTCTGGCCAATCTGGTATTTGCAAACCCAGCTTGCCGCGTGGCGGAATTTTTCGCCCCGGGCTGGGTCGTAAACTACAACTGGATGCTCGCCGATCTGCTCGGCTTGGATTTCACAGCCGTCATCGGAGAAGGCGAAAGGCCGCCGACCGGTATTCTTCCGCGCGACCTCAAACAGGACATCGTGCTCGATCTCGCGAAGTTTCACGCTGCGCTCGAGCACGTCACCAGAGGATTATGATCCTGTTCTCCCATCCCACCGGTAATGCGAACGTGCGCCATGCCGCGCTCGGCCTTCACAACGCCGGCCTTTTGGGCGAATTTTGGACGTGCATCGACCATCGCACCGAAGCGTTTACAAACCGGTTGCTACCGACTTCGCTGAGGCAGCAACTCGCCCGCCGCTCATTTCCTGCCGACCTACACCCACACCTCCACGCGCATCCGTTTCGTGAATACGCGCGCTTGCTGAGTGGACGAGTCGGGCTCGGATATCTCGCGCGTCACGAGCACGGTTGCTTGAGCGTCGACGCCGTTTACCGTTCCCTGGCAACTCGCGTGGCCCGGCGGCTGAAAGGCGCACCCGGATTCTCCGGCGTATACGCGTACGAAGACGGCGCGCTCGAACCGTTTCGTGTAGCCAAACAGCAGGGAATTTCGGCGCTTTACGATTTGCCGATCGGCTATTGGCGTGCGGCGCGCGAAATTCTCGTCGAAGAAGCGCAGCGCGAACCAGAGTGGGCTTCTACGCTTATCGGAAATGAGGACAGTCCTGAAAAAACAGCCCGCAAAGACGAGGAGCTTGCGCTCGCGGATCGGGTCTTCGTCGCGAGCTCGTTCACGTTAAATACGCTTTCAAAGGCACCTAAGTTTTCCGCAGAAGTGGAGGTCATCCCCTACGGCGCTCCTTTATCGCCGGTTAATCGTAGTGCACGCCGCCGCACCACCCAACCCGACGAGCCGCTCCGCGTGATTTTTGTCGGCTCGTTGGGACAGCGCAAAGGACTTTCGTATCTGTTCAAAGCCTGCCGCGAACTCGGCCGTGGGGTCGAACTAACCGTGATCGGCACACTGCCGCTGCAGCCCTGCGCCGCTCTGGAGCGAGAACTGAAACACGTGCGCTGGATTCCGTCGTGTCCTCATTCACAAGTCCTCGACGAAATGGCCACTCACGACGTTTTTGTTTTCCCGTCGCTTTTCGAGGGCTTCGGCTTGGTGTTACTCGAAGCAATGGCGATGGGTCTGCCGATCCTCACGACAGCTCACACCGCCGGTCCCGACCTAATCGATGACGGCTTGGAAGGGTTTATCGTTCCGATTCGCGCGCCCGACGCCATCGCGGAAAGACTGGAGCTGCTCCGCGCGCAACGCGACTTGGCCGTCACGATGGGCGAGAAGGCCGCGCTCCGTGCGAAGGCTTTTACTTGGAAGAACTACGGTCAACGCCTGGCGCAATCTGTGGCCGCAATTTGTCAAAAGACAGTTTTTGTCCCTACGTAACTTCTCAACGCCAATGTGCAAAACGGCATGATCCGCTACACAAAATGGGCCATTTGGCTCTATATCATCTTGCTCATGTTCGAGGGAGCCCTGCGCAAATGGGTGATGCCGAGCTGGTCGAGCCCCTTGTTGGTGATCCGCGACCCTGTTTTGCTCCTGATCTACGTCTTCGCGATCGGCGCGGACGCCCTGCCTCGAACCCGTTTCATGGTTTTCCTGGGAATTTTGGCGGTAGCATCTATTTGTTTTTCTCTGCTCGCGGGACAGCACAACCTCTTCGTTACGCTTTACGGACTGAGAACAAATTATCTGCACGTCCCATTGATCTGGGTGATGGGAGCCGCTCTCACTCGCAAAGACGTCGAACGCATAGGCGTCTTCATTCTGGTGACAGCCATCGCGATGACCGGTCTGATGATCTGGCAATTTAAAGCGCCGATCGAAAGCTGGGTGAACAAGGGGATCGGTACGGACGAGGGTGGTCAAATTTACGGAGCGGCGGGACACATACGCCCACCTGGCTTTTTCACCTTCATCACCGGGCCGATGGTCTTTTTCCCCCTGGCGATGGCGTTCTTACTCCATTTTATTAGTTCTGGAAGGCAACGTTGGTGGCGTGTCGGACTGCTCATCGCGTCAGGCCTCGCGATCGCGATCGCGCTGCCGGTTTCGATCTCACGCGGCACCATGATTGCCACGCTGCTGGTGCTGGCAGTTTATGGCTTCTCCCTCTTCAAGGTCGGCATTCTCAACACCGCGTTTTTGCGCTTCGGCGCCATGGGATTGTTCCTGCTGGTTGGTCTGTCGTTCCTGCCAATTTTCAAAGAGGCCCGGGAAGCTTTCATGGATCGGTGGGACACCGCCGCCGATCAGGCCGAAGGAAACGCCGTTGGCAGCCTCGTTTTGCGCGTCACCGGAGCTTTCACGCAACCCATTGACATCATGGAGCACACGCCCGTTTTCGGCTACGGCATCGGCGTGGGGACCAACGCGGGCGCCGCCATGCTGGCCGGCCAAGTCGGCTTTCTTTTGGCGGAAGACGAGTGGAGTCGCGTGATTTTGGAATTGGGCGGGATGCTTGGCATCGCCTACATTATTTTCCGTATCTCGATCACGGTTCACCTCGGACTGCTTTCGATTCGGGCGCTGTGGATGGAGAACGACATGCTACCGCTGCTGCTGTATTCGGCGGCGGCCTGGGTCATTCTCATCAACCAATGGGGCCAGCCCACTCAGCTGGGGTTCGCGATTATTGGCGGTGGTCTCTTATTGGCGTCGCTTAACGGAAAAGACGACGAAGACGACGACGCGGATGAAGAGGACGATGAGGACGACGAAACCGACGACGATGAAACGGAGGACGAGACTGACGACGAGGATGAGGACGAGGACACGGAGGCAGAAGACGAAGATGAGGAATCCGAAGAAGAGCCCGCGGAGAAATCTCACGAGATGAGTGAACACGAGGCGCGGCGTCGCCGCATGCGCGGACTGTGAGTACGGCGAAAAAGATCGTTCTCGTCGGCAACTACCTGCCCGATCGTCAAGAAAGCATGCTGCGCTTTCAGAGCGCGCTTTACGACGGTCTCCAAGTCCGTGGTGTCCCGGTGGAAATCTGGAGACCGACGCCGCGTTTCTCCCGTCTCGTTCGCAACTATCGCTACAGCGGCGTGCCCAAATACCTTGGCTATATCGATAAGTTCGTGGTTTTTCCGCGCGCACTGCGCCGAATGAAAAGGAAACAGCCCGCCGGCACAGTTTTCCACATCGCCGACCATGGAAACGCCGTTTACACGCGGGAATTTGCCGACAGACCTCTCGTGACCTCCTGCCACGACTTGTTGCAGATCCGCTCGGCCCTGGGCGAATTTCCGCAGAACCAAATCTCTCCGTCAGGGCAGAAATACCAACGCTGGATTTTCAACGGGCTCAAGAAGGGCCGCTGCATCGTGTGTATCTCGGAAAAGACCCGCGCAGACCTTTTGCGGCTTACAGGGCTGCCGCCCGAAACCGCCCATGTCGTCTACATGGGGCTCAATTACGACTACCACCCAGTACCGCCAAACGACGCCCGCTTGCTGTTCAACCAGGCCCTCCAACGCCAACACCTGAGCTGGCCCTCGGACGTGGGGCAAGACGGGCCGTTCCTTTTCAGCATTAGCGGTGGCCAATGGTATAAGAACCGTTCCGGCCTGCTAAAAATTTTCGCACAGCTGGGGAAATGTCTTCCCAAGCCCCACGCCTACGTGCACGTAGGTCCACCGTTGGATGCCGAACAACTTGCTCTGATCGAAAGCTCCGGCTTGCGCAGCCACTTCGTACACATTCCAACGCTCACGAATGAAGAACTCAGGGCCGCCTACTCGATCGCTGCAGGCCTGATTTTCCCATCGTGGGAGGAAGGGTTCGGTTGGCCGATCGCAGAGGCTCAGGCATGCGGCTGTCCTGTTTTTGCCTCGAATCGTGCGCCGATGACCGAGGTCGGGGGAAATGCTGCGCGGTACTTTGACCCCGCGGATCCTTCAGGCGCGGCCGAAGAAATCGTCCGCGGTCTTTCAGCCGCCGGAGAAATTCGCGAAGCTGGGCTCGAAAATGCCCGCCGCTGGGACCCAAAGCTCATGCTCGACGCGTATCAAAGAATCTACGACACTGCTGCCTCTCGCCAAACAGTCGCATGAAACTTCTCCGAGTTATTGCCTCCGTCGATCCTGCCACAGGTGGTCCGGTCGCCGGATTGCGCGCTGTCACACCGGAGCTGGACAACTTGGGCCACGAAACAGAGTTCCTGACCGTGGACGACCCGATAGCTGGTTTTATCCAAAGCTGGGTGGGCCGCGTCCATGCGATGGGTCCGGTCCACAACCGCTACGCCCGCTCGGCGAAAGTACGCCCTTGGCTGGAAAAGAACCTCAGCCGTTTCGACGCCGTGGTGGTTCACGGACTTTGGCAAGACTTGGGCCGTGCCGTCCGCTCCATCACGCAAGCGAAAGGCGGCCCACCGTATTTCGTGATGCCTCACGGGATGTTGGATCCTGCTCTCCGTCACACTTACCCGATTCGGCATCTTAAAAAATGGGTTTACTGGCAGTTGTTTGAACGCCGCATCCTTAAAGACGCGCGCGCCGTGTTATACACCTGCGAGGAAGAACGCCACGTCGCAGGCAAAACATTTCCGGGTTACGAGTGCCGCGAGTCCGTCGTGACTTACGGTGCGTCGGTGCCCGGCAAAGCCGAGGAAGAATTCGCGAATGCCTGGCAACGACGTTGCCCCGCCGTGGCTAAACGACCTTACTGGCTCTTCCTGGGACGCGTGCATTCGAAAAAAGGCGTCGAATTGCTCCTTAGCGCTTATGCGAAGGTTCGGCAAGCGGCAGCGGAGCCGGCCCGAGCTCAGTTCCCCGACCTCGTCATCGCCGGACCATGCTTGGACGAGGCCTACCTGAGCAGTTTGAAGGAAATCGCCGCGAGCAGCGGCATCGCACCTTACACGCACTGGACAGGCATGCTGACGGGCGATGCCAAATGGGGCGCACTCTACGGCGCGGAAACTTTCGTACTCCCTTCGCACCAGGAAAATTTTGGGATCGCCGTGGTGGAGGCGCTCGCTTGCGGACGTCCCGTGTTGATCACGGATCGCGTGAACATCTGGCGCGAGCTCGCCAAGGACGGCTCGGCTCTCGTCGAGTCCGACGACGAAGCCGGCATCGAACGCTTGCTCCAACGCTGGCTAGCGCTAACGCCCGATCGCCGCGCCGGCATGGCCGCGGCCGCAACCGAATCGTTTCACCGGCGCTTCGAGATCGGACACGCAGCGGAAGTCTTGGCAGCCCAGCTCTCGTACCTTCTCGCCACTCCCGTGGAGCGCTAACCAAACGCCATGCGCATCACCATCGTACAAGGTGCGTTTCTGCCCGTACCGCCCCTGCTGGGTGGAGCCGTCGAGAAAGTTTGGTTTAGTTTGGGCAAAGAATTCGCGCGTCAAGGGCACACCGTCACGCACGTCTCACGAGCCTTTAAAGATTTGCCGACGAGCGAAATTATCGAAGGCGTGCAGCATCGCCGGGTTTCGGGTTTTCCCTCGCCGGCCAGCACAGGAAAACGTTTGGTGCTGGACCTTTGGTACGCTCTGCGCGCAGCGAGCAAACTTCCTGCGGCCGACATTCTGGTGACAAATACGTTTTGGTTGCCTGCGTTGCCCCTCCGGCGTTCGCGCGGCATTCCTTACGCTCACGTGGCACGCTATCCCAAGGGTCAGCTGAAGCTGTATCGGCGTGCTCGGCTTCAAACGGTTTCTGAACCGATCCGTCAGGCAATTCTCAACGAATGTCCCGCCGCGCGTGATCGGGTCCGTGTCATCGCGTATCCGCTTTCTGAACACTACCTCCGGCCCGCGGTTTCGCCTTGGTCGAAAAACTTGCTCTACACCGGACGTGTTCATCCGGAAAAAGGCGTGCATTTGCTCATCAAGGCGTTCGCAGCTCTGCCGGCCGATCAAAGGTCTGGCTGGAAGCTCCAAATCGTCGGCCCGTGGGAAATCGCCTACGGTGGCGGCGGAGAGAGCTATTTGGAAGAGCTGCGCGGCGCTGCGGGCCCAATATCGACCCAGGTCGAGTTTGTTGGCCGCGTTTTCGACGAGGCTCGATTGATTTCTTATTACGAAAACGCACCGATTTTCATTTATCCTTCGCTCGCGGAGCGGGGTGAAACGTTCGGCCTCGCCGCGCTTGAAGCCATGGCCGCCGGCTGTGCACCGCTCGTTTCAGATCTCGCCTGTTTCCGCGATTTCATTCGGCCCGAAAACAACGGGCGCATCTTCAATCACCGCGTTCCCACCCCCGAAGCGGCGCTAGCCAGCTCGCTTGCAGAGATGATGAATTCCCGCGAAAAAACCCAGGGTCTTCGGGCGGCAGCTTGGGAATCCGCTCGAAACTACACGCTGCCCAAAATCGCCGGCGAATTTCTCTCCGACTTTGCCCAGTTGACGAAGCGGTAGATTTCGCTAACCAATTTCACTGCAGCCAACTTCAGTTTGGCTCAACTCGACGAAAACCAAATGAGCACTGTCACGGACAAGGAAAAATACACCCACGTCCAAGACTCAGCTTACAGCTCGCCGTGGAGCGTTCGCGAGCGCTTGGGAATGGCCCTGTGGTCCATCGCGTGGAAACTCCTTTGCAGTTGGACCCCCAAGCCGTTGAACCCATGGCGCCTCGTCGTATTGCGCTGTTTCGGCGCGAAACTTTCAGGCGTGCCTTTCGTCCATTCGAAAGCGCGCATTCAGATTCCTTGGAAACTCCGGATGGAACACCGCGCCTGCCTCGGCGATCAAGCCAACGCGTACACATTGGGCGAAGTCACGCTCGGTGAAGGCTGCACGATTGCGCAAGAAGCGTATCTCTGCACCGGCACGCACGATTTCACCTCGCCCAACCTTCCGCTTCAGACCGCCCCTATTTTTGTCGGTAAAGATGCGTTCGTCGGAGCGAGGGCATTGGTCCTCCCGGGAATCCGCATCGGCGAACGTGCCGTGGTCGGAGCTGGCGCAGTCGTCACAAAAGACGTTCCCGCCGAAGCCATCGCCGCGGGAAATCCCGCGCGGATCATCGGCTCGCGCAAATAGCAAAGGACTTGCAAACGCGTTGCTGTTGCGCGTCTTACCCTGCGTTCTTTGGCGGTTTTTAACCGTTATACAAAACCGCAGGTCAGGCTTTTATCGCATATAATGCCAACAAATGGCATTAATATAGCCCAATATTAAGGGTTTCCCTTACAACCCGAGCAATCCGCGCCCTCACGCGGGGTCACGGAGACCACTGGATACTTATCCTATAGGGAACCGTGCTACCCTCGGGCTCAGATAGTTTATCACGACACGTAAATAACTGTTCACTACATATGAAAAAGGTCTTTGCCACGGTAGCCTTAGCGGCTTTTACGGGTAGTGCGTTTGCGCAGCTAAATCCGCTGCCGCCCGCCACTCCGCTCACGATCAACAATATCGGCTTGAACGCAGGTGCGACCCACTGGGAAGCAGTTCCAGGGCTAGCGTCCTATCGTTTTGCCACCGACAATAATCTCGGCACCCCCAACACGGCCTCGCCCGACAACGTCTTGGCGCTTTCCTGGGCTTCGGTCTCTGCGCAGGTGCAGGGGTTGGTCAACCAGGTCAACACGAACGGCGGCATCATCCGCGCCATTTTCCTCGGTGAGTCTGCCGGCTGGCTGAATGACTTCGGCTACTCCCTTTCGGGCAAACCACAGGGTCCAAACTCGTACACCGTCTTCTCCAACATTCAGGCCGTCAATCCGGGCGCAACGATCTCGTACGGTCAGTACATCGATATCAACCTTGGTATTGGCGCAGCCTCCACCTTCGATTTCTGGCTGAACGGCGTCGGCGCCAATGGCGTGACCACTCCGGCCGTCACCGCTGACGGTGGTTACTACACGGTCTTCAACCAGTCGAACAGCAACCCGTACATTGCTCCGGGCAACGTCCGCCTCACGACGACCGGCCTCTCCGTCAACACCTACATTCCCTCCACCGGGACCTACGCCAACGTTTCCACCTTCCTCGTAGGCGTGGAAGACTGGCGCCTCGATACGGGTGCAGACCGCGATTATAACGACTTCATGTTCGGGCTTCAGTTCTTCCGTCCGGACGGCACGCCTTTCACACCGGTCCCTGAGCCGTCCACGTATGGCCTCATCGGCGCCGCTGCCCTCTTAGGTTTGGTTATGGTTCGCCGCATCAAGGCCAAGAACACGGCTTCGGTCAGCGCAGCTTAATCACTTCAGATCCTTATACGAAAAACCCTCGGCGTTCAGCCGAGGGTTTTTTGTTTTCAGACAACGTCTTTCAGAATCAGGGGCCGATAATGACAACGTCGTCGATCAGCGCCGTTGCATCTGCATTGACGGAGCCGACGAAACTCAACGTGTGCTGTCCAGCAGCGGTCGAGAACGGGATCGTGAACGTCTCGTAGCTGGTATTCTGCGGAGTGAAGGAACCCACAACCGTTCCATCGATACAAACGTTCACCACCTGTACGGCGACGTTCCACTGGCCACCACGCTTCGCAGCCGATACGACCAGTGAGTGCGTACCGGTCGCGTTGAAGGTGATGGCCTGCGAGACATTAGCGGTCGCTCCTTGGAGAAAAGCGACTTGCGTGCCTTGAGGGGCGGCCGGGTTATCGGACGTGAATCCGGAGTTGTTACCCGCCACGCCCGATCTGCCTGCAAATGACCACCCTGCCGATGTGGGATTGTAGGCGAAGGCGGAGAAGTTATTCGTGCCAAGGTAAGGCGACTCAAACCCGCTCGCGTTAACCGCGACATTGGAACCCGCCGTGCTCGACGAGCCGCCACTGCTGACAGCAATACCGTCGAGGAACATCGTGGAATCCATCGTCGCCGTGCCGGCCAACCTGATGGTGTGTGAGCCAGCGCTGACGTTGAACGCATTGGTCGAAACCGCGCTGTACGACGTGCCCGAGGGGCACAACGAGCCGACTTTCGCCCCGTCAACGTACACGTCGACGACTTGGGTCTGATACTGGTACGTCGCTCGTTGCGCCGCTTGAGCGCTGACGCGATAATCGCCAGCCGCCAGCGTCACAGATTGTTCGATCGTACCGCTCATCTGAATGAAGCCAACCTGATTGCCCGCGGGAGCTCCTGGATTCGTGCAGGTGAAACCGGAATTATTGGCGGCAATTCCCGAACGATCGCTAAACCGCCAAGCCGAGCCGCCTGGATTGTACTGAAACGCGCCCCCGCCCAGTCCGACGGTTTCAAAGCTTCCGTCCGACAATGAACCGGAGGAACTCGAACCGCCGCCGGAACCACTCGAAGAAGCCGCGGTGATCGTGAGCGAATCGAGGAACATCGTGGAGTCGACCGCGGCCGTGCCAACGAGTTTAATCTCGTGAGAACCAGCGCTCGCAGCGAAGGGAGCGGTCGATGCCGCACTGAAACCCGTTCCCGAAGCCGTCAGCGATCCGACCTTCGCGCCATCGACATAAACGTCCACGACTTGGTTTTGATATTGATAACTGGCGCGCTGCGCGGCCTGAGCGTTGATCGTGTAGGTGCCTCCGCTCACATTGATCGTCTGCTGAATCGAGCCCGACAGCTGGATGAACGTGATCTGATTGCCAGCGGGCGCCGCAGCGTTGCCCGAAGTGAAGGCGGAATTATTCGTCGTCAATCCAGAGGAGCCGTTGAAAGCCCAGGCACTGCCACTCGGATTGTATTGGAACGAGCCGCTTTGCAGCACACGCGCTTCAAAGCTGTTATCGGCAAACGCATCGGTCGGCGTAGTGCCAGAACCACTACCGGAGCCCGAGCCGCTTCCGTCATCGGCCAACGTTCCTTTCCAAGCAAGACCGTACCGCTCACCGCCAACCGGTGAAATCACTTCCAACGCGTACATGCCGGCCGTGAGGTTCTTTTCGTAGATGTGCTCAACATTATCGATCGAGCTCACGCTTTCCGCGAGCTTCCCCTGCAGGTTGAACGAACCATCCGCTTCCCACAAAGCGAGATCGAGATTGCTCACAACCGAGCCGGGCGAAGACCAGTTTGAACCGGGCTGCACGTGGCGATACCACGCGAGAACGGCCGAAAGGGTCAGCTTCTTGCCCGCTGGCACCGAGATGAAGTAGAGCTGACGACCCGAGGTGGTGTTGTCATCCCAGCCATCGACGCTCAGCGCGCCGC
The DNA here is from genome assembly GCA_047600805.1 of Nibricoccus sp. Taxonomy (GTDB): domain Bacteria; phylum Verrucomicrobiota; class Verrucomicrobiia; order Opitutales; family Opitutaceae; genus JADKHC01. The sequence continues at coordinate 2,698,199 of JASGKG010000001.1, forward strand.
TGTTCGGCGATTTGCGACCGGCGACGAGAGCCTTGTAACTGTTGTAAATATTCACTTCGCCCGCGCCGAAATTGACGTCGAGCGGAGCGGTCGATGAGTGCTGCCAGCCGGGGAATTCATCCTTGGTGGCGCCGGCCATGAGCAGCGCTTTGATGACGAGCGGACTGCGCGCCGCCGCCAGCGAGCCGGTTCTTTGCGTTTCCCCAACTAGGATCGAGGCACAAGAAGCGACGATTGGCGTGGCGTAGCTGGTCCACGTTGCCGTGCCGACCAACTCGGGCTTGATCCGGCCGCGGACTTCCATCGTGGAGCCGCAATGCGGATGATCGCCCGTGGAGGTTCCCACGGAAATCACGTTGTAAGCATTCGCCATCATCATGGACATCGAACTGCCGTTATCGATACCGACGACCGAGATCACATTGTCGCGCTCGATGCGGTAATCCATGCGCTGCAGATTGCAGAGGCCGAAAATCATGTCGTTGCCACCCCAACTGTGATTTTCGATGTCCCACGAAGCCTGCATCGGCCCAATCGAATAGCCGCTGAGCAAACTTGCCTGCGCGCAATAATTCGTCGCCTCGAAGCAAAGCCAGCCCGGAAGGTTGGGCGTGATGCTCGTGGCGTTGCCGCCGAGAAAACAGCCGACCTCGTACGCATGGCCCGAATAGCCACCGAAGGTAGAATTCCCGTAGCTCATGTTCTTCCCGGCCAATTCGCCGGCGGGTTGCGTGGCCCAAGCTCCGTTGCGCATGTATTCAACCTGCAACATGCGCACACCGCTGCCGTCCGGCAGGCTGTTGCCGTATTCTCCTTTCAGTTTTGTAAAGTCGATGTCGTCTTTGAAGTCGGCACGGAGTGTCTGACCAACGAGCACACCGGCGATCGCGAGAACGAGACCGCTGAGGCGTATATTTTTGTGAGGGGCGAAAGAGAAAACTTTTTCAAACATGTTTCTCGGGAGTTATGCCGGAGCAGTTCGCCTCATCGCACCGGCACTTAAGGTATCCACAAAAAAAATACCTCCGTTACCCGTTATTTGACCGCTTCTTTATATATTAATGCAAAGCAGTAGCATCGATATATTGTTCCCAATTTTCTTATAATAAACCTGCGAAATATAATATTAATTTCTGATTAACACGCTCCCGCGTTTCTTGCGAAAACCTCCGCACTCACCGCCTCCCCTGCACCCGTAAAATCCCTAAGCGCTCCCCCGAGATCGTCGGCAAAAATTTTGTCGCCACCAGCGCGGGAGTGCGTGTGACTCGAAAGCGCGTGAAAAAAGTCCCGGTCAGCATTTTGATTCCGATCAAAAATGAAGCTGTGAATCTTCCGCGTTGTCTCGCGGCGGTGGAATGGGCCGATGAAATTTTCGTCGTCGATTCGGCGAGCACCGACGGTTCACAAGCGATCGCCGAGAATGCAGGCGCCCAGGTCGTCCAGTTCGCATTCAACGGCATCTGGCCGAAGAAAAAAAACTGGGCGCTCGAAAATCTGCCGTTTCGCAACGAATGGGTTTTCATCCTCGACGCCGACGAAGTTTTGCCTCCGGAAACGGCCGCGGAATTCGCCGAGATCGTCGCCGCCGACGGCCACGGAAAAACCGGTTATTGGATCAACCGCCGTTTCATGTTCATGGGAAAATGGCTGCGACACGCCTATTATCCGAATTGGAATCTGCGGCTCTTCAAACACCGGCTCGGACGCTACGAGCGGCTCGTGATGGGAGCGACAGGCAGCGGCGACAACGAAGTTCACGAGCACATCGTCGTCCAAGGTGAATCCGGTCATCTCAAGAGCGAGATGGATCACTACGCTTTCCCTTCCGTCGACGTTTTCGTCGAGAAGCACAACCGCTATTCCAACTGGGAAGCCGCGCTCGAAGTGCAAAACACGAAGCACGAAGACGCGCACTTGCAGTCCACCGCGGTGAAGGTGCGCCGGAAGCTCAAGCAGGTCGTCCGCCGCATGCCGTTCCGTCCGCTCCTCCGTTTTATATACGTTTATATAGTTCAGCTTGGAATCCTCGATGGCCGCGAGGGCTACTATTTCGCCCGCTTGCACGGATTCTACGAATTCCTTTCTGTGGCCAAGGCCCACGAGCTGCGGAAAAAGCAGCGCTCCGGACCAACCGCGGGGTGATTCACCTCGCGTCCCTTCGCGGTGAGTCCGCGATCGAACCGTCCTATTTCAAATTTTGATAGCTCGGCGAACCGGCGATTTTTTTGGCTTCTACCGTTTACCCCCGCCCCATTGCCGTGGACAAAACTCACGCAGCACGTACGGTGGCAGCATGTCCCAACCCGCTCAAAAACTCGTCACCCCAGCCAGTCTCGCGGTCGATGCGATCCTCGTCATCGGATTTTTTGTGTTCATGTTTGGGATCTTGCGGTCGCACGTCCCTTCGAATGAGCCCATCTTCGTGTTCATCTGGGCCGGTCTCGCGTCCGCCTGCATGAGCGCCGTTTTCTGGCTCGCCGTGCAGATGTTCCGCGTCGTTTATCGCGCGCAAAAAGAGGCGAAAAAGTAAGCGTCGACCGCTAAGCGCGGCAGACAATTTCAAACCGCGCTCAGACGTCTTTTTTCTCGGCTTACGTCTTTCGGCCGAGAACCGCCGCTCAGCCTTGGGCGAGCTTACGTTTCTGGATGCGTGAGCCGACGATGATCGAGAGCTCGTAAAGCAGGTACAGCGGCGCCGCAAAAATCGTCTGCGTGAACGGGTCCGGCGTCGGCGTCACCACCGCTGCGATGATGAAAATGATCACGATCGAATGGCGCCGGTACTTCCGCAAAAAATCCACGGTCATCACGCCCATGTAAACCAGAAGGATGATTACCAGCGGAAACTCGAACGACACGCCCACGCCAATCACCAGCCAGCTCAGCAGGCTGTAATAACTTCCCGGCGTCCAACGCGTCGAAAAACCGAAGAACTCGTTCAGCTCTGCCGAACTGCTGATCGTCGTCGGCATCAGCAGGAAAAAGCCGAACAGCGCGCCCATGATGAAAAGCGCCAGCACGGCCAAACACACGGGAATCACCAAACGTTTTTCTTTTTTCGTTAGGGCCGGACCAACGAATTGCCCGATAAAGAAAAAGATAAACGGCGACGCCGGCAGCAGCGCTCCGAAACAGCACAGCTGTATCACAATTGAAAACGACTCCATCACCGAGGTCGTGGTGAGGTCCATCGTGAGCTTCGGGAAATTGCCCTTCACGTGGGTAAGCGGCCAGAGCAACACGTCGTTGAATTCCCGCAGGTACACACCGATCGCGATGGCGAAAAGCACGTAGACAATCGCGCACTTGATCAGAGTCCACCGGAGTTCCTCCAGGTGCTGAAAGAATCCCATGGGTTTCTCACCCGCAGGGATCACAGCTTCGTCTTCTTCGGAATACTCTGGATAGGTCACGGTTTAGGAAGTCACAATCTTGCGTATTGTCGGGTCCAACGGAAGCGAGGAATCGACGCGCCACAAATCAAATCAGCAGTCGCCTCACGCGACTGCCGCTGACGCTTCGACGCATCGGAACAGGAGCATTGGAATAAAAATCCGCACATTTCGCGAGGCGCGCCAGCCGACGCAGGTGCAAAGATGGCGTTGCAACGTCGATAGCAATTAGTTAAACCCAACACACTTTGAAACCCCATCCCCTCCTGCGGGCCATCGTCGCTGGCGCGGCGCTCGCTTGTGCTGTCGAAGCTTTCGCCGAGTCCGCGCCTTCGGCCGATCATTCCGCCACCACGGAAAAGAAACCTGAGTTTCCGGCCATCCGCGAATTCGATGTCGAAACGCTCGCGCGCCTCGGTCGTGAGATCTACCGGCACGACCAACTCGCCTGGCACGCCACCGATGCTCTCTTCGCTCAGATATCGCCCGCCGCGTTTCAGAGCGATGGCGGTTGCGGGTGGGTGGTCGACACTTCCGGCCCGCAGCCTCTGGTGCGTTTCGTTCGCAAACCCAGAATGGCCGCGATCGAAGAGGCCGCGTACGACATCACTTTCCCCGGCGGAGGGAAACCCGTCGTCACCGTACCCACAGACCGCACGCTCACACCGCATCAGATCGCCTGTCGCGCCGCCTACCGAACAGCCGTCGGGCCTTTCGAAAGGCGCCAATTCCCGCTCTGCCGCGTGCCGCGCGGTAGCTACAATTATGTGGTCCTCGACGATCCTTCCGGCCTTGGTCTACTCGTGTATCTGCTCCGCCCGAAGGACACCGACGACGCCGTTCCGGTCGGCGGCCACTATCGCATTTCTGTTTCGGCCGACGGAAAAACCCTCAAGCAGCTCGACCGGCTCTCCGCCTCGTGCATCGCATTGGATAAACGAGGAAAGGAGGCGCCCGAGGGCAGCAAAATCGTGGCGCACGTCACTAGCCACATCGTTTCCAACACGCCAGTCGAAACCCACGTATTTGTTGCGTTGCAGGATAAAATCCAACTCAACGTCGTGACTCCCGACGGCCGCATCTGGGACGTTTCGAATGGCCGGATCATACAGATAAATACCGAGCACGCCGAAGAAGGAAAACTTCAGCCAAAAGCCGGCGCGAAGTAAGCGGCTTAATAAGCCGGTCAACTCTGTCGTTTGAGGAGCGGTTTCTCCTCTTAAAACCAGCGCGGCTAACGCTTTTGCGCCGTTGACAGCCCCCTCGCGCCCGCGTATCGCGTTGTCCTTTGTTTTCAGAGAAAACCCCTGTTCCTTTTTTAACCCAACCAATCGATATCCATGGCCGTTAAAACAAATGCGAAGAAAACCGCCCCCAAGGCGGCAGCCACAAAATCCGCCGCCAAAGGCACCAAATACGTTTATACGTGGGGAGCCGGCAAAGCCGATGGCGATGGCTCGATGAAGCCTCTCCTCGGCGGCAAGGGCGCCAACCTCGCCGAAATGACCCGCATCGGTCTCCCCGTTCCCCCGGGCTTCACCATCACCACCGAGGTCTGCACGTATTTTTACGCGAACAAAAAGACCTACCCGGCATCGCTCCAAGCTCAGATGGAAGCCGGCATCGCCAACATGGAGAAGATCATGGGCTGCAAGTTCGGCGATGCGTCGGGCATGCCTTTGTTGGTGGCAGTTCGTTCGGGTGCCCGCGACTCGATGCCCGGCATGATGGACACCATTCTCAACCTCGGTCTCAACGACACGACGGTGCTCGCGCTCGCCAGCGCCACGAAGAATGAGCGTTTCGCTTGGGACTGCTACCGCCGTTTCATCCAGATGTACGGCGACGTCGTTCTCGGCGTACAGAAGAAGGAAGGCGAAGATCACGAACCATTCGAGACCGTCATTCACTCTTTCAAGCACGAGCGTTATCACGCCGACATCGAGGACTCGAAGCTCACCGCCGCCGACCAGCAGGAGCTCGTCGTCCGTTTCAAGGCTCTCGTCAAGGAGCGCACCGGCAAGTCGTTCCCGAACGATCCGTGGGACCAGCTCCGCGGTGCCGCTGGCGCTGTGTTCGGTTCCTGGATGAACGACCGCGCGATCGTCTATCGTCGCAAGTACAACATCCCGACCGAGTGGGGCACCGCCGTTAACGTCCAAGCCATGGTCTACGGCAACACCGGTGACACCTCGGGCTCCGGCGTCGCGTTCACCCGCAACCCGGCCAATGGTCTCAACGAGTTCTACGGCGAATTCCTCGTCAACGCCCAGGGTGAAGACGTCGTCGCCGGCGTCCGCACGCCCGAGCCCGTCCTCAAGCTGAAGGACGTCATGCCGAAGGCTTACGCCGAACTCCTCAAGGTTCGCGCGACTCTCGAAAAACATTTCAAGGATGTTCAAGACGTCGAGTTCACCATTCAGGAAGGCAAGCTGTTCATGTTGCAGACGCGCAACGGCAAGCGCACCGCCGCCGCCGCGCTGAAGTTCTCCATTGATATGGTTAAGGAAAAGCTCATCGACTGGGAAACCGCCATTCTGCGCAACCCGGCCGACCAGCTCGACCAACTGCTCGCTCCGATCTTCGATCTCGCCGAGGTCAAGAAAGCCAAACCAATCGCCACCGGTCTTCCCGCCGGCCCGGGCGCTGCCGCCGGCAAGGTCTACTTCAACGCCGACCGCGCTGTCACCGCCGCCGCCAAGGGCGAAAAGGTCCTCCTCGTTCGCATCGAGACGTCGCCAGAAGATCTTCGCGGCATGATCGCCGCCGAGGGCATTCTCACCGCTCGCGGTGGTGTTTCCTCGCACGCCGCTCTTGTTGCCCGCCAGATGGGCAAGGTCTGCGTTTGTGGCGCTGCCGAGCTCCACATCGATTACGAGCGCAAGTCCCTCGCCGCTTCCGGACTCACCATCAACGAGGGCGATTACCTCTCGATCGATGGCACGTCCGGCATCGTCTACGCCGGCCAGATCAAGACCGCTCCTTCGGAAATCATCGCCGGCCTCATCAACGGTGACAAAGCCGCTCAAGCCACCGAGAAGTTCAAGAGCTACCAACAGCTCATGACTTGGTGCTCGAAGGCCACGCGCCTGCAGGTTCGCACCAATGCCGACACGCCCGAGCAGACGCGCAACGCCGTCGCTTTCGGCGCCAGCGGCATCGGCCTCACCCGCACCGAGCACATGTTCTTCGAAGGCGACCGCATCGACGCGATGCGCGAGATGATCCTCGCCGACTCGCTCGAAGACCGCCAGGCCGCGCTCGCGAAATTGTTGCCCTACCAGCGCGACGACTTCTACGGAATCTTCAAAGCGCTCAAGGGCTTCCCGGCCACGATTCGTTTCCTCGATCCACCGCTGCACGAATTCCTGCCCCACACGAAGGAGCAGCAGTTCGACCTCGCGCGCAAATTGAACATCCCGGTCGAGCGCATCATGAACCGCGTGCACGAGCTGCATGAGTTCAACCCGATGCTCGGCTTCCGCGGCTGCCGTCTCGGCATCAAATATCCCGAGATCACCGCCATGCAGGCCCGCGCGGTGTTCGAAGCCGCCGTGAAAGCCAACAAGGAAGGTCTCAAGGCCAAGCCCGAGATCATGATCCCTCTCGTCGGCTTCAAGAAGGAGCTCGATCTGCAGGTCGCAATCGTGCACGACGTCGCCAAGGCCGTCATGGCCGAGACGAAGTCGAAGATCGCTTACTCGGTCGGCACCATGATCGAAGTTCCGCGCGGTGCCCTCACCGCCGACGAGATCGCGCAGACCGCCGAGTTCTTTAGCTTCGGCACCAACGACCTCACGCAGACCTGCCTCGGCATGTCGCGTGACGACTCCGGCAGCTTCCTCGGCGCCTACACCGAAAACGAGATCGTGAAGAAGAATCCCTTCGCCTCGATCGACCAGACCGGTGTCGGCCAGCTGATCAAGATCGCCGCGGAAAAGGGCAACAAGACCCGCCCTGGCATCAAGCTCGGCATCTGTGGCGAACACGGTGGCGATCCTGACTCGGTGAAATTCTGTCACCGCGTCGGCCTCACCTACGTGAGCTGCTCACCCTTCCGCGTTCCGGTCGCGCGCCTCGCCGCCGCGCAAGCCGCCGTCGAAGAAGCCCGCGCCGCGAAGAAGAAGTAACGAAAAAGGCAGGGACGGTCCGCCGGGCCGTCCGCTGTTTCTGTTTCTTTCGCGCTTCCTTTCAGCCCCGCGCCTAATAAGCGCGGGGCTTTTTATTTTCCGAACCGATCATAATGTGGTACCGAGCGACAGCGACAGCCCGACACTCAGGAACGCTGGAAAGAAAACCGCGGGAACCTCCTATGGGCAAAATCCGCGAACACACCGCCCCCAGCCGCCCCCTTAAGGGTTTTCCCTGCCGAGTTGGGGTAATGCGGGCTAACGTTTCCTCCCTGGCAGTCGATATTCGGACGTCATGCTATTCGTTAAGTTGAACACCGTCCCGCGGAAACTCTTTGCCGGCTTCTTTTCTGTCGCCGCGATCACGATGATCGTAGGCTTGGGCGGGTATTGGGGCGTCTACCGCGCCGTTTCTCAGGCCGACGCTATTTCTTCGCAGCTGAAACAGCGCGGTCGCTTCCTGGCCGAATCCATCAATCTCGCGCGTTCGGCGCAGGTGAATTTCAAAAAGCAGGTTCAGGAATGGAAAGATATTCTGCTCCGTGGCGGCAACGATCGCGCCACATACGACAAATACTACGGCAACTTCTGCGATCAGGAGGCCGCGATGCGAAAAGATCTCCAAGCACTCCGAGGTCTGCTCGCACAGCAGGGCATCGATGTTGCGCCGGTCGATGTGTGTCTAAAAAGCCACGCCGAATTGGGCGAAAAATATCGCGCCGCTCTCCAGTCGTTTACTCCGGGGCAACCGGGCTCGGCCGCCACCGTCGACGCTTTGGTCAAGGGCATCGACCGAGCTACAACAGACGCCATCGACAAGATCGTTGCAATGGTTCAGCAATTCGACGCGAATACCACGGCCGAGTTGGAGCAAGATTTTCACCGACAGACCTCGAAGGTGGAAACCGCCAGCCTGATCGGGATCATCATCGGAGTGTTGCTGGCCGCAGGCTTGGGCTTCGCGGTGAGCCGATCGATCACGGGCAAACTGAAAGCGATCGCCAACGAGGTCGAGACGAGTTCCGATCAGGTCACCAGCGCCTCGTCACAGGTCGTGAACATGAGCCAGAGCCTCGCCTCCGGCTCAAGCGAGCAAGCGGCTTCATTGGAGGAAACCGGCGCTTCCCTCGAGGAGTTATCCAGCACGATCCAGCGCAATGTCGACTCAGCTGAGGAGGCAAAACAGCTGGCCTCGCAAACCCGAAAGGTCGCTGAGCTGGGCGCCACGGGTATGGCCGAACTTTCCCAAGCAGTAGAGGCAATCCGCACGTCCGGCGACAACGTCGCCAAGATCGTGAAGACCATCGACGAGATCGCCTTCCAAACCAATATCCTCGCCCTCAACGCAGCGGTGGAGGCCGCGCGCGCAGGAGAAGCCGGCGCAGGCTTCGCCGTCGTCGCCGAAGAAGTGCGCAACCTCGCCCAACGCAGCGCTCAGTCAGCCAAGGAAACCGCTGCGAACATCGAAGACAGTCTCATCAAAAGCCGCCACGGCGTGGAGATCAACGGCAAGGTCGCGGTGCATCTGCACGAGATCGTCGAAAAAGCCCGCAAGCTCGACGACCTAATCGCACAAATCTCCGTCGCATCCCGCGAACAGTCACAAGGCGTCGGCCAAATCAATACAGCCATTTCCCAGATCGACCAGGTCACGCAATCGACCGCAGCCAACGCGGAAGAAAGCGCCGCCGCCGCCGAGGAACTGAATGCCCAAGCCCAGATGCTGCGGGTCAGCACAACCGAACTACTCCAGATGGCCGGCGCAGTCGCAACCGCTTCTGCCGAAACAAACACTCAGTCCCAAGCCAGCCGGCCCGCTTCGTGCCCTCGTCGCGCAGAACACCCATCGCAGCGCACACAGCCGCAGGCGTCCTTCTTCAAATCCTGACCGCCCTGCCCTGGACACAAACACGGCAGTCAGGAGGCCCTCTCGTCCGAGGTGGAGCGGGCACTCTGCACGCTGGTTCGGCAAATTCGTCTTCCACCTCCTCCAGCGTCGCTCACATGCGCATATGAGAACAGGTGGCGCCCGTTCTCGGTAGGGATAGACCGCCGGGCCGTCCGCCCTCAACGCCGCCCGCGTCACGTCACCGCGCGAGCAAAAAGACCTGCCCGATAAACGCCGCGACGAGTCCAACGCCAATCCAAAGAGACAAACGGCACGCTCGGCAGCTCAACCTTAGGTGCGTTTCGGCTGGTTGAGGCGCGCGCGCAGAGGTTCGTCAAAAAAACGCAGCGAGAGGTACGCGAGCGTCAGGATCGCGAACAGCGTTGCAGCCATCATCGGGAGCGCGGCACGAATATTCACGCCGGCGCGTGCGACCCAGGCGGTATACAAATAGATAAAAGGATAGTGCGAAATATAGAGCGGGTACGATAGTCGGCCAAGGAACAGGCACACCGAACGCGAGCGCGAGCCGGAGAGATGGCTGCCCGCACCTGTCGCCACGATGAGCGGAAACACGCACGTGATGCACACCGCCTCGTACAAGGCGTTCGGCCACCGCATATCACGCGTCCCGAGCCGCGGAATCGACAGCAGTGTCACCAGAACGACCGCACAGACCCAAAACCCGTGACGCACCGGAATGAGCCGGCCCAGCCTGAAAACCAGTAATCCAGCGACAAACGGATACGCCAGCCGCGTAAAACCGACTCGCAACTGCGCCGCGTCCAGGGACCAGCCCCCGATCATGTCCGCTCTGCTGCCGGTCAGGAGATAATGAAACGTCACGATCCCTGCCACGAGCGCGAGAAACGCCAGCGTGCGCACCGCCAGCCGCCGCAACACGAGCGCATAAGCAGCATTCGCCAGATACTCGAAGAAAAGCGTCCAGGCCGGACCATTCAGCGGATACATTTCATTCCATCCGCGAATGTCTCCGCTTTGGGGAACAGGAACCAGCAGCGCACCGAGAATTCCGATTAACACGAACTTCCACACGGGCGTGGCCGCGATCGCCGGAAACATCTCCGATGCCCCAAAATAGAAACACACCGCGCCCACTAACCCACCCATGACCACCATCGGCTGGAGTCGAATGAGGCGGCGGCGTGCAAAGTCCAGATAGCCCATCTTGTGCCAGCGGTCCTCATACGCGTACCCGAGCACGAATCCCGACAACATGAAAAAGAAGTCCACGGCCAGGTACCCGTGGTTGATCTTTTGGACAAAAGCGTCGCCGCCGCTGTGCGCCTCAAATAAGTGAAACAGGACCACCGTGAGCGCCGCCACACCGCGGAGGCCGTCGAGAATTTCGTAACGGGGTTTTCCGCTCGATGTGGTAGCTTCGGGAAGGGATTGGGGAGACGAGGGCGTCATTGTACCTGGATCAAGGTTTAAGAACAGTCACGCGGCGCGCGCTCAGCGGGATCAAGGCCCACAACGCGGCCAGCACCCAAAAGGCAGCAGTCAACCCAAGGGATTTCGATACCAAACCCACCGCGGCCGGTCCGGCCAGCACACCCGCATAGCCGGTTGTCGTGATCGCCGCCACCGCCAGCCCGACGGGCATCACGGTTTGCCTGCCCGCAAAACGAAACAGCACCGGCACGACGTTGGACGCACCAAGTCCCACCCACAAAAAGCCCGACATGGCGAGCCACGCGGCCGGCGCCAGGAGCACGACGGCAAAACCCGCGACCGTTGCAAAGCCGCCCCAAATCAGAATCCGCCGATCGCCGACTCGCGCCACAACAGCATCACCCGATAGGCGCCCCACCGTCATCGCCACCGAGAACAACAGATAGCCAAGCCCGCCATGCTCAGCCCCCACAAGTTTCCTTCCGATCACCAACAACGCGCCCCAATCCAAAATCGCACCTTCGACCAGAAACGCGATCGCGCAGAGCCCTGCCACGAACATTACCATCCCGTGAGGCCAAACCAAGGGGATCGCCGCTCCACGGGCCTGCAACAACCGAGGCCACGCCAGCGCAATCAATCCCAAACCAGCTCCCGCCGCTCCCAACGCCGCCGCCAGCGGAGCCATACCCACCGACAGGAGGAACGTCATCGCCCCCGCGCCAAAGATGCCGCCGAGGCTAAACATCGCGTGAAAACCAGACATGAGGTGACGCCCGCTCTGACGCTCCACCTCGACACCGTGGATGTTCATCGCCACGTCGAGCGTGCCGAGCGACGCGCCAAACCCAAGGAGGGCCGCCGCGAGCACGGAGGCGCGGTCGGCCGACGCGAGCAGCGGGAGACACAAAACCATCCCCAACCCACCGCCAATGATCATCGGCTTGCTGCCTGAGCGAGCGCTCACCCACCCCGTGAGCGGCATGGCGATCAATGAACCAATGCCCACACACAACAGCATCAAACCGAGTTGCCGGTCATCCGCGCCCACGCGCGCCTTCGCGTAAGGCACCAGCGGCGCCCAACACGCCATGATGAATCCCGCGGCGAGAAAAGCCAGGCGTGTAGCAAGCGCAGGTTTGGCAAGTGCAGCAACAGACATGAGCCCGCCATCCTGCCCGCCCGCTCACTCGTGACAATGCTCGGGACAACCGATCTTTCCCTTTTTAGAATCGACCTTTCGCCCTACCTCGTATCTCCGCCGCGCCGTTCACCTGCCTCAACCCAATCTGGAACTCAGGAAAGCTGGAACTAAAACCTCGGCACCCAACCAGCCGTTTACGCGCTCTTCTTCCGAGGTGGAGCGGGTCGTCCCCGACACGCTTGTTTGAGTGAACCACTTATCACCACTGATCTACACTCATGAATGGGAACGAGGGGAATCAGAGATCATTGGTTCGTCAAACACGCTACTGCCGAGAACCTTCACACCGCTAATTTCTGCTCATAGGCGCTCATTCCTCACTCGAATCTGGAACTCAGGAAAGCTGGAACTAAAACCTCGGCACCCAACCAGCCGTTTACGCGCTCTTACTCCGAGGTGGAGCGGGTCGTCCCCGACACGCTTGTTTGAGTAACTACTTATCACCACTGATTCACACTCATGAATGGGAACGAGGGGAATCAGAGATCATTGGTTCGTCAAACACGTTACTGCCGAGAACCTTCACACCGCTAATTTCCGCTCATAGGCGCTCATTCATCACTCCAATCTGGAACTCAGGAAAGCTGGAACTAAAACCTCGGCACCCAACCAGCCGTTTACGCGCTCTTACTCCAAGGTGGAGCGGGTCGTCCCCGACACGCTTGTTTGAGTGAGCCACTTATCACCACTGATCTACACTCATGAATGGGAACGAAAGAAGGGGAGACACGCTGGTTCGGCCAATCCCTTTTCAACCCCCAGCGTCGCTCACGGGCGCGCAAGTGAGAACAGTCACGCCCCATTCCAGGTAGGGACGGACCGCCGTGTACAGACCGGAGACATAGGTAACAGGTGCACCCCCCGCAGACTGTCCGGACTCGGAAAACGCGGTTCCAGACCTGAAAAACGCGAGACAGACGCCGAAAAACGCGTTCCAAAGCCTCAAAAATGGGGGCAATTGCAGGTCAGTTGCGTGCTGAGGGGCGTCGCAGCGTGTCAATCGATGGTCGCAGCGTGACAGCGGGCCGTCGCAAGGTGACAATCGATCAGCGCAGCGTGACAGAGCCCCAACCGAGCGTGACAATCGTTCGTCGCAACGAGCCAATCGTTCGTCGCAGCGTGACAGCAGGCCATCCGGGAGCGGCAATTGCCAATCGGTTGCGATCCGGACGCCGTCGCAGCGTGACAATCGCTCATCCATGCAAGCAATTTGCAGCCCGCAGCGATCCAACGGTCCGTCGCAAGATGACAATCGTCCGTCGCAGCGAGTCAGCGCCGGCACCAACGCCGGCATTCCCCACCCAAGCGCGGGCCAGCCGTAGCCCGACCTGCGCATGACCCCGTCCGCCGCCGCCCGACAAGCAGCGCTGCAAGCTGAATTCCTACCCAACCCGTCTAAAGCGGCAAAAATCAGGGAATCCCCTACACCGGACCCTTCCGTTTACCGAACCTTTTGTAAGATATTTTTAAAATAACCATAATATCTTGCATTTGGTTCTGGCTTACGGTTTTCACCGAACCTCGCCGGAGGTCCAACGGGAGTTCCTACACAAAACCCACAAACACTACTGAAATACCATCATGAATGATAAAGAATCACGCCGCTACGACATGTTCACCAGAGCCGAAGCCTTTGGAAACGACTACCTCAAGGATCTTCCACCTGGCTCGAAGGGCGCCAAGGGCCGCGTCACCCTCGCCGAGGTGATCGCGCAGCTCGACGTCAGCAAAGTCCAGCAGGTCCCTCCTCGCATGACTTCGGTCGAAGTGCTCCTCGACGCCTTGCTTCTCGATCTAAAGGCCATCGCCAAAACCGCGCGTGCCATTGCCCAGGAAAAACCGGGCTTCGATGACCCTTTCATCATCCGCGACCGAAACCCCGCCTCCCTCCTCACCGCCGCCGACACGTTTGTGGCCACTTTGAAGAAGGACGGCGTCGCCCCGCTCTTCCTTGATTATGAAATGCCCGCCGAATTCGTGAAAAACCTCGAAGACGACGTAAAAGCCATCCGCGAATCGCAAACCGCGCTCAAGAGCGGCACGACCGCTGCCGTAGGGAAAACCAAAGCCGTGGGGCTTCTCATCGCCGAAGGGATGAAGGCCGTGAACGATCTCGATGCAGTCGTGACCAACAAGTACGGCCGCAACGCCGAGGTGATGCGCGCCTGGCAGACCGCCAGCCACATCGAACGCGCTCCCAAACGCGACGACGCCACCAACCAAAAGAATGGCACCCCGGGTGCCGAACCAACCAAGTGAAATAATTTACCTCCCACCGATGATGCGCGATGGGGGGTTGTGATACGGACCTGGTTGTTTGGCCGGCGCCCGAAAGGGCGCCGGCTTTTTCATGCCCGCATTTCTTTCAAACAGGCCTTCCACCGTTCACTACCGAACCTCTTCTCTGCGTTCTCCGCTTCCTCTGCGGTTCAAACTCCGAACGTCGATCTTTTTGAGCGCAGAGTTCGTTGAGCACGCAGAGGAGTCGAAGTGACGAGCCTGCAGACACGAGGTGAGATATAATCCAAATACGACTTCTTTGCGTTCCTTGGCGCCTTTCGTGTCCAACCCGATCCCTACCGAACCTTTTCAACGCAAAGACCGCTAGGGTCGCGAAGCCGCGCGGGCCGTTTGAGTTTTCAGAACCATCGAGTTACTTCGCTGCGCAGGGCATCGCGAACCTCGCGGCGCCTGTGAAGCCGATTGCCCCTCACTATGAAAATCCAAAGACGCACGTTTCTCGCCCAATCAGCCACCCTCATCGCCTCGACTGCTGCGCCTGCCTTGTACGGGCAGGACACCGGCAAACCCATGTCGACGCCGTCGTCCGCACCGCCAAAGGATCGCGTTCGGCCCACGCACGAGACGGCCTTGGCCGCGGAATTCGTCGCGGCCGCGCATCGCGATCTCGAAAAAGTGAAAGGGATGCTCGCCCGCGAACCGCGGCTGGTGTTTGCGTCGGTCGACACCGGAAACGTCGGCATCGGCGATTGGGAGACGGGCTTGAATGGCGCGGCTCACGTCGGACGCCGCGATATCGTCGAATATCTCCTTTCGCAGGGCGCACGCATCGACACGTTCTGTGCGGCCATGCTGGGCTACGCGGAGACGGTGGTTTCCCTGCTGAAAATTTCGCCGCAAGCCGCGACCGTGAAAGGGCCGCATAATCTCACGCTGCTTTATCACGTGGCGATCAGCGGCGAGGTGGCCATCGCGGAAGCCATCAAACCGCATCTGCCGGCCGACGCCGTGGATTTCAACCAAGCCCTCAGCGCCGCAGCGAGGGACGGCCGAGCGGAGATGACCGAGTGGCTGCTCACCCACGGTGCGACCAATCCCAATTCCCCTGACGGCTTCCGAAAAACCCCGCTCAAGATCGCCGTGGAAAAAGGCTTCAAGGACGTCGCCGAGATCCTGCGAAAACACGGCGGCAGAGAGACGCTTTAGCCGAACCAACGGGGCCGACAGCGCTGCCTAGCCCAGGTCGATCCTATAACCATTAGACAGAATTAACCGAATGACAGAACGCAGACCTCGCTTCCTTCGGTCCATTTTTTTCATTCTGTCTCACCCGAAATAACCCGCAGAGCTCTTCACAGCTCTGCATTCGCGGCGTCCTCTGCGGTTGGGAACAAGCCTTGGGATTAGCGATTCGTCTTTTGCTCAACCCTTGCACGCACTGCATTTTCGGCTGAAGACTCTGCGGGCGAGGGCGAGCAGCGGCAAGGCGCAGACGAACCAATAGCTTGGCGCACCGCCTCCTCCGCCACCGCCGCTGGAGGCCGGAGTGCTCGGGTTGGCAGGCGGATTTCCGCCGCCTCCTGGCGTGGTGGTTTGGATGTATTCATCGGCGCCAATATCCCACCCCGCGCCCGAGGGCCGGGCGTCGGCTTCAATATCGATCGTCAGGTCAGAGATCATTGTGCCGACATCCACGACTCCCGCGATGGCGGAGGCCAGGCGAAGATCGCCGTCGTTGGCGTCCTTAAACCAGGCAGCCACGGCCGAGGCATTGTTGGTGGCAAAGACGACGGACGGGCTGTTCGTGGCGCGGAGCGGTTTGTTGGTGAGATTATTTCGGACGGTGATCGTGGCCGTGTTGTTGTTATATTCGATAGCGTTCGCGTAACTACTCAATTGATACACGGTGTTGTTTTCGATGCGGGCGGCGCCCGACGTGACGTATGCGACGCTGATGCTCGGGCCGGCGTAGCTCGCGGTGCGCGTGTCGGAGATCATGTTGTTGAAGAGCCAGACGGAGCCGTTGTTCTCGCGCGCGCCGGTGCCGAAACCGATTCCGCGGTCGCAGTCCTGAAAGAGATTATTCGCCACCGCCAAATTAGTGGAGCCCTCACAAAAGTAGACGGCGGGCTCAGCCGTGCTGGTGGTGCCGGCGATGTCGTAGAATTCGTTGACGAGCACCATCCAGTTTGAACAGCCGCGGCCAAAGATGGCGGCGTGGGCACTCGCGCCGTAGAAGCTGCAGCCCAGGATCGAGCCGGAGTTCGCGCCGGGCTGAATCGTGATCGCGCGGTTCGCCACGTTTTTAAACGTGACGCCGGAGATCGTCACGTTGCTGGCAGCGACGTCGAACACGGCGTCCCCAGAAAATCCGGCCGCATCGATGATCGCATAAGGCGGTGTGAGCGGGGACTGAAGGGTGACGCCTGCGGAAGAAAGGTTCGGCAACGGCGTGGAACCGAGCGCGTAGGTGCCGCCCGCCATGTTGATCGTGAAGGTAGCTGCGGGGTTGGCGGCTGCTTCCGCGAGCGCAGAGGTGAGCGTGCTCATGTTGGTCACGTTTCGCGTCTGCACGCCGGTGATGGAAGTTTTCACGCTAATGGAGCCAGACTGAGCTGACGTGTTGTTGGAGGTATCGGTCGCCGACACCGTGTAGTTGTAAGCAGTACCGGATTGAAGTCCCGTATCGGAGTACGACGCGGTACTGCTGGTGCCTACCTGCACGCCGTTCCGATACACATTGTATCTCACGACGCTCACATCGTCGGTCGAAGGCGTCCACGTGAGCAGAATCGCTGTCGCCGAGGAAGCGCTGCCGGAAAGACCAGTGGGAATCGAAGGCGCATTGGTATCGGTCACCGTGATGTGAATGGTCTCCGACGCCTGGGAAAGCCCGCCGGTGACCGTGAAGGTGACATAGAAATAGTCGCTCAACTTGTTAACCGGGTTCCAGGTAAACGTTCTCGTGGACGGGTTAAAGGTCGCGCTTGGAGGCAGGCCGCTGGCGCTAAACGTCAGCGGGTTATTTTCCAAGTCGGTGGCGGTGATCGTGAAATTCAACGAGGAGCCCGAGGACACGGCTTTGTCGCCCACGCGGGTTAGCACGATGGACTGGTTCAGCAAGGTGGGAGTGCTCACACCTCCGATGGTGTACGTGCTATTGCTCAGCTGACCATAGTAGTTGGAACCCATTGCCCAAATCGTGCCGTCCGGCTTTAGAAACACCGTGTGAGAGCCCCCGGCAGCGGCAGCGATGACGTTGGTCCCTCCGATCACCTGCACCGCCGTGGCACGCGTCGATGTCGTGCCATCGCCGAGTTCGCCCGCGGAATTAAATCCCGCTGCCCAAAGCGTACCGTCCTTCTTCAGAAAAACGGTGTGCGAACGGCCACCCGACGCCGCAGCGACGTTGGTGCCGCCAACCACTTGGACCGGCGTGCTGCGAGATACCGAGGTGCCGTCGCCCAGCTCACAAAACGAGTTGCTACCGACAGCCCAGAGCGTGCCGTCACTTTTTATGAAGAGCGTGTGATTGGCTCCGGCAGAGACCGAGGTGGCATCGGTTCCACCGCTGACCTGCACCGGCGTGCTGCGGTTCGTGGTGGTCCCGTCGCCGAGCTGGTTGAGGTAGTTAGATCCGGTCGCCCACACCGTGCCGTCCGCTTTCAGGAAAACCGTATGGTAAGCTCCGGCGGCGACGGCCGTGACATTCGTGCCGCCGCTGACTTGTACCGGCGCACTGCGGTTGGTGGTCGTGCCATCGCCGAGTTGGCCGGCGTCGTTAAGTCCCATCGCCCAAAGCGTGCCGTCGGTCTTCAGAAAGATTGTGTGGCCGCCGCCTATCGCAACGGCCGAAATACTGGTTCCACCGATGACCTGCACCGGTGTACTGCGGGTGGTTGTCGTGCCATCGCCAAGCTGACCATAACCATTACTTCCCACTGTCCATAGCGTACCATCTTTTTTAATAAACGCTTGGTAGTCGCCGCCCGACGCCATCGCCGTGGGGTCGACAATTCCATTCACTTGCACCGGCGTGCCGTGGCCAGGCTGGCCGGCGAGAACATTGCCAACCCTCCAGACGGTGCCGTCGGCTTTAATGAAAACTGTATTCCTGCCATCCGCCGCAAGGGTGGCGGCGGACGCGTGCGCTGCATCCAACCAGCCCAACAAGATAATACCGACAACCGCCAAGCACCAGCCAGGCAAGCGCGGGACGCCCCCCAGCGGTAAGGACCGACCGACCAACAAGGTGGCCGGAAATTGCGAAGCGTGGATGGGGCCGAAACACCTCCTGCGAACCAAACTCGTTTTCATAGAAGCGGGAAAAAGACTTTCTCCTAACCAAGTGAGCAGAGCCCGTGATAACAGATTGTCTCCCCCTGTCAAAACGCATCCCGTGCCCAACCTAGCATCTTTCGCTAAACAAAACGTAGAAGGCACTGGAAGAGAGCGAATCTATGCAACGAAACGCACATCCGCTGCCGCGCTTCGCGTTCATTCTGTCACCCCCGTCTTTGCACTCTTTGCGACCTTTGCGTTTAAATCCTTACTCTCACCAATCGTGCAGGTAGGGACGCTCGGCAGGCGGCTCGGGCAGCTGGTGCCAGTTCTCAAGCTTTACGGGGCCGAGAAACTCCACGACGTCGTCGGCTTCGCATTCGGTCATCCAGACGATGTCGTTGCTAATCCAAAGTCTGAAACTCCGGTCGTCGACAAACTCGTCGTCGTCATCTTCGTCCTCTTCAGCGTCGTCCTTCGACGCGGCAGGCTCCTCCGGTTTGGCTCCATCATCCCGTTCGTCCTCGGTGTCCTCGGAAGCGCCGGTGTCGGTGGCGAGGCCTTGTTGTTTTTGGAGATTTAACTGGTGTTCGCGCTCCAGCATTTCTTTGCGCTCCCTGATCCGCTCCTGCGTGTCCTCCCACTCTTCGCGTTCGCGTTCAGCGTCGAACACACTGTAGTCGGGCCTCTCCCAATCGTCCTCATCGGGATCTCCATTGAGCTCCACGTCAAATATGAACTCCCAATGGAAGCGCGTGAGTCTCAGCAACGGATGCAGCGCGTCGATCATTTGCCGGAGACTGAGGGCTTCGTGGGGGCGGAAAAGTTTAACCATCAGCGTATCACCCAGCCCGCTAAACTGAATCCACCTCTCATCGCCAAACGGTTTCAGCTTCTCGCGCACGAGGAGGGAGAACCATTTTTTCTCCGCGGGCTTGAGCAGCGGGTCGTCGCCGAAGGCCGCGATGCGCTCATCGGGCTGCCGTTCGTGGTTCAGGTCTGTGTACTCCGGATCTCTCGGGCGCCACGTCAAGAAACGGAGCGGAAGCACGGGGCGCGGCTCGGGCGCGAGGAAGTCCGACACATCGATGAAACCGAGCGCAGCGTTCAACGTGGCCAGCTCGGTCTTGAGGACTTCGCAGTTGGACTTCACCGAGCGCAAACTCGGCGAGTCGGAAAGCGGTGTGAGGTCGAGGCCGTGTTCGCGATTCAGCTCGAGCGTGCGCAGGTGCGGCAGGCGCGCGAGCGGAGCAAGATCCGAAAATCGTTCGCCCGAGAGCGTGAGCTCGCGCAGATGCGAGAGGGAGCCGAAGGGCGAAAGGTCCTCGAACGGTCCGCCGATTTTCAGTTTCTCCAACCGTTCATAACGCTCCAAACCCCGCAAGTCTGTGGTCGAGTGCAGCGTCAAATCGCGCACCAGCGGCATGGCTGGCGCCTCCTCCAGAACACGCAGGGGAACCGTCGACCGATAAAAACTTCGCCCAAACGTCGCGGTCTCCACGGCAGGGAGTTCCTTCACCTCGGCCAGCGCCAAAATGTTTCCTTCGAAGAGCAACTCTTTCAACTGCGGCAAAGTCGCCAGACTCGCCAAAGCCGGCCAAGGCCACTCGAGATCCAGCGAGACTTTCTCGAGTTGCGGATGTTTCGCCAACGGCCCGAGATCGGCCAGCCTCGTATCGCGCAACTCCAGCTGGCGCAGCGACTGCAACACCTCCAGTCCGGACAAGTCCGCCAGATCGGAGCGGAGTTCGAGCTTTTTGAGGTGCGGGAAAAACCGAAGCGCCGAGAGGTCGCGGACCGGGCGGTCTTCATAGACGTGGTTCGAGATTTCGTCCATCTCAGCCCACGCCTCGACGGTGTGCGCGAGCTTTTCCCGATTGAGCTTCGCACGATACGCAGGGTTGAGCATGCGGCGCTTGCGATGGGCAGCCAACGCATCGAAGTCGGTGCGGGACCACGGCGCTTTCGTGATCCGTCGCCAAACGCCGTGCCCCTCCTCGATCAACAGCTCGGCCAGAAAGAGCTCTTCATTGGTTCGGCTTGGCTCGCGGACCCAAGCGGCAAATTCCTCGGCAAGATTCATGTTTGAGTGCTCTAAGTTGGTTCCGGCCGCCAGAAATGCCGGGTGAGATTGGTTTTGGTAGAGAGCTCGCACGCAAAGCGCAAGCGCGGGGTTGGCGATGCGGGCCTCCGCTCAGTTCCGATCCACGAACCTTTAGACAGAATTAATCGAATCAACAGAATGAGAGCATCTCAGCTCATTCGGTCTAGTTTTTTTCAGTCTGTCTCCCCTCTTCTCAGCGACCTTTGCGTTTAAGTTTCCGATCCGTTCGAACCAGTTTAACGCAAAGATCGCGAAGGCCGCAACGCGCCTGAACAGGTTCCCCTTTGATGGTGTGGCTGACCCAGGTCAGTTCCGATCTACCAACCTTTAGACAGAATTAACCGAATCAACAGAATGAGAACATCTCAGCCCATTCGGTCTATTTTGTTCATTCTGTCTACTCCAGACGTGCGCGCCCGTCGTCCCCGGCAGTTGAAACCCAAAATTCGGTCCAACTGACTTTTCCACTTTGCGCTTCGCCTTGCGCAAGCGGTTCTTTACACGTGTTTCATCGCGCTCCGCCCTCGTCTTGAGGAACTTAGCCGCGGCTCGCGTGACTGATTACACTCCTACTCGTCGCATGACCTTCAACACTTTGAACAACAAACATAACGCCCGCACTTCGCTCGGCCTTCTCTCTTTTCTGTGGATGCTGGCCTTCACGCCGCTTTTCGGCGCCGACACTCCCGCGGCCGCCGATGCCGACACAATCGTTTCCACCAAACCGATGGAGTTCGAAACCGAAGACGGCAATGCGAACGGTCAACTTTTCGCAGCGCAGGAACTCACCGGCGGGCAAGCTAACGCCGATCTTGTTTTCACGATCACCGAAGAACCGCAGCACGGCCGCGTCGGCATGGCCGGCGGCGACTCGGACGATTTCTTCACCAACAAGACGTCGCACCTCGGTTACTTCGTTTATCAGTCCGAAGACAATTACGAGGGCACCGACTCCTTCGCCTATACCGTGCGCAACGAAACGACTGGTCTCATTTTTAAGAACAAAGTCGTTATCACCCTGAAGCTGCCACCGCCGCTCGTGTTGGACAAAATGCAGGTCAGCACCACGCGCGATCGCCTCATGAAAGTCAGCGAGGTCATGCTCACGACGCGCCCGAACTGGCCCGTGTCACAGAAGCTCCCGAGCCACGAGGATTTCATGACAGCTGAGGCGCGCGAAAGCATTACCAACGCGAAGGTTTCCTACGTGCTCGATGACAAAGCCAAGCCGCAAAACGGCACCGCCAAGCTCGACCGCGCCACCGGCCAGCTTACTTACGCCCCAAATCCGGGTTTTGTCGGCGAAGACAAGTTCGGCTACTACACGTTCGACGAAAACCACCAGCAGTTCGGCGTCGACAACACGGTCCGCATCAAGGTCGAACCGATCCGCCATCCTAAACACGTGGTCGCTGATCGCTCGAAGAGCCGCGAGGTCGACCTCGTTTTCGTGATCAACAATTCGCCGTCGATGGCCGCGCACCAGGACCGGATCGCCGCGAACTTGAGCCGTTTCCGCCAGCTCTTCCGCGAGCGCGATCTCGATTACCGCATCGGCGTGCTCACGACGGACTTCGTCAATGCGGACCTTTCCCGCGGCGCCAACGACCAGGAGTATTTCAAGGAAGTGCGTTCTACCCAACTCGACAAGGCCGGCAACCCGGTGCTCGATCGCAAGGGAAAACCGAAGCAAATCACCAAGAAGGTCGCGAGCAACGGCACGCTCGTCACGCTCCCGGCGCTCGATCAGCCGTGGGTGACCCCTAAAACGCCCGACAGCATTTTTGCCGAACTGGTCAAAGTAGGCACCAACGGCGACAGCAACCGAACGGCGTTCACCTCAGTCTACAACTTCGTTGCCGGCTACTACAACAAGCAGCACGCGTTCCTGAGGCCCGAGGCGACCACGATCGTGGTGTTCTTCATGGACGAAGAAGAAACGCGCATGGCCACGTGGAAAGA
This sequence comes from Nibricoccus sp., assembly GCA_047600805.1. Taxonomy (GTDB): domain Bacteria; phylum Verrucomicrobiota; class Verrucomicrobiia; order Opitutales; family Opitutaceae; genus JADKHC01. The sequence goes on from JASGKG010000001.1 coordinate 2,720,820, forward strand.
TACGAAGGACGGCAAGCAGCAGGCCGAGTGGGTTGAAGACGGCAAGCTGCCCGACTTGATCAAGCAGTACAACGCGCGCAATCCGCAGAAACGCATCACCCTCGACGGTTACATCGAGCAGTGGGTGCTGAAGCCCTTCATCATCGTGAAAGGCAACAAGCGCGGAAAACTGGAGATGCACGCCGTCGTCGGACCGAACAATGTTTCACATCGCCGCGCCGCCGAACTCACCAACGGCACCGTGCTGAACATCGAAGGCGATTTCTCCGGCGCGCTCGCCGCGCTCGGCGATCGCATCGCGGAAACCGTCGCGGTCGCGCTCGATCCCGTGCCGCCAGGCTCGACGCTCTACAAGAAGAGCCTGCGCGTGCTGGTTGACGGGCAGGAAGTCGCGGCCGATCCACAAAACGGATACATCTACGACGACCGCACCAACAGTGTCCGCTTCCAAGGCGAGGCCAAGAAAAAGGCCTTCGCCGCCAAGATCGACATCACCTACGAAGAGCACATGTGAGGCAACGAGACGCAGGCGGCGTCCTGCGTCAGCTTCCAGATGATTACAGCAAGCCGGCCCCGTTGCGGCCGGCTTTTTTATTCACCGCTCACCCGCGAACCGCCGCCTCGATTTTCGCCACGTCGATTTTGCCCATCTCCATCATCGCTTCGAAGGCGCGCTTGGCCTTGGCGCCGCCGGCGTTGAAGGCATCGGTCAGCACACGCGGCGTGATTTGCCAGGACAGGCCCCAGCGGTCCTTGCACCACCCGCACTGGCTTTCCTGCCCGCCGTTGCCGACGATCGCGTTCCAATAGCGGTCCGTTTCCTCCTGGGAATCGGTTGCGACCTGGAAGGAAAACGCTTCGCTGTGCTGAAATTCCGGGCCGCCATTGAGACCGAGACACGGAATTCCCATCACGGTGAATTCCACGGTGAGCACATCGCCCTCTTTGCCCGACGGATAATCGCCCGGCGCTTTGTGCACCGCGATGACTTTGCTGTCCGGAAACGTGGCGGCATAAAAGCGAGCCGCGTCCTCAGCGTCTTTGTTATACCAAATGCAAATCGTGTTCTTGGGAGTTTGTTTTTTCATAAGCGATTTCGGCGAGCGAAGGGTTTGAGATCGGCGGTCATACATTCAACGAACGGGCCACGAGTTCACGGACGCGGGGCGCGGATATTTACGAGAACCATGGCGAGCGCGTCGGCAACTCGGGCCGCTTTTTCCGAGGCGGCGGACGCTTTTCACCCTTCGCACATATTTAACTCCCCAACGCGCCCCGTTGCGTCCACCTTCGTCGGCATGGCTGTTATCGGCAAAAGCAATTCCCTTCGCATCGTCCGCAGCGCGCCGCCCGGATTCTACCTCGACGGCGGCACGCACGGCGAAATCTTGCTGCCAGGGCGGCTCGTTCCGACGGGCGCGGTGGTCGGCGGAACGATCGACGTTTTTGTTTACCGCGATTCCGAAGACCGTCTTGTCGCCACCACACAAAAGCCTTTGGCAATGCTCGGCCAATGCACGATGTTGCGCGCAGTCAGCTTCACGCCACGCATCGGCATCTTCCTCGACTGGGGAATGGAGAAAGATCTTCTTTTGCCAATGCGCGAAATGCACCGCGCGGTTGTTCCCGGCGAACGCGTGCTCGTGCAAGTCGTGCTCGACGAAAAAACTGACCGGCTGATCGCCACGTCGCGCCTCAGCCGCCGCATCAGCGATCCAACGCCCGGCACGTATCACGAAGGCGATTCCGTTAACTTGATTGTGATGAGCCACAGTCCGCTCGGCTATAACATGATCGTCAACGACAAGCACCGCGGCCTGCTCTACGACAACGAGGCCAACGGCCGACTCGAAATTGGCGACCGTTTCGAAGGCTACGTGCGCAGCGTCCGCCCCGACGGCAAGCTCGATCTCGCCCTCGGCAAATCCGGCTACCGCCGCATCGCCCCACTCACCGACCTCATCATCGGCGAACTCACCGCCAGCGGAGGCCGCCTGCCCTTCCACGACAACAGCCCGCCCGAGGCCATTCGCGATCGGTTCGGAGTGAGCAAAAAGGCCTTCAAGCAGGCCATCGGCACGCTCTTCCGCGAACGCCGCATCTACATCGACCCGGACGGCATCCGCCTCGTTTTCCCGAAGTCGCGCCAATAAATCTCCATGAAAAACTCTCCAGGCAAACCAACCTCCACCTTCAGCGCGCGCGAGGTGATCGTGCGCGAAGTGCCGATCGAACTCTGCCAGTTCATCAAATTTGGCGGACTGAGCGGCAGCGGTGGCGAAGCCAAACAGCTCGTCGCCGAAGGAAGCGTTTTGCTCAATGGCACCGAGGAAAAACAAAAGCGCAAAAAACTCGTCGAAGGCGATCGCGTGACAGTCGGCGGCGAGACCATCGTCGTGCGCGTGGGCTGAAGCCAGCAAAGTCCCGACGCGCGGAGGCGGGCAATCCACCCCAGAAGCCGCCAAAAAGTTGCCCATTTTGACGCTCTGCCGATCTGTATCTTCAAGCCAAGCCCAAGGGGTGACGATAGCGGCGAGATGAACATCTCAACCTCGGTCAACCTGAGCCAGCTGAACAAACCAGATCTCCAAGGGGCAGCCGCACGCCAAGATTACGGCGTGGCGATCGCAGCCAAGATCAAAGACCAGATCAAGCAAGAAGGCGCCGCGATTGAGGAACTCACCGAGTCCGCCGTGCCCGACGTCGACGATACGAAGGGAAAAAATCTTTCCACCTACGCTTAAAAGCGGCAGGCGAGCCGAACCAATCGACCCTCTAACGGGTTCGGCATCTGAAGCGAATAGTGACTCAGCAGGGGGAAACTGTGCCCGTGACGAGCGAGCGGCGCCGTTAGGCTTTCAGTCCTAGGACGCAGGCGCGCCGTGATCGCATCCACAGCACGAAACCCAACGCGATCGAGGTCCAGATCACCAGCTTGAGCAGCGTCCGAATCACGAAACTGGTTCGGTTAAAGCGCCATTCAGCACAGCCACCGCGTTCCGCGTAGAAATTAGGAATGCGCCCATGCACCACGTCGGCGAGAATGCCTTCGAGCGCAGCGATCCGGTCAGCCAACATCAGCGGCAGCCAATGCGCGTAGTTGGATTCGCTGTAGCGGAACGCGAAGCAACGCAGCGCGCCTCGGGTCGTTCTCCTAGCCCGACTCGAAGCCCCACCCCACGACTTGTTCTTTGTCGGTTTTGGTTGTTTGCATAACAGGGTTCTCAACGTGCAGTCGCCGGAATCAGCACCGGTTTGATGCGTCCAGCTTCGGCATTGCCCTTTGGCAAAGGCGGACCCTTTGCGGAGCACGGTAATCCATCGCAAACATGAGCATTACAGCGGAAAGGCCCCACGATAGTTCCGACGCGTCGCGTAAAACTGAATACGAAGGGATGAAATGACACACTACGCCCGTTCCCGAGCACGGGAGCCCGCCGGGGGTCGCAGGAGATATCTTTAGCCCGCTCCCTCTTTGGGGGTGGCGCTCTGAGCGCGACGGTAGCGCCCACTTCTCGCAAGCGTGGCGTTGACTTCGAACGGACAGCCCGAAAAATCGCCCCCTTTGATCGTTCGGGACCGGTTGATTGCACAGCCCTATGCACACCTCTCCAGAAATTTCGGTCAGCGTGCCTGAATACATCCGTTTCGAAGGCGTAAAGCTGCCGAAACCGGAACGACGCAGTCGCAGATTCAGCGGAACGTCGCCCGCTGAAACAGTCACGGCCGCTGGAGGCGAACTGGTGAAACTGATTTTGGACTTCGCAGGGCTGAAACGCGAAACCTACCGGCAGTCCTCTCTTTTTCGCCGAGTTCCAGCATGCCTCCGCTATCTCGGCGTCGCTTCGGAAGAACAAGCCTGCGCGAAAGTTCGCGCGCAACCCAAGCTCGCGGCAGCCTTAGTCGATGTGCTCTTGATCGGTGTCACAGGGTTCTTCCGCGACACAGAAGTTTTTCAGTCCTTGGAGAAATCCGTGATCCCACAGCTGGGGCGTTCCTCAGGACCGGTCAGAATCTGGAGCGCGGCCTGCTCCAACGGGCAGGAATTATATTCGCTGGCAATTTTGCTTTCGCTTCACGGGTTCTGCGGCCGGTGCGAACTGTTGGGCACGGACGTGCGAGCCGCTGCGGTGGCTCGCGCCGCTCGAGGGGTGTATCCGAGCGAGCTCACAGAGGGATTGCCGGAGCGGTGGAAAAGCCAGCTGCGTTTTGAAGGCGACAGCTTCGAAGTTTCCGAAGCGTTGCGCCGCGGCTGCACCTGGAAAGTGGCTGATTTGTTCAAAGGTGTCGAACTAGGCCCTTGGGACATGATCCTTTGGCGAAACATGGCGGTGTTTCTCGACGACGCGACGGCGGCGGCGTTATGGAAGGCTCTCTACGATCAACTCTCACCCGGAGGTTACATCGTGACCGGCACAGCCGACTATCCGCCGCCCGGCATACCTCTTCGCCCCATATCCCGCTGTGTTTTCCAGCGTAGCCCAAGCCATGAAAAGAACCGCTAAACCCTCCACCCTCCTCAGCACTGTTGTCGTCGTCGTGCTCGTTTGCCTCTGGGGATGGATTCGTCTCGTCGCCTTCAAGGAGACGATTTCCCCCCTCTCGTATGTCATTCCCCTCATGGTGTGCGTGTGGACGCGGCGGAAGTGGCACCTCGTGGCAATGGCCGTCGTCTTTCTCGTGTTCGCATACATGAAGTTCAGTCACGTCATCGCGAGCGACGCGGCCACGACCAGCGATTATGAGCGCCAGGTGTGGCTTTGGACGACGGTCGTGAACATCGCCGTCGGCACCGGTGTAGTTTTCGGCATCATGCTGCTTCGCCGCGATTTGGAGGAACAGAACCGCGTTCTCGGCGAACAACGCGCCGAACTGGAAGCTCAGGCAGAGGAACTCACGCAGCAAAACGAGGAGATTCGCGCACAGTCTGAAGAGCTGGAGTGTCAGAACGAGGAACTCCGAAACCTCGGATACCGCATCAGCCGCCGCGAAGCCCTTTTGCACGGTTTGCTCGAAAGCGTACGTGTGCTCGACAGCAGCACCAAGGGGGTCGAGATCATTTGCCAACGCACGGTCGATTCGCTCGGCGAACAGGCCGAATGCGTCGGTTTGCTGATCTTGGCCGAGGGCCGCCTCCGCTTGCACGCTCAATGGGGCAAACCCGACGGCCCGCGTTTTCCCGAGTACTGGCCCGAGGCGCTCACGCTCTGCTCGGTCGTGCTCACCCATCGCCGCACGGCTTTCGTCAGCGACCTCCAGCTTGACCCGAACTTCTCGACATCAGGCATGGCCGATTCAAAGCTCCGCTCGTTGATCGCGACGCCCGTCGAAATCGAAGGACAACTTTTTGGCGTCCTCGTGAGCGGCGGACGCCACGTCAGTGATTGGACGGAGGAACAGTTCCAGCTCATCGAGTGGACCGCCGCTCAAGCCGCTCTTCTCATGGAACTCACCCGACGGCGCGACACACTGGAACGACGCGCGGCTGAAATCGAGAAGGCCAGCCGAACCAAAGACGATTTCCTCGCCATGCTGTCGCACGAGTTGCGCACGCCTCTCACACCGGTGCTCGCGCTCGCCAGTGAACTCGAAAATGATTCCACCCTCACCGCCTCTCTCCGCGAGGATTTGGGCGTCATCAAACGCAACGTCGAAATCCAAAGCCGGCTGATCGACGACCTCCTGGACCTGACCAAGATCACGCGTAACAAAATGGACCTCGAGAAGCGCACGTTCGATGTGGGCGTGGCGATCAAGGAAGCCTGCGCCATCGTCGCCCCCGACGTGAGGCACAAGAATCAGCGCATCGAGTTGAACTGGCCGGAAGAGCAGATCTGGATCCACGGAGATCTCGCCCGCGTCGAGCAGGTTTTCTGGAATCTCCTCAAGAACGCCGTGCGCTACAGTCCCGTTTCGGCCACGATCCGCGTGACACGCGCCATTGTCCCGAACCGCGTGGTGGTCTCCGTCGTCGACCACGGCTTGGGACTCGCGCCGACCGACGTCGAGCGCATCTTCCACCCCTTCGAGCAAGTCGCTGCCGGCATAAAACGTCGGCGGGGCGACGGCGGCTTGGGGCTGGGTCTCGCGATTGCAAAGGCCGTGGTGGAACTGCATGGCGGCAAAATCTGGGCCGAGTCGCCCGGCCCGGGCCAAGGTTCGACGTTCCACGTGGAGTTTCCCCTTGCCGCTCCCTACAAGCAGTCGAATTCACCTTTCGCCGCGACAACCGCTCACCCGACCAACGGCCGGCCGCTCTCTATTCTCCTCGTGGAAGACCATGTCGACACCGGCAAAGTCATCATGCGTTTGCTCCAACACGCCGGTTATGCTGTGCGGCATGCACGCAATGCGGCGGAGGCACGGGCCTTCTTCGACAGCGAACGATGCGATCTATTGATCTCCGACATCGGGCTCCCGGATGAAAGCGGCGTCGAGTTGATGCGCAACTTCCGCACCCTACACCCATCGCTAAAGGGTATCTGCCTGAGCGGATACGGCATGGAACAAGACATCGCTGCCTATCGAGCCGTGGGCTTCAACGAACATCTCACAAAACCCGTCGATGTTCGGCGACTGCGTACAGCCGTCGTGAATGCCGAGAAACAGCTGAGCACACCTGAATCTCCTCTCGAGGCGGGAGCGTAGGTCGGCCAAGCGCCAGACCAGAGGCGCTTCTGAGGTGGCGTCAGTGGAAACACGCACAGGCGGTATCGCGCGGCTCCGGACGACTGAGCACGGAAATAAAACCATCACCGTACGCGGTGTGATCGGGAAACATTTGCCGAACCTCGCCCCCTACCAATGGCGGCGAACACGAGCTACGTTTCCCGATCACATGAGGTGCCACATTGAACTTTAACGATTCAACCGAATACGCCCCAAATACCCGCGTGTGCCAGTGCAACGCGATGCAGTTCACGTTGGACACTTACGACAGTCACGTGGTGGAGATCACCGTGCGCGGAACAATCCCCAACTCCTGGAAGGTTCTTAGAATTCGAGCCACGCCCAGCAAACGCAAATGCGCAGAGTGCGGCGAAGTGTTTTTGGAAACAGAGTTACTCTCCCTCTGACCTGCAGACGCCCACGCGCGTTTAACGTCTAGCGGAGCTGCACTTTTCGGGAGAACAGAAACAGGAAGCAAACGAAGGCACGCCGGGCTGGGGTATTTGATCAGTGAGTTTCGGTTTGCACGAGCGGTGTGTCCGCATGCGGCACGCGAGTGCGCAATCTTTCGTGCTCGATCCCGGTGGAATTCTTGAGAGTCAGAGCCGGTCCTTTCGCGGTATCGATTACCGAATCGAGAAAGATGACGCCGCTGGCATTGGTGATGGTAAAGGTTTTTTGCGCCTCCACATGGATGTTGCTGAAGGTGATGTTTTCAATCGGCTGCTCTTTCAAGCCGACGATCGCTCCCGCGCTGGTCGCGCCGCGCGCGATGATGTTGCTAAAAAGCATGTCGCGGAAAACCGGCGTGCCCTCGTTCTTCGGAAAAACATCTTCGGGCTTATCTCCGCCGGAATAAAACGTGGTGATAATGAACGGTGTGGGTACGTCCTGCATGACGATGCCACTGACGTTGACGCGCTCGACCACGCCGCCGCGTCCGCGCTGGGATTTGATGCGGATGCCGTTGTCGGTGTTTTGAAACACGCAGTTGCTCACCGTGACGTTGCGAACGCCGCCGGACATTTCACTGCCGATGGTGACGCCGCCGTGCGCGTGATAGACGACGCAATTGGTGATCGTGATGTTTTCGCAAGGCCGGCCCATTTTGCGGCCCGCTTCGTTGATGCCGGATTTGAGCGTGATGCCATCGTCGCCCGTATCGATGCGGCAATTGATGATCTGCACGTTGCGGCAAGACTCCGGGTTAATGCCGTCGGTGTTGTGCGCCATGGTAGCGGGATTGTTGATCGTCACGCCGTCCACCCGCACGTTTTCGCACAGAAGCGGGTGTATGTTCCACGCCGGAGAATTGCGGATGTTAACTTGTTCGATCACGACGTCTTTGCACCGGAGAAAACGAATCAAGTTCGGCCGGCCGCGGTTGAGCTTCGCAGCTTCGGCGCGGTCGTCGTCGTTTTGCGGACCCGGCGGAAATTTCTTCGGCTGGGTCAACCGCAGGCGTTTCCACCAGATCGCGCCTTGGCCATCGATCGTTCCGCGACCGGTGAGTGTGATATTCTCCGCGTCGACGGCGTAGATCAAAGGGCAGATCCACGCGCGGCGCTGCTCGCTTTCACCCCAGGGATTTTCGGCAGCTGGATAGTCGTCGGGATTCTCGCTCCCGAAGAGCGTCGCCCCCGCCTCGAGATGCAGCGTGACGTGACTCTTCAACTGAACCGTTCCCGTGAGATAATTGCCGGGCGGAACGTAAACGGTGCCGCCGCCTTTCGCCGCGCAGGCTTCGATCGTGGCCTTGAAAGATGCGGTTTCAAGCTGATGTCCGTCGCCGGCCGCGCCGTAGTCGCGAACGTTGAAAAGCGCCGAGGACGTTGCCGCGAACGAGCTGGCGACCGCGAAGAAAAATAGTACAGCGAAGCCGCTAATAAAAACCGGACCGGTTCTGAAAGATGGGGATTTCATGGGGACAAGAACGGTAAGAGACGCTCGTCTCAACGAAACGGTAACGAGCGAAAGCGCCGTCGCGAGCGGGTTGGCCGTCATTTTTCCCTCGCTGAGGCCGGATCCTTTGTTGGCCGAAATGCACTTGGCATGCACGCCTCCTACCTCCAAGAAATGGGAGCGCCCCTGGCTAAGAACCCCGTCAGTACGAAAACGACTTGGTGGGCGGGATTCCACCGGCCGAAATCAAATGAAGAAAACACTCACGTTCTGCCTGCTTTGTCTTTTGGCCCTTAGAACGATTTCAGCCTACGGTTGGGAATACGCCGACGCTTGGCCGATTGAGGGAGGAAACTTCCAAGTCAAAGTCGGTTCCTGGATTTCTGCGACGCATGTCTGGGTTTTGGAAGGTCCGACCGACACGACCGCCAAACTCTACCGAAACCAAACTGCTCAATCAGCGCCCACCATCGTAAAGCCGAAACCCCGTCCTCGGTTGGGCGCCAGTCCAAAAGTGGAGGAGCGTGGGGATACGCCCAGTTCTCACGAGCAGCGCATCTTCGAAATCTCTCAGTTTCTTGCAGCTTTATCGAACCAGTTTGCTGATCCATGGAATGCGCCGCGGCAAGCTTCCGAAGCCACGCAATGGGTCCACGAAATCGAACTCGAATGTATTTTGGCCGTCGACAAGCAGAGCGGGATGCTCGCCATCGAATCCCTCACCAACTCGCCCGAAACAACCGGAATGATACAGATCCGGCAAAGCATTGAGCCTTACAATGAGCCCAATGCCATTTACGGGAAAGCTAATCCGACGGGCCCAGCCGAGATCAACCGGTTCAAAGATTTTCTTCGCTCGTTCGCTCCCCTGAAGCTACCTGAGGGACTGGTGAGTCTTCCCGGAAAGTCGCTCCGCATGCGTCTCGCCGTGAAGGTAGTGAAGATCAGCAGCACAGCGGGAAATCCGACCTCGCCTCCCCCTCCGCCAACTCCCATCGCCGAAGCAAACCCGGACCGGGTGTTCACCGCCGCAGCGAGTCTTGATTCTTCGGGCGCCACGAGCACGTACACTCACAACCCCGGCGAATTCACGCGGCCGATCGCACCGGAAGAACTGCGCAACCACACCGACGTCGCAGATCCGGTTTATCAATACGTCATCGGCTTCCGCTATCTTGAAGGTGACGGTCTCGAGAAGGATTACGTTTTGGCCACACACTGGTTCACCAAAGCTGCCGAACAAGGCTATGCTCCCGCGCAGCAGCAGTTGGGCTTCATGTATGCCTTAAATTACGGCGTGCCCCGCAACTACGAAAAAGCGTTGTACTGGTACCGAAAGGCCGCCGACCAAAACTACATTCTAGCGATTTTTAATCTGAGCACCTTTTACTTTAACGGTGAGGGCGTAAAGCGGGACCTTGCGGAGGCCGCCCGCTGGATGCGCAAAGGAGCTGAACTGGGCGATCCCGGCTGCCAGACACAACTGGCTGGACACTACGCCAAGGGCGAAGGAGTCACGAAAGATCCAGTCCAAGCCTTCCATTGGTATATGGAAGCGGCCCTGCAAGGAAACACCTACGCGCAGTTCAACATCGGCTCCATGTACGAACACGGTGAGGGAATTCCCAAGGACGAAGTCGAAGCGCTCGCTTGGTACAATCTCTCTCCGACGAATGGCGTCGACGAAAAGAACAATCACCGCGATCGCCTGGAGAGAATGCTGGGTTCGGAGAAAGCTGCAGAAGCGCGCCTGCGCTCCGAAAAATTACGTCAAAAGATCAAGCCGCGGGCGTAACCTCGAACTCAGTCACGCGAGGCGGAGGCGGGATGCAATTCCTCGGGGTGCTGCCGAAGGTAGTTGAGCAAGTGCCGGCGCTTTTCTGAACCGCGTGAATTATTCCCATCCGCCGCCTCAAGCCAGCCCGGCAGCGCCCCGCTCACGTTTTCGTAGATGGAGATCCAGCGTTTTTTCACCGCGGAAGAACTGACGTTGAGCTGGCCCGCGAGTTCGTCGTCGGTCGAGCCCTCGAGCGCCGTCGCCAGCAATTCCTGCTGACGGAGGCTGAAACCGAATTGCGATTTGATGTTGGTGAAAAGAAACGACGCGTGCGTGCCCGGCGCGAGTTTGGCCTCCTCGCGCGTGACACCCATCAGGAAAGGCCGCTCGTCCTCCGGAGGCATCGAGCCGCGGGCTTTCCAATAACCCGCCCAGTCCTCGCGCAACCGCAAGCCACAACCAACGACGTGAGCCATGACCTTCGGGCCAAAAACTTCGTGCCAGATGGTTTTCAGATTGCAGCCGCACAGCTCGTAGAGGGACTCGCTCCATTTTGTATCAATCAACCGGTAATGCTCGTCGTCCATGCCACGGCGTCCGCGTGGATCGTTGAGGAAGAGCAAGGTCAATCCGCCCTCGCGGTTTTGTTGCCGCATCTGCTCGGGCGTGAGAACGACTGAATGCCCCGCCAGCGTTTGCCGAACCACTTCTTTGCGCAGGTAGGGTTCGCCTCGCTTCAGAAAATTCTCCACAAAACCATCGCGCAGAAACACCACGGCGGAAAACGCCTCGGCCGTCACCCCGCCTTTGTGATGCCGTTCGATGACGTGCGCGGTCATCACGCCTTGCTGAAGCCACTGAGCCCAGAGTTGCGGAACTTTTTCACGCTGCTCAGGCGCATAGGCAAAAGCCTCTCCGAGGTCCCGGAAACACGGTGCGAGGTCGGCCACTTGGGCGTTTCGAAAGGATAGATGCATCGAAGTATCCTTTTAGGACATTACGGAGCGCGGGCGTGTTTTGTTAGGCTGATCGCGTTGAACAACTCCTGTCTATGAATCCATCCTGCGCAAAAAATCAAACTGCCGACATCACCGTCATCGCTCCCGAAGCGGGCGAATCCTGGTGGGTCGCCACCAGCCACCAATTTATGAAGCTGACTGCGGCCAATACCCGCGGCGCGGTTTCTCTCTGGTTCGAAACCGTTCCCCCCGGAGGCGGACCGCCACCGCACGTGCACTTTGCGGAAGACGAAGTCTTCGTCGTTACAGAGGGCGAAATCACTTTTCAAAGCGGCGACCGCTCCTGGCTCGCGCAGAAAAGTGCAGTGGTATTCGCACCGCGCGGTCTGCCCCATACGTTTCGCAACAGCGGCAAAACGCCAGCCCGCATGATCGTCTTTGTCACACCAGGCGGCTTCGACGGGTTTTTCCGCGAGACTGCTTTTCGTTGGAGCAACCCCGAAACGCGTCCGCCTCTCGAACCGGTGGAAATCGACCGGCTTTTTCAAGCGGCTCCGAAATACGACTTGGAGTTCAGAATTCCAGAACCAGAGAACCAAGCCACAGTCTGCAACAAAAACCATTCTCAGCCCTAAGTGCGCCTCAGAGTGCCTAAACCGGACGTTCCATCCAAAAAATGAAAACACATTCATCCCTCGTCTTCACAGCCCTCGCGGTCGGCAGCTGCGTCGCCGGCCTCACCTTGTGGGCTGAAAACCACGGCACTTCCAATAACCATGCACCTTCGCATAAAGAACTCGTCGAGCGCGGCCGCACCATCGTTCATCAAACGAGCCTTTGCATCGATTGCCATTCGCCACGGAACGAAAAAGGCGAATTCATCGAGACAAAGCACCTGACGGGAGCGCCCCTCGCGTTCGCGCCAACGATGCCGATGCCTTGGGCCGCAGCCGCCCCGGGCATCGCGGGCCTTCCGAGCGGTTACACGAAAACCGACGTCGTGCATTTTCTCGAAACCGGTCAACGCCCCGGCGGCCGGCCCGCTCCGCTACCGCCGATGCCGGCGTTTCGTTTCAGCCACGATGATGCCGAAGCCGTCGCGGCTTACCTGGAATCGCTGCCGTCGCAAAACCAACAGTAAGCGCCAATGCAGGAACATCAGCAACGACGTCCTCAGCGGCAACGCCTCAGCTGCGAGCCGCGGTGACGTTCCGCATTAAAGCGTTCCCGCGTGTCGGTACGTGTTGATGAGAACACCGGTCGTCGTTTTCTGAGATTCGACCAATGAGAGGCGCCGTGGTGGCAGGCCCGTCTCGAACAGCCGCTTTCCGCTTCCGAGTACCACGGGGGCAATCCACAACCGATATTCATCGACAAGGTCAGCCGTCATCAACGTTTGCAACAGCTGGCTGCTGCCCCACACGTGGAACTCCGGCCCCTGCGATTGCTTGAGACGACGAAGCTCTTCTACGACATCGCCTTTAATCCTCTCCGAGTTCTCCCACGTGAGAGGATTGAGGCGATGCGTGGCCACAAGTTTCGGCGCTCGGTTGAAGGCTTTGCCGATAGGATTGTCGCCGTTGTGCGGCCAGTAACCGGCGAAGATGTCGTACGTGCGCCGGCCTAGCAGGAGAGCGAACTCGTCGGCAATTGTTTCACCGAGAATTTTGTGCAGAACGTCGTCTCCATAAGACATTGCCCAGCCGCCGTGAACGAAACCATTGCTGGGATCCTCCTCCGGCCCACCCGGCGCCTGCATCACCCCGTCCAATGAAAGCTGGGTAATCGCTGTGATTTTTCGCATCGTTTTTCAGGTTCAAGCTATAACGAACGAAAAGCGTTCGATCGGACAAGTGAACCCGACAGAGCTTTAAACGCAGAAAGCCGCCGGGGGAATTCCCGCGCGGCTTCGATAGAGCTTTGTCTGCGGCTTCTTAAGAAAACGTCAGAGCAGGCCCGCTCAGAGGCCAACGATTACGACGTGCTTATTTCTTCTTCGCTTTCTTGGGCGCGTCTTCTTCGTCTTCCTCGCCCTCTCCCTCTTCGTCTTCGCCTCCTGCCAGCGCTTTCGCGTTGGCCTCTTCGGAAAGGCCGGAGAGCTTTTCATCCGCCGCTTCTTCTTGGTCCAAAATGCCCTGCAGCACGTCTACCGCTTCGTCATTTTCCAACAGGCGCGCCCATTCGACGAGACAGCCGTAGGTTCCGATTTCGTAGTGCTCCACCTTTTGCGCGGCCGCGATCAAAGCCGCGTCTCCCGCCGGCGTGTCACCGTGCTCCTCGGCGATTTCGTCGCCTTCTTCCAACAACCCGATGGTGGCCTTGCAGGCTTTGCCTTTGGCCTTCTCGTCGAACAGTTCGAAGACCTTCTCAAGATTGGTGATCTGCTCTTCGGTCTCACCTGCATGTTCCTCGAAGGCTTCTTTCAGTTCCTCCGCTTCAGCATTCTTGGCGAGTTTCTTGAGCGCTTTGAGAATGCGCTTTTCGGCATCATACATGTCCGCGAGTTGGTCGATAAATAGATCTTTTAGATGGTTCATGGTTTTAAGGGTTTAAAGAGTGAACCTGTTTCGACTGACGAGGCGCTCCGCGGTTCTTAGTAATAGCCTCTAGTGCCACTATAGTAATCCCTACCCGCAGCGCCGTGGCATGAGTCCACGTAGCGACGACGCGAAGACGTTGCCACGCATACGTCTTGCGAGGACGTCTCGCCCTTCTCAGAGACAAGCTCCGTTCAACTCTCGCCCCCAGCTAGGCAAAACTCGATTGCTTCGGCCAGCCCGGAGGAGAATCTTCCCACTCTTCCTGCCGACCGTAAGGCGTGAGGTCGAGAAACGCGTCGGGAGCATGAAGCGAATCGAGCCCGCGTGCATACGCAGAGTACGTGTGGTAGACGTCGCCGCCGTCACGGAGAAAAATCGAATTAGCCGGCCAGTCTTCCTTCAACGCGTCTGCTTCGAAACCCGCGGCGATGAGTTCGGCCTTGTTGCGATAATTGTATTCAATGCGCGCCTTCGTTTCGTCGAGCGTTGTGTTGAAGTCGTAGTTGAAATCGGAATCGTGCGAGGAATACCACGGGAACGTCCAGCCGTGCTCCGCTTTGTACGCGGCGATTTGCTCGTACGGCGCGCGAGACACAGCGACAAAGGTGACGTCGCGTCCCGCAAGTACCGCGCGAAAACGCGGGTTGTTGAACGTGTGATGAGCTGCGCCGGTGCAGCCTTTGCAGAAAGACTGGCGGTCGGCGAACCACATGAAGTGATGGACGTACAACTGACGTCGGCCTTCGAAAAGTCCTGCGAGGCCCGTGGTTCCCTCAGGGCCGGTGAACGTGTACGACTTCTCGACCTTCACCATCGGAAGACGCCGTCGCGCGGCGTTCACAGCGTCGCGCAAGCGCGTGATTTCTTTTTCCTGAGCCAACAGCGCTTTTCGCGCGGCCAGCCAAACATCGCGGGAAACCACCGCGGGCATTCCTGTTTTAACGGAGTTGTTCATAAAAGTGAGCGCAGGCAGCGAACCCAAACTGGCCGCGGCCTCATAACGACAACGAACGTGCCGACGCCTTTTGGACTAACGAACGCGAAAATCTTTCATCGCTCGCTTAGTTTTTTGCCGACCGACCTTGGGCGCTCTTCCAAGCACAGCACCAAAACGGAGGCTGACCGCGCTGAAAAAGTCCTTCAATACGCGAGGCTCGCCACGGCGCCGCGACGCTTTGCAAAGCGCTTCCCGTTGTCATCGGTTTGTCACACCTTGCGGAGGTGATCTTCCTAGTTTGACGAACCGTTCGCTTGTGCCAGCCTAGCCACATGCCTCATGCCATCGCCATTTGTGGAAGTCCGCGTCGACAGGGTAACACCGAAACGCTTTTGAATCGCGCGTTGGATCGGCTCAAAGCCCAGGGAATCTCCGGCGAGCTGATCAGCCTGAGCGGCAAAACAATCCACGGCTGCGCGGCCTGCGGCGCCTGTCGTGAATCGAAGGACATGAGTTGCCCGGGCCAGAGCGACGACGATTTTGCGCCGATCATGGACGCAATGGCGCGCGCCGACATCATCATTGTAGGTTCGCCGGTGTACTTTGGTTCGGCCACGCCAGAACTCATGGCGCTGCTCGATCGCGCCGGTTACGTCGCGCGCGGCAACGGCAATTGTTTCTCTCGCAAGATCGGCGGCCCGATCGCCGTCGCACGACGAGCAGGGCACAACTTCACGTATGCCCAACTGCTCTTTTGGTACATGATCAACGACATGGTCGTGCCGGGTTCGAGCTACTGGCCGGTGGCGCTCGCACGCGAACCGGGCGCCGTCATGCAGGACACCGAAGCACTGGAAACGGTCGACCGTTTCGCCGACAACCTGGCTTGGCTTGCTCAAAAGCTGAGCTGAGTCCATCCCTCTGGCCCGCGTAGCCGAATCATTTCTTCGCGGCTTCGAGCGCTCTAGGCAAAACCTCCAGCGGCCACTGTTCGGAAACTTTTCCCACCTGCTTGGTCCAAAAATCCACCTCGGTCTGGAAGGCTGCTTGCGCCGCACCGCTGGGAATTTCCTGCTGGGTCGGAAGTTTCCAGCACTTCTCCAGCCTGCCCGACGGCGTAGTAAGAAATGCCAGCGAGCTGATCGCGGTAACCGTGGTCGCTGATGCGAGATTTCGCTCCGGCACGTCGGTCGGCGAGGAAGACCGACCGAAGAAGCCGCTGTTGTCACGGTAAATGACTTCAAGCACCACATCGGTACGGCCACGCTGCTGGCTCACACACATGCGGTGCGCAACCGAACCAGTCCACAATGTCCATTGATAACAAAGAAATGGCGGAAAATTTTCCGAGGTGGGAGAAAGTTTAAAGCCCAGGACATACGAATGCCGCAGCAGCATCCAAATCCCGTTGTTCAAGACCTGCTCGGCGCGTTCGGCCAGCGGCCCGGCTTCGGTGACTTTGGCAGGAGTGCGATCTTGAGGCGCTCGCCAGATCGGAGAACCCCAATGTGGGGCCGGTGTCGGCATTTTAAGCACGACGGTGCGAAGTTTAACCGAAGCGGGCGATTCCACTTTCAGCGTCCACCCCACGTCCGTGTTCCCCTTTTCGACTTCGCGCCATTTGGCTTTTTGGAAATCGCGCCACGTGCTCAACGACTTGGTACCGCTAATCACGGGACTGCCGTCCGACGCGAGGATGCGGTCGCCGGGCCGGAGACCCGCGCGCGACGCCGCGGTATTCGGCAAAACAAGGTCAACAACCGGCGTGTAACCATGCCGATCAGGATCGAAATCGTGGGAAATACGAAAGCCGAAATCCTCCAGCCGGTCGCCTTTCACGTCGTACTTAGGAAGCTGGAGGGGCTCGGCAGGCGGAGTACCGCTTTCTTTTGTCTCCCCAGCTAATAAACCGAAATGACCGACCATGAGTAAAACAATCGTGCCACCGAGTCCGAATCGATTAAACCGGGAATGCAGAACGGCGCAACGTGAACACATAGAGCAGGCAACGATTGATTGATTGGGACTTGTGCAGTTTAGCCGGGTTCCCAAGGCCCACAGCGATTCTCGGATGGGCTAGAGCCTTTTCGGAACCGTTGGACAGAGTGAAATTTGCTGGTGATCGCGGTGTTTTGCCCCTTTTCTTTCAGTATGCGTTCCAGCGTCACAAAGGGCGGGATTGTCGGTCTCGCAACAGCTGTCATCGGCTCGATCATACTGTCCGCTCCACCCGCTGCAGGCGCCGCCTCCAGCGGCGACACCTTTCGGATGGAACCGAGTTTCTCGACGGTGATCGAGTCGTCCACCGATCCCATTGATATCCTCGTAGTGAAACCTTCGCCCGATGGCGGGTTTTTTGCGGGCGGCAATTTCTCTACGATCGGCGGGCAGATGCACCTTGGTTTGGCAAAGCTCAAAGCCGATGGCTCGATCGATGCGAATTTCAACAGAAATGGCGGCTTCAACGGGCCCGTTGATTGCATCGAGGTGTTGAGTGACGGCCGTTTGTTGATTGCCGGGCTGTTCAACTCGTTCAACGGAATCCCACGTCCCGGTTTGGCTCGCCTCAACGTCGACGGCACGCTGGACGCGACGTTTGTGCCAGACCGCAGCGTAGACAGCCCCGTCAAGCTCGCGGTACAAAGCGACGGCAGGATCCTGCTGGTCGGTCGATTGAGATTTTTTACTTCCGTATCGTGGTTTAGGGATTTTACCCATTCCAGCGCGACTTCAGCGTCGGCAATAGAGCCGGCTACACTCCTGAGTCTTTCGCGGATCAATGCTGATGGTTCGGCCGATCCGTCATTCACACCTCCTTCGGTTTCGACAGATGGGTACCTTGTTTCTGCCGTGCTCCAGCCCGACGGGAAAATCATAATCGGCGGCACGTTTTCTCTGCTCGACAATACGGCCTTCGATCATCTCGCACGCCTAAACCCGGATGGTTCGGTCGACAAAACTTTCAAGGCAAGCTTTGGCTCTGAGTTCGCCCTGGCTTCCCTCGGCTTGCAAACAGACGGTAAAGTCCTCGTTTTAGGCCTTTCCAATAGCTCGGGTTGGATGTTCGTGGACAAATATTTCGTGAGGCTAAACCCCAACGGCTCGCCCGATACCACTTTCCATCCGAATCTAGATCTCGGTTTTACGCCGACTGCATTGCTGCTTCAGACGGACGGAAAAATTCTCCTCGGCGGCGCATTGAGCTATCTAGATTACACAAAACCGATGCCGTCGACAGTCGCGCGCCTCAACTCCGACGGGAGCATCGACACGACGTTCTCACCCGCTTCGCTCGGCGGCCTTCAGGTGACCACGTTTGCAGTACAAACCGACGGCCACATCGCAGTCGGCGGCTATGCCGGCACGACGAATAGTTTAGCGTTGCCCAGCTTGGCGCGCCTCTCACCCACAGGTACGGCAGACTCTCTCGCCACCACAGATTCGAGAAGTCCCGCCACCCAGCTCACCGCCATTCCTCTGACGGGTGGAAAATTTCTCGTCGGCGGCCATTTCAATTGGGTCAACGGTATTTCGCGCAACGGCATCGCGCGTCTCAACGCGGATGGCTCCCTCGATCCATCATTTGAGCCAGGGAGAGGTTTCGATGGCGCGGTCGAATGTCTCGTCATGCAAAACGACGGAAGAATCCTCGCAGGCGGCTCCTTCTCCAGCTTCGATACCGTGGCGCGCGACCTTGTGGTGCGACTCAACAACAACGGGACGTTAGATGCCAGTTTCAACGCCGACTCCAGAATCAACGGGATCACCCTCGCCCTCGCGCCACAGTCTGACGGGAGCATCATCGCGGGCGGAACCTTTTCCGCCGGCGCCGTCGTGCGTTTTGGCGCAGGCGGGATGTTAGACTCGAATTTCACCGCTCCATTTGAGTCGCCAGCGGTCGTCTACGCACTGGCGGCGCAGCCCGACGGAAAGATACTTGTCGGCGGTGAACTGGAATACCTCTTACCCTCCGACTTTTCCAAACACTCCAACATCGCGCGGCTTTCAGGCAACGGCAGCATCGACGCCACGTTCAATCCAGGGGCTGGCGCGGACAACATCGTTAATAAGATTTCCGTACAGTCCAACGGGCAGGTGCTCCTTGGCGGCTGGTTTTCGAATTACAACGCCACCGCACGGAGCGGCCTGGCGCGAATCCAGCCCGGCGGCGCCCTCGATGCGTCCTTTAGCCCTGCCACGCAGTTCGGCTTAACACTGACCCCAGCCATACAGACAGATGGCCGTCTCGTGCTCGGCTCCCTGATTGCCCCAAGTGGGCTTGTCCGCCTTAACACAAACGGGAGCGCCGACACCTCATTCAGCGTGTTGGATCGCAGTGGACAAGCGACCTCAGCATCGTTCACGTCAGATGGGCATCTTCTTGCCGCAGGGGGCATGGCCTTTAACGGCACTGTTAAACAAATCGGGCTAACACTCCTCAAGCCCGACCAAACCACCCCAACCAATCCCAATCCTCCGCCGGCCGAAACGCCCCAATCTTCTCCTGCCTCGGGCGGAGGCGGCGCACCTAGCGTCTGGTTGTTGTGCGTTATGTCTGCGATGCTCGCGACGCGACGCCTCACTCGCGCGCGAGGCGGAGTATAACCACGCAGGTCAGAACCGAAATCGTACGAGACGCGAAATCCAAAATCCTCCGGCCGGCCACCTTTCACGTCGTACTTAGGAAGCTCGATCATCTCAGCTCCGGTCGCTTTTTCGGCAGCCACGATCAAACGGTTCGCAATCACCAGAGAAATAGACCCACACCGCCAAACAGCGTGAAACTTTGCCGGCAACAGCGTGCCGGTGGAAGCCGTCGAACGAACACGATCGAGCCGCCCTTCAGCGAAACAGAACGCGCCTTCCGCGTGGTTCGGTCTCACGCGAGCGAGTGGAAAGTTGATCCTAATAAAATCGGCATCATGGGATTCTCCGCCGGCGCCATTATGGCGGTCCGGCTGGTCATCGATGCAGATGCAGGCGACGCGACGGCAACAGATCCGATTGAGAAGATAAACAGCCAGCCTGACTTCGTGATATTTGTCTACGGCGCGCCGCCGCCTGGAAAACTTCCTAAAATCGACAAGGCCACTCCGCCGTTCTTCATCGCACACGGCGCCGACGATGCGAAGGCACCGGTGAGCGGAGCGCTAAAAGTGTTTCAACTCCTCAACGAGGCCGGAGCCTCCGCCGAACTGCACGTGTATCACCGCGGCGACCACGGTTTCGGCATGACGCCAAAGCTCGGTACGGTGCGCGATTGGACGCAGGCGTGCGCCGCGTGGATGCGAGGTCTCGGTTATATCAACGCGCCATAAGTCATCCACGCCGGTCTCCAAACGTCAGCTCTGCAATGCCACTTTTGTCGAGCTGCCCAAGGCCGAGCGCAACCATGCGGTCGTATTGAAGTTTTGTGGCTGCCGATAGTGGGAGGTTTAGGCCAGCTCCACAGCCGAGCATCCACGCAATCGTGCTATCCTTCGCCGCGTGCGCGGCGGAGAAAAAGCAATCGTGCGCGCGGGCCTGCATGTCCTCACCGTCGGTCTTGAGCACCTGCGAAGCCGCGCCCGTTTGCGCAAAGACCTCGCGTAACATCGTGAGGTCGAGGCCGAGCGCCGCGCCGAGGCCCAGCCCTTCGGCCAGCGCGGCGGTGTTCATAATCATCACCATATTGACGAGCGCCTTGACCTGCGCCGCCCGGCCCGCCGGTCCGATGTAACGCAGGGCCGAACTCAGCTTTTCCAAAAGCGGTTTGGTGCGTTCGAACGTATTCGGCTCGCCCGCACACATCAAGTAGAGCGTGCCCGCACGGGCCTGCGGGATGGACGACGCCATGCAAGCCTCCAGCGTCTCGGCCCCTGCGGCACGAGCACGGCGCTCAATTTCCACATGGGTGTGCGGCGTGATCGTCGCGCAATTGACGAACCTCTTTCCACCGGCACCGATCAGCAACGAATCGCCGGCTTCCGAGAAAATCCCGAGCTGAGCCACATCGTCGGTAACCACCGTGATAATCACATCGGCAGCCGCCGTCACAGCAGCGAGAGTTGCCACATGAACGGCGCCCACCTCTTGGGCCAACGCCGCCGCACTCGGCAAGTGCGCGTCATAAACTGCCGTGACGGGATAACCGCACTCGTGCAAACGACGCGCCATGTTGGCGCCCATCCGACCTACACCGACAAAACCGATTTTTTCGAGAGGCATAATTGGTTAAGGGCAGCGTGCCCAAAAACACGCGCTCCGCCAGTCACGGCGTGATTTTAATGCGCCACTCTTTCCGGGCACTGAGCCAAAGCGGCTCCTTCAAACTCTGTGCACGAACCGCTAGTCCTTAGTTCCCGCAACAAAGGCTTCCATCGCCTCGCGAGTGATCGTATGTCGCGCACCGCAACGCGGGCAGCGAATCTCGATCTTTTCGTCAGAACCAAACAGTTCGTCCGGGCTCTGTTTCATTGTCGGCCCGAGCACTTCCATCATACGCTGCTGGTTACAGCCGCAATGCCACCGGTACACTCGTCGCTCCATCAGCGCGAGCGTCTCCGCCTCATCGAGTTTCGTCACCTTTTCAGCATTGAGTTCGGTGAACCACATCGCGTCGCAATCCGGATGCTCGGAAACGAGAGCGAAATCCTCTTCGCCAATTTGGAAATAGCGCGCCGGACGCTGCTCGCTGCGCGCAAAGAAGGTTTCGGCCGCGACCAGCGGATCGGTGCCGGCAAAATCAATTGCACTGCGGCGTTTTGGTTCACGCCCGCGCACCACATCGGAGTAGAACAAATTCGCGCCCATCTCGCGTACGTTTTCTGTGAATACACGGCCCGTGACTGCTCCCGTGCCGTTGTCGCCGGTGATGAAAATGTTTAGCGACGGCTCCTGGAGATGCAGCGTCCACGCGATCATCTCGTTCCAAGGACGCGAGGCTGCGTAAAGAACAAATCCGGCGAGTGCGCGCTTGAACAACGCGTCATGCTCGGGCTCGACTTTTATCTGTTGGTCGCTGAGGTGGAGATAATAGTCGACGAACAGTTCGCTGAAGGAGCCGCGCGCGATCAAGGCATTGCGGTTGCGCACGAAGTACCTGCGGATTTCCAGACCGCTTTCGGCGGGATTCACAGGATTCGACTCAGGCATTCCTTCAAGGAGTGAAGTCGCCGCCGAATCTCAAGCCACAAGCCTTCGAAGAAGGCCGGGATAAGTTCGCGTCGAAAGCAGATCGTCGATCCCGATGACGACAACCGCGTCGTCATGGCCAAAACCAGCATGCAATTTCAGACGATTAGCATCAACGGCGACGCCGTGAAACAGGCAATCGCCGCGTTCACGAAAGCGCACAACGGCGAGAAGCCGAAAAGCCAGGAGGAGATTGCTCTTTTTCTAAAAACTACGATGTCGCCAGCGTCACTCGCACATCATTGGCACAAGTACGGCCCGAAGCCGAACTAGCTATTTAGCACTAAGCGCTTTTTTGGCTTTATCCACCTTGGGCTTCACGACATAGCGGCAATAACCCTGCGTCGGATTTTTCGCGAAATAATCCTGATGGTAGTCTTCGGCAGGGTAAAAGGCCTTCAAGGGCAGAACCTCGGTCACGATCTTCTCGGAAAATTTCTTCTGAGCCGCGGCAATGGCTTTTTCGGCGGCAGCTTTCTGGTCTTCGTTCGCGTAGAGAATGATCGAGCGATACTGCGTGCCATGATCGTTGCCCTGATAATTCAGCGTGGTCGGGTCGTGCACGGTCCAAAACATGTCGAACAATTTTTCAAGCGGCACCTGGGCAGGATCGTACTCGATCTTCACGACCTCGGCGTGGCCAGTGCGACCCGTGCAAACCTGTTCGTAGGTCGGATTCGCGACGTCGCCGCCAGCGTAGCCGCTGACGACATTTTTCACACCCGGGACGAGACGAAAGGTGGCGTCGAGGCACCAGAAGCACCCCCCGCCCAGAACGAGGTTTTCAGTTTTAGCAGTGGCAAGTGGCGTCATGGAAAAGGCAGCAGCAGCGATAAACAAAACGTGGAAGAAGGCTTTCATGGAACGGCGGTATTATGGAGAGAAACGTCGGATTCGCAAAAGTGAGAGTGCGCTGGCACGACTTTATTCCCACCGCAGACGGCAAATTCCGGAGCCTGTCTAGGGTGTTTTACGGACACGTGTACGACAGCTGTTGACGTCCGTTTCCAGAGGAGTAGTCATACGAACCTCCCTTCCCCATGGCTCCCATTAAGTCCCCTTCCTACGCTGGTATCATTGCAGCTGTCATGATCTTAGCTCAACCAGCCTACACCGAGAATTACCGCAACCGCGACAATCGCAATCTGGGCGATCGCGGCGAAGGTTTCTACACGGCGCCTTATCAGCTGCCCACCGTCGACGAAGTGACCGAGGTCATTGAGCGCATCCACGCGTTTGTGGAAAAGGCGAGCCCGACGCGCGTCATCGATGAAACCACCGGCAAGGAAATCACCGATTTTTCGAAACCGATCGCTACCGCCATCGCAGACCGGGGTGAAGACAATGCCTATAACCCGTGGCAATACACCATGGGTGTAACGCATGCCGCCATGTTGCGCGCGACGGAAGTCACGGGCGACAAACGTTACGCCGGATTTGCGGAGCGGCATCTCACCTTCATCCACGACCGTCTCCCCTATTTCAAAAAACAAGCCGAGCTCGTGAAAATCGATCCCGGCCACGAACACCGAGGCGTCGAAGTGAAAGCTGAAAACCGCACCAACAGTTTCCGCGGCGCCATCATGCCTGAGAGCTTGGACGATTCCGGCGCTTTCGGCGCGGCACTCGTAAAAGCTCGGCTCGCCAAAGTCGGTCCTGATCTGCTCCCGCTCATAGACCAGCTGGCGGACTTTGTCGCTAATAAGCAGTTTCGGTTGGCCGACGGTTCTTGGGCTCGCAAGCGTCCCCAGCCGGTTTCGTTGTGGGCCGACGATTACTACATGAGCATCCCGTTCATGGCGCAGATGACGAAGCTCACCGGCGATCAGAAATACGTGAATGACGCCGCTCGCCACTTCGTGCGCGCCTCCACCCGCCTCTTCAACCCGCGCAGCCAGCTTTACACCCACGGCTGGAACGAAAATCAGCCCTACAATCCGCAATTCTACTGGGGCCGCGCGAACGGCTGGGTCGCCATGGCGGCCGTCGAGTTGCTCGACGTGTTACCCGCCAACCATCCTGACCGGCCGCGCGTCTTGGAGCTGTTCCAACTTCACATCCAGGCACTCGCGTCGCTGCAGGCGCCGAGCGGCATGTGGCGCAACTTGCTCGACAAGATCGACTCGTACGAGGAGTCGTCTTGCACCGCGATGTTTGTTTACGCCATCGCCCACGCGATCAACGAGGGTTGGATCAGTGCAGCTAGTTATGGTTCCGTGGTGCAAGCCGGTTGGAACGGTCTGACGACGCGCATCAACGCCTACGGCCAAGTGCTCGATACCTGCGTGGGAACCACCTTCGCCAGCGACAATGTCTATTATTATCACCGTCCCACCAGCACCGATGCCACGCACGGCGTTGGTCCCGCGATCATGGCGGGCACGGAAATGATCCGGCTGCTGAAAAACGACAAGGTGACCATTCGCCAGCAGTGGCGAACCTACCACTATATACCCATGGAGTAAGGGCCGGGTTCGCCGGCGCGATTAAGATTCGCCGAGCGCGCTGCGCAGTTTCGCTAATTCCGCTCGAAGCTGCGCCACCTCGGTTTCGAGTGCCGCAAAACGTTTCTCCGCTTCGGGCGGAAGCGTGAGCGAAACCGTCATCGGTGCGGATTCGTTGCTCACTGCAGCTGAAGCGTCGCCGGTGAGACGCTGAGCCCAACGCGCTTCTTTTTGGCCCGGGAGACGCGCTAGCTTCTGCACCAGTCCACCCGAGGGCCGAGCCGCCAAATCGATGAGGATCGCTTCGATCTCAGCCAATTCCGGCATGGCACAAAGTCGTTCGCTGTTCCCGCGCAATGACGCCGTCGTCTGTGGGCCGCGTAAAAGAAGTTCGGCGATTAACGCCACCGCAACCGGCTCGATCGGAAAAACCACGTCGAACGTATGCTTGTGCTTGGCCACCCGGGCTTCGGCTCCCGCAAAAACGCTCGCCAGCTTTCGATTGCGCAGACTTTCGAGCGCCACCTCGACCTCACCGGCGCCGAGGTTCAGGATCGGATCGCGATTATTTTTCTGGTTACAGGCTGCCACGAGCGAATTCAGCGTAAGCGGATAGTACTCCGGCGTGGCGCGTTCCTTTTCGATCAAGCAACCCAGCACACGCGCTTCAAAGGGAGAAAGCGGAGGATCCAACGGCAACGGAGACGCATTTTCCATTTAGGCAGTGAGATTCCAACCCTCGTTGAGCGCAAGGAGGTACGCACTGCCCGCCGATCAGCGTTGGAGTTCAAGGTGTTACAGCTTTTGATGAAATAACCAACTTCTGCAAGATGCTAAGCAACATCCCCTAAAGTCTGAGCCTAAATCCCCGATTAACAGAGATATCTCTGTCATGGTACCTTTAGCCCCGATTGCCGACGAACTTCTCCACAAATCCATCGTTCACGCGGTGCAGAATGTCTGCGCCACCATGCTCAAAACCCCCGCGGGATTCGTGGAGAAAAATACAAACCCCGACGCGATGGTTTTCAGCGCGCAGACTCACGTCTTTGGATGTGTCGGTTTTGTCGGCAAAATCGATGGCGTTGTCTATCTCTGCATCAGCGATGATTTCGCAAACTTTGCAGCTTCCTCGATTCTCGGCATGACCGAAGCCGAAGTCGCCGCTGAGGGCGAAGCAGTCGTGAAAGATGTGATCGGTGAGATCACGAACATGACCGCCGGATGTTTCAAAAACGTGCTCAGCGATCAGGGCTACCTGTGCAAGCTCACGCTTCCCACGATCGTGCGAGGCCAAAATCTATCCGTCGCCACGATCAAAGATTGCGCACGCCACATGTACCATTTCGAGTGCAACGGTCATAAGCTCGTGGCCGACGTACAGATTAAATTGGGTTGAGCGCGAGCTCAGCTCCTGCCTCTCAGGAATCCCCAAGCCTTCAGCCTTTGGGTGGAGATTCGACTTTTGGGGCAACACTTCCATGCTGGACGGATGATCGCCCGCCTTTGCACCGTTCTAGCGCTTTCTGCTGGTTTTTGTATGTCCACCCTGAATACGTCCGCCAAGGAGCTCTTGGTTTACTTCGGCACCACCAACGAAAAAAATTCGAGCAAGGGAATCTACGTTTCCCGATTCGATACGGAAACCGGCCGTCTCACGCCGGCGGTGCTCGCTGCACCCATTGAGAGCCCAATGTTTCTCAGCCTTCACCCCACGAAAAACGTCTTGTACGCCGTCGGTGAAAAGGCCGCGCCAAAAGGGAAAACCTTGGGCTATTTGGCGAGCTATACGATCGATTTTACCTCCGGAAAACTCACGCCGCTGAACACGCAACCCTCAAAAGGCGACGCACTGTGCTACGTCCAAATCGACGCCACCGGCCGCGCGGCACTCGCCGCAAGTTACCGCGACGGCACTGTCATGGCTTTCCCACTACACGACGATGGTTCGCTCAAAGAAGTCGTATCCATCGTGCGTCACAGCGGTTCCAGCGTTCACCCGCGTCAAAAGGCGCCGCATGCGCACTGCATCGACCTCGATCCTGCCAACCGGTACGCGCTGGTTGCGGATCTCGGCACGGATCAGGTGATCACTTACACCCTCAACCAAGAGACGCCGGTTCTGGCACCCCACGCGCGCAGCTTTCACAGCAAACCGGGAGCAGGCCCGCGTCACATCGCCTTCAGCCGCGACGCCCGCCAGGCCTACATCATCAACGAACTGGATTCGACTCTCACCGTCGCGAATTACAATGCCGAGACCGGCGCTCTCGAAGAGCAACAATCACTTCCGTTGCTGCCCTCCTATTTCAAGGGGCAAAGCACGGCCGCCGAGGTGGCTGTTCATCCTAGCGGAAGGTTCGTTTACGCTTCGAACCGCGGCTTCGACAGCATCGCCGTCTTTGAGCGTGCCTTGGGCACCGGCCGCCTGACCTTCCGCAGCTTTGCGACCGAAGGCTTCAGCCACCCGCGTCACTTCACGATCGATTCAACAGGCCGGTGGTTGCTGTGCGCGAACCGTGACACCAACACAGTGACAGTTTACGCCATCGATTCCGGTTCTGGCCAGCTTAAGCTCGTCTACACGCTTACGGATGTGGCTATGCCGACGTGTGTTACACTGGCAACTCCCGACGTGGCGAAGCCATGATATTTTAGGCCAATCGATTTGTTGCCGAGTTAGCTTAACTGCGTGCCCTAAAGGCCGATAGAAAGGAAGCACCGCACCACGTCGGTGTTTTCCACTTCTATCCAGCACGTCGTCAGGCATCTCCTACATGAACCTCGGCAAAAAGATCCTTTTTGGCGCAGCAGTAACGGTGGTTGCCACCACATTGGCAGCTATTCTCACCGTCTATCTCATCGCGAGAAAAAACCGCATCAATGAGCTAAAGACCGCCATGGCTACAGTGCTGCGGCAAGCAGACACCGTTCGGTCCAACATGGAGTATTTGCACAAGAACAACGCGATCGACCTCACCAAGCTGGTCGCGGAAACAAAGAAGCAGTTCAACACCGATTCGCTGAAAGACGTTTACCAACAAACGCCCCTCTACAAAGCCATACCGATCGTCGCGACATGGGATTCAATTCGCGAGATTGCCAAAGACAAAGGCTTCGACTTTTCGATCCCCGCCGCCCCCGGAACAACTCCACGCAACCAAAAAAATTCGCCCACCGCTGCCGACGCAGCGGTTTTTGCGGCCCTGAGAAACGGCTCCGCCGAGTTCTTTTCAGACAACACGGCCAACGGTTACGTCGAGTTTGCCAAGCCGGTCGTCCTCACGGAAGGCTGCATGAAATGCCACGGTGATCCCGTCCTAAGCCCGACAAAAGACGGCCGTGATTTGCTCGGCTTCCAGATGGAGAACATGAAGCTGGGCGATCTCCGAGGAGCCTTCATCTTGCGCGCGCCGACAACGGCCGATCCCGTGGTTTTCGCGAGCATGAAACGCATCACAATTGTCGGCAGCCTCATGCTTGTCCTCACATTAACGGGGTTCTTCTTCTTCAATAAACGTCAGATCGAAGCTCCGCTCCATCAAGCGATCGTCGATATCGACGAAGCAAGCGCGGGAACTTCGGAAGCCGCGGGCAGCGTGGCCAGCATCAGCCAATCCGTAGCCGAAGGCGCGAGCAGCCAGGCCGCCGCGCTTGAAGAAACGAGTGCGTCGCTCAACGAGGTGGCGAGCATGACGAAGCGCAACGCCGAGAACGCCGACCGCGCCAAGGAGCTTGCCGCCCAGGCTCGCACGGCTGCCGAAACAGGCGCCACCGACATGCAGGCGATGTCCGCGGCCATGGACGACATCAAGACTTCGAGCAGCAACATCGCCAAAATCATAAAAACGATCGACGAGATCGCGTTCCAAACCAATCTCCTGGCCCTAAACGCGGCGGTCGAGGCGGCCCGGGCCGGCGAGGCCGGCGCAGGGTTCGCGGTCGTCGCCGACGAAGTTCGCAGCCTCGCCCAGCGTTCTACTCACGCGGCTCGCGAGACGGCTGAGAGCATCGAAGACTCCATTCGGAAGAGCGAGCACGGCGTGCAACTCAACGGGCGCGTTGCCAAAGGTCTTCAGGAAATCGTGAACAAGGCCCGCGAAGTCGACGAGCTCGTTGCCGAAATTGCCCACGCCTCCGGCGAACAGGATCAAGGGCTCACCCAGATCCTAACCGCGGTGGGTCAGATGGACCACGTTACCCAAAAAAACGCCGCCAACTCAGAAGAGAGCTCGAGCGCAGCACAGGACTTGAAGGCCCATGCCGATGCCCTCCATCTGGCACTCAACAAACTCCAATCCCTCGTCGACGGAGGTCGCCTGACGGTCGAAGAAGGTTCAGCGGCACCCGAAGTACCGGAAGCCAAACCATCTACTCGCGCCAAGCTCCTCGAACCTGCCGGCAAAGTCTAGGCCGCGGCAGCCTTAGCGCGCCGCGTGTTCGTTTGCTAGCGATTCCAAATTCGTCTGCTCAGCCGGAAGCGCTGACAACACGCGGATTAAAATTCCGTTGGGATCCCGCAACGTAAACGCGCGCCTCTGCGCCGACAATCGCTCTGGCGCATGAACGAGTTCGATATCGTAGCTGCAGACACGTCGAAATTCGGCATCGACGTCATCCACCTCCAGATTCAGCCAAAACCCGCGCCCATTGGTTTCTGAAACCAACTCGGGAAAACGCTCGTTAGTCTCGTGTCGCAAGAGCTCAATCCGCGGCCCCGAAACATGCTCAAGAACCACATGGTCGTCGTCCTCTTCAATCGTGGCGAAGCCCAGGCATTCGGTGTAGAAATCCCAACTCTCAAAAAATCTCGCAGTGACAACGCCGGGATAAAAAACCCCCGCGGTACATAATGTCAGTTCGTTCGGCATAAATCCCCCTTTTGCTACAGATATAAAAACAGCGGCTAACCAGCGTTGCGTTTATGGATGGCAATTGAGTTGCCGTCCGGATCGAGCACGACCGCCAGCCGACAGGCGGGGCTCGCGGCAGGTTCGACGATAAATTTAACCGAAGCTTGTTTCAGAGCGGCGATGGCCGCGTCGAACTCGGCAACTTCCAGCGCCGCGGCCGGTCCCGACGTTGGAGGTTTCCATTCGGGCGACATGTTGGTGATCGCGATCGTTGCGGGACCGACGTCGTACTCGATCCAGCTTTTTCCTTCGTTTTCGAAAATGGACGAGGACTTCAGATTCAAAACGCCTTCGTAAAAGGCGCACGCCCGCGGCATGTCGGTGACGGGATAACCGGTGAAAGCAATTTCAGTGACGCTTACCATGATGATTCAACGTTTGAAGGTTGTGGTTTCGGACACCGCCGAACCTAACACAGGCTGCTGACAGCCTTATGTCAGGAGAGAACCCGGTCGTCGGTTTTATCATCAAGTGATTGGGACATCACTGGCTCCACGTTTTCGGACGCTGGCACACGCGCCGGTGTCCGATTTCGACCGCTGACGCGTTCCACAAAATAGTACGCCGCGGGAATAAGGAATATCGCCAACAACGTCGCTGCCAGCATTCCACCGATCACGGCAGTTCCCATGACCCGCCGCGCCACCGCGCCCGAGCCACTCGCCAGCCACAACGGCACACAGCCAAGAATGAACGCAAACGACGTCATCAGGATCGGACGCAACCGCGCCCGCGCGCCTTCCAGCGCGGCCTCCATGAGCGGCACTCCGTGTTCACGCCGCGCTCTCGCAAATTCGACAATCAAAATCGCGTTCTTCGCCGCCAAACCAATCAACATCACCAGACCGATCTGCGCAAAGACGTTGTTTTCCATTTCTCGTGCAAGCAGAGCTCCGAACGCGCCAAAAACCGCGACCGGCACCGTCATCAACACACTAAACGGCAGAGCCCAGCTCTCGTACAGCGCCGCCAGCACGAGGAAAACGAACAGCAACGAAAGCGTAAAAATCGCCAGCGGTGAAATACCTTCCTGCGCTTTTTTCTCCTGATATGACATCGCCATATAATCAAAGCCCATTTCGCGCGGCATATTTTCTCGGAAAACCGTTTCCAATGCAGTCATCGCCTGCGCAGAGCTGTAACCGGTTTTCGCCGTCACGTTGATCTGCGCAGCCCGAAAAAGATTGTAGCGCATGATAAATTCCGGCCCAGAACGATGTTCCATCGTCGCGAGCGCGGAGAGCGGCACCATGTCGCCGTTGCGATTTCGGACGAAGTATTTGTCGAGACCATCCTCGTCTTTGCGGTACTCGCCTTCGGCACCGACGTAAACCTGCCATTGCCGACCAAACCTATTGAAGTAATTCACGAAAACGCCGCCCATAAAACATTGAAGCGTCTTGTAAACATCGCCGATCGCCACGCCCTGTTTCAGAACTTTGTCGCGGTCGACATTTACGAAAACCTGCGGGACCGACGGTAGAAATGTCGTCGTTGCCGAGGCGATTTCGGGGCGCTTGCGCGCGGCCTCCAAGAACTTGTCCAGATTGCCCGCGAAGAACGAAATGTCGCGGCCGCTCCGGTCCTCGAGCACGAAGGTGACACCGCCTGCCGTGCCGACGCCCGGGATCGCAGGTGGCGCAAACGAGAACGCGTTCCCTTCGGGAATTTTTTTCAACTCACGCGCGAGATGATCTTTGATCGAAGCATACTGCTCTTCCGGCTTCGTCCGTTCCGACCAAGGTTTCAGCGTCACGAAGAAGAACGCGCTGTAGGTGTTGTAACTCGTGCTCAACAAACTGAAGCCCAGCACTGAGGTGTAGCGTTCAACGCCAGGAGTGTTGCGAATAATTTCCTCGGCCTTCCGCGCCGCGGCATCGGTGCGCTGAAGTGATGCGGCGTTCGGGAGCTGTAAACTCACGTAAAGAAAACCTTGGTCTTCCTCGGGAAGAAACGCTTTGGGCAATTTCGTGCCGAACCAACCGGTAATCGCCCCGAAGCCCACGAGTAGCAAAAGCACGATCGCGCTCTTGCGCACCAAATGGCGCGAAATGTTGACGTACTTGTTGGCGGTCCAACCGAACGCGCGATTAAAACCGCGATAGAACGCACCGAGCGGACCACGCACCTTGTGGCGTGGCTTCAACAGCATCGCGCAAAGCGCCGGGCTCAGCGAGAGCGCGTTGAACGCCGAGATAATGACGGAAATCGCGATCGTGAGCGCAAACTGTTGATAAAGCCTCCCCGTGATACCCGGGATAAATGCCGTGGGAATAAACACCGCCGCCAAAACAATCGCTATCGCCACGACGGGCGCCCCGACTTCGCGCATGGCCCGGAAGGTCGCATCGCGCGGGCTCATTCCCTGCTCGATGTGATGTTCGACCGCCTCCACGACAACGATCGCGTCGTCCACCACCAACCCGATCGCCAGCACGAGACCGAAGAGCGACAGCGTGTTGAGCGAGAACCCGAAGAGCGGGAAAAGAATAAACGTGCCGATCAACGACACCGGCACGGCGAGCAGCGGAATCAACGTCGCGCGCCAGCCTTGCAGGAAGATAAACACCACCAGCACGACGAGCAGAAGCGCCTGCCAAAGCGTTTGGGAAATTTCATGGATGCCTTCGGAGACCGCACGGGTGGTGTCGAGCGACACTTCGTAAGCGACGTCATTGGGGAAGCGTTCCTTCAATTCGTCCAACGCCGCCTGAGCGCCGCGAGCCGCATCGAGTGCATTTGAACCGGGCAATTGATAGATCGCGATCACCGCCGAGGGTTGGCTGTTGAAGCGCGCACGGACGTTGTACAACTGCGCTCCGAGTTCGATGCGTGCCACGTCCTTAAGGAGCACTGCTGAGCCGCCCACATTTTCCCTGAGCACGATATTGCCAAACTCCTCCGGGGACGAAAGACGACCTTGGGCCCGCACGGAATAAGTGAATTCTTGCCCCGATGGCATTGGTTCGGCTCCGATCTGCCCCGCGGGATTCACGGCATTCTGGCTCTGCACCGCCTGGACCACCTCTGGAACGGTCAGGTTGAGTTTCGCGAGTTGATCCGGCTTGATCCAAAAACGCATCGCGTACTGTCCCGCGCCGAAAACGGCCACACTCGCGATGCCGGGGACGCGCGTCAACCGGTCATTGATGTTAATATAAGCGTAGTTCGCGAGAAACGTGC
The DNA here is from genome assembly GCA_047600805.1 of Nibricoccus sp. Taxonomy (GTDB): domain Bacteria; phylum Verrucomicrobiota; class Verrucomicrobiia; order Opitutales; family Opitutaceae; genus JADKHC01. The sequence continues at coordinate 2,753,317 of JASGKG010000001.1, forward strand.
CGTCGTACGTGCCGTGCGGCGAATACAACGCCACCAACATCAACGGTGCAGTGAGTTGCTTTTGGACGGTCACGCCGTAGTTCGCGACTTCAGACGGAAGCTGCGGGTTCGCCTGCGTCACTCGCATTTGCGAAAGAATCAGATCGTCGTTCGGCTCCGTCGTGATGTCGAAGTTCGTGATCAGGCGCAGCGAACCGTCGCTGCCGTTGACCGAATACATGTAGTTGAGGTTATCCACGCCGCTCATCTGCTGCTCAATGGGAGCGGCTACGGATTGCTCCACGGTCTGCGCGTCCGCGCCGACAAAGCTCGTGGTAATTCGGACTTCCGGCGGAACGATTTTCGGATACTGCGACACCGGCAGCCGAACCATCGTGACCAATCCAACAATGACAGTCAGGATCGATATCACGATCGCGACGATCGGACGATTGATGAAGAAACGAGACATAGATCCGCCAGTTCCAGGTTACGGTGCCGCCGCTTGCTGCGACTTGCCCATCGCCGTCATAAAAGGTTTTTCGGCGACCACCGCTCCCTCTTTCACTTTTTGGACGCCCTCGACCACTACCTGATCGTCCGGCTTGAGGCCGTCAGTGACGATCCATTGCGAGCCAATCTTCGGGCCAAGTTTCACCGTTCGCAAATGCGAGATATGGTCAGAGCCGACAACCGCCACCTGATAAACGCCCTGCACCTCGATCACCGCGCGTTGCGGCACTTGCAGGGAATTCTTCGCGTGCCCTACGAGTGCACGCACCCGAGCATATTGGCCTGGCCGCAGAAGGTTGTCCGCATTGGGAAAAGTCGCGGCAACCCGCATGGTTCCTGTATTCGGATCGATATTACGATCGATCGCGAAAAATTTCCCCTTTTGCGAATACGTCGAACCATCGGAAAGAACTAGCTCGAGCTCCATGTCTTCTGGAAAACGGCGGCCCGTCTCAGCCGGTTGGTTTCGAAACTTCAGGTACGCCTGCTCGCTGATGGGAAAATAGACCTTGATCGGATCCACGGTGGAAACCGTGGTCAACACCCCCGAGCCAGCGCTCACCAAATCGCCGATCTGCGCAGTCGCCAGCCCGGCAATCCCGTCAATCGGTGAACGAATTTTGGTAAACTCCAGATTTAACTCGGCCTGCTGAAGCGCAGCTTTTGTAGAAGCGTGGGCCGCAACCGCGGTGTCGTATTCCTGGCGCGCGACCACTTGCTGATCGGCCAACGCCGAGACGCGCTTGAAGTCCGCTTCGGCTCTTTCCGCGTTCGCCTTCGCTTGGTCGACGATCGCTTGGAAGGGCCGCGGATCGACCTCGAACAGCAGATCGCCTTTTTTCACGGCGCTCCCTTCCGAATAGTTCTGCCGTAAAAGGTACCCGGCCACCTGCGCACGCACTTGCGCGTTGACCAGACCATCGAGTGTTCCAACCCACTCGGCGTAGAGGGGCTCGTCACGCTGCACCGGCCTCGTCACTTGAACTTCGGCCGGAGGAGGCGTGGCAGCGGTCTTGGGCTGTGGTTTACAACCGCTCGCGAAAGAAAGCGCGGATGCGCCCAAGATAAAAAAATGCCGTTTCGCAGTGATCATCGTCGAAAAAAGGTCCGCAAAGGACTGCAAGCGTTGGACCGTACGGAACGGGCATTCGCAATATTCGCAACTCACGCGAGGGTATCAGTTGCGAAGTGAGTTTCCCCTAAAGTGTTCCGTAGCCAGCAAACCAGTGTAGTGCCGGTGAAAATACACCTTCGCCGCAAATCCACACTATGAAACAGTTAATCCGAGGCTCTACACTTCAGCTTCGACGTTCTCGTAGCTCCGTACCAAGGCCGCCGCAACGTCCATCACTTTCTTCCGCAGTGACGCCGGCTCAAGGGCTTCCGCCTCAGTCCCGAACGACAACAACCACCGGGAGAGCCATTCCAGCGAAAAAGTTTCCAACGTGACTTCCACGCCGCCGCGGCCAGCGCGTTCAGCAACGATTTCAGAATAGCTTTCGCGCCGCACTCGTTCGATCGCGTCTTCAGAAAACCAAATCTTCGTTACGATTTTCTCCTCCGCGTTCCGTTGTTTCTCGAGGTGTTCGCGCAGCGAAAAATCCTCGCGCGGCGCAAAGCGTTCGTTCTTCACTTCCAGTTCGCGTATGCGCTCCAGTTTGAAATAGCGAAAGTCCTTCCTCAAGCGGCACCAAGCGACGAGATACCAGGCCGCGTTGTGATAAGTGATACCGAGTGGTTCGACTTCCCGCACGGTTTCCTCGCTACGGCGTCGACCGCGATAAGCTACTTTCAAAACCTTTCGCGCAACCACGGCCTGCTGGATCGGCAGCAGCGTCCGCTGATCCAAACCCGACGGCAGCCGCGCGTCGCCGAAGATCGCAGTCGCCGCGGACAAGCGGTCGAGATCATCCTGGTGATCGCGTGGCAACACCGACCGAATTTTCGCGAGCGCCGAGGCCATGGGAGTCCGCATCGAAGCATCGGCAAAGCGCTTGACCATTTCGCCACCGACAAAAAGCGCCATCGCCTCTTCGGCGGTGAGCATCACCGGCGGCAGGTGATAACCTTTCATCAATGTGTAGCCCACGCCTGCTTCGCCGCAGATCGGCACACCCGATTCGGCGAGCGCAGCGATGTCGCGGTAGACCGTTCGCAAACTTATCTCAAACTGCCCCGCCAGTTCCTCGGCGCGGACCACGCGCCTGCCTTGCAGATGCATCACCATCGCGACGAGCCGATCGGTCCTGTTCATGTCACAGCGTTCTTAACTCCTTCCAACTCCTCCCAGCGAGCAAAAGCCGCTGCGTGCTCAAGTTCGAGCGCGTCGAGGCGCCTCTTCACCTCGGCAAATTGCGCCGACTGCGTCTTGTAGAACGTTGGATCGGACAATTTCGCGGTCAGCTCGGTTTGTTCTGCCTCCATCGCCTCTATTTTCGCCGGCAGCTCTTCCAGCTCTTTGCGCTCTTTGTTAGTCAGCTTCCGTGCAGAGGGCTTAGGTGCGGCTTTCGGTTGGTCCTTCTGCTTTTCCGCTTCCGCCTTCGCGAGGAGTGCCGCCGCGCGCTTCTCTTTTTCACGCACCCAGTCCGAGTAGCCGCCGACGTAGTCTCCGATGCGTCCATCGCCTTCGAAAACGAGCGTGCTCGTCACCACGTTATCCAGGAAATCGCGATCGTGGCTGACGAGCAGCAGCGTGCCTTGATATTCAACCAGAAGGTTTTCCAGCAGGTCCAGCGTTTCCAAATCCAGGTCGTTGGTCGGTTCGTCGAGCACCAACACATTGGCTGGCTTCGTGAACAGCCGCGCGAGCAACAGGCGGTTGCGCTCGCCGCCGGACAGAACACGCGCGGGTGTGCGTGCCCGAACCGGTGAAAAGAGGAAATCCTCAAGGTAGCTGATGACGTGCCGCGTGCGTCCGTCGATGGTGACCGTCGGATTTCCGTCGGCAATATTGTCGGCCACGGTTTTGTTGTCATCGATCTGCGCACGCATCTGATCGAAGTAGACGATTTCCAAATTCGTGCCGTGCTTCACAACGCCTTCCGTTGGGGTGAGCTGACCGAGGAGAAGTTTGATCAACGTCGTTTTTCCCGCGCCGTTTGGCCCGATGATGCCGATTTTGTCGCCACGCGTGATCGTCGTCGTCAAGTCGCGCACCACCACCGAACCACTTGGCCAACTATAAGACATGTTTTCAACGTCGATGACCTTCACGCCCGAGCGATCCGCTTCGGCAAGGCGAAGAGTTACGTTGCCGGTGCGATCGCGGCGTGCGGCGCGTTCTTCGCGCATTTTCATCAGCGCGTGAATGCGTCCTTGCGCGCGAGAGCGCTGTGCTTTGACGCCTTTGCGGATCCAAACCTCCTCCTGCGCCAGTTTTTTGTCGAAAGCCGCCTGTTGTTTCTCCTCAGCGGCGACGACTTCCTCCTTGCGCACCAGATAAGTATCGTAATCGCACGCCCAGTTCGCGAGCCGCCCCCGGTCGAGCTCGACGATGCGCGTGGCGAGTTTTTTCAAGAAAGTGCGATCGTGCGTGACGAAAAACAGCGCGATTTTTTCGGTTAGCAAAAACTCTTCGAGCCAAAGGATCGATTCGAGGTCGAGGTGGTTGGTCGGCTCGTCAAGAAGCAACAAGTCCGGCTGACCAGCCAGTGCCTTGGCCAGCAGCGTTCGCCGCTTCAAACCGCCCGACAGCTCGGCAAAAGCGGTCGAGCCGTTCAACTGCAAGCGTTGCAACAACTGATCGACGCGGACCTCGCGTTCCCATTCCTCTTCGTGATCACGCAACGGGCGCAGGCCCGACCAAACCACATCGTGCACGCTTCCCTGCACGTCCGTGGGAATTTCCTGCGTGAGCCGCGTAAAGAGTGAGCCCGGCTGGCGAAACACCGCGCCCGTGTCGGGCTTCATTTCGCCAACGATCACGCGCATGAGCGTCGACTTGCCGGCGCCGTTGCGACCGAGCAGGCACACGCGTTCGCCCTCGTCGACTTGGAAGTTAACATTTTCCAAAATCGAAGGGCCACCGAAACAGAGATTAACATCGAGCAGACTGAAAAGCGCCATGCGGTCAGCAACGTGAGGACCTTGAATGCGCGGTGCAATCCTGCGCGAAAACTTGTTGTGCGCTCAGGCTTTCACCGGCTTTGCCAAAAAGCTATTCATGCCCGCCTCGACGCAAACCGCACGGTTTTCCGGCACCGCGTTATCGTAACAAATCGGCATGACACGCAAGGTGCATGAGCCGTCTGCCGGCTACGTTCCTGGCCCGAGTGCGTGTTTTGGCCAGGTCGCGGTGTCGAGCGCTAGAGCCACAACCATTCCCCACATCCCCCGTACATGTTTCAGTGCTTTTTACCCCGCACCGAAGGTCTTTTTGAGCACAGCGCGCAGGCCGTCTGGGTTAAAAGGCTTGCGCATGAACCCTACACCGGCATTCGCATAATCCTCTCCCAAAACGCTCTCGCCGTGCCCTGTCACCAGCACGATCGGCTGAGTCGGTCGAAGGGCACGAATTTTCTGCGTCGCTTCGATTCCGCCCATTCGCGGCATCGTAAGGTCCAAAAGGACCAGATCAAAGCGCGCAGGATTCGCCGCCACGAGCCGCACGGCCTCGTCACCGTCGCGAGCAGTGACAGCCGTGTGTCCGGCTTTTTGAACGACCCATTTCGCCAGCTCCCGCACCGCATCATCATCATCCACGATCAGAATCGTTCTCGCTGCGGCGGACGCTAGGGCGGGAGCCGTATCTAGACCTGGCGATGTGTTCGACACGGCAGGCGGGGTTGTGTGCACCGGCAAATAAACCCTGAAGAAGGCTCCGTGGCCCAAAGAGCTTTCCGCAGCAGTGACGCCGCCGTGTTTTTCAACGATTCGCCAGACGGCAGCCAAGCCCAGCCCTCGATGGGTATTCTTGGTGCTGAAGGCCGGATCGAAAATCATATCGATGATTCCGGGATCGATGCCGCAACCGCTGTCCGCCACCTCGAGCACAACGTAATCGCCGGGTTTGATTTCAGCTTTTCTCCCGGGAACTGCCGGCTGCGCCTTATCAAACGTCTTCGTAAACGTGACGATCCGGATTGTCCCAGGGTTGTTTCCGATGGCTTCGGCGGCGTTCGTAATCAGGTTTAACAAAACCTGCCTCATATGCACCTCGACCACGTGAACCGGCGGTAGTCCGTCAGCCAGGCCCGTCTGCACTGTGATCGTGGTTGGCAACTCTTCCTGCGTAAAACGCAGCACGTCTATAACCACTTCGTTGATAGAAATCATCCTCCGAGCCTTGAGTTGCCCCACCGGCGCGGACAAACGCTGGGAAAGCTCCGCGGCACGCGTCGCACAACGCTCGATATGGTCGAGCCTTTGCCGAATCGGCGCAGCCGCAGGCACCTCCGCTTGCGCCATCGATACGGAACCAAAGATCGCCGTGATGATGTTGTTGAACTCGTGAGCCACGCCTCCGGCCGCGATGCCGATGCTCTCCAGCCGATGGACTTCCTTCATCCGGAAATCCAATTGCGAAATACGGTTTTCCAACTGCTGAAGGCGCAACGCCACCTCAAGCGCCGACTGCAATTCCTCGGCGCTCGTGGGCATCTTGAGAAACTGGAAAAACACGCCTTTCGCCGTTTGCTCGAGAGCCTTGCGATCCAACTCAGCGCCGACAAAAACCAACGGAACCCGCCAAACCGTTTTTAGCTTCTGCGCCTGCTCCCATTGCGTTTCGACTTGTTGCGCACAAAGCGCAACTACGGCCACCTCCACGCCCTCGGGCATCGCATTCGCCAGAACACGCTCGATATTTTCGGCCTCCGAAACAACCGCGCCTGCGCTTTGCAGCAGCTCCTTCAGATTCGCGGTGAGGCGATCGTCGGAGGAAATGAGCAAAAGCTTTTTGGACTGTGACATTTAGTTGAGTTTTAAACCAGCTGGCAGAGCTACTGGCGGTGTCCAGTTCACCACGATTCCAAACCACGTCAACCGCCCACCCGCAGGACCGTCAACTCTTTGGAGGAAACAACAGATAACCGCCAGGCTGGACATGAAGATCTTTCATCGAGGGATAGAAACGTTTCACGATGTAGCCGATCAGATTCAGGTCTTTCACTTCGCGCACGAGGGGATTCGAGATATGCGTCCCGCCTCCGGGAAAATAAACGCACAACCTGGAATTAAACACAAAAACCGCTGCAGCGCCCGTCACTTGTGACCGACCGTCGAGATAGTTGAATTCAACCACGCTCACCTCGCGAAATTTTCCGAGTTCGCTTGCCACGCGCGTGGCATCCCGCACGTCCGCGTTGGCATGATAAAAAAGAAACGCCGGTGCCTTCGGCGGCTTCCTAAAAACCCAGTCCTCTCGATAACGTTCGAAGGCCGCACGAAATTGCGGATAACGCGAAACAACCTTCGGCGCCACCTCCGTGATGTCCGCACGCTTATCCGGCGGCACATCCAGCATCCAGTGGCCGAAGTTTACATCGTAGCCGAACAGTTTTCCATCGGCTAAATACACAGCTACCGCATGTCCGGACGACACCTTGAAATCTCCGTCGCGATTGCCCCACTGCAACACGCGCGCCCAACCGGAATCTCCGAACTTGGCCTTGTAGACATCGTAGAAGTGGATCGACTCCACCAGACACGAATTCCGGACGTTGAGCGGTTCATAGGAAAAGGGTGGTTTCACCACTGGCGGAGGAGGCGGCACAGGGATAAAAGCCTCGCAACCCCCAAAAATCAGTGCGACCGCTGCACCGAGGCTCGCCGCGAGTACCTGCGCTATTCTCATGTGCCCCTACTCTCTCGGTTTCTGCCGCGATGTCAAAAACGGCCGTTCGCCAGGTGAGGTGCCGCGGGCAAAACCCGATCCCCCCGCGCCTTTTTCCCTCTCGCCTTCGGTGCGAACAGCAGCCACGTTGCCGTTCTTTCGCATTAATGGCCGACTTTCTCGTCACACGCTCCGACAAACGCGAACGCGCTTTCCTCATCGGCGTTCAAACTCCCAAAATGGCCCCCGGCGAAGGCGCCGAGCTCCTCAACGAGCTGACCGAACTGGTGGAAAACCTGCGCATGGCCGTCGCGCGAAAAACGCTGGTCAACTTACGGGTGCCAACCCCAGCGACACTGCTCGGCAGCGGCAAAACCGAAGAACTCATCGCCCTGGCAAAAGAGGACGGCGCCGACGTCATCATTTTCGACGAAGAACTTTCTCCAGCACAGCAGCGTAATTGGGAGAAAATTTCGGGTCTCGTCGTGATCGACCGACAGGAGGTGATCCTCGAGATTTTCGCTGACCGCGCTCGCACGCGCGAGGCGGTTCTACAGGTCGCGCTTGCACGCATGGAATACTCCCTTCCCCGGCTTACGCGCGCATGGACCCACCTTTCACGTCAACGAGGCAAAGGCGCCATGGGCGGCGAAGGCGAAACCCAGCTCGAACAAGATCGACGCATCGTCGCCGATCGAATCGTCCATCTCAAAGAAGAGCTGGCCACGGTCGTGAAACAACGCGACACGCAACGCCGCCGCCGACTCCGCGTGCCCGTGCCCACCGCATCCATTGTAGGCTACACCAACGCCGGCAAATCGTCGCTCCTCAACCGTCTCACAGGCGCCAGCGTTCTTGCCGAAGACAAACTGTTCGCCACGCTCGACCCTACTACACGCCAGCTGCAGCTCGCCAACCGACAAAAGCTCCTCGTCACCGACACCGTGGGTTTCATTCGCCGGCTGCCCCACGGCCTGGTCGAAGCGTTCAAGGCCACGCTCGAGGAAGTCATTGTCGCCGATTTTCTGATACACGTCATCGACGTCACGAATCCCAACTTCGTTCACCATCACGCCACCACGCTCAGCGTGCTTGAGGAACTCGGCGCTTCCGGTCGCACGATGGTCACCGTCTTTAACAAGAACGATGCCGCTGACGAAACCATGCGTGCGCAGGCCCGGCATTTGGTGCCCGACGGCTTTTTTGTCAGCGCGCACACGGGAGCAGGTATCGATCTTCTCGAGGGCCGGCTGGCGGAACTGATTGCCCACGAATTTGGCTCGGTAGAACTGTTCGTTCCTCATTCACGCTACGACGTGATCGCCAAGCTGCACGCGATCGGCCACATCCAGGATGAAGAACAGCGCGACGAAGGCGTCTCGATCCACGGGCGCTTTCCGGCCGCGCAATCGGCGATCTTCGCTCCGTTTGTGATTAAAAAATAGGCTCGGCAAAATTCACCGCCTCGTCGAACCGGCGGCCACGCGTTGTTGGGCCAATCCGGGCATCCCAAGATTTCCTTCCTGATAAGCTAATGTTAGGGTAATCCCCGCGATTCGCCACAAGCTCCCGGTGCGTTCGATCGAAAACGTGTACTGGCCCGCGACCATCCAGATCGCACCCGCCGGAGCGTCCTTGATGTAGTGATACCCACGCACCGAGGTGCCCGCGACGGTCCGGCCTGCCGTTTCCGAGATCACCACAGGACCGATGAGATGCTGCGTCGCGTCAAAACCCGGCAACAGGCCTTGCCAGTTTTTTATGAGATCATCAGCGCTCAGCTCCGCCGCCTGGCCGCCAAAAAGCGACGTGTAGTCAACGGCCACACGTTCGGCGAACGCTCGCCTCACCGTTGCCCAGTCCAACCGATCGATTGCCAACAACATTCCCGCCACTAAATCGCTGATTTCTCCAGATTCATTCATATCGACAAGGTGAACGGCCTTCCTTCTCGCGCAAGCGTCCCCCTTCTTCTTTGACTGCCCTTAACCAAGAGGCCATAGATAACCGCATGGCGTTGTCTTCGAAAAGGAAGCCGCGAGGCGCATCACAGCTGCTGGCCGCCTGTGGAATGAATAGCTCACTGTGCTACGCCTTTCAACGCACCAAAGACTCCTGCCCCGGCTGCCGCCGAGCCGCCGGAACCAGAAAGGCGATGTGTGCATGCAAGATGCGGAGCTGCCCGGAACGCAACGGCGCCCGGTTCTGTTCAGCGTGTGCACTTTTCCCATGCGCACGCCTAAAAGCTTTCGACAAACGCTATCGCACCAAATACGCGATGCGGCCCATCGAAAACCTTCGCGCCATTAAAGCGCGGGGCACACGAGCGTTTTTTCAGGAAGAAAATACACGCTGGACGTGCGCCTACTGCGGCAACCGCCTCTGCGTGCACAAAGAACGCTGCCAAACGTGCGGCCACACCTGGCGGCAGCGGCCTGGAGGAGAATTACCGTAACCATTTATATGCGCCAGGAGTTTGTAGTATATAAAAGTTTCCGACTAAAGCCGTTGACCGAACATTCTTATTGTCCTAATCCAGTGTTTAGCCGACCAGAATAGGCATTCCGTGAACCCCACAAACGACAAGCCGCCACGTTCAAAAACCTTCGGCCATTTCGCACCTACGCGCTGGACGTGCATTATTTCGGCACAGGCGAAAGATCCCAACTGCGCCAGCCGGGCGCTTGAGGAACTCTGCCAACAATATTGGACGCCGCTCTACGCTTTTGCCCGACGACAGGGCTTTTCCGTTCACGATGCGCAGGACCACACCCAAGGCTTTTTCGCCCGCCTCCTTCAAAAAGACTTTCTCCGTTCGGTCGCTCCTGAAAAGGGCCGGTTTCGAACATTCCTCTTGGTCGCGTTCAAACGGTTCATCGCCAACGCACGCGATTATGCCTGCGCAGCGAAACGCGGCGGCGGAGAAGCGCCGCTCTCGCTCGATGTTGAAGCCGCAGAAAATCTCTACAAAGCCGAACCCTTGGATACCGGTTCAGCCGATATCGTTTACGAGAGACGCTGGGCGCTGACACTATTGGATCGAACCATGAACCGCTTGCGCGAAGAATATGCTGAGGCGGGCCGAGTGAAGAATTTCGAGCAGTTGAAAATTTTCCTCACCACCTCAAAAGGCGACGCAAACTACGCGGATGTCGCGAACGCACTTGGAATGAGCGCAGGAGCGACCCGCGTGGCCGCGTGCCGATTACGGCGTCGTTACCGTGAACTTTTCCGCGACGAAATAGCACAAACCGTAAGCCATCCCGATGAAATCGAGGACGAGATTTCGCACCTGCTTTCTGCCATCGGCAGATAAAACGAAGATTTTTTGTAACAAAGAAGCGGTTTCCCTGATTAGGAGGTGATGAACAACGTGCAGATACCCTCCCGATGCCCGCAATGCGGCGCCGAAGTGGCCGGGAACGCTGTTCAAGGACTCTGCCCTCGCTGCTTGCTCGCGATAAATCTTTGCGCCGATACGCTCCTCACACAAAACGGGAGTTGTGTCGCTGCCGAACCACTCAGCCTGACTGAGGTCAGCAGGCTCTTTCCAAATCTCGAAATATTGCGCCTGATCGGACGCGGTGGAATGGGAGCCGTTTATCAAGCTCGCCAGCCCAGTCTAGACCGGCACGTCGCCCTAAAACTCTTGACACCGCCCGCTGGAGATACGCGTGGGTTTTCCGAGCGTTTTACCCGCGAAGCCCGCGCACTCGCTCGTTTGACCCATGGGAATATTGTCGCTGTCCATGATTTCGGAGAACAGGGCGGCCACTATTTTCTTCTGATGGAATTCGTGGATGGGGTCACCCTCCGCGACTTGATCGAAGACCAGGGGATCACACCGCCAAAAGCTTTGGCCATCGTTCCGAAGATCTGTGAAGCCCTTCAATATGCCCACGAGCAGGGCGTGGTGCATCGCGATATCAAACCTGAGAACATTCTCGTCGACCGCCGCGGTGAAGTGAAGATCGCCGACTTTGGCATCGCCAAAATCATAAACCCGGCACAGCCCCCGACGCATTTGACGGGAGCGCACGACCGCATCGGCACGCCTCATTACATGGCGCCCGAACAAGTTGAAGGCTCTAAATCGGTCGATCACCGTGCTGACATCTACTCGCTCGGGGTGGTTTTCTACGAGCTATTGACCGGAGAATTACCGCTGGGGCGCTTCGCACCGCCGTCTCGAAAAGTACAGATCGACGTTCGCCTCGACGAAGTCGTCCTTCGTTCGCTCGAAAAGGAACCAGAACGACGTTTTCAGCGAGCCGCTGACGTCAAAACGCGCGTGGAGACAATCGTCGCCAGTCCAAAAGCCGAAGAGAAGCCAAGCGTGGGAATCCGGCGACGCCGAGTTATCACCAACGCGATAGCAGCAGGTGCGGTTATCGCGTTGGCAGTAGCAGCGGCCGTCTACGACCGGAACAAACGCTCAACCACCGAAACGGCCAACAGCACGCTCGAGGATGCGCAGCCGGTTGTTGTCCAAACGTCGCCCGTCTCTGGAGCAACCGCCGTCGAGGCCGGTGAGACATTAATAAGCGTCAGCTTCAGCAAACCGATGGATACTGCCTACACCGCTTGGTCTGCTGCCTGGGCGGATTCAACCCCAAAACTTGTCAGCCCACCGTATTTCGATTCGTCACGACGAACTGTTTACTATCGGGTAATTCTTCAGTCCGGCAGAGTCTATGGCCTCATGTTCAATGGCGGTCGGCATCGCGACCTCCGTGATCCTTCCGGTAATCCGTCCCTGCCTTACCTGCTTACGTTCGAAACTCAGCCGACAACCACCTCACCGGCCAAATAGTCTGCTGCGCCTTAGGCCCTCCTGCCATCGATACTCTACAACCTGTCAGCCGTCATGAAAACAACTCGTGTTACAGCGTTCATCGCCGCCCTCCTGCTAGGACTACCGTGGTTCGCCCAGGCAGACGTCAACGCAGACCTTATACCGCCGGTTGTCGTTAGCACATTTCCACAAGCGGGGGCAACGGATGTGAAACCCGGGCCCGTACAGATACGGATACGTTTCAGCAAAAAACTAAATACCGGCCGGATGATGATCACCCCCGTGAGCCGCCGAGTCGTCTTCACGATGACGGAAGCACCGCGTATCGAGCCCGACGAGATGACCTGGGTCGCGACGATCACGCTCAAACCCAACACCACCTATGGGTTTTGGGTAAACGGGGCCGATCGCACCGACTTCAAGGACTCACAAGGCATCCCTGCGATGCCATATCAGTTTGTATTCCGGACTCTGCCTCTGGAACCAGAACATAAAACTAAAAATTCTAAATAGCTTACCCATGAAAACACTTTCATCCCTCGTGGGAATCTTCACCTTCCTAATCGCTCCCGGCGTATATGCCGAGACGAAACCAATCGGGAGCGACAAACCGATCGTTTTACCTGAAGCTGCAATCACTGGCCGGATGAAGCTGCGCCCTGAGGAAAAGTGGATAACCGCAACGGTCGAAAATTTTGAAATTTTCAGCGGCTCGTCAGAGCGAGAAACGCGAGCTTTCATCACAGAGTTCTACCGATTCCATCAGGCCTTCGTCTACCTCTTCCCGAAAGCAAAAATTAAACCGACAGAAAAGCTGAAGATCGTACTCTGCGGCACGACCGAGAAGTTTAGCGCGCTCGCTCCGTCCAGCTTTTCCAACTTAAGCACCACGGTCAGCGATGGGCGTTCCAGCTACCTTCTCATCGACATGGACGTACGTTCCAAATATCACGTGTCCTCAAGCGATTCGTCATCGAATATACAAACCGGCGCGAGCGGGATGAGTGGTTTTGAACCCGGCCCGTTGGACATGCTCGACGGCACCGTATTGGCACGGCGCGAATATATTCATTTTATTTTCGACCGCACAAAACCACGTCCTCCACTCTGGCTGGAGGAAGGCGCAGCGATGTATTTTTCCACACTGGACGTGGGCAGATCAAAGATTACCTGGGGCAAAATCGGTCCCGACATCGTACGCTGGATGAACCCCAGAGGGATAATGGACTTGGATAAATTCTTCTCCATCCCGGCGCGCGACTCCGCAGCATATGGCTTCAGCTTCTCACGTCAGGCACTGCTTCTGATGCACTATTTTCTATTCAGCCACGGCATGCGCTATCGCTCCTCCTTCATCGAATTCGCCGAGCGGGCTTCGACCGAACCAGTCACAGAAGCAATGTTCAAGCAGTATCTCCAAATGAGCTATAACGAAGCCGAGATTACTCTCCTCTGGTACGCGAAGGACGGCGGCTTTTTCAAACATCCTTATGCTCCCGTAACCACGAAATTTCCCGCGGCACCTTCCTACACTTTCCGGAAATTGAGCGATGCAGAGTGTGGTCGACTCAAAGGAGAAGTCCTCCGTCTCTCGAACCGTTTCGATGATGCAAACGCAGAGCTGCTATCACCAATCATACGCAAGCACTCCGATCCTCAGCTGGTCGCTTCTCTCGGCATTTTGGAGCACAGCATGGGGAACTTCACTGCCGCAAAAAAACACCTAGAGGAAGCGACTGCGGCGAAGGCGGGCGACTACTTGGCGTACATCGCGCTTGCGCGCATCTATCTTCACGAAGCGCTCGCGGCAGCCGCAGACAACGGTTCGCTTTCGGTGGATCAAATGGCTCACGTGCTCAAGCCGCTGTTCGCCGCGCGTTCGCTAGAACAACCTCATCCCGCCATCTATTCTCTGATTGCAGACGTGTGGAACTATTCTCGCGTCCCACCCACGCAGGAAAATCTCGCGGTCTTGGATGAGGGCGTCCTGAAGTTCCCGACCAATACGGAACTGATCTATAAAGACGCGGCGCTCAAAGCTCGCTATAAATTCTACGACGACGCGCACGCTCTCGTGGCGCTGGGGTTGCGCCATGCCCGCGACGAAGCCACCAAAATCCGTTTCAATCAATTGAAAGCTCAACTACCCGAAGTAGCTAACGCGATTCGTTGAGGGGGCGACGTACGGCAACGATCGCTCCGCTTGAAGAGCGAGAGCGCTCTTAGGTATTATCAAGGGCTCGCCTGACGGTCTGAGCCATTTCAGCAAAATCGTAGGGTTTTCCCAAATACAAGAACCCCTCTTCCTGCCCTCTTTTTCGATCCACGATTTCGGCCGAGTAGCCGCTGGTCAGGATGACGCTCACTCCGGGATTGCACCGACGCACCGCAAACGCCAACTCCAGCCCGTTCATCCCGGGCATGACGATATCGGTGAATAGGAGATCGATCCGGTTAACTTTAACCAGTTCCAATGCTTCCTGTCCATTGGAGGCTTGGATGACTTGATAGCCGAGCTGAGCCAGACACGCGGCAATATTGCGCCTCACGAGCGGCTCGTCCTCCGCCACCAAAATTGTCTCCGTTCCGCAAGGCACCCCTTTCTTAGCGCTCTCCGGGCCTTTGGCCGAAACTGCCGAAATCGACGAAGGCCAGTAAACCGTGAACCGGCTTCCCTTGCCTTCCTGGCTTTCCACCTCGATCCATCCTTTGTGCTGCGCGACGATCCCGTGAACCGTTGCCAGGCCGAGGCCTGTGCCGTGCCCGACTTCTTTGGTGGTGAAGAACGGTTCGAAAAGACGTTTCTTGACCTCTGGGCTCATCCCGCTTCCTGAATCCTCGACATGAAGGCGGACATACAGGCCCGGCTTCCCGTCTCTGGGTGCGCCTCCTCGAACCTCAATCGTGTCGGTACGGATCAAGAGCGTTCCACCTTTGGTCATCGCGTCCCGGGCGTTCACCACCAAGTTCATCAGCACCTGTTCGACCATTCCTGCGTCGGCATCAATCAACGGAAGATCCTTCGAAGGCGACCAGCGCAATTCGACGTCAGCGCTGATGAGGCGCGCCAGCATTTTCAGCAAATCAGCCACCACGACGTTCAGATCCACCTTTTGTATGTGCGGTATAGTTCGTCGACTAAACATCAGCAACTGACGCGTCAGTCCGGCCGCCCGCGCCACAGCTTTGCGCAGTTCATCCACGCCCTCTTTGGCCGACGGTTTTTCTTTCACGTCGCCCTCGAGAAGATCCAGCTGGAGCGACATCGCCGCGAGGATGTTGTTGAAATCGTGCGCAACTCCGCCAGCCAGCTGCCCTACCGCCTCGAGCTTTTGCGCCTGCCGAAGTTGATCCTCAAGGAGGCGCCGCTCCCCTACATCGGCCATGGTTCCAACAACGCGGGTGGCGCGTCCTGCCGTATCTCGAGCAACACTCTTGCCGCGTAGATTGATCCACTTCACGACATCGTCCTTGGCCTTCATCTGAAGCTCCACAGAACACTCTTGCGCTCGGCCTTCCACACAGTCGGCCATCTTCGCCTGCAGCAGGGCCTGGGCATCAGGACTCAATCTCGAAGTCCACAACTCTGGCGAAGCCGGCAACTCGCCAGGCGAGAAGCCGAGCATCACAAAACAGGCCTCACTGAAATAAACCCTATTTGTCCCGGTATCCCAATCCCAAACGCCCTCGGTTCGCGACTCGGTCACCAAACGTAGGCGACGCTCACTTTCAGCCAGGGCCAATTCCGCCACTTTGCGCTGAGTAATGTCGTGAATCGTTCCAATCATCAGGAGTGATCCCGTGGCCGGGTCCGTTTGCAGCCGACCCAATCCATGCACCCAACGAGTCTGTCCATCCGACTGGCGGACGATCCTGTACTCCCGATCAAAATTGTTCCCTGCTTGGACTACATAGCGAAGAAGATAGTCCTTCATTGGCTCGCGATCTTCAGGATGCACGATGCCTAACCAGCCATTCACGTCCCGGTTAAAATCCGGCTCTATGCCGAAGAGTTGGTCGAGCGCCTCCGAGCCAATCCAGTTTCCGGTGTTGGCGGAAAAAGTATAGTGGCCCAACGCAGCAATGCGCTGCGCCTCCCGAAGCAAGCGCTCACTTTTACGCAAGGCTTGCTCAGCGGCCTTGCGCTGCGTGATGTCCCTGCTCAGGCCGCGAAATCCACACAAAATTCCTTTCGTATCGAAAACCGGCGTACCACAACTTTCCAATATCACTAAATGCCCATCGCGATGACACACGGTCTGCTCCACTGCGGCAAAAGGCGCGGCAGCTTTTCCGATTTCCGAAAGGATATTCCGAACACGCTCCGCTTCCTCGGGCGTTGAAAAATCAAGCGAGACGCGCCCCAGCATCTCTTCAGCCGTGTAGCCAAGAACCGTAACGACATTCTCGCTGATACATTTTATAGTGCCGTTTAGGTCGAGTTCCCACGTCCAATCGATCGTCCCGTCACCAAAGGACCGATACGGCACACCGGGCTTCCCTAACAAGCCGTCTCCGAAAACGCGGTTTGAAACCGAAGGCGTGCCAGCGGACGCGTCGGACAAAGAGGCAGCTAAACGCTCTGTTGGGGTCGGGATGATGGCGAAAAACAGAAGCAGAATGCTGCGTTCTCATCAAGCGGGGACTGCCGCGATGACCTAGGGTTAACGCCCCGCCGTGCCGCTCGACGCGTTCATCTGCCATTGAAAAACTACTACTTCCCTTGCGTCCCCCACCGGCGATGCAAAAACCGCTCCCAAGGAGAAAACATGATCTTGTCCGCGAGAAGGCCGATCAGGACGATCACGAACATCACGCCAATCACCTGCTCCATGGCGTTCAACTCGCGTCCATAATGCAGCAAATGCCCCAGTCCAAAGCCGCTGAGGATGGTAACATAAATTTCCGCAGCCATGAGCGAGCGCCACGCAAACGCCCACCCCTGCTTCATTCCGCCGACCAAAAACGGCAGCGCCGCTGGAAGCATGACTTTTAGCCAAGTGTGCAGTCCTTTCGATCCCATCGTGCGAGCCGCGCGGGCGTAAATCGGCGGTATGTTGCGCACGCCGTTGTCTGTGGCGATGATCATCGACCAGAGCGTGCCCATCACGACGACAAAGAACATGGCCGCTTCGGACTGGCCAAACCAGAGCAACGCAAGCGGAACCCAGCACACGCTCGGCAGCGTCTGCAGGCCCAACGCGAGCAGGCCGAGCGTGTCCTGGCACACTTTGAAACGTGCGGTCAGCAAACCAATCGGAAGACCCAATAAAATACCAAAGATGTACCCCAGGAGGAGTCGTTTGAGCGTCACCCAAGCCGCGCTGGCGAGCGTGCCGTCCCGAACCGCGCTCCAGAGATATTCGCCCACCGTCAGCGGCGAAGGCACCAACACCGCAGACCAAATTTTCGCACGGACAAGAATCTCCCAGAAAACAATCAGGAGAACAAAAAAGGCCGCTGCCGAGAGAAAGCGCTTCATTCGGACACCTCCGCATCGGGTTTCATGTAGCCCTTCAAGGCTTTGGTGATTTCCGTCGCGTACTCGGCCAGATCGACGCTGTTGATGTCGCGGGGCCGTGGCAGATCGATTCTAAACTCCCGCTGGATTCGCCCGGGATGCGGCGAGAAAAGCACCACCCGGTCGCCCAAACAAACGGCTTCGCGGACATTGTGAGTCACGAAGACGATGGTCTTTTTGCGTTGCTCCCAGATTCGCTGCAAATCGCCATAAAGTTGCTCGCGTGTGAGCGCGTCGAGCGCGGCGAAAGGTTCGTCCATCAGCAAAACACGCGGGTTCGGTGCTAACGCACGAGCAAGCGCCACACGCTGTTTCATACCGCCAGAAAGTTCGTGAACGTTCGCGGTCAGGAACTTCTCCAAACCGACAAGCTTCAGATAATAATGCGCGACTTCGCGGCGCTCGGGATTCGTCAGCCCGGGCTTCAGCTTCAAGCCGAACATCACGTTATCGATCACGTCCAGCCAGGGAAACAGCGCCGACTCCTGAAACATCACCATGCGATCGCGCCCCGGGCCGTCGATCAGCTTGCCGTCGGAGGAAATCGTTCCTTCGTCAGCCTCGTCTAGGCCTGCGATGATGTTAAGCATCGTGCTCTTTCCGCAACCACTCGGCCCCAGCAGGCACACGAATTCGCCTTCAGCAATATCGAGAGATACGCGGTCAAGCGCATGCACCTCGCGGCCGCGTGAGCGGAAACGTTTAGAAATCGTGCTCACCGACAGCTTCGACGGCGCGACGTTGGCGAGTTCCGTTTGTACCGTCACTTTGGAATCGAGATGAAAGATGCTAGGTCGACTTCTCCGCGGATAAAGCCGAGTTGACGTGCGTCAGAGACGAGACTTTCGATCGAGCTAAGCGCGATCTCAGAGGTGAAAACAAGCCGTTGCCAGGAGGCTACGATCAACTCGAGCTTGATCTCGCGCTTCACCTCCTCGCTCAGGCCACGTTGAACAAGTTTCTGCGCTTCCTCCGGATGAGAATTAATCCACTCGGTCAGCTCGCTATGAGCCCGAGCGAATTTTTTTACGAGCTCGGGCTGTGTTTTCATGAACTTGGCGCTTGAGACAAGAATCGTCGTCACCGCATCCTTCTGCTCGAGGTAAATTTTCCCGCCAGCCTCACGCTCGATGCGCGAAACCCACGGTTCAACTGTCCAAACGGCATCGATCTTGCCCTGTTGAAATAACGTCAACTGATCGGGATTCGCGGTGGGCAATACCGAAACTTCGCCGCCCATCTGGGTGATTTTGAAACCTTGGTTCCGCAACCAAACCCTGGCGGCAACGTCCTGCGTGTTGCCAAGCTGCGGGGTGGCAAGCTTCTTTCCTTTGAAATCGGCCGGCTTTTCGATACCCGAATCTTTCCGTATCAGCAAAGCCGCGCCGCCCCGAGCAGCACCCGCGATCGCCCGGATTTCCTCACCCTTCGAGCGAATATAGGCGTTGAGCGAAGGGTTCGGGCCAACGTAGGTAAGATCAAGCGAGCCGGCAAAAATCGCTTCCATCGCGCTTGGCCCGGCATTGAACGCATACCACTGAATCTCAACGTCAGGCCCGAGTCGTTCTTCAAACCAGCCTTTTTGCTGCGCGGTCAGCGTTTTTCCAATCACGCCCTGCGCGTGAGTGACGTTCGGGAAGTACCCGACGCGCAAAACGGTTTTCGCCGACAAGCACACGGACAAAACCAATGACAGGACTAATACGGCGATTGTTTTCATATGCCTTCTCGATAAAAGAACTCGCCAAGACCCACTTCAGCGGGCGTTTGGGACTGGGCTTTCTGTTTTAACTTACGCTGTTGGCGCAGCGCCAGCTGACTTTCCGAAAACGGAAGCGCGATGTTATTGGTCCGCATTTTTCGAAGCGTCACCTCCACGACGTCGCCCAAGGAATAGCGGTCGAGGATGTTGGCAATCGCGTTTCGCACATCGAGCATCAACATGCGCAGGCCACAATGATCCTCGTCCGGGCAGGAACACCGCTGATAGGCCGTCTGGCTCACGCAGCCGATCGGGGCGAGCGGTCCGTCCAGATAGCGAACAATATGCCCGATAAAAATTTCCTTCGCCGGCCGGGCCAGGCGATAGCCGCCGTATTTCCCACGAACGCTCTCAAGAAATCCGCCCTCTTTCAACGCGAGCACAATCTGTTCGAGGAACTTGATCGGGATTTTTTCGTTTTCCGACAACTCGTTCAGCTGCACCAGATCCCGCCCCAATTCGCGAGCTATCGCCAAGTCGATCATGGCGCGTAGGCCGTATTCGCCGCGTTTCGAGAGCTTCATGGGGGGACTAAATCCTAGTTGGCTAGTGGGGGATGGTGAGCCTCACGCAACTGCTAACTGACGCAAGCGCAAACGATAGACGCAAAAAAGCGCGATCCAAGCGGATCGCGCTTCGAAGATAAGATTGAAGCCGTTTAGGCGGTAGCCGGCGCCGCAGCCAAGCTCTCGATCGAATCGCTCTCGGTGTTCAGGTCGGCAAAGAGCCACGTCGACAGGTAGCGCTCGCTGCTCGACGGAATGATCGCGACGATTTGCTTGCCCTTGTTCTCCGGGCGTTGCGCGAGTTGCAAGGCAGCCCACACCGCAGCGCCGCTGGAAATGCCGATCGGAATGCCGTCCTGCGTGTTCACTTGTTTGGAGATAGGGCCTGAATCGGTTTCCTTCACGCGGATGACCTCGTCGATGACTTTGGTGTTGAGAATTTGCGGGATGAAACCGGCGCCGAGGCCCTGCAGCTTATGCGGACCAGGCTGTCCGCCGGAGAGAACCGGAGACGCATCGGGCTCGACCGCGACGATCTTGATGCCGGGCTTGCGAGCTTTGAGCACCTCGCCGATGCCTGTGATCGTGCCGCCCGTGCCGACGCCAGAGACAATAATGTCAACTTTGCCGTCGGTATCGCGCCAGATTTCTTCGGCGGTTGTTTTGCGGTGAATCGCGGGATTTGCGGGGTTGGCAAATTGCTGGAGAATGACGCTGTTCGGGATCTGTTTTTGCAGCTCCTCGGCTTTGGCGATAGCGCCTTTCATTCCCTTTGGCCCTTCGGTAAGGATCAGTTTAGCACCGAGAATTTTCAGAAGCTTGCGGCGTTCGACGGACATCGTCTCGGGCATCGTGAGGATGAGCTTGAGGCCCTTCGCGGCAGCGACGAATGCGAGCGCGATACCGGTGTTGCCGCTGGTCGGCTCGATGAGCACGGTGTCCTTGTTAATCTTCCCGCTGGCGAGCGCGTCTTCGATCATCGAGTAACCGATGCGGTCCTTGACGCTGGAGAGGGGGTTGAAGAACTCAAGCTTGAGGAGGACCTCGGCTTGAGCGTTGTGCTGAGCGGCTGTCCGGTTGAGGCGCACGAGCGGAGTGTTCCCGATCGTTTCAGTGATGTCTTTGTATATTTTTGCCATGTTGTATTTGGGTTGATTGATTGTTTCGGGGTTCAGATCGCGTAATCGTGCTGGAACGTGTGGCTCGGCCTCAAGCGCAACAGCACCAAATCGTTAAGCTTTATGCTCAATTCGGCAAGTTCGGTGCGGGAAATTTCCGCTTCGACCGTCTCGCGCGTGTTAAGGAGTTCAAACGTGAGCAGCATCTGGGAACCTGCCGTGTGCACGCGGCGAAAAACAGCCGGCACGCCCAGCCCATCTGCGTCGTGCCGCGTGACTTGGACCTCATGCGGCCGGACATAAAGCAGGCCATCCGCCGCCAATCGACCGTTGTCGTGGATCGGCCCAGAAGCCGCCCAAGCATTGACGTCGCGCAGCACGTTCACATTGCCCAAAAACTGGAACACAAACGGTGACGCGGGCCGATCGTACACCTCTTGCGGCGTGCCGACTTGCTCAACCTTCGCCTGATTCATGATGACCACTTCATCTGCGATCTCGAGCGCCTCTTCCTGGTCGTGCGTGACGAAGAGCGTCGTCAGGTGGATCTCGTCGTGCAACTGCCGCACCCAGCGACGAAGGTCTTTGCGTACCTTCGCGTCGAGTGCGCCAAATGGTTCGTCGAGCAGCAAAACCTTCGGCTTCACAGCAAGTGCGCGCGCAAGTGCGACGCGCTGACGTTGACCGCCGGAAAGCTGAGTCGGGAAACGCCGATCCAGGCCGTCGAGTTGCACCAGCCCGAGCAATTCGCCGACACGCTCAGCGATTTTTTCTTCCGATGGACGCTCCTCGCTCGGCTTCACACGAAGGCCGAATGCAATGTTTTCAAAGACCGTCATGTGCCGAAACAGCGCGTAATGTTGAAAAACGAAACCCACGCTGCGTTTTCCGGCGGGCACTCGGCTCACGTCTTTCCCGTGAAATTCGATGCGCCCGCTGCCTTCATCCGCGTACTCCAGACCGGCGATGATGCGCAAAAGCGTTGTCTTACCCGAACCGGACGGTCCCAGCAAAGCGACGAGTTTTCCGCTCGGCACCGACAAATCGACGTCGTTGAGCGCGGTGTAGCGGCCGAAGGTCTTGGTGATTCCAGTGGCGTGAATACTCATGTTAAGTTCACGCCTCCGCGCGGTTGGCTTCCTGATATTTCCATTCGATGAAGGTCTTCAAAACCAGCGTCACGATCGCCAGGACCGCCAAAAGCGAGGCCATGGCGAACGCCGCGACAAAGTTGTACTCATTGTAGAGAATTTCGACGTGCAACGGAATCGTGTTGGTTTCGCCGCGGATGTGACCGCTCACCACCGACACAGCGCCAAATTCGCCCATCGCGCGCGCGTTGCACAAAATCACGCCATAGAAAAGCCCCCACTTGATGTTCGGCAACGTCACGCGGCGGAACGTCTGCCAACCGCTCGCGCCCAGCGTCATCGCCGCATATTCCTCGTCAGTACCCTGCGCTTGCATCAGCGGAATGATTTCGCGAGCGACAAACGGGAACGTCACGAAGGTCGTCGCCAGTACGATGCCAGGCACCGCGAAGATCACCTTCAAATCGTGATCAATGAGCCACGGGCCAAACCACCCTTGAGCGCCAAAGACGAGCACGTAGATCAAACCGGAGATCACCGGCGAAACCGCGAAGGGCAGATCGATCAGCGTGATCAGCAGGCTTTTTCCGCGGAAGTCGAACTTCGTAATCGCCCAAGCTGCAGCCACGCCGAACACGAGATTCGCCGGAACCGAGACCGCCGCCGCGATCAGCGTGAGATTGATCGCCGACCACGCGTCACTGTTGTTGAACGACTCGAAGTACGCGCCGATCCCCCGGCGTAGTGCTTCGGTAAATACCGCGGCAAGCGGCAGCAGGAGAAAGAACGCGACGAACAGAAGCGCAATAGCGGTAAGCGTCCAGCGCAACCACGCCGGATCCTGCGTGGCTTTCGGCAACGCTGCCGGCGCACGATGCGTCGTGAGGTGTGAAATTGCAGCGGAGGCCATTTTAGATCCGGTGGTAACGGCGGCTCCACTTCTGGAGCAGGTTGATGACAAGCAGCAGCGCAAACGAAGCGACCAACATCACCACGGCGATCGCGGTCGCGCCGCGGTAATCGTACTGCTCCAACTTCGTGATGATCAGCAGCGGCACGATTTCCGTGCGCATCGGCATGTTGCCCGAAATGAAAACGACCGAGCCGTATTCGCCGAGCGCCCGCGCAAACGACAACGCGAAGCCGGTTAACAACGCCGGATAAAGCTCGGGCAAAATCACACGCGTGATCGTCTGCCAGCGGTTCGCGCCAAGACTTACCGAAGCTTCTTCCAACTCGGGCTCCAGTTCTTCAATCACCGGCTGCAGCGTGCGAACGACAAACGGCAGGCCGATAAACGTCAGTGCGATCATCACGCCGATTTCAGAAAATGCGGCCTTGATGCCGAGAGGTTCAAGAAATTGCCCGACCCAGCCGTTTTTCGAATAGATCGCTGTCAGCGCGATGCCCGCGACCGCGGTCGGCAGCGCAAACGGAAGATCCACCAACGCATCGATCACCTTTCGTCCTGGAAAAGGATAACGAACCAACACCCAGGCGAGCAAAAGTCCGAACACCACATTCACGAGCGCCGCGACAAACGAGGCGCCAAAACTGATCTTGTACGCAGCCAAAACGCGCGGCGAGGCGACAGCTTGAACGAACGCGTCCCAGCTCATTCCTGCCGTTCTCAAAAACGCGGCGGACAATGGCACGAGCACGATCAGCCCGAGGTAAAACACCGTATAACCTAACGAAAGGTTAAAGCCCGGCAGAACCGAACGTTTTGAGCGGAAAAGCGACATTACAGATCCTGGCCTTGGGCGATGAAGCCTCGATATTCGTCGAGGATGGTTTGTAGCGCGACCGAGGCCGCGCGTGCCTGCACGTCGAGCGGCTCGAGTGCGGGCGTTTCGAAAATCACATCAAACGGTTGCGGCTTTTGGTCGAGCGGCGCCGCGAGCACGCCGCAAAAGCACTGGTTGATCACGCCATCTTGCGCTGACCACCCGTCGATCATCGCGCGCTGATCGCGCGGCAAAATTCGCTCCGACGCTTTCAGCGCCGGCCTGAGCAGCGCTTCGTTGAGCAAGCGATCATGCGCATAACCATAAAGTCCCGTGCAAGTATCGTCGGCGTGCAGCGCGATGATGCCGAAGAACCGATGCTCTTTCAGCTCGGCTTCGAGAATCGCCACTTCTGGTTCGGCAGAGTCACGCCAGAATTCACGGTTGAGGTCTTTGCCCGCACGGTTGGAGCGCGTGTTGTCCTCGTAACCCGTCGGGTTTGTCACCGGGTAAATGTACAATTCGTATCCCTGCGCACGCGATGGATCTTTGATCAATCCCGCCAAAAACAGCACGAGCGCTTCGCCCCCGGCCGGTTCGTCTCCATGCAATCCTGCAAAAATGCCGAGCCGAATCGGCGACTGGCCCTCGCTCGGCCCACGAAAGATCAAACGCGGAATTTCGTAGCGGCTTCCATCGACGAAAAACTCGCCAGCGCTGTCGCGTCGCAACATCGCCCTGCCCTGCCCGACGAGATCGTCGAGTCGAGCGAGGAGGTCATTCAAATCGCGTTGTGGCATCGTGGCGAGCATGTCGACTGAAGGCGGCAATCTTACTTCGCGTAAATTTGATCGAACACACCGCCATCGGCAAAGTGTGTCTTCTGGGCCTTAGCCCAGCCACCAAAAGCCGCGTCGATCGTGATCAGATCAAGCTGCGGGAAGGTGGTCGCGTACTTGGCGGCAATCGTCGCGTTGCGCGGACGGTAGAAATTGCGTCCCGCGATTTCCTGGCCTTCTTCCGAGTAGAGGTACTCGAGATAGGCTTTCGCAACCGCTTCAGTGCCTTTCTTTTTAACCACCTTGTCGACAACGCTGACGGTTGGTTCGGCAAGAATGCTCAGCGACGGCACCACGATCTCGAACTTATCGGCGCCAAATTCCTTCAGCGACAGAAATGCTTCATTTTCCCAGGCGAGCAACACGTCGCCGATGCCGCGCTGGACAAAGGTTGTTGTCGCACCCCGCGCGCCGGAATCAAGAACCGGCACATTTTTGAACAGCGCCGCGATGAAGGCCTTGATCTGAGTTTCATCACCGTTGAATTTCTTCGCCGCAAAACCCCAAGCGGCGAGGTAGTTCCAGCGAGCACCGCCGGAGGTTTTTGGATTCGGAGTGATGACCGAAACACCCGGCTTCACCAAATCATCCCAATCTTTGATGTGCTGCGGATTTCCTTTGCGCACGAGAAAAACGATTGTGCTCGTGTAAGGCGCAGAGTTTTCCGGCAGGCGTTTTTGCCAATCCTGCGGAATCAATTTTGCGACGTCGTAAAGCGCATCAACGTCCGCGGCCAGCGCAAGCGTGACCACATCGGCTTGGAGACCGTCAATAACCGAGCGCGCCTGTTTGCCGGAGCCGCCGTGCGATTGTTTCACCGAAACATCGTCGCCCGTCTTTGCTTTCCAGTATTTGGCGAACGCCGCGTTGTACTCGACGTAGAGTTCGCGCGTCGGGTCGTAGGAGACATTGAGTAGTTCGACTTTCTTGGCCTGAGCCGAGAATGCGAAGATCGAAGCGAGTAGAGAGATGGCGAAGATTTTAAATTTCATGGCGAATGCCTTTCAAAATTAGAAAGAGAGCTGAAACCGTGTGATGAACGCCTTTTCGTCTTGGCGGAGCTGCTGAGGCGTCGTGGAGGTCGAAGCGACGTTCGTCGCGAAATCGAACTTCGTCTGATAATAATCGAACGTGAACCGAACCGTTTTGCTGAGATACCAATTCAGACCGACACCGACCGCGCCAGCCTCCTGAGCGCTCAACTTCGAATCTGCAAACGTCGGAAACGCATTCGAATCCACATTGAGTCGGGCATAGCGTGCCGCGACCTCAAACGCGCCCCACGTGCCGGCGGCGAAGTCGAAATTCGTTTTCGGAACGACGCCGTTATACGACGAGTCTTCGCCCGTCAGCACATAGCCGGTCGAAATCTGCCACGCTTTGTTGCGCAGCTCAGTCTTTGCACCGGTGGCGCTCGGGCGAACATTCACTACGGAGAGAACGTACTCGCCGCTGACGCCGAGGGAGCCATTGCGGTAGTCGAACTGCGGCGAAACGCGCCAACTTTGACCATCCGCAACCACTGACGAGAGATAAGAGAAAAATGTCTGCTGACCGTCCGTGCGATATTGCGAAGCGCGTCCAGCCGTCGTTTTCTCGCGGCCGACGCTCCCAGCCACGCCGAACGACAATCCCTGAACCGCGGAACCTGCGTTGTTTTTGAACGGCGTCGCGAATATGCGCGCGGCGACGTCTTTTTCGTTGTCGAAGTCGGAGTTGCCCGACGTACCGCCGTCAGCCACGCCACCAAAAACACCCACGGCATAATTCACCGTGCCTTTGAACAAATCACCGGACGCCTGAACCCCCACGTCGCGATTCGGAACCAAATTGGTGACAAGCGAGCGTTCGTTAAAATAGGTCCATGAATCGGACTGCAAAAGCTCCAAGCCGACCGGCACCTTGAATTTGCCGAACTTCAGCTGAAAGGCCTTGTTGATCGCCACGCCGATATTTGCATCCAAGATGCTCGGCGTCGTGGCCGTGCCGGAACTGCCACCACCAAACTCCGGAACTAGCTGGAAGGAATAAATTTTCGCAAACGTGCCTTCGCTGATCAGCCGCGCGCGCCGCAGAACGAACGAGTTGTTCACGAGTGTGCCGCCGTTGTCGCCAAAGAAGAGTCGCGAGTCGGCCTGAATGAGGCCGCGGATTTTCACCACGTTCGCCCCGTCGGCCGAGCTAAAGGAGAATCCTTTGTCGCTCAGCGCGATTTTCGGCGCAGTTTTGGCCGCGGTGGCGGCATCTTCATCTTTTATCTCTTGTTTGCGCTCGATCACCTTCAGCTTTTGGTCGAGCTGTTGGATCTGATTGCGCAGTGTTTGAATTTCTTCGTCGCGCTGATCAGCGCGGAGAACGTTTATTCCGGATGCCAGCAAAAGGATTGCGAGCACCGCACGGGCCTTCGAGTTCGCGTGTGAGGTCATCTTGGTTGTGTCTATTGGATCCAGTTGACTGGTTTTCTCGTTTAAGGCCGCCGGTTCGTACCGGTGGGCAAAAATTCAGATGTCGGCGTGGCGGGGCTGCAGTTCGTGCTTGGCGGAGTCGAACCGAGTTTTTTCGGTGCGCTCGATTTGGGTAACTTCGCTGTCGTGTATGACGATTTGCACCACCCCGTAACGCAGGCTCTCGACTTTGCCGCGGACGATTTCGAGCCATTCGGGGGTGAAGGGAACTGAACTTTGGGGAGAGGCTGCGCTCATGCTTATTCCTATTTGTTTAGTATACTTAGTTATTTCAATAAGTATATGCCTTGAGCGCCGGGCAAGCTCATTTTCCGTTTTTTCGTTAGTTTTCCCGTCTTCTCTTTCTCTTTCCACTCAAGTCGCTATCCTGCAATAAGTACTATTTGTCACCAATCACCCTACGCGATCGACACTCGCAATCCGTCGTACGCAAGCGCCACACCGGCGGGCAATTTCGCTCCATCGCCACCCTGCTCCAAAAGATGCGTCATATGCGTCAAGTAGGCTCGGGGAGCCGCAATCCGCGAAGCGGCCTCGACCGCTTCCGCGACGCTCATATGGGAAACGTGCTCCTCGTACCGGAGGCCATCGAGAACCACCACATCGGCACCTTTCGCCAACGCCAAAGCTTCCCGCGGCACGCGCTTGCAATCGGTGTAATAAACGAACTTCCGCCCGCTACTCCGTTCGATGAAAGCCAGCCCTAATGTTTCCACCCCGCCGTGCGGAAGCAGCGTCGACTCGATCGTGCCCTGCTCCAGCTCCAGCTTCGTCGGCATAGCCTGGAGTTTGAACGCGGGGTAACCTTTCACCACCGGCTTTTCGAGAATTGCGTACGCATACATCGCTCGAATTCGCGAGAGTCCCTCGTCCGTCGAATAGACCGGCAGCGCCACACCACCCAATAAATCACAAAAACGACGGAGATCATCCATGCCTGCCACGTGATCAGCGTGGCCGTGGGTCAAAATGAAAAGGTCGATCCACGTAATTTTATTTTGAATACACTGCAGGCGAAACTCCGGCGCCGCATCGACCTGAATGTGCAGCCCATCCATCACCACGTGAACACTCGCGCGGGTGCGCTTGTTGCGCGGATCGGTCGACGTGCACACCGCGCAATCGCACGCGATCAGCGGAACGCCCTGCGAGGTGCCAGTGCCTAGAAATATCACTTCCATGCGCTCAGCAAACGGGCATCACTTCCGCTGCGCAAGTCGGTTGCTCGCTTGTCAAAACGGGCTTCCA
This sequence comes from Nibricoccus sp., assembly GCA_047600805.1. Classification (GTDB taxonomy): domain Bacteria; phylum Verrucomicrobiota; class Verrucomicrobiia; order Opitutales; family Opitutaceae; genus JADKHC01. Next base: position 2,781,653 of record JASGKG010000001.1, read on the forward strand.
GATACCGCGGACACCTCCGGGTTTGTCATCTATTAAATCATAAGCGGCTCTTGAGGCAGAACCAGTAAGCCACAGCGGATACAAAGTAACCACCAAGCCAAGCTGGAAATCGTCCGATGGCAGCGCAGCTGCCGAGCTAGATCATCTCGCGATAAACATCCGGGTGCGGGCGCGGAATCACCACGGCGTTCACGAGCATGCCGGCTTCGCCGATGAGCTTCCGGCCAGCAGCCACGGCGTCTTGCACCGAAGCGACGTCGCCCGTCATGGTGAAAAACGCCTTGCCACCGAGCGCCATCGCAAGGCGCACTTCGAGGAGCTGTACGTTCGCGCTTTTCGCAGCGGCATCGGCTGCACGGATCAACGTTGCCACGTTGAATGACTCAAGAATGCCGAGCGCACCTGTTGGCGGGACCACGTTGGTTCGGCCAAGCGCGGTTAGCACGTCTGGGTGAATATTGCTGATGACAAAACTGTCGATCATGCAGCCATTCGCCGCCTCGCTGCCGCTTGAGACAGCGCTTTCGACTGCGGACGCGTCGCCTGCGACAAGCACCATGTATTTGCCAGAGCAAATTGAGCGCGAAAGGTACAGGCGCACATTGCCGGCTTTGAGCATCGTATCCGCAACCAGGTAGCCAGCTGCCACGCTGGACATTTCAATCAGGCCAATAGCTTTCTCGTTCATGGGCGTGGGGAAAGGTTGTTAAATCAAGAGCGCTCGAGGACGATTTGCTGTGCGGAAACTTCGGCGATCATGCCTGCCACAGGAGCGTGAATGCGTGCGCCAAGTGCTTTTTCAGCAATTTCGGTCAGTTGCTGTCCTGCGACAACGCGATCGCCAGCCTTCACGATTGAAACCGAAGGTGCGCCAGCACTCTGCTTCAGGGGCAAAACCAGTTTTTTGGCGGAAAACTCCTTTGCCTGCCAGTGCGCCGGATCGTCGTACTGCGCAATCGCCAGCTTCTTCATCAAGCTCTTGATCGGCACACGTCGGCCATCGCGCATCGGATGCGGTTTCACCGTCGTTTTGCCGCTCCATTTCTGGTTAGCCTTGCGCATCTCGGCCTTCGATTGGTCGCAGGCTTCCTTCGGGAAAAGCTCCTCCGGACAAGCGTACAGCGTGCAAAGTCCACACGCGCAGCACATCGCCGCCCATTCGTTAAAACGCTCCGCGCCCGTCGCGGTGAAAGCCAGTGTGCGCATCACTTGGTGAGGCTCGACAGCGTACCCAAGCAGGAAGCGCGGACAAAACTCGGTGCAATAACGGCACTGATCGCAGGCGGATTTGCCGATGGCGTTTTGCTGCGGAGCAGGTTTGAGCTTACGCTCAACCACGTGGTGATCGCGCGGGAGTACGATCACGCCACCGGTGGTTTTTGTGACGGGCCGATCCAGTTTGTCGGTTGTCTCACCCATCATCATACCGCCAATTGCCAAAACAGGATCGCTCACGGTCGTGCCCCCTGCAGCAGCAATACAATCCCGCAACGTCACGCCGAGCGGCACGGTCAAAGTCATCGGTTCGCGAACGGCGCCGGCGACGGTTAACGTTTTCGTCGTAACAGGTCTGCCCTCGGCGGCGGCCGTGATGTTCGCGAACGTTTCCACGTTGCAAACCACCGCGCCGACATTCAGCGGAATACCGCCAGGAGGAATCAGTCGGCCCGTGGTTTCGTGGACCAAATCGTATTCGTCGCCCGCCGGATAATAATCTCCGAGCAAATGCACGCGCACCGCCGTGCCGTTGCAGGCCGCCTGCATCGTTTCGACCGCATGCTTGTTTTTCGCTTTTATCCCTACGATGCCGTTCGGTGCCTTAACTGCCTCCATCGCCAGCAGCATCCCGTTCACGATCTGCTTCGCCTCGCGCTCCATGATCACGGCGTCTTTGTGCAGCAACGGTTCGCACTCCGCGCCGTTGGCGATCACCGTGTCGGCCGTCGCCGCGAGCTTCACGTGCGTGGGAAAACCGCCGCCACCGGCACCGACAACACCAGCTTGTTTGATCTTTTCGACGAGGCTCATGGGGCAATAGAAGCTTCCAGATATGATCGAAGTCCGTCATTTATCAAGACGGAAGAAGCCGGTTAGAAGAAACGAAATTAGTACGGAGGCAACCCGTTCACGATATTTGGTATAGCTCACCTCTTATGCGTGAGCTAGAAGCTAAGAAACGCCTCCTTTAGCCGTTATGATGAAGATGAAACCTCTACTTGGGCTCAGTGTAACGATCGTGATCGCAGTGGCGGCTGCGTGGACGGCCGCCAGAGTAAGGCACATCAAAAGCACAAGCAAAGAAGCTCTTCAGGACAGCATGATGTCTGCTGGCGGTCGCATTCAATTCGTTTCGCCAGGTGATTTGATCGCGTCACCTGGAAAATATCACGGAAAACGAATCCTACTTTCTGCGATGCGTTCCTCAGTTAACGGTCATTCAACATTGGCTTTTAGCACAGACATGAAAGGGCTCCGCATCGTCACCGAGACCATCTTGAATGAAGTAGCTGAGCCCGGTGGCGACTTTACGAATACGGAAGTGAGATCATTCACGCTTTCGCGGCCGTGGCATAAAATTGTCGCTGAGGGTACGTTTTTCTACAGCCAACAAAGGGAATTCGGGTGCACAGGCGGAAGTAACGCCTTTTTCCTGATCGATAGAATCTACCGTTGTGACGAAGCCGACAAACCCGACATCCCTCTTCAGCAAGCCGAACCTGAACCTCCAGAGCCGGAAGATCAAAGCTGACAACAAATACGACCTACCGCTAATGCTGTCGCCATCTCTACTCGTTAAATAAAAAAACGGCGCCGCGGTGAAGCGGCGCCGTTGAATGTTTGAGCGAAGGAATTCGCGCTGGATCTTAGTAATCCATGCCGCCCATGCCGCCGCCAGCAGGCGCCGCAGGAGCTTTTTCCTTCTCAGGGATCTCGGTGATGATCGCTTCGGTGGTGAGCAGGAGGCCGGCGATGGACGCGGCGTTCTGCAGAGCGGTGCGGGTCACCTTGGTCGGGTCGACGACGCCGGCCTTGACGAGGTCCTCGTACTTGTCGGTCGCGACGTTGTAGCCGAAGTTGGCTTTGCCGCCGAGGACTTCCTTGACGACCACGCCACCGTCGATGCCCGCGTTGGCGCAGAGCTGCTTGAGCGGGTGCTCTATCGCACGACGAACGATGGAAGCGCCGATCTTCTCGTCGCCTTCGAGGGCGAGAGCGTCAACGGACTTGGCCGTGCGGAGGAGAGCAACGCCACCACCAGCGACAATGCCTTCTTCAACCGCAGCGCGGGTCGCATGGAGAGCGTCCTCAACGCGGGCCTTCTTTTCCTTCATTTCAGCTTCGGTTGCGGCGCCGACATTGATGACGGCCACACCGCCGGCGAGCTTCGCGAGGCGTTCTTGGAGCTTCTCACGGTCGTAATCGGAAGTAGTTTCCTCGATCTGACGGCGGATCTGCTTGACGCGACCTTGGATGTCCGAGGTCTTGCCAGCGCCTTCAACGATCGTGGTGTTTTCTTTGTCGACAACAATGCGCTTGGCACGGCCGAGATCGCTGATCTGGACGTTCTCGAGCTTGATGCCGAGGTCTTCTGAGAGGAGCTTGCCGCCGGTGAGGACAGCGATGTCTTCGAGGATGGCCTTGCGGCGATCACCGAAGCCAGGAGCCTTGACGGCGACGACGTTGATCGTGCCGCGGATCTTGTTCACCACGAGGGCGGCGAGGGCTTCGCCTTCGACTTCCTCAGCGATGACGAGAAGAGGCTTGCCGCTCTTGGCGACAGTCTGGAGCAGCGGGAGGAATTCCTGAAGGTTCGCGATCTTCTTCTCGTGAATGAGAACGTAGGCGTCCTCGAGGATGGCTTCCTGCGTCTCCGCGTTGGTCGCGAAGTAAGGCGAGAGATAGCCTTTGTCGAACTGCATGCCTTCGACAACATCGAGGGTCGTCTGGATCGACTTGGCTTCTTCGACGGTGATGGTGCCGTCTTTGCCGACCTTGTCCATCGCGTCAGCGATGATGTCGCCAATCTCGGTGTCCCAGTTGGCGGACACGGTCGCGACCTGGCGGATTTCCTCGCGGTCATTGACCTTCTTGGAGATCTTGGCAAGTTCGGCAACGGCGGCCTCAACGGCCTTGTCGATACCGCGCTTTAGGTAAACCGGATTGGCACCGGCAGTGACGCTCTTCAGGCCTTCGCGATAGATGCCTTCGGCGAGCACGGTGGCGGTGGTGGTACCGTCGCCAGCGGCGTCGGAGGTCTTGGAAGCGACTTCCTTCACGAGCTGGGCGCCGATGTTCTCATAAGCGTCCGGAAGTTCGATTTCCTTGGCCACGGTCACGCCGTCCTTGGTGACGGTCGGGGAACCAAATTTCTTGTCGATAACGACGTTACGGCCCTTGGGCCCGAGGGTGACCTTGACGGCCTTGGAGAGCAGTTCAACGCCGCGGAGGATTTTTTGACGCGCGACTTCGTCGAATACGAGTTGTTTAGCAGCCATTGTGATTCTTGATTAAACTTTTAGTGATTGTTAGTGATTCGGTACGGCTCAGGAGATCACGCCGAGGATGTCGTCCTCGCGCACGAGGGTGAACTTGTCACCTTCGATCTTCACTTCCGTGCCACCGTATTTGCTGATGAGGACCTTGTCCCCCACCTTGACCTCGAACGGAACGATCTTGCCGTCTTCGCCCTTTTTGCCGGTGCCAAGAGCGATGACCTTGGCCTCTTGGGGCTTTTCCTTGGCGCTGTCGGGGATGATGATGCCGCCGCGCACTTGTTCCTTTTCTTCGATGTGTTGCACGAGAACACGATCGCCGATGGGTTTGATGTTAACTTTAGCCATATTTTATTGGTTTGGGTTGAGGATGTTTTGTTGGTCTTTTCAACAACAACACGCGCCGGGAGCTCTTCGCTCTCGGCGCATGTAAATTTTTGCGGTTACTTTTTCTTATCGTCGTCGACGACTTCGAAATCGGCATCCACGACGTCGGCTTTCTTCTCGGTCTTTTTGCCCGCTTCCGGAGCAGGGCCGCCGGCCGCGGCTTCACCGCCAGGGGCGGCGCCTGCAGCCTGTTGAGCCTGCGAGTAGAGTTCGGCGCCGAGCTTGGAAAGATTTTCCAAGGCAGCCTTCATCTTGTCGGTGTCGTTTGATTCGAGATCCTTCTTCGCGGAGGCGATCGCGGCTTCGATTGGAGCTTTCTTGTCGGCCGGGACTTTGTCGCCGGCATCTTTGAGAGCCTTTTCGAGCTGGTAAATCGCACCGTCGAGCTGGTTCTTCGACTCCACCGCTTCCTTGCGCTTCTTGTCTTCGGCGGCGTGGAGCTCGGCTTCCTTGGTCATCTTCTCGACCTCTTCCTTGGACAAGCCGGAAGAGCCGGAAATAGTAATCTTCTGATCCTTGCCGGTGCCGAGGTCCTTGGCGGAGACGTGGAGAATGCCGTTCGCGTCGATGTCGAAAGTGACTTCGATCTGCGGAACGCCGCGCGGCGCCGGCGGAATGCCGTCGAGCTTGAACGTGCCGAGAACTTTATTGTCGCGGGACATCGGGCGTTCGCCCTGCAGCACGACGATTTCGACGCCGGGCTGATTGTCGCTGTAAGTGGAGAACACCTGCGCCTTTTTTGTCGGGATCGTGGTGTTGCGGGGAATCATGGGCGTGGCGACCTGGCCGGCCGTCTCGATACCGAGCGTCAACGGAGTGACGTCGAGCAAGAGAACGTCGCGGACTTCGCCCTTGAGCACGCCACCCTGAATCGCGGCGCCCACGGCGACGACTTCGTCAGGGTTCACGCCTTGGTGCGGCGGCTTGCCGCCGAGTTGTTTAGCGATGTCGACCACCTTCGGCATGCGGGTCATACCACCGACAAGAACCAATTCGTCGATTTGCGACGAGGTGAGTTCTGCGTCCTTCAAGCAGTTCTTAAATGGCTGGAAGCAGCGCTCGAAAAGCGGTTCGCAAATCTGCTCCATCTTGGCGCGCGTGAGCGTCACGTTGAGGTGCTTCGGGCCAGATGCGTCGGCCGTGATGAAGGGCAAATTGATATCAACCGACTGCGCCGACGAAAGCGCGATCTTCGCTTTTTCGGCTTCTTCCTTCAGGCGTTGGAGCGCCATCGGGTCTTTGCGCAGGTCGATGCCGTTGTCCTTCTTGAAGCTGTCGACGAGCCAGTTGATGAGCGCCTCGTCCCAATTGTCACCGCCAAGGTGCGTGTCGCCGTTGGTAGCTTTGACTTCGAAAACGCCGTCGCCGATTTCGAGCACGGAAACGTCGAACGTGCCGCCACCCAAGTCGAAGACGGCGATTTTCTCGTCCTTCTTTTTATCAAGACCGTAAGCGAGCGAGGCAGCCGTCGGCTCGTTGATGATGCGCATAACCTCAAGACCGGCGATCTTGCCAGCGTCTTTGGTCGCTTGACGCTGCGCGTCGTTGAAATAAGCAGGAACGGTAATGACGGCCTGAGTGATCTTCTCGCCAAGATATGCCTCGGCATCGGCTTTTAGCTTACCAAGCACAAAGGAGGAAATTTGCTCGGGGGCAAAACGCTCGGTCTTGTCGCCGACCTGAACCTCGATGTAAGCGTCGCTGTTTTTGCCCTCAACCACCTTAAAGGGGAAACCAGCCGCTTCTTTTTGGATTTCGTTGAATTTGCGACCGATCATGCGCTTAGCGGAGAAAACAGTATTGCGCGGATTGGTGACGGCCTGGCGCTTTGCGGCTTGGCCGACCAGACGTTCGCCAGTTTTCGTGAAAGCCACAACTGATGGCGTGGTGCGGGCGCCCTCGGCGTTAGGAATAACAACCGGTTCGCCACCTTCCATGATGGCCATACAGGAATTTGTGGTACCAAGATCGATGCCTAGAATGCGACTCATGCGCTGTTCTCAGCAGTCAACGTACCTGGAAATCGCGATCTTTCTTAAGATACTAAAATGTAACCGCTTAAAATCTTGATGCTCAGTTTTGAGACGTTCCCAAAACCTGCTTTTTGAGCCAAGGTGTCACAGTTGAGGACTCTCGGTTCCAACCTGATGTCACACCTGTGGCACAGCCGTGAGACGCGGCGCGTCCGCGGGGCTCCTCTGCCAGCTGCGGTTCGTGGTCACCATTCCATTCTCCGAGACCGCAAAAAGCGTGAAAGCGCGAGCGTCCGCGGGAACTTGGATGAGGACAGAGGCGATCCCTGCTTCCGCAACCACGCGGTCAGGGCCAACGATCCGACCGTCGCCTTCCAAGCTAAACCGAACTTCAGCGTCTTCGTCAGAACAAACAAAGCCGCTAAGATCCAGCCATTGAGCGTGCGCGAAGAGCAAGTCGGATTCGTGAGACGGTGCCGCCACCTCTAAAGTCTCGATCGACAATTCGAGCTGAACCGCCGCGCCGAACGTACCGACCGCGTGCGTGGCCGCCGGTTTCCCTTGGAAGAATCCCAACGCCTCGAGCTTTCCGGGAACGTAGTGCGACAGATCGAAGACGAATGGCGGATGCGGCAAATACTGCGTCGAAATCGCTTTCGCGGGTTTCTGACGTCCGCAGCTCTTCCCGTTGAGCCGCAGTTCGACCTCGTCACAATTGCTAAAAACCAGTACGCGCAGACTCGATGATGCCGTCCACTCGGAAGCAATGAACACCATCGGACCGCCCTTCCAGTTCTCACCGCGTTCTTCCGGTGAGCGCTGGCTGCGGTAGAAATAATAGGAGTATTTCGGGAGGCGAAAGACATCCATGATGCCGGTACCCGCACGCACGGGATGATAACCGCGCACATAATCGAAAACCGTCCATTGCCCATCGAGCACGGCGGGCGAAGACAATGTGTCGTTTAGTGCAATAATATGGTTCGTCGCCTGCTGGCGCAATCCACGTTCCCCCGATGAACGAAACTGCCGGCTATTGCTCCAGGCGGCGTGCAAACCCGCGCCCGTTTTCTGATCGAACCCGTGATTCGCGGCGTAGAACTCCCAGTCGCCATATTCGGCAATCACCAACGCCTTGTCGCCATTGCGCCACCGGTGCATTTCGCCGTGCTGACGCGAATGAATATAGACGTCGTAGCGATCCATCCAACCGCACGTGAACATTTGATCTCCGGGCATTTCCTCGTGACCGATCGCGTGAAGACGCGCCATGAATTCCTCGGGCATGTCGGTTTCGTTCAGCGACAATTCCCAGAGCACCACACAGGGATGGTTGCGGTCGCGCCGTATCAGGTCACGTGCGTGCTGGTAACAGTTTTCACGAAATTTCTCTCCACCGATGAATTGCCAACCTGGGATCGCGTTCATCACAACGATGCCGAGTTCATCACAAGCGTTCAGGAAATCAGGCGCCTGCGGATAATGCGACAGACGCACGTAATCAAAGCCGGCCTCCTTGATGCGCACGGCGTCGCGCACCTGCGCAGCACGCGGCAGAGCGTATCCAAGATACGGGTATTCCTGATGCCGATTGGTTCCGCGCAGTCGCACACGGCGACCGTTTATGACAAATCCACCGGATCGCGAAAAAGCAATGCGGCGAATACCGAAGCGCTCCACGCGCTCGTCGAGGACCTGGCCCGAATCGTCGCAAACAAACACGCGGGCGGAATATAACTTTGGGTTCGTCGGGCTCCAGAGACGCGGATGCACGACCGTGAGTTCAACTTCTCCGTGCACGGCGACACCAGCGCCGACCTTGCCAAGTGAAGCACGGTTCGTCGCCACCGCTTTTCCACTTAAGAGAAGTTCCACGACAACGGCTAGATTCGTCTCCGCGCGCGAACCGTTGCGCACGTGGGCCTTTATCGAAACCATCGCCTCAGCATCCGACGCACTTAGCGTCCGCACGAGTACGCCGCCACCGGCAACTTCTCCCGCGGCAACCGCATCCGTGATGTGAATCGGCGCATAAACACGCAATTCCACGTCGCGGTACAAGCCACCATACCAGCAAAAATCGAGATCGGCGAAAGATTTCCCCGGGGGAATATCGGCATTATCCCGGTTATCAATGGTTATGGAAAGCTCGTGCTCGACTCCGTCGTTCAAATGCGCCGTGAGATCAACCTCGAACGGCAGATACCCGCCGATGTGGCGACCCACCGGCCGGCCATCGACCGCGACGACCGCAGTGTGCATCGCGGCAGCAATGTACAGAGCGATCCGGGAGCCCGCAGGCGCGGTCGGCACGCAAACGCGCTTCCGATATTCACATTCGCCGAACCAGTGTCCATGGCCATCGATGTCGACGGTGACAGCAGAATGCGGCAAATCCACCACCGCTGGCGCGTCGGCAGCACCTGATCCTGTCAGGCGCCGAAAATTCCAGCAGCGGTCTAGTTTTTGGATCTGCAACATGAGAAATTCGTAAGTTTTATAAAAAATCTAACTCTTTAATTTGCAGTGCGCGTTTGTCTGCTATGTGTCGGTTCGTGATTTCAGACAACGGAGTCGCGTTCGATGAGGCGCACCGGGAGCGTCGCTTGACGTGGTGTCACGCGGCCGCCCGTGGTGAGGCGATCGACCATTTCAACCGCTTGCTCAGCCATTTCTTTTAGCGGCTCTTCGATGGTCGTGAGCGGTGGGTTTTGGAGGGTGGAAATGCCTTCGTTTTCGCCGCCGATCAGCGAAATGTCCTGCGGAACTTTTAGGCGCATGACATAGGTGAGCAAATGCAGGCATTCCATTGCTTGGAAACTGGTGCCTGGCACGTAAATCGCGTCCGCGCCGGACCGAACGAGTCGCGTGATCGCAGAAGCGCGACCCATGTCCGGCCCCGCCAAAAGCTGGAGCCGCTCGTCGGCTGAAACACCGGCGTCCGCCAGCGCTTTTTGAAAACCCCTTAACCGTTCCACGAAGGGACGATTGTGCGCGCCGAAAAACGCCGGCGCTTTTCTGCCGCGATCGATGAAGTGCTTTGCCGCGAGATAGCCTGCGTTAAAATGGTCCGAGCGCACGACGTACTCGCGCTGCTCAGCATCGAACTTGTCCATATAGACAACCGGCATGCGCGTTTCCAGCTCCCGCAGCATGGATTCGAGTTGCTTGTCGAACGTCACCGCAATCACGCCATCAAGGAAGCTGCCCGGGAGTTGCTCAATCGGGTTCGAAGGCAACATGACGCCGATATTACGACGCGAAAACGCGAACGCGAGGTGAGCCGTCAGCGTGGCAGCGTAACCCTCGATGCGGTCGGTAAACGTCGGCTCGCTGAGAATCGCGACTTGGCGCGTCCGCACCGAAACCTGCGGTTTGAGATTGAGCTCTTTTGCCGCGCGCAGCACGCGATCGCGCGTCTCGGCTTTGACCTTGTCGCGGTTGTTGAGGACGCGGCTGACCGTTCCCGGCGAAACATCCGCTAGGCGGGCGAGGTCGTAAATCGTGGCTTTTTTGCGCGGAGCATCCGTGGACTCTGAACGGCTCATGTCCTCAGATGTGGAGATATCTCGTCCCCCGGGCGAACCCTTTGTGCTGGTTTTGGACAAAATACTCATCGGAGACGCCGGATTTAAATCTTCCCGCGCCGTGACTCAAGCTGGGCGCGGATTTCATGAGCCCGTTTGCGATCAAGCGGATACATCCGCAGCAAGATGATCGCGAAAACCGCCCATGCGGCGGTCGAGAGCGCAAGGATGAGGCGAAGCCGAAGGATCGTCTCCGGCGTCTGGTTGCCACCGAGTTCGGCTTTGAACCCAGTCATTTTCAAGGAAACGAATGCGCCAAAAAACGCGGTGGAGTAGCCGACTTTTTGAATCCACGAGAAGATGGCGCCGAACACGCCCTCGCGCCGGAGGCCGCCGCGCAGCTCATCCTCGTCGCAAATATCGGCAAGCATCGCGGGCGTGAGGACGTTGATGGCGATCCAGACCGGACCGCAAAGAAGCGGATCGAAAAGGATTTTCCACGGATGGATGGGCGTGAAGAGAAACCATTTTCCAAGTGCACCAACAAAAGTGAGGGCAAAGGCGATCGCGAGTGTCTTGGTCTTGTCAATTCGTTGCGCAATCCAGGAAACCGGGTAGATCGCCAGAATCCCCACGATCGCGTAACCAGCGGAAAGGTTCCCCTTCCAAGTTTCGCCGAGGGTCACATCGCCTCCGTGGAGGTAATACACAATAATGTAGGCGTCCAGATTGCTGGCGAACATGCCGGCTACGATTTGCAGGAGCGTGAGCGCGACGAGGATCGTGAACGCGCGGCTCGAAAATGCGGCTCTGATGCCGGGGACGATTTTGACGGTCTCCTGCTTTTCCGTCTTGTGGAAAAAACGTTCTCGGACGAAGAGCGCCGGCAAAATCGCCACCACGCCGAGAAAGACGCAACCGACAATCCAGCCAAGCGTGCGCACGCCCGTGATGGCCGAGGCGAACATGAACGAACTCGCGATGGGGAAAATGTAGCTGTACCCCATCTCACCGGCCTTGCCGAAGAAGCCGACAAACGAAGAAACGCTGGTGCGCTCGTCGTAGTCGGGCGTGATCTCGTATTGCAAGGCGAGAAACGGCACGGAAAAGAACGAATAACCGATGTAGAACAATATCTGGGTGACCACCAGCCACGAGGTCAGCCCGATCTGTCCCCAATTCGTCGGAACCATCCAGATCGATCCAAAAGCGATGGCCTGGATGATCGCGCCAAATGCGACGAGCGGGCGCCGCCGCCCGAAACGCGAATGGAAATTATCAGAAAAGCGACCGACCAGCGGATCGATGAATGCATCTAAAAAGCGCGGCACCGTCAGCGCCGCCGCAAGCCAGACCGGATCCAGCTTGAGCGTCATCTGATAGAACGGCCGCGCAAAGCTGCCGATAGCAGCCAACCCTAGAAAAATCGGCAAACCGCCGGCACCGAGCGCCATTTTTTCCCAAAAGCCAACCCTGTCCCGCTGAGGAAGAGCTTGAATCGTTTCCGTGGTCATACGAAGCCGGTCGTTTGTTCCACGGAAACAGTTGGGCTGGACCTGTTGTTCATGTCAGCAGGACAGGTTGGCGATTTGCAGAGTTTTGGCGAGACCAGTAGGGACGTCCAGCCTTGGCCGTCCGCTTTCGTATGCGTCATGGGTGAGCGACACGGGCGGACGCCCCGGCGGGGCGTCCCTACCTTGGGTCGATTTATGTTTTAAGGCGACCGGGCTTAGAAGTGCAGCGTGGCGGACAGCGTGTACTTGCGCGGTTCCTGCAAGCCAATGCGCTCGGTAGGCCGGGTCAGGAACTTGCCACTTGGATCTGCAACGCCCCACCAGGCGAGCGTGTAGATCTGGTCGTCGCGCTTGTTCAGCAGGTTGGAGACATTGAATTGGATCTCAGCCCAAGAGCCTTTGCCGACCCATTCGGTCTTGAAGGTATAACCGATATTCGCGTCAAGCAGCGTGAGCGTACGCCCGTAGTGGACGGTGGGATTGTACTTCGCGTCGAGCGTGTCGTCGTACATGCCGAGCACATTCTTGCTTTGGTAACGACCACCACCACCGATGGAGAAGCCTTTGAGCGCACCACTATCGAACGTGTACTTGGTGTAGAGGTTGGCGCCGTACTTGCGCTGACCACTGGCTTCATGCCCGTCGAGTGCAACAACATTGTCGATATTGTTGTACAACCAAGCGATATCCTGACGCATATCGCCACCCCACGAAGGGTCGGTCACGAAGGTGAGCGGAGCCTTACTCAGCCAGAAGGCGGTGTTGGCGTCGGCCCAAGCCTTCACCTCGGCCATCGAGTTCTTCGCGACCAGATGATTGATCGAGAAGTTTGCCGATACGCGCCAGTTGGAGGTCGGATTGGCGACGAGGGACATTTCCCAACCGCTCGTTTCACGGTCGTACATGAAACCATTGGCGTTGATCAAATGGGTATTGTATTCATCCGGGGTGAGCAGCGAGGTGCCGCCACCGTTGGCGCGAAGCGCATTGAGGATACGCGTATTGCGGTCGGTGATATCAGTCTGAATCTTGCCCCAGTCCGTGGCGTGCTTGGTGGTGCCCTTGTAATAGCCGACCGTGGCGTAGAGTTTGCCTTCGAGCAGATCGAGTTTGATACCAGCATCCATGCCTTTGCTCTCGGTCATGGGCGGGATGGAGCTGCCGATGATGTGAATTCTCAGATCGGGCAGATCGCGGCTGGAGGAAACGTTGCCTGAGAAGGAAAGCCACTTGATCGCGTGATAGACCGCGCCAGCAGAGATCGTGTTGGGATCAAAGGTGTGCGAGCGTTCGTTTTTAGGATCGAGAACAATGACACCATTACTGCGGGTCGGGACCAACGGATAGTTGTACGTGTACTTCAACGAGTCGCCGCGAAGGCCCAGGATCGTGACCAGCTTATCGTTTAAGAAGAAGCTCTGGAGCGCTGCCATGCCCGTGGTCTGCTTGCTTTCTGTATCCTCGGGTTGCTGGGTTGCTACCCAACGGGTACCGGGAATAGCCACGCGCCAAGATTGTACGTGAATATCCTTCGTGTTTCCTTCGGCGAAATAATGGCGACGGTAGAGTCGGTTGACATCCAATTCAGCTGTCGAGGCATCGTAAGGCCAAGCGGACAGATCCGTGAACACCTCTGCTTCCTCGAGGCGCTTGTATTTGCGAACATCATAACCGATCAGGCCGGCTGCGCGGTGTTTGCCCCAATCACCGGTCGTGAAGTTGTAGGCGACCGTGGCGCGAAGGTCGGTGGCTTTGATGTTCTGGTTGCGACGCGTCCAATTATTTTCGAGGTAGAGTCGGCGAGCATTCGGGTTGGCACCAGACGATGCGCCCCAGGAATTAAGACCGGCGATCGGCAGATCGGAGCTAGCATCGCCCCAAATCTCGGAAGCGCTTCCGAAAAACGAAGTGGCACGGCTGCCATCCGGATCATAACCGAGGAAATCGCTCGATTGGTGATTGAAAGCCAGCTCGTACGACAAGCTGTCGCTCAGCTTGCTCTCAAAGAAAGCACTGACCGTCTTGATGCGCGTGTCGCGTGTGGCATCCGGACCACCGGTGTTGGCCGTGCGGGGGATGATGCTGTTATTGGTCGGATTATCCGCCCAAGCTGACCAAGTCGGCTTGGCCCAATCTTCCAACGCGCCAGGCCAGCCAGATGGGTTGCGGGAATAGACCGTCTGGTACAAGGCGCTCTTGTTGCTATCGGCATCGTTGCTGCCGATGGCGTTAGTGACCCAGTTGCGAACAACACCGTCATCGCCCGCGACCATATGGTTGTTGCCGCTCCACAAGAACGTACCGCCTGCGGGAGGCGGCCAGCTATTAGCGGCAGCGGTTTGGCGGCCACCAGCGCGCCAGAGAAACGATTGGTCGATCGCGAGCCAGGGGCGAGCGACGTTGTCGGTCACTTTGCCGTACTCACCTTCAACGCGAAGCGAAGTATCCTTTGAGATCGCCCATTTCGTCGCGAGGTGGGCGCGGCGCGCGCGATCAAATTCGAACTCGCGCCAAGATTTGCCACTTTCAGCCATGGCGTTGACACGCACGGCCAGCTTATTTGGAACAAGGGCAAGGTTAGTGTCGATCGTGCCGCGGTTGCGATTCCAGCTGCCGACCGTGTAGTTCACCTCGTTTTTATTCACATCGAGCATGGCCTGCTTGGTGGAAGTATTGACCAAACCACCGGGAGCGCCGAAGCCGAAGAGGATGCCGTTGGGACCGCGCGATTGATCGATGCGCTCAACGTTGTAGAAATCGGAAGAGGCTTCCCACTTGAAGAAGTTGCGCGAGTAGCTCGCAGCGAGACCGCGGATACGGAGCTGCCACTCGTCATTGCCGATCATGGGATTGCCGTTGACGCTCAGGGCGGCGTCGCCGACGTCCGGAACGGCGTTGTTTTCGAAGAGGATCAGGTCCTTCATGTTCGTGGCACCGATGTCCTTGATGAACTCAGGTGTGAACACGGAGATGGCAGCGCCTGTATCTTTCAATTTGGTATTGAGGCGACTGCCGGCCAGCGTATTACCGGCGAGGTAGCCGACGTCTTTCTTGGTGCTAACGGTGAACGGACTGAGCACGAGCGTGTCGTCCGTCAGTGCATCCGTAGCGTCCGCGGTGGCGGCAGGACTCGTGGCGGTGGCGGGTGTATTAATGGCCGTTTGTGCTGACGTGAACGCAGCCGGTGCAGCGGCCAGAGCTGCACACAGAGCGAATTTGCGTAGGTTTTTGGGGTGCATGGGTTATTGGTGGGAATGAACTAAACGTGGGAAATTCTACTTGGCGGCCTCACGCGAAAACGCAGCGGCAGGCAGCACCGCACCTTTGTCATCAAACAAGGCGCACGAACCACCGACCCACATTGGCAGGCCCTCGACGAGGGTTGCTTCCGGGTACCACCAGAAAACTCCGCGGCCGAGGTGGTTCGGCACCGCCTTCACTGCGGCGTAAACCTCTGAAATAAATTGTCTCTGCCCCGCTGGCGTGAGCGGCCAGGTCATATGCGGCCGGGTTTTCCAATGCTCGTCGTTTTTCCATGGATACGCCGTCTCCACGACCATCAGGGGTTTTTTAAATTCCGCAGCCAAGCCGTTGAGGCAGTGGCTCAACTCTTGAACCGAGCCATGCCAGTCAGGATAATAACTCATCCCGATGATATCGAACGGCACCTGGGCCGCGGTGGCCTCGCGGCAGAACCAAAGCGCACGATCAAATTGGTTCGGGCTTTCGATATGCAGCACGGCAAGCGGTTTGGCTTCGTCGGGGAAAGCGTTCGCAAGACCGGCATACGCCGCACGGAGCAGGCCTCCCAAGCGAGCCCAAGCTTCGTGGTCATCAGCCTTCGTAAATTCCACGTGTCCCTCCGGCCAAAGCATTCCGTTCGTGATTTCGTTGCCCAGCTGGATCAGCTGAGGTTTCACGCCTTCAGCGGCGAAGCGCTTTAAAACCTCCGTGGTATACGACTGAACTTTGGCTTTCAGCTCGTCGTAGGAAAGATTGGCCCAGGAAGCTGGTTTGAATTGTTTCGCCGGATCGGCCCACGTATCCGAATAATGGATATCCAGCATGAAAGCCGCGTGCAAAGCCTTCACGCGCTTGGCCAACGCAATCGTGTACTCAAGATCGTTGGTCACAACGTCCTTTTTATTCGGATCAACGAAGAGACGCAGCCGGAAGCAGTTGAACCCTTGAACGCGCAAGATGCTCAGGCCGTCGGCCTTTTTCCCGTCAATGCGGTAAACCGCGTGATGTGCTTCCATGACCGGCAGAGCCGAGACATCAGCCCCCACTAAAAACGGAACCTCCGCGCCCGCTGCTGTTCCATACACGGCAGCGAATGCAGTCAGGAGGGCTAAAATGCGAATAAGACGAAGAGCCGAAGCGTGTAGGGCGGGAGTCATCCAGGACGAGGGTGTTAGGTCGCGGGGTGAGCGGGGTGACGTGCGAAGTTATCAAACCATGCGATAATTAAGTCAATAGTTTTATTTTTGATTAAACTGTTTTATTTTTCAGGTTGCTCTACTTGCCTCCAGGCCCATTAAATTCGGACCGCTTGCTTCATAATTTAATCAAAAAGAGCGAGTTGAGAGTATTTAACCGAGGCTCCGTCGCGTGTGACTCTCTCATGCGCGTTCCAAGCCGCTGCCGGAATATCGCTCGTTCCCCGGATCACAGCCGTTTTTTGGGAAAGCCCAAGGAACACGCGGTTGAAAAGCGCTGCGTCGAGCACATCGTACTATTGATGGATATGGAGATTACATTGCCTGAGGAAATCGCGGTGATGACGTTGCCCGACGTCACTTTTTTCCCGCAGGCCTTGCTACCGTTGCATATTTTCGAGCCGCGTTATCAACAAATGCTGAAGGAGTCGCTGGCAACCGACCGGCTGTTCGCCGTAGCGGGAATGAACACGAAACGCGCGCGCAGTTCCGGCGAATTTGAACCACCGTTTCGCGTCGGTACGATCGGCATCGTGCGGGCCTGCCAAAAAGGCGAAAACGGGACATCCAACCTTCTTCTACAGGGCTTGGCGCGTATAGAGATTTTGGAAATTGTAACAGAGGTGCCGTTTCGCCGCGTCCGTATTCAGGCGCTCAGCAGCGAACCCGGCGCCGACGTCGAAGAAAACGCGCGGCTGTGCCAGGCTTTGGGAAAACTTCTTCATACCAAGCAGCGCTTGGGCGGCACGGTCCCTCGGGAGTTCACGCAATTCCTAAAAACCGTTCACGACCCGGAAACGTTCGTGGATCTGGCGGCATTCACGTTGTGCAAGGATACGGCGCTCAAGCAAAAGCTGCTGGAGACACTCGACGTGCATGCGCGCCTGGAGCTCTACACCCAGCGAATCCGAAAAGATATCGACAGCTTAAAGCTCCAAAAAAAGCTCCAAGGCCCGCTTCCGGACGACTCGATCGAGCGCAACTAAACGCGCGCCGCGCCGATATATAGGGCCACTGATCCCGCATGAGTTTTTCCTGTCCGCACTTCCGCCCGGAAGATGAGTACTGCCTCCGGCTCAAAACCGACTGCGTGCCCGGTCGCCGCGGCTGCGTGCTGGGCAACAAGGTCGTGTTCGCGACGCCGGTGGAAGAGCGGATCCGACTGCGCGAAGAAGAAAAACGGCGCAAACAGCTTGAAGACGAATTGCGGCCGAAACCGTAGCGGCCCATCGATCGCGCATGTCGCGGCCAAAGAAAAAGCCCTGCCGGTCAGGCAGGGCTTACCCAACAAGCTTCGGCCCTAACGAGAGCGGCGACACCAAACCAAGCGCACCGCTCCAACCGAAGCCAACACAACCAAATACATCACGCCAGGCGCACCACCGCCGCCGCTTTTCGGAGGCACGGTGCCCGACGACGAGCCGCTGCTCGAACTGCTGGAAGAAGACGAGCTCGAGGAGCTGGAGGAACTTGAAGAGGAAGACGAACTGGACGAGCTCGACGATGAACTTGAGCCAGCCGTGACCGTGAGCGTCGCGGCGCTACTCGTGGAAGAAACGGCCGCACTGTTGCCAACAAGGCTGCCCGAGTACGCGTCCAGCAAGTTCGAAACGACACAGGTGTAGCTCCCGCCGTTTGCCGATTGCACATTGGTGAGGTTGAGCGTTGCACTCGTCGCACCGGAAACCGCCGTTCCGTCCTTGTACCATTGGTAAGTGGGCGCACGGCCACTACCACTCGTGCCCGCAACCGTCACGGAGAACGATGCATTGCCACCCGCTGCAACGGTGACGTTTTGCGGCTGCGCCGTGATCGCGAGCGCATTGTAAGTGTTGATCCCCGAGAGACGCGTGGTGCCGGTGAACTTCACGTCGTACGCGTTGTATAACGAGAGGCCGTAGCTCCCGCTGCCGCCGTTGATCGAGACGTCGTTGAAAATCACGCCGTGCACATAAGCGTCGACGGGGCTAACCGAAGGAACGCCCCAGAGAATACTCGTGCCTGTCGCACCGGTGGCGGTCACACCGTCGACCACGATGTTCCTCCAGACCGGCATTGTCGCAGAGGCATAGTTGTAGACGTAGCTATTCGGGTCGGTCGGCGGCGTGGTGTTGTAGCTGGTGGCGGTTGCCACCGTCGTATTCCCTGGGTTTCCCACCTTGCTGTAATAGCTATAAAATACAATCGGGTACTGGACGTTTGCCATGGTTAGCCCCGTGTACGTCACGTTCTGGACGATGCCGCCCTGACTCGGGTCCGCCTTCATTCGGATGCCGGTGGTCGTGCCGTTGAACGTGCAATTCTCGACAATCAGACCGTCGAGCCCCGCGTTCGTCTGTCCGCCAATCGAAACACCATGACCAGTCCCAAACGTACAATTCGCAACGGTCATATGCCCGTTCGCTATGCTCCCGGCTTTGAAGGCGATGTTGTCGTCGCCGACCGAGATGTTGCACTTCTGGAACAAGTAATAGGTTCCGGCAGGATCGATGCCATCGGTGTTCGGCGCGCCAGAGCCGGGTGCGGAAATGGTCACGTTATAAATGGTGACGTGGGTATTGCCCGAGAACGCCAAATGGAACTGCGGCGAATTTTGCAACGTGACTCCCGAGAAAAGAAGTTTCGTTGCTCCCCCACCCACTTGAATCAAGCGATGCCGCGTCGTGCCGCTGTTTGAGTTGTACGCCGTCCACCAAGCCGAACCATCGCCATCGATCACGCCGCCACCGGTAATCGCGACGTTTGTCGCATTGTTGCCAATCGTGATGAAGTGCGTGCCGGCCGGCGAATAGGTTCCGTACGGCAACGATTTCAGCGTGGCTCCGGCCTCGACGAGCAGGTTGACGTTGCTGCCGAGCGTGATCGGACCGGAGAGGTACGCCAAAGCCGCCGCAGGAATCCGCACGATGCCGCCACCGGCGTTTTGCGCAGCCGTGATCGCGCTCTGAATCGCCACAGCATTATTGCTCGAACCATCCGCTACCGCCCCGTAAGCCGTGATATCGAAAACGGCGGTCGGGATCGTCGGCAGCGTCGGCATATCCACAGCGGCCGCGGCGCTCGCATCGACCGTCAACGTCACCGCATTGCTGGTCGCCGAACCACCCAAACCAGTCACAACCACTTTGTAGCTGCCTGCGTTTGAAGCTTGGACGTTCGTCAACGTGAGAACGGCTCCTGCGGCACCGGATATCGCCACATTATCCTTATACCACTGATATGTGAGCGTGCCGCTGCCCGATGCCGTGACCGAGAACGAAACCATCGACCCCGCCAAGGCGCTCTGGGCTACGGGCTGGGTGGTAATAGTCGTTGCCGTCGATCCGCCTGAACTCGATGAACTAGACGAGGACGAACTCGAGGAACTGGACGAGCTGGAAGAAGATGAACTTGAACTGCTGCTCGAAGAACTGGAGCTCGAGGAGGAAGAGCTGCTGGAGGATCCATTAACAGTCAACGTGGCGGCCGAGCTGGTCGTTGTCGCTACGCTGTTGGTTGCGGTCACCGTATAATTTCCGGAATCCCCCACAACGGTAGCCGGAATTGTGTAGCTGCTCGATGTCGCGCCCGAGATCGCGCTGCCATCCTTGTACCATTGGAACGTCGGTGCGGGGTAGCCATTGGCAGCGACGGTGAGCGTGACGGCCTGCCCAGCGTTGACCGACTGGCTGGTGGGTTGCGTCCTGAAATAGGGGGTGATCGTCGGCGACCAGCCCGAGAAATCTGTCCCGAAGTACGCGTTGCCCCAGATTGCAGATAGCGTATAGTTTGCCGGATCGACGGTGACTGCCGTGCGATTGGTTATACCTCCGGGGGCCACCAGCAGTGGATCGGTAGGCGACATCGTCGAGGCCGTGTAATCAGGATCGATCGTGTTCAACCAATAAGCACCAGCAGCTTGGCGCTGCGCGATCGTTGCAGCGGTGCCTGTGAAGATCGTGCCGTATTCGCGACAGCGGCAGGTATTCTCTCTTCCATCCCAAACACCCCACGCAGCCGCTGTAAACTGATCATCGACGGTGCAGTTGATCACCGAGGTCATGCCGTCCTGTCCCCATGGACGTTGGAAGGTCGTGGTGTTGGTACTTACGTTATAGGGATAACCAGCCGCGGTCGTGGCTTTCGGGAAATAGCAGTTGAGGAAAACAACACCGTAGGGTTGAGCATACGGCGTGTTGGGCGCGGTGATGGGACCTCCTGTGCTTCGGATCTGCACAATCCGGCATTGGTCAAAGACCATCAATCCGGGACCATAGATGAAGTCGACGCTGCCCCATATCTCGCAATTATTATAATACGAACTGCCGCCGAGTGCATA
Organism: Nibricoccus sp.; assembly: GCA_047600805.1. Lineage (GTDB taxonomy): Bacteria > Verrucomicrobiota > Verrucomicrobiia > Opitutales > Opitutaceae > JADKHC01. Next base: position 2,802,304 of record JASGKG010000001.1, read on the forward strand.
TATCGTGTCCTGACCGCCTTTGATGAGGACGTTATCGAACACTAACCTTTTGCCATAAGTCGCGAGTGTGTTGATCGCTCCAGCAAATGCCGCCGCGGCGCCGCTGGTTGGCAACCCCGTGGGGTGGTATTCTTGGTATATGATATTGTCCACCGTGAGATTCCGCACCGTCACGTCGTAAGCTTCGATGCGAAGCGAGCCGGCCGTAAACACGGTGTTGGTGGGTGCGAAGTAGGCGAACGGGTAAACGAGTTGAGCATCCGAGCGACTCGCACCATCGCCCACGATCGTGACGAAATTTCTCGTGTACCCCAGCGAGGCACCGTCGCGATAAATGCCTGGTTTCACGTGAATGGTTCGGGCAAGCGTGTTGTTTTGCGGAATCCAATCAAACGCACCTTGGAGAGTCGCGAAGTCTCCTGCTCCGTCCAAACCCACTGTAATCGATGTGAGTCCAGTGGAGGCCGTGGGCGTTGCCGGGCCGGATGCCTTGGTCGAGAAACGCCACGTCGTGGAGTCCGTGATCGCCGGAAAGGTGGCGTAGTTGGAGTCGAGGAGCAAACCGGCTTCTATGTTAACGTAGTAGGTTTTTCCATACGACAGGCGCTGCGTCGGGCTGAGGGTAATCCATGCTTCGTTGCCGTAGATCGCGATCGGCATGTAGTAGAAGTTGGTGGTGGCAGTACCCACACCGTTGTAAGAGCCCTGCACGCTGCGAATCGCAGCATTCGGGACCGTGGCGCTCGCGTTGCCGGGTGTGTACGAGACAAACTGCGACGCATCGATGGTGACCACCGGAGTTGCGGGGTTTGCCGCATCGTAAACCGTAAGCTTGCCGGACGTGCCCAAGATCGGCGCAGTCGGGAAAATCAGACGCAACTGTTGGTCAATGGCGATGCCCGTCGCTCCATTGCCCGGTGCAAATGTCACGACCTGGGTCGTCGGCGTGCCGACGTACGTGGTATTGCTCGTCACAGAACCGGCTGGATTCGATACGGTGACCGTATAGTAACCCGAGTTTGCCGCAGAAAAATTGGCGATTTGGAGGTTGGCCGTAGTTGCTCCAGATATACCCGAACCATCCACAATGGTAGCGCCGTTAAGTTTCCAGAGGTACGTCGTTGCAGCAGGAGCCCCCGCCCCTACATCGACGGAGACCGAAATCGTTTTTGCCACCCCCGCAGGCACAATCGCGCTTGCGGGTTGCGCGGTGATAACTGGAGCGACCGTCAACGTTGCAGGATCGCTGAGGATCGATCCCACTGAATTCGTAATCGCGACTTTGTAATAGCCTGCATCCGAGGTTTGGACGCTGCCGATGGAGAAAGTGGCCGAGGTCGCGCCGCTGATGTCGCTGTAGTCAACGCCATTGGTGCTCTTCCGCCATTGATAGCTGAGGGGTGCCGTGCCCGTGGCGACGACGGTAAAAGAGGCCGCGCCGCCGACGGAAGCCGTTTGGTTGGTGGCCTGAGTCAACACACTCGGCGCAACCGCGCCGGACGAGACGGTCAAAATCGCAGTCGCGCTCTGAACCGAGCCCGCCACGTCGGCAACCGTCACATAGTAATTGCCCGCGTCGCCCGAAGCGGCAGACGCGATCGTATACGTGGAACTCGTTGCGCCCGCGAGCGGGTTGCCATCTTTGTACCATTGATAGTTTAGAACCGTGCCCGCGCCGCCATCGGCCACGACAGAGAGCGTGACCGCGGAACCAATCGAGGCTGTCTGCGTTAACGGCGGCGTCTTAACCACCGGCACGATGACCACCGGCGCATTGGTGGTAACCAAGACATTGCTGACGTCCACCACTTTGACGCCCCCGCTGGACCCATCATAGAAGCCAAAGGATAAAGCGTCGAAGTGCTGCCAATTTGTACCTGGTAAATTGGTGCCAGATATCGTGCCGGAGGTGTCGACCAGAGTCGTGCTCGACGTATTGTCGACCATCACCGTACGCGCGGTCATGGAGGTCGTCGGTGACCCCAGCGTTAAAGTAAAGGTCAGTGTATAACTATCGCCTGCCACCAAACTGGCGTTAGTGGACTGGGTCGCCGTTTGCGTGATTGAAGAGCCCGACGGGTTGGCAAAGGAAAAACCAGCATCTTGCTGTTTGGCGATATTGGTGGCGGTTTGCGCCGGGCGCGTTCGCACAAAGGAATTCGCGGTGTTTCGAAGAACTTTGGAAACATAGCCTACCCAACCATAAGCATTGGTCGTGCTGCTCCCGGCCGCTGCGGGAGTCAGCGAAGCCGCTGTACCCACTTGCTGAATACCTCCTGGATAGGGGTAGTAAGGAGATACTCCGGACTCCGAAGCGTTGAAGAGACCCACTGCCACCGCCTCGCCCGTATTCGCACCGTTGTTCAAAAGCACTTGTTGCGACGAAAAAGTCACAGAGATCTGGACCCAGTCTCCGGCATTGGTGAGTTTAACCGGATATTTGGTAAACAACGCCTCCACGATCGTACCGCCGTTGGACGTGCTCGGTAACCCAAAAGTCAGTTTGTTCGAAGCAATGACGGGCGAGGTGACAGATGGGCTTGAGTTGGGAACCACCGGATTGGACTTAGCCGAGATCTGCTGATACCACGTCGCCGTCAACGAGGGATCAGCATAGGTGCTGCTGTTGACCGTGCTCACTGTGCTTCCGCTAAACGTGTCATTAAACACCGTCGTCTGGGCCTGAGAATCGGTTAGGAAGAAGGCGAAAGATGCGGCGGCCAAGAGCCGTTTGGACAAAGACTGCGGGGTGAGCATGGGACATTGCGAGCAGGTGCAATCAGCTGCCATTGGTCAGCTACGACCGCTCAGAATCAGGGGGATGGTTAGAGAGTGATGTAGGGACGAGTGCCTGTCTACAGGCGCAGCTTTCCGAGGAGCAAGGCGCCATTCCGTCACATCGTTGCGCACCCCGGCGAACAACTTACATAAGTCAGCCCGCCACTGGGACAAAAGTCATGCTTGTCATCAAAAATGATGACGCGCCACAAACGCCGGCCGACGTTAACTTCTTACACCAGCGCCAGCACCGCACTCAACGACACAATCGAGAGCAGCGTGCTGATCACGACGCTGCTCGCCGCGAGTGCTTCATCGCCGCCGAGTTTCCCGGCCAGTGTGAACGACGCCGCCGCCGTGGGCGTCGCCAAAAACAACAACGCCACACGCGTCTCCTCCTGCGACAGTCCCAGCCAACGTGCCATCGGCCACGCGACCAGCGGTGCCACAGCCACTTTCAACAACGACGCGATAAACGCATTCGCCTTCTTCCCGTGCAACGGCATCACGATCAACGTTCCGCCGATGCAGAGGAGCGCCAGCGGCAGAGCCATTTGTCCGACGATGCCGACCGACTGATGCAGCCACAGCGGCAGTTGCATCCCGCTCGCCGCAAACACCACTCCCGCACCACTCGCCAGCAGCAAAGGATTCGTCGCAAGTTGCCAGACGATTGTTTTCCACATCGCCGCGCCGGGCTTGCCGTGTCCGATCAACAGCAGCAGCACGCCCAGCGTATTCGTGATCACCACGAGCGGCGCCATCGCGAGCAACGCCACTTTCTGCAACGCCGGCCCGCCGAGCCCGCCATGCGCGGCGATCGCCAGCGACACGACAGGCAGGCCGATGTAGGCCAGATTGCCGCGAATCGACGCGTGCAGGAACGAGCCAAACGAATCCGCCGACACGCGTCGCAACTTTCCAACTACAAAACCGATTGCCAGCGTCAAAAACGTGGCCGCGCACATCACGCCGAAAATCGTCACTGCCCGTCCGCCGCCGAACGACGCCTCCGCGATGCTCACGAAGAGGTACGCCGGCAGGCCCACGTAGTACGTCAGCCGATTCAACTCGGTGATCAACGCCGACGACAAAAACTTCACCCGCGTCAGGACGACGCCGAGTAGGATCACGAGAAACGCGGGAAGAACGATGGCGAGAACACTCACGGGAAAAAGTGACGCCCATATGAACGACCCTCCCCCCTCAACGCACGGCGAAAAACATCTTTGACGGACTTTAGGAGTGAGCACCGCGGTCAAGCCAGTTTGTCATCCGCTAAATGACAAACCTCTCCCATGACCGGAAACCATCGTTCTTCCGCCCTCACCAGGGCCGGCTGCAATCGAACCTCAGAACCGGCACGTCTTCTATAACCGGGTGCGCCGACCCCGCGAGCCCGACACCACCTCGCCCTCGCTACACCCTTCCGCCCTGAGCAACCTGTGCGATTTCTACCGTGCTCTTTCGACCCCTTTCCGACGCCACCGTCGTACACCGCAGTTTGTCATCTATTAAACTTCCCTCGCCTACCGCGCAGCACCTGCTCCCAGGCTTCAACGCGCCGGCTACAACCGATCCTTCTCATCGTCCCCGTGGCCGGATCGCCAACCCCAACCCACCCGACAATCCCCTTGAGCCAAACGCCCTCTTAGCTCAAACCAACCGCATTCCCCATGGCGCCCCTCATCGAACTCTCCCTCCCCAGCCCCGTGAGTGCACCCGAAGAACACTGTTAGGCAGATAAAGTGGTTCGGCTATACAGAGAGGAAATTGGTCGGCTACATCGAAACCTTAGCGTCACATCCCGGTGATGCAGGGCAGAGGGTTATGTCTCTGTTTGAGCATATGGTTCCAGTGCTCAACGAGCGCGACTTTCCTCCGGAAGAGTACGCCGAGTGGCTTGCGATCAATAAAGAGGTTCGGAAATTTGGACCGTATTGTGATGTCCTTGGTCGCACTATTTGGAGCGATGTTGAGCATACCATGCGTCGGGTGAAAAATCGTACAGCGAGCAAAATCGCCAAACGGGTGTTAACTTGTATTACCGGATCAAAAGAAATGAAACCGGAGACGAACCAGGCGCTATAGCACAACATTACGATCGCTCCGCCCTTTTTATCCCTGCCCGCCAGTACGGCGTGGTAGACCTATAACGTCCGACAGAAGATGAGAAAAGCCGCCGCCTATTTGGTGTTCTTGCTGCTCTCAGCTATCGCTATATTTTGTTTCGCGATTCGGCGCCATCACACACGCGGGCAACAGCGCACACCAAAAAAAGGATCATTGTGGGCGCCTTTGTCGGCCTGAGTATCGTGCTCAATCGGAGCCGAATTAAACATTTTCCGTCGATTCGAATGCGCCCGCCGGGATGCTCCTTACCACATCGAGAATACAAGCTGGTGAACTTCGGGTTCGAATATCGGTCATATTGGATCTGTTCCATGATGCGACGGCCCGAAGGAATCTACACGTTTGGGGTACTGGGGCACGACTCACGCACTCCGCGATTGCGCCCCGTTGTGTTGACCTTAGCACCGGATAGGAAATAAAGCCGAACCAGCAACGACCATGCAACGCCTACGATCACGTTAGTCCGACCTGTCCCTACTCGCCATTCGTAGCGGCGGCACCTTTAACACTATGATGAAATACTTTGTCCTTTTAATCGCCATTACCGCGGCTCGCTTATGCGCGGCGCCGACGGTTTTGTTCACCTACACGATGACGCACGTCATCAATGACGAACGCATCGAGTTCGCGTTCCCCTCAGGCGAGGACGACAAATACTACACCAACGCCAATATCGCGGTGGTGATTCAGGCCGTTTACGTGGACGGTCTCACGATCACCGGCATGCCGTACCAGGGAGGACTGCGGAGCGATCTCGATACCAACATCTATCAACCCGTATTGCCCACGCGCATGGTGTACCACCTTCCCGCTGCGAACCTCGTGAGCGCCAAAAACCGTGACGCCAAAGGGCGCTTGGACTTTGAACGCTTCGATGTTCCGATCGACGCAAAAAAAATCGAAATCGTTTATCGCATTCGTTATCCGAACGGCCGCCTCTCCGGTGAAATGCAACTGGTGTCGCTTGGCCGCGAGGCCTCCGTTCTCAACGAAAAGAAATAACCCCACCGGCGACACTCCTCCAAACTTTTTAAAGCGGTTTGCAGGTTCTACGGAGCAGTCAAGGATTCGTGCGACGCGGCCGGAGCGCCTCGGTGGATTTGGACTTCGCTCGGGCCAATTGCTCTGTCAGCAACCGAACCATCTGCTCAGTCACATCGCTCGGCCGCGAATGTTCAATTTCATTGAGCAGCGCTTCACAGCGGTCGTAGTCGCCTTTGCGCCAGTACACGATCGCGACGGCCGCCAGGATACTCGAGGGGTTTCGCGTGGTATAGGCCACCTCACCTGCACGCTCCACGAGTTCCGAGCGCGGATTCTCGGCGAAAGCCTCGAACTGGGCCAGAGCTTCCCAAGCTTCGAGGTAATCCGGGCGCAAAGCCAAAGCGCGGTCCAGATAACGGCGGACCGGCTCGCAGAGTTTTTCCGGAACGCGCTGCCGGAGATCGAGCGCCCGCACGAGCGGGTTCAGTTGTTTGCGCGCAAGTTGAAGGTAAACGTAGGGATTATCCGAACCATGCTCCACCGCCTTTTCCCAATACGCCTCGGCGGCAGCCCGGTCGCGCAGGCGAGACAGCGCATGGGCGCCCATCGCTTCAAAGGCCCGCGCCGCGTCGGTCTGGCCCTGCGCCATTTCCCGCAAGCGAGACAAATCGAAAGAGTCCGGCCGCACGCGCCACTTTAGGTCTTCGAGCACCAGGTCGCGCTCGGTGTCGCTCACCGGCTCGAACCGCAGCTCATCGGCAAAATCTCCGACCGGAATCTCCATGGAACGCACTCGAAAACTGCCGCCGGTCATATACCCGCGCAGCACAATTTCCATCTGGGCGTAGCTCATGCCAAAGATCTCCTTGAAACGCGCCTCACGCAACGTGGGTGTTTCATCGAGAGCGTTGATCAGTTCGGTCAGTTTGCCTTGGATGTTTTTGTCGGTTCCGCAAATCAAGTAATGTAGCAAAAGCCACGACTGCGCGTAAAACACCCCGCTCCTGGCGTCGTCGGTGTACTCGGTGGACGACGGCGTGACAGCAAAAAGTTTTTTGAGCGGCATCATCGCCGACTGAGCCAGATTGTTGAGACGCCGCTGCGCCGGGTAGCCGATCTCGATCGACTGCTTCTTTACCCGCATGGTCGAAAAGAAAACGGCCAAGCCTTCGTTCAACCAAACCGGCAACCTGATCCCCTGATCGTCGAACAGACGGTGGATGTATTCGTGAAAGACTACGTTGTCGTCGCCATCTCCCAAGGCCTGCGCTTCAGCGGAGAGCGCGATGCTATCGCCGTCCAGCCCGCGATGATAATAGCCAGCCACCTGTTTCGGACGACCTTGATAGACGGGCGTGAAGGGCTCGAACTCAGCATTCGAGTTGAAAAGCACCACCGTCACGCGGGTGCCGCCGACCGGGTGGAGCTTCAGGAGCTGATGAAGCGCAGAATGAAATTGCTCCAACTCATTCAGGTAGCGTCGTGAGTCCCGCTCCGACGCCGCACTGTACATCTCGAAGTGACTTGTGCGCGCGTGAATCCATTGCTCTGCCGCACGCACATGCGCCGGAAGAGTGCATAAACAAATGAGGCTAAGCAGCCGAAGCCATGTCATCGCTGCGCAATGAGCCATCGAGGAGCTAACCCCGCAAGTCGGGCGGACCCGTCAAAATAATGAAACTCCTCTACGCCGCTTTAGGCTGCAGCGATGCAGGGAGAAGGGCCGAGCAGCAGCCGTTCGATCGCTCAGCGTGGCCCGTCAATCCAAGTAGGCGAGGGACGCTTTCATGTGCTCGTCCTTACCCTCCACGCGAACCATTACACCGATATAAATTTTGCGCCCTCCCGAATCCAACACAGCGCTGACCAGATAATCGTGCTCACCCTGCCGGTATTCAGGATCAATCGCGATCTCCACGACCGCCGTGGCAGGGTTTGGCTCCAATTGCTTTCGAACCTCGGCGAGGACAAACTCAACCTCCTTCTTATCGCCAACGGGAACGTTGGCCGGGGCAGTTGCGACATGCGACTCACCCGCTTCGACGGCCGGAGTGGAATTGCGCTCAACCGAACTCTCGGCGTCCACCAAGGTCACCATCGGAACCATCACTAACACAGCAGCAACCAACCAACCGCTGCTAAAACGCAGTTGAGTGCCCCTTAACCCAAACCGCAAGGAAGCGCCAAAGCGCCCCCACCTAGACCACCCCGGTGTCACCACGGCGGCCCTTGGATTGGATGTTTTGTTTTCTCCCATGTTATTTGCGCAACCCTTCGCCAAGCCGATGAAAACAACGAATTGTTGCACAGTAGTAAATACGACAAACACGGGAAATTGTTACAAGGGACGCCTGGGCTATTTGAAAATTTCCTATCCACAACCAATGTTCCTAATACACCCGTTATCCGGAAAGGCGGGGCAGCTAGGACCCTTAATAGACAGTAAATACTTTGCCGCTATCAGGTTCGGCCACTCACGTGCTAACCGGAGTGCGATTCGCCCGGGGCGGAGAAGATGCACCGGTCCTCCGCCAGCGCGTTGTTTTGGCCCGCTGTCTCTGTTCCCACGATAAGCCGTCGACAGGCCCCCCGTGGCTTTTATCACGGGCAGTTTCCCGTCAAAGTCGCCAAGCTGCCAACGACTACGTCCACGCCCTCTGCGGATGTGCCACTGGTATGAACCCTCAAGGAGGAGCCTGTGGGGACCGGATGCGAAGTAGCAGCTGTATAAGCAGTTAGACGTGAACATCCGTCAGAACCTACAGCTGGACGACAAGTGTGCCGAGGCGCGAAGCAGGCAGCTCCTTCATCAAAATATTTGTGGCGGCGCTTTCGCCCCGGAAAGTTCACAATCCACACGTTGCGCTCGCCCCGTCTTTATGCATCCTACGTGCCTTGACCGAAAATACATCGACTAAAACGGGAGCACCACAATCTGATTCGCATATAGAAATCGACGGAAAAGTTGTGTCAGTGCTACCGGGAACCATGTTCAGAGTGCAGCTTTCGAACGGCCACGTAGTGCTCGCGCACATATCTGGCAAGCTTCGCAAACACTTCATCAAAATCGCCGCAGGCGACACCGTGAAGATGGAAATGAGCCCCTACGACACAGATAAGGCGCGGATCACCTATCGGGCGAAGGACACGAATTACCGACCACCAGCCCGGCGCCGTTACTAAAGCGGTCGAGCGGCAGCGCCTCGCTGGAGCTCAAGCCACGGACGCAAAGCGCTCACGGGCCGCCATGCCAACAGAGTATTGGGAAGCGTCATTCCGGTAATTATTCGGAATAACGCCGTCACCACCCTTCTGCGACGTTGGCTGCCCGACATGGATTCGAACCTTGCGAAGCAGATTGGGAACTCATTGATGATCAATTAACGGACTTCCTTTGCCGGGAGGGGTACGCACAACTGGACGCACAAGCGCGGGCAGCGACAACCGCGATCTGTGTTCTAAACCGCCTCCAGCCCGGTGAGGAGCCCGCGCCGGATTCCGGCGCGAAGCAAGGCGACGAATCCGGGACGCATCGCGATGCGATGCCTCCGCACCAGGAGCAGCAGACGCCGCCCCTTCCCAGCAATCCGGAGGACTCCAGATGAACCGGGCGGCCTATCCAAAACGGAAATCGTCGCCGTACCTGCGGCGCCTTGTCCAATCGGGCGAGCGGTTCCTTTTATCGCCTTATACGCCCCACTCCTGGTGGCACGAGCACGGACGCCGCGGCATGGTGAGGCGCCTAGAGGCAAAAGGATTCCCGTCGCTTTGGGGCTGGTTGTTTCTTACGCTAACCATAGACCCGGATCAATTCTCAAGCGAAACCGAAGCCTACGAACAAGGGTGCGACCGCGTCAGACGGATGGTCTATTCCCTCCGCCAACTTGGTTTTCCGATCCAGCGATACTTCTCGAAACTGGAACTGCATGAGTCCGGTTTTCCTCACTGGCACTTGGGTCTGGATTGCCGCGAGTACATTCCGAACGACCTTGTCGCGGATGCTTGGGGCCTGGGCTTCACAAAAACGAAACGCGTGAAGAAGCAGCGCGATTTCAAATATCTCTTCAAATATGTGGTAAAGGACAACGGCGACGTTCCCGAATGGATCTTGGACTATCCACGGCGAATTCGCGTTTTTCAGACATCAGTCGGATTTTATAGCAGTCCATCTGGTTCGTCAAAGAGCATTGAGAAGACACCGGATTGCGAGCCGGAAAAGACTTCTCTTCGAATGAAGTTCACCGAGTGGAACCAACGCGGCGTCGTTCGCGTTCGTGAAATGTCATACCGCGGCGTGCCTGTGCTTTTAACCAGGCATTACGTCGATCTTTTCATCCAGGCCGTCGAATCAGGGGCGCGAGCACTGGATGCCTATCACATACCCCTGCAAATCGAATCGATAGAAGAATACATCCAGCCATGGATACCCAACAGAAAACGAAAACTGCGACCGTATTCGCTCCGGAGAGGGTGCCCATCCGTTACCGTCGCCTTAGAAACGACAGACGAACACGTCGCAAAAAAGAGGCTCCGGGAAATTGTTGCAGAGAAACAGCGAGAGGCGGAGGGCATTGTCGCCCCGACGGCGGTTCGGACTACTGCAGGGGTACCTATCATCCAGTTGGTTGAAGAATATCGCTTAGATTTGGAGGGGCGCGAGCTAGCCGCAGCGCACGTTAAAGAGTCCATAGGGCGCATCAATCGAATGGTGCGAGAGGCGGGATGGGTCCTGCTTTATGACGTGCGACCGGACAGCTTCATCAAATGGCGCGCATCACTAGATCGTTCTGCCAAAACAAAGAAAGAATATCAAACCTCGATAAACGCCTTCCTCAATTGGCTGGTTAGAAACGAGCGGCTACTTACAAATCCTTTGGGGAAAGTAGATCGAGTGGATACGCGAGGCAAAGCGGTGCGCGTCAGCCGTTCATTCAGCATTGAGGAATTTCGGAACTTATGCCGCGTGGCTCCATCACATCGCCGCCTCGTGTATCTATTTCTCGCATACACCGGGGCTCGTAAAAACGAGGCCCGGTCACTAAGGTGGATAGATCTGGACCTTGGCGATAAGGCCTCGGTTGTTTTCCGGGCAGAAAACACAAAGAGTGGAGCGAAGCGAGTGGTTCCTCTGAGGCCCGAGCTTGCACAGCTTCTCCGCGACGAGGCAAAAAAGTCTCCAGGAGCAGCAGCCTTGGTGTTCCCGCGTTTTCCATCAGAGGATGCATTGCACGCCGATTTCGCTCGGGCCGGAATTCAACGCAAAGACGAAGCTGGACGCGTCGTCCATTTTCACGCGTTTCGAAAGACTTTCCAAACCTGGGGAGCGGTCTCGGGAGTCGGCCAGCGCTCGGCCCAGGAGCTGTTGGGGCATTCGGACCCATCCTTGACCGCGACGGTATATACCGACGTCGCAGCTCTAGCGTTGCACGATGAAGTAGCAAAACTCCCTTGGATCATTCCGGCCGCACAATCCAACTCACAAGGGTCTGTGCGTTCCGTTGTGAGTTCTGGTTTCCGCAACCTCCTTTCTGAGATAATCAGTAAAGCGCAAATTGCTCTTTCAGAGGTACAAACCGGTTTCGCATCCCCTTCTCAGCTGGCTGCCCGACATGGATTCGAACCATGACAAGGAGATCCAAAATCTCCGGTGCTGCCATTACACCATCGGGCAAACAGAAGGTTGGGAAATTGAGGCTGAATCGGATCGCGTCAAGGTTTCTGAAGAGCCTTCGTAAAAAGTCGCTTTCGTGACTTGCCAAATCCGTGTCCGTGCTGGGACAAGTGCTTCATGCTCATACACTCCGTATTCTTCTGGTTGAAGCCCGAAACCACCGCCGCCCAACGTGACGCCATGCAGAAAGGCTTGGAAAGTTTGCGCGCAATCAAATCAACCAAAGCCGTTTACGTCGGCACACCCGCCGCCCTCCCCGATCGGCCGACCCGTGACAGCAGTTACGCTTTTGCCCTCACCGTGCTTTTTAAGGACATCGCCGCCCACGATGCCTACCAGATCGATCCCCTCCACAAGGCCTTTATTCAGGAACACAGTGCCATCTGGGCCCGCGTACAAGTTTACGACGCGCTCTAAAGCCAGCGTGACCAGTATCCCGTTTACTTTAGCTCAGTCGTTAGCTGCCAACCCGACAGCTGATCCATCAGCGCCAAACGCGTTCCCGCCGGAGGCGCGCCGTTCAGGACAACATCCAACCTACACCCTGCGCCGTTACACCAGGCGCTGTTGTTAAACCAAGGCGACGAACCAAGCGCCCCGCCTAAAACCTGCCACACATACCGCGGCATGCCGTTGGATCTGACATCCTCAGTCCGGGAGTAGAGTGCGCCGATCCAGAAAGATGCCCGCACGTCGGTCTTCGCGCCCACCCGCGCACGACCCTCGCCATCAAATTCCACGCGAGCCAACTCGCTGCCGTCGGCGGCAACTAAGCTAAAGGCACAATTCGCAGGTGAAACAACGCCGGGCCACCCAATCTCGGCGTTTTCCCCGACACTCAAACTCACCATGGCCTGCTGCGCTCCTTGCCAGGAGATCTGCTGGGCCTTTGCCGCAACCGTCAGCTTGAAGTTAAATCCGTATTGCAAGGTCGGGCGTCGTAACATCACCGAAATATGCGCACGCTCCTCACGAAGAACTTGCGACCGTAACGCTTCAGTCGAATCTCCCGCTCCCTCCTTAACCGGCAGCGTAGGAACAATGGCGTCCCGCCTCAGTCGAGCAACCCACTCACCCACCTGCACAATGCCAAGATTTCGCAATGAAACGGGCCAAGGTTTTAGATCAGCGGCCGGTTGTTTCTCCGGCGGTGAAAGGTCGTCGGACGCGTCAGAGGACGAAGATCGATCATTATCTGTTTTCGCGGCGCTGCCAGGTGTGACCGGTTTTTCGGCGGAGGCGCCACGCCGCCGTTGCTCGCGAGCATTCGCCGTGTTCTTGGATCTTCCAGATTGTTCGCTTTTTCCGGTTAATTTCGCGGCGTTCGCCTGTTTGTCGGCAGCGGCGCTCTGGGCGCTGTCGTTCACTGCCGCATTTGTCGAAAAAGTGTCGCGTGATTCGCGATCGCTGGCCGACGCCTCTGACGCCGAATTCGTTGAAACCCCGCTCGCATCGCCAGCGGTCGAGCCAAAGGCGGCGCCATTCGGTTGAGACGACGCAGCAGCCCCGCCGCTCGAAGTCGAACTCGCTTGCCGAGCAACGTTCACTTTTGAGCTGCGCGAAGGTTTTCCGCTGTCCGAGGTTTGTTTACGCGTTTTTGCCGACTTACCAGAATCGGAATCGCTGGAATCTTTAGTATCCAGCCGCTGGTTAGTGTCAGGCGCCGAGGAATGCCCTTGCTCCACAATGGACACCGACTCAGCCGGTACGTTTTCACCGCCCGACTCCGACGCAGCATCACTAGGCGAACCATTAAGATCCGGAGCGGCTGCACCGGCTTCGGCCGACGGAGTGGGTGAAGTTAACTGGTTTTTTCCGCCCGGAGAGTTGGGCACCGCTCCGCCGGATTTCTTCAGCAAAGAACCCGCTTTCTCTCCTTTTATTCCATTTAATTTCGGGACGTCATCGCCCGCCGGCGAGTCCGCGGACTTGCCAAATTTCTGGGACTCGGCTCCTGGCAACGTCGCGCCTTCGGGGAAATTCGCCGGTGACGCGGCAGATGGCCCGCGCGCATCGACATTGGCTGACAACCTGTCTGCTGACAGCGTCGAATCTTCCACTCCCGTTGTCTCGTGATCTGTAGTCACGTCGGCCGACGCTGTCGGATCCAAAGTGTGAGCAGAACTCGGCAGAAGTCCTTCCGGGTTTCCGATCGCGGTTTTCGATCCGCTTACTGCGGGCAACGACTGCTGACTGGGACCGGTAAGCTCGACACGAGCGGCGATCCGCGGCTCCGTCGCTTTACCCGAACTTCCGTTAAGAGGCAAAGGCGCTGACGCCAACCCATCGTTTCGCGTCACGGTCGTCTCGATCGGTCCGCCAGGGCCGTTCACCGCAGCGCCAAGCCGTTCGCCTGAAACGGAACCCTGACGAACGGGCGTCTCACTGGCTGGCCGCGCACTCGCATAGTTTTCCGGTGTAAGCGTCGATATCCGCTGCGCCGACGAGCTCCGGTTCCTGTTGGACCGGGAGGAAACGAACCAGATTACTCCGCCAACAACTACGACAACTGCCACCACACCCAAGATAATCCAAATACCCCGCCGCCGCGCTCTGGGATTCGACGATTGTCCATCCGCGGCCGAGTCCGACGAACCCGTCGTTTCACCCGCGGCTGGTTCCGGATCTTTCGTGCTGCGCAGCTCAATGCGTTTCACTTCGCCACGCTCAACCTCGACTGTTTCTCCTTTTGGCGAAAATTCTCCAGGCCCCGAAACCACCCGGACGCGGTAGCGGCCTGGGGCGATCTTCAAGAAGCTAAACTCGCCAGCCTCATCGGAAGACGTCCTGGCCACACGCAGCCCTTTCGCATTTTCGATCACCACATCATTGCCAGGCGAACCTTTTCCTCCCACCAGGACCACGCCTCCGACTCCGCTTTCCTGCGAATCGGGATAGGAAATTTTGGCCGGCGCAGCCAAGCCCCAGCTATGAATCATCACACCGGTTTCCGTGCGACACACGAACTCCGCCAACGCGCCGTCCGGCTTCGCGCAAAATCCGTCCGCCATCGCCTTCACGCGAGCCGCCACCTGATCGATCACTTCCTGCGTGCTTGCTGCCCCACCACGGCCTTCGCTGAGCAAAGGATTCACCGGATTCTCCTCAAACGATTCCTTGGCACGTTCCAATCTGCTGCGGACACCCGCGAGTTCAGCGGCGGTCGGCGCGGCATTCTCACCCGGCTCCCTCCAAGTCCAGGAAACACCGCCGTCGTCGGAACGCCGCTGCGGTGCGAGGAAAACGTCGCGAAAATGCGGTGACAGCAACGTCCAGTATTGGTGAATCGAACGGCCGCCCGCCTTCATAATGCTGGACCGGTCTTCACCGAACCTTACCTCTGCGACAACGCGCTTAGAAGGAGCAGCACTCATGGCGCAGCGCTCCCCTCCACCGGAATCCGCAATTCCTGCGAGTCGCTCGAGAGAACGTTAACCAACCTCCAACGATAAACTTCCCCCGCTTCAAGTTTCACCTGAAAGCGCCGCGCCTGTGAACCGCCCGCTTCTGCAAGAAGCCGTTGCTCGATGTCGTAATCACCCGCCGGCAAAATCACCTCTTTCGACTTTCCGATTTCCAATTTCCATTGCTGCGGTTCGCCGCCGTTACGCAGAGCGACCGTCACACGCCAACTGCATGTACCGTCGTTCACGGTCACCAATTTTGCAGCGTCCTTAGGGATTACGGTTGGGTTGGTTTCTTTCGTTTCAACAGCCCGGCGAGAACAAAAAAACACACCCACAGCCACTGCCATCAGACAAAGCAAAACCAACGTCACACGCGTGAATTTTGACGCAGGTTTGGACATGGTGGGAAGATGCGTCGGCGTGATCGACATCCGACACCTCTTTATCGACCCAAATGCCTCGCGATCAAGCGCCAGACAGCAGCGTCGGCGAAATCAACCGGAGAGCCACTCAGTCCACGCAACCGCTGTCACCCGTCTGCGCTCGCGCAGCGCCCAATAATTGCCTGGCCGCCGCCAAAGCGGGAAGCCGCCCGTCGGCCACAGCCGCTTCGAGGGAAGGTCGTTGTGCGATCACAGATGCGTTTTGATAGAAATCGTTGTGCAACGACTCGCGGATCAACGAGTGCATCCAGGCAATCGACTGCGAGCGCCGACGCTCTTCGAGCGCGCCGCCCAACCGCGCCGTTTCAAAAAACTTCTTAACGGTTTCCCATACTTCGGGAATGCCATCGCCCGTCAGTGCCGACGCGAGCAACGCCGGCGTGGTCCAGCCTTCCGTCGCGGGGCGCAGATAATGCAGCACTCGGATCATTTCGGCCTGTGCGGCCGTGGCGCGCGGACGATTTTCTCCTTCGGCCTTGTTGAACACCACCAAGTCGGCGAGCTCCATGATGCCTTTCTTGATGCCCTGTACTTCGTCGCCAGCGCCCGCGATCATGAGCATGAGAAAACAGTCCACCATCGAGCGCACCGTGACTTCGTTTTGTCCCACACCAACGGTTTCGATGAGCAACACGTCGTAGCCTGCCGCTTCGCAGAGCAGCATCGCCTCACGACTCTTGCGCGCCACACCTCCGAGCGATCCACCGGAAGGCGAAGGACGAATGAAGGCGTTGGCGTGCCGTGAAAGTTTTTCCATGCGCACCTTGTCGCCGAGAATACTGCCACCGGTAATCGTGCTCGACGGATCCACCGCCAGCACAGCCACACGATGCCCTTTCTCGCAAAGCCACGTGCCCATCGACTCGACGAAGGTGCTTTTGCCCGCGCCCGGAATACCTGTGAGGCCGACGCGCATGGCCTTGCCCGCCTGCGGCAACACGCGAGCGAGCAGCTGTTGCGCGAGTTCCTGATGCGCCGCGGCGTTGCTTTCGACCAACGTGATCGCGCGCGCCAGAATGCCCGTATCGCGGTTCTGAATACCAGCGACGTAATCGTCGAGCGAGAGCTGACGGCGCCGAATAGCTGGAGCGTTGGAGACTGCGCCGGACGGCGTGACGCCTTCCATCACACGCGTGGCAAACTCAGGGCCGGCTTCTTCCGGCACCCAATCGGGGCGAGGCTGCGGGCAATGTTCGCGCTCCTTGTTTTGCATCCAAAAAGAGCCGCGTTAAATGCGTGGAAGGTCAAGCGCGCAGGTAGGCATTTCGACTCCGAGGTAGGGGCAATGCTCCCACATCGCCCGATCGTCATTCGACAACTTACCACCTCAAGCAAAGCCAAGCGCATTCTGGACAATGCGGAGCATTGTCCCGACCTCGATCGTCCGAACCCAATATCTAGTTCCCCGTCGCCTCAGCGGCTTCGAGTTGATCGAGTTCGACGTCGGTCACGCGGAACTCGCCGGTTTCGGGCGCATAGCGATAGGTGAGCGAAATGCGCCCCCAGGCTTTCTGGGCGCGAAAATTCAGGCGAGCCGAACCAATGACTATGCCGTCATTTTTCTCGCGCGTCCACAGCTCTCCCGTCTTACGCGACTTTCCCTGCCGCCCATAGGCAAACGCCGCGTCTTTCACCGGCCCGACTCGGCTTGTGATTTCCGTGTTCGAATACACCTCCTGAAAGATGAGCTTTTGTTCCACCGCCAGCGCCTTGCTGTGGCGCACATAGGCCACAACCAGCACTCCCGAAAGAATCGAGAGGAGAACGCCGACAACAACGACCTTGAGCCACTTCATGCTAACCTGATTTCGACGCCTTGGTTTTGTATCTTAAGGCCAAACCACTTTGTGAGCGCCACTGAAAGAAGGCACAGGCCCACTCAGAAAGCTCGTCCGCGCGATCATTACCTGCCCCCCCAGGGCGCTTTCTCAGCAGGGAACCACGCTGCAGCAGGTGTGAAGATTGGACTGCAGACGGGCTCCGCCGATGCTGTTTTGGAAGAGCTTGGCAAAGCCGAGGGGACATTAAAGTCGCTGGCCATCAGATAAAAACACCTGCCTAACGAGCGAGGAGCTTTTCCTTTCGACCAAAAAGCGGTTCCTTTGGGCCAAAAACCGGCTCCTTCAAACCGAGCCGTTCCTCCTTTCTGCCAAAGAGCACCTCCTTCGGAGCAAAAAATGATTCCTCCCGGCCGGTGAGTCTCTCCTTCAGGCCAAGAACAATTTCCTTTCAAAAGAGCTGCGCTACCTCACATCCCGGGAGAGCCTCCTTTAGACCAGTAGAGGCCTCCTTCAAATCGTGGCGCAATTCCTTGCAAGCAAGAAGTTCTTCCTCCCGATCCAGAACGAGCTCCTTTCCCGCTTCGTGAACATCAATTAAAGCTCCTTAACCTAAACGAAGCACCAAGACCAGCCGAGCAGCCTTTTCCCAGACCGATGGGCAACGAACAACACCCGAGCCTTAGGCGGGTTGATCACGCGCAGCCAAATCGTGGCGCAACGCCGCATCTCCCCAGAGGAAAAAAAACGTCGGTGACGGCCGAAGCCATCACCGACGTTGAAGTTATTAAGTAGTTCGGCTTGCCGGAAGCGGCTCGCCCTAGCCTGCGATTACAGACGCTCGAGGAGGATTTCCAGGGTGCGCTTGGTGCTCTTCGGGATCTGAGTGCCAGGTCCAAAGATCGCGCTGGCACCGTTCTTCAGGAGGAAGTCGTAGTCCTGCGCGGGAATGACACCGCCGCACACGATCACGATGTCCTCGCGGCCGAGGGCCTTGAGGGCGTCGCGCAGCGCGGGGAGCAGCGTCTTGTGACCAGCGGCGAGCGAGCTCATCGCGACGACGTGAACGTCGTTTTCGACGGCCATCTTCGCAGCTTCCTCAGGCGTCTGGAAGAGAGGCCCGATATCGACGTCGAAACCCATGTCGGCCATGGCGGTCGACACGACTTTGGCGCCGCGGTCGTGTCCGTCCTGACCGAGCTTGGCGATCAAGATGCGCGGACGGCGGCCTTCCTTCTTTTCGAATTTCTCAACGAGGGTGCGGACTTCGTCAGTCATGGGAGCTTTGCCGAACTCGGCGCTATACACACCGGAGATCGAGCGAATCGTGGCCTGGTAGCGGCCGAATTTTTCTTCGAGGGCGGAGGAGATTTCGCCGAGCGAGGCACGAGCCTTCGTCGCTTCGACCGCGAGTTCGAGCAGGTTGCCTTTGCCGGTGGCGGCCGCTTCGGTCAGCGCGGCGAGCGTGGCGCGGCATTTGGCCTCGTCACGGCTGGCGCGAAGTTCCTTGAGGCGCTTAATCTGCGCTTCGCGGACGGCGGTGTTGTCGACCGAGAGAATTTCGAGCGGGTCTTCCTTCTCGAGGCGGAACTTGTTCAAACCGACAATCGTCTCCTTGCCGGAGTCGATCTTGGCCTGGCGGCGGGCGGCGGCTTCCTCGATGCGGAGCTTCGGGATGCCGGCCTCGATGGCCTTGGTCATGCCGCCGTAAGACTCGACTTCCTCGATGTGCTTCCACGCCTTCTCGGTGAGTTCGCGGGTGAGCGCTTCGACATAGTAGCTGCCGGCGAACGGATCGACGACGTTGCAAATGCCCGTCTCGTTCTGGAGGAAGAGCTGGGTATTGCGCGCGATGCGGGCCGAGAAATCGGTCGGCAGCGCGATCGCTTCGTCGAGCGCGTTGGTGTGGAGCGACTGGGTGTGGCCGAGAGCCGCAGAGAGCGCTTCCATCGCGGTGCGCGCGACGTTGTTGAAGGGATCCTGTTCGGTCAGCGACCAGCCCGAGGTCTGCGAGTGCGTGCGCAGGGCGGACGACTTCGGGTTCTTCGGGTTGAATTGCGCCACGATGCGGGACCAGAGCGTGCGAGCGGCGCGCATCTTGGCGACTTCCATGAACGGATTCTTGCCGATGGCCCAGAAGAACGACAGGCGGGGCGCGAACGAATCGACGTTCATGCCGGCCTTGGTGCCGGTGCGGAGATATTCGAGACCGTCGGCCAGCGTGTAAGCGAGCTCGAGGTCGGCCGTGGCGCCGGCTTCCTGCATGTGGTAGCCGGAGATGGAGATCGAGTTGAACTTCGGCATGTTCTTCGAGGTGTACTCGAAGATGTCCGCGATGATCTTCATCGAAGGAGTCGGCGGATAGATGTAGGTGTTGCGCACCATGAACTCCTTCAGAATGTCGTTCTGAATCGTGCCGGAGAGCTCCTCGAGCTTCGCACCCTGTTCGAGCGCGGCGACGATGTAGAACGCGAGCACCGGAAGAACGGCGCCGTTCATCGTCATCGAGACGGAGACCTTGTTCAGCGGGATGTCGCGGAACAGGATCTGCATGTCGAGGATCGAGTCGATGGCCACACCGGCCTTGCCGACATCGCCAACGACGCGCGGATGATCGGAATCATAACCACGGTGCGTAGCCAAATCAAAGGCCACGGACAAACCGGCCTGACCGGCCGCGAGGTTGCGCTTGTAGAAAGCGTTGGACTCTTCGGCGGTGGAGAAACCAGCGTATTGGCGCACGGTCCAGGGTTTCTGGACGTACATCGTGGCGTAAGGTCCGCGGGTGAACGGAGCCAAGCCCGGCATGGTGTCGAGCGTGGTGCAACCAGCGAGATCTTCCTCGGTGTAGAGGGATTTGATGGCGATGCGCTCATCGGTTTCCTCGACCTTCTTGGCCTTGACGGCCTTGGTCGCGGGGAACTGAAACGCGTCGTACGCGAGATTGGTGAAATCAGGATTCATGGGTTTCAGGCTCCGATCTTCTTGAGAAGGTTAGCGAGGAGTTCGCGGACGTTGGCGCGAATGTGGATGAATTCGTCGATGCCGGCCTTTTGGAAGGATTCCGTGACGGCTTTGTCTGCGGGCAGGCCCGCGAGCACGACGGTTACGCCGGGCTTGGCCGCCTTCAACGTGGAGGCGAAGGCAGGGACGAGCGTCGGATACGTTTCATCAGTCGAGCAAAGCACCGCGATCGACGCACCAGAAGCGGCGGCGGTTTGCGCGGCGGCTTCGGCCGTCTCAAACGCTTCTTTGCCGACCGCTTCAAAACCGCCAACGGCGAAGAAGCCAGCGCTAAAGTCAGCGCGAGGTTTGTGCTGTTTGACCGGCCCGATCTTCGCGAGGAAGACCTTCGGGCGGGAACCGGTTTTCTTGGCAAACGCATCAGCGGCGGCGCGGAGAGCTTCGAAGCCTTCCGAGGCGCGCTTCGGTTTGACCGCGGTCACGGTTTCAGCAGAAGCGGCGGTGAGCGCGGCGAGCTGGCCGATCGTGGCGCCAGCAGCGGCGGCCTGGATTAGCGCATCGACATCGGTCGCCTTCGCTTTTGGAGCGGCGGCTGGACGACGGCACTTGAGCTCGGCGGCGCGGGCGGAAGCCAGCGCGGCAAGATCAACGCCCGGACGAACGAGCGATTTTTCCTTTAGGTTCGGGAAAAGGTTCGTGCCGACAAGGCCGAGGCGGCGCTTGCTGACGGCATCGTCTTTTTCCGCGGAAGCGGTGGCGATGAGCTTCTGGACGTAACCGGAACGCAGCGCGGCGGCCAGGCCACCCTGCTTCTCGATATCCTGGAAGAGCGCCCAAGCTTTGCGCGCGAGTTCGTCGGTGGTCTTCTCAACGACCCACGAACCACCTGCTGGATCCACGGGAGCGACGGTGTGGAATTCCTCGGAGAGCAGCGTGTGAAGATTGCGAGCGATGCGGCGCGAGAACTCGTCGGAACCGCCAAGCACTTCGTCGAACGTGCCGATGTGCAAACTGTCGATGCCGCCGAGCACAGCCGAGAAAGCCTCGGTCGTGACGCGCAACATGTTCACGTGCGGATCGAGCTGCGTCTTGTTCCAGCGATTCGTGCGGGCATGCACGCGCGGACGAGCGGCTTTGGTGGTCAATTCGTAACCAAGAGCCACGCGACTCCACAGCAGGCGGAAAGCGCGGAACTTCGCGATTTCCATGAAGAATTGCGGACCGACCGCGAAGGTGAAACGGATGCGCGGCGCCGTCGTCGAGGCTTTGACTTTGCGAGCTTCGAGCGCGCGGATGTATTCGACACCCGCTGCGATCGCGATCGCGAGTTCCTGCACGGCGTTGCCACCAGCTTCAAGCCAAAGACCGGCATTCACGCCGACCGTGGCGAGCTCGGGAGCGTTCTTGTGCGCCCACTTTGTCCAAGCCGCGAGCGCATCGTAAGCCGCGTCGAGCGAAATAGGAAGACTGCCCTGTTCGGCCAATTCGCCGAGCGGATCAGCGGTGACGCTGCCGGTGAGTTTTTCCCCAGCAACATTGTTCTTCGCGGCCTGCGCCAAGTAAGTCGCTGCGATCGGCAGAGCGTTCACACCAGCGCGGACGTGCACCGGAAGGGCCGAAATATCGACGTCCTTCAGCGCGGCCGAGAGGTCCGTGAGATCGGAAATCGAAACACCATCCACACCCACCGGCGCGGAGGCGACATCGGCGTCCTGACCGTTGCGAGCGGCACGGTCCGGAGTCAGCGCGACGCTGTTTTGGCCACGCATAAGATCAGTTAATAGTGCGCAGTTAAAATCAAGCGCACGCGCCGCGACGATTTCTTGCGAAAATTCCCACGTTCCCGAAACGTATCCGGACGCCGAATACCCGCGCACAAACGGAGCGGTTCCCGGTTTCGAATCCGCATGGGACAACCCGGCCACGTCGGCCCGGGTGTAAACCGGCTGAAGCGCCACGCCCTCGAAAGTGCGTGTCACCAACTTCTTATCAAATGGCGCCCCTTGCAGTTCGGCCTCGACCGCGGTGCGCCATTGGGTATAGGCAGCACGCGCCACGTCAAGCGACTGGACAGGGCTGTTTTCCGGATTGTTGCTCATGATTGCAGACAGACAGTGTTTAGGGATTCAAAACAGGGGGCAAACTATACGGACAGAGTTACTAATTCGCTCCGCAGATTTTGCCAAAGAATGCCCACGGTTCGACAAGCGATGCGCAGTAAGTAAAACTAATTTGGGAATAATGGCACGCTCACCGCAGAAACTAGCGTTCGTACGAATCTTATCTCTTTTCAATGATCACCCGTATCGACCACCTCGGCATCGCCGTTAAGTCCATCGACGAAGCCCTTCCCTATTACGAAAAAGCGCTTGGCTTGAAATGCGAGCACCGCGAAGAAGTTCCTTCCCAGAAAGTCAAAACCGCTTTCTTCAGCGCCGGAGAGGTTCACCTTGAGCTTCTCGAGCCAACGTCGCCCGAGAGCCCGATCGCAAAGTTCTTGGAAAAGAACCCATCCGGCGGCATTCATCACATCGCTTTTGCCACCACCGATATCAATGGCCAGCTCAAGCAGGCCGCGGGCACCGGCGTGAAGTTGTTACACGAAGTTCCTTTTGAAGGCGCCGCCGGCAAGCTGGTCGCTTTCCTCCACCCGAAGTCCACCTTTGGCGTTTTGACTGAGTTCTGCATGCCCAAGGCCCACTAAGCCTGGCTCCTTCTTCAACCCCACGTCTCCTCTCTTATTCAATCATGGCTATTTCGCCTGACCTCCTGAAGCAGCTCGAAGAAAAGCGCAAAGCAATCTACGAAGCTGGCGGCAAAGACAAACTCGCCGAACGCAAAAAGAAGGGCCTCATGAACGCGCGCGAGCGCCTCGAGGCACTTTTCCAGCCGGGCACTTTCATGGAGTTCGGTCTCCACGCCCAAAACCAAGGCCATGATTTCGGTCTCGCCGACAAGTTCTTCGCGGCTGACGGCGTCATCACCGGCATCGGTTACATCGATGGTCGTCCGGTCGCGGCCTACTCGCAGGACTTCACGGTCGGCGGTGGTTCACTCGGCTCCATGCACGCCCAGAAGATCTGCAATCTTCAGGACTACGCCATGAAGTCCGGCATGCCGCTCATCGGCATCAACGACTCCGGTGGCGCGCGCATTCAAGAAGGCGACGCGGCTCTCTCCGGTTACGGTAATATCTTCTTCCGTAATGTTCTTCTCTCCGGCGTCGTTCCCCAGATTTCCATCCTCGCCGGCCCGTGCGCTGGCGGCGCGGCTTACTCGCCGGCCCTCACGGACTTCATCATCATGACGAAGTCGAACGCCCAAATGTTCATCTGTGGCCCCGAGGTCATCAAAGCCGCGACCGGCCAAACCGTCACGATGGACGAAATCGGTTCCGCCGCCGCCCACGCCACGATCAGCGGCAACATCCACTTCGTCGCTGAAAACGAACAGCACGCGCTCGAGATCGCGAAGAAGCTGCACTCGTTCCTCCCGTCGAACAACATCATGGATCCTCCGCACCATCCGACCCCGACGGTCTCGATGGAGCCCGATCCGGCGATGAACGATATCGTTCCGGAAGATCCGAAAGCTCCGCTCGACGTGCTCAAGGTCATCGCCCGTCTCGTCGACAACGGCGACTTCCTCGAAGTGCAGCGCGATTTCGCCAAGAACATCGTGGTCGGCTTCTGCCGTATCCAAGGAATTGTTACCGGCATCATCGCCAACCAGCCCGCCGTCAAGGCAGGCACGCTCGACATCGACTCCTCCGACAAGGGCGCGCGCTTCATCCGTTTCTGCAACGTCTTCAACATTCCGATCGTCACCTTGGTCGACGTCCCCGGATTCATGCCTGGCATTCAGCAGGAACGCGGCGGCATCATCCGCCACGGCGCCAAGATGCTCTTCGCCTACGCAGCCGCGACGGTTCCGAAGATCACGGTCATCATGCGCAAAGCCTACGGTGGCGCTTATCTCGCCATGTGCTCGAGCGACCTCGGGGCTGATCTTGTCTTCGCTTGGCCGACCGCTGAGATCGCCGTCATGGGCGCCGAAGGTGCCGTCAAGATTCTCTTCAAGCGCGAGATCGCTTCCGCCGCTGATCCGAAGAAGAAGGAAAAAGAGCTTTCCGCGGAATACCGCGACAAGTTCGCTGCTCCTTACGAAGCGGCCAGCAAGGCGCTCATCACCGACGTTATCGAGCCGGCTCAGACCCGCGGCATCGTCGCGATGGCCCTGCGCAACACGCTCGCGAAACGCGAGACCCGCCCGCCCAAGAAGCACGGCAACATCCCGCTCTAATCGGCAGGTACAAGCCAGGTCTGCTTTTCCAAAATGTACTTATCTTCTTCCATCCTCGCTGCAGCGGCTGTGACGCAAATCGAGCCGCTGTTCGGCAATCAGTGGGTGGCCCTGCTCGTGATCCTCGTGGGCGTGGCCGTTCTACTTTTCGCCGTGGCTGGTGTAGGGAAATGGTTAGCGGCGACTCATCCCGATGAGCCGGTCGCGCCAAAGCCCGCACCCGTTACCATTGAAACTTCCTCCGACGCTCCTTCAGCCGAAGTGTTCGCCGCCATCGCCGCCGCTGTCGCGGTGACGTTCGGCAGCAAGTCGCGCATCGCTGCAATCCATCCTTCGTCGATCGCGATTGAGCCCGGCCCACTCCAGTGGTCCGCTGAAGGTCGCCGCCAGATCTATTCCTCTCACAAGGTCCGCTAATCCCCACGAATAACTCGCTATTCCAGTCATATGAAAAAACTCCGCGTCACAGTTGAGGGCAAAGCCTACGAAGTGCTCGTCGAAATCCTCGACGAAGGCACCCAAACCGCAGCGCCTATGCCCGTCACGCCGGCCAACGTCGGACCTGTTCCCGTCGCCGCTCCCGCCCCCAAACCCGCCGCGCCCAAGGGCAACGCCGGTCCCGGCGAAGTCGTAAGCCCCCTCGCTGGCAAGCTCGTCTCCGTCGACGTCAAGCTCGGCGATACCGTCGCTGAAGGCGCTCAGGTCGCGACGATCGAAGCGATGAAGATGAACACCTACATCTACGCTCCGAAAGCCGGCAAGGTCACCGCTATCAATATCACTCCTGGCGACGGCGTCGAAGAAGGCACCGTCATCCTCGTTATCGGCTAACCGCCAATCGTTCTTCCTCCGGCTTGGACGATCGCGCCCAAGCCGGAACCCAATCCAGTGAAAACCGCTATTCTTTTTACTCTGCTCGTCTTCGGCATCGCGTTTGTGATGTCGATGCTGGTCGCCCTCCTCATCAAGGGGCTCTACCGCGCTCTCAGGCACTTCACCGCCAAGTCCTGACGAAGGTTTTCCATGCAAAATTTCCATATCATCGATCTGTTCCAGGGCTTCACAACGATGTCCGCTGTGCCGACCGGCATTCTGGTCGCCCGCATCGGACTCATTTTCTTGGGCATCCTCATGCTCTATTTGGGCAAGAAGGGGATTCTCGAGCCCTTGCTGATGATCCCGATGGGATTGGGCATGGCAGCAGTAAATGCGGGCGTCCTTTTCCTCGATCCGCACACCAGCGCTCGTGTGATGGACGTCGCACCTTCCGCAATCGACGCGGCCGCAGCCACGGGAAAAACGATTCCTGGAACGCTGTTCATGGCCCCGCTCGTTCAGAATACCGACAATCTGATGTACATCCTGCAGGTCGATTTCCTGCAGCCGATCTACACGTTCATGTTTAGCAACGGCCTGATTGCTTGCTTCGTGTTCATGGGCATCGGCGTTCTTCTCGACGTCGGTTTCGTCATCAGCCGTCCGTTCCAAAGTATGTTTTTGGCGATCTTCGCCGAAATGGGCACGGTCATGACGTTCCCGATCGCGGTTGCGATGGGTCTTCCTTACAACGAAGCCGCTTCGATCGCGATGGTCGGCGGCGCCGATGGTCCGATGGTGTTGTTCACCTCGCTGACGCTCGCAAAAGATATCTTCGTTCCAATCACCGTCGTCGCCTATCTGTACCTGGGCCTTTGTTACGGTGGTTACCCTTACCTGATCCGCTTCTTGGTTCCGGCCAAGCTCCGCGGCATCAAGCTCCCGAAAAAGAAAACGGAAATCGTCACCTCGGATGAGAAGCTCGCTTTTGCCGTGGTCGGTTGCACCGTGTTGTGCCTGCTCTTCCCTTCGGCCGCTCCGCTGTTGCTCAGCTTGTTCGTGGGTGTTGCGGTTCGTGAATCCGGCCTGAAGTACTTCATCCAACTCATCGACGGCCCGATCCTTTACGGCTCGACGATGTTCCTCGGCCTGACGTTGGGCGTGCTCTGCGAAGCTTCAACTATTCTCAATCCGAAGGTCGTGATTCTCCTCGTCCTCGGCATGCTTTCGCTGCTGCTCTCCGGCGTCGGCGGCATCATCGGTGGCTACATCCTTTACTACTTCAGCGGCCGTAAAATTAATCCGGTCATCGGCATCGCGGCAGTCAGCTGCGTTCCGAGTACAGCGAAGGTCGCCCAGAAAGAAGTCACGAGCGCTAATCCCACCTCGATCATTCTTCCGGACGCGCTCGGCGCCAACGTCTGCGGCGTTCTCACGACCGCGATTCTCACCGGCATCTACGTCACCTTGGTGCCGCTGCTGATGAAGTGATTTAGTGTCTGGTTTTGTTTTGAAGCCACGTCGCAAGACGTGGCTTTTTTGTTGGTTTCAGCTTCAGGGCCTGTTCAAACGCCCGTTCAAAAACGTTCAATTTTTTAGAGGTAAGAACGCAAAAAGAAGCCTCCCTAAATTGTACCCGGATAACAAGGATTATGGCTTGAATCGCTTCTTCCACTAGCCACATCCTCCCCCGCGTATGCTAAGCCCCCAGCTGCTAGCCGAAACCCCCGGCTCGTCCTCCTCGTTAAGCATCCAAACCATTCTGCTCGCTGTGATCGCCGTGGCCCTTGTCGCGGTAGCATTCGGGCTCGCCAAGCTCAGCCGCCGGGTAAAAACCGTCGAAGCGACCGCCACTCGGCCGCCTTTTGCGCCGCCAATGCCTGCGACACCCTCGCCCGTCGCGCCCGCCGTCAACGGCAAGATCCCGCCGCAAGTCGTCGCCGCCATTTCCGCCGCTGTGCATTTGAGCATCGGCTCCAATCACCGCATCCTGGCCGTTGGCCAACCATGTCCGCACCGCCAAGCTTGGTCCTTGGAAGGACGCCGCCAAGTGTTTAGTTCTCATAAGGTCCGCTAGTCTCGGCACGCGCAGGCGTGCTGGCTGGCCCGGCTTATGGAAACGAAAACACTCCTTTGGATTATCTTCTGGTCACTCTTTGTAATCGTATCGCTGATCGATTACTACGTCGTCACCCATCGAAAGACGGCAATCACGGTAAAAACCGCCTTACGTTGGACCGGTGTCTGGATCGGCGTAGCGCTCAGCTTTTCGGGAGCGATCTACTTCCTCCATCCGAACGGCAAGGAGCTCTTCATGGAGTACATTTCGGGTTACCTCACCGAGTACTCTTTGTCGGTGGATAACCTGTTCGTCTTCATCCTGATTTTCTCGCTCATGGGCGTTCAAGAGGTCGCTCAACCGAAGCTGATCAAGCTCGGCATCTATCTCTCGATCGTCCTGCGCATCATCTTCATTCTTTTCGGCATCGCGCTGATCACCAAGTTCCACTGGCTTATTTACGTCTTCGGCGCACTGCTCGTCTGGACGGCGTGGAAAATGATCTCGGCCCACGACGACGATCAGGTTCATCCAGACAAAAACCTGCTCTACAAAATGGCTTCGCGCTTTCTGCCGGTTCACAACGATCCGCAGGAGAACAGGCGCCTCTTCGTCCAGCTGGACGGCAAACGTTACATCACGCCGTTCTTCCTCGTCTTCCTCGTGATCGGCAGCACCGATGTGCTGTTCGCGATCGACTCCATTCCGGCGATCATGGGCATCAGCCAGGATTCCTTCGTCGTGCTCACGTCCAACGTCTTTGCCGTTCTCGGCCTGAACTCCCTGTTCTTCGCGATCCGCGGGATCATGGGGCTGTTCAAATTCCTGAAACACGGTGTCAGCGTGATCCTGTTTTTCATCGGAGCCAAAATGATGCTGCCCGCGCTCGGGATGGTCTTCGCCCGCACGGGGCTGACGTCGCTGGGCCACACGCTCGAAGCTTCGGAAGAATGGTTTAAGGAGCGCACTTACGTTTCGCTTTTGATCATTATCGTTGTGCTGCTGGCGTCGATTTTGGCCTCGGTGCTTCACGACCGTTTTAGCCAGAAGCAAACGTCATAAGCTCACCACGGCCGTTTCTGATCGTGGGAAACCGGCCGCGCGTCTTGAAAGGACATCGCGATTTCTGACATATCTGTAGCGTGAAATTTAATTCCGTACGCTCCGCCTGGCGCTATTGGGTCGCTGGCATCGCTCTCGCGCTGATCGGCGTGGTCGTCGCGCGCGTGCTCGCGGCTTCCTACACGGGCCGGAGCCACGCGGTCATCGTCAGCCTCGGACGGCTCGCCACCATCATCGGCCTCCTCGTGATCGCGATCGGCATCAACCGCCGGGCGAAAAACGCCGCCAAAGACGAATCATCCGAAAGCGATAAACCCAGCGATCGCTAACCGAACCAGCCCGCGCAAACCATGGCATCCGAGCCCACCGTCACCGAACGCAGCTGTCGCTCAGTCGCTGGCTGGCAGTTGCACGAATTCGCGTCGCTCCCTTCCACCAACCCCATCGCGGGCGCACTTCCGCCCTGGCACGCCGTGCGAGCCGACGTGCAGACCAACGGCCGCGGACGCACCGGACGCACGTGGATCTCCGACGCGGGAGGGCTTTGGCTGTCCGCCGTGGTTCCCGCTCCCGGTCCGCGAAAAAAATGGAGCATCCTTCCGCTCGCCACAGGCTGGGCCGTGATCGAAGCGCTGCGCGGCATCGGCATCGAAGGTCTGCGCCTTCGCTGGCCTAACGACATTCTTCTCGACCGACGGAAACTCGCCGGGCTGCTCGTCGAGCAATACCAACCCGAGACTGCGGTCATCGGCGTCGGCATCAACATCGGCAACCGGCCGGAAGGCCAGGATGCACTCTTGGCCGGCCATACGGTCAGTGTTTCGGAACTCGCCCAGCGCCCGGTTTCGCTCGACGAGGTCACCGCCCTCACCTTGAACGCCTTTCGCCGCATGCAGGGCATCATCGAGCAGGATCGCTTCGCCGAAATCATCGCCGATATCAACGCACGCTGGGGCAAACCGCGCCGCGTGCAGCTCACGTTGAACACCCAACCCGAACCAGTCGCCGGATTCTTCCGCAGCGTCGACCCCGAAGGCCGCCTCAGCTTCACCGACGACCAAGGCTCCTCGCTGACTCTCGAAGCCAGCCAAGTGGCGCTGCTGAAAGAAGTGTAGAGCGCTCAAACATGTCAGGCGTTTGAGCTCGGGCGCGACCGCCGCGCGCGCCGAAACGGCTGGTTCCAAACAGAACCTCCGAGGTGGAACGCGTTGTCCCAAACGCGTTGAGTTCCTGAAATCGCGACGAGAGGAAGAAATCTAAACGAGTGACCAAATGATTAACAGTCACCTCTTGAATCACCAGTCCTCGCCTCTTCTTCACCTCCGCTATATTCAGTCCTCTTGTTCTCCTCATCTAGTCCACCCATTTCCCAGGATTGCCCTTCCGCCGAAACTCCTCTTACATCCAAGCACTCCATTCCATGAACTTCGCTGGGGGAACTGCATACGGTAGCTAATCAGTGCCGGTCGAAAATACGAGGTTGCTCTATCTCTGTTCCGACGAGGGAACCTACAACTATGTTTGAAATATCTGGCGACGACATCGTCAATTTAAGCGATCCTGACTTAAGGTCTCTCGTAAAGAGACTGGCTATAGCCGAACTTCGCTCGCGAGGCTGTCCTCTTTCTTCTGTCACTACGGGCGGCCATCAGGATGCTGCCGACGGTGGCATCGATGTGCGCGTCGATTGCCCTACAGAGATCGTTAGCCCCGACTTCGTGCCGAGCCGACTCACCGGGTATCAAGTAAAGAAACATGACATGTCCGCCGGCGCCATCGAAGAGGAGATGCGACCGAAAAACTTTCTCAGAAGTGCGATCCGCGCCTTAGCACAGGCATCCGGCTCTTACGTGATAGTGAGTGCCGCAGCATCGGTCACGGACAGTCGGCTCACTGACCGTAAGAACGCAATGCGCCACGCACTACATGATCTTCCCTGTGCGTCGCAACTGCACACCGACTTCTATGACCGCGATCGCCTATCCAATTGGGTTAACGAATATCCAGGCGCTATCGCTTGGGTGCGCGAGCGAGTCGGACGATCACTTTCCGGATGGAGTGGTGTCGGTGATTGGGAAGGGCCTACTGATGGAAAGCCCAAGCCCTATCTCCTCGACGAGACGGCCTGCTTGATTGATGAGCGGTCATGCAATCGCGAACCGGTCACTATCGCGAAAGGCATCGTCAACCTGCGCGCAGCCCTTTCCACGCCTCAAACGTGCATTCGGCTTATCGGGTTGTCAGGCCTCGGTAAGACCCGTCTCGTACAAGCACTATTCGAGGAGAGTGTCGGCAAAGATCCACTCGATCCGAGTCTCGCGGTCTATACCGATTATTCCGCCCCACCCAATCCCACAGCCCGCGATATGGCTCGCGATCTAGTAGCTCGCGGCCAGCGCGCTATCCTCGTCGTCGACAACTGTAATCCGGAAACTCACTCAGAGCTCGCGCGTCTGTGTGCAGCGAATGCCAGCAAAGTCAGCCTTCTTACCGTCGAATACGATGTTCGCGATGATGAGCCCGAGCGAACCGAGGTGTTCCGTCTTCAATCTGTCTCTCCGGAGCTTGTGACCGAATGGCTCAAGCAAAATTTCCCCGACATTTCGCAGATCGACCGGGAAAGAGTCGCCGAGTTCAGCGGCGGCAATTTTCGTGTCGCCGGCGTGCTCGCCGGAACCGTCCACAAAGGTGAAACGCTCGGCAGCCTCAAAGACCGCGCGCTTTTTCAGCGTATTTTTCATCAAGGGCGCAGCGATCCAGATCAACACCTCCTTCATGCAGCAGAGGATTTGTCACTCCTTTACTCGATCGATGGAGCCGATGTTTCAGATGAAGGTGAACTTGCCCGTGTCGCTACCATTCGGGAAATCAGTGCCCAAGTTCTCTACGAGAAGTTGGTGGAATTACGCGACCGTGGAGTGGTTCAAGCACGTGGAAAATTCCGCGCGATCTTACCACAAGCAATCGCAAATCCCCTGGCGGCCTACGCTCTCAAGCGAATTCCTCCTGCGAACTTCGACGAGTTTTGCGCAGCCCTTACCCCGCGAATGCTCAAGTCGGTTTCTCGACGCCTGGGCTACCTTCACGACTCGACTGATGCTCGGGCGGCGGTTGCCCGCTGGTTGCGCAGCGACGGGCCGCTCGGCAATTTAATCGAGGAGGGTGAATCCGGCTTTCAGATTATTACCAACATCGCGCCAGTTGCACCCGAAATGGTGCTTACAATGCTTGAACGCGAAATCAACGGCCCGAATGGACCATCGATTTTAGCTCCCGGTGCCTTGAATCGCTATCAATGGGTTCGGCTAATTAAGGCGCTGAGCTACGACTCCCATATGTTCGAACGCGCCATGAGACTCCTAATACGTTTTCTCACCGTCGAGCCCGAGGGAAATAATCTCAACTCCGCACGTCATGCATTCGGCGAGCTCTTCCACATTTATCTGTCTGGAACCTTAGCCAGTCCGGCGCAGCGAAGGGCATCTATCAAAACCCTAGCGACGTCTGACGACGCAGCATTACGCTCCTGTGCATTAATCGCTCTAGACGCGTTGCTGGAAACGAACCAGTTTATGTCCACTGCCCACTTCGATTTCGGAGCGCGATCACGCGATTGGGGTTGGGAACCGAAAATTAACCGGGACATCTGGGATTGGTTCAACGAAGCAATCGCACTGGCAATCGAACTTGCACCCTATTTTGCGGAAGTTCGCGAGATACTCGCGCGGCATGCGCGTTCTCTATGGGGTAGAACAGCCTGCCATGAAGCGCTCGACCGCGCTGCAACCACTTTTATTCAAGAACGGCCGTGGATCGAAGGATGGAAAGCCTTCAAGGGCGCCATGCACTACGATGGCCAGGAAATGCCTGAGGAGATCCGTTTTAGACTCGCCCAGATAATTAACCGGCTGAAGCCAACCGATCTTCTGCACCAAGCGCGCGCAATCGTCCTGGGTCACCTAAATGCCGGTTGGGATTTCGAAGACGGAGAAGAGGGCGACGGGAATACAACGCGACCATGGGAAAAAGCCAGCAAGATGGCGCAGGAAATGGGCAAGTCGCTCGTCAATGAAACAGCCATCCACACACAATTTATCGCTGAACTACTAGTTGCGCAACAATCAGAGAGAGCGTTCGAATGTGGACGTGGCTTAGCCGAAGGAGCCACTGATATTAAGAAGATGTGGTGCGAACTCGCAACAGCGTATCAGGTCGCAGAACCTAGCAAGCGGGACGCAACCGTGCTCGGAGGATTCATCTACCAAGCTCATCAGCGTGACAGCAGTGTCGTGTCACACCTGCTTGAGATGGCGATCGAAAATCCTGATCTGGCGCCGAGACTTCCCTATCTCCAGGCCCGAGCTGGCATCGACGCTGAAGGCATCGCAAGGCTCCAGCGTGCAATTCGCAAAGGCGTTCTCGTTGCCTATAGTTTTCGCAGCATTGCCAATGGCGTGGTGTCTGACTCGCCGTCAGAGCCTTTAGCCGAGCTGCTCAAAGACATCGCCCAGCTTTCTGACGGCATCGAAGTTGCGCTGGAGATTCTTCACATGCACTTCTACTGCCGTCGTAGAGATGAACTCGCTCAGCATCCTGCGCTTGTGCAAGTCGGCCGAGATCTTCTTGTCCGCACCGACTTTGGAAAAAAGAAAAATTATCAGGATTCTATCCGCGAGTCATAGGCTGGATCAACCAAACCCTCGCGGAGCATTCAGCGAAAGCTCGGTCCGTTTCGTCAGTAGGCTTCAAACGTCTACCATACTATTTCAGCACCCCAACTCTCGCTACCGCCAAAGTCATCTCGGTGAAGCAAGTACCTACACCGCCGCTTTCCCAACTTGGCGCGAAAGGCTTTGAGGAACTCGAGTTCCTGGATGCCGCTGGCATCACTTACCTCGATACATTTTTTATTGATGAACGTTACGCAGGAGTGGAATCGCTCCATTTTCACGAACTCGTTCACATCATCCAGTGGAGACTACTGCGACCGCAAAGATTCGTCGCCGCGTACGCCGATGGTATCGAGCGTTTTGGCTACCGGCACAGTCCACTTGAACAAATGGCCTATAACCTGGAGGATCGTTTCAAAACGACTTCACTCCCCTTCAATGCAGAGCAGACCGTGATTGACCTGCTTCAAACAAACCAGCCGCACGCATAATTTCAGAACAATGACCACAACCCACTGGTACTACATCGGCCTGGGCTATTTTGTTCTATTTTCAGTTGGCGTTGGGACGCTCGTCATCTGGACGCGCAAGAAGCAAAAGGTTCGACCTCCGGTTGACTTCAAACTGCTGCGCGGCCCTGGCGAAACTCTGCGGAGGCGTATGGCCAAATTCGATGAAGACCTATTTCTCAGAATCGTCGGTGCTGCGTTCGCACCTGTGTTCGCAATATACCCAGTCTTACAAGCAATCGTAGTTTTGCAGCCAAAGACATGGATCCAATTAAACCTTTGGCTGGCTCTCGCTGTCGTCATCTTTGTCACGATACTTCATACACCGGATCGCTCTGTAACCGCCTCGCTTTGCGGCTTGGCGGGTTGCCCTTGGTTCGGCCAAGGGGGACCGAATCCGCGAGCCTTGTTCGCTTGGGGCGGCTGTCTCGGTAAC
This sequence comes from Nibricoccus sp., assembly GCA_047600805.1. GTDB lineage: Bacteria > Verrucomicrobiota > Verrucomicrobiia > Opitutales > Opitutaceae > JADKHC01. The sequence continues at coordinate 2,836,316 of JASGKG010000001.1, forward strand.
GGGCAGCCGCCTGGCGGCGAACCTTCCTTCCTGTTCCTTTCTCGATAAAGCGGGCGGTCAGAGGCTGCTCCCCTCGGAATTGGAATCAAGGCAAAGCAAGCCGCGGTCGCATGGTTGCAGCGCGCGAGAGGCTGCTCCCCTCGGAATAGAACCCCACAAACCATCCTTAACGCTCCAACGCGTTACTCATGAGCGCGCGGCCGGCCATGATGTGCAGCGTCGTGCGGAGAAGCGTGAATACCCAATCTGCAAATTCGAAGGTGATTTCGCGGGGCGTGGTGGCGGGTCTCCCGAGGAATTGAAGAACAGCGCTCATGATCGTGCGGGTGTCGTCGGCAAGCTCTTTGGAAAGTGCGGGAGCTTGGCTGACGAGCTTCGCCATCATGTCCGCTGCCGTGAACGACTCGGTCATCTCCAAACACATAAAATCGATTCCGAAGCTGAGCGCTTTCCGGATAAGCCAACGAAGGGCCTGTGCAATGACGTTGAGGCTGGCGACCGAGTACATCGCTATTCCGCTTTTTCCTTCCTTCACAGCGTCCAACCAGGCGCGAGCGACAACGTCGCTCCAATCCATCGGCACCGGAGTATTGACCAGCGAGCCCCAGGATTTGCCGGTGACTGAGTCTCCGTATTGCGCCATGTAGTGCGCCCCGATCCAGATCAGACCGCCTTTTGAAATCGTATAACTCTTCCCCTCCGTCGGAACGTGGAGAAAAGGAAACGTGGGGACCATCGTCACCGGATCAGTGGTGTGCGCCACGCGAAAAATATTCTCCGCACCGACATGGCCGGTAAGGTTGTCGCTGAAAGCCGCCGGTCCCACACGAGGGCTGCCAAACGTGTAAAGTGAAACCGGGAGCTTGAGGGAGGCGAAATAGTCGGCGCTCAAAGTCGCGAGCGCGCCACCGAGACTGTGCCCGACACAATGGACATGCGTGGGATTGCGCCCTTGGAGAAACGAGCGCAACTCCGACGCGAAGGAATCCCAGATGCGTTGAAAACCAAGATGGACCGGCAATCCACCGGGGCCCGTACGAAGACCGCAATGCGCATCGCTCAACACGTCGCAGAACGTTTTTGTTCCCCGGGTAACAACGAGAATCTCACCCTCCCGGACACCGTCTCCCTCGGTAATGTAACCGAAACCGCTGAGCTGACGCAAAACGTTGCCACCGGACTTGCCTGAAAATCGGCTGGCAGCGTCGACCTTGAAGAGTCCTTCACAACCCAAAGACCTATTCTGCGCTTTCAAATCGGCCGCAGTCGCGTCTTTGAGAAGATACACACGCTGGGCGATGAGCGCCGCATCCTCGGCGGATAAATGGCTCACGATGACCTTTTCGAGTTTTGCAGGTTAAGAAGCTCTGCCATTCCACCGTACTGGCCTTTTAAACGGAAATCGTGGTTTTTGGCTTCGGTATTCAGATCGCACAGTATTTCGATCGGGCCTCCGTTCAGCAGCCCCGACAACTCTCCAAATTCGTCGTAGTTTCGTTTGTCGGTGCACCACGCCTGGAACATTTTCCCATCGTAGTTGATCATGATCAACTGATCGATGTACGGCTCGTGCGGAGCCACTTTGCCGAGAATCATGGTGCCGTGAATCGCAGGCAGGGAGAACTCGCCGTTTGGGTCTGTGACGGTTTCGTCGCCGCCTTTTTGATTTTTCCACGCCCACTCGTAGGTGCGCTGGATCACCGCGCCAGCGACGGGCTGACCGTTGTGAACGACTTTCCCTTTAACCGGTGAAAAGAGGCAGACTTTAAACATATCTGAACCAGAAGCGGTGAGCAGAAGGACCCTCGTGCGGAAATGCGACCAAATACTTCCTCCCACCCGTCGGCCAGCCAGAAGCAAATACGTGCGGCGAATTTTACCGTGGGTTTACCAGTCCCCGATATTTTGCCCCTGTTTGGTTGTAGTGGTTTCCACTAGCTCCCTTTCTGATTTCTTACTTGGTGCAAACGATTGGTCATTGAAATGATAAGATCGCCCGGGCGAGTGGCTCACTCTCTCCCTCGCGTAGCGCAGCCTATACGCGATCCGTACTCATGGCCTGCATCCATCATCACTCCCGGCTCTTCTCGGCAAAAAAAGAGCCCGGGCTAACCCAGGCTCTCGCTATCCCATAACTAAAATACTTCGGAGTGATCGGGTCTTTTTTGGTTCTTCGCTGTTGGTCGGCGTGGTGCCGTCCGTTGAGGATTTCTGACGGCGCGGGGTGCGTTCGACGTGGCTGGCGGTGTTCCAAGCGGCCAGTTTCACCGGATCGTGCTTGTACTTGTTGTTCATCGCAGCGTTCAGCTTTCCGACTAGCCGCACGCCACGCGCAATCGCCTGGCTCAGCTTCGCCGTATTCGCGACGGCGCTCGTATCCTTGCTGCTTTCATCGTCTTTGGTACTGCCGATGGTTTCGAGGTCTTCCGCCAAGTCCTCGACAAAAGTCGGAGCCATTTCGTAGGGGAAAAACTGCGCCGCCACACCTTCCTTCTGCAGCTCCTGGAGCATGCGGCTGGCGGTGGTCAGCAGCGCGGTTTGCGAGGTGTTGCTCGACAAGCGGAAATTGTCCGCAAAACCGGGCTGCTCTTCGTCGATCTCGCGGGCAGTGCGTGCGATGCCCTTGAGGTCGAGACGCAGCGTATCGAGCAGAACGGAGCGCGCGGTCGCGCGTCCCGCCGCCTGCCCGGTCGCAGCAGAGCGGATCACCCCCGCGGTGACGTCGAGCTCTGCGAACCATTTTGCCGCTTCGCTTTGCTCGGCGAAGTCCTTTTTGTTATCGCGGCCGAAGACGCCTATCTTATCGATGGCGTCGAGATGCCGCACTTCACGGTCATTCATTTTTGTTCCTATCTTGAGGTATGTGTGTTGTGGCCCTCCACTGCCCGCCTTGCCGATGGGCCTGTCGAATAAGGCGTGGCGGATGGTTTTGCTGTCCTAATAAAAAGGTACAACGACAACCTTCATCAATCGGTCATTTTACGGTTTTGTTGCATATTTTTAACGGTTACGCGCAACCCGGGATGCAACTCGGATTCAACAACCAGGCGCTCCACCCTTCCGAAGCGATGCGACTTGCACCCAAGGCTCTGGTTCGGGGGTAGGGCCAGCCCGCCAGGCCGACCGGGATTGGGCAAGCAGTGTCGGTATTCGGAAACGGACGGCGAGGCGGTCCGCCCCCACCGGCGCTGACGCGCCTGTCGATCTCTCTAAGGTGGTGCGGGCACTCCGTGCACGCTGGTTCGGCAAGACTGCAAGCGAATGCAAACTCGCGGGACTGCGACGCCACACGAACGCGCACGGAGTGCGCATCCCACCTCGGGTTTGCCGCAGCTTGGTTGCGATTGCACTGACTTTGGGGGCTGTTGCACGCGCTTTGGGCTGCCTTGCACACACTTTTGCCTGTTTTCACACACCTGAGGCTGATCTGCACAGACTTTGGCCTCGTTTGCACGGACTTCGGGCTGATTTGCACACGCCGCTGGGTCGCCTGCACCAGCTCAGGGATCGTCTGTACGGACTTCGGCCTCGTCTGACACAGCTCCGGAGTCGTTTGTACAAGCTTCGAGGTCGTCTGACCGGCCTTCGGGATCGTCCATACACACTTTGGGGTGATCTGTACGCACTTTGGGGTCAGCTGCACGCACCTTGTTTGCATCTGCGTACACTTTGGATGCATCTGCACTCGCTTTGGCCACGTCTGCGCAGGCTTTTGATACGTCTTCGCGAACTTTGGGGCGGGCTGCATAAGCTTTGGAGGGGGTTGCGCACACTTCGGACTCGTCTGCACACACTTTTGGCTCATGTGACGCCACTTTGGGGTGGTCTGCGACAGCTTTGGATGCGTCTGCAACGGCTTTGGGATCAGCTCACGCAGCTTTGGGGTCGTCGGCTACAACGTCTGGTTCGCTTGGAATACTCGCGTGAAGGCATGGCGACGCAGGGAGGCAGAAACGGACGGCCCGGTGGCCCGTCCCTACCGGCGGCGCCGCGCCTGTCGATCTCTCCGAGGTGAAACGCGTCGCCCTCGACGCGTGGGTGCGACGTCGCAGGTCATTCAACGTCGCACTCAAAACCAGCGTGCCGGGACGGCCGGCACCACCAAGATCCCCGGCCTCGGCGAGGCCGGCTGCACTTGAGCTACGCGCCCGCTCGCACTTCACGGAGCAGCCGCTGACGCGCCTGACTCGACTCAGCGAAAGAGGTATTACCTCGTCTTTCGCCGCCGAAAGAAAAATCGCTAGGTGGGGAACCTGGCGGCATCAGGATTGCTTACGACTGCCGCCAGCTTCAGTTTTTCTAATCTTATGAACCCCCACGTGTTGCTCGCCACATCGATGGAATCGAGCCCGGACGTACCGGCCTGGCTGATTCTGCCATTCGGGCTGTTGTTGCTGCTGATCGCAACAATGCCCCTCTCACCCGCCAAGGTGAAGCACTTCTGGGAGCACAACTACCCGTACATTTCCTTCGGCTTGGCCGCGATCGTGGCGCTTTATTACGCGTTCGGATTGCAAGGCGGAAAACCGACCTTGGTGACGACGGCCACCGACTATGTTTCTTTTATCTGTTTGATTGGTTCGTTATTCGTCGTCGCCGGCGGCATTCACATCAAGGTGAAGGGCGAGGCCACACCGGTGGGCAACGTCATCTTCCTCGCGATCGGTGCCGTGATCGCCAACTTCATCGGCACGACCGGCGCCTCCATGGTTTTGATTCGTCCCTGGATTCGGATGAACAAAATCCGCATCAGCGCCTACCACATCGTTTTCTTCATCTTCGTCGTCTCGAACGTGGGTGGCGCCTTGACGCCGATCGGCGATCCACCGCTCTTCCTCGGTTACCTCAAGGGCGTGCCGTTCTTCTGGCTCATTCAGCAGGTTGTGGTTCAGTGGCTCGTGACGGTTGCTCTGATTTTGGCGGCGTTCTTCGTGTGCGATTTCAACGCGTTCAAGAAGATGCCGAAGAAGGTGCAGGCCGAAGTCGCCGAGCCCGACACGTGGCGTTTCGACGGCGGGATCAACGTCCTCTTCCTCTTCGCCATCATCGGCGCGGTCTTCATTCCGGACAAATTCTTCCTGCGCGAAATCGTGATGCTCGGCTCAGCCGCCGCCTCGTATTTCCTCACGCCGAAAACGGTCCACGAACAGAACGCCTTCAGTTTTGGCCCTATCAAAGAGGTGGCGTTTCTCTTTGTCGGCATTTTCGCAACGATGATGCCCGCGCTGAACTACATCGACAAACACGGCGACGAGTTTCACGTGAAGAAACCGCTGCAGTACTACTTCGCATCGGGCAGCCTTTCATCGGTTCTCGATAACGCTCCGACCTACGCGACGTTCCTGCGCCTCGCGGAAGCCACCGCCCAAAAGGACCGCCCCGCCGACTTCCCTGCTGAAATCAAACAAGAGTCCGATGCCGTGCACGTGCTGATCAATCACCCGCTCGACCGCTTGCTCGTGATCGCCGTGAGCTTGGGCTCCGTGTTCTTCGGAGCGATGACTTACATCGGCAACGGGCCGAACTTCATGGTGAAATCGATCGCCGAATCTTCAGACGTGAAAGTGCCGACGTTCTTCGGCTACATCGTGAAATACAGCCTGCCGATCCTGCTGCCGATCCTGGCTATAAGCGGGTATCTGTTCCTGCGATAGTCGCTGCACAACGGCAGCTGTGCTCTTTCAAGCCCCGCCACGCGCGGGGCTTTTTTGTTTCCGCGTCCAGGCACACGACGTACTCAACCGATTTGATTTGCGCTCAACCACAGCGCCTTTCGCATCATAAGTTCCATGCGACCCGCCCCGGAGAAAAGCACGGAACGATCGAACCGCGACTATTTGACGTGGCTCGCCCTTTTCGCGTGCACGCTCCTCGCCTACTCGCCCGCGCTCCACGGCGGATTTCTGTGGGACGACGATGGCCACCTCTGCAAAGAATCGCTCCGCTCCTTTCACGGCTTGTGGCGTATCTGGACCGAACTAGGCGCCACCCAGCAATATTATCCGGTTCTGCACAGCGCCTTCTGGCTCGAATGGCACCTTTGGGGAGAGGCTGTCCTCGGCTACCATTTGGTGAACGTTTTTCTCCACGCCACCTCAGCGTGTTTGGTGGCCCTGCTGGTTCGTCGATTGAAACTTCCCGGCGCGTGGCTCGCCCGTTTCATTTTCGCGCTGCATCCGGTCTGCGTCGAATCGGTCGCGTGGATCAGCGAACAGAAGAACACGCTTTCGACCGTTTTCGCGCTCGGCGCCGCCATCACCTACCTGCGTTTCGATGAAGAGCGGACAAAAAAACGGTACAGCATCGCCAGCGCGTTGTTTGTTCTGGCGCTGTTATCCAAGACCGTGACCGCCATGGTGCCCGCCGCCTTGGTGGTGGTGGCTTGGTGGCGGCACGGCCGCGTCCGCTGGCGCGAGGATGTGCTGCCGCTCCTGCCGTGGCTCGCGCTCGGCGCCGCCGCCGGCCTCACCACGGCCTGGGTGGAGCGCACATTTATCGGGGCGACGGGCGAAGATTTCATGCTCACGCTCGGCGAGCGCGGAATGCTGCCGGCGCGAATCCTTCTCTTTTATCTCTGGAAGCTGGTTTGCCCGCTTAATCTGATTTTCATTTACCCGCGCTGGACACCGGACCCGACCGCGCCGTGGCAATACATTTTCCCGCTGATACTCGTGGCTGCGCTCGTGTTCTTTTGGTGGCGACGCTCAAAGGAGCGCGCGACGATCGCTGGCCTACTCGTATACGCGATCCTGCTTTTCCCCGCGCTCGGCTTCGTGAACGTCTACCCTTTCCGATATTCGTTCGTGGCAGACCACTTCCAGTACTTGGCCAGCCTCGCGATTGTCATTCCCTTCGCCGCAGACCTTGCTCCCACGAGCACTTCCCAGGTTTGGCGAAAGGTGCTGGCGATCGTCGTTGTATTGACTCTCGGAATACTGAGCTGGCAGCAGGCACACCTCTATCGCGACGCAGAAACGCTGTACCGCGAGACGATTGCCAGGAACCCCCAAAGCTGGCTGGCGTACAATAATCTCGGAAACATCCGCGACACCGGCCCCGAGCGTCACGACGAAATCCTCGCGCTTTATCGCAAGGCGCTCGAACTTGCGCCGGACAACCCCGAGCCGCACATCAATCTCGCTAGCACGCTTTCGCGGCGGCCCGATACCCTGCCCGAAGCGATCGAACACTGGGAAATCACGCTGAAAAAAAAGCCTGCGTTCGCCGACGGCCACAACAACCTCGGCGTGCTGCTCACGCGTGTGCCGAACCGCTTGGAAGACGCCATTTCGCACTTCGAAACGGCCGTGCGCCTCCAGCCGAACTTCACCGCGGCCCACAGCAATCTCGGCACGGCCCTGGCGAAGGTTCCCGGACGCCTTCCCGACGCGATTCGGCACTACCGCATCGCCCACGACCTCGCTCCCAACGCAGAAACTTGCTTCAACCTGGCCAACGCGCTCGCGAAAACGCCGGCATCGCATGCTGAAGCCATCGCGCTCTACGAAGATGCGCTCAAAGCCAAACCGGATTACGCGGAAGCACACTGCAACCTCGCTGTATTGCTAGCGCAAATACCAGAACGGCGCGAAGAGGCAGTCCGCCACTACGAAGCCGCGTTACGGATTCACCCGGAATGGGATTTCGTGCAGCGCGCGCTCGATCGGCTCAAACAGCAAAACACGCGCTAGGCCATTGGCGATTGGACGCCGAGGGGAACCTTCACCGCATCTCCAAAATCGCCGAAGCCGGGCCAATGCCGCCGGGTCGCGCAATCTGGGACCGCAGCGAAGCCCGCTAGAATCGCCCCGTGCTACCGCGTGCGCACGCCCATCGCCCAAGCCGATGCGTGCCGAGGACGGCCCGCACCACCTCAAAGAGTACGGACAACACCGAGGGTATGCCTTGAAGGTGGAACGCGTCGTCCCCGACGCGTTGGTTCGACACCGCACACCTTTTCGCTCCGTTTTCTGCCGCCAGAGTCGAGTCCTCCGGATCTGTTTTCCAAGATCCCCGCCCCATGAGAACAGCCACCGTCGATCTAACCTAGAACTTGCGCACGCTCATCGCCCAAACCGATGCGTGCCGGGGACGGCCCGCACCACCTCGAAGAATAGGACGACGCAAGGGTTTAGCTTGGAGCTGGAACGCGTTATCCCGACAAGTTGAGGTGAAACCGCTAACGAACTCCTTGAGCGTTCACTGGAGCTTGTAGGGCCGCCGCAGGATGCGCGAGTAGAGCTCGTTGAGCGTCGCACCTGAGTGCTGATCGGCGATGTTGTCGCCCGTGCGAATTGTCTTTGCCGGTAGAAAGTTGTTGATCAGAACACAGTAGTCGCGATTCACCATGATGCCGAGCAACTCACCCGTCTTGCTGAGCACGAGATCGCCAGCTGACGTCGCGAAGTCGCCGAAGAGTCGTTTCATGAGCCGATTGTCCATGCGCACGTAGTTCGGCTCTTCAGCATCCAATTTGAAAGCGACTTCGCCATAGCCAGCGCCGCCGTTGCTGATCAAAACAGCCTCAGGAAATTTGAAAGGCTCGAGCGCGGTTTGATACACCTTCGCGCCGATCGCCTTCACTTGGGCGGGGTCAACTGGCACCGCCACAATACGCGGATCGATCGAGAGGAATCGCACGTCCGGCGCGTCCGCTTTGTAAGCGCCTTTGGTGAACGTCACGTTGAGCTTGTCCAAATCCAGCGAATTCTCGCGCAGAGCAAACGGCGTGTCGTCGATGTGAACGAGCGCAAAGACCTGTTTGCCGTCGGCGACAAAAACCGTACGCGCGTCCTTCGTGCGATTGCCCGGACCAAAGATCGATGAACGAGCGGCAACGAAGCGCGTCTGCACGCGATTCGCGAGGAAATCGTTGAACAACGTGTTCGCGTTGATCGGACGATTCTCACGGATTTCCGCTGTCAACTGGTTCGACTGCTGGGCGAGCTGGCCAACACCCTGCGACAGCTCCTTCGTCGTTTCCAAAGCCTTTACGCGCTCGGTGCGCTCTGCCTCTACCTGTGTCCGCAACGATTCGGCGCTTTCCTTCAGCAACATTTTCTCCTGCTCCGCCACTTTCACGGCGACGTTTAGATTTTCGATCTTTTGGCGGGCTTCGCTCTGCGCCTGTTCCATTTGGGCGAGTTGCTGCTTTTGCCTTTCAGACTCGGCTTGCCGCTGCTCGAGATCGCGTTGCAGTTGGGCGAGGCGCTCCTTCGACATCGCCGCATCGCGGTTTGCCGAATCAATCTTCTGGGCCAGCTCTTGCGCGTTGCGCTGCGTCTCCGTGAGCGAAGAAGCGAGCTTCTGTTTTTCGCTCTCCAAAGCGTTCAGATTCTTCTCTCGATCCTGTAAATTGGTTTGGGTGGACTGGAGCTGTTGAACCAGTTGCTCTCGTTGCGCGCGCTCATCTTCCAGCGACAACTTCATCATATCCACCATGTCGGTCTTGGCTGTTGCGGGAGTTCCGCTACTCGTCGCCGCCGAGACCGGCGTCTGCTGGGGACGCGAGGGCTCAGAGCGCTCCCAGTTCGTCAACGCCAGGATGTTGAGCAGCAGGAAGTCGCAGATAACAAGAAGCAGGGTCTTGTTCATGACACTTTAGCCGTTCTTCGGAGCAGAAGCTGCTGGCACCGGCGGAGGCGGCGGCGGAGCAAGCGGCGCGGGTGGTTTCGGCGGAATGGGCGCGATCAACGACGCGGGCACCGCGGGAGCCGGCGCTTGGCTATCGAGAATCAATTGCCGCTTGTAGGGGCGAACGTGACGAATTTTCACGAGAGCCACGCAGGTAATGCCGAACAAGTTCGACGAGTAAGCCGCGAGCAAATTCGCCGGCACGATATTGAGCACCTGCAGCACGAGCGCGGTCGCGGTGCCGCCGATGCCGATGTAGAGACCTCCGTCGAAGAGATTCTCTTCATTTTCCATCAGGCGTAATTTAACCAACGGCGTGATCGGCTGACGCGAGATCTCGCGAATTTTGCGCAGGCAGAACAAATACATCGTGATCTGCAGCGCGGCGAAGAAGACAATCGAAGCAATCGTTTTGATATCCATGGCGGGTGCGGAAATGGGAGTCTTGGTGGTTGTAGCTTCAGCGGTGTTGGCGAGAACGGGGATGACTAATTTCAGACGAAACTCGGAGGGCGGCGCCGCTTTCAGCAGGAACGGTTCGGTCGCCACAACGAGGATAAAAGCGGTCAAAAGCGCGAGAACGCCACTCTGCATACGCAAAGGCGAACCGTGTCCCACGCCCGGCGCGATGAACTCGAACTGCAGACCGCGAAAAAGGAAAAACGCTCCAAGCAAAAAGCCGACGTACTTCGCGACCAGCGTGGCACGCGGATAAAGGAGCGCCAGTTCGGCAATCCAGCCCAGCGACGGGCCGGACTTCCGGTTGATCGGCACTTGGTACAGCATCAGTTGCCTGACCGCGCCTTGCCCCAGCGAGAGCGCTTGCTTCAGATCATCCAGCCCGGTTTTCCCGTACTGTATCAGATAAGTGGCGACACGATCCGCAGAATTTGAGAACAGCGCGGCCGTGTAAATGAGCGGAAGATTATCCGAAGCAAGACGGGAAAGGTGGGCAAACTCGCCGACGGTTTTAGTGCTGTCGGTGGTTCGGAGAAGTTCGCACAGCTGAACCCAGTCGAGCCGCTTTCCGAGCGAGAGCAGGTCCACGTAGAATGTTTCCAGCTCACCCATTTCCTTCGAGTTCACTGCCGCTTCCGCCAGCGACCGCAGCTCGCGCTGCAGCGATCCGGAAAGATGATCCCCCTGGTACAACAAACCCGTGAGCAAAATCACCGCGTCGAGCGCCTGCCCACCCGCACGTTTTGCCGGTACAAATTGGGTGGTGTGGTCAATCTCACGCGTTTGCAGCACCGCTTGAACACCGAGCGAGCGGGAATTGGACAAATAGGTCAGCAACCCTTGCCGCGCTCTTGTCGCAATAAAAAAGGTCAAGACCGGCGTGCTCTCCGTGCGGCCTGCATTTTCCTTCAAATTGAAAAGCGGCTCAAGAAACGGATCCCAACCGCCCCACGGGACCCATTCAGGACGTCGTGTAGCGACATCGCGGATACCGCGATCCAAGATCGGGGCCTTCGGATCGTCGACCAATCGCGCCGCAGCCAGCACCAACTGAGCCGGCCCAAGCTTTTCAGAATCGAGGATTTGCTGGCCAAATACAGCCACGGACGGCGTATCCAGTCCGGCCTGTTTCAACACAGAGGGAGTCACCGATTTAAGGCTGATCGGAACCATCCAAGCACCCACCAAAAGCACCAGGCCGGCCACAAGCCATCCTATTGCCACCGGCCAATTTTTGCCATTTTGGGAGCTGAGGGTCATTGTCGAATCTGGAATATTTATTTGCGGGCCAACAATTGCAAACCCACGATTATGCCCAATCGACCCATGGCATTGCCAATTGTTCACTATAACTCGCCCGTGCTCCGTAAGAAAGGTGCAAAAATCTCCACTTTCGATCCGGCACTTCGCAGGCTGGCCCAGGAAATGATCGAGACCATGCACGAGGCTCAAGGCATCGGCCTGGCCGCTCAACAGGTCGGCCAGGCGATCCAGCTTTGCGTCGTCGATCTGCGCGAAGCCAAAAGCGATTTCACTTGGGAAATCGATGGTGCACGCCCACCGCTCGATCTTTTCATGCCGATGGTGATCGTGAATCCCGAGCTTACTCTCCTGCCCTCTCCAAAAACGTCGTACGAAGAAGGTTGTCTTTCCTTCCCCGACATTCGCGGCGACATCGATCGTCCCGACACCATCTCGGTGAAATTTCTCGACGGCGAAGGCACTCCCCACCAGCTCACATGCAACGGACTTTTCTCACGCTGCATTCAGCACGAGGTCGATCATCTCAACGGAGTCTTGTTTATTGACCGGATGGCCAAAAAAGTCCGCGCGCCACTGGAGAAAGCCATTAAGCAACTGGCTCAAGAGACACGCGACGCCACCAAGCAGCCGGGCGAAAAAGAACAGACGTAATACCGCCCGCGCAAATTTCAGGCGACAACCGGCACGCGACGAGCGGCAAAGCTCCGTGTTCGCAAGGACGGCAGAGAAACTTACGGCCGGACTCGATCGGCTACAACAGATCAGCGGCTAGCTCAGCAAGCTTCGAGCGTTCGCCCTTTCGCAAGCTGATGTGGGCGGCAATCGGCTGACCTTTCATGCGGTTGTGGCAATAAACCAAGCCGTTGCTGCGCGAATCGACGTAGGGATTATCGATTTGTGCTGGATCGCCAATCAGCACAATCTTGGAGCCTTCCGAAATGCGCGTGATCACGGTCTTCACCTCGTGCGGCGTGAGTTGCTGGGCTTCGTCCAGAATAAAGAAGCGTCGCGCAATCGAGCGTCCGCGAATGAAGCAAAGCGCCTCTACCTCAACCAAGCCGCTCTTGATCAGCCGTTCGTAAGGTTTCACCGCCGTGCCATTGGAACTATGCCCGCCGCTGGTGACATGCGCGGGCTGCGGCGTGTTCATCGCCATCACGATATCGTCGTGCTTCTTCTTTTTCTTCTTTGAAACTTTTTTCGACGCGAACTGAGGATCTTTTGGCGGTTTTGATGGGATCAGCACTTCGAGCGCGTCGAAATACGGCTGAAGCCAGGGCTTCATTTTCTCATCCAACGTGCCGGGAAGAAAACCAATATCCTTACCCAAAGAAATGACCGGCCGAGAAATCGAAACACCGTCATACTTCGAGTTCTCATCCTGCGTCTGGTACAGAGCGCACGCCGTCGAGATCAACGTCTTGCCTGTGCCCGCTTTGCCAAAACAAGTGATTAGGGACACAGAGTCGTCGAGCAGCGCGTCCATGAAGAACTGCTGTTCGAGATTGCGCGGCCGAATCGGAATGCCGCCAGGTGCTTTGACGAATTCCGGGATTTTCAGGCGGCGGACGACGTTGTCGCCATAATACCGCGCGGGCATCGTCTTCCCTTCGTGGGAACGAAGGAGAACGTATTCGTTGAGATGCAGTTTCTTCGCCTCCGACGGCTCCAGTTCGAACTCACCTTCGGAGCAAAACCGCTGCAGCTCGTAAATCGTGACCGGAATTTCCGGATACGCCTCTTCTTCGACGTGTTCCGGAACCTTGTCATTGAGGTAATCTTCGGACTCAAGACCGACGGCGCGCGCCTTCAGCTGCACATTGACGTCCTTCGTGACCAGAATCGTCGGCGGCGGGAAACGCTCTTGAACAAAAAGCGCACACGCGATGATGCGGTTGTCCTTTTTGCCGAGGTCCGGCAACACCGCGCGGAATCTCTGCATCGCCGGGCTCGTGAAATTCTGGTCGACGAGATAGCGGTTGATCACAACGGACAGCGTCCCGCCGTTTTCGAGCTGCACCCCCTCGAGCATCGTGCGCGAATCCGGCAGCAACTCCTGGAGGATGCGGTGCACACGTCGCGCGTTGCGCCCTCGTTCGGTCGACTGCTCAGTCTTGATGGCATCCAGCTCTTCAAGAACCTCGACGGGGATCACGAGGTTGTTGTCCTCAAACTTGTAGATCGACTGTGGATCGTGAAGGAGGACGTTTGTGTCCAGAACAAAGGTTTTTACCTTTGCTGAGACCTTGAGCTGCGGTTGGGATTCACTAGCCCTGCTCAGGTGTTCCATTGTGGATAACTTGTGAATAACCCTGCAGTCCTTTCCACGTTTGTCGAGCTCGCGTGAACAAAAGCATGAAATTAATTTCCTTGCTGAGGAAATTTTTCGCGAGGCCACGCGATTGTCTCTCTTCTAAAAAAAGAGGGCGGATCGCCTACCCCTAAGCGATCCGCCCATAACTTTCTTTGTTACCCCAATTTCCACCGCTAAGCGGAGGAAATGTACGAACATAGAGTAGGACGCAGCAGGGCCAAAAATGTTTCAAAAATCTTCAAAACATAGCCCCCGTGACCATTCGCACCGTGATACAAATGAGTTACGCAGCGGAAGGCCCTAAACACGTGGTAAAACTCTTACTGGAAACCGCGCGTGGAAAAAAATTTCGCGCTCAACACAGCGTTTTTTTCGCGAAAACTTCGCCCTTAAATGCCACGTCGCAAAAGCGGCCGTGAACGGGCCAACTCAGCCCTTCAACAAAGCGCTCACTCGCGCGAAGAGGTCTCGAATGCTGAATGGCTTCGCAAGAAAATCGACGTTGTCGCTTTCGAACACACCGTGAACAACGACGTCGTCCGCATAGCCTGACATCACCAACACGCGGATATCGGGACGCTTTTTCAAAATTTTTCCCGCGAGTTCCATGCCATCGACATCCGGCATGACTAAATCAATGATCACAAGATCGATCGCTTCTCCCTTTTTCGAATCAAGAATGGGTATAGCTTCGGTGCCCTTGCTGGTGACGGTTACTTTATAACCACGCGTTGTCAGCGCCTCCTCGACCAAGGTCAATGCCTGCTCATTGTCATCGACCACCAAGATAGAGTGCTGCTCTTTGGATTTCACGGTTTTTGGGTATACGGGCTAGTTGGATGAAGGCTCTGGAAAATGTGGAATCTTGCTATGGCTTTTCTAATTCCGGCGATGATATCGACAGGATCCTGCGTTTTTTCAACAAAACTACATGGCTCCAGCCACTTTGCCTCCGGAAAGAACGTGGGATTTTGCATGCTCGAAACGAAGAGAATCGGCGTGTGCTTCGAGAGTCGCCTCACCGCGGCAGCGAGCTTAAGCCCGTCTTGATCGCTCAAGCGCATGTCCATCACGACCAAATCCGGCGAGGTATGAATAATTCCGTTAAGCGCCGATTGTTCGTCATGCCCCACTCCACAGACCGTCAGGTCGGCCTGCGAATTTATCAGCGACATCAATGCGAAGGTGAAAAAACGATGGTCATCAACAATGAAGACACGCGAAAGCCAGGGTTGGCTGGAGCCTCCCAACGACTTGGGGTCATTCATGTTTCCCTGATCTGGCATCGTGTTAAGGACACACTTTCTGAGCTCTGGTTTTGCGTCTGCTAAAGAATCGCTGTAATAATTGTTCGTGTTTTCGCATTACTATCCTAGAAGATTCACACAACTTGCTGTTTATATTTAACATCGGCCCCCCTCATACTCAGTCAAGTTTGGACCCTTCTCACGCCTAACTTTCATGGAAAACACTACGACGAATCGGGAATTACCCTTACCGGCGCTTCCAAAGAAAACGTCAAAAAGGTCGGGACAGCTCGCCGACAACCGATGAGTGGATCATTAAAAAAAGCACCTAAGCACACTCTTCGGCCAGCCGTTGAGTCTAGAGCAAAGCGGCACTACCCTGCTCGTACAGAAGGAAATACGTCGAAACGCAACAGCGCAGCCGACACTCCGCCCTCTTGGGCAGCGACCGCTGTTTTCACGGAAGCCGCCATCGCAACTTGGGAAGGCGAATTAGGTTCGGCCCTTTCGGCCAAAATATATCCAACTCGTGGTTCGTTTCTTGGACCGTTTTTGTCTCAAACGAATGGGAGCCTCATTTCGTGGAGCGATCTCATTCATCCCTTGGACAGCAAGCGCGTCGCAAAAGCATTTTCAGAACTCAACAGTGCTCCGTTTTCGATCGAATACAGAATCGTCGATACGAACGGCGAGTTCCGATGGATTCGCCATACTCTGATCGAGACTGAAAGCATTCGCCTAAAGAAAATCGGACGAGGGTTCGTCAGGGACATCCAAACCGAAAAGGAGCTGGAACAAGAGAGTTTGCGGATCAGTGAGCGTGAACAAAATCGAATCGGCCAGGACCTGCATGACGATCTTTGCCAGGTGCTCGCCGGCGTGAGTTGTTTGATGCGCGTCACCGAAGGAAGAATCGCTGGCAAAGTTCCAGAAGAGGTAGCGAGCCTCCGCGAACTCAATCAACAGATCGTGGATGCGATGCATCGCACGCGCGCGCTCACCCACGGACTTTTCCCGGGTAAGATTCAGATTGCCGATGTTCGTGGTGCATTGTTAGAACTCGCCGCTCAAGTCCGAGCCCGTTTTCAAGTTGAAGTCAGAACGGAATTTGTCGGACGGTTCCCGCATCACACCAATAACCAAATCATACAAGTCTACCGTCTGGCACAGGAAGCGATCAGTAACGCGATTAAACACGGGCACGCAACTTGCGTCGAAGTTCGACTTGAAGCACGATCTGCAAACATGTTGCTTTCGATTACAGACAACGGAACAGGCTTGAGTCAGACAGAACCAGCTGAAAAAGGTGTCGGTCATCACATCATGCAATCCCGCACCCGCACGCTTGGCGGAACATTGGAAATTTATAACGCCGCCCCGAAAGGTGTAGCTGTGAAGCTGACCTACCCATTCCGGCACTAACAAAGCAACATGGTAGAGAAGACCAGAATTTTCATTGTCGATGACCACCCGCTTCTCCGGCGCGGTCTGGCCGAGCTGATCAATAGAGAAGCCGACATGATGTTCTGCGGTGAAGCCGAAGACTCACCCTCGGCTATGAAGTTGATCGGGCAGATCAAACCAGATCTGGTGATCGTCGACATCTCCCTAAAGGGGTACAACGGCATCGAGCTGATTAAAAACATCAAAGCCTTCGATCAAAAGATTCAGGTGTTGGTGCTGTCCATGCACGACGAATCGATTTACGCGATGCGCGTGCTCAAGGCTGGAGCAAAGGCTTATGTCATGAAACAGGAGGTGGTGGACAAAGTCATGGAGGCCGTCCGCCGCATCCGTGCCGGAAAAGTTTTTGTAAGTGAAAAAGTCGCCAGCCGCATGCTCGATCAAGTGGTGGTTGGGGGCGATCCCGTAACCGATTCCCCCGTTGATCTTCTGAGCGATCGAGAACTCGAGATTGTCAGCATGATCGGCAACGGCCTGCCCACGCGCGACATTGCGGGCAAGCTGCATATCAGCATAAAAACGGTCGAATCCCATCGAGCCAGAATCAAAGAAAAGCTGAACCTCGATAACGCCATCCAGCTCGTGCAATTCTGCGTCCGCTGGGTCGAAGAAGGATCCAAGTCCGCTTAGGCGCAAGCCGTCGGTTGAGCAATTCAGCCATTGGTTCGGTCAACAACTGTCCAGCCGACCCAACCTCTAGACATTGGTTTTCTTGGGCCGCGGTGGCACCCAAAGCCGCAACAAATACTCGGCTAAATTTCGCATGCTCACGCGTCGCGTGCCTTCCTGCTCAACCACCTGCTTGAATTGCGGGACTACGCCAGCGCGTTCGAGGAAATATCGCCACAACTCCGCGTCGATCCGAACCGCCGCGTCAGATAAATCCGCGTTGTTTGCCGCAAAGGCACGAACTTTTTGTTCCCAGAAGTGTCTCTCTTCCGGATTTATTCCTATGTATTCAAAAATCTGCTGCTCGCAACGATTGAGGCTCACGGCCTCACCGTGCGTCATGCTGGCCAAATAACAACTGCAAACACCCGCACCGTATCATGGCATTGCAAATCGCGCCAAACCCTGTAGTTCGTCAAACAACACCCCACCCCTCTATGTGGAACAAGTTCAAAGAACAAATACCAGCCGTCCTCATCACCGTCTTGGTTCTTCTCATCGCCGGAGCACTTTTCTATGTGAAGGTCTCCCGCGAAAACCAACGGCAGCAAGCCGCAATGGATGCGTTGCGTGAGCAGAACAATGAACTGCGTACCGCCGCCGAGGAAAATCGCCGCCAGACAGAGGCGCTTAACGCGATGCTCAAGGACGCGATCGCCCGTCGCGCAGCGGACGCTCTCATGACTGACGAGGAGTACGCAAAGGTGAACGCGGAAAAAATCGACCGCCTCGCCGACGCGATCGCGACAAAGATTCAGCCTTTCAATCCACTCCCGAAGACGCCCGAAGAAGCTGAGCGCCTGCAAAACGAACAGGTCGACAAAGTCTCATCGCGCATGACTGAAAAGATTCAGCCCATCCTCGCCGAGATGGCCAACGACCAGCACCTCACACGCGACTCAATCAATGCTTATAGCCAAAGAATTTCCGACCAGGTCGGTGTTGTTCTTACCGCCGAGCTGGCCAAGAACCAGCAGCTCCACAACAATTTGATGGCCACTCAGACGGTTGCCCAGGACTCGTTGAAACTCACTCACGAAGTCACCGCACTTTACCTGAGCTCCATGAAGGACCAAGGCTTGTTGACCCGCCTGCTCACGCTCCCGGCGAACGTCATCAAAGACGCGACCTCCCTTAGCTTGGTGAGCAGCAGCGAACGGCGCAAAATGGAAGCACGCTTAGTCGGTGAAATGAACGCCATTGAAGCCCGACTTCAGGAAATCCAGTCGAAGATGCCTAAAAAGTAGGGATCTTTCTCCGATAGAATTGTACCAAAGCCACGCATAACCGCGTGGCTTTTTTGTTTCGCGGCTCACTGTTCCCCACCCGGCCTTTTAGCGGGCAGAGGTGGTTGCATCTTGCACGATACGATTGAAGTCAGTCTTTCAAAGTGCACGAGAACTGCTCCTGTGTGCGCAACGCATGAGATAGAAGCCGTTGCCTTGTAGTATCTTACGAGAAGCCGTAAAATATGGCACGAGACTAGGTACTCAATTGCTCAAACCATAAAGGAGCACCTGTCTATGCCGCAAAGCAATCGCACTCTCTCTTCCGCCCTTTGTAACACGCTGGCTCCGTTCGCCAGCAAAGCCGCCGCAACCGATTCAGCAAACGAAGCAGCCTATGACGTAGGGCTGGTCGAGCGTTTCCACAGCGGTGATGAGTCAGCGTTTGTGGAGATTATGAATCGCTACCACAGCAAGATTTTCGGGCTCGCCCAAAATCTGCTCCGCAACGCCGCTGATGCCGAAGAGATCGCGCAAGACACATTTATCCGAGCCCATCGCGGCCTCGCGAATTTCCGCGGCGACTCCTCGCTAGCCACTTGGCTCTATCGTATCGCGCTGAATCTGTCGCGAAATCGCTATTGGTACTTCTTCCGGCGTCGCCGGCAGGACTCCGTATCGCTCGAACGCCCGCTCAGCGAGGAATCCGAAGGCACGTTTTCCGATCTCATCGCGGCCGATGCCCACAGCCCGGTTCAGCAAACGGTAACCCAGGAATTTACCGATCTCATTTCGTTGTGTATGGAAAAACTGGATTCGCGCCACCGTGAAATCCTCACCATGCGCAATATTTTGAATCTCCCCTACGAGGAGATTGCGCGAGCTCTGGGCATAAACGTCGGAACGGTGAAAAGCCGGATCGCACGCGCACGGGAAAACCTGCGCAAGCTTCTGGCCGAAACCGCGCCCGAATTCGACACGGATGCAGGCCCGGAAGATTTCTTCGTCCCTTCGCGGGTGGCTTATGGCTGTCACGCGATCGCCTACGCGTAACCACAATTGAATTTCACCCTCCGCCAAGCCGGGCCTTTTGGCCCGGCTTTTTTTTCAGGAGAGGGCGTGGAGCAGGTACACCATAATCAGGCTCCCAACAAGAATGCTCATCAGCTTCGCAGCGCCCGCGACGGCGACAGCACGAGCCAGGGTGCAGGCGTGGGTGGTTTTTATCAGCACAAACAACAGAACAAAGTAGGCAACCGCCTCGTTGATATAAAACCAGTTGTTAACTCTAAACACGTAGGTGCCCGCCACATCGAACGCACTACGAACCAAAGTATCCGATAGAGCAGGCAGAAACATTTGCGACCAATCCGCGTGCACGTCCGCCCATTTAAAGGCAAGTTTCAGCACAATCATCACCACGCCTATCCTAACCAAGGCACCCACAATAAGCGCAAGGCCGAATCGCGCGTGTGAAACAACCGGCTTCTTGTCGTCCGACTCCACCACGTCTACGGCGAACGATTCAGTGGGCGGCGCAACCACTTTCGGGTGTTGCCCAGAATTGGCGGGAGCAGCCTTCGTCGCCTCTGGAGCGACTTCCACCTCGTCCAAATCAGCAGGTTTCGTGGGCGTCGGTACTCCTGAGACCGGAACTGAAACCATATCAACCACTTTGCCATCGACAAGCTCCACCCGACCGCCCTTGGGATAGTTCAGCATCTGTCGATTATCACGTTGCATAACAGAAATCGGCCGCCCCAGAGCGGCCTCAACCTCATCACGGGTCATACCCTCATGTACTCCAGCCGCAAAGAGGAATGCCGGAACCAAAAAGAAAACGACGCCTATAAACAGCCGCATAAAAATGCGTTAAGAAACCCTAACCATCCGTGTCGGCAATCCTTAAATTCCGAGATACGCCCGCACTCGTGTGAGATCCACGTGAGCTTCGAGATGTGCAGCCATTTCAGTATAAATTTTCTGACGCTGCTCAAACCACGAGAGCCGACAGGGTTTATGCGTCAATATCCCAGCTGCAGAAGTGACCAATTTGCGCGTCTCTGGAACATCGAACCAACCGTGCAAATACGTTCCCCAAACATTCCCCACTTTTGATCCCTCCGGATGTTGCCCCGTTTCGTCCTCAACCAACTGCAGTGGAAGATGCTCGCGCGCTGCACGCGTCCTCCCCATGTGCATTTCGTAGGCCTGCCACTTCCGACTGCCACAATGCGCCGCCACCTGACGAACAATCTTCTCAGCGACAAAGTGCGTCCTGACTGGAAGCAGACCCAAGCCTTCTTCCTCCCCGGGATCTCCCGCTAGTCCCGCGGGATCCGAAAGATGTTCCCCGAGCAGTTGATAGCCGCCACAGATTCCAACGATCGGCGTGCCTCTTCGTGCGACCCTCCTAATGACCTCGGCCAAACCGCTCTCGTTCAACCATCGCATATCGGCCACAGTGTTTTTTGTACCAGGTATGATGATCGCTTTAGCAGCGGTCAGTGCATCAGCCTCATCCACCCACCGAATGCGAACGCCTTCATCGTCCCACCACGGCTGGCAATCCGTAAGGTTGGCCACATGCGGAAGTCGAACCCACGCGATCGCAGCTCCGTATCCTCGATCGTGATCCCCAGGAGCCAAACCATCCTCCTCGTCCGGTCGCAAATCGGGCCGGAACGGAAGCGTGCCTAGAATTTTGAGATCGGGTGCATACGGCGATAGCCATTGGTTCGGCTCAGGAAACAAATTTATATCACCTCTGAAGCGGTTGACGATCGCGCCCAACATACGCGCGCGATCCTCCTTCGGCAGAAGTTGCCAAGTACCTGCGAGCTGAGCATAAATTCCACCGCGATCAATGTCCCCGACAAGCAAAGATTTCCCTTGGAGGTAACGGAGCGGCTTCAGATTAACCAAATCATGCTCCATCAGGTTCAATTCGACCGGACTCCCCGCCCCCTCCAGCACAAGCACGTCGCACTTACTCTTCCATTCATCGAGCGTCTCGCGCACCAAGGCCCAGTTCGCCTGGAAATTACCGTAGTACTCACTGGCGGTTTCATGCGGTTGTGTCCGCCCACGCAAAATGACCTGTGTCCCGAGGCGCCCGGATGGTTTTAACAAGATGGGATTCATCTCGGCCGACGGCGTCAGGCCGCACGCTTCCGCTTGAACCGCCTGCGCACGGGCGATTTCGCCGCCGTCAAGCGTGGCCCAAGCATTGTTCGACATATTCTGGGCTTTGAACGGCGCCACGCGCACACCTTGCGCACGCAGCCAAGCACAAAAAGCGGTGGCGACCCAGGTTTTGCCCGCACCCGATGAGGTTCCAAGTATGCCGAGCGCTTTCAACGTATTCAGGATTCGGTTACGCTCAGAATTCGATCCCAAGCTGCGCCTTAATGCCTGCGTTGAACGGATGCTTAATCTCCCGCATCTCCGTGACGAGATCTGCGACGTTCACCAGCTCCTGAGGCGCGCCGCGGCCGGTGATGACAACGTGCAGCTCCGGTCGTTTCGCCTTAAGCGCGGCGATCACTTCTTCGACTGGCAGATAGTTCATCGAGAGCACAACGTTCAACTCGTCCAGCATGACGAGGGCGACGTTGGGATCTTCGAAAAATTCGCAGGCGTATTTCCAGCCTTCGCGGACTTTCGCGATGTCTCCCGCGCGATCCTGCGTGTCCCAAGTGAACCCGTCGCCCACAGCGCGCCAAGTGAGATTGGGTCCACGCAGCACTTTTTCAATGGCGTCCGGCGTCGCTTTTATGAACTGCACCACGCCGACTTTGCGCCCGTGCGCAAGCATGCGGGCGACCATTCCGAAGGCGGCTGTCGACTTTCCTTTGCCATTCCCCGTATGAACCATGATCAGCCCGTGCTTTTCCTTGGCGGCGCTGAGCTTTTTCCGCATCTCCGCCTGGAGCGCCTGCATGTCCTGACGGTGCTGTTCTTCGGATTTGTCGGTATGGACGGGTTTGTTCATGGGAGTTCCAAGGTTAAGCCGGATGATTGGGTCACACGGACGCCAAAAACATCCATCAAGAGTTCAGGTGACAAAACTTCTTCGGGGCGGCCCGCGGCTCGAAGCCCGCCTTTATGTAGGACCACGACAAAATCGAGGCAGTAAGCAGCACGCAAATCGTGCAACGAAAACAGCATCGTTGTGCCTGCCTTCGTCACGCGCCGCGCGTGCATCAAAACTTCAAGCGCATGCCGTGGATCCAGCGGCGCAAGCGGTTCGTCCCACAACTGCAGCGGCGCCGCCGTCACGAGCGCCCGCGCGATCATCACACGTTGACGCTCGCCGCCAGACAGGCGGTTTACCGGGCGATGCGCCAAGGACGTCAGATCGAATTGCTCCAGCACTTCATCGACCCCCGCTTCGTCGTCACCCCAAGCATAGCGGCCTTGCGCAACCACTGAGCGGACCGAAAAGCCAAATTCAAAACGAGCCTCCTGCGGCACCCAAGCCGTGAGACGCCCGCGTTCAGAAATCGGAACGTCGCCTACGTCGCGGCCATTCCAACAGATTTTCCCGCCCGCAGGAAGCAAACCAGCAGCAACCTGTAAAAGCGTGGACTTACCGCTACCATTGGGCCCCACCAAACCGGCCAGCATGCCCGGCGCTAGCGCCAAGCTGACGTCATGGAGCCGGCCCGGCACCGAAGCGTTTTTTACGGTGAGAGCGCTTACGCCTGTCTTCTCAATAGCCATAGAAAAAACGGCCCTCCAATGACAGACGTTACGATTCCAACCCGCAGCCCACCGGTGCTGCGGCCGATCAAATCACAGGCCAACACAAACGCCGCACCGCCCACCAGCGTCAGTGGCAGCAGACGTTTATGCTCCGGACCCACAATCAGCCTGAGTAAGTGCGGGACAATCAGCCCGACAAATCCGACGGTTCCCGCCACCGACGTCGCCAGCGCCGTCAGCACCGTCGAGAGCACGATCATCCAGCGCCTCAACCTTTTGACATCGACACCAAGGCTTTGCGCCTCGCGGGAGCCGAGGCTCAGCAGATCCATCGGACGACCGAGCGGCCAGAGGAAAACCGCCGCGATCACAATCGGTGCAGCCATGGTGACATGTTCCCACGTGCGATCTTCCAAACCGCCAAGAAGCCAGAAAAGGATTTTCGCGTTGCGTTCATACGTGAGGGTAAAATTCGAAAGCACGTAACTTGTTACCGCTCCCAACAACGCGTTGAGCGCCACACCCGCGAGCAAGAGTCTTTCGGTGCTCGCCCCGCGCCGCGCCAACATCACCACCGCTCCCGTCGCCAAAAATGCCCCAGTCACCGCGGCTGCAGGAAGTGCAAACACCGAACTGCTTGCCCATCCTAAACCGAGCAAAACAACGGCGCCCGCCGCGCCGCCGCTCGTCACGCCCAGAAGCCCGGGACTCGCCAGACTGTTGCGAAAATAGGCCTGCATAACGAGTCCGCTTGAAGCCAAAGCCGAACCCACCAGCACCGACACGATCATACGCGGCAGGCGGATGTTCCACAAAATTGTAGACGCGAGTTCGTCTCGGTGAAACAGCCCCTGCCAAATCCGCACCAGGCCCAAATGCATGTCTCCGATCGCGAGTGAGGCCATCGCAAGCGCCACCAAAAGAACGATGGCAAACGGCAACGCCACGCGATGAACCCAGGCAGGCGTCATTGAAACCTTTCAGGGTGCAGAGCCCGCGCGAGCATTTCGTAAGCTTCGACGCGCCAATGCGTGACCGTGCTGATCAAATAGGGTTTCAACAAAACACCGCGATTTTCCCGTATGACCGGCATGTATTCATAAGGAGAAACGTTTTTAAATACCTTCAGCGCTTCCTCAACCGATTCACCCACCACTACCACTCGGTCGATTGGCCAGGTGAGCATTTGCTCCACTGGAGGAGCGGCGTGGCCATGCAAGCCGCCCAGAGTCGCAGCTAAATTTTCAGCTCCGGCGTGCTCACAAATATCCTGAAATGTAGAATCGTAGCCCGGAATTACGCCGTAGGTTGAAGGCGATATGACCCGGACCGGCTTCACGCCTTTCAAACGCTCGTGCAAATCGGCCACGCGTTTTTCGCAATCGGCGATGAGGTGCTCAGCCCGAGCTTCTGCTTCGGGGCCAAGTTCACGCGCGATCAAACGCAAATTTCCGTAGGCGTCCGCGAGTGTGTGATAACGATCAATCACGATCACCTTCAGACCCGCCCGGCGCGCCTGCGCGACAATTTCCGCGCGGCTGTAGTCAGCGCACAACAAAACCGTAGGACCAAATCTCAACGCCCCTTCCAAGTCGCAGTTTTTCGGCAACTGCGGAAAGCGCTTCGCCTCCTCCGAAATCGCCGAAAAGGCCGGATCCCGAGCCAAATGACTGAGCGCGGCGATTTGCGAAGGATCAGCCACCGCCAATAACAGTTCGTCCGTGCCGACTGTCTGCGAGACGACACGGACGAGCCCCGCTCCCGCTTCCTGCACCGGAAAGAGCAGGAATACCCAGGCGAAAAGCAGGACCAATTTTTTCATGTACCGCGAAGTCAGCTAAAATTTCATGTCAATAGAGCCAAACACGCCACGCGACAACGCCTGATAACCGTATGCTTCGGCATAGGTTTCGTTGAGCGCATTTTCGACGCGCAACTTTAAGCTGCAGTCTTTACTGGCCGCGTAGGTGACGAACGCACGCGCCACCGCATAGTTTTCAACATCCACCTGACGCGACGAAAACGTACTCGGGTCGTAGACGGAATCCTCGCGATCGCCAACAAAGTGCAAACCCAGCCCCAAAACCCAATCTGATGTCGGCAGCACCTGAACTTCGACGTCTCCGGTGTGACGAGGACGGCGAACGAGGCGCACGAGATTCGCACTGTTGCTGTCGTCGACCGCAGTAAGATAAGTGTACGCCGCACGTAGTTTCAGGAATCGTATCGGTTTAGCCGATACAGCGAGTTCCCCGCCTTCGGTGTAAGCGGTCTTCGCGTTCCGAGCCACGTACTTGAAGGAATTCAGGTCGAAGGAGCTGACGATGAGGTCACGAAACTCATTATGAAAGTACGTCGCGCTCACGGTGACTTGGCCGCCGAGCAGTTCCTGATCGACACCGGCGTCCCAGCCCTTGGATTTCTCGGGCTTAACTGTCGGGCTCGGTCCATACCATGGAGGAGAACCAAAACGATTGATCATGCTCGGGGTCTTGAAGCCCGTGCCGTACGTGGTGCGGAATTTTGTGCCTGACGGTTTCAGATAATACGACACACCCACACGGCCGGTCGTAGCTCCGCCTTCTAGTTCGTGTTTGTCGTTGCGGCCGCCCACATCGATAGCAAGTCCCGCGATGGGCTGAATCGATGCGGAGACGTAGGCGCTCTTCTGGTCATCGGTGAGCTTGTTGCCTGCGTTCGTGTAGTGGGCCCATTCCGCGCTCAATCCTCCAACCAGTTGCAACCATGTAAAGGCCTGCCACGTGTTCTGCCAGTCGAGGGTTTCGCGCGTGTTGCGGTAATAATAGTCGGAGGACGGCCCGTAAGTCTTGTCGGTCCACGTGTACTCGCTTTGATGCCAACCGTGCGTCAAGCGCGAGCGAAACTGGCCAAGGGGCTGCCATTGAACATAGGCGGTGACCAAATGGTTTGGCGCCTGCACTTCACCTTTGTTGCTGGTCGCCGTGCCGGGCTCCTCGTAACGGCCGATCTGCCCGCGAACAGTGGCACCGAGCAACATGTCGTGAAAAGGAACGAATTCCACACGCGCGCTGTAGGAAGTCTGCTTGTAAGAATTGAAATCGCGGTCGTTGGCGGTGCGCGAGCGGGCTAACGAGGCGCTGTAGCCAAAGTTTTTTGCGCCACCCTGGCTGGTCGCCGAAAAGTTCAGGGTGTCGAACGAGCCGGCCGTTGCAGAGACTGTGCTCACCGGAGTGCCGCAGCCGCGAACGGTTTCAATCGCAATCACGCCGCCCATCGCGGAGCTGCCGTAAAGCGTGCTTTGCGGTCCGCGCAAGACTTCGATACGATCGATACCGATCACATCGGCACCGCCAAGGAAATTTGAGTAAACTGCTTCCGACGAACTCATCCGCACGCCGTCCACAAAGAGCAGCACCTGGTCAGTGCCCGCGCCGCGCATGAAGATGCTCGTTTGTCCGCCTTTCGCGCCGCTCGAAACGAGAACCAAGCCGGGCTGTGCAGCCAGGGCGACTTGCAAATCCGAGATCTGCGACGTCGCAAGATCAGCAATGTCGATGACCGTGACCGCGCTGGGCGTGACACGAGGATCTTGCGGCGTGCGCGTGGCTGAAATGACGTATTTGTCCAGCTCGACGGTGTCGGGGGTCGGCGCCGCAGCTGCGGTTTCGACCGTTGTGGTTTGGGCACGGGCGAGCGACGCGACGGACGTCGCCAGTGCGATGATGTTAAGCAACAATCCCGGCAGGCGGGAACGTTGGCAGGAAGGCATGGTGATCTCTCTATGTTTTAGGCAAGAGCAGACACACCGTTGCCGGCAGGTCGTATGAGCTGCTCTCACGCTTCATTTTTGCGATGAAGTTTTCGCGAGCGAC
The DNA here is from genome assembly GCA_047600805.1 of Nibricoccus sp. Lineage (GTDB taxonomy): Bacteria > Verrucomicrobiota > Verrucomicrobiia > Opitutales > Opitutaceae > JADKHC01. Next base: position 2,863,152 of record JASGKG010000001.1, read on the forward strand.
GCGCGCAAAAGTTACACGTCGTACGCGTGAGCACCCCGGGGCAGGTCTTCGGACTTCGCATTTGTAGCTGTTCTGAAATCTCAAATCCTAAATCTGAAATTCAAAACAGCTGCCTCACCTCCGCCTTCACCGGCTGCTGGCCGATTGGCTGTTTCGCACGTTCGAGTGCGATGGAGATTTGTGATGCGTTACCGCAGCGCAACTGTGGCCGATTCTCACGGCCTTCCCTGAAACCTGGAGCGTATTTAAAGAACAACGAACGTGCGCAGAGTCCGCGATTTCATCCGCGCGGCGCAATCTTTTTGTTTGTGCGTTTTTTGTTCAGCTTTGTGCAACCGGAGTCCCAAAGAGAAATTCTTCGCTCGCGGCGTCACGGCTGCTGCGCTTGTGTTTTGCAGGTCAAAATTGAGAGCTTGCAATATCATATCAACATATCTTGATACGACGATATGTCATCAAACCCTCCTAATTCCTCCCCCACCCGCGATCTCAAACGTCTTTTCGCGGAACGCATCGTCGTTCTCGATGGCGCGATGGGTTCGATGATCCAAACCTTTAAATTGGAGGAAAAGGATTTTCGCGGCACACGCTTCGCCGACCATCCGCACGATCTGAAGGGCAATAACGATCTGCTCTGTCTCACGCGTCCGGACATCATCGAGAAAATCCACTTCGACTACTTCTCCGCGGGCGCGGACATCGTTGAAACCAACACGTTCAACTCCACCGCGATCGCTCAAGCCGATTACAAAACCGAATCGCTCGTCCGCGAAATCAATCTCGCCGCCGCGCAGATCGCCCGCCGCGCCGCTCAGCGCGCCGAAGCGGCCACGCCCGGTCGCGTTTGTTACGTCGCCGGAGCGATCGGGCCGCTCAATCGCACGCTCTCGATGTCGCCCGACGTCAATCGTCCGGATTTCCGCGCGGTGTCGTGGGACCAAGTCGTTGCCGCGTACTCCGAGCAAGCTCAGGCCCTGATTGAAGGTGGCGTGGACGCGCTTCTCATCGAAACCATTTTCGACACGCTTAACGCGAAAGCCGCGCTCTTCGCGATTGAGGAAGTCTTCGAAAAATCCGGCAAACGTCTGCCAATCATGATCAGCGTGACGATCACCGACGCTTCTGGACGTACTTTGTCGGGACAGACTGTAGCCGCATTCTACAATTCTGTGCGCCACGCCAAACCACTTTCCATCGGCATCAACTGTGCCCTCGGCGGTAAACAGATGCGGCCGTACATCGAAGAACTTTCGAACATCGCCGAGTGCCACGTCTCGTGCTACCCGAACGCCGGCCTGCCCAATGCCTTCGGCGGCTACGACGAAACACCGGCCGACATGGCTGGCGTGCTCGGTGAGTTCGCCAGCTCGGGCTTCGTGAACCTCGTCGGTGGCTGCTGCGGTTCCACTCCGGCGCATATTGCGGCCATCGCTAAGTCCGTTCACGGCAAAAAACCACATGCTGCGCGCGTCCGTTCGTCGTCTCTGCAGCTGAGCGGACTCGAACCACTCGCCGTATCTTAATACGGTTCACAACATGTCAGATCTTCCGCTCTTCTCCTCGCTTTTCGCCGAACTACGGCGGCGTGGTCGTCACGTCATCGTCGAACTGCGCGCGCCGGCACTGGTCCTGAGCACCTGCCATCTGAATGGAGGCTTGCGCGACGATATCCGTTTCCTCGTCAACCACCAGAGCTGCGAACCGGGCAAGCACCAGGAGCGGCACGAACTTATTACGCGCATCGGCCAAGACGGTTACCACCGCGAAGTCTGCGCCGAACTTGGCCTCGATCCTTCGACAACTGCGCTCATGGGAACAGCAGCGCAAATGCAGTACCTCGGCCTCGTGACGCGGGCGCACGACGATCTCTCCGTCACCGCGATTGTCAGTGCCGGGGTGACGGGCAACGCCGGTTCAGCCGGCGATGCCGCGCACTACGACGAACGCAACGGCCGCTGGGAACGCACCACGCCTTTGCCCGCGCATGCCAAACCTCCTGGCACCCACAACGGCACGATTAACACGATCCTACTCTTCTCGTCGCCGCTCAGCGCCACCGCGGTGACGCGGGCTGCCATGACGATGACGGAGGCGAAAACCAGCGCCTTGCTCGAACTCGCCGTCGGCAGCAAAAGCTCCTGGCGCCTCGCCACTGGCACAGGAACCGATCAATTTGCCATCGCCACGCCGCGCGACGGCGACACGCGCCGCACGTGGACCGGCAAACACACCAAGGCCGGCGAACTCGTCGGCCTCGCCGTGCGCGAAGCCACGCTCGAAGCGCTTCGTTGGCAAAACGGCTTGGAGCCGAGCCTGACGCGTTCCCTTTTCCACGCGCTCGGCCGCTTTGGTCTCACGGAAGAAGCCTTCAAAGCCGCGGTGCCAGCGTTGCTCTCGGAACGTGAATTCGAACTGCTCAAGGCCAACTGGAATCCGGTTGTCTACGAGCCTCAACTCGCCGCTGCCGCGTACGCGTTTGCCGCTGTCCTAGATCGCGTTTTGTTCGGCACGATTGGTTCGTCATCCGCGCGCGAAAGCCTGATCAATCAGGCCGCCCTGATGGCCGCCGGCCTCGCCACACAGCCGGAGCGTTTCGAAAACTTTCGCCGCGACTTGATGCCCCATCTTCCAATAAACCTCGGCAACACCCCGGCAGAAATCAACACCGCGGCCGTCGCGCTCGCGAACCGCGCCATCGCCCTCGGCTGGCAGCGCAAGTGGTCAGCAAAAGCGTAGCCATCGATGCTCACCAATTCCCAAACGCCCTTGTGGAATCCGACCTTGGGACGGTTTAATCCGCACGCCACGTCGGCAATGGCGGTTCAAACCAGTGCGTCGAGGACGACGCGTTCCACCTCATCAGGATGAGCGAAATCGCAGCCACGTTCTCTGCGGTGATCGGCTTCTTCGATCCACACTTCGTACTTTGGGCGGCGATTGGCCTGCTCATCGACGCGGCCATCGGCGATCCGATTTTCGCGTGGCATCCGATTCGCCTGCTCGGCCGCTGGCTCGCTGCGATTGAAAACTTCCTCTTCAAGATCGGCCTCAATGGTTATTTCGGCGGCATCTTACTTTTCCTCCTTCTCGCAGGCACCGTTCTCCCGCTTTGCTTCGCGTTCCTCGTTGCAGCTCACGCGATTCATCCACTCGCTTTTGATGCCGCCGCCGGTTTGGTTCTTTGGGCTTGTTTTGCTTTGCGTGATCTCATCGCCCATGGCGAACGCATTGCCCGTGCTGTTGCCGGCAACGATCTGCCCGCTGCGCGCCAGGCGATCTCCATGCTCGTCGGCCGCGACACCGACAAAATGGACCTCCGCGCTTGTGGCCGCGGCGCAATTGAAAGCCTCAGCGAAAATCTCGTCGACGGCGTGCTTTCACCGCTCGCGTTCGCCCTAGCGCTCGGCCCTCTCGGCGCCGTATTCTTTAAAATCACCAGCACGATGGACAGCATGGTCGGCTACAAAAACGAGCGTTACCTGCGCTTCGGCTGGTGCGGTGCACGCCTCGACGACGTCGCCAATTTTCTTTTCGCCCGCTGGTGTTTTCTCCTGCTCGTCGCTTTCGGTTTCCTTCTGCCAAAGCTCCACGGACGCAAGGGCTGGCGCTGGGGCCTCGCTCAACACGCGCTCGTCCCTGGTCCCAACAGCGGCTGGCCCGAAGCGACGATGGCCGGCGTACTCGGGCAGCGTTTGATCGGCCCACTCTACAAAAACGGGCAACTTGTCTGCGATCTTTGGTTAGGCGATCCTGCCGATCCCGCTGGCGCCGATCAGCACGATATTAGGCGCTGCTACCAGTTGCTGATTCTCACGACCCTCGTAACGTTCGCGGTCGGCTGGGCCATCGCCCGGCTGCTCGCATAAACCACTATCACGTTATGAAGCTCCTCGTCTGCCTCGTCAGTCTCTTCGCCGCTGCCACTTTGTTCGCCGCCGAACCCTATAAAGTCGGCGACGCGTTCGAGACATTCACGGTTAAAGACCAGCACGAAAAAGAATATACCTTCTCTCCCGGAGTGCGCACGCTCCTTGTCAGCTTTTCCATGGGCGCTGGAAAAAAGGCAAACCGCTGGCTTGAGGCAAAAGGCGCCGATTTCCTTCCGCAGAAAAACGCGATTTTCCTCTCTGATATTCATGGCATGCCGGCCGTCGGACGGGTGTTCGCCTTGCCGAAAATGCGCAAATACCCACATCGCATTCTTCTCGGCGATTCCGACCACCTCCTTGATCGCTATCCTAAACAGGAGGACAAGCTTACCGTCTTCCGCCTAGACGACACCGCCCACATTACTGCGATCGACTTCGTCGATCCTGAGAAGGGCCTCGACGCCGTTTTTGCGAAATAGACACCCGTCATTGCTTTCATCCTGACTCCTGAATCCTTCATCCTGACTCCTCCGCTGTGACCAAAACCGCCTCCACCTTCCTCGTCGTCGGCGAACGCACCAATATCACCGGTTCGCCAAAATTCGCCAAAGCGATCAAAGCCGGGGACTGGGATGCCTGTCTCGCTATCGCGAAGCAGCAGGTGGAAAGCGGCGCCAACATCATCGACATCAACGTCGACGAGGCACTGATCGACGGCGAAGCCACGATGGTGAAGTTCCTCAACCTGATCGCCGCCGAACCCGACATTTGCCGCGTGCCCGTGATGCTCGATTCCTCCAAATGGTCGGTTTTGGAAAAAGGTCTGCAGTGCCTTCAGGGCAAAGGAATCGTCAACTCCATCTCGCTGAAAGACGGCGAGGCGGAGTTCCTCCGTCGCGCCAAATTGCTCATGCGCTACGGCGCCGCCGCTGTCGTGATGGCCTTCGACGAAAACGGCCAAGCCGCCACGCGCGATGAAAAGGTCCGCATCTGCACGCGCGCCTACAAGCTGCTCACCCAGAAAATCGGCTTTGCCGCCGAAGATATTATTTTCGATCCGAATATCCTCACCGTCGCGACGGGCATCGAGGAGCACAATAACTACGCCGTCGATTTCTTCGAAGCCACTCGGATCATCAAAGAAACGCTGCCGGGCGCCAAAGTGAGCGGTGGTGTGAGCAATGTTTCGTTTTCCTTCCGCGGCAACAATCCCGTGCGCGAGGCAATGCACACCGCGTTCCTTTACCACGCGATCGAGGCCGGACTCGACATGGCCATCGTCAACGCCGGCATGCTCGGCGTGTACGATGAGATCGAGCCGAACCTACGGGAGCTCGTGGACGACGTTCTCCTTAACCGGCGCCCAGATGCCACTGAACTCCTGATCACCCACGCCGAAGCGCTCAAAGCCGCCTCTCAATTTTCGAGTTCAAAATCTGAAATTACCGAGCCTGCTGCCGAAGCCTGGCGCAACGCCTCTGTTGAAGACCGCCTCTCTCATGCACTTGTCAAAGGTATCGATACCTACGTCGAGGCCGACACCGAGGAAGCTCGCCAGAAATATCCGCGCCCGCTCGACATCATCGAGGGACCGCTCATGGCCGGCATGCGCGTCGTCGGCGATCTTTTTGGCGCTGGAAAAATGTTCCTTCCTCAAGTCGTGAAATCCGCGCGCGTGATGAAAAAGTCCGTCGCTTACCTCACGCCGTTCATGGAAGAGGAAAAGCGACGCGCTGTCGCGGCCGGCGGCACCGCTCGCGCCCAAGGCAAGTTCGTCATCGCAACGGTCAAGGGCGACGTCCACGACATCGGCAAGAACATCGTGGGCGTCGTGCTCGCGTGTAACAATTACGAAGTCGTCGACCTCGGCGTGATGGTCCCGTGTGAAAAGATCCTCGCCAAGGCTCGCGAGATCGGCGCCGACGTCGTCGGCCTCTCCGGTCTGATCACACCGTCGCTCGATGAGATGGTTCACGTCGCGAAAGAAATGAAACGCGAGGGCCTCAACGTGCCATTGCTCATCGGTGGCGCCACCACCTCCGCCGCACACACCGCCGTTAAAATCGCCCCCGAATACGAGCACGGAGTCGTCCACGTGCTCGATGCTTCGCGCGTCGTCAACGTCGTCAGCGCGCTCCTCTCGCCCGAGCAGAAACCGAAGTTCATTTTCGAAACCACCGCCAAGCAACAAGCGCAGCGAGAAGAATTCGCCAACCGTCGCGCCCGCAAGCCTCTGCTATCGCTCGCCGACGCACGCGCTCGCCGCCAGAAATTCGATTGGTCAACCGTGGACATTCCGCGACCGGAATTCCTTGGCACGAGCGTCTTCTCCACGGAGGCAGGAGGCCAGCTTTCGCTCACAGAGATTGTCGAGTTCATCGATTGGGGCCCGTTCTTCAGCGCGTGGGAACTGCACGGTCGTTACCCGGATATCTTGAAGGACGAAAAGGTCGGCATCGAAGCGACGAAGCTGTTCAACGATGCACAAAAGCTCCTCGCTCGCATCGTCAACGAACAGCTTTACACCGCCAAAGCTGTAGTCGGCTTCTGGCCCGCCAACGCCGTTGGCGACAGCGTAGAAGTTTATGCCGACGAAGCGCGCTCGAAGGTGCTGAAAACCTTCCAATTTCTCCGCCAGCAGCAGGAAAAACCGGCCGATCAGTTTAATCACTGCCTCGCCGATTACATCGCGCCGAAAGACAGCGGACGTCTCGATTACCTCGGCGGCTTCGCCGTCACAGCCGGTCATGGTGTGGAAAAACTCGCCGCGGAATTCAAGGCCAAGCACGACGATTATTCCGCGATCATGGCGCAAGCTCTCGGCGACCGTCTCGCGGAAGCATTGGCAGAGCTGATGCACAAACGCGCCCGTGACTTCTGCGGCTACGGCAAGACCGAGAATCTCACGATGGACCAGATCATCCGCGAGAAATACCGCGGTATTCGTCCTGCGCCCGGTTATCCCGCCTGCCCGGACCACCAAGCCAAACCGCCGCTGTTCGATTTGCTCAACGCTCAGGCAACGACAGGCATCACGCTGACTGAATCAAACGCCATGCAACCCGCCTCTAGCGTGAGCGGTTGGTACTTCAATCATCCGGATTCGAAATATTTCGGGGTCGGCAAACTGGGCAAAGATCAGATCGAAGATTACGCACACCGCTTTGGCCAATCGGTCTCCGATTCAGAAAGATGGCTCGGACCTTACCTAGATTACTGAGCTAACTTAAGGTCAGCTTGAGTTTGGCGTTTGCCGGCCGATAACAACTATGTGATTCGCCGGAGGTTTTCAGTCCTTGCCTGCTGCTTGACTGTAGCATTTTCGATAACACTGTTCGGTGGTCCACCGTTGGTCACGGGTGATGCATTGCCCGCCGATCTCGGCGTTTTGGAAATCTACGGCGGCCAGCGCTACCAGAAGAGCCCTGATGGCACGGTGAACCGCGAATCGTCTTTAGAGCTGGCTTACGGTTTGGCAAGGGACTGGGAAGTCAGCCTGGAGACGCCTTACTTGTCCGAAGGGAAGATCCACGATTGGGAAGACCTCAACGTTGCGACCAAGTACCGGCTTGTCCACGAAACGGTTTCGAGCCCCGCAATCGCGATCTCCCTCAAAGCCGAACTACCCACCGCCGACGCCAGCCGTGGGCTCGGGTACGATAAAACAATTTTCTCCACCCGTGCGCGCGCTCAAAAATCCTTCGGAGCCTGGACGACGCTCACCAATCTTGGTTACACGTTTCTCGGCGAACCCGTGATCGACCACGTGAAGAAATCGCGCGTCGACCCGTGGTTCGCATCGCTGGCCGAGGAGTGGAAAGTGGCAAAGAAAACAAGCATCGCTGCCGAGGTGTATCTGCAAACTCGCGACAAGCCGACTGCGCCAAATCGACTGGCCTACAGCTTCGCGATCAAACAGAAGCTCACGCCTGATCTGCGACTTCACGCGGCTTGTGGATCGAGCCTGCGCGAGCACGACCGCGGCGGCCCCAAACTCCGCGCGCTGGTGGGTTTCAAATACGAATGGCACGTAAGGCACTGAGCCACAGGTCGGCTAAACATCGCCTCTCAAGCCGAGCCTCACTCTACAAGCAGTCACCCCAAGAGATCAGAGTTTGCCCAGCTCTAGCCTGTGCGCTTTTCTCGCCTGATGCCCCTTTCCAACCGCCTTCCAATCAGGAGATACCTTCTGAGCATTTTCGTTTTTTTCGTCTGCGCTGCATTGAGCGAAGCGAGCGAGAAACCGCGGCTTTTCGTTCTCACCGACATCGAAAACGAGCCCGACGATGCGATGTCCATGGTTCGTCTTCTTGTCTACGCCAATCAGTTCGACATCGAAGGCCTGGTCGCCACCACTTCGATCCATCAGAAAAACCGCGTCGCGCCCGAACGCATCCGGCAGATCGTTTCCGCTTACGGCAAAGTTCGCGACAATCTCGAACAGCACGAGCCAGGCTTCCCCACGGCCGACACGCTACTCGCAGGCGTGAGCCAGGGCCTGCCCGCTTACGGAATGAATGCCGTGGGCGACGACAAAGACTCACCCGGCTCCGAAGCCTTGATCGCCGCCGCCAGCCGTGATGATCCGCGGCCGCTCTGGGTCACGGTGTGGGGCGGCCCGAATGTGCTTGCGCAGGCGCTGCGCAAGGTTCGCGCCACACGCTCGGCAGAAGAGCTCGCAAGAGTCGTCGCACGGCTTCGCGTCTATGCCATTTCCGACCAAGACGACTCGGGCCCGTGGATACGTCGGGAATTTCCTCAACTCTTCTATATCGTCAGTCCCGGCTTGAACGACGGTGGCGCTTATCACCACGCAACTTGGAGCGGGATCAGCGGAGACAATTTTCACGGCCGTTTCGCTGGCGCCGACTTCTCAATCGTCACCAACGAATGGCTCGATCAAAACGTCCGCAGAAAAGGTCCGCTCGGCGCAGAGTATCCACGTTGGGAATACCTGATGGAAGGAGACACGCCCTCGTACCTGAATCTGATTAACAACGGACTCAGTTCGCCCGAGCATCCGGATTGGGGCGGCTGGGGCGGGCGTTATGAGTTATATACGCCGCGGCCGCAGAAATGGCACCTCGCTCCTGAAACACGGCCGATCTGGACTGACGCGGAAGACGAAGTCTTTGGTTCTGACGGACGCTGGCACACCGACAACCACGCCACTCTCTGGCGCTGGCGCTCCGCTTTCCAAAACGATTTTGACGCACGGATGGATTGGACGGTCAAACCAAGAGAAAACGCCAACCATCCTCCCATCGCCAAACTCGCGCATCCCGCCGCTCTCAAAGCCAAGCCAGGCCAGCGCGTCGACCTGAGTGGCGAAGGGTCGATCGATCCTGACGGGGACGCGCTGTCCTACGAATGGTTTTACTACAACGAGGCCGGCACGTTTCCACTTTCCAGCGGGCGCTCAGGACAACCTCTCGAAATCCACAATTTCGATCAGCCCAAGGCGTGGTTTGTTGTGCCCACCCAACGCGTGATGGCCCCCGGCGTCGGCACCATGCACATCATCCTCGCCGTGACTGACCACGGCTCACCGCGTCTGACCCGTTATCAGCGCGTGATTATTACGGTCGAGCCCGCACCGTAACCCTTCCGATCGCCGAAAACGCGATTTCAAACCTGCAAATCGGCACGGCTTCAGCTTCATTGTGCCCGTGGCCAAATTTTACCTCTCCGTTATGATCGGAATTGTCGCTCTTTCCGGCAGCCTCTCTGCCTCCGATAATCCACTGCTCACGCCCAGTGACCTGCAGTTCGGGTACCCGAAATTCGATCAAATCCGCAACGGGCACTTCCGTCCCGCCTACACGCAAGGCATGGCCGACCACCTGCTCGAGGTCGATGCGATCGCCAACAACCCGGAGGCGCCCACCTTTGAAAACACAATCACGGCGCTTGAGCGTTGCGGCCAGTTGCTCGCGAACGCCACCCGCATCTTTGATGGTCTGAACGCGACCAATACCAATCCCGAGATGGAAGCGGTCGAACAAGAAATGGCGCCCAAGCTCGCCGCCCACGCTGACGCCATCTTGATGAACCCGCGGCTGTTCTCTCGCGTTTCTGCTCTCTACGAGAAGCGTAGCGAGTTGAAACTGGATCCCGAGTCGTTGTACGCGCTGGAGCGATACCACAAAGACTTCGTCCGAGCCGGTGCCCAACTTTCAGCTACCGACCAAAACTGTTTGCGCGAACTCAATGCCGAGATCGCAACATTGCAGGCTTCGTTTTCCCAAAATGTCCTAAAAGAGGTCAACGCGTCCGCCGTGCTCGTCACCCACCGCGACGAACTCGCCGGGTGGTCCGAGACGTCCATCGCTGCTGCAGCTGACGCCGCAAAAGCCGCCGGTCACGAAGGGCAATACCTCGTCCGACTGGTTAATACCACCGGGCAGCCTCCGCTCAGCCAGCTCCAGAATCGCGCTCTCCGCGAAAAGATTCTGCGCGCATCGCTCGCTCGCGGCTCACGCGGCGGCGATTTTGACACGCGCGGCATCGTGACTCGACTCGCCAAACTCCGGGCCGAACGCGCCGCGTTACTCGGTTTTGCTAATCACGCTGAATTTGTTCTAGCCGACCAAACCGCTGGTTCGGTTTCGGCGGTCAACGGTCTCCTCCAAAAGCTCGCACCACCTGCCGTCGCTAATGCCCGCCGAGAAGCCGCCGACCTTCAGCGGCTCCTCGAAAAAGACATCCCTGGCGCCAAACTCGAAGCGTGGGACTGGGCTTTCTACACAGAAAAGGTGCGCGCGGAAAAATACGCCTTCGACGAAGAACAGCTGCGGCCCTACTTCGAAATGAACCACGTGTTAATCGACGGAGTGTTCTACGCCGCCACACGACTCTATGGGATCACATTTAAAGAACGCAAAGACTTGCCTCTATATCACCCGGATACGCGCGTCTTCGAAGTCTTCGACGCCGACGGCACGTCGCTCGCGCTGTTGATCATCGACTGGTATGAGCGTCCGTCGAAACGCGGCGGAGCGTGGGCTCTCTCGTACGGCATTCAGTCGTCGCTCCTCGGAACGCGCCCGATCGTTGCCAACCATCTCAATATCCCCAAACCGACCGCTGGCGAACCCACGCTTCTTACACGCGACGAGGTGAACGCCGCGTTTCACGAGTTTGGCCACAACCTGCACGATATCCTCTCCGCCGTGCGTTACCCGCGCTTCGCCGGCACAAGCGTTCCCACCGACTTCGTCGAGTTCCCATCGCAAGTAAACGAAATGTGGATGGACTGGCCGGGGGTTCTCAACAACTACGCGAAACACTACAAAACCGGCGCCCCCCTGCCAGCCGAATTCATCGCGAAATTGAAAGCCGCCGAAAAGTTCAACCAGGGCTTCGTCACTACCGAATATCTTGCGGCTGCCCTGCTCGATCAGGCCTGGCACCAGATCTCAGCTGCGCAGGTTCCAGATGCGGACGGAGCGCTCGCCTTCGAAGCCGCCGCTCTCAAACGCGTCGGGCTCGATTTTGGGCCCGTGCCGCCGCGTTACCGCAGCACGTATTTTTCCCACATCTTCACGACCGGCTACGCCGCCGGGTATTATTCGTACATTTGGAGCGAGGTGCTGGACGCTGACGCTGGCGAATGGTTTAAGCAACACGGCGGCCTTTCGCGAACAGGAGGCGATCGATATCGCTCATGCGTGCTCTCTAGAGGCGGCAGCGCCGACGCGATGGAGCTTTACCGAAAGTTCCGCGGCGGTGATCCGTCTTTGGAGCCACTCCTGGCGCGCCGCGGTTTGTCCACTCCGTCGAAGTAACAACGACATTCTCAAGCCGCTCTTTGACGGCTGGAAAAATCCTAACAGATTTCCCCGATGGAAAACACGACCTTGGAACCTTATTTGTTTTTCGGCGGGCGATGCGAAGAAGCCGTTGCATTCTATGGCTCCGCGCTTGGTGCGAAAGTCGAGATGATGATGCGCTACAATGAAAGTCCGCAACCTATGCCGCCGGGCGCAATTCCTCCCGGCTTTGATAATAAAGTGATGCACGCGTCGCTCACCATTGGCGGCAAACGGCTCATGGTTTCCGATGGTAACGAGCAAGGTGCAAAGTTCGACGGGTTTGCCCTCTCACTTTCATATCCCAGCAAAACCGAGGCCGAAAAAGCATTTAATGCTCTCGCCCAAGGCGGAAGCATAAACATGCCGTTGAGCCAAACATTTTGGTCTCCGCTGTTCGGTATGGTCACCGACGGCTTTGGCGTACTCTGGATGATTAGCCTGGACACTCCCAAATCGTAGTTCACAAGAAAACGCCCCTACGACGCTGTGTCCCGAATGGGACCTACCGGAGCTCTCTCCGGTGGCGTGGAGCAATTCAGCCAATAAATGCGCGACGTTCCGATGTCGCACCGCAAGATCGTTTGCGCGCTCGTTCTGCTTGTTTCTTGACCAGACGTTTCCCTGTAATGAAAAGAGTCTGAGCATCCCAGCCCTACTATGAATCAAAGAGCGGTCTTGGTCGTCCTGTCGTTGGCATCCTTCCTGGTGGGTTGCCACGGGCCGCGAGCGACAAAACCGACGATCGAGCAGACGAAAGTACTGGCTCCTGTTCTTCCGAAGCCCGCGCCGCCTCCTGTAGTTTACACCGCCAATGTGCGCGCGGCAAATTCGAGGCTGAGCATTCCGGCGGGGCGCTGGAAGATGATTATCTGCCACCACAGCGCGTTGGAAAAGGGCAACGCTGCCGTCTACGATAGGGATCATCGCAAACGCGGAATGGAAAACGGCCTCGCCTACCACTTTGTTATCGGTAAGGGCATCGATTCCGGCGACGGCGAAATCGAAATCGGCAATCGGTGGTATCGCCAAATAAAAGGCGGCCATGTACGTGATGATAAAATCAACGAAATCGCGATCGGCATCTGCTTGGTCGGTAACTTTGAAAAGCACAAACCCACCGATCGCCAGATCGCCGCACTCAAAGAGCTTCTCATTTATCTTCGCGATGAAGTCGTGGGCGCACCCGTTATATTCATGGTTCACACTGAGGCCGATCCCGGCCACACCGAATGCCCGGGAAAATACTTCCCAACGGAGGAAATGCACCGACTCTTCACGCCTCCAGCGCCGCCCAAACCTTCCGGCAAGTAACTGCAAAAAAAACGTGCTGTAGCGCTTGCTTAATTAAGTTTTCACTTAAGTTATCGGCATGCAGAGCTTGCTTGCCATTGCCGATCCTACGCGACGCCGCATCGTCGAACTCCTCGCCGAACGCGATCGCACCGCCGGTGAACTCGTCGACGAATTCGACATGACTGCGCCGGCGATCTCCCAACACTTGAAAGTACTGCGGGAAGCCGGGCTCGTCACTGTACGCGCAGAAGGACGGTCCCGCGTACAAATGCTCAATCCTGCCGGGTTCGACGAACTCGACGCCTGGCTGAAAAAAACCCGCGCATTCTGGTCTCGTCGACTCGACGCCCTTGAACGCGAGCTGCGCGCCGACGACGCCAGAAAGAAATCTCCCAAAAAATGAAATCCAATCCCGACAACCATGCCCATGGCGAATTCACCGCGCCCGGCGAAGTACGAATCGTCCGCCTCCTCCCTGGTCCCATCGAACGTGTTTGGGAATTTTTAACCAATCCTGAAAAACGCGCTCGTTGGCTCTGCGGAGGGGTTATGGAACAGAAGGCAGGTGGCAAAGTGGAATTCGCGATGCATCACAAAAATATCGCGCCCGACGAGACACCGCCCGCGAAATGGGCGCACGTGCAAGATCCCGGCGTTACCTTTGAAGGTCGCGTGCTCCGCTGTGAACCACCGCGCCTGCTCGTGTTTACCTTCGGCAGCGACGACTCAGTCGCAACCTTCGAACTTTCAACGCAGGGGAAACAAGTCCTGCTCACGCTCACGCACCGCACCACCGGCGAGGAGGAAATCGCCGAACTCACCAACTATGCTTCCGGCTGGCACAGCCACCTGAACCTCTTGATTGCGCTACTCGAAGGCGCGCCCCGTCCTCCGTTTTGGGCGACGCACATGAAACTCTTGGCGGAATACGAAAAGCTCCGTCCCTCCACCAAGGCGGTGTAAGAAACGCCATTCCATTTCACCATTGTGGGCACGGAGGCAGTTCGGCAGCGCATATTCCGGATGTGCGCACCTTGGGCTTCGCCGTGCCCGCAATGACCGACAAAACCAAAAAAACATCAGTCATGAACAACACATCCACTGCATCTCAAAAAATCGTTTCTCCGGAAGAATGGCTCGCCGCACGGCGTGAATTCCTGCGCGAAGAAAAAGCGTTCACTCATGCACGCGCTCGCCTCGCTGAAAAGCGCCGCGCCTTGCCCTGGGTAAAAGTCACCAAGAACTACACCTTCGAAGCGCCCGGCGGCCGCATCTCGCTCAACGATTTGTTTGAAGGCAGGAGCCAACTCATCATTCAACACTTCATGCTCGCTCCCGGTTGGGAAGAAGGCTGCCGCGGCTGCTCCTTTGCCTCGGATCATTTCGACGGAGCGTTGCCCCACCTGAACGCACGCGACATTTCCTTCGCCGCTGTTTCACGCGCGCCGCTCGTCGAGATCGAACGTTTCAAGGACCGCATGGGCTGGTTGTTCCCCTGGGTCTCCTCACAGGGCACCACGTTCAATCAAGATTACGGTGTCACGTTCACGCCCGAAGAATATGCGGACGGCAACAAGAACTACAACTACGGCACCACGCCTGCGATGGATGAAGAAATGCCCGGCCTCAGCGTCTTCACTCGCAACGAAGACGGTGAAATTTTCCACACCTATTCGACATATGCACGGGGCCTCGATCCGGTCATCAATACCTACAACCTGATCGATCTCACTCCGAACGGCCGCAACGAAGATCCGGAAAGGCCGATGAGTTGGGTGCGGCACCACGACCGTTATGAAGCGCACGTTGCCGCGCGCTGATTCTTTTCACCGCAGCGTCCGCTGGATTTTGCCAGCGGCGCTGCTCGCCCTTACGCCCAAATGCCTTTTGTGCGTACTCGCTTACGTTGGCCTCGGCACAGCACTGGGCTTGAGCGGACCAGAAATATGCGGTGCAACCACGGGCATTTCGCACCACTGGGCAACACCGTTCGCCATCACCAGCTTCGCTTTGTCGGTTTTAGGTATTTCGTTTTACGTGTGGCACCGAAGGCCGGCTTCCAAAAAACGATCCCAGACAACGCCAGGGAATTCTTAGGTGCTTTAATTTAGCTAGAAAATGGCCAGCGAGATGCGTGGAGCATGATAGCGGCGTAAAGACCGAAGAGATCTGAGTGCCCGCTCGACCTGCTAGCCTTTTTCTAAGAATAACGCGCAGTCCCTCCCGCCTTTTGCGACGGGTGCGTCTAATTCACTTCGAACCGCGTAGAGCCTCTGCCTCTTTGTCGGCCCATTCGACGAACTGAGCGATTTCCTCATCCGTCAGGCGAGCCTCGGCGTGCGCCAGGCGATAGGACACGAGCGGCATTCTTCGTTGCGATACTTCGTCGGCGCAATCCTCCAACGCCTGCGCCGCGCGTGTTGGCGGAAGGCGTCCGAACTCGGAAAAATTAACCACCTCTCGACCGCGTTTCACATGATTATCCAGCAACGCATATACCGGTTGGATCTGCGAGTACCAGGGATAGTCGGTGTTGTTCGAGTGGCAGTCGTAACAGGCTTTTAGGAAAAGCAACTTCACCACCGCCGGCGGCGTGCGCGCCTCAAGCAGGTCGAGCTTGGCGGGAGCGATTTTCGCCGACCGCTCGGGTCGAATAAACTGCATCGCTATAAAACCGAGAGTCATTGCAAAAAAGACACGTTTCATGGTCGAGATTCCCCTGCGCAGCACCCGCCTCGAGCGAGCAGCCCTTTGGCCGAAGCTCGCAAGGAGCGCTGAAGCATCGCAACACGCTGCTCGGACGCCCGATTTAGGAAAGTGCGACACGGTAACAGCTCCGTTACGGTTGCTCTGTCGTGAAGCGGGTCACCGCGGTTACGTTTAGCTCGGAAGCGGTCGCGCACGATCCGTTTGCTAAGCCCAAAGATCTGGTGCGTCCGTTTGCGTTTTTGTCCCAACCACGCTCCTTATCCAAGACGTCGCCTACCTCCGAAGAGCCATGCGAATCCTCGTTATAGAAGATGAAGCTCAACTCGCGCGGCATATCACCAGCGCGCTCACCCGCAACGGCCACACACCCACCGCACGTTTCGACGGCAACCAAGGACTGCAATGCGCGCTCAGGGAGCCGCCGGATCTCGTCGTCCTCGACCTGAATTTGCCGGGTATCGACGGACTCACGCTCCTGGGTAAACTGCGCGCCACGAACCGCACCTCTCGCGTTTTGATCCTCACGGCCCGCAGCGAAGTGGAACATCGCGTTAAGGGCCTCAAAGCAGGCGCAGACGATTACCTGACCAAACCATTTTCAATGGACGAACTTGTCGCGCGCGTGGAGGCACTCGGCCGGCGCGGCACATCGAGCGAGACGGGAGATTTGCTCCAAGTCGCCGACCTTACGATGGACGTGCAGCACCGGAAGGTCACCCGGGCGGGCACCCCGATCACCCTTTCGCCGCGAGAATTCGACGTATTGCAAGTCTTGATACAAGAACCCGGCCGGGTGTTTTCGCGCACCGAGCTCTGCGAACGCGTTTGGCAGCGCGACCACGAGTACGATACTCGCACGGTCGAGATGTTCATCGCGCGGCTGAGGAAGAAGATCGATCACGGTTTCTCCGCTCAACTGATCACGACGATTCGCTCGGTTGGTTATTCCCTGCGCGCTCCAGCCTGAACGTCGCCGCAGCGCCCTCACTATTTTCCAGCTCCACCATGCTTCGCTTACTATTGATTGTTTCTCTTGCAGCCATTTTCTCAGCCGACTCCCTCTGCGCGGCTTCGATCGAGGGTCATGTGACTCTGCCTAAAGCACCAGCGCCCGCGGTGATCAGCCAGCGCTACGAAGTCGTTTCTCAAAGCGGTGTCATCAGCGTCAATCCGCCCCTCGCCATCGTGTACCTTGAAGGGAAATTTGAGCGCACCGCCGACCCCAAGGTCGAGCAGATGAAGCAACACGACTTCACGTTTTATCCTGCGGTGCTTCCCATTCAGGTGGGGACGCGCGTGGAATTTCCCAACGAAGACGATGCTTACCACAACATTTTCTCGTATTCTGCTCCGAAGCGCTTCGACCTGGGGCGCTACCGCAAAGACGAGCACCCGGTGCCTTCCGAAGTCTTCGACAAAGCAGGACTCGTCACGCTGCGATGCGACATCCACGAACACATGCGCGCGATCATCCTGGTTTTGGAAACTCCCCATTTCGTCCTGAGCGGGCCCGACGGAAACTTTCGGCTGAGTGACGTTCCCGCGGGCCGCTACGTCCTGAAGGCGTGGATCAACAGCAAAACGACGCTCGAGCGGCCCATTGAGATTCCGCCCGACGGCGTTCTCCGGGTCGACTTTCCGTGAGCGCACTGCGGATCGTACGAAAGTTAATCACTTATCGCACGAAGCTTCTCGTGACGATGATGGTCTTGGTCTGCGCCATCTCCGCCCTCACGCTCTATTTTGTCGAATCTCGCGCTATCGCCAATCTGGAGCATCAGCTGCAACAGGAGTTTGAGACCGGGCTCGCAGCTCTCCACCAATCGCAACAGGTAAGGCACGCGGCAATTCTCGAGCATTGCCGGGCACTCGTTAAAAAATCACGCATACATGCCGCGCTCGAGGACAACGCACTCGATCTACTTTATCCCAGCGCGCGCGAAGAATTGCGGGACATCATGGAAAATCCGCGCGAGGCACCGTCATCGAACCTGCGCGGGCTGAGCGCGAAATTCTATCGTTTTCTCGATCGCGACGGACACGTCATCTCGCCAAACACCAGCTTCAACATCGGCCGACTCTCCACGAAAGAAGAGGCGCAGCTCTCACTGACGCGCACACCGCTCACGCCGCAGCTCGGATATCTCGAGCGCGAAAATTCACCTTCCGGCGAAGAGCTCTACGAGGTCATCGCGATGCCGATCGTTTCGACCGAAACCGGTGAAGTCATCGCCACATTGGTGCTTGGATTTGTACCTATGCAATTGGATTCGCTGACACCGCGATCCAAGCTTCGCAGCGGCATTTACCTCGGTGGGAAGCTGTACATTTCATCGCTCTCCGCACGTGAGAACGCGGACCTCGCCGCCGCGTTGGCGTCGACGGTGGAGCCCTCGTCAATTTCTTCGCCTCTGCGAGTGAATGTCGAGAGCACGCCTCACCTTTTGTTTCATACGACGCTGAACGCCGATTCACTATTCCCGACAGCGCAGGAAGTTTGTATCTTTTCGCTCGCCGACTTTCTGGACCGACGAAAAGAGATCAGACTGCAGGTTTTGGCGGGAGGACTGTTCGTTTTGTTAGGGGGCTTTCTCGTCAGCCGCGTCGTCGCGAACCGTTTCTCGCGGCCGGTCGAAGATCTCGCACGCGAATCCGCGGACAACAAAAACCTACGGGTTCAAGCCGAAGCCGCGCTCGAGGCAACCAGTCGCGAGCTACAACGGTCAATTCGCTTTTCAGCCGATGCGTCACACCAACTGAAAACCCCCGTGACCGTGCTGCGAGCCGGCTTGGAGGAACTTCTCGCGCGACCTCATCTGTCGCCGAAAGATTGCGAAGAACTCGCCGCGCTGGTGCATCAAACCTATCGGCTGTCCGGAGTGATCGAGGACCTTTTGCTGCTCTCCAAAGTGGAGGCTGGTCGCCTATCCATCCAGTTCGCACCGGTAAATCTATCGCTGCTCATCGACGGCTGGCTCGACGACTTGAGCGCACTGCCTGATCCGCTCCAACTCACCGCAGAAACCGACGTGCCGCCCGACACTTATATCCAAGGAGAGCAGCGCTACGTTACCCTCGTCCTGCAGAATCTCCTCGAAAACGCCCGAAAATATAATCGCGTCGACGGCCGTGTTAAGATCACAGTGCGCACAGACCACGACAGTGGATTTGTTGTCATGACAATCGGGAACACGGGACAAGCGATCGCGCCTGAAGCACAGGAGCACATCTTTGAGCGGTTCCATCGAGGCACGGCGGGCGAGAACGTTCCAGGCTACGGACTTGGTCTCAACCTCGCGCAAGAGTTGGCACGGATTCACCGTGGAGATCTGCGTCTGTTGCGCTCGGCTGATGATTGGACCGAGTTCGAAGTAAAGTTTCGCTCCGCCCCAAAGCCCTCCCCTGCCGCGGTGAAATGAAAAAGCTCATCGCACTCAGCGTCGCCCTCGCCTTGGTAGCTTCAGCCGGAGCATCAATCGACGATGCCCTGGATCATGTTAGCGATAGCTTACGGTTCTCGACGCATGATTCCAGTATCGCGCTGAAAACAAGCGGCACGCTCGACCTCGAAGCTTACCGAATTCCCGAGCTTTCGAACGATTTGATTTACACGGAAGGCCGGTCGCTATTCGCCCCGAGAATGGCGGTGTTTCTGGACGCCCAAATCGGCCCGCGCATCTATTTCTTTTCTCAAGCCAGAATCGACCGCGGCTTCGACCCTTCGGACGATCCTCTTGAGGCCCGGCTCGACGAATACGCGCTCCGTCTCACGGTGGCTAAAAGCCCGTACACCACGATCCAAGTGGGGAAATTCGGAACCGTTTTCGGCAATTGGATGGTTCGTCATGGTTCGTGGGAAAACCCGTTTATCACAGCGCCTCTCGCCTACGGTCGCTTGACAGGCTTATGGGACAACACTCCGCCGTTCAACACCACCACGCTGCTCCGTTGGTCACACGTGATCCCAAGCCCGACGTCCCAAGCCGACGACAAATATTTTAGCGTCCCTGTGATTTGGGGCCCGTCGTATGCGAGCGGCGCGTCACTGTCCACCGAACTCGGCCCGATAAACTTCGCCGCCGAAATCAAAAATACCTCTCTCTCGTCGCGCCCGGAAACGTGGTCGGTCACACACACCGGTTTTCAAAATCCCACCTTCACAGGGCGACTTGGCTACCACCCAAATCCGACATGGCATTTCGGACTCTCGTGGAGTTCAGGAACTTTCCTCGATGCCGCGGCTCATCCTCCGCTCAGAGCAGGGGCACGCCTGTCGGACTACAAGGAAACGGTGTTCGGCGGCGACATCGCCTTCGCATGGCGGCACTGGCAGGTTTGGGCCGAGGCCATCTCGACAAAGTTCGCGATTCCTGGCGTCGCTGACCCTCACGTTTTCTCGTGGTACGTAGAATCCAAATACAAGTTCACCGCCCGAATCTTTGGAGCGTTGCGCGTGGGTCAGCAGACCTACAGCAAAATTCCAGATGCGACGGGCGGCGCGATCCGCTGGGATCGCGATGTCACGGCGATCGATTTTGCTCCTACATTCAGGTTAGCCGCGCATCTGCAAGCCAAGTTGCAGTATTCATTGCAGCGTGAAGAGGGCGATCCGAAGCATTGGTCGCATCTCACGGCGGCTCAAATGACGTTGCGTTTCTAGACGGAAGACCCGAGGCCACCAAGTAACAGAGCCGTTACGGTTAGATTCTTTCGGACGCGGCGCGCCGTCGTATTCGTTTCCCAGGCAGGAACCACGCTGGGCAACAAAACCGCTGCGCATGAATTTTCGAAAACTCAACCCGAACAAACTCACACTCCTAGGAGCGGCAATCGCGCTCGGACTGCTGGCAGCGTGCTCGAACGTCGAAAAAACCGTCGTCGCTCCACCCGACATCACCGGCGCTAAATTTGTCGGCAGCGCGGAATGTGCGCAGTGCCACGCCAATATTACAGGGAGGTTTCATGATGCCACTCACGCGCGGCTGACGGTCGCGTCCAAAGAAGTCAAGGACACCCGCTGCGAGTCGTGCCACGGCCCCGGCAGCCTGCACGTTCAGAGCGGTGGCGGAAATGGCACGATCATTAACCCGAAACGCTCGCCAGAAGCATGTTTCAAGTGCCATCTCGACAAACGCGGTGAGGCTGCCCTTCCCCACTCGCACCCGATTCTCGCCGGAAAAATGTCGTGTGCCGATTGCCACGATCCGCATCGAGGCGAAGCCGTTTCCGGCAAGGGCACCGATCTCGCATCAGCGAACGACACGTGCCTAAAGTGCCACAGCGCCCAGCGGGGACCGTTTGTTTTCGAGCATGAGGCGCTGCGCGAGGGCTGCGTCACTTGTCACAATCCGCATGGTTCGGTGAACGAGAAAATGCTCGTGGCGCGCAATCAAGCCCTCTGCCTCCGCTGCCACTTCCAACAACAGACCGCGCCGGGGCAGCTGCTGATCGGCGGTGTCAATCATCAGCCGTTCGTCACGCGCGGCACGTGCTGGTCCGCAGGCTGCCATGAGGCAATTCACGGATCCCACGCAAATTCCACGCTCAGGTACTAGAACAAATCATGAGCACTCCCAACCACCCACGTATTTACCGGTTGCTGCTCGTTGTAGTCGCGCAACTTTCCGCCGCCTACGCAGCCGAGACACCAGATTCTCCAAAAGAAAACTCGGTTTCTGTTTCATCGCAGTTCAGCTCCGTGAGCGGCGACAAGGCGGCGTTTCAGGAAAAATTCCAGCGTCGCAGCGGCTTCGATGCTGGAATCGAAACCCTCCGACTGCGAAACGACTTTGGAAACTGGTCGCTGGCTCTCGACGGAGCTGCTTTTCCGGCCGACGGCAATTTCAATCTCGCGGGCAAATGGTCGCATGCCGACGCGCCGTATTTTGCTTTTGGTTACACTCAGTTTCGGACGTACTACGACGGCACGGGCGGCTTCTTTGTGCCGACGCAAACCGCCTTCGCTTTGTACGACGAACGCCTCCACGTCGATCGCGGACTCCTTTGGTTCGAAGCCGGTGTTGCCGCCGAAGACCGGCCGCGTGCGTTCTTGCGTTACGAGCTTTTGACGCGTCGCGGAAAAAAGCCGACGACAGAATGGGGCGACACGAATCTCACTGGCGTCTTTGGAACGCGTTCCGTCGTGCCCGCGTTCCTGCAGCTCAACGAGACACGCCACATCGTTTCGGTAGAAGTTTCACAGGACCAAAAACCGACAACGTGGGCAGCCGGTGGACGCTACGAGCACAGCGCGCTCGACAACGCACGTGTCACGCCGCGTCGCCCCAATGAAAGCGCCAGTCGCATCGCTCAAACCACCGACAGAACCAGCACTGATCTGCTCAGCGCCCACGCTTTCGCTGAACACGAGTTCCACGAGCAGTTCCGCGCATCCGCCGGCGCACTCGTCACCAAGCTCGATACCGCTCTCGACGGCAATCGCATCTACGGTGCGAGTTACGATCCGGTCTTTGATCCTGTATTTGCACGACGACAAGCCGGCGATCTCGGTTTCCTCAATCTCGACGGAGGCACGCACATGAAGCAGTACG
Source organism: Nibricoccus sp. (assembly GCA_047600805.1). GTDB lineage: Bacteria > Verrucomicrobiota > Verrucomicrobiia > Opitutales > Opitutaceae > JADKHC01. The sequence continues at coordinate 2,885,388 of JASGKG010000001.1, forward strand.
TTTTCAATCTAAACGGCGTCTATCTGCCAGCGGAACGCTGGTCCGTGCGGACGGGCGTGCGGTATGAACATCTCAACTACGACGACCTCGCGACGTTCATCGCGACCAACGTCCAGAACAGCCTTGTCACTTCGCTGCAGAACAACGCCGGCGCATCGCAAAAACAGGAAAACCGGCTCACGGAAACGGCCGAGGTGCGATACACGGGCAAATCTGCGTGGACCTACAGCCTTCGCGGCGAATGGAATCAAGCGAGCGGCAATTTGGATGAGCGTCTCTTCGTGCCCGACAACGGCACTCCGCTGATCACCCGCGCAACCGACTACTACCGCCAGCAACAGAAATACACACTCGCAGCGAACTGGTACGCGCGGCCCGGGCTCACGGTTTCTTCGGAGTACTATTTCAAACTCCAGCTCAACAACTATGCAGCCACAATCGATTCAACACCCGCCGGTTCGGCAGATCGCTATCCAGCGTTTATAACTAATCAGGATTTCACGCTCCACGATTTCAACATCCGCGCTTCCTGGCGGCCCTCGCACACGGTAAGCCTGATCACGCGGTACGACGCTCAATTCGCCACGACGACGACGAGCTTTGCGGGCATTCCCAAATTGCAGAATAACCGCACCACCGCACACATCGTCAGCCAGAGTGTCACGTGGACCCCGTTCGCACGGCTCTACGTCATTGGCTCTGGCAACATGGTTTTCAACCAGATCGCCACACCTGCCGCTTCGCTCATCCTAAACTCTGACAACAACTATTTTAACGCCTCAGTCACCGCCGCCTACGCATTGGGCAAAAAGACCGATCTGCAAGCCGACTTCTCGCATTACCGTGCACGCAACTTCGTCGACATCTCGACCACTTCCCTGCCGTACGGCGCCGAGGCCAGAACGGACACGGCGTCGCTCACTTACGTGGTCCGCCAGAGCCAGCTTTTGATTTATACGTTCAAATACACTTACGCAATGAACCGCGATGCGACTTCCGGCGGCCGCAACAATTTTAACGCCAGCCTGCTCTACGCGAAGGCACAGCTGCTTTTCTGAGGCATTTGTCATATGAAAACAATCAACGTCATCCTTGGCTCTATTTCATTGTTGTTGACCGCCACGCTCTGCGAATCACGCGCAGAAGACGCCGGCGAAACGTGGAACCAATACTGCGTTCGCTGCCACGGCCAGGACGGCAAAGGTCAGACAAAGATGGGGAAAAAACTGCGCATCAAAGATCTCACCGCCGCAACGACGAAAGTTCGCCTCACCGAGAAGCGAATCGTCGAAACCATCACCGAGGGAAAACAAGACGCCAGCGGCAACGAACGCATGCCATCGTTCCGCGAGAAGATTCCTGAAGACCAACGCCGCGCGCTGGCCGGTTTCGTACGCTCTTTGGTCGAAAGCGCCAGCCTTACAAACTCCGAGTAGCTAACTCTACACGGCAGCAACAACTGCAAGTTGTGAAAAATTAGCCATTTATCGCTGGGCCGACAGCTTTTACTTTATCGGTAACATTTCCGCAGAGATAAGCGTATGGTAGGTTAGTTCGCGCCGGTTTTCGTGTTCCATTTCGCCGAGCACGCAAGCGCGGAAAACTATTCGTTATCTCCTATGCAAACTAAAACCATCACCTACATCCTTGTTCTGACACTCGCCGCGTTCGGCAGCGCTTATGCCAAAGACCGCAAAGAAATTCGTCAGGACAAACGCGCCATCGCGGCGGATCAAAAAGAGATTCGCCACGACAAAACCGAAATCAAACAGGACCAGGGCGAGGTCAAAGCCGACCGCAAGGAAGTTCGCGAGGACCAGAAGGAAGTCCGCGACGACCTCCACGAAGTCCGCTCTGATCGCACCGACATCAATCAAGACAAGCAGCAGCTGAAGCAGGACATCAAGGACGGCGACAAAGAGGCTGCGAAAGAAGATCGCGCCGATTTGAAGGACGACCGCAAGGACTTGGTTTCAGACCACAAAGACCTTCACAACGATCACGTCGATCGCAACAAGGACGCTCGCGAGCTCCGCAAGGATCGCAAGGACCGCAACCACGACGCCAAGGAACTGAAGCAGGATCGCAAAGAGCGCCACAAAGACGTGAAAGAGCTCAAGAAGGACCGCGCCACTCCAGCGACTCCGGCGACGCCCGCAGTTCCCGCGACGCCTAATTCTCCGGCCACGCCGGCGACTCCGGCAACACCCGCCACGCCGGCCAGCTAAATCAGTTAACAAGAACGCGCCCATAGGCGTCATTCACTGTTTTGCTGCTCTCACGCAGCTCACGAAAACTCAGGAGAGAAGGCTTCGGCTTTCTCTCCTGATTCGTTTTTGCCGAGCGCCACGAGGTCACGGCCGGCTTCTCTTTCAATCGATTACGCAAGAAAAATTCTTTGCGTCCGCGCGCCTTTGCATGAGCCTTTCCGAACTTCATGGATTTTGAACTCGACTCAGCTCCCGCACGCGACGCCATTCCGCCGATCGATTTTCGCGCGCAGCTGAACGACGAGCAGTTCAACGCCGTCACCGCCGAGCCCGGCCCGTTGCTCGTGCTCGCTGGCGCGGGTTCCGGCAAAACTCGCACGCTCACCTACCGCGTCGCCTACCTGCTTTCCCAAGGCGTGAAGCCCGGCGAAATCCTCCTGCTCACGTTCACCAACAAAGCCGCGAAGGAGATGTTGCACCGCGTGCAGGACCTCACGGGGATCGAGCCGAGCCGTTTCTGGGGCGGCACATTTCACTCGATCGGCCACCGCGCGCTCCGCATTTACGGCGAAGAGATCGGCCTGCCGCGCAACTTCACGATCCTCGACGCCGACGAATCCGAGACGCTTCTGAAGCAGGTCGTCGAGCGCGAGGACAAGCTGTTTTTCAAAGACAAAACGAACCCACGTCCCGGTCCGCTCTTCGACGTCATCTCGCTCTCGCGAAATGTGCAAACCGACGTCACGACGACCGTCGAGAAATTTTTCCCGCACTACAACGAGATCAAACACGTTTTCCCGACCTTCGCCGCCGCCTACGCCAAAGCGAAGCGTGAGCAAAACGTCGTCGACTACGACGATCTCCTCGAGAACTGGCTGCACCTTCTCACCAAGGCGCCGAAAGTCGCCGAGTACTTTGCGCATCGTTTCCGCCACGTGCTCGTCGACGAATACCAGGACACCAACACGCTGCAGGCGCAGATTGTCGACCAGATCGGCACGCATCATCGCGTGATGGCCGTCGGCGACGATGCCCAATGCATCTACTCGTGGCGCGGCGCCGATTTCGAGAACATCATGACGTTCCCGAACCGGCACCCAGGAACAGTCATTCACCGCATCGAAACGAATTACCGTTCCACGCCGGAGATTCTCAATCTCGCGAACGGCGTGCTCCTCGCCCAGCCGAAGGGCCGGCATTTCGACAAAGAGCTGCGCGCGCATCGTGGTCATGCGAGCAAACCTTACGTCGTGCAAGCGATGGACGACCGTGAGCAAGCCGAGTTTATCATCAAACGTATTCGCGCGCTCATCGAAGACGAAGGCGTTTCGCCCAACGAGATCGCGATTTTGTATCGCTCGCATTTCCTCGCGCTCGAAACGCAGCTCGCGCTCTCGAAGCACGGCATTCCGTACCAGATCACCAGCGGCGTGAAATTCTTCGAGCGCCAGCACATCCGCGACCTTGTCGCTTTGCTGCGGTTCGTTTACAACCCAACCGATCAGCTTGCCTGGCTGCGCATCGCCATTCTTCTTCCGAAGATCGGCGAAAAAGGCGCGGCCAAGATCTACGAAGCCGCCCTCGATCACGCGCGGCTGATGCAGAAAGACTTCATCGACGCGCTCGCGACCGACGACGTGAAAAGCAAAGTCCCGAAAGACGCGAAGAATGAATGGGATTCCTTCTGCTCCTCGCTGGCCGAAGTCGCCGACTACATGCGCAACGACAAACCGCCAAAGGCCGTGGAGATCGCGATCGACGGCTGGTACGGCGATTATCTGCGCGGTGCGTTCGCTGATTACGTCGAGCGTCTCGATGAGTTGAAAGCGCTCGTCGGCTTCGCGCAGCGTTTCGAATCGATGCAGGACGTCCTCGCGCAGATCGTCCTGATGAACAGCGAAACGAGCGACCGCCAAGTCGACGCCGAAGCCGAAGCCGTGCGCCTCACAACGGTTCATCAAGCAAAGGGCCTGGAGTACGACGTCGTTTTCCTCATCGGCCTCGCCGACGGACAATTCCCCGGACGCCGCTCCATCGAAGCCGGCGATGTCGAGGAAGAGCGCCGTCTTTTCTACGTGGCGGTGACGCGCGCGCGCAACGAACTCTACCTCTGCTACCCACGCGTCGCCTCACGCGCTGGTCCTGGCGGCATGTTGTTGAGCCCGTCGCGCTTTTTGACCGAGTTGAATCCGATCTTGTACGAGCAACTCCGCATCAAGCGCAGCTACGGCTGGTAAAGAGCTCGACAGTTAGGCAGAACGGAACCAAGGATTACGCCCAACCTTCGGCGGAACATCCTATGAATACCTCCCCATCTCGAGCCCTTGCCTCGCTCCTCATCCTCGCCGGCCTGCCCTTTGCCGGCTGCCAGTCCCAGCAACAAAGCCCCACATCCTCCGACTCCCTCATTTCGAATGTGCCTCGCACAGGTAACTTTATTTCCGCCGACGACGCAGACAAAAAGCCGAGGGCAATAAAAACAGTTCAACCCATTTTTCCTTTCGAACTTAAACGCCGAGGCATCAGTGGAGAAGTGATGTTGGAATTCATCGTAGATACGGACGGAAAGCCCAGCCAAATACGCGTGGTCCGTTACACCGCCAAAGGCTTTATAGCTCCCGCGATACAATCGCTTGAGCAGTGGCGGTTCAAAGCAGCACTGAAAAACGGACAACCAGTAGCTTGCTTGATGCAGACGCCGTTCATTTTTACGGTCGCGGACAAACTGTAACGAGGAAGACACCACAGGCTAGGTCGACGCAGATATCAACTTCCCAAAGGCGAGTTGTTCCTATTGACACGCAACCTTTGGGCTGCCTCTTTTAAGAACCATGGACCTCGTCTTTAAGGCCTTGGCTGACAATAGCCGCCGGTTGCTGCTCGATCGGCTTTTCACGGAGGACGGACAGACTTTGGGCGCCTTGTGCGTCGATCTCGACATGACACGCCAAGCCGTAACCAAACATTTGCTTATCCTGGAAGAGGCTGACCTCGTTTCAACGCGGAAACAGGGACGCGAAAAGTTGCATTTCCTCAACCGCGAGCCTCTCCACCGGATCTCTGCCCTGTGGATTAATAAATACGCGGCTAAGCTGAGTACGCCCGCGCTCGCTACTGAAGAGCTACCAAGAGAGGCCAGCGTCGTACCCACCGAAGACGGCGGAATGAGCGTTCATCTGCTTTAGCAGCTTTGGCCGAGGCGGACCGTACCGCGCAGGTTGAAGGCGTAATTTAGCGGAACCAATCGGCCTGCCCCAATGCCTCAAGAAGGACGCAGTGTGCCGTTCCACACCAGCGTTCCTCAAGCAATGAAAACCTCTCTCGCTGCCGCACTCCTTTTCCTTTCCCTGATTCTCTCGTCTGGTTGCCGTACTTACGTCCCACCGGGAGCCAAAGCCGACCTCCAGGCGTTTGCCCCGCCAAACATTCAAGCCGGTTTCGCCACCCAGCCGTCGCTTCCGTTTCCTGCCACGATCGCCTTCGTCCGCATACAGAACGCGGGCTACACCAACTACAACCTCCGGCGTTATGGCGGCCAATTCGGTAGCGGCGCCTATACGGTGATTATGACGCGCGAAGTCGAAGAGCAGTCACACTTCGACCGCGTCACCAATTTGCCGATGGTGAGCGGTCTCGTTTCCCTCAACCGGCTGCTCGTCCCCGAGAAACTCGAAAATGATCGCCAAATTCGCGAAGCGGCTTCGCGGCTACAAGCCGATCTCGTTTTTATCTACACGTTCGATACGGCTTTCTTCGACAAGGACGCCTCAAAACCGCTCTCAGTGATCACGCTCGGCCTCTCGCCAACGCGGCAGATCACCGCCAGCACGACCGTCTCCAGTCTGCTCATGGATACGCGCACCGGCTACATTTATTCCGCGTACGAAACCACGGAACGTGCCGAAACAATCTCGACCTCCTGGGGAAGCGGTGACGCCGCCGACCAAGTGCGGCGCGACACCGAAAAACGCGCGTTCACGAAAATGGTGGACGAAATCGTGACCTCTTGGCCGAGGCTTTTGAAACGTTACGAGAAACATTGACGTTCCCGTCAGCGGACAACGTCTGGCGTGTCCCGATGAAGAAAATTATCTATTTCGCACTGTTCGTTTTCGCCGCTATCGGGCTCGCTTGGGCCAATTGGCCGACATCGGCGCTGCCTCGAGACACCCGAGCCGACCGTCTCCTCATCGAAAAACGGAAACGCAGGCTCTCGCTCCTGCACGAAGGTCGCGTAGTAAAAGCATACACGATTTCGCTCGGCCGCGCGCCCCTCGGGGCGAAGACGCGGAAGGGCGACAACAAGACGCCTGAAGGAATCTACCGCATCGTAGCTCACAAGGCCGACAGCGCCTTTCATCGAGCGCTACGCCTCTCCTACCCCGAACCGAAAGATAGCGACCAAGCCCGCCTCGCTGGAACCGATCCAGGCTCCGATATCATGATCCATGGAATGAAGAACGGCGCAGGTCTGCTCGGCCGTACGCACCGCCTGATCGATTGGACGGCCGGATGCATCGCTGTAACCAATTCCGAAATCGAGCAGCTTTTCGATGTGGTACCGGATGGAACGTTCGTGGAAATCCAGCCGTAACCACATTCGAGACCACCGAACGTTAAGAAATCGCCCGTCAGCCTCCCGCTGGGTTTTACCGATGGAGAGGAGTGGTCGCGGTAAGTATGTTCAGCGGATGTCACACGTTCATCCATCTCCTTTTGGGATTTCGCGTTTCAACCAAAATGAAATAGGACGCAACAGGAGATAAACCAAAACTTCTCGAAAGAGACAACCCATGGTGGCGAGAAGATTTCCGGTCGGCGCAGAGGTTCAAGAAGACGGCGCGGTGCATTTCCGCGTGTGGGCACCGGCTTCGAAAACCGTTTCGGTCGAGCTGTATTCGTCTCACGACACCGTGGAGCGCATCGCTCCGCTCCAGGCCGAACCAGACGGTTATTTCTCCGCGAACGTTAAAAACGTCGCCGACGGCGCCCTCTACAAATTCAAGCTCGAGAGCGGTTCGTTCCCTGATCCAGTGTCGCGGTTTCAACCCAAGGGGCCGCACGGTCCTTCGCAAGTGGTGGATCCGCGTAAATTCAAATGGACCGACAAGGCTTGGACAGGATTGCCTGTAAAGGACCTCGTCATCTACGAACTGCACCTGGGCACGTTCACCAAGGAAGGCACATGGCGCGCGGCCATGAGAGAACTCAAAGAATTGCGGCGACTCGGCGTCACGATGCTGGAGATCATGCCGGTGGCGGATTTCTGTGGAGAGTTTGGTTGGGGTTACGACGGCGTGGATATTTTCGCGCCGACTCGGCTGTACGGCACGCCGGACGACGCGCGAGCCTTCGTCGATCATGCGCACAGCGTCGGGCTGATGGTCATTCTCGACGTCGTTTACAACCACTTGGGGCCCGATGGAAACTTTCTGCGCCAATACTCGCCGTCGTACTTCAGCACCAAGTATCACAGCGAATGGGGCGAAGCATTCCACTTCGAAGGCGCTGAGGCGGGCCCGGTGCGGGAATTTTTCACCACGAACGCGCGGTACTGGATCGAGGAATTTCACTTCGATGGACTCCGCCTCGACGCGACGCAGCAGATCTGGGACGAATCGGACATCCACATTCTGCAAGATGTCACGAGCGCGGCCAAAACCGCTGGCAACGGTCGCACCATTTACGTCGTCGCCGAAAACGAACCGCAGGAAACACGTCTCGTGCGCTCAACGAGCGCCGGAGGCTTCGGCATGGACGCCGTCTGGAACGACGATTTTCACCACAGCGCGGCCGTCGCCGCCACCGGCATGCGCGACGCCTACTACACGAACTACCTCGGGAACGCACAGGAGTTTGTCGCTGCACTCAAGTTCGGTTTTCTTTATCAAGGCCAGTGGTATCCCTGGCAAAAACAACGCCGGGGCCACCCCTCGCTCAACGTGTCGCCGTTGTCGTTCGTGCAGTTTTTGGACAACCATGACCAAGTAGCCAACTCCCTGCGTGGAGAACGCATTCATCGCCGCACCAGCCCGGGACTTTACAAGGTGCTGAGCGCCGTCCTGCTCCTCGCGCGCGCCACACCGATGCTTTTTCAAGGCCAGGAGTTCGCTGCATCGTCGCCGTTTCTCTATTTCGCCGACCACAAACCAGAGCTCGACAAACTGGTGACGGAAGGCCGGCACAAGTTTCTCCGGCAATTTCGCTCCATCGCCTCGGCCGAACACGAACAGCGCCTCGCGCAGCCCGGCGACCGGAACACGTTCGAGTGCTGCAAGCTCGACTTTGAAGACCGCAAGCGCCACGCCGGCCTTTATCGTTTTCATGAGGACCTGCTGCGTATTCGACGCACCGATACGACACTCGCCTCGCCCACCGCCTATGACGGCGCGGTGCTCGGGGAGCGCGCATTCGTAATGCGGTACTTTGGAAAAACCCCGAACGAAGATCGGCTGCTCGTCGTGAACCTCGAGCGTGATCTGCACATCTCAATTCCCTCGGAGCCACTGCTCGCGCCGCCTGAAAACATGGGGTGGACGATCGTTTGGTCCAGCGAATCTCCCGAGTACGGCGGCTACGGCACACCTGATTTGGAAACCACGGCGGGCTGGCTGCTCCCCGGGCACGCCGCCGTCCTGTTGAAACCCGACAAAGATGCAAAAGTCTCCCCCACAAAACTTGCTGAGAAAGATTGAATTCGGCTCGATCGCTCCGGGTGACATGCGCCGCAGCCTTCGCAAACAGTGGCTCGTCGCCAACGGCCTCGGCGGCTATTCGTCGGGCACGATCGTCGGTACCGTGACGTGGCGCTATCACGGATTGCTCGTCTCCGCACTGCCCGCGCCGTTTGGCCGAACCGTGATGTTGAACCAATTGGAGGAAAACCTCCGCGCGCCTGACCAAAGTCTGACCCAATTCGGCGGAAGCGAGCCGCCCGGCCACGAACACGCGCCGATCAACGTGTATTTGAAAGAGTTTCGCCTCGAAAACTCGCTGCCCGTTTGGCGTTACGAGATCGACGACGCCGTCATCGAGAAACGTGTGCTCATGCCTTACCTGCAAAACACGGTGCATGTGACCTACACGTTGGTTTCGGGACCGCCCAGCTGTGAATTGGTCCTGCGGCCCTTCATCTATTTTCGGCCGATCGAGAGCACCACGGGCGTTCCGCCCACCGAAGACTACACAATGCACGCTCACGGTCGGCACTTCGAGGTCGACTGTCACGACTATTACCCGCCCCTGCGGCTCTATGTTGACGTGCCGGAGGCGACGTTCACTTACGAAGGGCCGCAACGCCGCGAAGTTTTCTTCACGCGCGACGCCGAACGCGGTAACGAAGCACGCAGCACGTTATGGTCGCCGGGAAGCTTCTCGCTTCCGCTGCGCCGCGAAGTGCCGGCGACGCTCGTGGCGTCGACTGAAGCCTGGCACACGGCACTCGCCCTCCCTGCTCAAGAAGCCCGCGCTACGGAAATGGAGCGCTTGAACCGACTCCTTCGCATTGCCGAACCCGCGGCTGTAAATGGCCCGGCCGCTGAACTCGTACTTGCGGCGGACCAGTTCGTCATCACGCCTGCGACGCGCGAACTCGACGCCGCGAAAGCCCGCGCGACCGGCGACGCACTTCGGAGCGTGATTGCCGGTTACCATTGGTTTACCGACTGGGGACGCGACACCATGATCAGCTTGGAAGGCCTGACATTGACGACAGGCCGCTTCACCGAGGGCGGCTGGATTTTGCGGACCTTCGCGCGCTACGTCCGAAACGGCCTGATCCCTAACATGTTTCCTGAAGGTCAGCATGAAGGGCTTTATCACACCGCCGACGCGTCGCTGTGGTTCTTCCAAGCTGTGCATCGCTACCTCGTAAAAACGCGCGACCAGGAAATTTTGACCACGCTGCTCCCTGTCTTCGAAAACATCGTCGAGCATCACCTGCGCGGCACGCTTTTCGGCATTGGCGTCGATCATAAAGACGGACTGCTGCGGCAAGGTCAGGAAGGTTATCAGCTCACGTGGATGGACGCGAAAGTCGGCGACTGGGTCGTCACGCCGCGCCGCGGAAAAGCCGTCGAGATCAACGCCCTTTGGTACAACGCCCTTCGTCTGCTCGAAGGCTGGTTGCGCAACTTCGGACGCAACGACTCGGCCGCCGCCCTCTCCGATCAAGCCGACCGTGTGCGCAGCTCTTTCAATCAGCGTTTTTGGAATGCAGAAACCGGTTGTCTCTACGACGTGATCGACGGCGAGCAGCCTCACGACCCGGCGATTCGGCCGAACCAAGTGCTAGCAATCTCGCTCGCGTTTCCAGTACTAGACGAGACGCGTTGGAAAGACGTGCTCGGCGTCGTGGAAAAAGAACTCGTTACACCTGTGGGTCTCCGCTCGCTCAGCCGCACGCATCCTGATTACAAACCCAAATACTCCGGCGATCTCCGTTCGCGCGACGCCGCTTACCATCAAGGCACCGTTTGGGCTTGGCTCATCGGGCCATTCATCGACGCATGGTTGAAAGTTCATAACAACGACAAGGCCGGTGCGCGCCGTTTTCTCGAAGGCTTCGTGCCTCATTTCAACGAAGGTTGCGTCGGCTCCATCAACGAAATTTTCGATGCCGAGGACCCGTACACTGAACGCGGCTGCATCGCGCAGGCTTGGAGCGTGGCCGAAGTACTGCGGTGCTTCGCGGCCACTCAAGCTGCACCGCCAACCGACGGCGACCTCACGGCAAGCAAACGGCCGCTCAAAAATTAGGTGCTATTTTGGCGTCGTCTTAAGACGAACCAATTCGAGGACCGCGTCCACCTCGGACAGTTTCGTAACGGGAAAACGGATACCGCGCCCTTCGGCGTAAGGTCGCGCCTCCCGAATCATTGTTTTGATTCGCTCTGGCAGACCGCTCTCCAACGCCAACGCGGCGGCACGCTCGCCCAAAACCACCGCGACAAGGAGACTGTTTGTATCAGGAATCAAATACAGCAAGGTGCGCTTTTTCTGAATCAGCCGGCAAAGCCAACCCAAACCGATCTTCGCCGGCTTCCACGAGGTCTCGAGCGGCGCGTAACGGTTTTGAAGCGCGGACACAATGTAACTCCAAACTGGCAAGACCGGTCCGAGCTTCTCGTGGAGCTGCTCCATGGAAGGAGCCGTTTCCACGGATGATGTTTGCTTTGAACGCGCCGCTTTCAATTTGGTTAGCGGCTGAGTTTTCTGTATTTGATGCGGTGCGGTTGATCGGCCTCTTTGCCTTTGCGACGGCGATAATCCTCGAGGTACGCGGAATAATTTCCCGAAAACCACTGCACCACGCTGTCGCCTTCAAAAGCGAGAATGTGCGTGGCCACACGATCGAGAAACCAGCGATCGTGTGAGACGACGACCGCACAACCGGCAAAATTTTCCAGGCCTTCTTCGAGCGCGCGGATCGAATTTACATCGAGATCGTTGGTCGGCTCGTCGAGGAGAATCAAGTTGGCGCCACTTTTCAGCAGCCGCGCCAAATGCACGCGATTTCGTTCACCACCGGAAAGAATGCCCACTTTTTTCTGCTGATCCGCGCCCGTAAAACCGAACTGCGCGCAGTATGCGCGCGCATTCACATCGCGGCCGCCGAGTTTCAAAATCTCTTCGCCACCGCTAATCGCTTCGAAAATGGTCGCATTGTTCGGCAACGCATCGCGCGACTGATCAACGTGTGCAATTTGCACGGTAGGTCCGACGCGCAATTCTCCCGAATCAGGCTTTTCCACACCGGTGATCAGCCGAAACAATGTGGTTTTACCCGCGCCGTTCGGACCAATCACACCGACAATTCCGCCCGGCGGCAGCGAAAAGTTCACGTTTTCGAAAAGGAGATTGTCGCCATAACTCTTCGCCAGCTTCTGCGCCTCGACGACCAACGTGCCCAGGCGCTGCCCTGGCGGAATGACAATTTCAAACTCTCGCTCTTTTTCGGCGACGTTCTCTTTCAACATCGCCTCGTAAGCACTGATACGCGCCTGCGATTTGGCCTGACGGGCCTTGGCCGACTTGCGAATCCACTCCAACTCGCGCGCCATGGCCTTTTGGCGACGATCCTCGGTTCGTTGCTCGATGGCCAGCCTGCGCTGCTTCTGCTCCAGCCAGGAAGAGTAATTACCCTTCCACGGTATTCCGTGACCGCGGTCGAGCTCCAGAATCCAACCAGCCACGTTATCCAAGAAATACCGGTCGTGGGTGACGGCGATCACTGTGCCCTCGTAGCGTGCGAGGTGTTGCTCCAGCCAATGAACGCTCTCGGCATCGAGGTGGTTCGTGGGCTCGTCTAACAAAAGAATGGCCGGTTTTTGGAGGAGAAGGCGCGCCAAAGCCACTCGCCGGCGCTCGCCACCCGACAATTTGTCGACAATCTGCTCCGCCGGAGGACAGCGAAGCGCGTCCATCGCCATATCGACGTGGGAAGCGACATCCCACGCGCCCAACTGGTCGATTTTCTCCTGCAATTCGCCCTGTCGCTGCATGATCATGTCTTTGGCGGTGTCATCCGGTGCGTCGTTGATCTCGTCCCACGTCGCATCGTATGCGGCAACAAGGTCCGCTAGGTGTTTCACCCCTTCTTCGACGCATTGACGTACGGTTTTCCCTAGCGTGAGCTGCGGTTCCTGCTCGAGCAAACCCACGCTATAACCCGGTTCAAAGTGAACCTGTCCCTCGAAATCCTGGTCACGCCCGGCGAGAATTCGCATCAGCGACGACTTGCCAGAACCATTAAAACCAAGGACACCGATCTTTGCCCCATAGAAAAAAGATAGGGAAATCTCCCGTAGGATTTCCTTGCGCTCGATTTTCTTCGAGACGCCGATCATTGAAAAAATGACTTTTGGCTCTTCTATTTTAGGCATAAAGGGAGTAAAAACACCAAAACCAGTAAGAAAACGCTAATTTGTTGAAACAATTTTAGCTGACAAAGCGTCACGGATTGACGTTACATCCATTTCCCATAACTAAAAAAGTATAAGTTCGGCTGGCAAACCAGCCGATATCGTTTAAGATAATCTGACTCATATGGCAAAAACTAGAAAAACTAAGTTCCCCTACGTATATCGCGCCGTGTACCCGAAAGAGTACATCGATGGCTACATCGCCAAGATCGTTCGCAAGAGCGGTCGTTTGTTCACCGTGTTCCAACTCGCCGACTACGATGGCAATCACGACAAGTGCGTGAAGGCCGCCGCCAAGGCCGCCGCGGACTTCGACAAGTCCCATCCGAAGCTGCCGCGCTGGCAGATCGCTCAGCAGCGCCGCGACAAGAAGGACAAAGATCTTCCGGCCGGCATCCGCCGCGTCGTGAAGGTGGTGAACGGCAAAAAGTACAAGTTCATCGAAGCTTCCTGGTCGCCGCAGCCAAACGTGCAAAAGAAGCGCCACTTCGCCGTCGAGAAATACGGCCTGAAGAAAGCGCTCGCTCTCGCTATGGCCGAACGCAAGGCCGGTTTGGCCGAGATGGCAAAACGCTAAACAATCCTTAACCACTTCGCGGCCTGCTGCCTTGACTTTTGCAGCAGGCCGCGTTGTTTTTTGGCCACTTCAATGAACCTCCCCGGCACGACAAAACTCCTCTCGCCTCTCGGACTCGTCCTTGCGGTCGTAGTAGTCGTCGTCGTAGCGCTCCAAAGCGCGCCGAGAGGGTCTTGATCATACCAAAGACTTTGCCCCTCCGGTGTCGCACCGGAGGGGCTTTTTTTTGCCTCGCCGGGAGAACACAGGAAGGGCTCCAACCCGAACAACATGAAAACTACTGGAGCCAACCTCCTCCGCATCCTGCTCGAAAGACAAGGCATTCGCACCCTGCCCGGAATTCCCGGCGGTGCGATTCTGCCTTTTTATGATGCGCTGCATGGCAGCGCGATCCGCCACGTCCTCGCCCGCCATGAACAAGGCGCCGGCTTCATCGCTCAAGGCATGGCTCGCGTCACCGGTCGTGCCGCCGCGTGTCTTGCTACCTCGGGCCCCGGCGCAACGAACCTCTTGACCGCGATCGCCGACGCGCGCCTCGACTCCGTGCCGCTCGTCGCCATCACCGGACAAGTGCCGCAAGCACTGATCGGCACCGACGCATTTCAGGAGGTCGACACATATGGGCTCACACTACCGATTACGAAGCACAATTTTCTTGTTCGCAGTGCTGAGGAGTTGCTCGAAGTGGTTCCCCTCGCCTTCGAACTCGCCGAGTCCGGTCGTCCCGGCCCGGTGGCGATCGATGTGCCCAAAGATGTGCAAAACGCCACAATCAACGTGGACAAATTTCCCGAACCAGGCCGTAGACAACCACTCATGGACTGCCCGGAGGAAAAAATCTCTGCGCTCGCACATTTGATCGTTCACGCACAACGCCCGGTCATCTACCTCGGCGGCGGTGTGATCGCAGCCGATGCATCCGAGCTCGCCTGCCAATTAGCCGAACGCGCCGCCGCACCCACGGTGTGTACTCTGATGGCGCTTGGTTCCATGCCGCCCGAACACCCACTTTACATGGGTATGCTCGGCATGCACGGCACTCAGGGCACCAACTTCCTGCTGGAAGAAGCCGATCTCGTGCTCGCGATCGGCGCACGTTTCGACGACCGCGCCACGGGCAAAGTGGCCGAGTTCTGTCCGCGCGCCACGATTGCGCACATCGATATCGATCCGGCTGAAATCGGCAAAATCAAGACCACGTTCCTGGGGCTCGTGGGAGACGCAAAGGATATCTTAGGTCGGCTGCTCAAGATTCTGCCGCCGCAATCTCATTCCGCGTGGACGGCTCGCGCCGCGTCGTTACGCGCTGAATATCCGCTTCAGCATCCGCCACGCAGCGAAGACCCGCTGCATCCGGTGAATTTGTGCCGGTTTATCGGCGAACAAATGCCGGACGACGCGATCATCACGACGGATGTGGGACAGCACCAGATGTGGGTGGCTCAAGCCTATCCCTTCCGCCAACCAAGGACGCTGCTCACGTCAGGCGGACTAGGGACGATGGGCTTCGGCCTACCGGCCGCCATTGGCGCTTCGCTCGCCGCGCCTGACCGGCGGGTGGTTTGTGTGAGTGGAGATGGTTCGATTCTGATGAACATTCAGGAACTCGCGACGCTCGCAGAGGAAAATCTGCCTGTCGCGGTGCTCATCATGAACAATTCTCATCTCGGCCTCGTGCGGCAGCAGCAGGAGCTGTTTTATCGACAGCGATACGAAGCCTCGCGGTTCCAAGCGAACCCCGATTTTGCGGCGCTCGCACAAGCCTTTGGCATTCGCGGCGCGCGCATCGATCCAAATGGAGATCCGCTCCCGCAAATCGCCGAGGCGCTCGCCGGAGACGGCCCGTGCGTAATTGATATTCCAATACACACGACCGCCAACGTTTATCCGATGGTGCCGCCCGGCGCCGCCAACCGTAACATGATCGCCTCTCAACCGGAGCCCGCCCATGCCTAATACAACTTCCACCTCCGCCATCCTCGAGCTGATCGTCCGCAATCATCCGGGAACGATGTCGCACATCACCGGCCTGTTTGCGCGGCGGGCATTCAACCTCGAAGCCATTTTCGTCGTGCCTACGGCCGATCGCGAAAAAAGCCGCATTCTTTTGCACATGGCGACAGAGCCAAAACTCGAACAAGTCGTGCAACAGCTGGCCAAGCTTCACGACGTGCTGTCGGTCCGACATCGCAGCGATCTGCCGCCAGACGTGTTCACACGCTTGATGGACCAGATACCTGTCGCGTCGCTTGTTCCAACCAACTGAGGTACGCGAGCGCGTCGTCAAGCGACGCGCCGCACATTTCTTCCGTCGGTCGAAGACTCACGCAAAAAGCCGGCCGTTCAGGTCGGCCAAAGATCGCACAGCGAAAGTCGCTCGTCAGCTGCACGCATTTTACTCCCGCGGGCTTGCCTGTTGGCATGCCTGGAATCGGCGATGTAATTGAAGGAGCAATACAACATGCTCCGCAACCTGAGCGACATTCCATGAACTAAATGCGCGCGATAGAGCGGTTATTTCAACCGCAATTCCACGCGCGTGCCTTTAACGGCCGGCTGGTTTTCTGTGATGGGTGCAACCGAGAGACGCTCAGGGGGCACTTCACCGTAGTTGATCAGATATTGGCGGACTGCGTTGGCCCGTTCGTCGGCCAACTTCCGAAACGCATCTTCGTCGAGCACGATGAGAGCGAGAAGCCGCGTTTTCATTTCCTCAAAGGTGGGCGGTTTTACCTCTTTCAGCTCCGAGGTGGTTTCAGTGGTTCCTTCAGCTGTCGTCGTTTTCCCGGTCAGTTCGGTGCGTTGCGCTGGAACGGGAGCTACAGCCTTCTTCTTCCGCTGAAACGCTCCGAGGTTTCCTTTTTGGCTGACAACGACCTCATCGGTATATCCCGGGTCGCCAGGGGCGAGCCGCTTGGGTTTTTCTTTCGGAAACGCTTTGTAGAAAAGCCGCCGAGTCATGCCGTTGCGCTGCACAGGATCGATTTCGATCTGATCGAGCGTAACCTCTGGATCAATCATGCGCTTGTCATTCCAAATGATGTTCTTCATCTGCATCTCAAGGGTTTGATCACGCAGCGCGGGCGCATCGATCGCCTCATCAAAACCACCCGCAATCTCCAAGAGAAGCTCGGGACGTTCTTTCATCGCCCGAGCAACAACGTCCAGTTTTTTGATCTCCGCCTCATCCACCGGCGTATTTTCCCCAGGCAAAAATTTCTGAAACGAAGGATCGACCCCTTTTTCGCCGCCGAACGCGGACGCAATGAATGAGAAAGGCGCGAGCGCCACTTTCTTGAGAATGTTCGTAATGACTCGGACAATTATCCGGCCAGTACGCACTTCGGGATCGTCAATGCTGCCTTCGATCGGCGGATCGAGGATGATTTTACCGCGTGGATCCTTGAGAAGTTTTACGGCCAAGCGCACAGGCAGGGACGTCGCGGCCGGATTGTGAGTCGCATCGCCAAAGGTGAACTGATCAATATCTGCCACGATCGCAGCCTTCAGCTTGCGCTTGTTTATGTTGCACTTGATGTCGAGCGAGAGAGAGCCTTTCTCCAATTCGTAACCGGCGAATTTGCCCAAGTACGGCCCAAACGGTACCAGTTCCATTGCCTTCAATGTGAGTTTGAGATCGGTAAATGCGTCGACACTCAGCGGGTTCGTCTTGCCCGTGATCACCAACGGCGCCACGCCCTCGATGCGGCCGCGCAAATCGACCGAAGCACGAGCAAGATCCGATGAGGCAAGGCCCTCGATTTGTCCTGAAAACTGATTCAGCACAACGTGCGCACTCGGCTGCAGCGAGCGGTCGGTGAAATCGAGGGAAGCTTTCTCCAAGATAAACCGATCCAACGCGATGTTCATGCCACCTAAAATTTCCGTCGGGGCCGCAAGCTTTTGTTTCGGCATCACAACGACCGATGCAGGCGCAGGCGAATCGCCGTGCGACTTCAGTGCCGACGCAAGATTGCTGACGCCATTCTTGTCGACGATGAGGTGAGCTGATGGTTCGGTCCACGCGATCTCACTTGCGATCAATTTTTCAGGCTCCGAGCTGTACTCAAGGCCTCGAATCGCGAGCGACCGCCAGACAATTATCTCGTCCACGGCAGCCGCATCGTGAGCCGCAAAATCGCTTACCGTAAGGTCGCCCTGCGCAGACAAAATGGGTCTAGCCTCCGGTGGTAGTTCAGCACCCAAATACAAAGCGGAGGTCAGATACCCGCCGCCCACCCGAACGTTTACGAAGGTCTCAGCGTACGCGCTGAAAAGCGCCAGCGGTATGTGCGTGAGCTCTACACCAAGTTGGGCTTTTATCGGTGCGAGTGAAACCGTACCCGCAAGGTGAACTTCACTGTCGGACGATGGTCTGACACGAAGCCCAATGGGCATCGGCGCCACGAGAGATGTGCTCGAAAAATTTCTGAGGTCGCAGGACAAATCGGTAAACTCGAGATGGACCGGCCGGGGCGTCGTCTCGTCATCGACGATGATTCCCAAAGCTCGGACCGTAACCGCACCGACCTTGACGGCAGGAATCGGGTCTGTGGCCTGCGGACCGGAGCTTTGAACGACGACCGAGCTACTTTTACTCTCTTCCGCAACGGGAGTGAGCAACGACACCAGATCAATTCCACCCGAATCACGCACCAGATGAACCGAACCACCCGAAATCGCCACACGCGCCACCTCGGCAGAAAGTGCTGGCCACGCACCGGACACATCCGCGACCTCGACTTTATCCAAGGAAATAACCGATTCACTTTCGCCGCGTTTGGCGATTTTCAATGCGTTCAGTCCGATCTGGCCTTCGGAGGCCCGAAAGGAAGGCTTCCCGTTATCAACCGCGAATTCATACTTGAGCGCGATATCGAGCTGCCCGTCGAGCACGTCGAAGCGAACACGCCTGGCGTAGAACGGGGCATATTTCTTGAGCGCAATTTGCCCCACGCGCACTTCGCCGCTTGAGCGCAAGGGCGCCACTCGCACCAAGCCGCGCCAGCTGAATGTTTCGCCCGATTCGGTCGTTGCGCTAAACTCACCGGGGGCGTTTTTTTCGCCACCCGTGAAGAAGTCGCGCAGCCGAAAAGTGGTCGGCCCAACGTGTGTTTCAAATGGTTTGTCCTGACTGTCGTCGTAGTAACTTACCTGTGCTCCGTCCACCGCCAAGCGACGAACCGACAAGGGCCAAGGCTTGGACGGCGTGCGCTGCGGCGAGGCGGACGATTTTCCAAGCGTCTCGAGGAGATCCGAAAAATTCAGCTTTCCCTCTTTGGCGACAGCCACGCGTCCAGAAAAGCCCGTCAGCTCGATCTGCTGGAACCGCCATTGGCGCAACAGAAAGGAAAAAGAATCGAAATTCGCGTAAAACCGATCCCAACCCACAAACTTACTCCCGTCGGGCTCAGAAATCTGAAAACCCTCGATCGATAAAGAGAGCACGATCGGATTCAGGCGAACTTTTTGCACCGTCACAGCGCGGTGAAGCTCGGCGGAAAGCCGTTTTTCGAGCTGACTCCGCACGATCGGTGGAATCGCCAAAAACCCAAGGGCAACCCACACGACCCAAAGGCCTGAACACCACAAAATTATTCGCACAAGCCAGTGCACCCGGCTACTTGAACGGTCGTACTCTTTGCGCAGTTCGCTGAGATGAGGTACTTTCAAGGCAAGTCCTAGCTAACGAGGTAGTTCCCCTAATATCAAGCCAGCTACCAGGGCTGTTTTTGTAACTTTTATCCCTTTCAGAGGCTTTGACGGCTAAAGAAAAAGCCTACAACGTTCGATCAATAGTGAAGATGGAAGTCAAAGCACCCGGTCTGGAAACGTTCTTGCACGAGATGATCCCGCTCGCCCGCGCCATGGGCGTGCGCATCGAAGTCAGCGACGAAAACAAGCTCGAACTCGTCGCCCCTCATGAGTTGAACCGCAACTCCCTCAACACCGCCTTCGGCGGCAGCCTCGTCTCGCTGGCCACGCTCGCCGGTTACGGGGTGATGTGGGAGCTGATGCGAAATGAGGACTCGAAATGGAAGATCGTGATCAAGGACAGCAAAGCCGCATACCGACGCCCCGTGCTCGGCGACCTTCGCGCCATCTGCGAACGCCCCACCAAACTGGCGATCGAGGAATTCAAGGCTGCTCTTGCGCGTTATGGTCAGGCCAAATTGAAGCTGCGCGCTTCCGTGGTGGAAAAAGGCAACGTGGCCGTCGACTTTCAAGCCGCCTTCGTCGTATCGGCTTCGAAAAGCTGAAACGGCTTTTAGGTCTAAATTTCCTCAGGCGCTCCACACGGGCGCCTTTTTTGTCGACCGGAAGAGAGACCGCGAGCGATTCGTTCGCCTCAAGCAGCCACCGCCTGTATGCGATTCCTCACTTCGCCCAAGCGTATCCGCACTTCCACTACCAAACGCGTGAGCCGTTCCGGCGTAAGCCTCAAGGGCTTCAAGACCACCGCATCCGGAAGGGGCGGAGCCCTAAAGTCGTCTTCCGCACAAACCACCGAACGTAGCCATTTCGCGGCATTCAGCAGGCAAGCCATGTGCGTGTACCCAGAAGAACCGTATGGAGCGTTTTGCCAGCGGATCGGATCTACGACCATCGCGGGGAAGCCCCATTCGGAAAGAAGTGCCGCACCAACTTCTGCTTGCGTGCAGCCCAACAAAGCGCGTTCGCTTGCCACGAAGTCGCACAAGCCATCCCGCGGCATAAAAAGCAGCGACGGCGCACGCTGTAACGCCCACTCGTCGATCGCCACAATTCCTGCGGCATGCAAAAGCCCAACCGTGTACGCCAGCTCAACATCGCAGCCTGTCTGTTCAGCCAAAATTTCCGCCGACAACGCACAAGACACTGACCACCGCCAAAGTTCTTCCGCATCCAATCCGTAGAGACTTACCGGCCTCGCCAGAACCTGAGCTTTAGCTACGCGGTTGATGAGCGTCGCGATGTAATTCGAACCCAGCAAATTCACGGCTTCCTCAACGGAAGAGCAGTACTCCCCTCTCGACTGTCCCGACTGGTTTCCAGCCCGCAAAACACGCGCAGTCAGGCCCGGATCCAGCCGCAGCAACCTGCCCAGTTCCTGCAACGTGACGTCTTCTTCATGGGCGACCGTACTCAAGCTCGGGAGAACCGTAGGCGAACCGGGCAACTGATCCAGCATGCCCGCGATCTCCCCAGGAGAGGGCCGGACCGGCACGTCGAGACTAAGCGAAGCTGGAGGCATGACGCATATATCGGCAATTTAGGGTGTTTTTTGATTAAAATTAGGTGGGAGTTTCCGCCTGACTGAAGATTCGACTGGCAAAACCGCGCCCAGCGCACACGTTACGCCACTATGCCAATCTCTAATTTTCAGACGCTCGCCACCGGCCCCGCTCCCCGTCTCGATGACGATGATGATGACGACGACAAGCCATGCGATCCCGGCTCCAAGTCTGCCGCACCTATTTCCGCCATCATCCAAAAGAAGTTTCTAAAAGAACGTAAAATTTTCCTCTGGGGTGCGGTTACGGACGAAACCGCCAAGGACATCACAGAAAAGCTGCTGTACTTGGAAGCGGACGCGCCAGGGAAAGACATCTTCTTCTACATCAATACGCCCGGCGGCTCCATCACCGCCGGCATGGCAGTGTTTGACACGATGAAACTCGTTACCTCACCCATCACCGTGATCGTGACCGGCATGGCGGCTTCGATGGGTTCGATCCTTCTCAGCGGTGCACCCAAAGGCCGCCGGCTGCTCTACCCGCACTCGCGAGTCTTGATCCACCAGCCCCTTATCTCTGGCCGGATGGTTGGACCCGCAACCGACATCAACATCCAAGCCAAGGAAATGGAAAAACTCCGCGCCGAGTTGAACCAGATTCTTGCCGACGCTTCCGGACAACCGCTTGAGCGCATCAATCGCGACACCGACCGCGACTTTTACCTTAATGCCCAGGAAGCCATCGCGTACGGACTGGCCGACAAAATCGTCGATAAAATCTAACGAGTTTCCAACGATTCCGTTACTCCCAAGGCCCGTGAAATCACGGGCCTTTTCCATGCGCGGTGGCGATCACTTGCCAGGCTCCGCCGATAGAAGCTCCGCCGCACGTTTCCACACTTTCAGCAGATCCGCCGCGCCTGCCGATTCAGCCACAGTCGTCGCCTCGGCAAAAAGAGCCAGACGCTGCTCCACCGAGAGAGACTCCAAGGCTAAAAGTTGCCGAAACGTTTCTACGGCATCGGTTTTCGCGCCACCCTCTTGGAGCAAGCGCGCCATCTCCACGCCGATCCCAATTTGGGAAGCGGCTATATTCTTCAGCGGCAGTCTGCTTTTCAACAACGCCACAGCCTCGCTGTCGTTTCCCGATTGACGAAGCGATTTTGCCAAACTGATTGCCAAGGGCAAAAGTGGCCGCGCGTCGCAGGCGTCGCGCAGCAACGCCTGCGCTTGATCGATCTGCCCGCTTCGCACGAGTCGGTTCGCTTCTCGGATCGTGACATAGGCGAAAAATTCATCGTCACCCTTCTCACGGTATTGCCACTGCTCGGCGAACGAACGCGCAAAGGGCCGATATAACGGATCTCCAATCACCACTTCCTGCCAGCTCAGGGCAGGAAGAGCGCAATAGGCCGCATCGCCCAGATTCTTCCCCGACGCCAGAGCAGCCATCAATACGTCGATGTGATGCGTGTAACTCAGGTACGGCTCGTGCACGTTGCCGAAGGTGGCCGTCACCCCGTGCGCAACCAATGGCCCGCACCAATTAAGATCAGCAGAATGCAGCGTTTGTGCGGAAAAACTATGGATATGCAAAGCGATCGCACCCGGAGGAAACCGAAAACCGGGCTGCGTAAATGGCCCGCACGCACCGTTTGCGTACCAACCGAAATACAGCACCGGGGCGTCAAATCGCGCGATGGCCGAAAACACTTTTGAACTGCGCTCCACGTCTACATCGAAATCCAAGGCTTCGATCTGCCGCGAAGCCGCTTCCAGCCATTGCTCCCCTTCCGGGTACTGCCCGCCCCGGTCGATGTAAGCACGACCCACAAGACCGCGCTCTTCGGCCAAAATGGCGTTGTCGACGAGAGCCATCGCATCATTCGCCGTCGGGCCGTCCAGCCTCGACACTTTCACTACCTTCGCCTCATCGATGAAGGACGGATGCAATTTGTTGAACAGTGGGTTTAGTACAAAGGCGTTGATGGGATATCCGCTCACCGCCAGCAACGCCAGCTCGGCATCGACCGCGCCGCGATTCGTCCTCAGTTCCCCTCGATCCGTAAAAGGCGGATTAGGTTTCAAAAGCGAGGGATCGTCTTCGATTTTCAAGGGCACGCCGCGGCAAACCACCAGGTAAGCTATCTTGTGATCTGTGATCGCATACTTCTTCCGTCCCAGGTCGTCGGAAAGCGTGCTCCCGATAGCTTGTATCCATTTCTTTGCTACGAGTTGGTCCTGCAAGGGTTGGTACACCTTGGCGATGAACTCCCGCCACTGGACCAACTCGTTCCGCGGCATGGGGAGTGCCACAAGATTCGCCGGCGGAATATGACGTCGCTCCATGTAGTGCTTGGCGATGGCTAACGATTCGGGATCGTCGCTATTCGCAACGACGACCACCCGAAACGCGAGTTCGTCGGCAAAAAGGCGGCTGACTCCGCCACACCCAAGCAAAGCGGTGAACAAGCAAAGTCGGAGGCACACGTTTCGCACAGAAGTAGAGTTGACCGCGTTTGGGAGAGTTTCGAGAGCTGAATCGAAGTGCCGCCTCAAAGCGTCTCGGATGAAAGCAGCCTGATACTGAATCGAAAAATCTCGAATCGATGTGCCGCTTTCTTATTCCCGAAACATGCGTTCTCTTTTCGTTCCTTTTGCCGCTGCCCTCGCCATCGTCGCCTCACCGCTTCTGCGGGCGTGGGATTACGAAGGTCACCGGGCTGTCAATCTCCTCGCCATCGAGTCTCTGCCCACGGACTTCCCGGCTTTCGCCAAAACACCTCAAGCCGTCGAGCGAATCGCATTCCTGGCAGGCGAACCCGACCGCTGGCGCAATATCTCAGATTTGCCCCTGCGCCACGTTAACGGCATCGATCACTTCATCGACTTCGAGGAGGTGACGGATGCCGGCATCAGCATGAACGATATCAGCGACCTGCGTTACGTTTTTACCGTTCAGCTCGCCACCGGACGCGCCGCGCACCCCGATCGCTTTCCGCCGATCGATCCCGAAAAAAACAAGGAGCACTCCCGCGAGCTTTGCGGGTTTCTGCCGTGGTCAATCACAGAGTCCTACATGAAGCTCAAGTCCGAGTTCTCATATCTCAAAGCGTACGTTGAAAATGGCGGAACGCCCGAGGAAATCGCCAACGCTCAAGCCAATATCATTTATGTCATGGGCGTGATGGGACATTACGTCGGCGATGCCGCGCAGCCGCTTCACACCACGAAAAATTACAATGGCTGGGTGGGTGCGAATCCCAACGGCTACACGACAGCGCACACTTTCCACGCATTGATCGACAGCGGCTTTTTCATCAAAACAGGCGGCATCTCGCCCGCAGCGCTCGTGACACGCGTGAAGCCCGCAGGTTTTCTCACCAACCCCATGGAAACGCACGGTCGCAGCCCAATCTTTGTCACAACGCTCAACTACATCATCGCGCAAACTGCCAAGGTCGAACCACTCTATGTGCTCGAAAAAGCCGGCAAACTTAATCCCGAAAGCCCGAGCAGCAAAGAGGGACGCGCGTTCCTCGAAAACCAGATTCTCATCGGCGCGCAGATGCTCGGCAGTCTTTGGATGACGGCGTGGAAAGAAGCTCCTCCTGACACTTACCTAATTTCGCAGCTCGCGCTGCGCAAAGCGGCCGCGGCCCCCGCCAAACAATAATTATTTTCCGCTGCGAGCGCCCGCAGCAGCGGGCGTCCGCAACGCTGACAGCACAGCAGCGTACGACCGCACGCCCTTGGCGATACTTTCGGCGATCTGCTGGCGGTATTCGGGCGTCGCGATTTTGCGCCCCTCGGCTTCGTTGGACAGAAAACCAGCCTCTATCAGCATGCCTGGACAATTGACGCCCCGCAAAACGCCGAGGTGCTTGAACTTTTTTCCGCGATCAAACGTCTTTAGTTGCGCGAGAACCTCGCGCTGCATCGCAAAGGCGAGCACGGAATTCCAGTGATCGAATTTGTTAATCGGCGCTGCGGTCGTCTCAGTATCGTCGTCTTTTTTTGCGCTCCACGCTTCGGCTGATCTGATGCCCACGGGAGGGAACGTATAAAACTCGCTCCCGCTCGGCTTCACATCCGGCAAGAGCGAATTGAAGTGGATGCTTAGAAAAAGATCTGCTCCGTACGTGTTGGCCGTCACGGATCTCACCGGCAGATCAAGTCGTACATCCGAGTCACGCGTCATGATCACCTTGTAACCATCGGCTCGGAGCAAGCGTGCTAACCGCAAAGAAACATCCAAGGTAAACGTCTTTTCAGAAAGCCCGAGGCGTGGATTTTGCGTCCCGTGATCCGAACCACCATGACCAGGATCGATCGCAATCACACGAAGATCCGGAACCGCGGCCTGGAGGTAACCCGGCGTAAGGATCGGGCCGAGGATCAAATCCGCGTCGGCCTTGCTGATGTAAAGCATGCGCTTGATGACGCGACACGGCTCACCGAGAAACAGGCGGAGCCCGTTGATCTCTACTTCGCGCGAGTCGGCGTCGAACTCGATTTTCCAGCGTTCGTTCTGCAGCAGCAGTTTCTCATCGCGTTTCAACCACGTGCCACGAAGTCCCCACCGGCGCTCCACCGCAGAAATGGGAAAATAGTCCTCCTTGCCGATCTTTACGGGAGCGCTCGCGCGAGTCGGCGGCAAACGCAAGGGTGCAGAGTGCGGAGACTGTGCTGCAGCGCCGATCGCGAGGCCCGTCAGCAGGAGCACACTCCGAAGGCGGTTCCTGATGGTTCGCACGCTGGAGACGTATTCAGATGGCTGATACCACAGAATCGAGGCGGCTCACTCTGTCTCGTCCGCCTCTTGCGGCACCTCGCCTTTTTCCCGCACGTGGAGCTTCGGCTTGCGCTTGTTGACCGGGAGTGGCGTGAGCATGACGTTGATTTGCTTGCCCAGAAGCTTGGCCTCGCTGTCGGGATGGCCCATGTTCTCCAGTTCAGCAATAGCCTTACGGATCACCTCGAAGCCGATTTCCGTGTGGGCCATTTCGCGACCGCGGAATTTCAAGCGGAGCTTCACCTTGTTGCCGTGATCGAGAAACTCCTCGGCATGGCGCAACTTCGTCATGAAGTCGTTCGGTTCGATACGAGCGCTAAATTCGATTTCCTTGATTTTGCTCGCAGTCGCTTTCACGTGCGAATGCTTCTTCTGCTCTTCGTAAACGTACTTGCCGAAATCCATGATGCGGCAAACGGGAGGCTGAGCGTTTGGCGCGACCTCCACCAAATCCAAACCATATTGTATCGCCAGCTGAAGCGCCTTGTCGGTCGCTAAAATACCGAGCTGTTTGCCTTCAGGGCTGATCACGCGAATCTGCGGGACCTTGATGCGGGTGTTGCGACGAATGTTCGCAAAAGGGTCGTTATTAACACGACGCTGATACTGACCGGGGCGGGAGCTGCTGCTCGAGGAGGGGAACGAATTAGCCATCAATAGTTATAGTTCTTGGATTCAGGCGAAATTCTTCTCGCCGGGAAGAAGCGGGCTGACAACACCTATTTCACAGGAGCACCCCAGATTCTCAGAGAAGCGCGCCTTTCGGAGCCCGCCTTTGTGCATCCGGTCAAACACTGAAGCTTTCCCCACAGGAGCAACTGGCCTTGGCATTCGGATTGGAAAACTTAAAACCGCCGCCGACCATCCGGTTCGAATAGTCCAGGATCGTGCCCTTCAGGTACAACGCCGTTTTCGCGTCGACCAAGACAACAGCGCCGGACGAGCGAACCAAAATATCTCCGCGCTTCGCAGTGGGCACGAACCGCAGTTTGTAACTGAGCCCGTTACAACCACCTCCGGTAATCGCGATACGAAGAAACTCGCCCTGTTGCTCGCGACTTTTAAGCGCACAAACCTTTTCGCCCGCGGCTGGCGTCAAGCGAACCAGGCTTTCAGAACCTTCCCGAACGCCCTCGGGAAGTAACTCACCCGCGGGCACAGGAGCAGAGGAAGAAAGGGCTGACGCAGAATCCGTAAACGACATCCCGGTACTATCGCTTGGAACGTGCGATTATCAAGCGACGCGCCACGCTGACGGCATTTTCGAAGCTGCGCGGATTCGCGATCTTTTTGCCCGCAATCCCAAATGCCGTTCCGTGGTCGGGGCTCGTCCGCACGTGAGTCAACCCAAGGGTAACATTCACAGCCTCGTCAAAATCGATGGTTTTCAAAGGCGCCAAACCTTGGTCGTGATATAGCGCCACCACTACGTCGAACTCGCCTTTGAGCGACCGTCCAAAAATGGTATCGGAGGGCTCAGCACGCGAAAGTCTCGGGTAGTCTCGCCGCAACATATCCAACACAGGATCGACGATATCCCGCTCTTCGGAGCCCAACAAACCGCCCTCCCCCGCATGGGGATTCAGTCCACAAACACCAATCCGCGGAACCGTAACGCCCTCGGATCGAGCCAGCTCGTCAGCCGC
Source organism: Nibricoccus sp. (assembly GCA_047600805.1). Lineage (GTDB taxonomy): Bacteria > Verrucomicrobiota > Verrucomicrobiia > Opitutales > Opitutaceae > JADKHC01. The sequence continues at coordinate 2,912,754 of JASGKG010000001.1, forward strand.
CCCCACCGCTCGGGTGATGTTTCGCTCCGTCAATTGGTCGGGCACCTCTCGCAAAGGAATATGCCAGGTCAACAGCACGACCCGCAGCCGCCCTCCGCAAAATGCCATCGTGGGCTCGCCGCCCCAACGCGCCGCAAAGAATTCAGTTTGCCCGGGATACGCATAGCCAGCCCGTTGCAGCCAACTCTTGCTGACAGGGCCGGTGACAACGCCGCCAAACTCACCCGCGGCGGCTCCCGCAGCCGCACGCTCCATCGCCTGAAGCGCCACCTGTGCACCCGTAACATCCGGTGAGCCAGGCATCGGCAAAAAATCTCCAGGACCCACCGCCACGGCCGCCGCGCCATTGAGAGGCAACGTTTCGAGCCACCGTTCGGGACCGATCACAACAGTCCCCTGCGCCTCGCTTGGATGGGTTGCGAGCCACGTCGAAATAACTTCAGGCCCAATTCCAGCCGGGTCGCCGCAAGTAAAGGCTATGGGTGCACTCATGAATCAACGTGATCCAACCCAATCAGCCGCCTAACGCAACACTAGCCACATCTCCAACCATTCAGTCGCAATGGTTCTTCGGCCCAGCCGCTTCACTTTCGAATTTTTTATCTGCCATCGAATAGCGCATCTGAAGGACTGCCGCGACGGCCGCCATCGATTCGCTTGATCCGCCATTCTCTCCGACCATCGGCCTTCAGGCCCCAGCGGTGCGATAACCTTTAGCTAGCTTGGATTTGGTCAGTTGTTCCGCTCCGCGGAGTGCTTCTGCTTCAGTCCCAAATGCCTTTTCCTGAGTCTGGCCTGCCGTACCGATCCTGCCGAAATGCACGGTGAACTTCGGCCCGGCAACGGTGATCTCCCAGAACTTTCGCGAGCCTTCATCGATGTATTCAAGCCGTTGGTGATAGCTCGAGGTTGGCGCCAAAATCTCTGGATTTGAGACACCCGCCCTGCCCGGCTGGTTCGTCGGTTTCATGACAGCAACGGGGGCCGGTTGGGGCAAAACGATTGTACCTTTAACTGTGTTCGTCGATGTCATTTCCGGAACATCGGGCAACGGCACCGACTCCGGCTTTCCTCCGTGCAGGAGCCGTTCGATGCGCTCAATGACCGCATCCGGCTCCAAGAACCAATCCTTTGTCAGCACGTACACAACATTCCACCCAAAGGCTTTCAGGACAGACGGGCGGGTCAGGTAACGATCGACGAGGTCAGTGTTTTCATAATGGGCGTCAGTATCCACCAAGACGCCTAAAACATAATTTTTCTGATCCTGCCCGCGAACACCCAGGTCACACCGGAAACGCGATTGCCCAACCTGAACATCTACGGAATACCCTCGCTGGCAAAGCGCTGAAGCAAGTTGATCAATCACCGCGTCTCGCCCGGTCATAGGCGCCAAGGCACGGCGGTTGAGAGGATTCAGCCCTTCCAAAACGCTGCGCGCCGCGGTCACGTCACCACGCGAGAGACTCTCGGAATATTTCAGGAATCCTTTGAGGGCGTTCGCGCCATCGTTGTAGTCGTTGGTGATATCGTGATGCTTGATCGAAGAGATCACCGCCATGTGATGCCGAGCGCGTGAAAAGATGACGTTGAGCCGCTTCTCACCACCGCGCTGATTGATCGGGCCAAAGTTCATCAGCATCTTCTTCTCGCGGTCATAGCCGTAACAGATGCTCAGGATAATAATATCGCGCTCATCGCCCTGTACATTCTCCAAGTTCTTCACGAAGAGACCGCAGAATTGGTCGTCTTCTTCCCGGTTCATTTCAGCTTCAAGTCGTTCGCCAAAAACTTTGTCGTCTTCGCCCAAGTCGTCCAGCGCACGTTCGATTTCAGTCTGCTGGGCCTCAGAAAAAGCAACGATGCCGATGCTCAATTTCGTTTCCCGGCGGAGCAGCTCCCTAACCATTTGGGCGATATACTGGGCCTCAGGCGTATTGCGCCGATTTTCGTAGCAGCCGTTTTCGAGGAAGTGGAAACTGATGCTGCGCGCCAGCAGCGCATCGACATTGACCGAACCTTGCGACGTATCCCTGATTTTCAGTTCAACTTGGGTCTCCGGCGGAAGGTGCCGGTCCGGAATCGTGAATAGATTGCCGCTATAAAACGCCGCGTTGGAAAAACTGATCAGGTTTTCGTAGCGGCTGCGGTAATGCCACGCGAGCAACGTCGAGGGTAGATTGCGTGCCGACTGCGAGAGGAAACTGTCCGCGTCCAAATCCACCTCGACGCGGTCCAGTTCTGCTTCGTCTTCACTTTCGTCTCCTTTGCCGGCCACAAAGAAACTCGTCGGGGGTAACTGCATCTCATCGCCAACCACGATTACTTGGCGCGCACGATAAGCGCCAGGCACGGCCTCTTCGACAGGGATCTGGCTCGCTTCGTCGTAAATCACCACATCGAAAATATCCGGATCCAACGGCAGCGTGTCCGAGACACTCAAGGGGCTCATCAACCAGATTGGCTTAAGATCGCGCACCACATCACCGGAGGCGTTGGCAACGAGATCGCGGATGGATTTAAACCGCATCGTTTTTCCAAACTCGTGTTCGAGTTCACGTCGGCCGGACGCGTAGTTCTTTTTAAACAATTTCTGTTCCTCCGTCAGCTGGGCCGCCGGCAAACCGGAAATTTGCACGTGCTCGCGAAATTTACGGCGCACCTGATCGCGTATCACCGCAGCGTTCACCTTTAACCAACCGCGCTGATGCTCCTCAAGGCGACTGCGGAACGCCTCCAGCAATCGTCCGTCAAAACGGTTGAGGTTGAGGTCCGCACGCAGCACACGCTGAAAGGATTTGTGCGCAATCGCCGCTTCGAATTGATCCAAACGGACCGCGGAATTAAGAAGCGCATACCGCATCGATTCTGGTGCCTCAAATAGTTCGGTTAGCAGCGGCAGCAGGTCGGGCAACGCCTTCACTTCCGTCCGCAAACCCGCGAGCACGCGCGGCAGCGACTCGAATTCGAGCATCTCCTGCTCAGACAAAAGAGATTTCAACGAACGCTGGAAACGTTCATAGTCCGCATGCATGGCCGCGAGGCTGCGAACGAGTTCAGCCCCATTCGGATCGGCCACGAGAATTTCCCGAAAAGCTTCCTGAGAGCCTTCAAGTCGAGAATTAGAACCACGTGCCTGACCTAAAAACGCCTCTACGCCCGAAGCCTTGCAGAAAGTAAACTCGGCCGAAAACTTCGCCTCGAGCTGTTCGTGGTGCTGCTGCGCTTCCTGAAGTGCGCGCAAATCGTCGAGCACCTTGCGGAGACTCGGCTCCACTGCGTGCTGGGCAAAGTCGTACCGATGGCGGACTGTTTTACGCAGCCGCCAGAAGGCCGGCTGGAGGAATCTCAGGACTGTCTGCTCGTACTGCTTGGACGCTTCCAACGCGTTGATCGTATCCGCAGGCACGAGCGGCTCTCTCCAATGCTTGGCCGCTTCTCGCGCAGCGCTCAATTTTTTGTCCGAAGCAACGAGTTCGGCAAGTAAACGCTGCAATTCCCCAGAGAGCGGGCTTGCCGGATCGAGCAGGCTCAGCTTCGAACTTCCTGCCAGGGGTAAAATCAATTTTGCGTAATCGAGAATCGAGGCGATTTCAGGGAGGGTATCCCAGAGTTCCTCAGGCAAGCCCGTTAGTTCCAAATTGCTTTCGATCGCATCGAGCATCGGTTCGACCGCCTCAAGCTCCTGTTGCAGTTTCTCGATGGGCCGCGGGCTGAGAATCACTTCGCGGCCGAGCCACCGGAGCGGATGCTCCGCCAGTGAGAGGGCCGCCCCGAGAGTAGCCAGTGATTGCTGCAGCCGCTCCACCAACGAACCATGACGCAACCACTCCTTATATACAGGCAATATGTCCGCAGCGCTTGCGTCGAGTGCTGGCACTTGGTCTCGAATTTCAATCAAACGGTGCGCCAAACGCCGCGTGCCGACACCTGCGTCCGGCGACGAATGCGTCATCGCCTTCGAGAAACGATCCAACGCTGCAAGATCATGCTCGATCGCCGCCAGAGCGCGGTCTCGGGCGCGAACAGCTTCGTCATCCGGAGGAATGGTCAGCCACTGCTCATACGTTTGCTTAAGGTTCTGAATAAACTCCTTTTTATCCGCCTGTGAATCGTGAATCAGGCAGCAAAGTTCATCCAACCCCTGCTGGCGCAAACGATGAAAAACAACGTCGATGGCGGCACGTTTTTCGCAAACGAAGAGCACTCGTTTACCTCTGGCGACATAGTCGGCAATCAGGTTGGTGATCGTCTGTGACTTGCCCGTACCGGGCGGACCTTGAATAATGAAGCTCCGGCCGGTTCTCGAGCGTGCCACCGCCGCGGCCTGCGCGGAGTCGCAGGGTATAATCGGGTACTGCTCGCGCAGCGGCAACGGCCCGAGTGCGGCGTCTTCCGTGCTTTTGGGCTCCAAGGAAAACACCGAATCGAAAGACACGTGCTCTTCCACGCCCTCGGCCAATTTCGTGTAATCACGCACCAGCGTCATTTTCCGGTAGTGGAAGTTGCCCAGCGTCAGGCTGCACAAATCAAAGGCCCAATGATACGGATTTCCCGAATCACCATCGCGCAGAGAATACATTTCGCGCTCTGTTTCCACCGTTGGGCCAGCCGGTTCGACGTCAGCCACCCAGCCCGGCAGGCGCGGGCGCGGCGCCGCACCGGCCATATCAGCCAGCGGACACGGTTGCGGACGCACTTTTCCCAAAAACAGCTGCAGGCCCTTCGGACGGTAGTTTTCTCGATCATAACTATATTCAACCGCCAACGGTTCGGTGCGAATCGGTCGTGCGCGTTGTCGTTGTTTCCATTGGTCCAATCTCTGACGTGCACGCGCGTGGATCAGCTCGATCTTGGGCCGGTCGATTTTCTCCAGCGTGACTCCCGGCTCCGAAGCGCGTATCTGCGACTGCAGCGTTTCGTGAAACTGCTCGAGGGGCGTTGCGTCCAAATCCACGATCTCCGGGAGGACGATCCCGTACAGCGTCTTCAAATGATGACGCAGCGCAGGATTCACCTCAGCCTCGTTGGTGGTCGGCGTCAGAATGTAGGAGTCTTTTACCCCCTTGCGCTTGGTTAGTTCAACCGGCAGCAAAAGCAGCGGCGAATGAATTCGCTCGTCCGGCTGTTCTTTCAGGTTGTGCCAACGAAGAAAACAAATCACCAGGCGCAACTGCGCAAAGCCATACTCCGCCTTGTCGCGGCGCGCTTCAGAAATGATCTTGTCGAGAATTCCTGGGATGTATGGCGCGTCTTCGGAGCGCAGGTATTTGCCGAGCGCGATCGCATTTCCCTTCGACAAGTCGCTCGCCACTGAATGATGCCAGATGAAGAGCTGTTCGGGACGGATGTTGCGCACATCCATCACCAGGGGCACAGAAGAGACCGTGAGGTTGAGCGATTGAAGCGTCGGCTTGTAGTAGATGAGACGGTTGCGGCGGGAAATCTCGAAAAGTCGGTCGCGCAGGTGCTCCTGGATCAGCCGTCTGCGGTCGGTCACGGCGTCGGCCTTGATCTTGGACAGATCGAGATCGATCGGCTGATCGCGGTACGATTCCAAACAACGCAACAGCTGGGAGACATCCTGCGCACGCTTGTGCCGGTCCAGCTCGGTCATCTGCACGATCACGCGGGCCACCACGGGATGGAGCCGGCGGTTGATGGCAAACAGATTTGCCCGTTGGCTAGCGAACATTTCGACATCTCCAATCACCGTAAAGTCCAAGCCACAGGCCAGGCTGGCCAGCAGCATCCCAAGCGAGAGGACGTCAGTGACGGGGTCGTGGTGTCCCAGCGCGTGCTCCCACGTTGTGTAGCCGCAAATAAAAGCCGGAGCCTTCACCTCCTCGCCCTGATCCAGGACATCGGCGCGCTTGGATTCGTGAATGCCGTCAACCATGTCAGTCACCGTCCTCGACTCACCGATCACTTCCACGCCACGGCTTTTGGCGGCGAGCATTTCATTGACGCGATTTTCCACCCGAACCGGTTTCGTGAACGATTCTGCGGATACACTTACCGAACCATCTTCAGATACCAAAATCTGTTGCAACCCCTTCAGCGGCGCCACAAGCCCTCGTTCGTGTGCAGCCGAAACTTGCCTGAACAGTGGCAACAAGCTCGCTAAAACATCATCGGTTTCAAAGCCGCCTTTCTGCAGCCCGCGATGCAGTAAGGCCAAAAAAGGAAGCGATCCGTCACTCATGATTGAGCCCCCTTTTCGGCCAACGCCAGCAGATCGGAAATCCTCGGCTTCAGCTTGTTAAGTTCACGGGTTTTGATTCCGAGTTCCTTACCGACGAGTTTTTCGAAGTGACTGGAAATTCCAAGGTTCTCCGCCCAGCGAAGCGCGGCTGCAAGCGGCACGTCTTCAAGCTCCCGGTCCACATGAGCAAAATCCAAAAGCAAAAATGCGAAGTAATCTTTCAGCAGTGAGCCGGTCTCACGCAGCTCCTCAGTTATGCTTACATCTTCGGACTGGTTCGCCGTGAAGTCAGGGAAGTAAAGCTTGGCCTGGCCGATCACAGCGATGCTCTGAAACCATCCCGGCCGCAGCAATTCCGCAAGGAACCGACGCGTGAGCTGCGTAAGCTTGCGCTGGCCGATCAAATCGAGGTTCTGCAATTCAGGTTTCCCCTCGATTAACCCGCGGATAGAACTATTTGCGGCGTCGCCTTGTCGCGTCCAAAGTGCAAGCGCATGCGCACGCACGTAAGATTCAGGATGTGTAAGCTCCTCAGTCCTGACTTCCTCCTTGGAAAAAATCTCGGCTGCTTGCTCAAGGTAGCTGTCTCCACTCACCTGCGTCAGACCCGTCGTCGACTTAACCAGTGCAGCCACCACCTTCGGTAAATTCTGCGTCACGTGAGCCGCTCCGCGATCGGCAAATATCTCGGTGTGCAGTCGGTATTGGCGAGCCGTCTCATGATGTGCGGCGTGGGCGCGCCCATCGTTCGTCACCGCCGTTAACACGCGGTCGGCGATCATGTACTCCTCGTCTTCAGTGCTCCAAAGAAAATAATGGGCGAGCTCGTGTCCGAACACCGACTTCAGTTCTTCGGCGTCCAGCAAGCTCGCAATCGCGCCACTCATCACAATATGAGCCTCGTTCGGCAGGCAATAAATCGAGGCATTGGGCCCGCCTCCGTTCTGCGCCTGGTAGAGAGTGACCGGAATATCGAAACCTAACGCGACTTTTGCCGACTCAACCAACCGGTAAAGATCGGCATGCGTTTCCGCGCTAAGCCGGTAGGTCGCTTTCAACAAACTGAGGCGTAACTCCTCTGCATAATTTTCCTTCGCCCGTGCAGAGATAAACCAATCCCAGAGTTCGCGCTCTGAAGATTTCAGGTAATCGCGAACCTCCCGGTGATAAGGCAATGGACTGAGGGCAACGGGGGGCGTCATTTGACCGACCTACATTGAGAACAAACCTCAGGACCTCGTCAAAGCCTGTCCTCACGCAATCGGCAGCGAGGAAAGAGCCCGCGAATGCTCGTCGTGAAACTTCTGCACCGACTCCGCGTAAGAATCCACGCCTCCAAAACCAAGCGTCGTCACGTAATGACAAGCTGAATACGCGGCGGAGGCCTTCTCGTATTTTTCCACCCAGGCACGGCGCTCTGGCATTCTTTCCGGGTTGATCGGCCAGACTCCCGGACGGGGTTTTAAATGATCCGAGATCCCCACCCGCCACGGCTTCGGCGTCAGACGAGCACGAAAGCACTGCTGATTTTTGCACATGCGCACATAGATGCGGTCCGTTCCGCACGCTTTGAAAAAAGCCTCAACCTCCGGATCAGTTGGAGAAAATCGTCGATGAATAGCCAGCAGGCGCAGTCCAGCGGGTGTCCAATAAACCCGAACCCGCCAATTCGAATGCGACTTCAAAAAGCGCTCAACTCTCCCCATCGCCTGCTTTTCTTCGCCGCCTTTCAGCAGCAGCCGAACCCGATAAGCGATGCGCGGAATCGCGAGTCCCAGCAGAAGCCCGACGGCAATCGTTCCCAGACCGAGAGGCAGCGAATGCCGATAAACGCCAACCATAATACCAACGATAAACATGAGCAGCAGTGTCCCGCAAGTTTGCTGACCCGTTGGACCTCTTTGGAAATCAATATCGGCGAATAGCACGTCCGGAGTGTTGAGACATAACGCGCCATAAATATTGCGCGTCACCACACTGCTTCCAAATCGATCCACAATCTCTTCCCGAATCGGAACGCCCTCAGCGCCATTGTAGGGAACCTTCGGTTCCCTGCGGGGCAACTGATTTCCCGAGAGAACCCGCTTCAGCGCCTCCTCCGCACGCCGATTTGCGATGCCCTGCGCGTCTTCCTGGCTCACATCAGACCAACCAAAACGGCGAACCGTGACCTGACGTTCTTTGGTGCGATGTTGAACTCTTCCCTCGGCCCAAAATCTTGGAATTATCATGGCGGCTGGAGGCTCTGAAGCTGAGCTCATTCAGCAACGAAGCAAGTCTGCTTTCACCGTTCACGCACACACACGCCGATCACACCGTCGATAAGTAGTCTCCTCGAACCGATCCTCGCCATAGACCTAATCAGATTTGACAAATCGCCTGCCCTGCGCATGTTCATGGCCGAATGCTAGCCCTCCTTTTATTGTCGAACTTCAGCCTGTGCGGCACCGCTGGTGACCGCGGTTGGTTTGGCATTGCCTCGCGCTAAGCAATTCCCGATCTCCCGCCATAGCCGCCGGTGCCATCCATAACCCGGCGGTTTTTTTCATGCCCATCCGCAGGCATTTCCCAATGCGGCTCTGCTGCGACTTCGGCGCATTCACTCACCAAGGAGATCCTTCTATGAATACACATCTTATCCGTAACATCGGCATTGCCGCTCACATCGACGCCGGCAAGACGACCACCACTGAACGCATTCTCTACTACTCAGGCGCGATCCATAAAATGGGCGACGTCCACGATGGGAATACCGTCACCGACCATATGGACCTGGAACGGCAACGCGGTATCACCATCACCGCCGCCGCCATCTCGTCTTCGTGGGCCACGCATCAAGGCGCGCGCGCTCAGCAGCGCCATTTGATCAACGTCATCGACACCCCCGGGCACATCGACTTCGTCGCCGAGGTCGAGCGCTCCATGCGCGTGCTCGACGGTGCCGTCATCGTCTTCTCGGCCGTTGCCGGCGTGCAGCCACAATCCGAAACCGTCTGGCGACAAGCCACCAAGTACCGCGTGCCGCGCGTGATTTTCATCAACAAGATGGATCAGGTCGGCGCCAACTTTTCGCGCGTGGTCAGCGAAATCCATCAGCGTCTTCGCGCCAATGCCGCTCCGTTGTACCTGCCCATTGGGTCGGAAGAACACTTCATCGGCCTGATCGACGTGGTCCGCCAGGCGTTCGTTCGCTTCGAAACCAGCGCCGCAGATCCTCGTGGTCTGACTCCGGTCTGGGAAGCGATTCCTGAGTCGCACGTCGACGAGGCTCGTCGTACCCGAGAGCAATTGATCGAGCGCGTCGCCGAGGTCGATTCGGAGCTCGGTGAATTATATATAACCAACTCGCCGATTTCGGCCGACGTTCTTCAGGCCGCGATTCGTCGCGCCACGATTGCGCAGACGTTCTTCGGCATCCTCCCTGGCTCCGCCTACAAGGAGAAAGGCGTGCAGCGTCTGCTCGATGCCGTCGTCGACTATCTGCCGAGCCCGCTCGATCTCACGCCGCAGGCCCTCGATGAGAATCAACAGCCTCATCCGCTGCGTGTCGACGAGACCGCGCCTTTGGTGGCACTCGCGTTCAAGTTAACCAGCACCAGCAATGGCCAGCTCGTCTTCACGCGCGTGTATCAAGGCACGCTCCACGCCGGACAAACGGTCTACAATCCGCGCACCCGCCGCCGTGAACGCATCACGCGTCTCGTGCGCCTGCGCGCGGACGCTCAGGAAAACATCTCGCAAGCGACCGCGGGCGATATCTGTGCTGTGCTCGGTCTCAAAGACGTGAGCACCGGCGATACGCTCTCGGCCGACGTCGATCTTTTCCTCGAGCGACCGACGTTCCCTGAACCCGTGGTGTCCCTGGCCATCGAGCCAAGCACCAACGAAGATCAGGAGCGCCTGGGCCTGGCGTTGCAACGGCTCGTGGCCGAAGATCCGACCCTGCGCGCCCGCACCGATCCCGAAACTGGACAGGTCCTCTTGTCCGGCATGGGTGAACTGCATCTCGACATCATCCGCGAACGCATGCTGCGCGAATTCCGCGTGAAAACCAATGCGGGCCGCCCACAGATTGCCTTTCGCGAAACGATCACTCGTGCCGCCCGCGCCGAGGGAGAGTTCAAACACCAAAGCGGCGGCAGCGGCCACTACGGCCACGTCGTCGTCGTGCTCGAGCCACATCCCGGCCAGGGCAACGACATCGTCAACGAAATCGTTGGCGGTGCGATTCCTAAACAATTCATCCGCCCCACGATCCAAGGCATCGAGGAAGCCCTCAAGGAGGGCGTACTCCATGGCTACATCGTCACGGATGTGCGTTGTCGCATCGTCGATGGTTCGTTCCATCCGGTCGATTCGTCCGAGTTCGCCTTCAAGACGGCTGCGCGCATGGCCTTCAAAAACGCCATGCGGGAAGCCGCACCCGTGCTGCTCGAACCGATCATGGCGGTCGAAGTCACCACGCCCGTGGAGTATCAAGGCAACCTCGTCGGCGACCTCAGCCGACGACGCGGCCAGATCCGCCACGTCGCCACCGACGCGGAGACCAGCGTAATCACCGCTGACGTTCCCCTGCAGGAACTCTTCGGCTACGCCGTTGATATCCGGTCGCTCTCCAAAGGCCGTGCCGAACAATCGATGACGCCCTCCCACTACGCTCAAGTTCCTTCGAGCATCACCCTCGACGCCCTCGCGAGCTGAGCACGCGACGCCTTCCAGCAATGGAAGGCGTTTTTTGCGTGCAGGTCTCTATACCCGATGAAGCGACTCGAGCACTGCGCACCTTTCCGCACCTTCCTCCGACACAGGAGGAGTAATTACTCGAATTTTGAACCAGCGCTTGACTTTACCATTCAGTCAACTATCAATTCGTCATGGGCAGAACATCAGATGCCAACGAACGTTTAATGGATGCGGCTCTCGAACTCATTTGGGAAGAGAGCTATGGCGCCATCACGATCGATGACATTTGCAAGCGAGCCGACGTGAAGAAAGGTAGCTTCTATTACTTTTTCGAGTGTAAGTCCGATCTCGCGGTGGCGGCGCTGGAGCGTCTCTGGGTTCAAAATTGGAAGCCTTGGCTCGACAGCACGTTTTCTCCATCGGCAGATGCACTCAACCGCCTCACCGCCTACGTCACCTCGATCTATGACAGGCAGGTCGAAGTGAAAAAACAGCACGGAAAGGTCTTGGGGTGCCCGGTCGTTTCAATGGGCTCGGAGACATGCACTTGTGATAAGGAGATCAACGTAAAAATTCGAGAACTCCTGACGCGCAAGCGCCGCTACTTTGAGTCTGCTATACGCGACGCTGTCGCCGAAAAGCAGATTCCTCCTTGTGATCCCACAGAAAAAGCCATGGCCTTCGCGGCTCTTGTCGAGGGAGGCATTTGCCAGGCGCGGATCATGAATGACCCGGAGGTAATTCGCACTCTCCCCGGCGTCGCGCTCGCGTTACTGGGCGCCAAAACCACCGCAGCTCTACCTGCTTAAATCCAGTTCCAACCACCAGCGCACGTCGCATCAGTCGTGCGCTTTCTTTTACTCAAATCACTAACTAACTAGTCAACTATTAACCTCCTTCATCTTAAGAAATACTCTATGAAAACCAACTCTTCCACCCTGTTCGATCCTCTCCAACTCGGCGACTTTGTTTTGCCGAACCGTGTTATCATGGCGCCGCTCACACGCAGCCGCTCCGGCTCGTCGCGTGTTCCCAACGAACTCATGGCCGAGTACTATCGTCAGCGCGCTTCCGCAGGGCTGATTCTCTCCGAAGCAACGGCGGTCGACCCCACCGGCGTCGGCTATGCTGACACGCCGGGCATTTGGTCTGCCGAACAGGTCGAAGGATGGAAAAACGTAACGCGAGCCGTGCACAGCGCGGGCGGCCGGATCTCCTGCAGCTCTGGCACGTCGGTCGCATCTCAGACCCTATCTTTCTCGATGGAAAACTGCCGGTTGCACCCAGTGCGATTGCCGCAGAAGGCCACGTCAGCCTCGTACGGCCACAACGGCCTTTCGTCACACCCCGGGCGCTCGATCGCGATGAAATCCCAACCATTGTCGAGGCCTATCGTCGAGGCGCGGCTAACGCGCTTGAAGCGGGGTTCGACGGCGTCGAACTACATGGCGCAAACGGGTATCTCCTCGATCAATTCCTACAAGACCGAACCAATCGCCGTACTGACGACTACGGCGGTTCGGTGCAAAATCGCGCCCGCCTCATGCTCGAAGTGGTGGATGCAGCCATATCTGTCTGGGGGCCCGGCCGTGTTGGGCTCCACCTGTCGCCGCGCGGAGACGTCCATTCGATGGGTGATTCCAATCCAGCGAAGACATTCGGGTACGTTGCTCAAGAGGCAGGCAAACGTAAGCTCGCTTTCATCTTTGCCCGCGAAACTCTTGGCCCGGGCCGCATCGGCCCAGAGCTTAAAAAAACCTTCGGTGGCCCGTTTATCGCCAACCAAGGACTTACGCCTGCTGAGGCTGCGAACCTGCTGGCTAAGGGGGAAGCCGATGCCGCCGGATTCGGTGTCCTTTTTATAGCCAATCCCGATTTGCCGCAACGCATCGCAGATAACCTCCCCCTGAACACGCCCGATCAATCCACCTTCTACACGGGCGGGGCACACGGATACACCGATTATCCAAGTGCCACAGGCACAAACGCTCTTGAGTCGAGCGCAAGCGTTGCTGCGTAACGCCGAACCGCCCGGACGCATCGGCCCTACGACCGGTGCGTTCGGGCGATAATTTACTCTCCGTCAAAGTCCCAAAGCCGCGCTCACAAACGTTGTCTTTGTAGGTAGCTTTTTCGACATCCAACCACCTGCAGAAGCATCTCGCCATGACATACATTATTATTCTCGCCGCATTTGTTCTTTTCACTGCCTGGGACGGCGCAGGAGAAGACTCCCGCTGAAATACCCGAGCGCCAGGGAAACATGCATCGGAGGCAGTCAGTTAAACCTCTCCACCTTCCTATTTAGATCTATCATTCAGTTCATGGATTCCGCGAGTCAAGTATCTGCAACGGGCACTAATTGCAGTATGCGATAGCCGGCAGGCCTTATCGTTTACGAAGGAAAAACCCAGCAACACGCGAGGGGTAGAAGGGTTAATCACGCTCGCAGGAGATCTTCAACGGTGCATCGCTATTTCCTCCTCTTATTTGGAGACCGGTAACGTTCGCGAGGAGCGTCGACAAGCCGACCAGGTTGCGGCCCGCTCGCCCCGCCAGTTCACAAGATCAAACGCGAACCGCGATTATCCATGCCTGCATTGCTTCAACGCCTGCGCGAAGAAAGATCACGTCACCGCGCTCCCGGCGCGCGTGTCTACCAGCTACTCCCAAAGACCGGATGAAAGCAGAGATCGAAGCCTTGGTAGTGGCTCACATTGCTAGGAGATCGCGTTTAGGTCCTGCCCGAGTAAATTCTGCTGATTAACGGAATCCACACAGATTAAGGCAAATACGCCACTAAAACGCTTTCGGCACTACCTCACCGCATCCTCTGAAACCCTTTTCCCAGTGGAGCCGAGCATCGGATTTGAACCGACGACCCACGCTTTACGAAAGCGTTGCTCTACCAACTGAGCTAGCTCGGCGTACCACGGAATAGCGGAAGAAACTCGCCCTCCGCACAAGGGCAAGCCTCAAATGTGAGTGTCATTTTCCGCCGTGCCGCTGCCCACCGACCTTTTCGATTACCAACTTCCACCCCACCTGGTTGCACAAACCCCCGCAGCGAGACGCGACGCTTCGCGACTGTTAGTCGTAAACCGTGCAGAGCACAAAATCTCGCACCATGTTTTTTCTGATTTGCCGACTTTCTTGGCCGCCGGCGACGTACTGATACGAAACAACGCGAGCGTTTTGCCCGCGCGCCTTTTCGCGCACCGACCGACCGGGGGACTGGTCGAATGTTTTCTTTTGCAGGCCGAACCAGCGCGCGGCTCAAATGTTTGGGTCTGTCTGCTCAGGCCTGGCAAGAAACTGCCGTCCGGAGCCACCTTCGCCCACGCCGGGGCTTTCAGCGCCGAGGTGCTCGAAAAGCAGGACGACGGTCGCGCCATCGTTCGGTTTTCGACGGAAAAGGGAGAAAACATCACCGATGTCGCCAACCGCCTCGGCCTCGTCCCACTCCCTCCGTACATCAACCGCGAAGGAACCGAAGCTGAACGCGCCCGCGACATCGAGCGCTATCAAACGGTGTACGCCAATCGCGCCAAACAAGTCGCCGTAGCCGCCCCTACTGCCGGCCTTCACTTCACTTCCCAACTACTCGAAAGACTCAAAACGAGCGGCATCGAAGCCGCTGAGGTCACGCTTCACGTCGGCCTCGGCACCTTCAAGCCGATCACCACGCCCACGATCGAAGAACACGAGATCCACGAGGAAATCTACGAGCTTCCGGTACAAACGCAGCAGGCTTTGTTCGTGAAAACCGGGCGGCGTGTAGCGGTGGGAACCACGTCTGTGCGAACGGTTGAAGACTTCCTGAGCAAACATTTCGCGCCTACGAACCAACTTTACACCGGTAACGCGCGCCTCTTCATTCATCCACCGCGCCATTTCCAGGGCGTCGATGCTCTCATCACGAATTTTCATCAGCCGCGTTCGACCTTGCTGTGCCTCGTCGCGGCATTTCTCGCACCGGGTTCGATGGCAGGAATCGAGTGGCTCCAAGAAATTTACGCAGAAGCCATCGCCAAGGAGTACCGCTTCTTCAGCTATGGTGATGCCATGTTGATCCTTTAAAAAAAAGCGCGCGGCAACTTGCGCGTTTCAAAAATCTGCGCTGATTATGGCATTAGTTTAACATCAAACTATTGCCATGAAAACTAACCGTCTATTCCTCGCCGCCGCCCTCGCGGTCGGCTCACTTCAAATCGCCCAGGCCGCCGTAGAAGCCTACAAAATCGACCCGGTCCACTCTTCTGTCGGCTTTAGTATCCGTCACTTCGTTAGCAAAGTTCCAGGCACGTTCACGAAGTTCTCCGGTACGATTACGGTCGACCGCGACAATCTGGAAAAATCCTCGGTCGATGCCACCGTCGACATCACCAGCATCAACACCGCCAACGAAAAGCGCGACGCACATTTGAAGACGGGTGATTTCTTCGAAGCCGAAAAATACCCGAGCGCCAGCTTCAAAAGCAAATCGTGGAAAAAGACCGGCGAAGACACTTTCGACGTCACCGGCGACCTCACAATCAAAGGCGTGACAAAGGAAGTGGTTTTGAAGACCAAGCTTCTTGGTTTCGGTCCCGGAATGCAGGGTCGTGAGCTCTCCGGTTGGGAAGCCACCACGGTGATTAATAAATCTGACTTTGGCGTGAACAGCCCCGCAATGTTGAGCAAGGCGCTCGGCGAAGAAGTCACGCTGAATATTTCGGTCGAAGCCGGCACACAGAAATAAAACGCTCACCTTTTTCTGACGAGGGACGGCCCGAAAGGTCGTCCCTTTCTTTTTTTGCCGATCAGCATAGACTGCCACATGAGTTCTCCGGATATCCAGTCCCTCATCGAGGATGCCACCTTCGATTTTACGATGGGCGATCACGATTCAGCTTTGGAAAAACTTACCAAAGCCACCTCGCTGTCGCCAAAATCCGCCGAAGCCTGGCACGCGCTCGCAGAGGTACAGTTTCAACTTCGCCAATTTGATGCCGCACTAACCGCCGCCGAACACGCACTCGCGATCGACCCGGAAGATCTTTTCGTCAACACCACGCTTTCTCGCATTTGGATGGAAAAAGGCGACAAAGCCACAGCCGAGAAATTCGGCGCAAAAGCCAAAATTCTAAGCTGGAAAGATCAGCTCAAAAACCCCGCCGCTTCGACGGGAGACGTCGCTTGACCGCGGATCTGGCGCTTAGAGCTACCTATTGGCGCGACAATAGCAGTCCGGCAACCTACGGACGAACCACAAGCTGCGTGCGCTGATCTCGCTGGAAATAGCGGCGGGCAAAGGCCGCTATCGCGTCAACCGTCACCGAATCAATGTACCCGGCATAATTTTGCCAGTCGTTAACCGGCAAACCACACAACGCATTTAAACCGGCCTGCATCGCTCGAGCAGAATTCGTCTGCAGGCTCATTCGTCGCGCCGCTTTGAGACGAGTCTGACAACGCTGCAGTTCATCGGCACCAATCTCGCCTGCTTTCACGCGCTCGATTTCCGCATCGAACTCCGCCAGCACCGCTGCGTAGCTCTTTGGGCTGGTTCCGGCATAGAAAGAGAACATGCCCGTTTCCAAACCACTCACACGGCTCGAACGAACAAAGTACGCCAAGCCTTTTTCTTCGCGCACACGTTCGAACAATCGGGACGACATCCCGCTGAACAACTCATCGGCGACTTCTCCGACATAATAGTCCGAAGCGTTTAACCCAGGTCCGGGGAAACTCTGGAAAACGACTGCCTGCTCTCGCGGCTGCAACTCCTCAAAATCGCCAACCTCAGCTGGTTTCTCAAAGCGTGCAGAAGGAGCAGACAGTCTCCCGCGCGGAACACGCTTCAGCAACTCCTTCAGACGAGGCAATAACGCGGAACGCTCAAAATCCCCCGCAACGGCGAGCACGACGTTCTCCGACACGAAGAGCTTCTTCCAGAGTGCAGCCAAAGCCGCTGGCTCAAGATCCTGCAACGTTTCCACTTCGCCAGACGGTTCCACACCCAACGGATATGCTCCAAAAAACTTCTTCCGAACGAGCTTGCGGCCAACCGACACCACATCGTCCGCATCCTGTTTCAACTCCGCAATCTGTGCGTCGCATTCCGTTTTGAAAGTGGATGCTCGGAAAGCAGGGCTGAACATCGCTCCTTCCAAGACGGCCAGTGCCCGGTCGACATCCGTCGGTAAAACCTCAACGGCCAGGCCCAACGAGTTATTGCCGGAAAACGGGAAAAACGCGCCGCCCACTTCCTCGATGTAGTGTGCGATTTCCGCAGCAGTTTTCTTCCGCGTGTCTTTCGTCAGCATCGTGGCCAGAAGCGTCGAAGCACCGCGTCTGTCGGCCTCTTCGTAAAGCGCTCCACCCAGGCAGAGCAGACGAATGTGAAGGTTTGGGAGACTCGGCTCGTGCTGCAAAAGCAGTCGCGCTCCATTCGCTTGTTTCAGCTCTTCGAACTCCACCGCACGCGGGCCTACATTACTTTTTTTCGTCAGTGTTCCTTGATCAGCCTTGGGGTTGAGCGAAACCGAGGTGCATCGCGACGGTACAAGATAGGTGCGCAACACTCGCCTCAGATCTGCGTTCGTCGCTGGGCGCAACCGGTCGAAGTAATTTTTGGCATACCCCACATCCCCCACAACCACTTCAGCTGCACCAAGGCGGCCCGCCTGGCCGCTCATGGTTTTTCGCGAGTTGATCTCGCTTACAACCAACTGACGAATCGCTTTCCGAAGTTGGGCAGCCGTGAAGCCACGCGAAGCACACCGCTCAATCACGCGTTCAATCGCCTTCGTGGCCGCATCCCGTTTACCGCCATCACAGGTAAATGAAACGTAGAACAAACCGATATCCGCCGGCGTCCAGCTGTGTGTATCGATGGAGTGCACCAGCCGCGCTTTCTCGCGAATCTCTTGCCACAGAATCGAACTATCGCCTCCGCCCAACAATACCGAAATCAGGTCGAGCAGCGGAGCATCGGCGTCCGCGATGCCCGGAATAGGCCACGCCAGCCCCGCCCGTGTGACCTCCACGTCTTCGAAACGGTGCAAGGCACGCGGCGCAAGCTGCGTCGGCTCGGACGGCAATATGACAGGCGCCAATCTTTGCCGAGCAGCGGAACCGAAATGCGCCGATACCGCGGCGAGCACGGCGTCGCGGTCAATCGCGCCCGCGATCACCACGACCATATTGTTGGGCACGTACCGCGCTTTGTAGTAGCTCAGCAAGTCGTCCCGCGTCACCCCGGAGAAAATCTCCTTGTAACCAATAATCGGATACTTGAACGGATACTGACGGAACGCGGTGTCGAAAAGCGCTTCGCCTAGCCGCTGGTCTGGGTCGTCGCGCCCCATGTCGATCTCGCGCAGAATCACATCCTTTTCGCGGGCAACTTCATCGGCGGGCAAAGTCGAGTGCAACGCCATGTCCGCCAAAATATCGATCGCCACGGCAACATGCTCGGCTGGCAGATCTATGTAGTAAACGGTTCGGTCAAACGTCGTGTACGCGTTGATGTAACCGCCATGCGCTTGAACTGTAGTTGAAATTTCCCTACCAGCGCGGCGTTCCGTGCCCTTGAAGAGCAAATGCTCCAAATAATGAGACAAGCCGGCACCCAGCAGGGCACCTTCGTGAACACTGCCCGTCTTGACCCAAACCTGGACTGACGCCACTGGCGCCGCGTGATCCGATTTGAGAAGCACCGTGAGGCCATTCGGAAGCACGGTTCTTTCGACCGGCTCACGCCAGAAAGTGTCAAGCAACCGGAAATCCGCAGTCCAAGGATTGGTCTTAGGCATAGAAAAATAACGCTGCAGGCATACACTCAGCCCCGCAACTCGAACGTAGTGGATAGCTTACCAACCCGCGACCTCAGGCGGATTCAGACGTTTCCAACGGAGTGGAGCGAACCGCGCCGGACTTTTTAGCCGGTAAAAACGGCTTCACGAACGCGTCGTCAAACGAGTAAATGTTGGAAAAATCCTCTTTTCTATCGTTCTCCGTCTTACTGAAGACGTTGTAATCGATTAGGTTAAAAACAATTTCGCCGAAGTCAGTGCACTGAGTGATTCCCCAGGAATTGAGCACCGTTTTGGTCAGGGGCCCATATTGATCGAGAGCATACGCGCGCAATCCGTCCAAGAGTTCGGATCCCGACACATGCTGACTTTTTTGGGCGCGCTCGGCATCTTTTTTTCGTAACTCCTTCACTGTCTGGTCCAAGCCGTGCCTAATAAATGTGTACGCCTTTCGGTCGTAGCGCGGGTCTTCCTTGTGAATCTGATCCACAACTTCGTTAAAATCCAAGTCCTGCATAATGAGTGGCGGACTTCTGAATACGACCCAAACGCCAGCAATCTCAAGCCCAGGGTTGAAATTATGTCAGGGAGACCCCGATACGGCGTGTAGGGGAAACAAGGGCTTTTGAGGTTTTTTTGCAAAAGCACCGATTTACAAATTGCGTTTAGATCGCACAATAGTCCTATTTAGAGCTGCTCCTTATGATCGCATCGACCCAGACTAATCATCCGCTGGCGACTGTTAAACAACCAGCGGCGAAAGCGCAGACGCCCATTGAAGAGGCCTGCAGTCGGCTAAAAGCAGCTGGTTTGCGAATCACTCAACCTCGTTTGGCTATTTTGGAAGCGCTCATCAAACGTGTGCAGCCGGCGAGCATAGAGCAAATCCATGGCGATTTGGCGAATTCTGCCTGTGACTTGGTTACCGTTTACCGTTGCCTCGCGGCCTTCCAAGAAGTCGGTCTCGTTCGCCTCTGCTACTTTCATAATGGAACGAGCCTCTACCAGATCAATCTGGAGACAGAGAGCCCGTACCATATCCTTTCGAAAGAATCCAACGAGGTGGAGGAACTGGACGCAGAGAACGCGACCGAACTCCGCGCCGTCCTCAGCCGCATTCAAGAGTCTTTGAAAGCTCGCGGCTACACGGAGGTTTCTCACTTGGTGCAGTTCTTCGCCCAAAAGCCAAAAGCCGCGGGTCAACGCGAACAAGCTAACATCGCCAGCACGCCGTTGCAGATTCCCCAGCGCAATCAAGCACCAGCGATCAAGAGCTAATCAAAACGCAATTTGCTAAAAGCCCTGCGCTGCCGCAGGGCTTTTTTTGTGCTCAAAAATCGCGTCAGATTCTCAGGCCTGTCCGGAGCGCGACCGAGCCAGTCCAAAGTGAGCTTCAGCTTGGGTCCAGTTCACGACGTTCCAAAAGGCCGCGATGTAATCAGCGCGGCGGTTCTGATATTTCAAGTAGTAGGCGTGTTCCCAAACATCCAGACCGACCACTGGAATATCGCCATCAATCCACGGTGAGTCTTGGTTAGCGGTGGATTTTATTGCCAACTGCCCTTGCGAAATGACGAGCCAAGCCCAACCACTGCCGAAACGTTTCATCGCTGCATCGGAGAACTGCGCCTTAAACTTGTCGTAATCGACAAACGTCTTCGTGATCGCTTGCGCGAGCTCGCCTTGAGGTGCACCTCCCGCATTTGGACCGATCACTTTCCAGAAGAAAGCGTGGTTCACGTGCCCGCCGAGATTGTTGCGAAGCGCTGTGCGATCGGGTTCAGGCAACGCGTCCAGTTTGGTGAGAATTTCGTTTGGTTCTCCGGCGAGTCGGTCCGCGTACTTCTCGAGCACTTTGTTGGCGTTGTTGATATAGGCTTGGTGGTGCTTCGTGTGATGAAGCTCCATCGTTCGCGCATCGAAATGCGGCTCGAGTGCATCGTAGGCGTAAGGAAGCTTCGGCAGGACGAGTGCTTTACCGGCCGTGCTGGATTCCGCCGTGGCGCGTGTCGGTTGGAAAAGCCCCAGTCCTAAAAGGGCCGCCGTTGCGCCCAGCGTTTTCAAAGCATCACGGCGCGTAAGGCCGCTGCCGTCGTTTATCCCGGGATAGTTCATGGCTAGACTTAACTAACCAAGAATCGGTCAGCAGCAAATGGGCCGCTTGTTTTTCAAGCGTCGTAGCGATAGCCGACACCGTGCACTGTTAGAATGGCCTTCGGGGATTCCGGATCGACTTCGACCTTCTTTCGGAGTTGGGCAACGTGCTGGTCGAGCGTTCGTGTGGTCCCCAGATAGTCGATGCCCCAGACTGCGTTTAAGAGAGCGTCACGTGTGAGCACCTCTCCGGGATGAGACGCAAAAACTTCCAGCAACTTCACTTCGCGCGCGGTCAGCGGCGTCGATTCACCTTTCACTGTCGCGGTAAATTTCTTCCGATCGACCTCGGCATCGCCAAAACGAAAAACGGGCGGCATCAGCCCCTCACCTGCGACTGCCGGTTCGGCGAGCTTCCCTCGCCTAAGCAACGCTTCAACGCGCGCCAGGAGTTCATGGACGCCGAAGGGCTTCGCCATGTAGTCGTCAGCTCCGAGTTTCAACCCGACCACCTTGTCGATTTCTTCGCCTTTGGCGGTTAAAAAAAGGATCGGCATCCGTGAGTCGCGCGCACGGATTTCACGGCAAACATCGTAGCCGCTTTTCTTCGGCATCATCACGTCAAGAATGACGAGGTCGAACTTGTCCTGTGCGAAAACCTTCAGCGCCTGCACACCATCAACGACCGGCGTGACCGCGTAGCCGTCGCTCTCCAAAGTGGCATTCAGCCCGTGGCGAATATTGGCGTCGTCCTCGGCAATCAAAATCTTGGCTTTCATGGCAAAGTTAAAACGAACTCCGCACCACCGCCAATACGGGGCTCATAGGTTAGCTCTCCGTTCATGCCTCGGGCGAGTTGCCGTGCAATACTCAATCCGAGTCCAGCGCCGCTCTTCTCAGCAGTTAACGCATCGTCTACACGATGGAACTTTTCGAAAATTCGTTCACGATGTGACGGCGGTACGCCCGGCCCTCGATCACTGACTCGGATTTCGGCGCCTCTTTCAGACCTATTTCGCAGCGACACCAAAACCTCTCCACCTTCGGCAGCGTATTTGCAGGCATTGTCGAGGAGATTGAGGACAATCTGCTCAACGGCGTCGCGATCGAGCGTTGCCGAAACTTCCCCGATCGGCAAATCCTGTTTCAGCACGATTCCGGCTTCAGCGACACGCGGCGCGTGAGCCGCAATCAACTGCCGAAGTACTTGAGCCACATCGAGCGGCTCGCACTGAAATTTCTTTCGTCCCTGCTCGAGACGGCTGAAGTCGAGGACGTTGTTCACGAGGCGGGCAAGCCGTTGAGTTTCACGTCCGATCGTCCGCAGGTATTCGTTGCGTTTGCTTTCGTCCGCTACCCTTCCTTGTTCCAACAACTCGGAATAGAGGCGGATGGTCGTCAGAGGCGTTTTGAACTCATGCGAGACGTTGGAAACGAAGGAGGTTTTTTGCGCAGCGTCCGCCGCACTGCTCCTCGCTTGGAAAAGCAAGAGCGAACCGCCGACCAAAATGGCGACAACCAGCAAGCACGTTAGCAGCAGTCCCACCGTGAGAAAACCGGACGTGTCGTCGGAAGTTGAATACGCCAGATATCCCGCAACTTCCCAGCCTGGTAGCAACGCAGAGCCAATTGGAACGTGAGTCTCAGGCGTCACAATCGAGGAGGACACTTTGCCTGCTTGGTGAATGATCCGGCTCTTATCGTCGCGCAAAACGTAACTTTCATCCAGAGCCATTTCCGACGGCATCGCCGCAGCCAGTCTCGACACGAGCGCCGCCATTTCCACTTCGACGCCCCGGATCTCGTTTTCTCCGGCCGGTTGTAACCAACCGAGCAAATGGAGGCGGCCTTCTGAAACGATAGGAGCCCAGCCTCTCCGCTCGGGCGCCGCCACCGACTTTGCTGGAGCAGCCGCTGGAGCTCCGGCGAGTCTTTTGTCGCCGTCCAAACGATCCGTTTCGCGCAACTCCTGCTTGAAATCAGCCATGGCAGAATTGGATGTTTTTGCGCGGGCGAGCGCTTGTGTTTCCTTTCGTGCGCTCTGCACTTTTGCGACGTTCAAGCTGAGTTGTTGCTGCGGCCGGTCTGCGCTATCTTTACGTTCCTCTTCCGACATCTGGCGCTGAGCCATCACGGGAGCAGCCTCTGAGGCTGCACGTCCCCAAGGCGGCTCTTCGCTCAGTCGCTTCGCAAAGCGTCGGCGGAAACCGCGGGCATCTTCGGTCGTGGCGGTGCTAGGTGGGCGCAACAACTTGCCATCAAGGGCACATCGAAAAGAAGCCCTAATCAACGGATTGCTGTGCTCCCAGCCGCTGAGAAACGAGTCCAGCTGCTCGGAGGAAACCTCCGCCAGCGTATCCAAGAGACCGGCTTCCACGTCGCCCACCAGCAGTTCAACGTTTTCAGCTATAAGTTGCGCTCTTGCTTCGACAGCTGCACGACGGGCTGCTTCCGTCGAACTTTTTCTAACCTCCAGACGCGCGCTCTCACGCTTCAACATAAACCATGCCCCACCGCCAACTCCCGCGGCCGCCAACAACAGCAACAACCAATAAATGAAGAGGCGTCTCATGGTGGGGCTCACGAAAGCAGTTAATTGGCTACTCGCCTGCACCTCAATGATACATTCTTGATCCTACACCGGAGCGGCATTCGCATACCGCTCCGATTCTATCGACAACGGCTATTTCGATGCAGACTGCTGATTCATGATCTGAACGCTTTCGGCTCGATAAGTCTTCCGGGCGGCGTTGCTCAGTCCTTCTTTTTCAAGGCGGTCCGCCTCCTGTTCTTGTTTTGCAGCAAGAGCGGCCATCGGAGCGTTGCCGTAAGCGGCGGCCGTAGTTTTCAGTTCAGCCGCTTTCTGACGAAGCGCTTGCGCAGCATCCGCGCGACGGTCCGCGTCAACGAGGTCGACCGCTTTATCTTTCGTCACGGCAATGACGTTCACGGCATAGTCATTCTGAACCTTCAGATTTGCCGAGGCGACAACCTCCTCTCGGACGCCACTGAAGATGATTTTGCGCTGCGCGCGCGCCACCGAAGTTTTCTGAGTGACCGCGTTTTCGTAACTCAACTGCGCCGAGGCGATCTCAATCTCTTCGCCCGCCCGATTTCCCGGTACTTCGACTTCGATTAATGCAAACTTCTCCTGGCCGCCATACAGCTGGTTCATCGAGAGTTCGGCTTTTTGGCCGCGAATCGTTCCTTCGCGACCGACAAAGTGCAGCGGGCGCACTCCTTCGGGAAATACGACTTCCACAACCACACGACGTGCGATAACGCTTAGTACATCGCCCAACTCACCCGCAAAGATTCGCGGGAGATCATCGCTCGATTCGACGAAGTAGGTATTCCCGTCGCTGCGCTGGGCGAGACGTGTCATGAGGTCTTCATTGAAGCCAAGGCCAAGGCCGATCGTTGTTACAGAAATGCCCTCTTTGACCAGCGCCGCCCCCAGACGCCCCAACTCTTCCGGACTCTGCGGGCCCACATTCGCCAAACCATCCGATAGCAAAATAACGCGGTGAACATAGCGTCGATTTTCGATGTGTTTTCTCACTTCAGAGGCTCCCTGCGACACACCGCCAAAAAGTGCCGTGCTACCGCCAGACCTGATCCCGCGGATGGCTGCGCCAATCGCCCTTCCATCGCCAACACGTTGGGCGGGCACGAGCGTCTGAACCTCGGTGTCGTATGTAACTACGGACAAAATGTCGTCAGGGGCCAGACGGCTCAGTGCCTCGAGCGCGGCTTCACGTGCACGCGCCAATTTTTCCCCTTCCATCGATCCTGAGCGATCAATCACCAGCGAAAGATTTACTGGAGGACGAGCTTCCGCCCGCGGCAGACGAAGTCCATCGAGACAAACTTTTACCACGGCCCGCGAGGTACTTCCCGCCGGCAGAACCGACCGGTCGACATCGATGCGAAGCTGAACCGTTTCCTCAGGAGACTTAGCCGAACACGCTACAAGCGACAACACACCAACAAGTGCGGCCGCGATTTTTGAGATGAAGTTAGTTTTCATGTGAGATCCGTTTGACGTCCCAGATCTCACCATAAAACGCCGTCGGAGTTGTCATCCGCCGGTCAGAAATTTGTCAGAGATTTGTCATGAAACCGTCTGCCAAGAAAATCCCTGCAGGTGCAAAACCCTACAGTTCGCGCTTCACGCCTTCACGCCCTACACGGTAAATCGATAAACTCGCAGCAGATTTAACCATAACCTTCTGGCCGCGACACAATATCTGTCCCGATACAGTCGCGCTGGGAGTAATCGGCATAATCGCCACCAGAAGATCGTCGCCGTCCGACGGAATCACCGAGACATACGCCCCCGGCAAAGCGGTGACAGGGGAAGGCAGCTTCATCTTGGAAATCGCGGCAACCAAGCCACTCGCGTCGGCTTCGATTTTGAACGCCACGGGCAGGCCAAGCGAAACGCGCTTTCCTTCAACTGTCGTTGCGGGCTCTTCGTCGATCACGTGAATTGGAAATTTGGCAGCGACAAGTTTCTCGAGCACTGCGATTTCTCCTGCGGTCACTACGCGTGCACACGGCAAGACAATCGCTTTATAGCTGTGCCTACCCACTCGCAGCACACCGTTTTCGAGCACGCCCTCAGCGAGCCAGTTATCCGAAATCATATCCACCTGCACTCCCGCAGCCGGCATCGCGCCGACCAGCCGGTTAACTTTGCTCATGATTTCGTCGTTTTCGGGTTCACGCCCCACAATCATCGTTGCCAGCGGACAAACCACAGCCACCTCGGCAACGGGCAATCTGTATTGAGTAATATCATACACGCGTCGTGTCTTCTCGATGAGCGACGGGAGCAATGGCCACGTAGAATGGTTTGGGAAACCAGGTCCGAAATCCCGGCCCGCGCCGATCCCTTTGGTAGTTCCGTACGAATGCTGAATCCAATGATTGGAAAACAGCGCCATCAGATCGTTCCAATAGATCGGAACCGGCGCATCGTAATTCACTCCCCACTGATTGAAATAGGCACGACCCGTCTTCGAGTAGCGAGCAAGACTGGTGGCCAAAATCATGTACGAAACTTCCTCGTATTTTGAAGCGAGGTCGGACTTAAAATATTTTTCAAAGCTCCCCGCGTCGGTGTAGCCAGAATCGAGTGCCGCGAGCCCGCGCCAATAATCAGCGGAGCCGTGGTACATGTTGTCAGGAATGGTGTGCCAGTTTTGATGAATTCCCATGCGCAGCGGCCCAAACCGTTTTTCACCTTCTTTCCACATCCGTTCCTCAGCACCAAACACATAGTCCATCACCAGCTGGAAATAGTCATCGCGAACGCGCATCTGACTTTCATCGTCAAGTGAGAGCAACAGTGCGTACAGTTTGTCCTTTAAATCGTAGCCATACTTTTTGTGAAAATCGCGGTAGATGCGCTCACTGATGGCATAGTGTCCGAATTGGAGATAGTAGCCTGGTTCGTCCCACCAGAATCCGTTGAAGCGAATGCCTTCAGCTTTGTAACGGCCGAGCAGCTTCATCATTTCCTGCTCATGCTCCGGCGCGTCAAAAGCGTACAGGTTCGTGGCGAACCGCGGAAACGCCACGACCCACCATTCGCCCGGCGGCAATTCCGGTTTTCCAAACACCTCCACGTAATAGAGACTCCGGTTGATAAAAAAATGATGCTGCGCGGTGATGTCGCGTATCGACGATTTCACTACCTGGCCGTCCTTTCGCTGATAAGCGAAAACCTTGTCCACGCCGATCGGGTTCAGCCAAAGGCCGACTTCCGTCAACATATGAACGTCGCGTTTTTGCGGATAATTATAGCGCAGCGAATAGCGGCCATTCTCGACTTTGCACTCGTTGAGCATGGCGCGATCCGCGGGCGCCGTGCTATTTTGCGGAGGCGTTTTCGCGAGAAATTCGGCGCCCGTTAACAAAACCTCAGCACCAAAGCCGGTTTTCCCAATGATGTAGTGGGCTCCAAAACGTGGATCCGGGCCCCAGATGAATTCTATGCCCTCGCGCTGACAGGCATCGCTGGCCAGTTTGACCGCAGCGATCATCTCGTCGTCAAAGATCTGGTAACGTGTGGCGCGCGGCATCGCAAAGAGCCCGTCGAAGCCGGCGGATTTCAATTCGTGTAGTTGTTTTAAGAGCACGTTCGGGTTCTCGATCGCGTCGTCCTGCCAGGTCCAAAACATCGTCGAGAACGGGCCACTTTTTTCATTCGGCTTTTCGACTGAGAAAACCGGAGACGAAAACCCGACGAGCAGGCCAACAACGAGTAGAAAGATGCGTTTCACGTTCGAAAGGCTCAGCGGAAACCCGTGCCAAGACAATCCCAGCGAGTTCATCCAGTTGAGCAGACAGTAAAAGCCGGGCTCCTGGAACCGAAGCCCGGCTGTCTTACAAATTTTGCGCTTACGGCGTCTCGTATGGAATTGTCACGGTGACGCGCGTGCAGACCGGTTTACCTTTTTTGAGGCCGGGCTTATAGCGGGCTTTTTGGTACGAGTTCATCAGCGGCTCGATGAGTTCGCGATCGGCGTATTTCACAAACTGGAGCGCGTCGACGTAACCTTCCGTCGTCACGACAAAACGAATGACCGTCGTGCCGCTGATCGTGCGCTGCTTGAGCGTACTTGGATAACGAATACGCGGCATTTTCCTGAACTCCGGCTTCGTATCGACGGAATCTTCCTCGAAGATGAGCTGCTCGACCGGCGGGGTGTCCGGCTTGAGCGCGATCATCTGCTTCAGTTGCAAAGAGGCCGGTGAGCTTTCAATCGAGCCATACGGATTCGAAACAACCACTGAATAGAGACCCGCGTCGTCAAGCTTGGCTTCGTCAATCACGTAGTCCTTTCCAACAGCCCCGGGGATATTCACTTTATTCTTCAACCATTGATAGGTCAGCGCCCCACCGGTCGCATCCGACGAAAAAGTAACGCGCGAACCCACTAGCGCAATCGCGTCAGCAGGCTGGGCGACCAGCGTGGGCTTGGTGGTTTCAGCAATCAGTTCGCCATCTTTGCGCAACTCAAGCTGCAGTGAATCGATCACCACGAAAGCGTCGGTCGACGAACGATTCTCGAGGAAAATACCGAACTCATTAAACGTCGTGGTTTCAGGGCTCGCATCTGCCTCCGACGAATAAATTGCCATCGCCGCACCACCCCCGGAAATGAAGACACCGGCTGAGCCAGAGTCACGACCTTCGCCAAAGGCGATGCCGTTAGCTCTACGGGCCAGTTGAAAAACGATTTTATACGGGGCATTGGCGGCGATTGATCCTGCCGCCTGAATGTTTTTTGAACTGTTGATGTTTACGCGCGCCTCGCTCGGAGGATTCAAGCTGGGCGATTTGCCGTTGCCCAAACGTTTCCGTAATTCGATAAAGCCGCTATCGATAGCCGAACCTTTAAACGTAAACAAATAACCGCTGTCGTCGGCAAAGCTGTTGCCGGGCGAGGTGCCGTTGGAATTGAAAAGTCCCAGCCCAAAATAGCGGACATTATTCGCGGCCATTCCGGCAATATCTCCTTCCAACGAAACCGTGAGAGACACCTTCGCGATCACCCCCGGGGCACTCAACGTGATCGGCGGGAAGTCAGAAGTGTAGTAGGTGACTTTTTCTCCCGCAGCCACTTTCAAGCGCACGCTCGTGCCCGAACCGGCAGGAACGGCTCCTTTTTTATCGCTGCGCATCCAAGTGAGTTGAGCTTGGGCCGACAGAGTCAAACTAGTGACTAAACAAACCAAAAGTAAGGTAGAAAAACGTCTACTCGACTGGGAACTACCACCAGCCTTTCGATTTTTGAAAGGAGTGATCATAGGTTGAGGCGGACTGGAGTTAGTGCGATGGGAAGACGCTGTGAGACCAACGTCTCCCTCACGACAGGGCATCGAGATGCTACAAAACACACCCCTCCCCTGACGAGGCGTTATTCCCTGGAGCCTGTCGTTAAAAATAACGACAGACCTAGCAACACTCCTTATCTGGAATAGAGAAACGGCTATCGGCGGCAACTGCCGGTTACATCGAGGCGAGCAGTTTGCGCAGCGTTTCGTCGACGAGCTTTGGATTCGCCTTGCCCTTCGACGCTTTCATCACCGGCCCCTTGAAAGCGTTGATCGCGCTGTCCTTGCCTGCTTTGAACTCGGCAAAGGCTTTCGCGTTCGCGGCAATGGAATCGCGGCACCACTGCTCAAGTTCGCCAGTGTCCGTCGGCGTAGCTTTCAAGCCGCGGCGATCCGCGATTGCTTCCGGCAGATCGCCCGTCGCGAACATTTCGACAAAGATTTCCTTCGCAGCGTTGTTGAGCACCGTGCCTGCATCGATGAGCTTCACGAGCGCGGCGATATGCGCGGGCTTCACTTTCGATTCGGCGAGCGAGATTTTGGCATTGCCGACTTCGCGAAGCAGGTCGTTCACAATCCAGTTGCCAGCGGCCTGCGGTTTGCCGGAGAGCTTGGCGGCTTCTTCAAAATAGTCGCTCAGCTCACGATCTGGCACAAGCACTGAAGTAATTGTATACGGCACCTGGTATTGGTCGAAAAAGCGGCGCTGTTTGTCGAAAGGCAGCTCCGGGCACTCGGCCCGAATGCGAGCCTTCCAAGCGTCGTCCACTTTCACCGGCATCAAATCCGGATCCGGGAAATAGCGATAGTCGTGAGCCATTTCCTTCGAGCGCAACGATTGCGACGCACCCGTCTGGCCGTCGTAGTCGCGGGTCTCTTGCACAATCACGCCGCCGCTTTCAACGACGGCGATCTGTCGGGCGATCTCGTGGGCAATGCCGTCGCGGACAAAGGAAATCGAATTCAGGTTCTTGAGCTCGACCTTCGTGCCCAACTTCGTGCTACCGACAGGACGGATCGAGATGTTGGCATCGCAGCGCATCTGGCCTTTTTCCATGTCGCAGTCGGAAATGCCGCCGTAAACCATGGTGTTGCGCAGCGAAGTGAGGTACGCGAAGGCTTCGTCGGCCGTGTGCATCACGGGCTCAGAAACGATTTCCATCAGCGGCGTGCCCGCACGATTATAGTCGACGAGCGAATCGACCGCGCCGTGGTTCAGCTTGCCGACGTCTTCCTCGAGATGGATTCGAGTGAGCGCGATTTTTTTGTGCTCGCCCATGACGTTACGAGCAGCGCCGGGAAGTTCGATCTCAACCGATCCATTGAGACAAATCGGCTGGTCGTACTGTGAGATCTGGTAGTTCTTCGGTGAGTCTGGATAGAAATAGTTTTTCCGGTCCCACTTGCAAACCGGCGCAATTTCGCAGCCGAGCATGAGGCCCGCTTTGATAATCGCGTCGAGCGCCGCCTTGTTCATGACCGGCAGCACACCAGGCAACGCGAGCACAACCGGATCGGTCAGCGTATTCTCGTCGTGACCGTAGCCGGCCGCGACGCGCGTGAACATCTTCGACCGCGTCTTAACCTGAACGTGGACCTCAAGTCCGATGACGGCTTCGTATTTCATTTCGGGTAAAAATTAATGTGGAACTCGGGAACGCTGGAAACGGAAGTGCTCTCAGCTTCGAAATTGCATTTCCTGATTTTCAGGGTTCCAGATTTAAAGGTTCGGAGTTTTGGCGGCCCAGTCGTGCGCCTTTTCGTAGGCGTGGGCGATGGCAAAAAGTTCGGCTTCTTGGAAAGGTTGGCCGATGATTTGCAGACCAATCGGCAACCCGCCCTTCGAGAAACCGCAGGGAATGCTAATGCCTGGCAGCCCAGCAAGGTTCACACCGATAGTGTAGATGTCGCTTAGATACATCGCGAGCGGGTTGGCGGCCTTTTCGCCTCTTTTGAAAGCGGGCGTGGGCGACGTCGGCGTAAGGATCGCGTCGACTTCCTTGTACGCATTCAGGAAGTCCTGGCGAATGAGGGTACGGACTTTCTGCGCACGTAAGTAATAGGCATCGTAGTAACCGCTCGAGAGTACGTAGGTGCCAAGGATGATACGGCGCTTCACCTCGGGGCCGAAACCTTCGGCGCGCGATTTGAAATAGACTTCAATAATGTCCTTGGCGTCTTTCGAGCGATGGCCGTAGCGAATGCCGTCGTAACGGGCGAGATTCGACGAGCATTCGGCGGTAGCGATGATGTAGTACACACCCACGCCGTACTCGGTGTGTGGCAACGAAACGTTTTTCACTTCGCAGCCCATCTTTTCATAGAAGTTGATGGCCTTCTCAACCGAAGCTGCGACCTCGGGATCGAGGCCCTGGCCGAAATATTCCTTCGGAATACCGAGACGCCACGGGCCTTTGCGTTTGGTTAGTTCTGCGCGATAGTTTGGAATTTCAGTCTTAAACGACGTTGAGTCGAGCGGATCGTGGCCGGCGATGGCACCCAGCGTGATCGCCGCGTCTTCAACCGACCTACTGAAAGGACCGATCTGATCGAGCGACGACGCAAACGCGATCAGGCCGTAGCGCGAAACGAGACCGTAGGTCGGCTTCATGCCGACGACATTGCAGAGCGCCGCTGGTTGACGAATAGAACCGCCGGTGTCGGAACCGAGCGTCACGATCGCTTCGCCTGCCGCGACCGCGGCCGCGCTGCCGCCAGAACTGCCGCCCGGAACGCGTTCAAGATCGTACGGATTGCACGTCGTGTGAAACGCCGAGTTCTCCGTCGACGAACCCATCGCGAATTCGTCGAGGTTTAAACGGCCCCAGCAAATCGCACCGGCACTCTTCAACTTTTTCGTGACAGTGGCGTCATACGGCGAAACGAAGTTGGCCAACATTTTCGAGGACGCTGTCAGCGGCTGCCCCGCGACGGAAATAACGTCCTTCATTCCGACGGGAATGCCGTCGAGGGGTCCCCTCGCCTGCCCGGCAGCGCGGCGCTCGTCGGACGACTTGGCCTGCGCAAGAGCATCGGACTCGTCAAACGAGTTGAAAGCTTTGACCTTTGGATCTACGGCTTTGGTCCGGCTTATCACCGCCTGCATCAGCTCGACCGAAGAAATCTTCTTCGCCTCGAGCAAGTCTGAGAGCTCAGTAACGGATTTGTAGAATAGTTCTGAAGACATGTTCGGCTCACTCCACGACTTTCGGGACCACGATCATGTTGTTGCGCTGGGCGGGGGCGTTTTTGAGCGCCGCTTCCACCGGAAGTCCAGGCTGCGCGACGTCGTCTGCCCAAACATTGTAAACCGGGAAGGCGTGCGCCGTCGGCTCAACGCCGCTGACGTCGACTTTTCTGAGCTGCTCGATGTAGGTGAGGACGTCGCCGAGTTGCGCGGAAAACTTCGCCTTCTCCTCGGGCGTCAAGGCGAGACGCGCGAGGTTGGCCACATGGTCGATATTGAGGTCGGTGGGGGAAGACATGAGATTTATTAAACAGAAGTTAACGAAGGGAACGAAGCGTTCTTTTATGCGATAGAATCAAGTGACTGCGCTCTAGCGTTTGGTTGGGGAAGAACTTTAATCGCTTCGTTATCTTTATTTCCTTCTGTGGAAATTATTTCCGGATTTGATAGGCAGTGGAGGCGGTAATATCGGCCTGCAATTTATTGAACGCAGTGTTTACTTCGTCGTCGGTCAGCGTGCGATCGGCGGCGCGGAAAACCAGCGAGAACGCGAGGCTCTTTTTCCCTTCAGGCAAACCTTTGCCTTGGTACACGTCGAATACATCGATCGATTCGAGAGCAAATGCCGAGCCGGCCGCGGCACGAGCGAGTTTTGCCACCGTTTTCTGAACTTCAGAAGCCAACAGGTTCTGATCAACGACAAGCGCGAGATCGCGCAACGCGGCTGGGAACAAGCTGAACGGTTGATAACGGCGGTGCGCTTCCGCCGAAGCCAACTTCTCGGGCAAAATCGTGAACGTGCCGGCGTAGATTTTACCTTCGATGCCAAGCGCTTTAACCATCGCCAAATCGACAAGGCCGAACGCGGCGCCCCAGCCGTGCTGCATCTCGCCAGCGACGGCGGATTGCCCCTGCTGCCAGCCGCGATGCGTTTGATCGACCGGTTGCAACGGCTGACGTGCGAGGTCAACGCCGCCGATCGTCGCAAGTCCTGAGACAATGCTCTTCGCCGTGTAGAAATCCGCGGCCTCACGCTTCAGCCAATTGCGATCCGCCGGATTTTCCAGGATGACAAAAGCCGCAGACACGCACTCGAAGCTCGCGCCGTCTCGTTCGATGAAAACGCGGCCCGTCTCGAACAAGCGCGAAGCAGATACGCCGCGCGATTGGTTGAGCTTCAGCGACTCGAGCAGACCAGGAATTAGCGAGGAGCGCAGATGCGATTGGTCTTCGACGAACGGATTCGCCAGCGCGAGCTCGGCGACCGCAGTCGGCGAAACCCACGCCTGCAACTCGCGTTGCGAGCGTAGCGTGTAATTCACACACTCGTGGAAACGTTGACCGACGAGTTGGTCGGCGACTCTTTGGTTAAAGGTACCGATCGGATCATCGTCAGCGACCAAACCAGGCGCCATCACCACGCTGGCTGGAATCTTTTCGGTGCCGTAGACGCGCAGCACTTCCTCAACCAAGTCGATGGGCCGGTCGAGATCGTCACGCCAGCTCGGAATCGAAACCGTCATTGCCGGTCCGCGTTCTGGCGTCGGCTGTTCGCGAACGATCGTGAGTTCGAGCGATTCGAGCGCGGCACGAATATCGGCCTCAGGAATCGTGAAGCCAACTTTCTCGTTAATGTAGCCTGGGGTAACCAAAATTTCACGCTGCCACGGGACGTCCGCGCCAATGCGCGTCGTCTGGCCAGCGACTTTACCGCCGGCAATCGAAAGAATGAGGTCGATCGCGCGATGGGTCGCCTCTTCCAGCGAATGCGGATCAACACCCCGTTCGTAGCGATAAGACGAATCAGACGAAAGAGCCAATTTACGCGAAGTGGCGCGAATCGATTGGCGGCGGAAATACGCACTTTCAAGCACGAGATCGGTCGTCGTGCCGTCGACGCCCGAGTTTTCGCCACCCATCACACCGGCGATCACGAGCGGTTTCGCAGCGTCGGCAATTACCAGCATGTGATGGTTCAAAACGCGCTCCTTGCCATCGAGCGTGACAAGCTTTTCGCCGTCGATCGCATGGCGAACGATGATCTGTTGGCCGCCGATTTTCTTCGCGTCGAACGCGTGCGTCGGCTGGCCGTACTCAAGCAAAACGTAATTCGAAATATCGACCACGTTGTTGATCGGGCGCAGACCAACGGCTTTGAGGTGCTCCTGCATCCATGCGGGGCTCGGCCCGATCTTTACACCCGTGATTACTGTCGCTGTGTAAAGAGGACAATCGTGGCTGGAATCGACGCGAACTAATTTCAGCAAATCCTCACGCGTGGTCGGATCGGCGGCGGCGGGAGTGAATGCAACTTCTGGATAGTTGAGGTCGAGTTTGAACCACGCGGCGAGTTCGCGGGCAATACCGAGGTGGCTTAGGCAGTCGGGACGGTTCGGCGTCACTTCGATGTCGAATACCACATCGCCCGCAGGCAGCACGGCGTTGATTGGCGTACCGAGTTCCGGTTTGCCATCGAGGATCAACAAGCCGGCGGACTCTTCCGAAATCGTGAGCTCCTTGGCCGAGCACATCATGCCATCGGAGAGCTGGCCGCGGACTTTGGCCTGCTTGATTACAAAATTGCCAGGCAACACTGCGCCGGGCAGCGCCACGGGCACGCGATTACCAGCGTCGCAATTGGGCGCGCCGCAGACGATCGTCTTGACGCCGCCCGCCGAACCAACGTCCACGGTGCAAACCGAAAGTTTGTCGGCGTTAGGGTGCTTCGCGCGCGTGAGAATTTCGCCGACGACCACGTTTTTGAGCTCGGGAGCGCCGGTGCGAATCACCTCTTCGACTTCAAAACCGAGGAACGTGATCGCGCGGCAGATTTCGTCGACGGAGGCGTCGAGTTTGATGTAGGACTTTAACCAGTTAAGGGAAATTTTCATTTTGAAGTAGCGAGCAGTGCGAAGCGAGGAGCGAGCCTCACTTCCGAAATGCGTTCATATATCCTTGGAGTAGACGAGAAACTTCGTCGAGCTGAGCAAGCAATGGCGACGAGTTCCCAAATTTTAGATCATTCACTAGAATCAAATAATAGAGGCACTCATCAGCAGAACCTTGAGCAATGTTATAGAAACGCAGCTTGTCGGCTTTACCGCGCTTACGGAAGCCTTCGACGATATTTGCGGCAACACTCACCGCCGCGCGTCGAAGCTGAGAAGTAATCCCGTAACGTTCAGTAGCAGGAAACGATTCAGACGTGTGATATACGTTCAACACAAACGCATGCGCCTTCTGCCACGCGAGCAGATCACGAAAGGTTTTTGCTGACGTCTGTTCCATGCTCGATTCTCGCTTTTCGCTTATCGCTTCTGTTCACGCGAACTGCTTCAGGAAACGCACATCGTTTTGGTAGAAATAGCGGATATCATCGATGCCGTAGAGCAGCATCGCGAGACGTTCGAGGCCCATGCCAAACGCATAGCCGCTCCAAACGGAAGAATCGTAGCCGACACCATCAAATACCGTCGGGTCGACCATACCGCAACCGCCAATTTCAATCCACTCCTTGTTCACCTTGGGCAAGTGCTTGGCGGAAAGATCGACTTCGAAACTCGGCTCGGTGTAGCCGAAATAGTGCGGACGGAAACGCGTCTTCGTCTCTTTTCCGAGCAGCGAGGCGAAAATATAATCGAGCAACGCCTTCAGGTCGCGGACTGTGACGTTCTTATCGACATAAAGGCACTCGAGCTGGTGGAAGTTCGCCGAGTGCGTGGCGTCGGTGGTGTCGCGGCGATAAACGCGTCCGGGCGAGACGATGCGGATGGGCGGCTTGCCTTTGAGCATCGTGCGGATCTGCACGGACGAGGTGTGGGTGCGCAGGAGATATTTCTCGTTCTGGTGCTTTTTAGAAACATTGCCGAACTTCGCGGCATCAGGAAAATAAAACGTATCCTGGGCATCGCGCGCAGGGTGATCGGGCGGCGTGTTGAGCGCGTCGAAACAGTAGTACTCGGTTTCAACCTCGGGACCTTCGACCACCGAGAAACCGACCTTGCGCAAGATGCGGCACATCTCCTCGCGGACCATCGTGAGCGGATGATGCGTGCCAAACTCCGGATCGGGCGACGGCAAGGTCGGATCCACCGCAGGCCCGAGTTGCGCCTGCAACTCGGCGGCTTCGATGTTGCGAAGCGCGGCGTCGAGGAGCGTTTGGAGGTTGCCCTTGGTTTCGTTAATCGCCTTGCCGATGATCGGCTTCTGTTCCTTTGGCACGGAGCCCATCTGCTTCATGAGGGCAGTGAGTTCGCCATTGGGGCCGACGTAACGGGCCTTGGCGGCTTCGAACTCGGGCCGGGTCTTAAGTGCAGGGAGTTCGGTTTGAGCCTTCGCCAAGAGGGCAGTGAGTTGGTCTTGCATGAAGAAAATTTAGACAGAATGAACAAAATGAACCGAATCCGATCAGTTCTGTGGAATTGGTTTAGGTTGACGAAACTTCTTTTTAAATTCTAAGCGCGCAGCACCGAAGTTCAGCAGCAAACCTTCATCCAGTCCTGTCGCGGTCAGGTAATTCACTAACTGCACTTCATGCGCTACAACGAGATTTTGCACGGATTTATTCTCCACGATGAGCGCATCGTTAATCAAAAGATCAGCGACGAAATCTCCGACAATCACCTCGTCGTACTTAACTTTCAGGCGCTTATCCGATTCGACCTTAAATTCCGCTTTGCGTAGTTCGTGGATCAAAGCGTTTTGATAAACCGATTCGAGAAAGCCGGGTCCGAGGACCGAATGAACACGCATGGCGAGGCCGATCACCTGTCCAGCTAGATCGTATTCTATTTTGTCCATTCGGTTAATTCTGTCGGAAAACAAAAAAAGAGGACGGCACCTCGGTTGAGGCCCGTCCTCCAGTAATGACTGAGAAGGGAGGCGAGCCGCCAGGGCTCGCGTTTTTAAGAGTTTAGGCCTTTGCGCCGGCCTTGGTCTTCAACGCGTCCTGGGCTTTCTTGACCAGGGCATTAAAGGCAACCTCGTCGCGAATCGCGATATCCGAAAGGACCTTGCGGTCGAGACCGATATTGGCGGCCTTGAGGCCTTCGATGAAGCGGCTGTAGGTGATGCCGGCGTTGCGGCAGGCAGCGTTCAGACGTACGATCCAGAGAGAGCGGAAATCGCCCTTCTTTTTCTTACGATGATCGTAAGCGTACTGCCACGCATGGTGGACGGCTTCTTTCGCGTAGCGGAAGAGCTTGGATTTACTACCGAAGTAGCCGCGGGCGTACTTCAGTACTTTTTTGCGGCGCTTGCGCGACGCGGGGGAGTTTGTGACACGAGGCATGTTATTTTATGTTGGTTAAAGGCCGCCGGGTCGTCTCGTTGGGATTCACCCGGCTGGCGCGGTTATGGTTTTGCTTCGTTTAGAGGCCGAACGGCAGGCAGCGTTTGAGCGGCTCTGCATGGCCATCTGCCACGAGCTTGTCCTTGGTAGCACGGCGTTTCTGCTTGGTGCTCTTGGAGGCGAGCAAGTGACGGAAGCCAGGCGTGCGGCGGATCAGCTTGCCCTTGGCGGACAATTTGAAGCGCTTGGCGACAGACTTTTTGGTCTTTTGCATGAGAAGAGCGGAAGAAAACAGAGAGTCTGTGCGGCCTTGGCAAGGGGATTTTTCCAAAGGCGCGATTTGCCTGTAAAAACAGCCTTTCTCGAACAGAAGCAATTACGGCGTTGACAGCCTCCCGCGAGCCTGAGATTCGATCCGGCTCCGCAAAATCTTTCATCGTATATCACCGCGCGCCACATCCATCCGATTCGCCGCAACACAATTTAACACACATCCTATCATGGCTCACAGCGAAGTACTCCTCCTCCAGCCCGTTGAAGGTCTCGGCGCCGAAGGCGACCAGGTCAAAGTCCGCGCCGGCTACGCCCGCAATTTTCTCCTCCCGCGCAAAATCGCGGCTTCGCTCACCACGGCGAATCGCAAGCAGGTCGAGTCCCTCAAGAAGCGCCGCGCTGAGCGCGAGATCAAGGAACTCTCCGGTGCGCAAGCCCTCGCGAAGCAGATCGAGAAGGTCAGCATCGCGTTCGCCGTGAAGACGGGCGAAGGTGGCAAGATGTTCGGCGCGATCACCTCGCAAGACCTCTACGACAAGCTCGTTCAGGCCGGCGTCGAAATCGACAAGAAGAAGATCCACCTCCACACGCCCGTGAAGACGTTGGGTAAACACGAGACCAAGATTCGTATCCATGCTGACGTCAGCGTCGACTTGAGCTTCGACGTCGTTTCGGAGAACCCGATCGAAGCCTCTCCTGCCGAAGAGGCCAAAGGCGAAGTGACCGAGAAAAAGTCGGCCCGCCGTCCGAAAGCCAAAAAGGACGAAAAAGCCGAATAAGGTTTTTGCGACAAAGATTTCAAAAGCCGCGCCACACTTGGTGCGGCTTTTTTGTTATACTTCGTAGGCGTGCCGAAGGAAAACGGAGCATATTCGAAACAACTCACTCCCCATTCAGCCGCCGGTCGGAAGACCTAATTTGTTTTTGGTTCTTTGCGGCCTTTGCGAGCTTTGCGTCGAAAATCTGATCCTACCGAACTTTTTAACGCAAAGCGCGCAAAGATCGCGAAGGTTCGTACCACCCCGAACTCCGCGTTTAACAATCGCTTTTGTGAACAACTCGTCCGCAACTTCTAAGTAAGTCCTGCTTGCTCGCGCGCACCTTACCGACTGTTCTCTCCCCTTTGCCGTAAATGCCCGAAGAAGCTGTTAGAACTAACCGTCGTCCACGCCCAAACGGCTCCAGCGACCACTCAGACTCCCCTCTCGCCGTTGGCCGCACCCCGCCGCACAGCATCGAGGCCGAGGAATATCTGCTCGGCTGCTGCCTGCTCGATGGCAACGACACGATCGCCCGCTGCCTCGAGGGGAAATTGTTGCCCGCGGCATTCTACAGCCCCGCTAACCGACTCGTTTACGAAAAGCTCGTTGAGCTCTACAACAAGGGCACACCGATCGATCTCGCTGTCCTTGCCGAAGAGTTAAAAACCTCCAAGCAACTCGACGAAATCGGCGGCTACGCGTTTCTCACGCAGATCAGCGGACGCATTCCGACGACGGCGCAGGCGGCGTATTTTATCGAAAAAATCCGCGAGCTCTACCTGCTGCGCGAATTGATCAAAGTCGCCACGGGAGCGGTTGAAAATTGTTATACTTACCAAGGCGGTCTCGAGGAGTTCATCGATAAGGTCGAGCAGGATATCTTCAAGGTCACGCAGGACCGCATCTCCGACGCCGCGAAGTCGATGAAGGAGCCCACCATGGAGGCGATGGGCATCATCAACAAGATGATGATGAAAAAAGGTGAGCTCACGGGCGTCACCTCGGGCTTCAAGGATCTCGATCAGCTCACCTACGGTTTTCAGAAATCGGAAATGATCATCCTAGCGGCGCGTCCCTCGATGGGTAAAACCTCGCTCGCGCTCAACATGGCCGAAGCCGCCGCCATGCCGAAGAAAGGCCCGACGGTCACTACGCTCGTTTTCAGTTTGGAAATGAGCGCCTCCCAGCTCGCCATGCGTATGCTTTGCTCGCGAGCGCGGGTGAACATGAAGTTGCTCCGCGACGGCTTGCTCTCGAAAAACGGTACCGAACAGCAGGAATTACTCAAAGCCGCCGATGAATTTTCCAAATCGTCCATCTACATCGATGATTCCAGCCATCTGACGATC
The DNA here is from genome assembly GCA_047600805.1 of Nibricoccus sp. Lineage (GTDB taxonomy): Bacteria > Verrucomicrobiota > Verrucomicrobiia > Opitutales > Opitutaceae > JADKHC01. Next base: position 2,952,243 of record JASGKG010000001.1, read on the forward strand.
ATGGAACTCCGCGCGAAGGCACGACGCCTGCACGCGAGAAATCCAATCGGTTTCATCGTGGTCGACTACCTCCAACTCCTCAGCCCAACCGACCCCAAGGTCCCGCGCGAACAGCAGGTCGCCGAAATGTCGCGCGGTTTGAAGTCACTTGCGAAGGAACTTGAGGTACCCGTGCTTGTATTAAGTCAGTTGAACCGTTCAGCTGAAAAAGAAAATCGCACGCCCAAACTCTCCGACCTCCGTGAATCTGGCTCCATCGAACAGGATGCCGACGTTGTTTTAATGCTAGCACGCCCCAAAGACGCCGACGAAAAGTTCCAAGTCGCTGCCGACTCTGCGGAGTTAATAGTTGCCAAGCAACGAAACGGCCCGGTAGGAGAACTGAAGCTCACTTTCCTCCGAGACATTACCCGCTTTGAAAACTTCACACAGTAACCTCCTGAAAGAGGTCACTCGCTTCTTTTTTGCTCTCTTAATTCTCGCCATCGCGGGTCAGCAGCTACGTGCACAGGATCCAATGGCACCCGCTTCCTTGGGGGAACAGGCCGAGCCCGCCTATAAAATCGGCACGATCGCGGTTCGTTTCGTGGGCGTGGCCAACGTCAGCGAGCAGGTCGTCCGGGCGAATATGCAAATTCGCGAGGGTACCGATCTTAACGACACGCTCATCGATCGCGACATCCGCTCGCTCTACAAAACCGGCCTCTTCGAATTCATTGAGGTAAAACGCGAAGTTCTTCCCAACCGCGTTATTAATTTGGCGATCGAGGTAACGCCGAAATATCGCGTGCTCGCCGTCCGTTTCGAAGGCAACAAGAAGGTGAAGAGCCATCGCCTTGAGAAGGAAGTTAAGACCAAGATCAACGAGGCTCTCGATGAACGTCAGGTCAAAGAAGACGCCGAGAAGGTTAAGGAATACTACCAAAAGAACGGCTACAACCAAGTCGCTATCACCTACACCGTTGAGCGCGACCGCAGTACAGGCTTCGGCACTGTCATTTTCAAAGTCACAGAGGGCAGCAAAGTCAAAATCGCCGACATTCGTTTCATCGGCAACGATCACTTCAAAGCACACGTGCTGTGGGGCATGTTCGACGGCCCCATCGTCAAAGCCATGGAAACGCGCCGCCACTGGTGGCTCTCTTGGCTGACGGGTTCCGGCCGCCTCAAAGACGAGGTTTTCGAGGACGACTTGGACAAGCTGCGTGATTATTATCGCGAACAGGGTTACCTCGACGTCGATATTCCGCAGGATAAAATCATCTACGATTATCCGACGCCGAAAAAACTGGTTCTCACCATCCAGATCAGCGAGGGCCGGCAATACAAAGTGGGCGAAATCTCTTTCACCGGAAACAAACTGCACTCCTCGCGCATGTTGAAGCGCTTGGTGAAGCAGAAGACCGGAATGGTTTTCACGCCGTCGAAAATCGATAAGGACGTCGAAACGCTGGAAGACTTCTACGGCAAGGACGGTTACCTCGAAACGCGCGTTCACCCGAACCGAAAGCCGAACATCCAGACCGGCAACATCGATCTGGAATACGAGGTCAACGAGAGCGAAAAGTTCTACGTCGAATCCATCCACATTGAAGGCAACACCAAGACGAAGAGCCTGGTGATCCTTCGCGAACTCACGTTGGGCCCTGGCGAAGTGTTCAACACCATTCGCATGAAGATCAGCAAACAGCGCTTGGAAAACACGCGTTTCTTCAGCGACCAAAACCTTTCGCCAGAAACAACCAACATTCCCGGCCGCCGCAACCTCAAGGTGGCCGTGAAGGAAGACCGCACCGGCAATCTTTCCTTCGGCGCCGGCTACAGCTCCCTCGAAAAACTGGTTTTTTTCGCCGAAGTCACCCAGTCGAACTTCGACGTGTTTAATCGGAAGTCCTTTTTCCAAGGCGACGGACAAAAATTCCGCATCCGCCTGCAAACTGGTTCCTATTCCAAGGAAATCACCCTCTCGTTCGAAGAGCCCTGGGTGATGCAGCGTCAGCTAGCGCTTGGCTTTGAGCTCTTCCACACGAGCAGCAACTACGACAATACCTACTACAACCTGATGCGCACCGGTGGTACGGTTTACCTCCGCAAGCGCCTCTTCGAATTAGTTGAAGGCACTCTTTCCTATACTTACGAAATCGACAAAATTTCCGACGTCTCAAGCTCGTATCTTTACGCCGCCGCCGGCAAACAGCAGATTTCGAAGGCCGGGTTCCAGCTGCTTCGCGACACGCGCGACAAAATCGTCAATACCACCAGTGGCAACCGCATCGAACTCAACACCAACGTTGCCGGTGGCTACTTGGGCGGCGATCTCGATTACTACACTTTGGAACTCCGCACCTCGCAGTTCTATAATATTTTCGACGCTCAGGAACAAGTGATCGGCATCATCGCTCGCGGTGGCGTCGTGAACGGCTACGGCAGAACCCGTCCGTTTGACTACTACCGCTACGAAGGCTTTTACCTCGGTGGTCCCTACTCTCTCCGTGGCTTCGAAAATCGCGACGTCGGCCCAAAAGACGCCTACGGCTATCCGATGGGTGGCAAAAGCTACGGGCTTCTCAGCTTGGAATACTCCGTGGACATCGTAAGCCCAGTGCGTTTTGCCGTCTTTTATGACGCCGGATTTGTAAATGCCGACGCCTACGACTTCAATCCGATCAACTACAACGACAACTTCGGCTTCGGACTTCGCATGTTTGTAGCCGGCGCGCCCCTCAGTTTGGACTACGGCATTCCGCTTCGGACCGACAAATTTAACAAGAAAGGTGGACAGTTTAACTTTTCATTCGGCACGCGTTTCTGATTCATTCACCCCTTCACTCTCCAAAACACCTCACATATGAAGACATCGTTTAAATCCATGTTGGCCGTTGCGGCCTTTGGCGTTTCCGCGCTGGTTGCTCAAGCCCAACCTGCGCCCAAGATCCTCGTGGTCGACCTCCTGAAGGTCTTCCAAGCTCACTACAAAGTGGCTGAGCAGGAGGAATCCTTGAAGCAATTTGCGCAGACCGCTGATCAAGAGCTCGGCGCTCGCAGCAAAGAAATCAACGACCTCGCCGCGAAGTACAAAGAAAGCGACGAGCAGACGAAGAATCCCGCGATCAACAAGGACGCCCAAGCGAAGGCGCAGGCCGAGGCTGAAAAGATCCTCCAGACGATCCAAGCCAAGCGTGAAGAGGCTCAGAATTACGCCAACAACGCTCGCCGCGCTTACGGCGAACGCCAGCAGAACTTCCAGAACTTGCTCCTCGACGAGATCAGCAAGAGCGCTACCGAAATCGCCAAAAAGAAGGGCGCCACGCTGCTCATCCGTAAAGACGCTGCGATCTTCAATGACGCCGCCTACGACATCAGCGACGAAGTGATCGCCGAAGTAAACAAGGGCAAACCCGCTGCCGCCGCTACGCCGGCCCCAGCCGCTGCACCTGCTGCCGCTCCCGCTGCAAAGCCTGCCGCTCCTGCCGAGGGTGCTCCGACCGTCACCTTCCCTGGCGCAAAGAAGTAATTTCCGCCAAACCGGCATTCAACAAGCCCCGCTCGTTCGAGCGGGGTTTTTTTGTGCTCAGTGTCTTGCGGATTGCCAGCAGTGGACCTCCATGCACGCTGACTTCGCATGGACTTTTCCCTCAAAGCCGACGAGATCGCCGCCATCGTCCAGTCTTCTGGCAGTCGTGGTTCCACGTCAGGATCGGTACACAGCATCGCCTCTCTGCAAAACGCGAAAGCCGGAGATCTTTCGTTTTTGGGAAATCCAAAGTACAAGCCAGAAGTGGGCGCTACCCAAGCGTCCATCGTGCTGCTCCCGGCAGATTTTGAAGGTGAGCCCAAGCCCAACCAGCTCTTTCTTTTTGTACCAAATCCGTCGGTCGGCCTCGCTCGGCTTTGCGCACGTCTCGAACAGTTCTTGTGGCCCAAGCCGACGCCCGGCATTCACCCGAGCGCGATCATCGCTCCCGACGCCAAAGTGGCTTCCTCTGCGACAGTCGGCCCGCTGTGCGTCATTGAAGCCGGAGCGATCGTCGGCGAAGGCACCCATCTTCAAGCTCAGGTTTTCATTGGACGAAACGCGCGCATCGGCGCGAATTGCTGGCTGAAAGCTGGCGTCAAAATCGCAACTGAGTGCGTGCTGGGCGAGCGCGTTCATCTCCACCCTGGCGTTGTCGTGGGCGCCGATGGTTTCGGCTACGAATTCGTTGCCGGACGCCACGAGAAAGTCCCTCAAGTCGGCCGCGTCGTCATCCACAACGACGTGGAAATCGGTGCAAACAGTACGCTCGATCGAGCGCGTTTTAGCGAAACGGTCGTCGGAGAAGGCACTAAAATCGACAATCTCGTCCAGATCGGCCACAACGTGATCGTCGGTAAACACTGCCTTATCTGCGCCCAAGCCGGGATTTCCGGCAGCGCAACCGTGCAAGATTACGTAGTCATCGGCGGCCAAGCGGGTCTCGCAGGCCATCTGACGGTCGGCCGCGGCTGCAAAATCGATGGCCAGACCGGCGTAAATTCCGACTTGGACCCAGGCCAGACGGTTAAAGGCACCCCATGCCTGCCCTACTCCCTTGAACAACGTATTAATGTTCTGCGTAAGCGCCTGCCGGAGCTCTTCAAACGTGTGGATGCGATCGAGGAGAAGTTAAAATAATCTTCCGCCACGCCCAAACTCTTCGCAACATCGCCGCACATGAGCAAACGACCCGGCTTGAACATTTTTTCCGGCAACTCGAATCGGCCGCTGGCTGAAGAAATTTGCAAACACATCGGCATCGACCTCGGCGAAGCCACCGTGACCAGTTTTCCCGATGGCGAATCGTTCGTTAAAATCAACGAAAACGTGCGCGGCAGCGACGTTTACTTGATCCAGTCGACCTGCCCGCCGACAAACCATCACCTGATGGAGCTGCTCATCATGATCGACGCAGCTCGCCGTGCGTCCGCCAACCGCATCACTGCGGTCATTCCTTTCTACGGCTACGCCCGCCAGGACCGTAAAGACCAGCCGCGCGTGCCGATCACCGCTAAGCTTGTCGCTAACCTGCTGACAGCTGCAGGCGCAAACCGCGTCCTCACGATGGATCTGCACAGCCAACAGATCCAAGGCTTCTTCGATATTCCGGTCGATCACCTCTACGCGTCGCCCGTCTTCTTCAAATATTTTTCTCAGCTCAACAAAGACAACCTCGTGGTCTGCTCGCCCGACGTCGGCGGCATGAAAATGGCCGCAGCTTACGCCGATACGATCGGCGCCGGCTTGGGTCTCGTTGCCAAAAAACGCACCAACGCCACAACGGTCGCGGCGATCAACGTCGTCGGTGACGTGAAGGATCGCGACGTGCTTCTTGTCGACGACATCACCGAAACGGCCGGCACGCTCACCGCTGCCGCAAAGATCCTTCGCGATTACGGTGCACGGAGCATTCGCGCCGCCGTTAGCCATTGCATCCTTAACGATATCGCCTGTGAACGCTTGAAGAGCGGGCTCATCGACGAGCTGATCACAACAAATTCCACGCCGATTCAGACGAAAGGCCTGCCGATCACGGTCCTCAGCATTGCCGAACTACTCGGACAGGCCATTTTGCGAATTCACCAAAACGAAAGCGTCACGAGCCTCTTCAAGATCAAAGGCTTTTGAGGTCCACGGTTCGGCGCCATCCGATAAGGCGCCAAATTCCTCCGCATGAAAATCCCGTTCATCACCGGACTGGTTGCTCTCGCGGTCTTGGTTCAATCAGGCCTCTTCGCCGCGGCGACTAAGAAAACACCCGCCACCGCCAAGGAGTCGCCACCGACCCAAAAGCCGGCATTGTCGATCGACAGTTCTCCGATCGACGAAGGCAAAGCTCCAAACGTCACGAGCTACGCCAATGTGATCGAGCCTGTGCAAAAGGCCGTCGTCTCGGTGTACTCGACGAAGTTCATCCACGAGCGCATCCAAGTGGATCCGCTCTTCCGGCGGTTTTTTGGTGATCAAATCCCCGGACGCGAATCCAAGGAACAAGGCATCGGATCCGGCGCGATCGTGTCCGCCAACGGTTTTGTCCTGACCAACAATCACGTGGTCGAAGGCGCCGACGAACTCAGCGTTTCACTGCCCGACGGCCGAGAGTTCAAAGGGCGCATCGTCGGAACCGATCCGAAAACTGACGTGGCCGTCGTTAAAATCGAAGCCGACAACCTGCCCACGCTCACACTGGCGGACAGCGACAAACTGCGCGTGGGCGACGTGGTGTTTGCGGTTGGAAATCCCTTGGGCATTGGACAAACCGTGACGATGGGGATCGTTTCGGCAAAAGGGAGAAACAGCCTCGGCCTGATCGAAAACGGCTACGAGAACTTCATCCAAACCGACGCCGCGATCAACATGGGCAATTCCGGCGGCGCTCTCGTCGACGCCAAAGGCCGGCTCGTCGGCATCAACAGCGCGATCGTTTCCACCTCCCGAGGCAACATTGGCATCGGCCTCGCGATCCCGGTTAATCTCGCGGCCACGGTGATGAACAGCCTCGTCGAAACCGGCACAGTAACACGGGGTTATCTCGGAATCTCAGTTGATCCGGTCACTCCCGAGCGCGCGAAAAAACTCGGCCTGCACCTCGAATCGAAAGCCGTGGTCGTAACGACCGTCGTAAACGGCAGCCCCGCAGAAAAAGCAGGACTGAAACGCGACGACCTCGTCCTTTCCATCAACGAAACTCCGATCACCTCGGTCCAAGATCTGCGCTTGTTCGTCGCCCAAATTCCGCCGGACTCTGAAATAGCCATCAAAATCCTCCGAGAGGGCAAGGAACTAGTTCTGAGGGCTAAACTCGGGCGTCAGGTCGATAACGCTTCCAACGAACTGCTCGACGGCGTGGAAATTTCTCCGCTCAACGACGAGCTCCGCGGTCGCTTAAATCTTTCGAACCAAATTGACGGTCTCGTGATTACCAAAGTGGATCGAAACTCGATCTATGCAGATCAATTGGTGCCAGGGATGGTCATCTTGGAGATCAACCGCAAACCCATCCGCGACGCCGAGAACGCGCGAAAACTGCTCCAGACGGGCCGAAACCTTCTGCTCATCTACCATCGAGGATACCTGAGGTATCTGATGGTAGCTAAAGACACGCGCTAGAGCGGCTCGCCGAGGCCGCAGCGTGTCAGCTGCCAGGCTTCTCCACGGGGATTTTCGCCAACTCAGCGGGAACCTGATCGGCTGCGTACGTCGGAAAGCTCAGCTCCAACAACGAAACTGCCTGAATATCGAAACGCATCGTGCCCGCGCTGCGATCGACAAGCATCGCCACGGCGACCGGAACGCCGCCACCTTTGCGCACGATATCAATGCACTCGAGAACTCGGCCGCCGCGCGTCACTACGTCCTCGGCGATCAAAACTTTCTCGCCAGGCTGGAATTTAAAACCACGCCGCAGGACCAAAACATTATTTTCCTTCTCCGCAAAAATAAAACGTGAGTTCGTCTGGCGAGCGAGTTCCTGTCCAATGACGAGTCCACCCATCGCCGGCGCCAGGACGGTGCTGAACGAGAGCGAACTCAGTTTTGCCTTCAGCAGCTCCGCAAGGCGCGTCACCGCCGCCATATCTTGGCAAACTTGGGCGCATTGAAAATAGTGTCCGCTGTGCAAACCCGAGCGGAGGACAAAGTGCCCTTGGAGCAGGGCCTTCGTGCGTTTGAAAATGTCGAGGATTTCCTGTTGTTGCGAATCCATGAAGCGACGCTGACGCAGACGTGCAGAAAACAAAATCATTTTTCGCGAGAATCTCTCGAACAAGCCCCACCTTCGCGGCGACATCTTGCCTTACGTCGTTCAACGGCTTATTTGTTACCGCGTGGTTATTGAACACGCACCACTCGAAGACGAACTCGGCGACATACTCGACAAGGCCATGCGCCATGCAGACCTGACAGAGTATGTCCTCGCAGAACGTGCGCAGGTTTCTGCGGAGAAAATCCATGACGCGATCGATTACCGATATGATTTGGACACTGCGGAAATTCGGCGCCTCGCCGCGGCCCTAGATTTGAACGAAATGGGTCTGCTCGCGCTCGCCGAGAAGCGTTACCCGGTGCCCGAGATCGCTGGCCTTCCGTTTTGTTTGTACCCGCTAAGATTCGCACACGGCATCGGTGTGGCCAACGCATACATCGTCGCCGATTGTTGCGCTTCAACCGGTCTGCTTTTCGACACGGGAACTGATTATTTCCAGCTACGGCGTCTGTGGCCCAGAAACATCAAAAGACCCGAGGCGATCTTCATTACGCATGGAGAAACCGAGCACATCGGCGGACTGAGCGAACTCACAGCCCACGACGGTCCAGTCCCAGTCTTTTGCCCTGAGGGGCGCTGCATGAAGGGCGCTGTTGCGCTGGGAGAAGGCGCCAAGCTCAGCTTTGGTCGCTTGGAAGTGCAGGCCCTTAAAACCCCCGGACATTGCGAATCTCACAACTGCTACGTCGTCACGGTGCCTTCCGCGCCTTCCGCAGCCCCGTTGCTTGTCTCTGGCGACACGTTGTTTGCCGGCTCGACGGGCGCTGCTTTCTATTGCCGCCAGAAGCTCGCCGCAAACCTGCGTCGGATGCTCGATCAACTCCCCGAAAACACCGTCGTGGCCCCAGGACACGGTCCGCTCACGACAATAAAAAACGAACGGCGTTTTAATCCGTTCGTCGTCTAAGTCTTCCCTGCTTCTCGATGGTCGGGGCGGTGAGATTCGAACTCACGACCTCTACGTCCCGAACGTAGCGCTCTACCAGGCTAAGCTACGCCCCGATACCTCGAAAAGAAAGAGCCGCCGAGACAAGGTCACCCGAGCCCCGGCGGCAATCAAATTCTATCTTTTTCTTACTTCGCAGTTCCTTCAGCCGTAGCCACGACGGGCATCTTCGTCAGAGTGCTCTCAGTGGCTTTGGTGGTCAGCATTTCGGTATAACGCTGCACTTCCAGCTCTGCGCTGCGGCGATTCTTTTTGGTGATCTCAACCTTTTTCGCGAGATCGAAAACCTCGTGGTTTTCGCGCTCACGCTGCTCACGCTTGGCGGTGAGATCTTTTTCCAACTTTGCGACGAGCTGCTTGTTGATGGACACCTCATCGGTGAACTTCTTGATCTCGTCCTTCATCTTCTGGATCTTCTGTGCGTATTCGTCTTCCTTCTTCTTGCGCGCTTTTTCTTCGTCTGCGAGGCGTTCCGCGTTGCGGCGGTCAGAATCCATACGAGCCTTCTCTTCGAGCTCCTTCTTCTTCTTTTCCTCGTCGGCTTTCTTCTGAGCCTCAGCCTCAATCTTCTGGCGCTCCTTTTCCTTTGCTTCCTTCGAGGCGCTACGCTCTACGAAAATAAAAGCGGCCAGACAGACAATCGGGATGATAATGTAATACTTGTTCATTTCGACAAATGGCTGGGGTTGATGCTTAGGACTTCTTCTTGTTCGCGTTCTGCGCAGCAGCGATAGCTGCCGCCTTGTCGACCTCGTCGATCTTGGTGAGGAGCTTCTCGAGATTCTTCTGATTGTCCTCAGCGGCCTTCACGTACTTCTGGAGAAATTCGTCTTCGGCGATCAAATTGGCTTTTTCGGAGGCGAGCTTCTTAAGAGCAGTCTCCTCGACACCGATTTCGATCCGGAGGCGGTCGACCTGGCGAGCCAGAACGTCGCGATCATCGCGAGCTTTCTCGGCTTGGTCATGCAGATCCTGCTGCTGCTGCTTTTCCTCAGCGTCTTTTTTGGCCTTGGCTTCGCGCTCACGCTTGCGGGTTTCCTGTTGAGAGATGGCCTCTTCGACCGCTTTTTTCTTAGCCTCAAAGTCAGCAAGGCGCTTCTTTTCGAGCTCTTCGGTTTTCTGTTTCTGCTTGGCCTTTTCGTTCGCGTCGAATTCGCGATTAAAATTCCAAAAAAGCGCCGCAAAAATCACGAGCCCGATGGCGGGGAATATTACGTAAAACTTCTTCATAACGAGGCAATTGAGGTGGGTTACTTTTGATTCTTAAATTTTTCGCGCTCTGTGATCGTTTCCTTGATGGCATCGAGGATCTGCTGAGCGTTTTTAGATTTCGGGTCGGCTTTGACGGCCTGTTCAGCCAAGGCCAAAGCGTCTTCAAGTTTTCCGAGTTGCATACCGAGGTAGGCCGCAGTGACGAGAGTCTGAGCCGGCTTATCCAAGCCCTTCTTCACAGCAGCACACAAGTGGACGTAAGCTTCTTCGCGCTTGTCTTGGTTGTAGTAGAGTTGACCAACCTGCTGTTCAAGTGTGGGCGACTTGGGAAAACGCTTGATCGCTTCTAGGAAGGTGTCGATCGCACGGTTGTCCATGCCCTGCTGCTGGTAGGCGCTGGCGAGCAGTTCCCAGTTACGTTGATCTGAATCGATCTTGCCACTGCGCAGACCTTTTTCGAAAAGCTCAGCGGCGTAGCCGAATTGTTGAATATTCAGATACATCGCGGCCAAAGCAAAATTGTCCTTATTTGCAGTCATTTGGCCGATCGCTTGTGCACGCTCCAGAGTGACAATTGCGCTCAGATCAGCGTCTTTATTATCGGAGCCCTGCATGCTCACGTAGAAACCGAACAGCATGGAATAGTAATTCTTGTTGTTCGGGAAGAGCTTCACCATCAGCTCCAACAATTCCGCACAACGCGCGTTCTCACCCAACTGCTGAAGCGCGGCGAGGAGTAGCGTATAGTGCTCTTCCTTCGGCTTCACAACCAAGGTTAGCGCCTTTTGAGCGGCTTCCGCTGCTTGCTTCATCAAAGTCATGTCGACTTTGTTGGGATCCATGGTGGCTTCGCTGTAAAGAATACGCGCCCAGATGCTTTGAGCGTCGACCGTCGGCTTTTTCGGTCCCGAAACGAGACGTTTACCGTAGGTACGGGCCTTCGCATAATAACCATGAATTTCTTCAGGAGTTTTTCCCGGTGCAGAGGCTTCCTGCAGATAGAGCGAGGCTAGATTGACCAGCGTGTCCTGCTCGGAAATCGGCAGTGCACGAGAAAAGCGGAAGAGCTTCAGCTCATCAGCAATCTTCAGCATCTGTTCGAGAGGCACCAAGGCCGAACTCAATTCACCCTTTTGTCCGTAGATCTGTGTCTTGATGAGCGACAAAAACGCGCGGTCATATGAAACCGCGGGGGTTTTTGCGATCAGGCCATCGATCGTATGCATGGCTTCGTCGTACTTTTTAGCATCGAGCAAAGCTTGGAGCGGCTGAACCGCATTCGAGATCTTTTCATCCAGCTCCGGCGGATTTTCGGGCTTCGGTTCGGCCTTAAGAACATTCGCTCCGAGAACGAGTGCAGCCGCAGTAAAGCAGAGGCCGAGGGTGCGGAGAAATTTGGAGGGCGTAAGCATGACGGGCTGATATTATTCTTCGGCGATACTGAACACGAACGGCAGCTGCATACGGGCGGCAACAGCGCGTCCGCCTTTCTTACCGGCCCTGAATTTCCATTTATAAATGGCGTCCAAGGCCGCTTGATCGAACGCGTGGTTGTCAGAACGGGCGATGCGTGCGTCACGCACCTCACCATTGGCGTCGCAGATAAACTCAACGAGAACTTCCGCGCTAATGCCCTGCCGTTTCATTTCGAAAGGATAAACGGGCTGCTGACTGAAGCGGATGGTCGGCTGTTGATCGAGGTTCTTAAGATCAAACACCTCGGTCATACTTCTGGTGGTGATCGGACCGGACGTCTTCGGAACGGTCATGGCCACACCAGCGGCAGGAGGCGGCGGTGGTTGCACCTGTTGAACGAACGAGTTCAAATCGACAACACCGGGGACGTCCACCATGCTCGGTGGCGCAATAGACGTATTTTCCGAAGCGGTGGATTCGGTCTCAACCACTTCCGGCGGCTCGGGTTCAAGCTTGGGAAGTTCCATCAACTGGACAGTGGGAGCTTCCTCCTTCACAACCTTCTTTTTGCTTTTGAAAAAGCTGAAGTCGAGTTTGCCACTTCCGGCCAAGCCAGCGTGGATGAGGATCGAGCAAAGGATACCAATAATTAGATCGCGACGCATGTTAGATACCTCGAGGTTATTTGCCCGTCGGCCGGTAAGTCGTTTCGATCGAAACCTGTTTGACACCGACCAAGCGAACTTGGTCGAGAGCGGAAACGGTCGGGCCGTATTTAGCACGATCATCGCCCGCCAAGAGAATGCGGGGCTCTTTGTTCTTGGCGTTCATCTGTTGAACGTAATTCACCAAGCGGGGCTGGAGCTCGCGTTCTGTAATAAGCTCCTTGTCGAAGAAGATACCGGCATCCGTAACTTGGAGAACCAAGGGGGCATTGTCGGGATTCGACTTTTGATTCGGATTGTCAACGGCGACGGGGAGGTCCAGTGGCACGGAGACGATCTTATTCAGCGAGAGTGTAAAGAGAACGAAGGTCGCGAGCAGGAAGAAGACAACGTCGATCAAGGGAATGATCTGAATGTTGGCTTTTTTTCTGCCTGAACCTGGTTTTGAAGAGCCGCCACCGGCCATGGTAGGAAAGAGTTAAGGGTTAAAAAGGGCTTTGAAGCTGTAACGGGCGAGTCAGCGATTTATTACTGTCCTGGCTGACGAATGCGTGTTTCGAGAAAGACTTTTTTGAAGCCCGCCTTACGAGCTTCGTCGAAAACGTAGCGGACACCGACAAAGAGAGCGTTTTCGTCGCCGTTAATCAGCACTTTAGCGCTGTCACCTTCACGAACATAGTAGTCTTTCAAACGATCAATGAACTCATTGGCGCTGATCTGGTCCTTGTTCCAACCGATCGAGCCGTCCACCATGACGGTCACTGTCACTGTGTTGGCCGTGTCGCGGGTGGTACCCGTTTCCGTCGGCGGCAGAGTGACCGTAAGACCCTCAGACTTGTTAAGCGAAAGGGTGAAGAGAACGAAGGTTGCCAAGAGGAAGAAAACGACGTCGATCAGCGGAATGATCTGAATATTCGCTTTCTTAGGACCACCTGGATTACCACCTGAAGAGCCACCGGCCATGGTAGATAAGTTTTAAATGAGGGAAGGGGCGGGAGATTCGGCCGAAGTCGCAACAACCCCGGCCGACCAGCAAACTGCTATAAATATTACGACGTGTGGGTCTCGCTCTTCTTGAGGATGAGCTCGAGAGCATTCGAAACGTCCGAGATTTCGTGCTTGGCCTGTTCGGCGCGAGCATTGAGGACGTTGAACGGGAGCAAGCCCAAGATAGCGATGAACAGACCGCAGGCGGTCGCGATAAGAGCTTCAGCGACACCACCCGTGATGTTACCGGCCGCAGCCGCGATATCACCGGTCATGTTACCGAAGGTACGCATCATGCCCGTAACCGTACCAAGAAGACCGAGGAGCGGCGCAGCGGTGATCACCGTATCGAGAACGGCCACACCCTGCTGGAAGCGTTGGAGCTCCTGATTGGAAGCGCGCATGAAGGCGTTCGAGAGAGACTGCTCTTTGTGGGTCAGCGCGTAGGTGAGAATACGAGCGAGGTAATCCTTGCTCTTCTTGCCGAGGGCGATCGCGCTTTCGACGTCATTCTGCTCAACGTGCTCAAGCATCTTCTCGACTACTTCCGGCTCACGACTGGCGGTTTCACGCCACAGGAAAATCGTGCGCTCGATGGCGACCGTGACGCCAAGGAAAGAGACGATCAAAATTGGCCACATGATGATACCGCCATGGGCGAAGAGCTCCATGAAGGTTTGGTTCATCAAAATCTCGATACGAGCGAGAGGCAGAATACTGGTGATCATGTTGAGTTATTATTGGGAGTTAACAGTGAGACGTTGGTAAAAAGGGGAAAGGGGGCGGGGAAATCTTACGCTAAACAAAGCGGCGGAAGCTCAGCAGCCTCGCGGCTAAAGGGAATGAAAAAAGCTAAAGGGTAGACATCTATTAGGGGAGTATGTGGCAGGTATTCGCAAATGTCTAAATCAGGTATTTTTTGAAGGGTTTCTAGGAAGCACCTTGAGGGGTCAAGGGTCGGGAAAAAGCTGGGCGGAAAGGACACGAGTACTCCTTTCATGAAATTATCCTGTCAATGCTCTTCTTTAACTTTCTTACGTCAGATTACGGAAGTGACGCTGGCTGCCCGACTAGGACTCGAACCTAGACAAAACGAGTCAGAGTCGTTTGTGCTACCATTACACCATCGGGCAGTGGGAAAAGCGGGAAATCACTCTGACGTATGAGGAAAGCTGGAGCCGGCGATGGGATTCGAACCCGCAACCGCCTGTTTACAAAACAGGTGCTCTACCGTTGAGCTACGCCGGCAAAGAGTGGGCGGGATTTTCGGCGCAGGCACCGGATTTCCCATCTAATTGAAGATCTGAAAGAACGACCGGAAGGACGACTGCCACCGGAAAATGGTGGCTCCCCGGGGACTCGAACCCCGAACCAATTGATTAAGAGTCAACTGCTCTACCATTGAGCTAGGAAGCCGAAAAGTCGAACCGTGAAAAACTCAGATTTTGTGCCGCACTGTCAAATCCTTTTGCGGCGAAATTGAAACCGGATAGTCCGGCATACACTTGGGCGCGCAGATCCTGCATCCGAACGAAGGGCGTGGCCGGGTCGAACATCCAGTTGCCAGATACAGATCGCGGTCTTCTCCAGCGTTTTTCGCAACACCGTAAGTGGAAATCCTTGAGCAATAGGGTCTAGTCCGCTTCAGCGAGTCGTTGTGCCGTAAACAAAATGGGGACGGTCATACGTACTGCGACCGGTCTACCGCCTTTCTGAGGCGGCTGGTAACGCCATTGCGCGACCGCAACACTCGCAGCCCAGCCGAAATCTTCATGGGTGGCCGAAACAATGCGCGGAAACATCACCGTGCCGTCCCGGCTGATAACAAATTCGATTTCAGCCTGGCCAATTAGGCCGTCGTCTTTGAGGGCACGCGGATAAGCAGGCGCCACCTGTTTAACCAGTTTGGGCCTTTCATCGAGATCGGCGGCAGGTAGAATGGTTGAATTCGGTTTGCGTAGTTCGGCAAGAATCCGGCGAGATTCCGGATCAAGCGAGAGTTCTCCGTCGAATTGGAAATGTTCGTTGGCCGGGCTCATCACACGATAAGCACCCCTTTTGCCAGGCGTGTATTCGCTCGCCTCCACCATGGCGACCGCGGCCCGGGCAAACGCCCGATCACTCGCGCTCGCGGCAACAGTAAACAAAGGACGCCCCGCATAATCCACGACGAAACTCGCGTCCGCCCACGCAGGTTTCCCGTTCACAACTATCTCATAGGGGTAAATGGCCGGAGCTTTTTTCTTCACCACCGGAACACTTTTGAGGCCGAGCGCCGAATCCTTCGGATCCAAATTGCTCTTCGGTTCCGCCGCTTGATCGTGCGCCGCAAAATCCACAGCCGAACGCAAACGGAAGGCCGCCGGTTTGCCGTTTCGAGTGCCGGCTTCGAATTTCCACGCTCCCACCGCTTTGATCGCGTAGGGGTTTAGCTGGCGCTGCGTCGAGCTTGCCACAGCCACGTCTTTCACATCGCCATTCTCATCGACCGTGAAGGTGACAATGACCTTTCCGCTTACTCCTGACCGAACCAGTGATTGTGGACAAACAGGGGCGGGCTGCGAGATGACTTTGGGAAGGACCTTCCCTGTTCCATCTTGCTCCACATCCTCGATGATCGCGTCGGCCGCATTTGCAATGAGGGCCGCAAGCATGGCACAGAAAAGTGCCGTTAGAGACATGAATCGTTTCATTTGGCCAATGAGTTAACAGTTGAAGATTTCAGACAAGGCACGGACCTCCCTCTCCCTTCATTGTTCAACGGCTGCCCGCCCTTTCTGCATATTATCATATTCTCGGCCCTCTCCGCTAGGTCCGCAGGACTTTGACGAAAAATTAGCCCTAGCTCAGACTAGGGAAAACCCAACTAGTCGCTCTCACTAATAATTCACGCTGCTCGTTTTTGCCCACGAAAACTAGGCGTTTTGTAACGCGTTTATCAAAACACGCGGGGTCAGAGAGCTACCTCTAAAATTGGGTGACACCTGCCCCGTAAAAGGTAAAGTAACCAAGTCAGTCGTTATTGCGGGAGGGGACGCACCGGCGTCGGCCGGGAGGATGCACTTAATCCCGCGAGGAGGGCTGACCTACAAACAAATATGAATACGTCGTCCACTCGTACTATCCGGGCTCTGTCCCTAGCCGCGATCACCACGATCGCGTTTTCACCCTTCGTAAAAGCTGCCGATGCAAATCCTAAGCAGCCGCAACCCGCCACGGCTGCAGCGACCCCAGCCCAACAACCATCAAACTCCGCCAAAGCCAGCCAGCCTGCGCCGAGCGCTCCGAAACCAGCTCCCGTTGTCGCCCCTGCGCCTACCCCACCCGCTGCGTCCTCCGCATCCGACGCGAAAGATGAACGCGAGTTCTACAGCAAAGCGCCGATTCGCCTCGAAGAAGTCGAAGTTTCCGACGTGCGCCCCACCGCAATCACCCAGGCGCCCACCGGCAGCAGCCTCGACATCTACCAACCGCAATCGGTCATCGACCTGCCGTTTATTTCAAACCACCTCACGCCGACGGCCGACTACAGCACGATCGCAACGCTGTCACCCAGCGTATCGAACGTGACGACCAACGGCGCCGGTTTGAACGACGCCAAGCGCCTCACCGTGCGCAGCTTCAATGACGGGCAATTCAACGTAACCTATGACGGTATTCCTTTTGCGGATACCAACGATTTCACCCACCATACGTCGAGCTACTTCCCCGCCAAAATGATCGGCCGCTTGACGGTAGATCGCGGCCCCGGCACGGCGAGCACCGTAGGTGAAGCAACCTTCGGCGGAACCATTGCCCTGCTCTCCAAGGATCCCCGTTCTGATTTTGCGTTTATCCCGACCTTCAGTGTCGGCAGCAATAGCACTTTCCTCGGCCACTTGGAAGGCAATTCCGGCTCGATCAAAGCCCTTGGTGGCGCGAGCGCAATCGCCAGCTATCAATACCTCCAAACCGATGGTTATTTAACTAATGCAAAGATGGAACGCGACACGACCTACGTGAAATACCTCCAGCCCGTGGGCAAGAACACGATGGTCTCTTTCTTGAGCAACTATAACATGATCAAGTTCAACAACCCTGTTCCAGTCACCCAGACTCAGATCGATACCTACGGTCGCAACTACGGACTCAGCGACGATCCTACTCGAACCGACTACTGGGGTTACAACCGCCGCAAGAACTATACAGACTTTGAATATATCGGCATCGATACGACCGTCGCCAACGACTGGCATATCAATGCGAAGGGCTACACTTATTATTATGGCAATCGCAGCTACGACACGGCGAGCATTGTGACGAGTACAAGCGCATCGAACGCCTACCATTACCTAGACCTAATCGGCCGCTACAAGCTGAGCGCGTATCGCGCTTGGGGCGAAACATTGAACGTATCGTGGGACAATGCTTTCGGTGTCCTGAAGTTCGGTGGCTGGCGTGAATATCAACGCAGCAAGCGTATTCAGTACGGGCTCAACTATTCCAAGGGCGGCGCGTACGATTTCAATCCCACCGCCGCAGCCGGCTATCGCGCCGCTTACTTCTACGACATGGTTAATTACCTCGACGCCACCCAACTCTTCGCTGAGTACGACTGGCGCGTGAGCAAATCACTGACCATCAATGGCGGTCTCAAAAACATCAGTTTCGAACGCCAGCTTGACGCGGACATCAACCAAACCACACGCACCATGCTCGTCTTCAACAAGAAGTCCACAAAAACGGTGGGGAGCGTTTCCGCCAACTACAGCGTGACGAACGAATGGACGACCTACGTTCAGGCGGCGCAGGGCTACCTCGCCCCCAACCTCAACCAGTTCTACGTACCAAATCCCGCAAATAATCGCGTCGATCCTCAGACAACGATGAACTACCAAGTCGGCACGGTTTATAAAAACGATCGACTGAACGCCGACTTCGACGTCTATCAAATTGACTATAAGAACTTCCCTCGCACGACGCTGGACTTAACAACCGGTCAAAACATCGTGGTGATGGCTAAAGGCGCAAAGATGCACGGCGTCGAAGCGGAGGCCACTTACGCCATCGGTGGCGGCCTGAGCCTCTATGTCAACGGATCGATCAACAACGCGAAGTACAAGGAATCAAACCTCGACCTCGATATGGTTGCGCAGAAAACGGCCGCCGTCGGCCTCATCCTCGATCGCAGTGGCCTCTTCGGATCGATCGTCGACAAATACGTTGGCCAGTCGAAAATCTATGCGAGCGCCAGCGGTTTTAATCCAGACGACGCCTCAACACTAACCACGACTGGAATTTCCAAAGGTTATCATATGACCGACGCTGCCATTGGCTACGGCATGAAGTTCGACAAGGGCTTCATCAAGAACGCCAAGATCAAGCTCGAGATTAACAACGTGCTCGATAAGAAAGTCCAAGTGATGGACAGCTTCAGCGGAGGCACGAATATCAGCAATATTCTATATAACGTTCTCCCCACCCGGAACTACTTCCTCACCCTATCGACGGAGTTCTAATATACAGCGACAGCAACTTTACAACGAGCCGCCGGTACGATTGACCGGCGGCTTTTCGTTTTATGTGTGTTTCGACTCGGTCATACCATGCAGCTCGAAAGGAGAATACTCCCAAGGACTGAACGTTGAACGATACGAAAAGGGAGCAACGCTCCGACAGGCCTGCGCATCCTTCCCTAGGCGACACGTGAGCGGGTTTCAATTTCACCGAAGGCCGAATCATCCGAAACCTATTTAAAAGCTACCGAAGGCGGGCGATCAAACGTCGGCGAGGTCCAGCAGTCGAGCGTACCTGCGCTTCTGATGCCGCCACACTCGAGGAACAGCAAAGGAGTGCCGAACGACACAACCTTCGACGCAGAGCCAAAATCAATGCCCCGTGGCCATAAACCTCACGGCCAAAACACCTGTGAAAGCTGCACGCAGGATCAGGTCTGCGGCAGCTCGGCTAACACGTTCAATTACGGAGCGTCGACGATTGCCGGTTCTTCATGCACTCTCGACTTTCTTGTCTGCCAAGTGCGAGCAACGAAGCTCCCGGTATCGACGTTTTGAACCGTCGCGTGAATCGCGTTTCCTCTATATACAGGACGCAGAGCGTATTTAGTTCCTGCTTCCGCGACAAAACTCAGCGTCAACGTGGCGGAGCCGTGCTGCCGGGTGCGCACTTCCACCGTCAACACGCAGGCACCGGGTCCCACGATCGCCTCAGTACCGGAAAACTTGCCAATGCACGCACCCGTGACGTTTTTGATGCTGAAACTGCGCAAGTCGGGCCAGTTTTCCTTCACGTAAGGAGTCATCATCACCGAGTAACAAAGACCCTCGATCTCGGCTTGCTGCTCCTTAGGGATATCAACCGGTTTTTCACCGGCATAGAGTCCAGGTGCAAAAGTTGCCAACGCTCCAACCAGTATAGCTACTCCGATTTTAGGCATCACAATTTTCTCCTCTCCGCATTTCTGTTGCTTGAAGGCATGCCAAACTCATCGGCTCAAGTCGAGTGGATTGAGAGCGCTAACACCCGTCGCGCACAATTTAGGTAGTGATTTACCACCCAATTACACCTAGCAGCCCAAAACCGAGGGAATCCCCTCACGCGCGAACGTACGTTCCACCGCCCGACGAACAGTCACTCAAGTTCGCCTGCATGAAACTAATCTACATCACCAATTTCCTAGACCGTCCACGCGTAGTTGACTCTACCCGCTTAAACAAAAACACCCAGGAAAATTCCCGGGTGTCGAAAGGTTATATCTACGAACGATATTAAAATGGTACGTCTTCGTCGATGCTTTCAGCTGCCGGAGCGGCTGGTTTGCCGCCGCGAGCCGGAGGCGAATGACGTTCGACGGTTTGGTCGACGCCTTCGTCGGAACCAGCGCCACCAGCATTACCGCGGCTACCGGAGCCTGATCCACCGCCGCTGGAGAGGAACTGTACATTGTCCAAAACGACCTTCAGCTTGCTGCGCTTCTGGCCGCTTTGTTTGTCCTCCCATTGGTCGAGCTTTAGGCGACCCTCCACCATGGCAGGGCTGCCTTTGGTGAGGTATTTCGCCACGAGTTCGCCCTGCTTGCCCCACGCTTCGATATCGACAAAGGTCGTCTCATCGCGGTTCTGGCCAGACTCGTCCTTGAACTGACGATTGACCGCCAGACCGAACTGGCAAATGGCCGTACCTTTAGGCGTAACCCGTAGTTCGGGATCGCGCGTGAGATTGCCGATGAGGAAGACCTTGTTGAGATAAGCCATAGGGTTAGGCTTTCGGCGAGACCTTAGACGGTCTCGACGAAGGTGCGGTAAACGTTGTTGTTAAGACGGAGGCGTTCTTTGAGCGCGCCCGGGCCTTCGGCCGGAGCAGCGAAGCTGATCTGCACGTAAGTCGCGCCAGTGAGCTTGGCGTCGGTGATGCGAGCAAAGTCTTTTTTGCCGATGTTTTCGACGGAGGTGACGTCGCCTTGGACGGCGACGATCTCGGCCTTGACGCCTTCAATGATCTGTTCGATCGAGTCTTCCTTGCCGCGGTTATCGAGGATAAAGGTCGCGCGGTAGTTGCGTTTTGTGGAGGTCATTTGGTTTCTCTTCTGTTAAGTTGGTTCATTGCGCGGTCAGCTCCTTGTTCGAGAAGGAGCGTGAGGCCGGAGATGTAAGAATCTAGTTTTTGATCGACGTGTGTCTGTTGTTCAGGGGTGAATTTTCCGAGGACGAAGTCCTTGAGGTCCATTTGCGTGGGTTGTTTCGGGCCGATCCCTATCCGGTAACGGACGAAGCCGTCGCCGACATGCTCGAGCAAACTTGAAACGCCGTTGTGGCCGCCGGCGCTGCCGGTGACCGTTACTTTCACGAGGCCGAGGTCGATGGTGAGATCGTCATAAATCGCGATGACGGAAGCAGGCGCTACTTTGTAAAAATTGGCCAGCGCGCGAACGGCGCGGCCGCTTTCATTCATGTAGGTCTGCGGTTTCGCAAAATAGAACGTCTGCCCAGCGCGGTCCCAACGGGCGACCTGCGCGTCGAACTGCGCCTGGTGTTTCCAGGAGAGTCCGTGCTTTTGGGCAAAGGCATCGACTACGATGAAACCCATGTTGTGACGGGTTTTTTCGTACTCGCGGCCCGGATTGCCGAGACCGGCAACGAGCGTGATGGACATGACTCAAAGAACAATCGTCCGGCCAGCTGCGGTCAAGCAGCCAGCCGGAACGGAGAAAACTTACTTCTTGGCGGGAGCAGCCGGTTTGGCAGCGGCGGCAGGAGCAGCGGCCTTGGCGCCAGCGGCGGGAGCGGCGGCTTTGGCGTCGCCAGCGGGAGCGGCGGCCTTGGCATCTCCAGCAGGAGCGGCGGCAGCGCCGGCAGCGGGAGCAGCGGCGGCTTCGCCAGCAGCAGGAGTCGCGGCGACAGCGGCGGCAACTTCGGCGACAGGCTCGACGCACGAGACGACGGGCTGATTTTTGTCGTCGCGGTACTCAACGCCGGGGAGGGCCTTGAGTTCGCCAACGTGGATGGTTTCGCCGACCTTCAAATTGGTAACGTCCACCTCGATAAACGGAGGAAGATCCTTCGGCAGCGTGCGGATGCGCACGAACTGATTCGGAGTTTCCAATACGCCGCTCTGGTTCTTGACGCCGAACGACTCGCCCACGAGGGAGATCTTGACGCGGATTTCGAACTTCTCGTCCGCCTTGACCTCGTGGAGGTCGACGTGGAGGAAGCGATCGGTGATCGGGTCGCGTTGCACTTCCTGAAGGAAGGAAAGCGCCGTCTCAGCTTTGTCCTTGCGCTTCAGCTCGATGAGCGAAGCGGAGCCGGCGATGGCTTTCACCAAGCGGGTGAACTCCGGAGCGTCGACAGCCAGCTTTTCAGGCTGTGTGTGTTTCCCGTAAAGGATCGCGGGAACCAGATTGACCTTGCGCAGGCGACGGGAGGCCGAACGGCCAGTGTTAGCGCGAGGAGATACGTTGAGTGTGAACTGTTTTTTTGACATGGTTTCGTTCCCCCTGTGACTCCGGGAATCGGAGGCAGGCGTAGTGGAAAAGGGTTCGAGGGAATAGGTCTGAGGGGGTGGAATGCAACCAAAACTTTGGCCAAGGAGCATTTTTCGCGCATTTCTGGTAAAAGGAGCATTGACATCCAGCGCCGCTCGCCTGTTTTTCGACCCTCCATTTCGCACGGTGAAGGCCGGCGAAAGCCACGTTGCCCGGTAGCTCAGTGGCAGAGCAGGTGACTGTTAATCACTTGGTCGCTGGTTCGATCCCAGCCCGGGCAGCCATGGCAACTTATTGGCCTGCAAGTTCTTATGCAATTTCATTGCAATAATTTCCTGTAGCCCCGTTCCGTCGCGAAAGAGAGTACCCGTTTCTATACAGAGCCAACTGCCTGATATTGTTCGTGCAAACAAATCAAATAAGCGGCGCGTAGCAATGCAGGAGCCAAATCACTTCCTTGCTTATCCAACCCTGCAAAAGCGTCAGAAAGCACCGGCAACCCAATATCCATCAGTTTCTGCGGCATCAAATCGTCTTCAGAAACCTTTTTGTAGTTAGCTCCTGATTCGGCTCTGGCGATGACTCGATTTCTACATTGAATCAGCCACCGATTCCGCATTGGACCAACTACCATCTCATCTGGTGTTCCTTCCAACTCTTCATCCTCAGCAGGTGCTGAAGTCGCCACGGGTATCGTAGGAGCGTTCGAGGCCTTGGTGATCTTCGGCGGGACCTGTAGATGAATTACCGGTGAGCTTTCGCCCGCCTTGAGTAACAGGGCAATCGGCTCGACCGCCACTTCAGCAGCATTGCGCAAGATCCGTCCGACGATGCGCGCCTTGGTTTTAAATGGATCAAACGCTTCGAGTGCGTCTATGGCACTTCGAGTAAGGTCTGAATACATCAATGCCAACACCATCTCCCGGCCATCGGCATCAATAACCGGCCACGTTAATCTCTGTTCAATCCGATCAAATTGACGATCTCCCCAATTAGTTGGATCGAGCACGACCCAATCAGTCATTGGATCAGATTGTCTTAGTCCATGTGGACTAGTTTTTGTAACGTAGCTTAATAGAGCCTCCCACGACGAAAATGAACTTTCGCAAAAATCTATTTCAGAGAACGACAGTGCGCCTTGGACTGTTGCTTTGCACGTTTTGGCGCCGGACAAACGACCTGCATTATTCCGCTTCGCACCAGACAGCGATAAACGCTTCGAAAGCATGCTTCGAATCGAGCCGCTAAGAGACCAGGGGCCATCAGCATCAAAAGCCTTCAGCGGATCATATCGTGGATCTGCTGAAGTGCTGCGCGCCTCCGTCCACGTCATCCAACGGTTTCCGGCGATATCCCAAAAAAGCACCGTGACTCCTTTATAACCAGATCGTGTCTGCCAAGGAAATCCTGTAACCGCCAGCAGCTCCAACATGCTGACATCGACATAGCCGGTTCGATGCTGTCCCACAAGATATGCCGGTGGCCGATCTCCGGTTTTTTGAAGAGCGCTTACCAAGGCGTAGGCAAACGCCATCGCATCGACCGTACGCTCTGCATCAGCCCTCCCATGTCGCGATGCGATCATTCCAAGTTCATCCGCCACGGTCTTCAAATTCCTCGCCAATCGAGGGAGATTCGTTCCATCAGCGGATACGGCGAGTGTCGCAAATTTTTCCGCAGTACTCGCGATGGCATGCGTGACTCCATCTTCAATGGCAATCTCCAGAGCAGTTTTTGCAGCAAACAATACTTCTTCACGTGAGCGAGGCGCGCCTTTCTCCTCCTCTAACGCACCGTCAACAATTTCGCCTTCTGGTAATGCCTGCCCACGTTGCTTCTTTAACAAAACTAAAGCCGCCGCCACAATCGGCTTCACTGATTTGGTATCGCCTCCAGCAACAATCGCCCCATCGAGGCCAACGTTCGGCAAAAACCTACAACTAGCCTCTATCGGCATTAGGTGCACACCAATAATACCACTGTCTTCTCGTATATCTGCCACGACACCAGACGCAACCAGCCGCAAAGCCGCACGCCATGCGCCCGCGCCACACCATCGTTTGACGATCGCATAGTCCAGACCGAGTAACACTTGAAGCGCTTCTGAATGTTTATCGGATGAACCTCTTGGTTCAGTCTTCGACGAGGATTCCGGATCTTCCTCCTCAAGACATGGTCCTCGATTTCGCAAAAAAAGCCCCGCGATGATAACGTGGTGACAACACCCAGGTGCGCCACATGTGCACTTCGCTTTTGCAGGACCATCGGCAGGTATTTTTATGATCCAATCAGCGACTTTAGCCGTCAGCACAAACGGTGTCTCCGTCTCCACGGTACAAACCACGCCTTTTTCCAATTCCTTCGTTGCTCGTCGCAACAATCCTTTGCTTGCGAGCGCCTCCCAGGAAGCGTCGTCGATCTTGGCGAGCAGTTGCGAAATCACACTCATACGACGACGCGTGCTAACCATTCAGCGAGTTGTTTCGGCGTAAGGGCCGCAATGTCCATACCTCCAGCTGTGAGACGCTCTGCCATCTGGCGGTCATAGGATGGGTGCGCATCTGGACCTAAAGCGGCAAGACCCAGCAATCGAACCCCTGCTTCGCGTAAACGAATAACGCTACTCAACAACCGACTCGGTGGAGCCCCCTCACAAAAATCACTGACTAGAACCACGATTGTACGACGAGGATCTTCGATGAGCGATTCGCAATAGGTCATCGCCTGCCCGATATCAGTGCCACCTCCAAGCTGAACACTCATCAACAGCTCCACGGGATCGTCGATATGACCCGTCAGATCTACAATCGAGGTGTCAAAAGCGACAACTTTAACCCGAAGCATGGGAAGCCCCGCGAGAATACCTGCCATGACAGCACTGTGTATGACTGATTCGGTCATGCTACCGCTTTGGTCGACGCAAAGGATGATGTGCCAAGGCATACGGCGCTGTATGCGCGAGAAAAACCTTACATCTTGAATTCCTAGTTTTTTCCGCTCGGGGTCGTAGTTCTTTAGGTTGCGCCTCACAGTCTGCCGCCAATCCAAGTTCGCTGCCGATTTGAGGGGACTGTGCTGAAAACGATTTACGCGCCCTGACAACGCACGGCGCACGTCGGCGTAGAGCTTTCTTTTTATTTCCTCCACAACATGGCGGACGATCCGGCGCGCCTCGTGCAGAACGTCTCCCTTCAGGAGACCGCGAAAAGTCAGAAGCGCCTTTAGAAGATCCATGTTGGGCTCCAACTTCTCCAACACCTGTTTGTCGGTGATCAGCTCGGTCAGCCCATAGCGATCGAGTGCGTGCTTCTCGATCACTTCAGCCGTTTCATTGGGGAACAATTCTCGAACCGCATGTAGCCACGTGGGCACTGTGAGCTGGCTTGGATCCAAGGAGCCGGCAGAAGGCCTAATACCGCGGCCCTGGTATTCACGCCCGTACAAAAAGTCCAATGCTTGTTCCATGCGTTGCGCCTTCGAACCAAGCGTCACACCCAAGCCTTTCTGTGCAAAATGACCAAGGACAAGGCGCCAACGTTGCAGGGAATTATTCATACACCGTCCTCCGTTCGATTCCAATCTGCCAAACCGTCCTCCCTCAACTGTGATAGAACGGCGAGTGTCAGCAGCCGATTTTGTTCAAACTCGGCTTGGCTCAAATCCCGGTTAAGCAAATCTCCAATACTCGTCTCTCCGTGCAAACCAGCGACGGCACAACCTACCTTGTCCGTTTCTTTTGGAGTCAAATCGGCGAAGGCCAAACGCAATTCAGGCAGCGCCTTCACAAATTCCTCTTCGCTCCAGCCTCCAAGTAATTTGTCCACCGCTTCCAAGACTTCCGCACACTGCCACGCCACTTCGCGACAGGCACGAAGCAGTCCTCGAAGAAACTCTATTCGGCGAGACCAATCCACCCCGACTGCGTTAAGATAACCTGCGCCTTCTTGTGCAAGCATCGCCGCATTCACTCGTCCGGAACCAAATAAAAGTCCCAGCGCAGCTCCTGAAATAATAGGTTCACACGCCGGCTCTGCTCTCAAACGAATTAAACCATTCCAGTAGATATCAGCATCCACGAGATCACCGATGGTCGTTAGAAGTGAACGCATCGCCACTAAAGCCTGCAATGTCTGATCGCGTTCGTTGGCGGGACAAGTGGTTAAGGTAGGAATCAAGCTAGACGCTCGCATCAGCGCTGCTTGAACCAATCCTGGAAGTTGAGGGAGATTGTGCGCTTCCAAGGGTTCACGCGCTTGCCACAAAAGTACAAACTGTTCGGCAGCTCTCACGACGCTCACAAAGGAGGGATCTTCGGACAAACTGATGCGAATCACTTCGGTCAATTCTCCGCAATGCGCGTGAAGTCCCATCCGGCAAGCACGCACCAACATTTCAACCGCTGCCGAAGCACTCCGCCCTTTCCCCTCCGCAGAAAGCTTCTGAACAGATTCTTTCAGTCGCGCCAATGCTGCTTCGACCACAGTAGCTCCGTAGATCGCTGCATCGATCAAACCACTGTCAGTGCGCGGAGTCCACGCGCATTCCCAATGTTCGATCAAACGCCCAACATCCGTTCCGCGAACGAAATCAGGACCAGCCACCAACCGACCGAAGGGCACGTTGATGAATTCCAAGCAATGGAGAAATCGGCTCACTTTCCGATGCTTCACCTTGCGATAAAGTTCCAAGCCAACTTTTCTTTTCGAACCATCGTTTCCACCTAAACGAAGATCATCGGCTGTTCGGCGGAAATCGGCCAGAATAGGCGGCACACTCGTATCCGGTGGAATCTCGCCAATCGCCTGCCCAGCCATCAATTCCCGCGCCGCCGCCAGTATCAACGCACCTTCATCGGCAATACCGCCTTTGCAGAAACATCCTCGCATGCCGTCGAGCACATCTTCCCTCATTGGCCCAGGATGGCCTCTCATTCGCGACAATAGCTGAGCCTGATGAAAGGCCGCGATTGCGTCAGCCGATGAAATCGCAGTCGCAAGTTTGCGACGACGTGTGTGCCGCCCCACATCGACCAAGATTCCTGCGGCCGCATCGTCCCATCTCTTCTCGGCGTTTTCGAATCTGCGATCCCAAATCCTCTGGTAGTAACTTGGCGAGGGCATTCCCGAGTTGTAACCATTCAACGCATCCAACTGCTGAAAGCTGTACCGGATCACATAGTGCTGAACTTCGTCTGAACCAAATTCTGGGATACCTTCGATTTTCCCGTCACACGCTTCAACCAGCGTGGGCAAAGCCACAGTGTGATAACCGCCGGTGACCACTAACACCGGCCCAGTTTTTTCGCCTTTCGGTGCGGTCAATGCGCGGTGAATGCAGTATGCCATCCATCGCTCACGTGCGGCTGTGGCATCAGCTTCGAATTCTTCCGGTGTCGCTTCGCGTCTGGCCATCAGGCAATAGGTCGCGAGACGTAGCACAAACTCCCTTGAATCAATTCTGTCTGCCTGCGCTTCGAATAGATGGTCCCAAAGTTCGTCAAAATCTCTGCAACCGCTTTTCACCGCCAGCGCTTTGAGATAACGACTGCGTGTCAACTGGCGTTCATGAAGGAGTGCTTGAGCCCGAACAGATTCCACCCGTTCTGCATTTTGTTTCGTCGCTAAAATCTGAGCCGCGAAATCCAAATCGATAAAACCTAACTTGGATCCAATCACTGCGCCCGCTTTGAGTGCCACCCACTCTGGCGAATATTCTGCGAAGGGATAGTAGGCTGCAAATCGCGCTTCCGTAAAATCAGGCTGCTCTCCTTTGCTCCTCTCGGTTCGCCGATGTTGGTCGATGAAGGTCGTGTAGAAAGCCACCGGCGGGCGTGTGCGATGATCCAGTAATACGGGCAGCAATGGCTCAAACGATGTCGGCCCTTCGACCAAAATGGCACGCGGCCGGACGCTTTGAATTAATCGTTCCAACTGCGCAGAGCAGGCAGGACTATGATGCCGAACCGGGAAATAGATAATTTCAGGCTGCCAGAGCGATTGCCCCAGCCCATTGATCTCCGCGTCGATTTCCGATAGTGGCATCCTCTGTTACAGCCCGATGTGTTTGCGTGCTTCCCAGCACGATTGCCACGCTTTGCTGTTTTTCGCGCGGGCCTTCACGACCGCATCAAAATAATGGCGGATTTTTTTGATGTCGTCCGGATTATCTTTAACGAGCGTTCCAGCCAACTGCCGGGCAACGTGAGCACCTTCCATTTTGCCAGAACCAAAATAGAACGCATCCAGGCCGGCAGAAAACCCGACCGCTACGGCTTCGGCGGTAGACATCACGGTGGTCGGTTTTTCGATAACCACACCATCGTCCGTCCGTCCTGTGCGCAGGTCGTGGAAGGTCGAAACGAGCAATTCCATCACATCTGGTGGACATGCAACTTTAAGCTCCGAGGCTCGTAGCAGTTTTTCCGTCTGCTCGGTCACAAGTCGGAGTTCTAGTCCGCGATCGGCAATCGGGTGAACGGTCTCGAAATTAAACCGCCGCTTGAGCGCACTCGACATTTCGTGAACACCGCGGTCACGCAGATTTGCCGTAGCGATTAAATTGAAGCCCTGCGCACCAAAAACAATCCCGTCGTCGCCGGTAAGTTCAGGAACATGCAAAACTTTCTCCGACAGAATGCTGACCAATGTATCCTGAATCTCCGGTTGGCAACGCGTGATTTCCTCAAACCGAACAACGGCTCCCTGTTTCATGCCGCTGTAGATTGCGGAGGGAACAAGCGCTTTGGGCTGCGGCCCTTCAGCAAGAAGCAATGCATAATTCCACGAATATTTGATCTGATCGTCTGTCGTGCCTGCCGTACCTTGAATGGTTAGCGTTGAATTTCCAGAAACAGCCGCAGCGAGTAACTCAGACAACATTGATTTCGCCGTACCAGGCTCTCCGACGAGGAGCAGCCCGCGCTGCCCCAACAGTGTTACAACGCATCGGTCAATCAACGCGTCGTCGCCGTAAAACTTTCTCGTGATTTCCGTCGCTTTTTTCTGACCGCCCATCGTGTGATTCACCTTTTGGCCGTCACTTCCCACGATAAACGTTCTGACTGCGCGAGGAGATAAATTCCAGCCTTTAGGTCTGGGACCTGTATCGGTCGCCTTGAGCGCGGCGAGTTCCTCCGCGTAGGTAATCTCTGCTGGCGGACGAAGAACGGAGGAGGTGTGCGGGGTGATTTCAGACATAATCAGTATTGAACAGTTTTCTCCCAATTTGGATCGAAGCCTTTACCGTCGCTCGCTGCCAGACGCAGATCGTTCCAACATTCACTCACGAGGACAGCCGGTAAATCGCACAAGCGGGTCGCGTTGGCTTCAAACTGAACTCCAGCTCCGTCCCCGCCGATGCTGCTAAAGCATAGCGACAAAAGCGCGACAGGACGATTTTCCTCGGGCAAAGGGCTTCCGGAAAAATTGATCGTCGCCTGGATACCGAGACCCGGGAAACGTTTGTGATACTCCGAGAACCAACCGCCATCCTGAGCCTGTCCTCGCGTGTAGCCGAGCGTGGTGAGCCTTCCACGCAACTTGAAATTCTCGACGATGTGTCCGCGGTACTCGTTGATTTCAGTTTCTTCCCGCTGCGCTTCGGGAACAGTGTATGCCAGCTTGCCGAATTGTTGAAACAGCGGCTCGATTTTGTAGTCGGTGAAATGCGCCAACCACGCATCGCGTTGTGCTGCTGCAATCGCGGCATCATGGGCAAGCCTGATACGTGCGTCAGTTCCGACAGAGACAGCATCATCATCAGTATTCGTCAGCGTCTTGTCCGCAAGAGGCCGAAACGTTACGGTCGTCTTTCCATCCTCGACCACACTCCACACCAAACGTTCACAGATACGACCAACAATCGGATGCTCCAGAATGTATCTTCGGAAATCACCAAATACCCATTCTCGCTGAGTGCACATCGCCTCGTACAAACGTTCCTGTTGGAGTTTTAGTATCGTTTTAAGGTCCTTTCGCGCAGATGAGAGTGCCTGCTTGGCAGTCTTGGCTTTCTCTTCATTGTCGGCCTTGTTTGGTTCGGGCAAGGAACTGATCTCACGTCCTTCTGCGTTGGTAAGTGTCAAGGTAAGATCAGCAGTGAGACTCGCTTTGAACGA
The DNA here is from genome assembly GCA_047600805.1 of Nibricoccus sp. Classification (GTDB taxonomy): domain Bacteria; phylum Verrucomicrobiota; class Verrucomicrobiia; order Opitutales; family Opitutaceae; genus JADKHC01. The sequence continues at coordinate 2,982,349 of JASGKG010000001.1, forward strand.
GCGTGCACCAAAGTCCAACTCAAGCACACCTTCCTCGTCCAGCCCAGCAGTGGGAATCGTACGATCAGCAAGTTCATCCAAGGTCCAGCTTTTGCGATCGGCTAACTCCTGACAAAGCCGGGTAGCTTCTTCTTGGATACCCTTGGTCCGGAATCGATTTCCAATTGCGAGCAAAACTTGGATGGCATTCGGATCATCGATCCATGCAAGCATCTGAAGCAACGCCTTGGCTTGAGCGCCACGCATTCCGTAATACTCCTTGATGTAACGATGTATAACGGGCGCCACCGTTCCATCGGCACATGCACCTGCCACCGCGAGAATTCCTTTCGATCCGATGGCGGAACCCTTACAAACACCTAGTAGATGGTTATAGACGGAACGATAATGTTTTTGCTCGTCCCATGACGCAGCATACTGTGGGTTCTGCTTGTAGTACTGCGCCATCTGCTGGGTCTGCGCTTCGGCGAGTTTGGCAGCCTCATCGCTCGTGTGAGCGGGAATTGTATCCTGAGCAATCCACGCCTCGACAATAAAACGCCCTAACTTCGCCCTGTCTTGAACAGCAAAGAATCCAGCATAGGTGCGAAGCAATGGTCCGGGTTCGGGGTTCTTCACTTTGAAGGCCTGCAAGATAAGGTATTTGATCAAGTCACCAGGGACAACAACGCCATTATCAAGCCATCTTAGTGCCGGCATCGTTGCAAACGGGAACCACTCCAAATCGCTAGGGGTCGGCTTCGACGCCTGCTTCAGTGCTTCCTTCTCCAACGCTTCACGATCCACCAATTCGGCAATGGGGACGCCAAACGCTTCCAACGCCAGCATCAGGGCGCTCTGTGCCACCTCCTTCTTTTCCTTTTTCAAGGCAGCCAGCATCGGTGCTTTTGCTTCTTTTGCTCCGAGCCGCGCAAGCCACCCAGCGGCTTCGGCTCTGACTTCCATCTGTCCGTTTCCAAGGTTCGCGATGAGACGGGCGATTGTGTCCGGCTCGCGAGACAAGGCATTTTGCGCGCTTTGCCGTTCCGCCTTCGCACCCGTCAATGCAATCTCCCACATCAGAGGGAGCATCCGCTTCGGTGCTCGTGGAAAATAACTCAATGCTGTAAGAGCGTTCTGTCTCTCATACTTTTCCCAGAAACGTGACATGTAGTCGTTCGACGAAGGAGCCGTCACAACCACCCCCAATGCTTCCTCCAATAATTGAAGCCTCTCGGCAAAGAACGGCCAGATCCCTTCCGGCGGTTGCTGGAACAGCGGCACGCGATTCACGTGCCATTGGGTTAAATACGCTTTCCCAATAGTACCGGGATCATAACCGGCCGCTTCAAATGCAGCAGCGACATCCCGCAAGGCCGAGCGTCCATGTGTCTTCGCATAGGCTGAGAAAGCACGGCCACACCAATGAAACCAATAATGTTGGCCCGGCTTCTCCGCCCACAAAGTGCACCAACGCACAAGATGAATCAGCTGGAATTGGGGATGGCCAGCAAAGTCCAAGATCCTATTCGATCCATCTCGCCATTCCCGCCAAGCAGGTATCCTCGCTCGCCGACTTTCTGTTGCGCCGCCCTCTTCGAGTTCTTTCAAGACTGACGCAATCAAATTTTCCGAGACTACGATATCGAACTTACCGGCCCATTTTTGATGCTTAACTCGCTCGTAAGCAGCCAAACCCTCGCCATACGCCTTTTCAAGGCACGCCGTTAAGTCCTGCCGAAAATTTCCGCTAAGCGGAGCTTGTTTGTTTACCGGAGCAACCGGTGGAAGATCCCAATTATCGATCTCCCCATTCTTCGATGCTGACGGCTCTGGTATCCGCAAAATGTCGTCGAGGATCTCGACAACCTTTTTAGCTTTCTCAGCAGAACGACACTCCTCCAGAAAACGCCGTGCTTCTTCGCCGTAAATACGATGGCACGCCTGTACCGCATTTGCCCTCGTCTCGTTATCACCCTCCTTAGCATGCCGCTCTAGAAGTCCTCGGAACTCTGCCGCTTTCATTCGAACCAACGGCTCGGCTGCCTGACGAACCGTTTTGGATGAGCCAACCATGAACTCGGCAATTTCATCTCGCCAGATCAGTGGATCGACCCGAGCAAAAGCGAGTGTTTCAAGCGCATGTACTTTAACTTTGAAATCGGAGTGGTTGAAGCCCTCCCGAACCACCGCCGCCTGCCGCTCAAGCATGTCTTTAAAATCGGAGAAGGATCTAAAAACCTGCGTAAGGACATTCCATCCCCACGCGGACGTATCTAGTACCACGGCACCACGGGCCAACATCGTCGGATCCTGCTGATTTCTAGAAATCATGGCCTCGACTGCGCTCAGCGTCACAGGGGGAGTCGGTTTTGGTGCCGCTGACCACGATCCTAATGGGGAGTGAGTAATTTGCCGGAGAAATAGCTCTAACCATTCATACCCGCCCTGCCAGGTCTTCATTGTGTAGCCACGCACCGGTCCTTTCGCCGGTGATTTCGAAGCCGCAAAGTACACCTCGGCTAATCGCAACAAACCAGCTGGCTCCCACTCCCCCAAACTCGCGATGAGCTTACGGTGGGCATCGAATTTTGGACCGTCCATCGACCACGTGTAGCCACAAAGTATGCCGACTCTCCCGCCAACCTCGGGGATAGTAGCAATACGGTTCAGCACATTGGCTGGCTGGCCCGTCACGACATATTTAGCAATGTCTCGTGGCAGCGAACGATCTGCTTCCACAACTGGGCCAAAAGTAGATTCAATGAGGTTTTCTTCACTCGCGCCGAGCATCTTGCCTATTACGTTCTTAAGCTGGTTGAACATAGGGGTCTAGCGAGCTTGGTAATTCGCAGGCCGCCCGCCACAATTTTCGTTATCATATCCAAGTTTAACCGGCTGCTAACAGCTGTTTGAGGATAAGTTATGATTCGGCACATCTACTTTTCTGTGCGTAACAGTCGAATTAGACCACGCAAACTAACTCTTTTTGAGTGGTTCATAAATCGTCCTAGCTGTTCATCTTTAATCTTCCCCAAGACGAGCATCTGACTCACCCGTGCCGTTGAGATACCCTCACGGCGTGCAAGTGCCGACAAGGTCCCGATGTGCCCAGAATCCAATTCCGTGACCCACCTCCTCACCCTGTCGACCGTTGCTTGGATCTGCTCTTTCACTGAAACAACAACCACAGGCACAGTCGGTTCTGGCCATTGAAACGGCGCCAAAATTGCTGGCTTTGAAACCGATCTTCCCACCGGCAAAGACACCAAAATGATTAGGTCGATGGATCGACCTTGGCGTCGTTTCGGGCAGCCATTTTTTGCGAAGGTCGATCCTTCGACCGAATGCGTAAGACACACTCACTCGAAGACTTCCAAGAAAATAGATTTCAGCGAACAAATTCGATTCAACTGGAGTAATTGCTCCGCGCTGTAGGACAGCCTTAGCCAATGCCGCCATGGAATCATCATTCGAAAAATGGGCAAGAGCACGCAATTTAGTCTTTAAAAGGCCAGAATCTATCCAGCTTTTTACAGAAAAGACTCGGGTTTCAAATCTGCCCTACCATCCCCTACATTTCAACTTATTAGAGGAATTGGGTCACCTCCTAAAGAATACCTGATTGAAGGTTGTAGTTGCGCGAGGCAGCCCGAACATCAGTATTGGTACCAAAGAGTCCTCTTCAAAATGCGGTCCCTATCAGCCAGGCGGAAGCCCAACGTATTGTTTTTTTTATTTGGTATTTTGTCAGCGGGAATATCCCACGGACAACAATACCTGTTTACGACGCCCGCGTCCGAAACTAACAACGCACCACTTTTTGACTTCGTCGAAGCTGTCGCTGTTGACAACACAGGCAATATTTATGCGGCCGATGCCAACAATCGGGTTATCCGCAAGGTGGCCACGAGTGGGGCAGTCACTACACTCGCCGGCATGCCAGGCATTCTTGGCCATACAGATGGATCCGGGGCTGCGGCCCGTTTCGGATATATCAACCGGCTTTGCATCTCTTCGAACGGCACGATCTACGCGATTGATTATTTCAGTGCCTCGGACGTTCATCATACATATATTCGGAAAATTTCTCTCAGCGGCGGCGTCACGACTGTGACGCAGTCCTCTACCATATCGGGAACAAATACGAGCACTGAGGGAAATGCCTTCCCAGTTTGGGATGATCAATGCCTTACCATTGATGACAACGGCGATCTCTATTTGTACGACTTAGCACATCTAAGGATCTCTAAAGTGACGGCCGATGGCACTGTCACCACGTTTAAAGATTCCATTTCCCGATCAATCCGCGGCCTAGCCAGGGGGCCGGACAATACACTTTACACAATTGGTGAAATAGGGACCGGGTCGAAAATTAACAAGATATCCCAGGCTGGCACAATCACGCCGATAACTCTGCTAAGAAATGGCGTAAACATCGATACTGAATCTCTCGTTTCAGCGGCGGTAGACAGCTCCGGAAATATCTTTGTCGACGAAAACACTCATAGCGCCGTTTTCAAGATCTCTCAAACGGGAACTGTCTCACTTTACGCCGGTGGCACAAACAACTCAGAAAACAACGGATCAGTCTCGGACGGAATTGGAGCTGAAGCATGTTTTGGGAGCCCCCGAGGCATGGGTATTGATGTTAACGGGAGTTTATATGTAGCGGATTGTTCGACCATCCGCAAAATCACCCCCGCAACAGAAGTAACAACAGTAGCGGGCATACCCAGTCGCTTCGGGATGCGCGACGGTACCGGACACGCGTTTGGTTTCGTCTATCCCGACCAACTGTCAATCGATAATGCGGGTAACTTATACGTGAGCGACACAAGCGATCACACAATCAGGAAAATTTCTCCGTCAAACCAAACGATGATACTCGCTGGCAAGCCTGGCTCTTATGGTTACGTCAACGCCACTGGAAGCGCAGCACGATTCAAAAACCCCAGAGGCATATCCGTTGATTCTTCCGGGAATGTGTTCGTGACCGACAACTACACAGTTCGGAAAATACAGCCAAATGGAGAAACCACGACGTTCGCGGGCGCACCCGGAACTTCTGGCGCGATAGACGGAACAGGAGCCGCAGCGCGATTTGGTTTTATTGACGGCCTCAGCATCGATCAGACAAACACTCTATATGTTGGTGATAATTATGCGATCCGTAAGATTTCGCCTGATGGCGTGGTTACGACCTTCGTTGGCATGCTAGGGCAGAGCGGCACTACCGACGGCACAGGTTCCGCCGCGAGATTCGCAGGGCCCGGTTTCATTGCGGCCGCGCCAGGCGGCACCCTTTACGTCGCTGATGGAAACGCCATTCGCAGAATCGCCGCGGATGGTGTAGTCACCACAATCGCTGGAACGCCTTATGGTGACGACTGGCCAAAGGATGGCACTGGGGCCAGTGCACGATTCCGCGGCATACGCGGCATGGCTGTCGATCTTAATGGAAACGTTCTCGTGGCAGAAGAAGTCGGACGGATTCGACGCGTTACTCCTCTAGGCGTCGTGACAACGATCAGTGGCCCAGACCTCACCCCGGTTTTGGGTTATGGCGTTCCCTCGTTTGGAGACGTAGACGGTATCGGACAAGCCGCGACTTTTAATTTTCCCGCAGGGATCGTGGTAGACGCAACAGGAACTCTCTTCATCTGCGACTCCGGCAACAAATGTCTCCGAAAAGGCTCCCCCGTCAGCGATCAGGTGCCCGCCATCACCACGCATCCCAGCGATGTGGCGGTAGATCCTGGTTCACCAGCGACATTCAGCGTAACAGCGGCGAGCGCCTCTACAATCACCTATGAGTGGCAACGTCGTGCGTGGCATGCAGGCGTCTGGCTTCCTTTGTCCGATGGCGTCGAATTTTCCGGTGCGACCACAAATACTCTAACCCTACTTAATGCAACAGTCGGCAACGGCAGCGACCAATACCGTTGCCTGGTCGCCAACACTTTTGGCAGCAATATTTCCAATCCTGCCACACTGACGGTCCCAAAACCCATCTACCCTGACTATCCTGTTGCACTCATCGTCTCCAGCTTCGTCGGTAGTACAGGTCAGCCTGGTCTAGTCAACAACAAGCTTGAGAATGCCCGATTCAATACACCGATGGGGATCGCGTGCGATAACGATGGGAATATTTACGTAGCGGATTCGCAAAATCACGCGATCAGAAAGATAATGCCGGACGGCACAGTAAGCACGTTAGCAGGCGGCACCCAGGGGTTCGTGGATGGCCAAGGTACAGATGCTCGTTTCAATGAACCCTATGGCGTCGCGGTCAGCTCATCCGGCGATATTTTCGTGGCAGACATGCGAAACAACGCAATACGCCGAGTAACTCCGAGTGGTGCCGTCAGCACTTTTGCAGGCACAGGAACGGCCGGATTCCTAAATGGCAGTCCGTTGAACGCCACATTCAATCAACCGCAAGCGCTAATGATAGATTCGGACGGCTATGTACTTGTCTCAGATACGGGAAACCGAGCGATTCGGAAAATTACATCTACTCAAGTTTCCACTGTTGAGGCAACACAGATAGGTGCGCCAATAGGAACGGCGATCGACAATGAACAAAACCTCTGTATCGCAGACGGGCTCAACGATTGCATTCTTATCCGACCGCCAAACATCCCAAATGCAACGGTTCGAGTTTTAGCCGGAAACATTTGGAGTTACGGACTTCAAGATGGCAAAGGCTCAGCCGCTCTTTTCAATTTTCCGCGCGCCATTGCCAGGAACGCCGACGGTTTGATGTTAGTCGCCGATTCTTGGAACAACGCTATCCGAATGGTCACGCCGAGTGGACTCACTCGGACAATTGCAGGAATCTCCACCGCAGGCAGTGCCAACGGTCGCGGCTGGGAGGCACGTTTCTGGAATCCTTCCGGCATAGCAATGGACACCAGCGGCACAGTTTACATTGCCGACTGCTACAACCATACGATCCGTAAGGCGGTGCTGGATATTAGACCGAACGTCGTAATTTTGGATAGTCCGCAAGATCAGCTTCAACCGGCAGGCGGAAACGCATCGTTTAGGGTGATCATTTCCGCCATTGCCCCCATCTTCACTTGGGAAAGACAATCCCCCGGCACAACAAGCTGGGAACTACTCACCGAGTCTAGTGTGTACTCAGGAACCAACACACAGGAACTCACGGTTCATGGACTTACGCCCGTAATGAATGGGGATAAGTTCAGATGCACGGTAACCGACGGAACCCACCAGGTCACCAGCGATACGGCATCGCTGACGGTTGGTTCATTGCCTGTCGCACCAACCATCACCACGCAACCAATAAGCACAACCGTTGTGCAAGGAAACGACGCGACATTTACTGTTAACGCTACAGGTTCGACGCCACTCTATTACCAATGGTATCGTGATGGTATTCTTCTAATAGGAGCTGGCCAGCCGTCGGTAACAGACAACGTATCTGGTGCCTATTCGGTTCGTGTCTCAAACTCCGTTGCTTACGTAATGAGTGACAGTGCATATCTCACTGTCTTGGTTCCGGCAACAGTGCAAACCAACCCAGTTTCTCAAACCGTTTCCCCTGGATCATCTGTCAACTTTTCCGTAACCGCATTTGGGACAGGCACGCTTAGCTATCAATGGCAGAAAAGTACTAATGGAACAAGTTATTCGAATATCGCTGGTGCAACCTCAAGCTCCTACTCCATTAGTAGTACAACGATCGCAAGCACAGGCTACTATCGTGTTGTTGTGACCAACGAATATGGAGCATCCACAAGCCAGGCTGCCACTCTCACAATTACGACTAACTTTCCAGCGCCTCAACCTGACGGTTTCGCTCAAGCAGTCACAGGCGGAGGCACGCGCCAGGCAATCGTTGTACAAACCGACGCAGAGTTCCAGACAGCGGCTACGTCACATAGCGAAGCAGTAATAACTGTTGTTGGAACGCTTCAAATTGGAACAGTTAATGTCACGGCGAATAAAACTATTCAGGGAGCAGACGCTAGCGCAACTCTCGATGGGTGCTTAAATATAGGTTATGGAGCAAACAATGTTATTGTACGGGGGCTAAATATAACGAACACATCGCCTGGAGGAAAAGGTATTATTGTGCGATCTACAGCCAATGTGTTTATTACACAGTGTTCGCTTTTCGATTGTTCAGGCGGGTTAATGGAGATTAGTTCGGGCGCTACGAATATCACCGTGTCGTATTGTGAATTTTATTACACGTCAGCGCAATCTGCTAGCCGAAACGCAATTCTGGTGGGTGCACCAGTAGCCGAAACGTTACCACTTCAGGTCTCGCTTCACCACAATTGGTTTTCGCCGTTCTGTGACCAAAAGATGCCAGAAACAACTTACGGTCGCATTCACATGTTTAATAACCATCTATCCAGTACCGGCAATACAAGCGGAACAAACATTCGCGCTAATGCACAGCTTTTAGCTGAGCGAAATTCATTCGTCAGTATCGCTTCGCCTCTGTCTAAGTCGGAAAGTGGGCTTATCCGATCCTACGACAACCTATTCAGTGGTACAACCGGTTCATCGCCAGACGCCGGCTCAGACTCAGTATTTACGCCACCCTATTCTTACCAGATGTCCTCTGTAGCAAACCTTGCCAACACAGTCATTTTGGCAGCAGGAAACATCAACGGAGCGGCTGAAAACACGCCAAAAATGGATCGTGCTACAATTACCGCTTCGACAACGGATCGCGCCATCGCACCTGGCGGTACAATTGCACTCACGGCTTCCCCAACACAATTTACGGGTACTGCCTACCAATGGCGTCTGAATAACTTCGAGCTAAACGCCGCCACAGGCGCTAGCTATATCATCCAAAGTATGAGCGGAACAGATGCGGGCACCTATACCGTCGCTATCCGCACCAGCGGAGGGAACGACGTGGTCAGCTCTCCCTGCACGATAACGATGACGTCTTCCAGCAGCTCTTCATCCTCAAGCAGTTCATCTTCGAGTTCGAGCAGTTCTTCATCCTCAAGTTCCGGAAGCGGTTCATCTTCGGGGCCAACTACCTCCGGAGGAGGCAGCGGAGGAGGTGGTGGTGGTGCAATGGGAATACCTTATCTGTGCGTTCTTCTGCTACTATACTCTCTGCGGATTTCGCGATGCCGCGCTGGAACGGATCGAAGCATGTAGAGCAACTCCTAAACATGGTATAAGAGATCTCTCCTTCCCCGACCGCGCTAACCGAATTAGTCCGCGCAGGCTTATTCGTTGAGAACCCTGCAAAAACCTCTGCAACTGTTCATCTGAGATTCTTCCCAATACGAGCAGCTGACTCACTCGCGCTGTCGAGATGCCCTCACTGCAAGCAAGCGCCGACAATGTCCCAATTCTCCCAGACTCAAGCTCCTTCACCCACCGCCTCACCCTTTCGACAGTTGCTTTGATCTGATCTCCCGCCGATATTGTGACCTCCGACGTCGCCTGCTCCGGCCAAACAAACGGCGCTGAAATTGCAGGCTTTGCGACCGATCGCCCCACTGGCAAAGACACCAAAATAATTAGGTCGATGGATCGACCTTGGCGTCGTTTCGGGCAGCCATTTCAATCAATAACTTAGGTTGATCTGGTCAGCGACAAGCGCTGATTTTCCGAAGCTACGCTCTGTGAGGAGGTAGCTAAAGCAAGCTCCGGCGCGGCGAATGGTATCGCTGACTTACCCGACGCGGGCCGATTCGATGAACGCAATTACTTCCGCTTCGTCGAAGAGCACAACCCGGGCATTGATCTTATGGCGGGCAATTTTCCCGTCGTTGGCCCAACGGAAGATAGTCCGTGGGCATACCCCGAGTTGATCTGCGATAGCTTTTGCTTTGCCGAATTTTCGCGCTGCAATCCCATTAGCCGCGCAGACAGGTTGGGTCGGTAATTGAGTTTTCATAAAATCTGCCTCCGGCGTTTTGTTGCTAAGTTATTACTACGCTTCCCAGCCTTGTGGTTTGAGATGGGGCTGCCCGCTGTTCACTCCACGCTTGGTCAAATTCGTCGATGGCGCGGCCTGAAATGGCAAAAAGGTTATCTCCGTTACGTAAGAATCCGCCTCCTGCTTGAGGTCTAGAGCCAATTCGGGACGAGCCTTGACTGACTGCAGGGACTGCTCCTCTAACGCCGCGAACAACAAATCCATGTTGTGTCCGCGCAAAGTGACGATCCATTTGGCGATTTTGACTGTTACGGTATCGGGCTCACGATAAGTCCAACAGGCCTCCACGTAATCGTGATAGGGCAAATTGAGCTGCATTTTGCCATCATCGAACGTCACGCTGGCCGCCTGTGGCGCCGTTTCAAAAATTGGCCGACCAGGTCGTTCAAAACTCATACGTGCATCCATTTCCGTTCACCCCGGCGTTGCCGTTGGTTCCAGTGCAGCCAGTGCCTGATGCGTTCCTGCATCCGTTCCAGACGCGAGGGCGTATGCGTCAAGTTTTGCCGCTCCAAAAATTCCGTGGCGAGTTCGCGGTCGTCTTGCAAACTCTTCAGTCGCCGTACCACGGTTTCGTGCGAAGCAATGTAGAGATGATGCCGCTCACGATAGCGCGTGTTGCCGACATAGAATTGCCGCTGGCCTAAGGTAGCGGCGGACTGATGCCCAAGGACCAAAATCGATTCGTCGACCGTCATACCCTGGGCACGATACGAGGTCAGCGCATGAGCGTACGTCCAAGTTTTAAGTTCGTTCTGCAACCTTCGGCCATCGGCAAGAAAGATTTCGTTTTGCGCGACATCGACCCGAGCCACTTCGGCGACTTCACCGTTTTTGAAGTCGCCTCCGCGAGCCCGAATCAAAACCCGATCGCCCGCCGCAACCGGCAGCACGACTTTTCTCGCCACTTCAAAAGTCGCCTGGTGCCGGCGCGTAACTTTGAACTCCTGCCCACTGTCGCCGCGCACCCACAACCCGTCCGGTTCGATGCCGATCACCTCTGCGCCCTGCCCGCGGCGCGTTTGCCGCGTCTCGCGCACAAAGTACAGCTGGTCGCCAAGCTGATATTGCGACCAATGGATTTTCTGTTCTGCCGTCCGCGACACCGGCTGCAGCGTCGCGCGCTCGAGCGTCTCTGTGCCGAGGACACCATGCCGGCGCAACGCCTCGCGCGCTTTCAAACTGAAGCGATCAATTTCATCCCAGAGCGGAATCACAACCAGCGTGTCAATGCCCTCGGCGCGATTGCGCGCGTAGTGTTCAGCCGCGAGTTCGAATAATTTGTCCTCATCGGTTTGTTCGCTGACCATGCCACATGCCTTCGCCTGACCAAACGCTTCGCACGACCGCTCTTCGCCGAGCAAACGACTGATTTCTCGGTCGGCGGGATCTCGCTGCCGCAGCACTTCCGAAAGCCTGACCACCGGGAGCTGCGCGTGCTTGACTACATGGCGCAGGGCATCGCCGCGTTGAACGCTGTAATGTTGCTTGGGATCGCCGACCAGGAGCACGCGGAAACGCTGTTCGACCGCGTGCCGAAAAAGTTCTGCGAGTTGGCGACTCGACAACAACCCAGCCTCATCGACAAGGACAACGCGACCGCGCAGTCCCGTCGGCTTCTGCACCAGAAAACGCTGCACCGTCTCCGCATCGCAAAACCCGCTTTCGCGTAAACCGTCTCTCGCTTTGGTGGTAGGCGCCAATGCGATGAACGTTTTTCCGTGATTGAGTCGGTGAGCTTCTTCCAGCGCCGCGAGTAGCGTCGTCTTGCCGGTACCAGCATCGCCGACCAATACCGCGATGCCATCTTTGTTCTGCAAAAGCTTCCCTGCCGCTGTGCGCTGCCCTGACGTGAGTTCGTCGGGCAGATCGTCTATGCGCCCTAGAGGAAAGAAACCATTGCGCAGATTCTGTGCGTCGCGGAGTGCGCGATATTCTTCGCGCACGATCTCCCGCAGAGTCAATTCTCCGTCGTGCTGCACCAAATCGGGATGATGTTCGAATGCAGCACGGAGCCCCTTCCAGTCGAAATACTCCGGATGGAGCAACAGAGCCGCGGCCAGGACTTCGTCCTCGCGCGCGACACTGTTGCGCTCGAAGACGTGGCGTATTGAAGCTTCCAATACATCCTCCGGACGTCCGATGGAAATGTGCAGCTGCTGCTTTTCCTCAAGAGCGCGAGACACGACGGCCCGAAGCGCTCGCCTTTCGTCTCCACTGAGCTCCGCTTGCTGACGGGCGCGGACCTCGGCCGTGGAGACTCGATACAGCACTACAGGAATTGGTGGATAATGCTATAGACAATTGGACTAAGCATGGACGAAAAGAAGAGCTGGTGGTTGAGCATAGAGCATAGCGGCAGAAAGCGACACCACACTTGTGATCACCGCTACAAAGTTACTAAGAATTGATCGCTGCTTAATCATCGTTCATCGCGAATTTTAACGTTCCCACTGTAATTTTTTCCCAATCCCATTTTTGGATGAACCGATCTCACTCGAGCTCCTGAAAAGCAGCTTCGAATTCGGGTTCGCGTTCCGTAGGGGGACCAGTTTTTGCAGTGGCTACTTTTTTGCCGGGAAACGGAGCAGCGTGATTGAGTGAGCGGGAAACGTGCGGTCGAACGTCGGCGATGTCACATTCAACACCTCCTCACGCGTCGCGACCTTGTTCGGCTCCTGAATCGAGTTAACGTCGAGCGGGTCGCCAGAGATAACGAAGGTCTTGCCAGCGCCACAATGCCCGACACCGCTCAGGTTGATCGTCGCATCGAGCGTCGCCGCTGCCGTGTTGACCACCTTGATAATCACTTCACCGCTTTCGTTAAGAGTAAGCGTCAATTCGAGTGCCTCGTAGATACGAGAGGTACGAAGCGGTAAGCTATCGTAATGGTAACTACTACGACGCGGGCAATAGAGACGGAGTTGATAGAGACAGGAGAGAAGCGCGATGCGCTCGGACGGCGGCGCACGCCTTCGGAGCGTCGCGCTGAGTTGTTATCGGCATATAAAGACAGTGGCCTTACGCAAAGCGCATTTGCGCGGCGGGAAGGAATCAATTACACGACGTTTTGTAGTTGGGCTCAGCGGGAACGCGAGGCGGGGCGGTTGCCCGTGGCCGAGCCGGGCAAGCAAAAGCCTAGTGCAAATCGGCCGCGCACGGTGCGCTTCGTCGAGGCGGCTTTGCCCGCCGTCGTCGCCGCACCTGCCAGCTTGAGCGTACGGCTAACTGACGGGACGGAGCTGCGTGGCGGGAGTGCGAAGGAACTGGCGGCGTTGGTGCGGGCCTTGCGTGCGTAACCGATGCTGGCGTTTCCTGCAGCGATCAAAATCTACGTAGCAATCGAACCAGTAGATATGCGTAAGCAATACGACGGGCTATGGTCCGCGGTGCAGGCGCAGTTAGACGAAGAGCCCAAGAGCGGAGCGGTCTTTGTCTTCACCAACAAGGAGCGCACCCGTTTAAAAATGCTTTATTGGGATGGCACCGGCGTATGGGTTTTAGCCAAGCGTTTGGAGCAAGGCCGCTTTTCCTGGCCCAAGCCCAGCCAGGCCAAGCGCAAGCTCTCGCTCGCCCCGGAAGCCCTGGCTTTGCTCGTGGGCGGCGTGGAACTCAAGCACGGTTCGCTCAAGCCCTGGTATGAACGATAAAATAACCACAATATTATTGGAACATAATAGCCGGTTGTTGTTCTGAGGTGGCGCGATGCCGCCCGCGGAGGAACTCTACGCCGAAAACCTCGAACTCAAAAATGAGTTGAGCACCTTCAGAAACGAAGTGGCCTCGCTACGCTCCCAGATCGCGTGGTTCAAACAACAACTCTTTGGCCCCGGCAAATCCGAGAAGCTCGATCGCGCACAACTGCTCTTAAAGCTAAACGAACTGGAGAAACTCTGCGCCGCCGAGCGCCCCACCGAGACGATCCACTACGAGCGTACAAAAGGCCCGGGCGAGAAACGCGTCCTGCCTGCCGAAAGCTTTGCGCACCTGCCAGTGAAAGAAACCGTGGAGATCGTCCCGGAGGCGGTGCGGGCCGATCCCGATTTATACGAACGTATCGGCGAAGAGCGCACCTTCGAGGTGGACATCGTCCCACCCCAACTCTTCAAACGCGAGATCGTCCGCCCGAAGTACCGGCACCGCCTAGAGCGCCACCGTGCTCCGCTGCTCGCCCCCGCGCCGAAGCGCGCGGTCGTGGGAGGTTTCGCTTCGGCGGGCCTGATCGCCTGGGCGCTCACCGCCAAATACTGCGATCATCTGCCACTTTATCGACAGGAGAAGATGCTGGCGCGGTGGGGTGCGCCGATCTCCCGCCAAAATTTATGCGACTGGGCCGGCGTGGCCACCGCCTTGCTCGAACCGGTGGTCAAACAGATGAAACAAGACCTGCTGCAGAGCGGTTACGTGCAAGTTGACGAAACACCCATTAGATGCAACGACCCCGACCTGAGGGATGGCAAGACCACTCAAGGCTGGCTCTGGGCGCTCTCGCGACCCGGAGGCGATGTCGTCTTTGAATGGCGGCTGTCGCGCCGACATGAAGAAGCCGAGCGACTGCTCGGGGATTATCGCGGCGTGCTCCAGTCCGACGGCTACGAAGGATACGCCGCCTACGTGCGCTCTCATGCCGATGTCGAATGGGTCGGCTGCTGGGCTCATGCCCGCCGACGCTTCTTCGAAGCCGCGGCCGAACGCCCGAAAACCGCGCAGCGAGTGCTGCAACTGATCGGGCAACTCTATGCGCTTGAGCAAAAATGGGACGAAGCCAAAGCGAGCGAACAACGCTCTGCACTTCGCCAGGAACATTTTGCTCGACCCTTGGCTCGGCTCCGGCGTCTCGTATCCGCATTGCAATTACGCGTGCTGCCTAAATCCGGCCTCGGCCAAGCCTGCGCGTATCTGCTGGGACACTGGCGGCCGCTCACCGCGCACCTGCACCACAGCCAAACCCGACTCGACACCAATGCCGTGGAGAATGCCATCCGCCCGAGCAAACTCGGCGCGAAAAACTGGCTCTTCGTCGGACATCCCGATACCGGTGATCGCGCTGCGGTGATCTACTCGCTCATCGTGTCCTGCCAGCGCCACGGACACAATCCCCACGACTATCTTCGCGACCTGCTCACCCGTTTGCCTGCCATGACAACGGCCGATGACCTGCGCCCACTGCTGCCTTCCCAGTGGAACCGTCCGACACCGGTTGCATCGTAGCTCTCGTACTTACGCAAAGTCGCGACCGGTAACTCTCGTACCTACGACCACGTCAAGGGGGCATCCGAGGCGACGCTTACCGTTAAGATAGGATGCGGAGGCAAAGGCTGTGGGACTCGGCTTGTGCTCCGTGGCGTTGGTTTCCATGACGAGCTTGCCGTCCACATAGCCGCGCGCCTTGGCACCTTCGACCTCGAGCCTGAGATCGTACCAACGGCCCACTTCCACCGTGAACGGTACGCTTGGTCCGTAGGCCTCGCGCCCGCCGTTCACAGCCATTTCGCAACGGGAAACGGTATTACCCCAACCACCTAGATTCCACCAACGGAAATTATCGCCATCCACGGCGTGCCAGAGGCACAATAAAACCTTCATTGTCCTCAATTTTCCTGGCCCGCACCGCAACTGTGTAATTGGCCCAACCCGGATCACCTGCGAGAGCCCAGGCCTCCGTCGCCTCCGCCGGCGATTGAATGATGCCGCCCTCCACCTTCCAAGCGCCATGCGGAAACCGCCAATGCTCCGTTTCCTTAATCAGGTTTTCAGAGGAAAGCTTCTTCCCGTCAGGAGCCGTCACAACCAGATCCGTATACTCCACATGAGTACCGTAGCAACCCACTCCCGCAAGCCCGTGCGGTGTCACCGCGGCAGGTTGCGGAACGGGACCAGGCATCACCAAACTCGCCGGTAACATGACGTCACCGCGGTTCTGGCCGAACAGGGCAAGCACATGGTAGCTGGGCGATCCGAACGCACTAAGCGCATCATAACCGATCAGGTTGGTGGCCCATTGCCAGCCACGCGGGTTTCCTTTTGCCGGGTTCTCGTGGTTTACGTTCGCAAGCAGCGGCGCGTAACACTGCATCACTACGTCGTCGGAATTACGTTCCAATCCCATCAAAAAGACAGGGTCTCCGAGTGCTGAATTTAGATTTGGCGTCGGCGAGCCACCCTGTGTCGCCCACTCGCCCATGAAGACTTTAACACCATCGACTTTTCGACCTTCCGGATGATCGGAGCCAACATCGTAACGGTTAAACTGACGCTGCATCGACGAGGCATTCGCATAAAGATGATCGTCGACCAAGTCGGGCTTGGAATTTTTGACCGGCATGGTCGCAATGATTTTGAGCTGCGGATATTTCTCGCGGATCGCTTTGGCCATCTGCGCAAAACGGCCCTCATAACTTCCCGAGCGATCGAAAAAATCCTCATTGCCGATCTCGACATAGTTCAGGTGAAACGGTTCGGGGAATCCATCCGCAACACGCCGCTTTCCCCATTCGGTGTCGGATGACCCAATAAAATACTCAATCTCCTCCAACGCCTCTTTCGTGTAGAGATCCATCTCAGGACTGCCCGGGGGGACATAGTCACCGTTGAGAACGTACCCTGCAAAAAGGGCCAACACAGGTTCTGCGCCTAGTTGTTTGCACCAAAGCATATATTCGGGAATACCAAAACCATCGCTGCTGCGATAACCTCAGCAACCCTGATGGCCTGGCCGCTGATCGGCGGGTCCAATCATATTTTTCCACGCAAACCGGTCCGCAAAACGGGCGCCTTCGACATAATTGCCGCCCGGCAGTCGAATGAAAGCCGGACGCATTGCCGCCAAGAGCTTCATGATGTCGGGACGAAGGCCGTTAGGCGCATCCTGATAGGTCGGTGGAAAAAGTGATACGAAGCTAAGATCGATACTGCCAACCCCCGTCGCCGTCAGAACGAAGCGGGCCTCCGCAGTAGAAGCAACATTTACCGATGTCGTGAGCGTTAGGGAGTATTTTTTCCATGTTCCGGTTAAGGCGGTGGTCTCGGCCGTTGCGACCGGCTTGCCATCCCCGTCAGTAACAATCGCGGCTGTGATTGCTCCCGCAAAGCCATCGACACCGCGGGCGTAAAAAGTGGCGGTGTATTTGGTCGACGGTTTCACCGGAATGCCCCAGTAGCCGTCGTTCGCGACACCGCCAGTCCCGCCCGACAGCGTGATGCGAAGGTTAAGGGGCAGCGCGGTATTCATCGGGTCGACACCATTTGTCGCGGCCATCGCCGATCCGACGACGCCCCAATGCGGAGGCACCCCACCCGAAGGGGGCTTGGGATCACGCCCTTTCAAGCCCGAGGGCTGATCCTGAAACGAGCGGTTGCGGATGAGCTCAGCGTAGAGGCCGCCGTCATAGCTGTAATTAATCTCCTCCGTCATCAAACCATAGAAGCTCGGTGGAATCGGGACCCCGGGACGCGGGACGTCGATTTCGATCCTCGCGGGCGCTGCGCCCATTAGTGTTGCGAGAAGAGTCAAAGTCGCGGCGCAGGTGGCAGCGTAGTTACGGAGCATATTCATATCGATAAAGGCGAAGACGTTTTGGCGGTAAATGATGGCTCCGGTCACTTCGAGGTGCGCATAATCGTGAACGGCAGCTTCAGCCGGATATCGTCAGACGCTGCGCCGACGAGAAATTCGTAATCGCCGGGCTCGACGACATACTGCCCCGCCGTCTCGTCCCAGTAACGAAGACGATCAACCGGCACGACAAGGGTGACTTCCGACGAACCATCGGCTTTCACATGCGTACGACGAAAACCGCACAGCGCGAGCTGCGGTTGGACAACTCTGGAATTCACGTGGCGAAAATAAACTTGCGGCACCACATCGCCGTCGCGTTTGCCCACGTTCTTAACGGTAAACGTGAGTTTCAACTCGCCGCCGTCAGACTGCACCTGCTTCGTCGCAAGGTGAGCGTCTGCGTACTCGAATGTGGTGTAGCTCAAGCCGTGGCCAAAAGCATACAGCGGCTTTCCGCGGAAAAAGCGATAGGTCCGGTTCTGCATCGAATAGTCGTTGAAGTCCGGGAGATCAGCGGTCGCGCGATAGAACGTGATCGGCAAATGGCCCGATGGATTCACCCAGCCAAAGAGCACCTCCGCCACGGCACGGCCGCCCTCCTGACCTGGGTACCAGGCTTGGAGGATCGCTGAAAGATTTTCGCTTTCCCAAGGAAGCGCCATCGCAGAGCCGCTGCAATTGACCATAATGACGGGCTTGCCCGTCGCACGCAGCGCCCGAATGAGCTCGGACTGCTCTTGGGGCAATTCGATGGTTTGGCGGTCGAAACTTTCGCCCTCCTGAGCCGGCGTGATCCCGCCGACGTAAATGATCACATCTGCCTTCACAGCCAACTCGAGCGCCTCTGCTTTCAGTTCGGCAACAGGTCGGTCGGTCGTGTTATCCTGACCACTCCACGGAGCAATCTCCCGCTTCGTGGTAACCGGGCTGCCCATCGCATAGCCAACCTTGACGTTTGGTTCGGCAATCCCCCGGATGCCATCGAGAATCGAAATCGGATGTGACGCGGAACCGTGGTAATTTCCCTCCAACATCGACTTCGAGGCGGCGTTTGGACCGATGACCGCGATCTGCTTTAACCGCTTCGGATCGAGAGGAAGCACACCGTCATTTTTCAGCAGGACGAGAGATTGCCGAGCGAGTTCAAGCGCCACTTCGCCGTGTGCGGGCAGATCGTTGTCTTTGATCGTATATTTGGAGAAAGGAACCTGTTCGGGGGGATCGAAAAGCCCTAGCCGGAAACGAGTCCAAACGGTGTGGTAAAGTGCGCCATCGATTTCCTTTTCAGAAACCAACCCTTGTTGTACGGCGCGAACCAACGCGTTATAATCTCCGCCACAGCACAAGTTACAACCAGCCTTGATCGCCAAGGCCGCAGCCTCTTCCGCCGTTTTGACGTGGTGGTGCTGTTGAGAGCCGTAAATGTCGTGAATCGCGTCGCAGTCGGAGACAACGTAGCCCTCGAAACCCCAACGGTCTCGAAGTAATTCAGTGAGGAGAAAACGGCTGGCAGTGGCCGGGACGCCATTCACCGCGTTATAGGCGCTCATCACGCCGCCGACTTTACCCTCGCGCACCACGCGCTCGAATTGCGGGAGATAGGTATCGAACAGATCACGATCGGCAATCGTAGCATTGAAGCGATGTCGAGAAGCCTTCAGGTCCGCTATGAACCGCATAATGCTTCGCGCACGCCATCGCCAACATGTAGTTAGGGTCATCGCCTTGCATACCTCTCACATAGGCGATGCCGATCTCGGCTGTCAGAAAAGGATCCTCGCCGTAAGTCTCCTGCCCGCGGCCCCAACGTGGATCGCGAAAAATATTAATATTCGGCGTCCAATACGTCAGGCCCGCCCACCATTTCGAGTCGCCGTCGTGACTGTTGGCGTAGTCGTTGAATTTCGCCCGGCCCTCAATGCCGATGATTTGCCCCTCGCGGCGGAACAGCTCAGGATTCCAAGATGCGGCCGCGCCAATTGGTTCGGGAAAAACGGTGGCAAACCCGTTGTTCGCGACACCATGCAACGCTTCGTTCCAGTAGTCGTACGCGGGCAATCCGAGGCGAGGAATCGCAGGCGCCGCGTTCTTCAACTGCGAAACTTTTTCCGCCAGCGACATTCTTCGAATAAGGTCATCCGCACGCACTTTCAAAGTCTTGGACGAATCGCGCCAGATCGCAGGCTCCGCAATTTCAGGTATGCGCCTGGCTGCGCCAGCAAAAACATCCGCCAGATCTAAAGCCCGCACTGAGGAGACTATTTCACCCGTGGGCTTTAAGACCTCGATCACGTTGAATTTCGCGCGACCTTTGCTCGCCGAAAACCAGAGTGTCAGTGGCCCACGCAACGTATCGTCGGCTTTTTCCAGAGTGGCGGAAACGGTGGCGACTTTCTTTGCGCCACCCCCCAGGGTGAAAAGGTCAATTCCTTTGGCCAACGCAGTCTCGCCCATGGAGACATCAAATACGCGTTCTCCAGATTGATTCGCTTCCGTCTCCACCGCGCGAAGAACAACGACGTAGGAACCCGCCGGAAGATTGCGGATCGTGACGTTAAACTGCGTGCCGTTTACGTCTTCCCGATAAGCCTCCATCTGAGTTCCCGCACCTTCGACCTCCAAAGTCGGCGCTTCTTTCCGGTGCGTGAAGTCACCGCTCACGCTCACCTGCCCGCCACAAGTAACACAGGTTTCGTCTGCGGCGGTCACGACGCGCAACGCGCAAGTGACAGCAACACACAGTACACGAAGCAGGAACGCTAACAGCGATCTATTGAGAGCAGATTTCATATTGGCAGCAAAATTAGTCCTAACGAAAGGTTGCGATCTGATCTCCCGGATCGAAAGGGCTACGGAAATTTCACCTCAATCGCCTCACCCGCGTAGGTGAGGGTCTTCGAAGCCGATTTCTGCCCAGAACCAACGAGCACAACCGTGTATTGTCGCTTCTCCACCATGCCAGGGAACGAACCTTCGCGCTCGCCGAGGCGGAGAGTTCGTTGAGCGTCATTCCAGCTCAGCTCGTACATCGCTCTCTCGCCGCGTTCGTAGGCATAGGTTTCTCCATCGTCCTCATAGAGGGTGAACTTGCCGTCACGCCCCCGATAAATGCGGATCTCATATGGAGCGTCGGGCTTTTCGGTCGCGTATTGCACGGCAGGACCCATCGGCACGATCGATCCGGCACGCACATAAAGTGGAAAACGATCGATCGAACATTGTTTCTTAACGGACTGACCGCCGGCCATTCGTTCTCCGCTCCAAAAATCGAACCACTCGGTACCGGCAGGAAGCCAGGTCGTTACGGTGTTGTCGAGCGACTTCGACTTGCCCGCCAAGGCCCGACGTTCTGTGGGCGTTCGCCACCCGAGTCGGAAATAACGCGCATAACTGCCTTGATGAAACTCCGCTTTAAAGGCGACGCCCTGCCCTTTTCTCAGGTTAACCTTTGCGCCCGCATACCGCTTGGGACCAAAGCTCCAGTCTTCAACGATCTGCTTGCCATCGACAAAAAGTCGGGCGCCGTCGTCATACTCCGCTCCCAACTCATACTCACCGTCTTCGGGAGCGGTAAGAGTCCCCTCCCAGCGCCCGGAGAAGTTGTTGAAATCATCCAGCCCTGGCGGCGGATTGGCGAGCGGTGGCCCGGGCCAATCGTGATCTACTTTAAGATCGGTCGTTTTTCCTGCCGGTTCATTGAAGTCGGTGCCCTTAAAGTACTGCACAGCCAACCCGGGCTGGCCATCGGGTGTACGAAGTGCCTCCGTGGGAATTGTCGCGGGCGGCGGGTCGCTCAAATGATACATCGCGCGAGTCACCGGATGGACCAGAAAGACGGGCCCGAACATGAAGGCGTCGTCCGTCTTCCGAACGTTGGCGTCGTCCGGAAAATCCAGCGGCAACCCGCGCATCATGGTATAACCATTCGCCGTACTCTGCCAGGCGAGCGAATAGATGTATGGCAACAACCGATAACGCAGCTGAGCGGCCTCCAGCAGGGATCCGTATATCTCCGGCGCGAGGGTTTTGAAAACATACGGCTCGCGTTCGATGTTAGTACCGTGGATGCGATAGATGGGGTTGAAAACTGCAAATTGGTTCCAACGCGCAAAGAGCTCCTGATACTCGGGATTCTTTTCCCCTTTCGGGTAGTTGACGAAAAATCCGCCGGTGTCCTGCGTCCAATAGGGCAATCCCGCCATCGCGACGTTGATCCCGCCCGAAATCTGATTTCTCAACGTTTCCCAACTCGCCGTCGTATCTCCAGACCACGGTAAGGCAGCATAGCGCTGCTGACCAGCCCACGCGGAACGGGTCAGAGTGAAAACGCGTTTATTGGAGGTGGCACGTTGGCCTTCGTACGTGCCTTGCGTCGTCACGAGGCTGTAGGGATTCAGATATCGCGTGAAATCGCCCAGAGCGTTTCGGCCAAGTCCTTTTATATCGCGCTCAACTTCACCCGCGTCGTGGCAAGCACCTCCGACTTCCACCTCTGTGCCGTCCATCCATAACGCATCGACACCGACATCAAGCAGCCCTGATTTGATGTGCTTAAAATAGATCGCTCGTCCTTCCGGGCTGTATGCGTCATAGACCCGCGCGTGTTTCGATATCCAGTGCAGCGGTTTGAAACGAAGTCCTTTCGCGTCCAGTTCCTTGGCGAGTACAGTATCATCCCCAACCGACGGCCAGATGGAATTCATCAGCTTCACATGCAATTCGTCGTGGAGTGTCTTCGTTAGCCCGCGGGGATCTGGGTAGCGATCTTTATCCCAGATCATCCCGCTCCACGTTCCGTCTTTGTCCCCGCCCCAGTATTGCCAGTCTTGCACGATGTAATCCAACGGGAAGTTTTCTTCGCGAAACTTTCGCACCACTTCGATAAGACGATCCTGCGTCTTATATCGCTCTTTGCTCATGAAGAGCCCGAAGGCCTGCTTGGGAAACATCGGCGCCGCGCCGGTCAGGAAACGATATCCCGCGATGACACCGTCCATCGTCTCGCTCGCAACGAAGTAATAATCCAAGCCCGCCGGCGCACTCTCCGCCCACAAAGTCGCGCCGCTGGCGTCGTCATTAAAGCTCATCTTTGAATAGATGTCCCACAAAATTCCATAGCGCTTCGTGGACATGAGAAACGGCACCACTGTCCCGATGTTCGTCTGGACGAGAAGCACCCGCTTTCCCCGGTAATCCATGTAGGGCTGGTTGTACTGCCCAAGACCGTAGAAGGACTCGTCCGGGGCAGGCGTAAAATGATGGCTCACCTCGTAGGTCCGTTCTCCGGCGATCGTTACCTCTTTTACCTCGTTCGGCTTTTCAATGCGCTCGTCGGCGATTTTAACGTCTCTGGAATCGCAGAACGTCAGCGCTCCTGTGGCTTTGTTCACCGTGACACGCACCTCGGCCGAACACACGGTTAACGCGGTGGATGTTTCCTGAACCGTCAGCGCAACCACGAGCGGCTTCGCGATCACAGCCAAGCTCGGCTGCTCCGTGAGAACGCGACCGAGGTTCGTGTTCACCCGAACGATGTTCGGAGCGTAGAATATCACGTTCTTCGTCACACCGTCCACCCGCAGCTGCACTCCATTTTCAAGGCGAACGCAACCGAACCCATCGGCCCCCGCGGTAGCAACAACCTGCATTTGACCAGCTGCATCCAGCCCGGATGATGCAAAGCTCGTCAAGCCGAACCACATTGCCGCAACAACCCAAACATAGATCGCATTTCGTTGTTGTAACATAAGAAGAAGTTTAAGGTCAGTTTAACGTCAGCAGATGATTCGTCGGCGCATGCTTTCTCACAGACCGGAGATTTCTTCCCAGCGAAACACCGCCCCATCTTTCCGGTCAGGGCGAGCGCCCGGCGATTCCGCCGAGTAAGGTTCGCCCGTGAGCGGATCGAGTCCGACGTACCGATGGGTTTTCAGCGAAAGCAGCATGCACTGCCCGCGCAGCATGTCCTGCCATTGAAAAAGGCTGCCGTCGGTCTCGGTTTTGCAGAGGCGAACGTCACCCGAGAGGCCGCGTCCGACGACGGTCACAAAACCGCTTCCATCCAACGCCTCTAACGCGACACGACCGAAGCCGCGATCTTGCACGCGAAATTTGGCCGACAGGCTGGAACCTTCTTTGGATTTAGGGGCAGCCGAGTGGAGCATCCCATTTGGGTTGGCCCAAGCAAACGAACCATTGGCAAGGTTCTTAATTGTGATGACTTTCCCAATAGGTAGATTTTGGGCGCGGTCCGCCAGCGTTTCATGCACGCGGAACGCGCGGAAATCGGCGAAGCCGCCTTCGCGGCCTTTCACGTTATAGGCGAAGAGCGCGTAACGAACGCCCTGAAAGGTCTTCAGTTGGTACGGCAAGCGTATCTCTTTTCCGATCGGAGCGAAATGCTCGCCATCTGCGCTAAAACTTAATCGCGCAAGATCGGCGTCGTAATCACCGCTCGCCCGCAAACTGATCTTGGGCGAGGACAACGGCTGGTCGATCGTCTCGTCGGTCGATTGGTCGTAAAAGCGAAGATGAAAGCCACTTTCCTCCCGGATGATCCCGATCCATGCACAAGGGACATTGAGCAGGCCAAGCCCCGCCACATCACCGAGCTGCAGCCCCGACGCATCGAGTATAACTGTGGCCGACGACTCAGGTCCGATCACGCGCTGCGTAAGCGTGTTCTTTGCGACAAGGAAATGCGCGGCCGCCATCGTGTGAAGACGCAGTGAGCCGGGGTTTTCGGCCAGCGACCATTTGCCGGCGACGGGCACGTGATTCCATTGCCAGACCGGCTGGAGCTTAGAGCCCGAGAAATCATCGTTCCTTTGGTACGTGGCGGTTGGTTTTACTTTGGCGGCCACAGCGGGTTTCGTCCAAGTCCGTGGAGACCGGCCGAGATTGCCGGGTAGTCCGAAATACGGCCAGCCTTCCTGCCAAGTGACCGGAGACAGAAACGTCGTTCGCCCGACCGACTTGAAATCCATCATGGAAAATCCCCACCAGTCTCCGTTCGGCAAATCGACGATGCCGCCTTGATGTAGGGGCGCAGCGCCGAACGCATTTTCAGGAGGCCTTACAATGTCGAACTTCACGCCAGGTCCAGGAACCGGACTCGATTGGCCAGCGTTGCTGCACCACAGCCCCCGCTGCGTGCCCATCGTTTCTCGCGCACTGATCACCGTTGTTTCATACGGACCTTCAGGCCGGTCGGACCGCGCGCACTGCATCCTGCCAACCGGCGCATAATCCGCACTGATGATATAGTATTTTCCATTGATCTTGTAGAAGTGGTGCCCCTCACCCATCGCGCTGCCGCGTGGAATGATGACGCGCTCGCTTCCTTCGACAAACCCCGACAAATCCGATTTGAATTCGATCATCTTCACCTCGCCGTAGTTGAAGATCGCATACACGCGGCCGTCGTCGTCGAACAGAACTGAAAGGTCGTGCAGACCTCGGTCGAAGCTGCGTTGCGTCCAGGGGCCAGCCGGATTCTGACTGGTGAACAGCTGCAGCCCATGACCATTCACATTCGAGAATATATAAAAGGTTCCGTTGCGGTACCGAATACACGGCGCCCAAATTCCCTGCCCGTAAACATCGCGGCCATTTTCCAGCCGAAACTCAGGCCCAAGATCCAACTTTTCCGCCGCGTAGCTGAGAAATTCCCAGTTCACCAAATCCTTCGAATGCAGGATCACTAACGACGGCATCGCGTGCATGGTCGTTCCGGCGAGATAGAAATCATCGCCGACACGGATCATATCGGGATCCGAAAATTCGTCGTAGAAAAGCGGATTGGTGTAGGTGCCATTGCCGTTATCCGGCATCCAGGTCGTGCGTGCCGCTGGTTGCGGCTCCGCTCCGCACCTGGTTCCCGCCAGCAGCCGGAGTACCGCCACCGTGATCATTAGAAACCGGATACAGACTCGAATCCTGTACGTCGCGCTCATGGGTGTCTGCTGAGGTGATAAAATATTAGGGTAAAATCGCCGGTTGAGCACCGCGTTTCAGATTCAGCCCTCAGAAGGAGGGACTGAGCGGAAACAAAGCAGATGCCGGCCAGACCGTTTGTCGATCCACCTTTCGTACTAACTATCGATCGAATAGCCTCAGCGGAAGATGCGCTGGGCAAAGTGATAGAGATTACTTCCCCACGTTTCCCCGTCATGGAAGTGGTCGTCGACGTTCCAGATGTGAGGCACGTCATGCTCTTTCAGGTAGCGGTGCACGCCTTGGGAGAAATTGATCAACCCGTCTTTGTTTCCGCAGGAAATATAGAGCAACTTGATCTGCTTTTTCGCAGCAGCGGGATCAGGAACCAACTCGGCGGGCGGCTTTGTATTCGGCGCCGCGGAGAACGCACCGAGCCAGGCAAACGTGTCCAGATGGCCCAAACCAAAATTGAAAGTTTGCCCGCCACCCATCGAAAGACCTGCGAGCGCACGATGATCTTTGTCCTTAAAAACTGAATACTTCGCCTCGATCGCCGGAATCAGGCAATTGAGCAGGTCGCCCTCAAACTTCGCAAAGCTCGCCGCCTTTTCCGGCTCGAACGGATTACCGATTGCTCGATCGTCGGCCATCGCTCGGCCGTTGGGCAGCACAACCACCATCGGAACGGCTTTCCCGTCGGCGATGAGATTATCCAAGATCACGTCAGCCTTCACGTATCCCGTCCACTCGAAAGGATCACCGCCAATTCCATGAAGAAGATAAAGCACCGGGTATTTCTTTTCAGCTGAATAACCAGCCGGCAGATACACGTTGGCTTTTCGCCGAGTGCCCGTCACCGTCGAGTCGTACTCAAACGTCTCGATGCGGCCCTTCGCAATGCCTTCGCGCGGCGCCTTGTATCCTTCCGGCGCTTCGGGGAGCGCACGGACATCGTCCGCAGCTAAAACGATCGGACGCGCAAAATTCGCGCGGGCACGCTCGGATGACGCCTGTTCCGGTTTTTCCGTCACGGCTACCGCTGGCACAGGTTCGGCCGGTTTGACAGCGGCAGGCTTGTTCTGATCGTTCACCGACTCTTCGATGAGCGTCGCCACACCACGCGGGTCCTCTTGTTGGGCAACATGGCCGCCGGGAAACGTGCGAATCGTCCAGCCACGCGCTACCGCGTTTTGCCAGCTCTTGTCCTTCGCAGCGCGTTCTTCAGCCGATTTGCCCTTCGGAATAAACGCCACGTAGGTCACGGGCAGCTTCAACGCCACTGGATTTTTGTAGGAGACGGGCTGGTTAAAACATTTGATCGATTGAGCGACGTTGTGCGGCGGCGGAGTATCGGGCTTGACCCACGGGACCTGCATCATGCCGTCCGAAATGTTGGCCCCAGGCGGACGCGCACCACCGAACAAGTCCCAAATGGACTGGCCGTCGTCGGGCACCGCTGCGTCGAGGAAAACGACGTGCCGGATGCGCTCAGGAATGCGATCCATCACACCCGTGATCACCATGCCGCCATAACTGTGGCCCGTCAAAACCACGTCATTCAGATCTTCGAACAGAATCAAATTCACGACATCGTTGATGTGCGTCTGGAGGTCGACATGCGGGCCGTTCAAATGCATGCGCTCCCCTAAACCAGTCAACGTGACGCGATAGACCGTATGCCCGTCGTCGGTGAGACATTTGCCGGTACGTTTCCATTCCCAGCCACCGGCCGTCGCGCCGTGAACGACGACAAAAGTATATTTGCTCGCCGTTTCCGCCGCGCTAAGGCCTGCCGAGAAGATTGTAACCAACAAAAGTAAGATAAAAGATACCAGTTTCGTTCTCATAAAGTATTCAGGTCGCATTGCAGTTACGGGGAGACGGCGCGCTCCAGACCAACGACGATCTGCGTGAATGAATGGGCCGGGAAAGCATGGCGAAACGCCCCATCCTTCATCGAAATTTTATCCACCTTGGGCGCATAGCTTTCGCGCGCTTCGTAAGTGTAGGGTTTGTTCAATACATCTTCACTCGTAATCGAATTCACCTTCGCGGAATCGCCGAACGAGCCGCTGACACAGCGGACCTCTGTCTCGATCGCTTCGTCTTTGTGCCGGTTTACGACATTGATGACAACCTGCTTCGCTTCTTTGTCATACACAGCCGAAACGTCGAGATATGGAATGAGCGAATAGTGATCGCTCGTGCGAAAGGTGTCGCAATTGACCGAGACATCCAAGGCTGCCCCCCGGCACCGGGTCGAAAACAGTTTGAAGGCATAGAACGTCGGCGATTTGTAGGTGGCGTCCGTTTTGGCATCACGGCTCAGCAGCGACGTCAGCAGCGTGTAGTTGGCCATTTTCACCACATCCGAGTGTCGGATGAATGCATTGAAATACTGCGCAAGCGCCAATGTCGACAAATGCCCTCCGCGAAACGGCGGCGCCCACTCATCAACCGAGATATACATCGGCTTTTTCTTTTTGATCGCATCGACGGCTTTGATCTGGCCAGCGATGATAGCGATGCGTTCCTCCAGATCGAGTCCACGCTCGCCCATGAAAACATAATAGTCGTCCGACGGGTCCCAATAGCGATGCATGGAAACGTAGTCAGCGATTCCATACAGGCCCTTTACCACCGTCCAGGTCCATTCTATCCAATCAAGATTATCCTGATAATTCGACGGGCCGTTGGCGATAAACTCTAGTTTAGTTCCCGGTGAACTCAGCCGCATGACCTTGGCAGCCTCGACAGCAAACTTCACGTAATCCTCGGCGTTTTTATGTCCAAGAATCCAAGGAGCGCCGTCCACTTCGTTGCCGAGGCACCAGTATTTGATGCCGTAGGGCTCGGGATGGCCATACTCGGCGCGTTTATCGGCCCAGTAAGTGCCGGTCGGCGCATTGCAGTACTGCACCCAATAGCGCGCGTCATCGAGCGTGCCGGTGCCCATGTTGATGCAAACGACGTTTTCTGTACCTATCAATTTGTTTAACTCCACCCACTCGTCCGTGCCCACTTGGTTCGGCTCGACCACGCCCCAGGCGAGTTCCATGCGCTTCGGTCGTTTCTCCTTCGGACCAAGTCCGTCGCGCCAATCGTAACCGGCGACAAAATTGCCGCCGGGCCAGCGCATTTGGGTGAGTCGCAACTCGCGCGCCGCATCCAGCATGTCGGTGCGAAACCCGTTCTTATCGGCCAAAGGCGACTTCGGGTCGTACAGCGGACCGTAGAGCGTGTTGAATTTCATCTCGGGCCGATTGAATCCAATCGGCTCCGTGAACACGCCGTAAATGCGAGGGTCTATATCGGCGACGCAACGATCGACATCGATTTTAATCGTAGCCGTTCCGGCACAGAGACCGAGTGGTGTGAGCGAGCACAACAGTCCCAAAAACAACGAGTGGGTTTTCATATAAGGATGCACATTTGCGACAACCACGGATTTACTCCTGAAACTGGATCCAATCGATATCGGCAATCGTCCTCTCTTTCGCAATCACCACGATATCATGTACTCCAGCGGGAATCCCGGCGAGTTTAGCCTCATGGATTTCCAACTTTGAACTCCTTGGAATTTTGATTTGGCCGATCTTCGAGCCAGCCACACCGTCCTGGCGAATTTCAATTTCTCCGCCTGTTGCGGACGAGGCGCTCATCCTAACCAGGAGAAAGGCTCCCTTCCCAAAATCGACTTCGTTGAATCGGACCCACGCCCCCGGACCGGTTATCGATACCTTCCATCCCTTCTTCGGATCGGCGGAATCGACGAATGACAGCGCTACACCCGCCTTGCTCGTTTCACTGTATCGGTCAATTTGGATCTGCTCGGTTGCCTTCACCACGCCCACTCCGCGCAACGTCGGCACGACCTTACGAATCGTCCCGTCATCATTAAAGTACAGGCGGTCCGCACGGACCGATCTGTTTTTGTCACAATCGGGCGATAAATCCTTATCGTGATAAAACAAATACCACTGGCCTTGATACTCCACGATGGACTGATGAACCGTCCAACAGCCGCTAGCCGCCTCATCCAAAATCACTCCCGCCGGCGTGAACGGCCCCAATGGATTTTTGCTGGTCGCGTACTCCAGCCGCTCGATTTTATTCTCCACATGCGGATACGTGAGATAGTAGGTCCCGTTCCGCTCGAAGACAAAGGGCCCCTCCAATAAGCCACGCGTCGGAAGGTTGGCGATCTCCAGAGCGGGGCCCTCCAACGCAGTGAAATCGCGGTTTAGTTTACCCACGAAAATTTTTCGTGCGGAATAATACAGATACGCACTGCCGTCTTTGTCGACAAGTACACAGGGATCAATACCTCGCACGCCTTCGATAGGCACGGGCCGCGGAATGAATGGCCCTTCTGGTTTATCCGCTGTGGCGACTCCTATTCTGAAGCCACCGGTCTTCGCAATCGCAGGAAATATAAAGTTATATTTTCCGTTATAAAATACACAGTCGGGCGCCCACAGGCTATACGTGCTGGCGTCGACCCAAGGCACCTCCGTTTGACGAACAATGACCCCATGGTCCTTCCAGCCAGTGAGATCTTCCGACGAGAAAACATGATAATCCTCCATGCAAAACCATCCAGGCCGCCCCTTGGACTCCCTGGCCGCAACGTCATGCGAGGGGTAAACAAAAATCCTACCTTCGAATACCCTGGCCGACGGATCAGCCGTGAATTGGTCCATCACCAGCGGATTCGTTGCGAAGGCGCTCTCTGCCAGCAGCACTTCCAGAGCAAATAGCACCGCAATCCGATATCCGCACTGGATCTTTTTCATCCCACGGAAGCACCCAACGCTCGGTAGAGCAGATACGCCAACCCGATTTGCGAACTCCTCCCGCTGTCGCGCAGAGCTTCCGGCCACCGTCTCGCTGGCGTGTGGTGCCAAAGCGTGCGCGGAATTTTTAATAGCGGTACTATCTGGTTGTATAAACGCACGTGCCATAACTAATCCGGCCACACATTTCTTCAGAGCCCACATGGGCGAGAAATGACATCATCGATGCTGTTCTGGAGCCGCAAGAATTTCGAGGTTGAAAAGCGGTCAAACAGTTTTCGCGCGGCGTAACATGAGCCGGGGCGTCTCTCTTCGTGACACATATTCTCCAAGCTCACCTTGCAGTTCACTTGGCCCTTCGCCCTGTTGCTAAATAAAAAGTGCCGGCCACCATACCCCCAGTGGCCGGCACACCAATAACCACACTAGAGCTAGAACGTGAACGTATTCGTCACAGCCCATTCCTGGACCGGCTTAATACGGTAAGCAGCAGGTGTCACACCATCGGGCTGAACGGTGATCGGAATGAGACCTTCCTTATCGCCAACGTTGCGCACGTTGAGCTGGATCTTCCATTCCACGTTCCTAGACACCTTTCTTGTATAACCAACCCACAGGTCGATTGCATCTT
The DNA here is from genome assembly GCA_047600805.1 of Nibricoccus sp. Taxonomy (GTDB): domain Bacteria; phylum Verrucomicrobiota; class Verrucomicrobiia; order Opitutales; family Opitutaceae; genus JADKHC01. Next base: position 3,013,200 of record JASGKG010000001.1, read on the forward strand.
CCGAAGGGCCATGGTACGGCTTCGATAAGTCGTAAGTGCCATAGTCGGAGCCCGGCGTAGCCTTCATTGGGTAACCGATAATATTTTTATCCTGCCAACGATAGCCGCCACCCACAAATGCGCCTTTCAGCATGCCCGTGCGGAACGAATAGTTCGCAACGGCATTGAAGCGCCACTTGCGCAGTTCGGGCACTTCGGCACCGTCCTGCAGCTTAGCAAGCGCGTACTGGCCACGCCACTGAGAATAGGTGAACCGGAGTTCGTTACCACGTACATAAGCACCGTTGAACTGACGCATATCGCCGGCGGCACCAGCCATCTGCTGATCCATGTAGGCAACCGTCTCGTCAAGCGCGGCGGAGCCAACATTTTTGCGTATAGCAGTTGTCTTGGCAGCATTGAGCGAGAGGCGCAAACTCGCGGTCGGGTTCGCAGTGAACTCCATCTCGTAACCCTTCGAAAGGGTGTCAGACGTCAGAGTCAAACCGGACGGCGCGATGCGGGAGTAATTTGCGAGGGACGTTGTCGCGGGAGTATATTGAGACGCATAAATCAGTTTCCCGGAAGAATCTGTTCCCGTCGCAGTCGCTTCGAGCGTGGCACGATCAGTGAGAGCCGACAACGTCGTCGGCGAATATTGCCACGCCCCGAAAAAGCCGAGGTCGGTCATCTTCTGCTGAATCGCATTCCACGCCCGGATCGAGGCGTCGCGGCGGTTGGCAGCCTGCGTCGCAGTTTCCAAGTACGTGTTCGACGGCTGGGGTGTTGCCGAAGGATTTGTCTCGTCGTAGTCAGAAACAACTTTACCCGTCGTATTATCCACATAACCAGCGTACCAATTGTAACGATTGCCATGACCATTAGTAGCCTGCTCACGGCCCGACCAATCGTAGGCGCTCAAGCGGTACAGCAAAACATTGCGGAACTTGATACCTTGGGTGAGCGCGTTGGCGAGTCCGTCCAAGCTGGTATCCATACCGACATTACGGCCGCGGGTCTCGTACTTCTGAACGCGCAAGGAATATTTTCCGTCCTTGGTGGAGAGGAGCACGCCGTATTCCTTCGTATCACCGTTAGGATTCGAAATCGCGTTGCCGTAGAAATCGCGGCGGGCATTCGTAATCTCAAAGCTATTGGATTTGTTATAGGAAACGCTTATATTAAACGGAAGCGGATCCTTCGGTACCAGTTGATTTAGGTGAACAACCAGACCACCTGCGGTGGAGTGCGCTTTATATACCTGCCCTGGTGCATAGAAATTTGGCAGGCGATACACACTGCCATCGGTGTTCAAGATGTTACGATTGGTCGAAACCGGTCGAGCACTGACTGACAGGGATTTCACTTCGTCAAAACGCCATCCCAACGTGGGAACAATCGCTTCGTTCCACATAAAGCCCTGCCACGATCCGGCATAAGAACGCAATTTGCGCTCCGCCAAAGAGGCGCTCGTGAGCAACGTCTTGTTCTGACCGTCTTCGTTGGTGATAAGCGAATCGTAGAAGTTCGAGTTCCAGCCTACGTAATTAGCGGGATTCGAAGCCTGATAGGTGGGCGTCGACGTGCTGATCAAATTGGTTAGGCTAGCCGGAACCGTCCACGGATCACCATACCCGACCGACGCAGGCGCATTCCACGTGGAATTGAAATGATATACATTGCCCGAGGTCAGCGCGACGTTGCTCGTGATATTTGGTACGTTGATATTCGAACCGTTCGGGCTGGCCGCAACGGCCGTTGCCGAGCCCAGGTAGATCACTGCAACCGGCGGGCGCTCAGTAATACTCACGTTGCTACCGTCGTTTTGGTTCCAGTATCCGGCCCAATCGCGGCTATGGGCATAAATATTCCAACCGAGGTTTTCGGTGTCGAGCGTCTCGCTGGCGTAAACACCATTGAAGCGATGGCGCCCAAACAATTTCGCCAACAAGCTGCCCTTCTCGAAGAAGTCATCAGAGCGTAGTTCGCCAAAAACAGAGGCGCGGTAAGCTTCACGATTGCTATTGTACGAGCTACCACTGCCCGGACCTGCTACGATATACGGACGACCGTAGTTTGGGTTGGTCGCGGCCTGACTCGCAGTGACATCGGGCCGGTCCTGCAGATTGCGAAGGATATCGACCGAAAGCGCTGGATTACCAAGCAAAGATTGGCCGCCATTTTTGTACCATTGGCGGTCATAGGACAGTTGTACACCTACACGATCATCCCACCCAGTCTGCGTGAAATCGAAGTTGTAAGCATACCAGTGAGCAAACTCTTTCTTAGAGTCTCCATCTATCAAGTTGTTATAGAAATCAAAGATCGAGGAATCCGTGAGCGACACGTCACGATACTGGCCATTCTGCCATCCAGGAAGCTGCGCTTGGCCTGCATAGGAAGAATAACTTCTGATGCCGGGGAAGATATCACCGTATTTCTGATTGTTCAGCGACGCTGACGCCCCCTGTGCAACGCCAGCTGTCGTGCGAGCGCCACGATTTACGAAGCCGCCGAAGATACGGTAGAGCTCGCTGTTGTTTCCATCTATGAACCAGATCGGTTGCTGCTGGTTAGCAGCGGTCTGACCGATCCAGGGGTTGGAAGTAGAAACCACCTCAGTCGGATAGTTGACGCCAATCTTTCCCAAGCCGCTGTTTGCGGTGTACAAGCCGCTCGCGTCCTGCTCCACACTTCTGAACCAAGGAGTGATTTGGTCGTAGGGCGGCAGCACGCGTGGACGATTCGCCTTAATTTCACCGGCTTCGTACTTGAATTTCAGGCTAGTGTTGAAGCCTTTCTCGTTGATCAATTTCGGATCAAAGCGGAGCGCCAGCGACATGCGATGGTCGTTCTCGTAAGCAGGCTGCTGCTGAAACTTCTTATCGTCCTTTAATCCAGCCACGCGAATCGACAAGAGGTTATCAATCAGCACCTGATTATAATCGACGCTGCCGCGCGTGCTACCGTAAGAGCCGACGCGGAGCTCGGCTTGGCCTTTGGTAGAGAACTGCGCGTTGTTAATCGAGGCATTGATATTGCCAGCCGGACTGCCCAATCCGAAGAGAATAGAATTCGGTCCACGTTGGAGATCGATGCGATCAACGTTGAAACTGTCCCACGGAATATCCGTGGTGAAAAAGTCTCGAGTGTTCTGCGCAGCGGCCAAACCACGGACGCGTTGACTATAGCCCGCGCCACGCAACGTGCTTTGCTCGTTGGGAGACCAACCGTTACCGAGACCAGTATAAGAACCGAGTGTACCCGAGACCTCGGTGTTGGTCGTGTACTGCAAGAGCGTAGCACTGTTAGTCGCGCCGACGTCTTGAAGAAATCCTTTGGTCACGACCGAGAGGGACGAACCTACATCTCGTAACTTTGTGCGAATACGAGTTCCAGCGAGCGTTTCAGTCGCTTCATAGCCAGTGTCTTTTATAGTTGCGACTTCGAACGGAGATAGCACGACCAGCTCGTTGTCGGCGTTCTCTACAGGAATATTTTGTTGCTTCTTTTCAGCCTCTTTTGATTCCGGCGCAGGCCCAGCTGTTTGGGCGTGGCCTAAACTGGCGCATAGCAATGCTGCCAACGACATTCTCGTCAGGGAGTTCATTTGGTATCTCAGGTTGTATGTTAGGAACTGTCGACCATCCTGGAAAGAGGACGACAGCTGTTGTGTTGGGGAGTAGGGTAAACAAACACCACCGCATGGGGGGCGATGTTGTACTCATACTCACAGGGGTCCCTAAAACAAATCATTTTATATTCTAACATTAGTATTATATATTTATATAGTTATCTATATAGAATATGCGATTAATGCACATCACTCGCAACCAGGGCACCTAAGCGCCGTCGCAACGGCTTCGCCTCACCGTCGCGTCAAGCGCAAGCAGGCCCGCCTCATACACCGGGCTTTCCGAAAGAGAACCCCATGGCACGAACTGAGACATCTCTGCCGTTCTAATATTAGAATATTACAAGTATTGCCCTGTATATATCCGTGAACGCAAATCACCTCGCTTACCTCGCCCCATCAACCCTCTCCCCCATGAAACGCGAGAACTCCCTCTCTCTGCTTGAAAAGATCGGCTACAGCGGCGGCGATGCCGCGGCTAATTTCGTCTTTATGACGATGGTGCTGTTCCAGACCAACTTCTACACCGATGTGTTCGGCCTTTCGTCAGGCGCCGCAGCGGCCATTCTCTTGTGGCCCCGCCTCTGGGACGCCGCATTCGACCCGATCATGGGCGTGCTCGCGGATCGCACCAACACGCGCTGGGGCAAGTTTCGCCCTTGGGTTCTTTGGACGTCGGTCCCGTGGGTCGTCGTGATGATCCTCGCCTACACGACTCCCAAAGGCTGGAGCACCGGCATGATGATCGCCTACGCCGGCATCACGAACACCGTTCTAATGACCCTCTACTCGATGAACAACATGCCGTACTCGGCTTTGAGCGCGGTCATGACGGGGGATTTGAACGAGCGAACAAAGCTGAACGCCTACCGTTTCGTCGCGGTTAACATTGCCCAATTCATCGTCGGCGGTTTCACACTGCCGCTCGTTACGAAGTTCGCTCAAGGGCACGACAAGCAGCACGGCTGGCAGGTCACGATGACGATTTGGGCAGCGCTCTGCTTCGTTTTGTTCATGGTCACGTTTCTGACGACACGCGAACGCGTAAAGCCGGTGTCGGAGGTCAAGAGCTCGCCGAAACAAGACTTCCTCGACCTGTTGAAAAACAAGCCTTGGTACGCTCTGGTGGCCTACACGATTTTCAATTTCGCCATGCTCACCTACCGTGGTGGCGCCCACTACAATCTCTATCACCAATTTGCCGACAAAGGGGCGATGTTTAACTTCCTTGAGAAGCTCGGCCTTACCACGCCTGATCCGACCCTGCGCACCGGCTTTCTCGGGACGATTTTTGACCAATGGCTCGGCTATATCGCGCACGGCACCGCCACGAACGTCCCCACCAACGTCGCCGATGTCTTCAACAGCATCATCAACATGGTCGGAACCGCCACCACGATTATTTTCATCATTCTCTCTGCTAACCTTTCCAAAAGGTTCGGCAAAAAGGCGGTGATTTTCTGGGGCTTCAGCTTCGCGGCCTTAAATTCCTTCGCTTACTATTTCCTGACACCCACCAGCACCGGCGCAATGGTGGCGCTCGCCGCGATCGGTTCGATCGCGTACGCCCCGACGATTGCCGTGGCTTGGGCGATGTACGCTGACGCCGCGGACTATTCCGAGTGGCAAACCGGTCGCCGTTTCACCGGCATGGTGTTCGCCACGATAGGATTTTCGCTGAAAGCGGGTCTGGCGTTAGGCTCGGCCGTGTTCCTTTGGGCGATGAGTGGCTTCTGGGGCTACGAAACCTCCGCGCCCAGTACAGCCAACGCGATTCGCGGCTACCATGTTTCCAGCTCGATCGGTGTGGGACTGTTGTTCCTCGGCGGTGCGCTCGCGATCGCCACCTGCAAGCTGAACAAGCAGGTCACCTTGCAAATGGCCGACGAACTCGCAAAAAAACGCGAAGCCGCCCAAGCTACAATCCCTGTTGCATAGCTCCGGATGCCGGCCCTTCAAGGGCTCACCCACTATGGTAGCTCTGAAATTCAAGTTATTGGCCGCAGCCTTGTTCATCGGCGTGACCGCTTGTACGGCGAACACAGAGAACGCTCGTCCCGTGAAACCCGCGAGCGAGTCCGGCCACTATCGCAACCTCTTCGCCGAATTGCTCGGCAAATCAGAAGCCGAGTTCGACGCGAAAATTAATGCCGCCTGGCAGCAATTCACGGTCGGTGATCCGGCTACCGAACGTCTGTTCTACACCACAGCCGACGGGATGACTTACATTCCGGACATCAACCACGAGGACGTCCGAACCGAAGGGCAGTCGTACGGGATGATGCTCGCCGTGCAGTTGAACAAGAAAGCCGAGTTCGACCGCATTTGGAAGTGGACCAAGCGCTACATGTACCTTTCCGAGGGTCACAGCAAAGGCTACTACGCCTGGCACTGCCGCTACGACGGCTCTCAAATCAATGCCGGCCCGGCTCCTGACGGTGAGGAGTGGTTCGTCATGGCGCTTTTTCTGGCCTCTCGTCGCTGGGGTAATGGCGAAGGAATTTTCAACTATGAACAGGAAGCACAGTCGTTGCTCCGGCAGATGTTGCACGGCGGGGAAAACGGTTCGGTTCCGCCGATGTTCAATCCGAAGGAAAAACAAATCGTCTTTGTCCCCCACCCGCCCGGCAATACGTTTACCGATCCTTCGTACCACCTTCCGGCGTTCTACGAGCTCTGGGCGCGCTGGGCGGCGGAGCCCGCCGACCGGGAATTTCTGAGCGAGGCTGCGCAGATCAGCCGGAATCTCTTTCGTAAAACGGCACACCCCAAGACCGGCCTGATGCCCGACTATTGCTCCTTCGACGGCTCTGCGCCGCCACGCCGCGGCCACGAGAATTTCCTCTTCGACGCCTATCGCACGATCAGCAACGTTGCACTCGATTGGGCCTGGTTCGGCAAGGACCCTTGGCAGATCGAGCAGAGCAACCGCGTCCTCGCATTCCTCGCGGCACAGGGGCCGATTTGCCCGAACAATTTCGCGCTCGATGGGAAAGCGCTGACCAAGGATTTTTCACCGGGCTTGTTCGCCATGGCGGCTACCGGCGCGATCGCGGCTGACGGGCCGGACGCAAAGCTTTTCGTTCAACGTCTCTGGGAAATGCCGATTCCCTCCGGGCGGGAACGTTACTACGATGGTTTGCTCTATTTCCTCGCACTGTTGCAAACCGGCGGGCGCTACCAGATCTACGGTTCGCTCGCTCCATAAATCACTCAACGATTTCTCTATGCGGCGCCTTTCTCTTTTCATCCCACTTTGGCTGGGCCTTCTCGGATTAGCCTGCGCATTGCAGGCAGACGATGGTTATCGTCTCTGGCTGCGATACGATCCGGTCACGGAGGAGACGTTCGCCAAGAGTTACTCCACTGCGGTCAAACAGATCGTTTTCCTCACTCCGGCCGGCACAGAAACACCCACCATCGCCGCCGCCCGCTCGGAGCTCAGCCTCGGGCTTTCCGGCATGCTCGGCCACGAGGTTCCGATCACGTTGGAAAAATCCGCCGCTTCGTCCACCAAGCTCGGCGAGGGCTACACTCTCACGACTGCTAAACCATCAGGCAGCGGTAAACTCGTAATTTCGGCCGACCGCGACATTGGCATTCTTTACGGCGCGTTCGATCTGTTGCGACGCATTCAAACCCGTCAGCCACTCGATCAACTGCAGGTCACGAGCATCCCCAAAGTCACCCATCGGCTCTTAAATCATTGGGACAATCTCAACGGCACGGTCGCTCGTGGTTATGCCGGAGGTTCGCTCTGGGAATGGTTCGTTTTACCGGACTACGTAAACCCGCGCTACCGCGACTACGCTCGTGCGTGCGCCTCGGTCGGAATCAACGGCGCCGTCCTCACCAACGTAAACGCCAACGCGCAATTCCTCACCGCGAACATGCTCAGGAAAATCGCGGCTCTCGCCGAGGTCTTCCGTCCCTACGGTATCCGCGTTTACCTTACAGCGCGCTTTAGCGCACCGATCGAAATCGGCGGGCTGAAGACCGCCGACCCGCTCGATCCCACTGTTCAGTCCTGGTGGAAAGCCAAAGCCGACGAAATCTACGCCGCCATTCCCGACTTTGGCGGCTTTCTCGTTAAGGCCAACTCAGAAGGCCAACCCGGGCCGCAAGCCTATGGGCGCAACCATGTCGATGGAGCAAATATGCTGGCCGATGCTCTCGCGCCGCACGGAGGGATCGTGATGTGGCGTGCTTTCGTCTACGAAGCCGAACCAGGCAGCGACCGCACGAAACAAGCCTACGCCGAATTCGTTCCTCTCGACGGGAAATTTCGTCCCAACGTCGTGATTCAGGCGAAGAACGGCCCGGTCGATTTCATGCCGCGCGAGCCGCATCACCCGCTGTTCGGCGCGATGCCCCACACTCCTCTCGGGCTCGAACTGCAAATCACCCAAGAGTACTTGGGATTTTCCACCCAGCTCTGCTTCCTCGGTCCGCTGTTTGAGGAGGTTCTCGATACGGATACATTGACCGCCGGCCCAGGCTCGACCGTTGGGCGCATCGTCGACGGCTCGGCCAACGGGCATTCTTTGTCGGTGATGGATGGTATTGCTAATATCGGCAACGATCGCAACTGGTGTGGCCACCCACTCGCCTCGGCCAATTGGTATGCTTTCGGGCGACTCGCCTGGGACCACACTCTTGAATCCGCCACGCTCGCCTCCGAGTGGACACGAATGAATTTCGGCAATGACGCTCGTATCGTCGACCCGATCGTCGCCATGCTGCTCGGCTCCCGCGAGACGGTCGTAAACTATTCCATGCCGCTCGGCCTTCACCACATCATGTCCGAGGGCGGCCACTACGGGCCGGGCCCTTGGGTTGATGGTCTTAAACGAGCCGATTGGAATTCAACTTACTACCATCGGGCCGACGAAAAGGGACTAGGCTTCGACCGAACCCCCACCGGCACAAACGCCACCGGACTTTACGCGCCTGCTGTCGCCGCACGTTACAATGACCTCGCGACATGCCCCGAGAACTTGCTGCTCTGGTTTCACCATGTGCCCTGGGATCATCGCATGAAATCGGGCAAAACACTTTGGGACGAACTATGTCTTAGATACCAACGTGGCGTCGACGAAGTTCGCGCATGGCGTCGCACGTGGGCCTCTTTGGAAGGGAAGATCGATCCTGAGCGCTTCGCGCACGTCAGCGCATTACTGGGTATTCAGGAAAGCGAAGCCATTCACTGGCGCGACGCCTGCCTGCTGTACTTCCAAACATTTTCCAAACGCCCTCTTCCCGCCGGCGTCGAGCCACCCGCACACGATCTCGAATACTACAGACAATTCCGACTCGTTCCGGTTCTCGGCACCGACGGCGCGTGACGCTGGTAGCTCATGAAAAATCTTTTCCCTGCTCTGCTCGTTAGCATCGTTCTCTGTTCGTGCTCGTTTGCCGCTGAATCAGAGGCACTGCCGTTCATCAGCCCTGTTTTCGGCGATCACATGGTACTACAACGCGGCAAGGCCAACACGATCTGGGGCTGGACCACGCCGAGTGCCGAGGTAACCGTGGCCATAGAAGGCGAAAAAGTGAAAGCGACCGCCGGTGCCGACGGTCGCTGGGCAGCCCGGTTCATGCCGCCGCCCGTTGGTGGCCCGTATGTTTTGAAAGTCGACGGCTCCCAACACGTCGAACTGAGCGATCTCCTTGTCGGTGATGTATGGTTGTGCAGCGGCCAATCCAACATGGAGTTCGGCCTCAGGCAGGCGCGCAACGGCGAAGCCGAAGTCGCAGCCGCGCAGCACCCAAACATCCGCATGTTTCGTGTCAGCTCGAAGTCGGCCTACTCTCCCGCCGCTGTGCCGAACGGCGAATGGAAGATCTGCACACCCACCGCTTTTCCGAAGTTCGGAGGCTTCTCCGCGGTCGCCTATTTTTTTGCGCGCAAGGTCAACGCCGATACCGGTGTACCCATTGGGCTGATACAGAGTGCGGTCGGCGGCACGCCCGCGGAATGCTGGATGTCGCCCGAAACATTGAGCCACATGCCCGACTTTCAGCCCGCGTTGACGGAGATCGCGCGTTTCAAGGCGAAAGGCGGCCCCGAGTACGGCAATTTCATCAGCCACTGGTACGACGAATACGATCGCGGCCAAACGGAGCAATGGGGCAAGGAGCAGTTCGACGACCGCTCGTGGACACAAACCTCGCTCAAAACCTGCTTTGGCGACCTCGGCGTGCCAAGCTCGCCAGCCGTCTGCTGGCTCCGCCGTGAAATCACATTGCCCACGCCTCTTCCTCCTGGTTCGGCTAAATGTCTTCTCGGAGTCGTTGAAAAGATGGACACCGTTTTCATCAACGGCCACTGGATTGGAGCGAGCTCTTGGGTGGAGAACCCTCGAGCCTATCCCATCGGCAATGAGGTGCTTCGGTCCGGCAGAAACATCGTCGCTATCCGTGTCCTCAAGACAAAGCCTGATGGTGGCTTTCGAAATCCAGCTGCCGATCTGAAAATTGTCCTCGGCGATGGTTCGTCTATTCAACTCGAAGGTTCCTGGCGGGGGATCGTCAGCGTCGACGCCAAGCCGCCCCATCCGCTTCCGCTCGGCTATGAGAATTACCCGACGATGCCTTCGGTGCTTTTCAACGGCATGATCCAGCCCCTGGCTCCGCTCGCGATCGCCGGCGCGCTCTGGTATCAAGGCGAAGCCAACCAATTCAAACCACAACAATACCGCACGTTGCTGCCGGCGATGATCGGCGACTGGCGCCGCTTGTTCGGCCAGGGCGATTTCCCGTTCTACATCGCCTCTCTGCCAGCATTTACTGAGCGTAAGGACGTTTCGCCGGATCAAGCTGATGGTTGGACGCAAATTCGCGAAATCCAGATCGATGTCGGACGTACCGTTCCCCACGCAGCCTGTGCGGTCACCGTGGATACGGGTGACGCCAAGGACATTCACCCGACCGAAAAGCAGCCGGTCGGCGAGCGCCTCGCACTCCTCGCGCTCAAAAACGTCTATGGTAAAAACGTTACCTGCGCCGGTCCTACTTTCGAAAAAATCGAAAGCTTGCCTGGCTGCCTTCGTATCCATTTTTCCAACACAGAGGGTGGTCTCGTCTGCAAAGGTGACAAGCTGGGCGAGTTCGTCATCACTGGCGAGGATCGGGTGTGGCACGCGGCCGACGCGCGGATTGAGGGCGATACCGTCGTGGTATCGTCTGCCGGCGTTCCGAAACCAATCGCCGTGCGCTACGCCTGGCAGGCGAATCCACTGGCTACTCTCTACAACGGCGACGGACTGCCCGCCGTCCCGTTCCGCACGGATAAATAGATCACACGCTTTCTCAACATGCTCAACCGTCTCGTCACTTCCATGCTCGCATTCGCAGGAGCAACTTTAGCCATCGCCTCCGAAACACCCGCCCCAGTCTCATTCAATTGGTTCGAGTACTCCGGGCGCGACACCGTGTTTGAAACGCCTCTGCCAGCAGATCACTATCGCAACCCGATCCTCGCCGGCTATTATCCTGATCCAAGCATCTGCCGGATTGGAACTGACTACTATCTGGTCAATTCCAGTTTCTCGCACTTTCCCGGCCTTCCCATTTTCCACAGCACGGACTTGGTCAACTGGCAACAGCTCGGGCACGTGATTGATCGCCCGAGTCAACTCAAGTACACCGGCCTGACCGTCAACCAGGGACTTTACGCTCCAACTATACGGTATCACCAAGGGGTCTATTACGTCATCTGCACGATGATCGGCAGCGGCGGCAACTTCCTCGTCACAGCGACTAACCCTGCAGGCCCGTGGTCCGATCCGATTTGGCTGCACTTCGATGGCATCGACCCTTCGATCTTTTTCGACAACGACGGCCGTGCTTGGATCGTCAACAATGGCAACCCGCCCGACGACAAACCGCTCTACCAAGGTCATCGTGCGATTTGGATACAGGAGTTTGATGTGGCCGCACGAAAGTTGATTGGACCGCGCTCAATCATTATCAACGGCGGCGTCGATCTCTCGAAGCAACCGGTTTGGATTGAAGGCCCGCACCTGTTTAAACGGAAAGACTGGTACTATCTCTGTTGCGCGGAGGGCGGCACCAGCGTGCAACATTCCCAAGTCATTTTTCGGAGCAAATCGCCGACCGGGCCGTTCGTGCCATGGGAAAAGAATCCGATTCTCACGCAACGCGATCTCGATAGTTCGGCACCCAACGCCGTCACGTGCACCGGCCACGCCGACATGGAAATCGGTCCCGATGGAAACTGGTGGGCGGTGTTTCTCGCCTGCCGTCCGTACGCGGGCAAAGAGTGGGCTACGGGACGAGAGACATTCCTGTTGCCAGTGACGTGGACTGACGATGACTGGCCTGTCATCTTGCCGCCCGGCGAACGCGTTCCCTACCTTGTAAAGGTACCTGCCACAACGAACGCTCAACAACCTTCCGCGGTAGCCAAGGGTTCAACTCCGCTCACTGGCAACTTCACCTGGCGCGACGAGTTTGAAGGAAACAAACTTTCGCCACTCTGGATCATGCTTCGCGCCCCAAGAGACAGTTGGTGGAATATATCTCACGGGCAGTTGCAGCTCACACCTCGTCCCGACCGCCTAGAAGAGCGAAGCAACCCCTCTTTTCTGAGCCGCCGCGTGCAACACGCGAAATTTGATGCCGCGCTCTCCGCCAACGTCCCACGCGAGGCGGGTGTGACGGCTGGCTTGGCTGCTTTCCAGAGTGAAAAACAATACTTCCGGCTGGGTGTCTCCCGCGAGGAAGCCTCCATGAAAATTTTCGTCGAGTGCATGAACGCCGGAAAGCTTCAACGTCTGGCCGAAAAGATCTTACCCGCAACCGAGAAGGTCGAACTATGCCTCAGCGCCAACGAAACGAAATACACTTTCTTTTTCACACCGGAAGGCGAGCCGACCCAAACGCTGCTCGCCGAGACCGATTCTTATCCGGCATCAGTCCAGGCCGCCGGCGGAGGCATGCATTTCACGGGACTTACGATCGGGCCCTTCGCCCAGTTATCTTCCGACAACACGACCGAACACGCCGCCTACCCTTCATGGAACAACGGCCCGGCCGCACACCAACAGTTGTTGGAAAAAGCCCGCAAAGGAAAAATCGATCTCTATTTTCTCGGCGATTCGATCACTCGCCGCTGGGGCGCGTTGGACTATCCGGAGTTTTTAGCGCACTGGAAATCTTGTTTCCACGGTTGGAACGCAGCCGACTTTGGCTGGGGCGGCGACTCGACCCATAATATTCTGTGGCGCATTCAAAACGGCGAACTCGACGGCGTGAATCCGAAGGTGATCGTCCTGCTAGCTGGCACCAACAACATCGGCAAAGAGCCAAAGCCAGACGCGGCTCGCGACACCATTGAGGGAATCGAAGCGATTCTCGCCACCTGCAAAGCCAAAGCGCCAAAGGCCACCATCGTCCTCATGGCCATCTTTCCGCGAAACGATGGCCCCGACTCCAACAAGGCGATCGCCGAGGCGAACCGCGCGCTTGAGAAATTTGCCGACGGCAAACAGGTGCGGTTTCTCAACATCAACGACCAGCTTGCCGATAAAGAGGGCAAACTTTTTCCCGGCATCACCGTCGATAATCTCCACCTTTCGCTCAAAGGCTACGAGATCTGGGCGAAAAACCTGACACCTATTTTGACCAAGTTGCTTGGACCTCGCGCATCCGAAGATCACGCTCCGCCGGCCACGGGTGACATCCCTAAAAAGTGACCGCTCGGTCGGATTGCGGAGTCCATGACGAATGCGGCCCGTAAGTATCCGAGCCGCATTCGACCTAAGCATCCACCATCGCCAGCTCCTGCACGTCTTCAGAAACGGCATTCGCAGCGCAAGCGGCCTGCTTTCGAACACCCAACTTTGACGGGCATGAAGCTCCGTCGAACCAAGTCCCTTCGACAAACGTTGTGGTCGGTATCTCAGGCACACCGAATTTATTGTGCTGCAGTTGCGTCGTGAGCAGTTCCACGGCCAACGCACCGACAGCCTCGTGATTCTGGCGCACACCGGCCTGTTTACCCGAAAAGTCTTCCAGGAACAAATCGACGAACGCGACGTCGCGCGGGACACGCAATCCGAGTTTCTCCAGCACGGGCAAGACAAACGAGCCTTTGCTGATGATCACCTCGGGTTTGTATTTTTCATACCACCGCGCGAACGGCTCAACATCCGCCACAACCGCGGCCTTCTCCTCGTTGAGCCAGAGCTCCACGGGATGCAGGCTCGGAAACAGATGCGTCGGAATGTGCGAACGTGCCGGCAACGTTTGCTGTTCGCACAAAAAGCCCGCCGTCCACATGCGGTCGACAGCGTGGTCCCATCCGCGATGCATCACAAAACCGACTCTCTGATAACCGGCTTCGCGTACCTTTTTTACGGCAAGCCTGGCGATGTCGCATTGGTTGTTTGTCACGTTATGCAGCGCCGGCTGATGGGGAAAGTAGTCGATCTTGATCGCCGCGTATTTATCCCAATCGAGCTTGAGTGCGTCGCCCATTTCTCGCCCGTGTGAAGCAATGATCAGGCCTTTGATGCCACGCGAATAAAGAATTTGTCCAATGCGTTCCTGCGTCAAACCAGGTTCACGCATCCAAAAATGTTCGAGATCATAACCGAGGTCGCGAGCAGCAGCTTCAGCACCTGCGAAGAATTGCGGGTGCGCCGTCACTTTTTTCCAGCCCCAGCACGTCTTCCAATTCGTTACATAAGCAAGCGTCACGCGATGGCGACGCTTCATGACGTTGCCGCGATAAGCCACCAAGGCCTTCAGCAAGGGATCAGGAGTGTACCCCATTTCTTTTGCGAGACTTTGGAGGCGCAACCGAGTACAATCCGGAAGACGGGAACTGTTTCGAATCGCCAAGGAAACGGTTGTGACGTGGACACCGGCTTTCGCTGCGACTTCCGCAAGAGTAACTCGACGTTCCGTATTCATAGGATCATTCTGGCTGATAATTAACTAAAGCAGGGATGCGTTCGGCGGGGTAACGGCTGAGGATAAGCTGCGGAGGCTGAAATTCTTCCGATTCGGGAGAAGACCATTCGTCGACCGAAGGGCCTTAGGAACGCTTCGTTCAGGACTTTTATCTAGACGTCGTCGGTCCGAGAGCGGCAAATAGGCGATAGAACGATCGCGAGTAGTGCTAAAGTACTAGTCCCGCCTCCCGAAAGTCCCTTTACACCCTACGGTATCCAGCCAGTCTCATGAAATTTCTCGCAGAGCTAACTTACCCCGGGCCTTTAAACAGGGCAGCGAACGCATCCGCTCAGCTGCTACGATCATGAAGACAGCTTTCGCCTACGGGCTTTGTTGGTTAGCGTTGAACATATTAGCTGCAGCGGCGGACGTGGAGGGGCTGCCGATTACGCGTACCTACCCACTTGAGGAAGTCGGGAATATTTCCCGCGGCGGTCAGTTGTCTTATGATCGTTTCGGCCGTTTGGCCGTGATCCAAGATGGCGCGTATATTGTCCTCAACGACAACTCATGGAACGATCTCGGGAGCACGTCAGAAACCGGAATTAAAATCTTACAAGCGACGTGCGACAGTGAAGGCACCACCTATTTCGGCGCCCTTGGAAATTGGGGAAAGCTGACGAGCGGGAAAAGTGGCGAAGCATTACCGCAGTCGCTGAGGCCGAAAAATTCTCCAGACTGGGTTTCCGTAACCAATTTCTCCGAGATATTGGTCGCCTCCGAGACGGTCTACTTCGCTGGCTGGAATGGAATCGCCGCTTGGAACCCGACGACCGGCACACAGCGATTCATCCCCGTGCCCGAGGTCGCCGCCATTTTTCAACTCGGGGAAACCGTCTACGTTTCTTCTCACGTGCGCGGCCTCATGAAAGTCCCTGCTTCGGGCCAGACAGTTGAGCCGGCCGATATGGAAGGTTCCGCACCAAACCTTGTGATGACCCATTGTGCACGTTTTGGCTCTGGCAAGGCGTTGTTGTCGAGTTCCACCAGGCGCTTATATCTTTGGGACAATAAACGCCTCACGCCCTTCCTCAGCTCAATTCAAAATGACACGCCCGGCGTGATCACGGCGCTGCAACCGCTCGCGGAGGGCGACGTAGCGGTGGCCATCTTGAATGCAGGAGTCTTCATCGTAAATGAAAGCGGCCAAGTTCGCCTTGCACTAAACGGCCCCAATTACAGGCACGTCACAGCACTGGCCGCGAAAGAGCCCGGCGTTCTCTGGGCAATGACCGAAAATGATGTCCAAAAAATATTCTATAAAAGTCCCATCACCGTGTTCGGCCAGTCTTTGGGCATTACGGTTGAGTGGCCTCAGATCGTTTCATGGAACGACGAGATTTTAGTCGCGTCGGGCGGCCATCTTTATGCGGCACAAGCGGGTGGCACAGGCGAGCCGTCGCGCTTTGCGCGTTTGGTTGACGAACCATTGCCCGGAACCTGGGGCATCGGAACGTTTGGACCGTGGCTCATCACCGGCAATCAACGAGGTGTCTTCAGTCGTTTACCAGGAGAAGGTTTCACTCCGGTCCTCCCAGGCATTAACGCCGCACGTATCGCCATCACCGAAGCAGGGATTTGCTACGTAATCGGCAGCGAGGAAATAGCCGTCCTACGCAACAACAACGGACAGTGGGAAGAATGCGCCCAACGCATCCGCGGCGTCGGTTTCCCGTCGATTATTCACACCGCCATGAACTCCGTGTGGATCGAGCTCGGAGCTGATCGCGCAGCTCGCGTGTCGCTGCGATCCGGAAAACTCGAAGCTCGCGTCTTCGACTCGTTCCCGTGGGCGGAGCCTCACTGGGTTAACATCAGTGTCCTCGGGCCCACCGTCGTCCTTACCGGAACCGACAACAAGCGCCTTTACTACGACGAGACGACCGAAGCGTTCATCGACGCAGGCCAAGTGAAGAACATCATCGCTCAATGCCCGCTCCCGCCGTACCGCCTCGCCCAGGACAGCCGCGGAACGATCTGGGCCTCCATGGCACACGGAATCACAACATTCACCGCTCAAGATCAAGGTTTCCTAGAGGACGCAATCAGCTACGAATTGGTCACAGAACGCATACCGATCGTACAAACGTTGCCACAAAATGATATTTGGATTTCGACCGGCACGTCGCTGTACCACGTCAATCCCAAGGCTTACCCAATAAAACCCGCTAATTTCCGTCCGATCGTCGTTTCAATACGTGATAGCCGAACCAACGCTGAGATGCTAACTGAGGGAACAAACATCCAGGTACCCTTCCGCTATTCCGCAAAGCAGAATTCTTTTTCGATAACTTTTTTCTCCAACAGCTATCGCTACCGCGTTCCACCCAGGTACGAATATCGGCTGAACGAAGGACCCTGGACCTCACTCAACCAGAGCCCTACTCTCACCCTTTCGGATCTGCACGAAGGCGAGTATAACCTCGACGTACGCCTAATCGGCCATCGGGGCGTCATAGGAACCGCGGCAAATATCGCGTTCTCGGTCGATCCACCTTGGTATCGCACGTGGTACGCGTACATTTTGTACCCTCTCCTCGCTGCTGCCGTTCTATACGGAATAAGTTTGTACTCAATGAAGCGAGCCAAGGCCCGCAGCAAGGCGCTCGAGAAGCTGGTCGCCGATCGAACGACTGAGCTCACTGCCACGATGGAAAAACTACACAAGGAAACGCTCACCAGCGCCATGCTGGCGGAGCGCGCACGCCTCGCGAATGAAATTCACGACAGCCTCGAACAGGGGTTCACCGGCCTGCAACTGCAGCTCGAAACCACCGCTAATTTCCCTAACTGCTCGCCAGAAATACGATCAAGCCTTGGTGTGGCGGTCAGCATGGTGGCCTACAGCAGGAACGAAGTTCGCCACGCCGTGCGGAACCTGCACGCTCCCATTTTGGACTCTGCAGATTTAACAACCGCAGTCCGACACATCATCGCGCTGCTATCACCCGATCCTCAGTTTGCGATACTCACCGTCAAAGGCACACCACGCAGGCTCGACCTCACAGTCGAACACCACCTGCTGAGAATGGCCCAGGAAGCCCTTACAAACGCGCTTAAACACGCCTCCGCGACAAATATCGCCATAACGATCGATTTCCGCGATCAAGAGGTCGAACTTTCTGTGAGGGACAACGGCTGCGGCTTCGATCCATCCGCCGCCATGAGATCCGAGACCGGCCACTTTGGTCTGCCCAGCTTTCGAGGGCGCGCAAGTACGATCAGCGGCACGGTAGAAATCAAAAGTGCTCCTGGCTCGGGCACAGTAATCACGGTGCGAGTACCGCTCTTATCAACACCTGCATAATTTATGTCCGCCGAGAATAGTAGCTCCAAAAAGATACGCGTGATGCTCGTGGATGATCACATGATCGTCCGCATGGGAATGTCATTTGCGGTCAACAACCAACCTGACATGCAGGTCATCGCGCAGGCACAAGACGGAATAGAAGCGATTGAACTCTATCGTTCGCATCAGCCCGACGTGGTGGTCCTCGATCTCAGAATGCCAAAACGCAACGGCATCGAAACGATCTCTTTTTTGCGCCGTGAGTTCACCGGTGCGCGCATTTTGGTTCTCAGCAATTACGACGCCGGAGACGAAATTGCGAGCGCCATTCAAGCAGGAGCTCAAGGGTTCGTGCCAAAAGACACCTCGCTCAACAGCCTCATGGAGGCAATCCGGCGGGTTAACGACGGTGAGGAATTCATACCACCTGAAATCGGCCGACGTCTCACCGGCCGACTCGCCTCACAGCTCTCTAACCGTGAGATAGAGGTACTGAGCATGATGGGAAAAGGGTTGAGCAACAAAGAGGTAGGGGCCGCGTTGAACGTGACCGAGTCCACCATCAAAATCCACGTCGCTCACATTTTCTCGAAATTGGAGGTGGGCGACCGAACCCAAGCCGTTCTTAAGGCGATTAAGCGTGGCATCATTCACATGGATTAGGGCGCCAATCCCAAGGCGCGAACGCCTTCGCTCCCCGTCTAGAACCGCAACCTTTCCGCAACCCAGAGCAGGCTTCTCCTATCAAAGCTCAGCACGCGCCACGGGCCTTGAGCAAGCTAGAGGGTAATAACCTGGTTTAAACAACTACTCACCAGGACTACGGATATTTGGTCCGCCGCCAAGTCCATCGATGCTTTGAGAGCGCGCTGGTAGACAGCGACCTGAGACGCATATCGCTCGATGAGGATTGCCGGGCTATCCACAGCGTCTGTTTTGAAATCGACAATAACAGCCTTCACCACCGAACCATCAGCCGCGCGGCGAAGAACGAGACGATCGATGACGCCGCTCCACCATTCCCCGGCCTCCCAAAGCTCAACCGGCAATTCACGATGGGCCTCATCGTTGCGATGCTCCTGAGTGAACAGCCGCCGTATTTCGTCGTTCGCGAGACATGTGTTAACAACCTGGATCGCCTGCGAGTTGCCCTTTAGCTCAAGCTCAGGTTCAAACCACTCAATCTGCTCAAAAACTTCATGCACTGACGAACCAAATGCCATCGCCTCAGACGACGATGTGCCCGCAGCGACCGACAATTGCACGACAGCATGACCTGCATCCGAGGGTCGGCGACGACGCGGCCGGGAAACGGGCGCCGACAAAACGATCGGCTCATGGATCACGCTGCTTTCGTCGTGAAGCGCAATGTGTTCCGCAAACGCAGGGTCACCGCTCTCCCACAATGTCATTGCGCCGTCCCAAAACGCGCTCGAAGCCGCTGGTTGTTTTTCTACACCGCGCAAGATCCAATCGCGCGCAGGCGACGATACATGGGGCTTTTTCTCGTCAAGAATCACGAAAGTCGCTTCACCGGCGCGTGTCAGCGCGACGTACAACACGCAAAGCGCTTCAAGCCGGTGATCAGCGTGCTCGCTTTGGGCGATTGTTTTTAGCTCTAGCATCCATGCGCGGAGCCATGACGGAGGGCGCGCAAGGCAGCCCTGCGGTACACCATGTTCATCGCGGCGCACCAACAACGAGGCAGGACTAGAACCGCCCAAATCGAGATCTGGTAAAAAGACCACGTCGAAGCCAAGGCCCTTCGACTTGTGAATGGTCATCACGTGGATAAAACCGGGAGCCGAGCTCTCGCGCACCGAGAATTGGTCGATCGCACGCTCCCACTCGGCAAGCGACAGGGTGCCCCCGGTTTGTTTCGCGAAATCGTGCAACGCCGCCAAGCAATGACGCAAATACAGCCCTTGAGTTTGACTGGCCAGCGCAACACACCATTTCGCCGTCACGCGCGCAGCACCTTCTTTAACTATCTCTTGCATCCAATATCGCCACACATTCGATTCACCTGTTTCCGGCGACAACGGTACCGTCAGCACAGACCAAAGTGGCGTTAGCTGAACATGCCCGAGGCCAAAAGCGTGCGACGGCGCTTGCAGCCAGCGGAGCGCGTCGACAATGGCCGCCACCACTGGAGCCTGTTCAGCCAGCGTGACATCGCCCTCAACCATCACTCGCTGCTCGCCGTGTGCCCTCAACCAATCGGCCACCGCCATAGCATGCCGGCCTTTGCGCACCAAAATCGCACAGGAAAGGCCACGCTCCAACGGCTTCACCTTGCGCAACGCCGCCAGGATGGCTGCGGATTGAGCCGACAGTTTTTCGTTGCCCTCGTCATCAGCTTCTGAGCCCAACGACGCCCCGGATGTTTCCGAACCTTTTGCCACCTGGAGAACAACCGAATAACCAGGAGCACTCGCCCGATGAGGTGCTGAAGAATGCTGCTCAAAATACCAACGGTCCCGCGCCGCAGCCGGAAAACTTGTTTCCTCAAGCAAGCTCGGATTATTGGCCGGATCGCAGACACAATTCACCAACTCGAGCACCGCCGGACGGGAGCGGAACGACTGCGACATCGAGCGCTCCTCAATTACGTTGTATCGACTGCGAAGATCCTCGAACAAACGTGGTTCACCGCCCCGCCACGCGTAGATGGACTGTTTGCTATCTCCAACGACGAAGACCGACTTTGTGCCGGAATCATCCTGGATCGCTTCGTCCACACACGGCTGAATCACGCTCCATTGTGCACGGCTGGTATCCTGGAATTCATCGAGCAACCAATGATCGAATCGTTGGTGCCAGCGATACCAAAGGAAGTTGAGTTCAACCGAAATATTTTCCGGATGAAACGCTGGATCGAGCAATCGCGGCAGATCACCGAAACTCAAGCGTCCACGCCGTCTCGCCTGCAGATCGTACACGTTTTCATAGCGGCTGACGACAGAGCACAATCCCTGCGACTTGGCCACGAGCCCGCTGCATTCCGCGTTCAACCATCCGCGTAAAATTTCGCGCAGTCGCCGCATGAGAGGGGCCGAAACCTTGCAGGGAGTCTTGGAACTAATTGTGGGAAAACAGTCCCAGTGTTCGGGCGGCCAATTGGCCCAAAGTCGACAGAGCTGGCCGTCATCATCCAGCCACGTCGGCGGTGAGCCCGCTGCACCGGTCTCCCGGTTCAGCAACCATTCCAGCGCTCCAATAATTCCATTGCTTACGCGTTTGTTGGAAAAGCTATTCTCGTCAAGTTCGCGCCTCAGCTCAAGGGCGGCAGTCCTCCAGCCATCGCCGGCTGCACTCGGCACCGTCGCTGCCCAAAACCTGCTGCCGCCCCAGCCTTCAAGATCGTCGCCACCCGCGTCGCTTCGCCGCAAATCAAGCAGAAGGCCGTGACAATCGCCAATAATACGATCCATTTCATACCGCCAGCTCGCCGACGACTTGAGCACGGCGCGCTTGATTGCCTGCTGAAACTCACCCGCTTCTTCGGGGGAAGAGGAATTCACAACGTACCCAAGCAACTGCTCTCGTTGTGACGCAGCTATGGCCTCTGGAAGAATTTCGAAAGCTCCCAACCCAAGCTCAAAGGCCAAAGTCTGCACCGCCTTCGCCATAAAACTGTCGATCGTTCCAAGCGCCAAACAATCAAGGCGATTAATGATCTCGACGAGAGCGTCGCGTAACAATTCAGGGGTAATCTCAAGCGAGGCGCCCGGCAAAATACCGCGGGTGCCACTCGCCGGATCGCCTTCCACGAGCACGTGAACGTCCTTGCGTAAACGCTCAAACTTCACCGGTTCCATCGCCGCCGACGCGAGCATTTCAACAATTCGCTGCGTAAACTCCCCTGCCCCTTTCCGCGTAAAGGTGACAGCAATGATCCGCTCGGGAGCGAACCGTCCACTCAGCTTCTTTTGCAAGAAAAGCAGCGCAATGAATCGGACCGCCAACTGGTACGTTTTCCCCGTTCCGGCCGAAGCTCGAATCAAGGTATGTTGGAGCGCTTTCACGGGTCGCTCCTCCGTTCAGCAAGTGGCTTGCCTGCGAGCATCTCCGCCCAAGACGCACCTAACGCCACCTCCAAACCTTCCGGAGCCATGCGCGCAAAGGCGTCGTAGCTCACCTCGGGCGCTGGCGGCCAGAAAACCCCGCGCTTGATTCTATCCGTCGCATTCTCCGCCCAGGCCAACGCACTCGCTTGATATTCCGCGAGGCCTTCAAACTCCACGAACGCAGTTTCTTTTACCGCTTCCGGCATCCAGGCGTAGTAAGCGACTGGCAACTGCTCGAGTTTGTAGTGATGCCGAACCACTTCGGCGTAAAGCGGCAACTGCAGACTACGCCATGCGCATGCCGCGCCGGATCCGTTGCGACGAGTCACATTGCAAAGTGGCCCGCAAGGCTCCGGATCCTTTTCTTCCGACCACAGCGAAAGATGCGCCTTTAACGGGCTGCCGTCCTTTTTACCGGTTTTGTAATCCACCACGCGATAACGCCCGTCCAGATGTCGGTCGATGCGATCGATCGTCAGGCGCAGTGGAATGCCACTGAGGCTGAGCACCCCGTTGAATTCCTTTTCCACTTCAAGAACACGCCAGCCATCCGCGTATTGCTCGACCTGCTCGTGCGCCAAAGCCATCAGCCGTTCTTCGGCGGAAATGATTTGCAGCCGTACAAGAGCTGGAACATTCGGGCCGACATTGCGCTCCACCTCGTCCGCAAGGAGTTGGCGCCATACGGCCTGAAGTCTCGCGACCTCGCCGATCCCAACGAGTTCCTGATTGCTGCCCCAAGCTTTCAAGACTCGATGCAACAACGTTCCGAAAAGCGACGCACTCAACTCACCCTCCGTCGACTCCGCTTCGTCCCATCCCAGCACGTGAGTAAAAAAGAAACGCGTGGGGCACGACAGATAGGCCGCAAGTCGCGACGGACTGATATGCGTCCACTTTCGTTCAGGCAATTGGGCCGGCGGCCGAAGCAGCCACTGCTCTCGCGCCCAAGGCGGAGTTCCAGGCGCGGGAATCACCGCCTCGTCCATAAACAATCTCGAGACCAAGCTGGGTAGTTTCTCAGCCGACGCCTGCAGCAGCAGACGGGACGGCGTACAAGGGTCACCTGCCGGATTGACTCGCGAGATCACGATGGTAACGGAGCCGGACGAACTTCTCGCAAGAACTAATGACGCAAATTGGAAATGATCGCAGGCAAGACGGCTCGAACGATCCATCACATTAAAACGTTCGCGCACAGCTTCGGATAGCAAGGGATCCGAAGATCGAGCACCAGGCACTATTCCCTCGTGCAATCCCGCAATCACCAGATGCGGCGCGGGATCAAACGCCACTTCCAGCCAGCCTTGGATCGCAATGTGGACATCCCCCACCGACGCCCCCTGCGTGATGCCGACGATGTACTCCGCAAGCCATCGCAAACGCGTTGAAACAGAAACGCCTTCGCTCCTCAGCAACGGCCATGCGTCGAGTTCGCACTCGATTCTCTCAGCGATCTCAATTTGTCCTTCCGTGAGCCGGCGGCGCAACTCGCCAAAGGCCGAACTTTCATCTTGACCTAATTGTCGGCTCCAGCTGCTGAACTCCTGGAGAATCCGGATAACTTCATCTTCACTCGTCGCATCATCGTGGAGAGACAAGCCCGGCCACTCCGACGCAACCTCTTGGATCTTCCGCACCATCGCAGCGGGATCGGGATGCCCCAACCAATTGAGAGGATGTTGCACGAATTTCACCAGCGCGGAAAGGTCACCCGGCGCGTCAATCGTCGCAGCCAATGCGCGGAGCCACGAAGGCCAGCCATCCATCGGCAAATTAATCTTTTGCGGATCAAACGCCGCCCAACCTGCCACGTCGAAAGCACGCTCAATGGCAGGATTAAACGCCGGGTCGCAGGACGCGATTGCTACCTCGCCATTGGTTCGGTTCAGGCAACTCTTGGCCACTTCCCTGGAAAGCGCTTCCTCGCCCGCGGTCACGCGGACGTCCAGCGGCGGCAACGCGAGGTTTGCGCGAGCCGACCAAAATGACGCGATTGGTCTGCCCCACGAATCAAAGGCGTCGCGCAAGCTTTCGGGTGCACCGACGAGAATCGTCATTTTCACTCCGCGGTGCAAAAGCACTTGCCAGGACTGCAAAGCCAACGGCGTCGGATCGGCAACGCCGGCGATCACAATTTCACGCACGCCTTGCGGGAGCCGCGGATCGGCAGCCCGTTCCGCTTTAGCCTCAATCGGATCGTAGAACCCCCAGTTGCTCCAATGCTCTTGCACACGTTGAACCAACGCCGCCAGCTGGGACCAACGCTCGCGCTCAAGGTCCATCTTTTCCGCCAGGTCGCCGAAACGCAGTCCATGGGACACAAGCGTCTCACGAGCTCGCTCGATTTGGCCAACAACCGACAAGCACCAATCGGCATCGCGATTTTTCAAGCCGGCCGGAAAAATCCTGTCGACGGCTTCATCGGGTGTTTCGCTCAGCACCTTCGCCCATGCCGCCCAACGGACCGCGTCGGGCATTTCGCCGCTCCCGCTGAAGAAATCTTCAGGTGCAGCCACTCGCGGCCCAAGCAACGCGTGACGACCGCTGCGTGACGACAGTTGTAACGCCGTTTCACGCATACGCCGTCCCGACTCACGCGTAGGAACGACCAGAAGAACGCCGGGCAAACTCGCGACACGCTCAAGCAACCAGCCCGCCACCAGCTCTGTCAGCGGACGCGCCCACCCCAGAAAAACAAGATCAGGCGTAGGCTGAGAAGAGGCAGAATGAGTCATGGACTGCAGAGTGAGCGCGCCCCATCAGACGGAGTCGCGCAGACAGGAAATCGGTAGGGCGCCAGGATACCATTGGCGAATATAATATGCGGAAGAAAACATGTCGTTTTGCGAGCCCGACTATAGGCAGACCATGGGACATTTATTGTCCCTCCCTAGAAACTTTGCGCCTGCTGAAAGACGCTTCGCTGAAGAACGTATCCGCGCGCCCCACGAGAAGCCACGCGGCCAGTGAGTCTCTCGCATGTTGCGCCGAGGTCGCGCCAGCAAGATAGCGCGAGTGCACGAACCACGCCTTAGGGACGAAGCGTTCTTAGATTTGAGTTCGGAAATAAGCGATCGTGCGCTGAAGCCCCTCTTCGAGCGGCACGGTCGGCTCCCACTTGAGGAGTGTTTTCGCGAGTGTGATGTCCGGGCGGCGCTGTTTTGGATCGTCGGCCGGAAGTGGCATGTGAACGATTTTGGATTTTCCGCCCACCAATTTCAACGTAAGCTCCGCCAACTCCAACATCGTAAATTCGCCCGGATTGCCGATATTAACTGGTCCGACCGTCTCGGTCTGATTCATGAGCCGGAGAAAGCCCTCGATCAGATCGTCCACGTAACAAAACGAACGCGTCTGCGAACCGTCGCCATAAACGGTGAGATTCTCTCCTTTTAATGCTTGTACGATGAAGTTGGATACAACGCGCCCGTCGTTCGGGTGCATGCGCGGACCGTAAGTGTTGAAGATGCGAACGACGCGGATATCCACTTTGTTCTCGCGGTAGTAGTCGAAAAACAGCGTCTCGGCACATCGCTTTCCCTCGTCGTAGCAAGAACGCCGCCCGATTGGGTTCACATTTCCCCAATAGCTTTCAGGTTGCGGGTGGACCGAGGGATCGCCGTAAACCTCGGAGGTACTGGCTTGAAAGACACGCGCCTTCACACGTTTCGCGAGCCCCAGGCAATTGATCGCGCCCATCACAGACGTTTTCGTCGTTTTGATCGGGTTATATTGATAATGCGGAGGCGACGCGGGACAGGCCAGGTTGTAGATCTGATCGACTTCGTATTTGAACGGATCGATCACGTCGTGACGAACCAGTTCGAAGTTCGGATTCGGCAAAAGATGCGAGATATTCGTCTTCCGACCCGTAAAGAAATTATCAATACATATCACCTCATGACCATCGTTTAGCAGGCGTTCACAAAGGTTAGAACCAAGGAATCCGGCACCGCCGGTGACAAGGATGCGCATATGGAACTTACGATGGGAAAAGCATGTCCGCATGCCAGCAAAAGCGCTAAAAATCAGGGAAAACCTGAACCAATTTCCGGTGTATTTCCGTGAAAGTCGACACCGCCAGCGTCCAATTTTCGAATTGCCCTTACCCACCAAATCTTAGCCTCTTAAACCTCTCACACCACTATACTAAATCCTCGAGGAGGACGTACTTAACCCTATGACTACCATCAAAACCTTGATCAGCACAGTGGCCTTGCTTGCAGCGTCCACTGTTTTTGCACAAACCGGCAACTCTCCTTGGTTTCCGACGAGCACCGAAGACGGCCAGGGCACGATCGGCCGTCGCTACGGCGAGGGTTACCTGAGCCTCCAAGATGTCAGCGGCAGCTCGAAGAACATCTACGGCGGCGGAGTCGCTGCCAACGTTCCCTTGCTCAAGGGCATCGATCTGAACGGCCGCGTCGGCTACACCTCGTTCAAGCCAGCCTACGCTTCGACAACCCTGACCAATCTCGACGGCGCGGTGAAGTTCTACAACCAGTCCGACGCCGACATTAAAGCGTTTATCGCGCCAGGTCTCGGCGTGACGTTTGGCGATGTCAACGATCACTCGACCTCATGGGTTCGCTGGAATGTAGCGATCGGCGCTGAGTTCGCCTACAAGTGGGTCGCGATCACTCCGACGCTCACCTACAACGACGACTTCCGTCATCACGGGCCCAGTCAGCAGTCGATCAGCTACGGGGCTGAATTCAGCTCGTGGGCAACGCCTCAGGTCAACGTCTTCGCGAAGGTGGAAGCGATCGACCCATTCCACGACGCGAACATCACGCCCGGTCTGACGATCGGCTTGCGCGTGCGCTTCTAACCAGTCAGCTGAGCTATTTTTCTTGAGCCCGCACGCAAACGCCGTGCGGGCTTTTTATTTTCCGCCAGCTTCGTAGCGCTCAATCCACGCCCCGTGCCACGCACCGTAGTCGCCCGCCTCAATGTGTGCCCGTGCCTGTGCCATCAGATCGAGGAAGAAGTGGAGATTGTGAATCGTTAGCAAAGTCCCACTCAGCATCTCGCCGGCCACCGTCAAATGTCGCAGATAAGCGCGCGAGAAGTTGGCTGTGTAGTTGCCCATGCCCTCAACGATGGGCCGGGCGTCCGTGCGGTACTTTTCGTTTCGCAGGTTGATCGGGCCGTCAGGAGTGAAAACCAAACCATTGCGGGCGACACGCGTCGGCAGCACGCAATCAAACATATCCACGCCGAGCGCGACCATCCTTAACAACTGCGGCGGCGTTCCGAGGCCCATGGTGTAACGCGGTTTGTCCGCCGGCATGAACGGCGTCGTGGCCCCGACTTGTTTCAGCATCTCTGGTTCGGGTTCACCCACACTGACGCCGCCAACTGCATAGCCCGGCAAATCCAAGGCCGCCAGACTTTCAG
Organism: Nibricoccus sp.; assembly: GCA_047600805.1. GTDB lineage: Bacteria > Verrucomicrobiota > Verrucomicrobiia > Opitutales > Opitutaceae > JADKHC01. The sequence continues at coordinate 3,040,558 of JASGKG010000001.1, forward strand.
CCGCATCGCGACGCAGGTCGTCGAACGTCGAGCCTTGGACGATCGCGAAAACGTGATGGCCGGCCGCGAGGAAGCCGTTGTCGGTAGCGATGGTTTTGCACCGCTCAGCCCAGCGTAGGCTGCGCTCCACCGCTTTCGCGCACGCGTCGCGTTCGCAGGGCCACGGCGGACACTCGTCCAACACCATCGCAATGTCGCTCCCCAGATTCGCCTGAATCGTCATCACTTCGCGAGGACCGAGAAACAGCTTCGCGCCGTCGACGTGAGATTGAAACGCCACGCCGTCGTCGCGGATGTCGCGGAGTTTGGCCAAGCTGAAAACTTGAAACCCGCCGCTGTCGGTAAGGATGGGGCCGTTCCATCCCATGAAGCGGTGAAGCCCACCCAAATCTCGGATCAACTCACTGGTGGGGCGAAGATTAAGATGATAGGTGTTACCTAAAATGATCTGCGCACCGATCTCGCGCAGATGATTGGGCGTAAGCGCCTTAACGGTTCCCTGCGTACCCACCGGCATGAAGATGGGCGTTTCGATCACCCCGTGCAGAGTCTGTAAACGCCCCCGACGCGCGCCTGTGGCTGAGTCAGTTTTAATGAGTTGGAAGTGTGCGGACATCGGGAACGTGCAAGTGTATAGCGATCCAAGTACCCCTACGCTTGACCGAAGTGTCAATACGACGTTAAATTTCGCCGTGCTTCTTGTCATCGATAACTACGACTCTTTCACGTACAACCTAGTCCAATATTTTGGGCAGCTTGGAGTTGAACAGCGCGTGTTTCGCAACAACGAGATCACACCTGAACAAGCCGTGGCGCTCAATCCTGACCGAGTGCTCTTGTCCCCCGGCCCGTGCTCTCCCACCGAAGCAGGCGTAACCCTGCAAATGATCGAAGCTTTCAAAGGCAAGAAACCCATCTTTGGCGTGTGCTTGGGCCACCAGTCGATCGGACATTACTTTGGCGGCCGCGTCATCCGCGCCGATCGTTTGATGCACGGCAAAACGTCGCCTATTCAGCACAAGAACTGCGACGTTTTCCGCGGGATGCCGCAAGGTTTCGCGGCAACACGTTATCATTCGCTTTTGGTTGAGCGTTCGAGTTTGCCCGAATGCCTCGAAGTCACTGCCGATACCGCCGAGGGCGAAATCATGGGCCTGCGCCACAAGACACTGCCTATCTGGGGCGTGCAGTTTCACCCCGAGTCCATCGCGACCGAAGGCGGCATGCGCATCCTCCAGAATTTTCTGGAACTCAACTAATCCAGAAAACGACTCACCCCTATGCGCTGCCCCAAATGCACATCTATCGAAGACCGGGTGATCGACTCCCGCATTAGTAAGGAAGGCAGCACGATCAGGCGTCGGCGCGAGTGCTTGGAATGCGGCCACCGCTACACCACGACAGAGATGTTTGTGCGTGAAGGCTTAGTCGTCATTAAACGCGACGGACGCCGCGAAGATTTCGACCGCGATAAACTTTTCCGCGCCATTCGTGCCGCCTTGCACAAGCGCCCCGTCGACCGCGAGCAACTCGACATGCTCATCGAAGACGTGATCGACGCGCTCGAGGCACAATACGAAAACGAAATTCCGTCCCAGGCCGTCGGCGATGCTGTGATGCAACGCTTGCGGAAGCTCGACCAAGTGGCCTACGTGCGCTTCGCGAGCGTTTATAAAGAATTCCGCGATGTCTCCGAGTTCATGCAGGAAATTAGTAGCCTCGGAAAACCGCCGCAGGCCAAGCACTGAACGCGAGCTTTCGGTTCAGCATTACTCCGCGCTACCGCCAAATGCCACCGCCCTCACGCGACGAACTTCGCCGTCTTCATTTTATAAACGCACTTTTTGCGCGTGTCACCGGCCAAGACCTTTACCTGGCACAACAAATTCAGTCGGCCATCGCCTTCAGTCTTTCGGAACTGGAGCAACAGACCAAAGCCGACCCTCAAGCTATCGCCAAATACGATATGGCTTTTTCGGACGCCGCCGCGAAGCTCATCCAGAAATTTTTCGCCGGGCAGCCCGAACACGGTTTTTTCCACTGGAACGCGGCGCACTCGCTCGAGTCGGCAACGCCGCTTTTCGCGCGCAGCGAGATCATGGTGGGGCTAAAACAATTGGCGCGGTTTCGTGAATCGACGCTCTTGGTCACGAACCTGCGACCCGCACTGCTGCCTCCCGACAAACGCTCCACGCAGCGCCGCGTACAAAACTACGAAGACACCCTCGCTTTTATCCGCGACCTCGCCGCCGCACGCACCGCGCCGAGCGCAAACCTGCAATTGCTGTTTCTGTAGAAAACGTAATTAACTCACGCCATGTCGAAGACCATCTTTCAAAAGATCATCGATCGCGAAATTCCCGCCAAAATCGAATACGAAGACGAGCACTGCATCGTCATTCACGACATCCAGCCACAAGCGCCCGTTCACCTTCTGATTATACCGAAAAAGGTCATCGCACGCGTGGAAGCAGCCGCTGTCACTGACCAAGAAGCCCTCGGGCACCTTATCCTTACCGCTGGCGTGGTAGCCAAGAAACTCAATCTCGCCAAAGGTTTCCGCCTGGTGATCAACAACGGTCCCGACGCGTGCGAATCCGTACCGCACCTTCACGTCCATCTCCTCGCCAAGCGTCAGCTCAACTGGCCCCCAGGCTAACACCGCCCGCAAACGCAACGCGTCTTACGCTTACGCGTTAGGACGATCAGATGGTTTGTCATTTAATAGATGACGAACTCCACTGCTCAAACAGGCCGGTCACCACGGCCTGATCAATGTGCTTCGTAGGCGCCATCGGCCCGTTTCGCGATCAGGCGTTTCAGCTCAAGCATCATTAACGTCGCCGATAGCTCAGAGACAGATCGTCCCGTCTGCGCGGCCAAAAGATCGAGGGTGACAATCGCGCCGCCGCGGAACGCCTCCATCACCGCAGCCTCCGCCTCATTTAGATCGGTGCGCGGCTCTGCGCTGGATCCTGTTTCTTTGGGTGGGATCGGTTGCGGACGTAAGCCGTCCAGATAACTAAGTTCCTGAAGAATATCATCAACGCTGGTGAGCAACGTCGCACCGTCGCGAATAAGTTGGTGACACCCTTGGCTGGTGGCTTGATCGATGCGGCCCGGCACGGCAAAAATCAAACGCCCCTGTTCCCCAGCAAACTTCGCCGTAATCATCGATCCACCGGCCACGTCGGTTTCCACGACCACAATCGCCTCGGAAATTCCTGCGACCACACGATTCCGCATCGGAAACGACTGCCGGTCAGCGCGCCTGCCGAACGGGAATTCAGAGACAATTGCACCTTGTTCCTCGATCTGGCGGTAAAGCGAAAGATTCTCGGGCGGATAAACAATATCGATACCGCAACCCATCACCGCAGCCGTTTTGCCTCCGACAGAGAGCGCACCTTCGTGAGCCGCCGTGTCAATCCCTCGCGCGAGACCGCTCACGACGCAAAAACCCAGACGGGCCAGTTCGGCGCCGAATTTTTTCGCAACACTCTGGCCGTAAAGCGTGGTTCGCCGGCTTCCGACAATCGCGATACACGGATGCGCGAAATCGTAGTGCCCTTTCCGATACAAGCCAATCGGCGGATCGCTGATCTGCTTGAGGAGCTTCGGATAGGCCGTGTCTCTCGTCGTGACAAACGTCACCTTGCTTTCAGCCATCCGCTGTTCCTCCCTCGCAAGGTCGAAGTGCTCCCGCCAATTCGCGACGGTTCCGCTGATCGCCGGGCCGACACCTTTCACCGCTTCGAGCCGCTTCGTGGGCGCACTAAAAATCGCTTTCGGATCACCACCCAGTTCGTCGAGCAACCGGTTCGTGGTGATAGGTCCGATATTCGGCAAGGCGTTTAGAATTAAGAACGCCTGCTGTTCTGTAAGTGATTCGTTGGTCATGGTCCCTCGTTGCGCAAAGCATTCGCCAAAAAGTCCAAAATCTGAGTCGTCTGCACAGCAACTTGTCCGTGTGCGCGCGCGAGCAAATCCGCCGACCTGCCCTGCCAAGCGACAGCACCACATGCAGCCGCGAGCAGATCGTCGGGTTTTTGCGCGAGAAGACCTGCTACGAGACCCGCGAGAATATCGCCGCTGCCACCGCGAGCCAGCACCGGGCCACCGGCGCAACTATGATAAACCGCCAACCCTTCGCTTATCTGAGTGATCGGGCCTTTCAAAACAGTGACGCTTTTCGTGTCGTGGGCGAAATCGCGCAGCGCACGATTGCCCGCGATCCGCGCAAACTCACCCGCATGTGGAGTCAGAATGCGCGGAGCTGTTCCCACTTCGATAATCGACGTTTGCAGCGCGTCGGCATCCACCACCAGCGGCACCGGCACCAATTTTGCTACGTCGGCCATCAACGCGAGCACCTCCGGTTCACGTCCAACTCCCGGTCCGATTAGAAGAGCATTTGCGCGATCGAGACGTTCTCGCAGCAGGTGAAGTCCTTCGAGAGCGAGTCCGCCCGACGGCGTTTCCGGCCAGCCAACCCAAATGACTTCCGGCACCCGCGCCGCAAAAGCCGGTGCAAACGTCTCCGGCACAAACGCCGTCACGAGCCCGGCTCCACTTCGCACCGCTGCCATGGCGCTCATGAGGGCCGCTCCTGAATAACTACGTGATCCCCCTAAAAGGAAAACGTGCCCGTACGTCCGTTTATCCGAAAGCGGATCACGAAAACGCCGCTTTTCGCTAAAAACACCAGCAGTCAAAACACGATCGGTCGACTGCATCAGGCCGGCAGGCTTGTCATCCTGCGCATCGAAAAACCCTAAATCCAGATAGCGCCGCCGTCCGACCGCAGCACGATTTCGTTCTTCCAAAACAGGCGTTTTCACGCTTCCCGTCGCATAGGTGAAATCTGCCCGCAACGCGCCCTCATCGCCAATCCCACTGGGTAGATCGATCGCCGCTCGAAAACGAATCGCGTGGCGGTTTATTTGCCCGAATAGGTCGCGGATTTCCGGCGCAAGCGGCGGCCGAAACTGAAAACCAAACACGCCATCGAGCAACACCGCATACGCCGGCTGGAGTATTTCTGCGCGATTGATCAATCGGACGCGCGCGGGCGCGGACTGCACTAATTCACGGTAAGCGCGCGCAGCGAGCGGCCTCATTTCACGTTCGCCAAAAACCAACCAAACATCCGCCTGCGCATCGGCGTGAGCATCGAGAATTCGCCGCGCCGCGATCAGCGCATCGCCACCGTTGTGCCCTTTGCCGACGAGCACGAGAAGACCCGCTCGGGATGGAAATTTGCCGAACTCTTCGAAATCAGCCAAAGCGGCATTAGCCACCGCCGCACCAGCCGTGCACATGGCCGACCATTCTTTTTGCTCGTCACCAGAAAAGAGCTCGGCTTCGAAACGTTTCGCGTCTTCGAGTGAGAGAACAGGATGGCTCGGAACGCGATTCATTTTTCAACGATCTGGATCGGTCGACGGCGGCAACCATGCCGGTTGCTTCTGGAGTCGCTCCAGTTGCACCTCTTCTGGCTCAGTAAACCGGATCGGTGCATCGGGGACGGGATTGGGTCGAATCACAGGCCGTGTAAGATGCGAAATGGTTCGGAAATGTAAAAGCTCTCCGGTTCTAACCGCCTCAAAGCACTCGGAAAACTTGTTCGTCTCAGCGTTCCACAGCGCGAACTCCGTGATATCATTACGCCACACGGCATTGCTGCCGTATTGCGCGAAAATATTTTCCACCGCCACCAAACTGGCACGCTCCTTCATTACGGCTGGCGATTTTGGCGTCTCCACCGGAGCGGACACTGGCGGGGGGGCAGCAGGAGCGGCCTCCAGGTGACGACGCGCGAGTTCTCGCTGCACTCCCCAGGAGAAAAGAGCGCCGATGACAAATCCGACCATCACCCACGAAGGAGCAGTCGAAAGCTTGGGCTTTGAAGATGGTTCGGACATATAAAGTTATTCCGCGCGTACAAGGGCCGCGACCGCCATCGCCGCGGTTTCGGTATGCGACAGCGTGATCAGAACATGGGTGGCCCCAACCTGCGAAAGCAGGGTCTGGCCTTTTTCATCGAGCCGCACCAGCGGCTCCTTGCGTTCACCGTGATAAATCGAGACGGATTTCCAACCCAGCTCTGCCCCGATCCCGGTGGTAAAAGCTTTCGAGACCGCTTCCTTTGCGGCAAATCGCGCGGCCAGATGCTTGTCAGGATGCTTGATGCTAAAACAGTACGCGCGCTCTTCATCCGTGAAGACACGATTCAGAAACCGGTCGCCCTGCCGCTCGAGCACGCCCTTGATCCGGTCGACATCGACAATATCAGCACCCAAACCAACCAGTACTCCACCGGGCGGCAAAGAGATGGGTTTAAGTTCGCTCATGCGTTCATGCGCGTCTTCATTTCGCGCACCGCTTCCTCAATTCCCATAAATAGCGCGCGGCTTAGGATGCTGTGACCGATATTCAGCTCATGGAGATGCGGAATGGTTCGAACTTCGGCGATGTTGACGTAATTGATTCCGTGGCCCGCGTTCACAACAAGTCCCTGCTCGTGGGCAAAACTCGCGCCAACGCGCAGCCGTTCAAATTCCTTGGCTCGGCCTGCCCCATGATAGGCGTTCGCGTAGGCACCGGTGTGAAGTTCCACCCAGGGTGCTCCGAGTTTTGCACTCAGCTTGATCTGATCTTCGTCAGGGTCGATGAAGAGGCTCGTCTTGATGCCCGCGGCTTTCATCGCGTCGACACAGGTTTTCACACGAGCCTTGTTACGCACCACGTCGAGGCCACCTTCGGTGGTGATTTCCTGCCGGTTTTCCGGAACGAGGCAAACCGAGTCGGGCTTGAGTTTGAGCGCGTACTCGATCATCGCCGGCGTGCAGGCCATTTCCAAGTTGAGGCGCGTCGAAATCATTTCGCGCAGCCGCGCCACATCGCGGTCCTGAATATGCCGCCGATCCTCGCGCAGATGCACCGTGATTCCATCGGCGCCAGCCTGTTCGGCGAGCACCGCTAGCGTCACCGGGTCAGGCTCAATCGGGCCGCCAACGGTCACAGGAGATTGACGGTAACGCGCCTGCCGCAACGTGGCGCAGTGATCGATATTGACGCCGAGGAGAATCATACCGCCAGCAAGACAAATTGTTACGTTCAGGGAAACAGTAAATCGCGCGACTTTTTGTCTTTAGGAGTGGCCGTCTTCCCTGTTGAACAAACTACGCACATGCCCGCACCGAAACCGCAAAAGCACGAGAGCCTCTTCCTGAACCTGATCTGCAATATCGCAGTGCCGACGCTGCTGCTCACGGTTTTCAGCAAGGAAAAATATCTCGGCCCCCTGTGGGGTCTCATCGTCGCGGTTTCCTTTCCTGTCGGCTATGGGATTTGGGATTTCGCAACTCGTCGCAAATTCAATTTTATCTCTATCATTGGGTTCGTCAGCGTGCTGCTCAGCGGTGGCTTTGGCCTGCTCAAGGTCGGGGGCCTCTGGTTCGCCATCAAAGATGCGGCAATGCCAACTCTGATCGGGTTGCTCGTGCTCGCTTCGCTCAAGAGCAAACAACCACTGGTGAATGAGCTCCTGCTCAACGAACAGATTATCGATCTTCCCCGTGTCGAGGCCGCGCTCACGGAGCGCAACGCGCAACCTGCGTTCGACCGTCTCATGGTAAGCGCGAGTTACGCTCTCGCCGCGACGTTTTTCGTGAGCGGGGCAATCAACTACGCCACAGCCCGCTGGCTGATTCGCAGCGAACCAGGTACGGCGGCCTTCAACGCAGAGCTTGGAAAGATGCACACGATCGGCATGGCCGTGATGGCCGTTCCCGCGATGATCATGCTGATGGTTGTGCTTTGGCGCCTCGTAAAAGGCATCGAGCGACTCACCGGACTCGACGCGGATTCGATCTTCAAGGGAAGCGAACCACAGAAAAAATCCGAGACCGCCTGAACGGGCTCGGATTGGAAACTTGCTTCGCAAAAAAGCGCCGCGCTCACTTGCGCTGATCCATTGGCAGGTAATCGCGCAGCGTTTTGCCGGTATAGATCTGACGCGGACGGTAAATTTTCAATTTCGGATTCTGCGCCACTTCGCGCCACTGCGCGATCCAGCCGGGCATGCGGCCGATCGCGAACATCACGGTGAACATGTTTTCCGGAATACCAATCGCTCGCATGATTAGGCCGGAATAGAAGTCGACGTTCGGATAAAGCTTTCGGGAAAGGAAGTAGTCATCGTGAGTCGCTACCTCTTCGAGCTTCATCGCGATATTGAGCAAAGGATCGTCTTTGATGCCGAGACTGGCGAGCGCCTTGTAGAAGCTGGCTTTGATGATCTTCGCACGCGGGTCGTAGTTCTTGTAGACGCGATGACCGAAGCCCATCAGGCGATGATCGCCTTTCCCGGACTTGGCTGCCTCGATAAACTTCGTGCCATCGTCGCCTTCTGCGTGAATGCTCTTCAGCATTTCAATCACCGCCATGTTGGCGCCACCGTGCAGCGGGCCCCAAAGTGCATTCACACCGGCGGAGACGGAGGCGAACAGATTGGCGCCCGAAGAACCGACCATCTTCACTGTCGATGTCGAACAGTTCTGCTCGTGGTCAGCATGGAGCAAAAGGAAAAGATTCAGAGCCGAAGCGACTTCCTGCGTAGGAATATACTCGTTGTACGGCTCCGAGAACATCAGGTGCAGGAAGTTCTCACAGTACCCGTAATTCGGACGCGGATAGTTCAACGGCAAACCCCGGGTAACGCGGTAAGTGTGCGCGGTGATCGTGCGAACTTTCGAAATAGCGATCGCCGCTGCTTCGTCGAACTGCTCAAGATCGTGCTGGTGATTGTTCGTTGCGAGATGCGGGTAATAGGCGCCCAGCGAATTCACACCCGCAGAGAGCACCGCCATCGGATGCGAGTCGCGCGGGAAGCTGCTAAGGAAGCGCGTCATCCCTTCGTGCAAAGGCGCATGCTTCGTCAACAGCCGCGAAAAATTCGCACGCTGCTGCCCAGTCGGCAGTTCTCCATAGATAACCAGATAGGCGCATTCAACAAACGAAGATTTCTCCGCCAACTGCTCGATCGGGTAACCGCGATAGCGGAGGATTCCCACATCACCATCAATAAAAGTGATGCTGCTCGTGCACGAGCCCGTATTGCCGAACCCGTCGTCATAGGTAATGTAACCGGTATCCGAACGCAGCTTGGCAATATCGACGGCTTTTTCGCCCTCCGTTCCGACGATCACAGGGAGAGCGAGTTCTTTTTCATCCAGCTTTAGAAGGGCGGTTTTGGGCATGCCCCAAATGAACTAATTCTCCCGCCACAAGCAAAGCAAAGTGACTTTTTGACTTACGTCCTAAGCTTTTCTAAACGCGACTTGAACGCAGGTTTAGAAAAACTGTTGCACATTATCAGCCAGCCTTAACAAACCCAGCCGCCTAAAACCGCATCAAGCAGCGACACCCGCCGCGACGTCAGCGAAATTGCGGTAGATCCTCAGCCCTTTGGCCTGGCTTTTCTCCGGGTGAAATTGCGTAGCAAAGCACCGGCCACGGCCAATCGCTGCCGTGAAAACACCGCCGTAATCTGCCTCGGCCAGAATCAACGCGGGATTCTCGGGCACACAATGGAAACTGTGCACAAAGTAAAACGCCTCGCCGTCCGTCTTCAGCTCAGCAGCGAGCGGAGAGCCAGGCTGGCGAAACGTCACACTATTCCACCCCATATGCGGAATTTTAAACTCAGGCGGACGGCGAAACCGAATCACCTTACCAGGAAAAATACCCAGGCCTGTGATATTCCCCTCTTCCGAAAAATCGAAAAGCGCCTGCATGCCCAAACAAACGCCCAAAAACGGCCGATCCGCCGCGATCCACGAGCGCACAGTTTCATCGAGCTTCGTCGCCCGGAGCGCCGCCACGCAATCGCCCAAAGCCCCCACGCCCGGCAGCACGAGACCAGCGGCATCACCCACTTCTGAAGGCGTACGCACGACCTTCGGCTGCGCGCCAACCGCCTCGAGCGCTTTCGTCACGCTGCGAAGATTACAAATGCCGTTGTCGATGACGGCGATGGAGGGAGCAGTTTTCACGAGGAAAGAATATCAGCTAAACGCGTTGTCGGCGCAACGTCACCCGACGTTCAGCCGCACGCGTAATCGCCCGGCACAGCTTTAGATTTTTCCCTTGGTGCTGGGCAATTGCCCGGCAGTACGAGCATCGATCTGCGTCGCAACATCGAGCGCACGCGCGAGCGCCTTGAAGATCGCCTCGGCGACGTGGTGCGGCTCTTCGCCGTACTCGAGTTTAACGTGCAGATTCGCTCCGAGCGCGTTGCTGAAAGCGCGGCAAAATTCCTTCACGAGCACGATATTGAAGTCGCGCACAAACATCGTCGGTGCCTCGGCATCGTAGACGAGGTGCGGACGTCCGCCGATGTCGACGACGACGCGCGCCAGCGATTCGTCCATCGGCAAGATGAAAAAGCCATAGCGGCGAATACCAAGTTTGTCGCCGAGCGCCTGCTTAAAAGCTTCGCCCAAAACAATGCCGACGTCCTCGACGGTGTGGTGATAGTCCACCGCCACGTCGCCTTTCGCATCAACGTGCAGGTCGAATAAACCGTGCTTCGCGAACAGCGTGAGCATGTGATCGAAAAACGGCACGCCCGTAGAAATGTTCGAAACACCACGGCCGTCGACGTCGAGCGTGAGGGTGATGTCGGTCTCAGCGGTTTTCCGCTTAATGGTTGCTATGCGATTTTGCGCCATGCTTCGAGCGTTTGGTTAAGGACGGCCATTTCGGCGTCTGTTCCGACGCTGATACGGAGGAACGACGCGGTCAAGGCATGGCTCGCGAAGTACCGCACCAGCACCTTGTGCGCGTAGAGGTAATCGTAAGCCGCCTTCGCCACCGCTGGGCCAGCCTCGCCTCGGGAGTTGCGTGGCTCGGTGAAAATAAAATTCGTCTGCGACGGATACGTAAACCAGCCCTGACCGCTCCACGTTTTCACGTAACGATCACGCGTGGTTTTGATCTTCGTGACGACGTCGCGATAATACGACTGATCGCCGATGGCTGCGATCGCCGCCACCTGCGAAAGCCGACTGGTGTTGTAACTGTCGCGCACGCGATCGAGCACATCGATCACACCTGCATGCGCCAGGGCATAACCGATGCGGATGCCCGCGAGAGCATAAGCCTTCGAAAGCGTCCGCACCACGACGAGATTCGGGTACTTCGACAAAAGCGGGACAGCGTCTTCTTCGGCGAAAAGCGCGTAAGCCTCGTCGACGACGAAGAGTCCTTTGAAAACTTTCGCCGCTGCTTCGATTTCCGCCCGACTGAAACCCACACCGGTCGGCGCATTTGGCGATGTAAGAAAAAACGCCCGCGACTTCGATGCCGCGATCCGCCCCAGCGGCAACTTCATCGACCGATCAAATTCGATCACGTCGCAACGCCCGTCCTGGATTTCCACGAGCACCGGATAAAGCGAATAACTCGGCATCGTAAAGCCGAGCGGAACCGTCTCCGTACAAAACGCGCGGACGAGTAAATTCAGGATATCATCCGATCCATTGCCCACACACACATTTTCCGCGCGCAAGCCAAGCCCGTGGTGTTCCGCAATCACCGCCCGCAAGGCCGTGCCGGTAGGATTTGGGTAGAGCCGCAGCGATTCGCCAGCAGCACCGATTTCCGCTCGCACCGCCTCCGCCACTTTAGGGCTCGGCGGATAAGGACACTCGTTTGTATTGAGCTTCACCCAACCTGGTTCGTTTGGCTGAAGGCCAGGCGTGTACGCGTGAAGTTTGGCAACGTGCGGAAGGGCAAATGAGGCAGGATCAAACATAACCGTTCAGAAAATCACCAAAGTACGCGCAACGGAATCTTTCTCCGTCGTTACGACAATCTCACGTCCGAATCTGGACTGAGCGACCATGCGCATCCAGACGCTCCATCGCCGCGAACGCCGCGACGACTTCGTTGCCTTTTTTGATGCTGGGTTTGCCGTAACGAATGATGCTCGTGCGCCGCTGAAAATCCGCCACGCGCAAACCGCTAAAAAAGCGTCCCGTGCGCGCGGTCGGAAGCACGTGACTCGGGCCAGCCGTGAAATCACCCAATGCCGTCGGCGTCAGATTGCCGACCATGATCGCGCCCGCCGTGGTGATTTCCTGAAGCATCTTCTTCTCAGTCGCCTCACCGACGATCAGCTCGAGGTGTTCAGGAGCGACGTAGTTCGCGATCTGCACGGCTTGATCGAGCGAGTTGACCGTCACCGCAAGGAAGCCCTGATTCAAAACATTCTGCGTTTTCTCGCTGCGCGAAATGATCTGCAGCTGTGACTTCACGTCGGCCACGATCTGATCAACGATCGCCTGTGACGTCGCCACGAGATAAATTTTCTCGCGCCCCGATCCGTGTTCAGCCTGAGCCAACAAGTCCGCAGCGACAAAATCCGTACGCGCCGTCTCGTCAGCAATCACCATCACTTCGCTCGGGCCCGGCAACGAATCGACGCCGACCGTTCCGAACACCTGCCGCTTGGCCTCACAAACGTACGCATTGCCCGGGCCGAAAATTTTGTCGACCGCCGGAATGCTCGCCGTGCCGTACGCCATCGCGCCAATCGCCTGCACACCGCCGATGCGGTAAACCTCGGTCACGCCGACCAACTCCAAAGCGGCAAGAAGCCCCGGAGCGATTTTGCCCGAGGCATCCGACGGCGTGAACGCCGCGATTTCAGGACAGCCAGCGATTTTCGCCAACGTCGCGGTCATCAGCACCGTCGACACGAGCGGAACCTGGCCGCCAGGAATATAAAGTCCAACGCGGCGGATCGGGTAAAAACGTTCCCCCACTTCGGCGCCCTGCTTGTTCTTTCCCATCCAATCCTGCGCCAGCCCTTCCTGGTTGAAGGCAAGAATGTTCGCGTGCGCTTCGACCATAGCCTTGCGATCAGCGGCCGAAATCGCCTTTGCCGCCGCTGCGATGTCCGCGGGCTTCACCTGGATTTCGCGAGCGCGCAATTTGGCACCATCAAACTTCGCCGCGTAATAAACCACCGCCTCGTCTCCACGAACGCGAACGTCCGCGAGAATCGCCGCGACACTATCGGAGATTTCCTTCGAAACCACTGCTCCCCGACAAAATTCGGCGAGATCGTTTTGAAACGTCTTGGAAGAAGCCTGAAGGAAACGCACGGCTGACTTTGGGTTTAAATTACTCCCACTCGATCGTTGCTGGCGGCTTCGAACTGATATCGAGCACCACGCGGCTGACACCGCGCACTTCATTGGTGATGCGGTTCGAGATCGTCTGAAGAAGATCGTACGGCAGGCGCGTCCAGTCAGCGGTCATCGCGTCGATGCTCTCAACAACACGCACGGCAATCACGTAAGCGTAGTTGCGCTCGTCACCGATCACACCGACCGACTTCACCGGCAGAAACACGCAGAACGATTGCCAGACTTTCCAGTACCACTCGGAATTCATCATTTCCTCGTGGAGAATGGCGTCGGCATTGCGGAGGATTTCCAACTTTTCCTCGGTGATATCGCCAATGACGCGGACGCCCAGGCCAGGTCCCGGAAACGGCTGGCGCCAGACGACTTCGCGCGGAAGTCCGAGAGCCGAACCAACCGCCCGCACCTCGTCTTTGAAAAGTTCGCGCAGCGGCTCGAGCAGTTTAAGTTTCATGCGCTCAGGCAGACCGCCAACGTTGTGATGGCTCTTAATCAGCGAAGCCGGATTGTTGCCGATCGTCACGCTCTCGATCACGTCTGGGTAAAGCGTGCCCTGGCCGAGAAAATCGGCGTGACCAATCGATTTTAGCGACTTCTCGAACACTTCAATAAAAGTGCGGCCGATGATTTTGCGCTTCTGCTCAGGTTCGCTGACGCCCTTGAGTTTCTTGAGGAAGAGCGCGCCGGAGTCCGCCACGCGCAGGTCGATTTTGAAATTGCGCTTGTAGAGATCAACGACGTGCTCGCGCTCATCTTTGCGCAACAGACCGTTATCGACAAACACGCAGGTCAGTTGCTTGCCAATCGCCCTATGAATCAGAGCCGCGGCAACGGACGAATCGACACCGCCGGAAAGTCCAAGAATGACGCGTGACTTGCCAACCGTTTCGCGAATTTCCTGAATTTTGCGTTCAATGAAATTAGCCGTGGACCAGTCCCCCTTGCAGCCGCAGATCCCGACGAGGAAGTTGCGGACGACCTCGATGCCGCGTTCGCTGTGGAAAACTTCTGGGTGAAATTGCAGTGCGTAAAAACGGCGCTCCGCGTTTTCCATCGCCGCGTACTCGGAATTTTCCGTGCGCGCGACGGTCTGGAAACCTTCGGGCAATTTCACGAGCTTGTCGCCGTGAGAATTCCACACCTTCAGCTTTTTCGGCAGACCTTTGAACAGCGGGCTCTTTTTGGTGATTTCGAGTATACCGTGTCCGTATTCGCGGCGTTCACCTTTGGCGACTTTTCCGCCGAGAAAATGCCCCATCAACTGAAGACCGTAGCAGATGCCAAGAATCGGCACGCCCAGATCGAATACAGCGCGATCAGGATGCGGAGCGTCTGAGCCGTAAACACTTTGCGGGCCACCGGAAAAGATCACACCGATCACACCATCGGCCTTCAACTGCGCGGCCGGCGTCGAGTAGTGGTAGATTTTGGAGTACACCTGACACTCGCGGATTCGGCGGGCGATAACCTGGGTGAATTGCGAACCAAAATCGAGAACGGCGATGGTCTGTGGCATTGGAAATGTCGAGGCCGGTAAATTTAAAGAAACAATAAACCTGCCAGATGGAGAGGATGGGTGTCAATGCAGCCGATGGAAAACTAGAGCAACACCACGCAAAATCGGCACATACAATCTTCGAAAGATCCTCGGCTTGCTTCACCGCAAACGCTATCGAGCAAATGTTTCAGCGACAAAGTCCCGAAGACAAAAAATCACCGCAGCACGTCCGGGCGGTCAAAACTTCAGGCGCGCATTTTCGTGCCCGCAGCGCGGGCATTTGCAAACTTCAGGCCGGCCAGCCGCGCCGTAAAGATGTTGGCAACGGATGCAGCAGAAACTCGACTTCTTTCGCGCATGTTCGAAGATCGCATAATCACGGCGGTCATAAAACAGCCACAGGCCGAGGAAGACCGCGGCTATCACAACGCAAAAAATAACTGTGGCTGTGACAAAATCCATCGAGAGAGAAAATGTCTGATCGAAAGTTCCAGTGCAAACCGAACCGCCAAGGAGCGCGCCTCCTGACAGTCGTTTTACGACGTGGTTGCTGAGTATTTCGTCTCAAATCGCCGAGTTCATAATCGGAAAAACAAAACGCGCCGAAGTGTCCTTCGGCGCGTCGCAATTTTTAAAACCTATTTAAGCGCTTAGGCTTTGGCTTCACCTTCGGCAGGTGCAGCGGCGGGCGCTTCGGCGGCAGGAGCAGCTTCAGCGGCGGCCTTCTTGCCCTTACCGGACTTGCGCTTGCTCTTCTTGTAGCCCGTGTCGTCAGCCTTCACGAACTCGATGAGAGCCATTTCAGCGGCGTCGTTCTGGCGAGGAGCACCCAGCTTGTAGATGCGGGTGTAACCGCCGCTACGATTCGCGAACTCTTTGTACTTCTCGTTGAAGAGGGCGGTGAGTGCGTTTTCGTCGCGGAGGTCGGAGTGAGCCAAACGGCGCAGGTGCAGGGCATCCTTCTTCTCGGTTTTTGCCGCGGCTTTCTTGGCCTTGGTGATCAGCTTTTCGACAAAGGGGCGGAGAGCCTTGGCCTTCGTGAGAGTGGTCTGGATGCGGCCGTGCGTGATCAGCGAGGCAGCAAGGTTGGAGAGCATGGCCTCGCGGTGTTCGCGGGTCACGCCCAAGGAGGCACGATGTTTGTTATGACGCATTGTATTTGTTTATTGGTTGGCCCCCGATCGGCAATCCGGTCGCAGCGTTGAGCGGCAGCGGACGGCGCGAGAGCCAAGTTGAAATGAATTCAGGAGCGAGAAGTCAGGATGCAAGGAGCCCGGATATTCTGAATCCTGACTCCTGAATCCCAAATTTTTCTGCTTAGAGATCCTTTTTGTTGTCGAGGAGGCGCTCGTCGAATTTCATGCCGAGAGACAGGCCGAGAGCTTCGAGCTTTTCCTTGATTTCGTTGAGAGACTTCTTGCCGAAGTTGCGGTACTTGAGCATTTCCTGCTCGGTCTTCATCGCGAGTTCGCCAACCGTGGTTATGTTCGCGTTGTTCAAGCAGTTCGCAGCGCGAACGGAGAGCTCGATTTCGTTGACCGACATGTTGAGGAGCTTGCGGAGCTTGTTCTGCTCTTCGCTGACCTCGCTCTGCTGGCTTTCGAATTCGAACTGCTCGTCGCTGACGCGATCGAACACATCGAGGTGGTGCTTGAGGATCGAAGCGGATTGCTTCAGTGCATCGTCCGGAGTGATACGACCGTCGGTCCAGACTTCGAGGAGCAACTTGTCGTAATCGGTAATCTGGCCGACGCGAGTTGCCTCGACGGCGTACTTCACGAGACGAACCGGACTAAAGAGGGAATCGATCGGAATAACGCCGATCGCCTGGTCTTCCTTCTTGTTCTGCTCGCCAGGATAGTAACCACGGCCGGTCTTGATCTCGATTTCGGCTTCGAACGGACGGGCCTTGTCGAGCGTGCAGATGACCTGCTCGGGATTGACGATCTGGATCGCGGGATCGGGCTGAATGTCGGCCGCCGTAACCGGACCTTCACGATTGACCTTGATGGACAGCGTGACGGGTTCGCGTTTCTGGGAGACGATGAGAATCTTCTTCAGATTCAGCACGATGTCCGTGACGTCTTCGACGACGCCCTCGATGCTTTGGAATTCGTGATTAACGCTCTCGATCTTGATGGACGAGATAGCGGAACCCTCGATGGAGCTGAGGAGCACGCGGCGAAGTGAGTTGCCGATGGTATGGCCGTAACCGGCCTCGAAGGGTTCGGCGACGAACTTTGCGTAGGTCGACGTGGCGCCTTCCTCTACTTTGGTGAGCTTGGAGGGGAGTTCGAACTTTCCGAGACGTTTTGGCATGGTTGTGAACTCTGCAGGTTGAGGAATGAGGGTAAATGGTTGTTGAATACGAAAAAGCTCAGAAGCGCGAGTAGAACTCGACGATGAGCTGTTCGTTGATACCGGGCTCCATTTCGTCGCGGGTCGGCAGACGATTGACAGTGGCCTTGAAGGCTTCGGCGTTCATCGTGAGCCAGCCAGGGACGTTGCGGGCACGGTTCTCTTCGAGGCATCGCGTCGCAAGTTGACGAGAGGTCGGCGTGTTCTTCACTTCGATCTCGTCGCCGGGCTGCACGTTGTAGCTCGAGATGTCGACCTTATGGCCATTCACGCGGATGTGGCCGTGGTTGACGAACTGGCGAGCGGCAGCGCGGGACTTGGCGAGGCCGAGGAGATAAACCACGCTGTCGAGACGAGTCTCGAGGAGCTGGAGGAAGCGTTCGCCGGTAACGCCGCGTTCGCGCTTGGCGTTTTCGAACACGCGACGGAACTGGCGTTCAAGCAAACCGTAGATGTAACGGAGCTTTTGCTTTTCGTTCAAGCCAACCGCGTACTCAGAGAGCTTGCGGCGGAGCTTCGGGCCGTGCTGGCCAGGAGGATAATTGCGTTTTTCGAAGGCCTTGGTGGCGCCGAAGATCGGCTGGGAAAAACGGCGGCTGATTCGGGTGGTTGGGCCGGTGTAACGAGCCATGGTATAACCTGTAATTTAAAATGTTGGACTTGGAGTGGGCGTATTACACGCGACGGCGCTTGCGGGGGCGGCAGCCGTTGTGCGGAACAGGCGTAACGTCGACGATCGAAACGATTTCGAGGCCGATGGCTTGGAGCGCGCGAATCGCGGAATCACGGCCGAGGCCGGGACCGCTGACTTCGATCACAACGTCTTTCAGCCCGTGGGCCATGGCGTTGCGGGCGGCATCCTGAGCGACAACCTGCGCAGCGTAAGCCGTGGACTTACGGGAACCGCGGAAGTTGCACTTGCCGGCCGAGGACCACGAAATGACTTGGCCCTTGGCATCGGTTATGGAGACGATCGTATTGTTGAACGACGCGAGAATGTGCGCGACGCCGGAGGTGACGTTCTTGGAGCCTTTGGCTTTGCGAACTTTAATGGCGCCCAGCTCTTCCTTGAGGAGGTCCTCAGCGGTCGGCTGTTTGGCAACGCCGCCGATGAGTTCGACGGGCTTATCAGAGGCGGCCGGAGCGGCTGCCTGTTCAGCGGCAGGAGCCTTGGCGGGCTTTTCAGCGGCCGGGGCTTTGCCTTCGGTACCGGCGGCGGCCGGAGCGGCTTCCTTCTTGGGAGCTTTCTTGGGAGCGGACTTTTCTTCAGCCATGACGTTTTAAAGTTTATTCCTTAGCTTTGGTTACGCCCACTGTACGGCGAGGCCCCTTGCGGGTACGGGCATTGGTGCTGGTGCGCTGACCGCGGACGGGCAGGCTCTTGCGGTGGCGGACGCCACGGTAGCAATTGATCGCCTGGAGGCGCTTGAGATTGCCGGCGATTTCGCGGCGGAGATCACCTTCGACCACCCACTTGTGTTCGGTGATGATCTGAAGGATCTTGTTAAGCTGCTCCTCGGACAAATCCGAGGCGCGCATGTTGGCATCGAGGCTGGCTTCCTGAACGATCTGATCAGCGCGCTGCGGTCCAATTCCGTAAATGTAACGGAGGGAAAACGCGACTTTCTTCTTCGCGGGAATTTCTACACCGAGGAGACGTGGCATGTTGTTTTGAGTTAGAGTTTAGTTTTGGAAATTGAAAATTTACGAGGCGGCCGCCGGAGCAGCTGCGGGACTGGCCGGGCGCGGGATCGTGAGGATCTCGGGGCCCTGTTCTGTCGTGAGCACCGTATGTTCGAAGTGAGCGGAGGGAGAACCATCTGTCGTAACCACGGTCCAGCCGTCAGCCAGCGTGCGAGTGCGATAGCCGCCCATGTTCACCATGGGCTCGATCGCAAGCGTCATACCAGGACGAATTGGTTCGGTCTTCTTCTTCGGGCGCTCGAGGAAGTTCGGAATTTGCGGTTCCTCGTGCATCGAAACACCAACACCGTGACCAACCATGTCGCGCACCACACTGAAGCCGTGCGATTCGACGTATTTTTGGACCGCCTCGGAAATATCGCCGATGCGATTTCCGACCGTAGCTTGTCGAATGCCGATGGCCAAAGCTTCTTCGGTGACGCGCAACAGCTCGTCAACTCGTGCGGGCACCTGCCCTACTTTGACGGTGTAAGCGTTGTCGCCGATGTAGCCGTTGTACTGAACGACAATGTCGAGCGATATGACGTCTCCGTCGCGGAGGATGCGTTTCAGCGATCCAATCCCATGAACGACTTCTTCGTTCACCGAGAGGCAGCTGTAGGCGGGATAGCGGCGGTTGCCGATCTGGTAGCCGTAACAGGCGCTTCTAGCTCCGTACTGCGCGATCAATTCGCGCGCAGCCTGATCCAAGTCATAAGTCGACACGCCCGGGGCAACGCGTTCTTTCAAACGCTGCAGAACCGTGGCGGCGACGGCGCACGCTTCACGCATCTTGGCAATTCCCTCTTTGTTTTTGATCGGGATCATGTCAGGCCGCGATGTCGTCAGCCTCAACAAGGAGGCCGAGCGTACGATAGTGTTCGACGACGGAATTGCTCGAAATGGATTCGTCGACAATCACGCCATGTAGCGCTTCGTCGCGGGCTTCGAGCCATTCATCAAACACCTTAGCTTGGAGCAACGTAGCCGGGAAGCCACTGAGGGCAAAACCCGCATCAGGTTTACGCGCCCAAAACCAGCGGCGCATCAGCGCTAGCGTGGTCTCGTCATCCAAGGTTTTACCTTGGCGGGCCGCTTTTTCGGCTGCTACACCGACAGCGGTTCGACGCGAAATCTCCTGCCGCATCAGACCAGCGGGAGAGACGTGCTCAATATTCAAAGAACGGGTTTGGTTCATCAAGTTTTCAGTCCGAGAACTCGGCAAACCAAGGAACAAGATTCTAATTTTGGCGGGATCGCCGCAATTGGAAAAG
This sequence comes from Nibricoccus sp., assembly GCA_047600805.1. GTDB lineage: Bacteria > Verrucomicrobiota > Verrucomicrobiia > Opitutales > Opitutaceae > JADKHC01. Next base: position 3,060,588 of record JASGKG010000001.1, read on the forward strand.
AGGTCAGAAAGTGAAGACTGCCGGACCAAAGTAAAGAACGAATTGCGCTTAGAGCTGCTTGGCGAACCACGCAACGATACCGGTCAGGAACAACGCACCCAAGACCATCCAGAGCTTACCGACGGTCTTGAGGTCAGCGGCTTCGCCGAGAGCGCCAGCAACCGCCGGATTACGGGAGCGGATACGACCTTTTTTGAGGAAGCCGTCGTAGTGACGCTGCAGAAGGAAAGTTTCAACCTGACGCATCGTGTCGAGGATGACGCCGACGGTGATCAACATACCGGTGCCGCCGAAGAAATAGGCCACACGTTGCGGAACGTTGAGTTCGAACAAAAGGATATCAGGGGTGACCGCGATCAAAGTCAGGGCGATTGCGCCCGCCAGAGTCATGCGGGTCATGATGAAATCCAAGAAGCTGGCGGTCGGCTCGCCAGGGCGGACGCCCGGGATATAGCCGCCGTATTTCTTGAGATCATCGGCGATCTGGATCGGCTTGAACATCACCGATACCCAGAAGTAGCTGAAAAACAGAATCAAAACGGTGTAGCCGGTGTAGTAAGTCCAATGACCGCGGAGGAGATTTGCCGAGAACTCGCTCATCCACTTCCAGTGCATGTAAGCGCCGAGCCAGGAGAAAATCTGCTGCGGGAACATCAGAATCGCGCTGGCGAAGATGACGGGCATAACGCCGGAGTAATTGATCTTCAGCGGGAGGAAGGAGCTCTGACCGCCCATGACCTTGTTGCCCACCACGCGCTTCGCGTACTGGACCGGAATCTTACGCTGCCCCTGCACAATCATGATGATAAAGACGATCACCAAGACGAAGAGGAGGAGCATCACGATTGCATGACCTAGATTGAGCTTGGCCACGCCGATGGCGCCGAAGAACAGGTTCTTGGTAGCCGAAGCCGCACCTGGGATGTCGGCCAAAATACCGATCGTGATGAGGAGCGAAACGCCGTTGCCGATGCCGCGCTGCGTGATCTGCTCGCCGAGCCACATCAAAAGCAGCGTGCCCGCGGTCAGGAAAATGGTCGAGGTCACCAAGAAGCTCCATCTCGGAGCGATCACGATGCGACCTTCGAAGCCGGAACCGAACAGCTGAGCCGGATTTTCGAGCGCCAGAATCAGCAAAACAGCCTGAAAAATACAGATCGCGACAGTCGCATAACGCGTGTATTGCGTGAGCTTTTGGCGACCAACGTCGCCTTCTTGGGCGAGACGGCTGAGTGCCGGAACCACCGCGGACATCAGCTGGAAAATAATCGATGCGCTGATGTAAGGCATGATACCCAACGCACAAACGGCACCCTTAATGAGGGCACCACCCGTGAACATGTTGTACAAGCTGGCCATCGCTCCGCCGGCACCGCCCGTCTGAGTGCGGAAAAATTCCTGCAGCGGCTGTGGGTCGATTCCGGGAAGCGGAATGTGCGCACCCACGCGAGCGATGAACAGAAGCGCCAACGTGTAGAAGATTCTCGAGCGCAGCTCGGGAATCTTCATTGAGTTCGTGAAAGCGGAGAGCACGGGGTTGTGTGGTCAGGTTAAAAAGTGCGATCTTTAATACCGGAAGCGGATTTAGCCAGTTTGAATTGGTTAAATCCGCGAACCGAATATCAGATTTTTCCGGCCTTAGGCCGTGATAGCTTGGCCGCCAGCTTTCTCAAGCTTGGCTTTGGCCGACTCAGAAAACTTCGCAGCCGTGACTTTGAGCGCGCGGCTGATTTCGCCGTTGCCGAGAACCTTGATCTGGGTTTCGCCCGCGCGAATCAGGCCGTTTTGGCTCAGAACCTCAGCGTTTACCTCGGAGATGGAGGCGTCGAGGTTGGCGAGATCGCCTACGTTCACCGTGGCGAAGCTGGTGCGGAAGTTGTAATTGTTGAAGCCGCGGTGCGGGAGCTTGCGATAAAGGGGCATCTGGCCGCCTTCGAAACCGGGACGGATGCTGCCGCCGGAACGGGCAGTCTGGCCTTTGCCACCTTTGCCAGAGGTCTTGCCGTGGCCGCCGCCTTCGCCGCAGCCAACGCGCTTCTTGCGGTGCACAGCACCGGGGACGTTCTTGAGTTCGTGAAGTTTCATAGTGATTCCTCTATAACGCCCCGCCAGCGACAAAAGCCGGCGGGACTCGGATGAGTTCTATTAAGCGGTTGTACGCGTGGCCTTGATCTGTTCGGCCAGGCGGAGCTTGCGAAGACCGTTCAGCGTCGCGTGAACGACGGCGATGTGGTTCTTCGAGCCCATGGACTTGGTCAGCACGTTCTTGACGCCAGCGGCTTCGAGAACAGCGCGCACGCCACCACCAGCGATGAGGCCGGTACCGGGCGAAGCGGGCTTCAGGAGAACTTTGCCACCGTCGTATTCGCCAAAGACATCGTGCGGAATAGTGTCGCCCTTGATCTTGACGTTGACGAGGTGCTTCTTGGCGTGCTCGGTGCTTTTCTTGATGGCGTCCGGCACTTCGTTGGCTTTGCCGTAACCGATGCCGATGTTGCCCTTGCGATCGCCGACTACGGCGAGCGCGGAGAAGCTAAAACGACGGCCACCTTTAACGACCTTGGCGCAACGGTTGATGTAAACAACCTTTTCAACCATGTCGTTTTCACCTTCAGGCTTTTCAGGCGCGCGGTTATCGCGACGAGGACCACGATTGGAATCACGACGGCCACCGCCGCGGTTTTCGCGGGGTTGGCTGGCAGGAGCAGACGGAGCGGCCGGAGCAGCTTCGGGGGATGTCGGAGGATTGGTTTCGTTGCTCATGTGTGATTAGAATACGAGACCGCCTTCACGAGCGGCGTCTGCGAAGACTTTAACTTTACCGTGATAACGTGCACCCGAGCGGTCGAATACGACGGAGCTCAAGCCGGCAGCTTTGGCCTTGGCAGCAAAAGCGGAGCCGAGTTCCTTTGCACCAGCGAGGTTGGCGGCGAGCTTCTTTTTGCGAAGTTCGGCGTCGAGACTCGACAGAAACACGAGGGTTTTGGCGGTGTCGTCGTTGATGGCCTGGGCGTAGATGTGCTTGCCGGTGAAACGAACGCTGAGACGCGGACGTTCGGCAGTGCCTTGGACCTTTTTGCGAATTCTCCAGCGGCGTTTCTGGAGGAGGTCGGCTTTGCGGATAGTGTTCACAACAAAATTTCGATTTAAAGTTTGGCGGTTGAAGGAGGTTTCGGCCGGCCTTAGGCGACGGTCTTGCCTTCCTTGCGGCGGACGCGCTCGCCGACGATGCGGACACCCTTGCCCTTGTAGGGCTCTGGCGGATAGTAAGCGCGAATGTTAGCGGTGACGGCTCCGACGAGCTGCTTGTCAGCACCTTCGATCTTGAGCTTGGTCTGGTCGGTCACGGTGATTTTGATGCCCTCCGGAATATCGAAGAGAATCGGATGCGAGTAACCAAGCGCGAGGTCGAGCTGCTTGCCCTTGAGGTTGGCTTTGAAACCAACGCCTTGGATTTCGAGCTCCTTGACGTAGCCTTCAGTGACGCCCTTGACCATGCCGGCGATCACCGAACGAGCGGTGCCGTACATAGCGCCAGCGAAACGAGTCTGCTCAACCGGAGTGACGGTGACCTTTTTGTCGGCCACGTCGATCTTCACGACAGGTGAGAACGTCTTGGAAACTTTGCCCTTGGGACCTTCGACGAGGACGGTTTCGCCATTGATGGCGACTTTGACCTTGTCAGGAATGGGAACGGGAACTTTGCCGATGCGGGACATGTGTATTCGATCTCCGGTTACCAGACGTTGCAGATGAGTTCGCCACCCAGCTTCTGGCGGCGGCAGTCCTGGTCTTTCAGCAGACCTTTCGAGGTCGAAAGAATGCTGATGCCGAGGCCGTTGAGGACGCGCGGGATCTCGCTGTAGCGGTAATAAAGACGGCGGCCCGGTGTGGAAACGCGGGTGAGGTTCGTGATCGCCGGAGCGCTTTCAACGTACTTCATTTTCACGACGAGGGTCTTGTGGCCCCTGTCGTCGGCACCGTCGCTAAAATCGACGATGTAGCCTTCGGCTTTGAGGATAGCGGCGAGGCTTTCCTTCAGTTTGGAATGCGGGGAAACGCACTCGGCGAGACCGGCCTTCGACGCATTGCGGAGGCGGGTGAGGAAGTCACTGACTGGGTCTGTCATGATGGATGTTGTTTGATTGTACCAGCCGGGTCATATCCGACTCCCGGCGGTGAAAATGTTTACCAGGAAGATTTGGTGACGCCGGGGATTTTGCCGGCAAGGGCGAGCTCGCGGAAGGTCAGGCGTGAAACGCCATACTTGCGCTTGTAACCACGCGGACGACCGGAGAGTGAGCAGCGATTGCGCACGCGGACGGCGGAGGAGTTACGGGGGAGCTTGGCGAGTTTCTTCTGCGCGGCGAAGAATTCTTCGTCGGGCGTGGCCGGGTTGGCGAGGATCGCCTTCAACTCTGCGCGCTTGGTCTTGTATTTTTCAACGAGGCGGATGCGCTTCTTGTTGCGTTCGATGGCGGAAGTTTTCGGCATGGCGATGAGCTAATTTTAAATGTTACGCGGCGTTGCTGGCCTTGGCAGCAGCGGCCTCGGTGCGGCGGAAGGGCATGCCGAGGAGCTTGAGCAGTTCGCGACCTTCGTCGTCGCTCTCAGCGCTGGTGACGATCGAGATGTCGAGACCCATCTGCTTCTTCACGTTTTCAACGGTGATTTCCGGGAAAATGGTGAAGTCGGTGATGCCGAGCGTGTAGTTGCCCTGACCGTCGAGCTTCGGCGAGACACCGCGGAAGTCGCGAATGGTCGGGAGAGCAACGGCAAGAAGGCGATAAAGGAATTCCCACATCGCGTCGCCCCGGAGGGTGACGAAAGCGCCGACCACTTGGTTGGGCTTCAACTTGAAGTTCGAAATGGCCTTGCGAGTGCGGGTAAGAACGGGCTTTTGGCCGGCGATCAAACCGAGGTCGCGAGCGGCGTCAGCGATCTGATTCTTGTCAGCATCGGCATCTATACCGGTATTGAGCACGATTTTCGTGACCTTCGGGATCTGGTGCTTGTTCTTGTAGCCACGGCTCTTCACGAGCTCGGGGATGACCTGCTCATTATAGAGCTTCTTGAGGACGGGTGTGTAACTGCTCATTGGTGCTTGGCCATCGGATTTCCGACCCGAAGGCATGGAGAGTTGGTTTGGAAAGAGAAAAGGTTCGACGTTAGCGGCCGGGAAGGCGCCAGATCAAGTATCAATTGTTCAGGCGGTCTTCTTTGCGCGCTTGGAGCCATCGAAGTCGGCCTGTTTCATAAGGTTCGAAATGTGGATCGAGCCTTCACGTTCGGCGATGGTGCCGTTCGGATGTTCCTGCGACTTCTTGAGGTGGCGCTTGATCATCGCGACGCCTTCAACGACGGCGCGCTGCTTCTTGGGCAACACTTCGAGGATCTTGCCTGACTTGCCTTTGTGGGAGCCGGCGATGACGACGACTTGATCGCCGCGTTTGATGTGAAATTTCTGGGCCATGTTAGAGAACCTCCGGAGCGAGCGAAATGATCTTCATGAAGTTCTTCGCGCGCAGTTCGCGAGCAACTGGTCCGAAGATGCGGGTGCCCTTCGGGTTGCCGTCAGCGGCGAGGATAACGATCGCGTTGCTGTCGAAACGCAGGTAGCTGCCGTCGGAACGACGGACCGGAGCTTTCGTGCGAACGACGACGGCCTTCGCGACCTCGCCCTTCTTCACGGTGGCGTCCGTGGTGCTTTCCTTGATGTGAACGGTGATGATGTCGCCAACAGCCGCGGTGTCGGTATTCTGACCTTTACGGCTGATGAAGGCGGCCTTGCGGGCGCCGGTGTTGTCAGCGACTTCGAGAATGGAACGTAGTTGGATCATGGCAGGAGCCTCCTGGTTTTATACGGTTAGGCGGAGGTTTCCGGGGCCTGGTTGGCCTGGGTGGTTTTGGTCGGCACGGCTTCAGCCACGTCGGCCTCGGTCACGGCGGCACCGGCAACGACAGCGGCCTCGATGACGCGGGTAACGCGCCAACGCTTGAGACGGCTGATCGGACGGCACTCCATGATTTCGACCTTATCCCCGACTTTGGTCTCGTTCTTTTCGTCGTGGGCATGAACTTCGGTCTTACGATTGACGACCTTGTGGTAACGCGGATGGGGCGTCTTGAACGGGACGGTCACCTTGATCGATTTGTCGCCAGAACGGCTGGTGACGAAGCCGATGAGGTCTTTGCGTTTGTTACGTGTCGGAGAGGACATGGTCTTAAAGGATTATTGGCTCTAGGCCTAGTTTAGGCGGCGGCCTTCTTCTGGGTGAGGACGGTTTCGAGACGGGCGATGTCCTTGCGGAGATTGCGGATCTCGTGGGTCTTTTCGACCTGGCCTGTGTTCTTGCGCAGGCGGAGTTGGAGGAGTTGCTCGCGGGCTTCGCGGAGCTTGGTTTCAATCTCGGTGGCCGAGAGGTCGCGAATTTCTTTGGCTGTCATGATGGCGTATCCGGTTAGCGGTTACAACACAGCGCCTTCGCGCGCGATGAAGCGGCAGCGGAAAGGCAGTTTGGCATCGGCAAGACGGAAGGCCTCCTTGGCGATGGTGGCGGGAACGCCAGCGAGTTCGAAGAGAACGGCACCGGGGCGGATCTGGGCGATATAGAATTCGACCGGACCTTTACCCTGACCTTGGCGCACTTCGGCAGGCTTCTTCGTGACTGGCTTGTGCGGGAACACGCGGATCCAGAGTTTGCCTTTGCGTTTGAGGTGACGCGAGATGGTGACGCGTGCTGCCTCAATCTGCTGGCCGGTCATGGGACCGCGGGTGAGGGATTGCAGGCCGAAATCGCCGAACGAAAGCGTATTGCCGCGCTTTGCATTTCCGGCGCGGGAACCTTTCTGCGATTTACGATATTTGGTGCGTGCGGGTGAGAGAGCCATGGAGGAGTTCTCCTAAAGTCTTGTGCCTTGGAGGGGCGGATTAGTTGTTGTCGGCTTCTTTTTTGCAGATCCAGCATTTGACGCCGATCTTGCCGTAGACGGTCTTCGCCTCGGAGAATCCGTAGTCGATGTTTTCGCGCAGAGTGTGCAGCGGAACGCGGCCTTTACGCTGCCATTCACGGCGGGCGATATCAGCACCACCGAGACGGCCGGAGCATTGGATACGGATGCCTTCGGCGCCGAGGGTCATGGCCATTTCAACGGCCTTCTTCATGGCGCGGCGGAAAGCGATACGGCGTTCGAGCTGGAGAGCGACGTTCTCAGCGACGAGCTGAGCTTCGATCTCGGGCTTCTTGACCTCTTGGATGTCGAGAAGGATTTCTTTGCCGGTGAGCTTCGCGAGCTCTTCCTTGATCTTCTCGATTTCCTGGCCCTTGCGACCGATGACGATGCCGGGGCGGGCGGTGTAGATCTTGACGCGGACGCGGTTCGAAGCGCGCTCGATGAAGATGCGCGGCACGGAAGCCTGCTTCAGCTTCTCCATGAGTTTTTCACGGATGATCTGGTCCTCAGCGAGGAGCTTGCCGAAATCTTTTTTGTTCGCGTACCAGCGGGACTGCCAGTTGCGGCGGACGGCGAGACGGAAACCTGTAGGATTGGTTTTTTGGCCCATGGCGAAGGTTAGTTGGTGTTGCCGTCCGAGAGGACGATACGGATGTGGGACATCTTCTTGCGGCGGGGCGCGGCGGAACCACGAGCGGCGGCCTTGAAGCGTTTCAGGACCGGGCCGTTTTCGACGATGGCGCTCTTCACGACCAGGGAATCGGCGGAGAGGTTGTTGTTGTTCTCGGCGTTCGCGATGGCGCTCTTGAGCGTCTTGGCGATGAGGCGCGCGGATTTGCGCGGGATGAGGGTGAGCAGGTCAACCGCTTCCGGTGCCTTGCGGCCTTGGATGGTGCGGGCGACTTCACGCACCTTCTTGGGTGACATGCGCGCGTAGCGTGTGAGGGCTTGGATTTCCATGTGCGGAGGATTCCTTCGGTGAGGGAGGCGATAGTAGCGCGGGCGGCGCCCTACCCTTTTAGTTCTGTTATTGGTTAAAGGTTAAATTTCCTTACGGGTCATGCCGCCGTGCGCCTTGAAGACGCGGGTCGGAGCGAATTCGCCGAGCTTGTGGCCGACCATGTTCTCGGTAACGTACACGGCGACGAACGCCTTGCCGTTGTGAACATTGAAAGTGTGGCCGACAAAGTCGGGGGTGATGGTCGAACGACGCGACCACGTCTGGATGGGCTTCTTGGTATTGGTCTTGACGGCCTTCTCGATCTTCTCGAGGAGGTGGAGATCGACGAAGAAGCCTTTTTTGATGGAACGTGCCATGGTGCGAAAGGTTCGAGGTTACTTCTGACCGCGCGGCTTGCGGCCGTTGTGGTGGACAATGATTTGAGCGTTCGAGGGCTTCGAGCGACGGCGAGTCGGGAAGCCTTTGGCGAGCTGGCCCCACGGGGAGACGAGCTGCTGACGACCACCACCACCCTTGGACTTACCCTGACCACCACCGTTGGGGTGATCGACCGGGTTCATCGCCATACCGCGAACGGTCGGACGAATACCGAGCCAGCGCTTACGACCAGCTTTGCCGAGGGACTGCTTATTGTGATCGATGTTACCGACAGTGCCGATCGTGGCGCGGCACTTCGGGTTAACGAAGCGGAGCTCACCGGACGGCATCTTGAGAGTGGCCTTGCCGTTTTCGACGGCGACGAGTTCGAGCGCGGCACCAGCGGAGCGGGCGATCTGAGCGCCACGGCCGGGGACCAGCTCAACCGCGTGGACCTTCGTCGAAGGCGGGATAATCTCAAGCGGAAAATTGTTGCCGACGAGGTAATCGTTTGTCGTGGCCTTATTTGAGGCAACGATCGTCGCGCCAACCTGAAGACCCTCGGGGGCGAGGATGTAACTCTTCACGCCGTTGGCGTAAGAAATCAGGGCAATGTGCGCTGTCCGGTTGGGATCGTACTCGATCGCCTGCACCTTGGCGGGTTGGTCGAGTTGGGCACGCTTGAAATCGAGGATACGATAAAGCTGCTTGTGACCGCCGCCACGGTGGCGGGAGGTGACGCGGCCGTAGACATTGCGGCCACCGGTCTTCGACTTGGATTGCGTGAGGGCGCGCTCGGGGCGCTTCTTGGCCACGCCCTGGGCGTCGTTCAGCGAAGTGAAACGTTGCGCGGGCGTGAGCGGACGGCGGAAAGGTTTGATAGCCATGTTGGTATTTTCCGGTAGACGTCGGTTAGACGAGTTCGATCTTGTCGCCAGCTTTGAGGGTCACGATCGCCTTCTTATAGTCGGAGGTGACGCTGGGGCGGCCGGTACGGCTGCGTTTGTTCTTGCCGCGGTAGTTCTGCGTGTTGACGCGGGTGACGGTGACCTTGAAGGCCTTTTCAACCGCTGCGGCGATGGAGTGCTTGTTCGCGTCTTTAAAAACTTCGAACGTGTACTGGCCGAGTTCAGCCGACAGCTTGTTCGATTTTTCCGTGAGACGGACGAGCTTCAGGACTTTGTCGGTTTTGTTCATGACTGACCTCCGTTGACGCGGGCGATGATTTTCTCGAGGGCGGCAGACGAAACGATGATCTTCTGGTACTGCGCCAGATCGAGGGTGTTGAGTTTGGAAGCTTCCTGCATGCTGACGCGCGCGAGGTTGCGAGTAGCGCGGGCGGTCTCAGGAGCGAATGTCGCGTCGACCACGAGGATCTTGCCCTTCGGGGCGATGCGGCCGATGACTTGGTTCACTTCCTTGGTTTTGGCTGTGGAAGCGGCGAAGCTCTCGATGACATCGATGTCGCCCGCGGTGGCGCGATCAAAAAGAGCGCGGCTGAAAGCGAGGGCTTTCACCTTGGAGTTGATCTTCTTCGAGTAATCGCGGGGCTTCGGGCCGAACACGACACCACCCCCCCCCCCAGAGAGGCGAGCGGATGGAGCCGGCGCGGGCACGACCGGTGCCCTTCTGCTTCCACGGCTTCTTACCACCACCGCGGACTTCACCGCGGGTCTTCGTGGAATGCGTGCCGAGACGATTGTTGGCGTTGATGGCAACGATCACTTCCTTGACCGCTTGAAGGCCTTTGTCGCCTTCGAAGGTCGGGAAGCCGGCGAACTCTTGTTCGCTCGAGGATGTGCCGTCGGATTTGAAAACTTTAAGCTTCATTGGCTAGTTCCTCCGTGTGGTTAGGCTTTCTTGGGCTGGCCCTTGATCGCGGAGCGGACGATCACGTCGTCGCCATTTGCGCCAGGGATCGCACCCTTCACGAGGATGAGATTCTTCTCCGGAACGATCTTGACGATGCGGAGGTTCTGGATGGTGCGCTTTTCGCTGCCCATGTGACCAGGCATCTTCTGATTGCGCCAGGTGCGGCCAGGTGTCTGGCGTTGACCAATGGCACCGATGCGGCGGTGAAACATCGAACCGTGAGCGGCGGGACCGCCAGCAACGCGGAAACGACGAACAACACCTTGGAAACCTTTGCCCTTGGTGATGCCGATCACGTCGACGAACTGGCCTTCGGCGAAGACCGAAACCGTTACGACATCGCCAACTTTCAGGGTGGGCTCGCCATCAAAGCGGAGTTCGCTGATCACGCGGGGCGTCTCTTCGAGACCGGCCTTTTTGGCGTGGGCCTGTTCGGCCTTGGGAGTGTTCTTCTCTTTCTTTTTGGAGAAGCCGAGTTGGACGGCATTGTAACCGTCGGTGGCCGTCGTCTTGACTTGGACGACCGGGCAGGGACCGGCTTCAACCACGGTGACGGGAACTAGGACGTTTTGAGCGTCGTAGACCTGCGTCATTCCGATTTTTTTGCCTAGGAGCGTAGAGGTCATGGGCTAAGTGGTAGGTGGAGGTTTTCCGTTTGGTACCTACATTAGCGAGGGACTCAGCGGTGCGCGGGGCGCACATGAGCAACTGCTATGTATGAACTGTTAGGATACTAAATCGTTGGTACGTTTTAGACGTTGATGGTGATGTCGACGCCGGACGGGAGGTTGAGCTTCTTGAGCTCGTCGACCGTTTGGGCGGTGGGTTCAATAATGTCGATGAGACGCTTGTGCGTGCGGGTCTCAAACTGCTCCATCGACTTTTTGTCGACGTGCGGAGAGCGGTTAACCGAGAGCTTCTCAATGCGAGTAGGAAGCGGTATCGGGCCGGACACGCGCGCGCCGGAGCGCTTGGCGGTCTCGACAATCTCCGAAGCGGACTGATCGATCACACGATAGTCGAAGCCTTGGAGTTTGATGCGAATGCGTTGGCCTTTCATGGCGATATAAAAAGAACGAGGTTAGGTACGAGCCGGAGCCTTCGAGGAGGACTCGACGATCTTGGCGAGGAGGGAATTTGGAACTTGTTCGAAGTGCGACGGCGTGATGCCAGCGCTGGCACGGCCCTTTGAAAGCGAGCGAATATCGGTCACGTAGCCGAACAACATTTCAAGCGGAACGGAAGCGTTGATGATGCAAGCACCACCCTTGTTCTCGATGCCGTTGATCGTGCCACGGCGACGGTTGATGTCACCCATGAGGTCGCCTTGGTATTCTTCCGGAGTCGTGACTTCGACGCCCATGATGGGCTCGAGCAAGATCGGATTGGCCTTCTTCATCGCTTCCTTGAAAGCGAAAATACCAGCCATCTTAAACGCGAGTTCGGACGAGTCGACTTCGTGGAAGGAACCGTCGACGATGCGAACCTTAACGTCGACCACCGGATAACCAGCAACACAACCGTTGTTCGAGCCTTCGTTGATACCGTCGATCGAGGGCTTGATGAATTCCTTCGGAATGACACCGCCAACGATTTCGTTGATGACTTCGACGCCTTTGCCCTTTTCGTTTGGTTCGATCTTAACAACCACGTGGCCGTACTGACCTTTACCACCGGACTGGCGGATGAATTTACCTTCGCCGTCGGCCGCCTTGGTGACGGTTTCACGATAAGCGATCTGCGGCTTGCCTGCGGTGGCTTCGACCTTGAATTCGCGCTTCATGCGATCGCGAATGATGTCGAGGTGGAGCTCACCCATCCCGGCGAGAATGGTTTGGCCTGTGTCCGGATCGGTCTTGACGCGGAGAGTCGGGTCTTCAGCCACGAGGCGTTGGAGCGCCGTGCCCATCTTTTCCTGGTCGCCCTTCGAGTTAGGCTCGATGGACATCGAGATAACGGGCTCCGGGAAGGATGGTGGCTCTAGACGGATGTCGAAATCTTCGTCGCAGAGAGTGTCACCGGTGATCACGTCTTTAATGCCGACGAGAGCACAGATATCACCCGAGTAAGCGATTTCGATTTCCTCGCGATCGATGGCACGCATCAGCACCAAACGGCTGAGACGCTCCGAACGACGAGTACGGGGATTGTAGAGCGACATGCCCTTCTTGATGGTACCGGTGTAAACACGGTAGAACACCAGACGGCCGACGAAGGGATCGTTCCAAAGCTTGAATGCGAGGCCGGCGAGCTTGGCGGTGTCGCTAACCACGGCTTCCACTTCCTTGCCATCGCTGTCCTGCCCCTTCATGGGAGGAACGTCGATTGGGCTCGGGAGGTAATTGACGACGCAGTCGAGAAGACGCTGAACGCCCTTCTTTTTGAAAGCCGAACCAGGGATAACACCCGTAAACTTGAGCGAGATCGTCGCCTTACGGACGCCAAGCATGAGCTCTTCGACCGAGATCTCTTCGCCGCCCAAGTACTTTTCAGCGATCACATCGTCGAAATCGGAAACGGCTTCGATGAGCTTGTCGCGGTACTCTTTGGCTTGGGCAGCCATGTTTTCCGGAATCGGCATCGTCTTGGGCTTCATACCCAGCACGTCGGTCGGATCTTCGTCGAACGAGTAAGCGACGTTCTGCACGAGATCAACCACCCCTGAGAAGTAATCTTCCTTACCGATCGGAATGAAAAGGGGGTGCGCGTTGGCCTTGAGCTTCTCGCGCATTTCAGAGATCGCGCGGAAGAAGTCGGCACCCACACGGTCCATCTTGTTGATGAACGCAAGGCGTGGAACGCGGTATTTGTTGGCTTGGCGCCAAACAGTTTCGGACTGCGGCTGAACACCGGCGACAGCGCAGAAAACGGCGACAGCGCCGTCGAGAACGCGAAGCGAGCGTTCGACTTCCGCGGTGAAGTCCACGTGTCCAGGAGTATCAATAATGTTGATACGTTGCTTGATGCCCTTCCACGGCCCACAGGACGCGTTCCAAGCACAGGAAATAGCGGCCGCGGTAATCGTGATGCCACGCTCGCGCTCTTGTTCCATCCAGTCGGTTACGGTCGTGCCTTCGTGCACTTCGCCCATCTTGTGGACGGCGCCGGAGTAGAAGAGAATACGCTCGGTGCAGGTGGTCTTGCCGGCGTCGATGTGCGCGGCGATACCAATATTGCGCGTCCATTCGAGCGGGAACGGACGGTCTTTGGAGTTAACCTTGGAAACCTTGGCCTTGTCGGTAACGACAGTAATAGTAGGTGTAGCGGCGTCGGACATGTTCTTTTGGACCGGCGTTGAGGGTTACCAGCGGAGATGAGCGAAGGCGCGATTGGCCTGGGCCATCTTGTGGGTGTCTTCCTTCTTCTTAACGACGGTGCCCGTATTGTTGTAGGCGTCGACGATTTCGGCAGCGAGAGCTTCGCGCATCGGCACGCCCTTCCGGGAACCAGCCGCGTCAACGATCCAACGAAGAGCAAGGCTCTCCTGACGCTCATATGAAATTTCTACCGGAACCTGATAAGTCGCACCACCGACACGGCGGCTCTTGACCTCAAGGCGCGGACGGGCGTTTTCCAACGCACCAATCAAAAGATCCACAGGATCTCCCTTGCCCAGCTTCTCAGAAACCTTTTCGAAGGCACCGTAGACGATGCGTTGGGCAAGGTTCTTCTTGCCGCTCTTCATGATGACATTGACGAGGTGCGCTACGAGTGGGCTGTTGTAGCGGATGTCCGGAATGACTTGACGTTTTTCGGCTCTGTGGCGGCGTGACATGACGAAATAGGATTAGTTAAAAAGAACGGTTATTTGGCGGCCTTCGGACGTTTGACACCGTATTTGGAACGGCTGCGGCGACGTTTCTCAACGCCGGTGGCATCGAGCGTACCACGAACGATGTGGTAACGAACGCCAGGAAGATCCTTAACACGACCACCGCGAACGAGAACGATCGAGTGTTCCTGAAGGTTGTGACCTTCGTCAGGAATGTAGGAAATCACCTCGTTGCCATTCGTGAGGCGAACCTTCGCAACCTTACGGATAGCGGAGTTCGGCTTCTTGGGCGTGCGGGTCATAACCTGCACGCACACGCCACGGCGGAAAGGGTTGCCAGCCAAGGCCGGAGACTTCGACTTGGCGGTCACCTTGCGGCGGCCTTTGCGAACGAGTTGATTGATGGTCGGCATATCTGAAAAGGGTCTGAAATGAGGAAAAGACGCGAAAAGTACCAGCCGCCAAATTGTCGGCAAGCACTTTTTCGAGAAAAGTAAACTACGGGAAGATTCGACGTTGGTTATCGCGGATCTTCGGAAGAAAAGCGCCATCTACCCAAGGGAGACAACGCGCAATAACTGAGGAAAAATAGGGAGGGTCAGAAGACCACAGGCCCCGCAATGAATGCAAGCCCAATCCCGCATCGCGCGCGCTGGCGACGCATGGCATTAGGTTAATGCAGACTAAACACAGGGATACAGCCTCCCAAGACGGGCGAATCCGAATCGTCATCCACTATGGAAAATACTGCTTGAGCGCCGCGAATCTTCTCCCTCGCAAATGATGGAGACCGAACGACAAAACACCTAACCTATATAAAAAACAAAAGGGACCTATGGGCCTCGATTTGGAATTAGATGTACGAAAACGAATCCAGCGACCATTAGATCATTCTGATGATTCCAGCCAGGAGAATCTATCGATAGATACTAAACCGATCCGGCGAAATCATACCGATTTTTAGTTATACCGAATGGTTTAACTGCACCGTACCCGGCAAAAACTCCACGCTCAGTTCAACAATCTTGATCGCTGCAAAAACATGGTGAGCGCGCGAGCGCACGGGTACGAAGATCCCATGGTAAGCGCGTCAAAGCCGTTGCGGCCAGCCACCACCGGACCCTTTTGAGGGCCAGCCGAAGAGCGTTCGTGGCCCAAAGCCCCTGATGTTTCACTCCGGATTCAAGTTATGTTTAGCGGCACAGGCGGGAACGACGTAGACACCCGTGAGACGTGGACCGCATATTTTCGGCAAAGAATCGGCTGGCAAAATCGCTACCTCGTAATCTGCACAATTAAAAACGTCAGAAAGTCGATACCCCAGAACCCAATCACCCATCGCGCGTTAAGCATCAAAAAAAATCGCCCGGCACGAGGCCGGGCGATTAAACCGAACGGAGCTAAGCTCTACGTTGCGGTTTTTGGCGGGAGGGAATTAAAGACTCGCCTTTTGAAGAGAAATTGCAAGCCGAAATTCTACCCTTTCGAGGCACGCCTCAGAAGTTTCTTACAGTCCACTTTTTCCACAAAAACAAAAAGCCGTGGGTAAGAAACCCACGGCTCGCAATAAATAGACTGATCTCAGACTAGCTGGCGCTTACATCTTCGGTCTTCACAACTTCTTCGGCGACGGGAATATCCGCACCAAAGGGAAGGCCGATTTTGAGTTTCTTGTATTTCGGGAGGCCTGTGCCAGCCGGAATCAAGTGCCCCATGATGACGTTTTCCTTGAAGCCCTTTAGCATGTCGACCTTGCCCAACGTGGAGGCATCGGTCAGCACGCGCGTGGTTTCTTGGAAGGACGCAGCGGAAATGAAGCTTTCGGTTTCGAGCGAGGCCTTGGTGATACCAAGGAGGATCGGCTCGGCCTCGGCGGGTTTACCACCGGCTTCTTCGATGCGCTTGTTGTCAGCGAGGAACGCAGCACGGTCGACCTGCTCACCCCAGAAGTATTCGCTGTCGCCCGGATCAGTGATGCGGACTTTGCGGAGCATCTGGCGAATGATGATTTCGATGTGCTTGTCGTTAATCGTCACACCCTGCAGGCGGTAAACTTCCTGGACTTGCGATATGAGGAAGTCGTACAGCGCGGAGGGCCCGAGGATTTCGAGGATTTCGTGCGGATCTGCCGAACCTTCCGTTAGGTGCTGTCCTTTGTGAACGACGTCGCCTGGCTGCACGATGATGTGCTTGCCGGTCGGGATGAGGTGTTCCTCTTCCTGAGCGGTTTCTTCGTTCTTCACAACCAGCTTGCGCTTGCCGCGGACGGAACCTTCGAACGAAACGACCCCGTCGATGCGGGCCATCTCAGCAGCGTCCTTCGGGCGGCGAGCTTCGAACAACTCGGCAACGCGCGGGAGACCGCCGGTGATGTCCTTGGTCTTCGAAGCCGCACGAGGCGTCTTGGCGAGCAAAGCGCCAGGAGCAATCGTATCGCCTTCGTTGACGGCGATCTGAGCGCCGACAGGAATCGAGTAAGCAGCGAGCGGCTTGTTTTGCGCGTCGCGGATTTCGATCTGCGGATTAAGGTCTTCCTTGTGTTCGATGACCACGGTGGCGATTCGGCCCGAGCTCTCGTCGAGTTCGCGCTTCACGGTCACGCCAGGTATCATATCTTTGAATACGAGCGCGCCACCCTTCTCAGAGAGAACCGGAACGTTGTACGGATCCCATTGAGCAAGGACTTGGCCCTTCTCGATCTTCTCGCCATCGCCAATCGGCAGGTAAGAACCGACGACGATGTTGTAAGTTTCGAGTTCGCGCTCTTCGGCGTCGACGATCTGAATCGTGCCGGTCTTGTTAAGGACGATGCTAGCGCCGTCGGCGGTCGGCACGAGGCGCAGTCCGCGATACTTGACGATACCGCCGGAGCGGACGCGGATTTCAGGCGTCTTAAATCCACCGGCAGCAACGCCACCGATGTGGAACGTACGCATGGTGAGCTGCGTTCCAGGTTCACCGATGGATTGAGCGGCGATGATGCCGACCGAGTCACCGATTTTGGCGATACGATTGGTTGCGGGATTAATACCGTAGGACTTCGCGTCGATGCCGTAAGGGCTGTTCGACGTGAGCGGCGACATGACCTTGACGCGTTCGATACCGGCGTCGTCGATCTTCGCAGCGATTTCTTCCGTGATCAATTCACCAGAACCAATGAGGAGTTCATCCGGATTGAGCGGGTTAAACACGTCATCGCTCGAGCAACGACCGATGATGCGTTCCTTGAGGCCAACGATTTCGTCGTCACCTTCGAAGATCGGCTTTTTCCAGACGCCGTCGCGAGCGCCGCAGTCGTCTTCAGAAATGATGACGTCCATCGCCACATCGCACAATTTGCGCGTGAGGTAACCGGCGTCAGCGGTCTTAAGAGCGGTGTCGGCAAGACCCTTGCGGGCGCCGTGGGTCGAGATGAAGTATTCGAGAACGGTAAGACCTTCGCGGAAGGACGAAAGAATCGGGCGTTCGATGATTTCGCCGGAGGGCTTGGCCATCAAGCCGCGGGTTCCGCACAGCTGACGAACCTGCTGCTTGTTACCACGGGCACCGGAGTCCATCATGATGTAAACCGGGTTCACCTCAGGACGGCCATCGTTGCCTTCGAGTTTAGCAAAGACTTCCTTGGCGATCTTGTCGGTAGCGCTGGTCCAAATATCGACGACCTTGTTGTAACGTTCGCCGTCGGTGATGATACCCTTGTTGAACTGGCCTTCGACTTCGGCGATCTTCTTACGCGAATCAGCGACAATGTCCTTCTTCGCTTCGGGGATGATCATGTCGTCGATACCGATCGAGATACCGGCTTGGAAGGCGGTTTGGAAACCGAGTTCCTTCAGCTTATCAAGCGTCTCAACAGTGACGTGATTACCAGTGACCTTGTAGGTGTTCAGAATGAGGTCACCGAGCTTGCTCTTCGGAACAGGGAAGTTCACGAAGCCCAAGGCGGCGGGCCAAATCTGGTTGAAGATCACCCGGCCAACGGTCGTGCGGATAACTTTCTTCTCCTTGTTACCGAAAACGGTATCGCGGCCATAGTCGGGATTCGGTAGATCGACCCAGTCGTGCTTCTTGAGCGCGCCGTCGGCAACGGCGAACTGCACTTCCTGCAGACCGGCGAGAACCGGAACGCGTTCGCCCTTGGCGGGCTTTTTCCGCGGTTCGATGGTTAGATAATAGGCACCGAGAACGATGTCCTGCGAAGGCGTCAAGATCGGCTTGCCGGAGGACGGCGAGAAGATGTTAGACGTCGCCATCATAAGGAGTTTGCACTCCATGATCGCTTCAAGGGAAAGCGGAACATGCACGGCCATCTGGTCACCGTCGAAGTCAGCGTTGTAAGCCGTACAAACGAGCGGGTGAATGCGGATGGCTTCGCCTTCGATCAGAATTGGTTCAAAGGCCTGGATCGACAAACGGTGGAGCGTCGGCGCACGATTGAGCAGCACCGGATGGCCCTTCGTGACTTCCTCAAGAATGTCCCAAACTTCCGGGGACTTCTTCTCGATCATCTTGCGGGCACCGCGAACGGTGTGCACGAAGCCAAGTTCCTTCAGGCGGCGGATGATAAACGGCTCGAAGAGAACGAGCGCCATCTTTTTAGGAAGACCGCATTGGTTAAGCTTGAGCTCAGGACCGATGACGATCACTGAACGGCCAGAGTAGTCGACGCGCTTGCCGAGCAAGTTTTGGCGGAAGCGGCCCTGCTTGCCCTTGAGCATGTCAGAGAGCGACTTCAGCGGACGATTACCGGCGCCGGTGACGGGACGGCCGTGGCGGCCGTTGTCGAAGAGAGCGTCAACCGCTTCCTGCAGCATGCGCTTTTCGTTATGAATAATAACGTCAGGCGTCTTCAGCTGCATGAGGTTTTTCAACCGATTGTTACGGTTGATCACACGGCGATAGAGATCGTTGAGGTCGGACGTCGCAAAGCGGCCACCTTCGAGAGGAACCAACGGACGGAGATCCGGCGGAATCACGGGCAGCACTTCGAGAACCATCCATTCCGGGCGGGACTTCGAGTGGATGAAGCCTTGGATGACCTTAAGGCGCTTCGAGAGCTTCTTTTTGATCTGCTTCGAACGCGTGGCTCGCATCTGCTCTTGGAGCTCAGCGACCGTGGCGTCCATATCCATCTTGACGAGGGCTTCACGGACAGCTTCCGCACCCATCTTGGCGACGAAGGAGTCGTCACCGTATTCGTCGAGAGCCTGGCGGTATTCGACGTCGGTGAGGAGCTGCTTGGGTTCGAGCGGGGTCTTGCCCGGATCGACGACCATGTAGTTCTCGTAATAGATCACGCGCTCGAGCGAGCGGGCGGTCATGTCGAGCAAAAGCCCGAGGCGGCTCGGCATGCTCTTCAAAAACCAAATGTGAGCGACAGGAACAGCGAGTTCGATGTGGCCCATGCGTTCGCGACGGACGCGAGCGATGGTGACTTCGACGCCGCAACGATCGCAGACGACGTCCTTGTATTTGATGCGTTTGTACTTTCCGCACGCGCACTCGTAGTCGCGGACGGGGCCAAAGATCTTCTGACAGAAGAGGCCGCCCGGCTCGGGCTTGAACGTACGATAATTGATGGTTTCCGGATTCTTAACCTCGCCCTTGGACCAATTACGGATTGTTTCGGGCGAAGCGACCGTGATGGAAACGCAATCGAACGGGCTCTCGTCGAGACCGAGCGTGGTGCGTACTTCCTCGCGGGCTGCGGTAGCAGAGGCGGCAGTTTCTGCGGGTTGAATGCTCATTTAGATAATTCCCTGATTTTTATTTTTAAAGGGTTCGCGCGGCGGGCTGATTAGGCACCGAAACCGAGCGCATCGCGCTTGTTGAGCTTGATGTCGAGGCCGAGGGACTGGATTTCCTTGATCAAGACGTTGAACGATTCCGGCGTGCCGGCGGTCAACGTGTTGTCGCCCTTGACGAGCGATTCGTAGATCTTGGTGCGTCCCTGAACGTCGTCGGACTTGACGGTGAGGAGTTCCTGGAGCGTGTGCGCCGCGCCGTAGGCTTCGAGCGCCCACACTTCCATTTCGCCGAAGCGCTGGCCACCGTACTGGGCTTTGCCACCCAGCGGCTGCTGCGTGACGAGCGAGTATGGGCCGACCGCACGAGCGTGGATCTTGTGGGAGACCAAGTGGTTCAGCTTCAGCATGTAGATGTAGCCAACAACCACTTGCTGGTCGATCTTGTCGCCGGTGCGCCCGTCATAAAGAGCGCTCTTGCCGGTGGAAGGAAGGTTAGCGTCCTTGAGGTATTCACGGACTTTCTTTTCAGGAATTCCGTCGAACACCGGCGTCGCGACCTTGAGGCCGAGCTTTTTGCAAGCCCAACCGAGGTGCGTCTCGAGAACCTGACCGACGTTCATGCGGGAAGGCACGCCCAGCGGATTAAGGCAGATTTCGACCGGAGTACCGTCCGGGAGGAACGGCATGTCTTCTTCGGGAACGATCTTGGCGACGACACCCTTGTTACCGTGGCGACCGGCCATCTTATCGCCAACCTGGAGTTTTTCCTTAGTGGCGACGTAGACCTTGACCTGCTTGATCGCACCGTTGCCAGCGTCTTCGCCTGCTTCGATGCCGCCGATCTTGCGCTCGCGGTCTTGTTCGAGTTCGTCGAACTTGGACTGATACGAGCCGATGATCTCCATGATCTTGATGCGAACCGGGGACGGGTCGATCTCGACGTATTTGGATACGGCAGCTAGTTTGCGCAAGAGCGTCTTGGTGATTTTGCGGTTGGCCGGGATGATGATTTCACCGGTTTGTCCGTTGACGACGTCGAGCGGAATCTTTTCACCTAGGAGGATGTTAGAGAGAGCCTCGGTGAGGCCTTCGCGCAGCTTATCCATCTGCGTCTTGTAATCTTCCTGGATCTGCTTGGTCTGGCGGCGACGATCGGACGGAGAGAGCTTCTCCTTCTCGAAATCAACGCGGCTAGAGACCTTGACGTCCATGATGATGCCAGTGACGCCGGACGGGACGACAAGCGAGGTGTCCTTAACGTCGGCGGCCTTTTCACCGAAGATCGCGCGGAGCAATTTTTCTTCGGGAGCGAGTTCGGTTTCCGACTTGGGCGTGATCTTACCGACGAGAATGTCGCCCGGCTTAACCTCAGCACCGACGCGGATAACGCCGTTGTGATCGAGGTTCTTGAGAGCCTCTTCACCGACGTTCGGAATATCGCGAGTGATTTCCTCAGGCCCGAGCTTCGTGTCGCGGGCAGTAACCTCGAATTCCTGAATGTGGATCGAGGTGAAGATGTCCTCCTTGAGAACTTTCTCGGAGATCAGGATCGCGTCTTCGAAGTTGTAACCGTTCCAAGGCATGAACGCGACGAGCACGTTGCGGCCCAGAGCCATTTCGCCCTTATCGGTGCAAGGACCGTCGGCGAGGACCTCGCCGGCCTTGATCTTTTGGCCTTTCTTAACGATCGGACGCTGATTGAAGCAAGTGCCTGCGTTCGAGCGCATGAACTTGCGTAGTTCGTAAACGAATACGTGGTTCTTAGCGTCGGTTTTGGGATTCTTGTCGAAGTTCTTCGGGAGTTCGCCGTCTTTGGTGACGATGATGCGTTTGGCATCAGCGGAAGCGACTACGCCGGCTTCGTCAGCGACGACGACGATCTTGGAGTCGCGCGCGACGCGCTCTTCGATGCCAGTGCCCACAAACGGAGCTTCGGCTTGGAGGAGCGGAACGCCTTGGCGTTGCATGTTCGAGCCCATCAACGCGCGATTGGCGTCGTCGTGCTCGAGGAACGGAATCATACCGGCAGCGATCGAAATGACCTGCTTCGGCGAGACATCCATGAGGTTGACGTCGTCGGCCGCAACTTCGAGGAAGTTGCCCTGCTGCCGAACCGTCACCTTGCCAACAAAGTGATTTTTGTCGTCGATTTCGCAGTTCGCCTGAGCGATGATCTTACCTTCCTCCTGATCGGCGGTTAGGTACTCGATCTTGTCAGTGACGCGACCATCCTTACACACGCGGTAAGGCGTTTCGATGAAGCCGAACTCGTTGACGCGAGCGTAGGTCGAGAGGGAATTGATAAGGCCGATGTTCGGACCTTCAGGCGTTTCGATCGGGCAAATGCGGCCGTAGTGCGACGGATGAACGTCGCGCACTTCGAAGCCAGCACGCTCACGGTTAAGACCGCCAGGCCCGAGGGCGGAGAGACGACGCTTGTGCGTGACCTCGGCGAGCGGGTTGATCTGGTCCATGAACTGCGACAGCTGCGAGCGGGCGAAGAAGTCGCGGATGACCGTAGTGAGAGCTTTCGGGTTGATCAGCTTTTGCGGCGTGATCGAGTCAACGCTCTGATCATACATCGTCATGCGCTCGCGGACGAGACGCTCGGTGCGGCTGAGGCCAACGCGGCACTGGTTGGCAAGAAGTTCACCAACGGTACGAACGCGACGGGAACCGAGGTGATCGATATCGTCGACCACACCCTCACCCTTCTTCAGGCGGACGAGGTACTTCGTGGCGGCCGTGACGTCGCCGCTCTCTAGAATGCGTTGCTCGATGTCGACTTTTAGACCAAGTTTCTGGTTGATCTTGTAGCGACCTACGCGACCGAGGTCATAGCGCTTCGGATCAAAGAAGAGGCGCTTGAGAAGAGCTTTAGCGTTGGCGGTTGTCGGCGGTTCGCCCGGACGGAGGCGCTTGTAGATTTCCTTGAGCGCTTCCTCTTCGTTGCGGGTCGGATCCTTCTTGAGAGCGCGAATGATGGCGCCTTCGTCAACCGCGGTGTCGATCACGCGAATCGTAGTGATGTCGTGCTTTTCGAACGTGCGAACAACAGCCTTGGTTAGCGGTTCAAACGCGCGGGCAAGAACGACACCCTTCTGAGCGTCGATCGCATCTTCCACGAGTACGAGGGTCGACACGTTTTCCATGTCGAGGGCCTTGGAAACTTTGAGGTCCTTGATCTCGTAGAAGAGATTGAGGATGTCGATGTCGGAGCTAAAGCCGATCGAACGAAGCAAGGTTGTGATGAGGAACTTGCGGCGGCGGCGGCGGCGATCGAGATAAACGTAGAGCAGATCGTTGTTGTCGAACTGCACTTCGAGCCACGTGCCACGATCGGGAATGATGCGGAAAGAATGGAGCGGCTTGCCGTTCGGGTGCGGTGTGACTTCGAACGCAATGCCTGGCGAGCGGTGGAGCTGGGAGACGACGACGCGCTCGGCGCCGTTGATGATGAACGAACCACGCTCCGTAACCATGGGGATTTCGCCCATGTAAATTTCTTCGTCCTTGATGAAGTCTTCCTCGCGGAGGCGGAGCTTCACGTAAAGCGGAACGGAGTACGTAATGCCTTCACGGATACACTCGATCTCGGTGTTCTTCGGATCGCCGAGCGTGTAGGAAACGTACTCGAGAACGAGACGTCCATCATAGGACTCGATCGGGAAAACTTCCTTGAAAACGGCCTCAAGGCCTTGCGGCTTGCGCTGCTTCTCTGGAATGCCTTTCTGCAAAAAGTCCAGATAGGACGTGATCTGAATTTCGATCAGATTCGGCGGTTGGATGACTTCTCTAAGTTTACCGAAGTTGACGCGGTCGGCCATGGGTTTTCCCGGTTAAATGAGTGAATACAAAGCGCGTGTGCGCAGAAAAAATTCAGCCGTGATGCTGTGGTTGGGCGTGGTCAGCACAGGCTGAGATATCAAACAAAGAACAAATTTGAAAAAAGGCAAAGGACAGGCCGCGCTGAAACACGGCCTGTCCCGAAAGGTTTGAACGTTTTGCGATGTTGATCGCCAAGCTGTTACTTGAGTTCGACCTTGGCGCCAGCAGCCTCGAGCTTCTTCTTGATCTCTTCGGCTTCGGCTTTCGGAGCGTTCTCCTTGACGGGCTTCGGAGCGCCTTCGACGAGGTCTTTGGCTTCCTTGAGGCCCAAGCCGGTGATGGCGCGGACTTCCTTGATGACGCCGATTTTGTTAGCGCCGCTCTCCTTGAGGATAACGGTGAACTCGGTCTGCGCTTCGGCAGCGGGAGCTGCGCCAGCGGCGGCAGCGCCAGGAGCGGCAACGGCGACGGCAGCGGCGGCGGAAACGCCCCACTTGCCTTCGAGGTCTTTAACAAGGGCGGCGAGATCGATAACCGATTGGCTGGAGAGCCACTCGATGACTTGGTCTTTGGTGATGGTGCTCATGATATTCTCCTTGAGGTGGCTAGCGGTTTCGGGAGTGAAACGCGTTTAAAAGACGTATCTTCTAGTCGGCCTCGGTGGATTGTTGGCTTCGGAAGCGCAGCACATAGACCGCGATTCCAAAAATGTTTATTGGTTTTAAGTTGGTTAGGCAGCGGGAGCGGGTTGCTCTTTCTTGACCTTGGCGTCGAGGACGCGGACGAAGGCGGCGGCGTTCTGCGAGAACAGGCCGAGCAACTGCGAACGGAGGGCTTCCATCGAGGGAAGGTCGGCCATCTTGGAAAGATCAGCGGCGCTGATCGTCTTCTTTTCGATGACGCCAATCTTCACTTCGAGCTTCTGCTTTTCCTCCATGAATTTCTTCAGGATTTTGGCAACGCCTGCAGGATTCTTACCACCCACAACGACGGCGGTCGGACCAGTCAGCGTGCCAAGGTCGGGCAGGCCGAGGGCCTTGGCGGCGACACGGAACGAGCTGTTCTTGACGACGTGGAACTCGGCCTTTTCAGCAGCGAGTTTGTTGCGGAGGTCGGCAACGTCAGAAACGGTGACCTTGGAAAAGTTCGCCAGAATGACGTAGTCGGACTTTTTGAGGTGGGTCTCGACCTCAGCGATCAGATATTGTTTTTCGGCTCTCATGGTCTGGGTCGGTTAGGCTTTGTTGTATTCGCCAGCACCAATGTGCACAGCCGGGCTCTGGCTGGACGAGATGGCGATGGTCTTGATGTAAATGCCGCCCTTGAAAGAGGCGGGCTTTGCCTTGGCGATCGCGTCGATCACAGCGGCAGCGTTTTCGATAATCTGCGCAGACGTGAAGGAGCGTTTACCCACGCCGACGCCGATGTTGGCGGTCTTGTCCATCTTAAACTCCACGCGGCCGGCCTTGACGGCCTTAATGCCAGCAGGAATGTCGTCGGTCACGGTGCCGGACTTTGGGTTCGGCATGAGGCCTTTGGGACCGAGCACGCGAGCGAGCGTACGAACGGTCTTCATGGCTTCGGTCGTCGCGATAGCGACGTCGAAATCGAGCCAGCCTTCGTTGATCTTCGCCATCATATCTTGCAGACCGGCGAAATCAGCGCCCGCGTCCAGCGCGGCCTTGGCGTTGTCGGTGAAAACGAGGACGCGAACCTTCTTACCCGAACCATTCGGGAGAGGCGTCGTGCCACGCACGTTTTGGTCGCCGGAAGCAGCGTCCACGCCGAGCTTGAAGGAAAGCTCGACGGTCTCGTCGAACTTGGCCTTCGGGAACTTGGCGAGGATATCAACGGCTTCCTGAAGCGGATATTCCTTGGTGAGATCAGCGACCTGAACGGCGCTGCGGTAACGTTTACTAGCTTTGGTTGGCATTTATTGACTCCTTGCGGTGCGAACGTCTCCAGAGAGACTCCCGCGGTGAGCGGATGTTGAAAACGGGCCGACGACGGAGCCGACGGCCCAAAGTGTTTTAGTCGACGACCTCGATGCCCATGTTGCGGGCAGTGCCGGCGATGATCTTGATACCAGCGGCCTCGTCCTTGGCGTTGAGGTCCTTGATCTTGATCTTGTAGATCTCGGCGAGCTGCTTCTTGGTGACCTTGCCGACCTTATCGAGGTTGGGCTTGGCCGAGCCGGAAGCGATGTTGGCGGCCTTCTTGAGGAGGACCGAAGCCGGAGGCGACTTTAGGATGAAAGTGAAGCTCTTGTCGGAAAAGACCGTGATGACCACGGGCAAAATCATGCCCTGTTGATCTTTGGTCCTGGCGTTGAATTCTTTACAGAACGCCATGATGTTGACGCCTTGAGCGCCGAGTGCGGGACCGACCGGAGGAGCGGGATTGGCGGCGCCAGCGGGAAGCTGGAGTCGGATATAACCTTGGATCTTCTTAGCCATGATATTAAGGGTGGCGGGTGATTAGACGTATGTGAGGGCGAACGTCGGCGGTTGCAAAGAGGCTTCGCGTCAGTCGGTGATGCGTTGCACCTGCCAGTATTCGAGCTCGACCGGGGTGAACCGGCCGAAAATGGAAACAGAAATTTTGAGTTTGCCGCGGGTTGGATCGATTTCGTCGATGCGGCCGGTGAGGTTGGCAAAAGCGCCGTCGGTGATCTTAACTTCTTCACCTACTTCGTATTGGACCTTCGGTACTTCTTTGCCGGAAGCCGCTTCTATACGGGAGCGAATTTCATCGATCTCGGACTGGCGGAGGGCCGCGGGGTTATCGCCGCCGACAAAGCCGATCACGCCAGCCACTTCCTTGACGAAGTACCACGGCTTGTTGATGACCTTCTTGTCCTCGCCGTACAGCTTCATCTGAATGAAAACGTAGCCCGGGTAGAGCTTGCGAGTCTTCGTGGTCTTTTTGCCGCCTTTGACTTCGGATACAACCTCAGTCGGAAGAAGGATTTCGAAAATATAATCTTCGAGCTCTTCCTGCTTCTTAAACTTCTCGATGTAGAGCTTAACTTTGTTCTCCTGACCGGAGAGCGTGTGGACGGCGAACCACTGGGCGTCGGCGGGAGCTGTCGTTTGGGCGGACATGGGTTGTGATTAGCTAGCCAGCTTGGAGACGATGCCGGTGAAAAGATCGACGACTTGGTAGAGAGCGAAGTCGGTGATGCTCGTGAAAAGACCGAGGATAACGGCGGCCACGATGACCACGATCGTCGAATCACGCAGCTCTTGGCGAGTCGGCCAGGTGGCCTTCTTCAGTTCATCGACCATTTCGCCGAAGAAAATACGGGTGCTGCGGAAGGGGTTTTTCATGAGAGGGAAAACTGGCAGGCGCGGAGGGAATCGAACCCCCAACCAACGGTTTTGGAGACCGCTACTCTACCAATTGAGCTACACGCCTGTGGAATAAATGGTTTTTAGACGACGCAGCCGAGGCCCCTAAAACGAGGCCTCGGCGGTCGGAATTGAATAATGTTACGACCTTATTCGATGATCTCGGTGATACGACCGGCACCGATGGTGCGACCGCCTTCGCGGATAGCGAAGCGCTGGGTCTTTTCCATGGCGATCGGAGCGATCAACTCGATTTCGACGGCGATGTTGTCGCCCGGCATGATCATCTCAACGCCCTTCGGCAGATTGACGATACCGGTCACGTCGGTCGTACGGAAGTAGAACTGCGGACGGTAACCGTTGAAGAACGGCGTGTGGCGACCACCCTCTTCCTTGGTGAGAACATAGATCTCAGCCTTGGCCTTCTTATGCGGGGTGATCGACTTCGGAGCCGCGAGAACCTGACCGCGCTCGATGCCTTCTTTTTCCACGCCGCGGAGAAGAATACCGACGTTATCACCGGCTTGGCCGCTATCGAGCAGCTTGCGGAACATTTCGATGCCGGTTACGACGGTCGTCGTCGTGTCCTTGAGGCCGACGATTTCGACGGTGTCGTTGATCTTGACGACGCCGCGTTCGATACGACCGGTAGCGACGGTGCCGCGGCCGGTGATCGAGAAGACGTCTTCGACGGACATCAGGAAGGGCTTGTCGTTTTCACGAACCGGCTCCGGAATGTCGTTGTCGATCGCGGCCATGAGTTCTGCGATCGCCTTTTCACCCTCGGGTTTGCCTTCGAGAGCAGCGGTGGCGGAACCACGAACGATCGTGGTGGTGTCGCCTGGGAATTGGTACTTGGAGAGAAGCTCGCGGATTTCCATCTCGACGAGGTCGAGGAGCTCTTTGTCGTCGATGAGGTCGACCTTGTTGAGGAACACCACGATCTTCGGCACGCCGACTTGGCGGGCGAGGAGGATGTGCTCACGGGTCTGCGGCATTGGGCCGTCAGCAGCGGAAACGACGAGGATAGCGCCGTCCATTTGAGCCGCACCGGTGATCATGTTCTTGACGAAGTCAGCGTGTCCCGGGCAGTCGACGTGAGCGTAGTGACGCTTTTCCGACTCGTACTCCACGTGAGCGACGGAGATGGTGACGATCTTGGATGCGTCACGGACAGTGCCGCCCTTGGCGATGTCTGCGTAGGTCTTGACCTCTGCGAGACCTTTACGAGCTTGGACCGCGAGAATCGAGGTCGTCAGCGTGGTTTTACCGTGGTCGACGTGGCCGATGGTGCCGACGTTGACGTGCGGTTTCTTGCGTTCGAATGTGCCTTTAGCCATGGAGTTTGAGACGTTGTGAGTTAGATGTTTTGACCTCGTTTTAGCGTCGGGAAGTCACCGACGTTGACCCTGGAGCCCAGAACCGGATTTGAACCGGCGACCTCGTCCTTACCAAGGACGTGCTCTGCCAACTGAGCTATCTGGGCAGACCAAGGGATGGATCAAAAAACATGAAAAAGAGCGAAGAACGTGAAGGTCGGGTTTTACCCCGTCAACTGAAATTATGCGCAATTGCATAAATTCCTACGGTCCTACGCGCAACGCGTAAAATCCGGGCGCCAAACGTGCACCCAAACGATAGTTCTTGGCAATAAAGCGCCGAAAGAATTCATCCACCTGCTCGACACCGGAGCCGGTTGTGACGGTTAAATCGCCGATCAAACCCGTCGCGTCGACCGCGGCTAACAGTTCAAGCGGCCTCTCCCAGTCGAGCGATGGAAGCTTTTCACCATTTTCCGCCTGCAGAGCGGTCGAAATGACCGGTCGCCCCGTCTGCATTTGGACGACTTCCAGGTAAGCCAAGCGGGCACTCAGAGGGCTGTAAGCATAGTTGATCCGTCCAAATCCGAAAAATGGATATGGCCTTTCACCCACATCAACCACCGCAATGGGGTTATTAGGGACTTGTATTGGTTCAGGAAAACTCAGTTTTCGAACGTCGTATTCTTCAAACGCGTATTGCGGGGCGAACGACCTAAAGGCTGCGCCAGGTTCCCGTTTCATGCGAATCGGAAGAGCCGGATCGCTGCTGTTAAAGCGCGTCGGCCGGAATAGTGGCGCAGGATCGTTCAATTCCACCTGCTGCTGCAAGTGATCGGTGGCGGCATCTGAAGGGATAAGGATCTGAGGAATGGCGGGATTTGATGGTTGCGCTTGAACCAATCGAGGCGGACGCACACGGGTGGCGAGAAACACCACACCAGCTACGAGCAAAACCGCTACCGCTATGGCAACACCAAGAATACTGCCCTGCCCCTTTGCACTCATCGGACTATTCGGATTTCAGCTCCTGCTGAGCAGCGAGCTGGATGCTCTTAAAACCTACAGCCCTCGCAGCGTCGTAGATTTTCTTCAGCATTTCAGACGGCGCGTTTTTGTCCATGATCACGAGTAGGACGGAATCAGGAGCACGTTTCGCCTGTTTTTTTAGCCAAGGAGTAAGTTGCGCGTCATTCAGCAAACCCGAGTCCCCCCACATCT
Source organism: Nibricoccus sp. (assembly GCA_047600805.1). GTDB lineage: Bacteria > Verrucomicrobiota > Verrucomicrobiia > Opitutales > Opitutaceae > JADKHC01. The sequence goes on from JASGKG010000001.1 coordinate 3,089,969, forward strand.
CACCGCTCGCATACACGCTGATCGTCACCCGGGTGTATTGAGCGGCTTCAATCGCGTAGGGACTGCTGCCAATCTGCAGGTCTGCACCGCTGATTCTCAGACCAGGTGAAAGGATGAAACGCGATCCGAACAGCGAAAAAAACAAAGCGATCAGCGCTCCATTCACGAGGAACAGAAAATCGTAATTGCGCGGCGGCGGACGCAGCTTCGAGAGAAGATCAAGCGGACGCGTGATCACGTGCAGAAATGGTTGGAATGATCTTCGTCGTGCTGGGATCCGCCGGAGCAGGCGCCGGGCGAACTGCGGGTTCGCCACCTGCGGAGCCGCCATTTCGGTAATCGGTCAACAAGTACTGCATGATCTCGTTGCCGGACCATTCCACGTCACGAACGATCGCACGGACACGTCCGACCAAAAAATGATATCCCAGGTGAATGGGGATCGCGACGATCAGGCTGGCCGCCGTCGTGATGAGCGCCTGCCACATACCGCCAGCGAGAGCGTTCACTGTCGCGTATTGGCCGCCGTGGCTGAAGGCGTAGAACGTCGTAATCATTCCGAGCAAGGTCCCGAGAAGTCCGACCAAAGGCATGATTTGCCCTAACGCAGCCAAAGAACCAAGGCGGCGCTCCAAAGCGGGAATTTCGACCACAGCGGCTTCCTGAACGGCAAAGCGCATTTTCTCCGCGTCTTCCGCAGCGTTGAGCAACGCGGCTTTCACCACGGACGGCACCGGTCCGGGTGCTTCTTCGCAGAGCGTCAGCGCCTCGACGATGCGCCGTTTCGCAAGAGCGTTTTTGATACCTTCGATAAACTGTTTCGAGCGAATCTGGCTGCGATGCAGAAAGAGGGTGCGCTCAATCAAAATAACGAGCGCCACCACGGCAACCAGTAGCACGATGAACATCATCGGACCACCGCTGGAAAAAAGACTGAAATCAAAGGCTGACATCGAGAATGGTTGCGGTCTTATGGGCAAAAGAAGCGGGCGTAAACGCTAAATACGGCGCCCCATTCATGTTTAGTTTACGGTTTTCCCTGCGAACGGAGCAGGTTGAGACGTTCCTGGGCCTGATTCACGTACGGCAGGTTTTTGCGAAGGATTAGATTGTACGCTTCGATCGCTTGTTCCGGTTTGTGCTCGCGTTCCAGCAAATCAGCGAAATCAAAAAGCGTTTTCGAAACCCAGAAACGCCCCTTGGCGCCGAGTGTTTCGGCGGTGGCGTCGTTCGGGAAGATGTTGCCAATCAGCTGTCCCCAGACTTTGCGCCCCCCTTCGTCGTCGCCTCGGCGGGTAAGATTTAGACCATATTTATAGCCGGCTTCGACGCGGATATCGATTGGGGCGCCCTGCATGTCCATAAGCCCTTCATAGAGCGTAGCGGCTTTTTCCTGATGGGAGGCGTCCGACGTCGCTTGGGCCGCATGGCAATCGGCGAGCGCCAATTTGGCTGCCAGCACGTCTTGGTGACGGGGAAAGTCATTCACGAGTTGTTCGAAATGGGTCTGAGCCGAAGGATTGTCGTTCATGAGGCGCAGCAGGTTTCCCTGCTTCATCCGCGCGTAAAAAACCATTTCGCTATTGGGATAAGCCTCAATGAGTCCCTGCAGAATGCGGAAGGCATCGTCGAGGAATCGCTTTTGCGAGCGGCGCTCGGCGTATTGAGCGGCTTGATACAGCGCGTAAGGCGCATAGCTGCTGGTCTTGTATTCTTCAGCCAACGTCTTGAGACAACCTTGCGCGTCCACCAGTTGGCCATTCGCCGAGTGATAGTCCGCCTCGACAATATACGAATACGCGGCGGCATCCGCCTTTGGGTGTTCCGCACGCAGTTTTCGCAATCGCTCGAGCGCATCGGAGGGACGCGGCGGGGTGAGTGCAAAATTGGACTGCGCCTGCAACAGCATCGTCAGGCTGGAGATCTGGGAGCGCAAAACCGGCTCAACCGACTCTAAGGAATTCAGCAAAGCGTCTGCGAGTGTGATAGCCCGCGCGGGTTCACCGGCCTTGAACGCGAGGGTGGCTTGCAGCCATCCAAGCTGCGCCTTGAGATCGGCCGGCAGTTTTCCAACATCGCTATTTGTCTCAAACGCGCGGTTCAGCCTCGCGTACGCCTTTCCAACTTCGCCAGCGGCCTCAAGCGCACGAGCGAAGTTCCATTCTGCTTTCCAACGGTTATCAGCATCGAAACGCGGATCTGATGACAATTTTTCCAGCAGCTCCTGGGCTCGGTTGAAGCGATCGCTTTTGGCTTCGTCCACGTTGGCGGCCTCCAATTCGGAAAGCAGTCGCTGGAACATCAGCTGACCTGGGACAATACCAGCAGGAACTTCTTCGACCGCGGCGGCGTAAGCGTCGGCCGCATTACGAAAGTCGGGCGAAGAGTGAGAAACTAAGCCCGCCCGGAACCAAGCTTCTGCGAGCATCACGCCAAGCTGGGCGCGAGTTTCGCCCGGCGGTAAAAATTTCCTGGCCTCCGTGGCCTGGTTGGCAGCGTTGCGATAGCGGCCCGTCTCCCAAGCCGAGCCGGCGAGGATGCTATGCCCGAGACCTTTGTATTGAGACCCTGGATACTGCTCGAGCAGCCGGTTGGCGTCACCTTCGGCGCGCGGATAATTTTTATCGCCGAGCGCCATCTGTGCACGGAAGAGCAGCAGATCTTCGAGCAAAGGATGCGCCACGGCGGCACCCACCAGATCGTCGAGCCGGCGGCGAAAATCGTCGCGATTGCCACCGGACTTAGAGGCACGCGCCAACATCTGCACGGCAACGCGCTGTTTGGCGCGATCGACACCGCTGGCGAGCAAAGTCCCTAGAGCGTTTCGGCCGATCCCTTCGTCCGCACCGCTGATCACACCGAGAAGCAAGCGCCACTCGTCCGCCGTGGCTTTTTCATCGACAGGCAACGCCTGCAGTTGGCGCTGCAGCAAAGTGATCGCCTCGGACTTTTTCCCGAGGCCGTTCAGCTCGATCGCGTAAGCCCGAATCCAAAAGTACACCTCGCGGCCACGCCCCTGAAGCTTGTCGATTTGTTGCTTCATTTGAGCGGCGCGGGGCTCCGAGAACTCGCCCATTTTCAATGTCGCTTCTTCACGTGCCAGAGAAAACCGGGTGCGTTGAATCTCGTTCCGTGCGGCATCGACCGCCTGCTGAAATAACGCCGCCGCCCTCGCGGGCTCGGCCAACATGCCTTGGAGCAAAAATAACCAGCCACGATCCGCCTCGTCCAACTGGTCGGCCGGGATTCGCGCGGCAGTGGAACGCGCTTCGTCCATGCGCCGTTGGCGAACAGCCACCATCGCCAGGCGCAATTGGAGTGCCGGTGTAGGCAACCCAACATAGCCCTTGAGAGCAGTGCCGGCCTCGGCCGCACGATCGTCCTCCAGCAGAGCAGTCGCTTGATCGACCAGCAGCTGATTGCGCAAATCCGGCTTTACCGCCGGATTGTCGATGAGCTTTTGGTAAAGATCGACGGCCACGGGCGAGAAGCCCATTTCCATCGCACGTTGCGCAGCGAGGCGCTGGGCGGATATATTGCCCGACTGCGGCTCGGCGTTTTTGGGCATGAGCGGAGCCGGTAGGACGATTTCCTGGGCCAAACCGACGCCTAGGGATAGCAACAGCAGGACCGAGCCAAATATAAGTCTGGAGCAGAGCGTTGAGCGCATGTTTGCCCGGAAATTGCCCGGGGCTGCTCCAAGACGCAAGCCCTCGCCCTCGATAGAAAATATCCGGGAAAATGTAATCACTTCCTTCTCGTATGCCGGCCTTTAATAGGCAAACTTCGCCAGTCGAACCAATCGTTATCCATGAGTACTCTCTTGATAGCCCTCGGCATCATCGCCGTAATCGTCATCCTGGTGGCCCTTTGGGTGGCTGGGATTTACAACAGCCTGGTCGGTCTTCGTAATCGCTTTAAAAACGCCTTCGCACAAATCGATGTGCAACTGAAGCGGCGCTACGACCTCATCCCCAATCTCGTCGAAACCGCCAAAGGCTATCTCAAGCACGAACGCGAAACGCTCGAGGCCGTGATCAAGGCGCGCAACATCGCCGCCGCCGCCGCGCAGGCCGCCGCCGCGAATCCCGCCGACGCAAATGCGATGCGCAGCCTCGCCGGCGCCGAAACTGGGCTGGTCGGCGCGCTTAGCCGATTGATGGTGGTTTCGGAGCAGTACCCGGAGTTAAAGGCCAATCAAAACATGATGCAGCTGACCGAGGAGCTGACTTCGACGGAAAACAAAATTTCGTTTGCCCGGCAGGCTTACAACGACTCAGTGATGACCTACAACACGACGCGCGAGACTTTCCCCAACGTGATTTTCTCTGGCATGTTTGGATTTTTGCCGGCCGAACTTTTCAAGATCGACGATCCCACCGAACGCAACGCGCCGCAGGTCAAGTTTACCTAAAGCGCTGCTCGCTGCATGTACCGCAATCTCGATCCGGTACGTGTCGTCGAAACCGCCGATACTCTCCAGCGGCGCGTGGCTGCGCGCTTTCCCGAATCTGGCTTGAGCCGAGTCGCCGCTGAACTCGCCGCGGTCTCCAAGGATGCTGCGGCGCACGCGCGCTGGCTCGGCCGGCCAAACTGGACGCTCCGTGTCCTCGCTGGCTTTGCGATCGCGCTATTGCTCCTGATCGTCGGCGCGACTGGCTACGCCGGCATCACCGCGTTGCACACGCGCTTGGAACCCGGTTCCTTGGCCGATTTTCTACAAGGGCTCGACGCTGCGATCAACGAAACCGTTTTGCTCGGCGTCGCGATCGTGTTTCTGATCCGCATGGAAACGCGCATCAAAAGGAAGCGGGTGCAAAAGGCGATTCACGTACTGCGGTCGATTGCTCACATCATCGACATGCATCAGCTGACGAAAGACCCGCACCGCACGCTTCAGCCAAGCCCAACCGTCGCTTCGGTCAAAAAACCGCCGCTCACGGCGTTGGAACTCGAGCGCTACTTGGACTATTGCGCTGAACTCTTGGCGGTCTGCAGCAAAGTCGCAGCCATTTACGTGCAACATTTCGAAGACGAAGTCGCTCTCGAAGCGGTCAACGATCTCGAAAACCTCACGACAAGCCTTTCGCGAAACATTTGGCAGAAAATCGTGATTCTCGGACGGGATCTCAAAGGACTCCCAGGCGCGGAAGTACTCTAGTCGCGCCGAATTTTTCCGTCATGGATTTTTTTCAAGCCCAAGCTCGGGCACAGAAACGCACCAAAAAACTCGTCGCGCTGTTCGTTGCGGGCGTCGGGATCACGATCGCGGTCACCTACTTCGTCATCGTGATTCTGTTGGCTCAGATCAACAGCCGCAGTTCCCACCACCGCCGGAACTACGATTACTATTACGAGCAGAGCGCCAGCCGTGCCCAAATCGATTTCTGGGATCCGAAGCTGCTCTTGATGGTGGCGGGCGGAACCGTTGGCGTGATTGCCGGTGCCGCGTTGTTCAAGACCGCCCAGCTTCGCAGCGGCGGTCCGGCGGTCGCCGAAATGGTCGGCGGCCGGCGCGTCGATTCATCCACAACCGATCTCAAGGAGAAACGACTGGTCAACGTTGTGGAAGAGATGGCCATCGCTTCGGGTATTCCTGTGCCGGCGGTTTATGTTCTGGACGACGAAGTCGGCATCAACGCCTTCGCCGCGGGCTTGACGCACAGCGACGCCGTGGTCGCCGTCACACGCGGCACGCTCGAGAAACTTAACCGCGACGAATTGCAGGGCGTGGTCGCCCACGAATTCAGCCACATCCTCAACGGCGACATGCGTCTGAATATCCGGCTGGTCGCTGTACTTTTCGGAATATTTTTCCTCACGATCATCGGCAGCGGGCTGATCCGCAGCGTCCGCTTCGCCGGCGGAAGCCGCAATAAACGTGATAATCGCATTGTGCTCGTGGTTCTGGCGATCGGTTTGGCGCTTTTGGTTATCGGCTATATTGCGTATTTCTTCGGCCGACTCATTCAGGCCGCAGTTTCGCGGCAACGCGAGTTCCTGGCCGACGCTTCGGCTGTGCAATTCACGCGCAACCCCGGTGGGATCACCGGCGCGCTGAAAAAAATCGGCGGTTACTCCATGGGCAGCCAAGTTTCAAATGCCAACGCCACGGCCATCGGACACTTCTTCTTCGCACAAGGCCTGCGCTCGGGATTCATCGGACTCTTCGCCACCCACCCTCCACTGGATGTTCGTATTCGCGAGATCGATCCGCAGTTTGACGGCAAGTTCATCGAACCTGCAGAAACAATCGACATCTCCAAAGAAACTTTCGTTTCCGCCGGGCTCGTTTCGCCACCGCCCATCAAGCCGCGCGTCACCGTGCCCTTGGCTCGTCCGAGCGGAGGCAACCAGGCGGTCAGCGCCATCGGCACCGTCAGTCCAGAACAAGTGGCCAATGCACAAGCACTGATCGACGAGATTCCCGTTTCGCTCCGGCAGGCCGCACGAACCAAAACGGAAGCCACGGCGCTGGTCTATGCCCTGTTGCTCGACGAGCGGGCGGAGATCCGGGCACAGCAACTCGCGTTATTACCGGCAAGCGCCAGCGAGCCGATAACCGCCCTTGCAGACGCGTTGGCCCAGCTCGAGGCGCGGCACAAATTCCCGCTCTGCCAGCTTTCGATCCCAGCACTCCGCGAATTGAACGACGAGGAAGTGGCGGGCCTGTTCGCCACCATCGATGGGCTGATAAAAGCCGACGCACAGGTGACGCTCTATGAGTTTACGCTGCAGAAATTCCTAAGCCGGCAACTGATCATGAGCCACTCGCCGAAACTGTCGCTGGGCGCGCAGGTTTATTCGTTTAACGCCCTGCGCGAGCCGATACTCGTGGCGATCTCCGCGATGGCCTACGCCTCGGCCGGCGACCAGAATCAAGCAGGAGCGGCCTTCGCTCGCGGCATGGCATTGCTCAAAACGCTCGAGGGTGCCCACGAGCTACTCAGGCCCGAAGAATGCGGTACCGACAAACTCGATTCAGCACTCGATCAACTCGCACGCGCCGCCAGCCCGATCAAACAACGGGTTCTCGCAGGCTGCGCCCAAGCCGCGTTGAGCGACGGTGGAATTTCAGTGGGCGAAGCCGAGCTATTGCGGCTTTTTTCGGCCTGTCTGGACTGTCCGATGCCGCCGCTCGTGACGGCATAGATGCGGTCGGAGCTCCGGATGGAGCCTGCTGCCGAATCAAGTAGATAACCGCCAATTTGCTGTAAAAACAGCACGAATTGGTTCGTCAAACCCTGGTGAAAATGGCCGGAGCTGCGCCACTTGCCTCGACTACCGCGGTCCACCCGCACACGTTCCTCTCAGCCTTCTAACGCCTATGAATTCCTCAAGTTTCGCGTATCTGGTGGCCTATATTCTCATCTATTTCGGAGTTGTCGGTGGCATTTGGGTTTGGCGGGTTAAGCAACGCTCCGAACGTTCTCCGGTCGTCGAAAAGCTCATGCGAGCTCCGGGCGAGAGCTATCGCCGCAAACTGTCGGACTTCGACGACCTCCTGATGCTTCACCTCACCGGCACGGCACTGGTGCCGCTGTTGGTGATGGTCGTTGGTTTCTGGATCATCAGCGGCATTCCCGGCCCTTACCAAACGCTTGCATTGATCATCCTGCTGGCGCTGCTCGCAGTCGCGCTCTACTTCGCGGCGCAATGGTTGATCAAAATCCTCGATCAGCGATACGATTACCGGATCGGCTATTTCGGCGAACGCGAGGTCGGCGAGGCGATCGACGCGCTGCGCACGAAAGGTTTCCAGGTTTTCCACAATGTACCGGCCAGCGAAGCCCAGCCGATTTTCCATCTCGATCACGTGGTGGTCGGTTCCACGGGCGTTTTCGCGATTCAAACCAAAGCTCGCACCCGTGGAAAACCCCGCCCCGGCTTTGCCGAGCACAAGATCATCTTCGACGGCCAGAAACTCGTTTATCCGTGGGGCGACGATTTCCAGGGGCTTGAATTTGCACGCGATCGCGCGATCTGGCTCGAAAGCTGGCTCGCTCAAATCCTCGGACGCCAAGTGCCCGTTCAGCCGATTTTGGCTTTCCCAGGTTGGTGGGTCGAGGAGCACGCGATCAACACCGTGCGCGTGCTGAATCCCAAGCAGATCGCCGCCGTCGTAAATCGGAACACTCCGATGCTGACGGAGGAACAGGTTGACCTCGTCACCAAGCAGCTCGAGAGCCGCTGCCGCGATGTAACTTTCTAGGTTGCCAATAGGTTCAGGGGAATGCACGAGCCGGTGTTGCTATACGCGACGCCGGCTCGCGTTTTTCGGGAAATCCGCTGCTGTGAAAACGTGCACCTCGCAGAAAGACACCAGCAGCTGGTCGAAGATTTAAGCGTGATCCCCGATCACCACGAACGTCTCGCCGCCATCGTCGCCCGCTCCCATAAAAACGCCGCACTCACCTCCGCCGAGCACAACTCAACCAATCGCGTGCTCGGGTGCCAATCGGCAGTATGGCTCGTCGGCGAGCTACAGCCGGACGGCACACTGCAGCTTCGCTGCGACGCCGACTCTCCAATGGTCAAAGGGCTGGTGAAGCTTTTGTGCGAAGCCTATTCCGGCGGCCGACCGTCCGAGATCGCCGCGACGGAGCCGGCCTTCCTGGAAGAACTCGATCTCTTGCGCAATTTATCCCCCACCCGGCGCAATGGTCTCCTCGCCGTTCGCGCCCGCATTCGCGAACTCGCGATGCAAGCCGCAGGCGCACAAAATATCGCTTGAGCTCCCGCCACGCTTCCGACCGAAAGACCTGCAATGCCTTTGTCGTACATAGACGCCCATAACCATCTGCAGGATGAATGGCTCGCACCCCATCTGGATGAAGTCGCGCAACAGCTGACTGCACTGGGACTGCACGCCGCCGTCGTGAACGGCACTTGCGAGGGCGACTGGCCGCGCGTTTCCGAACTGTCGCGACAATTCCGCTGGATCAAACCGAGTTTCGGACTTCATCCCTGGCATGTGGGGAACCGAACCAAAAACTGGCGCGAAAATCTCCAGGCCGTACTCGCTGCACACCCTGACGCCGCGATCGGTGAAATCGGTTTGGACCGCTGGATTCTCGAACGCGCTCGCCCCGACGATCCGCGGCTCACCGGTCTGCGGCGAGCACCGCTCGAGGAGCAGATCGCGGTATTCACGGACCAGCTACAGTGGGCGGCTTCCGAAAATCGTGCGGTGACTATTCACTGCTTGGACGCTTGGGGTGCGCTCGCGGACACTCTTCGCACGGCCAGACTCCCGGCGCGCGGTTTTTTGCTGCACGCGTATTCCGGGGCGGCAGAGATGGTGAAGGCGTTTGCGGAACGTGGCGCTTACTTTTCCTTCAATGGTTCGTTTTTGGCTGAACGCTACGCGAGGCATCGAGACACGTTTAAAGCCGTTCCGCTCGACCGGCTGCTCGTGGAAACAGACGCACCCGCGATGCCACTTCCCCAACCTTGGCGCACCTACAAATTGCCACCAAGTTCCGACGGCAGCACCATCAACCACCCTGGAAATATTGAAGCCGCGTACACCGGCCTCGCCGCACTGATCGGCGTAGCGAAAGAGGCGCTGGTAGAAACAGTGCGCGAGAATTTCGAACGCCTGTTCGGCGCGACCAGCGCATCAACGCGTTGATTCCGCGCGCTGAGCGAGTTTGTACATCTCACTCCCCGCGAGCAGGAACGCACCGACGGCGTAAATCTCGCTATTCGTGACATCGAACTTTTTCGGATCCGCGCCAACCGGCTGCGCATGGGTGAGCTTCCCTTGCGGAGTCACACAACCAACCAATCCGTGCCAAGCTTTGATCGCCGCGGAGCCGTAAGGTTCTAAAGGCAACAAGCCCTCGTTTACTCCGTACGCGAACGCATAGCAGTAAAAGCCCGTGCCGCTCGACTCGGAGATCGGGTAATGCGCCGGGTCGAGCAAACTACTCCGCCACATCCCATCGTTTCCCTGGCACGCCAGCAACGCCGCAGCCATTTCGCGAAACTGCTGCTCGAAGCGCGGGCGCGAGGAATGATCAGCCGGCAAGTATTGCAACACCCTTACCAAACCGCCCATGACCCAACCATTTCCTCTAGACCAAAAAATCTTACGCCCGTTTGCCTCACGATCCTTGAAGTACGTGTTGTCGCGAAAATAAAGATGCTCCTCCTTGTCGTAGAGGTAGTCAGACGTTTTCCACCAGCGCTCCACGGCGAACTCCATGTAAGCTTTGTTGCCCGTCGCTGCGTATAGCCGCATCCAAACCGGCGGAGCCATGAACAACGCATCGCACCAGCACCACTCGTCGCGACGAGCTGATTCGGTCTGAAACTCCAAGCTATGGTTCGGCGGGTTCTTGAGGATCGCGTCGAACTGTCGCTTCACGTCCGCGAGCATCTTCGGATCGCGGTGCCGCATATAGAGCTCCAGGTACGCCTGGCCGACACACTGATCGTCCGCGTAGTAACGATACCGGCCCAATTGCCAGTTGCTCACGCGATCGCACATCTCCACAAACCAGTTCTCGTATTCAACCGATCCAGTCGTAAGAGATAAAGCGGATATACCCGCGTAGAGTGCGCCCATCTGCCAGTCGGTCGGCTTTTCTTTGATTTTCGACGACATTTGCCACCGCCCGACCCGGTGCATCGCTTTCAAGACCGACTTGGCTGTCAGCGCCGGCGCCTCCGTTGAAGCCGGCGCGCTTACCTCTTGGGCGCACACCCGGCAAAACAGCAAAACCAGAAGGGCAAAGAGTCGAAGCTGCGTGGGACGCCGCATGCCTGAAGCAAAGCCCGATTTGCCGCGAGGGTCAAAACGTTAACTCCGGGCTGGGGATCCGCGAAGACTCCCACTTATTTTGGAGCGTGCTGCAGCTCGGCCGGCCGCAACGCTTTCGGATGAAAGCGAATTTCGCTGATCGCGCCCTTATACCAATAAACACGATTTTGACGGACACCGACTGAGATTTGGCCGTCGATCATCGGCAAAAAGTCCACCGGGCCTTCCAATTCTTTCTCTCCATCAACGTAACTCGACATCGCCTTGCCGTCGTAGACTAACGCCACCCAATACCATTTGTCGGTGGCGTGCAGTTTGGCAAAATCGAACAAGGTGCGATTACGTTCAGCGTCGGTCCGGAGATAAGTGTCGAGCGCCCAGTGACCGTCGCGCGTGACACGCGTTTCCACCATGGCACGCCGGCCGGCCGAATCCTCGATGTGAATGAAGCGTTGAGCTTCATCGCCGGAGCCATCGGGTTTTATCAGAACCTCGATCGTAAATTGCTGCCAACCGATGAGCGGATTACGCGGAACGAATACCCCGTCGCTCTTGCCGTCGAAAATCAGAGCCGTAACGCCGTTCTCCGTCTTCACCACTGGATTTCCGAGCACTTCGCAGTCGGCCCCGTCGACGGTCCGCGGGTTCTCCAGTTTCCATACGGCCGACGCGGGGGCAGCGTGAGATTTCCTCGACGCCTCCGCGCCCCCACACCCGGTCAACAGAACCAAAATCACCGGCCAAACTTTGGAGAACGTCATACCTGTGAATCAGTGAAAAGCATAGCCGGCACGCCGCCCACAAAAAAACGGCGTACCGGATTTTGGGGGAACTAAGAAATTGATGAGGCCGCGGGCATCGGCAGCCGTTGGTCGTGGGTTGGCATCGGAGCGTAAGCCGGACGCTTGAGGCCGCGAACCAAGTCGGCGATCGCCACCGACTGGCCGGTTTCGAAGCAGCGGTTTGCCGCAATGCCCACGAGGCACGAATAGGCACCTGCGTGTTCGTTGGAGGCGCGGAGATATTTGTCGGTTGGAGCGTCTTGGCCGAAAATCTCCTTCAACATGACAGTGTCGCCGCCGCCGTGTCCGCCCACACCGCTCCACGGTTCGATTTCTCGGGCCGGGCCACGCAGCGGTATGACACGCGTCGTGATACCGCCAGGTTTTATGCCGCCCTGAACCGTGTCGGTTCCGTTGACGTAAATGCTTTCCACGATCGTGTGCTCGAGCCGGCCCTTGGTGCCGTTGAACGCGATGTGGTAACCTTCCCAGGAGTTAAACGCATTCAGAGAATAGCTCAGCGTTACGCCGGAATCGTATTTCACGATGACGTTCATCGTGTCCTCGATATCGATCTCGGGACGGAACACGCAGCGATCGCGGAAATAACCATCGTAATGCTCCTGATCGAGATAGAGGTGCTTGAGGCGCGGTTGTTTTTCGAGATCGAGAACGAAGCCGCATTTGGCCTTTTCCGGGCAGGTGTGGCAGCGCTCGTGATGGCTTTCCAAGCCCATCCGCTTGGCCATTTCGGGCGTGTAAAACTCGCGTTTTCCCACAGCCGACACCGAAACAGGAACCGCGCCCAACCACCAATTCACGAGATCAAAATGATGCGTGGCTTTGTGCACCATCAGTCCGCCCGAATATTTTTTCTGGCTGTGCCAGCGGCGGAAATAGTCGGCTCCGTGAAAAGTATTCAGCAGCCAGTGAAAATCGACGGAAAGAACGTCCCCGATTTCACCGCTCATCAGGATGTCCTTCACCTGGGTGCGTGGCGGCGAATAACGGTAATTAAACGTCACACGGCATTGGCGGCCGGTCTTAGCGGTCGTATCCAAAATATCCTGACACATCTCGGCCGTCGTCGTCAGCGGCTTTTCGGTGATGACGTCGTAGCCCTGCTTCATCGCCCGCACCAAATATTCATGATGCGTCGAACACATCGTCGTCACGATCACCGCATCGGGCTTGGTTTCGGCGAGCATCTTGTCGAAATCCGCCGCCACGTAGCCTGCCGGGATTTTGGCGCCGTTCTTGGCCGAGAGCTCCTGAGCCACTTTGATGCGCCCCGGATTTTTGTCGCACAGCGCGACGAGCTCAGCCGTGTCCTTGAAATCGATTTCAATCGCGTTCTGAAACATCTCGTGGCGATGACCCGTTCCCACGATGGCGAAACGCCGTTTTGCCGCCATAGGCGTGCTCGCCGCAGCTGCTGAAGACGTCTCCGCCATGGCTTTTGCGCCTAGCGCCAAACCCAAGCCTGCAACGGAAAGGTTTTTCACGAACGTGCGGCGGCCAATGCGCGCAACATCGTTTGTATTCGAAGGGATCGAGGGAGTAGCCATGGGGAAGAAAGGCGAGACATGACTCGGACAGGTGTCCGCACCAATCGCAAGCGTTTTGTCTTTCTGAACGTCAGATTCGTTTCATCCCTCTCGTCCGGCCGGAATCCAGGCCGTGTCTGCAGCTTGACCCCAACCTCCAGAAACGGACACTGTTGCACAACCACGCCCCATCCGGATGCAATTACCCTCACCCGCCGCCCGGTTTGTGCAACACCTTCGAACCGTCACACCGCTTCAGTGGCTGTTTTATGCTTTGATCGCGGTGGGCGCTGCACTGCGCATTTTCAACGTGATCGCGCACAATCCGATGGATCACCTTTGGAGCGATCCTCAGCGCCATTGGGATCACGCGAGCCAACCGACCGTGCCTTCGCCGATGGCGTTGTTCGATCCGCCCGTTTACCAAACGTTCTTAAGCGTGGTGCAGCGGTTCACGATGGGAATTCCCGCGCTTGTCGCGGCCGTCGTGTCGGTGCTGTCGCTTCTTGGCCCTTGGTGTTGGTATCGGTTTTTGCGCGAAATGCTCACGTCAAAAACCGCGGCGCTCGCGGGCTGGGCCGCTTTTTCGCTCCTGCCGACGTGGATCGGAATCTACAGCTACTTCATGACGGAGACGCTGCTCATCCCAATGATCGGCCTGAGCCTTTGGATGACTTTGCGGGCAAAACGACGGCTTACTCTGCAAACGTTTTTGGCGATGGTAGTCGTTTGGCTTTTCACAGGCCTCACGCGTGGCGTCACCATACCGATGGCCGGAATCGCGTGTGCGCTGGTTTGGATTTTCCATCCGCAGAAATTCAAAACCGCCGCATACTCCGTCTCGATCCTCGCGGTCGTGCTCGTGCCGCTCGCCATCCGCAACCATTCCTTCATTTATCTTTGGGCGCCGCACGGAAACGGCTGGCTGACGCGCATCTACGCCGAGTCGGGAAAACGCGAGATTCTGCTGCACTTTCAACGCAACGGAGCTCGTTGGGAATACGGTTTCACGTCCCCGATGATGGACGAGCATCCGTTCGATTTCACCAATGATTGGAACGATAGCCTGCTGGGCAAATGGCGGGACTGTCCTTCGTTTCTGCGTTCCGATTGGAAATCCAGCCGCACCGGCACGGTTCACGTTTCCGTGGATTTCACCCATGGCTCGAAAGACTGGGAAGAATCGTTGAAACAAAACGCGGTTTCAGGTTCGGCCCGCTGGAAACTGCGCGCGGAAAACATCGTGTATCTCCTCAACGGCAACTCATGGCCGGACAACAACCGCGAATACTTCATGGGCTGGCTGGCCAACCTCTCGCGCTGGCTGTGGATTCCGTTGTCCCTCGTCGTTGTCTCTGTGAGTTTAGTAAAGTGGCGCCTGAGTATCCAAAAACCGCTGCTTCCGTTGTTGATCACCACTTGGTTCTTTTTCCAAGCCTGGATGCTCGTTTCCGTCAACGAAGGGCGCTACCGGAAACCCATCGAGGGCTTGCTTGTCGCCCAAGCATTGGTGTTGATTGATGCGTGGTGCCGAAACTCTCAGAAGCGGCAAAATCAAACAGCTGAGCTACAAGCAAATCCATGAAGCCCGCACCTGCGCCACGTCCGGCCCCCAAGCTAGTCAGCTTCATCTTCCCTGTTTTCAACGAAGAGGAAGGACTTCCGTTTCTGCGCAGTTCGCTCAACGACTGGCTCGCTCATTTTCCACATTCCGTGGAAATCATTCTAATCGACGACGGCTCGGGCGATTCCTCCTATCGATTGATTCAGGAATGGGCAGCTGCGGACGCACGTGTGCGAGGCATTTCGTTCAGCAGAAACTTCGGCCACCAAATGGCCGTATCCGCCGGTCTTTCGCTGGCTCAGGGCGACGCCGTCGTGATCATGGATGCCGACCTTCAGGATCCGCTGGAGGTGGTTCCGGAAATGATCAGCCGTTATTGCGAAGGTTACGACGTCGTCTACGGCCAGCGAGCGGAACGCGAAGGCGAAACCAAATTTAAACTCGCTACCGCCTGGTTGTTTTACCGCCTCATGCGCCGTTTCGTTCATAAGGACCTGCCCGAGGACACCGGTGACTTCCGCCTGATATCGCGCCGCTGTCTCGATGCCATTCTACAGATGAACGAGCAGCATCGTTTCTTGCGCGGGATGTTCGCGTGGGTCGGCTTCTGGCAAACCGCCGTTCGCTACAAACGAAACGCACGCAAATTCGGTGAAACCAAGTACCCGTTGCGCAAAATGGTGGTTCTCGCCTGGAACGCAGCGCTTTCGTTTTCCACGCTGCCCATCAAACTGATTTCCGTCGGCGGCTTCTGCACGGCCGTGCTCGCCTGCCTCTATGGCGGATACGCCATCGTGCAAAAATATGTATTCAACAACACCGTACCCGGCTGGACGGGTCTGGTGGTTATACTCGGCATTATTGGCGGTATGATTTTGATCAGTCTTGGCGTGATCGGCGAATACGTCGGCCGGATTTTCGAGGAGATAAAGCGGAGGCCACTTTATATCGTGAGAGACGACACCCGCGCCAATACCACCAGCAATGAATCGCGCTAGCGACCAGGCGGACCGCGACTCGTTTGATTTCAGATAATTCTCTGCCCCACACATGACCAAAACAGCGGTAATCATCGGCGCAGGACCAGCCGGACTCACCGCAGCTTTTGAGATGCTCAAGCAGCAAAACGGCTACCTGCCCATCGTGCTCGAGGCCACTCACCGCATCGGCGGCATCTCCTGTACCATCGAGCACAATGGCAACCGCATTGACATCGGCGGGCACCGTTTTTTCTCGAAGAGCGACGTCGTCATGGACTGGTGGGCCGCCCGCATGCCGCTTCAGGGCGCGCCCTCGAGTGACGATCTCCTGCTGAAAAAAGAAAAACCCTGGGCTCCTGCCGGGCCCGATCCGCAACAATGCGATCGGGTCATGCTGATCCGGGAACGTATTTCACGCATTTTCTACCTGCGGAAATTTTTCAACTATCCCATTTCTCTCAAACTGGAGACGATCACCAACCTTGGTGTATTTCGGACGGTTTGGGCTGGTCTGGGTTACGTAGCGGCGCAGATCAAGAAGCGCAAAGACGAATCCTCACTCGAAGACTTCCTCGTCAATCGTTTTGGCGTGCCGCTTTACCGCATGTTCTTCGAGGACTACACCGAGAAGGTGTGGGGAGCGCATCCGCGCCAAATTTCCGCAACCTGGGGAGCGCAGCGCATCAAAGGACTTTCCCTTTCGAAGGCGGTAATCGCCGCGGCCAAAAAGATATTTCAGCCCGGCGGCAAAAACGATCTGCGTCAAAAAAACACCGAAACATCGCTTATCGAGCAATTCCTGTATCCAAAACTCGGCCCCGGCCAGCTCTGGGAATGCGTTGCAGACGACATCCGCGCGATGGGCGGTGAAATACGCATGCGCCATAAAGTCGTCGCGCTCCATACTGAAAAGGGCCGCGTCGTAGCGGTAACAGCCGAGTGCGACGGCGTGCAGACACGGATCGCCTGCGACAGCTGTTTCTCGACCATGCCGATCAAGGACCTCGTCGCAGCGTTCCAAGGCGATCCTGTCCCCAGCGAAGTTGCTCGCGTCGCCAGTGGCCTGCCCTACCGCGACTTCATGACGGTCGGAGTGCTCGCGAAAAAACTCAAAATTCGTAATACGACGAAGATCCCGACGGTACGTAACATCGTTCCGGATACATGGATCTATATTCAAGAGCGCGACGTTAAGCTTTGCCGCCTGCAAATCTTCAACAACTGGTCGCCCTACATGGTGAAAGACCCCGAAAACACCGTCTGGATCGGGCTCGAATACATGTGCTCCGACCAGGACGAGATTTGGAAGATGAGCGACAAGGAATTCTCCGATCTAGCCGTCGCCGAACTTTCAAAAATCGGCATTATCGAACCTGCGGACATTCTCGACACCTGTCGCATCCACATAGACAAGGCCTATCCTGCTTATTTTGGCGCTTACGGTGAGTTTGGGCTCGTAAAAAGCTATTTGGACTCGATTGAAAACCTCTACTGCATCGGCCGGAACGGTCAGCACCGCTATAACAACCAAGACCACTCGATGCTTACCGCCATGCAAGCCGTACGCTGCATGAACGACCCTCAAGTTCCGCGTTCGACCCTGTGGTCGATCAACACCGAGCAGGAATATCACGAAACAAAAGAAGGAACCAAGGCATGACCGTCACGAGCCGCATCCCAGCTGCGGTGCAGAGCCTCCTGCAAAAACGGATCACCGTTTTTCTTCTGTCCGCCGCTCTCACACTTTTAGCGGTGAGCACGGCGTTTCGGCTAGTGTGGCCGGTGCTGTCTGCGCACGCTGAACTCCCCGGTAGACCAGCTGAGAGCGTCGAGATGCCTTGGCAATTTCATCACGCGAGCTTGGGCAACAAATTGTACGTTGAGCTCGACGTCGGTTTGTTCACGACGCGCACGTGGAGGATCATACCCGACGACGATCTGGTAGAGATAACCGTCAACGGCACTCCTGTGTCGCTCACCAGCGTGCGGCCGGGAGGACTCTCCGACTACACCTATGGCTTCGAAATCGACCTCACCCGTTACCTTTGGGAAGCCCGCAACAAAATCGTCTTCTACCTCGACAATCACGGGGGCGACGGCGGCCTCAATATGCGACCGGTCCTCGGATCGCTTCGTTGGAGCCTGATCGGTCTCTCTTTTTTGCCGCTTTTGTTGGGCCTCGCATGGTTGTTCCGCCTTCATTACACGCAAATCGCCCTGTTGGTCAGCGCGCTCGTCGTGTTATGCTGTTACTGGGCGGCGACCCCGTGGGGAATGCGCTCGCACGACGTGGGTGGCGGCGGCCACCTGGAGTACATCACTTACATCGCCAACCGGCACGCGCTTCCCAATCCTATGGAGGGATGGACGTTCTACCATCCGCCGCTGTATTATATCGCAGGAGCCCTCACTTGGGCATGGGCCAAATGGTTAGCGTTGCCGGCCCCAGAATGTGTCCAAGGCCTTTCGTTGGCGCTTTGGCTGGTATTTCTCACTGCATCCGCCGGCACATTGCGACTCGCCTTGCGTGGCCGGCCGGGCGCGCTTTTTGCCGCCACTGCGCTCGTGGCACTCTGGCCGTCCGGAATCATTCACGGGCTGCGCATCGGCAACGACGCGGCATTTTACGCCGCAGCAGGCATAGCGACTTGGTTCATGGTGCGCTGGTGGCGGTCCCGGCGCCGCCGCGACGTGTGTTTTCTATCGCTCGCGATCGCCGCTGCATTTTTGTGCAAAAGCAACGCCATGGTCCTCGCCGCCGCCGCAGGACTTCTGCTGGGCTCGGCCGTCGTGTTTTCCATAACCCGGCGGAAGGCCCAAAAATTTAAACCCACCTTGGCAGACCTGGCGATTTTCACAGGTCTCACGGGAACGGGCTTCGCGCTGAGCTTCGCCGTGAGGGTTTATTACTACCTGCAAGGCAACATCCACAATTGGTTCATTTCAAACATCGACAGCCTGGGCGGCAGCTTGAGCGTGCCCGTTGACGTCAAAAGTTTTCTGCCGCTCGATATTCCGACATTTCTCACGCAGCCGTGGCTAGAAACCGGCAACGATGCGACGGGGCGGTGGAATTTCTGGAACTACCTGCTGCGTTCGTCGCTCAGCGGCGAATTTTCCTTTCCCGGAGAACTGCATCGTGCGCTGGCGCTTGCCTGGGGCGCCGTGCTGCTGGGCTTGTGCTTGGTGGTTGTCCGTCGGTTCGTTAACAGCCTGGCGTGCCGAAATATCCGGCAGCTGTACATCCAGCTGCCCTGGCTCTTGTTAACAGTTCTGTGGCTCGCAAGCGTGGCAGCACTCCGCTACAAAGCGCCGTTCGCCTGCAGCAACGACTTTCGCTACGTGCTTCCGGTGATCGTGCCCGCCGCCTTCTACTGGGCCAACGGCGGGCACTTCACGAGAATACTGATGTGTTTGATGTCGATTCTCTCAGTCGTGTTTTTTACCACGCTGTAAGTGCGGCATCAGTGCTTCACATTCACGGTGGCGCCCTTCGGCTGGCCAATCGCGGAGAGTAACGAGCTAAACCATGGCAAATCGACATTGAATGGTTTGCCGCCCTTGATGCGGGGAAACTCGATGGCGCGCAGGATATTTCCCTTATCCTCGTCGTGACCAATCACGCCGCTCTCGCGACGCATGGCGCATTCGACGGCGAGGTCGGTGCAGCTCTTGATGAGGCGAAGGTCATCGATGTTTGCCGCTGCGGCCCGCGCAAAATAACCGCTCTTCTGCACGAGCGTCTTTTCGGCGCCGAGCATCTTGGCGAACTGCTCCCCAAACCACTTGCCAGGGTTAATCGCGTCGAGCTTGACGTGGCCAAACGCGTCACGCGGCACTTCCTGCCCCTTGGCAGTCATCTCGGCGACAATGCTTTCAACGCCGGCGCCTTCGGAGATGAAAATATTCACGTTGCCCGTGCGGTCCATCACGCCTTTCAAGCGAGTGGCTTCGGCTGCGATATCGATCGCCATTTCGGGGATGAAGATTCCGTGGATCTCGAGCTTCTCGCGGCTGAGTCCGAGGCCTGGCACGTACTCCTGGCGATCCAGAAGCTTGCGATACTCCTGCGCCGTAGCCGCGGTGAGCCAGCCACAGTTGCGGCCCATGACTTCGTGCACGATCAGCATGCGCGGATTGGCGCCGTGCTCAGCGACGACGTTTTGGAAATATCTGGCACCTTGTTCGGCAGCGGTCCAGGCGCCGAGCGACTGGCGGATCGGGACGACGTCATTGTCGATCGTCTTGGGCAGACCGATGACGGTGAGGGCGTAATTATTTTTCGCGAGAAAGGCCGCGAGATCGGCCGCCGCGCCGTTGGTGTCATCACCACCGATGGTGTGGAGAATATCCACGCCGTCCTTAACGAGCTGATCGGCCGCGACCTTTTGCGGGTCCTGGCCCTCTTTCACGAGACCCCGCTTGATACAGTCCTTCACGTTGGTGAGCTTCACGCGGCTGTTGCCGATAGGGCTGCCGCCGTGGCGATGAAGAATATGCGCGTTCGCACGCACCTCCGGCGTGACTTTGTAGCTATCGCCCAGCAGCAGGCCTTTATAGCCGCCGCGGTAGGCGATAATTTCCACATCCGGAGCGATCTCGGTGTAGCGTTCGATCAACCCGCCAACGGCGGAGCTGAGACAGGGGGCGAGACCGCCCGCGGTAAGCAGTGCAACTTTACGTGGTTTGGAGGAGGACATAACGGTAGAAGGACGTTTTGCCAAAAAAGCGCCTTGCGGGAAAATCCGTCAAGCGGAGACGCGGAACTCTCGTTAGAGTTCAAAATAATTTCTGCAGGGAATTCCGCCGCGTACTTGCGCCTGCGCCCAACACTCCTCATTATACCCGCCATGATCATGTCTCATACCCCCGTTCACCACAATCCCTCGACCAGCCGTTTTGAAGTCAACATGGGTGGAGCAACCGCCCTGTTGGAATATGTGCGAGCCGGGGGACGCGTCACGTTCGTGCACACGTTTGTACCGCCCGAACACCGCGGCCAAGGCATCGCCGAGCAAATCGTGCGCGCGGCTCTTGAATGGGCTCGCGGCGAACAGTTGAAGGTGGTGCCGCAATGCTCTTACACGGCGCGCTTCATCGAGCGGCATCCAGAGTTCGCGAGCCTATTGGCTCCTGCCTAACCAGCAAAACAGCCCAAGCCCGACTCCGGCAAATCCGGAGCCCCCGTTGACGGTTTGCCGTCAAGCTGAGGCCGTTTTTGATTCCGCGGCTTTCGGCGACTTCCGAAAAATTCGGCTGACAAGCGGCGAAACCAAACCGTGGTAAACCAGCAAGATTGCGACGAGTCCAACCGCTGCATAGAGCGCGCCCTCAATCGTCGTCGGAACGGCAGGCTTGAAAACGCTGCTCGTACCGCGCGTGATTTCCCAGTCTAGATCGCGCAAAAAAACGAACGGCCGGGTCCAAACAGAAGCGTCGCGCAAGGCAGCCTCAGCGGAAGCAAGAGTCCCAACGCGAGTCTCGTTTTCCACGATGACCTTGCCCATGCTCGCCACCGCAGCATCGCTATTTGCGGAATATTGAGCGGCCAGTTCCTGCAGGTTTTTTCCCACCGATTTCGCGACGGTTTCAAACTGCTCCAGCTGCCGTCGTGCCTCGGCAAGGTGGCCGCCGAGGCGCTGCAAATACTGCTGCATGAACTCGGGCGCTTGCGAAAACAACACCGCGCCGATGACGCAGAGCACTCGATCAAATAACGTCTCACCTGCGGAGAAGATCGGTCTGAGCCAACGCATACGGCCATAATCCACGCCGCGACGCTCTAGGCAAGCTCACTGATTCGCGATAAACAAAGCGTTAGGCACAATGCCAAAAGACATTCCGCAAACCAGCGGAGCCGAAACACGCGTTTGCGCCAAATCAGAGGTCCGAGCGCAACCAAAGGCTCGTTTACTTGCCTTGAATCACATGGGTCACCAACGACTCGTGGTTGGTATAGCCAAGTTCGGCGCCTTGCGCCAGGCGGTCGTGCAAAGCTGTCTGCATTAGCTTCGTCACCTCTTCCTTGCTTGTCGCCGACACCTTCAAATCGAGCTCCGGGCAAAATTGATAAACCATTCCGCGAATCGCCCATTGAAAGCAGGTGACGCTACAGATCGCGCGATCAATTGAACGGACGTACGGATCCGAAAGCATCCGTGTGACCACGAGACGAAATTCAGCAGTATTTAGAGGTTTCGAGAGCCCCTCGTTCGCACCGGCTTTCAACACGCGGCTCAGAAGCGCGCCGTCCATCGAACTGCTGATAACGACTACAGGCATCCCCTTGAGCGCCTCGCTTCTGCGAGCGGTTTGGATCAAATCGAGCGCGTCGCCTTCGGGAAAAAGAAAATCGGAAATGAGGAGATCAAATTTCCGCTCCGTCAGCAATGAAACCGCCATCCGCAAAGAGGGCGTAATCGTCAGCTCACAAATACCAGCCAAGTATTTTCGCATGAGGAGCTGAGACGTAGCACTGTCTTCCACATAAAGGACTTGTTTCATGCGTTACCTTGTTCATCGGCTAGTCACGTCGTCCAGTTTAGGATTTTCTTAACGTTTCAGCCCACAGAGGAGACATGGTTTTGGCTTACATCCAGCGACTTAAGAAGAATTTATAACACCGACGCAAGCCCCCTCTCCGTTGTGCACTGGCGGTTCCCCGACGTCTTGAACGCAAGCTACTTTCATCCAACAACTAAAAAGGGCGACCGGTGAGTCGCCCTTTCCAAAAACCTCAACGGGATTACAGGCGCAGCTTAATGGAAGTCAAAAACCTGCTGCGCGTGGACCAACACCGGGCGCCCTTTGCGGGTCGGCGGAGCGAACTGCCATTTATTCACGGCGGCAACGGCGATTCCGGCCAGCATTTCGTTAGAACCCGCGGGCGCGGCCGCAAAACGCACTTTACCGGTTTCGTCTATATAGAAGTCGATCGCCACTTTGCCGACGATGCCTTTGTCGACCCAATCTTTCGGGTAAGTCGGGTTTACGATATTCACCGGCGTCGGTATCTGGTCCAAGTTCTTCAAATTGCACGCGGTGTACTCGTACTCTCGAAACGCGTCGAACACGGGCAGATCGCAGCCAAACCGTTCCACCAGTAACACGCCGTTCACTTCGAAATTAAAGGCGAGGTCAACCACGGTATCGACCGGTTCGCCATTGCTGTAAGCAGGCTCAAACTTCCATTTTTTAACCACCCGCAACACCTCATCGGCGAACGCACGGCGCGTATATGCGACGAAAAGGTGGTCCACCAGTTGACCGCTTGCATTCACTTGAAGCACGACTCGCACGGAACCCGTTGAGATCCCCTCGTGGAGCATCCTCGTGGGATAAAGCGGATGCGCGGTCTGGATGATTTTAAAACGTTTTTCTCCGGCCGGGGCCGAAGCCGTCGTGTCAGCGGCAAAGAGAGGTGCCGCGAGGCAAAGAAGTCCAAAAAGAGCGATCGAGGTTTTCATCGGAAGATTGGTTGCACTGCATAACCCCCGCCGATGAAAAACCCCTTCAAGGAAGATACGCACTCGCTTGAAACCGCTCCCACCCTAACCACCAGCAAACCGGCTCACCGTTTTATTTTACGACTTATCCGGAGAGGTTTTCGTCTGATTCTTCGCGAGCCACGCTTCATATTCTTTGCGGGGCACAAAACGTAAGGAGGCGGAATTTATACAATATCTCAGGCCGGTTGGTCCGGGACCATCGTTGAAAACGTGACCCAAATGCGCGCCGTCGACCGAGCAATGCACTTCGACTCGAACCATTCCGTGGCTGTTGTCGTGCGCCTCTCCCACGAACGCGGGCTCGATCGGTTTTGTGAAACTTGGCCAACCGGTGCCGGACTCGAATTTGTCGCGGCTATCGAAGAGCGGTGTGTCACTGCAGACAGAGAAATAAACTCCGTCGTCGTGGGAATTCCAATACGCGTTCTGAAACGGCGGCTCGGTGCCTTGTTGCCGCGCGACGCGATATTGCGCGGGTGTGAGCTGCTTGCGCCACTCCTCGTCCGTCTTTTTCACCTTCGCAGCGGCCATGTCGATCACCGCTTTTGACGGCAGCCCGCAAGCCGACTTTGCAGGGTCGAGAGAACAGGCGGCGCCAGAGGTGTTTTCGGGTTTAGATTTCATTTCAACATCAGATCTGAGTTCGAGCCTTCCGATTCCCAAAACGAGGGTTGCGAGTGCAACGGAGAGTTTAAATCGCATGGATTTATCTTAGCGAACCACCGGCATTTTTCCACTCAGCCAACCCGTTTTTCTCCGGGGACCGACTATTCAGATGGCGTGAAAAGAGGGGCTTCACCGTCCGCAAACTGCGCTCGCAGACGCTGATCGGGCTTGAGTTGCAGCCGTCGCGTGACGGGCTCTCCTTTTTCATTTTTCAGTACAACAAAACCGCGCTTCAGAACCGTGTGCGGGCTCACCGAATCCAAGCGTTTCCACAAGGCCAGCAAGCGCTGGGACTCCGCCTCGATTCGCCGACTCGGAGAAACGCGAGCGAAACCCTCGCTCGCATTCTGAAGCCGATGCCGGCCAGAGTCGACTGCCCGAACTAATAGCGATTGCAATCGGTTCGACAGATCATCGACCCGCAGATGCCCGCGCTCAATTTGCGCCACCGGACTCAATAAGCGCAACCGGCTGCGCGCGTGGTCGAGTCTCTGCGCCTCTCTGTCAAAGAACGCCTCAAGCGCTTGCTGAATACGATCCGTCGCGCGCTCAAGCCTCTCCGTGGTGGCCAGGAAATGGCTCGAAATCAGTTCAGCCGCAGCACTCGGCGTTTCAGCGCGCACGTCTGCCGCAAAATCACACAGCGTAAAATCAATTTCGTGGCCGACGGCCGAGATTATCGGTGTTTCACACGCCGCTACGGCCCTGACTAGCGATTCTTCGTTGAAGGCCCATAAATCCTCCATGCTTCCGCCGCCACGGCCAATCAGCAACAGATCGAAAATTCCCAACTGGTCGGCGAATTTCAACATCGCCGCCATTTCATCCCCGGCGCCTTCGCCTTGAACCTTCGCCGGCAGCACAACCATTCGGCCGCACCAATTCCTGCGCTGCAGGATTCGGAGAAAATCCTGAACGGCGGCGCCGGTCGGCGAAGTTATAAAACCGATTGTCTTCGCCATCGTCGGAATCGCGATCTTCCGCTCAGCGGCAAAAAGGCCTTCCGCCGCCAGACGCAGCTTCAGTGCTTCAAACTCCCGCTGTAAGCGACCTTGGCCGTCCTCCACCAACACACGAACCACAAGCTGGTATTGCCCGCGCGCCTCGTAGACGCTCACGCCTCCGTACGCGATCACCTGCAACCCATCTCGCAACGCGACACGCTGTCTTGCTGCATCGGCGCGAAACATCACCGCCGACAACTGAGCTCCAGCGTTTTTCAGAGAAAAATAAACATGCCCACTCGACTGCTGTCGGACGTTGGAAACCTCACCGCGCACCCAGCACGGCGGCAGGGCGCCTTCCAGCATTTCTTTTATGCAGCGGGTGAGATCCGTGACGCTCAGCGCACGTTCCTGCTCCACGCCCGAAGCCTGATCGGTCGGTCTCACGCTGCTGCTTGTTTCTTCCGTTCGATCCGCTTGCGCAGCATTTTAATCACGATCGCGACCACGACGAGCAAACTCACTGCGAGAAAAATGATTTTGCCGTTACCTTTCATGAGCGAATCGCCGAAAACAACCAAAGCGATGGCGTAGCCTCCTTGGGCCACCCACGACAACCAAAGGTAAGTGACAAAACGCACGCCAGCCAGACCGAGCAGATAGCCTTGCACAAAATAAGGCGGTCCCGGCGTGATGCGAACAAGCAACGTGAGGCTCACGTGGTTGTCCTCGGAAACTTCGGGCATCTTGTAGCCCAAGCGTTTTATCAAAGCCTCAAGAACAGGACGCAGCGCGTATCGGGCGAGCCAATACGTGAGTGCGATATTTATACCCAACGC
The DNA here is from genome assembly GCA_047600805.1 of Nibricoccus sp. Lineage (GTDB taxonomy): Bacteria > Verrucomicrobiota > Verrucomicrobiia > Opitutales > Opitutaceae > JADKHC01. Next base: position 3,115,567 of record JASGKG010000001.1, read on the forward strand.
CAGAAGTGCGCAGGCGAGGGCTCCGACCAACCCTATTTGCGGGACGAACAAGCCTCCCGCGAGTACCGAGAAAACACTTATCGGGAAACCCACGGCCGGCAGCAATGCCATGGCCACGAAGAAAGGAAACGGGCCCACTGTATTTGCCCAGGTCCTCACACGATCAACGCCGGTCTTTGCCAAATCCACCAGTTCGTGAAGCGACCAAATCTTCAAAACCACCGCTACGCCCACCAAACAGAGCACACCCACCACCGCTAGTTTCCAGAGCAGGGCGCGTTTGTGTTGATCCTGAGGGGCGTCGTTCACCATCTGACAACCATGCGGCCCCGCCTGCGGTATCGTCAAGCGCCTCAACGGCATTTCACGTACGTCCTTGCCCGCCACGCAGGTCTTCATTGTCATCGAGAGAGTCGATGCGCCCCTCCAACCGCTTTCGCAAAGTTACCCTGCCGCTCGCTCTGCTCATCGGCGACACCTTGATCGCCTTTGGCGGACTTGCGACCGGATATGCGCTGAGATATGCCACTGTGTTAGGCAACCTCGGCATCAACGTTCCCGACGCACGGTTTTCACACTATTTGCCGCTGTTGTTTCTGGGCGTAGCGTTCCTATTGGTCGCCTATGCGCATTTCGGCCTCTACGACGAAAAGCTGCTGCTGCGGAAATACCAGAGCATCGGAATCATTCTAAAAAGCACCTCCGTTTGGTTTGCCGCGTACCTGGGTCTTTCGCTCGTCCTGAAATTCGATCCTCCGATCTCCCGGCTGTTCGTCACGATCGCGTTTGTTACGACGATCATCCTTATGTTTGCATGGCGCAGCGCATTTTACGCCTTGGTGAATCGCGCCGGCATACGCGAACGGATCCAGCAACGCGCGCTCATTCTGGGCTGGAACGAAGAAGCACGGTCATTGGTTGAGGCAATTTCCCAACAGGGGGCACATCCGTACCGTATCGCCGGCGTCGTTCCTCTTCCCGGCGACACAGAACCGCCTTATCGTCTCGGAAACTACGCCGAGCTCGAACCGATCCTTGAGAAAGAGGCAATCGACGTGCTCATCGCCGTGCGACTCGACCTTCCCCGAACGGAGTTGCAGCAACTCGCCCTTTTTTGCGAACGCGCCTACGTCGAATTCAAAGTCGTGCCGTCATCATTCCAAATTTTCCTCAGCGGCCTGCGACTGCAGACAGTTGGACGCCTGCCGATTTTGGGCGTCGAAAACCTGCGAATCACGATGCTCTTCAATCGTCTTTTGAAGCGCCTGATCGATGTCGCTGGTGCTCTGGTTGGGCTGATTGTGTCTGCTCCCATCATCGCGGTTCTTGCAGCGCTCATCAAACGCGAGTCCCCGGCCGGGCCAGTATTCTTTAAGCAAATACGCATCGGAACAAACCACGCGCCATTCACCCTGTACAAGCTGCGCAGCATGTCGCCAGACGCCGCATCACGCGATCAGGAATCGGTCAGCACCCGGATTGGCGATGAACGACTGCTGCAAATCGGTGCATTCATGCGAAGGTGGAACCTCGATGAGCTGCCACAGTTTTGGAATGTGTTGCGTGGCGAAATGAGCCTCGTCGGACCGCGTCCAGAACGTCCCTACCACGTCGACCAGCTCGCCACCGTCATTCCTCACTACCTGCCGCGGCATCTTGTCAAACCCGGCATGACGGGCTGGGCTCAGGTGAACCATTTGCGCGGCGAGAGCGACCTCGAGCAACGCATCCAACACGACATTTACTACATCGAAAACTGGTCCCTCTGGCTCGACCTGCAGATCCTGTTATTGACGCTGGTCAGGTGGAAAAATGAACAATAACCTTTCGCCAGCGCCATCTTCTAGAAAGCGATGGACGCTCCTCGTCCTGGTATTCGCAATGGCCGCCAGCGCGCACGGGATTCTCGTAAATTTCTACGCCTCACCTTTTCCATTTTGGGACGAATGGGACGCCGTTGGGCTTCGACTTTTCGCCCCGTACCTCGAGCACAAGCTCCAATGGGCAGACCTCATCGCCCCACACAATGAACATCGGGTTCTCCTCACCCGCCTGCAAAGCCTCGCGCTTCTCCAGCTTTACGGACGCTGGAACCTAACCGGTGAAATGGCGCTCAACTGCGTCTGGTATGGACTCGCGGCGAGCTTCATCGTGGCAGCTTTGCAACAAAGTCCAAGTCGCCTGCTGAGCCGCTGGGGGACATTGCTGACGGTTAGCATTTTCTGCATGCCCTTCGGTTGGCAAAACGCGTTGTGGGGATTGCAGTCACATACCTATCTCTGTCTGCTAACCGCCTCGATTACACTGTGGGCTCAAGCGAGACGCTCGTCTTGCCGCTTATCCACATGCATCACTCTGGCCGCTTGCTTCGTCGGAATTTTTTCGACCGCCGCCGGCCTAATAACGCCACTTGCGCTCCTTCTTGTACGCCTACTCCTTTGCGTAACTAAAAAGGAATCTTGGAGGTCTCAAAAGGTTTTATTACCCAGCTTATTCATCATATGTTTAGTTGGATTCCTATTAAGGGTGCCCGATCCCGCGCACGACTACCTAAGAGCGAAAACGTTTTCAGTTTTTTTCAAAGTGCTGGGATCTTGTCTTGCTTGGCCGGGAATCGACCAACCCTTCGGAGCGTTCGTGATGTACTTGCCGATTTTTCTGTTCTGCTTCCAGAAGCTACGCTCAAACTCCAACGAGACGCCGACAGAGTGGATGATTGTTTTCTTGCCGGCGACACTTGCCCTACTAACCGCTATCGGCATCGCGTATGCCAGAGGAAACGGTTTGCCAGATGGCGCTCCGCTTTCGCGCTACCAAGAAATGCTCGCCGTCGGCGCGATCTCAAATGCTAGCGCTCTCCTGCTACTCAAACCCAAGGAGAGAAAACCGCGGCATTGGCGGCTACTGTTAATCTGCTGGTTGGGATTTTTTGCGCTGGGAGCAACGAGACTCACACTGGTCAATCTCTACACTCATCTCCCATTCAAGGCCGCTACCAACGAGAATGAAAACCAGATCCTCACAGCCTATGCTCGAACACTCGACTTCTCGCTGATCTCCGAGAAGTCCCTTTTCGAGATAGGCCATACTGATCCTCACGTTATCGAGCGCGTCATGACCCATCCTCGCTTGAAATCTATCCTCCCTGCGCCGTTATCCGCGGAACCGCCAGCCAACATCCTCGCAACCGCAACCAGGTGGTTTGTACAATTTTCGCCCATACTTTTCGTCGTGTCGGTTTTATCGTACGCGGCCCTTTTCCTCAAAAGGCGTGAGCGCAACGGCGATCTGCAGCTTGAGAGGCTGAAAGGCGGTCAATGAGCAGGGCGAAGCAACTGCTCGGCGCAATCGCCCTTCTCTGCTTTGCACTCTTCTCGTGCGTTCAGAACGCTTCGACTCGTTTTTTCACCTGGCCGTGGGTGTTCTATGGCCAGCTCACGCTATTGCTTCCAATCGCTCTGCTGGGAGCCGACCTGCTTTTAAAGCCAGCCACGCCCAACCGACGGCTCATCCCAATATTAGTCGTGGCGCTTTCCATTGCTGTCAGTGTGTTTTTCAGTCCTCGCCCCGGTTTCAGCATCGAAGTCGCTCTATTCCTCTGGAGCGGGCTCGCAACATGTGGATTGGTCTATCGTGTCGTCGGGCGAAGCCTCGCTAGCGAGAGCGGGGACCAGTTTTTACCGATTGCGCGGGTTGTGGGTCTTTGCATGACACTCCCGGTCCTGTGCAGCCTCGCCTATTGGGCACAGGAATGGTTCGATAAAGTACCGCCACAGCACGGCTTCAGCGCAAGCGTGCATTCTCTACTCAATTTCCGAAATCTACACCCATTCGGCCACTGGAATTTTACGGCTGGATTTTCGCTCCTAACAACGTCTTGGATCTGCGCACTGGTTTGGATGGAGCGTGGCTATTGGAGAGTCTCCTGGGCGCTCTGCCTCTTGGCATCGCTCATCGCTTTTGTTTCCGCCTCCAGCCGCGGCGCGGTTTTAGGCCTTTTAGCTTCGGTTGCGGCAGCCGTGCTTATTGCCGTCGCAACACACCGTATTTCTCGGAAGCAGACGCTTTGGCTGGCTCTATCGGCCGTCGCCGTTTGCGCAGTCTTTTGGTTTTCGAACGCCCGCCTCCGCGAACTTGTACTCTCACCCGCAGTTACACGGCTGCGGAGTGAAGGCGATATTCAACGGTTTGAAATGCTCCAAGGCGGCTGGTTGCTGGCAAAACAACGTCCCTGGATTGGGCACGGCCCCGGCATCACACCCTTTGTGTATCCAACTGTTCGCGCGCAACTCGCGGGAGGTGTCGAGACGTCATTCCAGCTTCACAACGGGCCGCTGCAGCTTTGGGTGGACCACGGCCTATTGGGACTGCTGACCACAGCTCTGTCAGCGATCGCTGTACTTTTAGGATGTATGCGATGGATTAGGACGCGGGATTGCGCGCTCCGGCCGTTCGCCTTCGCCAGCGCCTGCGCTTTGGCCGGATACGCGGTGGTGTTTGCAACCGACTACCAGCTGAACATTTTGGCGTTTGTCACGGTGCTCGGGCTCTACGCGGGGATTGTTCTCGCAGGGCCGTCAGAAAACGAGCCCGTCTCGCATGCCTCGCGCTTGATCTGCGGTGGGCTGGCTCTCGCTTTCGTCGTCATTCTGATCGTGCTCGTCCCCAACTGGCGGGCCCGACAACACTATGAGAGCGCCTGGAGTACAGATGACGCCAATGAGCGCGTGGCCTTGCTTGAGCAAACGGTCGCGCTCGCGCCTCATCACCCCTACTACCTCAATCAACTTGCGCTGCAGCGGGGAAAGCTCGCACAAAAATCCACCGACGCCGCTGCGGCCGCAAAGCTACGAGCCATTGCGCGGCAAGAACTCAATCGATCCCTCGCGCTCGACGCAGCCCAAGAACCGGTCGAATCAGCTCTGGGATGGCTCTGGCTGCCAGACGATCCTAAACAGGCCGAAACACATTTTAGAAAAGCAATCGCGTTACTACCAGACCGCGACACCGTTCACTTCGGATTAGCCCTCAGTCTCCTCGGCCAAAACAAATCGCTAGATGCAACGCGCCAGCTGGCGCTGGAGTGCCTTTCAAATCCGCTTTTCATAGCATCACCCTTCTGGCAGCAGGAGCCTTTCAAATCCCTGAGTACCGCTACGATTCGACAGTTACTCTCCGACTATCAACGCGCGCTTGAGTCACCGCATACACCACCTTGGCGCAAACCCCATTTCGTTTACGCAGCCGCATTCACCCGCTGGTGGCTCGGCGGAGCAGAACCGACCAATGAAGAACTAAACGGCGCCCTTCCTAGCCAGCGTGACTTTTTCACCGAGCTAGCACGCCCCGCCCCGGCAAAAGAAGCAGACGACAATGGCCCGCTATGGAAGCTGCTTGAGCGCGCACAGCACGAACCTGACAGAGCGCAAGCGATCCTCCGCCGAGCATACTTCCCGCCTTCCGACCTGGCGATTTCTGCCGCCCTCGAGCGAATCGCCCACAATCACACCAATTTCTCGGCGCTGCTGCGAAACACCGAACCTTGCGCCATCGGCTACGTCGGCCAAGAGGTCACCCGCGAACATTACGCGATCATGAATAACATCCTCGATGGGCCGGGTTATCCCGATCTGGCACCGCGGTTGATTGACGTCTTTGTTGTCGAATTTGCCAGTGCGCTTTTCCCGCAACGCGCTGCCGTTCCCGGTCCGCTGATGATCGAATTGATGTCTCAAAAGTGACTCTTCAAAGCGGCCGTACTTTACGATGCCCGCGAAGTCGCGCCCGAAATCTTGCAAAGTTCTTCCAAAGACCGAACGCGAACACGTACTTCCATCGCACCAACCGCGAATTGTGGGGGTTGAAATGCTTCAAATAAACATCGCGATTCGCGTCGAAAATCGCCGACGACATACGCGAGTAGTCCTGCGCCACGCTCTGCCCCTTTAAATGGGTGATACTCACCCGGCCATCATAGACAATCCTGTAACCAGCTCGCGCGACGCGAATGCATAGGTCAAGATCGTCGCCGTACATAAAAAACCGTTTGTCGAACACACCGTTTGGCGCGGGCTCCGCCACCGCTGCAAAAACCGTGCGCCGCCCCATCATGAACGCGCCGTTGATGGCGCCGACGTCGTAGGTTCCACCTTCAGGCAGATGAGTCAGATTATATCCTGAAAAAGTTCTCTTCTTGGGAAACGTCGCCGCCAAGCCACTACCTCGGCAAAAACCGTCCCAAATCGTCGGGATCGACCTCCGACAGGCCAAATCCATAAAACCATCCGCCTGAACTAATTTCGGCGAAATGAGTCCGATGCCCGGCTCATTTCGCAATCGTTTCAGGCAATGCTCCAAAGCCGCTGCATTACAGATCGTATCTGGATTAAGAAAAAGCACGTACTCATCAGAAGTTTGCGCGAAACCGAGATTATTTCCCGCGCCAAACCCAAGATTTGCCGGCGGAAGAACATATTTCACCTGCGGAAACTCACGCCTGACGAAATCCCCCGTTCCATCCTCATTGAGGGAGTTGTCCACGATAACACAGTCGACCTCCACGTCATTTCCCCATCCATCCTCATAGAGGGAATGAAGGCACGGCCCGATATCTTTGACGGAACGCCAGGCGACAATCACTATAGACAAAGAAGTAGTCATTTTTCTATCGATAGTCTCACCGCCTCAGGACAAGGCCCTATCCGCCCACAAACGCCGTCTCTTGTGCCAAGAACCATAGCACGCACTTTAGCCCATTTTGAAGGTTCCGCGAAAACCACCCTCGCCAACCACAGAGCGCTCGTCAGCAGATCGAACACCCACCAATGAAACGGGGTGAGACGATGCCGCCTCCACATTAACATACGGTTCCTCGCGATATAGTAGTGCCTGACGGCTGAATGGTTCGTTGGCCTGATACTAAAACCCATCCAGCGCTTCTTTGTTCTCGCCCCTAATGTATGCTCAATCCTGGCGGCCGCCGAAACCGCTATCAGCTGGCCCGTGGCGCGACAACGCAGGCAAAAGTCAGTGTCAACGTAGTCGATAAACAAGGTTTCATCAAAGCGGCCGACCTTCTCATAATCTCTAACACTCACCAACGACGCCGAGGTAATCACCATGGTCACAGATTCTAAATCATCGGACGCAACCTTCACTTTCTGAAACCAAAGATGACAGCGTGGATGGGACCTCAAAATGCGATGCCGCCCCCCTGTGGCTGTATCGTAAAAACTGGTTCCAATCACCGCGACTTTTGAAGGCGATGAATGTCTCCTTAACGTCTCCATCATAGTTTCTGACAACGAGGCAGAGGGCTCACTGTCCTGATCAAAGAGCAGCGCCCAAGCCAGTCCGAATTTCGCCAGCACGTCCACTCCCTGGTTCAACGCAGCTCCGACGCCTCGATTTGTCGCGTTCGAAATAAATGTCCACTGATGCCTTCTACTATGCTCCTCGAGGCACGTTCGCTCCGGCTCAGCCGAACCATTATCAACGATCACCATGGTGGCGCCCTGCGAGGCCATCTTAGAAAGGCGGGCGCAATAGTCTCCCGCAGGCCGATAGGTCACGACGACAACACCGATATCGCGGGTCGAAAAATTCTGAACTCGCCCACTTGGATTCATCGGATCGCGGTTAACAAAATCTCGTCAAGCCGCGCCGCACTCGACTCGACGCGAAGCTTCGCCATATCCGCGATGCCCGTCGAAGACAGTCGACTCCGCAATCGAGCGTCAGATAGCAACCGTTGAATATTCTGCCTCAACTGTTCCACCCTTCCAGGTTCGTGCAGTAACGCGTTCTGCTCATCACGGAGAAACTCTCGATGTCCCCCAATATCGCTCGCAGCAAGTGCACACCCACACTGCAAAGCCTCGCAAGCTGGAAGTCCCCAGCCTTCCGAATGACTAGGCGCAATAAACACGCTCGCACGATTATATAATTCGCGTAGCTCACATTGCGAAGGATTCCGGAAATAACTAATCGACATGCGATCACTGCGAGGTGGGCTGCCCGTGCCGAAAGAGCAGATATCCACGCCGTTTAGGCCCAAAATCGCCCGCAAGACATCAGCCGACCCTTTGAACGCCAAACGATGGTGCGGCCAAAGAAGACACGGAGCACGGCCCTCCGGCTCGACATCGACTCCAAAGGCATTCTGATCCAAACCATTCGGCAGATACTCGGCTGACGCCTCCGCTTTTTCGATGAGTGCGCAAAGCCAACGAGAGATCGCGATCTTGCGGAACGGCAACCGCCAGGAGGCGTGAACGCGCGCTTCAGGGAAATCCCACTTCTCGTAACCTTGCACAAAATAGAATTTGGCACCGCATTGGCTCGGCCATAGCGATACAGCTTCGGCCGTCTGAACAGAAGTCGCTATAACAGCATCCGCCACGGGGGCCGCATTGGCCGTGAGATTGCGAACCCAGCGCAAACTGACACGATCATTGATCCTCATCCATCGGTTCGGCCGATATTGGCGAGTAGCTCTCCAAATCCAATACCGGGACTCACGGAGCGCACGGTGTACCATTGAAGTTTCACGAAGGCCACACGGCATGACAACGGTTACGTTCCAGCCGAACTCAACCAGCGCATTGGCGTATTGGAATACTATCCGCGCTCCACCGCCAGGGAGGGGCGAAGCTCCTGGCAAAACGAAAACCACTTTTGGTGACCTATTTTCCATCCGAGGCACGGCGAACAAATTTATACTTCATCCAAGCACCTAGCGCCCAAGCGAGTCGTCGCATAATTCGGGCACCGACCCACAGTCCTTCGCCAACAAAGTGACCGCTATGACGAAGAATTACGTTAGCCGTTTCCGCGGTCGCCAGTGATCTACTCGCCGGGCGTTCACTAACTCCGTTCCGATCAAAGCGCGTGAAGGGAATCGATAGGACATCGAGAGCAATCGGCCTCTTTAAAAGCCTAAACCAAAGGTCATAATCCATCGCCACACGACACCGTTCATCAAAACCGCCCGCTTTCGACAACAACTCACGACGCACGATCGTAGCGGGATGAGGGAGCCAGCACGCAATCAACGGCCACTGATACGAAACATGTGGCAATCGGCGTGGAGCAGCTTCCCCTTCGAACTGAATCATACCGATCACCACGTCAGCACGTGTCCTAGAGAGATGTTGTAGCAACCACTCAGCCTGCAAATCCTCGTGGATTGCATCACCACCGTTAAGAAACCACACCCAATCGCCAGCCGCTGCCGCGAGACCCTCGTTAAAAGCTCCGGCAATACCCCTGCCGCGCTGCTCAACCCACAGACATCCGGCAGCCTCAGCAGCCTTCTGCTCTATGCCGGCGCCATCGAGTACAATATGCTGAACCCGATCCAAACGCCGCACAAAACGGGTGCTTGCGAGCGTGGCACTTAATCCAGTTTCGTCCACTTTGGTGATGGTGACCAGAGTTAATATGGGAACGGGCATGGCGGGTCGGATCGTTGAGGTCTGTCTATTTTTTCCAAAGAACTGTCGAGGCAAGCAAGGATCTCACGGCGGCCTGAACTTGTTCTACAGTGATTTCATCTATGGCTAGGTCGCCCGGGCCACCTTGGGGCGGTCTCACGACAACCTGTGCAGCAGAACACGCTTGGAACCGGTCCGGACTATTGGGGTGCAGAGGATCTTTCCCCAATCGCAGCGCACTTATCTCGACAACGGGGGTGCGCATAGCAGCGGCGATATGTTTAGGCCCGCTATCGTTTCCTACAAACAAGACACAGCGTTTGAGCACAGCCGCAGCTTGCCTGAGCGTCGTCTCTCCCAAGAGGCTGAGTGCGCCTGACAGTTTTGGATCGCTTACCAAACCAATTAAAACCGGCGTGAGCCCATATTCCTCCGAACACCACCTAACGAGCTCTTGGTACTTTTCAATCGGCCAGCACCTGTCGGGCTTGGACGCTCCTGTCGCTACGGCAATATATTTTCCCACGCGATTAAGTCGCGAAGCGGCGAATGTCTCATCTTCCTTCGTTAACCAAAGCTCCGACTCGCACGAATTCACGACAGCTTGGAACTTCTCCAAGATATATAGATTCGCACGCATTTCAGTACCCCGATGTTCACCCGGCTTGATAGTGTGCGAAAGAAGCGCATCATACCCGGGATTGGCTGTGGATTTGAGTATCGTGCACTTTTCAGAATAACCAATGACCGTGTTCGCGTTGGAAAAGGCTGCAATTTCAGTGGCGCCATAGGTGTCGGCATCGAATCGCGGAACCACGGCTACCTCAAATCGTTCTGCCCATAAGTTTCTATAAGCAAACATCAGAGCACGGAACCGACGGCGCAAAACCCCAAAATGACCCTCCACTTTGTGGTTAAACTTATAAACTTTGTCCACGTAGGGACATGTCTCGGCCAGATTGTAAACCTGAGCAGCCACAACAAGAACAATTTTCCCGCCGCGACAATTACGCCGAAGTTCTCGAAGAAAAGCAGTCGCAAGAACAAAATCTCCTATCTCGTCCAGCTTGACCACCAATATGGAACCGACATCCGACCAATTCTTAAAATCCGCTCCACTTTTTGTCTTCCGGAAGATAAGAGCGATTAGATTTGGCTGAACATAATATTGTTTAAGATCGCGCCAAACAGCCCTGAAAAAACGCTGAGGAGAAAGAACCATTGTATAACGAAGTCAGGACTCTACAGGTCGTTTAAGATCCACGTTCGATTACTTTTTCGCCAAAGCTTTCACTTCGAAAGAGAGAACCAACGGACTGCTTTTGTGAAAGCTGGAATCGGTTAACCGACACAAAGCATTAAGATACCTCTTATATACGCTCAGGCATGCGCGCCTGAGCGGCCTCACCCACGGCCGGGTCTTCATCATGCTATCTGGGTCTATAATCTCAATATTGCTAAAACCGGCTGCCTGCAAAACGAACAACAAACTGCCAGAGGTAAACAGACAAGTATGAGTCCAGTCCTCATAGCGCCAATAGCAATGCGTAACCGAAGCGGCATTTGGTACGGCCACCAATAGCATGCCATCCGAATCCAGAATCGATTCCCTGATTTGAGAAAGAACGGGGATCACTCGATCTTTTGGAATGTGCTCAAGGACATGGGTCATTAAGACAAACTTAGCCAGCCGAGGGCGCTCAGAAGCAAATTTCTCAATCGTCGTGCGGAAGACGTCGATCCCTTGGGATGCCACCCACGCCGATGCCTCTTCGGAAGGCTCCACGCCATAGCAATTGGTGTACCCCATCTTCCGCATCGCTAGCAAATTTTGCCCAAATCCGCATCCCAGATCCGCAATCGTTGCCGAGCTTTCTTTTGGCAGGCAGGCAGCAACGTAATTCGCCAGCTTGTGATCTTTATATAAGGACTTATCTACGGAGCGATACTTGAAGTAAGCGTCCCAGCAGCTGCCATTATCTAGGTTATTCATATCGTTTTTTCACGTATATTTTCGTCCAACTTGCCACCCGCGATATATAAGAACGATTTCCACCACCAATCGAGCCTAACACTGCAGGCAACGATCCGCCACGCATCCTTGCGAGTTTCGCTAAAAAGCAGCGCCGCAATCCAACCCGGGACTGCCGTCGCCCCCACGGCACACCAAGCACCTCCCGCTACACCCCAATTTTTCACAAAAAATCCACCAAAAGTCGCTATCACCGCCAACCCGCACAGGTGCGCATACATTACTAACTTTATCTTCCCCTCTTGGATGAGACGAAAGGTTCGCCCGATCTCCGTAGAAATAAAGAAGAGAACAAATCCACGTATCTGCAAAAGTTCGATCGCTCCCTCGAACGTTCGCCCATAAATGATTTTTACCAAATAAGGGGCGCTGACCAAAAAGCCGACAGATAGAATGATACCAATCGAAACAGCAAGGCAGAGGCAGGCTTCATATCCTTTTCGATACGCAGCAAATCCCATTTGGCGCGCGATCGATAGCCGGGGCACCGCGGCACCGGCCAATGCACAAGGGACAAAATAGGCCGCCTCCGTCATCCTGACTGCCACCCCATACAACCCCACCTCGGTTGCCGTGCAAAAACGCTGGACCAGCAGCAGATCGATTCTCTGGTAAATTGCCGCCGCTAAGACCGAAATCAGCAATGGCGCACTCTGCCGTAAAAGATAGGTCGCCGTCGCTAGAGAGTACCGCCTAAGAGAAAACTTCACCGAAGCGCAAACGCGGGAAGAATAAAACATCACAAACAAACCAAGAACCTCGAAGCTGCTTACCGCGGCAAAAACAGCTACTGGTGCTTCGCTATATACCGCCAATACACGTATCGATGCTCCCGCCAGCATAATAATCATTTGGATTCGCATCGAAGCCCTATTGAGACCCCGCGCCTGCATCCGTATTTCAGGAATTACCGCGAAGGGCTGGAAGGTGGCTATTGCGGACGCAAAAACGACAGCACGAAGCGACGCATCAGCAGACAACCACCCGACACCCACCAAAATCAGCGACCCGACTGCCGCCCCCAAGAGGCGCAGGACAAAGGCCGTTGCAAACAATTCCGAGGCCCGGACTGAATTGGCCGTAGCAAACTCACGTGCAAGAATAGTATCAAGCCCCAGGTTAGCAACGGCGGTTAACATGCCCGCCCAAGTGAGCACCACTTGGAGCCGACCATAGTCTTCAGCTCCCAGATACCTGCCCACCAGACCGCCGATTCCAATACCTAGAACAAGCCGAAACGCCCGCTCTAAGCCAATCCACCAGAGACTTCCGAGCATACTGGATTGTTTCATGGAGGAATTGCTACCGAAAACACCTTTATGCCTTTCTGTCGAAACAGAATTGCGAGAAGACTTGGGGAAGTCGTGGATCGCTTCGTAAGCCTCGTGACTAGATGCAGCTGCTCTCCGTAAAATCGTAAAATCTTAACCTTGTGCCGCTGCCACCGCCGGATACTCTCGCCGCCGCAGTCATAAGCTACACCCCCGTCCTCTCGTGTACTCCGATAAAAAGATCGTCGTCGTGATGCCCGCGTACAACGCGGCCAAAACTCTTCAAAAAACCTACGAGGAAGTGATGGCGCAAAAAATCGTAGACCAAGTCATCTTGGTGGACGATTTCAGCCGCGACAACACGGCAGAAGTTGCCCGCACCCTACCAAACGTACTGGTCCACGTGCATGAAAAGAACCTGGGGTACGGCGGCAACCAGAAGACCTGCTACCGCCTCGCTCTCGAACAGGGCGCCGACATCGTCATCATGGTGCATCCGGACTACCAATACACACCGATGCTGATCCCAGCGATGGTGACGATGATCGCCAATGGACTCTACCCATGTGTACTGGGCTCGCGAATTCTCGGTGGCCACGCGCTCCGCGGTGGCATGCCTTACTGGAAGTACGTGTCGAACCGCCTCCTAACCATCACCCAAAATATACTGATGGGGCAGAAGCTTTCAGAGTATCATACAGGCTACCGAGCCTATTCCCGAGAGTTGCTCGAGTCCATGAAGCTGGACCACCTTTCCAACGACTTCATGTTCGACAACCAGTTTCTCGCGCAAGTCTGCTGGAAGGGGCACACCATCGCCGAGGTCACATGCCCGACAAAATATTTCGCGGAAGCATCTTCCATCAATTTCCGGCGGAGCGTCACTTACGGGCTAGGCTGCATCAAGGTCAGCCTTCAATACCGCCTCGCCAAGCTAACGGGTGCCCAACCGTCGTTCGCCTAGCTCATCGGCTTCTTGTGCCAACAACGTTACGAAACAACATTAGTACAATGTATATTTCTGTAACAGACTAACTAAACATCCTTACGAACTACCACAGCACAGCGCGAGCACAGTATTCCGCTGTGTTCTAGCTTTTAATCCTGAGCCCCAAAATGCGAGATCCCAGTTTTCCTCAAAAATCAGAAAGTACTGGCAACCCTGCCCCCCGGGCCCCCAAAAAAAAATTCAATCTGCTTTGCCTAGTCGCGGCTGTCCTCACGCTAGCACTAGTCATCACCGTCAGAATCAGGCTCGCCTCAACGCCGCTTGAGCGTGATGAAGGTGAATACGCGTATATTGGCCAATTAATTCTGCAGGGCATACCGCCTTATCGGGAAGCCGCCAATATGAAATTCCCTGGAACTTACGTGGGATACGCAGTCATTGAAGCTGTCTTCGGGCAAACAACCAGCGGCATACACTATGGACTGCTGGTATTAAATATAGCCACCGCTTATTTAATCTACTTGTTTGGTAAACGGATCTTTTCAGACGAAACCATCGCAATCGCTGCGGCCATAATTTATGCAACTTCTTCGCTGAGCTTTTCGTTTCTAGGCCCCATGGCTCACGCGACGCACTTTGTCGTATTCTGGGGAATACTCGGCTTGGTGGTTTTGGGATCAGCGCTTAAGAGAAAATCTACTCCGCTATTAATTGTAGCTGGGGTATTCAGCGGCTTTGCCTACCTTTCAAAACAATCAGGCTTCTATTTCTTCCTTTTCGGGATCGTGTACGCCTTATTGGAGCATTGCGCGTGGCGCTCGCCACGAAAGTTCCTGCGCACTGCACTATATTTTACCATCGGGGCTTTTGCTCCATTTGCACTCACGGTGGTAGTGCTCAGATCGCTAGGGTGCCTCGACACGTTCGTATTCTGGACCTTCCAATACGCCAGCCACTACTCGTCGACTATTTCCCAGGCCGGTAGTACCATCGGACGTAATATCCGATCCCTTTATCTCGATGGATACGGCTGGATCTTTGTCGCACCTGCGCTCCTTCTATTCCTATTCCCAAGAGCCAAGCAGCTCGCTCAGAGTTATCGGTTGCCGCTAATCGGCTCATTCCTAGCTTTTTCGCTAGCTGGAGTGTGCTTAGGGCTGATCTGCAGGGCTCATTACTGGATCCAACTTCTTCCTGCCACGGCATTGGCAGCAGCTGCTTTTTTTCACAAGCTGTCGGCATTAGTGTGCAATCGTTTTCAAACGCACATCCACCAAAGGGCAACTTTACTCATATGCATTTGCTTTTGTGCGATCATGGTGAGCGGGGAAGCGAAGCAGTTTTTCAAAATGTCTTCGGAAGAGATTATTCAGGAAATATACCACGGAAACCCATTCAACGAAACTGTAAAAGTAGCTGATTACATTGAGCGCCACAGCCAAAAAAACGACAAAATCTTCGTATTTGGCTCCGATCCGGAAATATATTTTTATTCAAAAAGGAGGTCGGTTACAAACTTTATATATTTATATCCGCTGCTTGAAAACCAACCCTATGCGACGCTAATGCAGAGAACTCTTATATTGGATCTGGAGGCCAACAATCCACGTTACTTCGTAGAAGTGCACCTTAATGAACTGCAACCTGACGCCGAACAGCTCCATCCTTTATACCTTTGGAAATCGCACTTTCTAAGCACCTACTATCGCCCAGTATTTATGGTTGATAGGTATTCGGGTAATAATTATATGATCAGATACGATGCAGTGCTAAAATACAAAAGCCGAGAGGGCAACTATATAGCACTATGGGAGCTGAAAGCCGCGAACAAATCAGCGAACTGAGTCAAAAAACGAGCTTAAGGCGAGCCACCTGTCCCCGCGCCCGCCTCCGGTTTTACAACACGTTCATCGAGGCCCTTCTTTTCGAGAAGTGCTTCACGCGCTTCCATAGCGGGAAGAGAAGATCTCAATTCTTCCATATTCAGCAAATACGTCCGATTAGGAGGAAGCAGGTCAATCGCAGCCTTGTACGCACGCCGTGCGTCACCATGCCTTTGCAAGCTTGTAAGCGCATTCCCTGCGATCGTAGCACCCACAAGGCGTGTCTCCTTGTTTCCTAGCAGACGGCGCGCCTTGGCAAGGGCTTCTTCAAACTTCCCCTCATACATGTCAATTACAGCAAGGTTCTGCATAGCCTTTGCCTCATCCGTCGCCATCGCCAAATATCGCCTCGCCTCTTCGTAGTGCTTCCGCTGAATCGCGGAGGCTGAACAATTCAGCAACATCGAGAACGACCGTCCGCCAACAGCTATGCCATTCAAGGAAAGCCGTAAATCGTCCCCCCAGTTGACACATAGGGAGCGAGCTTGAAAGCCCAATCCTAAAGCCCAGGCACTCAGGGCCACAATGGCCATGTAGCGAAACCGTGAGTGAATAAAAACGACCCATACGCTCAAACATACCGCAACTATAAGGCCAATCAGCGGGAGATTAAGGTAACGGTCCGCTAGTCTTTGAGAGCCTACTTGGACGAGGCCGATGGTAGGTAAGAACATCAACAAATACCAACCTACGCCCACTGCGATAGCACGAACCCGCCTTACTGCAGCGATAGCAGCTAGGACTAGCAGAATTAGCACCACCACCCCGTAGAAAACTCGCAGACCGATCAAAGGCCTAATCACGTATAAAATCGAGGTCTCCGGAGTGCTAAATGCTTTAACCGTATAATCGAATAGCGACTCTAATGCATTCCCGCATCGCCTTGCTAAAGTATGCTTGTAAGTGTAACCGGTGGCGCCAGAGCCATCCTGCGCTACAAACGTCAACACCGAAAGGTATCCAGCAATAAATATAAACGGGAGTTTATTAAACAAAAGCCCTCTTAAGTTCCTGCCAGAAACCTTCATAAAATCAGCAATATTCCCCGTAAAGCTCGCGTTGCAAGGTTCAGAAAAATCGATGAGACAAAGTGCTACGGGGAAGAGTACAGCCGTGGGCTTCGACATCGAGGCAAGCATCTGCATCATAATGCACACCAGATAAACTATGCGTCCTCTCGTATTCTTGTAGTTCGAATACGCCAACATTCCACCGAATATAAAACAGTCGCTAAGCAGCGCTTTGCGCTGAGATATCCAAGCAACGCATTCTACGTTGGCGGGATGAATAGCCCATAACAAGGCTACTGCGAATGCGAGAATGGTATTTTTACCAATTTTTAAAACCACCAAAAACAACAAAAGCGAAGCTATGCAGTGCAGCAGTATATTGGTAAAATAGTGCCCGGCGGGCTTATGTCCAAACACTTCTATGTCGAGCATATGGCTGAGCCAAGTAAGCGGATGCCAATTAGCACCATCCAAGCTACGAAACGCCCACTCCACGCCTTCTAACGTTAGGCCATGCTGCACGTAATAGTTATTGGTAACGTAGATCGGATCATCAAAATTATGAAACGGGTGCTCAACTATTCCACCGTACACCAAGAATATCGCCGCAACAATGAACAAACAAAAGACGAGCGCCTGAAAGCGCGGTCCGAAAGGCAGCAATCTAGACATATTAGTTCGGGTCGGCGATTAAGCGTCCGTCAGCATCGAACGTCAATGCCCCCGCAGTGAAAAACGGATGATTTATAGTATAAGTGAAGGAACTTGCCAATTCCATACCAGCAGCAGAAACAGTGTTCCCGGGCGATAGCTGTTTTATAAAACGCCCCTCCCCGAGAAGAATAGAAACAGGTACAGTGGTAACGCCCTTATCAGTACAGTATTGATTCACTGCAGCTGCTAACAGTCTCGCATCATTGACCGCCGTTTTTCTAACAGCATCCAACCTAACTTTTACGTACACTGGAAACGCTAAAGCTGCCAGCATACCGACGATCACGACAACAATCATGATCTCCAGCAATGTGAAGGCCCTCTTTTGCATAGCAAAAAGGGCATACTATAATGTATGCCCTATAATATATAGATCTACAATCTAATTAGCGATCAATATGGATCGCCTGTGTTGTATAGCTTGCCCTCGTTATCGAAGCTCAATGCTGAACTACCGAGCAATGGGTTGCTAATCGACAGAGTATAGGCAGAGGATGTCGTCAGCGGATCGCTCGTGGCAGCCACAGCGTTCCCTTTACTCAAGGCTTTGATGTAATTGCTTTCAGCCGCTCCTACAAGAACGCTGCTAGCAACCGTGGTGACAGCTTTATCCATGAAATACTGCTGAGCAGCGTTAGAAAGGATACGGGCGTCATTCACGACTGTCTTGCGGATCGAGTCGCGACGCACCTTTTGAAAGGCGGGGATGGCCATTGCGGCGAGGAGGCCGATGATGACGACCACAATCATGATTTCGACAAGGGTGAAGCCCTTGGTGGAACGTTGGATTTTCATAGTTTTCCTGATTATACGTTAACGTTATAATATGAGCGCTCAGGGGTGAGCAGTCCGCAAATCATCGGTACAAAACAGCCCCGGCACAAGCGGAAAGGCCGTTAAGAAGGTGTTAAAACCTTGCATTATCGAAGAGAAATTGAGGGCCTCCCCCTAGGTGGTGACACTGAATCAGCCCAGTAAAACGACAGCCCACATCTAAAGGGGCCGAAATTTGCTTATTTCCGCTTTGTTTTGGCCGGTTTCGACTTTTTGGGCGCAGCCGCGCGCCTCTTCGGCTTCTCTACAGCGGCAACCTTCAGAACGCCTTGGAGCGGTAAATCTTCAGCATCCTTCCACAAGGCCTCCAAAGCGTACTTGCGACGATTTTCAGGAGTAAAAACATGCACCATGATATCGAAAGCATCGATGACCAGCCACCCACTCCCCTGCTCCGTATCCATTCCCACGATGCGCGTGCCCGATCGATCGATCACCTTCTCCAACTCTACGCGCAACGCACGCAGATGCGGTTCCGAGGTGCCATTCGCCAGAACTAAATAGTCGGTAATCGACGATTGAGCACTCACGCGCAGGACTTTGACCTCTTCAGCCTTCTTGTCGTCCAGAACGCGGCAAATATCCGTGAGCAGAGTGGGAATGGAAACCTTCGCTTTTTTCGATTTCATGCAGATTCAAAGATAAAGACGCTTTTCTTTAATGTACACAATCGCCTTATGCGGAACAAAGTAATCGAGCGACAACCCACGCCGGATTCGGTCGCGAAGTTCCGTCGAGCTAATCTCCACAAGGTGCCCATCGCAGCGATGCAGCCTCAAGCCCGATATAGGTGGCACAGCTTTGATCGGATGACCCGGACGCTCCAGGAAAATAAACTCGATAAGGCGCGCGAGTTCCTCGATATCCCGCCAAAGATGCATCTTAGGCAGCTGGTCTCCGCCGATGATCCAAAAGAGCCGATCATTGGGATAAACAGCCCGAAAATAGCGAACCGACTCAATGGTATAGCTCACACCACCCTTCTTGAGTTCGAAATCGGAAATTTCGAATCGGTGATCCCACTCCGTGGCGACACGCAGCATCTCGAATCGGTCGGCCGACGAAGACTGCACGTCATTTGGCTTCAGCGGAGCTTGCGCAGCGGGCACCAAAACCAATTTATCCAGCTGGTATTGCTCCAGCGCGTCCTGGGCGGCAATCAGATGTCCGAAATGAACGGGGTCGAAACTGCCCCCAAGAAAACCAATCTTCACGACGGTGCAGATTGCGCCGTGAGAAGAGGGCTGCAAGGCATGTTTTTGTTATAGCAAGAGGTACGCACAATCCCGATTGACGCGCGTTCGCCGTCCGCAACAGTCGATGCCGTGCCTCGCCCCTGTGGCGGAATGGTAGACGCTGGGGACTTAAAATCCCTTGTCCGAAAGGACGTGCCGGTTCGAGTCCGGCCAGGGGCACCAAAATCCGTGCATCCATGATACCAATACCCACGCGGAGAACCGTCTTCGTGCTAGGACTGGCAATTCTGCTTTTGCCATTGGCCGTGGACCTCGCCAGGGCGATTTGGTCAGGCGGGCATGCCCCGCTCTTGGTTGAGAATGATTGCGGCGAGTGGATCGAGGCCAATAGTCGCTACGTCGTCGGGACGCTCCCGGTCGAAGAAAAAAAGATCTATCAGCGCCGGTTTGAGATCGCAGAAATGCCAAAGGACGCAGTTTTTGCCCTACGCGGGTATTCGGATGCAAAAGCATACTTGGATGACGCCCTCATCTTGCAGAATAACCCAGATCAATGGCGGCGAAAGGTTGAATGCAATATCGCGAACAAGCTGACGCCCGGTTCACATACGCTAACCGTAGTTGTCTCCAACCGACTCGCACCCGCCATAATTCAAACCAGCAGTTCAGTTGCCGCGTTAAATACAGATGAAAGCTGGCTTTTCTCCTTCGATGGCAAGGATTGGTTTCTCACCGCGAAGATCGGTCATAAAGAGCCGCCCGATGCCTCGCTGGCATTCCACTCGCCATGGGTAGCACTGCTAAAATGGCTGCCAAGCGGAGCGGCACTAACAGGGGGAGTCATATTGTTGTATATAGCGATACGGACGAGATTCCGAGACGCCATACACGCCAACTTAGCGGTGATCACCAAATGGTGTGTGTTAGCAGCATGGGTGGCGTTGGCGTGGAATAATATTCCCAAAGTACCGCTCATCGTCGGTCATGATATCAAGGATCACCTAGACTATATCACTCATATAATTCAGCAACACCGCATCCCTCTGGCCAAAGATGGATGGCAGATGTTTCAACCACCGCTTTATTATCTCGTTTCGGCGGCGTGGTTCACATTCACCACCTTTTTCACCGCAAGTAGCGGCGTGTTACTTACCAGCCTGCGCTTTATTCCGTTCATCTGCGGAGCGGTGCAGGTGGAGCTTTCATTTCGGGCAATTAAAAACGTTATCCCCGACAAGCCGCTCACGCAATCGCTCGGCATTTTGATCGCGGGATTGCTACCAATGAATCTCTACATGGCCCAGGTAGTCGGAAACGAGCCGATGGCAGGTATGCTCATCAGCATTGGGATCACTTACGCGCTTTACCTGGTTCAAAAACAAAAAATTCCGAGCAAGAGCGACGCTCTTTTACTGGGTCTATTAATTGGTTTCGGTTTACTTACCAAACTCACGGCGTTTCTCCTCATCCCGATTGCGACAGCCGCGTTACTTTGGGCAGACGACCACACGCGCAGTTGGAGGAAGATTGGGACAAATTTCTCAATAATGGCGACCGCCATCGCAGCAATATGCGGCTGGTACTACGTCCGAAATTGGCTACTTCAGGGTTCCCTTTTTTCCTACGGAAGTTGGGAACTCGGGGGAAGTCAGGCGTGGTGGCAAAATCCTGGGTATCGGCTCCCGTCGGACTTCATCGCCTTCGGAGCTTCATTAACCCGTCCGATCTACTCCTCTACGAACGGATTCTGGGACTCACTCTACTCGACCTTTTGGTTAGACGCTTCACTCAGCGGAATCCTTGATTTTTCAAGCAAGCCGCCTTGGAACTTCAACGCCATGCTCGCGTGCGCACTCCTCGCGCTTCTACCCACCAGTTTAATGATCGTCGGTTTTTGCCGAGGCTTCACGGCAAAAGCCAACCTCGGAGTGATGCTATGTACTTTTGCTGTTTCCGTATATCTCATCGCACTGCTTTCTATATTTTTAAAAGTACCTATCTACAGCACAGCAAAGGCGAGCTACGCGCTGGGAGCCACTCCGTGCTTCGCGGTCCTCTTCGCCGCAGGTTTCGAGACGATGCCTGAGACACGATGGTTAAGAACGACGGTGGCCGTAATAGTAGTTTTCTGGGCGATCACCGCGTACAGCAGTTATTTTGTGTTGTGACGTCGCCAAGCCGCCAGAGCTGCGTCGCAGCCGTGGCGGCTTCCTTTTTTGTAGGGTCGCTTACTTTAGCTCGAGCATCACGACTGCCTTCGCGGGCAGTACGATCTCAACTATCTCGCTTTTCAGTGTGGCGCCCGCAAACGCCTGCGGCTCCACCGTGTTTGGCGATTCGAACGTGTTACGGCTGTCCATCGCAGGCCCGGTGAGAATGCGGCCTGTCACTGTCTTGGCAGCAAGACCAACAAGTCTGCACGAGACGGTCTGCGCCTTGTTAGGCTCACAATTGACGAGGGAAAGATGCACCGCGCCGGCAGAATCGCGGGACGCCGAAGCACTCACCGCCGGCACAGATTTGCCATCAAAGGTGTAGTTCGGTGAGGAAATCTCCACGGGCAAAAGCGTGGCATGCTGGTGCGGTTTATACATTTCGAAGACGTGATAGGTCGGCGTGAGGACCATCTTCTCTTTGTCGGTGAGAATCATCGCCTGGAGCACATTGATCATCTGAGCGATGTTGGCCATGCTGACGCGGTCTGCGTATTTATGGAAAAGGTGCAGGTTAAGACCGGCAACGATGGCATCGCGCACTGTGTTCTGTTGATAGAGAAAACCTGTGTTAGTGCCTGCTTCCACGTCGTACCAAGTGCCCCATTCGTCCACGACAAGCCCCACCTTTTTCTCAGGATCGTGACGATCCATGATAGCGATATGCTTCGAAAGCAGCTCGTCCATAAAGAGCGTGCGACTGATCGTGGCAAACCATTCAGCTTCGCCAAAGCCGGTGGATTTCCCTTTCGATCCGCGCCAGCTTCCCGTCGGTAGCGTATAATAATGAAGGGAAAGGCCGCTCATCTGTTTCCCCGCAATAGTCATCAACACCTCGGTCCAGTTGTAGTCACTCGCATTCGGCCCGCCCGCCACGCGGTAGAAGCGATACGCGTCGCGATTATAATCCTTCACGAAGGTGTTATAGCGGCGGTAATTGTCCGCGTAGAATTCCGGGCGCATATTGCCGCCGCAGCCCCAGCTCTCGTTGCCCACAGCGAGGAACGGCACTTTCCACGGTTTTTCACGGCCGTTGGCTCGGCGAAGATTAGCCATCGGCGACTGCGCATCTGAGGTCATATATTCAACCCACTCCATCGCTTCCTGCACCGTGCCACTCCCGACATTGAGGCAAACGTAAGGTTCGGTGCCGATGAGTTCGCAAAAGTCCAAAAATTCGTGCGTGCCGAAATGATTATTTTCCACGACGCCACCCCAATGCGAGTTATACATCGATGGACGTTTCTCGCGGGGACCGATGCCGTCCCTCCAATGATACTCGTCGGCAAAGCAACCGCCCGGCCACCGGAGCTGTGGGACAGAAAGTTTCTTCAGCGCCTCAACCACATCTGTGCGATAACCTTTGATATTCGGTATCGAGGAATCCGGGCCCACCCAAATCCCTTCATAGATACAACGGCCTAAATGTTCTGCGAACTGACCGTAGATATTTTTACTGATGACCGGGCCGGGCTTGTCGGCTCGGAGGGTCGCCTCGATTTTTGAATTACCAGCGGCAGGCTGTGCGCTGGCCGAAGCGGCAAGCGCCGCAACGATAAAAGCAAACAATGCTAAACTACAGGGTGGTTTCATAAGCGTTGAAAAATTGCGGTTCACTAAATCCAAACAGCACGATGCTCGTAACGGGCCAGCTTGAGTGCACCGGCTGGCAACGAGGCGCCGCTCACTGCATCCTTCGCAGAACGCGGGAGTTCGACCTGACCGCCTCGGCCATCAAGGTTGATCGCTAACCAAAGCACCCGTCCATCTTTGGATACACGGGGGCAAACAAGCGTGCCTTTGCTTGAAATGATACGTTTGGCTCCGGCTCGCTCCGCGTAGTGAGCGAGTAGTTGTGTCAGCAATACAGCACCAGCGTCGGCCTGCGGTTGTGCCCCAAGCATAACCACTAGGCCTTTGCCGAGCTTGCGTTCCGTGATGAACGCGAACCCCGGCGCACGATCGCATTTGAGTGCGCCAACGGCCTTTGCGTCCGCGTGGTTCGGGCGAAACGCCTGACACCACCCGCTGAGCGGGGCAGACAGCCCTTGGAATTCACCGGTCGCACCCGTGCCCGTCACAGGGAAACTGAAAACCGTTTCCACGCCACCCAACGCGTCGAGCGCACCCAAACCAGCGTCTGTAGGCACCGTGTGTTCTCCCGTACGCGTTCCCGTCAATGGCCCGCAAATCCACACACCACCTGCTTCAACGAAAGCCTGCACGCGTTCGCGAAACGCGTCGCTTACGTAGGGCATGAGCGGCGTAACCAGCAGCTTGAGGCCATCGAGCGTCGCGTTTTCGAAGCGTACATCGCGCGGCAGCCCGGCATCCATGAGCCGTTCATGCCAAGCGGACATCTGCTGCCGGAAATCAAGTTTATACTCAGAATTTTCACCTAATGGTTCGGTAATGAGGAACGTGCGGCCCCGGTCCGACCATGTCAGCGCTGCCTCGGCCGGCGCCGGCGACGTCTGTTCAAAAACCGGCAGCAAAGCACGACGCGCTTTCTCAACATCTTTCACTGCTTCAAAGCCGACACTCGGCCTGCCCCAGGCGCTGATCACTGCGGAGTGCGGCAATTCACAACCGGTACGCTGCTGGCGCCACAACCAATAGTTGAACGCCTGAGCGCCAAGTCCGTAGCAGGCGAGCGCTTCGGCCACAAGATAGCCGGGCGAATGCGGCGTCTCATAGCTCTTCAGCCAGCCGTTGTGCGTGCAGCTCGTCTCCATCACCCAGAACGGTCGTCCCGGTTTAGCCGCGCGGAACAAGTCGCAGTTCAACACAATCATGTTGTACTTGTCTGCTGGCGAGTAGTTGTCGAACGAGGCAAAGTCCAAGTCCTGACACATGCGCTCAAAGCTCACTGCGAAACCAAGGCTGAAATTGTGCGTGATCGGCGCAGTCGAGTACTTTCTGATAATCGCACACTGCGTCGCCTGAAACTCCGCAATCGCCTCACGGGAAAATTGGAGGTAGGCTGTGGATAAAGAAGCATTGTGCGCGAAGGGCGTTTTGCGCGGCGCAGGCACTTGCTCAAATTTTTGGTACCTTTGGCTCCATATCTCCGCGCCCCAGGCGTCGTTCAGCTTTTCGATCGTGCCGTAGCGTTGTTCGAGCCACTTGTGCCATCGCGCCTCAGAGGCGGCGCTGAAATCTTCCGCCACGTGGCATTTGAGCTCGTTGTCAATTTGCCAGCCGACGAGGCCGGGATGCTTTCCCAAGGCGTGCGCACACGCCTCAACAATTTTCCAGCAAGCCGCTTGCACATCGGGATGATCATAGCTCGCGTGCTGACGAGCCCCATGAATCATCGTCACGCCATTCGCGTCGACGAAACAACGTTCCGGGTGCTGATAGGTTAGCCAAATCGGCGGTGTGGCCGTGGGTGTGCAAAAAACCGTGCTGATCCCCGCGGCGTGGAGCTTGTCCATCACGCGAACAAAATATTCGAGCGAGATGTGGCCTTCGTCCGGTTCCATTTTAGACCAAGCAAACTCACCGATGCGGACCAGATTAATCCCGACTTCCTGCATGATCGCGATGTCACGATCGATCTCGGAGTCAGGCCATAACTCTGGATAATAGGCCGCACCGTGCCAAAGGCCTTTCATCGGCGGCAACGGTGTGCCGGCCGGCAACGCCGATCCTGAAGGTTGCTCCGAAATTGACGCGGCTTGAACCGAACTCATCGGCAGGCGCAAAGCTGAGAGGCTGGCGGCAGAGGCGAGGATCTTGATGGCGTTGCGCCGGCTAAGTCCGGCTTCGGGAGAGAATTCGTTACTCATAAAAACATTCGATGTGTGAAACCAGGTGATGCAGGGAGCTGCTGTTAAAACAATTCAGGCTCAAGGTCGGGCGCGGCATCAGGAGCCGGCCGGCCGAAGTCGGGCGTGCCATCCGGTTTCCAATGCAAGATCTGCGCACGAGCGTGACGGTTGGGATCGCGAAGAGGGTTTCCCACGATCTTCTCGTAATTGCGTGCGTGGTAAATCAGCACGTCTGTCTGACCGTCCGGCATGACGGTGAAACTATTGTGTCCAGGGCCATACACGCCGGCGTCAGCATTTGTTCGAAAAACCGGCTCCGGCGATTTCGTCCACGACTTCGCGTCCAGCAAATCCGCATTTTCGGACGCCGTGAGCATGCCCATGCAGTAATTCGCATCGGTGCCACTCGCGGAGTAGGTGATAAAAATACGGCCGTTCTTCTTCAGCACTGCCGGACCTTCGTTGACCCAATAAAGAACCTGCTCCCACGGCAAATCCGGCTTCGAAAGCATCACAGGCTTACCTACGATGCTCATCGGCGAGTCCATTTCCACGATGTAAAGGTTCGTGTTTCCGCGAATCGCTTTGTCCTGCTGCGCCCATACAAAATAGCGCTTGCCGCGGTGCGCAAACGTCGTCGCGTCCAGCGCGAAGGACTCCCACGCCGTTTTGAATTGGCCTTTTTCAACCCATGTCGGCGCGAGTGGATCGGCAGACGCGTTTTCGAGCGTGTAAATGCGAATGCCCCACTCTTTTTCCAGGCCGCCAGCGGCGAAGTAGATATACCATTTGCCATCGATAAAGTGCAGTTCAGGCGCCCAAATGTAGCTGCTCATCGGCCCAGTGGCATGTTTCTTCCAGATAACGACTGGCTCGGCGTTTTTCAGGCCGGCGATGGACGATGCACGCCGAACTTCGATTCGGTCAAATTCAGGCGCCGTCGCGATAAAGTAATAATTGCCATCGGTGTGCCGTATCACGAACGGGTCGGCCTGTTGGCGAACCAGCGGATTTGAAAAGGGCTGTTGTGCGATCGCCGGTTCAGCCGCTTTGAGCCGCACTTCGTCGCGATAAATGATTTCCACGCTCGTGAGGGCCGCGACGCTTTCGCCGTTTCCAAAATCCGGCTTCGCGGAGTCGGCGAGGTAGATCGGTGCATCTTTTCGCAGGGGCAAAATCTCCAGTTTCAGTTCCCCGTTCACCATCTCGGGTGCGTGCCGGGCCAAACCGAGGTCGAACTCGACGCCGTTGTAAAACTGATCGGTGATCAATCGGCCGTTCAAGCTGAACCGCGCAACATCGCCAACATAGCGAACCTGGAGCAGTGGATTGCGCGAAAGATCGATCGAAGACGGAACAGTGATTCTCCACACCCCGGCGTTGGCGAAATCCGCCTCCGTCGGCGCAAGTGCGACAGGCTTCTTGCCGTTGCCCAAAGTGACTTGGCGCGCCGGGCCAGGCGCATGCAAGCGCTCAACCGCGCAGGATGCCGCCGTGCGCGTTGGCAGTTCAACCTTGAACGAACGAAACACCCCGCGCGTTTCTC
Organism: Nibricoccus sp.; assembly: GCA_047600805.1. Classification (GTDB taxonomy): domain Bacteria; phylum Verrucomicrobiota; class Verrucomicrobiia; order Opitutales; family Opitutaceae; genus JADKHC01. Next base: position 3,142,422 of record JASGKG010000001.1, read on the forward strand.
CGGGAATCCTTTTATCAATGGCCATCAGTTCGGGTGGCGCAGGCGACATCGCGACCTCGCGCACGCCCGGCTCATTCGACGCCAGGCGCAGCGAGTCTTTTTCCACAATCAGATCGGAGCGCGTGAGAAAAACGCGCTCGCGCCCCTGCCAGCGGGCTTTCCAAAGTGCGAGCGAGTCGGCGTCATCGAGCAACACGATTTGAAACACCGCTCCCGCCTTGTTGATCATTCTGATCGCTGCGCCGAGTCCGGGTGCAACATTCGTGACGCGGAAGCGATCGCCTTCTTTCGACATCTTTCCCGAAACAGCCTGAACCGACAAGCCGTCGCTCGGGAAAACAAACTCGGCTGGAACGCCCGGCGTCTGTGCAAAGAAGATCGTGCGCAAGTCTCCTTCGTCGACGCGACAAATCGGCTGCGCGGTCGCGTACTTCAGCAACGCACCACCCAAATCGAAGTTAAAGGGCCAGAAAAAAGCACGGTCCGCCGGCACGGTCACCGGCTGCTCTGGAAACGTGAGGGTGCCGCCACCGACCAGCGTCAGCGCAAACTGCACGTCAGGTTTCGCCGGCATCGGCTTTAGACGATGGTAGTTGTTGATGAATACAAACCCGCTCTGACCATTGGAGCGCACGGCCCAGCGCAGCGTCGTCACGTCGTCAGCATCCTTCGGACGGTCAGGCGGAAGCGCCGGCGGCATTCCAGCCAGTGCCGAACCAAAATCCCGCAGGAACAAATGCAGCCGGCGCAAAGCGTGGTAGTGCGGGCGTGTCTGCCCATATTCCCCGAGTGGGGCCTGAAAATCGTAGGTTTTAACCGGAAGATCGTTGGGGTAATTCGTCGCCTGCGACTCCTGCAAGGTGCTCAGTTTCCCCTCAGGGTTGGTTCCCCCGTGGTACATGTAATAGCCCGGCAGATTGCTGCCCGCTCCGACGTGGAGCAGCGCAATCGACTCGACGTCGCGCGGGTCCACCAGCACACGCCGATGATACGAAGTCGCCATTCCGCCGCCGAGCTCACAGGTGAGAAACGGATATTTCAGGGCGTCCTCGGCATCGCCGGATTTTTGTTTACCGAGCAGGTCAGCACCAATGTTCGTATCCACGCGCGTCGTCGGAAAGAGGAAGCGCGTCCAATTATCACCCGGCATCGAAGTGAGTTCGGCCAGCCAAAATCCATCTGCGTAACTGCCATACAGAGGCAAAAGTTCACCCAACGGCGCAGGTGTCCGCAAGTTCGGCCAACCCGTGCGCGTATAAAACGGAACATCGAGTCCTACTTCCCGGGCGATCCCCTTCAGCGCCATCAGATGCTCGGCAGGTCCGCTGTACTCGTTTTCCACCTGCACGCCTACGACGGGTCCGCCGTCCTTCCACAGCAGACCTTTGAGCTGCGTCGCGATTTGAGCATAAAGGCTGCGTGCTTTCTCCAAATAAGCCGGATCGTTGGAGCGCGCCTTGAAGCCTTTCTTCAACACCCAATCAGGCAGGCCGCCGTTGCGGACTTCACCGTGACACCACGGACCACAACGCACCACCACCGCCAATCCGGCCTCGCGCGCGAGCTCCACGAATTTCCGCAGATCGCGCTGTCCTGACCAATTGAATACGCCTTCCTCTTCTTCGTGGTGGATCCAAAACACATAGGTCGCGACAATATCGATCCCTCCGGCGCGCATCTTATAAAGTTCATCGCGCCACTCGCTTTGCGGGTACCGCGTGAAATGAAATTCGCCCATCACGGGAAGCCACGGCCGTCCATCGAGTCGCAAACTTTGGCTGTCGATCGTCAGCATCCGTCCGTCGGGCCTGCGGGACGCGCCCATTTTGAAATAGCCACTTTCCGGAGGAGTCGGCACCGGGAGAGTCAAAGTCAGCGGAGCGGCCTGCACACAGCAGGCACCCAAAAGTGCTAAACTGAATTTTGGAAGGCAGCCGAACAGCAGTTTCTTCATGGGGCAAATCGCAGAAAGGAAAGGGTTATTCGCAACGAAGGCGCGTGGGGCAAGCAGCATACGCCGCGGTCGAGCGCGCGCCAGCGCACTCGACCGCCGCCAACACGTTTTTTTGCTTTACCGTAAATTGTATAACTCTGACGGTCCGGCGAAACGGATCGTTGCTCCGCGCCCCCAAACGAAGTCATTTGCGAACGCATGAACCCTCTCGCCTTTTCAAAAAAAACGCCGCGTAGCCAATTTTTTCTCGCCGCCACGTTTGGTCTAATTTCGACGATGGCCCTCGCCGCCGACTCAGCTACCGCTTCCCGAAAATTCAGTTTTGGGGCAAGCAAAGCTCCGGAGGGTTACATCACTGTCGCAGCGGACGCCGTGTACTCCGACGCGCGTGGTTATGGGTTCGAGCCGGGGGCCGCCATCACCGCAAAGCCGGCTGAGAAACTCCCGTCGGGCGGCTATATCACGAGCGAAAAGCCGTTCTATTTCTCTGTCGCTCTCCCCGAGGGCAACTATCGCGTGACGCTTTCTCTCGGCGCGCCTGGCGAAGAATCTGAAACCACCGTCAAAGCCGAACTCCGCCGGCTCATGCTACAACAGGCAAAAACCGCCAAAGGCGATGTGGCCACGCAGCGCTTCGTCGTCAACATCCGCACGCCACACATTGACGGCAGCCCTGACGATGTCGGCCTGAAGCCGCGCGAAAAGACCATGGAAATATGGGCGTGGGATAATCGCCTCACCCTCGAATTCAATGGCGCCAAGCCCTGCGTCTCCGGCTTGGAAATTACCAGGGACGACACCGTGCCGACCGTTTATCTGACCGGCGACTCTACCGTTTGCGACCAGCCGCGCGAGCCGTGGGCCAGCTGGGGACAGATGCTCACGCGCTTTTTCAAACCTGACATCGCCGTCGCTAACCATGCCGAATCGGGCGAAGCGCTCCGCAGTTCGCGGAACGCGCATCGCTTTGAAAAAATCTTTAGCACACTGAAAAAAGGCGACTTCGTGATCATTCAGTTCGGTCACAACGACGAAAAAGAAAAAGGCGAAGGCATCGGCGCTTTCACGAGTTACAAGACCGACCTCGCTCGCCTCGTCGACGAAGTTCGCGAGAACGGCGGCACGCCGGTTCTCGTGACGCCCATGCACCGCAGAACGTTCGACGCGAATGGCAAAATCACGAACTCCCACGGCGATTACCCGGAAGCCGTGCGTCAGGTCGCGCGTGAAAAATCCGCCGCGCTCATTGATCTCCACGCGATGAGCAAAGACTTTTACGAAGCGCTCGGCGCAGAGAAATCCGCCGTGGCATTTTCCACCGTGGACGGCAAGGTCGATGGCACCCATCACAACGCTTACGGTGCGTACGAGCTCGCCAAATGCGTCGCCAAAGGCATCGCCGCCACGCAGCCCGATCTCGCCCGTCATCTGGTCGAAGGAGTGGCCGATTTCAATCCCGCGAAACCCGATCCGATCGACACGCTCAACATTCCCGCCAGCCCGGCCGTTTCCACGGAAAAACCCTACGGCAACTGATCCGGTAAAACCGTGAATACAGTTCAACTGTAACGATGGCTCAAAGCCCGCGCTGCACCGAAGCAGGCGGCATTTGGGTTTGCCGAACTATGCAACACCGTCAGACTGGACGGATGATCAGGCAACTCAAACCAAGCGAAATCGACACCGCCCTGGATTTTCGGTTTAGAATGACGAGCGAGGCGGGCGTGACGCCGTTGCTGGCCGATGACTGGCGTGAGCTCACCCGCGCGCTTTACCTCAAGGGCTATGAAGATGGTTCGATCGCCCACTTCGGATGGATCGAAAATAGCTCCATCGTAGCCACGGCGGGAGTGATGATTCGCGAGGACTTTCCATTTTTTACCTTCAAGGTGCGGCGTTACGGCTGGATTATGGACGTCTGCGTCCTGCCAGAATTTCGCCGGCGGGGATTCGCCCGAAAACTGACCGAACACACGCTCTCTTGGCTGCGCGAACGGGATATCGTTTTCGCCCGCCTGTCCGCGTCCGAACAGGCAAAGCAAGCCGGACTTTATGAAAAGCTAGGCTTCAAATTCGCGAGCGAGATGCGGCTGCACATGGCATAGTAACGCCGGCCCGCTTCAACGTTTGGCGCGAACTCAAGCGCCGCTCACCGCGCCCTCGAGCTGCGACAGCAACTTCTCGACAGTTTTGGCTCCGTTGACGGTTTCGGCAGCTTCGATCGGCTTGCGTCCGTTCAAGGCCGGAGCATAGGCGCTGACCCACTGGACCGCCGCCTGCTCGTTGCCGCCGCATAAAGCCAGCGCGCGATTGAAAATCTTTTCGCAGCGGCGGAAACTCTCGAGAAACTCCACGCGCACGATTTCGTCGCCGCCACGACCTCGGCGGAGCTTGCTCGCCGACGCGCCGCTCAGCCGCTCGAACTGCTCGGGCGACATGCCCATGCCACGGCTCACACGAAAAAGCTCTTTCACCGAAATACCATCCACGAATCGCGACGGCGTCACCGGAGCTTCAGCTTTCTTGGCGGGCTTCTTGTCAGTTGGCATTGGGTGAACGTGAGGCCGGGCAGCCAGTTGCGTCAAGCATCCGGACGCCCAAAAGCCGCGCTTCTTAGGGCGGCCATCGCTACTTTTACAAGCGCTCCGGCGTAAAATGAGTTTTCAGCGCCGCCAGAATTCGTTTCACTGCCCGTTCCACACCCATAATCACCATGAAAAAAGACGCCGTTCTCACCAAAATTAAGACTGAAAAAGTCATCGCCCTGATCCGCGCCGACAGCCCGGACGGCCTGCTCGATTGCGCCAAAGCCCTCGCCGCGGGTGGCCTCACCAGCATCGAGCTGACGATGACGACGCCGGGTGCGATTCGTATGCTGGAAAAAGCCACGGCCGAGATGCCCGATTTCATTTGGGGCCTCGGAACGGTACTCGACGGCGAAACAGCACGCGCTGGCATTCTCGCGGGTGCGAAATTCATCGTTACTCCGGCTTTCCGCCCGGAGGTGATCGAAATGTGCCATCGTTACTCCTGCCCGATCATGAGCGGCGCGTTCACGCCCACAGAAGTGATCAATACCTGGGACGCCGGCGTCGATGCCGTGAAGATTTTCCCCGCCGAGTTCTTCGGACCTTCCTACATCAAGTCGATCAAAGCTCCATTCCCTCAGGTCGAAATCGTACCGACCGGCGGCGTGAACGACAAAAACGTGGGCGATTTCCTCAAGGCCGGCGCCTTCGCCACCGCCGCGGGCAGCTCCCTCGTCGATGCCAAGGCTTTCAAAGAAAAGAACTGGGCCGGCATCACCGCCAAGGCGAAAGCCTTTGCCGATGCCGTGGCCGCCGCGAAGTAAACGCTAGCTAAACCTCTGACCTCTCCAAGCAGGACCACCCGGTCCTGCTTTTTTGTTTTTACATTTCGCACTTGCACGCGCGATGCGAGAGGCGCGCCGACCTCGGCTTCCCTGGTAATTCAGCCGATCAAGTTGATCTACACAATTTTCAATTGCCAGAACCAATGAAAATCAGGTAACAATCAAACGTCGGTTTTCCGCCCTTGCTAGCAGCGCCTCCAGACCCGCTTTCCGATGGAGTCCCCAATCAACATCGCGCCAGCTACCAGTTTTAATCACCGTCGCGCGAAGCCCGCCCGATGGACACGGATGGCACACTTACGCCGTCGATCGCCAAACGCTTTTTTCCCGGTCGGCGAACAGAAAGCAGCAAAGCCGCGTCACCTGCGCGAAAGGAGAATGCGGCGGCAAAAGGGAAGCCCCACCCGAACCTTTTGCCAGAAGGCAACGGTTATGTTGCTCGCGATGGGATTAGCCGGTTGCTCTCACGTTTCACATCCCTCCAGGCCGCCTTCGGGTGAGGTCGCGATCCACGCCAACGCCGTCGGGAGCGTCGTTCCAGATTCGGGGCGTAGAGATATCGAGCTCACGGTTGAAAAGGTGGTTCTCTTCCAAAAGACGGGCCTTTTCGGAGCGGACAACTTCTGGGACGAGTACGTCGTTACGCTCACGAATCACAGCGACAAAGTCTTTAGCGTCGTTTCCGCCGAACTCATTGACGAACAAGGCGCCGTCTCACATCCAGGCAACGACCCGTGGACACTCGCCAATCATCGCAAGACGTGGATGGATCGAACCAATCCTAAGGGTCAAATCGGCGGCGGCCGGGTCGTCGGCGGGGCGCTGATGGTCGGCGCCTTCGGCCCGCTGGCACTCGTTTCTCCCGGGTGTCTTTTTAACTGGTACTCCTGGAAGGCCTACGGGATCACCGCAGCAGTCGTTGTGCCCGTGTACATTATCCGAGCGATCAAGTTCAACCTGCATGACAACAAAAAAATCGAAGCCGCTTTTCACCAGCGGCGCATCGAGATCCCCCGCGAACTCCGGCCCGGCCAAACCATGAACGGCAGCTTCTTTTTCCCCAGCACACTGAACACACGAGCGTTCAAAATAGTCGTGCATACCGAAGACACAGACATCCCGGTATCAGTCGACCTTTCATCCGTGCCTGACCTTCACCCTGAGAGCTCAAAACGCAGCCGCGGTCGGCGCGAATCTGCTCAGAAACCAGTCAGTCCGTAGCTAATCAACGAACTTAGCGACATCGGGAAGTTCCTTCACGCGACGGCCGCCGGCACGTCGGGCCATGTAAGGATCTTCTGGCACGATTTCGCCATCATCATCGTCGATCTCCTCGGGTTCATCATCGTCGCCCGTGCCCATTTCGATTTCGGTTTCGGCATCGACAAAGGGCAAATCACTGGTCTCGAAAAACTGCGACACGCGACGCGCGTCAGGATCGAGAATCAATGCAGGGTTCTTAACCCGGCTCTCTTTAACAAACTCAAAGAGGCAAGGAAAAAACTGATCTTTAAACCTGTTTTGAAAATCGGACATCCATTTATTGGCCACGCCTTCGCGTCGGTTCAGCAGGACCACATCCGAAAAATGGATACAGGCCTCGTACCACGCCACGAGGTCGCGGTGTTTCTCGGCGAGCTGGCAATTCACAATGCAAATCACGCGGGCGAGTTCGGCATTGTTCGACACCAGCCAGGCTTTGAAGGCTTCGATTTGATCCACGGGATTGCGCCGGCCGTCCGCCACAAAAAAAGCATGCGTCACGCCTCGCAAAACATTGTCAGGCGTGCCGATCTGGCCGTCCATCCAGACCCAACGCCGCACACGCCCGAGCTTGGAGTCGGCTTCACTGCCCTTCTCCTCATCCGACACGAGAACCAGCGATTGATCGCCTTCGGCCAAGCCATCCGCCAGGAGATCCACCAGAATCTCGCGACGGCCAGAGCCGGCTGCACCCAAGACAAGATAAACGAGCGGTTTTTCGGAAGGCATGATTTGGACAAACTAAACAACGTTTACGGAATGAGAAAATCCCACACCGAAGTTTGTTCATTCTTTTTAGAATTTGAACGTGCTGCACTGCGCGCTTTGGCGCATCCAGTGATCCACAAGAACGAGCGCGGTCATCGCCTCGACGATCGGAACGGCGCGGGGCAGAACGCAAGGATCGTGGCGGCCCTTCCCCATCAGCTCGGTCTCGCGCCCTTGGAGGTCGACGGTTTTTTGCATCTGCAGAATGGTTGCCGTCGGCTTGAAAGCCACGCGGAAAACCAGTTCCTCGCCGGTGCTGATGCCGCCCAGTACGCCGCCCGCACGATTGGTCGCAGCACGCGTCTGTCCGTTACGGACCTCAAAAAGATCGTTGTGCTCGGAACCTTTCGCGAAGGTGCCGGCAAAGCCGCTGCCAATCTCGAAGCCCTTCGTCGCAGGCAGCGAAAGCATCGCCTTGGCGAGGTCCGCTTCCAAACGGTCAAAGACCGGTTCTCCCAAACCGACCGGCAAACCGCGGACGCGACACTCGATGACGCCGCCAACCGAATCGCCGTCAGAACGCACCGCTTTGATGCGTTCGATCATTTTCGCCGCCGTCGAGGCGTCCGGACAACGCACGGGAGTCACCTCGATCGCTTGCAAAGTCGGAAAATCTGCGAGCGCCGGCATTTCGATATCGTGAATGCGGCTGACGAAGGCCCGAATTTCCACCGGACGATGCGGATCAGCGAGTGTGAGAATTTTTTTCGCGATCGCTCCTCCGGCGACTCGGCCAATGGTTTCGCGCGCAGAGCTGCGACCGCCGCCGCGGTGATCCCGCCACCCGTATTTCGTTTGGTAAGTGAAGTCGGCGTGCGAAGGCCGGAACTTTTCGCGCATTTCGTCATACGCGCCGGGACGCTGGTCGTTGTTGCGGACAAGCATGCCAATCGGGGTTCCAGTCGTCCGACCTTCGAAGACGCCGGAAAGAATTTCGACGCGATCATCTTCTTTGCGCGGCGTGACGATGTCGCTTTGACCGGGGCGGCGGCGGTCGAGCTCAACCTGGATTTCTTCGGCGGTGACGGGAAGCTTCGGAGGGCATCCGTCTACAACCACGCCAACGCCACCACCGTGACTTTCGCCCCAGGTTGTTATTGAAAAAAGCGTGCCGAAGCTATTGGCCATGGTTGTTGAAGATTTGGCGGAGTGCCGTTCTCTCGCAAGTGTCAAAATCTCGCAACTTCCCCACATCCACGGCGTCTAAGCACACATCGCGGTTTACAAGCAGCCTAGTTTCAACTCTGATAGACAAGTTAGTTAGCTCTTCGCATCATTTGCCCACACACATGACCCCTCGCCAAATTCGAGCCGGGCTACTGGCGGTAATCGTCGGAGTATCCGTCTCGGCCTTCGCCCAAACCCCCGTCGAGCCTGCGGCCCAGCCTGCCCCCGGAAGTCCGCGGAACGTCAGCAGTCTGAACGCCGTTAATCCCGACGAAAAGGCTCAACCACTCAAGCTCAACGACGGCACGCTCGAACTCGTGCTGCCGATTATCGAGCAGCTCACGGGACGCGACATCATCCGCCCGCAAGGCCTGCCCGCAGCCCAAATTACGATCAATATCAAAGACGGGATGACGAAGGGCGAAGCGCTTCGGGCTTTTGAGACTGCGCTCAATTTGAACGGCATCGGCCTCGTCCGCATGGGCGACCGCTTTCTCAAGGTCATCGCTCTGCAAAACATTCGCTTGGAAAGCCCGCAAATGATCGAGGGCTCTTCGTTGGACCTTCCGCCGAGCGGCCAGATCGTTTCAAAACTGTTTCAGCTTCAATTTCTCCGCGTGCAGGAGTTCGTGCAGCAAATGGCCAACATTTCAGCCAACGTCAGCCCGCCGGTGTTTTTCGAGCGCAGCAACGCCGTCCTGATCACCGACTCGCTCACAAACATCCAGCGCATCGAGTACCTCCTGAAGAGAGTCGACCAGCCGTCGATGGCGAACTTGGTGCCAAAATTTTATACCATCCAATTCGCTAAGGCCAGCGACGTCGTCACCAAGCTCCGGTCCCTTTTGCAGAGCCAGCCGCAGGTCGGCACCTCGGCCAACTACTTGCCTGACGACCGCACCAATCAAGTCATTCTCATCGCCGATCCGCGTCAGCACGCGTTCTTCGATGAGCTTATCGCCAAGCTCGACGTCAAATCTGACCCCAACACACGCAACGAGGTCATCTATCTCAAGCACGCCACCGCGAAGGAAGTGGCTTCCCTGCTGAGCAGTATCGTCTCTAATCAGAGCAAGGTTTCGCAAAACAGCGGGTCGATTGCACCCGGCACCATCGTACAGCCAGGGCAGGGACAGCCGACACCACCACCTGCGGCGCCGATCTCGCCTGCAGTCGCAAGTGTTCTCGGCGATGCCGGATCGACCCAGTTCAGCAGCCTTGCCAGCGTATTTGCCGACGATCGCAGTAATGCCATCGTCGCCAATGGAACGATGGACGACATCCGTCTCATCAAAGACCTCGTCGACAAAATCGACATCGTACTCGCCCAGGTGCGCATCGAAGTCGTTATTACGGAAGTCAGTTTGGGCGACTCCGCTTCGACCGGCATCAGCGCTCTAGGCTTGGATGTGGCGGGCAACAAGCTCATGGGGATCAGCGGCACCACACCTGGCATGAGCGTTTCAGCCAACCCGAGTTCTCAGGGGTACTACGGCACGACAGCGGACAACGCAGCTCACGGCGGTCCGTACGGCCTCACCCAAGCGGCCACTGGAGTGATGGGCTCCGCCGCCACCGCAGGGCATTTCTCTCTCGTTGGCCTTGTATCGCTGAGCACCACCCCGAGGAAAAACTACGCACGCATCCTTTCCGTCCCGACGATCACCACCACGCACAACAAAAAATCCACGTTCTTCTTCGGCGAAACGCGCCCGGTGATTAACAGCATCACTTCCAACACTGCAGCGTCCAACGCCCAGGGCTACAACACCTCGGCCGTCCAACAACAGGAGATTGGTACAACCGTCAACGTGCTCCCCCGCATTGGCAACGACGGTTCTGTCCAGCTCGACATCCAGCAGGTCATCAGTGAGGTGACCGCGGAAGTGGAAATCCAGGGCATCAAGCAATACGTCATCGGTACCCGGAAGCTGGATACGTTCAACACCGTCAAGTCCGGCGAAATCATCGTCCTCGGCGGCATGCAAAAGGATAACAACTCAAAATCCTCCAGCCGCCTTGGTCCTATTCCCTGGATAGGCGATCTTTTGGGTTCGCGCAGCCGCAGCCGCACGCGCACCGAACTCGTAATCTTCCTGCGCCCCACCGTTCTCACCAACACACCGGCCGACAATGAGGAAGCGATGAAAACGATCGAATCGATGCCTGACGCGGATGCGGTCAAGGCAAAGCTTGATCCCAAATACGTTCCGCCCAAGACGCCGTTCTATCAGAAGCACATGCAGATTCCTTGAGCATCGCCTCAAGCAATCCACAACAGGTTCCTAGAGCCATCGCGATGCCCGTTCTCTCATCACATTCGCTTCCCGGACAGCTCGGCGACCGTCTGACCGACGAGCAGGTTCAATCCGTCCTGGAATCACCGCGCGGCCAACGGCTGAAAATCCTCGCGCCGCTGATTGGTCTTTCCGAACCCGAGGCTCTCAACGCACTCAGCGCGGCATCCAGTTTGGACATCGCGTCAAACTTGGAAGCCGATAAAGCGTCGCTCAGCCTCTTCCCAGCCCGCTTGGTGCACGATTACCAAATCGTTCCCATCCGCCTCAACACCGAGCCACCCCTCCCGCCCGGCGCCGAAGAACCGCCCCTTTTGCCCAACACACCACTGCACCTCGCCGCGGCATGGCCCGCCGACGACACGGTGATCGACTGGGTGCGCACGTTTACACCGCGCCCGATCGTCTGGCATCTCGGCGTGCCGGAAAAAATCCACCAATTGATTCTCCAGCATTTCGGCGTTGGCTCTGGCAGTTTGGAAGGGTCGGATGACGGCTACGTCGCTCCAGAATCCGTTCATCAAGCCGAAGCCGACGTCGACGAAGAAGCCGCGGTCGTGCGCTTTGTCACGGAAGTCATCTCCCAAGCCGTCGCCGACGAAGCCACCGACATTCATTTCGAGCCGCAAGAAGGTCAGCTGCGCATTCGTTACCGCGTGGACGGCCTGCTCGTCGCCGTGCCCGTGCCGGAAAATCTGCTTCGCTTCCAAGACGCCATCATCTCCCGCGTGAAGATCATGGCGAAGCTGAACATCTCTGAAAAACGCCTGCCGCAGGACGGCCGCATCAATTTCAAAGCGGAAAACACCTCGCTCGACATCCGCGTTTCCACGATACCGACCATCTACGCCGAGTCCGTCAGCCTCCGCCTTCTCAACAAAAAAAAGGAGGCGTACTCGATGGACAAGCTCGGCATGAGCGCCGAAGAGCAGGCCCAAATCAACCAGATCCTCGACTACCCGCACGGCATTATCCTCGTGACGGGACCGACTGGTTCGGGTAAGTCGACTTCGCTCAACGCGTTCCTTCGCAAAATCAACTCGACTGACCTGCGCATCATCACGATCGAGGACCCGATCGAATACGAAGTCCCTGGCGTCAACCAGATGCAGGTCCGGCCCGAAATCGGCCTCACGTTTGCCGATGCGCTTCGCCACGTGCTCCGCCAAGATCCCGATGTGATCATGGTCGGTGAAATTCGCGACAAGGACACCGCCGAGATCGCCATCCGCGCCTCGCTCACCGGCCACTTGGTATTTTCCACGCTGCACACGAACGACGCGCCCGGCGCGATCACGCGTCTGGTCGACATGGGCATCGAGCCTTTCCTTGTCGCGTCGGCCATCGAGCTCGTTATCGCTCAACGATTGGTTCGTCGCCTGTGCTCAGAGTGCGCGCGCCCAACGCCCGTCAACAAGGTGAAGTTGCGGGAAAATCTCGCGATTCTCGGGTGCGATCAGGCTGAAGCAGATCTGATCGAAGCTCTGAAGACGCCCGTCGGCTGCGACCGTTGCCGCGGCACCGGTTACCGCGGCCGCATTGGTCTGTTCGAAATTTTCCGCCTCAACGACGAAATCCACGAACTCGTTCTCAAGCGGGAAAGTACGCGCACGCTCGATGAATGTGCGCGTCGCCACGGCATGCGCACACTCGGCCAGTCAGGATGGGAAAAGGTTCGGGCGGGCCACACCACGATGGACGAAGTGCTGCGGGTCATCACCGTCGCGGAGAAATAATTCGGCAGCTCATGCCCACGTTCACGTACACCGCACGCGACCGCGCTGGAAAATCAGCCCAAGGCACGCTGGAGAGCGCAAGCCGGAAGGACGCCTTGCGCGTCCTCTCTGCCCGAGGCCTTCAACCGCTCAACCTTGAGGAAAAAACCACCGCACGACGGGCGCTTTCCGGCGAAAAGGCGACAGCCGCAGAGCGCAAGGCGCGCAAAAAAGATCTGGTATCCAGATTGTCACGACGCGAGCGTCTGCCGTTCTTCCAATCGTTGTACGATCTCACTTCGAGCGGCCTTTCCGCAGGTGAATCCGTGCGGCTGATGTCTCTTCGCCTGCAGGATCCTACCCTGCGCGCCTTGAGTTCCGGACTTTGGGATCGCCTCAGCGAAGGAGCGTCGCTGTCGCAGGCCATGACGGACTTTCCAGCTGTTTTCGATCAGTCGTCCGTCAATCTCGTGCAGGCCGGAGAGGCCACCGGCAGTATCAACGATGTGCTCAACCGCATCATCGCGCATCTCTCGGAACAGAAGGAATTGCGGCGACAAATGATCAGCGCCCTTTCCTATCCGGCTTTCATGGTCGTCGTGTCGATCGGGGTGATTGTTTTTATCATCACTTTTTTGATGCCCCGCTTGGAAAGCCTGCTCCACTCGCTCGGTGGCAAGCTGCCGCTTTCCACACGACTGCTTGTCGGTTTCTCCGGGTTCTCCCTGCACTACGGTTTAATCATCGCGGGCCTGGCGGTTTTCTTTGGGGTTTCTTTTTGGCGGTGGCGACAAACCAAAGCCGGACGAGCCCAGTCCGACGCATGGATGCTGCGCCTGCCGTGGATCGGCCCGTTTCTTGTGAGCCGCACCGTTTTAGTGTTCAGCCAGACCCTTTCTGTGCTGCTCGAAAACGGCATCACCGCTTCCGAAGCACTGCGGATGACAGAACGACAGATCGTCAACACGCTGCACCGGCAGTCATTCAAGGAAGCGATCGAACGTGTTCTTGAAGGCGAGGCACTTTCTCGCGCGCTCCAACGCACCGGCTGGCTGCCGCCGCTCGTGCTTGATCAACTTTCGATCGGCGAGAACACCGGCAATCTCGTTCCGAGCTTGAAGAAAATCGCGTCGAACTATCAGAAAACGCTTTCCACACAGCTCAGCGCTTTTACTGCCATTCTCACAAACGTGATCCTGCTGAGCGTGTTCGCGTTCGTCGGCTTTATTGCTTTTGCGGTGGTGAGCGCGGTCTTCCAGCTCAGCGCCTCCATCAAGCTCCGCTAAACCCAATTTCAGCGGGCGGACTCAGGCACCGGCGAAGCGACTCGAAGCGACGCGTTGTGCATGTTGTTCGTTGCCGTAATCCGAAACTGATCGATGCAAATATACGGATTCTGCTTCACCAGTTCGAGGTAGAAGCGCTTCAGGGCCGCCCAATCCACCCCACGAATTTCAACGCGCATAAAGTACATCGTGAGTTGGCTGGCGCGTTCGGGAACAGCGTTGTCGGTATTGTAATTCTTGATTCCGCAACGATCGAGGATCGCTCCGATCTCCCTCTGCAGACGTATGCCGTCGTAAGTTTTGGCGGGATCGAGATGTTCGACCGCCGCTTTCGCGGTGGCCTCGATCTTTTCACGCTGATTCAGCCAACTGCGCTGCTCAGCGAGTTCCGCCGAGGTGAGCTTAAACTCTCGGCTGAATTTTCCAGCACGGCCCATCACGTTGGAAAACCAAGTCGCCGCGATCAGGAGGACAAACGCGAGCAACAACACTTTCTCGCGAAACAATCGGCTGAGGAAAAAGGCTTTCATGACTGGGGTGCGGCTTGGAGCGCCTGCGGTCTGAACGTGACGCTGAGTCGGAATTTAACGAGGCCGTTTTGCATGCCGCCCGCCAACGGCTTTTGGGAAACCTGCGACAGAGCCGGACTGCTGTTCAGCAGTCTCCAAAACACATCCCAATCGGCAGAACTGGCTTGCCCGTCGATTTCGAGGGTATTCTGCCCCGAGATCGTCGCGCTGGTGAAAATCACCGAGGCAGGCAGCTTATCGCTCACGATCGTGAGCATTTCCAGAGGCCTCAATCGGTTGGTTGAGAGATCTTCGATGCGTTGAGCGAGGCTCTGTGCGAGGCGAATCTTGCCCACCCCAGGCTCCTGCGCAGCAACGACGGCCGCGCGCGTCTTTTGCCAGATCTGCCCGCCGATCAGCCCAACCTCCAGCAAGAGACAGAGGGCCAGCAACGCCGCACAACCTTGAAGCACACGCCACAGAATGAAATCACGTTTTCGTGCTCGGCGGCGATTCGCCAGTTCTTCCTTGTCGCGCACGTCGAGCAGGTCGAGTTCATCGCGCGAGAAAACCGATTCATGCGCCCCGCACTTGAACACAAATTCTTCGCCGTGCAGGGCGTTATCCAAACCCACCGGCTGCTCGCACTCGACGACTTGGATGCTCGCGCCAGAATCCCGCAAAATCGCATCGCGCAAAACGCCGCGCGCCTCCGGTGGGAGCTCTGGAGGCAGTTCGCGCGCCAACACCGAAACAGGCCCTTGGTTGCTTTCCTCCCAGCGGATCGCCGTAAGAGTTTTCTCCGTCCAAAGCAGGAAAGTCGTGGAGCCTGCCACCTTCATATTTAACACGCTCGCGAAAGACGGCAGCACCGCTTCGGCGTCGGCCCATGTTTCCAGTTGTTCGGCAGGAAAGCGTTTCCGATAGGCCGCAAAAACGAACGCATTCTGCGAACCCGGCCGCCAAAAATGCCCGTAGTACATTTGCGCGACCGGGAACGGCGCCATTCCCTCAAGAGCGATCTCAACTTGCGTCGTCACGTCCACAGCGGAGGCGTCTTTTGCGACGGCGACCGACCGGCAGAAGAAATAAGTGTCCGGCAACAGGACGACTTTGCGCGCTGGGGCAGACAGTTTGAAACGGTCGGGCAATTTGAGGGGCATGCTCAAGAACTTGCGGGCATTACCGGCATAGGCATCTCATCGTTTTCGCGGAATTCCAAGATCGTAAACGGATAGTTGAGCTTTTTTGCGGTTTGGGTCGATGAGCTGGAACTGCCGGCAGAAGGTGTCGGAGTCGGCTGAGTTTGACTGCTATTTTGGCTGGAGGTGTCCTTCTGTGTGGGCTGGACCACAGGAATTGTGGCGCCGTTCGGCGGCGACACTAACGTGTTGATTCGGAATGACGACTGGCCTTCCCGCACCGTTACAATAATACGCAACGCACGGATCTGCGTACTCAACTGAGTTGCGGGCGACTGCGCACCGACGATCGCGGCAGCGTCCTCGGGTGACTTAAAATAGCCGGGCCCCTGATTCTCGTAAAGTCCACGGCCCGCCAAAAAATCGTTCAGCTGCTTCTGCTGACCTGAATCGGAAACACCTAAACCTGCCAGCAGTTCACTCGACGCCCCATTGAGACTGGGAGTACTGTAGGCGTACAAAGAAAAAGCGTTGGCGAAACGGTGCCAGAGTTCATTGGGCTGCCCGTTCTCGTCATAAAAAACATCTCTCGCCACCGCGATCGTAGCCAATTCATCGAAAGAGCGCAGCGGACGGCCCGGCGGCAAAAAGGGAATTTCCTCACGCTCGTAGTCCTCCTTGTCGGGCGCACTCGCCGACGAAGGCACGTACTCTTTCTTCATCCATCCGAGAATCGCGTCGGCTACAATCTCGCCTTCCGACTGCGCCAGCCCCCAGTCTTTGAAGAGATTGAGTAGCGTGGCTTGCGTGACATTGGGCAGGGAGAATTTGCCGCTTTCGTCGATGAAAGTGATTTCAACCGTTCGCCCTTCAGCGGGCGTGTACCCGGCCCAGGCCAAAGGATCGCCCCAACCTTCCGCAGGACTTTTGAGCGAACCATTCGCTTGACGGAAGTCGTCCAGAACCGCGAGCGTCGTTTCGAGGGCCGAATAGGCCTCCAACCGGAGGTTCGACGCGCTGTACTCACGACTCTCCACCAAAAGGTCATTGCTCGCGCGCTCCATGAAAGCGAAGAGCGCCACGCTCGCGAAA
Organism: Nibricoccus sp.; assembly: GCA_047600805.1. Lineage (GTDB taxonomy): Bacteria > Verrucomicrobiota > Verrucomicrobiia > Opitutales > Opitutaceae > JADKHC01. The sequence goes on from JASGKG010000001.1 coordinate 3,158,988, forward strand.
ATGATCGTGATCAAAACAATCAAAATCACCGAGCCGCGCGCACGCGCCCAGCCGTTGCGCTTTCTCTGCAAACGCTGCTGAGAGGCTCGTTGTTGAGGGTCGGCCTTCATGGCTAGAACTGCGGCAGGCCCTCCGTGGAATTCGGCAGCGTGATCATCGTCTCACGCGTGAGTTTGTCGTACGTAAACTTAAGCCGCAGCCGCTGCGGGACCATGTACTGGCCGCTGGAATTCTTCTGGAGAATGGTTTCTGTTTTCCAGCGTTTGAAATCCGGATCGTAATAATCGTAAGCCAGAGCTGTGACCAACGGCGTGATCACGCTCTCGCGCGGCGGGTCGTCCTCGAATTTTTTTTCCAGCCGCGAATGCCAGAGCAGCAACAAGCCTTCTCCCTCGCGGACTACCAGCGAACAAACGACGTCGGGCAACGCGCGCCCCGGCCAGCTGATCAAGCGGCTGCCTTGAGGGAGTTCGAAGGTGAGCAAATTGTCCGGCAAACCCGTCTGCGGTTTAATCTCCTCGATCGTGATCGCGCTCTTTCCACTGCGTCCCGCAGGTGGCAACGCCGCATGCTCCATCTCGTGCTGCATGAAACGCGTGACGTTTCGCACGTGTTGATCGAAGAGCCGCACATCGGAATTACGCCCCCACAGCTCGCCCATGGAAAAAATGAACGTGTTCAACGCGACGAGCAAAAGCCCGACCAGCGAGACCGCGATCAAAACCTCGATCATAGTGAACCCGGCGCGTTTCATGGCTTCGACGGCTGACTCCCTCCTTGAGTCGTCTGCAGTTTCTGAATGCGATCGCGCGCAGCCGTCCGCAACCGTTCCCTATCGTCAGGCTTCGACCACGTCGGACGCAACGCCCGGAATTGCTCCGTGATGTGCACGACCTGCGGAAGATCGGCGCCGTTGATCTCGCACTCGAAGGTGACGTTGAAAAGATCGGCGATATCCGTTGGTTCGATCGTGGCCTTCCAACTGACATGATGCGCATTGGCCGCATCGAATTCGCCGCCTTTTTCAATCGTTTCCATATCCGGTTCCGAAAGAATCGCAGACCGGGCAAACATCACGTCGTTCTTAAAATCCCCGCCCGTATCGATCTGCGCATAAGCATTCATGATCCCGAGGTACGCGCCGCCTAGCACGATCGCCGCTCCCACGAAAATCGCGATGGCGATCATCACTTCCAAAACGGTGAATCCGCGTTTCGTTTTCACGGTTTCTCCGAAGTTTTTGGCAAAACCAACGAGCAGGTCCAAGGGTCGATCGCGAACACTCTCGGTTCGCCTCCGAGGCGGATCTGCACGCGAAATGGCGAGCAGGTGCCATCACCGTAAAAGGTGACGTACTGAAGAAGCTGTGTCTCGACCAACTGCCCTAGCACCAGAATCGCACTTCCGCCCTTTTTGGCCGGCAGGAACTCGAATTCAAATTTGTCTCCCGCGGTTCCTTCAAAGGAAAACCGTTGCTCGGTACCGTCGAGCATGCGCGCGACCAAAGCGCGGTCCCGCTTGTCCTTTCCGCTGTAGCTCAACCGCACTTCGCGGCCCGAGAGCAACGCCGTCCTCCGCGTTTCCGTCACCGCTTTCCAAAAAACATCTTCAGGCGTGAGAGCTTTCTCCCGAGCGAGGTGCAGGCCACCTGTGATCAAAACCCCTGTAAGCATGGCGATCAAAGCGATCACCATGAGCACCTCTAAAACTGTAAATGCTTTCTGGCTGCAGAAGCAGCCTCCCGCCCTGTAACGACCTAAGTTGCGCGTTCGTTTCGACACACGGGCTACCAATTCCCTATATCGTCTTCGGTGCCGTCCTGTTTGTCCGGCCCTTTCGACCAAACATCATAGCCACCCTTTTTCTTAGTTGCGGGGTAACGGTATTGATAAGACTCGCCCCAAGGATCCAGTGGCAACTTACCATCTTCGAAATACGGTCCGCGCCAACGATCCGCTTTCGCGCTCGGAGCTACCACCAAAGCCTGCAGGCCTTCCGCCGTCGAAGGATAATCGCCCATCTGCATGGAGTACGTTTGCAGCGGAAGTTTCACGCTGCTTTTCACAAAAATCTCCGCCATGGACAGCTTGGCGCTTTCGTTCGCGCCGCCAATATTCTTGAGCAAAAGACCGACGAGCATTCCGATGATCGCGATCACAATCATCATTTCGAGAACGGTGAACGCGCGAACAGCCTTGCCGGCCAAACCGCGAGAATGAGCAGGGTAGGATTTCAGGTACATGTGGAAAGGGCGATTATCGGAGCACCACGGCCGTTGTCCAGCGCGACGCTCGTTTCAAAATAGACGCATTTTGACCGAAGACGTTGCAAAAATATCGTCCTCCGAACCGTCAAAATCGACCACGCACCACCCGCGCATTGAGTTTCGCCCCAAAAAGCGGAACATCCGGTTCTCCCAACTGCCAAACCAATACGTTCCGATCTACTTTCCATGCAATCTCGCTTCCCTCTCGCTTTCCTCGTTTTCGCCGCGCTGACAGGCTTTTTCGCCACCTCGTTCTGCCGCGCTGAGCAACCCAAACCGCTCCACTTCAGCCTCACCGAAGCCACCTACAACCGGGAAAGAGGCCGTTTGCTCGTGACGGTGCGTGTGCAGACCGCGGATTTGGAAGCGGCCCTTTCCGATCGCGCCCAAAAAAAGATCACCGTCGGCGAACCCGGCGAACTCGCACCGCTCGCACTGGAATACGTACGCGAAAAACTGCTCGTCACCTCAGCACGCGGGGAGCACCTCCGCCTCGAGTGGGCCGGACACGACGTCACCACGACCCAACTCTTTCTTTTTTTCGAAGCGCCCCTGACTGGCAGCGTCATCGGCGTGCGCCTCAGCAATTCACTGCTGGTCGAACGTTTTCCCGATCAGGTAAACTCGGTGGAAATCAGCGATGGCGCGCTAAAGCAGACGCTGGTGTTCTCACGAGAAAAGAACGAATCAGTTGTAACCGCCAAACCTTAGCTCCTCTATGGAGCGGCGGGACGAAGTTGTTACGCGGCCGCGTGGCGTCAGGAAATTCCTGAGCTACGCTTGGGAGCACGCCCGGCATTAAGTGGGCTGAAAATCTGTTAAGCTGACAGAACGGTCCAGCCAGGCGCATTGGGGGCTCTATGCCATGAATAAAATCGTCCTTTCGGCTCTGCTTTTCATCGTGCTCCGTGCGACCGCGTGGCCTCAGTATGCCCCGCTTCCTCCGCCGGCGAGAATCGACGGCATACCCACTCACGCTGCGGGGCCAAATCTCACTTCGTGGCAGAATTCTACCCTCGCGGACTACAAACTCGACGTGCCGTTTCACACGCCCGAGAACTTTCAAACCGACGTGTACGGCCGCGTCTGGTGTGATCAAAGTCCCGATCGCACGCAACTTCACCAAGGCGGCGGCACCGTTCGTCTCATCCTTCTCGGGGCAAGCTCCTCTTGGGATGGCGCCGTGGGCTACAGCTACTCAGGCAACCTCAGCACAAAAGCCTACACCTTGGGCTCGACCGACGTTTTCCGCTTCGGAGATCACATCGACGTGAACCTCGGCGCCGGAAGCGGCGGAAGTTTCGATTTTTGGACCGCCGGTCAGATCGCCGCGTTCTGTCTTTTTGCTCCCGTCCACAGCGATCCCTCGCCGGCATCTGGTTCGGTAAGATGGATCCGCGATCCCGTGATGGTCTCTACTTTTATTCCCGCTCTCGGTGACTTTTCTGACGTAGAAACGTGGATCGCGAGCATCGATGAACAAGGAGCCGACGGAGCCCCTGATTCAAATTACAGAGTCGCCGTACAATTTTACTACCCGCAGTCCTGGCAGTGGCCTGACGACCCCGTCGCCGCCGCGCCCGAACCAAGCACCTATGGACTGATCGGAGGCGCAACGCTTGGCCTGCTCACACTGTTGAGACGACGCTTTCGCTAACACGCCCGATCTTCAGCATCCGCGCGCGACGATGCCGGTATCCTCGCCAAAATTCGGTTAAGGTTCGCTCTTGTGGCTGCGGCCTATAATTTGTCGCCTGCGTTCGCCATGTCGCCTCTCGTCTTTGTCACCCCGGTTTGGTTCGTTTTCGAAATCATGCAGCTGGTGGTCAGCGAGCGGTTTCTCGGATTGAAACAAATTGAAGCCGGAACCGATCCCCGAAAGGAAGGGCCCAGCGAACTCATTTCGTTTTTCTGGACGACGTCGCTGCTCGTTTATTGGGCCTGGCTTATCGCCATGCTCGTGCAGCCATTGGGACGCGCTCAAGTCGTCGCAATGATCGTTATCTCGGGGCTCGGCTTTCTCGTACGACGCTCATGCAGCCTCAAGTGGGTGCTGGTTGTGCTGACATTCGAAGGCGCAATCCGCATTGGCATGCTGCTGTCGCTCGCCGCATTGATCTGGCGCCAGCTTTAGCGCGATTCGCCTCAAGAAACTCACGAGATGGTGGCTTTCGCCTTGAGAAATTAACGCGCCGCGCGCAAAAAAGTTCCGTCGCAGCCGCCTATGCACCCAAACGAAGAGGCTCCCCCCCTCAGCCCTTGGCCCTTCCTCATCAGTGACGCGATCCTCCTCGGGACCGCTGCCCTAATCGCCAGCCAGACACAAACCACGCTCAACGGTGGCCCGCTCATCGCCGTCGTCTGCTGCGTCTCGCTGGGCGCAGTGCTCGCCGTCATTCCTTTTATCCTCAACCACACTCGAAGGCAGGATGCGGCGTTGGCCGAACGCCAGCGCGAAATCTCCGCCCTCGCCCAAACCACCGCGAGCTCCGCGGAACAGATCAGCATCGCCGTTTCCAACTTTCACAGCATCACCGAAACCACGACACGCGGCCTCAAGCTCGCCGAAGTTCTGCCGCACAAGCTGCAGGAAAAAATAAACGATTTCAAAGCCCAGCTTAACGAGGTCGCCGTCACCGAAAACGAATCGCTCGCGCAGGAAGTCAACACGCTCCGCTCCAGCGAAACCGAACGGCTCGAAACTGCGCTGGCCGCCATTCGGAAAACCGCGGCTGAGATTACCTCTGTCGAAGCGGCTACCCGAAAACATCTGTCAGAACTAAACGAAGCTTTGACGCGGTTCAGCGAGAAAGCCGAAAAGGCGGTTTCAGAAGCCTCCAAACAACTCGGCACTACCCGTATAGAGGCCGAAAAAGCTCTCGCGGCTTCGCAGACCGCGGTCTTGACGTCCATCAGAGAGTCCGTGACCAAAGCAATCGCCGAGATTGATCAAAAATTCAGCAGCCTTTCCGCGCAACTGCCCAAACAATTGCAACCGGCCAAACCGCCCGAGCCCGCAGTCGTAGTACCCAAGGAACCTTCCCGCTCACCCTTTGTCGAGCACGCCACGCTCGCCGTTGCGGCAAATTCCGCGCCACAAGCGGGGGTCATCGAAAAGCCGGCGGAAATCGCCGAGCCCGTCGCTGCCGTTTCGACCTTGCCCGAACCCCCTTCCACTGAGCCAGCCGCAGAAGACGTCGTCACCACTGTGCTGGAACGCGAAAAGCCAGCCCGAAAACGCGCCTCACGCAAACCAATCTCGACCGACAACGAACTCTCCCTCGGCCTCGATGCGGAAACCTCCAGCGAGTTTTCACAACTCGCGCCCGAGGAGAACCTACCGGCGGTATCGGCCGACGGTCTCACGCGGCTTTTGGTCACAGCCTACATCGGCATTGGCAACAAGCTCTTCGTCCGCGGCGAAGGCCCGGGGTTGAGCTGGGAACGCGGTGTCCCGCTCCAGTTTGTTTCCATCGGAAAATGGCGCTGGGAATCCTCCGATGCCACCGCCGCCGTCAGCCTAAAACTCTATAAAAACGACGAGGTCGAGTGCGTCGCTACCGGACTGGTCACGCTCGAGCCGGGCCATCAGCGCGAAGTCACCGCCTCGTTTAACTGATCAGCCGAGCGGGAAAGTACTCCGGGGTAAGGCAGGCGATCGCGACGACGATCTGATCGCCTAAACCACTGCTTAGATCCACGGCCGTTCAATAATGCGGCGGCCGTTCGTTAGTACTGGAATCTTGATCGGCAGTGCCCGTGGATTGCGCTCGCTCGCGAAAAGCCGCGAACTCCCGCTGCAGGCGCACGATGTCTTCGGACATTTCGAGCATTACTTTGTCCTGCTCGACAACATGTCGCTCGAGCCAGGCGAGGCGTTCTTCCAACCGAGCAATCTGTTGCTGCTGATCCACGCGTAAATTATTTGGGTCGCTCCGCTTTGGGCTTGGGCACGGAAATCTTTAGCCGCTCCAGCTCTGGAACGATCACACGTTGGTAACAGTCCGGGCAAATCGAGTGGCTAAACTCACTGCCGGTGCGCTCGTTGATATAAGCCTCGATCTGCTGCCAGTAATTCTGGTCGTCGCGCACTTTCTTGCAGTACGAACAGATCGGGAGAAACGCTTCGAGTTGGCGCACTTGCGTAGTGAATCTTAGAATACGCTCCGAGACGCGCAATCGCATCCACAATTCCTGCAAATCCAACGGCTTCGTCAGAAAGTCGTCCACGCCCGCCTCGATCGCTTCGCGTTGGTTGGAGATGTCCGCCTCACGGCTCGTGAGCAAAATGAAATACGTGTACTCCGTGCCGGTGTGACGCCGTATTTGACGACAAAGGTCCAAACCGTCGATCCCCGGCATCAACCAATCGCTCACGATCAAGCGTACCGGATCGTTTTGGATGACACGCAGCGCCTCGTCGCCGTTGGACGCCTCCACAACGGATGTATAGCCCAGCCGGTTCAAAGCTTGAACCAAGATCTTACGGGCTATGAGGTCGTCATCAACGGTGAGGATTTTCAAGAGGGGCCTTTCGCCGTTGTTTATCTAGTGCGGAAGCCAACCGGGCAAGCTCTTCGTCAAGTCCGCCGATAAGAAATTCCAAATCTCCGGCTTTCTCCGCGCGGGCCGCAGACTCCAGACGAGCACATTGCCCATCCAACGCACGCGCTCCCAGGTTTGCGGCAGCGCCTTGAATCGTGCTGGCGAGTTTCTCCACGGTGGCAAAATCCGATCGCGCCCCCGCCGCTCTCAATTCATCTACCCGCCGCGGCGTTTCCGCCAGAAAAAGGTCGATCAACGCACAAACGAACTCTTCGTCACCGCCATGGGCCTTCCCCAGATGCTCGAGCCGGTCGCGGTCCAAAACCACGTGCTCGCCGGTAAACGGAACCCGCGAATCCGACGAAATGAGGAGCCTTTCGCCACGTTTCACCACGCGTCGCTCCAACGCGGCCTGGAAGTCTTCGAAGCGAAATGGCTTGGAGATAAAGTCGTCCATCCCCGCAGCCGCACAACGCTGCCGATCCTCCTCGGTGGCGTAAGCCGTCATGGCGATGATCGGCATAGACTGATCCAAATTTGGGACCGCCCCCCTGCGGATCTGCCGAGTGGTTTCATAACCATCAAGCACCGGCATCTGACAATCCATAAACACAACGTCGTAACGCTGAAGGGCCAGCATGTCCAACGCCTGAGCTCCGTTCTCCGCAGCATCCACATAGTGCCCCAACTGTTCGATATGCCGCTGGGCAACTTTTTGATTAACCAAGTTGTCCTCCACAATAAGCACTCGCAAACCGCCGCATCGCGTCGGTGGAAGCTCTGGCCCCAAAACCGGCCCGCGCCGTTTCGGCATCCAACCGCGCGCCGGCTTCACCAACATGCGACCTATGCTCTGACGCAGTTGCCTCAGTCGAATTGGTTTTAGCAAAACCGCATCGTAGCCGCTGTGACTAACGCCCTTCAGCTCTGTGAGGTGGCTCGCCGTCGTCGCCAGAATCAGCGCCGTTCCACAGACGGTCGATTCCGCCCGAATATCACGCGCGAACTGACGAGAACCAATCCCGGGCATCACGCGATCGACAATCGCCACGTCAAAAGGCCGACCTTTCGCCGCCCTTTCCCGCATCAAGGCTATCGCCTCCGAAATATTTCCACAGGCATCCGCGGAGATGCCTATTTCTGCCAATTGGTTAAGCAGCACGCGCCGGCTCGTAGAGCTGGCGTTCACAACAAGAACAGCGGCCGCCTGCGCGAACCTTGACTGAGATGATCTCGACCTTGCGCCCGGGAGCAATTTGGGCAGCACCAACTCCATCCAGAAAACAGATCCAACACCCGGCTCGCTCTCCAGCCCGAGTCTTCCTCCCATTAGCTCGACAAGATACTTGGAAATCGGTAGTCCCATCCCGCAGCTCCGCTGGATTACAGAACTACTGGTTTGGTATTGTGAGAAAACAAGCCCTTGCGCGTTCCGCGGAATACCCACCCCTGTATCCCGTACCTCAATACGCAGTTTCAGTTTTGCCTCATCCTCCGCGAGCGACCGCGCGCTGACGACCACCTCTCCGCGCTCGGTAAATTTAATGGCGTTACCGACCAAGTTGATCAGCACCTGTCGTAAACGCCCGGGATCGCCGCGCAGCAACGTCGTAAAACCTCCAGCAACGTCCCCCAAGAGCTCCAAGCCCTTGTCTTGCGCACGCTCGCCGAGCAGCGACAGCGTATCTTCGATCAGGGCTCGAATATCCAGCTCAACCGCTTCCACCTGAATTTGGCCGGCATCGAGCTTACTGATGTCGACTAGATCGTTAACAACGCGCATGACCGAATCGGCAGATTTTTGAACCGCCTCGGCGAGTTCCCTCTGCTCCTGAACAAGATTCGTATCCAGCAGCAACCCCGTTAATCCGATGATGCCGTTTACCGGTGTCCGCAGCTCGTTGCTGAGATTCGCCAGCACCCGCGATTGCAGTCGCGGCTGCGGGGCCGATTCCGCCACGACACTCTCAAGATCAGAGTGCTGCGCAACCTCCGTCAGCGTTCCAACAAAACCTTCGAAGACGCCGTCAGACGAAAATTGGGGCCGCCCATTATCTGACATCGGGCGGTACTCGCCGCTTCGATTGCGAATTCGGTAGACCATGTGAAAAGGCGCACGCCGATGCATCGCACTGGCGAGCGCGTCGAGAACCCTCCTCCGGTCATCAGGATGCAGTCCTTCCTGCCAGCCATCGCCGCATTCTTGCGCAAGACCTCGCCCGCGAAAGCCCAACCACGATTGGTTAAAGAACAAACCTTCGCACTTTGCTCCTTTTACATAGAGTGGCACCGGCATCGCACCGGCCGCAGCCTTGAAACGTTCTTCCCGCTCCCGGATAGCGTCCTCCAGTTGACCGCGTTGAAGCGCTGCGTCCATTACCCGCTCAAACAGCACAGGAGTAAAATCAGCCATCGGCAGAGTGTCTGCCCCCATCGCAAGCAATTCACGGCGCCAATCCCGGTCTTCGGCGTCGGTTAAAAATAGGAGCACGACATGGCTGCCGGCTGCACGCAGTTGCTGAACCAATTGAAATCCGATATGCCGATCCATCTGGGCACCAACAAAAACGATTCTAAATTCGCCAGGGGATGCCGAGGCTGAAATAGCTTCGAGCGACTCAACAAACTCCACCACCCAATCGGACCTCTGCAGATCCGCCAATGCCCGGCGCAGCAACCGCTCTTCCGCTGGAACTCCTCCCAAGAGCAATATTCGTACGGTTGAGGCAGGTCGCATGACACCGCCATGGTGTGCAGGTCGTCACGGTAGGTTCAGCCAGAAAAGGCAACCCGCGGAGATTTTACTAAACCTTTACCGGTAAACGCTCCTAATTCAGCAGCTCTTGTCGTTGGCTAGCAGCGTCTTAATCAACGCCAGAAGCGTGGCTCTTTCAAAGGGTTTATGCACGAACTCGACCGCCCCGACTTGGTGGGCCCGCTCCTGGACCCCGTCCACAGGCCGGCCGGTCATCATGATCACGGGCAGCGACGCGAAAGCGGGATTCGCCCGCAACTCCGCACAAAAAGCTAACCCATTCATACCGGGCATTTCGACGTCGAGAAGAACCAAATCCACAACCGACTTACCGACGACATCCACGGCCATAAAACCACTCGAAGCCTCCAATACCTCGTACCCTTCCCGCCGAAGTGTCAGCTTCAGCACAGCACGAACTGCATCATCGTCGTCCACAACCAGAATACGTGTCATCGGCACCACACCTCCTGCTGGCGTGTGATTTGCGTTCCGAGAATTGTAATCATTTTTTCACTACAAAGCGCGTGTAACGCATTGACGTTCGGCTTTCCCTTGGAAATGGTTCCAGAAGGCATGGGCCAACGCTCTGTATGCCTACTATCATTTGTCAACCGACAAAAATCTTGGGCTGGTACTCACCTACCTGCCTCAAGGTACGTGCTAGTTTCGCCCACCACCCATCATAGCGTTAGTTTGTCACCACACCCACCCTCGCAACCACATACCCCAGCATGCACTATACTCAACTCTTCCGAGCCCTCCGGGAGGCCAGAGGATTGACCCACGAAGGATTGGCCCGCAAGGCCACCTGTCATCGCAATACCGTTATCAATGTTGAAAGCGGTCGCCCAGTTAAGTTCAAAACCATCGCCGAGCTGATGTCCGTCATGGGCTACGGCCATGACTCGGCCGAGCTGAAGAGCATCGCCTTGCTTTGGCTCGAATCGGTCAGCGGTGTCAACCTGACTTCCGAGCAAAGCACCGACGAAGCTCGCCGCAAAATCGATCGTTATCGTGCCACCGAACAGGAAGCTGCACAACTCCTGGCTGATAGCGTCATCGCCGAGCACCTTTCGGTTGACCAAATCCGCACCCTGCTCTTCGCGTCAGGCCGCCCGGAAATCATCGCCATTCTGGACAATATCCGCGATCTCGTCGGCCAGCCAGTCGACGAAGATAGGCCGGCGCCAGAATTGGAAGTAGCCGAAGGATCCTAACCCTACGCCAGAAGCTCTCGCAGGTCTTCCGGCTTTTCCACCGGAGGCCTGCAAGTGTAGTGCTCACACAGATACGCGGTCGCACGGCCATTCATGGCCGTCATCGACGCCAGCCAAGGGGCGGCACTGGAAAGCCAGCGCCAGCCCTCATCATCGGTCGCAGCAAAAACCGCGCGCCTTCCGCGCGAACGCCGAATCTCGCCGAGCAACTCCGCGAAGCCCAGCGCCTGCGGGCCGCCCGCCAGCACAATCTGCCCGGCGGGCTCCAAAAACGAATCCAGGGCGCAGAGCATCTGCGGAAGTGCTTGCGGCAACTCCGTCCAACGTTCCTGGAACGCATTGACCGTCGCCGCCGCACGCACCCTGAAGCCGGCCTCTTTTCCGGACACAGGTGCCAGTCTCAACAAATTCATCGCCGCCACAGAGCTAGGCGATGGTTCGGCACCGTCGTAATCTTCTTTCAACCGCAAGACGATACTCGGATCAGCTTCTACCGAACCAAAGTAACCGCCACCAGCGGAGTCCCAAAACAACGCGTCCATTCGTGCCTGCAACGCCAGCGCCCAACGCAGCCACCGCGTGTCGAAGGTCGTCTCATAAAGGTCGATCAACCCCTGCACCAAGAACGCATAATCCTCCGGAAACCCGCCCACGGCACCCCGCCCTTCGCGATAGCTGCGGTAGAGCGTTCCCGAGGTCGGACTCCATAGTTCTCGCTTCACAAACTCAGCAGCCTGCACAGCCAGAGAAGCAAATTCGTCGTCACCGAGAATCTGCGCTGCACGCGCAAAGGCGGTGATCGCCAGCCCATTCCACGCCGTGATGATTTTGTCGTCGCGGTGCGGACGCGGTCGTTGCCCACGGACCTCACGCAATTTCTTTAGGCCGCGCAACAGCCGTTCATTGGCTTCATCCATACCCAATCGGCATCGCTGTGCGGTTTCGACGATCGGTTGTGTCTGCCTCAAAAGATTCTTCCCCCGAAACTCACCCTGAGGATCCCGTTCGGACCCGACATTTCCTTCCGGTAAAACTCCAAAATGGGTGCACAACACGTCGGCGTCGCTCCCCAACGCGCTTCGGATTTCATCCATGCTCCACAAATAAAAAGCTCCTTCGGCATGCTCGTGCGCGCCATGCGCCACCGAGCTGTCCGCGTCTTCCGCCGAGTAAAAACCACCTTCGGGAGCGCGAAGATCGCGCGCCACATATTCCAATGTGTCACGCGCCACCCAAGCAAACACTTCACGGCCCGTAGCCTTGAACACGTCGAGGTAGTTCACGGCGACCTGCGCCTGATCGTAGAGCATTTTCTCAAAATGAGGAACGAACCACTCATCATCGACAGAGTAGCGGTGAAAACCTCCGCCGATGTGATCTCTAATCCCTCCTTGCGCCATTTTCGAAAGCGTGTGTTCCACCATCTGCAGCGCCTCTCGCCCCTTCGGCGAATCCAAACCTTCTGCCGCAGAAAGACGCAGAAGGAGGTCGATATTGGAGGCGCGCGGGAACTTCGGCGCTCCTCCGAAACCGCCTTCCGCGCGATCGAACGCCTCGTGGAAATACTGAAACACACGGTCGAACGCCGCCGTAGCGGCCGGCAAGAGTTCGCCGCTTCCGGTTTCACGTCCGTCGCGAAAATGGCTCTGTAACGCACCGATTACACGCTCCGCTTCCGCCAGCATCTGCTGCTTCTCCGTCGCCCAACCTTGGGCCAATGCTTTGAGAACGGTCGGAAAACCGTGCCGGTTCGGAAAATCGTGCGGTGGAAAATATGTACCGCCGTAGAATGGTTTCAGCTCCGGCGTGAGCCACACGCTCATCGGCCAGCCTCCTTGCCCCGTCATCGCCTGCACGTAGGCCATGTAAACACGATCGACGTCGGGCCTCTCCTCCCGATCCACTTTCACAGGTACAAAATATTGATTGAGCAACGCGGCGATATCCGCGTTTTCAAAAGATTCGTGCGCCATGACATGACACCAGTGGCACGTCGAATAACCCACCGAGAGAAAAATCGGTTTCTGCTCCGCGCGCGCTTTCGCAAACGCGGCCTCACCCCAGGGATACCACTCGACCGGGTTATTCGCATGCTGCAAAAGGTAGGGCGACTTCTCGTTGGCGAGTTGGTTAGGCATGCCCTCAAGTCTTAGCACAGAAGCCGTTGAGCGCAAAATTCACCAGCAGTTCGTCGGTGGCGCGGAACTTTTCCACAGCGAGTTGCTTTCTTTTCTGTGCGTGCAAACGTGCGTGCATGAAGCCCGCGCCAAGTGCCCCCGATTCGTCCCCGATCCGCGGGCGAGGCGCAGCCAGCAATCCGCCGAATCGCTTCGAGCGTTTGCACGTCGAATTCGATCCGAACGCCGAGATCGCTGAGGAAAACGTAAGCCCGCGCACGGAATTTTTCTTCGACAACACCCAGTCGATCTTCGCCAAAAACGACAGCCCCGACGTTTCGTTCGGCCTCAGCCTGAATTCGTACCGCGGTTGCGAGCATGGTTGTGCGTATTGCTACGCCCGCGCCTACCACGAGTTCCTCGGATGGTCGGGAGGGCTGGATTTCGAGAGCAAGATCCTCGTCAAACTGCGCGCGCCCGAACTTTTGCGTAAAGAACTTTCTTCGCCCAAATGGCAGCCGCAGTCGATCGCGATGAGCGGTGCGACGGATTGTTACCAGCCCGCCGAACGCAAATTCCAACTCACACGAAAATGCCTCGAGGTGCTGGCGGAGTTTCGAAATCCCATCGGCGTGATCACGAAAAACTTTCTAGTTACGCGCGATCGCGATCTACTCGCCGAGATGGCCAAGTGGAACGGCGTGGTCGTCAATCTCACGATCACCACGCTCGATGCAGACCTCGCCGCAAAACTCGAACCGCGCGCCGCCCGCCCCGAGCATCGGCTCAACGCGATTCGCATCCTGACCGAGGCTGGCATTCCCACAGGTGTGATGGTTGCGCCGATCATTCCCGGGCTGACCGATCACGAAATTCCGTCGATCTTGGACGCCGCCGCGCATGCAGGAGCCACGCACGCGGGGTACACCGTTCTAAGGCTGCCGCATTCTGTGAAGGACGTCTTTCTTGAGTGGCTGGCGCTTCATCAACCAAGCAAGGCGGAGCGCGTCCTCTCGCGAATCCGCGAACTTCGCGGAGGAGAGCTCAACGTGAGCGATTGGGGCGCGCGCATCAAAGGCGCCGGTATTTTCGCCGAGCAAATCCGCGCGCTCTTCGAAGTCTCGGCGCGCCGAGCCGGCATGAACAAGAAACCTACTGAGCTGGCCGTGGACCAGTTTCGACGCCCCGGCGGAGTACAACTGACTTTGTTTTGACCCGGGAGAGATGTCTCAAATTAATCGTCCTCTTAGGATAAGTTTTTTTCGGCAACATGTGCACCCGCTACCAGCTTTCGAAGAAGGATCTCGCAAGGCTCGCCGGCAATTCACTCGCCGCAGCGGTCGCGAAATTTGAAGACCGCTACAACATTTCTCCAGGGACAAAGATTCCGGCCGTCCGCCGCACACGAGGAGCACCTGCTTCCGAACTAGCGCTTCTTCGCTGGGGGTTGGTTCCCGAGTGGGCCAGCAGCAACCGATCGGCCTCTCCTTTTGTGAACGCGCGGGCCGAAACCATTTCAGCCAAACCCGCTTTCCGAAACGCGTTCGAGAAACGCCGTTGTCTGATACCGGTGAGCGGCTTTTTCGAGTGGCAAATCGAAGGCCGTAGGCGGCTGCCGTGGCATTTCCAACTGCGCGATCAGCAGCCTTTTTTCTTGGCCGGAATCTGGGAAACGACATTGGGCACAACCGAGGAGCCGCTGGAAACCTGTGCCGTTATCACCACCGAGCCGAACGACCTGATGCGTCCAATTCATTCACGGATGCCCGCGATTGTGCGCGCAGAATTTGCCGAAGCGTGGCTTCGCTCAACCGCTGAAACCAACCACGAGATACAGTCTTGTTTGCGTCCTTTTTCAGCCGCGGAAATGACCGCGCAGCGCATTTCCCCGCGCGTCAATTCGGTGATGAATGACGACCCAGCTTGTCTCCAGCCACCGGATACAACGACGGACGGAGAGCAACAGCTGTTTCCACTGTGAGCCACCCCGGCTCGTCTCGCCTAACGCGAAATATCGCGTTGAGTAAGGACTTTGAAGCCGTGCGTGTTGAGCGCTTGAGCGGCGACGTCGGCGTCTTCCATGTTGAACGCCAGCGCGCACTTCCCGTCCGGGCGCTTGATGAAGCTGTAGACGTAATGAATGTTGATCTCCGCCTCGAAGAGCGCAGCGAGCACGTCTCTAAACTGCGACTCGCCTTCGATCTCCACGGCCAGAATCTCGCACTCGGTGTACGAATAATCGTTGTTCACGAAGAGCTCCCGGGCCTTGTCGGGATCGTCGACGATCAGCCGTATGATCGTGCTGTCGGTCGTGTCGAGAATAGTGCACGCCATCACATGCACGTTATGTTTTCGCAGCAGCGAGGTCAGATCGTACAGACGACCAACCCTATTTTCGGTGAACACTGAAAACTGCTTAACCGGATCGATGGCGTTCGAGGTGCGGGCCATGAATGAAAACGGAGTGTGGGCGCAACATGACCCACACTCGCGACACGGTCAAACCTGTATCCAGTCTGCATGACAACGCACTTCAGAAGCGGTTCTAACCGTGCTCAGGCCGCCGCAGCAAACTGGCGCAACGCGGAAGTCGCTTCCGTCAGCACCGCCTGACGCTGCGGAGAATCATCGTTCAAACTGTGCGCGTAAACGAATCGCAGATCAGTCATGCCGACGAAACCAAAAACAGCGCGCAGGTACGGCTCCAAGTGGTTGTAAGCGCCACCCGGCGTGCCCGGGCGAAAGTCGCTTCCGCTCGCGACGATCACGGTGACCTTCTTGCCCTTTATGAGCCCTTCGAAGCCACTGCCGTTGCGGGTAAATGTCCTTCCATAACGAACAATCTGATCAATCCAAGCCTTCAACGCGGCAGGAAGCGAAAGATTATAGATCGGCGTGGAAATCACGATTTCGTCCGCCGCGAAAACTTCGTCGATGTACTGATCGGAAACGGCAATGGCGGACTTCTCGTTGGGCGCCCGGTTTTCAGGCGGATTGTAGGCACCGGCCACCCACGCTTCCGAAACAAACGGAGGCGGGTTAAGGACGAGATCGTGAGTGATCACCTTCGACCCCGGACGCGCAGCCTGCCAAGCGGCAGCGTAATCGGCACCGAGGCGCCGACTGTGTGAACGAGTGACTCTGGGACTAGCTTCGATGTGGAGCAGTGTTTTCATGGCAGTATCGGATTTTAGCATTGGATTTCTTGTTATTGGTAACACTTATTGTTACATTTTTGGACAAAAAAATTATTTCTTCGCAGTGCAAACCGTGGAGACCTCGCGGTGAATATCGGCGATGCTCACATTGGCGAGTTCGGCTTCCATTTGAGATTGGGCGCGGGAAAACGCTCGTTCGAGCGCGGCGGCAATTTTTCCACCCACGGGACATTTTTCATTGGGTTCAAAATTACCCATTCCAAAATTCGGTGCCGGCTCAACAGCCCGATATACCTCTCTTAAAGTAATGTTTTGCGGCGTGCTCGCCAGGTAGAAACCGCCCCTCGCTCCTTTGTGGGCCGCCACCAGATGAGCGCGTTGAAGAAGAATCAAAAGCCGGCGAATGATCACAGGATGGGTGTTAACACTCGACGCGATTTCAGCCGACGAAACAGGCTGTCCTTGCTTGAACGCAAGGTAAGCAAGAACGTGTACGCTGACGGCGAGTCTTGAGTTAGTGACCATTTAGTAACAAATACTGTTACATATGTGCATTCCTTTGTCAAGCGCGGACTGTCCACGAGCTTTATATCAGAGGTTGCAAAGCCGGTTTCAGAGGTAATTGTTAGCCTCTCAAAACATCATGCTGCGAAAGCTGTTCGCCAAAATTCGTAAAACGATCGGTGCGGGTCAGGAACCCGCCAAACCCGCTAAGTCCAACCCGGCTCAGGCCCGCGGAAAAGGTGCTCCTCAGCCCGGACGCAGACCCCAGAAAGCACACGGTTCTAACGAACAGCGTGAACAACGTGGGCCCAAGCAAGGCGGACATCACGGTAAATCTCGCTCCGATCAGCCGCATCGCAGCCACGGCCACTCACAGCCTCGCCCACCCCGCGAGCAACCTGCGCACCAGCCGCGGCAAGTCCATGTTGCGCCGCGCCCGGTGAACGTACCGAAGATGGACAACGCGTTTTCCAAGCTCGGCCTGGCCGATCCCATCGCTTACGCCGTCCAGGAAATGGGCTATGCCGAACCAACGCCCATTCAGCAACAAGCCATCCCGATCGTTTTGACCGGCCGCGATGTGATCGGCTCTGCTCAGACCGGCACCGGCAAAACCGCCGCCTTCGCGCTTCCCATCCTCCAACGCTTGGGCGGACACGGAAGACTCCGGTGCCTCATTTTGGAACCGACGCGTGAACTCGCTTTGCAGGTCGAAGAAGCCTTCAAGAAATTTAGCAAGTACACCGATCTGCGCGTCACGGTCGTGTATGGCGGTGTTGGATACGGAAAACAACGCGAAGACCTGCACCGCGGCGTCGACGTTCTCGCCGCCACGCCCGGACGTTTGCTCGACCATATGGAGCAAGGCGACGTGCGGCTCGATTCGATCGACATTTTGGTTCTGGACGAGGTCGATCGCATGTTGGACATGGGCTTCCTTCCCGACGTAAAGCGCATCGTCAACAAGTGCCCGCGCGAGCGGCAGACCTTGTTCTTCACGGCAACCCTCCCGCCAGAAATCGCTTCCCTCGCTGGCTGGGCATTGCGCGAACCCGCCCAAGTGAACATCGGTCAGCGCCGTTCACCGGCAGAAACGATTGCCCACGCGTTTTACCCCGTGGTCGATTCGCAAAAGTTCGAACTGCTACAAACACTACTCGAGCGCACGGAGTACAAAAGCGTGTTGATTTTCACCCGCACAAAATTTGGCGCGGATCGCATCGCCCGAAAGCTCCAAAAAGACCACTCGGTCGGCGTGATCCATTCGGACCGCAGCCAGCGGGAGCGCGTTGACGCACTGGAAGGTTTCAAGAGCGGAAAATTTGAGGTACTCGTCGCGACCGACATCGCCGCGCGTGGCCTCGATATCGCAGGGGTTTCGCACGTCATTAACTACGACGTACCGGAAAATCCCGAAGACTACGTCCATCGCATCGGCCGCACAGGACGCGCGCAACACAGTGGCGACGCGTTCACGTTAGTCACCGAAGACAACGTTCGCGACGCCCGTTCCATCGAGCGCTTCATTGGTGCAACGATCGAACGGAAAAAAGTCGAAGACTTCCCTTACATCTACTCGGCCCTGTTCGACGAAAAAGCGATCGCCGATTCAGCTGCTGCCTCGAAGCCCGTGAGCCGTTTGCACCGCGGCGGCCGTCGCTAGGCGATTAAAGGTGGTTCGTAATCACTGCCTCGCGTTTCTCCGCGGCCTCCATCGGTGCGCGAGGCAGTCGCTCAGTCACTCGAAACCGCGACATTCACAGGCTGCCTCGCGGTGGAATTGGTTTTCATGCCTAAAACCACTCCGCCCAGAGCCAAGTGCGGTTTTTTCCACACCCACGCGCCGGTTGGATTGAGCACACCGCCGTCGAGCATGAGGTCTTCGCCATAGGCACAATCGACGTTGCCACGACGCACGGTCAGCGGGTTTTGCGAGACAATCGCCAGAGGCATAAATTGAAACATCATTTCGGTTTTCGCGTTCGAGATGCCTGAGACACTCTGCAACCACATGAGCGAACGCTCGGCATCCTCGGCTTGCTCAAACACGATCGCACGGTCGTGAACGAGTCCCGCAGGGAACGCGATGGCATGAAGTTCGCCCACGCAGAGCTTCCACGGTTTCATGGCGCGATCTTTTTCAGACAGCACGAACTTGGCGATCAGTCCGTTGCGCCCGGAGAAAACGAGCGGCTGAGGGTCTTCTAGAACAACGAGGCCGTCGACCTCGGAGCGAATGGCATAGGATTTAAAACTCATGGTGATATAGAATGGTTTAAGACTCAGCGTTTACTCATGCCGCGGTTTCTTCGATTAGGCCGCGCAGTTCGCCCGGACTAACGGGCTTGCCCCGATTACAAGCGAGTTCGCGCACACGCGCCGCAATGCGCCGCGCAGACTGAGGCGAAACCTCGATTCCCTGCGCGCCGAGCATAGTCGCCACGGCGGCGCCACCCGTGTGACTGCCAAGCACAAACTCCGGCCGCACACGTCCAACCATCTCCGGTAAATAGGCTTCGTACGCGCGTTCGTCGCGGAGCATTCCCGAGCAATGAATGCCCGACTCGTGCAGGAACGCCGACGCTCCCACCACCGGCTTCTGCGCTGGAATCGGCCAGGCGGCCGCCCGCGCCACGAGTTCGCTCAAAGCGGCCAATTTAGCACAATCGATCAGTTCGTCGAGGCCGTAGGCCACCCGCAACGCCACCACCACTTCCTCCAGCGCGACGTTTCCTGCGCGTTCTCCGAGGCCATTGACAGTGACGCTCACCGCGTGGGCGCCAGCGTCGTAGGCGGCGAGCGCATTCGCTGTCGCCAAGCCAAGGTCGTTGTGACCGTGAAATTCGATTTCGATTTTTGGCGCTGCCTTCTGGATCGACACCAGCGCCGCAGCCAACTGACTCGGGGCCAAGCGGCCGACGGTGTCGGCGTAACGAATTCGTTTTGCACCCGCTTCCCACGCCGCGAGCGCGAACTCCGCCAGGAACTCCGGATTGGCCCGCGAGGCGTCCTGAGCGCCCACGTAAACGCGCTGACATTTTCCGCATGCTTTTCCAACTAATTCGCGCATGCACTCGAGGATCTGCGCACCCTCTTGCCGCCAAACACTCTGGTGTAATTTCGACGACGCAAACGATAGATGCACCGCCGCTGCGCCCGTCTTTTCCGCTGCCGCCAAGTCTTCTTCCGTCCCGCGGCACCACGTCACCACACGTTCGCGACCGACAGCGGCCACAACCGCATCGACATCTGCAATGGCGCGCGGCCCCATGGCCGGCACGCCTACTTCGAGCTCAGGCACACCCGTCTCCACCAGCGCCCGGGCAATCGCAATGCGATCCGCCCGGCTTATGACAACGCCGGCAGCCTGTTCACCATCGCGGAGAGTTGTATCGACGAGATGGAGACGGCGCACTTGCCTCTTTCTAGGCGCCCGCGGAGATGGCGCCCGAGGGGCAGCCACTTTCGCACGCGGCGCAGTCGACACACTTCTCCGGATCGATCACGTAGTGACCGCCGCCTTCAGCGGGGGAAATGGCGCCCGAGGGGCAGGTGTCTGCGCACGCCGCACAGGCGGTGCATTTTTCAGCTTCAATGACGTAGGCCATGGTAGGGATTGTTTAGAGGTTAAGATGATACTCTGCCGCGACCGAATCGGACTCAATCGCGTCAAGAATCGCATCAATCGCATCCGTATTCGGCACGCGATAAAAATTCCCTGAGGGATAATCGACCATGACCGGACCTTTAGTACAAACGTTCATGCAGCCCGTGACGGCGACCTCTACTCCCTCCAACATGCGGTCCTGAATTTCACTTTGGAGGTACGAGAGCAAACTCATCGCATCCTTCTTATGGCAAACACCTTGGCGTTCGCCGTTCGCACGAAAACTTCCACAAACGAAGAGATGATGGGCTGGTTTAGACATGGCGGGAATGGGCTATTTGGTTTTCTTATGAGTTGAATTTACAACTAAACTATTTCGCTCAGCGCCGGCTCACGTTCACGCGCAACCCGTGCCGGTGCCTTTGCAGCCCGAGCCACACGCCGTGAACCGACGACTGAGCGAAGCCGGAATTGGTTTCCCGGCGAAAATCGCGGAAAGTCCTTCTTCGATCAGGCCTTCCATCTCGACAATCAACACGCCGTGCTCCTCGAGCGCACGCTTCGGCTGCGGACCTGCCGCCGAAACCAGCAGCGCTCGACAATCGTGCAAGACATCGGCGAACGCCGCCCAACGCGCTGGACCTGCGCCCGGTTCCGGAGTTTTCCGGACTTCGACAAACTTGAAGCCGGACGGGGTCGTTTTGTCTTCTTTGAAAATGATCACCCGAGCCGCTTCGCCCAAGTGCTGATTAACGAGCATGCCTTCGTGCGAGGCGACCGCGATGTAAGGGCGCTTTTCCGTCGGCTTCACGCCAGGACGGGCGAACTCCTGCAGGGTCACAAGATTTTCCTCGGACATCTTTTCGTTGATCAACCCAACTGCGTCAGCACGGCAGCGCGCACAGTGCGACATCTGCGCGACATGCCGCCCAGCCTTTAACCGCGTGCTAGCAACAAGCAGGTTATCCGGCGGCGCGATGTTCTCGAACTCGGCGCCAGCAACGGGCAGGAAGGCCATGCAATTCATGATGTCGACCTTTAGCTCCTCCATCTTCGTGGCGATCGCCTCAATGTGCTGGTCGTTAATGCCGGGAATGATGATCGAATTGATTTTAACGACGACGCCAGCCTCCTTCAGCCGAACAATCGCGGCGAGCTGGCGATCGAGCAACAGCTTGGCGGCGTCAAGGCCGCGCATCGGACGACGGCCGTCACGAATCCATGCGTAGATTTTTGAGCCAATCTCGGGATCGACCGCATTGACTGTCAGCGTCACGTGGCTCACCTGGAGCGCTGCGAGATTCTCGATATGCGGACCGACACCCAAACCATTCGTGGCAACACAAAGCATCATCTGCGGATACTTGCGTCGCACTTCGGCCAGCGTAGCCATCGTCTCGACCGAGTTGGCGAACGGATCGCCCGGGCCGGCGATTCCTACTACGGATAGGTTCGGCACGCGCTGCATCATCGTGTCGAGGTAGGCGCTGGCCTGAGTCGGCGAAAGCACCGCACTGGTCACGCCGGGACGGCTCTCGTTCATGCAATCGAATTTCCGATTGCAGAAGTTGCACTGGAGATTGCAACGCGGCGCGACCGGCAAGTGAATGCGCCCGTGCTTGTGGTGGGCGTCCCTGTTGAAGCAGGGATGTTTTGAAAAATCGAGGGTTGGGTGGAGCGTGCCGCCGTCGGTGACTTTCGTGGCGGTGCTGAAGGAGGAGCCGGTGTCGAGATCGTTGATCATGGTAATTTCCCTCAAAGATAGGCGTAACCGACGGTTGAGGTTTCCTGTTTCCGCTCGAGAAGCGCGTTGACGATCGTGTCGTACAGGCTGAGTGCGCCACGATAGCCGACGTGGAGGACGCGATGACCGCCGAGGCGGTCGTGGATGGGGAAGCCGCAACGCACCAGCGGAACCTTGAGGCGTCGGGCGAGCCCGTAACCCTTACTATTTCCTATCAACAAATCTGGTTTGAGCGTCTCCGCTTCAGCGGCGATCGAGGCAAAATCAGCGCCTTCGCGGACCACGGTTTCCTGGGGTAAATCCGGCACCGCAGCGCGCAAGGTCGCGGCAAACCGTCGACTGCGCCCGCCGCTCGCGCACAACACCGGCACGACGCCTATCTCCGTGAGAAACGACGTCAGCCCCATCACGAGGTCCTCCTCGCCGTAAACGATCGCACGCTGGCCGAAGACATATTTGTGGCCATCCACCATCGCGTCGATCAAACGCCCGCGCGCCAACTCGAGTTCGCGCGGAATTTCCCGGCCGGCGATATACCCCACTGTCTCGCACAGCCGGTCGGTTTCACGCAGGCCGATCGGCAGTCCGAGCCTGTGCAGAGGGACCGAAAACTTCTTCAACAAATGCGTGCCCGCCGTCCGTTCTTCGCCTGCCTGGATACGTCCGCACTCAATGGCGGCCTTTGCCGAACCAAGCGCCTGAATCGCCTCGACCGTCGTGCCGCCCGAAGGAATGCGCTCGTAAGATGCCCAAGAACCACCGTCCATCGTTTTCGAGTAATCGGGCACGAGCGTGACCGGCACGCCAAACGCGCTGAAGATTTCCTTCAGGTGCCGCAGATCCTCGGCCGAGACGAAGCCCGGCATCAGTGCAACCGGGCCGTTTTTAGCTTCGCTGGTTGCACTCGCGAGCGTTTCCACGATCGAGCAAACCGCCTTATGGAAACCATCGACGTGGGTGCCCTTGAAGCTCGGGGTGGAAACATGCACCAGCTTTGTCTCTGGCGACGTAGTCGTCTTTCCACGATATTCGTGCAAGAGCTGCGGCATGTTCTCGCCAATCGCCTCACTGAGGCAGGTCGTAGCGACTCCGATAAGGGCCGGTTTGTACTGGCGCGTCACGTTGGCCAAACCGGTGTGCAACACATCGCGACCGCCAAAGACAGCCGAGTGCTCCGCGAAATTGGACGCCGCGATATCCATCGGCTCGCGGAAATGACTAATCAGGTAGCGGCGAATATACGTCGCGCAGCCCTGCGACCCGTGCAGAAAAGGAACCGTGCCTGCTATGCCCTTGTACGCGAGGCAGGCGCCAAGCGGCGTGCAGAGTTTGCAGGCGTTGGTCGTCGGTCCGGGAAACTCTTCCTTGCCCTCGATCTCGGGGCCGGCGCTGGGTTTGCACGAGGCGCAGCTCATGATGACACCTCCGCGTTCTGACCTCTGACTTCCGACCTCTGACCTCTGGCTCTTCGCGGAACATATTTCCACACCGGCGAGCAGCAGCTCGCGTAAACTTCCTTCGCAAAGTTGTACATGCCTACGAAACCGGCCAGTGCCTCTTTGCGCTCATGATTGTGATCGCAAAAACCAATCCCGAGTTTGTACGCA
The DNA here is from genome assembly GCA_047600805.1 of Nibricoccus sp. GTDB lineage: Bacteria > Verrucomicrobiota > Verrucomicrobiia > Opitutales > Opitutaceae > JADKHC01. The sequence goes on from JASGKG010000001.1 coordinate 3,182,511, forward strand.
ATCGGTCGCTCTTTCACGCCGCCGATAAAAAGATCCACATCCTTCTCAAGGCAGAATTTCGCCAGTTCGAGCGGATTTGAATCATCAACAATCACTGTGCCGGGATCACACATTTCGCGCAGCTGTTCGTAGTCGTCCTTGTCGCCAGTCTGCGTGCCCACGATCGCAGTTGTCATGCCAAGCGTGCGCAACGCCCGAACCAACGAAAAGGCCTTAAAGGCCCCGCCGACATAGATCGCGGCTTTTTTACCGATGAGCTTTTCTTTGTAGACGCGAAGCTGTGGGTAAAACTTGCCAACTTCGTCGCGCACGACGGCTTTGGCTTTTTCCATCATCTCATCGCTCTGGAAATATTTTGCCACGTCGTAGAGCGCAGCGGACATGTCCTCGAGGCCGAAGAAAGAGACTTTGATGAAAGGAATCCCATGCTCGTCCTTCATCTTCTTGGCGAGATGCGTCATCGAACCGGCGCACTGAACCAAATTGAGCTTTGCACCGTCGCAGCGGCGAATATCGTCGACGCGCCCGTCGCCCGTGATCGTCGCCACCACCTGCACGCCCATGCGCTCGAAGTAGTCGCGAATCACCCAGGTCTCGCCGGCAATATTGAAATCACCCAGCAGATTGATGCTCAACGGCCCGACGTTCTTGGTATCGCCGGTGCCGATCAGCGCGTAAACCGCTTCACACGCTGCCCGGTAGCCGTCTTTTTTTGTTCCTTTAAAGCCTTCGCTGGCGACCGAGAGCACGGGAATCTTCTTCGCGGCCTCGACACGCTTACAAACGGCACCCACATCGTCGCCGATCACGCCAACAATGCACGTCGAGTAGACAAACGCCGCCTTCGGCTGGTGTTTGTCGATCAGCTCCATCAGCGCGCGTTCGAGTTTCTTTTCGCCACCGTAGATGACGTCCATCTCCTGCATGTCGGTGGAAAAACTGTTGCGGTGCAGCTGCGGCCCTGAGGACTGCGCACCGCGAATATCCCAAGTGTACGCAGCGCATCCGATCGGGCCGTGCACCACGTGCAACGCGTCAGCGATCGGATATAAAACCACGCGCGATCCACAAAACACACAGGCGCGCTGCGTCACTGATCCCGCCAGTGAATGCTTGTCACAAACCATCGACCCACCCGCCTGACCTGCAACGGCGATCGAGGCGGCACGCGCGGGAAGAACTTCGATGGTTTTCGTCATGGAAGACTAATGACCTGCGCCTCCACAGCCGCAGTGGCCGTGCCTCGCCGGTTCCGCCTGGGTGTGATGAATGCCTTTGCCGCCACAGCGGCAGTTTTCCTTCGGCTCGCCCGTGCCGTAGCAGACAAATTTTGAGAGCGCTTCAGCCTCCATGCGCAAAAGCAGCCACTCGCGTTTCTCCTCGGCACCGATGCTCTTATAGAGCCGCCGGGCGTTTTCGTTCCACTTCAATGTGGTCCACTCAAAACGTCCGGCGCCGTTTCGCGCGGCGATCGAACCAACGTACTGGAGCAACGCCCGACCCAGACCGCGATGACGGAAAGCCGGGCGAACAAAAAGATCTTCGAGGAACACGCCAGGGCGCGCCGCGAAGGTCGAAAAGGTGCGGTAATAAACCGCAAAGCCGGCGACAAGGCCGTCAAGCTCGGCAATCACCGCTTCTGCAGAGCGATTCAGGCCCAACAGATGCTCGCGGACAGCCGCAGGCGTGATCGCGCACTCGTGATCGAGGTGCTCGAACGCCGCCAATTCGCGCACCAGTGCAGCGATTGTTCCGGTGTCCTCGTGCACCGCCGGCCTGATGGCCAAGCCGGCGGGCACCGGTGGACAAGCTATGACCTCTTTGTCCATGGCTGTTTGTTAGTGCTTAACCCAAGCAATTACTGGACCAGCTCGAACCATTCCTCGGCACATTCGCGATCTTTCTTGTCGAGGACCGCATTGAGCATCTGGTTGATCAGATTAACGGCGCCCATGTAACCGAGCGTCGGATAGAAGCGGTGGGCGGCGCGATCGAGGATCGGGAAGCCGAACCTCACGAAAGGCACATTTTCGACGCGGGCGATGTACTTTCCGTAGGTGTTTCCGATCAGCAGATCGACGGGCTCGTTCTTCATCCACTGGTGAAGCTCGAAGTTGTCGCCGCACTGCTTGATCTTCGCATTCGGGACCGGACCGTCGAGCAGCTCGTGCATGCGCTTTTCGTACTGATTGCCGGGCGAACCGGTGATGCAGTAGACAGGCTTCATTTCGAGCTCCAAGAGGAACTGCGTCAGCGCAATCACCTGATCGGGATCGCCAGAGATCGCCACGCGCTTGCCGTGGAAGTACTGGTGCAGGTCGCTCATCAGGTCGATGAGGCGACCGCGCTCGAGTTCGATCGAGGCAGGAACCTCGACACCCGCATAGCTGGCGAGAGCAGCGACAAATTTGTCGGTGTTGCTCACGCCGATCGGCAGCTCCATGAACGCGGCTGGCACGTTGCACTTGGTTTCCAGCGTAGCAGCCGGGACGTGCGAGGCGAAGTGGCCGAGGGCCAGCGTCGCGATGCTGTCACCAGCCGACTTGATCTGGGCGACGGTGGCGCCGCCCTCCGGGTACATCTTGTACTGGCCGGTCAGTGGGCCATCGAGGACGTTGGAGGTGTCCGGGAACATCACGATGTTCGCAGCGAGTTCCTTGGCGATGCGCTTGATCTCACGCATGTCAGCTGGTTCGACATAGCCCGGAATAATGTTCACCTGGTTAAGCGTCGTGCCGGATTTCTCCGACAGATAGTTGACCATGCCCATAACCATGTTCGAGAACCCATAGACGTGGGAGCCGACAAAGGAAGGCGTGTTGGCGTGGATGACAGTTTTCCCCTCGGGAATCGAGCCGTCCTCGCGGGACTTCTTGATGATGGTGGGAATATCGTCGCCGATGACCTCGGACAAACAGGTGGTGTGAACAGCCACGACCTCGGGGTTGTAGATCGAGAAGATGTTCTTGAAAGCCTGCGTGAGGTTGGCCAGTCCGCCGAAGACTGAGGAGCCTTCAGTGAACGAGCTGGTGGTGGCCATCACCGGCTCCTTGAAGTGCCGGGTGAGATGGCTGCGGTGATAAGAGCAGCAGCCCTGGGAACCATGGCTGTGCGGCATGCAACCGTGAATGCCGAGCGCCGCGTACATCGCCCCGATGGGCTGGCAGGTTTTGGCTGCGTTGATGCGGAGCGCCTTGCGTTCGACGATTTCTGCTGTTGTTCCGTCTAGCATTGTAATTTTCTCCTTTTAATCGTTTCGGTTTCAGCCCTCGGCTCCGGCGTCAGCGCCCTTCGTTTTGGGCTTCCAAGCCTTGGCCATGCCGGCGACAACCTCTCGGATCGCCTGGTTCTTTGGACTGTCTATGCCCTTCCCTACTGCGGTTTCAGCGTCGACCGGTTTCTTCCAAGAAGGCGTGAGCAGTTTCCAGACCTTCGTGTTGATCATGCGGTCGATCTCCTTGTAGAAGTTCGCCGCACCGGTGAAGGCCGCGTAAGGACCACCGTAGTCGTAAGAGTGGAGCTGCTTGCAGGGCACACCGAATTTCTCGATGACGAACTTGTCCTTGATGCCCGAACCAATGATGTCGGGCTTGTAGAGCTCGATGAGTTTTTCCATCTCGTGGTGCGAGATATCGTCGATTACGAGCGTCGACTTTTTCATCTCCGTCATCATGCCGTCGTAATCCTTGAAGCTGAAGCCGCCGGCCTTGAGCGCCTCGATCTGCTCGGGCGTCTTGCGCGGATTGTAGCGTTTCGGATCGGCCTCGACCTCGATTTCCTCGATGTTTCGGGAGTCGGCGTCGATCTTGATCGAAGGAAGAACCTTGCGGCCTTCATAGTCGTCGCGGTGCGCAAATTCATAACCAGCAGACACCGTCAACATGCCAACATCCTTGAACAGATGCTGGTAGTGATGGGCGCGGGAGCCGCCGACGAACATCGCGGCGGTTTTACCCTGGAGACGCGTTTTCACGTCGTCGATGACGGGCTTGAGCGCGGCCATTTCCTGAGCGATGACTTCCTCGATACGGTCGGTGAGCTGCTTGTCGCCGAAGAATTTTCCGATCTTGCGGAGCGACTTAGCGGTCTGCTCGGCGCCGATGAAGTTCACCTTAATCCACGGAATGCCGTATTTGGTTTCCATCATCTCGGCCATGTAGTTGATCGAGCGGTGGCACATCACGACGTTGAGATCGGAGGTGTGGCATTTGCAGATCTGCTCGTAACTGATGTCGCCGGAGAGCGTAGCCGTCACATGGATACCGCACTTCTTAAGAAGCTGGTCGATTTCCCAGGCATCGCCGCCGATATTGTATTCACCGAGGACGTTGATGCGGAATTTGTGCGGATCGGCTTCGTCGAGCAGGCCGACCATGTGCTTGAATACGCCGTTGTTGGCGATGTGGTGCCCGGCGGACTGCGAGACACCTTTGTAGCCTTCGCAGGAGAAGCCGAACACGTTGATGCCAAGTTCCTCTTTCGCCTGCCGGCAGACGCTGTGGATATCGTCACCGATCAGGCCGACCGGGCACGTGGCGTACACCGCGATGGCCTTTGGCTTGAAGATGCGGTAGGCCTCGCGGATGGCGGCGGCTAACTTCTTTTCACCGCCAAACACGATGTCTTCCTCCATCATGTCGGTAGTCATGCTGTACTGGAGGTAGTTGACCGGCTGGCCGGGCTTCACGCGGGCCAGATTGCGGCGGGTCTGCCAGGAATAGTAGGAGCAGCCGACCGGACCGTGCGTAATATGGAGGATATCGTGAATCGGTCCGATAACCACGCCTCGGCAACCAGCGTAGGTACAGCCACGCTGAGTAATGATGCCGGGAATGGTTCGGGTATTGGCGCCGATTTCGGGCGGCTTGGAAGGATCGTTGGCCAGAAGCTGCTTTTCGCGCTTCTTCCGCGTCTTGGGCGGATAGATTTTCAGCATCTCCGCACGCGCCGCTTCACTGTCAGGAACGGTGACGGTGGGAATCGGAAAACCTTCAGAATCGTAGCCCTCGGCGGGCAGATTGGAAATTTCAGACATGGTGATATGAACTGTTTCGTGTTTTATGAGGTAGGGCGCGACCGCCGGGCGCGCCGTGTTTGAGCGGACGACCCGGCGGTCCGTCCCTACCTTGTCTGCGTAGCTCTTTATCCGAGAAGACCGTACTGCATGAGCAGGTCTTCGAGTTCCTGGATCTGCAACGGCTTGGGCTTGACGAACATTTTATTACCGTCAATCGCCCTCGCCAGCGTGCGGTATTCGTCGGCCTGTTTGCATTCGGGATTCCACTCGATGACCGTCTTGCGCTGGATTTCAGCGCGCTGCACGTCGTTTTCACGAGGAACGAAGTGAATCATCTGCGTGCCGAGGCGCTTGGCGAATTCCTCGATCATCTGGCGTTCGTTGTCGACTTTGCGGCTATTGCAGATGAGGCCACCGAGACGAACCACACCGGTTTCGGCAAACTTCTGGATACCTTTGCAGATGTTATTAGCCGCGTACATGGCCATCATTTCGCCGGAGCAAACGATGTAGATTTCCTCGGCCTTGCCCTCGCGGATCGGCATGGCGAAACCGCCACACACGACGTCGCCGAGCACGTCATAGAAAACATAGTCGAGCTTTTCGTCTTCGTCGTAAGCACCGAGCTGCTCGAGCATGTTGATCGAGGTGATAATGCCGCGGCCAGCGCAACCCACCCCTGGCTCGGGGCCGCCGGACTCGACGCACAAACTGCTGCAAAAACCTTTGGAACGAATATCGGCGAGTTCAACGTCCTCGCCCTCCTCGCGAAGCGTGTCGAGCACCGACCGCTGAGCGAGACCGCCGAGAAGCAGACGCGTGGAATCGGCCTTAGGATCGCAGCCGACAACCATCACGCGTTTACCCATTTCGACCAGTCCCGCGACCGTGTTCTGTGTGGTAGTTGATTTTCCGATACCACCTTTACCGTAGATAGCTACTTTTCTCATTGTTGTTTTCTGTTTGGATTTAATTGCGAGCTTGCTGCGCTCTTTAGCGACCGCGATGCCAACACAGAAGCGACGCGCGCAAACACCTGCGGAATGGCTACTAGAAAAATTATCGGCCATTTCACATGGTCAAAACTCCACCGCCAAAGGCTACGCTTGTGTTAGCATTTCCCCACAAATCGACAAAAATGTAGGAATCCGCCCGGGCACAGAAAATCCTCAGGCCTGAAATTGCCTACGGGAAGTTGGCAAGGCTCCTGCATTACGAACATGATCCGCCCCGCGTATGCACGGCCTCGAGGGACGGTCGTTATTCATGCAGGAAAGTCCGACGCTCATGCAACGCGCCCTCGGCGCTTATCTCGGGCTCGCCGCTGGCGATGCTTTAGGCGCGACCGTGGAGTTCATGACCGCGCGGGAGATCGCCGCGATCTTCAAAGTGCACCGCCATATGGTCGGTGGCGGCTGGTTGCGCTTAAAAGTCGGTCAAGTGACTGACGACACTGAAATGGCGCTCGCTCTCGGAGAAGCACTGCTGCGGGGCGGCGTCAATGACACGCGCGTCATCGCCGATTCATACGTCAAATGGATGCAGAGCTGCCCCGTCGACATTGGGAACACCTGCCGCAGAGGAATTCGACGCTATATGTTGCAGGGCACGATCGCTGCAGAACCAGCCCCCGACAGTGCTGGCAACGGCGCCGCCATGCGCAACCTGCCAGTGATTCTCGCTACTTTGGACGACGAGATCTCCTTCGAACGCCTCACGCTCGAGCAAGCTCACATCACCCACAACCATCCACTATCGGATGCAGCAGTTCTCACCGTCGGACGCATGACTCGTCGACTCCTCCGCGGTGAAGGCATGCAAGCCGCCCGCGCGGAAATGATTTTGCTCGTCGAGGTGATTCCCGACTTCAAGTTCGACCCCTGGCCCGGGAACACCAGCGGTTACATCGTCGACACGGTGCAAACTGTTATGGATGCGCTTTTCACGACAAACAGCTTCGAATCGTGCCTCCTGAAAGCCGTGAATCGCGGAGGCGATGCCGACACCACCGGCGCGCTGGCCGGACAACTCGCGGGGGCGCTCTATGGAATCGACTCCATTCCTCAAATTTGGCTAAACAAGCTCGATCGGCAAATCCAGGAGGCCGTCCGCGGCCAAACCGCCGGACTGCTTGCGATTCACACCCGCGAACCCGCGGCGGAAGTTTCTCACCGTGAAAACGCCGCCACCCCGTTTTCCATGCCCGCCCCCAAGCCTTCCCCAACCTAGTCGTGCCAACCCTGTCCGACCACAGTGCTTTCAACCGTTGCAATCTCCCGCCGTGGGTCATTGCGAGCGTTGATTTTCAAGAAAACCCGCAACCTCTCGACATCGACAGCATACGCGCGACCGACCGTCGTTTATTCGCAAAGCTCGACGTCGTCGCCGAACCACAACGCCGCGGCGAGGTTTTTCACGACTACGTTTCCGTGAAATTTCGCCTTCATGAGTGGGCAGAACATCAAGCATCGGCACGCTCCAGCCTCCGAAGCAGCTACGTGCAATTTCTCAATGGCTGGGGTGCCGACAGTAACGGCCACTCGGGAGCCGTTTTGAAATCCTGGGTCGCAAATCGTTTCGGCCTGCCGCCGCGCTACCATGGCGGACGGCTCCCGGAGGATGCCGAAGCCCGCGAGCAGTATCATCGCGACTGTATGAAAGGCGCCGCCAAGACCGTGGCTGTCGGCATGCAGCTCGACCTGCTGTATACGTTTTGCCAATACGAACTCGGCCGCCGCTATCCGGGTGAGCGCTGGCTCACCCTCTATCGAGGCACGCACGATCCCGAGGAATACGCCGTTCGCGATCGCCCGTCCGAGCGTCGCGCATTGGTTATGCTCAACAACCTAAGCTCTTTCACGTCCGACCCGGAAATCGCGTGGGAATTCGGCTCGCTCGTTTGGAAAGTGCGCGTCCCGTTACAAAAAATAGTCTTCTTTAGCGGTCTTCTTCCACCGCACCTGCTCGGAGGCGAAGCAGAATATTTGGTCCTCGGCGGCGAATACCGCGTGCAAACGCAGCTCTACTAACCGGCCCCTGCACCGCCATTGGAATAACGACGCCATCCGAGTGTATCGCCCCGCATAGCCGGGCACTGTGCACCGCCTCACACCCTGCGAGTTGACGGCGCCCCGCGTTCGCGCAAATTCAGCTGCTCGCGGGCAGCGGTTTGTCCGCGCCATCATCTCTGCATCACTATGAGAAATCCCACGCTCAGCCGTTTCGAAACCCAGTTCAGCCGCCGCGACGCCTTGCGTTTTTTCGGCATTGTCGGATCTGCCGCTCTTTTAACCCCGAAACTCTCCTTCGGAGCCGAACCTGCGTCCACCGCCAGCGTCCCGGCCCTTGCGGGTCCGCAGCCTGGGTTCTACCGCTTCAGGATCGGAGCATTGGAGGCCTTGGCGCTCCACGACGGCGGTTTTGCTCCACCCGTGGCCGAGTCGCCTTTTGGCGTCGGCGAGCCGCGCGAAAAAATCTCCGCCACACTGCGCGACGCCTTTCTCGCGCCTGATAAAGTTCAAATCCCGTTCACCGTTCTGGTGGTTAAAATTGGTTCGGAGCTCGTGATGGTCGACTCAGGGTGCGGCACGATGTTCGGCCCGGCAGGCGGCAAACTCGTGGCCAACCTCGCCGCAGCCGGCGTAAAACCCGAACAGATTACCGCGATCGTTTTGTCGCACGTGCACGGCGATCACTTCGGCGGGCTCGTTGACCAAACTTCCAAAGAGCCCGTTTTCAAAAACGCGAAACTCTTCATCAATCGCAAAGAGTACGATTTTTGGAGCGGCTCCTCCCCGGACCTTTCCGCACTCGCGATGCCGGAAGAAACCCGGAAGGGTTTCATCGCCGGCGCACAGGGGTGCCTCAACGCACTGAAAGGCAAATGGCAATTCATTGCTCCCGGCGAAAAACTGATCGACGGCATGGAGATCATTGACGCCCCTGGTCACACGCCCGGACACATCGGGCTGATGTTCTCATCGGGCTCTGAACAGCTGCTGCATTTCGTGGATGCTGCTCATCACCACGCGATTTCCTTCGCTCATCCAGAATGGAAACTCGCCTTCGACACACAACCTCCGGTCGCCACCGCCACGCGCAAGAAACTCTTTGATCGCGCCGCTGCGGATCGGCTGCGGGTTTTCGGTGCACATATGCCGCTCCCCGCCCTCGGGCACGTTCGCTCGATCGACGGGCATTACGAGTTCGTTATCGAGCCGTACTCCATCGCGTAAACGGCTCGCAACGTCCCGACTTCTCATGGCTCGACAAGAATTTCTTGCCGGGCCATTTTCTTTTCCGACATGGGCATTCTTGCAAAACCCGGGCGGCTTCTGACCGTTGCCAGCGTTCTCATCAGCGCCTCTTGCACCACGCCCCAACCATCGCCCAGTCCTATGCCGGAGAGCCCGCCGGCACCGCGCGTCCCACCGCAACGGCCAACGCGCCCCACCCCCGCCCCGCAAGTCACACCCCCGCCTCCTCCCGCCGCCCCGCTCGTTCTGACTGCGGGACCATGGACACAATCCAGCGCCGAGGACGCCACGGTCGCCGTTGTCGTCACGATTCGCTCCAACGGGCTATTTCGAGATCGCGTTGCGATTCACTACTTGAAGCCAGCCACCGCAACCATCGTTCGCCTCGTGCAGTTGCAAAACAACGCTCCGCGCACACTCGCGCAGAAAGAAATTAAACAGGCCTGCAACTCGACACAGGCTTTAACAAACGACGACGTATGCTGGACCGGCTCCCGCTACGTCATTCGCACTTCGATTAAACAAACGCCGGTCGACCCCACGCATGCAGTCACGCTGAATGTTGAAGCCCACCTTGAACGACCGGACGAGCCACAAAAACGTTTTGAGCAATCTCGAACACTGAACGGCGCCACCCAGCTTCTCTTCGGTGACAACAGCGTCAGTGTCGCCGTGGAGATCGTTCCTCCAAGCGAAGCCGCGGGTCAACAAACCACGGCCGCCTGGCCCGGGAAAGCCGCGATCGATTCTTTATACACACAGCTTCGGCACTGGGACGCTTCGATCAAGCCGATCACCGAAGCCTCAGCTTTTGCGTCAAACATCCCCTCCAAATTCGCGCCCGGCATCGCTGGCCGGGGCAGCGAGCATCTATGCCTCAACGCCGACCATAGCTACACCTACGTCGCGCAACCGGAGGCTGCCACCGAGGTCATTGAAGAAGAAGGCACGTGGAGCTTACGCGATGGGCTTCTGAACTTGGATCCTCTTGAAACAGAAACATCCTCACAGCGCACGCTTGTCGATAAGCATTATCTCGTGTTTACGCTGCGCGACGCAGCGACTTCGGAAGATCACTTAATGCTGCTCGGCTCAAACCGCTCGTTCGAGCTACTCGCCGCGCAGCTTCGCGAGCCATCGCTCTCGGAAGAACACCGCAGCTCCGCCATAAAACAATCGTCGCTTTCCCGCGTCAGCTCCGAAGTTGATCCAACGCCCACCTCTAAAGAAAACCTCCGCAATGCCACCGAAGTTTTCCGAGCCTGGTCGCGTCTGACGCAACGCTACCAGCTCACGTATCAGAACGGGTCACGCCGCGATGGTACGTTCGTCCTCAGCGGCGATCCCGCGATCCAATTCGCGGACGCACGTTTTGCCGCGGAATCGATCGAGATCAGCTCCGACTACTCCGTGATCAAACTGCACGGCCCGGTTCATATCGACTGGGACGGCAAAGCCTACGACTCCATCGACGGTGTGATTCGCGTTAAGAAAAATCTCGTGCAGTACGAAGCGACTAACTTGGTCGCGCGGCCGTAACACGCGCGCTCGCCGGGGGAAACTTCGGTGGCGTTGTCAGTCGTGGCGCCCTCTCGCAGAGCGATCTACCGACAAACATCAACGGGGCAATAAAAGGTCCACCGAACTTGTCGCTTGACACTTTGCTGAACCACGCTACCTTGCTTGACCAAGGTAGCTTTAACTCTCTCCTCAGATGGGTCTCGATGATAAATTTTCCGCTCTCCGCAAAGGACTCCTTGAGTTCCTGCTGCTGAAGATCATCTCCGCAGACAAGGTCTACGTCGCGGACATTTTGCGGCAGCTCAACAAGACCGAGTTCGCCACGCAGGAAGGCACGCTTTACCCTCTTCTCAGCAAAATGCGGCGCGAGAGCCTCGTTGATTACGAGTGGCAGGAGTCTGAAGCCGGCCCGCCGCGCAAATATTACAAACTCACCGCAAAGGGTCGCGAACAACTGCGCGAACTCAGCGATTACTGGAACACCATTCACAAAACCGTCGAAAACCTCGGCACCTGATACCTCCAACGATCACTCGTCATGAACAAGGTCATTTCAATCCACCTCCGCGGGATCGCCTTCCAGCTCGAAGAACCGGGCTACGATGCCTTGCGTGCCTACCTCGAGAATGCCGAACGCCAGCTCAGCGGTAATCCTGACAAGGCTGAGATCATCGCCGATATCGAACAAGCCATTGCCGACAAATTCCGTGGGACGCTCGGCACCTCGCGCAACGTCGTGCTCACCTCCGAAGTCGAAGCCGTCATAAAAGAAATGGGCCCGGTCACAGATGATTCCGCCGACGACGAGCCGTCCTCTTCCGACGCCAAAAGAGGTCCGGCTCCTCGCACAACGGAGACGTCAGATTCTGCCAGCACACCGCGACGCCTCTATCGCATCAAGGAAGGCGCGATGCTCGGTGGCGTTTGCAACGGACTCGCCGCCTATATCGGCATCGATGTGACGCTGCTGCGACTCGCCGTCGCCATTCTCATTTTCTTCAGCTTTGGCACCGTCGCCATCGCGTACATCGTGGGCATGATCATTATCCCGCAGGCGGAAACGCCCGAGGAACGCAGCGCCGCCACCGGTCCAGCGCCAACCGCACAAGAATTCATCCGCAAGGCGAAAGAGGGCTATTACGAAGGTTTCCGAACCTTCGGAGACCGCCACGCACACCGCGCTTGGAAAAAAAAATTTAAGAGGGAAATGAAGGACTGGTCGCAACGCTTGCGCCAGGAGTATCGCTGGGGCTGCCCTCCCCCGCCTCCACCCGCAGCTAACATCACGCCGCCACCGCCTCCTCCCGAAGGCGCGCATGTGGTCATGCCTTTGCTCGGTACGATCAAGGCGCTCTTCCTGTTCTTCTGCGTGCTTGTGATCATTTCGCTCGCGACGTCCGGCACGGTTTTTGGGCTGACTCTGCCTGGTGGACTTCCTGTCTGGGCAGGCATCGTGCTCGCCGTTCTCGCCTACAAAGTCGCGGTCGCTCCAATCAAAGCGATCCGGCGAAACTATTACTATCGCCTAAACGGCTGGGCTGTTCACTGGAGCCCCATCACCGAGTTTTGGCTGAGCTTGCTTCCGATTGTCGCACTCGTCATCGGCGTCTGGCTGGCCGATCGCCTCATCCCAGGTGTGCACGAAGCTCTGCTCAACCTCCCGGTCTTCATCCAGAACGCGGCCGAAGCGATTCGCCACTGGTGGACGAACAAGTAGCGCCTCCCCTACGAGCGCGGGATCAAATGCACATTGGGAGCCTTCACGAGTGCGACGACTTCCGCACCCGGTAAAAGAGCGAGCTCTGCCACCGCCTGCCGCGTCAGCAGCGCGGTGAGGGGAAATCCACAGTCCAATTCCACCCGCACGGTGGGTCCGTTTGGCAGGACCGCGGTGACCGTGCCACGCAACCTATTTCGCGCACTGGAACCGTCCGGGGAATTTTTAGGGAAGAGCAAGACGTCCTCGGCTCGAATACTCACGAGCACATCGCTCACATTTGCATTCAGTTGATCTCCCAGGCCGATCAATCTCGCTGATCCAACAGCGACCGCCACCAACTCTCCCTCGCCGCCGAGGACGCGCGCCGCAACGACTGTTTCAACGCCGACGACTCTCGCCACCTCTGGATTCGTTGGCCGTCGAAAAACCTCCTCCACAGGTCCGTACTGCAACAATCGTCCATTGGCCAGCACCGCCATAGCGTCACAGAGGGCGAGCATTTCCTGCTGCACATGGCTTACGTGCAAAATTGGCACCCCGAGTTCATCTCGTACCCGCTGAAGATACGGAAGGATTGCCGCCTTGCGCGCAGCATCGAGCGCGGCCAAAGGCTCATCCAGCAACAACAACCTCGGCGCAGAGACAAGCGCCCGCGCGATCGCCACACGCTGCCGCTCGCCGCCCGAGAGAGTCGCGGGCTTTCGCTTTAGCAGATCTCCGATCCCGAGCAGCTCGATCACTTGCGCGCGATTAATAGGCCGTTCGTTTGCCCCGGCATTTGTCTCCGCGAATTTCAGATTTCCCTCAACCGTGAGGTGCGGAAACAACGCACCCTCCTGCGGCACAAAACCCACGCCCCGCTGTTCCGGGGCCAAATGCACTCCAGCAGCGACGTCGGTCAACACACGGCCATCCATGACCACGCGCCCGTTATCTGGCCGCCGCAAACCTGCGACGATCTCAACGAGCGTTGATTTGCCAGAACCAGAAACGCCGAACAGGCCGGTCACGCGCGCCTCAAATTTCGCATCGATTTCGAGGGAGAATTCGCCCGCGCGTAGTTGAATATTTTCCAACGACAGTTTCATCGCGCCTTCCTCCGCAACAACCATTCGCTCAGGGCCACAGCTCCAAAAGCCAGAGCTACCGAAACCAGCAGCAAGGCGCCTGCGGCGTCATCATGCCCCAGTTGCACTTCATGATAAATACCGAGCGCGAGCGTGACGGTTTCGCCCGGGATCATGCCAGCCACCATGACCGTCGCACCAAATTCTCCGAGCGCCCTGGCGAAGGCCAACACGCAGCCGGCCGCCAGACCGCGGCGCGCGAGTGGAAGTGTGATCGTGAAAAACGTACGCCATGGTCCAGCTCCAAGGGTCCGCGCCACACCTTCGAGACGCGTCGGCACCTCTTCGAAAGCGACCCGAGCCGAACGGACGAGCAGAGGCAAAGACATCACAGCGGTCGCCAGGACCACCGCTTTCCACGTGAACACGATATCGCCCCCCAAGGCTGCATGTGCAAACTTCCCGAGCGGACCATGCTTCCCGAACAGCTTCAGCAAAATCAGTCCTGTCGCGACAGGCGGGATCACCAGCGGCAGCGCAACCAACGTTTCCACCACCGCCTTGCCGGGCCAGTTTCGTCTCGCGAGCAACCAACCGAGCGCCACGCCAGGCGGCAAGATGAGCAACGTGCTCAGCAGCGCGACACCCAGCGTGAAGAGAGTGACTTGGACCAAATCGGTCATTCGGAGACGTATTTAGACAGAATGAACCGAATGTACAAAATTATCTCCAATCTAGCCCATCTGCTCATTCCATCCAGGAAAGGAGATGTCATTGCGGCGGAAGAAATCCAAACTTCGCGAAAACCTTTTGCGCGACGTCGCTCGCCAAAAAATCGAGCAACACCTTAGCAGCTTCCACCTCCTTCGCGTCCTTCAACACGGCGACAGGATAGGTGATTTTCGGCCCTTCCGCGAGCGGCACTTCGATCGCGATTTTCACTTTATTCGAGATCAACGCATCCGTTTTGTAGACGAACCCTGCTTCGGCATTGCCCGACTCGACGGCGGCGAGAGCTGCACGCACGGTGTCGACTGGCACGAGTTTATCGATGAGTTTATTCCAGTCACCGGTTTTTTGCAGGTATTCCTTGGTGTAGGTTCCGACAGGCACAGTCGCCGGTTCGCCGATCGCGATGCGGCGCACGTCAGGTTTCCCCAAGTCCGCCAGCGTGCTCACCGAAGCGCCGCCGTCCGCGGCGACAATCACCACGAGGATGTTTGCCAGCAGCGTGCGTCGCGTGCCCGGCAGGAGCAGGCCGGCCTTCTCGAGCTGATCGACGCGAAGTTCATCCGCCGAAAAAATAACGTCGGCCGGCGCGCCTTCTTTGATCTGACGCGCGAGCGCGCCGGACGCACCAAAATTGAAACGCAACGTGTGGCCCGTCGCTTTCGTGTAGAGTGGCGCGAGGTCCTTGAAGGCATCGGACAAACTCGCTGCAGCGAAGACGGTGACCTCTGCCGCCGAAACCCTCGCCGTCCCCAAACCAATCGCTACCACCGCCAGCCCGATTTGCACAAAGAAGACGGCAAACCGCCAACACGAAATACTAGACCTGGATTGAATGATGGTGTTACCGCGGAATTGCATACCGACACCCCTGCATAATCTGAACCAAGCGAGATTGCCGAGGCATTTTTCATCCTAAACTCTTTCAGGCGAGCACGTGTACCGCGTCGCGGCGCAGCGGACTGTATCGGAATCGCCCGCATTCTGGTCGGGCAACCAGTTGACCCGCTTCATACTCGTCAGAACATTCGTGCGATGCCTAACACCGCGCCCAACACTCGTCCTTGGGGAAGCCTCACCGCTGCTTCCGCGAGTTATCTCATTTGGGGGCTGTTTCCGATTTACTGGCGCCTCCTGAAAGCCGTCGATGCGCTTGAGCTTATCACACATCGAGTGGTTTGGTCGCTGCTGTTCCTCCTGATTGTGGTGGCCGCGCAAAAACGGCTTCCTGAATTCCGCCAAGCTTTCACCGCGAAAAATATCGGCGTGCACGCGATGAGTGGCGGCCTGCTGACGATCAACTGGCTCGTTTACGTCTGGGGCGTCAACGCCGGCCACGTGATCGAGTGCAGCCTCGGCTATTTTCTCGTGCCGCTGCTCAACGTTATCCTTGGCCGTTGGTTGTTGCACGAAAAACTCCGCCGGGTACAAATCTCCGCCATCGCCCTCGCCACGTTCGGCGTCGCGGTGATGATCTGGCAGGCCGGCCGGCCGCCGTGGATCGCGCTGGCGCTCGCCGCCACGTTCAGCCTCTACGGCTTGCTGCGAAAACGTTCCAGCCTCGGCCCGCTCATGGGTCTCACGATGGAAACCGTCCTGCTGCTTCCTTTTGCCGGTGCCTTTTTGGTTTGGTTAGCCGCCCATCAGCGAGGCGCACTCGGCCACGTCAGCCCGGCGCTCACTTTGATGATTCTCAGTACTGGCGTGGTCACGGCGATTCCGCTGCTTCTCTTCGCGAAGGGCGCGCGCGGTCTGCGCATGGTCACGCTCGGTCTTCTCCAATACCTCGCGCCGACGTGCCAGTTTCTACTCGGCTGGGCGTGGTACGGAGAACCCATGAGCGCCGCCCGAGCGAGCGCCTTTTCACTCATCTGGGCCGGCCTCGCGCTCTACAGCATGGACGCGCTGCTGGCATCTCGAAAGCCCCGTGCTTAGTGGGTCGGCGGAAGCGCCCACCGCAACGCATCCGGCAAAGCTTTCCGCCACGCGGAGAATTCGTGCAGTCCGTCCGTTTCCACGTACTTCACGTTCGCGCCGCGTTTCACGAGCGCATCGCGAAAATTTTTGACGCCGTCGATCTGCGAGATCGCCTGAAAAACGTCCTGCTTGTGCTGGATGTTCGTCTGGTTCTCGCGATCGCCCACCGACAGATAAAATTCCGTCGCAAGCGGAACGCCGGATTCCTCAACCCTCTTCGTGATCCAGCTATCATTCCACCAAAACGAGCCGGACTGCGCCACGACCTTGGTGAAGCGCCCGCGCGTCGTGAGGGCGACGGAGGACGCGGCCAATCCAGTATAACTCAGGCCAGCCATCACGCGTTCTTTCACGGCGCGCACGCTGGGATACTTCAGCTCCAGCCAGGGCAAAAGCTCCTCATCGACGAAACGCGCGAATGGCGCGTAGCACGGGCATTCTTTCCAGCGCGCGTCGACACTTTCCATGCTCACGAACACGAAAAGCGTCTCGCCGATCTCCCTCCGCCCGCGCAGTTCTTCGATCACAGCGGGTGCTTCGACGCGTTCGCGGTAATATTCGCCATCGAGAAAGATCGCGAGATGCGTGGGCGTCGCTTCGGGTGCGAGAATCCAAAGCGTTCGTTCGTTTGCCAGATGCGCGCTCGTGATGCGGTGCTCCGTTTCGTTCATGCGAATACTTGCCGCCTGATTGGTTCACTGAAACTTGTCTGCGCGCAAGTCCCCTCTCCTTTCTGCCAGAGCGGGTCCGCCGCGGTGGGTTGCCCGCCGGCCAAATCGTCTGCAGATTACTTCCCAGCCCTATGAAGACTTTCGAAGGTTATCGCCTCATCACGCCGAACGACCTCGCCTGGCGTCCGTCGAATCTCATGCGCATCCCAAATGCCGACTACCTTGAGCGCACCGGCAGCGAAAATCTCGGAGCGCGGCTCTGGCGTGTGCCGCCGAAGAGCGCGAACACGCTTCACAAGCACGTGCGCACCGAAGAATTCTATTTCGTTCTCGAAGGCACGGGCCGCATTCGCGTCGGCAACGAATCGCTCACCGTTCCGAAGTACGGCGGCATCTTGGTGGGCCCCGCGATGGTTCGGCAAATTTTCAACGACTCCGAAACCGAAACGCTCTGGCTCATCATCGGCGCGCCCGAGAAGGAGCTCGAGCCGCACCAAGTCGGCGACATGAGTCTCTACTACCCGTCTGATCCAAAACAGCTGCCGCCCGAACTCAAGGGCGTCGCTTGGCCGCCCAACTAAAGGCTCGCTGGGCGCTTCGGCGTTGTCAGCCGCGCCGCGGCCGAGAGGGTGCGCGCGATTTAACCTGCCCGACCGCCTGCGAAAGCTGCGTCATCCCGCTGATGTTTAGCCAGTTTTGGCCTCATTCTCCGCGGAAATGAGCCGATGAGGAGTGAGTGTCGCTCAAAGGTCGTCATACGGCCCATCTCTCCGGCTTCTCTCTCCGCTCAGTCCTCAGCTGCGCCTTGCTGCTTTCCTTCTGCATCGCGGTAAGCTTCGGTGCGTCCCCACAGGCCGAGGCGATCATCGGCTTTCCGCCGATTCGCACCTACTCATATGCCGAGATCGGCAATCTTTCGCCGGGCGTGCAGCTGCAGACGGACGAACTCGGGCGTTTGGTCGCTGTTCAGCAGGGAACGTTTCTCGTTTTCGACGATAAAAACTGGATCGAGATCCCGGTCTCCTCCGCTTCCGACACAAGCCTCACGTCCATCAAACGGCTTCCCGACGGGGTCAACTACTACGGCTCCAACGGCTCGTGGGGCAAATGGGTGTACAACGCCACCGGCGGCGTCGAGCAGCATCCTCTCAAGCCGGCCGATGCTCCTGTTTGGACGACAGCGGGCAGATTCGACTACATTGCCTCGACAGACGACGGTCTGTGCTTTGGCAGTCCTTCGGGCGCCGCCTATCGCGACAGGAAAACGGGTCAGTACCAGTTTTACCCGATCCCGGCGATGGCATCGCTCTTCGCGTTGAAAAATGAGATCTTCGCGTGCTCGGCCAACAAAGGCATGTTCCGCATCGATCCCGTCGCCAAAACCATTCACCCCATCATTTGGAACGGCCAGACAGTTTCGGCCTTGGAGACCAAGGCGTGGGACGCTGATCACGTGCTCGTTAGGGATTCGGGAAGAGGTTTTCTGCTTTTTGATGGGAATTCCTTCACGCGTTGGGCGACCGATCTCGATGACAACACCTCCGCTTTTTCCAAGTTCGTCCTGCTGTCCGACGGAGGCGTCGCCGTAGCCGTCAACAATCGCGGTCTCTGCTTTCTCGATAAAAACGGCCACCTCACGTTTACATTGACCGGCAAGGAAATCGGCACCGTCAGCGATCTGTGCGAGAGCGAACCGGGCGTGCTCTGGATGGCCGACGCCAACGGCATCAGCAAGATCCTCTACAACTCGTCGGTCCGCATTTTCGATCATAGGCAAGGTCTCAACCTGGGGTGGTCCTTCGTGATGAAGGAGAATGGGCGGCTGTATATCGCATCGGGTGGAAAGCTCTACGAACCCATGCCCAATTCGGGGCAGGAGCCGACACAGTTCCACCAGGTCGCGACCGAGTTGCGCGAAGGCGTTTGGTGCAGCGCGGCCACCGGCCACGGTCTGCTCCTCGGAAACGCCACCGGCGTTCACTCCTTCGACGCGGACGGCCGCCTCAAACACGTTGTCTCCCTCATGAACGTCGATCAGTTGATCCCCGTTACGCCCGAGACTTGCATCGTCGTCGGAGAAGAGAACATCACCGCGGTCGTTTGGGACGGAGCCAATTGGGTGGCCACGCGTGAACGCATTCCCGGGCTCGGTTTCCCCTCACAGGCCGTCGCCGCCGCACCTTCCTCCGCTTGGGTGGAGCTCGGCATCAACCGCGTCGGCCGAGTTTCCTGGCGTGACGGCAAATTAAAGGCTCAAGCGTTCGACTCTTTCCCGTGGAAAGGCGGCGAGTGGCTCGGCGTCAGCGCGTTTGGCTCGCTCGCCGTGATCAGCAACGGAGGGGGAATGCGATGCTACTTCGACGAAATCAAAGAATGCTTCACGGAAGCGCCGGAGCTTGAGGCGACGCTGAGCCGGTTCCCCGGGATCGTCCAGCGCACCAAGCAGACCCAGGATGGAACTATCTGGACGGCCAACGGCCTCGGCATTCACAGGGTTCAGCCTTCGGCCAGCCGAGAGAAGGTGGAGCCCGAACAGCTCGATCTCACGCGGGAGGACTACCCGATTCTCCAGATCGCCGGCGGAGACGAGGTCTGGCTGAGTGGAAACCGCACGCTCGCCCGGATCGAGACCGGCGTTCACACTACCAAACGAGTTCCAAAACCACTGCTCACCGCTATTTTCGACGGCCGTTCCAAGCGCCTGCTTTACAGCGCGCTCAATCCCGATCCCCAAGCCCTTCGAAAGATCCCTTACAGCAGCAATCACCTCAACCTGCAGTTTTTCTCCGGCACCTACTCTCGCATCCGCTCGTCCAATCTCCAATACAAGCTCCCCGGCATTTCCGATTGGTCCGCGCCGTCACGGGAAGCCACGGTTCGCCTGACCGAACTGCACGAGGGCAAATACCGCATGCTCGTCCGCTTTGCCGAGAATGCCGGCCCGGTCGGAGAGGAAGCCGTCGTCGAGTTTAACATCGCACCGCCGCTCTACCGGACTTGGTGGGCCTACCTTTGCTACAGTGTAATCGCGGCCAGTTTGCTCACGTTGGGTGGCCGCTGGCTGTTGCGGCGCGCGAAGGCCCGAAACGATCAGCTGGAAACGCTCGTGCGCACCCGCACGGCCGAACTTCAGATCGCCGCCGCGGAGGCGAAACAGGCCGCAGAGGCAAAAAGCCGGTTCCTCGCCAACATGTCGCACGAAATCCGCACGCCGATGAACGGCGTCATCGGCATGAGCAATCTCCTCGTCGAGAGCCCACTCGCGCCAGATCAACGCGAATTCGCCGACACGATCCGCCACAGCGCCGAAGCCCTGCTCACCATCATCAACGACATCCTCGATTTCTCAAAACTCGAGGCCGGCAAGCTTTCGCTCGATGAAATCAACTTCGACGTTCACGCCCTCGTCGAGGAGGCGGTCAGGCTGCTGTCGGCCGGCGCCGCCGAAAAGGGCATCGCCCTCGTCGCAACGATCGATCCCAAAGTGTCCCGGAGCGTCTGCGGCGATCCCGTCCGCTTGCGGCAGGTGCTGCTCAATTTGATGGGCAACGCCGTGAAGTTCACCCGGGACGGCGAGGTCCGCGTGCGCGTGCTGCCCGGCGAAGCCGACGCCGCATCGTCGAAAAAAGTGCCTTTGCGTTTCGAGGTGGAGGACTCCGGCATCGGCGTGCCTCCCGAGGTGGAGAAGAAACTTTTCACGCCGTTCTCCCAAGCCGACTCCTCCACCACCCGGCGTTTCGGCGGCACCGGCCTGGGTCTCGCCATCTCACGGCAGATCGTGGAGCTCATGGACGGCAAAATCGGCCTGCACCCGCGCACTCCCGCGCCGGGCACCGTGTTCTGGTTCACCGCGCAGCTCAAACCCACCGACCCTTCGCGGGCCAGCCATTCGCCGAACGTGCAAAAAGCACCAAAAACCGGCGCCGAGCGCGTCATGTTCAAGGGTCTCCATGCACTCGTCGCCGAAGACAACGCCGTCAACCAGCGCTTGATCGAGATGCAACTGAAACGCATGGGCTGCACGATGACCGCCGTCGCCAACGGCCGGCTCGCCATCGAGGCCCTGCGCAAATCGCACTTCGACTTTATCCTCATGGATTGCCAGATGCCCGAGCTCGACGGCTACGAGGCCACGCGCCGCATCCGCGCCGCCGAAAAATCCCGCATTCCGATCATCGCCATGACCGCCAACGCCATGATGGGCGACCGCGAGAAATGCCTCGAAGCCGGCATGGACGACTACATTTCCAAGCCCGTGCGCATGGCCGAATTCGAAGAGGTCCTGATTCGCACACTCCAGAAACCGCCGACAGAACCAAAGCGCACCACCGGTTCCTGAGGCAACGCAGCGACGAGCTTTCCCCGCCCAAGCGTACTTTTGCTGCACTCCGATGCGTTTCCAGCCGTTTCAGGTAGGGCGCGACCGCCGGGCGCGCCGCGTTTGGCGACTCAGAACGGCTAGACCCACTGTCGCGCAAAACCTTTAGACAGCTCTAGCGTTTGTAACTTTGATAAAATCGGATGGTTCGGCACGCGAGACGCGGACAAGCCGGGTCGCCTGCTCCATGAGGAGCCACGCCGCATTGGTGTTCGTGACTGCACACCAGCCAGCGCTCCGCTTCGGTCAGAGTGCGAAACGCGCAATAATCCACATCCACGTCCTGCGTCGCGACGAGACCTGTGTACACGCCGATCGCAGCGTAGGTAGCGGGATTGTCCGCCACGAACACGGTCTTCGCTCGCGAGCGAGCCTTGCCAAAAACTTTCGTCGCCAGCGCAATCGCCTCGAAATCGTCGCGCGTCAGCCCGGTGATCAACGCGTCGGTGAGATCCCAAACGACGTCGGGCAACTCCAGCCGCGGAAACCACTCCTCGATGGCTTGAAGGATATCTTTGCGCACCACCGCGCCCTTTAGGCGAAAGATGGTCCACGCAAGGCCATGGGTGACGGAGATTTTTTTGTCGGCTGCTTGAAGAACGGAGGAATGCATGGGCTCAGATTAGCAAACGACCTCGCCCGCAGGTGTCACAAAGCTGTCACGAGCAGCGCTCTCGCCCGCCTTTCCGAGTTCGAACAGGTCGTTTTCGTCGGCGAGGTCGCTCGGCGTGCGCTGCAATCGCTTCGGCACGAGTTGAAGCAGCTTTTCGACGCGTTCGCGGCCACGCCACGCGTCGCTTTTCTCACACGCGCTCACTTTCGCGAGCTCACGAGCCCGCTAGATGCGCTCGGAAATACCAAATTGCCTCGAACCCATGGCAATTTGCCGTCGGCGATAGCAATTTGCTGTCACGCGATCCCAATTTGACCTTCCGGCGTTTCGAGAAGGTCGGTGCGGAGCGCAATTTTCTATCCAGCCACCGCAATCATCTCGTCCCGGATACCAATTTGCGCACATGGACCGCATTCATCGAGGTCGCGCACGTCCTTTTGGAGGTGCCGCTACAGCAATTTGCGGTCAGCGAGGGCAAATTGCTATGACGCGATAGCAATTTTCTATCACGCGATCAGGCGTTCGAGCTCCGCGACCGCAATTTGCTCTCCGCCACCTGCTCAATCTCACGGCGGACCTCGTCGTCGGGGTCGCCGGTTTCGACATCGAGGCTCGGCACCTGCACGGCGAGGCGCCCGCGCTCGAAGATCTAATTTCCGACCCGTTCGGCGTCGCCAAAAACGTCCTCGCCGACGCTTCCGACATTCTTAAACCGATCGAAAGCAAGAAAAGCAGTCCATCACCGCACTTCAAACCGCTCAAAAACAAAGAGCCGCGCTCCCCGAGTGGAGAGGAGCGCGGCCCGACCAGGAAGTCCGACCGGTGACCAAACCAGTCGGTAGACGTTCGCCAGATTTTACTTTGTGGGTTCCGTTTTAGCGGCTTTAGCAGCACCGCGGCCGGGAAAACGCTCGCTGAGCGCCGCCTGAATTTCGGCGGCATCGGCCACGCCGCGCTTCGCGGCCTGCTTCACGTTCTGATAAAACGCAAGATCGGCGTCGTAGATCTCGTGCGAAACCACCGCCAAGGTGTCTTCGATACGGGTGGCGAGCAGACCGAACGTGCGCGACACCTCCAAAAGCTGGCTGCGCAAAACACGATCTTTGGCGAGTGCGTCCACGTCGACAAACGACGGCACCAGCTCAGGATGTTTCTTCATGTACGTCTCGCACTGCTGATCGAACTCGATCGTGCGCGGTCCTACTCTAGGAAGTTCCTTGACCTCGCCGTTCTCGAGACTGACCAGAAAAGGCAGATTCGACTCTACGCCAGAGGCGGCTTGCAGAACATTGTTGAGAATCTCGGGTGTGATGACGGCCGAGACGCGATTTTTATCTGTCATGGGGTGGTGATCTTTGAATTCCCAGTCGTCCCGAGTCCCGCCATAACGCCGCAGGGCGTTGAGGAAACTGGTAATAAACGCTGGGGTGCGCGGAATAAGATAAATCTCCAAAAACACCTCAACACCGAATTACTCGCCATCG
Organism: Nibricoccus sp.; assembly: GCA_047600805.1. Lineage (GTDB taxonomy): Bacteria > Verrucomicrobiota > Verrucomicrobiia > Opitutales > Opitutaceae > JADKHC01. The sequence goes on from JASGKG010000001.1 coordinate 3,205,944, forward strand.
GCAAATGTACTGCAATAACCAGCACCGAGCCGCGTTAATAGATGAAATACATTCATCTTATGCCCGAAGTAGAAATCTATGTCTCAACACTTAGCACAGTCGACTGGTTTTGGATTTCAAAAAACCACAACGAAACCCCCAACCCGTTGCGCCGAATATTTACCATCGCTTAACCAATTTCTTACATTTTAGCTCTGCCGGCTTGTAGTGGTTTCCCCGATGCGGCCCCGTTCGCGATGACCCAAACGCTCGCTTTGGTCACTGCGCCGGAGCTTCGCCCCACGTGGGAAAACTTTCCATGCGCCCTCGGTCAATCGGGCCCATGGCAGCGAAACGCCAGAGGCGTAATCTGCGCGGTCAACCCAAACAAAATTATGCACGAAACCTATTCTCATCTCGATTCACACGGCCACGATCTCAGCAAATGCATCGAGGCCTGCTCCGAATGCCACGCCATGTGCGAGCACATGGTTTATCAACACTGCCTCAGCATGGGCGGAAAACACGTCGGGCAAGAACACCTGCGCCTGATGGCCGATTGCGCGCAAATCTGTCGCACGTCAGCGGACTTCATGCTGCGCGGTTCGCCGCGGCACATGCTCACTTGCCGCATTTGCGCGGAAATCTGCGAAGCCTGCGCTGAAGAATGCGAGCGCATTGGCGAAATGGACGATTGCGTCGAGGCGTGCCGCGAATGCGCCGAAGCCTGCCGCGAAATGGCCGGCTCACACGTCTAAAACGTTTGGCGTTTTTAATCGGCAGGGACGGCCAGCCTGGCCATCCGTTTCGCAGACGACCCGGCAGGTCGTCCCTGCTTGGAATTTTTGCCTCTCGAGCCGCGTTTAGGAAGCCGCGTCGTCGCTCAACCGCTGCTGAGCGCGAAGAAAGTCGTGGAGCGTGAGAATGCCTTCGAGTTTTCCCGTTCCGCTGTCGCCCACGCACAGGCAGTCGCCGTGGGCGTCGAGAATCGCGCGCTGGGCCGCCTCGAGCGTGCTGCTCGCACCGATCCAATGCGCAGGGTAAAATTCGAGCGCGGTGCTATTGTTTAGCGCGAACTGGATCTGGTCGCGCGTGGCGACACCCACGACCTTTTCTTCCGGATCGATGACGGGAAAACGTTGGTGCTGGCTGCGGGTTAAGAGGTCAGCAAGGCTTGCGGCGTCGCGGCTGGTCACAGTGACGACCTCATACTGCGCGATGGCGCCAACGCGCATCTCTTTCCAGCGGCGATAGTCGCGCGGCGGCAGCACACGCTCAGGGCTGAGCCCGTCCTGCCGCAGCATTTCTTCGTACATGCCGGCGTGCTGGAGGCGGTGCGCGAGAACCTGGCTGACCAGCGTGGCGAGCAACGCGAAGGGAACGATCGAAAACTGGTGCGTGACTTCGAAGATCAGCAACACGCACGTGAGCGGCGTGCGGATCACCGCGCCCAGGCACGCGCACATGCCGATCATCACGAGAATCGAGGCGTCAGCAGGCGGCAGCGGCGTGAAGCGCTGGGCGACTTCGACCACCACGGCGCCGCTCATCGCGCCAATGAAAAAGCTCGGCGCGAAAATTCCGCCGCAACCGCCGGTGCCCACTGCGAAAATGGTTGCGAGCAGCTTGCCGACGAAAAGCAACAGCACCGCCGTCAGCGTGAGGTGGCCCGCGATGGCTTGCGTCACATCGCCGTAGCCGATGCCGAAAACGCCGAGCTGGCCGCAGCTGATAAAAACACCGGCCGCAATGGCCCACGAGAAAACCGCGCCGACCGTGGGCTTAAAAGCCGCGGGTAGAAACGCGAGCCGCGTTTTCATGGCGCCGCGCAGGCGCATCGCGCCTTTTTGAAACGCCACGCCCGCCACGGTCGAAACAACCGCCACCAACAAACACAGCAACAGACCTTTCCACGACGGCTCGCCGAGCACCGCGACCTGATAGGCAGGCTGCGCTCCCACCAACGCATGCGCCACCAACGCGCCCATGACCGCCGCCAACAAAATGCCGCTGATCAAACGGCTGTTCAGATCGCCGATGATCTCCTCCAGAATGAAAAGAATCGCCGCGAGCGGAGCATTAAACGCCGCCGCGAGCGCCGCCGCCGCACCGCAGGCGCAAAAGCCGCGGCGCTCCTGCTTCGCGACGCCGAGCCAGCCACCGAGCGCCGAGGCGCTGGCCGCGCCGATCTGCACCGCCGGACCCTCAGGCCCCATGCTCACGCCGCCGCCCAACGTCAGAGCGGAGCCGAAGAATTTCACCACGGCCGTTCGCAGCGGAATCACGCCAAAGTCTTTCCAAAACGCGATCTTCGTCGGCATCACACCGCCGCCGCCCGCGGCTGGCGCGAAGCGATGGATCAACCACGAGGCCAAGGCGCTTGCGCCGACCACCGAGGCAAAGCTCGCGACCAGAAACAAAGGAACGCTCAGCGCGGCCGCGCGTTTCAGCCCATTGTCGAACAGCCACTCGACCGCGTCATGAAACCCGACCGACACCAAACCGACGCACGCCCCCACGATCGCCAGCTGAAAGGCGCGCTTTGTTCCTGGTGGCATCTTTTGCCAGGCATTCTGAATTCGGCGGGCGACGCTTTGCATTTCCTTCACTACGCACCGCACCGCCGGAAGGGTCAAGCGGAGCGAGGTGTCGTCACCACGGCGAAAAAGAAAGCGCCGGCCCTTTCGGACCGGCGCTGCAAACTACCACACAACTAATGACGTCGGCCAAATTTTCGCAGCGCCACCGCGCCCACGAGCAGCGCAAGATAAACATCCGACGGCGCACCACCCTTGTGGCCGCCTGGGATTGTCCCGCCCGACGAAGAACCGCTGCTCGAACTCGAGGACGAACTGCTCGACGAGGATGACGACGAACTCGAGGACGAGCTGGAGCTGCTGCTGCTCGAAGAGCTCGAGGAACTGGATGAACTCGAACTACTGCTCGAAGAGGAGCTCGAACTGCTGCTGGAGGACGAACTCGACGAGCTCGAAGAGCTGCTGCTCGACGACGTGCCGAGATATTCGTCAGCACCAATATCGAACGCCGCCCCGGTCGGCCGCGGATCGCCGTCGATGTCGACCGCGAAATCGGGAATCGTCGTGCCCGCATCGATCACACCGACCGCGTTCGATTTGATATGCAAATCGCACGCCGAAGGATCAGTGAACCAGCCCGCGACGGCCGAACTATTGTTCGTCGCCAAGACCGGCGCGCTGCTCGAAGTGCCGTTGATCGGCTTGCTCGTGAGATTGTTTCGGATTTCGACCTGCGCTGTAGAGTAATTGTACTCGATCGCGTTCGTGTTGTTGCCCACCTGATAGACCGTGTTGTTCTCGATCATCGGCGGATAGGTCGTTTTTGCCGCGACGACGGTAATGGCCGCGCCCGGGAAACCCGTGCCGCGCGTGTCCGCGATCATGTTGTTGCGAATGATGCCGCCGCTCACGTTGTCGCTCGCGCCGTAGCCAAGGGAAATGGCCTGATCGCAATTCAAAATAAGATTGTTGGTGATCGTGATATTGGTTACGCTGCTCCGGAAGAAAATCGCCGGCGCCCCGGTCGCGATCGTGCCAGCCACGCCGCTGAAGGTGTTTCCGGTGACGGTCCAGCCGGTGCAACCTCTGCCGTCGATCGCAGCCTGCGGATTCGAGTGCACGAAAGTGCAGTTGCTGATCGTGCCATTGCTGGCGTTTTGAATCGCGATGGCGTTGGTGTAGGCATTGACGAACTTGAGGCGGTTGATCGTCACGTTGTTGCCGGTCACGTTGAGAATCGCGCCGCCGAACAAAGTGCCATCGATAACGGCCTGACCGCCCGACGGGCCTTGCAGAACGGCGCGAGCGCCGATGTTGGCGAGCGCAGTGTCCGAAAGCGCATAAGTGCCCGCGGCGAGATTGATCGTGAACGTCGCCGAAGGGTTGGCGTTCACCTCAACGAGTGCCGACGCGAGCGTGCTGAGGTTGGTGACGTTGCGCGTCTGCGCGCCGGTGAGTTGCGTGGTCACCTGAACGGCCGCGGCTTGCGCGGAGACATTGCCCGCATCGTCGTACGCCGCCACCCGGTAGGAATACGTCGTGGCGGCGGAGCAGGTCGTGTCTGCATAGGACGTCGACGTGCTCGTGGCGATTTGCGCTCCATCCCGATAAATCCTGTAGCCCGCCACTTCAACGTTGTCGCTGGACGCTGACCAAGTAAGCGAAACCTCCGTCGGAGACGAAGCCGTTGCGGTAAGCCCCGTCGGCGTCGACGGCGCTGTCGTGTCGGAAATGACAAGCGTGCCGGTTGCCGATCCGGTATAGTTCGTGTCGGTGACGGTCGCCACAACCGCGTAGCTGCCGAGAGCCGATGGCGCCGTGTTGCTGCCGTTGTAAGTGATCGTCACCGCAAGGCCAGACGGAGAAGTCGTGACCGTGACGGGCTTCGCGCTGCCGGTGTACGAGGCGGCCAAGCCCGACAGATCCACTGTCGCGGCGGCCTTGTTGACCGTGATCGTGGTCGAACCATTCGCGGTGTTAAACGTCGTCGTGTCCGTCGGCGTGAAAGCGACGTTGAGCGTCTGATTAGCGCCGGCGTTCAAAACGGTCCCAGCGGTTGGTGTGTAAACAAAGGTTCCGGCAACCGCGGAACCACCCACGCCATTTGTGGCAGTGGCGTTGAGTTGTGTCGCCGAGAGCGCGGTGAGGTAAGTGATCGCTGACGGCGCCGGCCAGTTGATCGTGGGCGTGATCTTGGCGACTTCCGTGCTCAGCTTCATCACCGTGACTTTGTTGGTGAAATAGAAATCACGGTAAGAAACGAAAGGAGTGCCGTCCCGGTTAAAGGCCAGCGTGCTGATGCCCGCGTAATCGGCGGAGAACATCTCGTTGCCGGCCGAGCGCCATGCGCCGCCGGAGAACTTTCGCACGACCGCTTTGCCCAAAGTCGCTTCCGTGTAAGCAACATAAGGTATACCGTCGGGAGAAACCGCGACTTGGGGCCAAGAGGCCGCATCAGCAAAAATGGCGTTGCCGACTAAATTCCAAGTGGTGCCGTTGAAGCTCATCATCGTTCCCTTGTTGCTATTATAAAGATCGCGATACGCCACATAGGGAGTTCCGTCGGGCGCGAAAGCCATCGAGAGCTCAGGCGCCTCGCGCTGGGAGAAGCCACCCGAACCAATGGTTTGCCACGAAGTACCGTCGTATTTCTTAACCGTGGCACGTTCGGCGTTATTCCAATCCTGATAAACAATGCACGGCCATCCGTCTGGCGCGATAACAAGCGAGGGTGACTCGACCCGGCCATCGGAGCCGCCTATCGATGTCCAACTACCACTGCTGTACTTAACCACGATAAGCTTGGCGCTGTTGGTGAGTTCCTGATAACCCAAATAGGGGCTACCGTCCGCACCAAACCCAAGAGACATCGAACTTGTGGCGGTCGGGGTGAAGCCAGCCGCTCCGACAACAGACCAAGTGCCGCCGACAAATTTCATCACCGTGGCCTTTCGCGTAGCGCCGTCGCCATACGCCACCCACGGCACGCCGTCGGGCGCGAAAGCCATCACAGGCGCCACCGCAACGTCCGAGGAAAATCCCGCCGTGCCAACCGCCTGCCAGGTGGCGCCGTTGAACGACATGACGGTGGCCTTGCGGCCGTTTGAAGTATCCGAAAAGACAACGTAAGGCGTGCCGTCAGGAGCAAACGTCAACGGTGCCGCCGCGTCGGTGGGGAACGCTCCTGCCGCACCGACCGCCGACCAGGTCGCAGTATCCAAACCGGTTGTGGCGCTGGTCGTGACTGTCGCCGTCGCGCACGTCGACTGCAACGTCGCTCCGTCGTCGGCGGTGAAACAAACCGTGTAGGCCGTGGAGCTCTGGAGGTTACGAATGGTATAGCTCCCGTCGGTGTTGGCCGTGAGAGGAAGTGAACCGAAGCGGTAGGCGGCGGCGCCCGTGCTGTCCTGTCCGGCTTTGGTCTGGGCGCCGGTGCCCGGCGAGGCCGAACCAGTCAAAAGCGTAAAATAACCGGTGCCCGCGGCGTTTGAGCGCAGCGTAAGCGTGACTTGATTCGCACCGAGATTGGAGGTGGCGGGTGCCGTGAGAGCCGGCGCTGCGGGCAACGAACCTTTGCGGATGGCGTGGTTGCCCCCATCGGCAATGTAGAGGGTTCCATCGCCACCTAATGCGATACCTCTTGCAGACAAGAAGCGCGCCGCAGTCCCCACCCCGTCAATGTTGCCGTACGTCTGATACGTCCCGCCAATCGTTGATACCGTGCCGTCCGGTGTGATTTTTCGGACGGTCGAGTAATCCACTACGTAAACAATTCCGGCGGAGTCCACCGTTATAGCCTCTGGATTATGAAAACGCGCAGCGGAGCCGACCCCATCATCGCCACCGTACTGTCCTGCAACACCAGCTAGTGTGCTCACTATTCCCGCTGGCGTGATTTTCCGGATCGTGGGAGCGCCGTCAGCCACATAGACATTTCCTGCAGAATCGACGGCAACTCCGTTGGGAGCACCGAAACGCGCCGTTGCCAAGGGGCCATCTGTGCTGCCGGGCTCTCCAACTGCACCCGCATACGTGGAGACGACTCCTGCAGGCGTAATTTTCCGAATGGTGCGATTACTGTGATCAGCCACATAAATGTTACCCGCAGAGTCGACCGCGACGCCCATGGGATCCCTGAATGAGGCAGCCGTTCCCACTCCATCGCTGCTCCCCAGCGTATAAAGGGTGCCGGCAAACGTGGTCACAACACCAGCGGGCGTAATTTTGCGGATGGTCTGATAATTCGTGTCGCACACGTAAATATTTGCCGAACCATCGATCGCAATGCCTCGAGGGTTGCCGAAACGAGCGGACAGTCCCGTGCCGTCGTTCGCCCCCGGACTGCCCCTCGTGCCCGCAAACGTAGTTACAACCCCCGCCGGAGTAACTTTGCGGATGGTGTAGTTGCTTGTGTCAGAGACGTAGACGTTGCCACTGCTATCGACTGCAACACCTTCAGGAGAGTTAAATCTCGCGCTATCACCGTTGCCGTCAGTCCATCCTGACACCGGAGGCGTGGCAGTCGAACCAGCAAGATGACTCCACGTGTATTGAGCGGCGGCCGTCTGAGCAGCCATCACCAAGAAACAAGCTAAAGCGCTAAAAGCGCAGCGCCAAATAAACGAAAACACAGCACTCATTGTAGGAAGTAGAAGCAGGGCTAAGGTTGAAGCATCGACCGTGTGGTTAACAAAACCGCTACGCTATTATAGTAGTTAGCATTTTGATCGCCGTTGTTACAAAAAATTGGTCGATATCGTTTAGTTTCGACCAACGAATCTGCGCACCGTACCACTCCTCCCAGAATAAAAATACAGGGGTTTCCCTTAAAGAACCCTGTTTCGAACCATCATAATAGAACTAAATACAGACGATTAGACTTAATTATTAAAAATCGCTAAAACCTCGACAACACAACGAGCAAAAAAATCACTCCAACCACACAGCAACACGGCCTTTACCTCAAAACCCACGACGCGGGTGACTCCGTAATCACATAACGGCGAGTGCCCTTTCCTAGGAAGGCCCACGACATCCACGCTGGCCCAAAAACCGAACTATCTTTTCCCACCCATTGCGCCGCATCCTCAGCCGTCGCTAACAGACCCAGAGGACAACAAAGGCCAAGCGACATACATGTCTTTGCCGTGTCGCAGTTCTTTGGCCTCCCCCAATATAGCCATTCTGCAAAACGGATGCGGCACACTAGTCGCCACATGTGTCATTGTTCATTTGGAGGAATAAAACGGTATTTCTTCTGGACTCCGACGAACTCTTGCATGAGTTAGCCCATCCCCTCCCCGTGTCCGCCGAAAATGTCGATTCCGCATTGTGGTTTGCCGACGAAGTGCAAGTGCACAAAGAGACATTGCGCGTCTGGCTCGAGCGAAAATTTCCCGCGGCGACCGACCTCGACGATATCGTGCAAGAGGCACTGACCCGCGTGTGGCGCGCTCGCGTGAACGGATCGGTGCCTTCGCCCAAGGCTTTGCTTTTCACCGTGGCCAATAATCTGACCCTCGATCAGTTACGTCGGCGCCAGATTATTTCAATGGAGCCGATAGAGGAATCGGATGAGTCGTTCGTCTACGAGAAGAGCCGCACTCCCGCCGAGGCGACTGCGCATAATCAGGAGCTAGAACTATTAACTCAGGCAATCCAGTCACTTCCCGACCGTTGCCGCCAGGTGCTGACCTTGCGGAAAATCTACGGTCTTCCACAAAAAGAAATCGCCCGGCAACTGGGGATTTCCGAACACACCGTCGAAGCGCAAATCGCGAACGGCATGCGGCGGTGCGCGGAATATTTCGCACGTTTTAACCTGCCCTAGCCGTGCGCGAACCGTCCAAAAATTCCCGCAGTGAATGCGAGGCCGAAGCTGCAAGATGGCTCGCGCGGCGGGACCACGGCCTATCACCCGCCGAACAAGACGAATATCTCCAATGGCTCAGCGAGCATCCCTCGCACGGCCTCGCCATCGCCCGACTTGAGAACTACTGGAATCAGCTCGATAAGCTGAACAAATGGCGACCAGCCCACAGCGCCACGCCCAACCCCGACCTGTTGGCGCCGGTTCACAAGCGGCGTTCCGTTATGTATCAATTTGCGGCCATCGCCGCCGTGCTCGTTCTCGGGATTTTCTGCTGGCTCCATATCAAGCCACACACGACACAACACCAGGCTATTATTCATCCCGGGCCCGAACGCCTAGTACTGGAAGATGGTTCGGTGGTGGAATTGAACGTCGGCGCCAAAGTGGACGTGCAATTTACCGCGCAGGAGCGCCGCGTGCAGCTGGTGCGAGGCGAAGCCCACTTCGCCGTAGCTAAGAATCCAGAGCGCCCGTTCATCGTCAGCGCTAACAAGTTCGCCGTGCGTGCAGTAGGCACCGCGTTTTCCGTCGCGCTGGATCGCGAAGCGGTTTCAGTTCTCGTCACCGAAGGCAAAGTCAGGCTCGACGAATCGTCGCCGCAGGCCGGGCAGCCGTCGAAACATGAGGAGACGCGCGAACTCTCGCATTTGATCGCTGGCCAGAAAGCAGTGATGAATTTTTTGCCGACGCCCTCGTCAGATTCACATGACAGCGCTTCGCCCGTCGAGATCACCGAGATCACCCCCGCAGAAATCGAGCGTGCGCTGGCGTGGCAGGGCTTGCGCCTCGAATTCGTCAACATGCCATTGAGCGACGTCGTCGCTGAATTCAACCGTTACAACGTTCGCAAACTCGTGGTGACGGACAGCGAAACCTCCGCGATCCTGATCGGCGGAAACTTTCGGGCAGACAACATCAACGCCTTCGTCCGACTGCTCGACGCCGGTTTCGGTGTGAACGCGCAGACGACTGGCAACACGATCTTCTTGAAGCGATCTCATTGAATTTGAATTCGCGGTTTGCGGCGTGAGCGATTGGGCGGACTACGATTTCAGGCGATGGAAAAATCACCTGAAATGTAGTCCGCCCAAATTATTTTAACGGAACTGATCGCGCCGTCCGTCTAAGCGGGCGACCCCTTGATCAACACACAAACTGCACATGAGCTCCGTAGCATCTAACCGCTCCTGCGTGGGCGTACTTCGCCTGTTCCTGTCCTCCGCCCTCCTGATCTCAGCAACCTTATCGAGCTTCGCTCAGAACAACACCAAGAAAAATTTCAACGTCCCTGCGGGTGATGCCGCTGCGACGCTAAAAGCCTTCGCCGATCAATCCGGCGAACAAATCATCTTCCCCGCCGAGCAAGTCCGCGGCACACAAACAAAGGCGGTCCAAGGCGAACTGACGCCGCGCGACGCGCTCAACGCGATGGTCGCGGATACCAATCTCGTCATCGTGCAAGACAACGAAACGGGCGCACTCGTTGTTAAAAAGAAAGCGCAGCCGGACACAAACCCGACGCCACCGCCAAGGCCGAAAGCGGCTATTCCCACTGCGCCCGTGGACTCCGCAAAAATCGACAGCGGGAACGAAATCTTCGTCCTTTCTCCCTTCGAAATCCGCGATACCAACGAAGGCTACTACGCCTCCAGCTCGCTCTCCGGCACCCGTATCAATTCGAACCTCGAGGACCTCGCCTCTTCGATTTCGGTCATCACTCGCCAGCAAATCACCGACACCGCTTCACTCGATATCAACGACATCTTCAAATACGAGGCGAATACGGAGGGCATGTCGCAATACACCGAATACACGATTGACCGCAGCTTCTACAAAGAGACCACCACGCTCGCCCCACAATCCGCGAATCGTATTCGAGGCATCAGTTCAGCCAACAGGACCGTCAACAACTTCGCGGTCAGCAGTGTCATTCCCCTCGATGCCTACAACACGGAATCGATCGAAATCAGCCGCGGCCCCAACGCCAATATCTTCGGGCTCGGCAACGCTTCCGGGACGGTCAATGTCAACACCTCCCGCGCCGGGCTCACGCGCGACCAAACGCAGATCGTTGGCCGAACCGACAACAATGGACAAAGGCGCGGCAGTATCTCTCTGAACCGCGTGCTCTGGAAAAACCGTGCAGCCGTCCTCGTTCAGGGCCTTTACGACGATAAAGGATTCGAACGCCAGCCCGCCTACGAGACGATCAAGCGCGTCACTGTCGCGGCCACGGTCAAACCGTTCCAAAGCACGACACTGAGGGGCTCGTTCGAGACCTACCGCAACAGCTTCAGTCGCGCCAATACGACCCTTCCTCGCGACGCCTACACCGAATGGAACGACACCGGTCGGCCGGTCTGGAATCCGGTTACAAGCACCTGGCGCTATCTCGACAACAGTGCGTCCGGCACCGTGGCGACCGCGAACGAGAGCCGTCTCCCCGCCCCCGGTTTAGCGACCGGCGGCTTCCCGTTGGGCCTGTTTCCCCAAGGCAGCGGCTTTTGGCAGAGTCCAAGTGTTTATATCGAACCAGACGGTACCGTCTCGTTTTATAGCACCAACGGCGTTTCAAATTCCGCCACCTCGCCCACCGTTGCAACCCCCGCCAATCGTTACGTCGAGACAGGATCCATGTATCGCCGGACGACGGACATCACGACCATCCCCACTCCAAATCAGCCTCTCTCCCTTCCTCTCTACCAAGCACTCAGCATCACCTCGAAATCGATTTACGATCGCGACAAGATCAACTTCTTGGCGCCAAACTACGGCAAGGACAACGCCGACATCGCCCAGGTGGAATTGGAACAATGGTTTTTGCGCAAGGAGCAGCATCAAGTGGGGCTACAAGTCGGCCTCTATAAGGAACGCATCAACACCTACAGCCACAGCGTCTTCGCCGACTCCGATAGCGCCGCGCCTTTTCTCGCGGTCGATGTTAACGAATTCCTAATCGATGGTTCGCCAAATCCGTATTTCCTCCGCCCCTACCTCGGCGGTTCTGCGCCCACCATCAAGTACGGCAAAGAAGACAACACCGATGCGCGGGCCACACTTGTCTACCTGATGGATCTTACCAAAAACCAAGGTTGGTCAAAGTGGTTGGGCAAACATAACTTCGTGGCCTACGGCGAACGTCGCGATATGCGCAGCACGTACGCAACTGCGCGCGATATCAACATCACCGACTACACGTGGTCCTCGACGAACGAAAAAAACAGCCTTCCCGTTCGCGGAAATATTTATCGACAGTTCCCCCGCTACTATCTTGGAGACGCCGTGACCAATCCCGGCCCGATCGTCGACTACGCGCCAGCCACACACTACAACCTGGGGAACACCCCTCTGACGTGGTTCCAAGCCGCCACACGCGCACGAGTCAACGAAAACGCCCAAATCATGGAGGTGATTCAGTCCGCGACCCCGGGCGTTAAAGATCGCGAGATTCGCACCCAAGGAATCACTTGGCAGGGATTTTTCTGGAACGACCGCATCGTCACAACGTGGGGATGGCGATACGACCGCAACCGCGAACGCTCCACGAGAAACCTGAATTCGAATCCCTACGGTCCGTCTCAGCTGACGTCCACCGTCAATCCCGCGACGCGGCTCAACGACTTCAGCCTGCTCGAATACTTCCCCTTCCCATGGGAACAAAAAGTCGGCAAATCTCGCAACGAAGGCATCGTGTTCAAGGCCACAAAATGGCTCAACCTGAACTACAGCCAATCGAACAGCTTTAAGCCCGAACTGCTCGCTTACGACATCAACACCAACGTCCTTCCGAACCCGACGGGAAAAAGTAAAGACTACGGTTTTACGCTGAAGCTTTTTGACGACAAACTGATCGCGCGCGTGACCCGTTACGAGACGGTCGAAAAGAATTCGCGCAACGGCTCGATCACCAGCGCGGCTGTTACCCGCACCCTCCGCCTGCTTTTCGATCCATCGTCGTCAAACGCCCTCACCTCGCAAACCGCAACCGTTGGCGCTGCCAACTACAACGTCACCTTCGGCAGCAACGGCCAAGACGGCTTCGATCTCGAGCAACTCGCTGCGCAGTGGTACATGCAATCGTGGGCCCAAACCAACTCGATATCACCAGGCCCGGTACCTGCGGACGTGATCGCTGCAGCCCAACAGTACGCGGTTAACACGTACCTGGCCCCACTCGGGATCGATCAAGCTTATATCGATCGAATTCGGGCCCTCGGAGCCAGCGCGTTCACCGACGTGAATACGGTGACCTCCAAAGGCGTGGAAGTTGAACTCACGTTTAACCCCAACCGCTATTGGACACTCAAGATCGCCGGCGCCCAGCAAAAAGCCATCGATTCAGAACTCGGTCACGCAGTGACAGATTACATCAACAACCATCTCGTACCGGCCGAATCCATTGTTATTCCCACCAACGCCGCAACCATTGCAAATGGGACAGCAGGCAAGCTTTGGTGGCAAACCGGAGCAACCGGAACGGCGTCCGGCACAAGTACTCCGACCGGATTCTACATCGCCAACGTAAAATCTGTCATCGGCCTGGCCACTGCCAACGCCGGCAAACCACGTCCGCAAACCCGCGAGTATCAGGTCAACATGACCACCAACTACCAACTCGCCGGGGCCTTCGACAACCGGTTCCTCAAACGCACGTCCGTCGGCGGCTCTTTGCGCTGGGCCAGCCGCTCCGCCGTCGGCTATTACGGAGCGGCACCAGACCCGCTCTACAATTATGCCGTGGTAGACTACGACGCCAACCGGCCGATATACGACAAAGCGCGCACGTATGTAGATTTAAAGCTGGCCCACGATCTGCCGCTCTGGAACGACAAAGTGCGATGCAAAATCCAGCTCAACGTAAACAACATCTTTGAGAACGGACATCTCCAGCCGATCGCATACAATCCCGATGGACGCGCTTGGGGCTATCGCATCGTTGATCCTCGCCAGTTTATTTTGACGGTCTCCTTCGATCTATAACCTATCGTAAGGTACAATTCTCTTCCACCGAAGGCGTTTCGGCTCATTCGGTGGAAGAAGCGGCCTCATCCGGCTCCGCAAAGCGGTCAGCTTGCGATTCGAGGTATCGGAGAAGGGCGTCAATTCCGCGCTCGGCGGTCTTGTCGAGGGGACGAATTTTCACAGCGCAGAGAATACAAGCATCCAGTTCCTCGCGGTTCAGGCGCACCGTGAGTTTTCCTTCGCGAACAGCAGCACGGTGAAGGAGGTGGCCGAGGTTTTGTGGCAGATCCGGGCCATGCATAAGCCAATCGCGCTGCTCAGGATTTAGCCGAAGGGAAATATGTTCGCTGGGCGCGAGGCGACGTCTCAATCGAGGATGTGGCATACGCCGAATGAGTTCGTGATTTCGCGCCAAAGTTCCGCAAAGAAAACTATCTTTCTAATAGGATGCGGCGGTTCACTCAGGAAACTTGCCACCCGGAGGCAGCACGCGTGAGAACTCATCGCATGAATCGAGGTGAAACCGCCGCCCACCAGCAGCTCAAGCGAATGGCGTTCGTTTGGGCGCAGCAAAACGGTTTTCCCATCGCCGCTTGTGAGGTGCGAATTCCTTCCAGCGGTTACCGCGCCGATGTCGCGGGCTGTTCGCTCTCGCGCAAAGACGCGCCTCGGGCCGTCGCGCTTTTCGAATGCAAACAGTGCCGCGCCGATTTCCTCCGCGACGAAGCCGATGAAACCACAACGCGCACGCAGGCCACTGCTCTCAACGAACGCATGAATGCCCTGCGCGCCTTGATCGCCGTGCATCGACCCGATCTGCGGCTCGGCGTGTCATTGTTTCCTGAATACGACGACTATGATTTTCGCGGACTGAAGCATAGCGGGCTTCACGCAGTCGAGACGGAACTCGAAACGTTGCAACGAAAGCTCCTGCAATGCGTGAAATTTTCACGCCTGAAGCGCTACCACGCGGCGGACCATCTCTATTTAGTCACAGAAGCAGGAATCCTCAGCGAAAACGAAGTCCCGCTCGGCTGGGGTTGGCTCGTGCGCGAGGGCGAAACACTCGTTTGCCGAACCAAACCACTCAGGCTCTCTCCCACCCCGCAACAAATCGAACGCTGGCTCGAAGCCATCGCTGCGGCCGGCGCACGAGCGACTGCAAAGCTAATCGGGATAAACCACGCGCCACCGCCAGAATCTGCGCTAGATACGAGAGTACCCTCATCCCCGTAACACCGCATCGCTCGTCTTCGGGCCCGCTCGGCCCGCTTGCGACATCAACTGTTCCAGGCATGTTGCTGATCAAACGCCGATGCCGATCCACGAAAACCAACCACGGCTTGAAGCCGGAGCCGCACTAAAAACTGCGGATGCTGCGATGATTCTTCTGCACGGACGCGGAGCGACTGCAGACGATGCGATCCGCCTCGGGGAACTGCTCAGCGGCAGAGCGACGAACGTGGCTTTGATCGCGCCGCAAGCAGCTGGTAACGCTTGGTACCCGCAGCGTTTTATCGCACCCCTTTCGTCGAACGAACCTCACCTCAGCTCGGCGCTCAACGTTGTCGCCAGGATCATCGACGACTGCGTCGCAAACGGGTTCATTCGGGAAAAATTAATCCTCGCTGGGTTTTCACAAGGCGCGTGCCTGGCGCTTGAATTTGTTGCGCGGAATCCGCGACGTTATGGCGCCGTGATCGCGTTGAGCGGCGGCTTGATCGGACCGCCCGGCATGCCCCGCACAATCACCGCCGCGCTTGAGCAAACACCGATATTCATTGGTTGTGGCGATGCCGATTCGCACATTCCGCTTGGAAGCGTGCAAGAGAGCGCAGCTGTCCTGCGAAAAACGAACGCCGCGGTAACCGAACGGATTTATCCGGGAATGCCACACACGGTGAACGCCGACGAAGTAAGTTTCGCCTCCGAGCTGATCGCGCGGGTGGCAGGCGGCTTCGACAAGACGCGAACGTAATTTTTATCCACCAGCTTGGCTCTCGCTGTTGGTTTCGAAGCGGAAGCGCTCAGGAGCGATGCCGTACTTTTTCACACGGAGCCCCATGATGCGCTCCGTGAGCCCGAGCTGACGCGCCGCTTTTGCCATGAAACCACGGTTCACTTTGAGCGCTTCGACGATCATCTCGCGCTCAACCGCATCGAGCGCGTCCTGCAGTGTGCCTTTCGGAACCGTGTCGGAGGCTTCGGCCGTCTGCAGCGTCGGCGGAAGATGATAAGCGTGAATCACACCGTCCTGACTGAGCAGCACCGCGCGCTCGATGATGTTTTCGAGTTCACGCACATTGCCCGGCCAGTGGTAGGCCATCAGCATGTCGATCGCGGGCGTCGAAAGCCGCACGACTTTTTTTCCGTTCTGCACGGAATATTTTTCAAGGAAGTAGTCAGCCAGCTCAAGGATGTCGCTCTTTCGTTCCCGCAACGGTGGAATATAGACGGGGAAAACATTGATCCGGTAGTACAGGTCGAGGCGAAACTTCCCTTCCTCAATCATCTTTTCCAGATTCCGATTGGTTGCGGTAACAATGCGCACGTCGACTTTGATCGTTTGCGTGCCGCCGACGCGTTCGAACGTGCCTTCCTGCAAGACGCGCAGGAGCTTGGCCTGCGTCGCGAGCGAGATCTCGCCGATCTCGTCGAGAAAAAGCGTGCCGCCGTGGGCCAGCTCGAAACGCCCCTTGCGCAACGCCAGTGCCCCGGTAAACGCGCCTTTCTCATGCCCAAACAATTCGCTCTCGATGATGCTCTCAGGCATCGCCGCGCAGTTGATGCGCACGAAGGCTTTGTTTTTGCGCGCACCGCCCATCCAGATCGCCTGCGCAATGCGTTCCTTGCCCACACCCGTTTCGCCGCGAATGAGCACGGTGGTTTTACTGTCGGCCACCTGATCGATGTGAAAATAAACCATGCGCATCGCCGACGAACGGCCGATCATTCCGTCAGGGACAAAACTTTTCTTTATCTGCTCCTGCAATCGCTCGTTTTCCTTCTGCAACGAGTCGATTCGTTCTTTCGCGAGCTGGCGAAAACGCACCGCGAGGCCCACCTGGCCGGCGATCAACGCCAAAAACCGCAGGTCCGCCTCGAGCACTTCCCGCTCCGCCGCGAGGCACACGAAGCTTAACGTGCCAAGAACCTCCTGCCCGTGCCGTATCGGAACAGCGATCCATGCCTTGTCGTGGTTTTCGACGCGACACTGCAGCTTGTCCAAAGCGCTGAGCGGTGTCTCGATTTTTTCAATACGCTCGAAAAGAAGGGGCTCACCGCTATCGATTACGCAGCCGAGCAGACCCTCGCCTTTTTTCGCAACCACACGCATTGCCGCCGGTTTGCCGCCACCGATGTGTTCGTCCGCCACAAGCGTCTCATGCTCGCGGTCAAAAATTGCCAAAAGGCCTTCGCGCAAACTCGTCGCTAGCGACAACTGCGAAAACAGCGCGGTCATGGCTGCGGTAAAATCACCACCCAGCGCCAACATCGTGGACACCGCGTGCAGCGAATCGATCTCGCGAATCACGCGGCAGCGCACCGCCACACTCGTCCGCGCCTCTATATTCTGAGTTGGAGCTCTACATCGTTCACAATCGTTCACACCTCCTGATAGCAATGCGAATGCCAGCTCAAACCCCGGCGAGCGGTCTACAACGGCAACTGTTAGTCACTATTAACCGTCCGGCTGAGAGCAAAAACGGCTGAACACCAGCGGCATGAAAATCTTTCGTGCGTTTCAGCCTGCGGCCCGGCAAGCTATCGATTCCATGTCAGACGTCCTCGCATCACTCGTCACCAAAATCGCTCAACGCGCCCGCCAGGCCTCGCTCGTTCTCGCGACCGTTCCGACGGCTAAGAAGAACGAGGCGCTGCTCGAATTGGCGGCATTGATCGATCGCTCTCACCCGGAGTTGCTGGCCGCAAATGCGAAAGACTTGGCCGACGCGGAGAAAAATGGTCTGACGAAAGCACAAATCGACCGACTCACGCTGGACGCCAAACGCCTCGCTCAACTTTCCGAAAGCGTTCGCCAAGTCGCCGCGTTACCTGACCCGGTCGGCACCGTTCTCGACGAAACAACCCGCCCGAACGGCCTGCGTATCCGCAAAGTTCGCGTGCCCATCGGCGTGATAGGAATCATTTACGAGGCCCGTCCCAATGTGACGATCGATTGCGCGATTCTCTGCCTCAAGAGCGGCAACGCCTCGATCCTCCGCGGCGGAAAAGAAATTTTTCACACCAACACTGCGCTCGCGGCGTTGCTCACCGCCGCGCTCGCGCACGCCGGTCTGCCCGCTGACGCCGTGCAACTGATTCCCACGACCGATCGCGCTGCGCTCAACACGCTGCTCAAGCTCGATCAATACATCCACTGCATCATTCCGCGCGGTGGAGAAAGTCTGATCCGCTTTGTGGCCGGCAACTCCACGATTCCCGTCATCAAGCATTATCAAGGCGTGTGCTTCGTCTACGTCGACGCCGCCGCAGATGTCGCGATGGCTGAAAAAATACTCATCAACGCGAAGACCCAGCGCGTCTCAGTTTGCAACACGGCCGAACAACTCCTCGTACACAAATCTGTCGCCGAAAAAGCACTACCCGTGCTCGCACGCGCGCTCGTCGCGAAAAACGTCCAGCTCCGCTGCGATCCTGCCAGCGCAGCGATCCTCGCCAACGCGAAGGTTGCCAGCACGCCGGCGACCGAAGCTGATTTCAAAGCCGAGTTTCTCGACTACATCATCGCCGTGCGCGTGGTCGAATCGCTCGATATCGCCATCGCCACGATCAATCGCGACAGTTCCGCGCACAGCGAAACCATCGTCACGGACGACGAAGCGGCCGCACGAAAGTTCCAAGCCGGCGTCGACAGCTCGGCGGTGTTTTGGAACGCCTCGACACGTTTCAACGACGGCTTCGAATTTGGTTTCGGCGCCGAAATCGGCATCAGCACCGATCGACTCCACGCTCGGGGTCCGATGGGATTACCCGAACTTTGCAGTTACAAATACCTCGTCGACGGCAACGGCCAGATCCGCGGCTAATGTTCCTGCCAGCCTGATAGTTGCGCCTGAAGATTTTTTAAACAACTGTTCGGAAAGGCTGTCCTTCGTACGATGAAATGTTTCCGCCTTGGTGTCTCCACTCTCCTCGCGATTACCTCCATGACCGGGCTCTACGGTCAGCAGACGAAATCGTCGAATGTGGAGGTTTCTACGGGCACAGCAGGCGGAACACCGCCGCCCAAGAAACATGCCGTTTCCGGCGACGTTTCGAAATCGGTGACCTCGGGCTTCAAATACAATCCACCTCCCCCGGAAAAACCCGAGGAGGAACTCGTCGACATGCGAGAGATCGACAAGCCGCGGAACCAGATCATCCGGTTGCCCAAATACGTCGTGGAAGCTCAAAAGCCGCCCGTTTTCACCGATCGCAATCTTTACTCTAAGGAAATGCTGCGGCGCCTCGCTTATCGCCGCTACGTTACGGGCCTGAACCGCTCTTTAAACAGTTTCCGGCTCCCGCTCATCGGCGGCGGCGTCGACGCGTACGCCACCATGATGTACGAAGCCGAAGAGCGACAGGCCGCCATGGCCGACATGAACGATAAGGTCTCGATGTATTTGATTTCTGGCGACAAAGCCGAGGCGCAAAAACAGAACAACGACAACCAAGACACGTTCATGCGCCGCTCGGAACAGGGACTTGGCACGCGCAGAAGCACCGGCCAATAAGACGGCCGTCAGCCGGTCGCTCAGTCGAAACCGCACCAATAAAGTCGAATGTAGCGTTCCAGCTTGTCGCTATGTTCAGCCCGATAGGCCGGGTAATCGGCGACGATTTCCTTATCTGCCCGCTCCAAGAGAATAAAAGCCTCCAGCAAATCGTCCTTCTGGAGTTGAACAAGACCGTCAACCACCGGCTTCCACTTCTCGATATCCTTTTTGCTGTCCTTATCGGCGTTTTCCGCAAGTTCCAGCATCGCCTTGATCGCGGCAACTTCCTCCAACAACGAGCGCCGTTTAGTCTTCTCGGCTGGATAGTGCTGGACGAATTCGGCCTCGCGCCATCCCAATGCCGTTAAATTGTACACCATGATCAGCATTCCGTCGTCAGGGCTCAACGAGAGCTGAATATCTTTTCCTTGGATTTTCGAGCGCATCGCCGGAAACCGCGGAATGACACGTCCTTTCGCTTGGGCTCGCGCCTGAAGCTGCTCTGTGAAGTGCTGTCGCGTCGTCCTCTGATACGGATCACGAACCACCGCCTTGATCCACTCGTCGAACGCCTCCTTGCGATTACCGAGCTTGTTCAGGGCATCGCCGAGGTAGCGGTGTGCCGTTTCACGATCAGGATCGATCTCGATGGCTTTTTTGAACCACTCAGACGCCTTCACCATGTCGCGCGCGGAAAAATATGCGTCCCCTGAATACAAAGCCGCCATGTAGTTCGTCGGTTCCATTTCGAACGCCTTCTGATAAAACTCACCCGCGCGTACGAAGTCGCCCTTCGTGAACGCCTCTTCGCCGGAACGCATCATTTCATCCACCTGTTCACGCTTGGAAAAAGCGCCCTTGGAATCACCTCTTTTACTCCCGTCGGGATTAACGGCCGCAATAATCAGCGGCGGCATGGGGTCTTTTGTTCCCAGCTTTTCCGCCTGCTCAGCAAGTTCACGCGCGCGTTTCCGCAACGCTTTCGCTTTGGCTGTATCGGTTTCACGAATACCTTGCTGATCCACGCCCGAAGCCAAGCGCGCCACCAGATCGCCGTCCTTCGGCTGCGCCTTCACCAGCTCGTCGTAAATCGCCACGGCCTCCGCGTAACGCCCTTCTCTACTCAGCATTTCCGCCTCGCGCCGACTCGCCCAATCAGGAAGGGCTTCTTTCGCGTCGGACTTCAATTGTCCGGCGGTGGCAGGCGGGGCTGGAGGCGTCGACGAGGTCGAAGGACCGGTCGAGCAACCCACCGCCCAAATTAGTATCAAACCCAAACAGACAAATACCGGGGTACGCATGGCGAATCGATAAAGCACGAACCAATGGATCGTGACAAGCTGCGAAATAGAAACGACCTCCCACGGCCTCAGTCGAAGACGCACAGCCGTTCGATGCCGGCCGCCGAACCATCGCGAAGCCAGCCGTCGAGCTGAGCCTGGTCTTTCAGCTGCTGGCCGCGCGCGCGCGGAACCGCGAGGAAACGAATCTCTGCGTCGTGAAGCGTCGTCATGTCGCCCCAGAGTTTTTCGAATTGCGCGACAGGGAAAATATCCTCCTGGCCGTTGCCCCAACGTTTTTTCACGTCCTTCAAAGTCACGTAGCTTGGCATTTTCGCCCCGAGCGCACGGACCGCCGCGGTAATCTTTTGCGAGTCGTTAAGCTGGCGCCGGTCGAGACCAAACAATTCCAAGAGGGAATCTATGTGTAGCCACGTCGTGAGCGTGTTGTAATAGGTCAATTTAAATTCATCTTCTTCGTGAGCCAGCGCCAGTCCTTCCACCAGCCGCAGCTGGCCATTGACGCGTGCGAGTCCACCGCCGCGATCTTCAAGGCGGCGTTGAATCACTTCGATGCTCAATGCGCCGCCTTCTAGAATGTGACGCCCAAACACGACCGGATCCAGATTCGCGCCCAGCGTATCAATATTGTGCAACAGCAAGTGCTCGAGATCGGGCTGCGACACCAGCAGATCGCGCAGGACACCGTTGAGCAAAAGATTCGCTACTTCGTACCAATGCCCCACCGGATGCAAACACTGCAGCGGAAGATTGTCCGTATAATCGGAAGCCTCTCCGGTCGCAGCGGCCCATTCGATGAGCGCCTTGTGCAAGCCTTGTCGGACCTTCTCCTTTTGTGGATCTAGCTGCTGGTGCGGCATCTCCTCAAACGCAAATCGCAAGTCGCGCGCCATCGGCACCATTCGTAGGCCGATCGAACGGCCCGGAGAAAGCAGGACGCGTCCGTTGTAATCGAAATTCTTCTCAGCGCTGAGCACTGCCTCGATCGGCGCGTGCGTGAGATGGCTCGTGGTGAAAATATGAGTAACCGGAACGCCGCTGAGCATTCCCGTCGCGCGACTCTTCGCCAAATGCGTTTCGATGAAACTGCGGTGGCGTCCGCAGAGCTTCGCGAACGGATGCAGAGCCTTCACCGTGCCCGCGCCTTGCGTCCACCGGCTGCCGGCGCCGGCAGCGAGTGTCACGACCGCTGCGCGCCCTTCACGAAGAGCAGCCAGGCCGATTTTTTCGGCGTGCGCATCATGGTTATATAACGAGACGACATCGCCAGCGCGCACGTCCTCGACCACGGCGGTCGAAGGCAACCGGTTTTGCGCGAGCCCGATTCGACCAGCGCGCAGATCTTCTCGAATCTGTTCGTGCTGCACCGCGTCGAAACCGTTTTCAGCGAGCAAATCGCGAAGCGACTGACCTGCTCCATTTTTCTTCGATCCGTTGGCGTGATTCGACGCCGGAAGGATCCGCTGCATCATGGACGCGAGCAGCGGCTTTTCTCCTGACACATAAAGTTGCGCGTCGGAGAATCGATCCATCTCGCGCCGGATCTCGGGCCGCAACGTCCGCGGGTCTTGTCGCAACCACCGCGGTACCGCAAACAGGTAGTACTCAGGCGAAAGCATCGCGTCAGGGCCTGATTGAAGCTTAGCGAATGAGCCGTTTTCGTTGATTTCGAAATTATAAACCACCGGATCCATCGCGAAGGGCAGTGAGGACTCCAAGGCCCGCTTGGTGCGCGTCATGATCTCGAGCAATTTGTCGCGAGCCTCGGCCTTGGCCGCAGGATCGACAAAAAAGCCCATGCCGCCGCCCGACATCCCGCCGAGCATGATAAAGCCGCGGAACTTCGGACCTAAAGCCTGTTTCGCTTCTTCAATGAGCCGCTCCGTGTACGCCGTGCTCGCCCAGGGGACGATTGTCTGGATGGGACCGAAGAAATTCCGAGTGGTGAGTTCAGCAACCTTCGCCACATCGCCAAAACGCAACGCCACTATGATGTCGTGAAGGATCTTCTGAGCTTCCTGCCGCGCGAGCCATTCGCGCTCAAGTTTTAGCAGATATTTTTCGGTCACCATTTCGAGGATGGGGCCGACGTTCTGGGACATTCCGCCATGAACAAGAATCAAGCTATCCTGCAGCTCGCGTCGTGTTTTTTCGGATACGATATCGGAGCCAAAGATCGTGTGCTGCGGCAAGAGGCGCCCGCGACTCGTCCCGTGTTCGAGATCACCGGAAACGGCCGCGACGCCTTCGATCAACTTGATGCCGGGCCAAACGCCTCCGGAATCCTGCCACCCGCCGCCCGAGCCGCCTAACCACTCGCCAAGAATTGCGCGGCTGAGAATCGTTCGCCGCTCGCTTTCCGTCAGCTGCCCCGTAAGCGAGGCAGTTTGGCCCGTCGCACGCATGCAAAGCGAAATCAAACAGCCGAGAAGATTCGTCGAAACCGCCAGTCGTGAACCTTTCGGAATATCGCGAACTTGGCTGACGATCTCAAGCCCCCGGCTGGAACCACACAAACGCCCCAGCACATCCGTCAGTTTTTGGCCCGAGCCTTCCAACCCGGGGGGAACCAGTCCGGACGCGATCACAGCGGCCTTTAACAGGCCGAGGTAATCTTTGGCAAAATCAAATACATCATCGAGCGAGCGCACGTCAGAGCTCGCGCCGAGATCGACACTGGTCAACCTAAGCACTGGTTCGTCAATCACGCGCAAAAAACCGCACACAGGAGGCCGCGTTTGAGCATCGCGTCCATGCACGCCGAGGTTAACGGAGATGTTGAGAACCTTCGCGCCCTCGGGATAATCCATTCCGAGGAAAAATATGTCGCTCCAGGCCGCGTGGCTGAGGTCCATACGCACGGCCGTTTCTTCTGAAAGCACGGGCATCGGCGCTTCTGGAGTGGTCCGCTCGAGCAGCTCACGACGCAGACGCAGCGGATAATCGAGCGTGTGGCCGCAGCGGAACATCCATTGGTTTCCGCGGACCGAGCGGACGGTTTTCTGAACTTGTTGCGCGAGCGTTTTGAACGCCAAGCCGTGGTATGCCACGGCCAGCGCGCTGCTCAATCCGTCCGACCAGCCATTCTTGCGCTGACATTCCAGAAACACACCAAGCGCTTCTTCGAAACGGCGCGACAGGCAATGTTTGTGGCCTTCAAACGGGATCGAGCCGCCCGCATCAGCCGGATAATGCGGCGGTAGAAAATAGCGGTGCAGTGCCTCCAGGAAAAAAATGCTGCGAACGCGGTGGTAAAAGTTCGTCGCCCGCTGACGGTACGCTTCCAAATCGGTCGCCATCCGCTCCAAACCGGCACGGTCCGAGGCGCGGCAAAGTTTTTCGAAATAATCGGAGCCGTTGCCGACACCTTCTACGAGAGCAAGCAGTCGAGAGTCCACAGCGTTCCTCAGCGTCGGGTGAGTGTTCTACCTGCGTCTATCGCCAATTCGTCGGCGATCAGAGCGAGGATTTCTTCGCGAGCCGAACCGTTTAAACCGAGGGCAATTTGCGCGCGCAGCACGCCAAATTGCGCCTCAAGATCGGCACGGCGCCCCGCGAGTTCGGCGGCGAGGTATTTTTCTCGCGAGGGCAACCGGGCGAGTGCGGGCGAGAGTCCGATTTTCGCCGTGGGTTCGGCCGTGGCAGCTTCAGTCAGCAGCGTGAAAACAGTCGCTGTCAGCACGTGCATTCCAAAGAAACAAAGGTAGTGCCCCGCACGCAGTCCCGGGACGACACATTGTTGCTCGGCGACAGTCGGCGTAGGTTTTTCGATTACGTTTTCAATTTGATAGATTCCCTGACGCCCCGGCAAAAGCGATCCCGCCACGGTGCCGTAGTACAGGAGATGCCGCTCGTGCGTCGCTTGCACCGCTGAGATGGCACAACCTTCCGCCTCCGCCAAATCGAGAAGTTGCCTCGTGCAGCTTTTTTCCGAGGCACTTACATAAAGATGATCGCTGACCTGGAGCAAAAACGGTTCGGAACACACAAAGTCGCGGCCACAAAGCACCGCGTGGCCATATCCATTGGCCGAGGCTTGCTCGATAAACGTGAGATTCCGCGTGTACGGCGCAAGCAGGGTGGAATACGCCGCACGATCAGTTGGCGAAACGATGAGCCCGATCTGCTCGATACCCGCCGCCAGCATCTCTTCTATAATAATAGCGATGGCGGGTTTGGTTTCGCCATTGCGGTCGGTTAAAGATTGGAGCGGGAGGCGACGTTGACTCGGCCCCGCTGCGGTGATGATCGCTTTCCTGATTTTGCCGGCCATGGAGCGCGAATAATCGGCAGTTTGGCGGCCGCGCGCAACTCCGAAAACCCGTTCGACTTTCGGCGTCAGTCCTTTCTGCTAGAGAGTATGCCCGCCCTCTCGCGCGCCGAACTCTCTGAATCCCTGATCAAACGTCTCTCCTGGGACGACCTCGACGTCGGTTACCTACGCCGCTTGGTTGAGATTGCCCGTGACGAAGACCTCGCCGGCCTCGGTCTGCACGCCAAGCCGCGCAAAACCGGCGACCGCTCCACCGCCAGCATTCTCACCACGCCGCGCCACAGCTCCGCCGATCTCGTGGCACGCGAGCCATTGGTCGTCTGTGGCATCCCTCTGCTTTCGCTGATATTAAAGTGCTACGGCGGCAACGCGGTGGCTCAGCCCACCACACGCGACGGTGCAACTTTGGACCGCGGCGACGTCATCGCCACGCTCACCGGCGACCCGCGCGTGCTTCTTGCGGCAGAGCGGATCATTTTGAATTTCATTCAACGCCTTTCTGGCGTGGCCACACAAACCAAGCGCTATGTCGACGCCTTGGGAAAATCGCGTACACGTTTGCTGGATACACGCAAAACCACGCCCGGCTATCGCATGTTGGAAAAATACGCCGTGGCCTGCGGCGGAGGCTGGAACCATCGCTTAGGACTATTCGACCGCGTGATGCTAAAGGATAACCATCTGGCGCTGCTCGGCTCGCAAGACGATCTCGCTGCAGCGGTCGCCCGCGCCAGGAAGACCGCGCCTGATCTCGCCGTCGAGGTCGAGGTCGATCGGCTGGACCAAGTTCCTCCCGTACTCGATGCCGGTGCTGACATCATCCTTTTGGACAACTTCACGCCTGCGCAGTTGAAAAAGGCCGCCGCCTTGATCGGCGGACGCGCGTTTACCGAAGCGAGCGGAGGCATAACTATCAAAACGCTCCCAAAGCTCGCCCAACTCGGGCTCGACTTTGCCTCGACAGGCGCGCTTGTCCATCAGAGCGCTTGGGTCGACATCGGTCTCGATTGGCGCAGCTAAATCGCCGCATGCCTCGCCATCACTCCATCAGCAGTCCCGAAGTAACCATTCTGCGCGCGCTTTTAGCACGAGCAAATGGTTTTGTATCCGGCAGCGAGCTGGCCGACGCACTTTCGATGAGCCGCGTGGCCGTCTGGCAGCACATGGAAAAAATGCGCGAATCCGGTTTCGAATTCGAAGCCGTTCGGGCCAAAGGCTACCGCCTGACGAAGCAACCCAGCGAACTCCACCCGCTGCTGCTCGAGGCTCATCTTCCCTTGAGCAAGTCCTTCGCAGGCTTCCAATATTTCAAAAGCATCGACAGCACGAACGACGAGGCGGCCCGACAGCTCGCCGCCGGAAAATCCGCCCCCTTCGCGATCGTCGCGCGCGAGCAAACCCGCGGGCGCGGCCGTTTTGGACGCGTCTGGCACAGCGCTGCGAACGGGAATTTATATCTTAGCTTTGGTTTTAGACCGCAACTCCCGCCGGAGCGCATGCAGACTTTCACCCTCTGGATGGGCGTGACACTCTGCGATTTCGTGGCGAGCTTCACACACATCTCGCCCGGCTTAAAGTGGCCCAACGACATTCTCTTCGACGACCGAAAAGCGGGCGGAATGCTTACGGAAGCTCGCATCGATTCGGATCAAATTCGCGATCTCGTCTTCGGCCTCGGCCTGAACATCAGCAGTAGGGCTTCCGTGTTCCCGCCCGAAGTGGCCCATCGCGCGATTTCGCTGGCGCAACACGCCAAGGACGAGCTCGACCTCAATAAATTCGCCGCCGCGGTGATCACGCACGTGATCGACGCTTACGAACTTTTTATCACCGGCAAATATCGCGACACGTTCGCCGACCTCTGGAACCGCTTTGACTACCTGAAAGGCAAACCGGTTTCCCTGCAGCACGGCAGTCAGCACATTTCAGGAACCGCAATCGGCGTCGACGAAGAAGGATCGCTCATTGTGCGCACTCACCGGGGGAAAACGGACCGTTTTCGCGCCGGCGAAGTCACGCTTTCCAAACAACCGCTTTAATTTTTCACATGCTCCTCTGTATCGATATTGGCAATACCTCCACTCACTACGGCGTGGTGGGCCCCCAAGGCGCGCTTTTCATGCGGCACATTTCCACCAAGCGCATCGACGATCCGGTCGAAGGCATGGGTCCCGAGTGTGAAAAGATTCTTGCGGCGGACTGCTCGATCAAGGGCGTCGCATTTTGCTCCGTGGTGCCGGACGCGAGCAAACGACTGCTCGGTGTTTTTGCCCGCGGCCTGCCCGTGCCCCATTTTCAGCTCACTCATGAAAAAAAACTTGGTGTGCCCATCACGTATCCACGCCCATCGGAGATCGGCCAAGACCGCCTTGCCAACGCTGCCGGTGCCAAAGCTCTCGTCGGCACACCCACCATCGTGATCGACATGGGCACAGCTGTCACTTTCGACATCGTCACGGAAAACCTCGGCTACGAAGGCGGCATCATCGCACCGGGAGTCGAAGTGATGCGCCGCTACCTGCACGAGCAGACCGCCCTTTTGCCGGAACTCGACGAGAGCATCGATGTTCCCCGAACCATCGGCAAATCGACCATGGAAGCCATGCGCATCGGCACGGTAATCGGCTTCGGCGGCATGATCCAGGCGCTGCTCGATGCCGTTACAAAAGAGCTCACCGAGCGCGGGGAAAAACCTCCTCACATCCTGACCACCGGCGGCAGTGCCGCTTTGCTCGAAAAAATTTTAAGCACCCCACACCGCGTCGTGCCCGACATCACCTTGTACGGGCTCGCCGCGGCATGGGAGCTAAATCAAAAATAGGAAAAATTGCCGCGGATAAGCCGCGCCTTCCCTTAGCCAAAAACCGCCGAGTTGGCCTCCGCTAAACTTTGCCGCGCCGCGCCTCCAGTTGCTGGCGAATTTCCGCCATTTTCTCCTGTGTCAGCGGGTATTTCGCCAACGCGATCAGCGCGACGATCATGCCGACGACAGGAATCGCCGCGAGCAGCAGGCGAATCATGAACAGCGTGTGTTCACTTTGGTTGCCTTCCAGTTTCGAATCGTAGCCAACCCATTCCAAAATAAAGAATGAACAACCGGCTCCTAGAGCCATTCCAACCTTGGAAATCCAGGAGACGCAGGCAGAAAAAGAACCTTCGCGCCGGCGGCCGGTCTGAAGCTCGTCGTAATCGACCACGTCGGCCAAGAGTGAATAAAACAGCATCCAGAAGCCGGCGCCGGTAAAGGCCGTGAACCCGCAAGTGAGAAGCTGAAGCCAGCGGTGATTAGGATCGTACAACCACCAAGTACCGATAAAACCGCAAACCGCGGCTGAAAACACGACCGCCATCGTAAGATTTTTTCCTGCACGGCGAGCGATAAAGCCAAACGTACGGATGCCGGCGAGTCCGAAGACAAGCCCGGAAAGGCCCATCAGGAAGTTCCAGCCGTTGCCCTCGGTCACGCGCCCGCGGCATACATAATAAACGGTCGCCGCATAACCCAAGGTACCAACCATGCTCGTCCCGAGATTATAGGCGAGGTTCATCACCACTTGTGACTGGAACGGCTTACACTGCAGCGTCTGCCAGAGCGTTTCCTTGATCGAGATCTTTTCCTGCTGCTTCTCGACGACGAGCTTGTTGTAATATCGCTCCCTAACCAACGCGACACAGGCAAGTCCAGCAACGATCACGCCAACACCCGCGATCGAGCAAAACACGAGACTGCCCACCAAAATATTGGGTTTACCCTCAGCCAGATTACTCCACTCGCTCGGCAGAGTGAACAATAGTTGTTTGAGCCGCGCGAAGACCGCCATCGGCACCTGTGGCACTCGCTCCAGCACGTTTTGATGAGTTGCTCCTTCCCAAAGGGTCAGCGTGAAAAACTGACCGGCGAAAAACAGACCGACCTCGGGAATTTTCTGAATCGCGTATTTGTACGAAAACACGCTCGTGCGCTCGTGATAATCCGGCGTGAGCTCATTGCCCAAGCTGACCCACGGCATGTTGAAACAGCTAACAATCGGCAGATACAAAGCCGACGAGCCGATCATATACCAAAAATAGTTGGAAATTTCCTTTCCGAAAATGTGCGTCGAGCCCCATCCGCCGGGCACTGCGACCAGAAACGGCAACCCGATACCGGCGAGAATGGCGCCGACGAACATGAACGGCCGGCGACGTCCCCACCGTGAGCGGGTGTTATCAGAAATCCAACCAAACACAGGATCCGAAACCGCGTCGATAAAGCGATTCACCAGCAGTGCGACTCCGATCAACCAAGACGGTACGTTCAACGCCATGCCGAACACCATGAAAGCGATATTCGGGTAGAGCCAGTGGCCCCACATATCGATGAAGGTGCCGAGACCGTAGCCGACCTTTTGGGAAACGGGAACTTTGTCGCTAGGATTTTGCTGCGAAGCAGCGTGGGGAGAAGCAGCCAAGTCCGACATGCGGAAGCAGGATTTCGGGGTTCGAAGGGGTGATTTTGCGTTAAATTAGCCTTCACGGGGGCGTGTGCAATGCCTAAATCGCGGAACGCACACAAAAGGAGGGAACCGTCCGACTCACCGGCGTTGTCGTTAATTTTCCAACAACCTCACCGAGCATTCGCTGTCTACTCCCGCAGCACGTTTTCGCGCGACGCATTCTATGGCTTGCACGCTCCGCTGTCCGTGCTTTCCATTCACGTAAATTAGTGTGCAGTAATAAGCACTCCATGCCCGAAGAAGTCACGCCGTCTCCAGCGATCGAAGTCAAAAACCTCGTCAAATCTTACGCCGGTGTTCCCGCCGTCAGCGACGTCAGCTTCACCGTGCAGCGTGGCGAGATCATTGGTTTCCTCGGACCGAATGGCGCCGGCAAAAGCACGACCATGCGCATTCTCACGGGCTTTCTTCCAGCGACTTCGGGCACCGTGAATCTCTGCGGCGTGCCCGTGGCCACCGAGGCCGACGCGGTCAAAAAGCTGATCGGCTACATGCCCGAGAACAATCCGCTGCCCGAGGACATGCGCGTTTCTGAATATCTTCACTATCGCGGACGCTTGAAAGAAATCCCGCGTCGCAAATTGAGCGCTCGCATCGACGAAGTGCTCGAGCTTTGCGACCTGAAACGCGTTCGGCACCGGATTCTCGGGAAACTTTCAAAGGGAAATCGCCAGCGCGTCGGCATCGCCGAAGCCGTTCTCGCCGAGCCGCCGGTCATCATCATGGACGAGCCGACCATCGGCCTCGATCCGCATCAGATCATCAAAGTGCGCGACCTGATTTCGAGTCTGCGCGGCCGCATGACCGTGCTCATCTCAAGCCACATCCTGCCCGAAATCGAAGTGACCTGCGACCGCGTGATCATCATCAATCAGGGTCGTATCGTCGCGAGCGGAACACCGAACGAGCTGAGGCGCGACATCATCGGACATTCGATATACCAATTGGAACTCGCCGGCGACGTGACAGACCTCTCGACGCTTTTGAGCCGCGTCGACCCAACGCTTACCATTTCGAAACAAAGCGAACCGGACGCCACCGGCTTCCGCACATTGCACATCACCACGCGGCGCGAAGACAGCATTGGAGAAGATCTCTTGCGCGAGCTTCTGAAGGAAAATCGCTACCGTGTGCGCAGCTTGGCTCGGGAGAACCCGTCGCTCGAAGACGTATTTCTCGCGGCAACGCGCCGGACATGGGAAATGGTCGACGCTCCTGCAAAACGTTAAGGCACTCGCATCGTTTTCTCAGCCACTTCCACTCGTGAAACATTTTCTCACCATTCTCAGCCACGAGATCCGAATGTTATTGGTGAATCCCATCACCTACATCGTCGCAGCCATTTTTCTGCTGATCATGGGCTTCATCTTCACGTCCATGATGGATTATTACGCGACCGCCGCGCAGGAGACGACACCGGCCGTCGTTTTCTTCCAGTTTTTTTGGGTGCCAGTGTTGTTTATGGTCCCGCTCCTCACGATGAAGAGCCTGGCCGAAGAACGGCGCCTCGGCACACTCGAGACCTTGCTCACCACGCCCGTCAGCACCACTGAAGTTGTTTTGGGAAAATATTTCGCAGCGTACGCGCTCTACATTTCGCTCTGGGCGAGCACAGGCGGGCTTTTCTACATCCTGCACCGGTTCACGCCGGGCGGAAAGTTTCTCGACGTAGGACCGCTGGTCGGCGGCTACATCTTCGTTACAATTTCAGGCCTCATGTTCGTGGCGGTCGGAATCTTCGCGAGTGCGCTTTGCCGCAACCAAGCCGCTGCAGGAATCATCAGCCTGGCCCTCCTGTTCGGCCTCATCGTCGGAACCAAAAACATCACCGACATCCAACTCGATCCTACCCTGCAGCCGATCAAAAAGGCATTCGAGTACGTACAAGTTTTCCAGCACCTCTCGGATTTTAGCCATGGCGTGGTCGATCTTCGCCAGGTGCTCTTCTATTTAAGCGGGGCCGTGTTGATGCTGATTTTCAGCATCTTCACTGTCGAAGTGAAATTGCTGCACAGCTGAAGCCATGAACATCATCAAAAGCTTCCGGGCAGCACGCTGGATCCGCACGACCAATCTCGTCCTGCAGGCGATCCTTTTCCTCACCTTCTTCATAGGGCTAAACTATGTGGCAGTCCACTACCCCGGCTCGCGCATCGACCTGAGCGGCTTGCGCAGCCATTCGCTTTCGCCCGAAACCATCGCCTATCTCAAGCGGCTCACCGAGCCCATCCATATCACGGTCACGCTTCGCAAAGGCGCCGAAGACGATGACTCGGACGAGGCCAAGGCGTTTCGCGACCTCACAAAGCTCCTGCGCGAGTACCAGTTTGCCACGGAGGGAAACCCCAAGGGGAAAGTGACTTTCGAGTGCATCGACGTCTACCAACGCAGCCGTGAAGCCAAAGAACTTGGCCTCGACGGTCCCGGCCCAACGTTGGTGCAATGCGGAGACCGGCGGCGATTCGTCGATTACGGAGAACTCTACAAGATCGAGAACAAGGAAAAGAAAGAGTTTCTCGGCGAGCAGCAGATCACCTCTGCGATCCTCAACGTTTCTGATCCCAAAAAGAAAAAAATCTATTTTCTCACCGGGCACGGCGGAAAGGATATCGACAGCACAAACGGCGACCGCGGCCTTTCGGAACTCGCCACCAATCTGCGCATCCGGAACTTCGACGTGGCCACGCTCAACCTCGATAGAACCGGTGCGATCCCCGAGGACGCCACGGTAATCGTGTCCCCCGGCCAAACCAACCGCTACAGCCATACCGAAGAAGAGTTGTTGCGCCAGTACCTCACCAACAGCACATCCGACCGTCCCGGCCGGCTGCTGCTCCTAATTCCGCCCGATCTGCCCCAAAACGCACAGCTAGAACCAACCGGTCTCGAAGATCTGCTGTTCGATTGGGGCCTCCGGGCAGACGATGTCCTCGTGCGCGACGTCGATCCCTCGAATATCAGCGATACACAGGACCTTATCCTTACCGCCTTTTCCGACAAGCATCCGATCACGCAACCTTTCATCAGCAACCAAATCAAGGTCCGCTTCGGAGCTTCACGCAGCATCAGCATCAATCCCATGCGGGCCGCGGACGAAAGTCTGTCGGCCGTGCGCTTGATCGGCACCGATTCAAAATTCGCCTGGGGTGAGATCGGTTATCGAAATCGCAACGCACCTTACCGTTACGACCTGGGCATCGATCTGCCTCCTTCGCGACTCGGCTTTGGTTTCGCCGCCGAACGCGTTTCACCGAAAGACAAGAATCTCGATTACACCGTGCGTGCGGGAAAACTGGTCGTCTACGGTTGCGACGATTTTGTCTCTAACAATCGATTGGCTAATGACGGCAATCTCATGCTGATCATCTCGTCGATCAACTGGTTGGCGGGCGATAATGGCTCAACTAACATCCTGCCCCGCCCAATTTTGAAATATCAACTCACGCTCAGCCAAAAGGAACTTGAGCAACTGCGCTACAGCCTCCTTTTCGCTCTGCCTCTGGCGGCGACTCTTCTCGGCCTGATCGTCTACTGGACCCGCCGCCGTTAACACGAGTACCCTTTATCATGCGCACAAAAGTCACGTTGATTCTACTGCTGCTGAACGTAGCGCTGTTTTCGTTTATTCACTATTTCTTCGATAACAAACAGCCGCAGGAGTCCATCGGCATTCTGGGGCCGGAGACTTCGAACATTCAGCAGCTAGAAATCGTCGCAGCTGGCCACAATTCTATCAAAATCGAGCGTGGCAACGACGTGCCTTGGATGCTCACACAGCCGCTCCAATGGCCGGCTAACGAGTTCGCCGTCACCCGAATCATCAGCGAGCTCCAACAAATCCATTCGTACTCAAGCTTCACCGTAAAAGACTTCACCAAATCGGGTCAAACGCTCGCGGACATCGGCTTGGAGCAGCCACCCCTCACCCTGACTTTTTCGACGCAAAGCGGAAATTCAAAAAAGAGCGTCGTTCTCAAGGTGGGCAATCCCACCGCCGCCGGCAACCGGCTCTACGTTCTTTCCCCGGATGGTGAGTGGATTCACGTCGTGAACCGCAGCCTTGCGGAGAGCCTCGCGCTTCGCCTTGAGGATCTGCGCTCCGACACGCTCTTCACCATCCCCGTTTACGAAGTCCGCACTTTCAAGATTCAACCTGCCGCTTCGCCGGGCGCTCCGCCACCGAATCCAGTCAGCATCAACAACGACAACAACAGTCGTTGGATATTTACCTCGCCCTTCTCCAGCAGCGCGACGGTGCGCGCCAGCAACACGGCTACAAAACTCGCGATCGGCGGACTCCAGGGACTTCGCGTCAAGGAATTCCTCGAGCCGCGGAATGCCGACAACTCCCGCACAGGCCTCGGGAACCCACAGATGCAAATCACGCTCATCGGCAACAACCGGCGCGAGGCCATTCTGATCGGCGATCAGGTCGAGTCCGCAGACGCACCATCCGCCAGCACCAAAACCAACAGCTCGAGTCCCGTTTCGCCGAGCCGGGATTATTACGCCAAAATGGAGGACAAGGCGCCGATCTTCAAAGTCGCGATCGAAGACAAACTTTTCGAAAAGCTGGACAATGCCCAAGAGGAGCTGCGCGACACGCACATCCTCGATTTTGAGCCGGCGAACGTCACGACGATCTCCCTTGCCGCGCCAAACGTTCCGCAGGTCACGCTGCAGCGGCTGGACCTGAGCACAACCGGAACCGGCGCCAGAGCAGCATGGCAAGTGGTTCGACACGGCGGCGACCGCGGGCCACAAACCTTCCCCGCCGACCGCGAACTGGTCGAGCGACTGCTGCAAAAGCTGACGCAAGTGACCGCGGAAAAGTTCGTCGACGACAGCCCGACCGCCTCCGCTCTGGAGGATTTCGGCTTTAACCGCCCAATCCGCGAAATCGCCCTCTCCCTCGCACGCCCGCAGCCAGGCGGAACGCCGTCGGTCACGACACTGCAAATCGGCGCTTCAGCTGGCAGCGATCCCGTCACGTACGCCAAACTCCTTCTGCAAAACTACGTCTACCGCGTATCCAATTCCATCCTACAAGACACTCCGGTTTCGGCCTTGAACTACCGCGATCGGACGATTCGCGAGCTTCCTGTAGGCGCTCAAATCACGGGACTAAAACTCACCGACACCGACAACAACGTTGTCCTCGACACGATTCTTCCGCTGCCAGACGCCAGCGCGAAGGACACCAACCTGACGCCACAGCGTCGCGCCGCAATCGAAGCTCTCGCCAGCCAGCTCCGCACATTGAAAGCCAAAGCGTTTGTGAGTGATGAATTCAACAACACCTTCACCATCGGGAATGAGCGGCGTCCGTGGAAATATCGGCTGGATGCCAGCATTTCTCTCGTGGGCGGCGCCGGGACTCAAAACAACGTATCGACTCTGTATTTTTCCGAAAGAATCGGGGGAACGACGCAGTACGCTGGCTCGCCGGAATATTCAGTCGTGTTCGAACCGGAACAGCCGCTGATTGAGACCCTTTTCACGCTAGTGATGGGAACAAAAGATCCCGGACCGACGGTTCCCTCCGCCACTCCGCAGCCCGGCGAGACCACCACCAATCCGGCCACCGCGCCCTGATCATTCCGCCTCGCTGCTACGACAGAGATAGTCCCATGAAACTGGCGCGACCAATCTGGCAGCTGGCAAAGTGGACTGGAGGTTGCCTTCGCGACATCGTGCTCGTGGGGCTTTGGCTTTTATTCGCGATAGCCATCGCGATCCAGATCGGCGTTGCGACCTCGCATCAATTTCCCACGCCCGAATGGCTTTTGCGCAAAGTCGAATCGCGGCTCACGGTGCCAGGTTTGCGTGTCCAAATTGGTTCGGCTACGATCATCCCCGACGGCCAGATCTTTCTGAGAGACGTGCGTTTCACGCCTTTCGCCTCCGATACACCCATCGCCCAGATCGAAACGATGCAGATCAAGCTCAGCCGCCTGGCGCTGTTGGCGCGCGAAGTTGAGCCACAACAGGTCGAGATTTCCGGCCTGACGTTCACGTTGCCCGCCATGTTTTCAGCGTCAGGACAATCGGAGTCCATTCTGAGCGGCGTCCAACTCAGTTTCGGCAAGCGGCAAAACGGCTTGGTGCTGGACCAATGTTCGGGTCGACTTGGAAAACTCACGTTTGCCATTCAAGGCGACATCCAAAGCCTGCACTCACTGCTGACGAAGCCCGGCGCCGAGAAGGAAATACAAGGATTCACGCCCGCAGTTCAAAAAAGGTACATCGACTTCGCGAGAAAGCTGTCCGATGCCGAGGCATATCTCAAAAGCACGACCCAACCGCACCTTTCGATCACGCTTCGCTCGATTGATAACGCGCTGATTGCTGACATCATCTTCACTGCGCGAAAACTGGACTGGGACGGAAGCAGCATCGCCGAAAAAATCGGGCGAATCCACGCTTCAGATTTCCGGCTCGGAACGTCGTTGCCCGTGGGGACCGAACTACCGCCACAATTGGAACTCAAGGGTTCCTGCGCCGAGGCGAAAGTGGGAGATCGAAGCATTGCTCGCGACGCTCGCTTTCAAATTGAGGCTAAATCGAATCCGGCGTCAGAACAAAAACGGTTCGTTATCTCCAAAATAACTGCGACTTTCGATGAAGTCTCCTCGTCGGGGATCGAAATCAAACATCCGGTGGTCACAGCCACCCTCCCCAGCGCGAACAGCGTCGCCGCAGACGTCGTCGCCGAAGCCGCCAATTCCGCCTGGCACCTCCGCAGCCTCGTGAACCATCAGTCGAACAGCGCCGAGGCCCATATCGAAGGCGCCGTCACACCGGAACTCATTAAAATCGCCACAGCCGACCTCAACCGCGATCCCGATGGCCTGGTCAAGCTGAAGCAACCGGCACCGATCCAAGCCACGGTGATTTTTGCCGATGGCTGGAAGTTAAGCAGAGCACACGGAAGCCTAACCACCGGGCCACTCCTCGCCTATTCCGTGCCTTTCGACTCCATTCGCGGAGATTTCAACCTCGAGGGCGCCGACCTGCTGGTCTCGAACATTCACGCCAAGCAGGGTGAAAACCGCGCCATCGGCAGCTACGCGATGAATTTCCGCAGCCACGCCTTTGAATTCCTTCTGGGAGGACAGCTCCGTCCAGCGGACATATCCGGCTTTTTCGAAAATTGGTGGCGGGCGTTCTGGAGCAACTTCGATTTCAGCCCCGCCCCTCCCGTGGCAGATGTTTCCGTCAAAGGACGCTGGGGTGCGCCGTATCTCACCACGGTGTTTGTCAACGTGGACGTTCAGCGGCCGCACATTCGACAGGTCCCGTTTGATCGTGTGCAGACCACGATGTTCATCCGCCCCGACTTTTACCACGCGCTCACTTTCGACGTCGCCCACGGCTCACGCGGCGCACACGGCACTTTCACGCGCGCCGTGGATCTCACCCGCGACACGGACGCGCTGAAGTTTATGGACTTCGCCGCCAAAAGTAACCTCGATCTCGCCAGCACGGCAAAATTGTTCGGACAGGAGGGTATCGAGACGGTCGAGCCTTTTACTTTCGGCACGCCCCCGAACCTTTCAATATCGGGACACATCGACGGCCCCGCCTCCGCATCCGGTCCCCGTCGCGTCATAGATTTGGAAGTGGATTCCACCGGCGACTTCGCGCTCTACCATTTCCCGTTAAACAACCTCTCGTTCCGAGGCGCCATTCGGGACCGCGAGATAGATCTTCAAAATATCAAAGTCTCGTTCGCACAAGGTGAAGCTACCGGCAGCGCTCGTCTCAGCGGCGTTGAAGAAGACCGCCGCCTGGAGTTCGACTGCGCGCTATCGAATGCTCGGCTTGGCGAAGCCATTCATACCTTGGAAACCTTCGCGGCCAAAGAGCGCGGAGAAGCGCCTCCTGCCACGAGTAAATTTCAGCAACAAATCGCGCAGGGACGGCTCAACTTGAAGTTAGCTGCCCAAGGAAAGTTCAGCGATATGTACAGCTATTTTGGCCACGGCTATCTCGATCTCAACGGTGCCCAACTGGCACAGATCAACTTGCTCGGCACGCTGTCCCAAATACTGAGCAAAACCGCCCTCTTCCGCTTCACAGCCCTGCAACTCAACGAAGCGCACTCCCGTTTCGTGTTGGAACGCGACTCGATCACTTTCCCCGACCTAAAAATCTCTGGCTACAGCGCTTTGATCGATTCGAAGGGCACGTACTCCCTTGCGAAAAACCAGATGGATTTCACGGCGAAGGTTTACCCCTTTGCCCAGGGCAAGACCGCGCTCGCGTCAGCCGTGGGCTTCGTTCTCACGCCGCTTTCGAACGCGCTCGAACTCAAGCTGTCCGGTGCTCTCGAAAAACCGAGTTGGCGCCTCACTTACGGCCCGACCAACTTCTTGTACAACATCACCGGAACAAAGCCTGAAGACGTCCCCGCCTCCCCACAGGAGTCTCCTGACATCTCGCGCCGCCTGCCCCCTCCGTATCTCAGGCGTTGACGCTGAAGATCGCGACGGAAACTCGTTGCGATGCCCCTTGATGGAGCCCTTAGTCAGGACGAGCAGCTCACCTTCCCAGCCCCGCTGCCGTCTTCTGTAACACCGCCTTAAATGGCCTCGTTCAACCCCATTCCAAGAGCACCTTTACTCAAGCGGCTCTACCTTTGTTTTGCGACAGGGCTGCTTGCGTTGAGCTTGGTGGTGCTTGCCGGTTGGACCTTCAAGCTTAACGAACTCGTTCAATGGGGCAGCGAATGGGCTCCCATCCCGTGTGCTGCCGCGCTTGGCTTCGCGTTTTTCGGCATCAGCTTGCTCGCCTACGAGCTGGGCTACAGGCGTGCAGCATTCCTGAACGTCGTGCCGGCAGCACTTGGGCTCGTCGCGGTTTTGGAAGCGCATCTGCCCGTCAACCTCACGCCCGACCTCCTGAATCCCCCTGCATTCGGCGGAGCAGACGGCAGCGCGCCAGTCCCCATGACGGGGATTCTTGCACTCTGCCTTTTCCTGGCCGGCACCGCCGCCACTTTGGGCGGCCTGCGAAAACAGTTCCGCTCCGTCACACTCAGCTTGGCATTCAGCGGATCCCTCATTGCGGCAGCGGGGTGCTCCACGCTGCTCGGATATGCGCTCGGGTTGCCGGCAATTTATCACTGGGGGAATGTTTCGGCACTGGCCCCCGGCGCCGCCATTCTATTGTGTCTACTGGGTGCATCGCACCTCATACTCGCCTGGCGGGAACATCAAGCGGGCACACCCGGAGCGCCCGCCTGGATCCCGATGCCGATCATCGTAGCATCAGCAACCTTTTCCATTGTTCTATGGATCGGGTTGCACGCGAGAGAAGCCACTTACTTTGGCACCAACACGCAAAGCGCCATCAACAGTCTGGCCTCCGCCCTCAATAGCGAAATCGAACACCAGAACGGTGACGCTTGAGCGCGTCACTCATCGCTGGGAACGAAACGATGAAGTTGCCCAGTCATTATGGGAAACGGACGCGAAAATACTCCTCGATGAAGTCGCCGGCTGCTTCGCGGTGACACGTATCGATCTACAACGCCGCACCACCCACGTTTTTCCACTTCGAGGGAACGAAGCTCTCGCGGCGTTCGACCACACTCTGCAACCCGCGCGACGAGCAGGCATCGATAACTCAGCTTCAAAAAACGGCCCTACGGTGTCCTCTTCGTTCGAAATTCCTCCGTTCGGACTTGGCTATGCACTCTATTGCCCCGTCTACCGTGAGAATGCCTTGGCGGGATACGCTAGTTGTGAGATCACCTACAAACGCCTTTTAGCGGCCCTGGATTTCAGAGGAAAATACAGTAAAAATTATTCCTATGCTGTGTTTGTTGGAAACGAACCGGTTTACCGCTCCGACTCCGGCGTCAGCACCCGTTCCGACCTGCAACTCGAATCCGTTTTCAACATCTTCGATCGGCGCATCAGGATTGAAATGCGCCCGTCGGCCGAAAACTTGCGACTCAATGAGCGTCCGCTGCCCGAAGTCGTGCTGCTGGCCGGCATGGGAATCACCTTGCTCCTCGGCTTGAGCGTACATCTTGCACGCGCCGCCCGAACCAATCTCCGTAATGTACGGCTCAGCAACGTGCGTCTCCTCGCTGAAAACGACGAACGCAGGCGCATTGAGGAAATGTTGAAAACTTCCGACGAGCGGCTTCGCCTCGCTCTCGACAGCACGCAGATCGGCATCTTCGAGTGGAACATAACCACCAACCAGCTCTATTACAGCATCGGTGTGTGGACGATGCTGGGTTATTTGCCCGGTGTGATTCCGCCCACGCCCGAAGCGTGGACCGCGTTGATTCACCCGGACGACCTCGGCGCATATCGCAACGCGGTCGAGCAACAACTAAAGGGTTCGCTTAATTTTATCGAACCTGAATATCGCGTCCGCACCGCCGACGGTGAATGGCGCTGGATTTATTGCCGCGCACGCTCCGTAAGTCGCTCCGCGAGCAAAACCCCCACCCGCATCATCGGCACCCTGCAGGATGTCACTGCTCGAAAAAACGCCGAACAAGCTCTGCGCGAAAGCCAAGCCGCCGCGCGAAAGCTTTCTCTGGTCGCAAGCCGAACCGATAACTTGGTGATAATCGCGCGTCCAGACGGCTCAATCGAATGGGTCAACGAAAGTTTCGAACGCGTGATGGAATTCCCCCACACCGAGATCAGTGGGAAAAATCCGATCACTTTCATGATCGGACCCGAAACAAACCCGCGCACCGTCCGCAGAATCAAAGCGACGATGGCGCGAGGCGACGGGATCAGCACCGACATTGTTAGCTACTCCAAATCGGGCAAAAAATATCACCTGCACTTGGAGATCCAGCCGGTCCGAAACGAAGGCGGACAACTCGAGAACTTCATTGGTGTGATGGCCGATATCACCGCCCGCGTGGAAACGGAGCAAAATCTTCGCCGAGCCAAGGCCGAGGCAGACGCCGCCTCGCGCGCAAAAAGCGAATTTCTGGCTTCGATGAGCCACGAAATCCGTACCCCCATGAACGGCGTAATCGGCATGACGAGCCTCCTGCTGGACACTCGGCTAACCCATGAACAGCGCGATTTCGTCAACACGATCAGAACCAGCGGTGACGCGCTTCTCACGATCATCAACGACATCCTCGACTTCTCGAAAATCGAATCCGGCAAGATGGAACTCGAACACCTGCCCTTCGATCTTTCTGTCTGCATCGAAGAGGCGCTGGACTTGTTCTCCGTCGCAGCCGCGCAAAAAAACATCGAGCTCGCTTACCACATCGACGACGCCGTGCCAGCTTGGATCGTCGGCGATATCACGCGCGTGAGACAGGTTTTGGTCAACCTCGTCAACAACGCCGTGAAATTCACGCCCGCAGGATGCATTTCCATTACGGCGAATCGTATCAGCGAACTCGATACAAATCCCTCCAAGCCCGGCCCGGTGACAATCGAGCTGGCAGTCAACGACACGGGCATCGGCATCCCACCCGACCGGATGAACCGCCTCTTCCGTCCATTCAGCCAAGTGGATTCCTCGACGACTCGGAAATTTGGCGGTACCGGGTTGGGCCTGGCCATTTGCCACCGACTCTGCGGCCTGATGGGCCATGGCATTTCGGTAATCAGCACCCCCGGCCAAGGCTCTGCTTTCAAATTCACCATCGCAACCGAATCTGTCCCGGTGCCGCCAGGTTGGGGGCTGCCCGAGATGCCCGTCCAACTTAACTACGGGCCGATTTTGTGCCTCGAAGACAACGTGATTGGCCAGCGCCGGCTTGAAACCTTCTTCCGGTCTTGGGGCGGCCACGCTGTTTCGGTAGCAGCTATTTCATCCGCCCAAACAATCCTCAACCAAGCGCCAAAGCCATCAGCCGTGATTCTCGACTACGACATGATTCGCGGACGCGAGGCCACGCCACTCATCGATTCTATTCTGCAGCAAGAAA
Source organism: Nibricoccus sp. (assembly GCA_047600805.1). Taxonomy (GTDB): domain Bacteria; phylum Verrucomicrobiota; class Verrucomicrobiia; order Opitutales; family Opitutaceae; genus JADKHC01. Next base: position 3,247,016 of record JASGKG010000001.1, read on the forward strand.
TCCCGACACTGTTTCTCCTGCCAAACAATCAAACATCGACCAAGCAGCTCCCGCAAAACTCGCACTTTTCAGCGATCGCAAAGCCCGTTCGCACGCTCTCCCTCGTTCGCGGCATGCAAGCCCTTTTCAACGCTATCCCCGAGAGCACATCGCCCTTTGCCTACTCGCCGGCCCATCACCGACTCGCCCAGGATATTCCTTTGGACATTCTGCTCGTAGAGGATAACCCCGTTAATCAAAAAGTCGCCTTGCGCTTCTTGGACCGACTGGGCTATCGCGCCGACGCTGTCGGAAACGGTATGGAAGCCGTCTCCACCCTTCAGACACGTCGCTACGACCTCATTTTCATGGACCTTCAGATGCCCGAGATGGACGGATTCGAAGCAAGCCGCCAAATCAGGAAGCACGTGCCGCCTGAACATCAACCGCGCATTGTCGCGCTCACGGCAAATGCCCTCACAGGCGATCGTGAGCTCTGCCTCGCGGCCGGTATGAATGACTATATCGCCAAGCCCGTTAAGCTCCATGAGATCGCCGACGCCATTCGACGGCAGTTTAGCGCCAGCCGCCCGCCGTTCGGAAGTGCTCCGCGGGGACGGGCCAGCTCCACCGAAGACAGCTTCTAGACCGACATCAAAAACTCCATTTGGAGACCGCCGTACTAGGTCCCGAATAGGCCGTTGGTAAATAGATTTGGTTTGACGAACGGTTCTTAAAATAAAGAGTTATTGTACCTAATCTGCGATTATCGCGGCAAAGATTTGCACCAACCCCGTCCAAAAATCCCCAGCTCCGACCTTTTCTGAGTCCGAAAAGGACTCGATTCCTTTTTTCCCAACCCACCAAACCACACCATGAAACAAAACAAGCTAGCTACAGCACAGCAAGCACCTCGCGGATTCCTCCGCTGGGTTGCTTACGGCACAGTCGCGCTTCTGCTGAGCCTCACCCCAACGGTGTTCGCTCAACAGACCGGCACGATTACAGGCCAAGTCGTCGACAGCACCACGGGCAAATACCTCGAAGGTGCTGAAGTCAGCGTAAATGACCTACGCAGCACTACGGAACGCGATGGACGTTTTATCGTCCGCAACGTCCCCGCCGGCTCCCAGAAAGTGATCGTCAACTACCCCGGTCTCGAAACAAACGAGACGGCTGTTGAGGTCGCCGCAGGACAAACCGCCGATGTCGCCGTCAAAATGGCCTCCGCCGAAATCATTACTCTCGGCGAGTTCAAAGTTGAAGGCGCCAAGGAAGGCATGTCCCAAGCCGTGGCACTCCAAAAAGTGTCCATCCAAGCCAAGCTCGTTACCGCTGGCGACCAGTTCGGCGCCATCAGCGAAGGTAACATTGGCGAATACCTGAAATACCTCCCCGGTGTCGGCGTCGACTACAACGCCAACGACGCGCGTGGTATCTCGCTTCGCGCCCTGCGCCCTAACTTCACGATCGTTGCGATCGATGGAACCCCCATCGCCAGCGCTTCTTCGGGCAATCCGACCCGCCGTATTGAAACCGAGCAGATCAACTCCAGCAACGTTGAGACCACCGAGGTGTACAAGATGTTGCTGCCCGATGCTCCCGCGGACGCGACCGGCGGCTACATCAACATGATCACGAAAAGCGCCTTCGATCGTCAGGACATCCAGCGCATCGAATATGATTTCAGCTTCATCGTCCCAAGCTCCCGCTTGAATGACGCCTTGTCGTCGCAGGCCAATACGTGGGGTTCTAACGAACACTACCTGACCCGCCCAAATCTCACGATGAACTACGCGCGCCGCATCAACTCGAAGCTCGGCGTCAATCTCAGCTACAAGCTGTCTGAGCGTTACGACGATTCCCCGCGCACAGAGTACACCTGGCTGACCACCAACTCTGGCACCACCGGCACCGCTCCTGCCAATACGCTTTCGCTCACCGATCCGACGCTTGCGACCTATCGCCAGGCGAATGAACAGAAGCTCACTCACCGCGAATCTCTCGGAGCCAAGGTCGACTACGTGATCAGCGATTCCACCAAGCTCACTTTTTCGGGCCAATGGAACTGGTACGACCTTACCTTTACCCAGCGCAGCATGATCTACACGTTCGGCACCAACGGCGTGATCAATCTCCCGGGCGCCGAAAACAATCAGGCCGCCACATCGGGCCGCTCGATTGCTATCGATACCCAACAGCGCCGGAAGTACGGCACCACGACTCACTTCAACTCGACGCTGACTCACGAATTCAGCGATCGTTCGAGCGCGTGGATCACTGGCTATTGGTCGCAGGCAGATAGCAAATACCGCGATCATACAAGCGACTTCATCGCCCGTACCGCGGCCAACCTTACCGGTAACCCGAGCTTCACCGTCGGCAACGTCATTTCCAGCCAGACCAATCCCGGCGTTGCTGTTAACGGCACGTCTGACGTTCAGCTGAGAAGCCTCAGCGCCTACACGCTTCAGAGCGGCAACGTGGCTCTGATCCGTCCGACCACCGCCTTGGACACCAAGGACGGCGCCCGGGCTGGCTACAAGTATGAGTTTGATACAGCTGTCCCCGTCACGCTGCAAACCGGTGCCGCCTACGACGAATACAGCCGTGGCATCCAGGAAATCCAATTCCAGCTGCCCTCCAATGGAATCCCAGCTGGCGTGACCGCCACGACGGTCGCCTCCGACAATGTCTTCGACTACGGCTACAACTACGGTGTCAGCCAAGTCCTCGATCCTCACAAAGCCTATCTCATGCTGGGTAACAACCTGCTGGATACGCGCCCGACGACATGGAATCTCACCCATTTCAACGAAACCAATAAGTCGATCTACGCGCGCGCCGACGCCGTGTTCTTCAAGAACCTGACGGTTTCAGGTGGCGCTCGCTGGGAAGGACATAAGTTGGAAGCCACGCGCTTCAGCCCGATCACCAGTGGTTCCCGTCCGAAGACGGTCAACTTGGACTACAACAAAGTCTATCCCTCAGCGCTGGTTAAGTACCAACCCACCCGTCAATGGATCGTCCGCGCCGGTGCCAGCAAAACCGTCGGCCACCCCGACTACTCCGACGTGCTGCCCACCATTACCTACATTGAAGGCTCCGCCTCCGGTGTGAATATCACGGTTCCGTCGGACAACCTAAAGCCCTACTTCGTCAAGAACTACGACGTCAGCGTCGAATACTACTTCTCGAAATCGGGCCTCGTGGGTGCATCGCTCTTCCGCAAGGACGTTCAAGGATTCATCTCCACCCAAACGATCACCGACGACGGCGAACGCCGTGCGTTGTACCGCAAGTTGATCGATCCGAACTTCGCGGATAGCACACCACTGCCGACCGGCACTTATCAGGAATACATCAACGGCAGGAACTCGAAGGTCCAAGGTATCGAGTTGATGTACAACCAGACGCTCTCCTTCCTACCCGCTCCGTTTAACGGCCTGAACGTCCAAATGAATTGGACCAAAGCCGACGTAGACGCGGATGACCTTGTTACCCAGTATTCACAGGAAGCGGGCGGCAACTTGCAGACATTCAACGCCGCAGTCAGCTATCGCCAGCGGAAGTTCAGCGCGCAAATCAGCGCCAATTGGACAGACGACAAGCTGATCGCAAACAGCAACGGCACGGGCGTGGCCGTGGCTTCGAACAACACGTTGGTCTCCTACCAGGCTCCCGACTGGAAGGTGAACATCACCGGCAAGTACGAGTTCAACCGCCACTACGCGGTGTACGTCAACGTGAGCAACCTGCTCTCGTCCCGCACCGAGTACTACAAAGGCTACGCGTACGGCACACAGGACATCGTCCTTCCGTCCCGCAAATTCGACTTCGGCTATCCTCACATCGCTGTCGGTGTGAAGGGCACGTTCTAATCGAATTAGCCTAGGAATAACTTGCGAGGCCCGCCATTCGGCGGGCCTCTTTTTTTGTCGGTGTTTTCAAGCACTCGCCTGCGGCAACTAAGAGGCCCACTCCCCACCAACACAACAAACTCCCACCGCTAACAACACGCTTCGACAGCTGGCCGAGCAGTCACATACGACACCAAACGCCGCTCTTCAGCGTAAGCGTCAATTCGAGTGCCTCGTAGATACGAGAGGTACGAAGCGGTAAGCTATCGTAATGGTAACTACTACGACGCGGGCAATAGAGACGGAGTTGATAGAGACAGGAGAGAAGCGCGATGCGCTCGGACGGCGGCGCACGCCTTCGGAGCGTCGCGCTGAGTTGTTATCGGCATATAAAGACAGTGGCCTTACGCAAAGCGCATTTGCGCGGCGGGAAGGAATCAATTACACGACGTTTTGTAGTTGGGCTCAGCGGGAACGCGAGGCGGGGCGGTTGCCCGTGGCCGAGCCGGGCAAGCAAAAGCCTAGTGCAAATCGGCCGCGCACGGTGCGCTTCGTCGAGGCGGCTTTGCCCGCCGTCGTCGCCGCACCTGCCAGCTTGAGCGTACGGCTAACTGACGGGACGGAGCTGCGTGGCGGGAGTGCGAAGGAACTGGCGGCGTTGGTGCGGGCCTTGCGTGCGTAACCGATGCTGGCGTTTCCTGCAGCGATCAAAATCTACGTAGCAATCGAACCAGTAGATATGCGTAAGCAATACGACGGGCTATGGTCCGCGGTGCAGGCGCAGTTAGACGAAGAGCCCAAGAGCGGAGCGGTCTTTGTCTTCACCAACAAGGAGCGCACCCGTTTAAAAATGCTTTATTGGGATGGCACCGGCGTATGGGTTTTAGCCAAGCGTTTGGAGCAAGGCCGCTTTTCCTGGCCCAAGCCCAGCCAGGCCAAGCGCAAGCTCTCGCTCGCCCCGGAAGCCCTGGCTTTGCTCGTGGGCGGCGTGGAACTCAAGCACGGTTCGCTCAAGCCCTGGTATGAACGATAAAATAACCACAATATTATTGGAACATAATAGCCGGTTGTTGTTCTGAGGTGGCGCGATGCCGCCCGCGGAGGAACTCTACGCCGAAAACCTCGAACTCAAAAATGAGTTGAGCACCTTCAGAAACGAAGTGGCCTCGCTACGCTCCCAGATCGCGTGGTTCAAACAACAACTCTTTGGCCCCGGCAAATCCGAGAAGCTCGATCGCGCACAACTGCTCTTAAAGCTAAACGAACTGGAGAAACTCTGCGCCGCCGAGCGCCCCACCGAGACGATCCACTACGAGCGTACAAAAGGCCCGGGCGAGAAACGCGTCCTGCCTGCCGAAAGCTTTGCGCACCTGCCAGTGAAAGAAACCGTGGAGATCGTCCCGGAGGCGGTGCGGGCCGATCCCGATTTATACGAACGTATCGGCGAAGAGCGCACCTTCGAGGTGGACATCGTCCCACCCCAACTCTTCAAACGCGAGATCGTCCGCCCGAAGTACCGGCACCGCCTAGAGCGCCACCGTGCTCCGCTGCTCGCCCCCGCGCCGAAGCGCGCGGTCGTGGGAGGTTTCGCTTCGGCGGGCCTGATCGCCTGGGCGCTCACCGCCAAATACTGCGATCATCTGCCACTTTATCGACAGGAGAAGATGCTGGCGCGGTGGGGTGCGCCGATCTCCCGCCAAAATTTATGCGACTGGGCCGGCGTGGCCACCGCCTTGCTCGAACCGGTGGTCAAACAGATGAAACAAGACCTGCTGCAGAGCGGTTACGTGCAAGTTGACGAAACACCCATTAGATGCAACGACCCCGACCTGAGGGATGGCAAGACCACTCAAGGCTGGCTCTGGGCGCTCTCGCGACCCGGAGGCGATGTCGTCTTTGAATGGCGGCTGTCGCGCCGACATGAAGAAGCCGAGCGACTGCTCGGGGATTATCGCGGCGTGCTCCAGTCCGACGGCTACGAAGGATACGCCGCCTACGTGCGCTCTCATGCCGATGTCGAATGGGTCGGCTGCTGGGCTCATGCCCGCCGACGCTTCTTCGAAGCCGCGGCCGAACGCCCGAAAACCGCGCAGCGAGTGCTGCAACTGATCGGGCAACTCTATGCGCTTGAGCAAAAATGGGACGAAGCCAAAGCGAGCGAACAACGCTCTGCACTTCGCCAGGAACATTTTGCTCGACCCTTGGCTCGGCTCCGGCGTCTCGTATCCGCATTGCAATTACGCGTGCTGCCTAAATCCGGCCTCGGCCAAGCCTGCGCGTATCTGCTGGGACACTGGCGGCCGCTCACCGCGCACCTGCACCACAGCCAAACCCGACTCGACACCAATGCCGTGGAGAATGCCATCCGCCCGAGCAAACTCGGCGCGAAAAACTGGCTCTTCGTCGGACATCCCGATACCGGTGATCGCGCTGCGGTGATCTACTCGCTCATCGTGTCCTGCCAGCGCCACGGACACAATCCCCACGACTATCTTCGCGACCTGCTCACCCGTTTGCCTGCCATGACAACGGCCGATGACCTGCGCCCACTGCTGCCTTCCCAGTGGAACCGTCCGACACCGGTTGCATCGTAGCTCTCGTACTTACGCAAAGTCGCGACCGGTAACTCTCGTACCTACGACCACGTCAAGGGGGCATCCGAGGCGACGCTTACTCTTCAGCCTGGCTATTTCTAATTGCTCCCGGTAAAGGTTCGGCCAGCATTGGTGGTTTTCACCATCGCCCTCCATGAGCAAAGAAGCATCCACACATGCCACCGGCAACAAAGGCTGGGTCGGCTATCGTCCCGAAATTAAGGTCCTCGATTGCACCGTCCGCGACGGCGGTCTGATGAACGACCACAATTTCCCGCTGGAATTCGTGCAGGCTGTGTATGCCGCCGATTGCGCCGCCGGCGTAGATTACATGGAAATGGGCTACAAGGGCATGGCCAGCATGTATCCGTCTTCGAAATACGGCCTGTGGAAATTTTGCACCGAGGAAAACATGCGCAAGGTCGTCGGCGAAAAGAAAGGTCCGACAAAAATCTCTGTGATGGCCGACGCTGAACGCACCGTCCTCGCTGACATTCTTCCCCGTGAAAAAAGCGTGGTCGACCTCATCCGCGTCGCCACCTACATCCACCAGATTCCTTCGGCACTGGAGATCGTAAACGATGCGCACAAGAAAGGCTACGAAACCGCGCTGAACATTATGGCGGTTTCAACGGTTCCCGAAAGTGAACTCGAAAGCGCGCTTGAGATCATCGTGCAAAGTCCGGTCAACACACTCTACGTGGTCGACAGTTTCGGCACGCTCTACAGCGAGCAGATTCGCGGGCTCGTTCAACGTTTCCAGAAATACACGCTACCGACAAAGAAAGAGCTCGGCATTCACACGCACAACAACCTGCAGCTCGCGTTTGCCAACACCATCGAAGCGATTGTGCTCGGCTGCAACTACGTCGACGCCAGCATCGCCGGGCTCGGACGCGGCGCCGGCAATTGCCCGCTCGAACTCGCGCTCAGCTTCCTGCACAACCCGAAGTTCAAGATGCGGCCGGTGCTCGAAGCCATCCAGAACACGGTCGAACCTTACCGCGAGGAACTCCGCTGGGGCTTCGCCATTCCGTACATGCTCACCGGCTATTTGAACCAACATCCGAAAGCCGCGATGCAGTTCATGGAAGGCGACGATTTCCGAAACATCGTCAAGTTCTACGACGAGGCCGTGCAGCAACCGTAAAAGCGTCGCGGAAATCTTCCGCCGTGAGCACGGTCGCCACGTTTTAAAATAAAAAAGCCCGGATACGTGCGGGCTTTTTTTGTGTGCGGCTAAATTGAAGTATCTTAGCCCCGGCAGGTGATGCACACCCAACCTGCGGCTAAAGTCGGGCAGCAGCTGAATTAGTTCTTCGGCGCCGGTTCGGCTTGGTTGCCGACATAGGTTTTAACGAGCGCAGAGAGCTCTTTCACGATCGGTGCGTATTTTGGATCGTTGACGAGGTTTTTGAGCTCGTGCGGGTCGTTAGCCGGATCGATCAACATCGCGCCGGCGCCACGTCCATAGAACTCAGCATAACGCCACTGCTCCGTACGCACCACTGCGCCGGTGATGCCGCGGCCATGTTCGTTCCAAACACAATATGCGGGATGGTTCCATTCGGTTTTGGGATTCTCAAGCAGCGGACGCAGGCTGAGGCCCTCAAGCTCCTTCACAGCCGGCAAACCACACAGGTCCACGAGCGTGGGATAAATATCCACCGACTGCACGATACGGGGCGACGAGCGGCCATTGCCTCTGGCGCGTGGATCGTAAATCATCAACGGGATGCGTGCGCCTTGTTCCCACAGAGAACCGGCTTTGGACCATTTCCCCTTTTCGCCGAGCTGATAGCCGTTGTCGCCCCAGAAAACCACGATGGTGTTGTCGGCCAGCCCGAGCGCCTTGAGCTCTTCAAGCACGCGCCCGACGTTCCAATCCACGTACGAAACACAGGCGAGGTACGCACGAATCATTTCCTTCGCCTGTTGAGGCGTGGCGGGGCGCGCGATGAAAAGATCCGCATTGTTGGGCCGGATGCTGCCGGCCGGAAAACCTTCGGGAACGGTCGGCCGCGGCTGGAAATCGACCGGGAGCGGCATGTCGTCGACCTTGTACAAATCGAAGAAACGTTTTGGCGCGATGAGCGGGCTGTGCGGCTTTGAAAGACCAAACGCGAGGAAGAAGGGCTTGTCGCCGACCTTGTACTTCCGCAAAAGCTCCAGCGCCTTGTCGGTTTTGATTGTATCGTTTTGAGGAGGATCTTCGTCGTCAGGCGTGGCCTCCCAACGATCAGATTTGGAAGCACGGGCGCGATCTTGCGCGACCATGTTTTTGACATGCGCCTCGTCCTCCGCCGCCGTTGCCGGTTTTACCACAGGGGCCGCTTCTTTCTTCGCATTCGGCGCGTCCTCGCCATAGTAGCGGGCCTCGCCGCCTTCCACCCAAGCGTCGGTGTCGTCCAAGCCTTCGTGGAAAATTTTCCCTGAACGCAGCGTGACGTAGCCTTGCTGACGGAAATATTTCGGCAAAGAAACCCAATCGGGATGTTGCGCGCCGAACCAATTCCTATTCCCCTGAACACCTGTCGTGGTCGTATGGCGGCCGGTCAGCATTGATGTGCGCGACGGGCAGCATAGCGGGTATTGGCAATAGGCGCGTTCAAAGCGCACACCTTGGCCGGCGAGTTGATCCAGGTTTGGCGTCTTTACCGGAGTGTCTCCGTAACAAGCCAGCTCCGCGCGGAGATCGTCAGAAATAATGAACAAGACGTTCATCTTCTTTTGCTCAACGGCCGTGGCAACGTTCGGCAGAAGTGAAGCGGCGGTGGCAAGAGTCGCGGTGACAGCTAACCGGGGGTGATTCATATCAGCAAGAAAACCACGGCGGAAATTTCCCGCAAGGCGGGATAACATCTTACAGTTGCGGTGTAAGAACGCGTGGGACGAGAAAGATTTTTCCTGACGCGCCACGCCGAGCCGTACAGCATGACCCTATGCTTTCCACCCTCGTCATGACCGTGATCAGCCCGGACCGTCCGGGCATCGTCGAACTTGTTACGTCGCACGTCGTGAGCCACGGCGGCAACTGGCTTGAAAGCCGCATGTGCCGGCTCGGCGGACAATTCGCCGGCATCGTCCGCGTAGAAGTTCCGGAAGAGAAAAGCGGGCAGCTTCTCGCCGCGCTCGCCACTTTGCAAAAGGATGGCCTGCAAATATCGGCCCGCAAAGAAGCGCCAGCGGCAAACTCAGCGCGTGGTACGGTGGCGACCGTCGAACTGGTCGGCCAGGACCGCCCTGGCATTTTGCATCAGATCTCACGTGTGCTCGCGCAAAACGGAGTGAACGTCGAAGAGCTTTCGTCAGATCGCGTGAGCGCGCCGATGGACGGCTCGATGTTGTTCCAAGCGCGCGCCTCGGTTTTGCTTCCGGCAGGTGTTTCGATTGGGCAGTTGCGCGGCGAACTCGAACGCATCGCGTCCGACCTAATGGTCGACGTGAGCGTTATGCCTGTGCGGAACTGACCGCCTAGGTTCCGTCGCGTTTTTGCAGGACACAAAAAAGCCCGGCTCGAATGCCGGGCTTTGAAATTTTAGGCCTGAGTGATGGCTCGGGCGTGGATCCAGAATCGCGAAACCACCAGGCTGTCGCGCTTCAGATCATAGCCGAACTCGGTGTCGATCACCTGCCAGTTCACCGTGGCGGCGGTGCCATTGTTGGTTCCAGCCGAAGCGAGCGAACGAAGGCGCTGCCATTCGCGCACAGCCAACAACCGGGCAGAGACAAAGGCTTCCTCAATGGTTCGGTAGACGCCACACGCTTGAGTCTTCTGCATCGGCTTACCTTCCTCGGACGGGACCAAGGAGAAATGCAGGACCGCATACTCTTCAGGACCAAATGGCGTGTCATTCATACGAGGAGGCATTGAGCGGGAACTGTGCCAATTGACACCTTGCACGCAAGTCGGTTCAGCGTGTTTTTGCAAAAAACTCCCAACAAAGTACGGCGGTTGCTGACGAGACGTTAAGGGATTCCACTACACCGGTGCCCGGAATCGTGACGAGTTCCGAACAGACGGCGGCGATCTGGGGCGAGAGCCCGTGCTCTTCATTGCCCAGAACCAATGCCACTGGTTTTTTCCGGTCCACCGCACCAGTGGCCTTGCGCAGCGAGATCGCGCCTTGCACCGCCGTGCCGATCACGCGGTAGTGCTGCGCGAGTTCGCGGCAAAAACCGGCCAAGTCCTTCGCGGCAAAAATCTCGAGGTTTTCCAAACCGCCCTCCGAAATTCGATAGGCGGCCTCGCCGGGAAGCGCTTGCTGCGGATGATCAGCCACAACGATTTGCTTCACACCAAAAAACGCCGCGGTCCGCGCGATCGCCCCTAGGTTGTGAGCGTTGCCAACACGATCGAGAATGAGGAGCGGCGCACACGTGCGAGCCCATTTGGCGATGTCTTGCGGAGTGGGCGCACGCAGCGGACGTGCTTCGACGATTGCGACGATGCCAGCGTGATGAATCGTGCCTGCGACCTTTTCGAGTTCAGACGAGTCAACGCAGCGGTAGACCTTGCGAGCAGCGGCGAGCGCCTTGCAGATGGCGCCGATTTTTCGGCCCGTCGCGTAGTCAAAATACAAGCGTTTGATAGAAGCTGGATTGGCTTTGAAACGCGCTTGAACGGCAGCGAGTCCGCACAATGGAATCTCTTTCGGCTTCATGGGTTCACTTCTCCCACCAACGTAAACTCTTCGCGATCGTGATAAAGATGTCGGATGCGCAGCCCGTGCGCCTGCGTGGCGAGCACGCCATTTGAAGCGGTGATCTCGCGTAACAACGCTATCGAATCCACGCGGCCGAACTTGAGGATCACGACAAAACGTCGGCACCAACGCCGTGCGATCCAAGGCTCGATCAGGTTGCGCATCACGTGATGCGGCTCCTCGACCAAGTCGCAAAACAGCCAGTCCACCGGCTTTCCTTCGGCAGGCTCGAAGCGAAAAGCATCCTCGCGGCGATGCTCGATCAACGGATTATCCAGTGCACCGCCTTTCAACGGACCGTTGTCAACCGCGATCACTTTCGCCCCGCGTTTCGCTGCGCTGTAACTCCAGCCGCCCGGCGCCGCGCCAAGATCCACGACCGTTTCGCCGCTGGCTGGCTCACGACCGAACACGACGTACGCCTCTTCGACTTTCAGGTACGAGCGCGACGGCGCCAGCGAATCGTCAGCCATGCGCCGCTGACCGCCAAAGACACATTCGCGCGCGACGAACAGACGCCCGAAGTCCGCGAAGAAAACGAACAGGCCGCGCGCCTGAGCCACGCCACGCGGCTTCTCGGTAGTCGCTAGTTTGGCAACACGCGACATGCGCTTGCGGAGAATTTCCCCGAACGCTTTCTCAACGCCATCCGCGCGCCGCCCCAGACCGTCCAGCCCGGAAGCCATTTCAAAAACCAAGGGCCACGCGCCTTCGAAACGCTCCGTCTTCGCAGAGGCCAAAAACAAATCCTGAATTTTCGTCGCCAGCCCGTTGACCGTGTCGGCCGTGATTTCTTGGACGTCGAGCAGCGCCGCGTGCGCGAAGCAAAGATCCGGCAAGGGCGTTGTAACATTTTCCGCGCGCAGCCAACCGCCACCGATCTCTGCTACAACGATTCCGCGCCAACGCAGCTCCTTCTCCAGGTTGGTCTCGAATCCAGGTTGGCAGCGAAAAATGATCACGGCTCCAACGTGGCAAGTGCGCCGACCGCGGCGAGTTAAAACCAAAGCGTTGAACCTCCGAGCAGTTTCCCTGTCGATAGCGCCCAACATGAAAGCCCTGTTCTTCTTCCTGCTCGGAGCCGCCGCTGGCGCGTACGCCTACCACTATTATCTGACGAAACCCGCAACAACTACCTCAGGCCAGGCCGTGGCCGCGGGGGAGCCGACGACTGCGACCACCACGGAAAAATCAGGCTCTGTAACCGACCGTGCCGTCAGCAAGGCGGAATCGGCTCGCGACGCGATCGCCTCCAAATTTGCCGAATGGCATCTCACTCCGGCCGAGATTCGCGCGGACTTGGAACGCACCGGTCAGGTGGTGAGAACAAAAGCCCACGCCGCGGGTGAAACGATTGCAGCCGCAACTTCCAACGCCCGCATCATCGCCATGATCAAGGCCAAGTACACCTTGGACAAAGAGCTTTCCGCGCGCGCCATCGAGGTCGACTGCGAGGCTGGCCAGGTCACGCTGCGCGGAAACGTTGCCAATACAGAGCTTATCGCCAAGGCCGTGGCCATCGCGATGGACACCGATGGCGTGGTGAAGGTGAAATCGCTGCTCACCGCGCCAAGCGGCCAGGGCTGACGCTTTCGGAACACAGTTGACCGAGCGCTCCCTCTCGGCGCAGGCAAAAAAGTTCCTCCGCCGTTTTCGCTTTTTCGCTTTAACCCCGTCCGTGGTTGGGCACATTGCAGTACATGCGCGTGCTCGTCGCGTTCGACAAGTTCAAGGAAGCGCTCACCGCTCGCGAAGCGTGTGACACAGCGGTTCGTTCGTTGCGCGAGAAACATCCCGATTGGCGTTTCGACGTTTGCCCGCTGAGCGACGGCGGCGATGGCTTCGAGGAAGTTTTATCGTCGGCCGTTTCCGGTGATCGAATGGTTCGTCAGGTGACCGGCCCGCGCGGCACTCTGGTCGAAACCGGCTTCACCCTTGTTCCGAAAAACAAGATCGCCCCCGCGGCAATAGCCAAACTTCAACTCACGCCCGGCAGCGCCGTTGACGCCAACGTCGCGCTCATCGAAATGGCTACGGCAAGTGGTTTGGCTCTGTTGCCGCCCACCCAACGCGATCCTTGGCAGACAACCTCGCGCGGCACCGGCCAACTCATGCGTGCGGCCGCCGAAGCCGGCGCCGCCGCCATCGTCCTGGGAATCGGCGGAAGTGCCACGCATGATCTGGGTCTCGGCGCTCTTTCCGCGTTAGGCTTGGAGTTCCGCGATGCCAACGGCGCATCGATTCGTCCACCGATTCCAAGCGCTTGGGAACAGATCAACAACATCGCGGGAACACTGCTCACCTTGCCGCCCATCTACGTCGCTTGCGACGTCACAAACCCGCTTCTTGGCCCAAAAGGCGCCGCCGCTGTTTTCGCGCCGCAAAAAGGTTTGCACGCGGACGAGTTCACCGGTCTCGAAATCGCGACGGAGCGAATAGCCCAAATGCTGTGCGCTCATTTCCACCAGCCGCTGACGCTGCCCGGAATGCCCGGGACCGGAGCCGCAGGCGGCATGGCGTTCGGGCTGATGTGTGCGTTGCAGGCACAGTTGTTGCCGGGCTTCGGTTTTGTCGCGGACTGGCTGGCGCTGGATGCGAAAATCGCCGCGGCCGATCTGGTGATTTCCGGGGAAGGCCGGTTCGACGCCACCTCGCTGGGCGGCAAAGGCCCGGGCGCCGTCCTGTCGCGCGCGATAGCAGCGAAAAAACGTGTCTTCCTCTTCGCCGGGCAAATCGCGTCCCCGACAGCGCACGACCTGCTGAGTCTTCACGAAATCACCCCAACAGACGTTCCGCTCGATCGTGCGCTCCACGACGCAGCACATTTTTTGAAGCAGGCCATTCAGCGCGCTTTGTAAGCGGTTTTTTAAAACCGGCAAAAATCGCCTCGCCGCTCGCTTCACGCTCGACCGTACGAGACAGTTTCCCACATTCGATTTCCGAATGCGCCGCTTTCTTCGTCCCCTGTGTCTCATCATTTCCTCGGCATTGCTGCTGTCGTTTGCCGGCTGCAGCTCCGATTCGAAGGCGAAGAAAGTCCCGAAAACAGCCGCGGCCACCGCTTCGGCACCAGCGCAAGCACCCACCACAGCCGCGAAAAAAGAGGGCATCGCAGGTCTGCCGCCGTTCCAAGCGACGCTGCCAAAATTCGAACTGATTTTCCCCGTCATGCTCGGCATCGACGTGCTTGCCGCTGACAACTTCGCGCCGATCGCGGGCAAACGCATCGGGCTGCTCACCCATCCCGCGGGCGTAAATCGCTTCGGCGTTCCCACCGTCGAGATTCTTCGCAAGGCCCCCAACGTAAAGCTCGTCGCCCTTTTCGGCCCGGAACACGGAATCTACGGCGACATTCCTGCTGGCGAAAACATCCCCGACACCGTTGATCGTCGCACCGGTTTGCCCGCCTACTCTCTTTACGGGAAACACAACAAACCGACAAAAGAACAACTCAAGGGAATCGATGCTTTGGTCATCGATTTGCAAGACATCGGCGTGCGTTCATACACCTACAACGTCTGCATGAAGTACGCGATCGAAGCCTGTTTCGAACACCGCGTCGAAGTCGTCGTGCTCGACCGACCGAACCCGCTCGGAGGACTAAAGGTGGACGGCCCCATCCTCGACAAAGAATGGATGCACACCGGCGTGGGAGCGTATCCCATCCCTTATGTCCACGGCCTGACGATCGGCGAGATCGCGCGCATGGCTGCCTCCACGCCAGGCATGTTGTCCGTCGACGAGAACACGCGCCGCCAAGGTCGATTGACGATCATCCCCATGCGCGGCTGGCGTCGCAGTATGCGGTGGTCCGAAACTGGTCTGCGTTTTACGCCCACCTCTCCCAAAATCCAAGATTTCCCCGCCGTCATCGGCTACGCCATGACGGGACTGGGCTGCCAGCTCGGCGGTTTCACTCACGGCGTGGGCGAACAATATCCTTTCCGCGGTATTTCCTTTAACGGGCTTCCTACGGACACACTTTTGAAAGAGCTGGAAGCTCTCAAAATCCCCGGCGTAGCCTTCCGCAAGATCACGGTAACAAACAAACAAAACCGCCAAGCCAACGGCATCTACGTCGAAGTGACCGATTGGAACGCGTGGCGGCCGACGGAGCTCAGTTTTCAGCTGATGCGCCTCGCCTGCAAACTCACCGCAGGAAACCCGTTTGCAAAAGCCAATGCAGTCCAGGCTCGCAGCTTCAACATCCATACCGGCTCGACGGAATGGTGGAACGCTCTTCGCCGCGACGGCGCCCGCGTCAACGTGGAATCCTTCGTCGCGCAATGGCAGCAACGCGCCTTCATGTACCAACAGCAGACGCGCCCTTTCTGGCTGTACAACTGATCGACACAGCCAAGGCGGGAATCCCTCAATTCGTCCGGATCTTCCCCAAGCACGTCACCGTCGATAGTCTTTGCCGCCGTCGTTACCCCAAAAAAGTTCCTCGTCTACTAAATGACCATAGGCTCGTCGGCGCCAGCGGTCAGGCGATGCGAGAATCGGCGAATGCCTCTCGCGCAACGCGAGCCACGAAAACTTTTGAAGGGCTTTTCGCCGAGCTGGTGTTACGCTCTCTACAAAATAATCTGAATTGCAGCTGTTTCGCTACGACTCAGACCTAAATCGTTTCACTCCATGGAAACTCCCAAAGACCCTCTCGACTCTCTGCTCGACCAATGGGAGAAGGCCACACCCCAGACTGAGCGCATCGAATCCGAGGTTTGGCGCCGCATCGCCGTGGCCGACGACGCAGATCCGGCACCCACCCTGCTTGAGCGCCTGAAAACCATTTTCGGACGGCCTTCTTTCAGCATCGCTTTTGGGGCCGCCTGCGTGCTGCTCGCGCTTTTCCTCGTCCAACTTCGCTCCTCGCACCGCCAAGCCGAGCACAACCGGCAATTGGTGCAAAGCTACCTGCGACTCGTCGATCCGTTGCTCGATCCCGAAGCCCAAGCTTCTGCCTCGCGCACCACCAACCTCGAAGCGCTCCTGACCTGGATGAAAGACGATCTGCAACTCAACGACCAGCAGCTCGCAAAAATCCGCAATGTTCACGAACAACTGAGCCCGCGCTTGATGGCGCTCGCGACTCAAGTTGCGCAAATGCAGCAATCATTCTCCGAATTCGAACAAGCCCGTAAATCGGATGGACAGGTCAACTTTCTCGAATTCGCCCGCTACGTCGAACAGCGCCGTAAACTCGATCGCGAATGCGTCGAATCTACACGCCGGTTGATCGCAGAAGCGAGCGACGCGATGACACCCCAACAGCGTCAGCAGTACCTCCAACTCCTTGATCCAGCTCTCAAAACAACCGGCGGCGGCTCGCTCTAGCGCCTCGGCTTGGCGGCCGCGTGCCTCTTCAGTGACCCCAAACCCCGACAACGACAACGCCGACCTTCACGCTCTTCAGAACGGTGACGACACCGCTCTGAGCCGTCTGATGGAGCGGTGGCAAAAGCCGCTCTTCGCATTCGCGTGGCGGTATCTGCACAATTCCACCGATGCCCACGATTTGGTCGCCGAAGTGTTCGTGCGGCTTTATCAGCAAAACAAGAAGCTCGCGGCCGACACTCGCCTTTCCGCGTGGCTGTTCACGATTCTCGCCAACCTGTGCCACAACCACCACCGCTGGCGGCGCCGTCATCCCTCGGTAAGCCTTGATGGCAACGACCAAAACGACGCGCCGAACGCGCCGACACCGGCAAGCCGCGTCGCCAACGACACGCCAGCTCCGGACCGCACGCTCGAGCACAACGAAGCGCTTTCTGCACTTGCTGCGGCAATCGACCGGCTGCCGCACGATCTCAAAACCACGCTGTTGCTGCATCATTACGAACACCTGGGCTATCGCGAAATCGGCCGCATCACCGGCTGTTCAGAGCGCGGCGTAGAAACACGTTTGTATCGAGCACGCCAATACCTGAAGGCCGAACTCACACCGTTTCTTCGCGAAACAATTCAATCCTAGGCCCTAAAATCGCGGCGTTGCTTGGCGCAGGGCGAAGCGAGCCTTTCGGAGTCGAACCGGGCACTTGAGCCAGCGACAGATCGCTCGAAAAAACGAACACCGAGCACTCAACCGAGCTGCTCTGCAGCGCTGAAAGGTTTACCGGAACTACTTTTTCGGCGGCTTGCTCTCTTCGACGGAGTTGAGGCTGCGGCTCTTCTTGGCCGGCTCGATCGTCGTATTGCGAAAACGAATATCCGCTGAGCTCATCATCACTTCGGCGGTTTCCACACCCTTGAAGGCGCAATCCACAAATTCAATTCCGTCCACAACGGCTCCGGGAAAGCCGACGATCCAGAGCACACGCGGGCTCGATTTACTCGTCACATTCTGAAGATGGACGTTGCGAACAACGGGCTTGTGCGGCCCATTTGCTCCCTCAGCATAGAGGTAGTCAACGGTTAGGATCGCCTCGGCGACGCGGCCGATCTCCACGTTGCGCATGAATACGTTTTCAATCACGCCGCCGCGCTGGGCGTTGGACTTGAAGCGCAGTGCGCGGTCCAAGCTCGGACTGTCCATCTTGCAATTTTCGACAAACACGTTGCGCACATCACCGGAGATTTCGCTGCCGAGCACGACGCCGCCGTGGCCATCCTTCATCACACAATTCCGAATAATAACATTTTCAGAGGGGATTCCCACGCGGCGGCCATCGTCGTTGAGCCCGGACTTGATTGCGATGCAGTCGTCGCCCGTGTCGAACACACAGTTCTCGATTAGCACATCCCGGCAGGAGTCCGGGTCGCAACCGTCGTTATTGGGCCCATGCGTGTCGATCTTCACGTCGCAAACTGTCACATTGGTACAATAGACCGGATTAAGCTCCCAGTTCGGCGAGTTGTGGATCGTGATGCCTTCGATCAGCACGTTCTGACAGCGGAACGGCTGCACAAAATTTGGCCGATGATATTGGCCAGGTCCAAAAATGCGCTGCGCAACCGGCACGTGCTGCTTCTCCATTTCATTCAGACGCTGGCCGCTGGCGGCGCCTTCCGCCGCGAGCTTTCCGCGCTTGGTCCAGCCCCACCAGTTATCGAAAGAAGCGCCACCGTCGATCGTGCCTTTGCCGGTGACCGCGATGTTTTTTTGTTCAAACGCGTAGATGAGCGGCGAATAGTTGTAGCATTCGATGCCACCGATGCGCGTGAGTACGTTCGGCAGGTATTTCGACGGATCAGCATCGAACTTGAGCGTGGCGCCTTCGCTAACGTGGAGGTTGACGTTGCTGAGCAAATGCACCGCACCTGTGTGCCACTCACCCGCAGGTATGACGACTCGGCCTCCACCCGCTTTGTTGCACGCCGCGATCGCTTGCTTGATAGCCTCCGTGCAGTCGGCTCCTCCGGCGACTGCACCAAACTTGGAAATCTCAAAATCGCGCTGCGGAAATTCCGGAGCCTTGATGCGCGCAAGAAGGGCAGGAACAGAATCCCAGCTCGCATCAGCCGCGTGGAGCTTCGCCGTGGGCGACAACATGAACGACAGAGCAGCGAGGAGGGTGCAAAATTGAGAGAGCGTGTGTTTCGACATGGAGAACCGGAAGACTTTAGAAAGCGCGGGAGTTGCCAGCTATTCACAACGCCCACTCTTTTACAAGACGCCCTCTGTGCACGTCGTTGAACACGGCGCTCTCCGTCGCCTCCTGCTATCTTCGCTTAATACGCCGCGTAATCGCGAGCAGCGCCACGACGAGTAAATACCCGTAGGTTGGCGCACCGCCGCCGCCTCCTCCGCCAGAAGAAGACGAACCGGTCGCACCACCTGAGGAAGAGGAGCTAGAGCTGCTCGAGGAACTCGAACTGCTGGACGAACTCGAGCTGGAGCTGCTGCTCGAACTCGAGCTACTCGACGAACTACTTGCGTCGAGAAGCGCGAGCGATACGGAGTTGCTCGCAGCAGAGCTCAAGAAATTCGTGGCAACAGCCTTGTAGCTACCAGCGTCGGCTGCTTGAACCGCCGCGATTCGCATGGTCGACATCGTCGCGCCCACAATTGCCGCATTGTCTTTGTACCATTGAAAATCCGGTGTCGGGTGGCCGGTGGCGGCAACAGAGAATGTAACCTCTGCGCCTGCATACACGGCGCGACCGACGGGCTGGGTGGTGATCTGGGGCCCGCTACTGGTCACCCGAATCGCGTGGTTGTTGAGGTCGGCAATAAATAAAAATCCGCTCGGATCCACAGCCGCTCCCACCGGGTTAAAGAACCGGCAGGAAGCGCCCGTCCCATCCACTCCGGCCGGAGAACCAGGGTATCCAGCCAGCGTAATAACCATTCCGCTGGAGAGGGTGATCCGACGCACAGAATGGTTGAGCGAGTCGGCCACATAGGCATAACCACTATCGATAACCACACCGGCAGGGCCGTTGAATTGTGCGGCCAAACCCATTCCGTCGCGCGAGCCCGCCACCCCCGCTGTACCCGCCACCGTAGTCACCACGCCCGCACCATCGATTTTGCGAATGGTGTGATTGCCGGTGTCTGCGACGTACAAATCGCCATTGCTGGCGATGGCGAGCCCTTGGGGTGAATTAAACCGGGCTCCCGTTCCGGTACCGTCGGCTGTTCCAGCCAAACCTGCGCTTCCCGCCAAGGTGGAGACACTTCCCGCAGGGGTGATTTTCCGAATCGTGTGATTGCCGGAATCCGCCACATAGAGGTTCCCGCTGGCATCCAAAACGACGTCCGTTGGTGAGTTGAACCTTGCGCTCACGCCCGATGCATCGATCGAACCCGTTTGGCCGGCGGTTCCGGCTACTGTCGTAGTTCCACTCGCCGTGATTTTACGGACGGTGTGATTACCCGTGTCGGCCACGAACACATTATGGGAACCGTCTACGGCAACGCCTCTGGGCGCATTAAAACGCGCGACCGAAATCGTCCCGTCCTCTGAGCCGGCCGTGCCACGACCGGCATAAAGCGCAACCGAACCAGAGACAAAGATCTTACGAATACAGTGGTTGTCCCGATCCGCGACATAGATCGATCCGTCTCCCTCAGCCGCCACATCCGCGGGATAGTTGAACGTTGCCACCGTGGGAGTTGGCGCGGTGGCTGCACTGCCGCTCACACCGAGCTTGCCCGCAAACGTCGTGATGGTGACCGCGGGCGCGATGTACAGCGTCATTGTTGCCGTACCCGTGCCGCTCGAATTCGTCGCGCTGATGGTAAGGGTGACTGTTCCCGCCTCACTTGGAGTACCTGATATGGTTCCGGTAGCCACGTTCAAAATCAGACCGGCAGGCAGTGGCGACGCAGCAAAGCTAGAAGGCGAGTTCGTCGCGGTGATATCGAACCTAAAGAACTCACCGACCGCCGCCCCGGCTTGGACAGCGCAATTAACAACAGGCGGCTGCACTGCACTCGTCACATTCACGGTGGCAGCGGAACTGTCGGCACTCCCGAGACTGTTGCTCACACGCACCCAATAGGAACGAGCCGCAGTGAGCGCCGGCGTCGTAAAATTAGCCGAAGTCGCCCCCGCCACCGGCTTCGAGACATCACCCGACGCCCCTTCGTACCACTGGTAGGAGGGCAACGGCGTTCCACTCGCAACCACGCTCAAGGTTGCCGAACCACCTGAAGTAACCGACGTGCTGACGGGTTGACTCGTAATCGCAGGAGCAACGTTCACCGCAAGCACGGCTGTGTTACTACTCACACTTCCCGCTAGATTGGTTGCCACGACGTAATAATTACCAGCGTGAGCAGCAGTGGCACTCGATATGACATAACTCGCGCTTGTCGCCCCGACGATCGGAATGCTGTTGAAATACCATTGATACGTCGGCGCAGGTGTGCCGCTAGCATTCGTGCTAAAGGTCACACTGCCTCCGGCGTTCACCGTCTGTGAGAGCGGCTGGGTGATAAACGCAGGTATGACGTTGGGTATCACCGTCACCACAGCTGTCGCGCTATCCGCTGCGCCTAAAGAATTGCTGACTCTCACCCAGAAGGAGCTGGAAGCGGTCAGCGCCAGTGTAGTGTAAGAGGCAGAAGTAGCTCCAGAAATCGGGTTGGACGTGACACCACTTGCGCCTTGGTACCACTGGTACGTAGGTGCAGGCGATCCGCTCGCCGCGACGGTCAACGTCGCTCTCGTCCCGCTGCTTATGGAAACACTGGTTGGACTCGTCGCGATAATGGGAGAGAAATTCACCGTGAGCTTCGCGGTCGCGCTGGTCGCAGTCCCCGCAGTGTTCGTGGCAATCACATAGTACATTCCAGCGTGAGTGCTAGTCGTGCTCGCGATGACGTACGTCGCGCCCGTTGCACCAGAAATTGCCGAACCATTTAGATACCACTGATAGGTCGGCGCAGGTGTCCCCACCGCAGATGTCGCGAACGAAACCGAGGCTCCACTCGTCACCGTCTGCCCGAGCGGCTGTAGAACAAAAGCAGGCGCAACGTTCGATCCCGGAGCAACCGAGCCAGTCAGCGTGTACTGTCCCACACATCCGTAGCTCGAGTAACCCGAGGGCGAGGACGACAGCGGATCGCCTGTGCTCGATGCCGTCAGCCGCACGAAATAGTTTCCCGCTGTCACGGCGCAGACAAGCGACGCTTTCGTCGTGGAAGCCACGTCACTCGAGGCCATCAAGGCGCCGCTTCCATCCAACAGCTCCAATTTCAAATCCGTGTTTCCACCGTAAGTACCACTGCTCGCCCGATATCCCGCTGCAGACAAAGTCAGCGCGCCCTCCGGCAACGTGACGGAATACACGTCCGAATCGAGCACGCTTTGCAATACACCTGAGGTCAAAAACGAACCATTGCTAACCGACACAAGTGCGGCTGTCGCCGTGGTGCCACCGACCGTGTTGGGCCGGAGGCCCAAATAGCTGGCGATGATCGCGAGATCATCTTGGGTGTTGTTGGCCAGGTAGTATTCTCCCTTGGACCACTGCGAAACGTTGCGCCCATATCCGGTCCCCATCAACGGGCCCCAAGATGTCTCCCCAGACCCGTGGCCACCGTAGTATTCCACGGCACTCGTGGCTCCGTTCGCTTTTTGTCCGTCATGACTGAGTCCGAGGTTGTGACCGAGCTCATGTGAAACCGCTTCAGCGATATAACCGGCATTGGTCCCGCCGCCCAGATTGTTGAAATAAATAAGCGCCGGTGAATAACGCGACGCGTAGGTCGATCCGCCGAACACACTCAAGTACGCCACCCCGCCAGCCGAACTAGACGGCATCGACACACCATTGGTATCAACATTCTTGGTGATCAGAGCGCGCCCGACCTGATTGGTCGCAAACAGCGTGGCGCCCGGCTCCTCAGTCGTTACATCAACATCAAACGGAGCATAATCTTCTGCGACGCGTTCCCATACTTGGATGATAACGGCCTGTTCGGCATCGCTGAAAGTCGTTGGATCGCTGTCGGTATCATAAGGACGCGCCTCATACGTCGTCACGCCACTCGATGAATTCCAAACCGTACCCGTGATGGTATGGCCGTTAAAATCTAGATAAAGAACCTTACTAGCACCGGGCCGAGAATGCCGCACCGGTGGGCTAGCGATGGGCACTGCGGCTTGCGCCATGATGGCTGGTTCGGTGTCGGTCTGCAGGGACACACCCGCTTGCTCAATCGCATCTCGCTTCGGCAACGCCGGCTCGAAGGCGCACACGTAATAAAGCTCCCCATCAGAAGAGACGCGGAGCGACGAAAAATCTTCCTTGGGGATACCGAGCTGTTGCACACGCTCCAGCACCCGCCGACGCAAACTGACGTCCAGCTTCACCAGATCCGTCCGCAACGCACCTTCAGGAATTTTCGCGAACAACTCGTCGATAGCCGCGTCGGTTGGAGCCGGCGCGGAAACGCCGGACTCGTGACCTGGACCACGCACGACACTCGACGACAACTCGGCTGGCGTGCTCGTTGCTGCAGATGCTGGCAAGGACTCTGCAGTTTCCACGGATGCGACTGACGGTTGCCGCGTCTGACGCTCTTCGCGGTCACGCCGCAACACCCAAACAGCAGCAACAACCACAATCACCACGACAAGCGGGAGCAAAAACTTCGGTTTCATATTTCGCATGAGCGACAGGCTGGATTGAACAGCTCCGCGAAAAGAACCTCAGCATCAGCGGACCCTTCTCGAAAGCTGTGGGAACAATCCAAACAGCGGCGTGCCCCTATGTCCGCCCAAAGACTTTTGAAAATTTGTAAATCGCCGTCCGACGAACGCCTGGATCGACGCTAAAACAAATGCCACTTAAAATGCGTAATTCGTTACGTCGCAAGATGGTGGACGGTACTGGACTCGAACCAGTGACCCCGTGCGTGTGAAGCACGTGCTCTAACCAACTGAGCTAACCGTCCGTCGTGGAGCGCAAAACGTGGCGGGCCGAAGCCTTCAAATCAACTCTGTTTTATGAATCAGTTTTGGGCAGGCTTGGCTTTACTCGAGAGCACCTTCTTGGCGCGCGGCCGCCCGCCATTGAGCTCACGGCAAATTTCGCACGTTTTTCCATCGCAACCCCGCGCGGTGCAATGCTCCCGGCCAAAATAAATAATCCGCAGGTGCAGCGCGTTCCACCGTTCCGGCGGGAAAAGTTTTTTCAGATCCCGCTCCGTCTGCACCACGTTGCGACCGTCCGTCAGTTTCCAACGCGTCGCCAACCGGTGAATATGCGTGTCGACGGGAAAAGCCGGGTAGCCGAACGCCTGCGACATCACGACCGACGCGGTTTTGTGGCCCACACCCGGCAATTCCTCGAGTTCTTCGAAAGTGCGCGGCACTTTTCCGCCGTGTTTCTCGACGATGATTTTGGAAAGCTCCAAAATCGCCCGCGCTTTCATCGGCGACAGTCCACAGGGTCGAACAATCGCGTCGATCTCGGCCACACTGAAACGCGCCATCGCTTCCGGCGTGGCCGCGAGCGCGAAAAGTTTTGGAGTGATCTCGTTGACCCGCCGATCCGTGCACTGCGCCGACAACACCACAGCCACGAGTAACGTATAGGCGTCGCGATGCGTCAGCGGAATCGCCGGCGCGGGATAAAGCTTCTCCAAGCGGCGATCGACGAACGCTGCACGTTCAGCTTTGGAAAGGCCTGGCATCACTGCCGGAAACAACCGATCGAGATCTCAAACGCAACGTCGTTTTAATCGCAAAGATTTCCCTTTGCGTCTGGAAAAACGACTTTCTAGGTTCCGCGGATGCCATTGTCCTCCGCGAACGCATCCACCTCGTCCTCAGCTCGCGAACTGCTCGCCCCTCTCGACACTTTCGCACGCCGCCACAGCGGGTCCGGCACAGCCGATACCCACGCGATGCTCGCTGCGCTGGGCTACCGCTCTTTGGAGCAATTGGTCGATGCCGCGGTGCCCCCGCAAATCCGTTCCAACAAACCGCTCAACCTTCCCGCGCCGTTGAGCGAAAGTGCTGCCCTCGCTGAGCTGCGCGGAATCGCTCGGCAGAACGAAGTTTTCAGAAGCTTTATCGGGCAAGGTTATTACGGGACCCACACGCCGGGCGTGATCCAACGCGCAATTTTGGAAAACCCTGCCTGGTACACCGCGTACACGCCTTATCAGGCTGAGATTTCGCAGGGCCGTCTCGAAGCGCTGCTAAATTTCCAAACGCTGATCACCGACCTGACGGCGCTCGACATCGCAAACGCATCGTTGCTCGACGAAGCGACCGCCGCCGCCGAGGCGATGGGACTCTGCCAGCGCGTGGTGGCCGATGCGTCGCGAACCAAATTTTTCGTTTCGAATCTCTGCCATCCCCAAACAATCGACGTCATCCGCACGCGCGCGAAACCCTTGCGCTTGCAAATCGTGCTCGGCGATCATCGCACGTTCACGCCCGACGCGACCTTCTGCGGCTTACTCATTCAATATCCAGATACCACCGGCAGCATCCACGACTACTCGGCCCTTTTCGAGAGGGCCCACAGCGCCGGCGTTCTCTGCGTCGCCGCCACCGATCTGCTCGCACTGACATTGCTGCGCGCCCCGGGCGAATTCGGCGCGGACGTCGCGGTTGGCTCTTCCCAACGGTTCGGCGTCCCGATGGGCTTCGGCGGCCCGCACGCCGGTTTCATGGCAACGAAAGATGCGCACAAGCGCCAAATGCCCGGCCGCCTGGTCGGCGTTTCGAAAGATGCCCAGGGAAACCCCGCGCTGCGCCTGGCACTCGGCACGCGCGAGCAGCACATTCGCCGCGACAAAGCCACGTCGAACATCTGCACCGCGCAGGTATTGCTGTCCGTGCTCGCATCGATGTACGCGGTCTATCACGGCCCCGACGGTTTGCGCCGCATCGCGCAGCGCACCCAGTTCCTCGCTCAAATTTTAAAGAAATCCGCGCTCGCTGCAGGCCTGAAAACAAACGCCGAGCCGGTATTCGACACCTTGCAAATCACCGGTGTCGATGCCGCGGCGATCCACGCCCGCGCAAAAGCAAAATGCCTCAATCTGCGTGTTGTCGATACCGCCACGGTCGGCATTTCTGTGGACGAAAAAACGACGGAGAACGATCTCCGCGATGTCGCTGAAGTTCTCGGAATCAAGCTCATCGCCACGCCTGACTTGGAAGCCTTCCCGGCAACTTACGCCCGCAGTTCATCGTTCCTGAAACAGGCCGTCTTCAACTCGTATCACACCGAGCACGAGATGCTGCGTTACATCAAGCGCCTTGAGTCGCGCGATCTTTCGCTGGTCCACTCGATGATCTCGCTTGGCTCCTGCACGATGAAACTGAACGCCACCAGCGAGATGTTTCCGATCACGTGGCCCGAGTTCGGCCAGATGCACCCTTTTGCTCCTACCGAACAAACGCGTGGATACCAAAAACTCTTCTCAGATCTGGAAACGTGGCTCGCCGAAATCACCGGTTTCGCCGCTGTGTCCCTCCAACCGAACGCTGGCTCCAACGGTGAATACGCCGGCATGCTCGCGATTCGCAACTGGCACGAGTCTCGCGGCGAAGGCCACCGCAATGCCTGCCTGATCCCGACAAGCGCGCACGGTACCAATCCCGCCAGTGCGGCGATGGCGGGCATGACGGTCGTGCCGGTTGCCTGCGACGCACAAGGCAACATCGACGTTGCCGACCTCCGCGCCAAGGCCGAGTCACATGCAAAGAACCTCGCCGCCCTGATGGTGACCTATCCGTCAACTCATGGCGTATTCGAAGGCTCGATACGTGACATCTGTGCAATCATCCACGAGCACGGTGGGCAGGTCTACATGGACGGCGCCAACATGAACGCACAGGTTGGCCTCACCTCGCCAGGTTTCATCGGCGCGGACGTTTGCCACCTCAATCTTCATAAAACCTTCGCCATTCCGCACGGCGGCGGTGGTCCTGGCGTCGGCCCCATCGGCGTGGCGAAACATCTCATTCCTTTCCTCCCGGGGCACGTGGTTTCACCGGTTGCCGGTCGAGCCACGGGCGCCGTTTCCGCAGCGCCTTACGGTTCCGCGAGCGTCCTTCCGATTTCCTGGATGTACATCCGAATGCTCGGCGCCGCAGGACTTACGGAAGCTACGCAGATCGCGATCCTAAATGCTAACTACGTCGCACGCCGTCTCGATTCCCACTACCCGGTTCTCTACAAGGGCGCCAGCGGCCTCGTCGCCCACGAATGCATTATCGACTGCCGCGCTTTCAAGCGTCACGGCATCGAAGTCGAAGACATCGCGAAGCGCCTTCAGGACTACAACTATCACGCACCGACAATGAGCTGGCCGGTCGCCGGCACGTTGATGATCGAGCCGACGGAAAGCGAAGCGAAGGTCGAACTCGATCGTTTCTGCGACACGCTCATCTCGATTGCCGGCGAAATCGCTGCCGTCGCCAGCGGCGAAGCCGACAAATCCAACAACGTGCTCAAAAACTCCCCGCACACCTCCAAAGTCGTCTGTGCCGACAAATGGGAGCGCCCCTACTCGCGCGAACTCGCCGCCTTCCCGACGACGTTTGTCCGTGAACACAAGTTCTGGCCGGCCGTCGGCCGCGTCGACAACGTTTACGGCGACCGAAATCTCGTTTGTTCCTGCGTCGGGATGGAAGCCTACGCCGAAACCAAAGCTTAAGAGGAAGCCCTCCTCAAAGCGCGTCTCGCTCAACCTTTCAGTTGGGCGATCACGTACATCGCATTGCTGGCGTGCCAGCCGGTGAGCCGCGCCAGCCACGTGTGAAAACGCAGGCTTTTGAGCGTCTTCTCGTCGCGATGTACAAAAACATCGTCGACACCAAACGCCAAAATCCGAAATCCCACGAAGCGCACGAAGCGTTTGAGCGTCGCCGGTTGAAAATGCGTCAGATGAACTTCGCCCCCATAAGGGATCTCGCCCAACGGGTTCTTCTTCGGCGAACACCGCAACCATTTACGAAGGAAGTGTCGATAAAGCAGGTGATCTTCATTGGGCACCGCGATTGCCACCAAACCGTTAGGAGCAAGCAGGTCTCTACAACGCATTAATACCTCCAACGGGTTTGGCACGTGCTCCATAACATGCCAAATCGTGATTAAATCAAAACGCTTGTTTCCAAAATCGATCTCCGTCACCTGCCCTTTCCGAACAGAAAAACCTCGCTCCGCCGCATATCTGATTCCCGCATCCGACAACTCTGTCGCGTCGACCTCGAAACCGGCTTTAACCGCAGCCAAAAGAAACCGCCCATCGCCCGTTCCGATGTCCAGCAAGCGATGCCCTGGCTGAAATTGCCGAACCAAGTCGATTCGCTTCCGCCACATCGCCTCGCGCGTGTCCTCCTCCGTCCGCCACCGCTCATAATTGGCACCTCGGTCGTAAGATTCCTTGATTGCCTGCTGCGTCGGCCGAGGCGAACGAAACAACACCTTGCAGCTCTCGCATCGCCTGACATCGGGAGGAAACTCACGATGATGTTGAACCGAACCACAGAGAGGACAGCGCTGGAGCGTTTCCATTTCCGACCAACCACCGGTCAAGTCAGTTCCAGCGTTCACACCTCAACATGAAGCAAACCCGCGCTCATGCCAGCCGCAGCGCAGGGAGTTCTTCCCGGGAATTGGCCCGGCGAATTTACTTAAGTGCTGGTTGTTGTATAGTGCGCCCGTTTGCGCCGGCTCCGAATGGCGCGGCCTCACCACAACACCACCGTGTCCAGCGTCGAACTCATTCTCAATGGCGCCGAACTCCACCATGGCGTAAGCGGCGTGAACGTTTACCTCCGTCTTCTGGTTGAGGCGTTGCGCATGCCACCCGAGACAATTAATTGGCGGGTCGCTGTGCCACGGCCATGCGTCGAGCATGCCTCCTTTGTGCCGCAAGAACGCCTACTCGTCGTCGAAGGGCGCGATGTCCGCGGCTACGACGCCCGCAGCCTTTACTGGAACAACCTCATCGCCCTGCACGTGCGACGCCACCATCCCCAGGCGGTTTTCCACAGCGTGTTTCACTTTTGGTCGATCGTGCGTCCAAAGAAATTCATCTGCACGATTCACGACTGCATCGAGCTGCTAGAACCTTCGGTTAGATCTAAATCCCTGAAATCGCGCATCCATCGCTGGCTATGCCGTTCGATGGCTCGCCGCGCAGATATCGCGATCGTGATTTCCGAATGGACCAAAGCACAGGCGATCCGTTACTACCGCCTCGACCCACGCAAAGCCGTGGTGCTTTACAACTGGGTGCGCCCGGAGTGCTTGCGATCAATCACGTCCGAGGCTGTTTCTCGCGTGCGCGAGCGTTACGGATTGCCCGAGCGCTACATCGCGTACGTCGGTGGGTATCGCGCGTACAAAAACGTCGAGTTCCTCATTCGCGCTTGGGCCGAAGCCAACACCGATCGCGCTCTCCCGCCCCTCGTGTTAGCCGGAGCAGTCCCCCGCGAATCGAACAACGGCTTCTTTTGCGACGTTCACGGCGCGATCAAGGCAGCCGGCCTCGCCGGGCACCAAGTTGTCACACCCGGTTTGGTCAGCGACGAAGATCTTCCCGCATTCTACCGCGGCGCCACGCTCTTCGTTTCACCATCGCGGCAGGAAGGCTTCGGCTACCCAGCGGTGGAGGCCGCGGCGTGCGGCACGCCCGTGTTGGTAAGCGACGGTTCTGTTTACTCGGAGATTTTTCCGGACTCACGTTCGCGCTTCAGTTTAACCGACACACAGGATCTTTCTCGCCGGTTAATAGAAGCGTCGCGCGGCATCTTGCCACCGGTTCCACAAATCGGCCGGTTCACCGCCCCGGCGGGAAAGCCCAACTATGAGCGCATTGTGCGACAGCTGTTAGGGTGATTTTAGGGAGTTCCACACGTTTAAGGAACAACCGCGCCGTCGCACGGCCCCTTACCCTAGTGCCACCTACAAGGCCGGCTATATGCTTTGAATGAACGACTAGCACACCCTTGCAGTGACTTTACTAGGCGGCCTTAAAGGAATTTCCCGATGGGAAAACCCGGGCCTGCGGGTCGGAGCCCAACTTGAAGAGCGATGTCTGCCGACGAGACTTACTCAGTCCGGTCTGAGCCGTTCAACGGCGCATTCCGCAACCGCAACAAAACATCGCATCACATATGACTAGACCAATGAAAAGCATCATCTGGGCGCTCATCGCCACGGCCACCGCGGCCGTCGCCAGCGCTCAGGTTTTCCCGCGTCCGGCCACGTGGAGCAGCGCAGGAACGAACGGGCTCAATCAGTTCCTTCTCTCGCTGAACGCCACGCAGAAAGCCACCCTCACGTCCGAAGGCCTCAACATTGCGAGCGATGGCACTATTGCCCTGCCCGCTGGCTTCGTCACGGGTACGCCCACGCTCAGCCTCAGCCCGTTTGGCGGCACGTTGAATGTCTTGTTCCTCGGCGAATCCGCTGGGTGGCAAAACGACTTCGGCTACGTTCGCAATCCGGCCACGTCCAACCTGACGAATCCCGCCGTCTATAATCCGCTCGTCGTCAACGTCGACAGCAGTGCTTCCGGCACGCCGACACCGACGAACTTGGTAAACGGGACGTACACAAACATCGCCTACACTGCCGGTCAGCAACTCGACTTCTTCCTAAACGGCGTCGGCGATGCTTACTCAGCGGGCGGCACTTGGTTCACCTTCGGCACGCCGAACCAGTTTGCAGGCACCGACACCTCCATCCACACGAAGTACAAATACATCATGTTGGATGACGTGAATACGCCCGCCTTCGATCCAGTAAGCACGCTGGTCGTGTCTTTTGAAGATTCCCGTTTTGATTCGATCGACGGCGACTACAGCGACTTCCTCATGGCGTTCCAAGGCGTGGGTTCTCCCGTTCCAGAACCTTCGACCTATGGCCTGATCGGCGCAGCTGCGCTTCTCGGCCTCGTGACGCTCCGTCGGCGTTTTAAACGCTAACCTAGTCAATGGTCTTACTTCACGAGCCGGCCTCCGGAAGGAGCCCGGCTCTTTGTTTTTTGCTCAACGAGCAGTGAGGTTTTTCAGCAAAGCGTAAAGGAGCTCCATGCGCGGCACCGCAGCTCCGACCTCCCGAGCGCGACGCACAGGCTCACCCCAAATCGATTCTACTTCGACTTCGCGGCCGTCCAAGTAATCGATCAAACTAGAAGGTCGGTACGCACCCATCGGTCGCGTGCTCGCGATCTGTTTTTCGATCAACGCAGGAGGAACGGAAAAGCCGAGCTTCCCTGCAGCTTCAATCACTTCGAGCATCAATGCCCGTACTTGCTGCTCCAGCTCGGGGCTCGCCAGAATTTTGTCTGTGGTGATTCCGCCCGCTGCAATGGCCAGGCCGTTGAACGGCACATTCCAGACCAGCTTCTTCCAGCGCAGCTCAGCGAGGTTGTCGCCCACGGCGCACTTCACGCCGGCCCGCGTGAACATCCCCGCCACGTTTTTCACACGTTCGCCCGCCGGACGGCCAAACTCGCCAAACGAAACCGAACCTGGCTCAATACACAAAATTTCACCCGGCGCCGTGCGGTTCACACAGATAAAACAGAGACCGCCCATCACGCGCTCCGCTCCAAACAACGCCGCGAGCTGTTCGTCGCTCCCCAAGCCGTTTTGAAGTGTCAGCAACGCGGTCTTCTCTTTCAAAAGGGGCCGTAACAGCTTTTCGAATACGCCATTGGCGGTCGTTTTGAGGGCGATGATCACCAGATCGCACGGACCGATTCCCTCCGGACTCGAGTAGACGCTCGGGGGCGCGACCACCACCTCAGTTTCAGGCAGACGAACAACCATCCTCCCGGAACGCCGAACCGCTTCAAAATCGGAACGCATCAGAAACCGAACGTCTTCACCCGCTGCGGCCAAACGGCATCCGTAGTAACTGCCGATAGCGCCGGGTCCGATCACTGCGATTTTCAATTTTTCCATGAGAAATTACCTAAGTCACCGTAGATAAGCAGTCTTAACCAATGAAAATGCGTTGATATTCACAGCCACGCGTCACGCGATTGTCACACGCAAAGCAATAACAGCACATTAGCCGATCAACCTTCTTTTTGATCATGAACAACTTGAGAAACATCAATAAACGAAGGCAGAGGATTAAAGAATCTTAAGTAGGAAAAGCTCACAACTTATTCACTTTTTCTCTGGCTGTCGGTTAGAGACTTTCCAGCGCACGCTTGAATCCTTCGGACGCGCAAGTTTTTGCGGAAAATCCGCAATGGCATGCAAGCCTCGGCTCTCCTTCCGCTGCAGCGCGCAGTTCACCACCAGCTCCGCGATCTGAATAAGATTTCGAAGTTCCAAAAGGTGAGGATCCACCGAGAAGTTCCAATAGTAGTCATGAATCTCCTTCGCGAGATTCGCTATGCGGGTGCGCGCGCGTTCCAGCCGTTTCGTCGTCCGCATGATGCTCACGTAATCCCACATCGTGCGACGGAGTTCGTCCCAGTTGTGCGTGATGACGACACGTTCATCGACGTCGCCGCCGCCCAAGTCCACCCACGCGGGAATCCGTAGATCGATCGCGTGCCCGCGCTTTTTTATAAATTCCGCAACCGACTCCGCGCCGCGATGAGCCATCACCACGGCTTCGAGCAGCGAATTGCTCGCGAGACGATTGGCGCCGTGCAATCCGGTGCAGGCGACTTCGCCGCAGGCGTACAATCCCGGCAGGCTTGTCTCAGCCGAAAGGTTCGTCGCTACGCCGCCGCAGGTGTAGTGGGCCGCGGGCACGACTGGAATCATGTCCTTGCTGATGTCGATATCGAGCTTCCGGCAGGTCTGGTAGATTTGAGGGAAGCGCTCTCGCAAAAAGGCTTCGTTGCGATGTGTGATATCCAGCCACACGTGCGGCGCGCCCGACTTTTTCATCTCCGCGTCGATCGCACGCGCCACGATGTCGCGCGGGGCAAGATCGGCGAGTTCGTGATAGCCGCGCATGAACGCCTCGCCCGCGCTGTTGCGCAAAACCGCGCCTTCGCCGCGCACGGCCTCACTGATGAGGAAACGTTCGCCTTTGAGCGAGTACAGAGCCGTCGGATGGAATTGAATAAATTCCATGTTCCGAATTTCAACCCCGGCGCGATATGCCATCGAAATACCGTCGCCTGTCGCAATGCTCGGGTTCGTCGTATAAAGATAAACCTGCCCGGCGCCGCCCGTGGACAACATCACGACCGGTGCATGGAACGTCACGACGCGTTTGTCGCGAACATCGAGCGCATAGAGCCCCACCACACGGTTTGCAGAACTCGGACGACGACGCAGCGCCAGCTTGTCGGACGTCACCACATCAATCGCAAAGAAATGCTCGAAAAGCGCGATGCGCGGATCCTGCGAAACAGCGCGAAGCAAAGAATCCTCGATCGCTTTTCCGGTCATGTCTTTGACGTGCAGGATGCGGCGTTTGCTGTGTCCGCCTTCGCGACCCAGATCGTACGCACCCGATTCGGTTCGGGAAAACTTCAGGCCAATGTCGACCAATTCTTTCACGCGAGCGGGACCATCTCGCACGATTTCTTTAACCACCTTCTCGTCACAAAGACCATCGCCCGCCGTCAACGTATCGCGGACGTGCGACTCGAAATCGTCGGTCTTCGACATGACGACGGCGATTCCTCCTTGCGCATAGTTGGTGTTCGACTCAGCGCGATCTTTCTTCGTCAGGATCGCCACCGAATATCCCTGCTGGGCGACTTTAAGTGCAAAGCTGAGACCAGCAATGCCGCTGCCAACCACCAGAACATCAAAGGTTCGTGTCATGAGAATTTCCTTTTTCAACAGGCAAACACCAAGGCAGGGCGACACTCCGCGTTATCGGCAAAGGAAGCCGTCACCTTTGTTCCTACAGCATCATGTTATCGATCAACCGCACTTCATCAACCCAAGCGGCGATGGCGATCAACGATACGCCCGGCACCACATCGCGCATCGGTTCCATGCTGTTGCGATTTGAGACAGAGATATAAATCACACGGATGCGGCGCCTCTGCCCGAGGATATGCGTGGCCTCGGCGATTAACCGATCGGAACGCAGTTCGCCTTTCTCGACCATGCTTTTCGCGTAGCGCAGCGCTTCGCCGATCGCCAATGCTTCCTGGCGCTGAGTATTAGTTAGATAGCGATTCCGCGAACTCATCGCCAGACCCTCGGCTTCACGCACCGTCGGCGCCACGACGACGTCGACCGAAAAGTGGAGGTCCTGAACCATTTTGCGGATCACGGCGACTTGCTGCGCATCCTTTTGGCCGAAGACCGCGATATCCGGCCGCACAATGTTGAATAAAATCGCCACCACCGTCGTGACCCCGCGGAAGTGCGTCGGACGCGATACGCCTTCGAGCGGTTTGCTGACAAATTCTTCTGTGACGTAGGTCGAGTAGCCCTTGGGATAAATTTCCTCCACCGGCGGTGCAAAAACGATGTCCGCGCCCGCTTCTTCGCAGCGCTTCATGTCGTTTTCGAGCTCGCGTGGATATTTCGCGAAATCCTCATTGGGGCCAAACTGAGTCGGATTCACGAAAATCGAGACGACCACGGTGTCGGCCTGTTCCGCCGCCTGGCGGATGAGGCTCATGTGCCCGTCGTGCAGTGCTCCCATGGTGGGAACGAGCCCGACAATCTGCCCTTTCGAGCGCAGCTCTTCAGTAAGAGCACGCATTTCAGTAACGGAGGTAACTTTTTGCATAACGGAACAGTTGTGCGGATGAAAGGTGCCTTTGTGACTGTCAAAGACACACCCGGAGCTTGAACTAATGCGACTGGACGCACTTATTCAAGTTTTTCGCCTCTCGCACGCCATGATTCGCATCAACGAAAACTACACCAAGCTCAAGGCCTCCTACCTGTTCTCCGACATCGCCAAACGAGTTTCCGCTTACGCACAGGCGAATCCGGACAAGCCCATCATCCGCCTCGGCATCGGCGACGTGACCGAACCGCTCCCTCCCGTTTGCATCGAGGCTCTCCACTCCGGCGCGGACGAAATGAGCAAGCGCGCCACCTTCAAGGGCTACGGCCCAGAGCAAGGTTATGCGTTTCTGCGCGAAGCGATTGCGCAAAATGACTACCATGCACGCGGAGCCAAAATCGATGCCGACGAAATCTTCGTCAGCGACGGCTCAAAGTGCGACTGCGGCAACATTCAGGAAATCTTCGCGAACGACGTCCGTCTCGCCATCCCCGACCCGGTGTATCCAGTTTATGTCGACACCAACGTGATGGCCGGCCGCACCGGCGTGAACGTCGACGGACGCTACCAAGGCATCACCTACCTCGATTCGAACGCGGGCAACGGCTACGTCCCAGCCGTGCCAAACGTCGCCGCCGATCTCATTTATCTGTGCTTCCCGAACAATCCGACCGGCGCCGTCGCCACCAAGGCCCAGCTCGAAGCATGGGTGGCTTACGCCAAGAAGAACAAGGCGATCATCCTTTTCGACAGCGCCTACGAAGCGTACATACGCGATCCGCAGATCCCGCACAGCATCTACGAAATCGAGGGAGCGCGCGACGTCGCCATCGAGTTCCGCAGCTTCTCGAAGACCGCCGGGTTCACCGGCACACGTTGTGCCTACACAGTGGTTCCGAAAACTCTCGTGGCGTGGGATGCCGCCGGCAATGCCCACCCATTGCACGCGCTTTGGAATCGCCGTCACACCACAAAGTTCAACGGCGTTTCCTATCCGGTACAAAAAGCCGCAGCTGCAATCTTCACTTCTGAGGGCAAAAAGCAGGTTAAGGAAATGACTGATTTTTACCTCGGGAATGCCGCGCTCATCCGCGACGCGATGAACAAGTTGGGCTTCAGCTGCGTCGGCGGCGTGAACGCTCCGTACATCTGGATCAACGTCGGACGCGACTCGTGGGAATTCTTCGATCTCCTTCTTAATAAGGCACAAGTGGTGTGCACCCCCGGCGCCGGTTTCGGTCGCTGCGGTGAAGGCCATGTGCGCATCAGCGCGTTCAACAGCCGCGAAAATGTGGTCACGGCGCTCGACCGAATCGCCGCCGCGCTGAAATAACCGCGCCAGTTGCGAACATCATTGTTGCTGCGAAATTAGCCCATCCGCAAAGGCGGGTGAGCTAAGAAAGGCATCTACATATGATTTCGAAAATACTCGGACTGGTCTTAATCGTTGGCGGTATCTGGTTGGTTGCGGCTGGCATCTCGCGCAAGGACTCCCTTGTCGGCCAAGCCTCCGAAGCCGGCACCAGCATTGCCAATAAAGTCGACGGCGGCGCACGCACGCCGAAACATTACGTCTACATCGGTGGCGGCGCATTGGCCGCGATCGTCGGCGCCAGCCTGCTCTTCCGCAGAACAGGGACGGTCTAGCCGTCGGAAAAGCGAAAGGTGCCGGTCTCGAGATCAGCACCCTCGGTTTGAGCCGCCGAAAATGTTCGGCGGTGCGAAGCGATTTACTTCGGCAGGTTTGTCGCGATATCTTCTGAAAGCTTGGAGACTGCTTCGCTGAGGAGACTGGCCAAGGCCCCGAAGTCTCTCCCGTCCCACGGCTGCTCCGGGGCCGTAAACGTCCTACGTGCGACGATCTGCCCTCCTCCGCCGGCCGCGAGGATATCGTACGTCGCAACAAACCGCGCCGACCCGCCACGGGCTCCCTGAACTCCTTCGCAATTCAACACGCGAATAACGAGATCATAATCGCGCTTGAGGTCGGCCGCGAACGGGTAATTGGACACTCCAGCCACCGCGTCCTGCGACAGCAGACGCTGCTTGAGCACCCGGTTAATACCGCTTTCCAATGGTTCGGCCCAGCGCGAAAATTCCTCAAAACGGATCTCGTTTGACCCTGTGCGAACGGCGATATCCCGGTGGTTGCTGAGATAGCCCGCCATCTCAATCGACCGAATGCCGACCTGAAAACGTCCGGCCGGCTTCGCCGCCGGCGAATCGGTCGGCGTGGGACCGCTCAATACAAAATGGCGCGTAGGATCGACCTTGGCTTCCGGCAGAATCTGGCAACCGGCCAATAACGAAACAGCGGCGATCGCCAGACCGACGCAGGCAGGAAAGGAACGGTGAAATTTTTGCATGAGGAAAGTGCGTCAAAGATTAACGGGGCGCTTTTTTGCCGGTGAGCAATGCGTTGGGGTTGCGCTCCAGGAACTCGGCCAGCCGCTGAATCGCCGCAGCCGCCTCGTTCAGCTGCTGCATGGTGCGAATCGTTTCTTCACCGAGTCCATTCTGCGCGCTGATGAAACGCCGTGCGGTCTCCGCCGCGTCGCTGAACGACCGCATCACACTTTTCGCTTCGGCGAGCGCCTCGTTCAACTTCACACCGGCCGGTTGTACTTGCGCGTCGACGTTCGCGAGCACCTTCGAAACCTGCTCGATGGTTTCATTTAGACGCACAAACACCTTTTGAAACTCTCCGCTGCGAACCAGTTCGTTCACCGCCGTCCCTGCCTTCGTCCATTCCGACGTAAGCTTCGCCAGTTCGATGCCTTTGATTTCTTTCCGCGTGTCAGCAAGAACGCCCGTCATCTCACGGGACAGCCCGGCAAAATCCACACGTTTCAGATTCGCCATGATTTCGCCTAGGCTTTGTTGGAACTCGGAAATACTCGACGGCATCGAAGGCACCACGAGATAGTTCGCATTCGCAATCGCCTGCACAGGGGGGCTGACGGGCGGACCTTCAGCGAAGTCAAGCTGGACGAACAACATGCCAGTAGCCAAACCCGCCACATCGGGCTGGGCACGGAGTCCGTTCGCGATGAGTTTCTCCAGTTCCTTGCGGCTCGAAAAATCAATGATCTCGCCCGCTTCGTCCTTCAAATTGCTGTGGCCGAACTCGCAGATCACTTCGACCACGGACCTCTTGTTTCGCGTGTCGTATTGCACGTTCAAGCCGACGACACGGCCCACGCGCACGCCGCGCAACTTCACGGGCGATCCGAGATCCAGGCCATGCACCGACTCGTCGAAATAAACGGCGAAACGCTGCGGCTTGCTAAAAATGTTAACACCGCCAAACGAGAGCAGCGCGATGAGGGCCAGCGCAAGGGCGCCCAAGACGAACATGCCGACAATGGTGGGACTGATTTTAGTTTTCACGGTTGGTTTCGGACGGCGCTGTTAAAAGTAGAGCGTTGAAAGAATATTCCAGGTTCTCAGCTACGGCAAGACGACCGCGCGGCGCTGGAGAAACTCCTGCACACGAGGATCGTTGCTGGTTTTAAGAAGTTCGGCGGGTTTTCCCTCGGCGATGATTCCCTTGGCTTCGCGTTCCAACATGATCACGCGGTCCGCGATGCTGAAGATACTGTCGAGTTCGTGCGAAACAATCACCATCGTCGTGCCGAGTGTCTCGCGGATCTGCGTCACGAGCTCGTCGAGTTTGCGCGACGTGATCGGATCGAGCCCGGCCGATGGTTCGTCGAAAAATACAATCGCCGGATCCAGCGCAAGAGCGCGCGCCAAGGCTGCACGTTTTTTCATGCCGCCGCTGATCTCGGACGGATAAAAATCCTCGTAGCCCGTCAACTGCACCTGCGCCAAGCGCAGAGCTGCGAGTTCGTTGCGCTCCCGCTTATTTAGCGGCGTATACTCCTCGAGAGGCAGCGTGATGTTCTCGCGCAACGTCAGCGAACTCCACAGCGCGGAGTTCTGATAAAGCACCCCAAAGGTCCGCAACAATTCACGCCGTCGCGCCGGGTCCGCTTCCGTGAAACTTTCGCCAAAGTATTTGATCAAACCCGCCGTCGGACGGCGCAGTCCGATGAGGTGCTTGAGCAGCGTGCTCTTTCCGCAGCCGCTTCCACCGATCACAAAAAACAACTCTCCGGGAGCGACCGTAAACGTCACGTGCTCCAACAAGACGCGCCCTTCGTAGCCGCACTCGAGGTTCTCGACTGCGATGGCTGGAATTTTTGGCGATAAGGAAGGTTGCGGCATGATCAGATACCCAGCATGTTAAACACCACCGCGAAGATTGCGTCCGAAACAATCAGCAGGAGAATTGCCGTGACCACCGCCGACGTCGTCGCCTTTCCCACGCCGGCCGCGCTGCGATCGCTTTCCAAGCCGCGAAGACAGCCCGACAACCCGATGATACAGCCAAACGTCACGGCCTTGATCATTCCCGAAATCAAATCCGAGAGATCAACCGAGGTCTGCATCTGCACCCAGTAAGCCGAAGCCGGGATCTTCAGGACGGCCGCGGCAACCAAAAGACCCCCGACGATGCCAAGGAGGTTGGCGTACAACGTGAGCAGCGGCGTCATCACTGTGATCGCGAGAATGCGCGGAAGCACAAGAAAATCGATCGAGCGAATGCCCAGCGTCTCGAACGCATCGATTTCCTCGCCTGCTTTCATGTTGGCCAGCGTGGCCGCAAACGCCGCGCCGGTGCGGCCCGCGAGAATAATGCCGGTCATCATCGGGCCCATTTCACGCACCATCACCAAACCGACAAAATTCGCCACGTAGATATCCGCGCCAAACTCCCGCAGCAACACCGCCGCGGTGTACGCGAGTGTCAGGCCGACGAGCATGCCGATCAATCCGACGATCGGCAGCGCCATCGCGCCGCATTGTTGCATCTCGCCCACACAATCGCGCCAACGAAAGCCGACCGGTTTCTTCGCCAATCGGATCGCCGCCAGCGTGCACTCGCCCACGAAGTGCGAAAGTTGTTTCGCGCGTGCCCACACTTCGAATACCGCAAGCCCGATCACCTCGAGCGGATTCTGCGCGCGGTCTACCGGGGTTTCCTTGCCCTGCGCCGCAACAATTTGATCGAGCAACTCGCGCAAGCGCGTCGGCAACCGCGAAGCATCGAGCGGCACTTTCGTCGCACTGCACCACTGCTCGACTTCGAAAAGGAACAACAGCAACGAACTGTCCCACGCCTGAAGCTGGCCGAGTTCAAATTTCACCCGCGCCGGCTGGTTGTCATCCAGCACACTGCGCCACGTCGGCCGCTTGCCCGTGATCTTCCAAACACCGCCGATTTCCACGCGCAACGCGTCACCTTGCAGGGTGGCCAGCACGCTGGCTAGAGCTTCGTCGGAAGTGGCAGGCATGTCGGAGCTTGTAGCGGACCTTGGGAAAATCAAAAACCAAAAAATTTCCGTGTGCTTTAGTCCGGCGTCCGGCAATTTGGTTTCCCGATGCGTTTTCGAACCGTCCTTTTCGATCTCGATGGCACACTCCTCGATCATTTCGGGGCGATTCACGCCAGCCATGCTTACACGTTGAAACAGCTCGGCTTGCCCGCGCCCACGATGGCTCAAGTTCATCGTGCCGTCGGCGGCGGCTTCGAAGTCGCGGTGAAACGGATGCTTGGGCCGGAAAACGAACATCTTCTCCCGCGCGCGATCGAGATTTATCGCGAGGCTTGGGCGAAAAATATGTTCAACGGCGTCGCACTCCTTCCCGGCGCCCGCAGTTTGCTCGAAGCGTTGAAGAAGCAGGGCGTCAAATGCGGCGTCTTCACGAACAAACACGGCCCATCAGCCCGTCTCGTTTGCGAACATCTCGGCGTGGATAAGCTGCTCGACGGCATTTTCGGCGCGTTCGACACGCCTTGGCTGAAACCGCAGCCAGAATTCGCAAAGCACGCGCTCGACACGCTCGGTGCCGAACCAGCCACGACCTGCCTGATCGGCGATTCGCCGTACGACGTCGAGGCCGCACAAAACGGTAAGTTCATCTGCTACTGCGTCACGACCGGAACCCACACCGAGGAACAACTCCGCACCGCCGGAGCCGCCGGCGTCTACGACGATCTCATTGCGCTCAGCAAAACCGAGTTCGGGATCGAGCTGCCCGCGGAGTAGCTCGTTTTGAACAGAATAAACAGAATGGACCGA
Organism: Nibricoccus sp.; assembly: GCA_047600805.1. Classification (GTDB taxonomy): domain Bacteria; phylum Verrucomicrobiota; class Verrucomicrobiia; order Opitutales; family Opitutaceae; genus JADKHC01. Next base: position 3,287,410 of record JASGKG010000001.1, read on the forward strand.
ATTCCGATTCGGCCGACATTCCGTTGATTCGGTCCATTCTGTCTAGACCGGCCCTTCGACCTTATCCTTGCCGATGGCGTGGATGACTTCCACCTGCACGGCGTGGAGCGACAAATAAAGATCGCGCAAGAAGGCCGCCAAACCGGCCAACATGCAGCTCACACTGAGAGCGAAAAGGCCAAGGATCAGCCAAGGCCACTCGACTTTGAAAAGGCCGCTCACAAAGAGCATCACGATCAACAAGCCAGAGATAAACATGCTAGATGTGATCATCGTCATCGAGAATCGCATGATCTTCGCGCGGCGAAACATGATCAGCAACTGCTCCTCCACGTGCTTTTTGTCGGTTACGTCCGGTTTGGTCATCAAACCTGCGAGATTGCGCGTGCGATCGACGATGCGGCCCATGCGATTGGTGAGTGAAATGCACAACGCACCGAGGCCCGAGATCAAAATGACCGGCGTGATCGAGAGCTGAATGATCGGCAGGAACGAGTCTTGCAGAGGAAGAGCAGCGGACATGCCTTCCTTGTTGGCTGAATTCCCCAACCAACGCAACCACGCGCACAGCAGAGCCAAAAGACGCCACGAGATAAATTTCGATCCGTTTTTTAACCGCTAATGGAGTTTCCCCCATTGGGAAAACTTACTTGGTGCGCTGCTCCTAATCGTTCGCAGCTTCCTGCTATGGGGTCATAAAGCATACCTCGTGTTCCATAGCTTATGATTCGTGCTCCAAAGGCTTTGATTCACATTCCAAAGCTTTTGGTGCGCGTTCCAAAGCTTCTGGAACACGAAACAAAGCTTCTGAAAGCAAAATCATAAGCTTTGTTTTGCGATTCATAAGGCTTGCCTCGCGTTTCAAAGCTCTTGGATCGCGCTGCATAAGTCATGACTCGCCCCTCAAAGCTTATGTCTCGCACGCCAAAAGGCTTGTAACGGGGCTCAAAGCTTTTCCGAGGTCGGCAGAAGAAGATTTTCCGAAGTAGAACGGCCTAATGAGGTTGCTAGGGTTTTTGGAACGTAATTACTTCGCTTTTTCCGGCAGCAAACCGCGCGAGCGCAGCCATTCTTCGCCGCGCTTCGGCCAGTCGGAGGTTTGACCGAGGTCTTTGCGGAAGCCAAAACCGTGCGGGCCGTTCGGATAGAGGTGCATTTCGACCGGCACATTGGCGTTGCGCAGAGCCTGGTAGAACAACAGCGAGTTTTCCACCGGGACGGACTTATCCTCCTGCGTCTGCATGATGAAGGTCGGCGGCGTGTCCTTCGTGACGTGCTCGTTGACCGACAAAAGCGCGATGTCTTCCGCCGTCGGCTTTTCTCCAAGCAGCGATGTCAGCGATCCGCCATGCGTAACCGGGGCGCGTAGTGTGATCACGGGATATTGGAGAATCAGGAAATCGGGCCGCGCGCTGATCGCATCGAGAGCGTTGCCCGTTTTGCCGATCGCTTCGTTGTAAAGCGTACCCGAACAAGCCGCCAGATGCCCACCTGCGGACGAGCCGGCGACGCCGATGCGATTTGGATCGATGCCGAATTCTGCCGCACGCGAACGCACCAGCCGCACCGCCCGCAACACGTCGCGCAGCGGCGCCGGATGGCCGTATTCCTTTAGCCGATACTTCAGCACGAAGACGTGCACGCCGAGCGGATTGAGCCAATTGACCGCGCCGAGGCCTTCGTTCGTCACCGCGAGTCGCACGTAGCCGCCGCCCGGGCACATGATGACCGCGGTGCCATTGGCGATTTCTTTGGGTGCGGGATAAAATGTGAGTGTCGGCGTGTGAACGTTGTACACGCGGTCATCTTTCACGATCTCCGGGCTGGCATCGGCGCGAAGTCCCGGAACTCCTTCCGGCCACAGTTCGAGCACCTTCGGCGCCGGGTCGGCTGCGCGGGCGAACACGCCCAATGTTACGAGAAGAGAAGTGAGGGCGAGAGGTAGGATATGGAAACGCATGGTGAAGCGATTTGACGAAAGAGCCGCTGGAAAGTGTCAGAAAACGTGGCTGCAGGTCGCGCAAATTCTGCCACGTGAGCCTTTCCGAGTCTTCAATAACTAAGGAGAACACCCCAGAAGCGATCTTTCCCGCGGGCGGCGAGCGGACGCAACCGCCGAAATAATTTCCCCGTCGGCCAAATGCATCGCGCGACGACTCAAGCTGAGGGCCATTTTGACCGATATATTACCTATCCCTTGAGAAATTGTGCGCTCCCGTTCGACGAGAGAGTCGGATCGGTGCGCATCCGCATAGCCCTCCCGATGACGATTCCCTCGATGCGCAGAGTCCAAACCAAATTACTGATGCTCAGCATCGGTGCGATTGCCTGTATCTTCTGTTTTGCCGGGCTCTTCCTGCACAAGGTCTACACGGAATACGTCACGTTGCAGAATTTCCGTGAGACCACCCAAGTTTCCGCCGCCGCCTCCGAACTCGCCACCAACCTGACGATCGAACGGCAAACCGGTTATTCCACCGCCTGTTTTCTCGGCGACGAAACGCCTCAAAAACAACTCGAACAATACCAGGCGCGTATCCACGAAACCGAGACGAGTTTGAAAAAGCTGCAGGAACTCGCGCGTACCAACGACGCGATCTTTTCCAGCCGGTTTCGCGAGGGAATCAAGAAAGCCATCGAGGCTGAGGCCGGGCTGAACAGCCTGCGCACAGAAATCCTCGACCCCACACGCCCTCAAGTTCGCAACGGCGATTCCCCGCTCAAAACAAAAGCGCTCAAAGCCTACGACGTCGCCCTACTCACGCAGGCAAACCTGCTGCCTTTGGTTTCCAACGAGGCCAGCGACCCGGAGCTCGTGCGCCGAATTATCACGCAAGACAACCTGGCCCGTTTCCAAAAGGACATTTGGAAACTCAAGGGACTCGTCGCGACCGTGATCCGCACCCAAAAGGTGAGCGAGACGGCCATCGGCGAGTTAAAGACCAAACTCAGCAATATCGACGAAAACGTTTCTCGTTTGCTCTGTTTTGCCGATGAGCAAGTGGTTGCCGAGCTGAAACGCCTCACGTCGAGCTCCGACTACACGCAGATCGTCACGTTTGCTAATCGCGCCGTAGAGCTAGGCACAAAAGCGACCGATTTCAGCGAGTTTGGCACCCACGCCAGTTACATGAGCGGCCCGAACACCGCAATCGAGACGCCCTTCGGCACGCTCATCGCGGCGGCAGGACGGCAGGTCAGCGATTACACCAACGACAAACTCGCGAGTGCGCGCCTCCAGCTCCTGCTTTTGGGCGGCTTTAGCCTCTTCGCGATGGTGGGCATCACGCTTTTCATCGTCTACATTGCCCGCACGATCACCCGGCCGCTGCGCTCCGTGAGCGCCGATCTCGCCACCACCGCCGCCAACGCCAACGAATCCGCACGCTCCATCACCGTCTCGACTGAACAGCTAAGCACCGATGCCTGCGAACAAGCTTCGGCCCTCGAAGAGATTTCCGCCTCGATGAACGAACTCGCGAGCATGAACGACTCGACCCAGACGCATATGAAGAAAATGGCCGAGCTCGCGAAAAGCGCGATGCAGTCCACCGACCGCGGAACACAAAACGTCGCCGAACTCAGCGCCGCGCTCGCAGATATTCAGAAATCCACCAACGACGTCGCTTCGATCCTCAAGACGATCGACGAAATCGCGTTTCAAACGAATATTCTCGCGCTGAACGCCGCCATCGAAGCCGCACGCGCCGGCGAAGCCGGCATGGGTTTCGCCGTCGTGGCCGAAGAAGTCCGCAGCCTGGCTCAACGAAGCGCCACTGCCGCCCGCGAAACCGCCACGAAGATCGAATCGGCCGTCAAAAACAGCACTCACGGCGCAGACCTCGGCCAACGCGCCGAAAAACGCTTTTCTCAGATCTCAGCGATCACCTCCGAATATCACCAAATCGTTCAGGAGGTCGAACTCGCCGCACAACAAACCGCGCAGGGACTCACCCAAGTCAGCGAAGCGATCCAGAAAGTTGACCAGATCACCCAACGCACCGCTGCGGCCGCCGAGGAGAATGCCAGCGCTTCGACGGAGATGTGCGGCCAAGTAGAAAACGTCTTCGGATACGTCCAAGAACTCGAGGCGATGATCATCTCCTCCGAACAACTCGCGTCACAGGCCGCAGCCGAACCACTTAGAACCGAAAAAGCATCGCTACCCGCACTTCCGGCGCGAAAAAGCCCCAAAAAGGCCGCCGTCAAGAGCTGACAGGTTCCACACTTTCGAACTTAAAAGACCTAATTATGGGCAAGTTGGCGGTGCGACAGCGTCTCAACAATTAACGTCTGTTGGTAGATAGCCACTTAGGTGAGAATCTTAAGTGTCGCGGTTGGGTTTAGACGGACCACGCGGGTTATGTCTAACTTATAAGCCTTTGCCCTACCCTCGCCTTGGGCCCGGCCAAATCTGGCGGGAGGATGCTCTTCCACCTAACGTTCGCGGCGTTATGAACCTTGTTCCGCTCATGCCGGATACGCTTGTGGAAACACAGCAGTTGGCCGCAGAACTGTTCCCTTGGGAGCACGAACACCAAGTCGCGCTCGCTGCCGCCGTCGCCCCCGCCTCTCACGCGGATTTCTACCGCCACCACCATCTTTCCAGTCTCCAGATCTGGACCACTCTAAAAGCCGGTCGCGTCGTAGGACTGGCCAGCCTCTACAATTACGTCGGCCAGCCCGAGGAAACTTGGCTCGCTTGGTACGGGCTGCATCCCTCCGCCCGCGGGAAAGGCGAAGGCCTCGCTCTTCTCGATTCCGTCATCGAACAAGCAAAAACAGAGCATAAACACGTGCTACGGCTGTGGACGACCGACGAGCCCGAGTATCAAAAAGCGATTTCCCTCTACACGTCGCACGGTTTTCACAGGGAACCCTGGCCGGCGCTCCCCGGGGAAACGTGGCACACACAAGTTTTCTCCTTGGGCCTCGATGGACACGCCGCCGCTCCTTTGGCGCTGATGCACCCAAACGCAGAACTCTGCGGACGCGAGGCTCCCCAGCTCGTCGCCGCCTAAGCGTTCGCCAATATTGGGACGTGGCGGGACTGATTACCCCGTTTATTTTCCCGCAGGCACCGGCGGATTACTGACGCTCTCATCCGAAAGGCCATTACGCCCTAACCGTGGGACACCCGGTTTCAAACTCCGGTGCGTTACGGTATGATCCAAAGCCTCTCGGGAGGCCTATGATCCACAACATCCTGCACACCGCGCGTCGCATCGCCGCACCTTTTGCCCTTTTCGCCCTAGCGATCGCGCACCCGTCGGCGCATGCACAGCTAAGTTTCACTTTTAATTGCGCTCCTGACATCGATCCCCGAGCGCTGGTCGGCTTCGAGGCAGCTGCCGCTCGCTGGTCCTCCCTTTTCAAGGACCCGATCAACGTGAGCATCGACGTCGGTTTTGAGGCACTCGCTCCAGGCGTGTTGGGGAGCACGGGATCGAGTTCGTTGAGCCTGTCGTACTCGGCTTTCAAATACTTCCTCAGCGCGGATCGCTCCTCGGTGAACGACCAAATTGCCTATGCTTCGTTGAGCTCAGGTTTGTCCTTCGATCTCCTCCTCAACCGAACCAGCAACAGCCCGTACGGTTCCGCAAGCGCCACGCCATACCTCGACAACGACGGCAACGCCAACAACTCCACGATCCGCATGAACTTGGCGAATGCCCGTGCACTCGGCATCTACCAAGCAAACGGCGGCATGATCGACGCGAGCATTCGTTTCAGTTCTTTGTTCAATTTCGATTTCGATCCGACGGACGGCGTCGCGAGCGACGCGATCGATTTTGTCGGAGTCGCCACACATGAGCTCGGCCACGCACTTGGCTTCACCTCGGGTCTGCTTTACGTCGACGCGATGGGCATCGCGCCCGTCGCAGACGACTCATTGCGCTACGTCAGCCCGCTGGACCTTTACCGCTATTCCGTGGATAGCTACGCGCAGAAGGCGACAGATTGGACCACCGACGCGCGGACAAAGTATTTCTCGATCGATGGCGGCAGCACTCCGCTCGCGCTTTTCTCAACCGGTATGTACGGCGACGGACGCCAGCCAAGCCATTGGAAAGACGGCTACGATTTCGGCATCATGGACCCGACGACAGCCTACGGAGAATTGGATGTCATCCGATCCCTCGATGTCTTGGCCCTGGACGTCATCGGCTACGACATCGCGACGCCGGAGCCGTCCACCTACGGGATGGTTGCCGTTGCGATGCTCGGCCTGGCGGTTCACTTTCGACGCAGGCGCCGTCGACAACCTCATCAATAGTTAGCTGCGCTACAGCAGATTACGACGGCACCGCACCGACATTCGCGCACTTCACCCCCGATTCCGTGTCTATCGGTGGGCCATGAGAAAAACCCTTTTACTCCTAGGACTTGTTTTGGCGACTCCCTGCTTTGGCGTGATGGACAGCGTCGAGGCATTCCGAATGGGCTTGCTTGCCTATCAGGCCAACGGCCCCGATGCGTTGCTGCGCGCCTGGTTCACACCCGAAGAACAGGATAAAATTGTGGGGCTTCGCAAACGTTTCATTTCAATCACCGACGGCCTCGGCGACGTGGTCGACACGGAAGTATTCGCGCCGAAAGAAATCGGCCGGCACGTGCAGCGAGTCTACGGCGTCATCTATTTTCAAAAGCGTCCGCTGTGGTTGCGCGCTGAATACTACACGATAGAAGGCAAAGGTGGCTTCATCTCCCTCGAATTCTCCAAAGAATCGTCCGACATTTTACCTCTGGAAATCGGTGTGTCTGGCCGCTAAAGAACATCTCAGACGGCCCGCCGTCCGTTTCCATGAAAATCGATCACCTCGCGTTGTGGACCAACCAGCTCGAAGCGCTAAAAGAATTCTACGTCCAGCACTTCGGCTGCAGAGCAGGACCTAAATACACCAACCCAAGCACGGACTTCAGTTCTTATTTTCTCACATTTACCTCCGGAGCACGGCTGGAAATTATGACCAAGCCCGAGCTTGCAACGGCCGAGGGTTCACGAACCGGCTACGCCCATTTTGCCCTTTCCGTCGGCAGCGAAGAGGCCGTTCGCAGCTGGACCGAAAAGCTGCGCTCCAATGGCGTGAAAGTTACCTCCGAGCCTCGGCGAACCGGCGACGGGTATTACGAGAGCGTCGTGACGGACCCCGACGGAAACGCGATCGAACTTACGGTTTGAGGCAAAAAAAGTCCCGCGCGAACGAATTCACGCGGGACTTACCACAACCTAACGAAACAAAGTCAGGAGGCCGCAGGAGCAGCCGGCTTCGCGCGCTTGGCTTCCCAATCGCGTTTTTGCGGTGCACCGCCGTCACGGCTGGGACGCTCAGAGGTTCCCTTGATGGTGTCGCCCTCGAGTTTTCCTTCGTACTTGGTGGCGATTTTGTTGCCGTTCCACTCGCGCGTCACCGTGAAGGAAATCGCGTCGTCTCTGAACGAGGCGTCGCCAATCGCCACGTCGGGAATTTTCATGCGAGGCGTATCCGCGCCGAGCATTGTACCGGTGAGCTTTCCGTCTTTGAGATCGAGCTTCAGCGTTTGCTCAAAACCTTGGCCACCGTTGCGACCCGGTTGAGTCCATTTCCAAGTTCCAGTGGGATCCGCAGCAGATGCATGAACAGAAAGCGTAAGAAGCAGCGCGGCCGCTGTCGCGAAAAGAGATTTGATGGGGGTCATAGGACCTAAAAGACGGATTCGCCCGAAGGTCGGTTTCACATTTTGCAGACGTATGAATCGGGAGGCTGTCGTTTTTGCCGACGAGCTATCAGGGAGATACACAGGCGCGGATCAGGGTTTCCACTAAAGTAAATTATTTGCGAAATCCCTATACTGGGCCCCGTTAAGCGATCCAGCAGTTCTTCCAACTCAGCTAACAGCTCCCGTCATGCAGCCAAATCCAGCATCCCGCATATCCGAAGAGCTCAGGCGTCAGTACGCCAGTCTCGAAGGAGCCCTTTCTTCACTAGAGTCGCGCGAAAACACGCTTCGAAATGCCGTTAAGAAATGGTTCGGCCCGATCGAAGCAGTCGATTCTTCGGTCCGAGAAACCGAACGCACTCGTCACGACGTAGTGCTGCAGTCACTACTTCGCCTTCATCGGCTGAGCTGCAACCTGGTGCCTGAACACCTGCGGCTTCCCCTTCAGGAATCGGATATTTTCGCCGCGATTATTCTCCTCAATCGCATCGCCATCACGCTGAGGAGTCCTGCGGCGGCGGTGCTTTGCTACTGCGAAGCCCGTGCAATCCGCGAGCAGAATGTTCGGGTGAACCAGCTCGATCCGCTTCAGCTCCGCCATCTCCTCACCTTCCATCAGGACATTCCACACGAAGAAATGACCACGATGGAAATTGAAGCGCTGCGAGTCGCCTGCGAAAAACCGGATGCTACCGCCATACAGACGTGGTTCGAAAATGTTTTCAAAAAGAAGGAATTTCTTCCGAAAGACGCGACCCAGTACCTGCGGCAGATGGCGACCGATCTTTGGAATGCCGGCCACAGCGAATTCCTCGACACCTTCGCAACCGAGCTCGCCGTGTTGGATGCGGCGATGTTTGACGCGCTCGGCTGGGAGAATACCCGCCTCTATTTCGTGCTCTTGAAACGGATGCACGGGCCGGCCTGCCGGGCCGTCTCCGCTTTTCTGAACGACGAAGATTTCCCGCTGCTCATGGAATTGAGCAAACAGGTAAACGACAACAACCAGACGGTCCATTTTCGTGCCTTGTCTACGACGTACGACGCCGCGGCCTATCGTCGGTTGAAGACGACAATCCTCGCGGCGGCCAAGGAAAACGGTTCGCGTATTCGGCCCGCTTCGACGGAAAGCCCGCTCGCCAAAAAGAAGGCCGTGAAGCCGCCGCCCGTTTACGGCACGCCGGAGTTCTTTGCCCGAAATGCGGCACGGCAGCTCTCGGCGTAAGTGGAAATCGAGAGTTTAGGCAACCGGACCCATCGAACGAACGTCTCAATCAAAGAGACATCCGCGCTTCAGCAGCGTAAGGATCTCCCGATTGTAATGTTCGTCCATGTCCAGCTTCCACCGACTTGTCCTCACCTCCGCGCTTCTGGCTTTCCTCAGCCCGATGTGCGCGGCTGCGGAAGAAACTAAATCGCCGAAACCTCCGGAAGCCGGAGACAAGTCGCTGCCCTTGGTTCTCGACCGGTACACCGTCCAAGCCTCACAGGACGAAGTCGCCACTTGGCCGGAAGAAAAGCCAGACGTTTTTCCTTTCGACCGCGTCGGCGTTTTCAGCGAACTCGAAGCTGAGCAAAAACCGGATCAAGGAGCGGCGATGCTCAGCGATGAACTCGCGGTGCTTCCAGACCCTCGGCAAATGGAATTCGTTTCGATTTCGGGCGGCAGCACGCCGCGTGGTTTCACGGCGCCCCGTCTCAGAAACGGCCTGACGCAACTCGGCTTTCCCGAGCAAATCGTGGGCGGCCGACGCGACTTGCTCACTGGGTTTATGGCCGTTCTTTACGGACGCACCGCGCCCGGTGGAATCGTGAATCTCATTTCGCGCCGCCCCACGCCGAAAATGTCCTGGCAACTCGACGTCACCGCGAGCGATTTCCCGGCGTTTTTCGTTCAAGCCGAACGCAGCGAACTCCTGATCACCAAAAAACTGAACGGCAGAATTCTCGGCTCAATGAGCGAACAGGACGGGCCAGAGGATTTCGCGCGCCGCCGCGACGCCACCGGCACCGCTTCGCTCCGGTATTCGCCAGATAAATACACAGTGATTTTCTGGGAAGTTGAAATCGCCCGCACGAAAACGATCCCGTCCGGCGGCCTGCCTTACACACGCGAGGTCAGCGGCGGGCCGATCGGAGCGCCGTGCATCGCCTTGGCTGATTTCAACACCAACGGCCCCGACGCCTGGGCGCGCCGAACCAGTCGCAGCACCAGCATCTGGGCGGAACGAAAACTCACACGAGGGTGGTATTTGCGCGGAGGCGCCCAGTACTGGGACCGCACCCAGCGCGAACTCCGATTCTCCACCGGGCCTTACGTGCTCTCCACAGGCATTTTCGACGGCACGCGCGAACCACAGTACAACGATCGGACCGACCGCACCGTCGGCGCACAACTCGAAGCAGACATCCCGTGGAAAGGGCGTCGCTTCGACCAACGCTGGCTCGTCGGCGTCGAGGGCAGCCAAGCCGTGACGGGGCGCATCCGCCGCGCCTTGGAGAAAACCGACCGCGACGCGCTTCCTTCCGGCGTGCTGCACCTGGACCCGGCCTCGCCCGACTATTCTACGCCCACGTATTCAGAAGCCACCTACAGTCGCGTGCTGACGCTGCGCGACGAGGATGCGAACTACGTCGGCGTTTTCCTCAGCGATCGTATTTCCTGGGCGCGAGGCAAGCACGGTGCCACCTTCGGTATTCGCCAAGATTGGGTCGACGCGAGCATCGAGGATCGTTTGCCGGGAACGAAGATTCCGCACGCCACCTCGTCGGTGGGTAAAACCACTTACCATGCCGGTTGGGTCGGCCAAAACGCGCGCGGGCTCGCGGTCTTTGTTAATCATAGCACTGCGTTTCAACCGCAACGCCGCGTCGACGCTCGCACCGGGCGCATTCAAGGAAACGAAAGCACCAGCGGCATCGAAACCGGACTTCGCTGGCTCACCCCGAACAAAAAACTCCTGCTCACGACAGCGGTGTACCGGTTGTGGAACAAAAACATCACGCGGCTTAATCCTGCGTACGATGACCCTATTTTGGACCCGGAACACACGAAGCCGCAGCTCGTTTCGTCCGGCGAAGAACAGTTTACCGGCTTCGAATTGAGTGCTCGTTACAACGTGACGCGCAAACTCACGGCCGATGCGCGCGCTGCCTGGCTGGAAGCCACCACCACCTCGTCGCCCGATCTGCCCGAAGAAGTCGGACGCCAACTTCCCCGTACCCCCAAACTTACCGGCTCAAGTTCACTCACTTGGCGCACCGATCCCTCCGGCCTCCGCTGGCAGCATGGCTGCGGGTTTGCTTGGATTGGTGAACAGGTTGCGGTTTACAAGAGCCCCACGCGTCAGCTTTGGCGCAACAGCAGCTACGGCATCGTCGGGCTGAACAGCAGCTACACGTGGCAGCAAGGAAAACGCATCCGCCACTCCGTCGGAGTTTCCGTCCGCAACGCTCTCAACCGAAACCTCGTCGCCGCGGCCGGCCGCGTCGGCGGTCAACGGACGATCGAAGGCCGTTACAGTGCGAGGTTCTGAACGGACTAGTGCTTCTCGTTTTTCGCGGAGCTCTCAGCCTTCTTCGCTTTCACTGCGGCGGTGTAGGCCTTGTAGAGCGCCTTCCAATTGCGGCCATTCGAGTTGAGGTACTGCTCGGACTGTGTCTTGTAGATTTCGAAAATCGCAGAGACTTGTTGGATGGATTTGTAATCAATCGCCTGCTCGCGGGCCTGCTTTAGAAAACCCAGGATTTTCGCTTCTTCTTCCGGCGTGAGATCGGGCACGATCGCTTTGTAGCCGTTCATCGTAAACGCGACTTTACCCACGGTGTATTTATCAAGGATCGTTTCCACCTGAGCTTCGGTTAGCTCCGCCCGCAGGCCGTTCATCAACGCGTCGTGAACGCTTTTCGGCATCGCCGAATCAGCGATCATCTGGCGTTCGAGATTGCTCAGGGCCTTTCCCGTGGTCGGGTTTATTCCAGCGGGAACGCTCGTATACGGATGATCGTTGTGCCAGTCGCGGACGGCTTTCAGATGCGTCGCAATGACTTCCTTCACGCGCGCGGCTTTTGCTTCGTCGGCAAGCTGAAGCGCGGAGACCCACTCCGCGGCTTTCTTTTCGATTTCGGCATCCGACTTTTCGCGTTTAGCGCTGTCGGATGATTGTGGAACAGTTTTTTCACCAGGAACCGTCTCCTGCGCGCGGGCAGAAAATGGAGCAGCTAAGGCCAACGTCAAAACGAGTGCGAAAGGCTGGAGCAGTTTCATTGAAGCCAATGAGACGTTAGCCAGCCGTCTTTGGTTAAATAAAAAACACTGCTCCGGACGGCGCGCTCACCGCCGCCCCGACTCACGTTTCAACAACTCCGCACGCGCGGCATCAAGTTTGGCGCGCTCTTTCGCGGTGAGGCTCGAAATGCCCGACTGCGCGATCTTGTCGAGCAGCGCATCGATCTCGGCCATCGAACTCGTCGATACGTCGCGGGAGGTTTTTTTCTCCTCCTCCTCAAGATCCGGCAAAACGCGCAGCTTCGGACCTCGGCGGAAAACATTCACGCTCGGCAGACTGATGTGCCCTTGCTGGTAACGAGAAAAAACAAAAGCGAAACCGGTGGTGCTCCAAAGCGAAACGAGGGAAACAGGGTCGCGATTGTTCAGTGCGATCAACGTGTAGATGCTGACTAGGACGAGAGCGACCCACTTCGCGAGCAGGTTAAAAAATATGGGAGCAGTTGGAAAAAGGGTGGCAAACGCAACAAACATGGCAAACGAGCCGGTTTCGCCCGCAAACGTGCGCGGCCACCACAGGCCGAATACCGTGAGCACGAGCGGAGTGATCAGGTAAAGACATCCAAAAAATATTAAAAACATCTGTCGTCCGAAGGTGCGTTCTACCTCTCGGCCGAACCAAACCATCATCGCCATATCGATCACGAAAGGAATGCTCGGTTGGTTGAGCAGCCCATAAGTCAGCACGCGCCAGACCTCGCCGCGCAAAACATGCGTGCTGGAAAAAACGAGCCCACTCAGCAGACCGCTGACGTTGAAAAGGTTCATCAACGTCGTCACGAGCATCGAAGCTACGAAAACCATCACGATGAAGTGCGCGGCGTAAATCGGGTAGCCTCGCAACCACAGCAGCGGCCGGTGTTCGTCGGATGTTTCGTAGGAGCTCATCATGTCTTTCTATTAAAATGTCGCGGAATCTCGTTGCTGCAAGCGATCAACCATCGCCCTTCGCAAAATCGGGAATCTTCCCCGGAAAACCAAGGGAGTGCACTTCCGCAAAGCGAAAACCACTACCTAGCCAAACTCCAGAAACGATCTACCACACTCGAGTGGACCGCTGCGCTTCGAGCCGGTTCTCAGATTCTTTTGGCAACTGACTGAAAAAATCCAAACCCGTGCGGTTTTCGATTTCGTCAATCGTCGTCAGGAAACTTTGGAGATCCGCGTCAGCCGGCGTGTCCTGCGGAAACAAAAACGCTTCGGCCCGAACTCGTCCTTCCGCTTCATCGATCACGATCATGAAAAACGCCTCCGGCACAGCGACACGGCGTTTCAGCCGCGTTGGCGCTTCGCCAAATACAGGTCCAACCAGCACCCAGACTTCTCCAAAACGCGCCGGATAATTCGCGGCGATCCGTTGCTCCAACTGTTTCCACGCGCCCGCGTTCAACGCGTGTTTTTGCGGACACACGTTCGTCATGCGAAACGTTTCTTCCTGCGCCTCGCGTCCATAGCGTAGCGCGATCGCATAATTCGGAGCCATGTGCCCGCGATCGTAGCCGCTGCGCGCATAGTCACTCGGCTCGATGCGCGCTACCGTACGCGTATCCACAACAAACTCCTCCGGCCGAGCGGCCGGCTCAGTGACAGGCCCATCGGTCATCCGATAGGCCGTCCAAACCGGGTCGCCGAGCGCATCGCTGTAAGCCGTGAGAAAACCGCGGTTTTCCAAAATTCGGAGTCCCTGTGCCGTATGCCGAACCAAGAGCGGCGCACCACCGTAGACGCAGTTGTTTTTCGACGACGCGACGCCCTGAACGTAGTCTTTGCTGTAATACAGCTGCCAAATATCCCACGCGACATCGAACGAGCTAACCTGCTTGCGCGAATCGAAATAATTTCTGACGAGCCGTGAAACTTCAGCCTGCCGTTCAGGAGCCTGGAAAACGTACCAGCCGCCGATCGCACCCCAGAGAATCAGGTTCGCGAAGATGAACGCTCGCTTGAAAGTACGCGGAAGCCGTTTTGCAGAAGAAGATTTTCGAGCCACGGGTTCATACAGCAGCCCCACCCCCGCGCTGCAATCTTCGCTTCAGTATAAACATGAAGGCCGCCCCTTTCGAGGCGGCCCACATGACCTAACACCAAGCAAACCGTAAGAACTACAAACGAGCATCGTTCCCTAGAACGATGTTGACTACACAGAGGTAGACGCGGCCGTAGAATTTCTGCTCAAAAAAAGTTAGAATTTCTTTTCAAAAAAACTGCCGCGCTAGTGCTTGCTGGTGAGGTAATAGCCAGAGGCATAGGGAATCACCCCTACACTCTCGGCGCGAACTCGCGAAGAAATTCTCAATGTTTGAGAACCTGCGGCACGGCATACTCCCCCGCGGGCTCGCTCACCTGCGGGAGCGGCGTGCTCGTCAGCGGATAGCGGAAGGTTTTGCCTTCGTAATTTTTGAAAACGACTTCCTCGTCGGTGATTTTTTCGAGGTACTCTGGATTGATCGGCACTTTGCCGCCGCCTCCAGGAGCATCGATCACGTATTGAGGAACCGCATACCCGGTCGTGTGGCCGCGCAACGCCTGAATGATTTCGATGCCTTTGCGAACATCGACTTTGAAGTGCGAGCCGCCGGTGATGAGATCCATCTGATAGAGATAATACGGACGCACGCGCATCCGGAGAAGGCGGTGCACGAGCGCTTTCATCACTTCCGCGTCGTCGTTCACGCCTTTTAGGAGCACAGACTGGTTGCCAAGCGGAACACCCGCAAACGAAAGTCGCTCACACGCATCGCGCAGCTCGGCGGTGGCCTCTTTCGGATGATTAACATGGATGCTCATCCAGATCGGGCCGTATTTTTTGAAAATTTCGCAGAGTTCCGGCGTGATGCGCTGCGGCAGAAAAACCGGAATGCGCGAGCCGATGCGGATAAACTCGACGTGTTTGATCGCACGAAGGCGGCTCAGCAGGTGCTCAAGCTTTTTATCCGAGAGCAGCAACGGATCGCCCCCGGAAAGCAGCACGTCGCGCACCTCGGGATGCGACTCAATGTAGCGCAGACCTTGCTCGAACTCCGGATGGAAATTGTAGTCCTGCGCATTGCTCACGAGGCGGCTGCGCGTGCAGTAACGGCAGTACGACGCGCAACGATCCGTGACGAGAAACAACACGCGGTCCGGATAGCGATGCACAAGGCCGGGTACCGGCGAATGTTCGTCCTCGCCCAAGGAATCAAGCATTTCCTCGGCCGACGTGATCGACTCGCCTTCCCGCGGGATCACCTGCTTACGGATCGGACAATTTGGGTCGTTGACGTCGATGAGGTTGAAAAAATAAGGCGTGATCGCGAGAGCGAGCTTATGGCCGGCGAAAGCAATGCCGCGGCGCTCTTCGGTCGTTAACGTCATGAAACGCTCAAGCTGATCGAGCGTCGTAATGCGGTGCTTAAGTTGCCAAGTCCAGTCCTGCCAATCGGATGCCGGGATGTGTTGCCAGTGGCCTTGGCCTTCGAACCACGTGGCGCGGTCTTCGGTGTATGACATGTAAGTGGAGAAAAAAGGTTAGGAGGCTAACTACTTCTGTCAACCTTGAGGGTTAAGTTTCGCAAAGTACTCGCACACTGGATACTACGACATGGGGCGAGCTTCGGCTCCTCGGACGGGAAAATTTTCCGTGGGGAAAATTGAGAAATTTCACAAAGCGCTTGGCACTTGTGGCCCGAAAGCCTTTCGTTGGGCTTTAATGTCTACGTTCCGCCCAGGTGTCCTTGCCCTCGAAGATGGTTCCGTGTTTCGCGGCCGCGCTTTTGGCGCTGAGACCACGATCGCGGGCGAATGCGTTTTCAACACGTCGATGACCGGTTATCAGGAAATCATCACCGATCCGTCCTACTTCGGCCAGATCGTCACGATGACCGCTGTTCAGATCGGCAACTACGGTATCAACGACGCAGACACCGAAGCCTCCGCTCCAAAGTGCTCAGGCTTCATCGTCCGCGAGCTCTCGCCAATCGTGAGCAACTGGCGCAGCCAGATGTCGCTCGACGAGTACCTGAAAAAGTACGGCCTGCCCGGCTTGAGCGAAGTCGACACACGCGCTATCACCAAAAAACTCCGGGTCGACGGCGCGATGAAAGCCTGCTTGAGCACCGCCGGCATCAGCGACGAAGAAGCCGTCCAACGCGCCCGCAGCTGGCAGAACATGACCGGCGCGGATTATGTGAAGGACGTCACCAGCAAAAAACCCTTCATCTGGAGCGCTGAAGACGCGAAGAATTTCAACGAGCCGTATTTCCCCGTCGGCACAACGATGAACGCGCCGGGGATTCCAGAGAAGCGGTTCACCGTCGCTGCGTTTGACTACGGCGCGAAACACTCGATTTTCCGCAAGCTCGTTCGCCATGGTTTCAACGTGCACGTTCTTCCTGCCACCGCGTCCGCCGAAGAAGCACGCGCGCTGAAGCCCGATGCGATTTTCCTCTCGAACGGCCCCGGCGATCCGTCGGCACTGCCCTATATCCACAAAACGGTGACAGCTCTGCTGCCGGAATATCCGATGTTCGGCATCTGCCTCGGCCACCAAATGATCACGCACGCGCTCGGCGGTTCGACGTTTAAGCTGAAGTTCGGTCACCGCGGCGGCAACCAGCCGGTCAAAAATCTCGAAACCGGCAAAGTCTCCATCACCGCCCAAAACCACGGCTTTGCGACAGATCCGAAATCGATCGAAAGCCGCGGCGCGAAGGTGACCGAGATCAATCTCAATGACAACACGGTCGAAGGCCTGCGTCACACGAAGCTCCCAGTCTTCTCGGTTCAATACCATCCGGAAGCCGCGCCTGGCCCGAACGACGCTGACCCGCTCTTCGTCGATTTCTACAAGATGGTTGAAGCCCGCAAGGCCGGCAAAATCTGAGGTCAGGCAAGTTCGACAGCGCGAGCGAGCTTAGCTCGCGCTTCACGTGCGCAGGCGAGTCCTAAAACCTCGCCTTATCGGTAAAATGCGTTTTCATATCGGCCCATGAAAAAATGGGTCGTGTTGGGTCTAGTTGTGGCCGCGGTCTGGTGGGCGCTTTATGAAAAGCCAGCCAAATGGCGCGGCATACCTGCGCGTGGCGAACCCGTTCAGATCACCAAGGACCTTGCAAAACCGTTTCAGCAAGGAAAGTACACGCTCACTCCCCTCGCGAACTACACCGTGAAAGCGGTCGTGCTCAGCGCCTGTCGTTATCGTTTCGATGAGGGTGCGGATTTGGTGCCAGTCGATCTCGCGCTTGGCTGGGGTCCGATGTCGGTCGCGGACGTGATCAACAGCCTGAAGTTCAGCCAATCGGGCCGCTGGTACGAATACTCCTGGCGCGGCGAAGCGCCCCTCAATCCGCACGACATCGCCGTGAATTCAGCGAACACCCACTGCATCCCGGCCAACGCGAACATTCGTCGTCAGCTGCTCTCAGTCACACGGCACGATTTGGTTACGCTCGAAGGTTGCTTGGTCGAAATCGACGGGCCCAAAGGGTTCCACCGGAAATCCTCACTCACCCGTGATGATCGAGGCGGCGGTGCGTGCGAGATCCTGTACGTGACGCAGATAACGCGGCAAAAGCTCTGACTCACTTCAGGTGTTCGCCGAACCAATTGATCACATCCGGCGCCAAATCACTCAGCCGAATCGAAAGAACATAATGGTCGTCGTTCGGCATCATTTTTAAACGGCACGGCACTTTTGCCCGGGCTACAAGCGCTCGACTATGCTCGGGCGAGATCCATGTGTCTTTTTCGCCGTGCACGATGAAGCTCGGCACTTTCAACCTATCCATCGCACCCAGCACATCCGCGTCTGCCCAATCAAACCCCGCCTTCTTCGCCGATTTGCCAAGCACGCGGCCGTAGTCGTCAGCCGTCCAATTTTTCACGTATTTGCCCGCAAAAACTCGGGAAAACTCCTCGACCGCTTTGCGCGGATCACTGAAAGGCTCAAGCGCCACCACGGTGGCAACGCGCGAGTCCTGCGCGGTCAACCGCAACCCGACGCTACCGCCATAAGAAAGGCCGAGCACGCCAAGTCGGCCGGCCAACAACTTTCTTTGTTCAAGTCCATCGAGCACACGTTGCAGATCGCTCGTTTCAAATGCGCCGAAGCCGATCCACTCACCCGTCGATCGACCGTGCCCACGAAGGTCAACCAGCACACACCGGTAACCTTGCTCGGCAAGGCACAACGCCCAATGCATCATGCATTCCTTGGAATCGCGGTAGCCGTGCAGGATCAGGATCGTGCCTTTTGGTTCGGCTAAGGGTGCGCCCGCAGACGGCACTTCCCATTGAAGATCCATCGCGAGATATTTCTTGCCGTCCTTACGAGTGCGGAGATCGATCTTGTGAACCATCCCGTAATTCCGCGGCTCAACCACGGCCACCGCGAGTTCCGCAGCCGGCGGGCCGACCGGCTGCAGCCAAACTTGCGACCACGTAGCGTCGTACTTCGCCCGTTTCTTTTCGTCGCGCACCATGCTGGGCAGATACGATTTGTTCGGTGCCTCGACTACGCGCCGCGACAGCATTCCGCTCACGCATCCCGTGAGAGAAAACAAAACCAGTCCAGCGAGACAAAAAGGACCGACGCGGCGATTCACGGCACGATGCTTAGCTAAGCCATTGCTCGAACTTGATCGCGTCTTCCGGTGTATCGACGCCGATGGTCGGGTCTTCAGTGATGCCGACGGCGATGTCGTAGCCGTTTTCCAACACGCGCAGCTGTTCGAGCTTCTCGATTTGCTCGAGCTGTCCCATCGGGAGTTTGGCGAATTTTTCAATCAAAGCGGCTTTGTAGGCGTAGAGCCCGAGGTGTTTTCGTGCAGGATTGTTCAACACCCACGTGTCATCGACCACGCCACCTTTATCGCGCGCGAAAGGCATCGACGAACGCGAGAAATACAACGCGCGGCCGTCGCGGCGCATCACGACCTTGACTTGGTTGGGGTTGGCAAAATCCACCGCCTTCTTAAACGGTGTGGCAAGCGTGGCCATGTCGACCGGTCCGGCGATCAGTTCTGCCAGCCGCCGGATTTGCGCGCCCGTCACGAGCGGTTCGTCGGCTTGGACGTTGATGACGTGGTCCGCTTTTACGATTCGGTTGGCCTCGGCAATGCGGTCCGTGCCACTCTGATGCTTTACATCCGTCATGATCACCTCGAAGCCAGCCGGCTTAAGGCAATTCGCCAGAAGTGCATCATCTACGGCAAAATACAGGGGAAATTCCGCAGCCTCCTTCCGGATTCTTTCCGCAACCCAGAGCACCAGCGCGCGGCCCTTGATGGAATGGAGTAATTTCCGGGGAAAACGGGTCGATTCCAGCCTACAAGGAACGATGATCGCGGTTTTTGACATAGGCCTGGAGGCTGGTGCATGGTTTTTGAGGTTGCAAGCCAGCCTCACTCGCCGAGCATGAGCCCGATTTTTAACGCATGGAAACGAAAGACACAGCACCACAAACCGGTAAACAGCTCTCTAAGGAGCTCGTGGTGAATAACAAGATGGGCATCCATGCTCGTCCGGCCGCTATGATTGTCCGGATCACCAATAAGTTCAAAGCCGACGTGTTCGTTGAAAAAGACGAAGAGCAAGTGAACGGCAAAAGCATTATGGGTCTCATGATGCTCGCGGCGGGCAAAGGCTCGAAGGTGAAATTTATCGCCACCGGCGACGACGCTCAACAGATGCTCACCGAGCTCGAGCAGCTGTTTGCTCGGAAATTCGACGAAGTTTAATTCGATCGAAAACTCGTTTTGCAAAGACCCGCCCTACCGCGGGCTTTTTTGTTTTCCCAGCCGAGAAAAGTCGCGGGCCTAAATGCGATTCCTGTTTGCACGAAGGGCCGGGAGCATGGTGAGATTCAGTTCTCCATTTTCCCATGCTCATTCTTCGTGGCGCACCCGCCCTTTCCGAGTTCCGCATCAAGAAGCTTCAGCAAGACCTCGCTGGCGCCGGCATCGTCGCGCGTGAGATCGCCACGCAGTTTATCCACGTCGTCGAACTCACTCCCGGCGCGGAGATCACGTCGAGCGAAATGGGCGTGCTCGAAAAGCTGCTCACCTACGGCCCGAAGCGCGAAGAGCATGCTCCCAAGGGCCTGCTCCACATCGTAGCGCCTCGCCCCGGCACGATTTCGCCATGGTCATCGAAGGCCACCGACATCGCCCACACCTGCGGCTTGGTTAAGATCAAACGCATCGAGCGCGCGATGGCGTTCTGGGTCGAAATCGAAAACGGCGGCTCCGCTTCTGAAATTCAAAAATCTCAGATCGCCGCCAAGCTCCACGACCGCATGACGCAGTCGGTTTTCGACGCGTTTGAAAAGCTCAGCGTGCTCTTCAGCCACGAACAGCCGCGTCCACTCTCCAGCGTCCCCGTGCTTACGAACGGCCACGCCGCACTCGTCGAAGCGAACCAATCATTAGGACTAGCGCTGGCGGACGACGAAATCGATTATTTGGTCAAAAGCTTCACCTCGCTCGGCCGCGACCCGAACGACATCGAGCTGATGATGTTCGCGCAGGCCAACTCCGAGCACTGCCGTCATAAAATTTTCAACGCCTCTTGGGAAATCGACGGCGAAAAACGCGACCGCTCGCTGTTCCAGATGATCAAGAACACGTACCAGCTGCACAGCGAAGGCATCCTCTCGGCGTACAAGGACAACGCCGCCGTGATGGAGGGTTTTCGCGCGCCGCGCTTTTACGTGAATCCGAAAACGGGCGAATACGCCGCTCACGACGAGGCTGTTCACATTCTCTGCAAGGTTGAAACGCACAACCACCCGACCGCGATCTCACCGTTCCCTGGCGCCGCCACCGGTTCAGGCGGCGAAATTCGCGACGAAGGCGCCACCGGGCGCGGCTCGAAGCCCAAGGCGGGCCTCACGGGTTTCACCGTATCCAATCTTAAACTACCGGGCGCCGTTCAGCCGTGGGAGAAAGACAACGGCAAGCCGAACCGCATCGTCTCCGCGCTCGACATCATGATCGACGGCCCGCTCGGCGGCGCCGCCTTCAACAACGAGTTCGGCCGCCCCAACATCAACGGCTACTTCCGCACGTTTGAGCAGGAAGTCCCAGGCGCGAAAGGCTCCGAGCTTCGCGGCTACCACAAGCCCATCATGCTCGCGGGCGGCTTGGGTAACATCAAGGCGGAGCACGTTCAAAAGGGCACGATCGAGCCCGGCGACAAGCTGATCGTCCTCGGCGGGCCCGCCATGCTCATCGGCCTTGGCGGCGGCGCCGCTTCGTCGATGGCGAGTGGTTCCGGCCAGGAGGATCTTGATTTCGCTTCCGTCCAACGCGACAACGCCGAGATGGAACGCCGTTGCCAAGAGGTCATCGATCGCTGCTGGGCACTCGGCGCCGAAAATCCGATTTCTTTCATCCACGACGTGGGTGCAGGCGGCCTGTCGAATGCCCTTCCCGAACTCGTGAACGACGGCGGCCGCGGCGGTCGTTTCAATTTACGCGCCGTGCCGAACGACGAGCCCGGCATGTCGCCGCTCGAAATCTGGTGCAATGAATCGCAGGAGCGCTACGTGCTCGCGGTTCCAGCCACACGCCTTCAACAATTCGCCGACTTCTGCCAACGCGAACGCTGTCCCTTTGCCGTGGTTGGTGAAGCCACCGCTGAAAAGCAGCTTGTCCTTGAAGATCCGCACTTCAAAAACAAGCCCATCGACATGCCGCTTGAGGTTTTGCTCGGCAAACCACCGCGCATGCACCGCAGCGAAAAGTCGCTCAAACGCACGCTCAGCCCCCTTAATCTGAGTGGCGTCGCCCTCGACGAGGCGGCCCGTCGCATTCTCGCCAACCCAACTGTCTCCGACAAAACGTTCCTCATCTCGATCGGCGACCGCACCGTCACCGGATCAATTTGTCGCGATCAAATGGTTGGACCCTGGCAGGTCCCTGTGGCCGATTGCGGCGTCACCACTTCAGCTTTCGACGCCTATACCGGTGAAGCGATGGCGATGGGCGAACGCACGCCGGTCGCGGTCAACAATCCCGCCGCTTCGGCTCGCCTCGCCGTCGGCGAAGCGCTCACGAACCTTGCGGCCGCCCAAGTTGGCGAGCTGGGCAAAGTAAACCTCTCGGCGAATTGGATGGCTGCCCCCGCCGTGCCAGGCGACGGCGCCGATCTTTACGCTGCTGTTCACGCCGTCGGCATGGAACTCTGCCCGACGCTCGGCATCACCATTCCGGTCGGCAAAGACTCGATGAGCATGTCGACAGTCTGGAAAGACAACGGCCAGCAAAAGCGCATCACCGCCCCGATCTCGCTGATCGTTTCGGCTTTCGCGCCGGTGACCGACGTTCGCCTTTCGCTCACGCCCCAACTACAGCAGGTCAGCGACTCGGTTCTGCTTCTCATCGATCTCGGGCGCGGCAAAAACCGCCTCGGCGGCTCGATCCTCGCGCAGGTTTTCAATCAGACCGGCGACGCGCCCGCCGATGTCGACAGCGCTGCCGATTTGAAAAATTTCTGGAACGCGATCCAGCAACTCGGACGCGAGAAAAAGCTCCTCGCCTACCACGATCGCTCCGACGGCGGCTTGTTCGTCACCGCGCTGGAAATGGCGTTTGCCGGCCACACCGGGGTCACCCTGGAGTTGCCCGCCGCTGAAGCGTTTGGCGCGCTTTTCTCCGAGGAACTTGGCGCGGTCATTCAGGTTCGCACCTCGGACCTCGACGCAATCACTGCAATCCTCCGTACCCACAACCTGGATACGTGCACGTCGCGCATCGGCACCCTAAACCAGGCGTTCCGCTTCACGGTCCGCCAATCCGGCAAGGCGGTCCTCGACAACGATCTCTCCTCGCTCCGTGGAATCTGGTCCGACACCACGCGCCGCATCGCCGCTTTGCGCGACAATCCGGCCTGCGCCGATAGCGAATATCAGCTGAAGCTCGACCGCTCAAACCGCGGAATATCGCCAAAACTCACCTTCGGCGTGAAGCCTCCCGCAATCCTGAAGACGCGTCCGCCGATGGCGATTCTCCGCGAACAGGGTGTGAACAGCGAAGTCGAGATGGCAGCGGCGTTTACTCGCGCCGGCTTCAAAGCCATCGACGTTCACATGACGGACATTCTGTCAGGCCGCGTCTCATTGAAGGATTTCCGCGGCCTGGCGGCATGCGGCGGTTTTAGTTACGGCGATGTTCTCGGCGCCGGCGAAGGCTGGGCCAAGAGCATTCTTTTCAACGAACGTGCACGGGCCGAGTTTTCCGCCTTCTTTGCTCGGAAAGATACCTTCGCTCTCGGCGTGTGCAACGGCTGCCAGATGATGAGCAATCTTCACTCGATCATTCCCGGCGCCGACCACTGGCCACACTTCGTTCAAAATCGTTCTGAGCGCTTCGAGGCCCGCTTCGTTTCCGTGCGGATCGAAAAGAGCCCCAGCTTCCTCTTCACCGGCATGGAAGGCAGCGTGATCCCGATCGCTTCCGTGCATGGAGAAGGCTACGCGGAATTCGCAAGCCCAGCGGAAGCAAAGGCGTGCAGCGAGTCGGGTCTGGTGTGCGCGCGCTACGTCGACAACAACCACCAAGCCACCGAGCAATATCCGCTCAATCCTAACGGTTCGCCGCTTGGCATCACCTCGCTCACCACTCGCGACGGACGCGTGACGATCATCATGCCACATCCAGAACGCGTCTTCCGTACGGTGCAAATGAGCTGGCATCCGGCGGACTGGGGCGAAGACAGCCCGTGGATGAAGCTCTTCTACAACGCTCGCGCGTTTGTAGGCTGAGCAGGTTGCAATAAACGCAGCGGCTCACCGCTGCTGCGTTCACGTCGTTACTTTCAACTGCACGCCCGTTCAGCAGTGCCGTGCAAAATCGCCGATAAAACTATCGACGTTGCGGCCAGAAACTTGCGCCTCGATGTCTCGTTGGAACCAGCGATTCTTTACGGTCAATTTCACGCTCAGCCCCTTGCGTTGCGCCAACTGCAAAACTGCAGCTGCTTTCTTTGTCTCCCAACGCCAGCAGGTGAATCCCACCCGGATTGGCTTGGGTTTAGTGGTTTCGGTGGTCAAGACTTCGGTCGACATAGCAACTTCTTGCTAGCGGGAAGTGCGCCAACTCGCGTTCTAGCGCTGGTTTGATCAAAACGAGCCAGAACTTTTAGGAAGTACTGAACGACAACGCGCCGATTTCGCTGAGACGTGGCCAAACTTGTTCAGAGGGAAATCGTTTCGAAGCTCCTGTTTCAGGTCTCCGATAGGCACGACCGCATAAGCTCCGGTAGCGACGCCGGGCAATCGTGCGCGAACTGAGCAGACGGCAATGCGGAACCAACGACAGGTTTGCCTATCCATAGCGCGAGGCCGGACACGGAATGAATGTTTCAATACTTAACGTCACCGACAACGAAGTTGAGCCTTTGCGCGAGCTGCAGAGGCAAGAAACACCTTTGGCTGCCCTTCTTTCCTCTGGTGAACACCAAGGTTACTTCCAAACTTATCTGATCACGCTGGGCGGCGCTCATGCAGCCTATGGAACAGTTGGCCACGATGACCGCTGGCATAGAGCCCCCACCGTATTCGAGTTATACATACGTCCCGAGTTCCGGGCTTTTGGTGAAACCATTTTCGCCGATTTCACAGCCTCTACCAATGCCTCTGCGTTCGAATTCCAAACGAGCGATGCCGGCTTAAGCGCCATACTCTCTTCTTGGTGCGGTGAAGCGGTTGTGGACAAAATAATCTTCAGCGATTCACTCACCACGTTTTTGCCCGGCTACGGCACGATCATCCATCAATTCTGGCCTTCGGATGTCGCCAAAGTTTTCCAACACCACAGCCAGCCCGTCGGCGATTGGGTTTTGGAATTCGACGGTAAAATCGCGGGGACTGGCGGCATGAAGCACCGTTATCAGCCTCCTTATGTTGACCTCTTTGCGGAGATCAATCCACGCTACCGGCAGCGCGGCCTCGGTTCATATCTGATCCAAGAGCTGAAACGACTGTGCTATGACTTGGGGCTGAAACCATGCGCTCGATGCAGCCCGGACGACTTGCCCGCTATCCGCACGATCGAGCGCGCAGGCTTCACGCCTTGCGCACACGTTCTGTCAGGGCAGTTGCTCGCTCAAATTGCTTAGTCAGCGTTAGCGAGCCCACCTTAGGGGACGCGTCGGCCGCCGCAAATCACGCAGTCGACAGGATTCCCGCCAAACTCGTGCGCCAGCGATCGCTCATCACGATGCCGCAGCAGGATAAGGTCTCCGCGTTGTCCCTGTTCGATTGTTCCACGATCAGTAAGCCCCAGCATGACAGCCGGATTGTAGGTGCTGGCAATAATCGCTTCCGCCGGAGTCAACCCGCAGTAGCGAACAGCCAGCGCGACAACCAGTGGCATCGAATGAGTCGGCGCGGATAACGGTCCGAAGTTCGTCGCCAACGCCACCAACCCGCCGGCATCGACAAACGCACCCGCACGTGCATAGCGGCCACACAAGTGAAGCCCGTTCGCCGGCGTAAAGACCCCAAACGTGTTGCTCGCCGCCAAGGCGAGGAGGTCCGCTTTGGACGCCGACTCAAGATGGTCCACGCTGCGCATGAAATATTTCAACGCTTCGGGAATCATGCCTGTCACCTCGTATTGATCCGCCGCGACACGAAGCGGCAACCCGTGCTTATGGGCGCGCTCGAACAACCGCTGGCACGCCTCCAGCGGCCACGCACCTCGATCGCAGCAAGCGTCGATCGTCATTCCAGGGAACTCGTGCCATATCGCCGGCAACATTTCTCGAACGACCGTTCGGGTAAACGCGGCCACGTCGCCTTCGATCACCTGACCCAGCAGCGCGGTTGGGACGAGCGTTCCCGCCCATTCCTGCTGCGTGCGCTGGATCGCGTAAAGCATCTTCAGTTCCGCATCGATGCTCAAACCGAAACCACTCTTTACCTCTACGGTGGTCGTCCCGGCCCGAAGCATCAGATCGAGCCGCGCTCTCAGGTTGGCCGCTAGCTGCTTGCGCGTGGCTTCGCGCACACCACGAACGATGGCGTGGATGCCGCCCCCGTGCTTTTCAATCTCCTCCATGCGGACCCCACCCAGCTGCTGCTCCCAATCCGGCAGCGGATCGCCCGCCCAGCACGCGTGCGTGTGGCAATCGACAAACCCGGGCATCAAAACACGCCCGTCCGCCTCCACCACCTCAACTCCGTCCGGCGTGGGAAGTTCATTGCCGATGGCCGAAATTTTTCCATCGGCGATGAGTACGTCCCCGCGCGGAATTACGCCGAGCTCTTTTAAGGCCGCCCCGCGCCGCGGTAATTTCTTACCGTTGTCGCTTTCGCTTGGTTTACCTGACGCCAGCGTCAAAATCCGCGCATGTCGAATGAGTAGGCTCATAGAGGCGGAAACAGCCTGCGCAA
This sequence comes from Nibricoccus sp., assembly GCA_047600805.1. GTDB lineage: Bacteria > Verrucomicrobiota > Verrucomicrobiia > Opitutales > Opitutaceae > JADKHC01. The sequence continues at coordinate 3,313,773 of JASGKG010000001.1, forward strand.
AAACTCGGCTTTCTGAAAGCGCGAATCGCACCGCGCTTGCACTTGCTCCACCGTGCAAGCCATTCACCATAAAACTGTGAAGCAAAAAATTGTCGTTCTCACCGGGGCAGGCATGAGCGCGGAAAGCGGAATTCCCACTTTCCGCGGCAACGATGGGCTGTGGGAAAACCATCGCGTCGAAGACGTCGCCACGCCCCACGCCTGGGCTCGCAACCGGGAACTCGTGCTACGTTTCTACAATGAGCGTCGGCGCAAAATGTGGAGCTGCGAACCCAACGCAGGACACCGCGGCTTGGCCGCGCTGGAAAAGGATTTTGACGTCGAAATCATCACTCAGAACATCGACAATCTTCACGAGCGGGCTGGGAGCAGCCACATACTTCATCTCCACGGCGAGTTGAGCAAAGCGCGAAGCACGGCCAGACCAGACCTCGTGTACGAAATCGGGAAACGCGATATTTTGATCGGAGACAAATGCGAGCAAGGCTCACAGCTCCGTCCACATATTGTCTGGTTCGGCGAAGACGTTCCAATGTTCCCCCGCGCCACGGAAATCGTCGAAACCGCCGACATCGTCGTCATCATTGGGACATCGATGCAGGTCTACCCTGCCGCCTCGCTGATTGATCTCGCACGGCGCGATGCCAAAATTTTCCTGATCGATCCGCAGCCAGCGACCACTCGCCGCGCCATCACGGTCATTTCTACCGGCGCCAGCGAAGGCGTTGCGCATCTCACTCGCCTGCTGAAAGTCTGACGTTCAAGCGTCACGTGTCCCAACTGCGCCGTTCAACGATGTGCGCAACGACGCGATTGCGAAGCCGTGAAACGCGTACAGGTGTTTCGCTTCCCCACCGCACGCCCCGCGGTCTACCCCGTAAACTTTACCCCTGCTTTCTTCGGCGCACCGCGCACCTCGCGCCACGCTGCGCACGTTTTCGTCTGCACAAATACCCCATGAAAAACAACGCACTAAAATCCCTCGCGCTGGCTACGCTGGCGCTTTGCATCGCACCTCTCGCCGTGTATTCAGCCGACGGTTACGGCCGCAAGGCCACCGGCGGCGCTGGCGGCACGACTGTAACCGTCACGACGGCCGCGCAACTCTCCTCGGCCGCGTCCGCCTCGGGTGCCTCCACCATCATCGTTTCCGGCACCATCGATCTTGGAGCCAGCGGCCGGATTAATCTCGCGTCGAACAAAACGCTGAAGGGCGCCAACACCAGCGCAACGATCAAGGGCACCGTCAACCTGAGCAACGTAACCAACGTCATTATCCAAAACCTCAACATCACCGCCAACACCGGTGCAGCCGCGACAAACGACGGCATTTCCGTCAACGGCTCGACAAATGTGTTTATAACAAAATGCACCGTTTACGACTGCACCGATGGCAACATCGACATTTGCAAGGGCTCCGATTACGTGACGGTTTCCTGGTGCAAGTTCTACTACACACGCGATAACGGCCACAACTTCTCGAACCTGATCGGCTCATCGGACACCGACACCGGCGGCTATCACATCACGTTTCACCACAACTGGTGGACCACTGGTTGCAAACAGCGCATGCCGGCCGACCGCTTCGGCCCGTTCCATCTCTATAACAATTATTGGAACTGCTCCGGCAACGATTACTGCTCCACCGCGCGCAACGTCACTCAGATGCTCGCCGAAAATAATTACTACGAGAACGTGAAGAACCCGCTCGATAAGCAGAACAGCGGCAAGCTTAAGACCTCTGGCAACGTTTTCTCCAACTGCACCGGAACGATGGTCACCAGCAACGACAGCGTGTTCACACCCGATTACGGGTACACGTTGGACACTGCCGCTAATGCCCGGACACGCATCATCGCGGGCGCGGGTAATAAATAATTTTTCGACCGCGGCCCATCGACAAGGATGGGCCGCAAAGAAATCCCTCGGCTTTATCGGCCAGATCGCCGACGCCACTTGGGTCGTGCTCAACCACAACCAAAACCGATTACTGCTCTCAACAGCATTCCGACCCAACAACCCGCAACTCCGAATCTCAAAGATAGTTTCTGTATTCCCACCCTAACCATACCCCACATGAAAACGCTCACTCGTCTATTCGCGGCACTGGCTCTCACCTCAGCCGCTGTTTCTTTGCAAGCCGCCACCTACGATGGCTACGGTCGAAATGCTACCGGCGGTGCAGGCGGCACATCGGTCACCGTCACCACCGCAGCGCAACTTCACTCCTACGCTGAATCGCCGAGCACTTACATCATCACCGTTTCCGGCACGATCGATCTCGCCGGAAACAACGTGAAGGTGCTCTCGAACAAAACCATTCAAGGCGCCAATACCTCCGCAACAATTAAGAACGGCGCGCTCGATCTAGGCAGCGGCGGAGTGAACAACGTGGTCATTAAAAACCTCAACATCACCAACCCCAACGGCGACGGCGTCACCTGCTGGGGCGCAACCAACGTCTATTGCACAAAGGTCAGTTTCTACGACTGCGGCGATGGCTGTTTCGACGTCACGCAAGGCGCGAGCAAGGTCACTGTCTCTTGGTGCAAGTTCTACTATCCGACCCAAGCGGACCACCGCTTCTGCATGATTCTCGGAAACGTGGATACCAGCCAATCCTACGAAACCACACTCCACCACAACTGGTTCGCAAGCCGCTGCGATCAGCGGATGCCTTCCGGCAGCTACAGCGTGGCCCATATATATAACAATTATTTCAGCTGCTCAGGAAACAGCTACTGCACTAATGCGCGTGTCGGCAGCACCTGGATGGCACAAAACAACTACTACGCCGGCGTTAAAAGCCCGCTCTACGAGGAATCCGGTGGAAAAATTTACTCCTCCGGAAATACGTTCTCGAACTGTACGGGCAACATCAACATCGCCACAGGATCGGCGTTCACACTGCCCTACAGCTACACGCTCACGACCACAACCAGCGTGCCTTCAATTGTGCAGGCAAGTGCGGGGAACAAGTAAATATTAGATTAATTGGATGGTTCTGAATACTGCTACGAACCATCCCTTACTGCTCAATGAGCATGCACTCCCCCAAGGTCTTGGCCTGCGCCGCATCCGTTTTACTAGCCTGCACCGCCACGTTTGCCGGCAATGTCGTGGTGCCATCGTACGAACAGCTCTCAAAGACGGATTTTGCGGAGCTGAAAGCGACCTTGGAGAAGGCAGGCTGGCCGGCTCTGCACGTGCAGGTGCTTTTAGGGGCAGAAATTCAGCAGCGGCTAAACCCACCCGAAATCGCCAAAGCTTCTGATTTCCGACCGTTTGAATATTGGCGCACGGGGCCGGACGCAGAGCCGCTTTCTCACCTCAACACCCCGGAACGCCTTTCGGCACGAAAAACCCGCGAGGAGTCGGCGCGCCGCCAATTCGAAGCACTTTTCCCTGAAACGGAGCCCGAGGAACAAACGCTTCTCCGGACCTGGGACGAACAGCGAAAATGGGGCAAACTCTCCGCTGAAAAACGAAATGCCCTCAGCGCCGTCTTTGCCCAGATGAACAGCGCACGTGACGCTTTTCTGCAAACACGAGGAGGCATGCTCATACCCGAGGAGCACCGCCAGCTCTGGAAAATTACTGAAGACGCTCGCTCGGAACTCGCCAAAATCCTCTCACCCGACGAGCTGCTCGATTTCGATCTGCGAAATTCCTCAACCGCCAATCGCATGCGATCAGAGCTCGACAACTTCCAGCCCACCCGCGAAGAGTTCCTCGCTATTTTCAAATTGCGGCTGCCGCTCGAGCTCAATTTTGCCCACAAATTTCTCGGCCAGATTCCGGAGGTCGACCGAGCGCGGGCCGATGCAGAAGCAGCCACGGAAAAGGCGATCGCAAAACTCCTCGGGGATACACGCTACGCCGAATACAAGATCAGCCTCGAGCCTGCCTGCCAAACACTTCAATTCGACGGCCGCTTCGCCCGGACCAACGCCGTCACGGTACGACAGCTCTACCGCGCCCTGCTAAAAGCTCAAACGGAGTACAAAAACGCGGAAAACCTTTCCGACGGAGAACGGCGCGCAGCTCAGGCACAGATAAAATCAGATCTCTTCAAAAAATTCCGTGCAGTCTTCGATGAAGAGGGAACCCGTCGGTATCTCCAAGAGCAAAATCTCTGGCCTTAACCCATCAGATCATGAATACGCCTGCATTTCAGAAAGCGCTTCCTCATGTCGCAGCCGCGATTTGTCTTCTCGGATTAGGTTTTTTCCTCGGCCGTCACAACAGTCATAAAACGTTCAATACCCCACCCACGGCCCAGTCCACGGGTTCGTTCGCACTTCGCTCCCTGACGGCCGGGGAATCGAAAACAACCGCGATCAACGGCAGCACAGACGATGTCGCCGCACTGTTTCGCATGGTCCGACAAAATGGCTCCCCTTCGCTCGAAGACTCCTTGTGTGCCCAACTAAACAAAATCGCCTCCACCAACCCTGAGGAAGCCCTCCGCCTCGCTGAAAGTGGCGATACGCCGCGTCAACGGGAACTTCTCCGCAATGCAGCGCTCCACGGCTGGGCTACGGCTGACTCCGCTGCCGCAACCATGTGGGTGCTCAAAAATGTGCGGCTGGAAGAGCGGCGCACGGCTGTCGAAGCGATCGCCGCTGGTGCAATCGTCGATCCAGCACGTGCAGTCAGCACCTTTAACCAGCTCATCGCGTCCGACCCGCAGCTGGCGAGCGATCACGGCAACGCCCTGGTCTCTGCTTTTAGTCGGAGCGGGCAATTTGAAATTGCGAGCAAGTTCGCCGCCTCTGGTCCGGCCGAGTTCCGAGCGAGCTGGCTCTGCACGGTCTTTAACCAATGGGCCACCTACCAACCACAAGCTGCGGTGGCCGCGATCGGCCAAATTGGTGAATCGGCCGCGCGAGAGGAAGCACGCGCCGGCCTGTTCGCCGGCTGGAGCATGAGCGATCCAGCCGCCCTCGTGCGCTACGCAGAAAGCCTGCCCGTCGGTGAAACTCGCAATTTGGCTCTTAAAGACGGTTTGGAACAATGGGTGCATCTCGATCCTGCCGCTGCCTCCGCCTGGATGGACAAATACGATCCCGCGCCCGATCTCGACGCTGGCGCGGCAGCCATCGCAGTTGCGCCAGCCTTGATCGCCAAAAAACCGGACGTCGCCGCCAGCTGGGCGGAGAGCATCACCGATCCGGAGCTTAGAGCCAACACACTCCTCGATCTGATTCGGCTCTGGGCCGAACGCGATCCCTTAGCCGCAAAACGCTACGCCAGCACTTCACCGGCGATTCGTCCCGAAACGCGCGAACTCGCCCTAGCCTCTCTCCAGCAGACTCCATAAGCCGCTCAACGGCTTCATATATAACCACCATACCCCGCTATGAAACGTTTGATCACACTCCTCGCGGTGGCCGCGCTTGCGCCCGCCGCTTTTGCCGCTACCCGCAGCGTTCCCTCGCAATACGCCACCATTCAAGCCGCCGTAAACGCCGCTGCTTCGAACGACACGATCAGCATCGCGAACGGCACGTACACCGAAGCCGTTACAATCCCCAGCACCAAAACCGGCCTGAAGATCGTAGGCGCCAGCCAAAGCGGCGTCGTGCTTCGCGTGACGACCGCAGCTCAGACTGCACTGACGATTAACGCCACTGACACGACTGTCAGCTACATGACGATCGCCAATACCGCCGGCGTGAGCGCGGGTCCTGCTCAAGCGGTCCGCGTCAACAGCAAGCGCGTGGAATTTTATCGCTGCTATATCAACGGTTACCAGGACACGTTTGCGATTTGGGACGGCGCGCTGGTGTATTGTAGCCTTTGTGAAATTCGTGGCAGCGTCGATTTCATCTACAGCGGCGGCACCGCATTCTTTCAAAGCTGCAACATCAAACAAATGCGCAGCACCGGCGGCGTGAATACCGCTCCCAGCACTCCCCAGACCGTTACATACGGTTTTGTTTTCAGCTCTTGCACGATTAACCGAGCCAGCGGCGTCGCTGACAACAGCACCACGCTGATGCGCCCGTGGCGGGAGTACGGACAGACAGCTTACATCAATTGCTCGATGGACAGCCACATCACGGCCGCCGGCTGGAGCGCTTGGGATGGCCGCGAAGCGACCTGCCGCGCAGCCGAGTACGGCAGCAAAACGCTATCGGGATCGACGATCAATCTTTCGAGTCGGTCTTCATGGGTGGTTCGCCTAACCGCGTCGCAAGCCGCGACCTATTCGAAGAGCAACGTCCTCGGCGGCTGGACGCCTCCGCTTTAATCACCTTTTCTCATGGTTGGTCGGCGGCCCACGGGGGCCGCCTTTTTTATTTTCCGTGAGCTGCGGAAGTTTCACTCAAGGCTTCACCACAACCGCGGGACGCGTCACCTTTGCGGCGTGAACGTCCACGTCCTCCAACACGCTCCGTTCGAAGGTCTCGCCCAAATCGAGCCGTTGCTTGCTGCCCGCGGCGCATGCCTCACCACCACGCGTTTCTTTGAAAACTCCGCGCTGCCATCGCTCCACCGCCACGATCTCGTGATCGCCATGGGCGGACCGATGAGCGTGAATGACGAAGCGGAGTATCCGTGGCTGGTGGAGGAAAAACGTTTCATCCGCGCTACCATAGAAAAGGGCACGCCCGTTTTGGGCATTTGCCTTGGTTCGCAATTGATCGCCAGCGCCCTGGGAGCCCGCGTCTATCGTAATTCGCAAAAAGAGATCGGCTGGTTCCCCATCGAAAGCGTGCCTACACCGGCAAACACATTCCAGTTTCCCGAAAAGCTCCCTGTGTTTCATTGGCACGGCGAGACATTCGACCTTCCCCTGGGCGCCGTGCATCTGGCGAGTAGCAAGGCATGCAGGCATCAGGCGTTTCAAGTGGGCCGGCGCACACTGGCTCTTCAGTTTCACCTAGAAATCGACGTTGCAGCAGTCGGTGCCTTCGTCGGCCATTGCGAGGGCGAACTGACGCCGGCGCCCTTTATCCAAAGCAAGGAGGACCTGTTAAATGCGCCGCCGAGCTATTATGCCGGCGCGAACGCTTGGCTCGGCCGAGCACTGGACTATTTACTCGGCTAAATTTCGGTACTAAACGTAACCACAATCCCGTTCAAAGGGTACAATAGAGTCAGAACATGAAAGTCATCGGTGTCTTTTTACTTTGGTGCCTTCTGCTGGCCGTCTGCTGGCCCCTGGCCCTCCTCGCGCTGTTTCTCGCTCCGCTCGTCTGGCTCATCGCCCTTCCTTTTCGACTGCTCGGTGTTTGTGTGCACGCGACCCTCGCCTTCATAAAGGCACTCCTCTTTCTTCCAGCCCGATTGATCGGCGGCCACGCGTAATCAGCCGCCGCTGGATTGGAGGGCTTAGCGCAGCTGCTCGATGCACCGCTGAAAATCCTCCGGCAGCGCACTGCGGATCGCGACTTCCTCGTTGGTCATCGGATGCCGAAAGCTCAGCGCGGCCGCGTGCAACATCACCCGCGAAAACCTCAACTGCGCGCCAGAACCAAGACGCAGCAACATCGGCCCGCCGTAAAACTCATCCCCAAAAATCGGATGCCCGCAACCCGTCAGATGAACTCTGATCTGATGAGTCCGACCGGTGTGAGGTTGCGCCTCGACATGAACAACCTCGTGAAAACGTTCCAGCTCGCGGAAGCTTGTATGCGCCGGATCCCCGCCGCTGCGCACTGAGCCAAACTTGTTGGCTTTGCCGACTCGTCCTATGATGCCCAAGTAATTCTTAACCTCCCAAGCGGCCGGACAGCCCTGCCCAAGAATCGCTAACGCCTCATAAACCTTCTTGGCGGTTTTCTCCGCGAACAGCGCACCGACTCCGGCATTCGCCTTTGGATCTTTCGTAAATAAAACCACTCCCGAGGTATCGCGGTCCAGACGATGATGCAGACCCAAATACGGCTCTCGTCCGTCCCGCTGAGTCACAAAACCTTTCAAAACCGACAAAGCACTCGGTCGCGTGACATCAAGCGTCGGCTGTGTCGGCAATCCTGCCGGCTTGTCGATCGCAATCAGCCACTCGTCTTCGAACAAAACACGTGACGGCGACCAATCGATCGCCTGAGACGACAGCGCTTTGAATTTTGGCGAAGCCATGCTGGCGCGATTATGCTCTGCCCCACTCGCGAATGACAAGGTCGCAGGCTCCCAAGCAGAGCGGCTCGAGGATTTGAGGCTGGCCAATGCGCTCCTGATGTCCCAAGCTCCCTTGTCCGCCGATCCGCGTAGCGGTCCGAGGACTTCGGGGCAAACAAGCCCCTGCGACACCGATCCACTCCACGCTAGACGATATAACTAAGCAGCTTATCTTCAATTGCTTGCTTATCGCTCACAGCCAACCCGGACACGGGGCGGCTTGGCTGCTCAAACCACCCCGGCAAAAGAACCTTTTGCAAGAAGTCGGCAGAACCATCCGTAACGACCTAGGGATTTTTCCCGAAAGTTAAAACTGCGGGCACCAACAACCGTTTTAGCGGTCTACCCCGCCCTCACCGATCCATTAGATCGTGCTAAACGAGAATGCATTACCAATTTCCGGTCCAGCCCCAGCAACGAGCCCTCAGCAAATTGAAACTCAAGTCCGTATCTATGAAAACATCCCGCATATCGAAAGTCACCGGTTCGGCCACTCCGGCCATTCTTCTCACTGTCGCCTTGGTCATCGTCGCCGCTTTGCTGTGGACCAAGGTTCGGATCGCTAACTCCAAAACCGCCGAAGCCAACAAGCAGCTCACGGAAGCAAGAACGGAAGCCAGTCAGCTCAACGCAAAACTGGAAGCCACCACAGCGAAAATCGCTTCGCTGGAAAAAGATCTCGCCACGGCCAACAGCAATTCAGACCAGATGAAATCGCTCACCGAGGAAGCCAAAACGAGTGCAACGCAGCTCCAAGCCAAGCTCGACGAGGTGAACAACAACTACAAGTCGGTCCAACAACAGGTCGAGGAGTTCAACCAGAAATCAGGGCAACTCCAGAGCCAGGTCGACGAAGCACAAGCCCTCATCGCCAAACTCCAGTCGGAACGCGACGAGGCCAAGGCTAACACCGCTGTTTATCAGAAACAGATCAACGACGCGAAAGACCAACTCGCTAGCCTTCAGGAAAAATTGCAGAACGCGCAAACCCAGCTGGCTGAGGCTCAGAAAGCCACCGCTAAGAAAAAGAAATAATCGCCAGACACAATTCACCCCCAAGGCGGACCCAAGCGGGCCCGCCTTTTTTGTCGATAGTGAAGGGTGCGAGCTTGCCGGTTCGGGTATTTGCCTCCAGCCTGCCTCGATGGAAACCGAGATCGTGTGGCCCGCATGGATTGGTGCGACGCTGCTTTTCGCCCTCTTTTACTGGCTAATGCTAAGAGCGGGGCGACGCATCCGACTTCTCACCGATACTCCGACGTCAAAAGCAAAGGGTGTATTCGTCGGCCAAGTAGAGCTCTCCGGGCGGGCGAAACTTATCCCCTGCGTCCGCAGCTTCTTGGCTAATGCTGAATGCGTCTGGTACCGCTATTCGATCGAGGAAGAATGGGGCCGCTGGGAAACCGAGTCGTACACCGACAAAGACGGTAAGACTCACACGCGACAGGTCTACAAGTCGGGCTGGAAACAGGTCGCCGATGGCGGCGAAGCTCCCTCGTTCTACGTCGAGGACGAAACCGGTTCGGTATTAATTCAACCCGCGCGCGCAGAAATCCAACCGCTCACGATCTTTTCGGAGAGCGTGAATCGCAGCCAGGCGCTTTACTTCAGCAAAGGTCCGCGTTTCGAGATTTCGGACTCCACTGGACACCGCCGGTTTAGCGAACAGGCGATCCCGCTCGATGCCAACCTCTTCGTTGCAGGTCACGCCCGCGAACGCGCCGACGTCGTCGCCCCCGAAATCGCTTTCGACGACACGCAGGACATGTTCTTAATTTCCTGCAACGGTGAGGCGCGTGTCGCACGAAGCTATCGCTGGCAGTTTTGGATATTCGGAGGATTGACCTTGTTGCTGCTCCCCGGAGCCGCAGCCATTCAATACCACTCCACAAATCTCGCACCCAACATCGCGGCGCTTTGTGGGCTCGGCTGCGCAGCGCTGCTTGTTTGGCTCTTTGGATGGTTATGGATGGCCTACAACAGCCTCGTCCAGCTACGCAATCGCGCCGCTCAAGCGTGGTCGTTGATCGATGTGCAACTAAAACGGCGATCAGATTTGATACCCCGGCTCGTGGAGGTTTTGAAAGGTTTATGCGACCACGAGAACTCGATCCAAAAAGAAATCGCCTCTCTGCGCAGCCAGGCCATCGCCACTCCTCCCGGCCAACCCGGGCCAGATGTGGACAGTGCTGGCCAGGTCATCGTTGCCATCGCCGAACGTTACCCGGAGCTAAAGACGAGCGCTTCGTTTTTAACACTCCAGCGCGAACTCTCCGACACTGAAACGCGCATCGCACTCGCTCGCGATTATTACAACTCCATCGCGACGCATCTCAATACCCGCCTCGAAATTATCCCTGATCGATGGTTTGCTCCGCTTGCCGGCCTGCGACCCCTAACACTCTTCACAGCCGAGAGCTTCGAACGCGAAGTTACCCGAGTGAACTTAGCGAGCTCATGACCCTCAGAACACTCTTCTGCTCTTTGGTTTTGGGAGCGACATTCCCACTCGTACCGGCGGATGCGGCCCAAACTTATGATGAGCACGTCAGAGCATTGCGAAAACAGCTGCCGGACGAGTTCAACCTCGACGAGGAAGAGGCGTTCGTCGTGCTGAGCGACCAACCTCCTCGAGCGCGCGAAAGCTCTCTGCAAACAATTCGGTGGGCCACCGAACATCTGAAGAAAGACTTTTTCGAAAAAGATCCCGAAGAGGTCATCGACATTTGGCTCTTCGAAAACTCCCGGAGCTATAGGCGCAACGCTTGGCGACTCTTCCACGACGAGCCGACCACTCCGTATGGCTACTATTCTCCCAAGCACCACGCCCTCGTGATGAATATCTCGACCGGAGAGGGAACGCTCGTGCACGAGCTCGTCCATCCCTTCATACGAGCCAATTTCCCGAACTGCCCAACGTGGTTTAATGAAGGCCTCGCGTCTTTGTTCGAACAATGTGCGGAGCGTAACGGCCACATCGTCGGAGAAATCAACTGGCGGCTGCCTAAGCTTCAGCAAGCCATACGCGAAGGAAAAATATTGCCCTTCGAAAAGCTGATGGCGCTCACGCCAGCTGAGTTCTACGGCGAGGAAAATAACCCAAACTACAGCCAATATTACGGGCAATCACGGTACCTGTGTTACTACCTTCAGGAGAAAAATCTGCTGAAGAAATACTACCACTCCTTTACCGCTAACGCCCAAGATGACCCGACGGGTTATAAAAGCCTGCAACTCGCGCTTGGTGCGGTGGACATGGTTGAGTTTCAAAAGAAATGGGAGAGGTTTATTCTCCAGCTTCGCTAAACTCCGCAGTCAATTCGCCGCAATCGGACGAAGTTCGGGAGCAGGGAACTCTACGCGTGCTCCTTTTTTGTACGCCACACCGTCAAACGTGTAGGCATCGCTCAGCTTGCAGCTCTTGAGCCGCCCATTTTCATAAAATTCCACCATCCCGCTAAACATGTTGGCCGCACAGGGCACGCCTTGGATGTAAGTATCGCGAGCGAGAAACATCTTCTTCAACGTGCCCGAGGGATGAAGCTCGACTTGCACCCCCTTCGCTCCGCCGGTGCCTCGGCAGACTAACCCCTGAACTTCGGTGTCGGCGGGGAACGCGCACAACACGACGACGCCTTTTTCGTTCTGCTGCACCCAAGTGTCAGCCGGAATTTGCAGGCTACCAATCCGCAGTTCGCGCGAAAGGGTAAAAGACGATGGCACACCGTTCGGGTGAAGCCGCAACCAGCCACGCTTGCAAGGGCGCCCCTGAATCACCACATCGTCGCTCAGTCGCATGATGGATCGCCCCTTGGTTTCCACTTGCGCCGGCCCATCAGCAACCTCTCGGACCATTTCTTTCTCAGTGCGAACAACCGCCGCCGATTTCTTCACCTCGCCCGCATGCCCCGAGAGAGCCGGAGCCGCCAGCAAAATAATAACGAGAGCGGGGTAAATTTTCATCATGGCGATCGAACAGCCCTATTCGACAGCAAATCCCGGCGACCGTTCGATCCAAAACTCTGTAAGCGATTCATGAAACTGTCTGTCACGCACTAACCAGCTATCATGAAACATTCGTGAAGAGACTCAAAGCACCTTGTCCGATAGTTATTTACGCCATCTGACAAATTCCCCTGCAGCAAACAGACAACACCGCCACAACGGTTGGCTCCTCTAGGCCAAATGCCGCTTCAACGCCCTTCGCACCGCCGGCCTGGCGAGGCGGGCCAAATAGGGATTCGCGTAACCGATCCATGCCACAGGTGACGTGGTATCCAGCGCCGCGCGTACCGGACCTCCCAAAGGAGCCTCTACCACACCGCCTGCTATCTCCAATAACATGGCCGTGCAGAAATCGTAGGGATGGCAGACGAGCGAAGAAGCGATTCCAAGTTTCCCAAACACGAGCGGGCGGATATCCGCCACGAGCCGATCCCTGCCCGTCATCAACTCATGGAGTTGCCCACCGGTCGAGATATACTGATCGTCAAAAACCAACGGCGTCGCACCGGATTCCGCCTTATGCAGCTCAGCCCAAATATCCTCCTCGATCTTTGAGGTCAGCGCCCGGCCATCGACGAAAAACCGGGAGAAAGAGGCAAAGCCGTGTTTGAAGTCGCGCGCCTGCGAAGGCCGCACGGCCAGTCGCCGAAGAGCGCCACTCGGGATATCCCTCGCCGTGGCGTGCAGCTTCCCGCCACGAAAGGCGCTAAATTGGTCGGAGCGCACCTGCTTCGTCGTCGGCAATTCAGTCATCGCAGCGACAACAATGTCGGTCAGATTCGTTTTCGGACCACGTTGAGGCGCGATTCCGCCCAGCGACCAAGCGCTGCGCTTGTCGTACATGATACAACGCGTCCCATCGATCGGGTCCAAAATACATTTCCACTCAGTTTTTCCGACCGGCGTGCCGCGCGGAAACGTGACTTGCTCGCAATCTTCGATGCCCTCCATCACCACCGCGACCGGGAGTGAGCGCGGCCAGTTTTCTTCGAACCAACTGAGAATCGCCGCCTCGCTGATACGATCAATTTGGTAAATCGTATCCGCCTCCGTCACCGCTGCGACTTTCGAAAACGACTTTGCGTGAGCGCCACGCGAGGCAACCACGGCATCGCAAATATGAACCTGAAGAGCGCACAGAAGCTTCCTCAGTTTTTCCAGAATTTGCGGATTATTTTTGACCTCCATGGGCTTACATAAGAAGGGCTGCGAAAGCGGTGTTCGTCAAAGGAAGATGATCACGGTCGGATTTCATGAAAACATTTCATTGGATAAAAGCTATTCATCACCCTTTTCCCCGCTAGCCTCAAGGCTCTCTTGTTTCTGGACAGGGCCGACGCCAGCTGGCCGCGCAACACACGCCAAAACCCTCTTTAGGCACTAGCGCACGTCAGCTGAAACGCGGCTCGACGAACCAACGTTACGAGTGCCTATGAAATCCCTCCTCTGTGCCTTCACGGTCGCCCTTGCGGGCGTCCTCCTCCCAATCCGCTCGGCCGCGGCCACCGCGCCTGCACCAGCACTGCCCGAGCCCACGCTCGAACAACGAATCGGCGATGTTGAAGCGAGCATTAACAACGCAGCCCGTGTCACGGACGGCGTCGCCCAATCAAAGGTTCCCCACGGAGCCCCCGGCCACAGTGCTTGGATGATGACAAGCGCCGCGCTGGTGTTGTTCATGACACTGCCGGGCTTGGCTCTTTTCTACGGTGGATTGGTTCGGCGAAAGAACGTGCTGTCGATTCTCGCCCAATGTCTCGGACTGGCCGGCGTCGTCACGATCTTGTGGTGGGCTTTTGGATACAGCCTCACTTTCTCGCGTGGCAACTCGTTCATCGGCGGCTGGTCGTTCAGCTTTCTCCGCAACGTCGGCATCGAACCAAATCGCGACTACGCGCAGTGGGTGCCGCACAGCCTTTTCATGGTTTACCAGCTGATGTTCGCCATCATCACGCCGGCGCTCACCATCGGCGCCATCGCGGAGCGCATGAAGTTCAAAGCGATCATGCTCTTCAGCGTAATTTGGATGTTCGTCGTGTATTTTCCCGTCGCCCACATGGTCTGGGGCATTGACGGCTGGATGAACGGCCAGTTCAACCCGAACTCCGCAATCAAAGCGATCGACTTCGCCGGCGGCATTGTTGTGCACATGACTTCGGGCTGGAGCGCTTTGGCCCTGTGCATTGTGCTCGGCAAGCGCATGGGGCACGGCAAGGAACCCATGCCCCCGCACAGCCTGGTTTTCTGTATGACCGGCACGGGCATGCTCTGGGCCGGCTGGTATGGCTTTAACGCCGGCAGCGCCGTCGCCGCCGACGGCATCGCGGTCAACGCGTTCGTCACGACCACGCTCGCGGCCGCGGCCGGTTGCTTCACGTGGCCGATGCTCGAGTTCATTTATCGCGGCAAACCCAGCGTGCTCGGTTTCTGCTCGGGCGCGGTCGCCGGGCTGGCCACCATCACGCCTGCGAGCGGTTTCGTCACAGCGGGCAGTGCGGTGTTGATCGGGTTGGTGGCCGGCGCAGCCACGTTCGCGGCGTGTAATTTCCTCAAAGCGAAATTCAAATACGACGACTCACTCGACACCTTCGGCGTTCACGCCGTTGGCGGCACCATCGGCACGATTTTCGCGGGCGTTTTCGCGACCACAGCCGTCAACGCCAACCTGGCGCCCATCGCAAACCGCGCCTTATGGCTCGAACAACTCAAAGCCGGCGGGATCGTCCTCGTTTGGTCCGTCGTCGCAACAATCGTTATCGCTAAGGTCGTTGCGTTTGCATTCGGCAGCCTGCGCGTCTCCGAGGAGGATGAATCACAAGGCCTCGATGTCGCCGAACATGGCGAAGAGGGCTACATCATCGAGTAACGCACACGCGCCAGATTTCGCTCTTCACAGCGGGCCCGGAAAACTCCGGGCCCGTTTTTATTTTGCCGAGCGCAAAATGCGCGCCGGGCATCAAAGGTCGTTATCCTTGGTCTCCGGCAGAGCAACCAAACCTACGATAAATCCTACAAAAGCCACGCCGATCGGATACCAAAGGCCGGCGTAAATGTCGCCGGTGAAAACCACCACTGACGCAGCGATGAGCGGGAGAAACCCACCGAACCAGCCGTTACCGATATGATAAGGCAGCGACATGGACGTGTAGCGGATGCGCGTCGGAAACAGCTCGACCAAAAACGCGGCGATCGGCCCATAAACCATCGCTACATACAACATAAGGATGGTAAGCAGCACGATGACCACGGGGCGGTTGATCAGCTCCTTGTCCGCCGCCTTCGGATAACCTGCCGGCGCAAGCGCCATCTCGTAAGCTTTGGCATCGAAACCCAGCACTGTCCGCTCCGCCACATCCAACCGCAACGGCGCATCGGAGCGCGCCGGAGCCAGGGTAAACGGAACGCCGCGCGCATTGAGGAAATTACGCGCCTTTTCAGCCGGCGTTTGAACCTTCTTATAGCCGACAATTTTCCCGGCCGCATCGCTCATTGAGGCGAAGGCCAATTCGATATTGTTGCGATACTCGATCGTATGAAGCACGACAGGAGAAGCCTGCATCGCCTCGGCCAGCGTCGGGTTGGCCGCTTTTGTAAGCTCCCTAAAAATCGGCATGTACGTAAGCGCCGCCAACAAACAACCGGTGAGCATGATCTTTTTTCGTCCGATCCGATCCGAAAGCCGGCCGAAAATAACGAAGAATGGCGTGCCGATGAGCAGCGCTACCGCAACCATCATATAGGCACTCACGTAGTCGACCTTCAACGTCGTGGTCAGGAAGTACAACGCGTAAAATTGTCCGGCATACCAAACGACGCCCTGGCCCGCGGTGGCGCCGAAAAGGGCACGAAGAACGAGCTGTGCGTTGGGCCAATGGGCGAAACTTTCGGTCAGCGGGGCTTTTGACGTTTTGCCCTGTGCCTTCATCTCAGCGAACACCGGCGACTCGTGGAGCTTGAGGCGGATATAGACAGAAACACCGAGCAGAATTATCGAAACGAGAAACGGGACGCGCCAACCCCACGACGCAAATGCCTCGGGCGAAAGCGCGGAGCGCACGCCCAGAATCACAGCCAGAGAAAGGAAAAATCCCAATGTGGCCGTCGTTTGTATCCAACTCGTGAAGGCACCTCGTTTACCCTTGGGGGCATGTTCGGCAACATACGTCGCAGCACCGCCATATTCGCCGCCGAGCGCCAACCCTTGCGCGAGACGCAGCACCACCAAGATGATGGGCGCCAGCCAGCCGATCTGGGCGTAAGTGGGCAACATGCCGACGAACGCCGTGGACAAACCCATGACAAGGATTGTCACGAGAAACGTGTACTTCCGCCCGACCAGATCACCGATGCGGCCGAATACCAGCGCACCAAACGGTCGCACCGAAAACCCCACTCCGAAAAGCGCCAGGCTCGATAGAAATCCTGCGGTTTCGTTTTCGGGCGGGAAAAAGAGTTTCCCAAAG
The DNA here is from genome assembly GCA_047600805.1 of Nibricoccus sp. Lineage (GTDB taxonomy): Bacteria > Verrucomicrobiota > Verrucomicrobiia > Opitutales > Opitutaceae > JADKHC01. The sequence goes on from JASGKG010000001.1 coordinate 3,330,371, forward strand.
AACGCGGCAAGTGTTCCATAGATGTAGAAATCGTACCATTCGAAAACGGTACCCAAGGACGAGGCGAAGATGACGAGCTTGTGCTTACGATCTAATGCCGTGTTAGTTGTGGATTCACTCATGGGGTATTGCAGTAATACTAATGGGTTGCGACGGCCTACAGGACACACATTTCACAAACCTTCAAGCCGCCGAACCAATTTAACCGCACTCAAAACGTCCGGATCGCTCCAACCGACCACGCGCCCCCAAGATCGTCTGCCGCTTGCGCCCGATTGCCGCAAAATCCCTAGGGTCTATTCCTCGAGCGTCCCAACGGCAGACGGTTTACCTGCAAGGTTCTGCGTAATCAGAGTTGAAACCGGCGGCAGTCGGCTATGATAGAAACCGTGAGCGATCCCGATCAAACCAAAGCGCTTATCGACAAGTACCACGAGTTGGCGGCTCGCCGTAAGCAATCCATTGATCCTTCTGAACGAACCCGTCTCACACAGGAGCTGATGGACTTGGAAGGCCAAGTTCGTAGCGCAGTGAAACTTAATCCAGTTCCTGAGCCACTCGGGATGGACAAGCTCAACAAAATCGCAGATCGGATGGCGGAACTCGGCTTTGGAATTTTTGCGAACCGCCTGCGGGGACAGCACTACCGGCATCCCATTTACGTTCCCTTTGCTGACATGGACCAGCTCCGAAGTTACCTCGCGGAGCAACTACCTGAAGACGCGATGGCCCAAATTCCCGAACTGGGCGTCAAGGCCAAGAAACCTGGCCTCTGGGATCGGCTGCGTGGAAAAAAGTAACCGCGGCGACATCGCAGGCGTCCCGCGATCCTTCACGTTTCTCGCTTCAATTCACGCGTCATCAGGCTTGTGAGCACGTCTGCCGGCGATTTTTCGCCAAGCAGCATCGCGCGCATCTCCAACAAAATGGGAGCATCAATACCGCGCGCTACACAAAGCTCCGCGAAAGATTCAGTCGTTTTATAACCTTCCACGACCGTCTTGCGACCGGCCAACAACTCCGCAACCGATCGGCCCTCGCCAATCCGCTGACCGAACTCGCGGTTGCGACTCCAGCCGCCGTGACACGTCGCGACCAAATCGCCAAACCCGCTCAGCCCATAAAAAGTTTCCGGCCGTGCTCCGAGCGCCTGCCCCACCCGTACCATCTCGGCCAAAGCGCGCGTCAGCAGCGCCGCCTTGCTGTTGTCACCGAGGGTCAAACCGTCGCAACAACCCGCGGCGATGGCGTACACGTTCTTGAGACAGCCGCCAAACTCCACGCCCGCAACGTCGTCGCTCGTGTAGACTCTTAGCGTAGGCCCGCTCAGTGCCGCTTGCGCCGCACTGATAAATTGGTCGAGACGGATCGCTGCGAGCGTCATCGCCGACGGTTTGCCGCGGGCCACTTCCGCTGCATTCGTCGGGCCCGTGAGCGCCGCGGCAGCGTACCGCGGCAAAACCGCTGAAATCACTTCTGTCGGACGAAGATGAGAACCCAGTTCCAAGCCCTTCGCCAAACTCACGACAAGTTTCAATTGTGTCGCCAAGCCGAGCGAATCGCGAACGCGCAGACAGGTCTCTCGCAACGCTTGCGCGGGACAAGCCAGCATCACGACATCCGCCTCCATCAACACCGGCGCGAGTTCATGACCGATCTGCAGACTTTGCGGGAGCGCGATGCCCGGCAAATACTCCGTGTTTTCATGAGTCGTCGACAGGGCGACTGCTTGCTCAAACCGTCGGGGCACGAGCGTAACGGTGTGGCCAAGGCGGCTGAGATGCACCGCGAAAGCAGTTCCCCAAGCGCCGGCTCCGATAACAGCGAAGTTCATGTTAACAGGTAAACGAAAGCGGAAGCACGAGAGACAGCTTTGCCTAAAGTAGACTAGTTAGCGCTCGGCGGAAACTTTTTGTTCCGCACCGCCTCGGTATACGAGGCGAAACCTTTTTTAAACTGTTCGCCCGCTTCTCCGAATTTTTGAACGAAGCTTGGGACGTAGCCTGAGGAGAGCCCAAGCATGTCGGTGTAAACCAGAATCTGCCCGTCGCAATGAGGTCCGGCGCCGATTCCGACGACCGGCACTTTCGCCGTTTCGGTCAACGTGCGAGCGAGCCCCGGGTCGACCATTTCGATCAGCAACGCAAAAACGCCCGCTTTCTCCAGCGCGAGAGCGTCAGCCATCAAGCTTTCAGCCTCGGCCGCATTGGTGCCGAACTTCTTGTAACGCCCCAACGCATGCACCTGCTGCGGCTTGAGGCCGATGTGTCCCCAAACCGGCACGCCCGCCTCGACCAGGCGCGCAATGGTCGGAGCCAGCAATGCACCACCTTCGATTTTTACCGCTTCGGCACCGGCTTCTTGCATGAGGCGCTGGCAGGCTCGGAGCACGCGTTCGAAATCGTAGTGCGCTTCCGCAAACGGCACGTCCGCCGCCACCAGCGACTCCGGTTTGGCGCGGACGACCGCGGCCGTGTGATGGCACATCGTGTCCAGCGTCACCGGCACGGTGGTTTCGTAACCAAGAATCGTATTTCCGACAGAGTCGCCGACGAGAATCACATCGATCCCCGCTTCGCTCGCCAGGCGTGCCGTGATCGCATCGTACGCAGTCACGCAAGCGATCGGGCGCTGCCCTTTGAGTTTACGAAGCGTGTGCGTCGTGGTTTTCACGTTAACGCAAAAAGGCAGGCACCTTTTCGGAAGCAATCATCGCATCGAAACTCTCACGAGCGGTCGCAAGTTCAAAAACCGAACCTTTTACCACCACTTCAGCAGGCAGGGCGCGGCTGTTGTACCGACTCGACATCGTGGAACCGTACGCGCCGGCGCTCATGAACGCCACGTACTCGCCTTCGCCAACTTCTTGAATCTGGCGATCCTTGGCAAAGCAGTCGCCACTTTCGCAAATCGGACCGACGATATCGGCCTTCAAAGCCCGACGCGTCGTGTCGCGGTGAAGCGGAACGATTTCATGGTAACTCTCGTACATCGCGGGACGCACGAGGTCGTTGAAACCGGCATCGAGGATCAGGAAGTTCTTACCGTGGCCGCGCTTGAGATACTCGACACGCGAGAGAAGCACGCCGGCATTGCCCACCATGAAACGGCCAGGCTCTAACAGAATCTTAAGCCCCAAAGGTTCTAGAAGCGGCACCAAGGCAGCGCCGTATGCTTCGGGAGTAATCGGGCGGGCATCAGCCGGTTGCGCGTCCCACCAAGCCTGCTGTCCGCTGGCGAGCGCGTCGCGATAAATAATGCCGATACCACCACCTAGGGAGAAATAACTAATGCCAAAGCGGGCCTTCAGGTCGGCTACAAACGGCGCCAGCTTCTCGACCGCTTCGACGAACGGAGTGATTTCCGTAAGTTGCGAGCCGATGTGGATCTGCACGCCCTTCACAACGATGTTCTTAAACTTGGCCGCCGCTTCGTAAGCCGCCGGCGCGTACTTAAAGGGAATACCGAACTTGTTGTCGCTCTTGCCCGTTGTGATCTTTGCGTGCGTGCGGGCGTCGACATCCGGATTCACACGGATGGCAATAGGGGCTTTTACTCCCATTTTACCGGCAACGTGGTCGATACGCGCCAGTTCGGGTTCACTCTCAACATGAAACGAAAAAATACCTGATTCGAGCGCCAGCTTGATCTCGGCCTCAGTCTTGCCGACACCGGCAAAAACACTTTTCTTCAAATCTGCCCCTGCCGCGATCACCCGCCGAATTTCGCCGCCGCTGACAAGATCGAAACCGGCACCGAGATTCGCAAAGTGCTTAAGAAGAGCGAGATTTGAATTCGCCTTCATCGCATAACAGATCTGCACGTCGAGGCCGGTCAGACTTTTCGAAAGACGGTTATAGTTATCGGAAATGGTTCCGGTACTATAGACGTATGTGGGAGTTCCGTACAATTGCGCGACCGTGGCGAGGTCGACCGACTCACAATGTAGACTTTGCCCGACGTAATTGAAGCGATGCATAACCAGTGAAAACGCGGTGAAAACGACGTGAAAAGTCGGGAGCGTGCCGCTTTCACATTGAAAAAACGAACACTTTTTTAAGTTATTAGTCTACCCCGCAGCCATGTTGTACGTCGTTAAGAGTCTATTTCATCGTCCCGCGATCCGAATGGGTCGCGTCGATAATACTCTTATTCGTACAACGCGCCTGCGGAACGCGCAGTTCGTAAGCTTCATGTCGCAGACCGAAAGCATCGCGCCGTTCAGTTCCGATCGGTACGAAAGCCGGATGCGTCGGCGGAAAATTGTGAAGCTCGCACTGTTCGTCGCCGGAATCGCCGGAGTGGCTTGGGTGATCGTCGAGAGCGCTCGCGCGATGACAATGTTCTAAGCGGCTTAGCCGTCAGGCGTTCACACGTTCGTTTTCTGTTTAGCGCAGATCAATAATTACACAGGTGCGACCGCCTGCGATCTCAGAGGACCGCAGGCTGCGGCCAGCGCGCTGACGGCGCCTCACTTCTTTTTGTTCAGCGCCGCACTAAACCAATCGCCTGTCAGGGATTGCTGCGAACGCGGTGCAGGCGCAGGAGAACCGAAACTGCGGCCGCCTGAGTTGCCCGGGCTGGTGCGAGGTCCTTGAGACGGTGAATTAGTCTTAGCGCCTAGTTCGGGTTTGCTGCGCATCGAAAGCGCGATGCGTTTACGAGCGAGATCCACTTCGGTCACTGTCACAGTCACGCGCTGCGAGACCTTTACCACTTCCGCCGGATCTTTCACAAAGGTGTCGGCCAATTGACTCACGTGAACCAGACCGTCCTGGTGAACGCCAATATCAACGAAGGCTCCGAACGCCGTTACATTGGTGACGATGCCAGGCAGCTTCATCCCAAGCTTCAGATCTTCCGGCTTGTTCACGCCCTCGGCGAACGAGAACGCCTCGAACTTCTGGCGCGGATCGCGGCCGGGCTTCGCCAGCTCCGACATGATGTCATTCAGCGTCGGAAGGCCGACCTTCTCCGTGACGTAGTTTTCTAGCTTAATCTTTTTCCGCAGCGCCGCGTCGCGTACCAAATCAGCCACCGTCACTCCAAGATCGGCGGCCATTTTTTCCACCACCGGATAACTTTCCGGATGCACGGCCGAACCATCGAGCGGATGCGCCGCGTCGCGAATGCGCAAAAATCCAGCGGCCTGCTCGAACGCTTTCGGCCCGAGGCGCGGCACCGTCAACAGTTCGGCGCGCGACTTGAACGGGCCTTTTTCATTTCGCCAGGAAACAATGCTCGCCGCCGTCGCGGTATTCAGACCGGAGACATAGCTTAGAAGCTGTTTCGACGCGGTGTTCAACTCCACACCCACGCCGTTCACGGAAGAGACGACGCAATCGTCGAGCGAGCGTTTCAGCGCGTTTTGTTCGACGTCGTGCTGGTATTGTCCGACGCCGATGCTTTTCGGGTCGAGCTTAACGAGTTCCGCGAGCGGATCCATCAAGCGCCGTCCAATCGAGACCGCACCGCGCACCGTCAGATCAAGGTCGGGAAACTCCTCGCGCGCCACTTCGCTGGCCGAGTAGATCGACGCCCCGGACTCGTTGACCATCACAACGGGAATCGACGCCGGCAGCCCGAGCGACCGCACAAACAGTTCCGTTTCACGGCCAGCCGTGCCGTTGCCGATAGCAATTGCTTCGACTTGGAAAAACTTTACGAAGCCGGCGAGCTTCTCCTTCGCCTCTTCCGTTTTCGCAGCGCCTTGATCCGGATAAATGACGTCGTTGTGCAGCAACTTGCCCTGCCGATCGAGAATAACGGTTTTGCAACCGGTTCTAAAACCAGGGTCGATCGCCAAAACAACTTTCCGGCCCAGCGGGGAGGCCAGCAGAAGTTCGCGCAGGTTTTCGGCAAACACCTTGATGGCCGTTTCGTCGGCCTTCTTCTTCGAGTCCAGGCGCATTTCGGTCTCCATCGCGGGCGCGAGCAGACGCTTGAACGCGTCTTGCACGGAGAGGCGAACCTGCTCGGCAGCGGGATTCCTCGCTTTAACGAACAAGGGTTCCAACTCCGCCAACGCCGCCGTCTCGTCGACGGTGATGCGCATCATCAGCATCAATTCCTTCTCACCACGGCGCATCGCGAGCAAACGATGACTCGGCGTCTTCGCAAGCGGCTCGGTCCAGTCGAAGTAGTCTTTGAATTTGGCGCCTTCGGCTTCTTTGCCGGAAATCACTTTCGAGGAGACGATCGCGTCCCTCAAATAGAGGGCACGCAGTTTGGCGCGCGCAGCGGCTTCGTCACTGATGCGTTCGGCCAGAATATCACGCGCGCCCGACAAGGCCTCGTCCGTGCTGGCGATTTTGCTCTTCTGATTTTTGCCGTCGTCGGCCGTGTATTCGCGGCCTACATACTCTTTGGCGGAAGCAAGTGGATCGGTCGCTGCGTCCTGCGCCCAGAGGAGTTCGGCGAGGGGCTCGAGTCCTTTCTCGCGGGCAATCGTCGCACGCGTGCGCTTTTTCGGGCGGAACGGAAGATAAATATCCTCGAGCAGCGTCAGCGTGTCGGCGGCAGCCAGTTTCTTCGACAATTCTTCAGTGAGCAGATTGCGCTCCTTGAGAGAGGCAGTGATCGCCGCGCGACGTTCGTCCAGCGCCGCGAGTTGTTCGAGTCGGTCACGAATCGCGGTCACGGCCACTTCGTCGAGTTCTCCCGTCGCCTCCTTGCGGTAACGCGCGATAAACGGAACCGTGGCCCCTTCCTTCAGCAATTGCGCGGTGGAAGCCACTTGGTGGACTTTCAGATTCAACTCACCCGCCAGGCGGAGGACGTGTTCAGGATTCGGAAGCTCCATCGTGAAAAGAGAGTTGGCCATAGCATCCGGCTTGGGCGCTTTCGCAAGCGGAAATCCGCGCAAACCCTCAGCGTTTTCTGAGGTTCATTACCCAGAGAAGCTCTTTGAGCTCCACAATCCCGCGTCAACGACTACCAATCCGGCCGTTCACGCAAAAGTCATGTTAAACTTCAAGACATCCGCCCTCGCCCTCGTTTTCAGCTTGCTCGCGAGCACCTTTATCACGCCGACGGCCGTTGCCGCCGAAGGCCCGGACTTCGACGTCAAGCCGATGCCGGTCAAGACGCCGCCTCCGGAATATCCGGCTGAGCTTCGTCGCGACAATGTTTCCGGCGTTGTCGCCCTCAGAGTGGAAATTGACGAAACAGGCGCCGTAACCAATTGCGCGGTCTCGAAGTCGACCAACAATGGTTTCGATGCACCTGCGATCCAGGCCGTGAAGAATTGGAAGTTTAAACCCGCTCAAAAGGCCGGCACCCCGGTCAAAGTCAGCCTGGTCATCCCGATCAAGTTCAGCCTCGAAGACTAACCGCTGCTTTCAACGACGTCCAACAAAGGCCGTGCATCACGTCACGGCCTTTTTCATGCGCGTCAATCAGAATACCCAGGCCAGCCCCAGTCGTATCCACAAAGGTATGACAAGAATCCCCAAGGCTGTCGTTCCAATGACGACGCGAACCGCGACGAGAGGCTGCCCACCGTAATGTTTCGCGATCACGATCGGGAGAATGCCCGCGGGCATCGCCGCTTGCACGATGAGGACCCGCTTCAGTTCCGTTGTGCACGGAAGATATCTCGCGAGTAGCAAATACAACACGGGATACAATCCCAGCCTCAGCAGACACGCACTCAACGTTACCTTCGGCTCAAAAAGTTCGCGTGGCTTTGCCAAGTATTGTTCGAGCGTTCCACCAATCAGCATCAGACCGATGGGAATCGCACACACGGCACTTTGATGAATGATCTCGCTAACAAACGCCGGCACGTAGGGCCCGACACCGAGGAGATTCCCCGTCAGCGCCAAGACCAGCGCGACCACTGGCGGATTAAGCAGTTTTCTCCAACCTTCACGAAGGGACAAACCTGAAAGCACCAGAATGCCAACAGTCCAGATCGCCGCTTCACAACCAACATTGTGCACCAGGAGCACACCGACGCTGGCGGGGCCGAACATCGCCGCCATGAGCGCAATCGGGATGTAGCCGTAGTTGTTGATGCCAACTGCAAACGCAAACGTCCGCAAACCGTGCCCAACCGTCAGTCCGAGCATCCGCCCGAAATACAACGACCCCACGATGGTCAGCGCCATCATCACCAGCCCACTGAGCGGCGCGAGGGCCAGGTTCGAAGGAACGCGCAGCGCATCGTTGCCCAGAACGTTTTCGAAGATGAGGCACGGGTACAAATAATTGACCACCACCTTCAGCACGCTCGAATCGGCTTCCGCGGTGAGCCACGAAAGACGCCTCAGTCCAACGCCGATGCCGATCAAAGCAAACACCGGCAAAATCAGGAGTAAAATTTGCCAATATGACATCATGCTGTGCCGACGTTCGCCATCGCCTTGCCCGCCAGCCACCCTGTCGTCCAAGCAGCCTGAAAGTTAAAGCCTCCGGTGATGCCGTCGATATCGAGCACTTCGCCGGCAAAAAACAGCCCTGGACAAATGCGGCTCTGCATCGTTTTGAAATCGATCTCTCCAAGCCGAACTCCTCCACAGGTGACAAACTCCTCCTTGTTCATGCTCTTGCCGTTCACCTGGAGTTCAGTCGCGCAGAGTTTGGCAGCCATGGCATTTGCGGCCTGGTTCGACAACGAAGTCCACACCGTGGAAGTCGGCACACCCGCCGTTTCTACCAAGCGTTCCCAGAGGCGCTGCGGGAGTGAAAATGGATTCCATGTGCCGATTTGCTTGCGTGCATTCGCGGCCCGCGCAGCGGACAACTCGGCTCGCACCACCTCCATCGCGCGACCGCCGAGCCAGTTGATCGAAAGAGAAAATTTGTAGTCTACGCTGTGGAGCACGCGAGCTCCCCACGCCGAGAGCTTCAAGACCGCCGGCCCGCTCAATCCCCAATGCGTCACGAGCAAGGGGCCCTGCTCGCGAAGCTTGAATTGGCCAACCGAAACCACCGCGTTTTCCACCGACAGCCCTGCGAGATCCTTTAGACACGGATCGCCGATGTGAAACGTGAACAACGACGGCACCGGCGGCTCGATCGTATGGCCAAGTCTCTGCGCAAGGCCGAGGCCGCCTGCAATTTTTCCGCCTCCCGTGGCAATGAGCAGCCGTCCACATGAGATTACTTCGCCGCTCGACAAAGTGACCATCAACTCGTTGCCATCCTGAACACGTTGAACATCACTCACTCCACAGCCCGTGTGTAAGCGCACGCCGGCAGAATCCGCGGCCCGAGTCAGGCACTCAATGATCGTTGCCGAATCATCTGTAACCGGGAAAATGCGTCCGTCCTCCTCGGTCTTTAGTTCGACTTTTCGCGAGGCAAACCAGTTGATCGTGTCGCGCGGCTGCCATCTTGAAAACGCGCCGAGCAATTCGCGTGAACCGCGGGGATAACGCTTCACCAGTTCGCGCGGGTCGAAACAGTTGTGCGTGACGTTGCAGCGACCGCCGCCGGAAACGCGGACCTTTGAGAGAACGTGAGCCGTGAGCTCGTAGATATAGACCTCCGCGCTCGGATTTGTCTCGGCGCAGGCTATGGCCGCGAAAAATCCGGCAGCTCCGCCACCGGCGATGATGATGCGAGGTCTACTCATGGCCGGCGATCCTGCGGCCCCCGCCGGCGTGTGTCCAAAAATAAAACGCCGGTCGCTTAAGACCGGCGTGCGTGAATCCCGAAGACCAAAGTGGTTGTTACTCCTTGGATTTCTCTTTGCGAGGGCCACCAGGTCCGCGACGCCCGGGCATCTCGTCCTTCAACTCGTCGAACTTCTTCTGTTGCTCCGGCGTGAGGAGCGCGCGGATTTTCGGCCGATACGACTTAAATACCTCCCCGGCTTTGGCAAACTTCGCGTCACGCTCAAGCGATTTGTCGTCGCGGATCGCTTCCAACTCTTTGCGTCGCGCCTCCACGATGGGCTTCAATTGATCTTGCTGCGCCTGGGTGAGATCGAGGTTTTCTGTGTAGAATTTCATACCGTCCATGCGCGGTCCACCTTTGTGCTGGCCGCCGTGTTCACCCGGAGGCGGTGGCGGCGGAGTATCTTTGTCTTCAGCGAAAGTGAAGGGAGCCGCTATCGCGACAGCGACGGCGATCAGAGGCAATTTGAACATGCTTTTCATACGTGGTGAGGTTATCGAATTTTTGTCGTGAACAATCACCAGACGTACAGCATCTCCAAAATGTTTCAGCGCCATGTCCATTGAGGAACTTATCAAGCGCGCCCAACGTGTCGTGAGCCAAGTACGGCAAAAACTTCCGCAAGAAGTTCGTGCGCTGGCGGAAAAGCTACCGGTCATGTATTTAGACTGGCCCGACGAAGCGCTGCTGGGCGACGACTTTGACGAGGATATTTTAGGCCTTTTCGTGGGTGAACCGTATGGTTTGCGGGGGGGAACCGAAAATCCAGTGCCCGCGCAGATTTTCCTTTTTCTGGAAAACATTTACGACGAGGCCGAAGGCAACACGCGGCGTTTCGACGAAGAAGTGAAACTCACTTACCTCCACGAACTCGGCCACTACCTTGGCTGGGACGAAGACGAAGTTGAAGCGCGCGGGCTCTAATCCCGTTCGCGGAAACCTACCAGATACCGGATCAACTCGCTCAAAACCGCGTCCGTCATCCGCCGCTGCGCCTCCACCCGGCTCGCGCCCGACAACGAAACTCTCCCGCTGAAAACAACAGGCGTGGGCACCTGCCGAACCTGAGCCAATGCCCAAAATGCAAACGGCTCAGCCACGCCCATCGCCGCACTAGGCTCAGCATAGCCTGTCGTGGCTAAACCAAGATCCGACCCGAAAAACCAGCACGCGCCGAGCGCCATCTGCTCAGCCACTTGGGCGGAAACCGCGTTGACAGAAACGGCATGCTCTCGCTCCACACCCAGGTGTTTGATCTTTTGCTCAACATCGTAAGCCGTCAGGCCGCCGAGAAAAAAAGTTGAGGCGCCCGAAACCGAACCAATTCGAGCCTGCAGCCAGCCACATGTAATGCTTTCCGCCACACCAAGCGTGAGGCGCGGATCGTGCAGCATGAGTTCTTTCAATTCCAACGGCATCGCGCACGACTCTGGAGCGGCCTCTATTCCAGGCAATCTTTGTTACTTAAGCTCCAAGGCAACCGGGCAATGGTCGCTGCCAAAAACGTCCGGCCGGATGCAGGCCTTTTTCAATGACGGCCGCAGTCGCTCGCTCGCAACGAAGTAGTCGACGCGCCATCCGATGTTCCGGGCGCGGCAGTTCGCCATCTGGCTCCACCAACTGTAGTGGCCCGGACCTTTTTCGAACTCGCGAAATGTATCCACAAAGCCACTCGCCAATAACTTCGAGAAACTCTCGCGCTCCTCGTCGGTGAAGCCTGCGTTGCGGCGGTTTGTCTTGGGATTGGTGAGATCGATTTCGGTGTGCGCGACATTGAGGTCGCCGCAAAAGACCACCGGTTTCTTTTTATCCAACTTTTTCAAATGAGCCAAAAACGCGGGATCCCACTCTTTCACGCGATAATCGAGGCGCGTCAGCCCGCGCTGGGAATTTGGCTGATAGACATTGATTAGGAAAAACTCGTCGAACTCCATGTTCACCACGCGCCCCTCCCCGTCGTGCGTCGGGGAGCCGATTCCCATCGTAACATTCACCGGTTTGCGGCGCGTAAACGTGACGGTTCCACTGTAGCCCTTTTTCGAGGCCGAATTCCAAAACGCCTCATAACCCGTCAGCCATTCTACGTGTTGCACATCACCAGGATGCGCCTTCGTCTCCTGCAAGCAGATCACGTCCGCGTCGGACGCTTTCATGAAGTCGAGCAATCCTTTCTTCAGAACTGCGCGCACGCCGTTGACATTCCAAGAGACGAATTTCATGCGGGAAATCGCATTAGGAAATGCAGCGGCAAAGCAAAGGCAAATCGCGAGAGATGTCTTTTTGTTCGCCTGCCGGAAGCGTCTCTCTTGGATATCCGCTTTATGCCCGCCTTCGCTCACATTCCTCTCGGTAAACGGATTCCCGCCAGCGTTCACGGTGTTTCCTGTAGCCTGCCGACGATGAAAGATGTGATCGGCTATGAGACAAAAGCGCCCGAAACGATGCAGCACCTTTGCTCCGGTTATCCGCGCTTCGTCCAGCATCCCTACCTCCGGCAAGCGGCAGAACACGTTCTCCAAGAGCTCAAGCTCGACGGGCACCTCGCCTGGCTCACGGCCTCCCCCGCTTCGGCCCGCGCTCTGCAAAGCTGGCTTGCGCCGACCGAATGCAAAATCATCGAGCACGGCGGACTCAGCGGCGTCGCGTTTGTCGAAAATAACGATACATTCGCCAGCGCTAAAACATTTCTGCAGCACACGGGGGCCATGCTCTCGTCGCGAGAGGCCGAGGACTACCTCCTCCGTGTCGGCAAACTAAAGGAGGCTGAAGCCCAGGCCGAGCCCTCCTTCGAAGGCTACGCTCCGGGGCGAGTAAAAGCCGCCGTGGCGAATGCCTTCGGAAATGTCACGACTGAAGACGTGTTTCTCGCCTGCAGCGGCATGAATGCCGTCTATTCAGCCTTTCGGGTTGCCGCCGAACTCCAGGCGCAACGGGGACGCACCAAATGGATCCAGCTCGGCTGGCTCTACCTCGACACCATCGCCATCCTTCGAAAATTCACGAAAACGCCCGGGGACGATTACATTTTTCAGAGCAACATTTTCGATCTCGCCGCCTTGAAGCGGATTTTCGAGCAGCACAGCGCCACGATTGCAGGCGTAGTTGTGGAAACTCCGACCAATCCTTTAATCCAAACGCCGGACATGGAAGCGATCCACACGTTATGCCGCCAGCATGACGCGATCGCGATCGTTGATCCCACCATCGCCTCACCACTGAACGTCGATGTCCTGCGCTACTGCGACGTCGCGGTAAACAGTTTGACCAAATACGCCGCCAGCGACGGCGATGTCATCATGGGCGCCGTTGTCGTAAACCCCCAAAGCCCGTACGCGCAGCTATTCCGGACACACCTTCCAATGCGGTTAGAACCGGTTTACACCCGTGATGTCAGTCGGCTCGCAGCACAGATTCGCGACTATCAAGCCGTGATCGCCCAGGTGAACCAGAACCGGCCCGCTCGTATTGGAATTCCTGCGGCAACATCCGCGGGTTAAAAACCTCCGTTGGTCCGGCCACCCCGATTCGAAAGCAAACTTTCAGAAGATCGCGCGACGCTCGGATGCATTTGCGAGTATGATCTCTTTCACAGTCGATGGCCCGCTCGCTGGTTTCTACGATCGCCTTCGGTTGCCGAAAGGCGCGAGTTTCGGGATGAAAACGACCCTCGTTTGCCCGTTCATTTTCCTCGCGCATTACGATCTCGTCACAAGCGATGCCGGCGTACTGACACTGCGTGAATGCGGCTTGGAGCCAGAGCTCGTCCGCTTGTCACTCGGTTGCGAACCAGCAGAAGATATTATCGATTCACTGGCCGAGGCGCTGTCCTGATGAACTGCCGTCTCGCGATCAAAGCCATCCCCAACGCGCCAAAGAACCAAATCGCTGGTTGGCTCGGTGATGCTTTGAAGGTGAAAGTTCATGCTCCGGCGCTCGAAGGCAAAGCCAACGAAGAGCTGTGTGAATTCCTCGCTGACACCCTCGGGGTCAACCAGCGCGCCGTGTCAGTCGTCCAAGGTGAAAAGTCTCGCCAGAAGCTCGTCCAAATCGACGGCCTGACACTTGCCGAAGCGAAAACCAGGTTGATTTCGACCTGAGCCGCGCCTGTCTTGTTGACCTAAGGGCCCCCCGGCGCCCCACAGGTTTGGGCAAGATCAAAATCTCCTCATTTTTGAGGACTTATCCTTTCACAACCCTCTTGCGGTTCGCGACATGGTTGCAAAAAATCTGCGGCTCTATGCAACCGAATCCACGCTGGCCTGCATTTCTGCTGCTTTTCGCCTGCCTCCTCACGCCGCTCGCGGCGGCGGGCCCGTACCTTTCGTCCAACGAACTACCCGACGCCTCCAAACTTCTCCCTCCTCCGCCGGCTCCCGGGTCACCTGAAGACATCGCAGATCGCGAATCGGCCTACCACGTCTACGCCGCTCACACGCCCGAACAATTCGCCAACGCCAGCGACCAGCAACAACTGACCCCGTTTCATCTCACGGCAAAAGTCGTTCCGTGGTTTCAGCCCGGCAAATTCCCCAAGACCGAAGCCCTTTTGAAACAAGTCCAGACCGAGTCCTACGCCGTCAGCCAACAGGCAAAACGTCTATGGAACCGCCCACGTCCTTACGTCGCCGAGCCGAACCGTTTCAACCCAGTAATAGACAAGGAAACAAAACCAACACCGAGCTACCCGAGCGGCCATGCGATTCGCGCAACATTGTTCGCCTCGATTCTGGCGGAGCTCTTTCCCGAACATAGAGAGGCAATCTACGAAAAAGCCGCCGAGTCAGGCTGGCTGCGCGTCATGGGTGGCGTTCACACGCCGCTCGACATCTTTGCGGGCAGAACACTTGGCCAAGCGACCGCACAAGCTTTCCTAAAAAGCGAAGCGTTTCAAAAAGACCTGCTCGAGGCCAAAGCGGAACTCGCCGCTCACGCCCAGAAGGCAGGCGGTTAATTCTTCGCCTCGCTCAGGAACAAAACAACGTCCGCGGCACGTCCGCCCACACCGGGTTCAGGTGGCTGGACCGTGATGGTAACCTTTTGAGTGAGCCAAACGATGGGTTGGCCGCTCGCATCCAGGAACTCGAGCGTCGCTGGATGATCGCCAGGCGCGAGCTGTAATGCCGCAAAGCTGAGTGACTGCGGAAGATTGTCCCACGTTCGGATATCCGCCTCAGGCGTCGTCGCAGATGATGCGATTTTGCTAATCAAACCGACTGCCGCGAGGCCCAACGCTGCGCGATCACCGTCTCGACTGCCATGCCCTGCGGTCATCATTGCGCCCATCAAAGCAACGTCGCCCACTGTATCTGTGGTTTGTTTAAAGACAGCTTTGTTTCCAAGGACGTGGTCCATCAACCGGCCGCCGCGCGTGGTCGCTTGAAAACCCAAGTCGTCGTACGGAGGCAACGAAACCCTGCGGCCGTCGACTTCTATGCGCGCCGAACGCACCTTCGATTGTTCGGTGAAAAACTTCAGTTGTTCGCCATATTCACCGCCCTTGTATTTGCGCGGCCCGTTGCCGTATTCGACGAACAACATGACGTTGGATTTAGGATTGTAGTCCGGCAGCGCCATGCGCGCTTGCTGCTTGGCGCTGGCGCGAGCGCGAGCCAGTGCATCCGAGCCGTCTCCACCAAGCTTCGCCGTAACCAATCCGTCGAGATAATCCAGCAGCACGTAGTCGCCTGCGTAGGTCTTGTCGGTCGCATCGCTGTCGAGCAGTTGACCACTGCGGAAAAGAGCGCGCGCGTTGTCGGGTTCGCCGTCGTGCCAATAAAGAATGCCTCTGTAATAGTTCGCCATGACGCGTTCGTAAGGCTCACCGACGAAGGGCTTGTCAGACTCGTTGCGAAACATACGGCGCGATTTCGCCGCCTCGGCACTGATGTTACCGTAGTTCGCCGCGACCAAGGAAAGCGCGTCGTCGAGCTTCGTTTTCGCTTCATCAAAAAGCCCTCGCCGCAGCGCCGACGCCGCTACTCTGTATTCCCAAAGCGCTTTGTCTTTCGCTGGCGCAACGGCGAGGTGAGCATTGCCGTCGACGACCGGATCGCCGGTGAATGGTACGGATTGGTAAGACGTTTCTGTTGCGCAGCCTGCTAACAGCAAGACTGTCGCAAGAAGTGAGAGAGCAAAGCTGGGATGTGAACTGCGGGACATGAAAATATAAGAAATGAAAGACGCCGCACGCGTTGGCAACACGGCGGCGTCGGAAAAACTGCGGCGGGACGACGGGCGTGTTGTCCGCTGCGCTGAGCGTGATTACTTAACGGTCTGCGTCATGTCCTCCATGAGCGCAAGCGCGGTGGCTTCGGTGATGTCGCGCACATCGTACTGTTTGGCGATTTTACCCGCCTGCTGGTCACGACCCAGAATATCCGTCGAGCTCGCCTGACCGATAATCGCGGAGTCCGACAAACGCACCGCGGTGACTTGAATGTCAGGCACAGCAACCACTTTATCCTCGGTGACACCCGTCACAGTGACATTGCGGCTCGAGACGAGCACCTCGATCGCAACATCAGCGATCTTCGCAAGAGCCTCGCGGTCTTTGCGGCCGGTTTCGTTGGTAGGTGTCATGAAATGATCCAGCGGACGATCGGCGATGAGCGACGCGGCGACTTTTTGGTCGGCCAGGACCGCACCTGCATAGCGGAAAGGACGCCCGAACAGACGTTCGACCTCGCGCACCGTTTGGCGGTCGGCGAGCGTCGGAGCAGCCTTGTCGCCGGCGACGTAGGTATTTTCCGCGGAAACCTTGGTGGAGCGCGACTCCGAAGAACCCTTGCCTGGCGTAGTGCCGGCGTCACTACCGCCGACGTTTCCATTCACAGCGACGTTCACTTGGTTCTGTGCCTGGGCGGGCGGCTTCGGCGCGTTCGGATCGGCTTCGAAGTTCGATTTTTTCTCTCCCATGGCTGTTTCGGTTTTTTCGGTACGGCCTGAGAGCTTCATGCCGCTGTTCTCGTCGACGAGATCGCGGTTCACGAAAAAGAGGACGCGCGGCTTGCCCATTTTTTCGTAGGCGCCCCGGAAGGCATCCACAACCTGCTTGGCCTTTTCGGGCGCAATCAAAGAACCGGCTGGGCCGTAAACACGCTGCTGGCTTGGTTCAGGCGGCTGGTTCGGCGCAGGCGGGAAACCTTGCTTCACCGGCACAGGCGCCTCGGGTTCTTTATCTTTGGCAAAAACGGGGACGACAGCCGCAGCTGCGAGAAGAAACGAAAACGTTAAACCGGTTTTCATGGGAGATTAGAACTAAAGGTTGTCCGCATTCAGCGGGTGAGCCGGAGTTTCAAAGCTCCGGCTGTTGGTTATCACCTAGCCTGACGAACGCGGATCGTGTACTTCCGCGCCTGGTTGTTCATCGAGGTGAACGAGACGGCCTCGGTGGTATTTTCACCCAGGATCAGAGTCTGCCAGGGAGTTTCGTCGCCGGTAGAAACGCCGTCTTCGGTTTTGAATACGCAGTCAACCTGAACCTGAATGCGGCGGTTCTCGCGATTTTTGATGTTCGCGGTGACCTGCAGGCGGCCGTCAGGAAGATTGGTGTATTGAATGCCCGTGGATGTCACCGAGTACTGCACCTGTTTGTCCATCAAGACGAACGCGTCGGTGTTCTCCAACGTGTATTTCGTGGTGTCTTGAGGTGCAAACGGGCCGGGCTCGGTGGCGCAACCCGCCAAAAAAGCGAGCGCGACAGCAGCGAGAGAGAGAGCGGTTTTTTTCATGGTGTCAGTACTCCGATGACATGCACATGCGTGAACTTGTGCCGTTAATTAACGGTAAGCCGCGTCTTCAAGGCCCTGTTTCTTGATCTCCGCGGAATCCTCCCAGACGATCTCGCTCGTGCGGGCGTCGATCAGCTGGAAGCTGTAAAGGATGTAGTCGCTCACGCCCTGGCTGGTGCGGGTGGCGATACCCTGAAGTTTGCCGGTAAGGAAATAGTCGGCACCGCGGAATTCGACGACGTTCGGGTCGCTGCTCGCCGTCACCGAGCCCTGCTGCTTGAGTTCGCGCTCACGTTCCAGCGCCTTCATATTTTCGCGGCCGAGGAAACGAACCCGGCCCGCGGCCTTGGAATTCAGCTGCGTGCGAATACGGGTGAGGAAAATGTCTTTGTTGATCGCGAAGCGCGTCTCGTTGGTCACCGGATCTAAAACGATGTACGGACGCGTCTTGGCGTTGGCGATTTCAGGAATGCCGAGGATGCTGCGCGCCATCTTGTCGGTCACCGTAACCAAGTCTTGGGACTCCACGCCAGTCCCGGCAACGAAGCCGCGCTCGTCGGCCTTCATTTCCGTGACGGGCACGCCCGAGGGATTTTGTACGCCACGATTGGCGCAGCCTGCCAGAAAAAGGCAGGAGGCTGAAACACTAAGGACAGCAATGCTTTGTAGGCTATTTTTCATTGGTGTAGTCAAAAGGTTAGTCGTAATGGAAATCCAAATACTTCAGCAAAGTTACTCGCTCCATCAACGACCAAAGAGGCCGTTGGCCGAGCTCATCGGCGTGGAGCCCGAGCCGTAGTTATTGTTGATAATCGTGACGTTTTGGGGAGCGGTCTGCTGCTGCGTGGCAGTGTTGTTATTCTGCTGGGCTTCGAACGCCGCCTTGGCTTCGGCATAGGCCTGTTCGCGTGCTTCACGTTCGCGAACGTTCGCATCGGCGATCGCGCCGACCAACAAACCAGCACCAGCGCCCCACGCTGCGCCGCGCCATGCATTATGCCCGTGGGAATTGTTTCCGATGATCGCGCCAGTGAGCCCGCCCCAAAACAATCCGCTCGAGGCATAACTGGGTCGAGTGTAGTAAACCGGACGCGAGTAGTAACTATAGTAATTGTACGGGCGGTACGGTTGGTAATAGGGGCGGTACGCGCCGTAATAACCCGGTCCATAACCATAGCCAACCGACACGGAAACGTGTGAATGGCGCGAATGCCCGTGCGAATCCGAAGCCGCGCCAATCAACCCGCCCGCCACGGCACCCACGGCTGCGCCACGCCAGATGTCGTCGCGGTCGCCTGACGTGCTTCCAATCAGCGCGCCGGCAAGTCCGCCGACCACTGCGCCATTCACCGTAGAGGGCCGAAATACTTCCGCCCGAGCCGACACCAACGTCAGTAATGACAGCGCCAACAGGAAAGTCGTTTTCATAGTTTGGAAGGGCTAAGTTCTAAAGGAGACATGCCATTCGCGGCAAGGTTTCAGGAATCAAACCCGAGCGAGCCAACCGTGCAACATCTCCTACTTCGCCGCGACCAACACACCTGGCTTAACTTGTTGCTTCGCAGCAGCCTTCCTCGTTTTAAGATACGCCGTAAAATGATCGAAGTAAACGTAGATCACCGGTGTGATATAGAGCGTGAGGAGCTGAGAAACCACCAATCCGCCGACAACGGACAAGCCTAAGGGGCGGCGCGATTCGGCACCTGCACCAAGGCCCAAAGCGATCGGCACAGCACCCGACAGCGCCGCAAAGGTCGTCATCATGATCGGACGGAAACGCACCATGCAGGCTTGGAAAATCGCCTTTTCCGCCGACGTTTCGCCTGCGGCACGAGCTGCGAGCGCAAAGTCGATCATCATGATGGCGTTCTTTTTCACGATGCCGACCAGCAAGATGATGCCCACGTAACCCATGATGTTTAGCTCTTCTCCAAACGCCCACAACGTGAAGAGCGCACCGAAACTGGCCGCCGGCAAACCCGACAGAATCGTCAATGGATGCACGAAATCTTCGTAAAGAATTCCCAGCACAATGTAGATGACAACGACGGCCAAAACCAACAATAGGCCTAAACCTTTGAGCGACGATGCAAACGCCTGCGCACTGCCTTGAAAGGCATAGCTCACCGTCGCCGGCAAGTGCTGCTGCGCCAGCCGAGTGATGGCGGTCGTAGCGTCGCTCAACGACGCGCCTGGGCGCAGATTGAACGAAACCGTGACTGCCGGAACTTGGCCCAGGTGATTGACCGTCAGCGGACCGACGGTGCGCTCGATCTTGGCCACCGCATTCACCGGAACCAATTTACCGCTCCTAGAGCGCAGGTACAACGACGACAGGTCTTCCGGGGCGCGTTGATACTCCGGCGCCACTTCCATAATCACGTAATACTGGTTCGACGGCGTATAAATTGTGGAGACTTGCCGCGAACCGTACGCGCTGAAAAGCGCGTCTTCAATTTGTTGGGGCGTCAGTCCGAGCCGAGCCGCACGGTCTCGATCGATCGCGACACGCGCCTGCGGACTTGAGATCTGCAAGTCCGAGTTCACATCGACCACTGAATCCACTTCACGGATACGCGACTCCATGTCGCGTGCTGCCGCATAAAGTTCATCCAGATCGCTCGCAAACAACGTAAACTGATACAAGGCGCGG
Organism: Nibricoccus sp.; assembly: GCA_047600805.1. GTDB lineage: Bacteria > Verrucomicrobiota > Verrucomicrobiia > Opitutales > Opitutaceae > JADKHC01. The sequence goes on from JASGKG010000001.1 coordinate 3,350,378, forward strand.
CTCTGTTGCCCGCCGATGCGGATCGGCGCCGGCTGTTGCGGATAAACACGCAAACCAGGAATCCCCGCCAAATCGCGTCGCAGCCCTTGAATCACTTCGCCGATGGGCTGGCGTCCGTCGCGCTCCTTCAGTCGCATGAACATGTTGCCGGAGTTGACCGCACCCAAGCCACCGCCGCCGGCCACAGACGACATGAACGCCGCCACGTTGGGATTCTTCGCTACGACCGCCGCGGCCGTTTCCTGGTGCCGAATCATTTCCTCGAAGGAAATATCTTGAGATGCCTCGGTCGGCGCGCGTACCAGACCGTTGTCGTCGGAAGGTATGAAGCCTTGTGGCAATATTCCCGCGAGAAACGCCGTGAGTATGGCCATCAGCACCGCGACGCCGACGGTCATCTTTCGATACCGCAAACTGACGCGCAACGTCCGCTCGTAAAGCGAGCGCATGCCTTCGAAAAATTGCTCGGTGCGACGGTAGAAACGACCCGGCGTTTGCTTTTGTTCTTCAGCGTGCGGTTTTAAAAACCGGCTGCACAACATCGGCGTGAGCGTCAGCGAAACCAAACCAGACACGAGAATCGAAGCCGTGATGGTGAGGGCAAATTCATGCAACAAGCGCCCCAGAATGCCGCCCATGAAAAGAATGGGAATAAACACCGCAACCAGCGACAGCGTCATCGAAAGAATCGTGAATCCGATCTCTCCCGCGCCTTTGAACGCCGCTTCGCGCACCGACATGCCTTTTTCGACGTAGCGCACGATGTTTTCCAACATCACGATCGCGTCATCGACCACAAAGCCGACGGAAAGCGTGAGCGCCAACAACGAAAAATTATCCAACGTGAAATCGAGAAAATACATCGCCACAAACGTGCCGAGCAACGCCATGGGAATGGCCACGGCCGGGATCACCGTTGCGCGCAGCGTTCGCAGGAAGAGGAAAATCACGAGCACCACGAGCGCCACCGATAGCATCAACGTGAATTCCACGTCATGCACCGATTCGCGGATCGCATCGGAGCTGTCGCGCAAAACATCCAACTGTACCGACGGCGGAATCTGTTCCTTGAACTGCGGCAACAGCGCACGAATACGGTCGACGACTTCGACGGTGTTCGTGCCGGGCTGGCGTTGAACAGCGAGCACCACCGCGCGGCTTCCCTTACCATCCTTATAGAACCAACTCGCCACGCGCCGGCTCTGCACGCTGTCGATCACCTCCGCGATTTCGCCCAGTCGAACCGGAGCGCCGTTGCGGTACGTCACCACGAGTTCGCGGAACTCGCTGGCATTTTCGAGCTGCCCCGTCGCAACGACCTGCATCGCCTGACGCGTGCCGTCCAAAACGCCGGTGGGGAGATTGACGTTGTGCGCCGCCAAAGCCGACCGCACTTCGTCAACGGTAATACCGCGCGAGGCCAAGGCCTCCGGGTTCAACAGCACACGCAGCGCGTATTTTTGGGAACCATAAACCTGCACCTGCGCGACGCCATCCACCATGGAAATACGCTGGGCGACAAGCGTCTCCGCGTATTCGTTAACCGTGGAAAGAGGCAATGTTGGCGAACTAAACGCCAGAAACATAATCGGCGAGTCTGCAGGATTCGCCTTCTGCAGCGACGGCGGCGCCGGCATATCCGTTGGCAGGCGACGTTGCACCGCGGCGATCGCCGCCTGCACGTCCTGCGCGGCCGCATCGATGTTTCGCTCCAGCGTAAACGTCAACGTAATCTGCGTTGTACCTAACGCACTGGTCGACACCATCGACTCGATGCCGGCAATCGTCGAAAACTGCTGTTCCAGCGGAGTCGCCACGGCGGAAGCCATCGTTTCGGGTGTAGCACCGGGCAGGCCCGCGCTCACTTGAATCGTGGGAAAATCCACCCGTGGCAGATCGTTCACCGGTAGAAGTCGGAACGCCATCACGCCAAAGATGCACAACGCCGCGGTCAGCAGCGTCGTCATCACCGGCCTTCGAATACAGAGTGAAGGAAGATTCATAGCAGGTCGGCTCTCACTTCTTCCGATCCTTGCCGGCTTTGGCCGTGGCCGCCTCTTCCAACGTACGAACTTCCACCTTCGCGCCGGGTACGAGGCGAATTTGGCCGTCAACCACCACGGTTTCCCCTTCGGAAACTCCACTCGTGATCGACGTGACATCTCCGGCCGCGCGACCGATCACCACTTGTCTCAGTTCAACGGTTTTGTCGGATTTCATCACGTACACTTGGCGCCCTTTTTGGCCAGCTTGCACCGCAGGTGTCGGCACCACGATCTGATCAGCCTCGACGCCCAACCGCAGCTCTACGTCCACGAAGCGTCCCGGCCAAAGTTTGTGATCAGCATTTTCGAAACGCGCCTTCAACGTGAGCATTCCGGTCGTCGGATCGACGGCGTTGTCAATGAAGTCCACGATACCGTCCGCTTGGACGTCGTTATCATCGCGTCCGGTAACGTGCACGACGATGTTGTTAGCTGCGTAAGCCTTTCGGACCGCATCGAGCAGACGTTCAGGAACTGCAAATACCACGGAGATCGGCGCGAGCTGGTTGATGGTCACGAGAGACGACCCTGCGTCGTTCGCTTTTAAGAGCGCACCTTCATGCAGCATCAGCTGGCCGGTGCGACCGGCGATCGGAGCGGAGATCAGCGTATAGCCGAGCTGGAGCTGCGCGTTCGCGACCGCGGCTTCTTTCGCTTCGACTTGTGCTTTCGTCGTCGCCGCCTGCGTGAGCAACTGGGCGTATTGTTCTTTGGATACAACAGAGGCTTGATCGAGCTGATGATACCGTTCTGCCTCCGAAGCCGCACGCGTCGCTTGAGCATGCGCGTTGGCCAGGTCCGCTTTAGCGATCTGCAGACTGTTCTCGAACGGTCGGCGATCGAGCGTTACCAGCAAGTCACCCGCTTTCACCTCGTCACCCTCGGTGAAGTTGATGCTTTGAATAATTCCGTCCACTTGGCTTTTCACCGCGACAGTCCGCAGCGCCTGGACGGTGCCGATGGCTTTTTGCGTCACGGGCATCGCCTGTTTTTTCGCTGTCGCGATTTGCACCGGAACGGGGGCAGCGGCGCGGGAAGTCGTGCTGTTTTTGCGGCAACCACTCAGTAATACCGCGGCCAGAGCAACGGCCAACGCAGCATTTCGCCAGTAACAGCGCACAGAAAATCGAACGTTCATCGGAGTTTTTTCAACAAGTGGTAGCCAGCCCAGACGCACACTGGCCTCAAGAGTTACAGCAGATCGCACCGCGTCGGATTAGAGCCTGTCCATCGACCATAATTTTGCTCCCCATGCAACACCGAGCACACGATTTTTCCACGGCAACTAACTAGTTAAATGCACCTTTTCAGCATTTCTCCTCCGCTTTTTTCGCGATTTGAGAATTTGTCGCTTTGAAAACTGCTGTTTATTCCCCATTCTCCCCACCAATCGACCCCAGGCATGAATACTCATCGCTCCATGAAAAGGATCCTCATCGGCGGTCTCATCACCGCTTTGGTCTCTGCTTCAGTGTTTGCCGCCACTCCCAACGACAAGCTCGCTGAACTCCGCGCCAAAGCCGAAGCCGGCAACGGAATTTCGCAATACAACCTCGGCCTCGTTTACGCCGACCCGCAAGAGCCGATCGCCAACATTTTGGAAGCTTACGTCTGGTTCAGCCTCGCCGCCGATAACGGAGCGCCCGGTAAAGCCCTCATGATCGTCGCCAATCAGATGACGCCCGACCAGTTGAGCGAGGGAAAACGACTCTTGGAACAACGTCGCGCCGATCTCGCAGACCATCGCCCGAGCGCTTCCGCAGCGTCGCCCGTCAAAGCAACCGATCCCGTCAGCCCGGTTTCATCGCCAGTGACACCAGCGGTCTCCGCCGCTTCGGAGGCCGAGATGAGCAAGCTCCAAGCCGACCTCAAGAAGGCGAATGAAACGTTGACCGCGGCCACGAAGGAGAATCAGCAAATTAAAGCCGAACTGGAGAAAAGCTACCAATCCTCCATCGATAAAATCCGCGCAGAGCGCGACGACCTTGCCGCCACCGTCGCCAAATACACCAACGAAATTTCCGCGATGCGCGCCGCCGCAGCTAATTTCGAAGGCGAACGCAACGCCCTCAAACAGCAAATATCCGATGCCGCCAAAGCTTCGAAAGACAGCCTCGGCGCAGAACTGGCCGCCACCAACGCGAAACTCAAGACCGCCGAAAACGAACTCGCCCGCGCCGACAACGCCCTGAAGGACCTCGAGAACGCCAAGCAAACGATCGCAAAGCTCAACGATCAGCTCCAGAAATTCGGATCGGAAAATCAGCGCCTCGACGCTCTGCTCAAACAGAACGAATCCACCTCCGAAGAAAAACTCGCCGCTGCTGAAAAGGCGCTCAACGAGGTCAATGGCGAACTTCTCAAAACCCAGTCCAAACTCGCCGAGGCCACCGCAAAAGCCGCCCAAGCCGCCAGTGCAAGCGCCGACCTCACCTCGGCCCGCCAGAACAACAGCGATCTCAGCGCCCAAGTTCAAAAGCTCACTGCCGAACGAGACCAAGCCCTCGCCCAGGCAAACGCCGCCTCATCCGACGCGAGCCAACAGATCACGGACCTGAAGACCAAACTTGCCGCTTCCGAAGCCGCAACAAAAGCGGCTCTCGCCGACAGTAAAACACTCGCCGACCAGTTGGCATCCCTTCGCGCAGCGCCAAAAGACGATCCAGAAACCACCGCTAAACTCCAGCGCCTCTCCTCCGAATTCGAATCCCTGAGCACTGACAAGGAAGCCCTCACTGCAAAGCTCAAATCCGCCGAGGAAACCGCGGTAAAAACCGCCTCCGAGAACGAAGCGCTCCGCCAGCAGCTCGAAAAACTTCAGAAAGCCCCTCGGAAAGACCCCGAAGCACAAGCGAAAATCGCCCAACTCTCAACAGAACTTGAAACGCTCCGGAAGAGCTCAGCCAATGAGCAGGACGACTTGTCTTCAAAACTGAAAAAGACCGAGAAATCGCTCGCCAAAGTCACGTCCGAGCGCGACGAGCTCGACCAAAAAATCAAAGCCTCCAAACCGTCGAAACGCGAAGCCGCCGCCAATGCCAAGGTCGAACAGCTCCAAGCGGAACTCGAGGCCGCCAAAGCCGAAGCCGCCAAGGCAAACGCAGGCAGCGCCGATCTCGAAAAAGCCCGGCAAGAAGTCGCCGACCTTCAGGCAAAGCTTAAATCTTCCGAGGAAGCTCTCGTCGCCGCCAAAAACACGCCCGCGCCTGCTCCGACGGAAAACGCAAAGCCGGCAGCCGAAACCGCCACCGCTTCTGCCGAAGCCACCGCAAATCTCCAAAAGGAACTGTCGGAAGCCCAGATGAAATTGGATGCATCGCTCAGGTCGTTCCAGTTGCAGCAAGCCGAGATCGATCGCCTCCAAACCGCTCTCGCCAACATCGACAACGAACGCGCCGCTCTCGCAGACCGTCTCAAAAATGCGACAGGCGAAGCAGCTGCGGCCGTCAGCCGCGCATCGGCCAATAACGATGCCAGCGCACAGCTCGCCACCGTTCGCGAGCAGCTTCGGCAGACGCAGAATCAGCTTGCGAGCATTGCCTACGAAAACACCGAATTGAAGCACCGCCTGGCCTTCGCAACTCCGGCCGCCACCACGCTCACTCCGCTCCCCCTGCCAAACGTCAGTGCCCAACCAAGCCGCCCCGGCAGCAACAAAACCGCCACCGCCGACACGCCAGCCGCCGCTCCTCGTACTCATACCGTCGCCGCAGGTGAAACGCTCTCAACGATCGCAAAGCGCTACTACGGAAACGCGAACCGCTGGACCGACATCCTCGCCGCGAACAAAGCGACGCTGAAAAGCCCCGAAGCGCTCCGAGTCGGCATGAAGCTAAGAATCCCGTAAGCGCCTTTTCCGAGGCAAATTGGCCTTAAAGCGGCGCCCGACCTCGGCGCCGCTTTTTTTGTTTTTCATTTCGGCCGCGTCAGTTGTTCCGACAATTCGCTTGGGCGCGGCAAGCCCCTGAATGTCGTCGGTCCTAGGTTTCCAAGCAGACGCGCCAATTTTTCGGTTTTCCCCAAGGCCTACCCGCCTCGATCTTCGAAAAATCCAAAACGTCGTTCACGCTCAGAAGCGTTTCCGCAATTTGAAATGCGGCGCTCAGGTATTCGCGCTGCGGGCTGGTGAGAGGCGTCGCCAAAGCCAGTTCAGTCATGCCGATGAAAACGCCAAGCCCCGGCACGAATCAGCATGTTAGAAACCTAAGCGCGCTCCGCAGGTTGGCGCCTCGCAAGAAAATGGTATGCTATGTTCCTTATTTTTAGTTACTTACCTAGCACTCTTCGGTTTTTTACATTTTAGGATTTAGGATAACCCGCATTCGCACCAAAAACCCCAAGCGCGAGGTAGCTCGCTACCTATTTGAAGGGTTGACGGCTACCAATTATTGCAATTTATTTGCATATATAGACCGCATGATATCTCCGTTTATTGCTGAACCATGGTCCGTTCTCCGGGCGCCCGCGTTTGTTCGCGAGAAGCTCAGGAATCTGCGATTCTTGGTGGCAAGGTTCAGTTCCCCTGAGCCCGTCGGCAGCAAACGCGGAGCCGCAAGCGTTCTCTCAAGGCAACTCAGGTCCATGCCCTTGTACGACACCGGGCGCCGCGCCCTCTACGCCGCTTCATGCGGCTAAAACCACTCTCGCAGGCGCCATCTCGCGCGGCGCCCGGTGTTCTCTTTCAGGAGGCAAGCCACTTTCCCAGCGAGCTAGTCTTGCGGTCTCGTTTACCGAGCCTTTGATTCAGCCCACCTCAATGAAACATCTCTGGACCAAGGTTTTTCCCCTCCTCACCTGCCTCTTCTTTGTCGCCTGCAGTTCGGCCAGCAAGCTCGGCGACGTCACGGTCGACATCATCGAGTTCGGGTCTGCCGTATCAGAGGCGAAGTTCAATGTAACCCTTCGCTACGTGAACGGGAACGTTTTCCCCATGGCCATCGGGGAAACGCGCAGCAAGCTGTATTTAAATAATGAATACGTCGGGACCGTCGTCCAGGAAGGTCCGATCGGCATTCCACAAATCGGAACTGTCACCAAACCCGCGCTGCTGACGATTGAGAAAATGGACGCGTTCCAAAAAGTCCGCAGCTCGCCCGACGAATCGGCGGCTTTTCGGCTTCAGACCGTCATGCGCCTGCAGGTTTCGGAGGACAAATCCCGCATTTTTTCAAACACCTCCGGCCAGCTCAGCCTCGCTGCGCTGCGCAATCCGGCTCCTGAAAAGAAAAGCTGAGCCGAGCTAGAGGCCGGTCTTTAGTCTTGCCGAGTGGATGAGGCTGGGGACACTTCACGCATGCCCCACCGTTCCTCTCGAAGCCGTATTTTAGCGTGGTTACACCGGTTCGCCGTGCTCGCCCTTTTGAGCTCAGCCGCGCGAGCTGTGGAGTGGCCGAAGATCGACAAGGCCGAACTCGCTGAAACCGCCTCCAAAATCGAGCCAGGCGCAGATGCAGAGTATCTGCTCCGCGAGACAACCCTCGATCGGTTCACTTATGGCCAGGTTGACAGCAACGTCGTCGAGGGCGCAGGCAGCATTCAAATAACCCAGTACTTCGACATCAAGGGGATGCAGGACAAGCACCTGATTCGTGTGAAAGTTTTCACCGAAAAGGGCGTTAAAGCGTTCTCGCATTTGGATGTCCGCTACGACGACGACGCAAAGATCACGGGGCTTGCCGCACGTTTCATCAAGCCAGATGGCACTGTAACTGAGGTGAAATCAGAAGACTTCAAAGATGAGGAAGCGGGCAAGAACTCAAAAAAGAAAACCTGTGCCCTCCAGGGGTTGGTTCCCGGCTCCATCATCGAATACTGCTACACGGAAAGTTCTTTGAAGGCCGAACCTTGGGCTCCACTCCATTTTCAAAAACAATACCCGACGCGTCGCGTCGTCTTCAAAGTCCTTAAAGTTGTGCCACCGCCGACCCGTGGTGCTCAGAAACTGGAACTACGCACCATCGCCTACAACACCTCAGCAGAATCATTTACGGAAAAGGGAAAGGCTTTGATCTTCGAGCAGACGAACGTTCCTTCAATTCGAATCGAGCCGCTTGCGCCTGCACCCATCAGCACCGAAATGGTGATCATCGTCTATCTTCAAGATGAAGACGCCGTTGAAGGAAGTCTTTACTGGGCAAGCTTGGCCAAAAAAGAGGGTCATCAGTTCGGCAAAGCGATCGCCAAAACCCCGGTTATATCTGCAACCCTCGCCTCGATCATTGCAGACTCAGACTCGGACGATCAGAAACTCACTAAGATCCACGATTGGTGCCGCAGCTCACTCGTTAACCGCAACCGCCTAAATCTTACCAAAGAAGAGCGAGCCAAGCTGAAGCTAAACAAGAATATCTCGGACGTTCTGGACGCGAAGAGTGGGACATCGAAGGAGATAAATTTGGCGTTCGGCGCACTCGCAAAAGCCGCTGGGTTCGAGGTGCGCCTCGCCGCGATCAACAACCGCACGCGGGCACCATTCAACAAAAACCTAGTGGAAAAGGACCTGATGTTGCCAGACCGCGCAATCGCCGTCAGCCAGCGCGGCGGCTGGCGCTTCTTCAACCCCGGGGCCACCTTTCTTCCCGCAGGCATGGTGCTGCCACAACACGGCGACACCTACATCCTCATCTGCGATCCCAATGGGACGGAGCAGCCCACCCGCATCCCCGGCCCCAGCGCAGATGAAAGCGTCCGCGAGCGAAAAGGCGCTTTCACCCTAAGCTCAGCAGGAGTTCTCGAAGGAGATGTCACCGAGACTTACACCGGCCTCCTCGATTACACGATGAAAAGCGCGTTTCACGACCACAGCGCGGACGAGCAAGCCACCCAAATCAGGCGCCAGGTCCAACGCCGCCTTCCAACGGCCGCCGTGACCAACATCGTCATCACAGATGCTGCAAACCCTGTGGCTCCGCTATCGGTCACCTATCACCTGCGAATTCCCAATTATGCGAAGGCTTCCGATAAACACCTCGTGCTGCAGCCCGCGGTATTTCTGAAAGGACAAAAACCGCTTCTTCGCGACAACACGCGTAAGTTCCCCCTCGTCTTACCCTTCCGCATGACCGAACGGAACGAAGTCCGGATCAAGATTCCGGACGGCTACACCGTCGATATGGCACCAACGCCTCAGGGCATCGATGCTGAAGGTTTAGGCCGCTACGACCTTGCCGTTCGCCACAACAGCGAGACAGGTGAAATCGTCGATACCCGCGAGCGCGCCTACACCGGCATCACGTATAACCCTTCCAGTTACACGAAAGTCAAAGCAGTCCTCGACCAAATGGACCGCCTAAACTCCTTCACGATTGGATTCGTCCGCGACGAGACCGCCCCTGCCACAGCCCAACCAACGACACAGGAACAGCCAGAAGTTTCATCGCAGAAGCCGAAGACTGGATCGCCCAGCAACGCCGGCGACGAGAGTGACATCGACATGTTGCTTTAAGCACTCGCTAGGCAAAGCAGGCGACTCGCTTTCCACCACTGAGAGCTAACACAGCGCAATCCGCCAAGATTCCTCTTCGAGATCGATGCTCCAAACGCACGGGAGCATCGAGTTGGCTTCCCCAAAACGTTGAAACGAGAAAGACCGCCCGAAAGGCGGCTTTCTCCTAAAAAAGCATTAATGCTTAAGCGCCACCGCTCGTGTTGACCGAGGCCTGGGTGAAACCGCTGCGAAGCGTTGCCTTGAGGAAATCGCGATTCATGCGGGCAATAAAGTCGTGGCTGATCAGCTTCGGGCAAGCCGCGCTGCATTCGTATTGGTTCGTGCAGCTGCCGAAACCAAGTTCGTCCATCTTCGCGACCATCGCGAGCACGCGACGATCACGCTCAGGCTGGCCTTGTGGCAGAAGACCGAGCTGCGAAACCTTCGCCGAAACGAAGAGCATGGCCGAAGCGTTTTTGCAGGCCGCAACGCAAGCGCCACAGCCGATGCAGGAAGCAGCGTCCATCGCGAGGTCCGCGTTCTCCTTCGGAACAGGAATCGAATTGGCATCTGGAGCAGCACCCGTGCGGATGCTGATGTAGCCGCCCGCAGCCTGGATCTTGTCAAACGCCGAACGGTCGACGATGAGGTCCTTGATAACAGGGAAAGGTTTTGCACGGAACGGCTCGATCGTGATCACGTCGCCTTCGCGGAAGCTGCGCATGTAAGTCTGACAGCTGGCAACGCCTCGATGCGGACCGTGCGGCTTGCCATCAATAACCAGCGAACAGGTACCACAGATGCCTTCGCGGCAATCGTGCGCGAACGCGATCGGCTCTTCACCCTTGAGCGTGAGCTCGTCGTTGACGACGTCGAGCATCTCGAGCAGCGACATGTTCGGGTTCAGGTCCTTCGCCTGATAATCGACAAACTTGCCGGGCTTGTCCGGGCCGGCCTGGCGCCAAACGCGCAGCGTGAGAGCGGAGATGTTCTTGGTGGTGGATGTGTCGGCGACCATGGTGAGAAATGGGTTGGACGGTGATTATTTTTTGGAAGGTGACTTGATGAGAGTGTGGAAGCCGATCTCCTTCGCCGCGTCTTCTTCGTCGACGGGCTCCATGAGCTGGTTGATGGCTTCAAAAACGACTTTAAACTGGCCGTCGTATTTTTTTTCGAGGGCTTTGAGTTTGCGAGCGAGGTCGGCGTGCTCAGTGAGCATCTGGCGCATACGCACGAACGCACGCATGATCTCGATGTTGACCTGAATAGCACGCGGGCTGTTCAACAGGCCTGAAAGCATCGCCACGCCTTGCTCGGTGAAGACAAAGGGAAGATAGCGACGGCCACCCGCATTCGCGGGGCGTTTTGAGGTCACAGTTTGTGACCTCAGTAAGTCATTGTCATCACTCATCTTGCCGTTCATCCCAACCTTTGAGGTCACAACCTGTGACCTCAAAAGGGCTTCATGTTCTGCTTCGGTTAGCTGGAACATGAAATCCACAGGAAACCGTTCTGGATTCCGCTTAACCGTCTGGTTGATAGCTTTCGTCTCAACACCGTAAAGCAATGCCAAATCCTGATCCAAAAGCACCTTTTGGCCGCGCACCAAAAGAATACGCGAGTCTATCCGCTCCACAGGAATCAGGGAGGAATTTTTCGCAGCGAGCGCGGCCTGAGCTTTGGCAGAACTTGTCACAAATTGTGATAAGATAGACGCTGGTTCGGCTTACTTGTACGAGCGGACGCTCATCTTAACGAATTCGTAGTTGAGCGGCTCGGCGTTGCGAAGCGGTTCCTTACCTTCGCCTTGGAACTCCCAAGCGGCGACGTGGCCAAACTTCTCGTCGTCACGTTTGCACTCGCCGTCCGGATATTGGTATTCCTCGCGGAAGTGACCGCCACAGCTTTCCTCGCGGGTGAGGGCGTCACGGCACATCAGTTCAGCAAGTTCCATGAAGTCCGCCACGCGGCAAGCGCGCTCGAGCGACTGGTTAATTGAGATGTTGTCGCCGGGGACTTTGACGTTCTTCCAATATTCCTCGCGCAGAACGGGAATTTCTTTGAGCGCTTGCTCGAGGCCGGTCTTGTTGCGGGCCATGCCGCAGTATTTCCACATGATGTTGCCGAGGCGTTTGTGGAAGCTGGCGACTGTTTCGGTACCGTTGTTGCTGAGGAGGCGCTTGGCCATGTCGCCAACAGCGGCTTCGGCTTTCTTGAACTCTTCGCGATCAGCCGACGGGCGTGAGCCGGGCTTCTGCGTGGCCAAGTAGTTGCCAATCGTGTAAGGAATAACGAAGTAACCGTCGGCCAAGCCCTGCATCAGCGCGGAGGCGCCGAGGCGGTTCGCACCATGGTCGGAGAAGTTGGCTTCGCCGAGGACGAACAAACCCGGGACGTTAGACATCAGGTTGTAGTCAACCCAGAGGCCGCCCATCGTGTAGTGCACCGCCGGGAAGATGCGCATCGGCGTCTTGTAGGCGTTTTCGTTGGTGATCTCGTGGTAGATGTCGAAAAGGTTACCGTAGCGCTCGCGCACGCCGTCTTCACCGAGGCGGTTGATGGCATCTGCGAAATCGAGATAAACGCCAAGGCCGGACTCGCCCACGCCGCGACCCTCATCGCACATGCGCATGGCCGCGCGGGAGGAAACGTCACGTGGTGCGAGATTGCCAAAGCTCGGGTAAATGCGCTCGAGATAGTAATCGCGATCTTCCTCGGGAATATCGGCGGGGTTCTTTTTGCAGTCTTCTTTTTTCTTTGGAACCCAGATGCGTCCGTCGTTGCGAAGCGATTCGGACATCAACGTCAGCTTCGATTGGTAATCGCCCGTCACTGGAATGCAGGTCGGGTGAATCTGCGTGTAGCAGGGGTTGCCAAACGTCGCGCCCTTTTTGTAAGCGCGCCAGATCGCCGTGGCGTTAGACTGACGAGCGTAGGTCGAGAGGTTGAAAACGTTGCCATAACCACCCGTCGCAAGGATCACCGCGTCGGCCGACCAGCGGCGAATCGCGCCGGTGTTCAGGTTGCGGGTGATGATGCCCTTGGCCTGGCCGTCGACGATCACGAGATCGCTCATTTCCTCGTTGGGGAACAACTCGACACCGCCAGCGCCCACCATCTTCATCAGTGCGGAGTAAGCGCCGAGGAGGAGCTGCTGGCCGGTTTGGCCGCGAGCGTAGAACGTACGGGAAACCTGGGCACCACCGAACGAACGGTTAGCGAGAAGGCCGCCGTATTCACGAGCGAACGGCACGCCTTGAGCAGCGCATTGGTCGATGATGTTGACCGAAACTTCCGCGAGACGATGAACGTTGGCTTCGCGAGCACGATAGTCACCGCCTTTGATCGTGTCGTAGAAAAGGCGGTAGACGCTGTCGCCATCGTTTTGGTAATTCTTCGCGGCGTTGATACCACCCTGCGCGGCGATCGAGTGAGCGCGACGCGGGCTGTCGTGAAACACAAAACATTTCACCTTGTAGCCGAGCTCCGCGAGCGTGGCAGCCGCTGATGAACCAGCCAAGCCGGCACCGACAACGATGACCTCGTATTTGCGCTTGTTGGCGGGGTTAACGAGCTTGAGGGACTCCGCCTTGTAGCTGCTCCATTTGTCGGAGAGCGGACCGGAGGGAATTTTGGACTCGAGTTTGGCCATGGCGGGGAAATTTATTTGGAGTTGTTAGAAGTGGTTTCGACCGAGCAGGCGCCGCAACCAGCGGCCAGCTTCTGCGCAGCGTAGGTGCCTTCAGCCGGTTTGTTCAGGCCGGCGAGGATCGCTCCAGGAATCGCGAGATTGCCAAGGAAATAGGCGACACAGAAAAGCATCACCACGCGGCGCAGGCAGCAGCCCCAACGATGGTTGCGCCAGCCGAATGTCTGGAACATCGAGTCAGCGCCGTGCATGATGTGAACGGTGAGCAAGCCGACCGCGAGGATATAAAAGGCGGAGACCCAAGGATTCGCGAAACCGAGGAAAACCATGCTGTACACATCGTGCACTTCCTCGCCCTTCGTCGCGAGGGGTATGCCGAGTTCGCGCACGCTCTCGGTCATCGTCCATTCCGGCATCTGCGTCTTAAAGGGCGTGCCGCCGTAACCGATTGTGAAGTGAAGGATGTGGTAAACGATAAAGGCCGTCACGACCAAGCCGGTCAGGCGCATGTAGCGGGACGCGATCGTCGCGTTCAGCCATTTGTTAACTCCGTATTGCTCGGGACCGCGTGCGATGCGGCTCTCAACGTACAGAGTCGCCGCCGCCCAAACATGGATTACCGCGCAAGCGAGCAGAACCAAACGCACCAACCAAAGCGCCGGCCCAAGGCCTTGCAGGAAGCTGGCATACCCGTTGATGTGGTCGGGCTTGGCGAAGATCTGGAGATTGCCAACCAGATGGCCGGTAATAAAGCCGATAAGAATCAGCCCGGTGACCGCCATCAGGAATTTGCGGCCGATCGAGGAACGGAATAAATTGACGAGTGAATTCATCGCGAAACGGATGCGAGGTGATTGGAGTTTGAGAGCGTTACTACGAGAAAAATAACTACGGGGTCGTAAACGGTGCTCGCGGGCAAGTAAAGAATTGCGAATTCACCGTCGAGGCAACGGGGTTTTATAAGCCGGCCTTACCGAAGAGAGTAGCTGAAGACGGAACTGACGGACGTTAACGTCAGGTGAAAACGATCCAGGCACCGCGTCGGGCTTGCGCTGACGCAAATGCCGTTTTCAAGTTCCTGGGCACAACCACCCATATCGTCCGCGTCTTGCCGCTCGCGGTCTATTTTTTAAAAACCTAGCAGATAACCACTTTTACCTGAAGCCGATTCTTATTGTAAAATAGCTGCAATAATACTGTAATCCCCTCAGTTCCAGTGCCACGATGAATATCCGCTCGCTCGCCCAATTTCCGCGTCTCCTCCCGCTCGTGATCGCATTTGGGTTTGCGTGGGTTCCTTTTCTTCACGCAGGAACCGCCACGAGCATCACGGGGCTCTACGTGACGGGTATCGATGGAACCGACAAAGGCACGCGGGATGACCACTGGAAGCTGAGCGGCGGTAGTCAGGCCTACGTAATTTCCACCCCAGCGAGCGGCTGGATGGCGAATACCGCCAGCGCGAAATGGATCAGTAATACCAGCGACGGTTTCGGTTCAGGAACCGGCAATTACACCTATACATTGACTTTCAGCATCGCCGGTAACGTCGGAAATTCCGGCACAACCAGCGTGAGCAACGCCGTCGTCTATATGACCCTCGCCGTGGATGATAGTGCGGTGATAACCGTCAACGGCGGGAACGCCATCAGCACCACCGGGACCAGCCAGTGGAGCAACACCCAAAACGTCACGCTGACGAACGGTTTCGTAATCGGCACCAACACCATCACGGTGACGGTTTCCAATTCCGGGGGCGGTGCAAGTGGCCTTCTTGTTTCATCGATCAGTGGCGCAGTTCCGGAAACGGGCACATGGATCCCCTTGGCTCTGGCTGCCGGTTTAATAATCTGGCTGCGACTCCGGCCTAAGAGGCACGCCCTGCCTGCTGCTGTGTAATGACACTAGGCTGCACAAGAGCATCACCCCTCCAGACCGTAATTTTTTTGGCGGCCTTCTCAAGTCTTGTGCTGCCGTCGCTAGTTTTTGCAGGGACTGCCACGAACATTTCCGGGCTCTATAGAACAGGGCAAGAAACCCACGTCGAAAATTGGTGGCTGAACATCGACGATCACTGGACGGCATCGAATTCGGAAGGGAAAGCCTACGCTGTGATATATCCGCCGAGCGGCTGGGCGACAGCTGCCTCTGCTGACTGGATCAGCGCCGGCCCCATGGGCTACCCCGGTGGAAACGTGAACTACACGTACGCACTCACGTTCGACATCACCGGCAGCGGAACGGGGGCCGTGAACAACGCAGCCATTACCCTGACGCTCTACGTAGACGATGCGGCAACTATTCTGGTCAATGGCAAGCAAGCCACGGCGGTGAGCGGCACCAACCTCTACAAAAATCCAACAACGCTCACGCTTAGTTCTGGATTTGTGATCGGCTCGAACACCATCAGCATCTCGGTGGCCAACGCCGGCGGCGCCACCGGCGTAATGGTTTCGTCGATTACCGGCGCAGTTCCCGAAACCGGAGCATGGATTCCCGTTGCCATCATGATTGGAGCATTTGCCTGGTTTCGACTCCACCGCAAACGACACGCCCTACCCGCCGCCGTTTAGAACGAATTTCATTTTGCCCGCGTGATTTGGCAGGCCCACTCACCTCATCGGTGGTTGAAATAGACCTACCGTGTGGCGCCCAGGTAAGTCTTGATCTGCTCGACCTCCTGCAAGGTCAGGCTTTCCGGCGGAAGGCTCTGCAAAATGGTTTGAGCCTGCTCCTTCTCCCCTAACCTCGCGAGCGCGAGCCCTTGGACAAACTTTACCCCAGGCGAATCGCCTTGCTGGGCAATCGCTGGCTTCAGGAGCTGCAAAGCTTCAGAGGCCCGCCCTCCAACAACCAGCACGTAGGCGTAAGTTGTCCTAAACACTGAGTTTTCTGGATGACGAGCGGCGAGATCTTTGGCGAGTTGCTGAGCCACTTGCTCGCGATTGCCGGTGAGCGCAGCGAAAAAAACAAAGTTATTCGTAATCTCATCGTTTTGCGGCCGCAAAGAATGCAACCGGTCAAATACGCGATACTGCCCTTCGGCATCGCGATTCACCTGATAATGACGCGCCAGCGCCCCGAGCGATTCGTAAGCAATCCCGTGGCTTTGATCCGCCACCCGCCACCACAGCGCTTCCGCCTCCTTCTCGAGACCCCAGCTATAAATAAGCGAAGCCGCAAAGTGTCCGTGAACGCTGTCGCCAAGCGCGTGGTTATAGAGAGTAGTCCACAGCTCGGTGGCGCCTTTTTCGTCTCCCAGCCGTTTTGCCGCATCCATCCCGTACGCCCAACGAACAAAGTCCAAATCCCTGCCCCAGTCTCCATTGCGAGTCCACTCCCGCAAAGCTTGCCAATCCTTCACACTATGAAGCGCCTCGGCCCTTGCTTGCGCGACGGCGGGTTGCGCCTGCTTGTCAGCCGGCAATTCAGAAATCCACGCCAATGCGCTGGCACTCTGACCGATTTGATTCAGCCAACCCGCCAATTGCGCCGCCTGCTGAGGGCTGGCGCCATGAATACTCTTCAAACGGCCCAGCTCCGACTCGAACGCCGCTCTATCGCCAATCGAGAGAGCTTTCAGGCATATCGGCACGTCGCCGTACGTACAGCGGGGATGGCTTCGAAGAGCCTGGGCCAGCTCAACCATCGCGGACCGATCATTGCGCAGGATTGCGTCGTCGAGCAGAAAGCGCAAAGCAGCGGCACCCCAAAAGGGATCAGCGCGCCACTTGTTCAACAAAGCGAGGCCGCGCGGCCGCGCCACAGGATCTCGCTGAAGAAGCAAAGAAAGCCCGAGCGGCACCTCATTCACCGCGCCCCCACCGTCGATCTTTTGCGCGGCTTCGAAATAACTTGCCGCGGCCGGGTAGTCGCCTTCACGGCGCTTCACTTCGCCGTAGAGCCGCTGAGCCAATGACAAGCGCGATTGCTCGCTTTCCGTAAGCTTCGAGAGCATCTCCGCGGCAACAACGCTGTTTCCCGCCTGCAACGCAGCTGAAGCACAGGCGAGCGCGTACTTTGGATCTGTCGGCTGGATTTGAAAAGCGCGCTGGGCATATTCCAACGCCACATCACGCTGTCCTCCTTGTTGCGCCAACTCTGAGGCCAGAAGCCAAAGCTCAGGTCTATTTGGATCGAAACGCAACGCGTCTTGGACCGCTTTGGCGGCGTAGTCGAGCCGACCGGCCGCCATCCATTGCCGAACCATTTTCACGGTGTTCTGCCGAACCCACCTCGGGTAAACCCAAAACCAGGAGATTACCGCCAAAACGACGATTGCACCGGAGACCCAGATGAACCAACGAAGTTTGCGTCGTGTTTCCCAAGCGTTGAGAAACGTCCACCAAACCTCGCGAAGATCGCTTTTTTTTAGAGCAACGAGCAGTGCGCGCCTGTGCGAACCGGGCTGACTAAATGGGACGTTGCTGCTGGTCTTTCGATCGCTCATGCGCTCGGCTCATTACGCCGAAGACGTCCTGAAGAGACAAGATCGTTCGGCCAGTGCGGCTTCAGCCCGCGAGCGGTTTCAGAAGAGAAAATTTTCCGCTCGCGGCCGGAGAAATCATTCGGCGGCGAAACGCGTTCACGCGCACCCCGGGACCCAACATTTGCGCGAGGGAAGTCTCGACTTCTTTGGATGCGATGTGGTCAGCAACGTAATGAAAATCCCAGCGATTCTCCGCAGTCTGAACCAAGCTGTAATGCCAGCAGGCAAAACTTTCAGGCAACGCAGCGTCGATTTCGGACGGCGAAACCAACGAACCATCCGGTCTGAAATAAAGATCCCGCTCACGGCCGAGCAGCCGATAACCCGTGGGAAGTTTTTTCACGATGTCGCCCGTGTGATAGCGCAACAGCGGCATCGCCATACGATCGCGCGTCGTGACGTAGATTTGATAAGTGTCGGTCAGCTTTCGAAACGGCTCGAGCTCAACGAACGCATTGGCATCGATCACGCGGGAGTCGTCCTTGAACGCTTCGCCGACGAAAATGTAGCCAGCTTCGGTGGAGCCATACAGGTCAACTTGGCGCGCAGGAAACGCTTCAGCAATACGCCGGCTGTGCTGAAGGCTCGCCTTGCCGTAAGTGAGAATAACGACCTTCACGCTCGGAACAGTCACGTTGCGGCGGAGCACGGCACGCGCGAGCAGCGACAAGTAAATTGGTTCGCCTTCGATCACTTCCGGCTGCGTCGCTTGCAACTCAAGGACAATCCGATCCCATTCCGCATCTGAAAACGCGAAAGGATCGCTGCTGAGATTCAGATAAACCGTTCCGTCGAAATAACGATGCGGGAACGGATGGTCCTCGTACGGGCAGAGATTGGACGAACAACCTACCGGAGCCAAAATGCATTTCCGGTACGGCCGGTCGGCATACGGCGCGAGCAGCGGATGGGCGCGATAAGCCCGCGCGGTCTGCGCATTCCACCAACCATCTTCCATGATCACCGTCATCGGCCCTTGCGTGGTGCCCGAAGTCGATTCGTACTCGAAGCGTTTTTCCTGAAGACCTCGCTCAACCTCCCGATAGTCGGAAAAAAACGAAGTGTGTCCGCGCTCGACGATTTCCTTTTTCGAGAGCGCCGGGATTTCGCGATAACACTGCCAATGCAGGGGCCCCTCGTGCAGCGGAAAACGTGACGCGTAGAGCGGACTGCGTTGGTAAATCAGCCGAATCTCTTTCTCCAACGAATCGGGTAAACGGTCGGATTCCGGACGGTCGAGAAGGAGAGGATCGTTGGCAAAAGCAGGTGCGCGCATGGGCGGTCAATAAAAGATAGTTAGGCACCTAACTGCATTGCGCAGCGAAGTCAAACGGCCCGCTCAAAGCTTCTTCATCTCGTTCCAGATCGGAAGAAAGCACAAGAGCGCATCGAGCACCAAACTGTGCGTGATCTTGCCGGAAAAAGCCCACTGGTAAACTTGGTCGACCGGCACCGTCATCACTTCGATCTCTTCGTCTGTGTCCCATTCCAAACCATCCGTCTGGCGCACGTCTTCAACGAAGACGAAATGGCAAGCGTTGCTCAAAATCGCCGGATTTGAGTGCACGCGGCCAATAATCCGCGCGTTCTTCCCCGTGTAGCCGGTCTCTTCGCGGAGCTCACGCAAACCCGCAGCGACGGGTTCTTCGCCCAGATCCATCACGCCGCCCGGAATCTCGATCGAAAAATCTTCCACACCGAACCGGAACTGTCGCACCAAAACGAGTTCGTATTTCGGCGTGAGGGCGATGACATTCACCCAGTCCGGGGAGTGCACGACGTAAAAGTCACGCTCAGTCTCGCGAACAGGATGGCGATAGCGCGCGGTTCGAAGATCGAAGATGCGCGTGCGGGTCAAAATGGTTTCACCCTGTTTGTCCCAACGGGACGGAGTTTGGCCGGACTTGCTCATTGGATAGAAAAATGCCTCCCGACTCGAAAGTCCGGGAGGCATTTGAAATTGGATACGTTAAAAGGTTACTTCTTCGCGGGAAGCTTGATCTTCTGGCCGGCGTGGAGCTTGCTCCAGTTTACGCCAGGATTGACAGCCATGAGATCAGAGAGCGAGCAACCGTTGGCCTTGGCGATCTTCATGCCGCTGTCCTGAGCCTTGACGACATATTCACCGGGACCAGCAACAACGGGTTCTTTGGAACCACCTTTGCCAGCGACAGCCGGCTTCTTCATGCCTTCCTTCAACTTGTCGACTTCACCGCGGAGATCTTGGATCTGAGCTCCGGCAGCGTTGAAAGCGTTTTGGGAGGAGTTGCTCAGCGTGCGGATGTCGTTGCCCGCGCGTTCAGCAGCACTCGCCGCACTGCGAATCTCACCTTCCATGACATCAATCTTCGCGATGCTATCAGCAAGACCCTCGGGGACTTTTTTGCTCAGCTTGGTGTTCGACACCAACGCAATGATGGAAAGAAGGAGAGCAAGCAGCCCCACGGCGACCCCTGCGATCGGCAGGTAGCTGTTGTTTTCGCGAGAAATAGTATCCATGAAGTGAATAGATTGAGATTTTGAGGGTTATGACCAAACGAGCGTCTGTGCAAGAAGAGATTACACCAATTTTGTTGACAGGATTATTACAGAGAGAGGGTTAACGTTGACAGCGGGCCAAAAGCATCATCGTTTTCGCCTTCGCAATTTTCGGGGTGTAGCTTAGCCTGGTAGAGCGCCTGCTTTGGGAGCAGGAGGTCGAGAGTTCGAATCTCTCCGCCCCGACCATTTAGCCTTTGGCGGGGGTTATGGTTTTGCGGTTGTTGAGGCGGAAGGAGCCGCCAGAGGAGCGGACGGCGCAGGCAACGTAAACCGCAGCATCATACCACGTTGCGCCCAAACACCGGAGGGCTCGATCTTGGTGAGCTGCTCAAGGAATTTGTGAGCATCGTCGGTCCGGCCAGCAGCAGCTGCGGACGATGCAAGCTGGTATGCAGCTTCAGCGCGAACGGTCTTCAAAAGACTGGCGTCGTTGGCGATAAGATTCAGTTGCGATTCTGCATCAGCAGTTTGCCCTGCGCGCATCTTGGCCGATGCCACGCCAAGGCGAGCCCGCCCAACGAGAACATTGCCCTTCAGCGCGTCGGCAGCGGCTTGGTAATCAGCAACGGCTTGGGCGTAGTTACCCGTCTGATACGAGTTGTCCGCGATCTGGAGCTTGGCAACTGCGGCCAGGACGTGGCCAGAGTTTTTGGCAGCGAAAGCCTTCAGCTTTTCCGGTGTAGAGGCTGCTGCGAACTCCTTGCCGACGTTTGCATCCTTAGAGCGAACATACCAGTCATACGCGCCGCGAGCGACGATGACGAGCAGCACGATGCTGCAAATCAGGTAAATAGTGCGGGCATTCTTCTCCCAGAACTTTTGGAAATGATGCTCCCCGCTCGGCGCAGTTTCGGTAGGCGCGGCTGCGGCAGGCGTGGGGTTTGGGTTGGAAGGAGGGGGAGTGGTCATGGAGCGAATACGCGCTGGGTTTAAAGGATGAAATCGTGAACAAAACAAATCCGCCCCGGCGTGTAAATGCAGGAAATCGCCAGGGAGAAGATCATCAGAACGTGGCAGATTTCAGAATTTTAGGCGGACGCCCGCCGCCATTTGCCAGCGGGACAACGAGCCCTGGAGCGTTTGCCCACGAACTCCGGTAAAACGATATACGTACTGGTTCGCCTGCGGATCGTAACTCGCGTTGGCGACCGCAAGTCCATAAGGGAAGCTGACGGCGTAGATGCGTCCCCATTCGTCGTTCAGAAGATTGGCGAAGTTTAGGATATCTACAAACAGCTCCGCGTGAGCACGCCGCCAGAGAGGAATCTCCTGGGAAAACTTCACGTCGTAGCGGTGCTGATATTGGCTACGTTCGCTGTTTCGGGGCGCGATACGGCCGGCGTATTTTTTAAGGGAGGGATTTGATTCGAGGTACGCAAAGAACGCATCGGCCTGAGAGGGAACAGCCCATCGCACTTTGGGATCATCACGACCCGTCGGAACGTAGAAAAGGTCATTATCGTAATCGGCAGAATCGCCATTCACGTCGGTCCCGAAAATATAACTAAACGGACGGCCGCTACGGCCTTCGTAGTGCAGTGTGATCTTCGTGTTGTATTTTTTAACCGGCGCGAACCGGAACGTGACGCTCGCCTGAACACGGTCGCGGATCTGGTAATTGGTTGTGCCGAGCCGATCGTCGTTCGGATCGATGCCCGCGCGGGAGTTGAAGTTGGTGGCCGCCGTGCTCGACGTCACCGAGCTGACGTCTTCGGAAGAACTGCGCGTGTAAGAAAGCGAAGCTCCCCAATGCTTTCGCAGCGGCCGCCTGATACTGACGGTGGCTTGCGACGCATCTCCTTTGGAAGTGTTGGTGAGCAAATACACGTCCGTAAACTGCGCGCTTTCATACTGGCTGTTTGTCACCAAGCCAAATGTTCGTGTGCGATCGCCGTAGATCGTTCGGCCATCCGGCCCAACCGCGGTTTTGCGAAGATTGATGTTCTTGTAGGTAAGCCCTTCCAACGTGTGGGTATAAATATATTCCACGGAGAAGGCTATGTTTTGCCACGAAAGCTTGTGATCGAACGTCAAGCTGCCGCGAGCTACCGTTGGCATATGGAAATTGTCGTCGATCAGATCCACGCGTTGCCGTGCAAAGGCGGGGGCACCTTGCGGCTGGTTAGTCGGATCAGGCGAGAAACCACTGATCGTCGTGTTCACCGCGGACGCGTTGCCGTCATTGGTATAGGCATTCGACAACCATACGCCAGGGGCACGCCCTTGAAAAACTCCAGCGCCGCCGCGCAGTTCGGTGCGCTTTTCGTCGCCGAGGTTCAAAGCAAAACTGCCGCGTGGCCCGAGCACGTAAGCGCCGTCGAAAGTTCTGTCGTTGCGGCGGCCGAACGTATCTTGCACGAGCGAGTTGCTGTGCGGACGCGCGGTGGCGATGGGATAATCAAGCCGCATCCCAGCGGTCAAACTCAGCCGGCGCCCCACCCTCCAGGTGTCCTGCAAAAACGCCGACGCGGTCACGTAGCCCCACTCAACACGTGGCGAGCGCCCGTTGAGCATGTACTGGTAAATGAAGCTCGAAGGGCGCCCGAGTTCGTAGGCGTTGATGCTGGCAAAGGTGTAATTACCCCACGCGTTTTGAAGAAAAGCATTTTCAAACTCGCTGTGCTCAAGCTCAGCACCAAACAGCCATCGATGGCCGCCGATGAGCAAAGTACCGGCAACGCCCGCCTGCACATTCTCAACGGCCAACGCATTCACCTGATTTGAGTAGTCGGTGCCGATAAAGACAGAACCTGTGTCACCGTCTGCGCCGGGCACTCCGTTTATTCTAACGTTAGGAAACCGAGAAAATGGCGTGTGATCGGACTCATAACGATGCCAGGCGATTTTCGACTCGGTCTGAAACGCAGAGGACCAGTGGCTAAACAACTGCGCCGAAAATGTCTGCAAGCGCTGCTCGCTTGTATACCAATGCCCGCTGAGGGAAACACGGCCCGATGTTGTGTAGTCCACGAAGGTTGGCTGATTTCCGTTGGTTTGGCTGAACTTCAGCCCAACACGGTGGTGCGGGTTCAAACGCCAGTCTATTTTGCCAAGGTATTTGTTATCCCGTTTATGTTGCTGGCCGGGGTTCACCAGCGCGCCCGGGTCGTAACCGTAAGCGGCCGACGCCGCTGCGATGCGGTCCAAGGCCGCAGCCGTGGGCGCGAAGCCTGCGCTGGGAGCCGGCTCGATGCGTTGCGAATGCTCGTACCCGGAGAAAAAGAACAGTTGGTTGCGCAAGATCGGACCGCCAAATGTGAAACCGATCGTCTCATCCCGAAAAGGGTCGTTGTCACCCGTGACCGGATTATCGCCCCGCATATGCTGATCGCGGTAATAGCCGTAGATTGTTCCTCGGAAGTGGTTCGAACCGCTGCGGGTCACCGCATTGATCGAGGCTCCGGTAAAGCCTCCGCGATTCACGTCATAAGGCGACAATTCGATCGCCACCGCTTCGATTGTCTCGAGAGCAACGGGATTTCCTTGGGACGGAAAACCGTTTGGAGTGACACCGAACTGATCGTTTATACGCACGCCATCGACCGATAGGGAATTGAACCGACTATTCTGCCCTGCGGCAGCAAGTTCGCCGCGTTCCGGATCGACATAGACCACGCGCGGATCGCGCGAAGCGAACTCGTTAAGCGAATTTTCCACGGAGGCGACACCCTCGATCTCCTCGCGCGACAAAGGCGTTCCGGCACCGGCTGTCATCCTTTCACGCGTGGCGCGGACATCAACCTTCTCGAGTGTTATGACGTCCGATCCCTCCACCGGGGCCAAAACGATCTCGACCTGACGGCTTTCAGCCAGATCCAGCATCAGCTCTCCTCGCACGTAAGGGCCATAACCATCTGCCTGAACCTTAACATCATACGGGCCACCCACCGGCAATCCCGTGAGCGCAAACAAGCCTTTTGAATTAGCGGTCGTCTCAAATCGGCACCCGGTCGGCGCGTGCTGCACGACGATGCGGGCGCCCGGCACGGGTGCGCTTTGGCTGTTCGTGACTGCTCCGCCAAGCGACGCGGTAGTCTCGCGCTGGGCGTGCAGTTTCGCACACGGCGAAATTGCAAATAAGATGAATAAGGCCCGAAGAAAACCCTCCCGGAGGTGCATTCATCGGGAAAAGACATAACCACCCGACACCGTCCAGCTAAAATTATGCCTACATACTGGTTTAGTGGAAAACCCTACACGCCCCAAAGCCACAACCAATGAATTTCGCTAAAATTTTGTTAAATCAATCGAACACGACAGTCTTGTGCCCGTACACCAGAACTCGATTTTCCAGGTGCCACCGAACCGCCTGCGCGAGCACGATGCGCTCCAGATCGCGGCCTTTCCTAACCAGGTCGGCGACTCCATGGCGATGCGTCACGCGAGCGACATCCTGCTGGATAATCGGACCGTCGTCCAAAACCGCCGTCGCGTAATGCGCCGTGGCGCCAATCAGCTTCACGCCGCGCGCATGCGCCTGGTGATACGGCCGGCCACCCGCGAAGGCGGGCAAAAACGAATGGTGGATATTGATCACCGGCGCGCCAAATTTCTCCAGAAAGTCACCCGACAGCACCTGCATGTACCGAGCCATGACAACGAGGTCGATTTTCTCGCGCTTCAGCAGTTCGACCTGTTGAGCCTCGGCTTCAGCTTTCGTCGCGGCGGTGACGGGAATATGGTGAAACGCCAGGCCATAACCCAACGCCGTCTGCTTCAAGTCGAGGTGGTTTGAGACAACCAAAGCCAGATCGCAGGCGTACTCGCCGGATTTCCACCGCAACGCGAGGTCGTGGAAACAGTGGTCGAATTTGGAAACGAAAATCGCCACGCGCGGCCGGTAGGTCGAAGCGGCTACGCGCACGGACATTCCCAACTTCGAGGCGAAGCCCTTGAATTCGTCGGCCGCCGTTTTCAAGTTATCCTGAGCAGGCACCCACTCAACGCGTTGAAAGAAAATACCTTGTTCCATGTCGCGATGCTGGTCGGCGTGCAAAATATTACCGCCTCGCTCGAAGATCCATCCGGCTACGCGGGCGACCAAACCGGGTTGGTCGGGCCCATGCAACAGAGCGACGAGTCTGGAGGTTTCTGGCGACATCCCTAAAGGCATGCCGGACGCGCACCTTACCCGCAACTCCGATTTCTGGCCCAACCATGCCCTACCACCTCCCAGCAACTCAAGTTTCCGGTATCGAAGCCGATAATACAACACACCCCCACGCTGCTTCCACGCGACGGGTGTCGACTGCCGATACCATGAGTCTCAAGCGCAACATCCTCCGCAAGCTGAACATCTTCACCATCGCGGTGCTCCTTGTCACGCTCGCCCTCGGCACGGCCGGCTTCCTAATCTATTTCAAACGGGTCTTTGCGGTGCAAATGGTGGCAGGTCTGGGCGTCGTCAATGAGAGTCTGGACGCGAACCTGCAGGCACGGGAAAAGGAGTTCACTGCACGCAAAAACGCCCTCAAAGCCGCCCAACTGGAAAGCCTCAACCACGATCTCATCATCCTGGAGCAATCCCTGCTCGGCCCTCTCTGGAACTTGGAAAACGAGACTGCCGAATCAATCATCAAGGCTTTCCTGGAAAAACAGGACGTCTCCGCGATCCGAGTCGACGACGAAGCCGGAAAGCTATTCAGCGCCATGATGAAAAGCGGCAGGAAAATCGTCCTGACGAAAACGGAAAAGGATTTCACGCCCAGCGGCAGCGAACTCAAACGTCCCATCAACAAGGGAGAAAAACTCGTCGGCACCATCCATCTCTACTACTTGGACGACGCGCTCAAAACCCAACTGGCACAAGTCGACAACGACTTAAAACAGTTCCACGAGGAAAACGCGGCGATGGTGCGCTCGATCAACCACAACATCAATCTAACCGTCCAGTCCCAGAGCAACCGCATTCTGGTCATCCGGGCGCTCGAAGTGGGCGCGGTATTCCTCGTCACGCTTGTCGCTTTAGGTTGGTTCATCAGCACGAATTTAATGAAGCCGCTGCGACTGATGCTAACCTCGATGACGGATGGCTCTAACCAAATCCAATCGGCTGCGGCCCAGGTCGCCAAGGAAGCCGGCCACCTCGCCGAAGGCACGGCGTCGCAAGCAGCATCCATTGAAGAAACCTCTTCCACCATTGAGGAAATTTCCTCGATGGTTTCGAACAACGCCCAAAACGCGCAAGCCGCCGACGGCTTGATGACGGAGACGCGCACCACCGTCGAACAAGCGAACGGTGCCATGACCCGGCTGTTCGACTCCATACAAGCGGCGAACCGCTCCAGCTTGGAAACTTCGAAGATCATCAAAACGATCGACGAAATCGCCTTTCAAACGAACTTGCTCGCGCTGAACGCCGCCGTCGAAGCGGCCCGAGCCGGCGAAGCGGGCGCAGGTTTTGCCGTGGTCGCCGACGAAGTGCGTTCACTAGCACGCCGCGCCGCCGAGGCCGCACGCAACACGTCTCAGCTCATCGAAGACACCAACCGCAAGATCGCCGATGGCACCGTGTTGGTCGAAGAAACGCGCAAGAGCTTCGAACACGTGAGCGAGCATGTCGTCAAATCGAGCACTTTGATTTCGCAAATCGCCACCGCTTCAAACGAACAAGCGCGAGGCGTGGAGCAGCTCAACGCCGCCGTGAACAACATCGACAAGGTCGTGCAGCAGTCCGTCGCGAGCTCCGAGCAGTCCGCCGCCGCAGCCGAACAGATGAACGCACAATCCCGCGAGATGAACCACACGCTCGGTGAACTCCGGCTATTGGTTGGGGTTGAGCTCCAATCAGCGCAGACCGCTTCTGCAGAGGTCTCGCACACACAGAAAATCCCGGAGCGCCGGACGCACACGCGCGCTGTTCAGCCGACTCACTGAGCCGCTACGCTCCTTGGAGCTTTAGGTGGCTGCCACCGGCCGCTCACTAAATTGAAGCTGAGTCTGGCACGCGCGCTAACTTGGCCGTCTGCTTTAACAACCCAACAAGCACCGCCAATAAATGCACGAAGCAGTTCAGCGCTTTTTCTTCGCGGGCGTCCAATCGGCGGTGATTACGGAAGAGAAGCCGCCACGCGCTTTCCAACGAGCGATGATCGAAAGGCTGCGCGGTTTGAGCGCCGCTCCCAGATCGTCACAGATCTTGTTGGTGGCCGCTTCGAAAAAGATGCCTTCGTTCCGGTACGCGTGGAAATAAAGCTTCAACGATTTCAGTTCCACGCAGGTTTTATCGGCAACGTAACGGACCGTGATATCTGCGAAGTCAGGATGACCGGTCATCGGGCACACCGACGTAAATTCGTGGTGGGTGTGTTCGATAATGTAGTCCCGGTGCGACGCAGGATTGGGAAACGTTTCGAGAATCTTTGGATCGGCCATGGTGGTTTCGACAGCATGGACAAAATGAACGGAATTTGAATCCCATTCAGTGAATTTTGTTCGATTCCCGGCCGATCAGGTCGCCGTTTCGGTGAACCGGGTTTCGCGGATCACGGTAATTTTGATCGTGCTGGGATATTGAAGCTCGTTTTCGATGCGCTGGCGCAGGGTCTTGGCGATCTCGGCAGCCTTCTCGTCGGTCACCTGATTCGGCGCTACGACAACGCGAATTTCACGGCCGGCCTGAATCGCGTAAGCTTGCTGCACGCCCTCAAGCGACATAGCGAGTTTCTCCAGCCGGTCGAGGCGTTGGATGTAACTCGTCATCGACTCGGCACGAGCGCCCGGGCGAACCGCCGAAACGGTGTCGGCGAGGATCACCAAGCCGGCATAAACCGTCTCGGGCTTCACCTCGTCGTGGTGAGCGGCAACGGCGTTGACGACGATGGGCGTTTCGCCGTGGCGCTTGATAAAATCCGCGCCGATCATCGCATGGCTGCCCTCGTACTCACCTTCGACAGCTTTGCCGATGTCGTGCAACAGCCCGGCGCGTTTCGCGATATTCGGGTCCAGGCCGACTTCACTCGCGAGAAGCGAACAAAGCAGACCGACCTCCACGGAGTGATCCAACGCGTTCTGCGTGTAAGCGAAACGGTATTTGAGACGACCGAGCAGCTTGATGATTTCGGGGTGCAGCCCGTTAACGCCTAGACGTTGCACAGCGTCTTCACCGGCCTGCTCGACGTTCGTTTCCACTTCGGCCCGGGCGCGGCTGACAAAATCTTCGATGCTCGCCGGATGAATCCGGCCGTCCTTGACCAAACCTTCGAGAGCGAGGCGGGCGATTTCACGGCGAACCGGATCAAAGGAGGAAATGAGCACCATCTGCGGCGTTTCGTCGATGAGCAGCGTCACCGCAGTGGCGGCCTCGAACGCTTTGATATTGCGACCTTCACGACCGATGATGCGGCCTTTCATCTCCTCGCTGGGCAGGTGGACGATGGTTGCGGTGATGTCGTTGTTGGGTTTCGACGCCATCCGCTGCATCGTCGTGATGAGGATGCGTTGGGATTCCCGCTGCAGCTCCTGCTCCGATTTTTCCATCGTCTGGCGCCGCAGCGCGCGAATCTCGTCCTGGCATTCGATCATCACCTCTTCGCGCAAGGCACGCTTGATCTCCTCGGCGTCCATCTGGGAAACGCCTTCAAGGCGATTGCGAAGGCTTTTCGAAAGAGCCCTGATCGCGTCGCGAGCCTGCTTGAGGGCGGCGTTCTCGCGGGCGAGCCGCTCCTGTTTTTGCTCCAATTGATAGTCGAGCAAACTGAGCGATTCCTCGTGCGCGCGGATTTCCCGGAGCTTGATGTCAGTTTCGATTTCACGCCGGTCGAACTCGCGATTTAGCTCTGCGTAACGTTTCTGAATGTCTTCCTCGGCCTTTTGCCGCATCTCTTGAGCGGCGACCGCGGCTTCACGTTTGGCGACTTCGACCAGATTGGCGGCGTTCTGTGTAGCGGCCCGGCGAACTTGCCGCATCAAAAGCCAAACCAGCAAAAATCCGAAACCTGCGCCCACGACAAGAGCGCCCGCTAGCGACCGTACAAACGGATCGCCTTGGGCAATCAGAAACGCAAAGTCGGATGCGCTGGCTGATTTCAAGGGATTTGCAAGGTAGGAAGCTGCGAACAAAGTTCAATCTTTCTTAATTAGCGAACCAGCGTAGGTAACGAAAATCGTCATTTCTCCGGCCTGACTAAAGGCCAAATTTGCCCGACTACCTCCTGTATCCGAGCCTGCGCTCCGGCTTCGTCCCTATCCAACACCACGGTTTGCGCCACCACATAGGCCCAGCGATTCGCCCGGAAATGCCAAACCCGGTCCAAGATATCGCGGCGCTGCATGCCCCAGTGGGTCGCCTCGACGGCATCTTCGGCCACAAACCAATAGGCCAGCAACGAATGCACTTGAACGGCTTCGCCTTTCGGGCCGCGTGCGGCGTGCTCAATGCGGAGCAGCGTGTAAGGCACCGTTTCGCCCCGCATTTGGAAAAGTTGTTCAGTGCGATCGGTGACCGTCCAGCCTTGCCCCGCCAAACAGAGCTCGGGCCGGTGAATCGAGGTGCGGTCACGCCCGCTTAATACCACCGAGACAAAAACTTGTCGGTTAATGTCCGCCACCGAAACGTAGTTCTTCCGAGAATACCCGGTATCGGGAGGCAACACCTCGCGCTCGATGGCGGAAACAGGCACTTGTCGGCCCACCCATTCGGTTCCAATAAAGGCAGGCAATTCCGCCGGAGCGGTGCCATCGTCCGAAAGCCGGACTCCTGCGCCTGACGCCGCTTGCCGCTGCCCGAGCGCGACTACAGCCACACCGACCACCGCCGCGGTCGCCAGAACCGCGATCGTCGTCCTCCAAGGGGAACTCTCCAACCGAGCCACAGGCGCTTCGTTCTCCGTCGCTGCCTCAGGTTCCGAACGCGCCGCCCCGCCCACCCGGCGCAAGATCGCGACCAGCACCAGCAGCAATCCCAGCGCCACGCCGAACACCACCAGACCGGACCAATCGTGAAACCTGAGCCCGGCGGCCTGACCGTAGCGATCCGCAACCAATATAATGCCTAAAATGCGCGCGACATTCGCAACCACCACGACAGGCAGGCAAGAGGCCAGCACCACAAGCCGGGCAAACCGTGAACGCAGCCCCAAGTAACCAACCAACAACGCCAAGGCAAACAACGCCACCAAAGACCGCACACCCGAACAAGCTGCGGCCACGTCGTATTGAAAGCCTCCGTCGGCGGCCATCAATTGGGTGCCGTTGCGGATCACGTTCACACCGAAATTGTGCGCCAGCCCGACCGCTTCACGCACGACCATCATCCGAAGCTGAAAGCTAAAGGCATCGAGAAATCCGATCGGCACGGCCATCAGCGTGAACGCCACCGGGAAAACCGCCGCGCTCCCCCAGCGCCTTCCCCCCACCAGAGCGAGCACGCCCCAAAGGAACAACAACAGACCGACAATCGAGATCCGCGTCTGCTGCAATGCATATCCTGTTAAGTGGACGAGCATTCCGCCCATCATGGCAAAAGCCGGCGAGCGCCCCGCAGGCTCACGGACAGACGTAATGGTTTTCTCGATACGCACGTTGCGCCAGAACAGCCAAAGAGCCGTCAATAGAATCGGCAGCCCATGCTGCGTTTCCGCGCCTGGCTCGAACCATTGAACACCCCACCAATAAAAGAGCGAACGGCTTTGAATATAGCCCCGGGTGGCGTTGCCCGCGAGTTGGAAAACCAACACACCTGCACTAGCACACAAAAACCCGGCAAGGCCATATTGCCAAAACCTAAACTGGTTACTTGCGGTTTGTTGCTTCATGCCCTACGACAAGATCATCGAGTGGCACGCTTTTTTCCAAGCCTTCAATGAAACTGCTCGTACTCGCCCAAGTACCCCCGCCCTATCACGGCCAGAGCGCCATGGTCCGGCTGCTGCTCGACGAGCTCGGCCGACCCGGACAAGGCTTCGAACTTTACCACGTAAATTTAAAGCTCTCGGAGAACTCGAACGACGTCGGACGTTGGCGTTGGAAGAAAATTTTCCCTCTTCTCAACGCCTGCATCAAAGCGCTCTCGATACGGCGGAAACACGGCCCGATGGCCCTTTACTACATTCCCGCGCCCGGGGTCAGAGGTGCCCTTTACCGGGACTGGGTCGTGATGGCGCTCTGCCGCTCGTTTTTCACCAAGCTCATCCTGCATTGGCACGCGGTTGGATTAGGCCATTGGTTAGAAACCAAAGCCACGACGACCGAGCGTCGCATCACCCGAAAGCTCCTCGGCCACGCCGACCTCGCGATCGTACTGGCCAAGGAAGTCGCTGACGACGTCGCTCCGCTCTGGCCCAAACGCGTCACCATCGTCCAAAACTCGTTGCCCGAATCGGGTGTGCTGCCACCGGCCAGGCGCCGGAACCCGGAAGACCCTTTCGAACTTTTATACGTCGGGCTCTGCAGCGAGGAAAAAGGGGTCTTCGACACGCTGGAAGCGCTCAGCCTTCTGCACGCTCGCACTCCCGGATCATATCGCCTCACCATTGCCGGCAAATTCGACTGCCCAGCCACGGAGAATCGCTTCAAAGAGCGCGTGAAGGAACTCGCTTCGGTGGTGCATTTCGCCAGTTTTGCGGACGCCGAAGCCAAACGCCGCATCTACACAAAATGCGACGTGCTCTGTTTCCCCACCTACTATGCCCAGGAAGGCCAGCCGCTCGTATTGATCGAGGCCCTCGCGCACGACATGCCCATCATCACGACGCGGTGGCGCGCCATCCCGAGCATGCTGCCGCGCAATTATGTTTGGTACGTCGACCCGCACCGCCCCGATCAGGTCGCCGAGGCCGTCTTAAATGTTCGCCGCTCAGAACGCCCCGGCGGAACACTGCGCGAACATTACTTGCTAAACTTTACACCCGCCCAACATGCGAGCGCACTCAAGAAGGCCCTGCAACAGCTCGACGCGCCAACTCCCGGGGAACTCCCGCTGCGCAGCTCCAAGCAAAGCGTGTCTTGTTAAAAAGCTCACGATGCAATGTCGCTGACATCCCGGCCGCGCCCGCAGGGCCACGCGGGGTGCAGCTCTCAGGAATAATCTTGTTTTGAATAACCAATGCCGGGGCCTTCCCTCTCACAAAGATCAACGTTCTGGGGGCTACTCGTATTCGGCGTAGCCCTACGCTGCGTCTCGATATTCGAGCCATTGGTAGATGGCCACCTCCTCCGACAGGCCCAAACTGCCGCGGCAACCCAAAGCCTCGCGCACCAACCCGGCCTTCCCCTCAGCTATAATATTCCCTGGATAGGCGACCTCGATGCCCATTATGTACAAGAAATTCCGATCTATAACTACTTGGTGATCGGACTCTACAAGGTGAGCGGGAATCTCGATGCCGCCGGTAAACTCACCAGCATCGGACTCTGGGTGATTAGCTTTATTCTGCTCCAGCGCATCTGGAAGCGTTGCCTTCCTGAACCTGCGATTTTCTGGGCTAATCTGCTCTTCGTCCTCTCACCACAGGAGATATTTTACGGCCAGGCTTTTATGCCTGAGATGTTGGTTCAGGTTTTCAGCTTTGGATTTCTCGTCGCGGGTCTCCGTTATCTCGAACACGCCTCGCTCGGGCAGTGGGTTCTCTGCGTATTCGCCGGCCTCCTCGCCTTCCTCACCAAGCTGCCCGCCACGTCGCACCTGCTCATTCCTTTCGCCATCTTGCTTTATAAACGCGAGGGAAACGCAGCGTTCTCACGCGTTCGCTATTGGATAACCGCCGCACTCGCGCCTGTCATTCTCATCGCGTGGAGCCACTACGTTGAACATATTAACAACGTCTCGCTGCCGGAGTGGTCTCCCCGCAACTCGCTCCTCAACTTTATCGGTACTCCGTCTGAGCGGCTCAACCCAAAGCCTTGGGTGGTTCTCGGCGCGTACTTGGTGACGTTGAGCGTGCCGGGCTTCGCGGCCCTCTTCACGGCCGTAGGCGTATGGTTTTCGCGCAGAAAACAGGAATTCCAATTCCTCCATTTGTGGCTGGCATCACTGCTCTTGTTCTACGTTCTCTGGTTCGGCAATACCGGCGCAAAACAAGGATACTACAATCTCGTCGCGATCGGCCCACTCTCCGCGTTCTTCGGGATCGGGCTCGCCAGCACTCTCGAGTCGGACTGCTTCCGGGCAAAACGTCGGCTCTGGTCGGCATTGGCGGTCGCGCTTGTGGTCGGCTCTGCGATCCCGGGGACCTTATACCTATTCAAAAAAGATCGCGTGATCCTCACAGCGGCTGTCTGGACGCGGGACCATATTCCGGAAAAAGAAGTGGTTCTCTTCCGCCCAAACCATCGTTGGGACATGGTGGACTATCCCTACAACGCCGTGTTCCCGTACTACTCCGGCCACCCCACGTTCGTTTACACCGGTCAAACCTCCGAGCATCTTAAATCGCTGGCTTTGGAGCGCGCCCACTACGCGGTCGTCACCTTCCCACCCGCCGCGCCCGACTCTTGGTTCTGGCGAGTATTTCAGCGTTTCCGCGGCACGCCATTGGTAACAACTGATTCTCTCGAATGGCTGTCGCATGCAGGCTTTCGCCCGAGCTACACGGGCTCCAACTTTGCGGTTTATAAACGCGAATAAGGAAACGATCTCGCTCGCGATTCAACCTCGCTGTCGTGGGGTGCAATCTTGTTGCGGCCCCACAGCACTTACCCACAGTCGGCGTAAAGAACATTGAACTATGCCGGTTCGAATCGTAGCCGTCCTTCAAATCGACCCTCCCGAGAGCGGACAGGCGGTGATGAATCGCATTCTTCTTGAGGCGCGTTTTACCGGGATTGAGTTGGTTCACGTGGACGCGAGCTTCTCGCAAAAAATGTCCGAGATGCGCTCCGTTGCCTGGCGCAAACTATGGAAACTTCTCTGGCTTCCGGCGCGAATCATCGCCGCGAAGCTCCGGAGTGGTTCCGGCATTCTTCTCTATACGCCGTCCGGCCCGACCCGCAGTGCTGTCCTCAAGGACGCCTGGATCTTAGGACTGTCTCGGCCTTTTTTCAAAAAAACCATCTTCCACGTGCATGCGAGCGGCCTTGGAGACTATCTCAACAGCACCCAAGCTATATGGGCCAAGCTCGCCCGTCGCGCACTCGCTCAGCCAAACTGGTTGGTTCGACTTTCGCCTTCGACTCCGCGCGACGACACTGCCCTCGCAGCCCAACACACCGCGTGTATTCCAAACTGCATCCGAAATGAAGCGGAGCTGCTCGCGATCCACCGCGCACCAACGGCTGGATCGGCTTTGCGAATTCTCTTCGTCGGACTGCACGTTCCAGCCAAAGGGCTGCGCCTTCTTCTAGACGCAATCATTGAACTAAAACATCAGGGTGTCGTCGTTACGCTTGAGACGCTCGGCAGCTTTAGCGATTCCGCGTTCACCCAGGAATGCCGCGACGCTATCCAGTCCGAAAACCTAAATGAGCACGTTCGCTTTCTCGGCTCCCTTTTCGGTCCCGATAAGATCGATGCTTTCGCCCGTGCCGACCTGATGGTTTTCCCGACGTACTTCGATAGCGAAACGCTTCCTCTCGTCGTGATCGAGGCGATGGCCGCGGGCCTTCCGGTTATCTCCACCCGTTGGAGAGGAATTCAGGACCTGATCGACGACGGGCGAACAGGTTTCCTGGTTGAGCCGCGACAAACTGCTCCCGTCGTAGCCGCGATCAGAACGATCCACGAAGACCGGAATTTGCTCCGCGCCCTGGGCGATGCAGCCCGCGAGCGATTCAAACAATACTACTCGCAAGCGGCTTTTCGCTCCGCCTGGCAACAGACTCTTTTCAACATCGTCGAAACGCCCTGACATGGCTGATACGCGTATAGATCGCATTCTCATAACGGGTGGTTCCGGTTTTATAGGAACGGCCCTCATTTCCCTTCTGCAGCGCGCAGGGGCCGAGGTGCGCAACATCGACACGGCTCCGCCGCAATTGGACGCGCACCGCTCCTTTTGGCTCAAGGGAAGCGTTTTAGATGAGGCAGCGGTGCGCGGAGTGGTTGAAACATTTTGCCCCACACATCTGGTTCATCTCGCCGCTGAGACCAGCATCGAAAATACCGGCAAGCCTTTATCCGAGGCGTACCCCGTCAACGTCGGCGCCACGGATGTTCTGGCCCACGCGTTCGTCGGCCATTCTCCGCAAATGGCTGTGTTCGTTTCGACGCAATACGTCTGCGGTCCGCACAGCGGTCTGCCCACGGACGACATCGATTTCTCTCCCCACACCGAATACGGGGAGAGCAAGGTCGCGATGGAGAAAGCTGTTCGCTCGGGCTGGACTTCGCCCTTTGTGATCGTGCGTCCCACTTACGTGTGGGGTCCTCATCACACGAAATATTTTCGGGATGTGTGTCATACGCTTGCTCGAGGCACCTATTGCCACCCGGGCGGTGAACCCGTCGTTCGCGCTTACGCCTACGTCGACACCGTCGCGCAAATGATCGTCGACGCCCTCAGTCGGCGAGACCTCCGCGGGCGTGTCCTGTACGCGACCGATCGCCCGGAGGACAGCTATGCGTTCGTGAATCGCCTCAGCCTCGCCCTCCGCGGCCGCCCCGCGCGGCGCGCCCCGCGCTTCCTGCTCAAGGCGCTGGCTCTCGTCGGAGATCGTTGGCGCCGCTGCCCGATGAACAGTTTCCGATACCGCAGCATGACCACGCATTACCCCGTTCCTTACGCTTACACGTTCGAGCAGCTGGGCGAACCCAGGCCAGACCTCACTGCCGGCGCCGCCGCGACCGCCGCCTGGTTCCAAAACCTGCCTGAGAGACGAACCTAAAGACAGCGGTAAATTCCCAGCCACTGCGCCGCCACCTCCGGCGCGCTGAACCGCCGCAACGCCTCGCGGTCGATTCGCACCTTCGCGAGCGCATCAGTTTCAATCAGCGAACGCAGCACGCGGGAAAGATCGCCTGCGTCGCCGCTGCGGAAAAGCAGTCCGTTGATGGGAGGCCGCACAATATCCTGCGCCCCGCCCGAGTCCGCAGCGATTACCGGCACCCCGGCAGATAGCGCCTCAAGCATGGCTACGGAAAATGGTTCGTTGTGTGATGCAGTCACGAGAAAGCCACTTCGTGAAAGCAGGACGGCAGACGACGGCTGCTCGCCCAGCCACTGAATATTTTTCTCGATTCCCGCAGCCGCCGCGCGCTCGGCCAGTTCCCGCACATAGTTCCTGGCATCCGACGAATCATGGACAGCGCCGATGTGCTGAAATTGAAAGTGCGCCCGCAGAGGTTCTGGCAGGAGCGCCAGCGCTTCCAGCACCAGATGCCAGCCCTTCCAACGCACCAGAAATCCAACGCCGGCCAGCAAAATCATCCCAGAGGGGTGATTTTGCCGCTCAGAGATGGTTTCCGAAGGCAGAAAACATTCTGGGACGCACTGTCCCCAGTCCTTTCCAGAAACACCGTAGTGACTGCGCATCGCCGGTGTGAGCCAGTATAACCGGCCGCCGAGTTGACGCGCGGCCCAACGGTAAAACCAACGCTGACGCCCAAAGCAATGCACGCTCACCACCACGCGCCGCTCACCCCAATAGTTGAGCCATAGCCCGACAAGCATCCCTGCGCGCGTATGCCCATGAAAAATTCGTCCGGGTTCGACCAGCAACCACTGCCGGACAGCGCGAGCCGCCGTACGCGTGCGGAAGAACTCAAATGGCGAAATCGTCTCCGTCCGCACACAAGGAAACTCCACGGCCGGAAGTGCTGGCTGGCGGCGCTGCACCCCGCCGCGGTTCACTCCCAGCACGCAGGAAATACGGCCCGTGGCCGCGAGTGCGCGAATGACCGAAACGATGCCACCGCGGTCGTCATCCGCACCGACATAATGAAGCACCGTGGGGTTGGCTGGCATGAAGCCCAGCAAAAGCAGCCGCCCGCCACTTGGAAGCCAATTCCCGCAGACGCGATTGTCATTTAATAGATGACAAACCCACCGAACCAAAGAATCGACTGTGCCTCGAAGCGGTTTTCGTGCACATCATATTTATCCCACTGTAATGAAATTGCCCTTCGCCAAAGTCCGCGATCGCCTCTTGCCGATCACTCTGGGACAGGCTGTCGGCTTCGTATGCGGAGTGCTCGGGGTCAAAGTGTCCACGCGCCTGGTCACACCGTCCGACTACGGCGCGTACGGCGTGTTTCTTTCGTTTGCACCGCTCGGGATGTGGGTCGTGCACGCCGGGCTCATCAAGTTCGTCGGGCGACACTGGGCGGCCGCGCCCGATCGGGGTGCACTGTTGCGCGAGGTGTTGCGAGCGGGAGGGCGCAAACTTCCGTGGCTCGTGCTCGGCACGCTCGCGGCCTCTTTCGCCATGACAGGCGTAAACGGGTGGGCTGTCTGGCCTGCCCTCACTTTCGCCGCGTCGTCAATGAGCGTGGCCCTTCTCACACAAACGGCCTTGCAAGCTGAGCGTTCGCACTGGGCCGATCTCGGCATCGTTTTCGTCGCATCCACTAGCCGCAGTTTCCTACCACCCTTGCTCTACGCTTTTGCCGG
Organism: Nibricoccus sp.; assembly: GCA_047600805.1. Taxonomy (GTDB): domain Bacteria; phylum Verrucomicrobiota; class Verrucomicrobiia; order Opitutales; family Opitutaceae; genus JADKHC01. Next base: position 3,388,011 of record JASGKG010000001.1, read on the forward strand.
GGGTTCATTGTTCGCGCTCCAAGCGGGCTATTGCCTTCACACCAGCCTCTACGCCGCCGCGGTCGTGTATTTGCTGTTGAAATACAAACCGGGCCTGGGAACCGCGCCGACGATCACCGCAGTGTACGAAGGCCCGTTGTTCATCACACTCGCGCTCGCCGGCTGGGTCATGCAGGGAGCGAACCGCTGGATCGTCGCCAGCTTCTTCGGAGCGACGGAGGCGGGCTACTTCACGCTGGCCAGCAATATCACAATCATTGTCACCAGCATGCTAGGAATGATTTTGGTGCAGTATTTCCAGCCGGGATTCTTTGCCGCCGCCAGCGAGGAACCACTCACTAGGCGCCAGCTCGCGACCCGCGTGGACCGCGTCGCCTTCGCCTACACCGTGTTGGCGCTCGCCGGAGTGGCCACCCTGCGCCTGATCGCCCCGCATCTGATCGGGCCGTTGATCGACGAAAAATACCGCGCGGCGCTCCCGATGATTGTCGCTGCCGGCTGTTTCGGCGCAGCCGTCGTCAGCGCGCAATTCTTCCACACCCTCCTGCTCGCCGGACACAGGGAAAAAGCCTGCGGCCCCGTCGATATCGGCACCGCCGCCGTACTGGTGTCCGCCAGCGCAGTGTCCGCCGTATTCGGCGAAAAAGCCCTGCTAACCTGCCTGGCGTTCGCGCCGGTGGTTCCGTGGCTGCTCACTCGCACACTAGCGCGACATTATTATTTCAAGCCGGCCGCATGCGGTGTGCCCGAACCGGCCCCATAAGAAAAAGCCGGGCAGCCAGCGCGCGTTCCTCACCCTGGCTCAGGGCGAGCGCTCGCGAAGCCAACCAAAGCGCCCCGCCAAGAGCCTTTGGCGTCCGCTCCAAGACAAAAACCCGCCGCGCGAAGTACGCCGCCAATGCCGGTAATCCTTCCGCGAGACTGCGCCGAGCAAAATGTCGGCAGGATTCGGCCCGCGCAGGCGCCAGACCCGACAGGTCATTCAGGACCGACGAAAGATCCTCCGGGCGGCCAGCCCGGCGCCGGGCTGTCAGCAACCGGATCGCGCATAACGACCGTTCGATCTCGCCCGCCTTCTGTTGAGTGGTTTGGGAAGAGTGCCAGCGATAGCGAAATAACACTTCGGGAATCGCTGCCATCCTCCATCGCTCCGCCGCCCTGCCCAAAAAGTCGAAATCGGCCGCCCATGGAAACTCGGCCCGATAGGGAAACTGCAAAAACACCTCGCGCCGCCCCGTATAGGCGGGCGTCACCACGGGCGCTGCGTACCGCGTGTACTCCCGCTGCTCGTCCGGCCGCATCAGCGAGAATTCGCGCCCCACCACACAGCCTTTCTCGTCGATTCGCTCTGCGCAGGATGAAACCAAGCCAAGAGTGGAATCGGCGCGCAAAGCAGCCACCTGTTTCTCTAGTCGGGTCGGGAGAGCGACGTCGTCGTAGTCAAGCAGCATGACAAACTCCCCGCGCGCCGCCCTAATGCCGGCATTGTGGCCGGCGGGTATACCTTCGTTATGCGGCAGCCGGACGAAACGCACCCGCGGATCGCTTCCCGACTCACCCAAAACCTCAGGACCCAACCCTGTGCCATTGTCGACCAGCACCAGTTCCAGGTCCGGCAACGTCTGCCCCAAAACACTACGCACGGCTTCCCCGAAAAACGGAGTCATGCGGTGAAACACAGTAACAACGGAGGCAGCAGGCATGGGGCTACGCCGTACGGGACGCTGCTGGGGCAATTTCTCCGCTGGGTCCTGAAACCTGCTGAGCCGCATTCACACGGTCCTGTAGCAATCTGCGGCAGGCTATGATCATCGCAGACGGCAGCGCGAAGTACTGCGCCCATGTGGCTGCATCACCGTGGAGAAGGTAAAAAAACCACAGTAGCGAAAACCATTGCGCACAGAGCAAAAGGCAAAGGCGTTCGAAAACAGTCCACTGCGCCAGCTCTATCCGCCGGACCAAGCCGACGACTTGGAAAGCCATGCGCGAGATCCAAATCACAAACGCCCCGGTACATAAAACACCAGCGAGACCCGTTTTTAATATCGAACCAATAAGCCCATTATAAAAAAACCCATTCATGTACTGCAGCCAAACCCCCGAGTACACGCTATCGGAAGGCAGAATATCGATCCGCTCCATTCCGAATCCCCTGCCTATCGCCAAGTATTGCGGAATGTCTTTGATCGCCAGTTTTAGCACTCCAATGCGGTCGTTGAGCGTATCTGCAGCGTTATCAAAAGCGAGGGGCACGACTTCGATTCCCGGCAAAAACGACACGGAACGTTGAACCGCCAAAGGCAGATGGACCGCGGTTAAGTACAGCACCAAGACCGACGTCGTTACCACAAGAACCGCCACAACCACTCGGAGCGGCGTCCAATACCGTTGAAACAGGGACAAGAAAAACAAGATGGAGATGATCTGAATAAACGCGGTTCGATGACCACTGGCCAACGCGAGCACAAAAACTCCAAGCGCGAGAGGCAGCACAATAACGGCACGGCGGGACAACAGGTCGCGCAACGTCGAGGAGACCAAAATCGCGCTGAAGATCGCCATTCCCACAAAACTAAACGACTGATGACGGCGCAGTCCGGTAACCTCAAATCCCAGTTCAAACGTCACGGCGTCAGTAGGGACTTCAAAGAAGTACAGGACTTTCTGCGTCACACCTCCCCAGCTTAATGCAAAATCGGAAATCAAATAAGTGAACGACATCCCCCATCCCACACAGCTCGCCACCACCAACTGTTTTTTTGAAAGCCGCATCGAGAGCATCAGGAGCGGCAAGACGACGAGCACCATCTGCTGAGTGTAAAATCGCCCGCCCATCTGCTCACCACCGAGAACCCGAAAGCCAACGCCTCGGTAAAACATGAGAGCGATGAGCACGAGAACATAACCCACCAGCGCCAGCAGCGCCCGCTTTTCCAGACGATCGAACTTCAGGTCAGCCACTTTTTGCCGGTTGACGAGGAAATACACCAGCAGACTCGGCCACGACAGCAACGCACAGAGCTCCCACCAAAACGGACGGCCCGGGAAGAACGGCACGATCAACGCCGCCGGTTGCAGCGCAATCACCAACCACGCCAGCGTCTTCGCGTTAACCGCGAGCGTGCCCACGTAAAGCAAACTGATGAACGCCGTAAAAACCAGATAGGGCGAATCCGCCAGCGTCACCCCCGCCCAGATCGCAAACACACACGCCACCACAGCGATCACGATGCGACGTGCACCGAGTCCTTCGACTCCGGAAAACAGGGGTTGCGACATGCCGTGATTGCATGAGCGAACCCGCCAACGGCGCAACGGAGAAGTGGCAAGCGCGGCCGACCTTCGAACGTGAAAAGCATTGGCTCCGCCGTTTCGCCACCCCGCCAAACGGCCCGAGCCCCGGCAAAAAGTTGAACGTGTTGCCCCACCTTCCGCATTGCAGGCGGTCAAACGGTTCTCCAACTTCACTCGCCATGGGACGCCAATGGCTTCACGCAAAACGCGCCATCGTTAACCTCAAAAAGGGCCAAACGGTCGGCAAAATCGTCAAAGAAATCACCGTCGCCGCCAAACTCGGTGGGCCGGATCTCGGTGCCAACGCACGTCTTTTTGCCGCGGTGGAAAAAGCACGCAAGCAAAGTGTCACCCGCGATGTCATCGAACGCGCGATCAAGAAGGGCGCAGGCATCGGCGGCGAAAAAATGCTCCTTGAGCACGTGGTTTACGAAGGCTACGCGCCGCACAAAGTGCCGGTGATCGTCGAGGTCATGACCGACAACGTCCAGCGCACCGCTCCCGAAATGCGCGTGCTCTTCAAAAAGGGCGTGCTCGGCGGCGCCGGCAGCAACAAGTTCCTTTTCGATCACGTGGGCATTGTTGAAGCGCACAACACCGATACCAAAGCCGATCTCGAAGCCGTCGCCATCGAAGCTGGCGCCAACGAATTCGAAGCGCTCACGCACGCACAAAACGACGACATTCCCGCCGAAAACATTGGCGTGCGCCTGCTGGTTGACCGCACAGCCGTTCACGCCGCCTCGGTGTGGCTCAAAGAACATGGCTGGTCCGTGATCACGTCCGAACTCGGCTATGTTGCAAAAACATTTCCCGAACTCGACGACACCGCCAGAGGCGAAGTCGGCGAATTCCTCCAGGCGCTCGAAGACCACGACGACGTTCAACGCGTCTGGGCCGCGGTGAAGTAAGCTCGAGCCGAACGCGCGTCAGCCCTCTCCCTTTCCGGCGCACCGAATTTCGGTGCGCCTTTTCAGTGCACAAAAAAGGCGCCGAAAGCGGCGCCTGCTAAACTTATCCGGAGGGAGAATGGCTTAGGCCAAGAATGAGCAGATGTACTCGCAAATCCCACTGGCGACTTCGATCGTGAAGCCACTCTTGCCGGGAACGTCGAAGTATTCGTTCGCGCCGTAGGTCTTCACGTCCTTTTGGCCGTCGAGCGTCACTTTGCACGAACCAGCGATAATCTCCATGCGTTCAGGTGCGCCCGTGCCGAAATGGTAAGAGCCGGGATAAATCAGCCCGAGAGTTTTCTTCGTCTTGTCAGCGAAGATGACGGAGTGGCTGATGACTTTGCCGTCAAAATATACGTTGGCCTTTGTGACGACGGTCACGCCGGCGAATTGTTCAGGGAATTTGGCCATAGTCCGAACGTCATCGCAGCCCGTCCGCCCGGCCGCAAGAAGAGATTCAGCCTCGGACGAATACGGCCAAACAAAAAGCCGGTCACGAGGACCGGCTTTGAAAGAAACCACTGCGAGGTGTGGCAGTGTCTAGATCTCGTAAGCGCCGAGCTGTTTGTCGACGCGAACCTTCTCGAGCTTGGCGAAGGAAGGCAGGCCGCTGTCGTAAGGAACCGGCGTCTCACCTTGGATTAGCGGGAGCGCGTAGCGTTGGAACTGGAAGTTCATGCTGACGCCGTCTTCGTTGATCCACTCGCGCGGAAGCTTCTTCACGCCATTGGCGATGTCGCTCAAAGGAGCCAGGCCGGTTTCACACGTGTAGTGGTCGCCGTCGACGCGAATCAGCGTGACCATCTTGTCGGTTTCGCCAGCGATCGCGGCTTTGACCGCGGCTTGGCCAGCGAGGAAAGCTTCGTCAGCGTCGGTCTTCGAGCCGGCGTGAGCGGCAGCGCGCTGGGCAATGCCGAGCTTGGCCGTGCGGGCCTTCGTGCCGGGAAGATTTTGCTCAACCAATCCCTGGAGGTATTCGGCGGCACCGCCGAGTTGGGCATGGCCGAAGGCGTCGGTCGCTTCCGCAGCGGAGACGTAGTTGCCATCGGCATCGACGAGACCTTCGCCGACGACAACCATGCAGTACTTCTCGCGCTTCAGAACGCGCTTCACGTCTTCGACGAACTTCTCGGTGCTAAAAGCGACTTCAGGGAGAAGAATGATGTGCGGAGGATCGTGCGGCTGGTCGCGACGTTTCGCGAGCGAAGCACCGGCGGCAATCCAGCCAGCGTTGCGGCCCATGACCTCGAGAATCGAAACGAGATCGTGCTGGCCCATCGCTTCGTGGTCGCAAGCGAGTTCACGAACGGTGGTGCAGATATGCTTCACGACGCTGCCGTAGCCCGGACAGTGGTCGGTGACAGGAAGGTCGTTGTCGATCGTCTTCGGAACGCCGATGACGCGGAGTTCGTAACCCTGCTGCTGAGCCAGTTTGGAAATCTTGTCGGCGGTGTCCTGCGAGTCATTTCCGCCCGCGTAAAAGAAGTAGCGGATGTTGTGCGCCTTGAAAACTTCGAGCACGCGCTCGAAATCCTGCTGCTTTTTCAATTTGTAGCGGCAAGTGCCGAGAGCAGCGCCGGGCGTGTGGCGAAGAGCGCGGATCGTCTGCTGCGACTCGGAGGCGAGATCGATCAGGTCTTCCTGCAAAATGCCGAGCACACCATTAAGACAGCCGTAGATTTCTTCGATGCAGCCGTGGTTGAGGGCCTCGGCGATGACGCCGGCCACACTGGCGTTGATGACGGCGGTGGGGCCACCGGATTGGCCCACCAAAACATTTCCTACGAGTTCAGCCATGGCAGTGTTGTGATATGAGGTTTAAAAGTAACGTGAGGGACCAAAGAAGCGACGCACCCCCACGTGTGGCAAACCCAAATTTCCGGGAACTCCCTGATTTTGGCCGGTTCGCACAACATTTGCGGACAACTTTTCCAAACCGCCGCAGGCCATTGTAACCTTTACCCACCCAGAAATGTCATTATGGCTGGAGGCCTCTAAAATTGGCGGCATCCAAGTTCGACCAACACCCCACAGATAATGAGAAATATCCCTCTCACGGCATTGCTCCTCGCGGCGTCGTGCACGCTCGCTTCGTCCGCATTTAGCGAAACGACCGCTTCACCAGCAGATTCCACTTCGGCAAAGCAGGACAAAAACAAATCGTATTTCTTTTCGTCCCTCCTGCCCAAGGCTCTGCAAGCCCACCCACTTCTGACGATTTCGGTGATCACGGAAGTGACCGATCTGGGGAAAAAAATCACGCCCCCGACGGCCAACAAACCGGCTTATTACTTGATCAAGTCCATGGGCTATCACCACGAGGGGCAAGGAGTCTACGAAGAAGGCAAAGTTGCCATCGAGAACATTGAAAGAATTGTCCGCAACTCCCTTGCGAGCAGTCACTATCTGCCGGCGGATAAAGAGCATCCCGCCACCCTCTGCCTTTTCTACTTTTGGGGCATCCATTCGAAGCTCGACAATCCGGACCAGGAGACAGGCATGGGCGGCACGCCAGACATCGGCTACAAAAACCTTCTCGCACGCGCCCAATTAGTCGGTGGGGCCAAGTTCGCCAAAGAGTTCGAAGCCGCGCTAAAGTCCAAGCACGACAGCATGTCGCCCGGAGACAACAAGATGATCGGCATTGACCCCGTCTACATGTTCACGATGCGGACAGATCTAAATCGCAGCCTGATGGATCAGGTCTTGGACGACTGCTACTACGTCGTCGTTTCGGCTTACGATGCCGGAGCACTCGTGGGCAAAGGTGAGCGAAAATTACTCTGGCGCACAAAAATCAGCACAGCCGCACAAGGCGTCTCCATCGCCGAGACCACCCCCACCCTCGTCACCAGTGGCGGAGCCTTTTTTGGCCGAGATATGAAGGAAGCGATGCTGGTGGATAAACGCATCAACCGCAAAGGCTCCGTCGAAACAGGTGAGCTGAAGGTGTTGGAAATGGATGGTAAGTCTGAAACGACTCCACCGGCCAACAAATAGGCGCGTCAGACCGAACTTACTGACATCGCCATTCCAGAAACATCCACGCTGGCCGCGCAGATTTTCCCGTGGCCAAACATACCTGATGAAAAACAGTTTTTCGCGCGGCGTCGTTTTAGTTTCTTTCGCATGCCTCGCGCTGCCTGCATCAGCTGACTCTGCCAAAACAGCAGCCAGCACCAATACGCCCGCACCGAAGAAAACGAATTCGTATTTTTTCTCTTCGCTGCTGCCACGCGCGTTCCAATCACACCCTCTCCTCGCCCTGTCCGTCATCACCGAAATGACGGACGAGGGCAAAAAGCTTCCTCTCCCCACCGCAGAGGAGCCGATGTATTATTTTTGTGACTACCGCTACCACGAGGAAGGAAATGCTCCTCTGGAAAAAACGAAAGTGGCGATGGATAACCTCCAAAAGCTGGTTCAAAACGCGTTGGCGACAAACCACTATTTGAAGGGTGACAAAGACCATCCGGCGGCGCTCGTGCTGTTTTTTCTGTGGGGCGTTCACGCCAAGCTCAGCGGACCAGATTTGGAAACGGGCGAGGAGGCGCACGAGGACATCGGGCATCGCAATCTTCTCTCGCGGGCGGCGTTGGTAGGCGGCACTCCGTTCGCCAAAGATCTGGAGCAGGCTTTGAAAGACAAAGACCGCTCGCTCGCCGGAGGTCCGTTGATTTTTGACCCTGTTTACCGGTTCAGTATGAAGAGCGATCTGAACCGCAACCTGCTCGAACAGGTTCTCGACGATTGTTACTACGTCGTCGTTTCCGCCTATGACGGCGCCGCGATTGCACGCGGCGAGAGAAAGCTGCTCTGGCGGACAAAAATCAGCACACCCGCGCAAGGCGTCTCCCTGCTCGAAACACTTCCCGCGCTCGTCGCCAGCGGCACGCCTTTCTTTGGTCGGCCGATGGCCGGGCCGGTCATTGTCGATAAACGAATCGACAGAAATGGCTCTGTCAGCACCGGCGAACTCAAAGTGTTGGAAATGGACGGCCAACCCACAGAGAAGCCGGCTGAGAAAAAATAGTTTCTCGGAAGACATCACCAAAGAGCCAGCTGCCGTTCGGCCAGACTTGTTTTGGTCCGGCGAGCTCGTAGCGTGTGCGCCCTTCTTTCATGGCACATCGCATTCGCCACCCGCTCGCACAACAGCTCGATCATTGGATTCGCGCCCGCCGCTCCGCGATCCACGGCCAGGGTGTTTACGCGCGGCGCGACATCCCTGACGGCACTCGCATTGTCGAATACACCGGCCAACGCATCACGAAAGCCGAATCCCGCCGCCGCGAACAACAGCGCCTCGAACGGCAAAAGCGAGGCGGCGACGACTGCGTTTATATTTTCGATCTTAACAAAAAGTACGACCTCGACGGCCGCTCCACCCGCAACGTCGCACGGCTCATCAACCACTCATGTTCGCCAAACTGCCGCGCCGAAAACATCCGCGGACACATTTGGATCATCGCTCGGCGCAACATCCCAGCCGGCGAAGAGCTCACCTTTGACTACGGTTTTCCTCTCGCCGAATGGCACCTGCACCCTTGCCGTTGCGGCGCCAAACGCTGCGTCGGCTTCATCGTGAACAAACCGCAACGCTGGCGCGTGAGGCGCCTCCTGGGGGGCAAACGCAGACAGCTGCGCCCAAGCTAAATTCGACGAGGTCTAACCGGCTGACCAAACTAACCAAACCGCGGCTCGCTCCTAAACGACGAGAAAACTACAGTAGCTTCCCGGGCTGGTAAGTCGCGGCCCCTTTGATTCGTTTGGCAAGCGGCGCGACGGAAGCAACAAACTCGTCGACTTGCTGCGTGGCAGCGCCGACGAACTTCGAACTATCGGCAAGCGTGGCTTCGAGCTTTTCGCGCTTAAGACCAAGGCGTTTATCGCCCGAAAGGCGCGACACCATGTTGGCGTCCTCGCCATTGCGGATCGCTTTGGCCGCCGCGAGCGCGTGCTCCTTGATTGCCTCGTGCGCCGTCTCGCGGCCAGCGCCGGCCTTGACCGATTCCATCAAGATCGTGGTTGTGGCCAGGAATGGCAGGTTGCGAACGTTTTCCGCACCAATCACTGCCGGGAAAACATCCATCTGGCGGAGGATCGTCACAAAGGTCTCAAGCAAGCCGTCGATCGCAAAAAACGCGTCCGGCAACGCCACGCGGCGCACCACCGAGCACGAAACGTCGCCCTCGTTCCATTGGTGGCCGGAGAGCCCGCTCGTCATCGTGACATAACCGGACAGAATGGTGGAAAATCCGCAGACACGCTCGCAGTTGCGCGCGTTTACCTTGTGCGGCATCGCCGAAGAGCCGACTTGGCCTTCTTGGAAACCTTCGGTGAGCAGGCCTTGTCCCGCCATCAAGCGAAGCGTGGTCGCACAGCTCGCGGCGGCGGCGCCGATTTGGTGGAGCGCGCTAACAACTTCGAAATCGAGCGAGCGCGGGTAAACTTGTCCGACGGCGTTAAGGGAAGCTTTGAAGCCGAGGTGCTTGATCACGCGCGCCTCGAGTTTGGCGACTTTGTCGGCTTTTCCGCCGAGCAGCGTGAACTGGTCGAGTTGCGTGCCGACTGCGCCTTTTAACCCGCGGACAGGATAACGTTCGACGAGTTCGTCGAAGCGCGTGAAGGCCGCCAACATCTCCTGACCAAACATCGCGATGCGTTTGCCAAGCGTCGTCGGCTGGGCCGGAACGTTGTGCGTGCGGCCGGTCAGCATCAAATCGCGATGAGCGGCTGCTCGCTTCGAGAGCGCGAGCAGCGCGGCGGCCGTTTTCATGCGCACGACCTGGAGCGAGCGGTTGATTTGGAGCTGCTCGACGTTTTCCGTGAGGTCGCGGCTGGTGAGGCCGAGATGGATGAACTGCCGGCCAGCGAGGTCGGAAAATTCTTCGATGCGCGCCTTCACGTCGTGAAGGGTTTTGCGTTCACGCGTGGCGATGGAAACGAGATCAATGCGGTCCTTTACCCGTTCGTAATCGGCAATCGCGTCAGCCGGAATCGGCACGCCTAAATCGCGCTGCGCCTTCATCACCGCGATCCAAAAATCGCGTTCGATCGCGATGCGGCCGGCGGGCGACCAAATCTCTTTCATTGCCGGCGAGGCATAGCGTTCGGCGAGAACGTTGGGAATCGAAGACGAAACAAGCTCAGTAGTCATGGCTGGAAGGTGTGTGGGGCGGCGCGACAGACAGGGTCCAAACACAACGGTTCGCCAGCCAAATCAAATCCAAAGTATGCAGATGAGCCGCAGCTACTTCATGAAATTAAAGCTCCGCGGGACTGCGCCGTCCGCTAGATGTCAGGTCAAACAGCGCACCGCCATCTCGCGGAGCACCTCTTCGGGCTCGTCGGGACGGCGAATAATTTCCTCAAAAGCGGCGATGAATTCCTGCTGGTTATCGATCAGCCTTTTCAAAGTCGGCAGCTTTCCCGTTCCGGCCAATTTCCCCAGGTACCACGGATTTTGGGTAAACAGGTTAAACGAGCTCTTCTCGGTCGCTCCCACGAAGTGCTTCGCGTAGGTCGCCTGCGCGCGATCGAAACCCGCTTTGTCGATTCCTCGCGGCCCGAGCCTAACCTCGCCGGAGTCCAGCAACGCGCGAATTTGGAGCAAGATGCGGTTGCGGTTCTGAAGTGCTGCGATGATCGGACGCGCATCGCCGCCGGTGAAAAAATGCCGTTCCAACGCGCGCAGCGTCCACTTAAGATCGCCGCTGAAAAACGCTTCCGCTGCCTCGAAGAAGTCGCCTTCCGCGACATTGGGCGTGAGCTCCGCGACGTCGGCCTCAGCGATCACTCTCCCATCGCCGATGTAGGCCGCGAGTTTGTGTGTTTCCTCGATCAGCAAGCGCGTGTTGGCGCCGACTTTGGCCAGCAGCAGCTCCACAGCGCCTTCGCCGAAGGAAATTCCCAAGCTATCCGCTTCGGCGATGACCACACCCGCCAGAGCTTGGCCGGCACCGTCACCGTCGCCGCCGACCACGGCAAACTCAGCGGTCTTTTCGCACCATTTGGGGAACGAGCGACGTCGATCGATCGGCGCCGCCGTCACGACCACGGCCACCTCGTCGGGATTGATTGTCGCGAGGATCGCCTGCAGGTCTTCCACGAGCTTGAGCGTGCTTTCCGCCCGACCCGTGACGGTGTCGGCCAAGAAGTTAACATCCTTGAGCCACACCGCACGTTTACCGCCAAACATCGAAATAGTTTGCACGCTCTCCCGAAAGCGATTGATCGCCGCCTCCACCTCGCTCACGTTAGCCGCGAATCCACTCAACACTTCACGCGAGAACTCGTCCGTTATCCCTTGCGCCAGTTCTTCGAAACGCTCCTTCCCCAACCGGTTCACGAGATAGTCGTCCGGTCCGCAGATAAATGTAAAAGGTTTCGCCGCAGGCATGCGATTGACCATGCGATTGAAACTTTAATGAACAAGAATTAAGATGCTTCGTCTATCCCGACATTCTATCTGGCTTCACCGTTAGTTGATTTTACTACATGTCATCCAAGTTCCGGACCTTGTTCAGTCGTCTGCTCGAACGACGCCACGGCGGCGTTCTTATCTTCCTCATTTTATTCGTTTCAGTCTCTCTGCTGACCCGAATCGCGTTGCTGATCAAGTCGGCAGCCGTCGCGAGCCTCAATCTATCGCTTCTCGCGTCGTTTGGCTGGGGGCTGCTTTTCGATCTGGGCGCCGCACTGCTTTTCGCGCTCCCCGGCGTGTTTCTGCTTTCAGTGCTGCCGGCAAAATTCTTCCAGGGTTTCATCGGCCGGGCGCTCGGCCATTTAGGACTGATCGTCGGGTTGGGGCTCTGTTTGTTCGGAGCCGTTTCCGAATGGGTGTTCTGGGACGAGTTTAACGCCCGCTTCAACTTCATCGCCGTCGACTACCTCGTCTACACGCACGAGGTCATCGACAACATCAAGGAGTCCTACCCGATGCCGTGGATCTTCACGGGGATCTTTCTGATCACGGTGGCCGCCTACTCGTTGGTTCTGCGCACAAGTTGGGTACGCCGCTGGCTCGACGATGCGGACGACAAAGCTGGACCTCGCTGGCTGGCCGCTGCCGGCTGGGGCGCCGCCGCCGTCGTCGCGGGTTTCGCACTGGACATCGACCGTCTCCCCGCCTTCGAGAATAATTACAATCGCGAGCTCGCGAAAAACGGCGTGTGGTCGCTCTTCGCGGCGTTTCAGAACAACGAGCTCGATTACGACCAATTCTACGCCACGCTCCCGCTCGACGAAGCGTTCAAAAAGCTCCACGCCGAGCTCGCTTACGACGGGAGCAAGCCTCTCAGCGCTAATCCGCGCGACACCTTGCGCTACATCCGCAACCAGGGCCCTGAGCTAAAACTCAACATTATCCAAATCACTGTCGAAAGCCTGAGCGCCGATTTCCTCAGCGTTTTCAATCACGCTTCCCATCTCACTCCTGAAATGGAAGAACTCGCCCGGAAGAGTCTTGTATTCGACAATTTCTACGCCACCGGCACGCGAACCGACCGCGGCATGGAAGCGCTCACGCTCTCGATTCCGCCGACACCGGGACGTTCGCTCGTAAAGCGGCCGCATAACGAAAATCTTTTTACCCTCGGCTCTGTCTTCCGCAGCAAGGGCTACGAAACCGCCTTCATTTACGGCGGATACGGCTATTTCGATAACATGAACTATTTCTTCGGCCACAACGGCTATCGCATCGTCGATCGCGCCGCCGTGGCGAAGAGCGACATCACGTTTGCGAACGCCTGGGGCGCCTGCGACGAAGATCTGTACCGCTGGACCCTGCGCGAAGCCGACCGCGCCGCCGCGAGCGGAAAGCCTTTCTTCCACTTCGTGATGACGACGTCCAATCATCGTCCATTCACCTACCCGGATGGCAAAATTGATCTGCCGTCGAAAATCTCCGGCCGCGCCGGCGCCGTGAAATACACCGACTACGCCATCGGACAGTTCATCCGCGAGGCCTCGAAACGCCCTTGGTTTAACAACACGGTATTCGTGATCGTGGCCGACCACTGCGCCTCTTCCGCCGGAAAAACCGAACTACCCGTACAGAACTATCACATTCCTCTTTTTATTTACGCGCCGGGTGGCCAAATCGCGCCGGGACACATCCCTGATCTCACCAGCCAAGTCGACTACGCGCCTACGCTGCTGGGCCTGCTCAACTGGTCGTACGCGAGTCGCTTTTACGGCTGGGACGTGCGCAAAGCTTCCGGTGATCGCCGCGCGCTGGTCGGCAACTACCAACGTCTCGGCCTCTACGAGCCAGGCATGCTCACGGTGCTAAAGCCGCTCCATGGCGTTAACCTCTACGCCTACAATTCGGAGACTTACGCACTGACAACCGTTCCGCCCAACGAGGAGGACGTCACCGAAACAATCACCTACTACCAAACCGCGAGCTATCTCTATAAGACCGGCTTGTACCGCGCACTCAACGCAGAGGACCTGGCCGAACAGGACAAAGCAACACAACAGAGCAATAACGTGCCCGGTGATCCCGACGATCGTGTCGTCGACAAGGCCGCTCCCAAGCAAAACGCTACACCCAAAGCATCCGCCGCGGCCGAACCGGCGCCACACCACGCGTAGCTAAAAAGCGCGAGAGCACGCGGCGGTTAGTATCTGTTCTGTTACGAAGCAGCCCGCGTCGGCAGTTGCCAAACCGGACAGCTGAGCCATCTTTTTTGAACACCTAGCGCCGCGTTATGTCACAACCTGTTCTCGCATGAAAACAATCGTCTCCGCCATACTCGGCATCCTTGTCTCCAGCACTGTCTTCGCGGCCACTCCGCTCGCCATCGACAAAGCTCACTCCTCCATCGAAGCAGACGTCAAAGCCACGATGGATTCGTTCACCGCAAAACTCCCCGCCTACGACGCGACCATCGTCGCCGACGCGGCCGCCAAGCAGGTCGAAAGCGCCCAGGTGAAGTTTCATTTTACCGACATTAAAACCGGCAAGGACAAACGCGACACCGAGATGAACCACTGGCAAGAAACGCCGCAATTCCCGGACTGCGTTTACGTGATGGATTCGCTCAAACCGGCCGGCGGCGATACCTACACCGCCACCGGAAAATTCACGCTTCACGGCGTTACCAAAGAACTCAGCTTCCCCATCAAAATCAGTTTTCAACCAGATGGTTCCTGCAAACTCGACAGCGAGTTCTCCCTGAACACCCAGGACTACGGCCTGCCGATTTTCAAAAAGTTTGGCATGCTGAAAGTCGATCCACTGCTGAAGATCCGGTTTCACCTCGAAGGCCGCGCTGCAGGCAGCTCTTGATGACGTGACAAAAAGCGTCACCATTCGCGCCTCATGCGATTGCTAGCGCTGATCTTCGTTAATCTTCGGCGTCACCGAATTCGAGCTGCCATCGGCGTGGCCGGCATCGGATTCGGCGTCGCCGCCATGCTCACCATCCTCGCGATCGTGACCGGAGCGATCGGAATGTTTGAACGCATTCTCGCGACCGACAGCCATTATTTGGTCTTCGAGAAAAACGTTTCTGACCTGTTCTTTAGTTCGGTCACGATGGAGCAAGTCGACGCCGTGCGTACGCAACCAGAGGTCGACTCCGCAAATCCGCTGCTTTTCGGCATCGTTTCCGCGCCCGGACACCCGATCATCACCTGCTTCGGCGTCGATCCAGCGGATCCCCGGCTCGCCAAGGCCACGTGGCGGTTTGGTTCTAAGGAAGATTTCGGCAAAAACGACGACGAAATTTTCCTCGGTTCACGCGCCGCAGAATTCCTCGAGGCAAAACCCGGCGAAACGATCGAGATCGGGCCGGTTGAGATGAAAGTCGCCGGCGTTTTCAAAACAGAAAACGGCTTTGAGGACGGCGGTGTGTTTCTGCCGCTCAAAACGGCTCAGGATTTTTTCCACAAGGAAAACACCTGCTCGATCATCGCGGTGAAACTGCTCGATCAAACCACCGGGCCAAAATTCAAAGCGGCTATCGAAGCCAAATTTCCGAAGTTGATCGCGCTTGAAAATCGCGAGTTCAACCAGAGCTACACGCAGTTCAAAATCCTGCATTTCACCGCCTGGGCCGTGGGCATCTGCGCCTTTCTTCTCGGCGGCCTCGGCGTCGCCAACACGATGCTTCTTTCTGTCTTCAGCCGCATTCGCGAAATCGCGATTCTGCGTGTCTGCGGCTTTTCCAAAGGACAAGTCGCTGCTCTCATCTTCGGTGAAGCCGTCACAATCGCCGCGGCCGGACTCGTGCTGGGATTCGGGCTCGGTTTGGCGGTTTTGAGTGTTTTGCAAAAAATCCCGCAGTTCCACGGCTACATCCAGGCGAACGTGGAGCCGCTCATCATCGTGGGCATCGTACTTACCGCGATTGTCACAGCGGTGGCTGGCGCGATTTATCCCGCACGGTTCGCCTCGCGCATTCAACCCGCGGAGGCTTTGCGTTATGAGTAAGCTCGACGAAGTCCTCGTTTCCGTCCGCGAGGTGTCAAAGACGTACGACCGCGGCCAAATCTCCGTTTTGCGCAGCGTCAGCCTTGACGTCCGTGCCGGCGAATTGGTCGCCTTATGGGGAGCTTCTGGTTCTGGAAAGAGCACCCTGCTTCATCTGATCGGCGGGCTCGACGTTCCCGACACAGGCGATTTGAAGGTATGCGGCCTCGACCCGCGCAGCGAAGATGACCGCTTGGTGCTTCGCCGCAAACACCTCGGTTTCGTTTTCCAACTTCACAACCTCATCGCCGATCTCACCGTCCTCGAAAATCTCCGCGTCCCGGCGATCGCCTCCGGTTTACCATCCGACGCGGCAGAGAAACGCATTCGCGCTCTTGCCGAACAAGTGGGTATCGGCCATCGGCTGGCCCATCGCATTCAGGATCTTTCCGGTGGCGAGCGGCAGCGCACCGCGATCTGCCGTGCGCTGATGAACTCGCCGAATATTATTCTCGCGGATGAGCCCACCGGCTCCCTCGACGAGAAGACGGGAGAAACGGTTTTCACCCTGCTACGAAGCCTCGCCGAACAAAATCGCATCGCAGTGATCCTTGCCACGCACGAGCGTCGTTTCGCCGAAGCTTGTCATCGGCGAATCCGCGTGCGCGACGGCCAGCTGAGCGAGGAGTGATCGCCATAATGTCTGAAGTTGGACAGCCATCGGTTGAAAGCACCGGGCGAACTAGATCGGGCTCCCTGCGGCACGAAACGCGCCGCCATAGTCTCTTTTGGCTGGTTGCGGCGAATACTGTGGGCGTCCTCCTTGCAACGGAACTGCTGTGGCCACCGGTCGGAGATGTGCTCGCTCCGCTCACCTACGGCCGCTGGGTGCCGCTTCATTTGGATTGGCAGCTTTACGGATGGTGTTCACTTCCGCTTGTCGGCGTGCTGCTGTGCCGGTTCGGCGATTCGTCTCACGTGCTGCAAGATCGATTGGGGCGATTGGCCCTTTGGGCTTGGTCGGTTGCCCTTTTAGCCGGCGGCGTCTCCTGGCTGGCCGGAGTGAACAGCGGAAAACTTTTCCTCGAATGGTACGGATGGGGGCGGCCACTTTTGCCGACAGCCATGACATTGCTCTGGCTCGCGCTTTCGTGGCAATTCTGGGTCAACAAATCGCGCCTGAGCCGTCGAGACCAATTCCTCCAAGCAGCCATTTTGCTTCTGCTGTTTTTCGTGCCGGGAGCGGTTTTTTGGGCCTCGGGGCGCGGAGTCTATCCTTCGGTGAATCCACATAGTGGCGGCGCGACAGGGGCCAGCTTGCTCGCTTCCACCTTGGGAATCATCGCGATCTACGGGCTGGTCCCGCTCTTACTTAACCAGCCTGTACGCTCTTCCCCGGACTTCAAAATTCTTCAGCGAACCTACTGGGGAGCGTTTGCGTGTTGCGCGGTCGTTTACGCGTTCATCGATCATGGAAACGCGACGAGTGCCGGCACCGGGCAACAAATTGGTTTGGGCGTACTGGTCGCATGGATACCGCTTTCATGGCAATATTTCCGGGCGTTTGCCTGGCCTCAGGCGGCACGTCTTTGGTTGTGCGCAGCCTTTGCCTGGTGGACGCTGCTGGTCATATCGGGCTTTGTGTTTTTCCTGCCGGGCATTTCCGAACACCTGAAATTCACAAACGGTCTCGTGGCCCACGCACACCTTTCGCTGGCGGGGCTGGTTTCTTGTTTCAACCTGGCCATTCTCAACGCGCTAGAACCGCAGAGGCCCCTCATTCGCGGCTTCTGGGCCTGGCAAATCGCCCTAGTCTGCCACGTCGTCGCTTTGGTATGGATCGGCTGGCAGGAAGGATCCGCGCCCGCAGGCCTTTTCTTGAGTTGGGGTTTTTCGCAGGTCGGTTACGGCGTGCGACTTCTTGCAGGTGCAACAATGTTGCTCGTTTCGTTCCGATGGCTCATGAACGACCGCTGCACAGAGCGCCCTGACCCACACATCCCGCCGCTTCCGAGCACCCGCCCCTAAAACTCAGCTCAACCGCCATGTCTCCCACAAAATTAGCCCGCGTCGTGGCACTTCTCGCAGGGACCTTGGATTTCTGCACCGGCCTGGGCCTCGTCTTTGCGCCAAAACTCCTGCTTCCCCTCATGCGCGTGACCACACCCGGCGAAGACGCATTAATTTATCTGCGTTTCGTGGGCGCCTTCGTAGCGGCGGTCGGCGGGTCGTATTTATGGGCTCTCGTTCGAGGCGGAACTGAGCGGCTCCGCTCCACCTTGGAGCTGACAATCATCTTTCGTTTGCTTGCCGGTGGTTATTCCAGCGCCGCGATCGTTATGGGGTGGCTCCCTATCGCATGGAGCAGTGTTCCCCTGACAGATTTTACATTGGTTTGCTTGCAATTTTGGTTGGTGAAAAAACTTTCTAGTCACGATGGCCACCCTCCGTCATCACGAAGCGCCTGACCCTTCGCGCTACCGGCACGCCATCGCAGGTGTGATCGCGATCGCCGCCGTTTACGTCTATTTTTTGATTTTTGCAGAGTTCGCGTTTCTTGAGCGCCTACAGACGATCCTCAAAGGGGGCGACATCCGTCCCTTTATGGGTGCGCTCGGGCTGGCGGGAATAGCGGGCAGCTTTGCCGGAGCTAAATGGTTCGACTCTCACCGTGGCTCGACGCAGCTCGGACTCGGGTTCGGCGGTTGCGCGCTTGCTGCCGCGATCAGCCTCGCCGCCTCAAATGCCTTTGTCGCCGCCGTCGCCGCTGTGGCGATTGGCGGAAGTCTCGCTTGGACAACCGTGGTGCTCGTGCTCTGCTTGCGACCCACGGTGCACCTTGGGCGGCTCGGCATCTGCTGCGGAGCGGGAACGGGATTTGCGTATGCCATCTGCAACCAACCGTTTCTTTTCACCGCCTCACCACGAGCACAAACGGTCGTGGCGATCATCGCGGCCGTCATAGGCGTGCTGATCTCGTTCCGAATTCGCAGCAGGCACCCAAAGGTTTCCAATTCCCTCGATTACGGCCGCCTCGCCGTCGCGTTCTGGCTCGTTTTATTCCTTTGTCTCATTTGGCTGGATTCGGCCGCTTTCTTCATCATTCAAAACAGCCCGTTCCTTCGAGCCGGCACCTGGGAAGGAACCGTGGAACTACAGGGCAACGCCTTCGTTCATCTCTGTGCAGCTCTGCTGGCCGGCGTCGCGCTTGATCGCCGCCAGCCTGCACTCACGCTCGGCTTCGCATTTCTCGCGCTGCTGCTCGCGTGTCTCATTCTGGGCGGAACAGGCCGGCACTTTCCCGCCGGCCGCATGTTATATACGGCTGGTGTTTCGGTTTACTCGACGGCTTTTGTGTTTTATCCCGCCCGCAGCGGCCGCCCCTGGCTGGCAGGGCTGCTATTTGCCGTAGCGGGTTGGTTCGGCTCTGCGGCAGGCATAGGCATGGCCCAGGCACTTCACACGATCCCAGCCATCTTTGTTTACATCGTCGCATTCCTGGCGGTCTCGATTTTCACCGCGCGGTACTACTGGATCAAATATCAGCGCCTCGCCCGAACGAGTGCAGCAGGATTAATTGCGATTGCTCTGGCGTTCACTCTTTTACCCCAACGCGCGCGCTCAGCTGAAACGGCCGACGCCTCACGCGGTCGCGAGGTGTACATCAGCGAAGGTTGCATCCACTGCCACTCGCAATACGTGCGCCCGGGCACCGCCGATACGACCCGCTGGGGGCCGCCGGCGACCTTAACCGACAGCATGCACCAAAATCCGCCGCTCTTCGGAAATCGGCGTCAGGGGCCGGATCTGGCGATGGTCGGCACCCGCCGCACGGCTGAGTGGAACCGATTGCACCTGATCGAGCCTCGCAGTGTGACTCCAGGCTCGCGCATGCCGTCATACGCACACCTTTTCAAAGCCAACGATGTGCGCGGAGACGCACTCGTTGCCTACCTGAGTTCTCTCGGCGTGGAAAAGCTTCCCGAACGTTTGGAAGCGATCCAGAACTGGACGCCAGACACGGGTGCCTCGACTCTCTCAACGCGCGAATCGGGGAAACTTTTCACTCAACTCTGCAGTGGTTGTCACGGTGCCGACGGCGAGGGAACCGGCGCGCTCGTGGCCAAGTTGAGCTTGCGTCCGCCGAATTTTAGAAAAGACGCATGGCGGCATGTGAGCGCGGCGGAGCCGACTTTGGAATTGGCAAAGATCATCAAGTTCGGCCAGCCCGGCACGCCTATGGCCGGCCACGAATATCTCAGCGACCGCGAAATTCTTTCGCTTGCCCGCTACGTCCAAACCTTTCGCTCGAGCACACCAAACGACGCGAACCGCTAGCTAAACCGCGACCGTGGGCAACCACCCGCAACGTCGTTAATTCCGGCCCAACGACGCAAGCGCAACGTAAGGCTCTTCGCGGACGACCGGCTCCCGTCGCTTCCGTGCCAGAAGCCACCATTCACGCACGCTGACCAAAATCACCAACAGAACTAAAACCAAAAACGCCACCGTCACGGCCGTATTGATATAGTTGTTGGTAATTTGCTGGCGCCACACCGCCAGCTGCGGGTCGGTCGGAGCAGCGGTTATTTTCGCCTTCAACACGTCCGCAGCGCGCAAAAATCCGACGCGTGGATCGCTGCTGAAAATTTTCATTACCCCCGCAGTCATCGTCACCGCGAGCAGCCAGATGAGCGGCAAGACCGTTGCCCAAATGTAACGCGTGCGCTGCATCTTGATTAACACCGTTGTGCCCAGCGCCAAAGCCAGCACGGCCAGCAACTGGTTAGCGACGCCGAAGATCGGCCAAAGGCTGTTAATGCCTCCGTTGGGATCCACCACGCCGGCGTACAGGAACCAACCCCAAGCGGCAACAAACACCGCACTCGCGACCCAGTTCCCGACCGTCGAACGAGTCTGACCGAGCGGCGCCCACACGCGTCCAAGCAAGTCCTGCATCAAGAAGCGCCCCACCCGGGTGCCAGCATCAATCGTTGTCAGAATGAAAAGCGCCTCAAACATGATCGCGAAATGGTACCACAGGGCCGTGGCGCCTTTGCTCTGAAGCACACGGGCGAAGATCTTTGCCATACCGACGGCGAAAGTCGGCGCCCCGCCCGTGCGGCCCACCATCGTCTCCTCACCAACACTCGCGGCAAGCTCGGTCATCTGAGTCTCCGTCACGGGATAGCCCAGGGCCGTCACTTTTTGTACCACGGAAGCGGTTTGACCGCGCGGGCCGACGTTCACCGCGAAGTACTCGCCCGGTTCCATCGCACACGCCGCGACCAGAGCCATAATGCCCACCAGCATTTCGGTAATCATTGCACCGTATCCAATCACGCGAATGTCGCTCTCGCGGGTGATCATCTTTGGCGTCGTCCCCGAGGAAATCAGCGAGTGAAACCCCGAAACTGCCGCACACGCGATCGTGATGAAGCAAAATGGAAACACCGGACCGGCGAGCACCGGCCCCGTCCCATCGACGAACTTCGTCCACGCCGCCATCTTTAACGCTGGCGCGATCGCCACAATGGCCACGGCCAGCAACCCCACCGTTCCGATCTTCATGAACGTGCTGAGATAATCCCGCGGAGCCAGCAAAAGCCAAACCGGCAGCACAGAGGCAAGAAACCCATAGCCGATCATCCACCAGGCCAACGTCGTGCCCTTGAGTTTGAAAAACGCTGCCCAGGCAGCGGAATCGTGCACAAACTTACCTGCGTACACCGCCAAGAGCAGCGCCACGAAGCCAGCAGCACTTATCCACGCCAGCGCACGTGAACTGTGCCCGGTGCCGCGCATCGCCAAGCCCATCAAAATGGCGATCGGCATCGTCGCGGCGATGGTGAACAAACCCCAGGGACTTTCCGCGAGGGCGTTGACCACGACCAAACCGAGCACCGCAATTAAAATCACCAGAATCGCCAGTATACTTACCAGCGCGATCACCCCGGCAACGGGATTGATCTCCTCGCTGATCATTTGGCCCAACGACTTTCCGCGGCGCCGTGTAGAGCAGAACAAGATAACCGAATCGTGCACCGCGCCGCCCAAGGTCGCACCAATTAACATCCACAAAAGGCCCGGCATGAACCCGAACTGAGCCGCGAGCACCGGCCCGACGAGCGGCCCCGGCCCCGCAATCGCCGCGAAATGATGCCCAAAGACCACCCAGCGGTTCGTCTTCACAAAGTCGCGGCCGTCTTCATGCACCATCGCCGGCGTGGCGCGCATCTCGTCGAGCGTAAGCACCTTCGCGGTCAGCCAGGCGCTGTGAAAGCGATACGACACCGCAAAAACGCACAGCGAAACAACAACAACCCAGAGCGCGTTCACCGGTTCGCCGCGAGACCAAGCCAAGACCGCCAGCGAAAACGTTCCAGCAGCAATCACCGCGCTCCATCCGAGAACGCGCAGCCATTTTTGAGAAGAAACAAGGGGCATGGGGATACGAGCGTACAATCTCCACGGAACCATCGGGTGCAACCTGTTTTCCACCACGTCAGCGGACGCTTTAGGAGTCTCCGCGCATCGCAAATGATGCCGCGAACTATTGGCGATAGGGACAGCCCCACGGAAACGTCGCTGTTCGCTGCGCGGAGAAAACCCTAAAGACAGTGGCCCCACCAGATCTATTCTGGTAAGGCCATGAAAAAGCTCATCCCCGTCCTGTTCGCGATGGTGCTACTGCCCCATCTTTCGTTTGCACAGATGATCTGGTTTCAAGCCAACCTCAACGGCTGGCAGGAAAACCCGCCCGTAAATACCTCGGCCACCGGCTGGGCCACCGCTTCCCTCGATCTCTCTAGCAACTTGTTCGTTTTCCATGACGTGTGGTCGGGCTTATCGGCGCCTTCAACCGCAAGCCACATCCATGCGCCAGCACCAATCGGCACAAACGCTCCAGTGATTATTCCTTTTACTGCAGCCAACGGCTTTATCGCTGGCACCACTATGGGCACCGTCGACTACTCGGGAGCCTTGACCGCCCTGCAAGCCAACCAGCTTCTCAACGGATTATTTTATGTGAATGTGCACAGCACGTCTTTCCCCGGCGGCGAGATTCGTGGTCAACTCGTACCGGTTCCCGAACCAGCAACCTATGCGGCCGCAGGAGGAGCATTACTCCTTTTGGCACTCACGCTTCGACTGAGAAAGCGTCACGCCGAGCCCTGACACTCAAGCAAAAGGTGCGACCGCATTACCCCAATGCGATCGCACCTCATCCAATATTGAGCTTAACACTAATAAACGCCGGCGCTGCCCGATTCGTTTACACAACTTGTCAGCTCATTTGACGTCAGTGGAAAGCGACGGGGCGCTTGAACTTGCAGGCACGCGTGGTGATCTGAGCCTCTCCATTGGCCTACCGGGAGTCGTGAGCCTACCAGTTGGTCTGACACCGCTCACCCGCCTTAACTGACGCGAGCCGAAACACTCGGTGCGACCGCACTGCACCCTCCACCACAGCCAAAGCTTGAGTCGGCTGACAAAGTGACGTTGGAACTTATCCGTACGCCATGCCCGATTCCCCCGCTCTTCAGCCTGCCACTCCTTTTCACGTCATGGCCAAGCCGATGGGGCCGAAGTGCAATCTCGACTGCACGTACTGTTTTTATCTCGAGAAAGAAAAACTATACCCCGAGACGCGCAGCTTCCGAATGAGTGACGAAGTGCTTGAACGCTTCGTCTCGAACTACATCAACGCCCAGCCCGGCACCGAAGTGCACTTCGCTTGGCAAGGCGGCGAGCCGACGCTGCTGGGCGTGGAGTTCTTCAAAAAAGTCGTCGCCTTTCAAAGGCGCTACGCCGGCCGGCGTACGATTGTGAACGCCCTGCAAACCAACGGAACCTTGCTCAACGAAGAGTGGGGCCGCTTTCTCGCGGAAAATCATTTCCTCGTCGGCATCAGCATCGACGGTCCGCGAGAGCTTCACGATATCTACCGCGTGGACCGCGGAGGAAAACCGACCTTTGAACGCGTCATGGCCGGGCTGCAGTTCTTAAAAAAATACCGCGTCGAGTTCAACACCCTCACCGTCGTCAATCGACAAAATTCACTCAAGCCGGACGCCGTTTACGATTTCCTGAAACGAATTGGTTCGACCTTCATGCAATTCATCCCGCTGGTCGAACGCACCGCTTCACCCGCCAGTCCGACCGGCCTCAAGCTTGCCTCGCCGCCGTTGCCGGGCGTGGAAAGCAGTGCCGCTGAGATCGTGACCGAGTGGAGTGTGCGCCCGGAGGACTACGGCCGCTTTCTCACGCGCGTCTTTGATAAATGGGTGCGCGAAGACGTAGGCCGCGTTTTTGTTCAGCTCTTCGACGTAACACTCGCCAATTGGTACGGAGAAGGCCCGGGCATCTGCGTCTTTTCCGAG
Organism: Nibricoccus sp.; assembly: GCA_047600805.1. GTDB lineage: Bacteria > Verrucomicrobiota > Verrucomicrobiia > Opitutales > Opitutaceae > JADKHC01. Next base: position 3,412,064 of record JASGKG010000001.1, read on the forward strand.
AAATGCGGCGGAGCACTCGCGATCGAACACAACGGTGACGTTTATTCGTGCGACCATTACGTTTATCCAGAATTCCGGCTGGGCAACATCGTCAGCCAATCGCTCGGCTCGATGGCCACTTCGTTTCAACAGCGGAATTTCGGCGCCGAAAAATCGACGGCCCTTCCGCGGTATTGCCGCGAGTGCGAGGTCCGCTTCGCCTGTCACGGCGAGTGTCCCAAGCACCGCTTCATCCGTACGCCCGATGGCGAAGGCGGCCTGAACTATCTCTGCGCCGCTTACAAAATATTCTTCAATCACGTCCGTCCATCGATGGATGAAATGGTGCGACTGCTCCGCGCCGGGCGTTCGCCAGAAGAGGTCATGAAGTTTTCCAGAGACTAAGATCCGGTTGGACCGATGTGGTGATCGCACTGGATGGTTGTGCTTTCGGCGATTTCCGGTTTTTCCCATTCCGTGGCCCAAACTCCTCCGACCTCTCTCGATTCGCTCAGCGGCGTGCTTGAGCGCATTATTTTTCTAAACGAGGAGAACCACTACACGATCGCGGAATTTCGCCGCGAGGACAACGACCAGAAGACCACCATCGTCGGCTCGCTACCCGGCGCACAATGCGGCGAAACGCTTCTTCTGCGCGGCCAATGGACGAAACATGCGCAGCACGGCGATCAGTTCAAAGTCGAGTCGTTCAAGGCCGAGTTACCGTCCAATGTGTATGGGATTCGCAAATACCTCGGCAGCGGTCTCGTGCCGGGAGTCGGCAAAGTCTACGCCAACAAAATCGTCGACGCGTTTGGCACAGATACGTTTCGCATTCTGAGCGAAGAATCCGCACGGCTGCGCACGGTTCCTGGCATCGGCAAGGTCCGAGCCACAGCAATAAAAAAAGCCTGGGACGATCAGCGTGCCCTGCGTGAGATCCACATTTTCCTCCAAACCTACGGTGTGACCACGTCGCAGTGCGTGAAATTAGTTCAACGTTATGGTTCGGAGGCGAAACAGATTCTGCGACAGGAACCTTATCGGGTCGCGCGCGAAATCGATGGCATCGGTTTCAAGACGGCCGACCGCATCGCGATCAATCTCGGTTTTGCCAACGATGCGCCGCCGCGACTCGACGCCGGCCTGCTTTTCGCGATGGATTCGCTTCAAGAGGAGGGCCACACCGCGATTCGCGAAGCCGACCTGATCGAGTACGCCGCACCGATGTTAGAGACCGCCGGCAACTTGTTGGAAGCGCGCATCAACGCGCTCGTTGAAGCCGCTCAGTTGGTTCGGCATTGGCCGGCTGGCGCGACAAATCCGTTACCCGGCAGCGGCATCCTGCAACTGCCCGTGCTGGACCGGGCAGAGCAAAAAATCGCGTCAACGGTTCATCGCCTGGGCAAAGTTCAAAGCGGGCTGCCGCCGATCAAAATCGATGCGGCTGTCCAATGGGCCGAAGAGAAAGCCGGCTTCGCCTTTGCAGATCAGCAGCGAGTCGCGTTAAAAAACGCGCTCGCGCACAAAGTCTCCGTCCTGACCGGCGGCCCCGGCACCGGCAAAACCACGATTCTGCGCGCGCTGGTGGAAATTCTGAAAGCCAAGAAAATCCGCGTGCATCTCGTCGCGCCCACCGGACGCGCCGCTCAGCGCCTCGCCGAGACGACTGGCGGCTTCGCCTCGACGATTCACCGTCTGCTCAAATACGACCCGGCAAAAGGCGGTTTCAGCGCCAACGAAAACACGCCGCTCTCGACCGATTTTCTTGTCGTCGACGAAGCCTCCATGCTCGACACGCGGCTCGCTGCGTCCCTCCTGCAAGCCGTGCCGTCGCGCGCTCATTTGCTCCTCGTCGGTGACACCGATCAACTTCCCTCGGTCGGCGCGGGCAATGTGCTCAAGGACTTGATCGCGACGCAGTCGGTGCCGGTTACACGCCTTACCGTCATCTATCGCCAAAAAGAGCAAAGCCAGATCGTCACCACCGCCCATGCGATCAACAGTGGCGACGCCTCGCTGCCGCCTGCCACGTCCGACCTTGCCGCCCTTCAGCCGTGGAGCGATTTGAATTTCGTGGTCGCCGATTCGGCCGAGGACGTCGTCGCAAAAACCCTCGCGCTCTGCACCGAGTTCATACCCCGCTACTGGAAATGGTTTAACCCCGTCACCGACGTGCAAGTACTGGCACCCATGCACAAAGGCACCGCCGGTGTCGCCAACTTAAACCAGCAGCTACAGACAACGTTTAACGCTCATGCGCGCGGACTGCGCGGGCCGGGCGGCGAATTTCGTCCCGGCGACAAGGTCATCCAGCTGAGAAACAACTACGACAAAAACCTATTCAACGGCGATATCGGCGCGGTCACGGCCATCGACGGCGAGGACGGCACGCTCACGGCCAACTTCGACGGCGACACCCACACGTTTGACCGAGGTGAACTCGGCGATCTGGCCCTCGCGTACGCGATCAGCATCCACAAATCCCAAGGCTCGGAATATCCGGTCGTCATCGTGCCGCTGCTGAAGGCGCATTTTATGATGCTCCAACGAAACCTGATCTACACCGCGATCACGCGCGGGAAGAAAAAAGTGTTTCTCGTCGGCGAGCCTGCAGCCTACGCGATGGCGGTCCGGAACGCTGAGTCGAAGTTGCGCACCACGCACTTACGCGAAAAAATCACGGTCCAAAGTTAGCCCGTTAGGACACAGATAAGGCTTAAGTCCGCGCAACAACGGCAGGATCGACTGTTCGCAGGATTAATTCTCTGCATTGCGCTGCTAATAAGCGCGGGGATAAGAAAATTTTATTCAACATCGATAAGGAAATTTACCAGAGTGCCGAAGCTTTAGTTCACGCCCACGTTTACATATGCCCGCTGTCATACCACCGATCTCGGCTTTTGGGGGCAGTTTTTTGCCCCAAGGCGCCACATTGATTAACACGCCGCTGCTCAATAAGGGCACCGCGTTCACAGACTCGGAGCGCGACGCCCTCGGGTTGCGCGGGCTGTTGCCGCCGCGGATTTTCCCGCTGCAAGAGCAGATCGTCCGCGCCCTAGGCAACCTTCGCCGCAAGACAGATCCTCTCGAAAAATATATTTTCCTCACCGCGCTCCAACAGCGCAACGAGACCCTGTTCTATCGTTTGCTCACCGATTACATCGAAGAGGTGATGCCGATCATTTATACACCGACAGTCGGACAGGCCTGCCTCGAATACGGCAGCATCTACCGTCGCCCACGCGGGCTCTTCCTCACCATCGAAGACCGCGGCCGCGTCCGCGAAATCATGCGCCACTGGCCGCAACAAGCTCGTCTCATCGTCGCGACTGACGGCGAACGCATCCTCGGGCTCGGCGATTTGGGTGCTCTCGGCATGGGCATTCCCATCGGCAAGCTCGCTCTCTACTCCGCCTGCGCGGGCGTGAATCCGTATTACTGTTTGCCCATCGCGATCGACGTCGGCACCGACAACGAAAAGCTTTTGGTCGATCCACTCTACATCGGCCTTCAGCGCAAACGCGTGCGCGGTCCGCAATACGAGGAATTCATGCAGGAATTTGTCGAAGCGGTGCAGGACGTTTTCCCGGGCAGCTTGCTGCAATTCGAAGATTTCGGAAATCACAACGCCTTCCAACTGCTCAACGCCTACCGCGACAAGGTTTGCTGCTTCAACGACGACATCCAGGGGACCGCCGCCGTGGCTCTCGCCGGCCTGATCTCGGCCACGCGCGTCACAAAAACCAAGCTCGCCGACCAAAAGATTTTGTTCCTGGGAGCTGGTGAGGCCGGCACGGGAATCGCCGACCTCTTCGTCTCCGCCGCCAAGGAAGAAGGTTTGTCCGAAGCCGAGGCCCGCAAGCGTTGCTGGTTTGTCGATTCCAAGGGCCTGCTGGTCAAAGGCCGCGGCGATCCGCTGCCTTCGCACAAGCAACCTTATGCGCACGACCACCCGTTCGTGAAGGAATTCGCCACCGCAGTCGAAATGCTCAAGCCCACCGCGATCGTTGGCGTTTCCGGCCAAGGGCGCGCGTTCGACGAAAAAGTGGTTCGCACACTGGCCGCGATCCGGAAGCAACCAATCATCTTCTCGCTCTCCAATCCGACGTCGAAGTCCGAATGCACCGCGGAAGAAGCCTACAAATGGACGGACGGTCGCTGCATTTTCGCAAGCGGCAGCCCGTTCCCCGCGGTCGAATTCGAAGGCAAACGCTACCTCACCGGCCAGGGCAACAACGTCTACATTTTCCCCGCCGTAGGCCTCGGCGTTCTCGTGAGCCAAGCTCGGGTAGTGACGGACAGCATGTTCCTCATCGCTGCGCAGACACTCGCCAACGAGGTCAATCCTGAGGACATAGCCGTCGGCCGCGTTTATCCCTCGCTGAGTCGCATTCGCCACGTTTCTGCCAAGATCGCGGTGGCAGTGGCAAAAATGGCGTGGGATGAAGGTCTCGCGACAGCTCCGCGACCGACCAACATTGAGGCGGACGTGCGCTCAAAGATGTTCGAGCCTGTTTACCCAAATTACGCGTAAAAACGTTCCGACCTCCCTTATTCGAAGCCCGAGCGATGAGCTCGGGCTTTTTTTTGCGCCTCACCTCTTATCGCAACCGCAAATCCCCTAACCATTCTTGCGTGACACGCCCCAAGCGTTGCCCGGTCAGACTGTCCATTGAGGCCGAGCTGGTTATCGGATAAAATATCGCCTGCATTTTTACCGATGAGCTTTGCAAAAGCATTGGCCCTACCCTTCGTCTGTTTTATTTGCCTCTGCGCCACAGCAGCCGAACCGACCGACTGGATTATCCAACCCGATTACTCAACCGGCGGGCTGATACAAATTGCCAACAAAAATGCTCCACACATGGAGAATTGGTTGCGCGAAGCCGGACACTGGCAGGACCGACAATGGACTTCCGACAAATCGCCCGGCGCCAAACCTGCTTTCCAATGGGGATTGGTGGAAACGAAGAGCACCGGCCTCCTCCACGTTGCGCAAGTGATGCAACACTCCGAACGCTCGTGGGAGGCTGTTTATACTGCGCCCGTGCTGACAGTGACCGTGAAACGTCAGCTCAATCCCGACGGCACACTCCAGGAATCGTACACTTTCACCAACACCGGCCTGCTGGCATTGGATTTTCCCGTTGGTTCGGTTTCCATCTACGCACCTCTATTCGACCAATACCCCGACGCTGCCACAAGTCTCACCTCGCGTTGCCATGTTCACATCTGGGCCGGCGGCTCCAGTGCTTGGATCAACGCCATGCAGATGAGCGGCCACAGTCCACACCTCGGAATGGTCATGACGGAAGGAAGTATCGCGGCGTACAGCCAGCGTGGCACAACGCTGAGTGATCGCGGAGTTTTCCTGTTGCATCCCGCCGCCATGAAAATCGATGGAGGCAAAAGCGTCACACTCTCCTGGCGGCTTTTTTGGCACGAGGGTTGGGACGACTTTTTCAAAAAAGCGCTCGCCCAACCGGGCTTCGTTCAGCTCACCGCGAAAAAATACACCGTACCTGCGGGTGAATCACTTGAGATTACAGGTACGAGCAACAACCCCTTCCAAAACCCGCAGCTAACGGCCAACGGAAAAGTGATCGCTATAAAGATCGAAGGGAAAACCTTCCACGCTTCGATAAAGACGATCGAACCAGGTGAAATCAAAGTCGAACTTATCGACGGAGCTAAAACGACGTGGCTCTCCGCCAACGTGACTGCTCCCGCCGAAGCGATTGTCGACGCTCGCGTCCGTTTCATCGTTCGTCACCAACAACGCCGCGCGCCCGGCGATCCCCTCGACGGCGCTTACCTCGCTTACGACAACGAAACAGAGACACAGGTCTACGCCGCGAAACCTTCCGATCACAACGCAGGCCGTGAACGCGTCGGCATGGGCGTGCTCGGCGCGCTTTTCCTTCCACGCTGCAAAGACGAAACCTTTAAAACCGAGTTGGAGGAAAGTCTTTCGCGTTACAACGCGTTTATCACACGGGAACTCGAAGACGAACAAGGCAACGTCTATGGCTCCGTTGGCCGAACCAGTCCGGAGCGCTTATACAATTTCGCATGGGTCGCCCGCTTTCATCTTGCCATGTACGAGGCCACAAAAGAGCGCGATCACCTCCAGCGTTACGTGCGGATCATCGAGCGTTACTACGCGCGCGGCGGCTCACGTTTCTACGCCATCGGCATTCCTGTGACCGAAGGTCTGCAGGCATTGACCGACGCGAAAGAGGATCGTCTGCGCGAAAAATTGCTCACGCTTTTCCGAGAACACGCCGGCGTCCTCCTGAAAAACGGAACGAATTACCCGATCAGCGAAGTGAACTACGAGCAGTCCATCGTCGCTCCGGCTGTCGAGATGTTGCTCGAGGTCTATTTGGCCACGCACGACACAAAATACCTAGACGGCGCAAAACAACAGATGCCTCTGCTCGAAGGCTTCGCCGGTCGACAGCCGGACCATCGACTCCATGAAGTGCCGATCCGCCATTGGGATGACTACTGGTTCGGCAAACTAAATCTCTACGGCGATACCTTTCCCCATTATTGGAGCACGGAGAATGCCGTCGCTTACGCTCTGATGGCTCGGGCCACCGGCGAAGATTTCTGGCGAGACCGCGCCGATACCGTGCTCCGAGCAAACTTGTCCCTTTTCTCGCCGGACGGCCGCGGCTCAGCCGCCCACGTGTATCCACTCACTTGCGACGGAGTCCCCGCGGCCCGCAACGACCCTTGGGCCAATGACCAGGACTGGGCGCTCGTCAACCTGCTGCGCCTGCAAAGCAAATAGCCGCGGGCGCAACGTCGGCCTATTTACCGAGCCGTCGCAAGGCCTTGTTGATCTTCTCCACATCACAGCGCGCAGCGTCGTAACCCGGCCCTAACCACTCGAGCCACTCCCGGCCCAAATCCGTGCCGGGCTCTTTTATGCAGGCGAGCATGTCGTGGAAGGCTTCGAGCCCGCCACAATCCTCCGGAGGACCCGCACGTTCTCCCGCCAAACAGACCGGATAAGCCGTGCCCTTTTCGACCACCATGGCTTTTTCCACTCGAACCTCGACCTGCCAGCCTTCACCAAAGTGGTACGCATAATGCAGTCGGTCCCGCGATGCCAAATCGAGATCCGCCAGCGTGACATCGCGATCATCCTCAACCACCAGCTCGTCTTTTCGCAACGGGTTGCCGAAGCGCAAATCGTCCAGGGTAAATTCATGCGTCTGGTAATCGTACCAATCGAACAGCACTTGGATGCAATCGTGCAGCCGGCTCAACCACATCGTTTCACGCACCAGCAACCGTCGCCAAATTCGCGGGGTGCATCCAACGACCGAAAGCCGCAAGGCAAACGCCTTTTCCTGCGGTTTGCGGACGGCTGAGCCTTTGCCTTCGTGCAGCGAAATCATTGCGGGCAGTCTAATGCGCCTATCCTCGCCCCACGCAAGCCAACGCGTGCAAGTGCATCCCCACGGCCCCACAGGACCTTGCAGTCCTGAGTTGCCGATCCTCCACCACCTCTCAACCTGTTCTTTGATGAAACGACCGGGTATTTCGGCAGCTTTCACCTACGTCCTGTTATTTGTGGCGCTGTGTTCCGCAGCGCTTCGCGCTGCTAAAGAAGGCCCGCCATCGCTCGCGCCTCACCTGGGCCGGATCATTGTTTATCGCGACGCGATTTTGGGCGCGCAAAAACAGCCGACCGTGTTGATCGATGGTTCAGAAATTCAACCGATCCGGGCGCGGACTTACTTCCAAATCGACCGTGCTCCCGGACTTTGCGCCCTGGCACTCGCCGGAGAGACGGCGCCCGCTCTCAACGTCGACGTCACTGCCGGAAGCACCGTCTACGTCTGTATCAATGTTCACAATACGCCCGGCGAAGTCGAACTTTACCCCAAATTGGTGGATCGGATTACAGGCGCCCGTGAGTTCTCTGGCTGCAAGTACACCGGCGCCGAGGACGCTGTTGCTGTCGTTCATAAAGGGCCTCTTCGTGTGTTGCTGACGTATAAAGGCCATAAATTCGAAGAGGAAAAATTCTTCGCCCTTTGGGACAATTGGCAAAAAGAAGGATTGCTCTCCTACGAGCGCTGCCCACTGCCCGACAAAGCCGACCAACTCACACCTTTGTCCGCAGAAAAGTTCGATGTGATCGTGATGTACGACATGGTTTCCGAACTCAGTCAGGAACAACAGCAGTCATTGGTGAGCCTCTTGGAAAAAGGAATCGGCGTTGTCTCTCTCCACCACAACCTCGCCGCCAACGAGAAATGGCCTCGCTGGCGTGAAATCATCGGCGGCCAGTTTTTGCGAAGCCAGGAAACCATCGAAGGGAAAAGCTACGAGCCCTCCACTTGGGAGCACGACGTCTGGTTAAAAATCGGCGTCCCCGATCCCAAACACCCGATCGTGCGCGGTGTCGAACCGTTCTACATCTTCGACGAAAGCTACGGAAAGATCTACCACGCGGCGGACATTCAAGTGATCCTCACGACGGACCGTGCCGGCAACGACCGCGAAATTGCTTGGACGAAACAGTTCGGCAAAAGCGCGCTTTTCTATTTGCAGCTAGGCCACGACTCGCATGCGTGGACCCACCCACTGTATCAAAAGCTGCTGCTTCAGGGGATGCAGTGGACCGTCGACCAAACCGCAAAGTTCAAAACGGCTGATCGCTGATTACTTCAGCGCCAACTTTGATCTCTGCGCCTTGGGCGCTTCCGCAGTCGGCTCTTCAGCGAAGCTCGGACCGGCCACCGCGGTTTGCTCGGACGACGCCTGACCTTTTGCAATACCTGATAGCGACCGCAACTGGCCGACAAGAGCGTCTTGAGAGATCGCCTGGGCATTGAGCTGTTCGGCGGCGGACGCGCATTCTTCTGCACCAGCAGCAGTGGTTTGCGTCGCCTTTTCCATTTGGCTTACAGCAGTCACCACTTGCTCCACACCTTGGCTCTGTTCTTTGGATGCGGCAGCGATTTCCGCCACCAATTCATCCACGCGCCGGGCTCGCGTCACAATTTCTTCGAGAGTCTTCGCCACCTCTCCGCTGATCGAAACGCCGTGTTCGCTCTTCTGGATGGAGTCTTGGATCTTTTCCGAGGTTTCGCGCGCTGCTTCCGTACTCCGTTGAGCAAGCGAACGGACTTCTTCCGCCACCACGGCGAAGCCCGCACCGGCTTCGCCCGCGCGCGCCGCTTCTACGGCTGCATTGAGGGCCAGGAGATTGGTTTGGAAGGCAATGTCATCAATCGTGCGAATAATTTTGGCAGTGTTTTCGCTCGATGCCTTGATCGCGTCCATGGCCGCGGTCATCGACTGCATGCCTGTAGAACCGTTTTCGGCGGCCGCACGAGTCTGGTTGGCGATTTCCCGCGCCGTGCCGGCACTCTCGGCATTACGCTTGGTCATGCTGGAAATTTCCTCGAGCGTCGCGCTGGTTTCTTCAATAGACGCCGCAAGTTCGCTGGAGCCTTGAGCGAGCGACTGGCTCGCGCGGTTGATCTCGCTCGACGCAGAACTCAACTGTGCCGCGCCGTCCGCGAGTTCGCCGGCCACACCGCCAAGCGCTTTGCTTGTGCGTTTTGTAATCAGAAGACCAGCCGCGCAGCCGATCAATAAAGCAGCACCAACGCCCAGCGAAACGACTGTGCGCGTCTGACGAACGGCTTGATTGATGTCGTCTGCAGCGTCGTTGCCTTTGCTACGGGCTGCATCCACCATGCTGCGGAGGCCGCCGATATAAGCCTGATAAACCGGATAAAGCTGCCCATTGAGCATCTCATCGGCCGCTTCGTTTTGCGCCTTCCGAGAAAGCTCGAGCACTTTCACGCGGAGATCACGATAAGCGTTGCGCGCCGCGGTCAACTGCTCGTAGGCCGCTTTCTCCGATGGCTCGTCGATCAAACCTTCGTATTCTTTATAGATAGCGGTTAGTTTAGCAGATTTCTCCGCGAGCAGCTTGTCGATGGCCGCCTTGGCCTCCGGCTTCGCCGCCATAACGTGTTGAGTCGTGTTGATGAAATTTTCCTTCACCTCCGATTCCGCCTGGCCCAACAGCATGAGGCCTGGCATGGCACGAAGTTTCATTTCGTCAGCGGATTTCTCGATATGTGTTACACGCTCGTAGCTGATCGCGCCGACGACGCCGAGGATGAGGATGAGACAGCCAAAACCGACGCCAATGCGACGGCCGATGGTCCATGAAGTTTGAGAAGCCATGAGATGTAAGTTACAAAGTTGCTCCTTACATCGGCACAAGTAGGCCGCTCATGAATCCGTGCTTCTCGAAAACTAACTTTTTACCAGATATATCAAAATAGCGTATCTTGCTGGAAATCAGATTTTTTCACGGGACTTCCGGTACTCATCTGAAGCACCCAGGCGATTGGCTGATCACGATAATCCGCCGCCAGTACACGCCGCAGAACCAAAATTCCCGCCAAGGCATCGTACAAGGCTGCGTGAAAAAAACAGCGCTCGGCCGGGCAATGCCGCTTTGCTACTTCCTCAAGTGCGTTCGCCAATCCGAGCTTTTGGACCAAAACTTCCAATTGCAAAGAGCCACAGCCCGGGAGTAGTTCCGCGCAGAGCCGCCCAGAGTCAATCCACGGCCCCCACTCCGTCGTGACTCGCTGTGGATGGGAAAAATCAGGTGCTTGCCGGGTATACGGCCAAACCCCCTTCAGCAAAGAATTCTCAGTGCCCGCAAAATGGGCCGCAAAGGGACCTCTTTCACGCAAACCCGCGAAAAAATCGAAATCCGACGAGAACGGTGCTGAGCCTTCTACAACACGTTCGGTTAACCGATGGACCGCCGCATCCTCCGGTCGGATCCGGCCTGCCGCCGCGCAGAGGCGAGTGGCTGTTTCGACGATTTCACCTCCCAAAAACGTGACTACGCCGTACTCCAGAACTCCTGAACTCAGGCTTCCTTCGAAATCGACAAAATGGATCGGGACGTCTGTCCACCGCATGGAAATTTTCAGTTACGAAGAAAGGTTAAAATAAGTTCGAGTTCCATTCGGTTAATTTTGTTCAGTCATGTCAAATGGACCTCACGCCCTATCGCTCATTCTTGGTCGAACTCGCGGAAACAAGCGGGGATTTCATACGTCCCTATTTTGCGAACCCGGCGCTCGCCGTCGAATTCAAGAGCGACACCTCTCCGGTCACCGCCGCCGACAAAGGCGCCGAAGAGCTCTTGCGAAAACTCATCGCTGCAAAGTTTCCCCATCACGGCGTGATAGGCGAAGAGTTTGGCAACGACCGGCCGGACGCGGAATTTGTTTGGGTTCTCGATCCAATCGATGGAACCAAATCCTTTATCAGCGGCGTACCGCTCTTCGGCACGCTCATCGCGCTCATGCACCATGGCCAACCGGTGCTCGGAGCCATTCACCAACCCATCTTGAAACAATTGGTGATCGGCGACAACCAGACCACGGCTTTCAATGGCCGCACGGTGAAAGTCCGTCCGCAGAATCGCATTGAAGATGCCACGTTGCTTCTGAGCGACCCAACCCACCCCGCCAAATATCAGAACGGCCGCGCCTACGATTCACTCGCCGAACGCGCTCGCGTAGTTCGCACCTGGGGCGACTGCTACGGCTACCTGTTGGTCGCCGCCGGCTTTGCCGACATCATGCTCGACCCGATCATGAATCCTTGGGACATCCAGGCGCTGATCCCGGTGGTTCGCGGCGCAGGCGGAGTCATCACCGACTGGAGCGGCAACGATCCGGTCAAGGCCGAATCAATCGTCGCCGCCAATCCGGCTTTGCATTCCCAAGTGATCGCGGTTCTCAACGCGAAATAAAAAAAAAGCCCCGGCGATTACGCGCCAGGGCCAAAAAAACTACGCCGGAATTTGGTTACTTTGTCGCAGGAGCCGCTCCCTGCGCAGGCTGGGTGGCCGCAGCAGCTGCCTTGGCTTTTTCCTGCTGCTGACGACCGAACTCCATGCTCATCTGCTGAATCTTCGGCATGGCGCTCATGATGCGCGGCATCATGAGATTTTGGAGCTTTTCCTGAATCTCGGGTTGCTTGTCGATCATCGCCTTGCCTGCGGGCGTTGCTTGGAAATCGCTCATCGCGGTGAGCTCCTGCTTCGTGAAGGTTTCCGCATAGATCTGAGCCATTTCCTTTTTCATCTGCGGAATGTTCATGGCCTCGGCGAGCGCGTCCATCACCTTGCCCATATGCTCTTCCATTTCCTTCGGGTCCACTTGGGCGCCACCCTGCTGAGCCATCCGAGCCATTTGTTGTCCCATCGCCCTCTTCTGAGCCTCAAGCGACTTGGCAATCATCTCCTCAAAACGCATTTGATCGATCAACTTGGTCGCCTCCGCAATCGTCGCAGGCGTTCCTTTGGCGGGATCGGTTGCTACAATCTTTGAGGAAGCCAAGCTGAGTTCGTACGTCTTGCCTTCGAACTCGAAGAGGAGCACGCCCTTCGCATCGTCAAACGACTTGAGCTTGTAGCCTTCAAATGTTTTGCCCAACGACACCCAGGCGCTGTGGTCGCCCGTTTGCGTCGAGAGTCCAAAGAGTTTTTCACTTCCAGTATTAAGCACACCCTTCAATTGAAAGGGAGCGAGTTCGGCAGCGAAAGCAGAGCCCGCCGCCAACAGAGCCACGATCATTAGTTTCATTTTCATGGGATAAAAGGAGTCAGAGCCTTTGAAATTCCGGATACAAGCGTTCAGCCATTACAATTTGTCTCCTTATTTCTAGGATGAGGTTAGGTTTAACAATTCATGTTCCGACGCGACCGACGAGATCACTGCGCAGATAAAAAGTCGCCGCACTTTTCGCAAAAGCCGCCAGCGCCGCCAGGGTGACCAAGATAATCACGCAAATCCCCGTCGGCGTCAAAATGCGGTCGAGCGCGAACATCGCCCCGACCATCGCTCCGCCATAAAGGCCGCCCAACGCGCCAGTCAGCACTGTCGGGTAGATACCGTCACTTCGTTTGCTTTTCAATCCGACCAACATAAACGCAGGTGTGAGCGGCAGAAGGAGGAGCGGCACCGCCCAGATAGGCGCAGGTGAAAACGCCACTGGCCGCCCAGCCATATATCCAGCGAGGAAGGCGAACGCGAGCGAAGCACAAACGGAAACCACGATGGTATTCGACAACGTTTCTAAGCCCATCCCCAGCGCCACCTTCAACATTCGCACCCGAGAGAGCGGATAAAGGCGTGTTGGCGTCGGAAAGTTCATGGTCGAGAGCGGTACCAACGTGCAGGGAACAAGCAGAAGCATTGGCAGCACAGATGGACGTATACCTCCGAAAAGCGAATCATACAGAACGCCGACCGCTTCGCCCCATGACGCGACTCTGTGCTGCTGGATTGAAGCCATGGCGAAGGCGAGAAACAACGTAATCGTCACCATAAATGCCACGGAAAACGTGATCGCCTTCAAAGGAGAGCGGACTGAGCCAAGCCGCTCGAAGCCGATTGCCTTCCGCCAAGCACCCAACGATTCACCCAGCGGTTCCCGCGTCCAGCCGCGCCCTTCTTTCGTTTGCCGCGCACACACCAACTGCTGCTGCTTCTTCATCATTCGCCCATCAAACAAAACGCTGGCCGCCGAAAGCTGATAGTCCATTGCCATGGTTCGGAGCCGTTCCCGCCTGAACGCAAGCGCCACGAGCACGGCGGCCGCGGCTACTCCCAATACACCGACGATCAGCGGCGCTCCAAGAATGACCGCCTTGCACGCGTCACTTTGCCAACCAGCAAGCGAGACCAAGCCGAACCAGACGAGCGCGGCGCGATGTGAGCCATTCCACTTGCAAAACGTTTCCCACGGCGCAGCCATAGCCATGCTCGCCACAACCATTCCACAGGCAGCAACTACAGGCACGTCCGGACAACGCCAATGCGCCAACCACACCAAAGGTACTGCCAGAACCCCCATCATGCAGCTGTGCGCAAGCAGAAAATAGCGGCGTCCCCCCGGCAAACTAAAACTAAATGGCCGGTGCAGGAGCTCGGTCGAAACGATGTTGATCATCAGCCCCACGGTGAACGGAAATAACAAGAGGGCGCCGGCGAAACGAATCCCGAACATGCTGGGAATATACAAAGTCCATTGCGCTTGGATCGGATACAAAAAACCCACCAGCGTGCGCGAGCGAAGCATCAATTTCAGATAAGGACGCGGGCTCATCTCCCATTCCTCCCCTGACGCCGTTGCGTGAGCAGCGGGAACATTTCATCCAAGCTCAGCGAGCGCCTCTTCACCTCTGCGCGGTAGCTGGCAGTGAAGCGCGCCAGGGCATCCTCGGCATCGTCCACCTGCACCCGAATGCGGGCTTGTCGCGCATCGCCTTCGGCAGACAACACGTATGACTCTGAAAAGCGGCTCGGCAGCCCACCCGCAGGCGCGGAAACAATCCATTCGGCGTAACTTTCCTGCAACTCGTCGAAAGGCGAACTCACCGCCAGTTCGCCCGCATCCAGACACACGACCCAATCTATAACTTTTTCAACATCGCCAAGCAGGTGTGATGAAATGATCGCCGTACAACCGTCGTCGCGCAGCCGCTCCAGCACGAGATCCAAAAAGCGCGTGCGAATGATCGGATCGAGCGCGCTCATCGGCTCATCGAGCAGGATGAGTTTCGGATGATGACAAACGCCAAGCACGATCGAGAGCTTCTGCTGGTCGCCTTGACTTAGCTGCACGATCTTGCGCGACGGATTCAGCTCCAATTCCTGCAGCAGCCGTTTCTCAAGCGCCGCATCCCACGCTGGATAAAACGACGCCGTGAAATCGAGCTGTTGCGCCACCGTCATCCACTCGATGAAGCGCCCTTCCTGGCGCACGACACCCAGCTGCGTGAGCTCCGGCGAATCCAACTCCCGCGCCGAGCGGCCCAGGGTGTGTATTTCGCCGGCGGTCGGGAGTAATAAACCACACGCAAGATCCAGCAACGTAGTTTTTCCGGCACCGTTGCGACCGAGCAAGCCGACAACCCGGCCTTCGGGGATTTCGAAGCTCACATCACGGAGCGCCGTAACTTTTTTATAGCTCTTAGAAAGGTTTTGGACGACTAACGGTGAGGCAATGGCTGACGTTTTCATTCTGAAGTGGAATCGAGGGTTTCACGAAAAAGTTTCAACGCTTGTGCTGAAGAGACGCCAAGCTGTTTGGCCATGGTGGCGGACGCGGCGAGCTGCTGCCGGAGTGGCGTGAGCTTGTGCGCATGCAGATCGTCGGCAGTCAACGCGCGAACCGTCAGCGTTTGTCCACGGCGGCGCTCCAACACGCCGTCCCGCTCCAAAAGCCCATAGGCTTTACTCACAGTCATGGGATTCAGCGAAAGTTCCGCAGAGAGCGCACGGGTCGACGGTAGTTCGGTGCCCGGCGCGAGCACACCACTCGCCACCTGAAACTTCACCTGCTCCATGATCTGGCGGTAGGCGGGGACGCCGTTGTGATGGTCAATGACGAGGAGCATGCTACTTCGCATGGTGTATTATTACACTAATACACATGTCAAGTTTTAAGCGGTTTAGGTACTAACCGCCTTCGAGAACCACAGCGCAATCCTGCGCGGCGCGAGCGCGTACGAACGACGTACGCCTTTATGGCTTGAAGGCGTTTTTTTTCTTTGCTGGGCAAAGTCTCAGTTTGTGCTTTGCTCAACTTTCCCGTGGGCCGTCGCTCCAGCTCGGCCTACTCGCTGTGATGCCTGCTAACCATTCCATTTCTCCTTCGCCAACGACCGATGCGCCACGTAAGACGTTGTGGCAACGGCGCATTGTGGAGCCGATCATGGCGCAACTAAAGCAGGGTGTGACGCCCGACAAGATCGCGTTGACGTTGGCCGTGGGCGTGGCGTGCGGCCTTTTTCCGTTTCTCGGCACGTGGATGCTTTGCTTCGTCGTCGCAGTCGCGCTGCGTCTGAACCAGCCGATCATCCAAATCGTGAATCAGCTCCTTTGGCCAATTCACATTCCCGCCATTCCATTTTGGTTCTGGCTGGGAACGAAGCTTTTCAACCTCCACTACAACCTCGATGAGGTGCTTCGTGAATTTAACACCGACCAAACCTTCGCAGAATGGTTGCGCATGCTGTTCAGCGGGGCGTTCTGGGGACGGTTTGGAAAAATTTTCCTCTGCGGCGTTCTCGTCTGGCTCGCCAGCGTTCCGATCATCATTGCCGGAATTTATTATCCTGTTCGCCCCATCATGCGGAAACTGGCCGCCCTGCGCCTCGCACGTCTGACGCGGAAAGAGCAGACCGGCTCCGCTTCTTGATCAAATCTTAGCGGCCTGAAAATTTCCGCAGATATTTAAGAGCGACCGCAAATTCATTGGGCAACTCGGCGCGGATCGTCACTGGCTCCTTTGTCGTCGGGTGCTTGAGCGTCAACTCGCTCGCGTGCAGCGCGAGCCGATCGATCAACGGTTTTTCGTCGTCGCGTCCTTTGTAACGACGTTTCAAATCCGAGAGCAAAAGCTTCACCTCTGGATCACCGTAAAACGGATCATTCAGAACAGGCGCTCCGACGGCGGCGAGATGCACGCGAATCTGGTGCGTACGGCCCGTTTGCGGGCGGCACTCAAACAGGCTAAAACCGCCAAAACGCTCCAATACCGTGAACTCCGTGACACTCGCCTTGCCTCCCCGTTTGCGGAAAACCCGCATGCGGCCGGGCTGCTGCTCGTCTTCGCCGAGCGCAAGATCGACTGTAAAGGATTGCGGAAGCGTCCCGTCCGGCTCGCGGGTCACCACGGGCGTGGCCAGCTTCATCGCCCGCTCGGGAGGCAAAACCGCAACCAGAGCCAAATAACGTTTGGTCAAAGTCTTCCCCTGAAATTGTCCGCTTAGGAAGTCCAGCGCCGGCTTGGTTTTAGCACAGAGGAGCACGCCGCTCGTGTCGGCGTCTAAACGATGCACATTTGCAACATGGTGGCCCATTTTGGCATGGACGAGGCCCATGAGGTTCTCGCGTGTTTTGTCCCAGCGGTCTGGTGCGACCAGCATACCACTAGGCTTGTCAAACGCGACCATTGTATCATCCTCGAAAATTATGGCAGGCAGACCCATCACTCCACTTTGTCGAGTTCCCACCGGGCCGCGCAAATGGTTTTCGTGGCACTCGCTTGTAACGGAAGGGTCTCAGCTGGGTTAAATCCAAGTTACAGCCCTTCTTTCGCTTTACTGCATCGCCGTAAAATTGGTTCAAAATCCCACAACATGCCAGCCCTCAGCCTCGCTCCAGCACTGTCGTTCCTGACATCGTTTAGCAAAATCTCGCCAGCGCAGCCGTTCCAGACGTTGATCCGCACCACGGGCAACAAGCTGCGCCCGCCTTGCCCGATCCCTTTTACACCGACAGTTCGGAAACGCCAGGAAACCGTTCTTCTGAGCGGCGCAGCCGGCGTCCATCAGGCGTCGAACGTCCTCGTCGAAAAACGAAAGGGCGTCGTCCCCACCATCGTGCTCGGCGGGTTCATCCCGGATGCGACGGAACAAGTTTTTCTGATGCGCAGCTTTTTGCTGAAGCACGGCAGCGTCTACTATTTCAACTACGCGCGTCACGGTTTCTCCAATGAACTTTTCTGTGCGCAACTTGAAGATCTCGTCGAAGAATTAACTGAGCAACACGGCCAGCGTCCCGTGATTTTTTCCGTCAGCTTCGGCGCAGGACTCGTGATGGATTGGTTAAAGCGGGTGCGTCGAGAAGGCCGCCACGTAGATCTCGCCGGCCTGATCCTCATCAGCCCGGTCGCCTGTGTGGAAGATTTACTCACGCCCGGCGAAGCCAAGCCAACCACGCTTCTCGGCCGCGCGATCAAACCTTACGTCGATCCGCTCAAGAAAGCCGACGAGCAAACCGTCGACAAATCGCGCGTCGTTTTTTCGAAAATGTTCGAAGCCGGTGCCCAGAATAAAGAATCCCTCCGCGCGTTGATGACACGCGGCGAGCTTCGCCAGCTCCGCGACGCAGTCATGACCACTATTCAGACAATCACCGCGGACGGAGCCTGCCAGCGAGTTCAAGCACTCCGTCATCTGGAGACGCCATCGGCCTATTTTACTGAAGGCATGCTGCCGCTCTCAAACGCTCCGACGCTCATCCTCTACTCTGAAAAAGAGAGCTCCGTCATCGTCGACCATTCGCCGACGCGTTTCATGCTCCAATCCGCGCACAAAGCCTACTTCCCCCATAGCCAACATAAGGTTATCACCAACGAACGCGGCAGCCCCGTGCAACACGCGTCACTGATATTCCACTGCTTCAACTTTCTCCCCACCATTTCGGGCTTCTACCGCAGCCTGAAAAACGGAAAGTTTCAGCAATTGGTCGCTCGCAGCTAACCGCGTTCCGCCGAGCGCGTTCATCATGCCGGTTCTGCCGAGAAGCCTCCTCACTTCGGGCGCTCGTTTTCTCACCTCGCGGTGCGCGCGCCGACTGCGCGATCCGCGCTCAATTCTGCCTGAACAGTCGAAGACATTTTCGACCCTGATCGCCGCGATGTCGCGCTGCAGCTTCGGACGCGAAAACGGCCTGCAGCGCGGAATGACCTACAGCGAATTCCATTCTCGGGTGCCGCTGCGCGCCTACGAGCAGTTCACCGCTCCGATCGAGCGGATGAAGAAGGGCGAAGCCGACGTGCTTTGGCCGGGACGATGCCGCTACTACGCCGTATCGTCCGGAACCACCGCGGGCCGTACAAAATATCTTCCCATTACGGGTGCGATGCTCGCCCACTTCCGCCGCGCCGGCCTCGATTCATTGCTCTACTATGCAGCCCGCGTCGGCAGCACCTCCGTTTTTGGCGGTAAGCAGTTGTTTTTAGGCGGATCCACAACCCTAACGCGCATCGAAGAATCCGGCTCGTTCGGAGCGTGGGCCGGCGACCTCAGCGGAATCACCGCCATTCACATGCCCGGCTGGGTAAATAATTACCTCTATGAACCGGGTGCGGAAATTGCGCAGATCGGCAACTGGCCCGAAAAGATCAAAGCCATCGCGGAGCGCACGCATTCCCGCGACATGCGCCTCGTCGCCGGAATTCCAAGTTGGATTTTGATTTTGGCGGCGGCGGTGCAAGCGCGCGCGGCCGCTGACGGAAAAGCCGCCGCTACGCTGCGGTCGGTCTGGCCACATTTGGAGTGCCTGATCCACGGCGGAGTTCCGATCGGACCGTTCGTGAATGAATTGCGCGCCACTCTCGGCGAGGGCGTCCATTTCCACGAAGTTTATCCCGCATCGGAAGGTTTTATCGCGACGCAAGATGCCGACGCTTCACTCGGCCTGCGCCTGATGACCGA
The DNA here is from genome assembly GCA_047600805.1 of Nibricoccus sp. GTDB lineage: Bacteria > Verrucomicrobiota > Verrucomicrobiia > Opitutales > Opitutaceae > JADKHC01. The sequence continues at coordinate 3,431,352 of JASGKG010000001.1, forward strand.
CGTGGGATTGTTTTTCGAGTTTTTGCCTCTCGGCGAATTGGACGACACGCGGCTCGAGCAACTCGGCCCCAAGGCTGTGCCGCTTGAAGGCGTCAAGGCGGGCGTCGACTATGCGCTTCTGCTGACAACACCGGCCGGTTTGATGCGCTATGTGATTGGCGACGTCGTTCGGTTCGTTAGCACAGATATTCCACGGCTCGTTTACGCCGGCCGAACCAAACTGCAGCTGAGCGCTTTCGGCGAGCATGTCATCGAGAAAGAGCTGACGGACGCTCTGGCGATCGTCTCGGCACGAAACAATCTCAACGTGACGAACTTTCACGTTGCTCCAATCTTCGTCGACTCCACGGCCGGCAGAAATCGAGGAAGCCACGAGTGGTGGATTGAACTGAAAACGTCAGGCTTCGAGAACGTCGCCGCCGCTCAACTCTCAAAAGACCTGGACGCGGAATTGATTCGGTTGAACGACGATTATGAGGCGAAACGGAAAGGCCTTGGACTCGAACCTCCCGTCATCAGGCTGGTTCCGGCCGGAACATTTGAGCAGTGGATGCGCGCACACGGGAAATGGGGCGGCCAAAGTAAAATGCCCCGATGCCGCAGCGATCGCGAGATTGCAGACGACTTGGCGCGCTTGGCTAGATAGGTTCAGCTTCCACTCCCGCAAACACTTACGTCGGCGCGCCGATGATAGCTACATTGGCACGGCGAGTGCTTTAATAAAACCCGCTCCTGCTTCGGCAGGGGTCTTGGGGTAACATGGAGTCCGTTTAACGGACTAGAAAATAATGGGCCCGCCGTTAGGGGTAATCGGCGGGCCCTTATTTTTTCTAAAAGGTTAGCTCTTTTCGTCCAGCAGCGGCCGAAGCGTTTTTTCGAGCTGATCTGCTGACATATAGCCGGTATCCATCGCCCGAATCACTCCTTTGCGATCAACGATAAACGTAGTCGGGATCCCCTCGAACTGGCCAAAAGCGGTGTCGATCTTTCCGTCGGACATCACCACCGGATAATTCATTTTGTTGTTCTCTGCGAAGCGCTTCACCACGTCCGCCCCGTCCTGATCCAAAGAAATCCCTACGATCACGAGCCCTTCACGCCCGAGCTTCTCTTGCACCGTAATAAAACCCGGGATCTCCGCTTTGCAGGGCGGGCACCACGTTGCCCAAAAATTGATCACCTGGACTTTGCCCGCGAGCTCCGTGGAAGCCAACTCTTTGCCGTCGATCGTCTGGAGTTTCCAGGAAGGTGCAGGACGCGCCGCAAAATGGTTTTCCACCTGCGGTTCCGAACGCCGGCAAGAAACCTGGGTAAGCAACAAAGCGACAAAAACAACCGCGAGCTTTTTCATGGGAAGCCACAACGGACGCGGCTTCCGCAATTCGTCAAGCAGCGCGGTGCCCGAAACGAGGTAGAAGATCGGGAGCAGAAAGCGCCGCCATGCCCAAAAATCCCACTGCCTTTACGATAAGCACACTCGCGATCGGAAGCATTTCCATACGCCGGAAATAAACAGCCCCCACCAGCATGAGAACGCCAATCGCAGTTTCTAGAACAGTGATCGCCGTGAACATCGCTCGACTGCGCAAACACGCCACCAAGCCGCCGACGGAAACCGCGCGGCCGCCTTTGGGTGTCCGCACGAACTCGCCACCCAGCGTGAGCATGCCTTCAAACGTGGCCACGCAACAGGTAACGCTCATTGCCAAACCGAATGCCAGAAGCAATGGGCTGGCCACGAGCATCAACAGGCCTTCCTTCCATTCTCCGCGCAAAAAATATTGGCCGGTGATGTAGAACATCACGGTCGTTCCCCCGGCGAGCAGCACCGACAAGGGATTGAGAAACACCCAAACACCCTCCGGCCTTCCCTGCACTAGATAGAGATAAGGCACAAACAAGAGCGAAAACGTCACCAGCAACGGATGCACAAAACCAATGCCGAGGTGCGCGATAGATTCACGTTTCACCCGGCCCGGCAAATCGCTGCGAAGAATCTCCCGAAGCTGCTTACGCGCAACTTGGATGCCGCCCTTGGTCCATCGATGTTGCTGCGACTTAAACGCAGTCAGATTTTCCGGAAGTTCCGACGGCACCGTGTAGTGCTCGAGATAAACGAATTTCCATCCGCGACGTTGAGCGCGATAGCTCAGATCCAAATCCTCCGTCACGGTATCGTCCGACCAACCACCCGCATCCTCCAACGCGGTCCGACGCCATACGCCTGCAGTGCCATTAAAGTTGAAAAAAAGATTATTCCCGTAACGCGCCGCTTGCTCCACGACGAAGTGCGCATCCAGAAAAATGCCCTGGAAACGCGTCAACAAACTCGAACGCCGGTTGGCAAATTCCCAACGCGCCTGCACCACCCCAACCTTCGGATTGGTGAAATGGGAAATCAACTGCTCGAGGAAATCCGGCTCGGGGCGAAAATCGGCGTCAAAGATCGCAAAGAATTCTGCATCGGTGAGCGTATTGCCGTAGGCCAGCGCGCCGGCTTTGTAGCCCTTGCGATTGGGTCGGCGAACATGGCTCACGCGCGCCGCACGTTCCGGATGATCCTTCAACCAGCGCTCAATGATCGCAGGCGTATCATCATTGGAGTCGTCCAAGATTTGGATGTCCAAACGCTCGGCCGGCCAGCGAATCGCCGTCACTTTTTCCAACAAGGCTTCCACAACCAGCGGCTCGTTGAAAAGCGGACATTGAATGCACACTTTCGGAAGCTGCCCGTCGGGCAGTTTTACTTTTGGTGCCTTCCTGCGTGCTGCCCAAAGATAAAGGCCCAACATCTTTACTCGATGGAGGGCAAAACACGCCAGACCGGCCAGCGTGAAACTATAAAGGACGAGCACCAGGTTGTGGACCATAGACTAAGCCTACTGTGAGCAGGCATTTACCTAACGAAAAGAATTGTGATGCAGAATCGAAACGCGGGCTGACCAGTTCTCAACCCTTATGTTTCGCTCTTCGCCGACAAATCCATGCTCAGAATATCTATAAACTTCTTCATCGCCGGCGTAAGCACGCGTCCCTTACGGTGCAAAATCGCCAAAGGCCGGGAAAATTCCTTCCCGTGAAACGGAATAACCGCCAAGGAGCCCACCCGTTCTTCCTGTAGGACGGTTGCGTGAGGCACGATGGCTACACCGTGGTCGATCTCGACCGCGCGTTTAACCGTTTCTATGTTGTCAAATTCCATGACCGGTTCGATCTCCAGTTTGTGATCACGGAAAATCTGGTCGACCGCCTTGCGCGTCGGAATATCCGGATCAAAACCGATGAAGCGCTGGCCCATCAAATCCCGCAAATCGGCCTCTTTCTTTTCCGCCATCGGATGGGAGGGATGCGTGATCAAAACCAAGCGATCGTTTCGGAACGGCACGGCTTCGATCTGCCGTACTTTTACCGGGAAAGCCACGAGGCCGAAATCAACCGAGTTGTGCAAAATATCTTCATAAACCAAGTTCGAGCGGCGGTACTCCACACGCACATTGACCGAGGGGAAATCCTGCAAGAACCGCTTGATATACGGCGGCAGCTCGTGAAGACCGATCGAGTAAATCGTCGAGATACGGATCGTGCCGCTGATCACCTTCTTCATCTCCTGCAGCTCGCTCAGCAACTTCTCATACTGGTGCAGCATTTCCTTCGAAGCATCGTAAACGCGCTGGCCTTCACGGGTGAGCTGGAACTGCTTTTGGCTCCGGTCGATCAACAGGGTCTTGAAATGGCGCTCCATCGCCCGGGCCTGCTGGCTCACGGCCGATTGGGTAATTCCGTTGATTTTTGCCGATTTTGAGAAGCTCTTCGTCTCGACGAGATCCGCAAAGATTTTAAAGTTTTCGATTTGCATGATACGGGAAATTCGAAGCCCTGTATAAAGATCGCTTATCCGTGTGCAATCTATTAAACAGACTGTTTAATCATGATTTCCTTTAATGAATTCAAAGCCAACGTGGACGCCGTTCGTTTTCGTATGGACGAAGCCTGCCGGGCCGCAGGACGAAATCCCGCCGAGGTTGAGCTACTCGCTGTCACCAAGACACATCCGAAAGAGGCCGTTGAATACGCCGTTCGTTATGGCTTGAGCGGCGTGGGAGAAAACCGAGTCCAAGAGGCCGTTGAAAAAAAATCTAGTCTGACCGTCCAAATCCGGTGGGAACTGATCGGACACCTGCAGTCCAATAAGGCAAAGCTAGCAGTACAGTATTTCAACCGCGTTCAATCAGCTGATAGCGAAAAACTTATACGACTACTAAACAAGGCAGCGGAAGAACAGGAACGCGCCTTGGCCGTGCTGCTTCAGATCAATGCCGGGCGTGACCCGGCAAAATTTGGGGCCGAAATCGAAGATGCGCCCCGATTACTCGAAACCGCGCTGGGTTGTAAATCGCTGCGCGTAGAGGGTCTTATGACCATCGCCCCGCTGTCCGTGGATCCGGCCGTGGCCCAGCGGACGTTCGCCAACTTGCGAGAACTTCGTGACGACCTGTCGACGCGCTTTGGCGTTCCGCTCAAGGAGCTGTCGATGGGGATGACGGGCGACTTGGAACACGCGATCGCGGCCGGCAGCACTCAGGTGCGCGTCGGCACGGCTCTCTTTGGCCAACGGAGTTAAGCGTCGTCAGCGTCCCCGCCGCGCCACTTTCAGCCGGTTTCCGAGCCGCCGGAGCGCAGGGCCGCGCGTCTAGGCGAGAACCTTGCGCTGATTTTGTGATGGTTACAGTGGGGGCTTTTGTTAACTGTACTGGTTTCAATCCCCGTCGGGTGCCTCTGCGCAAGCGAAGGCAAAACTGTTACGTTAAACACTGCCATGATCCAAAACCTCGCCAAGCCTTCGTCTGCGCCGCTCTACGTCGAGCTGGCCGACTCGTTGCAACAACTAATCGAACAAGGAACGCTGCGCGCAGGTCATCGGGTTCCCTCTGTGAGGAGAATGGCCCTGCAACGCGACGTGAGCATTTCGACCGTGTTGCAGGCCTACACCGTTCTCGAGAACCGCGGCTACCTCGAAGCTCGGCCGCAATCAGGTTACTACGTGCGGCCACGCCTCCCGTTCGAAACTCCCGAGCCGCGGATGGCGAAGCCCATGACGAAGCCGGCTTACGTGGGCGAAAACAACCTCACCACGGACTTCATGGTGCACGCTTCCGACACGTCGTACGTACAGCTCGGCGCCGCCTGCCCGGACTCATCGCTCTTCCCCACTCAGAAGTTGGCGCGCCTGATTGGTTCGGTCGCTCGCAATGACCCAACGCTGATCGGCCGCTACGCCGTGAACTCCGCGTACGAACCGCTCACCCGCGAGATCGCGCGCAGGTATTTGCAGGCCGGCGTAGCGCTTTCCCACGAGGAAGTGGTGATAACCGTTGGTTGCTCAGAGGCCCTCAACCTGGCCCTCCGCGCCGTCACCAAGCCCGGCGACACCGTCGCGCTGGAAACGCCGGCGTACTTCGGAATTCTCGAAACCATCCAAAGTTTGAATCTGCGCGTGCTTGAGATTCCCACGGACTCGCGTGAAGGGCTTTCTCTCGACGCGCTTCAATCCGCGCTCGCCACCAACGACGTCAAGGCGCTGTTCGTCATGCCCAGTTTCCAGAATCCACTTGGTTCGTGCATGCCCGACGAAAAGAAGGAAAGGCTTTACGAGCTGCTGCGCGAGTACGACATCCCTGCGATCGAAGACGACATTTATGGCGATCTGCATTTCAGCGAGCGTCGCCCCAAGCCGCTCAAGGCGTGGGACACCGATGGCCGCGTGATGCTCTGTAGTTCGTTCGGAAAGACGCTTGCTCCTGGTCTACGGGTCGGCTGGGTTTTCCCCGGGCGCTACCTTGAACACGTGCGGCGTCTCAAGTTTTCGAATACGCTGGGTACGCCCATCGTGCTTCAGAAGACCATCGCGAATTTCCTCCGCGACGGAGGTTACGACCATCATCTGCGCTCGATCCGGCGCGCTTACCAAAACCAGTTGCACCTCTTCTCGCAAGCGATGCTCCGCAGTTTCCCGGTGGGAACACGATTGAGCCGTCCGCACGGCGGCTTCGTGCTCTGGGCCGAACTACCCGCACGCGTCGATACCTACAAGCTCTACACCGACGCTCTCCAGCGCCGCATCAACATCGCACCCGGCATTCTCTTCTCGGTGAAGGAACGTTATCGCAACTGCCTGCGCGTGAACTGCGGCATTCCGTGGTGCCCGGCCGTGGAAGATGCGATGCGCACGCTCGGCGACCTCGCGAAGAAGCAAATCTAAGGCCGTCGTGAAACTCCCGTTCTATTGGATCGACGCGTTCACCGATCGTGTCTTCTCCGGCAACCCCGCTGGGGTAGTGCCATTGGCTGAGTGGTTGCCGGACGCGGTCATGCAAAAAATCGCGTTTGAAAATGGACTGGCCGAGACTGCATTTTTCGTCCCAATCGGCGCAAATGAGTTCCACTTGCGTTGGTTTACGCCCGCTATCGAAGTGGACCTCTGCGGGCACGCCACACTCGCCACCGCTCACGTTTTATTCAACGAACTAGGAACAAGCGGCAAATCGATCATGTTCAACTCGCGCAGCGGCCCTCTTCACGCGACAACCGTCGAAAGCGGGATGGTCGAGCTGAATTTCCCAACTCGTCCAGCGAACACCGCTGCGACGGAGCCGCTGGGATCGTCAGTCTCCTCAGCGCTGGGCTTGGCGCCGCGCGAGCTTTTGCAGGTAAACGGGCTCGACCATTTTCTGGCGTGTTTCGAAGAGGCCAAAACTGTTCGTTCCCTCACGCCCGACTACGCCGCGTTGGCACGTATGGGCGACGTGCGTGTGATCGCCACGGCACCCGGCGGCGGTTGCGATTTCGTCTCCCGCTTCTTCGCGCCGGGCGCGGGAATTCCCGAAGACCCCGTCACCGGTTCCGCGCACTGCACCTTGGTTCCGTATTGGGCGAAACGCTTAGGCAAAACCAAGCTCCATGCGCGTCAAATCTCCGCGCGCGGCGGTGAACTCTTTTGTGAATTAAAAGGCGAACGCGTGCACATGGCTGGGCATAGTGTATGTTATCTCCGCGGAGACCTTTCGGTCTAACCAAATACTCCCGACCACCATGAAAAAGTCGCTCGCTATCCTCGTTTTCGACGAAGTGGAAGTGCTCGACTTTGCAGGCCCGTTCGAAGTTTTCTCGGTGGCCAACGAGCTGACAGGCCACTCGGCCCTCAACGTTCACACCGTGGCGCCAGCACGCGCCACAGTGCGCGCGGTGAACGGACTGAAGATTGTGCCCGACTACACGCTCGATGACTGCCCTGCGCCGCAGATCATCATCATGCCCGGCGGTGCGGGCACACGAGCTTTGCTCAGACAGCCGACATTCCTGGAGTGGCTTCGCATCAAGTCGCGGACGGCTGAGATCGTCGCGAGCGTTTGCACGGGAGCGCTCGTGCTCGGCAAAATCGGCCTTCTTGACGCAATCACAACCACCACACATCACCAATGCCTCGACGAGCTGCGCGCTATAGCGCCGGCGACACTCATCGACCCAACACAACGCTTTCACGATAACGGCAAAATTTGCTGTGCTGCGGGCATTTCAGCAGGAATCGATCTGAGCCTTCATTTGGTTTCCCGACTGCTCGGTGAAGATATCGCAAACCGAACCTCCAGCTATATGGAATATGAGCGCCGCTCCTGAACATCGCCCAGGCCGCACCGCTTTCATCCTGGCATTCGGTGCGATTTACGTCATCTGGGGCAGCACCTACCTGGGAATTCGCGTCGCGGTAGAAACGATCCCGCCGTTTCTGATGAGCTCCGCGCGATTTATCGTGGCGGGAGCCATTCTACTCGCGCTCGTGCAAAGCCGCGATCCGCAGTGGCCGAGTCTTCGCCAATGGCGCGACAATTTCTTCATCGGCACCTTTCTTCTTCTTGGCGGAAACGGATTGGTTTCGGTGGCCGAAAGGACACTTCCGTCAGGCCTGACCGCGCTGATCATCGGCATCCAGCCCGTTTTTATGGTTCTTACCGAATGGTTGTGGCCGGGCGGCAAACGGCCGACTTCGCTTACATTCACCGGGCTCTTCCTCGGCTTCCTCGGAGTCGCGTGGCTTGCTGCGCCTTGGGAAGCGTCAGCCGTTACCGGAGTGCGAATATCAGACGTCGCTCTCGTTTTGCTCGCCTGCACGTCGTGGGCGTTCGGGACCATCTGGTCGCGCAACGTGAAAAAACCCGCGCCACCCTTCAAGGCATCCGCCCTGCAAATGCTCGGAGGAAGCCTCGCGCTGTTCATCGGCGGTGTGCTGCACGGGGAGCTCTCAGAGTTTAGCTTTTCGAGTATCAGCGGACGTTCGCTTGGGGCGTTTTTCTATCTAGCGTTCATCGGATCGCTGGTGGGATTTTCCACGTTTGTCTGGTTGATGAAGCATACGACACCCGCCCGTGTTTCCACGTATGCTTACGTTAATCCCGTCGTGGCGGTATTTCTGGGTTGGTTTGTGCTCGATGAAACGATCACATCCCGAACCTTGGCGGCTGCGGCCGTCATTGTCACCGCCGTGGTGATTATCACCACACAAAAAGGCCGCCAGGGAGCAAAAGCGAAGGCTGAACCAGAAGCCCCGGCCTTGAAGGTGGAGCAATCGTAACGCGGACGCTTGATTTGGCGCAACCGAGCTTGGGACAGCGCCAACGCGTGGAGCCTCACGCTACACAAAACCTAGACTGCAAAAGGCTGCAGTCAGAGCTGTAATCTCGCAAACCGAGACGGCATATCCCCATTTTTAGGTTTTCGCGTCTGTTTAAAGATTGTATCCTGTTCATGGATATAGCGTCATTCCCCGTAAAATCTTGGACCGACCCAGCTAATCCATGATTCAACTACTCACCCCGCCTCTGTCACCGTCTAGACGCGGCATATGCCGACCAGCCCGTGTTTGTCAGGTTAAAGGCGAGATTGCTTGCGGCGATCTCAGTATTGGCCCTCGCGCTCATACCCATCAACATTGGGAAACTGCTCTGGCTGCAGCCGCCTTCCTCTGGCGCACGCCTCGCGATCACGTTGGCCTTTCGATTAGTTCTAAACTGATCGAACTCATGCGCGGCAAACTGCAGGTTCGCAGCGCACCTGGCAGCGGCTCGACGTTCCATTTTACGATATCGTTGCGGCCTGCCTCGATCGAAGCCATCCAACTACCAGTAACCGCCAAAGCCGACGCTCAGCTCAACCTCAGCGTGCTCGTAGTCGAGGATAACTCCGTAAATCGAAAAATCATCACCACCCAGCTTCAGCACCTGGGTTGCCAGTCTACCGTCGCCGTTGACGGCATTGACGCCCTTGCCAGCTTCAAAGATCGCCCGCTGCCCGACGTGATTCTCATGGATTGCCACATGCCGAAAATGGACGGCTGGGAAACCACACGCCGCGTGCGCGCCCTTTCAAACTCGACCAATCCCGACGAGAAGCTCGTTGCCACCCTTCCGATCATCGCACTCACCGCCGCTGCCGAAGAGCGCGATCATTGCCAGGAGGCGGGAATGAACGCTTTTCTCACCAAACCCGTAAAAATAGCTGAACTGCGCGGTGCCCTCACGCCGTTCGCAAGGCCGTTTAAGGTTAAGTGAGATGATCCTCAACAAACGTTCGCTGCTCCCGCACTTTTAGTGACTGGCGGGCACCAGTCCCTTCTCCTGCAAACGGCTGATCGCGCGCATCGCAATTTTCTCACCCCACTCGCGTCCAACCTGCATCGCCTCCGTCATCACCATCGGCAGCTTTCTGACAATCGCCTGGCCCTCAGCTGTCGAATAGAAGGCGTTCGCAGCTCTCACCTCTTCCAATGTTAGGTGTTTCTTATAGATCGGCACCACGAGTTCAACAAGTTCGTTCACACTGACATCCTTCTGAAATTCCTCCCAGAAGGCGTCAGGAACATTGGGCATCGATTGTTTCATCGAATTCACCATGCCTGACATCGCCTGCAGCCCCAAATTCCCCGCGCCTGTGAGATCGAGCATCTTACGAATTTCACGTTCCAGCTCTTGCTCGCGCGACGCACCGGCTTGGGGAGCTGCTGGTGTCGCGACGCGTTCCGGAGCCGTGGAGCAGGATTGAAAGAGCAACACAACCAAAGCCAAAACCGCCAGGAACCGTTTTTTCATAAGAAGGGGGATAAGCACCCTCTATATGACTTCGCGGCTGTACAACAGCTCTAAATCGCCAAAGGGCCAATCTGTAGGCTCCCGCTGCCCCCGAAAATTTCCGTTTCGTCCTTACAAACGTGTGGCGGACAACAAAGGAGAGGAAAGGAAGCCTGTATCCTTGAGTGCGACACCGCTCAGGCCCAGACGCGCAGATTCGCAAAGGAGCTGGGCAACTTTCACGGCCGCCTGCGCGGGGGCGAGGCCATCGGGGCGAATATTAGAGACACAATTGCGGTCCGCGTCGGTGCAACCAGCATGGGGCTTAAACGTGAAGTAGGCTCCAAGACTGTCAGGTGAACCCAAGCCGGGGCGCTCGCCGAGTAACATGAGCGTGTGGCGGGCCCCAAGGATTTCACCGACCTCGTCCTGAAGTTTCACTCGTGCAAAGGGAACCACGAAAATGGGATAAATGGACCATTGTGCAGCCGCGAGAGTCTTGACCAACGGAATCACCACATCAACCGCGTGACGCTTCGCCGCCTGCGCGGCCAGTCCATCGGAAACAATGATCGCCAGATCACGGCTTCCCCATTTCGATGCACTTGCGAACAAGAGCTGTTTTGATGCGTCATCCAGCTGTCGCCCTTGGTCGGGACGGATCAAATAGGTGCGCCGGTCACTCGCGCTGGTGTTGAGCCTGAAAGTGAACATTTCGCGGCTCCGCAGCAGCTGTTCAACTTGATCGGCTTCGAAAATCGCCTGAACCGCGTCGCGGGCACGGGCGTGCGAAAGCCGGAAGTCGAGCACCGAGTTGGTCAATTGGCTACCGCCAGAACGTCCAAGCGCAATTCTGGCCGAGGTGTGTTTCCGAAGATGTGACCAAGGATCAGCAGCGCCAGTTGATGCACTTGTCGCCACGGGTGAAACATGCTGCGACGCTGCGTTAGTGAAGGAGACTGTAGCACCCTCATTCATGATGTCAGCAACGCGTGGCTCGGTCCGACGGGCTGCAAATACCGGCCGTCGGCCACAACGCGCATTTTCTCCAGCCACGCGTCAAATTCAGGAGCCGGCCGCAGGCCGAGCACTTGGCGCAGGTAGTGGCTATCATGATACGACGTCGACTGGTAGCCGAGCATGATGTCGTCAGCGCCCGGCACACCCATGATGTAGTTCACGCCGGCTACGCCGAGGAGCGTGAGCAGGTTGTCCATGTCGTCTTGATCGGCTTCCGCGTGGTTCGTATAACACACATCAACGCCCATCGGCAAACCGAGGAGCTTGCCGCAAAAATGATCTTCGAGGCCGGCACGTATGATCTGCTTCCCGTCGAGCAAATACTCGGGACCGATGAATCCGACCACCGTGTTCACCAGCAGTGGGTCGAAATGCCGCGCCACCGCGTAAGCACGCGCCTCACACGTCTGCTGGTCAACACCGTGGTGCGCCCCGGCTGAAAGCGCCGAGCCTTGTCCCGTTTCGAAATACATCACGTTGCGCCCCACCGTGCCTCGCCCCAACGCGAGCGCAGCCTCTTGCGCTTCAGCAAGCAAAGCGAGATTCACACCGAAGCTTTTGTTGGCTGCCTCTGTTCCGGCGATCGACTGAAACACCAGGTCAACCGGCGCACCGTTCCGCAGCGCCGCGAGCTGTGTCGTGACATGCGCGAGCACACACGATTGCGTCGGTATCGCGTACCGACGAATGAGCTCATCGAGCATGCGAAGAAGGGTTTCAACCGCAGCCACATTATCCGTCGCTGGATTTATCCCGATGACAGCGTCACCACAGCCATAAAGCAGTCCATCGAGCGTGGAGGCCGCGATACCCTTGGGATCGTCAGTCGGATGGTTCGGTTGCAAACGCACAGAAAGCCGGCCGGGCAGACCGATCGTCGAACGGAACGCCGTCACCACGCGTCGTTTTTGCGCGACCAAAATGAGATCTTGATTGCTCATCAGCTTTGAAACCGCCGCGACTATTTCAGGCGTCAATCCGGGACTAAGCCGAACCAACGCGTCTTGATCGGTTTCATATCGAAGGAGCCAGTTTCGAAATTCACCCACCGTTAAACCCGAGACAGGTGCGAAGGCCAGATCGTCGTGCGTGTCGACGATTAGCCGCGTGACCTCGTCCTGCTCGTAGGCAATCAGCGGTTCTTCGATAAAGCGCCGCAACGGCACTTCTGCCAAGCAAAGCTGCGCGGCGACGCGTTCTTCTGCGCTTGTCGCCGCTACTCCGGCGAGTTCATCGCCGGAGCGAAGTGGGGTTGCTTTCGCCATCAGTTCACGGAGTGAACCGAAAGAGTGGCGCCGCGCACCCACATTACAGGACCAAGACATGGCAGAGGTTGGAATTGCCGGTTTGCTGCGGTTCTATTTCCCAACTGGTGCCGCTGCTGCCGTCGTGAAGTCAGGAGCCACGGGCTCAATTCCAGCCGAAGCTGACATCACCGGCGGACCACGGAAAACCTTTCGCACGCCCAGCCACCATGTCGCCGTAAGCAGTGCGACGGTGACCAGCGTGACCGTGAGCGCTTTGTCGTTGGGCGGCTGAACGCCGACCCACACGAGACCCAAAACGCCGATCACGGACACGACTGCGAGTAACTTGAACGCGGTCGCTCCGAGATTAAAAGGCCCCATTTTCGTCCAGCTTTTGCCGAACGTGAAGAAACCGGCAGCCGTCGGCATCACATAGGAGATGTAGAGGAAAATAACGCACGCCGTGGTCAGCGTCGAGTACGCGGGTGCATACAATGTGGACGCGATCGCGAGCACCGCCGTGGTCCAGATCGCGGCGACGGGCGTCTTCCATTTATCCGAAACTTTGCGGAGGGCAGACGAGGCCGGCAGGCCACCGTCGCGCGAAAAGGCGTAGATCATTCGCGACGTCGAGGTCACACAGGCCAGGCCGCAGAGATAATTGGCCACCACAATGCCGATCCATAGGATCTTCCCAAACGTGCCCGGCAGCACCTGCTCCATGAGCCAGGGGAAGATATTTCCACCCTGTTTCGCTGCATCGACCACATTCGGCAGCGCGATCACGAACGCAGAAACCATGATCCAACCAAAAACACCCGACAGATACACCGAGCGTAGAATGCCTTTGGGCACATTGCGCGCCGCATCAACGGTCTCTTCTGACGTGTGCGCCGAGGCATCGTAGCCGGTAATCGTGTAAATCGGCCACATCAGCGCCAAGAGAAACATCGTTAGACGACTAGAGTTTTCCGGCCACACATCGCCGCCACTCGCACCACTGAAATTCGTGAACGAAAACAATCGTCCAAAATCATGCGACGGCGCCGCAATCAACATCGCGCCCGTGAGCACGAGTGCGACCGCGAAGATCAAATACCCGCTAAAGTCGGTCAGCAACGTCACAGCACGAATGCCGAAATGGTTGAAGATAGCCTGTGTGATGGTGATCGCCGAAACGCCGATCACTTGATGCATCACCGTTAGCTTTGCCGGATCGATTCCGATCATGGGCCCGATGAAATTGACGAACAGACTGTAAGCGCCAACATTCACGGCCGCCGTAACGAAGATTAACCCACCGAGGTTAAACCACGCCGTCGCCCATCCCCAGCCTTTGCCGCCGAGAATGGATCCCCAATGATAGAGGCCGCCCGCGGTTGGAAATGCCGAAGCGATTTGCGCCATGCACAGCGCCACGAGAAAACAAAAACCAACGCCGATCGGCCAGACGATGCCCGCCGCGGCGCCGCCGACCGCACTGGTTCCCAATTGCAGCGAGGTGATTCCGCCAGCGAGAATGCAGATGATAGAAAACGAAATCGCGAAGTTCGAGAAGCCACTCATACGGCGCATGAGTTCCTGGGCGTAACCCATGCTGTGGAGAAGCTTCACGTCTTCGGAAACAACGGCGGACGAATCCGAGCCGTGCGGAATTTTTGCAGACATGATATTTGCGAGTGAAAACCGCCGGGATACGCCCGGCGCGTGGGGCAACTCTCTTCAGCATGGCCGATGCCAGAACCTCCGCGCCCGCACTCAGCAGCTACTCAGATTCGATGCATAAGATTCAATTTATGAATACGGTGCATACCTAACCGTGCTTTTGCAGCCAACTGGCTGCATCGACGCCCTATCCTGCCACAAGCGAGAGGCGACTACTCCCCCGCCAACCATTTTCCGAGCGTCACCTTTAGCAAAGCGCGCGCCCGATACAGCCGAGTTTCCACGGCTTTCTCTGAACAGCCCATGACTTGAGCGGCTTCGCGGTAGCTCAATTCTTCGAGCTCAACATTCAACACTGCCTCTCGCAAATTGTTAGGCAAAGCGTTCACTGCAGCCCGCACGCTTTGCGCCAGATTTGTTTTCTCGGCCGCGTCCGCAGCAGACGAAGCTGCGGCGTCCGCGTGCTGAAAACCACCCGGCTGCGTTTCATCGATAGCCTGAATACTGTCTTCCCGACGGCGAAAGCGCCAGCGAAGTTTGTTGCGCCCGAGATTTCCGGCGATCGTCAACAGCCACGGCTTGAATGCCGAACCAACATGATAGCTCGTGCGCTTTTCATAGAGCCGCACGAAGGCTTCCTGCGCCACATCCTCAACGTCGGCCATCGGCAAACCAAGGCGCAGCAGAAAGCCTTTCACGCTGAGTTCCCAGCGCTCCATCAATGGCGCTAACGCGGCATCGTCGCCCGCTCGCAACGCCGCCATCAAATCTTCGTCCGTCGGTATGCTCGTCTCAGTGGTGGTGGGCGTGGTCATGCGCCGTAGCAGGATCGAGATCGAGTTTAGGAGCGCCGGTGTGCTCGAAATGAGCGATGCGCGGAAGCACGATGGAAAGATAGCGTTCCCCTTCGGCGCCGCCAATGATCTTGGCGATTTCGCGGAGATGGGCCTCAAGACTGGTTGTGCAAACCAGATCGACCTCGCGCGCTTTCGCTTCGGCAGCGGCGACGTCCGACGCACTCGCTTGCGCAGCTTTCAGTTTCCGCACCACCGCACGCGCTTCCCAAATGTTACGGCAGTGGTCAGCGCAAACACCTTGATAGTCCTCATGCATCTGAGCGATGCGCGCCATTTTTTCGGCCGGCAGCTTAAATTCCACGCGCAACCAGAGCAGCGATTCGTCTTCGCCCGCAGCCATTTTCGGCATCGGCTCGCGCATGCAAACGTACGCCAGACAGCCCGCGCCCAAGGCGAGCGCAATGATCACTGCTGCGGCGATCCAACGAAATTTCATCGGGCGCTTGGGTCTGTATGCTGGTGTGGGTCGATGCTTGCCAGATAGCGTTGCACGAGTTGCTCTCGCTCCTGGCTGGCCCGAGCGGTCGCGATCCAGCCGCCGCCCACGCTCGCGATGATCACGCACGCAGCCGCCGCGCTGGCAAAACGCAGCGCATTCACCCGCAGCCACGCGCTCCAGGTCGACGGCGCGCGACGATTCGCTTCGATGCGCGCCCAGACCTCAGCGCGGAACGCCGGGTTTTTCACCGGCTCGACCTGCCAATTTGCCCGCAATAGCTGGTTCAGCGGGCCCTTGTTGGAATGGGAGTTCATGGTAAGTTTCAGCTACCCTACCCCACGACTCTGCCTGACCCCTCATATTTATTCAAAAAAGTTTTGAGGGTTTTTCGAGGCGACCGGCGTAAGGCGGACGTACTCATCTCGTTTTACCTATGAAAACATCGCTCCTTATCATCGCATTGATTGGAACTACCTCGTGGACTTTCGCCGCCTCCGACGGCTCGTGTGGCGGCTGCTGCGCGGCCCCTGAAGCCGTCGCCACCGTCGCGGCCGCAACCGACGTCTCGAGTTATCCGCTCGATACGTGTGTCGTCTCCGGCGAAAAGCTCGGCGACATGGGCAAGCCGGTCGACTACATCTATAAAGAAGAGGGCAAGCCCGACCGTCTCGTGCGCTTCTGCTGCAAGATGTGCATTTCGAAATTCAAAAAAGATCCGGCCAAATACCTGAAGGCAATCGACGAGGCCGCCGCTCAGAAGAAAAAGGCCTAACCAGCCATGCGGATAATTGCATCCAGCTTCCTCGCAACCGTGCTGCTGGTCGGCACGGCTGCGGCCCAGGAACCGCCGTCACTCACGCTCAACGACGTTTTCGCGGCCATCCGCTCGAGTCATCCCGCGCTCGCTGCTTCCCGCGCCGAAGCCGAAGCTGCACGCGCCCGGATCGTGCAGGAGAAAGCTTGGATGGATCCGAAGGTTAGTGTCGAACTCCGTCGCGAAGACACGCTGCGCGTCGACACCTATTCTGAAATCGAGGTGACGGCTTCGCAGGAGCTCCCGCTGAGCCGTCGCAACAAGCTCCGCTCCGAAGCCGCCGCCGCCGAGGCGAGCGTGGCCGACGCAACAATCTCCGTCCGCGAACGCGACCTTTTCAATCAAGCTCGCAATTCCTACGTCCGCATCGCCGCTGTCGACGCTAAATCAGCCGTCAACGAACGCCTCCGCGGGTTGCTGAAGCAAACCATCACTTTGACCCAACAGGCCTACGAGCGCGGTCAGCGCATGCAGGCCGATCTGATCGCCGCACAAGCCGAGCTAGCACGACTCGACGCCGAACAATCTGATCTCGCCGGAATGCGCGCGGAAGACGTCACAAAACTCAATGCGCTGATGCAGCGCGCCCCCGAGACGCCGATCAGCGTGCTCAAGCTCCCCGAAGTTCACTCGCTTACGATTTCGCCGGCCGAAGCGCTCGCCCACGCACGCGCTCACAACCCCGAGTTGGTTCGCGCCGCGCGCAAGGTGAAATCCGCCGAGGCGCAACTCGCGATCGCTGAGAAAAACCGCATTCCCGATCCCGAGGTGATGATCCGCGGGCGCCAGATGAACCGCAGCGGCGACGTGCTCTCAAGCTACGACACGGGCGTGGCGTTTAGCCTCCCGTGGTTTAACGAGAAACGAAATCGCGCGCAACGCGCTGAAGCGCGCAGCATGATCGCCGCCGCTCGCGCCGACGCGCAAATGACCGAGAGCGAACTCGCCGGCATGGTCGCTGGCATGATCCAGCGCATCAACATCAGCGCCGCGCAAGTCGCGCGCTTCCGCAACCAAATATTACCACTAGCCGAACAACAAGCCGCCACCCAGCGCCACGCTTACGAAAGCGGCCAGGCGCCCTTGCTCGAAGTGATCATGGCCCAACGCACCTTGCTCGAAACCGAAATGAAGCTCGTGGAAGCCCACAGCGAACACGCACTGGCTTCCGCCGCCTACGATTTTATGACCGCGACCGACGTTACGCTATGAACGCCAAAATCCTTTTCGCCATTCTTCTCACCGCCGCCGTTGCTGGCACCGCCGGCTACTTCGTCGCCCAGCACAGTCATGGTTCTGCGGCTAGTTCGGCAACCACCGTCGGTCGCAAGATCAAGTTCTACCAGAGCCCGATGCACCCGTGGATCAAGGCCGACAAACCGGGCAAGTGCACGATCTGCGGCATGGACCTGGTGCCTGTTTACGAGGGCGACGCTGGCTTCGAAACAAAAAACGGCCTCGTGACCCTCACGCCCGCCACAGCCTCGGTGATCGGCGTTCAGACGAGTGAAGTTAAGCAAGGATCGCTCACGCGCACGCTCCGCGTCACCGGAACGATTGACGATGACGACACCCGCCACCGCATCGTTTCCGCCTATACCGAGGTTCGGCTTGAAAGACTTTTCGTCAACCAAGTCGGCCAGGAATTCGCTGCCGGCCAGCCGCTCGCGCTCGTTTATTCGCCGGAGTTATTGCAGGCGCGCCAGGAATTCCACGCACTGGCCCAGAGCGGAGGCGATTCGCCGTTGCTCGGCGCCGCCCGAGAAAAGTTGATTCGGCTCGGCTTGCTGCCTGAGCAAATTGATGCACTCGCCAAGGCCGACACCGTGAGCCGAGAAACCGAAATCTTGGCTCCCGTCGGCGGTTCGGTGCTCGAGCGTAACGCTTACGAAGGCAGCTACGTTGCAGCCGGCGCGCCCATTCTCACCATCGCTGATTTCTCAAAAATGTGGTTTCTCTTCGACGCCTACGAAGGCGATCTGGCGTGGCTGCGCGTCGGCCAAAACGTCGACATTACGACCGCATCGCGCCCGGGAGAGGTTTTCACCGCGCCGATCACTTTCATCAATCCCAACCTCGATCCGATGACGCGCACCGCTCGCGTTCGCGTCGTGCTGGACAATTCAGAGCGCAAACTTTTCCACCGCGTGACAGCCACGGGCGTGGTACGCGGAGAAGCGCCGGATTCCCTTCTCGTTCCGCGTAGTGCCGTGTTGTATACACAGGCGAAACCGCTCGTCTACGTCGACAAAAGCGGCGGCGCTTACGAGCCGCGCACGATCGAAATCGCCGCGGCCGGAGACGAGGCCTATGCGATTCGCAGCGGCCTCCGGGCCGGCGAGCGCGTCGTCACGCAAGGCGCTCTTCTCCTCGACAGCCAAGCCCAGCTCGCTCACAGCGCGACCGGCGACCACGAACACGCCGACACAGCTCAACCCTCTTCAACAACCACGAGCTCTCCTTCAAAACAGGCAGAAGCCCACGCCGACGTCGAAGCACTGAAGCCGCTCGTTCTCGCCTCCGCCGACGCCGCCGACGCACTCGCGAGCGACGACCTGGAAAAATACCAGAAGCTCGTTCCAATTTTGCAGTCGAACTTCTCAGCGTACACCAAAGCGTTTCCAGACGCAGCAAAAGGTCCGCTTTCGCAGTTCACTGACGGCCTTAAATCCGGCCCTGACATTAAAGCCGCCCGCCGTGCCTTTGAAGTTTTCAGCACGGCGGTGGCCGATCTGGCCAAGAACGCGCATCTCCACCATTCCGGCGCTGTCAAAATTTTTCAGTGCCCGATGTCGCCCGTGCTAGGCACCGGACGCTGGCTGCAACGCAACGAGCCGCTCCGCAACCCTTTCTTCGGCTCCGCCATGCTCGAATGCGGCGAGGAGATTCACTGAGCCATCTGCGACCGTCGCCATGATCAACCGCATCATCACCTGGTCTCTCAACAACCGCTTTCTCGTCCTAAGCGCTTTCCTGGGCCTTTGTGCGTGGGGATTTTTCGCACTCCGCACCGTTCCGATCGACGCCATTCCCGATCTTTCGGAAAACCAAGTGATCGTCTATGCCGACTGGCCCGGACGCTCACCGCAGGAGGTCGAGGACCAGATCACGTATCCATTGTCCGTTTCACTCCAGGGGCTGGCTGGCGTGAAAACCGTGCGCGCCACGTCGATGTTCGGCTTTTCGTTTCTCACCGTCATTTTTGATGACAAAATCGAAAACTATTTCGCCCGCACCCGTGTGCTCGAGCGGCTTAACTCGCTCGGCAACCTTTTGCCAGAGGGAATCGTTGCGCGGCTCGGCCCTGACGCCACCGGCCTGGGCTGGGTTTACCAATACTACTTGAAAGACGAATCCGGCCAACAGGATCTCGGCTCGCTGCGCACGTTGCAGGACACGTTTATTCGCTATCAACTCGCCGCCGTGCCCGGCGTCGCCGAGATCGGCAGCCTCGGCGGCTTCGTTCGGCAATATCAGGTCGAAGTCTCCTCGCTAAAGCTGAAACAATTCGGCGTCGGGCTCGGCGAAGTGATGGACGCGCTCGCTGCAAGCAATCTGAACGTCGGCGGGAAAACCATCGAGGAAAACGGCGCCGAGTACATCGTCCGCGGCGTCGGGCTCGTCAGCAAAATTACCGATATCGAATCGGTTCCCCTCATGCCGCGAAACGGCACGCCGCTTTACGTGCGCGACGTCGCCCGGGTTGAAATTGGCGGGGACTTCCGACGCGGAACACTCGACGTGAACGGCCGCGAGGTCGTCGGCGGCATCGTCGTAATGCGCTACGGCGAGAACGCCTACAAAGTCATCAATGACGTGAAGGCCAAAATCGCCGCCATCGCGCCCGGCCTTCCGAAAGGCGTGACGATCGCGTCATTTTACGATCGCAGCGATTTGATCGAACGCGCGATCGACACACTGAAGCACGCGCTCGCCGAGGAAGTCATCCTCGTGACGCTCGCACACATTCTCTTCCTTTTCCATTTCCGCAGCATCCTGATCGTCACGTTGCCGCTGCCCGCGTCGATCCTGATCTCTTTTATCCTTATGAAAGAGTTCGGCATCCCTTCGCACATCATGTCGCTCACAGGCATCGCCATCTCGATCGGCGTACTGGTTGATGCTGGCATCGTGATGACGGAAAACGTCATTCGACACTGCGAAATCGCCGAGGAGCATTTGAAGCGCCGCCTCACCGCCGCAGAAACATTCAAAGAAACGCTCGAGGCCGCCACGCAAGTCGGCCGGCCGATGTTTTTCTCGATGGCGATCATCATTCTCGCCTTCGTCCCGGTGTTTTTGCTCAGCGGCCAGGAAGGCAAACTTTTCCACCCGCTCGCCTACACGAAGTCCTTCGCCCTCCTCGGGGCAACGTTGCTCGCGATCACAGCCGTTCCGGTTTTCTGCACGCTTTTGGTTAGGGGTCCGTTCAAACCCGAGCACGAAAACTGGCTGATGAAGTTCCTTCTCAAGGCCTATAACCCCACGCTCGACTGGGCGCTCGTGCACCGCAAAACCGTGCTGAGCCTCGCTTTCGTCCTGCTTTCCATCTGCTTAGTGATAGCGTTCGGTTTACCACGCGGGTTTAACAACTGGCTGCACGATCGCGCACCCGCGATCGCCAAACACACGCAGGGTTTTGGCAGCGAGTTCATGCCGACCCTCGAAGAAGGCAGCCTGCTTTTCATGCCCGTGCTTCTGCCGGCAACGTCGCTCACCGAGGTGAAACGCATCATGGCCTGGCAGGACAAAGTCATCAGCCAGCATCCAGAAGTCGTCTCCGTTGCGGGTAAACTCGGCCGGTCCGAAACCGCTACAGATCCCGCGCCGATCGAGATGATTGAAACAACGATCATGTTGAAGCCGCAGAAAGATTGGCGTCACGGCGTCACGAAGCAGCAGATCATCAGCGAACTCATTGAACGTCTCACGACCGTGCCGGGTTACGTTCCCGGTTTTCTTCAACCGATCGAAAACCGCATTCTCATGACGAGCACCGGCATTCGCGCGCAAGTGGGCGTGAAGCTTTTCGGCGACAACCTCGACGCGCTTCAGCAAAAAGCTTTCGAACTCGAACGAATCATTACCGCTATTTCCGGCGCCACCGGCGTCGCTCCGTCGCGCGTGCAGGGCAAACCTTACCTCGAAATCGAAGCCGATCGAGCGGCGATGGGCCGCTACGGGCTAAAAATCGCCGATCTTTTCCGCTACGTCGAAACCGGACTCGGCGGCACCACCGTCGCCACCACTATCAAAGGCCGCGAGCGTTGGCCGATTCAGGTGCGCCTCGACCGCAGCGATCGCGATGACATCGAAAAAATCGGCGACCTCGTGATCCCAACGCCCTCGGGCGCCCAGGTTCAGTTGAAACAGGTCGCGCAAGTGAAACGCGTGATCGGCCCCAACGAAATCGCCAGTGAAAACGGGCGCCTTCGCGTCTACGTGCAGGCAAACGTCAACGAGCGCGACCTCGGCGGCTTCGTTGACGAAATCAAAGAGCGAGTTGGCAAAGAGCTGAAGCTCGATCCCGGCATGACCATTGAATACAGCGGACAATACGAAAATCAGATCCGCGCCCGCGAAACGTTGAAGGTCGTTTTTCCGGTCGTGCTGCTGGTCATCTTCGCGCTGCTCGTAATAACGTTCCGCTCCGTCTCGGAAGCGGCGCACGTTATCCTAGCCGTGCCCTTTGCACTGACCGGCGGGGTGCTGCTCCAGCATTTCATGGGTTTCAATTTCAGCGTCGCCGTGTGGGTTGGTTACATCGCGCTCTTCGGCACCGCCATTCAAACCGGCGTCGTCATGGTCGTATATCTAGAAGAGGCGATCGCCAAGAAGCGGACTGAACTCGGTCGCGAGCTGAACCACACGGAGCTACTCGACGCAATCAAGGCCGGCGCCCGCCTTCGGTTGCGGCCGAAAGTCATGACTGTCGCTACGACGGTGGCGTCTCTCCTACCGATCTTCTGGAGCAGCCGCACTGGCGCCGAAATCATGCAGCCTTTGGCCGCACCGGTCGTCGGCGGCATGCTGTCCAGCCTCGTACACATTCTAATAGTGACCCCCGTCATTTTCGCATGGTTGCGCGAACGCCATATCGCGAAAGCGGGCTGAGCGATTTTCGCTGGCGAAGTAAGTTCGTCTTAAGCGCCGCGTGGTCCGTCCGATAAAGAGCCGATATCAACGTAGTCAGCTCTCCGATTTGTAAAGGCTTGTCATTAGCCTGCCTGCTTAATATCCGTTATGAGGTATTCTTCAGGCGGATTTATGTAAATCTAGCAGGCATATCTGTAAAGAGACCCCATTACATCCATTTATTGCTGTATTTTGCACAAGAAATGAGGAGCGGGAATAAGCCACATTTGGCATAATTCATTTTAACCCGAACTATAAGAACAGCCCCTTAACCCCACTTTTCGACCTAACCTCCCATGATCTCCAAACTGCGTAGTTGGCGTAAGAATACACTATTACTCGGGGGTCTCGGCCTTTGGGCCCTGCTCCTTATTTCCTGTTCGATGGCCGACCGCACGGTCGTGGCTCCCAACCAAATCGCAGGAGCAACCTTCGTGGGCTCGAAAGAGTGCGCGCAGTGCCATGAAGAAACCACCAAAGACTTCGACCACGCCACTCACGCGCGCCTCATCGTCCAAGGCAGCAACGCCAAAGAAACGGGGTGCGAAAGCTGTCACGGTCCCGGCAGCAAGCACGTCGCCGCAGGCGGCGGCAAAGGAACCATTGTAAATCCAGGCAAATCGCCCGAGGCCTGCATGCAGTGCCATCTCGACAAGCGCGGTGAATTCAGCCTGCCGCACTCCCATCCCGTCATGGCCGGCAAAATGACATGCACCGAGTGCCACGACCCCCACAAGGGCAAAGCAATCCGAGGCGGCGCCGCCAGCCTCTCGAACGAGAAAGAAACCTGCACCGAGTGCCACACGGCGCAAAAAGGCCCCTTTGTTTTCGAACACCAAGCCATGCGTGAAGGCTGCACCGCCTGCCATAACCCGCACGGCTCAGTTAACCAAAAGATGCTCGTGCAGCGCGACGCCAACCTCTGCCTCAAGTGCCATCTCCAGCACCCCATCGGCCTCGCTGGTGGCTCTGAAGGCAATGGCACCATCGTGGCCGGCGGCGAAGATCATCGCACCCGCTTGCAGAACGGCACCTGCTGGGTAGCCGGCTGCCACGAAGCTGTCCACGGCTCGAATACTTCCAAACCCCTCCGCTTCTAACTTCCGACCAGCCATGCACACTTCCAACTCTCCCCTAATCCAAGCTGGTCTCACAGCGGCCCTCGTGCTGAGCGGATCGGCACTTTACGCAGCTGACGCAGCGAAGGACGCAGATCCTCTCGTCATCCCGACCGAAAACTACGTCAAACTCAGCACACAAGGCAGCTGGGTTGAGAAGGACAAGGAGGCCTACCAAGCCCGGAACTGGACTTCTAAAAACGGATTTTTCGGCATCGAGGACCTTCAGATCTCGAAGGATTTGAAAGGCGATATCGCGGTCAAAGCAGATGGTCATGCTCTAGTCGGCAACGCCGATTATTTGGCTCATATCAATGTCTCGAAAAATGAATACGGCTCTGTTGACGCGGGTATCTCGCGGTTTCGCACGTTCTACGACGGCGTGGGCGGCTTCTTCCCGAACAACAACGCTTGGTTTCCTCTTCCCAACAAGGACCTGCACGTCGATCGGCAGAAAATTTGGGCAGGCGTAACCACGACTTTGCCCAACGCGCCAGTATTCAGCATTCGCTACACGAACGAACAGCGTTCTGGAACCAAAGACAGCACGATCCTAGGCGATACGGATTTTACCGGCATTCCGAATTGGACCACCAGCCCGACCAATCCGATCTCTTCGAATCGCAAGCTCCTTCCCGCATATCTGCGGATCGGCGAACGCAAGGAAACACTCAGCGGCACGGTCAAACATACAGTCGGTAAAACCACGTTCGAAGGCAGCGTGGTCGGGACACGCATCCATAACCTAAATACGAGAACGGTAAACCGGTATTATTATCCTGGATACACCGAACTCCGTCCGTATCCGGCGATCACCACGACCCAAGCGTCCCCGACCCCGCCAAATCTGATCAGCACTCCAAACCACGGGTTTGACCGCGAGGGCATCAAGACCGACTCGATCGCGTACACGGGCAAGGTTGAAAATCGGTTGACCGACAAGATCACCGTTTTTGCGGGCGTAAGCTACTGCGACTCTACGTCTGACTTTCTCGCCGAACGGCAGATTCTTTCGGATCTACAAACGAACGTCGGTGTAGTCAGTCAGGTCGGTGGCGCAGCCTTCAGCGGCTCTCTGGCGACTCCGCCAGCGCTTTCAAGCGTACGTCCTCCCTACTCGTTCACCAACTTCTCAGGAGGTGCCAAAACCCAAGAGCTTACCGCTAACATTGGTGCGGACATTCGCGTTACCAACAGCCTTTTCGTCGAAACGGCCCTCAAACATGAAACCCTGAGCACCGACGCCGACGACAACTACCTATTCGTCCACAACTTGGTGAACCAGAATACCGGCGTCGTCACAAACTACAGCGTCCTTTTCCCACAAAGCAGCATGGTAAAGGAACACGCCTTGGTTCCCGAACTCAACGTCAGGTACAACGGCATCAAAAACCTCTCGCTGTTCGGCTCAATCGAATACCGCCACGCTCCTGGCGAAGAAAGAACCATGTACGTGTCCTCCGGCACGCTCACTGGTTCCGCGTCCATGCAGAACAATTACACGAATGTTAAGGAAAACCACATCCGCTACTCCGTGGGCGCGAACTGGGTCCCTTGCAGCTTCTTCAACGTCCGCGCGGAAACGTTCGTGAAGGATCACCGCAACAACTTCAATGGTGTCGCCGACAACAACGGCTTGCACCTCACTGGTTATGGCTTGGGCACCTCCAATTCCGGCGCCAAGCTTAATATCACCGTAAAACCCATCCCGACGCTTAGCTTCATCACGCGTTACGTTTACCAAAAAGGCCAGATGGACGTGACCGCGATTGGCAACCCCATCAGCACAGTCAGCACTTCGTCGTACTTCCCCAAATACGATTCCGGCGATTCGAAGAGCCACAACATTGGCGAGACCATCAACTGGAACCCGATCAAGCAGTTCTACATGCAGGCCAGCGCCAATATCGTGTTCGACACACTGAGCACCGCCTATCCTCGCGCCGGTGGAGCTGGCAACCTCGTCGTCCGCAATTCCGACAATAATTACTGGAATGGCAGCATCCTCACCGGCTTCGCGGTCGACAAAGTCACCAACGCCGAAATCCAGTACACGATGTACAAGGCAAACAATTACGAGCCGCTCTACGCCACTGTGCCGTACGGTGCAGGTACCTCGGAGTCGACCTTCACGGTCGGGGCCAAGCGCAAGCTCTCCGACTCCATGATTCTCGAAGGCAAGATCGGTTACCTGAGCAGCAAAAACGACACCACTGGCGGCTTCACCAACTACAACGCGGTGGTGGCTTACATCTCAGTCCAGCAGTCCTTCTAATCGATAAAACCACTCCTATGAAAAGCAGCATCCTCACGACTGTTCTCGTTGGTTCGGCCCTGCTGTGCGCGACCGCCGCCTTCGGCGCCACCGCCAAGGAAAACTGGGAAGAACATTGCGCCAAATGCCACGCAGCGGATGGCTCGGGCAGTACCAAGGTCGGAAAAAAGCTCAAAGTCCTCGACTACACCGACGCAGCGGTGCAGGCCAAGTTCACCGATGAGCATCTTCTTAAAGTGACGCTTGAGGGTTCCACAAAAGACGGCAAAGAATTGATGAAGGGCTTCAAAGACGAGCTTTCTGAAGCCGACGCCAAGGCTTTGGTCGCTTACATTCGAAGCCTGAAAAAATAGAGCCTCGAGCTAGCCAACTCGCTCGAGCTTACTATACTCCTTAAAGTTTCGGTCCCGCGTTTCGCTTCACTGCAACGCGGGATTTTTCAGATTAACCCTCGAATCTACTCCCATGAAAAAAACCGCGCTCGCTCTCGCCACCGTACTCGCCCTCACCGCTTCGGCCGCTTTCGCCGCACCCGCCTCCGAGATCTGGACCGGCCAATGTGCCAAATGCCACGGAGCCGACGGCGCTGGCAAAACCAAGGTCGGCCAAAAACTAAAGCTCAAGGACTATACAGACGCCAAGGTGCAAGCTGAGATGACCGACGATGCGATTTTCAAGGCCATCAAGGAAGGCGTGAAGGAAGGCGATAAAGAAAAAATGAAGGCCTTCTCCGACCTCTCCGACGAAGAGATTCACGGGCTGGTCGCTTACGTCCGCAGCCTGAAAAAATGATTTGAAAGCTGTTTCGCCCATGGAAACAGCCCTTTGAACAAATTGGAACGGGCTCAGCCTTGGAGGTTGCGCCCGTTTTTAGTTTCCAAATCTCGCTCCAACAACATGCCCGAAACACCAGCCCCCATTCCGCTCAAACGTTCCATCTGGCGCAACTGGATCAGCCTTGCGGGCGCCATCATCGCGATCGGCAGCTTCTTCGCGTTTTTGCTGCTCTTCTCTTTCGATCTTTTCGCTGGTGAGCACAGCAATCCCTACGTCGGCATTTTATCGTACGTCGTTGCGCCTGGATTTTTACTGCTAGGGCTTGGTTTGTTTCTGCTCGGCGCCTGGATCAGCCGCCGCCAACAAAAACGCGATCCGGACGCGCCCACGCCGCAGCTTGCGATCGATCTCGAAAACCCACGCGATCGACGCCGCCTCGTGTGGTTCTCGCTCGCGACGATGACATTCCTGCTCTTCACGGCTTTCGGGAGCTACCAGACTTATCACGTCACAGAAACGGTCGAGTTCTGCGGAAAAGTTTGCCACGAGGTGATGAAGCCGGAGTTCACCGCTTATCAAAACGGGCTGCACGCGCGCGTCGCCTGCGTCGAGTGTCACGTGGGCAGCGGCGCCGGATATTACCTACAGTCAAAGGTTAATGGTGCCCACCAACTCTGGGGCGTGATTTCGGGGAAGTACCAAAAACCCGTCGCCGCTCCGGTGAAAAATCTGCGTCCTGCACAGGACACCTGCGAAAAGTGCCATTGGCCTCAGCGTTTCTCCGGGAATCTCGAGCGCACGTACAATCACTATCTCGCCACACAGGAAGGCAAAACGTTTACCGTGCGCCTGCTTCTCCATGTTGGCGGCGGCGATGCCCAACACGGCCAAGTCGGCGGCATCCACTGGCACACCAGCAAGGAACATCGGGTCGAGTATTTTGCCGAAGACGAGCAACGCCAGAAGATCCCGTGGGTCCGCGTCACCAATCCAGATGGCACTTCGACCACGTATCGTACAACCGAATACAAAGGCGAACCCGACCCAACCAAGGTTCGCACGATGGACTGTCTCGATTGCCACAATCGTCCGGCCCATCGCTACAAGTCGCCGAACGAAGCGCTTGATCAGGCATTTTATCTCGGGCGAATTGATCCCAAGCTCCCTGCGGCCAAACGCACCATCGTCGATCTGCTGACCCAGGCTTACGCCACTGAAGCCGAAGCTGCGGCCGCGATCGAGACAGGTATTCGGAAACAATACGGAAGCACTCCCGCCGCCACCCAGGCGATTGCCACAACCACCCAAATCTACAAAGACAACTTCTTCCCCTTCATGAAGGCGGACTGGAGCAAATATCCCGAACAAATCGGCCACAAGGATTGGCCGGGATGCTTCCGCTGCCACGACAACCAACATGAGGCTATCGGCAAGCCGGCGAAAAAGATCGGAGCGAGCGACTGCAACACGTGTCACACGATTCTTGCTCAAGGCGTCGGCGCCGAGCTCACGAAGCTCGCCCCCGAAGGCCAGGAGTTCAAACACCCCGACGCGCTTCCTGAAGGCCTCACCTGCTCCGACTGTCACAACGGCAAGAACCAAAGCCCGTGAGTCGGTTGCCATTTCCCGGGCTTGCGACAGCGTAGAATGTGATGCCGCAAGCCGAGAGTCTGGAACCCATCCTCGCACAACGAGAAAAGTTTAAAACGTTTCTCGCCGCTCGCCTGCACGGCAGCCACGCCGACGCTGAAGATCTACTGCAGAACAGCCTCGCGAAGGCTTTGGAAAAGGCACCAGCGCTGCGCGATTCCGAGAAACTCGTCGCGTGGTTCTATCAAATTCTTCGCAACGCAGTCGTTGACCACGTCCGCAGCCGTCGCGCGACTCAAATCCGAGAGGAGAAATGGACCAACGAAAACGCATCGCCCAATGACGCTGAGAAACAGCAAATCTGCGTTTGTTTTCAGCGGCTTCTCCCTACTTTGAAGCCACGCGATGCAGAGCTGCTGAGAAGAGCGGAGTTGGAAGATCAAAATATAAGCGAAGTGGCTGCAGCGATGAATCTCACGGCCAACCACGCCAGCGTCGCCCTGTCGCGGGCACGCGCGGCCTTGCGCGCCAAGCTCGTGCAATTTTGTGGTTCGTGCGCGGAAGAAACCTGCCTCGACTGCGATTGCAGTCCGGACGAGCAGCCCTAAGAATTTCTGTAAGGTTCGGCAAACGACTCCGTCTGCCGATTGTATGCACCATCACAATTCGGAACCAGAGAACGCGGCGACATCCGCCTGCTGCCATACCAGCGACAGCACGACCAACGAAAATCCTCCCGCAGACGCACCCGTTTACATGGGGCTGCCTCACGAGCGAGTGCTCCGACCCCGCTTCTGGGTCGCCCTCGCATTTACGCTACCTGTTGTAGTACTCTCGATGGGCGAAATGATCGCGCCCGAGGCGTTTCATTGGATTGCTCCACGCTGGAATGGGTGGATTCAGCTCCTTCTGACCACGCCGGTATTTTTTTGGAGCGGAAAATATTTCATCCGGCGGTGGTGGAAATCGATTCGCGAGCGCGACACCAACATGTTCACGCTCACTGTAACCGGAACCGGCGCGGCGTATTTCTACAGTGCTGCGGCAGTTCTTTTTCCAAGCGTCATCGGCCAAGCCGCCATGGGAGAACACGGCGTGCCGCTTTACTTTGAAGCAGCCGGTGTGATCACGACCATCGTGCTACTCGGACAGATCTTGGAGCAACGGGCTCACGCCCGCACCGACGCCTCGATTCGGGCGTTGATGGAACTTGCGCCGCCAATCGCTCACCGCATCAAAAACGGCAAAGAAGAGGACGTGCCGCTTTCCGATGTGCAAAAGGAAGACGAGTTGCGCATACGCCCTGGCGAAAGAATCCCCGTTGACGGTTCTGTGCTGGACGGCACCAGTTCCGTGGACGAATCGATGCTCACTGGCGAACCTATGCCCGTAGCTAAATTTTCCGGCGAGCCGGTCCGCGCAGGCACCCTCAACGCCACGGGCTCGTTTACGATGCGCGCTGAACGCGTCGGCACCGAAACGTTGCTGGCCCAGATCATCCGATTGGTGGAGGAAGCGCAGGAGAGCGAAGCGCCGATCCAGCGGCTCGCGGATCGCGTTTCGAACTGGTTCATTCCAACCGTCGCCGCGATCTCCGCCCTCACGTTTGTGCTGTGGCTCTGCTTCGGCCCGGCTCCAAGCCTTGTGCACGCACTGGTCAACGCGGTGGCGGTGCTGATCATCGCTTGCCCGTGCGCACTCGGACTAGCGACGCCTGTTTCACTGGTGACAGCGATCGGCCGAGGCGCCCAAGCGGGCGTGTTGGTCCGCGACGCCGCGGCCCTGGAGCGGCTTGCAAAAGCCGATACCCTCCTTATCGACAAAACCGGCACGCTTACCGAAGGACGGCCCGCCGTTGTTGCGGTAACACCCACGGGAAGCCTTTCCGAAAAGGATCTCCTGACGCTCGCCGCCTCTGCCGAGAATTCCAGCGAGCATCCGTTGGCACGGGCCATCGTAGCCGAGGCGCACAACAGGAAGCTATCGCTCATTCCCGCTACAGAATTCGCCGCCAAACCCGGCTGGGGAATCACCGCGCGCGTCGGCGACCGGCGGGTGGAAATAGGGCGTGCGCCAAATACCAACGTGCCCTTCGAGAACACCACGCTTGTGGGCGTACAAGTCGATGGGAACTACGTCGGCACGCTTTCTTTGGCCGACCCATTAAAGAAAACCACCGCGGAGGCGATCGCGGAGCTTCATAAGCTCGGCATAAAAGTCATCATGGTCACAGGTGATCGCCAAGCGATCGCGGCGCAGCTAGCGGCCGAGCTGCGTCTCGACGGCTATCAAGCCAGCGTCACACCTGAGCAAAAGCAGGAACTCGTGAAAGAACTTCGCGCCAAAGGGAAACAAGTCGTTTTTGCCGGCGACGGCATTAACGACGCTCCTGCACTCGCCGCCGCCGACACGAGCATCGCGATGGGAACGGGCACTGACGTCGCGATCGCCAGTGCTGGGCTCGTGCTGGTGAAGGGAGATTTGCGTGGTATCGTCAAAGCCGTCCACCTCAGCCGCGCGACACTGGCCAACATCAAACAAAACCTGTTCCTCGCCTTCGTCTACAACTCGCTGGGAATACCGATTGCGGCGGGCGCACTGTATCCATTTTTCGGATGGTCGCTCAATCCGATGATCGCGGGGGTGGCCATGAGCTTGAGTTCGCTGAGCGTGGTTTCCAACGCCCTGCGGCTCCGCGGGAAAGCGCTTTAACACCGCGATGCGCCTCGCCTACTGCAAACAACCATTTGGAAATCCACTAAAAACGGAACACTCGCCAGTTTCATCGCGTCTATCCGTGCATGATTAGAAAAATACTGCTCGGCCTTCTCCCCATCGCTTTCCTCCTCAGCGGGTGCAGCACCGTCTCGAGCCGTATCGAAGAGAAGTCAGCGTACTTCAACGCGCTCGATCCACAAACACAGGAACGCATCAAGGAAAGACATATCGCGGTGGGCGACAGCACTGACATGGTCTACATCGCTCTGGGCCAGCCAGACCGCATCCGCGAAAGCACCAGCGCAAAAAGCCAAGAGTCTACGTGGATCTACAACACCCATTTCGAAGACTACGCCGGGTCGCGTTTCATGGGTTACCAACGTCACACGGTCTACAACCCGGTCACCAAGTCGTGGGGCATCTATTACGAACCGGTGCGCGCCGAAATTTATCAGGACCGCGTCGAAGAGTATATGCGCATCGTCTTCAAAGACGGCCGAGTTGCGGCGATCGAACAACAAAAGGGCTAAGCGCTACGCGGCGAGGCTACACCGGTGAATGGCGCCACGCTTTCGCGGTCGGCGCCATCACGCCACCGGGTTATTTACCTTGGAAAACCGGCGAGCGCTTTTCTTTAAATGCGCGAATTCCTTCGGCGTAGTCGGCACTGTCGTAAACCTTGCGACGAATCGCCTGAATGCGCTCAGCCGTTTCTGCGTCGATAAGCGCGCCACGGGTAAGCAGACGAAATTGCGCCTTGATCGCGCGGACCGCGAGCGGCGCGTTCTTCGCAATTTTTCCAGCCAAGTCATAAGTAAACGACTCGAGCTCTTCCCGCTTCACTTCGTGGTTCACGAAACCGTTGTTCCATGCCTCGTGCACCGTCGTCGGACGCGCGGTGAAAAACATCTCTTTAGCCTTGTTTAGTCCGATGTGATGCACGAAGTGCATGAGGCCGGAGGCGTTGTACGGAATGCCGATCTTCGCAGGCGTCATCGCAAAGGTCGAACCCTCTGCAGCCACAACCATATCACAGGAACAACAGAGGTCGCACGCGCCGCCCCAAACGGTCCCTTCGACCATCGCAATCACAGGAACCGCGCAGTCCTGAATGTTGCGCAGCAGGGTTTCCAGCGGATCACCATAGGAAAGCGGGTCGCGCCGCGGCTCCGGGAGCTCGTTGATATCGTGGCCCGCCGACCAGACTTTCACGCCAGAACGGGCGCGCAGCACGATGGCGTTTGCCCCCTCTTTTTCGAGGTCATGCAAGCCCTGCATGAGCTCATCCATCAGCGCGTGGCTCAGGCAGTTGAGTTTGCCTTCGTTGTTAAATTGCAGCGTCCCAATACGGTCCGCCTGGGATTTGATGATCAGATTCATAGTCAAAATGGTTTTGCTGGGTGTAGTCGAAAGAGCGGTAAACACGGACCCCTAAGACGCCACCAGGTTATGGTCCAACGGCGGCTCTGCTGCCCGATAAAAGCCCGCCTACTCGGCTCTATCGCGCGCGCTCCTGAACTTACCATTTTAAGCAACAAAAAACCCGCCCGGCTATCACGCCCGGGCGGGTTTCAAAACCGAACCTGACAAAATCGGTCAACCGGTGAAGTAAAGGTAGGCGCCGATGATCGCAGCCATCACCACACAGGAGTACACAACATCTTTAGCCGACCAGCTTTCGCGGGTGCGGGCTTTATCCTCTTCCGTCGCCGTAGCGAACGTGAGGCCCCGAATGTGCGCATCGTCGGGCGCAGGCGTCATGTAGCTCACAACGACCATCACCGCAGCCGAGATCAAGGTGATCAGAATGCTGAAGTACTGGAAGTTGATGTTATTGATGATCCACAAGAACGAACCTTCCTGATAGGAGAAAGTTCCAGACGAAAGCGTCACCGGCGTGTCGACGAGCATGCGGAACAAGCCAACGACAAAGCCGACCATCATCGCCCAGAAACAGCCCTTGGCGTTGAGGCGTTTCCAGAAAACGCCGAAGAAGAAGACCACGAACACCGGTGGAGCGAGATAACCCTGTACCGATTGCAGGTAGTTATAGAGGCCGTGAGCACCCTTCACGATCGGGATCCACGCCAGAGCAATGAGCACCATGATGATCGTCGCAGTGCGGCCAACCTTAACCAGCTTCTCCTGGGAAGCCTTCGGGTTGTACTTCTGGTAAATGTCGACGGTGAAGAGCGTCGAGCAGGCGTTGAACACGCCGGCGAGCGAACCCATCAAAGCGGAAAGCAAACCGGCGACTACGATGCCGCGGAGACCGGCGGGCAAAAGGTTTTTCACCATCAGCGGGAAAGCGCCTTGAGCAGCCGCGGTCGACTGGCCCGTGACAGGGTCGTAAACTTCGGCGAGGCCGGGGACCTTGCCGCTCTTGGCAAGAGCGAAGCAGATCAGGCCAGGAATGATGAAGAGATAAACCGGGAACAGCTTGAGGAAGGCGGCGAAAATCGAGCCTTCGCGAGCGAC
This sequence comes from Nibricoccus sp., assembly GCA_047600805.1. GTDB lineage: Bacteria > Verrucomicrobiota > Verrucomicrobiia > Opitutales > Opitutaceae > JADKHC01. The sequence continues at coordinate 3,464,603 of JASGKG010000001.1, forward strand.
CTTTTCGTTCGGGGCGCCGAGAGCGCGTTGAACGATGTACTGGTCAGTACACCAATACCACAGACCGATGACCGGGGCGCAGATCGCCATGCCGAGCCAAGGGAAGTTGCCGTTGAAGTACCACGCCTGTTTCGTGATCGCACCAGCGGCGTCTTTCACGATGACAGGAGCCCAAGTGGCTTCCTGACCGGCGGGAACGAGCGGTTTCCAGAGGTTGAACATTTCAGTACCGCAGAACTGCTTGAGTTCGCCCCAACCGCCGAGCTTGTGGAGTCCGTAGAACGTCAGCAGAGCCGAACCACCGATAAGAACAACAACTTGTACGGCGTCGTTGTAGGCGACGGCGCGCATGCCGCCGAGGGTCGTATAAAGGCCGGTGAGCAACACAACGGAGACCGAACCAATCCAGAAGCTGTCGATCACAAGGCTGCCGAGCGTGATTTTGATGTCAGGCAGCAGCGTAGCAAACACCACGCCACCGGCAAAGATGCCGACCGCGATTTTCGTAACCACGAAGGTAATCAACGAAACCCACGAAAGCACCGTGCGGGACGGAGCCGAAAAGCGGCGCTCGAGGAACTCCGGCATCGTGAAGACGCGCGACCGGGCATAGAACGGCACGAAAACCCAGGCCAGCACCAGCAAGCACCAAGCGTGCAGTTCGTAATGCGCGAGGGCGACGCCGTCTTTCGCACCGGAACCGGCGAGGCCGACGATGTGTTCAGAGCCGATGTTCGACGCAAAGATCGACGCACCGATCACCCACCAGCCGAGATTACGGCCAGCGAGGAAGTAGTCGTCCGCTGTGTTTTTACTCTTTTTGACGACCCAGTAGCCGACACCGGCGAGGATCGCAAAATAACCTACGATGGCGAGCCAATCGAGCCCGCCAAGGGTGGGGCCGGACGACGCAGCCGTCGCCAGCAGGGGTTGTGATGCTATTATCATGGGGAGCTAGTTAACTAACGTGGAGCTGAGGAAAAGGTCAGTCACTTCTTAACCGAGAACTTGTAGACGATGGTGTTGGTGTAGGCCTCACCGGGCTTGAGGATCGTATTGGGGAAGTTCGGGTGGTTCGGCGAATCCGGATAATGCTGCGGCTCGAGGCAGAAGCCGGAGCGCTTTTGGTAGACTTGGCCGTACTTGCCCTTGATCGTGCCGTCGAGGAAGTTGCCGGCATAGAATTGCACGGCCGGTTCGGTCGAGAGAACTTCCAAGACGATCCCGCTCTTCGGTGACTCAACGCGGGCCTGGAAACCGAGTTCGCCAGCCTTCTTCTGATTCACGACCCAGTTATGGTCGTAGCCGGGGCCGTACTGGAGAACCGTATCAGGATCATCGATACGAGCACCGATCGCGATCGGCTTGCGGAAGTCAAACGGCGTGCCTTCGACTGACTTGAGTTCGCCGGTCGGGATCAGGCCTTTGTCGACGGGCGTGGTTTTGTCGGAGTTAATCGTAAGCAGGTGATCAAGGATCGTGCCTTCGCCGGAGAGATTGAAATACGAGTGGTGGGTCAGGTTGACCGGCGTGGCCTTGTCGGTCTTGGCTTTGAAGTCGACGCGAAGCTCGTCGTGGTTTGTGAGCGTGTAGGTCGCGGTCACGTCGAGATTGCCGGGATAACCCTCGTCGCCGTCCTTCGAAAGATAATGCAACTCGAGCGCGGCACCGTGTTTGCTTTCGACCGGCTTGGCGGTCCAGATCACCTTGTCGAACCCTTTGTTACCGCCATGGAGCGCGTTGCCGTTGTCGTTGCCGGCGAGCTTGTAGGTTTTGCCATCGAGCGTGAACTCGCCTTTGGCGATACGGTTGCCGTAACGACCGATGAGTGCGCCGAAGTACGGAGTTTTCGCGACGTAATCCTCAACCTTGTCGTAGCCCTGTACGACGTCGATCATCTTGCCGTTGCGATCGGGCATCATGAGACTAACGACGATGCCACCGTAATTAGTGATGGTGGCTTCGGCACCTTTGTCGTTACGGAGCGTATAGAGCTCGACGGGCTTGCCGTCGACGGTGCCAAAAGGTTTCGAAGTTACGGAGGGAGCAGCGGAGAGCGAAGGCATAAAGTGAGCGAGAACAGCCACCATGGCAGCGGCAGCGATTTTAAACGGGGTGGTCATATTTGCAGGGATTTTGGGTTAAAGCTACAGCCTGAAAACAAACTGCATCGATGCTTTAGTCTTCAGACAGTTTTCTGCGACAGGTTTTATTTCAATGCGCACCACCGGCCTGGCCATAATAAGCGCCAGGCCCGTGTTTGCGTTTGAAATGTTTATTGAGCAGCTCCGGCTCGATGGTCGGAAGCCGCGGTTCGAGCTGGAGAGACATGAGCGCCATGTGCGCGATGCATTCGACGGCGACAGCCACTTCGACGGCGCCCGCGACGGTCGGCCGCCAGGTGAACGGCGCATGGCGATTCACCAACACGGCGGGGAAATCGAGCGGATCGAGGCTTTTGAAACGCTCGAGAATCACGTTGCCGGTTTCCCATTCGTAGGCGCTGGCGATTTCCTGCGCGGTCATCTTGCGCGTGACAGGGATGTCGCCGTTAAAATAGTCCGCGTGTGTCGTACCGAAGATCGGGATCGAACGGCCGGCCTGAGCAAACGCGGTCGCGTGCGACGAGTGCGTGTGAACCACACCGCCGATCTGCGGAAACGCGATGAAGAGTCGGCGATGTGTCGGCGTGTCGGAGGACGGGTTGAGTTTGCCTTCGACTTTTTTGCCTTCGAGATCGACCAGCACCATGTCCTCGGGCTTAAGCACCGAGTAATCGACGCCGCTGGGCTTGATGGCAAAAATCCCTTTCGAGCGATCGATCGCACTGGCGTTGCCGAACGTGAGATTGATCAGGCCGTGCTTCGGTAAAGCCATGTTGGCTTCGTAGGCCTCGCGTTTCAGTTCTTCGAGCATGGGATACGGAGATCTTTAATATGGAACTCAGGAAATCAGAACGAGCCGGAAAACGTTCATTCAAGAACTCAAGAACGCGCGGAAGAAGCAAGGTGCCTTTTTCCAGTCGTTCTGAGTTCCACATTAAATCAGTTTTAGACGCGGATGCCTTGGGCGAGGTGGTAATAAACCTCGTTGTTGCGCAGCGTCTGCTTGAAGTCGCTGATCTTCGTGTCCTCGCCGATCAGCACCATTTCGATGCCGGCAATCGTCGCGAAGTCTTCGAGCATTTCGCTCGTGACGACCGTGCTGTAACCGGTGTGGTGCGCACCACCCGCGTAGATCCAAGCGGCGCAAGCCGTCTTGAAGTCGGGCTTGCATTCCCAAACCGCGCGAGCCACGGGGAGCTTCGGCATCTTCGGCGTTTTGACCGCGTTGACTTCGTTGACGATCAGGCGGAAACGGTTGCCGAGGTCCACGAGCGAAGCGTTGAGCGCCGGGCCGGTGGTCGCATCGAAGACGAGACGGACCGGGTCGGCCTTGCCGCCGATACCGAGCGGATGAATTTCGACATTGGGCTTCACGCCGGCGATCGTCGGGCAGATTTCGAGCATGTGCGCACCGAGCACCTGGTGCCCCTTCGGCGAAAGGTGGTAGGTGTAATCTTCCATGAAGGAAGTGCCCACGCCGTCCGCCATGACCTTCATCGCGCGGAGGAGCGCAGCGGTCTTCCAGTCGCCTTCACCGGCGAAACCATAACCAGCCGCCATCAACCGCTGCGGGGCCATGCCGGGCAGCTGTTCAAGGCCGTGGAGGTCTTCGAAGGTGGTGGTGAAACCCTTAAATTCGCCCTCTTCGAGGAACGCGCTCAGGCCAGCCTCAATGCGGGCCGAGTAGCGGAGCGCATCGTGACGAGCGCCGCCCTTGCGGAGCTCTTTGGCGATATTGTATTGTTGTGAATATTCGGCGATGAGCGCGTCGATCGTCTTGTCCGAAACGCTCTTCATCTTGGCGACGAGGTCGCCGACGCCATAGCCGTTGGTGGAGAAACCGAATTTCATTTCGGTCGCAACTTTGTCGCCCTCAGTCACGGCCACCTGGCGCATGTTGTCGCCGAAGCGGCAGAAACGACCACCCTGCCAATCTTGCCAGGCGCGAGCAGCGCGCATCCAGGCGCCGATACGATCTTGTACCTCGGTGTCGGACCAGTGACCAACGACCACCTTGCGACCCAGGCGCATGCGCGTGTGGATAAAACCTGCTTCGCGGTCGCCGTGGGCGGCCTGATTCAGGTTCATGAAGTCCATGTCGATCGTGCCCCAGGGCAGATCTCGGTTGAACTGCGTGTGCAGGTGGAGAAACGGCTTTTTGAGAATATTCAGGCCGCGGATCCACATCTTGGACGGCGAGAACGTGTGCATCCAGAGGATCAAGCCCGCGCAGTTGGCGTTGGAGTTGGCCTCAATCGCGAGTTTGGCGATTTCATCTGGTGTGGTCAGCAGCGCCTTGAAGACGATCGGGTACGGGATGCGCTTCGAGTCGCTCAGCGAGTCAGCGACATGCTTGGCGTTGTCGGCGACCTGCTTGAGCGGGCCGGGGCCGTAAAGATGCTGCGAACCGCAGACGAACCAGATTTCGGAGGTGGGGAGGTTTTTCATTTTGGAAATAGATGAAGGTTGTGGAGAAAAGGTTAAAACAAAAGAAGCGAAGTCACGGGACGTTTCTTCGCTTCTGTTTTCGATGCAGTTTACTTGGCTTGCGCCTCTTTCACCGCGAGGAGGTCTTTCATCACGCGCGAGAGATCAGCATTTTTATTGAGGCCGCCGAACGCGTCATGAACCTGCCGGTACAAACGATAGAGTTTGTTGTAGACCTTCTGGTTGGTTGGGTTCGGCTTGTATTGCTTCTTTTCGAGCTTGGTCATCTTGGCCTGAGCGGTCGGGAAGTCTTTGTGAGCTCCGGCGAGGACCGCGGCCGAAACCGCCGAGCCGAGCGCGCACGCCTGGTTCGAAGTCGTGACGAGCATCGTGCAACCGGTAACGTCGGCGTAGATCTGCATCAGCATCGCGTCTTTGCGAGCGATACCGCCGGCGCAGACAATGCGGTCGATCGGCACGCCGTATTCCTTGATGCGTTCGATGATCGCGCGAGCGCCAAAAGCCGTCGCTTCGATGAGCGCGCGATAAATTTCACCCTTCGTCGTGTGCAACGTCTGGCCGAGAAGAAGTCCGGAAAGCATTGGATCAACCAGGATGGTTCGGTTGCCGTTGTTCCAATCGAGCGCGAGCAAGCCGGATTGGCCGGGCTTCTGCTTGATGACTTCGGCTTGAAGAGCTTTGTGCATCGCGCCGTCGCCTTCGCAAACGCCTTCGACCCACCACTTGAAAATATCGCCGACGGCGGATTGGCCGGCCTCGATGCCGTAGAAGCCCGGAAGGATGGCGCCCTTGACGATGCCGCAGATGCCTGGGATGTCGGGCACAGATTTCTCCGCGGAAACCACGCCGCAGTCGCACGTCGAGGTGCCGATCACTTTAACCAACGTGCCTTCTTTCACACCGCAGCCGATGGCGCCGTAGTGCACATCGAATTCGCCGATCGCGATCGGGATTCCGGCAGGCAAACCGAGCTTCTTGGCCCATTCGTCGCAGAGCGAGCCAGCGGCTTCGGTCGCATCGTAGGCTTTGTCGAAAAGGCGGTCGCGCAGGGCGGCCATTTTCGGGTCGAGCAGCGAGAGAAATTCTTTGTCCGGCAAACCGCCCCAATCCTCGGCGTAAAATGCCTTGTGACCGGCGGCACAAACACCGCGTTTCACCTGCTTCGGATCGGTCACACCCGCAAGCACGGACGGCACCCAGTCGGATAACTCAACCCACGAATAGGCGGCATCGAACACCTTGGGGTCAACCGTCAGACAGCGCCAAAGCTTCGACCAAAACCATTCGGAAGAGTAAGTGTTGCCGCACTTCGCGATGTACTGCGGGCGATTTTTCGCAGCGAGCTCGGTGATCTTGGCCGCTTCGCGCCAGCTGGTGTGATCTTTCCAGAGCCAGCATTGGGCGGCGAGGTTCTTGGCGTACTTTTTCGAAAGCGCGAGCGGGACGTTCTTCTCGTCGACCGGAATTGGACTTGAACCTGTAGTGTCCACGCCAATACCGACAACCTTCTTTGCGTCGAAACCCTTGACCTTCTTGGCCGCGGCAAGCGCAACCTTCACGCTCTTTTCCAAACCAAAGAGGTAATCGCCAGGATGTTGGCGCGCGAGGTTATGGTCCTTGGGGTCGAGCAGGATGCCCTGCTTGCCGCTTGGATAATCGACAACCGCGCTGCTGATTTCTGCACCATCAGCGCAGCGAACAATGAGACAACGCACCGAGTTGGTGCCGTAATCGAGGCCTAGGGTATACACGTCGAAAATCGTAGAAACGGGAAAGCGCCGGTAAACGCCCCAGTCACTTGACAGTCACACGGTGATCCGCCATTCCTTCACTCCCTCGTTCAAACCCGCTCCTCCATGCCCGAAAAACGCGTCACGATGGGCACGATTGCCGAACGCGCCGGCGTTTCCAAAAACACGGTATCGCTCGCGTTGCGCCACGATCCCCAGATTCCGGTTGAAACGCGGAAGAGGATCGAACGCATTGCCAAGTCGTTGGGTTACAATAAAAACCCCGTCATCGCCCAACTCATGACCGAACTGCGCAAGGCACACCCGGCGGGCTACCGGCGGACGCTCGCGTTGCTCAATGCAAACCAGGATCCCAAAGCCTTCAAAGATCATCCCACCGTCCCCATTTACGTGGAAGGCTGTCGGCGCCGCGCCGCATTTCACGGCTATAAGCTCGATGAATTTTGGCTGCATGATCCGAATCTCAACGGGGATCGGCTGGCGCGCGTGCTTCGGGCTCGCGGAATTCGCGGAGCCCTCGTTGTCGGGCTGATGAACGAGAACCGAGTGCCGGATCGGTTCGCATCACTGTGGGAACAACAAGCCTGTGTGGTCACGGGCGTACGGACCCACCATCCCACTCTGCCTTTTTGCTGCGTCGATCACCACGCGCTGGTACTTGAGGCAGTCGAACAGGCACTGGAGCTGGGTTACAAGCGGCCCGCCCTCGTTGTCGACGAACGCATCGATCATCTGGTCGACGGGCGTTTTAGTTCTGGCATGTGGATTGGGCAGCAAGCCCTGCCGCCGGAACAGCGGCTGCCCGGCTTTTATACAGTCGAGAGCTCACGCCAGGATCAAAGCGCGTTTGCCGGATGGATGCGTGAGCATAAGCCGGATGTCCTTTTCACCCTCTATAACTTCGTGCGCCACTGGGTGGAAGCCTTGGGCCTGCAAGTCCCACGCGACCTGGGGCTCATTCAGTTGGAGTTGCGTAAAGGCAGCGAGGGCTGGGCGGGCATGGACCAGCATAACGATCTGACCGGCGAAGCGGCCGTCGACATGCTGGTGAGCATGCTGCATAACAACGAAATCGGTCCGCCGCCGTTTCCCCGCGCAACCCTCGTCAGTGGCACTTGGGTCAGTGGCAAAACCGTCACGCGCCGTAACGAACCATCGAAACAATCTAACGGCGCGCGGCTTGTTGGCGCTTAAAATAAGTTGAGCTTTCCCTGTTAGCTGAAAATACCATTAGCCGATTACTCGCGTGGGAGTGATGCCGTTTTTGATCAATTTCATCCGCGTCCGTCACCCGCTGACATAACGCCCGCTTTGCTGTCCGAGCCCCTTGTGAGGCCACGCTGACGAGCGAGGCCTGCGTCGAGCGAGAACAGCCACCCCACCGAGTGAACTTTCGTTCGGATTCCGGGTTGATTTATCGTCAAATCACACCCACTTTCAGCCTAATTTCCCCATGCTTTTCGCCGAAGTACCTCCCCCGCCTCCCGCCATCGTTCAGCCCGCCTACGACACGCGCATCCGACTCAACACCGTCGGGTTTCTGCCTTCCACGCGAAAGGAAGCCACGATCGGAGCACCCTGCAAAAAATTCACTTTGCTGCGCGTTTCCGACGGTGCCGTCGTGTTCACGGGCACTGCAGCCCAGCCAATCAAAACCGACAAAGAAGACACGGACGAGCAGGTGCAGATCGTCGATTTTTCGGAATTTCGCACCCCCGGGCAATATCGTCTCCAGGTCGAAGGCGTCGGTTCGTCGGCACCTTTCACGATCGCGGCCGATGTGTGGAACACTCCGTACGAAGCAGCTGCGCGCGCGATGTATCTCTGGCGCTGCGGGACGGCTGTTGAAACCACTTGGAACGGCACGAAATTCAGTCACGCGCCCTGCCATCTCGACGACGCCTGGATGGATTACGCGGAGGGAGAACACAAAAAAGTGCCGTCGTTAGGCGGCTGGCACGATGCCGGCGATTACAACAAATACGTCGTCAATGCCGGCGTCACCATCGGCATGATGCTGAAAGCGTGGGAACAATTTCCAAAACAAGTCGCAACCGACAATCTCGGCATTCCGGAGAGCGGCAACGGCGTGCCGGATCTGCTCGATGAAATTCGCTGGGAATTGGACTGGCTTTTCACGATGCAGGCCGACGATGGCCGCGTTTATCACAAGGTGAGTGCGCGCGACTTCAAATTTTGGGGCCCGTCGGAGAACGATAAATCCGTGCGCTATTTCACTCCGTGGAGCACCGTGGCGACCGCGGATTTCACCGCGATCATGGCGGCGTGTGCCCGCGCCTGGCGTCCTTTCGATGCTGCGTTTGCGGATCGTTGTTTGGCCGCGGCGCGCAAGAGTTGGGGCATACTCGCCAGGACACCTCAGCAAGTCGATGCCGACCAATCGGCCTTTTCCACCGGAGCCTACGCTCCGAAAGATGCGTCGCACAGGCTGTGGGCCTTGGCCGAACTTTGGGAAACCACCAATGAGGCGGCGTTTCTGCAGGAGTTTGAAAAAAGCACGAGAGCGTTTGGAGCTGCGTTTACTTTTGACGGACCGAACTGGGGCGACGTGCAGAACCTGGCTTTTGCGACCTATTTATCGTCAGCCCATCCCGACGCGCGCGACGCCAAACTCGTGAAGCTCCTGACCGACAGCCTAGTCAAGCAAGCCCGTGCTGCGGTGGAAATGTCCGAGAAAAATGGTTATGGTCGGCCACTGGGCGGAGCACGCAAGACGTGGTATTGGGGGGCCAACGGTACCGTCGCCGGACAAACGCTGGTGTTAAACCTTGCCGATCGTCTTCGACCGGACCGGCGTTACCGTGAGACAGCACAGCGCGCGCTCGATTTTCTTTTTGGACGCAATTTCCACGCACGTTCTTACGTCACGGGCATCGGCGCCAATCCCCCGCTGCATCCGCACGACCGGCGTGGCGAACCGGCTTGGCCGGGGTATCTCGTAGGCGGCGGCTGGCCCAACGGTCGCAGTTGGGCGGACCTCCTGGCTCGGTACGATCTCAACGAAATTGCGATCAACTGGAACGGAGCCCTCCTCTACGCCACGGCGGCCTTTGTAGAGCCGACGTCGCCGTCAAAGTAAGTTCCTGAGCGCGGTTCCGTCCCGCAGCGTGGACGGGCCTGTGCCCGTGGCGACCGCATACGTTTCGCATGATTGCCGCAGGATGCACACAGGGTTCCTGTGTAAGTGGTTTTAAAATAGAAGCTTGCTGGATCCTAAGGTAGGCCAACTGCGGCCCAACGGCTTCACTCGCAGGATCCGCACCGCGTGCCGATATAAGAGGATATATCCTCGAAGCCAATACGCGTCGGCGCTATGTCCTACGACAGCTACAATCATTATCGTCATGGCCATCACCCCTCTACGTGGGGATTTGCGTCCAACGCTGCCGACTCGAAGACCCTGGCTGTGCTGCCCGAGGCGATCGCGATGGTGGAAGAATCAATTCACCGCGGAAAATTGCTTTCCCCCATGGAAGCGATGGCACTGGCCTGCGGCGAAGCGCGTGAAAAAGATACACTCTATTCAATCGCGTTAAAACTTTCGCACCAACGCGACCTCGATTTGGAAGTGCTCCTCGCGGCGTTGGGCCAACGCTTCTCCGGCTACGCGTGATTTTATGGACAAAAAAAGAAGGCCGGCGAAATGCCGGCCTTCTGCTAAACTTTCAGCTAGAGCTAATTTTTAGTGGAGCTCCGGGTCGGTCACCACAGCGTTTCCATTGAGCGTCAGGTTGTCGGCAGCCACGCGTCCGTGGAGCTTGGCACTGCCGTTCACCGTCACCCGGCCATTCGGAACCACAACCGAAGCGTTGAGCGTGACGCTGCCGTTGAGCGTCAAGTCACCGCTGGCGATTTCGATCACGAACGAATTATCCGCGGCGCCTGAAGTGCCGGCGCCGTTGAAGTTCGTGCCGTTCGCGAGACGGAGCACCACCGGGCCGACGACTTGCACCGTGGCATTTCCGTTCAACGTGAGGCGCTGCAAGTTGTAGACCGCTGGCTCTGAGGCGCCCGGCACACCGAGCACGAAGCTGCCGTTGCTATTCGCCGTGAAGTCGCCGTAAGTGCCCGCGGGAATCGCGACCGCGCCCACGTTTCCGTTGAGCGTGAGATTGCGGACCGTGGCGAAATCACCTATTGGATCAGTGGCCTTGTTGAGGTTGACGTAACGCGTGCCCGTCGGCTGCGGGATCGCCGCGATCGTCGGCAGCGTTACCGGATCAACGCGGCGCACCAGGTTGCGAAGCACCGCACCGCCGTTAAGCGTAACGACATAGCCGGCCGGCGCCTGCTGGCCCGCTGCATCGATCGTACCGCCGAACGCCGGGCGGCCGTTGACGCGCAGCGTCGGCATTCCCGGCACGAGCAGGTCGAGCGAGATCATCGCACCACCGTTCATCGTCACGTATTCGCCGTTGAGCATCTGTACCGAACCATCGACATCGCCATTCAGCGTCGGCGCATGGCGCACGGTGACGGTGGCAACAATCTTGAACGTGCCTGTCGCGGCACCTTCGTAATTGTTGTCATCCACTGTAGCGGTGACGGCGTACGTTCCCGGATAAGTTGGCGCAGGATTGCTGCCGTCGTAAGTGAAGATCACGTTCAGGCCAGTCGGATCGGTCGTCGCCGTCGGATTGCGCGGCGTACCGTCGTAAGAGCGAACAAGGTCACTCAGCGTCACGGTGGCAGCCGCTTTAGCGATATGAATTGGAAGCGGCGCGGTGCCGGTTCCAGCAATATTGGTCGCACTGATCTGTGCCGTATAATCACCGGCCGCAGACGGGATGCCCGAAATCACACCGGTGCTGGCATCGACCGTGAGGCCCGGGGGCAATCCACTGGCGCCGAAGCTTGTCGGTGCGTTGCCAGCGGTGATCGTGTAACTGAACGGCACGCCGTACGTGCCCTCAGCCGAAGCCGGACTCGTGATGAACGGTGTGCCTACAATTGTCATCTGCAGCGAATTTCCGACGATGGCGAAACTTGCGGCAAATCCGGCGGGTAAACCGCTCGCCGAGAAGTCGCTGGCGTCAAAGTCCGTCGAGCCAAAGGTGGCGACGGTGTAAACGTTACCCGCCGCGAAGGCCGCGCCCGGAGAGCAAACAAACGTGTAGTTGCCCGCCGTGCCCTTTGTCAGAGCCCCGGACAGCGCGAGGGCGTCGGAGCCCGTGTCGATGTTGATGGCCACGGCGCCGCCGCCGTTCCAAACGAGCGATGGGCCGGTAAACATTCCGCCATTCACCACACCGGGGGCGATCTGGCCGCCATCGCCAAGCGTGATGCCACGGTTTATCGTGCCGGACACTGCGAGGTGTCCGCTGCCGCTTACGGTCAGCGCACCGCCGTTCGCCAACGAGCCGGTGACAGAGAGAGCGCCTGCGCTCACAACAACGTCACCTGTGAAGGTGTTGGCGCCTGCGAGCGTGAGCGTACCTAGGCCGGTTTTATTGAAGCCGCCCGCGCCGGTAAGAGGACCAGCAAGCACGATACTGTGAGCATTGCCGTCGACGTCGCCTGCGCGGATCTGCGTATCGGCGGAGGAGCCCGCGAGAACGATCGGGTGCGTCGTGCTCCAATCCGCCACCGCGCCGAGCACACCGCTATTCAGCGTGATCGATGTGGTCATACCAGTGGTGCCGTTTTTCACGATGCCGCCAGTGCCGATATTGAGTTCACCGGTCGTGACCGCGACAGTCGCCGAACCAGCGCTACTGGTGGAATCATAACCGAGGGTTAGCTTGGCGAGATTCGTCACGCCGCCGGTGATCAGCAGCTTGGAAACGTTGTTGGCCTGCGAGCCGGGATTCCGCGACATGATCAAACCGGAGGCGGAATCGAGCACATTGAACTCGCCGCCCGAAACATAGATCACGCCACCGCGTCCAGCAGTGACTTGGTAACCGTTGTGGACCACCCCGGTAACGGTAAGTTTTCCTCCGGAAATCGTCATGCCGGCCCACGAATTGTTGGTGCCAAGGCCGATCGTACCAACCGTCGTATCGCCGCCGCCGATAAGCACGCCTGTGCCGACTGTTTGGGTTTCCGAGTCGCCACTGCGGGGGAAGGAAATATCCTCCGCGGTGACAACGCCGCCCGTAACCTTGAACCAGCTGTTGCGGGCATTGGACGGAAGAATCTTTTTAAACTCGGCCGTGCCGCCGCTCACCCACACGCCCGTGCCTGTGCCGGAAGTCCAGCTAATGTTGCCAGGCGTGCTGAACGAACCACCTGATACACGCAATTGCTGCGACGTGGCGATCGTGACCGAAGACGGCGTAAACGTGCCGCCCTCGCCCACTTCGACGATGCCTTTCGTGAGCGTCAGAGCGCCGGTGAGTTGGGGGTTGGGCTGGGTTAGCTTCAACGTTCCGATTCCGAGCTTTGTCCAACCCGTCGTGCAGACGACGCTTGCGTCGAGAATCGTGGGATAGGCGTTGGCTGCAGGAACGTCGGTGGGATCGCTGGCAGCTGCCCCGACGATGCCAGCATCAACTTGAATCGTCGGCGTGCCAGTGGTCGAAAGTGTCAACGTGTTGGCGGGATTGCCGCCGTTGGTAATCTTCCAGCTCATCGGCGTGGAGTAATCGACATCGCCCGTGACCAGGCGACCGATCGTGCGCGGCGAATCGAGCACCAGCGAAATATCGCTCGTCGCATCGATGGCGTTGAATTCAGCCGTCGTGCCGGCACCGCTGGCAACACTGCCCCAGGCAGGGTTCCAGTTCGCCGGATCGCTCCAGAGACCGCCCGACTCGTCGGTGATCCACGAACCACTGCCCAGCAGGCGCATCGTGTACACCTGGCCTGCGGTATAGGTGCCGCTGCTGACCGTGTTGCCAGCAATGTCGTTGATCGAGGCACTGGCCTTGCGGTCGAGGCGAATCGTGCCGTCGCCGCCCGCACCTGTCACCGTGACATCGTAAACCGAACTACTTACCGCCGCCAAGGAGGCGATCGCGCCGCTCATGCCGGTTCCTGAGGTCGTGAGGGTGAAATCGCCTGTGTCGACGCCCGTCACAGGTTCAGCAAAGGTCACACGGTAAACCAGCGTGCTCGCGACGGTGCTGGCCGTGGCGGGATTGGACCGGTTGATGGTGCTGATCGCGGGCGCCACAGTATCAACCGTCACGGTGAGCGTGCCGGAAGCCGGGCTCGTGCTGCCGCCGAGGGTGGCCGTAGCGGAGAATTTATAAACGCCCGAGGCCAGCGTGGTGCCTGTGTAGTTGTAGGAGAAGGTTCCGGTGCCCGTCGCAACTGTGGTGCCAATGACGCCAGTGCCGATACGGGTAATTGTCACCGTCGAACCGGCAGGAGCGGTGCCATTCAGGAAGAGAGTAGTATCCTTTGTGATGTAGTCGGTCGTGGCAGAACCGGTGTCGTCCACGACGCCAGTGAATACCGGAGGCGCAACCGTGGTGTCGATCAGGTAAGCCGCAGATGACGAACCGACGTTGCCCGCTAAATCCGCCGCCGTGGCGGTGAAAGAGTACGCGCCAGGAGCGAGGCCGGGGCCCGTGTAGGTCGCACTCCAGGCGCCTACGTCATCAGCAGTAGCGGTGCCGACCGCCGTGCCGTTCAGCCAAACTGTAACAACTGCGTTCGCCTCGGACGTGCCGGAAAATACCACGGCCGGATTAGTCACGATGCTCGTGATCGCCGGAGCGGCCGCGGGCACGGTGTCGATTTTCACGACAAAAGCCGGAGTGGCTGGCGAGAATTTCCCACCGCCAAGATCTACCACGGCATAAAAAGCGTAGTAACGGTCCGCCAAAACAGTTCCTGTATAATCATAGGTCCACTGGCCGGACGCGTCCGCCACCGCCGTACCGACCAAGCCGGTATCGACACGGCAGAGCGACACGGTTTTGCCAGCGGCAGCCGTTCCCTTGATCAAAATAGTCTGGTCGGAGGTCACTCCGTCAGCCGTCGAAGCGCCGGTGTCGCTCACAATGCCAGTGATGGCGACGCCCGGTACGCCGGTCACGGCGAGCGCGTTGATATAATGCTCGAGATTGGTGTAACCGTCGGCTTGCACGACATTATTGTCGGCCACGAGAGGATCGGTTCCGGCGGCCTGCTCCCACCAGTCAGGCATGCCGTCGCCGTCGGTGTCCGTCGGGGCAAGCCCACCGTTGAGAGTTCCGATGCCGCCCACTTCACTTTCGTTGTAGATTTGCGTGCCGTTGGTTCCGTAGGAAAGCACTTCATTGATCATGTAAGTATCCACAGAGTCACGACGGCGGGAGGCGCCCGAGTAGGTCAGCACCTGCTGCAGTGCCTGCTGGGCCGTGAGCGTGGTCGCGGGAGCTGGATAATCGAAGCGCGTCGTTACAATCTGCAGCGTTGGAAAATCCGCATCAGTGACGGGCATCGCATCGAGCACGCCGTCCAGATTCGTGTCCTGGAAGTTGCCCGCATGGAAAAGACGATAGTTGAGATTACCGGTTTTGAAAGGTGAGGTGCCCACACCGGAGTTCGGGCCGCCGATGAAATAGCAGCCGATCATATTCGCAAAAGTGTCACCTGCAGAATCGCCCGCCGGAATGTACCCACCACCGCTACCCCAGTTGTAGACGACGTTGTTGATGTAGTCGTTCACGCCTTTCACCTTCGGATTACGCATCCAGTTGTCGGCATAGAGCGTGCGGAAAATCGAGACGCCGCCACTGGTCTGAATCAAACCACCCGCGGAGTGAACGAGGAGGCCCTGACCGATAATGCAGTCCTGGATCGTGATATTGTTAATCCCCGACCCGCTCACCGAAAACGTTTCATCGCGTCCCCAAGAAGCGGATACGTGATCAAAGATCATGTCGTGTCCAGAGGCGATGCCCACCGTGTCGGTTCCGCTGTCGCCGTTGATGCCTTCACGAAAGCGGATGTAACGGCAGATGGTGTTGTTCGCATCTGAAAACGAGAGGCGATTCCCATAAACCGCAATGCCGTCGCCGGGCGCCGTCTGGCCTGCAATGGTGATGTTTGCTTTCACCACGATTGGAGACGTGATGCGAATAATGCCGCCCACATCGAAAACCACCGTCCGCCCCGCCACACTCACCGCCTCGCGGAAGGAGCCGGCGCCGGAGTCGTTTAGGTTGGTGACGTGGTAGACAGTGCCGCCACGACCGCCTGTGGCACTGGCACCGAAACCTTCGGCACCAGGAAACGCAGGAATCGCCAAAAGGCTTCCCGCGGACAATACAGATGCGCAAACTGCGCTAACCATTAGGCGCAGCAACGACGAGACACGCGATGCGTTCATAATAGGGGGATTCAGCCGGGTTGATGAGGCCCGGTTCAAGAGTTACAGGGGTGGCTGGAGTTACCACACAACGACACGCCCGCCCGCGAACAGTTCGACTGGTTGTGGAAAATCTAACAAACCGCCGATTTGTCAGCGAACGGAAGATCGGGTGTGGTCCGAGAACGGAACGCTCAGCAAACCACAGCGTCAATGGCAAAGTCCCCCCGCAAATCGTCCAGTACGAGTCACAAAAGATGAGTGTGATCAGTTCTTAGCCCGTGGAATTTCCATCGTAGAGCGGAGAGCTTTCAGCAGAACTTGAGGGTCGAACGGTTTCGGAATACTATCGACCTCTCCCCACGGCGTCACGCGTCGCCCGCGGTCGGTGAGTCGCGCGGAAATCAGTATGATCGGAAGCTCCGGGGAAATTCGTCGCAGGCAAGCAACCGCGCCTTGCTCCGAATCCACTTCACACGAATCGATAATCGCGGCCGCCAGCACTTCTTTCATCTGCGCAGCCAAAGCCAACAAATCTGCGGTATCTCCGGCATTCATCACCGTCAACCCGATCTCACCGGCATCGCGCGCGATCATGCGGCGAACATCCGCTTCGTCTTCGGATAAGAGCACGATCCGTTTCGCACCGGACGTCGTCTCCTTCTCGATTTGGCGATTAAATGTGGGTCGGGCTGGCAACGAAAGCTCAAAACAAGCTCCTTTGCCATGCCCTCCCGCGTGAGACAACCTCAGGTCGCCGCGATGCGCCAACGCGATGCTGCGAGCAACCGACAAGCCGATCCCCCGCCCGACGCCCTTCGTCGACGTATAAGGTTCAAAAATAGATCGCGACAACTCCTCAGGCACACCGGGGCCGTTGTCCTGCACAGTGATATAGACCGTCTGCACGTCGATCCGCGTCTCCAGGACAATGGTTGGCTGCACAGAGTCGGCCACCGCCTCGATGGCATTGACCATCAGATTCAAAACCACTTCGAAAACCTGCGCTTCATTACCGATCACCTCAACTCCACGAGTTGCTCCCAGTTGCTCGGCGATGGCGAGCGACCGAGGAACGCCTTTGCGATGCCGAACCAGTGAACTCGCACAAGAAAGCATCGGATTCACCAAGAAGGGCTCGGGAATAGCCGGGCGCCCCGTCGAATAATCGCGGAGCGTTCGCGTGAGCTGCGCCATCCGGCCAATCGCGTCGTGCAACATCGCATCGCGCTCAGCGGAACTCGCTTCGGTCGCGATGCCCATCACGCCGGTAAGAATGTTGTTCAGATCGTGAAGGAACCCATTCGCCATCCGACCCAGCGCCGTCATGCGGCGACTTTCCTCTTCCTGCTTTTGCTGCTCGGCCAGCGCTTTTTCCATCTCCTTGCGCGCCGTGATGTCCGTCCGCAGCGCAAGAAAATGCGTGATCAACCCCTCGTTCCGCAGCGGCGCGATGATCGTATCCACATAGTAGAGACGCCCCTCCTTGGATTTGTTGCAAACCTCGCCCCTCCAGACGCGCCCTTGGAGGATCGTGCCCCAAAGTGATTTATAAAATGCGGGGGGATGCTGGCCGGATTTCAGCAGGCGGTGATTTTGCCCCAAGAGTTCGGTTCTGGAATACCCGGAGATTTCACAAAAGCGGTCGTTCGCATAAACAATGGTGCCCTTCTTGTCGGTGATCGCGATGATGCTCTCCTGGTCGACGACGCGGTGCACCATCTCTTCGACGTTCTTCGGCAACACGTAATTCGCTGCCATCGGCGGAGGCAGATTCGTGGGAACAGTCGCAGGCCGCTGAGTCACTGCCTCGCGCACGGCATCGAGCAGGTGAGTCGATGAATACGGTTTTTCGAAAATGTGTTCCACCACACCCGGCTCACACAGCCAGCGGGGCACGCGTTCCAAACTTCCGGTAATGATAATAACCGGCACGGCCGGCTGAGCGCGTCGCAGCGCAAGAATCACGTCCTCACCCGTTTCTTCACCCAAGCCGAAATCCGTGATCAGCAACTGTATCGATTGCTCTTCTATGCGACCGATCGCCTCTTTGGCCGAAGTCGCAGCGACGATATCGCATTCCGAACGTTTCAAAACCTCCACGGTCACGGCCAAAACGGGGCGATCATCCTCGACGACAAGGATTCTGGGTCTCATTGGCAAAAAGTGCGCGGCCGCTCTCTTCAGACAAGGGCGGCAGCGGTGTTTTTAAAGGGTTATTAGAACCACTGCTCACTCGCCCGCTCCCGTTAACCCTTTGGGCTCAACTTCAAAGCGCTTCCAAAACTACGTCGGAAAGCTCGTCGGCAGTTAAAACGATGGGATTAGCTTTCATGCTGCTCGCCTTCTGCGCCTGCGTCACGATTTCCGGGACTTTATCAGGAGTAATTCCGTAAGCCGAGAGTTTTGGAATATGCAGCTTGGCGACGAGCGAATTCACGTGCCGCACACCGTCCGCGATACTCGCTTTTTTTCGCCCGGTGAGCCACCCGGCGATTTCCTGATAACGCACCAATGCCGGATTGTCTGGCGCGCGTTTTTTCAACGCAGCCGCATTCGCCTCAATTACAGGCGGGAGCAACGCCGCACAAACCGCACCGTGCGGCGCTGAAAACATTCCGCCGATCGGACCGGCGAAACCATGAACTGCTCCTAAACCGGCATTGGCAAGCGCGACACCGCTGGCCAGAGCAGCCTGAGCCAAAGCGGAGCGTGCCTCAAGATCACGAGGATTGGTCCACACCAAATGGAGCGCACGAACGGCACGGGGAATATTGTCGCGGCAGAGCACATCCACCATCGGGTTGGTTCGGCAACACACATACGCCTCGATCAGCTGGGTCAGCGCGTCCATCCCGCTCGCCGCCGTCACCGCAGGGGGCAAGTCGAGCATCAATTCCGGATCCACCAGCGCGACACGCGCCAAGAGATGCGAGCTGCGCAGGCTGACCTTCACCCGTTTTTCTGGCACGTAAAGCACCGCATTCCGCGTGACCTCGGCCCCTGTTCCCGCGGTCGTGGGAATCGCCATCCACGGAAGCGCCGGTTCCCCAAGCGGCTTTCCTTTCCCGACGACCTCCAAGTAGTCCAACGGCTCGCCGGGATTCGCCGCCAGCCCGGCAATGGCCTTCGCCGTATCGATCACGCTGCCACCGCCAAAGCCGATGACCAGTTCCGCCTTGCAAGAGCGCGCCGCCGCGAGCCCTTGCGCGACCGTTTCGACGGAAGGCTCATTCGCCACCGTGAAAATCGTGACGTCGACACCGACGCTCACGAGCAGTTTCACAAGAAAGTCCGCGCGCGAGGGCGTCCGTCCGGTCACCAACAAACCACGCTTGCCCCAGGGCCGGACGAGCTTGCCAGCCTCGCTCAACGTTCCCGCACCAAAAACGATCTGCGGAACGGTCGCAAAATCGAACGCGTTGATCATGACGCCGAGATATAGCCTATCGCCAATTATTCCTCACCCGTTCAGCTGAGTGTATTTCGCGCTGCTGCGCGTCGACGCCATCATCGCGTTCACCGTATCGCGCCACGTCGCGTAGTGCGCCGTTTCACGATGCGCCGCGTGTGCCGCGGCATCACGATAGGCCTCAATCAAAATGAACCGCGCGGGGTCGTCGCTTTGCTGGCAAACGTCGAATCGGGAACAACCGGGCTCGCCAAGGCTGGCGCGCGCGTTCGCGAGCGTCGCCGTTTTGAATGACTCAATGCATTCCGCCTTCACATGAACATTCACGAGTAGAATTAGCATAAAGACTGCGCGACTCATGACAGGGCGATCTCGCAACGACAAGCGCGATTGCCGCCCAAGGCTGAGACGTTACTTCTGCCCGCCACTTAAACCGGCTTGAACTTGTTTCAACATGTCCGGCGGAAGCAGGTTGATCGCCGTCTGCATAATGTCGGGACGACGACTTCCTTCGCCGGTATCCTGCGCGAAAATCACCAACCAAAGCAGCGTGTTGATATTGAGCTTTCGGAGATTCCGCTCGTCCGCTGCATCCACACAAAGCCGGACTTCTTGCCGCATCGCATCCTGATTACCCGTGACCGCATAGATGGTGGCGAGGTTGATTCGGTCATCGAGCGCTAAGCTGGCGGCATTCCCCCGCAACGCCACGATACGCGCGCAGCTTCCCTGAAAAGCGCTTGTCTGCTCCAGATTCAGCTGTGCTTGGGCCAGCGCAACCCAGCCCGGCAGGTAATCGGGATAATGTTGAACAAGCGTTCGCAGAAACCCTTCGGCTTCTGAGGCCTCGCCGCGCTCCAATAACAGTTGACCAAAACGCAACGCGGCTTCTTCGCGCGATTGCTCCGGCACCACTTCATATACGAGGATGAAATCGTCTTTCAGCGCGGGGATTTCGGGCGCCGGATAATGCACCGGCCGCAACCAAAACGGACAACCACGGCCTTTTGTGAGACGCGCAATAAACGTGTCCTCGGGCGGTTCTTCTCCTCGCCTCAAACCAAGCGCAAGCCGCGCAGATTCCGCGGCAAACGCGTCCCAGGAAACCACAATCACGTGGGTCACTCCGTGCCGCTGGATGTACTCGCGCGCCACCTCGTCTTTTGGCGTGCTAAACACGTCCACCATCGAGTGCAGGCCGTCCTTGTTTTCCCAATACAGAGTTCCCACGCCTTTCAAACCGCCGTGATAAATCAACGCCGTGCTTGCCCCCGGTCCGCTCAAAACCACGGCTGACTGATCCCCTACCCGCGCCCGCAACCACCGCGCCAGATCGCGCATCACCGAAAGGCGCAGCGTGAGCATGGAATAATCCTTGGTCCCGCGCGCCAGCGACACGCAACTTGCGACCAACTGGCTCGACCAAGGGAAAACCACCAACAACCCAAGCGTCCACACCGCCACCTGCCACTTTCGCGCAAGGGGCTGCTTCAACTCTCCTGTCGCGACCAAACCCACCGCCATCACCAATACGACCGTCCAAAGGGCGCAGCTGGTGCCCATCCAGCGCACCTGATAAATCGCCAGCGCCAAAACAACGCTCGCTGGCGCGAACACCAGCGCAAGTCGCGCCCTCCAAACGACACTTATCCCACTCTTGAACGACAGCCAAACAAGCAGGCCCGCCAGCACCGGAAGCAGGTTAAACACCGACAGCCAACGGGAAACGGGAACACTTCCAAAGCGGCGAAATACACTCGTAAATTCCAAAATATAATCGCGGTGGAGCGCCCACAAAAGCCGGTCTCCAACCCAGAAAGTCTGCTGTCCGGCCAACACAATGATCGCCGGCAGCAACAGGAGTGCAGCTATCGCCAGGATGGCCCAGCCACGATCTTTCCCCGGCTCACAAAATCGATCTCCCGACATCCAGCGGGCATAACGAAAAAGCAATTCGCCCGCCCCCAACCACGCGATCGCATATAAAGGATGATTCACCTCGAGGTGCATCCCCAGATTTGAAGGGAAATACTCCACGATGTAGAAAAAGAGCGAGGTCGCGGCTCCTGCAGCACCCCACCAACGCCAGAGCTGCGGTGCCGCGCGATAATCTTTGCCGACACCTTTCCGTCCAAACCAGGTCGCAGCGACAACGCCGAATCCTATTCCCAAAAGGACAGGAACCTGCGTGGCCGAACTCACCCAAAGTCCCATTCCGCCCGCCACCGCCGAAGCAACAAACCTGCGCCGCGCGGCAGCTAATTCGGCGCCAGTCGCGCCAGCATCTTTCGGAGATGCAGCGATTAACTTAATCCATCCGCCACCTCCAATCGCGAGAAACAAAACCGTGGCAAGACCGCAGGCTCCGACGAGGCCATGATGATCCGGATCAGCGTACCCGAACATTTCCACGAACGGAACCACCGTCGTCATCGCCGCCACCAAAGTCGCTGCAGCCACCCCGCCGAACCATCGCCAGACGCAGGGCAACAGAGCCAAAATAACAATCAGGAGCAGCAGAGGATTCGCGATCAGCGCCACCTGCTCGACCGCGATCGCTTCGTGCACACCGGTCAGCGCGCTCCAAATCCATGCCAAACCGCCAAGCCACCAGCGCATGCTCGAGCTCCAGTGAACTTCGCGTCCGTACGGAGCGTTGTCATAGTCGACATGTCGCACACGCAGCTCGCCTTTCGACAGCATTTGCTGCGTCTGCATGATCCAGTGATCGCCGTCGGGCGTGGAAATTTGGCTGCGCTGACCCCATTGATACCCCGTTGGCGATTTTGAATCCGCTTTCAAGGGCCGAAGGCTTCTCTGCTCCAAACCGGCGAGTGCTTTTCCTCCCGAGACCAGGACGACATTGCGCGCAATGAACAGCACAAGCAGCACCCCGATCAGGATTAACCAGGTTTTCTGGGAACGGGGCACCTTGTTCATTTTCCGCGCAGTGTGATTTTCTTTCGGTTGCAGGCAAGCATCACGCCGAAGCTGTTTCCGTTTTCGTCTCGCCGCGCAGCGCGCGTCACGAGAAAATGGTCGTTCATGTCCACAGCAGAATCACCGTCTCAAGCAGCCCCTTGGTCCGCTGGCTGGCGCAGTGCGCGCGCCAACTTGGTTCCCGGACTTATTCTGCAGGCATTCGCGCTCAGCTTGGTGCTCGCGTATTACTACCACGGTCCGACGCGTGCGTGGTGTGAAAAACTCGCCGCGTTCCGCACCGAGCAGGGGCTTTTGTACAGCTTCGTCGCGACAGCATTTTTCGGAGGACTGCTCCCGTGTTTGTATTTGAAGCTCTTTCCTGCCACGCGGGGTCGCTACAATTTTAAACAGAATCTCCTGCTGATCGCGTTCTGGGCCTACAAAGGCATCGAGGTTGATCTGTGGTACCGCGTGCTCGTCCGGCTTGTCGGAGCCGATGCGAATGCGACGACCGTCGTCACCAAAATGTTCCTCGACCAATTCGTCTACTGCCCGATTTTCGCGGTGCCGGTGACAGTGCTTGTTTACGCTTGGGGCGAAAGCCGTTTCGACACGGCGGGAGTGATTACCGATTTCCGTACGCCCGGCTGGTACCGTCGTCGCGTGTTGCCGATGTTGATTTCCAATCTCGGAGTTTGGGTTCCGGCCGTGTGCATCATCTACGCGCTGCCGACGGCGCTGCAGGTGCCATTGTTTAATTTGGTGCTCTGCTTTTTCACCCTGCTGCTGGCTCATCTCACGCGCCATCAGGAACCCGCGCACCGTTAACCGCTTTCCGCTCGTCACCTCCGACGCGCTTCCTGTAGCCTTGCGCGAAGAATCGAATGAGCAACCTCAGCGAAAACGCCATCGCACAATTTGATGCCGGCCACAACTGTTCGCAGGCCGTGGTGGCCGCGGCTTGTGAGAAGCTCGCGTTCGACAAAGAGGCCGCGCTCAACCTCGCAAAAAGTTTCGGCGGAGGTCGCCACGAAGTCTGCGGCGCACTCGCGGGCGGCATTCTCGCCCTCGGTCTTAAATATTCAACCGCGGCCAACACAGGCTCCGCGCAAAACGACGTTGTTTACTCAAAAGCGCGCGAGCTCGTCGATCGCTTCCAAAAACGCCACGGCGGGATCAACTGCAAAGACCTGCTCGGCGGCTGTGATCTCCAAACCGCGGAGGGAAAGTCTATTTTTAAAGAACGCGGACTGAAGCAAGTAACCTGCGCGTGCTGCGTCGCGTCAGTCGCTTCAATCCTCGAAGAAATTCTCTAGCCGTTCGCCGCGTGAAACCTCACGCACGCCCTCGGTTTTCAGCTCCCACCCCATGAAGCCGCTCGCCGTCGCTCTCGCCGCCTCGCTCGTTGCCAACGCTTTTTTGGCCGCAGCTTTTTTCTTCAAACCCGCCGCTGCGACAGGCTGGTCGTGGGGCTCGGTCAAAACCCACGGAACGACAGGAGGAAGCTCCATCACGTCAGCCTCCTCGCGAAGTTCTGACACTTCAGGCACCCAACTTGCCGAGACAATCGCCAGCAGGAATCCTGCGGCGTTGCGCGACCAGCTGCGTGCGCTCGGGCTTTCAGACGAGGTTATCCGCCGCACGATTCGCGCGGTCATGATGGAACGGTACAACGATCGTTACCGCGCACTGGTGGCACTGCACCAAGGCGACAAATCCGAGCTGCTCCGCACCGGAGGGCTTTCGAACGGATTCACCAAAGAAGAACGCGCCGAGCTGCGCGCGCTGTCACGTGAAATTAACCAGCAACTCGTCGCACTTCTCGGGCCGCCGTCGGCGGAGTCGGAAATCGACAACGCGCGATACAGCTTTCTCCCCCAGGAGAAAGTCGATCAGCTGCGACTCATCAACCGAGACTACGCCGAAATGCGCAACGACCTTTCCGACGAGATCGGCCGGTTTCGCGTTGCCAGCGATGACGAGAAGCTCCGCATGCTGGAGCAGGAGCGCCGCAAGGACATCGAGTCTTTGCTGAGCCCGGCCGAACTCGCCGAGTACGATCTCCGCCATTCTCCAACCGCGAGCATGCTGCGCTACCGCCTCGCCAACGTGAACATCACCGACGACGAATTTCGCAGTCTCTACAACATCCTAAAACCGACAAACAATATTTCCCTCTCCGCTCTCGGGATCAAACCGGGTGTGGAACTCACCCCCGAGCAGCGCCAGCAACTCACGAGCTTGCGCGAGGCTCAGGTGGCCGCGGAGGAACAGGCGAAAACCATCCTCGGCGAAGACCGCTACGCCGATTTCAAACGTGCCAGCGATTCTGATTATCGAAACCTCCAGTCAGCAGCGTCGCGCTTCAGCCTTCCGCAGCAAGCAATAGAACAAGTCTACGGGCTGCGGAACAGCGTCTCCGCACAATCTCAACAGATCGCAAACAACACCAGCCTCGACACCGCTGCAAAAAAAGCGGCCATGGCCAAATTGGCCGACCAAACCCGCACACAGGTCAAAACAGCGCTCGGCGATGAGGTCGGTGAGGCTTACCTGAAGACCAGCATGCAATGGCTCGATCGTGTTTCGAAAGGTTACGCGGTCAGTTTTTCTGCATCCGGCAACAGCACTTCGTTCAAGTCGGTCAACCCGCACAAACCCAACACGGTTGTTGTGACACCAAAGAAATAAACGCTGCGCACATCCGCGCCGCGAAACTCCTCTCGACTCGGCGAGCGTCGTTTCGCAACGTTTGGATGCATGAGCAAGCCGACGAAAACTCCGCGTCTCAGCCGC
Source organism: Nibricoccus sp. (assembly GCA_047600805.1). GTDB lineage: Bacteria > Verrucomicrobiota > Verrucomicrobiia > Opitutales > Opitutaceae > JADKHC01. The sequence goes on from JASGKG010000001.1 coordinate 3,489,302, forward strand.
AAGGCCTACGACGCGTGCGTCCCCAAGCTGCGTGAAGACCTCGTGCAACTTCAAGTCGCGCTCAAGGAAGCTCCCTTTAAAATCCTCCTCATCATCGCCGGCTACGAAGGCGCCGGTCGCGGCGAGGTCATCAACACGCTTTCCGGTTGGCTCGACCCGCGCGGCTTGGAAACTTTCGCCATCCAAGATCCGACGGACGAAGAAAGAGGCCGCCCCTTCATGTGGCGTTTTTGGCGCAGCCTCCCCGCAAACGGGCGCATCGGCATCTATGCGGGCTCTTGGTACACCGAGGTCCTGCGCGAAAAAACATTCAGCAGCAAAAACGGGCCCGAAATTGCGCACGAACTCGAACGCATTCGGCACTTCGAAAAACTCCTCTCCGACAACGGCACGCTAATCATCAAAGTCTGGCTGCACCTGAGCAAGTCCGCCCAACACCGGCGCCTGAAGGAACTGGAAGCCGAACCAAGTACTGCGTGGCGCGTGACGCCGGAAGATTGGTATCATTACCGTAACTACAGCCGCATCACTCGCGTCGCCGATCGCATCATCGACGCAACCGATCGTTCGCACGCGCGCTGGACATCGATTGACGCCGAACACGAGCGCTCGCGCAACGTAGCAGTCGCACGCCTGATTCTTGCGGAATACAAAAAGCACGAGAAGAGGCTCAAACACCTCCCAAAGGATTCCGAGCGTCCGACAATCCCGTTGAAAAAAAGTGGCCTGCAACGGCTGCGCGAACTGCCCCTCAACCAGTCGCTATCGGAATCTGAGTACGAAAAGAAACGCGAAAAATGGCTGGGACGCCTCAACCTAGCAGTCCGCGCCGCCCACGGTTCCCGTCGCTCGGTCATCTTTGTGTTCGAAGGCTGGGACGCAGCCGGCAAGGGCGGCGCCATCCGGCGTCTCACCAGCGCGATCGACGCCCGCCATTATCGCGTCATTCCCGTCGCAAAACCCACCGACGAGGAAAAAGCCCATCATTACCTCTGGCGCTTTTGGCGGCACGTCCCACGCGCCGGTTTGATCACGATTTACGATCGTTCTTGGTATGGACGTGTTCTCGTGGAGCGGTTGGAAGGTTTCGCTTCCTCAGAGGAATGGCACCGGGCCTACGACGAGATCAACGACTTCGAGCGTCAGCTCACTGAGCACGGCATCATTCTGGTGAAATTCTGGCTGCAGATCAGCAAAGCCGAACAACTGCACAGGTTTCGCGAACGCGAAAAAACGCCTTACAAGCGGCACAAGATCAACGAGGAAGATTGGCGCAATCGACGCAAATGGTCCGGCTACGAAGTCGCGGTCGGCGATATGCTCGCGCTGACCGACCGCACCGACGCTCCCTGGCATCTGGTTCCCGCCGACAACAAACGGTTCGCCCGGCTGGAAGTTCTCAAAACTGCCTCGAAGCAAATCGAGGCCAGCCTCGGCCGCATTTAGCGGCTAGTTGCATTTCGCGCCAAAATCAACTCTTGCGAGCCGAACCTCCTGCCACCGGCTTTCGAACTTCCAGGAATCGCCGGAGCGAGGCCTCCAAATCCGACAGACGCAGCGGTTTCACCAAAAAGTCGTCAGCCGAAGCTGTCATCGCCATTTCGCGCATCTCAGCTCGGTGATCGGCGGAAATCGCCACCACCCAGGTGTTCTTGTGGGCAGCCCCCGCCTCTCCATTTCGGAGCTGCTTCAACGCGGTCAATCCGTCCATCTCCGGCATGTGCAGATCGAGAAACACCAGATCGACGCCCCCAGCGGCAATCGCCTCCAAACAGGCGCGTCCGTTTTCAGCAAACCGGCAGTTACAGCCAAGATTGGCGAGGGTATCGCCGAGCAGACGCTGTGAAACTTCTTCATCTTCTGTCACCAACACGCTCATTTTCCGAACACCTCCTGCAAACGGCGGCAGCGTACGGCTCGACAGCCCTTCGGTCGCTTTGGCTATCAGTTCTATCAACGTATCGTGGTGCAAAGGCCGATTCAGCAGGATGCGAAAATGTCGGCGTAGGTTCTGCCGCTCCTGATGCGCCAAATTCATCGCGACGAGCGCGAACATTCTTTCGGTCTGCCAACCGCCACCGGGCGTTTCTCCGCCCAATCGTTTTAAAACTGCTTCGTCGCAATCGACCACCGCCACATCCCAACCATTTGCCGGCAAAGCATCGATCGCATGCTCGAAGACTTTTGCGCCGGTCAGGCGAAGGAGATGCCCCACTTCAGCGCAAAGCCCCGGATGTTTGATCGCCACCACGACGCGCCGGCCGGCCAGCCGTCCCGCTAAAACATCTCTGGTTTCGTTACCCACAGGTCGGGTGCGTACGGTAAAAATAAACGTCGAGCCCATGCCGGGGACACTCTCCACGCGAATGTCTCCACCCATCAAACGAACAAGGTGCCGCGAAATCGCCAAACCCAACCCAGCGCCCCCATAACGGCGCACATTCGACGAGTCGAGCTGAGTGAACGGTTGAAAAAGTTTGGCGCAATCCGCCAGTGCGATGCCGATACCCGTGTCGCGCACTGCGATCTCAAGCGTCAGCCCTCCGTCGTCCAGCTCAGCAACGATTTGTCCCTGGGTAACATCTTCAAAAGGCGCAACCGAAACCGATTTTCCTGTGAGCTTTTGGACGGACACTTCCACGCTGCCCGCCGCCGTGAACTTGAGCGCGTTGCCCACCAAATTGATCACCACCTGCCGCAACCGGCCGCTATCGATAAGCAGTTGCGCCGGGACGTCGGGGTCGACCCAATGTAAAAGCTGCAAACCGCTCTCCGCGACGCGTCCGCCGAAAATATCGAGCGCATCTTCGATGATCGCACGCAGATCACAAGGCGCCGCATCCAACTGCATGCGACCCGACTCGATCCTCGAGAAATCCAAAATATCGCCGGTCAATTGAATCAGGGCTTCGCCGCTGTTCCGAATCGTCTGCACGTATTCGCGCTGCTCCGGCGTGAGCTTCGTATCCAGAAGCAAGCTCGTGAAACCCACGATTCCGTTGAGCGGCGTTCGTACCTCATGACTCATCGTCGCCAAAAACCTTCCTTTGGCGTGATCAGCCGCTTCGGCATTATCCTTCGCCGCACGCAGCTCCTCTTCCTTCCGCAAGGTCTCAGAAATATCCGTGAACACCGCGATGAAGCCAACAACGCGGTCGCCTCCCGCGCGAACGGGCGAAACGTTTGCTCGCGCCGGGTAAACTTCTCCATTTTTCCGACGATTCGACACCAATCCTTCCCAACGATAACCCGCCCGAACGCGCGCAGTGATCTCCGCAATTTCCTTGGGCATCGTTTTTTCGCTCCGAAATTCCTGCCACGGGCGACCTTTGAGTTCCTCACGTGTATAGCCAGTTTGCAGGCAAAGACCGGCGTTCGCGTATTCGATGCGATTCTGCAGATCCACAACCATAATGGCGGAACCGCTTTGCTCGACCGCACCATACAACCGGCTGATCAACGCCGCATTTTTCCCGTATTCGCGAAGCCAAAAAAACGTCGCGAGCGGAAATCCCAATGCCAGCCAAACCGCAACACCCATCCACAACGCAGCTATCGCTGGCTGGCCCTGAGCCGCCGCCGCCGCCTCGGCGTGTCGATATGCCCAAGTGCTCGCAACGACGCCGGATAAACCGATGATCGTCCAGACAACGACTATCCTAGAGCGATTGAGGGTCGGGGGCATGACGGGCGAAAAACCACCAAAACAACGATCTCATGTCAGGCAATCTTTCCCCACCCCGGAAGCCACTTTATCGTAGTAACTTACAACTATTTGACGAGAACCAAAGCCCTTCCGCAATTCTCTGGCTTTCGCGCTCCACGGCAGCGTCGCCGTCCGCGAAAACACGCGGGCACTCGTCGTGCGGATTTCGAAACAGCAAAGCCGCCGCAACCGAAGTTGCGACGGCTCCAAAGTTCTTACCGAACCAGCAGTGTTATTTGACCAGGTGCTCGGAAACGAGCTTGGTCAGCTCAAACATGCTGACGGACTTTTTGCCGTTGAGGACAGGCTTCAGCTTGTCGTCGGCGTTGATTTGAGTGCGCACCTTCTTGTCCTGAAGGCCATTTTTCTTGATATAGTCCCAGAGCTTCTTGGTCAGCTCCGTACGGGGGAGGGGTTTCGAACCAACAATGACCGAAAGGACATCGTCGGGTTGAACCGGCTTAAGGAATGCAGCGTTGGGTTTACGAGCGGATTTTTTAGCCATAACGGAATGCCGGTCTAAGGCACTGTGATGTGAATGCAATGAAATTTTCAGAGGGAAAAACGTATTTTTCAGAGGAGAAAACTCTGAAAACTGCTTGCCTTCCCCTGCGCGTCAGCCAGCCGAATCGACCTGAACAAACTGCCGATGCAGCGCGGCGTAGTGCTTTTTCAATGACAAAAGCTCCTGATGCGTACCGCGCTCGACGATGGAACCATTCTCAAGGACTAGCACCTGGCCGGCGTTTCGGATTGTGCTTAACCGATGCGCCACGACAAAGCTCGTGCGCCCTTCAAGCAACTTAACGAGCGCTTTCTGCAATCGCTCCTCGGTCAGCGCATCAATCGAACTCGTCGCTTCATCCAAAATTAAAATACGCGGATCCGCCAGCAGCGCGCGCACGAAGCAAATCAGCTGGCGCTGACCGACGGACAGGCCGCCACCGCGCTCACCGACTTCGGCCTGCAGCCCCCGCGGCAACGATTCCAGTAGATCAAGGCAGCCGAGTTGGCTGCCGGCGCTTCGAACCTCGTCATCGGTGGCCGACGGCCGGCCATACCGGATATTATCCATGACCGAACCAGCAAAAAGAAAGTTTTGTTGCTGCACCATGCCCATCTGATGATGCAACGACTGACTCGAAATCGTCCTGATTTCCCGTCCATCGATAAATAACTCTCCAGAAGTCGGGAGATAAAATTTCGAAACAAGATTTACGATGGAGCTCTTGCCGCTCCCGGTGTGGCCGACCAACGCGATCATTTGCCCCGGCTTTGCTTCGAACGAGATCCGATGAAGCACCGGCCGCGCGGGGTCATAGCCGAAGCTCACGTCACGAAATTCCACATGAGCACCGGTGTTCTGTCGCTGCGCGCTTGCGGTCGTTTGGTGCACGGCCCGGGGATCAGTGAGCGAAGTCGCATTCGGCGCGTCTTCCCAATCCGGCTTCATGTCGAGCAATCTGAAGACACGCTCCGCGCCTGCCATCGCCACCAGCGCCTGCGTGTACTGGTTGCCCAGCACCTGGATTGGCGCAAAGAACATGTTCGACAAAAGGAAGAATTTGATCAGCACGCCGATGTCGCCGCCGTGATGCAGGACACTCCAACCGCCGATCGTCAGGAGAATCGCCACAAAGAACTGGCTATTCAACTCCAGCAACGGCGTGAGCACGGCCGAGGTCCGAGCAAGGGCAATGCTGTACCGCGAATGATCCGCTAACAGTCGCCGAAACAAACCAGCGTTGGTGTCCTGCCGTACGAAGCCTTGCGTCACGCGAATTCCATTTACCGACTCGGCGAGTGTTGCCGTGACGCGGCTGAAGCTTTCCTGCGCCGCGCGTGAGTCGCGGCTGAGCCGCATGCGAAAGCGACGGTTGATCGACCAAAGCACCGGCGCCATCGCGAGCACGATGCAGAACAACCGCCAGTTCAGCCACAACATGATGCCACCGACAAAGACCATTTGCCCCATCTGCACGATGCTCACAAAGAGCGAATCCTGAATGCCAACGCGCAGCGCTTCCACGTCCGACGTCACCCGGCTGATGATGCGTCCGAGTTTCACGCGGTGGAAGAAACTCATCGGCATGCGCTGCACGTGAGAAAAAATCTCGGAGCGCAGGTCGTTCACAATCAGCTCGCCAAGCTCCAGCGCAAAACGCTGCCGAAAGTGAAAACAGCCGTCAGTGAGCAACGCCAGCAGGCAGTAGCCTCCCACCCAATAAATCAAACTGCTGGCCTGCTGCCCTGCAATCGGCCCTGAGATGATTTCGGCGCCTAACCAAACGAGCGCGGGCAATTGTGCCGAGCGCAGCACAGTGAGGAGGAAGAGCCAATTGCGCTTTGCCGCATGCGGGCGCGTGTAACGTAGCAAGCGTCGAATTATCCCCCACTCCAGCGGCTTGAACTGCGGCTCGTCGTCATCGTCGTCACGCAATCGATGGACCAACAGAGGCACGCCGGCTTCTTTTGAAGCGTTCTTCATTTTTGCCCCTCCGACTCAATCGTGAGTTCTTGCAACTCTTTGCCATCGACAAGCTGCAGCTCAGCCACCCGCAGATAAGGTCCGGGCACACGCATCAGTTCTTCGTGCCGGCCGGTCTGCACGATCCGGCCGTTTTCCATGACGATGATAAAGTCGGCGCGTCGCAGTGTGCTCAGGCGATGCGCCACGATGAAAGTCGTCCGGCCGCTGATCGCGTTTTCCAACGCTTCGAAAATTTCGTGCTCAGTCTGCGAATCGATCGCCGCCGTCGGGTCATCCAAAAGCAAAATCGCCGGTTCCAGCAACACCGCCCGCGCAATCGCCAGCCGCTGCCGCTGACCGCCAGAGAGGCTCATGCCGCTCTCGCCCAAGACAGTTTGATAACCATTTGGCAGAGCCATGATGAAATCGTGAGCGGCCGCGATCCGTGCTGCTTTTTCGATCTGCGCCTGCGTGGCTTCAGGATGGCCGAATGCGATGTTCGCCGCGACCGTGTGGCTGAAGAGGAAGCTTTCCTGGAAAACGAGCCCGATGTTTCTGCGCAGATCGTCGAGATTGAGTTTTCGCACATCGACGCCGTCCACCAACACGCGCCCGGAGCCCACGTCGAAGAACCGCGGTATCAAACTCATCAATACGCTCTTCCCGGCACCGGTTGCCCCGAGGATCGCCACGCATTGGCCCGGCTTCACCTCCAGGTCGATGTTGCGAACCACTTCGTGCGAGCCAGCGTAGGCAAAGGAAACGTTTTCAAACTGCACGGCACCTTCGAGCTTACGGCGGCGGAGCGCGTCGGGCGCGTTCTGAATTTCGACCGGCGCGTCGAGAATTTCAAAGACGCGGCGCGCGCCGATCAGCGATTGTTGCACGCTGTTCGCCAGCGTCGCCACCTGATTCACCTGGCCCGAAAACTGTTCCATCAAACCAGCGAACACCACCAAGCCCGTTCCGAACGGAAGCTGACCGCGCGCCACGAGCCAGCCGCCATAGCCAAGCAAGACCATCATGTTCACCCGCGTGAGAAAACCGACCGTCGGGCTGAACAGACTCACCTGCCAAAAAATATTTCTCTGCTGATCGAACACCGCGCGATTGCTCCGCTCGAAACGGTCGCGGTCCTCGCGCTCGCGACCAAAACCTTTCGTGACCTGGATGCCTTGCACGCTTTCGGTCAGGTTCTGCACCATCTTTTCCACCAGCGTGCGGTTGTGCGCGTAGGCCGGCTGTATCTTTCGCGAAAAACGCGTCGCCAACAAAAGCAAAACCGGTGTCGTGCCAAGGCACGCGAGCGTCAGGCCCACGTGCAGGTTGCACATGTAGATCAGATAAACGGTTAGCGAGATCACCATGATCACGCTCTGGATCAGCACTTGATCCACGAACATGCGCACCGACTGCACATCCCCGGTCACTCGCGTGATGATCGAGCCGGTCGTATTCGCGTCGAAAAAACGGAAACTGAGCCGCTGAAGCCTGTCGTAAATTTCACCGCGCAAATCGACGACCAGCCGCTGCTGAACCAGGTAATTGATGGAAAGCGTGTAAACGTAGTTCAACACCGCCCGGGCGACCGCGAGGCCGAGAATGCAGGCGGCGATGAGCAAAATCACCTGCCCCGGCGCCCAATCCGTCGGGAGATTCAGTCCGAATTTCCCGTGCGGAAACGGCACGCCTGCCGCGATCGTGCCGCGCTGCGAAAGGACGTAACGAATGTAATCGATGCCCAAACCGGTCAGACCAAGGCCACTCAAGCCGAAGGTGAGCAGCACGAGTTGTAAGCCCAAAACCTGCAAACAGCGCGCGCGATACCGCCAGGCCAGTCCGAAAAGTCGCCTGACGAGCACCCAGTTTGTGGGCACGGAATCGGCTGTTTGAGACGTGGGCTCCGGCATGAGAGGACGTTCACCGTAAAGGCCAGCAAACGGAAGACACGCGTTTTTTCACGGGCCATCTTAACACCGTAAACTCGAACGCAAGACGCCTGCTGACAGAAAATCAGTGAAATCAGAGACGCGGCGGAGCGCGAGATGCGCTGCCGCTCAGCGCCGCTGCACCGCAGGCTGGTTCGGAGCGGCCTGTGCGGGAGCCGGTTGAGGTGCGGGAGGCTGAGATACCTGCTGCTGGGCAGCTTGCCGCGCTTGGCGGCGACGCGCCACTTCTGCGGCGACTGCTTCCAAGCGGCGTGCATCGTCCGAGGGAGGCGCAGAAACTGTAGGCTGGGCCGGGCCGCCTGGCCGTATTTGAGGAACCGGAGCCGGTGCCATGGATGCGACTTCGATTTTCGCGTCTTTCATTTTCAGCGTCAGAGTGCGTCCTTGGTATTCGACGGTGACCATTTCGGTTCCGTCATAACTCCGCACCATCGCCGGAAATTCCGCCGCCTGATTGAGCTTCACCCAACCCCCTTTTCGATTAACCGGATCGTAGAGTCCGAAAACGGGATCACCGTCGACCCTCATGATCCCCCGCAGCTCCACGAGACCGTTCTCAGTGGGCACCCCTGCTCCTGCGCCTCGCGGAAGAAAAGGCGAAACGGAAGTAATCTCCTGCGCGCACACAGAAATCCACGTCACCACGCCAAACGAGGCAATCAACGCGGATTTGATGAAGAGGCCAACGGGGGTCATTGAAGAAAAGCGAGGTTACCAACAGAGGATGCCGCGTCAAGTGACGTCAGACAACTGAGCGAGGTTCCAAAATTCGGATTACCGAACCCATTCCACTGCAACCAAACGGCATTTTGCAGCCTTGCGTAAGCCCCGGCTTTTACCCACTTTGCCCGCCATGCTGTTAGTATCTCCGGTACGGAAATTGTCGGTGAGCATCAGTTCAGTGACGGTTTGAGACTCGATGGTCGGGAACGGCGGGGGACACGACGGCAGAAAAGAAATGATGACAACCAAGCTCTACGTGGGGAACCTGCCGTTCTCCACCACCGCCCAGGAACTCCAGGATCTGTTCGCCAAAACGGCTGCAGTTTCCTCTGTCGAAATGATTTTCGACAAGTTCACCGGTCGTTTTCGCGGTTTCGCGTTCGTCAATATGGCGACACCGGAAGATGCGAAGAAGATCGTTGAGCAGTTCCACGGCGCCGAGCTGGGCGGCCGCAACCTGACGGTGAACGAAGCTCGTCCGCGTGAAGAACGCCCGGCACGTTCCTTCGCTGGCGGAGGCGTTTCACGTCGCCCGTTCAGTGGCAGTTCGCGCAACGAGCGCAATTACCGTCACTGACCATTAGCCTAAGCTTTTGCAGAACCGGAGCCGGACGACCAGCTGTCCGGCTTTGTTTTTTATAGCAGTACGCCGCGCATCAGCGCGTAAGCTACGCTGAAATAAATCACCAGACCTGTGACGTCGACCAGCGTGGCGACGAACGGCGCAGAGGAGGTGGCCGGGTCAAACCCGAGTCGCTTCAACAGCAACGGCAACATCGAGCCCATCAGCGAGCCCCATAGAACAATCCCCACCAGCGAACAACCGACCGTCACACCCACGAGCATCCAGTGCGGCCCGTAAATATCGCTGAACTGCGACCAAATCACGATTCGCAGGAAACCGATGATGCCAAGAATCAGCCCGAGCATGAAACCGGCCGCCAGCTCGCGGCGCATTACGTTCCACCACTGGCTCAACCTAAACTCGCCAAGCGCCAAGGAACGGATGACCAATGTCGCCGCCTGCGAACCAGCGTTGCCACCCGAACTAATTACCAGAGGCACAAACAGTGCGAGCACCACGGCTTTCGCGATTTCGTCTTCGAAAAAGCTCATCGCTGTGGCCGTTAACATTTCCCCAAGGAAGAGCACGACCAGCCAGCTGGCGCGTTTCTTGACCATCTTCAGCAACGAAATCGTCGTGTACGGTTCGTCGAGCGATTCGCTACCACCGAGCTTTTGGATGTCTTCGGTCGCTTCTTCGGACGCAACGTCAAGGATGTCGTCGAACGTCACGATGCCGACCAAATGACCCGAATCATCCGTCACCGGTAAAGCGACGCGGTCGAACTTCCGAAACATATCGAGCGCCTTTTCCCGGTCGTCGACCGCCGACAGCACGGGATAATTGCCGTCCATCAGCGCCTTCACCGGCGTCTCGGGCGGCTCCAGCAGGAAACGTCGCACGCGAATGTCGTCGATCAGGCGCCCACTTTCGTCGACGACGTAGATCATGTTCAACGTCTCTCGATCGTAACCATGGCTGCGAATGTACTCGAGCGCCTCACGCACGTTCCACTCCGGACGCACCGCGACGTAATCCATCGTCATCATCCGGCCAACGCTGTTCTCCGGATATGCGAGCAGCTCTTGCGCAACCTGACGCTCCTCGGGCGAGAGCAACGACAGCATCTGCATCGCCACATCGAGCGGCATCTCGTCGAGAAACACTGTACGGTCGTCGGGGGGCAATGCGTTGAGCAACGCGGCCGCCTGCTCTTGGCTGAGCAGTTTGATCACCTTGTGCTGCGTGTCGGTGGGAAGATAGCCAAACGTCGCCGCAGCCAACTCCTTGGTCGAACAACGAAACAACGAGCCCAATTCCGCCACCGACAACTCCGCGAGCAGCGGAGCGATGTCCAGCGGCAACCACGGCTCAAGGTACTTCTTGAGCGCTCCGAAATCTTTACGTGCGATGAGCGCCGCAACTTCACTTTTAACCTGCGGCTGGGCTGGCATGGTTCAGAAGCGCTCGAGGCGTGTTTAGCTTTGCGGAGCTGACGATTTTTTCCCGGAGACGTTCTCCAGATAGATCGTCTGTGTCGGGAATGCCATCGACAGTCCACGCTCTTCTACAAGCTTCATGAAGGTGAGGTTGAGCCGCTGACGGAGTGCCATGTGCTTGGCGAAATCGGGATCCTTAACATTATACGTGAGCCAAATGTCGAGCGACGACGCGCTGAAGTCGCGGAAGTACACGTTGACCGAATTCGTGTCGATCGCCGGCTCCGCCTGCAAAAGGTTTTTGATCGTGCCCACGAGCTCTTCGATTTGCGCCGCAGTGGCATCGTAAGTCAGGCCGAGCACCTGCTCAACGCGACGACCATTGAAACGCGAAAGGTTGATGATGTTGCCGCCCGCGACGCTCTTGTTCGGGATGATCAAGAGGCTGCGGTCCACCTTGCGGATTTTGGTCGAGCGCAAGCCGATGTCCTCGACCATGCCAACTTCGTCGCCGATCTTCACGGTCTCACCGAGTTTGAAGGGCTGGTCGGTGGCTACGACGAGCGAGCCGAAGAGGTTGGCGATCGTGTCTTGCGCGGCCAACGCAAACGCGAGTCCACCGATGCCGAGACCTTGCAGCAGCGTGGAGACGTTGTAGCCCAGGCTCTGAATCACCATCAACGCACCAATCACGACGAAGATCGCGATGAGCGTCTTCTTGATCCACGGCATGAACGCCGCGATGCCCATCTGTCTGTCCACCGCGACCTCGTGCAGGTGCTCGAGCAGCGCATTGAACGCTCGGAACAGTCCCCAGAAAATAACCAGAGAAAACGCCACCGTGGCCCCGTAGCCGACCGCGCGATCCGCTGCTTCGGTCAATTTTAGGACCTTTAGCGCCGCGAAAATACCAGTGACCGTGATGAACGCCGCCACCGGCGCTTCCAACGCCGGAAACATTTTGTCGTCCAAAGTTGTTTCCGTTCGCGCCGCCAACTTCTTCAGAAACGCGAAAAAAATCCGCGCCACCAAGTGCCGCAGCAGAAACGCACCGACCAAGAACAACGCACTAATCACATAGTGCGTCACGGTGTTGCCGCTGCTCTCCACGTTAAAAGCCTGGAGCACCACATCCACCAGGTGCTCCAGCAAATCTTGCCCAGGCTTGGCCACTTGGACTTTGCCTGAGGCTACCGCGGCCGCCGCAGCCGTGTTGTTGGCCTGCTCTACCGCAGGATCAGCCGGTGCAGGCGCCGCGTCCGCAGCGCGCATCAGACCCGCCGCAACCGGCAGGAGGAACATCAAGGTGCAGCTAAAAAGGACTTTTAGTCTTTTCATCGAGACGCCCTCTGTCTGGGGAGCGCTCGCACAGAGTCAATATCGCTGCGGACAATGCGCGCAATTTAAGCCGCGCTCAACACCGCCACCGCCGAGCGGTAAGCCGTCTCAGCCTCCGCCACCTTCGTAGAGGTGACGTGCAAATCGCGCAACAGGCCGTCTTTGATGCCGTAGATCCAACCGTGCACCGCAAGCGTCTGGCCACGTTCCCAGGCGTCGCGCACGATCGAGGTTTGGGTCACATTGCGGACCTGCTCGACCACGTTCAGCTCGCACAACCGGTCAAGGCGTCCCGCTTCGTTCGGGATAACCTTCAGGCAGTGGTCATGTTTCTCACAGACGTCTTGGATGTGCCGAAGCCAATTATCCGCCACGCCGATGCGGTCGCAACGCATCGCCGATTGGACGCCACTGCAACCATAGTGCCCCACCACCATGATGTGTTTCACTTTCAACACATCGACCGCGAACTGCATCACTGAAAGGCAATTCAGGTCAGTGTGAACGACTACATTCGCGATGTTTCGATGAACGAACAACTCGCCCGGCATGAGATTCACAATCTCGTTTGCCGGCACGCGACTGTCTGAACAACCAATCCAAAGATACTCGGGCGCCTGCTGGCGCGATAATTTCTGAAAAAATTCCGGATCCCTCGCGCGAATAGCTTCAGCCCAAGCTTTGTTCTGCTCGAAAAGATGTGGAAGGATTTTGCTCATCGTCACGCACCGTATGCCAAGAAAGCGTCTTGTCCAGCGAACGAACCATTCTGCGTGCGACAGCCCTCTGAACCTCCGCTACAACAAAAACCTTTCGCCATCTGCCTTTGTTGGCAGCAAGTCTGTCGAGCAGTCGCCAAAAAATTTCCGTCGGTGACGCGCAACCCAGGCGTAAATCGCGTCGCGCCATGAAGCAGGCACAACCTTGAGCAGAGCCAAAACGCGAAGAACTCCGCCGGCGGTCGATGCAGCCGCGATCAACGCGTCGGATTTTTCAAGAACCGTCGCTTCGTTTCGCGTTTCCCAGTTGCGGACAAACACGACACTCGCCACTTGATCCGCTCCCACACCTCGATCCGCGAAAAACGCTTGCGCCGCCCTTCCCTGCAGAGGCGCAAATCGAAGCCTCCGCCGCTTGCGATCCGCCCAGAGCAACAGCCTCACACAACGGGCGCACAAGCCGCATTCACCGTCGTAGAAAAGCACCGGGCCGGATTCGCTCATACCACAACGTACACACAAAATAGCGTTCTGCAGCATGCCTCACGGCACATGAAATCGGGAGTGCTTCCGAAATTGCAAAAGCCGGGCTCCGAGGAGCACCGGCCTTTGGTTCAAGGATGTGTTTCGTTGTTTTTAGCTGACAGCAATCTTGCGCGGTTTGCGTGCCTCGGTTTTTGGAAGCGACACGCGCAAAACGCCGTCGCGAAGCTCCGCATGGACCTTTTCAATATCGACTGAGTTGTCGTGCTCGAGCACCAGCTCATAGGCGAGATCGGACGACTCGCGATAAAGCGAGGTCCAGCCTGTCGGCCGTTTCCAGCTGCGTTCGCCTCGGATGATGAGCGTGCTTTCCTCCGCGGTGATGGACAGCCCTTCTTTGGATACGCCGGGCAATTGCACGGTCACGCCGTAAGCCTCGGGTGTTTCTTTGATATCGTACACCGGCTTTACCGCGGGCGTGGAGGGTTTGCCTTCATCGCTGCGAGCGGGCGTCCGGGCAAAGCTTGGGATCATGGAAGTTAAGAGTGACATGGTAATTTTTCTCCTTTGATTAAGTTCGGTTGTCAGTTAGTTGACGTTCACGCTGATCTTTTTCGGCTTGGCTTCTTCGCGTTTCGGCAGCGTCACCGTCAGCACGCCGTTTTCGTAAGCAGCGGCTACTTTGTCGGCCTGCACGGCGCCGGGAATCGAAACCGAGCGGCTGAACGAGAAGGATTCCTCCTTGTCGCCTTCCTTCGCTTTGCGAGCAGCGGTGATGGTCAGATAATCCTCAACCATCTCGACATTGATGTCGGCGCGATCGACGCCTGGCAGTTCAGCACGCACATACGTGTTGTCCTTGTCCTCGTAGAGATCTACGGGAAAACGATCCGGCGCAGCAGCACCAACAAAGTCGCCGAGCGCGGATTCAAACATGCGGTCAATCTCGCTCTCCAGGCCGACCCACGGATTGCGGAACGCAGAGCCGAAGACGGGAGCAAGAGCACGACTGTTTGGGTAAGTGTAACGAATGAGTCTCATAGTAATTGTTCTCCTGTTTTTGTGGTTTTTGATTTTCGATACGCCACTCTAGCTCACCGGATGCCGAGGATGGCCACCTACGTAAGTTTCTGTTCTACCGCTTCTTATCATTCCTCTTATAAACTGCGCCGTGAAAAAATGTCCAACAGTGTGACGTCACAGGCGTGAAAACTCGACTCACTCACGGCAGTCGTTGGTTGCGCAATCCGCAGTCATGCCCTACCGGTGAGACCTTTCATGAATTTTGACTTCGACACCGTTCACCCGCGCTTGGGAACCGATTCCCAAAAATGGCAGAAATACGAAGGCCGCGACATCCTTCCGCTCTGGGTGGCCGACATGGATTTCCGTTCCCCGCCAGCCATCATCGAAGCGCTGCACCGACGCGTCGATCACGGGATTTTCGGCTACGCACGTCCGACAAAGTCGGAAATCGAAGCCGTCGTTTCGGGTCTGAAAAACCGCTACGGTTGGACCGTCGATCCATCGTGGCTCGTCTGGCTGCCAGGTCTTGTTGTCGGCCTCAACGTGACCGCCCAGGCCTTCGCCCAACCTGGCGAACAAGTCTTCTGCAACACGCCCGTTTACCCGCCGTTCATGACCGCGCCGCGAAACTCCGGCCGCGAAGCACTCACCGTGCCTCTGATGCTAAACAACGGAAAGTGGGAAATCGACTGGGACGCGATGGAGCGCGCGGTCACGCCCAGAACGAAGCTCTTTTTCCTGTGCAATCCGCACAATCCCATCGCCCGCGTATTTCGCCGCAACGAACTGGAACAAATCGCCAATTTCTGCCTTCGCCACAACCTGATCCTCTGCTCCGACGAGATCCATTGCGATCTGATCCTCGACAACATCCCCCACGTGCCAACAGGAATGATTGGTTCTGAAATCGCAGCACGCACCATCACACTCATGGCGCCGAGCAAGACCTACAACGTCCCCGGCCTCGGCACCTCGATCGCGATCATCAGCGACCCGAAACTTCGCGCCACCTTTGTGCGAGCGACCGCCGGAATCGTCGCCGAGGTCACCACACTCGGCTACGCTGCGTGCGAAGCCGCCTATCGCGATAGCGAAGATTGGCGTCAGCAACTCCTCGCCTACCTCCGCGGCAACCGCGATTTCATTTTCGATTTTCTGGCGCGTGAACTGCCCGGCGTAAAAATCGAAGCTCCCGTCGAGGCCACATATCTCGCCTGGCTCAACGTCGAGTCCCTCGGCCTCGCCGATCCCATCGCCCACTTCGAAAAACATGGCGTAGGCTTTTCTGATGGTTCGTTCTTCGGCACCCCACGCGGCAAGTACGTCCGAATCAACTTCGGCTGCCCACGCTCCACGCTCGCCGAAGCCCTGCGCCGGATGAAAACCGCCGTCAGCGCGCTTAGCTGAGAGCCAAATCCCTCACGGAGGAGCAGACGATTGCCCGCCCTTCGCGCCACATCGATTGTCATCCGTTAAATGACAATCGGTTGAACGGCTTCATCGCGCCCTCAGAGGTTTGTCATCTAATTGATGACAAGTCGGCCGGTTCCGAATTTCCGGTGTCGGGGGTTTCAGCGGTGGCCTTGATGACGCGGTCGATGAAGCGGAGCTTTTCCAAAACAGGCGTCGCCACGGTGAATGGGTACGCGTCGGCATGGCCAAGGCTCCGGTTCAAGCTGTTGAGAAAACGCGTGAGCGGCAGCCATTGCTCAAGCAACTTTGTACCAAAGTCGTCGATCCCGCGCTGTAAATTTGCGGCATTCACCGCTGCGACATCGCGCTTCGGCGGCTGCAAATTCACACCCCAAGCACGCGCCGTGTCCAAGCCGTCCGTCACGTGCAGATAGTGCGCCCAAGTTTCCGCCCAGTCCTCCCACGGATGAGCCGAAGCATACGCACTGATAAAATTTTCGGCCCAATTAGCCGGAGCGCCGTTGTCATAGTACGACTTCAACGCCTGAGCGTAATTCTGGCGTTCGTCGCCGAATAATTTTCTAAACTCCCCCAGCCATTCCGAACCATCCACCAGAAGCATCCAGAAATAATGGCCGATTTCATGACGAAAGTGCCCCAGCAGCGTCCGGTACGGCTCACGCATCGCAGTCCGCGTTTTCTCGCGATGCGCATCGTCAGCCTCCGCGATGTTGAGCGTGACGACTCCGTCTGCGTGGCCGGTCAAAATGGGCGCCTGCCCGGGTATTTGTTCGAGCAACCGAAATGACAACCCGCGCTCAGGATCATCTATTCGCGTCCGGAGAGGGAGCTTTAACCCCAGAAGCGAGTAGATGAGCCGCCGCTTCGCCTGCTCCAGGCGGAACCAACGGTCCTTATTCTCAGGCTGGCTGAGCGCGGGAATGATTTCGGTCAAACGGCACGACTCGCAGAATTCGTTTTCGTCGGTCGTCCGCATTACCCAATTGCAAACATTTTCACAGCGATAATTCCGGCAAGGCTTATAGGTCTCGGAACTGGTTCTCCCCACGGATTTCCAGGCGTCGTCGCGTTCACCGGAAAATGCCAGCATCGTGCCGGCAGCCGCGACAAAACCAAGTGCGCTGCCACAACACTCACAACGAATGTTTTCAAAAAAAACCGGCTGGCGGCAGCTACTGCAGGTGAATGTTTTCAAGGGCGAGAAATCCGCCGGGCCGACCGCATCCTCGGCAACGCGGTTCCTCACCCGGCCGCTTTTCTTCGCGCCTCATGCACCCGGAAACTTTCCGCGACTTGCCTCACGGAAATCACCTACTGGCTCTTCAACATCGCCTTCACAGCCGCATCGTCCGTGGGATCTTCCGGTATCCGCATGCTGTAGAAGCTGCGGTAAACAAAGATGATCGCCAGGGCCAAAATCGCTGCGCCGATCGAATAACGGACTGTGAGATTTTCCATTTTCACCGCGATCTCGACCGCGAGCAGACCGAAAAGCGTCGTAAATTTAATCACTGGATTAAGCGAGACCGAAGACGTGTCTTTAAAGGGATCGCCCACCGTGTCGCCAACCACCGTAGCCGCATGCAGCGGTGTATGTTTCTGTTTCAACTCCACTTCGACAATCTTCTTCGCATTGTCCCAAGCGCCGCCGGCATTCGCCATAAAGATCGCCTGGTAGAGTCCAAAAAACGCGATGCCGATTAAATAACCAATGAAGAAAAACGAATCGAAGAACGCCAGCGCGAGGGCGAAACAAAAGACAACGACAAAAATGTTCACCATGCCGCGTTGCGCATACTGCGTGCAGATGCGCACCACTTCCTTCGATGCTTCAGTCGAGGCTGTCGCAGCGTCGAGCCGCATATTGCGTTTAATATAAACCACCGCTCGATACGCGCCGGTAACCACGGCCTGCGTACTCGCGCCAGTGAACCAATAAATCACAGCGCCGCCCGTAAGGAGGCCAAGGATCGGGCCGGGATGCACGAGCGAGAGCTTTTCGATCGCGCCGCCATACACCTGTTGGAGCATGAGAATAATGCCAAACACCATCGTTGTCGCACCTACCACCGCTGTGCCGATAAGCACTGGTTTGGCTGTGGCTTTAAACGTGTTGCCGGCCCCGTCGCCTTTCTCGAGCTGGTACTTCGCTTGTTCGAAGTCCGGCACAAAACCAAAGTCTTTTTTAATCTCTTCCGCGATTCCCGGACGCGTCTCAATCTGGCTCAGTTCATAGACGGATTGTGCGTTGTCCGTGACCGGGCCGAAGCTATCGACGGCAATCGTCACCGGCCCCATGCCGAGAAAACCGAAAGCGACAAGGCCGAACGCAAAAATCGGCGCCGCGAAACCGATGTCACCCGGCATAATCGCCGACACGGCGGGATTTTGGCTGAAGAAATACGCCGCCGTCATCAGGCCGAGGATCGTCAAACCGATCCAGAATGCCGAAAAGTTACCCGCCACGAATCCAGAAAGGATATTCAACGACGCCCCACCTTGACGCGAGGACGTCACCGTTTCCTTCACGTGACGCGATTCTGTGCTCGTGAAGACTTTTGTGAATTCGGGTACGACTGCACCCGCGATCGTGCCGAGCGAAATGATAAACGACAACACCCACCACATCCCGGCGTGCCCCGGCACATCGGCCAGAAGAAGGTAGCTCGCCGCAAACGTGACTAAAACCGAAACAACCGAAGTGATCCAAACCAAGTGCGTGAGCGGTTGCTCAAGGTTGAAGTCACGCGAGTCGGCAAAGAGCAGCTTGTTCATCGCCTCGTTCATCGCGTACGAGATCAGCGACGTCACCACCATCAGAATACGCATCGCGAAAAGCCAAATGATCAGCGTCGCGCAAAGCCCCTGGTTTTCGGCCGCCGAAAGCGCCAACGCGAGAAACGCAATTAACGCCACACCGGTCACGCCGTAGGTTTCAAAGCCGTCGGCCGTCGGACCAACGGAATCACCGGCATTGTCGCCCGTGCAATCGGCGATCACGCCGGGGTTTCGTGGATCGTCTTCGGGCAAATTAAAAACGATCTTCATCAGATCGGCACCGATGTCGGCGATCTTCGTAAAAATACCGCCGCAAATGCGCAGAGCGCTCGCGCCCAGCGACTCACCGATTGCAAAACCAACGAAACAAGCGCCTGCGACATCGCGCGGAACAAAGTTCAAGATACAAATCATGAACAGCAGCTCAATGGAGACGAGCAGCAGGCCCACGCTCATGCCCGAGCGCAGTGGGATGCCGAGTGTGCGCAGTGGATTGCCTTGAAGCGCCGAGAATGCGGCGCGCGAGTTGGCAATCGTGTTGATACGAATGCCGAACCAAGCAACACCGTAACTTCCCAAGATCCCCAGCACCGAAGCGCCGAGAATAATCAGCACGTGCGGCACCGGCTCCTTTTCCAAGCCGGAAAAATAATAGATGATACAAACCGCGATGATTCCCCAGAGGCCGACCAAGAACTTACCCTGCTGTCCGAGGTAAGTTTTACAGGTTTCCCAGATCACTTGTGACACCGCCGCCATGCTGGAATGAACAGGGAGTCTCTTCGTCTGCCAATACTGCCATAAGCCGAACAAGCAGCCAAGGACACACACCACCAACCCGGTGATCAGAACGGAGTGGCCGCTCACGTTCTGGCCGAGCAGTTGAAACGACACAGCGTCAAAGTCCGGGATTTTGATATTGGCTTCGCTCGCGTGCAGCGAGGCGCTTGAAACATCAGACAGAGCAACCAGGGCTATCGCCCGCCGAGAAAGCATTTTTATCATGGCAGGAAAACGGGGTTTTCGGAATCTGACCCGGTTTTTCTCTTTTGCGAATGGTTCGGTAAGATTTTAGCCACAAATCCGACCGCCCGGCCGATCACCGGTAACCACCCCCGCGTAAACTCCGATCCCTGCGGCGTCCGCCGAGCGCAGAAACCGAATCAGGCCTGCACGACTGACTTCGAAAATCGCAACTTCGAACGCCCGGCGAGCGATCTGCCACTCAGCAGTGCGCGGCCAGCTCCAACACAGGCGCCTACCAAGTGAGCCAGTGGGACCGGCGTGAAACTTGCCGCGCTGTCGACGAAGAACGCACGGCCCGTCACCATCTCGAATACGACCTTCGCGACCAAGAACACGCACGCTGCGCCAGCGACCAGCGCAGGCCCGCGCCTTCTTTCCAAAAGGGAGAGGATAAGTATATCCATAGCGATGTAGCCGTAGAGCGCGCAGTCCACACCTGAGAGGCCACGATAAGTCGTGAACTGCGGCTGAAACCAAATCACCGCGAGCGAGATCGCGACTGCACTGCCCGCCAGGATCGACAGAAAGTGCCTTCGGTTGCGCAACTCCACTAACGAGCCGAGAGCACCAAAAACCACGAGATCCCATTTTAAATGTTCTGTCGTGAAGTGTGTCAGATGCCCGGTCAAGAGACGCCAAATTTCGCCTTCCCGTAAGCCCGAGCGGCTCATTTCAAGCTCCGTGCCTAAGCCGGGCAACAAATGCACACAGAGCGCGACACACGCGACGGCGAACGTGATCACAGGGGCTTTTTTCATAACAACGTCGTATAATCTCGCTGTGAAAAGACGCCGGGCACGCTGGTGGCACCCGGCGTCTCGCGTGTCATCATTCCTTCTGCGAACCCGCTCTCATATAGCGGCGCGCGTAGAAACAGGCCGCAGCGAGGAAAAGAAGCAGGAGCGCGTTGCCAGTTTTCGCGTCGAGCGCACCACCGCCTCCTCCGCCACCATGGTTGATGTGGTGAGCCGGAGCGCTGTAAGTTGGGTTCTGCGCATCGACTCGATAGTTCTTTATCGGCTGAGCCGACCGCACGCTCTGCGCCGCCCGCTCCGTCGCCACACGCTGCTGGTTGTTGCGCGCGATGCCACGCTTCGCGAACGTTGCGTCGTCGAGGATAACCATCGAGGTGTGATCCGTGACAATTTGATAATTCACGCCGATCGCGGTGATCCCGTCCTTCGACTCGGAAGGCGAAAGCACACCGATATTTTCCTTCAGTTCAATTTGTTCGACTTGAGCCATCGCCCAGAGGCGTTCGATTTCAGGATTATCGGTGTCAACCTCGGGGAAATTAAACGTCGTCGTGTACGTTTTATCATCGCCCGTAAGTTTAGCCTTCAGCGTCACCGTCGCCTGCCCCGCGCCTTCATAGCGGCCAAAGATCACCAGCTGTTGGCCACGGTAGATTTTGTTGGGATAGTCGCCGGTCGTGTCGAATACGCGTGCGCCGGAGAATTTAAACGAAGCGTCGTGCAGCGCTTCGAAACAGATCTTCGACTTCGCAAGGATGAGTTGGCCAACAATGTCGTCGTCGTTGCTCACGCCCGCGTAAAATCCACCCGTAGCATCGGTGATCGTGCGCATGAGCGGCCAGTTCGAACTATTTCCCATCAGGAAACCGAACACGCGGATATCGTAATTTTTAAGGAGCTTGTGAAACGCCGCAGGCTCGACGACGCCTTCGTTGGCAACACCATCGGTTACCAGAACGAGGCTGGTGGCGCGGTCTGCGTTGAGTTTCTCCAATCCAAGCTGAATCCCCGCGAAAAGGTTGGTCGAGTTTTCTGTCTTCAATCCTTTGACGACTTCAACCGCATGCTGCACGTTTTCAGGCGTTGCCGCGGTCCAGTCGAGAACTTCGCGAGCGCTTGTGCTGAAGGACACGATGCGGAAGCGATCCTCGGGGCGCATCTTCCCGAGCGCCTGACTTACGCCGCTCGCCAGCGTGTGAATTTTCCCCTGCATCGAACCAGAAACGTCGAGGACGTACACGTAGTCGGCGCCGTGCGTGATCGGCTTTAAGTCAACGCCCGGCGTCACCACCATCATGAACGTGCCGGGTTTGTCCTTCGAGCCGCGGTAAGGGATCACTTCGACACGGCCGGGAAGATTATCGGCCAACCGATAGTAGAACACGAAGTCGCGATCGAGTTTCGCGCCTGCGCGATCGAGCGTCACCTGATAGTGACCGTCGGCGATTTTCTTGGTCACGGCAGCGGTTTCAAAACCAGGCACGCGCACATCGCTCACCGGCCAAGCAGATTTTAACTCAACATTGATGGTGAGATTGCCTTCCACCTGCGAGTTGGTTGTCCAAAAGGTCTTCGCGACTTCGTCTGTCCCACCGTCCTCAAGCGGATAAAGAAAGCGACCGACGCCCGAATCGATTTCGAGCGGCTGATAATAAACGAAGCGTAATTTCACTTCCGAATTCGCGCGCACAGGCGAGACTCGGAACTCAAACGTCTGATAGCTGTTCTTCTTGGCGATACCGGCATCGTTGCCGGATTTCTTTTCCTCCTCGTAAACGGTTTCGGCATCTTTCTTCGCGAGAACTTCACCCTGAAGCGTCTTTTCACCGGTGTTGATGGTGACCTCGGCCAGGCTGGCACTCTTCGGCACGGGAAACGCATAAACGGCCTCGAGGTCAGTGGGATTTGGATTAAAGAAGGTCTGCAGAACCTCCACTTGAGCAAAGCCGTTGTTAATCGTGACGTTCGCCTGGTGGCTGTTGATTTTAATTGGTTGTTGAACAGCCGTCGTTGGCGTGAGAGTGCCGCCAGCGAAAAGCGACGTCGTAGCGGAAACAAGCACGGCTAAGCCGGCTAGGAGCATGGATTTTATTTTCATGATGACGTGAGTTAAACTACGGCGACATCTATTGCTCAGAGCGGGCCAACAGCAGCCCGAGTTTCGGTTTTCCCTAGTTGGCAGGAGCTAACGAAATTCGCGGTGCTTGAACTGCCTCGACACGCCTTACATTTTGTGTACAGCTGTACACAAAGAATGTCCAAACTCTTGAGTCAGGTACTCCGCGAGGAAGATCGCTTGTTCGCTGAGGCCGTGAAGCGCATCAATGCCTCGAACCCGTTTTTGCCTGAGCGAATCGCGGCCGAAGCAGCAGCCCTTGGCGCCGACTTTCAGGCCGCCGGCGCCGAGTGGAATACGCGTCCGCCCACAACCGCATCGCACCCCAACATCATCGCCATCGCGGCACGCTGCGCGAATATCGTCGCTCAAGTACGCACGCGTTGGCCGAAAGAGGGTCGCGTCGCCGCGGCGGATTTGGCGCTCTACGAGGAAGTCGCCGGATACTGGCTCTATCAGACATACGCTCCACGGTTCGATCGCGTGATTCTCACGTCGCTCCAGGGTAAAGGCGAAGGTGGTCGCGTCGACTTTTTCCCCGCATTTCGGGACGACGTGCAACGGTGCTTCATCCTCCCTGGGTTGCTCGTACTCGACACGCACACGGCGCCACATCTGTTTGCCTGTGCGTTTCAGATACGCCGCGCATTCCATAACATTTTCCTTTCGCTGGTCGGCAGTTCGAAACCGATGGCGCAGCTCCGCGCGGCGATTTGGCAGTCGATCTGCACGCACAATCTCGATCGTTATCGACGAGCGCTGTACGCCCACATGGGCGACTTCGCGACTTTGATTACCGGACCATCCGGTACCGGCAAAGAGCTGGTCGCCCGGGCGCTCGCCATGTCGCGCTACATTCCTTACGAGGCTAAACGGGGCGGCTTTCACGAAGATTTTGCACAGGGATTTTATCCTCTCAACCTCGCCGCACTCTCGCCCACTCTCATTGAGTCAGAATTATTTGGACACCGCCGCGGGGCATTCACAGGTGCGCTGGCGGATCGCGCCGGCTGGATGGAAGTCTGCCCGCCCTCCGGCGCCGTGTTTCTCGACGAGATTGGCGAAGTGGATGCGAGCATCCAGGTAAAGCTGCTTCGTGTGCTGCAATCGCGGACGTTTCAGCCGCTCGGCAGCACCGAAACGCTTCATTTCAAAGGAAAAATCATCGCCGCAACCAATCGTGATCTGCCAACGGAGATTCGCGCCGCACGTTTTCGGGAGGATTTTTATTACCGTCTTTGCTCGGACCAAATCGTAACGCCATCGCTCCGCGAACAGCTCGACGACGCGCCGGGCGATCTTCTCACGATGACACGACACATCGCGCAGAAAATGCTCGGGAACGACGAGGCAGAACCTTTTGCACGCGAAGCGATCGAATGGATCAACAAAAACCTTGGTAACCGCTACGCGTGGCCGGGCAATTTCCGGGAGCTTGAGCAATGCCTGCGCAACCTCGTTCTCCGCGGCGATTACAAACCGGCTGGCCCGCTTGAGCACGGCGCGGCCGACGACTGGAACACAATCATCGAGCGCGGCACACTCACCGCAGAACAACTGCTCGAGCGTTATACGCGGATCGTTTACGAACAGGCCGGCACCATTGAGGAAACGGCACGGCGCCTTGATCTCGATCGTCGTACAGTGAAAGCTCGTCTGGCGGGTTTTTCGAAAAAAACCTCAACTTTGTAATAGGCCTAAGCCGCGGAAACATCTATTCTCGTCGCTCTCGTTTTTCTACACCCCAAATGAAATTCAACAAACTCGTCGCATTCGCAGGCGTCCTCCTCGCCGGCTTGATCACAATCCCGGCGCATGCCGCAGACGCGGTGGTTAACACCGCTTCAGCAGGCTGGCACGCCTCCTCGCTCGGACAGGCGATTGGCTATATGATGTTGTTCGCGTTGGTCGGCATCATGACCGCCATCGCAGGCTATGTCATTTTCGACAAATGCACGCCGGGCAACTTGCACAAGGAAATCATCGAGAACAAAAACGTCGCCGCCGCGCTGGTGGGCGGAGCGGTGATTCTTGGCGTCTGCATCATCGTCGCAGCAGCCATGCTCGGGTAACCGAGTCACTCCTGCCATTGATCATCTCTGATGAATCAAAGCCGCAAACGCAGCTCGCAGATCAAACTCGTTCTCCTCGGTGGCATCGCGGCAGGCGCACTCACCGGCTGCGGAGATCGATCGGCTAAAAACCTTCCTCCGGCAGAAACCGTTTATCCGAACGACCACTATTTGCAGGGCGTGGGCTACTATCACGCGCCTTTTCAGAATTGGTATCCTGAACGCTACAACTCTGTGCGACAGATGCAGCCCGGTTCGCCGCCGATTTATTATTATGGCGGCCAATGGGGACCGCGTCCTCATGAAAGCATCGTCAACCTTTCGGCGCCAAATGCCGATGGCCGACGCGCGTGGGACCGCGTTCACACGCCTCCTGTCTCTCGCGGCGGGTTCGGCAGCAGCTATCACCACTACGGCGGACGGTCCTTTTTCTCCTAAATGCGAAGGCTTGTTTGCACTCCGAGGGAAGATTGGCGACGGAAGGTCGAGGAAATCGGCCTCACTTACCACTCTCACGAAAACGGCCCGTATTGGGACGAGTCGGCATGTTATGAGTTGACCGCCCGTGAAGTCGACGAACTCGAACAAGCCGCCAATACGCTGCATCGCCTATGCATCGACGCCGCCGAGCAGATCATCGAGCGAAATTGGTGGGATCGCTTGCGCATTCCGGAAGCGGCCCGACCTGCGATCTTGCAGTCTTGGGAACGCGACGATTTCAGTCTCTACGGACGCTTCGACCTCGCGTACGACGGCGCAACCCCGCCCAAGCTTCTCGAATACAACGCGGACACGCCCACTTCTCTCCTTGAGGCGTCAGTCGCACAATGGTTTTGGCTGGAGGAGTGCCGGCCGGCTGCCGATCAATTCAACAGCATCCACGAACGGCTGATCGCAGCGTGGCAGAGACGCGGCGGTGACCTGGTGCATTTCGCCAGCGTACGCGATCATGACGAAGACGGCATGACGGTGAACTATCTGCGCGACACCTGCGAACAGGCGGGAATCAAGACGAAGTGGCTCGCGGTCGAAGATATTGGGTGGGATGGGCAGGCGCAGCGCTTCGTCGATGTCGAACTACAATCTATCTCCAGCTGCTTTAAGCTTTATCCATGGGAATGGATGTGGGCGGAGGATTTCGCGCAGCACCTCGAGAAAGCTTCCACGCGTTTTCTCGAGCCACCTTGGAAAATGCTGCTGAGCAACAAGGGGATTCTGCCGATCCTGTGGGAGCTTTATCCCGAGCATCCCAACTTGCTCCCTGCGAGCGCGACTGAGCAGGCGATGCTTGGAAGCTATGTGCGCAAGCCGCTTCTCGGCAGGGAAGGCAGCAACGTTTCCGTTTACGAGAACGGCCAAGCGGTCCTCACAAGCGACGGCGAGTATGGCGAAGAGGGTTTCGTTTTTCAGCAACGCGCAACCATCCCTTGCTTCGAGGGCAATCATCCCA
Source organism: Nibricoccus sp. (assembly GCA_047600805.1). GTDB lineage: Bacteria > Verrucomicrobiota > Verrucomicrobiia > Opitutales > Opitutaceae > JADKHC01. The sequence goes on from JASGKG010000001.1 coordinate 3,515,351, forward strand.
TTTTTGGCGCATGGATTGTTGACCACGAAGCCGCCGGCCTCGGAATCCGCGAAGACACGACTCTGATCACGGGGAATCTCAGCCGCTTTGTACCGCACTTTTTCAATAACCCATGAACACCGCTAACCCCACCGCACTCCGCATCGGTATGAGCGGTTCGTTGTTCGACCGCACTTATAAAATCTGCGGCCGTGTCGTGTTGTACACCGAGGTGGACGGCGAACGCTACGCATGGAACGAATTTTTCCTGAAGGCCACGAATGGCGAAGAAGCCACACTCGTGTTCGAAGAAGATGAAAACGGTCCTTCGTGGCGCTTCTTTCAATATTTTGAACCACAAGAGCCCTTCACGGCAAACCAGGTCGCACGCGTTTCGCTGGGTGATCGCATTCAAGTCGACGATTTCAGCGGCATAGTCGATTTCGTTGGCAACTCGACGGTCGCTCTCATCGAAGGCGAAGCTCCCGAGGGCGTAGAACGCGGAGACCGCTCGAACTACTTTAACGCGAAAAGCGACACGACGTTGGTCGTCAGTTGGTTAGGCGGTGAAATCGAGCACTACATTGGCCAAACCATCACGCGTCAGATGGTGAAAAACGCTTTCCATGCCGAACTTCCAGCTAGTTATAATATGACTAGAGCGTTCAGCTCTGCGTCTTCAGACTCTGGATCCGGCAGTGGCAATGGCGTTGGCAAAATCATCACCGGGCTCGTGATCGCGCTCTTTTTCGCGTTCCAGTTCACGCGGTGCGTGCCGATCTCGTGTTCGCGAGGCGAACCGAGCGGACCACGAACTCCGCCTCCGGCAGTTTTTAGCGTCGGGCGGTCCGTCACTGTCGCTGGCCAACGCTGTTCGGTCCGCAGCGTATCCATCGTCGAATACGCGACAGAGACATTCACCCGTCGCGCACGCCTTTACGACGTCGCTGACGAAACCGGCACGCTTGGCCAACTCCTGCAAGGCACGGAGAACGATGCGTCCAAATGGATCTGGTGGAGCGGCGCCGCGAGTGAAGCAGTCTCTGACTTTTCACCACAGCAGCTCGCCGCGATGAAACCGCCATCGACATTTAGCAGGCACGGACAACTACACACAGTGAGCACCCTCTTCCGTCTGCGTTTTCTGCGCTGCACCGAAGGCACACCAACGGAGCGCAACGGGAAAATGCGCTACGGCTTCATCGCCAAAAACGACTCTGGCTGGACAGTTTTCATCTGGGATGAACTATCCGCCAGAGCCATTTCGCAGATCGTGCTGCCTGCCGCCCCTCAATAACCAGCAGCGCGCCGGCAACTCACTCCTTGCAGATGCCTCTGGATGCGTCGCGCAATGCTTCCACAAACGTTTGCGGGTCATCAGGAGAAATCACGATTTTGCGCTCGCCGAATTCAAGCACCACGCAGAGCGCGGGATTGGTGACGTAGGCTTTGTACCGACCGAGTATCGCGTTGCGAAAATATCCGTGGAAACAGAATATCCCGCCGTTGCCGAACAGTCGGATAGAACCCATCATGGCGTGCGGGTTGGCTTCAAACCCGGAAAGCTGGGCAAGGTCGAACTTCGTTGCCCAACCGAGGCGATGAACCAGGAGTTTGCCTTGGCGAATACTGTAGCCGTTGACGCCAAAAAACAGCGAGAAGCACACCACAGCCCAAAGCAGCCAATTAAGGATCGCCGAATAAACGATGAATCTTGGCGGAGTCGTGAACTTCGCCAATGATAACGGCAGGACGGAGAACGCGATCGTGAAAAGCACTACGCCAATTGTGACCGCTGTTACAGAGCGCGCCCAAGGCGCTCTGAAATGTGAGCGAACCGCTGTCGCGCGAAGACTTTCAGCGGAAATCCCAAACGCCTCGGCGATCAGCCGCAACGTCTCGGCCGATGCGTCGGCACCGCACTCAATCCGCTGGACCGTGCGCGCGCTCAGTTTGGCGCGTTCGGCAAGCTGCTCTTGTGTCCATGACCGCTTTTGCCGCTCGAGCTTTATGCGTGAAGAACAATCCATGATATTTTCGGTATTCATAACGGTGCGATCATGCCTCGCCAACGCCACGTCACCTACCCGACAGTTGCACGACAAGCGCCTGACAAAACCGGAAGATCTGACGGAAAAGCGATTAACGAAAGCGACCGCCCCTAATTTTTTGAGAGTCTTGCCAGCGGGAAACGCGGCACTCACTTTCAGGCGTAATGCGTATCGGTTCGATCGAGTTAGCGTCGCCACTTTTCCTTTCTCCTCTGGCCGGATACACCAACCTGCCGATGCGGCTGACGCTGCGCGAATTGGGCGGACTCGGTTGGGCAACGACCGATCTCGTGAACGCGCGTTCTTTAATCGAACGAAATCACAAAGCTCTCCAGCTGGTGCAGACTTCGCCCGCCGACCGGCCGATGGCGATCCAGCTATTCGGCTCAGTGCCCGAGGAAATGCGAGACGCCGCAAAAATTTGCGAAGACATGGGCGCCGCCTCGGTCGACATCAACATGGGTTGTCCGGTGAAAAAAGTCGTCGGCATCGGCGGCGGTGCGGCGATGATGACCGAACTCAAAAAGACCGCAGCTCTCGCCAAAGGGATGGTCGACGCTGTGAAAATCCCCGTGACCGCGAAAATGCGGCTCGGCTGGGATGAGCAAAATCTCACGGCTCCCGATCTCGCGCGTGTGCTGGTCGACGTGGGGATCACGGCGATTTTTGTTCACGGCCGAACACGCGCACAAGGCTTCAGCGGCACCGTCAATCTCGTCGGCATCGGCGCGGTGGTCGAGGCCGTGCCTACCGTTCCAGTGATCGGCAACGGCGATGTGACAACCCCCGAAGCCGCAAAAAAAATGATCGACGACACGGGCTGCGCCGGCGTGAGCGTAGGACGCGGCGCTTTCTACGACCCTTGGATCTTCAAGCGTACAGACGAACTTCTAAAAACCGGTAATCTACCCCCAGAGCCGACGTTTGCGGAACGCTTGCGCGTAATGCGTCGCCACTTTGAGCTCACGACCGAATTCTTTGGCGAAGAGCACGGCTGCCGCATGTTCCGCAAAATCGCGCCTTGGTATGCGAAACGTTTTGGTCCTGCCATTGAGTTCAAGAAACACATCATCAAAATCACCACACGCGCCGATTTTGAGGCGGCTGTATCAGCGTACCTCGCCTGGAGGAAACAGTTTTGCGACGAAAGCGGCGAACTGTTACCACGTTTTCAGCCGGCCCCTCTTGTGGCGTCGTTCATGCGCCCGGCGGGTTCAGTGGACGATACGCAGGCGATTCCGGTGCCCAAAGGCCCGGTGGATCGCTGGTGACGCATTTGCCTGAAAAACGTCAGTAACGGCGCTTCACGATCGCGCCCGTATCGTCACGGAAGATCAGCTGCTTCGCCTCGGCCTCCACCTTGAACAAGGTGACGCTGAGCTTTGCGTCCACTACGTCGCCGATGTGGTACATTTTCCCATTGAGCATCGCGCGGGCATTTTCCCCTTGGAAAACGCCGTTGACGCGCAGGTTTTTGACGAAGGCTTTGAACGGCTCGCTAGGAACAACCTCTGGTTCGGGTTGATTGGCGGGTTCTGCCGGTTGTTCCGATGGAGTCGAGGCGGTGATTGTACCCGGTTGCGATGGCGTGGGTGCCGCCGATGGGCGTGGCACGGCAGGTTCGGACGTTGAGCTGGAAAGAACGCTGCTGACGCCTTCCTCCTGATCGCGCTTTTCGATCGCAGCGATCGTATCGCGCGCGCGGGCGACGGCTTTCCCTGCCGTGGACTGTGGATTGTCGAGCACCACGGGACGTGATGTCGCCGCCGGCTTTGCCGGAGCCGGCGCTTTGTTTTCGACGCCAGGCGCCGCGGCGGATTTAGTTGCCACAGCTGGTTTCGGATGCGCCTTGAAAAGGTATTTGGCCGCGTAGAATCCGCCGACCACCACCGCCACGAGTACGACAATCGCCGTGAGCCATTTGTCGGCTCTGAAAGACGGAGGCGGCGTCGAACCGGGAATCGGAGGCTGCGATTCGCCGTGTGGTGTTGAAAGCGGTACAGACGGCGGCAAAACCGGGAGCGGTGGTTTTCCGGCGAAGGTTGGAGCAGGGCGCGGCGGCGGCAAAGAGGGCGCAATCGGCACCACCGGGACGGGTGGCGGAACAGGTGCGGCAGGAACAGCGGCAGGCACCGGCGCGGAAGCCATGGGAGGATTGGAAAATGGAATGGGCGTTTCAGGCGCCGTACTCGCGAGCGGGGGCGTCTTGGGCTTCAGACGTAGCTTAAGCGGATCGTTTGCGAAATCGTCTCGAACAGGCTCCGCCGGAGCCGGTTCGTTCGCAGGCTGTTGAGGAGAAACGGGTTCCGCCGGCGGAGGCGTGCTTGCGGGCGGAGTCGCTCGGGGTTTTAGGCGGAGTGAAAGGGGCGATGGCTCGTCACTCATGAGAATAAATTGTGCGCACTAATCGACAAATTGAAATAAAAAGGTTGGCCCCGCGGCGTTTTTGGACGTGCTGAGCTGTAACAACATTACTCGACGCTTTGACAGCAACCCTTGCGTAAGATTTAGGTCAAAAACTCCTCATGCGTATTCGTGCTCTCTGCATCCTTATGGCCGCCTTCGCCTTGGGCGGCTGCTTCAACATCAGATCTCCCAAGCCCATTGCTGGTCCCGTAGAGGAAAGTTTCAAAAATCGGTGGGTCGCTAAACGGATGGGCGAACTCCAGGCAGCGGGGCAGGCGAAGGACGCCCGCGAAGCCCGCACGATGGCCGTGGAGGAATTCAGGAAGAAATTCGAATACACGGGCGTCTCGAAAAAACCCGACCCGGTGGCCGGCTCTAACCAGTAAAACGGCGCAGGCCGCAACTGCAGCTAGGCTTCCAAAAGCTTCAGCACGGATTTCGGAACTTGGTTTGCTTGCGAGAGCATCGCTGTGCTGCTCTCAAGCAAGATATTCAACTTGCTCAGCCGCGTGGATTCCGTCGCGACATCCACGTCTTGAATGCGGGACATTGCGGAGGCGATATTTTGGCTTTCGACCGCCAACGTGCTCGCCGTGTATTCCAAACGGCTACCTACGCCGCTCAAAACAGAACGTTCGTCGCCGAGATCGGCAATCGCATCGGAAATCAATTGCGCCGCGCCACTCGACGTGACGCTCAAAGTGTAGTTTCCACTGGCATCCTGCTGAAAAAGTTTGAGCATCGCGCCGTCTCGAAGGTTAGTTTCGGGAACGACGATCACGTCGCCAGCATGTGAGCTCGAAGCGATACTCATGCCTGTGGGATTAGACCCGTACAAAGCGATATCGTTAAAAGAACCCAAAGGTTTCGAAACATCAGCAGTGCCGCCAATCTCCGCGACTGTACCACCGATCGTCTGTCTCAACTGGTCTTGAAGACCCTGAAATTCGGCTTGGTATAGAGCAATATCACCCGCGCTCTTCATACCGTCCTGTGAATACTGCGTGAGTTCGGACATACGGCTGAGAACGCCGCTCATACTGGCGATAAATCCCACGGACGACTGGACAAATGAAGCAGCATTTTGCACATTGATCGCGGCTGCTTGGGTGCGCTTGTGCTGAGCATCGAGTTTCCCAACAGAACCAACGGCCGCAGGATCGGCCGAGGATCCGCTAAGGCGATTGCCCGAGCTTAGGCGCCCGAGTGACCGGCCCAAAAGATCATTGATATGGCCCAGCTCGCGTGCATTCGCCAAAGTCTGGGTTCTGACATTCACAGTGCTCATTTGGATCAGGCTGGAGGTTGGGGTGATTGCGGGGCGGGAGCCGCTGGTTTCGGGCGGTTGAGCTTCGGAAGTGTCGCGCCAGGCTTGAGAGCCGCCGCCTGGTTGTTAGCAGCGATTTCGGTGAGAACTTCTTTGCGGAAAATCGGGATGTCGCGCGGCGCGTCGATGCCAATCTTTACCACGTCGCCGTCAATGCGGGTGATTTTGATCTCAATATTACCGCCGATGACGATCGATTCGTTAACTTTGCGGGTGAGGACGAGCATGGCGGTTAATTTTGGCCGGCGGCCGCGGTGTTGTCGACCAAGGGATGATGCGCGCTGTAGCGCCCGTAGTTGGCCAAAACGCATTGCTTGGCAATGCCGCTTCGCCGATTCACGATGATCGGACCCGCTAAATTGACCGTGGCAGAAGCTTGTTTGCCTGGTTTCACGGTGACGATGTTCAAGACCATCGCATCCGCCTGATCGGTGATACCGAGAAATGCGGCGTCCTCGTCGAAAAGCTCGAGTTCGTAATCGGCAATGATCCCGCCGGGTTCAATCACGACGAAATGAAGAGGTTCTGGTCCATGCATCCGCATCCAAATGAAGGGCAGCTGATCCGGCACGTATAGCAGCTCGAAAGATTTGAACTCAGGGAAACCTACCAGGCCCTCGGGTAGCTGGAGAGCTTGGCCTGCGGAAGACGTGAGGTCGGTCGGGGTGTTATCAGGGCTTACTTTCATGAGTAAGGTGTTTTGCTGGGCTTTAAGAAGCTGTTTTATTTCAAATAATCGAGCAGAGACATCTGCAAAATCTTCGTGGCAGAAGAAAGCGCTGCTTCGTAAGCGGTGGAAGTCTGACTGAGCTTGACGGCGGTTTCAGCAGCGTCCGCATCCGCCTCGTTCGACATCGTCGTCTCAATCCCTGAAAGTCTGTTCTCCTGCTGGTTTTGCGCGACCTCAATGCGAAGCTGCACGGCGCCTTGTTCACTCAAAGAATTCACGAGCAGGTTTTCCGATGTCTCTAGGTTTGGGATCACGGCAGAAACCGCCGTGCTCGTTGCAGTGTTCAACGCATCCCGCAGCGCGACCAGGTTGTTCAGAAACCCAGCCAACCCCGCATTGGTTGCTCCACTCGAGCCCGGCGAAAGACTCGAGAGTTCCGAAATCTGGACACTCGTCTGAGTCGCATTGCCGGCATAGCCGACCGCTGTCACGTCGCCACTGGCATTGCGCGTAGCCGTGAAGGGAGCGGTCGTGAGCGCGGTTCCAGCAAACAGATAGTCATTTCGCAGACGATTATTGCCGAGCTGCAGAGCTTGTTCGATGAGCTGGTTCACTTCCTTCGCGTAGGCGCGATACGAATCAGGACTCGAAGCACCCGCGCCCAACGTCGCAATTTCACCCGCACGATCTGAAAGTTTTTTGATGTCCTGCAAACCGGCATAGGTCGCCTGGGATACCTCCAGCGCGCGGTTGGCGTTGGTCTGAAACTGCTGAATCTGGCGGTTTTCCGTATCCAAGATCAAAATACGACCGACGGCCGACGGATCGTCTTCAGCCTGGAAGATCTTTTGTCCCGTCGCGAGCTGGTTCTGCAGAGTGGATTGGCGCGTGCTCAATTTCTGAATCTGCGCGAGCACGGACTGTGAAACGGTATTGGTGGCAATGCGCATGGCGAAGGAGTTTTAAAGGTTTTATGCGCCGAGTTGGGTGACGACTGCCTCCAGCAAATCGTCGATGACTTGGATCACACGGGAAGAAGCTTGGAACGCCCGCTGGTACTTGATCAGGTCGGCCATTTCCTCATCCAGCGACACACCGCTAATCGCGTCACGCTGCGAGGTGACCAGGGTCGAAATGGAAGTTTGGCTGGAAACGTGCGTGTTTGCCGTCGTGAGAGCCTGGCCAAGGTCGCTAACCGTATCGGAGTAAAACTGGGAAAAAGTGCCGTCGATGGAATTGGCTGGAGTGGAAAAAACCCGATATGCGAGGGCCGCGACCGCCTTTGCAATCGTGTTGTCGCCCGCCGCACCGCCATCGGAAGCTTTTAGGCTCGAAGCCGTCACTGTCGAGTCCACCGCGATGGTCCCGGCATCCGTCCCGAGGAAGAAGTCACCCGTTGTCCCTGTCGGATTGTAGGCGGTATTTACCGAATCAATCAGTTGGGCAGACAGATTGTCGAGATTGGTGCGCAGCGTGCTGATCGCGCCATCTCGCGCCGTCAATGCGCCATAGATCGAACCACCTTTGAGAGCTAAGGCCGTCGCAGGAGAGCCGGCCGAGATCGTCGAGCCCGAAAGAGAAACTGCACCGGTGACGCTCGTCAGATTAATCAACTGGACGGGATTATTGCTCGCATCGCGCGCGAAGACCTGGATTTCTCCCGCAAACGCCGGATCGGGGCGCGTTTCGATCGACATCTTTTTTGCGAGTTGCTCAACGACCGCTTGCCGTTGGTCGCGCAGATCGACCGCACCGCCCGGCTGATTGATTTCCAGGCGGCCGATTTGACCGTTAAGGTCAGCGATGGTGGCGAGCATCGAGTTCACCTCGCCGATATCGCTCGTCATCTGGGTGGTCAGATCGTCCTGCAACTGCGCGAGGCGGCTATCCGTTTCGTTCAAGCTATCGGTTAGGATGCTCGCCTTCTGGATCAACGCGAGGCGTTCGCCGGAATCAGTGGGGCTAGCGGAGAAGCTCTGGAAGGAATTGAAAAAATCGCTCAGCGCCTGGGCGATGCCATTTGTGCTTCCGGAAGATCCGGTCTCCGACGTGGCGCCTGAGCGATCCACGGACTGGCCGAGATTTGCCTGCGCGCGCTGATAAGCAGATTGCTGCGCCTCGTACGAGGAAAGCAGGGAAGTTTCACGGACCACCTGCGCGTCCAACAACGAATCGCGTAGTTGTTGAATTTGGCGCGCTTCAACGCCGAGCGACTGAACACCCAGTTCAGTCTGAACGGAGCCGCGATCGCCGTAAATCACGCGTTGCCGCGCGTAGTTCGGATTGTTGACGTTCGCGAGATTGCGGCCGGCAGTCTCGATGGAACGGGAGGCAGCGGTCAAAGCTTTGACGCCGTTTGCGAGTTCGCCGAAGAGTCCGCTCATAAAGAATGCGTATTAGAGGTTGAAGCTGATTTAACCGGCGGCCTGCCAGCCGGAGATCACTGCGCCTGCGCTCACGGCGCCGCGCGGCGAATAGGTGCGATTCTGGAAAGTTTCCGGCATTAACGCCCGCAGTGCCTCGTCGTGAGCTTCCACCGCTCGCGATAGAAGCATCTGGTTGTGGCGCGCATCGCGGCGAATCCGATGGATTAGGTGATTGATCTCGTCGATCAAGGCGCCGAGCAACGGCTGCACTTCGACGGGAAAATGCGGCAACATCTGACGCAAACTCGCATCAGGTGGGCATCCTTGTTTCAGCGCAAACTCACGTACGCATTTTTCGCGACGTTCGCGGCAAACATGAGTTGCACGTGCCTGTTCCTCGATCGAAAGCGCCAGCGCAGCCACTTGGTCTGCGTCCCGCCGTAGGAGGTTCGCCTGCTGCTCTTCGAAGAGCGCGAGCAGGGCTCCGTATTCCTGCAGTTCGTTGCGCAGGCATTCAGTAATAAATTCCCAAGAGAGGTTCACGATTATGTTCCAGTTGAAAGTTTCGATTGTGACTGTCCGTTACTCTTAATATCGGCTTCCGCGGTCCGCGGAGTGAGCTGTTTCTCAAGCATGCGCCCGAGACCCAATCCACCCGCTTGAGACAGGCTGTTGGCCAAAGTGTCTGTAAGCATGTAGCCGTAAATTCCACTGCCAGCGCTGCTCGTTCCGCCAAGTCCTCCGGACATAACGGGTTCTATACTTGGGGCCAGCAGCTGGCGAAGAATGATGGCTTCGAACTGCGACGCCGCCTTCTTGATCGCAACAGGATCCCGGGAAGAATTTGTCGATTTTGAGGAGTTCACCCCGGTCTCGGCGAGGTCGGCACGGAGCGACTGCATGGCAGCGACGTTAGCCGCAGAAGACGTGGATGATATGGCCGAAATGTTCATATCAGTTAATGATCAGCTCGGCCTGAAGAGCGCCCGAGCGTTTGAGCGTTTGAAAAATCGACATCATCTCGCGTGTCGAAACACCGAGGGCGTTCAAGGCCGCGGCCAACCGATCGACGGTGGGCGCTTCGTTGAAGACGACGAAACGTCCCTTGGTTTCCGTCACGCCTGTCTGCGTGCTGGGCGTCACCACCGTCTGTCCCGTGGTGCTCAGCGAGTTGGGCTGCGAAACCGCCAGATTCTGGGCCACAGTGATGGTTAGGGAGCCGTGACTGATTGCCACCTGCGAAATCCGAACCGTGGAAGTTGCCACGATTGTGCCGGTGCGTTCGTTGATCACGATTCGTGCGGGAGTATCCGGCGCGACGTCGATCGTGCCGACATCTGAAAGAAACATCACTTCGCGACCGGTATAATTTGCGGGAAGCTTTACGGTGACGGTCGCAGCGTCGCGGGCGGCCGCGGCGTCGGGATAATAGGCGTTGATCGCCTTCGCCATCCGCGAGGCTGACGTGAAATCCGGAGACTGAAGTTGAAGTGTGAATACGCCGTCGTTGGTGATGGTCGCGGAGATTTCGCGTTCAACGATCGCTCCGTTGGTAATGATGCCGACCGTCGGGTGATTTTTCTGCACGGTTGCTCCACCCGCACCACCTGAACCGCCCAAAAATCCGCCGACCGCGATCGGTCCCTGCGCTACGGCATAAACACGTCCATCCGCGCCGACCAGCGGCGTCTGCAACAGCACACCACCTTGGATGCTCTTCGCATCGCCCAAGGATGCCACGGTCACATCGATCCGACTGCCGGGTTTTAAAAATGCTGCGATATCCGCGGTAATCATGACCGCGGCGGCGTTCTTCGATTTAATCTGATCGGCCGGGAGCGTGAGGCCGTACCGCTGCAAGGCGTTGCCGATCGTGCGCAGCGTGGTGATCGCATTGCTGTCGCCATCGCCGGCCAGACCCACAACCAAGCCGTAACCGACAAGCTGATTGTCGCGACTGCCGCCGACCTGGGTCAAATCCTTGATGCGCGCCGCCTGCGCCGAAAGGTTAAGCAACCCGATGGCGAGCAGGAGAAAAGAAAGTTGTTTGCCGAAGCGGATCATGGCTGTAGTTGAAAGATTAATACGGCCGCAGGTGATCGACGAGTTTGGTCAGCCAGCCGCGTTTCTGCGCGTCGGTGAGTTCGCCTTCGCTGATGAATTCCACTCTCACATCAGCAATGTTGGTCGAAGCCACTGTGTTAGCCGTGGTCACGTCGTCGGCGCGCACAATTCCGTGGAGGACGACATATTGGGTCTCGCCCGAAAATGTGATGACGCGCGCTCCTTCGATCACGAGGTTTCCATTCGGAAGCACGTCGGTCACCAAAACCGCGGCGCGACCCGAGATGCTCTGCGTGTTGTTCACCTCGCCGGTGCCAGCAAAATCATTTTTGGCCGAGAAGCCCGTCGTGGGGAGTTCGCCCTTGTGCTTGCCCATGCCGCTCGAAGGGAAAAGGAAACTCGTCACACCCGCGTCCATGCTCGAAGACTTGCCGGACTTTTTGCTCTGCGACGAAGACTGCGCAACGGATTCGGAAATCACCACGGTCAGAATATCGCCCTTCCGTGCGGCTTTGTGGTCAGCATACATCGAGCGTTCGGAGTTGGCGGGCGAAGTCCAAAGCGAGTCCGCGTGACAGGAAAGTGCAGCACCGAGGACGAGCGTGAGAATGGCAGAGTTTTTTTTCATGATCAGAAGCGGACTTCCGCGCGTGCCTCAGCTACGACGCAGGCCGTGAAGTCCTTTTTGGAGGTTACGTTTCGTACTCGGATAGAATCGCCAGCAGCGCCGTTTTCCATGGCCAGCGCTTTCGCGGTGACCGTCATGGTGCCGTCGACAGCGGCCACCTCGATCACCTGTCCTTTGCGAACAAGCGGACGCTTCACGAGATCGCGCCAGGTCAACAAGCGACCGGCTGAAGATGAGGACACGGCATAGACAAAATCGCCGGTGGCATCCTCGACAGCGACCGTATCGCGCTCGCGCAGCACATCGACACGCCGCACGTCCAATTGGTTCGGGTCAAAAATGGAATCACGCTCCAACGACGCCCGAACGGCATAAACGTCGCGGAAAAGCTGCGCACGTAACGAGAGCGCTTGATCGCTGAGCACTCGTTCGCCCGCACGGAACCTTACGTGGACCAACAGCGAGGACGTGAGCCGCGCCGGGCATTCGACGATCACGGTCTCGGTGCCTTCGGCCGCCGCGAGCGGCACCCAGGGGCGCAACAACTCGAGCTGCAATTCGCCGCGCACTTGGAATTTTTCGGAAAGCTGACGCGCGAGATCGCTCATGGCCTGGTCGCGTGAGTACGAGACAGCACCGTTTTCCTGCGCCGCGCCTGCGATCGTCGCGGCGAGGAGAGAAAATATAAACGTGAGCACCCGGAAGTTCATCAGCGTTTCATCTGGTTGACGTTCTGCAGCATCTCATCGGACGTCTGAATCGACTTGCTGTTGATCTCGTACGCCCGCTGAGCGGTGATGAGACTAACCATTTCTTGTACGATATTCACGTTCGAGCTCTCGACGTAACCCTGCATGGTGGTGCCAAAACCCTGTTCGCCCGGGCTGCCCGTTTCAGGAGCACCGCTCGCGGTCGTCTCCGAATAAAGATTGCCGCCCAAGCTCTGGAGGCCGGCAGGATTGGCAAAACGAGTCAGCTGAATTCGGAAAGACTGCGAGCCGGAAGAAGTCGTGTAAGTCACCTGGCCATCCTGCGAAACCGTGATCGCCGTCGTACCGGTAGGCACCGATTGAAAACCACTCAATACCGGTAAACCGTCGTTGGTGGTCACCTGCCCCGTCGGAGAAACTTTAAACGAGCCGTCGCGCGTGAAGGCTGAAGTGCCATCGGGGCGCTGAATTTCATAGAAGCCATCGCCTTGAATTGCGATGTCGAGTTTTTCACCGGTCGAGGTGAGTTCGCCCTGCGTAAAAACTTTGCCCGTCGCCGCGACACGCGTGCCGTTACCGACTTCGATGCCGGTCGGAAGGATGTTGCCGCCACTATCCTGTGCACCGGTGGTGCGGGGGCGTTGGTAGAGGAGATCTTGAAAGGAAATCTGACTGCGTTTGAAGCCAGGGGTGTTCACGTTCGCCAGGTTGTTGGCGATGGTGTTCAGGTTGAGCTGCTGGGCTTCCATGCCGGATGCTGCGGAGTACAGGGACAAGTTCATGGCTGAAATTTGGTTGGTGCTTCAGACGTTGGGTTACCCGAGAGCGTCGAGGGCTTTCTGGAAGTTTTGATCGCGACTGGTGATGACCTTTTGGTTCGCCTCGTAAGCGCGGGCGATTTGCACCAGCGAGATCATCTCATGAAGCGGCGAGACGTTGCTGGCCTCGGTGTAGCCCTGGAGGACCACCGGACGCTCCACTCTCTCGGCCGATAACTCATCGCCAGCGACAAAAACACCGTTGCCGAGAGGAACCAGTTTCTGGTTGTCGGCGAACCGGACGACGCTCACGCGGCCCAGCTGCGTGTCGCCTTGGGTGATGGCGCCGTCCATCGAAATCGCGAGCGCACCGTTCTCGGGCTGGAGCACGATCGGCGTTCCGCCCTCGGTTAGCACAGGCATGTTGTCGTTGGTGACGACCGTGCGCTGCGCGTTGAGCTGAAAGTGTCCCGCTCGCGTGTAGCCACGGGAACCATCCGGCATCTGCACTTCGAAAAATCCATCACCTTCGATCGCGAGATCCAAATCCCGCCTGGTGGGCGTTGTTTCACCTGGCTGAAAACTCACTCCGAGGCGCGAGGAAGGGAAGAGCGCGGCGGCCGCATTGCCGTCTGAAATTCTCGACTTCGGATCGGTCTGCAACTGGCCCATTTCCAACCCCGAAAACTCCACCGTGCGCTTCCGGTAGCCAGGCACCTGGCTCGAAGTCATGTTCTGCGCTACTGCCTCCTGCCACCGTTCGAGGGCGGAAAGTGAAGCTGCGCTCTGGTAGAGACCAATATTCATTTGGGGTCTCTCCCCTAAGCAGCGACAATGCCAGTTACATAACTTCTCCTTTTACAGCATCTTACAGCTACCCTCGCTTTCCCGGCATTTTTTGCCGCTGTGGGTAAAAAGCCTCCCGCGGCAGCAATTGCCGCTCCCTGTCACCCTCCCCTCTCCTCCCGCCAAGCGCCAAAAGCTCAAGGATTAATGAGCCGCTGAATCTCAGGCTTATCGACGTTCTCGGTCGTCACCATAACCAGGTCCGTGTAGGCCTGCTTCTCCACCTTCTCGCCCTTGACGACGGCGACGGCGGTTTTCACGCCGCGATAGCCCATTTCGAACGGATTCTGTAGAACCAACGCCTTGATCTCGCCGTTGCGGAGGGCGGGAAGCACTTCGTCGTCACTGCCTGCGCCGATCAGTACAATTTTGCCGCCTAATCCGCGTTGCTCGACCGATTTCAAAAGTCCTTTCGTGGAAATCGTCGAAATCGCGACCACGCCCTTCAGATTCGGGTGTTCGTCCAGCATGGTGTCGCAGGTGCGCTTTACGTCGCCCAAAATCGAGCCGCTGTAATAACCGTCGACAATCGTGGCCTTGGGCATGGCGGTTTTCAATTCCTGCAGCGCAGCGGCTTCCCGCTTCTCGGTGGATTCGCTGCCTTTTAAGTACCTTAGCAGGGCAACTTCCCCGTTGAGATTGCCGCCAAGTGCTTTGACGAGCGCGCTCGCGCCCATCTGCCCGGCCAAAAGGTTATTCGACGCGATGAACGCAGAGATTTTGGTGCTGTTGAGTGCGGAATCCGTTACGATCACGGGAATTCCGTCAGCGATCACCTTCTCGAGCGGTTCGACCAAAGTGTCTTTATGCAGCGGCGTGATGACGATCGCGCTCACTTTTTTCTCGCGGAAATAGTCGACGATATGAACCTGCGCGTCGACGTCGCTTTCGAACTTCGTGCCGCGAACCACCACTTCCACACCGAGCTCGGCAGCTGCTTTCTTGGCGCCGGCTTCATAAGTTTTCCAAAAATTGCTGGTCCCTTTTGGAATGACAGCAACGGTGATATTCTGCGCAAATGCCACGACGGGCAGTGCCAACAAGGCTAGCAGGAGTTTTTTCATGGGTTCAGATTTAAGAACAACGGTTGGGGTAACACTCGCTTATCGGGCCGAAGAGATTGTTTCTGAAATTCCTAGAGAAACCGCCACCTCAGCCGCCCGCCGGATACAAGCAATCGATCTCGATCCGCTCGCCGCAGGAACAAGTGACGATCAGCCGCACGATTTTATCGCCTTGCTTGACGGTTTCCACGCTGGGACCGCCGGCCCCGTCTTTGGTGTGCTTGTGCGCGCTGGCGGCACGAGCGACGGCTTCCACGGCGCTCAATCCAACCAAGGGCTGAAGATTGGCGTTTTTGACTTGGGTGCGGCCTGAGAGAAAAGGTTTCATTTGGGTTCGGCAGTTGAAAGTTGCGCAGCGGTAGCCGGTGAAGTCGGCCCAGCGGGCGATTTTGGTGAATTGGAAGCGGGCGTGGCCTTCAGATCAGGTTCCTTCTGTTCTCTTTGGCGTGTGCCGACGGTGAGGCTGAGTGTCACACGCTGATTCACCTCTGATTCAGGAGATTGGAAAGGCAACGGACGAGTATCAGCGTAGCCAGTGACGCGCTCGATACGGCTTTCTTCGACGGCATAAAAGGTCAGGAGGCGCCGAGCCGCATTCGCTCGATCAGCTGACAATTCCCACGCGCCGTACTCGGCCTTCGGCATGACGACGCCTTTGCGAGTGTGGCCTTCAATCACGACTCGAAATTTTTGCCGATCAATCATCCAAGCAAGGCTCTGCATCACGAACTTCCCCCACTCTGTAAATTCGGCCGTACTTTCCACAAAAAGCGGTTTTCGGGCTCGGTCGTAGAGCATGATGCGCAAGCCATCGCTCGTCACTTGGATATCGATGGACTTTTCGCTGAGATCCTGGTCGAGGTTCAGCATCTTAAACATGTCTTTGGCGAGCGAGTTGAGGTAGTTGAGATCGATGTCGCGCTTGCTGGTCTGCGGCTCGTCGGCGCCCGAATCGTCGCCGTGAGGTTTTGACGGCTTGTTGGTGTCGTACGGCATGACGCCCGACGTACGATCGATCGGCGAAGAAAACGGGTTTTGGAAATAGCGCGCGGTCGCGATCAGAATCTTTTTCTCCTGCGACGAGATCCAGAGCACGAGAAACAGCGCCATCATCGCAGTCATGAAGTCCGCAAAGGCCACTTTCCAGGCTCCGCCGTGGTGGGCGTCTTTCTTTTTGGCGCGTCGTTTAGCCACAGTTGGAACCGAAATTTTCGGTGGTTAGCCGCTCGACTTACCAGGAGCCGGCATCGATTTCAGAGTTTGTTCAAGTTCATCCGCCGCGGGTTGAACACCACTATCCAAAGACCGCCGAGCGACTTCGACCGCGGTCAGCGGCGCGAGGCCCTTCGCAAAACCGGCGACGGCCGCCAAAATGCACTTCAGGTAAGTCATGTCAGCCGCGTTGTTGAATTTGATGCGGTTGGCCAACGGATTGACCAAGCCGTACGCGAAAAACACGCCCAAAAACGTACCTGTTAGCGCCGCAGCCACACGTTCACCGACCGCTTCGGGGCCGTCAGCGATAGCCGCCATCGTGTTAATGATGCCGAGCACCGCCGCCACGATGCCGATGCCAGGCAAGGAGTCGCCGACGAGTTGAAGCAAATGCACCGGGTGGTCGCCTTCTTCGCTTTTGGCCTCAAGCTCCGTGAACATTAGGTCCTCGAGCTGATCGGGTTTGATTTTGCCGTCGATCACAGGCTTCAGGCCGTTCAGCAGGAACTGCATTCGCTCGTGATTGGCGGTAAACGATGGATATTTTGCAAAAATACTACTGCTTCCCGGATTCATCACGTGCTCTTCGAGCGCGATCAGACCGTTTCTGCGGCCAACCATGAAAATCTCATAAAGCATCTTCAGCAGATCGAAATACTCGGCTTTGCTCGTCTGCTTGCCCAAGACCGCGTGCTTAATTTTGTGGATGATCTCCTTGAGCATGTGCGCCGGGCTCGCGATCACCAACACCCCAAGCGCCACACCTAAAATTACAACGAACTCGGAAATATGCAGCAGCAGCACCGGATTGCCACCGGCGAGCATGAAGCCGCCCAACGTGGCTGCAAAAACGATAAACGTTCCGACAAGGATAAGCATAGTTGATCCGGGTAAATACCCTAACGGCTCATCCGCTCCCGAGCTTTAGCCCACCGTGCACTTCGTAAGTTGCGCATCATCGTGATCGGAGGTGAAAAACAAAGGACCCCAGCTGCGTTTGCCGGGGTCCATCCCACTACATACAGGAAAAAATTGCACCCTCAGCGGCTACGCATTCTCTGGATGTAAGCGCGAAGGCCAATCACGGTCTGCGCGTGAATCTGACAAATCCGGGATTCGGTAAGATCGAAAACCGCGGCGATTTCCGCCAAGCGCATGTTTTCGAAGTAGTACATGGCCAAAATCTTCTTGGGAATCTCCGGAAGTTCGGCGATCCGCTGCGCGACCAGCTGCATCAGTTCGTCTTTTTCCATCCGATCGCGGACCGACACATCTGACTCGTCGGCAATAAGTTCATGCAAGGAAGCGCCTTCTGAATCTTCGTTCTCAGCCGTCTGATCAATCGCGATGAAGCAAACCGGGCGGGCTTCTTCCATCCACTTTGCGTACTCCTTGGGCGAAAGATTTAGGTGCACGCGAACTTCCTCTTCGCTGGCTGCGCGACCGAGCTTCTGCTCGAGTTCATTGATCGACTCTTTCAATTTCTTCGCCTTCGCACGGGCGCGGCGGGGGCACCAATCCAAGCGACGGAGCTCGTCGAGAATCGCACCGCGAATGCGGGTGGTGGCATAACCGGCAAAAGTGTGTCCCTGCTCCGGGTCGTATTTACGAACCGCGGCGATAAGCCCCGTAACACCGACGCTGTAAAGGTCTTCCACGTCCACATGCGGCGGGAGATTCAGCTTGATGCGGTCGACAACATTGCGGACCAACGGGAGATATCGCTCGATCAGCTCCTTTTCATCGAGATGCTCAGACTGGGCGCCCTGATAGACGCGCCAAGCGCTGGCCGGGTTGGTGGAGGGTTCGTGAGCTACGGCAAGTGCGGCGGAGTTTTTCATGGCGATGATTGGAACGTTGGGGAGATGCGGTGGAGGCGACTTGGGCGAGTGGCGCGAACCACTGAGGTGTTTTTGGTGTTTGGCTAACTGCACCGCCCCTTATCGCACACCTGATGCCAACACATTCGAAGCCACCGTAACTTACTTTCTACGAAATAATTAAAAAACTTTTTCCCGTACGATTTTGCCAATCGTGCTATATGCAAAATACTGTCGTTTTTACCCCGGCAAAAATTGCCTGCAGGCCCTTCCCTTCGGACTCTCCGTTGCTCACTGCGACGAAGCGCGCCCGACACGGGCAACGGCCCTTTTATCGGCACAATTTTCCGCCACTGGAGTTAAAAAGCTCCCCGGAGCAGAAGGATGACGTCAACTGCGCTTCAAAGCGGCGTTGGCCGTCGCCTTCGCAGCAGCAGCCGCAGCGTCTTCACGGGCTTTTTCCGCAGCACGTTTCGCACGCACCGCCTGGCTCAAAAGCTTTACGAAAATCGACCAGAACCAGCGGAATAAAAATCCGCCAGCCAGCGACGCGATCGAAGCGTCTCTCAAAATCGAATCGATGGCGCGATCCGCCAGCCAGCCACTGAAAATGACCAGTACGAAACAAACGAAACCGCCAATGAGAAAGATGAAGCGCATGGAGAAGGATTAAATCGGTGCGTGAATGAAAGAATTAAGCGCCTGGCAGCGTGCGACGCAGGACCGCGTCGATGAGATTTTCCTCGCAATCGCCCGTCAGACTAGGGCCCGTCGCGAGAAACAGGGGCGTGAGCTCTCCTTCGAGGAGAAAATCCCACAGTTTACCCCAGTGTTCTAGTTCGTCCAAGTGAGTGAAAACCAGGTGAGTCGCACCAAGGTCGCGACCCGCGGCATACGCGCGGCGCAGCAAAGCCGCATCGTATGAGGCGTTGAGCACCAGTACGCGGCCGGTGAATTTCTCCCGATCCAGAAACTTTGCGATTGCTGCGTTATCGTCGCTCGCTCGAAGCGAAAGCCCCGGCAAATCGGCGTAGACAGATCCGACTGACTCCGCGGAAGTGCGTCCATTTTCTTCCTGCCCGGGCGCAAAATAATCGAGTGTCACACCCAAGGCTTCGCAAAAAACGGCGAGGCCCTCGGCCGGATTCGGTTTATCGAATTCCGCTTTCAGCACGCGCACGACTTTCTGCTTCGTGAACACTTCCCTCGCTAACCATTTGCACAGCGCTGTCGTGCGACCCACGCCTGAAGTGCCGAGAAATGCTACGCGGCCCGGCAAAGGCCGCACCGGACGCTTTTGCATGAGCTGCCGAAGCGCGCGTCCCACTTCTGCGATCGCGTGGTGCAGCGGCTGCTCCTGTTGAGCGGCAAACGCCGGAAGTGCTTGCAACCGCGCCAGCGTCGCCTCGGAAAAACCGGCGCGCTTCAAAAGTTCAGGAAGACGCGTAGGCACGTCGCGCTGCACGTTCGCCGCCACCGCTCGCGCAGAAGCATAATCCGCCGTGCGGTCGGAGAGCGAGGCTTCCCGCGCTGGCTGGATGTTTTCTGTCGCAGCCACCGTGCCCGTGTCGGAGTTCGGTGGGAACGGCGAAAGGTTCGGCTCCGCCGCCGCAGCGACCTGCGCAACGACTTCCAGCTTTGTGCGACCCAGCAATCCACCAAAACCTTTGGCCTTCACCGGCCGCACGGAAAGAACGCGGGCGTTTTCGCCCAGTCTATCACGAATGGTCTGAACAGCTTCGTCAGCCGAGGAAACCACGAAACGGTAAGTGGCGCCGGGTTGAAGTGTGGGCGTGGACTCAGGAGAAGACATGGCGAAGATCAGGCGGCCACCTTGGCGGGTTCAGCTCGGTTCATGTGCGCCGGCAACGGGATGAAGCCAGCATTTTCAACCTCGATGGAGGACGGAAGCTCCTGGAAGGCCAGCACGACCAAACGCGGCAGCGACGGCTCGAAGAAGCGCTTCAGGGGCAGCCGAACTTCAGTCGAAACCACCAGCGCGGCCGGCAGTCCCTGTTGAACGAGTTCGGTCGTGCGCTGATTGAGCTCGTTAAGAAGGTGGTGACCTGTCGCCGGATCGATGGCCAGGCCCACTTCTCCGGGCGTGCGATGAATTTTGCTCGCGAGAATCTGTTCGAGACGCGGGTCCAGCGTGAGTGCCTTGATGGCTCCAGGGCGGCATTCGTATTCAGGAACGAAATACATACCAAGGCGGCGGCGCACCAGCTCGCTGAGATCATCAGGATTCTTCGTGAGCGAAGCGTAATCGCCGATGCATTCGAGAATGAGCGGCAGGTTGATGATCGAAATGTTTTCGCGCAGGAGATTTTGCAGCACGCGCTGGATGACGCCGAGGTTGACGAGGTCGGGCAGGAGTTCCGCAACCAGCGCCGGATTTGTCTCTTTCACATGGTCGACGAGGCCCTGTACATCCTGGCGTCCGAGCAAGAGATGCGCGACCGATTTGAGCGCTTCCGACAAATGCGTGATCATCACGGAAGACGGATCCACGACGGTATAACCGTTCAATTCCGCCGTCTTTTTTTCGCCTTCGTCGATCCAGGTTGCCTCAAGATTGAAGACCGGTTCGCGAGTCGGCACGCCGCGCAGACGCACGTTGCTGCCCGAAACGTTCATGGCCATCCAGCGGCCGGGCAGTACGCTGCCTTTGGCAATCGACTTTCCGCGGAGCAGATAACGGTACTCATTTGGCTCTAGCTCGAGGTTGTCGCGCACCGACACAGGTGGCACCAAAATGCCGCGATCTTTCGCGAGCGAACGGCGCACACCTGTGACGCGTGAGAGCAAGTCTCCACCCTTGGACGCATCCGCCAGCGGTAGCAAACCGTAGCCGATTTCGATCGCAAAGACATCAAGCTCGATCAGCTTCCGGAGGTCCTCCGTTCCGCCCGTCTTGGCGGTGGCTTGAGGTTGAGCTCCGGCCGGAAGAGGCTTGCCGTCCTTGCCTTTGGCGGCAGCAGACGGCGTTGAACGCGCGAGTTCCGACGTTTCGGCCGGAGACTGTTTCTTAATCAACCACGCAAGGTAACCCATCGAGCCACTAAGCATGAAAAAGGGTAGGATCGGCATGCCGGGCATGAGGCCGAAGACAGAGAGCATCACAGCCGCGATGCCTAGGGCGCGCGGATACTTCACGAATTGCCGCCCGATTTGAGTCCCTAGGTTGGTGTTGTCCGCAGCACGCGTGACAAGGATACCGGCCGCAACGGAAATAATCAGTGCCGGTACCTGGGCAACAAGACCGTCACCAATGGACAGCAGCGTGAATTTTTGCAGCGACTCCGCCAGCGAAAGGTCCATCTGAAAAACACCAATGGCGAAACCGCCAATGATGTTGACGAGTGTGATCAGGATGCCCGCGACGGCATCGCCACGGACGAACTTCGAAGCACCGTCCATCGCTCCGTAAAAGTCGGCCTCTTTCTGAATCTTTTGGCGGCGTGTGGTGGCGGTTGTTTCGTCAATGATGCCGGCATTCAACTCGGCATCGATAGCCATCTGCTTGCCGGGCATCGCATCCAACGTGAAACGAGCGCTCACTTCCGCGATGCGTCCCGCGCCCTTCGTGATGACCACGAAGTTGATCACGATCAGGATCAGGAATACGACAAAGCCGACGATATAGTTGCCCTGAATCACAAAGTGCCCGAACGACTCGATGATATTTCCCGCGTGCCCCTTGGTTAAAATCAGTCGTGTCGAACAAATATTAAGGGCTAATCGATAAAGCGTCAGGCCGAGTAGAATCGTGGGAAATCCAGAGAATTCCGGCGGATCCTTAACGTACACAATCACCAGGAGAACCATCAGCGACAACCCAATGCTCGTCGCCAAAAGCATATCCAGGAAAAACGGGGGCACCGGCACGATCAACAGCAGCACCGTTCCGAAAAGGGCTCCGGTGAAGATCAGGTCCGCGCGCTTCATCAGGTTGTTCAAGATGGGCGGCGATTCGAGGCTGGCGGCGGGCGCGGAAGCAGTTGAAGCAGCGGCAGGCATTGGAAGCTTGGATTAAGAGAATGGTTAGCTAAATTGAGCCGCTTCTGCTCGGCGACTCTTCAGGCGGAAGAAGTAGTAGCGATGCGTGCGGTAAACAAAGGCGAGGATCTCAGCGACAGCCTGATAGAGCTCCGACGGAATCGGTTCATCCACACGGCCAAGCGCATACAGCATGCGCGCCACCGGTTTGTTTTCCACCATCGGCACGCTGTGCTCGGCTGCGAGCGCTTTGATGCGGCGAGCAAATTGGTTTTCGCCCTTCGCAAGTACGATCGGAGCCTTGTCGAGGCCACGTTCGTATTTCAACGCGACTGCGTAGTGGGTCGGGTTGGTGATGACCACGTCGGCGGTCGCAACCTTTGCAAGCATCTGCTTTTGGACCAGTCGGCGGGCCATGCGGCGCATCGCGGATTTCACATGCCCGTCGCCTTCCGATTGCTTGTGCTCTTCCTTCACCTCCTCGCGCGTCATCATCAGGTCTTTGCGCGTCTTGAAAAATTCATAGAGGTAACTGACCCCCGCGATAACCCCGAGCATCAAAATGAGTCGCGAAAGAAATGTCATCGTTGCACGACTGAGGAACTGTCCGAGGTAAATGACCTCAACCGGGCCGGTAAAAATCGGATCACGGAAAAGGCTGCGCGCCGCCACCCACAAAACCATTCCGATACACACAAGCTTGAGCAGATCCACACCCGCGTGGACCAACACTGCTTTGGAAAAATGTTTTTGGAAGCCAGCCGCAGGATTTAAATTTTCAAAGCGGAAACCCAGAACTTCGGGCGTAAAATGAAACCCGCTCTGAAGGCCACCGGAGATCAAGGCCGCGAGCACCGCGGCACCGATGATGGGGCCCAGAATTTTCCCCAACACAATCATGATGTCGCCCGCCTGCGCGGCCAGCGTTCCTGCAGTCACTTGCGCTGAGCCAAGTTGTGAAAAAATACTCACCGATAACGAACCGAGATCGTGGGCGATCGAACCCATCGTTAGCGAGAGCGCACCCAGCGTGGCAACGAGCATCGCGACCACGGAGATTTCCGGCGTTTTCGCGAATTGGCCTCGTTCGCGTGCTTCCGTGAGATGTTTGTCTGTTGGAAGCTCTGTTTTAGACTCTTGGTCAACGTCGGACATGTGGGGAACTCCCCACAAATGCAAAGGCGATGCCACCCCGTCGGCATCTACTGCTAGTAGTTCTAATTTAGCTGGTTAGGAACGTAATTTCGGCGCAGCTAAAGCCTAGCTCTCCCGGGTCACATCCCAGGTCAATACCCCAGGGCAATATTTGCCGGGCGCATGCGTTCTCTCGTTACTCAAAAAAAGACCAGCCCTTTCGGGCCGGTCTTCGAGAAAAACCAGGTAAACTGACGGATTAGAAAGTTCCGCGAATACCCACGTTGTAATAAGGCTCGCCGAACTGGAAGTGATTACGCGGCAGATTAACCTGCGAATGATTGGGCGTGTAGCCGTGCCAGTAATCGTAACGGCCGGCGCCAAACACGTTCTGCACCGCGACGTAGACTTTGTAACGTGGCGAGAAAGCGTACTCCGCCTTCATGTCGGTGCGCCAAACCGAGTCCTTAATGGACACGAGTTGCGTGTCCAAGTTGGGGTCAGCATTGGCCGCACCACGAATCCACTCGGAGTTCACCAATCCGGAGGCAACGGTGTCGTCGGTCCAATTGGTCGAAGAAGTGAACGAGAACTTACGATAACGATAACCGATGATCGCGTTGAAGGTCTTCGGAGCCGAACCACGCTGCTGAGCCCAGAGCACGTCATTGCTGTCACCGTCGACGTCCGACATCGTGTAGTTCAACTGAACGTTTAGTCCGTTGAACGGTTTCGGCAGGAAGCTCAACGTCTGCGCATAGTTCAGTTCCAAGCCTTGCACGCTGGAATCGGGTCCGTTGTAGCGGACATTACCTGCCGAGAATTCAGCAGGATTGTAACCGGCAGCGATGACGGCGGCGTTACGCTCGGCCAACGTCATTGAGCGGCTCGCAATGAAGTTTTTCACCTGCTTGCGGAACACGGAGAGGGTGATAACGCCGGAGTTCTTCAAGTAGTAGTCGACCGAAAGATCGGTGTTCGTCGTGTAGTAGGGCTGCATGTTCGGGTCGACCAAAGTGATCGAACCGTTTCCTGAGCCAGCCGTGCTTTCCGACGTTACCGAACCAATCAAATCGGCATAATCAGGATGGCCAACGGTTTTGCTAATGCCGCCGCGCGCGACAAACGACCGCAGGTAAGACGGTGTGTATTTGAAGCTGAGCGAAGGATAGAGCTTGTCGTATTTCAAGTTAACCGGGGCACGTTTCGCATTGTTGAGAGCGCGATTGATCCCGTAGCCGTCTATCTTGTGCTCTTCCCAACGAACGCCACCGATCACGAGCAAGTCTTTGATCGGCTTTACGTCCAGACGAACATAGTAAGCAGTATTGTCCTCCGTGATATCGCGGTAGGTGTCTTCCTGCGGGGTCACCATCGAACTACCGAAAGCAGCAGCGATCTTGTATGGATCAACCGCCTGATAGCTTCCAAAATCAAACCCAACATCCTTGGTGAAGCCGGTATCGAGATACGGAGTCAGGTCCGTGACTGACAACGTGGAGCCTGGCGCCTGGCGAAGCACGATGCGCGTAATGTCACGCTCGGTTTTGTCGATTGCAAAACCCGTTTGGACTGTGACCGGCACCGCCTCCAGACCAGGGATCGGAAGCTGATAATGAGCCGAGATGCCTTTCTTGTTATCGTGCGTTGTCCAAGGACGAGCCTGGAGGTTCGAATTGGCCTGTGAGGCAGATAGGCTATAGTTAGAGAGCTGCCGTATCGCATCCACAGAAACAGGATTCGTTCCATTCATGAACGACAACGCCGGGATGTCATTCGTCGTGGAGTTAGCCAGCGTCATGCTCGTGATCACCCCGGCATTCAACTGGGCGGTGGAGCCCACAAAGCCCTTTTGAATATCGCGGTACTGACCATCTGCATAGGACCAATAAGCGGTCGCCCACGCTTTGCCGGCTTGGCCGAAATCATGATTCAACGTGCCGTTAAAATGCAGTGTCGTGCCGTACTTGTTGCGGTAGAGCACATCATTGCGCACGATCGGGGCGGTCGACGTAAATGTCGGATTTTCGTTCGGACCACTGCGAGTCGCCGTGGCAGCCGTGCCAAGAATGAGGAGCGGCCCGCGTTGATGGAAGTGGAGGTCGTACCAATTCCACTGTCCCGAGAGCGTCAACTTGGTAGACTCACTGATGTTGTAATCCAGCTTCGTGGCAAAAGCTTCACGGTGGGTGAGCTTTTGTTCCGTACGGATGTTGTATTGCTCCATCACCGGGGCAGTCCACAAAGAGCTGCTCGCGGCACCGGTCTGCGCCCAGTTAATTTCCGTACGCGGAGAATCGTCGTAGCGCTCCGACGTACGATAATTGAAGTTGATGCCGATTTTCGAACCGATGCGTTGTGCATAGTTCAGGTCAAGATTAGGACGAATGACGAACTCTTTCTTATCGCCCCAAACGCCGGATTTTTTACCAAAGGAAAAATTGGTGCTCGGAACAACCAAGTTGAAATCGTAGCTCAGCACCATCGGGTCTTCGCGATCGAAGGCGCTTTTCGTCACGAAATTGACGAAGCCGCCGGTGGCACTCGCGGGAATATCCGGCGTGACCGTCTTGTAGAGTTCGGTGGTCTCCACGTTGTTCATCGCGATTTGCTCGAACTCGAAGCGGCGCGTGTCGGCCGTTGATGAACTCGCCGCCATCGGCGTGCCGTCCACCGCCACAACGGTGAACGAGGTATTCAGGCCACGAAGACTGACGCCGCGAGCGTCATTGGCGTTGTAATCGATACTGAGGCCCGGGAGGTATTTCAGGTATTCGCCGATATTGCCTTCACTGATGGGGCCGAACTGATCGGCAGCGGCAACCAACTTGGTCTGAATCGAAAGTTTCTGCAAAGCGACCGCCTGCGACATGCCTTCCTTCGAGCCCTGTACTTTAAACTCACCGAGCTTGATGACATCGGCCGAATCAAGGCGCACGACTACCTCCGCCGGTTGCCCAGCGCTGACCGCGACTGTTTCGGTTTTTTCCTCCAAACCCGGATAAGTGACCACGATCGTGTAGCTGCCGGGTGCAAGATTTGGGATCGAAAACGATCCTGCGCGCGCCGTGGACACACGCTGATCCGTTCCCTGGACAGAGACTTCGGCACCTTCGAGGTATTTGCCACTATTTCCGTCGAGCACACGTCCCGTGATCGAACCTCCTCCTTGGCCGAAGGCCGGCACGACACATAGGATTGCTGCCAAGACAAGCGAACAAAACAACCCGGGAATGCTTCCAGGTTGGAAGCGGCACTGGAGCCGCAATGGTGTTAGTGTGTATTTCATGGTTGTGGTATCTGACGAAACTCTTTGCGAAACGCCCGGGGCAAGGCGCCTGCCCGCGGCTGCGCTCAACTGGCTTGTGACATGAACACGAAAGCCGCCAATGGCTCGACGAGGCGTCTGCCAGCAAAGCACGTTCGTGGGCTCGATCTGCGAGTCGGACAAGGGGGTTTAGGGGGTCGGGCGAACAAGTTCATTAGTGAACTTGCTATTCACAGATGAAATGTACTAATTAGCACCTCGTCAAGAAGCTTGCTGTATTTTCCCCATCACCCCGCCTAATACGCTGCCTTTACTGCGTCGCCTTTCTGCAACCACGCTGCAGGATCGTGTCGTCTCCAGCATTACTCTCTAACAATCCTTCGGCCACCGTGGACAAATACGTCATCCCCAACCTCCGGAACGCGTGTAAACTGCTCAAAGCTCTAGCGGATGGTTCCCACAACCAACGCGTCTCTGATCTCGCCCGGTCCGTGCACATTCCTGCCACAACGGCGTTGCGCATCGTCCACACACTCGAGCAGGAAGGGCTCGTCCGAAAAGATCACGGCGAGCTCAGGCTTGGCCCCGCACTCATTCATCTCGGCAACCGCGCGCTGAAGGACACCGCTCTCACTGAGGCGGCGCAGGAGGTCCTGAAAACTCTCACCGCAACGACCGACGAAACGGCGCACGTCGCGGTGCCTTGCGATGAACGAGCTTTGATCATTGCGGTGAACGACAGCCCTCACCCACTGCGCGCGGCCTCTCGACCCGGCACGTTGACGGACCTCCACTGTTCCTCCACCGGCAAGGTGTTTCTGGCATACACGCACTACGAGCAACTCACGCGCCTCCTGCCGACGCTTTCGCTTTCGCGTCGTACGAAAAACACGCTCACCACGCAGGCTGCCCTTCGAAAAGAAATCTCTGCAATTCGTAAGTGCGGTTACAGCGTCGACAACGAAGAGATTCACCCCGGCGTTCGCTGTGTGGCGGCACCCGTTTTCAATGGGAATGGCGACGTGATCGCCGCGATCGGCATCACGGCGGCGGCGGCCCGCTTCACTCCCGATCGAACAGCTGTCATTGCCCGCCATGTCTTGGACTCGGCGGCAGCCTTATCACAACGGCTCGGTTATCTGCAGCCCGGGACAAACTCTCTCAACGAGCAACGAGTTCCAACATCCGGTAGGGCATGACGCGGAACTCGGGGTCGAGATAATGCAACAGAAGCGCTCCCGAACCTGCCAAAAGAAGTAACCCCACCATCACACGCAGCGAGTAGCTGAGAACAAACACGCTCATTTTCGGCACCGCCCTTCCCAGCACCGAGAAGGCCAGTGTGATGAGGAAATTCATGGCGATAAAAGGCGCCGCCATTCTGAAACCGAGTTCGATAACACGGGCTGTCCCGCGGACAAAATACTCGATCGACAGGCCATTAAAAACCGGCGCACCTGCCGCCGAGAAATCGAAACTGCGAGCAAACGCGCTCAGGGCGCCCATATGGCCGCCGAGAAGAAAAAACAGCACTCCCGCAAACGTGGAAAGAAAAGCGGCAAGCGGTTCGGTGGCCGGCGTCGGAGCGTCAATGCCAGGAGCAGCCGAGAGGCCGATTTCCTGCGTGATCATGCGTCCCGCCATATCGACCGCTGAGAACGTCAGCCTGCCGATGAAACCAAACGCCAGGCCGAGCAGCACCTCACCCAGGGCGGCCACAATCAAACCGGCGTTGCTGGCTGGCATTCCCGTATGAGGAACCAATCCATAGAGTAAAGAGGCCACGAGCGCAGCCAGCGCCACGCGCATAACCGGTGGGAGCGGACGGCTCCCCAGCGTTGGAAACAGCAAAACGATGCCAAGCCCCCGAAGGAGAACCATCATCCAGGAAAAGAGAAGTTCCACCGGCATGGCAAAAACCCCTTATTCCAGATCAATGGCCCAGCGTTCCCATTTGGCTGATCACACGCGTCGCGAAATCCGAAAGCGACCGGATAACCCAGGGACCCAGCGCGATGCAAAGCACCGCCAGGGCGATCAGCTTCGGCGCAAAAGTCAGGGTTTGCTCCTGGATGCTGGTGACGCTCTGCAGCAAACTAGTGATAAGACCCACAACAAGCATCACTCCCAAAAACGGCGCGGAAATGTACAGGGCGAACGTGATCACGTTCTTGAAAATGTCGATGGCCATCTCCGGTGTCATAGGTTTGGCGGTTTACGTTAGTTTATAGTCTATCAAATGACAATCGGCCGGTCCCCGCGGCTAGATGCGGAAGCTTTCCACAAGACTTTTGACAACCAAGTGCCAGCCGTCGACCAAGACGAAAAGCAGCAGCTTAAAAGGCAGAGCCACCACCGTGGGTGGCATCATCATCATGCCGAGTGACATCAACACTGATGAGACCAGAAAATCTATAACTAGGAACGGGAGGAAAAGCAGAAACCCCATTTGGAAGGCCGTCTGCAGTTCACTGATGACGAACGCAGGAATGACCACTCGCATTGGCAGCTCAGCCACCGGCGTCGGGCCAAAGCGTCCGAGCTCCAGGAAGAACTCCAAATCGCGCGTGCGAGTCTGGTGAAGCATGAAATCGCGGACCGGCACCGAGGCTTTGTCGAACGCTTGGGCGGAGGTCATTTGACCGTTCAGGTAAGGCTGCAGCGCATCCGTATTCACCCGATCGAAGACCGGACCCATGATGAAAAAGGTCAGAAACAGCGACAGGCCCACAATAATTTGATTGGAAGGAGCACTGGGAACACCGAGTGCCGTGCGGACGAAACCGAGGACAATCACGATGCGCGTAAAACTGGTCATCAAGATGACCATCGAGGGCGCCAACGTGAGCAGCGTCATCACGATCACGATCTGGATCGCAACGCTCACATCGCCTGGCTTGCTCGTGCCTTCGAGGCCGATGTTAAGCCGCATCGGCTGCGAAGTCGCGCCGGTAGCAGCTGGTTGGGCTGACGTAGTGGCAGGTGCAACCGCTGGAGCGGCCGCAGGCGCCGCGGTCGGCGATGTTTGAGCAGCCACATCCGCGACGGACAAGAAGCTCGCCGCAAAGAGCACCACCACTAATTGGAAGAACCTTCTCAAACGACGTCCTCTTTCTGTCCGCTTTGCGCGGCATTCAACGGAGTCAGCATCTGGATTTGTCCAGGCGTGACGCCGAGAAGAAATTTTTTGCCCTCGTAGTCCGCGACCACAAGGTACTGGCGATTCCCGAGAGGACGCGTCTCTTCGATCTGCAGTTTGCGTCCGCGGCCAGCCACGGGACCGGATTTGCGACGTTGCAGGAGCACCCAGGCGCCTCCAGCCGCGAGAAGAAGAGCAACCATCATAACCCAGGAACGGCTCGTATCGGGAGCAGTCGACGGCTGGGCGCCGGCGTCAGCAGTTTTCGGGTAAATAATTGTCCCAGGGGAAGGGTTTGTGCCCTTCGCAGGCGCTTCGTCGGAAGCTGCACTCATCGGCTGCGCCGTCGCCAAAACGACGCAGCCGATTACCACTAGCAGCCAGCGGGTGACGCTGGTAAAGGCCTGTTGGAAAATCATGAAGCGACGGGGAAAGTGGTAATCAGGAGGCCGGCTTGGAACCGACGAGTTCCGTAATTTTGATGCCGAAGCTGTCTTCCACGACGACGACTTCGCCGTAGGCGATCAACTTGTCGTTCACATAAAGCCCCACAGGATCGCTGGCCTGCTGGCTGAGCTGAATGACCGCACCAGGAGCCAGCTCCAAGACTTCACGCATCGGAAGCTGACAGGAACCGAGTTGGACGGTGACCTTGACCTTTACGTCAAGGACGAGATCGAGAGTTTTATCTTCCATGGGCGGGAGTGGGACGGGGTGTGAAAGTATGTTCTTGTTGGATTTTCTTTGTAAGCTTCACGGCCACGCGGTCCCCATCGAGGCCAACGGTCCCGGCGAACTTCGGCGTTCCGTTGAGGGTGACGCGGGTTTCATCGAGAATACCGGCTGGCATTTCGATGACATCACCGACGCGAAGGTTGCTGATCTCGCGGAGGCTCAGCTCAAACGCATCCCACTCGGCGCGGGCCGGAATGGTGATGTGTTCATAAATCGGTTTCCACTCAGCCTTCAGGCTGGTCGTGCCGGGAGTGGAGTCTTTCTGGCGGCGCGCCTGCATCGCGCGGACCATTGGCTCTATCGTATAGTAGGGCACGCCGATCTGGATCTGCTCGGAGCAATCGCCGAAATTCACTTCGAGCGTAAGACCAAGGACGATCGCATCTTTGGGTGAAGTCTGCAGAAAGCGGCCGTTGTTTTCATGCCCGATGACCTGCGGATGAAGCTCTTTCTCGTGCTTCCACTGATGGCACCATTCCTCGAGGATGATCATGATGATGTCCTCCAACAGAGCCATTTCGATCTCGGTGAGATAGCGCTCGAGCTTCACCGAGTGCCCGCGGCCGCCGAGCATACGATCGACAAGCGTCAGGGCCAGGCGGGGATTGATATCGAGGATGCCGACTCCGAGAAGCGGTTCGGCTTTGAACAAGCAAAGATGCGTGGGGTTCGGAAGGCTGTCGGCAAATTTTGCGTACGTCAGTGTGGTTAGCTTCGCCATCTTCAACGCAAACTCCATCCGCAAAAACAGCGAAAGCCGCGCGGTGAGATATCGGATGAAATCTTCGTGAAGCAGTCGCAGGCGGCGCAGTTCGACTTCCGTCAGGAATACTGGATTGCGAAAATCGTAAGTCTCGATTTTCGGCAACTCGCCATTCTCGATCCGCTTTCCGTCCGAACGGAAAATCTGCTGCTTCGCCGGCGCTGCCGCCTCGGAGAGCAGTTTGTCGATCTCGCTTTGGTCGAGAACGTCATTGAGATTGTTGGGATCGGCCATGGTTTACGAGCGACAGCTTATTGAACGACAAAGTCCGAAAAATAGATCTGCTCCACCAGTCTTTTACCTATCGCCTGGTTGTAGGCGGCGATGAGTTTCTCACGAATGAGATTTTTGTGCCCGGCCTCCTCGAGGTCGGTAAGGGAAAGCGACGAAAGCACGTTGAGGGTGACATCCACGAGCTGAGGTTTCTTGGATTCGAAAACAGCACGAAGCGTTTTGTCGGTGCCGATCACCTGGAAGGCGACCTTCAGGTAGCGAGTACCCATCGTACCGGCGAGATTCACGACGACGTTTTCGAATTCGTAGGTGCCACCGCTGGCGCCTTTGCCTTCTTTTCCCTTACCCTCCTTGCCTTCTTTTCCTTCTTTGCCGTGACCTTCCTCAGCGGCCGCCTCTGCGGCGGGTTCAGCAGCAGAAGCAGCTGCGACAGCATGCGGATCGACCGGGACGGCAAGTTCCTTCTTGAGCTTGGGTATTCCGAGAAAAATCACCGCCACGACGCTGAGCACAGGCGCCAGGACCACGGCAGCAATCAACGGAATAAAGGCTCCGATTCCGCCGGATTTTGCAACGGTTTCGGGAGCGGCTTTTTCGCCCGCGGCAGGAGCAGCCGCAGCCGGCGGATGCGCGGCTTCTTTGGCGGGTTCGTTTGGTTTTGCGGCCATGGCCTCTTAGGTTGAGAGCGTTAGCGTTTCAAATTCACGATATCTTCCAGAACCGAGTCAGACACGGTGATGAGACGGGAGCTCGCCTGGAAGCTGCGCTGCGTCGTGATCATGTTGGCAAACTCGTCCGTGAGGTCGACGTTGGCCAATTCGAGCGTGCCTGCCTGCAATGAACCAAGACCGTTGCCCGAAGGAGCATTGTTGGTCGGGTCCGGCGTCGCCGGTCCGATCACACCCGCGGCCGTAAAGCCCGTGTAAAGATTGTCGCCCTGCTTCATCAACGCACTGGGGTCGCTGTAGTTCTGCAGTAGTACCTGGTTGGTGGTTACGGATGTGCCGTCGGAATAGAACTCTGTGAGGTTGCCGGAGGCGCTGATGCTGAAGGAGGTCAACTGCGTTCCCGCCGGAGGAGTGCCCAGCTTGATGTCGCCAAATGTAGCTGGCGACGTCGTGCTCGTTCCACCGGTCGCGCCCTGCACACGGTAACCTTGGTAGGTCACCAAATAGCCGCTGTCATCAATGCGGAAATTGCCAGCGCGCGTAGCGAACGTCTGGCCATCGGCAGGATTGGAAACAAGGAAGAAGCCGTTGCCGGAAATACCCAGATCAGTGTTCAAGCCGGTCGTGGTGAGAGCGCCCTGGGTGAACTTCGTGCTGATCTGCGAAAGGCGCACGCCTGTGCCGACCTGAGTCGCCGATTGGTTAGACGATGTAGCCGACGACGGCGCCGACGAGCGCATCGTATTGCTAAAGCTATCCGCAAAGCTGACCTGTGATCCCTTGTACGCAACGGTGTTCACGTTTGCGATGTTGTTGCCAATGACTTCGAGCCCTTTCGTGAAAGCGCGCATGGCGCTGACGCCTGAGGTGAGTGTACCGATGAGTGACATAGTTTGAGGTTGTTAAATTTTTAGTTGAAGAGTTCCTGTCGGCTTCGTCCTTGAAAGTGATGGTTCAGCGCGGGGTTAGTTCTTTGTAGTGGTTTCTGTTGCAGCCTTGACCTGAGAAATCGTGGCGTAGGGATATTGCTGGCCGTTAATTGTCACGTAGACCTTGTCCGACTTGACCTGAGCGGACTCGACAGTGCCGTTGACCTGCTTGCCGGTCTCGCTGAGCGCGGTGACGTTCTTGCCGATCATGCTGCTGGCGCCTTGCAACTGGGAGTTCACAAGCAGCGCGTTCATCGACTGCAGCGACGAGAACTGCGCGAGCTGAGCTATCTGATCCGTGTCCGAAATCGGATTCATCGGGTCCTGGTTCGTCATTTGCGTGGTTAGCAGTTTCAAGAAGTCGCTCTGGCCGAGAATTTTTTGGGCGACTCGGGAGGAGACGTTATCCGTGTAGGTGGACGTCGAAGAAGAAGTGGCGGCGACAGAGGACATGGGGAGGTTAGGCGAAGTGATGGAACAAACGGGTTGAATCGATCCGCTGGCCGGCCGGTGTTGCTGCCGTTGTTGGCTGCGAACCACCGCGCCCGGAACGTCCGTTCTGGGAGAAACCCTGCAGATTCTGCCGGACCGATTCTTCGAAGCGTTGAGACTGATCAGACCCTCCGCCAGAAGTGCTGAATTCCTGGGAAGAGCCGGAGGCCGACGTAAACACCGGGTCAGCGAGGCGATAGTTCCGCTGTTCCGAGTTGTCATTGGCCTGGATCTGCCATTGGTGCGAGATGGCATCTCGAAGAAGGTTAGAGTCCGTACGGAATGTGGTGTGCACACTGCCGTCGTGGTACGCGACGCGAACAGACAACCGGTCGGAGTCGCTAAAATCAAAACGCACCTCCACCGTATTGCGCTCAATCGAAGAAATCCGATCCGCGATCGCGTGGATTTCTTTGACCAAACGGGGAGCCTGTGTCGCTGCGCTCGCCGCAGCTTCTGTCACGGGCTGAGCTGCACCAACCGCCACTTTAGCCGGCGCGACAACCGCACGCTCCAAGGAGGCGTCGTTGAAAACCGGCTTTTCTGGGGCTGAAGAGAGCATGGAGTTCTCCCGGTTTGCACCAGGCGTGCCAACCTCGCTGAACACAGTTGCTACTTTCTTTCTATCAGCAATTAGCGTCTTTTTTTCTTGTGAGCTAACTGGGGTTATCCCCCCAGAGCTTGGGTTGGTTCGTTCCTGGAGACCGGGAGCGGCAAAATTTTCCCTACCCTGCTGCACGAGGTTGCGGACGTTGCGCGTAAGCGGGGTTTCGCTGCTGACCATCGCCGGATCAGCCGACGCCGCAGGCTGCGTCTCTGGCGCCAGATTATCTTGAGCAACCTTCGTCGCCGCTGACTGGTCCGGAATGACAGCCGCCTTTGTCGCGTCAGGCACTTTCTGCGGTGCGGTCACCGGGGCTTTCGCGTTTGTGTCAGGGCTGGGACTGAAATCGCGCGTGGCGTTCTGGCCGATGTAAGCTTGTTCGGCTCCGGTCGAGGCCGCGAACGCGCTCCGTGGAGCAATTTTACCGCCCGTCGCCGCATCAATTGACATGTCGGCGGCGCTTCTCGCCGTGCCCTTCGTCTCGTCGGCAGAAAGTTCTCCGTCGAGCGATTGGGTGGACGTGGGCGGCATCGTATAAACAGTCGGCTGCTGTATCCACTGTCCGGCTACCAATTGGTAAGCGACCCACTCAGACCCTTTTGAAATATCGGTCTCCGCATCTTCAGGCGGCGTGGTCGCCAGATCCGCGGAATCCTCGTCGGCGTTTTCAGAGGCGTTGTCCCCAGCGAGCGTTGCCGGCGTCAAAACACCCTTGGCGTTCATCATCAAACAACACGCCGGTGAAGCGAGAACCGCGTCCACCACGACTGGATTCGGAAGCGCGGGCGAGTCATTCATGGCCGCCGGTGAAGTCGCTCCGTTGCCCGGGGAAGCGTCGCCCAGCAGACTGGCAAACGGGACGGAGTTGTTGGAGGCAGCAGCGGCCGTGTTGATTTCCGAGTTCACCGCCGGCATCCCTGGGACTCCAGGGAGGCACTGAGGGTCAATGGGAAGGTTGGTCGAAGGAAGTGTCATAAATTGTACGAACCCTTCCTTGGGCCGGGGATGACCACACCTTCCTTGGTGCGGTGGAAAGTTTCGGCTTTGCGGACAAAGCCGTTAAAGCGTCAAGGAGCTGTGCCGGATTTGATCAAACGAAGTTTCTCGGTGAGAGTGGCGATGCGGCGGGCTAGAACTGGATCGGTGGCCGCCTGCTTGCTCATTTCCTCGAACAAAGTGCTGACGACATCAGTTTTCATCAGCGAAAGGAGTTTCACCACCATCGTGTCGTCCATTTCTTTGAAAATAGTGAGCGTAGCTTTCGGCGTAAGGTTACTGTAGGTCGCTACCAGTGTTTTGAGGTTCTTCACTTCGTCCGCCTGAATCATGGTGATCCGGCTGTTGATGTCGGTGCGGAGCGCCTCGAGTTGTTCGCGCTGTTTGGCCAATTCCTGTCGTTCTGCGTTGAGACGCTCCTGCCTTTGCTTGAGGTCCTCTTCGAATTTTTTAAGCGCGGCTCTTTGCTCCTTCAATTCGCCGGAGAGATTCTCGATCTCGAGGGTCATGAAATTCCACGGCGCCTCCGGCTTGTTGACATCGGTGGCTTTGAGACGCGCCGCTTTGGTCGCAGCGATGAGGGGCGCAGCCGCTTTCCAGAACCAGCCTAAACCGGTCCCCACACCCAACACGATGGCAAGGGCCACCACGACAATGGGATTTGTTGCAAGCTTGGTCATAAATCTTGGGCGGCAGCACGCGCCGCAATCGCACTCGTGCGGTCGTCGAGCGCCGCCTGATCTTCGCGATCCACCTCACGCCGGTGCGCGGCCTTGGCTTTTGTTTCAAGATTTTCGACGACTTTCACGTCGCGCCGTGTGCCCAACCAAGCCTGGCGCGCGGTTTCCATGGCTGCGCGTGCTTTTTCAACCTCGGCAGCCGCTCTGGCCGCTGCGGAAGTCTCGACACGATAAGCTTCCAAAAACGACGCTTCGTCACCGGCCCTGAACGTCTGGGCACGCCCTGAGCGTAAAACATTTTCGAGGGCAGCGACGCGCTCCCGAACCATTTGCAGGAATTCCTCCGCTGTCACAAACGCGTGCACGGCCTCGGAAAATTGCTCGCGCGCCTTCAGTTCGCGAAGAGAGCGAAGCGTGGCAACCGACCGGAGGGGAAAACGAAACTTTTTCACGACAGGATCCTTTTCAGTTGGTTGAAGCAATCCGCGCGCAGAACCCGTTCGTGAACGCCTTGGCGGAGAAAACCTTTGAGCGGGTCGTAAAGCGCCACCGCACGATCGAGCTGAGCGTTTGTACCTTTCTGATAGGCACCAATCGTCACCAGGTCTTCATTGCGCCGATAAACCGCGAGGTGTTCACGCGCGCGGGCCACCAGCTCCAACTGCTCCGGAGTGCAGACATCGCGATTCAAACGGCTGATGCTCTCAAGCACGTCGACCGCTGGGTAATGGTTAGCATGGGCCAGAGCGCGGGACAAAACAATGTGGCCGTCCAGGATGCCGCGCACGGCGTCCGCCACGGGTTCGTTCATATCGTCGCCTTCCACCAGCACCGTGTAGAGCGCGGTGATCGCGCCGGTTTCGCCAGCGCCCGAGCGTTCGAGCAAGCGCGGCAACAAAGCAAAGACGGAAGGCGTGTAGCCGCGTGTCGCGGGAGGTTCGCCGACGGCGAGACCGATTTCGCGCTGCGCCATTGCAAAACGAGTCACCGAGTCCATCAGCAAAAGAACGTTTTTGCCTTCGTCGCGGTAAGCTTCGGCGATCGACGTAGCCGTAAACGCCGCACGCAAACGCAGCGGAGCGGGCGTATCGCTCGTGGCCACCACCACGACGGAACGCGCCAAGCCTTCAGGACCTAAATCTTTCTCGATGAACTCGCGCACCTCACGACCGCGTTCGCCGACGAGCGCAATCACAACCACGTCCGCCTCGGCGCCGCGGGCGATCATGCCCATCAAGGTGGATTTACCGACACCTGAACCGGCGAATAAGCCCAAACGTTGGCCACGCCCAAAAGGAATAAAGGCATCGATGGCACGCACACCCGTCGAGAACGCATCACGAATGCGCTGGCGGCGCAGGGGATGCGGTGGTTTGCCCGAACCTTTTTCAGCGCGAGCGGTCGGAAGCAGACCGAGTTCGTCATACGGTTTGCCGAGCGCATCGAGCACGCGGCCGAGAAGTCGCGGTCCGATTTGCGGCAAGGGCGGGCGGTCCGCAGCAGCGACTTCACAACCGGCGTGGAGACCGGTGGTTTCGCCCAGCGGCATGAGAAGAACATGTTCTCCGCGGAAGCCCACCACCTCGGCGATGACCGAGAAATTATCGCGATCCGACGTGAGCCGGCAGAGTTCACCGAGGCCGACATTTGGGCCTTCCGACTCGATGATCAGCCCGGTCACCCCAGTGACATGGCCCAGGCGCCGAACCGCAGGCGTGTTGCGCACCTGCGAGCGGAGGGCTTCGATCATGGGAACGACGTTGGTCATGTGAAATAGTTAGGCGCTGAGGAGTTCGCGGGAAATTGCATCCAGTTTTGCCTGGCGGCGGGCATCGGTGAGCCCAAAGCGGCTGCGCACCTGGCAATCGCCCGGCCCCAGCGCCGCATCCGCCGTGATCCGCAGGCCGGGATGCCTCGTTTTCCAGTCAACGGCGAGTTGATCCAGCAGCGCCGCATCGCGGGGCGAGAGAAAAAGCTCCAAGTTGTCACGCTCCGGATAAAGCTGGGCCAAGGTTTCCTCGCAAAGCTGCACCACCTGTTCTGCGGTTGGCTCGTAGCCAGCGAGCAGGCGGCGGGCAAGTTCAACCGCCAACGCGGGCAGCGACTCGCGGAGCTGGGTCTGCAGCTCGGTATCCGTCACGGTTAGCTTCTGGAAAAGACCTTCCTGGAGCGCCTGAACTTCGGCGCGAAATTCTACGAGCTGCTGGTTAGCAAATTCGCGAGCTGCGTCGGAGCCCTCCTGATAGGCTTTTTGACGAATCGCTGCGATCTCCGCATCGGTGTAAACGCGAGCGCCGTGTCCCGGAATCGAAACACCAATGAGTGGCCGATCGAAAGCGACGAGTTTGTTGTGTGAAGCCATGATATTTTATGCGACGACGGCGCCTTCGCTGCCGGAATCGAGCGAGATGGAGCCTTCTTCTTCGAGGCGACGAACCACTTGAATGATGGCATCCTGAGCGACTTCGACGTCCTTCAAGCGTACCGGACCAAGCATGCCGATTTCGTCGCGGAGGCTTTCCGCCGCGCGCTTGGAAATCGAAGCGTAAATCTTTTCCTTGAGCGGCTCGCTGGCCGATTTCATCGAAACCGCCAAATTCGCGGAGTCCACTTCGCGCAGCACGCGCTGTAAATCCTGCGACGCGAGGCGATTGAGATCTTCGAAGCTAAACATCTTCTTGCGGATCGCTGCGCCGAGCTGTGCGTTGCGCTCTTCCAGTCGGGCGAGCAGGCTCTTCGACATTTCCTTGTCGATGCCGTTGAGAAGATCGGCGACGGCGCGAACACCGCCTGAACGATGGTAAGTAGGACGCACTTTGTTGTCGAAGTGCTTGCCGAGGTTGCGGACAATTTTGCCTACCAAGTCGAGCGAAGTGGAATCGATCGTCCCGAGACGCTCAACCACTTCTTCACGGAGATCCGGACTCAACAGGGCAAAAATTTCCGCCGCCTTCGCGCCCTCGAGGTATGAGAGGACGAACGAGATTGTCTGGGGCTGCTCGTTTTTAATGAGATTGTAGATCTGGCGACCCTCCATCTCCGAAATGTCTTTGATCACTTCGACTGCGGTGCCCGCGGGCCCAAGACGTCCAATGATCGTGCTCGCTTTGTAATCGCCACGCGCGATTTCGAGGGTTTTCCGCGCATAATCCAAACCGCCAAGCGTGGAGGAAATTCCTTCGCCAATGAGCGGCGTGAATTCCTCAAGCACACGATTGCGGAGATTATCCGAAATCATCGAG
Organism: Nibricoccus sp.; assembly: GCA_047600805.1. Classification (GTDB taxonomy): domain Bacteria; phylum Verrucomicrobiota; class Verrucomicrobiia; order Opitutales; family Opitutaceae; genus JADKHC01. The sequence goes on from JASGKG010000001.1 coordinate 3,554,138, forward strand.
TACTGAGACATTTCACGGCAGAGCAGCTCGATTTCGGCATCGTCGAAATGGCGAAGCACCTCGGCGGCCGGCTCCGGACCGATCACGATGAGGAAAATCGCGAGCTTCTGCTGGCGGTTAAGCTTGCTGAAATCTGGGTCGATCATCGGGAAAGAAAGTTTAGCTCAAACGTTTAGTTTTTCTTTACCGCGACCCACTCACGAAGAGCGGTGCCGATGTTGGCCGGCTTTTGCCGGATCAGCTCGTTAAGCAGCTCAGGAGAAAGGCCGTTTGTCTGTAGCGCGCGCTTCGTCGGATCGGGAGCTTCCGCGAGGAGCTCCATCGGAACGGGTTCGACCTTCTGCTTCTTCAGCATGCGCCAGAACACCAGCAAGACGATTGCGGCGACACCGATCGCGATGTAGCGGCTGGCCGTCTCGATCCAGCCCTGAACGCGAGTTTCGCTCTGGATTTTCTGGATCTGCTGCGCAATTGGTTCGGTCTGGAAAGCGGTTTCCTGCAGGCTCACGAGCGAGTCGACGCTGCGGCCGCTGTCGGCGCGGAGGCCAAGAGCGTTGATCACGATCTGACGGAGCGCCTGGAGTTCCTCTGTGGTGCGTTTGAGTGGTTTGCCATCGGCGGCGACACCGCGCTCGGCGATGAAAACGGAAGCCGTGAGGCTCTTGATCGAGCCTGGCTGACGAGTGACGTTGGTCACAACCCGACCGATCTCGTAGGACGTGGAGCGGTTCTTGCGATTGGTATCGGTGACGGATGTGGGGCGCGCCTGGTCGCCGCCTGCAGCGGTTGCACCGGCGGCTTTGTCGGTCGCGCCAGCTGGCGTGTTTGCCGTCACGCCCACCGCGCCACCGGCTTTCGACTCGCTGGAATTGGAAACATCTTCGGTAATTGTCTGGCTGCGCACGACCTGACCCTCGGGGTCGAACTTTTCCTGCATCAGCGTCGTCGCCTCGGTTTCGATCTCAGCGGAGACGCGAACGATCGCGTTGTTGTTGCCCACGACCGGCTCCAACATGCTTTGAATTTTCTTGGAGAAATATTCTTCCACCTGCTGGCGGTAACGCATCTGGCTCGAAGCCGTGCCGAGCGTCGGGTCCTGGCGTAGTTCTTCGGACAATACGTGGCCGCGGTTGTCAACCACAGCGACTTGGTCCGGCTGCAAGCCCTGCACCGCGTTGGCCACGAGGTTGCGGATCGAGTTGACCGCGTCCGCATCGAGGCGGCTCTTGGCAAGTTCAACAAACACCGAAGCGGTCGGCTTGATGTTTTGATCGGTGAGCAGCAACCGGTTTTCGGGTTGTACGATCATCACGCGGGCACTGCGCACGCCGTCCAACTGTGAAATGGTTCGGGCAAGCTCGCCTTGGAGAGCGCGAATGTAATTGGTGCGCTGCACGAAATCGCTCAGGCCAAACTGACCTTTGTCGAAAATTTCAAAACCCACGCCATCGCCACTCGGAATTCCCTTCGAAGCGAGTTCCATGCGGAGGCGATGCACTTGATCGGAAGGCACGTAAATGTTGGCGCCACCAGCACTGACTTTGTGAGGAATATTCTGCGCCTGCAGCTGCGTGACGATCGCGGCGGCATCTTTTTCCGAGAGGCGTCCGTAAAGAAGCTGAAGGTCGGGCCGGCGCGACCAAATTGTCAGCGCGATCAACCCGGCGACAACGGTGAGCGCCGCCATGACAAGCGATACGCGTTGGTTGATGCCGAGTTCCTTCCAAAGGGCGCCAAGGGAATGAAGGAAATTCTTCATAAGAGTCGAAGTTGGAGATTAGAAAAGGTTTAGACCGGCATGCGCATCAGCTCTTGGTACGATTCGACGACCTTGTTGCGCACTTCCACCATGAGCTGGAACGCCACGCCGGCTTCCTGCATCGCGATCATCGATTGATGAATCTGGTCATTTTTGCCGAGCAGCACATCGCGCGTGATTGCCTGCGCCTGCGATTCCTTGGCATCGACGGACGAGATCAGCCCTTCGAAAACTTTTCCGAAGCCACCCGGCTGCGCCGTCGTCGTCTCGGTCGTCGGCAGGGAAATGCCGGGGAGTTTAACCGGGCCAGTGGGCGAATCCGTGCGCGTGGGGGCGTTGAGCTGAGTGAGCAGCGGATTCTGAACATTGCCGATGGAGCCGATGAGAGCCATGGGAGGAAGTTATTATTTGCCGATTTCGAGCGCGCGCAGGGCCATCTGGCGTGCGTTTTTCACCACCGAAAGGTTCGCTTCGTAGGCGCGGGAGGCCGTCATCAGATCGATCATTTCGTAGGCCATTTTCACGTTCGGCATCTGCACGTAGCCATCGGTCGACGCGTCGGGATGACTCGGATCGTAAATGCGTTCGCCTTGGGTCTTGTCGTTGGTGATGGAACCCACACGGACACTCTGCAGAGGACGCCCGCTGGTGTCGCCCGTTTGACGAACCAATTCCGTTTCAAACGAAACGAGTTTGCGTGCGTAAGGTAAACCGTCCGGCCCGCGTGTGGTTTGGGCATTGGCGATGTTTTGGGCAATGATGTCGAGGCGGGTCTTCTGTGCGCTCAGAGCACTCGAGGTAATTTCAATGCCAGAAATGATGTTCATGAGGTTGAAGTGCTGGGATTAACGCTCAACTAGCCCGGCCGGAGATCGCCATTTTCATCTGTTTGATGTTTCGGCTAACGACTTCGGAGAGGTAGTCGTACTCGATGGAATTCCGGTTCATCTCCAAAAGCTCGCGCTCCATCTCAACCGTGTTGCCGTCTGGCCGAACGGACCGAGCCGTAGGGTCTTCTATAAGTGTCGGTTTCATGGCGGCAGCCTCGTTGAACTTGCCTGCTTCCAAGCTCGACCGCAGCTGGCTCGCGAAATCGCTGGCCACATCGATGCGGCGGTAGCCCGGCGTCTCGGCATTGGCGATATTGGATGCGATCGCCTCCTGCCGCAGAACAGACGCGTCGAGGAGTTTGCGCGCCATCTGATAGCTGCTGGAGAGAGAAATGGGGTCGATCATCGCTTAGCCCAAATAGCAATGGCGGTGCCACCCGTTTCGACACCTCCCCAGCTCATTGAATTACAAGTGATTAAAAAACTCAGGGTGTTCACCCTAGAATCGGTCGGGCAAAACGCCCAAAGAAAAATCCAGAAGCGGCAAATTTTGCCGAGGCGGGGCATTTACCCCGGGGAGTTTGTTACAACTGAGTCTACATTCGCACTTAAACGCGCCGATTAAATCGCAGCACCCACATAAACTATGATGCGGGAAAGTGATTACGAATTCATACGCGAACTGGTCTACAACCACAGCCGAATCAATTTAGGCCCCGATAAAAAGGAGCTTGTTTCCGCGCGCCTTGGCAAACGGCTGCGGGCGACCAACATCACTTCCATCAGTGATTATTGCCGGTTCCTTCAGGCCAAGGAAGGCGGCAGCGAGGAACTCGCCCACCTCATCGATGCGATATCGACAAACCACACGTACTTTTTCCGCGAGCACGAGCATTTCGATTTCCTGACCAAGACAGCTTTGCCCGAAATGGTGAAACGTCGCGCCACCGAGCGTTGGCCGCGCTGCAACGTCTGGAGCGCCGCGAGTTCCTCGGGCGAAGAGCCCTACTCGATCGCCATCGCGATGTCCCAGTTTTTCGGCAACGCCTCAAATTGGCCCTGGCGGATTGAAGCGACCGACATCTCACACCGTATTTTGCAGCGGGCTCGCATCGGCATCTATCGCGAAGATGCGGTAAAAAAAGTGCCGCCCAATCTCCTGAAAACCTACTTCCAAAAAGGCTTCGGCCCTCAGGATGGTAATTATCGGGTGAAACCACAGCTTTTGGAAAGTGTCACTTTCCGGCAGCTTAACCTCTTGGAAGGCTCCTTCCCCTTCAACGAACAGTTCCAAGTCATTTTCTGCCGCAACGTGATGATCTACTTCGATCGGGCGACCCAGACAGAATTGGTGAACAAGCTCGCAAAGCAGCTTGTACCTGGTGGTTATTTATTTGTGGGCCACTCAGAAAGCCTCAGCGGCATCAAACACTCGCTGACCATGCTGAAGCCGGCCATTTACCAGAAATCGCTCAAGCCCTAAACTTTTTCGACCGCCAAGAGTCGCCCTTACGCATGCCTTCAAAAAAGATCCGCGTCCTCATAGTGGACGACTCCGCCGTCGTACGAAAAGTCGTCAGCGAAGCCCTCGCGCTTGATTCCGACATTGAAGTCGTCGGAACGGCCATGGATCCGTACATCGCACGCGACAAGATCGTTCAACTGAAGCCAGACGTGCTCACGCTGGATATAGAAATGCCGCGGATGGACGGCTTGACGTTTCTCAAGATCATCATGGAGGAGCGGCCCCTTCCGGTGATCATTATGAGCTCGCTCACGAAAACGGGTTCACACCACGCCATGGAGGCGTTGCGGCTTGGTGCTGTCGATGTTCTCGGCAAACCGGGTGGCGCCTACTCCTTCGGCGACCTCGGGCCTCAGCTCATTGAGAAAATCAAGACCGCCGCCACCGCCCGCCTGCGCCGGCCTGCTCCCACGCGCGCGCCGTTTCGCCGAACCGCTCCGGCTGCAACAACCCCCGCATCCGCCCCGCCGCCCGCTTCCAAAAACGGCTCCATGCCGCCCACGCCGGTTTTACCGCGCCCAGTGGTCAATTCCAAGCCGCCCATCGTCGCGACACCGCGGCCGTCGGCACCGGTTGCGGCTCGCCCGCCCCTCACCGTTCTACCCGCCACAACCAGGCATCACCCGCGCCGCTTGATCCTTCTCGGCGCCTCGACCGGCGGGACCGAAGCCCTTCGAGACGTTCTCACGCAGTTGCCCGGCGACCTGCCCGGCATCGCCGTGGTGCAACATATTCCCGCTCACTTTTCGCGCGCATTTGCCGACCGCTTGAATGCCAGCTGCGCGTTCGAAGTCCGCGAAGCTGTCGATGGCGATCGGTTGGTTCCGGGCGTCTGCCTGATCGCGCCGGGAAATTTTCACATGATGGTGCAGTGGGCCAACGACGGATACCGCGTGCGCGTTGCCGATGGGCCGATGGTTTGGCATCAGCGTCCCGCGGTCGATATCCTTTTCAAATCCGCAGCCGACCTCGTCGGGCAACACGCCATCGCCGGCGTGCTCACAGGCATGGGAAAAGACGGAGCCGAAGGGCTCCTGCGACTCAGGGAAAGAGGCGCCATAACCTTTGCTCAGGATGAAGAGTCCAGCGTGGTCTACGGCATGCCTCGCGCAGCGTGGGAAAATGGCGCTGCACAACGTCAACTCTCTCTCGATCAGATTCCCGCCCACATCATTCAGGCCCTCGCCACCCCGCCCGCCGCCTCCCAAGCTCATGCCGGCGCCTGAGCGCCCCACTAAACCTTCCATCATCGACGACGACTCACCGGCCTCCCATTGGCCGGCTGGACGCAGCGACTACACCACAACCGCTCCGTGGGGCGTGGACAGCCGCGTCGGCGGCGCCACGGGCGGTCCCGCCACGTGCGCCCTCTTCGTAATCGATCGCAGCGACAACATCCTCGCGCATCAATTTGCACCGGACGACTCGTGGTTTCATCACAGCGCCCACCTCGTGGGCCGCTCTCTACGCACACTGCTCGCAGAACGGCATCCCGAATGGGGATCTCGCTTGCCCAACAGCCTCTTCGAAAGAGAAGAAACTTTTTATCTCCCCGATGTTGCCCCCGGCGTGCCCGGCCTCGTGCTGGCAGTGCATCGGCTGCGCTGCGGCGGACAGATGCACATCACGCTCGCGCCTGAACTCGCACCACGCGACCTCCTGAAGCATGCGGGCATCGCAGATTTCAATCCCGATCCCGCCACGTTCGCCAAGCTGTTTCTCCGTCTTCGGACGGCAGAGAACCGGCTCGATCATTATTTCGCGCACCTGCCTGGCGTGGTCTTTAACCAACGTGCAGATCTATCCTTCGCCTTCATCGGACCCGGCTGCGAAGGCTTGATCGGACTCGAATCGCAATCGCTCAGCAAAGATGGCCAAGCGCTCCTTCGCCTCATCCACCCGAATGACGAACGGAGTTATTACCAAGAGCTCGATCGCAACGCAGCGGCAACAAAGCCCTTCAGCCTCGTCTATCGCGTCTTAAATCCCACAACCGGCACCTATCTCTATTTGCTCGACATCCGTTCTCCGATTCGAGCTTCGGACGGCCTGCTCCTCGGCTACGAAGGTGTCTGGCTGGACATCACCCGTCAGAAAATTGCCGAACATCACCTTACCACCCACGCTTGGAAAGAAAGCATTTCCTCACTGACAAGCGGACTGCTCGACGAGTTCAGCACCGCGATGACCGGCATCTACTCGCTCAGCGAACTGTACCATAAAACGCTCGCGGCTAAACATCCCTTGCGCGACGGTCTCGGCCTGATTCGCGACAACGCCGCTCAGGCCCAGCGCCTGCTCCGGAAAATCATCGAGCTGAACCGCGACAGCCCCGGTGAAAAAGTTTACGCGAACCTTGGCAAACTCGTGCGCGACCAAATCGATTTGCTGAAGATCATTTTGCCGCGCGGCACCCAAATTTCCGGCCCTCTCAGCGACGGCGACTGGCCTGTCTTGATCGACGAAACCGCTTTTCGGCAAACCTTGGTCAACTTCGCGCTCAACGCCCGCGATGCGCTCCGCGGGCCCGGCGAAATCCGCATCCAACTGCGCCGCCTGGAAGCGCGTGCCGAACCACTCAGCGGAACTACTCCGCCGCTCCCAGCCACGCCAGGCCCCGCCATCGAACTCATTTTCTCCGATAACGGCGCCGGCATCGACGCCACACACCTCCCGCGGATTTTCGATCCTTTCTTCAGCACCAAACAATCCGGCCAAGGCTCAGGTCTGGGCTTGTACCACGCCCGTTTGTTCGCAGAAGCCCACGGTGGACAAATCGCCGTTCGCAGCACGCTGGGACGCGGTGCCGAACTGGTCCTTATCCTCCCAATGGCGGATTTGTCCCTTCCCAAAGGCACCCGCTCGCCGATGGTTCCCTCTCAACCGAAAGCCAAGCGCACGCGTGTACTCTATTTCGAGCCAGGCATGACTGAAGAAGCATCTGTGCTCGACGAACTTTATCACCCCGATTGGGAAGTGCGCACCGTCTGCACCCCAGAGCACGCGCGTCGAGTGTTGCGAGAGGAAGGCGCCCGCTTGGAACTCGTGATTATCCGCCAAGCGCGGGCCGATGCCGAGTTGCGCATTCTTCTGGCCGAGATCCGCCGCGACCATCCAGGGCTCCCGATCGCACTTGCACTCACTTACCAAAGGCCTGCCGAACTGCCTGCCTCCCTAAGATCGCAGGTTGACCTCTTGCTCCCAGCCGGTTTACGTGACCGCGACGCCGCAGAATCTCTAGCAAAGTTGCTTCGCACGCCATGACGCCCAGCACCACCCCCATTATCCCGCCGTCACTCTTGATCGTCGATGACGAGCCGATCGTGCTGGCCGCATTGAAAGAGACGCTCGAACGCGAAAAATACCACGTCGTCGCCACCACCAGCGCTCTCAAGGCACTGGAAATCCTCCGCGAGCGTGAATTCGCCGTGATCATCTCGGATCAACGCATGCCGGAAATGCTGGGGCTCGATTTCCTCATCGAGAGCAAGAAAATCCGCCCACTCTGCTCGCGCATCCTCATCACCGCCGTCCTTTCCCTGCCCACGATCGTCGACGCGATCAACAAGGGCGAAATCTTCCGCTTTGTAGCAAAGCCTTGGTTGCGCGAGGAGCTCACCGCCACGGTGAAAAACGCGATCAACCGCTACGAGCTCATCGTAAAGAACGATCACCTCACCCAAGAGACCCAGCGGCTCAACCAACAGCTCACTATCGCCAACAACGCCCTGAACGAGCAGGTGAAAAACCTCGAGGCCCAGAAGCGCGAGCTCGACCAGGCCAATCGCGAGCTGGCGACGAGCTACGAGCACTCTCTCGATCTTTGCACCCGCATCCTCACCACGTACGACCCTTTGCGCGGCGGCCAAACCAAGGCCATGGTGGAAATCGCCAAGAAGATGGCCGAGACGGAGCATTTCTCCGACGAAGAGCGCCATATCCTTCGGGCCAGCGCTTGGCTCTGCGATCTCGGCCTTATCGGCGTGCCGCGTGAACTCATTCGCAATTTTCGTTCGAATCCCGAGCGCCTCAGCGAGCGCGAGCTAACCACCATCCAGAGCCACCCGATCTACAGCCAAACCCTCGCGTCGTTCGTGGACAGCAATCCAGCCGTGGGTGAAACCATCCGCGCCCACCATGAACGTTTCGATGGCAACGGCTATCCGGACGGACTCCGCGGGATGGGCATCCCGTGGACGGCGCGCTGCCTGGCGGTGGCGGTTTGGTTTATCGAATCCGGTTCGTCAAAGGACCAAGCGATCGAGTCCGTTATCGCCGAGTCCGGCAAAGCGCTCGACCCGGAAGCAGTCCGACTTTTCCTGAAAGTCACTCACCTGCTTGAACTGCCGCGTCAGGTGAAAGAAATCCTCTTGGAAGAACTAAAGCCCGGCATGGTGCTGGCCAACGGACTCTACAGCCCTCATGGCCTCCTTCTCGTCGGCGAGGGCCAAAGCCTCAGCTCCGCCATGATCACGAAAATCCGCGATCACAACCTGATCGATCCGATCAGCCAGCGGCTTCTGGTTTATACCTGATCGCCTGCCGGGAGCAGCCCTTGGCGCATAAATCCTCGGTTGAACAGGCGGCATCGCGGAAGAAGCCAGTACATCGTCTACTTGTTTTGATTTCGCAGGTTTAGCTCTCCGCATACAGCGCTCGTCGGCACGATTTTAGGCAGCTGTAACTTAAGTTTACCCCGCCGTGGGCCGAAATCATAAGCACGAGGCGTGATACTCTCGCGCCGGCCCATGCACCAGACTCCTATAACCCTCTCGCGTTCAGCGTTCTGCCGCGGTCCGGCGGCTCTTTGACCTATGGCCGGAGCACCTACCATCGGAGCACTTTTCTCCCAACGGGTCGTTATCGGCGTGGGAGATATGGCTGTTTCCAATAACTCGATCGTGACGTTGAGCACGTACGCCTTGGGCTCGTGCGTGGGAGTCATTGCTTACGATCCAGCTGCGAAAGCCGGTGGCATACTGCACCTGATGCTGCCCGACTCGACCATTTCGCCCGACAAAGCGATGAAACAGCCCGCCATGTTTGCCGACACCGGATTGCCTCTCCTTTTGAAAGCTCTCACGGGTGTCCGCGCTGATCGCTCACGCATGAAAATCTTCCTCGCCGGCGGTGCGAGCGTTCTCAACGGCGCCGATCCATTCAAAATCGGCGAACGCAATGCCGTGGCCGTCGACAAATTTCTGAAAGCGAATGGCTACGCGATCGCTGGCCGAGATTTGGGTGGGAATGTGAACCGCACCGTCCATCTCGAAGTAGGCTCAGGCAAAGTGAGCCTGAAGATGCCTGATCGCACCGAGAATTTCTCCCTGAGCTAAACCGCTCTTATCGCCAACGGCGGCTAGAAGCGCACGAGCTTCACGCCGAAAGGGCAACGCCCTTCGGCCTTTGTAAACTGAGTTCCGCAACGAGGGCAGTAGGCACAGCTATCGGCGCCGTCGCGCTGCGGCGGCTTCAACAATTCCGCTTCCACCACTCCCCGCAACCGCAGGAGCCGGTCTGCCTGGGCCGCCACTTGTGAACTCATCCACGAACCAATCGCCATTTCTAATTCGGAGGCGTTTCCGTGCTGCGAAATCGCCCGTGGCCATTTCAGATCCGTAACCGCCTGTTGAGCATAGAGTGCGAACGTATTGCGCGAAGCTGTCGCAGCCATCCAAGCCAACGGATGTGCAGGACAAAGATATTCCGCACCTATCCGCGCCCGCAACCGATAAGCTTGAGGCGGGAGCAGCAAAGCGTTCAGAACCAAACTGAACCTCGCCTCACCTCGCTTCGACAAGAGCGCCCGGTGCGTCCACCATCCAAAGCCGACAATACAGAGATGGAGCCCGAGCAAATAGCATCCCAGCATCGGCAAGAGCCGACCACCCCACGCCGCAAGCTGAGCGTTCAGCGACCACTCAACACCCACCGCCAGGTAGCACGAAACGAGCAGAGCGAGGACGAATCCGCAACCGGCGACCGTAGCCAAATGTCTGCTTTTACCCACCAAAAGATCGCGCTGTCGCTTCAGCCGCGCAACCATGAACCATTCCTCAAGTTTTCCCGCCAGCCACACTGTTCGAGCCTCCACAGAGCGATTCTTACAGCCATCAATCAGTTCGTGCACGCGCTCCAAGGTCGAAAACGGGGTGATCTGGCAAAACGGCTGAGCGTTGATGTAAATAAAACCACTTTTTGCAGAAAGTTGCTGGATCTCCTCCCAGCGCCAGCAGCAAACCCGGACAGGAAAAAGAGCCGGCCGCCCTGCCGAACCGATCGGCATGTTACTCAATCCCTGAGGTGAAAACGAAAAAGGCGGATCTTCTGTGCGCACATACCAGCCGAGAGGAGACAGCGACGTCAGCGCCCAATTTCCGAAGGAAACAAACGCATTACCGCGGCCAAATGGACGGCTAAGGACAAAACGCGGCCTGCGGCCCGGCTTGACGCAGTCGATCAAATACCAAAACCAAAAGACAGCTATAAGGAGGCCCCAATCAGAACATCGGCGCTCAGGCTTACTCCACCTTGTCTTTGCCGATTATTTTCTTCCACAGCTTCACGACGCCGGCGCCCAGCGCAACGAGGCCCAGGACTATGGCTTTGCCACCTTTCGCGAAAAGGACGCCGAGTTTCCCGAGCAGTCCCGCTTTCGCAGCCACCACGCCCGCACCGCCCACTACGAGCGCTGCCAGGCCGTACTTCGCGATTTTGTCACCCGATTTGAACTCGGCATAAGTGGAGCCTGGCAGGTAGTGAAAGTCGGCCAGCAGTTGATCCGCCTGCGCCTCGTTCTTTTTGAATTCTTCGAGATCACCCACCAAGGTGACCTTCATCACGCCGCCACGTCCGAGAAGACGGATTTTTTCGTTGATGCCGACCGACTGATGCTGATCCGCAGAGGAGGAAATTTTGAAAGCCCACTTCAAATTATGGGTTTTCTCGTCGTAGTGGGGAGTCGTTTCCCAACCGCGCAATTTGAGTTCGCTCCAACCTTTGTTCTTTCGAAATTCATTAGCTGATTCCTGGCCTTCCTCCATCGTTTTGTAGAGTTTCTCGGCATCGAGATTCTTTTTCTCATCGTCCTTCACGTAACCAACGTCGTCGTAATCGAAATACAGCTGCCAGCCTTCGGGCGAGAGGATCACACCCACTTCTTTGCCGCCGCGCACGTTGTGCATCAGGGCAAAAAACTTATCCAGCGAGTCCGGCCCCACGAACGCATAGCCTTCGGGAACTTTGATCTCCGCCACTTTCCCGAGCGCAGCAGTCGCGGGACCTTGGACCAAATTGATCCCGGGAATTTCGATTTTTTGCGGCGCGACCGGAGGTGTTTGCGTCGTTTGTGCACTGGGCGCGGGCGCGGCCGGACTCTCGTCCGCGGAACAGCTGCTAACGGCAGCAAAGATACAAAGCGTAAAACAGGCAACGAGCTGGATCTTCTTCATAGGGTATAACATTGATCTTGAACGAACGTCCTCCTGCGAGGTTTTAGGAAGAGCCAAACGTTGGGCGAACCGCGCCGAAGTGTCGATAACGAGTTTCGCAGGACGGGAAGAAAGTGCCCGCCCACCAACAAAAAACGTGCGGCCGAGTTCGGCCGCACGTTCGTCGTCACCCAATTGCCCTCGCGCTATTTCTTCGGAGCGTACTTTGCCGCCAACGGATCGGCTCCCGCCCTGCGCAGTCGTTCCGCCAGTTTTGTTCTGACCTCTGCGTCATCACAGATCTCGATCAAAAGATCACCCAGCTGCTTTGCACGTTTCACCTCGCCAGCTCCTGCGTAGGCTTCGATCAAAATCACGGATTTCAACGCGCTCGCTTTGATCTTCGCCTGAGCTTTCTCGTCGTTCGCGCCGGCGCGACGCATCTTTTCGACGTTGCGTAACGCTTTTTCCAGCGTTGCCACGCCTTCCTCAAAGTTATCCGCCGCGACAACCTCGCCGTAGTGCTTCCCTTCGACCAAGCGCTCAATCAAAGGCTCAGCATACGCGCTGTTTGCCGTCTTGTTGGACGCGAGCGCTTTCAAATTTTCCAAGATTGCCGAATCATCACTTACCGCCAAATCGAGGTACGCGAGCTGCTGCAGCATCGGCTTGTCGGCCTTCGCCACGTCGGCCTTCACCTTAGTGGTGAGTGCATCGCGACGTTCCACCAACGCGACGCGCGCCGCCGGAAGTTTCTTCCCCAGGCTCACCAAATACATCGTCACACGAGTGTCGCGGGTTCGTGCAAACTTCGGGTTCACCTCAACACCATGGTCATAGCACCAAACAAATTTCTGCAGCGCTTCGTCATGCTTGCCTTGTTCCACGAGCGCACGCGCCCTCCTTCACGCAAGCGTCAGGATCGGTTGGAGCAGACTCAGCCCCGTGAAGCGCGACGCCAAGGAGGGCAATGGGCAGCAAACTCGGTAAAAGGCGAAGCAGGGTTTTGGAGATAAGTTTCATGGGTTACAACGACGTCTTCCCCGAAACCACCTCACATCGCCAGCCCATTCTTCTCCCCAATTCTAGGGTGCAACAATCTCGTAGGAGATGGCCGGCAACGCACTCAGTGGGATACGTGGCGCAGCCTTTTTCTTGCCTTTATCTTCGCGCTTCTCGGCAGCATTCACGCGCTCACCGCTGGCCATCAAAATCAGATTTCCTTGCTGGCCCAACTTGGCTTTCGCTGCGTCAGCTGCAAAAACCACCTCCATGACGCCGGGTCCAGTGTCGGACTTCAGGATCGAAATACCCTCCGGAGGCTCGCTGAGCTCAACACGAACGTCTTCGAACATTTTGCCCAGTAGCACCGCCACGCGAAATGTAGCCTTGCCACCCAAGGGGATTTTCACGGGCGTGTGATCTTCGAGACGAATCGCAGATTTTGGAGCCGGGCCACGGCCGATCACTTGGACTTTTATTTCCTTCACCGGAACAAGATGTCGGTAGGCAAACGCCTGCATCATGTCTTCGGCTGGCAGCGCTTCGTGCACGACGGCCTTGTCGTTGATTTTTGCGCGCCCGACAAAGTTCACGGAGTACGCTTCGTCTCGAGGCGTTGTGGGCGTGGTCAACGTCAATCGGATTTTGTCCTGACCAGCAGGTATGCGCGCACCGCTCAGCCCAAATGCTCTCGAACTATCCTGAAGAGCCAAATCGATTGCACCACTAAAGCCGTCTTTACGAAGCGCAAAGATGGTGACCGGCACATGCGCACCACCGCGGACATTAATGCTCGAGGGAGCTACGCGCAGTTCGAAATCCGGATGTGGCGCCCGCACGTGAAGCCGGTATGCGAATTCTGGCCCGCCTTGATGCTGTGCATCTGCCAAGTGGATCGTGTACAGGCCGTCGGCCGGAAGCTTGATCGCGATGCGCGAATCAGCGTGGTGTGTGTTCAAACCATCGCCCTTGTCCACGTAGTCGTCGTTCGCCGCGATCTGCTTCCCTGCCGGGTCAAGCAACTGCAGGATGGAGTCGAGCGGCGAATTCAGCCGCCGTGCAAAAACCTCAACAACCACATCCTGGCCGGTGCGTCCCTCAAAGCCGAACACGTCGCGGTCTCCCGGCGCATCGATGCGGCCGTTCACGATTGAGGGAAACGTCAACTTCTGCGCGTGCGCAATGTCATTGTTGTTTTCGACCTCTGAAACTTCGGGCTCAGCATCAAGGGCAAATAGCACCTGGTTCGACAAAATACCGTCACGCTCGACCACGAGGGAGAGTTCGCCAGGCGTGCGATTGGATGCGTTCATCAGCGCTTTAGCATTAGGTAAATTCCAACCCCGAACCTCGACGGAAGTTTTGGCGCCCGCAGGACCACCAAACGGAAAAATATTAGTGATGAAGGGTAGTTCGCCCATCGAGATGCGGTAAACAAAATCCTGACGCCCGCGATAGATGGAATCTTTGATTTCGACCACGTATTCACCGTCCGCTTTGATTTCGTAATAAAGCACCGGATCGGGGTTAAACCGGAAATCATCATCGTACGCCAACTCCTTCCCGTTTGCCTCGTGAAGCGCGAGCGTGGCTTGGAACCAACCAGGCACCGCGTCGGCCAGATAAGGGATCAACGCGCGTGCTCGCGCGGCAATCACGATCTTTTGCCCTTTTGTAGCGCGAAAATGAATACGATCGAGCTCTCCCGGCAGAATCTGCCCGTTCACGGTGGCCGGCAACGTCACCGTGCGATCAGGATTCCGCGGCGGCGGGCGCGGATTGTCGGGATTGCGGCCTTCCGGAGCCATCGTGTTGGGGTAAGCGGCTGGTTCGCTATACTCGGGAAGCTGTCCGACGACGAAAAGCAATGGATTCGAAAGTCCGCTGCCGTTGCGCAACCGAAGTTCACGGTCACCCGGTGCTGCGTCAGGCGAAATCGTCACCTCCATGACCACGGCCTCGCAAATCGCCGGCGCAGTCTGCCGATTCATTCGATACGCGAGCAAGTTTCGCAACTCCTCCGCACGCTTGTCGTCTTCAGGCGTCCAAAGCGGACGTGGACTATCTGGCGATCCACCCGTCGCACCCGGCCGCGAAAGGCGGCGCTTTTCGCGGAGCTTTTCCGCCTCCACTTTATACTCCTCGTCTTCTTTCTGCGTGGTCGGATGCAAATATCCGGTGATCTTCGCGGAAATTCCGGAACCAAAAAACTGTGCTTCCGTCACGCCTTCGAGGAACTGCCCGCCCACCGTTACCGTGCACGTCGTTCCTTGTTTTCCGCCTGCAGGATAAACATATCCGATGCGTGGTCCACCGGCACGACCTGGCCCATTCTGGGCAAACAGAGCGCCCTGCAAACAAACCAGCAAAATGCAGAAAAAGCTGAAGCCCATTTTCATAGGTTGGTCACATAATCTCACGCAAAAACCCAGCGCTTTTTGTACCTTCAAGCGGCGGCGGATAGGCCGCAGTATCGATTCCTTCGGGATGCGGCAACTTCGCGTCGGGCGGTATTCCCAGCTTTTCGTACATGCTGCCGATGAGATCCGCGGGATAAACCGGGCGATCGCGCACTTCCTCGCCTTGCGCGTCTGAGGAGCCGATCACGTTGCCACCTCTAAATCCGCCGCCTGCAAGCAGCGCGGAAAACACTTTGCCGTGGTGGCCACGACCGCCGTTCCAGGGAGCCTCCCACTGGACGCGCGGGGTGCGCCCAAACTCGCCTCCACACCACACGATCGTGCTTTCGAGCAGCCCACGGTCGGAAAGGTCCTGCAACAGCGCCGAAAGGCCTTTGTCCAGCTCGGGCAACTTGGTGCGCATAATCTCGAAGTGCCGCTTGTGTGTGTCCCAACCTTTGTAGTTGATTGTCACATACGGCACTCCGCGCTCGACCAGACGCCGCGCAATCAGGCAGGACTGGCCGAAGGTGTTGCGCCCGTAGCGATCTTTGAGCGCATCGGATTCTTTCGAGGCATCGAATACTTTGCCGGCGTCGCCGAGGATCAAATCGTACGCCTGCGTTTCCGCCTGGGCCGACGCGGTCAGCAACGGGTCGTTCGGTAGCGTGCGCGCGAGTGTGTTCAGACTGCCGAGGAAATCGCGCCGTCCCTGCTGACGCCCTTCGGTGAAGCCCGGGGCAACGACACCCTCGACTGCAAACGGCACTTTGCCTGGATCGCCGCCGGTCGCAAAAGGCCGGTAGCGTTGACCGAGAAAACCTGCTTCGGAGAAACGTCCCTGAAGCTCCGTCATCACGATGTACGGCGGCACAAGCCTGGAGTAACCGTAATCATAACCTTTAAACAGCGACACAACCGCGCCGACGGATGGAAACACGTACCGATCTCCCGAAGGCCGTCCGGTCTGTACCATGTAAGCGGCCGTCTCGTGACCGTTACTCCCATGCGTGAGGCTGCGGATCAATGCATATTTGTCGCCCTGCTTCGCCAGGAGCGGAAGCAATTCGCCAATGCGCATCCCCGAGACGTTGGTCTCGATAGGATTCTTCAACGGGCCAGAAAACGCGTCGCCCGCATCCGGCTTCGGGTCGAAGGTGTCGATGTGGCACGCGCCGCCCCAGAGCCAAATTTGAATGACCGATTTCGCAGGAGCCTTAGAGGTTTTAAGCGGTTTGACGGAAGGCATCGAAGCCAGCGCCCGCAGGCTCAAATTGTTAGCCAGGAGCGCCCCCGCAGCGCAGAAAAAGCCGCAGCGCAGCATCTGCCGACGCGTGAGCTCGGGAATTTCGATTCGCGGTTCGGACGTAGCCGAGCCCCCCGCGCACGCCTGCCAGACATTATCGGATTCGTAGGTAGGGTGCATTTTTGGCCTTATTAAATAGTTTAGCTTAGTGACGATGCAGAAATTCGGCGCTGTTCACGAGTGCCCACGCAAGATCGAGGCCTACCTGAGGAGACGGAAGCTTCGCATCGCGCGCATAATCCTGAATCGCCTGTCGCTCCTCGGCGGTGGGCCGCCGCGAAAGCACCGTGAGGTACAACGTTTCAATGAGCGCGCTCGGTTTTTTTTGTTTTTCCCGGAAGAGCGCCTGCAGCTTCGGTCCTTGTTCAAGTTTCTTTCTAATTACGCTGGAGTTGAGCAGATAAAGACGCTGCGTCGCGCTCACCCGATTGTTCCGCTCTAGCTCTTGGCCGGTATCGCGCGGCGGCCGCCCGAACATTTCAAGAAACGAGCTGGTGATGCTGCCATCGGGGAGGGAAATCGAACGAACCTCCTCCGGCACGTAAGTGTACGGCTCCGGAATAGCGCTCGAGTATTTCTCGGTCGCACCAGTGACTTGGTTGATCGCGTCGATCAACACCTCAGCCTCGAGGCGGCGGAGCGGATAGAACGCAAACTGAACCGCCGCTTCCGGCTTGGTCGAACGAGGAACGCAGGACAACTGGTAGCACTGCGAATTGAGAATGAGACGGAAGATCTCCTTGAGATGGAACTTCGCTGTCGTGAGCTCCTTCGCAAGAAAGTCCAATAGTTCCGGGTTCGCAGCTGGATTGTCGGGACGAAGGTCGTCTGGTTCGTTCACAATTCCACGACCTATGAGCCAGAACCAAACGCGATTGGCGATCGCGCGCGAAAACCACGGATTGTCCGCCGTGACAAGCCAGTCTGCAAAAACCTCGCGCGGGTCGCGGTCGGCGGCGATGGTCGCGACCGTGCCATCCGGAAACACCGGCGCAGGCAGTCCAACCACTGGCGATTTCGCTGGATCGAAGAAAACGATTTCCTCTTTCCACTCACCCGTCGCTTTGTAGCCGATTTTTGTGAAGAATGCAGCCAAACCATCGAGTTGCGCCGCCGGCCATTTTTCGGCGCGTGCGCCCATAAACGTCAGTGCAACGGCACGAGCGATGGCTCGCGGCTCGCGGCTTTGCAGCGCACGATAGAAATTTACCGGCCCTACCCGGAAATTGCTGCCGTTTGAAACCAACAGCTCGCGGGCGAATAGATCAAAGGGTTTGTTGGCGTGAATCGATTCGACGATCCAGCGGTGATAAGCTTGTGCGGCGTTGGGCCAAAGGTTGATCGGGTACTCCGCCTTCACGCGAAGCAGATCGCTCCACTTCATCGCCCAATACTCAGCAAACTCGTCGCGCGTCAGCAGTTCATCAATGAGCGCGCGACGTTTGTCCGGGGCTTTGCTGTCAAGAAACGCGGTGGTTTCGGCCAAAGTGGGCAAAGTGCCTATCACGTCGAGATAAACGCGCCGCACAAACGTCGTATCGGAGCAGTCGTGAGCAGGTTCGATATCCAACTGCTTCAACCGCGCAAAAACCAGCTCGTCGATAGGTCCCTTGGCGATAGCGGGTCGTGCGGTTTCGTAGGGAACCGAGGCCGCTGAAACAGCCGCGACCGACAGAAACAAAATGATAAGAAATCTCATGAGCAAATGCAGCGGACGACAGGGGCGAAAGCGCGTGCAACTTTAGATCTAGACGAAGGGGCCCGGCAAAATGTTTCAGCCAACTGCGGCGGTTAAAAAAAGCGCCCGGCCTGCGCTTGAAGCACCAGGCCGGGCTGACCACAACACCTGCAAATACTCGCCAGCATCACTTGGCGATGGTCGTTATATCGACGCGCTTTTCCTGGACTTTAGTGCAGCACAGAAAAATTTTTTGGGTGGGGGCGGAGCCCGGGTTAGCCGGCCGGACAACCGCCCCCGGAATCGCACAGCGACACTTAGCTCATCGCTTCAAAAGCTTAGCGAGCCGTGCGAAAGCTTTTCTTGTAAGAGCTTGCCTGCCCGAGTGATAACCTCGGGTATAGCCGCCTCCAGCACGGCGGGGGAGAAACCCCACTCCATTAACAAGGGAGCATTGAGTTCGTACAAAAATCCGTCTTCGGCCACGCCGACGCCAATCGTCACGGCCACGTATTTGGCCGCATGCACATGGACCAACAAAGGCAGTACGTCGGCCGGAGCAGAAGCGGTCGGCGGATTGTAGGTGCCCACGGCAACGAACGATGCAGGGAATTTCCAGCGCTTGAGCAGTTCCGCGCCGACTTCGGCGTGATTATAGCCCAGCACTTGTTTCTCGGCGTTAAGCCAGGTGCAGCTCGTGTTGGCCTGCAGCGATCGGATCGCCGCAAAGTATTCGCCACACGAATACGCGACGGCGAGCTTGCCCACTTCGTGCACCAGTCCGGCCGTGTAAGCTGTTTTGGGATCAACGCGTCCCGTCTGCTCTGCAAGGTATTCGGCCGTCACCGCCACCATCAATGCTAACCGGCAAAAATCGCCAGCTTCCCAACGGTAGCCGTCGACTTTTTGCGTCATCCAACGGCTCGCGAGGGAAAGCGCCGCCAACCGATAAACTTCGCGCTGGCCGAGCCGCATGATCGCCTCGCTGAGGTTCTCCACTTGGCTGCTGCCGGCGGCGAAGTACGCAGAGTTCGCCAAGCGCAGCGTCGAACTCGCGAGCACCGTGTCGATCCGGATGACCGCCTCCAGCTCGTCGATGGACGAATCTTCCTTCTCGAGGACCGAAATGAGGCGAGGCAGAAGAGCGGGCGAACACGGGAGGCGTGTCGCTTGTTCGCAGACTTCAGCAAAGGTGGGGGCAGTTGACATGATCAAAAGGTGTTCAGGCGGCTAAGAATAGTGAACCAGGGTCGAGGATCAACGCGATGTTGCCGTCGCCCAAAATCGCACCACCGGAAATGCCCGCAAGATTTTGCAGGAAACCGCCGAGCGGCTTGATGACGACTTCCTGTTTGCTAACCATATCATCCACAAGAAGGGCGTTGGCCTTGCCGTTGCTTTCCACGATGACAACAATTCCCTCCCACGGGTTTTCGACGGCTCCGGAAATGCCGAAGCGCCGATGCAAACGATGAACCGGGAGAATCTTGCCGCGATGGTCGAGCACTTCTCCGCGGCCTTGGACGGTGCTGAGAGCTTCCTTGGGCGGACGGAGCGCCATCTGCACGGAGGTGCTCGGCAAAATAAACCGATCCTCGCCCACGCGGACGACCAAACCATCGATAATCGCCATGGTAAGCGGCAGGCGTATGCGGAAGGTAGAGCCTTGGCCCACCTCGGATTCAATTTCGATCTTGCCGCGCAATTTCTCGATATTCCGGCGCACGACGTCCATTCCGACGCCGCGGCCCGACACAGCCGTCACTTTTTCGGCGGTGGAGAATCCAGGCAGGAAAATCAGATTCAGGATTTCTTCCTTAGAAAGCTGAGCGGTTTCCGAGATCAGTCCCTGCTTTCTCGCCTTCGCGAGCACTTTCTCCGGATTTATGCCGCGGCCGTCGTCGCTCAATTCGATGACGATGTTGCCGCCTTCGTGGTAGGCCTTTAGCGAGACGTTGCCTGCCTCGGCTTTACCGGTGGTAGCACGTTCGGCACGCGTTTCAAGGCCATGATCGAGGGAGTTTCGCACCATGTGCACCAGGGGATCGCCAATATCCTCAACCACCGTGCGGTCGAGTTCGGTATCCTCACCGGATACGCTGAAATTCACTTTCTTGCCGAAATCTCGGGCAAGATCGCGCGCCAGGCGTTCCATCTTTTGGAAGGTGGGTTTGATCGGAATCATGCGCAGCGACATCGAGGTGTGCTGCAGCTCCTTCGTGAGGCGGCCAAATTGCGCGATGTTCCGGGCGAGCGCGGTGTTTTCAGAATCCAACGCGCGGGCAGACTCGTTCAACTGGCTCTGCACAATCACCAGCTCACCGACAACGTCCATCAACGAATCGAGCTTCTCGGTGTTGACGCGAACAGTGCTCGAACTGCCGGCTTTCCCCGTCGTAGCGCTCGCCGCAGGTTTGGCTTCGGTCTTGTGGGCCGCTGATTGCTCAACCGGAGGCGTATTGGCGGTAGCTTGAGGTTCGCTAAAATGCAATGCCGGGGCAATCGGGGCCACCGTATCCTCCTCGGCGTCTTCCTCGTGCGACGCCGTTGGCGAAGCCTGCACCGGCTCAGCCGGAGCGGGGGCCTCTGCCGAGTCGGCGACCGCGAGTCGCTTCACCGCGCGCATCAGGTGGCTCACCGGGACGACCTGCGAGGGCAGCGTGCCATTTTCGAGGGCCACGGTGATTTGCTGCACCATCGTCTGAACCGCGTCTCGGCTCTTCAAAATCTCGGTGATAATGGTGGAGTTGAGGCGGAGCTTGCGATTGCGCGCGAGATCCAACAGCGACTCGACCTCGTGCGTCAGCGTGTGCATCGGCGTGAGATGCAAGAAGCCCGAAACGCCTTTGATCGTATGGAACGAGCGGAAAATGGAGTTGAGCGCCTCGGGGTCGTCGGGCTGCTCGTCGAGTGCGAGGAGAGCGGCTTCGATCTGCTGAAGATGATCCAGCGCTTCGGCGTGAAACTCCGTCAGCAGCTCGCGATTTTCATCGAGATTAAGATCGAGCACCGTGTCGCTCGCGGCCAAACCATCGTCGACGACCGCCGCGGCTTTGGCGGCAGTTACAGCAGCCGGTGCAGGGCCCTCGGATCCGCTGGAATATGGCGGTATCGTTTGGTTTGCTTTGGCAGCAGCGAGTGCCTTTGGCAGCCACTCGACGGCTCGGCGAAAGGCCGCAAGGCTCTTTTCGTCAAAGGGCTGAGCATTATCCAGGAGCTTCTCGAGCTCGCCACGCAGCGCAACCGCCGGGCCATGGATAGCCGGCTCTGCGGAGCTGAGTTCACAGAATTCACCTAGCAAGCTGTAAGCGGGAATGAGACCTTCGTCTCGACCTGCTTGGGCAAGAATGGATTCGCCCGCGAGACGGCTGATGACGTCATCGAGGGCAGCAAAGGAGTCCGGGGAGAGTGGCATACCGCAGGAACGCGTTGGTTTAACTTCCTTATAGTACGGCCCGCGCGGCAGAAACTTGAACCATCTGATCGATCAAAAAGGACTTCCCCGTCCGCAGCTATTTTCTGTTTAAGCAACGGCCCGATTGCGCCGAATAAAGGGCAAATCGCACGATGCCTTCTCCACGCGCGCCCTTTTTTCTATGAGCTCTCCTGCCGCAAGTCCCGCTTCTTTGTCCATTGACGCCCAAAATGCCGGCAAGTACCTGACCGTCGCCCTCGATAACGAGTCCTACGGCGTCGCCGTTCTTAAGGTACGTGAAATTATTCGGATGCAAAAGATCACCCCCGTTCCGCAGATGCCGGAATTCGTCAAAGGCGTGATCAACCTGCGCGGTCGCGTCATCCCCATCATCGATCTCCGCGTGAAATTCGGCCTCAAAGCTGAGTTCGCCGAGCGGACCTGCATCGTCGTCGTACAGGTAAAACTTCCCTCCGGCCAAACGGTTCAGATGGGCCTGATCGTCGACAGCGTCGAAGAAGTTGTGAACCTCAACGCCAACGAAATCGAACCGACGCCCGATTTCGGCACGCGGATCGACACCACTTACATCCTCGGCATGGCCAAGGTGAAGGGTGCCGTAAAAACACTTTTGGACATTGATCGCGTTGTTTCGCCCGACACGGTCGAGCACATCGCGCGCAACGTCTAACCCGCCGCCAGGTCCTCCCCTTTCAGCTTCCGCCGGCCGTTCCAACGGCCGGCTTTTTTGTGCCTATTTTCAAAGGCCACTCCGGATCAAAGCGGCCGACAAGTGCAAGCCGCGCAGCCGCGGACACGAAGTGCCTCGCCCTCTGCTCGGATTACGACCCGATCGCACCTTCAAGCGGTGGGCGCCGCCCTCACCTGCACGCGCGCAAAGGCAGCCAATAAATCATCTTTTCGCAACGGCTTGCTGAGGTAGTCGTCCATCCCCGCCTGGATGCACTTCTCCCGATCGCCGATCATCGCGTTGGCGGTGAGTCCGATGATCCAAGGCTGCTGGTCAGCGGGAACTTCGCGGCGGATCACACCGGTTGCTTCGAGGCCGTTCATTTCCGGCATGTGCCAGTCCATCAAAACCACGTCATACTCACCTGCCTTAACCATCTTCACACCTTCCACGCCGTCGCCAGCGACATCGATCCCTTCGTAGCCGTTCCGTTTGAGCATCGCTATCGCGACTTTTTGGTTCACGACGTTGTCTTCGACCAAGAGGAGTTTCAGCGGGCGGCGGCTCGCAGAATTTTCACCCGATACGACCGGCTTCGCCACTGTCGGCGGCGCGACAACCGGAGCAGGCGGAATCGCCACGGACGCATGCAAACTAAAATAGAACGTCGAGCCCTCGCCCACCGTACTTTCCATCCAGGCATCCCCGCCCATGAGCTGAGCTAACCTTCGACAAATCGCCAAGCCGAGCCCTGTGCCGCCAAATTTTCGCGAGGTCGAGAGATCAGCCTGGCTGAAAGGCTGAAACAACAGGCCTTGTTTTTCGGGCGCGATCCCGACGCCGGTATCTCGGACAGCAAACCTGATGAACACCGGCGTATTTTCTTCGATGACCGGCGGTTTATCCTGGCAGGTGACTTCGATCGTAACGCCGCCATGCTCGGTGAACTTCACGGCGTTGCTGACGAGATTTGAAAGGATTTGCCGAACCCGCGTCACATCGCCAACAACGAAGTCGGGCACGTCAGGCGCGATCTTCGCCGCAAGAGCGAGCCCCTTGCCCTGCGCGCGGCCCGAGAAGAGCGCCACCACGTCGTCCACATTTCGGCGCACGGCAAAAGAAACCTGCTCCAGCTCCAACTTTCCGGATTCGATTTTGGAGAAGTCCAGAATGTCGTTCAAAATCACGAGCAGGCTGTTTCCAGAAATGCGAATTGTTTCCAGCCCTTCGCGTTGCTGCTGGGTCGACGCTGTTTCCAACAAAAGATCCGTCATGCCGATCACGCCGTTGAGCGGCGTGCGAATTTCGTGGCTCATCACGGCCAGAAACGCGCTCTTGGCCTGATTGGCCACCTCGGCCGACAACGCGAGCTCGTTGGCGCGCGAAATGGATTCTTGGAGCTGGTAGTTGGTTTGCTCGAGTTCGGCTTTGGCCAGCAGGAGCGTTTCCTCCGTTTTGCGCCGCTCGCGGATTTCGCGGGCCATCTTCCCCTGCGTTTCCAACAAAACCTGTCCGCTCGATTGCAATAGCGATTCGGAACGGCGGACACGCTCCAATTGCTCCTCCAGCTCACGACGTTGATGGACAAATTTTTCATGACTCCGGCGCTCGCTGAGGATGTGCCGCCGGATGAGCCAAGCCCAGAGCGCAACCACGCCAAACTGAAATCCCGTGATCGCCAGATGCGCGATAATCCTTTCCGAGGAAGTATCGGCATGCTCGAAAAATCCGAGCTCAACTCCTTGGTTCTGCAAAATGGCTAGAGTCGTATGCTGAAGCGAAATGAAAACGGCGGCCGGCCACAGGCAGCGCCAGTCGGCATACATGATCATCATCGTCACACCGGTGAAGAACAGGAAATGCAGCTCGGCCATCCCCGCCATTTGGTAGATGTGCAAACCAACGAATATCTGCAAAGCCACGCCTGCGGCACATCGCGTGAGAAACGACCCAGGCCGAAGCTTGAACGGAATCCAGAAGACCAGCAGCCCGAGCGGCGCCACCGCGGCCGTGGCCAACCAAGTTCCGTGGACCGCCGCCAGCACGAGTGCAAAGACAAGATGCCCCAGCACGAACAACCGCATCCAGCGGTCACCGCGACGATAAATGGGGGCCAAAACCTGCTCGTCGGTTAGCGCCTGCCCTTCGTCTCCGAGTGCCATCGGAACTTCACCGGGCAACATGCCGCCAAGCCATTCCAGCAACGCCCTCACAACGCCTCCTCCCTTTCACCCAAACGGCCGCCCCACAACGTCTTCCGACGCCTTTGTGCAGGATGATGGCGGGAGCGGTGTTGAGGAAACGATTTAGGCATGGCCAACCAAGCCAATATCGACCAACAACCGCCAACTTTTAGCGGAAACAGCGGTCCGCTCATGACGTTGCGTAACCCAAACAAACGCCGCTGCCTCACGCAGCGTTGACGTTTTTGGCCGCACCCAAAACGGTGCGGAGGCGGCGCCCGAGTTCCTCGATTTGGTAAGGCTTCGGGAGAAACTCCGGCTGACCCAGGGAGTTCAATTCTCTCCGTGTATCCGGAGTGATATTACCGCTGATGATGATCACTTTGGCGTCGGGCCGCAGACGTCGCAGCGTTTTGAAAACATCCACGCCATTCAACTGCGGCAGATTAAGATCGAGCAGCACCGCATCGATGGTGCCGGGCTCCGTTAGCAGAATATCGATGGCACGCGCTCCATCGGATGCCACCAGGACCTTGTAGCCGCGCGGCTCAAGAATCGTGCGTAACAATTCGCGCAAGCTGGCTTCGTCTTCGACGACCAAAATCGTTTCACTGCCACGAGGAAACTCTTCCGCGGGGGCAGTCTGCGACTCAGGCGCCTGCGCACTCACTTTCGGAGCTTCCAACGGCAGATAAACCAAAAAGGCGCTGCCCTGGCCTTCCACACTTTCCACATCGAGGAAGCCTTTGTGATTCAAAATGATTCCGTAAACAACCGCCAGGCCCAAACCGGTGCCGCCCGAGTTCTGCTTCGTCGTAAAGAACGGCTCGAAGATGCGCGCCCGCACGTGCGGCGGCATGCCGCAGCCCGTATCGGAGACCTTGATACAAATGTACTGCCGCGCCGGATCCGCGCCCAGCTGGGCAATCGAGGCGCCCACCACCTTGGACGTCGACACCGCGATCAGTCCGCCGCCCGGCATGGCATCGCGCGCATTGACGCAGAGGTTCATGATCACCTGTTGCAATTGGTTGGGGTCCGCCCAGATCGACGGTATCGACTCGTCGAGTTCCAAGTTGAACGAAACCGTGCGAGGGAACGTCTCGGCACACATTCTGCCCAGGTCGCGAATGTGCTGGTTCAAGGAAACCGATTTGAAGGTTGCCTCGGTTTTCCGGCTGAAAGTCAAAATTTGCCGCACCAAACCAATGGCGCGCTGCGCCGCATTATGGATCTCGCGAAGATGCCGCGCCTGCGCTTCGTCTGCCGGGCCCCGGCTCAAGGCGATTTCGGTAAAGCCGTTGATGATCGCGAGCACGTTGTTGAAATCGTGCGCAATGCCGCCGGCGAGAGTCCCCAAGCTCTCCATTTTTTGCGCCTGCCGAAGTTGATCCTCCAGCTTTTTCCGCTCGGTGATGTCTTCGCGCATGCTCAAGAGATGCGTTATCTCTTCGGCGTGGTTGCGGATGGGTGACACCTGGACGAATTCCCAAAGTATCCGGCCGTCTTTGCAGCGCGTGCAGAGTTCGCCGCTCCACTTTGTTCCTGCGTCGACTGTCTGTTGAAATTCCCGGAAAGATTCCTCGCTCGCATGGCCTTCTCGCAGAACGGGAATTTCTTTTTCGAAAATTTCTTCGAGCGTGTAGCCCGTCGATTGCGTGAACTTCGGGTTCACATACTGCACGCGGCCGTCGGGCGAAGTGACCACGATCGAGAACGGAGATTGGTCAACGGCGTTGGCGAGCTTGTGGTAATGCTCTTCTGCCAACCGGCGCTTCGTCACGTCGCGACCCACCGCGCGATAGGCAACAATGTTGCCGTCGCCATCCCGAACCGCGGTCTCTTCCCAAGACAACCAGCGCCAGCCTTGCGCCGTTTGCCAGCGGTGTTCATGGGCGGTGCGATAAGGTGGACGTCCCAAGCGAGTGGTGGCCTCGGTCCAATCAGCAAGGTCTTCCGGATGCAACAGCGCAGCGGGCGAGCGGCCGGCCCAGGCAGGTCGCGGAATGCCGAATTTGCGAGCGAACGCTTCGTTCACCGCGAGCACTCGGCCTTCAGGACTGCGCGCAATGACGAGTTCGACGCTGCTAGACCACGGCGCGACCAGTTCTTCGTGCTCGCCGGCCGCGTAGTCGATCAATCGGAGCGTTACGATGGTGCTGTGCGGGCGGCGCGTTTTGCGAAACACCGGCTGCTCGCGCGCGGATAATCCCATCAGCTCCAACGAGCCGACATCGGCAAAAGGCTGCCCGATCAGGTCCGGAGCTGGACGACCAATCAAAGCCGCCGCGCGCGGCGTAAGTTCCTTAATCCTCCGCTTCGAATCCAACACTATGACCGCATCCTCTGCCGCAACGGCTGCGGCTGTGGACATTTTTGGAAGTTGGTTACTGACGGTCATGTTGAGCGGAAAATCGAGCTAAGCGGAAAAACGACGGGCCAGACGGACCGTCGGGAAGCAAAAGAACAAAAGAGTCAGCTTACACCAAGCCGCTGAGAACGGTGGGAAGTCGCTGCACACTGTTGGAAAGCGCGGCCCGAGCGAGGCGGGTTTCTTTCTCACCCGTGCCGTACAAAATTTTCCAGCCAGGGAGTTCCAACCAAGCGTCATCCGCAATAGGAGCTACTTTTTCGAAGCCACCTGGAATCCCAGCGTAGCGTACGAGTTGATCAGCCACTTGGACAGCAGCTGCGTAAAAGGCGTGATTCGGCGCGTTTTCTGGATCGTTGTGATAGTAAACGGCGTCGGTGATCTCAGATGCGAGTTGGTGGCGCTGCAGATAATAACCACCAATGCGGGCGTGATCCCAGCCGATCAATTCGCGTTCGAGAGCGCAGACTTCAGAGATGTTTTGATAGGTCGTCTCGACGATTTTCCCGAACTCCTCCGGAAACGCCGAGGCCATCACCACTTTGCCGACGTTGTGCAGCAAGCCGATGATGTAGTCGGTATCGTCGTCGATGAGGAGCGTCGTAGTCGCGAGGATTTCGCGCGTCATGATGGCCGATCCAATCGAATGCTTCCAAAGTTCTTTCCACGGGAGGCGCAGCGACGTGCGGTTAATTTTCTCCAGTTCTTCGATGACGGGCGTGGCCATCGAGAGTTCGCGGATTTGCCTCAGGCCAAGATAGAAAACGGCTTCTTCAATGTTATTAACTTTAGCCGTGAGACCGAAATAGACGGAATTCACCATTCGCAGCAGGCGAGCGGTCAAAGACGGATCGCGCCGAATGATTTCTGCGATTTGGGAATTATAACTTTGCTCAGAATTCACCAGCCCCGCCAACGCCCGGTTAATACTCTGCAACGACGCCAACTTCGGACACGCGTCGATCCGCCGAATGATATCTGAATCTGAATAGGTTCGGCGCGGCGGCACAGGTAGGTCGGAAAGAGGACGGGTGGTGGGCATGTTCTAATAATCACGTCGGCAAGCGCCCCGCCGTTGCCGGTGAAAGCGCACGCAAACATGATTGTTCGGACTTTTTATCGACCCCCCATTTCGAAAGTTTAGGGGTTTTCAGAAGACCACATCGGGAAGGCGCTTAGGGTACGAGAGAACGAAGACATATAACTCTTTAAAATTAAGATACTTATAATTCATACTTTCCCACTCATGCGTCCAGGTCCACCCCCAATTCCTCACAATGCTCGACACTGCACGCCTGCACGCAGAAAGAACGACCGCCGGGCCCTATTCGGGCTCGTCCACCCAACGCCCCTCGACCATCGCGATCGTGGGATTTGCCGGCAGGCCCTTCTCGTTGCGATGAATCTGGGCAACGAGCGAATCGACCGCAGAACTCCCGATCGTCTCAAAAAGCTGGTCGACCCCACCCACCCCCGCGGCCTCTTCGTAGTCGAGACAGAGAAATGCGGTTCGGCCAGCCGCTTTCGCGCCGATCGCAGGCCGCAAAAGCGATTTGACCTGGTAGGCGTTCGCGACGACGACCGCTTCGGGCCGGTATTTCAAGAACCACTGCCTCATGCCACGTTCACTGGTTTCGTTGAGATAAAGAATGGGAATTCTCACGCCCGTTCCCGTTTCAATCATGCGGTGGTACGCACCGGTGTAGGAATGATTGGTGCGAAACTCCATGTCGCGCGTCATGGCCAAACCAATACGCCGAAACCCGCGCTGCTCCAAAATCGCGAACGTCCGAACAGCATTATCGAAATGATGCGTCACCACCCGATGCACGTGCGGCTCAACAATCGAGTACGTCATCGCAACGGCCGCAAATTTGCTCCAATCGAGTAGCTTCAGGTACGTGGTCGGTTTTTCCGCAGGTGCAAGCAAGACGCCGGAAATTCCACGCGCCGTCAGCGTTCGCGTCAGAACACGATCCAACTGCACATGTTCACGCACATTGATTTCGTCCAGATGATAACCGAGCCGCTCCGCACGAGCATGCGCACCCGTGAGCAATCGCGTGACAAAGGGCGCCCGAAGGTTGGTCAACACCGCCAAATTGCCCGCGAACTTGAGCGTGCGCTGCGAACGCAGGTGTTGCATCAGATGCGTCAGCAACGGATCGGGACGGTATCCCAGCTCATCGGCAATCCGCTGTATGCGGAGACGCTCCTCGACTGACACCTCGGTGTTGTTTCGTAAAGCGTACGAAACGGTCATGACGCTCACTTTGCACGCAGAAGCAATCATGCGCAGCGTCACGCGGCCTTTCGATGGGGCATTCGAGATAACAGGCACGCAAGTAGGTTGCGGAGAGATAAACGAATTGCAACTGTACGTTACAGCTACACTGAGTTTGTCTTTCGCCCCAGGCCAGCCGACGTTCCGCCTCATCTCGAGATCCTCGTTCAACTCCCGCAACGCGCGAACGACTTCCCAACCCCCGCCGCTCCGAGCATCGCCTCTGCTGAGCGTTTCCCCGAAAATCTTAACACCTGTCTAGGTCCAACCATGTCCACAACCAAAGCATTGCCGTGCCTATTTATTGCACTTGGCATCGTTAGCCCCGCAGCCCTCCTGGCCCAAACCACTCCCCCCGCCACCACTTCCACAGACGACTCCTCCGAAGTGGTTGAGCTTTCTCCCTTCCAAGTTAAGACCGAAAAAGAATCCCGTTATCAGGCGACCGAAGCCACCTCCGGCACCCGCGTTCGCACGTCGTTGCTCGACTCAGCCCAAAGCATGGCCGTCGTCACGCGTGACTTGATCGAAGACATCGGCGCCGGCCGCGTGCTCGATGCCGCGAAATACGTCGCGGGCGTCTACGAGTCCACCATCCCCAACGCTCAGGACCGCACCACAATCCGCGGTTTCCAGAACGACGGCGCCACCGTGGACGGCTTTAGCTATTTCTCGTTCGCCAATCTCGATCCAGTGATCGTCGACCGCATCGAAGTCGTGAAAGGACCAAACGCCATCATGGCCCCGCAAGGCGTCCCTGGCGGCACGGTCAACAACGTCACGAAAAAACCTTTGTTCCAAAACACGGGTTACGCTTCTGTGCAAGTCGGCCAATACGCTTCCAATCGTCTTGAGGTTGACGTGAACCGCGTGGTGAGTCCGAAGAAACTCGCCGTCCGCGTGGTCGGGGCCGTGCAGCGCGCCACCGACTATGGCAACGACAACTTTCACAACTCCACGATGATCATGCCGGAGTTCACCTATCAGTTTGGACCAGCCAGCCAACTCACCGTCCAGGCTCAAATCTACAATTGGTGGTCGCTGAACTACAGCGGCGTGCCGATTTCGCTCTACTCCGATTCAAATAGCAAAGCGCGCATTCTCGATGGCTTGCCAAACGACTTCGTGGCGCAGCGTGATGATATTACACGCCACCAGAGCGCACAGCACTACCGCGCGTTTTTCACGACCAATATCACCAACGGCCTCTCCATGCGCGTGGCTGGAAACGTGATTACGTCGTATGGTTCGTCTTCTCAGCTCAACATCGGCGCCGCCAGCAACCAAGTGTTGAGCGTCGATCCCGTTACCGGCCTTTCCTACTGGAACGGCAATCGCAACGATGATCCGCAGTTCTCTTTCAGCGGCAGCTTGAACACGCAGACCCGGCTTTACACCGATCTGCAGCACGACTTCGCCTACGAGTTCAAAACCGACTCCCTGAAGTCGAACACGGTCGCAGGGTATTGGCTGAACACCTACGTCACGAAGAACGAAAAGAACCGCAACTTCGTCGCCGACGCTAACGCTTCAACCACCTTCCCCAGCCAAAGTCTGTTGCGGTACCAATACGCGTCGTACACACTCGCTCCGACGCTCAACGGCTGGAATACCCGCAACTACCGTGGCAAACAGGCCTACGTCTACGAATCGCTGTCGCTCTTCAACGAGCGGCTGCTGTTGAGCGCGGGTCTGTCCCGAAACTGGTATTACACCGACAACTTCGACTTCCGTCTGCGCAGCCGAACCACTGTCGATCAGACTCCCACGCTCACCACGGTCGAATCGAACGGCGTACGCGTCAGCGTATCTCCCACGGTTACGCTCCCCTCAGGCGGCGTTGTTTTCAAAGTAACCAAAGACGTTTCCCTGTTCTACGGATTCTCCAAGCAAGCCACGGCGATCAACCCGTCCACCACCTCGGTCAACTACTTTGATCTTCAGACCAGCCAGCAGCACGAGTTCGGCGTCCGCACGCAGACGCTGGATAAGAAACTCTACGTCAGCCTGAGCTACTTCGACATCAAGCAAAACAATTTCTCCATCCCCAATCCCCTCAACAGTTCTGTGCCGATTCCAAACCCACTCCTACCGCCAGTTTTCGCCGATCGTCTCGCGCACGGCGTCGAGCTTGAGTTCAACTACGCCATCAACAAAAACCTGTCACTCGTGGGTAACGGAACCGTTATGAGGAACCGCGACGCCGATGGAGTTCCGTTTCGCGGCACGGCTGAAAAATCCGGCGCGCTCTGGGGCACCTATAGCTTTGACAAGGCTAGTTCACTCGGCGGTCTGACGATCTCGCTCGGTGCCGACTATCTGAGCAAACGCGCGGGTGACACTGCGTCCGGCGTCACCTCGTACAGCACTCCAGCCAGAGTGATCCGCGTGCAGCCCTCCTTCTGGCTGCCGGCTCGCACGCTCGTAAATGCCACGATTTCCTACCGAATCGACGAACGCTGGAAGACCCAAATCGACGTGAATAATCTGTTGGACGAATACTATCTCCAGTCGAGCACGGGCCGTCAAAACGTT
This sequence comes from Nibricoccus sp., assembly GCA_047600805.1. GTDB lineage: Bacteria > Verrucomicrobiota > Verrucomicrobiia > Opitutales > Opitutaceae > JADKHC01. The sequence goes on from JASGKG010000001.1 coordinate 3,585,546, forward strand.
TGGGTCGGCGCGCCGATCAACGCCAAAGCCACGGTTACGTATCGTTTCTAGCACTCTTGTTGGTGTAGTGTGGTGCAAACGGGGCGGAGTTTAAAACTCCGCCCCGTGAAGCCAGCTGCTACCGAATTCGCCATGACGACCCACCCCGCTCAATCCGTTGATCGCGTCTCGTGGCGTGAGCGTATTGGTTTGGGCTTGGGCAAGGTCGTCGCGGACGGGACGCATGGGACTCTGCACGTGCTGATCAATCCGATCTACAACATGACGCTAGGCCTAAATCCGGCGCTCATCAGTACGATCGTTTTCATCCAGCGAATCTGGGACGCCATGCTGGACCCCGTTTGGGGAAACTTCTCGGACAACTTCCGTTCACGCTGGGGACGACGCCTTCCGCTGCTTTTGACCGCCAGCCTTCCGGTGGCCCTGCTCTTCGCCGCGATCTGGTGGTTTCCACGCGGAGCCAGCCAGAACTGGCTATTTTGGCATCTGCTGATCGTCTCGCTCGTTTTCTACACCGCGCATTCGCTCTTCTCGATGCCGCTCGGCGGATTGACGATCGAGGCGACCGACGATTATCACGAACGCACGCGCCTTGCGGCCATCACGCTGGCCTTTGGATTCACCTTCCAAATCGTCAGCCAATGGTTGTTTCCGCTGACGCAGAACAGCGTATTTAAGGACCCAATACAAGGACTCCGCTGGGTGGCGGCTGGATGTGCGTTGCTCTTCCTGATTTTTGCGCTCTTGCCGGTGCTGCTCTGTCGCGAGCGTCACTACAAACGCATCGCAGGAAAACAGAACGCGACTTCGCTGCTGCAGAACCTCCGCGCCGTGCGGGGTAATCGCTCATTCCTGGCAATGTTATCCGCGCGTTTCGTTGCGAGCTTCGGCTACAACATCGTCGGCATGCTCGGCATCTACATGAACACGTATTACGTGTTCGGCGGCGATTTGAAGGCGTCGGCGCTTGCCTACGGCTTTCTTGGTTCGGCTTTTCACGTCTCGGCGCTGATCATGTCGCTTTTCGTCTATCCAACGATCGCGCGACGCGTAGGCAAAAAACGCACGTTCCAAATCGCCGCAGGCATCCTGATGTGCGGCTGCGCGGCCAAGCTCATCGTTTACCATCCCGGCCATCCTTGGCTGCAGTTCATCGTGCTCGCCACCAACGGCGCCGCCAGCGCCGGCTTGTCACTCATGCCGAGCGCGATGCTGGGCGACATTGCCGATCAAGATGAGTTGAGGACCGGCCTGCGTCGCGAAGCTCTCTTCGCCTCGCTGCTGTCCTGGTTTGAAAAGGCGGGCAATTCGCTCGGCTCCCTGCTCGCCGGCTTCGTTTTAGTTTGGATCGGTTTCAACGCAAAGCTAGGCGCGCAAAGCGAGCACACGCTTTCCCTCATGAAGGGCAGCTATTTCCTCGCACCCACCATCGGCGCCGTCTTCTCCCTGTATCTCATAAAGCACTACGATCTCACGGAGACGGAGGCGTACGCCACCAAAGCCGAACTTCAGCGGCGGCGCTCTGAAGCCCAACCTGTTCACGCTGCAGCCACACAGACCTAGGGTTGGAGGCAAGCGGGGGCACTTTCTGAGCAACCATTTCTAATTCCTTTCAACAATCATGTCTTCTTCCCAACTTTTCGGTGCGCACCACCGCGTGACCCGCGCCACAGCTGAAGAAAGCATCCGATTCGTCCTTTCCAAGATCGATGCCAACCTGCCGCTGTTCACGGAAAAATTTCCTTCGCCGGTAGGCAAAAACAACGTCTATACACCAATTCCAAACAACTATTGGACCACCAGCTTTTGGACCGGAATGGTTTGGCTCGCGTACGAGGTGACAAAAGATCCGAAGTACCGGCAGGTCGCCGAGCTTCACATGAAAAGTTTCGGCGAGCGTCTCGCGCGTCGGGTCGAAACGGATACGCACGACCTGGGCTTTCTCTACACCCTCTCGTGCGTAGCTGGCTTCAAGCTAACGGCCGACCGCCAAGCAAAAGCCACCGCCATCGCCGCAGCCGATCTTTTGATGACGCGGTATTTCGAGAAAGCAGGGATCATCCAAGCGTGGGGCAATCTCGACGATCCGAGAGAACGCGGACGTATGATTATCGACTGCTGCATGAACCTGCCGCTGCTCTATTGGGCATCCGCCATCACCGGGAACCGCAGATACAAGGAGGCTGCCTACCGACATGCGCAGCAGTCGGCTCGCTATTTGGTGCGTTCCGATAGTTCGACTTACCACACGTTTTATATGGACACGGCGACGGGAGAGCCGAGGTTTGGGAAAACCAGCCAAGGTTACTCCGATCATTCCTGCTGGTCGCGAGGGCAGGCCTGGGGTGTCTATGGCTTTGCACTCAGTTATGTCTACACCGGCGACGTCACATTTCTCACCGAGGCCAAACGTCTGGCGAATTACTTTCTGGAACGGTTGCCCGAGGACACGATCTGCTACTGGGACCTCGTTTTTACCTCGGGAAAAGAGGAGCGCGACGCGTCCGCCGCGGCGATCATCTCCTGCGGATTGCTGGAACTCATCAAGCACCTACCGACAAACGATACCGATCGCGGCCGTTACGAAAACGCCGCTCACACCATGTTGACGTCGCTGTCGGAGAACTACACGAGCCGCGATCTTCCTCATTCCAACGCCGTGCTCCTCCATTCTGTGTACGCGAAGGGCAACGGCCTCGGCATCGACGAGTGCTGCATCTGGGGCGATTACTTCTACTTCGAAGCACTTGTACGGATCACACGCGACTGGCAGCTTTATTGGTGAACCTCAGGATCGCATGTCGGTGACACCGTTCAAATCCCTAGCGCCAAAACTTCCGCCCGGCATTCTCTACGGCGGCGACTATAATCCCGAGCAGTGGCCCGAAGAGGTCTGGCAAGAAGATGTGCGGCTGATGCGTGAAGCCGGCGTCAACTTCGTGAGCCTCGCGATTTTTTCCTGGGCAAAACTGGAACCTCGAGAAGGCGAGTTCACGTTCGGCTGGCTCGACAAGATCATCGAGCTCCTCTGGAAAAACGACGTCTCAATCAATCTCGCCAGCGCCACGGCATCTCCACCCGCATGGTTTTCACGAGCCCACCCAGAAAGCTTGCCCGTCGACGAAAACGGCGCGCGGCTGTCGATTGGATCGCGCCAGCATTATTGTCCAAATAGCCGCGCCTATCGACAAGCTTCAGCCCGTCTGTGCAAAAAGCTCGCTGGGCGCTACGCCTCGCATCCCGCCGTGGCGTTGTGGCATCTCAACAACGAAATTGGCTGTCACAGCCACACCTGCTACTGTGACGTTTGTGCGAGCGAATTTCGCACGTGGCTGAAGAATCGCTACGGAACCCTGGAGATTCTGAACGAAAAATGGGGAACCGCTTTCTGGAGCCAAGCGTACGGCGATTGGAAAGAAATTCAGCCACCGCGGAAAATGATGACGTTCCGCAATCCCGGGCAGGTTCTGGACTACTCCCGCTTCATGAACCACGCCCTGCGCGAGATTCTGCTCGGCGAAATTGCCGCAGTCTGCGAAACGGCTCCCGATGCAAAAGTCACCACGAACGGACTTGGATTCTGGCGCCAAACCGACTACTTCTCTTGGTACAAACACGTCGACATCGCGGCCTGGGATTCCTACCCGGATCCGACCACCGGATTTGCCGACATCCGCACGGCCGCGTTTGGCCACGACCTCTTCCGTTCGCTGAAAGGCGGCCAGCCATTTATTTTGATGGAACAGGTCACATCGCAGGTGAACTGGCGTGCCATCAACGCCTTGAAGGCACCCAACCAAATGCGCGCGCTCAGCTATCAAGCCATCGCGCATGGTGCAGACGGCGTGATGTTTTTCCAATGGCGGGCCTCCAAAGCCGGCGCGGAAAAGTTTCACGGCGCGATGGTTCCTCATTTCGGCTCTGACGGACGCGTTTTCGCTGAAGTGCGAAACCTTGGTCAAGAGCTAAAAAAGCTTTCGCCGCTCCTCGGTTCTCGCGTGAAAGCGCCTGTCGCAATCGTCGTCAGCTGGGAAAATCGCTGGGCGTTGGAACTCGAATCTAAGCCGATGCAATTCGACTACGCGTCGATCTTGGGGGATTTCTATCGGCCCTTGTGGGAACTCAACGTGGGTGTTGACGTGGTGAGCCCGGATGCGCCGCTGGACAACTACACGGTCGTGATCGCGCCGACCCTTTATCAAATCACGCAACATCAATCCGACCGTCTAAAATCCTACGTCGAAAAAGGCGGCTGCCTCCTGATGTCGTATTTCAGCGGCGTCGCCGACGAACACGATCACATTTGGCTGGGCGGCTACCCAGCCGCGTTGAAGGACGTATTCGGGATCGTGGTCGAAGAATGGCAGCCTCTGCCAGCAGAGAGCACGATGGGATTATCACTGAGTGGTGGTTCCGGTACGTTTCGCAGCTCGAAGTTCTGCGAAATCCTGCACCTGCGCGGCGCACAAGCACTCGCGCAGTACACCGAGACCTTCCTCGCAGGAAAGCCAGCCATCACCTCGAACAGCTTCGGGGAGGGCGAAGCAATTTACGTCGCAGCACATGCCGAACATGCGTTGCTGAAAAAGCTGTTTGAGAAAATCTTTGCCCCCCGCGCACTCACCGCACCCTGCGAAGTTTCACCCGGCGTTGAACTCACGGTGCGCCAAGGCGCAGCGGAAGAGTTTTTATTCGTCGTGAATAACGATGCAACCGCAGCTCGCATCGACTATGGTCATTGGCGCGGGACCGATTTGCTCACAGGGAGGCAATGCGAAGGCGAAGAGGCGCTGGATGGATTTGCCGTGCGCGTGATTCGAAGATCCATAGATTCACAACGGTAAACCCCGACCATGCCAACGCTGCCGTTTCAAAATAATCCGTTGCGCACACGCGCTGACGTACAGCAACTGCTCCGCGATCTCGTTAACCCAATCCTCCCGCATTTTTCCAAGGGCCGCGCCGAGGTGCATTTGGGGGAAACACGTGCGTCATACGGCGATCCCGCCGGATGGCTCGAAGGTTTCGCACGGCCGCTCTGGGGCTTGATTCCGCTGGCGGCCGGCAACGGCGATTTCAAACACTGGTCACTGTGGCGCGAGGGCCTCGATTCTGGAACCAATCCAACGCACCAAGAATACTGGGGTCTCGCCGGAGACTTTGACCAGCGCAGTGTAGAGCAAGCCGCCATTGGCTTCGGCCTGGCGCTCGCTCCGAAAACAATTTGGGAACCACTCTCCAGCGACACGAAAAAACGTCTTTCCGCCTGGCTGCAGCACATCAACGACGTGAAGCTTGTGCAGAGCAATTGGCTGTTTTTCCGCGTGCTCGTCAATCTCGGCCTCCGTCGCTGTGGCGAACCTTGGTCACAGGACCGTATCAACGCCGACCTTGATCAGCTCGATCAATTTTACCTCGGAGAAGGCTGGTACTCCGATGGCAAAACCTATCCGCCCGCTTTCCGCGACGGCCGCCTCGGCGACTATTACATCCCGATGGCGTTTCACCTGTACGGGCTGATCTACGCTCGGCTAGCCTCTGATTTCGATCCGACACGTTGCGCCCGCATCGTGGAACGCGCCCGGGCCTTCTCGCGCGATTTCGTTTATTGGTTTTCTGCGGATGGTTCAGCGCTCCCCTTTGGACGCAGCCTGACGTACCGCTTCGCTCAAGGCTCTTTCTGGGGCGGCCTCGCGTTCGCGGCGGTCGAAGCTTCGCCCTGGGGCGTAATCAAAGGGCTCTACCTCCGCCATCTTCGCTGGTGGATGCAGCAGCCGATTTGTTCCGAGACAGGTTTGCTAACCATCGGTTACGCCTACCCAAATCTCCACATGGCCGAGAGCTACAATTCTCCCGATTCGCCCTACTGGGCGTTGAAAGCTTTCCTGCCGCTGGCTTTGCCCGATGCGCATCCGTTTTGGCGGGCTAACGAAGAGCCGCTCCCACGTCGGCAGGCCGTACACACCATTCCGAACGCGAACATGATCATCGCGACCGATCCCGCGCGCCGCGAGATCACTGCGCTCACGCCCGGCCAGCCGGTGTACGACTGGCCACGCAATGCCCCGCATAAGTATTCAAAGTGCGCCTACTCTACCCGGTTTGGCTTCAACGTTCCTGCGGGCGCACCGACGTTGGCCGAAGGTGGTTTGGACAACGGAATTTCCGTTAGCGATAATAATCGGTTGTTCCGCGTGAGGGAACATTGCGAAGGCAGCGTACTCAAAGACGGCGCGGCCTACTCTCGCTGGCAACCGTGGCCCGACGTTGAGATCCACACTTGGATCATCGCGAGTCCGACCGCACACGTCCGGATCCACCGGATCACGACAGCGCGCAAAATTTGGATCATTGATGGTGGTTTCCCGGTAGTCTACACACGCAAGAGCACGCTCTCGCTGCAGACACCAGCAGAGACAAACGCTGCCGTGCGCGGACCGAGCGGCGCTTCGTTTATGCAAAGTCTGTTCGGAAAGCAGAAAGCCGAATGCGCCGAACTGGGCGCGAACAGTTCGCTCATGGCGTCGCTGTCCGCCATGCCCTTGCTTCGTTCGGCGCTCGAACCCGATGCGCAACCACAATGGATCGCCAGCTATGTGGCGGGAAGCGGCAATCGCGACGATCACTTCGAAGACGCAGCTAAATTCTCCGTGCAGATCGACGGCGCTTCCCTGCGGCTTTTGAAGGATTCTGGCATTTGGTGGTCGGCGACCGACTACACGACCGGTACATCGGCACCCGAACGCCTTGCCGAACTTGCGCAGCAAGTGTGAACGGAACGCCGAACAACTGGCCCCACCCTTGCCGAGGACGAGTTAGCTGGAAATGCCGAACCAGTCTGGATCGACTCACTTCGCCGTCGCAGGCGGCCAGTCGACCGTCGACTTGGGTGAATCGAACCATTTCAAGGTGTCGCTCACCTCGCTGGCCCGCTGAACCCAGACGATGCGGCCATTTTCGAAATACGCGATCCACGGAAGGCCCGAAGGAAATGCGTTGCCGCCACCTTTCTGGGCCGCAAACCGAACCGCGTAGCCATAGCGACTGGAGTAAGTATTCTCCACCCGGCGCGGCAACTCGAACCGATACTGGTAGATAACATCGGCCGGCCATTTTGCCTGAAAGGCGTCAATCGTACGCTGCTGAAAATCGTTGGGGTACGCTCCATAATCATTACCCGGATCGGATTTGGCCACGGGCGCCTCAGCCGGATCAGATTTTTTGAAGGAGAGAAGTCGGCAGCCCGCTAGCGGCACTACCAACGCGAGAACGGCCAGGATTGTGATGCGCATTTTCAATCGGGAGTTAGACTCACAAACAGCTCACAAGTGCCCGTCCTGTCAAACGAACGCGCTGAGCCAAACGCCCTTCCTGCAACCATTTGGTATTCCCCTACCCCAAACATCAGGTTTTTGCCGGTAGCATTCGCTCTCCGTCCAATACGTAAATGGCCGTCAGAAACCCGTTTTCATACAGCTCCTTCACATGAAGCACCCCACCAAAGGACACCGGAACATCCATCAGCTGGTGCGTGCCTTTCGGCATGCGGACCAGAATCCACTCATTCACCTGCGGAACCACGCCGTAGCAACACATCATTTGGCTGCGCATCAGCAAAAACTCCGTGACCTTTCCTTCTGCCATTTTGATCGGCAGCATGAACCCGGTGACCACGGCCTTGCTGCCGTCGAGGCCACGGATCGCGTCGGGAATCTGTTTGCCGAGCGAAGGACCCTCGGCTCCGGGCTTGGCGTTGGGATCAAACGGCGGCGGCGTCACTTTAAATCCAGCGAGCTGGTCGAAATCCACTTTCGCAAAACCGTCAGCCTGAAGCGGCGCAGAGCCAGCATAGCCGTTAGTCCAAGCGAACAAAACAGCGGAAAAGCAGAGAAACACGTAACGAAAGCACATGAGTCGCGATAAGATTGCCGGAGCCACGCACGCCGTCAAAGGCCTAACTCACTTCTTTCCGCCTCTCACGCTCTACGAAATCGGAGCGAGTGTTTCCGCAACCGGTACCCGGTAGGCCTTGATCGCCGGGATGACTCCACCGACAGCCGCGATCGCGATCATGCCAAGCGGGCAAACCCACAGTACCGGCTGAAAGGTATGTGTGTCGATCGCCACACCGGTTTGCACGCGGATAACGTGAGCCACTCCCGCGAGTAGGCCGAAATAAACGACAAAACCAGCGATCGCGCCCAGAGCGCCGATCACAGCCGCCTCACCGACGACAGAGCCGAAAATCGTGCGCCGATGCGCACCCAACGCCCGCAAAATCGCAATATCCCGCTGCCGCGCATTCATCGAAGCATAAATGCTGGCCAATACCGAGGCCGCAGCCACCAGCGCCACGAGGTACGCGACGATTGCGAGCACGCGGTCAAACCATCCGATCTTCCCAAAAAGTTCGCCGACGATCGCGCCGACCGGATAAGCAAACGTCAAGCGGTTGCCCTGTTTGTTGTACAGCATGTCGAGCATGAAGCCCGCCGTCGGCGCACGCAGTTGAACGAGTACAGCGCTCACTTCCGTTGCTGCGGCCGGGTTGTGCCCGGACATCGTCTGAACACCCTCGAGTGGCGTCCAGATTACGCGGTCGGCCGGTGTATTGCTCGGCGCAAGAATGCCCACGACGGTATATTCTTCTTCGTGCTCGTGACCTTCGGCGTAAGCCAAACCATGCGACGGATGGAATTTATCGCCGACTTTCCAGCCGAGCTGCCGGGCGGCAAAGCTTCCTACAACGGCCTCGTTTTTCGTCGGATCGAAGAAACGGCCAGCCACAAGCACGTGCTTTTTCCCAGGGGCAAACTCGACGTCGGACAAAAGCTCCGGAATCGTGCCGACGATCCGCCAACCGTGGAAATTATCACCGACAGCGATGGGCATCGCGGTTTTCACCGCCGGGTGCGTCTTGATTTGTTGATAGTCGCTCCACTCGAGATTACCGGGAGACGCTTCGATGTGAAAAACGGCATTTAACACGAGCTGCAGCTTCGAGCCGCGCGCGCCGAGGACCGCGTCAAAACCCGCGGTTGTCTGTGTGAAAGCTTGCTGCGATTGCGTTTTCACGACCCACACGGTCATCAATAAACCAGCGGCCAGAGCCAAGCTCGCCGCCGTCACAATCGTCGAGAGCGCGTGCTGACGCAGGCTTCGATAGATAATCAGGAGCAGCGTCATTTTTGCGCCTCCTTCAACGCGCGGTTAATCGCCGCGAAATCCTTCACCTGTTCGAATTGAGCGAGCACCGCTTCGTCGTGACTCACCAAGAGCAGCGACGCGCCGACTTCGCGACTGGTCTCGCGGATCAGGCGGAGCGCCTCGGCGGCGTTGCGGCGATCCAAGTTTCCCGTCGGTTCGTCGGCGAGGACGAGTTTCGGACGGTTCGCCAACGCGCGAGCCACCGCCACGCGCTGCTGCTGCCCCGTTGAGAGCTGCCGCGGATAGTGCTCCAGCCGATCACCCAGCCCGACGCGCTCAAGAATGGCGCGCGCGCGGGACCGATCGACGGTCGAACCAAATGCCATCCCTAGAGCCACATTTTCAATAACCGTGTAGCCTTGGAGAAGATTGAAGGTCTGAAAAACGTACCCGAGCTTTTGCGCACGCAGCCGATCGCGACGCCCCTCCGACAGCGCCGCCATGTCGATACCGTCAACCAGAACACGGCCGGAATCGGCCGCGAGAATACCGGCGATGAGATGTAGAAACGTGGTTTTGCCACTGCCGCTCTCGCCTCGGAGCGCGAGTTGTTCACCGCTTCCGAGCGAGAAGGCCGGCACGTCGACGATCTGCGTGAGCGTGCCACCGGGCGCAACGAACGATTTGGTGAGCCCTTGGAGGTTGAGCATGGCGTGATCAGTTAAGCCAAGCTTCACATGCTGCCAAGGGCGTCAATTCGCCGTCACGCAATTGTCACTCTTTCGGCTTCTTCGGTTTCCGTGGCGCGCGCGGACGAGAAGCTTTCTTCGGCTTTCCGGGCTTTGCCTCAGTCGCCTCGTCGGATTCGGCCGCTTCGTCTGAAGTTGTTTCGGGAACCGTTGATTCCGTCGCCACGCCTTCGACTTCCGCCGCTGGTGTACTTGGATTTGGTTCAACAGGCGCAGAGATCGGCGCGCTCGACTCCACCGCAGGTGCAGGTTCAGCCTGGGTCACAGCCTCAGCAGAGACTGGTTCGGTTGGAACCGGTTCGGCCTTTGATAGCTCGCCGGTGGAAACCACTTCCGCAACTGCCGCAACAATGACCTCCGCCACCGGAGTCGACTCTGGAGCTGGCTCGGAGGACGCAGGAGCTTCTGTCGGCGCGGCGCCTGCGGCCGGAACGGCTTCGGGTTTCGGTCCGCCTTCGCGTTTTTCACGGCCATTGATCCAAACGCCGCCCCGGTTGTCTTTGTTCAGCCAATAAACGCCACGACCGATTTCGACGTACACGGGCTTGTCGGACGGATTGGCAGGAACGTTGAGATTGAGCGCCGCGAGACCGGCGGTGAGGTCGGCTTCGGTCGTCTTGAGCGCACGCGCAAGAAAAGAAACGCTTCCAGAATGCCCGGGGCCACGACGGTTCCGCCGCATGTGCGGGTGGATTTTCTCGAGAAGATCCTGGCCGCTCGGAAGTGGTTCGGTAGGCGCAGCATTCTCTGCGCCGGCGGATTGAGCCGGTGCGCCTTCGGCGGAAGCGGCGTCATTGGAAGCAGCGGCAGCAGCAGCTGCTTGGGCTTGCTCGCGAGCGGCCGCACGGACGGCGGCGGCAGCGGCTTGCGCGGCCTGACGCTCAGCACGCTCGGCATTGCGCTTATCGATCTCCGCTTTTTCAGCGGCGCGTTCAGCCACGAGTTCGGCCGCAGCCGGATCGTTGGGATCGAGCTTCGTGACGGGTGCGACACGGAAAGTCGGTCTTGGCTTCTCGCGGGTGTTTAGGAAAAGCTGACCGCGATTGTTTTTGTTTACCCAATAAAGGTCGCCTTCGAACTCGAAGTAATCGGGATCGGCTTCCTCCGTCTCAGGAATCGTGAATCCGCATTCCTTGAGCGCGCCGACGATGTCGTCTTCTTTTTGATCCCAGCGCTTGGCGAGGTAATCGACGGCCACTGACATTCCCGGTCCGCGTTGGTTGCGGCGGAGGTGAGGCTTAATCGCCTCGAAGAGCGTGGGCAGCTCGTCCTCTTCTTCGACCCATTTATCCCAATCTTCCTCTTCGGGAGCATCGGGGTCCTGATCGCGCTCCGTGTCGCGAACGGTGCGGAGTTTGGTGTCTTCGACTTTCGACTTCGGAGCCTCGGCTTCGACCAATGCGGGCGGAAGCTCCGGCTTTTCTTCGACAGGAGTGGCCGGCTTTGCAGCAGGCTGCGTGGGCGGTTCCCAAGCGGAAGGTTTCGGTGCCGTGACAACTGCGGCTTCCGGCGGAACCCAGTCGCGCATCGTGGAGCGACGCGCGAGGCCGTTGAAAGCGAGCGAATTGTTGGGCAGAGTTTGGAAGTGGATGATCTCCCACTCGTCCTTACCGAGTGCGTTGAGATGCGCCTCCAGCAGCGTCGGCGATGCAAAGCCGTGCGGACCGCTGGTGATGACTTTATATTCCCAAAGGGCCATAATCGTATTGTTGCGGGTAGGATGGAACGCATCCCAAATCCCGGGCCACTTGCCCAGCCTAATCTAGCGCCGGAGTGTATTTACCGTTAGTTTGCAGGTGTGCTTTTACCGGCGAATCCGCAGGATAAAGCTCCAATCTTCCTTCTGATTCTGGCTTTTCACGAGAACGGTGTTCTTTCCTGCAGCCAACGAAATCGGCACGACCTCCTGGTCAATCTGCAGGCTCTGCATCCACCAGCGGTCGAGCACGAGCGTGCCATTGACCCACACTTTAAAGCCGTCGGTGCTTCCGAAGCCCAAATAGGCCGGGCCCGCTGCGGGCGACTCGAACTGGGTCCAAGCGTAGCCCACGCAGTTATCGGCTGATTCTTTGCCAAGAAAATTCAGGACACCATCTTTGGTTTCAACGCCTTCCCACTTCAGCGTTTTTCCGTCAATCACGACCGGCTGGCCGTTTGCGGGCTGAAGCGCACCCGGGCCGTCCTTCGCAAAGAAATCAGTCGAGTACGCCGTCGTTCCACCCGCAGCGGCTCCTCCGCCGAAGGCCTCCGCTGGCACAGAAATCGGCCGCAGCACCAGCCAACCCGGCAACGTCACTTCTTTGCGACTCGATAATAATATCCAGTCTCGGTCGGCCTCTTTCGCCTGCACTTCGTCGGGAACGGTGTAGTTGAAATCGTACGATGACGGCACCGGTTTGCCGTGGTCGATCGCAGGGACAAAAACAAAACTGCTTTTCAGCGCCTTTTCCAAAGCTGCGGCGATGTTCGGTTTTAGTTCCGCCGCGTTGAAGAGCGTCGCCGCCGTCACCACGCCCCGGGCATCAATTTCGAGTTTTGCCGCGAGTTTGGCGACGTTGTTTTTGCGCAGGATCGATGGCCTGAGAGGATTGCCGATCAACAACGCAGGCGCAGACGCCGCCGCAAACTGGACCGGCCGCACGGCGGAAAGATAATAGGCGCGGTCTTTCCAAAACGCCGAGTTAAGCTCATCGCCAGCCGCCATGATCGAGCAAACTTCGTCGGTGAATTTCTTGATTCCCTCGACACTTCCGGCATCCGCGACAGCCAGGGGTATGCCGTCACGCGTCACCAGAGCCATCGCATACCCTTCCGCTGGAGCGAAGTATTTGAAGAGCTCGACCGAGCCACGCGAATCGTAATCTACAACCAGTCCCGGGAAATTGGCCCCCTTGGCGAATGTGAGATCGCCTTTCGCGTCCTGACGGAGACCGACAAAAACCATTTCAACATCATCTCCGTAAAGCCGCCGCAGCCGGTCGTAAGTCGGACGAAAAACTCCCGGAATTTTATACGAGGCCCCTTCCCATGAAGAGGCGAACAATAGAACGTAAAGCTCCGGCTCGGGTTTCCCTTTGAAAGAGGCCGGCGCCAGTGCATCGCCTTGCAGCACGCTCGTTTTATCCAGCAGATCAAACGTGAAGGAAGAACGCGACTTCGACCCATCCGCAGCACGCGGCGGTTTGCCGGCCGTCTCTTGATAAAACCGCACGCAATCCTCCGGGCTCAACGTGCGAAACAGCACGCGCCGTCCTTTGCCCGGCCCGGTTCTAAACAACGCGAAAGGCCCAAAACTCCCGCGAGGCTCGCCTTTGAATGTCGTGCCTTCCAGATCGGTCCAGTTTGATGAACCAGCCGAAACACGGCCAAGCAGTAAAAACATAACCAATGCACAACCGACAACGTGACGAACTGCGTTTTTCATAGAAGAGGGGTAGGCTCGATTTTACTAAATCCACGATCAATCACAACGAACCGATGCGAAAAGGACTGCCTGAACGATTCACCCAATCTCGGCCCCGAGCCGAGCCAAATATTTTCAGCAGATAAAAGGTCTTAAAACCCGGACCAAGTTCCACAAGGTTAACGCCGGATTCGTCCCTCCATGTGGCGGGTTCATCCCCGCTTCGTTGAGCCTGCCGCGGTTTCCGGGAGGATGGCATCGTGAAGATTATACGCATAGCTTCCTGGTGCATCGGAATCGGAATTGCCGTCGCCACTGCCCTGTGGTGGCAACACCGCCATACGGCCGCGAGTTCCACGATGCATTTTCGCACCACCACCGTGCAGCGTGGAGACGTGACTCAAACCGTGACCGGCAGCGGCACGTTGAGCGCGATCACCACCGTCGATGTCGGCGCTCAGGTTTCCGGCAAAATCATCAAACTCTGCGTCGATTACAACGACCCGGTTCAAAAAGATCAGCTGATCGCCGAGATCGATCCGACGAGCTATCAGGCGCGGCTCGTGCAGGCCGAAGCCGATCTGTTGAGCGCACAAGCCGCACTCGAGCTGAAACAGCTCAACGCCAAACGCTCCGCCGAGCTCCTCGAGAAACGTCTGCTTTCACAATCCGACTACGATTCGGCCGTCGCCGAGCTACACCAACAAGAGGCCAGCGCCAAAAAAGCCGATGCAGCCGTCAACAGCGCGCGCCTCGACGTCGAGCATTGCAAAATCACCTCGCCAATCGACGGCGTCGTCCTTTCTCGCGCCGTGGACGTGGGCCAAACCGTCCAATCCAGCATGACTGCCCCGACGCTCTACAAGCTCGCGCAGGATCTTCGCCAGATGCAGATCACCGCCAATATTTCCGAAGCCGACATCGGCGGTGTCGCCGCCGGACAGTCGGTGCAATTTAGCGTCGATGCATTCAGCGGACGCACCTTTGAGGGCAAAGTCCGCGAGGTCCGCAACAACTCGACAACAACAAACAACGTCGTCTCCTACCCAACCATTATCACCGTCGATAATTCCGACCTGAAGCTTCGTCCCGGGATGACCGCCAACGTCACAATCTACACGGCGCGCCGACAGGGAGTCCTCCGCGTCGCCAACTCCGCGCTCCGCTTCAAAGTTCCGGAAGGCGCCATCGTGAAAACGCCGGACAACACCCAATCCGCAGGACCAAACGCTTCCTCCGGCGATTCTTCGCTCGACCAGATGCCAGAAGAGATCCGCCAGCGCATGCTCGCCGATTTCGACAAGAACCACGACGGAAAGCTCGACGATAGCGAAAAGAAAGCGATGCACGAAACCATGCGTGCCCGCTTCGCCTCAGGCGACACACCCGCCGGCGGACCACCTCCCGGCTTTGGCCCTAACAGCCAGTATGGCAAGCGCCCTTCTGGAGACCGCTCGGCACCGGCAATGAAGACGTTGTACGTCCTCGCTTCCGCCCCCGACGCCTCGGGACACGCCACCGGCGAACTCGTCGCTACGCCCGTACGCATCGGCATCAGCGACAGCACTTCCACGGAAATTCTCGAAGGTGTCAAAGAAGGCGCGATCGTCGCCATTGGGACAACCACGGCGCAAGCCGCTGCCCAAACCAGTTCTTCAACTACTACCAACCCCTTCGTTCCGCAGCGCCCGCCCGGCGCCGGCGGTCCTCCGCCACGCTAAAGGAGGTCGTCATGAAACCCGTCATCGAACTTCGCGATCTTCACCGGATTTATCCCGGCTCGACTCCCGTCCACGCCGTCCGCGGGATCAACCTGGCCGTGCATCCGGGCGAGTTCGTCGCCATCATGGGCGCGAGCGGCTCGGGCAAATCCACGCTCATGAACATGCTCGGCTGCCTCGACCGACCGACGCGCGGCAGCTACTTGCTCGACGGAACCGACGTCTCCGGGCTAAACGCCGACGCACTCGCAGTCATCCGCAACCGCAAAATCGGTTTCGTTTTTCAGGGTTTTAATTTGCTCAACCGAACCACGGCCTTGGAGAACGTGGAGTTGCCGATGCTTTACACGCATCCCGCACGCTCCAGCCGCGAAACCCGCGAACGCGCCACTCGCGCGCTGACCCAAGTCGGCCTCGGCCAGCGGCTCGATCACGTTCCCAGCCAGCTCTCCGGTGGACAACAACAACGCGTCGCCATCGCCCGCGCGCTCGTTCTCGATCCCGCACTTCTCCTCGCCGACGAGCCCACAGGAAATCTCGACACACGCACGAGCATCGAAATCATGGGCGTCTTTCAGCAACTCAACGATGTCGGCATGACCATCGTGATGGTCACGCACGAGCTCGACATCGCCATGTACACCCGCCGCACCGTGGTGATGCGCGACGGTCGCATCGTCTCGGACAAGCCGGTGACGAACCGCTTGATTGCGACAGAGGAAATCCAAAAGCTCAACGCTGCCGAGAGCGCCGCGAATCTCGCCGACGCAGCCACCGCCCCATGAAACAACTTCTCTCATTGTTCCGCGTTTCGATGCGGGCTCTGCGCCGCAACGTCATGCGCACGCTGCTCACGATGCTCGGCATCATTATCGGTGTCGGCGCTGTGATCGCGATGGTCAGCATCGGTGTCGGCGCACGCGTCCAAGTCGAACAGCAGGTCGCCAGCCTCGGCCAAAACGTCATCATGGTCATGGCGGGCAACATGAGCGCGGGCGGCGTTCGCACCGGAATGGCCGGAGCGCCCACGCTTACGCTGGACGACGCGCTCGCAATCCGGAAGGAGGTCGAAGGCGTCAGCTACATGAGCCCCGACGTCCGCGGCAATGCACAGCTGGTCGCCGGAAATCTTAACTGGAATTCAACAATACTCGGCGTGAGCGACGAATTCCGCGAGCTGCGCAGCTGGCCTCTCGCCGACGGCGAGTTCATTTCCGATCAGGACATTCGCTCGAGCGCGCGCGTCGCCGTCCTCGGCCAAACCACTGCTAAGAAACTTTTTGAAGACGCCAATCCGGTGGGCGCCAACATTCGCATCAACGGCACCCCTTTCACGGTCGTCGGCCTTCTCTCCGCCAAAGGAACCAACATGATGGGACAAGATCAGGACGACACGGTCCTCGTCCCCTACACCACCGCCATGCGACGCCTTTTCGGGCAGAATTTCCTGCGCGCTGTAAATTTTAGCGCGAGTTCGCCCGACGAAATCAAACAAGTTTCCAGCGACATTTCCGACCTTCTCCGGCAACGTCATCGCATCCAGCCGGGGCGCGACGACGATTTCATGGTGCGCACGCAGCAAGAAATCACCGAATTCGCCACATCGACGTCGAAAGTCATGACCGGTCTGCTGGGCGCCATCGCAGGGGTTTCGCTGCTCGTCGGCGGCATCGGCATCATGAACATCATGCTCGTGTCGGTCACCGAACGCACGCGCGAGATCGGTATTCGCCTGGCTGTCGGCGCGCGCAAACGCGACATCCAGCGCCAGTTTCTCCTCGAAGCGGTGCTTCTCAGCTTGGTCGGCGGCCTGATCGGCATCGGCATCGGTCTTCTCTCCTCGGCTATTATCGCCGCAAAGCTTCACTGGCCGACTCTCACGCCTGGTTATGCCGTGGGCGGCGCGTTTATTTTCAGCGCGATCATCGGCATCTTTTTCGGTTTCTATCCGGCGAAAAAAGCTGCTCAGCTCGACCCGATCGAGGCCCTGCGGTACGAATGATCACGAAACTTTAAAATCGTCCTCACTCAGTTCCTAGACAGGCTCGAAACACGTGAAACCCGGTTCGCCTAGCACCACCGAAACAGAAGAGAGCGCCAAAAGATTCTCGCCGCTCGTCCGTTTCCTGATCCTCACGGCGATCTGGCTCGGCGTGAGCGCGGTTTTCGCCCTGCAGGCTTCGGCTTTCGGCTTCGCCACTTGGACGCGCGCCCTGACTTTCACGCTGCTGGACTGGGGACCGTGGATTATATTTAGCCCGTTCGTGCTTTGGCTGGCCGAACGTCTTCCTATCAGCCACAAAACCTGGCGCTGGGCGCTTCCTGTCCACCTGCTGGCCTGTGTTGTCGTCGTCGCCACGATTGAGGCGAGTATGTACGGCTTGCACTTGCGGCGTGAGGTATTCCGTGGACCACGTCCCGGCCGGCCGATGATGATCATTCAGGCCGACCACTCCAGTGACACGCCCACCGCGCGACCCGAGCCGCTGCGCGAACAAGAGGGCCCGCGTGAATTTGGCGGGCCGCGTGATCCAAACGGGCCTGGCGGACCAGAAGGCCGCGGAATGGGAGACCGTCCGCCGCTACCGCCGAACTTCGTCTGGTTCCGGCTTGTCGATCGCGCGCGGTTTGCTGTTCCGATTTATTGGATGCTCGTGGCCATTGCGCACGCTCTCGCGCATCAGCGGCGCAGCGCCGACCGCGAGCGACGGGCGCTCCGTGCCGAGGCACTCGTGGCCGAAACGCGCCTGATGGTACTGCAGGCCCAGCTAAATCCACATTTTCTTTTCAACACGCTCAACACGATCACCCAGCTCATCTACGACAATCCCGAGGGCGCTGAGGAAATGATCACCTCGCTGAGCGAATTGTTGCGCGCCGTGCTCGCCGCCCAAAGCCGGCGCGAGGTCACGCTCGACGAGGAAATCGAGTTACTAGAACGCTATTTCGCCATTCAAAAGGTTCGTTTCGCCGACCGGCTCAATGTTGTTTACGAAATCGATTCATCCGCCGCCAACATCGCGGTGCCCACGCTGATTTTGCAGCCGCTGGCGGAAAACGCGATCAAGCACGGCATCACGCCAGACCGCACACCCGGCACGGTTTTCGTCCGAGCAAGAACCAAAAATCTCAACACTCTCTGTATCGAGATTGCCGATACCGGCGGCCAGCCCGGCGGCGCTCCCGATCAAGCCGGCCAACCGCTGAAGTACCAGGAGGGCGTCGGCCTCGCCAACACCCGCGCGCGGCTCGAGACGCTTTATCCAGGCCGTCACGTTTTCGCATTGGAGCGCGCCGCCGAAGGTGGTGTGCTCATTCGCATCGAAATCCCCTTGCGCCGTATTTCCGCGTGAAAATCACCGCCCTCATCGTCGACGACGAAGCTCCCGCACGCGCACGCATCCGCCGCATGCTCGCGGATGAGAGCGACATCGAAATCGTGGGCGAAGCGGCCAACGGCGACGACGCCATCCGCGCGATCGGCGAACTACATCCGCAGCTGCTTTTCCTCGACGTGCAGATGCCCGCACCCGATGGCATTTCCGTTCTGCGCGCGGTGCGCGACGAGTGGCTGCCGTGCACGATTTTCACCACGGCTTTCGCCGAACATGCCGTTACCGCCTTCGAATTGCACGCGCTCGATTACTTGCTGAAGCCTTACTCCAAGGAACGGTTCGCAAATGCTCTCGCACGCGCCCGAGAAAAACTTCGCGCCGCCGGCGAAACGCCTGTCTCCGATCCGCATGTAGCCGACTTGATCGACGACAAGAAAGTCTCCGCCCATCCGGTCGAACGTTTCCTCGTCCGGAACAACGAACGCTACGTGGTCGTGCGCACCAGCGATGTCGAGTCCGTCGAGGCGGCTGCCAATTACGTCGTTCTGCACACGCGCGAGGGCAACCACGTACTCCGCCGCACCCTCTCCACGCTTGAGAGCGAACTCGACCCGAACCAGTTCTTCCGCATCAATCGTTCATGTATCGTCCGCCTTTCTGCCATCCGCGAAATCCAGACGCTCACCGCCGGCGAGTTCATCGTTTTCCTTCAGAGCGGTGCGAAGTTCACGCTCACGCGCGGCCTGCGCGAGTTGCAGGAGAAACTCAGCTCGGCGAAGTAAGCTCGAATTTCTTTAATCTGGAACTCGGGAACGCCGGAACGGAAGAAGAGGCCGCCCAAGCGGTTTCCCTCAGCTGTCTTTTCCAGAGTTCCTGAGTTCCAGATTACTCGGTTCTGGCGACTACATTCCCCATCCCACTTTCCCGCGGGTTCATCCCAGTTGCTTTGAACAAGCTCTCGTTTGCCGGTGTCGTTGGCTACATGCCCGCTGCCAATCCTCCTCTCCGTGTCCTCGTCGCCGATGACGAGCCGCTCGCTCGCAAACGCCTGATCGATCTCCTCTCCCGTGAAGCGGAAGTCGAACTCGTCGCCGAGTGCACCAACGGCACCGATGCCGAAGCCGCCATCCGCAACCTCGCGCCCGACGTCGCCCTGCTCGACGTGCAAATGCCCGGCCTCGACGGCCTCGCCGTAGCCCGCACGCTCACGCCCGGGACACTGCGCCCGGTGATCATTTTTGTAACCGCCTACGAAGAACACGCGCTGCGTGCTTTCGAGCTGCAAGCCGCCGACTACGTGATGAAACCGTGCCCTCCTGCACGCCTTCACCAAGCGCTGAATCGAGCCCGCGCTTTACTTTCGAGCGAACCAGCTTCCACCGACAGCCAAACTTTGCAACGGCTCATCGTTCGCGCCAGCGACCGCATGATCGTCGTCTCGGCCGAGGACGTCGAATGGATCGAAAGCGCCAACAACTACGTCATCCTCCACGTCGGTCGCGAAACCCACGTCTTGCGCCAAACACTGACCGAACTCGAACACCGCCTCCCGAAAGGCCAGTTCCTCCGCATCAGTCGCACCGCGATTGTGAACCTTTCCCTCGTCCGCGAAATCCGCCAGGACGACGGCGGCCACGCCATGGTTCTGCGCGGCGGCGAATCCCTGCCCATCACCCGCGGAATCCGCGAAGTGCAGGCACGCTTGGAAGTCGGAGCGTGAGACGTCGGCGCGCCTGCAATCGCGGTGTAGGCTCAGGCTTGGGTGGAGAACAAGGTTGTGGAGCTGCCTTTTTCCTTCAGCTGCGACACCCAATCTTTGAGGAGCGTACTGAGATCGTCGTCAGAGAGGTTGCTGCTCTTGAGCGCCTCGACGAACTGATCGAACGCTTGAGAACTGCCGGCCATGCTCTCGGGCTTGCCCGGGCCGTTTTTGGCCATCTGCTCCATGTGGGTTTTGTTTTCGGCTTCACTGATCTCGCCGTCGCCATCGGTGTCCACTTCGCTGAAAATGTCGTCGACGTCCAGGGCTTGTGCCTCGTCCGCGCCGGGCGGTTTTGGCGCGTTTTTTAACATTTCGGCTAGTTCGGTTTTACTGATTCCGCCGCTTCCATCGGTATCGGCCTTCTTGAAAAACTCCGCTGGATCCGGCCGTTGAGGCATCGAGCTGGAGACTGAAGAGATCGAGGACATAAGTATCTGACCTTTGGTTTCGGTTGAGGCGGCGCAGCAGCACATGCCACTGGTCGCTTGAAACTAAAACAACGTCGCGCCTCCGCTTTCTCGTAGGGCACACACCCCACCGAAGGCGCCATTCCCCCCTTCTACTTCGGCAGGCCGCGCGCCGAGTCGGAAAGCGCGTCGGCCGCGCTCCAAACATCGGGACCGAGCCTTTCGATCAGAAAAAACTCGGTGCGCGGCAGAAATTTGCCCTTCGGAATGAGAAAAAGCTGCTCGGCCATGTCAATTTACTGGTCTCCGATCGCAAGGATCTGCTCCGCGACGCCAAAAGGGCTATCCGTCCACCGCAATTTGCCGTCCGGGAGGGCAATTTTCTGTTCGGCCATAGCAAATTGCTCATCCGCCATCGCAAGATCGGCGTCCGCGACCTCGACGTGACGCTCCGCGAGGGCAATTTTCCATGGCCGAACAGCAATTTGCTCTCGGGAGCCTCTTTCTCGAGGTCGCTGACCACAAAAAGGTCGTCCACCCACAGCAAATTGGGATGCGAAACGTCGACAAACAGGCCGCGCACCACAAAGCCGAGGTCAACGACCTGTTATTCGTTCTTGCCGACCTCGAAAACTCCACGGCGAATATCCGCGTGCCGCCTCGCCGCCTCGATCAACTCCTCGCCAACCTCGGTTATTGCTCACGCCGCGAGGCCCGCGACTGGCTGGACGCCAACCGGGTGACGCTCAACGGCCAAGCCGCGGACGACCCCGGCCAAAAAGCCGACCCGACAACGGTCCGCGTGGATAACGAACCGCTCGACCATCCCCAAGGGCTGCTGCTTCTGCTCAACAAACCGCTCGGCTTGGTTTGTTCTCACGAAGAACGCGAAGGTCCCAACGTGTACAGCCTCCTGCCCGAGCGTTGGCGACGGCGAAATCCGCAAGTGACCAGCATCGGCCGCCTCGACAAGGACACCTCCGGGCTGCTGTTGCTCACGGATCAAACGGAGCTGGTGCATCGCCTCACCTCACCCAAGCACAAGGTGCAAAAAATTTACCACGCCACCGTTGCCGGCACGCTCAAGCCAGAGATGATTCCCCTTTTCGCCAGCGGCACCTTGGTTCTGGCGGGCGAAAAAGAGCCGTGCCTGCCCGCCGCGCTGCGTATTTTAGATTCCACTACGGCGGAAGTCGTTTTGACCGAGGGTCGCTATCATCAGGTTCGGCGCATGTTTGCGAGCCAGGGCTGCGAAGTCGTGTCGTTGCACCGCAGCCGCTTCGGCGACCTGGAACTCGGCGACCTGCCGCCTGGCCAATGGCGCGAGCTGCCGTTGGATTATTTTTGATAAATTTTAATCTGGAACACGGGAACTCAGGAACGGAAGCGGCGCTCGGTCTTCAACACGGCGTCTGCCTCAATCACCCAAAGAACCAAAATCCTTAGAGTAAACCGACTTTCCGCTTTCCAGTGTTCTTGAGTTCCAGATTTTAAAAAACATTAATCTGGAACACTGGAACTCTGGAACGGAATGGGCGCTCGGTTTCAGTCGGGGGATACCACGAGGTCCGGTTTCCAAGACATCAAAATCCTCGGCAATCCGACTTTCCGCTTTCCAGTGTTCCTGAGTTCCAGATTAACTGCCTCCATGTACGACTTTCCTCTCACCGGAGCACAAAAGACTTTCCTGCGCGGCCTCGGCCAAACGATGGAGCCGCGGCTGAAGGTCGGTCGCTCCGGCTTGACGCCGGCGTTTTTCAAGGAGCTCCAGCACGCGTTAAACCACGAAGAGTTGGTGAAGCTGCGTTTCCTCGGCGCCGATCGCGACGAACGCGCCGCTCTTTGCGATCAGATTGCCGACGAAGGCCGCTGCGTCTGCGTGGGCGCGGTCGGGCACACGGCTTTGTTTTTCCGACGCCAAACCGATCCGCAACGCCAAATGATCAATTTGCCGGAGGCCTGATCGCACCGCCCACACGGCGCAGCGACCGCCTATCCTGCCAAAACGTCCAAAATCGGCGAGGTCGCCTGACAAAACCGACATTGTCGGTAACGTCCGGACCGCTTCCAACGTATAGCATCACCATGAACATCCGCGCCCTTCTCGCCACGATCGTTTCCGCCTCACTCGGCTCAATCGCTTTCGGCCAATCGGAGCTCATGCCGGAAACCGGCCCGGTCGGCTTGACGCTGCAGGCACGCGCCAGCGCCACCGCGCAGCAAAAACTCAAGGCCGGCAACACGACCTACGAGGATGTTTCGGGTGGTTCGGTAGAAATCGGCGTCGCGCAGACCTTCCGCCTCGCTCCCGGCCGCACACTTCGCGTCAGCATCGAGGAGCTGGGCGTGAGCATTGACCAGAAGCGCGATGCGGGCGAACCCGTTGTGCCTTTGCCCGACGAGCTCAACGCCGTCAGCGCGGCACTTGGTTACACGCATGTGTTAAACCCGCAGTGGATTCTTACCGGCCGTGTCGGCGCCGGCAGTTACGTAACCGACAGCGGACTCCTTTCAGAAGGTTGGGCGGGCAGCGCGATGGCGATGGCCATCTACAACCACAGCAAAGAAGTCACCTACGTTTTCGGCATCGGCTACAACTCCAACCTCGAAAACCTGCGCGTGCTGCCGATCTTCGGTCTCAACTGGCGTCCCGCGCCTCAGTGGTCGGTAGCGGTTGGTTTTCCCCGCACGGCCGTGTCGTACCATTTTAACAAGAACCTTTCGCTCGGCCTGGCGCTCTCCGGCGCGGGTGGCGCCTATTACGTGGCGAAAGATCCTCAGCCCGGCGTCGCCGCACGCTCGTTGGCCGACACTCGGCTGCAGCAACGCGAAATCCGCCTCGGCGTCGACGTGCAGTGGAAAATCAACCCGACCTTCCGCGTTTCCGGCTCGGTCGGCCAGGTATTGTACCGCCGGTTTGAATACATGGACCGCGACTTTGAGCTAAAATCAAAGGGCGTGGCACCTTACATTTCCGTCGCCGGCAGCATCTCGCTCTAGGCGGTTTGGTTAACGGACTTCGCCATACCGGTGCCCAAGTCGGCGCCCGGGGTGGCAGCGGGCTCGATCTTCGCAACCGCGGGCAAGGCCGTCCAGTCATCCGGCTTTTTGCCCGTTCATGGAATTCAGGCTGTAACTGGGCCGTTCAATTGGTTGGATCGTACAACCATGAAAATGGTTCGCGCCCTCTTTGTTTTCGCCGTCTTCCTCGCGCCTTGCGCGTGGGCGGCACCGGCGCAGCCTCCCGCCGTCGACGACGAAAAGAGCGGCCCGGTTTTTTCGACCGAAGTCATCGCATCGAGCGATGCGGAGCTGAAGGGCACGAACGCCTCTGAGTACAGGCACGTTTCGTTTTACCACGCGTCGTGGGCTCTCGCTCAAACCATCCCAGTCCGGCCAACCAGCACGTTGACGTTTGGCCTCAACTACAGCGTGAGCGGAAGGCGCGTGACCGAACCGCCGAAATGGGCAGACGACAAGTGGGCTGATTTTAAAGCAACGCATCCCGATTGGGATCGCGTGCCAATTCCCACTCGATTGCAGGCGCTCTCCGCCAACGTAGAGTACGCGACCGAGGTCAACGGGCGCTGGACGCTCAGCACAAATGTGGGCGCAGGAAGTTACGTGGCGACCAAAGGGCTTCTGTCGAAAGGTTGTGGTTTCTCCACGAGCGTCATGGGGCTTTATAAGTGGAGCCCCACGCTGGACATCGCGGTAGGCGTGGCGTTCGACTCGCTCTCACACGACTACCGTTTGGTGCCGTTGATCGGGTTCGACTGGCAGCTCAACGACAAATGGTCGCTGGCCATTGGTTTTCCCTCCACCGCTCTCACGTACTCGCTCACCAAGCGTCTTACGCTAGGGATCGAAGCCTCGGGCTCCGGCGGCACCTTTTACGTGCAGGACGACCCGGCTCCTGGCATCGCTCCGCGGTCGTTGGCCGAGAGCAAACTGGAAACCATCGAAGTGCGGCTGGGCTTCAAGGCGGCGTGGAAGATCAACGACACCTTTTCGATCAGCGGGACCAGCGGCCACGTCTTGTATCGTGAGTTCAAATACATCGATCGCGGCTACAAGCTGAAGTCGCACAACCTCGCGTCGTTCATCGCCCTCGGCGGCACGATCTCGTTTTAAGACGCCAGACGCGCCATGAAAATTAGCGGGATCCAAATCACGATGCGCGGTTTCGGGAAGACGCTTTTGCTCATCCTTTGCTGCACGCCGCTGCCATTGCTGGCGGAAAGTCGCCCGCTGACCGAAGCGGTGGGCCACGCACAAGCGGTCGCGTTTGTTCGGGTGCAAAAAGCCTCGCAGGAAGTGCGCAACGAAAAAGTCCACCACGTCGTGACCTTCGAGGTTTGTGGCCGCGCCTCCGGAGTCCCGGCGAGCGCCGAGGTGGAAGTCGAGTTCGATCGTCCCGCAAAGCCTTCCGAACCTATTCCTGAAGAACTAAAATTCGCGGCCGGCGGCCGCTGCATTCTCCTGCTTCACCGTGAGCAGAATCAATGGCAGGTCGTGGATGCGGTGAAAACCGGCGAGGACGGCAACGTTTGCGCCGATCAGCCGGGCGAAGACATCGGACTAAAAGACGGCATGTCCGCAGAGGCGGCGGTCGAAATCATCGCCTTCAAAATCAAGCGCGAACGCCTCAAGGACCGCCCCCAACCGTCGCCTACCGCCAGAAACCAGCCGTGGAACCTGATGCGGTCCTCGCCTCTGCGGCGCGTCTGGCCGTTTTTCCCGCGTTAAGGAGTACCATGCGCGCAACCCTCTTTCCTCCAGCCGATGAAAAGACGCACCCGTGGCGGAAGCGCTGGTTCGGCGGCGCGCGCTACTGGTTGTTCCAAGCAGGTGGATGGGGATTGTTCTGGCTCGTGCTCACGCTCGGCTCGCTGACGTCGGGCTCCGTCGAGTCCACGGTGCGCCACGAGATCGTCGCACAGACGCTGCTCACGCTTTCACTGTTAATCTGCTCTCATCTGCTGCGCGTCCTCGTGCTGGGGTTGCGCGGCAATAGCGTTTCGCTCTGGCGGTTTCTGCCGGGTTTGGGAATCAGCACGATCGCGGCCGCTGCCGCAGCCTGCGGGCCCTGGGTCTTCTGGTCCGCAGGTTTCGCCGGCATGGGCGAAGAGCCGCCGGACAGCATGGTGTTTCCGTACATCGTGTTCCTTTTCGGCGTGGCCCTGCTCCTGGGCGTGTGGCTCTGCCTGTATTTCGGTTACCACTACTTCCATCGTTATCAACAGGGCGTGGTCGAACGGCTCCAACTCGACGCCGCGATCAAGGACGCCGAGCTCCGTGCGCTGCGTGCGCAGATCAATCCGCATTTTCTTTTCAACAGCCTCAACACCCTGCGCGCCCTCATTCCGCGCAACCTCGACCGGCCGCGCGAAGCCATCACCCTGCTCGCCGATTTGCTGCGCGCCAGCCTCACGGTCGGCCAGCAGCGAACCATCACCTTGGCGCAAGAAATGGAAACCGTTAAAAGCTATCTCGCCCTCGAGCAGCTGCGGTTTGAGGAACGCCTCCGCGTGCGAATCCACATCGCTCCCGAAGCCTGCACGTTTTTGCTCCCGCCCTTTGTCCTTCAAACGCTGGTGGAAAACGCGCTGAAGTTCGGCGTGGCGCCTTTCGAAAGCGGCGGCGACGTGGCGATCTCCGCCGAGATTTGTGAGGACAAGCTTCTGCTCGTCGTGACGAATCGCGGCGCGCTCAACGCCGCCAGCTCCAGCACCGGACTCGGGCTCAAGAACGCCCGCTCGCGCCTGCAATTGCTCTGCGGCAACGACGCAACCATCACCTTGAGCCAGGAAGGCCCGCTGGTGATTGCACGCCTTTCGATTCCTGCAAAAACTTCCATAACCGCCAGCCTCCATCCATGAAAGCCGTCATCATCGACGATGAGCGCCCCGCTCGCCAGGAGCTTCGCACGCTGCTCGAGGAACACCCGTCCGTCGAGATTTGCGGCGAGGCCGAAAATGTTTCCAGCGCTCTCAAACTGATCGCCAGCACCAATCCAGAGCTCTTGTTCCTCGACATCCAAATGCCCGGCAAAACGGGCTTCGACCTTTTGGAACAGCTCCCCGCGCCGCACCCGCACATCATCTTCACCACGGCTTATGACGAATACGCAGTCCGCGCTTTCGAGATCAACGCCCTGGACTATTTGATGAAGCCGATCAGCCCCAAGCGGCTGAGCCAGGCACTGGAGCGACTGGAAGACCGCACAATCATTCCAGCTGACGACGATGACGACACCGCCGGCGTTCCAGCCGGACCTTGGACCGAAGAGGATCGCGTCTTCGTGCGCGAGCATGACCGATGCTGGTTTGTCCCTTTGAAATCGATTCGGCTAATCGAGTCGGAGGGAAATCACTCGCGCATTTATTTCGAAAAGGAACAACCGCTGCTCCATCGCACCCTCGGCTCGCTTGAGGAGAAGCTGCCGGCCAAACTTTTCCTTCGGGCCAACCGCGCGCAGATCGTGAACCTCTCGTTCGTTGAGACGATCGAACCTTGGTTCAGCGGCAGCTTGAAAGTGAAGCTTCGGCACGGCGAAGAGGTGGAGTTTTCCCGCCGCCAAGCTCAACTTTTCCGTGAGCAAATGAGCCTTTAGGACGAACCGTCGATCGTCGCAAGCGACTGCCATTAACCGATTAATCGACCTGAGCCGGAGAACCCGTAACATCCGCTGAATCGTTTCGTCTGGTTGGGTATGTTCGCCCACTTCAGCTCAATCCGTTTCCCAGCAGTCATCGCGGTGGCCGCGTCAGCCATCTTACTGAGCGGTTGCGTCGGCGCACGGCCGCGCACTCAAGCCCGCGTCACCGTCATCGAGCGTTCGCCCGCGGTGCCACCGCCGCCGGTTGTCCGCACACCGCCGCCTCCGCCGGTGGTGGTCATCCGAGAAACCCCGCCGCCACCTTCGCGCGTGATCGTGATTGATCGCAATGGCGCCCCACCGGCCGGCCGAACCATCGTGGTCCAGGAGCCTCCACCGCCACCGCGGATTGAGGTTCAGACCCGCCGTCCCTCGCCGCACCACGTGTGGTGTGCCGGCCACTGGCGGTATTACAACGGTCGCTACGTTTGGATCGCAGGACATTGGGAACGCCCGCCTCACCCGCATGCCATCTATGTGGCGCCGCATTGGGAAGTCAGGGCCGGTTCTCACCTCTTTATCGAGGGATACTGGAGAAATTAGTTCGTGAGCAGACGCGCTCGGCCGCCGTCGAACGACGGCTTACGGGCGCAGAGGCGCCTAAGTTAGGCCGTTAACGAGCTCGCGGACGTCTGCGGAAGTGAAAAATTCGCAAAAGCGCGCCGGCGCGGGTTCCGCGTTCTCCTCGGGCGGTCTGTTTACTGGCACCCCGGACCTTTAGCTCGACCAGGAACGTGACGATAAGCTCTTGACCAACATGGGACGCACGCGATCACCGTTCGCCTCGAAACCAGCGCTTGAAGGCCTGGAGACGGCGAGCCGTGAAATTCGCTGGGCGATCATGAGCATGTGCCAAAGGGCCAAAACTCCCTTGCCCGGCACAGCATTGTCCTGCGTCGATTTGCTTGTGGCGCTGTATTGCGGCGCGCTAAAAACCGAACCAACCCTGATCGATGATCCGGGGCGGGATCAGTTCATTTTCGACAAACCGGATGCGTTCTGTGCGCTTTATGCGATCCTCGCTCGACGTGGATTTCTGAGCACCGACGAGCTCCAACACTTCGGCGAAAGCGGCAGCCGCCTTTCCCGCCAGCCGGCCCCCGGCCGGGTTCCCGGAATCGAATGGGTGCCGGGTTCGCCGGGTGAAGCACTGAGCGTAGCAGCGGGAATCGCCCTCGCGGCGCATGTGCGCTCGAGCACCGCGAACGTTTACGTTTTGATGGATGAACGCGACCTGTGCATTCGAGCTGCTCGCACCATGTCCGGATTGGCTCCTCGGCTCGGTTTGGGGAATCTCACCGCGGTGATCGAGGCAAATCGGCCCGCTGACACCACACAAAGCACGTCGGCAGACGAATGGCGGCTGCTCGGTTGGAACGTCCGCGAAATCGACGGTCACGATCTGCCTGCCATCGCCAAAGCCCTGCAAACCCGGCGAACCGACAGCGTGCCGCTCGCCATCGTCGCCTATACCACAAAAGGCAAAGGCATCCCGTTGATCGAAGCAGGCGCATGCGAGACGCGCGCTCCGACGTTGGAAGAGCTCGAGACGGCCCGAAAGGACCTGGCGCTATGAAAAACGCCTTCGCGAACGAAATTTCCACCTTGGCGGTCGATGACTCGCGAGTCGTCGTGCTTTGCGCCGATGGAGACGTTTCGCTTTTCCAGAAACTTTCTTCGGGCCAGCCGAACCAATTTGTAGACGTCAGCGGTTTTCCTTCCGAGACGATCGGCCTGGCCGCCGGCCTCGCCCACTCCGGACTGCGACCGGTGTGTTTTGCGAGCGCCGCCTCGACCGCGCTCGAATGCTTTCGCCGGATCAAACACGATCTTTGTTATCACGGCGTGCCCGTGGTGATCGTTGGCGCCGACGGCGGTCTCACCGCCACCGTGCGCGGCGAGACGCACCAGGCATTGCAAGACATCGCGTTGATGCGCTCGCTGCCAGGCATGCGCGTCCTTTCTCCCGCGGATACGATGGAACTGCGCTCCTGCCTGAGAGCTGCGCTCGCGGAAAACGGGCCGACCTACATCAGAATCGGCGGACGCGGCGACTCGGCATTTTTTCCCGAGCGTCCCACCTTCGCTTTTGGAGTTTGGAAACAGGTTCGGCAAGGCTCACGCGTCACGCTCCTCGTGGCCGGGAACATCCTGCCCACGGTGGCCAAGGCCGCCGATCTGCTGGAACAGACGAGCCTTTGCCCACGCGTCTACAGTTGCGCCAGTATCAAGCCTCTCGATACAGGAGCGCTCCTGCGCTATTTCTCGCGCGACGAACTCGTCGTCACCATCGAAGAGCACGCCCGCGTCGGCGGCTTCGGCGCAGCTGTCGCCGAATGGCTTGCCGACAACGCCGGCCGGCACCAAGCCCGTCTCCTCCGCCTCGGCGTCGAAGACTCTTTTCCAGACCCGCAGCCAGACCTCAACCGAGCACGAGCTTCCACCGGTCTCTCGGCGCAAGCCATCGCCAACGCGATCAGCAGCTTCATGGAAGCCCATCGCTAGCGGCCGGCTCCTTGCGGAAGCTTGGGCAACCGAACCGTCTTCTCGCCAACTCCGCTTATCAGCGCCGAACACGCTCGACGCCACCACTGTACTTCTTATCCGTTTTGGGAATGTCCATTCTCGTTACCGGTGCAGCAGGTTACATTGGAAGTCATACCGTTGTCGCGCTTCTTGAGGCAGGCCATGAGGTCGTCGCCGTCGACAACTTCGACAATAGCAAGCCGCTCGCGCTTGAGCGGGTCGCTCAAATCACCGGAAAGCAGTTCGCGCATTACCGCGCCGACGTGCGAGACAGGGCGGCTCTTGCTAACCTTTTCAAGACGCACGCGATCAAAGCCGTCATCCATTTCGCAGGTTTGAAAGCGGTGGGTGAGTCGGTGCAAAAGCCTTTGGCGTACTACGATAATAATCTCGTTTCCACGTTGGTGCTCCTTGAAACGATGGCCGAACACCAATGCTTCAAACTCGTCTTCAGCTCGTCCGCCACCGTGTACGGCGCACCGACCGAGCTGCCTTTGCACGAGAAGGCGGCGCTTTCAGCCACCAACCCATACGGTAGGACTAAACTTTTTATCGAAGAGATCCTGCGCGATCTCGCTGTTTCGGATGCACGGTGGAAAATCGCCCTCCTGCGTTATTTTAACCCCGTCGGCGCACACGAAAGCGGTTTGATCGGCGAAGACCCGAATGGCATCCCCAACAACCTTTTCCCGTTCATCGCGCAAGTGGCCACCGGCCGCCTGCCGACGCTTAAAGTTTTCGGCGGCGATTATCCGACTCCCGACGGCACCGGCGTCCGCGATTACATTCACGTCTCCGACCTCGCTGTCGGTCACGTGAAAGCACTCGAGCACTTGGAAGAGCTCACCGGCGCCGAGGCCATCAACTTAGGTACGGGGCAAGGTTACAGCGTGTTGGAAGCCATCAAGGCGTTTTCGGCCGCTTGTGGGAAACCCCTCAACTATCAAATCGTCGCGCGACGTCCGGGAGACGTTGCGGCATGCTACGCCGACCCGTCGAAGGCGCGCCGGCTTTTGGGCTGGGAAGCCACGCGAACGCTTTCAGACATGTGCCGGGATCATTGGCGTTGGCAGTCGCGCAATCCCATGGGTTACGTGTGAGTTCGAGCGAAACGCACCGCCAGCGGCCGGAATAAAGCCTCACGCTGTCGCCAGCGCCGGCTTTTTTCCTGAGACCAGACGTTCCAAAAGCGCGCCGAGATGCGAGGCATAAGCCGCCGGATGAATAAAGCCGGGCTTCTCAGCCATCTTATTCAGCGTGCGTTCCCGGATCGCGAGGCGTGACACCTTGTCGTTCGCCAGCGAAACGGCTCGTCGGACATAGTCGGCCTGATTTCCGACCACCATTTCCGTGAGGCCAAGGCTCCGGATCAGCGCAGAGCCCGCGCGTGAACGGTGCGTATCGCCTTCCCAAACCAATGTGGGCAGACCCACTTCGAGCGCGTCCACGAGAGAAATGCTTCCCGAGAAAGGCGCCGTATCCAAATAAACATCGGCCAACGCCTCGATCGCTTTCACGTCCGCACGCGTTTTTTGCGGTCCCACAAGAACCACGCGGCCGCGGTCGACACCGTGCTGCTCAAGCGTTTCTGCGAGGATGCGCTCAAACTGCTTGGCAGGGAAGTTCGTCGTCCAATTCGGATTAAACGGGAGCAACAGCAAACGTGACTGCAGCGTCGCCTTCAGAATCTCCGCCCACGTCGCCAGCATCTCCGGCAGGATCTTGTAGCTCGACGCAGCGTTGACAAAAACGAGGTCGTCCGCCGCGAGGCCCAGATCTGCCCGTGTCATCGGTGCATGCGTTGCCGCTGCTTCGACCGTGTAGTCGAGACAACCCGGTGCACCTTCCAGAAAATACAACTTTTCCGTAAACTGCTCCTGCACGCCGGAGGCTTTGTTAAGCGTGCCAGAAAGGTAGCCGTCGATTTGCCGCAAGCCGGTGGTTGAGGGTGAGCAATACGTGGCAAGTTGCAGCGGTGCCAGCCTGTGCGCCGCGATCAATAGCACTTGGTTTGTCACCGCGGTGATGTTTGTACCAATCACCAGCACGTCCAACGCGGCACTGCGAATGGCTGCGACTTGTGCGTCGAGCTTCGCTGGCAAGACCGTGAAGCTGTCCGCGAAACTGCGGCACCGTTCCTCGAGAGGTCCCGGGTTGTTCGCCACCGCAAACACGCACACTTCAAAACGATTTCTGTCCAGCTGGAGCGCCGGGAGGGTCACGTGCGTTTCGGTCTGTGCACCGAAGTGCGCGCTCAAGAAGCCGACTTTGGTTTTCTTCCTGTCCTTGGGACGTTTCGGAAGAGTCGCGTTAAGCGACGCGCCGTTTTTCCTGAGGAAAAACTCGATGATCGCGGCGCGCTTCTCTGCAAAGGCCCGAAGGCTGCTCGCACCCGCGTAGAGCGGAATGCAGTTCGCTTTCAGCGCAAAGGCCGAAGCCACCGTCTTTGTGAGCGGCTCGTTCGGACGGCTCTGAATGCGTTGCGTCACCGCTTTTGCCAGGCGCAAAAGATGTTCGTGGTAATCCTCTGCCTCGCCTTTGGCCGCGAGGATCTGCGGCGCCCGCAATACATAGCCGAGGTAATCCTCCAGGAACCAGGCCGGGATCTTCGCGAAATCAACCACCGCTCCACTGCCCCGATGAGCAGGCGCTGAAATCATCCGCGCAAGCAGGGGCCTGAAATCGAAGTGATCGCCTGACGAGGCGAGCGCATCGTCCAGCACTTTGAGCTGACCACGCGAGTCTTCGGTCGCCGGCTCTTCGACAAAACTGCTGCTGGCGAGCAATCGAAATACTTTCGCAAAATTACCTCTAAACAGTCGTTCGATCTCCTCGGGTTTATTCGTCACGAGGAACTGCATGAGATTTTGCACCAAAGACTCGACTGGCGTACGCGCAGCTTGGTCGGCCGGGTTGGCTGCGTAGGCGACGAGGATTTGTTCAATATTCTGAATTTCGTCGGCACCGAAGAAATCGCCTTCGGCCACAGGAGTGGCAGGCTCTGCCGGCTCGGAAGAAGTCTTCTGCGCCTCCGCTTTCAACAACGCCAAAATCTCTTGCGCGTGCTTCAGGCTTTCTGGCGTGGGGGCGAGCTGCGCTGCCTTTTCCAGCTGCACGATCGCTTCCGCCGCGCGGTTTTGTTTCAGCAGCGCCTCTGCCTCGGCCCAGGCGGCCTGAAAGTCATTCGTGGCGCCGAGGGCAACAGGCTGGCTTTGAGGCTCGTTCGCGATTCCTCCGAGCTGAACAAACTTCGCGCGCGCCGCCGTCCGGTGCTCTTCAGGCAAGCTCGTGAAAGCCGAATGCTCCGCCAGCTTTCCATAAAATCGTTTCCAGTCCTCGCGGATGGCGCCTTCCTGAACGTTTACCTGTGTCGCCTGTTTCGGGTGAAGGCGGAAGCATGAGAGAGACTTGTGGCAGAAGCCGACTTTGAACTGCGTCATGATGCGCAGCCACATTTCCACATCGACCAATTGGCGCAGCGACGGGTCAAATCCTCCCACCGCAGCCAGCGCCGCTTTGGAGATAAGCACCGTTGTGGGCTCGCCGATCTTGTTGATCGGATGGCTCAACAGTTTCGAGTCGTTCAACAGCGCGAAGCCCGGCTGAATTTCCTGCAGATTCGTCCAGCCCTTGTGCAGGTCCGTCGATTCGCGGTAAGCGGCCTTGAGGGATTCATTGGACTTGTCTCCGCGCAACTCCACGCGGCGGGGAGAAAACACGAGTCCGATGGCGGAATCTTTCCGGGCAATCTCCACCATGCGCTCGACGCAATCCGGTTCGAGAAGATCGTCTTGGAAAAGGAATTTCACGTAACTGCCACGGGCGTGAGCGATGCAGTTGCTCCAATTCGCCACCATCCCGCTCGGCTCGTGGCGGAGGATGCGAACGGGGATTTGGCTGCCCTTGGCCGCCGCCTCCACAAGCTCGACCGTGCGATCGGTTGAGCGATCGTCCGAAACAATGATCTCAAGCCGGCCATACGTCTGCTTTAGCGCGCTGGCGATTGTTTCGGCAATGAAAGCTGCGCCGTTGTAGGTCGGTATGCACAGGCTCACCAGCGGCAGGCCGTTCTCCGATTCCACAGAGGGCTCGCCGATGGGCTCGGGAGCGGTCGATGCGGTGGCCGAGAGGCGCGGCCGCAAAATCGTTTCGAGCCGCGACGCGACGCACGCGAAATGAGAATTCCCTTCCAGGCGCGCATGCGCCGCTTTCATCTCCAAGAGAGAGAGCAACAGGTTTGCGAGCGACCCATCGATTTCGTCGACAGGAACCTCCTGCTTCTTTTCCAAAGCAGTGAGGAAGTTCGTCAGCACTTGGTCAGCCTGCAAGCCCACCTCCGGCTCCAAGGGCTCCGTCATGTTCAGCCGACGAGAAAGCCAGGCGAATACCGCCTCCTGGTTCAGCCCATGTGAAAGCCCGCTGCCACCGCTGATGGTCTGGCAGATGAGCACGTCGTCCGAGAAACGTCCGAGAATCCTGGCGCGTTCGCGCTCACCATCGAAC
Organism: Nibricoccus sp.; assembly: GCA_047600805.1. Classification (GTDB taxonomy): domain Bacteria; phylum Verrucomicrobiota; class Verrucomicrobiia; order Opitutales; family Opitutaceae; genus JADKHC01. The sequence goes on from JASGKG010000001.1 coordinate 3,619,760, forward strand.
ACGACGAGGTTCTCCGGCTTATGCAGGAATTTTTCGCGCCCGTCGACAAAGGCGTTGTACTGCACGTGCCAGTTGATCGCCACTTCCTCCTTTGCAAAACGCGGCAGCCGGTCCTGATACACTTTCCTCCTGCCGTGTGTTTCGCCTCTGATCGGATAATGCCTCAGGATGAAATTCAAAGGGAACACCCGCCGCTGCGGGATCGCAATCGAGTGACCGCCGTTGTTCACCAACTGTGCAGGAACACCGGGGTTCTTCCACGCCTTGATCTGAACGGCGTCGAAAAGTTCGCCCGGCTGATACATCGTGAGGTGTTTCCTGACATCCTCACCCGGAACGAAGGCGTCGTCGGTGGGACGGAAATTATAAAGATCGAAATTGATCGCGTTGTAGCCGAGCTGATCGACCCTCCAGATCGCCTCGCCCAGGGTCAGCCCAGGCCAGGGAGATTCGCGGAACTCGTCCGCATCTACGTGCAAGAACCAAGCCGCATCGAGTTGCCCCGACAGCTCTTCCTTGCGCCGGAGGATTTCCCGCCAGACATATTCCTTGCTGCAGCGCTCGGAGTACCCGGAGACATCGCCCGGAAACCGCTCGATTTTCAGCAAGCCCTTGCCGAGCCAACGGCTGGCCTCCGCCACCGTGTTGTCGGTCGAGTGGTTGTCGATGAGGTAAACCGAAAGCCCATTCGCGATCAGATCCCCGATGGCATGATAGATGATGTCGCCCTCATTATACGCAGACATCAGAGCGATGATGCGGCGACTCGTCGCCGTTACGCGGGATTGCTGGACGGGAGCTTTTGCAATTCCCAAAGTCTCCTCAGCCTTTGCAATCTGCTCAGCTGTATAGGCTCCACGATTGTTGAGCGTAATCTGTGCAATTCGCGCCTGGTGGTGGGAAACGGTTTCAGAGTACACCCCCTGGTCCTTCTGATTATAGACGAGGCCGGTCCCCTGCACATACGCCAGCTTCGCCCCCTTGAGGCATGCCGCCAACCAGAAGTCCCAGTCTTCGTAGCCACGCACGTTAGTCCTATATCCCCCGATCTCCTCCCACAGCCTACGCCGATATATACAACAGTAGACGAGTTGATTGGCGCGACTGAGCGTCCTCACTTCAAAGCGGCCGGGACGAGCGACGGTTTTCACACCATCTTTTACGAAAAGAGCATTGGCACAAACGATGTCGATTTCGGATGGCTTTGAATCGATGGCTCTAAAAGCGTGTTCTAGGTAATCCGGTCCAATTTGATCATCCGCATCGAGCGGCAAAATAAACTCGCCCGTCGCCTGCCTGATGCCCGCGTTCCGTGCGAGTGCCGGCTGACCCGAGTTGGGCTGACTGATCAACGTGATCTGTACGGACGAAAACTCTTCCAAACATTTTTCTGCAACTGCCTGGGAATCGTCCGTGCTCCCATCATTGACGATGATTACTTCGAATTCCTTGAACGATTGCAGAGCCACACTGCGGACACAATCTCGCAAATATTTCCTGTAGTTATAGCAAGTGATCACCACGGACACACGAATCCTTTGCGGCGCCGCTGCCTGAGCCGACAACTGTGCAACACCGGCTGCCGCAGGCAGCCGATCAGCGCCTCGAGTGCGGCGACTCTTCATCGCGTCTCGGAATATCACTTCGTACTCGCGCGCCACTTTGTCCCAAGAAAACGTTGCACGAACAAACTCGCGGGCAGCGCGACTTGCCTCTTTCAGCTTGGAAGGGTCGCTTAGCAACGCCGCAAGCGCAGAGGCTAACACCGGTGCTTCGTTTGGTTCGTAGAGAAAACCCGAAACGCCAGGTTGCATCGTTTCCGGAAGTCCGCCTGTCTTGGCGGCCAGCGGAACGCATCCGCATGCCTGAGCTTCGACCGAAACCAGGCTAAATGATTCAAACTTCGATGGAATCACGCAAAGCGCAGCCTGCGAGTACTGCACCGCCAATTCTTCTGACGAGATCGCGCCATGGAAGAATATCTTGGGGTTGCGGCGTCGAACCTCCTCTTGATCAAAATAGTCCTTCTCTCCCCAAAGCGCGGCACTGCCGCAGATGTGAAGTTCCGTCTCAGGCAAACGCGGCGAAATCATCAGGAATGCATTGATCAACGTGTGCGGGTTTTTATCGGGCACCAGCGCTCCAACGTAGAGAATTCGCGCCGGATTACGCGCAACGTCGCGCGGATAGAACACCTCGTGGTTTACGCCGTTAGCAACAACTCTCAGTTTCGCCGGCTCTATCCCCGCGTTAGTCAAATTAGAACGAACCGCCTGAGAGACACAAATTATCCGGTCGGTGTAGGTGTTCAGCAGCTGACTCGGATTAGCTCCGCCTTGGAAATTCAATGCTTGATGATGAAACAACGCGACGCGGGCCACCTGTGGAGGCGGCAAAAGATATGAACCAAGATCGGGGCCTGAGGTAAAAGCGAGGACGTCCGTTTGCTGGAGGAAACACGGGTGGCGACCGACCGCCCACTCTTCGTATTTCAAGAAACTTACCCCTTCGAAAGTCCCCTCCCTTCTCAATTGCTTCGCAATTACGGCCACTTTGTGCCCGTTGCGTGCGAGCGCCTTTGCAGTACGAATGACAGCCGACTCAAGTCCCCCGCAAGGGCCCTCGGGATTGATTTCCCCTACGCTAGCGACCAGTGACAGGGTAAGCTTTTCTGAGGGGTTAAATATCTCCTGCTTCGCTGTATTCGATTGAGATGCGTTGGTCATTGCTCGCCGCGTGCGAGCGCATGGCGGCTGAGACGAATATCGGCCACGAATAAACGTTCTTTAGGGTAAACTCACTAGGACACAACGTCCCGCTCTGTTCAGAGTCGGATCAGCTAGAGCTCACTCCGGCGGTGGCACCCCCGAAAGCTAGCTGACGCTGCGTGGGAAGCCCCAGACCACTCGGCATAAGAACGAGGTCCGTATGCCCGTTCTCAAAGAAATCAGGGCGCTGAACACATTCGTAGTTCACTCGAAGCGTCGGGTCCGTGCTATGACTCGCTTGGCTTTCGAAAAGGGAAAGCGCTTCGGCTCTTTTTCCCGTCCAGGCCAGGATGCAGAAAAAATTATTCAACGCGTGCGGCCGACGCGGATCCAACGCAAGGGAACGAGCAAAGCATTTAGCAGCTAGGCCGTAGTTCGCCTCCTTCTGTCCTTCCTTCCAAGGCGGGAAGTACTCCACCGCACGCATACCGAGGTCTAAATGTACAAGCGCCTTCTCCGCATTGGTAGCACATCGAACGCCAGAACGCGCATAGAGTGCTTCTATCATCGCATCTTGCTGATATCTCTCTGCAAGAAGTTGGTTCTCCGCCGCCATCGTCGTATCGGCAAAACTGATAGCTCCTTCGTGAGCCAGATAGCTGCCCAAAATTTCCGGTATATGAAGGGCATTGAAAGCACGCGCGAACCTCAGGTTGAAGTCGTAATCTCCGGCTGCACGCATCGTCCCCTCGAACAAACCAACGGTCTCATGAACTGCCTTCCTCCACATCGGCTGTGGACCGAACTGATAGTGTAACAGCGCAGCCGGCGCAAAGAATTGGGGGTACCTGTAGATCCTCTGGCCGGAATTTCTGTCAAAGGGTTCGTTCGGTGTCGTGGAGAGCAGACAGTCAGAATAGACCAGCGAGACCTCTGGATGCCCCGAAAGCGCGCCTGCCATTATCTCTAGCGCGTCGTTTCTGTGCCGGTCGTCAGTGTTAGTGTTGGTGATGTATTCTCCCGATGCACCACGGATTGCTCGGTTCCAAGCTGCGTACAATGTTTCGCGGCGGTTTGTCCGGACATAAACAATATTCTTAAAGCGTTCCTGGAAACACTTCACCACTGCCCCTTCTTTCTCCGGGGAGCAGCTATCTACGACCACGATCTCTAGTTGGCCCCGCTTGAAGAGGGTTTGTCCAACCAGGTCCTCGAGACAACCTTCGATGAACCGCTCCGACTTGTAGGTCGAGACAATGGCAGAAAGAAGAGTCTTTGGTTTATCCGTCACTACCAATGCAGGATTTCCTGCGGGAGCCGATTCAACGGAAACTGTCTTGGGGAGCGTTGCGGACTTCGCCCGCTCCATTTCCTTCTCGATGAAGGCTAAATTTTCCCGGGCAATCTTGTGATTGGGGTCAAGCTGGAGGACTTTGCCGTAATATTCCCCGGCCTTTCGATAATCATCCTTCTTAAAGAAGCAGACTCCCAACCGAAGCAACGCGTAAAGATGCTGCGGGTTCTGGGTCACAATCCTAGTAAAATAATCGACGGCTTCATCCAGCCGCTCCTGCTTCAAACGCTGATCCCCGAGCAATTGGAGAGCGTCTGCGTCATTCGGGAGTAATTCCAAAACGCGCCGCATCGCGGCCTCGAATTCGCCCGATAAATCCAAGGCGGCTGCCGCCTCCGCTAACCGAATAAGTGCGAGTGGGTTTTCCGGCTGCATGACAGCTGCTCGTTGCGCTTCCCACCGAGCGCTCCGCGCATCACCGGCACGTAAATGCATTGCCGCAGCGGCGAGGACTAAATCGACGAAATCGGGCGCCCAATCGAGCGCATGCACTAAAGTATCACGGGCACCGTTGACGTCGTTCTGCTGATTGCAGATTTCTGCCTGATCAACAAAAGGCACGGCTCGTTCCGACAAATCCTCAGTCCCGGGAGTAGGCAGACCCTTCACACTGGGAATACGGGCAACCTCGCCCGACCAGTCGATATCCCAAATATCCAGATCCTTAAAATGCTCCTTACCATACTCCTTGAACCAAGCACGGACCTGCTTTTCCCGCCACCATTCAGGCTCGTTGAAGGGTGTCAGATCGAAAAACTCATAGCCAGCCAGCCATGATGCCGGAGCGGCCCGCAGGCCAAGCTTGGTTTCATCCTTGCTGGGAGCGTAGCGTTCGTTGATCGCGTTGACTGGTTTCTGCGGGTTACGGACATGCTCAAGACAGCGGTACCATGCTTGTTTCACCAGCAAGTTGCGCCAATTGATAAATTGGAAATGCATCAGGCCGTGGTTGTACCCAGGAATTCGATACACCCTCCCGGAGAGATTACCCGGCACACGCGGAGTGTGAACAAACGCCGAACTGTGACTGCAATTACCATCGTCGCGAAAGATCACTCCCTTGTAATTCCAGGTCCATACCGAGCTATCGAAGCGGTACTGGTCGACGCTCCGCCAAAGCTGAATCCAGTTCATCTCTATCTGGTCCCCCGGCAACAAAGCCAGGATCAGTTTGCGGAGATAGTCATTATCCGCGAAATTGGCCGTAAACGCCTCGTCGGCATCGACCGCGACAAAATGCGTGCCGCCGATTCCGCGTCCGGCCGCCAAAAGCTTGTTTCTGTCCCCAGGTTCGTCCAAGTACCACTTATCCTTGCGTAATATTTTCTCCACTCGGCACTCGGCGGCCAGCGCCTCGACCACCTTGATCGAGTTGTCCTCCGACGCATCGTCGAGATAGACGATGGCATCGGTAAAGCGAGCGAGAGCCCGTAAACAAAACGGGAGCCGCGACGCCTCATTGCGCCCAGGCACCAGACCGACGATCTTGGGCTTGGGCAGGGTCGGGGTCACAGGTTTGGTACTAGAGTTATCAGATATAGCTCCTGAATCTGTTGCAGACGCCAGGGGTTTAGAAAGCAACAGATCCTGACCATTGTCCTGATGAAGTGAGTAGCCTTGCTCGCTTAGGAAGCGAAGGATCGCGTCGCGCTCTTCTCCATATTCAACAATGATCAGCTGGGGGTGAAAACGTGAGAAATCCAAGCTCTTCAGCACCGCAAGATCGCAGCCTTCAGCGTCCACAGAAAGAAAATCCACCTCTGAGATGGCAGCCTCCTGCAACAACGTGGTTAGAGTTTTGACCGCAACAGTCTCTTTCTTCCAGCTCACACCATATTCGCGAGTCCAGCGTTCTTTGTCTCCGCCAGAAAGTGAAGCCGTATCGCTTCCCCAATCGGGAAGATGCGGATAGGTAGATACGTTCATCTCAAGCTGGCCCTCTTCGTCGCTCACCGCGGCACGCACGCACTTCACGCGAGATCCCTGATATGAGCGGCAAAGTTTTTCGAAATTTTTCTGCACCGGTTCGATACTCAGTCCGATCCATCCATAGCGCTCATGGAGCCGGCGTACGTTGCTATAGTGTACGCCATCAAAAGCACCGACTTCCACGAACACTTTTGCGCGGGCGGGATACTTATTGAAAAACTGCTCGATGATCTGGTCTTGGCCAAATTGAGAATAATACCCACGAACATGCTTAGGTAGCTCACGCGCAAACCAAAACTGAGGATTGGCTCGCAAGACCGCTTGCGCGGCTAAATCGGTCAAGCTTACATCGCCAGAACAGCGAGCAGCCTGCGCAATCTCCCAGTTTTGCTGCCACGTATTCTTCTCCAGATCCGAAGCTGTAACTGGTCTATTTACTTTGGCATTTCCGTGCGGCGCTGGAGTTCGGTCATTTATTATCGAAAACGGGTAGAAAACCGGCGTCTCCATGCCTTCACGCAAGGTGGCTTTCAAAATTTCCCCATTCCAAGGAAAACGGATTTTGTAGTTATCGTCCTGACGCTCCTCTTTGCCAGTGAAGTTTGATTCATACTTCTGCTTTAGGAAATCCTCGTTCATCATACTGTGCTTGCCACGCGTGATGCCCGATTGATTCGCCCAGCCTGCGTTTTCTTGCTTGGCGACAATATTATTCACCCCGCGGCAGGCCACCGAAACCAGTGCCTTATCTGCCGCGACAAGCCGGATCATATAGTCGCCATCTTCATAACCCACGCCCTTGAAGCGTTCGTCGAACCAGCCGACTTCGGCAATCATGCGCTTTGCCATGATGAAATGGCTCCAGCTGCGGTTGATCACAAAATGGTCGGGGTGCTCCAGCAAGCCCTGCTCCATATCCTGCCGGAAAAGCGGCTCGATCCGCAGATCGTCATTGCAAATCAGTACGCGTGGATGGGACGCCATCCATACGAGGTGATTCCAGCCCCGAGCCAGACTTTGGTGCTCGAGATGGGTCACGTACCGGACATTCCGAAATTCAGAAAGGAAGGCGGTGACTTTCTTGAGGTAGGCGGTTTGTTGAACGATGTCGTAATGCCCGTTGACGAAGACGATGATCTCCTTGTCAGCGAAAATGCCGACAAGCTCGCGCATGAACGGCTGAAAATATGTCTCATATCGGCCGAGATAAGTGACCAGGCCGATCGAATAATCAGGTGTTGGCATGGGTAAAGGCGCTAAGCCACGAGGGAGGCATGTTCTTCGCGATCTCCACTGCACCAAAACGAACAGGTTCGGTCGGACCCATAGATCGTGCCCACTCCGCCATGCGTTTGATGCCCGCGACCAAATCAACGGAAGGACTCCGTCCGAAGCAATTCGCTACTTTCGAATGGTCAGACCACGCGTGCATCACTTCTTGCCGAGGAGGCAAATGCTTCACGTTCAGCGGGGCTCCGAAAACGCTGGCCACCACTCCCGCCAGTTCCAGAACGGTATACGGAATATCCGCTCCAACGTTAAAGATCTGATTGAGGGCCAATGGATTTGAAACGGAGCTGGTGATAATTGGCGCTACGTCATCGACGTGAGAAAACGCTCTGGTTTGCAACCCATCGCCAAAAATGGTCATCGGTTCGCCACGCATCACTTGGTTCATGAAAATACCGATCACATTGCGATAGCGGTCGGCCAAATTCTGCCGCTCTCCGTACACGTTGTGCGGACGAAAGACCACGTAGTTGAGCCCGAACATCCGATGAGCGGCCTCTAGATCAAGTTCGACTGCCAGCTTCGATACGCCGTACGGGTCCTCAGGCCGGGGCAACATATCTTCCCGCAAAGGGGACTGTCCTGCTCCATATACCGCGATCGAGGAAGTAAACACAAAGCAACCCACCTCATGTCGCACCGACTCATTGATGAGGTTTATCGATGCCAGAAGGTTGGTTTCGTAGTTAAAACGCCGAATGAAATGTGAAAGCCCTTCGGCCGCGTAAGCCGCAAGGTGATACACGTAGTCGACACGCCGTTCTGCAAAGAGCGATTTCACCAAAGCCGCATCCCGAAGATCTCCCTTTATGAAGCGGGCGCCTTTTGGGACATTTTGCAGAAATCCTCCAGAAAGGTCGTCGACTGCCGTTACTTCCATTCCTTGACGGAGGCATGACTCAGCCACATGAGACCCAATGAAGCCCGCCGCGCCTGTCACTAATGCATGTTTCGCGCTCATAATTGTTCTCTTTTGCCTAAACCTGTTCTAGCAGGGCTATACAGCTCGTGGTTTCAGGAGGTAAGGGCATATGCAGATAGGGTCGGACCGAATATCGTCACAACGTCCGTTCCCTTTAGGGAATACTCCCTAGCGCTTGCACCCCATTCATATTGCGATCAACCGATTTATTCGGGAAAAAGGCATTGATGAATGCATTAACTATTATGGGGAGGGTAATGGCGCGGGGAGTTTTTCTGCTTCTCGCATTTCTAGTTACAAGGTTAGGTGCACAAACACAGTTCGTCACATCGGGTTCAATGGTAGTCGACAGGCACAATGCTGAATCGAGTGTACAGCTAACGAACGGGAAAATCTTGATCGTCGGCGGAGCAAGCGGCGCAGACGGTACGGGCAATCCACTAAATTCAGCGGAGCTTTATGACCCAAATACAGGCCAGTTCTCTGCGCTCCCATCTCCGATGTCGGCCGCGAGAAAACGCCCTCTAGTCACAGCATTGAACGACGGACGGGCGCTCATCGTCGGGGGCTATACTGTCGATGGGAGCTCTCTCGTGCCTACTGCCGAAATTTTTGACCCTGCTTCTAACACCTTCAGCGTCACTACGACACCTCCCGACGCGCGGTATGCAGGTGGCATAGTGACGCTACTGGACGGCCGAGTTTTGGTAGCAGCCAATTGGGGCGCTAATTGGACTCCGCGCAATTGGGCTCTAGTTTATGATCCCGCGACGAGTTCTTGGTCCACCGTGCCCATGAATACGACTCGTTGTACAATCGGAATAGCTAGACTCTCTGACGGAAGAGTTTTGGTGGCAGGGGGACACTCTAATGCTGTGTCGAATCCTCTACCAGTAACCGCTCAAACCGAAATATTCGATCCCTCCACAAACACATTTGCTCTGTCCGGCAGCCTTTCGGAGGCACGAGGCAGTCCGTTCTGTATAACTCTGCCTTCCGGTAAAGTTTTGGTTTGCGGTGGAACTGCCGCTGGTGGGGGCTACCTCGCATCCTGCGATATATTTGATCCGATAATGCTAAGAGTTTCCGGGACTACTCGTCTTGGTTCAGCCCATTCCTTTTTGCGCCTATCTATAACAGATGACGGGCGAGTTTTGATCACAGCACCGGAGAACCCAATGGCCGAACTATTTGATCCCGCTTCCAACACATTTGCTCAACCTTCCATGATGCCGATAGCACAGCGCATGGCCGGCGCTAGTTACACCTTACCAAATAAGCAGATTGTGATAGTGGGCGGGAGGCAGCTGAGTTCCACTTCTTCTGTGCTGCAGGCCGAAAAGTATATTCGTACAAACAATCTTCCAATAGCTAACGCCGGCGAAGACCGCATTGTGTATAGCGGTACAGCGACCTCCGCGACCGTTACACTCGATGGTAGTGCCTCGTTTGATCCAGATGGAGAAACCTTAACATATACATGGACGGGGACGTTCGGCACAGCAACTGGCGCAACGCCTTCCGTGACACTGCCTGAAGGCATTCACCCGACAATACTCACCGTGAAGGACAGTGCTAATCAAAGCACGAGTGCTACCGTCCTCATAGCAGTCGTCCCAGGTGTGGATGCATCGACCTATGCGAACATCCAAGCACAGGTCCAAAATCTGACAAACCAAGTGAACTCATTGAATGCATTAGTCCAACAGCTGACTGCTCGAAATGCCGCCCTCTTAACCGCAATCCAGGCGCTAGGCACAGGCTTCGACCAGATAAAGGCCTTGGCGAATTCGATCATCGGAGTTTGCGATCAAAACAAGAAGACGATCTCCGATACGGTTGGGAATTAACGTCTCAAGCTTGCGGAAAAAGGGTTCCGCCGCCGCTAATCAGCGGCAAGCCCGCCGCCTGTCGCCGGAAGGGCATCTGCTATAAGCGGATCTTCATCTGCGGTCGACGGATGCTCGCCGGAAGTCGACGAATTGAGACCGGCGCTCAACGAGTGAACGTCGGCGGTCGACGGATGACCGTCTGCTCCTTCCCGATTGAGACAGGCTCTCAACTGATGAGCGCTGGATGTCTCCGGACGGCCGTCGGAGATCGGCGGATGCAGACCGGCTGCAGGCGGAAGGGCATCGGCGGTCGACGAATGGACATCGGATTGTAAAAGATGGCCGCCGGCCATTAGCGGAACTGCAGCTGTCCGGGGCGAAAAGCCGCCGTCGCCATCCCCCAGCCCAGCGCATTTCGCCGGCCTCACGATGCCCCACACCTGATCGCGGCGCGCGGCGACCGAACCGTTGCAGTACACTAAAATTGTTGCGAGGCGCGCGACCGGACCCCCGCCAGATCGCCCACAGGCCGTAAAACGCCACAACTTTTGCACACCTCCAAGGAGCCTAAATGCAGTTCATCTTCAAGTATAACCACTCTCCGTATCCTTTTTAGGATATTTAAATTGGATAGGGAACAAACATTTCGGCGGTCGTTCTGTGGGGCTCTCCTTATGGACAACAAACAGGAAAACAAACTAACCATGTATCGCACGACAAAGCGCGTGCTCGATGATTACCGCGGGGTGTGGGCCGGCCATGCCGGTTTCAGACGGGGTACGACGACTACAACGGACATGTCACCACGCTCGCCGCTTTGGCGCTCGTGCAAAGTTCGGCCCGGGTCGGCGTTTCACTTAATAAACAGCAGCTTCGCGAGCTCATGATCGCAAGCACTCTCGACGTGGCAGGCGCGCTTTGCGCCTTCGCCCACAAGACCGGCAACACCGAGCTCAATGCCGCCACCGACGTCGAACACACCGTCCTGATGGAGCTTCGGGACGCCGAGATCGACTCCCGCGCCTTGGATATTTACGAGCGCGGTGTCGCCACCCTGGCCGCCGCTCCCGTGGCGCTGGCCGATGGTTCCACCGTCAGCGCAGCAGACTACGGATTGAGCGAGCCCATGCTCCAAACGCTCAATAACCGGATCGCCGCTTACGCCGCCGTCGCCGAAAGCCCGCGCACCGCCACGGTGAAGATCGCGACCGCCACCCAGGCGGTGGCCGCGCACATCAAAGCGATCGACGAAGTTCTTGCCAACGTGCTCGACAAGCTCGTTCGCCAGTTTGAGGTCTCAAAGCCGGACTTTGTCGCTGCCTACTGGCAGGCGCGCGTGATCGTCGATTCGGCTGCCTCGCGCACCGTCGGCGAAACCCCAAGCGCACCCGGCTCGACGAAGCCCGTTCTCGCTGCCACCCCGTAACAAAATGAGGCCTGCTCGCTTGCTGTCCTGAAGTGATGCTGAGAGATCCAGTAGGACTACGCCGGGCCAACGGCGTCTTTCTACTGGATCTTTTTTTTGCGCTTAGGAGGACAACGGCTCCGTCGGGCGGCCAGCCATTCCTTGCCTGGCTTCGCTTTTCGCCCTGCACGGGGGACCCTTTTCGGCCCAAGCTTTGAGCCAAACGTGAGCGGTCTCACTTAATAAAGTCCTGCGGCGGCCGATCTTGGGGTGTTTACACCATGCCATCCTCCCCTCACGCCGCGTCGGGCCGTCGGATTCGTCTCTTCCATTTCAACTTTTGGGCCGGTCCGCTTCAGGACGCCGGCGCGTTTGTGGACCAGCTCCCCGGCATGGATCTCTCTGCCAAGGTGGCGAACGCGAACGATCCGGAAATGCTCCGCATGGCCCGGCTCGATTGCGACTGGCACGGAGCCATCACTCATGTGCTCTCGGTGATCGCTCACCGGGACTTGGAATTTTTGCCGACGCGGGTCTTGGGCATTCAAGGCGTGCTCGATTTGGCCCGAGCCGTGCGGCCCGTGGACGAGGAATGGTGGTTGATTTTTCAAGGCCAGGAACCGCAAAAGCTGGCCGGGGCATTGAGCAAGCTGCTGCCCTTTCTGGCGCGCAACGGCGTGAAGGTTTTTTTCTATGCTTTCGACGAAGCGAGCCGAACCATGCCTTGCTTCAAGGATCTCGCGCCCCACCTGAACGTTTTTATCCACGACGAAGAGCCGCTCGATGCCCAAGGCCGCGCACTGCTTTCGCCGCGGGCCCGCGTGATTCATCGGAGCTGGGTGGCCAACCTCGTGCCGTTTCTGATCCCCTTTCACCAGCAGCCGGATGAAAAGATCCTCTTTCTCGGTTCGAAGCTGGGCCTGACGGACCACCGCAAACGGCAAATCGCCCATCTCCAGAAGAAATTCGGCGATCGCTTTGTCGCCATTCACGACCACTCGGTGAACGTCAAAGAACTTGGCTCACTCAATCGGTTCAAGGTGGGCCTTTGCCCCGAGGGCCGAAAGTTCACCACGCCTGCGATGAGCGCCACGCACACCGACCGGCCTTTCTGGTCCGGCTGCTTGGGGATGGTGCCTGTTTCGGAAGATTCAAAAACCGGCGGCCGGCTGGAATCCCAAGCCAGCGCCGGCTTGCTTCTGCGCTATGCGCACGGAGACCTCGATGCATTGGTAGCGGCCTGCGAGCAAGCGCTGGCCATGCCGAACGATGCGCGGCGGCGGATCTACGACCATTTCAACCGCTACGAAACCATCGGCACGGTGATCGCTGATGCGATCGCGGAAACGCCTTAAGCAAGCGTCGCCGGAGGTTTGTGCGCGCGCTCGCACACATCGAACCGCCGGTTAGGAACAACCGGCTCAACCGGTCTGCTCGCACGCAGTGACCGTTCCGATCAACTCCGGGAACGATTCGCCTCCGCCATTTGGCGGTAGGCCTCTTCGAGCTCCCTCGTGAACCGCGCCGCGTCGCAGAGCGGGCTGAGCCGCATCTTGTCGCGTTGCGAAGCGCGAAGGCTGGCGAGCTTTTGGGGATCTGCAGCCAAACCATACGCACGCTCGATATAATCCGCTTCAGACGCACCGATCCACTCGGGATGTCCCAAATGCGTGAGCAAGCTGGCGCTCACGCGCGAGACATGCGACGAACCTGCCAGGGCCACGACAGGCACACCCATCCAAAGCGCCTCGCAGGTGGTCGTCGTGCCGTTGTAAGGAAACGTGTCCAAGGCGATGTCGATCTCGTTGAACCGCGCGAGGTGGGCAGCCACAGGCAGTTCCTCGCTGCGCAACTCCAGCCGGTCGGCCGTGACGCCGAGACGCTCGAAGGTGGAGAGCACGCGCGCGGCCGTTTCCGAATCAGCCAGGCTGCGGGCCTTCATCACGAACCGGGCGTTAGGAACACGAGCGAGCAGGCGAGCCCAAAGCTCGACCACGGCAGAGTTGACCTTGGCGAAGTGGTTGAAGGAACCGAAGGTGATATAACCGTTTCTCAACACAGGCGGCGCCTCCACCGCGGGCGCATCGTCGGACGGCAGGTACACCGAGAACGGACCTCGCAGGCGGAATAGTTTTTCCGCGTAGAACCGGTCGGTCGCGCCGGCGGGATCCGACACCTCGTCGGTGAGGCGCCAATCGATCGCGCTCAAGCCTGTGGTATTCGGATAGCCTAACCAAGTGACTTGGACAGGGGCCGGTTTGCGCGCGAAGAGAAGCAGCCGGTTGCGCGCCGTGTGGCCCGCGAGATCGACGAGGATGTCGATCTTGTCCTCACGCACGACGTTCGCCGCAGCGTCGTCGTCGAGCCTGGAGATGTCGCGCCACGCGTGGCCGAGGGAGCGAAGACGTTGGGTGACATTGTCCGAAGCGGGGGCATTCGAATAACAATAAACCTCAAACGCCGAGCGATCGTGCGCTTTTAGGACGGGCTCGATGAAATACGAGACGGCGTGATGGATGAAATCCGGAGAAACGTAACCAATGCGCAGAGGCCGCGCAGGATCGCGCGTCAGCGGCAAGGCAGCGCGCGGCGTCGCGACAGACGCCGCATGCAGACGCGCCCAATTAAGATGCTCGGCAAAAACTTCCCCGGCGGAAAGCTGCGGGACGAAATTGAGCGCGTACACCAAGTTGCTGTGCGTGCTCGGAGCGTTCTGGGCGGTCAACGCAGCCCTGAACTCGGCCACAGCCTCCGCTGGACGGCCTTGGGCGCGATAGAGCCGGCCCAGGTTGTCGTGAGCCGGCGCGTAGGAAGGCCGCAGTTGCAACGCCTTCTCCAAAACGTTCCGCGCCTCCCCGAACTTTCCCACATCGACCAAGGCGCTGCCAAGAATGTTGAGCGCTTCGACGCGGTTCGGCTCCAGCGCAACCGCCTTTTGAAAAGACTGGATCGCTTCCGTCTGCTCCGAGACTGCCAGGAGGGAAACACCCAAGTTGAGCCAGACGGCCGGATTTTTCGGCGCGAGCTCGGCGGCGCACCGCAAACTCTGCAACGCTTCCCCATGCCGGTTGAGAGCCTTGAGCAAGTTGCCCAGCTGATGATGCGCCTCCGCCTGCTTCGCATCGATCTGGAGCGCCTGGCGGAAATCGGCTTCGGCCTCTTCCACACGACCCACGGCGCGGTACGACTGAGCGCGGTTGACGTGAAGCAGGGCATTTCGCGAAACCACCGCCATCGCTTTCGTGAAACACTCCACCGCCTGCGCGTGTTCGCCCGTCTGCTGGCGCAGCAAGCCGAGAAGATTTAGCGCATCAGGATGGTTTGGCTGCTTGCGGAGAAACTCACGATAGAGCAGAGCCGCTTCCACCAATTGACCGGCGCGGTGAAGAGCGAGGGCTTTTTCCAGTGGAGAAGGAATGGCAGGCACGGTGGGTTTTGAGGCCCATTCGATGAAGTTCCTGCGATGCGGCAACCTCGAAAAAGGGGACCCCCGCGTGCGGGAAAGCACGCGGGGGTCCTTGGGATTCCTTATCAGACGTTTTATCTTGGCGTATATTATGACAACAGTTTCAACGCGGTCTGGGCCGAACCATTGGCCTGGGAGAGCATGGAGGTGCCCGCCTGGACCAGGGTGTTCCAACGTGCCAGCTGAGTCGACTCCTCGGCAACGTCCACATCGATGATGCGGCTGTTGGCGGCTTCGAGGTTGGCTTTGTTGGTGGTGACCATATCACCGGCGAAGCTGAGCTGGCTCTGTTCCGCACCGTTGGCGGCGCGGTCGGTGGCCAAACTCTGGATCGCGGTCTGAATGCCCGCGCCGTTGCTGATCGTCTGAGCGGCGACAGCCGTCTTCGAGGTCAGCGAGATCGAACCGCTGGCATCGTTGGCAGTAACACTGAGGCCGGTGCCGAAGATCGCAATGCCGTTGAACTTTTCGTTGCTCAGGAGAGTCAACTGAGAATTCAAAGCGGTGAACTCCGTGCTGTAGTTCGCCAGGTCGCTCGAGGACTTCGTCACGTCGGTGTACAAGGTCGCGAGTTCGCTCATGCGTTCCAGCACCTTGCTCGCCACCTTCATGGCGCCGTCTTGCGTCTGCAGGTAGGCCGTGGCGTTGCTGATGTTGTTGGCAATCGCGCCCTGACGTTTGGTCGCGGCGGACAACTTCATCGACACTGCCAAGCCGCCAGCATCATCGGACGGGCTGACGATCTTCGAACCGCTGGAGAGCCGGTTCAGGCTCTTCTGCAGGCTCGTATTGGAGGAAGCCAGGTTGTTGGCGGCAACCGTGGCTGCGTAGTTGGTATTAATTACGACTGACATAGTGGTATCTTTCCTTGATGAGTGCGGCGTCCGTCGCCGCTGACGGGTCCGTTGGATACAGCGCGGACCGCGCCGTTCGAAGCAGGGGCTTCAAAGTGTCACCCTGCGAGGATGAAGGCTGCTAGTGGTAATCGAAGGAAATAAACCTTGTCGGTGGATAATGGATGCAGTTTGGCGACAGCATCCCCGTTTGGGAAAGGATTCCTCTTTTGGAAGACCGCTCCGCTCACCTTAGCCGTCCGAGGCTTCCCGGTTTTGCCGAGGCACCGACGAACGGCTAGGTAAAGCCGGAGACAGATTACTGGAGGAGCTTGAGCGCTGTCTGCGCGCTCGTGTTGGCCTGGGAGAGCATGGAGGTGCCCGCCTGGACCAGGGTGTTCCAACGTGCCAGCTGAGTCGATTCCTCGGCAACATCCACATCGATGATGCGGCTATTGGCGGCTTCGAGGTTGGCTTTGTTGGTAGTGACCATATCGGCGGCGAAGCTGAGCTGGCTCTGTTCCGCACCGTTGGCGGCGCGGTCGGTGGCCAAACTCTGGATCGCGGTCTGAATGGCAGCACCGCTGCCGATCGCCTGCTGAGCGACTGCGGTCTTCGAGGTCAGCGAGATCGAACCGCTGGCGTCGTTGGCCGTCACGCTGAGTGCAGTGCCGAAGATCGCAATGCCGTTGAACTTTTCGTTGCCCAGGAGGGTCAACTGCGAATTCAAAGCGGTGAACTCCGTGTTATAGTTCGCGAGGTCGCTCGAGGACTTCGTCACGTCGGTGTACAAAGTCGCGAGTTCGCTCATGCGCTCTAGCACCTTGCTCGCCACCTTCATGGCGCCGTCTTGCGTCTGCAAGTAGGCCGTGGCGTTGCTGATGTTGTTGGCAATCGCGCCCTGACGTTTAGTCGCGGCGGACAACTTCATCGACACGGCCAAACCACCGGCATCATCGGCCGGGCTGACGATCTTCGAACCGCTGGAGAGCCGATTCAGGCTCTTTTGCAGGCTCGTATTGGACATAGCCAGGTTGTTGGCGGCAAGCGTGGCTGCGTAGTTGGTATTAATTACGACTGACATAGTGGTATCTTTCCTTGATGAGTGCGGCGTCCGTCGCCGCGACGGATCCCATGGTTCGGCGGGGAACGCGCCGTTGCGGAGCAAAGCTCCGAAATTGTCACCCTGCGAGGGTTACTGGCTGCTAGCGGTAATCAAAAGAACGTACCTATTCTCGGACGGAGTGGATGCAGTTTTTGGCGAAAAGCATCTTCCGGGTAATCTTACCTGAGCTCCTGGGGTCATTCCCCTCCCCTTCTTTCCTCACCCGCTGCGAGATCGAACTAGATCAGGCAGACGGGGCGAGGAGGAAGCGATGGAGAATTACTGGAGGAGCTTGAGCGCCGTCTGTGCGCTCTGGTTGGCCTGCGTGAGCATCGAAGTGCCCGCCTGGACCAAGGTGTTCCACCGTGCAAGCTGCGTCGATTCCTCGGCCACGTCCACGTCGATGATTCGACTGTTGGCGGCCTCGATATTGGCCTTGTTGGTGGTAACGAGTTCGGCAGCAAAAGTGAGCTGGCTCTGTTCGGCGCCGTTCGCGGCACGATTGGTGGCGAGAGTCTGCAGCGCCGTGATGATGTTAGCCGCATTGCCGATCGTCTGATTGGCAACGGTCGACTTGGAACTCAGGGTCACCGTGCCGCTGCTATCATTGACCGAAACCGACAGCGCAGTACCGAAGAGGCTGCGGCCGTTGAACTGCTCCGAATTGATCAGGGAGATCTGGGCGTCCAGCGCGGTGAACTCAGTGTTGTAATTGGCGAGGTCACTCGTGGATTTGGTGACGTCGGTGTAAAGGGTTGCAAGTTCGCTCATGCGCTCCAGCACCTTGCTGGCCACCTTCATGGCGCCGTCTTGCGTCTGCAAGAACGCGATCGCATTGCTAATATTGTTGTTGATGGCGCCCTGGCGTTTCGCAGCGGCGGACAACTTCATGGATACTGCCAAACCACCTGCATCATCGGAGGGGCTGACAATTTTCGATCCGCTCGACAGCCGGTTGAGGCTCTTCTGCAGATTCGTGTTGGAGGCGGCCAGATTGTTAGCAGCAACCGTGGCGGCGTAGTTGGAATTAATGACGACTGACATGGGAATCTTCCTTGATATTGATACCACTTCCGTGTGGCGACGGGACCGAGGGAGGAGCCGGTCCGCTCCGGCTACGAGGTTTTCGCAGCTGCACAGTATAACGACCGCCTAGGGGAAAACCTTTAATTCAAATTGCAAAAAATCCCCAAATTGTCGCAAGTGGCACATTTGCCGGTAGATCGCGCACTCAAGATCAAGTGCATCCACTTAACATCACCAAATACTCGCTTTGTCCGAGCAACACGCGCCACTGCCCCACACTTTGCCGACAAAAAGCAATCGCTGGGGATCGCCAGGCAGCCGGATACGATAATCCAGAAAGTCTCACCCAACACCGCACAAGCCGGGCTCGGGTGAAGGCATAAGATGAGGGTAAACCGATTTATTAGGCCTTGCTTCACCGGGACCTGCACAACGCGGGCTCAAGTTTTACGAGCGGGTGACGATACCTCCGACAACGTCATTGTGTAGTCTGCTTTCAATTTTTTCCGGTCATGACAGCAATAAATACTTCCTCCCTCAGTTCGTCGCTTACGGGCTCAAGCTTCGATTGGCAGACCTTCATTGACCAGATCATCGAGATCGACAGCGCACCGATCACCAAGCTCAAAGCCGAACAAACGACTAACTCCACAAAGGTTTCGGCACTCAGTCTTCTCAAGACCAACCTCCAAGAGCTTCAAACAGCCACCAAGGCCCTCAAGGCCAACGGACTCTTCACCGGCCGTACCGTCACCTCTTCCACCTCTGGCTCAAGCTGGGGTTTATCCGCAACCAGCGGCGCATCCACCGGGACTTATACCTTCAACGTCAGCCAGCTCGCTACCGCCAGCAAGCGGTCAGGTGCCAGCGGAATTTCTTCGACTCTGAGTACCAGCGATGACGTGAGCGCGCTCACTCTCGCAACATTGCCTACCTCCAAAGCGCCCACAGCAGGCACCTTCACCATCAACGGCGCCACCGTAAACGTTGCCCTGACCGATTCGTTGCAGGACGTGTTCGACAAAATTTCCACGGCGACCGGCGGAACGGTGACCGCAAGCTACAACCACCTCACCGACCAGATCAGCCTGTCATCCGGTTCGGAGATCGTCCTCGGAGGCGCCAACGACAGCTCCAATTTTCTTTCCGTCGCGCGACTAGCGAACAACGGCACTGGAACAATTTCCAGCGCAGGTTCCCTCGGCTCGACGAGCACCTCCTCGCCGCTGGCTTCCGCACGCCTCCGCAACGCCATCACCGCAGTCGACACTTCGGGCAACGGCTCCTTCTCCGTCAACGGCGTCGCAATCGCCTACAACGTCAACACCGATTCCCTTTCCACCATCATCCAGCGTATCAACAGCGCTGGCACGGGAGTCACCGCCTCGTATGACACCGCCTCTGATCGTATGGTCCTGGTCAACAACGCCACCGGCGATACGGGTTTCGGACTCAGCGAATCAGCCGGCGGATTTCTGGACGCCGTTGGCTTGAGCATGACCAGCTCTGGCGCAACAACCACCCGCGGAAAAAACGCTTTGTTCACGGTTAACGGTGGTTCGACCCTGTCGAGCACGACGAACAACTTCACGAGTGCCGTCACAGGTATCACCGGACTCACCGTTAATGCCACCACCGAAGGGACGCAGACGATCAGCATCGCCAGCGACACGGCTTCGATGAAGACAGCGATCCAGAACTTCATCGACAAATACAACGCCGTCCAAACCTACATCGATACCCAAACGTCGATCACCGTTTCAAATGGCACGGTCTCCACCTCGACGCTCAGCGACACCCGGGAAATCGATTTCTGGGCATCCAAGTTGCGCTCGCAAGTATTCGGTGCGGTCAGCGGATTATCCGGCACGGTTACAAGATTGGCCGATCTCGGAATCGATTTTAACGGCACGAGCAATCTCCTCACGATACGAGACAGCTCCAAACTCGAGAGCGCGCTTTCCAAAAATCCTGCGGACGTCGAAAGCTTCTTTAACACCACGGGGACCGGCTTCGCCGCCAAGATGGACAGCTATTTGACCAGCTTGGCCGGCACCGAAGGCACTTCGACGGGCGCCATATCGACGATCAGCGATCGCCTGCTGAAATCGAACCAGGGCATTGATACGCAGATTGCGCGAATCCAGCAGCAGCTGGAATCAGAAAGATCGCGCCTCATGGCGGGCTTTCAGGCCATGGAAAAAGCGCAGACAAACGCCCAGGCTATTCTCAAAACCCTCAAGAACAGTTTCAGCTCTTCAAGCAGCAGTAGTAGCTGACCATGCACACGGTCGGCGCTTGCTCCTTACCACAAGGCGTTCAATTGTTTTTCGAATGAGAACGTTCCATATCGCCGCTCTCGCCCTCCTGTCGCTTCTTCTTTCCGCCTGTTCCGCAATCGTCAAACGCGACGGAGCAGTCGTCGGCCCGTTTTTCACGCCCACCAACGTAACGAACCTGCCCAAATTGCCCGCCGAGATCCGGCGCGTTCTCGTTTTGCCGGTTTGGGGCGGCCCAAATCTCACCGAGGAGACACTCAACTCCTTCGACACCGTTTGCCAAACCGAACTGAGCCGCACCGGTAAATTTGAGGTTGTTCCTCTTTCCCGTCAGGCCCTGGCCGAAATCACCGGAATGCGGCAATTAAGTTCCGTGGAGAAGCTGCCCGCTACGTTGCAAAAGAAAGTTTTTGCGCTGCAAAATCCCTACGGCGCCGATGCGGTGCTGTTCATCGACGTCACTTCGTATTCGCCGTACACACCGCTTCTGGTGGGATTCCGCGTCAAACTCGCGCGCGTCACCGATGGGGAAGTGGTTTGGGCAGCGGACAACGTATTTTCCGCCGCCGATCAATCAGTGGCCAACTCGGCGCGCCATCATGCCGCGTCACTCGGAACCGATCGCGGACGCACCGATTTCAACCATACGGTCCTGCAAAACCCCGAACGATTTGCAGCATATGTGGCTGCAGCAACGTTTCAGCAGCTGCCGCCGCGATAACTTGAAAAAACGGGTTTTCCCCCGCTCCTAGCGAATAAAACGGATAGGGGATACACCCCAAGTTACGATAGCTCCGCGAGTTGTAAAAGGTTAAGATTTTTACTCAAGTTCACTGGGAAGAAGTCGATCTTACCCGTAGCAAAAAACCAACGGCGTTCCCTGTATCGCTTCTCTGTTAGGGCTGACCGTTCATCCCTGAACAATCCCATGATACAACCTACGTCCAATATCTCCGGTTACTACCGGACGGACGCTCTCTCCAATTCCACAGGCCAGAAGACGCCCGCTTCCAAAGTACAGGCCGACAATAACGACTCGTTATCCAAGGCTAACACGCAGAGCCTCCGCGAAGCACTCGCTAATACTCCGGAAGTCCGCCCTGCCGTTGTCGAACGCGGTAAAGCACTAGCCGTCGATCCGACCTATCCTCCGCGACAACTTATTGAGTCTCTCGCTCAGCTTTTCGTGAGCTCCCGCGATCTCTCTGCCAACAGCTGACGCTACCATGGCCGCTTACAACGCCCTGAATTACGCTCAAACCTATCAGCGGCAGGCAGTCCTCACCGCAAGCCCAGGCCAGCTCGTTTTAATGCTCTATGATGGAGCGTTGAAATTCATGGGGCACGCCCGCGATGCGCTGGAAGCACCTGAAGAAACGCCTGGCCGTATCGAGCGTATCAATACAAACTTGGTGAAGGCGCAGAATATCCTGATTGAGCTTCAATCGAACCTCAACCACGAGGCAGGCGGCGAGCACGCAGCCAACCTTTACCGCCTTTACGATTACTACACGCGGCGCCTCTTTGAGGCCAACATGAAGAAGAAGCTCGAACCTGTGATAGAAGTCGAGCGGCTCGTCCGCCAGCTTCGCGACGGCTGGGCGGAAATGCTCCGCAATCACGAAGCGGAAAAAGTCCAGCACGCCCAAGGCGTGGCCTAACCTTTCGACTTCGCCATCCATGGAGACTCCGCAGCAAACCATCGGCCGCCTCCTCACCGCACTGGAAACACTCACGCGCGAGGAGGAATTTCTCTTCGACAAGGGTCTTTACGCCGAATCAACCGCAGTGCAACAGCGCTCGATGCCGCTGGTTCGGAAAATTGCTGAACTACTCGTAGGACCTAACGTCGCACAAACGCTCGATGCCGATCTCCAGGTCCGGCTTCAGAATCTTCTCAAGAATCGCCAGGCTCACTACGACCGGCTTTCCGCTCAGCTGGAAGCCACCCAAAAAGAGCTCGATAAGATCGCAGCCGCGCAGGTCAGGGCGAAAAAGCTTCGTCCTGTCTACCGGGCACCCAGCGTTTCCGAACAAAGCCACCACACCTCTTCCGCTCTCACGGCGGAAGCCTGATTTTAGGCTCGTTTTATTGGTTCTGGGGATACGCCAAAGCGCAATCGCTCAACCAGTCGCCACCACTTGCTCAGAACTCGTCGGCTCGTTGACGGAACTCTCCGTAACGCTCTGAACCGGCGTCGAAGATTCCGGCAAGGGCTTGCCTGAAAGCCAGGCATTCGCGATTTGATCGGCCGCGGCGTGCCAGTCGAAATTGTCTCGGGGATAAATCGAATAGTTTCCGGCTTCCGTTTCGGCTCCCCAAGAAAACACCGCTCGGACGCAAATCTGCCCGTCCGCCAGCGTGAAGTTTTGCAGCATGATAGCGCCCGCGCCGTCAGCGAACGTCATTCGCGCGACGCCTTTGTGAAAACTGATCGCACGCGAAGGTGGATTCGCGACAGCCCGCGAACCTTGGTTCACGAGCGACGTTTCGATCAATCCGAGCAAAGTGAGAAGACGAGGCGGCATACTGGGATGGTTTAAATCCACCTCCTTTCATCGTCCTAACACACCTAAACTTAAATTCTCAAGTTTCTGGCCGGTCGGCCGATGAGGCCATGTCTCACTTTATCTTTTGCCGTCCAGCCCATTGTAACTAGTCTATCTCTCCAGTGCCCCCCCGCCCAGCCCCGCTTCAATCTTCGTCCGGCGTGACCCCATGCCCGGATGCTCTCCTAGCGAAAGTCGTCGCCGACTCGACGCAGGCGCTCGTGGTGTGCGTCGGCAACGTCGCAGGCCGCCCCATCATCTACGCCAATCGCGAGTTCGAAAAGCTGACGGGTTACTCCTCGGACGTGGTTATGGGGCGCACCTTGTCCAACCTTCTGCGTCCTCCCGGAGGTCAGTTTGAATGGGATCGAGTCGACGCGGTTTTGAGCGACGATCACGCGTGGCGAAAACCGCTCCCGGCCGCGCGCAAAGACGGCACAGTCTTCTGGGCCGACCTGCATCTGTATCCCCTTAAGCAGGACAACGTCATCACGCACTGGGTCGGAATCGTCGCCGATGTGACCGACCACCTGGAGTTGCACGACGCTCTGCACCAGAGCGAAGCCCGTCACCGGCTCCTCGCCGAAAATGTACGCGACCTCATCACCGTACACCGCGCCGACGGGCGCTGCCTATACGCATCGCCATCGGCAAAAACGATGTTGGGTTACGAGCCCGAAGAGCTCGTGGGCAAGCCTCTCCGCTTGATTCTTCACCACGCGGACCGGCCTCAGGTCCGGCGCGTTTTCGAAAGCCACCTCAACGGTCGTCGCGAAAGTACGCTCGTGCACCGTCTCCAGCGGAAGGACGGGACGTTCATCTGGGCTGAAACAATCAGCCGAACCCGCCTCGAAAATCCAGGAAAGCATCCCGTCGAGATCATCTCGATCAGCCGAGACATTTCGAAGCGGCGCCAAGCGGAGGATAACTTGGCCGCCATGCACAACCTCCTGAATACCGTCTACGAAACGGTTCCGATCGGTCTGTGCCTCCTCGACAAAACCCATCGTATCATCCAATGCAACCGAGCGTTCGCCGTGGCCTTTAGCCAGGCACCCGACGTGATAGCCGGCACCTTGGCTGAGCAGCTCCTTCCGGCTTTGGCGCTCAATCGCGCCACGATTAACCAACAGACGCCCGTGGAGTGCGAATGCGTCGACGCGCACGGTGCGACGTTTCCGGCAGAGCTCACGGTCGTGTCTTTCGAACCAAATGCTATCGCTAGCCGCCTCGTCGCCTTGAACAGCCTGCGGGAGAGAAAAAAAATCGAAGCGCGGCTGAGAGAAGTCGGACAGCTGGAAAGCCTCGGGACGTTGGCCGGCGGCATCGCGCACGATTTCAACAACATGCTCTCGATCGTGTTGGCTTACGCCAGCCTGCTGCGAGACGCGTCGAACGATCCGGCGCGCATCTCTCACTACGCCGACACGATCATCGACGCCGGCCGGCGCGGAGCAGACGTCGTTCGGCAGCTCCAACTTTTCGCCAGCACCCACGAAGCCGAGATTTCCGACGTCAACATCCACGACCTGCTGGACCGACTGCTCGCCGACGAAAGCGCGAATTGGCCGAGCAATATCAAGATCGTGAAAGCCTTCGGCGCCAGCGCGCCCTCGCTGTCCGCCGATCCCGCCCAACTCGCGCAGGCCATCGGCAAGCTGCTCGACAACGCTCGCGAAGCCATGCCCGAGGGCGGAACGCTCACGCTGCGCACCTCTGAGCTGCGTCAGGCTGCCTTCGGCCAGACTGGCCACGGCGATCACAAAAGCCTGCTGCGTATTTCCGTTGAGGATACAGGCGTGGGCATGGACGCAGCGACCCGCACGCGGATGTTCGAACCGTTTTTCTCCAGCAGCAAAAAGGACACTCCCGGTTTAGGCCTGGCGGTTGTGTACGGAATCATGCGCGCGCACCGCGGCTCCATCGAAGTCGACAGCGCTCCCGGACAAGGCACCCGCGTGCACTTGCTGTTTCCGCTGGCGGAGAGCCGCCCGACAGAAAAGACGCGCGCCCCGTACAACAGCGACACGACAACCGCCGAGCGGCGTACGATCCTCATCGCCGAGGACGAACAGGATATCGGCGCTTTGTGGCAGGAATTCCTTCCAACCGATGGCTGGCGCGTTCTTTGGGCTCGTGATGGAGCGGAAGCGCTCCGTCTTTTCCGCGCTCATCGCGACGAAATCGCGCTCGTTTTCACCGACATCGTCATGCCGTCAATGGACGGCTGGCAGCTCGCCAACTCCATTCGCCAAGAAGCTCCCGCCATGCCTCTGCTCTTCGCCAGCGGCGCTTTCCGACGCGGCGACCGCAAGCGCGGCTATGCCGAACCAGTCGCTTACCTTTCCAAGCCGTACGTTCCCTCCAAGGCGTTGAAGCTCATCCGAACCTTGGTGCCGATTTCTGAAACACCGCGCTAGCGCTTTTTTCAGCCACGTAGGCCGCTTCGCAATTTCAGAATTAGTTCACACCATTTCTGCGGCAGATCGTTGATTCGCCGCGCCTTTTGCCTTTCTCTGGAAACGAAACCCGTTACTGTGTTGGCTTTTCCTGCCTTTCACGCGGCTCCTCTGACCCCATGTCACTCGAAAGAATTCTCGTCCTCGATGATGAACCTTTGATTCAGAAGGTTCTTGATGAGCTCTTTCGGCGGAAAAAATACACCGTTTCCATCGCCGGCTCCATTGGACAAGCCGAGGCGATGATCGCCCGCGAAAATTTCGATTTGATCATGCTCGACGTGCGGCTGCCGGACGGCGACGGCCAGCAATTCCTCGAGCGGGTTTCCGCGATGCCTGATCGGCCGCTCGTCGTGATGATGACCGGCCACGGCACGATCGAAAGCGCAGTCGCGTGCATGCGTGGCGGCGCGTTCGATTACCTGATCAAACCTTTCTCACCCGGGCAGATCGAAATCGTTTTGAAGAAAGCCGATTCATACCGGCAACTGGTTAAAGTTAACCGCTATTTCAGCGAGCAAGACGGGGGCGAAGGCGATTTGCTCGGCCGCGGCCCTGCATTGGTCCGCCTGCGACAACTCATCGAACGCGTCGCGCCCACCGACGCCACCGTGTTGATCACGGGCGAAAACGGCACGGGCAAAGAAATGGTCGCTCGCGAGCTTTACCGCCATTCGCCAAGACGCAACGAGCCGTACATCAAGGTCAACTGCGCCGCACTTTCGGAAAACCTCATTGAAAGCGAACTCTTCGGCCACGAAAAGGGTTCGTTCACAGGTGCCACCGACCGCCGTGAAGGCCGTTTCGAACTCGCCAACCGCGGCACGCTGTTGCTCGACGAAGTGAGCGAGATTCCGCCGAATCTTCAGGCAAAGCTGCTCCGC
Source organism: Nibricoccus sp. (assembly GCA_047600805.1). GTDB lineage: Bacteria > Verrucomicrobiota > Verrucomicrobiia > Opitutales > Opitutaceae > JADKHC01. The sequence continues at coordinate 3,645,802 of JASGKG010000001.1, forward strand.
GTTTTGCAGGAACGCGAGTTCGAGCGCGTCGGCGGCACGAAAACGATCAAGGTCAACGTCCGCATTCTCGCCACGTCCAACCGCGACCTCATGCCGTTCGTGGAAAAAGGGTTGTTCCGTTCCGACTTGTATTACCGGCTCAACGTTTTCCCCGTCCACGTTCCGCCGCTCCGCGAACGCGCCGAAGACATTCTCCTGCTCGCCGAAGCTTTTCTCCGCCGCTTTGCGCGCAAACACGGCCTGAAAATCCCCGGTTTCAGCGATCACGCCGCCAGCGCGCTGCTGAGCTATCCTTGGCCGGGCAACGTGCGCGAGCTGCAAAACACCATCGAACGCGCCGTAATCCTCTCCGAAAACGGGCGTCCGGTTTCGTCCGCTGCCTTAGGTTTGCCCACCTTGGCGCGTCCTCTCGGCGGCGCAGGAGCAAACGTTGCCGCCACCGTACCCTTTGTTCCTCCCGCTGCGGTGCCGGCAACGCCGACACCTGCTGCCGCGATTCCGGCTCCACCCATCGAGCTGCCGATCAACGAGCCTGCCGTGCATTTTCCAGAGACAGAAACTCCTGCAGCAGCCGTTGCCACGGCCGAAGAACCCGCACGGGCACCCGCCCCCGTCGCCAGCGAGCCGCCAGCGATCGTTCCGCTGGAAGAGATGGAAAAACAGGCGATCCTTTCGGCGCTCCGAACCACGGGCGGAAATCGCACCAAGACCGCGGATTTGCTCAAGATCAGCATTCGCACACTGCGCAACAAGCTTCAGGAATACCGCGCGTCGGGCGACTACACCGACGGCGACGAAACCGACGCCTGAGAGCCGCCGCTCGACGGAAAGAGCGACGCCGCTTCGTTGTACCTACTTTATAGTTCGTCACGGAGCACGCCGTTGAGGAACAAGCGAAAAACCGCGAAGAAGATCACCCGGCCGGCCTAGGGTGTTTTTCCAAGATTCTTAACGCGCTTTGGATTTAACCGGCCTGCGGAAAGTCCGATCAGGCCTTAATGCAAAAAAAATGCGTTAAAATTCAGCGTAGCGCGTTATTCGGATTCTTCGCCCTAAGTGCCAGCCTCTTAGTCGGTTGCCGCACCGTCGACCCCATGGCTCCGCAGTCCAGCCTGAGTCGCGACAAGGGCATTACCATGGCCCAGCAAACTGCAGAACTGATGGGCGGCAAGGTATTTACGATAGCACCCACTGGCAGCATGAAGCCTACGCTGGATGAAAACAGCATTGTGGCCGTCGAGGTCGTCGACTTCGCCGCGTTGCGGGAGGGCGACATCATTATCTATCGAGACAAGAATAACTTGCCAATTGTTCACCGGTTGCGGCAACACGCTGGCGGCCGCTGGATCGTCCTCGGCGACAACAATTCCTCGGTGGATAACGAATTCGTCACTCCGGCCAACTTTATGGGCCGAGTCTGCGCGATCTTTTACACGACGCCGGGCCCAAGAGGGTTCGAGCAGACTGCCTTAGCACATAGGTAATGTTTCGCATGCGGCATGAGGAATCGAAGAAAACGCTAAAGCTCGCGTAATTCGGCCGATAATACTCACGGAGCAAGAATCTCTTACCCTCCAGACACTCATGCCTACCATCGATCAAATCAGCGAATCAGTGTTTAGGGAGACTATTAGCCGGGCGGTGCAGGATGTTTTCAAAACCATGTTGGGGAAAACCGCAACTTTGGCCCAAACCACCGACTCAGTCATCAACGACTCCACACAGTGGGATCACCCTGTTCAAATCACCGGCCAGCAAGTCGTCGGCACGGTCGGATTCATCGGCGACATCAGCGGCCTCATTTACCTTTACCTCGAAGCAGGTTTTGCGAACGAAATCGCCAGTCACATGCTCGGCATGACCATGGCTGAACTCGAAGAAGCTGGGGATGAAGTAGTCAACGACGCCGTGGGCGAGCTCGCCAACATGACGGTCGGCACGTTCAAAAACCAACTCGCCGACAAAGGCTTCCCCTGCAAGCTAACCATTCCCTCCATCCTAAGAGGCAGCAACTTTTCGATCGAACCGATTAGCTCGGCCACACGCCGCATCTACCGGTTCAATATCGGCAACCAACAACTCGTCGCCGATCTTCTCATGAAGACGGGTGAGGCCTAACACCCAAAATTTTTCCACGCCGACTCCGCCATGCGCTATAAAATCCTAACCGTCGACGATTCCAAGACCGTCCGGATCATTGTTAAGAAGGCTTTCAAGACCTTCGATTGTGAAATTCTCGAAGCCGCGAACGGCGTCGAGGGTCTCGCTTCGGCCGCCAAAGAGAATCCCGACCTCATCCTCCTGGACATCACCATGCCCGTGATGGACGGCGTTGAAATGCTCACGAAGCTGAAATCTGATCCGGCGCTCAAAGGCATTCCGGTGATCATGCTCACGGCTGAAGGTGGCCGTGACAACGTGCTCAAGATCGCGAAGATCGGCGTGCGCGATTACATCGTGAAGCCATTCAAGGAAGACGTGCTCGTCGAGAAATGCGGACGCATCATCGATCTCAAGCCGCTCGCCGAAGGCCCGCAGAAAGCCAAATCCATTTTCGATCCGGCCACCATCCTCGTCGTCGAGGACAAGCCCGCAATCATCCAACAGATCCAAGAAGGTCTGAAACACACGCCCTGGAAAATCCATGGCGTGAATACGACAGGTGAAGGCATCGACTTCTGCAGCAAGAACACCCCGGACCTGATCATCATCAGCCTTTCGCTGCCCGAAGAAGCCGCGTTCACATTGTTCCGGCTCATTCGCCAGAATGTGAAGACGAAGTACACGCCGATCTTCGCCCTCGTGGTGAAGACGGAAACCACCGTCCAACAGCAGGCGCAACAGGTCGGATTCTCCTACATCATCACCAAGCCGATCGAAGTTCCCGAAATGGAATCGAAGATCGCCAAGGCGATGAACCTGGATACGTCGCAACGTTATTTCACCCTCGACGGCGACGTGTTCATCATGCGCTTGCCTGAGAACACCTCTCAAACCGTCGTCGGCGAAGTGCTCAACTATCTGAAGCCAAAGATTTCCGAAGCGGTCGATAGCGGCATCGTCAAAGCGGTCATCGATCTGCACGAGCTCAAAGGCCTGAACATGGCCGTCATCAAGCTCCTCATCCAAGCGATGCAGACCTGCAAAGACCTGGCTCTCCAGTTCACTTTGGTTGGCAACACGCAGATCGTCTCCGAGTGCAAAGGCTTCGAAGACACCCGCAACTGGCAGTTCCACGAATCGCTCGCCGACGCCAAGGCCAGCTTCGCCCGCGCCACAGCCGTCGCCTAAAGCTTTCCAGTCGCAATCTAACGATTTGCGACTCCCTGCGAGACCGCGCCTCACCACGAGGCGCGGTTTTTTTCTCCACGGAAGGATGCGTTTTTTTGAAAAAGATCTCCAGTCAACACCCTAGCCGGCCGATACAAAGGTGGGACCTTATCAGACAACCTGACACCACTCAGGTTGAAGGGACTGACATGACTTTTCTAAACGATCCGAAGCAGGCCACAGCCAAGCCGCTGATAGGCTGGTTGGCGCTCGCTTCTGTGGCCGCCGCACCGTGCGTGAACTTCGCCGCTCTGAGCGCACCGCACCGGCCGGCAGCTATTTCCCAATCCTCGATCAAAAGCACTGAGGCAAAGACTCTGTCCAAACGTACTCGGCCTTACCTCGTCATGGTCGGACCGTCTGTTCTTCGTTTCGCAGATCCCGAGGTGCTTCCCTCCGCGGAACCCATCATGCCAGCCAAACCCAAGGTGCCCCCAGCCACCGAAGAAGGCCCGCCAAAACCGGCGGCCAACCTCAACAGCGGGCAACCCGCCACGGGTCCAGGTACCGAGCAACGTTCTCCGACAACAGAGCCGAACTCGACCACGCCCGATGGGACCAAACCCGTTTCGATCTTGCCCGACGACACCCGCCGGGAAATTCGTGCGGAAGATGTGCTGCCTTTCTTCCAATTCCCCGGAGGAGCAGAAACCGGCGGTGGTGGCGCAGTGATCGCGGTCCCGCTGACCGAAAATCAACCTCAACGGCCAACCGCGCCGCCCAGTTCGGCCACTTACCGCCAGCAATGATCTCCCGCCTGATCTTCTCGTTTTTTGTCGCTGCAGCTTGGGCTGTGGCCAGTGAGCACGCGGACCCAAAAGCGTCCGAAGCCCAACACGCCTCGGATGCTCAACTGTCTGCTCACGACGAGAACGTGGGGCTCGCTTCAAACGACGCGCCCCGGACAGATAATCAGGCCGGCGAAGCCGCGTCGCTGATCGAGAACAAAACCGAACAAGCTCACGCCTCCAAGTCGCCTACAACGCCTCACAAAGACGGGCCGAGCGCGCCTGAAAAGGCAGATGCCGCCGAGCCCAAGGTCACGATTCACCCGCCCAACGCCCATCAGTCGGCCACGCCGGAAGAGATCGCGAGCTTGTTGCGCATCGGCAACGCCAAATTGGAACAGGGCGATTATGTTTCCTCTGAACTCGCTTTCCGCCAAGTCCTCGCGGAAAAAGCCACCCCGCAGCAAGACCACATCGCGTTGATGGGTCTGGCGAGAACGCATCGGAAAAAGATGGAGTTTACCAAAGCCGCCGCGATCTACGACACGTTGATCAAACAGAGCCCGGAAGACCCGATGCTTCCGACCGTCTATCTTGAGTATGGCCGGACTCTCCGCGCGCTGGGCGCCTACAAATCCGCCATCGGCCGGTTCTACAGCGTGATCAACACCACGCTCAAACTGCCTGAAGAAAACCCAGACGCCTACCGACAACTCGCACGCACCGCCCAATTCGAAATCGCTGAAACGTATTTCCAAGCGGGTGATTACGCCGAAGCCAGCCGGTACTTCGCACGTCTCAAGCTGCTCGATCTCGCGCCGGAAGATCGTGCACGCGCCCATTTCAAATCAATTTACGCGCTCACCTTGCTCGGCGAACACGAAAAAGCCGTCGCCGGTTTCCGTTCCTACCTGGATCAAAATCCGCAGGACGAAAACGTGCCCGAAGCGCGTTACCTGCTGGCTGTTTCATTGCGAGTTCTCGGTCGCTACAACGAATCGCTCGCCACCGCCCTGGAACTGCTCCGCGCCGAAAAGAAATACGTGGACTCGAATCCGAAACGTTGGGCCTATTGGCAGCGGAAAACCGGCAACTACCTCGCAAACCAGTTTTTCGAGCAGGGCGATTTCTCCAGCGCCTTGGTCATCTACCAGAACCTGGCAAACCTCTCGCCAGAGCCAAGCTGGCGTTTGCCGGTGCTCTATCAAGTGGCCCTTTGCAACGAGCGTCTGCACCTTATGGATCGAGCTCGTGAATGCTACGAAACGATCATCGAAGGCACCCGAAACGCCGCAAAGGAAACTCCGCGCCGCCAAGAGCTGATCGATCTCTTTGATATGGCAGAATGGCGTCTGCTAAATCTATTCTGGACGCAGAAAACAGAACGTCAGCTCACCACCCTTTTCCCCGTCGACCACGAACGCATCGCAAATCTCACAGCCAATGAGCCACCACCCAACGGAAGCGCTGAAAAATCACCTCAGCTTGTGCGATGAAATCCATCAGCTCGCACTCGAGGAAAACCGTTTTCTAAAACAGCATCAACGCACGCCCGATGCAGCTCTGCTGGATCGCAAGCGCGCTTTGTTGGCGAAACTCGACGCCAGCCTCACCGAGCTGAAATCGAGCGGCGCCTCCACCCCGCCGGGCCGGCCCGATCCCGAGCGAAAAGAGATCATCGAGAAGGCGCGCGCAAAGATTCTGCAGATCCTGCACTTGGACCGTGAAAATGAGCAATTGCTTCTGCGGCATAGTTTGGGAACACGCCCGATCGCGCCCGCCACACCACCGCCCGCTCCATCCGTTTCTCACCTCCAACGGCTCTACGAGCGGCATTCATAACGCTTGCCCCTCGCAGCGAAAGCGATAGCAGTCAACTCCGACGCTTTAACCCGCACGTCATACCCGTATTGCCAATGCCCCCGCGCATTCTCGTCTGCGAAGACTCGGAAATTGACTTCAAGCTTCTCGAACACGAGCTCCACCGCTCACAGTTCGCCTGCGAGCTTCGCCGCGTGGACAAAAAAGACGCTTTCGTCGCAGCGCTCGAACAGCTTCAACCCGCGCTCATCATTTCGGATTATTATCTGAACGGGTTCAACGCCCTCGACGCGTTGGAAATCCTCAAGCGCCAAGCGCCAGAAATCCCCTTCATCGTTCTCACGAACGCGCTCAACGAGGAAACCGCCGTCGAATGCATGAAGCGCGGAGCCGTCGATTACGTTTTAAAAAACCGGCTCCCGCGGCTCGTCGCCATCATCAACACCACGCTCGAACATCGGCGTCTGCAGCACGAGAACACTCAGATCCATCGCGAACACGAGCAGCTCTTTCGCCTCACGCCCGACCTGTTTTGCATGGCGAGCCTCGAGGGCGAGTTGCAGGTCGTGAACCCAGCTTGGACGCTTCGGCTTGGTTTTAGCGAAAAAGAGCTCCTCAACCGGCCGTTGTTCACACTCGTTCACCCGGATGATCGTCACGCCCTCGATTCCTGGTGGAGCAACATCGTTTCCCGCAGCCAAACCACGGCGCCTTTCGCAGGAACCACTCCACAGGTTTCCGACTTCGAGTGCCGACTCGTACATAAGGAAAAAGGCTTTCGGCACATCCAGTGGACCGCCCGGCCGTTCGCCGCCGAAAAGAAAATTTATGCCTATGGGCATGACATCACCGAGCGCAAGCAAGCCGAAGCCGCCCTGCGCGAGAGCGAAGCCCGTTTCAGGCGCATGGCCGACTCGGCGCCCGTCCTGATCTGGGTCTCCGAAGTCTCCAAGGCTTTCGTATATTTTAACCAGCCGTGGCTGGACTTTACCGGACGGCGTTTGTCGGAGGAGACTGGTTTTGGTTGGACTGACGGCATTCACCCGGAAGACCGCGAGCGCTGCCAGCAGAGTTACGAGGAAAGTTTTGCGGCGCGCAGCCCGTTCCGCATCGAGTACCGCCTGCGGCGTCACGATGACCACTTCCGCTGGGTCGTGAGCCATGGAATCCCCCGCTACGACGAGAACGGCTCCTTCGCCGGTTTTATTGGCTCATGCTTTGACGTCACCGACCAGCACGAGGTCGAAGCACACCTGGCGTATCGCGCCATCAAGCAAGCCGCCTTGGCGAGCTTCGGACGATTTGCTCTTGCCCAACACACCTTCGCCGATCTCACGCAGGAAGCCACTCGGCTCGTCACAGACACGTTGCGCATCGAGCATTCACACGTGATTTCCGTCCAGGCGGAAACCCTGGATTTGGCGCTGACAGCGTCGACGGGGGAGCTTTTCCAGGACTCAGCCCAACCACTCGGGACCGCTACGATTACCGCCATTTCCCGCGACCAGCCGATTCACATCGCGGAAGACCCGCTCAATTTCCCGGCCGCCAGGGTATTCTACGGACTCGGCATGAACACCGGCGTGGCGGTGCCGATTGGTAGCGGCAAACGTGCTTACGGCTTTCTGACTGCTCTCACGAAGGAGGATCGCATCTTTGGCCGCGAGGCGGTCGATTTCATGCAGGGAGTCGCCAACGTCCTCAGTACGGTTCATCAGCGAAATCGCGCCGAAGCCGCACTCGAGGAAAGCGAGCAAAAGCTTCTGCAATCCCAAAAAATGGAAGCCGTCGGTCTTCTCGCTGGCGGCGTCGCTCACGACTTCAACAATCTACTCACAGCGATTCGTTGTTACGCAGACATTCTCCACGACGATCTCGGCATGTTGGCGGCCGATTTGCAGCCCAAGGTCGGCGAAATTTTGAAGGCCACCACGCGGGCCAGCACATTGGTTCGGCAACTCCTTGCTTTCAGCCGCAAACAAGTTCTCCAGCCGGAATTCCTCGACCTCAACACCGTCGTCACGGAGCTCAAGGATCTTATCCGCTCACTGCTCAGCGAAAATATCGGGCTTGAGATAAAACTCTGCCAGCAAGCCGCAACGATCGAGGCCGACCGAAATCAAATCGAACAAGTCATCATCAATCTGGCGATCAACGCACGCGACGCGATGCCACAAGGCGGCCGCTTGGCAATTCAGCTCGACGTGCGCCAAGTCGAAGTCGACCAATACCAGGATGTGCCCGCCGGCCAGTACGTCGATCTCTCCGTAGCCGACACCGGGACAGGCATGACCGAGGAAGTCCAAGCCAAAATATTCCAACCATTCTTTACCACCAAGCCAAAGGGCCGCGGCACAGGCCTCGGACTGGCCACGTGCGCGGTCATTATCAAACATTACCAGGGCTCGATTCAGTTCAAGAGCCAGATCGGCACGGGCACCACGTTCAGCGTCTTGCTCCCTCAGGCTGATCCACCCGCCCTCAACCTCGATTTCAATTTCGACGAAGAGCCCGGCGCCGGCACCGAAACCATCCTGCTCGTCGAGGACGACGAAGCCATTCGCACCGTCACCGCCGCCATTCTGCGCGCCCTGGGCTATCAAATTTACCCGATGGCCAGCAGCGTCGAGGCCTACAACCAATTTTCAGGCCCAAACAGCCCGCCCTATGATCTGCTGCTGAGCGACATCGTCATGCCCGACATGGGCGGTCGAGAACTCGCCGATAAACTTCGAGCCGCCAAGCCCGGGCTCAAGGTTCTCTTCATGTCCGGCTACGTCGACGATCCCGTCATCCTTCACGCCGTGCAGGAAGCCGCCATGCCCTTCCTCGAAAAGCCGTTTACGCGCGAAATCCTGGCCAAGAAAGTCCGCGACACTCTCGACCTCGCCCCCCCGCTTGGCCGCTAGCAGCGACTACGTTGAGCGCTTCGCCCGCTTTTTCGTCGTCATCGCCAGCGTCTTGATCTGCTCGCGCAGGATCACCAGATAGCGCTCCACCAGGGGCGATGTCGCTTTTTTCAGCCAGACGGCAAACAGCCGTATCGGCGGGCAATCGGTCAACACCATGCTGACACCGCCAAATTCATGCGCCACCAATTCCGGCAGCAACGCCACGCCCTCGCCCGCCGCCACCAGAGAGAACACACCCTGCGCGCTCGAGGTGGTGCGTCCGAAGATCGGCGTGAAGCCGGCCAGCCGGCAGGTCTGGATCATGTACTCGCGAAACTCGGTGCTCGGCTTTTGGTCCACCATAATCCAGCGTTCGCTGGAAAGCTCCCGCAGGCAGACGGACTCGCGTGCGGCCAGCGGATGCGACGCGGGCAGCACCGCCTTGATCGGCCCGTTATAAACCGGCAACATGTCCAGATCCTCATGTGCGCCGATGGCGATATCCGGCACAAAGCCCAGATGGATTTTCCCCGCACGCAACGCCTCCACTTGGTCAGCAATTGTCACATCGGCAAAGCTGACGTTCACCTTCGGGTTCCGCAGGCGAAATTTCCGCACGGTCTCTGGAACCAGGTGCATCGGAATGCGCCAATCGCTCGCGATATTTAGGTCGCCACTCTTGCCGCGCGCCACTTCCTGTGCGCCCGTCACCGCGATGGCCAGTTGCCCGAGAATTTTTTGCGCCGACGCATAAAAATTTCGGCCCGCGTCCGTCAAACGCACGCTCGTTGTCGAACGAACAAACAGAGGGAAACCAAGTTCGTTTTCCAAATCGCGAATTTGTCGGCTCAGCGCCGGCTGGGCCACGCGCACGCGCTCCGCCGCCCGGCTGAAATTAAGCATTTCGGCGACCGCGCAAAAATAGCGGAGGTGGCGGAGTTCCACGGTGAAGCGGCAGGATAGAACGAACGCTCCGTCGTTCAACCACGAAGAACCGGCAACGCCCGTGGGTGGGCAGGCCGGTTCGGACCGTGGTGTACGGCCGCGTTTATTTCTTTTGCTCCGGCTGGTCGTCTCCACCGCCGCCGAGGGCGGCGTAGAGACGAACCTGGCTAGCTATTTTTGCCATGCGCAGGGAAACCAATCCCTGCCGGGCGGAGAACAGCGAGCGCTGCGCATCAAGGACAACGAGGTAACTATCGACGCCCCGCTCAAAACGTTCGTTGGCGAGCTTGTGGGTGACGGTCAGCGCCTCGACGAGCGACTCTTGGGCGGCGAGCTGCTGCCCGATCGTGCCCGAAGTCGCGAGCGCGTCGGCGACTTCGCGGAACGCACTCTGGATCGCCTTTTCGTACTGAGTCACGGTCATCTCGCGCTGGACCTTCGAGCCGCGGTGGGCGGCCCAGACCCGGGTGTCGAAAATCGGCATCGTCGCCCTCGGAGCGAAGCTCCACGTGCCGGTGCCGGGCGAGACCAAGTTCTGCAGATCGCCGCTGGCGGAGCCGACGGTGCCGGTGAGGCTAATGCTCGGGAAGAACGCTGCGCGAGCGGCGCCGATGTTGGCGTTGGCGGCTTTGAGCGCGCCCTCGGCCTGAAGCACGTCGGGACGGTTCAGCAGCACCTCGGAAGGGAGGCCGGCGGAAACTTCCTTGCACGCAGCGATGTCGGCGAGGGTTGTCGGTTTCAGCTCCGCGGGGAGCTGTGTACCTAGCAAAAGGTTGAGGGCGTTTTCATCCTGAGCCACTTGGCGCGTATACTGGGCGACGCTGGCGCGGGCTGTCTCAAGCGGGATCTGCGACTGGCGCAGGTCGAGTTCGGTAGCGATGCCGGCTTCATATTGCTGGTGCACGAGGTCGTAGGCCTTTTCCTGCGCAACGAGAGTGCTCTTCGCGAGGGCGAGCGCCTCGGCGTCGGAGGCGAGCGCGACGTAGGTGTTGGCCACGCCGGAAATGAGCAGGGACTGCGCGCTGCGGCGGGCGTGCGTCGAGGCCAAGTATTTCTCCAAGGCTTCGTTCTTCAGGCTTTGGAGACGGCCGAAGAAATCGATTTCCCAGGAGAGGACGCCGAGGCTGACGTTGTAGCTTTCGGTGACGACGGGCTTGCCGGGCTCGGTAAGCTCGTAGGAGGCGCGCTGCTTGGAACCGCCAGCGGAGCCGGTGACAGCAGGCAGAAGCGCGTTGCGCTGGATGCCGTAAATGGCTCGCGCGAGCTCCACGTTTTGCGCGGCGAGGCGCAGATCGCGGTTGTTGGCGAGGGCCAGTTCGACGGCTTTCTGCAGCTTCGCATCGGTGATGAATTCACGCCACGCAAGATTACGGGCAGCGGGTGCAGTGGCGGCCGGCTGGCTTTGCGCGGTGGCGTTTCCGGCTGGCCACTGGTTCGGGACGGGGGCTTCGGGACGGGTGTATTTCGGTGCGAGGGTGCAGCCTGCGACGCCGATTGCGATGCCACCTATGAGAAGGATGGGAAGACGGTTCATTTTATTTGCTCCCGGTAGAGGTTGTTGCGACGGCGACGGCGGCCTTCAGTTTTTTGCCGCTGCCAAAGTATTTTTCGATGAGCACGTAGAACAGCGGGACAAAGATCGTCACCAAGATGGTCGAGGTGACCACGCCGCCGACAACAGCGATGCCGATTGCCTTCTGGGCGCCTGCGCCCGCACCGCTGGCCATGGCGAGCGGGAGTACGCCAAAGCCGAATGCGAGCGAGGTCATGAGGATCGGGCGGAGCCGCAGACGCGCGCCTTCGAGTGTTGCCTCCATCAGACTCATGCCCTCCTCAACGCGGTCCTTGGCGAACTGGACGATCAGGATGGCGTTCTTGGTCGCAAGACCGAGGGTGGCGAGCAGGCCGATCTGGAAGTAGATGTCGTTGGCCATGCCCAACAGGCTGGAGGCAATGACGCCGCCGATGGCGCCCAGGGGCAGAGTGAGAAGCACCGAGAACGGGATGGGCCAGCTCTCATACAATGCCGCGAGACAAAGGAAGATCACGAAGACCGAGAAGCCGTAGAGGGGGCCCATCTGGCCGGCGGCTTGGCGTTCCTGATAAGAGAGGCCCGTCCAGTCCATGCCGATGCCTTTGGGCAGCTTCTTAACGAGAGCTTCCATCTCTTGCATCGCTTCGCCGGAGCTGCGGCCCGGTGCGGGTTCGCCGGTGACGTTGATCGAAGGGAAACCGTTGAAACGTTCGAGTCGCGGGGAGCCGTATGTCCAGTGTCCAGAAGCGAAAGACGAGTACGGGACCATCTTGCCGGTGTTGTTGCGCACATACAGCTTGTCGAGATCCTCCGGCATCATGCGGTACGGGGCGTCGGCCTGGATGTAGACGCGCTTGACGCGGCCGCCCTGGATGAAGTCGTTGACGTAGGCGCTGCCGAAGGCGGTGGCGATCGTGTTGTGGATCGAGGCGAGCGGTACGCCGAGGGCGCCGGCCTTGTCCCAGTCGACGTCGATGTGGTACTGGGGCGTGTCCTCCTGTCCGTTGGGGCGGACCTTGGTGAGGACCTTGCTCTGGGCGGCCATGCCGAGGAGCATGTTGCGGGCCTCCATGAGCTTCGCGTGGCCGAGGCCGCCGCGGTCGAGCAGCTGGAGGTCGAACCCTTTGCCAGTGCCAAGCTCCATGACGGACGGCGGGGCAAAGGTGAAAACCATGGCGTTGCGCAACTGGGAGAAACGCATCATCGCGCGCTGGGCGACAGGGCCGACCTTGAGATCGGCGCGGTTGCGCAGATCCCAGTCCTTAAGTTTCGCAAAGGCCATGCCGTTGTTCTGCCCGGCGCCGGCGAAACTGGCGCCCGAGATGGTGAACACCGCCTCGACCGCTTCCGTCTCATTCTGAAGGAAGTGCAGGCGCAGCTGGTTGAGAGTCTCCTTGGTCTGCTCAACAGTCGAGTTGGCCGGGAGAATGACCTGGGTCATAAGGATGCCTTGGTCCTCGTCGGGGAGGAAGCCGGTGGGCATGCGCTTAAAAAGGAGGCCGAGCGCACCGACGATCACCACAAAGATGACGATGTAGCGCAGCTTCTTCGAGAGCGTGCGGCCGACGAGGCTCATGTACTTTTCGCGGAGCAAAACGAACGAGTGGTCGAACCAAACGAAGAACGGGCGCAGCAGGCGGAAACCCGTCTCGGCTGCACCGTGACCTTTGGCCACCGGCTTGAGCAACGAGGCGCAAAGCACCGGTGTGAGCACGAGGGCGACAATCACGGAGAGAAGCATCGAGGAAACGATCGTGATGGAGAACTGGCGGTAGATGACGCCGGTCGATCCGGCGAAAAACGCCATCGGACCGAACACCGCCGAGAGCACCAAGCCGATGCCGATCAGCGCGGGCGTGATCTGGTCCATCGATTTTCTCGTGGCTTCGAATGGCGACAGTCCTTCCTCGCTCATGATGCGTTCAACGTTTTCGACGACGACGATCGCGTCATCGACCAGCAGGCCGATCGCGAGCACCATGGCGAACATGGTGAGCATGTTGATCGAGAAGCCGAAAAGGCTGAGGATCGCAAAGGTGCCGAGAAGCACGACAGGCACAGCGATCGTCGGAATGAGGGTGGCCCGCATGTTGCCCATGAACAGGTACATCACGAGGAACACGAGCACGACGGCCTCGATGAGGGTCTTCATAACCTCATGGATGGCGACGCGCACGAAGGGCGTAGTGTCGTACGGATACACAACCTTCACGCTTGGCGGGAAGAAATCGCTTAGCTCTTTCATCTTGGCGCGGACCGCTTCAGCCGTGTCGAGGGCGTTGGCGCCGGCGGCCTGGCGGATCGCGATGCCGGTGGAGGGATGACCGTTGTACTGGACGTCGACGACATAGTTTTCGGCACCGAGCTCGGTACGTCCAATGTCGCTCACGCGCACGACGGAGCCGTCGGGATTGGAGCGTAGCGGAATGTTAGCAAATTCCTCGGCCGTCTTGAGCATGCTCTGGACGACAATCGAGGCGTTGAGGCGCTGGCCGGGGACGGAGGGCGCGCCACCGAACTGGCCGGCAGAGATTTCAACATTGTACATCTTCAGTCCGGCGACGACGTCGGAGAACGTCATGCCGTACTTGGTGAGTTTCTCGGGGTTGATCCAGATGCGCATGGCGTATTGGCCGCCGAAAATTTCTACCTCGCCGACGCCGGGGACGCGGGAGACGACTTTCTCAAGGTTAGACTTGGCGTAGTCGCGCAGATCGTCGCCGTCGAGACTGCCATCCTCGGAGATGAGGCCGACGATGATCAGGTAGTTGCGAGTGCTCTTGTTGACGACAACTCCTTGGTTCTGCACGACCTCGGGAAGGCTCGCCATGGCAGATTGGAGCTTGTTCTGCACTTGAGCCCAGGCGATGTCAGGATCGGTGCCCGGCGCAAAAGTGAGCTCGACGCGCGTACCGCCGGCGGAGTCGCTGGTGGAGGAGAGGTACAGCAATTTATCGAACCCGGTCATCTTCTGCTCGATGATTTGGGTGACGCTGTTTTCAACCGTCTCAGCCGAAGCGCCCGGGTAGTTCGCCGTGATAGCGATGGACGGTGGCGCGATCGGCGGATATTGCGAGATCGGCAGATTGATGATCGCCATAATACCGGCCGCCATCAGGACGATGGCGATGACCCAGGCGAAGACGGGCCGTTTAAGGAAGAATCTAGATAGCATGGCGTGCCTCCGTTATTTCGAGGCCTTTGCGGGCTGTTGCTGGGGCGCCACGGGGGCGTTGGCCTGGAAGGGAACCTCGCGTACATCGGTGCCGGGGCGGGCCCTCTGCAGACCCTCAACGATGACGTGGTCGCCGACGGCGAGGCCTGAAGCGATCAGCCACTGGTTGCCGATCGCGCGGTCGATAGTGATAGAGCGTGGTTCGACCTTTTTCTGGGCGTTCACGAGCATAACCAGCGGGTTGCCCCGAGTGTCGCGGGTGACGCACTGCTGCGGAATCATGATTGCGTTTTCGCTGACGCCCTCGGTCACGACGGCGCGAACAAACATGCTCGGGAGGAGGACGCCCTGCGGGTTCGGGAATACGGCGCGGAGCGTGACGGAGGCGGTGGTCGGGTCGACCTCGACATCGCGGAACTGAAGGGTGCCCTCGATCGGATATTTCGAGCCGTCGCTGAGGAAGAGCTGCACCTTGTTCGCTGATTCGGCGTCGGTGTTGAGCAGCTTGTTTGCCATGCGACGCTCGAGGCGGAGAAGCTCGTCCGTGGACTGAGGAACGTCGACGTAAATTGGATCAAGCTGCTGGATCGTTGCGAGGGCCACCGGCTGGTAGGCTGTCACGATGGCGCCGTCTGTGACGGTGGAGCGGCCAATGCGTCCAGAAATTGGCGATGTGACTTTGGTATAGCCCAGATTAACGCGGGCGTTTTCGACTGTGGCCTTGTAGTAGGCGACATCGGCCTCAGCTTGGAGAAGTGCGGCGGCAGCATCGTCGGCATTCTGCTGGCTGATGGCCTTATTGCTGACCAAGCTGCTAAAACGCTCGGCGCGGGCACGCACGGCAGGAAGGTTGGCCTCGGCGCGGGCAAGGGCTGCGGAGGCGCTGTCAAAGGCCGCTTGATATTGGGAGGGATCGATTTGGTAGAGCGACTGCCCGGCGGTGACCTCGGCGCCTTCCGTAAACAGACGCTTTTGAATCAACCCATTCACCTGCGGACGCACTTCCGCGATGCGGAACGCAGCCGTGCGACCCGGCAACTCCGTGGTCAGCACCACGCGTTGAGGAGCGACGACAACGGTCGCCACCTCGGCAGAGGCTGAGCCTTGCGGCGCAGCATTCTTGTGGTCGCACGCGCTTAACAGAAAGCCGCAAGCGGCTGCCAGCAGCAGCAGGCCTTGACGAGGAAAATTTTTCGTCGGGCGTGAGGAATCCCGGACAAGTTTGGGACGTGTGTTCATATTGGTTAGAAATCTGTTGGGTGCATTTTGCGTTCTGAAAAATGAAAGTGCCTTTGCTCAGGCCGAGATAGTGGCTGCGTGCTGACGCAGTTGCCGGCACACCTGATCGAACACTTTGTGCTGCGCAGGCTGCAGCTGATCGGAGAGATTGCTGGTGGCCTGCAAAAACCGTTTAATTGCGGCACCAGCCACCACCCGCCCTTTTTCGGTCAGATGTACCTGGACCTCCCGACGGTCGGACCCGACCCGCTCGCGACGCACCCAACCTTGCTTCTCCATCTGGTCCAAGTTGTCGGTCATGGCCGCGCGCGTAATATCGACGTGATAGGCCAAGTTTGCCGGGTTCGCCGGCATCGGGTCCAAAGTGTAAAGTGTAACCAGGGAAAGAAACCGGGCCTCCGACATTCCCAGTGGTTTCATGACGCGCTGCAAACCTTGCCGAACCATTCGGCTGGTGGATAAGAGCAATAGAGTCACCTCGCACTTCGAAGGTTCGGCAATTCCGCTCTGGCGAGCGATGCTCAGCAAACGTTGCAGGGGCAGAGCCGTGGCATCGTTCAGAAAAGAATCCTCGGACCCAGCCGCAGGGCCGTGGCGGTCGACGGAGTTGTTTTTTTTGCCGGACATCATGGCAATCAACGGTCGTGCGAATCCTCGTCCCGGGTTCCCGCGTCAAAGAAGACGAGCAGGACCAATGCGGTGATGACAAGGCTCACAGCGACCATATGAAAAATCTCCAGAAACAGAGAACGGCCGGGCGGATGCCGGGGCAGGCATCCGGCCCTTGAGCACTCAAGACAAAGAATCGAACGGCGTCATTCATGCGCAGATTCTAGCGGGCGCCTAGCTCGACTAGAAATGCTTCGATCATGGCTCGGCTATAACCAAAAAGTATAACTCCGCAGCCGCCTTCGCCGCCGAAAAAAACTCGTCTCGCTCTATTCCTTCAGCCAGACAAAGTCCCTCCAAAAACCTCCGCCTCGCCCATGAACTCCTTTCACCCCGTTCGGTCCTTGTTTTGCCTTCTTTCGATCGCGACTCTGTCGATCTCCTGCCAGCAATTGCACGCAGCCGGCCCCTATAGAAACCGAGATAACCGCAACCTCCAAGACGAGGGCGAAGGCACCTACCCCATCCCTTACCAGCTCCCCACGGCAACAGAGATCACTGCGCAGCTGCAAAAGGTCCGTGGGTTTCTGGAAACCCATCTTCCGCCCGTTGTGATCGACTCTAAAACGGAGCAGCCTGTCACCGATTTTTCCAAACCTATCGCCACCGCCACGCTGCAGCGCACCGAGTCGGGCTTCTACCTCCTCGCCTACGAAATGGGTGTGGTGTATTCGGGAATGCTCAAAAGCGCGGATGTGACCGGCGACGCTCGGTTCAACAATTACGTGCGCGAGCGCTTCCAGTTCATTGCCGACAAGACTCCCTACTTCCGGGCTCAGGATGCGGAATTTCACCTCGGCCGCCGCAGTGCCTTCCGGGGCATCCTTGAACCGCTCGCGCTGGACGATTGCGGCGCGATGCTTGCCTCGATCATCCGGGCACAGCTTGCAAAAGTCGGCCCGGTCCAACCAACGCTCATCGACACTTGGAGCAAGTATGTCGCCACCGGGCAATTCCGACTTTCCGACGGAACCTTAGCCCGCCAGCGCCCCCAGGCCCAATCATTGTGGGCTGATGATTTCTACATGAGCATTCCCGCGCTCGCCGAGATGGGACGGCTTACCGGCGATAAAAAATGGTTCGATGATGCCGTGAAAAACGTTCTGCAAATGTCCGAACGCTTGTTCAACAAACAACTCGGCATCTACACTCACGGATGGAACGCCAACAACCCCGATGCGCCGCAATTTTACTGGGGCCGCGCCAATGGCTGGGCGGTGCTCGCCATCGCTGATCTTCTCGACGTGTTGCCAAAAGATCATCCCGGCTACGAGCCCGTGCTTGCGCAATACCGGGCGCTGATTCGCGGCGTTTGCCAGTATCAGGGCGGCACCGGCTTCTGGCACCAGTTGCTCGACCGTAACGACTCCTACACCGAAACCTCGGCTACGGCGATGTTCGTGTACGGCATCGCACACGCGATCAACAAGGGCTGGATCAGCCCCACGACGTACGGATCCATCGCGCAAGCGGGTTGGGCGGCGCTACAAACAAGAATCTCCAAAGAAGGCGCCGTCGACGGCACTTGCGTGGGCACCACCTTCGCGAGCGACGCCGTCTATTACTACAATCGCCCCGCCAACATCTACGCTCTCCACGGCTACGGGCCGGTTCTCCTCGCCGGAGCCGAAATGATCCAGCTGCTGAAAAATCCGACGATCGACATCCAATCGCGCCTCCGAACCTACCATTATGTTCCAAAATCCGGGGGCAAGACCGACTACCGCGAACATCAATGACACGCCACGAGCAGATTTGCGGCTAGCCTGCCGCGTGAACTCGCCGTGCCGGACTGGACGCAGCTAAACCGCCGCTTTGCAGCAAAGACGTAGAGATAAATTACATTTCGTACTGTCAACGTATCATCTCCGGTATTGCGACGTAACCGGTTTCATAAAAAATCGACTGCCATGCGCAATTTAAGATGGCTGGCCGGTTTGCTGTTTATACTCGGATCCGAAGTCATTTTCGGACAAACGCCGGAGAAGCCCGCGTCTAGCGAAGTGATCATCAAAATGGACCCGTACGTCATTTCCGGCGAACGCGTCCTGCCCGCCCCGGAGTCCTGGCGATACGTATTAGTTCCCGCACTGGAGCTTACCCGTGGCAACAAAGTGGTCGTAGCCCCGGGTTTCCAGCTCCTTTCAAACCTCTCGGAGAAGAATACTAAAGTCTTCGTCGAGGAGTTGCAGCTGTACCAATTTGCCGGCCTTTACCTTTGGCCAATGATAATGCAATCGTTGCCTCGAGAACCCATCGTCGTGATTCTGGATCGAACGAAGCAGGCTGCTTTAGCGGACAATGAACTTGGATCTCTCGCTTGGGAGGGTGACCCAATAAGCGCAGTCTCCGGTTCCACCAATAATCACTATGACTCCGTCGCGTTCAACACGGGAGTCCAGATCATCGATCACGCTCCCTCGATCCCTTCGGAGTTCACGGACGCTCCCGAAGAAGGAGCTGCACCGTCGAGCAATCGCTATATATCGGATTCTTCCATTAACGAACCCAAGCCACGGCAAACGAAGGCGCGCTGGAGACAGCCGTTGCCAGCCGGATTCACGTACGTTTACGCTAAGAATGGAATGGTCAGTGCTGAAATACATTCTGACACACCGCTAGCCCACTCCGACACTCCAGTGGAAGAAGAGTTGGCCGCCGATCTGAGTCGCCGTCTGGCTGAATATGTATTGTTCACGTTGCCGGCACCTCCACCTCGATGGTTCCGGTCTGGGTTCGGCTGGTTAATCGCAACAACCAGTGTGACACACACACGTATCACGTTCGCAGATACGGGTGACATGCTCGCAAGAGCTGGCGCGATGCCATCGCTGGAAGGGCTGATCAATAAGACTGGGGCACTTACCTTCGAGGAAGACCTGCTCTCGGCCGCGTTCACCCATTGGGGACTATACGGCGACAATCACAAACACGCCCCTGTATTTACAGCATTGGTTGAAAAGCAAACGCAAGGGTCAATCACACAACCAGAATTTCATGCGATTCTAGGCATGTCCTACAAGGAGGCAGAGCTCGCTCTGTCAAATCACGCCCGCACGATGAACGTATATACTTCTCAGGAAATCAGTGGATCGATACCAAATTTACCCAGTTTCATCGTAAAGGAGGCAACGCAAGCTGAGGTCGCGCGCCTTAAAGCAATAGCCTATGCCGCGCAGGGTAAGTTAGACCTCGCACTCAACCAGCTTCGCATCGCCTATTGGCGAGGTGAACGTGAACCAGCGATGCTATCGATCTTGGCCGACTTGGAGGAAAGGCAAGGTTCGGTAGAGAGGGCCAAGAGAATCGTTCAGGGTTTAACTGCTCTTAAGGCCCCCCCGGGACTGACGTTTTTTGTGGATGCCCGCCTAAAGGTCCGTGAGGCAACCGCCGGTAAGAAAGCTTCTGAGAAGCTGAGCGCTAAAGAAACCTCAAGGATCATGGCGCCGCTCGGACGTGCAATCCAGGCAGGGCTGGCAACCGAACCATTCTGTGGCTTTTTCGCCGATGTGGTGATGCGCAGCGGCGGGAAGCCTCACGAAAGCGTTACAGCTTTCCTAGACCAATCTGCTAAAAAATTCCCTCGAAACCCCCTGATCAGGGATGCAGCGGCTTTCGCGAAAAACGTCGCAGCTTCGACCGACGTTAAGGAAACCCAACCTGCCTCCAGCCCCTGAACTTACTTCAAGTACTTTACGACTGCCTCGGTACGCGAGCGCACGTGGAGCTTTTCGTAGATGTGCTTGAGGTGGCTGTTCACCGTCTCGAGCCCGATGGAGAGCTTGTCCGCGATTTCCTTCGACAAGCAGCCGACGACAAGCAACTGCATGATTTCTTCCTCGCGTCTGGTTAGTTTTTCCGCAGCAGGTGCGCTGGGTTTGCGAAACGAAGCGATTACTTTTCGCGCCACTTCACCTGTCATGGGCACACCGCCTTCTTTCACCTCCTGAATGGCGCGCACCAAGTTCTGCGCCGCAGTTCGCTTCAAAAGATACCCGCTCGCGCCGGCCTCGAGCGCCTTATAGATCTGCTCCGTATCTTCGTGGACGGTGAACATCAGGATCTGGGTATCTGGTAGCTGGCGTTTTAGCTTCGCCGTGACCTCGATGCCCGAACCATCAGGCAGCTGGACATCCATGATGATTACATCCGGAGACAGCTGGGGTATCCTCTGCAGAGCGGTGCGAGCATTCCGACACACACCGACGCATGTCATGTTTGGCTGCTGCTCAGAAATAATCTGCTCCAGCTCTTCACAAATTCCGGCATTATCTTCCACAAGGGCGACTTTAGTGGGCATGGTAAATTTTGTTGGTTAAGTTTTGCTTAGGCGATGCGACACCGGCGCGTGGACGACACATTTTGTTCCCGCGCCCGGACGGCTTTCGATGGTGATGCTGCCGCCAAGCTCGGCCGCCCGCATTCGCATATTGATCAATCCATTTCGCTCGGAGTGTTCCTTTAGAGAAGGCTCAAAACCAACACCATCGTCTTGAACCAAGACCGTGAAAACCCCGTTCTCAAGAGCGATTCGCAGCGTGATGACGGAGGCACGCGAATGTTTCAGCACGTTGTTCATTGCCTCTTTGCAGATGGCTAGCACCTCGTGCTGCTCCTCAATCCCAAGCGGCAGATCCGGTATGTTTTCGGAGCCTTCTACCTTGCAATTGATGCCGCTGTTTTCAAACAACTGACGAGCATAGCGACCTATAAATGAGGCCAAGCGATCCCAGGAATTGTTATTCGGGCTCACCGTCCAGACGATACTCTCCAAGTCCGTTGCGAGGCCCTGCGTTCGACGAACCAGCAGACCGAGAGTTTTTTCAATCTCCTCCGGGTTGCGATGCCGCCGCAAGCGATCCGCCAAAAGCCCGATCTGCGTGAGACTGCCTCCGAGTTCGTCGTGGAGGTTGCGGGCGATGCGAGCTCGCTCCCGTTCCAAGGCATGCTCCTTCTCCAGATTGCGGAGTCGAACTTTGTATTTACGAACGGACCAAATTCGTACCACCCAGGCCACCAGCGAAAGAGTGATCAAAATACAAACCAGAATGAACCATCGACTCTGCCACCAAGCTGTTTCGACGTGCACCAGAAGTGAGATTTCCTGCGGCTCCCACAGTCCATTTTCGTCTGATGCACGCACCACGAAGCGGTAATTCCCCGGAGGTATGCGCGTGTAAAGTGCGGCGCGATCTTCGTCGGCCAAATTCCAGTCCCGATCGTAACCTTCAAGTTTGTATCGCAGGAGCACCTGTTTCGGATGTGAAAACTCGAGGACACTCAGCCGGAGTTTTACTTGCTGCACCTCGGGCGGAATTTCCAAGGCCGGTTCAAGCGCATGGAAAGGCGCCTGGTCGAGAAGCACTTCTTCGACATACAGAGGCGGTGATTTGGTTCGGCTCGTGATGGCTTTAGGATCCAAACCAATGACACCGCGATAAAGCGTAAACCACAGGCGCCCGTCGGCACCTTTCCACGAACGCGGCTGGCCTCCACCTGGGGCAGCGGCATCGAACAATCCATCATCGGGACCAACGACCGAGACTTGTACGGTTTTGCTTCTCCCCTCGGCGACTGCGTGCAGGTCCGCAATCTTGACTCGAAATATCGCCCGGCGGCCCGCCAGCCATAGGTTGCCCGCATCGTCCTCGAGAATTTGGTCAATAAACTCATCCGGCAATCCGTGGGCTTTTGAAAACCGCGCCAGCTGATCGCCTCGCTTGGCAATAAGCCCGCCCGCCGCAGCGATCCACAACGTGTCTTCGTGATCGAACAACAAGGTGTGAATCGGTCCAGCCGTCCAACGGTCAGCACTCACACGCTCTACCAGCTGGCCATCGACAAATTCCAAGATACGCGCACGGAATTTCGCCTCCTGCGACTCCGTCGTAGCAACCCAAATGGCGCCTGCCTGGCTCTCCGCCAGCGTTTCAAACCGAGGAGCCGTGCTCACCGAATGATAAACGTTCTCTTCGAAATAGCCCAAACCCAAGCTCGAGGACACCCACATGCGACCGTCACGGCTGCCGTGAAGAAAGTGAATACCGCGCATGGAGGCGGGTTGCGCGAGCTCCAGTTTGCCCGAAGCAACATCCGTCATTCGGTAAAGCCCTGCGTTCGATCCCATCCATACCGTTCCGTTGCGATCAACCGCCACGCGCGAAGCGAACAACCAGCCATCTCCAGTCGCGCCGAAATACCGAACAGCCCCGTCTTTCCACCGCACCAAACCTCCTGCTCGGTTTGCGCACCAAATTGCGCCTGTCGTATCTTCACAAACAGAGGAGCTCATGTCTGCGTGAAGCCCGCTTTCGGAATTGAGCACTAGAAAATGCATCGGCCTTACACGGCAAAGACCCTCACCAGCTGTACCGACCCAAATGTTTCCAGTTTGGTCCTCGCTGACAGAAAGGATAAGGTCCGCATCAATTCCCACTTTCTTCAACGCACCGCCCGACAAAACGTATAAACCTTCACGTCGAGTACCGATCCACAACTTCCCATCAGAATCTTCGAACAAGCACTGGATTCCCGCTCGTTTCGCCAGCCACTGTTGGCCCTCGAGCACAGTTAGAGCACGATCGTTCTCAAGTTTGTAGAGTCGCTCTGCGCTGGAAATCCAGACGCCGCCAGAAATCGACGGCGCAATAAGAAGCGCGGTGCCCAATGAACCGGAGGACTGCTGCCAAGGTACGAGTTTGCCTTCTTTGTAATAGCCAAAATATTCGCCCGTGGCCACCCAGGTCCGGCCGCGCTTGTCGACAGCAAACGTGGCACGATTCACCCGACGACTAATCCCTTCGTTTTGACCGAACCGCTGCACTCGCCCATTTTCCCAGCGGATTAACGACGTGGGCTCTGCCGCCACCCAAATCACGCCATTTGGTTCAACGAAAAGATCCAGAAGCGTCATTCCCGCCAATTCGGAAGTGAGCGGATGCACCGTCGGCTCGCCATTCTTCCAAGCCACCAGCCCACCGCTCGCAGGAAGTGTCAAGATCGAGCCGTCGGGGGTAATGGCAATGTCGCGAATATTATAACCGAATTCCGGGGAGTTGATCGTGTCCCGGTATTCCTGGAAACCCACACCATCAAAACGCGCCAACCCGGCAGCCGTGCCCAGCCAGAGATGGCCTCGCTTGTCCTGCAGCACACGATTGATGAAGTTGTCGGGAGCTCCCTGGTCGATGGTCCACCTTCGTGTAGTGAACCGCAAATCGCGATCCTGAGTCTCCGTACCCGCCACAGCAGCTGTTCCCCAAGCTAATAGACACCCGAGAAGTAAAAGAAGTGGCCAGGGCCTTATCATGATTGATGATCTGACAACGATTCGGCCACTTCCACTTTAAATATCGCGCACCAAGGCCGGCTCAAAGATTGAACGGCCTGCAGGCTTCCACCTGCAGGCCGCAACAGGCCAATCCCTAACCGGGTTGAACCTACACCATTAACAAACCTATGAACAAAATTTGGGCTAGAACGCGACGTTCACGCCACAACTCAGACCGACACTTTCATCTGACGGACCACCGTTCTCGGTAGTGTATCGGACCTGCATCGTGACCTTGTTTGCGACTGACCAATCCACGCCTGAGTCGAAACGAACCGCGCTCTTCTGAACGCTAGGCACCTTCACCGAGATAGGTTCACCGAAGGCCTCACCCTTAATCTTGCGAGTTTCGTCGTTGAAGTAGTGGCGATATCCGACGTTGACGAATGGGCGGATAAAGCCGCGCTTGATCGAAAACGTTTGAGCAAAGCGGACACCGGCGCGACCAGAGAAGTTGAACTCGTATTGCTTCTTGATTCGAAGAGACGCTTCCTTTCCTTCGGTTTCCATGAACCCGTTGGCACTCCAGTCAAGAACCTGGACACCCAAGCTAGGCGTGACATCCAACCATTTGAACTTCCGTGTGTACGCAGCGCCAACGTTCGCCCCTAAACGACGGCCCTTTGTGCTGCCATTTGCCCATTGTGAAAGCTTGGTGCGTTCCACATTGCGCTTGGAGTCGTATTGATCGTAGCCGGCAAAACCGATCGCCTGGATTTCGACCTCGCCAACGCGATACTGCCCGTAAATGCCACCGGTGACAGAGTCGGTCGTGCTCGCGCTGTAAAGCTGATTGAGATCTGTGTGAGTTGTGGAATAGTCCAAGAAACCGCCAGCAAGCAGCTTCGGTGCAATGAGCATGTCCATGCCAGCGAGAACCGAGGTCGTATCAAAATTGGTATAGTCGGCCATTTCTGTCGCATCGAAAGAAGATTCCTGACGCCGTGTCATTACATAAGGATCCCAAGCACCCTTCACACGTTCAGGTTGCTGGCTGAGGCGATCGCTAATCACCTGCGTGGTGGAATCCGCGTGGGCCACAGCGGCCGGATACCAACCGTAGTAGCAGGTTGGCAGCAACTCATCCATTACCTCTTTGAAGAAAACAATCGAAGGCTGCCGGTTTAGCGTTTCTAGCAAATCGCCAGGAACTGCACTCCGCAGCACCGCATTGTCAATCGCGCTGGCAATGATGCTATAATTACCGGTGAGTAGCGGATTAGTACCATATGCAAGCTGGGAAAATATAATGTCGATATAATTGGACCCAAGCACGTACGAAGCGGCAAGACCTTGGCTCGAAGGCAACGATACCGAACCCAAGCTCCCCGTCATACCGTTAAAGGTCATGACGCGGAAGATACCGGGGCGCAGGGGGAAGGCCTCGGTGATGCCGACATTCAAACTGCTCGTGCTCGCCGCGTTGAGAATACCGTTGAGTATAAGTTTGTCATACACCAATTGGTTATCGAGCTCAAAGCTGAGCGCGCCGCTCAAGTTCAGGTCACCATTGACTCTCAGTGTGCCAAACGCGTTACGTCCTGCAGGCCCTAGCGACGTACCGGTGTTGATAGTGACGAGGCCATTGATCGTGCCAGTTCCGCCCAAAGTCGCACCCGAGCTGGCGGTAGCCCAAATCGGACCGTTGTGAACGCCATCGACCAAATACTGCCCATTTGCGCGAAGATTAAATACACCGGGGGATCTACCACACCAGTTACCCGCGTGATGCCTGTACCCCATTTCTGCGTGGCTGCGGTAGCAGTGGCCGCCTGATAAAGGTGCCCTGCCCAAATATCTTCCTGACCGGCGGAATTTGAGTTGATCGTCATGCCTAGATTCCCGGCATAGACCGAAGAATACTGGTCGAAGGTCAGCCCGCCCAAGACCATGGTACCTCCTGTTACGGCAGTACCATCAATCGTAGAATGCCGCATATTTATAAATGCATAGGCAAGGCCTGATGTGGTATTAACGTTTGGCGAGGGATTGAGCAAGTTTCCGTTGTAGTTGATATCTACATAATCCAGATTCATATAAAACGAGAGCCGCTGGGAGCTGTTGCCAGTGGACGTGCCCGTTGCTGCAGTTGTGGATGGATGGGTGCCTCGACCAACAATATTATAGATCAACCGACCGTTGGCGGTACCGGAAAGGTTCATCGTGTAAGCAAGGTTAACGCCACTCTGTATAGCGAATATCTTCTGGGTGTAGTCTCCAGTGCCAGTATAGTTTAGATTAATGACGCGATTCGTCGGTACGTTAGTGAATCGAATGTCTGTTGTCGCACCGGGCACCACACCGCCGGACCAATTGCCAGCGTTCAAGTAGTTGGAGTCCACAGCGCCCGTCCAATCGTTAACAGTGACCTGAGCACGAAGTGAGGGTCCGGCGCTGAGCCCTAAGACTGCAGCACCGAAGACCGCGGCGAAGCGCATTGAAGGAGTGATCATGTTCGTAATTTTTAAATTGTTGCTTGATGGATCGCCGGGACAAATGGCGCCCAGCTTCTAATTAGAGATCTGCGCGAAGCCCTAGGTTGATCACCATCCCCGATTTATAGTAACTCACAGCACGGCCGAAGATTTGTTTATCATTATCGGCTACGTTTGTGATGTTACGCCAATCGAGGTAGGCCTTCCACTTCGGACTCAGCTTCCATGTGCTGCTGACGTCGAACCTCAAGTCAGCGGCCTGCTCTCTAATTTCGCCGTTTGTGATATTAACGTTTCGCGCAAACGAATCGCGCCAATAACCAGCAAAGGTCGCCGAGAAGCGCTTCCCAGTGTAAGAAATGCGCGCATTCGCCGACTTTTTGATGACATCCGGCAAGACGATCGTTTGCCATATTTGGAGGCTGTTCATGTATGCATCGACTTTGGCGGGATCAGGATTATCCTCATACACGGCATCTCCCGTTCGCTTCAGGTACTGTGCCTTAGGGTCAGCAGCCGAGAAAGCGGCGTAGAATTCGAAATCGTTGAGCCATTTTGCAACCCAGCCCAAACGCTGCCGATATTGAATTTCAAAACCCTTGTTCGAGCCATGGCCTGCGTTCTCAGCAGTTTCAATCGTCCAAGGTTCCCATATATCGTTGGCTGCACTGTACCTGTATTCGCTGGTGATTACGTTGTAGACCCAATTCTCGATGGTCTGCTTGAACACACCGACGCTAATAGATCCTTGACGTGGGAGATAATACTCCAGGCGAAAATCAATGTTTTCTGAAGTGGAGGGCAGAAGCTTTGTATTCTTACGACGGATCAAGTTTTGGTGATCATAAATACGATCTCCGGGCATGATATAGTCGAGGTCAGGGCGGGCCATGCCAGTGGTAAACGCCCCACGAACGATTAGATCTTTGATCGGCTCATACTTCACCTGAACGTTTGGGAAAACCTTATCGTAAACCTTAGTCCTCTTTTGCTTGGTGAGGATCAGATTAAGAGCGGTCCAATCGTCGATACCGTAATATGGCGAGGCGGGATCATCACGGCTGAATTTATGTGTAGGGTACGCTCCATTAAACGGCCGATCTGTGCTATCAAGCAGCCAGCCCTTGCCCTTGAGTTCTGTTAGCTCATAACGCGCGCCTGCCATGACAGTGAGAGAGCGGAAGGGCTGCAACGTCGCCATGCCATAGCCCGCGTAAATACGTTCGCGACTATAACGATCGCCTTCCTTTGTGCGTACGTAGTCGCTCTGCTGCGTTGTATTGAGATTAGTTAAGTCCAAGTAGCTCGTATAGAACTTGTCAGGTGCGGCCTGCAAGTAATCCCATATACGATAGGGACTGATCCAAAACGGGATAGCGTTGTCGAACGACCATTTGTTGGTGAAGTATACATCATAGAACTGGCCCAACTTCGGCTCGGCCGCTGTATTGAAGACAGAAGTGCCTTTATTACCGGTCATTTTGTACAACCGATAGTACCGCTGCGCAACACGTTCGGATTCGGTTGCACGACCACCCGCTTGAAGAATAACCGGCATACCAAAAAGCTCTAAAGGCTTCTTCCCATCGATCTTGGCGCCCAGCTGTGTGTCAGTGCCGGTGGCAAAGTTCTGAGTGAGAGAAAGCCCCTTATAGTTATTCAGAACTAAGTAGTCATTAGTCGCAGTTTTGTTGGTTTGGGTCAACACCGCGTCTGCCGACGTCGCGACATTGTCCACCCTCAGACCCAATGCATCGATTCCGTAACCCACTGAATAGTTCTGTTCTTTATCTGGCTGATAAGAGGATTTGGAAATGTACGCGTCGTAGTTCAGCTCGAAATTGCCAAAACGATGTTTTACACCCGGATTCAAGTTCCACGTCCTGGTGTTAACGTTCGACACCGTCGAAGTCATCGCGATGGACGAGCCAGCTGTCGTTGAAATAGTATTAAAATTAGCGTTCGAGTCTTGGCCCGATCCCGAATTTACCCGCATTTCGTGTTGATAGTTGCCGATGCCCTTGTCGTACGTGTACGAACTGTTAACAAAAAGCGTGGTGCTATCGAATACCTTCCACTCCAGCGCCAGCGAAGCGAACCAACGATCATTGGCCTGACCACGCTCGTACCAACGTAACGAGGGAACGGTTGCATAGATATCGGGAGCCACTGTACCCTTGTGGGCATCAAGCTGGGTGAGGTCATACGCATATCCGCCTGGCAAATCATACTGATAGTTAAACCGGTATCTCTGAGCCATACCTACGTTCAGACTCACACCGATCGGGCGGATTTTACCGAACGCTTCGGAATAAGAAAGGTTGAAGCCGGGCTTGATCTTTCGGTCCGGAGTACGCTGGCCGCCAGGCGATTTCTGGAAGTCCAACGCGGCACTGTTCATACTGAGGTTACCATCAAGTCGAATACGGCGCCCTTTTTGACTAAAGGCGCTCTTAGTCTTGAAATTCACTGAACCGCCTTGCGAATTAGCCGGGACGTCAGGAGTTGGCGCAAGGTTAACCTCGATTTCTTCGATGTTTTGAACCGCAAGATCGCTTAGAGAAAACGCTCGAGACGTGCTCTGCGCATTACTCGCAATCGCGTTGCCGTTCATCGTCACGCTCATCATCGCGGGGTCCATACCACGGATGCGCATCGCCGACGCATCTTCGCCATCCGCATAGTCGATTGTGACGCCGGGGAGGTTCTTCATCAACTCACCAATATTTCCATCGACCATATTGCCGAACGAGTCGCTCGCGACCACGTTCTTAATAGAATTGGCTTCACGTTGTTCCTGAATCGCCTTGGCGGAACCTTCGCGTTCGGCGGCCACCACATATTGGCCCAACACGTAAATCTCCGAGCCAAGATCAAAATCCAAGGACAACTCTCCAGCCGCCTTGACCTCGACGGTCTTTTTCTCGGTGTCCAAACCAGTGAACGACGCGACGAGTGTATAGACACCCGGTGCTAAGTCAGTGATAACGTAGTTACCTTGTTCATCCGTCTTGATTTTGATTCCGGTGCCGTCGACTGCGATGACCGCACTACGGAGATATTGGCCGGTACCAGCATTGGAAACGCGGCCCTTGATGACGCCGGTAGCCTGCTGCGCCTGGGCAGACAGCGCGAGAGCCAACGCGGCAAAGAACATAACTATACGACGTAGGTAAACCATATGACGGAGGGGCTTTACGGGTTGCTGCATCCCTGGTGGGAGATGCAAAAGAAGACAATTGGGCGATAGCTGAAAACGATCACTGATGGGAAACGCCATGCGTTAGCCATCACGATTGAGGTTGGTAGGGGGTGGTAGGTTTCTGCCAAGCTGGTAGGGCAGGCAGGGTTCAAATGTTATATCAATTTGAGCCGCAAAAAATCATCCCCAGTAATGGTGATTTACCCTGTGACCGGCTAGTCACTCCACACCAACATGATTGGCGTGACGGGTATCACTCACTGGGATACACTGCAGGTATGCGTCTCTCACTGATTATCTTGTGCTCTTATTTCGGCGCTTTGACTGCGAACTTGAGTGCAAAGCCGCCAATCGATTTCTCTCACGCCGGGTTTGGTGGCGGCGGCCACGCGATTCCCGATGTGCCAGTCGTAGCGGAGGTTTTTCCCACCGGAGCAGATGATACCGCTCAGCTCCAAAATGCCATCGATCGGGTTTCCCTGCTTCAACCGAATGGTTCTGGATTTCGCGGGGTTCTTCTTCTGCGCGGGGACAACTTTCGCATCGACGGGCAGGTTCGTATTCGTAGTTCCGGCGTCATTCTGCGTGGCGCTGGCGCGACATTGATCGCGACCGGGAAGTCGAGGCGATCACTGATCCAAGTGAGCCGCCCAGATCAGAGGTTCGATTCCGATGTCAGTTACCGCGTCACTGAAGACGCACCGCCGGGCACCCGACAGCTTAAGCTCACGACTGTCGAAGGGCTCGCGCCCGGTGGCCAAGTCGTTGTGCGTCGGCCGAGCACCGTGGAATGGATCGCATCGCTCGGGATGAACAAGTTCAGCGGCAACTTTCCCGACATCCGCCTCAACTGGGCCGCTGGCTCACGCGACATCGAGTGGCAGCGCGTCATCACCAATATCGACAAAGCGAACAAAACCGTGACACTCGACGCGCCGATCACTACGGCAATTGAACTGAAGTATGGCGCAGGATTCGTAGGGAAAATTGAATCTGCGGCTGGGCTCCAAAACGTCGGTATCGAAAACTTGACGCTGCGAAGCGAATTTGACGCGTCTTCGCCAGCTGACGAAGAACACGCCTGGATCGGTATTCAGTTTGAAAATACTGGAGACGCCTGGGTGCGAAATGTCGTTGTGGAAAATTTTGTCAGCGCCGCGGTTTGGCTCGGTCCAAAAACAAACCGGATCACCGTGCAAGATTGCACGAGCGGTTCGCATGTAGGCGCGGATGCCGGCTGGCGACGGTTCGGCTTCTACGTCGGTGGCCAACAAATTTTGGTTCAACGCTGCAGAGTGGAGGGAGCGCGGCAACCGTTTCTCGCCGGACTGTGCTCAGCCGGACCTAACGTGTTTCTCGATTGCATCGCTACCGGCGCAACAGGCGACAGCGGATCGATTGAAAGTTGGGCGTCTGGCGTACTGTTCGACAACTTGAAGCAAGACAGCGGCCGATTGGTTCTGGGAAATGTCGGCGAGGGTTGGCAGGGAGCCGGATGGAATGCGGCGAATTCGACGGCATGGAACTGCAAAGTCCAAAGTACCGTTATCCAAAGCCCACCCGACGCGCCAAACGAAGCGTTTGAGGACGCCTCGACGCCGTCCCTTTATCGAGCGCAATTGCGAGCCCGTTTGGGAGAAAAGGCACTCGCGGTTTTGGAGCCAAAAGTATTTTCGGCGAAGGAACGCCCGGCCCCGGCAAACGTCGCCGAACGTAGTCCGCGCACCCAAATAGCTGAGGCCTCCCAACCCGCGGTTCTGGCCGTAAAGAATGGACGCTTCGTTTTTGGCTCTGAGGATTTGTTTGGTGCAGCAACAAGCAATGCCTGGTGGAAAGGTCAGACGATCCCTCGCCGGGCCGCCGAATTGGGTTGGAGCGCGACGCGCTGGTCGCCGGGGAAAACCGGCCCCGGTCTCACCGAAGATTTGGCCGAGCTCGCCTCTCGCTTGGCGAAAAACGGCAACAGCCTCGTTCAGGTGTGGCCCGGCCTTTGGTACGACCGTCGGCGCGATGACCACTTGACTGTTTCCCGAACCACGGCTGACGTCTGGGCTCCTTTCTATGAATCGCCGTGGGCTCGCAGCGGCCAAGGCACGGCGGCAGACGGGCTGAGCAAATACGATCTGACAAAATTTAACCCGTGGTATTGGGGACGTCTGCGGGAATTCGCACGCGAATGCGCAAAGCACCACATGGTGCTCTACCACCATTTCTATAATCACCACAATTTCGTGGAGGCGGCCGCCCATTGGGCCGAGTTTCCTTGGCGATCAGCCAACTGTCTGCAGGAAACGGGCTTTACCGAACCACCTCCCTTCACTAGCGGAGACACACGGATAGGCATCGTTGCCGACTTCTACGATGTCTCCAACCCGGTCCGACGGGCGCTGCACCAGCAGTTCATCTGGCATGGGCTGGATGTGTTTGCGGACGAACCCAACGTCATCCACACGCTGGCGTTCCAGTTTGCCGGCCCACTTTCGTTTCAACAATTCTTCCTCGATACCGTTGCGGAATGGGAAACCGCGCGCGGCAAGAAGGCACTGATCGCTCTTAACACGAGCAAGACGATCACCGACAGCATTCTCGCGGATCCGAAGCGTTCGTCAGCCATCGCGGCAATCGACATGCGCTACTGGCAGTATCTAGGGGATGGTTCCCTTTTTGCACCACACACCGATGGCCAACTCGCGTTTCGTGAAAATCGTATCGCCCAATTCGGAAGAGACGCAGTCCCTCTCTCAACGGCGGAACTCGTTTACAAACAGGTCCGCGAGTACCACGACCGTTTTCCTCAAACAGCGATCATCGCAGGTCACGCCGGGCAAGGCCCTCTTCCCATCTTGATGGCCGGCGGCGCTCAACCGTTGCTGGCCGACTACGCAGCCGCGCAGCCGTTGAAGGACGATCGAGACGACCACGCATTGATTTCGTTCGTGAGAACCGAGCTGGGAAACGTGCTCGCTGAATTGGAGCCGGTCGATATTAGCCCCGGAACGTGGTGCCTCTCGAACAAAACTAAGCGTTGCCAGCTCTACTTCTCCGCCGAAGGAAAGCAGATCGCGCTCGACCCGGCAGCAGAGTTGCAGGAAGCCAGCGGCACTTGGTTCGACGTAAAAAACGGCACGAGCAAAGCCGTCGCAGTGCCGCCGGGAGCGACCATCGCGAAGCCGAACAGCGGAAGTTGGCTGCTTCTCATCAGGAAGTAACTCTGACGGCAGCAAGTTCTGCAAACGGCCGGTTATTCCGGTATAATTTCGAATTCGGCCAAGGCCGCCGAAGGTGCCTCCTTGTCGACACCTGAAAGCGCCACGAACCGAACCAATTTAACCTCCAAAGGAGTCGGGAACAGCAACGTCTTCACCTCCTGGCCCGGATCGAGCGTACCCTTGAGCACTGGCTCGCCCCAGTCCAAGCCGTCTCGGCTGACGTAGATCGCGTAATCCTTAATGCCGCCTTCGATATTACCGTCCTGCCGGGGCAGCACACGACAACCTTTCGCCACAAGTAAAGTCGGGAATTCGACCGTAAACTGATGCGGGTACTTAGGCGCGCCGTCATTCCATGGGGTCTGCCAGACCGTGTCCGGATTGCCATCGACGAGATTATCCCCGCGCCTCTGCTCGTTTTCGCTATCCACGCGCACCACCTTGGCACCGAGCTTCTGCATAACCCCTAAAATGGCGGGCGCAAAAATCTTGTTCAGCACTTCTGGAGGTAAAGACTGTTTCGGTGTGAACTCGCTCGACCCCACGTACGAATATAAGCTCCTCAGAAGCTGCGTGGCTGCCGGCCGCCGCTCAAGATCATCGGTCAGGTTGATTGAACAGACCAGCAGGCGCCCCTGCCCTACTTTCGCTTCCCAGACATTCCCTAAACGGTCGTTACGACTAAAATTATCGATGACCCGAACGATCGGTTCGAAATTCGCGGGTGCCTCGTTCAGAACAAACGTGCCAGACCGGTTCATCAAATCCCACCACTGCCAATTCGCATAAAATTCGGTCGGGAACTTGGCCAAGGCCGGATGCTTCGGATCGCAAAGGATGCTCATCGTTCCTGGATCTGATTTGAACCAAACGGGACTCCAAAAAACAGGTTTGAAAGATCCTTTCTTCCAGCCAGCAAACGTGCCTTGCGGGAACAGG
Source organism: Nibricoccus sp. (assembly GCA_047600805.1). Lineage (GTDB taxonomy): Bacteria > Verrucomicrobiota > Verrucomicrobiia > Opitutales > Opitutaceae > JADKHC01. Next base: position 3,679,249 of record JASGKG010000001.1, read on the forward strand.
ATCACCTTCTCACCGCGCGCGAGCGCCGCAGCCGTCTCGGCGTCCCACTGCTTCGCAACAAGCACTCCACTTGGCGCGGTCACGGGCTCAACATTTGGATATACCCAAATTTCCCAAGAATTGCGGCCGTTCGCACCTTCAAGCTCAAGCGTCACCGTGAGTTTGGCCGGAGAATTCGCCTTTTCGAACTTCGCCCCGAAAGTGCCGAACGGCGTCAAACCACCCGTCTCAATCTTCTTTGCCGGCAGCAAGCCGCCAGCGATCTCGCGGGATCGTTCATCGGTAATTTTCCAACGAACTGCGGTCTGCGGCAACGCGGTCGCACCGAAATGCGACACTTCCACGGAAGCGTTGAACGGCTCGTTGGCGAAGTAGGTACGCTTTTTCATGCGGAGCAGCGGCACCGTTACATCACAAAACTCGCGGAATTTCTCCTCAGCGATCAGGCCTTTGCTCTCCCACAACGGATCTAGAATTCCGACTAAAGCGGTTCCCTGCCCCGGGTAATCCTGCAAGTCTAACAATTGGAACCCTGCCAAACCCGGCGTGCGCAGATCCTGCTCGATTTCTTCCTTGTACAAGAGCAACGACTGCCGGCCCGTTGCCTCGAAAAATTTCGGCGCGAGCGGCAACATGCCTTTGGCGGCAAGTGCATCGCGGACAATTTCGAAGTTCGCTGGGCGCACGATGCCCGTGTACTTTTTCATTTCTGCGAAGTTCGGGAAAATCGAATGCTGGCCCACTTCGTGGGCGATGATCGGACGCGCGTCGTCTGCCACGATATTGCGGAAATCGTTTTCGGTGCCCTCGCTTTTCACCCCGCGTGCCTTGCTGAGGACGGTGAACTGGCGATTGTCGGTCAGAATTCCGAAGCCGTAGGTGGACATTGAATACAAGTGCCGCGGATCCGCCGCCACGCATTCGTCCACCATGGCCGCCAATGGTTCTTTGCGGCCGCGCATCTCGTTGCCGGGCGTCAGCAAAACAAATGACGGGTGGTTGCCATACACGCGCAAAATGCGCCTGAGTTCCTCGGCGATGAAAGCGTCACGCGCGGGAATCGGGCCCGTCGGCACGTTGGCAATGGGCCCTTCAACCTGCAAAAATATTCCTAACTCATCGGCTGCGACAAAAGCGGCTTCCGGTGGACACCACGAGTGGTAGCGCACGTGGTTCAAGCCATAGGCCTTGTGAACACCGAAGATGCGTTTCCAGCCCGCCACGTCTGTTGCCGGAAAACCGGTGAGCGGAAAGATAGCGTTCTCGACATTTCCACGGAAAAAAACCGGCCGTCCGTTGAGCGTGAACTGCGTTCCTTTAGTTCCAAAGTCCCGCAGGCCAAAGGGGAACACTTTTTCGTCGCTCCACCTGGATTTCCCCGTGGTCTTCAGCGTCACGTGAAGATCGTGCAGAACAGGCGAAAACTCGTCCCACAACCTCGCAGTATCGCCAAGCGACACTTCGCCTTCGATCTCGGCACTGGCTCCAGGGCACTCCACTTTCAGCGTTTTGAGAGCAAGCTGCTTGTTCAGGTTTCTATCTTTGACCAGCAGGGTCATTTCACCACTCGCCGCCGCTTCCGAAGCATTGATGATTCGCGCCCGAACCTTGATTTTATGTTCAGCCGCGGAGGGATAAATCTGAACGTACTCGACTGCGACTAAATCCCGCGCGTCGAGCTCGATCCGGCCGATGATGCCACACCAATTCGTCTGTGTGCCGTCATAGTTGATGTGCACAAAACGGCCGAGATCGTACTTAAGCGTGTTGTCCGTTCGGATCGTCAACCGATGGTTGCCCGGCTGAACTTGTCCAAGGTCATATTCATGAGGCGTGACCAAGCTATCGCGTGTTCCGAGGTCGCGGCCGTCGAGCCAGACTTGCGTAACCCAATGATTGCGCTCAAGCGTGAGCCGAACTTGCTTCCCCGCCCAAGCCGCAGGAATCTCGATGCTCCGCTCGAACCAGGCAGCGCCGGTATAAACGAGCGGACGATAAAGCCCCGCAAGCGAGGGAGCGACAGGGTTGGGTTTGCCGATACCAGCTTGGTCGGTCGAGCCTGGCAATTGGATCGAAGATTTAATGGCTCCAGCTGAAACGGGCAGGCCCTTTCCGGCCCAATCAGCCGTCAGGCCTTCGTTTTGTTCATCAAGACGAATCTGCCATTCGCCGGCCAGCGATTGAGTTCGTGCCGCACCCGCCCAGGTCGGACAAGAGCCCGAAGCGAGCAAAAGAGACAGCAGTGCTACAGAAAGAAACAAACGGGGCATGTTACGTTACTATATACCCGCCACGGGGCGCACGAGCTGGCCAACTGGTGATTTTCTGGGGAGGAAAGCAAGAAACGCGTGACCGGCGCAGAGAGGGCAGAATGCGTGTTTCACTCGTATAAACAAAAAAGCCCGGGCGTGAACCCGGGCTTGAAGATTTCGAGAATTGCTCCCGGCTCAGCGAGCCAGCCAACCGCCATCAATAGCAACCGTGTAACCGTTGATGTAATCGGAAGCAGCCGAAGCGAGGAAGACCACTGCACCCTTGAGGTCGTCAGGCGTGCCCCAACGGCCGGCCGGGATGCGCTCAAGGATGGCGTTGGCGCGATTCGTGTCGGCGCGGAGCGGAGCGGTGTTGTCGGTCGCCATGTAGCCGGGGGCGATCGCATTGCAATTGACGCCCTTGCTGGCGAGCTCGTTCGCGATCAGGCGAGTAAGACCGGCGACAGCGCTCTTGGAAGCGGTGTAGGACGGAACGCGAATGCCGCCTTGGAACGAGAGCATCGAGGCGATGTTGATAATCTTCGCTTTCGCACCGCGTGCGACGGCGTCGTTGCAGAAGGCTTGGCTCAGGAAGAAGACAGCATCGATATTGATGCCCATCACGTCGTCCCAATCCTTCGCGGAGAACTTCAGGAAATCCTCACGGCGAATGATGCCCGCGCAGTTCACAAGAATGTCGAGACCGGTGAAGTGCTTCTTCGCATCGGCGATCACCTGAGGAATCGCGGCGCGATCACCGAGGTTGCCCACGATGGCAACGGCCTTGCGGCCCATGGCTTTCACCTGCTTGACGGTGTCGTCAGCAGGAAGAATATCGACAGCGACGACGTCGGCGCCAGCTTCAGCAAGCGCGAGCGCCATGCCTTGGCCGAGACCACGGGCAGCACCAGTAACAACGGCGACTTTGCCGTCGAGTTTGAACAGATCGAGGATTGAGCTCATTTTTTTGTGTGGGTGTGGTAAAGAGTTCGGTTAACGCAGTTCGGAGATCGGAGCGGGATCCATGTCAGCGAAGACCTGATTGTCGCCGCCCATGGCCCAGACGAAACGATAGCTCGCCGTGCCGACACCAGCGTGGATCGACCAGGCCGGCGAGAGAACTACTTCGCGATCGCGAACGATCAAATGGCGCGTGGCATTCGGTTCGCCCATGAGGTGGACAACCATCTGGTCCGCAAGATCGAAGTAGAGATAAACTTCGGTGCGGCGGCTGTGCGTGTGTGGAGGCATCGTGTTCCAGACGCTGCCTGGCTCGAACTCGGTGAAACCGAGAACCAGCTGGCAGCTCTTGATGCCATCGATGTGGATATATTTGTTGATTCGGCGACGATTGGCCTTCGTGACATCGCCGATTGGGTCGGTCTTGACGTCAGCGCGACGCATCACGGCGGTCGGGTACTTCGCGTGCGCCGGGGTGCTGACGAAATAGAATGCCGCTTGGCCGCTTGGGCCGTTTTCGAACGCGATGTCTTTTTCACCGAGGCCGATGTAAAGGCAGTCCAGAGTTCCCAGATCGTAGCGTTTGCCAGCGACGGTGACGGCGCCCGGAGCACCGAGATTGAGAATGCCCATTTCGCGCCGTTCCAAGAAAAAGCTGGTTCCGGTCGCTTTGTAGCTCGGGAGCACAAGCGCCGCACTCGTCGGCAGCACGCCGCCGACGATCATGCGATCGAGATCGGTGTAGTGCGTAACAATCTGGCCGGGCTGGAATAGACCTTGCACGAGGAAATTTTCGCGCAGCTCTTCTGTGCTGAGAACGTTGGCCTGTTTGGGACTGGGGAAGTAATGAAGTTTCATCGCTTAATGGGTTTGTTTGAGTTTTGGACTGGAAAGGGGGAGCGCAAGATCACTCCTCGCTCATATTTTGTCGTATCGTTCGGCAGAAAAAATCGCTTTGGATCAATTGGCGGCCGACAGCGACACTTTGATCGGCGAGTTCACCCGAGCAGCGAAAGCCTGCAAGTAGGCTTCCCAGTCCGCCTTGGTTTTGAACTCACCGGCTCGGCTCCAACCAGCGCCCACATAATAGGCCGCCGGAACGCCGGACTTAACTTTGGTAAGGGCCAAAAGGTTAGCTACGTCTTTGCCGGTCTCATCGACAAAACCCGCGAGCGCGCCTTTCGGCAGAATGATCGCAGTGCCGAGCGAATCGTTGCTCTTCTGCACGACCCACTGACCCAGAATCGCCAAGCCTTCGTTTTGAATAACTTCGGTTTTGGGCTCCTGGTTTTTGTCGGCGTTGTTCTTGTTGAGACCGACCGCAGCGGTGAGCTCGGCGGGACCGGAGAAGGTGAACGTGCTGTCGATCCGGTCGAGATTTAGCCCGGCGTCGACGGTGAAACGTTTCACCTCAGAAACTTTTACGCCGTTGGCATCCCAAGCGTCGTAAGTGAGTTCGAAAATCGCGCGGACCGGCCCGTTGGCCAGAACCTTCCACGAGGCGTAATTGCGGCCCGCATACAACGTGCCGTTGTCGTAGATGCCGGTGCCACCGCAACCGCGGGACTTGCCGACATTGTACATGTCCATGCCCTCGCCTTCGTCGTGGTGGTAATGGTCGTGGCCCTTGTTGTACCAGCGATCAACGATCGGGTAACTGACGCGTTTGCACCAAATGTCCAAACCGCTCGTGACGAGCACTTCCTTGTTGGAACCTTGCGGCGCAGGTGCGGCGAGTGCCGGACCATAAGTGCGGTGAGCAATCTTGTCGTTTTCCCAAGCGAAATCGTCGAGGCGCTCGGGAACGTAACGCGCAAAAACCTTCGTGGGGAAAACCGGCGAGACCGTTTCAGTCTTTTCGACCGTGAACGTCGCGGATTTTTCGCCCGCCGCGAAGTCATGTTGGAAGATCAATTCACCGTACGCGACACCCTCCACCTTCGGGTCCTTGGCCTGAGGTGCGACGTTGGTTACTTGGTAAGGTAGGCTGTTGCCGGCCGAATCCTTGACCACGATTTTTTGAAGCAAGGCGTGCGGCAGGGCCTTGTTTACCTCGCTCCATGGAACAGTGATCGTCTCGGACGGGCGCGCGATCGCGAGATCGTGGGTGACGGTGATGGTTAGCTTCTCGGCGGCGCAAACCGAAACAGCGCCCCAAAGCGAAGCGACAAACAGCAATGCTGAGGATTTCATGGGGACAGAAATGATGCTTAGATTCAGTCCAGCCGAGGAGCCGGACTTGCAGGGAGACGACAGCGTCAAAGATACGTGTCCGCGACGCAAGGGCGATTTCTGCCGTTTTTGCGACCAGTCTGATCCGGTGATCTCCCGCGGAAGGCGAAATTCGGTTGTGCACACCTGAGCGGCCTAAATGGCTAAATCGTTTCATTCAACGTGCAGCGCACCCTGCTGCCGCTTCGCTGACCGTTCCGAAATACGTTGCCGGTAACGAAGCAGCTATTATCGACTCGACGCGTGATCTCAAAGAGCGACTCGCCCCATCCAACATGGCTCGCTCGCTCACGTCGGGACGCGGCGGCTTTCGCGATTTTCGCCGGGCTGGCACTTCTCGTCTACTGGCCAGCGTTACAGGGGCCGTTCATCTACGATGATTTTCATCACGTGACCCGTCCGGAACTGCGCACCTGGACCGGCTTGGTGCGCATATGGACAAGCCCTTGGGAAACCGCACAGTATTATCCAGTCATCCACAGCTTTTTCTGGCTGCAGCAAAAACTTTGGGGAGACGCCGTGGTTGGGTATCACACGGTGAATGTGTTTCTGCACACCACAGCTGCGGTGTTACTCGTAACAGCGATTAAAAAGCTCGGTTTCTGCCGCGGTGCGTACTGGGGCGCACTCTTGTTTTTACTTCATCCGGTCGCGGTGGAATCGGTCGGTTGGATTTCAGAACAGAAAAATACGCTCTCGTGCATTTTCTTCCTCAGCTCCGCGCTGGTGTATTTGAAATTTCATGACAGCCGCAGCGCTTGGAAATACACGGCGGCGGTGCTTTTTTTCGTGCTGGCGTTGTTGAGCAAGAGTGTGACCGCCACGCTTCCTGCGGTGTTGCTGGTGGTTCTCTGGTGGCGCAACGGCTCCCTGCGATGGCGGCGCGATATTCTACCACTCGTGCCGTGGTTTCTCGTCGGAGCGGCCGCCGGTTTAAACACCGCCTGGCTCGAAAAGCACTCGATCGGTGCGGAAGGAGCAGCCTTCACGTTGGGCGCGACGGAGCGGGTTTTGCTGGCGGGGCGCGTATTCTGGTTTTACCTCGGCAAGGCCCTCTGCCCAACAGGGCTGATCTTCAATTACCCACGCTGGACCATTGATGCGGGTGAAGCGTGGCAATATATATTCCCCTTTGGCGCGGTGGCTCTAGTTGGAGCAGCCGCGTGGTTTGCGCGAAAACACCGTGGACCATTGGCTTGGTTGTTGGTGTTTGGCGGGCTGCTCTTTCCGGTCTTGGGATTTTTCAATGTTTATCCCTTCCGTTTTTCGTATGTGGCCGATCATTTCATGTACTTGAATCTGGTGCCACTGGCAGTCGGCGCGGCCGCTTTAGCAGAAATGTTTTTTGCCAATCCGCTCACCACCGCCAAAATCACGATTCAGGCGACGGCCGTGGTGGCGTTGCTATTCCTCGGAGTTGCGAGCCGCCAGCACAGTCGCATCTTCGCCAACGAGGAAGGATTTTACTGGGCGATTCTCGCACGAAACCCGAAAAGCGCCCTCGCCCATTACAACTTGGGAACACTCCTCGCCAAGCAGCCAGGCAACGCGGAGAAGGCCATTGCCGAGTACCGCGCAGCGATCGAAAGCGATCCCTCGTACGCCGAAGCCTACAACAATCTCGGAATGCTGCTGGTGGAGCAGCCAAACGGCCGCACGGAAGCAGCCGCGGCATTCACCAACGCGTTGGCGCTAATGCCCGATCTGGTGGAGGCTAATTTCAATCTGGCGCTTCTGCTCCTGGCCGACGACACAAAGAAAACCGAGGCTCTCCGATTGATGGAAAAAGCCGTGCAACTCCGCCCAAAGCTAACCGAAGGACATTACCAATTGGGACGGATCTACGAGCAAAGCGGAAGAACCGCCGACGCGAAAGCCGCTTATCAACGCGCCATTGAGCTGCGCCCGGATCATGTCGCCGCCCATTACAATCTCGGGCTTCTTCTGGCAGAAAATCCGACGGAGCTGCCGGAGGCAGAAGCTCAACTTGCAACCAGTGTCCGCCTCGACCCGTCTTTCGCCGAAGCGCATTATAGCCTCGGCGCGGTGCGCGCCAGACTGGGAAAGCAAAACGAAGCCATCGACTCGTACAGGACAGCCTTGCGACTCGCCCCCGATTTTGCGGAAGCCCACAATAACCTCGGACGGCTTTTGGCCCACAAGCCAGACAGTCTAGCCGAAGCACTCGAACACTTCGAAGCAGCCTTGCGCTTGAATCCGTCGTCCATCGAAGCGCGGCGCAATCGCGATACCGCGCTTAGGGCGCTCTCGAAGAGATAACCAAACCGCAGCGACAAGAAGTGCTCCGCCGGATACTCGACGCGATCCGTTACTGTGGATGCTGCTTCAAATAGTTGGTGATTTTTTCGTAGTTCTCGCGGGCTGCCGAATGGTTTGGATCCAGAGCAAGCGCTTTTTCCAGTGTTTTCACCGCATCGGTAAGCCGATTCTCCCGCGCATACACGACAGCAAGATTGCTCAGCGTCTCGGCGTTGGGCTCATCTTTTTTAAGTAGCACTTCGTAGTGGGCAATCGCCTCAGCATTGTTTCCTGTCTCTGCGTAATAGTTCGCTAAGTTGTAGTGCGCCTGGGCCAGATCCGGCTCGATTTCGAGCGCCTTCTTTAGGTGTTTCACGGCCTCTTCCGTTCGCGGCGTCGCAAGCAAAGCCACACCCAAATTACTGTGTACACGCGCGAGGTCGGGTTTTAAGCGCAAAGCCCTTTCTAGCAGTTCCAGCGATTCAGGTATGCGCTTAATGCGACAGAGCATGGCACCGTAATTGGTGAGCGCCTGCACGTCATCGGGCGCTCGGCGCAAAACCTCTTTATACTCGGCCTCCGCCTCCGCATGAAGATCGATTTGCGAATAGGCATTCGCGAGGTCGAAGTGATAGCTAACATTTTCACGGTCGAGAGACACCGCTTTCTTTAGTGCAGCGATCCCATCCGCCGGCCGTTTGGCCACGAGCAACGCATTCCCATAGATCGCGTGGTATTGTGCGAATTCTGGACGGAGCCGAACCGCTCGCTCGATTACCTCGAGCCCTTCTTTCACTTCGCCCAGCTTGGCCATCGAAACCCCGAGATTTGTTAGGCTCCACGCATCCGGTATAAGGTTCACCGCCTCGCTAAATGCCGCAAGGCCCTCCTGGGTGCGGCCGGCGTTGAGGTAGGCGTTACCAAGACACGTAAGCGCCCGCGCACTGGAAGGAACCTTCCTTTCCGTGTCCTCCCAAATCGAAATGGGAGACTGGTAAACGATATTCCGGTTAAAAGTGAGCACTCCGTAAACCGCTCCGACGAACACTATAAGCCACACACAGTGTTTCCGCGAAATCGTATATAAAACCAATACAATACCCACCATGACGGCGGCCAACGAAGTATACATCCGATGCTCTGCGACCAGTTGCGTAACCACCGGGATGATAGTCGACGTGGGACTTAGAATTATAAAAATCCACGCCCCGAGAAAACCTACAGCTGGTTTTTTTATGACCGCCCACACCGTCACCGCCAAAATCGGCAGCAACAGCAGCGCAGACGCGACAATCACCTCGGTTTCCTTTTCAACCACCGCTCCGTAATCGAAAATCAGGCCGAGCGGTACGAGAGATAACCTCAAGTAGCGGCACACGCCCGAGACTTGCGTGAGCAAATAGTCCAACACGGAGACAGTACCAAAACCCACTGTCGAACCACGGCCGCCGCTCGATACAATCAAGGCCAACAACACCAACCAGCTCGAAGCAAGCCATAGATAAAAGCCGCGGCGCTGCTTCCAGCTCGCCACAAAAGAGCCGGTCACAAATGTACGATCATAGAGGAACAAAATGATCGGCACTGTCGACATGACTTCTTTGGCGGTCATCCCGACAAAGCATGAGGCAACCGTGACCACCATCCACACACGCGATGAGGAGTCTGTTGCACGAATGAACGCGTAGGTAGTAAGTAGATAACAAAGCCCCACCAACGATTCGGCGCGTTGGATAACATACGTCACCGATTCTGTCTGCAACGGATGCAGCGCCCAGAGCAACCCCGACGCAAACCCTAGCAGCGTCGCGTGTTTTCCGAATCTCGACGCCAGCACCGGTTTTTTGAGCGTGCGTCGAACTATTCCGACGAGACAAAGTGCGGCGAGAAAATGGATGATCAGATTTCCCGCGTGATAGCCCGCGACGCTCGTTCCGTGGATATGATAATTGATCGCCAGCGTGAGATTGAGAAGCGGGCGGCCGCTGACAGTGATGCCACTGTTTCGCGGCGGATTCAGAGCTTCGAGAAATCCTTTCTGGATCGAGGTGTTCTTCTCGATGGAATCTGGGTCATCGAGCAGGTAGGGAACCGAAAAGCTGTTCCTGTAAGCCGCAAACAACGCGACCGCGAGCAACGCGCCGCCTACAAACATCAGCCATTTGCGATCCCAAAAATTGGGACCGGAATCGGCGGGCTTACTTGGCACGGAGGTGCTCGGCGGTGGCGGCATAAAGAAAAACTCTAGCTATCCCTGACTCGGCGGATCAATTCACTTTCTACAAACCGACAGACGGTTTGAACGAATAACCGTAAGCGTCGCCTCGGATGCCCCCTTGACGTGGTCGTAGGTACGAGAGTTACCGGTCGCGACTTTGCGTAAGTACGAGAGCTACGATGCAACCGGTGTCGGACGGTTCCACTGGGAAGGCAGCAGTGGGCGCAGGTCATCGGCCGTTGTCATGGCAGGCAAACGGGTGAGCAGGTCGCGAAGATAGTCGTGGGGATTGTGTCCGTGGCGCTGGCAGGACACGATGAGCGAGTAGATCACCGCAGCGCGATCACCGGTATCGGGATGTCCGACGAAGAGCCAGTTTTTCGCGCCGAGTTTGCTCGGGCGGATGGCATTCTCCACGGCATTGGTGTCGAGTCGGGTTTGGCTGTGGTGCAGGTGCGCGGTGAGCGGCCGCCAGTGTCCCAGCAGATACGCGCAGGCTTGGCCGAGGCCGGATTTAGGCAGCACGCGTAATTGCAATGCGGATACGAGACGCCGGAGCCGAGCCAAGGGTCGAGCAAAATGTTCCTGGCGAAGTGCAGAGCGTTGTTCGCTCGCTTTGGCTTCGTCCCATTTTTGCTCAAGCGCATAGAGTTGCCCGATCAGTTGCAGCACTCGCTGCGCGGTTTTCGGGCGTTCGGCCGCGGCTTCGAAGAAGCGTCGGCGGGCATGAGCCCAGCAGCCGACCCATTCGACATCGGCATGAGAGCGCACGTAGGCGGCGTATCCTTCGTAGCCGTCGGACTGGAGCACGCCGCGATAATCCCCGAGCAGTCGCTCGGCTTCTTCATGTCGGCGCGACAGCCGCCATTCAAAGACGACATCGCCTCCGGGTCGCGAGAGCGCCCAGAGCCAGCCTTGAGTGGTCTTGCCATCCCTCAGGTCGGGGTCGTTGCATCTAATGGGTGTTTCGTCAACTTGCACGTAACCGCTCTGCAGCAGGTCTTGTTTCATCTGTTTGACCACCGGTTCGAGCAAGGCGGTGGCCACGCCGGCCCAGTCGCATAAATTTTGGCGGGAGATCGGCGCACCCCACCGCGCCAGCATCTTCTCCTGTCGATAAAGTGGCAGATGATCGCAGTATTTGGCGGTGAGCGCCCAGGCGATCAGGCCCGCCGAAGCGAAACCTCCCACGACCGCGCGCTTCGGCGCGGGGGCGAGCAGCGGAGCACGGTGGCGCTCTAGGCGGTGCCGGTACTTCGGGCGGACGATCTCGCGTTTGAAGAGTTGGGGTGGGACGATGTCCACCTCGAAGGTGCGCTCTTCGCCGATACGTTCGTATAAATCGGGATCGGCCCGCACCGCCTCCGGGACGATCTCCACGGTTTCTTTCACTGGCAGGTGCGCAAAGCTTTCGGCAGGCAGGACGCGTTTCTCGCCCGGGCCTTTTGTACGCTCGTAGTGGATCGTCTCGGTGGGGCGCTCGGCGGCGCAGAGTTTCTCCAGTTCGTTTAGCTTTAAGAGCAGTTGTGCGCGATCGAGCTTCTCGGATTTGCCGGGGCCAAAGAGTTGTTGTTTGAACCACGCGATCTGGGAGCGTAGCGAGGCCACTTCGTTTCTGAAGGTGCTCAACTCATTTTTGAGTTCGAGGTTTTCGGCGTAGAGTTCCTCCGCGGGCGGCATCGCGCCACCTCAGAACAACAACCGGCTATTATGTTCCAATAATATTGTGGTTATTTTATCGTTCATACCAGGGCTTGAGCGAACCGTGCTTGAGTTCCACGCCGCCCACGAGCAAAGCCAGGGCTTCCGGGGCGAGCGAGAGCTTGCGCTTGGCCTGGCTGGGCTTGGGCCAGGAAAAGCGGCCTTGCTCCAAACGCTTGGCTAAAACCCATACGCCGGTGCCATCCCAATAAAGCATTTTTAAACGGGTGCGCTCCTTGTTGGTGAAGACAAAGACCGCTCCGCTCTTGGGCTCTTCGTCTAACTGCGCCTGCACCGCGGACCATAGCCCGTCGTATTGCTTACGCATATCTACTGGTTCGATTGCTACGTAGATTTTGATCGCTGCAGGAAACGCCAGCATCGGTTACGCACGCAAGGCCCGCACCAACGCCGCCAGTTCCTTCGCACTCCCGCCACGCAGCTCCGTCCCGTCAGTTAGCCGTACGCTCAAGCTGGCAGGTGCGGCGACGACGGCGGGCAAAGCCGCCTCGACGAAGCGCACCGTGCGCGGCCGATTTGCACTAGGCTTTTGCTTGCCCGGCTCGGCCACGGGCAACCGCCCCGCCTCGCGTTCCCGCTGAGCCCAACTACAAAACGTCGTGTAATTGATTCCTTCCCGCCGCGCAAATGCGCTTTGCGTAAGGCCACTGTCTTTATATGCCGATAACAACTCAGCGCGACGCTCCGAAGGCGTGCGCCGCCGTCCGAGCGCATCGCGCTTCTCTCCTGTCTCTATCAACTCCGTCTCTATTGCCCGCGTCGTAGTAGTTACCATTACGATAGCTTACCGCTTCGTACCTCTCGTATCTACGAGGCACTCGAATTGACGCTTACGAATAACCAGCAGGGACCCAGAATAAAAAAGCCAGCCCCTTGCGGAGCTGGCTTTGAAACATTTCTACGAAGAACCTGTTTAGAACTGGCCCTTCACACCCACGGTGAATTGGGTGCCGTAGTTGCCGTGACGATTGATGTACTCAGGCTGCTCGGTGTAGCGATACTGCGGTTCGTTGAACAGATTGCTCACGTTCAAGAACAGCGTGGCGCGACGATGGAGCTTGTAGTTCAAGTTCAAGTTAACCTGCCAGCGATCGCGAATCCACGTGTAGGTATTCGTGTTGAGGCCGTAGTTACCGGTCGCAGCACCCGTCGGAGTGATCGTACCGTCCGCATTGAGCGACACGTTGCTGATGGCGTTGATCTTCTTGTCAGCCCACGTCGTGGTGATCTGGCCGCTGAACTTTGCGCGGTTGTAGCGCAGAATGAAGTTGAACGCGTTCTTCGACAGACCGTCACCCGGATTGGCGACCAAGGCCCAGAGGCGGTCGTCTTCAGGGTGGATGTAGGTATAGTTGGCATCGACTCCAAATCCTTTCAGGAAGACCGGGAGGAAGCTCAACTCCTGCTTGTAGGCGATTTCACCGCCCCAGATGTTAGTCTTCGGTCCGTTCGTGTAGGTGCTGATGGTCGCGTTGCCGTAGCTGATATCACCGATGCCGAGGTTGGCGATCGCCTCAGGCAGATCGGAAGGACTATTGATCGTCTGGGACGTGGAGACCTGAATATCCTTAACGTCCTTGTAGAACACCGCGACGGAAACCAAGCCCACCGGTTCCATGTAATATTCGACGCTGGCGTCGAAGTTGTCGGCCATTTCCGGTTTGAGATCGGAGTTCTTGAGCGTGAACGAGTAGTAACCCGGAGTTGAAGGATCACTTACAGTGACACCGCCCACCGCATGCTGGAAGTCAGGACGCAGCAGCGATTTGTAGTATGCAGCGCGAACAAGCAAGTTCTTGGAGAAGTTGTATTTCGCCTGAACGCTCGGAAGGGTGTTCGTGTAGTCCTGCGTGTGCTTGGAGCGGTTGCCGTAGCGATAATAGACGTAGTTCAGAGCCTGATCGTTGTCGGCTGATGAGCCGGTGCCTGTAATGGCGCCTTTCTGGGTGCTGTTCATGGCATTGTACGCGGTCGTTGTAATGCCGATTGAAGCCAACGAAGCGATGAGTCCCTTGTCATCATAAGAACGACCGATGGTCTCCGTCTTCTCAAAACGAAGGCCTGCCACGATGGAAAGTTTCTTCATCGGTTGGAAGGTGGCCATCATATACCCAGCGTGAATCTTTTCTTCGATATCGAACTGATTCTGGAGTTTGGCCCGAAGGTTTTGGTTCACATTCGCTTTGAATGGTCCATTGGCACTCATTGAGTAAGGATCGTCGTTACCATACGCCTTGAAGAGGCTGTAGAGTTTCCACTTGTCAGCGGAAGGCATGGAGCCAACGCGGCCGTTGATATCGCGCAATTCGACACCACCAGCCGTGTCTGGATCGTAGGGATCTACGTAATCACCGAGGTTAATCGCTGTGGCGCTTGAGGGACCGGTGTTCGTGAGCGTCATACCCCAGCGGCGAACCCAAACGTTGATATCTAGAACCTTCAGCTGGGTGCTGGCACCCGCCTTGAAGGTCGTCGGGATTGCCCAATCGCTACGATCCCAAGTCAGGTCGGCATTCGCCGTCCAAACACGGTCTTCGCCGTCGCGGATTTCGTTGATGGCCGTGCCGCCGCTCGTGTAGTTCGAAATGTCGAGCATGCTGCCGGTATTGGAAACGCCGTTATAATTGGTCTGCTGGATATGGTAGCTGCGCTCGCCCGTCTTAGCCCAATTCCAAGCCACGTTGTTCATCTGGCTTTGGATATAGGAGAAGTAGCCGTCCGCACCGCTTCGATACATACTGGTAGCGCGTGAGAAGGAGGTGGCTGCATCGATCTTGAAATCGTTGAGCTTCCAGCTCATCGCGGGGCTGATCACAAAAGTACCACCGCTCTTGCGGAAGTTACTACCGGTCACCGCAGCGTTCGTCTGGGTCTGGTTCGCTTGCGTGGTACCTGCAGTCGTCGTGTAAAAATAATTACCTTGCTGGGGCAAAGCGACAATGCCGGTGTTAAGATAGCTACGGTCGAGCATGCCGTTGTTGGTCGCGGTTGACCAGACATTGGCCGTGTTGGTCGAAGTCAATTGCGCCGTGGTCGATGCGTTGATGGTCCAGTTGCGGTTATAGAATTCGGCCTTGTAGTTGCCGTAGCTCGTGCGGAGCGCGAGCTTGAGATCATCGCTGGCCTTGAATTCCAAGTTCAACAAAACCGATTCGCGATCGGTGATCTTCGGGCCGTTCTGAAGCTGGATCTGAGTGACCAGCGGGATTTCCATGCTGTTATTGTATGGATTGCGGTCGAAGGTGTAGGAACCGGTGATGGCGTTCTGCTCGTTGTACGAGGAGGAGTGGCCGGCGGACAAAACGATACCGAGTCTGCCGTCCATCAAGGTGTCGATCCATTCCGCATTCACGACCGGGAACATCTTGTAATGGTCCTGATCATTCCAACCGTCGGAACGGCGAACCGTGAGGTCCTTCGTGCTCATGCCGATGCCGGCCGAGTATTTGATCGAGCGACCTTTTTGGCTGAAGGCGCTCTTGCTGATAATGTTTGTGTTACCAGCGAGACCAGGCGTCTGCATGTCGGGAGTCGGAGACTTCGAGGTTTCGATCGTATCGAGAGACGTCAGTGAAACCTGCTCGAGTTCGAATTGGCGGCCGGTGTTGATCGAAGCGGAACCCGCCGTGGCGATCGCGTGACCGTCCATCGTCGTGAGCGCATACTTACCAGGTAGACCACGAATACGAGTGGTGCGGACGTCGTTGTCGACGTAGTCGACCGTCACGCCAGGGAGCAAACGGAGGAATTCACCCACGTTGCCTTCGGAAACGTCGCCGAATGCATCGGCAGCGATAACCGTCTTGATGTTCGGAGCGAGGCGTTGTTCGACAATGGCCCTCGCATTACCTTCACGGGCGCTCGCGACTTTGAATTCGCCGAGCTTGATGGTGTCGCCGTATTCCGAGGCCGACGAAAGGCTGATATCTTTCGTCACAGAGCCTTGGGCGGGAACAGTCACCGTGATTTCCTGCGTGTCCAAGCCAGTGTAGGAAACACTCAGCTTAACTTCACCAGCAGGAACCCCGGTGAGGGTGTAAAGACCGCCGTCTTCAGAGAAGGTCACCTTATCGGTGCCGACAACCTGAATTTGGGCGTATTTAAGGTATCCGCCTGTGCCTTGGTTAAGCACGCGGCCAGTAATGGTAGCGGTTTGCGCTGAAGCGGTAGTCGCCAATGCGACCACGCCCAGCAACATCGCTACAAATCCGCCGCAACGGCGGATGATGGACGAGCAGAGCCCGCCCACGCGTTTTGTATGGGTTTGGTTCATGTCAGTTAGCAGGGGGTTCGGTGTAGGCAAAATGCACTCAGTCAGTCACTGAATACAGGTCACCGGATCTTATATCAATCGATACAAAGCCCGGCGGAGTTGGAAGGCCGAGGAGTGAGATGGCTTAGTAAAATCTAGTCAATCTTAAATCCCGGACACATGTCCGAACTTGGGGTGAAAAGCCTTGTTCGCGCGACGTAACGAGGAACTCCGTCTTTATTTGACGTGTTTGTTGGAAAAAAGTGGACAATCCAAAGAGTCGCCGCTCTTTGGACAGAACGAGCCGTCGTAACATCAACGACGCCGAGGTGTTCTTTTCAATTTGATGGGCCTATAGCTCAACGGTTAGAGCAGAGGACTCAGTTCGGGTCGCTGGTATGGAAACGTGCCAGTAGTCAGGTGTAAATTCGGTGAACGGCCTGCCCAAGAGGCGACCCAACGCCGAGCCAAGCGCGTAATCGGCTTTCGATAACGTGAAGGTGTAGAGACCATAATCACCCGCCTAAAATGGAGACATCACGGCGAAGGCATGGTCCAGACCACGTACGGATTCTGGTCCGGCGGCGAAAGCCGAAGTGGTAAGCATAATCCTTTGGTTCAGGGTTCGAATCCCTGTGGGCCCACCATTCTTTCCTGGCGGACACTCGTGATGATGGTGAGTGACACGGTAATCTGCCAAATGGCAGGCTTGTGTGGCAACTTCACGCTGGCAGAAATTAGTGTCACCTTTTTACAGTTTACGCCGAATTGTAAAAATGAGCAGATTAATAACTCATTATTTACCAAGGGCTAACGAAATTCAACACCCGCCGTAACATTTGTGAATTAGAATTGAACGTGAACCCACAGGCCAACCAATGCACGGTGAGGACCAGCGTGCCAAGTGAAGCTAAAACGCACTGGAGCAGCTTCTCGGCTATGAACCCTCTATGGTTTCAAGAGTGGAAGATTTGCCTACGTCAGACTGAACACCCCAACGCCTTGCCCGCCTCGTGGCGCTTGTCCTCGGTCAACCGCGAAAGAACCCGCAGCCTCTTTCATCTGCGATGATCCTGAGCTGAACTGGAGTAGGGATACGACTGCTCTGTGCTATGTGAGGTGCAGTTTGTGTCTTTCCCGTGATTCTTTGCAAGTGCCTCGTGGGCTTCAGCTTCTCTTTTGAAGCCGGTGCTAACTGTTTTACGCTGGCCAAAATATGTGTCACTTGAGACTGGATTTGGGCTTATTTTGGAGGTTTTTGTGGCCGAAATTTATGTCATCACCCTTAAAAAGGGCGTGTCACTCACCAGTGATTTGTCGATGAAACCATGAGTTGGGACAAATTCTCATCTCATGCTTTGGATAGGGGTGTGCCAACCTATGCTTTCACATTCCTAAGTTGTTATTAACGAGGGTACAACGAAATAAGCAGATTACCTTAACGCGAGAACAAATCCAACAAGAGCGTGCGTCGATGCCCGCTGGTGGCCCGCTACGACTTCCGCTGCCACCTGACTGCTCTAAACTGCATCCTGTCCTTTCGGATCTCTAACAAGGTCTTAAAATTCGGCCAAGCCTAGCTACGACGACCTTATCCACGAAACCGACTCCAGGTTGCCCAGCGTGTATGTGGCTCCAGCTAACGTTTAGAGAGCCGGCGGCGAGTTGATTGCGTTTGCCACAGGGAGAGAACCGGCCCGACGAGGCGGGAAACCCTCAGACTAAACGGTACCAGCGTACGTTATTACAAATCTCTTGTATATAGAAACGCTCTTTGAGTCCGAGTCGCGACCCGGAGAACGTCACCATAGTCTGAGCCAAACCTTCTCCCTCTAGAAGCAAGCGCCAGCATGCTCTATACTAAGCAAACCGCTGAGCATCACTGCTGTTGCACGAGAAAAGGGCGATACTGTGCAACCATCGCATCAAAGGTGCTCGGCATAAATTCAACCTACGTTTGCCCACCTTCGACGCCATGTCTTTCTCTCCTCTCATTGGTTCCACCGCCACGGTTCGCAATCTCGTTGCACCTTCATTGACGCGAACGGCGCGCAGATCAAATAGCCGTGCGAGCGCCAAATCGCCCGCACCGTTGATCGCCTTTTGCCATTTGAGTTGGAACGGCGTCTGGCAACGGCCACAGCAATTTCTTTCCCGACTCGCGCGTACCCGCCCGGTGCTTTTTGTGGAAACGTATTGCAGCGAGGTGGCCGCGAGTTGCAGCGAGGTTCATATTCCCGCCGCGCATCCGAACGTCACGGTCCTCGAAATGCACCTGCCTGCATCGCGCTGGCACGACGGCACCTTTATCGATTTGGAACGCCGCCGGTTGCTCCGGGAATTTCGCGCCGTCGACGGCGGCCGCTTCGATCATCCCGTGCTCTGGTTTAATGATCCGATGGCCGTGACTGCGTTCGCCGGCCACTGCGGCGAAATTGCAATTGTCTACGACTGCATGGACGAGTTGTCGCAGTTCAAGGGTGCACCGGCGCAGCTGATCGAACGAGAGCGCGAGCTCGTTAAAATGGCCGACGTGGTTTTCTGCGGCGGTCGGAAGATGCGCGAGAAAAGGCTTCCGCTTAACCCAAACACCCATTTCTACGGCACGGGTGTGGATTGCGAACATTTTGGTGCAGCTCGTTCGGCCACTCTGCCGATCCATCCAGATATCGCCAAACTCCCGGGAAAAGTGCTCGGCTACTTCGGCGTGATCGACGAGCGTATCGATTACGAGCTTCTGGCCAAGCTCGCAGATGCGAATCCTGCTTGGAGCATCGCGATGGTTGGTCCCACAGCCAAAGTCGATCCCGCTGACTTCCCGCGACGTCAAAATCTGCACTGGCTCGGAGGACGGTCCTATCAAGAACTTCCCGCCATCACCAAAGGTTTCTCGGTGTGCTTGATGCCGTTCGCGATCAACGCTGCGACCGAATACATCAATCCGACCAAAGCGTTGGAATATATGGCGGCTGGCCGCCCGGTGGTTTCCACTGCACTCGACGAAGTGAAGTCAAATTTCAGCGCCGCCTCGCGCATCGCAAATTCGCGCGAGGAGTTTATACAGCAGTGTTTCGAAGAGAGCACCAAACCCGACGCAACGCGTGTGCGCCGCGGCATCGCGCTCGCTTCGCAAAATACCTGGGAGGCCATCGTCGAAAAGCTGGACGCGCATGTGCTCGATGCGATCGCACAATCCGCACAAGAGACTCCTGCCACGCTTCCCGTCCGCGCATTGCTAAACGGTCAATTGAACCATGTTTGATTATCTCATCGTCGGAGCTGGCTTTGCTGGAAGCGTTCTGGCCGAGAGGCTGGCGCGCGGGCTCAACAAAAAGGTTCTCATCATCGATCGCCGTCCACACATCGGCGGCAATGCCTACGACTGTTACGACCAGCATGGCGTTCTGATCCACAAGTACGGACCTCACATCTTCCACACGAACTCGGAGGAAATTTTCAATTATCTGAGCCGCTTCACCGAGTGGCGCCAATATCAACATCGCGTGCGCGCTTCGGTCGACGGCCGTTTGCTGCCGATCCCGATCAACCTCGACACGATCAACGAGCTGTACGGCTTGCGCCTGGAAGGCGGGGCCGCGATGAAACAGTATTTGGACTCGGTGGCGGAAAAGCGGGCGAAAATCGCCACTTCGGAGGACGTCGTCGTGAACAGCGTCGGCCACGATCTCTACGAAAAATTCTTCCGCAACTACACGCGCAAGCAATGGGGTCTCGATCCGTCCGAGCTCGACGCGCAAGTCACCGCGCGCGTCCCTGTCCGGCTGAACCGCGACGACCGCTACTTCCTCGATAAATTTCAGGCAATGCCGGCACGCGGATTTACTCACATGTTCGGAAACATGCTCGACCATCCCAACATCAAAATTCTCCTAAACTGCGACTACCGGGAAATCGAAAAGGAAGTGGAGTATGAGTCGCTGATCTTCACGGGCCAAATCGATCAGTATTTCGATTATCGCTTCGGTGAGCTGCCGTATCGCTGCTTGGAATTTAAGCACGAGACGCACAACAAACCCGTTTTCCAACCGGCGCCGGTGGTGAATTTTCCGAACGAGTACGCCTACACGCGCATCACCGAATTCAAATACCTGACAGGGCAAGAGCATCCGCTCACGAGCATCGTCTACGAGTTTCCCAAATCCGAAGGCGACCCGTACTACCCTATTCCACGTGCCGACAACGCGGCGCTCTACAAAAAATATCACGAAATCGCGGAGGAGAAGCCCAACGTCCACTTCGTCGGCCGGCTCGCCACGTATAAGTATTACAACATGGACCAAGTGGTAGGCCAGGCGCTCACCACGTTTACGCGGCTGAGCGGAACGAAACGAGCCGCCGCTGTGGCTCTGGCTTAAAGTTCGTTCGCCATGCTTTTATCGCCGATACCGCGTCCTGAGTACCCGCGTCCCGACCGCCAACGCGGGTTGGTGGAAGGCATCGATTGGCTCAATCTCAACGGAGCATGGCAATTTCGCTTTGATCCGCAATGTCGCGGAGTCGAAGAACAATGGTTCGCTACCGGCGGACCCGAGTGGCGCGAACAAATTATCGTGCCGTTTTGCTGGGAATCTCTGGCCGCTTGGGGCGAGGCCCACGCCGCCGGAAACGAGAACTATTATTCCACCCGCGCCTTTGTCGATCCGGTTTCAGTCACAAGTGCGAACTACCGCAGTGCCCCGCGCTACGAAGTGGGCTGGTATCGGCGTGCCATCGAAATTCCAGAATCTGGGGCATGGTTAGGAAAACGCGTTTTTCTCACGATCGGTGCGGCGGATTTTTTCACCGAAGTTTGGTGCAATGGCATTTCCGTCGGCAAACACGAAGGCGGCTACGTCCCGATCGAGCTCGATCTCACCGATGCGCTCGCGGCGTCCGGAACGCGCCGTGCGCTCCTCGTTGTACGCGTCGAGGATCCGATGGACAACCGCGAGCAGCCGGTCGGAAAACAATGGGGTTGGTACACGCCGACCAGTGGTATCTGGCAAACGGTTTTTCTTGAGCCACGCGGACGAGCCCACATCGATTATTTCCGAATCATCCCGGACATCGATGGGCGGACAGCGACGTTCGAAGTTTTCTGCGTCGGCTGCGGCGAGCAGGCGACGGTCGTTGTGGAAATTTCTCCGCCGGAAGCTCCACGGTTTGAGGTGAGTCTGCCCGTCAGCGGCGGCGTCGCTCGGCAAGAGGTGAAGATAGAGCCGGTTTCATTGTGGGACACCGCAGCGCCACGGCTTTATCGGGTGGTATTCCGTCTGCGACAAAACGAACGCGAAGAAGACCTCGTCCGCAGCTATTTCGGCATGCGGAAAATCCACACCGCTCCAGCCGCAGCCGCTGAAAAATCGCCCGCGCGGCTCTGCCTCAACAACCAGCCCATATATCTACGCGGTGCGCTCTATCAGTCGTATCACCCGGAGGGCGTTTACACCGCACGCGACGCCGCCACGCTACGCAACGACATCAGCTTCGCCCGCGATGCCGGCTTCGATTTTCTTCGCGTGCACATCAAGTTGGATGATCCTCTGGTGCTCTACTACGCCGACACGCTGGGTATGCTGCTCATGCAGGATTTCCCGAACTTCGGCGAAGGCGGCGACACACCGCTCGGCCGCCAGCGGTTCGAGCAAATGATGCGTCTCGGGTTCAAGCGCGATTTTAACCATCCGGCGATCATCGCATGGTGCTTGTTCAACGAAACCTGGGGCTTCGGGGGACAGACCGAGTTAATGCGTTTCATCGCGCCGACGCTCAGCCCAAAAGAAAAACGCGACGCCGCGAGAAAAATGGCCAACACGTCTTCTTTTCGTTGGGTGCATGACATGTGGTTAGTGGCGAAGTCGATCGACTCCACCCGCCTCATCGAAGACATGAGCGTTGTCGTTTGGGAACACTTGGCCGCGTATGGTCACATCGATACGGATATCAACTCGTGGCATTTTTATATCGATGACTACGACCGCGCAAAATCGCACATCGAGAACGTAGTGGCGAACACCTACCGCGGTTCGAGTTTCAACTACATCGAAGGCAGCCAGCAAAAAGACGCGCCGCTCATCAACAGCGAGTACGGCGGTGTCGGCGCACTCGATGGCGACCGAGACATTAGTTGGACCTTTAAATTCCTAACCAACGAACTGCGGCGCCACGGCCAGCTCTCGGCGTACATTTTCACTCAGCTCACCGACGTGGAGTGGGAGTACAACGGCCTGCTCAATTACGATCGCACGCCGAAACAGCTCGGCTACCCCGCGACGCTGGTGAATCAGGGCGACGTGCTCCCGATTAACGCCGCGCCCATCACGCAAGTTACTCCCGGCGCCTCACTCGAGGTTGAGGTTTACTCGTCGCATTTTTCGCGGCGACCTCGCCACGGGGTGACGTTGCATTGGCACTACACGGGGATGGACGATCTCGGGCTGACCCACGCGGAAATCGCGCGCGGCTGGGTGGAGATTCCTTTCACGCAAGATCGCGTAGAGCTGGCGAAACGCGTTGCGATTCAGGCGCCCTCGCAGCCGATGCTCTGCACGCTGTGGGTCTCCGCGACCTGCAACGAAGGGAACCCCGTCGCTACAAATTTCGTCCAACATTTTGTTTCGGCCGGAGAGCCGCTCACTCGAGAAGAACGCGGCACGCGGCTCATTCTGCGGCAGCGTCCTCACGAATGGTATACGGCTGCGTGGAGCGGCGGAAACTGCACGCGAGACGAAGCGCGCGCAGCCCGCAACTGTTACGGACGCGGGACCGGATTTTTTGAATGGCGCTTCGAAGACGACGCGATCACGCGACTCGGCGAAGCGCGCCGCGTGCGCATCCTTTGTGAAGTGTCTTCGCGGCGAAACGATACGCCGCAAACCGATCCGCATGTTTTCGCGTCGAACATCGAGCTGTTGATCAACGGTCTTCCGGTGCATCGCGGGATACTTCCCGACCATCCGCACGATTCGCGCGGCTCACTCAGCTATCTGCACACGGGCGGGCGTGGCGCTTATGGCTATATGATTTCTGTCACCCTCGAAGATGAGTTGCTGCGCCGCGTGATCGGAGCAGCGAAAGAACCGAACCAATTAAGAATGCAATGCGTCGTTCCACGCGGCTCGCCCGCTCGCGGAGGACTCACCGTTTACGATTACGACAGCGGCCGTTTCCCAATTTGCCCAACGGTCGTGATCGAAGCCTAGGTCCAAGAAAAAAACATCATGCCTAATGAACTTTTCTCCCACTCTCTCCCGACCTCCCTTGGAAATTTGGGGCGGCATCGAATGTTCCTTCGTTCGGCTGCAAAACCATTGCAGTGATCAACTGGCTCGAACCGGCCACGCCGAGCGTTTGGATGATTTGGATCGATTAGCTGGCCTGGGACTGCGCACACTGCGCTATCCGATTCTTTGGGAGCGTCACGCGAGCGACCCGATCGACTGGCGCTGGGCGGATGAGCGATTAAAACGGCTGCGCGAACTCGGCATTCGGCCTATCGTTGGCCTGCTGCATCATGGGTGCGGGCCGCTCCCTGACGGTTTCCTTGACAGCGATTTTGTCGATGGCTTCGCGCGGTTTGCGCGGGCAGTTGCGGAGCGGTTTCCCTGGATCGACGCTTACACGCCCATCAACGAACCTCTCACCACCGCCAGATTCAGCGGTATGTACGGGCTTTGGCATCCGCTGCGGTGTGACCTTCCTTCGTTTGCGCGTATTTTACTCAGCCAGTGCCAGGCGATCCGGGCCGCCATGGCCGCGATTCGCGAAATAAATCCCACAGCGCAGCTCATCCAAACGGAAGACGTCGGAAAAACGCACAGCACACCGCTATTGTCGTACCAAGCCGATCTTGAGAATGAACGCCGTTGGCTCAGCTTGGATCTTCTTTATGGTTGCTTGCGCGAGGGCGCACCGATGTACGAACATTTGCTCGATGCCGGGCTGGAAGGCGAAGAACTCGACTCGTTCGTCGAATCGCCCTGTCAGCCCGACCTGATCGGGATGAATCATTACGTCACCAGCGAACGCCTCCTCGACGAAAATCTAAAGGATTACCCGCGGGCTTTTCACGGTGGAAATGAACGCCACGCCTACGCCGACGTTCCGGCCGTGCGCGCACGCGCGGAAGGCGCCGTGGGCCCGGCACAGCTCCTCCGCGAAGTTTGGGAACGCTACCAACTCCCTATCGCCATCACGGAAGTCCAGCTTGCCTGCACGCGAGAAGAACAACTCCGCTGGCTGCAAGAAATGTGGCAAGCCGCCGAAGATGCGCGTTCCACTGGCGCCGATGTCCGCGCGGTCACCGCGTGGGCGCTGTTGGGTGCCTACGACTGGGATTCCCTCCTTGTTGAAACAAACGGTCATTACGAAAACGGCGCGTTTGACGTGCACGACGGCACGCCTCGCCTCACCGCCATCGGACACGCCATCCGCAGCTTGGCAACGCACGGTCATTTTGAACACCCGGCGGCGACGGGACCCGGTTGGTGGCGGCGGCCGGTTCGTCTGATTTTTCCACCGGTTGCATGTCCGCGAACAGGGCGAGGCACGGCTGTTTCTGAGCCGAAGCTTCCGTCTGCGGAGCGTCCGTTGCTGATCATCGGTGCCACCGAACGGCTGCAAAGCCTGCTTCGGCGCGCGTGCCGCATCCGCGGTTTATCGGCCGTGTTTCTTGGCCACGATGGGATCGATCTCAGCGACCCGAAAAGCTGCGGCTACCACTTTCGACGCTACAAACCCTGGGGCGCCCTCGTCGCCTTGCCGAACCATAGCAATGAAGACATTTGCGCAGGTTCAGCGCAACACGCTGCGCTGATCGATAATCTTCGTGCTATTTCCCTCGGAGAGCGGATCGGTGTCGCGATCCTTTCCGACGAACCCATCATGGTAGACAATGAAGGTTGGAGCTTCCTCACGGCCCACCGCAACACGGACGTGCTCGATTCAGGCGAGTCGCTCAGTCCGGAATCGGCCATCAACATTCGCGCAGGCGCCCGGCCCATCCGTCGAAAAAATCACGCGATCGAAGCAAACACGGAGATTTATTTTCCTACGCGCATCGACGCCGCACTCAACCTTCTCATCGACGACTATGGTTCGGGCGGCCTTGTCTTCGCACCGATGGGAGAAACGCAATTGCTTTCATCGTAGCCTCACGCCGTTCCAATCGTGAACCATTTAGGCTTGTTCAAAGGTTTTAATAGGCGAGATTGATGCCGCTACGGCTTTGTCATCGTCCGTCCCTTAAAACCTATCCGCTCCTCTCCATGCACCGCGTAGAAATCTCCTATTGCACGAAATGCCGCTGGCTCCTGCGCTCAGCTTGGATGGCGCAAGAGCTGTTAACCACTTTCGAAGCTGAACTCGGCGAACTCGTGCTGCGGCCCAACACTGGCGGCATCTTCGAAGTGATTGCCGATGGCGAGTTAGTTTGGTCGCGAAAAGAAAAAGGCCGCTTCCCGGAAATCACCGAACTCAAGCAATTGGTTCGGGATCAGATCGCGCCTGGCAAAAGCCTCGGCCACAGCGACCGCAAAGCCCAGTCCTCTTCCCCTGTTTCGGAAACCGGCGATAAATAGAAATTTCGTCACGGGCTCGCTTCGTGCTCGAAATCGTCGCCGACAAACCCAACAACCCGCCCTCTGTCGCTGTGCAGGGACAGACTGGGCCGTTTGCCACTTCATCGATGACAAACGGGGATTGATGGCAGCCGAGTTTAGGACCGGATCCGCTCCACCGCGCGCGCCCAGCCTTTGCGGTGCGTTTCGCGGAGCGGAGCACTCATCGCGGGAGAAAATCGCCGCTCCTCGCGCCACCGCGAAGTGATCTCGGCAGGCTCGCGGAAAACGCCCACCGCCAAACCGGCCAAACACGCGGCGCCGAGCGCGGTCGTCTCGACGATCTGCGGCCGCACGACCGGACAGCCAAGCAAATCGGCCTGAAATTGCATGAGCAAATTGTTCGCCGCGGCGCCGCCATCCACGCGGAGCTCCTTCAGGTGAAGGCCGGTGTCCGCTTCCATCGCCGCGAGCACGTCGGTGACTTGGTGCGCGATCGCCTCCACGCCTGCACGCGCAATGTGCGCCGCGCCGGTTCCGCGTGTGAGCCCGAGGATCGCGCCGCGCGCATCCTGGTCCCAATACGGCGCACCCAAACCAACAAACGCCGGCACAAAGTAAACGCCGCCGCTGTCAGGAACCGACATCGCGAGCCGCTCCACTTCAGACGCGCTGCGAATGAAACCCAACGCATCGCGCAAATACTGAACCACAGCTCCCGCTACAAAGACGCTGCCTTCCAGCGCGTATTCGAGTCGGCCGTTGATCCGCCAGGCGATCGTGCTGAGCAAACGTTGGCGCGACCGAATCCGCTCCGTGCCCGTGTGCATGAGCATGAAGCATCCTGTGCCGTAAGTGTTCTTCGCCATGCCTGGCTGAATGCAGCCTTGCCCGAACAGCGCCGCCTGCTGGTCACCGGCGATTCCGGCAATCGAAACGCCCGGCACAACGTCGCGCGCCTCCGCATAGACTTCACTCGAATCGCGGATCTCCGGCAGCAGCGCGCGTGGAATACCAAATAGTTTCAGCAGTTCCTCATCCCAATCGCCGCGCGCAATATCGACCAACATCGTGCGCGAGGCATTCGATGCGTCCGTGACGTGACATTTGCCCCGCGTGAGTTTCCAAACGAGCCAGGTGTCGACGGTGCCAAACGCCAGTTCGCCACGCTCAGCGCGGGTTTGCGCTTGGGGAACATTCTGCAAGAGCCAACGGATCTTGCTCGCCGAAAAATACGCGTCGAGGACGAGCCCTGTTTTATCAGCGATCAACGTCTCGTGGCCAGCCTCGCGCAAAGCATCGCAATCCGGCGCCGTTCGTCGGTCCTGCCAAACGATGGCCGGCGCGATCGGAACACCGGTCTTGCGGTCCCAGATGATGGCGGTTTCACGTTGGTTGGTGATACCAATGGCGGCGAGATCGTTCGGGCGGAGTTTCGCTTTGGCGAGCGCTTCGGTGATGGTCGATGCCTGGCTTTGCCAAATTTCCTCCGGGTCATGTTCGACCCAGCCGGGCCGCGGGAACGACTGCGTGAACTCGCGCTGCGCGATTGCCACGAGCCCACCCGTTTCGTCGAAAATTACCGAGCGCGAACTCGAGGTTCCCTGGTCCAGTGCGAGGAGGTACTTCATCGGGGTAAACGCCAGCCAACAAACTGACGCCGAGCACCAACCAAGCACCGCCGCCATCTGAGTCAAGCGACGGCCTGCGCGTCAGCAGCGCGCCCACGAAGTGTCGTTCCTCCCTCACAGCCGTTCGCACGCTCAGCGCAACAGCTTGCCGGTTTCCGCCAGACGCCAAGCAATGGCCGTGACCGCGAGCATCGTCAGCGCAAACGGCAGCTCGTTGAACGAGAATTTTCCGATCTTCGGCCAATAATTTGGGAACTCCGTCTCGATCGTATCTGCGTTCGGATATGCCTGGGCGCTCGCCATCGACGCAAAAAACGCCGCGGGGCATAGCGCCGCGATGCGCATATTTTCCTTCGGATCGCCGCCATGCCGGGTCGCTGCAAAGATCCCGGCGCCGCCCAACATCGCTCCGAGACTCAGACCCATCGCGTCGTGAAATTTTGCGTGAGAGGGCCAATACGGATTAAAGAGGTGCGTGCGGTTCCAGTCAGCGAGCAGGCCGTTCAGAGCCGTGATGACATTCATGCCGATGAGAAGCTTTTGTCCGAAAGATTTGGTTTTCATGGGAAGAGAAGGTTGGCCGCATTCCGAAAGACAGGGACGATTGCTCGCTCACTCTATCCAGCGTAGCTCAGGCCACCATGGGGCGGCTCCCCGAAAGCATCCAAAGTTATCTTCCGCGAGCAAAACACACTCGATCACACTGATAGCTGTCGCGTGCGACGAACCTCGGGCGGCACACGCAAATCGTGTTCCCAAAAAACGTCGCTTCAGTTCGCCTAAATTTCGCCGATTTGTTTCCCGCAAGCGGGTGGTTTGGATGGCGCTCCCATGCAGCGGACTAATAGCTAGAATAACTTCGGCTTCCGCAAAATATGCGCAGCGATGGCCAACGAGCGGGATGCTTACGCCACGTGTCCGCGATATGTTAACCTCGTGATCAAGCCGCTCTCTTCCGAAAAATCCACACTCGACGCCAACGAGGCAGTCGCAAACGTAGCCTACAGAGTCTGCGAACTTTTCGCGATCTACCCCATTACCCCCTCCTCGCCCATGGGCGAATGGGTCGATGAATGGGCCGCCAAAAAGAAAAAGAATCTCTGGGGTCACACTCCCGAAGTCATTGAGATGCAATCCGAAGGCGGCGCCGCTGGTGCCGTGCACGGTGCTCTTCAAGCCGGCGCTTTGTCGGCCACGTTCACCGCCTCGCAGGGCCTCCTGCTGATGATCCCGAATCTCTACAAGATCGCCGGTGAGCTCCATCCTTTCGTCATCCACGTGACGGCGCGTACGCTCGCGACGCACGCTCTCTGTATTTTCGGCGACCACGGCGACGTTATGTCCTGCCGCCAGACCGGTGTCGCGATGCTCTGCTCGAACTCCGTGCAGGAAGCGCACGACTTCGCCGCCATTTCCCATTCGGTCACGCTAAAAACTCGCGTGCCGTTCATGCACTACTTCGACGGTTTCCGCACCTCCCATGAAGTGCAAAAGATCGCGATGCTGAGCGACGAAGATGTTCGCTCGATGATAGACGAAAAGGCGCTCAAAGCTTTCCGCGAAAACGCACTCACACCCGATCGTCCTTCGATCCGCGGCACCGCGCAGAATCCCGACGTGTTCTTCCAAGCTCGCGAGGCCTGCAATCCTTACTACGACGCTGTTCCGACCGCCGTGCAGGAAGCGTTCGACGACTTTGCCGCCCGCACCGGCCGCAAGTACAACCTCTTCGACTACGAAGGCGCACCCGACGCCGAACGCGTTATCGTTATCATGGGCTCCGGCGCCGAGACCGTCGCCGAGACCTCCGCCTTCCTCAACGCCAAGGGTGAAAAGACCGGCGTTGTCACCGTTCGCCTCTTCCGTCCGTTCGACGCCGCCGCGATGTTGAAAGCTCTCCCGAAGACGGTGAAGAGCATCGCCGTTCTCGACCGCACGAAGGAACCGGGCGCCCTCGGCGAACCTCTGTTCCAGGACGTCGCCACCGCTCTTTACGAGAGCGATCGCTGCGGAAAAGTCACCATCGTCGGCGGCCGTTACGGCCTCGGCTCGAAAGAGTTCACGCCCGCGATGGTCAAAGCCGTTTTCGACGAGCTCAAGTCCGCCAGCCCGAAGAAGCGTTTCACCGTCGGCATCAACGACGACATTACGCGCCTCTCGCTCAACTACGACGAGTCGTTCGACATCGAAACACCTGACACCCGCCGCGCGCTGTTCTACGGACTGGGCGCTGACGGCACTGTCGGTGCGAACAAGAATTCCATCAAGATCATCGGCGAAGGAACTGATCTCTACGCCCAAGGCTACTTCGTGTACGACTCGAAGAAGTCCGGCGCGATGACGGTTTCCCACCTGCGCTTCGGCCCGAAGCCGATCCGTTCGCCGTATCTCATCAGCCAGGCCAGCTTCGTCGCCATCCACCACTTCCCGTTCATGGAACGCATCGAAGTGTTGGGCCAGGCCGCTCCGGGTGCGACGTTGTTGATCAACCTGAACGTTCCCGCGGAACAGGTTTGGGACAAACTCCCGCGCGAAGTCCAGAGCACGATCATTTCGAAGAAACTGAAACTCTTCGCGATCGATGCTTACTCAGTGGCTCGCGCCGCCGGCATGGGTGGTCAGATCAACACCGTCATGCAGACGTGCTTCTTTGCTCTTTCCGGCGTTCTGCCGCGTGAAGAGGCGATCGCTGCAATCAAATACGCGATCAAGAAGACCTACGGCAAGAAAGGCGACGCCGTCGTGGCCAAGAACCACGCCGCTGTCGACGCCTCGCTCGCCGCGCTGCACGAGATCAAAGTTCCCGCCGCGGTCACCGCGAAGGAAGCTCGCCAGCCGGTCGTCGCCGAAGTCGCTCCTGATTACGTCAAACGCATCACCGCCGTCATGATGGCTGGCGATGGCGACCGGTTGCCGGTCAGCGCGTTTGCTCCAAACGGCACGTTCCCCGTGGGCACCACCCAGTGGGAAAAGCGCAACATCGCTCTCGAAATCCCGACCTGGGATCCGTCGCTCTGCATTCAGTGCAACAAGTGCGTCATGGTTTGCCCGCACGCCGCCATTCGCTGCGCTGCTTATCCGAAGGACGCCGCTGCCGACGCCCCGGCCACGTTCAAGAAGACCGACCTCAAGGTCAAAGACGTGCCGAACCACCTCTACACCATCC
Organism: Nibricoccus sp.; assembly: GCA_047600805.1. Taxonomy (GTDB): domain Bacteria; phylum Verrucomicrobiota; class Verrucomicrobiia; order Opitutales; family Opitutaceae; genus JADKHC01. The sequence continues at coordinate 3,709,498 of JASGKG010000001.1, forward strand.
AGGTGGCTCCGGAAGATTGCACCGGCTGCACGCTTTGCGCGAAGGTCTGCCCCGCGAAGGACAAGACCGACGTCAAGCGCAAGGCCCTCATGATGGCCCCGCAGCCTCCGCTGCGCGCCCAAGAGCGCGAAAACTACGACTTCTTCCTAAAACTTCCGCCCGCTCCGGCCGCGTTGTTGCAGGATACCGTCAAAGGAACGCAGTTCCGCCAGCCGTTGTTCGAATACTCCGGCGCTTGCACGGGCTGCGGCGAAACCCCGTACGTCAAGCTGCTCACCCAGCTCTACGGCGACCGCCTCCTCGTAGCCAACGCCACCGGCTGCTCCTCCATCTACGGCGGCAACTTGCCAACCACGCCTTACACCACGACGCCTGAAGGTCGCGGCCCCGCCTGGTCCAACTCGCTCTTCGAAGACAACGCTGAATATGGCCTCGGCATTCGCGCCGGCGTCGATCAGCTCGCGGTCCAGTCGGCCCGCCTTCTCGGGGAACTCGCCAGCCAGCTCCCCGCGGCACTTGTCGAAGCCATTCAGAAAACAGATCAGTCGAACGACGCCGGCATCGCCACCGTTCGTGGCCATGTCGAACAGTTGAAGAAACTGCTCGCCGGTCTTAACGACGACAAAGCCAAGTCGCTGCTCACACTCGCCGACTACCTCGTCAAGAAATCCGTTTGGATTCTCGGTGGCGACGGTTGGGCCTATGACATTGGTTTCGGCGGCCTCGACCACGTCTTCGCTTCCGGTCGCAAGATCAACATCCTGGTGCTGGACACCGAGGTGTATTCCAACACCGGCGGCCAGTGCTCGAAGTCGACCCCGATCGGCGCGATCGCGAAGTTCGCCGCCGGCGGTAAGGAAACCGGCAAGAAGGACCTCGGCATGATCGCCGCTTCGTACGGTAATGTCTATGTCGCCAAGATCGCTCTCGGCGCCAAGGACAGCCAGACCGTGCAGGCCTTCATCGAAGCCGAGAAACATCCTGGCGTTTCGCTCATCATCGCCTACTCGCACTGCATCGCCCACGGTTACAACATCGCCAATGGCCTCGACCAGCAGAAGCTGGCGGTCGACACCGGTTATTGGCCGATGTACCGCTACGACCCCGCTCGTATCGCCAAGGGCCAGGCTCCGATGATCCTCGATTCCGCCGCACCGAAGCTGCCAGTCAGCAACTTCATGGCCAACGAGCTGCGCTTCCAAGCGCTGGCAAAGTCGAATCCGGACCACGCCGCCGTCCTCGCCAAGAGGGCCCAGGCTGCTGTCGAGGAACGCTTCGCCGGTTATCAGCATCTGGCCTCGGCCGGCAGCAAGGTCGCCACACCCGTGACGCCCGTCGCTCCCGCCAAGGAGACGCCGCCTGCCAAGCCGTCCGCTTAACCTTCACACAAAGGAGTGCGCTAAAGGCGCACTCCTTTTTTTGTAAACCGCTTTCTCCGCTAAACTTCTTTCTTCAAACCGAATTCACCCCTGATAAACACTTATTAAAAGGAATTGAGGGAATAAATTTTCGTCCATCATTCCCCTGATTTCCCTTCATGAGCGTTAATTAGTGGCTCCTCTCCCATCGACCTCGTTCAAATGAATCTCACGACCAAATACCTCGGCCTCGAACTCAAAAGCCCGCTCATGCCGGGTGCGTCCCCGCTGATCGACAACCTCGACAACGTCAAACGTCTCGAAGACGCCGGCGCCGCCGCGATCGTGATGCACTCGCTGTTTGCCGAACAAATCGAGGGCAACCAAGTCGCCTTCAACCAGCACATCGACCGCTGGCAGGACAACTTCGCCGAGGCGACCAGCTTCTTCCCTTCGACCGATGGCTTCGCCTTCGGCCCACAGGAATACCTCGGCCAGATCGCCAAGATCAAAGCCAAGACTTCATTGCCCGTCATCGCTTCGCTCAACGGCACCAATCTCGGCACGTGGATCGATTACGCAAAACAGATTGAACAAGCTGGCGCCGATGCCCTGGAGCTCAACACCTACTTCCTAGGCACAAGCCGCCGCGTTGACGCACTTTCGCTCGAACACCGCGTGCTCGACATCGTCCGCTACGTCCGCAAGGCCGTGCAAATCCCGGTCTCCGTCAAGCTCTCGCCTTTCTACACCTCGGTGGCGCATCTCGTCGGTCGCCTCGAGGACGAAAAAGTGGACGGTGTTGTGCTGTTCAACCGTTTCTTCCAGCCAGAAATTAACACCGAGGAACTCGACGTCACGCCGAAGCTGGACCTCTCGAGCTCCGAAGACCTGCGCCTGCGCCTCCGTTGGCTCGGCCTGCTGCGCGACCAAGTTTCCCTCAGCCTTGCCTGCTCCGGCGGCGTACACACACCGGTCGATATCGTCAAAGCGCTGCTCGCCGGTGCCGACGCCGTGCAAGTCGTCGCCGAACTCCTAACCAAGGGCCCAGGCCGCCTGGCTGAATTGCTCACTGGTCTCCAAGATTGGATGAAGGAGCACGAGTACGAGTCCGTCAGCCAGATGATCGGCGCGCTCAGCCTGCGCAGCTGCCCCGACGCCGAAGCCTACGAACGCGGCAACTACCTCCGCACGCTCCAGCTCTGGAAAGTCTAAACGAGAAATCGTTCTTCGTTTCCTTTTTCTTCAGCCCGCGCTCACCACAGCGCGGGCTTTTCATTTTGGGATTTCGCGACCGCTCACGCGTTCGCGACGCGGTCAGCAGATGATGTGCGAGTCTTCAGAAGGCCAGATAGGCCCGGCAGCAGAATTCGACGGGGCGGACATTTTCCTCCCGATGAAAAAGGCCGTTTTTGACCTTTATGGTCGAGGTGTCACAACCCAATTCGAAGCCAAGGCTCAGGCCGTGTTTTTCGCCGATACTGGCACCCACCGCGAAGAGAGGTCCTGGTTTGGCGGTTGCAAGATGGTCGCCACCGGCAAAGGCATAGGCCAGTCCGACACGCGCATAGGGCCCAACCGGTCCAAACTGGCGGAAGAAATAGCGGAAATCCACTGACGCGGGGATGACATAATCTCGCTGATCACCCGTGAAGGTGTCCGTGACTTTGAAAAACATGCCCGGGCCGATGCCAGCGCCCACGGCATAGTTCCCGGAGAAACGCCGGTAGGCGTTCAGCTGCAGGCCGACCGGGAACTTGTGGTCACGCTTGAACCCGAAGTTGGTTTCCATCTGGCGCACAATATTGTCGGTACCGCTGGTGTAGCCCAGGCCGACTTCGAAATGATAGCCATCCGTTGCCGAGGCGCGACCGAAGGCCAGAGTGGAAGCCAGGGCCGAGAAGAGCAGGCCGGCGGTGAGTTTGTACCTAAGGGTTTTCATGAATGCTGAAGCGGGATATTGGCTCAGTGTGTTTGCAAGGAATCACCGGCGGCTTGAGCGACGTCGCACGGTTCTAAAACCAACCAGGACCGCCAAAACCAAAAGGTATTCCAAGCCCAGGGCGCCGCCACCGCCGTTGGTGTCGATTTTGCCGACCGAGTTCTTCTCATTGATAGTGACCACACACGGCGCGCTCACCACGGTGTCGCCCGAACTAAGGGTGAGAGCCACGGTGTACGCGCCCGCTGCGGAGGAGGTGGCGGCGCTGGCTGCCACCGAGTAACTGGCAGAGGTGGCGCCAGCGATGTCGACGTTGTTGAGCCGCCATTGATAGGCACTGACCGTGACACCGGAAACCGACGTCGTGAGGGTGAAGCTGGTGAAGCGATCTACCGCAGCGGTCGGGCCGCTGATGCTCGCAGTCGCCGTAACATCGTCCGAGTAACCGGCGCCGGCCGTGTTACCAGCGCTGGCGGCGAGGACCATGCTGACATCCGAGCTGGGCAGCATCTCATAAGAGTAAGCTGGGGTGAAGACGATGTCGGTGCCGGCATCAACAGTGCCGGTGCAGCTGGTGTAGACGTTGCCCTTGGATTGTATCTTGGCCGTGGTTTCATTTTTAGCCAATGGGCTGGCCACGCCCGTATGCACATTGCGCTCCGAAAACAATTCCGCCTGGGCCGCCACAATGGCACCGGCAGTGTTGCCGGAAGCGCTGATAAAGTTGTTGTACTGGTGAATGTATCCGTAACTCACATACGGCAGGCGCTGGTCGAGGTGCGTGGCCCACCAGTTGTGGTGCAGGGTCACATGTGGCGCGACGGTGTCCGTGGAGGTGCCGATCTGCATGCCGTAGCGATGGAGCAGGGTCGGGCTCGAGGCATAGAACTCGCACCAGGAAACAGTCACGTTATCTGAGCCGGCGACGATTTTCAGGAGATGATCGGCGCAGTCGAAGAAGGTGCAGTGGGTGACGAAGATCTTTTTGGAGCCGGAAATCGTGAGGGCGTCGCCGCCATCAGTGTACGCGCCATTGACCACAGTCGCGCCAGGATTGGTGAGGTGCAGCCCGCGAATGATGACGTTGGAAACGCCGTTGAGACTGAGATTGCCCACAAGGGCGGCATTGGCGTCGGCGCCTTGAATCGTCTTGTTCGAGCCAACGTTGACGTTGCCGATCGCAAGTTGTCCCACGACGGTGATCGTGCCGGCGTTTGCCGATGTGGCCTGGGTGCGGAAATCGGCGGCGGTGAATACGAGGACGGAGCTGCTGGAGCCGCCTCCGGTGGTGGCGGCGGCGTAGCCATCGGGCTTCGGCGCAGCGAAATTAGGAACAACCATCAAGTAGGCGGAACTGCTGGTGATCGTGCCGTAGTTGTTGCTCACGATCACGCGGTAGTAGCCGGTATGGGCGACGGTGGTGCTGGTCAGAGCGTAACTGGCGGCCGTGCCGGTGGTGAGCGTGGTGAAGGCGCTGTTGTCCACACTGCGCTGCCAGGTGTAGGTCAGGGACTCCGTGCCCGTGGCCACGACGGAAAACGCCGCCGGTGCGCCGGCGTTGACGGTCAGCGCAGCGGGCTGGGTGGTGATCGCGGGGGCCGAACCAACTGAAAGGACGAGCGTAGCGGCGGCACTGGTGTTGCCGGCGAGGTCGGTCGCGGTCGCGGTGATCGTGTGCGAGCCCTGGCTGAGTGCGGTGACAACCGTGTGGGTCCACACGCCGGTGTTGCTGGCGGCAACCGACGCGAGTGAAACGGAATTGTCGAACAAAGCCACCGTGCTGTTCGCCTCGGCCGTACCGTTTAGGGTCGGCAAGGTGTTGGTTGTGTAGCCCGAGGTGTTGGAGATGACCGGTGTCGACGGGGCGATCGTATCGATCGTAACGCTCGATACCGCGGAGGCACTGCTGGTGTTGCCGGCGGCATCGGTGGCGGTGACTTTGAAGGCGTATGTGCCGTCGGCGAGAGCGGTCGTGAAGGCGTAGCTCCAGTTTCCCGCGTTGTTGGCCGCGATGACAGCGATCTGAGTCGAACCATTATATAGCGCCACAGAGCTGGATGCCTCGGCGAATCCCTGGAGGGCCGGGGTGTTTACGTTGGTCACGTTGTCGGAGGGGGAGCCGCTGTTACTGGAGAGCGCCAGGTTCGGTGCGGACGGTGTAGCAGGCGCGACGGTGTCGACCGTGATGTTCAAGCCAGCGGAGGCTGAACTCGTGTTTCCGACCGTATCGGTCGCGGTGACTCTGATGGTGTGCGCACCGTTCGTGAGCGCCAAGCCCAGCGTGTAACTCCATTTGCCGGAGCTATCCGCGGGGACGGTGCCGAGCAGAGTCGCACCGTCGTAGATCTTGACCACGGACAACGCTTCGGCCGTGCCGGTGAGAGTTGGTTGTGGATTCTTGGTTGTGGTCTCCGTCGTGGTGACGACCGGGAGAACCGGTGCCGTCGTGTCGACGGTGAGCAAGATCCCAAGGCCCAGGGGACCAACGTTACCGGCTTCGTCGGTGGCATAGGCAGAGAAGCCGTAAACGCCGTCGGCCAGCGCGGTCGAGGGCATCCATGTCCATTTGCCCGCGTAGTCAGCCGCGAGGGTATAGGTCGTGCCGTTGCTGCAGAAGAGTGTGACGCTGGTGTATGGTTCGGCGGTGCCCTGCAAGGTGGGCCGGTTGTTGTTGGTTCCCCCGGTGGCGGTGGTGAAGACGACGGGCGGAGGCATGATCGTGTCGATGATCACGCTAAGCGCGCCGGATGCTCCGCCGAGGTTGCCCGCTGCGTCGGTGGCCGAGACACAGAAATAGGAAGTGCCGTCGGGTAGTGCCGTGGCGAAGGTATAAGTCCAGTTGCCCGAGCTGTCGGCTGTGACGGTGCCCTTCGCGTAACCGTCGAGATAAATGGTCACCGTGCTATTGGGCTCGGCTGTGCCGTTGAAGGTGGGCTTGTTGACGTTCGTGCAGTCGTCCGTCGAAGAAACACCACTGTCGCTGGCGGCGTCCAAGTCCGGGGTAGGCGGTACGGCTGGGGCGACGGTGTCGATCGTAAGGTTGAGCGTGGAGGACACCGAGCTGACATTGCCGACCGTGTCGGTGGCGGTGACTCTGATGGAGTGCGCGCCATTGGTGAGCGCGGAGGCGAGCACATAAAACCACTTGCCAGAGCCAGACGCGGTGGTGGTGCCAACGGCGTTACCGTCGATATAGACTGTCACCGTGCTGCCGGCCTCGGCCGTGCCGCTAAAGACAGGCCATCTGTCGTTGGTGAGTGGTGGAACGGTGGTGGTCGGCGTGCTCGGCGTGGAGGGTGCGGTCGCATCGATCGTCCAAGTGTAGGCCGCGGGCGTGGCATCGATGTTACCCGCGGCATCGATGGCGCGGATCTGCACGGTGTGCGAACCGTCGGCCAGCCCGGTGTAGGTCAGGGGACTGGTTGAGGAGGTAAACACACCGCCATCCAGGCTCGCCTCGAAGCGGGCGATGCCGGAGCCCGAACCATCGTCTCCCGAGAAGACGAAGGAGGCGCTGCGATTTGCCGTCAGCGAGGCCGGGGTCGTGCTGATCGTCGTCTCCGGCGCGGTGGTATCCACCTTGATGACCGGCAACGTGTAGGAGGGCAGTCGGGGGTCCACGGCGTAGCCGTTGCTGTCGATCATGCTGCCCCCGTTCGTATGGATCGCGGTCATGGCCACGGCGATGCCGTCCGTGTCGGTTTCGCCGGCCTGCACGGTGTAGGAAAACACCAGATTGGCCGTGCCACTGCCTGACGCGTAGGAAGTGCGGCGGACGTTCGAACCGATCTCCAGCGCCAAATACGGCGTGCCGGTTACGGTGACAGGGGCATCGAAGTTGAGCGTGAGGCTGAGCGTGTCGCCGGCTTTGTAGCTGCCAGCCGCGGGCGTGCCGACGGCTTTGATCACTGTCTGCGAAGTGATAGCGAGGCTATGGTGGGCGACCCAGCCCGTGGTGATCAGGTGGGTGGATTTCCTGGCCAGGGCACTGGCGGCGTTTGTGGTGTTAACGGCCACGGGTACCGACTTGGAAATCGTTGAGTTGTCTCCCAATTGTCCGAAGACGTTAAAACCCCAGGCCGCTGCGGTGCCATCGCTGCACAAGGTCAAGGCGTGGTTCCCGCCTGCGGCGATCGCCACCGGCGTTTTCCCGGCAAGCGCACCGTTGTTCTTCACCGCCACCGGGACGGGGCTGTCGGTTGTCGTGCCGTTGCCCAATTGGCCGATATCATTCAAGCCCCAGGCCGCCAGCGTGCCATCGCTGCACAACGCCAGCGAAAACTGGGCCCCCGCTGTTATCTGCGCGACGGTTTTGCCACTGAGCACACCAGACCTGTCCACCGCGATGGGCGCTGCGTTGAGGATGGTCGTGCCATCGCCGAGTTGTCCCATGTCGTTGTCTCCCCAAGCGGCCACGGTGCCGTCGCTGCACAACGCCAGCGAATGGCGGTTGCCCGCTGCGATGGCCACGACGATCTTGCCGTTGAGCACGCCGTCGGTTTTTACCGCCTTCGGTGATAGACTCAGCGAAAAACTGTTGCCATCGCCCACGCCTTCGCCGGTTCCCCACGCCACGACCGTGCCATCGCTGCACAACGCCAGCGAATGGAACAAGCCGGCCGACAGGGCGATCACGGTTTTGCCGCTGAGCACACCTGTGGTATCCACCGCTACGGGCACCAGACTGCTGGTCGTCGTGCCGTTGCCCAACTGGCCCTGGGTGTTCCTTCCCCAAGCGGCGACCGTGCCATCGCTGCACAATGCCAGCGAATGCTGGGTGCCGGCAGCCACGGCGATCACGGTTTTGCCGCTGAGCACACCCGTGATATCCACCGCCACGGGCACCAGGCTGCTGGTCGTCGTGCCGTTACCCAACTGGCCCTGGTCGTTGGTTCCCCAAGCTGCGACGGTGCCGTCGCTGCACAACGCCAGCGTGTAAGAAATGCCGGACGCCATCGCCACGACCTGCTTGTCGGTGAGCGCTCCACTCCCGAGCACTGCAGTGGGAAGATAACTGCTGGCTGTCGAATTGTTGCCCAGTTGGCCAGCATCATTGAGGCCCCAAGCCACCGGTATCGTGCCGCGTGTCTGTGTGTAGGATTGGCCCAAGGCAAAGCCGCTCGCGAGGGCGTTGCCCGCCACATCGGCGATGCCGGTGCCGCTGGCCTTGAGATCCAAGCGCACCGTGCCGATGTCGCTGCCGGGAATGACATACACGAAATATTCGGATGGCGTGGAACCCACGCGCATCCCATTGATGCTTGCTGACGAACCACTGGACTGAGTTAAAACAAAGTCTGATTGGTTCACCCCGGTCACGTCCTCGCTGAAAGTCACGCGCCATTCCATCACCCCTTCGCTTGTTACGGGGCCAGGCATCGTCCGCGCGATTGAGGTCACCACTGGCGCCACGTTGTCGATCACGATGTTGATCGAAGAGGAGAAACTGCTGGTGTTGCCCGGGGCATCCGTGGCTGTCGCCTTGACGCTGTGGCTGCCGGCGGTGAGAGCCGTACCAAACGTATAGCTCCAAACACCAGAGGCATCCGCGGTTACGGTTCCCACCAAGGTACCGTCGAGATAAATCTTCACCGTGCTGTTGGCCTCCGCCGTGCCGCTAATCGTTGGCTGGGTGTCACGCGTGATGAGCGAGGCTGTCGAGATAACCGGAGCTTCGGGAGCGAGATCGTCGGTGACGGTGAGGGTGAATGATTTTTCAAACGTTGCGGAGCCACTGTCGGTCGTTCTGATGCGAACCGAGTAGGAGCCGACTGCCAGTGTGCGGGTGTCATTGGCCCGCAGGATGTCCCCGGAAATATTGAAGAGACTGTTGTTGGTCGCACCGGCGCCGCTCACGAGCGTGTAGGTGAACACCGTGTCGTCGAGATCGGCTGTGGCCATCGCGCCTACCATCGCGTCGAGGCCGCCTGATTGGTGGATGGCCGTGGCCGATAGCGTGAGATCGGTGGGAACATCGTTGACCGCCGTCACGGTCACCTGCCGCGTGGTGGCCGAGCTGCTCTTGATGCCGTCGTTGACGACAAAGGTAATGATGCGCGATCCGCCGGTCGGCGTCTCAGACAAGTTCGTGTAAGTGACCGCGCGCAACGCTGCCTGCCATTGCGCGACTGTCGCCGTGCCTCCGCTCGAGGTCAGCGTCAGCACGGCACTACCCGGGGCACTGCTGGCGACGATGTTGCCGTAGAGGACGGCGCTGGCGTTCGTGAAGTTCAACTTGTCTTCGGAGCTTTGGAAATTTCCGGTGATCGTGACGGTGGCCGAGGCGAGAGTCGCATTGTCGAGGTCGGAAACCGTGATGCCGCTGTCGATCACAACGGGAGTGGAGGTGACGTTGTTGCCCTCGGTGAAAGCCGCCGAACCACCGGAGGTGCTTATCAGGGGCGTCTGGTCAACCGCGGTCACCGTCACGCTGCGCGTAACAGTCGTGCTGGTTGTGGTCCCATCGTTGACCCTGAAACTGATCGTGCGGGTGGCGGTGTTGGGCGTAACGGCAGAGTTAGTGTAGGTCACCGCGCGGAGTGCGTTCTGCCATTGGGCCACCGTCGCCATGGCGCCTGCCGAAGTGAGTGTCATCGTGCCGGTCGCGCTGTTGTAGCTGGCGACAATATTGCTGTACTGCACGGCGCTGTTATTGGAGAAAGCCAGCACATCTTCGCCGGCGCGGAAATTTCCGGTGATCGCGACGACGGCGGTGGCGAGGGTCGTATTGTCGACGTCGGAAATCGTGACTCCGACGTCGATGACGACGGGCGTGGCGGGGGTGTTGTCGCCGGCCGTGAAACTGGAGCTACCGCCACTGGTCGTGACCACGGGTGCGTCGTTGACTGCGGTGATTGCCAACGTCGTCGATCCATTCGCTGACAGCGCTCCGTCTGAGACGGTCGAAGTCAGAGTAACGCTGCTCGTGGCGTTGGCCGCCGGGGTGTAGGCCACTCCGCTACCAGAGATGAAGCTCGTAATATTCGTGGGCGAACCAGTCAGGGTCAGGGCCGAGCTGCTGCCTCCCACGGTCACGCCGCCGCCGCTTGTCGCCGACAACGAACCGGTGGCCAAGGACAAAGTCAACGTGACGCTGGCGCTGTCCACATCCGCTGTGCTGATGCCTGTCACTGCCGTCGTCGTATCCTCCACCGCTCCGATCGAGGTTGGCACAGTAATCGTCGGCGCATCGTTAACGGGCGTGACACCGACGGTCGAAGTCAGGGACAAGGTCGCGCTATAGTTACTCGCGCCGTTATCAGTGATGTTGGCGATAGTGATAGCCCGGCTGGCGAAGCCCGGATTGTCGCTCGTGTTGCCGTAGGCCATGCCGTCGACCAAGTTGCCCATGGCGGTATTGTCGAGCGCCATGCCGCTCAATGTTACCGTGGCAGTGCTACCACTGACCGTGACGTTATAAGATCCGATGCCGGAAATCGTGCCGCTGCCCGTCACGAGTGGGATGGACGTTCCGCCGATCGACAACGTCTCGCTGCTGCCGTTGCTCACGTTGGTGACTGTCACCGTCATGCCGCTAAAAGTTTGGCCGCTGTCGTTGGTCGCGGCCGTAACAGAGGAGTACAGATCGACCGCCGAACCGTTTTCGGTGAACGACGGATTGACGGAAGTCACCGTTAGGGTCGGAGCCGCGAGCGGAGGGACTGCCGTGTCCAGAATGATGTTATTTATCGTCGGACAAAACGGTTCGGTGCTCGCATAGGTGATGCGCACATCGTCCACGTAATCAAAGTCAGCCCCCAAGTTCACGGTGCACACCGTGCCGTTGGTATTTGATACAAACGTCGTCGCCGCCACCTGGCTGCCTCCCCGGTAGCCAACGACATTGACCGTGAAGTTGGTAGGGACGGTTACACTATCACCGGTGCCTTGCAGCCAATCATACCATTGGAACTGATTGATCTGAAATTTCGCTCCGGTGCTGCTCTTAATCCGCATGCCTCTGCAGGGAACACCAAACGAGTTTATCAAACCGCTAAAGGAACTGCTGGAGCTGCCCAAGTAGCTATTATTACACCACGCGATAGGGTTCGAAACCAATGTGCCGTTGGTGTCACTGATGTTGCTAATCTGGATGATCATCCCCGCGAAGTCCACGGCGCCGCCTTCATTATCTTCCGCCACGCCGTCGAACCATGCGGAGCCCGAAAGATCGCTTGAATACGTCAAGGTCGTGGCCGCCTGCAAAGACGCGGGCACTGACAACAACCAGATGAAGGCAACAAGAATGCTGACGGAGAGATAGCGCAGGGACATAAAGAAAAGCGGAGATTGCTGGAGGACCCCTTCTCGAGACGCAAAACGGCTTCAAGAGGGTAGGCACCCAATTCTTTCTCAAAGACTTGCGATTGTTGCGATTTCTTTGCAATTTCCGGCGTTCCTATTAAAAAGGCCACTTTGCGCATGAATTTCCCGTAATATCTCGGAACGCCCGCACTTCGTGATCGCTGTTATCTTTAACTTCCTAGCAATCCAGAACCTTCAGTCATAACGGGAGTCTAGAAAGTAGCCTTGAGATGGCCATGTGATACCGGCGTTATTGCGGTAAATGCGTAAAGCCCCTGATTTAGTGGTGGGAGCCGGTTTTGCTTCGGCGCGCTCGGGGCCTGACGGGGCGCAACTGGAGTAGGCGCCGACGCAGACCACACCTTCCCTAATCGACCCAAACGCAGCGCCGCTGTAGGTCTTTGCCCCACAACGGCGCTACTATAAGGACCGCCTAATCTCCTTAATTCCTATTTTGATACAATAGAACCCAGCACCCCAAAATCGCTTGATCCTGCCTCCATTTCGAAATCACCAACAACCACTAAAATTCCCCATACCGACGATGATAAAACTCCTTCGCCTGACATCATCCGTCGGGTAAAACGCAGCGCCCGCTGCTTACCGATTTTCGACTGTTCGGAGTGTTCTACACAGCCGATTAACAATCCCCCATTGGGATTGTCAGGGAAACTCTGAATTTGTCTTTAACTCTTTCCGAAGGTTTTACGAGTATCGGGTGATTAGTTCCAGTCCCGCCATGAGCTTAAGATAACACGTCCGCCGAACGCTCTCGGGGCCCTCGCAGTGCCATCCTCTTCGGCGTAATATCTCGTGCCGTTCTACCCCGCTCGGTCGCTCCGTAGCACTTCACCTCGCCGGCGCCTGCGCATCGGTGGCTGTCACTCGAAAAAGTATCGGGCTCATCGGGATATTTGTGCGGATGTCGCGGTGCGTTTCTTCGTAGTCAAGCGAGGTTTTATGCCGTCGCGTTGGCACCATGGAAATCAGCGGCGACGCTGCGCCGTTGGCCTTGAGCCTACGCAGAAAATAGTCGTCTTTGCCGATCCAGAGGTCGTAGGGAATTCCGTCCGGGTGCTTTCCATTGATGTGTTGGCAGACAGTTCCTTCGATCGTCTCGACGCCGATCAACGAAACCTCCACCAAATCCGTGAGACGGAACAACCATGGCTGGTCCTTGGGGAAAAACAGGGTCGGAACGTGATAACCGCCACCTCTGCTGAAGATCGACCCGCTCATAAGGGCGCTAGACGCGCTTTTGCTGAGAACAGCTGGTGAATCTTTGTTGGGTTTCAATTCCGTCCTCGTGCCGTCGCTGACGATCTGCCCGGTGGCGACCGAGCGCAGCCCTTCATTCCATACAACGCGAAACGTGGAGGGCCGCTGGAACTGAAACTCGAAACCGGTCACCGTTCTTAATCTCGTTCCGTTCTCCTGAATCATCGCGACTTCGCCTCGGTCTTGGTAACTGGTCAACGCGGCGTAGGCCGCCGCCATCTTCTGTAGAATTTCCAACGCCTTAGGATCAGACGGCGCGGGATCAGACGGCAGCGCCTCCGCAGGCGCCACGGGCCGGACCACCTCCGCGGACTTTCGCTCCACGATCGCCTTGGTTACATGACTTGTTTTCCCTTCGACAGTTTCGATTGCCCCCAAGCTTCCCTGGCCCGACGCAACCACACTCAGGCCGGTTCTAGTTGGTTCGACCCTGGTGCTCCTCGCCTGAAAAATGCCCAACGTGATCAATCCCAGCGCTGCCACGAGCGCCACCAGCGTTGCCACGGTCTTCGTCGAGCCCGCGGCCGACGTCGCCGCCGCGCCCGTTGCCGAACCATTCTCCAGTTTTGCAATGCACGCTGCAATTCCCGCCACCACTGCGGACGGTGCCGCCTGCACGGCCTGGCCTCCGAGTTGCAGCGCCAGCACGGCCGCCGACGAACGCACGCCCCGTTTACCGAGAAGCAGGCGCAGCCTGTCGAGTGCACGATCGGTTTTAACCCGAGCCGTGTTTTCCGAGATCTTCAGCGCCACGCCCACCTCAGCGTAAGAACGTTTTTTGAAGAACCTCAGCAACACCGCGGTTCTGTCGGTTTCGTTGAGTTCGTCCATCACGGCGTCGAGCACAGGGCGCAACTCTTCCCAATGGGGGCCGTTGTCTTCGACTAACAACAGGCCGTTCATTGCCGCCTCCTGCTCGCGTTCCGCGCGGCGCTGCTCCACCGTGAGAATATTGATGACGGCGTTGCGCGTCGCGGTGTAGAGCCAGGCCTCCAGGGCGGGGTGGTTGGCAAGTTTCTCCGCGTGTCGCGCGACGGCGATGAAGACCTGCTGTGTCGCTTCTTCGGCATGGAAAGCGTTTCCATCGCAGCGTCGCAACGCGGCCGAGTACACCAGATCGACGTGGCGCCGCACGAGCTTCGTGAATGCCTCTTGTGCTCCATCCTTCGCATAACGCAGCAGCAGCTGGCCATCGTTGTTCATGCCATTTTCCAGAGACTTCCCTGAGCTACGGCTTTGTTGGTTCGGCTTTTTTGTCGGAATCCTCCGTAGGCGCGAAGATCACGAGGCCTTTCGCCGCTTCCATCACTTTGATGCCGGCGTCGTCCAAAGATTTTTGCATCGCAGCGAGCGCCTGTTCCCGCGTCGCGTGGTCGACTGAACAGGAAACGAGCTTCCGCGACGCTTTATCGCTCACCAGCACCTCTTTGCCAGACACGCCCGCATAAAAAGGCACAAGCCCGCTCACTGGAAAATCCCGCAGCTTAAAGGTGAACGGCTCCGTCATCTCCAATCGGGGCGGCCGCAGATCTCCATGCAGCGCCGCCTGACGTTGCTCGCGGCGTTTGGCCACTTCCTTCGCGATCATCTCTAACCTCTCAACATCGTTTTCGCCGGGCGCCACGCCAGAATCCCGAAGCCCCGTTTTGTCGTAATCGTAGTCGTTCCCGGTGATCGTTTTTAGCGCCTCGGCGGCTTGTTTCCGTACGTACGGATAGTTGTCCTTCAGAGCGGTTTCCAAGGGAGGCGCCGCTTTTGGGCCGCCGATCCAACCCAGCGCGCGGGTGATCTGCACGCGCAGCTGATTATTTTCCTCGTTTGCCAAATGGTCCGCGAGCACCGGGATCGCGCGTTCGTCGCCGAGGAGACCCAACGCGATCGCCGCCTCGGCCTTGGTGGGTTTTCGCCCGCTACCGAGCTCGCTCCCGTAGTTCAGCATCTTCGTCAATCGCGCAAGCAACGCATCACGATCTTCGCCGGGTTTTGGTGCAGCTGGCGCGGTTGCGGTTGGATTCTGCGCCGCCGAAGAAGCTCCTGCTGAGGCAACGCCGGACGGGGCCGCAGACGAGGTTTGTTGGGTGAAAGCAGCGGGAGGCAAAAGCCCAGCGGCCAGAACCGCGAGCGAACAGATGCGAAACGTAGCAAAGCGTGAGGTTTTCATGAACGAGAGATCACTCTGTTAACAACGGCCGACGCCAAACCGCACAAAGTTTGCTAAGTTTTTTGGTGGAGGCGACAGGTTTAGTTCACGCCTCCACCTTTTTTGGGCAACTTAAGCTCGATACCTTGCCCGCTATGAACCATCACCCTGACAGTAAGGCGAGGTTATGGGAACAGCCACTGCATGTCCCAGCCGCCGGCAGCAGTGCGCTTGTAGACGAACCGCTTGTGATGCCTAAACGGATGCTGGTGCCAGAACTCGATGTGCTCGGGCTTCACGCGAAAGCCCGACCAGTGCGGAGGCCGCGGAACCGAACCGAGCGCATAACGCAACGTGGTCGCGGCAACGGCTTTTTCCAGCTCCCAATAACCTTCCATCGGTTGCGACTGTTTCGAGGCCCACGCGCCGATTTGGCTGAGCCGCGGGCGCGAAGCGAAATACGCGTCGGCTTCGGCATCGGTCACCGGCTCGACCGGCCCGTCGATGCGCACCTGGCGTTCGCTTTGCGCCCAGTGAAAACAAAGCGCGGCATACGGATGGACCTTCAGGTTGGCCGCTTTGGGGCTTTCGAGATTGGTGTAAAAAACGAAACCGCGTTCATCGAGGCCCTTGAGCAGCACCATGCGCACGGCCGGGCGATTCTGGGCGTCAACCGTGGCGAGGGACATCGCCGTCGGGTCGATCACGCCGGCCTTGCGCGCGTCTTCCTGCCATTCCTTGAAAAGTGCGATCGGGTCTTTGTTTTCCATGACCGTGTTACTAGCCGGATGCGCACGCACGACAAGCTTCGTGCATGGGATAGCGCACACTCGGTGATCGCAGCCGCGACGATTCTCGCCGACGAAGTGTTCCGGATGCGCCGCCCGTCTGTGGGTTTATCTGGCGGGCTCTTCGGATGGCGGGGCAGGCTTGGGGGCCTCTGGCTGAGGAGCGGCTTTCCCAAAATGAAACGGCAGTTGCACACGCGCCACCACGGTTTTCCCGCCCGCTTTCGGCGGCTCGAAACGCCAGCTCACGACCGCCTGCACCGCGGCGTATCCAAAAGCTGGATCGCTGGCTTCCACGATTCTCGGGAGGCAGACCTTGCCCTCGCTGTTGATGAGGATTTCGATCTTTGCGGAACCTTCCGCGACTTTACCCTTGAGGTTTGCGGGGAAATGCGGGGTGACGCGCGATACCACCACCAGCTTCGCGCCAAGCCCGGTCTCGTCGATTATGCGCTCGGGGTGTTTGCGTTCGAGTGCCAGCAGATCGTTATCTCTTTTATCGACGTGGCGGCGGTCGAACTCTTGTTCCATCTTCATGATGGTTTTGGTCGGTCGGCCACCTTTCAACGCAGGCACAAAGGTGAAGCTTTCGATTGCCGCCGTCATGGCCAAACCAAACTCGGGTTTCGTCGCCTCAAGCACCTGCACGCTGGCAACACGACCCTTCTCGTCGACCACGAAGGCGACCAGCGTTTTCCCCTTTGTCATGGTTTGGAGGAGCGGATACGGATACACGGGGACGAGAATCCCTTGGATCTTTGGCGCAACGTCGTAGCGAAACTGTTCAGGAAGCCCTTCCTGGGCTTCCTTGGAGACGTTCGCCACGGTCGCGTAATCCTCTCCGGAAGAATTGCGGTCGCGGTAATCAAACACGAAGGGCAGCTGCATCTTTATGTCCGCGGGTGTGCCATCACGGGTGCCGGGTTCGAATTTCCACGCCATCAGCGCGTCCATGGCTGCTTCGTTAAAGCCGGGATGGTTGCTGTTCAGCACGACGGGATTCACAATTTTGCCTTCTTTCGTCACCACGAACTCAAGGAGAACTTCGCCGCGCATTCCGCTCTTTTTCATCCCGAGGGGATAACGGGGCGCCACGCGGGAAATGACCTTGGGTTGGCTAAAGTTAGCTGAGCGTTTGGGCACCGAATAGGGAGTAACAATCATCAGCGGCGCACGCAGCTCTGCAGCAATCGCCTGATTGTCTTTGCGCGCAGGCGCGAACCGCCACGCGGCAACACTCTTCTCAATGGCCGACCGCAACGGTTCGACCGACTCGTCCTCGAACGTGATTTTTTGAACGACGCCGTTTTCGTCGATCTGCATTTTGCTCCAAGCGATCCACGGCAGCTTGGCTCCTTTTAGCGCTATTTTTTTTTCAATGAAAACCGGTTTTACCGAAAGGAGCTGCGGCGCCACATCGGAGCCTGTTTCTTTTGCGGACGGCGGGTTGAAAACAACCGCGTACCAGCATACTCCTTCGACGGGTTTGCCTCCTTCGCTCACGGGGGCGAATTTCCCATTTCCGGGCCTGACCGCGCTTTCGAAGTACGGGTTTGTGCCTTTGACGCCGAGTCCAACCACGTTGCCCTTGGCATCCAGGAACTGCGGGACGATCACGTAGCCGACCGTATCGGACGTTTTCATTTCAGCGGGGTACTCAAGTTCGGGTGTCTTTCTGAAATGCGGCGCAGAGGTCGCCGGGGAATGCTCCTGATCCATCCAAACTGGATCGGTCACGATCACGCTCTGCGCCGAAAGACGCTCTGTCGCCATCAACACGCTTAGCGCTAACCACGCCAGGGATAGACAACCTTTCATAAGCTGTGAAGCCTCGCCCAGGACCCCCTTGCTGGCGAGATCAATCAGCCAGAACCAAATCCGCACGCCACTCTTGAACCCTGAGATCTTCGGCGGGGCTAGATGCACGACTGGCCTTGTTTAGAAGCTGGCCGTCGGAATACGCAAAGTTCTAGGGCATTCTAAATTAAACTATCGCCATTTCTTCCATAGGTCCGGGAAGCACGCGCGTCTCGCGTGTCGGTTTGGGCGTCTTTGCCCGAACCCTCCGGGCCGCACTTGGCGGAATACCGAGTGCAGCATGCGAGACGCGTGCGCTTCCCAGACTAGGACGGCTGCGTTTTAAATCTCCGAAACCCACCAAATTTCCTCCCCAGAAAATCACCAGTTCAGGGGGTGGCGGTTTTAAAGAAATTGGAGAGGGTGCGTGCATCGCGCTTACCCCTGACTTAACGGCGCGAGCTTTCTACCCCTCATGAAATCGTGTCTGGCATCACCCAACCGGTGGTCGCTGCTTGGCTGGGCGACAGCATTTGTCGTCCTCGCGGCCTGGCTGGTAAGCGATTTGGCTGTCCAACGCTTCAACCGCGCCAAAGGACTTCACGCTCACAGTACGCGAATTCAGACCTTGGAGGCGCCGCAAATCCCGGCGCATCCCGCCGTGGAAAGTCCTTCTGACGCAATCCTTCGACTGGCCCGGTCCGCTCCTCCCGGCGACGCGCGCTTCCTCAGTGCGTTGGAAAGCCTCGCCAAAGACCCCGATCAGGCCGCCGCGTTGACCCTGAGGTTAATGGCCGACTGTCCCGAGCGTTCCGAGGAAATCGGCACCGTCGTGATCGGAGCTCTCGTTCGCGGTGCGGCCTACAACAAAGCCTTGGAGCTCGCTGCCGCCGCCGGCCCGCAGGAAAATCGCAGCGAATGGATCATTCTCGTATTGAGAAACTGGACACAAAATCGGCCGGAGGATGCCGAACTGATCACCGACCTCCTGCGCGAGCAAAACGCCTCGAGTGAGGCTTTCGACCTCGTTGCACGCAGCTGGGCAACTTCCGCCCCGGCGCAACTGGGCCGCTACCTTCTCGCACTTCCCGCCGGCGACTATCGTGCGACCGCCCTCAATGCCGTCGTCGAACCCTGGATACTTCAGGACCCAGGCGCCGTCGCCCGATGGCTGCCGCAACTCGGCGACACCGCCGAGCGCGACACCGTCGTCAGCCGATTGGTTGCTCGCACGGATACAGTGCTTCGGACCACGGAGCAGGCGCTCGGCTGGGCTGAAACCATCCAATCGCCAGAGCTACGACGGGAGGCTCTGGCCAGCGTACTGCGTGAATGGAACGCGCAGGATCCATTCGGCGCCCAGCGTTACCTCAATTCGAGCCCTCTCTTTTCCGTCGCGCAAAAGCAGGAGCTCGTCGCGAGCTTCTCGACCCGGCCCGAGGCACCCTGACTTTGTCCCACAAAACATGAAATACCCCAAAACCATACCCCCACGCGGTCGCAGCTTCCTATGGAGTCTCGCGGTCGCTTTGTTTAGCCCTGTCGCCATGTTCGCCGCTGCCATCGGCGTGACCGACAACGGTTCCTCAGTCGTCGTTAAAAGTAATGCCGGGCTCGTCTACACGATTAACAAGTCGAACGGAGACATGACCCAGTGCAGCATGAACGGCACCGAGCTCGTTTACGGCAACAGCTCCGGCAAGAGCTCGCACATCGCTTCCGGCCTTGGTTCGGCGAGCGTCTCGTGGTCAACCTCTCCCTCTGGTTCGACCGTCGTCATCAAATGCGCCACCAGCACGCTCACCCACTATTACGTTTCCCGAAGCGGTGAGAACATCATCTACATGGCGACCTACATCACGGCAGAGCCTTCGATCGGCGAGCTGCGTTATATCTTCCGCGGCAAAGGCAGCGTTTTAACCAGCGTGCCCGCAAACTCCAACAACGCCGGCAACACCGGCGCGATCGAAAGCTCCGATGTGTTCGGCCACTCCAATGGCTACACCACGTCAAAATACTACGGCAACGATCAGGCCAAAAACCTCTCCATCCGTGGCGACACCGGCAGCGGGGTCGGCGTCTTCATGGCGTACGGCAGCCGAGAGACGAGTTCCGGTGGGCCGTTCCAGCGCGACATCCAGTTCCAAAGCGGCGGCGACTCGGAGGTCTACAACTACATGAACTCCGGCCACGCGCAGACCGAAGCGTGGCGCACCGGCCTCTTCGGGCCGTATGCTTATATCTTTACAACTGGTTCGACCCCCTCCGTTCCAGACTTCAGCTGGATGTCCAGCCTCGGCCTCTCGGGTTACGTTTCCAGCCGCGGCAAAGTCGTGCTCAACGGCCTCAGCGGCATGAGCAGCGGCTACACCTACACGCTCGGTTTTGCGAACTCCACCGCCCAGTACTGGGCGACCACGAGTTCCTCCGGCTCAGCCTCGTGCGACGGCATGAAACCCGGCACGTACACCATGACCGTCTACAAGGGCGAACTGGCCGTCTATTCCGAGAGCGTTTCGGTCAGCGCCGGAAGCACCACGACCCTCAATACCCGAACCATCACGGCTGATCCAAGCAACACCTCCGCGCTCTGGCGTATCGGCAATTGGGATGGCACACCGAACGAGTTCCTCAATGGCCAGACCATCATCCTCCGCCATCCTCAGGACAGCCGCAACAGTAGCTGGGGCCCGGTAACGTACGCCGTCGGCTCGGCCACGAATAAGTTCCCCGCCGTTCAGTTCCGCGGCGCCAACACGCCGACAACCGTCACCTTCACGCTGACGTCCAGCCAAGCCTCTTCCGCGCACACGTTGAAAATCGGCCTCACCACCGCCTACAACAACGGCCGCCCAAGCGTCACGATCAACGGCAACGCACTGGCCGTGCCGAGCGCGTCATCGCAGCCGAGTGCGCGCACGATCACCGTCGGCACCTACCGCGGCAACAATACCACGTACACGTGGAGCATTCCCGCCAGCTACTTCGTCACTGGCACCAACACACTGAAGATCGGCGTCGCCAGCGGCAACTCCGACCTCGGCACCTGGCTGAGTGCCTCCTGGGTCTACGACTGCGTGGAGCTCGACAACTAAACCGCCTCACGCTTCGGCTGGGATCTGCGCGTAGGGTTCCAGCCGTCGTTTGCCCAACCTCATCTAAGTTCTAACATGGAACTCCCCGGCGCCTCCCAACGCGTTTTCAAATTCGCGGCGACTTTGCTCTTCGCATCGATGTGCGGCGCCGCGGAAAACGCGCCCATCGTCCTCGACCAAAAGGTTCCGCCGCCGCTCGCCAATCGTGAAGCGGAACCATCGGCACGACTGTTTCGCACACAGTTTGAAAAAGATACAAACGCCACCGCCAATACGCCAAGCAGCACGTTGGTGCGGGAAGTCACGCTCGGCGGCCTGAAGAGCGAAAGCTGGTTTTTAGTGAAACCGAACTTGGGCGACTGGCCCGCAAATGTTCGCGACCGCGCGAGAATGTGGATCGGCGTGGGCGTGCCGAGCTCCGTCAGCACAGAAGGTTCGTTGAAGGTCACGTTCTCCCAAAACGGTTGCGGAATGACGACCGAGCTCAACAACTCCTACAGCACCGGCGGGGTCATGATCCTCGGCAACGACAGCCAGGTGAAAGACGGTGAAGCCGATCTCGGAATACAGAACCTGACCCACTTGAACCAAATCAAAGCTATAATCTGCGTCATCGTTTACCTCCCGACGTCAACGTGATGGCGCGTCAGTATTTTCTACCCCCATGATAACAAAGTCCTATATCATCAAAACTAAAGCCCCGTGCGCTCTTCGCCGAGCAGCACGTTTGTCCGCCTCGCTGTTTGCTTTTATTGTTCCATTGTCTCTGTTCGGTGCCTTTGGCCTCACGACTGCCACGGACTATTACCAGGTGGATACCGGCGCAGGCCTCGTGTTCAAAGTGCGCCGAACCGACAACGGCTCCAGCACGCAATCCGCCGGCGACATCATGAGCCTCACCTGGAATGGCGTAGAGTACCAAAATCAAAGCCGCGGTTCACAAATCACCTCCGGCTTTGATTACCTCTATACAGGCGTTAGCGCCGTCAACGTCAGCGCTGCGGTGATCAACACGAGCTACATCAAAGTCACGGTGCAGGCCGGCAATCTCACGCATTATTACATGGCGCGCTCCGGCTACCCGCACATTTACATGGGTACGTATTTCACGACCGAACCTGATATTCACGGGTTGGTTCGTTACATCTTCCGCCTGGATTCCACAAAGCTGACGACCGGCCCGACCGCTTCGGATATTCGCAACAACACCGGCGCCATTGAATCTGGCGATGTGTTCGGCCTGAGCAATGGCCAGACACGCTCGAAACACTACTCCAACATGCGGCTCAAAGATTGGTCTTACTTCGGCGCGACCGGTTCGAGCGTCGGCATGTGGGTTGTGCGGGACAATAATGAGGGCGGCTCCGGCGGTCCGTTCTATCGATGCCTGTTAAACCAATGCACATCGACAGACCAGGAACTCACCTACATCGTCAACTACGGCGAAATCCAAACGGAGTCTTACCGCCCGGGCATTCTCAATGCCTACACGTTTGTCGCCACAGGCGGCGGCACACCAGGAACGATCGACACGTCGTGGTTCAGCAGCATGGGTTTGAGCGGATATCTTGCCGCGTCGGGTCGCGGCAAAGTCGCGGGCGTCGGTATCAGCGGACGCGATACAAACTACACCTACACCGTGGGCTTCTCCAACAGCACCGCCCAATACTGGTGCACCGCCGCCTCGAGCAACGGCGCCTTCTCCTGCTCCGGCATGCGGCCCGGTACTTATACAATGAAAATCTACAAGAACGAGCTGGCGGTTTATACCGGATCGGTAAGTGTGACGGCCGGAGGAAGCACCGCGCTGAACACCATCACGATTACGGGCGATCCCAGCTCGCAGTCGGCCCTTTGGCGCGTCGGCAATTGGGATGGTTCCCCTGCCGAGTTCCGCAACGGAAGCCTCGTCACGTACATGCATCCCTCGGATGTGCGCATGAGCTCTTGGAGCCCGGGCACCTACGTTGTCGGCAGCAGCGCTTCGAGTTTTCCCTGCTATCAATGGAAGGACGTGAACGGCACACAAAAAATTCAGTTCACGCTCACCGCCGCGCAGGCCGCAGCCGCGCATACGTTGCGCATCGGCATCACGATCGCTTACGCCAACGCGCGTCCCGTCGTCACGATAAACAGTTGGACGTCGGCGGTCCCATCGGCTTCGACTCAGCCAAGCACCCGTTCGCTCACGGTGGGAAGTTATCGCGGTAACAACACCACGTTCACCTACAGCATTCCGGCGAGTGCGTTTGTCACGGGCACCAACACGCTGACGATCGCACCGGCATCCGGCAGCGGCAGCACGAAGTACCTAAGCGCCGGATACAGTATTGATTGCGTGGATATGTATTGAGTCACGGCAGCCCCCTTCGCCTGTGAGGCACTCCAGAAGGCCGGTTATGTAACCGGCCTTTTTGCGAATCAAAAGCTTACGTTCAAAATACTTGCGCAACTGCTGCGCAATGAGCATTTCGCGCGTTTGCTGACCACGGACTCATCCCTAAAAAATCCCCAGTTTTGGGGATCGCCAAAACGACTGAGTTTTTCATTGTCGACGCCGGTGGTTGAGGTCTTCTTCAGCCACTCCACACCACCCCACCCGCTCAGACTCCGTCTGGCACTCCATCACCCCATGTTCCGGTCAGCTTCTGCTTTTCGGAAAGTTTTCCCGCATCGATGCGTGGAATCTCCGTGCGCGTTTTCAATGCCCGCACCGCTTCGGCGCCGACCGCGTATTACTTTGATGTCAACCCATACCATCAAACCCTCCAACGGATTAACCTCCCCATTGGTTGGGTAAGTTAGCTCCCACATACAGATTTCACGACCCGCACCCTCAGCGGCAAATGAAAGGCAAGGCCCTCCGGAATATACCCCGACGGAGGGCCTTCGTCTTTTCTGAGGACGCACGTTTAAGCCGACATTGACCCGCGGCTTCGCCTCTGGCTATCTCTCGCACCTTATGTCTACGCCAGAAGCCAAATCGGAAAACCTCATGGAAGCCATCGTCTCGCTCGCGAAGCGCCGCGGCTTCGTCTTTCAGTCGTCGGAAATCTACGGCGGCCTCAACGGTTTCTTCGACTACGGCCCGCTCGGCGTGGAATTGAAGAAGAACATCCGCGACTGCTGGTGGAACGATATGGTGCGCCGCCGCGATGACGTGGTCGGCATCGAGTCGTCAATCATCATGCACCCGAAAGTTTGGGAAGCCTCCGGCCACGTCGCCGGCTTCACCGATCCGCTCGTGGATTGCAAAGTTTCCAAACAACGCTTCCGCGCCGACCAGCTGTTTTTCGCAGCGGTCGTTGTCGATGGCAAAACGGTTGGCTACGTCTCCGCCCTCGAAAGCGAAAAGACAGTCGAAGACCTGCAGGCCGCCGCTGAAACGTTCAAACGCAAGAAAGCCATCCAAGGCGCACTCGCTCCTGTCGTGGCCAAGGATATGACCGAGGCCAAGCCCGAGGAAATTTCGCTGATCCCCTCGCCTGCGACCGGCGAGCCGGGCAGCCTGACGCCGCCACGCGCATTCAACATGATGTTCGAGACCTATGTCGGCCCGATGCGCGATTCCTCGGCCGTCGCTTACCTCCGCCCCGAGACCGCGCAGGGCATGTTTGTCGATTTCAAAAATGTTGTGGATACCGGCCGCGTGAAGCTGCCGTTCGGCATCGCCCAAGTCGGCAAATCGTTCCGCAACGAGATCACGCCGCGCAACTTCATCTTCCGCTCACGCGAATTCGAGCAGATGGAAATGGAATATTTCATCCACGAAGACGCGGATTGGGACAAATGCCACAAGGACTGGATCGAGTGGTGCCGCCAATGGCTTCTGTCGGTTGGTTTGCCCGAATCGCACCTCTCGCTTTACGCGCATCCGAAGGAAAAGCTCGCGTTCTACTCGAAGGGCACCGTGGACATCATGTTCAAATACCCGTTCGGCGTGCAGGAGCTCTGGGGCATCGCGGCCCGCGGCAATTACGATCTCACGCAGCACGCCACCGCCTCCGGCAAGCCGCAGGATATTTTCGACGAGGCTTCGAAGAAGAAATTCACGCCGCACGTGATCGAGCCCGCCGTGGGCGTCGACCGCATCTTCCTCGCGGTGCTCTGCGCCGGTTACGCCGAAGAGGATGTGAAGGATGAAAAGGGTAACGTTGAGAAACGCACCGTGCTCCGCCTCTCGCCGCGCGTCGCACCGGTGAAAGTGGCCGTGCTCCCGTTGCTCAAAAACAAGGAAGTCCTCACGCAGCGCGCCAAGGAACTGTACAAGAAACTCCAGCGCCGCTACGCCGTGTTCTACGACGAAGCCGGCGCGATCGGCCGCCGCTACCGCCGCCAAGACGAGATTGGCACGCCGTGGTGCGTCACGATCGACTTCGACACGATCGAGAAGGACGGCACGTTCACGCTGCGCGAGCGCGATTCGATGCAGCAGAAACGCATCAACGAAGCCGAACTCTTCGCCATGCTCGAAGAGAAGGTTTACTAAGCCTTCGTCGTGTAAAAGGGAGGTCTCGATGTCTTCAGCTTCCAGCCCGGAATCCGCTCGCGGGCTAGAAGCACTCGAAGACTATATTTACAGCTTTGAAACGGCCGCCCGCCAACGCGGCCGTTTTTATTTGAAGACTGGCCGCGTCACCGGCCTCAGCCAGATCGGCAACGATATTCGCGCCGCCGTACGAGGCTCTCGGCTTTACGAGGTGAACCTGCGTTGCAACGAGGCGCACTGGGACGCCACGTGCACTTGTCCCATCGGCAGGGAATGCCAACACGTCTACGCCGTCGGTCTCGCCTGGCTGCAGCACAAAGACAACGCCACCAAAAAGACACCCTCGGGTGCTTCACAAGAACCACCCGCGCCTCCACCCAAACCATCGACCGTATCCACAATTCAAGCTGGCGGGTTCGAGATCGACGTTGACGTCGGAGAGTTCTCCGCGGCCACAGGCCGGGCACCGGATGCGCAAGAACTCGTTTTCCTGCAAAATCTCGCGAGCGCCCATCGCGCCCTTCGGCAGAATCACCATGGCTGGTTCGACTTCAGCACCTTGGCCAAGCTTGCTCCTCCGAACCAACGCATCCTCGTGCGCGCGCGTGGCCGGGGTAATCCCTTTGAAAATTGGTTTATCACGCTGCCCGCAACGCCCCTGCAGTTCTGGCCGTTCATCGCGCTTTATTTTGTCGAGACCGGCATTTCGCTTCCAAAGTTTGCCGAACCTTTCACCAGGATCGATGAAGCCCGTCAGCAACGGGACAAATGCCGCAGTGAGGTTTTCCTGCATCAATGGAAGGAACGCTTCACCCGCCTCGATGCCGCCGCAGCAACAAGTCCGGCCCAGCCGATTCGCCAAACCGTACGGCTGCGTCTTGGACCTAGGAAACCGGTTTGGGAATATTCCAGTGGCGGCCCTTTCGCCCCACTCCCGGCAGAACGCCTGCGGGAGTTGCTGACGAACTCGGCCGAGAGTGCCCAAAGCCTCGAAAACAACAGCACCATCCTGCTGACCTATGCCCGAAGCCAGCTGCAGGAAAGCCAGCGAAGCGGACTCAACTACAACAATCCTGAGGATCGCCTTCTTATCGCGCGCCTCCTTGGCGATCAGCGCCTCCGCTCGACCGTGGTCGGTGCTGACGGCGAGCCCATCGCCGACGATCCCCGCCCCGTCACCTGGCAAATAGAGGATCACCCCGCGGATCCCGGACTTGCCATCGTCAAATTAGGCTTGTCTGACGGTTCCCCTCTGCCAGACCCCGTGCTTTATCTGTCCGGTCAACCCGCTTTATACCTTCACCAGTTCCGAACGTTGTTCCGAGGGCTTCCACCCGCCGTCGAACCTCCGAAACCACAGCAAGCAAATTTCGCTCTGGAGATCTCGCGCGCCGCGCTCGAACTCCCGGAAGCAGGCCGTTTCGCCGCGCGCGCCGGCGTCCGCCTGCCCAGCGCCATCGCCGAACGGTTCCGTGCGGAAAAACTCCACGCCCGCCTTCGCGCGTTTCTTTCTCCCCGGCTGGAGAATTCCGAGGAGGAAGTGCTGGTGCTCGAGCTGCATGCCTTGTCGCCGGAGGGTACCGTGCGCGCACGCCTCCAGCCGGAGGGCTGGTCCACTCACGCTCCAGGCGTCGACCGCACCCACGACGAAGCCTATCTCCTCCACGATTTCGCGCCTCTCGCCCCAGCCCGCGATCACGTGCGACAATTTCCGGGGATTTCCTGGATCGGGTGGAGTTTCGACAATGCGCGGTACATCGCCGAGATTACCGCGAAGTCGTTCCCCGAACAATTTGCCGCTTGGCTCGCAGCCGCTCCCTCCGACCTGACCGTTGAGCTCGACAAGGCGCTGTCGGGTTTCGGCAGGCCGGCCGATCGTGCAGGCGTAGCCATCGAGATCTCGCCTAGTTCCGATATTGATTGGTTCGATGTTCACACTTCGCTCTGCGTCGAAGACACCAATTTGACGGAGAAGGAAATCGACCTTCTGCTAAAGGCAAAAGGTCGTTGGGTCCGCCTGGCGAAAAAGGGGTGGCGTCGGATCGAAATCGACAACCTCAGCGATCCTGCCTTGAACGCGGAACTTGACCGGCTGGGCCTGTCCGTGGACGAAGATTTTCACGCAGCGAAGAAAAACGCCCACCGCTTCCACACGCTCCAACTGGCCGGCAGCCGCTCCGCGGAACATCACGAAGCCCTCGGGGCGCAACTTCGCGCGCGCGCTGCGGAGCTTCGTGCGATCCCTCCGCCCGCTCTACCGCAGGAGCTTCGAGCCACGCTCAGACCCTATCAAGAGGACGGCTACCGGTTTCTCGCGCACCTTTCCTCGCTCGGACTCGGCGGCATCCTTGCCGATGACATGGGGTTGGGCAAAACCCTGCAATCCCTGGCCTGGCTCCTCTGGCTTCGTGATCGCGCCGTTGCTCAGAAACGCAGATTTCAGGCCCTGGTGGTCTGCCCAAAGTCCGTCGTGCCGAACTGGCAGCTTGAGGCAGCTCGTTTCACCCCGACCTTGTCGACGGGCATCCTCGACTATAAAACGCCGCCCGACATTCTCGTGGTGAACTACGCTCAGCTCCGGCTCCACGCCGTCATGCTCTCGTCGATTTCGTGGGATGCTGTGATCCTCGACGAAGGCCAGAATATCAAGAACCCCACCAGTGCCGCTGCGCGCGTGGCCCGGGATCTCCAAGTCCGTCACCGCCTCGTTCTCACCGGCACACCGATCGAAAATCGCCTCCTCGACCTCTGGAGCCTTTTGACTTTCGCCCAGCCGGGGCTGCTCGGCTCGCAAGCGGGATTTCAGCGTCTTTACCGTGAAAAGGTGGATCCCGCCGGAGCCCGCCAACGGCTCGCAACCCGCGTCAAACCCTTCCTTCTCCGCCGAACCAAATCACAGGTCGCCAAGGACCTGCCACCCCGCGTCGAGGAGGAAATTTACTGCGACCTCGAGGGCAACCAGCGCGCGTTGTACGAAGCCGAGCTCAAGCAGGCCCGGCAGATGCTGACTGGCATCACTTCTGAGCGGCAGTATGCCTCCGAACGTTTCAACATTCTCCAATCCCTCCTGCGACTCCGGCAGATCTGCTGCGATCCCCGGCTCGTCGGCTTTGAAGGCGATCGAGGCAGCACCGGTGAAAAGATTCGTGATGAATCCGCTTCGAGTTCCGAGAAGGAGAAACCAGCCTCGAGCGCCAAAATGGAGGCCTTGCTCGACACCTTGGAGCCCTTGGTCGAAGAGGGTCACCGCGTCCTCGTGTTTTCCCAATTCGTCACCATGCTCGGCTTGATCCAAGCCGAACTAAAGGAACGCAACATTGAACATCTGTTGCTCACCGGCCAGACGGAAAACCGACAGGAGCTTATCGAACGTTTCCAGTCCCCCGACGGCCCTCCGGTTTTTCTTCTCTCGCTCAAGGCCGGCGGTACGGGCCTCAATCTTACGGCCGCCAGCTACGTCGTGCTTTACGATCCTTGGTGGAACCCCGCAGTCGAGGCGCAAGCCATCGACCGAACACACCGCATCGGCCAGACAGAAACCGTCAACGCGTACCGCCTCATCGCGAGAAATACCATCGAGGAAAAAATCCGCACGCTCCAGCGTGAGAAGTCTGCGATGGCCGCCGCCGTTGTGAAGGAAGAGTCTCTCGCTAGTGTCCTCGATCTGGAGAGTTTGCGACGCATTCTGGCCTAGAGCCTCACGTGGGCTGCCTTCGCCGCCGCTCTTTTAAAAAACTACTTCCTATGCTCGAAAAAAAGACCTGTTCCATCCCCGAACGGCGGACTGAAATGAGCGACCCGCGCGACATCGCGCGTCGCGTTCTTTTCATCCTCGCCGCAGTGGGCGCGCCCGTCGGCTTGATCTTGTTAGGCCTTGGTGTGGTGCGGCACTCACTAATATTAGGGTTGGTCGGTGGTTCGTTGATCCTCGATGGCGCCGTCTTATGGATCCTGCACAACCGGTGGGGAGCAAAGACCACCGCCGACGAGTTGAAGGCAAATCCGTTTAAGCCGGGCTGCCGTCCAAAGGAGTAATTTTCAGATTAGCAAGATCGGCAAAGCATCCGGGGCCGCAGCTCTGGCACACTCGGTTTCGCCATGACAAATCTTCGTCCGAATACGCTGCAGGATTATCACGAGCGGTTGAATCGCGTGCTGTTGTTCATCGACCAGAATCGAGGAGAACCTCTCTCGCTCGACCGACTCGCGAGCGTCGCCTGTCTTTCGCCCTGTCATTTCCATCGCATTTTCCGCGCGATGGTCGGCGAATCGCTCGGGCAGTACGTGCAGCGCATCCGGTTGCAGACGGCGGCGGTGCAATTGCAGACCTCGACGCGGAGCGTGATCGATATCGCGCTCGATGCGGGCTACGAAAGCGCCGCGGCCTTCAGCCGCGCCTTCGAACAACGGTTTGGCATGGCACCCACCGAATGCCGCACGTCTCACCGCATCGAGCTGCAGGTGCGCGCGGCACAACTGAAACAAAGTGATGCCGCCAACATGATAACTCCTGAAATCCGTCAACGTCCCGCGACGAAAGTCGCGTTTGTCCGCCATACCGGTCCCTACGCCCAAGTCGGCACCGCGTGGCAAAAGATCTGTTCCTTCGCCGGCCCGCGTGGCCTGCTCGGCCCAAAAACATCGTTCATCGGAATCAGCCGCGACGACCCCAAAATCACCGCGACCGATCAACTTCGCTACGACGCCTGCGTTACGCTCGAACGCGACATCGCTCCTGAAGGTGAAATCGGCGTCCAGACGATCCCGGCGGGACGCTACGCGATGTTTCTTCACAAAGGTCCTTACGAACAGTTCGGCATGACGTACGACGCGATTTTCCGCGACTGGCTTCCCAATAGCCGCGAACAGCTCAGCGATGAGCCTGCCTTCGAGCTTTACCTCAACACTCCGGAAACCACGCCGCCCGCGGATCTCCGCACTGAGATTTGGCTGCGGCTCGAAAACTGACGCGATCAACTCGCCGTCCGCCTTGGACGACTCACTTCTGAGGCGGCCGTGTATTGCCCGAGCGGTCGAGTTTTTCGTCGGCCCAGGAAATCGGGTCTTCAATCGGCTCCAGATGCGTAAACACCGTGGAATCCGCGATCGCCTCGCGGATTTCCGCCTCGATCGTTTCCAAAAAATCGTGGCCTTGCTGCACGGACCAAGCGCCAGGGACAAGCACATCGACAGCAATGAACTTCCGCACTCCGGCTTGCCGGGTGCGAAGCGCGTGGAATTGGATTCCCGCCGCTTCATGCACGGCGAGCAGCGAGCGGACTTTCTCGAGATCAGCCGAGGGAAGCGCCGCATCCATCAATCCCGCGACGGAACGGCGGACGATTTTCACGCCCGTCCAGACGATGTTCGCCGCCACCAGCATAGCGACGATCGGATCGAGCAGCGTCCAACCGGTCAGCGCCACGGCCCCGATCGCGACCAGCACACCCACAGATGTCCATACGTCCGTCATTAAATGCCGGCCGTTCGCCTCGAGGGTAATCGAGTTACGTTTACGGCCGACGCCGATCATCACGAGCGCCGTCGCCAAATTGATCACCGAAGCGGCAAGCGACACCACCAAACCTGCACCAACGTCCTGGAGCGGCTTCGGATTCATAATGCGCCCGTACGCCGCCCAACCGATGCTCGCCGCTGCGAGCAGGATCAGCGTGCCCTCGACGCCACTCGAAAAATATTCCGCCTTGTTGTGCCCGTAGGCATGTTCGTCGTCGGCGGGGCGGGCCGCGATCTTCAACATCATCAACGCCATCACACCCCCGGCGAGGTTGACGAGCGACTCGATTGCGTCGGACAGCAAGCCTACCGAACCTGTGAGTTTGTAGGCAGCGGTTTTCAGCACAATCGTGAGCACCGACGCTCCGATCGAGATCCAAGCAAAACGCGTGAGGGGCGACTTTTTCATCTGCGTGAGGTGAAGTGCAAAGAATTCGGCCGCGCGCGGCGAGCCCTGAGATTGTCTTCGGCACGTTTTCCTCAAGAGTCGACCGCCATGGCCTTCGTCCTCGCTTCGACTTTAAACCCGAACCCACCGCGTCGCGGAACATGTTACGTTGTCCAAGGCGACCGACTGCTGGCGAAACTCGATGCAAAAGGCACGCTAGAGCTTCCGGAGTACGAACAGTTTGCTCGTGCTAACGGAACGGCCGACGGCCTCCGATTTCTCGGAGAAACGGACGGCCAGCCGTGTTGGTCGGCTGCAGTTGGCGAAACGGACCGAAAACCTTTGCCCGGTTGGGAATGGTTGGAAACACGCAACCTGCTCTCCGCCTTCACGCACAGCCAGATGCACGCGGTCAGCTGTGCGCGCGAGCTGCACTGGTGGGATTCGCGCAACCGTTTTTGCGGCTGCTGCGGGACGCCCACGATCGATGCACCGGGCGAGCGCGCGAAAAAATGCCCGAAATGTAACGCGCTGTTTTTCCCCGGCGCGGCGCCCGCGGTCATCGTGGCAATCACGCGCGGTGACGAAATCCTCCTCGCGCACAACCGGAATTTTCGCCCCAACATGTTCAGTCTGCTCGCCGGCTTTGTTGATCCCGGCGAGACACTCGAAGATGCCGTCGCTCGCGAAGTGCGCGAAGAAGTGGGGATCGAAATCAGCGAGCTCCGCTACCTCACGAGCCAACCCTGGCCGTTTCCGAATTCCCTGATGCTGGGCTTTCGCGCGAAATATGTTTCCGGCGAAATTGTCGTCGACGGCAAAGAGATCGAGCAAGCTGGCTGGTTTTCCCGGGCAAATTTGCCGGAGATTCCGCGCGGCGGAACAGTCGCCCGAGGCATCATCGACGCTTGGTTGCAGGAGTAAGCCTTCAGCCAAGGGCGCCGCCCCACCCGGGATGCGCATCCGTCGCGCCTGGTCTCAGCGCAAATCCCGCCCGGCCAGAAATGGGCATAACAAAATCCTGAACATAAGGCCGTTTGGGACAGCGCCATGTGTGGCACGTGAGGCGTGACACATTGTCTTTCTCCCTGCGTGCTATTTCAGCGCGCCAGAAGGCCGGAATCCGTAAGGCGCCTGAGATTCCAAGGCGAAACGGACAGCCCAAAAAAATGACCGCGCGGCGCACAGTTTCGGTTGATTTAACGTTAATTCAGGGCATTTTGAGGCCGCTTCCCCCCTCGATTCAAGCGTGTTTCCCCCACGCCTGCCGTCCCTATGAGTGCGACATCGTCCCCAAATCCCGCTCCCGCTGCTGAACCCACACCGGCCCAAACCGGTAAAAAACCGCGTCACTTGCTGACGTGGGTGCCCACGCTGTACCTGGCGATGGGTCTGCCGAACGTGACCGTGGGCGCCGTCGCGGCGATCATGTACAAGAACATGGGCGTCTCGACGGAGGACATCGCAATCTACACCAGCCAGCTTTATCTGCCGTGGGTTTTGAAGCCTCTGTGGTCGCCGTTTCTCGAACCCTTCCGCACGAAAGGATTTTGGGTCATTGCCATGGAGTTCGTGATGATGGCGTCGCTCGGGCTGGTCGCCTTTTCGCTGCCGATCCCCGGCTTCTTCTCGATGTCACTGGCGTTTTTCTGGATCACCGGTTTCGCCTCGGCCACGCAGGACATTGTCGCGGACGGCGTGTTCATGACCACAGCTTCGCTAAAAGATCAGGCGCGTTATTCCGGTCTTCAAGGCATGTGCTGGAACATGGGTGCGGTGATCGCGTCGGGCGTGCTCGTTTCGCTAACCGGGAAAATGCACGACGAATGGGGGTTTTCGTGGACGCACTGCTGGATGATCATCATGGGAATGGTCGCGGTCGTCATGGGCCTCTTCGGCCTCTGGCACCTGCGGGTGCTGCCGCCAGGTGAAATTTCGCCGATGCAAGGTCACGGCATGAAAGCGGCGTTCCGTTCGCTCGAAGAGTCTTGGGTGTCGTTCTTCAAGAAGCCGCAGATTTGGTTCATGATCGTGGTTGTTTTTTTCTACCGGTTCGGGGAAGGCTTCATCGAGAAACTCGGTCCCATTTTCCTGTTGGACAGCCGTGCCGTGGGAGGCCTCGGTTTGAGCAATCAAATCCAAGGCATGATCAATGGTTCGGTGGGCACGATCGCGTTCATCACCGGAGCCTTTCTGGGAGGTTTTCTGGCGGCGAAAATGACGCTTCGCCGCGCGTTTTTCATCCTGGCGCTTTCGCTAAACATTCCGCACGTCACGTACTTTTACCTGAGCCACACGCTGCCGACCAACCACACGTGGATTGCCATGATCGTGATCATCGAGAAGTTCGGCTTCGGCATGGGTTCGGTCGGGCACATGCTCTACATGATGCAGCAGATCGCGCCGGGTAATTTTCGGATGACGCACTACGCTTTCGCGACCGGCATCATGGCAGCGACGAAATGGCTGACGGGCTGGATCAGCGGCCCGATCTTCGCCCGGCTGCTGCATCAGAACTATTCCAGTTTCTTCACCTTCGTTTTGTTCGCCTCGATTCCGCCGGTGATCCTCGCGTTCATCGCTCCGTTCCCGCATAAATACACCGATCAGGAAGGGGGAACGGCAGCGGGCCATTAAGCTGTTTGCTCTTGTTCGTCATGTTTCGCTGGAAATCGCTCATCGTCGCCACACTCGGTATGCTCGCCTGCACGATCAACTCAGCCGCAGCCGACGAGAAATACATTTGGCGCAACGTCGCGATCGGCGGCGGCGGCTTCGTGACGGGCGTCGAATTTCATCCAACGGAACACGGCCTCGCCTACGCGCGCACCGATGTGGGCGGAGCTTACCGCTGGGACGAATCGGTTGGGGCGTGGACACCCCTGCTCGACTGGTTGGGCCAGGACGAATGGAATTGGCAGGGCGTAGAAAGCCTCGCGATCGATCCCACTGACGCTAATCGCGTCTATCTCGCCGTCGGAACGTATACACTGCCAGTTCCCGAAGTGAGCAACGGCGCCATTTTGCGTTCTGCTGATCGCGGCAACACTTGGGCGGTCGCACCGTTGCCGTTCAAACTCGGCGCCAACGAAGCCGGTCGCGGCAGCGGCGAGCGGCTTGTCGTCGATCCAAACTTTCCTTCTTTGATCTATTTCGGTGCGCGTCGTGACGGCCTTTGGCAGAGCAATGATCGGGGCGAGACGTGGCACCGCAACGCAGCTTGGCCCGACGTTCCCGACGACAGCATTAAACATAAGCAAGAACCAGGCGGCCGCTACAATCCTTTGGCACAAGCTGTCGGCGTGCTCTGGGTGCGTGTCGATCGGTCGAGCGGAAAACTCGGTTCGCCCACTCCGGTCGTGTACGCCGCGATCTCGCGCACCGGTGACAGTCTCTACCAAAGCACCGATTCAGGCAAAACCTGGGCTCTCGCGCCAAACCAGCCGCAATCGCTACGACCGACCAATGCTGCGCTCGCACCAGACGGCACGCTCTACGTCACATATGCCGACGAGCCGGGCCCTTCGCGCATGCGCAACGGCGCGGTCTGGAAATATGAACCGCAAAGCGGTCAGTGGACCGAGCTCACACCCGAGAAACCCACTGAAACTCGGACATTCGGCTACGCAGGTGTCTGCATCGACCCCGCAGATCCCAAAACCATTCTCGTGACGACCTGGAATCGCCATGAACCGTGTGACGAAATTTTCCGAAGCACTGACGGCGGAAAAACTTGGGTTCCGCTCATGGCCAACGCGACGTGGGATCACTCTTCCGCGCCTTACACGGAGACGATGAAGCATCACTGGATGAGCGATCCAGAAATCGATCCCTCCAATCGCGACCGCATCATTTTCAACACCGGCTACGGCCTCTGGGCTTCAACCAACGCGACCCGCGTGAGCGCGAAAGAGCCCATTCATTGGGTGTTCTTCTACAAAGGACTGGAAGAAACCGTGCCGCTGACGCTGATCAGCCCGTCGGCTGGCGCCCATTTGATCAGCGGAGTTGGCGATATTGACGGGTTCGTTCACGATGACTTCTCGGTTTCGCCTGCAGCCGGGCGCTTCCCGGCTCCGGGTTACAAAAATACGGAGTGGCTCGACTACGCCGCACTCGTTCCCACAACGATCGTGCGCACGGGCACGACTTATAAAGATGATCGTATCCTCGGTGCGATTTCCGAAGACGGTGGGCGCACCTGGAAAGCTTTCGCTACCGAACCGCAGCATCCCAATGACTCGCATCGCTTCACCACCGGACCGATCGCGATCTCGGCAGATGCGAAGATTGTTACATGGACGCCGTTCCACGGAGCGCCGAACTTCAGCGCCGACCGCGGCCAGACTTGGGTGGAAGCTCCGTTGCCGCCGAACATCCGTGCGGTGCCCGATCGCGTCGAGCCGGATACATTTTACGCCTACGATCCTGCGGTGGGCGCCCTCCACGTGAGCACGGACGGAGGAAAGAGTTTTGCCAAAATTCATTCGGGCTTGGCCTTGCCGCCCGCAAAAAAAGGCAGTTTCCGCGTCAATTACGGCGATCTCCAAACGATGCCAAGTCGCGCAGGTGAGTTTTGGCTGGCGACGGGAACGCAGCTTTACCGATTCACGAAACAAGGTCGGCAGCGCACCTCGTTTCCAGATTTTAACGACGCCACTGCTGTGGGGTTCGGCAAACCCACGCCAGCTCGCAACGAACCTGCCGTGTATGTGATCGGCAAATACAAGGGCGTGCAGGGCATCTATCGGTCCGATGATTCCGGCGCGAGCTGGCTGAAGATTACCGACGACCAGCACCGCTTCGGCTCCGCGTCACGCATCACCGGCGACCCTCGCGTGTTTGGCCGCGTATATTTTTGCACCGGCGGCCGCGGAATTGTCTACGGCGATCGGGTCGTCAACAACTAACCGCACAAGTTCAGCGCTGCTTGCGTTTGTGCAGTATCAACGAGTTCCCGTCCGGATCGGCCGTAATAATCATCCGGCACACCGGAGTTTCGACCGGCGGTTGATGAGGCGCCTTCGCGTCATCGAGCGTTTTTAGCGCGGCCTCGAAGTCGTCGACTTCAAATCCCACACAGCCGCCGCCCGCATTAGGCTTCCATTCCGGAGCGCCGTTCCCGATCGAAAGTGTCGACGCGCCGATATCGTATTCGACCCATGCGGTCTTCTCGTCGCCAAAAACATGGGTGGGCTTCAGATGAAGAACTTCCTCATAAAAGTGACGCGCACGTTTCATGTCGGTCACGGGATAGCACGTGAAGGCGATTTCGTTGATTTTCATAAAATCGATGGCGATTGGTTATAGGCCAAGTCGCTGGCGAAACAGCCTGGATTGGCGACGCGACATCTCGACGACTTTGCCCCCTTGGAGCTTCACGCGAAGCGAGCCGCTGAACCAGGGCTCGACCGTTTCGACTGCTCGAAGATTGATGATTTGCGAGCGGCTTGCGCGGAAGAAAATCTCCGGCGGCAAACGTTGCTCCAGCTGCGCGAGCGTACGATGAACGTACGGCTCCGATCCCGGAAGCCAAAGACGGGCATGGTTGCCATCGGCTTCGATGCCGCGCACTGCCTCCACCGGAACAAACCAGCAGCGCTCGCCATCGCGCACAAAAACTTTCTCGCCGGGCTTCAAAGGCGTATCGAGTGGTTCCGGTTCGGTGTCCGGGTCCTCCGGTTCTCCGGAAGACGCGGAGGCCGTTGCCGCCTCGACGATGGGCGGCCGCGTATTTGCCCGGGCGAGAGCTTCGGCGAGACGCTCCGGCTCGATCGGCTTCATCAAGTAATCCAACGCGCCGAATTCGAAAGCCTTCAGCGCATACTCGTCGAAGGCAGTGGTGAAAATCACCGCAGGCACCGCGTCAGCAAGGGAAGCCAGCAATTCGAAACCGTTTTCCTCGGGCATCTGCACGTCGAGAAACAGCAAAGCTGGTTTGTGCTCGCGAATGGCCTTTCTCGCATCGTCCGCATTGTCGGCTTCGCCCACGACTTCGATCGCAGGATGTTTTTTCAACAAGCGGCGCAATTCCGAACGCGCCAGCGGTTCATCATCAATGATGAGTGCCTTCATTTTGTTCCGTGCAAAGTGGTTGTAGAAAGCGGTAACACGACTTCAGCGATGACGCGCTCGCCCGCCTCTTCACTGAGGCTGAAACGCGCGGTTTCGCCATAGAGCAGCCGCAGCCGATCACGTATGTTCTTGAGACCTGTTCCGGTGGACTCCGACGATGTTCCCAATCTGCCGGGATTCGTCACCCGCAGATACAAGTGGGCGTCCATCGCCTGTGCAGAATAGACGATTTCTCCGCCTTGTTTGCGCGCGGCGGGGCCAAATTTCACCGCGTTTTCGACCAAGCCTTGCAGCAGTAGAGGTGGCAGGTAGTTCGACTCTAGGCCCGGGTCGATCTGCGACACCACGGCCAGTCTGTTTCCAAGCCGCAGCTTCTCGAGCTCCAAATAAAGTGCGACCACGCGCAACTCCTCGGAGAGCGGCACGAGTTTGCGCTCCAAACTGGTGAGCGAGTAACGCATGATCACCGCCAAGTGAGTAACTGCGTCGCGAGCCAGCGCAGGATTTTCGTCAATCAGCGCCCGCAGCGAGTTGAAACTGTTGAAAAGGAAATGCGGGTTGATCTGCCCTTTCAAGGCGTGCAGTTGCGCTTCGCGGGCGACAGCGGCGGACTCCGCATGCTGCAACTCCAGAGCACGGGTGCGGTTGAAATAATGGATGGCGAGTATCGCGGAAAACCACAGGACCGTCACCAACGCGTGTTGCATTCCGACGAACATCGCCATCGTCGTCTCACCCACCCGAGTAAAATCCTGGTGATAGGTCTGGCGGCACGGCCACCAAACCAGGAGCACAACTAGTGCGCTCATGAAAAGAGCGGCCGCATAACCCTCCGAGAGCATGCGCTTCAGCCCCTTGTCGAACAGCCCGCGCCAATGCATCCACTTCCAAATCAGGTGAGACGAAAATGCCTGTGCGAGATGGTCAGCTACCTCCCAAGCCAAGGCTGCGGCCAAGTTGATCTCCGGTCGCTTGGCGCAGTACACGTAAGTGATGATGAGGCGCAGCACCAAAAAAACGCCCCAGCCAAGAAGCTGAGAAAAGAGGTAATAGGAAAATTCTGGCTTGGGAGACTTGGCCACGGAAGATTTTAGAACGGTACAGAAGATCCTTTTTACGACGAGGATTTACCCGTCGACGGTCAAAATTGGCCGCCACCGGTCGGTCACTGCGTCCTCGTCGACACGACGGCCGCGCCTGGCCCGAACAGGTCGTTCATCAAGGCCATAAGTTTATCGGTGGTAAACGGCTTCCCCAGGACACGGTCAATTCCAAGTTCTTTCAGCGTCCGCAGATCTTCGTCTGACACCCGTCCGCTCATCACAACGATGCGGCCGGAATAAGTTAGCGTGCGCACTTTCCGGACAAAATCGATGCCACTGAGGCGAGGCATGCTGAGATCGACCAAAAGCAAATCGTAACGGTTCGGCTCGCGAGAGAGTTCCTCCCAGGCATCGAGTCCATCGGCTTTCCGCACGACCTGGTGCCCGAGACGTTCCAGAATCCGTGCAGCGGTACTCGCCACCAGTGGTTCGTCTTCCGCCAGTAAAATCCGCCGCGCGGAAACCGTCTCCGGCGGGTTCGAATCGTTCCGGCCCGGCACCGGCATAGGCGGACAACTTTCCCGGAGTGGAAGATAAATGTGGAAAACCGAGCCCTCACCCGGCTTGGAGTCCACTTCAACCGCGCCGCCAGCCTCGGTGACTTGATGCCAAACCATTGAAAGGCCCAAGCCAGTGCCTTTTCCGACTTCCTTGGTGGTATAAAACGGTTCGAAAATGCGGTCGACGATCTCGTGCGGGATGCCCATGCCGTTGTCTTCGACGCTAAACCGCTGCCAGCCTGTTACCCCGTTGGCGCTGCGGTCGAGGCGCGGGGGGTGAAAGCCGGCCGGCATTTCGCGGACCGTGACACGCAGACGCGGCCGCCACGCCGGATCGCTGCATTTTTTCATTTTGTCCAACAGCGTATCGCGCGCGTTGAGAACCAGGTTGAAAACGATTTGGTTAAAGTCCGTGGGATTAAACGACACCGGCGGCAGGTCCCGACCCAGTTCGTTGATCCATTCGATGCGCCGGTCGATCATCGTTTTGAGCAGCGCCTCGCAATTGGTGACAGCGTCGGTCAGTCGAACGCTGCGCACCGGGTCGTCGGTTTTGCGGCCAAACGCCAACAAACGCTTCGTGAGATCGGCAGCGCGGTGTGCCGCTTGGTCGATAATATTGAGTTCTTCCTCGGAGACCGTCGCTGGCATTTTCGAGGAGCGCAGCAAGCTGGCTGTCGCCAAGATCGGTGTGAGCAAATTATTGAACTCGTGCGCGATGCCTCCTACCAGCTCGCCCAGAGCGCGGAGGCGGCGTGACTTGGCAATTTCCTGATCCATCAATCGCCGACGCGTAATGTCCGTAGCCAAAATACAAATACGCGTCGCCTCGCCCACGCTTTCGATCGGCACGATGGCAAATTCGAGCAGCTTTCGAGCGGTCGGCAGCTGCGCTTCCCACCTCTCGGCCTTGTTGTTCGCACGAAAACGGGAAATCACCTCGTCCAGACAGGAGCGCAGTTCCTTCGTGAGATTGAGACGATCCACGCCGGTTCCCACGCTCGTGGTTTTTTCCAAACCATACAGAAGCGTCGCTTCCTGGTTGAGCGAAACCACTTTGGCGCCTCCGGCCTTCTGCACATCGATCACGATGGTCGCCAGCGGATGCTTGTCGTACATCGCTGCGAGGAGCGACCGCTGCTCGGCGAGTTCCGCGGCTTGCCGCGCAATCCTCGCGCGCAGCATGCGTTGCCGTACCAAACCGATGATCGCTCCTAAACAAACGAGCGCCAGAGCCGCCGCGACATAGCTGACGATTTGCAGCGCAGTGGGTCCGTGTTGGGCGTAACGACCGAACCACTTCTGAAAAATCTCATCGAATTCGCCTGTCCGGTTAAGCACCGCAAGGCCTTCATTGAAACGCGCCAAAAGCAACGGCTCTCCCTTTCGCACGGTGATGCAATAACGGACATCGTAACCAGCGACCCCTTGCGCGATTTCGAGGTTTTTTAAACCGAAGCGGTCGATTACCGTCACGGCAGTGAGGCGCGACATCACGACCGCATCCAACTCTCCGGTGGCCACCGAGCGCACCTGCTCCTCCGTCGTAGCGGCATACACGCGCAATCCATTGGGCTGCTGTTCGAGCATGTACAGCTCCCCCACCGTGCCGCGCTGGCCCACGCCCACCCGTTTCCCGGAAAGGTCAACCGGTTTGCCGATTCCCGAACCTTTGCGAACCACCACAACGGTCTCGAACCGCATGATCGGAACTGAGAAATCGACGACGGCCCGGCGGGCCCGCGTTTCTCCCCAGAATGGAATCACGTCGACTTGGCCCGAGAGCAACGCTTCACGCAGCCCATCATTCGGCACCGG
Source organism: Nibricoccus sp. (assembly GCA_047600805.1). GTDB lineage: Bacteria > Verrucomicrobiota > Verrucomicrobiia > Opitutales > Opitutaceae > JADKHC01. The sequence goes on from JASGKG010000001.1 coordinate 3,750,090, forward strand.
TTCCCATTGGATTTTAAGCTGCACCGCCCGAGCGATGGCATCCACCAAGTCGATCGCAAAACCCTGCAGTTTCCCGTCGCTACCGACAAAGGTGTACGGATGAAACGCCCGCTGTGAGCCGCAAATGACAGGCCGGTTTAGATCCCTTTCCGCTGGAGCTTCGTCGGCTCTCAAGCTTCCGACTGAGAGCAAAAATAGCGCGCCACACGCAGCCGCCATCGACCTTAAAGAGGAACGCCGTTTCAAGTCCGAGCCTCCTTCGGTGACCCTGTTCGACGAAAAAAAGCCGCAACCAGCCAACCCATCTGTTTCAATGATACAGACGCGGAGAAGCAGATTTCGTGGAGCTGGTGGGGAGCCCGCCGCATGGGAGTGGGTATTGCCGGGGCAAAATTCGTTATGCCGCAATTCAATCCTGACTCCAGCCGAAACCGCGCGAACCGCTCCAGCCAAGATCCCACTAAGCCGTTACGACGGCGCTCGTTTATTGATCTCCAGCAGCTCGTGTAGCTTGGCCAGCAAAGAGTTAGCGTCGAAGGGCTTTTGAATAAAACCGGTGTGGTTGCCGAGCTCCATACTCACCTCTTGGTCACTGTAACCACTCGCCATGATTACCGGTTGATCAGGTTTGATACGTCGAAGTTCCCGGCAGGTTTCTTCGCCGTCCATCCGCGGCATCGACATGTCCAAAATGACACAATCAATTTCTTCCGACTGCGCACGAAAACGGTCGATCGCCTCCTGCCCGTCGGCGGCCAGAACGACTTTGTAGCCGCCGCGCTCGAGCATCTTTCCAACGACTGTCCGGATCGCGTCTTCGTCGTCGGCCAGCAACAGCTTGCCTTTGCCACGAGGTACGGAAGTCGTCGGTTCATCGGTTTCCAAAAACTCTTGCTCCGGGGCAACGTTGGCGACCGGAAACAGAACCCGGAAGGTCGTGCCTTTGCCGGGTTCACTGCGCAACTTCAGCGCACCTCGATGGCTTCGTACAATTCCCAACACCGCAGCCAAGCCCAGTCCTCGGCCCGCGAATTTGGTGGTGTAAAATGGATCGAAAATCTTGGTCTGGGTGGCGTTGTCCATACCGTGCCCGCTATCGGCCACTTCCAAATACGCAAACTGTCCCGCCGCCGGAGGTTTGACCGGGCAATCCGCTGAAAAACAGGTGTCGTCGCACCTCATCACACCTGTGGATATTGCGATCACACCTTCGTTGTCTCCGATGGCTTCGGCCGCGTTGATGACGAGGTTCATCGCCACCTGGCGCACTTGCGATGGGTCGGCTTGGATCAGTGCAATAGGTTCGTCGAGCCGCAATTTCAGCTCCGCCTTTTTCGAGAGCGAAACTTCAAGCAATTGAGCCAGTTCTCCGACAATTCGCGAGAGGCTGACGGGCATGGCGGCGATCTGACGCTTGCCCGCGTAAGCGAGCATCTGCTGGCACAATTCGGCAGCGCGCTGGGAGGCTTTCTCCACTTCCTTCAGGCTATTGAAGGCGGGAGAACCGCGAGGCACATCCTCAACCGCAAGACAGGTATGCCCCAAGATAGCGGTTAGTATGTTGTTGAAATCGTGAGCAATGCCCCCGGCGAGCATGCCGAGGCTCTCCAGCTTCTGCGATTGCTGCACGTGGAGTTCCAATTGCCGCCGCTCAGAAATATCGCGGCAAAGCTGGATGACCACCGTGGTGCCACCGTTCCGCACAGCCGTCGCGTTGATATCGATGGGCACGGTTTTTCCGTCCGGGCCCACATAGTCGACTTCCAGATGCCGAACAAATCCGTTGCGCAGGCATTTGGCGATTTCGGTCGAGTAGCGTTCCTGGTCGCTCGACACCGTCCACTCGATCACGCTGCGGCCGAGAATCTCTTCCTGCGATTGTCGGCCGGTGAGTCGCAGATATTCCTGATTCGCAGCACGCACCAACCCTTGCTCGTCCAAGAACACGTAACCGGTGCCAGTGGTCTCGATGAGCGCGCGGTATTTCTCCTCGCTCTCCCGCAAAGCCTGTTCCTGCGCTTTGCGTTGTTCCAAGTCGCGGAGGATGTGCTCAGCCGCGTTTTTGCGCCACGTCATCTCTGTCAGAGCAACCGCTACGCCCAGCAACGCGAGAACCGCGAGCCCTGCGGTGAGCGCCTGGCGCCGCATGGGCGCATACACCTCGGCCTGGTCGACTTTTGCGACAAAACCCCACGGCGTGCCCACCACGGGGCGCGCCGCGGCGAGCACGCGCGTTCTCGCGATAATCCCAGCTGCTGATAATTCGCGTTTCGCCCCGCACGGCCATCGCCGCCGGCAAGTCCGGATCAGCAGCCGAGCGACGAAGACGAAAGGCCGTGCCTTTTCGATGCCGCAGGTCGTTCAGGTAAATCACTTGGTCACCTTCGCGGCGCACGAGTAAACACTCGGCCGATTTGCTGGGGACGGGCCAGGCCTGAATCAATGGAAACAACTGGCCGGTGACGTCGACCTGCACCGCAATCACCCCGACCGGCTGCGCATGCTCGACGTCAGTCGATCCGACAATCGGCGCCACCATATTCATCAGTGCTCCGTAACCATTCTCGCTGGGGTAAAGGTCGTCCAAAACAGCAGATTTGCTCGCCAGCGAGCGTCGTACTGCTTCCTGTATGCGCTCATTTGGCTCGGCAGCATCCGGCAGGGAAACGAGCGGCTTCCCGTCCAGGTCGAGCAGCAGGGCGCTCACGTATTTGTGGCCTTCTCGAATGGGACGCAGCCAGCCCAGCACCGCTTCGCGAGCCCGCTGATCCCCCGGACGCGCCTGCAATTCACGCACCGACTCCGCGACAGCCGGAGCGGTTTGCAGAAATGCCACGTCGTGCAGCCGCTCATTGCGCCACTGGCGGATTTGTTCGACCTTCGCATCGGCAATCGTCGCCAACTCTCGATAGGCCGCATCTCTCAGCTCCGACTGCTGCATCCACAGATAGCCTGTACCGAAGATGATGATCGCGAACGCCGACACCGAAACGATTTTAAGCAACCGCCGCCACTTGTCGCGCTCGAGCGGCGGCACAGCGTCGGAATCTGGAGCTCCGTCAGCCCGGCCAATCCATCCGGCCACGCGTTCTGCCAGCAAAGTCTGGCTGAGGCTGAAAAGCGCGATCGCTGTCGGCAATGCCATCGGAATGAGGCGTCCGCCATAAAACAGCGGTGCAGTGGAGGCGTACTGCAGGATGAACAAACCGGAGAGCACGGCATTGAACGCGGCAGCCAAGTCACCCACAGCTCGCACCGGGCGCCGTGACGTTAGCCCGGCCGCTCGGCTAACCGCAACCAAGCCCCCCAGAAGCAAAACCAACCCGGTGAACGGAGAGATCGGTCGGGGCTGGTTCCCCTGGTGTACAGCGAGGGGCTGAATCCATTTTTCCCAATCGAGGCCCACGCCGATAAAGTTGCGCAACAAGACCTCTGTCGCGCCGAGCGACGAAATAAGGGCAAAAACCAGCCCCACGGTCCGCAACGATTTGTGTTTTGCCTGGAACCGCCCCAACGCCAGAGCGGCCGAAAGGCAAAGAATCAGTAGCGCCGCCGCAGGCGCCATCCCCACCACGCCATTCCTCAGAGCCGCCCATTGGTTGGACCCAACTTCCCAACCCATCAGCCCGACCAACGCGACGACAGAGCCGATCGCAATGCCGATCCAAGCGAGCAACCGCGCGAGCCGGCCCGTGTTTGTGGCGTCAATCATTCGTGGGGTCCCACTCTAGTCGGATTTGCCAGGATCCGCCACTGGGACAACGCCGATAATCATAGCGGAAATCCTACGGTGTACAACCGTACACCAGAGATTCGCCGGAGCTCATCGCCGACGTGCAGCTAAAAACCGAACGAGAACCCTTCAAGACCTCACACGCGATCGCTTTTCAGTGCACGCTCGGCTTCGCATTGCGGAGAACCACGTTGCAGCTCCCGACAAATCGCCGGGCGTCGGTCGTAAATAGAACAAAAAAATTCGCGGGTGCCATTCGCACCGTCGCGAACCACCAGCGCAGAGCAATGCCCTTCAGTCATCCGCATGAAGGCACGGTTACCGATGAAATGGGCCGTTCGTTCCGCCTCGTCACCCAGCCGCGCCCAATCGCTTCCACTCACACGCACGTATGTTTCGAGCTGCGAGTGGCAACACACGCCGCATTCCAGACAGCTGGCTGATGGTTCAGCGTTCACGTCGTGGAACGTACCTTGGATTCATGGCCGCATCGGCGCAAGCCGTTCTCGGAGCCGCTTTTTGTCGCAAACTCGTTGGTTTTGGATAGCCTTCCCCCGGGCTTTTCCACAAATTTGGTCATGGCCCTCAGTTTCAAGCTGAACACGGATAATAAGGGAACCGGCAGCCGCATCGTCAGCACGATCTTCTTCGGAATGTTCCTGCTCGCGGGACTCGCGGCGGAGATATTTGTCGTCGGCCTCGTGGCAAAAAGTTTGTCCACGCAAGGGTGGACTCAAGCGGAGGCCGTGATCATCACAGCAGAGGTCAAACCGCCCCGTGGCAGCGACGACAGTCCGGTGCTCCATCTTGGTTACACCTACAAATTTAGAGGTGATACAAGGGTAGGCAAACGCATCAAAGTCGGATCGGAGGCGTGGGAAAGTTCCGACGCCTATCGGCTCGCCGAGCGCTATCATCCCGGCGCCGTGGTGCCGTGTTGGGTCAATCCGCATCAGCCGGCGGACTCCATTCTCGTGCGAGAGAGCAGGTGGATACTTCTGGTCCCCTTGTTTCCGTTGATTTTTGCCTCAATCGGCGGGATCGGCATTTGGTCGACTTGGCGGAAAAAGAAATCTCCAGCGGGAGGCGACCAGCCCATCTCAGCTCGCTCCGCCGGCAAGGCGCAGCAAAAGATTTGGCTCCTCTTCTTCCTATTTGGGATATTTCTCCTGGTGGGTCTTGGCGGCACCTACGGGCTGCTTGTACGTCCGCTCCTGAGAATTTCGGCCGCTAAAAATTGGCCGGAAGCGCCCTGCGAAGTCGTTTCAAGCCGGGTTCAATCCCACTCGAGCGACGATGGCACAACCTACAGCGTCGATATCGTCTACCGGTACACGTTCAACAACCACTCGTTCACCTCCAATCGGTACAATTTCATGACCGGTTCTTCCAGCGGCTACGAAGGAAAAGCCTCGATCGTGCGAAAATTTCCTCCCGGCACGCAGACCGTGTGTTTCGTGAACCCCGCCGATCCTCAGGACTCCGTCCTCAGCCGTGCGATTTCCCCAGCAATTTGGTTCGGGCTCATTCCCATGATCTTCGCCCTGGTGGGTGGCGGCGGACTTGTTTTTGCACTTCGCTCCCGCAAGAACTCGACCTCGACGTTTTGGGCGTCTCCCTCCGGCTCTACGGGTTCCTCAGCCACAGCCGGTGTGACCATCGCAACCACCGCGGGGCCAAAAACCCTGGCGCCGGCGCTGACGCGGCGAGCAAAGCTGATCGGGCTGACGATCTTCGCCGTTTTCTGGAACGGCATCGTCGGAGTATTTGTGTACAACATCTTCGACTCCAGGTCTTCGGGTTTTAGTTGGTTCGGTGCGCTCTTTCTCGTGCCCTTCGTCGCGGTGGGCTTGGGGGTGATCGGCGGCGTATTTTACTATCTGATGGCGTTGTTCAACCCGCGGCCGACTATCACCGTCAGCACGGACGTCGCCCATCCCGGTGATCACGTCGAGCTCACGTGGGAATTGTCAGGCAATACACAAAAGTTGCGCCGTCTTCAGATTTCGTTTGTCGGGCAAGAAGAAGCGACCTACCGGCGCGGCACCAGCACGAGCACTGACAAGGAAGTGTTCCACCGTAGTCTGTTGGCGGATACCGCCGATCCGGCCGCTTTTCCCAGTGGCAAGATTCGTTTCCAACTTCCGAACGGCCTCATGCACTCTTTTCGCTCGGCCAACAACAAGGTCGTCTGGATGCTGAACGTCTACGGCGACATCCCGCGATGGCCTGACATCAAGGACGAATATCCCTTCACCGTCGCGCCGCTCCCTCTAAAAAAATGAACAACGACGAACTCGGCCTTTTTCTCAAAGACGACCGGACCGCTTACAAACCGGGTGACACGCTGGAGCTTTCGGTGTTGTGGGCGCTGCAAAAAACACCGTCTTCAATCGAAGTGCGTTTGTTTTGGTACACTCGCGGCAAGGGCACCGAAGATGTCGAGATCGTCGCGACGACGCCGCTTGCGCCCGCGGCGGCGGGCGAGACCAAGCTCAACTTTGTTCTGCCCGAAGCGCCGTACTCCTTTTCCGGGCGGCTCGTTTCGTTGTCGTGGGCGGTCGAGCTGGTTGTCGAGCCGGGCAGCCGATCCACGCGCTGTGATATTACGATGAGCCCTACGGGCGGAGAGGTGCTGCTCATCATGAATCCACCGTCGTAAAGCGAAGGTCTTAAGTGTTTCGATGCTCGCCCGGGAAAATCCTTTCGCCTCCGCACACGTCCTGCAGGAGCGCTACCGCTTCGATGAGGCGGCTTGGGCCAATTTGGAGGAAAAATTGCGCCGCCTCCGAGGTCGCGGTGCTTTGGTGGGCCCGAAAGGTTTTGGCAAAACAACCCTGCTGGAGGATTTAGCGGCTCGCCTCCGTCGCCAGGGTTATCGCACGACGATCATTAGGCTCAGCGAAGAGGCTCCGCGGCTGCCAGCAAAGTTTGACGCGGGGTTTTTCCGCAAGCTGGGCGAAATTGATGCTGTCTTTCTGGACGGCGCCGAACAGTTGTCGCTTTTAGGCTGGTTGGGCTTCAAACGACGCACTCGCCACGCCGGCGCCGTCATCGTCACAACACACCGGGAAGGACGGTTCCCCGTTTTGCACCGGTGCCAGACCTCGCCCGCCCTTCTTCAAGAGCTGGTGTCTTCGCTCGGTGAAAAACTTTCATACGAAGCAGCCCGCGCTCTGCATGCGCGTCACCGCGGGAACATTCGAGAGGCACTCCGAAGCCTTTATGACGTTTACGCAGAAAAAATTTAGCGTTCCGCTTTCCTCCGAGCGGCGTCCCGTTTAGTTGTAGAAAATGGATTCTTATCAAAAAGCACGCGAGTTGATCGACACCGCCCACTCAGCGGATCCGAAAAGAACCCGCGACGGTCAACCCGCCGAACTCCTCTACGCTGAAAACATGGAGCGCTGGGTGGTGCGGGTGGTGCCTGACGCTTCGCCGGTTCTCCGCCTCGCCGCACGCTGTCAGCATCTCGAACGTTGGTCCGTGCCGCGCGCGAGCTTCCCGATGGACAAACTCGGTTACCACGCCTGGCGGAAATCGCTCTACAAAAAACAGGCCGAGCGCACCCGCGAGCTGCTGCTGCAAGCGGGTTTGACCGCAGCAGAGGCCGATGAGGCCGCCGTGTGGGTTTCAAAAACAGGTCTCAAAACCAATCCCGGCACCCAAGCACTCGAAGATGCGGCCTGCCTGGTTTTTCTCGAAACCGAAATCGCTGAGTTTGCCACGCTGCACCCCGACTACACGCGGGACAAATACATCGATATCATTCGCAAAACTTGGCGCAAAATGAGTCCGCGCGCCCAAGAACTCGCGTCCACGATCGCATTGCCGCCGGACATCGCAGCTTTGGTGCAAGCGGCGACGACCGCTTAGCCTCGCCCTCGACGCGGATATTTCCGCTTTTTTTGTGCGTTTCCATCGGCAGCGGCTGTAACTTGATGAGCCACCGCCATGGATGATATCGCATTGCTTCGCGAATACGCTGAGAGAGGTTCCGAGCCCGCCTTCAGGCGCTTGGTGGAATTGCACATCGATCTGGTTTACACCGCCGCCCTTCGCCGAACCTTCGGCGATCCTCATCGAGCGCAGGAGATAACCCAAATGGTTTTCACCGATCTCGCGCGGAAAGCCAGTCAGCTTCAAAAGCACAACCTGCTTGTCGGCTGGTTGCACCGGAGCACGCAATGGGCGGCATCAAATCTCCGACGTACCGAACAACGAAGAATCACCAACGAACTGGCCGCAGCTAAAGAACAGCAGATTTCCAAACCGGATCTGGCCGTCGACTGGCAGCAAATTTCCCCGCTGCTCGACACGGCTCTCGATCAACTCAGTGAAGCAGATCGCGATGCCGTGTTGCTCCGGTATTTCGAAAACAAATCTTTCGCCGAGATAGGCGAACGGCTCCGGCTCTCCGAAAATGCCGCACGGATGCGCGTCGAGCGCGCTCTGGACAAACTTCAAACGAGCCTGGCCAAGGGTGGAATTACTTCCACCGCTGCCGCGCTCGCCATTGCCCTGGCGCAAAACGCCGTGGCAGCCACACCTTCGGGTGTCGCCTCTGCAATAACCACCGCGGCACTTGGTGGCGTCGCGGGCGGAGGCGGCACCTTGGGTGCGCTCTATTTTATGACCAAGTTACAGCTCACTGCGTTCGGCCTGCTCGCGATCGGGCTGACGGTAGGACTCTCATTGCAGCTTCGCTACAATCATGAGCTAGAGACAAAACTGAGCCAGCTTCAACAGCAACAAAAGGGAGCTGAAACGACTGCCTCTGACATTCACGCCCAAATCATCGCTCAAGAATCGCGACTGAAACAGCTCGAGGCCGTGCTCGCTGCGCGTACCCCGCAACTCACTTCGGAGCAGCAAGAACGCGTGCGTCTCGATACCGTCGTACGCAAGGGTGAGCTCGACTGGAACTACGCGATGCTCTTCAGGCGCCTGAAACTGCCCGCCTACGTACTCGACAAATTTAAGGAGCTGATTGTGGAGCGTAACCAGGCAGTCTATGACGCGTTCAAACTGGCCAGGAACCAAGGGGTAGAAACATATTCTTCGGACGAAGAGATCCGGATCAGTCAGAGCGGCACGGAGGAAATTGACGGGCGCATCGCGGCTCTGATCGGTGCGGAAAAATACGGGCAGTTTCGCGAATGGACCGATCTGCAACCTTACATCCAATGGGCGCGCTCTCTTACAACAGACGAGGGTGCCTACGTTAAAGGCGCCGAGGCCATCGCTGCGATGGATGCTCAAGTCATGAAAATTGCCACGACCTGCAAAACGGTTTCTCCAGAATACTTGGACGCTCTGTTCCAAGCAAACGGCTGGCCGGTAGACTGTCCGCCCAAGCTAAAAGAGGCGCTAGCCAAGGAGCTGCCAGCAGAAACGATGGCTCAGTTTCTGGACAACGAGGCGCTCAACGCCACACGACGAAAAATGCTCGAGTTCGCGCGCGACGCTGCACTTCGGGGCAAGGTGAAACTCTCCAAGAACTCCGCCAAAGACTATCCAGCGACGAACGCCCAATCCCTGCCGAGCAAATGAAAATAAACCTTTCGAAATCGGTAATCATTACTCTGGCCTTCGTATCCGCCGGGTCAGGAGCTCTCTGGTTTCAGGATCGAAATACACGAGACGTTTTGAGAGCGAGCATTGCGAATGTTGAAAAAGAACTCGCCTCGTCCACTAGCCGCCAAGCAGAGCAACGATCAGATCTCGAACGTATAAATTCCGCGGTCGTCGCGAAGGAGCAGGCGGTCCGTGCGTCCCCTGAAACCCTCGAAGCCAGCCGGACCGCCGCGACTCTCGCCGTTATTAACCAAATTCGCGCCAAACGTCAGGTGAAGCCAACTCAAGCTAAACAGAAGCCACCCCCAATGGGACCCAATGGCCAGCTATTTCCCGACCTTTTGAAGGATCCCGAATACAGCAAACTCTATGTGAGTTTCGAAGCACAACTAATAAGAAGCGGCTATGCACCCGAGTTTCGTCAACTCGGGCTCAACGAGGCAGAGGCAGAGAAAGCCGTGGCAATTTTGGCGGAGGACAGGGTTGCTGTTGAAGAGTTTCGGGCATTGAGCGGCGGCAGAACCACGGCTGACTTCACGAAGCAACAAGCAGCGCTCACCGACAAACAGCTGCTAGAGCTGATGGGAGAAGAACGCTTTCAGAAATGGAAAACCCTTACTGAGGTCCACGAGTCCGCAGCGCCGACTGAAACGGTCACCCTGGCCAGCGGTGTCACGATCACACGCACGGGTCTTCCAAGAGAAGCTCTCGTTTCTCAGGCAAGCAGCTATCTCACGGGGAAATTAGGCCTTCGACTGAGCTATTCCGAAACCCCGCTGCAAAAAGAACAGGCTGATCGTTTAGCCGAAGCACTCGTCAGCCAAGCCTCGGGAGAGCCCCTGTACATCTACCGCACAATGTTCATGTTCACAGATAGCTTTGTTGAGCAGGCTAAATCCATTCTAACTCCCACACAGGTCCAAGCACTACGCGAGTTTCAAGCCGAACAAGAGGCTAGCAACAAACGCAGCAAGCTTCCAAAATCCTCGGAGCTGCCGCGTAACCAAACGCCGAAATCGTAAATCGTTTGCGGCGCCGCGACACTGAATCGCTGTAAAAGGTTACACTCGTCACAGAAATTTTTCGTTTTTTCTCCGGCGCATTTCCGAAACCAAGCGGAAGATTTCTGCGTCTGGGCGGATATAACCAAATCCGCCATGAATGACATGTTTTACTTCCGCCTTGTGATCGCGACCGTTTTTGCCGGCGTTCTGCTCGCCGTGTTCGATCCCTCCAACCGTGCCACTTCGGTCGCCGCAAATACGGCAGACGTGCCAACCGCCGCCGTTTCTGCCTCTCCCACAACGGTGACGCCGGCCAGCAGTCCGTCTTTGGCCTCAGCGTCGTAAGTCCCAGACCGCACCTTTTCGGTCTCGGTGCTTATGGTCATCCACTTTGCACTTTCCGACCTTCACAGGTCATCAACCCGCCGTCACAGAACTCTCACCCTGGGCGGCGGCTCAATCTAAGCTGATAATCTACAGCGACATGACTACACACTCGAGGCAGCCCCGGACGGAGTTGCTAAACGTACGGCAGGGTTGCTTTGGCCTAGGGGTAACCCTCTAAAGATCCCAAATTGAGGGTTTTTCGCATCTCAAGCATCTCCTTGGGTGGTCCGATGTTAGGGACAACACCTGCGGCTCATCGCGACCGTAGGCAAAAATGCCCGCCCGTCCACGTTCTCCCTTTTCGTTTTTCCTTCACATCAGACTATTTCTAGCAGCAAGCGCCTGGATCGTCCTGATGGTTGGGGGCCTGCGTGCCCAACAAGCGGCCGAACCACAGATCATCACCACTATCAACGGGCTGTGGACCTTGTCCGATGCAGAGAAAATCACTCCTCAGCGCATCAAACTGGATTTGTTCGTTTCGTACTACGACCCCGAGTGGAACTTGTTATGGGGTGAATGCGACGGCGCGCCCGGTTACATCCAGGCCGCTCCCGTGCCCCTCCCGATCAAATCCGGACAGCGCTATCTGATCGAAGGCAAGGTGGTGCAGAGTAAAGGACTCTCCCCGGACCTCGTCACGTTTACCCCGTTACCGCCCCCTCAGGTCACGCCACAGACCGCCAAGGTCCCGTTCGACAAGCCCGAATACAACAGTCGGCTCGTCACCGTCGAAGGTTACGTGAACCACGTGGGTGACGTCACCAATCACCATTGGCGGTTGGAGTTGATTGCGGAAGGTGGTCATTCGGTGACGTGTAACATTTGGCACGACGCTCCTGGCTACGTGCCCTTCGCGGAAGACACCATTGTCCAGGCCACAGGTGTGTTTCTTTATCAGGTGGATCCGTCGGGTCTGAAAGACAGCGTTTTCTTATGGGTCAGCGACGTCTCAAAAGTGCGCACCCTCGGCACGCTCAAGGACGACCCGCGATTCAAAGCGCCCGTCACCCCGATCGAAAAACTTCCTCGCACGCATAAAGATGAACTGATTCGGGTGGCAGGAATCATACGTCGGTACACGCCCGGACAACAACTCACGATCCGCGACGAGACCGGGCAGCTGGAGCTTAAAACCCTCCAAAACCGCTCGGCCAAAGTGGGCGATCGCGTCGAAGCTGTCGGCTACTCGTGGATCAATGGCACCGAGTGGACGCTGCGCAACGGACTGTTTCGGGTGCTTGAGAGCGCAGGTTTGCCCGTGACAGACGACAGCTCCGCCAAGCTCCGCGTGATCGAGCAAGCACTCGAGCTGTCGCCGCACAAGGCCAACCAAGGTCTGCCAGTGCAGTTTCGCGGTGGCGTGCTTTGGTCGCATGCGGCTGCGCCTTTTTTCATCATAAAGGACCCGAGCGGCGGCATCACCGTCTACAGAAATAATCTCGACGAAGCTCCGCCTGCGGTTGCCAGCGACGTGATCGTCGAAGGCGTCACCGTGGCGGGACCTTTCACGCCCGCTGTGACTGCGCGAAGGGTGGACGTCGCAGGCACCGTGACCATCCCGGAGGCAAAACCAGTCACACTGGACCAAGCCATGACCGGCGTGGAAGAAAACCACTGGGTGGAAATGAGTGGTTATCTTCGCGCCGCAAAAACGGAGGGAGAATGGACCCTTTTGGAACTCACCACCTCGGCCGGCGAGTTCCGGGCCAAACTACCCGCAAGCGCCAATTTGGCCAAATCTGTCGGCGGCACCGTGCGTGTGCAGGGCGTCTGTACCGCCGTCGCGAATGACAAGCGCCAGCTGACCGGCATCCTGCTTCTGGTGCCTTGGGACTATTATGTGCAAGTCGACGAGGAGCCCCCGACCGATCCTTTCAGCGTTCCCCAACGGACAATCGCGAGCCTTCGGCAATATACCACTTACGAGCAACTCAACCGGCGTATCCGACTTACGGGTACAGTCCTCCACCATTCGGTGGGAAATTACATTTTGATCCACGATGAGTCAGACGGTTTGTTGGTCCTGAGCCGTTCAGACGAACGTTTGTCACCCGGCGATCAGGTCGAGGTGGCGGGTTTCCCCGGACGCCAGGCAGGGCGTTTGGTGCTTCGCGAAGCGGTCCACCGCAAAATTGCCTCGGGCGCCGAGCCCACACCCTTGCGCTTACTCAACCCGGAGCTGGTGACGTCCGAGTTGGATGGCCAGCTGGTCACGATCACCGGAACGCTGGTCGATTGGAACATTCGCAACAACAACGTCCATTTCGCGCTGCAGTTGCGCGATCGCATTTTTGAAGCAGTTCTCGATCAAGGATCGCAGAATTTTGCCCCTGATACCTGGTTGCGTGGCAGCCAGATGCGGGTGACGGGCGTCTACGGTACCGAATACGACGAGTACGGCAAACCTCGCAACTACCACCTCCAACTCAGAACGCGAAAAGACATTCTGGTCATCAGCGAACCACCTTGGTGGACCATGGCCCACGCGCTCACCGTTGTCGGGATCACCTGCGGCGGCATTTTTTTGGCGATCGTCTGGGTTTTCGCCCTTCGGCGTCGCGTCAAGCGCCAGACCGTACAGATTCGCCTTCAGCTCGAGAAGGAAGCTCACTTGGAGGCGCAGTACCGCGAAATTTTCGAGTCGGCCAGCGACTTCATTTTCACGATCGATCTTAACGGCCGGTTCACCTCCTTCAATGCTGCAGGAGAAAAGCTCACCGGGTTCCCGAGGGAGCGCGCGTTGCAAATGTACTTCCGCGATCTCTTGCTGCCGGAAGAAGTGGGCCAGATGCCGCTGCTGGCGTTGAAACCCGACAACGAAGAAGCCGTGACTTTTCAGAGCCGTTTCAAAACAAACGGAGGCAACATTCGTTGGGTGGAAACCAGCATGCAGTTGATCACGAAGGCCGGTCAGCCCGCCGGCATGCTCGGCGTGGTGCGCGACATCACCGAACGCAAGCAGATCGAAGAAACATTGCGGCAGGCGCGCGACACCGCGGAAGCCACCACCCGGGCAAAGAGCGCTTTTCTGGCCAACATGAGCCATGAAATCCGCACGCCGATGAACGGCGTGATCGGCATGAGCAACCTTCTGCTAGACACAAAGCTGACGCGTGAGCAAACGGAGATCGCCGAAACGGTCAAACACAGCGCAGAATCGCTCCTCACCATCCTGAACGACATCCTCGATTTTTCCAAAATCGAAGCCGGCCGCCTGCAGTTTGACACCGCGGATTTTGATCTGCGCGAGATGGTCGATGGCACGATGGACCTGCTCGCCTCCCGGGCACAGGAGAAGAAACTCGATTTTGGCGCTCTCGTTCCCTACGACCTGCCCTGTCTCGTGAGGGGCGATCCGGGCCGCCTGCGGCAGGTGCTTTTGAATCTCCTCGGCAACTCGATCAAGTTCACCGAAAAAGGAGAGGTCTTCCTCACCGTCTCACTCGAAGAGGAGACCGAGCTGGGGCTGCGCTTCATGTTCAGAGTTTCCGACACAGGCATTGGCCTCACCGACGAAGCCAAAGACCGCCTCTTCAAACCTTTCACCCAGGCCGACGAATCCACGTCCCGGAAGTACGGCGGCACCGGTCTCGGCCTGGCCATCAGCAAACAGTTGGTGGAATTAATGGACGGGCAGATCGGCGTCGAAAGCACGTTGAACGAGGGCTCGACGTTCTGGTTCACAGCCCTGCTGGCAAAACAACAGGAGCACACCACCACCCCGCTGAGCACATCGCTCGCCCAGCTGAAGGATGTCCCTGTGCTTCTGGTTAGCACAAATCTCACGGACTGCAAAATCCTCGAGCACTATCTCAATGGCTGGCAAATGCCCGTGCGCGTCGCGACGAATCAGCAAATGGTGTTTGATCTTCTGGAGGAGGGCCAACAGCTCGACCACCCGACACAGGTGGTGATCATAAGTGAGCATTTCGGTGAGATCTCCGGCCTCGATCTGGCGCGCTCGATCCATAAAACACCGAGTCGTCAGGAGTATCGAATCATCCTTCTTAACTCGCTTGAAAACCAGTTCGCAAAAGAAGCTCTCGCTGACGCAGGCGTACTGCAAACACTTACCCAACCCATTCGCCAGTCCCAACTCCGCCAAGCCATTCTAAGGGCGGTGAAAGCGATTCGCTCCTCCACATCGCCCCTGCCGCCAAGCGAAGACGACACGGCCGCAATGCCTGCAGCCCAGCGCAAACTTCACATCCTGGTGGCCGAGGACAATATCGTGAACCAACGCGTCACCACCCGACAACTGGCCAAATTGGGCCATACCACCGAGGTGGCGGGTAACGGCATCGAGGTCCTCGCCGCTCTGGAAAAAGGTACCTACGACGTGGTTCTGATGGACTGCCAGATGCCGGAGCTCGACGGTTATGAGACGACGCGCCGTATCCGCCTCGATCGGCGTTTCGCGTCACAGTGGGTCGTCGCGATGACCGCAAACGCCATGATCGGCGATCGTGAAACTTGTCTGGAAGCTGGGATGAACGATTACATCACCAAGCCCACGCGTATTCAGGATTTGGCCCAAGCGCTCCAGCGAGCGAAGCCCCACGCAGCCGAACCACGTGCCGTATCCTAAGCGGTTTTTGCCGCGGTGACCGCGGACGTTTCTTCGGCTCGAGCCAGCAGGTTGGTCAAATAGGTTTGCTCCGGCCCCACCACGGCGAGCTTCAGCGCCTTGCGAAACGCCGCAGCGGCTTCCTTATGGTTCTCGAGGCGCCAATGTAATTCTCCCTCGACAGCGTACAAGAGATGGAGCGACTCCAACCGGTCGCGGCGCGGAATGGCCGCCAACGCCTCCAAGGCAGCGCGCGGCCCGTGGACGTGCGCCACCGCGACCGCCCGATTGAGGTCAACAATGGGCGAGGGCCGGATTCGGCTTAGCTCGTCGTAATGCCGCAGGATGCGCTGCCAGTCCGTCGTTTCGTAGCTTTGGGCGACGCAATGGATCGCGGCGATTCCCGCTTGAAGATGGTATTCTGAAAGATCGTTTCCCGCTGCCGCTTGGTTAAGGTGCTCCAAACCGCGCGCGATGAACGCCGCGTCCCATTTGGTACGATCCTGATCCTCCAGTCGCAGGAGATCGCCCTCGTGGTTGACGCGGGACGGAAATCGCGCCGACGTAAGCAACATCAACGCGAGCAGTGCGTGCGTTCGCGGCGTGTTGCCCGCCGGATGCGTGACCAGCAGCGTCGCCAACCGGATCGCTTCTTCGCACAGTTCTTCGCGGAGCAGTCGGTCGCCTGAGGAAGCCTTGTAGCCCTCGTTAAATAAAAGGTACAAGGCGGCGAGCACTCCGTCCAACCGGGGAGCGAGGTTTTCGTTTTCTGGAATTTCAAAACCAATGCCCGCTTCTTTGATGCGTTGTTTGGTGCGGGTGAGTTGTTTTTCGATCGCCGCGTCGCTGCTGAGAAAAGCGCGTGCGATTTCGCCGGTGCTGAAGCCGCACAAGACTTTTAGCGCGAGGATCACTTGCGCGTCCGGCGCGATCGTCGGGTGGCAGCAGACAAAGAGCAACCGAAGCGCGTCATCGCGAACGCCAAGCGCCGCCTCCCAAGCCGCGCCTGTGCTCGACGCCATTTGTTCAACGTGCGTCACGATGTCGGGCTCTTTAGCCGTGGACATTTTTTTGTGTCGCAGTGCGTCGCGGGCGAGGTTCATCGCAACCTGCGTGATCCAAGCCGAGGGATTCGCGGGGATTCCGCCCATCGACCACACGCGCAAGGCCCGAAGCAACGCTTCTTGGGCGACATCTTCGGCGAGCGCCAGGTTGTGAACACCCAGAAGACGCACCAACGCGCCGTTAAGGCGTCCGGCTTCGTGACGGAAAAAATGCTCCACCAGCCCCGCTGGTTGGCTACTTTTGTTGGTTTGACTGGAACTGTTCTCCGGCATCTCAGCAGTTCGCCGTTTCCACGCCCATCGTGCTGCGGATGTTCACGCCGAGATGGCAGTGAGGTGTCAACTGGCGGATTTCCACCATGAGGCCGTATTCCAGCCCCGGGTGTCGCCGCGCGATTTCCGTGGCTTCCTCAAGGTCGTGGACCAACACCTTTACGTAACCGCCAACCGCCTCCTTCGATTCAGGAAACGGCCCATCGGTGATGCGGGTCCCGCCCGCACCGGAGACTATGCGCGTGTCAATTTCCAGCGGCTGTCCCTCCACCGCGCGCCCTTCGTCGACGAGTTTGTCGAACCAGTTGTTCCACTTCGTGACGAGTTCCTGACGCTGTTCCGCGGAAAGATGGGCGTGGTTTTCCGGACCCGTGTTTCGGAAAAGGAGCATGTAAGGTACGCGAGGGGCAGGATTGTTCGATGGCATGGGTGAAAAGCTATGGTTGTTAAGAGCCGTTTCTAAAAACGACGAAGACGATACGCAGAAACGGACAGCTCGCTTCGGATTTCGGCGATTTTTTGGAAACTGCGCGGCTGCGGCGGACCTCGCCGCCATGGCAGCCCGAAAACTTCCAAAAACTCCGCCGCACCCCTCCAAATCGGTCTAGAAAGGCACGTTATCCTTTTAGCGCCCCGGCAGTAATGCCTTTGACCAAATGTTTTTGGAGCAAGATGTAGACGAGCAGAATCGGCAACGTAACCATCACGATACCCGCAAAGAGCATTCCGTAGTTCGTGTGGTACTGAGCCGCGACCGACAGGTTGCCCAAACCGAGCGGCAGCGTGCGCACTCCTTCGCGAGCGCCCGAGGTGAACATGAATGCAAAGAAATACTCCTTCCAGATGCCGATGAACTGGAAAATCGCCACCGTGATCAGTCCCGGCCGCGCCAGCGGCAACATCACGCGCCAGAACGCCGTCGCCTCACCGCAACCATCCACCACCGCTGCTTCATAGAGCGATCGCGGCAAAGCACGGAAAAATCCTGCCAAAATGAAAATCGCGAAGGGAAGTCCGTTCGCCGTGTAAACCAGCACCAGTCCAAGTTTGGAGTTAAGCAGTCCGATGCTTCTGAGTTCGAAAAACAGCGGGACGATGCTTAGCTGAACCGGAATCATCAGGCCCGCGAGGAACAGCCCGTAAAGGAAATTTCCGAGCGGATGGTAGAAACGACTTAACGCGTACGCGCTCATCGATCCAAGCAGCAGTATCAGCGAAACCGATACGCTCGTGATTAAGACGCTGTTCAAAAAATATTCGCCGAAATGCGCTTCGCGCCACGCCTGGCGGTAATTTTGCCACTGCAACGCATCGAGCGAAGGGAGCGCAAACGCGTCGCGGAAGATGGCCTCGTCCGGTTTCAACGACGAGTACATCACCCAAACCATCGGATAAACGACCCAAAGAAAATATCCGGCCAGCGCGGCAAAGGTGAAACCGTTGGAAAGCGTGAACCGCTGAATTCGCACAGCTGAAAAAGAAATCCTGTGACGGCAGCCCGCAATCTTTTGCGACGCCAATTTTAGAACTCGAATCGCCGCCGGTCTTTGGATGCCGCCCCCTCGACATCCGCAAAACCTAAACTGCTCGGCTCACGGCCAGCCCTGATTTCGGAGCGAGTACGCTACAAAACCGTAGGACATAACAATCCCCTTCGACGACAAGGGGAACGCGCGGTTCTGCGTTCGCATCCCTGCAATCTGCAAGTTCTGAGAGCTAGCCAGCAATTCGTCATCAAATCTTAACAATGCAACCTAACTTGTTGTCGAGATTTAGGTTACGAAGATGGCTGTATCCGAGGCATCCGGCACGCCTCTTGCATCATTCAGAATCTGTATAACTCCTATCATTATGGCTACTACACGACGGAAATCCCCAATCTACCCCGTCGTCCTCGCGTCCTCACTTTTGTGGGGTGCGAGTACTGTTCATGCGCAGCTCTGCCTCACTCAAAACGAGGCCAACTCGCTGCCCAAAGTCGCATCGCCTTCCCCGGCGCAAACCGCGCAGGAAGGTAATCTGTCTTTGCTTAAGTTGACGGACACCAGCCGAAGTCTGGCCGCTCCGGCGTTCGTGCCCGCTCAAACCAAGCTTGTCGTGGAGCCGGACGTTCATCGATCCGCCACGACAAAGGCCGCCACGGAAAACATCGCGAAAGCGGTGGATCCATCGAGAGCGAAAATGGCGTTGATCGCTGCCAACGCCGAGCCCTCGCCTTACGCCGCTCCGAGCGAAAGCCAATCAGCGTTTTTCGAATAGTTGGAACCGTACGGGTGTCGCTCGACGCCACACCCGTTCCCTCCGCGTCGAAAGCTCTCCCGCAACAATCCGCACCATGAATGCGCCTGCCATTTTCTTGGGTATACAGCCTGGTTACAAAAACATCCCTCCGGTCGAACTCTACAATCTCCTGGTTCCCGTTGGGCAACATCCAGTCGGCTCCACTGTTTCGCGAAAGACGCTGGAAGATCACGGCCTGTTGCCGCGGGTGTTTAGGCACAAGTCGCCTGCTACATCAAAAAAACTTTCCCAACACGCCTGACTTCAAGTGCGGGGCGCTCGGAACTGGAACCGCAGCCAACGGCGGTGACGTTCTCGTATTTGCGCCGAATACATCGCATACGCCGGATCGAGGCTGGAGAGATTTCGCTCTTCAGTTTTCGCGCGCACCCAATACACGAACGCGAGTCCGGCGAGCATGAACATGTTGCGAATTCCATAGCTCGTGATCGTGATTCCCGCGAAGCTGAACATAACCGCCCCGCGTCCATCAACGAAGGGCAGCGAGGTGAGAAAGAAAGCGCAGATTTTGGTGATATAAGCTGGGTGCTTCGTGAAATAATACGGCCCGCTGGTAACGATTCCGCGATGCGTCAAATTTGAGAATCGCAATCCGAACGCGATCGTCGCCCAGACAAACATCGTCTCAAAAAAAGTGATGCCGAACCCGCACGCGTAAAACAGCGTGAGGTTGTAATTGGGCAGTTTGCCGATCCAGTCGCTATCCGACCAATAACCTAGGTACAAATTTCCGATCATCGTCCAAAACGGCTGATAACAGACCAGCGCCGCTGTCCAACCGAGCGCCGTCGGCTCGGCGGAACGCACATGTGATTGGATCCAGCGAAGGGTTAAAAGGTAGCCGCACGAGACGAACGCCAGATCGATGCTAAACAGAAAATTGTGGAAATAGTGACTCAGCGTGATGAAGCCTTGCGCCGCCGGCATTCCTGAACCGCCCCAGAACTGGTGAAACGCATTTGTATGCTCGGCGCGCCAGTGCAGCCCGGGCAGATTGTTGCACAGGAAGGTGAACATGAGCGGCATGAAAAAACCTTTCACCGCCCAAGTGCGCAGGTGATTGCCTACTTTGCTCCAGTCGATGTTTTCGAAGTCCAACATCACGACACGCCCAAAATACCAGTAGCCGTCGCGCGGATCGGTCATCCGGGCATCCACCCAAAAGAAATACAGCACGCAAAATACCACCGCGAACGGGCCGGCATTGCGGCACAGCAGGAAAAAGTTGCTGTAAAACCCTGCGTCCGGTTGGAAGCTCGGATTGTATTCCGGAAAAATCCAATACAGGAGCGCGAGCAAAACAACCGTCACCAGCAATCCAGCTAGTTTTACGAGTGTCCGCTCGATGGAATAAGCGTGTTGCCGCGTCATCCCATCAATCACCGGTGTCGGCGACCTGAAGCGGATTAGCAGCGCATCGCAGACGATCATCGGCAGCGCCGTGAACGCCATTAATATCAGGCCCTCCCAGTAGCGGGGCGGCTGATACACGGGGCCGAACTTGTTCAGCCAAACGACACCGAGCACAAATCCAAATACGCCCACCCAGCCTGTGATCGCCGACGGGATAAAATCTGGACGAAGTTTATTGTCAGCTGGGGGAGTGGCAGCGGCGTGGGGCAACGGCGACGACATGGGAGGCCTTCAATGTGAGCCGACCTGCCGCTCCGTCGCAAGCGCGCTGTTGATTCACCACGCTCGGCCCGGCCGCTCCCCCAACCCTTTTAAAACACGTCCCACTCCGGTGGGTTTGTCATTCAATAGAGGACAAACCGCCTGATTGAGCCAAGCCGCCCGTCAGCTCAATCGCGAACGGTTTCCCGCTGGCGCATCACGCGAAGGACGACGGTCGAGCCGATGAGCACTAAGACGAACATGACCACGGCCACCGCCGTCGCACGACCTACTTCAAATTCCTTAAACATCGTGGCCACCATGAGCGTGCTGAGCACTTGCGATTGACTGACTGGATCCTGCGATGTGAGCAGCCAGATCATTTCAAAAGTATTCAGTCCAGCGACGATGATAAACACAGCAGAGATCGCCAGGACGTCCCAGATGAGCGGCAGCGTGATCGTGAAAAACTGCCGCCACGCCGGCGCACCGTCGATCTCAGCCGCTTCGTAAAGCTCCGGATCGATGCCCTGCATGGCAGCGAGGTAGAGCACGAGGTTAAACCCGCACGCCATCCAAATATAGATCGGAATGAGCGCCCGATAAAGATTGTCCTGCGACAGCCAGGGATAAGCGGCGAACGACCGCAACCACTCGCTGTGCAGTAAATTTCCTGCCTTCACCACGGCCGCATTGACCAGACCGCCGTGAGGATCGTAGGCGTTCATCCACAGCAGCGTCGCGGCGATTCCCCCGAGCAAATTTGGAAACAGGAAAACCGCCCGGAAAAAATTGGCGCCGAAAACCCCTCGATGGATCAGCGTGGCGAGAAAGAGCGACAACGGCACCACCACCATCGCGGGCACAACCATGATGTAGAGGTTATTGCGGAGCGCATACCAAAACGCGTCGCTCTCGAACAAGAGCCATTTGAAATTGAACAAGCCCACCGCCGTGCGCTCGCCACCGATTCCGTCCCAGCGAGTAAACGCCCAAACGAGTGCCTGCACCCCCGGCAGAATGATCAGCAGCCCGAACAGCACGAGCGCCGGTCCTACGAAACCGGCCGCCATCGGCAAACGCAATTTTCCCAGATATCCCTCGGCACGAGAGACCGCGCTTCCTTCCCGCAGTCGTCCGCGCCGACGCCGCGCCATTTCGTAACCGAGCCAGCCGATCGCTCCCGAGAGAAAGAGTAACAACAGCATCGGTTTCCAACGATGTTTGACGCGAACACTGGTCGGATCGCCGTCGCGGATTCGTTCGGATTGGGCGGCCGCCTCCAGACGCTGCGCAAATTCTTTCGCCGAAATCCTGCCCGTCATGAGTTGTTGCCGAAGATCACTCATGGACTGTTCGAAAAGCGCGAGGAACGCGGCGGAGGTCGGACGCCCGCCATCAAAGGACGCCGGCGCTTTCGCAATCAGTCCGGCGACATCGCGCAGGGCATCCGAATAATCCGAGAGCCGTGCGCCGTAAAGCGCCGTCGTGGCATCCTGCATCCGCGCAAACGTCCTCGCGCGCTCCTGCGAGGTAAGAAAACGGAAGAAGTCCACGGTTGCTTTTTCACGTGCCGGATCGGATTTGTGGAAAACGAAATAATAGCTGCTCTGAAACTGCAGTGTATCCGGATGCGTGATGCCGTCTGGAAAAACCGGGAAATTGATCGCGCCAATCGTGAACCCCGGCGGAACCTTTCCCCGTACTTCGCTGCCCAACCAAGAACCCGCGATGGTCATGGCGGATTTGCCATCGAGAAACGCCTGCTCCGCCGCCGTGTGCGTCATCCCTTCCCAGCCTTTCAGCATGTAGGTGGCAGCTTTCTGTTGGATTTCGGCCGCGCGTATGAACCGCGGATCCAGGCGTGCCCCGGGCTGAAGCTCATTGTAAGCTTTATAACCATCCGGCCCCACCAAGTTGTAATACGCGGAGCGAAGAAACGAATCGCCGTAACGCATATAAACCCCGGGAAGCGTCATCGGCGCTATGCCTTGCGAGCGGATTTTTTCACAAAGCGAAAAAAATTCATCCCACGTTCGCGGCGTGTCCCAGCCGTACTCGGCGAACATTTCCTTGTTATAGAAAATCGCCCAAACAGCGTACGCGAAAGGAACACTATAGATGTGATCTCCGCGGCGAAAACGATTGAGCACACCTGGCAAAAAGCGGTCCCTCCACTTGCCCGTGCCCTCCCAGTCCGGGCCGTCCAAATAGGGCGTGAGGTCCACGATCTGCCCCGCGTCGATGAGCTTGCCGTACAATAGGTCCGCATCGGTCGCATCCGGCGTGTCGCCAGCCATCAGCCTAATGCGCACTTTTTCGTGAACGCGCGCGTTGCCAGTCAGGTTGACACGCACGTCAGGCCGCAGCTTCTCGAACATTCGCGCGGTTTCTTCGAAAAATGCGCTGCCGTAGGCCTGACTCTGGATCGGAATGTCGATGACAATTGGTTTTCCACCAGTAGGTTCTTCGGCAACGGTCCGCTGCGCGCCACAAAACGGCGCGAGCCAAACGGCGCAAAAAACAAAGCGAATAATTTTCCGAAGGAGCCGGGACACGCTGAAGAAAGGGTTTTAAAAAGCTACGGGGTTAGCGAGCAGACGCAATTTTGAGAACGGCCAAAGCAGCGCAGTCGTTGCGGCTCTGCCGTTTCGAAGCTGTTTTGCATCTGCAATCGCCTTAACGCAATCGTTACCTCGCTCGCACTTTCGCGTAACAAAGCGCGGGCAGACTGGCGGCATGTTTTGCATCACCTCGGCTGGCGCCTGCCCGGCAGCTCCATCTCGGTCGTTTCTCGGTCTCGCGATAAAGTTGTTTCTTTTCCTCGCCCTGGTTCCCATCGGATCGGCTAGCGAAACGCGTCCCGCTGAAAACGGGCAAGTGATCACTCTGACTTTTTCGCAACTCTCCGCCTGCCCAACCCAGGATCTCGTCGCAAGGCCCGGTTTCGCCACCAGCGCCCTGCCCGCTGAGATCCGCTCCGCAACCGGGCAGCAGGTACAAATTCAAGGTTACATGCTTCCGCTCGTCATGGAAAACGGCTGCGCGCGGGAGCTCCTTCTCATGCGTAATCAAATGACGTGCTGCTACGGCCAGCCGCCGGTCGCCAACGAGTATCTGGTGATTAAAACGCCCGCGCCGGGAACCGTTATCACGATGGATACTCCTGTCACGTTTCGCGGGACGTTGCGTGTGTCGCCTGTGGTGCTCGGAGGCGCACTCGTTGAGTTTTTCCACCTCGACAACGCCATGCTCATTTCTCGCTGATCATGCAAAAACAACACCGTCCTTTCCACGGAAACGTCGCCTTCGCTCTGCTGCTGCTCTGCGTCTCATTTGCGCCGAGCCTCGCAAAGAATCCAGGTTGGAACGCCGACACCCTGCGCGGCGAACTCGCCGAGGCGAAACAACTGCCCGCAACAAATTCGAGCGCGACGGAACTCAAGTTCTCCGAACTTTTTCAAACCCCTGTCGGGCCAAAAGGCCTGGCCTACACCGAGAAGGCTAACCACCTGAACGGCCACCGTGTTCGTATACTCGGTTTCATGGTTCGGCAGACTCGCCCGGCGCCCGGATTCCTCATGCTCACCGATTATGCCCTCACGACCCACGAGGGCGAATACGGGCTTTGCGACGATCTCCCGCCAGCGACCGTTTTCGTGAAAGTTCCAAAGTACGCCGATCTGGCCGTGCCGTTCACGCCTGGCCCGCTCCTGCTCACGGGCAAGCTCGAGATCGGCCCGCAGCAAGAGGCCGATGGTCGCGTTTCACACGTGCGGCTGGTTCTCGACGCCGAGACCACGACCACCGTAGCGAAACCTCTCGCCGTATCTAATTAGCCGCTTTCTCCCACAACCATGAATAAAAGATTAGCCAACCTCCTCGTGGGCTCGGCATTGGTCGCTGCTTCCGTCGCGACCGTTTCCGCCGCGCCCACTGTGTCACGCCTCACGCCGCCTAGCATGCTGTTTTCCACCGGCACTGGTGGCGAGCCGTACGTCGCTCGCTTTCTGCCTGAACAACGTTTTGACTTACAAGCAACGGTTCGGCCCGACAGCGGTCAGACGATCACCGCCGCGAGCTTTTATGTAGACGGCAAACCGGTGAGCGGCACGGTCACACTGATCCCATGCGACGCCAGTGGTCTTCCTGCCAATACCGTTGCGCCGACACTTCGCGCGTTCAGCGTTCGCCGCTCAGGCGTCCACAAGCTAACCGTGAAGGCCACCCAAAGCGACGGCCAAACGGTCAGCGCCAA
This sequence comes from Nibricoccus sp., assembly GCA_047600805.1. Taxonomy (GTDB): domain Bacteria; phylum Verrucomicrobiota; class Verrucomicrobiia; order Opitutales; family Opitutaceae; genus JADKHC01. The sequence continues at coordinate 3,774,871 of JASGKG010000001.1, forward strand.
TGGCGAGTTCGAAGTGGTCGACATCGAGCGCCAGGGTCGCCGCGCGAAAAACATCATCGTTATGATCGGCGACGGCATGGGCATCGCCCATCGCTCGGCGGCACGCATTATGTACAAGGGCGTTTTCCAGGGTAAAGCGCTCGATCCGCTCGAAATGGACGCGATGGATGCCACCGCCCTCGTGAAAACAGCTTCGCTCAACTCGATCGTCACCGACTCCGCGCCGGGCGCGTTCTGCTACTCGGGCGGCAACAAAGCGAACAACAACCAGGAAGGCGTTTTCCCCGACGACACGAACAACAAGTTCGACAATCCACGCGTCGAGCTCATGGGCGAATACTTCGCCCGTACCGATGGCAAATGGCTCGGCATCGTCACGACTGCTGATGTCTTCGATGCAACGCCCGCAGCCTTCGGCGCTCACACGCAGGATCGCGGCGCCGGTACCGGTATTTGCGACGGCTACCTGGACGAACAAGTTGCCAGTGCTAATCTTCGCGTTCTCCTCGGCGGCGGACGCAAATGGTTTTTGCCCAGCACCACGGCCGGCAGTGCCCGCAGTGCTTCCAACGACTCCATCCTCGCTCCGGAACTGGCCGATGCTTGGGGCGTGGCCAAAGGCGCGAGCGATCCGACGCGCAATCTCTTGGGCGATTTCCAAGCCTCTGGTTTTGCCTACGCGCCGGACAAGACCGCGCTTTCCTCTCTTCCTTCGAATACCAACAAGCTGCTCGGTCTTTTCGCGCTCTCCAACATGAACGTCGCCAAGGACAAGCTCGACGGCCGTCGTGGTGTCGTACCAGCTGGTTCGTCACAGTCGATCGTCGCCGATTACGGCTTTCCGGATCAACCTCTGCTCGAAGAAATGACTTCTGCCGCTTTGAAGGTTCTTTCCAAGAATCCGCGTGGTTTCGTTCTGATGGTTGAGGGCGCCTCGATCGACAAGCAGGCGCACAACATGGATTCCGAGCGCTGGCTTCTCGAAACAATCGAATTCGACAAAGCCATCGGCGTCGCGAAACAGTTTGCGAAGAGAAATCCCGACACGCTCGTCATCGTCACTGCCGACCATGAATGCGCTGGCGTGAACGTCATCGGTGCCTCGATGGTCACCCAAGCCGATCTCAGCAGCCGCTCTTCCAATGTCGATTCAGCGGCAGCCATCACGCGACTCCGCGACCAAGTTGTCGGAACTTACGATCAAGCCGGTTTCCCGATCTACAGCCTCGCCGCGGACGGTTACCCTGTATCGACGGACGTTGATTACAAAATGCTCATCGGCTACGCCGCCAATGCCGATCGTTACGAAGACTGGCTGACAAATCCGCGCCCACTTCGCGATAGCCAGCAGCCGTTTAACGGCACGGCACCGCTCAGCACGTATCCGAACGGTCCGCTCAATCGCGACGTGGCTGGAAAGTTTCTAGTCACCGGTCAGGTTCCGGGCACTTCCGCGGTGCACACCGGCTCCGACATTCCGCTCACGGCAAGCGGTCACGGGGCCAGCCTGTTCAAGGGCGTCATCGACAACACCGACGTTTTTTTCCTGGCTGCCCAAGCCGCGATCGGCGGCGTACCCGACGAAGACGAACATCACCGGCCGTTCTTTGCCCACTGGTAAACAGAAACGCTCGATCTTCTTACGAAACCGGCATCACAAGTGCCGGTTTTTTTGTGCCGAAAAACGTCGCTTGTCCGGCGACTTCCGGTTTTGCATCATGGCAACGCCGTCTAAACCCACAGTCCCGGCCATGTATCAAGTCACCTTTTCCGAACAAAGCATGCACGAGCTCAACAAGCTCGACAAGCTGACCCAGCTTGAGGCCGTTGAACCTATCAGCAGTCTCAAGCCCGCTGATCTGGCAAATCCCCGAGAGCCTCTCGGGCGGTTTAGCCGGGCTGGCCGCACACTCTATAGATTGCGGGCCGGCGAGTTCCGCTTTTATTTCGAGGTGAACGGAGAAACCCTGCACACGCTCTATATTCTCCACAAAAACTCCCTCGAAGATTTTCTATTGCGCAATAAACTGCCCGTCACAGAGGAACAGCTGGTCGAGCAGCACTCTAAATTTTGGAAGTACCTCGAAACTTTGACCAAGTAACGGCACCATGGACGAGCTCGATCCCAAGGAAGACCCGTACAACGTCACGCAAGCCAGCCGGATCTTCTTCCTGCCGAACGCAGCCACCGCGCTGAATCTGTTCTGCGGCTTCACTTCTATTGTTAACTGTATTCAGGCGCGTTTGGCGGAAACGTCGTTTGACGGCATGTACAACGGCGCGACGCCAGCCGAACACTATCGTTACGCGGTGGGTTTCATTTTCGGAGCCGCGGCCTTCGACATGCTCGACGGCCGACTCGCTCGCATGGGCGGCCGCGAATCGCTCTTTGGCGCAGAGTTCGACTCACTTGCGGACGTTGTTTCCTTCGGCCTCGCACCGGCGTTGATGATGTTCTTCTTCATCCTGTCGCCCACCTCGCAGGGCATCCTCTGGTTCCGCAACATCGGCTGGCTTATCGGCTTCATTTATTTGCTCTGTGCTGCGATGCGCCTGGCGCGTTTCAACGTCATCACAAATCCGCTTCTGCGGCGCGCTGCCAAAGAATCCAGCAAAGACTTCGTCGGCCTGCCCGTGCCCGCTGCTGCCGCCAGCGTTGCCGCCACCGTTCTGTTTCTGCTCAAACTCGCTGACCTTGATCGCTCACTGAAACAAGCGGCGCTGGCGCTCCCGTTTGTCATGCTGCTCATCGCGTTTCTGATGATGAGCACGGTGCGCTATCCGAGTGGCAAGAACATCAACATGCAGACCCGCACTAAAATGCGTACCCTGCTTTTCGTCGCGGTCATCGGCGTGCTCGGTTTTCTCTACCGCGAGTTTGCGCTGCTACCGATCACACTCGGCTATGTTTTGTTTGGTTTGATCCGACACGTTCGCCGACGCTCAAAAGCCGGGGCCACACAGACGCCTTGGAAATCCGTGTGAGCAACCGACCAACAACCACCCAATAATTCCCACCTTGCGCATAACCTGCCGGTTATTGGTCCACGGTTTTGATTTACTCACATCAAAAATTCACCAACGCTCAGAGGAGAAACAGCCAGTTATCCCAGTTTTTCGCAGCATATAAGAATACGGATAACATTCATTATTGAACTAGGTTTTATTTAGACTTTGTTAGTTAAAGCATCACGCGCGTTACCCAGCCCTCCATGAAATTCAAAATCAATCGCGATCATTTCAGCAACGGACTCGCTCAAGTCCTCAACGTTGTTGGCTCCAAAGCCACCATGCCGATTTTGAGCAACGTTTTGATCGAGGCAGACAAAGATTTCATTTTGCTCACCACCACGAACCTCGACCTTGGCATTCGCTGCAAAATCAAGGCTGAGGTGAAAGAGAGCGGTTCCGTTACTTTGCCGGTGAAACGTCTTGCCACGATCGTGCGTGAATTGCCGAACGTCGACGTGGTGTTCGATGCGTCGCCGAATCATCAGGTCAAGCTCACGTCCGGCGGTTCTAATTTCCGCATCATGGGCATCGGCAAAGAAGAATTTCCGCCGCTGCCGGAGTTTGGCGATGAGAAATCTTTCACGCTCGAACAGGCCGAGCTCACGTCGATGCTCAAGAGCGTATCCTACGCGCAATCGACCGATGAAACGCGTTACATCCTCAACGGCGTTTATTTCAGCTTTAAAGACGGCAAGCTCTCGCTTGTCGCGACCGATGGACGCCGCCTCGCTTTGATCAGCAAAGAAATCGAGGTCCCGGCCGCCAGCGTCGGCAGCATTATTTTGCCGGCGAAAACAGTCTCCGAGCTGGTTCGCATGCTCGATAAAGGCGAAAAACTGAAGATCTCGTTCAACGAGCGTCGTGCCGCCTTCCAGATAAATACTGACAAAGATACGAGCGGACTGATCGATAGCATCTACTTGTATTCCAAGGTGGTAGAAGGGAATTACCCGAATTATAATCAAGTTATTCCCAAAGAAACCCACCAGCGCATCAAGCTGGAGCGCGAGCTGTTTTTGCAATGCGTGCACCGTGCCGCGCTCGTCTGTAGCGAAAAGTCGAATTCCGTCAAAGTTAAGCTCAGCAGCAACCTCTTGGAAATCACCGCGCAGAGTCCTGATTTCGGCGAAGCTCACGAGTCGATGGCCATCGCCTACAGCGGCCCTGAGCTCCAAGTCGCTTTCAACCCGCAATTCGTAATGGATCCGCTTCGTGCTTTGAGCAAAGACGAGGTGTTTTTTGAAGTGAAAGATGAGGTCAGCCCTGGCGTGTTCAAGACGCTGGAAAGCTTCATCTGTGTGATTATGCCCGTGCGTTTGAGCTAACGCGAAGTAAGCCGATATTCCGAGTGTCTTGTTAAGCGCTGTGGTCGGACCAATTCCGCCACAGCTATCTGTTCGATGGAGTCTTCTTACTATCTTTTCGTTTTGATGATCCTGTCGCTGGGTCTGTTTCAGCTTAACCAGCGTTATGCCTCGCCTGTCATCGCGATTTTTAATCGGTGGCTTCGCTGGATCATATTTTCAGTCGGTTGCGCAAAAATCTCGACGGATCTCCAGTGGATTGACCGCCCGTTTTGGGTGCTGGCCATTGGTTTTTTTCTCCTGTGGTTTTTGGTCGAGACGCTCTACAACTGGATCGCCATTCACGCGCTGAGCGTGAGCCCGCTGCCACTTTTCCCGCGTTTCACTTTAAACAGCTCGGGTGAAGAATGGCCGACTAATCCGCGGTTCCTGAAAGTTCGCGATTGGCTGCGCGCACAGTCGTTTCGCCATGTGCAATCGTTGCGCGCCGAAGTGGCGCCGGGCGTTTATCTGAGGATTTCCATTTACCAGGATCCAGCCAAACAGATTCGGCTTCAGGTCACGTTTCTCCCGCAGCCCAACGGCGCGATCACGGTTTGCTACAGCCTGGCGACTCAAACGGTGAACGGCTATCGCTACGTGACCGACAACCTGTATTTGCCGTTCGGCGGTTTCTATCCTGAGCACTGGTTAGTTTCCCGTCATCCGTTGCGCCGCTCCGTCGCCAGTTTGCTTGCCTGTCACCGCAAGCGTCTCGTGCGTGGACGTGAAATCGCGCAGGAATGGTCGATCGATCCGCTCAACGATTTGAATGCGCAGCAGGTGGAGCTCGAGAGCATCAACACCGAGCTCGGTTTTCTCCACGCGCATCGCGACCGCGAGGAGCAGGGTAAGATGACCTACGAAGGGCGATACCGCGTGTGGAAGGAAATCTGGCTGCTCAATTACTTCGGCCGCAGCGCGCGTTACGAGTAAAGACTGGGCGCCGAAACACGGCGCCAAGCTCAGCCTTTTTTCCGCAGTGTCGCGACGCATTCGAGATGGCGCGTTTGCGGGAAAAGATCGAAAGGCTGCACGGCTGTGAGTTCATAACCAGCCGCCGTAAACAATTTCAAGTCCCGCATTTGCGTGGCTGGATCGCAGCTCACGTAAACCACGGCGCGCGGGCCAAACGTGAAGAGTTGTTGGAGAAACGATTCGTCGCAGCCTTTGCGCGGCGGATCGATCACCACGACCGTGTCGGCTGGCTGAAAAGAAAGCCCAGCGAAAATTGCCGACGCGTCGCCGGCTTGGAAAGTGGCGTTCGCGATTCCGTTCGCGGCGGCATTTTCTTTGGCGAACGCTACCGATGACTCGCTGATTTCAACACCCGCCACTTGCTCGAAGGCAGTGGCCGCGGTGAGCGCAAACAATCCGCTGCCACAGTAGGCGTCGACGAGGAAACGCGCGCCGGAGCTGGCAGCCTGTTGCCGGACATAACCGGTAAAATGCGGCAAAATAAACGGATTGTTCTGGAAAAAATCGCGCGCGAGGAAGCGCAGCTTCGTTCCGTCCACCTCTTCGGTGATGACGTCGTCGTAATTCGTCGTCACTTGTCCGCCCGCGTCGCGCAGAAGAACCGTTGCGCCGCGTGTGTATTCGCCCGCGGCAGCTTTGGTTTGAATTTCTGCACGCACCGAGGAGAGACGGTCATTGATGGCGTCGGTCGCGATTGGACAGCGCGGCACGTCGACCAAATCAAACCGCGTGCCTTGGCGGAGAAAGCCGATCGGAATCGGTGCGCCTTCGCCGCGCGGCGGATTGAAATGCGGAGTGATTTTTGAGCGATAGGCGTATTGGTTGGGGGAACCAATCGTCAGAACTACAGGGAACTCCAGCCCAGCCATGTGCTGCAAGAGCTCGCCGACCTGGCGCTGTTTCCAGGCGAGTTGTTCAGCATACGTGAGGTTTTGGTATTGGCAGCCACCGCAACGGCCGAACAGCGGACATTGCGGCTGCACACGATGTGGCGACGGCGTGAGCACCTCGACGAGATCGGCCTCGGAAAAGTTTTTGTGATTCCGAAAAACACGCGCCTTCACGCGTTCGCCAGGCAGCGCAAAAGGGACCATCAGCACCCAACGCGACTCCGGATCGTTCGGCAGTGGAACGCGCCCGAGCCCGACACCAAGGTTGGTCAGTGTCGTGATTTCGAGCTCTACCTCGTGATGGTAGGCGAACGGTTGGTCGTTGAATTTCTTTCGAGCCACAGGAGGAAGGAATGAACAGAACGGCCCGAATGGAAGAAAGAACATGGAAACGAAGGGGCTTTTTATTTTCGCACATTCTGTTCATTGTTTCCGGAAATCATGCCGGTCGAACGTATCACCAGTCTTCAAAATCCCCGGGTTAAGCAGCTCGTGAAGCTACGCGATCGTCGTCCACGCGACGAAGCCGGAGTATTTCTGGTTGAAGGTTATCGCGAGATTCGACGCGCGCTGGAGAAGAACGTGCCGCTGAAGGAACTGTATTTTTCCCCCGACTGGTTTTTGGGTGAAAATGAGCCCGCCTTGATCGAAAAAGCCGCTGCGGCCGGCGCCCAGGTTTTCGAGTTGTCCAAAGATGCGTTCTCGAAAGTGGCCTATCGTGAACGGCCGGACGGCTTGCTGGCAGTAGCGCCGCAATGGAAACGGACGCTCGCGGATCTCGCTCTGCCCGAGCAACCGTTTTTCCTCGTTGTCGAAGCGATTGAGAAGCCGGGCAACCTCGGCACGATTTTGCGCAGCGCCGATGCCGCCGGCGTAAACGCCGTCATCGTTTGCGATCCCGTTACCGATATTTTCAACCCCAACGTCGTGCGCTCCTCGACCGGCGTGCTGTTTTCCGTGCCAGTGGTTGTTGCTGAAAGCGAGCCAGTCCGCGCCTGGCTCCGCGAAAAGAAAATCCGAGCCGTCGCCACCACCCCGTCAGCGACTGCTCTTTATACGGACACCGATTTGCGGGGCTCGCTCGCGATCGTGATGGGCAGCGAACAATACGGATTGAGTGATTTTTGGCTCAAAGAAAGCGACACGCGGGTTCGCATTCCGATGGCTGGCCAGGCCGATTCGCTCAACGTGGCCATGGCCACAATTATTACCCTCTTTGAAGCGGTTCGGCAAAGGGGGTGAGGCTCAGACGACAATTCTGCGGGATTAGAAACGGAATTTGTACCCGAGCTTGACGGAGGTGGTTACGGCCTGCTTGGTGGTATCGGTTTGGCCGAGCGCCCGGCACTTTACGCCGAAGCTGAACTCAGATCGGTCCGAAAGTTTATAGTCCAAGCCTACCTCTCCCCCAAAGGTGAACACGTAATCGGTGCTGTTGTAGCTGTAATCCGCTGGAGGGAACACTATTACTCCGCCCGAGATGGGCACACTATCGCCTAGAAAGTGGTCGGTCGTCCGAGTGCGTAACATTGTCATGCCTTGCAAGACTCCCACGTGGAACTGCCACCGTTCATTGATCTTTTGCTGGTATTTGTAACCGAGCAACAGAGGCACAATTTCAAGTTTCGCCGTGGTCGGTGCGTAAAAGCCGTTTACCGTGGGAGCAGACGACGCTTCGTTTTCAGTTTTGAAATACCCCGTTTCAAATTTAAAGATGTGTTGTTCGGTGAGGCAAAAACCTGCTTCTAGAGATAATCCAGCAGCGTCTTTGAATTGCACTTTTCGAGACGGATACGCAGCAGAGTCCTTTAATTCAAGGTTTCCCATGAACATATATTCAGCGGACGGCATGAGATAAAAGCGCGAGCTTGTAGGCTCCGCTGCTGAGAGAAAAGGCGCTGCCGAAAGCAGCCCCGCGAGGGCAACAATGTATTTTCGCATGGATGTAGAATGTCTCCGTCGGATTCCCTAACCGGCTTAGAACACTAACCAGATGACCGATCTGATGCGACTTTGGTGTGGCTGGGTTTGTTCCATTTATTAGCGGGACGCGGCAATTTCTTCGAAAAGGTCGGACCGAAGCGGCCGTCGAAGCCAAAACAAGGGCTGCGGTTACTTCCCCAGCCAGCGCGAATGCTTGCTTACCGACCGGGGTCCTCCCGGGGCAATTAGCGTAATTGGTTTGCGTACGGCGACCTTCACTTTTCTGCCAACTCGGGCTTGCTTCCGCCGCGCAGCCGGCTTCACGCTGCTGAGTCGGCCGCTTGTGGAATCGACAAGGTGGGCCGCCCTCCCGAATTTAACCAAAACCATATAAACATGTCCAAAGCTGCCCCCGCAAAAACCGCCTCAACCGCTGTCGCCACCGCCAACACCGCGCGCGACAAAAATATCGATCTCGCCGTTTCGTCCATCACGAAACAATTCGGCGAAGGCTCGATTATGCGCCTAGGTGATTCGCATAAAATGAAAGTTGAGACGCTTTCCACCGGCTCGCTCGCTGTCGACTTGGCGCTGGGCGTCGGCGGTTTGCCGAAGGGCCGTATCATCGAAATTTACGGGCCCGAATCTTCTGGTAAAACGACGTTTTGCTTGAGTGTCATCGCCGAGGCGCAGAAGCGCGGCGGTCTTGCGGCGTTCATCGACGTGGAACATGCGCTCGATCCAAAATACGCCCGCGTCGTCGGCGTGAACCTCGACGACCTGCTCGTTTCGCAGCCCGATTCTGGCGAAGACGCGCTCAACATCATGGAGACGCTGATCCGCTCCAACGCGATCGACGTGATCGTGCTCGACTCGGTCGCCGCGTTGACGACCAAAGCCGAGCTCGACGGCCAAATGGGTGACGCCACGGTGGGCGCCCAGGCGCGCTTGATGAGCCAGGCCATGCGCCGCCTCACCGCTGTGGTGAGCAAGACCCAGTGCGTCTGCATTTTCACCAATCAGATCCGCGAAAAAATCGGTGTGATGTTCGGCAATCCCGAAACCACCTCTGGCGGCCGCGCGCTGAAGTTTTTCGCGTCGGTTCGTATCGATATTCGCCGTAAGGACCAAATCAAAACGCCCGAAGGCAAAGTCGTCGGCAATCGTACGAAAATCAAAGTCGTTAAAAACAAAGTCGCGCCTCCGTTCACGGAGTGCGAATTCGACATCATGTACGACGAAGGCATTTCGAAAACCGCGTCGATCCTCGATCTCGGCCTTGAGCACAAGATCCTCGAAAAGAAAGGCGCGTGGATCGCCTATAACGGCGAGCTCATCGGCCAGGGCCGCGACGCTGCTAAACAAACGCTCAAGGACAAACCCGACGTCGCCGAAAAAATCACCAAAGCGGTGCTTGAGAAAGTCACGGTCACCGGCGGCGCAACCGTCACTGGCGAAAACGCCGAGTGAGTACGGGCTGAATCCTCTCCAATCGAGCCGGGCGTTTGCCCGGCTTTTTTGTTTTTACCGCGGACGACGTGAATCTCGTTCCACGCTGTCACTAACTGTAATTTTGGTACAGAAGCCGCGACCTTGAGAACGGGGTCGGGGCGACATTATTCGCTCGATACGGACATTCCCCTGATGGCACGCCGGTTTTTGGGACAATTTTCGTCAGAGAGATTGAAGCGTGCGGGTGGTAAGCTAAGGTGGGTTCGCATGAGCCAAAAAGTTTCCCCGATTGTTTGGTTAGCCTTTTCGATTTTACCGTGGAGTGCCGCACTCGCTGCGCCGCCAGCGGAACCGCTCGATAGCAAACCGGTGCTTCTCTCCACGAAAGGCGGAAAAGGACGTGGCTGGGCCGATGTGGCGGAACTTAAAAAGGCAGCCGAGGCGCATAACGCCCAAGCATGTTTCGATTACGGAGATATTCTTGTGCGTGGCGAAGGTGTTAAACAGGACGTCGTGGCAGGCGTGGAGTTTTTGCGCGAAGCAGCCAACGCCGGGATTCCCAACGCCGCGTTCCGACTCGGAAAGATCTACGACGATGGCGAACTGATGCCTCAGGATTTTGCGCAGGCCTTTAACTTTTACGGAACGGCTGCCACAGGCGGGGTCGCCGAGGCCCAGTACAATCTCGGCGTGCTCTACGCGACGGGACGTGGTACAAAGCAGGATTACGTGGAAGGGTTGGCCTGGTTGATCGTCGCTGCAAAAAACGGCGCGAGTCCCGACGGTGAGCAGAAAACGCGCGCGCAGCTGACGAAACTGAAACGCAACCAGCAGATCGCCGCCGCCGAAAAACGCGCCGCCGAAATTCTGCAGGATCCTGCTTCAGCTGCAGCAGATGCTGGCCCGGTCGGCGCGCGTCCAGCGCTCCCCAAAAATTCAGAAGCGCCTAAACGCGTCGATCTGGGCGGAACGGCCGCTCCGAAAATCAATGTTGCCCCGACGCAGGTAAACACTCCGCCGCCCAGTCCCAGCCTCAATTTTGGTTCAACGCTTCCTCGTCCTCCTAGCAGCTCGTCGTCATCCGGAAGTGAAACCAAAACCTCCGCAGACGAAGAGAAAAACTCGACGGGCAAAAAGTAGTTTTTTCTCGCGCGCCTTTTCCTTGGCGTCGCGTGGTCGGACTTTCTTAATCCGGAAATGGTCAGCACTACCGATACGATTGCGGCTCTTTCGACTCCGATGGGCACCTCGGCGATTGCCGTCGTTCGAGCCAGCGGCCCGCAATGCGCGGATCTGGCGCGAAATTTATTCGGGCAACTGCCCTCCCCTCGCGTCGCTGCGCACTTCGATTATACGGCCCAGTCCGGCGCGGTGCTCGACGACGTGCTCGCGACTTATTTTGCCGCCCCCAATTCGTACACCGGCGAGGACACGTTGGAAATTTCCTGCCACGGGAATCCGTTCATCGCGCAAAAAATTCTCGAAGACCTTTTCGCTCGCGGCTGCCGGCCCGCTGAAGCAGGCGAGTTTACTCGGCGCGCTTTCTTGAGCGGACGCATCGACCTCAGTCAGGCCGAAGCGGTGATGGATCTCATTCACGCGCGGAGCGAGCGCGCCTTGGCCGCGGCCAACCAACAGCTTCGCGGCAGTCTCGGGCGTCATCTCGCGACACTGACGGACGAGCTTCTTTGCGCACTCGCGCGAATCGAAGCGTACATCGATTTTCCCGACGAAGACCTCCCTTCCGAAGACCGAACCATTATCTTGGAATCTATTAACCAGTTGCTTGGTGGAACGAAACAACTCATTGCAACGCAGCATTATGGCGATCTCCTTCGCGACGGCATAAAAACGGTGATCATCGGCGAGCCAAACGCTGGCAAAAGCTCGCTGCTGAACCGGCTCGTCGGCCGCGAGCGCGCTCTGGTGAGTCCGGAGCCGGGCACCACGCGGGATTTTATCGAGGAGCGGGTGATCATCGGGCCACATTGTATTCGTTTAATCGATACGGCCGGACTGAATCCGTCCCCTACTCCGCTGGAAAAGCTCGGAATGGAAAAAACGCTCGAACGCGCCGCAGAGGCGGATCTGTTTTTGTTCGTCCTTGATGCGAGCAAAGCGCATCCACAGTTTCCGCCTGAAGTTCAGGAACGTCTGGGTGGCGACAATGCCCTCGTGATTCTAAACAAATGCGATTTAGGCGTGCGGCCTGAAACGCTGCGCGAACTTGCGGGACGTGAGACAGTTTCCGTTTCCGTGCTGACGGGAGCTGGCTTGGAGCAACTCACGGCAGCGATTGTCAGTCGCGCCGAGCGCTTTTCTCAAAACCAAGGCGAGGAAATCATAGCGATCAATGCCCGCCACGCTGACGCGCTGAGGCGCGCCGAAGGTTGTTTGATCGAGGCTCGATCGAAATTGGAAAATCTCGGCGCTTCCGAGCTGCTGGCGAGTGACCTTCGCGGGGCTTTGGATGCGTACGGCGAGATTGGTGGCAAAATCGACAACGAGCGCATGCTCGATCGTTTGTTCGAAACTTTTTGCATCGGCAAATAGCGGCCCGTGCTCCATCTGTGAGCCCGCAGGTTTTCAGGCCCGCGGCAAATCGAAAGCGTCAGGAGTAACGGCCGGATGCGATCCGGCGAAACGCGCGGCTTTGTTTCTCCTTTGCAAGATATAGTCATCCTGTGCTAAGTTATTGGCTAATAGTAATATAACGTGTTCACTTACAACAAGATACCCTTCGACGTGATTGTTTGCGGAGCTGGCCATGCCGGCTGTGAGGCCGCTTTGGCTGCTGCTCGGATGGGCGCCTCCACCCTACTTCTCACGGGTAATATCGATACGATCGCTCAGATGAGCTGTAATCCAGCCATCGGTGGGCAAGCTAAGGGGCAGATCGTGCGCGAGATTGACGCGTTAGGCGGTGAGATGGGTATCAACACGGACGTGACCGGCATTCAGTTTCGATTGTTGAACGAGTCAAAGGGTCCCGCCGTGCATTCCCCACGCGCGCAATGTGACAAGAAGGCGTATCAGTTCCGGATGAAGCACACGCTGGAGCTGCAGCCTCACCTCCAACTCTTTCAGGCGACTGTCACGAGTTTGATTTTTGATAATGGTCGTGTGGTGGGAGTGTGCACGAATTTGGATGTGGCGTTCTCGGGCCGCACCGTGGTCGTGACAACCGGCACCTTTCTTCGAGGGCTGATGCACATTGGGCAGAACAAGAACGAAGGCGGTCGGCTCGGGGATTTTAGTGCCAAGACTCTTTCCGCCAGCTTCCTTGAGGCGGGCATCGAGCTACAGCGTTTGAAAACCGGCACCCCTGCCCGCCTCTTGGGGCGGTCGATCGATTTCTCTAAGATGGAGGAGCAGAAAGGCGACAGCACCCCTACTCTGTTCGCGTTTCATGATACGCGGGATCGCGAGGATTTGTTCCACGTGGAACAAACCGGCGAAAAACGCCTCGGCTGGGCTCCGGGGTCGGACCAGGTGTCTTGCTGGATGACTTACACTACCGCGGAAACCGCTGGGATCGTCCGCGCCAACTTGCACAAGTCTGCCATGTATTCAGGCGAGATCAAGGGCGTGGGGCCGCGCTATTGCCCAAGTATTGAGGATAAGTTCGTGCGTTTCGCAGATAAGCCCCGTCATTTACTGTTTTTGGAGCCTGAGGGTCGTACGACTAACGAGTATTACGTGAACGGCTTGTCGACTTCGCTCCCATTTGAAGTCCAGCTGGACATGGTTCATAGCGTGCCAGGGCTCGAGAACGCGGTTCTGCTGCGGCCGGCCTATGCCGTGGAATACGATTTCGCGCCCCCAACCCAGCTGTTTCCTTCATTGGAATCCCGCAAGGTCGAAAATCTATTCTTTGCTGGCCAGATTAACGGGACGTCAGGCTATGAAGAAGCTGCTGCTCAAGGGCTGGTGGCGGGCGTGAACGCCGTCCAGAAAACTCGCGGCATGGCGCCGTTGGTGATTCGCAGGCACGAAGCTTACATCGGGGTTTTAATTGACGACTTGGTGACCAAGGGCACGCAGGAGCCTTATCGGATGTTTACGAGTCGTGCTGAACATCGGCTGCTGTTCAATCATGGAAGCGCTGAGCTGCGTTTATTGGAGCACGCGACGCAGCACAGACTCGTTTCTTCAACTCGCTTGGAACGGATGACCGCAAAACGGGCGAGGGTGGAAGAGTGGGGCAAGAAACTTGAGCAGATCCGCATCTCCGGAGGGCAGGGGACAATCGCCGACGGTATGCGCAGAGCTGCCACCGGCTCGGGCCCGACTCCCGAACTTCCGGCCGAGTTCGTAGCCTTGCCAAAAGAAGTGCAGGCTGAAGTGGCCTACCGTGTCGAATACCAAGGCTATTTGACTCGCGAACTTCGCCAAATTGAGAAGCTAGAGTCTGTCGAAAAAATTAAAATCCCGGCCGATTTCGATTACCTCAATACCAAGGGCCTCCGTAAAGAAAGCGCTCTGAAACTGGATAAATTCCGCCCCTACAATTTGGGGCAGGCGAGTCGTATCAGCGGTGTTAACCCCGCGGACATCAACGTGTTAATGGTGCGGCTAGCCGCAGGGCGGTCCGGGTGATGTTCGCCGCCCCAAGCTAAATTCCCGTGGTAATCTTATGTACCGCCTCTTTTGTAACATTTGTGAAACGGTGAGGTAAATTCGCTCGGCAACTCCTAACGGCTAGGTACAATCTGCGGGAGTTATGGAATCCAATGCGAAGAAGATCCTCATCGTGGACGATGAGGTGGATGTAACAGATCTCGTTGTTTACCATCTACGTGCCAAAGGCTTTCAGGTCGAGGCGCTGAACGATCCGACTGCGAGCATAGGCGTCGCTCGCACCTTCATGCCAGATCTCGTGGTATTGGACGTCATGATGCCGGACCTGAACGGAATCCAAATTTGCCGGATGCTGCGTGCAGATCCGAAGTTGAACAAGGTGCCCGTGATCTTTTTGACGGCGAAAGCCGAAGAAGCCGATCGGGTACAAGGGCTCGAGACAGGTGCTGATGACTATGTTTGTAAGCCATTTAGTACGAAGGAATTGGTTTTAAGGATTCAAACCATTCTCCGGCGGACGGGCAACGGGAAACCGCCCGAGCCGAAACAGCTCCAAGTTGGGCAAATCGCGATTGATATTGATCGCCACGTGGCGACGGTCAGCGGCGAGCCCGTGGATCTCACGGCTACAGAATTTAAGCTGCTGCGGTTGTTGATGGAGCGGCGAGGGCGGGTGCAAACGAGAGAGCACCTTCTTATAAACGTGTGGAATTATGAGACCGAGATCGAGACGCGTACGGTCGACACCCACGTGCGCCGCCTGAGAGAGAAACTTGGTCCGGAAGCCGCTTGGATTGAGACAATTAGGGGAGTCGGATATCGCATGGCTGAGCGCCGTGCCGACACATGTGCACCTTAATCGCGATCGCGCTCGGAATCGCACTCACATTGGCCCTTTGGGCGCTATTCCGTCAAGAACACGCAATCTCGCGGTTGCACGACGCACTAGAACGCAAGCAGCCGGTTATAGGCAAAGAGCTTACATCTTCTTCGAGTAAGAGTCTCCGCCTTCTTGCAAAGACGGTGAACGAGCAAATCAACGAAGCGCAGCATTTGCGTAAGCTCAGGTCGGGACAATTGGCGCAGCTCGAGGCCACCTTGGGCAGTTTACAGGAGGCTGTGCTAATTGTTGATGCAGAAAACTATGTGGTATTGGCCAACCGCGCTCTTCAAAGCATTTTTCCGCGTGCGTCGAACATCCTCGGTCAACGGCTTGAGCTTATCTTACAGAGCGCCGCCTTCCTGCAATATGTAGAGAGTGTGCGTAAAAACGAGGCCCAGCCGCAATTTGCCATCGAGTTCAACGAAGGCAGTCAGCCCATTTGGGTGGAAGTCACCGGAAGCAACATTTCGCCCTTGGACGGCGACAAACGTTCTTGGGCGCTCTTCGTTCTGCACGACATTACCAAGCAGAAAAAGCTTGAGGCGGTGCGAAAAGATTTTGTGGCGAACGTCTCCCACGAATTGCGAACGCCGCTTAGCGTGATCAAAGGCTACGCAGAGACGCTCGTCGACGAACATCAGACGATGTCGCTCGCGGACCGTGAGAAATTTCTCCGCACAATTCAGCGCCACACGGAGCGGCTTAATTCTCTACTGGAAGATCTACTGACACTCTCGCGCTTGGAATCGGTTAATCCTGGCCTTCGTCGCGAATCTACCAACCTCGCAGAACTCCTGACGTCCGTCGTCGACGATTTCCGAGCGCGGCCAGCGGCAGCAAATCATAAGATCGAAGCCATTTTTCCGCCTGTGATTGGACCGTTGTTAATCGACCCGCTCAAAATCACACAAGTGTGCGAAAACCTGATCGACAATGCTCTGAAATATACGCCGAAGGGCACACTGATCGAAGTGAGCTCCACGATTCGCGACGGGAAAATCCAAGTGACCGTACGCGACAACGGCCCTGGCATACCGGAGGTGGATTTGCCGCACATTTTCGAGCGGTTTTATCGTGTGGATAAAGGACGTTCGCGCGAAAAGGGTGGCACGGGTCTCGGTCTGAGCATCGTAAAACACATCGTGCAACTGCACGGCGGCCAAGTAAGCGTCACCAGCAAGCTAGGCGAGGGGACCGCTTTCTCCTTTACGCTCCCGCAACGTACCTCCGCTTTGGTTGCGCCTGCCGAGCCGTCGTGATTTGTGGGCCGCGCGGGGAGTTTTACTTCGACATCAGCGGTCCTCGTTCCTCCTTGCCGCTGAGAACAACATGCGCGACATAACACTGACTTGCTCTGGCTGTGACGCCCATGCTTAACCAAGTCGTGGAAAACCCGGAACGCACCGCCGAATATATTGCACGCCGCGACGCACGACGCGCGGCTTTGAAGACGGATTTGGCGAAATTGTTAGCGGACCAAACGCGGATTACCTTGGAAGTGGGCGCTGGGCACGGCCATTTTTTGGTCGAATACGCGGCCGCGCATCCTGAGGAGTTTTGCGTGGGAATTGATCTTCTGCGCGAACGGGTGGAGCGCGCCCTCCGCAAACGCAACCGCGCCAAGCGGAGCAACCTTGCTTTCGTGCAGGCCGACGCCGCGGAATTTTTGGAAGCGCTGCCGCCCACGCTCCGTTTTCAACGGACGTTCGTTCTGTTTCCCGACCCGTGGCCGAAGCGTCGGCATCACAAAAACCGGATCATGCGATCGGAATTCCTTTCGACGATCGCCGCACGGAGCCCCGTGGGAGCGTTGCTGTGTTTTCGTACCGACGATTCGAATTATTTCGCGGCCGCGAAAGCCGAAGTACAGGCGCACGCCGACTGGAAAATCACCGAAAATATTTCGTGGCCCTTCGAGCGGGAAACCGTTTTCCAGAGCCGAGCCCAAGCCTTTCAGTCGTTGATCGCGGAACGTTGTTAATTGTGCGGGGAGATAGCTGGCCGTGCCTCGTATTACTGGGTAGATGGCTTTTGTTTTCTGCCGGAACGTTCGGCTGCGCGCCGTTAGAAGTGAAAATGAAGCTGTGTCTCAAAGCTTCAAAATGCGCTAATCTTTTAGGCTGCATTAGCACGATTCATTTTCGATGGTTGACGACGCCACATGCGTTGCGTAACGCTCTCCCTTTTCCAATCGTAGACGCGCTTTTTTAACCCATGCTTCGAGTCAAGAATTTCGCTTTGGCACTCGTGTCCTTGGCAACTGCCATGCCGGCGTTTGCCGCTGAAGGTGAGGGGCATGGCCTTTCCGCGAAAGCCGAGGCGTTGTTTCACCTCGGGCCATTACCTGTAACCAACAGTATGGTGACAAGTTGGGTGATTGCCGCGCTGCTGATCATTGTTGTCCGCTTGGCTGTTCGGCGTCCCAAACTCGTTCCGAGCCACGGTCAGGCCATTGTGGAAAGCATCGTTCAAGGCGTTCTCGATCTTATTTCGCCGATCGTCGGCAGCAAAGTCGCTCGTCCGGCGTTTCCTCTTTTGGTCGGTCTTTTTATTTTCATCCTGATCCAAAACTGGAGCGGCTTGTTCCCCGGCGTCGGTACGATTGCGATTAAGGGCGAGGGCGGCTACGGCTGGACCGAACTAATTCGGCCGGGCAACGCCGACATGAACAGCACTTTGGCTCTCGCGGTGGTTTCGATAGTCGCGTGGTTCTATTTTATCATGCGGTACGCGGGGCCGAAAATGGTGCTCTTCGATATTTTCGGAAATAAAGCGGACAAAAAAGAGATCCCCGCGGCTATCTACTATTTCCTCTTTATTATATTCTTTGCGGTTGGCCTGATTGAAATCATCTCGATCGCGTTCCGGCCCGTGTCGTTGTCGTTCCGTCTCTTCGGCAACGTTTTTGGCGGTGAGAATCTCATGCACGCGATGTCGAGCATGTGCAAATGGGGTCTGCCGATTCCGTTCTATTTTCTCGAAGTTCTTATCGGCTTCGTCCAAGCGCTGGTCTTTACGTTGCTTGTGAGCGTTTACATCGGGCTGATCTGCAACCACGGCGACGAACACCACGAAGAGGAGGGGCACGGCGAAAAGTCTGCCGCTCACCACTAACCCTTTACCACTGGGAGCGTGCCAAAGCTGTGCGCACGGTGGAAATCCAACCAACAATAAAGAAACAATAACATGTCCCTCGCAGAAGTTGTAACGAACTCCGGTATTACCGGCAGTATCCAAGGTGCATTCGGTTGCTTGGCCGCCGCTATCGGCGTAGGCCTTGTCGGCACGAAGGCCGTTGAAGCCGTGGGTCGTAATCCGGGTGCTTCCGGTAAGATCCTCGTTCAGTCCATCATCGGCATGGCGCTCGCCGAAGCCGTTGCGTTCTACTCCCTGTTCCTCGGTAAGTAAAATTCTCCCGCGCCGCCGGTCATTCCGCGCGGTGCGGCCCTTTTCCCAGATATGCTCACGCTCACGCCCGTTCTCGCCGAAGCCGCTCACGAAACTGCTGCGCAAAGTGGCGGAGGCTTCACTGAAGTCCTCAATGGGCTCGGCATTACGTTGCCCAATCTGCTGGCGCAGATCGTCAACTTCGCCGTAGTGGCATTTCTTCTTTATAAATTCGCGTGGAAACCGGTCCTCGCCACGCTCGCTGAGCGCCAGAACAAAATCGAATCCGGCCTGAAGTACGCCGAGGATATGAAGGCGCAGCTCGCTTCCGCTCAGCAGGAAAACGCTGCGCTTTTGAAAGCAGCTCAGGCTGAAGCCACCAAGGTCATCGAAGAAGCTCGCAAGACCGCGAAGGACTTTTCCGACAAGATCCAAAAAGAAGCCACCGATCGTGCGAACGATCAGATGGCCAAGGCCCAACAGGCGATCGAGCTCGAGCACAAGAAGATGCTCGCCGATGCCCGCGGCGAAATTGCCCGCCTCGTGGTTTCCACGACCGAGCGCGTTCTCGCCAAGAAACTTTCCGAAGCGGACCGCGCTGGTTTCAACGAGGCCGCCGCCAAAGAGCTCACCAACGTCTGAGCGTCTCCAGTAAATCTTTTCGCGAAACATGGCCGCCAACAAACAAGCCCAGCAACTCGCACGACAGCTCTTCAAACTGAGCGTGGTCGACGGCCAGATCTCGGCCGAGCGTGTCAGCGGTGTTTTGGCTTACGTGGAAAAAACCAAGCCCCCGCACATGCTTGCGGTGCTCACCATTTACCGTCGGCTGGTCGCGACTGAACTCGCCAAGAGCCAGGCCATCGTCGAGCACGCTGGCAGCGTATCCGATTCTGTACTACAATCGATCGCTGCGGCCATGACTAAAAAATACGGCCGCGCTGTCACAGTGAGCGCCCGAGCAAATCCAGCGCTTCTCGCCGGTCTTCGCGTACGCGTCGGCGACGACGTCTACGAATCCTCTGTGGCCGGCCAGCTAAGCCAGCTCGCCGCCAACGTCTAACCTTTTAAAATAACCAACAACTTCCCCGCCCGCATGAGCACGGTCATCGAACAAATCGAACAACAGATCGCTAAACTGCAGAACAAAGCGGTCAAAAAGAATACCGGCATGATCCGCACGGTCGCCGACGGCGTCGCCAAACTCGATGGTCTCTCCGAGGTCATGTACAACGAGATGATCCAATTCCCGGGCGGCGCGATCGGCATCGCGCTCAACCTTGAAGAGGACGAAGTCGGTTGCGTCGTTCTCGGTGACGTTTCGCAGCTCAAAGAAGGCGACGAAGTCCAGACCACCGGCCGCCTGCTTTCGGTTCCGGTGGGCAAAGCGCTCCTCGGCCGCGTGGTCGATGCGCTCGGCCGTCCGGTCGACGGCAAAGGCCCGATCGATGCGAAGGAATTTTATCCCGTCGAAAAGATCGCCCCCGGCATCATCGTCCGCAAATCCGTTTCCCAACCACTCTTTACCGGCATTACCGCCATCGACTCGATGATTCCGATCGGCCGTGGACAACGCGAGCTGATCATCGGCGACCGAGGCACCGGCAAGACGACGATCGCGATCGACACAATCATCAACCAAGCGCGCATCAATCGCGTCGGCCTTGCTAGCGGCGACAAATCGTTCCGCCCGGTTTATTCGATCTACGTCGCGATCGGTCAGAAGAACTCCAACATCGTTCGCACGATGACCGCGCTTGAGGCGGCTGGTGCCTTGGAATTCACTATCATCGTCGCAGCTCCCGCGGCCGACAACCCGGCCAACCAATACCTATCTCCATACTCCGGCGCCGCCATGGGTGAATGGTTTATGGAAAACGACATGGATGCGCTGATCGTTTACGACGATCTTTCGAAGCACGCCGTCGCTTACCGCCAGATTTCGCTCATTCTGAAACGTCCGTCCGGCCGCGAAGCGTTCCCTGGTGACGTTTTCTATCTCCACAGCCGTCTGCTCGAACGTGCCGCTCGTCTCGCCGGCAAAGGTTCGCTCACCGCGCTACCGATCATCGAAACGCTCGCGGGCGACCTTGCGGCTTACATTCCGACGAACGTCATTTCGATCACCGACGGCCAGATCTTCTTGGAAACCGATTTGTTTAACCAAGGTATTCGCCCAGCCGTGTCTGTCGGTCTCTCAGTCTCGCGCGTAGGCTCCTCCGCTCAGATCAAAGCGACGAAGCAAGTCGCCGGCAAACTCAAGGGCGAGCTCGCCCAGTTCCGCGAACTTGCCGCATTTGCTCAGTTCGGTGCCGATCTGGACGCCAAGACCAAAGCCCAGCTCGATCGCGGTTCCCGCATCGTCGAGCTCTTCAAGCAGCCGCAGCTCAACCCCATTTCGATCGAACTGCAGGCAGCGTTCCTGTGGGCGATGCAGAAGAACTATTTTGACGCCGTTGACGTGAAGAAGATCGTTTCGGCGGCGGCGAACCTGCGTGAGTTTTTCTCGACGCGCAAACAGCCTCTCCTCGACAAGATTCGCACCAAGGCCGCCATCGATGCTGAGCTGGAAACCGAGTTGAAAGCCGCCTGTGACGAATGGAAAGCTTCTTACGCCGCCTAAGCCTGAAGGAACTTTAACCTAATGGCATCGACAAGAGACATTCGCCGACGGATCAAATCCGTCAAAAACACCCGCCAGATCACCAAGGCGATGGAGCTCGTGGCGGCGTCGAAAATGAAAAAGGCGCAGCAGGCCGCGCTCGCCGGGCGTCCGTACGCCAATCTTCTCGGCTCGATGCTCGCTTCGCTCGCCACACGCGTCGAAGAGTCGATGCATCCGTTCCTCGTCAAACGCGAGGTGAAGACGCGCGGTATTCTTCTCGTCACGACGGACAAGGGCCTTTGCGGACCGCTCAACGGAAATCTTTTCAAGCTCGTTGCGGAAATCAAAGGAAACGCCAAGTACGTTTCTGTCGGTCGCAAAGGCACACAGTTTCTCGCTCGCACGCAGCGCGACCTGCTCGCTGATTTCCCGGTGAGTGATCGCGTAGCTTTCGCCGAAGTGAAGGCCGTGGTTGAATTCATGGTGAAGCAATATCTCGATGGTGTGATTGATACGATCGAGGTGATCTTCCCGTATTTCAAAAACACGCTCGTCCAAGAGCCTACTCGCACGCTGATTTTGCCGCTGGAAAGTGTTTCGGAACTTTCGGCGAATCTTCCGCCGATGGCCGGCGCGGTGCATATTCCTGCTGCGAAAGCTGACACCCGGGAAATGCTTTTTGAGCCCAACGCTCACGATGTTTTAGACGCCTTGCTTCCGTTTTACGTCAACCGCAC
This sequence comes from Nibricoccus sp., assembly GCA_047600805.1. Classification (GTDB taxonomy): domain Bacteria; phylum Verrucomicrobiota; class Verrucomicrobiia; order Opitutales; family Opitutaceae; genus JADKHC01. The sequence goes on from JASGKG010000001.1 coordinate 3,796,662, forward strand.
GATTCACCAGCTGCTGCTGAACGCGAAAGCTTCCGAGCACAGTGCCCGCATGGTTGCGATGAAGACCGCCAAGGACAACGCGACCAAAATCCTCGGCGACCTCACACTCGAGTACAACAAGGCCCGCCAGGCCGCGATCACCCAGGAAATTCTAGAAATTGCCGCCGCCCAATTCGTGTCGGCCTGAGAACTTAACACTTTTAAAATACCCAATGAATACCGGCAAAATCGTCCAAGTCATCGGCCCTGTGGTCGACGTGCAGTTCGCCGAAAACGCTATCCCGCCCATTTATCAGGCGCTCACGGTGGACTTCACCGTCTCAGGCAAGGCGGAAAAACTTACGCTCGAAGTGCAGCAGCACCTCGGCGGCGGCATTGCCCGATCGATCGCCATGTCTTCCTCCGAAGGCCTCAAGCGTGGTATGGACGTTGTGGATACTGGCGGTCCGATCACGGTGCCGGTGGGCGAGGGCGTCCTCGGCCGTATTTTCAACGTAACCGGCGACACCGTCGACGGCAAAGGCCCCGTTACGTACACGAAGCGTTACCCGATCCATCGTCCATCGCCAGCACTCGTCGATCAGGACACCAAGGTCGACATTCTGGAGACCGGCATCAAGGTCATCGATCTGATCTGCCCATTCTTGAAAGGTGGTAAGGTTGGCGCGTTCGGTGGTGCAGGCGTCGGCAAGACCGTCGTCATTCTCGAGCTCATCAACAACATCGCCAAGCAGCACGGTGGTTATTCGGTTTTCGCCGGCGTGGGTGAGCGTTCCCGCGAAGGCAACGACCTTTACCATGAAATGTCCGAGGCCGGCGTCATCAACCAAAAGGACCTCTCCAAATCGAAGGTCGCGCTGGTGTACGGCCAGATGAACGAGCCGCCGGGCGCTCGTATGCGCGTGGCTCTCTCGGCGCTCGCGATGACGGAGTATTTCCGCGACGAGAAAAACCAGGACGTGCTTCTCTTTATCGACAACATTTTCCGTTTCTCGCAGGCCGGTTCCGAAGTGTCCGCGTTGCTCGGCCGCTCACCGTCCGCGGTCGGTTATCAGCCGACGCTCGCGAACGAAATGGGTGTGCTCCAAGAACGCATCACTTCGACGAAGAAGGGTTCGATTACGTCCGTGCAAGCCGTGTACGTCCCGGCTGACGATCTCACTGACCCCGCGCCGGCGAACACCTTCGCCCATCTTGACTCTACTGTCGTGTTGGAGCGATCCATCGCCGACCTCGGTATTTATCCGGCCGTCGATCCGCTCGCTTCCGTCTCGAAGGCGCTCGTGGCTGACATTGTTGGCGAAGAACACTATGCCGTGGCCCGCGAAGTTCAGCGCGTGCTTCAGCGTTACAAAGATCTCCAGGACATCATCGCGATTCTCGGCTTGGACGAACTTTCACCGGACGACAAACTAACCGTTTACCGCGCGCGTAAGATCCAGCGTTACCTCTCGCAGCCGATGCACGTGGCTGAAGTCTTCTCCGGCATTCCTGGTGTCTATGTGCCGGTTAAGGAAACCATCCGCGGATTCAAAATGATTCTCGATGGCCAACTCGATCACGTTCCTGAGGGCGACTTCTACATGAAGGGTGGCATCGACGACGTGCTCGCGCAGGCCAACAAGAAGTAGTTTTACGCTATGGCGCTCACTCTGGAAATCGTAACCCCTGAAGCCCGCGTCTATTCTGACACGGTCGACACGGTCGTCATTCCGACCACCGAGGGCGAGATCGGCATTTTGCCGGGCCACATTCCGCTGCTTACGCAAGTGGGTGCCGGCGAACTCCGCGTGCAAAAAGGCGGAAAGACCGAACTTCTCGCTGTCGGCAACGGGTTCGCCGAAATCGATGGCGACAAAGTTTCTATTTTGGCTGAAAGCGCGATCACCGAAGAAAAGATCGACGAAGGCGCCGCTGAAAAAGCGATGCAACGCGCCCAGGACGCGTTGCGTGCGAAAGATTCGTTGGATGCCGGCGAAGTGGAACGGCTGGAAAGCATTGTACGCTCTTCCGTCGTCCAACTAGATCTCAAGCGTCGGCGCCGGTGATCACCTGACGGGAATAACTTTTTTGCGAAGCGCGGCCGAACAGCCGCGCTTTCTTTTTGCCCGCGGAAGCCCATTGGGCCAGAACCCATGATCCAACAAGCGGTTGGCACCAGATTCGCTATTAGGGTTGCAGATATCCGCCTTTGCCTCCGCACCGCCCTCCAGAGGGTTTTTACCTTCAGAAGCTTACGCCCGAGACGATATTGGAGCTGATTTTGACATTGAAACCCAATCTCATTTAGTTTCGCTGTTATCACATGTCCTCGACCGAGCAAAACCGATCCGAACCGTTAGTGCGCCTAACCGACTTACCGGTGGGGGCTTCAGGCCGAGTGCAGGAGCTCAAAGGGCAAACTGAAGTTTGCCAACGGCTTCGGGAAATGGGTTTTTGCGAATCCGCTGTCGTGGAAAAGGTTTCGGGCGCTCATACTTTGCTCTGCCAAGTCTGCGGAACGCGCATCGCGCTGAGTGATCGCGCGGCGCAGCACATCCTCGTCGAGCAAATCCGCCGCAGCGCCTGAGCGCGAACCCAGGCATTTCATGGCATTATTGGCGAAACTTTCGGAGTTGTCCGCTGGGACGCAGGGCGTTGTCCGGGAATTTCCCAGACAGGGCGCGGCCTTTCTCCGCTTGCGTGAGATGGGTCTCATGCCGGGGGTCTCGGTGACATTGGTGCGGGTGGCGCCGTTGGGCGACCCGATCGAAATCAAGGTTCGCGGCTACAGCCTTTCGCTTCGGAAAAGCGAAGCGGAACACATTCTCGTCGAAACGTCGGTGAAGCCATGAGCGCTGAAACACGTTCTCCGAATGCCGGTAAAACGCCGGTGTATGCCTTTGTCGGTAACCCGAATTGCGGCAAGAGCACGCTTTTTAACGCACTGACAGGACTAAAGCAGAAGGTTGGAAATTATCCGGGCGTGACGGTCGAGAAGAAGATCGGCGAAACGTATTCCCAGCACGGCCACCCGATAAAGATCATCGACTTGCCCGGCGCCTATTCGCTGGCGGCGCGCTCGCCCGACGAAGCGGTGTTGCGCGACGTCTTGCTCGGACGGCGTGCGGACACACCGCAACCAGACCGTATCGTCTGCATTCTCGACGCATCGAATCTCGAGCGAAATTTGTATCTCGTTCACCAGATCCTCGATCTGGGCCGCCCGGTGATCCTCGCGCTCAATATGATGGATCTCGCGGCGAAGGCCGGTCTCGAAATCCGTGTGGCGCGACTCGAAAAGGCGCTCGGCATTCCGGTGATTCCCTGCGAAGCAGCCAATGGCAAAGGAATCGTCGAGCTGCGCCTCGCGATGAGCCGCAGTGATTTGCCTCTGGCGAAACACGCCTGGGAAATTCCCGCGCCGATCGCGCCGGCTGTTTCCGAACTAGCCGCCAGCCTCCAAGAGAACGACCGCAAGGCTCCGTTGAGCGCGCGTGCAGAAGCGTTGTTGCTCCTCACCGATCAAGACACGGTTCGTGTGACGGGCTCGGCGTCGTTGCATCCGCGTACGAGCGAAATTCTCCGCGGTTGGCAGAAACGCTGGGAAGGCGAAGGCACGGATTGGGCCGGCACTCTAGTGAGCAGTCGCTACGATGCGATTGGCGAACTCTGCAGCCGTGTCGTCGAGCGAAAAGCGGACGTCGGTCGGAGCATCAGCGACCGTATCGACCAATTTGTTACACATCCGCTTTGGGGCTGGGTGTCGCTCGCGGCGATCATGGCGCTGCTATTCTTGTCGATTTTCACGCTCGCCGAATACCCGATGAACTTCATCGACGGTCGAATGGCCGCGCTCGGCGATTGGGTGAAGAGTGTGATGGCCGAAGGCGATCTGCGCGACCTGATCACCGACGGTGCGATCGCGGGCGTGGGCGGCGTGGTGATTTTTCTGCCGCAGATTTTGATTTTGTTCCTGTTTATCGGTTTGCTGGAGAGCACCGGCTACATGGCTCGTGCGGCATTTATCATGGACCGGCTGATGAGTCGCGTGGGACTCAATGGGAAAAGTTTTATTCCGCTGCTGAGCTCCTATGCGTGTGCAATCCCGGGCATCATGGCCACGCGCACGATCGAAAATCACAAGGACCGGCTCACAACGATTCTCGTGGCCCCGTTGATGAGTTGTTCGGCGCGGCTTCCCGTTTATTTGCTGATGATCGCGGCGCTCGTGCCAGGCAACCGCGTGCCGCTGCTGACGAAGGTCGGCGTGATGCTGTTGATGTATGCTCTGGGCACGATCGGAGCGTTTGGCTTCGCGTCACTTTTCAAACGGACGCTACTCAAAGGCGAACCGCCGCTGATGATCATGGAATTGCCTCCGTACCGTCTGCCACGCGTGCGCGACATTCTTTTCCACATGCTCGAGCGTGCGTGGATGTTTTTGAAAAATGCCGGCACGGTGATTTTGGCTTTGTCGATTGTACTCTGGTTTTTGTCAGCTTATCCGAAGGCACCGGCGGGCTCGACGCCGACGCAGCAGCTGGAGCAGAGCTTTGCGGGCAAGATCGGCCACACGCTAGAGCCCGTGATCAAGCCGCTCGGCTTCGACTGGGAAATCGGCATCGGGCTCGTCGGCTCTTTTGCGGCGCGCGAGGTTTTCGTGAGCACGATGGGCGTTGTCTTCAACGTGGAGGGCAGCGACGAAGACACCACGCCGCTCCGCGAATCGATGGCGAAAGCGAAGTGGCCAGACGGGCGTCCGCTATTCACGCCGCTTGTTTGCCTGACGCTGATGATCTTTTATGTTTTTGCCATGCAATGCATGAGCACGCTCGCGGTGGTGAAGCGAGAAACCAACTCTTGGCGATGGCCGCTGTTTCAGGTCGCCTACATGACGGGCACGGCGTGGGTCGTGTGCTTGATTGTCTATCAAACTGGCCGAGCGTTCGGCTTCTAAGCGACCATGTGGGAAAACTGGCAAACACCTGCAGCTATTTTGATCGTAGCGATCGCGCTGGGAGCGCTGCTGTGGGGCGCCTTTTCCAAACGAAAGAAGCCTGGCTGCGGCGGTGGTTGTTGCCCGACCGACGCGTTCAAGGAGCGACTGAAGAAGCCGCGGCTTTGAAACGGACGCGGTGATTCCGCGAAGGCGCAGGCTGCGCAGCGAGCCTGACCGCGACCAGAATAGATCCGAGCGCAAGGAGCAGGATCGCAGGATTGCGCAGAAGGTATTCCAAGTAGGCGTGGGCGAATAAGCCGAGGACGCCGAGCGTCAAAAAGAACGTCTGCGGTGGTGCGTTTTCGCGCCATCGAAAAACGGCGATGAGCAAGACCGCTCCGGCGGCGACCAGCAGGCCGACGCCAACCACTCCATATTCAACAAGAAACTCCACCCAATCGCAGTTGAGGCCGGGTGCGACGAAGCGGTTCAGATTCGGCTGCTGGCGGTAGACGGTGCGCGCGATCTCAGGCACGCGCTGGTGGTAGTCTTGAAACAAATACATGAACGAGCCGCCGCCCCAGCCGAAGAGCTTGTCGTCTTTCCACATTTCCCAGCCGACTTGGCGCGTCATGGACCGGAAGCTCCCGCCTTGAAGGAAGTCCAAGGGAGCTGAAAATGCCGGTGAGAAGCGGTTAAAGACTTTCCCGCCGCCGAGGCTGAAGACGAGGCCGCCCAAAGCGAGCGCCAGCGCGGCGCCGATGGTGACCGATTTTCCAGAGAAGACGGCCCGGCCTTCGCTGCGAAGGTGCCGCCAGCGGATGAAGCCATAAATGCCGAACCAAAACGTCGCGCAGCCAATGGCCACGCGCGAATTCACCACGACCGTCGCTGCCCACGTCACGATGGCGGCGATTTCCCAAACGCGCCAGTTCTGATCCGACGCTCCTGCGGCCGCGACTCCGAGGATCGCCGCGAGGCTGAGCGCGAGGTAGGCGCCGTTGTGATTTTTATAAAAGAAAACCGGCGAGCCGGTGAAATCGAACGTGTCGGCGAACAGCCACAGCGTCCGGTGCGACCCGGTGGCCTTGTGCGCGAGACAGACCAGCGCAATGACGAACCCGTTGACCGCGACAAGTTGCACCCAGCGCAGCGCGTCCTTCCGTTCTGTCAGGCCGAAACACAGCCCAGCGGCAAATAGCCAGCCAGTGCCGTAAATCAAAAGATAGCGCCAGGCGTTTTTGTAGGGAAGCCAGTCACCGCCGATCATGTCGAACGGCGCGCTGATCGAGTGCGGGCCCCACCAGGAATGCTCGGACGATTGCAGGTCCCACATATTTCCGCGCAGCACGACGGCGAGCGACGGGTTGATGGCCTGTAAGAAAAGGTACGCGATGAAAAGCAGTCCGAGCCCGAGCGCCCAGCGTTGAACGCGAAAGGCGGCCCGCGCGCCGGGAGACGAATGGCCGGCGAACCGAACTATCAATCCACCGACAAACGCCGTGATCGCTCCACCCAACAACCACCACTGAGTGGACAACGGCATTCCGCCCAGCATCCACGGCGCAGCCAAGGTGCAGAAGCCGGCTCCGGCCCAGAAAATCCCTCGACCGGTTTTCAGCACGGAGCTTTCGGGACCGTGGTGAGATCGTGCTGGCGTCGCGTCAGCCATGACTCTTAAAAGGTGCGAAAATCGGTTTCGGGCAAGTTTGGGGTTTAAAGAGACTCCTGCTCGCGCTTCCTGGGGCGGGTCTCATTGGGAGAACGCTACTAGAAAAAGTCGTACGGTGCTACTTTTACACGCGGTGGCAGAGCGACGTTCAGTAGTAGGCGATGTCCACCAACGCGCGAGGGACCGCGCGTTCCACCTCGAGCAGAGTTGTCCGAGGTCGTGCGGGGCGTTTGCGGTTAGCAGCCGGTTGGGTATCAGAAAGGGTGTGAGCCGCCGAAAAACCGACGCTTTTGCAGAACGCCGAAACGCTCGCAGCGTGTTTTGGTGGTTGGCGGTGGCAACGGTTTTGATTTCAAACGGCTGTTTTGCCTTCCCGCGCAAGGCGGTCGCCCCCATCCCTACCTTAAAAGAACCGTTACAGGACGGCGCGCGAGCGGACACGCTCATCGTTTTTCTTCCCGGCCGTGGCGACTCGGTCGACGCTTATCGGAAGCAAGGAATGACCGCCATCGTCCGCGACGTCGGCGTGCGCGCGGACATGGTGACGGTGGACGCGCATCTGGGCTATTACTACGCCCGTACTATCGCCGGGAGATTGCGCGAAGACGTGATCCGTCCCGCGCGCGCCAGCGGCTACCGACGCATTGTTGTCGTCGGCATTTCACTCGGCGGATTGGGCGCATTGCTTTACGAGCGCGAACATCCCGGTGAAGTGGAGGCGATCGTGTTGCTCAGTCCGTATCTCGGAAAAGAGAACGACCTTTTCTCACGTATTGAACATGCTGGCGGGCCGGTGAAATGGGCTGCCGGGCGAGCGGCTTCGGAGGGTGGTGTGGAAGAGCAGATTTGGAGCTTTATAGGAAATGCAAGCCGCCGGTTGCCTCCCATGTGGTTGGCTTATGGTGATCGTGATTCTTTTCGTCGAGGCCACGCGATGCTGGCCGGTCTTTTGCCTGCAGAACGTGTTCGCGTGGTCACCGGCGGACATGATTGGGCGACTTGGCAGGAACTGTGGACCTGGGCTTGCGCTGAAACGGATCTTTTTGAGGGAAGAGGGTCTGGAAAACGGTGAAAAGACAAGGGAACGGCTACGCGCGTTTATCAAAACGGTTGATCGCGCTACCTCGGAGGGGGCGGGGCTACCTCCAAGCTCGGCACGCGGAGCCGTGAGGTGCAAAGGCCTACCCCTCGAGCTCCGTTGGCCTACCTTTTAGCTCGGCGAGCGGACCTTTTGGGTCGGTGAGCCGAGCTTAGAGGTAGCCGGTCCGAGCTCTAGCCGCCATCGTGCAACCTTTAAGCTGCATAATTGCACCAAAAAGGTTGGCGGGTCGGCCCCGGAGGTACCGCCCTTCGACTTTGGGGTAGGCTCGGCTACCATTGAGGTAGCCAGCTTCGGTCCGAACCGGTAGCAACGTCTCTCCGCGACGTCCACGACGTGTGCAGTGCGAGCAGCATGGCCAGCACCTCGGAAGCGTCCCGACCTGGCGGAATCACTACCATCCAGTGTTTACAAGGGTGTCGATCGGGTCCGGGCTTGTCGGCTTACTCCAGCGGTTGGACGCCAAGAGTGCCGTTCAGCTTGTCGCGGTAACCGGTGGATTGCGCTACGACCAACTGACGGCGGGCGTGAGCCAAGCGGCTGTTGAGGTCCAGCTTGACGATGGTGTCGGCGAAACTTGGACGGTCGACGTAGGCTTCGAGGTAGGCGATGTGGCGTTTCCACAAATTGACCTCGAGCTTCTGTTTGGCGTCCAAGCGTTGCTGGTACCACGCGCTGGCGAGCAGATTGTCTCGCGTGAAAAGGGCGCGGATCTCGGGCGAGTTCAGATTTTTTCCTTCGTATTGCCCGTAAGCCATAATGTGCAGCAAAGCCTTCAGCGGAGGGCACGCCATGTTGACGCCACCATCGGCGAAATAACTTTCGGCGACGCGCTTGTGGGTAGCGCAAATGTTATCCATGCCGTCCACAAAGACGTCCATGCCTTGGAGCTCGGGCTTGAGCATCTCGTCGGTGAAGACGACGTGCGGATGATTGAAGACGCGTCCGAAGTAGATGCGGACGAAACGCGTGGTCACGCGATATCCGAGGCGGCTGGCGAGGACGGGCTTGCCGTCGTAGGTGAAGTCGGCGCATTTCTCCAAGCAGCCGTCGGCGATGAGCGTGCGGGCATCGCGTTCGGCCGGAGTCATGCGTGAAAACACTTCGGGCACGAGGAGGCTCACGTCGTGATCGACGCGGACTTTGGGACCGACATAACCGGCGGCGGAAAGAAAAACGTCGTGGCCGGTGAGGATGAGCGAGATCAGCGCGGCGTTTACATCTATCACCGGCGGGAGAGCGTTGAACGGGCCCTTCGTCAGCGCGCCTTCGGAACCAGCGCCGGTCGTCGACGGCGATTTCCCCGTCATGCTGCTGATGAACTCCATGAACGCCTCGGGCAGCTCCATGTAGTGGATCGGACCATACACGGCCAGCGAACGAATGCCTTTTTCGGGCGGATTATTGCGACGGCCCGGCACGACGATGCTCACGGGCGTGTGCAGCGGCTCGTCGGCGTTGAGGCAGCGGTTCAATCGCGCGGCGACCTCGCCCAAGTAGGTGCCCTTCGCGTCGGTCAGGTCCGGGCGGACTTGGAGGTAGCGAGGATTTTTGGTGGGCTTGCCATCGACGATACGCGGATGGGCGGAAGAAACGAAGTAGCGCGGCGAGGCGCCGTTCGCTTCGGCGGCGGCATTGATGAGATTTTGCATCGGAGCCGTATAGGCGTTGAAGCCGATGGCGTCTTCGATGATCTCTTTGGCTTGGGCGCTGGCGAGTGGTTCGTAGTTGGAGAGGAACGTGCCCGGCGAAGCGATGTCCGCTTCGGCCTGGTGGTCGTAGCCGCGGTGGATGGCGTCATCGGGACGCTGGAACAACCGGGCTTCGCAGTTCTGAACGAACTTCAAGGAAGGTCCAACCGTCGGCAGCGGAATGCTCGGGCGCGAGGCGACGTTTTGCGTCGGCGCGACGACGGAGGCAGTGATGTCGTCCTCCATCTGAATTTTCGCGGCAGGATGAAAATCCGCGCGCAAGCCGAACACACGCCAAGAACCATCTTCCTCGAAGCCGACGCGCAGGTAGTTCGTGACGATCTTGCGGCCGTCGAGCTTAAGCTCGTTGCCGAGGCGGCCGTTGATCGTGTCGACCGAGAAATGGTGCAGCCAAGCGTCAGCCCAATCGGGTTGGTAGTAGCGCTTGAGGACGAAGATCAGTTCCTTGATGTACTGCGGAATCGAGCGCAACCAGGCGTTATACTCCTCGGTGTATTCGCGGCGGGACGGCGTGAGCAGCTTGATCACGCTGCCAAGCGAGCGCTCGTTGCTGAGGATTGGGCGTTTGTCTTTGCCGTTGCGCGAGGGATCGATGAAACGGTTCGACGTGTCGCGGTTGAGGATCGCGTGCACCTGGTCGAAATCGCGATCGAAGTCGGCGACGAAAACGTGGCCGGGGAAAATCGCGTAGGCGATCGCCTTGGAGATCTCGGACTTGCCGCCGCCGGAAACCGTGCAGGGCTTGTGGCAAAGCGTGCCCTCCGGAACAGTGCCGACGAGGCGCCAGTTGCCGCGCGAGCCCGGGATCGGCTCCATGTGAATGCGATAGCCGCTCGGGCGCACGTAGGTTTTGCCCGCGAGCAGCTTCAGGCTTTGCATCTTCCCGTTGGTTCCGGGCCAGGTAATCGTCTGCTTGCGCAGGTCGAACTTCGTGTCCTCACGCACGTAGATTACGTCGGGATGTTTCACGTCGACGGCATAACCTTCGGGGAAAACTTTCAACCGGTCGGCCATGCGCGCGATGACCTCGTGGAAGGAGAATTCGCGACCCATCGGGTACTTCACGAATTCCTCGCCCAAATCGTAGCTCGGATAAACGAGCGCGCCGCCCGCGTGTTCTTCCTCGGCAAGACCGTAGAGATTCGCGGAGAAACTGATCTGCGTCTTTACCTCTTTCTTGCAGTAGCCGAAATAGTTGTCGGCGATGATTGTCACGATGACGCCGCGAGCGTCGCGGGCGGTGAGCTTGAACGCGGAGCCGTTGTTATAGAGCTCGTTTTCGTCCTTCCAACACATGCCATCGCGGCGTTGACGCGGCGTGGCGAGGTCCCAGTGCGGCAGACCCGCGAGATGCTTCGGAACCGACGTGAGGTGCGGCGCGAGAATCACGCAACCGGTGTGTCCCGTCCAATGGTCGACGTCCAAGCCGGCGTCGTTTTCCGGCAAATACGGATCACCAGCGTTGCCGAAAATCGATTCAACGAAATCGAGGTTCGCGACGAGCGAGCCCGGCGCGAGGAAACGGATTTCCATGCGCTTCTCGTCGATGAAGCCCGGGACGTCCGGGCAAACCAGCGGACGCAGCAACAGCGAGACGAAACACTCAGCTTGTTCGGGACGGCCGGAAGTGAACGGCAGACGCATCAAGTCGCGCGGCGGCCTGAGCGCGAGGTCGAGCATCTTTGCGTAGGTGACTTTCGGCACGGCGAGCTTGTCGTCCGGCACCGGCAGGCCGCCCTCGGCTATGTGAAAAACGCCCTGAGTGGTGCGGCGGTCGTTGACTGGGTTGTGCAACACGCCCTGGCGCAGACGATAGCTTTTCAGGAGCGAGGAACTGAATTCATCGCCCTCGGCCGGCAGCGACAAAGTGCGAGCCAAGCCGGGCTGATCCAAAATAAACGTGCGCGCGGGTAGACGCGGTGAGGGGCCGATATCCGAAAGGTAACCCTCGAGCCACGCTTGAATGCGGTGATCGGCCGGGCTGAGCGGATCGATCAGTTGACGCGTGGTTTCGCGATACCGCGAGAAGATCGGGGCGGCCAACGACGTCCAAGCGGCCGCTTCGGCATCCGACACCGTCGGACATCCCAGCAGTGCCAGACGCAGATTGATCGCGTGGCGGAGATTTTCGTTACTTTGTTCAGCGGTGGACGAGGACATGTTGGCGTAGCGAGTTGGTGCGGAGATACAGAAAATAATGAACCGGCCGAGCAGGAATTATTTATCCTCGGCAGAAGATCGGCAATGCAAGGATTTGGAAAAGCCGAATCTCACTGGAACACTAGATTTTCCGTAGGCTGACGTTTGAGCAGGAGGAGAGTCAAAGCTCCAACAGCCGGATGGAAACAGGCGGTTTTTTTCCACGGGACCTCGCGTTGAGAAAAGGGGGCGAGCGGGGTTCGTTTTTGGAACGTCATGGATTCGGTCGCGCTTTTTCCCTTTGGCCAATATTGGTGGCTCTACGGAGTGTTCCTTGCGCTCGTCGGCGGATTGCTGGCGCTGGACCTCGGGGTCTTTCATCGAAAAGCGCACGACGTGAGTTTGAAGGAAGCGATGGTCTGGTCGGTCGTGTGGATCGCCTTGGCGCTGCTGTTTAACTGGGGCCTGTATCATTACAGCGTTTGGGCGTTCGGGCACGATGCGAGGCTGACCGGAATCCCGGATTTCAATCCGCGCGGTGCGGCGCAGCAGGTGAGCATGGAGTTCCTCGCCGGGTACATGATCGAGCGAGCGCTCTCGGTGGATAATATTTTCATCTTCGCGGTGGTGTTTAACTACTTTGGCATTCCCGCGAAATACCAGCACCGCGTGCTCTTTCTCGGCATCGTCGGCGCGTTGTTTTTCCGTGTGCTCTTTATTGCGGCGGGTGCGGCGCTGCTGCAGCTGCACTGGATCAACTGGGTCTTCGGCGCGTTTCTCGTGCTCACGGGATTGAAGCTCTTTGTGGCGACGGAAAAACCCGTCGAGCCGGAGCACAACTGGATGATCAAACTCTTGCGGCGCTATTTGCCGGTGTGGCCACACTTCGAAGGGCAGCATTTTCTATTGCGCAAAAACGGGATTCTTCACGCCACGCCGCTGCTGGTGTGTTTGGTGTTCTTGGAAGTAACCGATATCGTCTTTGCGGTCGACTCCGTGCCGGCGATTTTCGCGGTCACGAGCGAGCCGTTCGTCGTGTTTACTTCGAACGTTTTCGCGATCCTCGGACTTCGGGCGATGTTCTTCCTGCTCGCCGGAATCATGCACCGCTTCCACCTGCTCAAGTACGGACTCGGCATGATTTTGGTTTTTGTCGGCTTAAAAATGGCGTGGCTCAACGACGCGTTTCACGGGCAATTCCCGATCTCGTGGTCGCTCGCGATCATCGGCGGTGTTTTGGCGCTGGCGATTGGAGCGTCATTGCTCTGGCCAGCGCGCCACAAACACGACGCTTTGGGTCAAGCGGGTTTGCCGGACCGCGCTAAGAAAAAAGATGCTTACGCAAAGCTTCGATGAGATGGTGCACGCCCTCCATAAGATGTTGTGCGGCCTCTCCGAGCAGGAAGAAATAGGCGATGCCTGCCGCGAACACGACGTAACCGCCAATCACGAAAAGGCCGTCGCGCTCCAGCAATCCGCACGCGATGAGCAACACTGCCCACGCGGGAAACGTATTCGTGAAGGGAATCGGTATCGGCAGCGCGAGAGCCAGTCCGCCCAGGCAAATCACGATCGCATGAATGCGCTTCAGCAAATCCGTTCGCGTGAGAATGTCCAGGCGCGGCCGCAGCAGTTTCTCGAAAAAAGTTAGGATTTTCCGTGTGAATTGAACGAGCTTCCCGAAAAACCCCGCGGGCAATTCCGTGTTCAGCAATTTTTTCGGCAGCCACGGCTTCATCCCGAGGGTGAGACGAAAACCGATGAAGGCGATCACCAGGCCGAAAGGCGTCGATAGTCCTGGCAAAGGGATCGGCGTGCAAAAGGGCAGCGAAAGTAAAACCAACAGCAAGAGATAAGCCCGGCCGCGAAGGACTTCGATGACCTCCTGCAGCTTGACCGCGCGCTCGGCGAATTCCTTCTGCAGGCGCGCCAGCTCCTCCGACAATTTTAGCGGCTTTCCTTCTGGCGGTTCGGCGTGCTCAGGTGCCGCGTTGGTTTCCATAGAGTTGAATGTGGAGGCGCGGCGCGAAGCGGAAGCCGCGCGCCTTGCACAGCTCAGATAACCAAGTTGAGCGCGACTTCAACACCTCGGGTGATGTGCCTTCGGGCATGAGCAGGACCTTGGCGGGCGAAATTGGTTCCTTGAGCTCGCGCAACAGACCGTCGATCTCCTCGACATCGGCTGCGTCGGCCACGACGAACTTCAGCTGAAACGGATACAACCGTATCCAATTTCGCACCACGTCCGGTTGCCAGCGAAGGGTTTCGTGACGCTCGCGCCAGGCGATAGGCAGGCGTTCGTCGGGAGCGGAATTGCGCAGCTTTGGGCTCAACGAGGCGAGATCGCATGCGATTCCCTCCGGCGCAACGGTTGCGGCGGTTTCGATAGTGATGTGGTAGCCGATGGTCTTTAGTTCGGCAGCAAGCGCGCGAATTTCCGGCGCGATCATCGGCTCGCCACCGGTCAAGACGACATGCTTGGAAGGGTAGGCGGCGACCTTCGCCAGGATTTCGTTGAGCGAAAGTTGTTCGCCCTCGGGATTCCACGAAGCGAACGGCGTGTCGCACCAGTTGCAACGCAGGTTGCAGCCGGAGAGCCGCACGAAAACCGAAGGCACGCCAATCAACTCGCCCTCGCCTTGGAGTGAATGAAAAATTTCGGAAACCAACATGGCGTTTAGGCAGAGCTTGGCTTCGGCGGCAGTGGATCGAGCGAAGCATAATGCGTTGGATCGACGACGCCCGCCTGCTGAAACGCTTCGCGGCGCTCGACGCACGTGCCGCATTTGCCGCAGTGAAGCGCGCCGCCTTTGTAGCACGACCACGTTTTCGCGTAGTCGACGCCGAGGCGCACGCCCTCGCGCACGATTTGGCCTTTGTCCATCGCGATGAATGGCCGCAGGAGTTTGATGTTGGCGTAAGTGCCGGTTTCCATCGCGCGGCCCATCGCGCTCATGAATTCCTCGCGACAATCGGGATAAATCGCGTGGTCGCCGCCGTGCGCAGCGATGACAAGGCCCTCGGCGCCGACGCTCTCGGCGAAACCAGCGGCAATCGACAACATGATCGCGTTGCGAAAAGGCACCACCGTTTGCTTCATCGTGGAGTGCTCGTAATGCCCGTCCGGAATATCGCCGCCCGATGAGAGAAGGTCCGACGCGAACAACCGGTTCATGAAATCGAGTGCGACGATCTCGTGTCTTACGCCCAGCGCGGCGGCGTGGTGCGCCGCGAAAGGGATTTCCTTGTGGTTATGTTTTGAGCCGTAATCGAAACTCAACGACGCGACGAGCGTGTGCTCCTTAGCCGCCCGGTAAAAGGCGGTGACGGAGTCCATGCCACCGGAGCAGAGTACTACGACTTTCATTGTCATTGCGCAGAAAAGCACAACAATAGCAGAAAACAAAGCTTCTCTCCGCGGCCTTTTAGGCGACGGAGGCTTTGCCAGCCCAGTTCGACATGATTATTTTTCACGACCCTCAATGTGCTGACTACGGCGCGACGGCGCAGTACGAAAAGCCGGCACGGGTTGCCACCACGGTTGCGCGTTTGCGCGCGGCTCACTTCGATTGGCAGTGGCGATTGCCGCCGGTTGCCGACGAAGAAGTCATCAAGCTCGTGCACTCTCCGCAGCATTTGGAACGACTGCAATATCCGCACGATTTCGACCAGGACACGCCATTCTTCGAGGGAATTTATCAACACGCGCGACGCTCTGTGGGCTCGGCGCTTGCGGCGATGGACGTCGTGCTGAACGAAAAGAAAAGAGCGTTTTCGCTGATGCGACCGCCCGGGCACCACGCGCTGCCCTCGCAAGCGATGGGTTTTTGTTACCTTAACCAAGTCGCGATCGCGGTTCTCGCTGCGCGCCAACGTGGACTCGGCCGTGTAGCGGTTTGGGATTTCGACGCGCATCACGGAAACGGCACCGAAGATATTTTGCACGACCGCGAAGGCGTGCTGTTCGTCGACGTTCACCAGGATAAAACGTATCCCGGTACCGGCGCTATTTCGTCGGGCAATTGTCGCAACTATTGCGTCGCTCCGCACGCGCCGCGCGAAGAACATCTCGCGGCCTTGAGGCGATCGCTCAACGAAATCCAGGCCTTCAAACCCGATCTGCTTTTCGTGTCGGCGGGTTTCGACGCTTACGCGAAAGATCCGATCACGGAGATGTCACTGCTGCCGGAAGATTACGCCCAGCTCGGCCGCTGGCTGACAGAGACGCAAATTCCCGCCGTGGGAATTTTGGAGGGCGGTTACAGCGAGGACCTGCCGATCCTGATCGATTCTTTTTTGACCGCGTGGGCAGAGTAGTGCTTTGCTGATCCCTCCTTGAACGCTACGCCTGTCTACCAACTCGTCGAAAACTCAGCGCAACTCGCGCCGCTTCTCGCCGCACTCGATCGGTCCGAAGAAGCTGCGGTCGATACGGAGGCAGATAATCTTTACCACTATCGCACGCGTGTTTGCCTGCTGCAGTTCTTGGTCGCTGGGGAAATTTATCTGGTCGACGTGCTCGCCGAGTTCGACCTCGAACCTCTTTGGGAAAAGCTCGCCACGAAACACCTGCTCATGCACGGCAGCGATTTCGATCTGCGCCTGCTCCACGACCTGCGCGGTTTTAGAGCAAAGAGTATGTTCGACACCATGCTGGCGGCGCAGTTGTTGAACCGGCAACGGATCGGACTCGCCGCGCTGCTGGAGGAACACTTTGGCGTGATTCTCGACAAAGACTCACAGAAGGCCAATTGGTCCAAACGTCCGCTCACCAAAAAACTTCTCGATTACGCGGCGCTCGACGTTTTTCACCTTCCGAAACTCCGCGACATCCTCACGCACGAACTCGCGAAACTCGACCGGCTCGAATGGCTCGACCAGCAATGTCAGCGCCAGATCGAGGCTGCTGCCGTGGGTTTTCCCGGCAACGACGACAACGCCTGGCGCATCGGGCGCTCGGAGCGGCTCCACGCGCACGGGCTGGCGGTTTTGCACGCGGTTTGGCACTGGCGCGAAGAATGGGCGCGCAAACTCGATGTGCCGCCGTTCAAAGTCACCGGCAACGAAATGCTGCTAAAGATGGCCGACGCCGCCGATCACGGACTTTCCGCGCGCGCGGTGCTCGAAAGCATTCACCTCGGCAAACGCCACGAACGGTTGTGTTCGAGTTTGGCGGCTGCGCTTGAGGCGGGTTTTGCTCGCGACCCACGCACGCTCCCGCGGCGGCGCGGACGCAATCCCGACATCCAGCCGCTGAGCGCGAGCGAACTCGCGCGCCAGGATCGGTTGAAGGCAGATCGTGATCGTGTGGCGGCCCGCATCCAACTTGATCCAACGCTTATCGCCAACCGCGCCCAGCTCGCGCTGATCGCGCGCAATCCCGAAAAGTTGGACGAATTCCTTTTGCCATGGCAGGCCAACCTCCTGCGTCACGAACCGTCGCTAAATCCGACGCTCCCGCCGCCGGCGTCTGAGTTGCCACCGCAGCAGCCGCCCGTAGCCTGAGCACAATTTTAGTGGCAGCGGTTGGGTGTAACAGCTTGGCTCGTTCGAAAGGTCCTGCCACATTCTAACGAGTCATGCCCGCCTCGGCTAACATCGCCCAACATCTGCCACTCATGGCGGCCCAACAACCGCAGCGTGCGGCGTTGAAAATTCCCCGCGGGCGAAACGCGAGCGGCCAGATCGACTACCTTACGCTTTCGTTTGCCGAACTGGAGCAGGAAGTGAACGCGTGGGCGATTCACCTCCAGGAAAAAGGTGTCAAGACAGGCGATAGAACGCTTGTGATGGTTCGGCAAGGCTTGCCGTTGATTGCGGCGGCGTTCGCGCTTTTTAAGATCGGCGCGGTTCCGATCGTGATCGACCCGGGTATGGGGCTGAAAAGTTTTCTCAGCTGTGTCGCGCGTTCGCGGCCAGGTGTGCTGCTGGGAATTCCTTTCGCGCAACTGGTCAGTCGCGTCGCACGCAAATCTTTCCACACCGTTGAAATTCGTGTGACGGCGAGCGGCAATCCGCTTTCGCGGCGTGCGAAGCCTGGGAACTTCGGGAACGCGATCTTGGTTCACCGTGACAGCGCCGATCTCGCTGCGATCTTCTTCACCTCGGGCTCAACGGGTGCGCCGAAAGGTGTTTGCTACGAGCACGGCATGTTTGCGGCGCAGGTTCGGCTTATTCGCGAGACGTACGCGATCGAACCAGGTGAAATCGACCTGCCGATGCTGCCGATTTTTGCGCTTTTCAATCCTGCGCTTGGCATGACCACGGTCGTCCCGGAGCTCGATCCAAGTAAACCGGCGACGATGGACCCGGCGAAGATCGTCCAAGCGATTCAGCAGGAGCACGTCACGAACTCTTTCGGATCGCCAACGCTGTGGGGCAAGATCGCAGATTATTGCGCGGCAAACAAAATCGTTCTCTCCGGCATGAAACGCGTGCTCTGTGCGGGTGCGCCGGTGCCCGCGCGTCTATGGGCTCAATCACGGGAGCTTCTCCCCAACGGCAAGCTCCACAGTCCGTACGGCGCAACGGAATCTTTGCCGATCAGCAGTGTTTCGTCGGACGAGGTTTTGCCCATTCTCGCGCGGCAATCTGAATCGATTGCTGACGCGTCTGGAGGCAAAGGTTCGGCAGCGCCGGTCAAATGGGGCGCTTGCGTCGGACGAGTGGTTATGGAAATCGACGTAAAAGTCGTCGCAATTTACGAAGGCCCGATGCGGACGCTGGCCGAAGTGACGGAACTCGCCGCGGGCGAGATCGGAGAAATCATTGTGCGAGGACCGGTCGTGACGAAAAGCTATGACGCGCTGCCTGATGCGACGGCTCTAGCGAAGGTCGCCGACAACGGTGCGGTTTGGCATCGCATGGGCGATTGCGGTTACCGGGACGAAGAAGGACGACTTTGGTTTTGCGGGCGCAAAGCCGAACGCGTGATTACACCTAACGAAACGCTGTTCACTGAACCGTGCGAACAGGTGTTCCGCACGCTGGACAATGTCGCGCGTTGCGCGCTGGTTGGTCTCGGGGAAAAAGGCGCGCAGGTGCCGGCGGTCGTTTTCCAAACCGCTCGCAAATTTTCTTCCGCCGAACAGCAGCATTTCGCCGAGACCGCCCGTGCTCGCGCAAAAGAACATGCGCACACAGCGCAAATTACACGTTTTTATTTTCACCCGGCCTTTCCTGTGGATGTGCGTCACAACGCCAAAATCCACCGGCTTACGCTCGCCAAATGGGCGGCGACTACTCAAGGCTACCCGCTTCCATGACTTCAGCTCTTGTCACGGGCGGCACTGGTTTTTTAGGGCGGCGTTTGGTCGAACGTCTGCTCGCGCAAGGCCGTAGCGTGACCGTGCTGGCTCGCAGGTCGTCGGCCGATTTGGAGCAACAGGGTGTTCGCTTCATCACGGCGTCGCTCGACGATCCCGCGAAAGTGGCTGAGGCGTGTGTTGGCGTGGAAACAGTTTTTCACGTGGCGGCGAAGGTCGGCGTATGGGGCCGCTACGAAGATTATTTTAAGACGAATGTGCTGGGCACCCGCGCGCTGCTGGACGGCTGCCGCAGAAATGGCGTTCGCAACTTTATCTACACAAGCACGCCCAGTGTGGTTTACAACGGCCGCGATCTGGCCGACGCCAACGAGTCGCTACCGCTAACGACGGCGTGCCCCAGCGCGTATCCGCTGACGAAAGCGATGGCCGAACGAGAAGTGCTGGCGGCGAACTCCGATTCCTTGAGAACGGTCGCGCTGCGTCCGCACTTGATCTGGGGTGTGGGTGATCCGCATCTCGTGCCGCGGATTCTCGAACGCGCGAAAGCGGGTCGCTTGCGTGTGGTGGGCATCGGAAAAAATCGTGTCGACATGGTGCACGTTGAAAACGCCGTTGACGCGGAGCTGCTCGCGGAAAAAGCGCTGGATGGCGCCGCTGCGGGGAAGGCGTATTTCATCACGAACGACGAACCTGTTTTATTGTGGAACTGGATCAACCAGTTGCTCATTGCCGTCGGCGAACCGCCGTTGCGGAAACAGATTTCGTTGCGCGCCGCGTCCGTGGTGGGCGTTGTGTGCGAAGCGGCGTGGCGCGTTCTCCCGTTGAAAGGCGAACCGCCGATGACGCGTTTTGTTGCCGCGGAATTAGCGAAGGATCATTGGTTCGACATTTCCGCCGCGAAAAAAGATTTAGGCTACGCGCCACGCATCAGCATGGCCGAGGGAACAATACAGCTGATCGCGCATTTGAAGAAAATGGCCGGGCGGGAGTCGATTCACCCAACATCGGTTGTATTTCCTCCGACCAACCGCTCGAAGTAAGCGCGCGTCCCTGCGTTTGCTGATGCGATTGTAAGGAAATTGTTGCAATCCGCCGCTTGCGCTTTCGCGCATTAAAGTCAGACTGTCGGCGTCCGATTAACAGAGAAGTTCAGGCAGCGAATCCGTTGTCTGGATACGGTTAGCCTTAGTCAGTGTGCCTCGGCGGAACTTTTCCGCGCGGGGCGTGTAAGCGTACTTCGTCAGAGGTCGTTGCCAGCGTCTGAGGTGAGAAGCCAGTTGGATAGATCGGTTATTTGAGCCAGCTACGGTGCGTGCTTTGCTGCGCGTGTCGTTTGCCAGCGGTTCTTTGTCCGTCGAATGGCCGGGTTCAGCCCGGTGAACATCAACTTCAAAAGGGAACGTCATGAAAATCTCGAAACTGCTCGCCAGTCACAAAGCTATCATGAAACAGGCGCGGCTTGCGGCTCAGGCCCAAGCGTACCTCGCACTCTCCCGATATTCCGAACGCGTAAGGCGCGCGGGGATCATTGGGCGCGTGCATTTGCGTCACCCGGATGCGGACGAAGGAATTTTTTGGGCAACATTGGTGGCGCTTGATGGAGCGCAGTCGGTCATCGAAGAACATTTCTCCGACGAAGACGTGATGGAACTCGCTGACGCCGTGGCGCTGGTGTGTGGTGTTGAACAACTCGACGTGGTCTTTCCGATCGAGGCGATCGAAGAAAAATTTGTGAAGCTCCTTCGCCGGGAGCTGCGAAAAGAAGGCGTCACGTTCGATTTGGACGCACAAGAAATCAAAGCCAAGCGCCGCCGCTACGATGCGCCGGCGTCCGCCGAGGATAAACAGCGGTTGCGCAATCGCCGCCACTGACGCGTGGTCAAGTTGCGCGCCTTCGCCTTGCCTCGATTCGTCCCTCTGGCTGAAATGACGGCATGATTTACCGTCGTTTTGGCCGCACCGGTTTGCAGATGCCCGTATTCACGTGTGGTGGCATGCGCTACCAGCATAAGTGGCAGGACGTCCCGATGGGCGAGATTCCGAGCGACGGTCAGGCGAATGTCGAAGCGTGCATCGAGCGCGCGCTTTCCCTCGGTATCAACCACATCGAGACGGCGCGCGGCTACGGGACCTCGGAAATGCAGCTTGGTCGGATTCTGCCCCGGCTTCCTCGCGACAAAATGATGGTCCAAACCAAAGTCGCGCCGACCGCGACCCCCGCGGAGTTTCGCGCGACCTTTGACAAGTCGATGGCGTATTTAGGACTCGAATACGTCGACCTGCTCTCATTTCACGGCATCAACACGCGACAACTTTTGGAGTGGGCGATTCGCCCCGGTGGCTGCTTGGAAGAGGCCCGCAAAATTCAACGCGAAGGCCGCGCGCGGTTTATCGGTTTTTCGACTCACGCGACGACCGATATTATTTTGGACGCGGTCAACACGGGAGAATTCGATTACGTGAATCTCCACTGGTATTTTGTGAACGAGCTGAACTGGCCGGCCATTGAAGCGGCGCGTCGCCACGACATGGGCGTGTTCATCATCAGCCCGAATGACAAAGGCGGAAAACTCCAAGATCGCCCGCCGCTGATGGCGAGTCTCACGGCGCCGTTCACGCCGATGCAGTTTAACGATTTGTTCTGTTTCGCGCGTCCGGAAATTCATACGCTCAGCTTGGGTGTCTCACGGCCGTCGGACTTCGACGAACACGTGGCGATCCTACCGCAGATCGCGAAAGCCGCGGAGCTCGTCGCGCCGATCGAGAAGAAGTTGCGTGCGCGGATGGTCGAGGTGCACGGAGCCGAATGGTGTGCGCGTTGGCCCGAAGGGCTGCCGCACTACGTCGATGTTCCTGGCGAGATCAACGTGGCGGAGATCATGCGACTTTGGACCTACGGAGAGGGTTTGAATCTCGTGCCTTGGGCGAAAATGCGCTACAACCTCCTCGGCCAGGCCGACCACTGGTTCCCGGGGCAAAATTCCGCTCACGTCGATGCCGCGAAGCTTGCGCCGTGTCTTAAAAAGAGTCCGTTTGCCGCACGCATCCCTGAAATTCTGCGCCAGGCCCACACGAACTACTTCGAAGCGCCAAAGAAACGTCTGAGCCAAAGCTGAACGCAAGGCGCTGGCTTACTTCTTGGCGGCGTCTTCTTCCACTTCTAGGCGCAGGCAGTCGTACATCACGTTCTTCTGAGCGCTGCGGCCGGAACGCTGAGTCAGAGTGAGTTCGTTGGTGCCCTTCTTCATCAAGTCGGCGTTGAACCGGAGGAGAGTGAGCGAGTATTGGCCGTGTATTCCGGCGCGCATCATCGCGCTGTCGCTGCCCGTTGTGATCGTGCCGACGGAGCGCCCGTTCAATGCGACTTCAAGGTCTGCTTTGGTCGCCGCAGCGAGTGCGACGCTGAGCGTTCCCTTGCCTCGTTTCAGCGGCGTATCAACTTCGAAGAGGACTTTCCAAGTCGTGCCGACCCAATCTTTGCCCTGCTGTACGTTAACTTGGGCGTAGTTCCAGTCGGTACGCTCGTTGCTTTTGCCGATTGTAAAATTTACGCCCTTGGGGAAATCCTTCGGATACTGGAGCCAAAGCCCCCAGCGGCGGTAGTCGTCCCCGTGGCGGAATTCTTTGGCGGTACGGTCGGGTTTTCCTATTTGCCAGAGCTGGCGGCCATGCCGCGGCGGAATCCAATCGATCGTGTGCAGGTCCAGCGTCTCGCCTTTGGAAACGGTTACGTTGTCGCGTCGAAACTCGCCCATCACGCCATCGACAAAAGCGCAGAGCGTGTACCGGCCGGGTCGGACGTGCCGAATGGTGAAACGCCCCTCGTTATCGGCGCGCACCCAGTACTGGTAGTTGTTAGACTGCTGCTGCCAATCGGGCGATGGCTCGGCGAGACCGACCCAGGCGTTTGCGGCGGACGCGTTGGCGTCTTGCGGATCGTTAAGCTTTAGCTCCCCCGTCACTGCGCCGCGTTCTGCGGGAGATGCGTACAGGGGATGCTTAACCCACGCGTAGGGCCAAGCCGCACGTTCTGCAGTCGCTTTTGCTTTCGCGTTGGCCCACAAATCATCGGCGCTCCCGCCGGAATTGAAGTACAGCAGGCAAGGACCATAAATCTTCTGCCACGCTTCGTTTCCGACGGAAACGTTGGCCGCGCCGTAGTGGCTGCAGCTAAATATTTTCATCAGGATCCGGCCGAAGTGGGCGGTGTTGTACTGCTTTGTCGGCCCGCCATTTTGGTCTTCAGTGCTCCCAGAGATCATCCAGCAGCCGATTTGTTTCTGGCGACCGATCCATCCGTGCACGAAATGCTCCCCGGCATCCACGAAGTCGTGGTATTTGTCCAGGATCATGCCCTTGAACGGACCGGCTGTGACCAACTGGGATTCTTTTGGACCTAAGGCGCGGATCGGCGTCGAGGACGGAGGCATTTCGTATCGGCGCTGATCGTCGATCGCGATGAAGTCGAAGACATCGTCGCTCAGACGAAACAACCAGCGGTTTTGGCTGATCTCTCCGGCGGGCGCGCCTTTTTGGTGGGTGAAAACGACAAAAGCGTACAAACCGCTTTCGCCGCGGCGCATCGCGTAGTGCAACTCCACGCCGAACGGTTGACCAGGCCCAAGAGCTTTTTGGCTGATGCAGAGCTCGGCAAGATCGCCATTGTTTTCGGTCGGGTTTACCCGCAGCGAAAAATCGCCGGTGCGGATCTTTCCGTAGGTGGTTTTGTGATCTTTAAAATCAGTGTCCTCATCACCGGCGTGCCAATTCAGATATCCCGGCGAGGCCAGCATCGGCAGACCCTTATACGTGATCGCAAGAACGTTGCCGCTGGTCTTCTCGATCTCCGCGGAGACCAAACCATTTTCAAGAACCACGCTGCGGCCTTTGTCGCTGACGGTGACGGAGGCGCTTTCGGCTGCGAACAGAAAGAGCCCGGGATTGATCAGCAGCGCGACGCAGAAAAACGCGGCGACTTTCAAGAACCTGAGCCGACATGGGAATTGCAACGGGGTAGTTTGCATCACCGTGAAGAGACGCAGCCAAGCTGTGAGTTGTTACGCTTTCACCGGCGGTGGATTTCAGGCTTGGGATCGCGCGACATGAGATCGCGCACGGCTTTGCGCGGATCTTTGTCGGCGTAGAGGCTGGCGTAGACTTCGTCGATGATCGGCGTGACCGCGTCGGCTCGCCGGGCGAGCTGATACGCGCTGTTTGCAGTGGTCACGCCTTCGGCGACGACGAGGCCCATCTCTTTTTGAATTTCAGCGAGCTTGCGGCCTTTGCCGAGCTCTTCGCCAACGTGGCGGTTGCGACTGTGTTTGCTCGTGCACGTCACGATGAGATCGCCGATGCCGCTGAGGCCGGAGAAGGTTTCAGGACTGCCGCCGAGCGCGGCGCCGAGACGCGCCATCTCCACGATGCCACGCGTCATGAGGGCGGCCTTGGTGTTGTCGCCCATGCCCATGCCATCGAGAATGCCCGCGGCGAGCGCGAGGACGTTTTTCAACGAGCCGCCGAGCTCTGCGCCCACGACGTCGTCGGACGTGTAAATGCGCAGGTACTCGTTCATAAAGGTCTGCTGAACGGTTAGCGCGACTTGCGGATCGCGTGAGGCCGTCATCACGGCGGTGGGGACGCGGCGAGCGACTTCCTCAGCGTGACTCGGCCCGGTCAGAATGGCGTAACGCACATGACCGAGAAGCTCGTTAACCAGTTCGCTCATGCGTTTGCACGAACCAGTCTCTATCCCCTTGGCGACATTGACGTAGATGAGTTTTTCCGAACGCGGCACGGCGGCGAGTTTGCCGAGCAAACCGCGCATGTACTGGCTCGGTGCGGCGAGGACGACGAGGTCGGCGTTGGCGCAGGCCGTAGCGAGATCCGGTTCGAAGCGGAGCGCTGCGGGCAGCTCCACGCCTTTTAGGAAGCGGTCGTTCCGACGCGTGAGCGCCATTTCGGCGAGGTAGTCGGAAAACGGCCCCCATAGGGTAACCGCGTGTTTGTTTTCACAGAGCACCATGGCCAAGGCCGTGCCCCAACCGCCGTCGCTGAGTACGCTGATGTTCATGGGTATGTTCGAGAGGGGAGTGAAGTTGGCAAAAGCAGTGTATACGGAACGATTTTGACGATTAATGACCGTTCGGGTTACCCGGTTTGAACGCAGTTGCGAAATACACCGCGAGCAAGATGAAGAGGAAACTCACTGCGTAGTTCCACGTGAGCCGCTCCTTGAGCACGATCCACGCGAACACGACAAACACACCGAGCGTGATGACCTCCTGAATAATCTTGAGCTGATAGCCTGTGAAACTGCCGCTCAGGTAACCGAGGCGGTTTGCCGGAACCATCAGACAGTACTCAAAAAAAGCGATGCCCCACGACACCAGAATCACCGCGAGCAGGCTTTTGCCCTCGAGAAACTTGAACTTCAGGTGGCCGTACCACGCGAGCGTCATGAAGATGTTGGAGCAGACGAGCAGCAAAATGGTTTTCATTTCGATTTACCCGGGCGAAAGGGGGGCAGTGTTGAATGGCTATTATTGGTCAGATCAGCTGGGAAGGTGGAGGGGCCGCGCCGCGTGCTGCTGGAATATTGCAGCACGTAAGGGCGCGGTTAGGGAAAGAGTTTGGTAGCGCGACGTGGATAGCCAAGGCAAGAAACGGTTTGATTATCGAGAGAAGAGCGTTTTGTTGTTCCGGCTCGTTGGCTTACCCCTTTTTCGGCCGGCGGGCTGCTTAAGTTACCTCCCTGCATCCACGTTCCTGAGCCCAGGCCCAGTTACCTTGGTGCTGTCTCTTTTCGTCGCCTCACGGCGATTTCATAAACCACAACAAATCCAAAACATGAATACCCCGATGTCATCTGCTCATGTCTGGTGGTTGCGGACGCTCGTTGTCCTCGCCACCGGAACGTTCGCCAGCGTAACCCACGCGGCCAACTACACTGTTAGCACGCCTGCCACGATCAAATCGCAGATCCAAGCCGCAGCCAGCGGCGACGTGATCACAATCCAATCTGGCACTTACAACATGTCCGGCCTGGCGCCGATCAATCTCACCGCGAACGGGGTCACCATCGTCGGCACAAATGTGACGCTCGATTTCAAAGCAACCGCCACCACCGATGTTCGCGGCATCCAGATCATCGGCGATAACAACTACGTTCGAGGGCTTACGATCAACAATGCGCCCGACAACGGCATTCACATTTCCGGCGACGGCAACACGGTTGAGCGCTGCACGTTCAACACCTGCTACGACACCGGCCTCGAAATTTCCAAGGGCACGGGCGGCGCAGGTCCTGCGAACAACAAGGTCATCAACTGCGATTCGTATAACAATTACGACTCCAAGAAAGCCGGTAGCATGGCGGATGGTTTTGCCTGCAAGATGGGCATTGGTTCTGGCAACTCGTTTAAAGGTTGTCGCGCGGCGGGCAATTCCGACGACGCCTTCGATTTCTTCGCTGGCGACGGCTATGTCCAAGGCGCCGTGACGGTATCGTACTGCATTGCCGCGACGAGTGGCAAAGATACGGGCAATGGGAACGGTTTCAAATGTGGCAGCGCTTACTCGATAGCCAGTAGTTCGGCTCACAAGCTCGACCATTGCATCGCGTACAAAAACCTCAAAAAGGGCTTCGACCAAAACCATAATCCGGCCGCGGTCGCGCTCTCGTACTGCACGGGCGCCAGCAATGGCACGTACAATTTCGCCTTCGGGGAATTCGGGAAGGGCACTTTCGCGAAAAACGTTTCCACGGGCGGCTGGAGCGTAACGGGAACTCAGAGTGGCAATCTCACGAGTGTCAGTACGAGCGCCTTCGCGAGCACGAGCCTCAGCGCCGTCACACGCGACGGGAATGGCAATCTGCTCTTCAATAACTTCCTGAAGTACGCAAATTCCGGCGGCGCCGGAGCTAACCCTTAAGCGGTAGTCAGGACTTGCCGTCGCGAGCGAGGCACGTAAAGCGCTGCTCGTGACGGGAGGTTTTCGAGTGTTATGAAAACGAAGTTTAGAAATGCGCTATATGGCGTGGCGTTAATCGCCAGCTTTGGACTTGGCGTCTGGTTTAAGTCGCAGCCCGCCGCCGCGTCCGAACACGAGCAGACCAGGCCAAATGCGCCGTTGCATTCCGCTACGACCGACGAGGCTGCAGGGATGGCGCCGCCGAGTGGCGTTCCGCTAAACGCCTACGCCTCGATCGACAATGATCTGCGCGGAGCGATGGAACAGGCGATGAAGCTGCCGTCCGAAACTCGTCTCGGCGCGATGC
Organism: Nibricoccus sp.; assembly: GCA_047600805.1. Taxonomy (GTDB): domain Bacteria; phylum Verrucomicrobiota; class Verrucomicrobiia; order Opitutales; family Opitutaceae; genus JADKHC01. Next base: position 3,823,751 of record JASGKG010000001.1, read on the forward strand.
AGAACGTCATGGCGATTTGGCTGCGAAAAGATCGCTTGGCTGCCGCGGATTGGATGACGGAGAAACGTGGCTTAAAAGAGTTTGAACCCCTTTCTGCGCAGGTTTCCGACGCGTTTTTTCCCGACGACACCGAGATGAGCGCGATGTTCTCGTTCGATCTGTCCGACGCGTCGTTGCGCGATGTGCGGGTGAATCGTCTTGTCGCCTACTGGAAAAGCGGTGCGCACCTCAAGTTCGACAATTCCCCTTGGGAAGTCGACGGTCCCGGCTCCGCGTCAGCTAGCTCACCAACACCGGTCGACTCCATTTCAAACCAGCCAACCCCCAACAACGAAACCGCTCCTCAGGGCTAACATTTGTAGTAGGCTTTGAACCACTCGACGAAGTTCGCGAGGCCGTCCTCAAGCGACGTTTTTGGTTCGAAGCCGACGGCCGCGCGCACGCGGTCGATGCTCGCGCACGTCTCGGGAAGGTCGCCGGGCTGAGGCGGGAGCAGCTCGATGTTGGCGGTCTTGCCGAGCAGTTTCTCAAGCATTTGAACGAACAGCCGCATCTCGACCGGCCGATGGTGTCCGAGATTAAACACACGATAGGGCGGAATGACTGGTTCGGTCGGCGGATAAAGCAGCACCTTGAGCACACCGTCGACAATGTCGTCGATGTAGGTAAAGTCGCGGAGTGACTTACCCTCGTTGAAAAGCTTCAGCGGTTTTCCTTCGCTGATCGCTTTAGCAAATAACACCGGCGACATGTCGGGCCGGCCCCAGGGTCCGTAAACCGTGAAGAACCGCAGACCGGTGATGCGCAGCTTATGCAGATGTGCGTAGCTGTAAGCCATCAGCTCATTGCTTTTCTTCGTCGCCCCGTAAAACGAGATGGGCTGGTCGGTGATTTGGTCCTCGGAAAAGGGTAGCTTTGCGCCCGCGCCGTAGATGCTGCTCGATGACGCAAACACGAGGTGCTTCGGCGGACGGCTGCGACAAGCCTCGAGCACGTGCAGAAATCCCGTGATGTTGCTCTTTACGTAAACCGCCGGGTTCTCGCTGCTGTAGCGCACGCCCGCCTGAGCTCCCAAATGGATCACGTAGTCCGGCTTGAAATGGTTATAAATTCCGCTGAACGCCGCGGCGTCGCTGAAGTCGCCTTTGACAAACCGAAAGTCCTCCAGCGCTTCCAATTGCTTCAGCCGCGCCTGCTTCAATTCCACGGAATAATAATCGTTCAAGTCATCGACGCCGAGAACTTCGCAGCGCTTAGTCTCTGCCAGGCGGCGGGATACGTGGTAACCGATGAAGCCGGCCGCGCCGGTCACGAGGACTTTCATTGCGGTGGATGTAAAGTAATCCGTGCGGCGCTGCTAGGTCAAAAACGCGGCGCTTCAGCGAATCGCTTGCTTCGACGAGGTGGGCGCGTTCGAACTCCCGACGCGTCTCACGTCCTGTTCTCCGGCTCAGTAGCTAGCCCGAGTTCCGATCGTTAAATTCATGAAACTTTCTATTGATTGCGAAAAAATCACTCCTTTAAGTTGCGGCACTTTTGTCCCTTCGTTCGGTACACGCATGAAAATCAAAGCCTATCTCAAGCCTTCTTGTGGATGGTCCAATGGCGTTCGCGCCATCATGCGGAAGTATTCACTGGCTTACGAGGACATCGATATTATCAACAACCGCGCCAACTACGCCGAGATGGTCCAGAAGTCGGGCCAGCCGCTTTCGCCGTGCGTCGAAATCGACGGCGTCATGCTCGCCGACGTGTCGGGTGAGGAAGTTGAAAATTACCTTCTTTCCAACGACCTCGTTAAACGAAGTGAAGCACCCGCGGACGTTCCGACGAACTCCGGCTGCTCTGATGATGAGCACGCTAAAATGGCCACGAAAACAATCCGCTTCTTCTAAAACCGAGGCATCGTTCGTAACATTCTGATACGAGCCGGCCTCAAGAACGGGGCCGGTTTTTTTATGCGCGATCACCTTTGAAACGTAAAAAACCGACACAGCAGTAAATTTTTTGGCCGCTGTACTGCTTCCGCTTTCTTTTTTGATCGATCAGCCGCTATTTCCTCTCGAAAATTTTCAGCTTTACTAATTGACCCACCCTCTAACACCGCACGGTATGGCCAGAATGCACAGCAGTAGCGACAGCACCCAGAGCTCCTCCCTCAAGCACGTTGGTTTACCCAAGAAGCAAGGGCTCTACGACCCCTTCTTCGAGCACGACGCTTGCGGCGTCGGCTTCGTCGTCGACATGAAGGGGCGTAAATCGCACCAGATCGTCAAACAGGCCGTCCAGATTCTCGAAAATCTCGACCACCGTGGCGCTGCTGGCTCTGAGGCCAACACCGGTGACGGTGCGGGCGTGCTGATGCAGATCCCGCACGGCTTTTTCGTCGAGGCCTGCAAGAAGGCCCGCATCTCGCTTCCAGCCGCCGGCCAATACGGCGTGGGCATCGTTTTCCTCCCGAAAAACCAGACGAAGCGTCGTCGCCTCGAGGAGCGTTTCCAGCAGATCGTCCAATCCGAAGGTCAAACCTTCCTCGGCTGGCGCAACGTTCCGACCGACAATTCTTCCCTCGGTGAAACCGCCAAGGCTTCCGAGCCTTACATGCGCCAAGCCTTCATCGGCCGCAGCGCCGACCTGAAGGACGACCTCGCTTTCGAGCGTAAGCTCTACGTTATCCGCAAGCGCGCCTACAACGAGATCCGTTGCTCCACGATGGACGGCGCGGAGTTCTGGTACATGCCGAGCCTCTCGAGCCGAACCATCGTCTATAAGGGCATGTTGCTCACGACGCAGCTCGCGACCTATTTCACCGACTTGCAAAACCCGTCGATGGAAACCGCGCTCGCGCTGGTTCACTCGCGTTTCTCGACAAACACGTTCCCCAGCTGGGATCGTTCGCATCCGTACCGTTACGTCGCTCACAACGGCGAAATCAACACGCTGCGCGGCAACATCAACTGGATGCATGCGCGCGAAGCTCTTTTCGAATCCGAGCTCTTCGGCGACGACATCAAAAAGGTCCTCCCGATCATCGACCCGAACGGTTCTGACTCAGCGATGTTCGATAACACGCTCGAACTTCTTTATCTCGCCGGTCGCCCGATCGAGCACGCGATAATGATGATGATCCCCGAGCCGTGGTCCAATCACGAGAGCATGAGCGATGAGCGCAAGGCGTTCTATCAATATCACTCCTGCTTGATGGAGCCGTGGGATGGTCCCGCTTCGATCGCGTTCACCGACGGCAAGTCCATCGGCGCGATTCTCGACCGCAACGGTCTGCGTCCTTCCCGCTTCTACGTCACCAAAGACGGCCTCGTCATCATGGCGTCGGAAGCTGGCGTGCTCGACATCGCTCCCGAACGCATCGAGCGCAAAGGTCGCCTCCAGCCGGGCCGCATTTTCGTGGTTAATACCGAAGAAGGCCGCATCGTCGAAGACGAAGAAATCAAGGCCAAGCTCGCCGCCGAACGTCCTTACCGCCAGTGGCTCAATGAGCATCTCGTGCTCCTCGAGAATCTGCCGGCCGCTCCGGAAGTTCCGAAGCCCGACCACGATACATTACTCCACCGCCAGGTTGCATTTGGCTACACGTTTGAAGACCAACGCATTCTCCTTACGCCTATGGCGAAGGACGGTGTCGAGGCCACCGGCTCGATGGGTAACGACGCTCCGCTCGCTGTTCTGTCCAACAAGCCGCGTCTTCTGTTTGATTATTTCAAGCAACTCTTTGCGCAAGTAACCAACCCGCCGATCGACTGTATCCGCGAGGAAATTATCACCTCGGCGGAAACGCGGTTGGGGTCCGAAGGCAACTTGCTGGTTGCGCAACCGAGCGCTGCGCGACGCGTCGAGTTGAAGTGGCCGGTTTTGACGAACGAAGAGTTCGCCAAGCTCCGCCGTCTCGACCTCCCGGGCTTTAAGGTGGGCGTCCTTTCCACGCTTTTCCGCGTGACCCGCGGCGAAAAGGGCTTGGCCAAGGCGCTCGAAGAACTCTGCCTCATGTCCCGCCGCATGATCGAGGAAGAGGAAGTCAACATCCTCGTCCTTAGCGACCGTGGCGTGACGAAGGACTACGCTCCGATTCCGTCGCTGCTCGCCGTCGCCGGCTTGCATCACTTTTTGATCCGCGAAGGTCTCCGCACCCGCATTAGCATGGTGCTGGAAACCGGTGAGGCTCGCGAAGTGCACCATTTCTCGCTGCTCATCGGTTACGGCTGCTCCGCGATCAACCCGTATCTCGCCTTCGAAACAATCGACGGCATGATCCAGGAAGGTCTGCTGCCGGACGTCGACCACAAGACCGCTTGCAAGAACTTCGTGAAGGCTGCCTCCAAAGGCGTGATCAAGGTCATGTCCAAGATGGGCATTTCCGCGATCCAAAGCTACCGCGGCGCTCAAGTGTTCGAAGCCGTCGGCCTCCGCCAGGACGTTATTGATCAGTACTTCACTTGGACGCCTTCGCGCGTGGGCGGCATTGGTCTCGATGTTATCGCTCAGGAAGTCCTCGCGCGTCATCGCGCGGCGTTTCCGGATCGCCCGGCCAGCGCGCAGGTTCTCCCTGCCGGCGGCCAGTACAAGTGGCGCGACGAAGGTGAGTTCCACCTCTTCAATCCTGAAACCATTCACCACCTCCAGAAGGCGGTGCGCACGGGCAGCAAGCAGGTCTTCAAGCAATACTCGAAGCTCATCGACGATCAGTCGAAGAACCTTTGCACGCTCCGCGGCTTGCTCGATTTCAAGCCTTCGACCGCGATTCCGATCGAGGAGGTCGAGTCAGTCGAGTCCATCATGAAGCGCTTCAAGACGGGCGCGATGTCGTACGGCTCCATTTCGAAGGAAGCTCACGAGACACTCGCTATCGCCATGAACCGGATCGGCGGCAAGTCGAACACCGGCGAAGGTGGCGAAGATCCCGAACGTTTCACTTGGACCAACGAAAAGGGCGACTCGAAGAACTCTGCGATCAAGCAGGTGGCTTCCGGCCGCTTTGGCGTCACGAGCGAATACCTCGTCAACGCGCGTGAACTTCAGATCAAGATGGCGCAGGGCGCGAAGCCCGGCGAAGGTGGCCAGTTGCCCGGCACCAAGGTTTATCCGTGGGTCGCCAAGACCCGTGGCACGACCGCGGGCGTGGGCCTCATCTCGCCGCCGCCTCACCACGACATTTACTCGATCGAAGATCTTGCCGAGCTCATCCACGACTTGAAGAACGGCAACCGTTTCGCACGCATCAGCGTGAAGCTCGTTGCTGAAGTCGGCGTCGGCACGATCGCCGCTGGCGTTGCCAAGGCGCACGCTGACGTTGTTCTCATCTCTGGCCACGACGGTGGCACGGGCGCCTCGCCGCAAACCTCGATCAAACACGCTGGTTTGCCCTGGGAACTCGGCCTCGCTGAGACGCACCAGACGCTCGTCCTAAACAATCTCCGCAGCCGAATCGCCGTCGAAACCGACGGTCAGCTTAAGACCGGCCGTGACGTTGTCATCGCCGCCTTGTTGGGTGCCGAAGAGTTCGGTTTCGCCACCGCTCCACTCGTCGCCACTGGCTGCATCATGATGCGCGTTTGCCATCTGAACACCTGCCCGGCCGGCGTGGCCACGCAGGATCCTCGCCTCCGCGAGAAGTTCACTGGCAAGCCCGAGCACGTCGTCAACTTCATGCGCTTCATCGCTGAAGAAGCCCGCGAGCTCATGGCTCAACTCGGTTTCCGCTCCATCGCCGAGATGATCGGTCACACCGAGCGCCTCGAGCCGAAGCAGGCCGTCGAACACTGGAAAGCCAAGGGCATCGACCTTACGAACATCCTTTATCAACCGGACGTTCCCGAGTCGGTCGGCCGCTACTGCCAGATGCAGCAGGACCACGGTCTCGACAAGTCGCTCGACCTGACGACTCTTCTCGACCTCTGCAAGCCTGCGATCGAGAAGGGCGAAAAAGTCGTTGCCGAGTTGCCGATCCGCAACGTTAACCGTGTGGTAGGTACAATCACCGGCAGCGAAGTCACCAAAAAGTACGGTCCGAAGGGCTTGCCCGAAGACACCATCCGCATCCAGTTCAAGGGTTCGGCTGGCCAGAGCTTTGGCGCCTTCATGCCGAAGGGCATGACCTTTACCGTCGAGGGCGACGTCAACGATTACCTCGGCAAGGGCCTCTCGGGCGGCAAGATCGCTGTCTTCCCGCCTGCTGGTTCGACCTTCGTTCCTGAGGACAACATCATCGTTGGCAACGTTGCCCTCTACGGTGCGACCGCTGGCGAAGTCTACATCCGCGGCATGGCCGGCGAGCGCTTCGGCGTTCGCAACTCCGGCGTCAGCGCGGTGGTCGAAGGCGTCGGCGATAACGGCTGCGAATACATGACGGGCGGCCGCGTGGTCGTCCTCGGTGTCGCTGGCCGCAACTTCGCCGCTGGCATGTCCGGTGGCGTCGCGTACGTGCTCGACGAAAAGGGCGACTTCAAAACCCGCGTAAACCCGCAGATGGTCGCTGTCGAAAAGCTCGAGGATGCGACGGAAATCGCCGAAGTCCGCAAGCTGGTGGAAAACCATTTGAACTACACCAAGAGCGCGCGTGCCAAGGCCGTTCTCGACAACTGGAGCACGATGGTGCCGAAGTTCGTCAAGATCATGCCGAAGGACTACAAGCGTATGCTCGCCTGTATCAAACGCGCCCACGAACAGGGCCTCACCGGCGAAGAAGCCATCATGGCCGCCTTCGAAGAAAACTCCCACGACTTGTCTCGTGTCGGTGGTAACTAATCAATCACTACACCCCTCCGGCCTCAGCCTCAGACCTTACTACGATGGGCAAACCAACTGGATTCATTGAGTACCTGCGCGAAGTCCCTGTTGACCGTCCGCCGCTCGAACGCGTGCGCGATTGGAACGAATTTCACCTCCACATGGAGGAGAAAAAGCTGCGCACACAGGGTGCGCGCTGCATGGATTGCGGCATTCCATTCTGCCATACCGGCAAGCTCATCAGCGGCATGGCCTCGGGCTGCCCGGTCCACAACCTGATCCCCGAGTGGAACGACCTCGTTTACCGCGGCCTCTGGCAGGAAGCGCTCGAGCGTCTGCACAAGACGAACAACTTCCCGGAATTCACCGGCCGCGTTTGCCCAGCTCCGTGCGAAGGCTCCTGCACCCTCGGCATCATCAGTCCGCCCGTTACAATCAAAAACATCGAGGCCGCGATCATCGACAAGGGCTGGGACGAAGGCTGGGTCACGCCCGAAGCGCCAAAAACTCGCACGGGTAAAAAGGTGGCTGTCATTGGTTCGGGTCCGTCTGGTCTCGCCGCTGCCGCTCAGCTCAATAAGGCCGGCCACACCGTGACAGTTTTCGAACGCGCCGATCGCCCAGGCGGTTTGCTCATGTACGGCATTCCGAACATGAAGCTCGACAAGAAGAACGTCGTGCTGCGCCGCGTTAAACTCCTCGAAGAAGAGGGCGTGAAGTTTATCTGCAACGCCAACGTCGGCGAAAACGTCGAGCCGCAGATTTTCCTCAAGGAATTCGACGCGACCGTCATTTGCACCGGCGCCACCAAGCCGCGCGATCTCCCGATCGAAGGCCGCAACCTCAAGGGTGTGCACTTCGCGATGGAGTTCCTCACGGGCAACACGAAGGCGCTCCTCGGAGGCAATCCTGCTTCCGCTGCCATCAACGCAAAGGACAAACACGTCGTAGTCATCGGCGGTGGTGACACCGGCACTGACTGCGTGGGCTCCTCGATTCGCCAAGGCTGCAAGAATGTCATTCAGATCGAAATTCTCCCGAAGCCGCCGCTGGATCGACAGCTCGACAATCCTTGGCCCGAATGGCCGAAAACCCTCAAGGTCGACTACGGCCAAGAGGAAGCTGCCGCCAAGCAGGGCGCCGATCCTCGCACTTACCTCACCACCGTCAAGAAGTTCGTCGGCGACGCCGACGGCAAGGTGAAGGAACTCGTGACCGTTCAAATCAAATGGGACAAAAACGACAAAGGTCAGTTCGTTCCCGTTGAACAGGCTGGCACCGAGAAGACGATTCCGGCCGATCTCGTCCTCCTCGCGATGGGCTTTGTCGGCCCTGAGCAAGTCATCCTCGACGAACTCAAGCTCGAGCGTGACGCCCGAACCAACATCAAGGCCGAACATGAGAAATACACGACGAACATCAAAGGCATTTTCGCCGCCGGCGACTGCCGTCGTGGCCAGAGCCTCGTCGTCTGGGCGATCAACGAAGGCCGCGGCGCTGCTCGCGAAGTCGATCGTTACCTGATGGGCTCGACGGATCTGCCGTAAGGCCTAAACCAAATTCAAATCTCCAAGGCGCGCCCGAAACGGCGCGCCTTTTTCTTTGTTCATTAAGCCAAGTGGAGTCCGATTGCGGTGGGGCGACTGCCGAGCCGCCTCGTTGCGACCACCGGCAATGGTTCGTTCTGCCGGTTAGCCACGCGGCCGACCACTTGAACCCAGTTAACGAAAAAATCTGCTTGCCGTACTAACCGTGCTAGTATTGCTAGTACAGAATGCTCCCGTTCACGATTGACCTTAAGCCTGGCCTGCCGGTTACAGAGCAGGTGGTTTTCGCGATCAAGCGGGCGGTCGTCACCGGACAGCTCAAAGTAGGAGCGACGTTTCCTTCTGTGCGGCTGCTGAGCCAAGAGTTGAAGATCAACCCCAACACCGCGCATAAGATCGTGGCGACCCTGGTGAACGAAGGCGTGTTGGTGACCACTCCGGGCGTGGGCAGCGTAATCGCGGCGCTGGCTGAGGGTGACAAACGCGAACGGGCCGAGCTCCTCGGTGCGGATTTGGAGAAACTGGTGGTCGAGGCGAAGAAGCTGGGGCTTTCGCTCGAAGAAGTGCAGACGGGCCTCAGCAAACATTGGCGACGGCTCGGAGGTTGAACTTTATGAACGTGATCGAGACAAAAAATCTAGAGCGCAGATTTGGGAAAACCAACGCGGTTCACGATCTGACGCTTGCGGTGCCGGAGGGCTCGATTTTCGCACTGCTCGGGCACAATGGTGCGGGAAAGACAACGACGATCAAGGTGCTCATGAACCTGCTTTTGCCGTCGGCGGGCAGTGCTCACGTGCTGGGTGTGGATTCGCGGAAGCTGGGCGTGGCCGAGCGACGAGAAATCGGCTATGTTTCGGAGAACCAGCAGCTACCGCTATGGATGACGGTGCGGCAATTTTTGAATTATTGCCGGCCGTGGTACCCGAAGTGGGACGGCGATCTTGAGAAAAAACTGCTCGCGCGCTTTGAACTTCCCCAGGATCGCAAGCTCAAGCACCTCTCGCGTGGCATGCTAATGAAAACGGCGCTGCTGTCGTCGCTGGCTTACCGGCCGAAGCTGCTGGTACTCGACGAGCCCTTTAGCGGTTTGGACCCGTTGGTGCGGGAGGAGTTTATCCAAGGCGTGCTGGAAGTGTCGGAAATCGGCGACTGGACGGTGTTCATCTCATCCCACGACATTCATGAAGTCGAAATGCTCTGTGATCGGGTCGGCATTTTGAGCAATGGCCGCCTGCAACTCGCCGAAGAAGTAGAAACGTTGCAGGCGCGCTTCCGACGGATCGAAGTGGCGCTGCACGAGCCTGCGGTGGATTCCGTTGCTGTTCCTAAAAGCTGGTTGTGCTTCGAGCAAGCCGGCTCGGTGGTTCGTTTTATCGAGCAGGAATATGCTCGTGAAAAAACCGAGACACTTTGCCGCGAAAAATTTCCCTCGGCCACCGTGACGGCTCATCCGATGAGCCTGAGGGAAATTTTCGTGGCGCTGATGCGCGCGGAACGTCCGCAGGAAAAGAAGGGAGCACTCGTATGAAAATGATCTGGCACATCATGAAGAAGGATCTCCGTGCGATCTGGCCGCTTTGGGCGGGCTGGCTTGCTTTGATCGCGATCCGAATTCCCTTGCTGTTGTATTACGTAAATAGCGCCGGAGCCCAGGCCCTTTCGGTGATAAGTCTTGTGGGTGGCTGCTCACTTCTGGCGGATGTCCTCCTGGTTGTTAGTCTTGTGCGTGCTCTGGTTCACGAAGATGCGTTAGTGGGCGACAATTCCTTTTGGGTCACTCGCCCGGTCGCGGGAAATCAGTTGCTGGTGGCAAAACTCCTCGGCGCCTCGATCGTCTGCGTTGCCAGCCCACTTGTATTGTTACTGCCAACTTGGTTAGGCTTTGGTTTTGACCAATCTGAAATTGCACGCGTACTGACCTATCATTGCCTGCTCAACTCGATCTTGGTGGTGTTGGCTTTTCTTTTTTCAGTCATCACGCGCCGCGGAAGTTCGTTTTGGCTCTTGGTGATATCAACTATAGTTGTCGTTGTTATTCTTGCGATCGCATCTTCTCAGTGGCTGTCGATTAGCCTCAGTCAAAATGACCAACTGGCGGTAATTTGTATCGGATTGGTCCTGGTGTTGTTCGGAGTTGGGCAACAATTCATCAAGCGTCGCGCTTGGATAGTGCAGAGTACCTTTGGGGCGTGCGCTTTAATCGCGGCAGTTATTTTGCCTCATTTACCTAGTTTTAGCGACGACCTAGAGTGCGGAAAAAGAATCGATCAACCCTTGACCATAAGCTGGAAAAGCGTGGGTGCGTATTTCGCGAAGAAGGAACCAAAATCCAGTCTACCAGACTATGTGCGTGGCGATCTGGTTGTCACGATGCCTAAGGAGTACAGCCGGATTGAACTACAACTTTTGGAGGGGAAGTGGATTAGCCCGACAGGAGTTGTTGATGAAGCGATACGAAGCGATAGTCGCGGATACCTTAACGATACCCCTTCTCCGAGGATGTCATCACCCATGCAGAAAGAAGGACCAGACGCTTTTAGCTGCAGGGTCGGTCTTTTTCTTAGCGCGAACTGGTTGTGGAATAAAGATCAGCCTTGGACGTACACGAGTTTTTCCGGGCGATATAAAATTCGATTTATACAAAAAGTGACAGTTGCAAATCTAAAACCCGTCATTGGGGAAAACGCGCGGATGGGCAGTTTTGTTACGCGTTTGATTAGCGTTAAGGCGTACAAAGGCGCGGTGAAGATGACCTCGATTGATGCGGCCCCTTCGGGGAGTCCTGATCAGAAATTCAAACTGATCGATCCTTCAGGGATAAGATTACTACAAAGAAATGGTTTTTCTCTCAATTCGCCCCCGCTGTTATGGGTGCGCTTTACTTTACGTGATTGGGTTTATAGCTCGCCCACGCAGGAGGAGTCGGAAAGGAAGGCAACTCCACGCATGGTCGATAGCACGAGAGACCTTCTCGCAGGCGGTGAAACCCACGAGAACTTGGGCGATCTCGGCTGGCATTTTACGAGCGAGATCGACAGGACCGTGGGTTACAACGAGTACGATTTCAAAGCCGATCATATCATGATCGACAAAAGAGAATAGGAACGGCCGTCGTGATTCCCTACTCACTTCGGGGCAGTTAAGCCTTGGTTGAAAGAAAAATTTGGGTTCCAGCGCGCAAAACTCTTAATGTTCGTGGTCCCCATGTCCGCAGGCCTGGCCGGCGCCGAAGACGAAACCGCCTTCCACCGCCGTGAGCTTTCCGCGCGAGTCGAGGAAAACGATCAGCTCCTTAGGCGTAAGGTTATCGGCCGAGCAGGTGTGAAAACGCGCGTCCGGGCCGAAACGTTGAACAATGTCAGCACAAAGCGTGTCGATGGTGTATGTCTTGCCCGATTCGACCATCATGCCGATGACTTCGTGTCCGTGAATGGATTCTTGCATGGAAAAAGCTTAACAACGCTGAGGATTCTCGGCTTTGATGCGGATCAAAGCCCTGGCGATTTTTGAGCAAAAAGGCGGATCGGACTCACTCCTTACTATTTTTTTCGTAACGAATCGTCAGTTCGTGCGTTTACCTAAGGTTCGGCTCATTAAATTATGAAACCCCTCGCCGTTGTTCTCGCTATCTCTATCGCGGCCAATGCCGCTCTTGCTGTGCTCTTCGTAAGAATGTCCGGGAGTAAGTCAGATCAGGCCGCAGCTGCTGTGTCGACCACTCTGACCGCAACCAAAGCTGCCGTACCTGCTGGCTCCGGTGTCGGCGAAGCCATGAGTGTCGTCCTCGATTCCAAAACCTGGAGCAACCTCCAATCCAGCGATCTTAAGGCATTCGCCGAGCGCTTGCGCGCGGCAGGGTTTCCTCCTTCGTTGGTGAGGGCGATTGTTGCGGCGATTGTCGATGAGAAATACTCGGGGCCACGCAAGGCATTGCTCGCGAAGCAGGAAGATGTGCCGTACTGGCAACGTGGCAGCTTCAACTACGACGCGAAGCTCATGAGTGAGTTGCGCGAATCGAACAAGAAGGAGCGAGAAGAACTCAAAGCGATTCTTGGAGCCGACGGTGTTCCGAACAACGATGAGCGGCTGGCCTGGCAGAAGCGCCAGTATGGAGACTTGTCGGCGGACAAACTCGAGCAAATGCAGTCGATTCTTTCCGATTACGGTGAGTTGCGGAATGAAGTTTATTCCAAAGCCAATGGCATGTTGCTTCCGGAAGATCGTGAAAAAATTTCTCTTTTGGAAAAAGAACAACGTTCGGATCTGGCCTCTCTGCTTTCGCCCGACGAGCTCTTGAATTATGAGCTTCGCTCGAGCGGGACGGCCAACGTGATCCGCAGCCAGTTATCGATATTCAAACCTTCGGAAGCAGAGTTTCGCGCGCTGTTTCTCGCCACGCGCGCTGCAGAAGACCAATACGGCTCGGTGGCCACGGGTTACGTGGGAAATGACCAAGCAATGAAGATACGCGACACGATTCTGGCGAAGATGCAGGATCAGCTCAGTGCAGACCGTTACGAGGAACTTAAACAAGCGACCGATCCTAAATATTCACTCGTCAATCGCATTGCGGCACGGCTCGATTTGCCGGTTTCGACCGCGGTTCAGGCGGCCAGCATTCAACAAGACGTTCAACAGCGTGCTGCGACGATTCGTCGGAATAATGAGCTCAGCGTGGAAGATCGTACCGCCCAGCTGGCCAGCCTTGCGCAGGAAGCTACCAGTAAACTTACCACTACTCTTACGGCGCGTGGGTTCGATGCCTACAAGCAGTATACCGGCAATTGGATTCAAAATCTTACGCAGGCACCTAAACGAACCGGTCAATAAAGACAAACGGGACGGAGATTGGCTTCAAATTCAAAATTGAAACCAGTGCCGCGGTCATGCTGTTCCCGCCGCGACACTGGTGTAGTGAACCGTCCGTGATGGACGTAAATCTTTAACGGGTTCCGGTGGCGGCAGCAGGAAGTTGCTTAATGAACAGCCAGAGCGCGCCGAGTTCAGTTTCGTTCATTTGTCCAAATGCCCGCGGCATTACAGGGCTGATTTCACTGCCGTTTGGTCGGCGACCGGTGCGAAGCGCATTCATAAAATCCGTTTCGCTCCAGCTTGCAACGGCTCCTGTTGGGTGGGCCGTCAGGTTAGCGGCAGCCGGCCAGTCCGGTGGTCCGCCCGTGATGCGACCGCCCGAGTAGTTGGGACCGTGACAACCTACACAACCGACCGCCAGATACCGGCCGTACTCCACGGTGCGACCTGGTTTCACCGTAGCTGGTTGAAGTCCGGCGTGGTCGATCGTTGCCGCGGCGATGGGGAACTTGCCGGTGGCCACTAAAACGCGACCGACCGGCCCGAGCGAGATCGGCACACGTGCGCGATCTACCGGGGGAACCGATTTCAAATAGGCAATCAGCGAGCCGAGGTCCTCGTCACTGAAATGCGCAAACTCCTGCGAGGGCATGAGGAACAACGGCCGGCCGTTGGTTCCGACGCCGTGCCTAATTGCCCGCACCCAGTCGGTATCGGTATAGCTGGCGGGCAGACCGCCCGAACCGTGCGTGATGTTCGGGCCGTAAAGACGACCGATCGCGCCGTTCTCGACGACTTTCGCGCCGCCGAAATCTCCTCCGTGGCAATCGACGCAGCCGCGCGTATGTGCGATATGCTGACCGCGCTCGATGGCGCTTGGGTCGGAAGGAATAGGTGGGGTTTTTACCGTGACTTCGTAGGTTCGATGAAGCCTTCGACTGCTCACCGAATAGACAATCGCTATGGCGACGATCAACACGCTAACCAACACACCAATGAACCAGAGCAGGACCTTAACTAGTTTACGCATATGAAAAGATGGACAGATTTATTAATGAATAAGTGAAGATATATTTATGATATTGGGGCTGGAAATTACGGGGTTTTTTTGGATGTTTTATAAGTTGTTAGTGAAAAGATCCTTGTCGCATAATTATCTTCCTTCTCGACGCCTCATTTCCCCAACCAATTCTGCAGTGCCCGCTGAGCTTGCGATTCGCAAAACAGCAACAACACTCTGCGGTCCATGCCGTCTAAACCTATTCCAGGTTCCACGGGTGAGGTGCTGACCTGTCTGCCGTCACCTTATCTGCCGCATCCCGCCACCGGATTGCTCTACCTGCCGCGTTTCCTCGCCAAATGCAAATACGTGAAGGCAAATGGCTCCCTGCCAAAAAGTTATGCGAAAAATTACAAACGCGGCTTGGATCGCTTCCTTTGTCTTCACCTCGGTATCGACCCAAATGCCGTAGAGAAGATTGTACATGAATCGGCTACGGACGAAGAGATTGAGGCGAAGTTGAAAGCGATTCTGCCGTCGGAGGTTCGTGCGGGGAAATGGAATCGCGAGTTGGTGCAAAAAGGCATGACTCCGGCCGGTCGTGATTTTCTCAAGGAAGCCCTCACGGCCATGGGCTGTGAGGATCGACTTGAGCAAATTATCAGCGTGCCTGATTTGATCGATTTCGACGAGGGGCGGATCGAGTGATTTTGTCGTTTTGCGAAGGAGCCCCAGAGGTTAACGAACTGGCTTCGAGAATCTATCAGCGCTTTTCTGGAAAGATCCTTTTTGCGCGAGTTTCCCCTACAATCCATTTTCCGAATTTCCTGAGTTTCACATTTCCAAAATCGCGCTAAAATAGCTGCCATGATCAAAGGTCAGAAAGTCATTTGCACGAACGATAGTTTCCCGCAATTCGTTCGCGCTTTGTACAAACAACTTCCCGTGAAGGGGAAAACGTACGTGGTGCGTGAAGTTTTTCTTGGCCGCGAGAAGATCGTCAAGGGCGGTGAATCGGCCACGGTCGGCCTGCTCTTGGAAGAGCTGCACAACCCGCCCGATCCGTTTCATCAAGGACAACAGGAACTCGGTTTCTCCTCGGAAAGATTTGCTCCGCTCGAAGAGTTGCCAGACGAGGAGAACGTGGAGGAAGAGGTGGCCGCCGGCGGCGGTTTCATCGGATTTCCCGTGCCGGGACTGAATTAAGCGCGCTCGGCGTGGCACTTCCTTCACGAGGTGCCCGCAAGAGTTCTTCAGCAACCGCCAGAAAACGTGTAATTTTGGCTGCGGAATTCGTAAGTAGTGATAGTAGTAGGTTTCGGTTCGAATCGTCGGACTGAGTCCTGCCTGCAAATTCAACTCATCACCCTATGAAATCTCCGTTACTGTTCCTCCGGGTTGCCGGAGTTTGTGTCCTGTCAGCCATCAGCGCCCACGTCGCCTCCGCTTTCGAAGGCAAGGTGGATATGCAAATGACAGGAGGTAAGAACGACACTCCGATGCCGATGACCTATTACATCAAAGGCGCGCACATGCGCGTGGAAATGGCCGGACAGTCCTCCAAGCGAAACAAGGACGAAAAAGTGAGCGTGATCATGAACATGGAAACGCAGGAGTCGATCATGCTGATGGAGAGCGAAAAGATGTACATGGTCCACAAACTGAACCCCGGAAACGAAAAGGCGGAAGCGAAAGGGGATCAGATCGATTTCAAGCCCACCGGCCGCAAAGAGAAGATCGCTGGTGTCGAGGCCGAGGAGTACGTGGGCGTTTCTGGCAAAAAGCGCACGGAGCTTTGGGTGACAAAAGAAATGGGCAAATTCATGATGGCAAACCAGGGCGGCCCTGGTGCTCGCAAGCAAAAACCAGATGCTTGGGCTAAATTCGCCGAGCAAGGCGATTTCTTTGTGCTGCGGATGATACAGCGCTCCAAAGAAAATGGCCCGGAGGAAATGCGCATGGAGGTGACGAAAGTGGAAAAGGGCGCGCAGCCCGATTCGTTGTTCCAGCCGCCTGCCGACTACAAGAAGTTCGAAATGCCGAGCATGGGCGATATGATGAAAGGAATGATTCCCGGCCGGTAACCTCTCTGAAATCGGTTAGCACTTTATACTGCTGCAGGCTTCCGCGCCTGCAGCTTTTGTGGTTAAAGTGGACAATGAGGGACGCGAGACACACAGAGCCTCGGGCGCGGATCCTAAAACGCCTGGGGCATTTTGTAGCCCATATTTTCCAAGGCGATCCGGGCCAAGCCGGCCACACGCAGTCCCGTATTGCCCGAAATCTTCGAGACCCAATGGAGAAGCTTTGCGGCCCGGCTTTGAGGCACGGCCAACAGGAGCAACTTCCGATTGTAACGAAGCAACCAGCGCGGCATTTTCCAGGAATACGCAAGCAGGTCCCGATAAGTGGGCCCGTACGTCTGCGCCCAAGTGCGGCGGTCAAACCGAGTTTGAATTCCTAACCTGCGCAGATGTGCTAGATTTTTCTTAACCTGAGCCGCACAACCAGGAACCTTTCGACCTGATTTGCTGGCAGCCGTTGTTCCTCGATCAGCTCCGAAGTGTGAACGGTAGCGCGCAACATTCGCTCCGAGCTGCACGGCGCCGCCTTCGGCCGTCAACCGAAACCAAAGATCCCAGTCGCCGGTGTAAACCGAGTTACCAGGAAAACCGCCAAGGCGTTTGGCGGTTTCGACGTGCATCAATTGACCTGGAAAAGCCAGCTGGTTTTCCACGGCTTGCAACTCCGGCGGTATTTGTTTCCACACAGTCCCGCGGGCCGGACTTTTCAGGTAAAACGGTTTGCCCGCTTTGTCGATATAAGTGGTTCCCCCGCAGAAGAGGGTGCATTTTTCCACCTGCGGCGCGACTTCGAGGATGTTTGCGACAAAGTTTCGCTCCAGAACATCGTCATCGTGCAACACTGAAACCCAGGGCGTAGGGCTATTCCAAATACACTCGTTCATGTTCTGGAATAGCCCGAGAGTCTGCGCGTTGCGGAAATAACGCACGCGATCGCCGAATTGGTCGAGTATGCGCTGCAGACCGGCTCGGTCCGTGCAGCCATCATCGTGCAGATGGACCTGAACCGGCACGGATTGATTCACGGCCGAAGTGAGCGCTTCTGCGAGAAAATCGAGGCGCCTGTAAACCGTAACGCCGATGGAAATATCCTCTGATCTCAAATGCATGATGGAGCTGCTGCCATCGCAGCTCTTAACCAATACGTGCATCCTTGCTTTCCGCAAATCGGCCGCTGTTAACGGCTCGTAGCCCACTGCCACGCGAGCCTGAAGAACGCCAGCGCGGTTTTAGCGTTAGTTGGATTAGAGGAAAACAACTGCTTTGTTCCGTCTTCAGTCACTACCACTTCCCAGTGCTCGTACGTTTGTGCGGCAATGCTTGCGAGGGCATCACCGATGAAATCGTCCGCCTGGTAAGAGGGTATGCAAACGCTAACCAGAGGCAGAGACATTGGCGTAGCGGGCGGCGGCTAGTTAACTTAGCTAACGATAGCCATTCCAATCTTCGCTGCTGTATTGGTCGATCAGGCCCTGGAGCATTTCTTCTGGAATGTCCGGCCACGGCGCGTGTTGGGCGAGTGTTTCGAGTGCTTGAGCCAAATACGACGTAAAAGCGTCTTGAAAACGTTCCCAGTCGAAACTTGGAGTCATTGTCGCACGGGCGATCGAGCCTTGGAACAGCATCCCTCGTTTCGAACGTTTTTGGGCCGCTCCGGCAATTTTGGCTCTGGTTTGTGGTTTTACGACATCGTGTACTTCCGCCTTGGTAAAACACACGCCTGGGCCCGCGGCGGCTGCTTCGTTCGTTGCCTCGTTCAATTCAGCGTGCTCTCCCAGACTGATGAAAGCGTCGCGGATGCACGTGTGGACCAAACGATAAGACTCGGTTGCCCGTGCTTCACAAAGAACGTGCTCAGCGGGTATAACTAAGCAGTAGGTCCAATCATTCCTGTGGTCGACGACTCCGCCGCCGGTGGGCCGCCGACAAATCTCGACATTTTCCTCCGCAGGCAATTGAGACCGCACAAACTCAAGCGTTTGGCCGTAGCCGAAAGTAAACGCTGGTCGATGCCAGCCATAATGCCGAAAGCGAACGTTCGGGGTCGGATAAGCCTGCAACAACAGGAAATCGATCGCCATGTTTTCGGCGGCGCTGCCGTGGCGCGTGGGCAATAAGTCGAGCTGCATATGCTTTAAGTTGTTTGCTCGATTTGGTACTCGCTGAAAACTTCGGGCGTAACGAACCAGCATACTTCCCACAAGGCCCGGCCGGTCTTTTTATGACTCCGTCCAGTCGCTTCCAGTGCGAGAATGGCTGCTTTTTTGAAGTCGAAAATCTCGGCTCCATTTTTCCCCCGCACGAGAAGTGTCGCCAACGCACTGAGGTGAGGGAGATGGCCGACTACACCGATCCGATCGGGCTCGTGGCTGCCTTCGAGCCGGTCGGCCAATTCATCCGGCGAGTCGTCGGGGAGAAGGCCGCTGGTTTCGATCAGCGCGGGTTGTGACTTCAGGCCGCCTGCCAAAAGCTCTGCGGTCTGACGCGCTCGCAAAAGGGGGCTATGCCAAAACTGCAGCGGTTGGAATGCGGCTCGATTTTGGAAAAACCGAAGGAGCTGTCGTAGCTGCGATTGCCCTCGGGCGCTCAGAGGCCGCCGTGGATCTTCATCGGCGTCGACCGCGTGGGCGTGGCGAATAAGGTAGATCGGCATGCGATCCCTGAGCAAAGGACGCTGGCGCAGCGGGTCAACTCGCTCTTAATCCAGCCGGCCTGCTGTCGAGCAGGCTGCGTGCAGTTTTAAGCAGCGCGCTTAAAGTAAAAGGCTTTGGCAGGTTGGCTTGGCAGGCCGGATTAAGATGCGGGAAAAGGGTGTGTTCTCCGCTCCCGATCGTGAGCACGCAGGCATTCGGCAGAACGGTGTGTAGTGCACGTGCGAATACGTCCTCCGCCAAACTCGGCCGGCCAGATGCTTGCGCGATGACCAAATCGAAAGAAGTGCCGCCTCGTTTCAACCGCTCAAGCGCTTCACTCGTGGTCGAAACCGCCTCAAGGGAATACCCGTCGGCTTGGAACACGTTGGAAAGCATGTTCCGCAGCATGTTGTCCTCCTCGATCAGCAACACGTGCTCCCGGCCTTTTGTAACCGGAAGGGCGGGGAGAGTGCCGCTTCGGCGGCGCACCGCTTGGTTTGCCACGGGGAGAAAAATTTCGAAGGTGGACCCGTGTCCGGGGGAACTTTCGACGCGAATGAACCCGCCGCTTTGTTGAACCACCCCGTACACCAGAGCCAACCCGAGACCGGTGCCTTTGCCAGACGATTTAGTTGTAAAGAATGGTTCGAAAAGATGGGAACGGACGTTTTCATCCATTCCTGAGCCATTGTCGGAGACGGAAAGGACCGCGAAATGGCGCCGCTTTGACTTATCTTGATCGTTGGGAGCGGCTTCACGGAGCGACGTTGTCACCACGGCTGAGCCTCCTTCGGGGAGAGCATCGCGGGCGTTTACGACGAGATTCAGGATGACCTGTTGGATTTGAGCTGGGTCGACTCGAATATTGGCAGGACCTGCGTTCAACGAGAATTCGAGCGAGCGGCTCGGCTTGAGCAACCGTGACAAAATCGTGCTATTGTCCCGCACGAGTTGGTCCAAGTTTACGATTCGCGGGTTGCTCGGCTGTCGACGGCTGAACGCCAGCAGTTGTCCGACGAGGCGAGCGGCTTTTTGGCTGGCTTCGTGGATCTCTTGGAGCTCGTGAGTGGCTAGCCGACGCACCTTTCGCTTTGAGGCCATCATTTCGCAGTAGCCGTTGATGACGGAAAGCAGGTTGTTGAAATCGTGAGCTACGCCGCCCGCTAGGCGTCCTACAGCGTCCAAGCGCTGAGAGTGAATCAACGCCTCCTGCAACCGGCGCTTTTCGGTAAGGTCCCGATATGTGGCAACGATGTGCGTGACCTTGCCGTGTTGGTCGGAAACGGGGCAGTAGTTCCAAGATGAATACACGCGGGCTCCGTCCTTGCGCGTTAAGTATCCTTCACCTTTGAGGGTTGTGCCTGCCGTGAGACGGGTCTGCCACCGATGAAGTTGGGTGAGATCGGCTTTGTTCTCGTGGAGAAAACCATGACCCGCCTCGCGAAGCTCGCGGCCTGTGTAGCCGGTCAGTGCGCAAAAACTTTCATTCGCGAAGAGAATGCGCAGACCTTTCTTGCTCCAGCGTCGGGAAGCGATCAGCACTCCCTCGCTCTGCGCATGCATGGCAGCGGCGAGCAGCGCGCTGGAGGGCGGCCGATCATGTTGCCCGCGTGCGTCTGGCAGCGCGGCGAAAGGTGGAGTTGATTCTAGGTAGCGCACGAGAAGGGACTCGTTATATCGGCGGTGCGGGAAGTGGAGACGAAGAGGTACGAGTCGTTATTCCAGAAGAACCGGACGCAGACATTCCATCGTCGGTATTGCTCTGGAGCCGGAAGTTCCACTGCTAACTAGCCGGAAGGCTAGGAAGCAGGGAAACCACTACACGGGCTTTGCGTGAAAACCTGCCAAAACGGGCTTTTACTAGCCAATGATTTGCATTAGCTTAGGAGCCTGAAGGAGAGCAAAATATGCGCAGTGCAATCAGTAAAACCCCGCTCTCATGCCTAGGGTACATAGAGGATGTTCGTAGCCGGGGGAAAGGTTTCGGCTGAAAATGCGATGCGATGCATTGCAGGTAATAACGCGGAAGAATAATTGCCGCTTGTACTTTGGCACCAGCGGCTTGTGTGAGATAGAATATTCGTTGTGAGGCTTGCTCCGGTGCTCTGGAACGAGTAATTTCGGAGCCAGAAAATCCTTAACCCCAAAACAAAGGAGGCTGCCATGCCGGCGATCAAAGTCTATCTTGACGACGAGGAGTTTGCACCAATTTGCAGGTTAGCGGAAAAGCTTCATTTGCACCCCGAAGACATCGCTTACGCGGCGATCAATCAGCTGATGTTAAAAGCCGACGAACCTGAATTGAAGGCGGACATTACCCACACGCATTTCTGGCGCCGGGCGAATTTACCGACTTGGAGCGATTCAGCGCGCTCAGTGCACGCCTACGAAGGCAAGTCGGATGATCCGCCGATGGAGCACAAGTAGATCCAATTCGCGCGAAGCGGGAGATGTTGGTTGGGCGCGCCGCAATCCGGCGGCGCGCCCAAAACGTGAGCGTGGAGGGGAGCATTCGAGAAACCCACTTGAGCTCGCGGTGAACTTTGCTTTGGTGGCCCGCGTGCGAAGATCCGACGCAGCGATTAACCTCCTGGAACTCACCCGGGCGGAGCTGCACGAATTTATCGCTTCTTGGGATTTCAGCGTGGTGCATGCCGCGCGGTTGTGGAGCTATCTCTATTATGAATGCGTGGACACGTTTGGAGCGATGCCGGAGCTTCCGCTCAAAATGCGCAAACGCTTGGAGTCGGAGTGCACGATTGGCGTCAGCCGCGTCGAACGCGAGCTAGCGAGCACGGATGGCTTCACGCGCAAATTTCTGCTTTCGCTCGAAGCGGGAGGTTCCATCGAAACGGTCCTGATGAGGTTCACCGGACGGGTGACCGCGTGTGTCAGCAGTCAGGTCGGTTGCGCGATGGGTTGTGTTTTCTGCGCGACCGGGCAGATGGGTTTTAAACGAAACCTCACGGCTGGCGAAATCGTTTTGCAAACGCTGCATGTTCAGCGATTGCTGCGTGCCTCTGGCGATCGGTTGCGGAATGTCGTTCTGATGGGAATGGGCGAACCGCTGCACAACTACGAGGCCGTCATGAAAGCGTGCGATATTCTGCGCGATCCCAATGGACTGGCGCTCGGCGCGAAGAAAATCACGCTCAGCACGGTGGGAATCGTGCCAGCGATTATCAGGATGGCGGACGAAGCCAGGCCGGTTCATCTGGCGGTCAGCCTGCATGCTGCGAGCCAAGCCGAGCGAGAAGCGTTAGTGCCGTTGGCGAAAAAGTGGCCGCTTGAAGAGCTGATGGAGGCGTGCCGTTACTTCGTGCAGAAACTCGACCGACGTATTTTTTTCGAGTGGGCTTTGATCGAGGGGAAGAACGACACGCCAGAACAGGCTCATGCGGTCGGGCGTCTGCTGAAAGGTTTGCAGGCTCAAATTAACCTGATTCCGCTCAACCCGACCGATGGCTACGATGGGCGGCCCGGACATCTGGAAACGGCGAAGCGGTTCCAGACCATCCTCGCGGAATACGATCTTCCGAGCACCGTGCGTCAGCGTCGCGGTTTAGATATCGCAGCTGGTTGCGGGCAGCTTGCCGGCGGCGTTATCGAGTGTTAGCCTGCAACTCACGCAAGGCGTCTTTTGCGATCCAGCGAGCGGCGCGAGAATTGATTTGCGCGACGGTTTTCGCCTCTTTGATCGCGGCCGAGCGGAGACGAACACTGCGTTTGCCAATCTGACGGAGCGCCCAGTTCACGGCTTTGCGCACGAAGTTGCGGTCGTCATGCGCCTCGCGCCGAACCATTGGGAGAAAGTCCAGGAAAACATCGTCCGGCAGATCTTTTCTCCGCACCGCCATGCGCGCCAAGAGAACAAAGCCGGCCCGCTTTACGAATTCAGCATCTCGCTTCGTCCACGCTGTAATTTTTTCGAGTGCAAACGGGACGTAGGGCATGACCTCGCCGCAGAATTGATCGCAGATATCCCACGAATCTAGAGCGCGAGCCCAAGTTTCAGATTGGCGGCGGGTGACGCGGGCTGGGTCTTCGACCAAGCAGGCGAGAATCCGTGCTTCGTGGATTGCGCTGTTCCAAAGAGCCAAGGCGAGTGCATGGTCTTGGCGGTGCTTTTTGGCGATAGCACGTAGAAACGGCATGCTCACGCCGAGTTGCTCGGTGAGCGGCGTAATGCCAAATCGACGCTGGCCGGCGACGTTGACCGGGTTGCGGTGCGTGCGAAGCTCGGCGATCAACAAATCGGCCGTCATGTGATCGAAAGCGGTGGTCGGGCACCGAATTGCTGACCCCGCGCTTAGAGGCCGAGCGCTTCTTTCGCCTGAAGGACGAGCGGTGTTTCGTTCAATGGCGCGTCGGGTGGAATCGCCTGCGTCACGCCGATTTTCGGCGCGCGGTCGCGGAGAGCCAGCCAAGCGAGCGATGCGGTTTCAGAAGAGGCGGCACGGGCTGCGATGCGTGCCAGGTTTTCGGCCGGAGAGGCGATTTGCTCCTTTGGCAGGACGCCTTTTTCGGCGAGGAAGAAGGAAAGACAGGTGCCCAGTGTATCGCACCATGCGAAGGGATTTGGTGGTGGCGCGTAGTTTAGGCCGCTGCCGTCCGGGTACGGCTTGAATTCCATGAACATCCGCAGCGCATCGTGCAGTTGCATCAGCTCGGAGTTGGCGGTGGCAGGCGTCCATTGGAGTTGGAAGGTTTTCCGTTCGCGGAATTTCTTAATTTCCCACAAGCGGAGCACCATGCTGTAGTCGCCGCTCTTGTGACGGAGGGCGCCGGTGAAAACGTAGTCTAGGCCGCCTTCGCACGTGTCGACGAGCTGGCGGATGTTGTCGGTCGTCCACTCGGCGCCGAAGATGCCGTAATGATCTTTTTCCATCATCGCGATCGCTGCGATGGGCGTGTAGTGCGGACAAAAATACATCGACTCGTGCAGCCAGAGCGGGATGCCGCGGCTGAGGCGGGCGAGGTCGTCCTCAGGCTGGCCCATGCGCTGCAGCCAGTCGCCGACGTCGGGCAAGGCGAGCTGAGCAAATGCGATGCGACGGTTGCGGCCCTCCTTTTGCGGAAGGATGCCTGGAACTCCATCCAAACCATAGGACCAAACGGGGCGGCTGATGCTAACCAGGCTAACGGTTTTGACGCGCGGCTGAGCTTCTGCATTTGAAGCCGAATCGTCCTGCCCGTCGCTTTTTGACGAAGGAGGAGGCGGCGGCAGTTGGCCGCGACGCTCCGCTTCCAAAAGCTCGGCCAACGCATTCGAGAATCCGTAGAGACGATCCTCGATCTCCGGCTGTTTGAGCGCGAAGAGGATGTCGAGCAAGTGCTGGGCGGCCGTGGTGTTGCGCGTGGCAAGATACGCTTGGAGAAGATTCAAGCCCGTCGCCGGGCCGTGACGTTCGGCGTCGTAGCGAGGCGCCACCAATTCCACGATTTGGTCAACGTACCCGCAGGAGCCGAGATCGCCTGAGACGGCCACGAGCACGTCGGGTCTGTCGCCGGAGGTGATCAACAACTCTTCGTACATTTCGAGAGCTCCATTGAGGTCTTTTGCCTCGAGTTTTTCTCGAGCCGCGAGCAACCGCGCCTGAACGCTGCCAGGGGGTGGCGGCGTCGCGCCGTTGGGTTTGTCCGAAGGCTGGGGGTTATCCTTGTTGGAGGTAAAACGGTCGAAGAAGCCCATGACAGACAAAGCAAAAGGAAGCGTGAGAGCGGGCGCCACGCTATTTTCGCCAATGTGTTGTTAAATTTGAGGCGGCGGGAAGGTCTGGGAAGACTCGGGACGCACGAGTGAGCCGGGTCGAGCCTGGGTGGTGAACGCAGCAATCGCCCCCACCAGGGCGCCGACGATGTGGGCCAGCGGTACACTTGAAACGTGCTTTTCCGAAAGCTCGTGGCTCAACGGTTGCCCCGAGACTGCTTCGTAAACCACTTTTGTCGCAAACAGCAAAATGACCGCCGACCACAGCCAACGCGCTCGCGGCTCGGTGCGTAAACCGTGTACAGCCAGCGCGATCAGTACGGCCGAAGCCACTCCAGAGATTCCGGCGTACTGGACCAAAGAAGGTGCAAGTACCAGCAACGCCAAGCTGATCGCCGGCACTGCGAAAAGCACCGCACGCAGTAACGTTGCTGCGGAGCGGCGCTCAAGCCACGCGCTAGCCGGAACGAGAATGGCTAAATTCCAAAAGAGATGGGTGTTCGAAAAATGAACCCAGTGAGCCGTGACTGCGCGCCAGATTTGTCCGGCCCAAATTAGTTTACGGTTGTAAATGAGGGGATCGAACGCCGCAGGAAAACGGGCCAAAAACACGGCCGGAGCGGCTGTGCAGAGCGTGATCCAAGGAACACGCCTGCCTAAAGACCTTCCGAAGATAGGGGCAGCGTCTTGGCTCATCGGTAAGCTTAAGAGCGCGCGATCGGCCCTTATCGTCAACGAAGTTTTGAGCAGCTCTTCCCCTGCAAGCGTGAGCTTTCTCGACGCTCTCGCCGATCTAAAACCGGTTTTCCCGTTTGACGCTTCGGCCGAGTGGGGTAGGTAAGCGCCTCTTCCCGTTTGAACCGCGTCTACATAAAAACCTACGGCTGCCAGATGAACGAGCGCGACAGTGAGGCTGTCGCGGCGATGTTGCGGGGGCGCGGCTATCGCATCGTCACTTCCGAAGACGATTGCGACATCATGCTGCTCAACACCTGCAGCGTGCGCGACGCGGCCGAACAAAAAGCCATCGGTAAAGCCGGTTACCTGCAGCGTCGGAAAAAGAAGAACCCCGATTTTATTTTGGGAATTCTTGGCTGCATGGCCCAGAATCGCGGAGCCGATTTGCTGGAGCGGTTGCCCGATCTCGATCTGATCGTAGGCACGCAGAAATTTCACCAAGTGCCGGAATACCTGGACAACCTTCGGGCAGCGCGCGATGCCGGCGTGCCGGTCGGCGAGACGATTATCGACATTGCAGAAGAAGCCGGATCGCAAAACGCGATTCGCGATCATTTGGTGGACGAAAACGGCAACGCGCCTCAGGTCAGCGCGTTTGTTTCGATCCAGCAGGGCTGCAACATGGATTGCGCTTTTTGCATCGTGCCGAAGACACGTGGCGACGAACGCTCGCGGCCCATCGACGAGATCGTGCGCGAGTGCGAGCAGTTGGCCCAGCGCGGGACGCGTGAAATCACTTTGCTTGGGCAGATCGTGACCAGTTACGGCCGCCGCGACTACGTGCACGAAGGCGGTGTTTCACCGTTTGTGCGTCTGCTGGAGCGCGTGCATGCGATTCCCGGGATCGAGCGCATCCGTTTTACGTCGCCGCATCCGCGCGGGTTCAAACAAGACTTGGTCGAAGCTTTCGCGCGTCTGCCGAAACTCTGCGAATGTGTGCATCTGCCGATGCAGTCCGGCAGCAATCGCATTTTGAAGGCGATGAACCGCCCGTATTCACGCGAGCGTTACAAGGAAATCGTCGACGCGCTGGTTAGGGTTCGGCCGGACATGTATTTTTCAACCGACGTGATCGTGGGCTTTCCAGGCGAAACGGATGAAGATTTTGCCCAGACGCGTGAGTTGTTCGAAGCGTGCAATTACGACATGGCTTACATTTTCAAATACTCGATTCGCTCAGGCACGCCTGCCGCGACACTCGGGGATCAAATCGCGGAAGACGTGAAGGAGCAGCGCAATCAGATCCTGTTGGACCTGCTTCACAAAAACTCGCTGCGCCGAAACGAATCGCTCGTCGGCAAAACGGAAGAAGTGCTCGTGGAAGGCCCGGATAAATCGGGGCGGCGTTTAACCGGTCGAACCCGCGGCAACCGTGTCGCGATTTTCGACGCCAATCCGAGGCTCGTCGGCCAGTTGGTGCCGCTTCGCATCGAGCGCGCCACGGTGAGTTCGCTCTACGGCGAGCTGGTGCTGGCCGAGTGAGCCGTCGTTTAAAGATGCGGGGAGGGATCCAGTGCGTTTTATCGGCGTTGTAAAAATCGAAGTCGTTGTCCCGGGACTTGCCTTTAAGGCGGGAGTTTGCGGGGCTTTAACCTTTCATTCTCAAATTTCATGTCGCTGCTGCTCGCCACGCTTTTGACCGGTGTGTTTCTGCTCGTTTTCGGCATCGTCCTGTTGCTCGACAACTCGGCTGTACAATCGACGTTGAAGGCGCTGCCTCGCTCGCAATCAGGCGCGGCGATCTTTTTCGGCGGCGCTGCGGTGTGGTTCGTGTATCTCGTTTGGAATCTGTCGACGGCGGATCTCGTGCTGTTTTCCAAGCCAGAGCCGTGGGCGCTGCTCTTCGCGGCGCTTGCAGGATCGGCGTTTTTCTACGTGCCCGATTTTCTCGCGGTGCGCGGCCTGTGTATACTCACCTTGCTGGCCGGCTGGCGGCTGCTGATGGCGGCCTACATGGAATACGACAAACCGCAGCGGCTCTGCCTGGTGTCGTTCGTGTACCTGGCGGCGTCCTTGGCGATTTACCTTGGTGCGGTGCCGTACAAATTGCGCGACTTCTTTCATTGGCTGTTTGCCACGCGTGGACGCCCGCGGGTGCTGGGTGGGGCTTTGGCCGCCTACGGTTTGGTGCTGACCACCATCGCCTTCACCTACTGACGCGGAGACGAGCGATGGCTACGAGCACTGGAAAAAAAACGACGCACGCCGGCATAGAGGCCGGTGCGGCGAAAACGGCGCAAGAAACGGCCTCGGCCGAAGCGCAGGCGCCGGTGCTGTTGATTTTGGCGGGACCCGCTGGTTCCGGCAAAACGACGCTCTGTGAGCGGCTGGTGGCGGAAGTCCCCGGCTTTTCCCGTGTGATCACCACGACGACGCGCCCGCCGCGACCGGGCGAGATCGATGGCGTGCATTACCATTTTCTGACGGCCGAGCAGTTCGACAAGAAAGTCGCAGCAGGCGCTTTTCTGGAATGGGCCTGGGTTCACCAAAAAAATCGTTACGGGACACTGGCCTCGTCGGTCCTCGAACCGTTGGCGGCTGGTCGGAGTCTGGTGATCAACATCGACGTCCAAGGCGTGGACAACTTTCGCCGGGCAGCTCTCGAGAATCCACTCGTGGCGAAGCACATGGCCACCGTTTTCATCAACGTTCCCATTGCCGAACTTCGCAGACGCATGGAGCTGCGCGGGCAGGACAGTGCGGCCGAAATTGCGCATCGACTGACGACGGCGGAACGCGAACTATTGGAAATCGGTAAATTTGACTACGTGATCGACAGCACTTCGCGCAGCGGAGATTTCGAAAAGCTGCTGGCGATCTGGCACAAAGTGCAGGCACGCGTTCGGCAGGCGGTGGCCTCGTAGGCGGGCCGACGGCGCTGGTCAGCTTTCGAATCGCATCGGAGAATTTCCGCCTGCGTTTTGCGCGGCGCAACTGCAGCGACGGCGGCGGGTCATTGAATCCGTGGAAGCGCCGGAAAATGACACCAAAAAAAAGCAATTGCCGTGGCGTCTCTTCGTCGGTGTTGGGATCGCGCTCGTGGCGGCGCACTTCCTTTACGGGCAGATCGATCTGCGGGAGCTGCGCGCCAAAGCGGAGGAACTCAACGGCGGGCTGATGTTTCTCGCCCTTGTGGTTCTGCCGCTGGTCGGCTTTCCCGTGAGTGTTCTCCACGTGTTGGCCGGCGTGCGCTGGGGCGGGCCGCTCGGAGTCGGCTTGGTCACCGTTTCCATCTTGATCCAACTGCTTGTTAGCTACGGATTGGTTCGGCTTTTTACTCCTTTGTTTGCACGACGGCTCGACCGCTTCCGGCATCGGATTCCTGAAGGCGCTTACGGGCCGGTTTCGCTGTTCACGATGCTCATCCCCGGGGTGCCGTATTTTGCAAAGAACTACATTCTGCCGCTCATCGGCGTACCGCTGCCCACCTATTTGCTATGGTGTTTTCCGCTGCATGCCCTGCGCGCGACGGTGCCCGTCGTGTTTGGCGACCAGACCGACCATTTGACGCCGCTTCGCATCACCCTGTTCTGCCTGTATGGGACGGCGATAATAGCGACGTGTGCGTGGACATACCGGCGGCTGCGCGTGCAACTTGCAGGTCAACCACGAGAGGCAAATGATCCGATGCGAAGCGACTGAGGTGGTGCCGCGGAACCGAAACATTAGAAACCTCTAGTGACTTGGACACGAAAACATGGTCGAGACGCGTGAAGGGCCTCGCTGATGTAAATGTGTTGATCGGGCGATGGCCGGCGCATTCGAGCTGAGCGTCGCGCAAGACTCGCGCGGCGCGGTGGTAGCCTTGACTGGAGGGCGTGAGATTCAAATCGCCGCAAAATATGACAGGCTCCTCGGAAGGGATTCCCCCAATCCACTGCGGACCGAGCAGTTCTTCAATTTGAAGCACGCGTTCGTGCCAGCCGAGGCCGAGGTGTGTGGTGATCACGTTTACCGGACGTTCCCCAACCAGCACTCTAGCCCAAAGAGCCGAGCGAGGCTCTTTCCACCAGCTCTTCGGATCGGAGGGAAGGAAGGCCCGATGCATGGTCTCAATTGGCCAGCGGCTCAGCAGAGCATGGCCATAATGCTCATCACCCAGTGTCACGGTTGGGCAGAAAACGACGTTGAGGCCGAGCTCCTTCGCGATGAGAGACGCTTGATCTTCGGAACGAGAACGCCGCCTGCCGAGGTCGAGCTCCTGCAGCGCAACGATGTCGGGCGATAGTTCGGCGAGAACGTGTGCAATGCGACGTGGCGAAATTCGCCCATCGGTGCCGGAGCACCCGTGAGTGTTGTAAGTCACCAGGCGAAAACGCGGGCCGGACCAGCCTCGCGTTCGGGAAGGCAAAACCTGTCGTCCCAGAAAATGCATCGCTGCCGCCCGAAGTTCGCTTGGGCGGACAACCTCGGCGGCGGCGGAGGGCAGGTTTGTCGATCTCGGCAGCAGAGCAAAACCTCTCGTTTCTTCAGGCCCGATGCCGCCGTGAGCCCCGCGTTCGGGGGCGAAGCTCCACGCTGCGCTTCCAGGGCTCCAGCCTAACAAGACCAAATCGCCAGCGTCTTCGTGAGCGCATAGAGCCTCCAGATCTTTGCCCAGTTGCGATCGTACGGGCTCAGGGTGCGGGATCACTGACGCGACGCCTTGCGGCACGGCCGTTTCGCCTTCGCGGTGAAACCACCGCGTGCCTTGTTGCGCGTCTCTTACGACCACGCCCGGCACGCCGCCATCGCGCACGAGACGCCGAGCCAGCTCACAGGACCAAATGAAATCCGGTCGCTCCCGGAAATAGAGGTGGCCGAGCGGGCCGATTGCGGTGACGATAAAATCCTGATCATTATCGCTGCCAAGTGTTTCGTCAGAAACTTCCCGGGCGCGTTTTTGACGAGCACGCTGGGTTTGTGAAACCCAGGAGGGCGGTACGCGCCGCTGCGGATGCAGCTGCCTGCTCGTGGATTTCGGAGCGGACGAGTCCAGACATTGCTGAATCACTTGTTCGATCGAGCCTTTTTCAAAGGCAAAAGATCGCGTGTGTTCCTGTCCGTGATCCGAGAAAATCCATACGTTGTAATCGCGCCTGCGCGAGCGTTGTGCCGCGTGAAAAAGCCGCTTGATTGCGCGATCGATGTCCCGCAGCGACCAATGCGCGAATTTCGACCCGGGGCCTCGCCGATGAGCGTGTTCGTCGTAACTGATGAAGTTGATGCTGATGGCCGGTAAGCCGCGCGCGAGGTCGATGGCACCGCCGATCGTGATGAGTTCGCGAAGCCCGGTTCCGATGAACACACGAGAAATTGCCATCCCCAGTTCCAGCCCGAAAGGTTCGCCGTGGCGCACGCCGGCCACGAGATCGCACACTGCGACGAACGCTTCCGCAATGAGCTGACGGGCGATGCGGAGCGTCGCCGGAAACTGGCCGAGCATGAAAAGAAAAATGTTTCTGATTTTGCCGGACCGCCACATATCGCCAAAACCGATGCTCGCGGCGCAAAAATGGCTTTCCTCCTGCGTCGCTCCCCCGGTGTAGATGTTGGACCACGAGCACCCGCCTTTCAGCAGTCCATCGGCTTGTGACTGAAACTTGGATTCGTACTCCTTCGCCCATTCTGAGTCATACATCACACCGCGTTGTTTTTTTCCGCGCCGGTAAAAACCGAAAGCCGGCACTGCGGTGTGAATTCCGTAAAAGAGCTCTGCCTGAACGGCGGGCGTTGTGGTGGGGATGCCGGGATAAATGGAGCGCAATTCGTAGTTTTCCCGGCTGAGTAATTTGGCCAGAAAAGGCAGGTGGCCGCTTTTGATGGCACGTTCCAGTTGGGTGCGCGCGAGCCCGTCGATTTGGATCAGAAGCAAGCCGGGCTCCTCCGCCGTTCCTTCGGAAGGCGTGAGCCCCAAATGGCGTATGGCCCATTCGCTGCGGCTGAGCCGACGACGGAGCGCATGACCCCAGGCCTCGATCTTCGCAAACATTGGAGGTTAGACCCGGTTATATTGCGGCGGTTTTCTGCTCGCTGGCGGCTGCTACGGCTTCGACGACGGCGTGCGTTTTCTCCGCCAACAGGTTCCATTCGACGCTTAACCGCTCAAGCAGCGTTCCCCACGGACTGAGCCAGGTGAGGAGCCGCTCGCGGCGAGTTGCTTTGAGAATTTCGCCGTAAAAGGCGATCGCCTGCTCGGCGCAATTTCTCCGGGAGAACTGCTCCGCAGTTTTCCGCGCATGGGATGCGAATCTTTCGCGGCGGGCCGGTGCGTTCGCGAGGCGTCGTAACGCTGCCGCAAAAGAACTGGGCGGTTCATCTTCGTGCAACATGTAACCGTTTTTCTCGTGACGAACCACCTCACGTACTCCAGAAGCATCCAAGGCGACGACGGGCAGCCCAGCAGCCATTGCTTCCGCGAGGACCATGCCCTGGGTTTCGCTTTTCGAAGCAAACGCAAAAACATCCATGCCGCGATACGCTGCGTACAGTCGCGGGCCTGTCAGCTTCCCTGGAAGCAGCAGTCGATCGGAAATCCCGTGCTTTTCGAAAATTTTGCGCAAGGTGTCTTCTGCCGGCCCAGCGCCCACGACTGCGAAAATCGCTTTCGGCGTTTTTGCGCAAAACAGCGCCACGGCTTCCGCAAGGTATTCCAGGTTTTTCTCTGGCGCCAGCCGACCCACATGACCCACGACAAAGGTATCGTCACCAAGGCGATGTTTCGCCCGGAATCGAACCCGGTCGCCTGCAGCGAAGGCTTCCACGTCGATTCCGCTTGGAACCACTTTTATGGGTGCGGTTACGCCTCTTTTTTGGATGAGCTCGGCGATGCTTTCGCTGGGTGCGATGATGCCGTCACAGAGATTCGCGAAATCTGTCGAGAGCTGTGCGGCGAACTCGCGTAGCACCGGCGAGTCAAACGGAACGTAGTGCGTGTAGTCCTCGTATTTGGTGTGGTGCGTGAAAATCACGGGCACATTTTTCTTCGCGGCTACTCGCAGCGCGGTGTCGCCCAGCAGGAAAGGGTGGTGTGCGTGAACGATATCGGCTGTGAAATTCTCCAAGCGCTTGGAAAGAACTGTAGCGACGGGTAGGCGCACCGAGAAATCGCTGCCGTTGAAGTTTTGAATAGCAGGCACGCGGTCAACGATGGCCTCGGCTTTCTTTGGCAAAGGCTTTCCTTCAAAAACAGGCGCTACCACCAAAACGTCGTTGCCCAGGTCCAGGTATTCTTCGGCAAAAGTGCTTACCGAGCGGGCCACGCCTCCAACGTGTGGCAAGTAGGTGTTGGTCATCATGCAAATGTTCATGGCGATGGAACGAGTGTAACCTCGATGTTGGTTGTGGGAGAGAGAACCGTTTGTGTAACAAATCCAGGGAGACGAAATTCCAGCGCGGCAGGTTTGGGCCGCCACTCACCGGTCACGGCGATTTGCGCGTCGGCATTGCGACGGGCGATGCGGACAGAAACGGGTCCGAAGGGCGTCAGCGTCGGGCCGAAAGAAGCTTCGCCTGAGTGCGGTATCCACCGATCCATTACGCCGCACCCGATTACCAGCGAATCCCGCTCTTCCAAAATGAAACAGTTTCGGAGGATCATGGCCCACTCGGCCGCCGCCCAGATGTGCTGACCGTCTCCCATGCAGCCGCCGAGTGTGCGCGGGTGAATAGCTTCCGGCCATTGTCCCGTAGGCGAGGCGAGTTGCGCGACACGGTCGATCGCGTCCCACGCAGCCTGCAACTTTCCGGCACGCAGCCACACCTGCGCCAGGTGCAATGTGAGGTAGGCATTGATTCCGGAGTGGATCATATTCTGAAAAAATCCGCCGGAGTAGCTGCTGTGGTCTCGCAGGTATTCCGCCGTCGCGAGGAGGCGGGGGTCACCCGGCGTAAACAGCTGGAGCGGATAGTCGGCGACGAGGTTGCCCACCGCGCCCGAATCCATTCGCCGTTTGGGTGAAGCCGGGATTGCGAGCGGGAAACGACGCTGCGGTCCTGCGGGGAACGAACGCACAACAGTTTCGAGAAATTCGTTAGCTTCCGTGCTCCACGTTTTGGCAAGCTCTGTCTTGGAACTTTTCAGTAGTTCGGCCGCACACCGCAGGCCAGCCACTCCCCAGAAGTCGTCCCAGTAATAAAAGTCGTTCGGCCCGAGGTGCTCTGCGCTAAAGCCCGCCGGCAGGAGCCCGGCTTCGGCTTTGCCGCTGGTGCGCGGCAGGCGCTTCCGGCTGATCCAGCGTGCACCTTTTTCCACGGCCGCCAGCCATTTGTCCGGTAGTGTTTCACCGCTCAGCTTCGCGAACCGATGGTAGATCCAGAGCGCTTCGCCGTTGGAATCCCATTCGCCTTCCTGGGAGAGAAAGTAGCCGTCATGGCGCTGACGCGGCGCGAAGCGGTCAAGCGCGCGGCGCGTGCGTGCGATGTCGCCGAGCGTGAGCAACGCATTGAGCACAAACGCTGCATCGCGGAACCAAAAACGTTTGTAAGTGAACGGCCCTGGGTAAACGTCTTCGGGGGCGTGCAATACCAAATTGGCGCGGGCTGCGTCGTACAGGCGTTGTATCGAGTTGTCCGATACGCTGAGCTGTGCCAGGGGTGAAAGCGCCTCGCTCCACGAGGGCGTGCTTTTGAAACGCGGCCGTTTTTTGGGTTCCAGTTCGTCGTAAATCGGGATGCGGATTCGGAGCGATTCGCCAGCCAGGTCTCGCACGGAGAATAGCGCTGCGGCCGTCGCCATGCCGACGGGGCATGTTACTTGGCGCACGTCATTGGTTCGGCCGAGGTCGGTCGATACGTCGCCTTCCGCGTACGTGGAAAGAACCTGGCGCGCGGGTGCGCGGTCGAAAACGAGGGCGTGGTGCCGGTTGATCTGCCAGATTTTCCTGCCTGGTTGGATTTCGATCGAATCGACGGCGCTGACCCCCTCTGTATTGTAGGGTCGCAGCGCCACCACCAAATGTCCGCCGGGCAGATCCAGCGGGCGCACTTCGATCGCGCAGTGAGGCTCGCCTTCGAGCAGCTCCAGCACGACGTCGCTTTCCAAGCTTCCATCCTTATGAGACACCTTTGTGCTTACCCGAAGGTTGTCGCCCACGTGAAGTTCTTGGCGGCATTCGATGGTTTTGGACGATACCTGGAGTGGACCTTTTTCCGGCAACCACCAGAAATCGACCGACCACCCATCGAAGAGAGGTGTGACCAAACCGCGGGGATCAACGAGCGGATAAAAAGGCACATCAGGAAGCCCCACGGCCGTCCAGTTGCGATGCGTGAGATTGATATGGCTGAACGAAAATGCCCGCGGGATGAAAGACGTGCTTGCCGGGTCAAATTGCTGCTCGACCCAGTACGGCCAGACCCAGTCGAGGTTGTGCTGAATGGCCTTCGTATTCACCAAACCACGCGCATGGAACAAAATTCCCGCGCGCAATAATTCGATCGGCTCGCCGACTTCGGAGGGCTGAGCGAATTTGCGCAACCGCGCCAGAAAAGAAACCGGATCCAAAAATCCATATGCCCGCGCCATACGGGTGACGAGAGCTCGGCCAAGCCAGGAACGAATAGCCATAAGCGATTTGTCCTCCGTAGCAGCCGAAAGTGCCGCGGCCTAGAAACGGTTTATACTCAACTTGATCTGCTCTTTTTCTCCGGGCCGGCGATCGGGAATGTTCCGGTGCGGCGATGCCCGCTATAAGTTTCATTTGGGGAGAACGCTGGGGATATTCTGTTAATAAGTTCTACTCGCCAGCCGTTCGCGAATGTTGGCATGGTGATGGCTTCGCAAGTTGACCACCAACGCGATCGTTACGATCCGGTGAACTCTGTCCGCAGGCACCTAATGCCTATTGACTGCGCCATCCCGGCCGTTTCCGTTGCGCGCTGCACCAAACATTCCTCCAGCCTCCCAACTACACCAACCAAACTACACCTATGCGATCTCTACGCATCTCCCTGACTTATCTGCTAGCGGTGTTCACAGCACTGGTAGCCTTCAATACGCAACTTCATGCCCAAGGAATGACCTCCTCGAGCATGATTGGCTTCATTACAGGCGCAGATGGCGCCCCCGTCGTTGGTGCAGCGGTGACTGTCGTGCATCAGCCAACGAACTCAACTTTCACCGCGACGACAAATGCCAGCGGCCGGTTTACGGTGTCCGGTCTACCGGTCGGCGGGCCTTTCAAGGTGAGTGCAACGGCAGAAAATACCGTTATTCGCGCGCTCACGGAAATTTACACGACACTCGGTGATGTGACAGACGTGACGCTCGTTGCTGAGCCTTCGAAAGAAGACGTCATCAAAATGGAAAAATTCGAGGTCCAAGCTTCCTCCAACGATCTCGACGCCAATGCCGCGGGAGCCGCCTCTGTGCTCGATAACCGCCGTTTGGCGATCCAGCCGACGGCGAACAGATCGTTCGCGGATTTGATCAAGACAAATTCCTTCGTGTCCGTCCGCGGCTACCCCCAAATCCAAGCTCTAGGTGTGAATAATCGTTACAACAGCATCACTCTCGACGGTGCCAAAATTAACGACTCCTACGGCTTAAACAGCTCCGGTCTTTTTTCTCTCAACAACCCATTCTCAGTCGACGCGATCGAGCAACTGAGTATTTCGCTTACCCCTTACGATGTTCGTCAGAGTGGTTTTGCAGGCGCCGCGATCAATGCCGTCAGTAAGAGCGGCACCAACGAATTTCATGGTACGACGTATTTTGTTTTCACGGACCACAACTGGCAGGGCAAAGATGTTTTCGGTTCAAATATCGGTAAACGTTCTTTGCTGAAGGAGCGCACCTATGGTTTTACCCTCGGCGGTCCCATTCTCCCGAACCGTTTGTTCTTCTTTTTAAACTTCGAGAAATACTATCGCGATACAGTCCCAAGCCGCCCCGGCATTACTCCCGATCAGTCGTTTCTTGACGCGCTTTATGCGAAAATCGCGACGCTGCCTGGCTCTCCACAGCTCGGTTCCTTTGGCGCTGCAGGGACGCCCCGTCTCGCAGACACCAAACGTTTGGCGAAGATCGACTGGAACATCACCAATGGGCAGCGCCTGGCTGTCCGGTACAGTGATACCATCGGCAAACAGCCAAATTTCGGAAGCTTCAGTTCTACGAGCTTTAGCCAACCTGTATCGTCTGGTTCCATCCCGAGTTCCGGATTCAGCAACGGTACAACCTCGCTCAACTCGAATTTTTATACGCTTAACGTAAAAGAGCACGTCTGGGCAGCGCAGCTCTTCAGCAACTGGACAGCTGATTTCAAAACGCAGTTAAGTTATTCGCAGACTGAACAAGAGTCGGTACGTGACGTGCCTGTAAAGTTTCCAGAAATTCGTATCTTGAATGTACCGGGAGTTACGAGTTCCGGCTCGACTGTGACGCCAACCGATAATTCCACAGCCATCCGTTTTGGCACTGAAACCAGCAGCCAAGGAAACGAACTTCGCATCAAGACGCGAACGATGGGCGGCTCAGGCGATTACACGCTCAACGACTTCATTTTGACGGCGGGCGCGGACCACGAGAAAAGCGACTACTACAATCTTTTCCGCCAAGGCTCTTACGGCATCTTCAGCTATGCAAATCTCGCCGCTTTCATCGCCGACACGCCCGCTGGCTTCGCGCGCGCGGTCGTGCGCACGGGGCTGCCGACCGCCGATATTAGCGAATTCCAGCAGACAGGCTTGTTCGCTCAGGCCAAATGGCAGCCTAACAGCCGCCTAAATATCACGGTAGGTCTTCGCGGCGATTTCATGAAGAGCCCAATCGCCCCGATCGAAAACGTGAATTTCAAAAACGCTTTTGGCGTCACCAACGCGGGCACCATCGATGGCACGCAAACGATTGCTCCCCGTTTCAGCTTCAATATCGCCCTGGATAAGGAACGCCTGACCCAAGTGCGTGGCGGCGCCGGCATCTTTTTGGGAAGAAATCCTTGGGTGTGGATTTCCAACTCTTACGGAAACACGGGTGTCGGCCGCTTTAATCAACTCGTGACCGGTGCGACGACGCCGACGCTTGCTCAATACTTGCAGGGCACCTACTCCAACACGGATCGCTCCTATAGGTTTGATCCGGCTAACCCAATTGGCTTGGCGGATGTCGACGGTAGTGCTTCTGCTATTAGCCTCATCACGCCTGGCTTGAAGATGCCGACCATCCGTCGCGCGAATCTCGCTGTTGACCGCAAAATCCCCGCCCTTGATGCCACGCTCAGTATCGAATACGTGGATACGAAGCAGACGGAAGCTTTGTTTGTGGATAACATGAACCTGAAACCGACCACGGTCGGAGCCGATGGCCGCCAGCGGTTTGCGGGCGCGTCTTCTGGCACGAATGCTTTGGTGCCCGCTTTCGGCAACGTCATCCGCACTCGTAATGTAGGAGAAGGCGGTTCGCAGTACGTCTCTATCTCACTCGATCGTCCCTTTAAGAAGGGTTGGGCATACAATGTTTCTTACACGCGCGGACATGCAACCGAAGCCCAGACTTTGAACAGCTCGACGGCGACTTCGCAGTGGCAGTTTAACTCGGTATTCAACCAGAACGCCGTTGAAGTCGCGCGTTCGGATTACGAAGTGCGCAATCGCGTGCAGGCCACGTTGAGCAAAGAATTCCGTGTTCGGAAAGACTTTGTCACAACCGTTTCCCTCTATTACGAAGGCCGTACCGGACAACCCTACAGCTTTGTCTACTCTGGCGATCTTAACGGGGATGGCTTTAACGGAAACGACCTCGTCGCGGTCCCGACCGGTCTTGACGACCCGAGGTTCGACTTCAGCGGCATGAATGACACGCAAAGGTCGGCGTACTTTGCGTTCATAAACAGCAGCGGTTTGTACAAGAACGCGGGCGCACACAGCTTCCGTAATGGGTTTAGCACGCCTTGGCAGAATCGGTTGGACCTCCGCTTCACCCAAGATATCCCGACAGTTCGCAAAGTTAAGCTGCAGCTTTTTGCCGATTTCATCAATTTCGGCACTTGGCTTAGCCGACGCTACTTTAACTACATCGAGGAAATCAACGCCTCGACGACGAACGGCGGACTAACCCGCGCATTTGGG
Organism: Nibricoccus sp.; assembly: GCA_047600805.1. Taxonomy (GTDB): domain Bacteria; phylum Verrucomicrobiota; class Verrucomicrobiia; order Opitutales; family Opitutaceae; genus JADKHC01. The sequence goes on from JASGKG010000001.1 coordinate 3,862,066, forward strand.
AACGCCTCGTACACCTCGACTGGACTCATCCGCCCAACGGTTACGACCAATCCTGATGGCACCGTTAACTTCGCTTCGGCTTCGCAAATCGCTCCTAACAACGGCGACTCCCGCTGGAAGATTGTCGCGGGCGCGAAAATCGCGTTCTAAACGAAGCTCTCGCAAGATTCTTCAAGGCGGCTTCCCTTTTGGGAGCCGCCTTTTTTGTTCTCCACACGCAAATAGGAGCTCGTAGCCGTAGGATTATTTCCACACCGGAGCGCCCTTAGACCTGAGCGAACGGTTCGAAATTACTCTGCTCAAGATGTTTCGCAGGACAGCTGGATGCCGAGGTTTTGTGCCGAGACTGTCGGCAATCGGTGAGTAAATTCCAGCAAGTGTTTCTTGTGTCGGCCGTGCTCTTTTACTGTGTTGCCAAGTCTGCAAATCTGCCGCTGCGACAGCCCCAAACAGCCGTCTCCGGGCAGAAACACCGTCAAAAATAAATTTAGGGTAAAAGCAGTTTATTAAATAGTTTTATATATGGACGACCACAACGGGTAGTGGTTGACAGGGTGCCTTACCACAAGCCCTAGTGTCGTCCCCTTGTCGTAACAGAGGAGTAACATTCATTTTTTCATCATGACCGCATCGTCTACCCCCGCATCACGCCCTGTTTCCCATCGTCAGAACGGTCTTCAAGACTACATCGCCATTTCGAAGTACGCCCGTTACTCCCCTGCGAAGCGTCGCCGGGAAACTTGGTCGGAGGCGGTCGCCCGTGTGCGCGACATGCACCTCACGCGCTTCAAGGATTCTTCCTTGAAAGACATCGCGCGCGATCTCATCGCCAAAGGCGAGCTTTCCGAGCAAACCGTCGCCTTGGCGGGAGAGCTTGGTTCGTTGCACGGCGGAATTTTCCAGGCTTTTGCGGGCGTGGATAACAAAGAGGTGCTGCCCTCGATGCGCAGCCTTCAATTTGGCGGCGAAGCGATTCTTTCCAAACACACGCGCATCTACAATTGCGCTTTCACGCACATCGACCGCCTCGAAGCGTTTCGCGAGAGTTTCTATCTTTTGCTCTGCGGCTGCGGTGTTGGCTTTTCGGTTCAGAAAATGCACATCGACCGGCTGCCTGCATTGGCAGTCCGCAATAAGGATGCCGCCGTCGAAACGCACACGGTTGCCGACACGATCGAAGGCTGGGCCGACGCGATGCACGCGCTGTTCGTCGCTGCGGTCGAAGGCCGTCGCGTGCAATTTGACTTCAGCTTGATCCGTCCGGCGGGTTCGCCGCTCCGCACATCCGGCGGCAAAGCTCCGGGCGCCGAGCCGTTGATGCACGCGCTCAAGCACATCGAGCACATCCTCGACAAGGCCGAAGGCCGCAAGATGAAGTCGATCGAGGCTTACGATTGCCTCATGTGGGCCGCCAAAGCGGTACTCTCCGGCGGTATCCGCCGTTCCGCTACCATTTGCCTGTTCTCCGCCGACGACGAGGAGATGACGCATGCGAAGACCGCCAATTGGTTCGACACCAATCCGCAGCGCGCCGCGAGCAACAACTCCGCGGTGATCGTGCGCGGCCAGTCGACGCGCGAAGATTTCAACCGTCTCTTCGAAGCGCAGAAACAATTTGGCGAGCCTGGCTTCTACTTCGTGGAAGATCCGGAATACGGCTCCAATCCTTGCGTCGAGATCGGCCTCAATCCTCGCCTGAAGCTCGACCAGGAAGCGATCACTCGCCTCCGTGAGCTCGGTTACCAAGGCGAACTCAAGGAAGGCGAAACGCTTTCCGGCTTCCAATTCTGCAATCTCACGACGCTTTCCGCGGCCGTTGCCGAGACACCGGAAAAGTTTTACAAGCTCTGCGCGAAAGCTGCTCTCATCGGCACGCTGCAGGCCGGCTACACCGATTTCAATTACCTCTCGCCAGTGGGTCGGCTTGTGACCGAGCGTGAGGCTTTGCTGGGCGTTTCGATTTGCGGCATCCTTGATCGTCCTGACGTGCTCCTCAATCCGGACGTTTTGAAGCAAGGCGCCGAAGTCGTCAAAGCGGTCAACTTGATCGTCGCGAAAGCGATCGGCATTCGTCCCGCGGCTCGCACGACGTGTGTGAAGCCCGAAGGCACTGCGAGCCTCCTCCTTGGCACGAGCAGCGGTCTGCACCCGCACCACTCGGTGCGCTATTTCCGCCGCGTGCAGACGAATGTCTACGATCCGATCTACAAGCATTTCAAGAAGAGCAACGCGCACATGTGCGAAGAGAGCATTTACGATCCGCACAAGCGCACGGAGTTGATCACGTTCCCCGTGGAAGGCCCGGCGTTCGGTATTTATCGCGAGGATGTTTCCGCGCTGCAGCACCTCGATTATATTCGCACGGTGCAGCAGAACTGGGTTCAAGCCGGCCGTCGCCACGAAGAGTTCTCTCCAGGGTTGCACCACAACGTGTCTTGCACGGTGACCGTGCGCCGCGACGAATGGGACGATGTGGCTGAGTACATTTGGAACCACCGCGATATCTTCACCGGCATCGCGCTTCTTCAGGACAGCGGCGACAAGGCTTACGCCCAAGCTCCGCGTGAGTCGGTTGCTTCTCCTGAAGACATCGAGAAGTGGAACAAGCTTGTCTACAACCGGGTTGACTACACCGAGCTGTGCGAGGACGAAGACATCACTGAGCTCAAGCAGGTCGCTGCCTGCGCGGGTGGTGCCTGCGAACTCGTCTGATCGGGCGGCTCATTGTTGCGGAGCCGACCGGCGATACAAAAGAAGCGCGGTGAAAACCGCGCTTCTTTGTTTTTAGAGATAATAGCCAGTTTAGACGGATGCAGGGAGCAGGCGTGTGACCATGGCGCGGGCGTCGTCGGCGAGTTTGTGCTCGGGGAAAAAGCGCGCGTAGGTGCTTTCGACGCTGTCGACCGAGTCGAGGCCAGCTTTCTCGATGAGAAACGCCAAGTCGTGCCGGTCGGCGGTCGCCGGAACGACCTGCCCTTGGCAAATGTGGAGTTTCATTGCGAGCAGGTGCTCTGGTTCGGCAAGTGACAATACCAGGCTCGGCCCGAATTCCTGAAGGTGCGGTTGTCCGCGGGCGGCGGTGAGCGCGAGGTAAAACTTCACGTCTTCTTCGAGCCAGTCGGCGGGCAGGCGTTGCTCGCTGGCAACTTGGCGCACCAGGGCGGCGGCGCGTGTGCTCGATTCCACGGCTTTGCTCGTCGATAGCTGGTCGCGCCCGACGGCGTAGACCACGGTGATGATTTGTCCGTGGCAGAGCGCGATCTCGAGAGCGACTTTTTCGGAGTCGGCGAGCTCGGCCAGGCGGCGAAGCGCGCGGTTAATACGACGAGGCGACATGATGCTGTAGGGCATGACGATTATTCTCCTGAAATTCTGTTTTGTGGGATGTGTGAAGAGTGACGGAGCGGCGCGTTGGGGAGGTCTTTCAAGAAAGACTCTTCCGCGCGGCGGTGTTGCTGCCGTTCGATTTGTTTAAAGATGGCGTATCCCAGGCCCGTGCAGCCGGCGAGGGTCGCGGGGAAGAGCAGCGTGCTGTAGCCGATTTTCGAATACCCGAGTGAGCCGAAATATGCGCCGCTGAGAAAACCTGTCAGAAGCACGCCGTAGAGTTGGAACCGGCGCCATTCCACCGCCTGTCCGCGCAAAAGGTGACCGCAAGCGATACCTAGGTCGGTGATCATGCCGGTGACGTGCGTGGTGCGGATGACTGCGCCGCTGTAGCTGGTGGCCATCGCATTTTGGAGGCCGCAGGCCATCGCGGCGAAGTAGTCGCCTGCACGCAGGTCCAGGCGAAGCAGGTGGGCGGCGGCGAACAGAAGCACCGATTCGATGGCAAGCACCACGCCGTAACGGCGCCCGGCTTTTAAGGTAGATTGGCGAATGATGCAGCCGCTCAGCAGTGCGCCGAAGAAGAACGACGCGACCACGCTGAGCGTGCGCAGAACAAGATCGGTATCACGGCTCGCGAGATCGAGTCCGAGCATCGTGACGGTGCCGGACATATGGCTCACGGCCTGGTGAAAAACGCCGAGAAGCCCGATCGCGTTGATGCAACCGCCAATCAACGCGAGAGAGAATCCGCCGACGAGAATCCAAAGTGGGATTTCTTTTTTTAACATGGAAAATCTTTCTTCGAAATACGCGCAACGCCTCAAACGACCGGTCCTTCGACCGGGGAGCGTCTCTTGAGACCAAGGTGCGTTAGCGAGATCTCAGCAGCGAGTGTCCTCCCCGCGGAGTATTAAGGGAGCGGGGCTGCTCAGTTTCTGCTGGAGGAATGCGCGCGAGGAGGGGTGCCGCGACGCGAAGGTCGCGGTGGCGTGCATGGGATGAAGCGCTTGGCGCTTGTAAGTGGTTGAGATAAACATCTCAGGAAAGGGTTGAGGTGGCGGGTGCGGCCTGAACACCGTGGTGTTTTCGCAACACCTCGCGTGCGCGAACGAGCGCGTCGTCGAAATGGGCGCGGATATTGGGGCGGCCGATTTTTTCAATGAAGCCGGCTTTGGCCAGTAGCTGCAGAGGCTGGCGATGCGGACCGCTCAAAATCACAACGCCGCCGGCGGCATGAATGCGTTCGATGATGCTCTCGAGGACGTTTAGAGCCGTAGCATCCATCGCTGGCACGAGCTGCATCCGCAAAATCAATACGCGAGGAAGCTTTTCAACGCGTAGCAGCGCGCTTTCCATTTTCTCGGCTGCGCCGAAAAAGAATGGTCCGAAAATACGGTAAACCAACACGCCTTCAGGAATTTCTTTGCCGTGGGCGATTTGTTCCTGAGTTTCTAGTTCGTCATGGGTGGTGACGAGCGAGACTTCCGTCGTATCCGCCATGCGTCGGATGAAAAGCATCGCGGCCAGCACCATTCCGACCTCCACCGCCACCACCAGATCGAAAACGACGGTCAGAGCCATCGTGGTGACGAGGACGACGGCGTCGCTGCGCGGCATCTGCTTGAGACGGGCCAGTTCATGCCATTCGCCCATGCGATAGGCGACCATGACGAGCACGGCAGCGATGGCGGCCATGGGGACGAATTGCGCGTAGCGCGAGAAAACGAGGACGATCAGCAGCAGCGTGATGGCGTGGACGATGCCGGCGACAGGCGTGCGGCCGCCGCTGCGGATGTTTGCGGAAGTGCGAGCGATTGCGCCGGTGGCGGGCAGCCCGCAGAAAAACGGGCAGGCGATATTCGCGAGACCTTGAGCCATGAGCTCGGTGTTCGCGTCGTGTTTGTCGTTGACCAAACTATCGGCGACCACTGCTGAAAGCAGAGATTCTATGGCGCCCAGCAGGGCGATGGTCGTGGCCGGGGCGATCAAATCTCGCATGCGAGCGAGAGAGAATGCCGGCAGTGTAAACGGTGGCAGCTGGTTAGGTATGGCGTGCGGGCCGAACTTCGAGCCCACCGTTGCGACGTGATAAATTTGATCCCAGCTGAGCAAAGTGACGGCTCCGGTCGCCACGATCAGGGCAATGATCGACCCCGGCAACCGCCTCCAGCCGAGTCGCGGCCAAAAATAAATGAAAAGCGCGCAGACGATCCCGACGATTGCGGTGAGCGGATTGATCTGCGGAATGTGTTGGATGAGCCACGGGATTTTTTCGAGAAACTCGCGGGGTGGCGTAGTTTCGCTTTGAATACCGAGAAATTCTGTGGCCTGGCTCGCCATGATGGTAATCGCGATGCCAGTCGTGAAGCCGCTCGTCACGGGGTACGGAATGAACTTGATCAACGTGCCCATACGCGTGAGGCCCATCAGGAGTAGAATCGCGCCGGCCATGATCGTCGAAAGGAGCAAGCCGTCGTAGCCGTAGCGTTCGACGATCAACAGCACCACCGGGATAAACGCGGCCGTTGGGCCGCCGATTTGCACGCGGCTGCCACCAAATGCTGAGATGATAAAGCCGGCGATGATCGCCGTGAAGAGGCCTACCGCGGGCGCCGGAAACGGTGTGGCGACGCCGGTGGGAACACTCGCCACGCCCAACGCAAGCGCGAGGGGCAACGCGATCAGGCCAACCGTGATGCCTGAAAGCCCGTCACGAAAGAGCTCCGCACGTCCATACTTCTCGCGCGCGAGTTCGGTAATGCGTGGCTGGAAGCGTGCGCCAAACAGCTTCATGGCTTAGCGTCCGATCCTGTCTGAAACCTCGCAGGCCGGTTCGCGGCTCCGATCGGAAGAAGCTAGTTTGTGCGACGCGAAAGCGGGGAGCTTTTGCCTTAACGCCGCGATTTGAGCTTCGATTAATTTTCGTTTGGCACTGTTGGACGGCAACAAGGACGCTTCTTCACTGAGCCATTTCAGTGAGCAGAGATTTTGTTCAATGTCGCCTTGGTGCATTTCGAGACATACAGCGGGACTCCTGCCAAAATCGGGTTGATGGTTGTAACTCGTTGCCGGTGAGTTTGGAAAACATTCCGGAATGACCCCGATAAGCTTATCTTGGCTTCTCAAAACGTGCTGAAATGCAAAATTTGCATAGCAAAGAAGGTAAATTTTGCAGAGAATTTGCCGGTGAATCCCACCAACATTACAGTCGGCGTACTGGACCGGAATCCTGAGGATCTTTCTACCCTCACCGCGATGCTGGAGGATGTGGGGTACCGGGTGCTCGCGTCTTCGACGGAGGCGCATATCGAGCGCTATGCCGCGACCGAGCCGCTCAACCTCATCGTCAAAGGTTTCGATGCGGGCCACGCGGACGTTCCAGACTTCTTGAAAAGGATTCGCTCTATTTCTCCCGACACGGAATTTATTTTGTGTGGCCGAGGTGGTTCGGTGGCCGAGGCGGTCGAAGCGATGCATCAGGGCGCGCGCGACTACCTTGTGAAACCGGTGCAAGCGGAGGCTTTGCGTGAAGCGGTGGAGCGAGCGTTGGACCGACAGGCGCTGGTGGCGGAAGATCCGAAGTTGCGGCGCAGTTTGAAACGGCGCAGTTCGCCCGACGTGTTTGTGGGCACGAGCGTTCGGATGCGCAGCATCGCTGAAACAGTGGCCGAGGTAGCCACCACGAACGTTCCGGTGCTGGTGACTGGCGATAGCGGTACGGGTAAAGAACTCGTCGCGCGCGCACTGCACGACCGCAGCTTGCGAAAGCATGGGCCCTTCGTGGCGATCAATTGCGCCGGCCTTCCGGATAATCTCATCGAATCCGAATTGTTCGGCCATGTGCGCGGCGCATTCACGGGAGCGATCAGCGATCGGCCGGGTGCGTTTCAGCATGCTAACGGCGGAACGCTGTTTCTGGACGAAATCGGCGACCTCAGCCTGAAAGGGCAGGGCGATTTGTTGCGCGTTCTAGAAGACGGCGTTTTTCGCCCGGTTGGGAGCACTCGGCCGATTCGTGCGGATGTGCGCATTGTTGCCGCCACCAATCGCGATTTAGTGAAATTTAGTTACGAGGGACGGTTTCGGGAAGATCTGCTCTTTCGCCTGAACATCGTGGAGTTGCATCTTCCGCCGCTGCGGGAGCGGCCGGAGGATATTCCGGCGCTGGTGGATTCGTTTAACGCACATTTCTCCGCGCGGCACGGTCGGAAGAAAAAAGTATTCACCGACGAGTTTCTCGCCGTTCTGATGCGGCACCGTTGGCCGGGAAATATTCGTCAACTCCGCAATCTGATCGAACGGATCATTGTCACCGTGCGCTCGAGCAAGATCGGACCCGAGCACGCTCCGCACATGCCGACTGCGGTCGTAGCGGAAGGCGCCCCCGTTCTTTTCCCGGTTCAGGCTGGTTCGAGTATCGCCGAGGTTGAAGCGCGTCTGATTCGCGAAACGCTCACACGCGTCACCAGCAACCGGCGCGAAGCCGCGCAAATTCTTGGCATCAGTCCGCGGGCGCTCGCTTACAAAATCAAACTGCTGCACATCGCCCCGTCTCCGAAGCAGCCGTAGGCTGCCTAGAAGGGTATGCTGAATTGGCCGTAAAGAACGTGCGATGGATTGGAACCCCGGAATTCGCCCTTGTATTTTGCGGAGATCGAGAAGCCGCTGGAGCTGACCCATGTCACGCCTCCACCGACCAGCGTGCCGACCTTTTTTGCCTTCTGACCAGGCATCGCGAACGAAATGCTGGGAGAGTCCTCGTAGGAGGCAGTGATCACGCGATCATCGATGTCGAAATCGTAGGACATGCCGAGCGTTACCTGCGGCATCAATACGCCGCCGCCGATCCTGAGTCCTGTTTCGGCGCGGAGGCCCAGCTCCGAGGCGAGCGAGTTCGTTTGACGATCTTGCACGTTGAGATTGAGACCACCGGCGCCGGTTTCAGCGAAGCCGTCTTCCGACACCCGCGCGTAACGGAGGGCCGCAGTCGGACCAAAGACCCAGGAGCCCGACTTGAACGCGTATCCTGTTCCTAAATACGCGGAGTACGAACTGCCGTCGTGATTGCTCTCGGCGAGCCTCTGGATGGTTCCGATCGTGAGCAGGCGCTTGTTTTCGTAGGAGGTGCGGCCATACGAGAAGGCCGCATCGACGTAAGCATGCTGATTGAAGCAGCTCCCATAGACGGTGGCGCTGGTGCTTTTTGCAGAGCCCTTGCCGGAGTTATTACGCAAGTCCACGTCGAGGGTGCCCCTGGACACGCTGACGCCTATAGCCATTTGAGAGGGGAAAACATGGTCATAACCAGCGGAAAGAGTCACGGCATTTACATCGTAGCCCGGATATCCCGGTGTGTCTTCCTGATCGCCCCATTGCTTGAGTGCGCTGGCCCAGGCGTCGTTTTGTTTTGGATGCGAAGCGGTGTAGTCCTGGCCAAAGGAGCCGCGGCTCGCTTGGGCCAAGCGCACCGTGCTGAGTGTATCCGCCAAACCAGTTCCTAACCTTCCGGCGCGCACCTGTGCAATTCGTTGCCCGAGGTTTTCGAAATTTTGATGTATGCCGGTGAAAGTGGCGGTCGCCATATGGTCGTACGAACTGCTGGAGAGGCTGTTGTATGCCTGCTCGAACTGCGACCTGGGTAGGTTTTGAACGGTGCTCAGGACATTCAATAGATCGCCAGATGCGTTTGTCGCGATTGCATCCAGGTAAGCGGCCACGGGAATTTGGTCCCCGCTGGCGGCTACCGTGGTGTAGCTGTTCACGTTGGCCGCGACTTGAAAGCGCTGGGCATTTTGGTTCGAGCGGAAGGTTATGAGCTCGGTGGATTCGGGTAGCGTGATAGCGGTGAAGCCACCTGTCAGGGCGTTCGCGGTGATTATGTCGTACGTATGGCTGTTGGTGAAAAGGCCCGGTCCTCTTGCAACGACGAGGGCACCGTTGAGCGTGGCTGTGCCAATAACGTTGAGGCGGCCGGAGGTACCATCGGTGTTGATGACGGTCGAGTAGGTGCTGGTGGCGCCCATGGTGTAATTGCTGCCGATTTGGAGAACGCCTTCGTTCACGGCGAGGCGCTGGACGGTGCTGAAGTTGGCAATTATAAAAGTGCCGGCACCTTGCTTGGTCGCTCGTTCGAATCCGGTGAAGGCGTTGCTGAGCGAACCGGCTCCGTCCAAGACCAGCGAGTCGGTTCCCGCTCCTGCATCGACCGCTCCTGTGATCGCGGCGCCGCCGCGGATGGCGAGCGAATCGTCGCCGGCACCGAGGGCGATGGCGCCTGTGGTGTGTGAGGCTGCCCCTAGTGTAACCTCGTCGTTGCCGGCGCCGGAATCGATGGCGATGCCAGAGGCGGTCGCTCCTTTTTGAGTTAGGCTGGTGGTTATGATCCCTAGATTGTTGATGATGTCGTTTCCACTTCCGGTTTGGATGCCCACGGCTTTGGCGCTCGACGTTTGGTAGTAATATCGGATCTCGTCGTTAAATGTGGAACTCACGTCGAGGCTGACGGACGTGCTGGCGGTGGCGGTCACGTTGATGGTGCCGGTGTTAACGACCGAGTTGTTTCCGTTGGCGGTGAGAATGCCGGTGGCAGCGGCTGCAGAATTGGCCACGACACCGCCGTTAGCGTCCACCCAGGTCGTATCCGCTTTCGCAAATGCGGTGCCGGTGGCTGTCGCTGTTGCCTCGAGCGTTTTTTGGTTAAGGATCGAGTTGTTGCCTAAACCAACCAAGATGCCCCAAGCCTCAGCCATAACTCCGGCGGTAGACTCGTTGCCCACCCGGGCCCGGCCGTTATCTTCGGCATAGCCGCGAGCGGCTGCGTTAGCCGTGGCGCTTACCTTTAGATCGGCAAATAGATTGATGGTGTTTTGCCCGGAGCCGGCGGAGATTCCCGTCGCGCGCGCGTCACCGCCACTGAACGCTTCGCCATAGCAGATCCCTGACCAGGTATTGGCGTGGGATTCCGCGTTGGAAGTCACGGTGGATTGCACGGTGATGTTGCCATGGCTATTGATTAGGTTATTTCCATTCCCGATGGAGATGCCCGTACCCTGCGCGTCGCCGCCGCTGTAACTGTAAGCGTGGTTATTGTGCGTATCGGTATTAGTACTCGCATAGGTTTTTGATTTTACGTCTGACTGCACGAGAATGGTGCTCGTGTTGTTGATGGTGTTGTTACCATGACCGGCGGAAATTCCGGCCGCATCTGAGACGAGCGTCTCGTCATTATAGCCTGCCGTCGCGTTGGACTGGTCGAGGTGCGGACTTGAATAATTCGCGTAAGCGTAGCCGTAGTTTTGGGCCGAAACTTCCAAAGAGCCTGAATTGGTGAGATTGGTGGCTCCGTCTGCGACGGAAAAGCCCCGTGCCTTCGCTGTTCCTTGCCGCTCGGCAGTCGCCACGGCTGTATCCGTCATTGACGAACCACTGGCCTGCACATCCGTGGTGGTCAAAGCGGCGTTGCCGGTGATCGACGTGACTTTGATCTGACCGTTGTTGACGACGACATGGTTGCCAGCGCCGGTTGCGATTCCGGAGGCTGTGGCATTCAATTTGGTAAGTGCAGAGGGTTTTTCGTCAGCGACGGCTGTGGCATGGCCGACTGCCGTCGAAGTCACGGTCATGGCGCCGCCTGCTTCGTTGGTTGTAGTGGCCGCAACGTCTCCCTGCTGCACGCCATAGGCGGTAGCAGTGGAAGTGCTGTTGGCGATGGACTCGTTGGAGCTTATGTCTGAGTCGGCGTCTGCGGTCGCGTTCGACTGTGCTTTTGAGGCAACTGTAATGGTTCCGGAATTGGAGACCGAATCGCCTCCTTCGCCAGCATCGATGCCCGAAGCCGTGGAGCTGCCGGATGCGTTTGTTTCTGCGTAAGGCTGGCCCCAGCCAACGGTGGATGTTGCGTGACCTTCGGCAAGCGTATCGGTGCTGACGGCGATCCCCCCTTTGTTCAGGAGGGTGTCTGTTCCGGCGCCGCCGCTCATTCCTTTCGCACTGGCGTCCGTGTTCGTGGTGGCGAATGCTGCTTTCCCGCCGGCAGCCATGACTTTCGCCGAGGAGGTTGTAGACGCACGGGAAGTAGCGGTGATGTTTAGCTGCCCCGAAGCGTCGTTCGTAATAGTGTCTGAACCCGAACCACCGTCAATCCCCACAGAGGCGGTTGAGGCTTTTCCTCCGACACTTGTCATCCCGAGTAGATTGACGGCGTCGACGGAAAACGCGCCAGCGGTGCTCTCGCTCATCCAGCCTGTACTTCCGACTGTGATGGTCCCGGAGTTTGTCACCGCGTCATCGCCCGCGCCCCCGCCGATGCCCGTGAGTTGCGCATTCCCCATCAAATGCATGCTCGCGAGATCGATCGCCGAGAGAAGACCCACGCTTCCCAGTTGGGAGGAAGAAATCGGACCATCAATGCGCTTGGTCGCGTCTTTCGGGTCCGGGATTTCGATGCCCTTGAGTGTGATGGAGCCGGTGTTCACGATGATGTCGTTGCCGCCGCCTGCCATAATCCCCTCCAAGGTCGCGGCCGGATTGCTACTGCCGATCGCCACGCTCACCAAGCTCAGTGAGCCGCCGGTGGTCGTGGTTAACACCTTCGCTTTACCGGTGATTGTACCATAATTATAGATCTTGTCGACATCGTCGCCCGTTTTGATCCCGGTGACCTGCCCGGTGGCTTGCGTACTACCATCGACACCCGAAATACCGATTGTTACCGCCACATTATTTGCGGTCGCCGTTGTCGTCGCCTCGGCCGAAATCGCGCCGCTGGTTCCGTTGACCACCGTATTGGCACCAGCCCCGGCGTCGATGCCCGTCACCACCGCCGAAGCGGTGCTGTTCGCCTCGGCCGACCCTGCTCCAACGATGGTAATCTGCTTGCTGGAGGCGGTGAGAGTCGAGTTGGCTGAAAGTGTCATTGTGCCCTGGTTGGTCACGGTATCGACGCCGGCATCAGAAAGAATTCCCGTTGTTCTGGCGGTAGAAGTCGTTTTGGCCTCCGCCTTCTCGCCACCCGCGACGGTGATGTCGTAGCTGTTGGCCTGCCCGGTCGCCGAAGCCATGAGAATGAGCGAGCCGCCTGCAAGATTTGAGAGCGTGTTGACGCCCGCTCCGCCGGAAATTCCGGTGGCGTTTGCGTTGCTCGTGGCGCTGCTTGTAACGGAACCGGCGCCGGCAATCTTCACAGCTTTGGCAGAGGCGGTGTTGGTGGAGGTTGCTGTTAGTTCGGCATGGCCCGCATTTTCAATGGTATCGGCTCCGCTCCCCCCTTGGAGTGCGCTGACATCCGCAGTCACCGTTGAGGAGGCGTTAGCCGTGGTAGCGCCGAGCAGCGCCACCGAGACCGACCCCGTTTCGCCGCTGGCGAGGGCGGTGCCGGTGATGGTTCCCGTGCTGGCGTTGCCCAAGCTGTTGGCGCCGTCGCCGCCGCTTAGTCCGACTAAGGTAGCGTGGGCGGTGCTGCTTCCGTCTGAAGCCCCGTAGCCGCCAAGGGTGACAGAGACACCCGTCATGTCCGCTGTCGCTTCGGACGAAAGCTTGATCGACCCTGAGGAGACGGCGGTGTCATCGCCTGCGCCGCCCGTCATGCCCGTGGCAATCGATTCAGCTGTCGTGCTGCCGTCAGATTTGACCGCGCCGACCAAGTTGAAGCTGACAGATGTTCCGGTGGCGACGGCTTTGCTGGCGATATTGATGGTTTTGGTATTGGCCAAGGTGTCGTTGTTCTCGCCGCCGTCGAGGCCGATGCTGGTCGCGCGCGACGTGACGCTCACGTCGGCCGAACCGTAGCCAGCAAGGTTGGCTGCGCCGCTGCTGCCTTTGGCCGTTGAGAGGGCATTCACCGCTTCTCCGTTCGTGGAGCCCAGGACAATAGAGCCCGAGTTAATAAGGGTGTCATTTCCGATGCCTCCCGAGAGGCCCGTGAAACGAGCATCGGCGAGAGTCGTGGCTTTGGCGTCGGAGTACGAAAGCGTGGCGACGCCAGCGGAAAAACCGACGGCTGTGGCGCTGGCATTGGAGGCTCCCGAGACGCTTCCATTCTGCTGATTTTCAATCTGGTCGTCTGCGGCACCGCCCGACATCCCGGCGCTCGTGGCGTTGCTCGTCGTGTTGGCTGATGCCGTCGAGCCGCTCGCTGAAACGGTGCCCAACGAGATCGCGACAGCGCCCGCCACGGTGGTGGCGTTGGTCGTGGCGTTGGATTGGAGGGAGGCATTGTTTAGGAGAATATCGTTGTCCGCGCCACCTTCCATGCCTGTGGAGGTCGAATTCGCGGTGGCCGCGGCTTTGGCGATCGAGATGGACGCGGCGACTCCTTGGCCCGAAAGCGAGCCGGTCACGGCAATATTCGCGCGCTCACTGAGTGCTTCGGACGAGACAAGGGTTTGGCTGTAATTGTACAAACGGTCCGCGCCTGCACCGCCATTCAAGCCTGTGGCGTTGGTGGTTACAGTGTTGTCGCCGTCAACGATCGCCCCCGCACCGGCGACGCCAGCGGATGTGCCGGTGAACGCAACGCCGACATTGGCCGCGGCGACATGAGAATAGGCAGAGACTTCGTTTTTTCCAGAATTGATGATGGAGTCGTCGCCGGTATCGCCGTTCAATCCCGTCGCATCGCTCGTCGCTGTGGTATGTCCATCCACGAGTGCGGCGCCTCCGGCGACACCTGTGACGGCGACACCGACGGTGACTGAGACGGAGGCCCCTTTGGTCACAGCACTGGACGAGGTCTTTAGGTTTGCCGTGTTGGTTATCGTGTCGTCACCCACTCCGCCATCGATCGCGGAAGCATCGGCATCCGAGGTTAGGCTGAGATCGGCGGCCGCCACACCCGCGGTAAAGCCAGTTTGGGTAAATGCTATGGTTGAGGTCGCACTTGCGCCGACTGTATTGGCGGAAGACGTTGACGTGATTGCCCCGCTGTTGGTCACGCGATCGCTGCCTTCACCACCGGCAATACCCGTTGAGCTTGCCGTCGCGGTGCTGTGAGCGTCCGCCAGTGAAAGACCAGCGGCGACTCCTTTCATCGCGCCACTGGCGGTCACGCCGACACTCACGCTGACGGCTTGGGCGTCCGTTGAGGCCGTTATCGTTGCGGAATTCGAAATATTGTCCTGGCCGGAGCCTCCATCAACGCCGGTCGCATACGCGGTGGCGGTGGTATGGACGCCGGCGAAACTTCCCGCTAGAGACAAGCCCTCTTTTGCGGCGGCAACTCCTATCGATGCCCCCACCGCTGTGGACTTTGCTTTGCCGGTCACGTCAATGATGCCGCTGCTGGTAATGGAATCGTTTCCGGCGCCGCTCGCGAGGCCAGTCGAATGGTCAGTCGTGGTGACCGAACCTTCTACGACCGAGACTCCGATGGCTCCGCCGGTCCCCGCCACGCCGCTTGCGGTCACGCCGACGCTGACCCCTTTGGATTCGGCGTTCCCCGTTATTGTGGTGCTGCCAGTATGGACGATTTGGTCGTCGCCCGATCCGGTATCGATACCCACCGCGTCGGCTGTAACCGTGTTCGTGACGTCGGCGTAGCTGAATCCGGCAGCCAGGCTCGGCGAGTTTTTCAAAATCACGGATATGGCGGCTGAGACGCTGGTGGAGACGGCGTTGGCGTGAGCGTCTACCGTCATCTCACCGGAGTCGATTACCACGTCGTCAACCGTGCCGATATCAACTGTTTCGTTAGGGACGGATGAATTGATGCCCGTCGCCGTGGCGGTTGAAGTGCTGTGGGCGTCGGCCAGCGAAACGCCTGCGGTGACGCCTGACATCGCACCTTCGCCGGTCACGCTGACACTCGTGTTGTGGATGTCAGCGGAGGATGTGACAGTGATTTTGGCTCCGTTTGAGATGTTGTCCTTGCCGGCGCCTCCGTCGATGCCGATCGCGTGAGTAGTGCTGGTCGTTTTCACGTCGGCGAAGCTGCCACCGAGCGCCAGCCCTTCCTTTGCGGCAGTAACGGTGACGGTGACGCCTGCTGCTGTTGAATCGGTTTTCCCTACGACAGAGATGACGCCGAGGCTGGTGATGGAGTCGTTTCCGGCGCCGCTAGAAATGCCGGTGGCATTTGTCTCGGTTTCGAGGGAACCTCTTGCCACGGCCACGCCCACAGCACCGCCTTTCCCCTTCACACCGTTGCCTGTCAGGCCGACGGTGACGCCGGTCGCTTCGGCGTTTCCTTCAACGCTGGTGCCGCCGGTATGGATGATCTGGTCGTCACCGAGGCCGGTTTTTACACCATAGGCATCGGTTGAAGATTGTGTTTTCACATTGGCGTAAGTCACTCCGGCGGACAGGCCGCTCGCGTTTGTTTCCACGCCTATCTCGGCCGCGACGCTGGTGGAAACCGCCTTGGCGTGAGCATTGACCGAGATCTGGCCTGAATTGCTGACGACGTCGGCGCTGGTGTCAGGCGTAGTGGCATTAACGGAGTCAGCCGAACTAATTCCTATCGCTTCGGCTGCTGCGTTGGTGCTGCCGTCGGCGATCGAGACACCGACGGTGATGCCGGGCTTGTCCTTTGCGGTGCCAGTAACCGTGACTTTCCCTTTTTTGCCGGTATCGGTGCCGCTGGTGCCGGTTCCGGTTCCGCTTACGCTCCAACTTGTCGCGGTCGCATTGGAAGAGACATCGATATAGTTACGGTTGGTGAGAACGTCCGTTCCGGGACCTCCAGAAATTCCGGTTCCGGTCGAGGTGGCGTTCGTGCTCGCGTCGGCGTAACTGGCGCCTCCGACGAATCCCGAATTACCTGACGCCACCGTCAGAGCGAGTGTCGCGGCGGTCGCATCAGAGGTGGCTGACACAATGACTCGCCCATCGTTCGTGGCAATGTCATCGCCCTGTTCGCCGGCGAGACCGGTGGCCGTAGCGAGCGTTCCGGTGCCGCTGCGGATGATAGAAGTGCCCAACTCCTTTTCAAATTTTTCATCATTTTCTGTGTCTCCCTGATAGCGGACGGCCGCGGCCGCGGTGGTGGCGGTGGCCTGCGCTGTCGCTTTCGCTAGGTTTTGGTTCGTGATCAAATCGTTTCCGGCGCCTCCGTTGATCCCGGCCGCGAGCGCTTGAGCCGAAGTGGATGTATTGGTCATCCCAATTTCTCCGAGAACGTCCCAACCCTCTGTCCGGTTGTTCGATACCGTAACACCGATGTCGTGAGAGATGGAGTCTGCCTGGGCTGTGGCAATCGAGCTCCCGAAATTGGTGATCGTGTCGTTTTGGATTCCACCCAGGATTCCGTCGGCCGTGGCGTCGGCGTGAGTGGAGGCTTTTTCCAGCGCGGTCGAAGTCGTGGATGTTGCTGGCGGTTCGGAGGCGGACGTTGCGAGGAGGATGCCTGCTGCTTCGCCGGCTTCCGGCGAATTTTTTGGCGGTTCGGGTTTTTTTCCGGATTTCCAGGACACTTCTGCCGACACCGACAAAGAATCGACGTTGCTCGTCGCTTTTGCTTCGATAAGGCCCGTGTTGGTTACGGTGTTGTTCCCTTCGCCCGCCGTGATGCCGAACGCCTTGGACGTGCCCTCCGTGGAGCTGTCGCTCCACTTCACCACCTTCATCCATTCAAGGGGGTCGGTCGGTACTCCATTGTTTACCAAAGTCACGCCCACGGATGTGGTTGTCGCTGTGGAAGTGATCGACAACCCGGCGTTGTTCAAAATGGAGTTATTGCCGCTCCCACCGTCTATCCCTGTGGCGGTGGCATTCGCGGCGGTCGCATAGTCGCCTCCGGAAAAGCCGTAGAGAAGTGCGCTGAAACCCACGTTCGTGGCCGTGGCGTCGGACGTCGTCTCGATTGTTCCGGCACCGACGATCGTATCGTTCCCGCTTCCGCCTGAAATGCCGCTCGAAGTAGAATTGGCGGTGATACTTGTATCGGCGTCGCCCTTTTCATTGGATTCCAGGAGAGAGGCAGACACGCTGACCCCGACCGCCTTTGACGTGGCATTGACCGAAATTTTATTCGTTTGCGTGATCGTGTCCTCGCCATCGCCTCCGTCCATGCCGGTGGAGGTGGCGTCTGCTGTGGTGGATCCATCGGTTCGGATGGCCGATAGACCTTTGACGGCTATCGACGTCGATGTCGCTGTTGCATTCGAAGAAGCGGAAACGACGCTGCGATTGACAAGGCTGTCCGAGCCCGTGCCACCCTTGATGCCGTCGGCCGTTGCGGTCGCCTGCGTTTTTGCGTCCACCGCGCTACCACTGAGGTTGAGCGTGGTTGCGGATATGTCTACTTCCCAACTTTCTGTTTTGGCAATCGATGTGAGGGTGATCTGCGTACCGCTGGAAACAAAATCGTTGCCGTCGCCGCTATCGATTCCGGTGACATGTGTCGTAGCTTGGCTCGAAGCGTTTATCTTCGCGATGCCAAGAATGCGCACCTCGATATCGGTGGCTTCGGCAGTCGCGTTTCCGGAGCCGGTGATCGTTCCCTTGGTGGTAAGCGTATCGTCTCCCCCGCCCGAGCTTATCACGGTGGTCGTGGAGGTTGCGGCCGTGGTATTTTCGTCTTTGTCCGGGAGCGGAAACACAACGTGCGTGCTCGTAGCGGTGGTTGTACTGCTGGCTGTGAGGGAACCGTCGCTAACGATATTATCCGTGCCGTTGCCGGATTTTAGAGCGGCTGCTCCGGCGGTGGCTTGAGATGGTTCGCCGCCGGCGGGTTTGGCGGTCGCGGTGCTTGAGGCAGAAACGGTCCCTTGGTTCGTTATGACGTTTTTGCCGTCGCCCCCAGCAACCGCATTTTTAGTGGAGGTGGCGGTTGTCTCGGCTTCTGCACTATGGCTGACAGAGACCGTCGTGTTCCCCGATAAAAATATGACGTCGTCGTCGGCTTCGGTCTTGATCTCTGTATTGCGGGCTCCGTCAACCGTGACAATTGCCGGTGTTGCGGAAGGCTGGGCTAAAACCGCTGAGGTTGGTGCCGCCGAGCTGACAACTAGCCCAAGCACCAGGCGTGAAGACGAAATGAATGGATAAATAAGGGCACGGGCAGCCCTTGAGCGCGCTATAATCATGATTACTCCTTTTTAATAGTTCCGCCGATTGCCTCGGCGGCCTTTTACCCGGGTGATGCTAGATGTGTATTATCTCGGTTTAGACCGAAACAGCTAAAACCGACTAAGGTAGTCGCAAAAACATGCATCAGGGTCAAATCCACTGATCCAAAAATACCGATAGGAAGGCTGTATAATATGAACGATTAGCGCCCCTTAACAGCCCTGCTCAGAGGATGGAACCAGGATTTTGATCTAATTGAGAATGATAATTCATTGCATTTCCGTACGCGTTTTCCGCTTGGCTAGACCTTGGAGGTGGCTGCGCGTGCCGGGGTCTTCGTCAAGCCATTGAGAGTAAAGGAGCTCAAAAGGCGTCGTGGGTTTCATCGAGCCGATCGTGCCCGATGCCGGGCGAGGGATCGTCTTCTGTAAGCGAGTGCCCGGAGCGGGCTATTTACCTTTTGCGAAGTTTCAGGTGAGCGAAGTTGTGCGCTACATTAATATTGTGGCCTGATGCGCGTTTGATTCGTAGTAACCAACGAAACGACTGGTTCGCGACCGCTCTCCACTGTTCCAATTATCTGTGCCCCGGGAATCCCTATGAAAATTCGACCGTCCTACGGTATCGTCGCCTTCTTATGCTTTGCTTTTGCTGTCGCGCTGGCGGGTCCGCGCGATGCGCAGTGGAAGGAGGTGGACCAAGCGATCCATGGCAGCTTGCCCAAAACGGCCATCGAAAAACTGGAGCCGATCATCGCAGCGGCGCTAGCCGACAAATCCTACGCCGAAGCCATTAAGGCTATTGGCCAGAAAATCGCCCAAGAAGGTGTTATTCAGGGCAACAAAGCCGAAGAGCGCATCGTGCGCTTCGAAGCGGAAATGGCCAAGGCGCCCCCCGCAATGAAGCCGGTGATGGAGGCGGTCCTCGCGCACTGGTATTGGAGCTATTTCCAACAGAATCGCTGGCGGTTCATGCAGCGCACGCGAACGGCGGAGGCGCCCGGCGCGGACATCCAAACGTGGGACCTTGCTCGAATCCTCAGCGAGGTCGACAAGCATTTCGAAGCCGCTTTGGCCGCAGAACGAGTCCTGAAAGCGGAACCGGTAAGCGCCTACGATGATCTTCTCGTCAAAGGTGGCCTGCCGGACGTGTACCGGCCGACGATGTACGATTTTATCGCGCACGAGGCGCTGAGTTTCTATCAAGCCGGTGAGAACGGCGGCGTGCATGCTGAGGACGAGTTCGAAATCGATGTCGATGGGCCGATTTTTGACGATAGCGAAAAGTTCCTGTCATGGTCGCTGCCCGCCGACGATTCCAACGCCCCGAAGCTGAAGGCGCTCCAGCTCTACCAAGCACTTCTTCGTTTTCACAAGGCGGATGCTGACCGCACCGCGTTCTTCGACGTCGAACTCGCGCGCTTGGAATATGGCAAAAACGCCGCTGTCGGCGAAGAACGTGCCGAGCGGTACAAGAGCGCACTTCGTCGGCTGATAGAAAACGCGGTGAAAAACGAGGTGTCCGCGGCGGGCCTGGCAGCGCTCGCTCAACAGCTCCAAACTGAAGGCGAGCCCGCCCAAGCCCATGAAACCGCTGAACTGGGACGCAAAAAATTTCCGGGCAGCGTGGGAGGGACGCGATGCTACAATCTGATCCAGCAACTAGAGGCAAAGGCTGCTACGCTTAACACAGAGCGCGTGTGGAACGCTCCCTGGCCGACCCTGGACGTGAGCTATCGCAACATCACGCAGCTTCATTTTCGTGTTATCCCGCTCGATTTCGAGGAGTACATTTCGAAAAACCGCTGGAATTACGGCGGTCTGGAGCACGACTACTTAACTAAGAAGTTGGCCCAAGCTCCTGTGTTGGCGTGGCGGGCCGAGCTTCCAGCAACGCCGGACTTTAAAATGCGGACGGAAAAATTGCCGGCGCCTTCCTCGCTCAAGCCGGGCTATTACTTGATCGCGGCAAGTCACGATTCGCAGTTCAACTCCGTGGACAACCTTGTGGCGGTTACGACGGTTTGGGTCAGTGATCTGGCGTTGGTCTTGCGGACCCGTTACGACCAGGACGAGCAAAGCGGTTTGGTGGTGCGGGCTGGCAGCGGCGAGCCGGTCAGCGGAGCGACGGTGCAAGTGTGGCGCCGCAACAACAACGGGTGGTTTAAGCAAATCGATAACATGGAAACCGACAGCAACGGCCGCTTTGCTTTTTCCGCCAAAAACGAAACACTGTTCTTTTTGGCGGAGAGCGATGGCCAGCGGGTCTCCAGCGCGAACGAAACCTATGCCTACCGGGTAAACAAACCGGATTCCGCGGACACGCAGACGGTGTTTTTTACGGACCGCGCGCTGTATCGACCGGGGCAGACGATTTATTACAAGGGTGTGTCGATCCGTTACGATCAGGATGCCGGTAAATACTCGGCCTTGGCTGATCGCGAAATCACCGTGCTCTTCAACGACCCGAACGGCAAAGAGATCGCGCGCGCCACGCACCGAACCAACGATTATGGTTCTTTCAACGGTGTCTTCACGGCTCCGCGTGACCGTGTGATGGGTCGCATGACGATCCAAGTAGCCGGTCGCCCAAGTCAGACATCGGTGAGCGTCGAGGAGTATAAGCGGCCAAAGTTCCAGGTTGAGCTGAATCCGCCTGTCGAGGCTGCCAAGCTCGATGCGTCGGTTGTAGTGAAGGGCAAAGCTACGGCCTACACCGGCGCTGCGGTTGGTGGCGCGAAAGTGAAATGGCACGTTCAGCGCGGCGTGCAGCTTCCGTACTGGTGTTGGTGGTGGCAGCCGCCGGCCAGCAAGGCGATCGCACACGGCACTGCGGTGACCGAACCTGACGGTACCTTCAAAGTCGAATTCACGGCGGTGCCGGATCGAGGCGTGCCCGTTAAAAACGAACCGGTTTTTAATTTCATGATCCACGTCGACGTCACCGACACGACGGGAGAAACGCGTTCGGACGATCAAACCGTTCGCGCTGCCTACACCGCGCTGCAGGCGAATCTCAGTGCGGCGCAATGGCAGACCCCCGACCAGCCGGTGCAGTTCAACCTCGCGACCACTTCCCTCGACGGGACGCCGCAGGCTGCCTCTGGCACGCTCAAGATTCACGCGCTCAAGCAGCCGGAGTCTGTCGCTCGTCCCGCTTTGCAGCAGGCGAATTATTGGTGGAGCAGTGAGGAGCCGAAAGTGGACGATACCAAGCCTGAGTCTTGGTCACTCGGCGATGTTGTCGCGGAAAATGCAGTGGCAATCGACGCGTCGGGCAAGACGCAGTTGGGTGTTCCGCTCAAAGCCGGCATCTATCGTGCCCTCTTTGTTACGAAAGATAGGTTCGGCAAAGAGGTCACCGCACGCGCGACCGTGCAGGTCGTCGACCCGGGCGCGAAAAACCTCCGTGTTAAAATCCCCAATTTGTTCCAAACAGCCAAAACCTCGATCGAACCCGGCGAAACATGCCAGGTGCTTTGGGGTACGGGTTATAGCACGGGCCGAGCCTTGGTGGAGATCGAGTGCAATGGGAAGGAATTGCAGAGCTACTGGACTGCTGCTGACCGCACGCAGCAGGTCGTGTCGCAGCTTGTGTCCGAACACATGCGAGGCGGCTTCACCGTGCGCGTGACCTACGTTCGGGAAAACCGCGCGTACTTCAACCAAATGCTCGTGGATGTGTCGTGGTCGAACAAGAAGCTGTCGCTAAAATGGGAAAGCTTCCGCTCAAAACTCCAGCCAGGCCAAAAGGAGACATGGACCGCCGTGGTGACGGGGCCGGACGCCAAGAAGAGCGCCGCTGAAATGGTTGCGACGCTCTATGATGCTTCACTCGATCAATACTTGAGCCACTACTGGCCGCAGGGGTTCTACGTGTTTCGTCACGAAACGTGGCCGAACCAGAACTCCTTTCAAAACAACCTGCTCAATTTCCAGTTCGTCAACCACTGGAGCCCTCCGGCGTTTCGAAGCATGGATGGATCCTACCGTCAGTTCGACCAGGGACTATTTATCACGTATGACGATGACGACATGATCAAGTTAGGTGCGTTTAAGGTTTCGGCAGCAAAAGAAGGTTCTGCGAGAGCGATCGCTGCGGCTCCTCCCGCCATGATGATGAAACAGGTGGTCGCCGCCGACGCGTTCGGAGGCAAAGCCGAAGGCAACTTGAGCGGCTTTGCCATGGAAGCGTCCGCTCTAGGCGACAAAGCACCGGGCGGGCCCTCCGCCCAGCCCGACCTCTCAAAAATCACTGCACGCAAAAACCTCAACGAAACCGCGTTCTTCTTCCCGCAGCTGACGGCGGACGACGATGGTATGGTGCGCATGACGTTTACGATGCCCGAGACGCTCACGGAGTGGAAATTCTTCGGCTTTGCGCACGACGCTCAATTGCGGAGCGGCTTTCTGACCGATAAAGTTGTCACCGCCAAAGATCTCATGGTCGAACCGAACCCGCCGCGGTTTGTGCGCGAAGGCGACACGATCGAGTTCACGGTGAAAGTCAGCAATCAGTCCGACCAGCCGCAAAAGGGGGCCGTGAAACTCACCTTTGCCGATGCTGCGACACTGAAAGCCGTTGATGACGTCCTCGGGAACAAAGCGACCGAGCAGCCTTTTGATGTGCCCGCAAAGCAGTCGCGGAGCTACTCGTGGCGCATTGCCGTGCCCGACGGACTCGGCTTTGTCACGTACAAGGCGGTGGCCGCGAGCTCGCAATTCAGCGACGGCGAAGAAGGTTTCCTGCCGGTGCTTAGCCGGCGCATTCTCGTGACCGAATCGCTGCCGCTGCCGATCCGCGGCAAATCGACAAAGACTTTTGCATTCGCGAAGCTGCTCGCTTCAGGCAAGTCCGACTCCTTGCGGCACCAGTCGCTCACGGTGCAGATGACTTCCCAGCCGGCATGGTACGCGGTGATGGCGCTGCCGTACTTGATGGAATATCCGTACGAGTGCAGTGAGCAGATCTTCAACCGGCTCTACGCGAACGCGCTCGCGCGGCATATCGCGAATACCGACCCGAAGATTCGCCGTATTTTTGACCAGTGGAAAAATACGCCCGCCCTGGATAGCCCGCTTCAAAAAAATCAGGACCTGAAAGCGGTCATGATCGAAGAAACGCCGTGGTATGGGCAGGCCAAACGCGAGAGCGAGGCGCGCCGCGATGTGGGTGTGCTTTTTGATGGCAACCGCCTCGACGACGAAACCACGCGCACGCTTCGCAAATTGTCGGAGCGGCAAATCAGCGATGGGCTTTGGTCATGGTTCCCCGGCGGCCGGCCGAGCGAGTACATCAGCTTGTATATTGTAACTGGTTTTGGCCGCTTGCGGCATCTCGGCGTGGAAATGGACGTCGCACCCGCGATCAAGGCGCTCGACGGGCTCGATGTGTGGATGGACAAGGAATACCGGGAAATTCAGCGCACCATGAAAACCCCCGAGCAGTATGTGCCCAGCTACACGGATGCGCTCTATCTCTACGGACGCAGCTTTTTCCTGAAGGACCGTCCGATCGCATCGCAGTACAAAAAGGCGGTCGACTTTTTCCTGGGCCAATCGCGGAAATTCTGGGTCGACGTTTCGAGCCGCCAGAGCCAGGCGCACCTCGCGCTCGCCCTGCAGCGTTTTGGCGACAAGGAAACGCCGACCCCGATCATGAAGTCGCTCAAGGAGCGCAGCGTGAGTTCCGAGGAACTCGGCATGTTCTGGCGCGACACGGAATTCAGCTGGTGGTGGTATCACGCGCCGATCGAGACTCAGGCGCTGATGATCGAAGCCTTCGCCGAAGTTGCGAACGACATGAAAGCTGTCGAAGACTGCAAGGTCTGGCTCCTAAAACAAAAGCAGACGCAAAATTGGAAAACGACAAAGGCTACGGCTGACGCGATCTACGGGCTGCTCGTGCGCGGCGACAACCTGCTCGCGAGCGACGCGCTCGTGGAAGTTTCGCTCGGCGGTGAAACGATCAAGCCCGAGAAAGTCGAAGCCGGAACCGGCTTCTATGAACAAAAGTTCGCCGCGGCCGAAATCAAACCAGCCATGGGCAATGTCAAGGTCACGAAGACCGACGCAGGTGTAAGCTGGGGCAGCGTGCATTGGCAGTACCTCGAGGACATGGCGAAAGTCACGCCGCACGAGGGCACGCCGCTGAAGCTGAAGAAAACGCTCTGGACGAAGGAAACCACCAGCAAGGGCCAAGTGCTCAAGCCGGTTAAGGGCGCCGTCTCTGTGGGCGACGAATTGGTGGTCCGCATCGAACTGCGCACCGATCGCGACATGGAATACGTGCACCTAAAAGACCAGCGCGGCAGCGGCACGGAGCCGGTCAACGTGCTCAGCCGCTACAAATACCAGGACGGGCTCGGCTACTACGAATCGACTCGCGACACCGCGAGCCACTTCTTCATCGATTACCTCCCGAAGGGCGTGTACGTATTCGAATATTCAGTACGCGTGCAGCTGAAGGGCAATTATCAGACCGGCATCGCCGAAATCCAGTGCATGTACGCACCCGAATTCAACAGCCACTCGGAAAGCATTCCGCTCGAGGTGAAATAGCGCCGCTCAACTAAGCCCGTCTATATCGGAGCGACGTCGCACGTCAGCTCGCGTCGCGCTCCAAACCAGCGTGATAAGGACAAGTCGCTCCACCTGGGAAGAAGTTCGGCTGGGGAAGGCTGCCTCGCTTTGCCTTTCGATCGAGGCGGCCAGCTCCATACGCCGGACGGACCTGCAGCGCGCTCGTGTTTCAAGCCGCGCCCACGGCGCACTTGCCGAACTTCTTCTCGAACGGACGCTCGTCGGCACGAGAGGGGTTGAAGCGCGCGTACAGTTCGTCGAGCGAATCGAGGTCTCCTGCCTTGAGCAGGCTGAGGGGTGCCGCGATAGTTCGGCTGAACTCTTCGTGAAATTGGTGATTTGAAGTGGCTTCGCCGGGCCACTTAGAAAAAACCATGTAGGCGGCCAACGCTTTGAAGGCTTCGGTTCGCGGCAGGCACGCGAACAACCGAACCTCATCTTCAAACGCGGGAGGTTTGCCACTGGTTTCATTGAAGCGCGCGTCTGAAGGGTCTTGGAGCATGTCCACGATCAGAAAGATGCGCCACGATTTGCAGAGACTATCAATGACGTTGGGCGACGGGGTGTCTGCGTTTGCCTCGCAAAAATGCCGGTAATGGTTCTGCGATTGGCTCAGTAGCTTGTAGAGGGTAGTCGAATCCATAACCGCTGGAGTCCCGAACTCAAAACAGCTGGCGTAGCCAATCAATCTGGGAAAACCCGATTCCTTGGCTCGTGAATCGGGAAAACCCTATACCGCTAAATCTTGATGAAACCCCGCTGATGTGACGGGGACGTGGCGTTCCGCTTCATTCCTCCGGTGCGTGGGCAGCCGCAAAGTGGCACGAGCAAGCGCCACGCATACCGGGATTGTCGAGCGATCGAAATGCCGGACACGCGCTCTCGTTTATGGCGGTGAGGGTGCCCGGGCGTTTGGCATCATTCCGCCGCTGAATCCAGTCCTGATAACAAGTTCGTTACCGCGATCTAGCGGTTGCGATTGGTTAACTCTTCCTTTATTGCAGCCAAGATGGCTTTGAGAAGTTCGATGCGCTCGCGATAGCTGATCGAAAGGCCGCGGAGTGTCGACGGGCGGCCCCTTGTGGTGCGGCGAGGTCATCGCCTCAGTCAAGGCCCCTTGGCCAAACTGTAGAGTCCGGTGGGTTATCAAACCAGTAGGTTTGTCGGCGTTGTGGCGCGAAAAGCGCATGATTAGCTGTCGTCTGCTGGAGGCTGTTAACCCTGAAAATTGAGAGCTTAATGAATTCCAAGATCATCGTCAGCGGGTTGCTTTTGCTGGTCTGTGCTTGGTTCATTATTTACTTGCGATAACTGAAACCGAAACAATTGGCAGCAGAGGAACCGCGGTCGGTGGAGGGACCTGTTGCAGAGCGGCCGCCTCGGCCCTTTGGCTTCACCGGAGAGGAGCCGCTCCCTCCCAGGTACGTGGATCGCCGGGCGGATGGCCTCGACCGTGTTCAGCAGATTGCCCGAGACCACCTTCTGCACGCGCTTAACCGCTGTATAGATCTAAAACTGGCCCAGCCACAAGTGGACGCTTTGCTGGACGCATACGGCGTCGCCTTCGAAGGTCGTATGGATTACGAAGTCGCGCACGCGAAAGTGTCGGTGATTCCTTCGACAAAAGAGCATTTAATCGAGTTACCCAGCTACCCCGCCTTCGGGAGAGAGCTTCGAGACCAGCTCATTCAAGCGTTTACGGATGTTCTTGGTAAAGAATTGGCGGCGGATTTGTGCGAGCGATTGATCGGGTTTTAGAAGCGAATACCGCCAATTGGGGACGGTTTCCGCAGCAGCTAATCGTTGGCTATGATCCAACCACAGACAGCCTTCCTTACACTTATCCACTAAATCCGGGAAAGGATGGCTACCAGAAGGAAATGGGCGGCACGTTTTTACCACCGGACGGCTATTACATCTACGAAAAGTTTCGGCCGCTGTTTCCTCTGAGGACGCATCCGGAAATCACGGAACGCTATATTCGATAAGTGCTCGAGGAGGAGCTTAGGAAACGGAAGTGACAGGGCCGCCTAGTTAGGGTGTGCTCTGTTTTTTAGAACGAGTCAGTAGTCGTTCTTTAGAACCCACGAGATCAAGGAAGTTGCTGTCGAGTTATCGGACGACGGACCGTCGAGGAGGAGGCAGAGACTTTTCCTCTGCGGGATTGATGTAGTCCGGCAAATACGGGCCGATGGGAGTCGGTTCGGTGTTGCGGGTGGATTGCCAGGCATAGAGGCACCAGTGGTCGCGCTCCAGCCTCCAGACCGCGAGGTAGTTGATATCGACCAAAAAGATCATCTTCTTCGAGCCGACCTTCACGAGCGCCTGGCCTTTCATCACCACCACGCCGGGTGCGGCCACGCTGAAGTCGCGCGTTTTGTAGTCGAAGCTCTGATAAATCAGACGCCGACTGGTAAGATTGGCGATGTGGGTCGGTTTGTCTTCGGTTTTGCTGACGGAGTGTGCGTAGTGTAGCTGATCCGACAAAACTTGGTCCAATTGGTTAGCATCAGCCCCGATCATCGCTGCCACGCGAGCATCGTCGGCCGCCTTCACGAGCGCGATCACTGCGTCGTCAGCGGCACGCAAGCGGGCGAACGGGAGAACGAAAAAGAGGAGGGCGCAAAGCGTTTGCCGATGGGCCACTAAACGAAGTCTCATAAACATCAGTTAGCTGGGACGCACAGGGTTGTCCATTCAGGTTGGCGGTAAAACTGCCTGACTGTGGCTGACACCCATGTTGCCCGCACTATCGCTGGACTTTGACTCGTAAACGGCTTTGGGCCCAGCCCTTCTGGAACTGACTACATCACCCGCAAGAGCCTCGCTTCCCGGCGCTTCCGCGAGGGGTTTTGCCGGGGCCTTTGTAAATAGGATATTCAACGCGGTCGTAGCTCTAAAGAGTGGTATGGGAAGGGCCGATATAGAGGGGCCTTTCGTTGGTCTAAATCTCGTGATCAAAAATTTAACACTTAAACAGCGACTTTTAATTCTGCCGGTCCTTTTCCTGATCGGACTGGGTGGGCTGCAGTTGGCGAACTGGCTAATGGCGCGGCATACGAACCTGAAGATTGTTTTGCCGATCCTAGAGAAGGAAATGCTGGATGCTCACAAGCGTGAGTTGAAATCTCTCGTTGACGCGGAAATCACGAGTATCGCGCCGCTCGTGGCGGCGGCGAAAACGCGTGAGGATAAAATCGCGGTGATCGTCGAGCACACCGATCCGGTGCGGTTTTTTGACGATCGTTCGGGATACTTTTTCGCTTATGATTTCGAAGGCGTTAGAATCAATGTTCCGACAAACAAATCTCAGAACGGGAAAAACTTGATCGAGCTTACCGATGCCAAAGGGTTTCGCTTTGTCGAAGCGCTCACGAGGGCGGGAAAGCAGGGAGGTGGTTTTGTGGAGTACGATTTCGATAAGCCTGGCAAGGGCGTTCAGCCCAAACTGAGCTATGCGATGCCCGTGCCAGGGACTGACTTCTTGATCGGCACCGGTGTGTACGTCGACGATGTGGAAGTGGAACGTGCCGCGTTTGCGCGAACGATGGAGGCGCAAAACCGCAGGTTTCTTATGATCGCGGGCTGCATATTTTTGGCGGTGCTCGCCGTTGTCACCACCTTTACCACGATGCTCTCAAGTTCGCTCACGCGTGTCATCACCGATGTGGTGTTGCAGATAAGAGCGAGTTCGGAGGAGGTTGCTTCGGCCTCGAATCGCTTAAATGAGTCGAGCCACGCGCTTGCCGATGGATCGAGCCGTCAGGCGGCTTCCTTGGAAGAGACGAGTGCCTCGCTCGAAGAACTTTCCGGCATGACCAAAACGAACGCCGATAACGCCCACAAGGGAAATGAGCTTTCGAAACAGACGCGGTCGGCCGCGGAGCAAGGCGTTGCTGCTGTTACGAGCATGTCGAGCGCGATGGATACGATTAAAGCAAGCAGCCACGACATCGCCAAAATCATCAAAACCATCGATGAAATCGCTTTCCAAACCAATATACTCGCCCTAAACGCAGCGGTGGAAGCAGCCCGGGCGGGCGAAGCAGGAATGGGATTCGCCGTCGTTGCCGAAGAGGTGCGAGGGCTCGCACATCGGAGCGCGCAGGCGGCGAAAGAGACGGAAGCTCAAATTTCCACGGCGATTGCCAACATCGATGGCGGCGCGTCTATCGCTGTGCAAATGGCCGAGTCGCTCAATCTGATCGCGGCAAAGGCGCGAGAATTGGACCATATCGCGTCAGAGACCGCGTCAGCCGCGTCGCAGCAAAACGACGGAATTTCGCAAATCAGCACGGCAGTCAGCGAAATGGACAAGGTCACGCAGGAGAATGCCGCGGGGGCAGAGGAGAGTGCCTCTGCTGCGAGCGAGTTGAGCGCGCAGGCTGAGATGCTCAAAGAAGCGGTCGCAAAGTTGGCTCAATTGGTCGAGAAACGGCGAGCCGGGCAGCCACAGCAACCTTTAGGCAGGGACAACGTTGATAAATCATCGACGCCACTGACGCGCAAAGCGCCCCAACTGGCATCGCCTAAAAGTAGCGCTTAATTTCCGCCTCTCCGGCTCCGCGGTTGCATCGTGGCGCGGGATGCGGTTGCGTGGGGCATGAAGCGTTACCTCGTTGCGATCTTAGTAATGGTATTTGCATGTGCGGTCGCTCGGCCAAAGGAGATCGGATCGCCGCTGAAACTCGTGAGGACTGGGCATCCGCGGCTGCTGCTGACGGACGAGGCGCTGGCGACGGCGCTCGCCGAAGCTAAGAAGGATCCTTTGCGTGCTGCGTTGCACGAGCGCATTGTGGCGACTGCGGAGTCGGTACTGAACGCGCCATCTGCCCGAAAAATTCCGGCAGGAAACCTGTCGCTCGATCAAGAGCGCTACGCGGTGTTCTATATTCTCCATTGCGCGATGGCTTACCGATTGACCCATGACGAACGCTTCCTCGCGCGAGCCAAAGCCGAACTTTTAAACGTCGCCAATTTCGAAGATTGGAACCCTGATCATTTCCTCGACGTGGGTGAGCTGAGTTTCGCCGTCGCGATCGGCTACGACTGGCTTTTCCCGCAGCTGCAACCAGCAGAGCGACAGCTGCTCAAACAAGCGCTGATGACAAAATCGCTGGCACTGGCCGATGTGACGTATGCCGCGAAAGAAAAGAAAGGCAGGCGGATGGAATGGGCGGTGAAAGGCAGCAATTGGAATCAAGTATGTAACAGTGGGGTGCTTTGCGCGGCACTCGTGCTCGCGGATGAAGAGCCGCAGCTGGTCGAGCGCATTGTGTCCGGCGTGCGCAGCTCGTTGCCGATCGGAATGGCGCCCTACGCCCCCGATGGCGAGTACCCGGAAGGGCCGGGGTATTGGACGTTTGGGACGACGTACAACGTGATCGGACTCGCGGCGCTGGAGGGCATTCTTGGTATGGATTTCGGTTTGGCGAAAGCGTCGGGATTCGACCGAACCATTGACTATGTCGAAGCCATTCACGGGCCTTTCGGGGTGCCGTTCAATTATGCAGACTCTACGGACGATCCGCAAAATTCTCCTGCGCGTTCCTGGCTGGCACAGCGATACCATCGCCCGATTGCGTTGCGCAACACGCGCTCACTGCTGGCGGCCACGCTGGCGGCGGAGAAAATCACACCCTTTGATCCGGCGATTCAAATTCAGGTGGTGAACCGTTTCTTTCCGCTGCACGCGAGCTGGTTCTCGCCGGAGAACGCCGAAGCCGGTGAAGCCTTGCCGCTCGACCAGCATTTTCGAGGAGTGGCTGATTTGGCGGTTTTTCGAAGCGAATGGAACAACCCGCGCGCGCTCTTTGTTGGCCTCAAGGCTGGCGAGAATTCCTCCCACCACAACCATCTTGATCTCGGCTCGTTCGTGCTCGACGCTGACGGCGTACGCTGGGCGCTGGACCTCGGGCCTGATGTCTACGAGCTTCCAGGATATTTCGACTATAAAGCGAAGCGTTGGGATTACTTCCGGGTCAACAACCATAGCCACAACACGATCACGCTGGGAGAAGCGCTGCAGAAGACGAAAACCGTTGCTCCTATCGTTACGTTCGGCAGCACGCGAGAACGCGGGTTTGCGATCGCCGACCTGACGGCAGCGTATCCAGATCAGGCAGCGAGTCTCCGCCGTGGTATTGCGCTGCTCGATCGCGCGCGTGTGCTGGTGCAGGATGAGTTCACACCTCTGAGGGCCGAAACACCGCTTTGCTGGAGGATGGTCACGCGAGCCAAGATCGATTTCGAGCGAGACGGTCGCGTGGCGGTTTTGAAAGATCAGGGTCGCGTACTGCGAGCGGAGATCCTCGAGCCAACCCGGGCACGCTTCTCAAGCACGCCTGCCACGCCTCGAACCTCCATCGAGAGCCAAAACGCAGGCGCATCGATCCTCACGATTACTTTCGCCGTCTCCTCTGAAGCGCCGCTCCGTCTAGCTGTGTTGCTGACACCGGTGGGCGAAAAGTGGCCGCGACTGGCTACGCCTGGATTGAAGTTCCTTAACGAGTGGACGGACGCAGCCTCGAAATAGGGGGGCGCAGGAAAGAGCGCGTCTCCCGAAACGGCGACAGAACGGGTGAACCTTCCTGCCGCTGAATACTGAGCCGTTTACTGGGCGGCGGGTTGAAAGAGCTCGACCGGGTTTCCGGAAGGATCGTCGAGAATAATCTCCGAGCCGCCTGGCCCTGTCAGTATCTCGCTTCGAAGACGCACATTCGCTTTGCGCAGCCGATCGATTTCGCTTTGGAGGTTGTCGACGTTGATCACAATCCTGGTCCAACCGCCAGGTTCGGCTTTGCGTCCGTCCAGCATTGGCTTGGCGGCTCCCCCTGGGCCGAAGGGGGTGCTCAGAATCAGTGCGAAATCGCCGCGCGAAAGCATAGCGAAGTTTCGATTTATCGGGAAGTCAGGCGCAACCTGAAAGCCGAGGTGCTTCGTGTAGAAGGAAACGGCTTCGTCGATGTCGTTAACCATATAGCGTGTTCGGATAGTGCTCATGATCGTTTTCTCCTTGGGATGCGTTGCGAATGATTCAGTGATAAAGGTGGCGGTAGCGAAAAACGCGATGCAGAGGAAGAGGGGAAGTTTCATGGCGTTTTGGCGGGTTGTTGTTGCGCGGGCGAAGGTGGTTTGGGCCGATGAAGATGACGCAGTTTTTCAGGGTTGCTGATGACGAACACCGATTGGATGCGGCCGGCGACCACGCCGAAGGCCAGCACAGCTTGGGCTCGGCCGCTATCGAACCTGACGATACCGGGAAGACCGTTGACGGTGGCAAATTGGACGGCGGCCGTTTCGATGCCATGTTTGCGCGTGGCGTGGAGCATGGCCCGCGCGACGGGCATGGCGCCATGAAGAGGTTTCAGTAGCGCGCCAGGTTTGTCGCCGCCGTCGGCTACGAGCACGACATTCTCCGACAGGCGCGCGAGCATGCTTTCGAGATCGCCGTTTCGCAACGCTTCCAAAAAAGGCCCGACCAGTTTTTCGCCAGCATCGGGAGCAGCATCGTATCTAGGACGCCGTTCTTCGACATGTTTGCGCGCACGAGCGAGTATCTGGCGGCAATTGGCTTCCGATTTATCGATGATGCGGGCGATATCAGCGAACTCGCAGTCGAAGCCTTCGCGCAAGATGAAGACGGCGCGTTCTGTGGGATTGAGCGTCTCCAGCAGCACAAGGAATGCGAGCGATAGTGAGTCTGCCAGCGTCGACGTATCGGCGGGATTTGGCGCTTTGTCGTCGACAAGTGGTTCGGGCAGCCATGAGCCGACGTACGTCTCGCGTCGCACGCGTGCGAGCTGAAGGTAGTTGATGGAGAGTCGTGTGATGACGGTTGTCAGCCATGCGCGGGGTGATCCAATCGCCTCGTCGTTTTGCTGCTGCCAGCGCAAATAGGTTTCCTGGACCATGTCCTGGGCGTCGGAGACCGAGCCGAGCATGCGATAGGCGATGCCGAAGAGCAGTTGACGATGTTCTTCAAAAATGGAAAGCGACTGATCGATCATGGGGGAAAGATTTTAGCCATAAACGGGCGAGCTCTCGAATATGGACCGATCAGCTCGGTGGTTTGTGACAAACACGCGGGATTTTTTTTGAGAGCGGGGCGGTCATCGCGGCCTGTCACAAAATTGAGGGCAAGACGGTCATGGTTCAGGGCGCGCTCAATTTTCCAGAGCGGCAGCCCTTTCGGCAAAATATGAATATATATATTCCACGTTTGTTTACCTCCACGTGCTCTCGGCCATCCTGGGCATTGGGCCGCTGACGGCGGTCGTGATCCTGTCCTCTTCGCGCGCACCTTTTGTGCCTAAGGAAAGGTTTTGGAATGTACTTCGAGTAGTCGGATGGGGACTCACAGCAATGCTGGTGACCGGTGGCCTCATCGACGCGCAAGCCCATGGAGCCTTCGGCAAAACCCTGTGGATTAAAACCTCGGTCGCTTTGTTCGTGGTGCTCGTTGTGGTATATGTGCTCGTCCGGCGTCGGGTGAAGCAAAGTACGGAATTCGCTTCGGCGGTTCCGGGTGCGGTGCGCCCCTTACTTTGGACAATGTGCACGCTCGTCGCGGCGATCGCGTATTTGATGGAGGCTAAACCTTTTTGAGCGGCCGGTGGTCTCCTGTGAGCACTTTCGGGAGGCAAGAATCTGTTGCTAGGCGATGGTCACGTAGAGGGTATTTTAATGAACCAAACGAGCGCTACGAGGAGGCCGAGGGATATCACGGTGCCCAAGGGCGCATACCATAACGTGCCACACGAACAAACGATAAGAGCCAATCGGCCTACAGCCGGGTTGAGCACAAACAACGCAGCTGCGGCGATCCAGAGAACGCCGAGGGACACGTGGGCAATTTTCATCGCTTGGCCGTGCGGGTCGAGGCCAACGCTTGCCACGATTTTAGACCATGGGCCCAGCTGCCCGGCGTGTGGTCCGCTGCTGGGTGTGGTGTAGTCGCCTTTGGTCAGAGCGCGAGCGCCGTCGTAGACGAACCAGCTACCTAGCAACAGGGCGGCCAAGGGGACGATGATTTTCAACATAATCGGGTTCTTAAAAGGAGTTGGGCGGTGGTTAGCTACAGGGGCTGGCCGAAACCGATGTCGTAACCATCGAGATCCTGGACGCCGAATTCGCGAACGTCGTACGGTTTGTTGGTCAGGCCGTAATCTATCTTCGCACCGCGATGGGTGAATTCGGCGAAGAGCGTTTCAATCTCGTCGACCCAGAAGTACACGTTCCAAATGCCGGCATCGATTTTCCAGTGGGGCACGATTTCGAAGTTATCGGGTGCCCGGTCCAGCATGAGATGGAGACCGTCGCGGCTGAGGATGACAAAATCAGGTGGTTCGCCCCAGAAGCGAGTGTATGCGAAGCCCAATTTGTCGCGGTAATAATTCGCGGAGGCGACGACGTCGCGCACCAGCAACACCGGAGCTGAAGAGGTAAGCCGTGCAGTTTTCATCCGTCGGAGAAAACGCACTGAAAGCATTTCTGACGGTTCCGCAAATGGGAGAGTAGACAGGCGGTGCGACGGCGGTAGTCCCAGAATGTTGAACGTTCGCCGAGCTGGCGCGGTCCTGAGCAAAGAGGCGGTTGGGGCCCTTTTTTATTCCCGCAAAGATGTAGTGTAAACTGAGCGCACAGGCGCCTGCACGCTGGATGAGAGCGGAGTATGAGCACGCGTGGCTGGAGCGGTACGACTCGCTGAATTGAACGGCTCAAAGCGCTGGGAAGGCCGTGCGGAAAAATCAAGAGAAGGCGTCCGAAAAGGGCAACGGCAGCGCCCGCAACGGACCAGACGCCTTAAAGCTCAGCGGCGTCACGCCTGTCTTCTCACTGGCTTCGTTCTAGCGGTTTTTCACCAGTTGAAATTTCCTGAGGGCGGCAAAGTATTGAGCAATGCCGCCGCGTTCAAAGCATCCGCAACATTTCCGCGCCGTGGCGATGCTCCTACTTGCGAATTTATTTTGGGGGCTGAGTTTTCCTACCATCAAGGCTTTGGCCCTGCTGCACGAAAAAGTTTTGCCGGGCAGCAGCAGTGGCTTTGTGACAGCGATGCTGGTGACGCCACGCTATATAGTCGGCGCTTTGGTGATGTTGATTTGGCAGGGGCGACGTCTCGGCGCGACCTCGAAGCTGGAAGTGCGCCAGGGCTTCGAACTTGGTCTTTTCACCACACTTGGCGTATTGCTCCAAAACGACGGCCTGCAGCACACGCAAGCGTCTACCTCGGCGTTTCTGACGCAGTTGTACGCGGTCCTGATTCCTGCCTGGGTGGGATTGCGCCAGCGGCGAAATCCGGGCGTGCGCGTGTGGATCTCCGGTGGACTGGTGCTGATCGGCGTCGCCATCCTGGGACGTTTTGACTGGAGGACATTTTCGCTTGGGCGTGGCGAATGGGTGACGTTGCTGGGATCGTTTTTCTTTGCGGGTCAAATCCTGTGCCTTGAGCGCAAGGAATTTGCCGGCAACGACGCGCTGCGTGTTACGACCGTGATGTTCGTCACTCAAGCGGCGATGTTTTCCGATTTTTCAATGTTCATTGTGCCTAACGTGACTTCGATGGCGCGCCTTTGGACCTCGGTCCCTTGGCTTGGCGGCACGCTGATGCTAGCTGGCGTGTGTACGGTGGCGGCGATCAACATCATGAATCGATGGCAGCCCAAAATCACCGCGATCGAAGCAGGGCTCATCTATTGCGTAGAACCAATTTTTGGAGCGCTTTTCGCTTTAGTTCTGCCGGCTTGGTATTCGCGCTGGTCTGGCATCGAGTATGCGAACGAAACAGCCACGCTAAGCCTGTTAATCGGCGGGGGACTCATCACGGCGGCCAACATCCTGATAAATCTCCGGCCGACTGGGCTGCACAAATAGACGGATTGTATCTGAGAAACAAAAAGCCGCGGAATGAATCCGCGGCTTGAGGGAATTGGCGATGGCGTGGCACTGAATAATTCAAAATGTAAGTGTTCTCCCTAGGAGGGGCGCGGCCCGCGAATAATTGAGTGATTGCTTGTGCTAGATAATCAAAATGTAAGTGGCGGATAATTGATTGTGTGTGGTAGTGGTGATCTGGGGTTAACCGACTGGCGGTGCGCGATGGTGCTCCCTGACAACTAATGCACTATTCTCAATATTTGGATATACCGTGCCGCGATGGATATTTAGCGACTCAAGTTCAGTCCGAATTTTTGCTTTTGCATCCGCGCTTATTGCTACCCGCTCAATTTCAAATTCGGCTGTTCCAGTTTCTGGTAGCTCCGCGTTGATACCAAAGAGCAGGAACGCACCCGATTGAGATGCTATTCGTAAGTTACTCATTTTAGGCCGTACGCACACGATTTTGCCCATATCTGAAGGGACGATCACATCTGCAAAATAAGGTTTTTCCTCTTTGATAAAATGCAGCAAACGCCGGATCGGAGGTGATTCGTTGAAAGCTTCCTGGGGCAGTGTTATGTCAACAATGTTGCGTTCATTCGCTTTCAGCCGAGCGGCATTGGCAATACACGAAACTGTGTCGGAGTCGGAATACCTAATGCGTGATTTCTTAATTTTAAAAATGATCACGTCCCCTCCGGTTGCGTCATTCTCGCAGCAAGCAAAATACAACGCCATTAAAGGATTTGATGTTAGGTCTAAGAGGCGGGTTGGTAAAGAGTGATGTTGCATCCGCACAAGTCGCTCAAACATCGATTGGTCATCTCTGAAATCGGCCGGGTTTGAGGAAAGTAAATCATTCACAAGTAGGTCCTCCCGTTTCCGCCATCCCCCATCGCGATACAGTGATGGTTTTAGCTTGAACTTGAGGCGATCGGAATGCCCCCGATAAAAGACCGTCTGGTTCGGCTTTACGGTTAACTTCCAAACTTTCCTGATGAACCCCTCGACGCTGGTGATCGACCGTGACATGTCTTCAAAACATCAGATGGTTCGTCAATGGCAATACCTGATTGTACGGTTAGCGGTGACGGATAGTAGGGCTATGATTGGATTACTGCTATAACAAAGAAAAGCCCTCCTAAAAGGGGTGCAAAAGTTTTGAGGAGGCGAAGGGTTGATCCTAAATCCTCAATCTTTTGGGTATAGGGCCATGGATCGACTTTCCCTTTTGAGTCATCAAATCCCTTTTTCCAATTGGCGGGATTTTTCTCTGCGTTTTTGACACGGTAGTCGAGCAATCTGGCCATATGCCACGTTCCGAACAAAGTCAGCGCGAGCCCCGAAAAAACAATTACAATGGAAAGTTTAGCCCAGAAGCTCGAATTAAAAGCCTCCTTACCAAGCACAGCCCAATTCGCGGCGATCACGCCAACTGAAAGTTCAAAACTGCGCTGCGTAAGGTTCGCCGTCCATTTGTTGTACAAGTCTCTGACATCCCGCAACGCTGCTGCGGGGGTTTCAAACAAGCCGCCTTGGCCTTCTTGTGGGAGTTCGGGCGGCGGAGGAGGCTCTTCGTTAGTGCCTGTCACAATCCTGGCCCTCCACCTTGGTTAAGGTGACTGCTAACTAGTTTAGTTAGTTCAAACATGCTGACCGATTTCTTGCCATAGAGGACAGGCTTGAGTTTGTCGTCAGCATTGATCCGGGTACGCACCTTCTTATCTTGAAGGCCATTTTTTTTGATATAATCCCAGAGCTTTTTTGTGAGCTCCGTACGGGGGAGGGGTTTTGAACCGACGATGACAGAGAGGACATCATCAGGTTGAACCGGCTTGAGGAATGCAGCGTTTGGCTTACGAGAGATTTTCTTAGCCATATTCTTTGGATCGATTACTCGATTTTTCGTTTTGGGTTTTCCCCGACTTCTTATATATGCATCAATAGTACGCACGCTCTCTTTGGCAATTATTTTGTGCCGATACACTAGTTCGATCTATTGAGGTAATTTGTCTCACCTCTTTGGTAAGGCTCTTATGGCATTTATTGATAGTTCTCGGTTGCGTATCGGGACTGATTTTTGATTGTATTCAGGTATGCGGCGCGTGATTGCCAGTGTAAGGGACGTTTTTGGGACGTGCCGCTCCACGTTGAGGAAGTGTGCAGGCCGGACTATCGCCCTCTTTTCATGTTTCACATAAATAGTTAATAATAAATTACTAATGGGATTCACGCTTCGCCGTTTCTAGTAGTATCTAACGTCAAATTCGATGCTCATGAGCTCTACTTCATCTCCAGCCTCCGTAGAATCGTCAGCCTGTCATTTACCAGAAGACCATCCATCACGACAATATGCTACACTTCCCGCCAAGGAGCTTTTGGCGTTTGTTCAAGTCGCGAGCTCAGAGCTTTCGAGCCCTGATGCCCAAATCATCTACACAGCGTTTTACTACCGCTACTTTGGATACCTTTACACTATCATTTCGAATTGCCTGGGAAACGTCTACGATCGTGATGCTCAGCGGGAAATAATTGATGATGCGTTAGCCGGCTTTTTCCGGGCTGCACACAAACTCAAGTTGCCTGACAACGTGCCGGACGAGCAATGCGACCAAATTGTTCGAGCATATCTCGGTCAGCTTGCTAAATGGAAAGCATCCGACGCACGCTCATTCCAAGCTGCATTTGGACGCGTTGTTATCGATCTCAAAGAGCTCGAAATAAAAATTAATGAACAAGCACGCATAACCATAAAAGAGCACGAGCCACCGGCTACGAGTCTTCCCGTGCCGGAGGATCCTCGTGTCAAGGCCGTACGGGAATGGATGGCAACGTTACGCGAGCTTGAACGCGATATTCTTCGCACCTATTTTATCGATACCCATTCCGGTCAAAAATCACCTCGTCTTCCTAACGGCGTTGCGGACCGGCTTGCGAAAAAACACCAAACAACTACCTCTAACATCAGACATCTAAAGGCAAAATTGGAGAAATTGGTCCGGGAAAAATTCCGCGACCTTTGAGGGCTTATTATGGCACACAATGAATCATGCGAATCACAGAGCGGACTCCCCCACGCATTCGAAAGCGTGTTACGCGCAGTGTGGCTTACCGAAGGATCAACGATTCCTCTGACCCCCGAGGAAGTAGCATATTTTGATAAATATGCGGTTTCCGAATCGAACACCCCTTATCCGTCTCGCACCCCTTCTTTTTTACTGAGTTGGGAGCGAGGGGATGCACCAACTACCCAGTCGGAAGTAATTGCGTTTCAAAAATCACCACCCCCCGCAGGGCTTGCACTGGCTGCGCGAACTGATGCTCCTGTTTCGGAATCCACCCGCACGAAGCTATCCGGTTTAATAGCGGAGATGAACAAAGATCTCCTGCCAAAACATGGCTAGTGCAGTGGAAAGGATTGCCCCTCGACGGCAAATTGAAATTGCCGAATTTGCGGAGCATATTGCGATCACGCGCTTTCACGGTGAACGGGTTCAACCGGAGGAAATTGCTGCGCAGGAAAGTATCGCGTTTCGATACTCTTCTTTTCCTGAGGATTTTGACGGTATCCTTCTTTGTGAGCAGAAGAAATTTTTCATCATCTGTAACGAAAGACGGAGTGCGCGTGGCACACCTCGGAGCCGGTTTACATTTGCTCACGAACTTGGGCATTTCTTTTTGGATGAACACCGGCTGCCGCTGTCATCTGGAAAGATCCCGGCGCACTTTTCTTTAGCCGAGTTTGTTTCTGATCAGCCAATCGAAGCCGAAGCAGATTTGTTTGCGGCAAATCTTTTAATGCCGACGAAGTCGTTCCGATTACAGGCAGCGAACCTAAACCCTGGGATAGATCTGATTTGTACATTGGCGTCAACTTTTGGTACTTCCGTTACGTCGACCGCCTACCGGGCTTTAGAACTAGATGTATTTCCCGCGCCCTGCGCAATCTTTCGCTGGAGTGCCGGTGGACAACTGACGAGTCGAAGGATATCGCCGACTACATTTAGTATGTGTGCTGGTTATAGATCTATGATCGATTCGCCACCGACAGGTTCTAGAACTGAATACTCATTAATCCATACTGGTAGTGGTATCACAAAGGGGGTGTCGGACTGCTCCCAATGGTTTCCGGCGACATTGCCTGGAAGTAAGAGAAACGTTCTACTGCAAGAAGAGGTTATGCCACTGGGGCAGTTTGGCTGGGTTTCGCTGGTCTTTCGTTCCTTGTAGAGTGGTTGAAGGAAAGCCTTCACGCTTTCCGTTTTCTATTGGTGAAGATTTTCACTAATATGAATGTAAGTAATCCACACATCGAAAAAGAAACGGGACCATTGGTCTCTATAACGATTAACAGCAAGCCGGCCGAAATTCACCGCGGCCATCAAACGATTGCTGCAATCAAAAAGCTCGGTGGCATACCGGCTACCGATGAACTTGAGCAAGTCATCCACGGGAAATTGACACCGCTCCCGGATGACGGTGCACTGACTATCAAAGGCGGGGAAGTGTTCATCAGTCATCCCCGCGATAGCGGTTCCTCGTAAGATGATGATCACCGAAGATCAATTGGCAGAACTGAAGGAGCTCTGCCCCGACGTGAAGCGTTGCACCGATGGGGGCACGATTTATTTTTTGCTCCCAAATTTGCAGCTCCCGGACGGTTGCAGTCCTACGACTGTGGATGCGTTGCTTTGTCCTACGCCACGTGATGGATACAACTCTCGTCTATTCTTTGATCGGGTTATTTCCTCGCGCCAGGCGTTGAACTGGCACATGCAGAATGTGCGTATAGCTGAGAGAAACTGGAATGTATATTCTTGGAAGTTGAAGCGAGGTGATCTGCGACTCGCTCAGATAATCGGCGAGCATTTACGGGCACTCCGATGAAAATTATTCTTCGAATTCCAGCCGAATACTACGCGGCAGCCTTAGAAGATCTCCATCGTGAGCATCGGTTTGCTGCTGAACGGGTCGGCTTCTTTTCAACCTCATCGAGCATAGCCGGTGCAAACGAGACAATCGTATGCGTCACGGGGTATCGTTCGATTCCGGATGAAGACTACATTGACGACAAGTATTCAGGTGCACGGATCAATACTCACGCGATTCGATCGGCACTGCAGCGTATCCTCGATGACCGGTGCGGGCAACTCCACGTTCACCTACATTGGCATTTGGGCATTCCTCGACCGAGTGGCATGGATTCAAAAGAGCTACCACCACTCATCCAGAGCATGGTATCTGTCGCGAGCGATCAGGTGCACGGAGGCCTAATTCTCAGTCGCGATGCCGCTTTTGCTACTTTGTGGCTATCAGGCAGCTCGCGCCCAAAACCGAGTGCGCGGATCTCTGTGGTAGGATTTCCAATGCTTTTCCTCCAATGACAAACCAAACTTTCGATGATAGTTTTTCACGACAATCATTTCTCGGAGCAAATGCTCAGGAGATGATTGAACGCTGTGTTGTTGGTGTTGTCGGCTTGGGAGGTGGCGGATCTCACATCGCTCAGCAACTCGCACACATCGGATTTCTTAATTACGTGCTTTTCGACGCAGATGTGATCGAGCGTTCTAACTTGAATCGGCTTGTAGGTGGAACCAAGCGAGATGTCGACCGAAGGCTACCTAAAGTAGAGATAGCACGCCGCACGATCCGACGTGTAAGACCGCATGCGCGTGTACGAGTAATCAACGATATCTGGCAAAATCACGCCCAGCATTTGCGGACATGCGACGTCGTTTTTGGTTGTGTCGATGGATTCGACCAACGCCGGCAGCTCGAATCGGCTACGCGTCGGTTTCTTACTCCACTTATAGATATCGGAATGGACGTGTTTAAGGCGGACGGCCTTCCGCCCGCGATAGCCGGACAAGTTATTCTATCAATGCCTGGGTTTCCTTGCATGACATGTCTCGGATTTCTGAATGAGAAAACTTTAAGCAGAGAAGCTGCAGCATACGGGGCGGCTGGACCGCAGCCTCAAGTGGTATGGCCGAACGCCGTTCTCGCTTCCTCGGCCGTTGGAATTGCGGTAGACCTGATCACCGATTGGAGTAAGTCACTGCGGCAGCCCGTATACCTTTCCTACCGTGGCAGCGAAGCGACCGTAGTACCGCACGCACGACTGCCTTTTGTAGAAAAGAAGTGTCCCCATTTTCCAGTGACTCAGTGTGGAGCACCAGTCTTCGAATCGGTGTGATCCCGTATAACGCTTAAACTTCATTACAACCGTGCAAAAAAATTTCAAAATACTTCGTTCAGCATGTATCACTTTATTAGTTATAGTTGGTTTAATGGCCGTCGTGTTCTTCTCCCTAGTCCTTGGTAAGGACGGAGCTATCGGATTGCGTCTCTGGAAAAGATCTAACGCGGAGGAAAAAAGAGCAAAAGACTATGCTGCCGTCATGATGAAGATTGAGGCTGAAGATCTAGGGAGCGAGCCCGGGTTCACTGAGAAGGAGATGATTGATGACGTGTATACGTTCAATGGAGTGACGATCCGGAACCTCGGAGTAGTTCACACATACGAATTCTTCACGAGTGGAGAAAAATTCCAAAACGCACGTCATATCACATCCGCGATAAGTACTGGCAATTGGTTCGCTAAAGAAGACCTAATCCTGAATGGAACAATGCTATCAGACTACGCCCGAAAAAAGGGTAAAGCATTGCTTAATCTAAATGAGACAAGAAGTCGTGAGCCGGCAGTCCTCGGGTTGGGGTACTGTGTCATGGCCTGTATTGTAGTGCCGCTGTCCATGTTCTTTATATTTCGCGGGATTGCGGAGGGCCGAAAACGGGAGCGCATGCGGTTTGCATTCTGGGGCCTCTGCACGCTTGTCCAGGTTGTGGCGATTATTGCGTGTGTTAGAACGTGGTATCCGGCTGTCGATTGGTCAGGTGGACAAAAGTTCGACCTAAATTCAAACGTGGTTACGCGAATTACTGACCGGTATTGGAAAGATTTTTGGCAACGCGCCGAAATCGACTCGCGCAGCATGTTTAAAGAATTACTAGCTTCTGCCCAGCAAGCACCAAGTGGAACTAGTATTGTTGTACTTTCAGGCAATCGCCATGCGTTCGATATCCGTAGATTGATGCAGCAATATCCGGCGTGGGCAATCAAGCGACAGCTTGGTGGTTACGAACCTTAGTTGATAATTGCGATGCGTCCTATGCACGAAGTTTGCCGCATCTGATCTCGACACTTCCATCACTTTCTCGCGGAACCTGACTTCGCCTTGGGTTTGCTTATAGGATTTTTACCGAATGTGGTAACTCATCAACCGGCGAGCGTA
Source organism: Nibricoccus sp. (assembly GCA_047600805.1). Lineage (GTDB taxonomy): Bacteria > Verrucomicrobiota > Verrucomicrobiia > Opitutales > Opitutaceae > JADKHC01. Next base: position 3,905,159 of record JASGKG010000001.1, read on the forward strand.
TTTTGAATGCTTTGCTACTTTTTGGGCGTAAAATTATGCTCCCAAAAAAACGTTGTTCGTAGCTGCGCAAACTGTGGGCAATCCTTCCTAGTAGATCCAAGAGTAGTGCTTCGCCAGCGATATTGCCGCCAGCCGGAGTGCGTGCGAGCCAGCCGGCGAATCGCTCAAGCGCGATGGCTCCAGAAAAATAAGGGCCACTTTGGCGGGCGCGAAGAAGTCTATCGCGTGCAGCTTTGGCGGCAGGCGAATCCCGGTTATTGGCGCAAAAAAACACTGCCTGAAGGCACAGTCCTCAGCGGCGAACTAGCAAAAGTAGCCAAAGAGTTTGCGTTACAAGATGTGATTGACACGCATTTTTACCTCCTGACGGGACTCATCTCTCATCTCATCCAGAGTGCGTTACAAGATGAAATAGCCAAAGAGCTGCGCCGGATTATTATCCTTGGTCGTGGTATCCTTAAAGACACTACACGAGCCGCCGCCTGGCAAAACGTCGGGATCGCAAGACCCGGCGGGACAACCGTAACGCGATCCAATAAATGACTGCGCAATCCAAACTCCCCCTCACCTCTGCACCAGAAGGTCGTATTCCTGTGGCGGCCTACGTACGCATGTCCACCGAGCACCAGCAGTACTCGACTGAAAACCAGATGGATCGCATCAAAGAGTACGCGGTCCGACGCGGCATGGAGATCGTACGAGTCTTTGCTGACGAGGGCAAAAGTGGGCTGAGCGTCAAAGGCCGCGAGAGCCTTCGCCGCATGATTGCCGAAGTTGAATCCGGCCAGGCGGAATTTAGAGGTATCCTTGCTTACGATGTCAGCCGTTGGGGGAGATTCCAAGATGCTGATGAAAGCGGCTACTATGAATACATCTGCAAGCGCGCCGGCATCGGGGTCCACTACTGCGCCGAGCAGTTCGAAAATGACGGCAGCCCCACTTCTAATATCATCAAGAGCGTGAAACGTTCGATGGCCGGTGAGTACAGCCGTGAGCTGTCGACGAAGGTTTTCCAGGGAGCCTGCCGATTGATTCAGATGGGATTCAAGCAGGGCGGCATGGCCGGTTTTGGGTTGCGGCGCATGCTCGTCGATCAAGCCGGCAGCGCCAAAGGTGTGCTCAAAATTGGTGAACACAAAAGCCTGCAGACGGATCGGGTCGTCTTGGTGCCTGGCCCTGATGACGAACAGCAGATCGTACGTTGGATCTACCAGAGTTTCGTTAACGAAAATAAAGCCGAGCGTGAAATCGCAGATGCCTTGAATGCCCGGAAAATCCTGACGGATCTCGGGCGCCCATGGACGCGAGGGACGGTACATCAAATCCTCACGAACGAAAAATACATCGGGCACAACGTCTACCACCGCACCTCATTCAAACTGAAACGAAAGCATGTCCACAATCCGCCGGAAATGTGGATTCGTTCCGACAACACTTTCCCCGCAGTCGTAGAGCCGATGCTTTTTGCCAAAGCTCAGGAGATTATCCTTGCCCGAACCAAACGCTACACAGACGAAGAAATGCTGCAGGGTCTGAAAACGCTTTGGTCAAAGCATGGTCGCATCTCTGGGCTCTTGATTGACGAACAAGACGCAATGCCATCGAGCGCAGCTTTTCGCAATCGGTTTGGCAGCTTGATCCGAGCGTATCAACTCATCGGATACACGCCTCGAACCGACTACTCTTTCATCGAGATCAACCGGTATCTGCGGGGCCGACATCCAGAAATTGTTCAAGAGGTTATTACGCGGCTGGCATCAATGGACGTTTCGGTCGAACGAGATCCTGCCACCGAACTCTTGGTCCTAGATCACGAGTTGACGGTGTCGATCGTACTCTCGCGCTGCTTGCGCACTGAAGCTGGCTCTACGCGTTGGTTACTCCGTTTCGAAGAAAGCCTTCGTCCTGATCTGACGATCGCCGTGCGAATGGATGAGTCCAACCAGGCCATCAAGGACTACTATCTTTTCCCTGCCATCGATCTGAGTGTCCCTAAGCTACGTCTGGCAGAAGACAATCACACCCTGCTCGATGTATATCGCTTCGATGACTTGGAATTCTTTTTTGAAATGGCAGAGAGGATTTCTGTGGAGGACGCAGCATGACCGACGAAATGGAAATACAGATGATCCCGGTCGGTCGCATCCGGGTTGTGAGCCCAAGAACACGGGATCCAAAAAAGTTTGAGCGGATCGTAGAAAATATTTCGCGGGTCGGCCTGAAAAAACCGATAACCGTGACCCGCGGCAAACGAGGACAAGATGGTGGCGAAATGTACGATCTTGTTTGTGGCCAGGGGCGGCTGGAAGCGTTCATCGCGCTTGGGCAAAAGGAAGTGCCGGCGTTTGTACGTGGATTCTCAGAAACGGACAGTCTCTTGGCTAGCCTGGTCGAAAACATCGCCCGGCGCCGCGTGCGAACCCTGGACCAAGTGAAAATGATCCAATGGATGAAGGATCAGGGACAGACCGTTGAGGACATCGCGCGGAAAACGGGCCTTGGAGAAGGTTACTTAAAGCAGATTCTTTCGATGATGAGTCACGGGGAGGAGCGATTGCTCGAAGCCGTATTGCACGAACGAATTCCTATCACCATAGCGACGAAGATCTGCGGCCTCACAGATGAGGAAGCCCAGCGGCTGCTGATCGAAGCGTATGAACGCAACGAGATGAACCAAAGGACGGCTTCTACTTTCAAGCGCCTCGTCGAGCAGCGCCGGTATTTAGGAAAAAGCTATGGGCAAAGGGCTCGCTCATCGCATCGTACCAGCGCTGAAAGCCTCGTGCGTGCCTACCGTCAGGAAACACAACGGCAGCGGCTCACCGTAAAAAAAGCAAAGCTGTGTGAGGTGCGTCTACTTTCGGTAGCGGCAGCCTTCAAAGTGCTCCTAGACGACGATGATTACGTAACGCTTCTGCGGGCAGAGAAACTTCAGACAATGCCGAAGTTCCTGGCTCAACGCGCGAAGGAGATCGCGGCATGAACCGCGTGAGAGCAGCTTTTGAAATGATGGCGGTCGTTCTTCCGCTGTCGTCGATTCATCCGATTCGTCAAATCACTTCGAAGGACAACGCATTCGGGAAATATCACACGATTTTGGCATCCATACGGGAGATCGGCTTGGTCGAGCCGTTAGCGGTCTATCCGCAGAAAGGCTCCAGAAATTCTTATGTTCTCCTCGACGGACACATGCGTTTAAAAGCCCTTCAGGAGCTCGGCCACACGGAAGCATTTTGCCTGATCTCCGAGGACGATGACGCGTTTACCTATAATGATAAGGTGAGTCGGATCCCGTTGATTCAGGAGCACGCGATGATCATGCGTGCGGTCACGAAGGGAGTGACCCCTCAGCAGATCGCGAAGGCTCTTGCGGTCGACGTGTCAAAAATCAAATCCAGCATGAACCTGCTGGACGGAATCCACGCCGAAGCAGTCGAACTTCTGAAGAACAAACCAATTTCTGCTGCTGCGCTTCGACTGTTTCGAAAAGCAAAGGCCATACGTCAGATCGATATGGCCCAGCTCATGGTCACTGGGAACAACTTCACCCACGCGTATGCAAAAGCGTTGATCATAGGAACGCCTGCCGAACAGCTTGCCAACGGCAAGGAGCCTAAGGTGATACCGGGCGTGCCCGCTGAGGAAATCGCGCGAATGGAAAAAGAGATGGAATCGATTGAACGTGACTACCGGCTCCACCAGGACCAGCTCGGTGAAAACGCTCTGCATTTAAACGCTACCCAGCGCTACGTGAAGCGGCTGCTTGAAAATCCGAAGGTCAGAAAATTCCTGGTTAATCGGTACCCAGAAATATTTGACGAATTGCAGGAGTTGGTGGCGCTCGAAGCGATCTAGACCGCGCAATGGCCCCGTGGCTTCTTTGCTGCGATTTTCAAATAGGTGAAGCTCGCGACCTTATGTGTCCTGCTTCCGAACTTCACCGTCCGATCGCCGTTCTCTGTTGGCTTTGATCAGTCGTGCTGCTTCGAACAGCTTCTTTGTCTCCGCGGCGTCAGCACGACACAGTTTGGTTAAATTGTTTGGGCCGAGTCGCTGAGAGACTAGAAACTCGACCAAACCCCACCCATTTTGCCCAAAAGCGGCGATGATCGGCTTTACCCATGAAAATTGGCATGCTGAATGATCGTTTTCTGAAAATTGCCACCGCGGAAACCGACGCCTGTTCTTTCCGAACAATGCTGGAAAGGAAATCAGTTCGTCACGATTATACCTTCTAAGGACAGTATTCGGGCAGACGCCGAGTAATCGCGCGGTCTCACGAGTAGATAAGCACGGGCCGCAAATTAGCTCGAGTCGTGCCTGTGGATCTCCCGCATAAAAATCATCTAGAACATAGGGAGGAGTGGGATCCTCTTTCGGCGGTGGTGGCATCGTGGAGGTATTTGCTATTGCGCGGGACAGCTTTCGGACGAGCCTGCGCCAGTACCGGGGCCGACAAAAAGGGTCGTTTCGCAAGCCGGCAAATGCGGGGACCGGAATGTCCTTTGAAGATCCGGCGAGTATTCCAAGAAGCCGACATTTCTCGGCATGACGTCTTTGGGCTTCGTAGTTTGATGCGGGACTACCGGATTCGTCATCGAGTAAAACCGCGCATGATTCAGGTGTTGGTAGCGGTCCACCTAGTGCGACAACTATATTGCTCTCGCTGAAGCCTAGCTTGAACACACGGTTCATTGCTCGCGCATAGTCTCGTTCAGCATGGGTGATCATTCGCACGTCGCCTATGCGCCGCAGGGTCGCGAGAAAGCGCTGAATGTTCGGACGACAGGAAGCCAATGCGTATTGCTTGCCGATCGGCACTTTCTTCAGCCGTCGATAACCGTCTTTAACGGTAGGAGGTGTCTCGATTGGCTCGTTGAACACCATAGACATAAACTTCGTCGTGATCATTGGCGACCACGTCCAGATCAAGGTACCGTCGAGATCGACATATATAGTGCGAGTTTGCGGAACGTTAGCCATGGGATTATGGACTGAATGAAAACCAAGACTTTTGCGTAATCCGAAATTGTTTCCAGGTCAGTTTGGCACAGGCGCCTGTCCATATTCCGCAGCACGTGTAGGCGACAGCGAGGGCTGCACTTGAGCACGCCGTTCCCGAAGCGGATAGTCGGAGTTGGTGCACCCGAAAACTGGAAATGACTTGTCGAGGCTGAGAAACGAGTCTATCCAGTCCATATGGCTAAATGTACGCGCACGCATCTGCATGGTTTGATTGCCGATGAGCGGTACTGAACCAGATCTTTTAGGATCATATCCGGGCATTGTTAAGGCGGAGGCTTTTGTTCGGGCCCCTTCCGGTAGGTACGATGCAGGCCTCATATGTCACCTTTTTGGTTTTTCAACCGAGCAATTTGCAAAAATTATAGGTAGTGTGTCCGAAGAATCGATACGCGTTGAACCAGATTCTGTTGCCCTACAGCCAACCTTGCAGCCGTTTGCTAAGATCGCTCGGATTCTGTGCTGCAACCCTGATCCTGTTAATTTCAGAAATTGGCTGAACACTCCAAATACGGAATTTAATAATATTAGCCTTATCGAAGTGATTAAAACTCATGGGCCTGCTTTGGTTGCGGATTTGGTTGAGGACATTCTGACCGGAATGCCGTGATGAGAGCCTCTAGAACCTCCCAATAGTGGAGACAAGTTTTTGCGCTTCATATTCCCCACCGCTGGCGATGGTGTTCCTTTCTCCGTGCGCGGTCATATTTTCGCGCCAGCGGGTGTATATCGCCCTTGAAGTGAGTATATCCCATCGCATGCAACATCTCCTGATCAGTAAACACTCGGGGTACTGCAGCCAAATCTCGTATCCTATGGGGAGGAGCGCTCGGGAATCGCTTTCGAAAGGTCGCGATCTTTCTTAGTACAAAGTCGCGATGCGTTTCTAGCACAGCCTGAGTTGCCTTCTCGGTTAGCGGCATTCGTCTAGGTGTGCACATTAGCGCGTGTCCGTTTCTAAACAATCGAGAGAGATTTGAGGTAGTGATCCGTCTCATTGGCTGTTGAGCTCGAATGCGCGACGCGAAGTAGGGGATTTTTGACGCAATTTCTCTGTCACGTGCATCCCAATCAACGGTGGAAGTACCCTTCCTTGATGGTGGTGTATGATTTACTTTAAACCAACCGGCGTCGTAGGTTGAAAGCCAATGTCTGACTCTGGCGCGGTGTTTTCGTTCGCCTCCGTTCCTGACTCGGAGCCATTCATTGCGAAGCGATTCTCGATGGGAGAAAAGCCATTTTGCTTCACCTGGACTCTCAATGCGTGGCCACGGCAGATGCTCGGTTGTGGCCCAACGAACAACGGTCGAAGGAACTACTTCCAAAGACCGGGCAATTGCGTTAATGCTAATTGATCGGTTGGCCCAAAGGATTTTAAGCAGCCGAATTTTGCGGCGATCCGCGACCCGTGTCGAGGGTTGGTATTTGGGGCGCGATGTCTCTTGTGCAAACGTGAATACATCTTTCACATTTAAGCCTAAATAAAACATGATGCATAGATGCCGCAAAGGTCTGTAACGGTTGTTCTTTCCCAGAACGAGCGCTGCTGGCCAGGCGTAGGGGTTTGTCTTTTCGAATGCTATGGAGCGTTGCTTCAGTCCGGGCATCAGCTTTATCGATAATTCTTCAAGGAAATCATAACGTGCCAGTCGTCCGTCGCGCACCAAACCTTTGGTTTTTAGGGCCTGCATATACACGTCACGTAAAGGGAGCGGTCCTACTGCCGGGATCTCATGGGACAACAGATACTCCGTTTCTTTAGCTATATGAATCGCCAGGTCGTCTATCGGCTGTTCGTGAGACACCACTTTGGCATCTTCTATTATTGGATAATCGGAGCTCCAGATCTGACCAGCTTGGAAGTGAGAGATTGCTAAAGCAGTTTTGCAACGAGGGCAGCAATAGACGCCGCGTACTTGGTGGCTCCGCCGCCACCATGAAAAGCCGTGCTCATTTTTGTCCCGGCGAGCACATCGCTCGCAAAATCGGAAATATCGGATTTTATCGCCGCGCTCATGTTGAATGGCTATTAGCGAGGAGGGAGACGGTTGATTTGCTATCCTCATTGCTAGGAGCAAAGATTCAAGATCAGCCGGTGATAGGAAGGGACGTAGCATGGGGAGAATGGTTGTTTTCTCGATCAGTTCGGTTGCGCTTAGGCCTAGACGCCTCCCAAAAGTATTCGCGAGTGCCTCCATGCGTTTCGGCAAATCAAGGTGAAAGCGCACCCCGTACTGACCGAATAAGAGTTGGCCTATGGCACGTTTGCTACGGATCGGGGCGCGATCCAGCGCTCGGCCAAGCATGCTTCCCAACGTTTCATCGTCGCGCGGGCCTTCGAGGTATGAGAGTGATGCGAGGTCCATATTAATTAGATTATTCTGATGGTTGTGCTCTAAGAATACCGAGTTTGGCTAGTGCGGCTTTCTTGTCCTTAGCTCGACTCGCTTGGATCATTTCATTTTGGGCAGGCGGAGGATCGCTGATGGTCGATTCTTCGATGTTTTCCTCCCCAACAAAAACCGGGCCCTGGGTGGAGGTTTCCCATGAGGTTGGTTGTGCGCCGAGCCGTACTTCTTCCTTGTGGGTTAATTCTTTATACTGCTTATCTAGCCTTTCTCTCTGTTCCTGAATCCTAGCGGTATCTATTGTTCTGCCTTTTAATTCTAGGATTCGATCTTTGATAGTGTGAAAAAGATCGGCTGCTGTTTCATCAAGAATCCCCTTGGTCAAACGTTCGTTTTTCCGGCCAAATAAACGGGTCTGTGTCAGGCAATAGAGCTTAATGACCAGATCTGGAACGCCGCCGGTCAACTCGTGGATCTGTTTTTCGAGTGTTTCATCGAGTGTGGTGGCTTCCTTTGTGTACTGAAGATGCCACACTTCCTCGAGAAAACCTCTCCATAGCGGGCCTGAAGCGAGTGGGCGAAACGGTGGAATGCCGCTAATAAATCGACGAGCGGCCGCTGCGTCTGTTTGCATCAATGCGCCAGCCGCGTTGGTACCGATTACAGCAATGGGAAGCCCGAGACAATTCATCATACGTATGAAGTAACTCAGTACGGCTTTGTACCCTTTGCTGTGTGACACCATGTTCTGTAGCTCATCTACAATGAGGAGACCGAGATTGTATTCGCGGCATGCTCGATAAATTAGTGGCTGAACGTTGTTCCCATTGCATGCGTCCACACCCCAATCCCTCCGCAAATTTTCGCCAACCGCTTCCCCAAGTTTTTCAAAAAACTCAATTCCGAACGCCTTTAAACTGGCATCCTGAAACAGATTTATTTTCAACCAAGTCACTTGTTTGAACGCGACGCGGACACCGTTCAGTTCGTAGCAATGGTCGATCACTTGAGGATAGGTGCTTACTGCGATATCAAACCCCATTGTTTTCCCGGTACCTGCGGTTCCCATTGCTGCGCTTCCGAGAAGGGGTACGTTCCTAAACCGTTCTGGAGGGAGTATGCCTTGTTTAAGTGCAGGCCGGTCCAAAGCGATCATCCGACTATAACTAGGTGACAGAGGGTTTCTATGGACGTAACCCTGACGAAGGATCACGCCCACTTCTTGGACAATTGCCTTGTGCATGGGAGTTGGCACAACCAGAGAACGGAGTGCGTAGATTGCATGGGCCTTTAGGTGCGGAGGCAGTTTGCGTTCGCTGGGGTCATAGGACGGGCGCCTTGTGAGGAGACTGGTGATTTCATCTCCTGTGAGTACAGGACCCAGGGCTCCGATCAGCGGATTGTTCCGGTATGCCGCGATGGTAGGGTGTTTCGGTTCTAAATAGTGGTTAGTTAAGCACGAGGGTAAAGATGGGGTGAGTGAATTCATTATATTTGGTTATCAGGGGTTCTTGTCGCGCGAAGTTCAGCTAGGATTTGTCGTTCGTCCTCATCCTTCATTTCGGTAGTAATTGGGTTATGGGTCGGGATGGGTGATGTTGGTCGACCGGTAATCAAGTTCTGCTGACTCTCACGCTCTTTCGGTTTGTCTACTTTTTCTTTACGGCGTTGTGCGACGGTTCCGCGTGCTTCTTTGGTTTTGCGTGTAGCATCCTCCACGATGCGCTCTTGCTCAGCTTCAAGGGCCGCGATTACGGGAATATTTTTGGAGTTTTCTACTGCATGTGCTTCCGCTTGTTCGGCCGCTAAACCTTCCAAATCGGAAAAGCTCCACATTATTTTACTACGGGAGGCTTCAGCCAACTGCATTCGAATTAGCCCATTGTTCTGATGGAGCCATAGTTCATTGACCGAAACTGGGTGATAGCTGACGGTATCAGACCACGTCTTTTCTGCCGCCTGGACTCGCCAGGCTTCAAAATCAATTTGTCCAGCGGTGAAGGGCTTGTAGACTAATCCGGAAAACTCGAGTCCATGCCGTGTCATATAACCTTTCCCTGTAGGTAAACAGAGCTGCTTGAGTAAGTCTTGATCCCATTTTTTTCGGAGGCCACTGCAGTTGGCTACGCCCCAGTGCCAGAGATTGAGGGGGGTCGGAACCACACCGTCTGCAATCATCGCATCGGTCAGATTATAATCTATGATAATTCGCCGATTCTCCTTTCGTATCCAACTGATCACGATACGATTGATTTCGAGGTAATCCAAAGCAGCTGATGCTTCAGGAGGAATCTCTGCTCGTTTACGAGCGCCACTGGAGTAACCCGGCATGTGGCGGGTGAATGTGCGAGTGGCGCCGAGCAGCGCTTCGATCAGTCCTTTAAGGTCGGCTCGGTACGAGGGTACAATGCGGAGATCCAACGCACCTTTCTTCACAAGATCGTGGGCCTTTAAAGACGACAATTCACTGTCGGCAATAAGCAGCCCTGGCAGACATGCTACCGGCCATTCTAGGGGGGAGATATTGATGCCAAACCGGCTGCAGAGACTAACTTTATCTTCTGCAGTGGCGAGCAACGCCAGCGCCGCCGGATCGTATCCTGGATTCCCGACGTGCAGAAAATAGCCGACAATGAGGTGACTAAAACAGTCCACCACCAAATAGAGAATGAGTTTCCCTATGGGGCGCCTAGACACCTGATGAACAGAGACAATGTCGAGAGGCGTTGGGTCGATTTGAAAATGGCTGCCGGGCCCCGTTGTTTTGTCTTCAGTTTTCTTGTCTAGAGGCCGTGCAGTTAAGTTGAATCTTCGTTCACCTAGTCGTTTCTTTGTGCGCTCCACCACCATTCTTTCGGTTTTTGCCCAATACCGAAATTGGGCTTTGGATGGATAACACTCGGGAGTGTATTTTTGGAGTTGTTCATCCAGCGGAAGTTTAGAGTGGGGATCTAGTTCGAGGTAGCTGTCCGCTAGTGTCAGCAGCCACGCTCGGTGCCAATTGCCTCCGTCAGGCGTATGATAGTAACGTGCTGCACCACGTACGATCTTTTGAACATCGGCCGTGGTGGCGTAAAAGGGCCGGTATCCGTCCAGTCTTGGTCGGCCGACGCGTGCTGGCTTTACGCCGCTGTGCACTTCGGTTTTCCCAATAATGCGTGAACCACGGCCGATATTCACCGACCGTCTGAACCAGCGACCCGCGAGTGCGTTCTTATTGCAACCACCTTGGAAGTAGCGGCGAAGAATTCGATACACGGTCGTGGGAACGACTCTGTGTTCGCGGCAAATCACTTTGATAGCCTGCCAACGTTCCGCCTCATTAAACATGCCTTCGCCGAGTTTCGTAATCGGCTCAATTAAGCGAAGATTTCTATCGCGGCATTGTAGCTGCTTTAAGGTTAGCCTATTCTCCGGAAAACGCAGGATCGCCAGCGGCTCGACGTCTGTTGGCAAAAGAGATCTTGTGGACAAAAGAGCTGTGACGTCTCGGAGGGATAGTGAACAGGTAGTAGCTAATGGATCCTCGACACAGATTACGGTGATTTCCTGTGGAGTAACTTTTAGGACTCTCCAATGGATTCGGTCTGGTAGTGAGTAGTGGTTCGATTCACGCTTTCGGACTTTTTTTATGTGAGCATGTATTCGCCCGATAGCCTCGGGCCGTGTTTCCCTGAATACTTCACCAATTAGGAAGTCGTGATCCCCTCTAGAAAATTGAATTGGGGGGTCATTAGGTAATGAATTAGAGTCCCTAGGGGGTACATCAATTGATGTGCCAATAGTTTCAATTGGCTCTGAATTAGAGTCTATTAGAGAGGCCATTTATTAGGGGGTCAGGACTTTGGAAGTTAATTTGGGAATGGAATGAAAGGGATGGGAGAAATCGACCGGCCAAATGCGTCGAACCATTAGATGGTAGGCGACTCCCAGTGATGTTCCGGTTTCAAGATGTAGAGCGTCGTCGCAACGCTGTGCTAAAGTTCGCAGTGCCCTGTTTTCTGTTTCAACATGAGGGGTTAGCCAGGCACGAATTAGTTCAATAGTGTGATTATTACAAGGCAGACGCGAGGGGTCGTGCCAATCGTAAACAAGACGCATGTTTTCGACTTCGATGCGTGGTAGTTCGGAATCAAGGAGGAGCGTCCAATCGATATTTCGCCGACGCCAGTATTCGCGTTCAATCGCTAGCTTTTCTATAACCCGTTGTGACAAATCCACCTCGCGTTTGACGGCGAATGCACGCCGATGCGGGACTGCCGATGTGGCGACCGTCACCACGAAATCGGAGGACATGATGATCTCGCCTTCTTTGACTGCGGGGTGCTCGACTTTGAGGTCTTTGGCGATCTGCCGGGTTTCGGTCGGGTCAAGGGCCACTTGTTCGAAGATTTGAACAACCTCCAGATACGTGTGGAAGAGGAGGAATGCATCTTCCTCAACGGAAGACATGAGTTCTACCGGGCGTTGCGTTATCCAGCATCGCATCGCGGTACGAAACCCAATCGACGGGAAATCGATGATTCTAAAGAGGGGAAGATAAGCTCCAGGGCCGTCCATCTGACATTTTTCTTTAGCGGTAACTTCTTTTTCGAAGTCACGAGCTAGGTAATAAGGCCGATATCGTCCGCGCATGGTTAGTTTCTCCGCTCTATGCGACCCAATTTGATATGGGTGACAATTTGCATGGCCCGAGTGGACCGAGGGAAGGTGTGGGGAGAACGAGGAGCTGAGAGCGGAGTGAATTCCGCGCGAAGAACAGCGGGTGCAAACGCGTCGAAAGGGTGGCCCTTTCGAACTAGGATTACAGAGTGCATAGGCAAAGCAGGTGCACAAAAAGTGCACTGGACAGGAGGTGAGAAGCCGCGCGCCTACTGCCCAAAGGACAGGAGGCTGTACGGCTGTATATCGCTGCTCGGCATCCGAGCAGCTTAAGGCAAAGCAGCAGCTATCGACGCTTGACGCCGCTACGCTATGCTCCATCCTCTTCGCCGATGTGGGCTCGCCCCCACATTTAGAATTCGGCTTCGAAAGGAGCGGAATTACTACACTGACCAGCAGGTCCTCAAAAGACCTGCTGGTTTATTTTTGTTCGGTTTCCATAAGGGAGTAAGTACTTGGATGGCCTTTGAGGCCTTTTTTGTGGATGGCGATTACACCGCGTACTCGAAGTGCATAAAGCTCTTTCGAGATGCGATCCGCCGTTATCGTTAACGACATCCCGGGATATCGGGTGTCGACATAGCCACGCAGGGCGACCGGTAGGAACGGTTGGGTCTGCGCGCGTACTGCTTCCAGAAGAATCTGGGAAATGGATTGGCTGGCTCGAGGTGGGGGTACAGCCGAGGCTTTTGTTTTAGGTCTGCCTCGGCCCCGTTTGGCCGGAGCGGGTATGTTTTGCGGCGAACCTCCCGGGAATTCGCCATGACGTTTTAGCCCTTCGATCGTAGTAAGAAGACTGGCACGTTGTCTCAGATGATCGTCATCTAGTGCTCGCAACTGCTTTTCAAGAATAGCGAGTGCCTTAGAAATATGGGGATGCACTCATTTTGTCTGATGGGAGCCGAGAGGGTCGGCAAGTTCATTTTTTTTTAGGAAAGAGGGACAGAGGTCTAATTTCTCGGAGCACCGCGATGCCTGATGGATGCATTTTCTATCCGGAAATCTAAAAATACTCCTAAGCCGGACAAAACTCTCATGCACCGTTCTCGATGGGCGGTTGCGATGTATTTTTTTTAACGGATACATCCTGGATTCGTCAACGAACGTCCTCTTTCCTTGGACGGGTCATCGCGAGAATTTTCAGGGGGGCGTCAATTGCTTAGTCGGGCATTAGTGGCCCACGTGGCCAATGCATTGCTTCTCATATAGAACAACGTAAAAAGGCCGCCGGCCACCATAGAGAAAGAAAGAATTATCTGAGTTGCTCACGGAGGAACGGACATGCCGAATAATCTGGACCGCATCGCTCCATGTTCGAGTAGGCGTGCTTTCTATTGTGCCCAGTAAATCTGATGGAGAGAGTTCCTCTAGAAAAACTGGCCCACTGAAGAACCCATCGCCGTCAAATTTATCAAACGATGTTTCGTTTGCTACTTTCCACCACGAGCACGACGTTGTGGAATCTATATCGGCAATATCGTGGATATGAGGTATTCCGAATAATGTAGGAAGGCCTGCTCCGGATCCATTTCTGATATATTCTACGATTTTAGGGCTTGTATGTGCTGAAACCAGTCCTCCGTTGCGCTCAACACGATGCCAACAACGAGAGAAGACACTGAAGACGCGAACCAACTTCCCGTCGTTTCGCTTGAGTTCTCCTGTTCTCCCTTCTCGCGACGACCAGAAATAAAGTGGGACAAAAGAATACGGCAGATTCCTCAGTCGCCGATCAAGATCTCGAATTAAGATATAGTCCAGGGAGCGGTCGGACAAAAATGCTACCTCATGCAGGAACCGTTCGTTGTTCGCATTATTTTCGAGATAAGTTTGGTCCATCTCAGTTAGGATTAAATCGTTTTGGTTCTATCCGCTTATTGTGCAATTTGGGCCCCAGAAAGTATATCCCTTGTTAGCTTTATTGCCGGAGTAGAATTTTCATTTTCGACAAGCGAAACCAACTTCTTAATCGATTCATGCCCGGTTGGAGAAAGAATGATCTTGTTCAGCTCTGCGCGAGCTCCATATTGGTTCTTCAGCCTGTTTATGGGCGATTCCGCTTTGGTACTTACCTTCAACCAGCTTACACCCACTTGTACACTGGTGTCTCCAGTGGACCGGCTGGAAGCCAAATTATCTATATAGGCTGATACGTCCTCGAGAGTTTTCTGATAGTCTAATAACGACGTAAGGTCTTCCGAAGAGAGCGCTTCTTGCCAGTGCCCTAGCCAGCTGCGCAGCTCCTTAAACTCGTCTCGCAGTTGGAGGGCCGCAGGAATAATCTCGTCGCGAGCACCTGCTCGAGCGATTACTAGGCTGACGACGGGTGGCAGCGATAGTGCCCCGAGGAACCCAGTACTGTCCAGTTTGGAGAAGAGTTGTACCCGTTTGGTTCGGACAAAACTTTGAACGTGATCAAGTGGGCCTTCCGGACCAGGCAGAAAACCACTCTTTCGGAAGAGGTCGGCTCGCAAACAGTGAGATTCATATAGCACACCAGAATAGGCGGCACGGGCCAACATTCCTGCACCACCCCATACTAACGCTGAAAGTCGAGGATCGGCGTCACTACTCTTGGAAATGAATGCTCTTTTATTGGCTTCAAATTGCTCTCGAAGACTTTCGTTCCAGCATAAGCGTCGTTCGATATCTTCGCGCAATGGAAGCCATTCCGATTTTGTGGGTTCATAGGCACGTCCGATAATTATTCCAGAACCCTGTAGAGGCTTGGTGGCTGCGGAACTGGTCCAGCTCTGCATGGTATCCTTATTAACCCAAATCTCATCCGTTAAGACGAGATGTTTGATGAGTTGGCAGAAGCCTTCGAATCGAGCTAGATCCCTGGAGACAGGTTCCCAATCGAAAACTTCGGCACCGCTCTCGTATTTTATTCGTGGGTACGATGAGCCATCTAGCTCGCCATCGAGGAATTCAAATGCGTCTTGTAGAGTCCAATTATCGAGGAGACTTGCGCATCGCATGGACCAAAAGTTTTAGCATCTTACCTACAGAAGATGGCGATTCTAAAGCGTGCACAGCTATGTGCTCGCGCAAATCAGCTCGAAATGGTGTCTGAGTGCGTGCTTTTTTGCCGCACCAAGCCCAGGAAAGTGCCTCTTGCGAAGTAGATCTCGATATATTTCGCATGTTGGCGTGTTGTTCAATTGGCCGAGCTGCCTGAGGTCGGCTACGCATTTTGAGAGAGCCTCGATGTATTTAGCAGCAGGATCGTCAGGTGTTTCGGTTTGATCAGAAACATAGTGGCGTATGTGTAAATCGCCACTTTTATGACGATAAATGTGATGTAGCGCTACCGCATAGGCAGGCCCTCCAGATTCGCTGAAATTTTCTCCCACTATAGAGAAATCACCATATCGATTCACGATTCCGCCATTGGTCGGATTGCTGCGGTCGCAGAAGAATTCGTCATCGGGATAGTCAGCATTTCTCTCCGCTCTGTTGAAGCGGTCGTTGAACGTAATCGACTTAGACCTATGGATAAGTTGCGCAAAAGAACGTGAAACTCGACGCTCAAGAATGATCGCGTGCTGGATCCGTGCTTCTCCATTGATAACCTGCAAAATGCCCGGATCGGCTGGTGCCGCTGTAATCACGACACCGATGGAGGAGGTAGGGTATCGGTTGAGGATCCTGCTAACGGAGGTCGATGCCGTGTTTGCGCCAATCATTAGGAATGGCACGTAAGAGACCGACTCCGAACGGAGTGGCCCGAATAGCTCCTGCTCAAGCAGATTGGCCGCATTTGTATAGTCGCCAACCGACGGATTAATAATCAGCCCAAATTCAACACGATTTTGGGCAATCAACTGAAATGATCGCACAAGCGTCTGCCCGGTACGAACTGGTTCAAAAACAGGGAAGACCTTCCTACTGGACGCGATAGCTTCACTCGCTTCGCGGACGGCTAACATCTCATTTTGCTTTGTTCGCAATAAGGGATAATAGGGCATGCTGGAGACCTCCTACACCGCGGGAAGATGTAGGAATTTCGTCACCGTGGCAATAGAATTTGGTCTACTTTCTAATGTTAGGCTCAAATACCGCAGCGACTTGGGTACATCACCAATTATCTTTAATAGGCTCGGATTTTTGCGGGCTCTCATGCAGGCAACAAATTCTGTATGAGCTTCCTCTGGCGTAAGACTGCAAAATTCATTTTTTGCGCGGCGCCGAATCTCAGAGTTTGCACATTCTGCTTTGAAACCACGGTGACGCTTTAAGATTGTAAGATATTCATCACGTCTCAGGCAGTCGAATATCGCTGATGGCGAAACGTGATTTATATTACTCTTTGCTCGTCGGATTACTTTTATACGGAGTTTGTAATCTACAACGATTATGCCGATCGATTGATCTAGAACACTAAGATCAGATTTCTTGAAACGGTCTGAAAGGACAACATATACCCTATCAAAGACATTTCTATAATCGGCAATTTGTTTTGGTAATTTTGTGAACGTATCTAGCTCGGTTTTTATCTCATACGCGGTAGATGTGCCATTGAAAATTGCGATATCGACCCGTGATCCCCCACATCGGAACTCTGCGGATAAATAGGATGAGTCACGATAGTGCCGTTCTAGGAACAGAGCGTTGGCAATCGCGTTCTTATAAATGTATTCACACTTCCGATACTTCTGAAGTAGAACATGAAAATCGGAGAGTACCGCAGTTAGCGGTCGCTTGAGATATTGTTGGGGAGAAAGTCCAAGTTCACGCACTACTGTGCGCAGTGCAGTCTTGTGGCGATTTTGGATGGCCCTGCGAACGAACGGCGATCGCAAAAAGCCGGCAAGCTTTGGAATGGCTTTGAAGTTCAACTCAGCGAAATCGAGTCGAGGTAGGTCAGCGGGCAAGCCCTGCCCAAGCAGTCGCCCGACGCTATTTGGGCCTGTGGCGTCGAGAGCCGATGTTCGTGGCTTAAGATTCGGTTCCATTCACCTTAACATATGAGAACCGCAAACCATGAAGTCCACCATCTCGAAATCGAAAGTTCGGTGGCGCGTGGCGTAAAACTGAATTAGCATGACTTTTAATCCACGATGTTGTGGTCGGGCGTGGCACGTTGCGTGAGGCATTCATCAACATCCATATTTACGGCAAGCGGCTTAACGCTCCCTCAAGCGCGTGTGGAGGGACTATTTTGTCCGAGGAGCCTCCTTCCAGCGTTAAAACTGGTAGGGGGCCGCCGCCTCAGCTTTTTCATATACAGTACACGCATTTAGCAGGAATCGTTGTCCGTGCGCTTTTTCGCTGATTCAGCCTCGTCAATTTGATCTGACTCCCATTTCACGCAGTTCATAACACTGCTGTAGATGTTATAGATATAAGCATGGAGCGAAAGAACGCTGGCTACGATGCCGAGCCCCACGGATACAAAGCCAATTAGCGCGATGCCCCAGCGCCATCCTTCGCCGAGCCCGAGCGCAGCAAAAGCATGTGGAATCGGGCCATTTACGTCGCAAAGAACCACGATCAACGCGCAGAACAGGGAGAAAACGACGTAAAAAATTAAGACCTCGAGAAAGACGAAAAGGACGTATTTTAGCCAGGTAAGTCCTGACGGAACATGAGCTCTCTGAGCCATCTGCACGAACAAACTGGGCTTCCCCAATGCGGTATAAACCGCAAAGCCGGACACGAGAAAGCCCAGCGTATTCAGGCCGACTGGTAGCCAGTACTTTGCTAGGTCCCGAGTCGTTTGAATCAGAAACTCAGTGGTAACGCAGCAGGTGCCGTAAACGCCCAGTATTAAGAACGTCACAACACCGGTCCAATAGTTGACACGGGACAGTGCAATCTTTCGACACGCCCATAATACTTCCCAAACAGACTTTTCCTTGAAGAGCTCTTTGGCTTCAAGCGTCATCGCGACTTTCTTGAGATGGCGCTTCTGGTTTAGGAGCCGGCGCAGGCGTGGGCGTAGGCGGGTGTAAAAGCACGTTGAGTTTTTGCGCAGCAATTACAGGAAACTCTTGAACGGCAACTGTACCGTCTTTCAGAAGACTTACGAACTTCCCAACCATTGAGGCCGCATCTGCAGCGATATCCTTGGTTAGATTGATCACTGTGCGAAAACGCATGTGTTCGTTGTTTCCCTTCAGCACCGCACCCCGGCGGTCAGTGCCTGAAAGGTTCACTTCGTGATTACCTTGGTTCGCGACACCGGAAATCTGCTGCTGCGCAGCGTCTGTGTTCAACCCTTCTGCTTTGTTCTTGAACATAACTTCCGTTGACTGGCTCCCCACCGAGTTGCTCGCGTCGCGTACGCCTCCCCACATCTGTTCATAATCAACTTCGTGGTTTGTTTCGAGTAACTTAATCTGGAGCGTCTTTAGCACGCTGAACCGGCCCAAAAAAGCGGCTATCGAATCGTTCGACGCAATCGGTGTGGCGCGGATGTCAACTACCGGGAACTTGGCTGCCCATTCTTCTGGAGGGATTTTTTCGACAGGCACCCCCGCTTTCTTTAGCGCCTGCCGTTCTTCTCGTAGTGTTTGTTCAGCCTGCCGGATGTGGTTTCGCACGATCGTTTTCAACGCATGAGCAAACTCATGGATATTAGGTGCGTATTGTGTTTCGGGTGTGTAGAGCAACCGATGGTTCTCCAGCACGATCGCAAAGATCGCTGATGGTGCGGTGTCAAGGTGACCGGGAGCGGCTTTCAAAACCCCGCGTACAAGAATTTGTTCCCGGCGCAAAACCATCTGCTTAACAATGCGGCCAAAGCAGACGGTAAAAGTTACCCCATCCGACGTGATTTGTTTAAACTCTACTCCTTGCAGTAGGTACGTGGTGGATCCCCATTTCCGGACTCCCGGTGATCGCATCGCTGCCGCAAAGTAGTCAATGTAATCTAGAAGATTCTTTTCGCGAAACTTGCAGACAAAATTAGCAAGTTCCATCTCCCGCTCGCTGTTAGACGTAGGCATAAGACTGGAATTGCAAATATCTTGCCAAGCGAACGGCCGAGGTCAAGCCGTCGCTAGGTCAACTTAAATCTACTACCTCGGACGTGGTTCGGTGTGTAGCTAATGTTCGATGAAGGTGCTAGTATCTAGCAGGCAGGCTCGATGGTTCCAACCGTCTCAAATATAACATGGTGATCGTATCGACACCGAACCGGGCGCTGTAACCGAAAGCCATTCAAAAAGGGAAATGATAACACCGCAGAAAGCGTTTTAAACACAATAAGGGCCCAGCCTATACCCTAGGATAGATAAAAGCTAAAAAGCCGCGGAAACCTATTAAGTTATCCGCGGCTAACATTTTAATTATCTGAGCTAACAATTCGATTATCTATCCTAACACTTTGAATTATTAGCCAACATGGCGAGGAGATCAGGAGATCTCGATCTGAGGCCTCGATTTTTCAGGCCAGTCAATGTGGAAGAACTTGCCACGCGGCTTGTCCACGCGCTCGTAGGTGTGCGCGCCGAAGTAGTCACGCTGACCCTGGAGTAGGTTGGCCGGGAGGCGGGCGGAACGGTAGCTGTCGTAGTAAGCGAGGGCCGAGCTGAAGGTCGGCGCGGGCACACCACATTCAGCGGCGAGCGCCACGACTTTGCGCCAGTTCTCTTGGGCGTTCTTGATGGTTTTGTTGAAATACGGATCGAGCAGGAGGTTCGCGAGGTCGGGCTTTTTGCCGAAGGCCTCTGTGATCTTCTGCAGGAACACGGCGCGAATGATGCAACCGCCGCGCCAGATCTGGGCGATCTCGCCGAAGTTGAGCTTCCACTTGTACTCCTTCTGGGCTTCACGCATGAGCTGGAAACCTTGGGCGTAGGAGCAGATTTTCGAGCAGTAGAGAGCGTCGTGGATGGCCTCGATGAGAGCTTTCTTGGAGCCCTTGTATTTCTTGGCCGGGCCTTTGAGAATTTTGGAGGCGGCAACGCGTTCTTCTTTCACCGCGGAAATGCAGCGGGCGAAGACGGATTCGGCGATCGTCGGAGCCGGCACGCCCATATCGAGAGCGTTGACGGAGGTCCATTTGCCGGTGCCTTTTTGACCGGCGGTGTCGAGGACGATGTCGACGAAGGCCTTTTTCGAAGCGGGATCTTTTTGTTTTAGAATGTCGGCGGTGATTTCGACGAGGAAGCTGCCGAGCATGCCCTGATTCCATTCGGAGAAGATCTCGCCCATCTCGGACGCTTTAAGACCGAGGAGGCCCTGCATGAGCGCATAGGCTTCACAGATCATCTGCATGTCACCGTACTCGATGCCGTTGTGCACCATTTTAACGTAGTGGCCGGCGCCGTTTTCACCGATGTAAGTGGCGCAAGGCACGCCGCCAACGACGGGTTTGCCGGGAGCAGCGCCTTCGAGGGGGCGACCGGTCTTGGCGTCGACTTTAGCAGCGATGGCGTTCCAAACGGGAGCGAGTTCCTTGTAGGCGGCGGGATCGCCACCGGGCATAAGCGCTGGGCCGAAGCGCGCGCCTTCTTCGCCGCCGGAGACACCGGAACCGATAAAGCGCAGGCCTTTTTCGCGAAGGGATTTTTCGCGGCGGATCGTGTCGGTCCAGAGGGCGTTGCCGCCGTCGATCACGATGTCGTTTTGATCGAGAAGGGGAACGAGACTGTCGATGACAGCGTCGGTGCCCTTGCCGGCCTGAACGAGGATGACGATCTTGCGGGGCTTGGCGAGGGACTTGACGAACTCTTCGAGGGTTTTGGTCCCGACGACGCCGCCCGGAGTGTTCGGATTTTCCGCGACGAATTTGTCCGTCTTTTCCGTGGTTCGGTTGTAAACCGAAATCTGAAAGCCGTGGTCGGCTATGTTGAGCGCGAGGTTTTGACCCATCACCGCGAGGCCGATGAGTCCGATATCAGATTGTGCTTTGGGCATAAGGGTGTGGAGCCCACGAGCTAGCCATAAAGGCTGGCTGAAAACCACCCGAAAATTTATGGGACCAATTAGGAAAATGCGCCGAGCTATTTCTTAGCTGGAGCGGTGCCCGCTGGAGCAGCCTTGCTGGTGGAAGACTTTTGGCCCGGAGAGGTGGGGTCCTGTTTCTGTTTGTTTTCGTAGGTCCCTTTGGTAGGGAAAAAGCCCGAATTGGCGATGGGGTCGATGATGGGCGTCAGAAACGCCGGCTCATTGCGATTATAAATCCAGTTCACCCCCAGCACGCCGAAGATGACGAGGCAGATGAGAATCAAGATGATCTTGTTCATGCCCATGACCTTTTTGAACAAGAAGATAAAAACACCGAAGATAATGGCTCCCAAGATAACCTTGAGCCAGAACTGACCGGAGACGTTTTGCAGCTTTTCCAGCGGAGTGGCTTTTGAAGCGATCTGGGCGAGCAAGGGCAGCATAGGAAACCGGAAGATAGCAGGCCAGCGGGCACTTGCCAGTGAAAACATTATGCGCGAGCAGTTTAGCGGATTTTTGCAAAAACATGCTTCGTGCGATGCTTTGAGGTTGGGCAGCTCGCCTCGTTGCCCTCACTGTCCATTAGCAAACTCCATGGAAGATTCCGCGCTTTCACGTCGTACCCGTCAGAAAAAGCCCAGTTTCCCGATCAGCGAGGGCCTGCGGACGTATTTGAAACGCTATCGGCGCGAACGTGAGCTGCCGGTGCCTTATGAACGGTTGCGGCGTTTTACGGAAAGCGCTCCGCTCAACGACGAGAGCGGCAAGCCGACTCTCTGGGAAACGGTTGTGTACGACCGGCTCGAAATGGAATCGCTCCACGAAGACCTTAAACGCATCTACGCGCTGCTTCGTGTCGATGGCGACTTGTCCGTCATGCAGCACTTGTACGTGGACCGGATCGACTATTGCGCCTTCGGCAACTCCGCGCCGTTTCGTATCCGAATCGTGAATGCGTACAACGACAACCCGGACTACTACTACATCAAGCGCGGGGATGCGTCGCGCGTGTACGGGCTGGAACTGGAGCACCTGCTTTCGCCGAACCGGATGCATTACCTTACGTTTGGCGACACGCTGGTGGAGGAACACGTGGCGGGAATACCAGGCGATGTGTTCATCGACCGCTGGTTGCACAGCAATGAACTCAAACCAATCCGCGTCGCCAAGGAACTCGTGAAGTTCAACGAACGCTGCTTCGTGCGCCTGCTCGGCGACATGCGCAGCTACAACTTCGTGGTGGTGATCACGCCGGATTTCGAAGGCGCGCAGATCCGCATTCGCGCCATGGACTTCGACCAGCAGACATACGAAGGTCGCATGAACCTCTACAAGCCGCAGTTTTTCCGCGAGAACAAGCCGCTCGCGCTGTTCTGCGTGCAGCATTTGCGAGTGGAGACAGCGCGCCAGTACCAACGCGAGGAACAGGTGCTTATGTTGCAACGCAAAGCCATCATCGGTGAACGCTTCGACATGATGCTGCATGCCATGTCAGGCGATGAACTCGCACCGCTGGAAAACGTGGTGGAACTGCGCGAGAGCCTCGCTGCACATTACGGCCGCACGGCGTACCTTCGCTGCAACACCATGGGAGATCTGGTGCGCGAAAATCTGGAAAGCATTCGGCTGGCCGTCGACGCGCCGCAAAAAGTGGCGACGCGGCCCGAGGACTACGAATAGGCGATAGCAGATATTTCGGGTCAAGCTGGCGCGTGACGAGTCTGGCGCAGCGCGGTGCGCGTGCGCTCAACGCCCGCACGTCGGGCAGAAGGGGCGATGTCCGGCAAATGCTCGCGCAAGAACGGCGGCATTTCTCCTCGATCACCGCGTTGGAAATCGCGCCAAAGCGTTTCGGCGACGGTGCGTTTGTCGAAGCCGAGCTGTTCGGTCAAATAGGAAAACACGAGCTCCATCAACGTGACCAATGCGATCGCGTGGTGCCGTCCTTCGCGCTCGAAAAGCCAATCGCTGAGCTGAAGAAAGGCGAAGAAGGATGATTTTGATTTGGCCCAAACGAGCGGTGTTGCCTCGACGAAATTGCCGCTGTTGCCGATCAAATCCCAATAGCGTGCGAACCGGCGTAGCCGCTGCATCGTCGGAAAATCGAGCAGCTTGTTGCGCAGAATCTCGTAGGTTGGCAGCGGTGAATAGGCCATGTCCCACGTGGCGTCGTGGCGCGAGATGGGTGTCCCGCGGAGGCGTTTGAGGATGCCGACTTGAATTTCGTGCGGACGAAGCGCGACGAGGCGGTCGAAGCCGTCGGCGAAGCTCTCCAGCGTTTCACTGGGCAATCCCGCGATAAGGTCAGCGTGGAGGTGGATGGTGGTTTGCTCTCGCAGGAAACGGAAGTTGTCCTCGAGCTTCGCATAGTTTTGTCGCCGGCTGATGAGCGAAGCGACCTCGGGATTAAAAGTTTGGATGCCGACTTCGAGCTGAACAGTTCCCGCCGGAAACCGCGAAAGAAGCTCTCGCAGCTCGGGCGGAAGGCGATCCGGAACCATTTCAAAGTGGAGAAAAAGGCCCGGCCGCAAGCGCGCGAGGAAGAACTCAAGAATCTGCCGGCTGACCACGAGGTTGAGGTTGAACGTGCGGTCGACGAATTTGAAGTGCTGCACGCCGCGTTGATAAAGCCGATCGAGCGCGGCAAGAAATGCATCAAGCGGCGCCTGCCGAACCGGTATGTCGAGGGAAGAAAGGCAGAACTCGCAGCTAAACGGACAACCGCGCGAGGCTTCGACGTAGATCAAGCGGTGCGCGATGTCGTCTTCGTTGTATTCGTCGTAGGGCAGCGCGAGCTTCGAAAAATCGGGCAACGGTGCGGGAATAGTTTTCTGCGCGGGTCGTGAGCCCGCCAAAAGCTGCCGGCACAGTTCGCTAAACGCCAGGTCGCCTTCGCCCGTAATGGTGTGATCGGCCAGCCGGACGATTTCCTGCTGGTCGCTTTCGTAGCTCACCTCGGGGCCGCCGAGAACGACGATCAAATCGGGCCGAATTTTTTTCAGGAGTGCGACGAGTTCCGTCGTGGGCGCAACGTTCCAGATATAAACACCGAGGCCGACGATGCGCGGGTGGTGCGAAAGAATTTTCTCGGCGATCTCAAGCGGACGTTGATTGATGATGAATTCTTCGAGCACCGCTCGCGGCCGCAGTTCACCCAGATTGGCCAGCAGATAGCGCAAGCCGAAGGAAGCATGGATGTACTTCGCATTGAGGGTGGCGAGGACGATGTCGGGCATCGGCGCAAACAATCAGGTCGCTACGCCAAAATCTCAAATCCAACTTCCGACGAAAAACAATCAGCCAAAAAAAACGGATGCCGCCGGTGGGCCACATCCGCTCTGTGATCTTGGGCCTGGAATGAGTTAGCTCAGCAGAACAGCGAGGGCCTTTTCATGCTCGGCATCCGTCATGTACGAAATACCGGTTTCCTTGGCGGTCTCGCGGTTGCCAGCCATGAGGTCGGTGCGAGCCAGGTCGCACAGGCGAGACTTGCGGGCACCGGCCATGAACTGCTGCAGACCGCAGGCGAGCTTGTCGGCGTAGCCGTACATGCCGATGGCGCCCATCGGGATGTTCTTCATTTCCGCGGCGCCGACTTTTTTGGCCACGGCTTCCCAAGCGACGAAGATTTCCTCGGCCTTCTCACCGTACGCTGTGACGGAGGGCGGCAGGTCGTCCCAGTGGCCGTGAATTTCGGCGCGATTTTCCGGGCGAAGCACGCCTTCGATGTTGCTGCCGAGGAACGCCGGGATCATCGGAGCACGGCCCATGCAGACGAGTTTTACGAAAGGCGAACCAAGTGCCAGCGCCTTGAAGATGTGGTCTTCGCGGGCGAAGCCGCCGGCAAACGACAGATCGGGCACCTTCAGGCCGCGATCGGCGAGCATCTTCGTGTATTCGTAGGCACGTGTGTGGAGCGAGAGCGAAGGAACGCCCCAGTATTCCATCATGTTCCACGGGCTCATGCCCGTGCCGCCACCCGAACCGTCGATTGTAAGCAAATCAAGTTCGGCGTCGGTTGCGCAGCGGATCGCTAGGGCGAGCGCTTCCATGCCGTAGGAACCGGTCTTGAGCGTGATGCGCTTGTGACCGATGCCGCGGAGGTAGGAGACCGCTTTCGCGAAGTCTTCGCGGACTTGGACGGCGTTGTTGAGAGCGGTTCCGCCGAGGCGGCTGTGGCGGGCGAAATGGCGGATCGCGCCTTCTTTGAAACCGGCCTCGATGACGGGATCGTACGGATCGGGATCGACTATGTAGCCGCGGTCCTTGAGGAAACGGGCGTACTCGATGTTATCGACTTGGATTTCGCCGCCGATGCATTTGGCACCCTGACCCCACTTGAGCTCGAGGATGACTTTGTCGCCGTATTTGTTAATCAAATACTCAGCGACGCCGTTGCGGGTGTCTTCGACGTTCATCTGCACGATCATCGCGCCGTGGCCGTCGTAGTAGCGGAAGAAGACTTCGATGCGGCGATCGAGTTCAGGCGAAATTTCGATGCGGCCTTTTTTGAGGACGGATTTTTTGTCCACGCCGACCACATTCTCACCGACAACGATCGGGAAGCCTGCGAGCGCGGCGCCGATCGCGAACGAGTTCCAGTAACGCGCGGCGACGAAGGTCGAGCCGAGTGCGCCTGTCATGATCGGCACGCGGCATTTTACCGGGATGTTGCGGCCGAACTGGGTCGAGATGTCGACATTCGGGAAAATGCAATTATCGGCGTCGTGGTTGCCGTTGTTGCCATGCCAGCCGTAGGCGTAGCCTTGGATGCGGAGGGCGTGATAGCCTACACCGACAGCGGTGGTGTTGGCGGAGCCGGACGTGATGTAGCCAAACTTGCGCGGGTACAGCAGTTCGCGTCCGCGCATGGACGAGAGCCAAGTTTCGCACTTACCTTTGCAGGAGGAATCGCAGAGGGTGCATAGTCCGGATTCGCAGGCGTTGCCTCGGTTATTGGTGCCGAGAGCGTCGTTACTTTTTCTCCATTCAATCATTGTAATAAACGGGGGTTGAAGGGCTTTTAGAAGTGGCGATCACGGAGGCCGTGACATCGCCGAGGTACAAATGACTGCGAAAGATTGCTGGAAACGGGAGCGCCGGACGAGGGCAAACTATGAAACAAATTCATAGTAGAATTCGGCGTAGGCTCTTTTAGCTTTGTTAATGGCTGGGAGCATAGCCGCCGCTTTTAGTCCTACGCGGTAGTACGGCCGTAAAAAAGCACGGAGGCGCTTAGGCCTTCCGTGCTGCTGATGTGACGGTGATTGGACGGTTACAACCAAGCTTTGCCGGCGGGGAGAACTTCACGGCCGAACAGGTCGTTGAGAATAATTCCGGCCATCATGTACCACGCGGAGAGCGCGCAAGCCATCAGCTCATAGCCAGCGTATTTGTTAAAAACGGGATTTCCGAAATGCCCCATGTCGAGCAGTACGAACCCGATAAGAAGCAAAGTGAAAGTCGTGGCCATGGCGCCGTGAATGCGCATCGAGCCGATCCAGAGGATCGCGGTAAAAAGCGTCCAAGCGACGAGGAACCAACCGACGTCTTCGTGTGAAACGGCAAACCAGGCAAATTTATTGCCCATGAGCATGAGACAAAGGCTTATCCAGAATGCGCCATAAGCGGTGAAGGCACAGTAGCCAAAATTGTTGCCCGTTTTCATTTCCTGGAACCCTGCGATCAGCTGGACGAGCCCGCCAAAGATCAGGCCGAGCCAGATGACCGGGCCGGTCTCCATCCAGCCGACATTGTGGAACTGGAGGACGAGCGTGGTCAGGCCGAACCCGGCGAGACCGACAACTGCGGGATTTGCGAGTTTGTTTGAATGAGGAGCGTTGGTGTGGGACATGAAATTTCCGGCGTGTAGGAACGGGCGCAAAAGGTCGGAAAGTAGACTTCGCTCGCTCCGAGGTAAGGGCGAAGTGAGTCGGCGCCGCAGCTATTAGGCTGCGGGAGGCGGACGTGAAGACGGCTTGATAAGCCGATCCGTACGGTCGTGAGAAAATGACCGACTAACCAGGGCGCTTACTGCGTACTTCGCCTATCTCTCGATTTAGAAAAGATAGCGGAAGCTAGCGGAGAACTGCCGAGCGACATGGCCGTTGTACTGGGAAATCATGAAGAGGTGCCGGTACGAGAGTTCTACTTTTGCGTGAGTGTTTACGCTGAAGGTGGCGCCCGCAGTGGGTCCTACCAACGCTCCCGTCTCAGAGATCGAACGGCTCGTCGGAGGATATACGACGGGCGAATATGTAAATGCCGTGGACTGTGTGTTTTTTCCTTTTTCTGTGAAATAACCGGCGGTGGGTCCAATAAAGAAGCGGATGCGGGAGTCCCGAGGGGGAAAGGTATACTTGAAACTAAACAGGTATTGGCTCAGATCACGCGTGTCATTATTCGTAGTGATGGTTCCGTTGGAGTTAGATACCTGGTGCGCCTTCATCCCCGTTGTCGAAACCGCCTCAAGCTCCAAAGCGTGGGATTGACGGGCTCCGAGGGCCAAGCCAGCTGCCAGGCTAAAGCCTACTTTACCCGACGTGTATTCGTTCGTGACGATCGAGACGTCTGTGTAGCAGAGGCTGGGACGCAGGTAGAAAGCCGCCGATGCATGCGCACTGCTGACGATGCAGAGGAATACAGCGAGGCAAGTTGAGATGCGTAAGTTCTTCATAGGGTAATACTCGGTTCGGCGAAACAAGAAATCCGGCTGGATGCCCGCTTTTTTTCCCCAGGGTAGGAACCGAGAGCTGATCTAGACCAAAAAAGATTGTAGATACAAGCGCGTTATGGACGGGGCGACGGATTTTTCAAAAAATCGTCGATCGCCTTGGCCGAACGCTTACCATCTCCCATCGCCAGAATCACCGTGGCGGCGCCGCGGACGATGTCGCCGCCGGCGAAGACGCCGGGCAGGCTGGTCATGCCGTTGGCGTCGGCCTCGATGTTGCCGCGCTTGTTGAGTTTCAAATCGGGGCAAGTTTGGGTAAGTAACGGGTTGGCGCGTGTGCCGATCGCGACCACGACGACATCGCATTCGAGAACAAATTCCGAACCCGGGATCGGCACGGGACTGCGACGGCCGGATGCATCGGGTTCGCCGAGCTGCATGCGCTGGCATTTCAGGCCGGTGACCCACTTCTTGTCGTTGCCGACGACCGCGAGCGGGGCCACGAGCATTTCGAAAACGACGCCCTCGGCTTCGGCGTGGTGAACTTCCTCCACGCGCGCTGGCATCTCGGCCTTGGTTCGGCGATAAACGATGCTCGCGACCTCGGCGCCGAGGCGCTTGGCGGTGCGCACGGCGTCCATGGCGACGTTGCCGCCGCCCACGACAGCGACGCGCTTGCCCACTAACACGGGAGTGTCAGCGGCGGGAAATTCGTATGCGGCCATCAAGTTGACGCGCGTGAGGTATTCGTTGGCAGAATACACGCCCTTCAGATTTTCGCCGGGCACATTCATGAAGACCGGCAGGCCGGCGCCGTTGGCGATAAAGATCGCGTCGAAGGTTTCGCGCAGCTCAGGCAGCGTGTACGTGCGACCGATGACGACGTTGCACTCGATCTTCACACCCGCGTCGGTGAGGCGCTGGACTTCCTTGTCGACGATTTGCTTGGGCAGACGGAATTCCGGGATGCCGTAGACGAGCACGCCGCCAGGCTGGTGAAGTGCCTCGTAGACCGTGACGTCATGGCCAGCCTTGGCGAGTTCGCCTGCAGCGGTGAGTCCAGCGGGGCCGGCGCCCACGACGGCGACTTTCTTGCCCGTCGGAGCGGGCTTGGCCGCCTTTGACGAACCGTTCTTCATCGCCCAATCGGCGACGAAACGTTCGAGATAGCCGATGCCGACGGATTCGCCCTTGAGGCCGCGGATGCAGACCTCTTCGCACTGCGTCTCTTGCGGGCAGACGCGTCCGGTGACGCAAGGCAGGGCGTTATCGGAGAGCAGACTGTCAGCGGCGCCAGGCAGATCACCCTTGGCGAGGAAATCGATGAAGCGCGGAATGTTGACGCGGACCGGGCAGCCCTGGACGCATTTTGGATCTTTGCACTGGATGCAGCGTTGGGCTTCCAGCACAGCCATTTGCTCGGGCAGACCGAGATTTACCTCGCCGAAATTGCAGGCGCGCGCGGTGGCTTCCTGTTCGGGCATGCGCTGGCGTTGGATCGCGAGGCGCTCTTTGGGCGTCAGTTTTTTCGAAGCGGTGGCGGGAGAATCGGACATGATTTTGGCCCTAAGTTATTTTTGCAGACCGACGCGGCAGTCGTGATCCTTTGGTGCGTTGGCTTCTTGCTCTTGGGTGCGGTAAGTCGAGAGGCGGTCGGCGAGAAGATCGAAGTCGACTTTGTGGCCGTCGAATTCAGGACCATCGACACAGGCGAATTTCGTTTCGCCGCCGACATCAACGCGGCAACCGCCGCACATGCCGGTGCCGTCGACCATCACAGGATTGAGAGAAACGATTGTGTGCACGCCAAACGGCCGCGTGAGATTGGCGATAGCGCGCATCATCGGTACAGGACCAACAGCGTAAACGATGTCGATGCCGCCCGCAGTGAGCAGCTCCTTGGCGGCATCGGTCACAAAACCTTTGCGGCCGTAACTGCCGTCGTCGGTGCAGACCACCACGTCGCCGAGCTGCTTGAGTTCGTTTTCGAAAATAACCCATTCTTTCGAGCGCCCGCCAATCACACTGGTGACGTGAACACCACGAGCGTGCAGACCTTGAGCAATCGGATGAACCACGGCGGTGCCGACGCCGCCGCCGACGCAAAGCGCGCGGCCTTTTTCAATCAACTCGGTGGGCATGCCGAGCGGGCCGGAAATATCTTGGATGGAATCGCCGACGTTGAGCGCAACCAGTTCTTTGGTGCTTTTTCCGACGGCTTGGATGACAAGGGAAACGGTTCCTGTCTGTGGGTTAGCGTCCGCGATCGTCAGGGGAATGCGTTCCGCTTTCGGGGCGCGGCGAACGATCACAAATTGTCCCGGTTGACGAATCTTGGCGATGCGCGCGGCCTCAAGATCGAGGCGCGTGACGTTGGGACTTAGCTGAGTTTTGGCGACAATGCGGTGCATGAATGCGGGCGCGGAACAGTACGGGTTTTAGTTGAGATTAGTTTAACTCAACGCATCCGCGGGCTCTTCCCACATTCTGCCTCTTGTAGCGCAAAAATTGCGCAGGTCTGACGTCGTGCTTGTTGAGGGCGGCCTCAGGCCGTTGAAAACCGCTCGACGGGGGATGCCGCGCCCCGTCGACGTACGCTGCTTATTCGCAGGGCTTTAGCAGTTCGACGGCTTTGAAGACGTTCACGTGAGATTTCTGCAGCACTTCGATTGCCCGGTCGAGATCGTCAAAACTGATAATCATGATCGCGCGGCCCTGACGGCAGACGAACGCGTACATGTATTCGACCGAAATTTTGTGCGGCTCGAGAGCGGTGAGGATGCTTGCGAGGCCACCCGGTTTGTCGGGAACTTGAATCGCGAGGACGTCGCTTGTGGTGACCGCGTAGCCGGCTTTTTCGACGATGGCTTTGGCTTTTTCCGGATCGTTGGCGATAAAACGCAGCAGCCCAAACTCGCCCGTTTCAGAAAGCATGAGCGTGTTGAGGTTCACGCCGGCATCGGCGAGCGTGCGGCAAAGGGCGGAGAGGCGACCGGGGCGGTTCTCGAGGAAAACGGAGATCTGGCGGATTTTCATGGGGTGCTCCTTGGCCGTTTTATTTGGTTAAGTTTCGTTGATCCAGCAATCGCTTGGCTTTGCCTTCGCTGCGCGGGATGCTGCCCGGCTCGGCGAGCGTGACGTTCGCGTGCAAACCGGTGACCTGTTCAATACTGCGAGCGAAGTTTTTCTGCAACTGCTCCATGGCCCCGACGTTGTCGCGGAGCATTTCGCCGGTGATTTCGACGCGCACTTCCATTTGGTCGAGGCTGCCTTTGCGCGTAAGAATGATCTGGTAGTGCGGCAGGCTCGCTTCGGTCTTGAGCAACGCGACCTCGATCTGCGACGGGAAAACATTTACGCCGCGGATGATGAACATGTCGTCGCTGCGACGGCTGATGCGGCGAATGCGACGGCAGGTGCGCCCGCATTTGCAGACGGTGTCGTCGAGCGCGGTGATGTCGCGTGTGCGGTAACGAATCACCGGCATCGCTTGTTTACTGAGAGTGGTTATAACGAGTTCGCCTTCGGTGCCGTCGGGCACGGGTTCGAGTGTTTTCGGGTCGACGATTTCGGCGAGAAAATGGTCTTCGAAAATGTGCGGGCCGTTCTGGCATTCGCATTCGCAGGCAACGCCGGGGCCGATGATTTCGGAGAGCCCGTAAATGTCGTAGGCTTTGATGCCCGAGGCGGACTCGATGTATTGGCGCATTTCATTGGTCCAGGGTTCCGCGCCGAAGACGCCGCGCTTGACCTTGAGATCGCGCTTGAAGTCCACGCCCATTTTTTGGGCCACCTCAATTAGATGTATGAAGTAGCTCGGCGTGCAGCAAACCGCGGTGACGCCAAAATCCTTCATCACCATAATCTGGCGTTCGCTGTTGCCGCCGGAAATCGGGATGACCGTTGCGCCGATCGCTTCGAGACCGCCGTGCAAGCCGAGGCCACCGGTGAAAAGTCCGTAGCCGTACATGTTTTGCACAATATCGCCGCGCGAAAAACCCGCGGCGTAGAGCGAGCGCATGATGACCTGCTCCCAGACCTTCATGTCCTGCGCAGTATAACCAACAACAATCGGCTTTCCCGTCGTGCCACTCGAAGCGTGCAGGCGGACAACATCGCTCATGGGGACCGCAAACAGGCCGTACGGATAAGTGTCGCGCAGATCGTTTTTCACCATGAACGGCAGCTTGGCGACGTCGCCCAGCGTGCGAATGTCAGCTGGCGTAAGCTTCTTCTCGTCCATGCGCGAGCGGAAGAGCGGCACCTTATCGTAAGCCAGCTTCACGGCGGCCTGCAGGCGTTGGAGTTGAACCGCGCGGAGCTGCGGAACGGGCATGAAATCGAGCGCGCTCTCGGAAAAGAACGTGCCCTGAAGGTCATTCCAAAGTTGGGGGATCATGGGGCGATGCGATGCCTGACTTTTACGAACTAACGTGAAGAGGTAAAACCAATAAGCGCGACTTAGCCGCGACCAAGAGTGAACGCGACTTCGTTGGCGGCGTGGAGCTTCTCGGGAAAATTGGCGCGCAGGCTTTCCTGCCAGGCGCTCAACGGGAAATCGAAGAGTCGACTCAGGCGGCCGAGCATGGCGACGTTGAGGGCCTTTGCCGATGGCAGCTTGGTGGTGTCGATGTCGGTCGGGACGATCAACGTGCCGCCGTTTTTCAGCCCGCCGCGGACGACTTCGATCTGTGTCGCTTCCATCACGACGAGAAAATCGCAGGCGCCGTCGGGAATCATCGGGCTGTGCACTTCGGAGCCGAAGCGAACATCCGACTGCACCGAGCCGCCGCGCTGGCTCATGCCGTGGACCTCGGCCTTTTTGACGGTGTGACCCTCGCGGAAAGCCACGTCGGCGAAAATGTCGGAAGCCTTGATGACGCCCGTGCCGCCGAGGCCGGCGAAACGAATATTGGTAGTTTTATTTGGAGCAGAAGACATGTTCGTGACTCCTTAGGATTTGCAGCAACCGCCGCATTCGCAGTTGTCGCCGGTTGAGGTGTCGGCTTTGGATTTCAGTTCTTTTTCCCACGCGGCGATGCGGCTGGCGGCGAGGATGCACGGGCTGCGCGCGATGATCACGGTGAGTTCGTCTTTGCGCAGGGAATCCGCGAGGACTTCCTTGAGCTTCGGGCGATCCTTAACCGGGTTAATGGTGAAAACATTTTTCACGCCGGCGGCGCGGGCCATGTCCTCGAAGTTAACTTTATGAGTGGCGTCGCCGTCGAGCTGGCGGCCGGTGCCGGGGTGTTCCTGCTGGCCGGTCATCGCGGTGGTGCCGTTGTCGAGAATCATCAGCACGTGGCCGGTCTCTGGCGGATTGTAAGCCATTTCAACGAGGCCGGGCAGACCGCCGTGGAGGAACGTGCTGTCGCCGATCACCGAGACAACGCGTTTCGCCTGATCACGCGGAAGCACGTGACGGAGTCCGAGGCCCATGCCCACGGCTGCGCCCATGTCGATCATCATGTCCATGGCGGCGAGTGGCGGCAGCGCGGCGAGCGTGTAACAACCGATGTCGCCCGAGACGATGCAATCGAGCTCCTTCATCACCTCGAAACTCTGCGTGTGCGGGCAACCTTTGCAGAGTTCAGGTGGTTTGCCACGCGGCGGAACCGGCTCGGGGCTGGTATCCTTGTTCAGAATACGGCGGACGCGATCGACGCTGAGTTCGCCGAAACGGAAAATGGAATCGTCCTTGGCTTCGACGGTCAGACCGGCGGCGCGCAACGCGGTGGCAAGCCACGGGTCGTTTTCCTCGATGACGACGCAACGCTGCACAGACGCGGCGAACGCGCGGATCGTCTGCATCGGCAGCGGGTACGTCATGCCGAGCTTGAGAAGCGAAGCGTCGGGTGCGGCTTCGCGGATGTGGTGATAACAAATACCGGCGGTGATCACGCCGACTTGGCTGGAGCGACGTTCGACGACATTTGGCCCTTGCGAGTTGTTCCACGTTTCCATTTCGGCCATCTTGGCGCGCAGGCGGCGATGGGCGGGCTTGGCATAGCCGGGCACCATGACGTGGAAGGGAATATTGCGAACGAACTCGGCCGTAGGCGTATTCGTGTCGGTAGCGGATAGTTTTGCTCCGATGGCGAAACGCGTTTTCACGGGCGACTTCGAATGGCAAACGCGAGTCGTCAGGCGGAAAATTACTGGAATGTGCCAGCGCTCGCTCGTCTCGAAAGCGACCTTGAGCAAATCGTACGCTTCCTGCGAATCGGCGGGTTCGAACATCGGCGCGACGGAGGCCTCGGCATAGCGGCGGCTGTCCTGTTCGTTTTGCGAAGACGCCATGCCCGGATCGTCGGCGACGATCAGCACGTAACCGCCGTCGACGCCGGAGTAGGTCATCGTGAACAGCACGTCGGCGGCGACATTGAGGCCCACATGTTTCATCGTGCAGAGCACGCGAGCCTTGGCGAACGCGGCGCCGAGGGCGACTTCGGCGGCGACTTTCTCGTTGGGCGCCCATTGAGCGCGACCGCCGAGGGCGCTGAAGTTTTCGAGAATTTCGGTGGAAGGCGTTCCAGGGTAACCCGTGCCGAGCGCCACGCCGTTGTGGAGGGCGGCGAGAGCGACGGCTTCGTTACCGCTCAAAAGGAGACGGCCGTTTTTGTCTTGTGAAGGTTGAGGCACGTACGGGGGGTTGCTGGCCGCGATGTTAACTCAACCCCCTGGCGTGTTCTTCCCACATTCTGCCCGTTGCAGCGCAAAAATTGGCCAGGGGCTGCGGTCACGAACCGCCCCGGCTGGCTGTTTTATTTCGGCCCTGGCGGTTCACGCGAGTGCCTCTTCTGTGCGATGGCCCGAAGTTCTTTGACCGCGAGTAGGTCTTTTTCGCGACCGATCGCCTCCTCGGCTCGGATCAAATCCTCTAAGCCGATCAGCCTGCACGTTTTTCCAGCAATTGTGACCGACTCGGCGTTCGATTTTAATCGCTCGAAATCGCCGACGCCATCGACCGACGAAAGAATGTCTACGATTCCCCAATCCGTGGTGAGGGAGAGATTGTTAACCTTACCGCCGGCGGGAGGCACTTTTAAGAACGACAAACGCTGAGGCGTCATGCGGTGACACGGGTTGAGGCCCTTGAGAGACTCACGCAGCTTTTCCAGGTTCTCGCTCGTCAAGACTGCGCAAATGTCGAGGTCTCGTGTGACGAGCGACGAACCGTGCAGCACTCCGGCGAATCCGCCGATGATGACGAAATCTACTCCGGAATCAGCGAGCCGCTGGAGCAGATGGCTGAGTGTTTGCATGACGTTCTTCGCGTATGCGATCGAGTTCTAGGACGAGCGCGAGAGCCTGATCATGCCGATAGGCACGCTGTTCAGGGGTAAGGGCAAGGTTTTCCTCGAGCAGGCTAAGGTCGAAGCCTGCTCGTGCCGCCTCTTCAATCGCGTGCGTTTGTGCGAGCATGGCAGAAACGTAGCCGCCCTTTTCCTGCAGGCACAGCGAAAGAATCAGAAGTCGCTTCGAATTGGGTCGGACGGCTCGGATCAAGGCTTCACCAGCCCGCTATCTTCACAGCGGCAGCGGCAGGTTGATGCTGGCGAGGGACGAGGAGATCGCGTCCATGATCGGGCCGGGATAGACGCCGAGCCAGACGATGCCGACGAGCAGCAGCGTGCAGAGGACCTTTGTCGACCAGTCGAGGCTGATCGTCTGCTCGGAAGCTCCTTCGACTTTTTCGCCGAACACGCCTTTGCGGATCACCTGCAGGTAATAGTAGATCGCGATCGCGGAGTTGATCACAGTGATGATCACCAGGGCAGTGTGGTGCTGTTCGAGCGCAGCTTTGAGCAGGCCGAACTTACCGATAAAACCAACAAACGGCGGGATGCCCGCGAGACCGAAGACCGCCACGACCAGCGTCAGCGCGAGCAGCGGCGAGCGGCGATGCAGACCGGAAAGTTCTTCGATCGCGACGTTGGTGCCGTCTTTCGAGACGCGGCAGATCACCACGAAGCAGGCGGTGACCATTAGCAGGTATCCAACAATGTAGTACAGCGCGGCGGTAAAGCCGGCGGTGCCGAGCGCGGTGAAACCGACCACCGCGTAACCCGCGTGCGCGATGCCGGAGAAACCGAGCAGACGTTTGAAATCGGTTTGGACCAGCGCGATCAAATTACCGTAGCACATCGAGAGGATGGCGAGCACGCTGAGCAGCGTGGCGATGGCGTGATTTTCCGGCGTGGCGAGCGAGACGAGGCGAACGAGGATGGCGACGGCGCCGACCTTGGGTAGTGAAGCGATGAACCCGGCGGTTTCGTTGGAGGCGCCTTGGTAAACATCGGGCGTCCAGAAGTGGAAGGGGAAGACAGCGAGTTTGTAGTAGAAACCGCAGAAAGCCATCGCGAGGGCGACGATCGCGAGCGGCGTACCGGCGATGGGCGCGAGCTTGGCGAACATCACGGGCAGGTGCGTGGAACCGGTCAGGCCGAACAGGTAGCTAAAGCCAAAGAACATGATGCCGTTGGCGGCGACGCCGAACATGATGTACTTGATGGCCGATTCCATCTGGATGCGCTGACCTTCCCGTTCGCGGCGCATCGCGACCATCAGATAAAGAGGGAAGGACGAAAGCTCGAGGGCGATGACCAGCGAAAGAACTTCCACGCTGCTCACCAGCATGATCAGGCCGAGCACGCTGAGGTTTTGGAAAAGGAAATACTCGGCTTTGGTTTCGCTGCGGATGTCAGGAAGGTTGTTGCCCAACAAAAGCGTGAGCACGTAACCACCGGAGATGACGATCTTCAGCCACTGCGAGAACGCGTCGACGCGATAAGCGCCGTCGAAGAGCACGGTGTTCTGCGTGATCGTGACGATGCTGGCGCCGAGCGTGACGAGTGCGACGAACAACGCGCCTGCGCGGGCAGCGACGCCTTTGGTGTTGTTCAGCGTGACGGCGAAAAGGCCGAGCGTACCGGCGAGCAGCACCAGCTCAGGAAAGAAGGCCATGGCGGAAAACGGAGTCATTGGAAATTCGGAATCTTTTCGGAAGAGTTACACGGAGGGCACGAGAGGACGCACAGAGGTCACGGAGGAGGAGATTCCGTTTTGGATTCTCGGTGCGCTCTGCGAAGACCTCCGTGTTCTCTGTGTAACCATGATTGGGAAAGTATGTTTTACCGGCCGACTTGTTGGAGGAGGTGGACGACCGAGGCGTGCATGATGCGCACGATGGGCTGCGGGTTCAGACCGATCCAAAAGACAAAGCCAAGGAGCGGAGCGAGCGTGATGATCTCGCGGAAATTGAGATCGGGCGTGCCGCTGTGATCGGGATTGTTGGTGCCGCCGTAAGCGAGCTTCTGCAGCATGCGGAGATTGTAGGCTGCCGCCGCGACGATGCCGGGGACCGCACAGAGGACGAGGATCGTGGAAACTTTGAAGCCGCCGGTGAGGACGAGGAATTCGCCGACAAAGCTGTTCGTGCCGGGGAAGCCGAGCGACGAGAGGCAGAACACGCCGAGGAAGACGGCGAGGATGGGCATCTGTTTGCCGATGCCTGCGGACTTCGCGAGGTCGCGGGTGTGCAGGCGTTCGTAGATGATGCCGACGCAGATGAACAACGCGCCGGTGGTCACACCGTGATTGATCATGACGAGCGTGGCGCCTTCGATGCCTTGAACGTTCAGCGCGAAAATACCGAGCGTGCAGAAGCCCATGTGGCCAACCGACGAGTACGCGACGAGCTTCTTCATGTCGGCCTGAGCGAGAGCGGCCATGCCGCCGTAAACGACGCCGACGACCGAGAGCCACATCAGCGCGGGCGCGAAGTGAGTCGCGGCCCAAGGTGTGATTGGCAGCGCGAAACGCAGGAAGCCGTACGTGCCCATCTTGAGAAGCACCGAAGCCAGAATGACCGAACCAGCCGTCGGAGCCTCAACGTGCGCGGCGGGTAACCACGTGTGGAACGGGAACATTGGAACCTTGATCGCGAAGGAAATGAAGAACGCGGCGAAGACCCAGCCTTGGAAGCCGTTCGAGAACGGATGTCCCATCGTGGCCTGGAGATCGAACGAACCCGTCTGCAGGCGCATCGCGATAATCGCGACGAGCAGGAAGACCGAGCCGGCCATCGTGTAGATGAAGAACTTGATCGAGGCGTAAATCTTACGCGGGCCGCCCCAGACGCCGATCATCAGCGCCATCGGGATGAGCATCGATTCCCAGAAAACGAAGAAGAGGACGGTATCGAGCGCGCTGAAAACGCCGACCATCGCGCCTTCCATCACGAGCAAGGCGATCATGAACTCCTTCACACGAACCTTGATGTAGGTCCAGGAAGCGAGCACGCACAGCGGCGTGATCACGGTGGTGAGCAGCACGAGCAGCAAGCTGATACCGTCGACGCCGATGGAGTAGTTGATCTTCAGCGCAGGAATCCAAGCGTGGCTCTCGACAAACTGAAAGAGATGCGTGCTGGCATCGAAGCCGATGTATAAGTTGGCCGAGAAGATCGCGACGGCGACCGTGATGCCGAGCGTCCACCAACGGACGAGACGCTCGTCGTTGATGAAGGCGGTCAACGCGGCAGCGGCGAGCGGCGCGAAGATCAGGATGCTGAGAAAGGGCAGGCCCTCGAGGGTGGCGGTAGATGGCATGACGCGGGACCGTTAAAAGATGAAGATGAACGCGACGAGGAGGACGGCGGCCGCCGCGAACGCGACGGTAAGGTTGTCCTGAATCGCGCCGCGCTGAGCGCCGCGGAGCTTGGCGCCCAGATTGCGGAAGCTGGTGGCGAAACCGTCGACGATGCCATCGATCACCGCGCCGTCGAAAATACCGACGAGGCGAGACGTGCGCATCAGCGGGATCAGGCCGCCCTTGTTGTAGATTTCGCCGACGAAATTATCGACCGCCT
Organism: Nibricoccus sp.; assembly: GCA_047600805.1. Taxonomy (GTDB): domain Bacteria; phylum Verrucomicrobiota; class Verrucomicrobiia; order Opitutales; family Opitutaceae; genus JADKHC01. The sequence continues at coordinate 3,943,635 of JASGKG010000001.1, forward strand.
GAATCGGTTTCTTGGCGAGCCAGAGGAAAGCCGGACCGCCCTTGCGCCAGACAATGTCGAGATCGAGCGAGATTTTTGCCTCTGGCGTGAGTTTCTTCAACATGAGGAAGAATCCAAGCGCGGTGAAGAGGAGGATCTGCAACGTCTCCATCACGTGGGCGCTGCCGTACACGCGGCCCGCGTACTCCTCAGCAGGTCCCTGGAAGGGAAGCATGTTGTAGAGGTAAGGCGTGTAGCTGCCGATGAAGATACAGAAGAACGCGGCGATCGCCATGGCGGCGGTCATGTTCCAAACCGGATCCTTGGCCTTTTCCCAGGTCTGCGGCTTGCAGTTGTTTTTGCCGAAGAAAATGTAGTACGGGACCTTCAGGCCGGTGTGGAGGAACGTACCGGCGGAGGCGAGCATGAGGAGGAAGCCGACCCAGAGCTTACCGCTATCGAAGCCGGCCGAGACGATCATCGATTTCGAAACGAAACCGCTGAACAGAGGGAAAGCCGAGATGGACAAACCGCCGATTAGCGTCAGCACAAACGTCCAAGGCATCTTCTTGTAGAGTCCGCCGAGTTCGGTGAACTTGCTTTCGCCGGTCTGGTGAAGAACGGTGCCGCAGCCCATGAAGAGCAGGCCCTTGTAGAGAATGTGAGCGAAGGCGTGCGCACAGGCGCCGTTGAAGGCGAGCTGGCCGAAAGCGGTGTGGGTGTTGGCCAGACCGACGCCTGCGACCATGTAGCCGACCTGCGAAATGATGTGGTAGGCGAGGAGGCGGCGGCTGTCGTTTTCCAGCACCGCGTAAACAACACCGTAGAGCGCCATGATCACGCCGAGAGGAATGAGGATTTCAAAACCCGGGACGCCGCGCAGCAGAGCGTAAACGGCGGTCTTGGTCGTGAACGCGCACATGAAGACCGAACCATTAAACGTCGCTTCACCGTAGGCATCGGGCAACCACGCGTGGAGCGGCGGAACCGCGGCGTTGAGGATGAAGCCGATCATGATCAGCCACGTACCGGGCGCGGGATTCGCGACATCGAGCGGGTTGAAGGCGAGCGAGTGCGTGGCGCGGTAGGTCAGCATGATGCCCGCGAGCAGCGCAACACCACCGGCCATGTGAACGAGCAAGTAGCGGTAACCGGCGGCGATGGATTTTTCGCTCTTGCGGAACCAGATGAGGAACGTTGAGGCGATGGCCATCAGTTCCCAGAAGAGGAAGAGTGTTACGAAATCGCCCGCGTAGATCGCACCCATCGAACCAGCGACGTAGGTCCAAGCGGCGAGATGCTCAACCGGGCGCTTCACGTGCAGGCCGTAGAGCGTGCCGATGATCGCCATCAAGCCCATGATGTGGGCGAAGACTTGGCTGAGATGGTCGACACGGCCGAAGGTGAGTTCGAAACCGGCGACGTGCAGCACGCCGAACGTGCCGGAGCTCATCTTGAGGATGAGACCGAACGCGAGCGCAGGCACAAGGATGAGCCAGGCTTTGCGCGCGGCTTGCGGCAGAACCGTCAAAATCAGACCGCCGATCAAGAAGACCAGCGAAGGGTGGACCCAGAGATCACTCATTGTAGAAATCCTCCTTGGCCATGATCTGCGTGCGGCCGACCTGCAGGTGGCCGTACCATTTCGAGATGTAGACGATCAGCACGCAGGCGAGGAAACCGAACAGCGACCAGAAACCCGGAATCGTTTCGGCGATGTGATAGAGGTGCGCCCAGAAACCATGCGCGGCCTCGGCGGCGTGTTCGGCATGTTCGCCAGCCTCTTGGGCGGCTTCGTGGCCGTGTGAAAGGAAAACGCGAGCGATGTCGATGACGACGAGCAGCGCGAGCACGCCGAGGCAGGCCTTGATGACCAGGCCGAGTCGGTCGCGCAGAAAATCAATAAAACGTACGAGGTTCATCAGAAGACCGCTTTCGCGAGGTTGAGGAACAAGTCAGGGAAGAAACCGATGAGGACGGAAATCACCGCCGTGATGCAGAGCGGAATGACCATCGAGGGATGTGCCTCGCCCTGGAGATGGTGTTCATCTTCGTGCGAGAGCTTGCCGAAAAACGCGGTGTAAACGACCGGCGCGAAGTACGCGGCGTTGAGGATCGTCGAAGCGATCAGGATGCAAAGGATGCCGACCTGGCCGGCGTCCATCGACCCGACGAGCAGGTAGATTTTAGAAATGAAACCACCCGAGCCGGGCACGCCGATCATCGAGAGCGAAGCGATCGCGAAGGCGCCGAAAGTGAACGGCATCACGCGGCCGAGGCCGGACATTTCGGAAATGTCTTTCTTGTGAGCCGCGACATAGATCGCGCCGGCACAGAAGAACAACGTGATCTTCGAGAACGCGTGGGCGGCGATGTGCATCAGGCCGCCTTCGACGCCGGTCGGCGTGAGCAGCGCGACACCGAGAACGATGTACGACAGCTGCGAAACCGTGGAGTAGGCGAGCCGGGCTTTGAGATTGTCCTTTGAAAGGGCGATGATCGAGGCGACCAGAATCGTGAAACCGACGAAGTAGGCTGTCGGTATGCCGAGGTTCAGGTTCGTCATCGTATCGACGCCGAAGCCGTAGAGCATCGTGCGCGTCGTGGAGAATACACCGACCTTCACGACCGCCACCGCGTGGAGCAAAGCGGACACGGGCGTCGGCGCCACCATCGCGCTCGGGAGCCACGAGTGGAATGGCATGATGCCGTTCTTCGCGAAACCGAGGATGCAGGCGGCGTAAGCACCGGTGACGAGCCAGCGATTTTGCGTGGCGAGACTAGCGATGCCGTCATGGACGTTGGTCGGAAAATCGAGTGTGCCGGTCAGGCAGTAGATGAGCACCATCGCAGGCAACACGAGGCCCTTGGCGGTGGTGGTCAGGTACGTCATGTACTTGCGGGCGCCCTCGTAACCCTCGGCATCCTGATGGTGTCCAACCAGTGGATAGGTGACGATGGAAACGACTTCGTAGAAGAAGTACATCGTCAGGAGATTGTCAGAGAACGCGCAGCCGATGGCGCCGAAGAGCGCGAGCGCGAAGCAAGTGTTGAACCGTGTCTGGTTCGGCTCGTGGTGGCCGCGCATGTAGCCGGCCGAGTAAAAAACCGCCAGGCACCAGAGGAACGAAGCGGCGCCGGCGAAAATCATCGACATCGCGTCGGCGCGCAGCGTGAGGCTGAGGCCGGGCAGCAGCTGGAACATCGTGAACTTGAGCACGTGACCGGCTTTGATCGCCGGGTAGAGCGACGCGATAATGCCGAACATCGTGACAGCTGCGAGGAAGGAGCAGCCTTCGCGCAGGTTGGGCTTTTTGCCCGTGGCCATGACCAGAGCCGCGCCAGCGAGGGGAGCGAGGATGGCGTAGACGAGGCGTGGATCTTGTACGGTGTCCATTTGGCTCAGCCTTTTAGTTGGTTGAGCTCCTTGGAAACGATGGAGCGGTAATTGCGGTACACGGCGATGATGATGCTGAGCGCGATGGCGACTTCAGCGGCGGCGATACCCATGATGAAAAGGACGGCGATCTGGCCGGCGGATTTGTCGGGCGCCGCAAAATGGTTCAGCGCCATGAAATTCAGCGACGCGGCGGCGAAGATGAGTTCGCCCGAGATCAACATGCCGATGAGCGTGCGGCGGCGGATCAGACCGAAGATGCCGATCGCGAGCAGGAATGCGGCGACGACCAGGTAAGGCGCGGGCTGGGTGTAAAGTTGCGCTGGGTTCATTATTTGGTCCTCCCGGAGCGAGCGATGACGAGCGCGCCAAGGATGGCGACGAGGAGCACGAGCGAAATGAGTTCGAACGGAACGCTGTAAGTTGTGAGCAGGGCCTTGCCGATGTCAGCGATGGAGCCCTCGTTGGTCACGGACGGCGTGGACCAGACCTGCTTGATGCTCAACCAAGCGATTCCGACAAAGATCGCGGCGCCGACGCCCATGGCGATGAGCGGCGAGATCACGGGGAACGGGCGCTTGTAGTTTTCAGGTGTCGGCTCGTCGGGTTCCGCGAGCATCACACCGAAGATGATCGTGACGCAGACCGCGCCGATGTAGATGAGAATTTCCATCAGCGCGAGGAACGGGCTGTGGAGAAAATAGAACAGGCCCGCGAGGCCGAGGCAGCAGACCGCGAGGCCCGCGACGCTGCGGATGATGCGTTTCGTGAACGCGGCGATCATCGCACCGGTGACAGTGACAGCGACGCAGAGGACAAAGACCGCGGCAACGATCCAGTCGGAGAAAGGAAACGTGTTCATTACTGTGCTGGCTGGGGTGCGGGGGCTGCCGCAGGAGCGGTGGCCGGAATCGGGGCGGCGGCAGGAGCTGCGGGTGCAGCGGGAGCCGCTTCAGGGATGAAAGGAGTTTTGCCGGCGCGAACCGCCTGCTGCTTGTAACGCTCGAACAGGTCCATGTCGGCCCAGCTGTTCGGAACGCTCGCGAGGTTGTAACGCTGCGAGTGCTGAATAGCGTCAAACGGGCAGGCCTCGACGCACAACGAGCACAGTGAGCAGAGCGTATAGTTCAGGTGATAAGTCGTGACGGCTTTGCCTTTTTCGCCGGCGGGCTTGATGCCTTCGAGCTCGATGCAGTTCGACGGGCAAGCTTTCGCGCAGATGCCGCACGCGGTGCAGTTGGCGCGACCGGTTTCCTGATTCCACTTCAGCTCGATGTGACCGCGGAATTTCTTCGGAATCGGCAGCGTCTGATGTGGATAATGAACAGTTATGGTCGGGCTGAAAAATTCCTTGATCGTGATCCGCATGCCCGTGAGCAGGGACCAGAATCCGGAGATGGTTTCTTTTATCAGGCTCATGGGACGAGGTCAGAATAGGCGGGGCAATTTGATGAGGATGCTCGTGAGGAGCAGCGTGAAGATCGAAATCGGGATGAGGATCTTCCAGGAGAGATTCAGAAGGCCGTAGAACTGCGTGCGGGGAAAAGTCCAACGCACCCAGACGACGGTGAAGACCAGGAAGTACATCTTGGCGAGGAACGCACACAAACCAATCAACGTTCCTAAAACGCCCATGGACGCGACGTTGATCCCGAGGCCGGTCTGCCAGCCACCGAGGAAGAGTAATGTGGCAAGCGAGCAGCCGACGACGATGTTGGCGTACTCGGCCATGAAGAAGACGCCGAAGCCCATGCCGCCGTATTCCGTGAAAGCACCGGCAACGAGTTCGCTTTCCGCTTCCGCCATGTCGAATGGTGCGCGGTTCGTCTCAGCCAGCATGCAGATGTAGAAAATGATAAAGGTGACCGGCGCGAGCAGGTTGCCACCGATATGGCCCCAGCCGCCACCACTGAAGTCCCAGATGCCACGGAAAATATTCCAGTTCCAGAAACCGCCGCCCTGCTGGACAATCACTTCCTGCAAGTTCATGGTTCCGGTCACCATGATCATGGTGATCACGACGAGGAGCATGGGAATTTCGTAGGCGACGTTTTGCGAAACGATGCGCGCGGAAGAGATGATCGAGTACTTATTGCGCGAAGCCCAGCCGCCGAGCATCAGCGCCATCACGTTGACCGAACCAAACGAAAAGACCATGAGCAGGCCGATGTTGATGTCGCGGGCGAGCACATTGGGACCAAACGGAATGGCCGCGAGGCAGACGAGCGGCGGAGACAGCACCATGAGAGGCGCGATCCAATAAAGGAGTTTGTCACCACCGGGAGGCGCCATGAGCTGCTTCGCGAGCAGCTTGATGCCGTCAGCGGGCGGCTGCAGCAAACCCAGCGGACCGGACTCGGTCGGGCCGGGACGGCGTTGGAAACGGCCGGCGCCCTTGCGCTCGACCCACACGAGGTAAGCGGCGTTCGCGAGGGCGAAGCCGATAAGGCCGCCGAGGTAAATCAGGCTGCGGGCGGCGAAACCCCAGGGGGTGTTGAAGAAATTGATAATGCTATCGATCATCGCGTTGGCGGTGGCAGAGGGTTATCGATCGATGTCAGGGATGACCAAATCGAGGCTGGCCATGAACGAGAGCGCGTCGGCGAGCATCATGCCGGCCGAGACTTCCTCGAAGAGGGTCAGGTTGGTGAAACACGGCGTGCGCAGGCGAACGCGGTACGGGTTTTCCGTGCCGTCGCTGGTAATGCGCACGAGGAAACGTCCGCGGCCGCACTCGGTGGCAAAACAGGTATCGCCGACCGGAAGTTTCAGTACGCGCGGGACTTTGCCCTGGATTTCGCCGGCCGGAATCTTCGCGCAGGCTTGCTCGATGATGCGGAGAGACTGCTCGATCTCGTCCATGCGAACGAGGTAGCGGGCGAGTGAATCGCACTCGTTGTAAACCGGGATCTCGAAGTCGAACTGGTTGTAAATCGAGTAAGGTTCGGCGCGGCGGACGTCGTATTTGACGCCTGAACCGCGGAGCACCGGGCCGCAGGCGCCGTACTTGCGGCACATCTCGGCGCTGACCATGCCGATGCCCTCGACGCGCTTTCGGAAGATCACGTTACCCGTGACGAGCTTCTTATACATGTCGAGGCGCTTGCGCATGTAAGGCACAAACTCCTGGGCGGAACGAATGAATTTTTCGTCGACGTCGTCGCTCACGCCGCCGAAGCGGTAGTAGCAATACGTCAGGCGCGAACCGGTGACTTCCTCGAGCATATCGAGGATTTTTTCGCGGTCGTCGAACGCGTAGAGGATCGGGGTAAAACCGCCGAGGTCCATGATCCACGCGCCCCAGCCGACGAGATGGCTGGAGATACGGTTTAGTTCGGAAGTAATGACGCGGATGTACTCGGCGCGGAGCGGCACTTCGATCTTCGCGGCTTTTTCCACGGCGCCGACGAAGGCGTGCGTGTACGTCATGGCCGAGAGATAATCGATGCGGCTCGTGTTCGGGAGGAACTGCGCCCACGTGCGATTTTCGCCCATCTTCTCGTGCATCCGGTGGATGTATCCAGGAACCGGTTGCGCGTTCTTGATGAACTCGCCGTCCATCTCGAGTTTTACGCGGAGCACGCCGTGCGTGGCAGGGTGCTGCGGTCCGAGATTGATCGTAAACGTCTCGTTGGCGGGATCGCCGACTGGAATGAGTTGTGGAACGTTCACGCGTTGAAGTCCTTCAGCAGAGGGTGGTAAGTGGCATCATCCGGCAGCATGAAAGGCGAGAGATCGCGATGGCCGACGAATTCGATTCCGAAAAAGTCGTGCGTCTCGCGTTCGTGCCAGTCGGCGCCGGGGAAGACTTTGGAAATAGTGGCAACCTTTGGTTCGGTGCGCGGCAGGCGGGCGCGAACGGCGACGCGCAGGCCGGACTCGAAGTGCAGAAAATCGTAGATGACCTCGAGCAACTGCTGCTTCGGCCAATCCATGCCGGTGACGGCGTCGATCGCGAAACCGTGCTTGTCGAGCAACTCGGCGGCCTCAACGACCTTCGACGCCTCGACGGTGACTTCTAGATTCAGACCCTTTTCCTCGAACTTCCAGATTTGAACTGGTTTTGGTGGAGGCGGGGGCGGCGCGGGCGGAGCGGCCGGTTTTGGAGCGGCAGGTGCGGCTGCCTTCGCACCTTCAACAGAAGCGGCGGGCGCCGGGCCGGTCACGGAAGGAGCGGACGGAGCGGCGGCGGGCTTCGCGACAGGAGCCGGAGCAACAGGCTTGGCAGCAGGTGTCGGTGCGGCAGCGCCATCGGCCGGAGTCGCAGGTTTAGCGGCTGCGGGAACGGCGGGCTTTCCTGCGGGAGCGGCACCAGCGGCAGCTGGAGCAGCCGGTTTCGGAGCTGGAGGCGGCTTTGGAACGACGGCAGGCGGCAACTGGACCATCTCTTTGACGGCCAGCGGCTCAAATTCTTTGGCGAGTTGTTCGACGGAAATGCTCATGGGTTTTCGACAACGGGCCAGCGGCGTTTGCCGGTGAGTTTCTTTTCAAGCTCGAGAATGCCTTCGATCAGCGCTTCCGGACGCGGCGGGCAGCCCGGTACGTAAACGTCGACGGGGAAGAGTTTATCGACGCCTTCGACGACCGAGTACTGGCCAGGGTAGACGAACGGGCCGCCGGAAATGGCGCAGTTGCCCATCGCTATAACCCATTTAGGTTCAAGCATTTGATCGTAAAGCGTTTTGATCGCGGGAGCCATTTTCTTGTTCACCGTGCCGGCGACGATCATGAGGTCGGCTTGGCGCGGTGACGGGCGGAAAACTTCAGCGCCGAAGCGCGAAAGGTCGTACTTGGCCATGCCGACGGCCATCATTTCGATGGCGCAACAGGCGAGACCGAAGGTCAGGGGCCAGAGCGAGTTGGCGCGCCCGAGGGCGAGCACGTCGTCCAGCATCGCAAACTTTACGATTTGCGAGGTGTCGACTGTTTGCGTGTCCATTCGAAAACTCCTTTCTTCCAAGCGTAAACGATTACAAGGGAGAGAATTCCAACAAAGATAACGACCTCCACCAGGTCGCGTACGGCGAAGATCTTGTTGTACACCAGCGCCACGGGTATGAGGTAAAGCACGTCAACGGCGAAGGCCACGAAGACCAACGCATAGAGATAATAAACGGCGCTGTAGCGGATCCAGGCGTCGCCGATCGGCTCCATGCCACACTCGATGTATTGGCCTGTCTTGCCCGCGGTTTCGCGAGTTTTAGCGCGCGGGGCCAGGAAAAAGACGGGTACGAAAAAAGCGGCGGCAAGACCTACGCCAGCCAAGGCGAAAAGGACCACGTAAATGAGGTCTCCGGAAAGGACTTCGTTCATGAGAGGATCCTTTCGGCACAGGCTATGAAAACAAAAACATGTGGCATGATTTCATAATGCGGCACATTCCTTCAGCCAGCATCGCAGGGGTTGCCGAAGGCTGCGCATTTCTTGCGACGGGCATCCTCGTAAAATAAGTATAACTTATCTACTTGCTACGAGGGATTAGATTCGCGCGCCTCTATTTCGCAGGAGTGCTTATCGAATTCCTCCTCTGGCGGACATGTGTCTTAGACCGAACTAGACGCAAGAGGCAGGGGATTTCTCCATCGTCCGCTGACGCATATTCTGCTGCGTCGTAGAAGCGCGCGTGGACAACGGAAGCCTACAGGTTCTCACAAGATGTTATTCGGATCCGCAAAAAAGCCGCGGCTTTTTGGCCGCGGCGGAAAACCCGAAGCAATCGTTTGCTCAGAACCGATAGAGCAAGCCGAGCTGAACGATCGGATAATATTTGTAGGAGGAAAGGTCGTCGTTCATGTCGCGAATTTCCTTCTGCAGATTTGCTTTGAAGGTCGGGTCAATGGCGATCGGGCCAGTGACATTCATGGTGACGGTCGGTGCGTCGATGAAGAGTACTCCGACATCAAAGAAGAACCCGAAGCCTTTTTTGGCCGGCGTCTTGGACCAGCCCAAGCCGACGAAAGGCGCCACGCCGCTGCCAATCTCGGCGGTGCCGGTCAAGTTGCCGACCTGAGCGGCGGTGTAATCTGCGTCGCCGATGGAGAAATTTCCGCCGGCTTTTGGTTTTCCGACGAGATCGATCTTGTTGTCCGTTTGGAAAGCACCTGCTGAAAGGTGGAAAGTGCCTGCAAACGGGTGCCAATTGATGCGGCCTTGAATGTTGGAGAGTTTTAACTTCGCGTTATAGTCGGCGTCGGAGTTGGTGTAGTCATAACTGTAGCTCATCCACGTATAACCGACGTCGACGGTGAAATGTTTCGAAACCGTGAATACCGTGACAGGTCCGTAACCGGCGGTGCCGATTTCCGCGCCAATGGCGAAGCGTGGAACAGGAGATGAGTTATCGGTGGAATTTGGTTCGGCTGCAAAAAGGGCCTGCGTGGAAGTCATCACCAGGGCGAAGCTGAGGAAGCGGACTATCGTGTTCGTGTTGATCATGTAATTGGAGAACTGGCGCTTTTAGCGATGGGTCGCTGGTTGGGGTTTTAACAAAATGTAACGAGTGCGGCTGCGAGCAGACGGGTGCCGTGTCCCTAAGAATTCGACCTAAAATCGCCTCGCCTATGTAAAACTTTTGGGAAAAGTGCCAAAGAAAGTTCATTAGTTAGCAACAGGTTGCGTTTTAACTTTCCGTTGTTACTGCCGTTTATAGGGTAAATGCATCCAGTTCGCCCCAACCTTTCTTGTGTATGATATCCCGCCTTAAGAAGTTGTTTGGTTCATCTGCTCCCAGTTCTTCGTCCGCGCGCAAGGGGCCGGTGAAGCGGGAGTTCATCATGTTTGTCGACGACGAGCCCGAGGTCAGATCGATCGCGCGAATCACTTTGGAGCAGCAAGGCTACAAACTGATCGAGGCGGAGGATGGTCTGCAGGCGTTGGACGTTTTCAACCAGCGGAAGGGTGAAATCTGCCTCGTTGTCACCGACGTTCTCATGCCCAACTTGGATGGTTTGGGTTTGGCGGCGCGGCTCCACAAAATCGATCCGGAATTGCCGATTCTTTTGTTGAGCGGGCACGTGTTGGAGGAGGATTTGTGGGCGCCGGGAAATGCGAAACTGCGCTACTTGATGAAGCCTTACCGGCTCACCGATTTGCAGGATGCGGTCGTTGATCTGATCGGCCCTGCGACCTCTGCGCCGCCGTCACAACCGCCACCGGCTTCCCCGCCGTCTGCATAAGGAAAAATTTTTCCAGCATCACTCACACGCCTGGACTTACTCGATGGACGAACAACTAGTTCTGACCGCACAGACTCTCCGGCTGAATCCGCACGTTTTGCGCGCGGATGTCTCGGGTCCGGCGTTTGTGGTTAAGAACGGTCCCGGGCGTAAGTATCTTACGGTCACGGCCGAGCAGTGGAACCTTTTGCGAAACTTCGCAAATCCCGCGACGGTGCCCGACGTGTTGCGAGCGGTTATTCTGAATCGGACGTGTGTGCCGTTGCGCGAGTACTATGAGTTGATTCTCAAGGCGCTGCGGGCGGGCATTCTGAAGGTTGACCGGCAGGAAGATCGTCAACCGCCTGTGTTGGCGAGCCGGTGGCCGGTCACGCTCGGCCCGAAGCTGCCGATGTATCTGACGTGGAGTTGCGCAGCCATTGCGCTGGGTCTTTTAACGACGCAGCCTTTTCCGTGGCCGGAAGTGCATACAACCGGCACGCACATTTTGGAGATCGTCGGGAATGTATTCGTCGGCTGGCTACTTCTCATTGCTGCGGTGAGCCTTGGTCAGGCGCTGGCGGCGTCCGTGCTGCGCGACGGTGGCGGGGAGGTGTATGAGCCGCGCTTTCATTTCCTGCGGCCGGTTCCCTATTTTGGACTAAACTTGGAGGATGCCTGCATCTGCACGCGGGTGACTCAAGCGAGTGTCGCCAGTGTTCGCTTGTTCCCGGTTTTTGCGAGCGCCGCGGCGCTTTGGTGGTTTAAACCGGAATGGGGAGCGCTTCACGTGATCGCGGTGATCGCGATGCTTCATCCGTTTGACGGAAGCGCGATGAGTGGGCTGCTTTCGACGCTTTGCCGGGGCTTGGTGCCGGATACGCAGAAAAACTTTTTGTTTAGCCTCAACCAATCGTGGCGCGTGAAGTTTGCTGCGGGCATTCGGCGCGTGTCGGTGGCGTATATCAGTGCTCGGCTTGTTTGGGGGTTGATGTGGATTGTGATGATTTTCTTCGCTCTCTTGCGCGCCGTGAACATGCCGCTGAAGCAGCTTTTTGGCAGCACCCAATATTGGGAGGAAGTTCTGATCGTTTTCGGCATCCTCGCGGCGGCGGCGCTGATCGCTTACTTCGGTCCGCCCGTGGTGCGTTATCTGTACAGCCGCGGACAGAACTATTATCGGCGCAACCACCGTCAGTGGAAACGCTGGCGTTTAAATCCTGTGGCGCCGGTTCCCGAAGAGCAAATTTCGCGGTTGATGGCAGAGTCGCTGTTGTTCCGCCGGCTGCCTCCGGCGGAGCGTGCGGCATTGTCGGCGGCGGGACAGACACGTTTCTACAAGGCGTGGTCGATTGCTTTGCCGTTTTCTGAACAGCCCAAGTTTGCCAGCGTGATTCTTTCGGGCCGAGTGCGGCTCTATCGTCGTTTGAAATCCGGCCGCGCGGAAAGCGTGATGACCTTGAAGGAAGGCGACGTGTTTGGTGTGCACCCGTTGCTCGATCCGGATCGCGGACCGATGCAAGTGCGCGCGTTGACGCCGGTGCTGGTTTTGATGATCCCGATCCGGGAATTCGAACGTCGCGTGATCATACCGATGGGCGCGCCTCAAGCGAACAATCTGTCGCAAAAAGTACCGTTTCTCAGCGAGCTGCCGTTTTGCGCGAATTGGCACCCGCAAGCGGTGGCGCGGTTTACGCAAATTGCTTCCATGCTCAGGTATAACAGCGGCGAGTTGATCGTCGCGGAACGCCAGGACAGCCAGCAGTTCTTCCTAATTTACGAGGGACGCGTGGTTGTTCGGCGCGATAAGAGAGTCCGAGCGCGCCTCAAATCAGGCGCCTTCTTCGGCGAAGTGAGTTTGCTGCAAAACAGCGCCGCGGAATCCGACGTCGCTGCGGTCGAGGAGACGCGCTGCTTGACGATCAGCAAATCCGATTTTTTGCGGTTCATGACGCACAATCCGCACGTCGCGATCCAGTTGGAAGAGATCAGCTCCAAGCGCCTCGGGCATCCCGTTTATCCGTGCAAATATCGCACGTACGACGGTGTCGTTCGCTAAAGATAAAATCTGAGTCAATCGCGGGAATTCCGTTCAGGAGTTGGCGTCGTTGTGCCGAAAAAAGGACGTCGGCCCATGATCAAAACCGTTTCAGTCCAAGAACTCTGCGAACAGCTGGAAACTGATTTCCAGACGGTGCTGATCGATGTGCGCAGCCCGAAGGAGTTCGCCGCAGGCCACGTTCCGCAGGCGCGCAATATTCCGCTCGGTTCGATGCCGATCGTTCAGATGCTGGCGGAGTGGAGCCGCGAGTCGGAGGGCAAATCGATCTATTTCATCTGCCAGTCGGGCGGACGTTCTCAGCAGCTCCTCGATGAGCTCGAAGAAATCGGCTACCGGAGTGCGCAGTGTGTCGCTGGCGGCATGATCGCGTGGCAGGCGCTCGGCTTGCCCATCGAAGGAGAGGAAGCCGGAGATCCGGAAGCGATTCGGTCCTCCGAGCGGCGCCTCTGCCTGCTGGTTGGGCTAGTGATATTGCTTGGTTGCGGATTGGGCTTCCAAGTGCATCCCGGATTTTTCGCGATACCGGTGGCAGTCTCAATGGAGCTCATCTTCACCGGCCTCACCGGTTGGTCGGGCCTTGGCGCTCTGTTTGGAAAAAGAAAACGGACCAGCTAGCTCAGCGCTTCGCGAGAAGCTGACGGAGGCCCTCGATCGGCGCGGCGCTGATCGTGCGCAACGGAAGGGTGGTGCGTTTTGAGAGCGCCTTGACGACAAAGGGCTGCGTCAAAATCGGTCCTGACAAACCCGTGCGGATCTCGCGCGTCGGAGTTTGGCTGAAGAAGCGACCGGCAACGGCTTCGGCGCAGTCGAGGAGTTCGAAACAGGACGCCAGAACCGATTCGACCGCGGTGGAATCGCCGCTGGCGGCGAGCTCGGAAACTTTTTGCGCGAACGAACCCAGCAGTTTGTTTGGATCGGCGCTCTGATGAAGCTCGGCGGTGACCGAAGCGGGATTAGCGGTGTTGAAAAGTTGTTGGAAGGCGTCGCCGACCGCCGATTTTTCCGCCCAGCCCTGCATTTCGGCGAGAGCGCGTGCGGCGGCACGGCGGCCGATGTCGTTGGCGCTTCCCGGGTCGCCGATGCGCCAGCCTAGACCGCCAGCGTAGCGCACGCCGTGTTCGGGCGTGCGTGCGACCACGAACGAGCCGGTGCCCGCATGAAGGGCCAGGCCTGGTTCTCCGTCAGTCGCAAGCTGCAGCACGGGCGCGGCGTCGGTGGTAGTTTCGACCACGCCGTAGCCGTCGAGTGTTTTTGCGAACTCGCTCCAAAAGTTCTGGCTGCCGGCCATGCACAGCAGCGTGCGAGAAACGGGCGTGCGGGGCGTTGGCGCGCTGGCGACCAATTGGGCCAAAGCATCCAGCATGAGTGCGTGCGCTCGCTCTTGCCCGACCAGGCTCGGATTGCAGCCGGGCGCGAAATGCCGGCTGACGATCGCAGCCGAATCGTCGATAAGGATCAGTTCGGTTTTTGTGCCGCCGCCGTCGACGCCGATTTTCATGATGGTTACTTGATCTGGAACACTGGAATTTGGGAAACTGAAAATAAGAAGGGTGGTGAGGGCCGTTCCAGTGTTCCTGAATTCCAGATTAGAAAATCGTCAGCCGATCAATTTGCTCAAGCGGGTGCGGTATTTTTGGGAGAGTTCGATGTTGGCTTCCATGCCGCCCGGCAGGTTTTGGCTTCGCACAAGCGGTAGCGGATGGTTGTTGTCGCGGAGCCATTCGAGCACGCCGAGCATCAACAGATTCAGCAGGGTGCAGCCGATCAACGTCGACGTAGGTCCGGCGAACAGCGCTGGAGTCACCTCGGCGATGGCGTCTCCGGGCACGCCGAGATTATCGAGCGTGTAATCCGCCACGGCGTGCAGGTTCTTGCCGGCGGGGTGCACCGTCTTTGCGGTTGTGCTCATGGCGAGCGAAGTGAGGCCCACGACGGTGAGTCCGCGTTGCTTGGCGTAAAGAGCGACTTCGATCGGCGAGGCGTTTTTGCCGGAATTGGAAATCACGATGATCACTTCGCCCGCATTCAGTCCGTAATGGTGATGATGGCGCTCGGCGAGACGCGTGCCGTAGCCCACGACGTTTTCGGAAAAACCGTAGCCCGGGTCGAAAAGGCCGGTGACCGGCATCAGCCCCCCGGCGCGTCCGATGATCTCGCGGGCAATCATTTCCGAGTGACCCGAACCAAACGTATGGAGCACGCCGCCATCAGCGATCGATTTGCCGATGATCGGGCCGAGGGCGGTGAGCGTCGCGGCGTTTTTTTCACGGGCTCTGGCGAGCATGTCAGTCGCTCGGGCGTAGTATGAATCGGCGAGGGAAGGCATCACATCGTCAAAGCCGAAAGCGCCCGCCGCGGAAAGCGCAAAAAAGAAGCCTGGATCCAAGAAAACACTTCAATCCCAGGCGTCTTCCCGCTAACCATTAAAAATGACCCCAAGAATTCTGGCGCTTGGACTGTTTGCATTGTGCATCTCGGCTCGCGCAGTCGACTTGATCCCGGTGGAGGATTTCGCGAAGCTGCCGGCCTTCACCGATATCAAATTGTCGCCTGATGGTGAATTTGTCGGGTACGTGAGGGAGCACGAGGGGGTAAAACGAATGTGTGTGACCGAACTTGCCACGATGAAGATGACAGCGTTTCAGCTGGGCGAAGGCATGGTCATGCCGGGCGATTTGGGCGTGACCGAGTTCGATTGGATTGGGCCGCATCGGTTGGTGATCCAGACCACCATGAACGATCTCTATAACGGTGGATGGATAGCGCTCGACCGCGACAGGGCGAATGTAAAACCGCTGAGCGGTGATATCGCCCGCCGCAATTTTCTAACCGAAATCACGGACTTCTTTCCCTCAGAGATTCTCTACCGCTTCGAAGACGACCGAACCATTCTCGTTACCAACAATCGCATCGATATCGGTCACCGCGAGGCCCAATATCCTGAAGTCGTTAAGCTGGATACGAGGACGGGCATAGGCACCACCGTCCTCAAGAATCCTGGCCATGTGATTCGCTGGGCAGCTGATCAGCAGGGGCATATTCGGATGGGCATCTCGGTCCAAGACGGCAAAGCGTCGATTTTGTATCGCGAGAATGATTCGGCAGAATGGCAAACGACTTCGACTTTGGAAATGGATGCGGATATTCGCCCGATCGGCTTCACCCACGACGGCCAAGCTGTCTATGTGCGTGTGCGGTCGCGCCATCATACGTGGGCGCTTTACCTTTATAATCTCCGGACGCGGGAGTTGGGAGAACCTATTTGGGAAAATAAGGAGTATGACTTCGACTCGGTGGTCCGCGATCCTTTGACGCGAGAGGTGGTGGGGGTGCGCTATATGGCTGAAGGCCCGCGTACGGATTGGCTGAACGCGAAATATAAAGGAATACAGGCGGCGGTCGACGCGATCTTGCCCGGGACCGTGAACGTGATTTCGAACTTCACGCGCGACGGGAAACGCATGCTGGTCAATTCATTTTCGGACCGAGCGCCTGAAGTTGCTTATGTTTACGACACGGAACGCGGCGAGGTTCGCTCCATCGGCGGGTCGCGGAAATGGATCAAGCCCGAGCAGATGGCTCAAATGCATCCGATGGTTTACAAGGCGCGTGACGGGCTCGATATCCACGCGTGCCTGACCATTCCAGTTGGCAGGAAACCGTTCAATTTGCCGCTCGTGGTGATGCCACATGGTGGGCCCATCGGCATTCGCGACCATTGGGGCTTCGATCCGTTGGTTCAGATGCTGGCTAACCGTGGCTACGCGGTTCTCCAGATGGACTACCGTGGGTCGGGTGGTTATGGACATCGCTTTGTGAGGGCAGGGCGGAAGGAAGTAGGGGGCAAGATACAAGATGACATCGAAGATGCGGCGCGGTGGGCGATTTCCAAAAAGGTGGCCGATCCGAAGCGAATCGCCATCGTGGGTGGCAGTTTCGGCGGTTATTCCGCGCTTTTTGCGCTGGGGAAAACGCCCGACCTTTATTGTTGCGGAGTCTCGATTGCGGGGGTCACGGACTGGCTGAGCATATTCAAGGAGATCGATCCCGAGTTCGATCTCGCGCGTGAGTATTGGAAACGGAATTTTGGAGATCCTGAGCAGGACGAAGCCAGGTTGCGGGCTATATCGCCAGTGAACTTTGCCGACAAGATCACCGCGCCGGTATTGATCGTTCAGGGAAAAAACGACCGCCGGGTTCCTCCGCGTCAGGCGAACAAAATGATCGCTGCTCTGGAAAAAGCCGGCCACCAACCTGAATCGCTTTTCATCCCGGACGAGGGCCACGGGTTTCTGCATGACAAAGCGCGGATTGCCGAGTTTAAGGCAATCGAGGCGTTTCTCGCGAAGCACTTGGGCCCGGGTTCAACCGCTTTGGCCACGGATAAATCTGCGTCGGCCACGAACGCGCCCGCTGTAACGCAGCCTGGCGCGAAATAAAACGCCGGGTTTAAGTCGGTAAAAGGTCTTAGCCGCGAGCGCTTACGCTTCCCAGCGGCCGTAGATGCCGCAGGGAAGAATCTTGCCGTCGCGCTTCACGGGCAGGCCAATTTCGCCGGCCGTGAGTAGGCCGGAACGGGAGCCCAATAGATCATTGAGAAGGTTAGCCACCACCGTCGGCGAAAGCCGCGCGGTGTAAGCGTTGATCAAAAAAAACAGCGGGCGATCGCTGAGGAGCTTGCGGCATTCGGTCAGCAGTTCCCAAAGCGAGTCCTCCAATCGCCACATTTCCCCGGAGGAGCCACGCCCGTAAGTCGGCGGATCCATGATGATGCCGTCGTAAAGGCGGCCGCGCTTGATCTCGCGGCGCACGAACTTCAGGCAGTCGTCGGTGATGTAGCGAATCGGAGCGTCGGCCAGGCCGGAGAGAGCGGCATTTTCGCGGCACCACTTCACCATGCCTTCGGCGGCGTCGACATGGCAAACGCTCGCGCCGGCTGCCGCCGCGGCGCATGTGGCGGCGCCGGTGTAGCCGAACAAGTTCAATACCGACACTTCGCGCCGTTGTTCGCGTGCTCCGCGGATTTTTGAGGAAAACCAGTCCCAGTTCACCGCCTGTTCGGGAAACAACCCCGTGTGTTTGAACGACGTGGGGCGAATCTTGAGCGTCAAAGCCTTGTACCTAATCGTCCAGTGCTCCGGCAGTTGGCGCTTAAACTCCCATTTGCCGCCTCCCGTGTCGCTGCGGTGATAGTAGCCGTCCCAACCTGCCCAGGGGGCTTTGTCGGGCCGATGCCAGATAATCTGTGGATCGGGCCGAACCAGGTTAAAGGGGCCCCAGCGCTCCTGTTTCATGCCGTTGCCGGTGTCGAGAAGTTCGTAGTCTTGCCAATTATCGGCAATAATAAGGGCGGGACGTTGGACGGAGTCGGGCATGAGCGTGCCACTAGGCAAGAAGCGGCCGTTACATTTGTCGAGCTCGGGGATGAGTGGCTCAGGTTTTCAGAAATACTCAGGGCCCTGCCTTGACTCTGAAGGTCACTAGTCTAACTCCAAACGCCTACACTATGAAACTACGTTACCTAATCATGAGCTGCTTGCTGCCTTTTATGGCGGGAAGCATTGTTTCGGCGGACACGGTCGAGACAAAAGACGGCGCCCGTATCGTCGGTAAAGTCACGCTGATCGACGGCTCCACCGTTATTGTTGATACCCAGTACGCTGGTTCGGTTAAGGTGAAGCAAAGCGAAGTGGTTTCGATCACTACGGAAAATCCTTCGAACATTCGCCTGACGAGCGGCACGGTGTTGCAAGGAACCGTGTCGGGGATTGGCTCTGGCGCTTTGATTATTACCGGAAGCGACGGCTCCATCCACTCGTCGGTCGACAAGATCGTGGCGACGTGGGCTCCTGGTGCGAAAGATCCCGAGGTCGTCTCGCTCCAGCGCGCCTGGGCTTACGAAGCAGCGGTCGACGTGGTCGGCAAAACCGGCAACAGCAGCCAACTCGGCACTGGATTCAGCTTCCGCGCGGTTCTTGCCGGACCACAGGACAAGTTGTTGTTTTACGCGGGTTATGATCGCCAAGTGACGGAGGGAGAAATCTCTGCCGACCAGTTTAAGGCGGGAGTCGATTACCAAAACTCGTTCGCGGGAAAGTATTCGTGGTACATTCGTGACGAGGCCGGTTTCGACCGCGTGAAACTGATCGAATTCTCGAACATTGCAGCGGCTGGTTTGGGCTATGATTTTATCAAAAAACCCAAGCACACTTTGAACGGCCGAATCGGTTTGGCCCATCGATTCGAGTCTTACCGGCCAGATTGGGACGAAGTAGTATCTAGGGTTAACCAGTTGCCCCTTCCTTACACCGTAGAGCAGGTCAATGAAACTCGGCGTGCTGCTACCAAAGACAACGTCAATTCTGCCGGTCTCGACGTCGGTTTTGAGCACAGTCTGGAGCTGCGAACCCTCAGCTTGGTTACTCGTGTTAGTTTCGTGCCGACCTTTAATGACTTTGCTGATTACCGTGCTCTTCACGAAACCTACTTGCAGCTGCCATTGGCAAACCCAGCGTGGAAACTTCGCATGGGCCTGGTAAACGATTATACAAGCAAGGTGTCACCGACGCGGCACCGTCTCGATACCACATACTATTCACGTTTTGTCTTAGCCTGGAGATAATCCTTCCGCGCTCCTAGGTTCGCGTTTTTTTTAGCCCCGGTGAAGGCCGGGGCTTTTTTGCGCCAACATCCAAACGCCTCACGTGCCGTACAGTCGGTCGCCGAAGTCGCCCAAACCCGGCAAAATGTATTTCCGCGCGTTGAGCTCGCGGTCCAGCGCCGCTGAGAAAATCGGCACATTCGGGTGCGCCTTTTCGACGACGGCGACACCTTCCGGCGCAGCGACGATGTTGAGCAGGCACACCTCCGTCGCGCCTCGCTCGAAAATCGCATCGAGCGCCTTCACCGCCGAGCCGCCCGTCGCGAGCATCGGGTCCACCAAAAGCACGCGCGTGGCGTTCATCGGCGGCAGCTTGCAATAATAGCTGCGCGCTTGCGCCGTGTCGTGATCGCGTTCGAGGCCGACGTAGCCGACGCTGACGTCCGGGAAGAGATCGACGATCGGCTGCACCATGCCGAGGCCGGCCCGCAGGATCGGCACCACGACCAGCGGCTGGGCCAGCACTTTGCCCGCGAAAGGCTCGAGCGGTGTTTGCACTTGCTGCTCTTTCGTCGCGAGGTCGCGCGTGGCTTCGAGCGTGAGCAGCAGCGTCACTTGATGACACAGCACGCGAAATTGGGCGGGTGGAGTGGTTTTGTCCCGGAGCCGCGTGAGCGCGTGCGCGGCGAGTGGGTGATCGAGAACGTGCAGAGGCATGGCAGCGAACCGTTTTAGAGCAGACCGCGTTCCGCTTTGGCCTCGAGGATTTCCTCGAGCTCCTTGCGCAACGCTTTCTCTTTGCCGCGGAAAGCCGGCATCAGCGCGAGCCAGTTGTACACTTCTTCGCGCAGGTGCTTGGGCAAGACGGGATCGATATCCACCACGCGGTCCAGCGCACGGACGCAGGCTTCAGCGATGCGCTCGCACATGTGCTGTGCGTGGGCCGAACTGTGCTGACCGGCGAGCCGCACGATTTCGTCGCTCACACGTGTCCGGCGGCCTTTCATCGTCGCTTTGTAAACGCCCAGGCTGTCGACGATCACGTTGGCCGTGCGCGGATAAAAACTCGTCATGAGATTCCACGGGTCGCCGCGCTGGTCGCCGCCGCTGCGGAAATCGCTTCGCAAAATCACCGAGGGAATGTCCGCAAATTTCGCGAACATGAACTCCACCACGGTTCCGGAATCGAGTTCTGTGCCGTCGTAGTTGAAGAGACCCAAATCGCAGCGGAGCAGCGTCAGGATGTCCTGATCGCGAATGGAACGTGCGGTGTTGCCGCGTTGCTCAAGGTTTTGGGGCAGCACACACAAATAGCGCCCGTGCGATTTTTCATAGATCGCCTCAGCCAGGTAGGCGTTGCCGATCAGGTGCTTTAGGCTGAACAGTTCGCTCGCGAAATAGACGGTGAGGCTCTTTTTCTTGTTTTTCATGCCGGGGGCCGGGGAACGGCATGAGCTAGTGCCGAAACCAGTGGAGGTACAACGGAAAACAGAATCTCTGCTGCCGAGAGCCGCATCTCGCCCTATGAATTTTATAGAATCGTTTTGCGCTTTGCCGGTTTTCGGTGATTGTCCAGACCTCCGGCATGGATCAGGCGACCGTCATCTATCTCACCAATATCGTGATCATCACGATTCTCGGTTGCATGATTTCGCAGTATTGGCTGCGCCAGGGGCGCGCGCCGGCGATGTTCTTTTGGATGCTCTCGGCCTGGATTTTGGTGGTGGCAGATGTTTTCTTCGCGCTGCGGTCCCGTCCTGAACTTCCTTATTGGGTCGGCCGCATTATTCCCACAGGATTGGTTACGGTCGGCCACGCCTGCCTGCTCATGGGCGCGCGGAAAACGGCCAACATCGACAACGGCCGCTGGTGGCTGATCCCGGCTGTTGTAGGCGGGCACGTGCTCACGTTGGTGTACTTTCTTTTCAACAACGAACACACGGAGTGGCGCATGGTCGTCAACGGTGTGGTCTGGGCGGGCTTCTCTTTTGCCTCTTGCTGGAGTTTAAGGCAGGGCGCAAAGCCTTTCTCTGCGTCGCTCTTTTCGCCCTGCAAAGCGTTTATGTTGCATGGCGGTTTCCACTGTTTCCGCTTTGTGTTTGCCTCGGTCTGCGCGGTTCAACACTGGGACAACGCCGCCGAATGGCTCCAGACGATCAGCGATTTCGAAGTCAGCTTTTTCATGGTGGCGCTTTTCGTCGGCCTGCTCACCGCCAATTTGCACCTTCGCAACGAGGAGCTCTCCAACGCTCTCGCCGAGGTGCAGACGCTTACCGGACTTTTGCCGATTTGCGCTTGGTGCCGCAAGGTTCGCAACGACGACGGTTACTGGCAAAAGGTGGAAGACTACCTCGCGGCCCGCAGCGGCATCAAATTTACGCACGGCATCTGCACGGATTGCTTCAACCAGCACCGTCCGCAGAAGCGCGAGTGCAAGAGCTCGTGAGTTAGTCCGGCCGGTTTTCTTCGGCGCGCTTCTCGAGCAGCACGATCACCAAGGTCGCCACCGGTCCGAGAAACAGACTCCCGAAAAACCAGCCGAGTCCACTGCGGTTTTTCGATTGTGCGAGGCCGGCATTGATGAGGGCGAGCGTGCCCCAGCCGACAAAAAAATCACCAGGTGAGTAGGACATGGAAAGGGGTTGGGTGGAGATGACTGCACCTTCTTCACGTGCGCGAGGCTAGATCAAAGAATCGCGATCGACGCTTTTTATCGATCAAAGGTAGTTAGCCTTTCGGTTCTCGGGTGCGCTCAGCTAGTCCACTGTAGAAACTCGGGCGTACGAGCTTACTTCGTGGCGGCGCCGACGAGGCATTCGCCGGGAGCTTCGAAACCGTCCGCCGATTCGAACCCGCGCAGCGCACCTTCTATTTCGTTCCAAACCGCTTCGCATTCTTCAGGAGAAAGGTGCGCCATCATCGCGTTAAATCCGCCGAAAGCTTCTCGAGCGACGTGCACAAACTCTGCCGCTGATGCCGTCCTGTGCGGCGCCGGAACTGCACACACCTCCGCATCGGTAAATCCGGCTTCGCTGAATAGGCCGGCAAGTTTGCCTGGCTCGCCAAGGCTGAACGGCCCCGGTTGTCCCGGGAGCGGAGGTGGAAGTTGCGCGCGGCGCCGAATGACGGAGGCCGGCACGGCACCCCAACTGTTTCGCTCCGGCGTGGAAAAAATCACGACCGCGACTCGTCCGCCCTCGCGGAGCACGCGGCGCCATTCGCGCAGCGCCGCTACAGGATGCGGCATGTACATCAGGCCGAGCCGACAGAGCACCGCGTCAAATGAAGCGTCGGGTAAATCGAGTTTCTCGCCGTCCATGACACGGGTTTCCACGTGGTGCAATCCGCGCTCGTGAGCCACTTGCCGCGCCAGCTCAACGATGCCTTCCGAGATGTCAGTCGCGAGGACGTAGCCCGTCGCACCCACCCGGGCGGCGGCGCTCACCGACGGCTCTCCTGCGCCGGCAGCGATGTCGAGGACGCGTTGCCCGTGCTTGAGAAAAGCGAGGTCGAGCATCCGGCGAGTCGCATCGCCGAACCAGCGATCCAGAAATGCAGTGCAACGCCGCCACGCCTCGCCGTTCCTGTTCCATTGCTCGCGTTGCGTGGCTTTGTACTTCGCGGCGTCGAAGGTGGGTGGCTGCTCGCTCACGCAATGATTAAGGGTTGGTTTTTTCTTGGATGGCGGAGGGACTGGCCGCTCACGTGCAGAATATGCACGACTCCGAACCGTGCAACTCACGCACCCGCGTTGCCTTTTTGGCAGCCTCTACCGTTGGAAGGTTGCGACGGGTGAAGCGCTGGCGTTCGCTTTTATTTCTTCCTTCTGAGTATCTCGGAAAGCGTTGCCGGCGGGATTGAATCTAGGGCGCGGCCGTAGAACTCGCGAATCTGCTCGGCGTTGTGGATGGGGTAATCCGCCTGCTTGCCGCAGAACAGAATCCAGTAGACAGAGCCAGCAGCCTCAAAGGTCTTCGCCTCGATCCGCCAGTCACGAGAAAGAATTTGGCGGTCGGTGGGATCGACCAGCCACCAAACGTTTTGCTCTGCATGGGTGCGGATCGCGACCGCGGAATGTCCTGAGAAATGAGAGTCGAGTGACTCCTCTGAAACTTCAGCGCCCTCAACCAGCAAGGCCTCTATTTCCGCGGCATCGATGCGTTCGAGGAACGCGCTCGCATAGTCGCCGCATCCCGACGCCAGCCCGCTGGTCCAGATTTCGGCAGCCGACCGACGCCTCATGAAATATTCTTTTGTACCTTTCTCCTGTGTTCTTCCGACCGTGGTGATATACTCTTTGCCGCGGTCCATCATCTGGATTTTCCAAAGATCAGAGAACACCTGCACGACTCGATCTTCGAGGGCGAACGGCTCGCTTGCTTTTGTGTCGGCGAAGGATGGGGCCCTGTAGCGGGCGAGGTTTTTTGCGTGGTTTGCCGCAAATGATCCGTTCGGCGCCACGCCTTTCCCGCGTCGTCGTAAAGCCACGCCGGACAATGCTCCGAATGCAGTAGTGCGCCCAATGCGAACGTTCCCGCCAGCCCGATCAGGGGAGCAATCAGCGCCATGGTTAGCCGAAGCCACGGTTTTCGTGTCCGCAGAACCACGACGACCACGATCGCGACCGAAACAGCGCAGGTTATCCACTCCAGAGGCCAACTGGTGAGGCCGCATTTGTGGCGAAGGACCACCGGCGACGTCGTGACCGCCAGAAGAGAACCGATGAAAGCGAGGAATCCTTTTAACATTTTTTCTTACGGCAGATTTGTCCCAGCCGCATGCCTCCCATAAAGCAAAGAAGAAGAAAGGGCATGACGAACGCGATGCCGAGGAAAGTGAGCAGCCAATAGGTGTGGCTACTGCTTACCCAGATGAAATAGGTGGCGATCAGAGCCGAAGCGGCCGCAAGAACCAAAATCCGGCGTTCGTGAGCAAAGAAACCTGCGAGTGTGTAAGGAATGAGAAACGCGCCTCCAATGTCTGCGGCGCAGCTCATGCTCCACGCCAGTGACATGCCGATCATGTTATGAGGCTTAGGATGGAAGACGGCTTGAATGAGTGCCTCCCAGCCTCGGCTTCCCACCAGCGTGTCCACGCCCCGCATCAAGTAGCCGAGTGGACTTATCCCGCTAAGAAAATTCCATACGGGCGCCCCCCAAAAGCTCTCGAATGCGAAGAAACCCGCGGCTCCAACGATAATCACCAAAGGCGTCCAGTTCATCATTTAGTCTATGCCTTCAAGGTCCGTCCGGCCCAGCCGTAAATAAGGAGCCAAACGAACCAGACGGTATGCGTCGTGTTTGGGCAGCCATCATGACAGTCGGTTAAAGTTTTAGTGCCGCTGGACAAACACGTGGATTCGGGATTCATCCTTTGGATGTTTTTCGACGTAAAGATGCGCCGCTGGATAGGAGCTGTACGGCATCTGATAGGCATCGAAATCTTCAGCGTTGGGCTTCCACCAAGCGACCTTCGGTTTCCGCATCGAATCGTTAAACGAGGTAGAGACAAAGCCGGTCTTCGCCTCTTCGACCCACGCTTTCGGCGCGAGAATCTCAAACTCCCATTCGCCGTTGTGCTCCTTGGAGGTCCAAAGCCCCATGTCCTTTGCGTACCGCTCCAGCCGACTGTGTACGATCACCGGTTTCGGTTCGCGCATGCCGAAGAAGACGAGGGGATAGTTGTAGTCAGCGTCGACGCTCTCGCGCTCGGCCGTAATGCAGCCGCTCCCGACCAAGCAAAGACCGACAACCGCGGTGAGGCTTTTGATCTTTATTTTCGGGAGCATCATAAGTGTGCCAATGATTACGGCTGACTCGGCGGGTGTGGTACATCACCTGAGGCACGCAGCTCCTCAATGATGCGTTCCGCTTCCTGGAACGCCTCTTGTTTGCCGCTTTCGATCCACGAGTCTGCAGCAGAGTAGAGGATCAGCGCTGGAAGAACAAAGTTTATCAGCTCTAGCGGCCCGTGCATGAATGCCATCGTCAACAGCGCCAAGCCGCATACAAGTCCCCATAGCGGCGCATATTTCGACGTTCTCTTTCGTAGCAGTTGTTTTGCGTAGCAATAGGCGAAGGAGCGGGGTCTGGGGTTCATGGAAATTGTCGCATACTTTAGGTTTAATGAGTGGTTCACGTTACTCGCATGCAGAGATGAAATGGACGAATACGATCACTGGCTTTTATGAGTACGACTGGTTCGTTGCTACGTCATCGGGGTTGTCTGTAACACCTCGTTCGGGTGCTTTTCTCTCGTTCCTATTCCATCATGTCGTCGATCTGATTTACGTATCGAAATCGATCCTTAAAACCTCCAGAAACCTGATCTTGGCTTTGGTGTTCACGTCTTCGCGTTCCCGAATAATGACCGTGATCTTGGCTCGCCGTCCCGAAATATCCTTTCCGCTGAGCTCTGAGGGAATTTCCGCCGGAATATCCCTGGGTCCCGTGTCGGTCCGGAAGCGGACGAAGTAGGCAGGCGCGCTCCCAGAATGCGTATCGACGACGATCACGCCGGTCGATGTGACCGTTGCGCCGACCTTGGCATCGATAAAGGGCGAGAAGTAGTCCGCACGGGCAATGTTCCCGAGGAAGGTAACGACCAGTAAAAATAACGCGATGAACTTCATGTTTGGGTTTAGTGTCTTACTGAACGTTACAGCTGTGCCGTCGCTAGATCTGTCGCGGCTCCTGCCCCGCAGGGAGCGTGACGGGTGGGGTAGTTGGGAGCAGCGTCTGGTTTGGCTCCTTTTTGATGAGTTGCAGCAATGGAAGTAGACCGAAGCTCATCCCGACCCAAGTGAATACAGTGAAATGCCAGCTCGGGAGCGATATCTCCACACGTGCAGCGTAGCTCTCCTGAAGGCCGATGTCGAAAGCCAGGACAATTGCTGCGCAGATACTAAAGAACAGAGACGCTCCCATCGTCAGCCATTTCCGCACTCTTTTCCGCAGCACGACGCCTAACGCCAGCATCGAGATTGCCGCAGTAAGCAGTTCGCCGGCATACCAGAATTCGCGCGTCGCACTGAACACGGTGAGAAGGAGCGCCTCCCACCAAAGTATTATTATCGCGACGAGCGCAGCGGCGAAAACGCCGATGTTCACGGGTATATTCATTTTCGCCGACATAATGGTGAGCCGGAGGCGGTGGGCTCTAGCGGCTGGTTGGGTCCTCTGTTGAAGGCGCCCGTCATCGGGGTAAATCGAATCCCGGACTTTTCCTCCTCCGGACCGGTTGCGGCAAACCCAAGCTTGGCGTAACCCTCGACGGAGTTGGGGCTGGAATTTACCGTCAGCTGCGACACCCCGAGTTCCCTGAGCACGTGCCACAACAGCTGCCGACCTATGCCTTGGCGCTGATGCGCGGCGTCGACGAAAAACATCGAGATGTGGTCGCCATCGCGAATGTGCAGAACGCCGACCAATCGGGAACCGTCGAATGCCAGCCAGGTGCGTTGACCGAGCTTGTGCCGATCTGCCCAGGCGCCCTCTGAGGCATAATCCATGAACACCCGCACGCCGTCGGGCGAATACAACGGCGCTACCGACTGCATGAACACTTCCGACGACAACCGCACTGCCTTCGGTAGATCTGCAATGCTGGCTTCTCGAATATCCATGGGTGAACCGAAGGTTATAGATCTGCCGCGACTATGGCCGTCGCGACTCGTGCGAAGCAGAAGGCGTGACGGACGCAGGAATTGGCAGCGCCTGGTTAGGCGAGATACGTATGGCTTTGCAATCACGCATAATCTTAAACTGGGAACTCGCGATGGAGAAATGCTAAAACCTGAGCCCACTGGGATTCGTCGATAACATGAATATCAGGGCGAAAACCAAATAGTCCGTTTAAGTAATCGAGCATCACGTTTCGCGATTCGTGAAAGCCTCGCCGCATTCGATCGGGCGCAGCACGGAAGTAAAACTCACAGGCTAATTTCAAGACGCCGCATTCAATCGCAAATGTCGGAATAGCAGACCAGGCGTCAAAACGAATTTTCATGTCGCTGCGCCATTCGGCTTCGTGTTCGGGGTCAAGCCGCGCGAGCACAACCTCTACATCTCTTCGAACCGCGGTGAATTCAGTATCGATCGACATCTGCCTAACGTTATATAGGGGTCAGCCACGGCTGTGGCTGGCGCGACGCGTGCCACGCAGCCGGCGTGACGGACATAGGCGTTGCGCTCTAACGACTGGTTAGGAAACGTCATAGATGTGGCCGGGCAAAAACCGGTGGCGTCGCGCAGTGCGAACATAACCTCAGTAAATTCCATCGACTTCGACATTACCGACAGCCTCCGATTTTCCGATCATTTTTATTTCGCGTCGCTGCCTCAGTTTCTCCGTCGCAGCTGGCGATAATTTCTAACGCCCGGAAAAGCAGCTTCGTTCTGACTTTCTTTCTTCTTCGCGACCGCGACTCAATGCTCCTGGAGACTTCGACGAACCAACGGGTAAATCTAACGTTATAGATCTGCCGCGGCTGCGGTCGGCGCGACGAGTGCGTCAGCAGCCGACGTGACGACCGTAGACGTTGGCAGAGCGCCTGGTTCGGCTCATTTGGCGTTCCTCGTCTTTTCTCGGGACGCTTGAATCTGTGCCAATAGACGACGGTGATCGTAGTGGCCCAGCTCAACCGCTCGTCTTACTAAACGCTCAACGTAATCAAAATCAGGCCTATCAGAGTCAAAAACACGCGAAGCCTCGTAATACAATTCCCAGGGTTGCTCGCGCCTAATCGCTATATCTCTGTACTTCTCGTAGTTAATTTTACGTGTGAGAGGCGATCTGCAAAAACGATAATAGTCACACAAGACATGCGCAGCTTCTCCATCACCCGACTCAGCCCTCTTAAATAACAGAGACAATTCCTTTTTGCTCGGATACTCCATGTCCGTTAGCGCCTGTACAATCACCGTGGAACTATCGGCCTCTGTACCTTTTCGATCAGCGCTGTTACAACCAGAAACGACAACTACCAACGTGACCAATACCGCAGGGCACATCGTCGATCGTTTCATTTTTGCCGAACGTCAGAGGTGAGCCACGCCTGTGCTCGGCGCGACCGGTGCGCAGCAGCGGGCGTGACGAGCATAGGCGTTGTGCTCTAGCGCCTGGTTCGGCCTATTCAGGTTTGAATGTGAGTTCACGCTCTCCCACTTTTGCGCTAAGTTCCTGTCCGGGCCTTCCTATAATCCGCGGCATCTCCGTCTTTGCTCCCTTTCGATCGAGTGAAATCTCCTCGAACACCGCCTCATATAATGTACTACCATCGGCCTGAACCCGTGGCCTGATTCGTATCATCTTATCACCCTCGTCAGATCGAACTGGAAACACATTCCAACGGTCGTAAACCAACTTAGCACTGATAGCTGCTACATCCTTTCCGAACCTGACGCGAATCCTACCGCAAATCTCACCTCGCATCTCTTGGACCTTCGCATCACGTAGAAAAATCTTCAGTACATCGGCTCCTTTTGTAAGAGTCACAGCCTGTTCTTCGGCTTCGTAGTGCGATACCGCATAACCTAAAAAGCTATCTCCGATAGCAACCCACGCACTGCTGCCTGAACTTTGATCGACAAGGCCAAAGGTAACCTTTTCAGGAGCAACACATATACCACGAAGTTCGATCGTCTCAGCAGAATAGATCAAAGTGTGGCACAATAGGAATAGTACCAAGGCTACAATTGAACGCATGGTTTTCTTTTGCCGAACGTTATAGATCTGCCGCGGCTATGGCTGGCGCGACAGGTGCGAAGCAGCTGGCGTGACGGCCATAGACGTTGGCAGTAGCGCCTGGTTCGGCCGTATCTTTTGCTGCGCCAACTTGGAGTGATGAATCAGCCAATATGCGGCTACCGGCACCACACCGCCAACAAGTGCAAGGAAAGCCCACACCACCTTCGGCGCAAACTGTGGCGTGCCAATCGTGCGGTCGCGCAAGATGCCGACGAAAAGGAATACGTGGCACACGACAACAAGAGCTCCGAATAAAATCGCAGCACCGGGGAAAACCCAAATTCCATCCAGCAAACCACCCTTCTCTTTCTCTCGCCTCACGATAGTTGTGCCAGCTTTGGCATCTGCGAGATCTTCCAACGGCAGAACCTTAACGATCTGTCCATCCTCGACGTATGTGTATCCTATAGGCTGGAGCATTACCTGGAACGCCTGCTTCCAAGTAACGTCGCGTAACTTCAGCGATGTCCTACCCTGCAGCGACTCGGGAATCACCAGATTCAGCTCGCACCTGTCGGCGATGTCCCGAAGAGCGACACGAAACTCCACATTCTCGTAGTCAATCGTGAGGGACTTCTCTTGCTGCGCGGACACGGGAGCTGCGCAAAGAAGCGAGAGCGCCAAAGCAAGAATCGAGAAACGATAGATGAGTGAGTTCATTTTTTGCCGAACGTTAAAGATGAGCCACGCCTGTGGCCGGCGCGACGCGTGCCACGCACGCGGCGTGACGGACATAGGCGTTGTGCTCTAGCGCCTGGTTGGGCTCCGTTGCTTTCATTTTTACTGGGAGACCTCAAGCACAACGCTTGGTGCGTCATTCAGGAACCTGAAAATCATACGACCGCAGCGTAACAAGCTTCTTCCTTTCGCGTCCGCCAACTCAACACGCCGAAGGGAGTCGACGCGTCCGCGAATAAATGGCTGATCGAGAAAATTCGAATCAAACGAATCGGCGTGAATGAAAGCCATCTCAAGAAATCTACCCCGAGCTGAATCGACTGAGCAAAGAACGTGCAGATTCTTCTTCGTGTAGCCGGAGCGACAAACGTCGGAAGGATAGCAGGTGCGATTCTCTTCGTTTGCAAAATACGCGACTGAGGATGAGTCTTCCCAACAGACGCTCTTCGCGAACGATTCGAGATCACTTTGCGAGTCTATCGATAGCCAAGTCATGCTTTGCCCAACGTTATAGGTGAGCCACGCCTGTGCTCGGCGCGACAGCTGCCACGCAGCTGGCGTGACGAGCATAGGCGTTGTGCTCTAGCGCCTGGTTAGCCCTTCTGCGCATTTCAAATACCAGGCTCATCAGGATAAATGATTGTCGCTTCGCATTCTGAACAATGAAATGATCGACAGGCTCCAGCATTCCAGGATGTAACGCTCTTCTTTTTCTTTCCGAGAGCCTGGAAAAACAGATGCGGTAAGGCCAACCCAGCAAACAAAAAGCCAAAGCCGGTCTGGCCAGTGTAGCAGCTACCTTCTTCCATCTCCTTTGAGCAACGTGGGCAGTTCATTTCTTGGCTAACGTTATAGGTCAGCCACGCCGTACGACAAGGTTAGGAAAAACAGAAAAAGTGTGAGCATAGGCGTTGCGCTGTAGCGGCTGGTTAGCATAAAGCGACCTAGGATATTAACAAAGCTGTATTCTTCGCCGGACAAGCGACCTGGTATTCTTCTTTTTCATAACCATCAGCTCTGCCTACAAACCTGCGACTATTCTTTTCTAATCTTAAAATACCACTAACGGTTCTGATTTCTTACCAGCGGTAATCTTTCTTTTAAGACCAGCGATATTCGACGGAGAAAAGATGCTAACGTTAAAGGTGAGCCACGCCTGTGGCCGGCGCGACGCGTGCCTCGCACGCGGCGTGACGGACATAGGCGTTGCGCTCTAGCGCCTGGTTCGGCTTATTCTTCATTTCTTGTCACCTTCGCCGGGTCGCCAACGCAACGCCTTACAAACGGTATAGCCACCAACGAATAATAAAACGAGCGATCCAATTATCGCTGCCGATCCCTCCAAAGGCGCGGCGACACGATGGTACTGATCTATCTTTCCAGTGATGAGCCCTCCTACACCCATCAGAATTTCCATTAGGCCAAGGATGATAAAGGATCGCCGAACTCCTCCTTTGCTCGACGACAGCCACATCAAAATGCCGAAGATTGCCAACAGCCCCAGCAAGCCGATCAAATCAGAACGTAAGTAGTGCATCTTTGCCGAACGTCAAAGGTGAGCCACGCCGTACTGGGTGGCAAAGAAAAACAGAATAGGACGAGCATAGGCGTTGTGCTCTAGCGCCTGGTTCGACCACGTAATCCAACGGCGCTTACCAGTTTCTTTCGCCGCAGCGCCTGCGCTCTGAATCAAACCACAATCCACAACCGAGTTTCGTCCAACCAGCGACTCGCGCTCACTCAATCGCAGTCTTTCGGGTTTAGGCAGTCTCTGTGGTTTAGTAATCACGGTCCTAATATTTCTTCTTTCTGAAAACCTTGTGGCTGGGAATTCACCAACTCTGCGTCGAACGTTACAGGTCAGCCACGCCGTACCGGCGAGCCGAGATTAACAGGATGGACGCGATCATAGGCGTTGCGCTGTAGCGCCTGGTTAGCATGAGCGACTGAAAACCACCGCCGGAGCCAGCGGCCACTTCTTCCGTCCTTCGGGCCGGAAACCCGACCTGCGACTAAACTACTTCTCTCAATAATCATTTTCTAACCTTCGACTTCGCTAAAACGCGTGCGCTAAAAATATCACCTGCGGTTCTCGACGGAGAAACATGCTAACGTTAAAGGTCAGCCACGCCGTACCGACGGGCAGAGATTAAAAGGACGGACTCGAGCATAGGCGTTGCGCTGTAGCGCCTGGTTAGGCCTCTTCCTTTTGCGTTTCGATGTCACCATCTTTGCGGCGCCACCGTAAGCCACCTATCAAACACGCTAGACATAAAACGGGCAGGCCAAAACAGAAGAAGCCAAAGAAAAGACCTTCATCTGGACTCGCGAATCCGCGCATACACCAAATAAACACAGCTAAAGGCACAGTAACTAACAAACCTATGATACCGCCACCGATTAAAAACGTTTGCACCAGCTCTTTCATTTTAGCCTAACAGTGTTATTCGCATCAACTGAGTTGAGCTTTGCGGGGGAGTGAAATTGAGGGGGATTGCGGTGGCGAGATATTCATAAGTGTTTACCTGTTATTTTGAAACCTCTCAGAAGAGAGAAGACTTGGGTTGATTTTGCGGTGATATCAAACCGGCTAAAGCTCAACTGCGAGTATGGGGTTACGCGGATGAAATTTTTGGTAAAAAAGGAAGGGGGACCAGGGTGTTTGCGCTGCGCGTCGTTTACTGGAGTCGTCGCTATGAGTTTCCGCCGGAGTGGGGTGGACCGATTGGGACAAATACGGCTCAAAAGGCGAGGCTAAACCGGCGCGGCGCTTTGGCGAGATCAGCGCGTGGCGATCGAAGAGGGCGGTGGCCCGGGGGGCAGCGCCCCCGGCTACAGGAGTCGGAAGGATTGTGTAGCCGGCCGCGTTGAGGCCGGGGTCCTTCTTTACGGTTTTAGCGTGAGCGTGTGGGCGGCGGGGCCGGGGAGGAAGGGCGTGGGTTCGCCTTTTACCCAGGCTTCGTGGCCGGCGAGGAAATACGGCGAGAGCGGGTGTCCGCTTTGGCCGCCGGGCATGTGGAAGATGCCTTCGGCTTCGTGGCCGGGGGAAACCGCGAAGCGTTCGGAGGCGCCTTTCTGCGGAGCGAGTACGCGGGGCACGTCGTTGTCTCCGGGAAGTGGGTCGGCGGGCGCGCGCAGCCAGCGTCCGAGGAAGCCGGGGAAGGCGCGGGCGAGCGGGTGATGAATGTCGGCGCGGTTGTGATCGCCCCATGCGGCGCGGGCGACGGAGCTGTGTTCTTTTTTCACCTCGGTGAAAACATCCTGAGCAGCGGCGAGCAGCAGCGCATCCCAGGTGTTGTATTCCTGGCCGAGGAGGTGCGGCGGACGTTTTTCAATCATGTCCCAAAGCGCTGGTTCGTAATTGAAATGACGGAAACTGAAATCGGGATACACGTCGGAACACGGCTCGAAGACGACCGGAAGCGTGCGGTCGATCACGTGGTGGCGGAAGGCGGCGACGAGGCGGTAGCCAACGGAATCGGCGGAGACTTGGCCGTTCCACTGTTCGACGGGAGCGCGCATTTGACCGAGGCCTTTCTTGCCCGCGGCGTCGGCGGAGGAAAGGACTTGGACGAGGAGCTTTTGCCACTTGTCGAGATTCGCGGCGCGCACGTCGAGTTGCACGGAAAGCAGATCGCGAGGGGTGGCTTTTTCTAGGGGAGCGAGGCGGTCGCGGAGCCTTTCGGCGCGCGCAGGTCTTTCGTAGCCGCCATCGCCGATGGCGCGGAGGGCGTCGCCGCCGACCATGCGCTGATTGCCGGACCAGAGGCGGCCGTTGGCCGGCGAAATCACGACGGGCACGCGTTCGGCGGGGAGAAAGCCGTCCCATTTGCGATCGCCAAATTCCCAGAAGGACGGCAGCCGGCCGTCGAAGCCAATGCGGTTCGGGACGAAGCCGCAGATGGTCCAACCGATGGCGCCGGTCGAGTCGGCGACAGTGATGTTTTGTGCGGGAATGCCCGCGGTGTGCGCAATGTCGATAGCGTCTTGGACGGTGCGGGCGGTTTCGAGACGAAGGAGATTGAAGTTGGCGGCAGCTGGATTGTGGAAAGTCCAGGCGAGGGCGAGGTCGCGCTTGTCGGAGTTTTTGCCGATGACCGGACCCCAGATTGTCCAGAAATAATCGACCGTCACGTCGCGGCCGCCGCGCACGCGGATCGTCTCGGTGCGCTTCTCGTATAATTTCGGCTCGTGGTGATCGAGGTAAGTGTCGGCGCCGACGGCGGCGGTCAGGAGGACGACGTCGGAGGTGTCGGCATAGGAGTTGGTAAAACCCCAGGCGATCGAACCATTGCTTCCCGCCACGATGAGCGGTGTGCCCGGAATGGTGACGCCGGTGATGCGGAGCTCGCCGGAGCCGTCGGGATGGGGGAACACGAGCGAGGCGCGGTACCAGGTGTTGGGTAGCCGCAGCGTGAGATGCATGTCGTTCGCGACGAGGCCGGAGCCGCTGGCGGAGTGTTCGCCGGAGAGCGCGATGGCATTGGAGCCAGGCAAGACGGAATTATCGTCGTGGGCGCGCGCTTGTTTTTTCACCTCTTCGTATTCGTAGACGCGGCGGCGGATATCGATCATGCGCTCGGTGGGCATTGGGGCGAGCGGTGCGGTTGAGCCATCGAGGGCGACATCGTTGGGCGCGATCGACGGAGCGAAATAGGCGACGGCGGCTTTGCCTAAGGTGTCGTTGACGGCGGAGAGCGAACGCTCGTGCACGGCGTCTTCGTCCTGCAAATCGAGGCCCATCGCGTAAATCATGAGCACACAGTCTTCCGGTAGCCAAGGGTTCGGTGTTTCGCGCAGGAGAAGGTATTCAAAAGGTTTTTCCTTGAGGCTCGAAAGCCCGGCGTTCACGCCGGCGGCGTAGGCGTCGATCAAAGCGCGCTGGTCGGCGGGCAATTGCTCGAGCACTTTTTTAGCGAGTGCGCGGAAGCCGTGAAGACGGACCGAACGGTCGTGAGGGAGGGCGTCTTTACCGAAGAGCTCGGCCAGTTCACCGGCGGCGTGCCGACGTGTGCAGTCCATTTGGAAGAAACGATCCTGGCCGTGCGCGAAACCGAGCGCGCGGGCGACGTCGGCCCGGTTGGCGCCGCGGATGACAGGCACGCCCTGCACATCGCGCTCGATGGAGGCAGGCGCCTGCAAGCCCGCGACGGCGACAGTGCCGGCGAGCGAGGGGAGACTCGCACGGACACGCGAGTAGAACCAGTAGCCAAGGGCAAGGACGATGGCGAGCAAGCCGCAGACAGCGAAAGCGAGAATGCGCAGGCGATTGGCGGTGGAACGTTTCATCGCCCGGAAGTTACGGCCGGGGCGGCGGACGGGCCAGAGATTTTTTGGCAACATCCGAGTCGGCGCGGGCATTCTGTACGCGCTGTGTTGGAGGTACGGTCGGACTGCCAGACCGGAATTGAGAAGGCGTTAGGACTTGAGGCGGACGTCTCGGAGAAACGTCTCTACGTGTGTGTGTCGGCCGGGGTCGACGCCCCCGGCTACAGGAAGCGGGTAATGGTTCGGGCTGTAGCGGCCGCGTTGAGGCCGGGCTTGGTGCTTATTTGAAAGGCCGCGTGCTTTCCGGGTTGCGGCCTTCGTCGGCGTCGAGGAAGTCGAACATCGTTACGACATCGGTGCGGCCAAGCAGGCCGGCTTCGCGGAGGCGTATTTGAAGACGTTCCTTCGCCTCATCGCGCCAGCCACGTTTCATCATGAAGTTGTTCCAGATTTCGCATTGTTCGTCGGTGCGCGCGCCGCCTTTTTCGTGGCACCAGGCGAGGATGGCTTCGTCGGTTTTGCCACTGGCGACTTGTTCAGTAATCGACGCGTGGGTCACGCCGAGAAAGCGGCAGCAACGGGCGTCAAAGACGGTCGGGGACTTGTCGCCGAGATTTTCAATGTATTCGGCCGGGAGCTTGCCGGCGGCATAGAGGCGGATCTTGTCGAGCATGCGCCCGAAGTAGACGAGCCGACCGACTTTGATGTACGGACTGCGGAGACCGGGAACGTTTGCCATGGTGATTCAAAGTGCGACTGCCGGGGTGCCTGTCCAAGGCGAAAGGCGCTGGGAGGCAGAACAGTTTACCGCCGCGCATAGAAATACACTCCGGTGCAAAGCAGGCCAAAGGCGACGGTCGGTCCGACCAGCCACATCGGGTGGAACGGCACGGCGTAGCGACCGCAGGCCCACCAGATCACTGAGGATTTTGCGATGATGAGGATCCAGCCGGCGATGAGCAGCCGTGTCGTCCACGGATGACGAGCGGGGGCGTTGGTGGCGCGAACGTCTTCTACGAATTGCGGAGGATTGGCCATGGGAGGAGAGGGGGGAAGCGGGGGACGGAGAGCCGCAAAGATAACCAGATTGCGTCTGCTGAAAAGAGATGCCTGATTTTTTGCGTGATCGG
This sequence comes from Nibricoccus sp., assembly GCA_047600805.1. Taxonomy (GTDB): domain Bacteria; phylum Verrucomicrobiota; class Verrucomicrobiia; order Opitutales; family Opitutaceae; genus JADKHC01. Next base: position 3,979,651 of record JASGKG010000001.1, read on the forward strand.
GGTATAATTTGTGGCAAACGAAAGCTCACCCCGGAACACCAGCAGCCGGGAACCGTCTCATTTAGCAAATTCCCATTACCTCCATGAAAACCAAGTATCTGTTGCTTGCGGCGGCACTCAGTTGGACTGCTGCCTTGTTTGCGGCTCCGCCAGCTGGCGGAAAAGTTGAAGTCATCTTCGACCACCCTGAAAAATACACGGACGTCAAAGACGACGATATCGGCACCGAAAAAGGCCGCGACGGTTACCTCGGTGTGATCAAAGAATATCTCACCGAAAGAGGCCCGCGTTACATACCGGAGGGCCAGACCCTCACGGTTACCTTCAAGGACATTGATATGGCTGGCGATTTCGAGCCGTGGCGCGGCATCGATTTCCAACACGTGCGCATCGTGAAGGAAATTTATCCGCCCCGCATGAACTTCAGCTACAAAGTCGTCGACGCCAGCGGCGCTGTCGTGAAGGAAGGCGAGGAAAAACTCGTGAACCTTGGCTTTCAAATGTCGGCGAGCCCGATCAACGCGAACGACTCGCTGCGTTACGAAAAGGCCATGCTCGACGATTGGCTGCGGAATACATTCCCCAAAAACAAAAAGAAGTAAGCAGGCTGTGGCCCGCGCTGTTTTCTGGCATTGAGCACCTCGCAAACCCCCGCCGACTCCGCCGCTGAGCGCATCGACAAGTGGCTCTGGACCGTGCGCATCTTCAAAACGCGCGGTCTGGCCACCGATGCCTGTCGGGCGGGGAGTGTGACGGTGAACGGCCAGCCCACGAAACCCGCGAGAGACGTGCGTGTGGGCGAAACGGTTTCGGTGCGCCAAGGTCTCTTGACGCGCACGCTTGTGGTGCGCGCCATTCCGCTCCGGCGGGTTGGTCCGAAGCTGGTCGCGGAATTTTGCGACGACCGCACCCCGCCGGAACAGTTTGAGAGAGCGCGCGCGCAGCCCGTGCAGCAATTTCTGGCGCGGGAAAAAGGTTCCGGTCGGCCCACGAAGCGCGACCGGCGCGCGATTGAACGCTTGTTTGGCTAGGCGGCGGGACCCCGAACCGCCTGCAACGCCACTTGGATGGCCGCCAGGAGGTCGTCGGCCTCGAAAGGCTTGTACAAGTGAACGACGCTGGGGGGCTTCAGTTTTTCGAATTGGGCGCGATTGTCGCGCAGGCCGCTGGCGACGATGATCGGCAGCTCTGGATGATTTTGACGAACCGCCACGCTGAGACTAAAGCCATCCATCCCCGGCATCATGATGTCGGTGATCATCAAGTCGAACCGTTCGCCAGGATTATTAATGAGGGAGAGCGCCTCGCGACCGCTGTCCGCGCAGGTCACCTGGTAACCGGTGGCCGTCAGGAGCATTTTCATCGTGCGTGTGATGGATGCCTCGTCGTCGACGATGAGAATCCGTTCACCATGACCGGAGTTTACGTCGCTTTGGACACCGGTGGACGCAGCCGTCTGATTGCCGGTGCAAGCCGGCAGGATGACCGTGAATGTGGAGCCCTGCTCAGGTTTGCTTTCCACGGTGATCACGCCGCCGTGGCTGCGCACGATGCCCAGGCTGGTCGAAAGCCCGAGACCCGAACCGCGCCCCACCGGCTTTGTGGTGAAGAATGGATCGAAAATTTTATCGATAATGGCGGGACTTATGCCCGAGCCAGTATCGGATACTCGAATACGCACGTAACGCCCGGATGTGACCCCTGGGCGAGTCTCGGCGTACTCTGAATCGGCCTCGAGGTTTTCCGCGGCGATCTCAAGGCGGCCTCCGCCCGGCATGGCGTCGCGGGCATTCACGCAAAGGTTGAGCAAGACCTGATAAAGCTGGGTTTTGTCGCCGTGCACCCGCCAGAGCTCCGCGGGAACGTTCACCCCAAAAGAGATGTTTTTCGGAAACGTCTCGGTGAGGATGTGATGGAGTTCGAAGATGGTTGTTGCGAGCAAAACATTTTCCCGGGAAGCGGCTCCCTCGCTGCCGCGGCCGAACAGCAGCAGTTTGCGCACGATGTCGGAGCCGCGGTGGACGCTGCGATCGATCAGTTCGACGATCTCGCTCGCGTCCGTGCCGCGGGTGATGCTCCGCAGCGTGCTGATCGAGAGCATGATTGGCCCAAAGACGTTGTTTAGGTCGTGCGCCACTCCAGCGGCCAGCGAGCCGATGCTCTCCAGGCGTTGAGTGCGAAGAAGCTGGGTCTCGATCTGTTTTGCCTCGGTGATGTCGATGGCGGAAAGAAGAATCGAACCGGCTGAGCTGGTGGCATTGTTCATGCCGACGCCGTTGCAAAGCACGATCAGGGGCCTGCCGTCGCGCGCCTGCAAAACCCAGTTGCCCTGCCAGGAACCATTGGTGCGGATGTTCCGGAGCGTTTCCGAAACGAGCCGGTGTTTATCACTGGGAAAAAGTTCGGCAAAAGGTTTTCCCGTCGCATCAGCGGCCGGGTGTCCGTAGAGCTTTTCCGCGCCCTTGTTCCAGAAAGTCACCTGCGTATCCTTGTCGATCACCACGATGGCGTCGTGCGTGACGTCCAGCAAGGCGGCCTGTTCGCGGATGCGCTGCTCCGCCGACCTTTGTTTTGAAACATCCTCGATGCATACTAAAACCAAGCGCTCTGAACCAATCTGCACGAGCGCGGTCGAGGCGAGCAGCCAAGTGGGTAGAGCGTCGCTGCTGGTAACGTGGATTTCGATGTTTTGGGACGTGGAGCCGTCGGCAAATGTCTTGAGGACGGCGTTCCTCAAAGCGCAATTCTCGCGGCTCTGGCCGAGACAGCAGGGAGTCTGCGTGTTCGCCGTCCTTATGCACCGGAGAAGGCTGTGTTGAGGATCAGCGGGCGCGATCGACAGACGCGATTCCAGGTTCGCGGCGGCGCGATTGCGGCGCCTGATGCAGCCCTCCTGATCGACCAGCAGCATCATCGCAGGAGCGTGTTCGTAGATGGCGAATAGTTCGGCTTCGTTTTTGGCCAATGCGGCCGCCATCTGCCGATGCTCGGTAATGTCCACTGCCACGCTGAGGAGAAACTCGCGCTGGTTGATTCGTATAACCTCGCTGTTGAGCAGCATCTGGATGTCGCGTCCGCTCTTAGATTGAAAAATGGCTTCAGTATTTTCGAGACGCCCACGAACCTTCAGCACAGCTCTAAGTTTTTCCATCGCCTGCGGCGAACTCCATCCGATCTGATCAGAAGTGCGCCCGATGATTTCTTCCCTTGAGAAACCAGACACTTGGACCGCGTAATCGTTCACGTCGCAGTAGGTGTTGTCTTCCATGGAAATGATCGTGATCAAGACCGGCGCTTGATGGAAAATCGTGGCGAGTTTCACTTCGCTCGCAATGAGCGCTTCCATGACCTGCTGGTGCGCATTGCGCCGCCGGTTGAGCTGGCGAAAGCCGAAATAAAGACCAACCAGTCCTACACTCCAAATCGCCGCGTACATGGAGAGTTCCTCCTTGGTGCGATCTGACGCGGCTGCGTTGTAAGCATCCAGCGGCACGTTGACGCTGATGCCTCCGCGGATGTCGCCTTCCTTGTACCCCTGATCCGCGTGGCACTTGAGGCAGGATTTTTCGGTGACGAAAGGCCTCATGAAACGAAGGACTGGTTGGCCGTCGACCGTCATAACCTCGGCGACCTCGGGCGCGCCCGTTTCGAATTTCTGAAGCGCGGTCGTTTCCCAGGCGTCTGCCCTGTTTTCGGCCCTGATGGGATTGAGGCTGGTGATGTGGCTCCGCACACCGAATCTTTGGGCGCCGATTTCATGAACCTGGCGGGTCATGTACGCGGGGTTCATCAACGTGAGTTCGCGACCAGACGGCGTGGTGAGGTCACGCTCGGGGATTTTTTGGAGGTAAGGGTTGGGTGGCGTCGAGATCGTCACGGGCACATAGACTCCGCCATGCTGGGATGCCCAGTAGCGATAAAGGACGTCTTTTTGGAAACTCGCGCGCGCATCGCTGCGGGCCTTTTCGTACGTGTGCTTCCATATCTCGTTTACCTCCCATGTCGCGAACAGCGCCAACAAACCGGTCCACGTGATCACCAGCGCGAGCGCAAACCACCGGTAGTTAAGAACCGGTGGCGCCGCGAATTCGTCGTCCGAACGTTTGCCTCTTACGGCGGTACGCCTTCGGGCCGAAACGGGATCAGAAGCTCGAGGCATGACAGACATAGTGTTCGCTGGAAAAAGCCGGAACGAATCTCGTGGCTGACAGGTGTTATAACGGCTTCCAGAGCCGGAGGCTTAAAAAGCAATGGTCCGACTTACACCCTGGCGCGAGCTTCATTCGCTGTCGTAAGTGTTTATACTCTCGGCCCCTAGGGTTTTCTCGATCTTGAGATGAGCGCGGGCGACAATCGCACGCAGTTGTGGCCAGTTAACCACTGAATAGGGAGTAACTTGAGCCCAATAAGGTAGCGGAGCGTTACTTGGAACCGGCCGCAATCGGGTTAAGCCTCAAAGCCAGTGATTTGCGTCAGCCAATGCGGCTTAACGATTTACCTTGCGTTTATGCGGCGTTCCTTTGTGCTCCCGGGCCTCGTTAGAGAAAACGTTAGATGACAGGAACTGGTGAGTCGTCAGGTGAGCGTTGAGTTCAAGTGATGATTTCGAAACCCGATGGTCGGGAACGGACTGGCAGCGGACGGTAGATCTACGAAATCACAAAATGGGTAACTCCAAACTCTACGTTGGTAACATGTCCTTCAAGACCTCCGAAGACGAACTCCGTTCGGCTTTCGGCGCTTTCGGCACGGTGACCGATGTTTACGTAGCCATGGACAAGATGACCGGCCGCCCCCGCGGTTTCGCGTTCGTCACCATGGGCACGCCTGAAGAGGCGAAAGCTGCAGCTGAGAAGCTCAACGGCACCGATCTCGGTGGCCGCACTCTGACCGTTAACGAAGCTCGTCCGAAGGAAGAAGGCGCTGGCCGTTCCTTTGGCGGCGGCGGTGGTGGTCGTGGCTTCGGCGGCGGCGAACGTCGCGGTGGCTTCGGCGGTGGTCGCGGTGGCGATCGCCGTCATTGAGACGCCTGTCGGTCTAACGGACCGATTTTAAAAAAGGACGAAGCGGCAACGCTTCGTCCTTTTTCTTTTCACTTTCTCTCACGTCAGGCGCTGCGCGCATCCTGTCGAACTTTTCCGCCGCGCCTTTTCCATGCCTTTTAAAGCTCTCAATCTCTCTGCGCCGGTGCTGCGCGGCATTCAAGCCGCTGGTTACACCGATCCGACGCCCATCCAGCTTCGCGCGATTCCCGTCGTCCTTAGCGGTCGCGACCTGATCGGTTCCGCCCAAACAGGCACCGGCAAAACCGCGGCCTTTGCGCTCCCGATTATTTCCAAACTCGGCAACCACGGGCGTCCTCGCGTCCTCGTTCTTGAGCCCACGCGTGAACTCGCGGCCCAGGTGGAAACGTCTTTCCGCGATTTTGCGCGGTTCACGGATATTCGCACCGTAGCGGTTTTTGGTGGTGTCGGCTACGGTCATCAGCGCAGCGAGCTGAAGCGCGGTGTCGACGTGATCGTCGCCACGCCAGGCCGTTTGATGGATTACCTTAAAGAAGGCACGATTTCGCTGCGTGACTTACAGATTCTCGTGCTGGATGAAGTCGACCGCATGCTCGACATGGGTTTTTTGCCCGTCGTGAAAGACATCATCGGCCGCTGCCCGCGTGAACGACAGACGTTATTTTTCTCGGCGACAGTGCCGCCGGAAATTCAGGCAGTGGCGTCGTTTGCACTGCGCAATCCGGAACGCGTCGAAATTGGCGTCAACCGTTCGGTCAACAAATCCGTCAACCACGCGCTATATCCAGTTTCTTGGAATCAAAAATTCGATTTGCTCGTCGCACTGCTTGCGAAAATCGATTTCGACAGCGTGCTCATTTTTTCACGCACGAAGCATGGTGCAGACAAAATCGCGCGGAAGTTGAAAGCGGCCAACCACTCGGTCGCGGTCTTGCACGCTAACCGCTCACAGAACCAACGCATCGAAGCGCTCGCCGGTTTTAAAAGCGGCAAATATGAGATCATGGTGGCGACCGATATCGCCGCGCGCGGCATCGACGTCGCCGGCATCTCGCACGTGATCAATTACGACGTCCCGGAAAATCCCGAGGACTATGTGCATCGCATCGGCCGCACGGGACGCGCGCAGGCGGTGGGCGACGCGTTTACGCTCGTGTCTCCGGAGAACCGGAATGACGTTCGCGATATCGAACGCTTCATCGGACAAAAAATTCCCGAGATGAAGCTGGAAGGTTTCCAATACGAGCCGCTCTCTGCACGACCGGGAAAACCGGCCGGCCAGCAGCAGCGTCGCCATCAACAGGGACATGGCAACGGTGGCAACCGTCAATCCCAGGGCCGGCAGGGCGGGTATTCCCGCTCGGGCGGGCATGGGCAGTCTGGCGGCGAACAGCCTCAGGGTGGCCAGGGGCGCGGCCGTTTCGGCCAGCGCCGCGGTCGACGCTGACAGGGCGAGTGTATTATCAAATTCAGAGCCCGGCTGAAAACAGCCGGGCTTTTTCTTTCCGCCTAGATCCTCGACGAGAACGACAACGGCGATTCTCTGGTCTCAGAATTTGACACGAACAACTCTGGCAACAATGTAAGTAACCACTTGCATGCCTAGCTCCGCCATAGTTCGCCGTCCTGCCCACGAACGCCTCATCGAGGCCGCGGCGCGCGTGTTCGCACGCGACGGTTTGACGGGTGCAACCACGCGCGAGATCGCCAAGGAGGCAGGGGTGAATGAGGTGACGCTGTTTCGTCATTTCCGCTCGAAGGAGCGATTACTGGCTGCGGTGGTGAAACAGAATTTCGGCAACCAGACTTCTGGCCTGAATACGCCGATGGAATTTGTAGCCACGACGGATTTGCGAGCCGATCTCGCCAACGTAGCCGACGCTTATGGTCGTCAGCTGAAGGAAAACCTGCCGTTGGTGCGTGCGATGATCGGCGAAATCCATCATCACGGCGACAACGAGCGGCAAGTCTACCGCGGACTTTTTCAATCGTTGCGTGAGGCAATCGAGCGCCGGTTCGATGAAGCGAAAAAAGCACGGGCGCTTCGCGCTGACGCCGACCCGGTGATGCTGGCGGATCTCTTTATTGGAATGATTTTCACCGATGTGCTGCGGAGGGCATCGGCCACATTCAAGAGGCATTATTCCTCCTCAGCCTACTTTGACGCAGCGGTCGATCTCATCGTGCGAGGGGCCGCGCGCTAGCAACGTGAACTCGATGCGAGGGCCAGACGTTGTCTCGCTCACGCGGAATTTCTTCTCATGTCAGCCACACAAACCAAAACCAACCATCCAAATTCTGAAGCGCGCCGCTGGCGCCGCCGCGTGCTGTTGCTCGCGGGTCCCGTCATCCTGATTTTGGGCGGGCTTTTCTTTTATTTGCGCGGCGGACGCGTCGTCTCGAGCGACAATGCTTACGTACACGCCGACAAGCTGACGGTCGCCTCCGAAGTGGCAGGCTCCGTCGTCGAAGTCACTGTGCGCGATAACCAGCACGTCCAAGTCGGCCAGCTCCTGTTCAAATTAGATGACGAACCATACCGTATCGCTCGGGATGAAGCGGTGGCGCAATTGGAGGCCGTGCGGTGGGAGCTCCGCACCTTGCGTGGCAACTACCAGCAGAAACTCGCTGCGATCGAAGAAGCGCAGGAAATCGCCGCGTACGATGAGCGCGAGTTCAAGCGCCAGGAAGAGCTCAGCTCTAACGACGTTGCGACGGGCGCCGATCTCGACAAAGCCCGTCACACGCTCGAAGCGGCGAAACGGCACGTCAGCGTGTTGCAGCAGGAAGCCGCGACGGTTTTGGCCAATTTGGGCGGACGCCTCGATCGGCCTGATGAGGAGAATCCGCGTTACGCTGCGGCCAAAGCGCGTCTCGATAAAGCCGAGCGAGATCTACGCAACACGGTCGTTCGCGCGCCTATCTCTGGAGTCGTCGCGAACATCACGAACCTGCCGATCGGCAAATACCTGCAACCGGCACAAGCAGCGTTCTCAATTGTTGCCACTGATCACGTTTGGATCGAAGCGAACTTGAAAGAAACCGAACTTACTTATCTTCGACCCGGAAATCCTGTGACTGTCGAGATCGACACTTACCCGAACCATAAGTGGCACGGTAAAGTAAGCGACATCAATCCAGCCACCGGTGCAGAGTTTTCCCTGATACCCGCGCAGAACGCTTCGGGAAATTGGGTGAAAGTGGTTCAGCGCATCCCGGTGCGTGTGGAGGTCGAAGGCGACGATGCTGAGTACCCGCTGCGCGCTGGCATGAGTGCCCAGGTGGAAATAGACACGGGGCACACGCGCTCGCTAAAAGATTTGGCGCGCGTCTTTGGTTCGGGCGAGGAAAGTTGATCGCTCGATGAAAGCTGCCGGAGGCAAGACTTCCCATCGCGGCGCGATCACAGTTTGCGTGATGCTCGCGACGATTATGCAGGCGCTCGATACGACTATCGCCAACGTCGCCCTGCCTTACATGCAGAGCAGCCTGTCGGCAGCGCAGGATCAAATCAACTTGGTGTTGACGTCGTACATCGTGGCCTCCGCTGTGATGATGCCGGCCACGGGATGGCTTTCCGCCCGGCTTGGACGGAAGAACCTTTTAATTGTTTCGGTTGTTGGATTCACAGTCGCTTCGGCACTCTGCGGCATGGCAATGTCGCTCGGCCAGATGGTCGCGTACCGCCTTTTACAGGGGGTATTTGGTTCGACCCTCGTGCCGCTCTCGCAAGCGGTGTTGCTCGACGAGTATCCACGCGAGAAACACGGCTCGGCGATGGCACTTTGGGGCGTTGGCGTGATGGTCGGCCCGATTCTTGGCCCGACGCTGGGAGGCTGGCTCACGGAGACATACAACTGGCGCTGGGTGTTTTATATTAACGTGCCGGTGGGGATCCTCACGGTGCTTGGGCTTGCCGTGTACCTGCATCGGACGGAGCCGCAGCGCGGGCTCTACTTCGACTGGCTTGGATTTCTGTCGCTAGTTCTTTGCATAGGTTCGTTGCAGATGATGTTGGACCGTGGCGAACAACTTGAATGGTTTGATTCGCCCGAGATTGTCATTGAGGCGGCGCTGTCGGTTCTCGGCGCGTATCTGTTCATTACGCATTCACTGACCACGGACCGCCCGTTTCTTGACCCGCGTTTGTTTCGCGATCGCAATTTCATGACGGGAATGGTGTTCATCTTCGTTGTGGGAATTATTCTGCTGGCCACGCTGGCGCTGCTGACGCCGTTTTTGCAGACGTTGCTTGGTTACCCCGTGATGACGGCGGGTATGTTATTGGCGCCGCGCGGCGTGGGCACGATGGCGGCGATGGTGATCGTGGGCCGGTTGGTGAACCGGGTTGATCCCCGCTGGTTGGTGGCATGGGGACTTTCGCTCACCGCGCTGGCGCTTTGGCAAATGTGTGGATTTTCCCTGGAAGTTACCGAGCGGATGATCGTGGTTTCGGGCATCACGCAAGGGCTTGGCCTAGGGTTTTTGTTCGTGCCGCTGAGCACAATGACGTTTGCCACATTGCCCGCGGATATGCGCACGTCCGGCACGGGCCTTTACAGCCTGTCGCGTAATTTGGGGTCGAGCATAGGTATTTCCGTGGTGATTTTTCTGCTCGGGCAATACACGAAGCAGTCGCATGCGTCGCTGGCAGAGTTCGTGAATCCGTTTCGTGTGCCGATGCAGCAGCTTCCTTCGATGATTGATCCGGCCACGATGCAAGGCCGGGCGTTGCTTGACGCGCTCGTGACGAAACAGGCGACGCTGCTCGCGTTCCTCGCGGACTTTAAGGTGATGCTCGGCGTCGCGCTGGCGGCGCTGCCCCTCGTTCTCGTGATGCGACGCCCGCGGCATCACTCGACGCGTGATCAAGAGATCGAAGCCGCCTTCGAATAAAGAGCAGCTAGTCTTTTCGCGCCATTTTTGTGTTTACGACTGCGCCAAGTTGCACGGGTTTGAGTAAATGCCCGCGAAAACACCCGCCGAAAAACACCTGCTCGCTCTCAGTGCATGCACGCTTTGCCCCCGCATGCACAAGCCGGTGGTGGTCGGCCGGCCTGTGACGAGCCGTGTGATTCTGGTGGGGCAGGCGCCGGGCGACAAAGAGCCGATCTTGGGACGTCCGTTTGCGTGGACGGCGGGCAAAACTCTTTTCAAATGGTTGGGCACGACGCTCGGCTGGACGGAGGACGAAACGCGCGATCGTTTTTATTTTGCCGCAGTTTGTCGTTGCTTCCCGGGCAAGCGGCCCGAGGGCGGTGATCGCGTTCCCGCACCAGATGAAATCGCCAATTGCTCGCGGTGGCTGAAAAAGGAATTTGAGCTATTACAACCGGAACTCATTTTGCCCGTGGGCAAACTCGCGATCGCGCAGTTTTTGCCGGAGCCGTTGCCGCCGCTCACGGAAATGATTGGCCGACAGTTCGCGATTGAGCGTGACAATCGCGTGGTCGATGTGATTCCGCTCCCGCATCCGTCGGGGGCTTCGCCGTGGCATCGGATGGAGCCGGGCATCACGCTCTTGAAGAAGGCGCTGGGATTGATCGCAGCGCATCCCGCGGTGCGCGACCTCGCGAAGACGGCATCTTAAAAGCCGAATTTTGCCGATAAGCGCAGAGTTGCAGCGGGGAACGGTATCTTTCAAGTTGGTGATATGCGTTTTTGCCGCTATCTCGTGCTTGTTTCCCTCTTGGTCTTGCCTGTGGCCGTGAAGGCTCAGCGTGAAAAACTTCCGCCGGAAGATTTGGAGTTTGTGAACAAGACTTGGCCGCACGCGAAAAAAACTTCGACCGGGCTTCGATACGTGGTCTTGGATGAAGGGAAGGGCGACCTCGCGAAGCCGGGAGATCTCGTCAGCGTGTTGTACACCGGCTGGTTGTTGAACGGCACGGTGTTCGATAAAAACACGGATCCCGAAAAGCCGCTTAAATTTCGTCTGGGCCGGAATAACGTTATCGAAGGTTGGGACCAAGGGTTGCAACTTATGCGTCCGGGCGAGAGATGTGTGTTTATTATCCCGTACGAACTGGGTTATGGATCGCGCGGTCAGGCGCCCCAGATTCCGCCCAAGGCGACGCTCGTGTTCGAGGTTCAACTATTAGAAGTTAAAAAATAACGGGTTTCGGGCGCTTCCGCTTAGGGCAGAAACTTCCTTCACGAGCGCTTAATTTGTAAACTGCTGGAAGCAAAATGGTTAACTAGCAGTATTTTTATTGCAAGTGTATTGCAATACCTGCGAGCGTGGGTAGGATTAGGGGCATTCCCCGGTGACTACCTGTATTTAAGTACGATCCGGTGGTGCCGATATGAACCTACTACCCGCCATGGATCATCGCTTCAATAGACTCACTCTCTACGTCGTCCTATTTCTTGGGTTTTTGTCGATGCCTGTTTGGGCAGATGACACGGTCTATACGAAAGTAGACGTCAACCCTGTTCCCGTTAAGACGCCTCCGCCGGAATATCCCTATCAAATGAAGCGGGACGGCGTCACCGGTGTCGTTGCTGTTACCATCGTTGTTGATGAGAAGGGGGCGGTGGCGACTGCGACGGTTGCAAAGTCCTCGCATGCGGACTTTGAGGCGTCGGCGATCGAGGCGGTGAAAAAGTGGAAATTTAAACCTGCACAGAAAGACGGAGCGCCTGTGAAAATGCGCGTGACCATCCCGATCAGGTTCAACCTAGAAGACTAAGGAACTCCCTCCAGCCCGACGAATCCTCGTGAAACTAACATCACTTACCATCGGCCGGAGAATCATCTCCGGATTTACGCTCGTTTTACTCCTTCTCGCGTTAGTCGCAGGGCTCGCCTATTACGCGATGCACCATGCGGGGCAGAGCATGACCGAGTTCTCGAAAAGCACGGGCGAGACGAATTCTGTCACGAAGCTCGAAGCGGCGATTCTCACCACTCGCATGGGTGTGAACGAATTTCTGCTGGCGGGCACGAATGAGAGCCTGGCGGCGTACGATAATTTGAAAAAAGCCGTCGACGCCTGCGTGAGCGACACGCAACGCGACTTGCAGGGACGCCCGGAACTTTCACAGGAATTGAGCGAGGCCGTGAAGCTGCTGGCCGATTACGACAGTGCTTTCCGCCAGATTGTTAATCTTTACCGCGACCAGAAGAAAGAGGTCGCCGAAACGCTGGAGCCGCGCTCTGCTGCGATTTCCGAAGCTCTGAAAGGCATGTTGGTCGCGGCGCGTCAAAGCGGCGATCAAAGCGCGTCGTACAAAACCTCCGCCTCCCTCCAAAGTTTCTTCGAAGGTCTGGCGTCGGTTAACAGTTTTCTTCTGACCCGCGACAAGGCCAACGTGACGAAGGCCCGCGATTCCTTTGCTGCGATGCAGAAGCAGCTCGCGACGATCGAAAAAGAACTCAAGGAGGCGGAAGCGCTCGACGCCAGCCTCGCCGATCCGGCCAAGATGAAGCTGCTGAAACAACTTCAGGAAAACACCGTCGCGTATCTCGGCGGCTTCGACAAAGTGGTTGCGGAAAGTGACTCCCGCGACGCGATCGTCAAAGAAAAACTCGAAAAGCTGGCTCCGAAAGTGACCGACCGAATCGGCGCGGTGCGCGCCTCGTTGCGTGACATCCAGGACAAGCTCGACCAAGAAGCCAGCCGAGTTGAAAAGCAAAACCAGCTTCTCGTGTTGGGCTTCAGTATTTTGGGCATTGTAATTGGTTCGATCGGAGCCTGGTGGATCACACGGAGTGTGAACGGACCTATTCGGGCTTTGACCAGCCGTCTTACCGGAGGAGCGGAACATACCGCCGCAGCTGCCGGACAAGTCACCTCGGCCAGCCAAAGCATGGCCGACGGCTCTTCGCGCCAAGCGGCCGCGTTGGAAGAAAGCTCCGCCTCGCTTGAGGAAATGGCGGGTATGACCCGTAAGAACGCGGAGAACGCGCAATCTGCGAAGGCACTTGCTAACCAGACACGTGCAGCGGCCGATGCCGGCTCGGATGACATGAAGGAAATGAAAGTCGCGATGAGCGCCATTCAATCCTCCAGCGCCGAAGTTTCTAAAATTATCAAAACGATCGACGAGATCGCCTTCCAAACGAATCTGCTCGCCCTCAACGCGGCTGTCGAAGCGGCGCGCGCCGGCGAAGCTGGCCTAGGATTTGCGGTGGTGGCCGAAGAAGTGCGCTCACTCGCGCAACGCAGCGTGCAAGCGGCGCGCGAAACGGCCCAGAAAATTTCTGATTCCACTGCGAAAAGCGAACAAGGTGCGAAGATCAGTGACAAGGTTGCCAAGAGTCTGGACGAGATCACCGCGAAGGCTCGCCAGGTCGACGAGTTGATTGCGGAAATCGCAACCGCCTCCCAGGAACAAAGCCAGGGCATCGAACAAGTTTCCCGAGCCGTGTCTGACATGGACCGCGTTACCCAGGCCAATGCCGCGACGGCGCAGCAGACCAGTGCGGCGGCTTCCGAGCTCAACAACCAGACCGACCAGCTAAAGATTGTGATTCGCGAGCTCATGCAGATGGTGAACGGCAGCTCGGCCGAAATGAACGAAGTTCACCCGGCGATAGCGAAGAAGGCGGCCGTCGCTAAAACTGCGACCGCTGGGGCCTCCGCTGCTTCGCACAAAGCGCCCGCGAGGCTCGCTCCTGCTCCAGTAGCAAAACGCGCCGCGCCTCCGGCTACAAACGGCCGCCATGCGGCTGCGGCTCCCAAAGCCGAGCACAATCCCATTCCGAATCGCAGCAGCCATGCCCCCACGGAAGACGCCGAACGCTTTTTCAAGGACGTCTGAGCGTAGCTGAATTTTAATTTCAAAGCCGAGGCCAGTGCCTCGGCTTTTTTCTTGTTCCTACCAGAAGGTTGTGGGCGCTTGGGCTCGTAAATAACGCAGATTGATCTTCGCGGCCGGATCGTTTGTTTAGGCGGATGCAACCCACGCTTCTTGTCCTTGCCGCTGGTATGGGCTCCCGCTACGGCGGACTTAAACAGATAGATCCCGTCGGTCCGTCCGGAGAGACGATTCTGGATTATTCGGTTTACGACGCCTTACGGGCCGGCTTCGGGAAGGTGGTGTTCGTGATCAGGAGGGACTTCGAAGCGATGTTTCGGGAAAAAATTGGAGCGAAATATGCGGGGCGCATGGTTGTGGATTACATTTTTCAGTCGGTGGATGCTTTGCCGACGGGCTATTCGGTTCCGAGCGGTCGTGAAAAACCCTGGGGCACGGGTCATGCCACGTGGTGTGCTCGCGAGGCGTTGAAAGAACCTTTTGCGGTGATCAACGCTGACGATTTTTACGGCGCAGATTCGTTTAGGCAGTTGGCGGGATTTTTGAAACGCGCGGGTAGTTCGGAGGCTACGATGGTCGGATTCCACCTAGCCAACACGCTTTCCGAAAACGGCGCAGTCTCACGTGGTGTCTGCCAGGTCGACGCGAACGGCGAGCTGCGCGCGGTCGTCGAGCACACGGGAATCTTGCCGGCCGAAGTAGGTGCAGGCCGAAAATTTGCAGGAGAAACGATCGTTTCGATGAATTGCTGGGGTTTCACGCCGGGAATTTTCAGCCGGCTCGATGAACGCTTCCGCGCGTTCCTCGGCACTGCGCTTGCGGAGAATCCGTTGAAGGCTGAATTCTATTTGCCGGGCGCCGTTTCCGATTTGATCCAGCGTGGGCGAACCACGGTGAAGGTTTTGCCGACCTCAAGCAACTGGTTCGGTGTGACTTACCGGGAGGACCGGCCGCGCGTGGTTGCTGCGTTGACCCAATTGGTGGAAGGTGGCCAATATCCTCACAATCTTTGGTCGTGAAATTCTCGCAACCGACAGCCGACGTTCATGTGCCCGACGGGCTTGCTCCCGCCGTCGCCCTCGCGCAAGTGACGCACCTCTGCATCGCCGCGCATCAAGACGACATCGAAATCATGGCGCATGCCGGGATTGTTGATTGTCTTGAGAAACCTGGCAAGTGGTTCGGCGGCGTGGTCGTGACCGACGGGGCGGGCAGCCCACGCGCCGGTGCCTATGCGCCATTTAGCGACGAACGCATGAAAGCGGTCCGGCGCGAGGAACAACGCACCGCCGCAAAAATCGGACGCTACGGGATTCAGATTCAGCTGTCGCATCCCAGCGCTGCGGTGAAAAGCGGGGCGAACGCCGGCGATGTGCGAGCGGATTTGGCCGCTATTTTTGCTGCGTGCAGGCCGGAGGTAGTTTACCTGCATAATCCCGCCGACAAGCACGACACGCACATCGGTGTTTTGCTGCGGAGCGTGGAGGTTTTGCGTGCATTGCCAGTGGAACGTCGCCCGGAGAAAGTTTTTGGCTGCGAAGTTTGGCGGGACTTGGATTGGTTGGCGGACGACGAGAAAGTCGCACTCGATTCGGGACGCCGGCCAGAGCTCGCGGCGGAGTTGTTGAAAGCATTTGATTCTCAAATTGCCGGCGGCAAACGCTACGATTTGGCGACGCAAGGCCGACGTCTGGCCAATGCCACGTTTCACACCTCGCACGCGACGGATCGGCTGGCGGGAATCACCTGGGCGATGGATCTCACTCCGCTCGTCAGGAACGCTGAGCTGTCGATCCGCGACTTCACGCTGGCTCAAATCGAAAAACTGCGGACCGACGTTACATCGCGTTTTGAACGGCTGGCGTGATCGTCGTTGGATGGCTCTGCGTCGCCCGCCGTTTTCGTTGCGTCTGGTTATGAAAAAGCCCGGCTGGGATAGCCGGGCTGAAAGGAACGTGGTTGCGCGGACTGCGTATTTATCGGCCGACGTTACGGTCGATCGCGTCGAATAATTTGCGGGAGTAGCCGAGATCGCCGCCTTCGCCCCAGCGAATACGGATCAAGGTTTGCTTGCTATTGGCCTCTTCAATGTTGATGCGGACCTTTTGATCCGTGCGCGTGCGGGCCAAGATTTGAGCCTCGTACTTATTGACGACTTTGTAGGTTTGGAAAAGGTCGGACTCCCGGACCGCTTTCTCAGCGGCTTCGGCGGCTTTGCCAGCGGTGGTATTTACCAAGCCTTTGAATTCACCGAGTTGGAAGACGGCGTAATTGTCCGGCGAGTCGTATTGAATAGTGCGGCAGCCGACTAAGGCGGCGAGCGCTAGCAAGAGAAGCGATGGCAGAGCGATATGCTTGGTCATGTGAAAAGGGTTAAGGACCTCGTTGTAATGGGAAAGTTCGAGCTGTCAGCCGTTAAAGTAAGGGCGTTTGTCTGATGCATTGAGCCCGTAGGTGGCACCGAACGTGCTCAATATTCCCTGATGAATCGCGCTGCAGACGATCACGCAAGCCTAACTTCAAACACTGCGGGAGGCTTTTTGAAGCGGGTCGTTTATTGCAGCTACCTCGTCAGTGTCGCGGGAACGAGCATTTTTGGATTCACGGGCTTAGTGCAGGGAAACGTGGCGGTACTGCTGACGGCTGTGCTGGCGCTGGCCTGTGCGCTGTTGGCACGCTCGTGGTTGCGCGAGAATTTTTCAGATTTGGAAGCGACCGACCCGGAATGGGACGCGCTCGTTGAAAATAAAAACGCTCGCGGATCTCTTGCGGCTTACCGACTGGGCGAACTCGCGGGGTTACTAAGCAAATGGGAAACGTTGGAGAGCACTCGCGGATCGGGCGCTTTCGATCCGTGGGAGTTGCAGTCTGTGAAGCACGAGATCAGGGCGTTGCTGCGAGAAAGCGATGAGCTGCGTTTGGCGCTGGTGGGCGCGAAAAACGGATAAGAAACCAATTTTTTTGGCGGAAAAATCGTTTTCGCGGTTGAAGGGACGGCGGTGCCTCACTAACTGGGCGACACTATGGCACAACCACTCGTCGGAGTCATCATGGGCAGCACCTCGGATTGGGATACGATGCAGCACTGCGCACAGACGCTCGATGCGCTGGGTATTCCTTACGAGAAACGCGTCATCAGCGCACATCGTACGCCGCAGCTGATGCACGAGTGGACAACGACAGCTGACGCACGCGGCCTGAAGGTGATCATCGCTGCCGCCGGTGGCGCTGCGCATCTCGCAGGCGTGGCGGCGGCGCTCACCGCGCTGCCGGTGTTGGGCGTTCCGATGGAATCTGCGTCCCTCAAAGGTCTCGATTCGCTCCTTTCCATGGTGCAAATGCCCGGAGGCGTGCCGGTGGCAACCTTTGCGATTGGCAAGGCGGGCGCTGTCAACGCCGCGCTTTTTGCCGTGGCGATCTTGGCGGTGAGCGATCCGAAGACGAAAAAAGCTCTCGACGATTACCGCGCCGCGCAGACGGCCAAGGTCATGGCGGCCAAGCTGCCCTGATTTTTGTACGGTCAGGTGGAATTCTGTTGGTATTCAGGCCCGATTTTTACGTGAATCGGGCTGAATTGGCGGTTTCACGCCAATACGCGTGCACCGCCGGTTCCTACCACTATGCCCACGCCGAAGACGTTTTTGTCGTCGATCTACCTTAGCCGAGCGGTTTATTGCGCCGCTTTGGTGCTTCTCACAACGCCCGTTGCATCCGCGCAGACTGCGCCTGCCGCTGAAAAACCGGACACGGTCACGCTGGATCGCTACCTCGTGACAGGCTCCGCAGTGGCCATGCCGCCTAATGCCGTACCGGTGACCGTCGTTACAAGCAAGATGATCGAAGAAGGCGGAGTAGGCACGAATCTGTTGGAGATCCTGCGCAAGCAAGTGCCGGCACTTTCTGGCTCGAGCAACATCGGCCTCACCAACGCCAGCACGGGCGTGACGAACACCTACGGCGGTGAACGCGCGGCGATTCACAACAGCAGTACGCTTGTGTTGCTCAACGGCCGACGCGTCGCAACCAACGGCGCCAATGGTCGCGGTGGCGCCAGCTTCGTCGATCTGGGCCAGTTTCCGGTCTCGGCGATCGAGCGGGTCGAGGTGCTGACCGACGGCGCTTCCGCCGTTTACGGCACGGACGCAGTGGGCGGTGTGGTTAACATTATCCTGAAACCGGCTTTTAATGGTTCTGCCATCGGGGGCCGTTACGCTTTTTCGAATGCGGATGGCGATTACTCTGAGCGTTCGGCCTATTTTGTAACGGGCGTTCAGAGCGGACGCCTCGGGGTGATTGTAACAGGCGACTATTCAAAAAACACGCCGCTGTTCCAGAACGAGCGCCCGTTTAGCAACGTCGCCACGTCGCCGACTTACTCCGGTGTGGTGAGTTCGAGCAACGCGGTGGTGAACGGAACCTACTACCTGAATCCCGCGATCAATTCCCCGCGGGAAGCCGTGGCGACGGGTCCCACCGCCACAGCTGCCAACATGGCGGCCCTGGTAACGGCCGGAGTTTACGTAAAAGGCGCTAGCGAAATCAACCTTGCTCCGGCGGTCACGCTGAACGCCGCGCACGAAAAAACGGCTTCTTACGTGGGCCTAAACTACCAGCTCATCGACAAAAAACTCCAGGCTTTCAGCAATATTCTTTTCAATCGGGCCAACACGTTCACGCAACTCGGCGCTCAGGCCGTTACTGTCACAGCGCCGGCTAACTCGCCCTACAACCCGATTAGCGCCGCTGTTCCGGGTGTCGCCGTCCGCTACCTTCCTGCTCCGCGCCAATATCGGATTCTTTCGCACGAGACGAATTTTGTAGCGGGCCTCAAGGGCGAATTGTCACCTGATTGGAATTGGGAGGCGGCCTACTCGAAAGGTTGTAACCGCATCCTCGCGCGTGTCGCCAACGTGCTATACAGTTCTAATCTACAACCTGCGGTCGCGGGCGGATACGACGTTAATGGCAACAGCGTGCCGGGCGGTCGGTATAGTCGCGTGCGTGCGAACTACAGCGACAGCGGCGCCTGGGTGATCCAGCCAGCATTCGATCCATTTGCCCGTTCCAGTGCGGTGGATCCTGCATCTCTGGCGAATGTGCTCGGCACATCGCGCGCCGATTTTGAGAGCGGTATGGACTCCTTTGATCTCGTCGTTCGCGGCAAGTTCGATGGTTTGCCTGCCGGATCTGCCGAACTAGCCATTGGCGGCAATTACCGCGACGAACAACTCAGCGGCATGCCCGACGATAACTCGCGTTACAGCGGTCTTACTGCCCAGCGCTGGAGCGGCGGCACGTTCTTCGATCCGTTGGTCCAGAGCCGTTATGTGCGAGCGGGCTTTGTCGAATGTAATGTGCCTGTGACAAGTGCCAGATGGAACGTTCCTCTCGTGCATGCGCTCGACCTGTCGATGGCGTTCCGCATGGAGGATTACAACGAGGCAGGCGTGGCTCGTGTTCCGAAATATGGCCTTCGCTGGCAGCCGTTCGACGATCAACTCACCTTCCGCTACACACATTCCAAAAGCTTTACGGCACCGACGCTTTACCAGCTCTATGGGCCGCGCATACAAGGGTCCTCAAGCAGCATGACGGCGGCTCTGGGCTACAACGACACCGCAAGCCGCCAAGGAACGCAGATCGTGATCAGCAATCCCAATCTCAGCGCGGCGACCGCCCGCTCTGATTCAGTCGGTGTCGTTTTTCTTCCCAAATTTATTCCGGGTTTGCGCGTTTCCATCGACTACCTCGATTTGAAAATGAACGGCCTCATTGGCACGATCGGAGCGCTCGCGATCGTACAAAACGTCAATCAACTGGGTGCCGGATCGCCCTACGCGAATTACGTGACGCTCAATGGAGCTTCGATCACGACGCCCGGCCAGGTGCGAGCGTTCCTGGATTCAGGTGGTTCGGCATCGCAGGTGGTCATCACCGACATGAGAAGAAATTACTCCGGCGCGGTCGTCCAAACCGTGGATACGAGCATCGACTACGTATTGCCGGCGAAGGGCCTCGGCCAATTCGAATTCGGTACCGCAGGTTCCTTCTTCCTTCACGACAAAATTCAATCAATTCCCACGGAGCCTTTCTACGAGTACGCCAATTTGGCGACCTCGGCCGAGGGCACGATGCCGGCATATCGCTTTTACTCCCATGTCAGTTGGAAGAAAGCCGGTTGGAACGTGATTCTCGGGCAGACGTACATTCCCTCCGTTTACGATCTCGGTTCGGGCGGCTCAACGTTCGCAAACAGCACCACGCTCGTGCGGACCCGCGTGGGTTCGTTCACGGCTTGGGATATAGGAGCTGGTTACGAGCTGAAGCTTAACAGCAGTCGTTTTTATGTTCCGCAGACAGTCGCTTTGCGAGTGGGAGTGAACAACGTGAGCGACCACCTCGCGCCGCCGGCTTCCCAGGCGTTCCCCACGACGAGCGCAGGAGGTGCGGATGTCGCGACCTATGGTGCTGTTGGGCGGCTCTATTACGTCAGCGCTGAAATTAAGTTCTAACGTGCCTGCGAACAGGGGCGCCCCTGCGCGCCCCTGTCAGCGTCTAGAATCGCAATTCTAGCTCAGACGTAGGACCAACAGGTCCCGTGAGGTCCGGGAAACCACGGCGGCGCGCTTTTTTTCCCAAGACGACTCGTTTGCTTGGCCGCACTGGCGAAAGTTTCGCTACGCCGTTCGTGAGAGAAATACGCTCGATCGCAACCTGACCGACTCCCTGTACTGTAATTTTCAATACGCTGTCTCTCAATGAAACCGGGACCGAAAATCCGCGCCGATATTTCCCACGCGGCTTCGCGGCCGCCGCCAGAAATTCGATCGTATGCCGCGCCGCAATCTCACGCCAGCTCCCGTTTGCCTGTCGTTCAGAAACCGCAACACGTTGAACCGCTGGTGCAAAGTTGTGCACGACGAAGGTCAGTTGCCAGGCACCCATGACCGGGGAAGAGGAAAACGCGCGCGTGCTGTCGCGCGCAACCGACTCTAACCATTCTGTCCATGCCGCCCATCGCTCCGAATCGGCATCGAGAATGGATTCATTTTGGCCGTGGGCTTTCGGATTCCTCGTGCGCCGCCACATCGAACGAGCCGCTTTTCTGCCCCGTTGAAGGGCTTTGGCGAAATCCTTCGCTTCACGTTTCAATCCGGCGAGTGTGTTGCTTTCGGATGGGTTGTCTTCAGATCGCAAAGCCACCACGCCTTTTTGACAGCTGGCGATGAATACTTCGCGTTCCGCGAGGTAGGTTCGGAATGCGATGCTGGTTTTCAGCGGAGGCGGTAGGTCTTCCGCGGACAAAGCCTTAAAAAAGTCTTGTTCCGCGAGGGCCTTTGAATTGGTTTGGCTATTCCACCGCTCGTTGGTTTCCCACCTTGCGTAGCCGGAGAACGGATACTTGTCGGCCGCGAGTGCGGTGCGTGCCGCTTTTGACGCTCCGGATTTGCCAAACACGCGAGCGAAGCCCTTGGCGAGCATCGCTTCGTTGTCGTTCGCCAAATCTGGGTTCAGCCACAAGCACGCGGCGGCGGCATCCACGACCGTGGTCGTCTCGAGCGCGAGCCGGTAGGCTTCCCACGAGGTGACAAGAAAGCCGCCAGCTTTAGTCCTTTGGCAGCGTTGCCACCATGATCTGATGTTCGCCAGGCGATCCGAAAAAACCGGCAACGGTTCGTAGCGAAACGCGCCGTTCATCGGGCAGCCCCAATATTCGACGCCGTGCTTTTGCAGCGGCGTCGCTAAATCGCTTTCCGCGAAATTGAAAAACTCGACCCGTGGATGGCGCGCGAACGGATAATAGTACCAGTCGTACGCGAAGATGTCTTTCGGCAGTTGTGGAATAGCTTCTGGGATGAAGTTAAGCATGTCAGCCCACATGCCCATGCGGAGTCCGAGCGAACTGACGATCGTGTGAAGGCGATCAACGTAACTGGAAAAATGCCGCGCGAGACCGACACGTGCGATCTGATCGTTGCAGGCCGGACATTTGCCGATGTGAAATGATTCGTCCAGGCCGACGTGCACCTTGCCCGCAGTACAAAACGGCGCGATGTCGCTGAGAAGTTTCTCTGCCACTCTGAGCGTCTCTGGATGCAGTGGGCAGATTTGTCCGCGTTCCAGAGGTGAGCCGTTGGCGGCGCGGAGTTCGTTCAGATCGCGAAGAGAAGGCGTTTTGATCAGGTATTGTGTGTGCCCGAGAAGGTTGACGATCGGCACGACCTGAATTCCGACTTTCGTCGCAGAATCAACCAGCCGTGCGAATTGTCTCTGTGAGAAAGCATCGGCACGCGCGATTTCCGGGAAGCTCGGGTAGTCGACCGCGTCCTCAAGATGCAAATACAGTTCCTGGTACCCCCAGTCGGCGTAATGAGGGAGCAGCTTGCAGAGCACGTCGAGACGTTCCACTTGACGGGCGAGATCCCATTGGAAGGCGCGGATCATGAACCCCAAGGAAGTCGTTTTTTGCCGAGACCGAAAGGTAAAAGCACAACCGGTGGCGCAACGCAGCGATGACGGCCTCGTTTTTTAACCGAGGCCCTCAGCGTCGACGAATTTCTGCACGTCCTTCAACGCGGAGTTTCTCCCGGCTGAGCGATTTTTCATATTCGTAGATCGATCAGCAGGCCTTCGAGTGCTGCGCTGGCCGGTGTCTCGACGAGGGCGTGTCCGTCCCTCGAGCGGGAGAACCCACTGCGCTTAAATTAAACAGTTTAATTTATTATCGAACTGTTGACAAAGCTCGCTTCCGAGGTAATTTGATACGGTTCGATGCCCTACACCCCTCACGCGTCTGCGTCGCGAGACCTCTTGGTTTCGCTGTGGTGCACCGGACCGCTTCTAACCCACACCCCCAATGAAAAAACATGTCGTTTCGCGGCTGCTCGCCGCTGCATTTGTCTTGTTCGCGACCGCTCTCTCAGCGCGTGCCGCTATCTGGATCAAAGGCGCCGATTGTTCTTCGCTTCGCAAAAGCGAGGACAAAGGCGGCAAATACTACTACTCGTCAGGCTCTCAAGCCGACGCATTGAAAATCCTTCGTGACGCGGGCTGTAACACCGTCCGAATCCGCGTCTGGATCAATTCGCCCGACGGCTACCACGGCAAAACACAACTACTGCAAATCGCCAAGCGCGCCAAGGCGCTCGGCCAACAGCTGCTCGTCGATTTCCATTACTCGTACACTTGGACCGATCCCGGCCAGCAGCGCAAACCCACGGGCTGGACCAGTTACTCGCTCAGCCAGTTGAACACGGCCGTGTACAATCACACCTACGATGTTTGCAAAGCCCTCGTCGACCAAGGCACGCCCGCCGACTACGTGCAGATCGGCAACGAAATCAACGACGGCATGCTCTGGGACACCGGCCGCATTTCCACCAACGGCAACAGCTTTTCCAATCTCGCCCAGTTGGTTCGCTCCGGCAGCAACGGCGCTTGGGCCGCGTACTCCAACACAAAGATCATCCTCCATATCGCCAAAGGCGGCGACTGGGAGCTTATCAAGTGGTGGTTTGATGGCATGAAAGCCCAGGGGATTTGGTGGGACTACACTGCGGTCTCCTATTATCCCTATTGGCACGGTTCGTTGAGCAACTTACAAACGGCGCTCAACAACGCCGCGAGCCGCTACGGCAAACCTGTTCTTGTCGTCGAATGCGCGTACCCTTGGACACTTGCTGCGGGCGACAGCATGGCTAACAACATCGGGCTCTCCTCCCAGCTTGTGAGTGGTTACCCGGCCTCGGTGACCGGACAAACGAGCATGATCAACGCGATCAAATCCGTCCTCAATGCAGTGCCGAACTATAAGGGTGCTGGCTTCGTATATTGGGATGCAACGTGGACGCCTGTTTCTGGCAATGGCTGGGACAACACGAATTCTTCGTCCGGAAACAATTGGGAGAACCAAGCGCTCTTCGATTTTTCCGGCAAGGCCCTGGCTTCACAAATCAGCATTTTCAAATAACAACTCATGTCTCTGCGCGCCCGTCATGCCGCCTTGCTCGCCGTCTGTGTGACGGCGGGCGTTGTCGCGACGGATCACTTCCGGTGGTGCCGTCGGGTACAGGTGCAGCATCGTTTGCAACCGCTGCCCGTGGTTTCCCACGTGGTGGTTGCGAAAAGCGCGGAGCCAAACCTTGAGCCAATCGCCAAAGGCGATCCTGTGGAGTCCGCACCCGTGTCGCTAGTCGGCACGGGTGCCCTCGATGATGATATCGTGGTGAAAATTCGTGAGCTCGCTGAAACCGATCCTGCCGCGGTGGCGGAAGCTGCGTTGAAACAACCTGTCTCCCAGCTGCGTGAGCGCATGTTGATCGAGGCCTTGCCGCACTGGGCCGATCACGATCCCGCCGCGGCCGCCGAATGGCTCTGTGCGCGCCAGCCCGCACGCGAACTCGATTTGGGTTTAAGTGCGCTCGCACGGAACCCGGTTTTTATTGTGAAAACGCCCGAGGTCGCCCTGGGCCTGGCGAGCGAAATAACGGATCCCTCGCTGCGAATCGCGGCTCAGCGCACAATCGTGCAGATTTGGATGCAACGCGACCCTGCGCGGCTTCGCGGCCTGCTCCAACAGACGAGTGATCTCAACGCGGGCGACCGTGCGATGCTTCTGTCGGAACTCGATGGTTTGCTGGCGTCGCGCTGAGCGTTTTCGCGCACGTTTAGTTCTGGCGAGTGTTTCAGCCGGCCCGCTCGGCTAGCGTTGCTTCGCCCGCCGAGCAGGAAGAGAGAATAGGTGGTTAAGCGCGTTTTTGCGCGATCAACTGCTCGAGCTTGACGATGTCGGCGGAGAAAAGGCGAATGCCCTCGGAGGTCTTTTCAGTTGCCATCGCATCTTCGTTCAGCGCGAAGCGGAACGCTTTTTCATCGAAGGAAACTTTTTTCAAATCGGCACCGCTGGCCTTGGCGGGGTCCAGTTTGCGTTCGACAGGCTCAGTCGAAGCTTTCAATTCCGCGAGCAGGGTGGGGGCGATCGTGAGCAAATCGCAGCCGGCAAGTTCGAGGATTTCTCCCTTATTGCGGAAGCTGGCGCCCATGACCTCGGTTTTATAGCCGAACTTTTTGTAATAGGTATAGATCTGGGCGACTGATTTCACGCCCGGATCATCGGCTCCGATAAAATCTTTCCCCGTGCTCTTTTTGTACCAATCGAGAATCCGCCCGACGAATGGCGAAATGAGTTTGATGCCGCCCTCGGCGCACGCGACTGCCTGTGGAAACGAGAAAAGCAGCGTGAGGTTGCAGTTGATGCCCTCCTTTTGGAGTTGCTCCGCCGCTTTGATGCCCTCCCACGTTGAAGCGATTTTGATCAGGATTCGCTCACGGCTGGCGCCATTTTTTTCGTAAAGTTCGATGATGTGGCGGGCTTTGGCGATCGTTGCTTCTCGGTCGAACGAAAGGCGTGCGTCTACTTCCGAGGAAACGCGACCGGGAACAATTTTCAGGATTTCCAAGCCGAAGGTCACGAGAAGGCGGTCGATGATACCCGAAGCGGAAGCCGCTGAGCCCGCGTCCTTGATTGCCTTGTCGAGCAGGTGAGCGTAGCTCTTCATCACCGCGGCTTTTAGGATGAGCGAAGGGTTCGTGGTGGCGTCCTGTGGCGCGAATTCTTTCAGGCCCGCAAAATCGCCGGTGTCGGCAACGACTTTGGTGAACTGCTTGAGTTGATCGAGTTGGCTGACAGTCGAGGAGGACATTTTTAGGAGATGTGTGGAGAAACCGTCACGATAGGGGATCTGCCCCGATTCGCAAACGGGCCCGCAGCCATTTGAGACCGCCCGCCTCCTCGCTAAATGCTCCTTCCAACTGCGCTTCGAAAGCCTCGTCGAGGATCGCTTTGAATTTTGGTCCAGGTTTTTGGCCGAGATCGATCAAATGGCGGCCGAGAATGATGGGCCGTGGCGCACCGTCCGCTATCGCCAAAACCTCTGCTTTTGCACGCAATTGTTCGATCAGCTCCAGGGTTTTTTTTGAATGCAATGGCGGCCGCCCATCGTGATCAGCCCGCATCACCACGCAGAGGTCGTCGATCGACGAGGGCGTCAGGCGCCGCGCCAGGCGCCGCGCTGCACTGTCGGAAATCGGTGCAGACGATCCGTGCTGAACCATGTGATTGGTGACAAGCGGGCGTACACGGTCGATCGTGTCGTTCGGAGCCCCGATCCTTCGTAGAAACGCTTCGGCGACGGCGCCGCCCGCCGATTCGTGCCCCGGGCTGACCCAGCGCAATTTTCCTCTTTTTTCCACGCGCGCCGTGGTCGTCGGCTTGCCAAAATCGTGGGCGAGCACCGCGAGCAACAGCACGCGGCGCTTTTCCGCGGTCCCTTCCTGCCAGCGCGCAAGCCGAACCAACGCATCGCAGCAATCACTGGTGTGCGTGAAAACGTCGCCTTCTGGGTGCCAGTCCGGCTCTTGCTGGGTGCCTGCGAGCGCTGCAATTTCAGGAAAATGGCCCAGCCATTCGGTCTCGCGCAGCACAGTCAGGCCTCGCGAAGGCACCGTTGATTTCTCCGCCCACTTTGCCCATTCGCCCCACACTCGCTCGACCGGCAGTTCGGAATAGCTCGCCTTGATGGTTCGGCAAAGCGCGCTGGTTTCGGCCGCCATCGAAAGATTAAACCGCCCGGCGAGCTGGAAACCCCGGAGCACGCGCAGTGGATCTTCGGTGAATGCCGCGCTGGTGTGACGCAAAATCCCGGCCCGCAGATCGCGTTCGCCGCCGTGAGGATCGATCAGCTTTTGCTCAAACGGGTCGTAGGCGATGGCGTTGATCGTGAAATCGCGTCGCGCGGCCGCGTCGCTGTCGCTTAAATATGGTTCGGGTTCAACGGCAAAGCCTCGGTGCCCGGCTCCGGTTTTTGATTCCCGGCGAGGCAGGCTGAAATCGTACTCCACGCCAGCCAGGCGCAGCTTGATGACGCCGAAGCTGCGTCCCACCACATCTGTTGCGCCGAACGGCGCGAGCACGCGGTACAGAGTTTCGAAATCGATGCCGGGCACTTCGACGTCGAAATCCTTCGGTTCGAGGCCGAGCAGCCAGTCGCGCACGCAGCCGCCGACCACGCGTGGGCGTCCGACGGCTCGGAGCGCCTGCAATACGGAAATCAGCGGGCTAGGCAGGCGCATCGGCTCCACGCGTTGTTGGCTTACGCCTTTTGTTTACCAGACTGCCATGCGCCGACAGCAAAGCACACCCAGCCTGCGATGAACAATAACCCGCCGAGCGGAGTCACCGGCCCGAGCCATCGGGGTCCGTTGAGCGACAAAATATAAAGTGAACCCGAGAAAAGCACGATGCCGACCAACCAGCAAAAAACCGCGCGTCGGAACCAGTTTTGCCGGAGCCCTGACGGCGCCGACAGACACCACAACCAAGCGCTTCCTGCAATTGCGGTGTGTATCATCTGGTAGGATACGGCAGTATGCCACGTTTCCCAATGATTACTCGCAACTAACGACGGCTTAAGTGCATGAGCGCCGAACGCTCCGAGCGCTACCCCCAAAACCCCCGAAATACCTGCTCCTACACCGAGAATTCGTCCCTGCGGCCCGCTGAAATTAGGATTTGTTGGAACGCTCATGGCAATTTTGTGTCTCGGAGTCTGCGAAAAGGTTAAGGAAGTTAATTCTTGTCTTTTTTACAAACTTATCCTTTTCGTCGAAACAGCCGTTCACACGGCACTAACACACACTACAGACCACGCTATGAAAAAAACTGCACTTATCGCTGCTGCCTTGGCCCTGGCAGGCGTTTCTAACGCCCAAAATGCTGTAACGGCTAAGCCTTCGTATTCGGTGACGAGCGACTTCTCGTACACCTCTGAGTACGTCTTCCGCGGCATCAAGCAATCCAATGCGGCCTTCCAAGGCTCCATTGAAGTTGGCCAGGACGACGCTCGCATCGGCGTTTGGACCAGCCAGCCCATGAACTCGAAGCAGTACTCCAACGAGACCGACTTCTATGCTGGCTATAAGATCAAGCTCTCCCGTGACCTCACGGCGGATTTGGTCGGTACGTATTACTACTATCCAGAGTCCGACTCCTTGGCTCCCGCTCGTCTTCATCACTCTTACGAAGTCGGCGTCGGCGGCATCTACAATCTCGGCGGCCTCAATCCTGGCTTCGCCGGCGTTTCCGCTAGCCTCTACTACTACTACGACTTCCGTCTGAAAGCCCAGACCGTGCAGGCTTCTCTCGGATACAGCCTCGCTCTGAAGGAAATCGGTACGTCCATCGACTTCAATGTCTTCGGTGGTACTGAATCCGGCAGCAACCTTGCCCCTGACCGCAACACCGGCGTCAGAAAGACCGGTGAATCTTGGAACTACTACGGCTTCGGCGTGAACGTCCCGTACAAACTGGCCGAGAACGCTCAGGTCCATGTCGGTGCCAGCCTCTCCCAGAACGACAAGTTCTTCTACGACTTCCACCCGCACCAGAACGCGTCCATCAGCGCGGGTTTGACCATAGGTTTCTAAGCTAAAACTCGCTTAAGAACGACCTTTTTAACCCGCCCCGAAGTTCGGGGCGGGTTTTCTTTTCCCGAACGAAATGCAATTCTACGCAAATGCGTGTTGACAGGGTTTTCCAATACCCTAGCTGTTGACCCCTTTTCCTTTCATGAAAACGTTCCTCGCCAAAAAAGAGACGGTCCAACCCAAGTGGTATCTCATCGATGCCGAGGGTGCGGTGCTCGGTCGTCTCGCGGTCAAAGCCGCCAATATCATTCGTGGCCGCAACAAAGCTTCCTACACCCCCAGCGTCGACACCGGTGACTTCGTTGTGATCATCAACGCCGAGAAAGTCGTCCTTACTGGCAAAAAAGAAGAGCAGAACGAATACATGTTCTTCTCGGGCTTCGTTGGCGGCGAGAGCTATCGTTCTTTGAAGCTCCAGCGCGAACGCAATCCTGAGTTTATCATCAAGCACGCCGTCAAAGGCATGCTCCCGAAGAACCGCATCGCGGCCAAAATGCTGACCAAGCTCCGCGTTTTCAAAGGCGCCGCTCACACGCACGAAGCGCAGAACCCCGAAAAGATTTCCCTCTGATTAGCATACCATGAGCGCTGACAAAGCCATTTTCCTCGGCACTGGCCGCCGCAAGTCCTCCACCGCCCGCGTTCGCATCGTCGAAGGTTCGGGCAAGCTCGTCGTTAACGAGCGCGATTTCGAAAACTATTTCTCGCACGAAAATTTCGCCAAGCAGGCTTACGCGCCTTTGCTCACGGTCGAAATGCGCGACAAGATCGACGTGATCGCCAATGTTTCCGGCGGCGGCGTTGCAGGTCAGGCGGGTGCAGTTGCCCATGGCATCGCCCGCGCTCTGCAGAAGCTCAACGCTGAGCTCCGTCCCGCCCTCAAGAAGGCCGGCCACATCAAGCGCGACCCGCGCGAAAAGGAACGCAAGAAGGCCGGCCAGCCCGGCGCTCGCAAGCGCTTCCAGTTCTCGAAGCGTTAATCGATCCGCGAGACGCCCACGTTTTCAAGGCCGCCTTCTTACCGAGGCGGCTTTTTTGTTTTAATATCGAATTAAGGAACGCTGGGGCGGATTTCACCAGTGGTTTCCTGAGTTCCAGAGTTCCACAGTAGGAAAGCCAAATCCGAGAAGGTAATTGGTAGAGTGCAAAAGCACCTCAAAGCTGATTTGCTCTCTGTCTTCTCTGTATCTGAATAGTTCAACCCATCATTCTCATTTTTCCCATGAAAGTCGGCATCATCGGCGCGTCGGGCTACTCCGGCGAAACTCTCGTTAAACTCCTCCTGGGCCATCCCAAGGTCACCCTCGCGGCGGTCACGTCGCGCACGCACGCCGGCAAGGCGCTCGCGCAAGTCATGCCCGCCGTGCGGGGCGTTGACCGCGGCTTGAAGTTTGTCGACTCCGATGCTGCGACGCTTGCAGCGAGCGACATCGATTTGTTTTTCCTCGCACTGCCTCATGGCGCGGCGGCCGATTATGCCAAGGTATTGGTTCCGGCTGGCAAACGGGTCATCGATCTCAGTGCGGACTTTCGGATCGCGGATTTGAGCACTTATGAAAAATACTACGGCAAGCATCACGCTCCGGAGTTTTTGCCGTCAGCGCGGTTTGTTTTGCCCGAGCTCACGCCGCCCGCTTGGAAAACCGAAGCCAAGCTCATCGCGGCGCCCGGTTGTTATCCGACGAGCATTTTGATCCCGCTCATTCCGTTGCTGAAAGATGGAATCGTTTCGCGTGAACACATTGTGGTGAATTCGTTCAGCGGCGTCAGCGGCGCCGGCAAGAAGGCCGAAGAGGCCTACCTTTTCTGTGAACGTGCTGAAAGCGCTAAGGCCTATGGATTGGTTAAGCACCGGCATCTGGCCGAAGTTGAAGAACAACTCGCGTTGCGGACGGGTGTGTCGACGGTGATTCAGTTTAATCCGCATCTCGCTCCGATGCGGCGCGGCATTGCGACGACGATCACGGTTCCAGCATCGGATCCTTCGATCGAAGCTCTCTACAAATCCTGGAAGGCGACTTATGACGGGCGGCCATTCGTTCAGATTTTGCCGAGCGGCGAAACTCCCGACACCGCTTACGTCGTCGGCACAAACCGCATCGACATCTCCGCGGTGTTCGATCCGCGCACCAGAAATTTCGTGATCACTTCCGCCGAGGATAACCTCGTCAAAGGGGCGAGCGGCCAGGCGATTCAGATCATGAATCTTTGGTTGGGCTTCGACGAGACGGCCGGTCTGGTCTGATTTACGCGACAGTTTTTCCGACACGAGATTGTCACATGCGCGGGCCGATTTTTGCGGCCCGCGCATTTTCCTGCAGTTTCCCTCTCAAAACTGCTTGTCAGTCGCGCGCGTTTCCACACTGCTCGTGCAGCACAGCCGCGCATTCGCTCGAAACGGCCCAACCCCGGACGTTGAGCTCGCGGAAAAAATCAGTCAGCTCAATCATGATTACGTTCAATAATAAAGTTCTGTTTGTTGGTTATGGCGCCGTTGCCGAGTGCACGCTTCCGATTCTGTTCAAGCATATCAAAATGCCGGCGAAAAACGTAACGATCATGGATTTCGAGGATCGCCGCGAGAAGTTGAAGGAATGGACCTCGAAAGGAGTTCGGTTTGTGAAGGATCGCGTGACCGAGGACAACATGGAGAAGCTCCTCGGCAAGTATCTTGGCCAGGGTGACATCCTCATCGACCTCGCGTGGAACATCGACGCGCTGGAAATTCTTCAGTGGTGTCACGATCACGGCGTGCGCTACATCAACACTTCGACCGAGCTGTGGGATCCGTATAATTCGGGCAAGCATCCGACCGAAAAGACGCTTTACTGGCGTCACATGAATCTGCGCCGCATGACGGCCAAGTGGAAAGCCAAAGGCCCCACCGCAATCATCGAGCACGGCGCGAATCCGGGCCTCATTTCCCATTTCACCAAACAAGGCCTGATCGATATCGGCGAAAGTTTGATCGCCGATAGAAAAGTCGTTGGCAAAAAAGCCGAAGAGCTCGCGCAACTGATCAAGGACAACACGTTCAACGCCCTCGCACAAAAGCTCGGCGTGAAAGTCATCCATGTTTCCGAACGCGACACGCAGATCACCGAGCAGCCCAAGCGGATCGACGAGTTTGTTAACACGTGGTCGAT
Organism: Nibricoccus sp.; assembly: GCA_047600805.1. GTDB lineage: Bacteria > Verrucomicrobiota > Verrucomicrobiia > Opitutales > Opitutaceae > JADKHC01. The sequence goes on from JASGKG010000001.1 coordinate 4,011,068, forward strand.
TGAGGGATTTCGCGAGGAAGGTATCACGACCGCTGAAATGGGGTGGGGCACGCACGAAAAGACGCTTCCTGCTTTCGCCTACCAGCACAAGGAAGGTCCCCGCAACCAGATCTGCCTTGCACGCATGGGCATGAACACGTGGGTGCGCACCTGGGTGCCGAACTACACGATACAGGGAATGGTCGTCCGCCACGGCGAAGCTTTCACGATCTCGGACAAATTGACCGTCCTCGAAAAGGGCAAAGCAGTTTACCGCCCGACGGTCCACTATGCGTATTGCCCGTGCGATAGCGCGATCGCTTCGCTGAACGAACTTCGTGGCAACGACTACAAGTTGCAATCGAAGCTCCGCATCATGAACGACGAGATCACGAGCGGCTCCGATATTCTCGGCGCTCTGCTCATGGGCCACGCTTACAATTCCTGGTGGATCGGCAGCGACTTGAGCATTGAAGAATCTCGGCGCTTGGTCCCGCATCAAAACGCCACGACGATGCAGGTCGCCATTTCGGTCACGGCCGCGACGATGTGGATGATTGAGAATCCAGAGGAAGGTCTCTTGGTCCCCGATGATTTGCCGCACGATTACATTCTCGACATCGCGAAACCGTACCTCGGCAAATTCATTTCGAAATCGTCGGACTGGACGCCGCTGCGCGACTACCACAACGAGTTTAAAGGCTACAACAAACCCGACCTCGATACGAAGGATCCGTGGCAGTTTAAGAACTTCCTCATTCAGGACGGACGTTGAGCGAAACTAATTCCTTCCACACGCCGGGCCGGCGTCGCGTGGTTCTACTTGCTATTCCGGCCAACCCTATCATCTGAAACTTACCATGATCTCGTTGGCCAAGCTTAAATCCCTCGCGAAAGAAAACGGCACGCCGCTTTTCGTCATCGATCACGACGCGCTGCGCGAAAACTACCGGCAGTTCAAAAAGTATCTGCCGCGCGTGCAGGTCTACTTCGCCGTCAAAGCAAACTCCGACCCAGCGATCGTGCGCACGCTCTACAAGGAAGGCTCGAGCTTCGACGTCGCATCGATGCCGGAATTCAACATCGTCTACGAGAACATCAAGGGCATGCCGGCCAAACAGCGGCAAGATTGGATCTGGGACAAGATCATCTATGCGAATCCCACCAAGCCGACGAACACGCTCGAGGAGCTCAACCAATACAAACCGCTAGTCACTTTCGACAACGTCGAGGAAATTCACAAGATCAAGAAGCATGCGCCGCAAGCCGGCCTCGTGCTGCGCCTCAAAGTTCCGAATACCGGCGCGATGGTGGAGCTCTCGTCGAAGTTTGGTGCCCATCCGGGCGAAGCGGTCGATTTGATTCTCGAAGCGGACAAAGTTGGTCTCACGGTCGAAGGTATCAGCTTTCACGTCGGGAGCCAGACAACGAATTTCGACAACTATGTCCAAGCGCTAAATCTCACCGCCAACATCTTCAAGGAAGCCCAAGATCGTGGCTACACGAAGATGAACCTCGTCGACATCGGCGGCGGTTTCCCCGCGCCGTACGACGCGACGGTGAAGCCGTTCAAGGAGCTTGCGAAAGTCATCAATTCCGAGATCACGCGCCTCTTCCCCAAGAACATTCAGATACTCGCTGAGCCAGGCCGCTTTCTGGTCGCAACCGCTGGCTATGCGGTTTCCTCGGTGGTCGGCAAAGCCGTCCGCGACGGCAAGCCGTGCTATTACATCAACGACGGCGTTTATCACACCTACTCGGGCGTGATCTTCGACCACTGCCACTATCCGATCAAAGCGTTCAAAAAAGGCGCTACGCAGATCAGCGCCGTTTTCGGCCCGACGTGCGATGCGCTCGACGTCGTTTCGATGGCAGAAAATCTGCCTTCCCTTGAACGCGGCGATTTGGTTTACAGCACGAACATCGGCGCCTACAGCCACGCTTCAGCTACGTACTTCAACGGCTTCCCGCCCGCGAAGGTGGTGCACGTGAACGAATAGAGACCGGTGCTCGATCGCGATTTATCGCGCGAAGACTTCCCGTGTCCGTCCCAAAAAAGTGTCACGTAGTATGTGACACTTTTTTGTCCCATGCGGTTCTTCGTTTGCGGAAGTTGCAGATCAAACCGATCTGTATACCTAAAAGAGATGAATCACTGGCTCGTGAAGTCGGAACCGGAAGCGTACTCGTGGGAAACCTTTTCCCGCGACAAAAAGACCGATTGGACGGGGGTAAGGAATTTTGCCGCGCGCAATAACCTTCGTGCGATGCGATGCGGGGACGCGGTTTTGTTTTATGAAAGTGTGACGACCAAAGCCGTCGTGGGTTTGGCTGCAGTTTCGAAAGAAGCGTTTCCTGATCCGACCGCTGACGAAGGCGATTGGTCGGCTGTTGAAATAAAAGCGACGCGTGCGCTCCCGCGGCCCGTGACGTTGGAAGAAATCAAAATCGAGAAATCCCTTTCGAACCTGCAACTCCTCCGGCAAGGACGGCTTTCCGTATCGTCACTGACGAAGGAGGAGTTCGAAGCGATTCTGCGCTTGGGTGCGAAGAAGTGAAGCGGGCTAAAGCGACTCGCGTTAGGCTGAGTACTCTTTAGCGACCTCGCAGAAAGCGCGGATATTTTCCGTGCTCACTCCGGGTGGCATTCCGCCGGCGCACGAAAGAATGAGGCGCGAACGATCAGGTGTATCGGCGAGAAGTTTTTTCACTGCGGCGCGAACATCTGCCGGTGTGCCTTGTGCGAGTACGTCGCGCGGTGGAATCGTGCCGAGAATGGTGAGCTTGTTGCCGCAGAGACGGCGCATCTCGGCCAGCGGCGTTTGGATACCGGGATTGTATAGGTTGATGCCGATCTCCGGATAGTGGCGAATCGACTGCGCGCACGCGGCGTCGTTGTGAAAAAATTTCACAGGCAAATCCACGCCATAGAGCTCTTTCATGTAAGGCATCCCAAACTCGAGGAAATCGGCTTCGCCCATGAAACCGACGATGTCGTCGAGCATCATGATGCCGCTGATCGAGGGGAACGTCTTGCGCTGCAGCGCGTGCCATTGCTTTAGAAAAGCCGTGATGATGCGGAGCAGTTTGTGCATTTGCTCTGGATCGGTTTTGATCGCGCAGAGGAACTCGGTTGTCCCCATCAGGAACGTCGCTACATTGAGCGGACCACGCGAAACCGAGAAACGGATCTCGTGCCCCATCGCTTTGATCTTGGGTTCAGCCCAGCGCAGTCGGTTCAACATGAACGGCAGCAGCCCGTCGGTCTCGACATTCGGCACGGCGAGCGTGTCGACCTGCGCGACGTCGCTGATGATTTTCTCTGCGAAAGGAAATTCGTTGCGCGGGAATTGGCAGCGCGTGCCGAAGGCGGATGGTTCGGTACACATGCCGAACTCCGACCAGAAGCCGGGGAGGAACCAAATGTCAGGAAAGGTTTCGAGCGCGCGGCGATTGGCGTCGAACCAGACATTGTCACTACAGAGGTAATCGGCGATTTGCACGCCATGCCAATTGGGGAGCCAAGGGCAATCGATGATGAAGCCGATTGGCAGTGTCTTCGGAGTTTCGCCGCGCACGACGGCGCAAAGGTCATTCCATTGTTGGTTCTTCATCGAGATAAAAGGTTTATTGAATGCTATGGCTGACGCGGCGTCGGCGGCAACATCACGCAAAGAATAACGTTAGACTAAAAAAGCGGAGCGTAAGCTCCGCTTTTTGTGGGAATGCGTTTGTTAGCGTTTTAGCTCCTATAATCAGCGTTTTCGCTCACGTATTCGTGCGTGAGGTCGGCGCCGATGACAGTCGCGCTCGCGCTACCCACGCCCAAGTCGACTTCAATTTCGACGCAGCGTTCGTGCGGAGGGAAATCGATCGGTGGGGAAAACACACCGTCCTTTGGCTCGGCGCTCTGATAGAGCTCCGCGGCTTTCAAATGCGCGACGAGTTGTTTTTCCTTCGCGGGATCGAGCGCGAAGACGCCGTCTTTCACAATTTGAATTCCGCCGAGTTTCATCTGCGTTTTTCCAAGCGCGATGTTCGGTTCGTGCGCGCCGACGTATTTGCCGACGGCTTGGACGAGACGGCCGACGTTTGGATCGTTGCCGGCGACGGCGCATTTGAAGAGCGGTGCGTTGACGATCGTCTTGGCAATGGCTCTGGCGGTGCGTTCGGTGGGCGCACCGGAAACTTTCACGCGCATGACGTGGCGAACGCCTTCGCCGTTGCGCGCGACGTCTTCGGCGAGATCGGCGCAGACGATGTTTAATGCCGCTTCGAACGCAGCGAGGTCTTTGCATGGGACTTTGCCCGACGAGAGCAGCGCGACGGTGTCGGATGTGCTGGTGTCGCTGTCGATGCTCATGCAGTTGAAGCTGCGATCGACGGCGCGTGCGAGAATGCTGCGCAGCTCGGCGCGCGGAACGGCGAGATCCGTCAAAATATAAACCAGCATCGTCGCCATGTTCGGCTCGATCATGCCGGCGCCTTTCGCGATGCCAACGATGCTGCCGCCCAGCAAATCGGCGCGACGAATTTTCGGATAAAGATCGGTGGTGACGATGCCTTCGGCTGCGGGAAGAATCGAGCCGTCGGCGAGCGATTGGATTGCTTGCGGAAGAGCAGTGGCCATCGCGTCGGCCGGCAGGCGCCAGCCGATCACGCCGGTTGAGCTCGGCAGAATTTCAGTTGCGCCGAGGCTCAGTGATTTCGCGGCCAGCGTGCAGAGACGTTCGGCAGTTTCGACACCTCCGGGTGCGCAGACGTTGGAAATTTTATTGTTAACCAGAATCGCGCCGAGTTTTGGTTCTTCCAAACGTTTCCGGCCGACGATCACGGGCGCGCCGGGAAACGCGTTCTTCGTAAACATCGCTGCGAAATCAGGCGTGGGCTGATCGAGCACGATGAGCGTGAGCGTCATCTTCGCCGGCTTCGGCACTTCGAACGGCGTGAACTCAAAACGCGTGGTGCCCACGCGAAAACCTGCGGGCAGAGCGGCTTGGCTGGCAAGCCAGGCGCGGTGTTGGTCGCGCGAGGAGAAGGCGAGATTGGTACTTGGCACGTGCGAGAATTTGCCCGTCGCGCTCTCGGAGTGAAGCCGAATTTGTGTAACAGCGATGTCACGGGGCGGCCGACGCGAGCAGCACAGCGACGCAGATTTCTTCGTCGCACCGAAAATTATTATGGAAATGCCGCGCCAAGCGGCCTAGAGCATTCCCCACTTCGGATTTTTATGATCGTACCATTTTTCCAAATTCAGTCTCTCGCGGCGCACAGCCGCGCGCTCTGATTGCCCGATTTTTTCGATGAGCATCGATATCTCCGAAGTCACAGCAAAAGCAAAAGTCCTCCTTGAGGCCCTGCCATATATCCAGGATTTCCGCGGCTCCACGTTTGTCGTGAAGTACGGCGGCAGTTTTATGGATGATCCCGATCCGGTCGCACGGACGCGCGTCGCTTACGACATCGCGTTTCTCGCGGCGGTTGGCATCAATGTCGTGGTTGTGCACGGCGGCGGCAAAGCGATCACGCGCGCGATGGCCGAGTCCGGCCTGAAAGCAAATTTCATCAACGGCCTCCGTGTTACCGACGAGCCCACGATGCAAGTCGTGAAGAAAACGTTGAACGAGATCGTCAACAAAGACGTCTGCGACGCGATCGTGGTGGCCAAAGGCAAACCGCGCGGCATCCCGGGTGATTCTGTGCTCACCTGCGCGAAGCTCGAAGAGGACGACGATGGCAACAAGGTCGACCTCGGCTACGTGGGCGACGTCACCGAAGTGAAGGTGAAGGTCATTAAGAAAGAAATCGCCGAAGGTTTTATCCCGGTCATCTCGCCGGTCGCCGAGGGTCTCGACGGCAAACCTTACAACGTGAATGCCGACGTCGCCGCCGGCCGCGTGGCCAGCGCGCTGCGGGCGCGGCGGCTCGTTTACATGAGCGATGTCCCCGGTCTGCTTTCCGCGCCGCCTGATCCGGAATCACTGATTTCCACGCTGAAGGTAAACCAAGTGGAAGATCTAAAGAAAAAAGGCATCATCGACAAAGGCATGCGCCCGAAAGTCGCCAGCGCCGTCCGAGCACTGCAGGAAGGCGTGCAGCGCGTCCACTTCATCGACGGCCGCCTGCCGCACAGCCTGCTCCTGGAAATCTTCACCGACAAAGGCATCGGCACCGAGATCGTCCAGAGCTGAGCCGAATTTTTCTTTCGTCTTACTCGTTTCCCCACTCTTCCGGTCGAGCAAGACGGAGGAAGAGAAACCATTTCACGACGAAAGATTTTTCCCATGAATACGCCAAATATCCTACGCACCAGCACAGCTGATCTGTACGACGCGCATGTTCTCAAGAACTACGCGCGTGCTCCGCTTACGCTCGTGCGCGGACGAGGCACGCAAGTCTGGGACGATCAGGGCAAAGGCTATCTCGATTTCACCTCGGGCATCGCGGTGAGCGCGCTAGGTCATTGCCATCCGTATTGGGTTTCCGCCGTTCAACGCCAGGCTGCCGAACTGATTCACGTAAGTAATCTTTTCCGGAATCCGAATCAGGCTGAGCTCGCCCGCCGCATCGTCGGCTACGCCGGTCCGGGGCGTGTCTTCTTCTGCAACAGCGGTGCTGAGGCCAACGAAGCACTGATTAAGCTCGCGCGTTTGCACGGCGTCATGAAAGCCGGCGGCAAGGAAGGCGAGTGTTACAAAATCATCTGCGCGAAAAATGCGTTTCACGGCCGCACGTTCGGTGGCATGAGCGCCACGCCGCAGGAGAAAATCCAAAAAGGTTTTCGCCCGCTCGTGCCGGGCTTTTCGTTTGGAGAAATCAACAACCTGAAAAGCTTCGCCGACCTCGTCGACGCGCAGACGGCCGCGATCTTCATCGAGACGATTCAAGGCGAAAGCGGCATCAATCCGTGCACGACGGAATTTCTTCGGGGCTTGCGCGAGCTTTGCACCAAAAACAACCTGCTGCTCCTAATCGACGAGGTGCAGTGCGGCATCGGCCGTACCGGCAAATTCTACGCGTTTGAGCACGCCGGCATCCAACCAGACGCCATCGGTATGGCGAAGGGTTTGGGTGGCGGCTTCCCGATCGGCTCGATGTGGGTGCGTGAAAACGTTGCCGAGTTGTTTCATCCCGGTTCGCACGGCACGACTTTCGGCGGCACGCCGTTGGCTTGTGCGGCTGCTCTCGCGGTGCTCGACGTGATCGAACGCGAACAATTGCTCGCAAAGGTTTCGGCCAACAGCGCCGTGTGGCAGGCGTCGCTCCAGAAACTCGTGCAGGAATTTCCGAAGCACCTGCTCGGCGTGCGCGGCCAAGGCTACTTGGTTGGGCTGCAATTCACGTCCGACGTTGCTCCCTATCAAGCCGCTTTCCGCGAAAACGGGCTGCTGGTGCCGGTCGCCGGTGGAAACGTTATTCGTTTGCTTCCGCCTCTTACGGCGACGCCGGACGAGCTCGCGCAATCAGTAGAGATTATGCGTAAGTCATTGGCGGCCAGAGGCTGAGGCTTGCGCCGGTTTTTTCTCTGGTCGACGACAACGGTCTTGCCTATGACTGACCGTTTCCCATGAAGCATTTCCTCAAAGAAACGGACCTCTCGTTGCGCGAAGCAGCGGAGGTTTTCGCGCAGGCCGCGAGCTTCAAAAAATCCCGCGGCCGGAAAACTGCGCCCGTGCTCCAAAATCAGACATGGGCGATGATTTTCTCGAAATCGAGTACGCGCACCCGAGTTTCCTTTGAGGTCGGCATTCATGAGCTCGGCGGCAATCCGCTGTTTCTCAACAAGAACGACATTCAGCTCGGCCGCGGCGAAACGATCGAAGATACCGCGCGCGTGCTTTCGCGTTACGTGCACGGGCTGGTTGTGCGGACCTTTGATCACAACGACGTGGTCAAGCTCGCGCAGCACGCTTCGGTTCCGGTCATCAACGCGCTCACCGATCTTTTGCATCCGTGCCAGATGTACTCCGACGCTTTCACGCTGGCGGAGCGTTGGGCGGGTAAGAGCAAGAACCTGCTCGGCTCGTTGAAGGGCAAGAAGATCGCGTTCGTCGGCGACACGGCTTGCAATATGGCGAGTTCCTGGGTGCTCGGCGCTAATTACTTCGGCATGAAGATCGCCGTTGCGGGCCCGAAAGGTTTTCGCCCTTCGCCCGCGTTTGACGCGTTTCTCGAGAGCCAAGGTTTTGACGACGGCTACGAATTCACGACCGATCCTTACGACGCCGTGCGCGGCGCTGATGTGGTTTACACCGACGTCTGGGTGAGCATGGGCAAGGAAGCTGAGTCGAAACAGCGGCTGAAAATGCTCCGCCCTTACACGATCGATACGAAGATGTTCGAAGCGGCGAAAAAGGATGCGTTTTTCATGCACTGTTTGCCCGCTTATGCCGGCAACGAAGCGACGCAGGAAGTCCTCGATCACCCGCGGTCCATCATTTTTGATCAGGCCGAGAACCGTCTCCACATGCAGAAGTCGATCATGGCCTTCCTCGCGAAAGCGGCGAAGTCTAAACGCTGACGGATTTTTTTACCGCGAATGGACGCGAATTAACGCGAATAGTCCATGGCTGCGAACGATGTTTTGTTTCGGGAGGAAGTGTTTCGCGTCGTAGGCGCGGCGATGGAGGTGATCAACTCGCTGGGTCACGGGCTGCACGAGAAGCCGTACGAGAACGCTTTGGCTGTTGAACTGGGTTTAGCGAAGATTCCGTTCGAGCAGCAGAAACGCTTTCCCGTTCTGTATAAAAGCGTGCAAGTTGCAGAGTATGTTCCCGATCTTGTCGCGTTTGCTTCGGTTATCGTAGATGCCAAGGTGATCGACAGGATCACCGACCACGAACGCGGCCAGATGTTAAATTATCTCCGGATTAGCGGCTTGCAGGTTGGCCTGCTCCTAAATTTCCAACGTGCAAAGCTTGAGTGGGAGCGCATAGTCCTCTCTGACCATTCGCGTTAATTCGCGTCCATTCGCGGTTAAAGTTTCACACCAATAACTATTATGAAAATCGTCCTCGCTTACTCCGGCGGACTCGACACGTCCGTCATCGTCAAGTGGCTCAAGGAAACTTACGACGCCGAGATCGTCACCTTCGCGGCTGACGTCGGCCAGGAAGAGGAACTCCGCGGCCTCGACAAAAAGGCCAAAAAGACTGGCGCCTCGAAACACTACACACTCGACCTCGTCGAGGAGTTTGCCCGCGACTTCATTTTCCCGATGATCCGCGCCAACGCGGTTTACGAGGGCCAGTACTACCTCGGCACCTCGATCGCGCGTCCGCTCATCGCCAAAGCCCAGGTCGAGATCGCGCACAAAGAGCGCGCCGACACCGTCGCCCACGGCGCCACCGGCAAAGGCAACGACCAGTGCCGTTTCGAGCTCACCTACATGGCGCTCGACCCGAAGCTGAACATCATCGCTCCGTGGAAAATGGAGAATTATCGCGAAAAATTCCCCGGCCGCGCCGAGATGATCGCGTACTGTGCCGAGCACAACATTCCGGTCGAAGCTTCGCTCAAGAAGCCGTATTCGATGGACCGGAACCTTCTGCACATCTCCTACGAAGCCGGGATTCTCGAAGATCCGTGGTTCGACCCGACCACGCCCGAGAACAAGGGCATGTTCAAACTCTCCGTCTCGCCCGAGGACGCTCCGAACAAGCCCGAGTACGTCGAAATCAATTTCGAAAAGGGCAACGCTGTCGCGATCAACGGCAAGAAGCTCACGCCCGGCGCGTTGCTCAAAGCCCTCAACACGCTCGGCGGCAAGCACGGCATCGGTCGCGTCGACCTCGTTGAAAACCGTTTCGTCGGCATGAAGTCCCGCGGCGTGTACGAAACTCCGGGTGGCACGATCCTGATGCAGGCGCACCGCCAGGTGGAATCGCTCACGCTCGACCGCGAAGTGCTCCAGCTCCGCGACAGCCTGATCCCGAAGTACGCGCAGCTCGTGTACAATGGTTTCTGGTTCGCTCCGGAACGCGAAGCACTGCAAGCCCTCGTCGACGAGAGTCAGCGTTACGTCAGTGGAACGGTTCGGCTCAAACTCTACAAGGGCAACATTATCACCTGCGGCCGCAAATCGAAGTACTCGATGTACGACGACAAGATCGCGTCGATGGAAGGCGTGAAGAGCTGGTACAACCAGAGCGACGCCACCGGCTTCATCCGCCTCAACGGCCTGCGTCTCCGTGCCCGCAACCTCTCGCAGGGCGGCCCGAAGATTAAGCCGTAAGCGGAGAGTTTAGTTTTTTAAAAGAAAGCCAGCCCCGGCGACGCGGCTGGCTTTTTCGTGTACGGATCCATCGCGTCAGCCTTCTGACTGTCTGACTATCCGGCGAGAAACGTCGGGGGCGGGGCTGGCGTCTCGGCCGGTCTGTAATAAACTCCATTCATGTTACTCCGATCCCTTGCTGCCCCGCGAATCATCACCTTGTTGTTGGCTGCTTGTCTCTGTTTGACGGTTCAGGCTTCCAATGTCGGACGTCATCTTCCGCCGGAAAAGCGGACGATCACCGATAAAGTCACGGGCCAGACGCTGACGTTTCTCACCACCGATCCCGCGAGCGATTCCAAACCTTACCAGACCCACACGACGTGGACGGCCGATGGCAAATGGATCATCTTCCGCTCCGATCGCGGCGGCGGTCCGCAGGCTTATTTGGTCAACGAGCAGACGGGCGACATCGTCCAAATCACCGACGGTCCTGCTTCCGGCACGGGCAGTCTCAATCTCTCGCGCAAGGCCAACAAACTCTACCTCGTGCGCGGTGGGCCTGTGTGGAATCCCGAGAAGCAGGAACTCGAGCCTGCGCAAACTCCGCGGCAGCTCGTGGAAATTAATCTCGACCCGCTGATCGCCGATGCGATGGCCGGGACACCGAAAGACGCCACTGCGTATCAGCGCGTGATCTGCGAATTGCCGGCCGATCTGCGCGACGCCGGCGGCTTGGCGCTCGATGCAGACGAAACCAAAATCTACTGGGGCGTTTCCTGGGGCCCGCAGCCCCCGCGCCCGCCGCGGAATCCTCCTACCGCTGCGAGCGCGAACGATGTTGCTCCCGTTGAGCCCGCGGGCCGCCGCCAGATCGACGATCAAAACACCGACCCGAACCAAAGCCGTGAGGCAGCGCGCAAACGTTTCGCCGAACAGGGCAAAGGCCCGGGCGGGATTCGCAGCATCGATTTGCAGTCCGGCGAAATTAAAACCGTGATCGACGTCGATTTTCGCATGGGTCATGTGCAGACGAATCCGTGGGTGCCGGGCGAAATCATTTATTGCCACGAGACGACCGGCGATGGTCCGCAACGCATGTGGACGGTGCGCGCCGATGGCACCGGCAATCGTCCGTTGTACGCCGAATATCCCGACGAATGGATCACGCACGAGACCGTCGCGACGAAGGACGAAGTGATGTTCAACATCATGGGCCATCTGCCTTATTTGCGCGAACACCCGACGGGCATCGCCGTCATCAATCTTCGCACGAACCAAATGAAACTCCTAGGCCAGGTCGAAGAAAAGATGACGCGCGGCACGGGCGGCTTCTGGCATTGCAACGGCTCGCCTGACGGAAACTGGGCGGTCGGCGACACGTTTCTCGGCAACGTTTACCTGATCGATCGCAACAACGGCGAACGCATCTTGCTCACGACCGACCACAAAATGCGCCCCGATCACACGCATCCGATTTTCAAACCCGACGGCAAGCGCATCGCCATTCAGTCGGGACAGCTCACGGACGGCAAAGCGCTCGATATCGTGGTGCTCGATGTGCCCGAAGCGCTACTGAAACGTTACGCCAAGTGATGTCTCGCGCTCATCCGGCTCCTGAGGGGTTGTCAGCGGCCGGGCTTTCGCTGAAGATCACCGACCTATGAGCAAAGTGCGCATCGGTGTTGTTGGACTCGGCTTAATGGGAGTCGGTCACGCGACGAATATCGCGTCGGGGAAAATCAAAGGGCTCGAACTCACCGCGGTCGTCTCGTCTGATCCGGCGAAACGTTCGCGCTGGCCGAATGCTCAAGGTTTCGCGACGCCGGAGGCGATGTTCGCATCGGGCCTGATCGATGCGGTGTTGATCGCGACGCCGCACTATTCGCACACGACGATCGGCGTTCAGGCGCTCAAGGCCGGTCTGCACGTGCTCGTCGAAAAGCCGATCTCCGTGCACAAGGCCGACGCCGCGAAGCTTCTCGCCGCGCACAAAAACAAAAAGAAAGTTTTCGCCGCGTTCTTAAACCAGCGCACAGATCCATACTTTCAAAAAATCCGCCAACTCGTGCAAAGCGGCGAACTCGGCGCGGTGAAACGGGTGCAGTGGACGATCACCGATTGGTTTCGCACCAACGCGTATTACGGCTCGAGCTCGTGGCGTGCGACCTGGGCAGGCGAGGGCGGCGGCGTGTTGCTGAACCAGTGCCTGCACAACCTGGATCTTTTCCAATGGATGTTCGGCATGCCGGAGCGCGTAACGGGCTTCTGCAATTTCGGCCGCTATCATCCGATCGAAGCAGAGGACGACGTCACCGCGTACTTCGAATATGCCGACGGGAAAAACGCCACGCTGATCACGTCCACCGGCGAAGCTCCCGGCACGAACCGACTCGAAGTCGCCACGGAGCGCGGGCGTTCTCGTCTACGAAAACGACCGCCTCGCGCTGATCCGCACCGAAGTACCGGTGAGCGAGTTTTGCCGCGCGTCAAAAGAAGGTTTTGCCAAACCAGCGACTTGGGACATAGCCATTCCGATCGCCGGACACGGCGGACAGCACACGGAAGTGCTGCAAAACTTCACCGACGCGATTCTCGACGGGAAACCGCTGCTCGCACCCGCGGCCGATGGACTTTGCTCGGTCGAACTCGCCAACGCTATCGTCCTTTCCGCGTGGACGAAGAAACCGGTGGACCTTCCGTTGAACGGCAAAGCTTACGAGCGCGCCCTCAAACAGGCGATCGCCCGCGCGAAAAAGAAGTAGTCAGCTCACCGGCTTGGTCGTCGGCGTTCCAACCGGCCCTGTTTTGTCGTTCCGTGTCGCCCAGAACCATAGGCGACACAGGAGCAAGCCGGGCCCGAGCAGATATAAGAATACACGGAACGCCAAAAATCCCACGGTGGCGGCGATGGCCCAAAAGGAATTGCCGCCCGGCGCGAGGAGATGCTCCAGCAGTCGCGCCTTTGCGAGCATTTGAAGAAAGACCGCGTGCAGGATCACGACCGCGACCGCTTCGACGAGTATGCGTGAGAGCGTGCGACGTTTTTTCATCGAGCGGATGGTTGGGCAGTGAGCATCGCGAGAAGAATCGCATTCCCCAGCGGACCTCCTGTGACGAATTGTTGGCGCCCATTTCGCGCAATCGGTGCACCCGTGAGGTGGGCCAGACGATAAAGCTGCACGAAAAGGCGTCGGTCGCCCAACGCGCGCGCGCTGGCGATCGAAAATCCCGTTGCAGAAGGGCTGATGCCTAAAATGACGGGCCCAGAATCGATATCGCCGCGGCCTTCGATGCCGGGCGGGTATTCGCGCATAAAGCCGAACCCGAGGAAAGAGCCTGCGCAGCTCGCTTTTAGTGATTCGAACAAGAGCCGCGCAGTTTCGGCATCGACAAAAGAAATGAAATAGGCGGCGAGTGCAGTGCCGCTGGCGCGCGGTTCGTCATAGGGTTCGCCATTGCGCCCGTCGATCGCTTGGAAAAGCAGTCCGCTTTTCTTTTCGCGCCAAGTGTCCTGAAAATGTTTTCGCATCGCGATGGTCACATCCGCGTGTGCTCCGCCGAAGTATTTTTCGTGCATGAGCAGCGAGGCCAACACGCTGGCGTTGTCGATCGGATACGCCTCGCCGGGATAAGTGTACAGAATCCCGGCCGCGCTTTCCCGCACGCGGCGAGCGAGCGCCGCCGAAATCCGATTGTTAAGATCTGCGAAACGAGATTGCGGCACGATGCGCCGATGAAGCGTGAGGACCAAGTTCAAATATCCCAGATACGCCGCGTGGCCCTTTGAGCCGGCCAGCGATTCCAACGGATCCTCGCGCCAACTCTTTCGGTCAAAGGCTCGGACGTTCTCGGACAGAAGCACGTCGATGGCGTGTTCCGCAGCAGGCAGAAAATCCGCACGCATCTCCGGGTGCTCGATGCACAGTTGAAGCAACCCGAGCGCACCCATCTGGTAGGTGCCGAAGACCCACTCGTGCTTAAAAAGAGAAACGTCGCTTGTGAATTCTTTGGATGAAACGCCTCGGTTGATCGTTGCCGCGACTTCCCGCGCCAGCCGCAACGTGAGCTCTGCGTCGCCCACAAACCACCGCGTGCCTTCTCGGCCGCACCACCACCGAGGGAGGGTCCAGGTGGCTGCTGTGAGAAGGGCGAGGCCGATGAATAGGCGCGGCCAAAACCGGGTGAGCGCAGCGGGGATACGCACAGGCGGAGCATGGCCGTTCGTTCGCCGCCCTCAAGCCGAACAAAATCTGTCCGTCAGCCGAACGCCGAGTGGAGTTAAATCGCTTCTTATAAGAAAAACGGGCTCGTGTCCGGCGCACGGGTTTTTCAAGCTGTCGGCCTTATGTCTACCGCCAAACCGTTTCTCCCCGAAGATTTCCTCCTCAACACCGAATGGGCGCGCACGCTTTACTTCGAGCACGCGGCCAAGCAGCCGATTTTCGACTACCACTGCCACCTGCCGCCCGATCAGATCGCCAACAATCGCCAGTTCGAAAATCTTTTCCAAATCTGGCTCGCCGGCGATCACTACAAGTGGCGCGCGATGCGTTCCAACGGCGTTCCCGAGGACCTCGTGACGGGCAACAAGACGAGCGATTTCGATAAGTTCATGGCTTGGGCAAAGACGGTTCCTTACACGATCCGCAATCCGCTTTATCACTGGTCGCATCTCGAACTGCGCCGTTATTTTGGCATCAACGACATCATCAACGAAAAGTCCGCGCAGAAAATCTGGGACACCGCCAACGAGAAGCTGAAGACGCCGCGGATGACCACGCACGGCATTCTCACGAACTTCCGCGTGAACGTCGTCTGCACGACTGACGATCCGGTCGATGATCTCGCCCACCACATCGCGATCAAGAAATCGAAGCTCGAAACCAAAGTTTATCCGACGTTCCGCCCCGACAAGGCGCTCGGCGTCAACAACGCCACCGGCTTCAACACCTGGGTTGACCAACTGGCTGCCAGGTCCAACACCGACATCCGCGATCTCAGCTCCTTCCTTTCGGCGCTCAAGAATCGCCACGACTTCTTCCACTCGCTCGGCGCCCGCGTTTCCGACCACGGCATGGAAAATATTCCGGACGCCGACTGCAGCGAAGCCGAGGCCAAGGTCATCTTCGCCACGGCCCGCGCCGGCACGAATGCCACGCCTGATCAGACGAACAAGTTCGCCTGGTTCATGATGCTCTTCTTCGGTCACCTCGATGCTGATCGCGGTTGGACGAAGCAGCTGCACCTCGGCGCGATCCGCAACAACAACAGCCGCCTGCTCAAGCGCCTTGGCGCCGACGCCGGTGTGGACTCGATCGGTGACTTCCCGCAAGCCCGCGGTCTCGCGCGTTACCTCGATCGTCTCGATTCCGAAGGCAAGCTCCCGAAGACAGTGATCTACAACCTGAATCCGGCCGACAACTACGTCTTCGCGACGATGATCGGCAACGTGCAAGACGGCACGATGATGCCCGGCAAGATTCAGTTTGGCTCAGGCTGGTGGTTCCTCGACCAGAAGGAAGGCATGGAGTGGCAGATCAATGCCCTCTCGCAGCTCGGTTTGCTCAGCCGCTTCGTCGGCATGCTCACCGACTCGCGAAGCTTCCTCTCGTATGTGCGCCACGAATACTTCCGCCGCATCCTCTGCTCGATGCTCGGCAACGACATCGAAAGCGGCGCCATCCCGGCCGATCGCGAGCTCATCGGCAACATGGTCGAAAATATCTGCTATAAGAACGCCGTGCAGCACTTCGGTCTCGAAGTTGGCAAGCTGTAAGCCATCTCGATTACGATCTTCAAAGCGCCGCAGCCGAAACGCTGCGGCGTTTTTTTTGTGCCCTCGCGCGCTTCCGGGGTGGGCAGGCTGCTCAACTGTACGATTTGATTTCGGCTCGCGACGAGGCGAGGGTGGCGTTGACTTCTACGGCTTCATTTCCCCTTTCCCCATGAAATTGTCAGCCCTCTTGTTTGCCTCCGCTCTTTCTGTAATTTCTTCCATGGTCACGACCGCAGCTCCCGACACACCGTATAAAACGCCCGTCAGTTATGAAGACGCCGACAAACGCGCGGGTGATATTTTGGCCAAATTCACGCTCGAGCAGAAACTCGCGCTCATCAGCGGCCACAATATGTTTTTCGTGAAAGGCTTTCCGGAGTTCGGTTTGCCGCAGCTTTATCTCTCCGATGCGACGGGCGGCGTTCACATCCGAAAAAAACTGAGCGGCCAGCTCGAAAAATCAACAGCCTTCCCGGCGCCGATCGGGCTCGCTGCGACGTGGAACCCTGATCTCGCCTACGAATATGCGCACAGCATCGGCGAGGAGTGCCGCGCGGGCGACATCGCGGTCCTGCTCGGGCCCGGAATGAATATTTACCGCCAATCGCAATGCGGGCGCAGTTTCGAATACTTTGGCGAAGATCCGTTTTTGGTCTCGCGCATGATTGAACGCTACGTGCGCGGCGTGCTCGATACGGGCACGATGGCGACGTTGAAGCATTTCATGGCGAACAACACCGATTACCATCGCCGCACGTCGAACTCGGTGCTGGATGAACGAACCATGCACGAGATCTATTTGCCGGGCTTCAAGGCGGGCATCGCCGCGGGCGCCACGGCGGTGATGACATCGTACAATCAGGTGAACGGCGAGTGGGCCGGGCAGAGCGAGTTTGTTATCCATGAATTGCTCCGCAAAAAACTCGGTTATCGTTGGTTGGTGATGACGGATTGGTGGTCCGTGTGGGACGCGGAGAAGATCATGAAGTCAGGACAGGATCTCGAAATGCCCGGCGACAAGTTCATCAAAACCGACGGACTCGCGCTCGTGAAGAAAGGCAAGATCACCGAGGCGCAGGTCGACCGCATGGCGCGGAGTATCGTCCGCACAGAAATTGCGATGGGGCTCTGCGATCGTCCGATCAAAGACGAGTCGTTCCTGAAAAATTTTCCCCAGCACGAACAGGTCGCGCTGCAGACCGCGCGCGAAGCAATTGTGCTGTTGAAGAACACCAGTGGGTTGCTGCCGCTGAAGAAAGGCGCGGTGCGCAAGATTCTGCTCACCGGAAAGTGGGTGGAAAAATTGCCGCGCGGCGGTGGTTCGGCAGAAGTGGAAGGCTACAACAGCGTGTTGCTCGGCGATGCCTTGAGGGCGGTTTACGGCGACTCGCTCCTATACGTC
This sequence comes from Nibricoccus sp., assembly GCA_047600805.1. Taxonomy (GTDB): domain Bacteria; phylum Verrucomicrobiota; class Verrucomicrobiia; order Opitutales; family Opitutaceae; genus JADKHC01. The sequence continues at coordinate 4,028,441 of JASGKG010000001.1, forward strand.
GCCGACCCAACCGACGAACAGATTTCTTCGGCCGACGTGGTCCTGTTGAGCACCGGCACCTTCGACAGCGAAGGCTGGGATCGTTCCTTTGCGATGCTCGAGGCAGACGAAGCACTCGCGAAGCGCGTCACTTCTCTTAACCCGCGTACCGTGGTGATCGTGAATTCCGGCGGCGGCATCAAAATGACAGACTGGAACGAAAAGGCCGCTGCGGTCGTTTACGCGTGGTATCCTGGCCAGATCGGAAATCGTGCGCTCGCGGAAATCTTGTGCGGTGACGTGAATCCGTCGGGCAAACTTCCGATCACAATTGAGAAACGCTTCCAGGATTCTCCCGGTGCGAATTATGTACCGGCTGGCGAGAAGCTGTATACCGGCTGGGAACCTGACAACGACATGAACCGACATGTCTACATGATCGAATACAAGGAAGGTGTATTTGTCGGTTATCGTTGGTATGAGTCTAAAAAAATTCAGCCGCTCTACGCGTTTGGACATGGCTTGTCGTATTCCACTTTCAAATACAGCGACCTGAAACTTTCAGCGAATAAACTGCGCGCCGACGGCGTCCTGACAGTTGAGTTTACCGTTGCGAATACCGGCTCGATCGCAGGCGCTGAGACCGCGCAGGTCTATATCCGTGACGTGGAAGCTTCTGTTCCTCGCCCGGAGAAAGAACTTAAAGGCTTCGCGAAAGTCACTTTGAAGCCCGGCGAATCACGGTCGGTTAAAATTCAGCTGAAGGTGCGCGACGTCGGTTTCTGGGACGTGCAGACGCACGACTGGAAAACGGAGCCTGGCGCGTTTCAGGTGTTGGTTGGCGGCGCGTCAGACCAGATCGGATTGAAAGCCGAATTCGTGGTCGAGTGAGCCTTGCGTTGCGGCGCTGCCTAAACGGCGGCGGTGGTGCACGTTGACCTCAACGCAAATTCCCAACCACGGCTCGGCAGGGACGGTTCGTCCCGGCGAGGCACCGGCTCCTTTAGCGCTTCGCCTTGGTTTTGCTTAGCTCGCGCCGAGTTGTTTTAGAGCGGCCATCACGTCCGTCGCCTGCTGCTTTGTAGAAGCGTGCAGGTCGCGCCAGACGATCTTGCCGGTCTTGTCGATCAGGAAGGCCTGACGGCTGGCGAACATGATGCCCTCTTGGCCGAACGCGTGCATTACCTTTTTGTCGGTGTCGGCGATGAGCGTGAACGGGAAGTGGTACTTCTCCTTAAATTCCTTTTGGGTTTTGGCGTTGTCGGTGCTCACGCCGATCACGGTGACGCCGTGCTTCGTCAACTCTTCGTAGGCGTCACGCAACGAACAGCCCTGTGCAGTGCAGCCCGGCGTGTCGGCCTTTGGGAAGAAATAGACGAGCGTGTAGCCCTTTTTGTAGACGTCACCCAAGTTGATCGGGTCGCCGGTTTCGGTTACGGCGGTGAGGCCCGGAGCGGTTGCTCCGACGGCCAGCGCCTCGGCTCTGCTGAGAGAAAACATAGTCAAAAAAAGTGCGAGGATTGCGAATGGTCGAGAGGCTGGCATGCCAAACGGATACTCGCGTTCGATCCTTTCGCAAGTGGGGTGGTCACGTAGGGCGGGTTGCTTTTGGAGACGCGTAACGTTTTGCTTGAACGCATGCCTTCAATCGCCGGGAAAATTGTTATCGTGACGGGCGCGTCATCCGGAATCGGTGAAGCGGTCGTCAGAAGGTTGGTGCGCGCGGGAGCAAAAGTGGCGCTAGCAGCGCGTAGAGTGGAGCGACTACACGCACTCTGCACAGAGATCGATCCCAGCGGCAGTAACACGCTCGCGCTTGCAGGTGACGTGACCAGCGAGGCCGATCGCAAACGCTGGGTCGCTGACACACTGGCGCGCTTTGGACGAATCGACGCTTTGGTGAACAACGCTGGTTACGGACAGCGCGGTCCTGTCGAGCAAGTGGCGCTCGATGCGATCCGAAGGAATTTTGAAACCAACGTGTTTGCGGTGCTTGGGCTCACTCAACTCGTCGCGCCGGTGATGCGTGCGCAAGGTGCGGGAAGAATTGTTAATATTGGTTCGGTGGCAGGCCGGATCGCCCGACCCATGTCGTCGGTGTACGATGCTACAAAGCATGCGATCGAGGCGTTTACCGATGGGCTGCGGGGCGAATTGAAACCCTTCGGAGTCGACGTGGTGTTGGTGCGGCCGGGATTTATTCTGACCGAATTCATCGATGCCGCGGATCGCGCGTCGCACGAAGTGGTCGCGAATCCCGGCGCATACGCGCAGTTTGCGCAGAGTTTTCAGGGCGGTGCGCGCAAGTTAAAGGGAATCGCAGGACGTCCGGATGATATCGCGCGAGTCGTGGAGCGGGCGCTCGCGGCGCGACGTCCGAACACGCATTACGCCGCGCCGAAGCACGCGAAGCTTTTTTTGTTTTTGAAGTGGGCGATGCCAACGAGAGCGCTCGACCGAATTGTGCGACTTAGAAAGTAGGCTCGGGGTGCTCGTCGGCCTTTTCGTTCTCGCGTGGTGGCGGGTGCAGAAACGCGTAAAGTTCCGCGGCAAGTTTTGGGCCGAAGCCTTCGACTTCTCCGATTTCATCGGCACTGGCACGGCGCAACTTGTCGATATCACCAAAGTGCGCCATCAGCGCTGCGCGTCGCACGTCGCCCATGCCCGCAAAATCATCGAGGACGGACTCGCGAATTTTCTTCGAGCGAAGATCGGCGTTGTAGGTGTTGGCGAAGCGGTGAGCTTCGTCGCGCAGCCGTTGCAGGAGCTGTAGGCCGGGGTGGGTGAGCGGCAGATTGAGCGGCGGGCGCCCGTCGGCGAAAATGATCGTCTCCATTTTCTTCGCGAGGCCGATCATGGCAGGCGGCTCGAGTTCGAGGGCAGCGAAGGCCTTGAGCGCCGCTCCGATTTGTCCGGTGCCGCCGTCGATTACGACGAGATTGGGAAAAGGTTGAGATTCGTTGTGGAGGCGGCGATAGCGACGCCCGACGACTTCCTCCATCGCGCGGAAGTCGTCGTTGCCAACGAAGCTTTTAATCTGAAAACGCCGGTAATTGTTTTTATCCGGCCGGCCATCGGTGAAATGAACCATCGAAGCCACCACAAACGTTCCGGAAATGTGGGAGATGTCGAAGCACTCCATATGGTTCGGCGGAGTGGGTAGTCCGAGCGCATCCTGGAGCGCATTTAAGGCGTCGGCATCGGCGCTCGGCAGCGGGCGTTCGCGTTCGAAGCGGCGCATTTTCGCGAGGGTCTTTTCTAACGCGAAAACGACGTCGCGCAGTTCGGCTGCTTTTTCGAACTCTTGCTTCTGAGCAGCCGTCCGCATTTCCAGGCGCAAAAGCTCCAGCCACTCGCGGGATTTCCCCTCGAGAAACGCGCATGCTTCTTCGGCGCGGCGACGGTAGTCGTCCGGACTGACCTCGTTCGCAAAACCGTAGATTTCTTGCCGAACATCGTCGTAGAGCTGCCAACGTCCGTCGGGCAGTTTTTGCGGCGTGGCATCGGCGAGCAAGATGCCGTATTGGCGGCGCATTTGAGCGAGGGTTTTCCGCAGCAGATTGCTATGCGGGAAAGGGCCAAAATAGCGCGAGCGATCATCCTTTTTTATCCGCGTCAAGCGGAAGCGCGGGATTTCCTCATTGAAATCCACGCGTACTAACAAAAACCGTTTATCATCGGTAAAATCGGTATTATATTTCGGCCGCCACTGTTTTATTAAACGACCTTCGAGCAATAATGCCTCCGGCTCAGACTTCACCTCGATGATGTCGAAGTCCGCTATCATTTCGACCAGCGCGCGAATCTTTGGGTGCAGCGTCATGCTTCTCGCTGGCTGGAAATAAGTTGAGACGCGCTTCTTCAGGCTTTTGGCCTTGCCGACATAGATGATCCCACCAAGGCGATCCTTCATGAGGTAGACGCCTGGTTTGTCCGGCAGCCTGCGAACTTTCTCTTTCAGGCTCAAAGGCTCACCACTATCTGGCTCGATTACTGGCATTTTCGGTACAATAAACTATTTTTCAGTCCGGCAAGTATGGTTTCACCCTCACCGAATACCAACGATGGGCGCGTTCCTGTCATTAATAAACGCTACGAGTTGCTCACATTGGGCGATGAGCTGCTGCTCGGGCTGACGGCGAATGCGCATCTGACGTTTGTAGGAACGCAACTCGCCCGACGCGGTGTGTTGCTGCAGCGTAACATCACAATCACCGACGAAGCGCCTGAAATAGCGAAGCAGTTTGCCGAGAGCTGGAAAGGGGCTGATGTCGTACTCACGACCGGCGGACTTGGGCCAACGTGCGATGATCGGACGCGTGAGGCCATCGCCGAGGTGCTTGGACAAAAATTAATTTTCGATCCTTCCATTGAAAAGACGATGCAGGAGCGCTTCGAGCGAGCGGGCCGAAAGATGCCGCCGAATAATTTAAAACAAGCGTACCGTCCGGAACGCGCTGAGGTTTTGCCGAACGCAAATGGTACGGCCCCCGGCCTTTGGGTGGAGCAAAATGGTAAAGTCCTGGTGATGCTGCCGGGGCCGCCCACCGAAATGCATCCGATGTTCCTCGACCAGGTCATTCCACGCTTGGCCAAACTCAAACTGTTAGCCGAGCGCGAAAGTTTTGTGCAGCTGCGCACCGCTGGCGTGGGCGAGTCTGCGTTGGAGGTGAAACTTTTGCCGATTTTCGCGCGTTTCGGAGACGCGCTCAGCATTGCTTACTGCGCGCATCAGGGCCAAGTCGACTGCCGGCTAAGTTCTCCATTGGGAAAGCTAACCTATGGCCAGCTGGAAGAAATCGCCCGTGAGTGCGGCCGCGTGCTTGGGGAGGATTTGGTGTGTTACGGGCATGATTCGCTGGCTAAAATCGTCGGCGATCTCCTGCGCGCCGAGGAGAAGATGCTCGCGGTGGCGGAGACGGCCACGGGCGGGTTATTGTCCCACGCGTTCACCGACGTCGCCGGCGCGAGCAAGTTTTTCGCCGGAGGGTGTGTATGTTATAGCAATGAATCGAAGGTTCTGCTGCTCGACGTGCCGGAGTGTATTATAGAACAGCACGGAGCAGTCAGTTCTGAGAATACTGTGGCGATGGCGACAGGTGCGGCAGAACGCTTGGGTTCTGATTATGCGCTCGCCGTCACTGGCTTTACCGGCCCGTGTGGTGGCACGGCGGAAAATCCGGTCGGAACGGTTTTTGTGGCGCTCTATTCGCCGCACGGTGTGTGGTCGAAGCGGCTTTGCTATCCAGGACCGCGTTCGGCGGTGCAGGCTCGTGCTGTGAATGCCGCATTGGATTGGTTGCGGCGCGAATTGTTGCGCGCGCGCAGTGGTGCGTCGGCTGTTCGGCGTCGCACGGAAGCCGGATAAAGAAAAGACCCTGCTGTTCGCAGGGTCTGAGTTGCAAAGGCTGTCGGCTTTTTAACCGAGCAAGTTGCGCAGCGCTGCGAGGTATTTCTCCTGCGTGATGCGAATCACTTCGGCCGGGAGCGAAGGCGCGGGCGGCTTCTGATCCCACTTGATTGAGACAAGATGGTCGCGAACGTATTGCTTGTCGTAACTCGGAGGAGATTGATCGAGCGCGTAGCGATCTTTTGGCCAGTAGCGCGAGGAATCGGGCGTAAGGATTTCGTCGATAAGGACCAATTTGCCCTCGGCGTCGGTGCCGAATTCAAACTTTGTATCCGCTAAAATCATACCGGCTTTGGCGGTCCGATCGTGGCCAAGCTTGTAAAGGCTGAGGCTCACGGCCCGCACGTGCCGGTACATTTCTTCGCCAATCAGCTGCTCGCCCTGTGCGTCGTTGATCGGCTCGTCGTGCTGGCCCTTCGGTGCTTTTGTTGTGGGTGTAAAGATTGGGTCGGCAATGCGTTCGGCCTGCCGCATGCCTTCAGGGAGCTTGATGCCGCAGACCTCGCCGGTTTTTTGGTAAGAACTCCAACCGCTGCCAACCAGATATCCGCGGACCACGCACTCGATAGGGAGAGGTTTGAGTTTACGCACGATCATGCTGCGCAGGCGGAGTTCACGCGGGATCTGATATTTGCGCGTCATCAACGACGCTTGGTCGGGGAGCAGGTGGTTAGTGATGATCTTGGTCGTTTGCGCGAACCACCAGTTGCTCAGCTGAGTGAGAATGATGCCCTTCCCGGGAATGCCGTCTGGGAGAATGACGTCGAAAGCCGAAAGGCGATCGGTCGCCACGATGAGCAGAGCGTCGTCGAGATCGAAAATTTCACGCACCTTTCCGGACGCGATTTTCGGGTACGGCAGACCGTCGACGGTGGTGAGTGCTTTTTGGGGGATTTCGGTGGCGATGTCGGCGTAGGTCATGGAAGTATTTTCTTTCGCCGCAAAGCGATGCGGGTGCGAGGCATTTTTTCAAATCACTGACCGGAAAAACCCTTGAAAAAAAGCCTTGCGCAAGAGGCGGGGAAACCTAGCGTCCACCCCCTTCCGCGGTTAGTCCCCATCGTCTAGCCCGGTTAGGACACCACCCTTTCACGGTGAGAACCGGGGTTCGAATCCCCGTGGGGACGCCAGCGATTAAGGCCCGTAATTCCAATGAGTTACGGGTCTTGTCATTTGTAAAATAGGCAAAGTGACAATGTAGGTGACAATAAGACGCCGATGAGCGCGGATGACGCCGGGGACATTTTTGTGACCATATTTTACGGATGCAGGGATCCGAGTCGAGACTAAGGACTGGCAGCCGCGACCAGAATCTCTTCATCGATGCCCCTGTTTTGGAGGTGACAACGAAGCTTTTGGGTCAGGTCAACGTAGAGCTGACGGACACGCTCCGATGAGATGCCGAGTTTTTTGCCGACCATTCGATAGCCCATTTTCGGCCTTTGAACGTAAACAATTGCAGGGCCCACTGATTCGGCAGCCGCGCACCCAGGGTCTTTGAAATCGGCGTGATCGAAAGCAGTGCAGGGATGGAGTGACGCGAAAATGAACCGTTCCCGCGGACGGCAGTGAGTCAGCAAGAATTCCCGGACTAGATTCATGATGTCACTCATTTCGACAGAGCGGGATACCAGCATCTCATCAGGGACAATATTCCCGAGCGTACAATCCGTAGGATATTCGCTTTCTGTAGATGATTGGTCAAAGCTCAGAGGCGGTCGCAGGTAGTTGGAGTATTGCTCCCGAACCAACCGCCGCGTCCTGTCACGGATTTTTGCAGATCGGAGAAATGCTTCGGCGTCTTCTAGCCCCTGCCCGGCACGTAACGCGGCGTATTGTACGCAGAGCCTGTAAACGTGACGTGGAAGCACCATACCGCCGCAACTCATAGACAATGCCTCATTCAGGCAGCTGTAAGTAATCCATTTGGATGCGTAGTGAGCAATTGGCTTAGCGTGGGTAGGCTTCCAGCGTTCGACCGCGGTAATAAAAGCATGCTTACCTACTGAGACTAGTTCGTTAAGACCATCGGCACCGTTAACCCGCCTGAATTGCTTCCAGCGTCGGGTTGCGATCCGACTGATGAAACATGAAAAACGGCCCAGCAGCTCTCGTTGGATCTCGGCTTTTTCTTGGGATGTAGTGGTTGGTTTTAGAAAACTTCGCATTACATGCCATTGCCATTCTTCGGCTGGCACAGAAAATTCCTCTTTAGTTTCCTCCATGAACGCATGGAAATCGTCCGAAAGGAAAAGTGCCCAACAAATCGGCGGATTGAGCATGGCCATTAAGTAGATACCATGGCTCACATATCGATGCCTGCATCTTAGAAGTTCTCTCCGCCGTAAAGAGAAGAAAGCCCGAACCAACCTTCTAGCAGGAGCCTATCATTGCGGATCCATCTACGCGAGAGGTAGAATTTACCGATGACGGCATGCCGACCGTCTCACCAGACCGCGAAGGCGGAATTTGTCCATATACATTGTTTTGGCAGAGTGTCCCCTGTGGTTTGTTTGCTTGATCTTAGCCCATCATTCAGATTGGTTTACAGCGCGTCCGGTGAGAAAATCGGCGCACCCCACAGCTTCATTATTATGGCGGAAAATTCGAAACGAAGAACAGTCAACTATAGGCGTTGTGTCGCTGATCGACCGGATGGTGCGGATAAAGCGGAGAAATTCGATCTCCAGTTGTTGCTCGAAAGAGCAAAGGTTAAGAATTCACAGCCTTGGATATAAAACCATGCTTCTGACAAGTTGCTTCAGATCTGCGAGCTCTACAAAGACCCGTTCCAGGGTTCGGGCCTCAGCCTCGTCACGCTCTGCCCGTACAACAGAGGCAAACACCGCAGCAGCTTTTGCCCTAGCTTCTGCCTTCTTTCTTGTGCCGAGCTTCCGGTTCCACTGCTTTCCCTTAATTCGGAAACTCACTTCATAGCTGCCACGGCTATTTTTGAACACGTTCACGCCGCCCTCCACTTTGAAGGCAGGTAAAAGCAGTTCTGGCGGCAGGTACGGCATTCGACGTTACCGATTTTGCCAGAACTTTTCAAAAGTTCGGGAAATATTTTCTCACCTCTGCGCAGAGGTGTTAGCGCGCTAACAAAGGGCATGCTCCGTCGGACCAAATCCCCGGCGTAGCTTCAATATCCCTTTTTTCGATAAGGGTTCGAATCCCCGTGGGGACGCCAGCGAATAAAGCCCGTAATTCTAACGACTTACGGGCTTCGTTGTTTATGGGGGTGTCAAAGTAAGAATGCTGGTAAGAATAATGACGGCGAAATTCGTGGAGATTTCGCGGTGGCGTGGAGCTCCATAAACCCGCCACGCCTGATCAGAACGACGGGCCGTCTTTCAAAGCAAATCCGCTTCGCTGAAGGAGCAAAAACCGTGAGCAAGCAGCCTGCCGCAGCAACCACAAGCTTTCCACCGGTTATGCGTTTAACATCCATGAGCTAAAAGGTTCGGCCATGTTGATCGATGATGGAAGTTACATTGTGAGCCCGCGGAATAGAGATTATTTAGCAACAACTTAAGTCCAAATGGGGGCTGGAGGGATTGGAAAGCCTATATGATGAAACGGAATTCAGCTGCCTCACAACGTCGCAGCACAAAACAGGTACGGATTCATTCGACGCCTGCAATCACCTCACACCGGCTGAAGATACTACAAGTTCCCTTATTACGCCGAAGATTCGGCTTTGATCGGAGGGCGTCTTTCGGTTGTAAAAGCTAGGCCTGCGACCAATACGAAACATAGGAAATTATTAAGATATTCCTTGAATTTATAAATCATCGGAACATATTGCTAGTTACTGATGAAAGCTAAAACTCGATCTGATCTTCTCCGGGAACAGTTTGCGGAAGAAACCGTTATCCGCGCCGCCGATTTGGCCCGCCGCGGCTTTTCAGGCGTATACCTCCAAACTGCTGTAAAACAGGGTGTCGTGGAGCGGCTTGGTCGCGGTTTGTACACGGTGCCGGGTGCTCAGACCACCGAAAAGCATCACTTTGTGCAGGTGGCGCGGCGTGTTCCCAATGCAGTGATCTGCCTTATGTCGGCCTTGATATTCCATCAATTCACAACCCAGCTCCCGAACTCGGTTTGGTTCGCAATCGGCTCCAAGGATTGGATGCCGAAGTTGGACTTCGTTAAGTACAAGGTTTTCAGGTTTTCGGGCGCGGCCCTCACTGAGGGAATCCAGACTCACCGCATCGAAGGGACTGACGTTCGGGTCTACTCGCCTGCCAAGACGGTCGCTGATTTATTCAAATACCGAAACAAGATCGGTGAGGACGTGGCTTGGGAGGCACTTCGGGAAGCGCTCCGGGAAAAACTCTGCACCGTTGATGAACTCGTCCACTTCGGAAAGATCTGCCGGGTCGATAATGTGATGAAGCCCTACTTTACAGCCGCTTTAGCCTAGCGTTGAGCAAGTTGTTCCCACTATTTTCAGGCCGCTATGATACAAGCGGGCCCTAATATTGCGGCATCTATCCGGCAGCGATTGAACAACGAAGCAAGGCGGCGAGGTGATCTGCCCGACCGTATTATGATACGTTTCGCCGTTGAGCGGTTGTTGCACCGACTCAGCGCGTCGCCTTACGCTCATCGGTTCGTGCTGAAGGGCGCGATGCTCTTTGCGGTGTGGAGCGACCAGCCACATCGCCCGACACGCGATGTCGATTTGCTTGGGTTCGGTCCCAGTGATGCCCATGAAATCGAAATGGTTTTTCGGTTTCTCATGGGAATGAAGATCTCGCAGCCGGACGGCCTCGTCTTCGATGAGAAAAGCTTTTCTGTCTCCACCATCAATGAAGATGCCGCCTACGCAGGTGTTCGCGTTAAGTTTCGGGCCACATTAGACGGAGCAGTGATTCCTTTACAGATTGATATTAGTTATGGTCACGCTGTCACGCCTGGCCCGGAATCGGTGCATTTCACCAATCTATTGCCAGATTTTCCTGCGCCACAGATTCGCGCCTATCCGGTTTACACTGTATTGGCAGAAAAGATACACGCCATCGTTGCCGGTGGCATGAGGAACAGCCGAATGAAGGACTTTTATGACGTTTGGTTCCTGCGCACTACTCCCTCGCTTGACATGAACCAACTTCGGACCGCTGTGCAGCAGACATTTGCTCGCCGCCAAACACCGGTGCCGACCAAGGAACCAGTAGTGGCCTTTTCTGATCAATTTATTTCTGAGAAACGGGTGGAGTGGGAGCGATTCATCAGCCGAAACGGCCTCCGTGATCCGGAAGGATCATTTCAATCGGTTATTGCTCGGATTCGCGAATTTTCGCTGCCGTTGTTTTCGTGACGCGACAAGGGTTGAGCTGGAAATGGCGTCCTTTCCGATTGCAGGCGGAATTTTTTTGGTGACTCACATTTAGATTGTTGAAGCTTTTGTCACTGCATGGAATTGCGACGTCCATCTGATTTGACCAAGGCGGATCTTCCTGTGGCTCGCCGACCTGTTGGAGATTTTGCAGCGGTGGAGCCTCTGCTGGCTTTGTGCGAGGGAGGAAAGTTATATGAGGTTGAAGCGTGGATTGTCGAGGGGCGGCCTTTGCAATTTCCCCCGCCCGATGACAGAAAATTGCAACGCCGTTCAACGGCTCTGCAGATCTCGGTGAAACGACGCTTCTTCAGTCTCGCGGCTCTCTTACTCGCCAATGGTTATGACCCGAATGGAGATTATTATGAATGTCTCTCGTCACCAGTTCGGGACAAGGATCGTGAGATGGTCGAACTCTTACTGAAATTTGGCGCCGATCCACACTCGCTAGACTTTTGTACCGTCCTTGAAACCTGCGATCGAGTACTTATGGACCGCTTCATCGAAGCGGGGATCGATCCGTGCGAAAACAATGCTGTCGCACGCTCACTCTCTTTCAAAGGACGCCCGATTCTTGGTTTTATCCGGCAATATCGAGACAGATTCCCGTGCCTACAAGAACAGATCGATATAGCTCTCCACGAATTCACCGAAAACCGAGACCTTCGCGGTATCGCCTTGATGCTGTGGCTCGGAGCAGACCCTCATGCAAATACTCCCCCGACAGCCGAACCAAATTCTAGATATTATGGAGTTGGTGACACCGCTTTCGAAGCTGCCATTTGGCGGAGTGAGCCAACCGTACTAGCACCTTTTCTCAAACGACCCATCCCCAAGGACAAGATCGATGATTTATTTCGCCTTGTCGCACATCGGGGCCAGCCAGATCTGGTAAAGCGCTTGCTCAAAGAAGGTGCCAGCCCCAACACTGCCAACGAGGATGGAAGACCTATTTTGTACGACTTCGTGCAAGCACCGCTCTGGAGAGATACACACCGAACACCATCGCCGGACAGCAGCGGAAGCAGGTCAGACAGTCGCAAGCCGAAGCGGAAGAATTGCGGGAGGTATGGGAGAACGAGCGGATTCATGGGGCCGCTGCTGCTCGACCCAAAATAACGTCGCTGGAGAAAGCTCAACTGAAAGACGCCGAGGCCGCCATGGCTGTGGTGAAGCCAACCGGTTTTTCGCTCTTGGAAGCGGCTCAGCTGGCGGCTGGCTTCGATCGGCTTCGGTTGCAGGACGCGAAGAAGGCGCTGCAACTTGTTGAAGGCGAGCCGTTCAATCTCGCAGATGCAATCAAGTTTGCGATGGCTCACAAGCTGCGGACAACCGATTTCTCAACTATCCTTTACGATGATGCGCTCGATGCCTGCCTGAAAGAAAAAAACCACATCTCCACCGCGCACTATCAACGTCTGGCGCAAAGGGGGCGCAGCTTTGGAGAATTTATCGGCCCTAGCCGCGGTTGTTTGAAAAAGACGTCGCATAAACTCAGTTTATTCTGCGCCCTATTTTGTCGGAATCGGGAGGGCGGCCGCTAAACGGATCGGAATTTACCGGTTGCGATTTGGAGTAGACGCCGGGTCTTCAGCGGCTTCTGGTCCCGGATATTTCGCAATAGATTAGCTCTCCTCCCGTGATGCTGACTGAAACTTCGCGTCGCGAAAGTTTTCGCTTCGACGATATGCGTTCAGAAGACACGAGTGTGCCGTCGGCTCTGAGCAAACGGGTGGCGCCTTTCACGGGCGTTTTGAGAGTGACTGTGGCATGGCGCGTGTCCGGGATGAGTGCTGTGTCGGGCGGGTTGCTTCGCTTCGTGCCGAACCAAATTGCGACGATCGTGCGGCCATCCTCGAGTGCGAAGCCCCGTATGTTTGGAGCATCATTGTTTTCGGTCTGCACGTGCGCATCGACTTCGACGACGCGGTAAGGCTGCTGGAACCACTGCGCAAGCAACGCGAAAGCCTGCGCAGCGGGTTTGTTCGTGCCTGCGACGTTGCGGATTCCGAGATGGCGGTTGTTATCGTCGCCGATGACGTTTTCACCCGGCGGGAGATCGTTGATTCTATACCAAGCGACAAGAGGCAATCGCTTCGTGGCTAGGCATGACACGAAGGTCCGCGCGAGAGCTGTCGCTTGCGCTTCGTCCGTGTGTTCGCCTTCGAAATGCGCGTGATAGATTCCTGAGACAGCCGCGCGTCCATCCACGGAGCTATAACCGGTTTCAGCCATCCAAAGTGGCTCATTTTCACCGTAGGTCTTAACGATGGAAGCAGCGCGCTCCACATACGATGGCAAGCTCTCGATCGGGTCCGGGTGCCACGTTTCGAAGTAGCTGTGGATGTTTACTACATCGACAGCGGGAGCGATTTTGTCGATTGCAAAAAGTTGTTCCAGGAAATCGGTTTCACCAGCGAGGCCGCCGAGAACGATGGTTGCGCGAGGATCAGATTCTCGGACTGCTAGGCTTCCCGCTCGGACCAGATCGGCAAACTCCTCATGTGTCCCCAGCCAATAGGCGGGATTATCTGGTTCGTTCCAGAGTTCCCACGAGGAAATGTCATCTCGGTACCGATGCACGATGGCCGCCATAAACCGGGCGAAATCTTCGGCGTCGCGCGGCGGCGAGCGCCAGAAATTTTCGCCCTGATCTTTCGCGGCCCATTTCGGTGTGTAGCAAACGTAAGGAATTAGCCGGATGTGATATTTCTTAACGGCCGTGTGAACAAACTCATCCCAAAACGCCCAATCGTACTGGCCGCGCTCCGGCTCTATGGCGTCCCAGCCGAAGGCGATCCTCAGCCCTTTCGCGCCGGACCGTTCTGCCAACTCGAGATCTTCATACGCGTGAGCTAACGAACGTGTTTCTTCCGGATAATCCTCGCACAGTCCCAGGGTGGAAGTTGTCCATTTGTCACTTTCTTTTTGCGAACCAGTCGGCGTGCTGCAGGAGCTTAGCAACGACAGCGCGAGTGCGCCGGCAAAGAGCCGGCAGGCAGAAAGCGTTCTGGAAAATGTCTGTGCGAAAGGCACGGAGCGCTGACAGTTCGACGTGTTGCCGGTGCCGTGGGGGCGCCCCGGAGGAAATTCGTTTTTAGAAATGGGATTGGCACCGCTGTTTCGTTGATATCTGTTCAAAGCATGAGCCCCTCAGCCCTCATCAAATCGAAGATCCGAACGGTGCGCGATTGGCCAAAAGTCGGCGTGAATTTCCGCGATGTGACGACGCTTTTTCACGCTCCAGAGGCGTTTCGAGCGGCGATAGACGCGTTTGCCGCTGATTGTGCGACTCAAAAAATCGACATTCTCGCAGCCATCGATGCGCGTGGTTTTATTTTGGGCGGAGCGCTGGCCTATCGTCTGAACAAACCTTTCGCGCTCGTTCGCAAAAAGGGGAAACTTCCGTTCAAAACACTTTCCGAGGACTACAGCCTCGAGTACGGCACGGCGACGGTGGAAATCCACGCCGATGCCTGCAAGCCAGGCGACCGCATCTTGATCGTCGACGACTTGATCGCCACGGGCGGCACTTTGCTGGCGGCCGCAAAACTCTTTCGTCTGCTCCATGGCGAGGTCGTAGGCGTGGCAGCGATCATCGATTTACCGGAATTAGGTGGTTCGGCTCGGTTGCGCGCAGCAGGATTGAATGTCCATGCGTTGTGCGAATTCACCGAAAGCGAATGATCGTGGCGGCCTGAACCCCTAGCGCACGGATCGCTCTGTTCAAAATGGCCGAACCGCTCACGATTTGGACGAATGCGAAGTTCGATGCTGCGGCGACCAAGCTGCTGGAGGAGGCCGTACGGCCTCACCGGATGGTTTTCAGCTCGAATGCTTCGGCGTCGGTTTTAAACGCGAGTCAGCGTGATGCCGCTCTTGAGCGTGCGGACATTGCCTTCGGGCAGCCTGACGCTAACCAAGTCATAGAGTGTGCGCGGCTGAGGTGGGTGGAATTGACGTCTGCGGGATTCACGCGCTATGACCGCGAAGACTTCCGCGAAGAATTTCGGCGACGCGGAGCCGCCTTCACGAATGCCTCGAGCGTGTTTGCAGAGCCGTGCGCGCAGCACGCGCTCGCGATGGTACTGGCTTGCGCGCGACAGCTCTTGCCGTCTTACGCCGACCAGCTTGGCGACAGGCCGTGGCAGCACTTGGAACGGCGTGCGGACTCCCGCCTACTCAACGGCCAAACGGTTCTGTTGCTTGGTTATGGTGCGATCGGGCGGCGTCTCGCGGAACTGCTGGCACCTTTTCGGATGAAAATTTACGCGGTGCGCCGCAAGACCTACAGCGAACCTGGCATCCACGTGATCCCGGAGGAGAAGCTCAGCTCTGTCATCGCGATGGCTGATCACGTGGTGAATGTCCTGCCGGAAAATCCGTCGACGATAAACTACGTCAACGCCCGTCGACTTTCCTGGTGCAAGCGCGGCACGCGCTTTTACAACGTGGGCCGTGGCACAACGGTCGATCAAAATGCTTTGTTGGAGGCGCTTGGTTCGGGTAAACTCGGTGCGGCCTATCTCGACGTGACTGATCCGGAACCGCTGCCGCCGCATCATCCGTTGTGGTCGTCGCCGAACTGTTTTATCACACCGCATTCCGCCGGAGGTCGCCACGATCAGGACGATGCCTTGGTGAAGCATTTCCTAGCGAACCTGCGTTGTTTCATTTCCGGCGATCCCGGTTGGAGCGACCGAATTCTCTAGATGTCTAACCGGATTTAACGGATAAGTTTTCCAGTCGTTCCTGCGATGCTTTGGAGTTCCATCCCGGGCGTCCTGTTGCCCAGGTTTGATCTCGTGGGCCAGCCTGAATTCGGACCTACTTTGGCAGGGTGAGCCAAAACGTGCTTCCCTGCCCAACGGTGCTGATGACTCCGATTTGGCCGCCGTGCGCCTCAACCACCATCTTGGAGAAAGTGAGACCGAGGCCTGAGCCGGGAATCTTGGTTTTTTGACCGACCTCCCCGAATTTTTCGAAAACTTTTTCCAAATGCTCAGGCGCGATGCCGCATCCGGTATCGGAAACCTCGATATGAGCCGCTGCGGCCTCGTTTTTTACACTGAGGCGGATTTCTCCGAAGTTTGGAGTAAATTTCAACGCATTCCCAAGCAAGTTGCCCAGCACGCGGCGGATGAGGTCGGGATCGACGTTGGCGAGGACTGGTTCCGTTGCGGAAGAAACAACCGAGCGCGTGCCGACCAGCGGCTGCAGCATGCGAAGGGCGTCTTGAGCCAGCGAAACAAGATTGGTGTTTTGCCGGTGCAGCTCCAGTTTTCCCGCCTCGAGACGGCTCACGTCCAGCAACTGTGAGACGAGCTCGATAAGCTGGGAAATGCTGCGCATCGAATTGGTGAGCAGTTCGTCCGACTCGGCGGAATACGCGATCGTCGCCTTCAAAAGTTCCAGGCTCAGCTGCACCGCCGCGAGCGGGGATCGCATATCGTGGGCGATCATGTGGGTGAGGCTGTCGCGCAGGGTTTCCAGCTCTTTGAGTTCAGCGTAGCTGTGCCGCAGCTGGATTTTTTGTCGTTGGAGTTCGAGGTGCGTGCGGACGCGGGCATCGACCTCCTCGAATTGGAACGGCTTGCTCACGTAGTCGACGCCTCCGGCCTGAAACGCGCGCACCTTGTCTTCGGTGTCGTTGAGCGCGCTGATAAAGAGCACGGGAATGTCGCGCCAGCGTTCTTCAGCCTTCAGCCTCCGGCACACTTCATAACCATTCATGCCCGGCATGGTGACGTCCAGCAGGATGAGATCTGGGATCTGGGCTTCGATGGCGCGCAGCGCCATTTCGCCGCTGGTGACGGGACGCACCTTGTAGCCATGGTCCTTGAACACGCCTGTCAACAGCTGAAGGTTGGCCGCCGTGTCGTCGACGACCAGAATATTGGCCACGGGAGTATTTTGGATCGGCGTCATGGTTGAGGAGGTGTGGAAATGTCTGGCAGAAGAGCGGCAAGGCCGTCCCAATCGAAACGGTTCGCGAGGGCTCGGAGCTGATTCGCGGTGCCGGGTGCCACTTCGTTCATTTTTGCGAGCTGGGCGAGGATGGCGTCGAGGTCCGCGGCAGTCAGGGCCTGGCGCAACGGTGCGACAAAGGATTGCGGAATCTCGATCTTGGTGGGAGGCGTGGGTGCGGTCCCCCCGAAGTTTCATATTCGTAGTGGAGGTCCAACATTCCGCGCAGGCATTCGAGGAGGTCGTCGTCGCGGAAAGGTTTACCCATGAAGGCGTCGACGCCGTGCATGGGTTCCTGCTGGTCGCGGATGACGCTGGCGGAAAGTCCCAGGATTTTGACTTTATCGCCGCCGGGCAGGGCGCGGATTCGACGTGTTGCCTCGACGCCGTCCATCAGGGGCATGCGCAGGTCCATGACGATGGCTTGAGGCGTTTCCTTTTCAAACAGCACGATTGCTTCTGCGCCGTTGGTTGCGGAGATTGCGTTGAAGCCGATGTTGACGAGGAGCTCGGAAAGGAGACGTCGGTTGTCAGACTGATCGTCGACCACGAGGATCTTGGGTAGAGGCGCTCCGGCCCCGAGCCGTAGAACGTGGCGGGCGGCCGGTTTTCCCTCGGTGGGCACCTTTTCCGTCAGCGAGCCAAATCGCAAGGTGACGGTGAATGTGCTGCCTTGTCCGACCTCGCTGCGCAGCGTGATATCGCCGCTCATCATGCGTGCAAACTCCCGGCTGATGGCGAGGCCCAGACCGGTGCCGCCGCCGGCCGCGCGTCCGGTCGCGGTTTGCTCGAAGGGTTGAAACAGACGGGCCATCTCGGTGCAGCTGATGCCAGGACCTGTGTCTTCCACAACCGCCTGCATGAGCCAGTCGCCGTTGTTTTCCTGGGAGCAAATTATTCGTGTGACGATATGGCCTCGTTCGGTGAACTTTACCGCGTTGCCGATCAGGTTGATGAAAATTTGCCGGGTCTTGCCCTCGTCGGCGAGAACGCGTGCTGGCAGCCTTGAAAGACCCTCAAGCGAAAAGGCGATGCCCTTGGCTTCGCACTTTGCGTGGAACATTGAATACATGTCTTTGAACAGGCTGTGAAGATCGGTGGGGGACTGATTGAGCGTCGCGCGTTGGGCCTCGATCTTCGATATTTCCAGCACGTCGTTGAGAAGATTGAGGAGGTAGGCCCCGTTGCGATCGACGGTCTCCAGATGGTCGCGCTGGGTTTACGTTGGAGTCGATTACCGCAAGCGAACTCGCTAACGCCGTCGAAGACGACACACCGCGCATCGTTCTCGTGAAGGGGACCATCACTGCTAATCAGATCCGCCCGGGAAAGAACAAAACGATCAAAGGCGTGAGTGGCTCCGGAAAACCACAGCTACGCTTCGCCGCGCAGTCTGACGTGGCCCACTGCACGCATTGCGGCCACCCGAAGCATGTCCGGCAGGATAGCGAGATCGCGTTGCCTGACGACTTCAATAGCTGGTGTGCGGGACAAGTTGAAAAACTTTTGGCTGCTGCAGGACAGGGAGCTCTTGAGACAACCAGCAGCGATATACGTGGACACAATCTAAGGGCCAGTGCATCGCTTCCTGGGATCGGCGGAATTACCGGCCTTTCAGGTAAGCTTGTGGTTGGAAGGAATACGGCGTGGTGTTGGCTTCACGAGGACAGGGATATGCCACTCGTTGCTGCACTCAAATGGGCATGGGTTGTCGGTGTTGATGCCACTGAGCTCTTCTCCAAGAAGCTAACGGTTGATGAACTGGTTTACAGGCCTCTCCCAGACCCCATCAAGGTGCGAAAGAAGAAGACGCGAAATGCTTCTGTTCCACCTAATTCAACCCTGCTTTACTTGACTGCGCTCAAGCTGGCGGCGACTAATCCGTTTATTGCTCCTCGCGTCGATGAATTGGTTAAACAATCGGGTGTTCATCTTAAACACCCAGCGTTCAAGGACCCCCAGTTTGTACGCCTGATGCAAAGACTCCGGAATCATGAGCGGAATTTTCTGCACAAGGAACGGGTCTGGCGAGAAGTCCTCGATGTTCACAATGCAGCACTCAAAGTCATTGCTCGAGGAAGCCGAGTGACTCGTCGCCGCGTTGGAAGCGAGATGACCAAGCCGGGATGCTTCTGCGGCCCCTTGGCGAGGGCGTATTTAAAGTGGTTTAAAAAGCGGACTCAAAACGCAAAACTACCACTCGGCCCTAAGCGTATTCCGGTGGATGTCCGAGCGTATTGGGATCTAGTGCGACACTCAGAAACAACAAAGGGCAGCTAAACGCTGCCCTTCGTTTTAACCGCGAATCGAAAATCGCTGCCGTGTAAAATCTCGGGAGCCAATTTAATGACCATAGCCACATCGCCTGCGCTCGTGTATGCTTGGAAGCAATACACTGCCCTTCGTTTTCGGAAGCAATTCGCTGACTTTCGGTCGGAGAATTGCTTCCAAGGATAAATCCCAGCGACTTACGTCATATAAAATGGTGGAGGTGGCGGGAGTTGAATTCGATTTGTGGCGGGTATGCAACCTGCTGAAATTACGTAACTAACATAAATTTCCAGTATAAATATTTTCGAGCAAATTTGACAGGAATGGCAGGAATTTGCAGGAAATTGCACAAATTCTGACAGGAATCTGGCAGGAATTTTCCGGCGGGTTATGAGCGCGTTTTTCTTTGGGTGAGTTCATCGCAGAAGGACAGGGCGAACTGTCAGGTGTTGGCTGGCGGTCGGACGTAGCGAACCGCACAGCACCACGTTTATGGTGATTTGCAGCCGGAGGTGTGCAATCAACCAAGCCCGGCTATTTCTCGTATCGGATCGATTACGCGTTTAGGCGTGCGGCTGCGATGATCGGTTTGGCCCATGCCGGTGGCTTAGGTGAGCAGGCCACGATTTTCTTGCCGCGAACGTGAAGCAGCAGAACGGGCGCGGGGGCAAGGCCGCCATCGGGTTGCGCCGTCGCCTCGGCCGAGTTGTCGAATACTTTGACCTCGGTAAGAAATGGCAGGAGATGGATCAGATTTTCACGGCTGGAGATCCACCTGGAGCGAATCTTGTCCTCTGGGATGTCGTGGCCTCCTTTGGCCACGCGTTGTGCAACGCGCTGGATGTTGAGTTCTGGCGTGGTCAATCCACAATACCATATCACTACCTCCAAGCCTTCCAGTGCTGCCTGCTTGAGGAGCTTAGGTATCGTATTTGCGCCCAGGGTGGACTCGAAATTGTAGCTCGCCTTGTTTTTTATCGCATGTTCCAGCTGCTTCCGCCCGACGTTCCATGCCTCGCCGTTGGCTGCTTCTATGCTCAGACTGGCATCCACTTTTCGGAGCATTCGCGCGAAAGCATCGGGGTTGAAAAATGAAACTCCTTTTTGATGCAGCAATGCGCCCATCAAGCTGCTCTTACCGGAACCATTGACACCGGCAAGAACGGTGATTCTGGCTGGAAGGATGGGGCTAGCTTTCGACTTGGTGCTCATTCCGTGAGTCGAAGGTCACGAAACGCATCAGGTCCGGCTTCGAATGCTTCCTTGGCACCGGCACGCGCAGCGGGGGTGTTCATGGATTCAGCCAACTCGGCGTAATGTGTCGTCAAAAATTCCAAAGCGGATGATTCGGATTTGGGTTTGGGAGTGAAGGCTGCAACATATTCCTCGTAAGGGACCAAGACCGCCTGCGGTTTCTTATGGGTCGTTAAAAGCACGCTCTCGTTATTTTTGATATGCTTGATGACACGCCCCACTTTGTTGCGAAGTGTGGATGTGGTGAACTTCCGCATTTTGGCTGTAGGGTTGAAGGCCTTGGCGGCGTTGTGTGCGAGAGCGTTTGAAGGCATGCCTGAATACTAGGCAAATTAGCCAAACAGGCGAGCCGTTTTAGTCAAAATATGACAAAAATAGCCAAATTGAGTTAACCCAAGCGTTTATTTAGACAAACCTAGGGTACTGACGACTGGGCCAAGGCGATCCTGCGCCGGATTGTTGGAGTATTTTTACCTGACAGGAGAATCCAGCCGATACCGACAAAAGTGCTCACGCTCCCAAAAACATATCCAGCCATTCACGACGGATGACGATTTTAGCTCCTATGCGGGCGGACTTGACGCGACGGCTCGCGATCAGATCGCGCAGTTTCCTTGGAGAGCAAACCAAGTAGGCGCTTGCCTCTTTCACGTCCATGACGACAGGTGGCGTGGTGCGGATGATGACGGCCTTGTCGGCGTCGAGGCGGTATTTCTGATTGGTTGGTTCGGTATTGATGGGCATGTTCACATAGTCGAAGGGGATGCTGCCCGCCGGCGACAGCGCCGACCCTCCGAATTCACGGTGGGTTGGCTACCGTAATAACAGTAGGCCCAAATTCACAATGGAGTAGGCCCGTGGTTAAATACAGGCGTGCCTCTGGAAATCGTACAGAAGGTCAACAACCAAGAAATTCCTCACAAACAATTGGTCGCCGGACAATTCAGGCCTGATTTGGGACGGGCTGGATCGGGTGCAAGACAGGACGAGGAACCCGGCAAGGAATACCTGAAAATCGGGACAGCCCCCGCAAAGGCAGACTTTGTGCCTTTTGACTTGCCGACAACAGGGAACGGCACGCATAAAAAGTGTTTTCCCTAAACCTGTGGCGGATGCAACAGATGGCCAAACCTAGATCGCGAATGCGCGAATATCCCGACTTGTTTTCCAAGTTGGAGGGCGGAGGCGGCTCCATGGCTGATTTGTGGGAGTGCGTGTTTCGAAACGTCGGACAGCTGTTTGGAGCCAGACTTGGGCCTGTGGATATAGAGCTGGAGGCGTTTTCTTATGCGAGAAATTCGATCTGTCGCTTCGGGGTGCGCGATCCTAGCGGGCCGGTCGGCGGCCCTTCCGATTATGCCGAGCATCTCGCCCAGGCTATCCGGGCTCATGAACCTCGCTTGGTCGCCAAAACGGTGAGCGTGCGTTACATTGAACCACCTCCGCAAGTGACGCAGGCACGCTGGCTCTTCCGGGTCGAGGGGCTGCTGTGGCCGGAGGGCGCAGGTCATTGTTTTCGCTGTATGGCCGCATTCGATCTGATGGAAGGACGCGCGACGCTCGTGCGCTGATCGCCATGGAACTCAAACAACTCCCTGAAATCAAAACGCTGGAACGTCATCGCGTGGAGGATGCCGGTGCGTACAAGGACGAAGAGCTGCGCAGCCTGTTGCGTTTGATTTTCGGCCTGGCTGACATCGATGGTTCAATCAAAAAACTCCGCGCCAAAGACGTTTACCTACTGGCTGATGGTTCGGCTAGGAAGCCGATGGCCAATCTGCCAACTCCGCCGCCATCCGTTGCGCCGGCAATGGTGGCTCCTGCCGCAAAATTGTCCGGCGTCGCCATACCCAGAAAGCCGAGCGATAATATTCAGGTGACCGCCGATGAGTACGCCGCGCTCAATCGAAAGGTTGATTATGCGCAGGACCATCCGGAGCCGATTTGCCGAAGTGTGCCGGTCGAGGCGGAGCCAGACGTGGACGTCGCACAAACACCGCGACCAACCGCCAAAGAAGTCGAACTGGCTAAGACACCAGGACAAACGCCAGAACAGCGAGCAGCCCGCGAAAAGGTGGCAAGAGATTTCTATCACGAGCATCCGACCCTGGGAGACGACCGATGTGATGAAGATATTCGCGGAATTGATCTAAACCAGCCCGTCGAGGTGGTGGAGTTTCCGCCACCTCCTCAAATGGGGCAATACGTCCGGCGCAGTGCTTCGGCACCGGGAAATTTCTTTGATCCGATTGGCGGGCAGTCCGCCGATAGCATGGGCTTAAACGGTGACGCTTCGGCTCGTGAGTATCGCACATACACCACTCCTCACGGGCAAGGGCTCAAATCGACTGCCGCCCCGATAACGGATACTTGGACCGACGCGAACAACCCTGTGGTAACCCGTGGCGGAGGCCAACAAATCGTAGTTGATAAACCGACCAGCGCTAAATTTAGCCGCACATAACCCTTTAATCATGAAAAGAGTCGAAACTATCCCTGAGTTCCTCGCTACGCTACCGCTGGCCATCGCACGAATGGAGCAGTTGATAAAGGATTATCCCGGGGACAGCTTTCTCGAATCGATCCTCCGACAGCTCAAGCATGTCGCTGAGTGGACTGCTGAGGGGAGAACTCCCGCAAAAGAGCAGATCGAGAAACTTTCGTTTGGGACTATGGCGAGCAAAGCGGTTGCCGACACTGACGACGAATGTGCACGAATGCTTTATTCATTGTCGTATTTTTTGCGACATTGGCCAACCGCTCGTTGAATGGGTTTGTTAACGGCAGTGTCTTGGACCGGCTCTGTATCGGTTCGCATTCGGGTGGGCGGCGGGCGGACTGTGGCGGGGTGAAAAAATCACCTCAAAAAAAAGGTCCGGCAGCAGTGCGTCTGTTGCGGGAGATCGTTCATTCCTGAACCTCGCGCGGCCGGCCGGCAGCGTTTTTGCGCCCGTCTGAAATGCCGCAAGGCCAGTAATCGGCTGAGCAAAATCCGGTGGATGGCCAAACCGGGCAACGAAAACTATGACTGCGGCGCGGTGCCGCTTGATCGGGTCAGGCGGTGGCGCGCGGCGAATCCGGGTTACTGGCGTCCGAAGGGAGCGCAGCAAGAGGCCGATGATCTCGTGGCTGTGCTCGATGCGTTTGCGTTACGGAAGTCCTGCGATGCGTTACGGAAGACCTGGCCGCCGCTGCTTGTTGCTCTGCTGGGGTTGATGGTTAGGTTTCGCAAAATTGCGTTACGGAAGACCATCGCGGGTGAAGTCAGGGCCAGCATGATGGCCGGATATGCGCTTCTTGGCCTCCCCTCCCCACAACCGGAAATCGGAAAATAAACCAGTAGATAGAACTATTGTTTTACACGGACATGAGCGGTCGGAATAAACGGCCGCTCAACGCTGACTCTGCGCCCCATCTGCCGGTCGCAGCTTACGTGCGTGTATCCGCAGGTCATCAGCCGTATTCCGCAAAACAACAGTTGGAGCGGATCAAGGCGTTTGCGATCAGGCATGGCTTCACCGTGGTTCTTGTAGCCGAGGAGGGAGTACGATGAGTGGTCAGACAAAGCTTCCGCTCTCCTCGGACGCTTCGGCCGATATTCCCGCCGCCGCGTACGTGCGCATGTCCACAGAGCATCAGCAATACTCCACAGAAAATCAGTTAGACCGAATCAAGGAATACGCCGCCCGGCGAAAGATGAACATTGTGCGGGTGTTTGAGGACTCGGGGAAGAGCGGACTGAGTGTCAGGGGCCGCGAAAGTCTCCAGAAAATGATCGCGGAGGTCGAGGCAGGCACGGCCGATTTCAAATGCATCCTCGCTTACGATGTCAGCCGGTGGGGCCGGTTTCAGGATGCTGACGAGAGTGGTTTCTACGAGTATATCTGCAAACGCGCGGGCATTGCGGTTCACTACTGCGCCGAGCAATTTGAAAACGACGGCTCGCCTACATCTAACATTATCAAGAGCGTGAAACGGTCGATGGCGGGCGAGTACAGCCGTGAGCTTTCGACCAAGGTTTTCCAAGGTGCGTGTCGTTTGATTCAGCTCGGGTTCAAGCAAGGCGGAGCGGCTGGTTATGGTTTGCGGCGGATGCTCGTCGATCAGAGCGGTGCGCACAAAAGCGTCCTTGGAATCGGCGAGCAGAAGAGCCTGCAAACGGATCGCGTGGTGCTCGTGCTCGGACCGGATGAGGAGGTCGCGACGGTGCGGCGGGTTTACCGGATGTTCCTAGATGAGTCGTTGTCAGAAACGGAAATCGCCACGCGGCTCAATGCGCAGGGGCTGCGCACGGATCTGGGGCGGGCGTGGTCACGCGGCACGGTGCATCAATTGCTCACGAACGAAAAATATATCGGCAACAACGTTTATCACCGGACCTCGTTTAAGTTGAAACGAAAGCACGTCAACAATCCGCCGGACATGTGGATCAGGGCGACGAGCGTGTTTGCAGCGATTGTCAGTGTGGAGGATTTCCTCCGTGTGCAGGAAATCATTCTTGCCCGGACGAAGCGTTATACAAACGAGGAGATGCTCGAAAAACTTCGAGAGATTCTGAAAAACCACGGACGGCTTTCCGGGGTGCTGATCGATGAACGCGAGGACATGCCATCGAGCGCAGCATTTCGGAACCGCTTTGGCAGCCTGCTGCGAGCATATCAGCTAATCGGATACACGCCGGAGACCGATTACGCGTTTCTTCAGGTGAATCGGTTTCTTCGCCAGAAGCATCCTGAGCTCGTGCAGGAAATCATCACGACGCTGACCGGGTTGGGTGTGACGGTCGGGCGCGATCCATCGACGGAATTGCTCACGCTCGATCAGGAATTGACGGCGTCGCTGGTGCTGGCTCGGTGTCTTCACACAGAAACCGGCACGGCGCGGTGGGCGGTGCGTTTCGAGGAAAGTTTACGGCCAGACATCACCATTGTTGCGCGGATGGATGAAGCGAATCAGGGCATCAAGGATTACTACTTGTTTCCGGCGATTGATCGTGTGGCGGCCAAGGTGCGGCTGGCGGAGGACAATCAGGTCGCACTCGATTGTTACCGGTTCGACGATCTCGAATTCTTTTTCGCCATGGCGGAGCGCATCTCAATCGAGGAGGTTGCGTGAGCGACGAAGATATTACGGAAGTTCACGTCATCCCGGTGGCCAATATCCGCATTGCCAATCCACGTGTAAGAGACAAACGGAAATTTGAATTGGTCATGCAGAGCATCGCGGCAGTGGGACTGAAGCGTCCCATCACCGTGATGGAAGGAAAGCCGATGACTGATGGTTCGCCTGGCTACGATCTGGTATGTGGGCAGGGCCGGCTCGAGGCGTTCATTGCGCTCGGGCAGGTGGATATCCCGGCATTTGTCCGCAAGATGACGAAGTCGGAAGGACTGATCGCCAGTCTCGTAGAAAACATTGCCCGGCGGAGGCTGAGCGCCATCGACCAGATCCAGACTATCCGATGGATGAAAGAGCAGGGCAACAGCATCGAGGCCATCGCACAGAAAACCGGGCTTTCCGAAAGCTACGCGCAGGGCATTCTCAAGCTGCTGGATCAGGGCGAGGAACGCGTTCTCGATGCGGTGCTCTCGGGCCGGCTGCCGCTCACGATTGCGGTTTCCATTGCCGGCATCAGCGACGAGGCGGCGCAGCAACTTCTCGTTGAAGCGTACGAGAGAAAGGCGATGAAGCAGTCAACGCTGACGGCCTTTCGCCGACTGCTCGATCACCGGAAAAGTTTTGGACGCGGTTACGAGAAAGGACGGCAAAGACCGAGGAAGCGCACGACGGTGGATGGACTGATCCTCGCGTATAAACAGGAAACCAACCGCCAGAGAATAATCGTAACGAAAGCCAAGATCTGCGAAACGCGTCTGCGCACGACGACTGCCGCGCTGAAAATCCTCCTCGGCGACGAAAATTTTGTGACGCTCTTGCGAGCTGAAGAACTGGCGACCTTGCCGAAGTTTATCGCGGAGCGCGTCAAGAAAACACCCTGACCATGGCCAATAAAGTACGCTTCGGGTTTGAACGCAAAGCAATGATCTTGCCGCTCAAACAAATTCTGCCCATCCGACAAATTCAGTCGAATGATAAATGGTTCGGTAAATACAATTCGGTGGTCGCGTCGATCCGGGAAATCGGGCTGGTCGAGCCCTTGGTGGTTTTCCCGAGCCGGGACAGCCGAACTAGTTACTTGTTGCTCGACGGGCATCTCCGGTTGAGGGCGTTGCTGGAGCTCGGCATGACGGAAGCGCTTTGTCTGGTGGCCAAGGAGGACGACGCTTTCACCTACAACGCCCGGGTGAACCGCATTGCGCTGATCCAAGAGCATAAGATGATCATGAAGGCGCTGGCGGGCGGTGCGTCGGAGGAGGCGATTGCGAAGGCGCTCGATGTGGATGTGGCGAAAATTATCCGCGGGAAAAACCTGCTCGACGGCCTGCATGCCGAAGCCATTCAAATTCTAAGAGACAAACCGGTGACGGAAAATGCACTGCGGGTGATGAAGCATGTGAAGCCACTCCGGCAGATCGAAATGGCGCAGCTCATGGTGAGCGGAAACAACTACACGCACGCCTACGCGCGGGCGCTCTTGGTCGGCACGCCGACGGACCAACTGTTGAATCCAGCGCAGCGGAAAAAAGTCCCCGGCCAGACAGAAGAGGACATCCTGCGGATGGAAAAAGAAATGGAAGTTTTGGAGCGCGAATTTCGTGGTGTGCAGGACGACTACGGCGCGAACACCCTGCACCTCGGCGCGGTGCAACGGTACATCAAGCGGCTCCTCGATAACCCGAAGGTGAAACGTTTTCTTCAGCAACGCTACGCGGAGCTGTTGGAGGAGTTCCAAGAACTGGCAGTGCTTGACGCCATATAAATTTCCTCGGGCGCAAAAATTCAACAGGTTGGCACCTATATGCCGCAACGTCCAAAGCCGCTCGAGGCGAATATGGGCACGAGGCCGCAAGGCCTGGTGGAATGTAGAAAGGCCCGCGTTCCGTCGGTGGCGGCTGGAGCGCAGCTTAAGAATGACAGGAATAACCGGTCAATCGTATGTTTAACCATACATGGCTAAACTGCTCTCCATTCTCGTTCCGCAAGTTCGTGCCGAAGTGCTGCGGTTGCTCTTTGCCGATGCTGTGCGGGAAGGTGCGTGTCTACTCCAATTGGAATCGCAGCAACCATGCTTCAAAAAAAGGGGACGGCGGAATCCGCCGCCCCCTTTGTCTCTGCCTAGTTGTTCGCGAATTCACTCGCGAGCGACCAGAGCGATTTGTTGATCCGCTGGCCCTCATTCAAACCTGACACCGGGCGCGTGCGATTACGACGAATCCCCATGCCTTCCGTATAACCCATATAACGGTCGCCGCCGCGAATTAGGTGTTCCTGAACGACATTGAATGTTGTCCAGAGATCCGTGGCTGCATCGCCGTAGCGAACCGGCGTTAGCAACTTCTCAGCGCTGAGTAACTTCGTCACAGGTTGATTGGCATCCCAACGTAGGGCCGCCGCACGTCGCGCGAACTCGACCCGCTTCGCCTGTGTGAGCTGCACGGCCTGCCACTTGGCGACTGCTTCCAACGTGCGCGGAGTGTTCTCCGCCACCAACTGCGCGGCCTTCGCGAACGCATCGGCGGAAACATCCATGTGCCGAATCGAGACATGGGCGAAATCTGCATCCGCCACAACCAGACCATTGCGGCAAACCAACCGATAGAGGCCCGCATCGATCCGGTAGGCGCGGCTTCCGTCGTGCGCGTTTTGCAGAATCATTTCGGCACGCGTACTGCCAACCTGAAACGCACCGGCCTCCAAATCGACCCGACGCGCGAAACGAATCTCGTGCATCTGAAAACCGATGCGGTCCTCCAAACGTACGCGTTGCTCGGAGGCTTTGACCGGCTCCCAACCCTCGGCCCCCAGCAGGGCAACGACCTGCGCGGTGGAAACGAAGGTGTAGCGGGAAGAAACGCCGGGCCTGGCGTGCTCGGCAAAAACCGATGGCGCGCAACGGCGGAGATCATCGGACGACAGAGCTTTGGGAGTGCGAATCGAGGAAACGATAGCGGATGTATTCATGACTTTGATGTACTGACGAGCGCCCCAACGAGGGCGCATGTAGCGGGCCGCGCTACGCGGACCCCAGCCCGAGCCGAACCGTTAAATCGGCCGCCCCGGAGGGATGCCGACGATCAGCACCGTCGCGCAAGGTGGAGCGCAGCGCAGCGAGCAATACCTTGAGGCGTGGACGGCGTAGGCGCTTGCGCCGAACGCCCGCCCGCCGCCGCAGGTGCTATCATGAGGCAGCCATCAGGGTGTGGCTTTACTAGAAAAAAATCCGCGAGCGGTGCAACGAGAGCGAGCATCGGAAGCCCAGCGGCGTTTGAGCGCCACGCTCATTGAAGGCGCAGCCTCACTAACCAGAATCAACACCTATTCATTTGAGCGGACAAGTTCAGCCCGCAGGAGCAGAAGCGGAGTGCAGGCGACAGGCCGTGAGTGAAGGGAGGAGTCGGCGCAGGTGAGAGTGCGATAAGGACGCCGGTGTTGCGACCAGAGTCTGCGAAAGGGAGCAACCTGGCGAATGGTTGCGCTCTGGCAACGAATCGCCAGAGGCGTCCGTGAGCACGGGAACAAGCCGTCTCCGACCGCAGGGAAAGGCCGAAGCCGGAATCGAAGCGTATGCTCCGGAGCGGTGAACTTGTCCGCTCGTGCTGAACCCTCCGGCGTCAGCCGCATCGGGGCGTTGCGGGGTATCCCCGCTAGAAAGGGGAGGGCGAGACGCAGACTCGTACGCGGGGAAAGTCATTTCCCCGGGGTCTTCACCTGGCTCTTCGGGATTGTTCTCATCCAAAATGGCTTCAGGCCGATAGAGCTATTGACGGGCGTTATTCACTGGGAGCACCCTTTTATTACCGCAAATCTACCCGCGAAAAATATCACTCATGGCGATTGAATGGCTAAAAAAACAACGGACGGAGAAATTCCCAAGTCAAACGGCGCTTGCCCATGCGGCAGGAATTAAACCGGCCCGTTACTCACGCATCGAAAATGGATATTCCGAAATGCGCGAAGAGGAAATCGAAGGGCTGGCGAAGGCGCTCCAGCTCACGCTTGATGAAGTGCGTAGTGGAAATATAAATACAACTAAGCCTAAGGTTAAAAAAACAAAAACACCCAAAGGTGTCAGCGCGGCCAGTGTTGTTGTGGAACCCGCTCCGAAACAGCCAACGGTGCCGCCGCCCATTTCACCGAGCGTTACACTTCCTCCTGCAGAAACGAAACCTGGCGACAATTTGGAGGACCCGAAAAATTTTACGCTGATGCCTCCCGCGCAGCTGCTCTTGATCGGAAATTCCAACAACGCGGACGTGCGGTCACAATTGCAGAAGGCGGCGACATTCGCTGAGAAAGTCCTTCATACATCTAAGGTACGACCGGCCGTTTGGGTCGCGTGGCGTGATTTTAGTCGTGAGGCGCAGAAATTTCTACGGGGGCCGATTCCAACTGTCGTATTGGCCAATCCTAAACCAATAGACATAATACAAAGTCCTGTTCGTGTCTCAAAACCGTTGCCGAACAAACCGATTCAGGGAAAGCCATCGACCAGGGGTTCCGCCCCACGGTCACAAGGGAACAAGAACGTCTTCGGGCATTTCGTCGATGTGGCGAGAGAATCGTTACCTGCCTCTACGAGCGCTGCACTCAACGAAAAGGCAGTCGCGGCGAAAACAACCAATCCCGAAATGGGCTTCATGAAGCATTTCAGGCGGATCGCCGAAATCGAATTATCTCCAGCCGAATTCGACCGTATCGCTCAGGAGGCCGAACGACGCGACGGTTCCCGCGATTAATGTGATTTCTGCAGAGCATCGCTTGCTCCTAAAACCACCAACTTGTACGCAGTTCGTTGACAATTGGTGGGCATGACTTGTAAACCAATAACAGTGAACCTGCTTAGGGGGTTCTGTTAGAAACTGAAGCCGCTGAGATTTAACGAAGGTCTGAAAGGAAATTTTCTGAACGTATGCCAGACACCCCAAACGTCTCTCGAAGGATAAACGCGTCTCCTACGAAGGAATTCTTCATACACATGCTAACTCGCGACGTTCAGCTCAGTCGCGCTATTATCGATCTTGTGGACAATTCCGTTGATGGCGCCCAACGCTTGAGAGGAAATGGCCGGTATGATGGACTTTGGATACGAATAGAGCTGAGCAGGGACTCTTTCAAGGTGAGTGATAATTGTGGCGGAATATCCGTCGATATAGCACGCAATTACGCTTTCCGATTTGGTCGTTCTAAAAACGAGGAAGGTGCTCCTGGTTCTGTTGGGCTGTTCGGCGTCGGAATGAAAAGAACTTTCTTTAAGCTGGGGAGGCAATTCACTGTCCGCAGCAAATGCCGCACAGAACATTTTTCTTTAGCAGTCAATGTGGACCAGTGGATAGCTGAGGAGGGCGAAAACGGGCCTGACGATTGGCATTTTGAATTTGGTTCGGTCGAGGAGCATACTGCAGAAGTCCCGCTCGAAGAGACCGGCACTCAGATCGAGGTAACCCGCCTACTTCAGTCTGTAGCCGAAAACTTTTCTTTAGAGCAATTCCATGCGCAATTGCTCAACGAATTAGGTGCAGCGCATGCTGTAAGCGTGGACAAAGGATTGGCGATTACAGTCAATATGATCCCGCTACAGCATTTGCCTCAGAAGCTATTTGTTTCTGGGGAACTCAAGCCGGCTTTTGTGCAAAAGAGTTATCCGCGGACACAAATTGACGGAATAGATGGCGAGCCCGTGACGGTGAAACTCTACGCCGGTGTGGCGGAACGCAGTTTGCACGATGGCGGCTGGTATGTCTTTTGCAACGGACGTCTGGTGTTACGCGCCGATCAGACCGCACTGACGGTATGGGGCGAGCGAAACGAAATGAGGCAATATCATCCAGACTTTGCATTTTTCAGAGGGTACGCATATATTGATTCGCTTCATTCTACTCTGCTGCCATGGACAACAACCAAGACAGGTGTTGATGTAGATGCGCCGATTTATAAAATCATTCAGAGGGAAATGATAGAGATCACTAAGCCCGTGATTGCATTTCTTAGTGAGCTGGCGAGGCAGCGTGACGCTGATCGCGAGGGTGAGTGGAGCGATGGCCGATTAAATTCTGCAATCACCACGGCTTCTGCGACGCGGACAGAAGAAATTGCTGAAGGTGCTTTTGTCGCACCAAGAGCCAATGCCGCCCCACCGGGGCCGAGGATGCAGAAAATTCAATATACTAAACTATTTGATGAGGTAGAACGTGCAAAGGTACTCCTTAAGGCGAGATCATATAAAGAAGTTGGGGAAAAGACCTTTGAATACTATCTTGAATATGAGGGGAAGTAACTGTGGCCTCTAGCTATCGAACAATAAACTATTCTCTTCGGCCGGCGAAAGCCGTTGAACGCAAGATGATGGGAGAGGCTTTTCGACGTATACATCCATTCCAGCGGGTCGAAGATTACCGGTACGTAGGATTTGGCTCCATCTACTTTAGTGATTTTCAGCTCGTCCATCGAGCTCTTGGAATCACTGATATGATAAGTATAGAAAAGGACAAAGAAGCCGAGGAGTGCTTTGCTTTCAATCGGCCATATCGATCCATCGATCTAAAATTCGGTCATTCTGGTGAGGTGCTCCCATCTCTTACTTGGGAAAAGCCAACAATACTTTGGCTAGACTACGATGGAAAATTGGATCTCCGTGCATTATCGGACGTGGATACTTTTTGTGCGCGTTGCCGGACGGGAAGCATCTTAATTGTATCGGTAAACGCTCAACCGGAATTTGAGGCCAATGAAGAAGAACGAAAGATCTTCGCCGAAACGACTGGAGAGCCATTTGACGCGGCTTTGTATCGGTACAAAAAACTCCAAGAGCTAGTTGCGGACAAAATACCCCCTGCGGTAAAGGGTTCAGATCTGCGAGGGAAAGGGCTCGCTACTGTTTCTAGAAAAATATTGATCAATCAGATATCTGCCCAGCTTGTTGTGAGAAATGCTATGCTTGCTCCTGCTGAAAAGCTGGCATTTCGGCAGATATTCAACTTTCACTATCGCGACGGTGCTCTGATGCTTACCGTGGGCGGCATGATCGTTCGCGAAAGTGATATGCCGCTTTTTGATGCGTGTGCGTTTAATAAATTACCTTTCACACGAACCGAAGAAGAACCATATGAGATTCGTGTGCCGTGTCTTACCGTTAAAGAGGTTCGGCACTTAAATTCACAGTTACCTAAACCAGCGGAAGCGGCTCTGTCTGCACCGGGAGTTCCGCAATCTGACCTCGAAACGTACGCTGAGGTCTATCGGTACTTTCCATCATTCGGCGAAATTATATTTTCTTAGTGGAACCATTTTTGCAGAATTCGGGTTCGGTAATCCAAAGTTGTGATTTGAATCTGTGGCTCAATTTCTGGCCCGGAAATCATGGCCGATTTAGCCTGTGACAAAAAGCAATCCAGCAAACATAGATCGAATAGAGAGAGCTATGGAGGGCATGGGCTTACCTCCGGCACTTGCAAAGCGGCAGCTTCACACACTATCAGTAAGCGTACGCCTACGACACGCGTTTGAGAACGCCAAGAAATCGACATTAGTGGAGTTCCTTTCGATGGGTTCTTCGAATCGATTCAGGCTTCGGAATTATGGGGAAAAATCAGAGTTTGAGCTGCAAGGCATTGTTGGAACGTTGATGGATTCGACCACACCGGATGAAGCAATAGAGCCAGTTGTGGTACTTCAAGATTGGGAGGCCTGCCTAGACGGGATTGAAGCTCATCCTAAGCCGTGGTCGCTTCTTGGCGATGAGCAGTGGTTTTTGTTTCAGGAAAAATTGGGTTGGGCAAAGGATGTACTCATTTCTGAGGTCGCAGTGCATCTCGATCGTAAATGGCCGTCCAAGCTCAAGGAAGAGTGTGTCGGCGACTACTTGGCGTACGACCGTGCGGCGGTGCCTACATTAGAGCGGATGGGCCGCGTGAAGCTGTCAACCCTCGCATGCGTATTAACTCACTTGGTAAAGAACCCAAATTTCGGAACCGAGGAGTTAGCTGATTTCGACGAAATGCTTCGTTGTCCACAGCTGCGTTCCCTCGACGCCATGGAATCTGATATTCTTTGGACTCGCCTTTTGAAACCTGAACCAGAACAGGTGACGCTTGAAGCAATAGCAAGGCAGCATGGTGTCACCCGCGAAAGAATACGCCAAGTGGAAGCGTCACTATTGAAGAGTATAAAGCGCAGCCGG
Source organism: Nibricoccus sp. (assembly GCA_047600805.1). GTDB lineage: Bacteria > Verrucomicrobiota > Verrucomicrobiia > Opitutales > Opitutaceae > JADKHC01. Next base: position 4,061,960 of record JASGKG010000001.1, read on the forward strand.
TTTGCCGAACAGGTGAGGAACTTAAGAAAACGGAAAGAATACGATATATTTAGTCAGCTAGCCGACGGCGAACTTGTAATTTCGGAGGGGGAGCTACTCGCTCGAACGTCGAGTCTTTCGGGTGCCATTCTGCTAGCCATCTACATTGATTTCGGTTCGGTCCGAGAATGGCTGAATAGTTGTTTTATAAAACGCAACGATTGTTGGACGTCCACGCAATCAGTCGATTGGGAAGCGATCCAAGAGCGGTTGAGTAAACTACACGAGGGACGTTTGCCGCTGCCGGCTGCGATCGTCGAGAGAGATTTTGGTGTGGATATCCAACAACTTCGAGCGTGGGGAAAGATCACAGGTAAGGGCATTGTATACTCGGGCTATCTATTGTCCGGGCGTGATGCGAATCAGAGGCGGGCGGCTATCGCGCATTCACTGGCTGTGTACCACAACTTGGCGACACAACCCTACCTGTCGCTTGTTGAACGATGGCCGCTGCCTAATGATCCGCGAAAAGACTTAGAGCGAGCTGTTGTGTCAGCTATCCGGAGCGCGCCATCCCTCTTCGTCTCATCTTCGAATTCCTTTGTACCGAGGTTTGCTTCTACGTCACTGGTTCCCCTGCCTCCGGCTCCATGCGAATCTAGTTCTAGCGGTGAGCAAATGGTTGATTCTGAAGACGCTTCAAGCGAAATGCCTTCTGTCGAAAGACTTGACACGTGGATACAGCGTAAGGGGCCGATAACTGTAGCGGAATTAAAGTCGATCCGAGAACAATGGCCCGAAGATGCGCGGATTGCTTATTCAAGCTTAGGAGTGTTTCTTACACAGTCACGGAGCATTTTTATGCGATTGGCTCCAGGCTTGTATGAACGCCAGAAGAGCTACCCGGATCCTGAAAGAATTGAGATGGCGCGCAAAAAGCTCTTGGACCCAAATCAAGTTAAACAGTATTGCCTAGCGCGTTTGGCAGGTGAGGAACCAAGTACACTATTTCCCTTATGGGACAATGAGCAGGAACTTCGTTGGATTGAATGGGGGGAACAAAACCTGAGCCCTGTGTTACACGAGAGTTTATTAAACATATCACGACCGGATAGATGGCAACCCGCCGGCAACGAAGTCCAGATTTCACGCTGGGCGATGCGAGTGAAATCGGCGCGCTGGTTGTTGCCACTGGCAAAGTTCTCAGATCCACCCAAAATAAGACCTTCCATCGATGATATCATTATTCTTGGTTATTCGGCGAAATTGCGTGGATCAACATCCTGGATTCGCGCAAATCAATTAGTTGGTTCAGGACATGTACATGAACGCGGCGGTTACGTCGCCCTCGCGTTAGCAGTTGGGTTTGGCTTTATCGAGGCCGCCTCGTCTCCGTGGAAAGTGCACTATGCTGCTGACAATAATTCTAAGGTGTGGGAGCGCTGGGAGAACATTATCACCAACCATCCGCATTCCTGTTGGGACGATCCTTGGATACAAGCAGCTATGGATGAAGCACTGCAGGCTTGTGAAGAAAAACGACGAGGATGGCTCACCGCAGCTGATTGGCGCTTGATCGTGGATCCGTCGGCGATTCTAGCGAGCCCAACTCCCGACTTTTCGGTTTTGGGAGAAGAGGATGACCTAAAGATTTAGTGCTAGATTGAGTTTGGATTGTGGCTGGCAGTCTTGTGACGCCACGCTGATTTGACTTATGCTTCGATTGAGCCATTGGGTGGAGCAATGGTGATGCTTGTGAAGCCTCGTATTGTATGCTTCGGCTGGCCACGAAACAATTGAGCTTCTCCATGGAAATCAGCAACGCAGTCATTAGGGATGCCATATGCTCGCTCAGACATGGGAAAAGGCTGCCGTCGGCCATATATGTATTCGATGACGGTGGTGAATCTCTACCCTTCCTTCTGCGAAACGCGTGTGCTGAGCTGCGGCGTAGATTTCAAATCGGATTGGAATTTAACATCGTTAAATTTCATACGGATCTTCCTAAGGTTTCGTTCCTTTCTTATCCGCGGTTTTTCGAAGACGCCCATCCTTCGCTAGAAGCTGCTGTGATCATTGATCTTGTTCTAGGCCGGGTGAGGCGGGATGACTACTCATGCCGCGCCAACCCGCCCATCTTACATCGGAAAGAAACGTTTTTGCCAGATTCCCACCCTTCTCGAACTCTATTCTCGTCGCTGACTAAAGCCGAAGAAGATGTAGGGCTTCTTGCTGAAAGCACTAAGATCGGCTTCAAGCTTAATTGGAATCGCCTCCTTAATAAATTGGGAATCGAAATCGAGGGGCATAGGTTAAAGCAGAGAATGCCCCACGCCATAGAAACGAGCGTAGGAACAATTTCAGCGTCGCTGACGGTTCAACGACATCGAACCGCATTAGTCCGTGCTGAAATTTCGAAGCCGGTAAAAACGATTTTGGCTCACAATCAACTCCGGTCGGGGGAGAGCTTTTTTGATTATGGATGTGGACTCGGTGGCGACATCCGAGGGCTTACGGCGATGGGATACACGGCAACCGGCTGGGACCCGGTACACGCTGCAAACTCAATCCAATGTGAAGCGGATGTCGTGAATCTCGGATTCGTTCTCAACGTTATCGAGGATCCAGCTGAACGAGTCGACGTATTGGCATCAGCGTGGGGATTGGCGCGTCGTCTTCTTGTTGTATCTACATTGGTTAGAGGACAAGAAGGATATAGTGATTTCAAGTGTTTCGGTGACGGGGTACTGACTGCGCGCAATACTTTCCAGAAGCACTTTGAACCTGCGGAAATACAAGCGTTAATTGAGGATACCTTGGCTTCCGACGCAGTCCCGGTGGCCCTGGGGATATATTTCATATTTCGTCGCGTGGATGATTTGCAGGATTTTCTTTCCTCACGCACAAAACGATTTATTGATTGGGAATCGTTGTCCTACGGTTTGGGTTTGCGTGGATTGTTGCGCCGCAAGGCCGATCCATATGATACGAATCGCGAGCTGTTGGATTCATTTTGGCAAACCGCAATTAGTCTTGGACGCGTCCCACGCACTGATGAGTATGATCGGCTAAATGAAGTTCGCATTGCGTGCGGTTCAGTGCCAAAGGCGATGGCGCTGTTTCTGGAGAGATTCGGTCAGGCGACTTTCGATGCGGCGCGTGCCCGACGTCGAGAGGACACTTTAGTATATATTGCGGCGTCGCGGCTCCGTAAACGAATTCCATTCGCAAAGCTTTCCCGCCCGCTTCAAGGGGATCTTTTAAGCTTCTTTGGATCTTATCCGGAAGCGGAAAAACAAGCTCTCGATGTAATGTATGCAGCTGGCGATATCGACGAACTCGTTATGGCTGTGCAGAATCTAGGATTTGGGTGGTGGGATGCGACCGAACAACACTTTACTGTTCACAGGAGTCTAATTGATGAACTGCCGGTAATACTCCGCGTTTATGTAGAGTGCGCCGCACGTCTTTTTGGAAGTCCTGACGAGGCAGATCTTATAAAGTTCCACCTACGCTCCCGTAAACTCACATTTCAGCTTTACGACAATTTTGATGGTGCGCCGTTCCCTGAACTAAAACTAAGAATCAAAATCGACCTTCCGAGGCTCTTTGTCACGGTGCTGGACCAACGCCATGCGCGTGAGCGGCAACTACTTTATTTTAAGGACCGGTTTGTGGGGCCAAACCATTCAGGTGTTGGAGAAATGCGTAAACTTTCCCTACGTTTGAAATCATTAGGTTTTGATCCGGCAACAATTGGGTATGGGCCCACTCGTGCAGAGTTTGAGGCCTTGCTTGCTTCGCGAGGATTGACTTGGAGGCTTACACGTAAGCCAAAGAAAGTAGTTAGTCCCTCAGCGCCTGTATCCGCTCCGCAATATGATCCCAATCCACATCGGGTGTGAGGTGACACCAACTTAAGCGCACGCATTGGTTTGCAGATTTGTCATCGAAACCCATTGCCTTCAAAACATGACTTGGTGTGTAGCTGCTGGACGTGCAAGCGGAACCATTGGAAATGGCTAACGAATCTTTTAGCGCAACCATTAGCGCTTCTGAGTCGAGTCCAGGAAACCGAATGTTTAGCGTCGAGGGCAGTGTGCGAGTTTGATTCCCAACCGGCTCACCACCGATGTGCAGGAACGCCTTTAATGCAGCGTTCTTGATCTCAGTGCAGCGCGCGCCACGTTTAGCGTGATCGCGCGTTGCGAGCTGTGCCGCCTCGCCAAGCGCCACGACTAGCGCTACTGGCAATGTACCGGGACGTAAGCCTCGTTCTTGGCCGCCGCCGAAAAGGAGTGGGCAAAGTGGTGTCCGCTCAAAGCCGCGACGGCGGATAATGAGCGCACCTACTCCTTTTGGACCGTATATTTTATGGGCGCTAACACTTATAAAGTCTAAACGAGTATTGGAAAGTGCGGGCAGTGTTTTGCCGAACCCCTGAGCGGCATCTACGTGGAAATAGGTCTCATGACCGACTAGCGTACTTGCAATTTCATCAATCGGCTGCACGACGCCTGTTTCATTGTTCACGTGCATCACTGAAACGAGCAAGGTGTCTTTACGCAGCACGGCACTGACCGCGTCGGAGTGCACTACGCCGTCGCGATCTGGTTTAACAATTGATACCGAAAACCCATGAGCCGCTAGTTGCTCTATTGGTTCCAGCACGGCTTTGTGCTCGATGGCGGTGCAGATGATATGCTTGCGCCCCGTCTTTTCTCCATACTCACGTAGTCCCAAAATCGCGAGGTTATTGCTCTCGGTGGCTCCGCTTGTGAAGACAACCTCCTCACGTTTTGCGTTCACGACGGCGGCGACTTGATCGCGTGCTTTTTGAACGGCCACCTTTGCACGATTGCCGAATTCGTGGGTGCGGCTGCCGGAGTTTCCATACTCTTCTGTCAAATGATGGAACAGGCATGCTTGGACAGCTGGCTCTAGGGGGGTGGTGGCATTGCAATCTAGGTAGATAGGCCCGGTCATTTTTCGAAAATTCGGTTTAAAGTATGTTTTTTCTTGCACACAAAATAACAAACAGGCTTTCAATTTCAACGTAACTTTTGAACTCTGCAATTTCAACTTCGTAGCATCTTCATGGTAACGCAGCTTGATTAATGGCGTATGGCATCTCCGGCGCAAACGTCAGTCGTAGAGGGCCAAACCCAAACGACGGTAGTCGTCCACTCGATAACAGGTCCTCTCTCAAACCACACCTAACCACCAAAAGTACTTATGGAGCCTACCCTGATTTTTCCAGTGATTAGAGGATTGCAGGCTAGGCGCGAGTATTTTGTTGCTATGTGGACGCTGCGGACCTTGAGGCAGATTTCGATATTTGATGAACGCGAATTGCCGCCGGAATTGCGGGCCCAGCGCGTACTAAACCGCGCCCGCATTCCAGAAATCGCAGGCTACATACTTGATAATCCAGATGATTATGTTTTTTCCGCCTTAACGGTCTCAATTGATTCGCAGGTGTCATTTGAATGCCTGCCTGGGCAGGACAAACTTGGCTTCTTGAAGGTGCCTATGGAGGCCAAGTTTATTATTAATGATGGGCAGCACCGACGAGCGGCGATAATTGAAGCACTCGATCAACATCCGGAATTGGCGCACGAGACTATCGCCGTCGTGTTCTTTTTGGACATCGGGTTGGAGCGGTGCCAACAAATGTTTGCCGACCTAAACAGGTATGCGATTAGGCCAAGTCGTTCAATCGGACTGCTATACGACCATCGCAATGACAAGGCGCGATTAGCAAAGCTTGTCATATTAAAATCTGAACTCTTTCGCGATATCGTTGATATGGAAAAGTCATCGCTCGCGTTGCGGTCACGAAAACTTTTTACGCTGTCGGCACTATATAATGCATGTGCAGATTTGGTGCAGGGCATGGCGACTGGTGATTTGAGTCACGATGCGGATTTGGCTCGGGAGTTTTGGGATGAGGTTGCTAAGCAATTCCCACTGTGGTCTCAGGTCCAAGCTGGTCGACAGCCTGCCAGAGAAGTAAGAGAAGGCTATATTTACGGTCACGGAATAGCTCTTCAGGCGTTGGGCAAAGCAGGTAACGCCCTTCTAAGAACGTCTCGTAAGAACTGGCGCAATCGCCTTTCTGCGCTCGGGAACATAGATTGGTCCCGCGCTAATACAGCACTTTGGGAAGGTCGTGCTATGATTGGCGGGAAGATATCAAAGGTAACGACCAACGTGATACTCACGACTAATGTTATTAAAAAAGCATTAGGCGTTCCACTTGAGCCTGACGAGGCTCGTATCGAGGCCGCCTGCGAGAAGGCCAAGTCACGTCGAAAATAATTTTATTGATCCAATTTACATGAGCATCAGTTCCGTCGAGAAAGCCCCCAAAACTACCGCTCCCAGCGTTCAGCCTTCGGCATTTAAAGCGCAGGGATTCAAGGCCACGGTCGAATCGCTGTGTGCCGAGATTCGTGAGTTGTATCTGGCGGACGAGGTGCCGTGGATCATCGGGTACTCTGGTGGCAAAGATTCTACGGCCACCTTGCAGCTAGTTTGGTTGGCGGTAGCAGGTTTGCCTGTCGAACAACGGAAGAAGTTGGTGCACGTAATTTCGACCGACACTTTAGTCGAGAATCCCGTAGTAGCTGCTTGGGTCTCACGCTCTATATCAGCGATGCGCAAAGCGGCTAAGGATTCTGAAATGCCATTTCTTGCGAAGCTATTGCAACCTAGAGTTGAGGAGACTTTTTGGGTGAACTTGATTGGTAAAGGATATCCAGCCCCTAGGCACAAGTTCCGTTGGTGTACTGAACGGTTGAAAATTAAACCATCTAATCGCTACATCACCGAAGTCGTAACGAAGAATGGAGAAGCCATTCTTTGTCTTGGGGCGCGTAAAGCTGAGAGCGCTGCGCGCGCAAAGGTCTTGGAGCGGAATCAAAAATACCGCGTACGCGATCGCCTGAGCCCGAGCGGAACGCTTCCTGGTTGTTGGATTTATACACCCATTGAGTCTTGGTCCAATGATGATGTCTGGTTTTTCCTTATGCAGAGTACAAATCCATGGGGTCATAGTAACCGGGATTTGCTTGGCATGTACGCGGGTGCCTCCGCGGATGGAGAATGTCCACTAGTTGTCGATTCCAGCACACCTAGTTGCGGTGATTCACGTTTCGGTTGTTGGGTTTGTACTTTGGTTGAAAAGGACAAATCCATGACCGCCATGATACAAAACGACGCAGAAAAGGAATGGATGATGCCACTGCTTGAGTTGCGCAATGCGCTCGATTTTCGCAACAACGTTGGCAACCCCGACGAAGAGAATTCTGATCACCATCTTCGGGATTTTCGGCGTATGAGTGGCGCAGTGAATGTAATGGCAAGTGGCAGCAAATCGATACCCGGCCCGTATACACAAGCATCTCGCGAGTTATGGCTGCGCAAATTACTCAGTGCACAGACGTGGATTCGCCGCAACGGTCCAAAGGATGTCCGTGGTATCGTACTAATAACGCTCGAAGAGCTTCAGGAAATCCGACGCATCTGGGTTGTTGACAAGCATGAGATCGAGGATCGGCTGCCTCGCATTTACGCCGAAGAAACAGGTACGCCCTATCCCGGTAAGCCGCTTGACGACAATCTTGTTCTTGGAGCTGAAGAGATGGTTGAGCTTGCCGATCTGTGCGGCAATGATCGGCTGCATTACGAACTTACACGGGAATTACTTTGTGTCACGAACCAACAGCGTACGAGCGGTCGCCGGGCGGGACTCTTCGAGCAATTGGAGAAAACATTTGGCAAACATTTCTTCGACGACAAAGCCGATGCAGTGGATAGAGCACGGCGACTTCAGGTGGAAAAGCAAAAGGCTGGGGATCGCATTGGTGCCCTCGCAGAGAACGGCGGAAGTGATGTGAGCGGGGAGGTAATCCCATGATTCTCGAAAGCATCGTGCTTGAAAATATAGGTGTCTATGCGGGTAGACAGGAAGCTGAGTTGGCCCCGATTCCAGGCAAACCGGTGATTTTATTCGGTGGCCTTAATGGTGGCGGTAAAACCACCATTCTCGAGGGGCTCCAGCTCGCGTTTTATGGCCCAAAGGCTCGATTAGCGAGCCGTGGGGCGACACCTTATAAAGATTATTTGCGGGACGCAATACATCGAGGAGCAGACGTGAGTGAGGGTGCGGCTGTTACTGTGCGTTTCCGGCGCATTGTTGAGGGCGAGATTCGGCAATATGAGGTGCGTCGGGGTTGGCGTATTGGAGCTAAAGGTCTAGAAGAGAATTTGCAGGTTTGGTGCAATGGCGAAGCAGATGCACTGCTCACAGAAAATTGGGCAGACTATATTGAGGGTTATTTACCCAGCGGTATCGCCCATCTTTTCTTTTTTGATGGTGAACAAATCAAGGAGCTAGCCGAGGGCGACCATGCCGCTGAAATCCTAGGTACCGCAGTCCATACGCTTCTCGGATTGGACATCGTGGATCGACTGGAAGATGATCTAAAAGTTCTAGAACGCCGCAAACGGGCTGAAGTACTTTCGTCAGAAGCCGCTCAACGGCTCGCGCGATTAAAGGAGGAACTTCGGCAAGCTGATGTGGAGCAAGAAACCGCAATGCACGAGTTAGGTCGGCTAACTAACGACGCACACGTGCTGGCCAAAGAACTGCGTAGGCTCGAGGAGACTTTTAAGCGCGAGGGCGGTGAATCGTATGAACAGCGCCACAATATTGAAGAGAAGCTACGATCCCTAGAGAATGACCGTAAAATTGTCGAAACGCACTTACGAGACTATGCGGCCAACGCAGCTCCGCTACTGCTAGTCGAAAATTCGCTAGCGGATTTAGAACGCACTTTGCGGCACGAGGCCAATGTTCGCAAAGCGCGTTTGATAGTGGACCATCTTGAAGTGCGAGACCGAACACTTCTCGATACACTTTCCTTCGAAGATTTACCTCGGGTTCCCCGTCGAAAAGTTGCAGAATGGCTTGAGAAGGATCGGTTGCAGCAGAAAACGCTCGCTGCAGAAAAACCAAAGCTACAGGCGGGACCTCAGCTCGTTTTTGAGGTTAGTCATCTGCGGAGTGCAGTGCTGCCCCATGCGAAAACCGGTATTAAGAGCGAGATCGAAAAATTCAACCGATTAGAAGAGGATATAGCTCGGATTAAAACTCAACTTGCTAGGGTGCCAGCTGCGGATGCTGTCGCACGACTGCAGCAACAGCTGGACGTTGCTCGCACCGCTCATAAATCCAAAATGGTTGAACGCTCAGCTGTTGAAATGCGCATTGCCGCCTGCCAACGGCACAAAGAGCACCTTGAGAGGACGATGTCACAGTTAGGTATGGATGATGTTGATGAGCGCTTCGTGCATGAGGATCGGATACGCTTGCTCAAGCATTCCGAGAAAGTGCGCAGTACGCTCGGAAAGTTCCGTGCGGCTATTACGAGAAAGCACACTTCGCGGTTGGAGGCATTGATTCTCGAATCCTTCCAGCAGTTGCTGAGGAAGACTCGATTGGTGACAGGATTGAGAATCGACCCCGAATCTTTTGCGGTGACGTTAACCGGCCATGATGGTCTTCCACTGGCATTCAATCGATTGTCTGCTGGTGAACGTCAACTGCTCGCGACTTCTCTTCTTTGGGGCCTTGCCCGAGCGTCGGGACGTCCGATTCCAACCGTGATAGACACTCCTCTCGGACGACTCGATTCTTCTCATCGTCATCACTTGGTAGAGCGTTACTTTCCTGTAGCTTCGCACCAAGTCATATTGCTCTCCACCGACGAGGAAATTGCGGAGGAATACCACGATGGCATAAGGCCGTTTGTAGCACGCCATTATCTTCTCGGCCATGACGAAAAGCTCAGCCGCACAACAATCCAATCCGGTTATTTTGCCGCCAATGAAACCACCCGTTGAAACTGTTCGGATATCGAAGAAGGGGCGTGACATCCTCTTAAAACTCAAGCGTCAAACGGGCGTCGAAAATTGGAATGTCCTTTGCCGATGGGCGTTGATGGCGTCCTTACGAGAAAAGAAACGGCCTTCTTTGGGTCGTGAAAATTCAGAGGGTGGGATCGAGATGTCCTGGAAGGTTTTTGCTGGCGAATATTCGGATGTTTTCGCCGCAATGGTAACCGCTCGCGCTATTTCAGATGGGTATGATGGAAGTAATGAGGACACTGCAGACTGCCTGCGTGCTCATCTTGCTCGTGGACTTGAATATTTGGGCTCTGGATTTGAAACAAAATCTATAGCGTCTTTCTTGTCGCGTTGGGCACTCGGCCAAACCGCTACCAAGGGCTAAATCAGTTCAGCGACGTTAGCACCTTGTGGCTGCTTTTCTTCGGACTCGGCCATTAGTAATATGATTGCGTCTAGTGGTGTGGCCGAGGCCAAGATCTTTTCCTGGATGATTTCAAGTCCGGCATTCGCGTGTTCTTCAAATGACGTTAGCACCCTTTCTTGGTTGGCTTCGTCGAACCGGAGGATATCGCTATTGCCAGTTTCCGTGATACCAATAAGATGCAAGTATCCAGGCCAACTTGGCGTTGTGAAATATGTGTCTGGCATGCTCTTCCCGCTTTCCACGTTCTTAAGAGGCTTACGTTTTCCATGGGAAATTCCAACCGCGGACGCAAATAGAAGCACGCGCCAAATCTCTTTGAATAGCGGTTGGTCGCCTGATGTTAATGATTTTATTAGCTCCTCGTGAGAGCCGTCTCGCTGGATACGACGCATATTTAGATCTCCCTAATCTCGGTGTATTCTTCGCTTGCCTGTTGGTATAGCTTCAGGGTCTGCCCTTCGACTTTAAGTTGTTGGCGCGCTTCTGGTGGAAGCTTGGGGCCATGATAAACAAGGTAGTAGCGTTTGCCAACTAATCCACCACCGCTAAAGGTCTGTTCAACTGGGCCGTCGTATTGGCTTGAGCTGACAAATGCGACAACTTGATTTGCTAATGCCGGAAGCATCTTGGCGACGCCCTCGCGGTGAGCTCGATCAAGGCTTCCAAATGGTGAATCCATTACAATGGGGTAAACCGCGCCAGAAAGACCCCTTACTATAGTGGGTATCTCTGCCCGGCGGCCGGCTAGGGCTACGAGACTGCCAATAAAAGCTAACGATAGCGACTGACGCATCGCCTGATTTTTCGCGACGTCGATTACATTCTCGCCGCTGTTCGCCCCTGTCTCAACAGTGGTGGTGATCGTTTTACGAACACGAACTGAGAATTGCTCAGTCAATTCAGCCCAGTAATTGCGATCGATCACGCCTTGGAAGTGCCGATTAATTTCTTTGTCGAGTTCGGGGCGTAGCTCTGTGATTTCAGCTTCTAATATTTCCTCCAGGGTTTTGATACAATCATCAACGGCGTCTTTGCGTCGTTGGGCAAGCTCAGCGGCAGCTTCAGATTCAACAATTTCGCTAACGATCTTGTTTATCTCAGTCATGCGGCTCTTCAAGCCATCCTCTTTTTCGCCAAGACGCCCTAGCTCTTTCTGAAGCGAATCGCGTTTTAAAAGGTGATTGCGCCGGGACTCCTCTAGTTCTTGTACTTGGTTGTCTGCTTTGGCTCCGATCTTTTGATGAATTTCCTCCAATTCTTCTCCGATTCGTCGTATTTGCGAATTCAGCTGTAGGCGTTCACCATTCAGAAGTCGCAAGCTTTCGCGGGATTTAATTGCAACCCCGTCGATGAGACCTAAGGCGTGGTCCAACGCGCCAACGGCGTTATTGAATTCCTGATCACCGGCAATTGTAAGGAGGTTTTCTACGGCAGCCCGCTCGGGGCTACTCTTTGGCAAGCATCGTTTGCAGATGCAATTGCCGCTTTCTAATAGTTCCTGTAGGAAAGTATTCAGCACGCGAGCAGGAATTTTTCCCTCGGCGCGTAGGGTACAGACAATCTCACGACCACGTTCTACAAGGCTCTGTGCAAATAGCGTATAGCCATCTTCCGCAATTAGGCGGGATAGACGACGTGTTGTTTCCGTGAGTTTGTTTTGTAGTTCCCTTTCTTCATTCTGGAGGCGTCCACGTCTGAGTTGGAACTCGGCTGCTTCGCGGTTTGCTTCCAACTTATAATCAATCATCTGCACTTCCTTATCGCAGTGCTCGATTTCCTTAACCACTTGAACGCGCCTTTCGCCGATTTTGATAAGTTCGTCTTTTGCGTCTTGTTCCTCATCCAACAATGCCTGCTTTTCTTCTGACGTATTGTCTCGTAATTCTTTTACGAATTTTCCTCTGACATTGTTGTTTTTGAGGTCGTCTATTGTGGTTTGGAGAAGTTGTAAGCCTAGCATCACTCGAATCGCCTCAGCTACCCGTGTAGAGTTTTCCTCCATTGCGAGATGGTCGATATTTTCTCCATTGAAAAATAGAAATTCAGCAATGCCTTCTGGAACAATGGTCCGAATTTTCTGGGGCGGTGACGCATCGCGAAATGTTTGGCCATCGCGCATCACTTCAACCGTCAGCAGCGGCTTGCGAAAGTCAGCCCTTTGCTGCGCTAGTGTTAGTCGCCGCGTGATTGTTATGCGTTCTATATCGTGCTTAAAGGTGAGCTCAACTGAAGCGGCAACTTCATTTGGGTCTCCTCCTCCACGCGCAACGACGTCATTCAATATCTCTTCTGGCTTCTCAAAGTCTTTAGTTAGCCCCTCGGTTCCATGTAAGACCCATCGGAAGGCATTTAATAAGGTCGTCTTTCCGAATCCATTTTCTGCGTGAACAAGGGTAACGTTGCGACTCCGATTGTCGGAGAAAATGATTTCTTGGCGCCCCCGGAATTGGCGAAAGTTTTCAATTACGAGACGTTCTAGAATCATGACGAGGAAGATTTAGTGATGTGCTTCTTCACAATCTGAACCAAGTTCACGTGAATATCGTCACGCCGCCTCATATGCATAACACTACGTTCAGCGTTAAGAAGGTCTTTCACGATCGCCTGTGTGGCTGGAGAGGCCGAGCGAAATATCTGCTCGGATTTTGCAGGTTGTTTGGTTGTTGTTGGAGACATGGAATGGTTGTGCTAACTAACAAGTAGATTATAATGCTTTCGTAAGGGGGCGAGAAGGTTCATAGCGGCGTAGCCGTTTAGAGCGGTTTGGCAAAACTCGGTAATACGTTTAAGCTCTCCGCGAAATAGGTTTCGTTCTAAATTGAACGCCGCGTCGTTCACATCTCCGTCCATGGGCGGAGGTACTACAATGAAATCGTAGATTGTCGCTTTGTCTTTTCCAGGTGCGTTGCGTAGTAGGCGGCCGCGACGTTGGACAAACTGACGTGGATTGCTTGAGCTCGCGAGTAGGAAGCCAATTTTGAGTGCAGGTAAGTCGATGCCTTCATCGAGGCAACGAATCGCTACAACGCCATCCAGAAAACCTGTGCGAAGGTCTCGCAAAATTTCTTCGCGGTCAGCGGATTTCTCGAGGTAAGTGAACGTTCGGACTCGAAGGTTGTGGGTATTGCCGGCAAGTTCAGCTACGGCTTCAATTTGTCGTTTTTCCTCCCGTGAGAGAAGGTCTGTCATCCGACCGTCGCCGCAGTAAAACAAGCCACTTCGCGGCTTTTCAGGTAAACGAGACAAGAGAGAATCGAGTTGGGTTAGTTTGTCACTTGCTGCCCCAATGAGTCGGGCTCGTTTGATTAGCAGTCGCATGGCGCCTTCGCCAAGTTCACCATCGTCTTCGGTAGGCCAATGTCGTGCGAGTTCACGAGTGATAGACCAGTATTCCTGCGCTTCATCACTGGTTAGTGTGACAAGAATCGGATGATACTCGTAGGGCGTCAAAAATCCCTCCGCGATTGCGCGGGCAAGCGGAAATTCATATACGATACGGCCGAAATAGTCGAAAATCGCTTTTGTCCCTTCGGGATCATGGTGCCGTTCAGGGGTGGCTGACAATGCGAGTCGGAGCTGAATCTGCTGAGGTAAACATTGCTGAATGCGCTTCGCCCCTAGGTTGTGTGCTTCATCTGCAATGATTAGGTAACTCACTCTCTGGCTAGATAGCCTGTTGCGAAGGCGTGCTTGAAAGGCATCTGTGAGAAATGTCGCATTACTTACGACGAAAGCCGCTTGTTTGATTATATTGGCGTGAAGACGTTGGTGGGCTTCGTCAAATAGGAGATCCCATGTTCGTTGCCCTTCGTAGCAGCTTACTGCTTCGAGCCCAAACCGCAGGAGCTCGCCTTCCCATTGTCGGCAAAGATTAATAAAGGGACAGAGTATAATTACGGCGAATGGTTGATCGGGATTTCTTTCGGCGACCTTCGTGGCAAGCGTAAGTGCTGTTATGGTTTTACCTGTACCAGTTGCCATCGCAAAAATACCCCGACCTTGATTGGCACTCCAAGCACGGATGGCGTCCTTTTGATAGTCGCGAACGTCAAGGCCATTGGGGAGCACCAAACACTGATTTGCCACAATGGTTTTGGCGGGGGACTGTTCGTGAATTTCCGGAATGCTTCGGGGAGGCTGTGTGGCATCTGCTTGCTCGGAAGATTCTGCGGATACAGTGATCTTTATTTGGTCGTCTTCAACCGAAGGCGCTTGCGATACCAGCACCGTAGCTTGAGGAGGAAGCTCTGGCAATTTGAGATATGGGCGCTCCGTAGACCGAAGCTTCAGTATCTGTTCCCTTGCTGCCTCTGGCAACGGGTAGATGCGGACATTCGGATCGCCATTATTCCATAACCTTTCGAAACGATTGGCATCAGCTTCGACAAGTGCAGCAAAGGCGGGCTCCCACGAATAGAATACTTTGATCGATTCATAGTTCCTTGAGCCTTGAATCGAATCATTATATGATCCGTTGAAAGAAACTCGATTACCCTCGTCGTCCGCAAAGACGCCAAACTTGTCATGAAATTCGCCGCCAGCGAGCTTCTCGCGTGGTACTGCCAGACGAAAATCCAGAATATTATCAGCAACCATCCAAGAGAGTGCGGCGAGCGTATCAATTTCTAGGGACCTTTGCAGGTCCGAAATATTACGGGCAAGTGCAGCCTTTAGGGTTTCGTTTTCCCTAGCCTGCTCTCCCGAATAGAGAGCGTCCCAATCTGATTCTGAGAGGATTGGGCTAGTTACCCACCGAGCACGGCCTCCATTTGAAGCAAACTTGGCCATTCCGGACGCTGCCATTCGCAGCCAGCCCGAGCTGAAAAAGCCAACACCTCGGTCGTATGAGATGAAGTTGCTGAGCAACGGGCAAAAGAGTTCCCTCTCGATCTGGTCTGAAGAGGTGTCCCAAAGTGATCGTTTTAGCCACGGGTAACGCATTGCTTTCGCAGAATCCAAAGCCGGGAGGCAAAGACGCTGTAAATGCTGTGGCTACTGATAAATAGATCAATGCAAAACAATGAGTTGTGTACGTAAAAAGCAAACCAGGTGTTAGAAGCCTGTTCTGAGCATACTCGAGGAAATGCGATCCTTGGAACGCTCTTTGAAAGTTGTTTCGGTTTGCGGCTTTCGGAAGCTGTACGCGCAATCTCGACCCTGACTCGTCACACGCCCTGCTTTTGTCGACTGGTTTGTTGTTGGGTGAGTCTTTCTCGACTGTCCTCAGTTGGCGACACGCGCAATTGAGCCAGTTTGATCAAGGCGTGGGCGGCTTTGATATCACCTGATTCCACAAATGCTTTCACCTCATGTTTTGTTCGGATGTGGTCGGCTGGCCCCATTTCCTTCACCCGAAGTTTTTCGGTAATGATACGAAGGGCGTCACTTTCCTGGCGGAGTGCGAGCAATGTCTGCACGCTGATTTCTGATTTGTCTGCGGAATTCATCGGGTTCGGGTGGTGGGGCACTAAGAGGGACGGAGGTTAACTTTTTTGAAACCGTTCGTACAATGCCGTACGACGGCGACATGGTCGGGCAGGTTTCTGAACTCATGCGGCTTGATCAGAAATTCCTCCATTCGCTGATAGGTATGTGCGGTATGATCTTGATGCACGGTGCGTGAAGCGCGTTCGACCCAGTGCTTGCCGAGGGCGTTTGCACAACGCAAGGCGTCGAGTTCCGACGCTGCACGGTACATAAAGAGATTCTTCAAATTGAGCGCGAATACCTCGGCTTGTTCCTTCGTTTGTGGAGGTATTAGCGATTCGAAAGCCTGAGCCGATACTACCAGCATCAACATACAATCACGCAAGCGATCGATTACATTGAAATCACTCGTACCGTCATGGCTGGCAGTGATGGCATTCTGAAATTCGTCACCGACGAAAATAAGCTGGTTGAGCGCGTATTTTTGATACGGTGGAAGTGCGTAGCGGCGAAGGGCGTGGCGGTAGAGCAGTAATTTCGCGACGGTGAAGACGTACTGGCGCTCGGTCGTGTAATCCTGGGGAACGTCGATGCAGAAGATTTTGCCCTTATCTACATCGGCGATGGAGCACGTATCAGGTTCATTTGAACTGAAGATTTCGGCGATTTCAGGCGTGCCGAGGTATTCGAGATAGTTTTGTGAAGTGCCGATTTCACCGGCGCGCTGCTCCTTTGCTTCGTGCTTTAGATAAGTCTGTTCGAATGTCTCCGCTAATCGGATACGGCGTTCGGTTGGGTCGATTTCAGTGAGTTTGTCGAGTGCGGCACGCAGTTCCTTTTCTGATGTGAGTAGATCATAGGCGTTGGTTGCTGTGACTCGCCGGCCGATGTCGGCGAGGAGTTCGAAAGCGCGTCCGATATGTGCGGCACCTTTCACTTTGAAAAAGCTCTTTTCATCCTTCGGATTTAGAGCGGCGGCTGTATCCACGAGAATTCGGGCGCGCGTGGTAAACGGCAGACGTGCATCGCCCGTGACATTAAGCCGGTGGAGTGGTTTACCCGTCTCACCAACCAGGCGTGGGCGGAGACGAATGATGTCCTGCGTGCGGCCGTATTTTTTGGCGAGCCATTCGAGGTAAAACCACTCGTCGCCTTTGTTCGCCATGATCACACCGCCTAGCGTTGGATTGCGTCGGATGAGTGCGGCGAGCAGACCATTCATGCCGGAGGTTTTGCCAGAGCCCGTGTCGCCAGAGAAAAAGAAATGCCGGTTGGCTTTGTCGCGCGTCCACCGGAAGCCAGCAAACGTGACGACAATTTGCCAGCGATCCGCGACGATCTTGCCAACTGGGTCACGAACCCACCGCCGATGATCGGCGTAGTAGAATAGTGACGCGGCGAGCGCACACACAACTGCGCCTGTTCCAATATTCCATGGCGATGGGAGCCTCCATGCGCCGAAAACTCCGGCAGCGGAGATGATCAAAGCGAACGGCAATGCCAACGGCGCACGCAGACCCGGTTCATTGTGGCGGAGATTTCGGTGGATCAACCAGCCCGCAATCCCAAGGAAAATGCCCGCCAAAACGAACGCCGCAACCGTGATGGCATGCGGATTATGCAGCCATTGGCGGATCAAAATTTCGGGTGCCGGGAGTCGTTTCATCGCGTGTCGGTGCACCTAATGCACCATTACAGCACCGCAGTCGCGAGAATGGCCACCTACCGAAAAAACGGTAGATGCGGCAGGCCCGATGTGCGCCCATTTTTCTCCGACATCTGAACCCAACGAACTCGTTAGGGTATTGCGTCTATTGCCAAAAAAGCGCGGGAGACTCCTACAAACCAACACCGCTTGTCGTAGCCTACGATCTCCGGAAAACACGCTGACAATTTGCGGACCGATACACCGATTGCGGTAGGCTCTCTACACCAAACACGGAGGGTGCGCTCTGTTGAGGCTAGCGGTGAGTTTGGCCGTGATTGTCGGCATGATCACGGTTGGAATCATTCGCAACGGAGCCACCTACCTTTCGCATCACCTGCGAAAGAACGATTATTGGGCGGAAGGCGAGAAGGCGGTGCTTGGCGAATGGATTGGCGACGGAGCTAAGGCACTTGGTTTGTCAGGCGAAGTTACTGACGAACCTTTCGACAGGCTTCGCCAAAACAGGCATCCGTTCTCAGGCGAGGCATTGACCGCACGCGACCAAGCCAATCGGGTCGCTTTTTTCGATGTGCAACTTTCAGCGCCAAAAGACGTGAGCGTGCTGGTGACGGTCGGCGGCGATGACCGGGTGCGCGTGGCTTTTACGGAGTCGGTCAAAGTCGCCCTCGCGGAAATGGAACGCTTCGCCGCGGTGCGTGAGCGCCGTGGTGAAGCAGCCGGAACCGAAGCATATCGGCTCACGGGGAATTATGTCGGGGCTCTGTTCCTGCACGATACGAGCCGTGATCTCGATCCGCAGCTGCACGGGCATGCGGTCCTTGCGAATGCAACCTGGGACGCGGCGCGCAACGAATGGCTCGCACTGCAACCAGCCGAAATGCTCCGCGCTTCGCCGTATCTCCGGCAGGTGCTTTATCGCGAGTTGGCTGGCCGTCTGCGGTCACTCGGTTACGAACCTTACGAAATGAATTCGAAAGGGTTTTCGATTCGTGGCGTCGAGCATTTGCGGGAGCGTTTTTCGAAACGCACGAATCACGTTCAGAAACTCGCCGAGGCATTCGCAGCGGAGAAAGGCCGCAAGGCCACGAAGCGCGAAATCGAAGTCCTCGTTCGCGAATCGCGTGCGGACAAGCTTACCGAAGTCAGCACGTCGGAAGTCAGATCAAAGCAGCGTGCGGAACTAAACGACGACGAAACGATCCGTTTGGAAAAACTCGTGCGCGCCGCGCGTGCCGAACCTTTGCGTCAGCAATGGTCGCACGGCAGCGCGCAGACCGTGTTGGAAGCGGCGTTGCGGCACGTCTACGAGCGAAACAGCGTAGCGCGCGAAGGAGTCGTGTTAAGCGCCGCGCTGGAGTTGCATCCCGATTTCTATCGCTGGCACGAACTCCGCCAGGCGTTGGAGTCGCACCCTGACGCGATTCGCAAGGAAGGCGAGATGACGCTGCGCATGATCCGACGCGAGGAAACTGCGACGGTGCAGCGTATGATTACGGGCCGCAATCAACGCTTCGCACTCGGTGACGCCGCGCATCTGCCCGCCTCGCTTACGACTGGTCAGCGCAACGCAGCGAAGGCGATCCTTGGCAGTCGGGATTTCGTGAGCGTGCTGATTGGTGACGCCGGCACGGGCAAGACGACCGTACTCACCGCGCTTGAAGGCGCGCATGTTGCGGCCGGCGGGAAACGTTTCATGCCGCTTGCACCGACCACGCGAGCACGAGATGCAATGACCGAAAGTGGATTTGCCAGCGCGGATACCGTGCAGCGTTTTCTCGTAAGCGAAACAATGCAGGCGGAGGCGATGGGTCGTGTGGTGTTGGTCGATGAAGCCGGGCTCTTGTCCACACAACAACTCGATCAGCTCACGAAGCTCGCAATGGAAGTTCGTGCTCGTGTCCTTCTCGTCGGTGACACCAAGCAGCATTACAGCGTCGAACGCGGTGATGCGTTGCGTAACGTCATCACGCATTCTGGCACGCCTGTTGTTCGCCTCGCGGAAGTGCTGCGCCAACGTAACGAAGCTGATCGACGATTCAGCCGCTTGCTTGCGTCAGGTGACGTTGCCGAGGCCTTCACCTTCGCTGATCGGCGCGGACTGATTCGTGAAACGGAAAACGACGACGTTTTGTTTTCCCGCGCAGCAGAGCATTACGTCGGCAATCGCGTGAAGGGAATCGAGACACTGGTCGTGATTCCCTTCTGGGAGGAAATCGAACGTTTCAACAGCCATGTTCGTCCGGCGCTCCGGCAGGCCGGTCTGCTCGGTGCGACCGAAGTCACGCGTGAAGCAGTGAAGCCCCTCACTTGGACGGCGGAACAAAAGGCTCATTGGGATCAATACAAAGTTGGCGATAGATTGCTCTTCACGCGCGACACCCGGTTTTTCAAACGCGGTGTCGCGACTGAGGTGATCGAAATCAGGCCGGACGGTGTTCGTGTGCGCGGGCCGAAAGGGCGCGAAGCGAAAATCACGCGTAAGCAACGTGCAGCGTTTGATGTCGGGCGTGCGCAAACATTGGCGGTGGCTGCTGGTGACCGGTTATTGATTCGTGGAAGACACGACGACGCGGGCTTCACAAACGGGGATTTCAAGGAAGTGGTGACTGTCGATCCCGCTGCGAACAAAATCATTTTCAATGACGGCAGCGAATTGCCGCCGGATTTCGCAGCCTGGACCTACGGTCATGCGCTGACTTCCTATCGCTCACAAGGGAGCACGTCGGAAGAATCGTTGCTCGTGCTTGGCGAAGTTGCGACACACGCATTGGCACGGCGGCAATTCTACGTAGGCAACACACGCTATCGAGGAGCGCACGCGATATACGTTTCGCAGAAAGAAGAAATCCTGCATCGCCTCGCGCAGCCGGACGACGGGCGTGAACTCGCAACGGAGTTTATGGAACGGCAACGCCTTTCCGAAAACGAAACGCTCGTGCCGCGTCCGGTGCGCGGACTACGCTCGCATCTGCGAAATGCCTGGCTCGCAGAGGCCGATAGGCTGAGACGCGGTGAAACCCACGGCGAACGCCAAAAGTTATGACGCCCGCAACTGTACTCCGTAAGCCGAAGCTGCACTTCGACACGTCGGCGAATCCAAGCCATGTCACGTTTGACGATGGCAAGGAGTTGAAGCGAAACATTCCATGGCTGCACTACGTCGAAGCGCGCTGGCAATATGCCGAACCGGATTGTATCGGTATAGAAATCGGAGAATGGGTTGTCGTCATGCATGGCTATAACCTCGGGCCTCTATTCTTGGCGATCGAAGATCGCACCCTTGCGCGCGTGCGTGCGCAACCAGACTTGGGACAGGATCGGGAACGCGAAGCCGACACGTTTGTAACGGAGATGCGGTTTGGAAAACAGAAGGGTAAGCAGACCGGGAAAGCCGGTGCTCCTCAGCCGGATCTTCTCCTGCCATGAATCGGGGCTGATCGAATATTACTCGAAGAACGCTTGCACAGGAACCCGCAGGGCCTTGGCGACGGCAGCCAACTCAAAGTCGAGAACCGGACGTTCCCCATTTTCAATTTTGGCTACTTGCGATTGGTTCACCAATATGCCGTGACGAGCCAGACGGCCGACCATGTCTTCCTGTGTAATCTTTGGCACCGCGGCCAAGCGGACTCGGCGGATGGCGGCACCGGTGATATTACGGCTGGCAGATGCTTTGTTCTCGGCTCGTTTCACGACGAACCGAGAGTAGAGATATTCTTAACCGGAATTATTCTCCTTGAGAATAAAATGAAACTGCATCAAGCGTTTGGGTGTAATTGATCGAGATGCTGGTATTGCAACAGATTTGATTTTTCCTGGGCAATATGTATGGTTTCATAGAGTGATTTAGCGCTTTTGAGGCGTGGAGTCTTTTTAGGGATTTGTTCCCAACTATGCATACCGAAAATTCGGTAGGGGCCTAACATTGTCTTGTTAATCGTCGCAAAGGAGATGTTTACCAGCGCGATTTTCCTAACTGAAGGACGTAGCTAATCGCGTGGGTTCCGGCCCCCACAAGTGCCGACTCAACTTAGCGGAGATGTACCTATGTTAATCTTGATCCAAGTAGTGCCTGGTGTGGTGTTGGCGATTGGTTCGGTATTGTTGGCAAAAGCGCTGCATCTGTATTCGGCGAATCGTTTGCAGGTGGTAAGCGGAGATCGGCGAAAACAGATGCTCACGGCTTTGGCGGTGATCGCGATCCCGACTTTGTCGCATGCGCAGGCAGTCGACCTGCGCACCGCGACAGAATCAGGTAACGCCATCATCATGTACTTGAGCGGCATCTTTGCCGCCGTCGGTATCGTCGCTGCTGGTGTGGCGATGATGATGGGGCGGCAATCCATCGCGAAATGGGCTTTTGCCGGTGCGATGGTGAGTGGCCTGGCCTTTGCGATCGTCAAGACGATGTGGGGCAACATGGGACTCGAAGCCGCTGGCGTCAGTTCCTTCGGACAATAATCAGGCGACACAAACATGAACAGCATGCAGCTAAACGAACACGACGCCAACCAGGGGGCTCAGTCATCGGGTGAATTTCTCGGGATGACCGGCAATTCCGGTTGGTACCTGCTGGGCTCCGGAGGTGCGACCATCATGATGGTTATCCTCCTCTGGGGCGTTTTGGGCGTTTCGCTGCTGCTGTGCTTGTTTATTGGAATGGTGCTATGCAGTGGTTCGTTAGCCTACGTATTTGCCCTGAAAAACAACAAGCCGGACCATTACGACACGGATTTCTTCGAATCCGCGCTCGTGGAAGCGGGCGTGCTTTCCTTCTGCTTCGGTCCTCGTGCGAGGCGGCTGGCGAATCCATTTATTGCCGATTCGGAACCTTTGCAGGCTGCGCAGCCCGCCGCGCAGTCGAGTGCTCGCGCATCATCGTCCGACAAGCGGAGCCGTCGCACGGTCTCGCGTGCGCCAGCGAAACCAGACGATTCAGCGCACGACTCAGAGAGGAAAAAATCCGAGCGCGCGAAACCACAGCCAGTGGTAGCGCGCTCGGAATACGACCAATTGCAGGAGAAACTTGAAACCACGGAAGAGCTGCTCGAAGAGGCGCTCGCGGAGACGGAATAACCATGCGTGTTGAAGCACCAGACGGATACTTTGGTGAAGACATGATTGTCTTCGAAGGCCTACATCGCGGCGGCTTCGTTTCTCGGGGCTTTGAAATCATCGCGCCCGATCTGGAGCAGGCTGATCCGATTCACCATAACGCCTTCGAGTCCGATCTCGTCGCATTGCTGTCCGTGTTGAAACCTGACTGGCGGGTGCAGGTGCAGTGGGCAACCGATTCGAACTATCGCACGGCGCTCCAGCATTACCGGGATGATACGGTTAAGCACTCGACGAATGCGTGGAGCACAAGGCAGCGAAATGAACGCTTTGTGCGCTACTCGCGGCTTGCTGAGGAAGGCGTGCTCCGCCGCGAACGGCTGCGGCTCTACTTTACGATGCCGGTCGATGCCGATGCACTCGGGCAGAAAGCGGGACGCTTGACCAGCGAGGCATTGCTCAATGCCTACAGCGAGCAATTCAAACAGACAGGGCAGTTTTTGCAGGCACTCTTCGGTGGCAGTGGCGGACAAGTGCGCGCTATGACGAATGCCGATCACTTTCTCCATTACCTCGAATTTCTTAATCCGTCGCTGCCGGAACAACGGGTGACTGATCCGCTCGAATTCTTCGATCCGACAAAATCAATCCAGGAGAACTGCTGGCACGGCGAAGGCCGGCCGCTCGAAAAGCCCGACGCCGGATTTTACCTCGATGGATACTATCACGGGATGCTGGTGCTGAAATCGCTTCCAAAGCGTACACGCCCGAGCATTGCGTACATTCTCACGAAGCTCGGCTTCCGCGAGTACGCGATCACGGTCAACGTCGAGTCGGTCGATGTGGAGGAGTTGATCGAGAAAGAGCAAAAGGAATTGAACCGCGTCGAAGGCGACTACGAGAGCCTCAAAAAAGTGAAGCTCCTGGCCGCCATGAAGACGAAGGCTGCGAAGATCGCGCGCTATTCCAACGGCGACAGTTCACCGTACCGAATCCAATATATCATCCGTGCGTGGGATCGCAGCCGTGAAGAACTGCGTGCAAAGCTGACCGCGCTGAAGGCGGCGGTCGCGAGCATGGAGCGGGCGCAGGCCTACGAACCGGCGCTCGAACCTTCGGCGCGGAATTTCTTTTACTGCACCTGGCCTGGTTGGTCCTTCAGCCGCTACAACTCGCTTTGGCACGACTACGATGACGCGTTGGTTGCGAACATCCTGCCCTTTTCTTCGACGCCAATAGGTCATCTCGATCACGCCGAGTTCATCTACGAAGGTTCGAACGGGAATCTTGTCGGTGGCCGTACGTTCGTTGGAGATGGCAGCAGTCAGACTCCGCAAAATGCAGTCGTGATCGGGACGACCGGCTCGGGAAAGAGCGTCAATATTATCGATATTCTCACGCAGACCGAACCATTTTACTACTACACGATGATCGTGGAGGAAGGCGAATCCTACACGACCTACGCCAAAACCGTCGATCCAACAACGGAGCCGATCATCGTTCAGGCCAACGGAAAGCTAACCATGAATTACCTGGATACGCGCGGTCTGCCGCTGTCCGGGTTGCACCTGAGCGCAGCGGCGGCGCTGCCGATGCTCATGGTCGGTCAGTCGAAAGACGAAGACCGCACTAAGCTGCGGCAGGCGCTGCTCTCAAACGCCATTGGTCGTTTGTACGAAGATTTCTCGCGTTGGTATCTCAACAAACACCCGGAAGAGCGAATGGCGCTGGCCCGTCGCGCCTACGCACTCGATGCGTACCGGCGTGAGCGCATGGGGCCGCAGGCCACGGAACTCGACGCTTTTCTTGAATTCGCTGAATTCGAAACATCGAAGGCAGACGAAGCAGCGACCCTCGTCGCTCGGGCCGACGAAGCCGAGGTCACACGGTTTGCGAAGGAGGCGGCCGGCGCGCAGCAAGTTCGCGATTTGATTTTTTCCCGGTTCACACCGGCCGAACAACCGCAACACGGCCACTTGCAGGAATTGTTGTCGGCGGAGGCCTCCGGTCCGCATGCAGACGAGATGCGCTATCTCGCCACGTTGCTCGAACCGTGGTCTGCCGGCGGCAGTTACGGCGAACTTTTCGACGGCGTCTCGAACGTAAACCTAACCGGCAAGATTGCGCATTTCGAATTGGGCTACATTCCGGAATCGGCCGAGGAGCTGAAGGCTGCCGCCGCGTTCCTCATCGCGAACTACACCCGCTCGCACATGATGCGTCTGCCTCGCGGGCTGAGGAAACGAAATATCTTCGAAGAAGTCGCGCGCTTCTCTCTCGTTCCCTCTGGCCGGAAGGTTTTGCGCGAATCCTATCAACAGCTCCGCAAGTACAATGTCTGGAATGTCGCGACGGTTCAGAACTACGAGCAGTTCAAATCATCTGACATTCGCGGCGCTGTCCTCGGCAACAGCCGCATTCTTTTCCTGCTCCGACAAAGCGACCGTTCCGACATCGAAGATCTCGCGCAGGATTTTCCGATTCCGGATGCAGCGAAGGATGCCGTGATGAGTCACCCTGAACCGGAAAAACTCATCGGGAAAAAGTATTCGCAGTTCACCTACTACCACACCGATGAGCGCAGGCCGCTGATCGTGACGATGCGCAACGTTGCCTCGCGGGAGATGCTCTACTGCGCGTCGAGTTCCGGCGCGCATTTCGATCAACGCCAGAAAGCACTCAGAGGCCACGCGAACATCGTCGAGGCCATTGTCGCCAACGCCTAAACCATGAAAACGAACCAAGAAATTAAGAACGAAGCCCAGCAACTGGCGATTCTCGGTCGTCAGTTCCAAAACGAGCAACGTGTGGCAATGGACAATGTCGCGCTCGCCGCCACGGCTCGAACACTGATGCATTTCCCCTCGGACCAAGCCAATCTTGGTTCTAATCGTCGTGTGGATGTCGCGATTGATGACGGCGAGCTGGTCTTTCGTCTCATGGAGTCGGGTTTGCAGGATCTTGCTGGGCAGCGGCGCCAAAATGCAAATGAGGGTACGCTCATTCTCGCGAGTGCAGAAGTGCGGGACGTGTTAAGTGCCGGGTATGTCCTGGCTGAAGAAGAGTGCCTGTCATCTGCATTGGAGCCTTACGCGGAGCGGTCCGAAGAATCTGACGATCCGGCCGATGACGAGGCGGTAGCAGAAGTGGGAACGATCCTTGAAGCCGAACATCTTTCGGCGGCTGATCGCATGCGCACGCGAGCGGAAATTGTCGGATTTCTCGAAGGCCAGATCAAACCCAGTGTGCTCATCGGCCGAGCCATCGAGCGCCAGTGCGCGCGCGAGGAATTCCGCGAGGCCATGGTGGAGAGACATGAGCTTAAGCTCACGATTGGCGAACCATAAAAAACAACCAACAAGTAACTACGATTTCGAAAAACATGAATCGATACCTAAAAATCGCACTTTCCATTGCGCTGGTTGTATCTGCTTTCGCCGTCTCTGGCTGTTCGACCGCGGGAGGCGACACGGCAGGGCGCACCCGTGATTTCACTACGACCGCTGCGACTACGGCCGCCGGTGGCTATGTCGGCGCGAATAACAGTAACAACAAAGCTAAGGGTGCTGCGATTGGCGCGGCGGCGGGTTTTGTCGTCGGTGAGACGATCAGCTACTTCAACAACAAGGCACAAAAAGAAGCCTTTCTGGCCGGATACGAAAAAGGCCAATCCAATGCGGTGAAACAGCAATACTGGATTGCGCGCGACAATCAACGTCCGCGAACCGACGACGGTTACGAAGAAACTTTGTATGAAATCACGGTGCCGCCCAGTGAACGGGACGGAGTTCGCCGTGAAGCAACCAAACGCGTCATCCGCGTGGTGATGCCAAAAGAGGAGACTGGATCATGAAAAAATTAATCGCACTCGCATTGTTCGCCGTCGCCACGGCGATTCCTGCCTCGGCTCAATGGGCCGTGTTCGACGTCCCAAATCTCATGCAAAGCGTTTTGAACTACGCAGCAATGGGGGAGCAAATTGCTAAACAGGTGATACAGATAAAAAATCAGGTTGAGCAAATCCGACAACTCGAAAGCCAGTTGCAACGCATGGGTGACATGGCGACCTATCGCAATCTGATCGGATTTTCCGAATTCCGTCGTGACCTCAGTCTGCCGTCACAGGTCAGACGATGGAATGATCGCACGACGACAATCAACGGTAGCGGACTCTTTGGCGACACGCGAGGTGGTCTCTTCCCGGAAATCACACCTCAGTATTTCGACTTCGACGGGAGACCGGTCACGCGCGATCCCAAGCTTTTTAAGCAGTCGCACGATGTGATAGTGACAGTCGATGATTTCAAGACGGTGCAAAGTGACGTTTACACCCGACGCCAGGATCTGAAGCGCGGCATTGCTCTCACGAGCGAGGCGATGCAGGCTGCGACAACCGAAGCCGAGCAGCAAAAACTTCAGGCTGTGCTAGACGCGCAATATGCTCAGCTCTCGACGGTGGATTCGGAAGTTTCGCTCAGCGCTGCCGAGGTGAAAGTGAAAGAGGCAGAGGCCACCGCGATGCAGAATGCACAAGCTGAGGCAGAGGCCGAGACGCGGCGAAAGCTTTCGCAACAGGAGGTGGACAAGATTTCCACAACATTCACGCCCAACTACGAGTGCATGCTCCAATTTGTAACTGAACGGCGTTTAGGCCAGTAACGCAACTTTCCTACGATTGCTCGGTCAATCTTTGCGCATGAAAACAATGCTCATCGCCGGAGGCGTGCTTCTCGCACTTTTTGCAACTGCTTGTACGGACCGCGAAGCCGAGGCCCGTCGAGTAAAAGAAGAGGCTGAGGCCAAGGCGCGGGCCGAAGCCGCCCGTAAGGAAATGGATGCATTACCGAAGACGTTTCAAACCCCCGATTACTTCAAAAGAAATAAGCCCGCTCAAAAACCAGCAGCATCAACCGAACCGAATAAAAGTAACAATCAGAGTTCGCCGTGATCGTCACCTCTATAGCCACCATTCTCCCAGCTACCTATTTCGACGGACTATCGTCGCTTTGGGGTGGTTGTGCCTACGTCGCGAGTGCGATTGTGGCGGCAGGGCTGGTATTTCAGACGGTGCGTGGCCGACCCGATGCAGGTACGTTCATCTGGCTTCTCGCCAAAGTTCTCTTCATCGGATTGAGCACGGTCTTCCTTCGCGAGTGGCTGATGCGGTTAAATGACATCGTGATCGCGTTCGGTAACATGATGGGCATCGATCCCCGGACGGTGGATAATAGATTCATTGAATTCATTGCTGGTCGGACCACAACCAATCGCAATGCAAGCGTGTGGGATGTGATATGGGGAACCAAATCGATTGGTACGGCTATCTCATATGCGTTTTTGTGGCTGTTCGGCTGGTTGTCGTGGGGAGTTCAGTACGTGGTGAAACTCATCGGTGGTGTTTTGCTGACGGCCGGCTGGTCGATCAGTCCGATCTTCCTCGCGTTTTTCATGGTTCGACCGATGGCCGGAGTCGCTCAACGCTTCTTGCTCGGCCTGATCGCTCTCGTCTGCTGGCCGTTCGGCTGGGTGATGGCTGCGGTTGTGACCAACGCAATGCTCGATGCTGCTGCGACGGCCAATTTACTTCCGGTGTTCATAGCTGGTGCTCCACTTGCAGCGCCAGCGTTGACGGTGCTGCTTGTCGGCGCATGGATGCTGATCAGTTCGATTCTAGCTCCCTGGATTACTACGAAAATCTTATTGATGGGCGCAAATCCGGCTGCGGCGATGGCGCAAGGGATCGGAGGAGTCATGCAATCTGCCTTCGCTGGCGGTACTGGTGCTGCAGTCACAGCTGCGACCGGTGGTGGCGCGGCACCTGCGGTGATTGCAGCGGCTGCCGTTGGAACGTTGGCGGCCGGAAGTGAATCGGCTGCACGTGGAGGCGGATCAGCCCGAACTACGAGTGCAGCAATAAACGGGCTTTCTGGCCTTTACTCTGGACGTATTTCGCAACGCCATGCGGCGGCGGCCGAACGGTCTGCGATGGCACAACAAAAGGCAGCGGAATCGTCGGCAGCGTTTGCTGATGTATTCACTTCATATGCTCGCCGTCAGCGGCGCAGTCGGAGTGGCTTCGACAAACAGCCACATGACGATGATCCGAACCGAGCTGCAATTGACATTGATAACCATGCCAAGCCCAAATCGTAGAATAGTGAAAGCACTGGAAGAGTCGACGAAAGCAACGCTTCGGAGCGCCGCTGCGTTGGACAAAGTAACAGAAGCTCTTCGTGAGATGCTGCGCGACGACGACGAAGCGGAGGGCATACCACCTCCTCTTCCTAAAGAGGTTCAGACTCAGCGGACAAAGCAACCACACAAGAAATAACCTAACTATGACAGAGACTTCCGAGACCACCCAGAAGAGGGTGGAGGCTCCTGCTGTGCCAAAATTCGGCAAACAGAAGCACTCATTGCTCGCGATATTCGAGCGGCAACGGCGTAGCGCATTGATTTGGTTCGTTATTGCGGTCGCCGCGTGGATTTGGTCGGCATGGGATCGTCAACAACTCATCGCGAAACTCACCCACAAGCGTGAGGTCGTGCTGATTGACAGTCTTGGTACCTATTATGTTTCGCCGGTCGTCGATATTCAACAGGCGAAAGATCTGCACGCGATGCAGACCAAGCTCGCATGCAAGGCGCTCTTCGAACGCAACCCTGCGGGCTTGGATAATCCGGAACTTTTCAAACAGCTCTTTTTGCGCGATGCCGCACAAGTCGCGCAGACTGCGCTCGGAAAGACCAAGGCGGAATTCGAGGCAAAGTCTCTTCACCAGAAAGTTGAAATCGGCCCTCCCGAAGTTCTCAGCACGCGTGACAATGCCTTCTACACCTCGGCGGACATCCAGCTGATCCGTGTCGGCGCATATCAAGGTGCACCGATCACCGAAGTCCTGCGTTACCGGGTGAAGTTCAAATTTCTGGTAAACCCCGACCTGACCCGCAACGGACGCTTCCCGACTGCGGTCGCGGCGTTTCAAGTCGAACCAATTAAAACATGAAAACCTATGTGGAAATTCTTCAGCCTCGCATTTTTCACTGCATCTTTGCTTCACGCTCAGCCAATTCGAGATTTTCTACTCGATCCCACACGGTCGGTTGACCTGCCAGTATCGCGGGAAATCACGACGGTGATATTTCCCGGAGCGCTGACTGCCGTGGCGGGTGCAGACATGTTGATCGATCGGGGAAAAGCCGCTGTCGAAGTTGAGGAGGATTCAGCAATTCGGTTTCACGTCACCCACGCGCCCGGAAGTAATTTCATCCTGATCAGAAGCCTCCAACCCGGAGCAGCAGCTCGATTGACGGCGATATTCGAGGGAAGCGCATACGTCCTCCAATTACAGTCGGTCGAAAGCGATTCGGTCGCCAGTGCGATCTTCAAACGCGCCGATGCGCAGGCGGCGGCGCGCGTAGAGTCGGTGCCGGAGGCAGTGAAATTTTCTCCGCGCATTGGCTTGAGTCTCCTCGACCGCGCACGTGCCTTTCCCTTTCTCGTGAAAGCACTGCCGAAAGCGGTCGAGGGCGTTTCGCAGCGGACACCGAATCGTATTATCGGTTTACCGGAGATCGAAATCACCGTGCAGGAGATTTATCGTTTCTCGAAAGAGGATGCGGTGGTGTTTCTCCTGAAGCTGCGCAACACGACGGACAGCGTGATCGATATTGCGCCGAAAACGTTTGCTGCACGCATTGTGCAGGAACGTTTCGAGCAAGCGATTGCCAATGGCCCACGCGTCCTCCAACCAGGCGAAATTGCCGAAGCTGAGTTCGCCATTGTCGGCTTGCCGGATGGCACACGTAACGACCTGAGCGTTGACAATGCCTTCACCATCCTCGTCAACTGCGTTCGCCGGCCGACGCAGCTCTCCATGACTCCGGTCGCGCAAAGGGAGGTCGCGCGCCGATGAATCCCCGTTCACTCGCCCTCTTTTTCAAAAGCAAATTCGGACTGTTCGTCATCTTTGTCATCGTGCTGTTTTCCGGTCTTTGGATTTACGGAAAACACCAGGCAAACCAGCGCGAAGCAGAGAAGCTGGCCGCGCATAAAAACAAAAAAGTCGAACTTGGTCAGGTGAAGGTGCCACTGACCCAAGGATTGGAAAGCGGAACTCCGCAGCAGGTGAATCCAGAACCAACGAAGACAGCTAAAAACGACGAAGTCGCTTCAAACGGCATCGTTCCTTTCCGCCCCGTATCGGCAGTAGCTGCGCAAAACGGTACGTCTGACTCGACGCCAGCCAACGCGAAAGCAGCGGTGGCCAAGGCAGAGCCAAAGCCGAAAAAGGTACGCTACGCTTCATTGCTCGCGAGCTATGAAGCTCCCGTTGTTAAGTCTGACAAAACGGAACAACCGCCCGAGCGATTCATCCCCTTCGGCACTCTCTTGAAGTGTAAGCTCGTTAACACGATCGACAGCGCGAATCTCGAAACGCCGCTCATCGCGGTATTGCTCGAAGACGTTTGGCAAAACGGAAAGAAGATCATCCCGGCCAACACGCTGGTCCATGGTACGGCACGCGCGGGCCGCCTGCGCGATCGGATCACAGCGACAGGCGCATGGCGGTTTGTTTGGCAGGACGGCCGCGAACTCGTCTTCAACGGTGTAGCGCTGGATCGCGAATACGATCAGGACATCGATGGTTACGGCATAACGGATGGTTCAGGTGGAATCAGGGGTCGCATCGTGGCCAGCGACGATCTGCAGGAACTCAAGATGCTCGCTTCGGCCGCGCTGAGCGGTTTTGCGCATGGTACGCAGGACCGCCAACAAAACGCCTTGGGCACAACCATCACCGGCTCACTTTCGAACGGAGTTCGCGAAGGTGCGGGCGATGTCTTTAACCTCTACGCGAAACGTACGCTGAAAGACATCGAAGAAAACGGCTATTTCGTCCGGGTGGCGGCCGGAAAAGAATTCTACGTCTACGTGCGGGAGGCGGTTGATCCGCAGAAAGCCAGTATTGCTGGCGTGAAAAATCGACAGTCTGACAAGACCGCGCGCCTAGAGATCGAGACCGTTCCTCTTTCTCAATCGAACCAACCAAAGGAATAAATATGCGCTTCTTATCGATTTTTATACTCGCCGTTCTTTTGACGGGCTGTGCCAGTGAGCCGGCTGTCCTTGATCGAGTTCCACCGTTGAGGCCACTGGAAGTAGCTTCTTCCGTCAAATACGCGGAAACGCGCTACGAGGTGCGCAGCTATCGCGAACCGGCGAACCCGGCGCTTCGCCATGAACCGCACGTCATGTATCGGCGCACGCGTGTCCCGTCATTTGCGAGCAACGTCCTTGAATCTACACCTCGGACGTCATTTCCACCGCCTAGCTTTTCACCGCTGCCAGCTAGCGCGGAGTTGGATGTAGAGCTTGCCAAGCAACGTCAGGTCACGACGGACATGCGCGCGGCGCAGGCTACCATGGCTGACGCAGAGCAAAAGGTAAAAGCGTTATTCGCGACATTGGTTCGGCAGAGTGCCGATGTGCTCAAGCTGAAAGAGCAATTGGAAGCAGAGCGCAATCGTCAGCGCACGGTTGCACTTACAGAATCGGCACCGGTCGCTCCTGCCTCAGGTCCGGTAAAGAATCCGAATCCGGAGGTGAAATGGTAAGTTCTACGATCCTGACTGATGCAAAGCGCGAGCAACTACGCTCGCTTTCGACGCGCCTTAAGGCCGTGCTCACAGGGCAAGACATGGCCATCGATCTCGTGGCCGAACGGCTCCAGCACGGTGAACTGGGCCTGACGACGGCCGGTCGCCCAAAAGCGAGCTTCATGTTTCTTGGGCCAACTGGCGTTGGCAAAACCGAGCTCACGCTTCGCTTCACCGAAGATCTGATTGGTGCTGACCGGGTAGTTCGACTCGACATGTCGGAATATCAAACGGCGGATCGCCTGGCGCTCCTTCTCGGTACGGGCGATGAGGCGGGCCGCATCGCCGAAGGTTTTGACGCCTGCGAAGGCTGCGGAACATTGCTCTTCGACGAAATCGAGAAAGCACATCCGCGCGTCCTCGATGTGCTGTTGCAGCTTCTCGACGCGGCACGTCTTACCACGGGGCGCAACCGGGTGTTGGATTTCTCTCAATGGTATATCGTGCTCACGAGTAACATTGGCGCGCAGCGTATCATGGGCATGCGCAAATCCAAGTATGAGACGATGGAACGTCTTGTGCGCCAGGACGCGCAACGCGAACTCCGCCCGGAAATCTTTGCGCGCATCACCGTCACGGTCGTTTTCAATAAACTCGATTTT
Source organism: Nibricoccus sp. (assembly GCA_047600805.1). Lineage (GTDB taxonomy): Bacteria > Verrucomicrobiota > Verrucomicrobiia > Opitutales > Opitutaceae > JADKHC01. Next base: position 4,094,691 of record JASGKG010000001.1, read on the forward strand.
GATGCTCAGTGCGCGATTGCCGGCGGGATGATCGCGAAGGAATGCTCTGCGCTTGCGACACGCGGCTTCGCAATCACACCAGAGAAAGCTGTATCGGAAGTCGTGATACAGCGCGGTTACCACGAACGGCTCGGCGCGCGTCCGATGCGTGATGCTACTGAACTTTTGATCCGCAACGCCCTCGCGCAGGAATTGCTGGGCGGTGGTGACGGGGCCGGGCGGCTTGTGCCTCATGCGGATGGGCAACAACTGACACTCACTCCAACTACTCCCTGACAATGCCGCCCAAATCTGCCGCGCCTCGCATCGTCGTGCTGAAAGCCAACCGTCTCTATGGCGATATGATTTGTCGGCAGATCAAAGAGTATTGGCGTGGCGCCCAGGTTGAAGTTTTTCAAAAAGGTTTCGACGCGTTGGAAGCAATCCAGACGAGTATGCCGGATATGTTTATCACGGGCGTGCAGATAGAAGATATGGACGGACTCGAACATCTGGAGCCTTTTATTGAGCGTGATTTGCCTGTCTTGATCGTCACCGCTCGCAAGGACTCACGCACCTTATGCCTACTGCGAGAGGTTCGGTACAACGGACTTTTCGATGTGAAAGCCGAAGGGCTATCCCATCTCCACACGGCGTTGCAGCGCGTGATTGAACGCGAGATTTACATCAGTCCTACGTTCGTGCCACACGTGAAGCGCCCTAAAAATATCACGCTGGATGCGCTCACCGATAAGGAGGAGATGGTTTTGTCTGTCATTGGGGATGGTTCCGACGATCAACGGGCCGCGGAACGATTAGGGTTGTCACCGCATACAGTGAATACTCATCGGAAGGCAATTATGGGGAAGTTGGGCCTGCACCAGAAAGGCGAACTCATGTGTTATGCCGTGCAAAAAGGTTATGTGCATATCACGCCAGAGGGCGTTTTTCGTCCGGGATTTCAGCGGCGAATTCGCAAGCTGACAGCTGCTACGGATAAATCTCCAGAGGTGACAGTCTAGGCACGCACCGGCGAATTCCGCAGATAACAAACAGAAAAGGCCGGCGTTTAGGCCGGCCTTTTCGCTTTCAGCTTTGAGGATAGTGCGGCTTATTTGCTGATCGCGCGCAAACGCGCGCTTAAAACCTTCACGTCCGCTTCGGCTCCTGCGGCGTTGGCGCGGGCTTTGGCGAGGCGGACTTCAGCCTGGAGAAGCTGGCGTTTGAGCTGCGCAATCTCGTCGAGCGTGGTATCGGCGCGCGTGCCGAATGCGTTCATTGAGGTGGAGTGTGGCGGGAGTTCTGTGGAGGTGGCCATAGTTTAGGACCGCGAGGACGCGGTGATTTTGGTTTCAGTTTTCGAGAGCGGTCGGCACGCGATAGCGGCCGATCCGCAGCAAGAATCCCATATGGAACTCAACTGGCAGCACGGGATCCCTACCGAAAATTAGGGTGGCGATAGGAATGAAATTCTAAACCGCGGCTCCGTATTATCAGCCTACTTTTCCCAATACCTAGCCTTTTCGGGGATCACATAACGGACACCCCCGCGTGGGTCGCTAACGTCCCCGGTGTAGCGCGGGATGACATGAAAGTGCAACTGCCGCTTTGTTTGCCCGGCCGCGATGCCGTCGTTGAGCCCCAAATTGAACGCATCCGGTTTCGGGGTCAGGGTCTTCGCGAGATGATCCTCGGTCCATCCAATCCAGTATAGTAAGCGGCTCCGTTCAACGTCATGCAACTCCTGGAACAGTGCAACAGGGCGCTTGGCTATTATTAGCGAATGACCAGGTGAGACGGGGTATTTATCCAAAATCACCACAAAATACTCGTCCTCCGCGACTACGCTGTTTACTGGAATTGCGCCGAATTCGGGAAGTTTGACACTCTGGCTGGTGCTAGCACGGTCTCCTCCGGAGCTCTCGGTTGAGGTGTGCGAAATTCCTGGAGTGACTTGAACCGCCTCAGTTGGCTTCTCGGTCGCGCTCAGGCATCCCGAAACAGCAAGGCTTGTTAGCGATAGCAACAGACTAGAGGGAGCAAGGCGTACGTAGGTTCTCATCGGCACACCAATGTTTCAGGTTTGGAGAGCACGCAAGCTGTGTATTTGCGATTGTGGAGGTCGGTCTGATGAGTAGCTTGAGATGTATGCGCCCGTCCCGCCTACTGCTCAATTTGGCAATTCCCTTTTCCCTTCTATTTGGCGCACATCTTCTGAATGCGCAATCGGCGCCTCGGGAGGCCGCCACTGCTGTCAGCAACGAACCAGCGAAGACGCCCCTACCTCCTGCAAGCACAATTGTCGACGATCCGAAAGCCGCGCCCTCCAAACCTATCGACGGACGAACGACGGGCGCAGTGCAAGAGCAGGGTTTCCAAGTCGCTCGCGAGCGGACACAGTCTTCGGTCGGCAATAGCGATCAGGACGATATTCGAAGGCTGACTGAGCGTCTGTTGATGCTGGAGAATGATATGGCGAAGAATCCAAAGGGTGAGCAAAGCGGAATCAAGACGGCGATCATTGCTGCCGCAGCCGGACTCTTGGCGGCAGTTCTTGGCGGACTCTTCACGCTAACTGCGTCGCATTTTGCTGCAAAACGAGAGGCCGCGACAGCGATTCGAACCGCAGAACGCCAGCTAGAATTGGCAAAACATGAGACCAATCTCCGAAACATTGAACGGCTCATGGATTATCGGTTGAAGCAACTCGAACTGTTCTATGCTCCGATGTTCGCTCGGCTCGAACAAAGCAAGGAACTATACAAAAAGCTGACCCGACAGCTCGTGCAGGATGATCCCTCTCGGTATCGCCTGTATGATAAGCCAAACGAGGAGGGAACGTTTTGTTTTGTGGTCGATGCAGGCGGGAAAGAGCATGGGTTCCGAATACTTGATCAGCTACCGGCCATCCGGCCCTTTCCGAAGTCCTTTGCTCTTGTTGGGGCGATTGTTGATCTCGGAAGTGAGATTAGCGGCATTGTAGCGAAGCACTCGGGACTCGCTTCGGTAGAGTTGCTGAAGGTGCTGGGGGCGTATGCTGCGCATTATGCGATTCTAGTGACTATCTACAAAGACCCGAGTGGCACCCCGTATCCACCAGGTTGGCATAAGCTTGGATATTATCCGCGCAATCTCAACGCGATGATAGAAAACGAGCACAAGGAATTGAGCCGGTTTCTGGATGAATACGCGGACGCTTGCAGTGATCTCGCGAAACAATTGAAACATGAAGCGCACATGAAGACAGGATGAAGGATTTCAATCACAATCCTTTGATGCGGAATATATCGTATTATGAAACTCATGCGACTGAGTTCTATAGGCGTACGGTAGGTGTTGATCTCAGCTCAATTCAGCAGGTATTCACTAGTTTGATTCCCGCTGGAGGACGAATCCTTGATGCCGGTTGCGGTGTGGGTAGGGATGCAGTTTGGTTCGCACGCCATGGATTTCAGGTTCTGGCAATAGATGCCTCTCCAGCTATGGTTGATATCGCAAGGAGCCAGGGAGTTGATGCGCAGAAGATTCTTTTCGAGGAAATGGTATTCGATGGGGAGTTTGACGCAGTTTGGGCGTGCGCTTCGTTGCTTCACGTGCCGCACTCAGAAATATCCGATGTTCTCGCTCGAATACACAGAGCGTTGAAATCACACGGAGTACTATATATATCAGTTAAAGAGGGCGTGGGTGAGGGTGTTGCCGAAGATGGGCGTTTTTTTAGCTATTTTTCCATCGATGAAATGGGGGCGCTACTGGCCGATCACGGCCGCTTCGGTGTGGTGAAGGTTTGGGCGAATGAGAGCCCGGAGTCGTCCGGCAACACTAGAAAGTGGTTGAATTTCCTGGTCCATAAGCGTGGGTGAGAGAAAGAATCTGCGCGGGGGGCGTGTTATTCCTCGCGACGAAAGGGCGGCGGAGTGGTCCCGCGCGGTGGGAATCGCCTTTGGCGATACGACCTTGACCGAGTGTACAATGGTGAAACCAGCGGCTGGTAGTCGCTAGAAGAAAATGAGCAATGCGAGCATCGGATTGCTTTCAGACTCAGTGGAGTTCAGTATCGTTTCTGAATTAAGGAGTCTTACCATGGCCACGAACGTCGACTTAATAAAACTGTCTTGTTGCGGTCCGAACGATGTTCTCAAAGAAATCGAAATCGTTCGCGAGGTTGTTACCGAATGGAATCTCCGGAACGGCGAAGCTCGCGGATTTTGGATCAAGTCTCAGCACTGGAGTTCGGACAGCCATCCGGAAATGGGTGATCGTCCACAGGCGATAATCAATCGCCAGATGCTCGATGCTTCGGACATTGTCGTGGCAATTTTTTGGGGTCGCTTCGGCATGCCCACAGGTATTGCAGCATCCGGTACTGAAGAGGAAATCCGACGAGCTACCCGCTTAGGTAAGAAAGTGATGGTATATTTTTCTGATTTGGAAGCGGTGTCGAAGCCCATTGACCAAGTCCAGAGTGATCTCCTGTGGCAATTCCGACGGAAGCTAAGAGATGAAGGATTGTGCGGAAATTTTTCTTCCCGCACCCAATTTCGGCAAGACTTTGCCCGGCATCTTTCACATGCGCTCAACGAACTTCGTCCGGTTCCAACTCAACCTAGTCAAGTTCTGACGCAGTCAATCAACGGTGATGGCAATATCCAAGTCGGGGGTGACTACAATGTCCTCTATAGACCGCCAGAGTTGAAGACAGTTGTCGAACGACGCGTAGGTGCTATCTCGTCCGCCGAGGCACGGCAAATCCAACTGTGGATCGAGGAACTGGCCGAATCGTCAATTGGGGTCTCCCGTAAGGCTGCATTCGGTATGTGGTGGAAACGTTTCAAGAATCGTTTCGAGGTGGAAAAGTATGAAGAGTTACTTTCATCCAAGATGGAAAATGTCCGTTCTTGGTTTTGTGAACAGCGAGCGATTCAGAAACGCGAGCTCAGAACCAAGTTGCCTGGCGAATGGCAAACGAACCGCATTATAGCGATAAAGGCTGCAATGCGAAGCATGGGCAAATCGAACGAATTGTACTACCCGCAGATATCCCAACGTCTACGAATGAAAAAGCCTTTCACCTCGCTTAAAGAACTCACGAAGAAAGATCTTGAGCGCGTCTATACATTAGTGCTTCGCGATGCGAAGGGTGTTTGAGTGATCCGTGTTGCTAATGCATGGAAAGCTCGTCCAGCAACCTCTACACGCGACGGGAGTGGCTGTCTTTTCGGCGAGCCTGCCTTGAACGGGTTGGCTTTCGTTGCGAGCGGTGTGCTCGCGAGGGAATTCTTCAAGTTCATCATCCTGAATATGAGAAGGGTCGCGCCCCATGGGACTATGACCCCCGATTTTGCGAGGTCTTGTGTCGGGGGTGTCACGCTGCGGAACACGGTATCATTCTCCCGCGCGAGGGTTGGACGATTGTCCATAGCGACTTAGACAACGGAGAACCTAGCGACCCAGTTCCCTGCGCAAACTGCGATACGGAGATCAGATGGCATTTCACTATCTACCATGCTGAATGGGGCGAAGCAGTAGTCGGGTCGGAATGTGCGGAAAATCTTTCATTGGGGCCAGAAATGGCCGAATTGAAGTCGTACTACCGACGTCGGCGCACATTTGTATATTCACCGCTGTGGAGGGAATGCTCTTCCGGCTGGTGGAGGAACTACGAAAATCATTTTGCCCTAGTTTATCGAAAAGGAACCGGATTCGCGCTGAAGATTGATGAGAAGTTCGGTAATGTTTTGTTTCCTACAGATACGGATGCCCGCACACGCGCATTCGAGGTTATCGAGAACCGAAGGCGCCTAACCATTGTTCCGCCCGCGCGCTGACTAAATTTCGCGGAGGCGGCCGGGGAAACCGGCCGCCGATTGAGGCGATGGATTATTCGCTCTGCTCGGATTTCAGTTTCGCGAGCTGCTCAAAGATGAACGTGTGTGCTTGATCGGCCAGTTTGGCGATGAGCGGGAGGTCGTCGCGACCGAAGCTGTCGGTGTCGTGGTAATTTTTCGCTTCATCCACGTAGGTCCGGGCGAAGGTCACGTTGTAGTATTTCTTCAGGTCGGCTTCGTTCTCCCATACGGCGGCTTTGATGCGACCGAGGCGGAAGGTTTTCACCGGCAGTTTGGGAGCGGTGGCAACGTTCTTGGGTTGCGAGGCAGGTTGAGCGGTCTTGGCGGGCATGATGTTCCTTTTTTGATTTTGAGGAGCGGGATTGCTCTCTCGTCAAAGGGCGGGGGTGCCCACCGGAACGAGGGGGCGGTTGGGGGGATTCCTTTCAAGGAGGACCAAAACGAACCTGCCCGCGCAGCGGCGTTCCGGTGGGTGGGGCCGCCAGAGGGAGCAAGAATGCTCCGTTAAAAAAGGACGTTCCGCCGTGGCGGACATGCCTGCGATTGCGACAACCGCTCGCTACCGGGAACGTGGTTCAGGCCGGATTGCCGGTGATATGTTCCGCGCTGGTGGTTGTGTCGTGTGGGTGAACGAAGCGACAGGCTATTCGCTACGACCTTCGCTTGGGTGTGGATGACAACAGTCACGACACCGCTGGTCGTGACGACCTGCTTGGCGTAGGGCGATCACGGCGATTTATCGCGGCTCGCTGAATCGAAAACACAATATCAGAGCGAACTCGCCTCGCGGTGGACGGCCCTGGCTGCCGCATGTCCGGAGCCGCCGGATTGGCTACATGTGTAGGTTCGTGGCTACCGGATTTGGTGTAGTTTGGTTACACCAATTTCGGAGGGTACGCCTCGTTGATCGTCGTCTGGGGTGGTTGCGAAATGGCACACGTGAAAACCATTCCATCGAATCTCGAACTTACCTCAGAAATTGTCCCAACGCCTATGCCTGTAATCCGTCGTGTCGGACGTTTTCAGGTGGTTGTTGAACATGCGGCCGGTGTTTGCGTTTCGGGTGCATTTACTGACTCTCCGAAAGAAGCCGTGGAATCATTCATGAGCCAGGCGCCGCAGATTGAAGAGGGAGAGATCTCCCTCTTTGATCGCGACGAGCAACGTGTGGTTGCTTCTGTGAAGTGGAAGATGAGCGTGACCGAAATCGGCCTCCGTGTGCTTCAGCGGCAAAATATTTTCAATGACTGGCACCTGGCTCTGATCGCTTGCGAGGTGCAGAAACGGCGCGAGGTGCAGGCTGCCGTGGAACTGATCACCTGAATCTGATTGGAATCAGAAATGTAGTCGGGCTCACGATAGTTTGGTGGATGAAGAAAGACTGCATTCTTCACCCTGTTGAGATCGTGACGTCATCCTGCTTTTGCGGTGGCGGACAGAGTGCGAAGTATTTCTCCGCCTGTACTTTTGTCGCTAGGGCTCGGTAATGGTCGAACAGCACCTGGTCGCTGGCCTTGTGTCCGAGAAGGCGTGAGGTTTCCAGCGGGTTGCCGTGGAGTGCGTAATGATAGCTGCCGAAGCTGTGGCGCATGGCGTTGTTTTCCCATGTGGAAACCCATTCGCCCTTTTCGTCGTCGTGGCCAAAGCCCGCCAATTTTTGCAGCTTCCGAAAACGCTTCTGGAAATCGTTTGTGTGGTTGTTTTCGGCAACCGGCCCCTCCGTCTTCGCGCAGAGGTTCAACCATTGCACAGCATTTTTTGGTATATCCACATGGCGGATACGCCGTTTTTTCGCAATCTTTGCGCCGATGGTCACGACCGGCTGTGCGTCGGTGTGACGCACGTTGGCCCAATCCAGTCGCTTTAATTCCTCCGAACGCAAACCGCAGAATAGGCCCAGAGTCACCGCCGCCAGCAAACCGAGGTCAGGGTTTTCCCTGGCGGCTGTTAGCAGCTTCTCAGCTTGTTCAATCGTGAGGATGCTTGGCTCAATCTCGTCGCCACCGTTGCCGCAGAGTTCCTTGCGGTCGACGTCGGTCAGGTCATCAAGAGGGGAAAGGGCAAGGTAGCGTTTCTGGACAGCGTACCGGAAACATTCGCCGATGATCGCGATGTAGTTTTTGTTGGTTCGTGGCCCCAGTTTTTGAGCATTCAACCAGTCTTTGATTTGCTGGCCGGTGATTTCTGCGGCCACGCGTTTTTCAAAACCCTTGGCGAATTTTTCGGCCCGATGCCTGAAATCCCGATAACTCCGTTCACGCAAATCCCCGCGCTGAAAACGTTGCTCTTTGCTTTGAACCAGTTCCGCAACGACTTCACGTGCGGTCTTGCCTCTGCCTGCCACCGAAAATCGCTTGATTGCGAAATCCACCGCCTCGCGCAGGGTGATGCCTTGCTGGCGCAGGAGTGGTAAGCAAACGGCGACTTGCCGACGTTCTTCGTCAGACAGATCGAAGAAATCGTGGCCTTGTTTCTTGTATCCACTGAAGACTTTTTCGGCGTGTTCTTCTGCCTCAGTCTTTGTCTTGAACTGCTTTCGTTCACGCAGACCGCCGGTGATCTTTGCCGGGGCGATGACCTGAAAGCTTCCGCCGAAGGCATCTCCGCCATGGAGGTTCAATATCTCACGGATACGGATGCCCGATTTCTTGGGATACTCCCAAGATTTCAACGCGGACGGGCGCGCTTGATCGCTGTCTGCATTCCGTGCCATCGGGTGCAACAAAGCAGCCATCCGTTGCAACAATCAATCAGAAAATGACAGGAATGAGACAGGAATTGCCAAAAACTTATGTAAGTCGTTGGTATAAATGGTGGAGGTGGCGGGAGTTGAACCCGCGTGCCCCTGGCCTTTGCTCGCCGCGTCTACCGTTATAGTGAAGTGTTTATCTCGCCGGTGATACGTGACTCCACGCGCTTAAGCACCAGCCAACCCCCGGGTGAAAGGTACCACACACGGCCCGCGGGTGGCTCCGCGTGTTATGCCTGCTGTCGACGTTAGATCCAGCTAGCAGGTGTCGCTAGTCCAACGAGGCCGCGCTTAGGCGGCCAATGGCATGCTTTCAGTATTGCCTGTTATTTTTTTGAAGGGTGATTTACGAGGCCAACCTTCATCCTCGAACGGCAGCGTCGCGCTCCAACCAAGGGTCGAATCCAGAACACCCCCAAAATGGGAAATCAGTCGAGCGGGAGGTTTTCCGGCCCGGCCTGCATCTGTAACGACTGGTGCGCACACCAATCAAAGAACGTGAGTCCAGCAATATGCATGGTGTTTCGCTAAACTCAAGCGTCGCTTCGGTGGAACGGTTTTGAGCTTTTCACTCAACGGCTTCGCGGGCATCGCTGATAGGATTCATGGCGAAAAAGTCGGAAAAATCCTCAGCGTTCGTTCACCACGTGCGGTTTGTTGGCCGCGAGTCGAGTCTGGTGAAAACGTTGAACGGCTTCAAAAAAAGCCATCACACGGTGCCCGATGCGGTGAATGCGGCGACTTCAGGGTTTCTGGCAAAGCTTTGCGCGGACGAACTCGCTGCGGATGCGGAGAATTTGTTTCAGCAGGCGCGGACGGTTTTCAACTATAAGCGAAAGGAAATCGCTCTCGACGTGGTGAGCCCCCACGCGGTTCTCTCCGCGAAAGATTTCAGTTTCGAAATAAGCTACTCTCTCGATGAGGCCAACCCCGCAACTTACATCGTGACACGCTCGCTCTCCGGACTGCGGAGCACGGATTTTGCGGCGCTTCCGGAATGCGATCAGGTGTTTGCCGGGCAGTTTTCGGAACTCGCGTTTGTCCTCACAAAAGGCGCTTCCGTGGAATCGGTGATCGATGCTGTCGAGGCGATCGATGACTCAGCAGGACTCACCGTTCACTATCCGTCGGATTGCAGCCACTGTACTTTGGCGGTAGCCGGAGTTTCGGCCGAGGTCCGTTTCGAGAGCGGTGAGCTGGCGATGGTTTTTCCGCGTGCAGGAGCGCCTCGCGAGCTTTTGGAGAGCTTCATGGCCGTGCGCGAAGCTTTTTCGCTGAGCAAGCAGCCTGTGCTGGCCGGTCTTCTTCAGTAGCTCGGTGCTGGACGCATATTGCATCCCTTGGTTCAGTAAAATGGTTTGTTATTCGTAGATGACGAACCCTCTGGCCCACGCGGTTCCTAGGTTGTGTTGAAACCAAAAAAAAGCGGCGCCCGTGAGAGCGCCGCTCGAGAGTTTTACTGTAGCGGTGTTTAGGCGGTGAGCATGCTGGCGACGAACGAGCGCTCTTCGACGAGCTCTTTGTTCGTGGCGGCGATCTTCGACTTGGCGAAGTCGTCCATGCTGTAGCCCTGAATGACTTCGTACGAGCCCGGCGTCGTCGTGCGGACGGGCAGACCGGCCCAGACGTTGGCGTCGAAGCCGTAAGCACCGTTTGACTTCACTGCGATCGAGTGGATCGCGCCCGGAGTCACGAGGCTGCGGACGTGGTCGGTGAGGGCATTGGCGGCTGAGGCGGCGGAAGAGGCGCCACGGGCGGCGATGATGGCCGCGCCGCGTTTGCCGACGGTCTCGCAGAAAGTCGTCTGCAACCAGGCCGTATCGGTAATAACCGAGGTGGCTGGCTTGCCGGCGATCTTCGCATGCGCGAAAGCCGGAAACATGGTCGGGCTGTGATTGCCGTAGATGAAGATGTCGGAAACCTGTGTGAGATCGACGCCGGCTTTCTTCGCGAGCTGGCTTTGCGCGCGGTTCTGGTCGAGACGCACCATCGCGGTGAAACGCTCGGGAGGCAGGCGCTTGGCCTGGCTGGCGGCGATCATGCAGTTGGTGTTGGCGGGATTGCCGACGACTGCGACGCGAGCGTCAGCGGCGGCAACGGCGTCGATGATCTTGCCCTGTTCGATGAAGATCTTGCCGTTGTCCTTCAAGAGGTCGGCGCGTTCCATGCCGGGGCCGCGTGGTTTGGCACCGACGAGCAAGCACCAGTTGGCGTCCTTGAAACCGACCGTCGGATCGGAAGTTTGGACGATGCCTTTCAGCAGCGGAAAAGCGCAGTCATCGAGCTCCATCGCGACACCTTCGAGGGCTTTGAGGGCCTTTTCGATAGGGGCTTCGATGAGCTGGAGGATAACAGGTTGGTCAGCACCAAACATCGCGCCGGACGCGATGCGGAATAGGAGAGCGTAACCAATTTGGCCGGCAGCGCCGGTCACAGCGACACGAATAGGTGATTTCATAGGTGCGAAGAACCTTTAGTTAACCATGAAACCGCGCGCGTTGACACGCACGAAATGCCTATCTTCGCGCATATTTTTCCCCAATCGCTCCACCGGGCATCGGAGGAGTTGATTTGGTTCGGAAGGTTTAACGAAAACGTGGCGCGAGCGCTGCGTGAATCTCGTGTACCACCGTTTCGGTCGTCGTCCAATCGATGCAGCCGTCCGTGATAGAAACGCCGTAACGCAATTTCTCCTTGGGCTGAGGGAAGGGCTGATTTCCGCCGAACAAATTGCTCTCGAGCATGGCGCCCATGATCGAGGTGTTGCCGGCATTTATCTGGCTGAGCAACGCGCGGACCACGTCAGGTTGTTTGTCGGGTTGCTTGGCGGAGTTGTCGTGGCTGCAATCGACGAGGATCGTTTTGTGGAGCGAGGCTTTTGCGAGGAGCTTTTCGACGTCGGCGATATGCGCGGGGCTGTAGTTCGGGCCGGCGGATCCGCCGCGGAGCACGATGTGGCAATCGGGATTGCCGCGCGTCGTCACGGATGAAGCGACGCCGTCCATGTTGATACCGAGAAAAGTCTGCGACTGCGAGGCGGCTTTGATGGCGTTGATCGCGGCGCCGATGGAGCCATCGGTTCCATTTTTGAAACCAAGCGGCATCGACAAACCGGACGCCATTTGGCGGTGCGTTTGAGATTCAGTGGTGCGGGCGCCGATCGCGGACCAGCATATCAGATCCGCGATGTATTGCGGCGTGATCGGGTCGAGCAGTTCGGTCGCCGTGGGCAGGCCGAGGTCGAGCACTTGGCGGAGGAAAGAGCGTGCCGTGCGCAGGCCAGTCGCGATGTCGTGTGATCCGTCGAGCTGCGGATCCATGATTAGGCCTTTCCAGCCGATCGTTGTGCGTGGCTTTTCGAAATACACGCGCATCACAATCATGATCCGATCGGCCACTTCGCCGGCGAGCTTGGCGAGGTGTTGTGCGTATTCGAGTCCGGCGGCGGTGTCGTGGATGGAGCAAGGGCCGACGACGAGCAGAAAACGTTTATCGTTGGTGAAAATCAGGCGGTGAATTTCTTCGCGAGCGTGGGCCACGAATGTCGCCTGGCTTTCGCTTTTGGGGAGCTCAGCTAGGAGTTGCGCGGGCGATGGCAGGGCCTTGGTCTCAACGACGTGGATATCGGACGTTTTCTGCATGAAGGGACAGACCGTGGTTGTCCTGCTGCGGGTTGCAAGTCTCTGCTGGACTCGAGTTCCGATTTCGGAAAAAAAGTTGGCCGGTCGCCTACCCCTAAGCGACCGGCCATTTGCTTTCTTAGTTACCCCAAAACTCCCGCTAGGCGGGAGAAGCAGGAAAATCTAATGAGGGTAAGAGAACGCATGGGGGGTGCTTCGTCAACTAAATCTTTTAGTATTTTTGTGGGTAGATTTGCAAATTAGGGAAGAGAAAGTACTTAAAATTTATGGCAATCCCCACCAGTTCAGTGGTTTTTAGTTTTTATCGGCCTGCCTCGGTGCTGAAAATCCAAGGAGAAGATGCGTTTTCTTTTCTGCAAGGGCAACTTACGCAGGATCTCAAGCCCTGTCTCAACGGGCCCGAAGTGGCTTACGGTTTGTTCCTCACTCACAAAGGAAAGGTTCAGGGCGATGGTTTCGTGATGAAGCGCGGCGAGGAGTGGATTTGCGTGAGTTTGTTTTCCGAAGCGGCGAGGTTGAAGATGCATTTGGAAGCCTTTGTTATCGCGGATGATGTGCGGATCCTTGACGAGACGGCACTCTGGCAAGGAGCGACGGTGATTGGAGAAAACGCAGAGGCGATGCTGGCCGACGCCGGTCTCAGGGTTGAGTCCGGCAAGTGGGTTGAGGGGGACCGGGGGTTTGTTTTCGCAGGGCGCCGGTCGGGACAGCCTGCGTGGGAATTTTTGTATCCGCTCAGTGGCGACGCGCTCCCTGAGCGCTTGCGGCAAGCCGGTGCCCAGGAAATTAGTCCTAGCGAGTTAGAGCGGTTGCGGGTTTTGGGTGGCATTCCGAGGATACCGAAGGATCTCGGGCCTGAGGATTTGCCGAATGAAGGCGGATTGGACGAAATTGCCGTTTCGTACACGAAAGGCTGTTACATCGGCCAGGAAGTGATGGCCCGGCTTAAATCGATGGGCCAAGTGAGGCGAAGGCTGGCGCGGGTCGAAGGAGCCAGCCCGTTGCCGGCGGAGTTGCCGGCCGCGCTTTTTGCAGATGGCAAAAGGGTGGGAGAGCTGCGCTCGGCGGTCGCGCGCGAAAACGGGTTTGTCGGTTTGGCGATGATTTCCTTGCTTGGGATGACGGGAACGCGTTTTTTGAGCTTTTCGCCAGAAGGCGAGCTTAGCACCGTCGTTTCACATGAAGGATAAAATCGTCGCTCAATTTAAAGCTGTTTTCGGCGCTGCGCCGGATGTTGTCGCCCGGGCTCCGGGACGCATCGAATTCATCGGAAATCACACCGACTATAACGGCGGGACCGTTTTGGGCGCGGCGATCGATCGCGGGGTGTGGGTGGCGGTGCGGGCGGTGCCGGGTAGCGAAGCTGTTTTTTATAGCGAGCACTCGAAAAAAACGGTGAAGGTCGATCTGCCAACGGCGAGCAAGCAGCCGCACGAGCTTAACTGGGTAAACTATCCGTTGGGCGTGTGGACCCATTTGCCTGCATTTGGACTAAAGCGGCCGGGAGGATTTCAGTTTCTCGACATGTCCGATCTTCCGTCAGGCGCGGGCATGAGCAGCAGCGCGGCGATCGAGCTTGCTTCGGCCCTGGCGTTCACCGGCCTTACGAGTGAAAAACCTTCCCGGGAGACGCTGGTTAAAGTAGCAAAAAAGGCCGAAAACGAGTTCGTCGGCGTGCCCTGCGGCATTCTCGACCAAGGCGTTTCGGGTTTTGGTCGGAAGGATCATTTGGTTTTAATCGATTGCCGCGGGCCGAAGTTTGAAACCGTGCCGCTGCCGGCGGATGCGCATTTCTGGGTGTTCAATACCCACACGAAGCACGCGCTCGTCGATGGACTTTATGCGGCTCGTCACCGCGAATGCATGGAAGCGGCGAAAACGCTTGGTGTGTCGTTGCTGGTGGAAACGGATTTGGCCAAGCTGCAGGCGGCGAAGAGCAAGCTCGATGCGACGGCATTCAAACGTGCTAAACACGTGCTTGAGGAAATCGATCGCGTGGCGCAGGTGCGCGCTGCTTTGGCAAAAGGTGATCTTGCTACGACGGGCAAGCTGCTGACCGCATCGCATCGCAGTTCGCAAAACCAATTTGAAAACAGCACGCCTGAGCTCGACTTCCTTGTCGATACGCTCGCGATGATCCCCAATGTTTTTGGGGCTCGTCTGACCGGTGGCGGCTTCGGTGGTGCGGTCATGGCGATGACCAGTGGTTCATTTAGCCAGGCTGATGCCGATAAAGTGGCCGCGGCTTACAAAGCTAAGTTCGGCACAGCGCCAAACACGCTGCATCTCAAGACGGGTCAGGGCGCCGAATACGTCTGATCAGCACGCTCTGCTGGCGTTTTGATATCGATGCGCTGGTTTTGTTGGTGCCTGTGGCCGTGCGTTTGTGCGCGCGGCCTAAAAGATCGAGTTAAACTGCTCCAGGTAGACTGCTATCCATTTGTCACCGCCAAGGTAATAGATCAGCGCGGCGATCGCGAGCATGGGGCCGAACGGAACCTGCACGCCAAAGCCCAGCGACGGGGGCTGTTCGTCGGCTTCGCTCGTGAGAGGCGGCGAAACGACAGTCTCGGCGGAAGAGCGGCGTTTCTTGAGAGCTGAGATGGCTCGAAGGATGACGTAGAGAATCCCTGTGACGATCAGCGCCTGGACGGTTGCCCAGAAAAGTGAGCTCATGTCGTGGCGGCCAAGTGAGAAGGCTCCGACAGCGCCTGCAAATGTAACAACGTAAGCTGGCAGCCAGTCCTTTTTCATGGGCGTCTCGATCACGATGCCGACGCAGAGGATCGCACCCGAACCGATCAATAGACTCGTGAAGGCGAACACGAAAGATTGGACGGATTCTACAAGGAAGGGCAGATCGGTTGTGGGTGCGAATGCTGGCCGGAAGACAGCGACGAAGAGTCCGATGACCCCGGCGCAAAGGGCGGCATTATTCAGTGCGACGAGCGCGTCAGACGGCGCTTCGTTTGTGGTCTCATCCATGTGATCTGTTTCGCTCGCTTTGGGAGGTATGGCGGGACTGCGCGGGAACAATTTTTGCCAAGTCAGAGCGATTACGAACCAGACTGTACCGACAATAGCGCCGCCGAAAATCGAGCATACAGCGCCTTGCCATCCGCAAAACGCGCCGATCATGCCGACAAATTTTACATCGCCAAAGCCCATTGCTTCACGGCGCAAAACCATTTCAGCCAAAAGCGCGATCCACAGCACGAGGGCCGAGCCGATAAACAGCCCTTTGACCGAAAGAAATAGGCTGTGCAACGAGTCGTTTGCGAAGTTACCTGAAGGTGTGACGTGAAGCGCCGGGACTAGCCAGGAGAGCAGGACAGCGATCAACCCGAACCAAATTGTGAACGTGTCCGGGATGATCATGTGATCCAAATCGATAAAGGTCGCGCAGATCAATATCGAGACGAACACCATTCCGCTCAGTGCGGCCAACGGTGATGCATGGGAGAAGCGCAACCAGCAGCACAGGAATAATGCGCCGGTTAGAAATTCGATGAACGGATAGCGAACCGAATAAGGACGACCGCAGCATCGGGCGCGCCCGCGCAGAATGAACCAGCTCAAAATGGGGATATTGTCATACCACGCGATCGGCTGGCCGCAGGCGCAATGCGAGCCGGGGCGCACGATGGATTTGCCCGCGGGGACGCGATAGATGACCACGTTGAGGAAACTGCCGACGATTGCTCCAAAAAGAAATGCAGCCGTCGGAAAAAACCATGGAAACCCTGCGGAAACCTCGGCGTAGTAGGAGTACATGCGGATGCTGAAATGACGGCGCTCGCGTTCAAGGTTGTCAATGCGGTCGGCGGTTGGCGGCTTGAATTACAGAAGTTTGCCAAAGATAGCGGAGCGCTTTTCTAAAATCTCACTAAGAAACGGACGGGTTGTGTGTTTATATACTCATGATACGCCTTCTTTTCTATTTTTCTCTGGTTGTGGTCGTGGCAACCGCGGCTGCGTGGTATTCGGCTCGGGGTTGGACGCGGTATAATGTTCGCAAGCAGGAGGCGCGAGTAGTCGCGGCGGAGCAGGCAGAGATGCGACGGTTAGCGCGAGTGCATTCCGAGATCGTGCGGGCTTGCGACGAAGTTGTGATCGAATACGATGATAGTCACGAGGGAGGCCGTAACGGTGAGCTGCGATTTAGCGATACGGAGTGGATTGAAAAACTGGCTGCAATTGTTGAGACAGCGTCCTGCAAGGAAGAGGATCCGGCGTTGATGATTATTCTTCCGATGGTGCGGCTATATAAAAGGCAGCCGCAAAGTTACGTTGAAATTATGGGTGGAGCGGTGCTTCTTGCAGAGTACGGCAAAGATCGTGGAAGATGGGTTTGGGTCGGCGCGGCTTCGGCCGAAGCGATTCGCAAGTTGATCGACGATAAAATCGCGGCAGCTCAATCGAAGGCCGATGCTTTTGACGAGGTGAAACCCGTCCGGCTGCCGTTTACGCCGGGAATTTCGGTCGGGGTCACTTATGCGCAGGTTAAGGTTTCATCGCCGCCTTGGTGGCTGCAGCCATGGCCTGAACCGGCACCTCGCGTTGGGTCCAGATGGAAAGCGCCTTTGCGCCTTGGTGAATGAGCATGGAAAGGCCGTTTGAATTAGAGATTCCGAGATGTTCGGCTTGGGCGAGCAATTTTGTTTGTGGCGGGTTGTAGATCATGTCGTACACGCCGGCTGCCTGGGGAAGTTTTTCGAGATCGGCGGGAGGCGTGTCGTTGTCGCGGAGGCCGGCGGACGTAGCGTTGATCACGATGCACTTTTGCGGCAGGTCCGCAGGCGGGTTTGCCGGATCAAAGCCGTGAAGTGTTGTGCCCGGCTTGGCGACGGCCGGCAGGTTGTTTAATAGCGTTTCCAGGTTTGCGGCGGTTCGATTGGCAATCCAAAGCGAGGCGCAGCGGCGTTGAAGAAGCTCTACCGCGGCTCCTCGAGCGGCACCGCCAGCGCCGAGAAGAATGATGTTGGCGCCGGCTACGTCGAGCGCGAGGTCTTCGCGTATGCCTGTGGCGAGACCGAAGCCGTCGGTGTTGAAGCCTCGCCAGCCTTCCGTGTTGGCGAGCAGGGTGTTGACGGCACCGATTGGTTGGGCAGCGGCGTCGATGGCGCCTGGTTGGCGACCAGAGGTGATCAGGTCGAAAGCAATGACTTTGTGAGGAACTGTGAGGTTTAGCCCGTAAAATTTCTTATCGTGGAACAGCCGAAGGGCTCGCGGCAAATCCTCAGGCGGAATATCGAAACGGAAATAGCTCCATGTGGAAAACTTATTATCTCGTTTAGATAGTTCGGCAAGCGCTGCATTGTGCATTGCCGGACTGATGGAGTGTTTGATCGGATGACCGACGACGGCGAGGGCGGTGCCTTGAAAGGACCAAGTTTCGAGATCGGAAAGCGTCAGAACAGGTTCGGCGGTGGCCATTGGACGGTTTTGTAAACCGGAGCCGAGAACGTGGGAATGCTTTTTTGATGAGCCTTCCTAGCGACAGCCGGATCGAGCTAGATGTGGCGCTCGTAGGTCGCCTCGAATTCGTCGACGAAACTGGCGAACATCATCGCGTGATCGTTTTCACCAGCCAGCTCGTAGTGGTTCATCAAGTTGAGGCAGCAGCGGCAAAGGACCTCACGGACCGGCGTGGGTGCCAAGTCGGTGACCTTTGGGGAAACGTGATGGGCCCGCAGCCACTGAAAAATTTCATCGGGGGTGCGGAAGACGCCTTTTTCGAAGGCATCGATAAAGAAAGGCTCACCCTCCGTGTAACAGCCGATCACGAAATGCGCCGGCAAACCGACTGGTTCGAGATCGAGTCCGAGGCGATGAGCGACCAAGAGATAAACGATGCACAGCGTGATCGGCAGCCCTTTGCGGCGGGAAAGAACTTGGTCGATGAAGCTGTTGAGCGGGTCGGTGTAGTTCTCGGCGTTTCCGTGAAAGCCGTTTTCGTGGAAAAGCACGCGGTTGATGACGCGGCATTTTTCCCGCACCGTCATCGGCTCGGCGAACAATTCACGACAGCGCGCCGCCAGTGTATCCAATTGTTCACAACAGTTCGTGATGTCGACGCGGGGGAAAACTGTGCGATTGAGCAGTAACGCACCCGTTTCCAACTCGTAGTTAAGCGAACGGATGAACCCGCGGAATTCCGCGATCGGATCGGTGAATTTCAGCTCTTCCAAATACCAACGTGCGTGCCAGGCGAGCGGTCGGTTTTTGCCCTGAGCGATGGCTTTTAGAAAATGTACCGCGGCGGCGGGATGCTCGAGGAAGTGGGCGAGAAGAGCCTGGCGAACAGACGGCTGCGGATCGTCGAGGAGCCCCATAAAGGCGATCTGGAGATCTTTGCTGAGCCGTTCCTTTTCCACGAGGAAGCAGGACATGCGAAAAGTTTGGACTCGCAACCAATAGTCGTCGAAACGCAACTATCAGTTGTTGTCATACGCAGAGGCTTGAGTGAACGCCCGCGCGTTTTGACGGACGCAAAGGTTCCGCAAGCGGGAAACTTGTTAGAAATTTGATAACTATTTTTAAAACTGGCTCTCCGCATGCAGAACACGGGGCATATTAACTGATTGCGCCTCGACAAAGCAGACGCCGCTGGATTCGTTGGGCTGGTCCCGCGACACCCCTCCTGCAGCATGAAGTTGTATCAGTTCTCCCGTAATCAGAAAACCGCGATCGCGGCGATCGCCGGCGTGACGGCTTTGGTGGGCTGGGCGATTAATGGTGTCACGCCCACTCGGTTTTCCGGCTGGGATGTTTTGTTGCTGACGGGCTTTGGCACAGCCGTCGCGAGTTTGGTGATTGCGTCGACGACGAGCCAGCGGCTTTGGCGCGAACTGGCGCAACGGGCGCGCGACTTGGAAATTTCAGAGGAACGTCATCGGCTGCTGTTGGAGCAGGCGAGCGACCCGATTTTGGTCTTCGATTCCAAGACGGGTGCGATCATCGAGGCGAATCGTTGCGCGTGCGAAGTGTTGGGTTGGACGGAAAAGGAATTGATCGGCCAACGGCACACGATTTTGCATTCCTCCGTCGAACGCGACGCCATGCGGAAAGCCTTCGATGAGCACGTCAAACGAGGCGGTATTGTTGAAAACGAAATTCAGATAAAGCACCGCAACGGCGAGGTGATTCCCATGCACTCGCGGTCGTCGTTGGTGACGACGGGCGCGCGGCGTTATGTGCAGGCGATCATGCGGGATCTTCGCCCGCGGTTGCGGTCGGAGGAGGTGATGCGTAGGTCCGAGTCGCGGTTGCGTGAAATCTTTGAGCGCACCCCCGTCGCGATTGTGGAAGAGGATTTCTCTTCGATCGGTGTATGGCTGCAGGAACTACGCACGGCTGGCGTGACTGAACTTTCGCTCTATTTGAAGGCGAACCCGGACGTGCTTACCGAGCAGTTTGTCGGTGTCCGGGTGATCGGTGCGAATCCGGCGGCACTGCGCGCCGCGAATGTTCCCGATCTTGAAGCATACGCGCGAAAACGGGTGAGCGAGATCACGGCCGAGGTGCTGGCGTCTTTCCAACTGCAGCTGGACGCCATCTGGCACGGCCGGCCCGAAGTGGTGTGTGACATGCCTTTTCGCCGAGCAGATGGTTCGGTTGGCCACAGCGTCATGCATTGGAGTGTGGCCAAGATCGACGACTGCCTCGACCTGCAGCGCGTTGTCGTAGTTTTTTCCGATCTGAGCGACTTGCGGGCGACGGAAGCGCGGTTGCGAGAAGTGGAGGATCGCTGGGAGCTTGCGGTGCAAGCGCTCAACGTGGGTATCTTCGAAAAGAATTTTGTCAGTGGAGAAAACTACGTTTCCGACCGCTGGAAATCCATTTTAGGGTTCGAACCTGATGAAATGAGAAACGGTGCCTCAGAATGGCAGGCGCGGATTCATCCTGACGACCAGGATCGTGTAATCGCGCAACTGCAGAGTCATCTCCGCGGCGAAACTGATTTTTACCGGGCCGAATATCGAATGCTCTGCAAGGACGGCCAATACAAATGGATTGAGGCTCGTGGGCGTGCGCTGTTTGACGAAAGCGGCCGGCCGCAGCGACTCATTGGTGCCCACGGCGACGTCAGCGAGGCAAAGAAAGCCGAGGTTGCGCTGAAATCGTCCGAAATGCGGTTTCGCGATCTGTTTGAGCGCACGCCCGTCGCCATTCTCGAGGAGGATTTTGTAGACGTTGGCGAATGGTTAAGGCGAAAAAACGTCACGGACGTGGCCTCGCTGGAAACGCTGATCGCAACCACGCCGACCGCTTTGCGTGAAGGTTATCGTCTGATTCGGCTGCGTTCGGCAAACCGTCACGCCATCAGCTATCTGGCGGCGGCCGCTTTGGGGGGAAACGTGCCGCGGGAAAAGCTGGATCCCCCGGCAAGTGTTCTGCGGGCGTTTCGCGAAGAGCTCGTCGCGATACTGGAGGCGCGTGACGAAGTGAATGCTGAAGTCAGTTTTGTCGATGCCGCGGGCAACTCACATTTCCAAACCGTACGCTGGTCGGCCGCTCGGCTGGAGGGCGGTTCACTCGATCTTGGGCGCGTATTGGTGGTGCTAGTCGACATCACTGAAATAAAAAACGCGGAAGAAAATGTCCGACGTGCCGAAGAGCGCTGGGAACTCGCCGTGCGCGGCACGCAAGACGGCATCTGGGAGTACAATTTGCTGACTGGGGAATGCTTCTACTCCGACCGATGGAAAAAGATGCTTGGGTACGAACCACACGAAATCGGTACAAAAAGAGATGAACTGATTTCCCGCATTCATCCGGACGATCGCGCGCGCGTAGCGGATGCGTTTGATGCACATTGCCGCAGCGCCACGGAATTCTTCCACAGCGAGTTCCGCGTGCGTTGCAACGACGGCACGTTCAAATGGATTTTGTCTCGCGGCCAAGCGATGTTCGATGCCAATGGCGCAGCGACTCGCGTCCTGGGTTCGCACACCGACATCACGGAGCGCAAGACATCGGAGGATGCATTGCGCGAAAGCGAGACCCGGTTTCGTGCGCTATTCGAACATTCACCGGTCGCGATCGTAGAACAGGACTACCGTGCGATCGCCACTTGGATCGAAACGCTCCGGCTAAAAGGCGTGACCAATCTGACGGTTTACATGGATGCAAATCCGGATGAAACCGCCAAAGTAATGAGCCAGGTTGCGGTGGTGAATCTCAATCAGGAAACCGTTCGCATGGCCCGGGCGAGTTCGAAAAAGGAGCTGTTGGATAATCTTGCGAGTGTGTTTACGCCGGATTCCCTGCGGGCCCGGCGCGAAGCGTTTGTGGCGGTGTGGGACGGTCGGAATGAAATCGAAGGCGAGATCACGCTTCACGCTCTCGATGGCGCGGACCGCCGTGTTTATTTCCGCTGGTGGCTGCCAAACCTCGGCGGGCGCCAGGGGTTTGAATCCACTCAACTGGTTTTGGTCGATCTTACCGATATTCGCAGCGCGGAGGCCGCGCTCGCCGCCGAACGCGAGCGGCTCCGCGTCACTTTGCGCGCCATGGCGGAGTGCCTGCTCACGACCGACACTGATGGCGTTGTGCAGTTCATGAACGAAGCCGCGGAGCGCATGACGGGCTGGCCGGCGGGAACGGCGATCGGCCGCGGCGTGGAGCAGGTTTGCGTGCTGCGCCATGAAAAGACGAAGGCCAACGTCACCATGCCGGTGGCGCGCTCGATTTCCGAACATCGTGTAGTGGATTTTCCGCTACACTCGACCCTGGTCAATCGACAAGGCGTGCAGTGCATGGTGGACGGGCGGTGCGCGCCCATGCACGACCTGGCTGGCCGTGCGATTGGCGCGGTGGTCGTATTCCGCGACATTACCGAGCGCGTTCGTCTGGAAGCCGAACTACTTCGTTCCTCCAAGTTGGAATCGGTGGGCATTCTGGCCGGCGGCATTGCCCACGACTTCAATAATATTCTCACCGTGGTGATGGGGAACGTTACGTTGGCGATGCTCGACTCCGACGTGATGGCGGCGGCGGGAAAGTGGCTGGCGGAGGCGGAACACGGTGTCTTGCGTGCGCGCGACCTCACGCAGCAGCTCCTCACTTTTGCGAAGGGCGGAGAGCCTGTTCGCAAGACCGTGCAACTGCCACAGATCGTGCGCGAGGTCACCGAATTTGCTCTCCACGGCTCCAAGGTGCGGTGTGAGTTCAACTTTGAGCCTGATTTGTGGGCGGCGGATGTCGATAAGAGCCAGATCGGCCAAGTGGTCCAAAACCTCGTGATCAACGCCGTCCAGGCAATGCCGGAAGGCGGTCAAATCACGATTTCGATTCACAACGAAGAAGTGACGCCCGATTCACCGAGACCACTTCAAATCGGTAAATTTCTCCGATTGGAAATTTCCGATACCGGAATGGGCATCCGGTCCGAGCACTTGCAGCGCATTTTCGATCCTTACTTTACGACGAAGCAGTCGGGCAGCGGCTTGGGCCTGGCGACGGTTTACTCCATCGTCCGACGCCATCAAGGCTACATCGATGTCGAGTCCGAACTAGGCAAGGGAACTAAGTTCTACATCTGGTTGCCGGCCGTGCTCGGCGCGGTGGTCGACGAACAGGAGGCGCCTGCGCAGGTCATCAATATGTCGGGACGCGTCCTGTTTATGGACGATGAGGAAACGATCCGCACGGTCGCCAGCACGCTCTTGGAGCGTTTGGGATTCAAACCGGAAGCCGTCGCAGATGGTGCCGCCGCGGTGGAGGCTTATCAGCAGGCGATCAAGACGGATGATCCCTATCGGCTGGTTATCATGGATCTCACCGTGCCCGGCGGAATGGGTGGACGCGAAGCGATGGAAGAGTTGCTGCGCATCGATCCGCGGGTACGTGCGATCGTTTCCAGCGGCTACTCAAGCGACCCGGTGTTGTCCAACTATCGAGCGCACGGGTTCCGAGGCATGGTGCCGAAGCCTTACAAGCTCAGCGACCTGGCCCGCACGATACGTTCCGTTTTAGAAGAGAAAGCCTGATATGCGCCTGCATCGCTTCCTCGGTCTCATTTTGGTTCTTTGCATTGGCTTCTATTTGCCAGTTCGAGGCGCGGTTAAAGCCGAGCCTTCAGCCATCGACTTGGGCCGCCGGCTGCAGGAACAGAGAATCGATGTGGAGGTTAAGCTGAGTAACGACGGAAAGGAGGCGGTTGAAATTCTCAATGTCAGTGCGGACTGCAGCTGCACCGCAGCCGTGCCGGATAAACGGACGCTCGCGCCGGGAGAAGCGACAACGCTGGCCATTTCCGTGGAAACCCGCGGCTACTACGGCAAAATCCGCAGGAATATTCACGTGCAGACCTCCGCGGGCGACCTCACGATTCCGATCGATCTCACGATCGCGATGTTCAAGTCGTGGATGCTGGAGCCGGCGACGATCGTATTTCCGCCGAGTTCCAAAGGACGCGAGGCTGAAATGCAGGTTTCGCTCTCCTACACGGGGGAAGGAAAGGTGGAAATTAGGAAGATCAGTTGTGATCCTGGCTTTCTCCAAGTGCATCCCGCCAGTGAGGATGGCAGAAATTACGTTCTCAAATTGATGAAGCCGGCCGATTCGCCTGCTGGAAATTATAGCATCAAAGTGGTTATTGAAACCAGCGACGCGGAGGAACCGCAGATCAGTTTCAATGTTTTTGCATCGATCGCTTCTGCGCTGCGGATCACGCCGAATCCCATCGTGCTGCCAACTGTGAAGGTGGGCCAGACCTCCTCCCGTGAGTTTTTCATTCAAAACTGGATCGGCAATGAATACCCCCGAGTAGAGGTGCAGGATGGTTTGGTAAAGTCGTTTGGCTTGGAAGGGGAGCGGCTGAAATTTGAAATTAGTTTCACGCCCTCAACTCCCGGACCGATGACGCGGCTGCTGCGCATCTACGATGGCAAGACTCTGGAGAGCGAAATCCCGGTGATTCTCCGCGCGGAAGGCCCGGACAAGGTGCAGTAGACCTAGGGAAACAGTTCCGCGGAGCCGAACACTGCTTTTACGCCGCCGTCGCGTGAGATGAGCAGCGGCGTGGTCTCGTTCAGCTTGGCGGTGGCGAGGGTTTTGGCCTGTGCCTGCAGGATTTTTTCGGCGTCGCCAGCTTTCGTGCGACCCTCGCGGAAAGTGGCGGCGAGTTGTACGGCCGCAGCCGTGGGGTTTGAGAGAGCGACCTCCTTATTCAGGAGGAGCATCGTAGCTGTGGCGAGAAAGGCGTCACGACGAGGGAGCTGTCCCTGAGAGAGCACGGCGGCAACGAACTCGGTGGTGAGCGCGCGGTTGGCTTCGGTGATTTTAAAAAAGAGGGCCGGCCCAAGCGTTTTCCTCTTGTAATCAGTTCGGGTGAGCTGGTCGAGCAGATCGAGGCACGCCGCGCAATCAAGGCTAATCACGAGTGCCGGGCTGCGCGGGTGGATTGTGCCCAGCCACGGGAGCGCACTCGCGTGGTCGGCCAGCGTGATCAGTTGGGACGGGTTTGCATGGAGGGCCTGCGCATCGGAGTTCGCCTTCGTCCGCGCCATAAAGAAACCGCCGCCCGCGAGCGCTAGCGCGAGAACTGCGAGCCAAAAGCGTGGCCGTTCGTGGTGGAGCACGAGGGCGCCCCAGGCTGCCGCAGCGTGAAGCGTGCAATAAAGGCAAAACCCGCGAAGCACAAAAAACTGGATGGCCATGAACAGCGCGGAGCCGCCGGCGAGCATCAGCAGCAACACGTCGCGCTTGTCCTTATTCGGAACGAAAATCGCGCCGATCCACAGGAGTGCACCAAAGATGCCCACGGGAACATGGAAAACCGAACCATATTGACTGTATAAAACCGCCTGGCAGCTGCCCGGGCCGATGCAGGGGAGCGCGAATAATTTCAGCAGGGAAAGATAGACGGCCAGCGCGAGGCCCAACGTGTAGCAGGCGGAAGCGAGCTGATTTTTCAGTCGAGAGGGCAAGGGGATTACGAGAGGTGGCCTTAATTTGCAGGAATGCGTTTTCGTTTCAACCCTGCCTTGGTCCTTTTTGGCGGGTGGAGCGCAGCCTTGACGCCGTCTCTCCAGGACGTCCACCTAGGACATGCTTCCACTTTGGGACGATGCTCCACGTCGGCGTGCGGCCGTGATCACGGCGCTCCTCATTGTCACCAACATCGGCGTGTTTATCTACGAGGTGATCCTGGCGATGGAGGGAGGCAGTGCGCTTAAAACATTTCTCGTCGGAAACGCGCTCGTGCCCAAACGCTTGATTGGAGGGCTGGATGAAGGTGGTCAATGGCTGACCGTTTTAACGGCGATGTTTTTGCACGGGGGCGTGGCGCATGTGCTCGGGAATTGCTGGTTCCTTTGGATCTTTGGGAAAAACGTGGAAGACCGCTTGGGACCGGTGCGTTATCTTTTATTTTATGTTGTGTGCGGGGTAGGCGCTGCGGCTGCACAGTTGGCGACCGATGTGCAATCTTCGTTGCCGATGCTGGGCGCGAGTGGGGCGATCTCCGGTGTGCTTGGGGCATATCTAGTGCTCTTTCCGACGGCGTGGATTTTTACATTGGTGCCGTGGTTCGTCCCGATCGTGCCGTTGCCGGCGTTTGTACTGTTGATCGTGTGGTTTGGGCTGCAGGCTTTGAACGGTGTGGGAACCTTGCTCAGCGACCGAGCCGCCGTTGGCGGTGTGGCGTGGTGGGCTCATGCCGGTGGGTTTGCGCTGGGGCTGGTGCTGACGCTCTGGCTGAAAAGCAACGGTTGGGTGCGACGCCGCTAACCGCGAGCGGTAGGTTTTTTATAGTTTGCTAACGGTTGGTGGTTTGCGTGTAGGTGAAACCAATTGCCAAGATGCAGGTCCATCTGCCTTCTTCATGAAAACGAACCAGCTCTTCTCGCGCCGCGGTCTGTTCGCGGCTCTCTTTATTGCTTTAGCCGCTGTCCAAAGCGGTTGCACCACTGTGATCGATTCCACGACGCCTGGCGCGGTGATTTATGTCCGCGGCGAAGTGCAGGCGAATTTCGACCGCAAATTTGATGCCGTGGCGCGCGCAGCGAACCGCGCGTTGACCGAGCTCCAATTCTCCAAAATCGAAGAGAAAAAAGATGCTTTGGTGGCGATCCTTGAGGCCCGTACCGCCGAGGACGTCCGCATTTATATAAAAGTCGAGCGTCAGACCGATACGCTGACCACCGTACGAATTCGTGCAGGCACGCTCGGCAACGAAAAGCTCTCCTACGCGATCTATAACAAGATCAAAGAAGTACTTTAATCGCTCCTGTCGGCGCGGCGATTCGCGAGTGCCAGCTTGTGAGCTGGCACTCGCGCGAAAGGACTGTTCTGATCCAGCCATGAGATTATCTTGGCTGGCTCTAGCTTTTGTTGCGGGTGCGTTGAGCGCACAGGCTGCGATCGAATTAGTTGGCTACGGAGGTTCGGGCGAAACGCGCATGTTCGCTTTGGTCGATTCTGACACCGGTAAATCGGGGTGGGCCCGACTGGGCGAGAGTTTCTCCGATTACCGGCTGATGGAATTCGCATCAGATTCCGAAATACTCACCGTCACAAAGGGCGAAGAAAAGTCGCAGGTGCGTTTGCGCGCAGCGTCATTTTCTCTTCCCGGTGAAACGACAGGCTCCGCACGGGAAAAACAGTTTTTCGACAAACTCACTGAGATGCAGCGCTCATTGGGGCCAGGTAAGAAGCTGTATTTGCCGGAAGACTACATGGCTACTGCCACGCGGTTCGGGCGAGTCGTAGTCTCGCACGAGATAAAAGACGGAGTGGATACGATCGTCATGGAATTGCCGCCGAAACTGCTCGTTGCACCAGCTGGCGGCGAGGACCGGGGACGCACGTTCACTGTCAGCATGCATCGGCGTGATAAGACCCGCGTGAAGTTGACCATCCGCTGAGTTACGCCGGTCCAGCGAAACTCAGAGCGTTCGATCGCGTCATAAACATTATGTGTTCTGTCGCGAGATGCCCTGTCCGTAGCCTGTTCGTATTGTTTGTCTTTCTCGCTTACGCCGTGAAAGCGCAGACGTCGACTGCCGCACCTCTGGCTTTGACTCCAGCGATCGTAAAATCTCTTGAGCAGCGTTGGGCGGCGCTGCAGCCGGATGGTAAACGCAACATCAGCACGCGGGATTTTTTCAGCTATTTTCTTGAGCTAGCGGCCCGGGGTGGCGACATGAGTAGAGCGGAGCGGATACTTGAACTGGCACGTCAGAAACGAGAACCAGACGCCAGCAGCAAGCTCTTCGGCAATTATGCTTGGTACTGGAAAGACGCGCATCCGGATGATCGTAATGCGGTCGAGTTTTGCATGCAGGCCGGGAGCCTGGCTTGGACGCTCTTTCGCGAAAAATTGAGTCCCAAGGCGCATGAGTTGTTGGAAGCAGAAATGCGCTATGCGATCATTGGAATTCGCGCGCATAAAGTACCCCTTTCTTACACGAATATTTTCCTGATGAAGGCGGCCAACTGCATCTTCATTGGCGAAAATTTGTCCGACGAACCGCTTGCTCAAGAAGGTTACGCGATGTTTGAGCAATGGTTCGAATACACGCGGGAAAATGGGACTCACGAATACTCGAGCCCAACGTACTACGGAGTGGATCTTGGCTCTTTAGGATTGTTAGTCAAATATTCGAAAAATCAGCATGTTCGTGCGGAAGCTGAGAAAGCGCTGCGTTTTTTCTGGACGGAAATTGCTGCAAATTGGTTCGAGCCTTTCAAAGGTGTGGCTGGTGCGCACAGCCGAGACTATGACTTTCTTTGTGGCCACGGGCTGCTTGATCGCTACTTGGAAAAAGCGGGCTGGTTCGCGCCGGATAAACCTTCGAGCCCTGACGCGTTGATCGAGTTAAGCGCCTGGGCGCCTCCTTCAGACCTGCGCGGTGCCGTGAGTGTGGCGCCGCATATCGTGTTTCAGCGATGGGGCGAAAAACCGTGGGAGAGCGCGACGCATTATGTTGGAACGCATTTCACGCTTGGTAGCGCCGGGAGTGGTTATGGACAGCAGGATAAAATTTTAACGGTCAATCTGCCGTTCGATGCTCACACGCCCATCGTGAATTTTTCCATGGATGAGAGAGGCGATCCTTATGGGCAGGCGAAAGTTCTCACCAGCGGCGGCCACATGAAATTGACGCATCTGGTGCCGTTCCTCACGAGCGTGCAGCATGGCCCGGAGGTGCTTCTGCTTGCCTGCCAGAATCCGCAGAAAAAATCTTCACCCTCCGCTAATTCCGTCGTCAGCAACCTTGTTTTTCCCAGCGCTGCCGAAGTATGGCTGGCGGAAGGCCCGCTTAAATTTAAAGACGGGGAAATGCGGCATGAACTTTCTGCTGGAACGACGATCTTTCTCCGAGCTGGGGACGTGGCGGTTGCAATGCGTTATTTACTGGCGCTGAACGCCGCTGGACAGCCTGCGCCCATCGCCGTCGTGCGCGACGGTGGTAAGGTGCCGGCCGCGCGATTTTCGGCGTTTCATTCGGAAATGCCGATTAGCGGGCGTGCTGTCGTTGCGGTTTGGATACGGGTCGCGGAAGGGTTGGACGAAGGAGCGTTCGACCGATTTCGCAAAGAGTGCGCTGCGGTGCGGACGCAGCAAAGCGTCGTTGGGGAGATCGCGAAGGTCGCCGTGCCGGGGGCTCGTGGGGAACTGCGTTTGGCGGTCGACTTGAAGGCGGAGAAACGTCTGGAGCGCGAGGGCTCAAGTGTGGAAAACGAGCGCAGCATCCTTTCGGTAAATGGGATCGATTTCGGGACTGAGCTATTGAGGTGAGTTTTTGGGCGGTGGTCCGTCGATCAACAGCGCAACACCAGTCGTGCGCGACAGCCGCCTTCGGCGCGGTTTTCCAAGGACGCGCTGCCTCGGTGAAGGTGGGCGATTTCGCGGACGAAACTCAGGCCGAGGCCGGTTCCTTTGGCTCCACTTTCGGGGCGCGGCAACGAGTAGAAACGTTCGAAGACGCGCGATTTCGCGTATTCGGGAAGCCCCGGGCCGCAATCGTCAATGTCAATGATCGCTCCCTCTGTGCTGGTGGTTATTGAAATCGTGATTGTCGCGCCGCTGGGTGAGAATTCCGCGGCGTTCTGGAGAAGGTTTGCGATGGCTTGCGTGAGAAGAAAGCGTTCGCCCTGCACGGTGATGGGCGAACTGGCGCGCAGGTCCACACTGAGGCGGCGGGCGTGGAGCGTGCCGGTCAAGCTGTCGATCACGGTGCGAACCAGCGCGGAAAGTTCGATGGGCTCGGTGGGGCCGAGTTCCTTTCGAGCTTCCAGTGCGGAGAGCTGAAGAAGTTTGTCGATGAGCTGTTGGATGCGGGCAGATTCACGCTGGATGTTGGCGAGAAATTTTTCGCGTTGCTCGGCCGGCATTCCTGTTTCCTGCAAAAGTTCGGCGGCGCCACGAATGGCGGAGAGCGGAGCTTTGATCTCGTGCGTGAGCGTTTGAGTGTAGCGCTCCACATATTTTTTACCTTCGAGCGCGTCGCGCATCTCGTCGAACGCCTGTTGAAGCGTCGTGACTTCGCGGCCGGCGAGCCGGGGAAGTTTTGCGGGTTTTCCGTCGCGCACCGCCCGTGCGTAGGCGGTCAGACGTTCGATCGGCGTGGTGAGCCAAACGGAAAAGGCGAAGCCCGTGAAGACGATCAGAACGCCGCCCGCGATGCCTGCATAAAGGATTCGTTTTCTGGCTACGTTGACGAGTTCGTTAATGTTGCGGGTGGGCTTCCCCACGGAGAGCGACCCGATGATTTGCTCCTCGTAGTGAATCGGCGCGGCCACGTAGATCACCAACGAAGCTTCGTCGTCGGAGCGAGTTCGACTGGCTCGAGCGCCGTAGTGACCGGCAAGCGTGAAACTCACATCATGCCACCGCGAGTAATCTTTCCCTTCATCGGCGCCACGATCCGAATCGTAGATAACCATTCCCTTCCCGTCCGTGACGTAGATGCGGAGGTCGATGTCGGTTTTCAGCAGCGTGTAGATCTGCGCCTCGAGAATTCGTTTATAGCCCGGATCGAAGAGACGATGCAGCGCGGACGCGTCGATTTTCCCTCCGCTCACGGATTCCGACTCCACCACCGCCGCAAAGAGGTTGGCGGCGTCGACCAAAGACTCCTCCATCGATTCCAAATAGCGTGGGCGCACGCTTCCCATGGCCCAACCGATCAGGTACCAAGCTCCGCCGCCTACGAGGAGAAGATAGACCAAAAAAATACGGGTGCGGATCGCCATGGTTTGAATGGCTTACTCGCGAAGCGAATAGCCGAGGCCACGATGTGTTTGTATCTGGGCGGCGGTTGCGTCGATGGCTCGAAGTTTGGCGCGGAGCGTCTTAATGTGAGCGTCGACCGTGCGATCGAGGCTGGCAGACGGCTCTTCCCAGGCGGCATTCATCAACTGATCTCGCGAGAACACGCGGCCCGGTTGACCGAGCAGAGCTTTGAGCAAGCGGTATTCGTAGCGGGTCAGATCGAGCGGTTTTCCCCGGTAGCTGATTTGGCAACGCACTTCGTCCAGAGTGAGGCGTTCGATTTCCAGATTTTTATTATCACACGGCGCGCTGGAAGCGGGAGATGCCGTGGGAGAACCCGCCGGAGCAGGCTGGCTCTCGTTGGTCGGCTTGAGCGTGCCGTTTGTGCGGCGCAGGATCGCTTTCACCCGGGCGGTAAGCTCGCGCGGACTGAAGGGTTTAACGAGATAATCGTCACCGCCAATTTCGAGGCCCACGACGCGATCGATCTCCGCGGCGCGGGCGGTGAGGAAAATGATCGGCACCGTGGAGCGCGTGCGAATGGTTTTGCAGAACTCAAACCCGCTGCCGTCGGGCAGGCCGATATCGAGCACGACGAGCGCGAAATCGTTGGCTTCCAGGGCTGCCAGGCCCGCTTGGCCCGTGGCGCACCAAAGAGGATCGAAGCTCTCGGTTTTCAGTGCGTAAAGAAGCGTGTCGGCGATCGCTGGCTCGTCTTCGATGATGAGGATTTTTTGGGGCACGCGAAAGTCCCGCATCTTGAACGAAGGTCGGAGTCGGTCAATGCGCCGGAAAATGGGCGAAAGAACCCCATTTTGCTGCATGGCCCGGATTTTGACACACGATTTACAGGCGCCGTTACCCTCGGGGAAACTCCTTACCTTTTACGTTGGAGCTCAGGTTTGATACCTAGCGGCCGATATTCGGAAGACAGAATTGTTATGCCAAGCACCTCACCGGAAACCGCGATTAAAGAGCGTGTGTTGCGTCTCGCACGCAAGCTTCCCACCGCGCCACATATTTTTGGCCGTTTGGGCGTGTTGTTGAGCAACATGGACACGGATTTGGAAGACATCGTGAAACTGGCCTCCGTCGATGCCGGCCTCACCGCACGGGTGATCCGCATGAGCAACAGCGTCTTTTTCCGAGGCGACACCGCTGTCAGTACTTTGGAAGAAGCGATTGGTCGCGTAGGTTTTCGCGAGGTTCATAAAATCGTCGGCGTGGCTATGACCGACCAGGTTTTTCAGTCGGGGCTGCCGGTTTACAATTTAACTGCCTCGCAGATGTGGGAAAACTCCGTCGTCACGGCTCTCGCCATGACCAAACTGGCGAGCGTTTCAGCCGAAGACGAAGGTATGGCTTACACCGTCGGTCTCTTGCGGCCGGTAGGTAAGCTCATCATGGACACTCTCTTACAGATTGAGCAGCCCGGCATGTCGTGTCCGGACACGGTGACGTTGGATTTGCCATCTTGGGAGCGCGCTTGGGCCGGTATTACCAGCAACGAGGTCGGTGCCATGATCCTGGAAGAATGGCGCATGCCCGAAGAAATGCACCACGCGGTCAAAGGCCACTATCAGCCCGACGACGCCGCTGGACGCTTGGGTGCGCTTTTGCACCTATCCGGCTGGATCGCCCGCGAGATGGGCAAGGGTTTTAAGGTCGAGGACAAGCAGTGGGACCTGAGCGAAGACGTTCTTCATCGCGCTGGCATTTCGGCCGAGGTCGTTCAGGGCGCCGTGCAGGAAACGCAAGAGGCTCTCGACGAACTGAAGACACAGCTCAAAACCTGAGCCCGCGCCATTGGCACAGGAAACTGGTTCGTTAGCTGGGTTTTTATTTCACTCAAAGCCTGCCACGCCGATTTATAAGATAAGGATGGCGCCATGAACATCGCCCAAACCAATCTTAAGGAACATATCCTGAGGCTTGCGCAGAAGCTGCCGACCGCTCCGCAGATTTTTGCGAAACTCTGTGTTTTGTTGGACGATTTGAACTCCGATCCTGGCCGCGTCGTGGAGTTGATCGGTGTGGATACCGGGCTCACGGCCCGCGTCTTGCGTCTGAGCAACAGTGTGTTTTTTCGCGGAAGCCTTTCCGTCGAGTCACTCGACGAAGCGATCAACCGCGTGGGCTTTCGCGAGGTTCATAAAATTGTCGGTATCGCCATGACCGAGCAGGCGTTCAAGGACGGCCTGCCGGCTTACCACCTGAACGCGAAAGAAATTTTCGAAAACTCGGTCGCGACAGCTTTGGCGATGGAACTGATCGCAGGCCAGGCGGGGGAGGACGAACACGAGGCCTACACGGTTGGTTTGCTCCGCCAGATCGGAAAGTTGGTGCTCGGCCGGATTCTTGAGAAGGAACGCCCAGGCACGATGAGCCCGATGGCAGGCGATATTGCTGCGTGGGAGACTGCGGAGTTTGGCGTGACCAGCCATGAAGTGACTGCGCAGGTTCTCGAATCTTGGAAACTCCCGGCGTCCGTTTTCATGGGCATTCGCCATCATCACGCTCCGGAAGTTTTCGCGAAAGAAGGACCGTTGGGCGCCATTCTCCATCTTGCCTGCTGGGTCGCGAACGAAATGGGCAAAGGCCTGCCCTCTGAAGCTTCGCTTTGGGCACTTACTCCAGAGCGTCTCGCTCGCGCCGGCGTGAACGAAGAATTTGTCCGCGAGTGCGTCCAGCGAACCGAAATCGCGCTCTGCGATCTGCGCGAGCAACTCGGCATCGCTTAATCCACGGCCACCGGCCAGCCGTGCTGGCAGCGGGTGAGTCAGGGATTTCTTTTGCGGTAATCGCACCGGTGTCGCCGGTTCGTTTTTGCGTTCACCCTTTCGCCAAATTCTGCGTGAAGATTGCCACTTAATACGCAGCTACGCTGGCCTAGTTGCGGTTTACTTATTGTTCCCCTCTTAATCCTAATCGCATGAATAAACGGAATCCTGCAACTCCGCTCAGTAACAACCCTAAACTGTTGAAGTGGGTCGAAGAAATCGCCCAGCTCACAAAACCGGCGGCTATTCACTGGGTCGATGGATCCCAGGAAGAGAACGATGCCTTGTGTGACCTCCTCGTAAAGGCCGGCACCTACATCAAACTCAACGAGAAACTCTGGCCCGGCTGCTACTACGCCAAATCCGATCCGGGTGACGTCGCTCGCGTTGAGGAACGCACTTTCATCTGCTCGAAGAACAAGGAAGACGCAGGTCCGACCAACAACTGGGCCGACCCCGTCGAGATGAAAGCCACTCTAACCAAGCTCTGCGCAGGCTCGATGGCTGGCCGCACGATGTACGTTCTTCCGTACTCGATGGGCCCGATCGGCAGCCCGATCAGCCAGATCGGCGTTGAACTGACCGATTCCGCTTACGTCGTCACGAACATGCGCATCATGGCTCGCATCGGCAAAGCCGTGTTTGAGCAGATCGACAAGGGCTTGTTCTTCGTTCCTTGCGTGCATACCGTCGGCGCTCCTCTGGCCCCCGGTCAGAAGGATGTCCTCTGGCCCTGCAACAAGGAAAAGTACATCACGCACTTCCCGGAGACCCGCGAAATTTGGTCCTTTGGTTCCGGTTATGGTGGCAATGCTCTCCTCGGCAAAAAGTGCTACGCGCTGCGCATCGCTTCCACGATGGCTCGCGACGAAGGCTGGATGGCCGAGCACATGCTCATCCTCGGTGTTGAAAACCCGAAGGGTGAAAAGACTTACGTCGCCGCGGCCTTCCCGTCCGCTTGCGGCAAAACCAACTTCGCGATGCTGATCCCGCCCGCCAGCTTCAACGGCTGGAAGGTTTGGACCGTCGGCGACGACATTGCTTGGATCAAACCTGGCAAAGACGGCCGTCTCTACGCGATCAATCCGGAAGCTGGCTTCTTCGGTGTGGCTCCTGGCACGTCCGACAAGACCAACCCGAATGCGATGAAGTCGCTCGCGAAGAACACGATCTTCACGAACGTCGGCCTCACTCCGGAAGGTGGCGTTTGGTGGGAAGACATGACCTCGACTCCGCCGGCCAAATTGACCGACTGGCAGGGCAAGGAATGGACGCCCGAGATCGCGAAAGCGACCGGCGCCAAAGCCGCTCACCCGAACGCTCGCTTCACCGCTCCGGCTTCGCAGTGCCCGACGATCGACCCAGCTTGGGAGAATCCGGAAGGCGTGCCGATCAGCGCATTCATCTTCGGTGGCCGCCGCGCCACGACGATGCCGCTCGTATTTCAGTCGTTCAACTGGACGCACGGTGTTTACCTCGGCGCCACGATGGGTTCCGAAATGACTGCTGCCGCTGCCGGCACCGTTGGTCAGGTTCGTCGCGACCCGATGGCGATGTTGCCCTTCTGTGGCTACAACATGGCCGACTACTTCAACCACTGGCTGAAGATGCAGAAGAAGGTTAAATTCCTTCCCGCTATCTTCCACGTCAACTGGTTCCGCAAGAGCGCCGAGGGCAAGTTCCTCTGGCCGGGCTACAGCGACAACATGCGCGTCCTCAAGTGGATCGTCGACCGCGTTAACGGCAAGGCCACCGCTGTCGAGACTCCGATCGGCATGATCCCGAAGTACGAAGACATCGAATGGTCGGGTCTCAACTTCTCCAAGGAGCAGTTCGAAGCCGTCATGTCGTTCGACCAGGCCGCTTGGACCACCGAGGTTGTCAGCCAGGAAGAGTTCTTCTTCAAGCTTCGCGACCGCATGCCCAAGCAGCTGATCAACGAGCGTCAGCAGCTCGTCAGCCGCCTGTAAACGAACCACTCGGTTCGATCTTTTCGAAGCCCCGGCCAAGCGCCGGGGCTTTTTTTATCGCCTAACCGGTAGATCGTTCTCAGCTTAAGAGACTTTAAACTCGTGACGAAGAAAGGGAACGATGGCCATTGCTAAACCTTCTCCGCAAAAGCTGCAGCAAATCGCGCAACAGCTACCGGCGTCGCCTCAGGTATTGGCACAGCTCAACGAGCTGTTGATGGACGTTAATTCTGGCTTGGACGAAATTTCTGATCTGCTGCGCCGCGACACCGCGTTGGCGGCCCGTATCATTCGGATCAGCAACAGCGTGGCATACGGCTCCGCCGGCGGCATCGCCTCGATTGAAGAAGCGGTGAACCGCGTCGGCTTTTCCGAGGTTTATCGGCTGACCGGACTCGCGGCCGCGGCGCAAATGATCGACCGCAGCCTTCCCTTTTACGGCGTATCGGCCGAGCAACTACGCAACAATACCTTGGTGGTGGCGTTTGGTATGGATTCCCTCTGCAAGGCGGCGGGAATCGATGCCCGCATCGGCTATACGGCAGGCCTTATGCGCCTCGCTGGTAAATTGATTTTGGACCATTACGCCCGAGGTTTGACCGGGCCGCAGTCCGCTTTTGCACGCTCTGGAAAAACCGCCCTCCTGGATTGGGAAAAGGAGCTTTTCGAATGCACAAACGCGGAGGCCGGTGCCATCGTCATGACCAGCTGGCATTTTCCCGTGGCGATCACCGAACCACTTAGGCAGCACTACTGCCTGCAGAAACCCACCGGAAGCCACGCCCGCACTGCGTGTTTGCTCAATCTCGCCTGCGGAATAGCGACGGAGCTTGGTTTCGGTTTGCCCGGCGAGGAAGGCTACTGGGCGGAAACGCCTGAGAAGCTCCAGGTCGCCGGCTTGATGGACCACCAGGTTCGCCAAGGTGCAATCGACGCGAGCGTCGGCTTCGAGGCGATCAAAGGCTCCTTGGATTGATTTTGCGGGCTGCTTGCCTGCTGCCGTCCGGCAACTGCGGTGAATTTGCGTTGGGCGCTTTTCTTGCGAAAGGAAATCCAAAGCGGCACTCTGGTAGCGTTTTTTGAGCGACTTGCCGGACCGTTTTTTCGTAGGGCTTCAGCAGTTTAGTAAAGACGTAATCGGGGCGATTATAAGCAGTAATTAACAAGGATTGCGCAGTAGTGGGCCTTGCGGAGCGGTTTCACAGGTCGATAAATTAAAAATAACCCGCTGCCCTCGTGCCCTCTGTTTCCCAGTACGTTTGTCGATTCCGGCGCATCGCCGCGAAGTATGTGCTTCCCGCCGTGTTTTGCGCGAGCATCACCGCGTTCTCTTGGGCGGAAGAACAGGAGAAGAAGGAGACAAAACCGGCTGCCGCTACGAATGCGAGTTGCCTGGAATGTCACAGCGACAACACGCTTTCGATGCGCAAGGAGAAGCGCACGATTTCGCTTTTTGTCGACGAGAAAAAGTTAGGGAAATCGATCCACAGCACGCTCGATTGCATCGACTGCCACGAAGGTTTCGATGGCGACGCAGTGCCGCACAAGAAGCCGATGACGACGGTCGATTGCGCGTCTTGTCATGATACCACGGCCAAAACCCACGCGTTCCATGCAGATTTCTCCGGAACACAGAAAGCCGAAACGCAAAAGCTATCCTGTGTAAGTTGCCACGGGTCGCACGAGATCGCGAAGCTCCGCGCGCCCGAGTCGCCGTTTTTCCAAAAGAACCAAACCGAAACATGTGGCAAATGTCACGAAGCGGAGCGTATTCAGTTTGTGAATTCCGCCCATGGCCGTGCGCAGACTGCGGCTGCGACCGACGCTCCGGCGTGTTTGACCTGTCACCACAAGCCGATCGCCACGAAAGGTATCGAGCCTACGGTTGCTTTGAAGCTTGCGCAGGTGGAGTTGTGCGAATCGTGCCACGTGAAAAAAGAATCTGTGGCGGGTCAGATGGTGCGAGATCAGCATTTTGTTTCGTCGTTCGACAAGAGCGTGCACGGTGCGGCACTGCATGATGGCAAGGCGAGTGCGGCTTCTTGTGTCGATTGCCACGGTGCTCATGAGATGAATCGCGCGATTGTTTCGGGTGCCAAAGTCAATAAACAGAACCAGCCTGGCACCTGCGCGAAATGTCACGAGAAGATCGCCGTCGAGTTCTCCGAAAGCGTCCACGCCATGGCGCTCAAAAAGGGGAATGTCGACTCGCCGGTCTGCACGGACTGCCACGGTGAACACGAGATTCGGGCTCACACCGATCCGACGTCGCCGGTGCATGCTCGCAACGTCGCTCAGCAGGTTTGCGCTTCGTGTCACGCGTCGGTGCGCCTGACGCAAAAGTACGGGCTTTCTTCGAAAGCCTTCCAGACCTTTGCCGACAGTTATCACGGCTTGGCGACGAGAGGTGGTTCGGTGGAGGCGGTTAATTGCGCCAGTTGCCACAATTCGCATTCGATAAAATCACATCTCGATCCCACGTCATCGGTTCACAAATCGAATCTCGTGCAGACCTGCGGACAATGTCATCCTGGCGCCAATACACGTTTTACGGTGGGTTCGGTTCATGTGAGCATTGAGTCGCCGGACGGCAAGGACCGCGAAAGCTTTGTCCTGCGCGTCATTGCCGATGTCTACGTCTGGATGATCGTGTTGATCGTGGGCGCGATGACCCTTCACAATTTCTTCGACCTTTTCAAAAAGGTGCGTCGCAAGCTTAAGATTCACCGCGGCATTTTGGAAGAGGAGCATGTGGAGCATCGCCTCTACATTCGTATGACGCTCAACGAGCGTCTTCAGCACGCCGCGTTGGTGATCAGTTTTGTTTTGCTCGTGATCACAGGCTTCATGTTGCGTTATCCGGAGGCATGGTGGGTGGTCACGATCCGCAATCTGAGTGCGCGGGCCTTTGAATGGCGTGGCTTGATCCACCGTGTGGCGGGCGTCGCAATTCTTGCTGCGGGCATCTGGCACGTGGCTTACCTCGCGTTCACTAAACCCGGTCGTTCGCTGTTGCGTGATTTGTTGCCGCAGAAAAGGGACTTCGTTGATCCGTTCCTCGTCTTGAAATACAATCTGGGCCTGTCGAAAACCAAACCGGAGTTCCCGCGTTTTTGTTACATTGAGAAAGCGGAATACTGGGCGCTCGTTTGGGGCACGATTCTGATGGGTGTCACCGGAATGATCCTTTGGTTTGAGAACACCTCCATGGGATTGTTCACCAAGCTCGGTTTCGATATCTCGCACACCATTCATTTCTACGAAGCGATTTTGGCGACGCTCGCCATTATCGTTTGGCACTTCTACTTCGTGCTGTTTAACCCTGACATATACCCAATGAACCTGGCCTGGTTGACGGGCCACGTTTCCGAACGCGAGATGCTGGAGGATCATCCGCTGGAGTTGAAGCGCATCAAGGAGCAGGCGAAAGAACCGAAGAACGACGGAGCTGCACCGCCTCCACCTTCGAATCCGGCCGGCTAGTCAGTTGTCGCCCGTGCGATCAGTGAAAGAGTCCCCGAAAGACTCTGCGTCTTTGCTGCAAACTCCTCTTCTTTAGGCTCTAGCATGGGATTGTGGTGCAGCTGGATCGGTTATGAGGTTGAACATGCACCCCTTTCGGGTAGTTTGGTTTCCTGCCATGTCGGAAATATCTTCTGAGCTGCTGATTCTGTCTCTACTTCTGTTAGCGAACGGCATTTTTGCCATGGCGGAAATCGCTGTCGTGTCGGCCCGCAAAGCGTGGCTGAAACAGATGGCGGATAAAGGAAACGTGCGCGCGCGGGAAACGCTGGCGATTGCGCGAGACCCGAGCCGTTTTCTTTCAGCGGTTCAAGTTGGCATCACGCTGATCGGTGTTTTGGCCGGCGCGTTTGGCGGCACCACGCTGGCGGAATTGCTCACCGGCTGGCTCGCTCATTTTGAGTTCTTGGCCACTCACGCTCACACCATCGCCATGGCGATTGTGGTCGTAGGCATCACACTTTGTTCTGTCGTGATCGGTGAGCTGATCCCCAAACGTCTTGGACTAAAATATTCTGAAAAGCTCGCGCTCTATCTTGCGCCCGCGATCAACAATCTCGCGAAGATTGTTTCGCCGGTGGTGAGCTTCCTGACGTTTCTCACAAGCGGCACGCTTCGTCTGTTTGGGATGAAAGCGGAAACCGTGGAAAAACCGATCTCTGAAGAAGAGGTAAACATCCTCATCGAGCAGGGTCTCAACGCGGGTGTTTTCAACAAGACTGAGAAGGAGATGGTCGCCGGAGTGCTCGAGCTGGATCAACTGCCCGTTACGGCCATCATGACGCCGCGGCCGAAAATTGTTTTCCTTAACCTGGACGATCCGGAAGAGGCGAACTGGCGAAAGATCGTGGCGAGCGGGCATTCGTATTTTCCGGTGTTCCAAGGCAATCGCGACCAGGTGCTCGGGTTGGTTTCGGTGAAAGCCCTTTGGGCGCATTCGGCGATCGGCCTCACAACCAGTCTCAAGAACCTAATGGTTCCTGCGTTGATCGTGCCGGAAACGATGACGGCGATCCAGCTGCTCGAAGCGTTCAAAAAATCCAGCCGACACATCGCCCTGATCAGCGACGAATTCGGCGCGATTCAGGGACTGACCACGCTCATCGACGTCCTGGAGGCAATTGTCGGCGATCTTCCAGCTCAAGGTCGTCGTGACGCGCCGGGCGCTCGTCAGCGCGAAGATGGTTCGTGGCTGGTCGACGCCACGCTCGCGATTGGCGAGGTGAAAAGTATGTTCAAACTGGATACGCTGCCTCATGAGGACGAAGCGGATTTCCAGACGCTGGGTGGTTTTGTCATGACCCATTTCGGACGCATTCCCGCAGCGGGAGACTATTTTGATCACGCGGGTTGGCGGTTTGAGGTGGTCGATATGGACCGTCACCGTGTCGACAAGGTGCTAGTGATGAAAACGCCCGCAGCGGCGATTGAAAAAGCGGCGGGTTAGCCGCACGCTCCGGCGAAATGGCTGAGCAAAACCGGCTGAAGGTTCTATTTGTCTGCGCGATGAATAAGCAGCGCAGCCCGACCGCGGAGCGAATTTACCGGAACGACGCGCGGCTGGAGGGCGCTCCGCCGGCATTCGGGCGGACGCGAATCGCCGTTTAAGCGAAGCTGATCTGGAATGGGCGGATATCGTTTTCGTGATGGAGCGAGAGCAGAAAAAATGGATCACGACTCATTTCCAGCATCTTGATCTGCCGACGATCGACGTGCTTGGGATTCCCGATGAATACGAAGTGATGGATCCGGAATTGCAGGAAATCCTGAGGTTAAGCGTCGAGCCGGAGCTGAACCATCTTCTAGAAATAAAAAGGCCGCGCAGTTGAGCGCGGCTTCTGGAGACATCGAGTCGAACGTTGCAGCTAGAACAGCTTTCCGGCCACCACGCCGACGGCTGAAATCGGTCCGGAGTCGCCCATGCTGTCGACGGCGGTGTCGACCTTGCGCAAGGTGGCTTGAGCATCGCGAACGAGCTGGTCATTGCCGATCAACTGCCCGAACGAGCTGTTAGGATTGTTGAGCTTCTCGGAAACCTCGCGAAGGTTTTTCGCGATCAGTTTCAGGTTTTGCCCAGCCTCCTCGTCGTAAACGAGGGTCCCAAGCGGACCTTTCCCGGTTTTAACTTGGTCGATAAGGCCCTGCGTGTTGGTGAGGAACGTGCGCGCGTCGGCGGCGGCGGCCTTGATCTCGTTGACCGTTGCGAGCAGTTGGTCATAAGCGGCGGGATCGTTGACGAGCTTGCCGATCGTGCCCTGGCCGTTGCGGATCTTGGCGGTGATGTCTTCGATGTTCGACATCGTCGCATCGATTTTCGCGCTGTTATCGCTGACGAGCTTGTCGAGCTTTTGGAAAAGTCCGCCTTTGCCGTCGGCGCCGCCCGTGATTGAAGCCAAAGTGTTTTTGATATCGGTTCCGAGGCTGCCGAGGTCCGACATTATTTGGTTGAGGTCGGCCGCGTCTCTCGTGCGGACTTCTTCGCCGGCGGGAACGACGCCGCTTTCGGGATGGCCGATGGTGAACGAGACGTAATTCGTGCCGATCAGGCCGGCCATGGAGATCGAGGCGACGGCGTCCTTGGCGATTTTATATTCCTGCTGAATGCGCAGGACGGCTTCGGCGCGTCCGTTGGCCAGGCGAGTTGTATCGACGGTGCCGATACGCACGCCCGCCATGCGGACGTCGTCGCCTGATTTGAGCTCCTTGATGGAATTGAAGCCAGCGACGACGGTGTAGCCGTGTTTTTTATCCACGCCGCCGTTGCGGAGGGATTCAAAAGTGACCCAGACGAGGGCGATGCCGATGACGAAGAACAAGCCCACGCGGGCTGACATTTGTGTTTGGTTCATGATGCCTCCAGTTTCTGATAACGTGGATTTTTGAGATCGATTTTTGGATTTAGAAAGTCGACGACGTCAGGATCGGTGACCTGCCGCAGCTCGGACGCAGTGGAAACCGTTTTCAGAGTTCCCTTCATCAAAATGGCGATGCGATCGGCGATCGTGAGAGCGAGATCGCGATCATGCGAAACGACGATGCTTGTCACCTGGAACTCCTGTTTCAGCGTAGCGATGATTTCGCTGATCGTGGCCGACATGACGGGATCGAGTTCGGAAGTGGGTTCGTCGTAGAGGAGCAACTGCGGCTCCATTACGAGTGCACGCGCGATCGCCACGCGTTTTTTCATGCCGCCGGACAACTCGGACGGGAATTTTTTCGCGGCGTTTTCCAACGAAAGAATTTTCAATGCGCGCATCACGCGGTCGCGAATTTCCTTTCGTGTGCAAAGGCGATGCTCAAGCGGATATAGCGCGAGATTTTCGTAAACAGAAAGGGAGTTGAAAAGCGCTCCTGCCTGAAACACGAGTGCGAGTGCGAAGCGGTCGCGAGTCTCAGGATTGGCAGGATCGAGGCCGTTGATGCGAACCGCACCAGAAGAAGGGAGATCGAGGCCGGCGATCTGTCGCAGGAGAACGCTTTTTCCCGAGCCGCTCGGCCCCATGATGACGAAGATTTCGCCCGGCTTGATCGCCAAGCTCACACCGTTCAGGACTGTTTGGGAGCCAAACGTTTTCGAAAGGTTATTTACTTCGACCCCGACAGGACTGCGATCGGAGCGATCTTGATTTGCGGCGGGTGTCTTTTTCATCGCGCGAGAGCCTTGGTGATAAAGTAGTCGAGAATAAGAATCGTGATCAACGAGAGTACGACCGAGCGGGTCACAGCGTAACCGATTTCACGCGGGCCGCCGCGTGTGCGCAGACCGGTGTTGCACGCGATAAGGATGATGCAGAAGCCGAAAATTTCGGCCTTCACGAGACCGTCCATCACTTTTCCCACGGTCAGAAACTGCATCAGGCTGTGAAAATATTGGTCGCTGCTCACCCCAATAAAACTCACATATTCGCAAACGATCGCGCCGCCGAACCAGCCGATGATAATACCGATCATCGTGATCACAGGCATGTAGAGAAGAACGGCCATCAGCCGAGGCAGAACGAGGAAGCGCTCGGGCGGGATATTCATCGTGATCAACGCGTCGACTTCCTGGTAAACCTTCATCGAGGCGAGTTCAGCAGTCGTTGCTGAGGCCACGCGGCCTGCGAGCAGGATCGCCACCATCACCGGGCCGAGTTCGCGTACAAGCGACTCGCCGACCAGCGTGCCAATCAATTGCTTTGCGCCAAAATTTTGGAGGCTGATGCCAGATTGAAGCGCAAGCACCGCGCCGATGAAGAAGCTGAGGATCGCGACGATCGGCAAGGTCAGATAACCACCGAGGTAAGCTTGCTCAACGACGCGCTTGATGATGCGCGGTGCGTTGGGAAGCGAGACGAAGGATCGGTAGGCGAGTGTCACCGCGCTCCCCAAACCCTCGAAGATGGCGTTCACTTGTTTCATAACGGAGAAGGGGCCGCCTTGGTTGGACGGCGTTTAAATTCGAAGAAAAAAGCATGCCACCGGTCCTGCGCGGCGTCTTTTCTCCACCCGATGACGCCGCAGCCCAGTGCGACGCGATTGAGTTCACTGCCGGAGTCAACGCTCACGAGCGGACCTAAATGAAATTCTTTTTGCGACGGCGAGCGGCGCCATGAGATAAAATTCCAGAGAAGCGTGTGCTTACGGTCGACGGGCGATTTCTGATCGTAACGATAGAGCGCGAAAAGCGGGTCGTAGGTCAGCTGGATTGGCTCGTTGTACGGAAAGAGTGCGGCGAAGGGGCTGAGCGCCTGGACTTGTTTCTGGCCGGCGCCGTTGTTCCAAACGCTAACCAGTGGCCAGAGGTGCGTTTTGCGGGCGGCGGGCAGGTCGGGATTTTTCGCGCTGTGTTGTACCGTAGAGTGCCAGACAAACCATAGGAACTGGTTGCGGGTTTGTCGAAGTCCGGAATCCGTCCACTCTTGGTGGCGCCAGAGCGGCCACAGCACCCACGTCTTGTCGATTCCTTTGCGAATGGAATGCGTATAAAACGGACCCCAGCGATTCACGTAGATGTTGTCGCCACGTCCCTGCACGAGGAAGGGCCAGAAGTAACGCGTCTCATGATAGTGGATCGGCGA
Organism: Nibricoccus sp.; assembly: GCA_047600805.1. Lineage (GTDB taxonomy): Bacteria > Verrucomicrobiota > Verrucomicrobiia > Opitutales > Opitutaceae > JADKHC01. The sequence goes on from JASGKG010000001.1 coordinate 4,138,467, forward strand.
GACGCGGTCGGCGTATCCGAAAAACGGCCACAAGTACGACCTGCTTTCCACGGCGGGAGTGCTCAGGCGTGCGTAGAACGGCAATACTCCAAAGTTAAGGTTCGGTTTTGCCTGCCAGAGAGCGTGTTCGTCTTTGTAGATGAGCGGCCAGAGGTAGAACTGTTCACGATAAGCGCCTTCTTTTGCCCGCCAGCCGAACAGAGGCCAGAAGCTGAAGCCGTGGTTTCCTTCACCTTTGGTAATCTTGATGAAAGGCCACGGCGCCATGGTCGTCGTGACGTTGCGCTTTTCTGCTTTCGCATAGAACGGAAACAACACCCAATCCCAGCGATCCATGCCCAACCGTTTGTACATTGTCCCATAGATCGGGAAGACGGCTTTGTAAGAAGTGGCCGGGTCGCCGGTCTGGCGCGAAAAATAAAACGGCCAAAGGTCGAAGCCCTTCGGTTGTTTCGTTTCGGTGGCGATGTTCGCGGGCGCGGCGGGCGCCTGGGTGCTGTAATGGTTGATTAAAGAGAAAAAGCTCCAGCGATGGCCGTAGGGGTTGCTGTGGTAAGTGAAAAGCGGATACAGAAAATAGCTGTCGTATTTGCCTACCGTCGCATCTGACGTGCGGACGAACAAGGGACGGAAGCCTCCGGCAATCTGGTGAGGCGCTTCCGGTGACGGATATTGGGCGCTGAAAAAGAAAGGCCCCACCGCCGACCAGCTCATGATGGGCTCAACGGTTTCGCCTGCCGTTTGCCCCACCCAAAACGGCCAAGCATTTTCCTCCGCCGCGCACAAACCGCTCGGAAGGCTGGCAGCAATGCTCAAGAATACGAGCGAGCGAAGAAGTTTGGTTGTTTGTAGTTTCAAGCAGGCGTGGGCGGGCCAATCGCACCTCGGCGGAAAGTCGGAAAACCACCGATGGAAGCAATGATCGTTAGGCTCCTAACAATAAAGACTCATGAGCGTTTGCAAAGTTTTTCATCGAAAGAAGCTCCGGCGGCGTGCCAGTTCCTATGTTTATATGCAACAGTGTGGCGGTTAGTCTGAGAGGGCCACCTGTCCTCCGGGTTCCAATACCCGAAACTGATCGGCAGAAAGCCCTGCGTTTGCCAATGCCGCCTGCAACGCTTCCACAGGTTCCTCGCGGCCTTCGTCGGTGAGGCGAAACGCGCCCCAGTGCATCGCGACACTCAGGTTTGACCCGAGGTCGCGGTGGATTTGGACGGCTTCTTGTGGATTGCAGTGGTCTTGGTGCATGAACCACCGCGGCTCGTACGCGCCGATGGGCAGCATCGCAAGGTCTGGGGCTCCCAGCTTGTGGCCGATCTTTGAAAACAAGGTGCCCTCATAACCGGTGTCACCGGCAAAATAGAGCCGCCGAGCTCCTGCATGAACATAGAAGCCGCCCCATAGACGGCTGAAGCGCGGAGATGTGAGACGATTGCTCCAATGGCGGGACGGCGTCAGCGTGATTGTTAGATTTGGAGCAGCCGAGTGGTTTTCCCACCAATCGAGTTCGACAATTCGCGAGAAACCGGCGCGCTCGAGAATGTCACGATGCCCGAGTGGGGCGAGAGCGACCGGGTCGTGGTTTTCCGCGATTTGGCGGAGTGACGGACGATCGCAATGATCGTAATGATCGTGGCTGAGGAGAACGTAGTGGATGTCAGGTAGTTCGTCTAGAGAAACGCCCGGCGGGTGCACGCGCGACGGGCCCAGCCGGCCAAAAGGGCCGCAAGCCGGGGAAAAGATTGGGTCAGTCAAAAAGTTCCCCTGCGGTGTCTCGATCAGAAAAGTCGCGTGATTGATCCAGGTTGCGCGCACGTCTCTGACCGCAGGTGTGCGCGGCGCCTGCTGGGAGAGCGTGACCGATTTGGGCCACGGTTTTGGGCGGCTCGTGAGTTTCCATTTTAAAATGTCGAGAAAGCCGCGATCGATGCCCGGGTAGGGGCTGAAAAAGCGACGCCCATCGCAATGATCAGAAACGGGAAATGGCGCCTTTTTCATGGAAAGAGGAAGAAATGCCTCAGGTTCCGGTGCGGCGCAACGGGTCTGTGGCGAACGGTAGATCAACCGGACTGACGGCTTGCGGTATGGTTGAGAAGTGGACTGTCTGGGCAGCATGTTGCAGATGATGTGTCAGCTAAACCTCAACTTTGATCCATGCGCATAAGCGGTGGTCAGGCACGTGGTGTGACATTGCAGGTGCCCAAGGGCGACTCTGTGCGGCCTGCGACTGACGGACTTCGGCAGGCGGTTTTTTCCAGCTTGGCGGCGCGAGTGCCGGGTTCCGTGTTTTTAGATCTTTTCGCTGGTAGCGGCGCATACGGACTGGAGGCCCTCAGCCGCGGAGCGACGGGAGGCACGTTTGTTGAAAAAAACGCCAAGACCGTGTCCTGTCTGCGCCGAAATATAGAGTCCGTGTGCAAAAGTCTTCGTTGCGACGAAAACGGACTTCAAGTGCTTCAAGGCGACGTGCTGGATTGGACTTTGGGAGCCGTCGAGTCTGCTCCAGATCTGGTTTTTGTGGATCCGCCGTACGATCTGATCGAGACGGTTGCACCGAAAATCTTCCATCGGCTGTCGACGTTGCAATCGCCAGAACGTGATCCGATCGTTGTATTCGAAATGCCCGGCGAGCTTACGTTGCAACCGGAAGGCTGGCGGGCTGTGAAACGGCTTGGCGGCGGAATGAGGCAACCTTCCGCGGTGTTTTTTAGAACCAGCCAAGCGTCGACCTGACGATTGACACAGCCGCGACGACAGCGGTTTCCGTTCGGAGTACGCGTGAGCCCAGGTGTGCGAGAGTAAATTGGTGGGCGCGCAAGCAGTCGCGTTCGCCGGCAGTCCAGCCACGTTCCGAACCGATCGCTATCACTACATAGCTATTTTCGTCAGCGGAATTCTGCCGCAACGCGGACGCCAGCGGAGCCGGTGCTTCGTAATTATCCATCGCGATTTTGTTTGTCGCTGCCGAAGTGTTTGGCAGGAGGAGGTCGAGCATTTGGCTATTTGTGACGGTTGGGATGCGTGTGCAGAATGCTTGGGCGGCGCCCGTGAGTAGGTGTCGACGCCATTCTCCCGAGGTCCAGAGCGTGCTGCTGGCGTACGAAGGCTCGCCGCGCTCTGTCATCACGAAGTGCATCGCGCTTACGCCGAGCGCAGTGGCTTCTTGCAAAATTTTCCGCGCTGTTTGTGGTCGCGGAAGGCCGATGATGAGTGTGATGGGGAACAGCGGTGGAGGCGGTGCGCTCCAGGAAAACGAGAGATGAAGGTTTGCCGGTGTGATCTCTTGCAGTGTAGCTTTGCCGCGTGCGCCGTTGACGACGCCCACGTCGAATGTGTCGCCGGTTTTCCGTTTGAGGACTTCCACGATATGAACAGCTCGCTTATCGCGACGCGAAAGAGGCCGGTCGGTTTCGCCGGGTTCGAAGAGGACGAGGTTCACAGAGGCGCTTGAGGAGGAAGCTGTTCACGGGTTCTTTCCTGCTTCGCACGTGAACTGGTGCGGCTGGAGGGAATCGAACCCTCGACACCTGCTTGGAAGGCAGAGGTTTTACCACTAAACTACAGCCGCGATATTACTTAGCTTTTGTTTGGAAAGCGGAGGGTCAAGCTTTCGCGACAAGAAGTTCGGAAGAACAGAATCGGGGATTTTTTACAGATTAGGAACGGGAAAGGAGTTGCGGCGTTTTTGCAGCTGGGTTTTATGCCTTTCATGGCTTTCATTTCTTCCGCCCCAGCCGGCAAAGGTCCGGCGCTACGCAGTGGTCAGCAAGGTCGTCCGAATCTCAAGGCGGCGCAAACCTTAGCCAAACAAAAGGCTTTGGAGAAAAAGGCGAAGAACTACCGCCTGCCGCTCGGCGAGCTGGCCATCTTCACCCAGCAACTTTCGTCTCTTCTCAATGCAGGCTTGCCGCTGGTTCAGAGCTTGGAGGCGTTGCAAGAGCAAACACAGGATTTGGTCTTCCGCATCATCATCCGCGAAGTTCGTGTCGATATTGCGAGCGGTAATTCTTTTTCCTCTGCGGCGAAGAAATATCCGAAAGCTTTCAACACCCTCTTCGTTTCGATGGTGGAAGCGGGCGAAGCTTCGGGTGCTCTGGCGGAAATTCTGAGCAAAGTGGCGGGCTATTTCGAGTCAGCGGTGAAGTTGACCAAGAAAATCAAATCAGCGATGACCTATCCGATCGCGGTTATCGGTTTGGCGGTGGTGTTGGTTAACGTGATGCTGATTTTTGTCATTCCGATTTTTGCGCAAATGTTCACGGATTTCGGCGGAAAGCTACCTGCTCCGACGCAGCTTCTGATCGATGCCAGTGCTTTCCTGCGGTCTTACTGGTGGGGAGTGGGTGCGGCTGTTGCCGGAATTTTCATTGCTATTCGCCGGTATATCGAGACCCCCGCGGGTCGTGGCCACAAAGATCGTTTAGTGGTGCGCGCTCCTGTTTTCGGTCCGTTGGTGCACAAGATCGCGATTTCTCGCTTTTGCCGTACCTATGCCACGCTGATCCGGTCGGGTGTGCCTATCTTGAGAACATTGGAAATCGTTGCTGCGGCCAGTGGTAAGGTGCAAATCGAAAAAGCCTGCGAAGACATCGCGAAACATGTGAGCCAAGGTGGCCAAGTTTCCGACGTTCTCGGTTCGGATCCGTTCTTTCCTCCCGTTGTAATGCATATGGTCAAGGCCGGTGAGTCCACGGGCAATGTGGACGGAATGATGGCCAAGGTCGCCGACTTCTACGACACAGAGATCGATGCCACGACGGCCGCGCTCACGTCCCTCATCGAGCCGATCTTGATTGTATTCCTCGGCGTCGTCGTTGGCGGTATCGTCATGGCGATGTTCCTTCCGATCTTCAATATGGCCAATGTCATCGGCGGCCAGCAATAATCCCCGGCGGATGTAATCTCCGCGTTGCTTTTTATCGGAGTTATAGAGAAGTATTAGTCCATGCCCTCAGTTCTTATCGTCGACGACTTACTCTCCATTCATGAGATGCTCGATGCGGTGATTCAGCCCACCGGGTTTGCGACCTCGTTTGCGACGGATGGAGAAAAGGCATTGGTCCGCTACAAGGCCGAAAAGCCGGACATTGTGTTGGCGGACATCGACATGAAGCCGATGGATGGCATCACGCTCCTCAAACAGCTTAGACTTTTTGATCCGAACGCGGTCGTCATTATTATGACGGCTTACGCGAGTACCGAGAGTGCGATTCAGGCGCTGAAATACGGTTCTTTCGATTATCTTCAGAAGCCGTTTCGAGTAGATGAACTCATCTCCACGCTGAAGCGCGGTTTGGAGTACAAACAATTTAGCGCTGAGCGGACGACCAGCACTCCGCCTTTCGCAGCGGCAAAATCTGCAGAAGCCGAAACACGTCTGATCGGCAATAGCCCGAAGTTTAAGAAGCTTTTGCAACAGATTAAAAAACTCTCGACGGTTAAAACCCCTGTGCTGCTGCAAGGTGAAACCGGCACGGGAAAGACCACGATCGCAGAAGTCCTCCACGGGATGAGTGGGAGCGCCGACAACCCGTTCGTGCGAATCGATTGCTCGCTGAGCACCGAGGAAAACTTTCGCGAAGGTTTGCTTGGCGAAGGCGGCACCGGTGGTTCTTGGGTGAAACAGGCCAAAGGTGGCACGCTCTTCCTCGATCATCTGCAGTGTCTGCCACTCCCCATTCAAAAAGAGCTGGTGAGTGTTTTGCGGGCGACCGCTCAAGGTTTCCGTCTCGTCTGCACGACGTCCGAGGATTTGGAAAAACTCACTGACGAAGGCAAATTTCATGACGAACTCTTCTATCGTGTCGCTTCGTTGCCTGTAGTGCTTCCGCCATTACGCGACCGCGCCGATGATATTCCCGCCCTGGTGAAATATTTCGCCTCCAAAGCAACCAACCCGTTGTTTGATGCGAGCCTTCTCGAAATCACCGAGGATGCGATGGACGTGCTGAAGACTTACGATTGGCCGCACAATCTTACCGAACTCAACCAAGTGATCAGCAAGATCGCTTCCACTGCCGAGACGCGGGTGGTCACTTCCCAAGAACTTCCCCTGCGGCTTAAAGAGGTTAAGAAATGGCCCTCGCTGGCTGATTATTTGGCCGGTCAACAGAAGCAGTATATCGACATGGTCGTTCGTGCTTGCGGAGACGACAAAGCCAAGGCTGCGAAAGTCTTGGGAATTGAGGCTGCGAAGATTAAGTAACGCTCGGCCATCTGCTTACAGATGAGCAGTTAAATCTCCAGAGCGGCCCCCGTCGTAAGATTGTTTCCCGCTTGCGCCTCTGGCGTGCCGTCTCAACTCTGCCGAGCGCTCACGCCCATGCCCAAACGTTCCGATCTCAAGTCCATCCTCATCATCGGCGCCGGTCCCATCGTAATCGGCCAAGCCTGCGAGTTCGACTACTCAGGTACGCAGGCCTGTAAAGCGCTCAAGGAGGAGGGGTATCGTGTGATTTTGGTGAACTCCAATCCGGCGACGATCATGACCGACCCGGAGTTCGCTGATGTGACTTACATCGAGCCGCTGACGATCGAGATGCTCGAGAAGATCATCGAGGCGGAGCGTCCTTCCGCACTGCTGCCCACGCTTGGCGGTCAAACCGCGCTCAATCTCTCGATGGACCTTCACAAGTCCGGCATTCTCGCCAAGTACGGCGTGGAAATGATCGGTGCAAAACCCGACGCTATCGCCAAGGGCGAGGATCGTGAGCTCTTCAAGCAGGCGATGCTTAAGATCGGCTTGGACGTGGCGCGCTCCCGTACGGTTAAGTCCATGGAAGAGGCTCGCGCGGCTGCGGACATGCTTGGAATGTATCCGCTCATCATCCGTCCGTCGTTTACGCTCGGCGGCTCCGGTGGCGGCATCGCTTACAACAAAGAAGAATTTGAGCGCATCGTAGCCAATGGCCTCGATCTATCACCGGTTCACGAAGTGCTCGTCGAAGAGTGTCTGCTCGGATGGAAGGAATACGAGATGGAGGTCATGCGCGATCACAAGGATCAATGCGTGGTCATATGCTCCATCGAGAATTTCGACCCGATGGGTGTGCATACCGGCGACTCGATCACGGTAGCGCCAGCGATGACTCTAACCGATAAAGAGTACCAAATCATGCGCGACGCGTCTTTCGCGGTCATTCGCGAGATCGGTGTCGAGACCGGCGGCTCTAACATTCAGTTTTCCGTCGATCCGCAGACCGGCCGCATGGTCGTGATCGAAATGAATCCGCGCGTCAGCCGCAGCTCTGCGCTTGCCTCGAAGGCCACCGGTTTTCCAATCGCGAAAATCGCGGCCAAGCTCGCCGTCGGCTACTCACTCGACGAGTTGAGGAACGACATCACGCGTCTCACGCCTGCATCGTTTGAGCCCACGATTGACTACGTGGTGACAAAGATCCCGCGCTTTACGTTCGAAAAATTCCCTGATGCGGATCCAACGCTCACGTCGGCCATGAAATCCGTCGGCGAGGCGATGGCCATCGGCCGTACGTTCAAAGAGTCTGTTCAGAAGGCGTTGCGTTCGCTCGAAATCGGAGCTCGTGGCTTTGGCGGTGGCGGAAAGTACGGCGATGATGTCGTTCCTGAGGACGGCGTGATTCGTCAGAAGCTTTGCACACCGTGCGCCGAGCGAATCTTCTTCATTCGTTACGCCTATTTGGCCGGCTACACCGTCGATCAGATCTTCGACCTGACGAAGATTGATCCTTGGTTCCTTACGCAGCTTCACGAAATCTTCGAGATGGAGCAGGAGCTTAAGACGCACAATCTCGTCAATATCGATACGACCTTGCTGCGGCGCGCGAAACAGTTTGGCTTCTCGGACAACCAGCTCGCGCACATTCTCAAAACCGAATTCTCAGCGGTCCGCGCCGAACGCAAAAAGCGCAGCGTCAACACGACTTACCGTCTGGTCGATACGTGCGCGGCTGAGTTCGAGGCCTTCACGCCGTATTACTATTCCAGCTATGGCGACGAAAACGAGGTGCTCCCTTCGAAGAAGCGCAAGATCATGATCCTTGGCGGCGGTCCGAACCGCATCGGCCAAGGCATTGAATTCGACTACTGCTGTGTGCACGCCAGCTTCGCCCTTCGTGAAATCGGCTTCGAAACCGTGATGGTCAATTCGAATCCCGAAACAGTCTCTACCGACTACGACACTTCTGACCGGCTCTATTTCGAACCGCTCACGCTCGAAGACGTGCTCGAAATCTACGAGCAGGAAAAATGCGAAGGCGCCATCGTTCAATTCGGTGGCCAGACTCCGCTCAATCTCGCCACCGTCCTGAAGGCTAATGGCGTCAACATCATCGGCACTTCGCCGGAATCCATCGACACGGCCGAGGACCGGAAGCTTTTCGCCGCGATCCTTAATAAGCTAAACCTGAAGCAACCGGCAAATCGCACCGCACTTAATGAGAGCGAGGCGCTTGGCCTCGCGCACCAGATCGGTTTCCCCGTGTTGCTTCGCCCGTCCTTCGTGCTCGGCGGCCGCGGCATGTTTATCGTTTATAACGAAAACGATTTCAAATCCGTCATCAGCCAGGCCTTCGCGGCCATGCCAGGAAAACCTGTTCTTATCGACAAATTCCTGGAGGACGCGATTGAGCTCGACGTGGACTGTATCAGCGACGGCGAGACCACCGTTATCGGCGGCATGCTTGAGCATATTGAGTTCGCCGGCGTGCACTCAGGCGACGCTGCGATGGTTATGCCTCCGCACACGCTGGGCAACGAGATGCTCGCCACGGTCCGTGAGGCCACTTACGCGTTGGCTCGTGAGCTCAAGGTCATCGGCCTGATGAACGTCCAGTTCGCGATCAAGGATAACCAGCTCTACGTCCTCGAAGTGAATCCGCGCGCCTCGCGTACCGTCCCGTTTGTCGCAAAGGCAATGGGCGTGCCGCTGGCTAAGCTTGCCGCGAAGATTATGACCGGCAAAAAGTTGAAGGACCTCGGCTTCACTCGCGAACAGACGCCAAAACACTGGTGCGTGAAGGAAGCAGTCTTCCCGTTCGTTCGCTTCCCCGGCGCGATGATTACGCTTGGGCCGGAAATGCGTTCGACTGGCGAAGTCATGGGACTCGACGAAGATCTCGGCATCGCCTTCGCCAAGGCGCAGGCCGCAGCCAAACCAGGACTTCCCACCAAGGGTAACGTTTTCCTTTCGGTCAAAAACGAGGACAAACCACTCGCCGTCGACATTGCGCGTCAGCTCGTTTCGCTGGGCTTCGAGATTTTCTCGACCAGCGGCACCTGCAAAACGCTCCTCGATAACGGCGTGAAGGCCACGCGCCTCGCGAAGATCGACGAAGGCCGTCCGACGGCGGTTGACATGATCAAGAACGGACAAATCCAGCTGATCATCAACACGCCGAGCGGCATGATTCCGCGCAAAGATGAAAACAAGATTCGTTCGGCCGCATATGCTCACAACATCTGCATTATGACGACCATCACCGGCGCGCAGGCCGCCTTAAATGGCATCAAGGCGCTCCGAAATAAAAAAGTCGGCGTCCGCCCGATCCAAAAGTACATCGGCAACGTCAACGTGCTGTAGCCGTTCCAACCTTTGGAAAGTTTTTAGAAGGACGCAGGAAACTGCGTCCTTTTTTGTTAGCTCAGGGTCTTCTTGAAGCGGCTCACCGCAAAGCCCATGACGACCATCCCGAGTAGGAGGAGCGCTACGAGCTGTGGCCAGAGAATGTCGAAACCCACGCCTTTCAGGAAAACGCCGCGGATAATCACCAGCATGTAGCGCAGCGGGTCGATCATGCTCAGCCATTGAAAAAATGGCGGCATGTTGGCGATGGGAAAGATGAAACCGGAGAACAGCATCGCGGGGAAAAAGAAGAAAAACGTGGTCATCATCGCCTGCTGCTGGGTGCGGCTGACGGTTGAGATGAAGAGCCCGATGCCAAGGGTGACGATGAGGAAGAGCGCGACGCCGAGCAGCAGCAGAGCGAAGCTGCCACGGAACGGGATCTTGAACCAAAGCAATGCGACAGCCGTAATCAACCCCACGTCGATGAATCCAATCACCGCAAACGGCGCGGATTTGCCCAGGATAAACTCCACCGGCTTGATCGGTGTCACCATGATCTGCTCGATCGTGCCGACCTCCTTTTCGCGCACAATTGCCATGCTCGTCAGCATTAGACTGATCAACATGACCATCATCGCGATGATCCCGGGCACATAGAATTGTCGGCTCTCAAGATCGGCATTAAACCAAGCGCGTGGTTGGAGATTCACGCTGCCAACCGGCACGGTGCGCCCGGCGAGTCGGAGTGTGCGGTCGAGAACGAGCGCGTTATCGGCGTTGGCGACGATGGTGTTCGCATAGTTCACGACGTAGCGCGCGGTGTTGGAATCCGCGCCGTCCACGATCAATTGCAGCGGAGCCTGTTGGCCGCTGTCGCGCCGTTGCTCAAAGCCGGCGTTAATTTGGATCACGGCAGCCGCAGTCGCGGAGTCGATCAAGGATCGCGCGTAATCTTCATCGTCGGTGTTCGCGATTACTTCAAAATAGGAGGAGCCGGTGAAACGCTGGACAATTTCCCGGCTGGCCACGGTATTGTCGCGATCCACGACGACGAGCGGCACGTGACGCACGTCGAGGGTGACGGCGTATCCAAAAATCAACGTCTGGAGGATCGGCACACCCACAATGACCATGCGCATGCGTGGATCACGCAGGATCGAGCGGAATTCTTTTCGCAGAAGAGTGAGGATGCGTTCCCACATGGTCAGGAGAGGCGTTTGCGGGTTCGCGCTATCGCAACGCCGAGCATCAGCGCCGCGAAGATCAAGAGAAAGAGGGCATCCATCCAGAGCACGCTCACGCCGACGCCGCGGAGGAAGATTCCTTTAACCATCGAAACGAAGTAACGCGCCGGTACGACGTGCGTGATTCCACGAACGACGAGAGGCATGTTGGCGATGGCGAAGGCGAATCCGGAGAGCAGAAACGCGGGAAGGAAGGTCGCCACCATCGCGAGCTGGCTTGCGAGCAGTTGTTGCCGAGCTAACGCACTGATGAGAATGCCTTGGGCGAGTGTTGCGACGATGAACAGTGTGCCGGACGCAAAAAGCAGGGGCACGCTCCCGCGCAATGGGACGTGGAACAGGTGCACGGCCATTAAAACCGCGAGAATCAGATCGACGATCCCGATGCCGAGGTAGGGGATGAGTTTCCCCAGGATGAGTTCGGCGGGCTTCACGGGAGTGGAAATCAATTGTTCCATGGTGCCGGTTTCCCATTCGCGGGCGACGGTGAGCGACGTGAGCAACGCCGAAATCAACCCCATGATCACTGCGAGAATTCCCGGTACGATGAAGTTGCGGCTCGCAAGGTCGGGGTTGAACCAAACGCGGGTGCGCAGGTCGAGGCCGCCCTGTGGCGTAGCGCCGGTTCGCCGCTGGATTTGATCAAGGGTTAGCTGGCGGTTGAATGTCAGTGTGATAGCCGCGGCATAGCCAAGCACGATGCCGGCGGTGTTTGAATCCGAACCATCCACTATCGCTTGAGCGGCGGCCGTCCGGCCCGCATCGAGATCTTGAGCGAAGGTCGAAGGGATGATCAATCCGAGCATGGCCTCGCGCGAATCGATCGCATGCTCGATCGCGTGATAATTCGATGCCGTTTGCACCAGTGAGAAATACGGCGTGGCGGTAAAGCGGGAGATGAACTCACGACTTTGTGGTGTGCTGCTTTGATCCCAGACCACGAAAGGAACTCGGTCGACGTCCAGCGTCAGGGCGTACCCAAACATCACCAGCATCAGCATGGGGATGCCGACCGCGAGCCCGAGGCTCCGCGGATCACGTCGGATGTGCAGGGCCTCTTTTCGGGCGACAGCCCAGAGCCGGCGCAGGTTCATTGGCGAAACTCCTTCTGCGCACCTTCAGCGCGATCGCGTGACTCGATTAATGAAACAAAAACGTCTTCCAGAGTCGGCACGATGCGTTCGATACGGTGAAATTGTATCTTTGCGCCAGTTAAGGCAGTGCGAATGCCGGCGATCGCAGCGTCGGCGTTTTCGGCGACCGCGTGCAAACCCTTGCCGAACAGAGCAGTCTCTTTCACGGCTGGCACGCGTTCGAGAATAGCCATGGCCTCGTTGGGCCGTTCGCAGTCGATCTCGAGGACAGCGTCTGTCATGTGCTTGGTTTTCAGCTCGCGTGGCCGACCCAGGGCGATCAATTCCCCTCGGTAAATGATGCCGAGCCGGTCGCAGTACTCGGATTCCTCCATGTAGTGCGTCGTGACGAATACAGTCACGCCCTGCGCGGCGAGTTCGTAGATGAGGTCCCAAAATTGCCGGCGGCTGTTGGGGTCGACACCAGACGTGGGTTCGTCGAGAAAAAGGATCGGTGGCTCGTGCAACACCGCACAACCGAGCGCCAATCGTTGTTTCCATCCGCCAGAGAGCGTGCTGGTGCGCGAGTGGCGATGTTCGGTCAGGCCGGCCATGTGCAGCACCCAATCTTTACGCGCGGCTTTTCGATCCGGTGCTAACTGGTAAATACCGCTATAGAAATCGATATTTTCCTCGACGGTGAGTTCGTCGTAGAGGGAAAATTTTTGGCTCATGTAGCCAATTCGGGTTTTAATCAGCTCGGTCTCGCGGCGGATGTCGAAACCCGCGACCCGGCCGGTGCCGCCACTCGGCGTGAGCAGCCCGCAAAGCATGCGGATCGTTGTCGACTTGCCCGCGCCGTTCGGACCGAGAAAGCCGAAGATTTCTCCGCGGGCGACCGAAAATGAAATGCCCGCGACCGCGCGAAATTCGCCGAACCGTTTTTCGAGATTATCCACCGCGACGATTTGTTCTTCTGCACTCATGGGTGGCCGGAGGCCTCCTTTTGGCCGATAACAGAAACGAATACGTCCTCCAGTGACGGCTCGATCGCGTGCAGCGAAAGTAAGTCGAACCCTTCTGAACCGACAAGGCGGCGGATCTCGGTCTCGGCGTTCGTAGCATTTGGCGTGGCAACGTGGACGCGGTCTCCGAAGAGCCCGACAGAGGAGTTGGACAATTTGGAGCGGAGTAATAGTGCGGTGCGACGTGGAGCATTTGTGCGCACTTCGAGGAGAGCGCCGCCCATGAGACGTTTCACCTCGTCCGGCGTGCCGACGCCGACGAGTTTGCCCTGGTGAAGCAACGCGAGCCGATTGCAGCGTTCAGCTTCGTCGAGATAGGCGGTCGAGACGAAGAGCGTGACGCCGTCACGAACCAATTGATAAAGGATTCGCCAGAAATCGCGCCGCGAGACTGGGTCGACGCCGTTCGTCGGTTCGTCGAGAAAGAGCACGCGCGGTGTGTGGATGAGAGCGCAGGCGAGACCGAGCTTTTGCTTCATTCCGCCGGAAAGATTTCCGGCGCGTCGATGCTTGAACGGCGTGAGATTGCTGAAGCCGAGCAGTTGCTCGGTGCGCGCTTTGATTTGCTGGCGCGGCACGTTGTAGATATCGGCGTAGAAGGCGATGTTCTCGCTGACGGTGAGATCAGGATACAAGCCGAACCTTTGACTCATATATCCGATGTGATCTTTCAGCCGATCCGATTGATGCGCTACGTCGCAGCCGCTGACCACCGCGGTGCCCGCGCTCGCGGATAAAATCCCGGTGAGCATTCGCATGGTCGTGGTTTTCCCTGCGCCATCGGGGCCCACCAAGCCGAAGATCTCGCCTTCCTCAACTTGGAGATCGAGGCTATCGACCGCTACGAGTTTGTCGAAGCAGTGACGCAGTCCCTGGGTTTTTATGGCAGGCGCGGGCATGATACTGCGTTATTCGGCGCGCGCAGGGATTTCGACGTCGGCTGCCATGCCGGGCTTGAGTTCGTCGGTTGTGTTTAAGACGTCCACTTTGACGCGAAACACGAGCTTTACGCGCTCTTTAGGTGTTTGGACCGTTTTGGGTGTGAACTCAGCCTCCGAAGAAATAAAGCTGACGGTGCCTTCAAACGTTTTGTCTGGGGCGGTGTCGGTGCGTATCTTCAGCTTTTGTCCGAGGTGGACACGGCCGAGGTCGGTCTGATTAACGTAGGCGCGAACCCACGTGTGGAGGGTGTCAGCGACGGTTACGATGGGCGTTCCGGCGGCCACAAATTCTCCGGGCTCGATGTTGTGGGATACGACGATACCGCTGAACGGTGCGGCTAATTTTGTGTTTTCGACCTGTGTTTGGGCAATGCTTACGCTGGCCCTCGCTTGCTGCACGCGTGCTTTGGCCTGAGCGATTTGTTCGGCACGAGGACCCTCTTTGAGAAGCTTTAAGCGTTCGCCTGCTTCGACGACCTTTGCATCGGCGACTCGCAATTGAGCTTGGGCGGTGTCGAAATCGCGTACGGTGACAGCGTCTTTCGTGCGCAGGTCTTCGAAGCGGGAGAAATCGACCTGTGCGCGATCGCGTTCGGCTTCGGCGCTGCGTACCGTTGCCTCCGCGGAAGCGATTTCCTGGGGCCGTGAACCGGCCTCCAACTCGGCCAGAGCCGCTTCTGCGGCGGCGAGCTCGGCTTGGCGGAGCTCAAGCTGTTGACGCTGTTCGACGTCATCGAGACGAGCGATCGGCTGACCAGCAGAAACTCTTTGGCCTTCAGAGATGGTTCGTTCGACGACGCGTCCCGGGATTTTGAAACCAAGCTGTGCGTCGACGACTTCGATATTGCCGGAGAGGACGAGGAGGCCGTCGCGTTCGGCCGTGTTGCGCCCGCAGGCCGCGGCGAACAGGCATACGCCGGCCAGGGCTCCAGCGCGGCTAAGGCGATGGATGCGCGCGCGGATGTTTTTTGAGGTGATTTTCATATTCTTTGCGACCGGCAGAAGAGAGGACTCCGCCGAAAAATACTCCGATGGCTTTTTGCAAGGTATCGCGGGGCGACAGCTGTGTGCGATCGAGCGTATCCGGATGCATCAGGCCTCGGACCGCTTGCAACCAGAACTCCGTGGTGAACGGGATATCAATCTCGGGGCGCACCAAGCCGGACGCTTGGCCGTCCTTCAACAGCCGCCCGAAGACGTAAGGAACATTTTTTTGGCGAAGCTCGTCGATTTTGCGAAAGAGCTCGGGGGCCTCGCGTTGGAAGTCGCGGAGCATGGCGGGATTGATTTTTGCCAGCGTGTTGCCGATCAGATCGGTGATCGCGCACATTCTTTCTGAAAACGTGAGCGTCTTGTTCTCGAAAATCGCATCGAAGCCCGCGCGGGTGGTTCGCCCGATAAAGTCGACGATCTCGCCCACGAGCGCCTCCTTGCTCGCGAAGTGCACGTAAAGCGTCTTCTTGCTCATGCCAAGATCGCGAGCGAGGTCGTCCATCGTGAACGCTCGAAAACCCAGGCGAAAAATTCTCACGCGAGCGGATTCAATAATCCGCTCCTGAAGCTCATTGGCTAGAAATGACTGTGTAGCACGACCCATGGGAACGAAGGAAACTCATAACGTATTTAAAGTTTCCTTCAAGATGTTTTTCACCTTCATCATAAATGTGGCTCATTTTATCGCTCCGTTTCCCGACTGATCGGAGTTCACGCTGATGCGGTGAAGACAGTTCTGCACGAAATTGAACGCTATGCCGAGACCCGCGTGCGCGGCGGGAATGTCTGCAAAGATCGCCTTACTGGAAATGTTGTCGCGGCCACGTTCATGCACGAAACGAGTCGCGAATTGGACCCGTTGATTCACACGCATTGCATCGTCTTCAACACAACGTTCGATACGTCAGAGGCACGTTGGAAGCCGCCGGGCGTGCAAGTAGTGGTAGTTGCGGCAGAAATCTGCTTCTAGCAGTTCCCCCATCTGACTGGTTATGCGTGCGCCGTCATTAATAGGCGCCGGCAGCTCAACGAGCAAAAGGTATTTCGGAATCTCGGAGCGTGTCTGAACTGGTACAACCATCGCGAAAAGCGGCGTGAACCTAAGCTCTGCACGCGCCGCCGCTAATGCTTCTGCAACGTGGCGCTCACTTAGCTTCTCCCCGACCAAATCTGAGACCGCATTATCTTTTCCAACAAATTCAATGCAGGGAGTCGCGTGACAATAATCGACGACCCGTACTAGGTCGTGCAGTCGGTATCGCCAAAGCCCGCCCCCGGTTGTAAGCACAACTGAATACTCACTTCCAAGGATCAAACTCCAAACGGGGTGTACTCCACCAGTCTTCGTCTCAATGAACTCCAAATAGTGCGACCTTATCGCGACCGGAGGCTTGCGCCCGCCCCGGTCGGGATAGAGACGCAGCCCTCTGTAGCGAGCAAACCTTTCGCCTGAAAAACAACCTTCGGGAAGTTTATATGAGCATGACGCAGGAATAGACCGACAAGCGCAGGCAGATTCGCAAGCGAGTCCGGATACAACGTCGTGCAGAGGCCAACAGAAATCCCATGCGCATGGACTTTTGCTGCCAGTGTTTCGCGCAGGCGATTCACGGCATCGATATCAGCAGGGTCTGACAAATCGGGTCTGATTTGTCCCTCGTCGACATGAATCATCACGATATCAAGCCCGACGACGGCCAAGCGATTAAGGAGATCGTCGGAAAGAACGCAAACGAAACGACGCCGGGTGAAAACGTGATAGCCGGAAAGAATCGCAAGATAAACTCGGCAGATCGTGTTCATAACGCCGGGATAGGCCCAGAAACAGGCGTATCAACAACTATGTGATTGAACCAAGCCGATATGACATCCGATGAGGACTCGTTTTCGACGATCCATGACGCTCCGAGATCTCAACATCCACCCGCGACAGTAGCCAGCAATTTACGGAAAGAGGATGGTTAAAGAGGGAAAGAGTAATGATCTTACAGCAGCCTATAAGACGTGCTCGCCCGTTCAAATGCCTCCGCGAGGCCTAGACGACCGCCGCGCAGTTTCGACCAATGGTTTGATCGCGGCTAACTGATCAGCTTCGGGCAGTAATTTTCCCTCTTCAGCCTCGGATTTCCTTACGCCGAAACTCCCGTGCGACGGAATGAAATAGTAATACAAATATGCCCGATTTCTTCGCCGGATCGAAATAATAGAACGGTTTTGGTGCCGGAGTCTTTATGCCCAGAGGAGGAGACACGTGCGCCGACGGAAGGATAAACTGGAACGCATTTATCATTTGTCCGAGAAAAAATCTTAGCTGCTGCGGAGGCAGGCCTGCACCGCTGCATTAAGGACCTGCGGTGTGAATGGCTTGAACAGTTTTGTGCTGACGCGCAGCGAATCGAGTTCACGAATTTCGTCTTCGGTGAGGCGCCCGCTCGCGATCATGATTTTGCCGCCGTAATTTGCAGTCCGTGCCCGCCGTGTGATCTCGATGCCGCTGATGCCGGGCAAATCGAGATCGAGGAGGAGCAGGTCGTAACCTGGATTCTCCGTGAGGTGTTTCCACGCGTCGTTGCCGTTGGTGAAATGAGTGACTTGATGGCTGGCCTTGCGCAGGATCGTGGAAACGGAGCGAGCGACCAACTCGTCGTCCTCCACCAAAAGAATGTTGGCGGTAGCCTTTGATTCCCGAATTTCGACGGGCGGTCGGCTTTGTGGAATCGTATTTCGGGCGCTTGAGATCGGCAGCCAAACGTAGAACGTGCTGCCCACGTCAGGCTTGGACTCGACGTTGATCTTGCCGCCGAGGCGGTTGACCAAGTGCCAGACCGTCGCGAGGCCGAGGCCAGTGCCTTTGCCTACCTCTTTGGTGGTGTAGAAAGGTTCGAAGATGCGCTCCTGCACCTCGGGTGGCATGCCCATGCCGTTGTCGGCGACAGTGATTCTCATCCAGCTCGCGGGGGGACGGCTGCTGAACGGGGATGCAGAGTCCAAGGGGCCGACGCTGTGCTCCATGGCCTCGACGGTGATACGTGCAGCCCAACTGGGCGGGGTGGGGCGTGCCAGTTTATCAAGTAGTGTGTCGCGGGCATTGAGGAGCAGATTGAGGATGATTTGGTGCAGTTCGGAAGGGTTGAGGAAGAGTGTTGGCAATGATTCCGGCACCTGCATGTGAAGCTCGATGCGGCGGTCGATCGTTGGCTGGAGCAGCTCAAAATTGGCGCGTACAATCTGGTGGAGGAATACCTCTTCGCGACGGCTGTCGGTGCGGCGTCCAAAAGTGAGGAGACGTCGCGTAAGATCGGCTCCGCGTTTGGCCGCCCGCGAGATCGTTTGAACTTCTTCCAAGAGGCGTGCGTTGTTGGCCCATTCTCCCGCGAGGAGTTCCGTCTTCAGCATGATTGGCGTGAGGAGGTTGTTGAACTCATGGGCGATGCCGCCAACGAGTTCGCCGATTGCGCGCAGCCGCCGTCCTTGGGCGACTTCTGTGTCGATTTCCTTTCGTTCGGTAATGTCTTCCACAAGGAAACAGAGCTGCCGCGGGCCGTCCGTGTTGCCTCCCAGGGGAACGACGGTGACCGAGTAGTGGCGCCGGCCGGCCGTGTAGTTGAACTCTGTTTTGTAGATGTCTTCTTGTTGGATGGCTTCGTTGAACCAGTGGCTCCAGAATTCCACCACGGCCGTGGGCAACGGCAGTTCGGCCAACACGCGGCCTGCGACGGAGGTGTTGTGGAGCCCGAGCAGACGACCGGTTCCCGGGTTGGCAGAAACAAATTTGTACGACGTGCCGGCTTGCTCCACCACGCCCATCGCGATCGGAACGTTTTCGTACAAGGCGCGAATCAGTTGTTCGCGCGCCCTCAGTCCTTCCTCCGCCACCTTTTGGCGCGTTATATCTTGAACCGTGCCAAAGAGCCTAACGATTTCGCCGGAGTTGTTGCGGGTCTGTCTGGCGGTGGCGTGGAGGATGCGCACGGTGCCCGGTGCGATCTGCAATGGCACGGTGACATCACAAGCGATTCCATCGCGGAGGGCGCTTCGGATGGAGCGATGAACGAGTGAACGTTCGGGACGGGGCATCATCGCCAGAATCCGCAGGTAGGTGGGAGGATTTTGATCCGGCTCCCTTCCGAGAATTCGAAGCGTTTCGGGCGAGCAATGCAGCTGGCGCTTTTTTACGTCGTAGTGCCAGTTTCCGAGTTGAGCGATGCGTTGGGCCTCAGCGAGGATCGCTTCGTTTTCTGCGATTTGTTGCGATTGACGGGCGAGGCGCTTTCTGAGGGCGCGTTGCCGCAAAAAGGCGAGCACTGTCACCACCAGTGCGAGCGCCAGCGTGGTGGCGACGTACATCACGACCTTTTCACGCGTAATGAGCGGCGCGTCGAATTTGCCGAACCATTTCCTGTAAATTTCGTCGTATTCGCCTGTGCGGTTCACGATGGCGAGGCCCTCGTTGAGGCGGGCCAGCAGGATGGCGTCACCTTTGCGGACGGCGTAACAGATTCGCACGTTGTATCCGACGAGCGGCTGGCCGAGTGGACGAATGTTGAGAAGCTTGTCCCGCTCGATGTAAGACAACGCGCTGAGCCGTGCGGCAAAAGCGGCGTCGTGTTTGCCGGCGTTTAGCTCAGTGAGCGACTCCTCGACGGAGTGCGTGTGGACCAGGCGTGCGGAGATGCCATTGTCCCTAAGGAATTTCTCGCCAATGCTGTTGTAGCCGGGGATTGCCACCTCGGCATTTTGGAGGTCGTGAGGGGTTTGGTAACGCGTTTCGTTTTGGCGGACGAAATAGCTGCCCTGCAGCTCCATGTAATGCACTGAAAAATCCGCAAAAGCCTCTCGCCCAGGGCCGGGGCTTAGCGATTGCAGCATGTCCAGTTCGTTGTTCTGGAACATCTCCATCAAACGGCTGGCCGGAGCGGCCACGCGTTTGATTTTTATGCTCATCATGCGGGCTGTGATCTCGAGAAGATCGACCGCGAAGCCTTCGCAGCTTCCGTTCGCAGCCTGATACGAAAAAGGATAACTGTCCGTTGGCGTGCCTACGGTGATCGCTTTTTCGAAGCGGCGGTTGTCGCTTGTATATTGCGCCTCCGCTTGCAGCAGGACGCAGAAAAACAGGATGCTCCCAAGCAGGCACCGGAAAAAAAATTGGCGTAATGAAGGGTTAGCGGCCAAGTTGGGTTTATTCAGAAAGCGCGCGTCCAGTGCATGCCGTCTGGTGCTGAAGAATGTCATTTGTGTGAGAGCGCGCAACCCTTCTCGCCACCTACTAAAGTAAATCCCCTATGAGCGAACGTTCTCTTTCGTTGCTGTCGACGGCGTCTCGTCGAGCCTTCATCAAATCGACCGGTTTAGCCGTTGCAGGGCTGTTTGCCGGACGGCGGATTTTTGCCCAGACGGCACCGTCGAACCCAGCCAGCCCATCGGCCGCAGTGCCGCCTGCGGTCCCACCAGTGGTTCCCGAGTTCCGGCTGCTTCGACGCAACGTGGGAGTTTTTACAGCGCGCGGTGGCACGATCGGTTGGCTGGCTGCGCCCGATGCTCTGGCTGTGGTGGATACCCAATTCGCGGATACTGCAGCGCAATGTCTCGCGGGGCTGCCGGGTCGCGGCGATCGCACGATCGATCTCGTCGTGAACACGCATCATCACGGCGATCACACGTCGGGCAACGGCGTCTTCAAGTCGGTTGCAAAAAAGATTGTAGCTCAGGCCAACGTTCCGGGGCTGCAGCGGGCCGCTGCGGAACGCGCAAAACCGTCTTCGCTCGAACAGCAGGTTTACGCCGACACCACGTTTGCGGAAACGTGGCGCCAGGAAATCGGTGACGAAGTGATCAGCTTGCGCTATTTCGGTCCGGCGCACACAAACGGCGACGCCGTCGTGCTGTTTGAAAAAGCAAACGTCGTTCACATGGGAGACCTGCTCTTCAATCGCATGTACCCGGTGATCGATCGCGTGAGCGGAGCGAGGATTCGAAATTGGATTTCGATCCTCGAACGTGTTGCGAAGGATTACCCGGCGGACGCCATTTACATCTTTGGCCACGGCAACACGAAATTTGGAATGACCGGCCAGCGTGCCGAACTGCTCGTTTTGCGAGACTATTTCGCCGCTTTGCTTGAGCACGTGCAGGCACAGATCAAGGCCGGCAAAACCAAGCCGGAGATTTCCACGATGGAAAATTTTCCCGGCTTTCCTGATTTTCACCAAAAACTGCCCAACCGACTTGGCGCCAACCTCGGCGTCGCCTTCGACGAGCTCACCGAAGTGAAGAGCTGAACCAAAGCGAGTTTCGTTGCTGTGAGCAATCGCTTGCATCTTGCCTGTAAGTAACGATTGCCAGGCGCGCGACCTGCTGGTGGATTGCCCGCGCTTATGCAGCTCGACATTCCCTCAGGTGATTTCGCCGGTTATATCTTCGACCTCGATGGCACGCTGGTCGACACCATGCCCTTGCACTACCTCGCCTGGGACGAAGCGATGCATGCGGTTGGGCTGACGACGAGGCTCAGCGATGACTTGTTTTATTCGCTCGGAGGCGTGCCGACGAAGCGTGTGGCCGAGTTGATCGCGCAGCACTACGGTCTCACGATCGATGCGGATGCGGTGATGCACAACAAAGAGAAGCTCTACCTGAAATTGGTTCATCAGGCCCAGCCGATTGGTCCTGTCGTCAAGTTCCTCGAACGTGTTGCGGCGACACACCCGTGCGCCATTGCAACCGGCGGCACCCCTGAGGTGGCGCTGCCTGCGTTGGACGCGGCGGGCATTCGCTCGTATTTCAAAGTGATCGTCACGCCGCTGGATGTTCCGCCCGGACGTGGCAAGCCGGCCCCGGACATGTTTTTGTTGGCCGCGAAACGCTTGGGCGTGCCTCCGGAACAATGTTTGGTGTTCGAAGACGCGGATCCTGGGATCGTCGCGGCTCGCGCTGCCGGCATGAAGGTCGTCCATGTGCCCAGCCGGCGCTACGGCGCAGGAAAATCGTAGCAGCTGTACTGGCCGGCAGCTGCATTAAAAACTTTCGCCGGTCCGTGCGTTTTATTTGAATGCCCGTATGAACGTCCAAGCTCTGGCCAAAGGCTCCGTGCTTTCCCAACCGGTGTATGAACCGGGCAAACCCATTGAAGATGTCGCGCGCGAACTCGGGCTCGATCCGGCCGGCATCATCAAGCTGGCGTCGAACGAAAATCCCTTTGGGCCGTCTCCGTTGGCAGTGGAGGCGGCTCGCAAAGCGCTCAGTCAAAGCGAGCTTTATCCCGACGGCGGCTGCGTCGTTCTTCGCAACAAGCTTGCCGCCAAACTGGAGCTCGCTCCCGAACAGATTGTCATCGGCAATGGCTCGAACGAGCTGCTTGAGCTCGTCGGGCACGTTTTCCTTGGCCTCGGCGACGAGGTGGTCATGGGCAACCCGGCCTTTATCGTCTACAAACTGGTGACGTTGCTATTTGGCGCGAAAGCCGTCGAGGTTCCGCTCGTCAAACATCGCCACGACTTGGGGCAACTGCTTGAGGCCGTCACGCCGCGCACGAAAATGGTGTTTTTGCCCAGCCCGAACAACCCGACGGGCACATCTAATACGCAGGAAGAAATATTTGCCTTCGTGCGCAGCCTGCCGGCGAACGTCATTTTCGTTTACGACGAGGCGTATTCAGAATTCTTGGACAACCCGCCCGATTTGCGCCCGCTGATCGCTGAAGGCCGCAATGTCATTTGCCTGAGAACCTTCTCGAAGATCTATGGCCTGGCGTCGCTCCGCGTCGGCTACGGTTACTGCAGCGCAGAAATGGCCAGTCTGCTCAATCGTGTCCGCCAGCCGTTCAACGTGAATGCAATCGGTCAAGCCGCCGCCATCGCGGCACTTGACGATCAAGCCTTTACCGCCAAATGCCGGAAGGAAAACGCGGCCGGCTTGAAACAGCTCGAAGCTGGCTTCAAGAAGCTCTCGCTGGAGTACGTGCCGAGCGTGGCCAACTTCATTCTTGTCAAAGTGGGCGACGGCGCGCGCATTTTTGCCGAATTGCAGAAGCGCGGACTGATCGTGCGGCCGATGCGGCCTTACGGCATGCCGGAGTGGCTCCGTATCACCGTGGGCACGCCGGAGCAGAACGACAAACTCCTCGCCGAACTGGTGAAAGTTTTATAGGTAGCGGGCGGTTTTGGCCCCGCGAATGTTGAGCACGCTCAGCGCCTTCATCTCCGTTGGTTCGAGGTTAACGCTTCGCCGCCGCGCGAGTAAGGCGGTCGTTTATTGCCAGGGCCAATGCGCTGTTTCCAGGCGCGCGCTCCGCGTGAATCTGTGTCCAGCTTCCGCGATCAAGCGTGCGCAATGACGCAAAAAGGTTTTTGGCGGAAGCTGCTAGTTCGCCTTTTGCCGAAAGCCAGAAAACGTTTTTTGGCACGCGGCCATAGGTGAATTCGGCCGGACGGCGGAAAAAAAGAAAAGCGTCCGCCGAGGTCTTGGCTTTCGGGGAAGTTGCTCCGGCTTTGGTGATTTTGGCTACGTTGATGTGATCGTGCAGCTGGATCGGTGTGCGTGGGCTGTAGTGACGCGCGAGAAGCCCGGGAGCCACCGCAGCTTGTGAGCGTTTGACGATCTCGCTGGCGGCCGGTTTCACTTTCACCCGGAGAATACGTTCGATCGCTTGCCGCTCAATTGCACCGGGCCGCAGAATCGCCGGTTTCTTGGGATCTCGAAGATCGAGAATAGTCGACTCCAAGCCGATCGCGCAGTCGCCTCCGTCGAGAATGTAGCGAATCTTTTTACCGAGTCCGTCAAGAACGTGAGCAGCGGTTGTTGGGCTGACGTAGCCAAAGGGGTTTGCGCTCGGTGCCGCCAGGGGACGACCGCAGGCCCGCAACAATTTCCTAAAGAGAGGATGGCGCGGCATCCGAATCGCGACACTTGGCCGGCCTGAAGTGACGAGGTCGGGAACAACCGATTTTTTCGGGAGCACAAGCGTCAGGGGTCCCGGCCAAAACGCGCGCGCAATTTTTTCGACAGCTGTATTTGACTCGGCGAGCTCCGAAAGCTGAGCGAGGGAATGAATGTGAACGATGAGCGGATCGTTCGCAGGCCGGCCCTTCGCGGCGAAGATCTTTTTGACTGCGACGGTGTTGAGGGTGTCTCCGGCCAAACCGTAAACGGTCTCGGTCGGCGCTGCGACCACGTCGCCTGCCTTAAGCGCCCGAGCGAGTCGTGCGATGTTGCGAGGGGTGCCGCGAAAAATCTGAGCTGTCGTTGCCACGATGAAGGCACAAAAAAACCGGAGACTGGCTCCGGTTTTGAAAGAGAAAAACGAGCCAGTCGCTTATGGGGCGAGCAGCAAGTTGCGGGACTTCTTGATCGTGGAGGTCACCGCGCGCTGTTGCTTGGCGGAAAGGCCGGTGTACTTGCGCGGAAGGATCTTGCCGGTGTCGGTGACGTAACGATTCATCAGCTCCGGAGCCGTAAAAGGAAATTTCTCAGGCGTAAGGCTGTGTTGGGTTTGTTCGGGCGTGCTGCTCATAAAAGTAGAGTTGGCCAAAAAGCCATGCAGCAGCGGCATTGTCAATAGGTTTGTCGGCATCTGACGATTGATGGGGTAATATCCTGCTCTTGAGTGCCTTATGTTTTGACATTCGGGCTGACTTCAATCGGCTCCGTTGAGGATCGCAGAAGAACATGCCGGGAAGGCGTTTTACGGGGCGGCTCGAACGGCGCGATTCCGGTTAGCTCTATTAACCAAAACCGATCGATTACTTAACCACTCTAACCGCGGTTTTGTCAGTCGATTGCAGGTGGCTAGGAAAAGTAAGAAATTTCTCGGCGGGTTGCTTGCGCTTTATAGTTAGCCTCCTAATTAGTTTGCGGCTCAGAGGTCATTTAAACAGCTACTGGCATGAAAATCGTCCCTTTTTCCACATCGCATCTGCGCCGCACTGCCGTGGCCACAGAAATTATCACTCTGCGTTCAAGGGCGGGTGGGCGGCTTTAGAGCAAGAGGGCGGTTCAACATTTAGGCCGTCCTTTTCATTCACTTTAACTATATTATCTATGCTAAAGAAATTCGTCAGCACTCTCGTTGTTGTCGCTGTGCTCGTGGTTGGGCTCGGCGCTGTGAAAGTCGCACAGATCAAAGAAATGTCGTCGCAGTCGCATGTCATGCCTGCTGCTTCGGTTAGCACCTTTGAGGCTCGTCTCGAAAATTGGCAGCCAGTGATCAGTAGCATCGCGACACTCGCGCCCGTGCAGGGCGTCACGATCAGCGCCGACGCTGACGGCAAGATTGTTAAAATCCTCGTCGAGAACGGTGCGACGGTGAAAGCCGGCGATCTACTCGTCGAAATCGACACGACCGTTGAGCGAGCGCAGTTGCAGGCTGCCGAGGCGCAGCGGGATCTGGCTCGTTTGAGCTCCAAGCGTGCGAACGATCTGCTTCAGAAAAATTCGATCAGTCAGGCCGAGCTGGATCTGGCCACGGCCCAGCTTAATCAAGCCGAGGGCGCGGTGGCTGCTCTACTCGCTACTATCGACAAAAAGCTCGTGCGGGCACCCTTCGACGGCCGCGTCGGAATTCGGCAGGTCAACTTGGGGCAATTTGTTTCGCGTGGGCAGTCGCTCGTCCCGCTGCAGAAGCTCGATGTGCTCTACGTGAATTTTAAAATTCCGCAGCGCCTGCTGTCGGAACTCTCGATTGGACAGAAGGTGAATGTGGCGGTGGATGCCTATTCGTCGCGGGATTTTGAAGGCACGATTACCGCGATCGATACGGAAGTGGATTCGGTGACGCGTAACTTTTCTGTCCAAGCCACTATCACTAATCCGAAGGAGGAGCTCCGCCCGGGTATGTTTGCACAAGTCGAAGTTCTTTTGCCGACCGGCCAGCAGCAAATCATCCTGCCCGCAACGGCCGTGGCGTACGCGCCCTACGGAAACTCGGTATTTATCGTCGAAAAAATGAAAGGTGCCGACGGCAAAGAATTTTTGGGTGTGCGCCAGCAATTCGTGAAACTTGGCGCGACCCGAGGTGACTTGGTCGCGGTCGAAGGCGGCATCAAGGCGGGCGAGCAGATCGTGACGGCGGGGGTCTTTAAATTGCGCAACGGCATGCCGGTTCAAGTTAACAATACCGTGCAGCCCACGAGTGATCCGGCGCCTCGTCCGGCCAACACCTGATCGAACGTCGAATTTGAGAGCTATTCTATATGCCAACTAAAAGCTTTACCGACATTTTCATTCGCAAACCAGTCATCGCACTGGTTGTGAACATCATTATTTTGGCGGTGGGTATTGTTTCGTATTTTCAACTCAATACCCGCCAGTATCCGCGCAGCGACAGCGCGGTCGTCAACGTGACCACGGTCTATTTCGGGGCCAGCGCGGACACGGTTCGCGGTTACATCACGACTCAGCTGGAGCGCGTCATCGCCAGCGCGGACGGCATTGACTACATCGAATCGAGCAGCGCCGCCGGTATGAGCACCATCAAGGTGTATTTGCGCCTCAACTACGACACCAATGCCGCTTTGGCGCAGATCAGTTCGAAGATCGAGCAGGTAAGAAACGAGCTGCCTCCCGAGGCTGAGACGCCGACGATCAGTGTTGAGTCGAGCGATAACCAGTTCGCCTCGATGTATCTGAGTTTCTATTCGGATAGCATGGATCAGAACCAGATCACCGATTATCTCAATCGACTGGTTCAACCACGGCTCTCGGCCGTCAAAGGTGTGCAACGTGCGGACGTGCTCGGTGGCCGTGTTTTTGCGATGCGCGTATGGTTGAAGCCCGATGAACTGGCTGCGCGCGGCTTGAGTCCTGCGGAGGTTCGGCGGTCGCTCCAAGCCAACAACGCCTTGTCTGCGGTCGGCTCGACAAAAGGTTCGATGCTGAGCGTGAGCCTGGTGGCGAACACCGATCTAAAGAATGTTGAGGACTTCAAACGCATGGTTGTGGCCGAGAAGAACGGCGCGATTGTACGTCTTGCCGACGTGGCTGATGTCGTGCTTGGGGCAGAAAGCTATGACACGGAGGTTCGCTTCGGCGGACAAACTGCCACGTTCATGGGCATCTGGGTGCTTCCGACGGAAAGCACGCTCGAAGTGATCAAGCGCGTCCGCAATTTGATGCCCGAAATCGAGCGCGGTCTTCCCGCGGGCTTGAAGGCAAAGATCGCGTATGATGGAACCAAATACATCGACGACGCGCTGCACGAGATTCTCACGACGCTGATGGAGACGCTGCTCATCGTGATGCTCGTGATCTTCCTTTTCATGGGATCGTTGCGATCGGTGCTCATTCCGATTGTCGCGATGCCGTTGTCGCTGGTCGGTGCGCTCACGCTCATGATCGCGTTTGGGTTTACGATCAACCTCCTAACGCTTCTCGCGATCGTGTTGGCGGTCGGTATTGTGGTGGACGACGCGATCGTGGTGGTCGAAAACATTGAGCGTCACATCCGCGAAGGGCGCACGCCTTACGAGGCAGCGATCCTTGGCGCGCGTGAATTGGTTGGGCCGGTCATTTCGATGACGATCACGCTCGCTGCGGTGTACGCACCGATCGCCTTCCAAGGTGGACTCACGGGTGCGCTTTTCCGCGAATTTGCGATGACCCTCGCGGGTGCCGTAGCGGTTTCCGGTTTCGTGGCGCTTACGCTTTCCCCGATGATGAGCGCGTACCTCCTGCGCGACAAAGCGCATGAGGAACAAGGTTTCGTCGGCCACATCAACCGTCAGTTCGATCGTCTGCGTAATGGTTACGAGCGATTGGTCGGCAAAATGCTCCGTCTTCGTCATGGCGATCGTGTTTCATGGACGATCTTGCTTTGGGCCCTCGTCGCTTGGGTGCCGCTGTGGCCCATCGCGATGGGAATTTTCGCGATCGCCGGTGGATTTTCCACCGCCAAGGCGGCGGCGATGCCGCTCTGCGTAGGCTTGCTGGCAGCATCGGTCATTGGCGCTGGCTTGTTGTTGTTGTTTGATCTGCTCCTCCGTCGGCGCTTTGCCGGACTGCAGTATGTGCTGACAGGAGCCGTGATGCTGGCGGTCGTTGTGGTGCCGTTTTTCCAGTTCGCACAGCGCGAACTCGCACCGAAGGAAGACCAGGGCGTTGTCTTTGGCATTTTGCTCCCTTCGCCAACTTCCACGATCGATCAGAATGTGATTTTCGCGGATCAGGTGCAGAAGGTTTTCACCAGTATCTCCGAATATGATACGTCGTTCCAGCTTACCGGCTCGAACTTCGGTTTTTCGGGCGTACTGTTGAAGCCATGGTCGGAGCGGAAACGCACCTCGATGCAAATCATGCAGTCTTTGCAAGGTCCAGCCGCCACTATTCCAGGTGTGAACGTCGTTGTGACCACACCCGAACCACTTCCCTCCGGCGGTCAATATCCCATCGAATTTGTGATTCGCTCGACGGCAGATCATCGCGAGCTGTTCGATTACGCTCAGCAGTTGATGATTTACGCGAACACCGACGCGAATGAACCGAATGCGGCGCCTACGTTCTATTTCGCGGACAGCGATTTGAAATTCGACGTGCCGCAGGTGGAAATCGAAATCGACAAAGACAAAGTCGCTTCGATGGGTCTTAACTTGAGCGACGTCGCTCGTGACTTGGGTTCGATGTTGGGCGGTGGCTACGTTAATCGGTTCGTCAACGATGGACAAAGCTACCGCGTGATTCCGCAGGTGGAGCGCGGCAAACGGCTGAATCCGGACCAGCTCCTCAATTACCATGTGCGCGGCCCGGGCGGTCAGCTCATTCCTCTCTCGACGATCGCCACGTTGAAGAGCACCGTGCAACCACGCACCCTAAACCGCTTCCAACAGCTAAATTCGGTGAAGATCATCGGCGTTGGTCCAAGCATCGACAATGCATTGAAGAAGCTGGAAGCGAAGGCCGCGGAAATTTTGCCCGCGGGGTATTCGATCGATTACGGTGGTCAGTCGCGCCAGTTGCGCCTCGAAGGAAACGCGCTTTGGAAATCGGGGTTGCTTGCTTTGCTGCTGATCTTCCTCGTGCTCGCGGCACAGTTTAACAGCTTCCGCGATCCGTTTATTATTCTGCTCGGATCTGTGCCGCTCGCGCTCGTGGGCGCCTTGATCCCGGTGTTCCTCTGGAAGACGACGCTGAATATTTATTCGCAAATCGGCCTGATCACGCTCGTGGGCCTTATCGCGAAAAACGGCATTTTGATCGTCGAGTTCGCGAACAAGCTTCAGGAGCAAGGTCTGAGCAAAGTCGACGCGATTCGCAGGGCCGCAGCCACGCGGTTGCGCCCTGTGTTGATGACCTCTGCTGCCACGGTGTTCGGGCACATCATGCTTATCTTTGTCACCGGACCCGGTGCGGCAGCTCGTAACTCGATCGGCTGGGTGCTTGTTGTGGGTATGGCAATTGGTTCGATATTCACGCTCTTTGCCGTTCCGGCCTTCTACATGTTGATCGCGACGGAACATAAGGCGGTGAAAGTCGTGCCGCTGCGCACCACCGTGCCGGCCGCTGAGTCAGAATTGGTAGCCGCAAAGTAAAAGTAACAGACCACATCTATCATGAGAATTGCACCTTTGAAAAAGGCGCTGCTTGGACTTTTTGTCGCTGCGCCCCTGTTAGCGGCGCCCGAACCTGATCGCGATGTGCCGCCCCGCCTCGATTTGGCGGGTGCGCTGCAGTTCGCAGTGGAAAACAACTTCGCGATCCGCCAGGCGCGCGAACGCATTCGTCAGCAGGAAGGCCTGTTGATCGAAGTGCGCTCCCGCAACCTGCCGAACGCGTCGTTGGATTATTACTACAGCAAATTCGCGAAGAATCGCTTGGAGCCCCAACAGCGCATTACCGACCAAGACTGGGCGGTGGATCTCTCCGTCAGTCAGAACCTGTTTTCTGGTGGTTCGGTAAGCTCGTCGATTGCGGCGCAAAAGTACCGTCGAGAAGCGGCCCTGCTCGAGCTCCGAGCTGTGATAAACAATGCGCTCTTCGATGTGCGAACGAAGTTCTACAGCGTGCTCCTCGCAAAACGTCAGATCGAAGTGGCGGAGCAGTCGCTCAACCTGCTCGAAGAACAATTGCGCACCGTGCAAGACCGCTACGAAGCGGGAACGCTCTCGAAGTTCGACTTGTTGCGTGCCCAAGTGGCGGTCGCGAATGGTCGGCCGCCGCTGATTACCGCGAAGAACGCTTATCGGATCGCGATTGAGGAGCTTCGGCAGGCGCTGGGCTTCACCACGCGCAGTCGAGAAAACCTGACGAAAACACCTGATATCCTCGGCGAGCTTGCTTATGAAAAAACCGAGATCGACTTAACCGCTGCGCTGGAAAGCTCGCGCAATTTGCGGCCGGAAGCGCAGAGGCTGTTTCAACTCGAAAAAGCTGCTGAGGCAGGAGTCAGTGCTGAACGCGGCGGATATTGGCCGACACTGGGCATTGGTGCGGGTTATCAGGTTAAGAAATCGGCTGCGACGAATGATCTTGGCACGACACGCAGTGGTTGGATCGCGGGCGTGAGTGGCAGTTGGGCGGTTTTCGACGGGCGTGCTACGGCGGGGCGGGTCGCGCAGGCACGTTCGGTCTATGAGCAGTCCAGGTTAGCCACGGCGGAACAGCAGCTCGGGATCGATGTGGAAGTGCGGCGCGCGTTTTCGGCGCTGCAGGAAGCTGACGAACTCGTGACAGCTTCGAAAGCTGTGGTCGGGCAGGCGGACGAGAGTGTTCGTTTGGCCCAAGCGAGATTCCAAGCGGGCACTGCGACTCAGCTCGATGTTCTTCAGAGCCAAGTAGCGCTGACTGAAGCGAAGAACAATGAGCTTCACGCGCTCTATAACCACTTGGTCGCACTGGCGACTTTGCGGCGCGCCATGGGGCAGGGAGAAGCTTCCGTGGCTTCGAACGAACAACCTCGATAGTCGTCTGCTGTAGCCGATCGGTGCTTTTACGGGGGGCTGCTCTCGGCTCACCCGCTGCGTGGCGCGTGTTTGCTGACGGGATAACCGCGTAACGGCGGGGTTGACGATCTCATGGCTTGTCAGCCGGCGATGGGCACTAAATATAGACGCCTGCCTAAAGCACGTCCCCGTAGCTCAACTGGATAGAGCAGCGGTTTCCTAAACCGCGCATCCCGGTTCAAGTCCGGGCGGGGGCGCCAGAATGTCGGGGGCCGGTAGCTGGCGTGCGACGACGGTGATAAAGTGCGGGCGGATTCCGTGGCCAACGCGACAATCTGTCCTGTCGTGAATTTGTCGTCAATTGGGCCACTTGACTCTGCAGGGAACGCGAGCTCGGTAACTTCCGACCACAAGCTCCTGCTGGAACTCCGTTCGGTGGGTCGTCTGTGGTCTTTACCCCACAATGTCTGAAACCATCTACCCCGATGAAATTCATAATTGGTTTTCTGTTCGCAGCGGCTTTGTTGCCGGCTGCGTTTGCTGCGACGCGTAGTGTTCCTTCGCAATACCCCACGGTTCAGGCTGCGATCAATGCGGCCGCTTCCGGCGACACGATCTCCATTGCCAACGGTACCTACACGGGTCCGTTTTCCGTATCGAGTTCCAAGACCGGCATAACCATTCAAGGTGCCAGTAATACAGGCACGATCCTAACCGCTGGACAGAATCAAGTGACCATGACGGTCAACGCTGCGGATGTCACTTTCAAGAATATCACCCTTCGGAACAGCTACACGGGAGATAACAACACCAGCCAAGTGCTGATCGTCACGGCAGCACGCTGCGCCGTGCGTTCGTGTTATTTGCTGGGCCGCCAGGACACGTTGTACGCGAAGGGAGCGAGCTCTTCGATTTACGTGACCGGCAGCGAGATCCGCGGCACGGTCGATTTCGTTTATGGGCACGGGCGCATTTTCGTCACCGGCTCGACGGTTCGCCAAATTCGCGGAAACGGTGCGACGCTTGGAGCTCCCGCCACGGCGTCGGGGCAGAATTACGGCATCGTATTTTCTAGCTGCACCATCACGAGTGGCGGCACGGCGACGTCAGGTTCGTCCTATTTGGGGCGTCCTTGGGGCGCTTATGGAGAACTCGCATTTATCAATTGCACGATCAGCAGCGTCATCGCGCCGGTCGGCTACATCAACTGGTCAGGGACAAACAACAGCTCCACCTGTCGTTTTGCCGAGTATCCCTGTCCATCGACGCGAGCATCGTGGGTGAAGCGTCTGACCGCAACTGAGGCGGCGGCTTACACCAAGAGCAATGTTCTTGGAGGCTGGAATCCAAACTAACCACCCAGACCCAAGATATACCCCAAAGCCGGCTGCCTCGAAAAGGTGGCCGGCTTCTTTTTTTGGCGCTATTTCAGGTTAGACGCCGAGGGCGGCGACGCTCAAATTCGGAGCTTCCTGCTGCGGTTTTAGGGCCGGCAAAGTTGGTCCGTCGACCCAGCGGGCCGGAATCGTGGTGGTCGAGGGAATTTCAGGAATGCCGTACTCGTTCCGAAAAATCTGAGCGATGACGAGTTCCACGCCGCGAGCGCCGAGCAGCCGAGGCTGAAGGTCCAATCCGCTGCAGGGAATGCTGTTGGTGATCACATTGAGACAGCAAAAGCCGTGCGACGTTGGGATGGTTGCGCCGCATTCTTCCATCCAGGACATGGTTTCGGTGCGATGGCAGAGGACGACGTCCGGTGCTTGTTTCTTAAACCAGGAGACGAATTTATCTTTTGTTATTTCCGGCAAAATGAGCGGCGGCAGATGCGTGCAATCAGTGT
Organism: Nibricoccus sp.; assembly: GCA_047600805.1. Lineage (GTDB taxonomy): Bacteria > Verrucomicrobiota > Verrucomicrobiia > Opitutales > Opitutaceae > JADKHC01. The sequence goes on from JASGKG010000001.1 coordinate 4,170,996, forward strand.
GATGATCCAAGTATGCTTGGAAAGCCGCTTCCCACCGGTTGAGCAGGCGTTCGTCGTTATGCTGTTGCAAGACCAGCCCGGGCCGGCGGTAACCGAGGTTCCGCAGACGGTTCAATGCGCCAATCAGCGCACGATAATGATCGGAGCAGACTGCGTGGAGCTGCGGTCGCTCGATGATGTAATCGGCGTAGACGCCAGCGTAGTGCGACCAGTTGAGATGAGAAAAATCGGGATCGTCGTGGACCGGTAGCAGGAGCAGTCCGCGTATTCCGCGCGATTGCAGGATGGAATCGAGGCGGGAAGTCGAGATCTCCCGTTGGACCGAAAAGAGCTCGGCCATGAAACCCAGCTCTTGCGCGCGTTCCGTGGCGCCTTGGATCATTTCGCGGTGATAACGCGAAGCCGTGAGCGGGCGCTTGGAAATTCCGTCAGAGTCGATGATCGCAATCACGCCGCGAAAAGTTCCTGCGCGTGAACGCCTGATCTCGGACATGAGCGCTCCTGCGAGAGGATTTCTGCGATAGCCGGCAGCCTCGGCCGCGCGAATAACCTTCCGTTTGGTCTCTTCTCGAACGCGAGGATTGTTTCTGAGCGCTTCCGAAACAGTCGTGTGAGACAAGCCTAAGGTGCGGGCCAGTTCGCGAAGAGAAGGAGAGGTGGACATGGACAGAGTACTAAGGACGGAAATCCGGGAGTGGTAGGAAGCGCCGGGGGGGAGGGTGCAGGGGTCTTACTGTCAGAATATTCTAGTCCGCTTGTGGGTGTTGCAAGAGGAGAACGCCGACTTGGGATACCTATTTTTGGGGATGCGGCTCGAGCTCTGCGCGAAGCAACAAGTCGTACCAAGACGCCTTTTGGCCCGCCTGGGTTACGGAAGAAAATCGGGAAGGAGAGTCCTTGCGTGATCAGGTGGAAGCTGGCACCCATTTCAGCCTCCCGTGCACCCCGTAGACATCCTAATCATTAGCCTGTATTTAGGACTGATTTTCTGGCTGGGCCGCCGCGCGGCGTCGACGTCTCAAAGCGAGGAAAGTTTTTTCTTGGCGGGCAGGAAATTGGGCAGGCTGTACCAGATCTTTCTTAACTTCGGCAACGCGACGGAGCCGCAAGGAGCGGTCGCCACCGCAAGTTTCGTTTACGAGCGTGGAGCGTCGGGCGCTTGGTATTCTTTTCAGACGATCTTCATGAACCCGTACTATTGGTTCATGAATGTTTGGTTTCGGAGGGCGCGAATGCTCACGATGGCCGACCTTTTTGTTGAACGTTATCGCAGTCGCGCGCTCGCGCAGTTTTATGCGCTTTTCCAAGTCGGCGTGACGATCCTCATGATCGGTTTTGGGTGTTTCACCGCGTATACCATCGGGCGGACGCTTGTAGTAAAACCTGAAAGCCGTTGGACGCCGGACGAGCGTGCGTCGATCGAGAACTATCGTGAGTGGCAGCAGTTGGAAAAACGAGCAGGCGAAAGTCTTTCGATCGCAGAGACGCAGCGCCTCACGCAACTGCGCCAGCAGCGGTCGACCGGTGCCATCGCGAGCGATATCCCTGTGCTCAATAGCTTGGCGGCGAAGGCTGGGTTTTGCCTCTGTTTTGTGGGTATAGTCGCGGTGTACATGGTCGCAGGTGGAATGAAGGCGGCGGCGCTCAACGAGGCGCTGCAGGGGCTTCTGATCATTGTATTTTCGGTTCTCCTGTTGCCGGTCGGGCTTCATGCCGTGGGCGGTTGGAGTCAGCTTGGTTCCCGCGTTCCTCAAGAAATGTTTCGCTTGTTTGGGCTGGAAGGCACGAAGCAGTTTGCCGGTTGGACGATCTTTGCGCTGACGTTGGCCAGCATTGTTCAGGTGAACGCGTTGAGCTCCAACATGAACATTATGGGGTCAGCCCGGACCGAATTGGCCGCGCGAGTCGGTGTGGCGGGCTTTTACGTGAAGCGCGTGATGGTGATTCTGTGGACGTTTGCGGGATTAATCGCCGTCGCGATCTTCTCGCGTGGTAACGAACTAGCGGATCCCGACACAGCCTGGGGGGTAATGTCGCGCCAACTTCTCGGACCGGGTTTGATGGGTTTGATGATCGTCGGAATCGCTGCGGGTGTCATGTCAAACCTGGCTGCCAAAGCCATGGCCTGTGCCTCGCTTTTTGTGCAGAATTTCTGCCATCCGCTTTGGGCCAGCCTCACGGAGAAGCAGGGTGTGAGAATTGCCCGATGGACGATGGTTGTAGTTCTATTATTGGGAGCTTTGAGTGCATGTCTGATGTCGGGGATGGAATCGGTGATGCGGTTGGTGATCACGGTCAACGTGCCGTTTGGCGCCGTGGTGGTGTTGATGCTTTTCTGGCGCCGCCTGACGAAGGCCGCCGTTTGGTGCGCGCTCGTAAGTTCGATCGCAATCAACCTGGTTGTTCCGCTGGTCGCCTCGGAGTTCTCGTGGGTGCGTGAGCATCCGTCGCTTATTCTAACGGTGGATAACGCACAGGGTTTTGCAGAACCATTGTATTTCGACAAAATCGTTTCCCCCTCGGAGAATATTCTCAAACCGGTAGGCGTCGGGCGTTTTAATCTCGAGGTGCTGATCTTGGAACGAATGGGCGTGGATGTGGCGAAGCTGGGGGCGAACGGCCGGCTTGCCGCGCAATGTTTGTGGGACGTGATTTTTCCTTTTGCCGTGATGATTGCGGTCACGCTCATGTCTCGAAAAAAGGACGAGCCACACGTGGCGCAGTTTTTTGGGAAAATGAAAACGCCAGTGGAAAGCGACCCCGCCCTTGATCATCAAGCGATGGAAGCGACCCGCGCGAATCCACAGCGGTTCGACCACTTGAAAATTTTCGGCGCGCAGTCGTCCTGGGAGTTTGTTCGCTGGGACCGCACCGACATCGTTGGCTTTGTGGCGTGTTGTGCGGTGTCAGGGGCGCTGATTGGTGTGTTTTGCCTGGCATTGTGGTGGGCCTCGGGCGTTTGACCGTGCGCACACGATTTGACAGTACGGCAAGTTACCGACGTGCAATTTTGCCGTTCAGCCCTGAATGTCAGCCCAACCCCTAAATCTTATGATCAGAAAAGCATTCGTGATGCAGGTTAACCCTGGACAGGAAATTGAATATGAGCGTCGCCACAGTCCCATCTGGGACGAACTCGCCGCGGTGCTGCGCTCCCATGGCTCCCACAACTACTCGATCTTCCTAGACGAGAAAACGCACCAACTTTTCGGTTACGTCGAGATTGAAGACGAAGCGCGCTGGAACGCGGTCGCCTCGACGCCGGTTTGCCAACGCTGGTGGAAATACATGGGCGATATCATGCCGAGTAATCCCGACAACAGTCCTGTCTCGCGCGGCCTCAAAGAGGTTTTTCACTTGGAGTGAAACTCTAGCCGAAGGGGCTGGGCGATTCGGTTGAATCTGTAGTTTGTTAACAAAAAAGCGCCCCTCGAAAGGGGCGCTTGAAGTTTATACGAGGGCGGGAGTTGCCTGGCGGCGAAGACTAACTCACTCATGTCGCCAGGGGCAGCAGGCGGTCGAGCGGCTTGGCCTCGGCTGCGAGGGCCTTCTGCTGCTCTTTTAGATAGCTGTCGTAAGTTGGCGGTGGCGTCGGGTTCCGGTAGAAGACGCCGGTGTACAGTTCGGTGCTGTATTCTGAAGCGAGTTCCATGGCGCGGATCCGATTGGTGGGGTCGTGGCCGAGGTCGGATAGCTTTTTCATGCGCGCCTTCTGAGCTTTCATTTGGTTTTCCATGTCACCGTAGGTCACACACGGAGACTGGATGTTCACGAACGAAAAGCCGGGATAGCGGATTGCCTCTTCGATGAGTTTCGAAAGGCCATCGAGATCGGAGGGAATTCCTTGGGCGACAAATCCGGCGCCGTAAGCGAGCACGTAAAGCAGCGGATTCACCGGATCTTCGATGCTGCCGTAGAGCGATGACGCCGTTTTAGTGCCCCGGGGCGACGTGGGTGAAAGCTGTCCCTTCGTTAGGCCATAGATTTGGTTGTCCATCACGATGTACGTGAGGTCGAGATTGCGGCGAATCGCGTGCGGAACGTGACCGCCGCCGATCGAGAAACCGTCGCCATCGCCGCCGGCCACGAGCACGAGGAGCTCAGGATTGGCCATTTTAATACCTTGGGCAATCGGGAGAGCGCGGCCGTGCACGGTGTTGAAACCGTAGGCTGTCGTGTAGCCTGGGATGCGGCTGGAGCAGCCGATGCCGGAGATGAACGCGACCTCGTGCGGCGGGCGGCCAATCGAGGCCAGGGCGCGGTAGAGCGCGGTGACAACGCCGTAGTCGCCGCAGCCGGGACACCAGATGGGCTTGAGCGTGCTTTTAAAATCCTTTGCGGTGACGGGGGCGGGCTCCGGGGGTTGGCAATTGCAAGTGGCGGACATGGCAAAAAGCGTGGTTAAGTGTTGCGGCGGCTTGTTAGGACTTGGCGAGCGCCTGGATTTTTTGGACCAGGTCTTCAGGAGCGATCGGATTGGCGCCGCTCTTTGCGTAAGCGACGAAGTCCTTCGGAACGTCGGCCCACATGCGGATGATCTTGTGGAGCTGGCCTTGGTGCGATTGCTCGACGACTAAGCAGTGTTTCAGCGAGGCGAAGAACTCGGTGTAGACTTCCTCGATGACGGGATAAAGGAGCTTTGGAGCGAGGACTTTTACTTTGAGGCCGGAGGCGCGAGCTTTGCGCACGGCTTCGAGCGCGATGCCGGCGACGCTGCCCCACGCGATCAAGCCGACCTCCGCGTCGGCGTCGCCCTCGAGGAAGAAGAGGTCGCGGCGCTTTTTTAGCGGGTTGAGTTTGTTGAGGCGCTTGTCGTTCATCTTGGCGTGCATCTCGCCGTTGGAGGTGGGCGCGCCTTTCTCGTTGTGCTCGATGCCGGCGGCCAAATACGCGCCGCCTTTCATGCCGGGATGGCTGAGAGGGCTGATTCCGGTGTCGGTGAATTTGAACCGAGTGTAATTCTCGAGCTCGGCGGCGGTGGGGCGAAGGCGCTCGACGAGTTTAAATTTAGAGGTGTCAACCGGATCGACGATCTCCTTGCGCTGGGCGATTTCTTGGTCGGAGAGAACGATGACCGGTGTCTGGAATTCTTCGGCGATATTGAACGCTTCGACTGTTACGTCGAAACAATCGCTGACGCCCATCGGCGCGAGGATCGGACGCACGGTGTCGCCATGTGCGGAGAAGGCCGCAGCAAACAAGTCGGCTTGCTCGCGTTTGGTCGGCATGCCCGTAGAGGGGCCACCGCGCTGGACGTTGACGCAGACGAGCGGGAGTTCGGCGACGCTGGCCAGGCCGAGCGCCTCGGTCTTCAACGAAAGGCCCGGGCCGGAGGTTGCGGTCATGGATTTTACGCCGGCGAACGAGGCGCCGATGGCGGAGGCCACGCCGGCGATTTCGTCCTCGGCCTGAAGGACGGAGCCGCCGTATTTCAGCAATTCCTTTTGGAGGTATTGCATGATTTCGGTAGCGGGTGTGATCGGATAGCCGCCGAAGAAACGGCAGCCGGCGAAGATCGCTGCGGCGCCGCACATCTCGTTGCCGTCGGTAAGAACTTTTCCGGCCACCTTGCCGCCGGTCGGGGGAGCGAGCCGTTTGTCCTGGGTGAGGGGATTTTTCTTGGCGTACTCGACACCGGCGGCGAAAGCGCGGTCATTGCCGGCGAGAACCTCTTCACCTTTTTTGGCGAATTTTTTGTGGATGCCCTCGAGAATGGCTTTCTCCGCGAGGTTGAACCAACCGGCGAGCAGGCCGAGCACGACGTTGTTTTTTGCGAGAAGCGCTTTGGCCGATTTCATCGCCATGTCTTCCATCGGAACGGCGAGGGCGATGGCCGGTTTCACCTTGAGCGGCACGGCGTCTGGCGCGACGTTGGTCTTCGCTTCGTAGATAACGATTGTTTCGGGTCCAACCGGGAGTTCCCCGCCAAAGCGCAGGAAGTCTTCCCAATTGAGCACGACGGCCACATCGAGCGTGCCACCCGGATTGAGCACGGGCTGGGTCGAAACACGAAGCCGGCACGACGATTCGCCACCGCGGATTTGAGAGCCGAAACTCTTGGTGAGGATGGCAAAATAACCTTCTTTGGCCGAGGCGTTAATGAGTGATTCGCCGGCGGAGACGATACCGTCACCACCTGAACCGGCCATGCCTATGATCAAGTCGTGCAACATAAATTATACGTTGTGTCCGTTAGTGGGTAGGGGGTTCAAGCAAAAGCCGCGGGTAAATGCGGGTTGCGCAGGATTATCGGCATGAACTGAGCGCGCAAAAGGCGGAAAGCGGACTGATGCCGCAATGTAGGCGATCTTATTCTAAACACCTTTGACGGACCCCGGCACTTCTGCCCAAGCTCTCTGACGGTGAACGACGCTCAACAACATCCTTTTACGATTACGCTGAACTGGCTGGCCCGGTTTGCTGGCTTTCCGCGCTCGCGCCTTGCTGTGGATGCAGAGCGGCTCGTTTTGCTCGTGGCCGCGGCGCAACTGGAAGAGATAAATGAACGTTCGCGTCCGAGCTTCATGATTCAAAGTCGCGACGGCGCGCTGGAATCAGCGCAGCGCCAGCACGCAGAACGCCGCAAACGCGTTCACTTCAAGTGCGACAATAGCGCGAAAGTCTGAGCGATAACTGCCGCTGTTCGCGCTGAGCCTGCCGCTTCTGGGCAGCGCTTTTCAGAAGAGGCTCCGGCTTCGTTTTTCCGATGAACGCTTGATGGCTTAGCGTGGTTACCCCGTGCTTTTCATACCGAAAGCGATGCCGCTGACGGTGAGCGCGAGGAGTCGACGCAGAGCTTCGGTTCGTTTGCTTTCGGGCGTTTCGCGCCAGCGTTTGAGAAATTGAATTTGGACGTGGTGCAGCGGCTCGACGAACGGATTGCGCTTCAGTAGCGAGTCGGCGAGCACGGGCTGTTTCTCCAGCAAACGCGAATGGCCCGTGACGAGCAGCACCATGGCGACGCCGCGGCGGTGCTCCTGTTCGATTTGGCCGAAAATTTTGTCGCGGACCTTCGTGTCGGTCACGAGCTCCGCGTAGTGGCGCGCGATGGAGAGCTCGGTCTTGGCGAGCGACATCTCGGCGTTGTCGATGAGGCTGCGGAAAAACGGCCACTCGGCGTACATCTCGCGGTACAGCTGCTGTTTCGCTGGATCATTTGCGCAGCGCTGTTCGATGGCCGTGCCGAGGCCGTACCAAGTCGAGAGCAGGTGACGCGACTGCGTCCACGCGAAGACCCATGGAATGGCGCGCATCTGGCGAATATCGGTCGTGGCTTGTCGGCGGCTCGGTCGTGAGGCGAGGCGGAGATGTTCGATCAGATCGATCGGCGTGGCTTGCCAAAAGTAGGTTACGAAATCCGGAGTTTCGTAAACGAGATGCCGATAAGCTTCGAACGATAACCGCGAGAGCACCTCTAACTCTTCTTCCCAAAGGTGCAGCTTGGCGCTGCTGGCCTCGGCGAGCGGAAGACATTGAGCGCCGATCACAGCGCTGACGAGTTGTTCGAGATTTCGCTGGGCGATTTCGGGGTTGGCGTATTTGAGCGAAACGACTTCGCCCTGTTCGGTGATGCGCAACCGGCCGCCAGGTGCGGCGTGCGGCTGTGCGCGCAAGCTGCGGAAGCTGGCACCGCCGCCGCGGTCGATCGTGCCGCCTTTGCCGTGAAAATAACGCAGCGCGATGCCGTGCTTGGCCGCGGTTGTCATCATGGCTTTTTGCGCGCGATAAAGATTCCAATTGGCCGCGAGATAACCGCCGTCCTTGTTGGAGTCCGAGTAGCCGACCATCACTTCCTGGATGTCGCCGCGATGTTCTAGATGTTTCCGGTAGTTGCGGTCGCTCCAGAGTGCTTCGAGAATCGCCGGTCCGTGCTCGAGATCGCCGATGGTTTCGAAAAGGGGAACGAAATCGACGTCGTGCACGCCCGCTTTTTTCGCGAGCTTCAAAAGGTGCAAAAGCACCTCGGGCCGATCCGTCATCGACAAAATGAAATGATCCGCTGCGGCTTTGCCGTGTTTCTTCTGAATTTCGCGAACGGCTTTCAACTCGGCGATCATCTCTGGCTCAGCGGAACTCAACCGGCCGCTATGATCGCGAAAATCCAGTTCGGCCAAATGTGTGCCGAAAACCTGCGCTTTTACCAGCAGCCGCTGGATGCGGCCACCTGCGGCGCGATGGGCCTTGCGCTCGTGAAGCTCGGCCTGAACGGCGGCCAACTCGGTGCTGAGCCGTTCCACCGAACATTTCCCTTGGCGCAAAACATTGCGCAAGCGTCCCAGGCGGGTTCGGAGCGTTTCGTAAGGCTGATGTTGTGCCGCAGGATCGCGGGCGTCGGCTGCGGTGGCGGCGGGTGTGTCGGGAGCGAGTGGATCGGCATGGGTGATCTCGCTCATGAGGAGTCCGACCTGTTTTTCAAAATGGGAAAACGCCACGCAGCTGTGCCAGGCCGCCGCCGTGAGACTGACCTCTGGCGTGACAAAGGGATTTCCGTCGCGATCTCCGCCGACCCAGCTGGCGAACGTCAGGAACTGGCGGTCGCGCTTGAGCGAGGGGTAGTGTTTTTCGAGCAAATCGTCGAACTGCTGATAGAAGCTGGCGGTCGCTTCAAAGATCGAACGATCGAAGAAGTAAACCGCGTGGGCGACCTCTTGCAGCGGCGTGACCTTTTGCTGGCGCACCTCCTCGGTTTGCCAGAGCGTCTCGAGCACTTCGTCGATGTCTTCGCCGCTCTGATAAAGCCGGCTGATCTGATCGAGCACGGTGCGGCGCTTTGCCTCTGTCGGATGGGCCGTGATGACGGGCTGAATTTCCAGGCGGTCCAGGCAGCGCTTGAGTTGGTGCGCTGTGACGCCACCGGCCTTGAGCTCCTCGAAAAGGCGGTGCAGCGACATCGGCGGCGAAGGGTTTTTGCGGAGCTTTTGGAGCCGCAAGGTTTCCTCGTGCAGATTGACGAGTTGGAAAAAGAGGCTGAACGCGTGCGCGACTTTGTAGGCGTCGGCGACGGAAAGGGTGCCGACTGTGCCGGCGCCCATGGCCTTGCGCGTGGCGGGTGTGGCTGGCTCGCCGGGTCGTGAAAACTCCGCGCGGATTTTTTGAAGAAGTGCCAGAAACCGTTTTCCTTCCTGCTCGCCAATGATCACATCCAGCCGGTGAGTGAGCGCGTCGATTTCGCTGGCGGGTTCGGCGAGCGTGGATTGTTCGGCACGTGCGGAGCTGGCAGTTTGGACCGAGCTGTCAGTTGCGGCGGATTGGATCATTGCGACGAATGCTAATCAAAAGTTGTCTTCTGTAAACGGTAGCGGCGAGTTGGCATCCATTTGCGCACGGAACCATTTCAGCATAGCCTTGGGCATGCAGTTCAGCGCCGCACCAGTTCTTCCGCCAGAAGCTTCGGGCGATGCCTGCCCGCCGGGCTGCGGCTGCTCGGCGGAGGAACGTGGTGGTTGTGAGCTATTTCGGTTGGTTGCGGGTGTGGCGCGGGCCCGGCAGGAGTCGCCTGGTACTTTGAGCAACACGTTGTTCGGCGCTTTGCCTGTGCCCAAGACGGCCGATGTCTACGGTGTGCGTTACGCGGTGTTCGAAGCCCCGGAGTATGGACAACTTTTGGTTACGCGGCATGGCTGGGGAATGCTTGAAGCGCTTAGGCCGAGGAATTGGTATGACGGCGGTGCCTTTTGGCGAAAAGGTGAGAAAATGGGCCAGTCCACCGGCACCGTTTACCGATATCGTCCGACTGTGCCGGGCGCAAAGGACGTCGTTATCAAAGTTAGCCGTTTTGCCCAAGACGTGCCTTTTTACGCGGGCGCATCGTTTCTCGAGAAAATTCCCGAGCAGGTGATGGCGGGGCTCCGCTTCAACAATCCTTTCGAGGAATTCGGGCGACTCGGACGTTTGCGGTCGAGTCGTCGGGGTCCGCGGATTCTCACGAAGCGGCCGCTCGCGATTTATAGTCCGCCCGAGCAATCGCCGCTCTGGCAGCACGGTCGCGGCGAGGGCGCGGCGGCGATGGAACAACAGGCCGTTGCCGAAACTCAGCTGGCGGGCCACGCCAAGGTGATGCTCGATCCGCATCGCTCTTACTTTTCAATCTTCGGCTGGATCAACGGCGCCGATGCGAGCCTGTATCATCAGGCGGGGCAACTCTCGAAAGCGGAGATGGAGCGCCTCACCGAGCAGAGCGCGTCCGATTTGTTGGCCAACGGCATGATCGTGCTCGATCACAAACCTGCGCACGTGATCATTCGTCGTCGGCGCGACGGAAGAGACTGGGTGCGCCACCAAGACGGCAAGATTGCATACGCGCTGGTGGATTTCGAACTGCTAGTCGACATGCCCACGGTCGCCTGACGCGTTGTGCGCTTGCCAAAGGAGCCTGCTCGCCGTCAATAGATGGCTGATGTTCCTCCGGCTTGTCTCTTTTTCCTTGGTTTTGGCAGCGGCGACTTTGTCGGTCCGCGGAGCCATCGAGCGCTCCGTGGAAAAAACCTTCCCCATCTCCAAGGGGGGTTGTTTCAAAATCGATACACGACAGGGAGTCATCCGGGTTGAGGCGTCGCCCGACGATAAAATCCATCTTCTGCTCAGGGAAGCCATGGATATCGATAACCAATTGGATGCCGACAAACGTCTCGAGGATTTGCTGCTCAATATCGACGCTCAGGAGGCGCAGGTTTCCCTACAGGCGCGGTTTAGGAAAGGGCTGCGCTGGGGTTGGCAGAGCTGGCCGCCGGTCGCGCTGACCTTCGAGGTGAAGCTGCCGCGTGGTTGCCTGCTCGATGTCAAGACGGCGGAAGGGAATGTCACGGTGGGCCCGTTGGAATCGGCCGTGAGAATCTCTGCCTCCAATGGGACGATCTTTACCGGCGAAGTCTCCGGCCCGCTAAGTATAGAAAGCACGCGAGGCGACGTCTCCGTGACCGCCTGCAAAGGCGAACTTAACATTAGAGCCAATTCTGGAAATGTACTCGTGGGCCGCGCGTATGGGACGACGAAAATTTTTGGAACAAGCGGGCTGATCGAAGTGCAAAACGCGCTCGGTCACCTGCAAATAGACGCTGATGGCGCCGACGTAAAAGTCGGATTCGCCCGCTCGGCCAAGGAAGCTGCTGAGCTCAAAGCTTTCGGCGGCGACATCGAGGTGGTTTTTGACACGCGCGGTGCGTTCACGATCGACGCGAGTTCATCGCGCTTCGGACAAGTGAAAACGAAGGCGCTGCCGCTGAGCATCGAAAGTGGAAAGGCGGGATCGCCACGCGTCATCGGGACGTTGAATGGCGGCGGACCGTTCATAAAAATCGATTCCAGTGGCGGCAATGTCCGCCTCGTGGGCCGCGAGTCCTGAGCCTCGCTGGGCCGAACTTGCGCCGGGACGTTTACACGCTTTTTGTTGGAAGATGACCACTGCCGCCGTTTTCGCCGAACTAGACGCCAAGCTAAAACAAACGCATTTGCTTGCGACGGTCGGCGAGCTGCTCGGCTGGGATGAGCAGGTCAACCTGCCGCCCGGCAGCGCGGACCAGCGCGCCGGCCAACGTGCAGCCGTTGCCGACGTCGTTCACGCTGCGGAAACAGATCGTCGTATCGGCGAGCTGCTCGCTCTGCTCGAAAACGACCGCGACTCGCTAACCGATGAGCAGAAAGTTGTGCTCCGTTGGGCTCGTCGCGACTACGACAAAGCGACGAAGCTGCCCGCGGAATTCGTACGAGAAAAAGCCGAGCAGGGAAGTCGCGGATATCAGGCGTGGAAAAACGCTCGCGAGAAAAAAGATTTCGCGAGTTATGCGCCCGTGCTGGAAAAAAACATCGCACTTGCAAAGCGAGAAGCGGCGTATCTCGGGCGCGGCGACGCGCCTTACGACTACATGATCGATTGCTTCGATTCAGGAATGACTGCGGCCGTGATTGAGCGACTCTTTGACGAGCTCAAGGCAGGGCTCGTTCCGCTGGTTCGGCAAATCACTTCATCGAAAGTAAAAGCCAATGAGGAAGCGCTGCGCGGCTTCCCCATTGTTCAGCAAAAGGCTTTTCTGCGCGAGGTGACCGAACGCATCGGGTTCGATTACCAGCGTGGGCGCATCGATATCTCGCCGCATCCGTTTTGCTCTGGCACGGGCGCCGATATCCGCATGACCACGCGTTATCACGAGGACAACCCGCTCGGTTCCCTTTTTGGCGCGATCCACGAAAGCGGCCACGGTTTGTACGAGCAAGGTTTGCCGGCAGAACAGCATCACACGGCTTTAGGACGGGCGGTTGGTATGGGTGTGCATGAATCGCAAAGTCGCCTTTGGGAAAACCAAGTCGCGCGCAGTCGTGGTTTTTGGAAGTTTTTCGAGCCGAAGTACCGCGCTACTTTTGCCGAACCGTTGAAAAAGGTTTCGTCTGATGAACTCTATCTCGCGATCAATGCGGTGGCACCGACGTTGATTCGGACCGAATCGGACGAAGTGACTTACAATCTGCACATCGTTCTGCGCTTTGAGTTGGAGAAACAGCTTTTCGCCGGAACGCTCGCGGTCGCCGATTTGCCGCGGGCGTGGAATGCGCTGAGCCGCGAACTCTTGGGGCTTGAGCCCAAGACCGACAGCGAAGGTGTGTTGCAGGACGTGCATTGGAGTGACGGCGGTTTTGGATATTTCCCAAGCTACTGCATCGGCAACATGATGGCGGCGCAGCTCTGGTATCATTTGTTGCAATTGCGTCCGCAGCTTGAAGACGATTTCGCCCGTGGCGATTTCAGTTGGTTGTTAAATTGGCTGCGAACGAACATTCACTCGCAAGGCCGACGCTTCGACACGCTGGCGTTGGTTCAACGTGCAACCGGCCAGCCACTCTCGCCGAAGTATCTTTTGCGGTATTTGAAGGACCGATACGGACCTCTCTATTTGAAATAACATGGGTTTGATCGACACTCACACGCACCTCGAATCGTTTGCGCGGAAGGGCACGCTGCCGGAAGCGCTCGTCCGCGCAAAGGAAGCTGGCTTGGAAGCGCTGGTTACGATTGGCACGTCACCTGACGACTGGACGCTTTATCGCGAACTCGCCGGCAAAAATCCTGACCTCATCCATTACACCGTGGGCGTGCACCCTTGTTCGGTCGACGAACGTTGGTCCGAAGCGGTGGCGCAGATGGAGGGTTTTTGGGATTGTGCTCCCGGTGAGCTGTCTCCGGTCGGCCTCGGTGAAACGGGGCTGGATCGCTTCCATCTTCCGAAGGATAACCCGGTGGAAGCGGAAAAGATTTTTCGTTGGCAGCGCGCGGCTTTCGCGGCGCAACTCGAGTTGGTTCGGCAATTGCGCTGCCCGCTGGTCGTGCACTCGCGTGGCGCTTTCCAGGAATGCGTGCAGATGATCGACGCGAGCGGTGTCGATTGGACCAAGGTGGTTTTTCATTGCTTCACCGAAGGTGAAACAGAAATGGCCGAGCTCACGCGGCGTGGTGGCCGCGGTTCGTTTACCGGCGTTCTCACTTATAAAAACGCCGACAATGTCCGGGCGGCGGCGAAGGCGCAGGGACTAGACCGTTTCATGTTGGAAACGGACGCGCCATATCTCACGCCGATGCCTCATCGCGGAAAACCGAACGAGCCGGCATATCTAAAGCATACGGCCGAATTCGCCTCCAACGTCTTTGGCGTGCCGTACGACGAACTCGTCGCGCGTTCTACTGCGAACGCGAAGCAGTTTTACGGCTTGCCCGGCTGAGCGGTCGCACCAATCCAGTCGGCGACAAACGGTTGGTGTTTCACCGGCGTGAATTCGATAAAGCGGTAGTTCGCCAGCTGGTTGACTTGGTACGGATCGCGCGCGAAGAACGCTTTCACGTCTTCGACAGATTCGCCCCGGGCGATGACCACGCCGCCCGTGCGCGGATTTTGCGGACCGGAAAGGAGCAGGCGTTTCTCGTCGTAACCGATTTGAAGGAAATCGCGGTGCGACTGCAGCACGCGATCGATTTCGGCGAGCGGTGCGGTGTAAGTGATCTCGACGACGCAAAATTTCATGGAGGTAAGTTCGCACGCTTTTGCTCGTTTGCACAAGGCGCTAGCTAGGACTGTTCGCAGACGAGATCATTCGAGAATAGCGTCCGGGGTGGACACGATTGTGGCGAACCGATCGCGCAAGGCAGCAAGTTCAATGCGGTGAATTTCGGCCGCCGTGATCACGCCGCCCGTGCCGTCCGGCAAATCGCGCGTCGCGCAACACTCGGCGACAACGGTGCTGCGATAACCGTGGTCGAGTGCAGCCCGAACGGTGGCGCTAATGCACATATGGGTCATAAAGCCGACCACGATGAGATCCTTGCGGCCGATTTGCTTGAGTTGTTGGTCGAGCGTTGTTCCCGCGAAGGAGTTCGGCAGCTGTTTCGGGACGATAACTTCTCCGTTGATCGGTGTAAGCGCGGAAAATTCTTCTGCCATCGGACTTTCAAGGTCGAAAACGGTGCGTCCTTTCGGGCTGTGCTGAACAACGTGGATCACGGGCGTGCCGGCGGCGCGTGCGCGGGCGAGGAGCGTTGCAATGTGGTCGACCGCCTCGTGGATCCCTGTGAGCGGAATTTTGCCTTCTGCGTATTCGCGTTGGGCGTCGACGATGATCAGCACGGAGTTCGAGAGGCGAGCAGCTGGCCAGTTCGCGTTTGTAAGATCGAGCAGGGTGGAAGGGGCGGAGAATGCAGACGGCGCGAGCACGGAAGCGGCCAACGTCGACGAGAGAATAAGTGTTTTCATGATTTTGAATGTCGGGCCCAGTTTACTGCCGTCTGCGCGCGCCGGCTAATGCCGTGTTTTTTGCCTTCAATACCTTTTAGTTATGTTGCATGCTTCTGAAATGGAGCTGCGTCACCTGCGTTACTTTGTGGCTGTTGCGGAAGCGCTGCATTTCTCCCGTGCAGCGCGTCGTCTGAACGTGAGCCAACCGGCGCTGAGTCGGCAGATCCGCGATCTTGAGGACGAAATCGGCGTGAAGTTGTTTCTGCGGCACGGTACGCGAACAGTCCTGACAAAAGCGGGAGGACATTTTATGGATCGTGCTCGCGAAGTGCTAGACCTGGCAAATAGATCGGTAGCGGAAGTTCAAACTCTCGGCCGTGAGGTTCGCCTTGGTCATTATGGCACTCTTTGGGTCGATTACTATGGACCGGCCCTCCGGGCTTTTTCGAAGCGGTTTCCTAAAATCGCCCTTAAGGCGGTGGAGCAAACGCCGGTCGAGCTGGTGGAGTCGCTCCGCTGCGGCGAGGTCGATATCGCGCTTTTGGGTGCGACGGAGGCGGCGTTGGCTGAAGAATTTAATGTGCGGCGGCTGGGTGTGTTGCCTGCTTTGGTGGCAATGAGTAGTTCCCACCCCCTGGCAAAACGCCGGATGCTGTCGCTGGCAGATCTACGCAATGAGTCCTGGATTGTCTGGGACGAGCGCGATTTTCCAGGACGTTTGACGCCGTTGCGCGAGGCGGCGAAGAGAGCGGGATTTTCCCCTCGGATCGCGGGCAAAACGGACAGCGTTGCTTCGCTCTTCGTGCAACTCGCGGGAACGAGCAATGTGGGGTACGTGCTGCCGATGTCGAAGAAACTGCCACACGCGGGCGTTGTATTTGCGAAGTTGCAGGAGCCCGGGATTGCACTGCCGATGGATGTCGCTTGGCGGAAAAATCAGGGCGTTGGGACGCCGATCACTGCGCTCGCGAATCTGTTGGCGACGGTGCCACCTGCGAGCTGAAGCGGCTCGGTGGGTCTTGGTGTGATTGACGCGGAGCCGTCAAAAGCGGAGCTTGGTGTCGATCATGTTCACGCCCGGAATCATCGGAACTCCCAACACGGCCAACGCTACCCGCGTTCTCATGCTCGGCTCAGGCGAGCTCGGAAAGGAAGTCGTGATCGAACTTCAGCGCCTGGGGTGCGAAGTCATCGCTTGCGACCGTTATCAAGGCGCACCGGCGATGCAGGTGGCGCACCGCAACTATGTCTTCCCGATGCTCGATGGTTTGGCTCTGCGGCGGGTGATTGCGCGCGAAAAGCCCGATTTGATCGTGCCGGAGATCGAGGCGATCGCAACCGATGTCTTGGTGGAGCTCGAACAGGCTGGACAACGTGTTGTGCCGACGGCGCGCGCCGCGAAGCTCACGATGAACCGCGAAGGCATTCGGCGCCTCGCGGCGGAGGAGCTGAAGCTCCCGACCTCCCCTTATCGGTTTGTCGCAACCGAAGCCGAAGCGCTGGCGGCTGGTTCGGCTTTGGGCTTCCCGTGCGTGCTGAAACCGCTCATGTCCTCGAGCGGGCACGGGCAGAGCGTTGTGAAAACCTCGGCGGATATGCCGAAAGCCTGGAAGTACGCGCAAGAAGGTGCGCGGGCAGGTGCAGGGCGCTGCATCGTCGAGGGGTTTATCAAGTTTGATTACGAAATTACGGTGCTCACGGTATCGGCGGTGAACGGGATTCAATGTTGCCCGCCGGTGGGGCATATTCAGATCGATGGCGACTATCGGGAAAGCTGGCAGCCCTGCCCGATGTCGGAGAAAACGTGGGCGGAGGCGCAGCGTGTGGCGAAGACGGTCGTCGGTGCGCTAGGAGGCTGGGGGCTTTTTGGCGTGGAGTGTTTCGTGCGCGGCGAAGAAGTGATCTTCAGCGAGGTCAGTCCGCGGCCGCACGACACCGGCTTGGTGACGATCGGCAGTCAGCAGTGGTCGGAATTTGCGTTGCATGCGCGTGCGATTCTTGGCCTGCCGGTGCCGCCGATCAAACTGCTGCGTCCGGCGTTCAGCGTGGCACTGCTCGGTCACGGCGAAGGCACACCTTCGTTTTTCGGTGTCGACAAAGCGCTCGCGGTCCCGGAGACGCATGTGCGTTTGTTCGGCAAGCCGGAGTGCCGCGGTCACCGCCGTCTCGCCGTGGTCGTGGCTTGTGGCGATTCGATCGACGACGCTCGCGATCGCGCTCGCAAAGCAGCTGATGCGATAAAAATCACCTTGGTTTGAGCCTGCGCGACGGCGCCTGGACCTTGACGTCGTTTCCGTGGTAACTTCGTTTGTAGCTCGGCGTCGTGTCCGCAGTTACTTCGATAACCCCTGCTCCCATGAAATGTCCTGCTCTGCTTCCGCTCTTTTTTGGTTTGGCGCTGTATGGTTTGCCTTTGTTGCAAGCCGCCGAAACGAGGCTTCGCCAACCCGTCGTGCCAGTCCCGCCGATCGAGACAGGGATCGCTGCTCGCCCCACGGTGGAGCGGTTGCCGCCTCGTGCGGAATTGCCGGACCCGCTTTTAAAAACCGATGGCACGCGGATCAGCACGGCGGCTGATTGGGAAAAACGCCGCGCAGAGATCAAACAGTTGCTCGAGTACTACTCGGTGGGCGCGCTACCGCCGGCGCCGGGAAATGTGACGGGAACAGTCTTGTCCGAGCGAACGCTTGTCGGGGGCGCGGTGCGTTACCGTTTGATTCGACTTGCGTTTGGCCCTGACAAAAAGATCGGTTTCGATTTCGCGCTGTTTACGCCCGCTCAAAAAGCAGGCCGTTATCCGACGGTGGTTTTCCCTTCGTTCACGGCTACACCAGGAGCGGAGATGCTTCCGGTGTTGCCGCGCCAACGCGGGCAAGGGCTCGGGGGCGACGCGTTAACGTTTCCACTGGGGATTCCCGAAGCCGACCCCGCCGAGAAACCTCGCACGCAGGTTGAGCCGGAGAAATTCGCTGCCGATCATCGAGCCACCCTTGAGCGTGGCTACGCCATTGCGACCTACAATTACCAAGATACAGGCGAGGACACGATCGTCCGCAACGCCGACGGAAGCTGGGCGTTTCGCAACTCACGTTTTTTTCCCGCTTATCCTTCGCACGATTGGGGCCTGCTCGGAGCCTGGGCTTGGGGTATATCACGCTGTATCGACTTTCTGGAGGCGCAGCCCGACATCGATCGCAACCGACTCGTCGTTGCCGGTCATTCGCGTATTGGCAAAGCTGTGCTCGTGGCAGGAGCCTTTGACGAGCGCATTGCGATCTCGGCTCCGGTGGGCACGGCGGGTGGCGGTGTGGGCGCCTATCGTTTTTGCGGGTTTGGCCGAGGCGGGGCCGAAGGGCTCGACGACATGATGCGCAAATACCCCAACTGGTTCTCGCCGCACCTGTATCCGTTTCGCAACGACGCCGACCGTCTGCCCTTCGATCAGCACTGGTTTATCGCGCTCACTGCGCCGCGGGCGTTTCTGGTGATCGATGGTGATGGCGACCGGATCTGTTCGCCCGTTGCCGTTCGCAAATCTCTTTTCGGCGCCGAGCCGGTGTACAAGCTTTATGGCGCGTCCAACAAGCTCGGGCTTTACTACGGAGCGCATGGTCACGCCTTCAACGACGAAGACTGGTCGGCGCTCATCGATTTCGCGGATCTCCAATTTTTTGGTCGCAAATCCGAACGGCGCCTGGCGCTGGGCTCGCCGGAGATCAAGCCACTGGTGCTCAATGTGCGGGAACTTGGTGCCGTCGCGGACGGGAAAACCAAAGACACGGCTGTGTTCCAGCGCGCTTTGGATCGTTGTTTTGCGAATGGAGGAGGCGATGTCGTCGTGCCAGCGGGGGAATACTTGATCGGTGCGATCCAGCTACGCGCTCGAACGACATTACGCCTTGAGAAAGGTTCGGTTTTGCGTGGCAGCGCGGATCTGGCCGACTATCCGATTGAGCGAATTCGTTGGGAAGGGCAGTGGGAGAGCGGCCATCGTGCGCTGATTAACGCCGCCGATGCGGACCAGATAGCCATCGTCGGCCCGGGCCATATCGCTGGGGCGGAGATTCTCGGGCGGCAGCGGCATCCGCGAGCCCCCGCGCTGATCGAGCCGGTTCACTGTGACGGCGTGCGCTTCGAAGGTTTCTCGACGACTTATGCGAACATGTGGTGCATTCACCCGACGCGTTGTCGAAACGTGGTCGCGCGCGATCTTCGCATTCGCAGCGGCGGTGGAAACGGCGACGGCATCGATGTCGACTCCTGCAAAAACGTGCGGATCGAAAACTGCGATATTATGACCGGTGACGATCCGATTGCGTTGAAATCGGGCCGCGGGCTGGAAGGTTACCTTGCTGCCGAACCAACCGAAGACGTGGTGATTTCCAATTGCACGCTGGGTGATTCCAACTGGGCTTGCATCGGCATCGGCAGCGAAATGTCGGGCAGTATTCGCAACGTTCGCATCGAGCACTGCACCTTTGTGCACAGTAAAACCAGCACGATTTACATCAAAGGTCGTCCGGGCCGCGGAGGCACAATCGAGAATATTGTCGGTGAGGACTTGAATGTGTTGAGCGCTGAAGGCGCGGTCTTGCGCATCAATCTTTTGAATAGCGGCAAAGAAGGTACGGACCCTGTGCCCGGCGATGAAGGCATTCCACTCGGCAAGAATATCCGTTTCTCAAACGTTCGCTTCGTGAATTGCGGCCGGGTCACGGAAACGACGATTCCCGCAGCAAAGCCGGTCGAAGGATTGGTTTTAGAGAACTGGAGCGGTTCGGCCAAGGCAGGCTTTCAATTCGACAACATAAACGCCCTCGAGCTTCGAAATACAAACGTGAAAGTTGCCGAAGGTCCGGTGCTCAAAACCGAAAACGTCAACGGCACCGGTTTGGAAGCGCTGCTCACGGCGCCTGCAAAGTAAAGTTTCGCTTCGTGCGACGAGAGCGGTAGCGCACAGGCTACTTTGCCTGTGCGGTATCGGTGGGCTCGATGCCGTGCGTCATCAGCCAGAGCAGGAAAGCGTCGCCCCACCGTGCGGCGGGGCCTGCTTTTGCCTCAAGCGCGAAGCCGTGGCCGCCCCTTTCATAGATGTGCAATTCCGCGGGGATGCCGTGAGCTTTGAGCGCGACGTAAAAGTTGACGCTGTGCTCGACGGGTACAGTGCCGTCATCGGCAGCGTGGGCCAGAAAAACGGGTGGTGTGTCGCTTCGGATCTGGTCCGAAAGTTTTTTAATCGTGTAGAGCGCTGGAAATCTTCCTGGCGCATAGTTGGCGGGGTTTAAGGGTTCCAGTACGCCATAAATCGGTGCGCAGAAATCCGGACGCGCCGAGTTTTTGTCGACGTTGTCTGCGGTATCGGATTCTGCGAAGTTGAGCGCTAGGTTTGCGGCGAGGTGCCCGCCTGCGGAAAATCCGACCACGCCCGTCTTGGCAGGATCGATCTTATATTTTGTGGCGTTCTGGCGGATTACTCGCATCGCGCGGCGCGCATCCTGCACCGCCTCGTCGGGCTGCAGTCGATATTTTAGAACAAATACGCCGAACCCGCGTTTCTGAAACCATTCTGCGATGCGAGTGCCTTCTTTCGGCATCACGATATTGCGGTATCCACCGCCGGGGCACACGAGAATTGCGGGTGCCGGTGTTGCTTGGTTTGGCGATGGATAAAAGGTCAGCTCTGGCTGGTAAACGTCGGTGATCGAACCGTTCGCCCCAACCAGCTCTTTATTTTCCCGTTTCTCTGTGCCTGGTGCGGGTCCGTTCCAGATGGCGATCTTCTCGGTTTGCGCGAAAGCAGCGCACCCGAGTAATAATGACAATAGTAGCGGCGAGAAGCATTTCATGATTTGTTGGTCCGGGTCACTCAGCGGGCCATCTCGTCAGCGAAGCGGAAATTAACTGAGCGCCTTCTCGGCTTCGGCGAGGGTTGTGCAGGTGACGATGTGCACGGTCCGCGGGTAGTGAAAGAGCGAAAGGATGTTGAAGCCGACGTCCTTGGAACGCTTCGGAATCACCCGCACCACCAGCGCGGTTCCTTTTTCGCGGCACAGATCCATCAATCGCTCCACGTGCGGAACGCTCCCCGCATCCATTGACTGGACACCGCTGAGGTCGGTGAGGATCTTGAAGTTGCCTTTTAGTGATGGCAGTTGTTTTGCCACGTCCTCCACGCACGACTGCATGGCTTTGGCGTCGATCGCGCCGCGTAAGGTGATGCGCAGCTGGTTGGCCGCTGCGTTGATGGAAACTTCGAAAATGGGAGGACGGACCATGGCTGAGGACGCGTGTGAAGCTAATTTGACCTGCGGCAAACTTAGTTGCGCCCCCGGTGGTTTCGCAATCCAAACAACGAGGCATGCTTTGGCGGACAAAAAATCCCCGGGGTGTCGTACCACGCCTCGGGGATCTTACACCTGGCGACTGACAGAAGAGTATTATCTGCGGCTTGAAGCGTTTCGGATGTAGGCGTCGACCATCGCTTCGGTGATCACGTACTTCCAGAGGCCATCCGATTTTTGAAAAGTCGAGCGGTCGCGGCGCGTGCCAGGAAGTCGGAATTGAGTTCTTTCGTCGGAAACGGCTTCGAATCGGGCGGCGTCGAGCACATCGGCGTTGGGAAACGGGCTTTGCATGATGGCAAACGTGAGTTCGGTTGAGGCCATTTCGTCGACAGACTTCCAGCGCGAGCGTGTGTCTTCGGGCAGGCCGGCGAGAAACGCTTCGGCTTTGGTGCGAGCAGATGGATCGAACATCAACATCTGGGCGACGCGCTGGGTGTCTCCGCGATCGCAGGCCCAGGCGAATGTTTGCAGTGCCGCCAGCGGCGTAGCCTGGCCCTCGTCGCGATAGTTCTCGATGAGCTTCGCCGGAACGCTGTTTGGTGTCGTGGCCGGGGCTGGCGTTGTGTTTTCCGGCGCAAGAGCGGACGGTGCCGGAGTCGACGCGTGGTGCAGGTAAGCCTGATGGAGCAGGCGGTTGTTCTCATAACGCAGCCGGCCAACTTCACGGGCCTGTTGATGATGCCGGTAGTAAAAGGTTCCGGCGGTGAGCGCGGCCGCCAGCAAGGCTGAAATCACGGATAAATTTTTAGCGGTCATAGTGTGCGCGGCGGACGTTATTTGTTGCTCAACTTCGCAAGGATATCGCTGTTTAAATTGAGCGGCGCGTACTTCACCGCTTCGGCCGGAACAACGTATTTCCAGCCGTCGGCGGTCTGTTGGTACTCGTGGGTGTTTCGGTTTGATCCCTTTTTTCGAGTCGCCACGCGGCCGGGCCCAGTTTCCACGATCTCCATGAAACGTTCCAGCAAGTCGGCTCCGGGCGGTGGTGCTTCGAGGCAAGCGGCGGCGAGGCAGAGACCGTAGAAAGCTTCTGGGGTTGGATAGGCCAAGCGGATCGCTTCGGGCATGGTCGAGAGCGTCTTCTGAGCTTCGGCACGGGTTGTGTCGTCGAAGTAGAGAAGCTTGGCCATAAGCGAAGGATCGGCCACGTCGCCAGCGTAGGCGAACGTCATCGCGGCGTCGTGTGGCGTGGCGATGCCGTGATCGCTGTGTCCGCGCGGCGTCACTTCTTTGCGCGGTGCTGAAGCTCCCACTGTGGTTTCGCTCGAGCGTGTCGTTTGCCGGTCCTGCATTGCACGCGCGACGGCGGACGCTTGGGCGGCAAATTCATCCGCGGCCGCGGACACGGTGGCGACCGGCGCTCCCGTAGTATTCGCAGCGAGGAGGCGTGCGTTCTCGTTGTGGAGCGTCGTGAGTTCTGGCTTCAGGTCTTTGGCGGTCGACGTGCAGAGAATCGCTGTGATTCCGGTCGCGACTAAGGCGCTGACGATGGGGGCAGTGATTTTGCTCATAAAAATGACGGTGGCTACTCCGGTCAGTCCGGATGAGGGGCCGACAGCGAGTGCGGTTCCGGTGATTGTAGCGGCCAATCCGCTCGGCGCAGCGGCGACCGCTTGGTTGGCCAACAGGGCGCCTAGGGCCGCCGCAGTTGAGGTGACGCCGCGTTTGCTCAAGTATCCGCGGAGTTTTTCGAGTGCGCGTTCGGCGCGCATGCGGGCGGCGTTTTCACTCAGCCGCAATTTTTCTCCAATCTCTGCGAAGGTGAGCCCGTGAAAAAACCGCAGCAGCACAAGTTCGCGGTCGCGCTCTTGGAGTTGATCCATGGCCTCGTCCAAGACGGGGCGGACTTTTTCCCAATCGACGTGCGCCTCTGAAGGGATGATTTCGTCGGGCATGGCTTGGAGCGTGTGTTTTAAGTTTTGGCGGCGTGCTTCGCTTCGCACCGCATCGACGGCGCGGTATCGGGTTGTCTGATACAGCCAGCCGGCGAGCGCCGGGTGGGTTTTCAGCGCCGTGGATTTCCGCGCCAGGTCGATGAAGACTTTTTGGGCAATTTCTTCCGCCAAATGACGGTTGCTGTTGGTTCGCCGGAGCGCCGCTGAGTAGACCATGTTGAGGTGCCTTTGAACAAGTTCTGAGAAGGCGTCGTCAGCGTGTTCATCGACGTAGCGGTGGAGCAGGTCTGCATCCGTTGTCATAGAGGTGCTTCACTTGTTAACCGCCTGCCGCCGAAAAAGCGCACAAAATATCTGAAGGCTCTCGTGTGTTGAGGGTGGAAACACGCCGTGTCGAGGTGTCCCGGGTTGTGACTTGGGCTGGTACGCTATGGCTCAATGCTGAGCTGCACGTCGCGCCTCGTGCTAGGAAAAATGGGTCTGCCATCGATGGAATGCTGCATGCAAGAGAGTGTCGCTATGGACCCGCAAAAACTCACCGTCATGTCACGACAAGCCATCACTGATGCGCAAAACGAAGCGCGCCGGCGGCAGCATTACGAAGTCGACACTTGGCACCTGCTTTTTGCCCTGCTCACCCAGGAAAACGGACTCGTGCCGGCCCTGATCGAGAAGCTCGGGCTGACCACGAGCGCGGTTCATCTTTCGGTCGATCGCGAATTGGATCGGCTGCCAAAGGTCACCGGCAGCGTGGACGTTTCCAAAATTTACGTGACGCAAGCGGTGCAGGAAGTGCTCACGCGCGCAGAGGAGGAGGCGAACAAGCTCAAAGACGAGTTTGTCAGCGTGGAGCATCTGTTCCTCGGCCTGATCGAGGTCGCGAAGCCGGAGGCTTTCGCCAAATTTCTAAAGAGCTTTGGTTTCGACCGCTCTAAAATCTTGAAGACGCTCCGCGAAATGCGCGGTAGCCAACGCGTCACCACCGACAATCCCGAGGCGACTTACCAGGCGCTCGAAAAATACGGCATCGACCTCGTGGCTCTCGCCCGAAAAGGGAAAATGGACCCGGTCATCGGCCGCGACGACGAGATACGCCGCACCGTCCGCATTCTTTCCCGCAAAACGAAAAACAATCCCGTTCTCATCGGCGAACCGGGCGTGGGCAAAACCGCCATCGTCGAAGGTCTCGCCCAACGTATTTTGCGCGGCGACGTGCCCGAGGGCTTGAAAGACAAAACCATTTTCGCGCTCGACATGGGCGCGCTGCTCGCGGGCGCGAAATTCCGCGGTGAATTTGAAGAGCGGCTCAAAGCCGTGCTTAAGGAAATCAAAGAAAGCGACGGTCGCATTCTACTTTTCATCGACGAGCTGCACACGATCGTCGGCGCCGGCAAAGCCGAGGGCGCGATGGACGCGGGCAATCTGCTCAAGCCGATGCTCGCGCGCGGCGAATTGCACTGTATCGGCGCAACCACGCTCGACGAATATCGCAAGCACATCGAGAAAGACGCTGCGCTTGAGCGCCGTTTCCAACCTGTGATGGTCGAGCCACCGAGCGTGGAAGATGCGATCTCGATTTTGCGCGGCTTGAAGGAGCGCTTCGAACTGCACCACGGCGTGCGCATTCAGGACAACGCGCTCGTCAGCGCGGTTACGCTTTCGAATCGCTACATTTCCGACCGCTTCCTTCCCGACAAAGCCATTGACCTTGTCGACGAGGCCTGCGCGATGATTCGCACCGAAATGGACTCCGCGCCGCAGGAGCTGGACGCTTTGCAGCGCCGCGTGCTTCAACTCGAAATCGAAGAAGCCGCGCTGAAACTTGAGAAAGACGAAGCGTCGAAGCGGCGTTTGGATGCGCTACGTAGCGAACTTGCGGATACGCGTGGCCAGGCCGCCGCGTTGAAAGCCAAATGGGAAAAGGAAAAGGCCGCGGTGAATCGTGTGCGAAAAGTCCGCGAGGAACTCGACGCTGCCCGCGTCGAGATGGAAAAGGCCGAGCGTGCCTACGATTTGAGCAAGCTCGCCGAACTTCGCCATGGCAAGATCCCGAACTTGGAAGCGGAGCTAAAGAAACTGGAGAAGACCGAGACCAAAACCGAACTCTTTAAAGAAGAGGTCTCTGCTGAAGAGATTGCCGAGGTTGTCGCGAAGTGGTCGGGCGTTCCGGTCACACGTCTGATCGAAAGCGAGAAGGAAAAACTTCTGCGTCTCGGCGACGTATTGCACGACCGCGTGATCGGCCAGGATGAGGCCGTTCAACTCACGAGCGAAGCGATCTTGCGTGCGCGCGCCGGCATCAAAGACCCGCGCCGTCCGGTCGGTAGTTTCCTTTTCCTGGGGCCGACTGGTGTGGGTAAGACCGAACTCGCGAAGACCCTTGCGGAGACGCTCTTCGACAGTGAGGCCGCGATGATCCGCATCGACATGTCCGAGTACATGGAGAAGCACAGCGTCGCGCGGTTGATCGGTGCGCCTCCTGGCTATGTCGGCTACGACGAAGGTGGTCAGTTGACCGAAGCCGTCCGGCGCAAGCCGTACGCGGTGGTCCTCTTCGACGAAATCGAAAAGGCGCATCCCGACGTATTCAACGTGCTGCTACAGGTGCTCGACGACGGTCGTATCACCGACTCGCAGGGCCGCACGGTCGATTTCAAGAACACGATCATTATCATGACGTCGAACCTCGGCTCGCGCTTTCTGCTCGAAGGCGTGACCGGCGATGTGATTCCGGAAAGCGTCCGCGAAAGTGTGATGGCGGAGCTGCGCCGGGCGTTTCGTCCGGAATTCTTGAACCGCATCGACGAGACAATCCTCTTTAAGCCGCTCACGCTCGAGGAAATCACCAAGATCGTCGACCTGCTCGTGGCCGATCTCAATAAGCGCTTGGCCGAACGCCGCGTGACGGTCGTGCTCGACGCGAAAGCCAAGGAATGGGCCGCCGAAAAAGGCTACGACCCGGTCTTCGGCGCGCGTCCACTGAAACGTTTCTTGCAGCGTCAGATCGAGACGAAGCTCGCCCGTGCGCTCGTCGCCGGCGACATCGCCGAAGGCTCGACCGTTAAATTCCACGTGAAGGACAACGAGCTGGTGATGAAGTGAGGCAACGCCTTCGCCTGTTCGCCTGAAGGTGGAACGTGTTGACCTCAACACGTTGAACGGGATTGTTTCCTCTGCATGGCCGCTGTCGCCCTTCAATACTACAACCGCTATACCAAAACCATCGAGACCGAGGCAATCTACGGCGAACGCTGGCTGCGTTTCGCCTATGATAATCCGGTCGGCCGGCTGATGGTCTGGGGCTTGGCGAAGCGAAAGATTTTCTCCGCGTGGTATGGCTGGCGCGCGAGCCAACGCGCTCCGCAGATCGATCCCGACACCGGGTCGGGGGAGTTCCGCATGCCGTGGCAGCGAAACAGCACGCTTCGCATCCTGCCGTTCATCGTGAAGTACAACATCGATGTCGACGAATTCGCGAAGTCGCCGTTCGAGTACAAATCGTTCAACGAGTTTTTCTATCGCGCGCTCAAGCCGGGTGCGCGACCCATCGCCGAGGGCGAAAAGGTCGCGGTCTTTCCGGCGGACGGCCGCCATTTGGTTTTCCCCAACATCGACACCGCCGAAGGATTTTACGTGAAGGGCGCCAAGTTCGATCTTGCCGAACTACTCGGTGAGGACGGTTTGCCCGAGGAAAAGCGCGAGCTGACAAAAAGCTTTGCCGGTGGCGCCATGATCATCTCGCGCCTGTGCCCCGTTGATTACCACCGGTTCCATTTCCCGTGCGCCGGTATTCCGGGTGAGCCCCGCCTGATCAACGGCGTGTTGTTCTCGGTCAGCCCGATCGCGCTGCGTCGCAACATTAACTATCTCGTGGAGAATAAACGCATGGTGACCGAACTGGACTCGCCTGTGTTCGGCAAGGTCGTGTGCATGGAAGTCGGCGCCACGAATGTCGGCAGCATCGTGCAAACAAATCTCCCCGGCCGCGCTGTCGCGAAAGGCGATGAAAAAGGACTCTTCAAGTTCGGCGGTTCTTGCGTGATCACCATTTTCCAAAAAGGAAAATTCCGCTTCGACGACGACCTCATGGCGAAAAGCCGCGAGTACATCGAAACCTACGCACGCATGGGCGATCGGATGGGCGTGGCGCCTTGATGCCCGCAGTCGCGCTCTCACCGATCTAAAGGCAAGGCACAGACCGCCCGCGGCGGCGGGCCGGTTCGGCTCGCGTGCGGTGTTTTCGGTAGGGTCGCACCGCCGGGGCGACCGTGTTTGGCACTGCCCTCGGAGCCGACTATCCGCACGGACGGCCAATTGGGCCTGCCCGACGTTTGTCACCCGTTCGTTTGAAGGATGACCGTTGGATAACGGACGGCCAAGGCTGGCCATCCCTACCCATCAAGCATCAGCACTCTTTAGTGCATTTGATGGAAGCCGGACGTGCTCAATTTCTCCGCTTGCCTGAGGCCTGTAGGCTCGCAAGCTCTCCCATCTCACAACCCGCCCGGGTGGTGGAATGGCAGACACGAAGGTCTTAGAAGCCTTTGCCGTAAGGCGTGCAGGTTCAAGTCCTGTCCCGGGCACCACAGCGACTTACGTAAGTTTTGAGGGAGGTTTACTTGAGCCATTGACAGATTCATTGACAGATAGCCGCGAAAATGCGTAGGGTTGCGCAATGAGAAGCACCAAGCCGCATGTGAAACGTTGGAAGTGGGGCGGTCCGGGTTCTGAATGGGTTGTAGATGGGCTGCGCGACGAGAACGGGAAACGGATCAGGAAGTTTTTCTCGAGTCGCGACGCGGCAAATGAGTGGCTTCGCCAACGTCGCCCGGAACTGAAAAACCAGGGCAGAGCGACAATGGCATTGACCGACGCACAGCGGCTAGATGCCGTTCGTGCGTTGGCGGTACTTGAGCCATATGGCGTTTCTTTGGCTGCCGCAGCGGAAGCGTTTGCCGAGCGCGCTAAGTTGCTCGACCGAACCGTCACTTTTAAAGTCCTGCGCGAAGAGATTCTCGCAACGAAAGAACAGGACGGAATGTCACCCTCCTATCTCGTCGACCTCAAAGCACGGCTGACGCGCTTCGGAGAAGATTACGATAAACGGCAGGTAGCCACCATAGAGACGCGCGAGCTCGACGATTGGCTCAGAGCATTGGATTTGGCACCGATCAGTCGTGCGAATTTTCGAAAGGTGCTACGCACTGCGTTCGAGTATGCCGTGTCGCGCGGCTATGCTCGCGAGAACCCGGTGGCAAAAACGGCTGCAGTAAAAGTGTCCGCAGCGGTGCCCGGCATTTTGAAGCCGATCGAAGTAGAAGCGTTGTTGCGAGTTTGTGATCCAAGGGTTTTGCCCTCGATCGCGCTTGGCGCGTTTGCCGGTATTCGTGATGCTGAAATCGCTCGCATGACCTGGGACATGGTCGATCTCAAGGGCGGCCACATAAAGATCGGCGTCAGTGTAGCGAAGACGAATAGCCGACGCATTATTCCGATGGCCGAGAATCTCAAAGCGTGGCTGGCGTCGTATGCCCAGCACAAGGGTTCGATACGAGGCACACCGAGCCAAGTTCGCACCTACATGGAAGATGCACGAGGGAAAGCTTTAGCGAAGCTCAGGGACGAAAAGGTCGAAACTCCGGGGCTAGCTGAGTGGCCACACAATGCACTCCGTCACTCTTATGCTTCTTACCGGATGGCGATTGTCGCCAATGCGGCGCAAGTGGCGGAGGAATGCGGGCACTCGGTTCAGATTATGAAGGAGCACTACCGCGAACTCGTAACGAAGGCTGAAGCGGAGGCGTGGTTTGCTGTTACGCCGGCGAAGAAAGCAGGTAACTTGATTCCTTTTGCCGAAGTTGCAGATGCGTAACCGTTGGTTCGTTTTATTTCGCGCTGAAGAAAATAAGCGGTTTCGGCGTCTCACTCGTACTCTGAGTCCTTGACGAGGAATTGGTAAAGTTGAATCCTTTCCCCTCAATGCAATCGACGCAACCCGGGGCTCATCCAGAGTTTTCGGACAAAGCACAGGAAACTTTCTTAGGCGCCGAGAAATTTCCGTTGGAAATAGAACTGGAGGAAACGCTGCGCAAGGCGGGGCAGAATTACGAAATGAAGCTGACCTCAACAAGAGGACACTTCACTGGGGAGTTCGTTTAGTCGCGTTAACGCCCGTCTTGGATGCCGAAACATGAGCCAACAGGAAATACCCCCTTTGATTCGCGGCGTATTTGCTTACCTCGACGGTGTACTGACGGTCGATCAGCTACGCGTGCTTTCCACCCTCGACATTGATGTGGGTCTGGCGACCAAGGGCTGGGGCGGCGTGCGTTCTCAGGTGGCCGAAAAAATTCGCAATGAATATCGTCTGATGTATTGGGGCTCACAACTGCGGGCGGTGCTTGATGGTTATCAGCTCTATCACGAAGACGACATGTCCGATGCGCTCGCTTGTGCTTATGGACTATATCGCCGGGGCATGGACCCGAACGAGGCGCTGCGGGCCGATTATTGCATCACCGGCCGAGGCGTTTTGTATTGGATAAGCTTGGATGAGCTTTGTGCAGAGCGGTACGCGACCTTGCGCGCCCGAACCAGCCATTTATATCGAGAGGGAGATCGCTTCGCGCACTATCTGACGGGGGCGATGATGGTTCGAGGTGATCGTTTGGTGCACGAGGTTTCCCTACAAACGATGCACATCAACGTGGATGGAATCTCCCGCCGCTTCCAGGCCGAGATGGCGAAATTCGAGGAGCTTGGCGGTACACGTGCGTTTCTTGCGGGCAAGCTTGATTGGCCACCTCCCGGTTGGGTGAATCCAGTCAGGCATGAAGATGACCGGGCCCAGTATGATCTCGACTCGTTAGAGCCGCTGCCGCTGACCGGGGCGTATCGTCCTTACTCGAATAAGTTTTAACGAAGTTGTCGTCTTCTACGGCGGTGGGGAATCATACCGTAGTTCCAAATTTGCGCTGTATGGGTTTCTTCGATACGCGAGATCGGCCACCCCATTTTTGTCTTCCCGTATCCGGCGCAAGTGGCGGCGGATAATGCTGGGTACTGGGAGTGTCGACGATCAGCATATATCGCCTGGAGATACGCGGCCTGATCAAGCCGTTGCCGTATTTGCGGAAGAAAGTGTTTAGCCGAGCTGAGGTGGAAAGATTCCTTCGCGGGACGGAGTGGATGAATGAAAGGCACTCCAGAGCTAGCAGGTGAAGCATCTCAACGGGTGAGGGGCTAGGTGGACGACGTGAGGCTTGCAATGGCTACATGCCTCGCTTGGTGCGTTCCTGCGAATTCGTCCACATCGACAGATGATTAGCCCTTTCTGAAGTCATTCACAAACTTCCCTCGCAGTCGCTTCATGACGAGCCTCGCTGCTTCCTCAGGCGTATTCACAACCCATCCAGAAAACTCCCAGCCTCCTTTATAGTTGTAATCCGCAGTCCAAAGACGATCGCCGTCATGGTTCTTCAACACAATGATCATCGTACTATTTTGCCAAGTGAACGAGCCTCCGGAGGTTGTCGTGACGCTGGAGCTGGCAGCTGTGGCGCTTCCGATGTAACCTGATCCGGAATACCACCCTGCACCTTGAGCAGTGGCGGTCCCGGTAGTGACCGTCGAGCTGACAAACCAACTCTGATCCGCTGAGGCGAATGTGATTTCCATTACACCGGTATAAGGCTCCTTCTCTTTCAAAGGCAGAAGTTCGCCAAACTGGCGAAAGGCCATTTCGTATACCAGCTTGTCCATAACAGCGTTTCCGGTGCGAACCATCACCTGGAAGCGCTCGCTGAATTTGATAGCAGAGAGCGGGACAGCAGTGCGCTGGGTTTCCACAGATGAACACCCGACAAGCAAACTAACGATTGAAGCTAGGAGTAGGTATCGCATAAAATTTAGCCGTCGTAAGACGTAATCGCGACGTGCGAGGGATAGGTTATCGGCCATTAGGTTGGGTGCGCATTGCCCTAGGCGGGCGATCACCCCGCCATTTTGAGCAGATCGAAGACGAGCTTGGCGAAGGCGGCGGCTTTCTTCGGATCGGAGAGGAGCTGCAGCTTTTGGTTCTCGTGGGCTTCGCTGCTGTCGAGGATGGCGTCGTCTACAGCCTTCGGGAAATCGCCGAGCATCGCCTGGTCGTCGGTATTGTTGGCGAGTTGGTTCATCACTCTCTCGTTCTCTCGGACTTTATCGCGGACCGTGTAGGCGTAGTTCACCAAGTCTTGCTCGGTAAGATTGTCGGTGACGAAAAGTTCGTTGAGGCGGGCGATGATCTGGGAAAGAAATTCTTCCTTGCGATCACGAGCTTTCGCCGAGCCAACACCCTCACCGGGTTTTAGGCCATAGGCCCCCTGCCCCTCGTCAAGCTGGAGATTCTGCTGCTTGATCTTGGACAGCCGATAATGGCTGAGCACCACGTTGCTCAGGTCGACGTCGTCTTCATCGAGGAGTTGCTCGCGGAGCAAGGGGGCGAGATTACGCGCGTAGAGGCTGAGCTTTTCCAGGCTCGTATCATCGTAATCGACGATCTGTGACATGAACTCGTAGAAGCGCACGAAGGTGCCGAGGTCTTTCTTAAAAATCTCCAGAGCGTCCTTTTCCTTCTTTGCCGCTTTGAAATGGTTGTCCGCGTTGGCGAGCAGCACGGCGTCGCCCGTTTTCTTGGTGCGCTCCAGCACGTCGCGTGTCTGTTGGTAGGCCAGCACAGCGGCTTTGTAGCGGATCTGCCACCGCTGCACCGCCGGTTTGCAGATATTGGCGAGTGCCGCGTTGGTTTTGCTCTTCTGGAAGAACGCCGTGCAGAATTGCTCAACTTCCGGCCATTGGAAGATGCCTGCCGCACGCAGCTTTTCGTTGAGGTCAAAGATCAGGTTGGGATCGGAGACATCGTCGAGCTTGGCCGTTTTGTAGTAGGGCAGGAAGGCGTTGAGGATGTCGTCCGGTTCGTTGAAGAAATCCAAGACGAAGGTGCCGGTTGCCGCTTTGCCGGGGTACACGCGGTTGAGGCGCGACAGCGTTTGTACGCACTCCACGCCGCCGAGCTTCTTGTCGACATACATGGCGCAGAGCTTGGGCTGATCGAAGCCGGTCTGAAATTTGTTCGCGACGATCATCACTTGATAATCGGGCGTGTCGAAGGCCTTGCGCATGTCGCGGCCTTTTAGGCCGGGATTCATGGTGATCTCAGTGAACTTGGTGCCGAGCAGACCGGCGGAATTGGGGTCTTTCTCGGTGAACTCCACTTCGCCAGAGAACGCGACCATGCCGTAGAGTTTGCCGTAACCTTTTTGGGCGATGTATTTGTCGAAACTTAGCTTGTAACGAACCGCCTCCTTGCGGGAACTGGTTACAACCATGGCCTTGGCCGAACCGCCTAAGAGGCCCATGACTTTGGTTTTGAAGTGCTCGACGATGACCTGGACCTTTTGCGCGATGTTATAATCGTGCAGGCGGACCCACTGGTTGAGCTTCACCTGGGCCTTGCGGCTCTCGACGGTTTCTTCAGCCTGCTGGATCTTGAGCGCGAGTTGATAGGCGACCTTGTAGTTCGTGTAGTTTCTCAACACGTCGAGGATAAAGCCCTCTTCGATCGCCTGCCGCATGCTATAAACGTGGAAAGCTTCGGGCTTGTTTTGCTTCGATGGCGCCGCTTTCGGGTCCGGCAAACGTCCGAACAGCTCCAGCGTCTTTGTCTTCGGCGTGGCCGTGAAAGCGTAGAAGCTCAGGTTCGAGTTCGCGCGGCGTGAAGCCACTGCCGCCGCGATCATGTCGTCGGACGTGAGCTCCTTCTCCTCGTCCTCGCTGCCCTCGATCATCAGCACTTCCTTTAACTGTCGCGCTGTGGTGCCGCTTTGCGAGGAATGAGCCTCATCGGCGATGATCGCGTAGCGGCGCTCCTTCAGGCTCACGCTGTTCTCTATCGCGCGGAGCACGAAGGGAAACGTCTGGATGGTGACGATAATGATCGGCTGCGCGGCCTCCAACGCTGCGGCCAATTTTTCCGACTTCGAGCCTTCGCCTTCCTCGCGGTTGATGCGGCCGACGACACCATCGGTATGCTCGAACTGGTAGATTGTCTCCTGCAACTGGTCATCGAGGACGGTGCGGTCGGTGACGACGATGACCGAGTGAAACTGTTTATCGCCTTTGGCGGTGTAGAGCGAGGAGAGCTGATGCGCGGTCCAGGCGATAGAATTGGATTTGCCTGAACCGGCGCTGTGTTGAATGAGGTATTTGTGCCCGGTGCCCTCGGCGCGCGAAGCATCGAGCAGCTTCCGCACGACGTCCCATTGATGGTAACGCGGGAAGACCATTGCCTCCTGTTTCCACTTCCGTCCGTCCCAGTCCTCCTTGTCTTTGATTTCGAGGTGAACGAAACGGGCGAGGATGTTGAGCAGATTGTCCGGTTGCAGCACTTCGTTCCAGAGGTAGTCGGTGGCGTAGCGGTTAACGTCCTCCGGCACCTCGTTGCCCGCGCCGCCATCCTTGGTGCCGCGATTGAAGGGGAGGAATACAGTCGCTTCGCCGGCGAGACGGGTAGTCATGGCTACCTCGTATTGGCTGACTGCGAAGTGAACGAGTGCGCCGCGTTTGAAGGTGAGGAGAGGTTCTGGCTTCTTGGTGACAGGGTCAACCGGCAGGCGCGTGGTCTTGTATTGTTTGATCGCCCGATCGGCGGCCTGTTTGAACTCAGACTTTAGCTCCAGCGTGGCGACGGGCAGGCCGTTCACGAAGAGCACGAGGTCGATGCGCCAGGACTTAGCTCTCGTGCCGGTGGCGGCCAGCTCGGCCTCGGTCGCCCACGGGCTATAAACCACCTCTGGCACCACACGCAGGCGGTTCTTGCCATAGCGGGCGAGGGTATCGGGGTTGAGATCGTGCTCGGGCTTGAACTGGCAGAGCGAAAAACGGGTGCCACGGTCGCGCAGTTCGTGACGCAGCACGCCCAGCGTGCCGAAGGTGCGCATAGTTTTGTCGGCCGCGTTGGGATCGGCCTTGTCGAGCTGCTCGGCGACGCGTTCAAGAAACTTTTGTTCGGGATCGGTGGGGTAGAGCGCGCAAAATTTCTCCCACTGCTCGAGCTGGGTGTCCTTCACAAAGCTGATCACATCCTCCGGATAGAGTGCGAGGGCTCGGTTGTACCTCTCGGCTGCACCGCGCTTCCAACCGGAGGCGAGCATCTGGGCGATGACGTCGTTTTGAAAGATCTGCTCTTTGGTGGGGTCGGACATGACGGTTAATATTATTAAATGGAGGTGAAGAGCCGGTTATCCTCACAAGTTGGCTTCTCGAATGCTCGGAACGCCGGACTTGATCGCGTCCACCTGTGGTCGGAATTTCGCCGCAAATTCGGGATAACCGATCTGGCGGAGCCCCTCACACAGGCACTCGGCGAAGTTTAGCTTGGAAAATACATGCCGGAAGTCCGAGAGGAGCACTTGCTGCGAAACATCTGCGCGATAACCGTCGTGAGACTTGAAACGCGTTTCATACTCTTCCGAGAAGTCGCCGTCACGTCCCTGGTAGAAAAGTGCGCGCACTTCAGCAACGAGCGTCTTCGTTAGTTTTATGCCCGTCGAGTTGATCGCGGTTGAAACGGGATCTTTCCGATCGAATACCGCCCTCAACGTTTGCCCTTCTTTCCAATGCTCCGAAAGCATCTGAATCGAAGCGGAGAGCAGACGCTCCAAGGTTTCTCCGTTCAACCCGACCAAGGGCTTCCTCAGTCCGATGTTGGCGGAAAACTCACGATGCTTTTTAATGAAGTCGATTGCTCGGCAAAAAGCGTTTCCGCTGAGCCGATACCTTTTGGTCCAATCCGCTTTCACTTCTTTGAACTTCGTGGAATCGGACCAGGTGTGTGCATCTGGAAGATCTTTTGAGAGTTGCTCGAGTTCGTCTCGATTCAGCTCTGGCGTGAAACTTCCATAACGGCGTTCGCTAGCTATGCGCCGCGATCGATAGAAGAGTTGCTCGAAGCGCTCTGCTGTAAAGTCTGCCAACTCGAGCACGGTCACCAAATCGACGATGTGACGCCCTTTGAAGCTCGGCACACCATCATTGCGTTCAGCGTATCTAAACTCCTGCGCGAGTGGATCGGCCTCATGCATCTGAAGAACTGCCGGCTCAAGTTCCTCGATGGCGGCGATTAGCCGACGATCCGGTTTGGACTGTTCAGTCAAATCCGCCCAAAGCTGCTCCAGCTCATGAGTGTTCTGCGTTGCTCCTGGATTGGGCAGTTTTGCTTCGGACAGCACTCGCGACACATGCTTGATGCTTAACTCCACACCATGGCGTAGATTAAAGAGAATCGGGTAAACGATCGTGTCTAGGGTTAGACATTTTCTCGGATCAGTAGCCTGCGCGAGCAGGAGTCGTGCAGCCTCAAAGTATCCGGTCGCATACGTCTCGAAATCGTTGAGTCCGTTATCTCCGACGCAAGCCGTGGCAAGGTGATGCCTCGTCTCGAAAATGCTGTAACTCTTCGGGTCGTAGGCGGGAATGGACATCTGAACACGGTGCTATTGATCGCTGAGCGGCTGCCAGGAGCGGACGTCGATCTTGCCGGTCACGGCCGCCGAGATCAGGGCGGTGCGGCGTTCTTGGAGGAGGGTGGCTGCAGTTTCAGCCTGCGCCATAAGGCCATCGGAAAAGACGGTCATTTTCTTGATATACTCCACGATGGTTGCCTGTTCATCTAACGGGGGGACCGGGATTTTGTAGTCTCCCAGTTTCTCGCGGTTGATCTTGGGCATCGCCACTCGCTCAGAATCTAGAACCGCCGTGGCGGTGAAATCAGGAGTTAGCAGAAACCAAAGCAGGAAATCATTCGATAGTCCGTTTTCGGCTTTGATTGGATACATGTCCGCACTGCACAGGGCTCTGTCCTCAGTGCAAATCGCCGCTTTGGCTAGGGATGGCCTAATCTTGCTGTAGATGACCTCTCCTCGGAGACAGAGATACTTTCCGCTATCTGCGCCCTGTTCATGTGCGGTTTCCCTATAAACGACGCGCCCTGTTTCTTTTTCGATATGGTTAGGCGCGTAAAGAATCATGCTGCGATACGGCTCGATACGTGGGTCCACTTGGCCATTTCGAATCGTAGCACAGTGATTGAATTTTTTGACGTCCCAATGTGCGGGGACTTGGCCGAGCCATTCGATGCCGGAGTCTTTTAGGGGGGCGGACGGGTTGAGGCCTTTGGTCACGGCATGGCTGATCACGGCCTGCCGTTTTTCTTTCAGCAGGCGGATCAACGCTTCCTGCTTTTCGATCAACCGATCGATCTTCGCCGTCTCGTGGTCGAGGAACTTGGCGATGTTTGTTTGTTCATCTTCAGGGACCAGCGGCAAATCTACCTGCGCGAAGTTTTCGAAGCGCAGTGCTTGACCGTCGCGAACGAGATTCGAGGTGCTCTGAAGCGCTTGGATGTAGGGCTCTGATTTGAACAGATAGCGGAAAAACTCCGGGACTACATGTTTGATTGGTTTGAGCCCAACATACGCGGAGCTAACACAGCCTGATACACGGCACCATTCGAGGCCTCCCTGGAAACTGCGCATACTGATCACAAAATCGTTAGGCTCAACGTGCTTTAGTATCTCGGAGCCAATGAAAACCTGAACGACTCGCTGATTTTCCAGAGCCATGAACTCTTTTTGAGAGATGATTCCGTATTTTTGGGATGCGGTTAGTTGTTCGTCGCCAGCCTTGGCCCGTTCTTTTCGCTGCGAGAATAGTCGTCGGCTTTGAATCACTTCCCAATGGGCTGGAATCCGTCGAAGCCACGGCAACCCGCTATCGATAGAGTTATCGTATCGCCGATACCTCACGAGTGGACCTCCTGAAGCAGTTTCATGATATCGGCGCTGACGGCGTCGAGGTCGGCGTCGATCTCGGCGAGGTCGCGCGGGGGCTGGTAGCGATAAAAATGGCGGTTGAAGGGGATCTCGTAGCCGACGAGGCCGACTTGGTCGTCCTTGGGGTCGCGTTTGGTGGCGTCGATCCAGGCGTCGGGCACGTGGGGCAGGACTTCTTTCTTAAAATACGTTTCGTTAAGGGCGTCTACGGATTGGTTCGGATCGAGGGCGACGTTTTCGAAGTCGCGGAGGTCGGAGTCAGGTTCGTATTCGACAAGGCCGGACGAGGCACGGCCCGACGCGAGGTCGGGCCCTACGGGGAAGAGGCCATAGATGGGATCGGGCTTTCCGGGCTTGTGGACCTTTTTGATGACGCGGGCGGCGGCGGGGTTTTTCCAGGAGACAGCAGCGGTGATTTGTTTTTTCTCCGATGGATCGAGCTTGATGGTGGTGGCGATGAGTTCGTCATCGAAGCGGTTGAAATTGTCGTGCTGGGCAGTGCCGAGCTTGGCCTGGAGTTGTCGGCCCTTGAGGAGTACGGCGCGCTGCTCGCGCCAAATGGAGGCGGCGAGAAGGTCTTTCACGAACTTCTCCTTCAACTCGGGGAAGAGGGTCTTGAGGGCGGTGCGGATGTCGGTCTCGTGTTCGTCGAGCTCGCCGTAGGCTTTGTCCTTCGGGTCATCGGTCCACTTGCTGCCGTAGGTCTCGTAGATCCAGCGCATGGGGGCTTCGAGCGCGCCGGAGCAGAAGCGGAGGGCGGCGAGACGCTCGTCGCTGAACTGCCAGGAGAGGCGGAGCGGGCGTTCGATGGTGATGCGACGGTAGCCGAACTCGTGGGTCTTGAAGATTTTGGCCGCGAAGGTTTTTTCCGGCTCGGACTTGGGCGTGGCGGCGGGGCGACCGCGGGTGCTCTTGGCCTCGGCGGGCTTTTCCAGCGGGCGGGCGTCGATGGCGGTGAAATCGCCGAAGGCGCGGGTGATGGTCTTGATGTCGGCCTCGCTCATCTCCTGGCGTTTCGAGCCGAGGGATTTTCGCATCTTCTGACAGAGATCGACGCCGTTGATGAGCATGACGCGGCCCTTGCGCTCGGCGGCTTTTTTGTTGGAAAGAATCCAGACGTAGGTCGCGATGCCGGTGTTGTAGAACATGTCGGTCGGCAGGGCGATGATGGCTTCGAGCAGATCGCTTTCGAGAATGTGCCGACGGATCTCAGATTCGCCGGAGCCGGCGCCACCGGTGAAGAGAGGGGAACCATTTAAAATGATACCAATGCGGGCGCCGCCGTCTTTGGGATCGCGGAGCTTGCTCAGCAGATGGAGCAGGAAGAGCAGTGAGCCGTCGGAGACGCGGGGCAGGCCGGGACCGAACCGGCCGTCGTAACCTTTTTCGGCGTGCTCCTTGAGGATATCACCCTCGATCTTTTTCCAATCCACGCCGAAGGGTGGGTTGGAGAGCATGTAGTCGAACTTGTCGGCGTAGAGTTGGTCGTTTGAAAGGGTGTTGCCGAGTTTGATGCGGGAGACGTCCTGGCCCTTGATGAGCATGTCGCCTTTGCAGATGGCGTAGCTCTCGGGGTTGAGCTCTTGGCCGAAGGCGCGGATGACGGCGCGAGGATTGAGCTCGTGCACGTACTCCATGCCAGCGGAGAGGAAGCCGCCAGTGCCGGCGGTGGGATCGTAAATGGTGCGGATGATGCCGGGCTTGGTGAGGGCGTCGTCGTCCTCCATGAAGACGAGCGAAGTTGTGAGGCGCACGATATCGCGGGGCGTGAAGTGTTCGCCGGCGGTCTCGTTGGAACTTTCAGCGAAGCGCCGGATGAGTTCCTCGAAGACCAGGCCCATCTCGTGATTGGAAACGATGGCGGGGCTGAGGTCGGACTGGCGGACGCGCTGGACGACCTTGTAGAGGAGGTTGGCGTCGTTGAGCTGGCCGATGAATTCGGAGAAGTTGAAATACTCGAAGATCTCGCGGGCATCCTTGGAGAAGGCGGAGATGTAGGAGAGGAGATTGGCTTTGATGCCGGACTCGCCGAGTGTGGAGAGGTCCATTTTCGACGTGTTGAAGAAAGAGAGACCGCCGGTGGCCCGCAGGAGAAGTTTTTCCTGGGCTTCCTCGGGGAGCTTTTGCTTCGCGAGCTTTTCGGCCTCAGCTAGTACCTTGCTCTTGGTTTCGGCCAGCACGCATTCGAGGCGGCGAAGGAGGGTAAAGGGGAGAATGATGCGGCCATACTGGCTCTGCTTGAAGTCACCGCGAAGGAGATCGGCGATTGACCAACTATAGGCGGCGAGGTTGTTGGAAGATTGGGACATGAGTTGCGAAGGCGAAAATTAGGAAACGAAAATTCAGGCACCGAGTTTATGGGGATGCGTCAAACGGGCCGCCGAGTATTCAAGTAGTTGTCGATTCAGTTCTGGGGTCATTCCTCCGATCTGGGAACCGAGGCTGGAAACACTAGGCAGGATCTTAACCACTAGGACGGCAATCCCAGAATTACGCGTGCCTCAATATGTAAGCGAACGTATGCCGGCTAATACGAATACAAATACGGAGCCGCGTGCAACTTGGCTACCCAGCAAGTTCGTGGGATGACCACGCCGCCGGATAACAATAATCAACCGGCTGTACGCCGTGGGTATTTCGTGCGCGTTTGAAGACCAGCCATGAGAACATCCGATGAGCAGCCTAGCGATTCTTGCAGGCGTGCTGCTGTGGTTATGAGTATGTTGGTTTGGCCGGCCTCGATCTTTTGAAGAGTGCGAATGTTGATATCCGCCAGTTCGGCAAGCCGTTCCTGTGTCAACCGCCTCGCTACACGCTCCCGCCGGAGGTTATCTCCGAACACTTTTAGCTGACGGGCGATAGTAGGCGAAAACGGCACGCCCCATCATGCCGTACAGCAGACTTTGACAGAACGGCACGATATGCCGTAAAGAGACAACCCTCCTCCAACAGCTATGCCTCATCAACAATTCCTCACGGCCTTGTCTTCCAGTGGCATCGCTGCACTGATCCAGCAGGCGATGCGGCGAGTCATCTATGCTGCGCCAGGGATACAGATCGCGGTGGCGAAGGCACTCGCTGAGTTGGCGGCCGGTACTCTGAGGCCGATTGTAAATGTGAACGTCGATTTCGACGAACGTGTCTTGCGAATGGGATACGGAACCTTGGAAGCGGTCGAGGTGTTGCGTGCTGCAGGAATCGAACCGACGCACTCTCCCGGATTTCGTAGCGGCATCCTGATCGTTGACGATCGTGGTTGGGTGTTCACACCGACGGCGCTCTATCTTGAGCAAGAACCGCAAAGCATCGAAACACCCAACGCTTTGGAGCTAGGTGAGGAACAAGTTTCGGCATTGGCGCTAAGGCTTTCACCGGAGGTTAGGGAAGAGTGTATTGAGAGTGCCATTACACCGCAAATCGCGGCTGAGATATCGGCGATTCCCCTGGAATTGGCTGCGGAACCTATCCCTCTGGCGCACTTCGACTATGTGAAACAGGCGATTAGCGATGCGCCTCCCGTAAAATTTGATGTGGTCCGTCAAGTGCGTGTCTTCGAGCCGTACATACAATATGTCGAGCTGTCCCTGACCGGTGCCGCAGTACAGCGGCATCGAATCCGCATCCCGAAGGAACTGCAAACACTCGGGCAATCGAAGGATCTCGAGGGGAAACTGAAGACTACGTTTGATCTTATCGAGAGAGGTAGTTCGCTTTCATCCAAGGCGCTTGAAGAGGAGTTGAGTGATATACGGCGGCGACTGACGCCGTCATTGGGCAAAGATCACGGTCGGGTAATTCTTAAGAATGCGAAGCCGAGACTTGCTGAACGGCTTACGCGGCTGCGAGCCATGCTCGAGGCACACCAAGCCAAGGTTGAATCTGAGTTGCAGAACAAAATAGACGACTCCAAGAAGCAGATCACCAATTATTACTTACCCTTGGTTATAGAGAATCCGCCAGACGCTTTGGTGGGGAGCCTCATCAGGGTAACGGACGAAGATGCGCGCGTTTGGGTAGAGGAGATATTAGCTTCGGTTTTTCCCACTGCGGGGGATTTGCTTTCGAAGATGACGCTGGAAGTACGGTTCAAGGATGTGACTTTCGAGACGCTTAACCGGCCTGATTTCATGGCTTCCGTTGAAACCGCATTTCCAAAGGTCGATTGGGAGAAAGCCTACCGCGAATTTAAGGCAGCAGGTGAGGAGCAACCTACTCTTGAGAATTAGATCATGCGAATGGTTTTATGAGAGGTAACGACCTACTGGGACTTTTCAAACGATTCGGCTGCTGAGCTTGGGTAAGTTGATTCTGGAGACTGGCCTATTTGACTTGCAGGCCTGGATGGCCACTTTGCGTGGCATGTGCAACCGCTACACCGCACAAAATCCGGTTTTGATCGGTGAAATGGTTTTTGAGGAGTTCGACATCCGCTGGCCGCATCAACCGGCTCGGTTCAATATTGCGCCTGGTGAGTTGCTGCCGTCCATTGTTCGTCGCGACGACCTTTTGCCAGAGGCTCGGGAAATGCGTTGGGGATTCGTGCCAGCCTGGGACAAATCCGAAAAGCCCAAAATCGCACCCACGAACGCGATGGCGGAGACCGTGGCCGAAAAGCCGATGTTCAAGCAGGCGCTGCAAAAGCGGTGCTGTTCTGATTCCCGCAGGCGGGTTCATCGAATGGCAAAAATTGTCACCGAAAGAAAAGCAGCCGTATCACTTCACGATGGCAGACGGCCGGCCGTTCTACTTCGCGGGGATTTTTGAACCAGGCACCGACAGCCAACCCGGAACGTTCGCAATCCTGACGACCTCGCCGAACAAACTTATGGAGCCAATTCACAACCGCATGCCGGTGATTTTGCGTAAAGCGGCGGCGAAAGAATGGCTGAATCCGCAACCGTTGGCGGCCAGCGAACTTGCCAGACTGACCGCGCCATTCCCTGCCGAGGAAATGAAGGCTGTTGCGGTATCACGGTTGATCAGCAATTCGCGCAACGATTATGCCGAAGCGCTGGCGCCTTACGTGCCAGAGCCTACGCTCTTTTGAATCGTTGCGCTGCTACCGTTCTCGAATCGGTAAAGTTTGTATTCACCAACCAATGAAAAAAGTTGCGTAGGGTTTTCCCCTTCACAATTGGCTTGCTCGTAATTCGGTGTCCGAAATCTTCGCACCCCGTCAGTCAAACCATCTCATGGACGTAGCGAAAAACATCCAGCTGGTTTAGCCCTCCTTTCTCGGAGGGTTTTTCTTTTACGGCGCTGTTAGCGCATTGACTGCAACAAACAGGGCAATCTGACGCGACGGCTTTCAAGCGCACCAAATAAAAAGCCCCAGCCATAAGGCCGGGGCGATTCCATAACTAAGCCGTTCAATTATTATCGGGCTTAGCGATTGGTAAAGGTTGTTTCTTAAGTCCCCAAAAGGTAGATTATCGGCTTGCGTACATGCCGCGGCTAACCATCTCTAAATATCCCTCCCGCCAAAAACCGCGATGTAGAGCTTAGCTCCATTCGGTTTCTGCCCTCTCGCAAGAGAGGGCTTTTTTGTGCCGTTGTGCAGCGAGGGTGAGTAGAAGTTCTCACAGGTTATTTAGAATGCCGAACCGGCATATTGGTATTGATTGCCGGTAAGAAGAGGGTTTGTGTTTCCAGTATGCCTCAGGGAGCAGACAGCTTCAGAAATGGGATATGCCAGCCAGTACAGCGGGGCTGGCTTTTGACCTTAGCTGGAGAATACAATGTGCGACATCATCATCAACGTATGCGGTCTGATCATTAGCGGGCTTATTGGCCTTTTAACGGCATTGCTCATCGAGAAAGCAAAGCGTCCGTCGCTCCACATCCTCACATGTGACCACACTGAGCATAAGATCAATGGACTACCTATGAGGTCGGTTCATCTGCTCATCCGGCATTCAGGTGTTCGCTGCTTTAAAAAGTGGATATACCCGGCGCCTGCGTTGGCCTGTGTTGTTAGGATTCGTATTTTCAGGGAAGACGGCGTCGAGGCTCTTCCGGCACCTTTCGACGCAAGGTGGACAGGATCACAGCAACCGCCCGAATTTCAAATCGGAGGTAATGGGATTTGGCCGAGTGTTTTTGAGATGCTAAAGAAGAGGGATATTTTTCCGCACACTGAAGAGAAGGTCGATATTTGCATCAAGTATCAGGGTGAGGATTCGTGTTATGTCTTTAATAACTCGAGTTATGTCCTTGGTTATAAATCCGAAAAGCAGAAGTTACTTCACGGCAGTTATATTGTAGAAGCTACCGTTCAGTCTGGCGATATTGCGATATCTAAGCGTGTAAGACTGAGGAACGATTTTCCGAAGGATGATTTTAGAATTGAAGAAATTCAGAGCTAGCCAATCGCTAGCGAATATCGCGGCCGTCATGCCGTCTATTGCGAACTTGTCGCTCGGGGTTGTGGCGTGACTCACCGCCACATGTACTCTCCGTTGCAGTTGGTTCGTGATCAATTCGAGAACTCCTCGATATAGCACAGAGCTTACACTTCCAGCGTCACCGACGTTTTGCCGAACCTCGCGATTGCTTCTAAGGTAGATTTGTCCATTGCCGATGCGTTCCTGATGGTGATTTTTCCACCGTTAGTCACGCAAAGCTGGGCGATATTTTCAACGGTAGCCGTAGCGAACATCGTCGCATCGATTGAAAGACTTGCCCCTTTTTTGGCCAAGAATTCGAGTGTCTTAGTTCCGATTGCTATAGCCGATAAATAGATCAGCCGTGGTGTTTGTGGCAATCACCTGTTTAGCGAAGATCCTTTCCGCGTTACCACATCCAAGGGTTGCCGCGTCCATGGTCAACATTCGGTGGGATCGTGGCGAGCTTCTCGGCTTTCCCGAGTTTCACGGCGCGATTGAGGATTGTCTCGGCAGCGGTCTGATGGCGAGAGGCGAACCCGTCGATGTAGAGTGCTTGGTCAAGCCATTCACGTTTCTTAAACCATTCCGACAGAATCCAACGACCGCCTCCATTTACCGCCGCGGCATCGGCGTTGACCCAAGCTCGCAACAAAAAGAGGTAGGTTTTACGTTTTGGCAGAGCAGGCGTGAGGATAATTCCCGCGCCTTTTCGTGGCGAGAAACGACCGCCGGCCGCGTTGGGGGGGCAAACTGGTCGTGTGACGAAGGCGAATGAGGGCTGTAGGAAGGGATTGGAAAGGCATGCCCTACCTTAAGCGATATGGTGGGACATCGGCAGGCCTGGGGCAAACGGCGCGACCAAGCTTTTACGCCTCAACTGTTTCAAAATTGACGCAACTGACAGATATCAGAATGGTGGTACGGCCCTTACTACGCGTGCAGACCACTAGCTCTTAGTATGCATCCCCCTAACGTTCCTGTAGTCACGGC
This sequence comes from Nibricoccus sp., assembly GCA_047600805.1. GTDB lineage: Bacteria > Verrucomicrobiota > Verrucomicrobiia > Opitutales > Opitutaceae > JADKHC01. The sequence continues at coordinate 4,215,196 of JASGKG010000001.1, forward strand.
GAGGACATTCCACAAACGACTCACGAAAGGACACTCTTCACCGTTGTTGGTGAGTGCTATTGGCGAAGCGAATGCCCCTTTAGATGTCGTTGTTAAACTTCGCGCGCGCGTGCATGGTGCAGGCGTTGGTCTTGCGGCTGAACTTATCGCTTCCTTGTTCGCGTGCGATCTAGGAATATCGCTCGCACCACCGGTATTGGTTATAGTGGAAGCGGATTTGGCAGACCAAGCGGCGCAGCCGCGTGATGTGAATGACATCACCGCGTCGGCAGGTGTTAATTTCGGATCACGCTTTCTCCAACCAGCGGCCACTTTAAGTGTAGGTCCTGAGTTGCCGTCATGGTTAGTGGAGGAAGCTGGGCAACTGCTTGCATTCGACGCATTGATTCAAAACACAGATCGGCACCCGGATAAGCCAAATTGTTTGGTATACCGCAACGAAATCGTCCCGATTGATCACGAGCTCGCTTTCCCGTTTCTTCACGGTCAGCTTTTGCCGCAGCCGTGGATGGCCCGGGGGCTTGAGTTTTTGCGAACCCACGTCGTTTTCGAGCGATTGCTGGGCCAGTTGCCCAGTTTTGACCGAATAGAAGCTAACGCGGCTAAGATTACCGATGAACGGTTGGCCTCTTATCGTGCTGCAATTCCTACAGCTTGGAATGCTGAAAATGAGGTGAAACAAGCCACTGATTTTCTGATGGAGTTGCGGCCTTATGTTCCCCATGTATTGTCTGAACTAAGGAGCATGCTGAGATGAAAACGCCATATCGCTATACCGTACTTCGCTACGTGCACGATGTGATCACGGGCGAATTCCTTAATGTCGGTGTGCTCATGCATGCACCTGCGCAAAAGTATGTGGGCGCTCGGTTCTTACTTCGATGGAAGAGGATTCGTAGCGTGTTCCCGGACTTGGACGGACAATCTTTGCGTGACATGCTGAGGTATGTCCAAGCCCAGTATGCGAGCTTGAGCGAGAGGCTAGAAAAAGAACTCCCACTTTCTGGGGAATCCCAGAGCGTTGAAACGATTGCAGAATCAGTGATTCGCTCTGATGATAGCTCACTTCAATGGTCACCAGCAGGTTGTGGCATCGCGGAAGATCTAAATTCGGAGCTTGAGTGGCTCTACGGCCGACTTGTGGGCCGCTATGAGACCGCGCCTCGGCATCAGGCTCGAGATGAAGACGACGTTTGGGCTGAATACAAACGAGACCTCGCTGCATGTGAAGTTACAAGTCACCTTCACGCTCGGACGGTAACGTTGGGAAGCCATGAGGCAGTGTTCAATCACACTTGGAGAGGTGACCGATGGGTTCACCTTGAGCCCATTTCCCTCGATCTGGTGGATCGGGAAAGCATTAAAGCAAAGGGCTATCGATGGCTGGGCGAAATGACTATGTTAGCTCCCGCTCTCGAGGATGTGACTTTATACTTACTAATCGGCGAAGCACGGAACGAAGCTTGTCGGCCTGCGATGGACGCCGCGATCAATACTCTAAACCGAATCCCGGTGCGCCACGAGATTGTACGTGAGAATGCGTCCGCTGACTTGTCTTCACAATTGGCTCGCTTGATCAGGGATCGCGCCACTGTCGTTGAATCCTAAGGAGGGGGGGACGGCGTTAACGTGCGATCTGCGCGGCTCTCTTATTAAGATACCGTGTGCATTCCATGTGCGGAAATCCCGCTACTTCTGAGGGTTGGCGCCCGGAATCCGCAGCGGTGTTCCCTTTCCGTTCCCTGAAATCGGCTCTCCTCTGTAGTTGGTGCCCGGGACAGGCAGTCATTTACTCTTTACTCACCATCCTGGTTGCCCAGCTGTCGAGCGTGTCCACCATGCGCTGAAAATCTTCGTCTTTCGAATAGCAGTGTCCGATCCGTTCCAACTTGGCTCGTATACTCGAGGCCCATGGTCCGGTGAGGTCTGTTTTTTGATCGGAAGAGGGGTTTCGTATCTCTGGAATTACTGTGAGGTGGAATTCACGTGGAGTCATGTCGCGAAGATATGCGGCGATGAGCTCGGCCTGTTTCTGCGGATCGCTCGTAATTGCGCGAACTAAGCGTACAAGCTTATCTGCGTCGATGTACCCCCAGTCTCCACGTCTCCAGCGCGTGAACTGGCTCGCCGGAGTTCCTGGTACTTTGGCAGCAACTTCTGCGATTGTTTTGCCCTCGGCTTTGATCATGTCCTGAGCCGTGAGGCCGAAGAAGACTTTAAGTAGTTGCATCGCTAAATAGCGAAAAAAGCTTTACAGGTAATGTCAACTCCTTCTTATTCCGTATCAGCTCGAATGAATACGAATCTAAACGCGCCTTCCTCCCGCGGCAAAAAGGAGGGAAATTACCTCCCCTCTGCCTCGGCAGGGCTCCTTACGTTGCCTCAAGCAGCAGCGGAGGCGCGCGTTAGTCGCCGGTTCCTGGAAATGGAGATTGCTCGCGGCCGTCTCGTTGTGAGCAGGTTGTCAGCTCGCGTCGTTCGTATTCGGCGTGCGGCATGGGACGCATACCTCGCCTCGAATGAGGCGAGTCGTTAACGCGATGCACAACGACGACCTATCGTCAATGCGCGTACAGACGAAAGGAGGGCAGTAACTACATACACAGGAGATGGATATTTCGAAGCTAGAGAATGTAAGGGTGCGGCACGGCAAGCTGACGGCGCGGTGTCCAGCGTGTGCTGCTAAAGGCGGAGATAGACGGGGGAATCATTTAGTGGTCTACGAAAGCGGGTGTTTTGGATGCGCTGCGTTTGCGGGTGACAAGCTTCACCAAGCAGAAATCCGTGGATTGCTCGGCCGTGATCTGAGCGCTTCCGATTTCAAGGCTAGACGGCACGTGGTGGAGGCTCAACTGGTTAAGCGAGGATCTCCGCGGCTTCCGGATCTGCAGACGCCATCTCTTCACGAGGTAATGGCGATCGCAGAGAAGCGCGGATTCCCGGTTTTCGCGCCTATCGAAATTGCACGCAAAGCTGGGCAGCTGTTTTGTGCGGATATGCTAGATGGCGGCGCTGTAGTTAGAGCATGGATACTCACCGACTCAGCCAGACGCAATGCTCAAGCCCGTCGTTTGGATGGTAATGAATGGATCGGTATCAAGGCAAAGGCGAAGACGTTGTCGGGGTCGGATGCGTCTTGGCCTATTGGTATTGCTGAAATTGCGAGCAAGCCGACTATTGCACTTTGTGAGGGAGGTCCGGATCTATTGGCGGTCTATTTTTTCCTCTGGTGGCACGGCCGGATTGGTGAGGTTGCTCCTGTTGCAATGATGGGGGCAGGTCAACGGATCAGTTCAGAGGTGCTTCCTCTTTTTCGAGGAAAACATGTTCGGGTTTTTCCGCACCGCGATGAGGCAGGAACGCGGGCGCGCAGCATTTGGGGACACCAGCTACTGGCGGCAGGGGCTGCGTCGGTTGATGACTTCGATTGTGCGCCGGAGAAGGACCTCAATGACCTAATCAAACGGTGTGCGCGGAGTATTGACGACCAAACATGAGCTTAGACCTAATTCCAGACGTTTTCGCCGACGGCGTGGCTTCGGCTGTGATTGAAGCTCGCGGATATGCAACGGACACTGATGCCTCGATCAGATTTGCTACCCGGCACCATGATCATCTTCGGTTTGTTCCGGGGCTCGGATGGCACGTGTGGAATGGGAAGCACTGGGAGCTTGACCAGCGGCACCAGATCCTCGAACTAGCGAAGGAGTCAGCACGCGCTTGGACGGTCGATTGTGCGAAGCATATAGTTGATGGCCGCGAAAAAGCAGTTCGAGAAGCGTTAGTTCTCGAGCAGGCCGGGCATATCCGAGCTATGATCGACCTCGCAAAAAGCGATAGAAGATTGGTTCTTCCAGCTGCCGAACTTGATTCAGATCCATGGTTGTTAAATGTATCGAACGGGACGCTTGATCTAAAATCGGGCAAACTTCGTCAGCACAGTCGCAAAGACCTTCATTCGAGAATGGCTCCTGTTAACTACGTTGATGGTGCTAAACATGAGGTGCTCACTCGTTTCATGGAAGCGATCGATGCAAGTTCTCCGGGAATGGCCGCTTTCCTTGCTCGGTGTTTCGGTGCCTGCTTGACTGGGGACTGTAGCCCAGAAACGCTGTTTCTATTACAGGGACCAGGTGGCTGTGGTAAAACCACGATTACAGAGGCAATGGGTTCAATGCTTGGGGATTACTCGGTTAAGCTGCCTTTCGAATCTTTTTGTCTGTGTAAGCATGGTCGATCCCCCGGAGCTGCAAGTCCGGATATTGTGCGGTTGCGTGGATCTCGATTGGCTTATGCCAGCGAGGGAGATGCTGCAGCGCGTATTGACGCCGGGATGGTGAAAACGCTCACGGGGGGCGAGCCGATAACTGCCCGCGGTCTCTACTCGGACCCAATAACTTTTCGTCAGACATGGAAATTGTGGATGGTTAGTAATTATGAACCCCGAGCTGATTCAGACGATAGTGGTCTTTGGAGGCGTATGTTGAAGGTGTACTTCTCTGAGGTTCCAGTGAGCAAGCGTGATCCCAACATAAAGCAGATTTTAACCGAAGATCCTGCAGCGCGGTCAGCGCTTTTGTTTTGGGCGGTTCAGGGGTGTCTAGCATGGCAGGGCGCGGGCCGTGGGCGGCACGGCCTGCAGGCACCTGAAGCAGTTCTTGAGGCGACCGCGACATACCGATCACGCCAAGATTCGTTGGCGGAGTGGTGGGATGCTGTTCTTTGCGAAGCGGAGCTTGATACGGGAAGCAACGTCAGTGCCACGGAGGTACGAAAGAAATACGATCGCTGGTGTGCTCAAAACGGCTGTCGACCGGTCTCCTCCCAGCGACTCGCCAAATTTCTTGAAAGCAAGGGGCTCGTTCCTAAACGTACCATGAGTAATCGTTATTGGAGTGGGATTCGCTTCTGACCTTTCGCAACAAAATACACCGCCCTATGACGTGAGTGACGGACATCCCAAGATTTTTTCAAGCACGCGTGTATAGAAGAAGTTTAGGGAACTGCGTCATACGCGTCATGGATTATTCCGTTCTGTAGGACGGTAGTGAAATTAGCACGTGTGCTTAAAAAGCATCGTTTTTATGATATTTTTCAATAAATTGTCTCTTCAGATACTCCAAATATGCTTGGGGGTCGGGGGTAGAATTTGCGAGGTTGAATCATTGACACCGCATTGACAGATACAGCTTGGTTTTGGTGCTTTTCGATGCGGAAACATTCGCATCCTTACAAGGGTAATTGTATTTAGCCTACGGATACGGCAGCCTTAGAAGCCTTTGACGTAAGTCGTGCAGGTTCAAGTCCTGTCCCGGGCACCAACTAGGTCTTCGTTGTAGCCGGGGCGCTGACCCCGGCCTTGCGAGACGGCCAATAATTAACCTGGAAGGCGCCGACTTTCCCCGTGCGTTCTCCGCAATTTCCGAAAAGGGTAGGCGAGGCGTCGCTGCCGAGCCGCGTCTTAACCTGAGGCCTTTTGCATTCCTAGTGACCGTTTGAGCGACGGCGCACGTTTTTTCGCCTCGCACCCGAACCAGCGTCTTGAGGACAAGCCGCTCCCCCTTTCGCTCCGCGAACCCTCTCCGCAAGCGTTTCGATCGGAGGCTGGAGCCCCGACCAAAACGTGAGGCTGCGCGATTTTTCGCTTACTCCTTCACCAACGCCTGCAACTCCGGATTTTTCTTTAGGTTGGCTTTGGCGATTCTGCGGAGTTCGGTCACCCAGTCGTTCATGGCTTTGACGGAGGCGTTGCGCTCCTTTGTGGAGGCAGGGGTGGCTTTCCGGGAGCTTTTGGCGGTCGTGGTGGCGCCTGTGTACCCCGTCAGAGCTTCGAGCGCAGCCGCGACGCGTTCGGGCGGGAACCCGCGGGTGGCGAGCTTGCTGGCGTAGGGGTCCTTCTGGGCGGCGGTGTACGCAGCGCGTGCCTGGGTCGCGAACACTTCGCGGTCGTGAGAGACCTCGCCGCTCGCTCCCAAGGTGGCGCGGTCGGCCCCTTTGTAGAGAGCCTGCACCGTTTGGCGGAAGCTCGAGAACTCATCCTCGACGTCGGTCGAAACCTCATCGCGGTCCGAGAGGTCTTGGGCGGTGGAGGCGAGTTTGGTTTGGCGTGACGAATATTTCTCGAAGGCGGTGGCCTGCAGCATCGCGCCGATGGCCATTTCCTTGTCGTCGTAGCCGATCTTGGCCAGGGCCGCCTTGAGAGCGGACTTGGCTTGGACCATCCCGAGCAGTTGCTGGGTCGCATTGATGTCGTTGGCCTGCTGCTGGTCTTGCAGGGATAATTTTCGGGCCGGCTTCTTGGGGCTGTCCGAATTGTTGTTGGTGGGAGGTGTATCAGCCATGGTATTATCTACATTTTGTGGTTATTGAGCCGGCTGTGTGGCCAGCGGAGGAGCGTTGTTGCTCCGTTAAGTATATTAGGAATTGCTGTCCGTTTATTACGCGGCGGATGCGGCTATTAGCGGTGACGAGTAGGTGTTGAGCAGTGCTAATGAATGGCTCTTTATGAAGGTTCGGATGTCGATGGCTGACTACGGCTTGCTGGTCATGCAGGTGGGTTGCAATCGGAATGCGGCGGGCGTCTGGTTCGGCTTGCTTTGCAGTTTTGATGAGGCGGCGGCGTGCCCGGGGGTGGTGCGGGCCGTCCCGGCACGCAGGTTTGGGCATAATGTTGCGGGATCTGCGACGTCGCCTGACGCTTCGGGGATGCCGCGTTGCACCCCGGAAGCTATTGGAGAGGCGATTCGCGACTCCTACAGCCCGACGACCGTCTCCGAGCAGCCGACCACGGACTCAGGCGCCCCCCCTTTGCGTTTAACTTGCCCGACAAGCGATTTCGAGTGCCCGACCACGCTCTCGCCACGCCCGACCGCCCGTTTTTGTGAGGCGACAACGCATTTTGAGAGCCCGACAACAGGTTTTTAGTGCCCGACAGGTGTTTTCAAGATGCCGACAACGCATTTTTCCAGCCCGACAAGCCATTTTGTACAGCCGATCACGGGTTTTTGGCACCCGACCACGCTCTCAATCGCCACCCCCTGGCATTTAAGTGAGCCGACCGCCGGTTCGATCGCCACGCTATTGCATTTAGCCGACGCGACGACTGGTTCGGCATAGCTTTTCGTTGATGAGATAGCCAAGCGGCCGACCAGGCTGGTCGCCCCTGTCGTTCGTGGAGTCAGGATGATGGTTTGGGAGGAAGGTCGCGGGGTCGCCGGAAACGTCCTTTCGCTCTAAAACCAGTGTACCCGCAACAAATTGGCGACAACGCACACCGCTTAGGAAGTGGTGATGGTTTGCTTTATAAATTCAGTGATCTCTGCACGTTTATTTAACTATTCTTTACCGGCTTTCGTCTTGCTCAGGGAGGCGGAGGAAAATTTAGCTCAGGCGCATGATTATAGCGGGGCTGATTTTAAGGAGAGAAACCAAGCCGGGGATTCGCGATGTCCGGTGACGAAAATCCGTGGAGCGAGTGGCTCGGCGACGGGGTCTTCGCGCATCCGGACGCGCCTTGTCGCGGCGGTGGATTTTTCGGGCATGCGGGCCCTGCGCACCCCCGAGCCGGCGTGATCGACCCGCATTCGCCGGCGGGACGTTACACGAGCCCGGACGAAGCGGCGGCGGGCTATGCGTCGTACGAACTCGAACGCGTCCTGAGTAAACTTCACGGGGCGCGCAGTCCCGAAGACCTGCATTGGGTGGCGGCGGACGCCTTTGGCCCGGGCAGCTTCAGCGGACGCTTCTGCGACGCGTTGCGAAACACGGCCGAAGGACGAAGCCTCTTATCCGTGCAAAAAACGATGGTCGCGGCCGAACTACACGACAGGCTCAACGGCAGCGGCTGGGGCTTGGGAAGCAGGAATTGGAGCGATCATTTTCCTCCACGCCTGTGGTAGGTGGGAAACTGGTTGGGGCACGGGGGCCGCCGCGCCCTTTACGACCAAGCCGCTCTGAAAAACGCAGCCGACACCCGCGACGCGCTGCTGAAAGAGCTCACGGCGCTCCTCAGCCAAACGACGACGCCGGTCTTCGTTGAAGCTCGCGCCAAACTCGACCCGCGCGTGCGAGAGTATTGGCAGCAATACACCGACCTCGCGAAGACCCCGCTGAACCGAGGCGATGCCGGCTGGGCACTCGGGCGGGTGTGCGAACTCGTTCTGACTGCATTTGCCAGCCTGATAAAGCACGGCGAGTTTCACGCCCGCCTCTCCGGCGCCGCCCCGCTGTTGACGCAGCAGGCGCAGAGGGTGGGCGCGGTGGCGACGACTCCGGGCGCGTCGGTCGTGGGTGATGTGTCCGGAGCGACCGTAGATCCGCGAACGAAGATCCCGTTTCATAATGACGAGACCCTCACGCCGGAGGTTGAAAAAGGTACTTTCAAGACGCAGCGCGGGGTGGATATGAACAACCTGTCGCCGGAGGAAGAGCAAACACGAGACGCGTTGAAGAAACAGGGCCGTAAAGATCGAGAACTACAGGAGCAACTTCTTAGCAGCGCCGATTCGTTCGAGGTCACCGAAGCTAAGAAAGGTGACTTTCTTTACGGATTTACTTCCAGCGGCCGACCCAAGGGGCAGAACTCGATGTATTGGATGTCTGAAAAGGACTACACCGCCGTGAAGGCAAAGCACTGCAAAGATGGCGTCTGGAATCGTGAGGCCGTGAAAAACGAGCTCGCTCTCCCGTGCTACAATCGCGCCAATTCCATCGTGAAATGCGAAGTGCTCGAAGATCACACGGCCATTCGGTCGCACATCGGACCGGCGACGGAGCGGGTCAGCTACTCCAACGACGCTTTCAGCTCTGGCATGTATACTAAGCCCATGCCGGGCGGCGGTTATCAATACACACCTAGCGCATCAAAAATTTCCACGGAGATGATCATCTCATGAGAGACGAACGACTAGAAGATGCCCTCAAGTACATCGACGAGCTTCTGGAGCTGTTGAAGAACTATGTCTCGACCAATGACACACCGGAAGGCCGAACCAAATTTGAGCTACGTTGGTTCAAGCAAGAGATTGAGGGAGGCCGTCTCACCACGCTTCCCGCTCTACGTGAGCAATCGAGCACGCTGCGCCATGTCTACGGAGAGGAATATCTGAAGAACATCGATATACCCCGGCAGAAGCGGTTAAAGAAGCTCATCTCTCTCCTATCCAGCGGCCACTACCTGATGAAGCCGCCGTTTTACCCGCTCGTCATCGAAGAGATCGAAAAGATGCGTGCGCTGCTCGTGGGCGTCGAACCCGCGAGGGAAGACATACCTCTCGAACTCATTAATAAGCTACAAAACACGGATAACGAACGAATCACTGCTGAGGAAAAGAGACGGGTGCACCGTTATGTTTTGCGTGATCTCGACTTATTGCGTGCACGTTTTGCGGATCAAACTATCGAGTCACCACCTGTAAATTGGGATGACTATCGAGGAATGTCCGTCGCGGATCAAAACTCGATTTTTAGCGGCGATAAATCTTCTCCCGAAGATCGGCAATGGGAGCGCCTCGTCCTTCTGATCTTCGAAGGCCTGCGTCCCGACCCGGAAGGCAAGATCCGAAACCGGCGGTGGTGAGGCGATGCCGTTAAGTGCGGCTCACTTCGCGAAGTTTCGAACACGATTGCACGATCCGCTGAGTAATATAAACGAACGAAAATGCCAGACACTGTGATCGAACTCGCCGAGAGATAGCTAACCGGTGTGTCGAGCTGAGCCTCGGGCGGCTATCCGCCTTCGACGAGTTTTAGCAGGCGGCGGAGGTCGGGGCCGAGTTGACGGAGTTCTTGGAGGTGGGCGGTTGATAGTTTCTCGATGAGCGCTTCGCCGCGGGCGGTGAGGCGGAGGCCAACGCGTCGGCGATCTTTAGCGGAAGGCTCGCGGCGGATCAGCTTTCGGCTCTCGAGTCGGTCGACGAGTTCTCCGGCGCTGTGGTGGCGGAGATCCAGTCGTTCGGCCAGTTGTGTGATCGAGATCAACTCGCTTCCCACGTGGCCTTTGATCGCGAGCAGCGCTTGGTGTTGCGCGGGGGGAATCCGGGCTTCGCGTGCGGCTTCTTTGCTGAAACGCAAAAAGCGACGCAGGGCTTGGCGAATCGCGGCGAGCGTTTCGTAGTGGCTTGGTCGTAGGGAACGGCGGGACTTGGGCATCAGAGAAAGGCTGAGGGAGGCAGCGGCAAATTAGGATGACGTTCGGTTGAAGGGCCGGGCGTAAAGACAGTGTGCGTTTTGCATTATATCGCAATCCGACATATTATCGCGGCCTATGACCGACGTCGGGCGAACGCAAAACGCAACAGGTTTCGATAAAAGAGCGGCGGAAGCTCACGGTGAACTCGCCGACTTCAGCACGAATCATCGCGTGCTCGTGCTCTCAGCGCTGGCGATTCCGATCGGTGTGGTGAGCACGTTCGTGGCGAAAGGATTGCTGTGGCTGATCGCGGTGCTGACGAATCTGGCGTTCTTCGGGCGCTTCTCCACGGAGCTCGTGACGTTGCAGCAAAACTTCGGTTGGCGCGGCGTGTTGGTTCCTGCGGTGGGCGGCTTGATCATCGGCCTGATGGCGCGCTACGGGTCGGAGAAGATTCGCGGGCACGGAATCCCGGAAGCGTTGGAAGCGATCCTGCTGGGACGGAGCTTGATCAAGCCGAAAGTCGCCATTCTGAAGCCGGTCTCTTCGGCGATTTCGATTGGAACCGGCGGACCGTTTGGCGCCGAGGGTCCGATCATCATGACCGGCGGCGCCTGCGGTTCGCTGTTTGCGCAACTGTTTCACCTGACCTCGGCCGAGCGCAAAACGCTGCTCGTCGCGGGCGCGGCGGCGGGAATGGCGGCAGTGTTCTCGACTCCAATCGCGGCGGTGTTGCTCGCGGTGGAGCTGCTGCTGTTCGAATGGAAACCGCGCAGTTTTATTCCCGTGTCGGTCGCGGCGAGCGTGGCCGCGGTCTTGCGCGTGCCGCTGTTGGGCGCTGGGCCGATCTTTCCTGTGCCGGCTCACGCGGCTCTCACGTCGTCGGCGATGGGCGTGGCGGTACTCGTTGGTGTGGGTGCGGGATTACTCTCGGGGCTTTTGACCGCGCTGGTTTATGCGTGCGAGGACGCGTTTCAGAAATTGCCAATCCACTGGATGTGGTGGCCGGCGATCGGAGGTTTGGCCGTAGGCATTGGGGCGCTCTGGGATCCGCGGGTGCTGGGCGTCGGTTATGAGATCATCCACGACCTGGCTCTGGGAAAAATCGCAGGTGTGGCGCTGTTGACGCTCGTGATCAGCAAAAGTGTGGTCTGGTCGGTGTCGCTTGGTTCAGGAACGTCTGGTGGCGTGCTCGCGCCGCTGCTAATGATCGGAGGAGCGGCGGGAACTTGCATCGGCTCGCTGACGGGAATCGGAGATAACAGTCTTTGGGCGATGACGGGCATGGCGGCGATGATGGGCGGCACGATGCGCTCGCCGCTTACTGGGATGATTTTCCTGTTGGAGATGACTCACGATTTGAATGCATTGCCGGCGCTGCTGGTGGGGACGGTGGCGGCGCTTTGTGTGACGGTCCTGTTGTTAAAACGTTCCATCCTGACGGAAAAGCTCGCACGTCGCGGTCAGCACATCGCGCGCGAGTACAGCGTCGATGTTTTCGAACTCACGCGCGTAGGCGAGGTGATGGACAAAGCACCCAGTATCATTCCTGCGGATACGACTGTCAGCGAGCTTATGCGGCGGGTGGCCGAGCGCGATGCCGCTGTCGCAAAACGACAAGGAGTGTTGGTGGTTTCGCCGAACGGCGAACTGGTGGGCCTGCTTACCCGCGGAGATTTGTTTCGGGCGCAGCAGAAGGAGAATGCGGAAGCGACCTCCGTGGCGGAAATTGCGACGAAGGATTTGGTCGTCGCTTATACTGACGAGACGTTGCGCAGCGCGACGGAGAAAATGCTGCGGCAGGATATTGGTCGGTTGCCTGTGGTTGGGCGCGACAATCCGCGCAAGTTGCTGGGCTACCTCGGCCGTTCCGAGATATTGGCGGCGCAGCTGCAAAAGCACTCTGAGGAGGAAACGCGGGAGCGCGGCCTCTTTCTTCTCGGGTCGCGGGAAGTCCACTGAAGAGATTTATGCTACCAGAAAATTATCCGAGCTACGTCTATCCGATTGTTCGAGCGCTGCTGGCCTTTGGAATTGGCCTGACGATCTGTGCGTTGTTATGAAGCGTTGGCGATACGCTCTGGATCCGCTCTGTGTCGCCGCGTGTGCGGCGTATGCGATCAATCGCTGGCTGGTGCCGCCCTCGGTAAAAGGGCCGTTTTTCCGAAACCACTTTAATGATCTATTGCTGATTCCAGCGGCGTTGCCGTTGGTGCTGTGGTTGTACCGTCAACTGAAACTGCGGGCCCATGATGATTGGCCGCGCTGGAGCGAAATCGTTTCGCACGTGGTGATCTGGTCCGTGGCCGCCGAATGGGTGGGGCCACATCTATTCTCAAGGGCGACGGGCGACCTGCGCGACGTGTTCGCGTATGCGGCGGGCGGGGTGATGGCCGGTGTGGCTTGGATGTATGAACTTTGATGGGCTCGCGCGGCACTACGACTGGATGGAAAAAGTGACGGCGGGCTCGCGCTTGCAACGGATGCGGACGCATTGGTTGGAAAAACTCGCGGGCCGCCGAAACATCCTGAGCGCGGGAGAAGGCCATGGGCGTTTCGCTGCAGCGTGTGTGGCGCGCTATCCACAGGCGAGGATGACCTGCGTCGAGGGAAGCGGCGCGATGATTGCGAAGGCGAAGGCTCGCCCCGGACTCCAATCGGCAAATGTGACGTGGGTGCAGGCGGACGTGCTAAACTGGACCTACCAGGAAAAATACGACGCTGTCGTGACTTGCTTTTTCTTGGATTGTTTTCCGGAGGAAACGTTGTCGCGGATCGTGGCCAAGCTGTCCGACGCTGCGGCCGATGAGGCAATCTGGCTGGTGGTGGATTTTGCGGTTCCCACGTCGGGATGGGCGCGCTGGCGGGCGCTCTTTGTGCATGCTTTGATGTACCGTTTTTTTCGGCTTGCGACGAAACTGCCGGCCAAGCGTCTCGTGCCACCGGATGCATTTCTGGAGGCGCAAGGTTTCAAACGAGTTGATCGCGTCGAAACCGAGTGGGGTCTGCTTCGTGCGGACGTGTGGCGACGAAAAGTGCTGCCTTAGGAGAACGCGTCTCGTGGCTTGCTAACTTTCGAGGGCGTTCCAAATTTTCCGGCATATGGTCAAAAAACTTCTGCACACGCGCATGCGTGTAAACGATATCGAACGGACAATTAAATTCTACCAGGACGCTCTCGGCCTGACGGTCGCCCGTCGCAGCGTTTCGCCACGCGGGGCGCAGATCGTGTTTCTCGCCACACCCAACAGCGAGGAGGAAATCGAAATCTGCCAGCTGCCGAACAGCCCGTCGGTGCAAGTCCAACCCGACCTGATGCACCTAGCCTTTGAGGTCGACAGCATCGATAAGTTCGCCGCAGAGGTCGGCAAGAAGGGCATCAAGCTCAGCGACGGCCCGACAAAGACGGGCAGTGGTTCGATCATCGCGTTCATCGATGCGCCCGAAGGCTACGAGATCGAACTGATCGAAAAGGCCAAATAAAGAGCGGCCTGTTTAGCTATTTCTCCGGTTGTTGAGGGGGCTTCCAGAAAAAAGGCTCTTCAATCCGGAGGTGGTGCAACGAGTGCGGACGCTCCAGTCCGTGCGCCAGCATCAGCTCTTCGTTGTCGAGCAGTTCAAGCGTCGGTCCGTCGGCAACGACACGGCCTTGGTCGAGAATGATCGAGCGCGGGCACATCTCGACGACCATTTCGAGATCGTGCGTGGCGATGAGTTTTGTGGCGGGAACTTCGCGGACGAGCGCCATGAATTCCCGTCGTCCGCGCGGATCGAGGCCACTGGTTGGTTCGTCGAGCACGAGGATCGACGGCTCGCACGCGAGCACACCGGCGAGGCAGGCGCGGCGTTTTTCCCCCTGGCTCAAATGATACGGCGTGCGCCGCTCGTAGCCGGAGAGCCGCACCTTCGCGAGGGCTTCGTGCACCCGTTTGGCGACGTCGGCTTTTGAAAGGCCGAGCTGACTTGGGCCAAAGGCAACGTCTTCTTCGACAGTCGTGCAGAAGAGCTGGTCGTCGGGATCTTGGAAAAGCAGGCCGACCTGGCGGCGAATGGCCTCAAGGTTGGTACGGGTAATTAGTTCGTTGTTGATGCGAATGGCGCCGGATGTGCCTGGCTTGTCGGGGAGAATGCCGTTGAGATGGAGCAGCAGTGTCGATTTTCCGGAGCCGTTGGGCCCGAGCAACGCGACGCACTCGTCTGGCGCGAGTGAAAAGTTGATTCCCTGCAGCGCTACCGTGCCGTCCGGATAACGGTAAACGAGGTTTTCGACGGAGAGAGCGGGTGTGTTCATTTCCAACCTCGGGCGCACATGGCCAGGTAGATGCGTTCGGCGCGTTCGGAGGCTCGGATGAAAAGGCGGCCGACGACATCGGCCGGCATGCTCCAACGAAACCCGCGAGAACGCGCGAGTGTCCGGCAGGCGCGAGCGCGGCGCATACGATTCGACTCATCAACTAACACAAAGAGATAACGGTGCATCAGAGCCATCGTCGTAACGAGCAAGCTCGGAACGCCGGCTTTGCGCAAGACCCCGGGAAGCGCCCCGAACGGGGTGATTGCCGCGAAAACGAGCACCGTGATGAGGCATACGCTGCCTCGGACGGCGATGGTTGGCCAACCCGGGCCGGTCGTGCCATGCCAGGCAGTGGCGAGCGCGGTGCCCGCAACGAACGGCGATAACCAAAGTACCCGCCACAATAATGGTTTTAGAGGAACGCGACCCGCAGTGATCGCAGCGGCCAAAAGCGTCAGCACGAACACGTGCCAGGTCCACCAGCGCAGCGGCATGAGCGCGGTGCCGACAACGAGAACGAGCATGATCGCCAACTTTGCCCCAGGGACGAGCCACGGCAGCGGCACGCGCACGGCGGCGGTCTGCCGGAACTCCGGCGCGTAAGGCGTGTGGTTATGGCCGAAGTGAATCCCGCTCATGCGTGCGTCAGATTGTTGTTTGCCTCAGGAGGCTGGTTTTTAACCAGCAGACGGCTGAGCAGGAGTGCCAGGCCGAATACCACGATAGCTCCGACGACTCCGGCGATTGCGGTGGCGAGAGCGGGCGAATGGATGCCAGGAATCGCGTAGTCGGTCAGCGGCGCTGCGACGGAGGACTGAGCGGCGTGCGCGAACCCGAGTTTGTCAGCAACCGCGTCGAGCCCGTCCGGCCATGGGCAGGCGAACGGCGCCACGAACGCGGCGACGCCCAATGTGGCTAACAGGCTGTAACCCACAAAGCCTGTCGTGCTTTCTGCAGGAGCGGCGTCGATGATTTCTGGGCGCGCTTTGACCACCGCAAAAAACACGAGCGCGCTGATCACGCCTTCGCCGAGGCCGATCAGCATGTGGATGCCGGCCATCGCGGGCAAAGCCGCGCTCCAGCTGACGGTGCCGGACCAAGCGAGTTGGCCGGCGCAGGCGATCGAGGCGATCACGGTCGAGCACCAACCTGCGAAGGCGACCGCGGTAAGTTTTCCACGCAGGCTCGGGAGCAGTCGGTGGATTACGCGGAAAACGCCGAACCCGACCAGCGGCGCGACGATCGCCATGTTGAAGATATTCACCCCGAGCGCGGTGACGCCGCCGTCTGCGAAGAGGAAACACTGCGCGATCAACACCGTTGTCATGACGATGACCGCCGCGGGCAGGCCGAGGAGCGTTGCGATTAAAGTCCCGCCGACCAAGTGGCCGGAGGTGCCGCCGATCACGGGGAAATTAACCATCTGCGCCGCAAACGTGAAGGCCGCGCCGAGTCCGAGCAGCGGTATGCGTCGTGCAGGAAGATTTTTTTTGACCTGTCGCAGCGCAATGCCGACTCCGGCGACGGCCAGAGTGGAAGCCGCCACGGCCGTCTTGAGATCGATGAAACCGTCGGGAACGTGCATGCGGAAGGAGAATGGGCGTGGACATTGCGACCATGCGCGCGTGAACGACGAAGGCGAGCCATTCCGATGCCGCCACCCACCTAAGACTGGACATCTCAGCGCGCCACGAAACTTGGTTTAATTCAGCCTGTTACATCGACGGCCGTCGCGCGTCTGACGCTACGATGAAGATTCAACTGGCGTCGGCTGGTTGCGCCGCGCAAAAAGAACGACTCAGTTCACCCGTGGCCAACGACGACTCCTCTCTCGACGACAAATATCAGCGCCTGCTCGCGATCATCGCCAAGCACGGCCGAGTGGCTGTGGCGTTTTCAGGAGGCGTCGACAGCAGCTTTCTTTGCAAGGCTGCGCGCGATGCGGTGGGTGATGGAGCGATTGCGATCACGATGGTTTCGCCGATGATGCCGTCGGACGACCTCGCGACTGCCAAGAAAATCGCCGCGTTGACCGGCATCGCGCACCACCTCGTCAACGACGAAGAACTCGACGAGCCGATTGCGGCAAATCCGATCAACCGCTGTTATTTCTGCAAAAAGATCGAGTTTGGCCGCATCGCCGAACTGGCGAAAGAGAAAGGTGTGCGCGTTGTCCTCGACGGTTCGAATCTCGACGACGAATCCGATTACCGACCCGGCCTGACTGCGCTGTCTGAGCTCGGCGTTTGCAGTCCGCTGCGCGAAGCTGGCCTGCACAAAGCCGATATCCGTGCGCTCTCGCGCGAACTCGGTTTGCCGACGTGGGACAAGCCAGCCGCCGCCTGCCTTGGTTCTCGCGTGCCGTACGGCGAACGTATCACCATCGAAAAACTCACCGCGATCGACAAAGCCGAACAAGTCCTGCGCTCTCACGGTTTCCGCCAGTGTCGCGTGCGGCATCACGGCGATATCGCGCGCATCGAGGTCGCGCCCTCGGAACGGAGCGGCTTTTTTGATACCTGTACATTGGATACGGTTTCGCGGGAGATTAAGGCGGCTGGTTTTCGTTACGTCGCGCTGGAGCTTGAAGGTTATCAAACCGGCAGCCTTAATCGCGTTCTGAACCACGCCGCAAAAAATGCCTGAACGCATCCTCTACTACGACTGCTCCGCCGGAATTTCCGGAGACATGCACCTCGGAGCGATGGTCGATCTGGGAGTTCCCGCGGAGTATTTGGAAACCGAGTTGAAAAAACTCGGCCTTGACGGCTGGAAATTGCAATTCACGCGCGACGCCCGCAAAGGAATCGGCGGAACGCGCGCGGATGTGGTGCTGGCAGATGGTTCGCATTTGGCGGCGCCCTCGGCTCAACCCAAGCCGCACGTCCATCCGCATCCACACCAGTCCGGTCACGAAACGCAGGCACACGAGCACCGCGCGCACGCGGACATCGTGGCGATGATCGAGCGCAGCAGTATCACGAGCGGCGCGAAACGCCGGGCCTTGGCGATATTCGCTTGTTTGGCCAAAGCCGAAGCGAAGATTCATGGCATGTCCGTCGACGAGGTTGCCTTCCACGAAGTGGGCGCAGTGGATTCGATCGTTGATATTGTCGGTGCGGCCATCGCTCTCGACTGGCTGAAGCCGGACCGTGTTTTTGTTTCCACCGTCGAGTTGGGTGGCGGTTTTGTGAAATGCGCGCACGGTCGTTTGCCGGTGCCGGCGCCTGCGACCGCGGATATTTTGCGCGGCGCTCCGGTTCGCGCGGGTACGGTTCCTTTCGAAGCCACCACGCCCACGGGCGCGGCAATTCTCATGGCGAGCGCCGACGGATTTACCAACACGATGGATTTCTCCATTGAGAAGGTTGGTTACGGCATTGGCCACAAAGACGGCCCGATTCCGAATTTGCTCCGCGTTTTCCTGACGACGCGAGAAACGGCGGTCTCAAGCTCGCAAGCTTCTCCGACGAACGGAAAGCGCGCGACCGCGGTCGTGCTGGAATGCAATATTGATGACATGACCGGCGAGGCGATCGGTTATGTTTTAGAAAAACTCTTCGCTGCCGGCGCAAGCGACGCCTGGGCTACGCCGATTGTCATGAAAAAATCTCGGCCGGCGCTGACGCTGTCGGCGCTTTGTTCGATTGAGGAAGAAGCGGCGATCACCAACGTTTTTCTGCGTGAGACGTCTACACTCGGCCTGCGGCGGCGCGAAGTCGGCAAGATCATGCTCGACCGAAAGGTAGAGGAAATCGCCACGTCGTTCGGTCCGGTTCGCGTGAAAACCGGCTGGCTCGAAGGACGCGCAATCAAAAGCAAGGTGGAGCACGAGGATCTTCGGCGCATCGCGACGGACCGCGGACTGCCGCTGCGCGACGTGGAACGCACCGTGTATGCCGAACTCACGCGGCAGAACCAAAGCAAAGAAACGAATTAAACGAGCGGAGAATCGAAGATGAACCGAGAAATGCTGGCCGAGATTTTGGAACGTTATCGTCGCGGCGAAACCGATTTGGCGGCAGCATTGGGCGAATTGAAGGATTTCCCCTCGGCCGATCTTGGCGGTTACGCGCAGTTGGACTTCCATCGCGAACTGCGCACGGGCCACCCGGAGGTGGTCTACTGCGCCGGGAAAACGCCCGCTCAAGTCCGCGGTATTCTCGAGCGAATGTTGAAAGGCGTGCGCGCGATCCTCGCGACGCGTGCGGAGGCCGCTCATTGGGAGGCATCGAAAGATCTTTCGTCGGAACTTGTTTACGAACCTGTTTCGCGGACCATCACGCGTCGCGTGCAGAAGCCGGTTGATTCGCCGAAGAACTACATCGCGGTGGTGGCGGCGGGGACGTCGGACTTGCCGGTGGCCGAAGAAGCGGCGATCACCGCAGAGGTTTTTGGTAATCGTGTGGAGCGCGTTTACGACGTCGGCGTTGCTGGTTTGCACCGGTTGCTGAACCGCCTCGAACTCGTGCAAGGTGCGCGTGTGATCATCGCGGTTGCGGGCATGGAAGGTGCGCTGCCCAGCGTGCTCGGAGGTCTGGTGAACAAGCCCGTCATCGCTGTGCCGACAAGCATTGGTTATGGTGCGAGCTTCGGCGGACTGGCGGCGCTCCTCGCGATGCTGAACAGCTGCGCGCCCGGGATCACCGTCGTCAACATCGACAACGGTTTTGGTGCCGCTTGTGCAGCGAGCACCATCAACCGGCTGTAACGCGCTTCGTTTGCGGGGGGGCGGAGACGACCTTACTTCTTGCTCGGTTGTCCGATTCCGAAGCTGCCGATCTTGAGAACCTCTTTGTTTTCGGAGAGGCGGACGGTGATGCGTTCTTCTTTCTGATCTTTTGTCCCGAAATGCGTGATCAGGCGCACTTGTGCCGTCACCGGGCCGAGCGCGCTTTGGCGGCGGTCGCCGTAGTAGTTGATTTCCACGTTATACATTCCGGCCTTCGGATCTCGCAGTATAAACTCTTCGGGTCCGTAGCCACCCGTGAAGTCTCTCGACATCCGGCCGCCTTGGTAGGTGAGCGGATGGTTGTACATCGCCTTTTCGCCATTCGGGTCGGTAACCCAGAGGTCGATATCGCAATCGTTGGCGTCCCACGTGAGAATTACGCGGGTTCCCACCGGCAGGTTTTTCCGCAGGCGACTATCGATTTTGCTCAAGTCGAGCGATGTGTCGCAGGTGGCAACGATGGCGTTGAGTTCTGCAAGAGCGATCAACTCAATATCAGGAAAACGCTCGTCCCAAGGTTGCGAGACTATTTCCCATAAAAGGTCGATGGCGCGTTGGTATTGCTTAACAGCGGCGCAGGCGAGGGCGAGGTCACGCCGGCTTTGAGGTTCTTCCGGCCGAAGAATGAGCACGCGCTCGAAAAGCGGAACCGCCTGATCCGGGCGATCGGCTTGCATCAAGCGGTGAGCGAGAACGCGGAGCAGAGCAGCGTCTTCAAGGCCGAGTTCGGCAAGGTTTGAAAGGATGCGCAGCGCGAGTTCAGGCTGTTTTTTGTCAAAGAAGAAGTTTGCCGCGTCCAGGTAGAAACCGGGCTGGTTCGCGTTATCGCCACGCTCTTCAAGGTAAACGCCGTACGTTTTTGCCTCAGTTGACCGGTTTAGGTGGTTGAGGTATCCAGCCTTCGGCTGCCAACGTTGGAGGCTGATGGTCGCCTGGGACGTGTCACCGACCAAGTCGTCGTTCCCTGCCCCGCGCGCTGCCGCCGGTGCAGGCCGTTGGGCGCGGCCTTCGCGCTCGCCCGATGCGATTCGGAATTCGCTGAGTGTGACGACGTCCGTTTGAGAGCGACGGGACTGCTCTTCTCGTACCAGGCGCTCGCGGGCGTCTTCGGCCATTGGAGGAGCCGACAGCCCCGCTGCACTCCCATAAAGAGTACCCGTTTGATCGGGTGTGGGACGCTCCGGCATTTTATCAGCAGGTTCTGCCTTTTGCGTGTCTTTTGGAAACGTTTTCCCCCACCAGGCAACCCGTTCGTTATAGGCTGCGACGATGCGCTCGATCTGTTGCGACTGAGCGGTTTTACGGTCTGAGGTGATTCGACTTTGGCGAGAAGTCCACTCGGGGCGAAGCTCTTCAGGAGGCGTGATTTCATAGCGGAGATAATCTTCGATCGTCTCTAAAACGATGAGCGAGGTGCTATCGGTCACGATTCCAAAGTCCCGACTGGTGCGGCGAATATCGTCGCGATTGGCTGCAGCGTTGAGGCTGAGGTAATTTAACTTCTCCAGAGCCCAGGCACGCGCCGCGACCGCACTCCGGTTTTGGCTCGAGCGGATCATGATTTCCACATCCCGTGCGGCCTCGGGCGAAGGTCCGACCTTCAGTCGCAAGGTTGCTTCGGGCCGGCGCAAAATTCCGGAGATGATAAACACTCCGTCGCTGACGGAGGCGCCAATTTCTGGAAACACGTGCGCAACAGCGTCGGACTTCGCATCGATTTTTTGAATACGCAGGGATTCGGTACGAAGTGCAGTAACGGCGTTCTTGGTTTTCGTTTCCAGCAAGTTCACGAACTCTCCTCCATTTCGTTCGGCCATGCCGCGCATCCATGTGGAGTTGGCGCGAGCGCTCGCGAGGACGAAGTGCACGGGTTTTTGGACCGGAAGTTTTTCGGCGCCGATGCGAGTGCCGTAATTGAAAAGCCCGTCGGAGAATAACAGCCACTCGTCGATCTGTGCGTTGTCCTCAAGCCCGTCCAACGCGGTCGCGCCGTCGTAAGTCGTATTCTCTAGTTCTTCGCGCAACTTCGACCAGTTGCCATTGGCGATGGGGAAAAGCATCGGTTTTTCGGCGGTGTTGCGCAGCCGAATCAGGCGGACCTCGACGTTTTTCACTCTTTGGAACCAGGCGTCGAGGAGATCGAATTCCCGCTCGTGGTCGCGTTCTCGCCCGGAACTTGAGCTGTCCCACAGTATGCCGATGACTTTTGGTACTGGACGTTGGGTGCGGGTTGCGGTCACCGGGACCTCGGCATAAAAGTATTCTTTGCCCTCGCGGATGCCCGTAATCACGCTCGGGTGTTCCATTGTGGGAAGGTTGAGTTCAAACACCCCGCGTGCTTTGAAGTCGTGCTTTTCGACCTCAAGGAAGCGGCTCTCTCTCCAACTCGGAAGCTCCAGGTTGAGCGAAGTGCTGGCGGCGGGCGGAGTCGTCTCCCCGGTGAAGACGGTTACGTCCAAGTGGAAGTCTTTGAGCGCGTCCTTGAAATCGAGATTGAGCCGATAGCTCGGCTTGTCGGTGCCTCTGACGATGTCCTCTTGATATGCGATTACGATGTGGCGGGTGCCATTTGCGGGGATCGGAAAAACGCGTGCACGATAATTGTTTCCTTCCGTTTTCTCAAGTAAGCCGGGATCGACGCGGCGTCGCTCGATTTCCTCGAACACGATGCGGCCTTTGTCCTTGTCAACTGGAACGGCTTCGCGGAGCTTGCCGTTTATATCCAGCGCGAACCGGACGACATTTTGTCCATCGAGCAGAGGGAACACGAAAGTTCCTTCGAGATTTCGGCCATTCGGGTTTCGAAAAACCAGATCGAAGGTCGTGACCGCGATGCGACCGGTGACTTCGGTGGCAATCGAGACGGATTCTACGAAAACGGGCTCAGCTTTTTTGTCGGTGAGATCCATGCGCTGGGCGAAAGCCGCAAGGGGCAGTAGGCAGCTCGCGAAAACGAGCCGACGAATCAGGGGCAAAGAAATCTTCATAGTGGTGAAGGAGGACCAGCCAATGCTGAGTGACATTGGTCGAACAGTCTCAACCCTACAACGATGAAAGCGACGAAATCTTAATCTTCGCGATTACGACTAAAGCGCCGTTCGTACGCGAAAAGGTACTGTTGAGCCAGACCGGCTAGATTTCCGAAGTGTACCCGGCCGAAATGCGCGACTTGGGACGGCTTCCAACTTTCCAGTCCATATCGGAGCGCCATCGTTCGCAAAATCCACACGTCGACGGGGAATGCCTCCAGTCGTCCTGCGCCAAAAAGCAGGACGCAGTCTGCGACTTTTTCGCCGACGCCGGGCAACGTGCAGAGTCGTGCTTTTGCCTCGGCGTACGGCGCTGAGGCGGTTGCTTCCAGCCATCCGGGATTTTTTGCAAGGAAACGTGCCGTTTCAGAAATGTATTTTGCGCGGAAGCCGAGTTTGCATTCGCGGAGCGACGCTTCGTTGGCGCGGGCAAGTTCATCCCATGTCGGCAATCGCCTGAAGCCCGGCACGATTTCAGCGCCGCGGCAGTCGGCGAGAAGCGCTGTCATCTGTTTGATTTGCACGATTTGTTTTGTCGCGCTGCAGAGAAAGCAGAGCAGCGTCTCGCCGAACGGTTGCTGCAGGATGCGAAGTCCTGAAAAAGAGTGGAGGCATTTCGCGAGGTGCTCATCGCTCCGCCAAGGAAGCCGGTCGAGTTGCTCTTGGAGCTGGTTGTCGTCGGGCAGGTAGTTTCGCAATGCCTTTTCTACGCGACCGGCGATCGCGACCGGTGCGATCCATTGCAACTGGTCGTCTTTCCTGATCGACAACTTCGCCACATTGTCGGCCCACACGCCAGTCCAGCTCTGACCGTCATCGGATTTCGTCCAGCGAAAACTCTGGCCTCCGTCGAGTAGTTCGGCAAGCACCGCCACGGAGAGTTTCGTCGAGAGTGGTTTCGGGATTGTCCATTGCAAGGCGGGCATGGCAATCAAAGGGATTCCGGTTAGCGAATTTGTCCAGAGGGTGGGCGGAGTGGTTTATGCGCACTAAATTCCGTTTCAAATCTTGACGCAGATCAATCTCCGCATGGGCTGTGAGTTGTGACTTGGGAGCAGTCAGTCAGCGTCACCCCCCTTAATCCTCCCCGTGCCGACCTCTTCTAACAAAATTCGCCTCGTGCTTGCGTTGATTCTCGCGTCGACGATCGGCTTGGGCGCGGGCGTTGGCACCTACACGTTTTACTACGGGCAAGGGTTCTCGTATCTCTCGAACGACCCGAAGGCCTGCGTGAATTGTCACATCATGCGCGAGCAGTACGACGGTTGGCAAAAGGCGGCGCACCACGCGGTCGCCACCTGCAACGATTGTCACACGCCGCACGACCTCATCGGCAAGTACATGACGAAGGCTGAAAACGGCTACCATCACTCCAAGGGTTTCACGCTGCAGGATTTTCACGAACCGATCATGATCAAGCCGCGCAACTCGTCCGTGCTGCAAAAAAACTGTGTAGCTTGTCACCAGCAAATCGTTAGCGGCATTAACACACACCCGGGCGACCCGAAAAAGATGCTCGATTGCGTGCATTGCCACCGCGAGGTAGGGCACGGGCCCGTCCGTTGAACGACCAAAACTATTTCATAACTCCAAGCCATCCTTTGCTTCCGCCATGAATACTCAACGCTTTCAACGCCAGCGCGGCCTCGCTCTCACCGGTTATTTGCTGCTGATCGCCATTGCGGCCATGGCCGCCTTCGGCGTGCTCCTGCTCTATCAAAATATCGTCACGCGCAAAGCGGAAGCCACGCAGCGGGCTTTCAAAATCACCGAGCTCGACGAGACCACGATTGATCCCGTGAAGTGGGGGCAAAACTATCCGCGTCAATTCGACAGCTACAAACGCACGGTGGAGAATTACGGCACCAAATACGGCGGTGCTGGCAGCGAAGCGGCGCCAATCAGTAAACTGAAGGCTGACCCACACCTGCCGGAAATTTTCGCGGGCTATGCCTTCGCGATCGATTACAACCAACGCCGCGGACACGCCCACATGCTTAACGATCAGCGGACGACCAAGCGCGTCACTGAGCGGCCGCAGACCGGCGCGTGTCTCCATTGCCACGCGAGCAACACCGTACTCTATCGCCAAGAAGGCCTCAAACTCGGTGCTGCCGGCACGATCGATGAACCCATGGATTCCCCCAACGGGCGCGCCCAGCTGATGGCCGGTTTCGAAGCCGTGTGCAAAATGCCGTACAAGCAAGCCTCGGAGCTGGCGCAGCATCCCGTCGCGTGCATCGACTGCCACGATCCGAAAACGATGGAGTTGCGCGTGACGAAACCCGGTTTCATTCGCGGTATCGATGCGTTAGCGCAAAGCTCCGAACCGGTCCCTCATTTGCCCTCGATCGAGCGTTGGCGCTTGGGGAACCGCAAAGAACCCTACGAGCCGAATCGCGATGCTTCACGTCAGGAAATGCGTTCGATGGTCTGCGGCCAGTGCCACGTCGAGTATTACTGCGGACCGAAGATGACGCTCTTCTTCCCTTGGAAGAAAGGCCTCAAGGTAGAGCAGATCGAAGAGACTTACAACGAGATGAAGTTTGCCGATGGCCATCGGTTTTACGATTTCGCCCACGCAAAAACCGGTGCGGAAGTACTCAAGGCGCAGCATCCGGAATTCGAAATGTGGAGCCAGGGCATCCATGCTCGCAGCGGTGTGAGCTGTGCGGATTGCCACATGCCCTACGTGCGTGAAGGCGCCATCAAGGTCAGCAGTCACCATGTGCGCAGCCCGTTGATGAACATCGCGCAGTCCTGCCAGACCTGTCATCGCTACCCGGAGTCGGAAATCCGCGCGCGCGTCGAGGCGATTCAGGATCGCACGGCGGCTCTCATGGCTCGGGCCGAGGAGGCGGTGGTTGGACTTATTCGCGCGATCGAAGCGGCGAAAAAACAAGGCGCGACGGCTGAGCAGCTCGCTCCGGCTTTTGAGATGCAGCGCAAGGCGCAATGGCGTGTGGATTTCATCAACGCCGAGAACTCCATGGGCTTCCACGCTCCGCAAGAGGCCGCGCGGATTCTCGCCGAAGCGATCGACTATGCGCGCCAAGGCGAACTGCTTGCGGTCAGCGTGAGAAATCCGCTAGCCGCCGCCGTTCCGACGGCTCAGGCCGACGGTAAGTAATCTTCCCGCACCGGCGAAAACACCTCAATCGCCACGGAGTCGTCGATGATTTCGGCTCCATGTTCGACGCCGCCTTCGATGCACCAGCAGTCACCCGGCTTAACGTCGAAGGTCTCCTGACCGATGGTTAGCTTTATTCGACCGCTCACGAGATAGCCGGTTTGCTCATGAGGATGACTGTGCTTCGGCAGAGTGCTGCCTTTTGTGAGGCGGAACTCTGCGAACAATGTTTTCTTTCCGTGGGTAAGTGTTTTGAGGGCGACGCCAGGAAGTGCTTGGCGATATCCCGTTGTTGAAGCTCGAGTGAACATGTCGGGTCGATCAATAGACTTCCGCACATCCTCTTGGCGATTAGTTTAAGCATAGATCTACGCTGCGTGGCGAACGTGAGCGTTAGATCATTCTTCCGAGCTGTGGCTGAAAGCCTGCGCTGGTCAGTTCGCCGCAGCGCACCGTGTCTCCGCAGTCCCACCCGACGAAAATGCCAACAGCATCGGTTTTCGTGGCGAGGCGGGCGTAGCAGGCCGGCGTGAGGAATTCTTTTACGAGCAGCGTCGCGTAGGCTAAGCCGAAAAGGTAATAACCATCGCTTCCCACGCCTCGTCCATTGGCGCGATTGAAACGCAGGCACGCGCGTTTTAGATTAGCCACCTTGAGGGGCTCATTTTCCGGATAGTGTTTTTTGTCACCAAAAAGCCACTGGGTGGGATCGCCGTCTCCGTCGTATTGTCCGAGGAAGCTCCCGTAGAGCTGCGCGTACTCTTCTCCTGAGGCGGTTCCGCGTTCGGCCAGGCCGAAGTAAATTCCCTGTACCTCGAAAGGGCATGGTTGTTGGTCCACCAGTTGAACGAACCAAGCCTTAGCGCCTTTTGGATCTTTCGAGAAGTCGAGCTTTTCGATGACCTCCCAATCGGAGTGGGGGCAATATTCTGAGCACCAGTCGATCATCCGGTGGAGAGCGACAATAAAGGGATCGCTCGATCGGATGGCAGAGGCGAGCGCCTCGAAGAACTGCTCTACGGAATAGGCCACGGCGGGCCTAATATAGCGCAGGTGTTGGTTATTGCTACGGGCGAAACTATTTCTCCGAGGATAACGCCTTCTGTTTTGCTGATGCCAGTTGAAGGCGAATGGCTCGGGCAAGTTCTGGTGAAGGTTCTCGCGATGGTTGGGTCGCGAATAATCCCCACAGATTTCGTGTTATTTGGACGGGCGTTAGGATCGCTCCCCAAGGAAGTCCCCACCAACCGAGCAGGAACGCACTTAGGGAGGCTTTCGCTTTGGCCTTTTTTCCACAGGAGGCGCACGAAATTTTCGGAGTGCTTTTCCAACTCGTCAGAACCAGTGCCGACCAAATCGAATATGAGGTGTGCAGATCGACACCGCCGACGCGTCCGCAAAACGGGCAGGCGCCTTCGTGAACTGCGCGCGTTGCTTTGTCGATCTCCGCCGTACTGATTGTTGCCGTAATCGCGACTAATGCGGCTTCCTGGTGGCACTGCGTGTTGCAGAAGCGCAATTCGCCGTCCCGGACCCCGCCGAACAGGATGGTTGAGTTGCAATAGGAACACTGGGGCATGTGTCTATGCCTAACAGGTCCCTCGGTTTCGTGAAAGTCAGATTCGGATGTAAAATCCGAGGTCGTTCGCTGGCCGCCTGTGGTGCGCCGATCTAGTCGGTATCGCCTAAGTCAAATTTTGCCAAGCGCCATAGCAGGGTGTTGGCCGACTCTGACGGATTCCGATCTGCGGGGTGTTCGTTGCGAGGAGCCGCGTCGTCAGCAGAAGAAGGGGTGTGACGGTCACGACCTGGCGGAAGCGACCAGCGTCTTTTTGTACCCACCGTTCGGACTTTGTGGTCAGGCTCCACTCGATAGTGCCGACCTTTTTTCGGTTGGGTAAGCCAACTTGATCGGCAAAAAGATCGTGTGGCCCAGGGCCGGCTTTCGTCCAAATACCGCAGCCGAAGCTGACTGCAGGATCGTTGAGATCGGTGCGATGCAAATTCCAGTTTATCGTGACGGGTACCTCAAGGTTGACTTCCACTCCCTCCAGCGGGGCTTGAGGATCACACGTGTCGAACGTATCGACGAAGTCCAAACTGAAGCTCAGCGGGCCGAGACCCGAGTCTTGGGAAGGCAACATGGTGAAGTCGTATTGGTCAGGTGGGGAAGGCCGTAAATGTTTTGTTGGTGCTGAATATGGGCGTCCGTCTGCTTGTTTTCAAGCGGGACGCCGCGGGACCGTGCTAATAAGTTAAAAAGCGCGGCCGCCAGTTTGGCGATCCGCGCTTGTTAGGAACTGTAATGCTGACGGAGCTAAGAATTGTACGAAGTTTAGAATGCCCACGAGGCGCCGAAGCGAAGCGCGCCGGTGTTCATGCGATCGAGTTTGTAGACGATGCTGGTCATGTTGAATGTCGCTCCTCCGATTTCCTGGTAGACGAAGCTCGCATCGAGGCGGAGGCGCTCGATCACCTTAATCGAAACACCGGCCGTGGCGTTCCAGGTGAAGGCCCAAGCTGAATCCGTTTGCTCGCCGTGGTGGTGATGTGTGAAACGACGCCACAGTTCTGATTCGGCGTGGAGACTCGCGTAACCGGCACCGGCACCGGCGAAGAACCGGATGCGCGCGTCTTTGTCTCCGAGGTAGAGGCGATAGTTAGCCATGAGAGGCACTGCGAGCAACGAGGGGCGATAGTCCGAGGTGTAGGTCGTGCCGTCGGACAGCGTCATTTTTTCGTCCGCGAATTTAAACAGCGCGTTTGAATCAGGGATGTCGTAGTAGCTGTCCTCGATTCGGAGGGTGGTCACACCGCTGCCGTAACGCGTGTAGTCGCGCAGGCGGGATTCCTCCCAACCTAGGAAGCCCACACTAAAAGAGACCTCGTGGTGCTTATCGGCGTCAAGAAACGAACCAGCTGAAAGCGTTATTCCGCCGCCGGCGTCGTCGTAAGGGCCGTCGCTGGCCGCGATACTGGAGAGTTCCGCGCGGACGAAAGAGCGTTGCGCGAAAGCGGAGCCTGCGGTGGCTGCCACAGCGAGAACCAGGAATGCTTGTTTTAGGTATGTTTTCATATCGATGCTGAAAACATACCTGATCGGAGGCGGCCCGCATCTTTCCCTCCATCAGCGGGTTTTTGGGCTGATGGTTGGAAAAAATTGGCGTCGGACGGGTGTTTTGCGACGGCGTGATGAGCGGTGGCGTTCGGGCTACTAATTTGTCAGGTTGCTGCTCCTGAGTAGTTTGCGAAGTACAACGCACAAGCCCAGCGCACCAAGGGCCCACGGAGTGGGCGCGCCGCCACCGCCGCCGCCCGGACTGGGCGCGCCGGAGGAGCTACCGCCGCTGCTGCTCGATGAGCTTGAGGACGAACTGCTGGAGGACGAGGAGGAGCTGCTTGAGCTCGAGGAAGACGAAGAGCTTGAGCTGCTGCTCGAGGAACTCGACGACGACACCGCGAGTATCGCGGCATTGCTCGTAGCGGTGCCCATCAGATTCGATGCCACCATCGTGTAGCTGCCGGCGTTAGCTGAAGTGACTTGGGACAGCGTAAGCGTTCCGGTGGTGGCGTTGGCGATGTTTGAGGAATCTTTTTGCCACTGTAGCGTTGGTTTGGGTGCGCCAGTTGCGCTGGCGGAGAACGTCACATTTGTGCCCGTCGTCACCGACTGGCTCTGCGGATGCGTGACGATCTCGGGTGCAACTTGTAGTATTCTGATGGTGTGGTTTGCGGTGTCTGCGATGTAGAGGTCTCCTGTGGTCGGATCCAGCGCGATTCCGCCGGGGCTGCTCGTTCGCGCAATCGTTCCGACGCCGTCGGCCGAGCCGGCGACCGTCGGCAGGCCGACCAGCGTGGTCACGGCTCCGTTGGAGAGGACAATTTTGCGGACACTCTGGTTGGCGGTATCGACAAGGTAAATACGTCCGGAAGCGTCGAACCAGAGAGCACGTGGCGCATTGAACTGTGCGACGGTAAGATTTCCATCGGTGCCGCCGGCGATCAGAGCGCCGCCCACGGTTTGTACGGCGCCAGTGGCGAGAGCGACTTTGCGGATGAGGTTGTTGCCAGTATCGGCCACGTAGAGAACGCCTGCGCTATCGACTGCCAAGCCGCGCGGCGAGTTAAAGCTCGCGGCGGTTCCGATCGCATCCGCCGATCCAGCCGAGCCGGACCCTGCAAGGGTGGTGACGGTGGGGCCTGAAAGGACTACTCGGCTGATCGTGTGACCCGTGGTATTGGCGACGTAGAGCGTGGTGCCATCGAGCGCGAGGCCCGCAGGTCCGCTAAAGCCCGATGCGACGGTTGAGACCGCACCGGTGCTGGCGACGATTTTGCGCACTGAGTTGTTGCCGGTATCGGCGACGTAGAGATTGCCGCTGGTATCGGTAACGAGGGCGGAGGGAGAACTGAAGCTCGTGGAAGCACCGGTACCATCCGCCGCGCCTGCCGTGCCTGAGCCCGCAAGCGTGGTCACCGAATCATCCAGGCCGATTTTGCGGATTAAATGGTTAGCACTGTCTGCGACGTAGATCACGCCGGTGCTGTCAATTGCCAGCCCTGCGGGAGAATTAAAGCGCGCGCTCAGTCCGCTGGCGTTGGTATTTCCAGCTGCCCCGGCCTGGCCGAACGTCGTGACAAGCGCAGCCTTCTCGGTGATGGTTAGTGTTGCGGTGACGGAGGTCGTGCCGCCGGCGTTTGTCGCGCTGAGCGTGATGATATAGGTACCGGGTGTGGTTGGCGTACCGGTGATGGCTCCGGTCGACGTGTTGAGAGTCAGGCTGGAGGGCAGCCCGGAAGCGGAGTAGCTGGTCGGCGAATTGGATGCGACGATGTTGAACGAAAAGGCGCTGCCGATCGTCCCGCCGATGCTGGTTGCGCTTGTGAACGAGGGTGGCGTAACCGCGAACGAAACTTTCAAACTAGTCGCGCCGACTGTGAACGTCGGTGTGTATCCACTCAAGCCGGTGACGGTGAAATCACTCGCCGCAAAGGTGGTCGAGCCGTAGGTGGCGATTGTGTACGTGGTGCCCGCTGCGAAATTTGCATCAGGCACGAAGGCGATTTCGTAAGTGCCTGCGGAGCCCTTTGTGAGAGCTCCGGTGAGTGCGAGCAGATCCGAACTGCCGGTGGCTCCGAGATTCACGGATAAACGCCCACCGCCATTCCAGGTGAGGGACGAACCACTTAATGTTCCTAGTATGTTTGCGCCTGGAGCGAGGGTGCCGCCATTGGCGAGGACGGCTGTGCCGAAGTTTCCAGTGCCGGCGAGCGTACCGCCTGAGTTAACATTGACGGTGCTCGCGGAGGCCGTGCTGCCGGTAACGGCCAGTGTGCCCGCATTTACAGCGATCGCGCCGGTCAGTGTGTTCGTCGCCGAAAGGGTGAGCGTGCCTGTGCCCGTTTTGGTGAAGCCGCCAGCGCCGCTGAGCACGCCGTCCAGGCTGATGTCGAAAGGCGCGTCCGATAAGTTCGCGGTTTTGATCGCGGTGGTGTTGGCGAGGATGAGTGGCAGCAAGGTTGCCCAGTTTGCTTTTGCACCGAGAGTGCCGCCCTGGAGATTGACCGTGGCGGTGAAGCCGGTTGTGCCGTTCAACTTCATACCGCCAGAACCAAGGTAGAGCTCGCCGCCTGAAAGAGTCAGCGTGCCGGAGCCGGCATTCACCGAGCTGTTATACCCGAAGGTAAACTTTTCAACGGTGCTCACGCCGCCGCTGAAATTGGCGGTAGCGACATTGTTGGCATTGGTCCCATTGACCTTCGAAAGAACGACGCCGTAAGTGGTTTCGGTCGAAACGAGACTGCCGCTTGTGACTCGGAAAGCGCCGCCGCGTCCCGCTGTGGCTTGGTTGCCTACAGTGATGATGCCTGTGGCATTTACGGTGCCGCCCTCAATCGACATCGAACCGTAGGAATTGTCGCTGCCGAGTTCCAGCGTGCCGAGGTTTGCCGTGCCGCCTGCCGCGATGAAACCGGTCGTGAAGTCGACTGAACTGCCACTGGTTCGTCGCATGTTGATGTCCGTGGCGGTGAGCGTGCCTCCGTTGATGCGGAGTGTGGTCGAGCTGGTGGAGTTGGTTCGGTATCCTGCGTTGAAATTAGCGGCGCCGGAATCGAGGGTGACGGTGCCGGCGGCTGCGGTCACTAGCCCGCTGGCGGTCAGGGTGCCACCTGCGATGTTAAGTGTGCTTCCGGACGGCAGGCTGACGGTGCTTGGTGTCAATGAGCCGCCTGAACCGACGCGCAAGGTTCCGGCGTTTACGGCAAGGCTTCCGCTCAGAGTATTTGCTTGGTTGAGCACCAAAGTTCCGGCACCAGCTTTGATGAGTCCGTCATTGCCATCCAGCACGGTGGCGACGGTAGCGGTGGCCCCAGCGCCGAGCGCATTGACCGTGACAATTGGGCTGCCGCTTGCGACGTCGAGTGTGAGCACGTTTGTGCCTGTACTGTTGTTGTTGATCGTCCAGCTTGCAGCTGAGGTCGTGTCGCTGTCACCGAAGGTCAGTCCGGAAAGCGTTCGTGCGGAGTCGAGCGCGACGGTGGTGTTGGTCGTTACGTCGTAGTTTCCAAACGTAGGCACGATACCGACGCCATCCGCAACCACTCCACTGTCCCAATTTGAGGAGGTGCTCCAGAGTCCGCCGTTCGGCGCTGACTGCAGCCAGGCGATCACGACGCGATGGTAAGTTTCGCCTGTGGCAAAGCCGGTCGCGATGGCGGTGCCCTCGGGCGTGCTCACGATGCCGGTTCCGCTGCTTTTCAGATCCAGACGCAGAGTGCCCGAACCAGTAAGCGAGCTGACAGATACGTCGTAAGTGGTGGCGCTTTGCGCGGTGACTGCGGAGACGCTCCCAGTGATGGTGCCGGTGGTTGCCGTA
The DNA here is from genome assembly GCA_047600805.1 of Nibricoccus sp. Lineage (GTDB taxonomy): Bacteria > Verrucomicrobiota > Verrucomicrobiia > Opitutales > Opitutaceae > JADKHC01. The sequence continues at coordinate 4,247,388 of JASGKG010000001.1, forward strand.
ATGGTGAAATCGGTGGTGTCGACCCCTGTCACGGCGGTGTTGAAGGCGACTCGAAAAACGACGCTCGTCGCTCCGGTGTCGGACGTGGCGGGGTCGTAACGATTGATCGAAACGACGGCCGGAGTGATTGTCCCGAGGCCTGCAAGCGAGGTCACCAGATCAGGAGCAGGGGCCGCGGCCATGCTGTTTCCAAGAAAATAACTTGGATATGGCGGCTGATTGTAAGCGACGTTTTGCCAGGCGATCGACTCGCGGTACTGCCGGTTGTGCATCAACGTTGGCAGGCGATAGGTCGTCGCGGTAGTGGTGGTGTAAATACGCAGAGCCGAGCTGTCGCTTTCGCGCCAGATCACTTCCTCGCGCCAGTCGCCGAGGATGTCGCCTGAGAGGCAGGGCGTGGATTTGGTGGTATTGTTCGACGAAACGCCTGACGCGGAGAGCAGCGAAGCCACGGAATTGGTCGTCGGATTCCATTTTGAAATCGTCGTGCCGTCCAAAAGTTCGCGCGAAAGGTCGCCATCCCACCAGATGCCAAAGTTCATCGAGGGCTTTGTCGTGCTGAGCGTGGTGCCGTCGACGTTCGTGACCGCGGCACGTGCGCCCCAGACTTCATAGCCGGCGTGAGCGGGGTCGATGTCGGCCGTCATCGCGCGTCCTGCGTCGTCGCTGGAGGGGAAGCTCAGCAAAATTTCGCCCGTGCGAGCGTCGCGCAACGTGTGACCACGACCGCCGTTGTTGGCGTAGTCTTCGTGGGCGACCCAGACTTCCAGTCCGGGGCGGTTCGGATCGAGATCGGTGACATGGAGGGCGTCGCCGTGGCCTAGCTGCGTGGAGTAAAGTCCGCGGCCATCGTCGTCGATTGCGCAGGAACCGTAGACGATCTCATCGCGACCATCGCCGTCGACGTCGGCTACGGAAAGGTTGTGGTTCCCTTGTCCGCGATAGGCGGCCCACGTTGTGGCGGTAGCTCCCTCGGGATTGGTGTCAAAGATCCAGCGCTGCGTGAGCGCGCCGTTGCGGAAATCATAAGCGACGAGTGCGGCGCGAGTGTAATAACCGCGACACATCACTAAACTCGGACGCTGGCCGTCGAGGTAGGCGACGCACGCCAGGAAACGATCTACTCGGTTGCCGTAGTTGTCGCCCCAGAGCGAGTTGATCTGCGAGGTTGTTGGAAAGTTGGTGCCCGGATAGCGCGGTGGATTGTAGTTGGTCGAGGTGATCTCGACACCGGTTTGGCCGTTGAAGATGGTTAAAAATTCCGGGCCGGTTAAGATATAGCCATTGCTGTTGCGGCGATCAGCGGTGTCATTGATATCCGCCGTGGGACGGGTGCCGGTGAACTTTGCTGCGGCGGCAACGTAGGCGCCGTCCGCGCCCTTCGAACCTTCAGCAGTGCGACACGCGACCTCGGCTTTGCCGTCGCCGTCGAGGTCGTAAACCATGAATTGCGTGTAGTGGGCGCCGGCGCGGATGTTGATGCCGAGATCGATGCGCCAGAGGTGCGTGCCGTTTAACTTGTACGCATCAAGGTAAACGTTCCCGGTGTAGCTGCTGTTCGAGTTATCCTGTGAGTTGGAAGGGTCCCATTTCACGATGACTTCGTATTCGCCGTCGCCATCAACGTCGCCCACGGAGCAATCGTTGGCGCTGTAGGAGCAAGTCACACCGTCGGGTGTCGTCACACCGGCGGGCACTTGGAGCGGGAGCCGAAGGTACGGCTGAACGGCGGCATTGGCGCTGATGGTGTACGAGCCGTCGGCTGCTTGTTCGACGCCGCCCACGACAGGGCGGACCTGATAGAGATTGGTTTGGGTGAGGTCGGCTGCAGTGTCGCTGTAGCACGTGGCGGTGGTGAGCGGAGAGCTGTTGAGCAGCGCGGGCGCCCCGCCTCCGGTGGCGCGATAAAGGTTGAAGGCGATGCTCGTGCCTCCGACTTGTGCGGCATATTCGGTGCCGAGAAGCCGCCAGCTGACGAAAACTTCAGTCGATGAGGGACGTACGGCGACGACGCCGCGGTTTAAGTTCTCCATCAAGGAAGTCGCTGCGTTCAGCGTGCAAACAGTGAGGGTAAGAAAGCCGACGACGAGGCGGCTGAGGGCCAGTAACGAACGTTTCATGATGGGGAAAAATAGGCACTCGATTTGAGCGCCGGTAGGGGAAGGAAACTGAGAGGAGCATGCCGGTTCAAAGCATGCATTCACAGTCAGGATTTCTCCCCAAATTTAGGGAGAGGAGGACGACAATAGTATTTAGCTATACCGAGTAGTTCACCTTAACTCGGTGTGTAGCGCATTTAATCGGCTACGTGCCTGGCTGAACGTACTCCGCAGGGGCGAACAACTTGCGTTCGCCACCACGCGGATCTTTTTCGATTCGCGGCTGCAGGTCGAAAAGCATCGTGGGCCGTTTTTCAACATCGAAGCGCGGCCATTGCGGCAACTTGCCGGTGTTCGGGTTTCCGGTGCGCGCGAACGCGATCAACGCGTCGCTCATCAGGTCGGCCATTTGCTGTGCTTCGGGGATGTCTTTTGTCAGCGGGTCGTGCGCGATGTTGTCGAACACGAGCGGAATATCGAGCGTGTGCGGTGCCTTCCATTTGCCGCCGTCAACGGGGGAACCCCAGTTTAGATAATAGACGTAGGTTGGGGCACCGTTCTGCTGTGCGCGCCGTTCTGACTCCAGCACGAAGCCTTTCCAAGAGCGTGCTGCGGTCGTGGCGGCAAAAAACACGTCGGCGGAGCTGTAGTTCGGGTACATTTTCCGGTACTCTGCGATCACCTTGTCGGGTGTGAGCGGGCCGAGAAATTGCTTTACGTGCTTTGTGATCGCGGCAGGCAGAGCTTCCCACGTGAGGGAAAATAACTCCGGGTTGGCAGCGCCAATGAGGCTGCGCGTTTCGTCGTGAGTGTTGCCCATGACCATCGGGATGTCAGCCGAAAGCGGTGAGGCGTCGGGCGAAAAAGGATCGCGAGGCAGATTTTTTCCGTCCATCACGGGCGTCCATGTGCCACCGATCATGGCGGTAACAAGCTGTTCGGTTTTGAGGGCATTTACTTTTCCGATTTCGCTGGGCGCAAGGTTCAGCTTGGTGAGGAACTCGCGCGCCGTGTCATTGGCGTGCTGGCGCGTGCGGCCGGTGAGCTGTTGGCCGCTCATGGTCCAGACTCGATGAAACAACCCACGTGCGGCAGGCATCGCCATCAACGTGGCGCATTTTGCGCCGCCACCGGACTGGCCGAAGATGGTCACGCAGCCCGAATCGCCGCCGAATTCTGCGATGTTGTCGCGCACCCACTTCAGCGCGAGAATGAGGTCGAGTTGGCCGGCGTTTCCGGAGTCGGCGTAAGCTTCGCCGCACAAATCCGCCAGGTACAAATAGCCGAAGCCGTTCAAGCGGTGGTTGACTGTGACGACAACCACGTCGCCTTTTTTGCAGAGGTGAACGCCGTCGTAGAGATCAGACGTCACCGTGCCGCCGCTGTAAGCGCCGCCGTGGAAGTAGACGAGTACAGGGCGCTTCTTGCCGTCGCGCAGGCCAGGGGTCCAGACGTTTAGTTTGAGGCAGTCTTCGTCCTGGCGGGAAGTCGGACGATCCCGGCGGTCAGCATGGTAGCCGTTCGGCTGGATCGCCATCGGGCCAAATTCCTTGCACTCCCGCACGCCCTCCCATGGTTCGGGCGGGATGGGCGCTTTGAAACGACGCAACGCGGTGTCACCGCCGTAAGGGATGCCTTTGAACGCGTTGATGTCGCTGTCGACATATCCACTGACCTTGCCGGACGTGGTGGTGGCTAAAGGTTCGGATGCTGGCGCGGCGGCGAGTAGAACGGTCCTCGCACTGACAAAAGTTACGGCTGCAAGCGTCAGGCTTTTCAAAAAGCGTTTGGAACAGAGGGTAGATTTCACGGGGAGAAATTTGATGGTTTTACCATGTGCGCAGATTCGCGAGATGCCACCGGAAAGTGGTTTATGCTCAACCCTTCACGGTGCTTCGATAGGCGCGGGGCGAGCAGCCCATCACACGGCGAAAGCTGCGCGTGAAATAATACGGGTCGTTGTAGCCCACCTGGGTCGCGATGTCGCCGATAGGGTGCTCCGTGGTGTCGAGCAGGAGACAGGCGCGCTGGATGCGTTGTCTGATCAAATAGTCGATCGGAGCGTAACCGGTTTGTCGTCGAAACAACTCCGAGAAATGCGGCACCGAAAGATTGGCCGCCGCGGCGATTTCTTCGAGGCGGAAGGGAAGTGCGCAGGACTCCCGCAGCTTTTCTTGAACAGCATTGATGCGTTCGGCCGTCGAAGGCGTGGGGCGATTAGCGCTCGTGAGTTGCATCGCCGCGCAAAAAAATGAACGCAACGCAATCGCCGCGCTGAGCAGCTGAGGCAACGCGTAACCCAACTCAAGCGCAGCGTAAACGTGCTCAAGCTTCAGCTCTGCCAACTGGTGCGGCGCGACGTGTCCGATCTCTGTCTCTTCGTCACTAGCCCAGCCGAGAAGCTTCCTCCAGTGTGTGCACTCGTCGCCACGGAAATGTGCCCAGCTAATCGTCCACGGGTCTTCGCGATCGCTCCCGTAGGCGTGTGGTTCGTTAGCCCGCAACCACACCAAATCGCCAGCGCCGACCGGCTGTGTGCGTGACGCGGCACGAATCCATCCGCGGCCGTGCAGACAAGCGATCACGAGGTGTGTGGCGGCGCCTTGTGGTCGTTCCACGCGATGGCCGATCGCGTGCGGGAAAAAACCAGCATCAGTCACAAGGAGCGTGCGAAGCAACGGATGCCGCGATGCCCCTTCACGGATCGGGGCGGGCACGACGAGCAATCGCTGTCCTTTAAAGCCTTCTCGGCGCACGCGGGTTGTTTTCATGCCATAAGATCGTCCAGGTTTATCATAACGTTATCCATTGGCGAAGTAGGATCGGGAGCATAAGATGAATCAAACTGCTGCTCATGGCCAACTCTGTTTTTGTCCGCCGCGACACCGTTGTTTTGCCGACCTACCAGCCCCAGGCGCCCGACCGGAGCCCGATGTTCCTGGAGAAGCGCGTCTATCAAGGCTCCAGCGGCTGTGTGTATCCGCTGCCGTATTACTCGCGCATTTCAGAGACGCCTGTGAATCGCCCGTGGGAGGCGATTTTTATCGAGAACGAGTTCCTCTCCGTGATGATCCTGCCGGAACTCGGCGGACGCATCCACCGGGCTGTCGACAAGACGAACAACTACGACCTGATCTATTATCAACCGGTAATCAAACCCGCGCTGGTTGGCCTTGCGGGTCCTTGGATTAGCGGTGGCATCGAGTTTAACTGGCCGCAGCACCATCGGCCATCGACCTTCATGCCAGCCGATGTTCACGTGGAGGAGCATGCGGACGGCTCGATGACGGTTTGGCTTTCTGAGCACGATCCCATGGCGCGCATGAAAGGCATGCACGGCGTTTGCCTGCATCCAGGCCGATCGTTGATCGAATTAAAGGCTCGCGCTTACAACCGCACGGCCGATGTGCAAACCTTCCTCTGGTGGGCCAACGTGGCGACGCGAGTGCACGAGGCGTATCGCTCGTTTTTTCCACCGGACGCCACGTATGTGGCCGATCACGCCAAGCGGGCGATGAGCACGTACCCGTTGTGCCGTGGCCGATACTACGGCGTCGATTACGGAGCGCGTGGTCAGAAGGGGATTCCAAAGAACGAAGTGCCTCGGCAGTTCGTTCCGCCTCATTGCGGAGGCCGCGGATCGCAAGTGGCCTATCGCCCCGACGATCTTTCCTGGTATGCGAACATTCCCGTGCCCACGTCGTACATGTGCATGGGCACGCGCGAGGATTTCTTCGGCGGGTACGACTACAAAGCTCAGGCCGGCATAATTCACGTGGCAAACCACCACATATCTCCAGGAAAGAAGCAGTGGACCTGGGGAAATCACGAATTTGGCTACGCTTGGGACCGCAACCTCACGGATGCCGATTCCAACGGGGAATACGGGCCATACATCGAAATCATGGCTGGCGTTTACACGGATAATCAGCCGGATTTTTCATTTTTGATGCCAGGCGAAACCAAAAGCTGGAGCCAATTTTGGTATCCAATCCGATCAATAGGTTCCGCGCAGCATGCGAATATCGACGCTGCGGTCAGCTTTGAGGTGGAAAGGGGAGTGCTCCGGTTCGGCGTGGCTGTGACGACCCCCTGCAAGCAGGCGAAAATTGTCGTTTGCCGCGGAGGTAAACCGCTTGCGGCCTTCACGCGCGATCTTTCACCGGCCAAGCCGTTTGTCGATACGTTGCGAGTACCCGCGACGAAAACGACGGCTTTGTCCATTCTTGTCGAAGCGAACGGAAGAAAGCTCATCGAATACGTGCATCGTGAGATCAAACCCGGCGATGTGCCGCCGGCGGCGACCGAACCGCCTGCTCCGCGCAACGTCGCCGGCAGCGATGAACTCTACCTGATCGGACTGCATTTGGAGCAATATCGCCACGCCACGCGCAAGCCGGAGCTCTACTGGCATGAGGCGTTGAGGCGCGATCCGGGAGACTCGCGCTGCAATCTCGCGCTGGGCCGCTGGCATCTGCGTCGCGGAGAGTTTACCGATGCGGAAAGGTTCCTCCGGGCGAGCATTGCGCGCCTTACCGTGCGAAATCTCAATCCGTACGACGGCGAACCGTTGTACCAACTCGGCATTTGCTTGCGGCACCTTGGCCGTGACGACGAGGCGTACGATGCGTTTTACAAGGCGACTTGGAACCACGCGTGGCAGGCCGCGGGGTATCACGCGCTGGCCGAAATCGATTGCTGCCGTGGAAAATGGGAAACCGCGCTCGATCACCTCGACCGCGCTCTCAAGGTCAACAGCGACAATCTTCGCGCGCGGGATCTCAAGTCGATGGTCTTGCGCAAACTTCGCCGGAATGCTGAAGTCGAAACATTGCTTACATCCACGCTCGCGCTCGATCCGCTCGACGGGTGGGCTCGCTGGCTTCGCGGAGACAAACTCACGTGCGATTCCAAAACTCACCTCGATCTCGCGCTCGATCTGTCACGCGCCGGTTTCTTGCGCGAGGCGATCGAGTTGCTGGGCGCGGTAAAGCCAGAGGCGTTGAGCGGCACGGAGCCTCTCCTCGCGTATCATCGCGCTTGGCTTTACCGCCGATTGGGAGACGAGGTGTCTGCACGCCACGAGCTAAAGAAAGCGATGAAGGCGCTGCCGCATTATTGTTTTCCCTCGCGGCTCGAAGACATCGCTGTGCTCAACTACGCCATAGCGACAAACGCCCGCGATGCACGCGCACGCTATTATTTGGGCAATTTGTTTTATGACCGCCGCCGCCACCAGGAAGCGATTGCGCTGTGGGAACAAGTCGTGCGCCTGGAGCCGTCGAATGCCGTCGCTTGGCGGAACCTGGGAATTGGTTGCTACAACATTCTCCATTCTCCGACAAAAGCGCGTCGCGCATACGCAGCCGCACGTCGGGCCGATCCGTTGGACGCCCGCTTCCTTTTCGAAAACGACCAGTTGTGGAAGCGGATCGGCATTTCGCCGAGGCGTCGGCTTGCCGAACTCGAAAAAAATCCATCGCTGGTCGCGAGCCGCGACGATTTGGCGGTGGAGATTTGTTCACTCTACAATCAAGTCGGCCAGCCGCAGAAAGCGCTGGAACTGATTTCTACGCGGAAGTTTCAGCCTTGGGAAGGTGGCGAAGGACAGGTGCTCGGCCAGTATGTTCGCGCTCACTTGTTGCTTGGCCGCGTCGCGCTGATGCGCGGAGATGCTGCCGAAGCGAAGGCGCACTTTCTCTCGGCGCTTCATATTCCGGAAAACCTCGGTGAGGCGCGTCATCTGCTGGCCAATTGCAGCGATATTTATTTTTGGCTCGGCGAAGCATGTGCCGCGCTCGCTCATCTCAAAGAGGCCAAAGAACACTGGACCGCCGCGGCAACCTTCAAAGGCGATTTCCAAGAGATGAGCGTACGCAACTTCTCCGAAATGACTTATTACTCTGCGCTCGCTTGGCGGCGTCTCGGCCAGAAGGCGCGTGCCGAACGCTTGTTGAAAGAGCTACTCGCCTACGCGAAGAACCTTTATGCTGCGCGTGCGACGATCGACTATTTTGCGACGTCTCTCCCGACGATGTTGTTGTTTGAAGACGATCTGAAAGTGCGCCAACAAACGACCGCGTTGTTCCTGGAGGCGCAGGCCCGCCTCGGCCTCGGCCAAACGAAGGCGGCGCAGAAACTTCTTCGCACCGTGCTCCAGCGCGACCCAAGCCATGCATTGGCTGCTGACTTCCTGAACAATTAAACACTTAAGACGATGATTACCCCTGCAAAAATTCCAAACTCATCTGATGCGCCTTTGGTTACGAAGTCTGGTTATGTCTGGCTCATCTCGTTTATTGCTGCGCTCGGTGGTCTGCTCTTCGGATACGACTGGGTGGTGATCGGCGGTGCGAAACAATTTTTCGAACCTTACTTTGGGCTGCGCGGCGCGTCGGCGTCGGGTTGGGCCAACAGTTGTGCGTTGATCGGGTGTTTTGCCGGCGCTCTTTGCACGGGAGCTTTGAGCGACAAATTTGGCCGCAAACGTTTGTTGATCGTCTCAGCTTTCTTGTTTGCGGTTACGTCGCTCGGGAATGCTTTTGCCAACGGTGTGACGATATTTGTCCTCTGGCGGATGCTGGGTGGTGTAGCGATTGGTTTGGCCTCGGGACTCTCTCCGATGTATATTGCCGAGGTGGCTCCGTCCTCGATGAGAGGACGCCTTGTGGCGGTGAACCAACTGACGATCGTGATCGGGATCTTGCTCGCGCAATTCATCGACTGGTGCATCGGTCGGAATCTGCCCGCCGGTGCGACTGACGAATTTATTCGAGCTTCGTGGTATGGCCAAGCTGCTTGGCGCTGGATGTTCGCTCTGACCGCGGTCCCTTCGGCTTTGTTTTTTGTCGGTATGTTTTTTGTCCCGGAGAGCCCGCGTTGGTTGACGAAACGAGGATTGCACGAACGTGCTCGCGCGGTGCTTTCGTCGATTGGTGGTCCTGCTTATGCCAAAGCCGAAGCACGCAATGTGCAGGCGACGCTCGGAGCGGGCCAGACCGAACGCGTGCCTTTTGGCGATCTGCTGCGTCCGGAAATGCGTCGCGCGATCGTGCTGGGCGTGGTGCTCGCGGTCTTTCAGCAGTGGTGCGGCATCAATGTGATCTTCAACTATGCCGAGGAGATTTTCCGTGCGGCCGGCTATGATATTTCGACGGTGCTGAAAAATATCGCATCAACCGGTTCGGTGAATCTTCTCTTTACGTTTGTCGCGCTTGGTACGGTTGACAAGTTCGGCAGGCGGCCGCTGATGCTGCTGGGCGCGGCGGGGTTGGCGATCATCTACACGGTGATGGGTTTTTGTTATCACAGTGGCGTCCAAGGCTTGCCGTTGCTGCTGCTCGTCCTTGCGGCGATTGGCTGCTATGCAATGACACTTGCGCCGGTGACGTGGGTGGTGATTTCCGAAATATTTCCCAATCGTATTCGGGGTGCGGCGATGTCGGTCGCTGTCGCGGCGCTGTGGTTAGCGTGCTTTGTCCTCACCTTTACCTTCCCCATTCTCAACCGCCGACTGGGTGCCGATGGCACGTTTTGGGTTTACGCGGTCGTCTGCGTTTTGGGATTTCTCTTCATCTTTCGCTCTCTTCCCGAAACGAAGCAGAAATCGCTCGAAACGATCGAACGCGAGATGTCGGGGCGGAGCAGCGGATGAACGAAAGCGGGTTGTGCAAAGCGCGATCTTCGCTTTCACTACGCCCGCTTTCTCATGAAAACTTCCAACAAGAAAATCCGCTGGGGCGTCCTCGGTTATGCGCGTATTGCTCGTGAAGCGGTGATCCCTGCGATTCAGCGTTCGTCCAACTCGGTTTTCCACGCGATCGCTTCGCGCGATGCGAAAAAGGCCGAGGAGTGCCGCGCCAAATTCGGCTGCCCGAAAGTCTACAGTTCTTACGAGGAACTTCTGCGCGATCCCGAAATCGATGCGGTTTACATCCCGCTTCCCAACGCGATGCACCGCGAGTGGACGATCAAGGCGGCCGAGCAGAAAAAGCACGTGCTCTGCGAAAAGCCGATTGGCCTGAACGCGGCCGAATGCCGCGAAATGATCGCGGCGGCCGAAAAAAACGGCGTGCTGCTGATGGAGGCGTTCATGTACCGCTACACCGATTGCACGCGCAAGGTGCTCGAAGTGCTGCGCAACGGCGTGCTCGGCGAGATCAAATTCATCCATTCCGTGTTTCGCTTTTTCCTCTCGAATCCGTCGTCAATCAAATACGTGCCTGAGTTGGGTGGCGGTGCATTGTACGACGTGGGCTGTTATCCGCTCAATTTTACGGGAATGGTGGCGGATGAAATTGCGCGTATCCAGGCTTCCGTTACGGGCACGACAATCGCGTCCGCACCAATTCCGGAGGATATTTCTGTGCAGTGTGTGAAGAGCGGCGGTGTGGATATGATTTTCTCGGCATTGATGAAGTATCCCTCGGGGCTGATCGCCTCGATCCATTGTGGCTTCAATGCGGACAAGCAGATCGAATCGCAGATCGTCGGTACGAAAGGCGTATTGAATGTGCCGAACACTTTCCTAGAGGAGGCCTGCGATATGACGATCACGGTGAACACCCAGGTCGTGCAGACGATCAAAGTGGCCAACAGTGACCGCTATAAGCTTGAGGTGGAAGATTTCGCCGAAGCGATCCTCAATAAGCGGACGCCCTTCTTCAGCTTAAAGGAAACGCTTCGCAATATGGAGCTGCTCGACCGCCTTTACGCCGCTGCGCGTTGAGATGGTCGGAACCATAAAGGCGCGTCTGATTGTGCGTGGGCGCGCCGGTTTTCCCTAGCGCCGCGATAGTCGAAGTAATCACGTGTGTACTTCAATGTGACCACGCCGCCGGAGCCACCGACAAACAGCCTGAAGCGGGGAGTCACAAAAAACGAATAACGGTAGGTGAGCAAAGTTTCGTTGAATTTGAAATCACTTCTCTCGCCGTAGTAGTTGCCGCCCCATAGGTTTGGTTTCAACTTAGTCGCGAACTGAATGTTCTCGACCTCGATCGCGTGGTGGAGTGCGAACACCACACCGGCTGCGATTCCCGTGGTCGTGTCGTCCTCGAAGTCTTCTCCTATGTCCACAAAGACTACGGAAGCGTGAGGATAGGGATGCACTCCTGGGAGAGCTTGTGACCTGCCGGTGACGGCTATGGCGAAAAAGATAAAAAGCAGAAGTAGTTTCTTCGTAGGATAGTTGGTGGTGGAGTTGAAAGTCCGCCTCGATCAGATCCCTTACGGCAACGGCTCCGGGTAAGGCAGAAGCTTGTAGCAAGATCGATGGTTGCTGACATGTCGGTCGTTTTTAGCGACTTTAAGAGGTTAGTGGCTGGCGGTGCTGGGTTGAAGACCATGTCGAATAGCACTTAGGCTGGGTAGGGTCGGCGGAACTAGGGCAGTGGGAAGAGGTCGCAGGACTGATATGTATAAGCGAATTCTCCTTTTGGCTGCGTTAGCTTGGGTGATGATACTGTCGGGTTGCGCCGGTCTGCGCGGCAATGGTGGAGTATCGGCAGGTTCCGGTGTCGGCGCGCGCGCAAACGCCGGTTTTTCCGTTCCCATCGGAAAATAGATGAAAACAAATCCTGCTTATGCCGCCGTCTCGGGTTAGGTGCGTTGTTGTGCAGGGCTGCTCCTGCAGCGACGACTTCTCGGCCTGCACGATGTGCTGAATTAAGTTGCTTCTTATATAACCGAGATGCCCCTTCTTTTTCTATGCGACGCGTGTTTATCATCGGAACCGTTTTGAGTTGCTTGTTGCTAGCACCAAGCGTGTGGGCCGAAACGTCCGTCATTCGGTCTGTGGCTGAGCTTCGCAAGCTTGGGATATCTGTGGAACGACTGCGCCATGATACGCCCATGGCCAGCATGGAAATCGGTAGTTTGGTCGAGCCTGGGAAATCAAGTGGTGAGTACGACCACACGGAATGCGTGGTTCTGAGCGAAATGGTTGACCCCGATCGCCTGCCACTCGCGGACGCAGAAACGTTGGACTCGGTAAAGGTCGTGCGGCGTAACGAGTCGGCAAAGACGCGCTCGATCTTTCTCGTGACAGGCAAGGACCTGCCGAGGACGTACCTCGCGTTCCAGTTCAACGCTCGCGAGGGCGAAGCGTCGAAGAGCCTTCGTTATCTTTTTCCGATCGGCCAGATTATCGGTAGCAAAAGGTGAGGGTTGCCGGAGATCAATGGTTGCGGTCGTAGTCGGCGATTTTCTCGCGGACGGCGGCTTCCGCTTCCGTGTACATTTCGTGAATGGCGGGATCGGAGAATTCGTAGGTGCGGTCGGCGAGCGTGCCCTGACCGATGCGGTCGAACAGGCGCTTCTTCGCGTCGGCGATATCCTTGCCGTAGATGTGGTAAGAGTCTGCCTGCCAGTTGAGGCGGCCGAGTTTAACGGTTTTGCCGGTGCGTTTGGAGATTTCGGCGGCGATCACGTCACGGCTAAACATGATAAAGCCGAACATGTTCATAAAACTAGCGCCCCAAGCGTCATTGCTGCGAAACCGTATGTTGCAGTTGAGCCAGGAAGTGCCGTCGGATTCGTCTTCCATCAAGCGATACCAAATGGATTGCAGGCACGGTGGATCGTAGCACTCGAGGTCAACGTTGGGCATCCACGTGATCATCTGCGCCTGCCGCGTGAACGGCTGCTTCACAAGCTTCGCGATGACGGCCTCGACCTGATCGATGCAAAAGCCGCCGGCACGAACGCGTTGGTTGTCCTTTTTTTCCTGCCAACTGCCGTAGGCGGCGAGGCGTCCGTGATAAGTGTATTCCCAGCGCGTATCGGAGGAATCGTTCATGTTTTTCACCCAATGATCTTTCGCGCCGCAGAGCTCCATCACGTACTCGCGCAGATCTTCGATGCCGCCCGGAAATGCCTTGTGAATCATCGGCTCGGAGAGCGGATCGAGCACGGTCAGGTTCAACGTACAGTCGATGCTGAGCGGATCCCCGGGTTTGTCGTACTGCGTTCGAAAACGGGTTCCGTTTTCATGAAGGGAAACGAGAGCTTTTTCGTAAGCGGCAGCGAGACTCGTCTCGCACACCGTGATGACGGGGATGTTTTTCATACGATGTTTTCTGGGGAGAATGAACGATTTCGCGGCGAGTTTAGTGCGACGGCTCAAACAGGCGACTCGGTTTCCGCCGCACTTTTTGTCATTTTCGAATGGCGAAAGGCTTCTGCTTCGAGGTTGCGAGACGTCGTGCGTTTGTTCTGTTGTGGATCATGCGTGCGATTCGAATTTCCAAAAATGGCGGAGCCGAGGTGTTGAGCTGCGAAGAAGTCGCCATGCCGGAGCCGGGGGCCGACGAAGTGGTTTTTCACGTGGCGGCTGCTGGCGTAAACTTCATCGATGTTTATCAACGCACGGGACTTTATCCCGTTCCGCTGCCCGCGACGCTGGGAAATGAAGCCGCTGGCGTCGTGACTCGCGTGGGCTCCGACGTGACGCGTTTCAAAGTGGGAGATCGTATTGCTTCTGCCAAAGTGACGGGTGGCTATGCCGAGTACGCAACGGCACCTGCTGCGAACGCCGTGCATGTGCCGAGCGGCATCGAGATTAAAACCGCAGCGGCCGTCATGTTGCAGGGCATGACGGCGCACTATCTGGCGTGCGACACGTTTCCGCTTAAGCCGGGCGACACGGCGCTGGTTCACGCTGCTGCTGGCGGTGTCGGTTTGTTGTTGTTGCAGATCGCCAAATCCCGCGGAGCACGTGTCATCGGCGTTGTCGGCTCGGAGGCCAAAGTGGCGTTGGCGCGCGAGGCAGGCGCTGAGAACGTGATTGTAAGCACCAAGGAGAATTTCGCCGAAGCCGTGAAGCGACTCACCGGCGGACGTGGCGTTGACGTCGTCTACGATTCTATCGGCAAAGACACATTCGAAGGCAGTTTAGCGAGCCTGCGCCCGCGCGGCATGATGGTTTCTTTTGGAAACGCGAGCGGCCCGGTGCCGTCGTTCTCGCCGCTCATTCTGTCGCAAAAAGGCTCTTTGTTCCTGACGCGCCCGACGCTCGGGCATTACACCGCAACCACCGAAGAGCTCCAAAAACGCGCGGACGATCTTTTCCGCTGGATTGCCGATGGGGCGCTTAGCGTTCGCGTCGGAGCAACATTTCCTCTCGCGGAGGCTGCGGCTGCTCATCGAGCGCTGGAGGCTCGCGGTACCACGGGGAAACTGTTGTTGCTGCCGTGATAATGCTGGTCGGCTATGGGCGATTGCTTGTTACAGGTGAGTTGTTGCCCTCGCGATGCGGATTGCCGTGGTGATTTAGGCCGACAATGGCGAGCGCAACGGTAAGCATCAGTGCGAGCCACAAGGAAACCCAGCCGCTCCGGAATTTCGAGTAGCTGAGCAGTGGTTTTAGGTTCAGTAAAATGTGCACAAGGCCGGCAACAATGAACGCCCAGCCGAACCATTCGTGCAACACCATGACTACGCCGTTCTTGATGTGAAAGAAGAGCAACGCGCCGGTGAGCGAGATGACTAGAAACGCGACGGCCACGAAAGGGGAGAGGCTGGGCTTGGCAGAAGCTGGAATTCTCATGATGAGTTTTATGTCCAGCAGACGGGAATGAGGGGCGAAGGTTTCACAGGGACGAAGGAGGCGTGGCGTGATCCTGGAATTAGATCTAGTGAAAGGATCGATTTGTCGCGAGTTGCTGTGCGGTGGTCCCTGAGAATGAGGGATTCGTCCCTTTGCATAAAAAAGCCGGACCCATTTAGGTCCGGCTTCGAAAGGATCAGGCTGTAGAAATCTGTTACGGTACTTCTGTGAAGTTGTTCAACATCCACCAAGCTTGAGCGCGCGCACGGTTGAAGGGCGAGAGCACCGATTTTTGAACAGTGGCCTTCGTTAGTGCCGGGAAACGTGTCTGGAATTTTTCTTCATCGGTGGCCCACTGGTCCGTGATTTCCACGTCAAAGGTGCCGCCGAAACCGCCCGTCAGGCGTTGTTCCTGTGTCGGGAGAATTCCGCCGGCGTGAAACTCGTCGCCTTTGCGTTCGCGGATGTTCACCTCGATATGGCCGAGATAGTAAATCCCGGGCTTCGAAGCGGAGATGCGACCCTGAACGGGCGTGAAGAACGGGCTGGAGATGAACATCGACTCGCCGAGGCTATTCAGCCCAAGAAGCGAGTATTCGCCCGGCTCCAATTCAAAGCGGAGCAAGTAGGTGTTGCCGGTCGTGGGCGTGAACGTCTCGTTTTTCGCCTGTTGATCGGTTTCGAAAAGTTGAATGACGGGATAATTTGATTGTACCAGCTTGTGGACCTTGATGGAGACGAGCTTCGGTTGGTACGCGGGAATCAGCGTGTTTTTCAAAGTCACGCTGAGCAGATAAACGGCTTTGGTCGGTTTGGCGGCCGTGTTTTCGTCCAGCGTCGCCATGCCGTGATGGGTGGCGCAGCCGGAGTAGATTAACGCGAAAGCGAGGGAGCACGCGGCGAAGAGACGTTTCATGATAAAGGTGTTGGAGTGGAGGCGTCCCGCGGGGAACGCAGCTCTGCTGGACACGCAACCTAACCGGACGTTCCGAACCAACAACAAAAAATCACATCGCACCCAACCGCGCGGCCTCGTTAATCAGGATCGCAACCGAGCTAGCCAGCTGTGGGAAAATGACGGCCCGCTGGAGCCGGATGGACTTTGGCGGTTACGGTTGAATGCGACACACGCCGGCTGTGGTGAGCCGGCGTGCGCAGGTGCTTCGGCCTTCGGCTGGATAGTTTAATACGCGAGTCGGTACTACTACCGGTACTTCTTGAGGATCGCGTTGATCTGCTCCTTGAGGTCCTCTTGGTCAACTTGGAGCCCTTTCTCCATGGCTGATTCAGCCTCTTTTCTTAGTGCAGGCATCTTGGTTTTGATTTTCTGGAGTGCAGGCGTCTTCAGCGCTTCGATGGCCGCGGTGAGTTCCTCCTCGGTCAGGTCCTTTTCGAGCCCGCTTATGTAAATTTCTTCGATCTTTTTAACGTCGATGTGTTTTGTAACATAGACACGCAAGGCATTGGTCACCTCGGTTATAGCCTCTTTGGGAAGGTTCCCCTCGGCCGTCATCTTTTTGGAGAGATCGTTGATTTTGGAATCAATATATTTGGAAACGTTCGAGTCGGAGAGCCGATAGAGCTCTTCGGCTTTGGCGCGCTGAGTTTCGGGGCTGGCGAATACAGGAAGGGCTAAGCAGCTTAGCAGGATAACGGGGATAATTTTCATGAGGCTATGTTGTTTGCGGAAGCTGCGACGTTATGCGAGAACTCGGGGAGTTGATGCGATCGGGTGACGCGCCTATTGTTGAAATCGCAGATATCGTTCCTCTTGCAGGAAAACCAGCTGATCTGGAGGTCGGACGATACTACACGAACTCACTTGGCAAAAATTACCGATGCTTACGGGTTAATGGCGACGTAGCCACGCTCGTATTGTTCGACATTATTGGACGAGCAGCTAATGGCGGCACTCGAAAAGAGGTACGAACGTTTTCGGGAAAGGCACCCGCAGTAAACGTATTATATAGCAGCCCTCAGCGGCTGGCGGTGAGAGCCATATCTGAATTTATGTAACGATTCACCAACGTGAAGATGGGGACTTACGAAAAGACCCGAGAGGGATCTCTCGGGTCTCGGTTCTCAGCAACAGAATTAATGTCGCGGCGAAATGCTAAAACAACGGAATTAATGTCACGGCCAACAGAATTAATGTCCGGCAACGGAATTAATGTCGTCGACCAAAAGTTTAACGGTACTCTTCGTTTGTGATCGCGTTGATGATTTTGAAGTTCTCGACGTGGTAGTTGAGATCGGCGCGGAAGGCCAGCTTCACGCCGAAGAGTTTTTCCATACGTACGAGTAGTTCGGCATCTTCGCTGCGGAGGCGTTCGAGAATGCTCGGGTGAACGAGCACGCGCAGTGAGTACTCCTTGCCGTCGCCACGCGCTTGCAGGCGGCGGACGATCGACGACAGCTTGCGCTGAAGCTCGACCGACATCGTGGTGGCGGATTTCACGATACCGCGGCCGCGGCAATACGGGCAGTCGGTGTACAAGTTGCTCGAGAGAGACTCCTGCTGGCGCTGGCGGGTCATCTGCATGATGCCGAGCTGCGAGATCGGCAGGATGTGGTTCTTGGCTTTGTCTTCGGACATTGCCTGAACCATCTTCTCGTAGACGGCGTTGCGGTGGCGCCGTTCCTTCATGTCGATGAAGTCCATGATGATCAGACCGCCGAGGTTGCGAAGGCGGATCTGACGCGCGATCTCCGTGGCCGCTTCAAGGTTGACGGCGTAGATGGTATTTTTCTCGTCGCCGCCGCGGTTCTTGTGCGAACCGGTGTTCACGTCGATGGCGATGAGCGCCTCGGTTTCGTCGATGACGATTTCACCGCCGGACGGGAGCGGGACTTTGCGTTGGAAGGTCTGCTCGATCTGGCGCTCGATGTTGAAGCGCTCGAAGATTGGGATGTTGTCCTTGTAGAGGGCGATCTTGGACGCGGAGCGCTTGGAGATCTGTGCGACGAGTTTTTGCGTGCGGCTGTGGTCCTCGGCGTTGTCGATAAGGACACGGTCGACTTCCTCGGTGAGGAAATCGCGGACGGTGCGCTCGACGAGGTCGGGCTCCTGATAGAGGCAAGCCGGCGCTTTGTCGGTTTGGAGTTTTTCCTGGATGCTGGCCCACGTTTTGAGGAGCAGATGGAGATCGCGGATAAAGTAACGCGTCTTCTTGCCTTCGCCGGCGGTGCGCACGATCACGCCCATGCCCTCGGGGATGGTGAGCTCGTTGAGCATCTGCTTCAGGCGCTGGCGCTCCTTGTGATCCTCGATCTTGCGGGAGATGCCGCATTGGTCGGAGAACGGCATGAGGACGAGATAACGTCCCGGTAGCGCGAGGTTCGTGGTGGTGCGCGGACCCTTGGTGCCGATCGGGCCTTTCGTCACCTGGATGACGATGTCAGTGCCGGGCGGATACAGGCCGGGGATGTCCTTGACAGTCGGTTCGGCGCTGCGGAGCGGGGCGTCTTTGCGCTTGTTAACGCGCACGACTTCGACCGACGAGTCGGCCGCGGCGGGCAGCATGTCCCAGTAGTGGAGGAAGGCGTTTTTGCTGTAGCCGATGTCGACGAAGGCGGCTTTTAGGCCAGCGTCGAGGTTTTTGATGCGGCCTTTGTAGATGCCGCCGACCATGCGGTTGTCGGACTCGCGCTCGATCTCGAATTTCTCGAGCGTGCCGTCGACGAGGAGAGCGACGCGTTTTTCGAGCGGCTCGGAATTAATGATGAGCTCGCGGAAGGAGGTTTTCTCTTTTTGGAAAACCGAGAGGATTTTCTGGAGCAGGGGACGCTGCTGAGCGCGTTCTTTGGCACCGGCTTTTAGTTCGGCAGCACTGACTGGCTCGGGAGCGGTTTGCGGCGGAGGATTGGCTAACTCCTCGTCATATTTTTGGGCGGCGTCCTGGGGCGGGACGTCGTTCGTGTGGGGGGCGGGTTGGGTTGTGTCGCTCATGGCGGTTGTCGTGTTTTGTTACGACGGTTAGCCCCGGTGCAGGAGTTGCCGTGCAGGAGATTCCGGCAGAGCGGTCGTTAGCGCGAAGAAGCGATCTCATATGGGATCCTTCCTGAAGCGATAGACGCTCTGGACCAGTCCTTGCAGCAAACAGCAACTAAGCACAAAGGAGCCACCGTAGCTGATGAAGGGAAGCGGTATGCCCGTGATGGGCACCATCCCGAATGTCATCGCGATGTTAACGAATACGTGCACCGCAAACAGCACTGTCACGCCGATGGCGAGCAGTTTGCCGAAGCGGTCTCTGGCGAGTCCGGCGATGCGAACGCCGTTAAACATCACTACTCCAAACAGGGTGAGAACCGTGAGGCTTCCCAAAAAACCTTCCTCCTCGGCGATGACCGAGAAGATAAAATCGTTGTGCGCCACTCCCGAAGGCAAGTAGCCGAGCTGGGCCTGCGTGCCCTTTTGCCAGCCTTTGCCGAACAACCCGCCAGAACCGACAGAGATCTGCGACTGCGTGAGATTCCAAGCGTCTTTCGTTCGCGAGGGGTCGATGATTTCGGGATTTGCAAAAGTGAGGATGCGGTTGCGCTGGTAATCCTTCAGCGGCACCCAGGTGTGGCTTTCGTATTCGCCCCGATGGGCCACGAAATCCACATTTCCCGTTTTGGGATCTGTGAAGTGCGCCTGCATGAACTTCACGTAACTGTATGAATCCCAAGCGACCAGGCTCACGACCAAGATGAATGCGCCAAGCACCGCCGCAAAAAAGCGCGTCGACAGGCGGGAAACGTAGAGCATGGAAAACACCAAGGGTGGAAGCACAATGGCTGACTTGAGGTCGGGTTGAAGGAAGATCAACAGCAAGGGCAATCCCACCGCAAGAGCCAATTTCCAGAGGACGCCAAGCGATTGCGCTATCGTTCCGACTTGGGAGCGGGTCAAAATGCTCGCCACCATCAGCAACACGGCGACTTTGGCTGTTTCCGACGGCTGGTACGCGAAAAACCCGAGGTCGATCCAGCGTTGTGCGCCCCACTTGTCTGCAGCCGAGCCGCCGACTCCTTTAATCAGGACCAGCACGAGCGTGATGATGCACGCTCCGTAGAACCAGTGAGCCGTGCTCAACCAAAAGCGGTAGTCGATCAGCGACGTCACCACGTAGAGAACCGCTCCCATGCCCAGGAACACGATCTGTTTGAACCAGAACGTCTTCATCAAGGCGAGGACCGTGCGGACGAGTCCATCCTTCGCAATCGTCGGGCCGACGGTCGACATTTGCGCGCTGAAGATGAAAAAGACCCCGATCGTCCCGAGCAGGAAAATGGCAGCTGGCGTTATCCAATCGTAGCGTTCCCGCGTGGTCCGCTTAAAAATGCTGAGATAATTGGAGAAAACCGATTCGTTCACGTCGCTACGGGGTCGACCTAAAACGTCCATCGTTCGGAAAGCAACGGTGGAGCGTCAAGCGGCGGGTATTTCTGAACTCCGGTGAGATCACGGCGAAGTAGGGCGATCCTCAGAGGCTCTCCTCGTTTTTGCCCTGCCATCGCTGCGCGCCAGGTTCTTTTTCCACGGTGTTTCGCGGTAGCGTGGGCCACTTGCGTCTCTCGCCGGTTCTCTGCGAAGTTCTGCCGAAGGCCTCCGGTCGATGATCGGTATGACTGAGTCGCCCGCGCAGGGCGGCGGGCGACCGTACGACTCGATTGCGGCAATTGACGGCGCGGTCGTTCCTCCCTTGGGGCGGTCCTTGCCAAGCGGGCGATTGCAACTAGCGTGCAGCACATGCGCAGCTTTTTCGTTCTTCTTCTCCTCGGAGCGTTACTCGGCACGTTGGCACTCGTTGTTCGTGCGGGCCTGTTGGCGCGTCACAATCCGGGGCAGCCGATCAACGCGGCCATGCGCGAGGCGATGAACCAGACGAGTCCGCAATGGAGCGCGGAGGACGAGAAACTGATCGGCGAAAAATTTCCCGGAGCGCACAAGACACCCTCGGGACTGCTCTATATCGTTCGCCAGCCCGGCCAAGAAGGTCCGGTGCCGACAATGGGTTCGCGGGTGACGGTCAATTACGAAGGACGTTTTCTGGACGGGAAAAAATTCGATTCGAGCGCGGATCGCGGCGGCGCGTTCACCTTCACCGTCGGAATCGGCAAGGTGATCAAAGGTTGGGACGAGGCTTTTCTCTCGATGAAACAAGGCGAGAAGCGCACGTTGATTATTCCGTATTGGTTGGGCTACGGCGACACGTCGCGTCCGGCTATCCCACCGAAATCGACGTTGGTTTTCGACGTGGAGTTGGTTTCATTCCGCTGAGCCCGCGAGTTTTCGCTCGGGCGGTGAGTGCGAAACGATCGCTTTCGGTCAGCAGCTCTTCGACATTTCCGTCGATGAAGGTGTGGAGATCCGCAGCCGCATCCATGAGGATTTTGGCTTGAGCGTTTAGTTCGGCAGTGAGCGCGGCGGAAACGTCAGAGGCCCAGGAGCGAGCCGTTTTTCTTAAGCCATTGCTCGGCTTCACGCCAGGCAGGACAAACTTCCTCGACACGCGCCCAGAAACGGTCCGAGTGGTTCATCTCCCGCAAATGCATGAGTTCGTGATAAATGATGTAGTCACGGACCGAATACGGCGTTTGCACCAGCCGCCAGTTTAGGGAAATCACCCCGCCGGAGGAGCAGGAACCCCAGCGTGAGCGTTGATTGCGCACGGTCACTTCTTTGACTTCCACACCGGTTTCGGCCGCGAGTTCCCACGTGCGGGCGGGCAGTTCGATTTTTCCGGTGCGAATAAAATGCGCTTCCAGCGTCGGGCGGAGATCGCCGTGGAGCTGCGGCACGCGGAACACATCCGCGCCGAGGCAAACATGCGGCCGCTCGCCTTCCATGGCGGTGCGAATCTCGGTCATTTCTCCGCGCCAGAGCACGTGCGTGCCGAGCGTCCAGACGAGGGCGCCGCGAGGCCGCAGCCGTTGGCGTTCGCGGGCGCGTTCGAGCCATTCGCGTTGTTGTTCGACGAAGGCGCGGGCTTCGCGTTCGTTTCCGCGGGCGGGGATCGTGGCAACGGCCACGCCGTCGCGGCGCAGCGTGAGACGATAGCGATCGGCGCGCTGGCTCCGTTGAAAGACGATGTCCGGCGGACCCTTATGCACGCCAGCTTCGGGCGCGAAAGTGTCGAAAAGGCTTTGCTGGATTTCGTCGCTCACGTTGGCGATGAGTGAACAAATCGCGCGCAGCGACGCCAGCCGTTTTGTGTCACGACCTCACAAAAGACCCGAAAAGCATCGGCCGAAGCGCGGGAGCAGGAAATTGTCGGTGTCGAAGGAAAGCACGACGGCGTTGGCTTGCCCGAGGATCTGCTTTCGCGGCACGAAACCGAAGTAGCGCGAATCGAAGCTATTGTCGCGGTTGTCGCCCATCATGAAATAATGGCCGGGCGGAACCACCACCTCGTCGAAGTCGCGGAGCGCCACGCGGCTCGGCATGCTCATGACCGCGTGGTCCTTCGGGCCAAGGTGTTCGTTCGCGACGACGGCGCCGGCTTTTTCTTCGGCCGTGGCGTAGCTGCGCCATTTGTCTTCGCTGGCGTCCCAACCGACGGGCTTTCCGTTGATCGTGAGTCGATTCGCGTGAAGTGCGATGCGATCTCCGGGAAGTCCGACGACGCGTTTCACCAGCCGCGTACCGTCGTGGGGCGAATAAAAAACGACGATCTCGCCGCGCTGCGGATTCGACCATTCAGCCAGATGCGTCGTGGTGAACGGGAGTTTCAGGTCGTAGGCGAGTTTGTTAACGAAAACGAGTTCACCTTCGAGAATCGTGGGCCGCATCGAGCCGGAGGGGATCCAATTCCAATCGGCAAAGGCTGACTTGAACGGGAAAACGATCGCGGCGACGAGCGCGAGAGGCTTGATCCATTCTTTCCAAAGAAAACGCGTGGCCGAGGAGAGGCGGTCTTTTTTCATAGCAGCAATAAACACTGAGAGTGTTTACAGCGGCATGAGTTCCCACGTGTAGGCGCCTGGCTCTTCCAAAAACTGCAAAAAGCCGAAGCTTGGTCCGACGCCCCGGTTCGGCCGGCTGATGCAGCCGGGGTTCAACCAGCGGACACCGCCTACGACTTCGTCGCGCGGCACGTGCGTGTGGCCGTGGACGATGACGTCGCAATTGTCCGGCGGATGGAGCGGCGGGATGTGCGTCAGGTAAAATCGCACGCCGTTGCGCCGCAGATTGAGGTGAAGCGGCCAGTCCTCGCTATCGTTATTGCCGAGAACTACGCGGATCGGGCGTCGCAGCTGCTCAAGATCGGTGAGCACGCTAGGGAGGCAAACGTCGCCGAGATGCCAAATCTCGTCCGCTGCTGCCAAGTGATAGAGCAGCTTTTTGGGGTAGCGGTTGTGCGTGTCAGCAATGACGGCAATGCGCATCGTTGTGGACCTAGGTATTCAAACGGAACTCCGGCAGTGTCGAATAGCAATGATATCGGGCGTTTTCGCCGGGAAATAAGCGCCTTTTTATGTGCCGTTTAGGGGATTCGCATGCACATTGCCGGCTGGCGCTTCCTTGAGGACGTGGATGTGAATTGTGATGACTCCTATCAGTTCTATAAACCACGCCTTGACACCGGCTGACGCCTCCGGTCATCTCTCAACTCTTTTTCGATTCACAATCATGCAACCGACATTCCGTCCGCACCGCAAAAAGCGCGCCCGTCAAATCGGCTACCGCGCCCGCAAGTCCACCGCCAGTGGTCGCAAAGTTCTCGCCTCCCGCCGTCGCAAAGGCCGCAAGCGCCTGACCGTCGTTTGATCTACTGATTTCGGCGACGTCGCTTACTCTTCCGCGCCATGCGTTTTCGTGCCGAGCAACATCTGCGCCGGCAGAGCGATTTTCGCAACGTGCGCGAAAAGGGCCGACGTCAGGACTGTGGTGCCTTCACCTTGTGGTGGTTTCGCCGTCCGTCCGTCGTTGCAGCGGACAGCCCGAACCCATCTCCCGCTTCTGATCCTGCCGCGACCTGTTCCCGTGTGGGAGTGGTTGCGGCTGGTGCTGTTGTCGGGAAGGCCGTTCAACGCAACCGAGCCAAACGCCGGTTGCGCGCTCTTTTTCGCGAGCATCAAACCCTCGTTCCGCCCGAATACGATCTGCTCATGGTAGCCCGGAATTCCTTCAATCGTTGGGAGTACCGGCTGCTCGAACAAAAATTCATCGACGCGTGTCGGAAAACGTTTCCTAAAACCGATGAACGCGGCGCGTAAGACGATTTTCCAAAAGCTCGTGCGCCTGCCGACGCTGCCGTTGCTCGCGCTGATTTGGATTTACCAACGCGTGTTGTCGCCCTCGATCCCGGCGATGTTCGGGCCGACGTGCAGCTGCCGCTATTATCCGACGTGCTCGCATTATGCGGCCGAAGCGCTGCGGACGCATGGCGTGTTTCTCGGGCTGTTGTTTGCCGTGCGGCGCTTGTTGCGTTGCACACCTTTTCACTCGGGCGGTATCGATCCGGTTCCTGCACGAGGCGTTTTGCGACGTGCCTGTCAGCGCGTCCGCACCGATCACCTTTCCGCCTAATCCTGCTTAACCTTTCTACATGGACAAAAAGAACACCATCATCGGCGTAGTCTTGCTCGTTGCAGCGTTTGCATTCTACCTGGCGACACCCAAGCCTGCGCCGCGTCCTGCTCCTGCTGCGGCTCCTGTCACGAATGGATCGACGGCCCCGGTAACTTCGCCTGTCGGCACTGCTCCTGCCGTGGCCGGCACCGTGCCCGGCAGCACCACCTTTGCGGCCGTGGTTGCGGAGAATAGCGAAGCCAGCGTCGTCACGCTCGCCAACGACTACATCGATGTGGCGTTCACGGATTTTGGCGGCGCGATTCGCGACGTGGGCCTGAAAAAATTCCCGGCGGTCAAAGATCAAGCCGATCCGTACGTGCTCAATCAGCTGCACGCTGACCCGATGCTGGCGTTCACCCAGGATTCTTTCCCGGGGTTGGATCGTTCGGTTAAATACCAACTTGTTTCGCACACCGCCAGCGAAGTGGTGTTCCGCGCGGTTTTCGAAAATCGCATCGAAGTCACGCGCCGGTACGTTCTCTCGCCAAGCGACGTCGATAATACAAAGGGCGATCCTTACCAGATCCGCCACGAAACGACTTTCCGAAATATCTCGGACCAGACGGTTGTCTTGCCGAAGGCGGCGCTGAGCGTGGGAACGATCTCGCTTCTCGACGCCAACGACGTGGGACAGTATCTGAATGTCGGCTATTACACCGGCAAGGACTACGAGACAATCAGCCAAACCAATCTTGCCGGTGGCGGTTTTCTCGGTTTTGGCCGGAGCGATCCGCTGCCCTATATCGAGCGCGGCGGCCCGGTGCTCTGGGCGACGGTGAAGAATCAGTTTTTCACGAGTATTGTCACGCCTGACCAGCCGGCCACGGGAACCGTTACCCGTCGTGTCGAGCTCAAGCCGTTCCCTGGCACCTCACGCCAGAACATCGGCCTTGCCGGTGCGATCCGGTTCGATACGCAGACGATTGCCCCCGGCGCCGAGGCCAAGCTCGGCATGGGCCTTTACGTTGGCCCGCGCGAATACAAGCGCCTCTCCAACTCTTCGGTCTTTAAGCAGGATCAGGACAAGGTGATGGATTATTCGAGAGGTTTCTCGAAGGTCTTCCTCGGCGGTTTCTTTGCCCCGCTGATGAACAGTCTGATCACTTGGACGCAGAAGTGGGTGTTCAACTGGGGCGGCGCGGTCATCGTGGCCACGCTCCTGATCAAAATTTTCTCCCTGCCGTTCACTCTCTCCGCTGCCCGCAGTGCGAAGAGGATGCAGAAGCTCCAGCCGCTCATGGCTGCGATCAAGGAGAAATATAAGGACAATCCGCAGAAGATGCAGCAGGCGAACCTCGAGCTCTTCCGCGAGCACAAGGTCAACCCGCTCGGCAGCTGCTTGCCGATCCTCATCCCGATGCCGTTTTTCTTCGGTTTCTTCGCGATGTTGCAGAGCGCTCCGGAACTCCGTTTCGCGAATTTCCTCTGGGTCGATAATCTCGCCGGCCCTGACACGGTGGCCCACATCGCCGGTTTCCCGATCAACATTCTTCCGCTCATCCTCGGCATTACGATGATTGTGCAGACGAAGTTGGTTCCGCAGCCCACGATGGACACCGACCAGGCGCGCATGACGGCCACGATGATGAAATGGATGCCGCTGGTCTACGTGGTGATCTGCTACAACTTCTCGTGCGCCCTCTCGTTGTACTCCACGGTCAACGGCTTGTTCACGATCGCCCAGCAGGTCTACATCAACCGCCAGAAAGACAAACCCGAACCGGTCGCAGCAGTAAAAGGTGGCAAACGTCCCATCAAAAACGTGACGCCGCCCAGGAAAAACGATAAATAATCCCTGGTTTGAGTTAGTTTCTTCAGCGCGGCTTTTCGGTCGCGCTGAAAAGTTCAGAGCCCAACTCGAATTCTTTACCCCTCATTCGTCATGGCAGGCCATAATAAGTGGTCCAAGGTTAAACGCCTCAAAGCCGTCACCGACGCGCGCAAAGGCAAAGTGTTTTCCCGGCTCTCTCGCGACATCACGCTCGCTGCCAAAGCGGGCGGTGGTGACGCCAATGGCAACGCGCGGCTGCGTACGTTGCTGCTGAAGGCGCGTGAGGCCAACATGCCCGTGGACAACGTCGATCGCGCCATCAAGAAAGGCACCGGCGAATTGCCCGGCGTGATCTTCGAAGAGATCACCTACGAAGGTTACGGTCCTGGCGGTGTCGGCATGATCGTTAAAGTTACGACGGACAACAAGCAGCGCGCCGCGCAGGACGTGCGTTCGATCTTTTCGCGTTGGGGCGGCAATCTCGCGACGAGCGGCGCGGTGTCGTTTCAGTTTCTTCACGCCGGTCAATTCCTTATCGCCAAAGAAGCGGTCTCGGAAGACAAGCTGATGGAAATCGCGCTCGAAGCCGGCGCGGACGATGTTGTCACCACGGAAGAGGGCTACGAAGTTCGTTGTGACGTCCACGCCTTCGACAAAGTGAGCCTCGCGCTCGACAAAGCTGGCATCAAAACGGTGTCGTCTGAAATCGCTTACATCCCGAAGAGCACGGTCCCGGTGAGTGACGTGCGGGTTGCGCAGTCATTGGTTAAGCTTCACGACGCACTCGACGAGCAGGACGACGTGCAAGCCGTCTTTTCGAATGAGGAAATGGACGAGGCGACGAGCGCCGCTGTTTCCGCCTAACTCGTGTCGTGGTACTAAAAAACCGGGTTTTTGCGAACCCGGTTGGTCAAGTGATTCGACGGGACCTGCTGCTAGGTGGCCACGTCTGAGCCGTCTTTGCCTCGGCCTTTGTTGAGGTGGAGTCCGAGTTCGCGAGCGATTCTTTTTTCGAGCTTCTCCAAGTACTGAGCGTCCACTTTCCGGGCTTTTTCTTCTGACACGCCTTCTGGCTCGGTCACGGTGCTGTAGAGCTTAACGTGGAACGGTGAGGAAACGACGAACACTTTGATCGTCGCTTTGCTGTGTTCGATCGTCGCCGTGGTCGTGGTGTCGAACCACGCAAGATTCTGCCAGTCTTCACCGATGAGAGCTTTGCTCACTGCCACTGTGACTGCTTGAAAATCGTGGGGCGTCGGAAACGTCATCGTCAGCTTCGGCTCTCCAGCGGGAAGTGCAGGAGCATCTTCCGCTTTGAGACCTGTTGCCGCTAGCGACAGAATCGAGGCAGCCAGAATGAAAATTTTAGATGTTCTCATTGGATGTTGTGTGACGCGGGACGACACCTCCAGGTAACCATTGTTTGGCCCGCATTAGCGATGTCGCCCCGTTGGGTCAGAGTGGATTTTGCGGCATGACCTGACAATGAGAATGCGCGGTGGCGCCGGTGCTGAAATGGTTATAAGCTGGCTCGCTTTATTTTCGCAGCGCGCTTTCTACTTCTGATACCTTAGTATCTGCGGGACGGGCTTGGCCTCGCCGCGTTTCGAGGCTTCGATTCTCCGCTAAAACTTGGTGCTGAAAACCGCACCGATCGTCCAAGAGTATCTAAAATCGGAATCAGCGTAGTCCTCGTACGACACTTGCAGGCCGCCGGTTGATTTGCCTGTGCCGTACATCGCCACAAGACGCGGTTGGACGTACCAGCCATTTTTCAGCGACATGCGTTCCCTCACTTGGTTGGTGAAATCGCCGATCTCTCCCGATTTCCTGCGTGTCGTGAGGATGGTCAAATATCCTGCCGAAGCGTCCGCCCAGACGCCCCAGCCGTAGCGTTCAGGCGTGACGAATTCGAATCGATAACCGAACTGGGTGTGCAGGCCGTGGGATTGAATGGTGGTCTTGTAGGCTGGCAGCGCGTAGCCGTAGGAAACGTCGTTCACGCGCTTTGTCTCATGCCAAATGGTTCCGCCCGTGAGCGAGGAGATGCTTTTGAAGGTGAAAATATCCCAGCCGAGCTCAAAAAGGATGTTATGCTTGAGCTGCGCGGCCACCGAAATGCTGATGGCATAGCCGTCGGGATGCATCGCCTGATTGGCGGCCACCGAGTCTTTGATGACGGTGGGTTTGTAGGAGAATCCGATTTGACTCGCGCCGGAGGTGGCGGCGTGCGCGCTGCAGGCAAAAATCAGCGCGAGAAGCGTCGTGCACCCGAGGAAGAAGCGTTTTGGCGTTTTCATCTGAACGGTGGAAGAGTCGTGTGGCTAGGCCTAGCAGAAGGTTTGGTCTGCCCGGCGCTTTTCCTTGCAGCCTGTCTTCCGCCCCCCCCCGGAATGTGATGGGCGGCTCGATGCTTATTCAGCAACAGCTTGGTCGATGTTGCTGTCGCCTTTGCTCTTTCGGAAGGCCAAGTTGAGCTTCGTGGCTATCGTTTTTTCGAGATAGCCGAGCTGCCGCAGTGTGATCTTCCGGCATTTTTCCTCCGGCGTGTTCTTTTCTGAAGTGTAGGTGGCGTAGAATTTGACGTCGCTGGCCGTGGCGACGGCAAAAACTTTGATGCTCACGTGGCTCTGCACCGAAGTGGCGGTCGTGACGTTGCGTTCCCAGCTGAGGTTCTCCCATTGCTCCTCGACCAGCGCCTTGCTGACGGCGACGCCCACGTTCGTCTGATCCAAACCGGCCGGTAGCGACAAAATAGCCAGCGGTTCCTCGGCGGGAAGTTTGAAGGCGGAGGACTCTTCTGCTTTTGCGGTCGTGAAAACGAGCGAGAAAAGCAACGTGGAGGCCAGAATGTGAAAACAGGTTTTCATGTACGCAGGATTGTGGAGGCGAGGCCGAGCGCGGAGAGCCGCTGAGTGGCACGAGCGCGGGGAAAGTCGGCCAAGTGATCGGAACGTTCTTAGGTGAGGAGTGTGGTTGTGACAATCAGAAATAATGAGACGCGTGTCCGAGACGCGACGGAGGCGAACGAAAGATCGCGCGGTTTTCTCGATGGGGAAGCGATCTCGTCGCCCTGTAACGCGGCCGCGCACGGTCGATGGATGCAGTCGTGACCGAGAAAAGCAGGGTGGTGCTCGCGTCTGACTTGGGAATTGCTCGCTTGAGAATTTTGATTCTCGATGCTGAGCACATGAATGACGCCGAACAGATCGAGACCGCTGCCCGCTCCGAACCGGGGGAAGTGGGTTTGGTCGAGCCGCGCGATTTTGTATCCAACGAACCATTCACGTTTGAGAGCGGACAGTCGTTGCCGGGGTTCACGTTGCGTTACGAAACCTACGGGCATCTCAACGCGGCGAAGGATAACATCGTTCTGATCTGTCACGCGCTGAGCGGCGACCACCATTGTGCGGGCATTCATTCGCTCAACGATCGGCATCCCGGCTGGTGGAACAATCTCATTGGCCCCGGCAAGGCCGTGGACACGAACCGCTTCTTCGTCATTTGTTCGAACTGCCTCGGCGGCTGCCAAGGCTCGACCGGTCCATCGTCGATCAATCCCGACACAGGCAAACCGTTTGGCATCACGTTTCCGTTTGTGACGGTGCGCGACATGGTGCGCGCGCAAAAACGCCTGCTGGATTCGCTCGGCATCACGTCGCTGTACGCGGTTGTCGGTGGCTCAATGGGCGGCATGCAGGTGCTCCAGTGGGGCATCGAATATCCGAAGTTTGTTCGTCGTCTTTTGCCGATGGCCACGACCGCCCGAGAAAGCGCGCAGGGCATTGGTTTCAACGAAGTCGGCCGTCAGGCGATCATGCAGGATCCCGAGTGGCACCAGGGCGAGTATCCAAAAAGTGGAGGCCCAAAAGTCGGCCTCGCGATCGCGCGCATGATGGCGCACATCACGTACGTTTCCGACGCGAGCATGGACCGCAAATTCGGCCGCAAGCGGAAAGGCACAGCCGAGAACGCCGCGTACAACTTCGACGTGCAGTTCGAGGTCGAGAGCTACCTGCGCTACCAAGGCATGAGTTTCATCAATCGCTTCGACGCGAACTCGTACCTCTACATCACGCGTGCGATCGATCACTTCGATTTGGCGGCGGCGTATGGTTCGCTGGAAAAAGCCTTCGCCAATGTCGAAGCCGAGACCCTTGTGATGGGGTTTACCAGCGACTGGCTTTTCCCGCCCGAGCAGAATCGTCGGATCGCCCTCGCGCTCTTGCGCGATGGCAAACGCGCCAGCTACGCCGAGCTTTCGACCGATCTCGGCCACGACTCATTTCTCCTCGAATCGGAGGAGCTCTACGCGCTCGTGCGCGGATTCTTGCAATGAGCAATGTGCGGCTCAGCGTGTGTTGGGCCGCTGTTGTTTTGGTTCGTTCGGAGAAGCGCCGCTGAAACGGTACTTCGTTTCACCTGTGTCGATGGCGATTTGACCGTGTGGGTCATTCGTTCCTCTAATGGTGTTCGCGTTTTATGCGCCGTCGCTGTTCGTTTAGCTGCCTTCGGCGTCGCTTTATTTGACCGCGTCGCTTGTTTGGCCGTTGTTGACGCCAGTTTGGACGTTGCCCGAGGCGATTTGTTCGTCGATCGCGGTTGTTTATCCAGATCCCGCGTGGGTTTGGGCGTTTCCGTTGCCTCTTTATTGAAACCCCCGCGCCTGTTAAGGTGAGGCCGATGCGCATTTATTGTCGGTCGATGTCGGTTCAAATCGTGTGCGAGTTATTTTATCGCCGGTCGGTGCTATTCTAGCCGTTGCGTGATCGATCTTAGCGCCTGCGCGAACGATTCTAGGATCAGTCGATGGTATTCTGGAGGATGTCGGATCGATTCTAGGGCCTGCGCTTATGATTCTAGCTTATGTGGATCGCCCTTTAGCCTCTGACTCTGTGCATTTATTGGCTGTCCGCGGCCGTTTGGCCGATGTTCGCGCTCGTTTAGGGGCTATCGGCGTTCGTTTATCGGCTGTTCACGCTTTTCCATCCGCTGTTGGAACGCCTACTTACGTAATTCGCGGCCATCTATTGGCAACTGGCTGCTCATGATGCCGTGTATTTGCGTCGTCCCTACCGCGTGCTGACGGGTGGTTGGGTGGGCGGACGGCCCGGCGGTCCGTTTAGCCAAAGGTTCTTTGAAGGCGCAAAAAAAGCGCGACCGTTTGTGGCGGTCGCGCTTGGAGATTTAACGAGGTTCGTGGAACCTTATTACTGCTTCTTCTTGCGAGCGAGGAACAGCATGATGGCGCCGAAGGCGAAGATGATGAGGCCCCAGCGCACGTTGATGTTTATCCCAAGAGAATGGGTTTTGAAAATTTCCGGATCAGCCGTGAAGCCATGCACCATCAGGATGGCACCGATCAGGGCGAAGAGCAGACCCATGGGGAGGCGGACGTCGAGATTCATAAGGTTAAGGGTCGAGGGTTACCAGAAGAGGATGTTGAGTACGACGGCGCCGGCGAGAACGACGGCACCGAGGGTGGCGGGGCGCGAGTACCACGGGGCGCCTTCGTCCTTGGCTTTTGGTGTGAGTGAGTAGACGAGGCCGCGGAGTTCGTCGTCGGTTTTGTTGGCTTTGGTCGCCAGCGAAATGACGATCGTGGCGACAAAGCAACCGGTGAAGGCGAAGATCGCCATCCAGAAGTTCTGCGCCATCGAGCTGGTGAACGTGTGTTGGACGCCGATCCAGCCGCCCTTGATGCCGGTCGCGGTACCAGCGGCGGGAAGCGTAAGGCCGTGGAATATCATCGCGGAGACGGTGCCGGTGAGCAGGCCGTAGAAGGCGCCGTGGCCGGTGCTGCGGCGCCAGAACATGCCGAGGAGGAAGGCGGCGAAAAGCGGGGCGTTTACGAAGCCGAACACCAGTTGGAGCATGTCCATGATGTTGTTGAACTTCGTCGCGGCGTAGGCGCAACCGGCGCTGATAATCAAACCCACGACCGTAGTGATGCGGCCCATGCGCACGAGGTCGGCATCGGTGGCCTTCGGATTAATGTGGTTATGGTACAGGTCGTACGTCCAAACCGTGTTGAACGCGGTGACGTTGCCCGCCATGCCGGACATGAACGAGGCCATGAGCGCGGTGAGGCCAAGGCCGAGCATGCCCGTCGGGAAATATTTCGCGAGTAGGGCCGGGACGACCATGTTGAAATCCGTTTCGCCGCCGGGCGTCGTGGGGAGGTGGATCGAGTCGCCACCTTGCTGAATGAGGGCGATGGCGATCATGCCGGGCAGAATCACGAGCGCGGGGAAGAGCATCTTCGGAATGGCGGCGATGATCGGCGTACGGCGCGCCGAGTTCATGTCCTTGGCCGCCATGGCGCGCTGGATCACGAGGAAATCCGTGCACCAGTAGCCGAACGACAGAACGAAGCCGAGGCCCATCGCGAGGCCGAACCACTCGACACCCATGGGATTGCCGGTGGACGTGCCCATGTGCGCCCAGGAATGCGACCATGCGCCGGGCATGCCTTGGGCTTGAGAGTAGAGCCCGAGTTTGGTCATCAGGCCGTCCCAGCCGCCGATGTCTTTAAGGCCGAGGAAGACGAGTGGGGCGAAACCGAGCACGATCAGGAAAAACTGAATGACCTCGTTATAAATGGCCGAGGTGAGACCGCCGGTGTAAATATAGACAAGGACGATGATGCCCGAAAAGGTGATGCACAGCCAGTAGTTCCATCCAAGGATCGCGTTGAGCAGCAGCGCCAGCGCGTGCATCGAAATGCCGGACGAGAACACCGTCATCACCGCGAACGTGAGCGCGTTGAAGGTCCGGGTCTTTTCGTCGAACCGGAGCTTAAGGTATTCCGGCACCGAGCGAGCTTTCGAGCCGTAGTAAAACGGCATCATGAAAATACCGACAAACACCATCGCGGGGATAGCACCGATCCAGTAGAAGTGACTCGTTGAGATGCCGTACTTGGCGCCCGACGCAGCCATGCCCATGACTTCCTGCGCTCCAAGATTCGCGCCGATGAAGCCGAGCGCGCAGATCCACGCGGGAAGTGAGCGGCCGGACTCGAAATAGTCCGAGCTGGTCTTCAAATAACGTCTCAGCACCCAGCCGATGCCGATGACGAACGCGAAGTAGATGGCCAGAATGGCGTAATCGACGGTGGCGAGTTTGAGCAAGACCGAGCTACCGGAGCCCGAAGGCTCGGCGCCCGCAGCTATGGCGAGAACAAGGTTAGGGAGATGCACGATTTAAGGGGTTGTGGACCGGTTTTGCCGGTCGCGCCTTTCTACAGTTTGCCCAGGAGGCAGAAAGCAAATTCTCTCGTTATTTTCCGTACAGTCAGTGCAGGGAAAACCGCTGCGGCACGCGCGCTCTTGACCCGCCGGTCGGGTTGAACGTCAATCCCCGCAGGTCCGCCATGCAGAAAGCCGCCGTCAAACGCACCGTTGATATGCAGATCATCGCCGACTGGGTCGAACCCAAGTCGCGCGTGCTTGATCTCGGCTGCGGCCGTGGCGTTTTGCTGGAATCGCTCGTGCAGACGAAGGAAGTCTTTGCGGTCGGTGTGGACATGCAGTTCGAGAAAATTTCCGCCTGCGTGCGCCGCGGCATCACTGCGTATCAAGGCGACATGATGACCTTCATGCGCTCGTTTCCGGACGGTCACTTTGACCGCGTGATCTGCTCGCGGACGCTCGAGGAAGTCGAAAGCCCGGCGGCGGTGATCGACGAGGCGCTGCGCGTGGCGAAATCCGTCACAGTCGGCTTCGTGAATCACGGCTACTGGAAAAACCGGCTGGCGGCGCTCTTTCACGGACGCAAACCACGCAACGCCGTTTACACGACCGAATGGTTCGAGAGCCGTCCGTCGAATCCGGCGAGCATTGCCGACTTCGAGCATTTTCTCGCGGCGAAAAAAATCCGCGCGGTCCGTCGTGCATTGTTGCGCGGCGATTGGAAAACGCCGTGCGCGTTCCTGCCGAACCTGTTCGCCGGTTACGCGCTCTACGACCTCACGAAATAAGCCGCAGCGGTCGTGGCGGCGGTGCTATTTTACTTTGGCTTTGAACGCCTCGATCACTTTGACGACGTCGGCGCTCGGATTTTTCTTCGTGATGAAGCAAAGGTATTGGCTGACTCTGAAGCCATCGATGACCTTCACCGATCCATCGAGGTAAAAGTCGGCTGTCGGACCGAAGGCTGACTCGATGTCCGCAACGTTGCTCACGATCAAGCGGGCATTGTCAACGTAGGTCAGGCCGCGAGTCGTCAGCGCAGTTTCCTTCATCAGATTCTTTTTTAAGAGCCCGTAGTTACCCGACGATTCGCGTTCGTAGAAGATGGCGATGGGGGAATCGGCCCCGCCCACCTCCTTCCAGTTCCTAATCTGTCCGCTGAGAATGCCTTTGATCTGTGCTTCGGTCAGGGCCGTGACCGGGTTGGACTTATGGCAGACAAAAACCAAGTAGGCGTTTTTGATGAAGAACTCCTGGTAATCCGCGGGGTTGATGGAGGTGCCCTTTTTTGCCGCACCATCGGCGAGGCCGGCCAGCGTGTCGGTCGACATGGCGATATCGATTTGCCCGGCTTGAAGTGCGGCAAAGCCGGAGCCGGTTGTCGAACCAACGGCATTGATGGAAACGCCGGCCTCCTTGGAAACAGCGTCTTTGTTGTTTTTGACGACAGAGAGGAAAACGGTGGTGGCCCCGGCGATCTTGATTTCCGGAGCGGCGACGGCAGGAAGTGCCAGCGGCAAAACAGCAAGGAACAGCGATAAATTGAAGCGCATACGTTGATATCGGCTTCTGAAGGCCAGTTTTTAGGCAAACTTGTCGCAGCCAAGTGGGTCGGCTTAATTGAAAGCTTTTGGCGATATCCGCGGGGCTTTAAGGTGTTCAGGGCCTTGGAGCGAAGCGGGAATGTGGCGAATGGGGTTGCTTCTTGATCACCACGCTCTTTTGAAAGCGAGGTTCGCTATGGCAGATTTTCTCAATTCGCGTCACATCCCGGAAGCCCTGCGCGAGGCGCTGCGCCTCTCGCCCAACAACGTGCCGCTGCTCGTGCACGTGGCCGAGATGTTGCAGAAAACCGCGGCCTACGATGACGCCGAAGCGATGTTGCGGCATGCGCTCACGCTTGAGCCGACCAGCGCGAGCGCAAAGCTCGGACTCGCGCAGACGTTTTTCCAACAGGGAAAATATTCTGCCGCGCTTGTTATAGCCGAAGACTTGACGAAACGGCCGGACGTCGGCGCGTCGGCGTTGCTGTTGCACGCGCGTCTGGCTCAGCAAGCCGGCGAACAAAAAATGGCGGCGCGGCAATATGCGCGTGCGAGGGAAGTTGATCCGTTGCTTTCCGACGCGGAGCTCGAGCGCGAGCTGGCGAACTACCTGCCGAAGCGCCCCTCGCCGGTGCTGCCGCCGAAGAGCAACCCGCTCGTCGACGCTGAAGCTGAACCGTTTTCCACACCCAAGGAAATCGACGAAGAAGAGGAAGCGGAGCGCCTGCCGGTGGGCGATCTGCCGACGGATGACGCTGCAGGCGAACTTGAAAACCCGGATCTGAATTTCGCCGATGTCGGCGGCATGGACTGCGTGAAAGAGGAGATCCGCATGAAGATCATCCTCCCCCTGAAACAGCCCGAGCTCTTCAAAGCCTACGGCAAGAAAGCAGGCGGCGGCATTTTGCTCTACGGACCTCCGGGCTGCGGGAAAACATTTCTTGCGCGCGCTACGGCCGGCGAAGTAAAGGCCGGTTTCCTCGCGGTCGGCATCAACGACGTGCTCGAGATGTGGATCGGCCAGAGCGAAAAGAACCTGCACGCGATCTTCGAGCAGGCGAGGGCGCACCGGCCCTGCGTGTTGTTTTTCGACGAAGTCGATGCGCTCGGCGCGAACCGCACCGACATGCTGAAAAGCGGCGGACGGCAGATGATTAACCAATTCCTATCGGAACTCGACGGCGTGCAAACGTCGAACGAAGGCGTGCTGATCCTCGCGGCGACGAATGCGCCCTGGCATCTCGATCCGGCGTTTAGGCGTCCGGGCCGGTTCGACCGCATCATCTTTGTGCCGCCGCCGGACCAGACGGCGCGTGCGGCCATCGTGCGCTTGATGCTGCGCGGCAAGCCGGTGGAGAACGTCGATTTCGAAGCCGTTGCGAAAAAGACCGACGGCTTTTCCGGCGCGGATCTCAAGGCGCTCGTCGACCTCGCGGTCGAAGAGAAACTCCGCGAGGCAATGAAAGCGGGCGAACTCAAGCCGCTCACGGGCAAGGATCTTTTGGAAGCGGCCAAGCGCCACAAACCGACGGTGCGCGACTGGTTCGAGACGGCGCGCAATTACGCGCTCTATGCGAACCAAAGCGGTTTGTACGACGACATCCTCGCTCATCTGAATCTGAAGAAATGAGCGTGTGCATCGAACGAGCCCTCCTGCTGATGCAGCAGTCGCGGTTGGCGGACGCCGAACGCGAGCTCATGCTGGCGCTTTCCGAAGATCCGCAATCGTCGCGCGCGCACGCTTACCTCGCGCTTTGCCAAGTCGATCTTGAGAAAAAAGACGATGCTCTGAAGTCGGCGCAGGCGGCGATCGGTCTTGTTCCTGACGAGTCGTTCGGTCACTACGTGCACGCGCTTGTGCTTCATCGGATCGACAAGGACAAAGAAGCGCTGGCCGCGGTGCAGGAAGCGATCCGTTTAGAACCCGAGAACGAAGCCTATTTTGCATTGCTGGCTTCGACTCATCTGGCGTTGCGCGATTGGCAAGCAGCGCTTACGGCCGCGGAACAAGGCTTGGCGCTGAATCCGGAAGACGTGCAATGCGCGAACCTGCGTTCGATGGCGTTGGTTCGGCTTGGCCGCAAAGAAGAAGCGATGGCCACGGTGAGTTTCGCACTGGAACGCGACCCCGACAGCGCGCTCTCGCACGCGAACCAGGGCTGGAATTGTCTTCATCGCAACGATCCGCGGCGCGCGCAGGATCATTTCCGCGAAGCGTTGCGCATCGATCCAGAACTTGAATACGCGCGGCAAGGCATGCTCGAGGCGTTGAAGGCACGCAATCCGGTGTATCGCGGCATGCTCGCGTATTTTCTCTGGATGGGCCGGCAGAGCGGACAAAAGCAGTGGGCCTTTATCGTTGGAGCCTATTTCGGATCGCGGTTTGTTCGGATGGCTGCGGAGACGAATCCGCAGCTCGCGCCGTTTCTCTGGCCGCTGTTGATCCTGTTTTATCTGTTCATCTATCTCTCCTGGACGGCGGTGCCGATGTTTAATCTGTTGCTGCGGCTCGATCGTTTCGGCCGCTACGTGTTGTCGCACGACGAACGTGTCGCAACAAATTGGTTTGGGTTGTGCTTGTTGCCTGCGATCGGAAGCTTGGTGGCGTGGCCAATCACAAAAGATCTGCGCTATGCCTTCGGCGCCGCCGTTTGTGCGGTGTTGTCGATCTGTGTCTCGATCACCTTCGCTCGAACGGCCCGCAAGCGTGCGATCTTCGCGACTGCAACGGCTGTCATGGCGGCGATCGGCCTCGGCGGCATCGGGCTATTGTTCGCCAACCTCGAATCCGGCTTCGATTACCTCACAGCCTTCTTCGTCGCGTTTCTCGCCCTGCAAATCGCCGCGAATTTCGCCCGGCGGTGAGAGTGGTGGATTTTGGGCTACTTGCGCCGGATCAAGGTATTTGAGCGGGCCGATTTTCCGGTATGGCAAAAATCGCGGCGGTTACTACGCTCGGCCCTTTTCCATTTTCACAACATGCGCTCCGATACAATTAAGAAGGGTTTTGAACGTGCTCCTCACCGCAGTCTGCTCCGCGCCACCGGCGTCATCGAGTCGGAAGCGGACTTTGACAAGCCGTTCATCGCCATTTGCAACAGCTACATCGATTGCATTCCCGGCCACGCGCATCTCAACGAGATTGGCCAACTGGTGAAACGTCTCGTCCGCGAAGCGGGCGGCGTGCCTTTTATTTTTAATACCATCGGCGTCGATGACGGCATTGCCATGGGCCACTCGGGCATGAAGTACTCGCTGCCCTCGCGTGAACTCATCGCTGACAGCGTCGAAACCATGCTGCGCGCGCACTGTTTTGACGGCATGGTCTGCATTCCGAACTGCGACAAGATCGTTCCAGGCATGATGATGGCCGCCATGCGTGTGAACATCCCAACGGTTTTCGTTTCGGGCGGACCGATGGCCGCCGGTATCGCGCATACGGATACGGAGAGCGAATTGCCGGAGCATCTCCGTCCCGCCGACAAGAAGAGTGACTTGATCACTGTTTTCAAAGGCGTGGGCGCGCTGCAGACGGGAAACATTACCCCAGAAGAGCTCCTGAAAATGGAGCAAAGCGCCTGCCCGACCTGTGGTTCCTGCTCCGGCATGTTCACGGCCAACTCGATGAACTGCCTCTGTGAAGCGCTCGGCCTCGCGCTACCTGGCAACGGCACAATCCTCGCCGTTTCCAAAGAGCGCGAGCAGCTTTACCGTCGCGCCGCGAAGCAGATCATCGAACTCGTGAAGCGCGATCTTAAACCACGCGATATCGCCACGATCGAAGCCTTTGACAATGCGCTCGCGCTCGACGTCGCCATGGGTGGCTCGACGAACACGGTGTTGCACACGTTGGCCATTGCTCGCGAAGGCGGCATCGAATACGACATCGCTCGTATCGACGGCATCTCGCGCCGCATTCCCTGCCTTTGCAAAGTCTCTCCCTCGTCGGATTACCACATTCAGGATATTCATCGCGCCGGCGGCATTCACACGATCCTCGGCGAACTCAAACGCATGGGCGCGCTCAAGACCGAGTGCCTGACCGTAACGGGCAAAACCATCGGCGAGAACATCGACGCTTGGGATCTGCGCTCTCCGACGTGCACCGACGAAGCGCGCATCACACGCGTGTCGGGCGCCTCCGCACTGGTGCTCGATCCTAACGACAAAATGGGTCCGGCCGCGCGCACCGCCTCGGGCAATTTGATTCCGAAGCCGATGCTGTTCCATCCGGCCGACGACCGTGCGATCGCGCTCTGGCGTTTTGCCGCAGCGTTCAATGCAGGCGACGCCGCTGCCTGTGGCGCCTTGTTCGGCACCAAGGGCGAACTTGAAGTTGACGCGACCAACACGTGGCACGGTGCTCTCGAAATCGAGGCCGGCCTCAAGCCGAAGTTCACGGAGTTCCGGGGATTGGTTCGGGCTGAGCTCGCGGAAGTCCGCGGCACTCCGGCGTTGATTATCTGGCAATACGAGAAGAGCGGCGCGAAAACGATTCGCTGTCTGTTCCGTGTGGCCCGTCTGCACGCCGCCGGCACGATCGCTCGTGCAACGCACGACTTTGATGCGAAAAATTTCGCCGTAGCGAAACCGGCCGGCCTCATGCCGCACGATCCGGCGTTCCGCTTTGATGCTCAGCACTGCATCCGTTCGGCGGATCGCGCGTACACGAAGGACGGTGGCCTCTCGATCCTTTATGGCGATCTTGCGCCGGAAGGTTCGGTGGTGAAAACCGCGGGCATTAGCGACGCGTTCAAAGCGAACTGCGGCCCCGGCTTTGTCTTCGAAGGACCGGTGGTGATTTTCGAAAGCCAGGATGAAGCCTGCGCCGGAATTCTCGCGGGCAAAGTGAAGGCCGGCGACATCGTGATCATCCGCAACGAAGGACCGCGCGGTGGCCCTGGCATGCAGGAAATGCTTTCGCCCACGAGCTACATCGTGGGCATGGGCCTCGGCGACAAAGTCGCGCTCATCACCGACGGGCGCTTTAGCGGCGGCACGGCCGGCGCCTGCATCGGACACGTTTCGCCGGAAGCGGCTGAAGGCGGCCCGATCGGTTTGCTCCGCGAAGGCGACCGCCTGCGCATCGACTTCAACGGACGCCGCATCGACATTCTGGTCGACAAAGCCGAACTGGAGGAAAGGCGCAAGACCTGGCAGCCCGTTAAGCGCGACCTCAATGGCTGGCTCGCCCGCTACCGCAAGTTGGTCAACAACGCCAGCAAAGGAGGCGTGCTGAGCTGAAGACGAAGCGAACCCCCCGTTTTCCGAATGCATTAACGCCTGACTTTCGTGGTCAGGCGTTTTCGTTTTGAACAGTTACGTCCACGTTGAGGTGGAGCGGGCCGTCCTCGGCAGGCTGGTTCGGAAAAGACACTCTGGCCTCAGCCGCGTTGCTTAACGCGCTGGGGACGGCGCGTTTCACCTCGGAGTGTTGCGGTATTTAGGGCAGCACGTCGCGTCCGTGTGTCCGGTTTAATAGCAGCGATAACTGATCTTACTAAGCCGCGGCTTGGATTGTGCTCTGATCGTGAGGCCGTTTTCTCTTTTTTCGTATGGATCACGTCCTCTGGCTTTCGCGACTCCAGTTCGCGTTCACGATTTCGTTCCACTACCTGTATCCACCGCTAAGCATTGGGCTCGGCGTGGTGCTGGTCATCTTGGAAGGGCTTTGGTTGAAAACAAAGAAGCCGCTGTATCACCAGATGGCAAAGTTTTGGACGAAAGTGTTCGCGCTGACTTTTGCGATCGGGGTGGCGAGCGGCATCGTAATGGAGTTCGAGTTCGGCACCAACTGGGCCACTTATTCGCGTTACGTCGGCGATATTTTCGGGAGCGCGTTGGCTGCCGAGGGGATTTTCGCGTTTTTTCTCGAATCAGGTTTTCTCGCTGTCCTCTTGTTCGGTTGGGATCGTGTCGGACCGAAGATGCATTTCTTTGCCACATGCATGGTCGCGCTGGGCGCGCATTTCAGCGCGGTCTGGATCATCGTGGCGAACTCGTGGCAGCAAACACCGGCGGGTTATCACATTGTTGGCGAAGGCATGAACGCGCGGGCGGAAGTCACGGATTTCTGGCAAATGGTTTGGAATCCTTCGACGGTGGATCGGCTCACGCATACGGTCGGTGGTTGTTGGTTGGCGGGCGCAACGCTCGTCGCGAGCGTGGGCGCCTTTTATGCGCTCAAGAACCGGCACCGAGATTTTGCCCGTGTATCCATAAAAGTAGGACTGGCGCTGATTTTGGCGGTGAGCTTGTTACAGCTTTTCACGGGACATCACAGCGCGGCGGGCGTGGCGAAGAATCAACCGGCGAAACTGGCGGCGTTTGAAGGGCATTTCGAGACCGGCCCTGCGCCGTTGTATACGGTCGGCTGGGTTGACGCCAAGGATGGGAAGACGACGGGCATACCGATTCCCGGGTTGTTGAGCTGGCTCGTGCACGGGGACGCGACGAAGCCCGTTACGGGCCTCAACCAATTCAAACCGGAAGATCGGCCGCCGGTGAACTTTGTTTTCCAAACTTACCACGTGATGATTGCGGTGGGTTTCGCGTTAATCGGGCTCGCGTTGCTCGGTGCTTTTTTCTGGTGGCGGGGCAAACTGGTGGAGAACCGCTCGTATTTGTGGCTGTTGGTCTTCGCGGTGCTTGGCCCGCAAATCGCCAACCAAGCCGGCTGGTGGTCCGCCGAAGTGGGACGTCAGCCGTGGATTGTCTATG
This sequence comes from Nibricoccus sp., assembly GCA_047600805.1. Taxonomy (GTDB): domain Bacteria; phylum Verrucomicrobiota; class Verrucomicrobiia; order Opitutales; family Opitutaceae; genus JADKHC01. Next base: position 4,288,827 of record JASGKG010000001.1, read on the forward strand.
GTTTGCTGCGAACGTCGGACGCACTCTCGAAAGCGGTGCGCGCCGAAGCGGTGATCGCTTCGCTGATATTGTTTACCGTCGTCTACACGCTTCTTTTTGCTCTCTTCGTTTATTTGCTGAACGACAAAATCAAACACGGCCCGGACGAGAGCGATCTGCTCGAAGCCGGCAAGCTCGCGCTGCCTGAAGCAGCTGTGAAAGGTAGCAACCACTAATATACACTAATTAAGAAGGAGTGTCGGGAATAGAAACCAAACGATAAGCTCCCGCCGCGTTCGTTATTATTCCCTCAATTCCGTTTAATCAGTGTTCATTGGTGGTTAAAAACAGTTCTCTTAATTCTCATGCCTGATCTGAATACTCTTTGGTTCATTCTCGTGGGTCTGCTTTTCACCGGGTACGCCATTCTCGACGGCTTCGATCTTGGCGTCGGCGCGCTGCACCTGATCGCGCGGACCGACGAGGATCGGCGCGTTTTTTTGAACGCGATCGGCCCGGTCTGGGACGGAAACGAAGTGTGGCTGGTGACCGGCGGTGGCGCGCTGTTCGCCGCCTTTCCGGTCGTTTACGCTACGGTGTTTTCTGGATTCTATCTTGCCTTCATGCTGCTGCTGGTCGCTCTGATCTTTCGTGCAGTGGCGATCGAGTTTCGCAGCAAACAGCCGATGCGCTGGTGGCGGACGATGTGGGATTATGCCTTTGCCGGTGGCAGCGTGTTGTCGTCGTTTTTGATTGGTGTGGCGATGGGCAATATCGCATGGGGCGTGCCGCTCGATGCGCAGCGAGAGTTCGCTGGAACGTTCATCGGACTGCTCCATCCGTACGCATTGCTCATGGGCCTGACGGCCACCGCGCTCTTCGCGATGCACGGCGCGATTTACCTGCTGATGAAAACCGAGGGCCCGCTGCACGAACGGCTCCGCAAATGGATCAACCCGGCAATCATCAATTTTGTTCTGCTCTACGTGATTTTCACGCTCGCGACGCTGCTTTACGTTCCGCACATCACCGATGCGATAAAACACGAGCCTTGGTTCTTTGGAATCGTTGTGGCGGCGGTGCTGGCGATTGCGAACATCCCGCGCTGCGTAACGAAAGGGCTCGATTTTCAGGCATTTGTTTCATCGTGCGGAGCGATGGTTTGCCTGATGTCGCTTTTTGGCGTCGGCATGTTTCCGAACCTCGTTTTCAGCCACCCCAACCCGGAGCACAGCATGACGATCTACAACGCCGCATCTTCGCGAAAGACGCTGCAGATCATGCTGACGATCGCGTGCATCGGTATTCCGATCGTGCTGGCGTACAGCGTGAGCATTTACTGGATTTTCCGCGGTAAAGTGAAGTTGGGGAAAATGAGCTACTGAACGGCTCCACGTGACAATCTCGTGACAGGATTGCATGTGCGTTTGGATTTTGCAGGCTGCCTGTATGATCAGCTTTCCTCGTTCATTTCGGCGCGTTGTTGCAGCTACGTTCATTTTAATCGCGAGCATTTCATTTGCGGCGGACCACGCGCGGGTGACGCTGCTGGTAACCACCGATCTCCACGGGCGAATTTACCCACTCGATTACTACACGAACAAGCCTGTCGATCTCGGCTTGGCGAAACTCGCGACACTGATCAAAGAGGCGCGTCGTGAAACGCCCGATCTGCTGCTCGTGGACTGCGGCGATACGATTCAAGGCACTCCGTTGGTCTACCTGCACAATCGCAAGAACAACACGCCGACTGATCCCATGATGGTGGTGATGAATGCGCTCGGCTACGTCAGCATGACGCCGGGAAATCATGAATACAATTTCGGCCGCGCAGTTCTGGAAAAGGCGCGCAAAGAAGCGAAGTTTCCTTTTCTGTCCGCGAACACTTATCGCGCCGGAACCGATGAATTGGCCTATTCTGCGTATGTGGTGAAAGAGGTCGATGGCGTGCGCGTCGGTATCCTCGGACTCACTACGCCGGCGATTCCGCATTGGGAAAATCCCGAGAACTACGCGGGCCTGGAGTTTCGTCCGCTCGTCAGCGAGGCTAAGAAGTGGACGCAGATTCTCCGCGAGAAAGAGCATGTCGACGTGGTGATCGTGACCGCGCATTTCGGTCTGGAGGAAGAGCCGGGCACAGGAAAGAAACCGGCGGGCGATTTTGAAGGCGAAAATGCCGCCTTGGCGCTTGCACGCGAAGTGCCTGGAATCGACGCAATTTTCCTCGGGCACACCCATCGCGATATTCCCACGATGGAGGTGAATGGCGTGTTGCTCGCGCAGGCCGGCCGTTGGGGCTATAAGATGGTTCGAGCTGATCTCGAACTTTCCAAGGAAAACGGCGCTTGGAAAGTGACGGCCAAAAATTCGAAGTTGATTCCTGTTCAGTGCGAAACCGCTGCCGACCCGGAGATACTCGCGCTGGCGGAGCCCTATCAACGTGAGACGCAGGATTGGCTCTCGCGAAAGATTGGTCACAGCGCAAAGGAACTCGATCTCTCGGCCGGACCGCTGCGGGACTCGGCGTTGCTGGACCTCGTGCAACGCGCGCAGATGGAAGCGTGCCGCGCAGACGTTTCTCTCGCAGCAACGTTTAATCCGCGGGCGCGGATTCCGGCGGGCGACGTGACGGTGCGCGACATCGCGGGCCTCTACACCTACGAGAACACGCTTGTTGTGGTCGAAGTGACCGGCGCGCAGTTGAAGGCGGTGCTTGAACATTCGGCGCGGTATTTTCTGCCATACGAGCCAGGCAAATCTCCCGCAGATCTCGTCAACCGCGATGTCGCTCCGTACAATTTTGATATCGCTGAAGGCGTGAGCTACGAAATCGATATTCGCCGGCCGGTGGGGGATCGCATCCAGAACTTAATGTTCAATGGCAAGCCACTCGCGCCTGATCACAAGCTGCGTCTCGCAACCAACAACTACCGCTATAACGGTGGCGGTGGTTATGTAATGCTGCGAGAGGGTCGCGTTTTGCTGCGCTCGAGTGCGGAGATTCGGGACATCATTATCGACTGGGTCGAGAAACACCGCGAGATACCGACCGAGGCTTCGAATAATTGGCGAATTTTGCCGTAAGGCGCGATGAAGCTGCCGGACTAGGCGGAACGCGTCGTCCTCGAGGCGTTGTGCGATGTCGAAACCTAAAACCTTTCCATACCAGCCTGCCGGGACGGCCCGCTCCACCTAAAAGCCGGCCATTCCTGAAAGTTTATTTCGACTCTTTCTGCAGCATTCGGAGTAGTTCGGCTTCGTCGACTATTTTGCTGCCGAGCGATTTTGCCTTCGTGAGTTTTTCTCCGGCGTCTTCGCCCGCGACCACGTAGTCGGTTGTTTTGGTGACGCTGCTGCGCACGGAGCCTCCTGCGTCTTCGATACGTCGCGTGGCTTCCTCGCGGGTGAGCGTTGGGAGCCGTCCGGTGAGAACGAAGATTTTTCCGGAGAGCCGTGGGTTCGCCTGCGCTGGTATCGAGGGACGAATCGTACCGGAGAGAGAAATCAACTCGCGTCGATTGTCCTCGGAGCTGAGATAGGCTTCGAGTGAAGCCGCGACGGAAGGGCTCAAAAGTGAACCATAGTCTGCGGGCTGAGCTTTGCTCAACTTTTCCAGCGAACCAAAATGTTGCGCCAAGACTTTGGCGGAGGCAGGGCCGACGCGCGAAATGCCGATCGCGTTAATAAACTTCCATAATTCTGCGGAGCGGCTGCGCTCGATCGATTGCAGGAGGCGAGTTGCAGACTGCTCGCCGATGCCCGGCTGCCTCAGCAGCTCGGTTTTCGTCAGGTGGTAGATGTCGCTTGGTTTAGCGAGGCAGCCGCTGGTGATAAGTTGGGTCAGCGTCGAATCGCCCAAGCCTTCAATGTCGACGCCGGCTTTGCTGGCGAAGTGAATCAGTCGACGCGCGAGCTTTGCCGGGCAGGCGTCGTTGTCGCAGCGGAGAACTGCGGAATCGGCGTCGGCGGTGATTGCGTGACCGCAACGGGGACACCGGTCTGGAAAAATATACGGAGCGCTTTCCGCGGGCCTGCGCGTGACGTCTAGGCCGACGATTTGTGGGATGATTTCGCCGGCTTTTTCGAGATAAACGAAGTCGCCGACACGCAGGCCGAGGCGTGCGATTTGGTCGCGGTTGTGCAACGTGGCTCGCGAGATTTTGCTGCCGGAGAGAGTCACGGGAGTCAGTTCTGCGACTGGGGTGAGCACGCCGGTGCGACCGATTTGGATGGTGATGGCCTTGAGTTGTGTGAGGACACGCTCCGGCGGGTATTTGTAAGCGATCGCCCAACGTGGCGCAGAAGGCGATTCGCCCAACTGAGCCCGAGAGCTAACGTCGTTGAGCTTCACAACCGCGCCGTCGGTTGGCGCCGCGAGGTTCGCGCGTTTTTGGGCAAAGGCTTGAATGGCGCGCCAAGTTTCGTCCTCGGTTTTGGCCAGCTGGAAGGTTTCCAATACGGGCAGTCCCCAGTCGCGCGCTTGTTGGTGGAAAGCTGTTTGGGTCTTTGGCAACGCATCGGAGGGCTCACATGCGCCCCAGCCATAGAAAACGACGTCGAGGCGGCGTTCGGCGGTTTCTTCAGGATCATGTGATTTGATCGTGCCGGTGGCGATATTGCGCGGCTGCGCGAGAGGCGGTTCGCCATCTGCTTCGCGTTCGCGATTGAGGCGTTCGAATTCCTCTCGCGACAAATAGATTTCGCCGCGCAGTTCGATGAGGTCGGGAACGGGATTGGGAGAGCCGTCTGATTTCTTTGGACGGAGTTCTTTTGGGAGCGAACGAATCATTCGAGCATTGGCCGTGATGTCGTCGCCCTCGTGCCCGTCGCCGCGCGTGATGGCTCTTACGAAACGACCGTGCTCGTAAACCGCGTTGATGGAAAGACCGTCGATCTTCGGCTCGACCACGAATTCGCCGTCGCCTCCGAGTGTATTCGAAACGCGGGTACAGAACGCGCGGAGTTCGTTTTCGGTGTAGGCTTTTTCCAAGCTCAGCATGGGAGTCCGATGGGGCGCTTTTGCAAAACCTTCGCTGTGATCGTCGGCAAGATCGGGTGCTGGGGAGACAGCGTCGCCTACGGTTGGGAAAGTTCGTTCGAGCAGGCGCAGTTCGCGCTTCAACACGTCGTAAGCGGCGTCGGTGATTTCAGGCTGCGCCTTTTTGAAATACAGCTCGTCGTGATGTGCGATCAGCGCGCGGAGTTCGGCGATGCGTTTCTGAGCAGCCTTTGCATCGGTGATAAGGCCGGCGTCAGGTGCGAGGCTGGTACTTCGAGATGGCGGTGTGGAGACGAACGGACTGTCCGCTGCGACGGAAGGATGGGTGAAGAAGACCGTTGCTCCCGCGAGCACACCGAGAAGGGCGTGTTTCATGCCCGACGTTGTCTCAAACGCCGGGTTTCGGTGCAATCAAAGTTTTGCCGATTTCAAGCGTTTTGCATTTATCACGCAAACGCAGTCGGAGCCATCGGCGGTGTGCAGCCAGTGAGGCTCGAGTTTGGCAAATTCACGGTCCATCGCCTCGCGCAAACCGCCGACTTCGATCATGACGATGCCGTGTGGTTGGAGGCGGTCGCGCGACTGGCGCAGGAGCTTGCGAATGATATTCAGGCCGTCCTTGCCGCCGTCGAGCGACATGCGCGGCTCTTTGTGAAATTCGTCGGGCATCGAATCGACGTGGGCGCTCGGCTCGTAGGGCGGATTACTGAGGATCACGTCGTACTTCTGTTGCGGCACTGCGTCGAAAACGTCGCTTTCGAACAGAGCGATGCGTTTGGCGAGCTTGTGCTCCTTCAGGTTGATCTTCGCAATCTCGAGAGCGTCACGCGAAAGGTCGATGGCGTCGACTTTGGCTTTAGGGAAATGGTCGGCTAAGAGAATTGCCAGACAGCCCGAGCCGGTGCAGACGTCGACGACGTGGCGTACTTTTTTCGGATCGGGCAGCCATTGGTCGAGTTGCTCGGGAATGATTTCCAGGAAATACGAGCGAGGGATGATCGTGCGTTCGTCGACGTAGAAACGATGCTCGCCGAGAAAAGCTTCGCGCGTGATGTAGGCCGCGGGCACGCGATCGACGATGCGGCGCCGGAGCACGTCCTTGACTTTGGTGATTTCGCGCTGGTTGAGCTTGCGATCGAGGATCACCGGCTTGCTGTCGAGCGGAAGTTCGAGCGTGCGCAGCAGCAGGTAGAGCGCCTCGTCCTGCGCGATGTCAGTGACTTGCCCGAGCCCGACCTTCTCGCGTTCGTAGAGTTCGACCGCGAGCTGCAGCCAATCGTCGAATGTGACGAGCTGCGACGTGCGCGAGAAGAGGTCTTTTTTTCGCGCAGGCTTGCCGGGCGATTTTTTCATGATTTCGCGTGGGGGTCGTTCAACACGTGTTCGTGCGCGCGGAGGTGTTCTGGGCAGTAACATTGATCACCGGCGCATTTTGAACAATAGCGAAAATCGAGTTCGGGATTGCTGACGTCGGTTTTGCCGCAAACGTGGCAGACGTGACGCGGTTCCCGTTCGTCGTTGGCTCGCGAGAAATGGGCCGCTTGGGTTTTCATACGGCGACTGCCATGGCGAATGCTCAGGACGATGTCGCGTGAGAAGAAGATCAGAAAGTTGCCCACGCCCGCGATAATCGCGAAACGGTCAGACCAATCTCCGACGAAGAACGACCAGCAAAGTCCGATCCACGTGAGCAGTCCGAGCCATTTGATCTTCACCGGAAGGATGAAGAAAATGTACATCGTGAAATCGGGATTGAGGTAGGCGAACGCGAGGAAAACCGCCGTGCCAATAAACACGTTCGTGCCGATTTCCATTGGTGTGAAAAAAGAGAACCCGACCGTCAGGACGTATCCGATCAAGAGGAACAGATTGTAACGAAGCGCGCCCCAATACTCCTCAAGCGCTGAGCCGAACAAGAAGAACAGATACAGGGCGAACGCGATGAAAAGCCAACTTGTGGGCGGCGGAATAAAAACAAATGTCAGCAGCCGCCAAGGCTCGCCGCGAAGGACTAAAGACGGGACTAGGAGCAACCTTTGCACCTCCAGCAGCCCGAGCATCGCCGTGAGGTAGACGAACGACTGCCCGATCACGAGGTAGAGCGTGAGATTGTGAATCGCGAAGGGTTCGAGTTTGCGCTCGATCTTGTTCAGCCAGGACATGGAAAAGCGGCTAGTGCAGGGGACGTCCTGCCCGATGGCAACGCTACTTCGCCGGAGTGGCTGACGATATTTCCCCGAGTAACTTTTCTTTTTCGCCCGCCAACGACGGGTCGGAAACCGTCGCGAGGATCGCTTTGGCTTCGTCGGGCAGTTTTTTCGCGAGCAGCACCTTGGCTTGATTGATGCGGGCGGCGCCTTGTTGCGTGCCGACGGGCAGTTTGGGTTCGAATTCTTTCCAGAACTTCAACGCGGCGTCCCAATCGGGTTTTTCCACTTGGAAAAACGAGAGCCCATAGCGGTAGCCGTACCGCCAGTCTTCGCCGGCGCAATTCATCGCTTGCAGGAAGGCTTCTTGCGCGGTGGCGTCGAGTTGTGAGCGCACCCATTGGCCGCTTTTGATGAAGGCGTCCTGCGCCTCCATGATGAGGTTGCCGAGTTGGAGATGGTAAAGCGGTTCCTTCGGCTCAAGTTGGATCGCGGAAAGATAATACTGCATCGCTTCGATCGGCTTGCCCTCTTCGGCGAGGTAATTGCCCAGCTGGTTTTTGACGAGGGCGATGTTCGGGTCAAGGGCGTTGGCTTTTAGGAAAATGCCGATCGCATCTTTGCGGTTGTCGACTTTGCCGAGGAGCATGCCGTAAGCGACGTAGGCGGGGACAAATTTCGGGCTTCGGGCGAGCAGCTTTTCGAATTCGTTGCAAAGTTGCTGGAGCTGTGCGCGGAGGTTTTCTTCGTCGAGTTTTTCCCCTGCTTTTTCGGCCTCGGCGAAGATCGTGCGCTGTCGCGCCACCAAGTCCTTCAGGGTGGACTCGGCGGTGGCGTCGTCCGCTCGCAAGAGCGGAAGGACGACGAGAGCGATCAAAAGGGTGAGGAGAGCGGGAAGACGGACGCTGCGCATGGAAATTGCGACCACGTTGGCGCGCGGAAGTGCCGGCGTAAACTGGGAATTGGAACAGGCGTCGCCCGACCTTTGCTGTCAACGGGCAAAATTCCCCAATCAAAACGGCTCGACCGCGGTGGGTGGCTCGTGATTGCGTGCGTGTGGTTGCGCCTATGTCCGTTGGTTTTCGTTTGCTGAGATCGCCGGTCTTTCGGCTTTTGCTGCCGCTGCTGGCCTTCGTCAGTTGCGGCGCGGCGGAGCGCGCTCTACCGAGTCGTCCCGCGGGAAAACCGGTTTTTGTCATGCCGTCTTTCAACGCGTCGGTGATGCTCGGCATCGACGTGCTGGAGGCAGATCGTTTTGCATTGCTGCGCGGAAAACGCGTCGGCCTGCTCACCCATCCAGCTGGCGTGAACCGCAACGGTGTGCCGACGGTCGAAGTGCTGCGCCGCGCGCGCGAGGTGCGGCTGGTGTGTTTGTTCGCGCCGGAGCACGGCATCTATGGCAACGAAGCGGCCAGCGCCGAAGTGGACGACACGTTCGATCGCCGCACGGGCCTGCCGGTGTATTCGTTGCACGGAAAAAATCGCAAGCCGACGCCGGCGCAGCTGCGAACTATCGACGTGCTGGTAATCGATCTGCAGGACATCGGTGTGCGCTCGTACACTTTTGCGGTGACAATGCGCTACGCGATGGAAGCCTGTTTCCAAGCGGGTGTCGAAGTGATCGTGCTGGACCGGCCTAACCCTTTGGGAGGTCTAAAAGCGGACGGCCCGCTGCTCGATCGCGAATTCATGAGTGGCGTCGGCGCTTTTCCGGTGCCCTACGTGCACGGGCTCACGATTGGCGAGCTCGCGCGTTTTGCGGCATCGACCCCGGGCATCATGGCCGTTCCGGAAAACGTCCGCGCGCGCGGGCGGCTGACGATTGTGCCGATGCGCGGCTGGCAACGCTCGATGCGTTGGCCGGAGACGGGGCTCAACTTTATCCCCACCTCGCCGGCGATCATCGATTTTGGTTCTGTGGTTGGTTACGCCATGGTGGGGCTTGGCTGCCAGGAGAGCGGGTTTTATCACAGCATGGGGCCGCCGTACTCGTTTCAAATTATCACGAACTCCGAGCGGAATCCAGACCAGCTCCTGCGCGATCTGCGCGCGCTGCGCTTGCCTGGGTTGCAGTTTCAGAAAGTCACGACGCGCGATAGCAAGGGGCGGCCGTCGAATGGCGTGTTGGTGCAAGTTGCCGACTGGAATGCCTGGAATCCGACGGAGCTGAGTTTTCATCTCATGCGTCTGGCGTGCCGCTACAAAACGCCGAATCCGTTTGTGAAGCTGAGTGTTTCCGAAGCCGCGAAGCTCAACGTACACGTCGGCTCGATGGCGTGGTGGAATGCCCTTCGTTTCAACGGGCCGCGGGTTGAGGTCGAGCGGTTTATCCGCGAGTGGCGTGCGCAAGCGCAGGCGTACCGCGAGCAGACGCGGCGGTTTTGGTTATATCAGTAAGTTGCGGCCCGGTTTGCGAATAATCCGAGCGAGTCAAAGGAGGCCGCCCCGATCTTGACCCGTGGCGCTCGGCATCCGTGACTTCGTGCATGGACAACGAAATCGATGAGCCGACTTTCCTGCGTGATCTGGTAAAAGTCTCCCGCCAGAAAGTTCACCAAGTGAAATGGGTGGATCGCGACGGAACGGATCGCATTACGCGGCTGAGTAAGCCGGAGCATGCGCGTTTGGATGCGATCGCGCGGGCGCGGGGCACATCGATGGCCGAGGTGATGCGACAGGCTTCGCACGTCCCGGTCACGCCAAGGGGCGCTACGGGTGGCCCGCGTCCTGCGGAAGATTGAGCGCGTTCGGCGCGAAGGCGTTCAGGCGACGCAAGGTTGCAGGTTAATCTTCGCGGAATTTGAATTTGGAACTCAGGAACACTGGAATAAGAGGCTTGGTTTAAAACAAAGTGCCTTGAACGCTTTTCTCGGCTGGTGTGCTGGCTGTCGGCTCTTGCGGGCGAAGTTTCCTGAGAGCCTGGGCCAGTGGGCAAGTGGCTTCGTCGATGGCGCGGCCTTGGCGATAGAGCTCTAGTAGCTTGACCGAGCGCTGGGCGAGCAGACGGCGGACCTCGCGGCGCTTGCCTTTGACGAGCGGGATGAGCATGTGGTCGTAGCCGGTCGTTTGGTGGCGCATCCACGCGATGATGGCAGCGGCAGCGCGTTGGTCGATGGGAATGCGTTCGGTGCGTGCGACGGTGCCGCTGCCGACGGGTACCGCGTGATCGGCGATGAGTTTGGAAAGCAGTTCCGCTTTGTCCGCGTAGATCGGATGAAAGTTCAAGGATGCGAGCACGGCTTCGCGAAAATCTTCAGCGTAGACTTCCTGTTCTGCGGCGCGGCGTTTGCGTCCGGCATCGAGCTTGCGCTGGTAGGCGGGGTCTTGGCGCTCCGCGGCGAGTTCGATCCGCAAGGCTTCGATCCGCGCGCCGGGCGCCCAGATGCCGCGCGAAAAACGTTTGCGTCCCTTCAGCTCGATCATAGTCCACGTGGGGCCATCCTGTTTGATGCGACGGCTGAGCGCGGCATCGCCCGGCGGTAACAGATCCCAATCGGAGGGGACGGCCAGGATACGACCGTCTGCGGTCAGCACGTGGCGCGGCTTGGAAAACGGACGCACTTCTCGGGTTTCGGTCGGCACGCGCTGAGGAAAAACGGAGATGAGCTACTTTTTCAAGGGCAGGATCGATCGGTCACTGCGAGTGAGCGAGATGCCATTTGTCTTCGGCGCGTTTTAAAATCGCGGCGAGGAGCGGGTAGTCCGTTCGCGCGTAGTACTCAGCTGTGGTTCGGGCCGAGCCGCCGTGCAGTGTCGGATTTGCGCCGTGATCCAAAAGATATTCGGCGATTTCCGTTTGCCCGTGGCGCGCCGCGCACATCAGAGGTGTCATGTACTCGTCGTTGTTTTCGAACGGGTCGACCCACGCGCCGGCTTCGACGAGTTGTTTGACGACTTCGAAGTTTCCCGCGTCGCACGCGAACGTCAGCGCATTGCGCCCGTATTCGTCCCACACGTTCAGGTCCACGTCTTCGGCGATGAGGTGCTGCAGCTGACCGGTATCGCCAGCGTAGGCGGCACACCAAAGCGCGGTGGCGGGCGTGTCTTTGCATTCTTGTATGTCATCACACATACGGCGGTGGAGAACAGATTGTCTATAAGGTACCCAAAAATTTAAACTCTGCTTGGTGTTGCTTCCATCGCCTGAAATGAGGCGCGGGTGAACGGGATTCTTCCCATGGTCTTCAGGCTGCTCGCGTTCGGTGGGCGCTGCAGAGGCTTCGACCGCCTGCATACATTGTATCCAGCTTGTTACGGTAAAACATTGTTGGTTGCAGTGGTCCTCTTTACGGTCTGGCTCACCATTGCGTGAAAGAGCTTTCTACTGAAAATTCCTCAGCGGGAAAATCGATGCCGAGACGACGGGCGTGGTATCGACTCTCGATGACGCAGCAGATCCTTGTCGCATTGGTGGCGGGCACATTGCTTGGCTGGTGGCTGAACGCACATTTTGACCCTACGGACTTGGTCGGCGACGAAAGGGCCGCGCTGCTTGCGAGGAAGAGCGGCTGGCTCGAATGGGTGATGCTGCCGCGCGACATCTTTCTGCATTTGATCAAGGCGATGATCGCCCCGCTGATCTTCGCAAGCGTGGTGCAAGGTATCGCGGGCACGGGCGATCTGCGTCGTGTCGGGCGTATCGGTGCGAAAGCGATTATCTATTTTGAAATAGTAACGGCGGTCGCGCTTGTCGTGGGGCTATTCATGGTTAACTGGATCCAGCCCGGCGCGGGGATAGTGTTAAAAGGCGCGGAGCTCGGCGCACTCGGCTCTGCGGCGCAGACGAAGCCGCTGACGCTCGTACAAACGCTGCTGCACATTTTCCCAACCAGCGTGATCGATGCGATGGCGCGTGGAGACGTTTTACAGATAGTGGCTTTCTCGGTTTTGTTCGCTCTTGCCGTCATCGCGGCCGGTGATGCGGGTAAGCCGATGCTGGGCTGGTGCGAGGCTTTGACGCAGGTCATGTTCAAATTCGCCGGCATCGTCATGAAAGCGGCGCCGCTCGGTGTGGGTGCGGCGGTGGCCGTGACCGTCGGGCATCAAGGACTGAGCGTGCTGCTCAATCTCGGGAAACTCGTGTTGACGCTCTACAGCGCGCTGGCCGTTTTCGTGATCGTCGCATTTGGTGCGGTCATCTGGATAGCCAAAGTGCCACTTAAGCCCTTTGTTCGTGCGGTGCGCGAGCCGGTCACAATCGCGTTCGCGACGGCCAACAGCGAGTCAGCTCTGCCGAAAGCTTTCGACCTGATGGAACGTTTCGGCGTGCCGCGAGGAATCGTCGGCTTCGTGCTGCCGGCGGGCTACACGTTCAACCTCGATGGTTCGACGCTGCATTTGGCGGTGGCATCGGTTTTTGTCGCGCAGGCGGCTGAGGCAACCACGGGCGTGCACTTTGGAATTTCGCAGCAGGTGCTGCTTTTGCTGACGCTGATGGTGACGTCGAAAGGCGTGGCGGCTGTTCCCCGTGCGTCGCTGGTGGTGCTTCTTGCCGCTTTGCAATCGTTCGGGCTTCCCTTGGAAGGCGCAGCAGTGATCTTTGCGGTGGACGAGTTGCTCGATATGGCGCGCACGTCGGTGAACGTTTTGGGAAATTGTCTGGCCAGCGTCGTTGTGGCTCGCTGGGAAGGCGAGTTCGATGACGCCAAGGCTCACGCGAATTTCGGCTCAGCCGCAGCAGCGTCGCGCAACGAATACGCCTGAGGCCGTGTTAGGGGCGGGCTTGTTCGACTTCCCTCTATTTTGTGGTGTGAGCCGTGACGGCGGTGCTTGGTTAAGGTTTTGCGTGGGCATGTTTGTGTTTGGGCGTTTATTGAATCTTTTCACCGCCTCCACGCATCCGGTGATCTATGTTCATCAATCTTTCGGCCTATAAATTTACACCCTTGGCGAATCTGCCCGAGCTGCGGCAGCGCTTTCTCGACCTCGCTCGCGCCCGCGACCTCAAAGGCACGATTTTGCTCAGTGCCGAGGGGGTGAATCTCTTCGTGGCGGGACGGCGGGCAGATGTGGACGCGTTGATTTTGGCCCTGCGAACCGTTTCGGGCCTGGAGGATCTCACGCCGAAAGAAAGTGAGAGCGAGGAGCAGCCGTTTAATCGGATGTTAGTGAAAATAAAAAAGGAGATCATCGCGTTTGGGGTTGAAGGAATTGATCCGGCGGGCCGGCCGGCCGCCAAGCTTGCGCCGCGCACGTTGAAACAATGGCTCGACGAAGGCCGGGAGATTACGCTGCTGGATACGCGCAATGACTACGAGGTTCACATGGGCACGTTTCGCGGTGCGGTGCCGGCCGGGATTGAAAACTTTCGGGATTTTCCGGAAGCCGTGCGGCGCTTAAAACCGGAACTAAAGGAAAAGCCTATTGTGATGTTTTGCACGGGCGGAATTCGCTGCGAGAAAGCAGGTCCGTTCATGGAGCGAGAGGGATTCAATGTCTTCCAGCTTGACGGAGGAATTCTCAAATATTTCGAGGAATGCGGTGGCGCCCATTACGACGGCGAGTGTTTTGTTTTCGACAAACGCGTCGGCGTGAATCCCGAGCTGAAGGAAACCGACTCTGTCATGTGTTTCGCGTGTCAGATGCCGCTGACCGCCGAGGAGCAACGCCATCCGCATTACGTGGCTGAGGTTTCGTGTCCGCATTGCTTCGGCAGGACAAGTTGAGAAACAAAAAGCGCGACCGTTTTTGGCGGTCGCGCTGAGAAGCGGTGCGAAGCTTTTAGTTACTTCGAGCAATTCGGCTTAGTGGCCGTTGCTGCCGGCGGCGGGCTTGTTCGTGCCGGACGCGGCGTGGGTGCAGGCCTGGACGAAGAAGTCGTTGCCCTTGTCGTCGACGAGGATGAAGGCGGGGAAGTCCTGCACTTCAATCTTCCAGACGGCTTCCATGCCGAGCTCGGGATATTCCAGCGTCTCGACCTTCTTGATGTTTTCCTTGGCGAGGATGGCAGCGGGGCCACCGATCGAGCCGAGGTAGAAACCTTTGTACTTCGAGCAGGCGTCGGTGACGGTTTTGGAGCGGTTACCCTTGGCGATCATCACCATCGAGCCACCCATCGACTGGAAAAGGTCGACGTAGCTGTCCATGCGGCCGGCTGTCGTCGGTCCGAAACTACCGGAAGCATAACCCTTCGGCGTTTTGGCGGGACCTGCGTAGTAAACCGGATGGTTCTTGATGTAATCGGGCAAGCCTTTGCCGGAGTCGACGCGCTCCTTCAACTTGGCGTGAGCGATGTCGCGGGCGACGACCATTGGACCGGAGAGCAGCACGCGGGTCGTAACCGGATGCTTCGAAAGCTCGGCGCGAATTTTGTCCATCGGCTGGTTGAGGTCGATGCGGACAACCTTCTCTTCTTTGAAGGTGCGCAGATGGTTTGGGATGAATTGGCCGGGATTGCTCTCCATCTTTTCGACGAAAATGCCGTCCTTGGTGATCTTCGCCTTGATGTTGCGGTCGGCCGAGCAGGAGACGCCCATGCCCACGGGGCAGCTGGCGCCGTGGCGGGGAAGGCGGATCACGCGGACGTCGAGGGCGAAGTATTTACCGCCGAACTGGGCGCCGACGCCGCTCTTCTGGGCGATATCGAGAACCATCTTTTCGGCTTCGAGATCGCGGAACGCCTGGCCGTGCTTGTTGCCGGAGGTCGGGAGCGTGTCGTAGTATTTTGCCGATGCGATCTTGACCGTCTTGAGGCAGGCCTCGGCGCTGGTGCCACCGATGACGAAGACCAGGTGGTACGGCGGGCAGGCGGCGGTGCCGAGCATCTTCATCTTGTCAGCGAAGAAAGCGGCGAGGCTCTTCGGGTTGAGCAGCGCCTTTGTCTCTTGGAAAAGGTACGTCTTGTTGGCCGAACCGCCGCCCTTGGCGACGAAAAGGAACTCGTACTTCTGGCCCTCGGTCGCGAGGATGTCGATTTGGGCGGGAAGATTGGTTCCGGTGTTAACCTCCTCGTACATGTCGAGGGCAGCCGTCTGGGAGTAGCGGAGATTTTCCTGCGTATAGCACTCGTAGATGCCTTTGCTGATCCACTCGGCGTCGTTGGCGCCGGTCCAGACCTGCTGGCCCTTCTTTGCGACGATCGTGGCGGTGCCGGTGTCTTGGCAGAAAGGAAGAATGCCCTCGGCCGAGATCTCGGCGTTCTTGAGCATGGTGAGCGCGACGTACTTGTCGTTCGCAGAAGCCTGCGGGTCATCGAGGATGGCGGCGACCTGCTTCAGATGCTTTGTGCGCAGCATAAACGACGTGTCGCGCATCGCCTGTTGGGCGACGAAGGCGAGGGCTTGCGGCTCGACCTTGAGGATTTCTTTGCCCTCGAAAGTCGTCGTGGAGACGCCTTCCTTGGAAGCGAGACGGTACTCGGTCTCGTCGGGACCGAGCGGGAATGGGTCTTGGTAGAAGAACGGGGGCGTTGCCATAAGTTGGGAAATTTATCGGAATGTGCAGCGTTTGTACTGAGAGAAAAAGGGCTGAAAGTAAGAATTAGACGGGCTTGCGGGGGGCTTAAGAAGAATGCGAGGGCGAAACTATCGGAGGGATTTTTGCAGAATGAACAAAATGGACCGAACGAGCGAAGCGCTGATATTCAGTACAATCTGTAAATTCTGTCCAAGCTCGTCACATCAACTTCATCTTCGGCATGTCCTGGACGTCGACTAAGCCGACGGGATGGTTGTCGGCGTCGACGGCGATGAGATCGTCGATTTTGTAACGATCGAACATCCGCAGCGCTTCGACGGCCAAGGCGTCGACCGAAACGACCTTGGGCGAACGCGTCATGTATTTCGCGGCGGGCTGCATAAGGAAATCCGGGCTGCTGATGATGTTTCGGCGCAAGTCGCCGTCGGTCATGATGCCGGCGAGTTTTCCGTCGGGTGAAGTGAGGGCAATGCTGCCGCTTTTCGCGGCGGTCATGCTAAGCAGTGCATCCTTGACCAAGCTCGTATCGGGTAAAAGCGCGAGCCGCTCGCCGGTGCGCATGATGTCGCGGACCTTCACGAGGAGAATGGTGCCGAGGTTTCCGGCGGGGTGCAGCACGGCAAAGTCGTCACGTGTGAAGCCGCGGCTCTCGAGAAGCACCATGGCAAGCGCGTCGCCGAGGGCGAGGGCGGCGGTGGTGCTGGCGGTCGGCGCGAGGCTGAGCGGACAAGCCTCTTTCGGAACGCGGTAGATCAGCCGCAGGTCGGCGTCTTTCGCGAGTTCAGAGTCGGCGGTGCTCGTGAGCGCGACGATCGGCAGGCCAAACCGTTTCAGCAGCGGAACCAGTCGGAGCACCTCGGCGGTTTGTCCGCTATTGCTCAATAAAATGGCGAGGTCGCCTTCTTCGCAGAGACCCAGATCGCCGTGGAGCGCTTGGGTGGCGTCGAGGAAACACGAGGACACGCCTGTGCTGTTGAACGTGCCGACGAGTTTTTGCGCGATGTGAGCGGATTTGCCGACGCCGCTGAAAATCAGTTTGCCGCCGCGGGTTGTCGTTTTTTCGACGGCCTCGGCGACGCGAACAAAATTCTCGTCGAGATTTTTGGCGGTAGCTTCTAGTGCATCCGTCTCAATGCGAATGCAGGCGCGAGCCCTTTCGAGCGTGGTCTGTGGGTTTAGGGCCATTTATTATTGAATCGCAGGGAAGGTTGCTGAAGTTATGGTTTAAGTTTTTCCGATCAATTCCTTTTCCATACCGATGAGGTCACGTTTGTTTACCTGGCTCGCCTTTGCCATCGCTCTGCTGATGGTGGGTTGTGAACGGTCGGACACGACGATGTTCACGGTCGAGACGGATGAGCCCGGTTACCGGCGCGCGGTTGATTTGAAACGCCAGGGCCGCAACGCCGAGGCTCTGCAGGAGTTTCTGAAGGTCATCTCCAAACGCGGCCTCGACAACGCGCCGGAGTCGCACCTCGAAGTCGGCATGTTGTACCAACTGCACCTGAAGGATCCGATTCGCGCGATTTACCATTATCAAAAATATCGCGAGCTTCGCCCAACCGGTCGCCAGGCGGACCTCGTTCGCCAACGGATCGACTCGGCGACGCGCGATTTCGCAACGATGTTGCCGGCGCGGCCCTTGGATAACCAAATCGAGCGGCTCGATTACTCGGATCAGTTGCAACTTTTGAGGCGGGAAAACGAAAAATTGAAGCTCGCTCTGGCCGCCGCCCGTGCGGGCCGACCGGTGCCGGCGCCCACGCCCGAAAATCCCGACGAGGCGCCTGCGATCGAGGAAACGGCTGCGCAAAATCCGCCGACGCCCACTGCCCGTCCGACGACCGCGCCTGTCACGGCCGCAGAGCTCTCGCCGGTGCAAGCCGCGCCTGAAACCCAGCCCTCGCCCGTGCAACCGGCACCGCTGCCAACGCCCGTGAGACCGGCCGTGGCTCAGCCGACGCCGCGTCCGTCTACGCCCGCAGTTACGTCCACTCAGCGTCCGACTTCAACACCTGCGACCCAGTCCACAGCTGGTGGCCGACGCCACATTGTGAGGCCGCAGGAAAATTTGTACGGCATCGCGCGAAAATATTACGGCACGGCGTCGAATGCGAAGGTTGAGGCGATCTTCAACGCGAATCGCGACAAGATGCGTGATAAAGGCGACCTCCGCGCTGGCATGGAGTTACGCATTCCGTAACGCTTTTCCACGTGAGCGTTTTTGCGGCCGGTCAAGGTCTTGTCGTCGCGTGCAAAATTTGCGTGCTCTCCGCCAAGCGCTGCGGAGGAAATCGGTGTATGTTGTGCGAAATTGCGAGACAACCGAATGATCCTGCCTGAAGAAAACGCCGCGCCACTGAAATCCACCGTTCTGAATCTGGATCTGATTCGGAAATATTCGATTCCGGCGCCCCGGTACACGTCTTATCCGCCCGCCACGCAGTTTGTGGGGGAGTTGGAGAACGTCGACGTCGACCGCTCCTTTAAAGAAGACAACGCGCCGGGCGCCGGCCCGCTCTCACTTTATTTTCACCTGCCGTTTTGCGAGACGCGTTGCTGGTACTGCGGGTGCAACACCGTCATCACAAAACGCCACGACGCTGCGGCCGAGTACCTCGACGACGTTGCTGCCGAAATAAAGCTCGTGGCCGCGCGCACCGATCGCAGCCGACCGGTGACGCAAGTGCACTTCGGCGGCGGCACGCCGACGTTCTTGCCGCCCGATCAGCTTCGTCGACTCGGCGAGCTGTTCCGCACCCATTTTAACATCGCCAAAGATTGTGAGATCAGCGTGGAACTTGACCCTCGGCGGCTGACTCATGAGCACATCAAGGCGCTGCGCGAAATCGGCGCGACCCGCGGTTCGCTCGGTGTCCAGGACACCAATCGCAAGGTCCAACTCGCGATCAATCGTTTCCAGCCGCAGGCGCTCAATGAGCAGGCGATGACTTGGTTGCGCGGCGAAGGCTTTACGTCGGTCAATGTCGACCTGATCTACGGACTCCCGCTGCAGAACACCGAGTCTTTTTCGAAAACGATTGACGATGTGCTTTCGCTTTCGCCTGAGCGTTTGTCGGTTTTTAGCTACGCGCATATTCCGTGGATTCGTCCGGCACAGCGCATTTTCGAGGATCGCGGCCAGTTGCCCACGCCCGAAGAAAAACTTGCGATGTTTGCGCTCGCGCACGAACGCCTCACCGCAGCGGGCTACATCGACATCGGCCTCGACCATTTCGCAAAGCCCGACGACGAACTCGCACGTGCCCAGCGCGCAGGAACGTTGCATCGCAATTTCCAAGGCTACAGCACGCGCGCCGGCGCGTCGCTCTACGGCTTTGGGCTCTCATCGATTTCCCAGACGGAGCACACGTATCTGCAAAATCACAAAACGCTCATCGCTTACCGCACCGCGCTCGCTTCCGGCCAATTGCCGATAGAGCGTGGTTTACGTTTGAAAGACGAGGACCTGCGTCGCCGCGCGATCATCATGCACATCATGTGTGACCGGCGTTTGGACTATAAAAAACTCACGCAAGAAATCGGCGTGGATTTCGTGAAGACTTACGGCCGCGAACTCGCATCGCTGCAGGATCTCGTGGCGGACGGAATCGTTTCGATGGGCTCGGAGGGTTTCTGTGTCACACCCGCCGGCACGCCGCTATTGCGTGTCGTCGCGATGCGCTTCGACGCGACGCTGAAACCCGCTCCTGGCAAACACGCGCAGGTGATTTGAGGCTTTCCGAACCCTCGCCCTAGTTGCTTTTTGCGGCTTCGGTTGAGAGGGTCGCGAACAGCTGGTTCGCCTTTTCCCTGACGCTTTCGCCGAGGCGCGGTAGCACCGCGTGGACGTTGTAGACGTTGTGAAAACCGGTCTGCTGCGGCGGAGACAGGATGGGTTGCATCTGCTCGATCACCTTGGGCCAGTCAGTGGCCTCCATATCGAACGGCTGGCCGTTGCGGAAAGGCTCGTTGTTCCTTGCAAGAAGTTCGGTGAGCTGCTCCGCCTGCTTCGCGCTGAGCGGCGAGTCAGTGAAGTAAAGGTGTTCTGCCACCGAGGCGGCGAACTGACGCGCGGGCAGCGAGCGTTCATATTCCTGCAGCTGCTTGAGTCCGTCCTCGCCCAGCAATTCTTTTTCCGCGGCGGAGAGAGTTTCATCCGCTTTTACCTGGAGCTTCACTACGGCGGGATCGGCCTCCGTCAATTTCTGCGCTTCCTTGATCGCTTCGATGTCGGCCTTGCTCTGCCAATGGTCGGTCAGGATCACCTCCAGTCGGTCGATCTGTGCATCGCTCAGACCGCGACGGTAGCAGAACGGTGCGTATTGAGCTGCGAGATGAGCGCGGTAGGCCTGCGCTTTCTTTTCCTGTTCAGCGATCGAAGACGACTCGCTTTTCGCTGCCTGCTCGGCGCTGGGCGGAACGGTGGCGTCGATAAACTCGATCTGCTGCAAGATCGTGATGGCCCGTGTGAGCGTGGTGATTTCCTTCTCGATCGAGGCCAGCTTTTCCTGCGTGGCGGCGGTTTCGATCAGCAGCGGCTTTTTTTGGCCGTTGAGCTCAGTCATGCTCGTTTCGATTCGAGCTGTCGGTTCGGTTTTCTGACCAATCAGCCAGAGGCAAAATGTGGTGACCGAAAGGCCGGAGAGAAATAAGAACGTTTTAAAACTCATAGTTCCAATGGGTGCTGTCGCTCAGGTGTCCCTGCAGACGAGCCAAGGCTTTTAGTTGGACCGGTGAGAGAACCTTTTGGGCTTCGTGGAAAGCTTTCTCCCAGTCGATCTCGGTTGGCGCGGGGCTGGCGGGATCGGGTGTGGCGTTGGCGAGGATCAGCGTCAGTTTTTGCGATGCGGCGGCGTCCAAAGGCGCGTCGGTATAGACCAGGCTGCTGGCGAGGGTGTTTATAATCTGCAACCGGATATTGGAGAGTCGCTCCTCCTTCTTGAATTCGACCAAGTCAGCATCTCCAAAAAGAGGTCCGAATGTGCTTTCATCAATGTCCATGCTTTTCTGCTCCAAGGAGAAGTTGAACCGTCCATGGCCTTGGCCCTCATCGATAAATTTGTAGCTCGGTACACAGGGAGCGTTGCGTTTTTTGAAACAGGAGAAGAACGCGTCGATTTGTTCCGGCGTGTAGTGGCGTCTCGCGAAAAAGGGGCCGTAGAGGTTCTGGCTTGAGAAGAGGATGGGCAAAGTCGCATCGAGAAGCTTTTTCATTTCATCGTCGAGATCGAGGCGGAGGAGGCCGTCGACCACGTCGGCGCCCTTGAGCTTGAAATTTAGCCGGTCGATTTTTTCCCCAACGGTGGCTTTGAGCGAGGTTAGGGTCTGGCGCTTGGCTTCGCGCAGTTGTTCGAGCTCAGCGAGCCGTCGAGTCAGTTGATTCCGATCTTTTTCCAGCTGCGAGACGGATCGCTGCTCGGTGGTGACTGCGCGCTCGGCCTGTCGTGCAGAGTCGACCCTCTTAACGACCATGCTGACAGATATAACGGCTGCGACGACCGAAGCAATGACGGCTGCTGTTTGCACTCCGACGAGCAGTTGTGACATGAAGGTCGTGGCGTGTGCGGCCGCGGCGAGTGATGTGGCGGCGACGGACGTGGCGAGCCCGGCCGGTGCGGCGACGGCGGCTTGGCCGGCCATGGCCAGTTCGAGGGCGACCGCGGTCGAGGTGATGCCGCGTTTGGAAAGGATGCCGCGGAGTTTTTCGACGCCGCGATCGATGCGTTTGCGAGCCGCCTCTTCGGAAAGGCCGAGCGTGGTTCCGATTTCGCCGAAGGAACGCTGTTTGAAGTAGCGCAGGAGGATCGCCTCGCGGTCGCTTTCGCTGAGTTCATGCAAAGCATCGTCCAACAGCGGGCGGAGTTTGTCCCAGTCGAGTGGATCGTTTGCGGGCTGGAGATTTTCCTGCATGGCTTGGGCCTTTTGTTCGCGTTGTTCGCGGCGAGCTTCGCTTCGGCGCAGAGTGGCGGCGGCGTAACACGTGCTGGTGTGGAGCCATCCGACGAGGTCGCCGCGGCCGATGAGGCTGCGTGCCTTTTTCGCGAGGCTGGTGAAAACCTCTTGAGCGATGTCTTTGGCGCGGGCGTCGCTGCCGGCCTGCCGGAGAGCGGTGGCATAGACGAAATCGATGTGGCGTGTCACGAGATCCCGGAAGGCTTCCTGTGAGGCCTCTTGGGTGAAACGCTGGAGCAGTTCGGAGTCGCTGAGCATGAGTTTGTTTTATCTATACCAGCCGCTCCGCGGAAATCCGGACAAATTTTGATTCTCTTCGTGCGCGCCGATCACCCCCAGTTGTCATTCCCGTCCTTGTTATCGGTTAATAAACGACCCAGACAGAAGGTGTTCTTGTACGAAACGCATGGATTAAACGGTACGACTGAGCGACGCGACGTCCGCCGTGATAGTAACAGTGGCTCGCAGAAGATTGCGGTGCAAAAAACGCAGGCTTTGCGTTTGAAACAACTTCAGCTAGGTTTCCGGCCTTCATGAGCGATCTCAGCGATCTCTACCAATCGGTCATTCTCGATCACAACAAGCGTCCGCGGAACCGCGGCAAGCTCCCGACGGCCAACCGTGTGGCCACCGGTGACAACCCGACGTGTGGCGATAATTGCACGGTTTATCTGCGCCTCGACGGCGACAAGATTCAGGAAATTTCGTTCGAAGGCTCGGGCTGCGCGATTTCCCAGGCGTCGGCCTCGCTCATGACGACACAGCTCAAAGGCAAGACGAAGGATGAAGCGGCCGACACGTTTAAACGTTTTTCCGACATCGTAAAAACCGGCCAGGCGCCAGAGGACTTCGACGAACTCGCCGCCTTTGCCGGCGTCCACGCGTTTCCCGCTCGCATCAAATGCGCGACGCTTTCGTGGCACGCGGCGATCGAAGCCGCCAATCAGCCGGAGGCCAAGTCATGACCGCGTTGCCTGTTTTGAAACAACCGCGTGCGTCGTCGAAGTTCTGGGACGACGTGCGCGCTGATTTCCCGGTGCTCCATCAGCAAGTCGGAAACAAGCCGCTGATTTATCTCGATAACGCTGCGACGACGCACAAGCCGCGCGCGGTCATCGATGTGCTAACCCGCTTCTATCAACAGGACAACAGCAACGTCCACCGCGGCCTTCACGCACTTTCAATGCGTTCGACCGACGGTTACGAAGCCGCGCGGGCTCGGGCTGCGAAGTTCATCAACGCCGCCCAATCGGAAGAAATTGTTTTCACGCGCGGTACGACCGAATCGGTCAACCTCGTGGCGCAAAGCTGGGGCGCCGCGAATCTGAAAAAAGGCGACGTCGTGCTCATCACGGAAATGGAGCATCACTCGAATCTCGTCCCGTGGCAGCTGATCACGGAACGCACGGGCGCGACGTTGCGTTATGTGCCGGTGCTCGGCGAAAACGCCGAGGGCGGCCTCGATCTTGCCTCGCTGGACAAACTGCTGACGCCGGAGGTGAAGCTCTTCGCGTTCACGCACATTTCGAATACACTTGGCGTCATCAATCCCGTTGCCGAACTTTGTGCCAAGGCCAAAAAAATCGGCGCGCTCACGCTGATTGACGCCGCGCAGTCGATCGGCCACGAGCCGCTCGACGTGCAGGCGCTGGGGTGCGATTTCCTTGCGTTCTCCGGTCACAAAATGGCCGGCCCGACGGGCATCGGCGTGCTCTATGGCCGCAAGGCTTTGCTCGACGTGATGCCGCCTTGGCAAGGCGGCGGCGGGATGATTTCGACCGTCGAATATTCGGGCAGCAAATGGAAGCCATCGCCGGAACGTTTCGAAGCGGGCACGCCGAACGTGGCGGACGCGATCGGACTCGCGGCGGCGATGGATTATTTGGATACGCTCGGGCGGCCACGGATTTCTGAACACGATCACAAGCTGGCTTCGCTCGCCTACGCCGCGCTGAGCGAGATTCCTGGGATTCGCATTCTCGGACCCACCGGAAAACGCAGCGGCTTGGTGAGCTTCGCGCTCAAGGACGCCCACGCGCACGACGTTGTTACCTTTGCCGATCAAGACGGCATCGCCTTGCGCGGCGGCCACCACTGTAACCAGCCGCTCATGCGCAAACTCGGTTTGCCCAGCACCGTTCGTGCGAGTTTCTACGTTTACAACAATGCCGCGGAGATCGACGCACTGGTCGCTTCGATGCGGAAAATCGTAAAGTTCTTCGCTGGCTGAGCGGCGGGGTGGCGCGAAGTTGACCTAAACTGTTGGCGCATGCGTCCGATAGAAAGGCTGTATGCGAAATACTGCTACTTCGCTGGCTGGGCGCCTTTTTATCTTTGCGGGCCTTGTTTTTGGGCTCACGTCGTTTGCTTTTGGGGCCGAGACGATTCGGATCCGCGCTGATATGTGGATGCCGTACAACGGCGATCCTACGTCGGAAAATCCTGGTTACGTCGTCGAACTGGCGCGCAAAATTTTCGAACCGCACGGCATCAAGGTGAACTATGAAATCATGCCATGGGCGGAGGCTTTGGAGAGTGCGCGCTCGGGCAAAATCGACGGGGTGATCGGCGCCGGCTCTGCCGAACTGGAAGGATTGACCGTACCGGCCGAGTCGATCGGCGAACCGCGTGTGGTGCTTTTGGTGAAGAAGGATAGCACTTGGAAATTTGAAAACGTGACGTCGCTTAAAAACATCAAGCTAGGCGCGATCGAGGGCTACACTTATTGGGAAGCATTGGACGAGTACATCAAGGCCGGAAAAGAGCCAGCCGTGAGGCGATTTGGCGGAGAGACGCCGCTGGTGGACGCGCTCAACCAACTTACATCAGGAAAAATCGACGTCATGCCGGAAACCATGGCGGTTTTTGTGTGGACGGTGAAAGGCATGGGCATGAAGCCGTCGGATTTTCACATCGCGTATACGTGGCAGAACGAACCGATTTATCTGGCCTTCTCGAAAACGCCCCGCGGTGTGACCTACGCCAAAATGTTCGACGAAGGCGTTAAGAAGCTGCGCGCGTCCGGTGAATTCGCCGCGCTTTTAAAGCGTTACGGTTTGACCGAGTGGAAATAGTCCCGCCGCTCGTCTTAACGAACCACGAACTCGTCCACTTTGTCGCGCAGAGCCAAACTGGCAGCGTGGAAGAGCGAGATGTCTGGTTCGGTGAACGGGTCGTGTGATTTAGCCTCGCCCGGGGATCCGCGATAAGTTTGCACGGCATAGCGCCGCACGCCATACATCAGAGGAGCGAGCTGCGCGATATGGTCGCGGTCATGCATCCCGCCCACGAGTGTGGTGCGAAACTCGTACGGGATGTTCGATGTTTTGATCAGCTCGATGCTGATCTCGATCGGGCCCGTGTCGACCTCGCAACCCGTGAATCGCGAATACGCGCAAAGCGGGCCTTTGATGTCCATGGCGATGAAGTCCAGGAGATTTTCCTGCAGCAATCTGGCGATTACGTTTGGTTGGCTCCCGTTGGTATCCAGCTTGATTTGGAGGTCCATCTCCCGGAGGCGCTGAAGGAAATCCGCCAAGCCGGACTGAATCGTCGGTTCGCCCCCTGTGATGACGACGGCATCGAGTTGTTCTCGACGCAGCAGGAGGTGATCGAAAACCTCATCAACGGGTATAGCCGGTTGAAAGCGCGCTGGATTAACGAATGCTCGGTTGTGGCAATAAGGACAGCGCCAGCAGCAACCCTGCGTATAAATGACCGCGGCTCTTCTCCCGGGGAAATCGATGAGGGAGTGTTTTTGAAAACCGCCGATTTTCATATGAGTGGAGCTTAGCGATAGGGGCAGGTAGGGCACGGGCAAGTGGCCGGCCCGATCAGCGGCCATGACTCTGTAACTCGATTTTGGTCGAGACAAACAAACACGGCCGAGTCGTTTCGGAAATTAGGCTCCTTGATTGTTACTAGGAAGAGTTGGAATGACGACCCTTGATAACACGAGAGAAGCGAATGAACGAGGCATCGACACCCAGCACGGGACTCGTTTTAACGTTAACCCTTCCGTTATGCCGTTTCGCATTAGCAAAAGTTTCGAGATTGAGACCGGGCACCTGCTCACCAAGCACCCGGATAAGTGCCGTTTTCCTCACGGACATAGCCGTCGTGTGGACATCGTGCTCACGGCGCAGTCGTTGGATGCTAACGACATGGTATGCGATTTCAAAGCGGTGAAAGCGGCGCTAAAACCCTTCCTCGATTCGCTCGATCACGCGTTTTGTCTCAATACCGATGATCCGCAGTTTGCGTATTATCAAAAAACATACGGCACGCAGATTGTCCCTTTTGAGAAGACCGACCCGACCAGCGAAATCATGGCGAAAACGATTTTTGACGAACTTAGACGCCGGTTAGCGGACGGCGCTGCGTTGGCTGACGCGCGATATCGTGTTCCGGCCGGTGTGCGCATCGAACGGGTTCGCGTGACAGAAACGAGTTCGAGCTGGGCCGAGTATTACGAGTGATGTTGCCCGTGCGCATCTAACCGCGGAAAGCGTGGCGTCTGGTGTTTTGGTAGAAATATAACCAGCTCAGGTGGAATGGCTCAGGCGCGAATACAGTTTCCTAAATCGTTCGCGGTGAAGTGCGGCGTTGCGGAAATCGTAGTGGTTGGGGAGGAAGCCAGTCGCGTCGATGGATGCTGCACGAGCGAGACTTGCTGGAATTAGCTCTGGTGTGCTGTTTAGGATGGTCGGGGGCAGGTGAACTTTGAACCAGTAGCTCGCAAAAAGATCTGCGGAGAAAAGCAACCGATGTTTTTTGCTGTAGAAGCCGCAATGACCCAAGGTGTGTCCCGGGAGGTGAACGACTTCTAAACCGCCCCAGAAGGGCAGGACGTCGCCATCCGAGAGGTGAACGTCTATGGAGGCAGGTTGATACCCAAAAAGCCCGCGCCCTGTGCGTTCGAGCCGGCCGCACCAGCGGGCTGTTCCCGCATAGGGATACGTACCATCGATGTGCGCCTGCTCGGCGGGATGTGCGTAAATGGGTGCGCCGCACCACGCCTTCAGGGCGGCCAGGTTTCCCGCATGATCCAAATGACCGTGCGTTAAAATCAAAGCCCTCACGCTGCGCGGCTCGATGTTGAGTTTTCGCAGAGCGCGGAAAACCAACCAACGATCACACGGCAAACCAGCATCGAGAATGGTCGCACCGTCGTCGTCCATCAAGACATGACACAGGCTCATAGTGCACCGAATGGCGAAGAGGCGCGGCGGCCAAAAGAGCGTCGGGCGTGTCATTGGGTGACGAAATAAGCGACCACGCCCAGCAGCGCACCACCTGCGACGACTGCGATGATGCTGGTCTTGAACTTTTGAAGCGTGACGAAAGCCGCCACTGCGAGCGCGATGGCCGGCCAGCTGGGTTCATGTGCGCGTGGGAAAAATACCTGGATGCCGAACCAAATGGCTAGGTTTAAGATCACGCCGACGACGGCTGCCGTTACTGCGGTGAGCGTTTGATTCAGCCAACTGACCGAACGAAGCCGCTCGATAAAGGGCGCGCCGAGAAAGATGAAAAGGTAACTTGGGACGAAAGTCGTCCAAGTAGTGATTGCGGCTCCGGTTGTTGCGGCCGCGAGCGGTGAAAGAACGCCGGGATGGTTCCAACCGCCTAAAAAACCGAAAAACTGAAGCACCATGATCAGTGGCCCCGGGGTTGTTTCGGCGAGTCCAAGCCCGTCGAGCATTTGCGAGGCGCTCAGCCAGCTATAGTGTTCGACGGCCTGCTGTCCCACGTAGGGCAGGACGGCGTAGGCACCTCCAAAAGTGATCAAGGCCGCTTTGCTAAAGAAAATCCCTTGCTGCACAGCCGTGCTTTTCCAGCCAAGCCAACACGCCGCCAAAACCACAGGAAACCACCAAAGCGCAAGGCCGACGCCGGTCACTTTAAGAGTGCGTTGGAGCGAGTTTCCCGCGGTAGGATTGGAGCTTTCAATCGAGTGTACCGTTGAAGGCTGTTCGGGCGATTGTTCGTTGGCAGATCGAGAAGTGTTAGCGCGGGTCAGGTATCCGATGGCACCGGCCAAAACAACAACCGCAGGAAACGGCACGTGAAAAAAGAACAGTGCGGCAAATGCGGCGGCCGCGATCAGCCAGAGGGAAGGCGTTTTGAGCGCGCGTCGCCCAATGCGCCAGACGGCCGCGAGTACAATAGCGGTAACGGCTGGTTTGAGGCCGGTAAACGCGGCGTTGATCCAGCCGATTTGACCGAACGTCACGTAAATGTAGCTCAACGCCCAAAGCAGCAGGGCCGACGGGAGAACGAAAAGCACACCGGCAGCGATGCCACCCCACGTGCGATGAAGCAGCCAGCCACAATAAGTGGCGAGTTGCGTCGCTTCCGGGCCGGGCAGGAGCATGCAGAAATTGAGCGCGTGGAGAAAACGATCTTCGCTAATCCACTTTTTTTTCTCCACCAGCTCGGTGTGCATGATCGCGATTTGGCCGCTCGGTCCTCCGAAGCTGATGAATCCCAGCTTCAGCCAAAATCGCAGTGCTTCGCGAAAAGTGGGGGTTGGTGCAGGCATCCGCGGATAAACTCACGCAAAGTGGCCAAGACGCAAAGCGGAATAAGAAAGGCCAAAAAAATGAATGTGGGATTCAGGAAAATCAGGAGCCGGAGACAGCCGATCCTCCAAACGGATCTTTGCCGGGCTCGCTTCTGCTCGGTCTTTTGAATTTCGCTTTTCGGCGTTTTCTCACGTTTGGCACTATGCCGATTCGCGCATCTTTTGCTTGGGCCAGACGAACGAGCTTGGCAGCGGTTGTTTCGAAATCAGGCGAACTCTCGGGAAGATAAAGCCACTTGGGAAGAATGGAATGGGGCGATAACGAAGGGAAATCGGCCAGAAGCGATTGGTGATGCTCGTGCGCGGTGCAGACGAGCACGCCCCGCCACGGCTCCTCGCTCGCGGTGAAGCAAAGCTTCATGAAGCCATGCAGGTAAAGCGCCTTGGCGCCAAACATTGCGCGAATCACGAACGATGGCTCGTGTTCAACCGTTTCCCAGAGCCAAGCATGCGGGTGAACAGGCTTGGCAGATCCGATCTTCAGCTTTTCAGAGGGATGTTGGGACGCGCCGCGATTCATTCGGCTGAAAAAAACCGAGGTTCAGGCTGAAATCAAAATGCATCCGTACGGAAAGGCGCTGCGGGGAGCGCGGATCCGTTTTCGAGGTTCGTTTCTGGATCGTCGGCCCAGGCGTAACGAAGGAACTTCGGCGTGGGAATTTCCGAACTGGTTACGACAACTGTTTGGCCGTCAATCTTCGCACTGGCGGCCCGAAAAACGCCATCGGCTCCAGCGAGCGCAAAACCTTTTACGTCTGCCGAACCATCGCGTGTGCGCAAGCCGTCGGCGTGTTTCCATGCAACGCGGACCTGAGCGCTGTTGAATTCGACCTTGTCCATCAGCGGACCGGAAAACTCCAAGGTGGTTTCGCCGTAGTCTTTGGCGCGGGCGAGGAGGGCGAGACGATGGCCCACGTCGCGTTTGTTGCGGGGGTGAATATCGGAAGAACTTCCAATATCGAGAATCACCGCCATGCCCGTGTTGGGTTCGGCGAGCGTCTGCGTTTGAGCTTCGCGCAGTTCCGGCCAGCCTGGCGTTGTCTTATAGTTAGCTAGCTGAACAAAATAGAATGAGAAGTCGCCTTGTCCCCAGCGCTTCCGCCAGTCGCGGATCAGGGCGGTGAAACGGTCACGATAGGTCATGGCCACGTTGGTGTTCGATTCGCCCTGGTACCAGATCGCGCCGCGAATTCCGTAGCCGACGAAGGGCGCGATCATGCCGTTGAAGAGATAGCTGGGATTGTTTTCAGGTGCCAGGACGGGCGGCGGCACCGGTGCCGTAGCATAAACAGTCCCGGGAACCAAAGGTACTTCGCGTTCGACGGCGTAATGCCAGGCGCCGGAAAGCGGGATCGGAGCTTGTCCGTCAAGTTTGCTTTCGGCGTACATCAGTGATGTCGGGCCGGAGAAGCCGCCGTCACCGAACTGATCGAATACGCGAACGGCGATGACGTTTTTACCGGGTTTCATTAGTTTGGCCGGTACCGTGTACTGGCGCTTGAGCTGGTAGGCATTGAAAGTTCCGCGCAAGGTGGCGCCGACTTGTTCGCCGTTGAAATAGGTGGTGTCGAAATCGTCGACTGCACCGAGATTGAGCACGAGATCGTGTCCGGCCCACGCCGCTGGCACCTCCACCACGCGCCGGAACCAGACACAGCCGTTAAACTTCATCCCGGCGTTTTGCCAGAATAGCGGCAGTTCCATCGTCGGCCATGCCGCGTCGTCGAAGTCTTTTTTGGCCCAGCCGCGTGGTTGGCCTTCATTGGAAGTATCGATCGGGAAGTTCTTACGTTCCCAAACGTTCTGCGCCTTGGCGTACTCTGCCTTGATACGCGGAAGGTCTTTCTCCGCTTCGGCGAGCGCTGCGAGCTCCTTTTCGACATCCATCACGGAACGCAGCGCTTCGCGGCTCGTCCAAGCCTCCACGCGTGTGCCACCCCACGACGTGTTGATGATGCCCACGGGCACGCTGAGTTTTTTTCGGAGTTCCTTGGCAAAGTGATAGCCCACAGCGGAGAAGTCTGCCGCGGCTTTCGGTGTCGCGGAATTCCACCCGCCACTAGCGGTGGTGAGAGGTTGAGGTGAGGTTGCGCGTACCACGTTGAACATGCGCAGCTGCGGGTCGTTGGCGGAGGCAACCTCCTCGGCGCCGTTGTCGGTCATGGGCAGTTTCCACTCCATGTTGGACTGTCCGGACGCGATCCATACCTCACCGACAAGCACGTCGTCGATGATTTGCTCGGAGCTGCCTCGGATGTGTAACTTGTAGGGGCCGCCCGTTGGTAATTCGGGGCAAGCGAGACGCCAGGAGCCGTCCGCGCCTACCGTCACTTGCATTGAGGGGAGTGGGGCTTTGGCGCCTTCCACCGTGAGGGTGATGACCTGTTGAGGACGGTCCCAGCCCCAGATCGGGTTCTGCTGTCCCCTTTGGAGGACCATGTGATCTGAAAAGAGCGGGGCGAGTATTAGGGCTGCGAGCATGGTAAAGAAAGAGCGGAGAGAGAGTTGGGGATGATGGGTTTTCGCTGAGGCCAGCTGTTGTTGGTCTACTTTGACGTGTTAGTCCGCCGGATGTTCAAGGTTTTCGGTGGGGTAAGAATTCTGCCGACGGTTAATAAATTGTGTTGATTTTCATGATTTATCCATAAATTAAATTTAACGCTAAACTAAAGATTACCCCGCTTTCACCCCATTTCGCATGAAGTTTACCGACGGTAACTGGCTGCATCAGCCGGGCGTCCAGGCTCATTATCCAGCCGAGGCCCATGACATCACTGCCGAACAAGGCTCGCTGGTGGTGCATGCGCCGACTCGTCCCATCCGTCATCGGGGTGATACTTTGCAGGGGCCGTTATTGACGATAAAGATTAGTTCCCCAATGCCGGATATCATCAAGGTCCGGATCGAACACTACTCCGGTGGTCTCGAAAAAGGGCCAGTGGTTCCTTTGATGCCGCAATCGGCGCCGGCGATTAAAATTTCTCAGGAGACAGACGAGACAGTTTTCACCTCCGGTACTCTTTCGGCGAGCGTGAAGCGCCGCGACGGCTGGGAGCTCACTTTTAAGTCCGGCGATCGAGTGCTGACTCGCAGCGCCTCGCGCGGCATTGGCTACGTTCAATGGTCGGGCCACGGTACTTTCGTTCATGAACAGCTTTCCATCGGCGTAGGCGAAACAGTGTACGGCTTGGGCGAGCGGTTCACCGCTTTCGTCAAGAATGGCCAGGTGGTTGAGAACTGGAACAAGGACGGCGGCACCGGCAGCGACCAAGCCTACAAGTCGGTCCCCTTTTATCTCACCAACCGTGGTTATGGTGTGCTGGTTAATGAAACCGGTCCGGTGTCGTTTGAAGTGGCCTCGGAAAAAGTTTCACGGGTGCAGTTCAGCATCCCGGGCGAAAGTCTCGAATACTTTGTCATCGACGGCCCGACGCCCAAAGACGTCTTGCGGAAGCTGACGGCTCTCACGGGCCGTCCGGCACTTCCTCCTGCGTGGTCGTTCGGCTTGTGGCTGACCACTTCCTTTACGACGAGCTACGATGAGGCGACCGTGACGAGCTTTATCGAAGGCATGAAATCGCGCGATCTGCCGTTGCACGTTTTTCATTTCGATTGTTTTTGGATGCGGGAGTTTGATTGGTGTAATTTTCAGTGGGATCCGCGGACGTTCCCGGACCCCGAAGGCCTTTTGCGCCGGCTGCATGAACGGGGGTTAAAGGTGTGTGTGTGGATTAATCCTTACATCGGCCAGCGCTCTATTTTGTTCGAAGAAGCGCGCCGCCAGGGTTTCCTCTTGAAGAAACCCGATGGCGGTGTCTGGCAGACTGATTTGTGGCAACCGGGCATGGGAATCGTCGACTTCACCAATCCTGGTGCTTGCAAATGGTTCGCCTCGCACCTGCGGCGCCTTGCCGATATGGGTGTGGATAGCTTTAAGACCGATTTCGGCGAACGCATCCCGACGGATGTCGTCTATTTTGACGGCTCCGATCCGGTGAAAATGCACAACCATTACCCGATCCTCTACAACGAGGTCGTTTTCTCGGTGCTCGAGGAAAAACGCGGCAAGGGTGACGCGATGGTTTTTGCCCGTTCAGCGCACACGTCGGGTCAACGTTTTCCCGTGCACTGGGGCGGCGATTGTTATTCCACGTTTGAATCGATGGCGGAAAGTCTTCGCGGCGGTTTGTCGCTTGGGCTCTGCGGCTTCGGTTACTGGAGCCACGATATTGGTGGTTTCGAAGGGTTGCCCCCGCCAGCCGTTTACAAGCGCTGGGTTGCCTTTGGGTTAATGTCTTCCCATAGCCGGTTGCACGGCAGTTCGTCTTATCGCGTGCCGTGGAACTACAACGGCGAAGCCTGCGACGTGCTGCGCTTTTTCACGAAGCTGAAATGCCGCTTGATGCCCTACCTTTACGGAGCCGCTTTGGAAGCACACCGCGAAGGCATTCCGATGATGCGCGCGATGGTGCTCGAATTTCCGAACGACCCCGCGTGCGTGACATTGGAGCGTCAGTACATGTTAGGCTCGTCACTTTTGGTCGCTCCCGTTCTTTCGGAAGATGACTCGGTCGATTATTATCTGCCGGAAGGTCGCTGGCTGCATTTGTTGACCGGTGAAGTGCAACAAGGCGGTCGCTGGCAATCGGCAAAGCACGGCTTCTTGAGCATGCCGCTCTTCGTGCGCTCGGGCACGATCGTTCCGATGGGCGCTCAAGACGGCCGTCCGGATTACGAGTTTACCGATAGCACGTGTTTTAAGATTTTCGAAATCGCCGACAATGCCACCGCAACTTGCGACGTGCCGACCCTGCGTGGAGAAAAAGGCTGCCGCCTGACGGTGAAGCGCAGCGGTAATCGCGTGGATGCAACGGTTGATGGCACCATCGCCGGTCGCTGGCAGATCCAACTCGTCGGTGTCACTGCGGTGACGGCTGTCGAGGGAGGCAAGTCGATTTCTGATCCTTTAGGTGCGGTTGTAACTGCGGGTGAACCGAGCGCCCGGAGTTTGCGACTCACACTATCGTGAGCCTTCGGGCTCATGCCGTTCTTTTTAGTGCCTTTTCTTCACGCTGCCGGGGCTTCCCTGCTGCGGTAGTGTGAACAAACCGAACAAACACCCCCATACTATGAAAAAGCATGCCATGCACCGGCCGGTGCTAATGCTTTTGTCCCTTACTCTTGGCTCAGGCGTTGCCTGGGCTCAAGATGTAGGGCAAAGCAACGCGTCCGCGCCTCAAAGCAATACGTCCAGCGTCAGCCCGACCCCGTCTGCCTACAACGACTTAGCTGATGACCAGGTACTGGTTCTGGACCCGTTCTCAGTCACGACCGAACACGAAGGCTACAAAGCGACCGATACCCTTGGTGGCAGTCGCGTCAGAACCAAGCTATCGGACACGCCGTCCGCGATATCGGTAATCACGCCGAAGTTCATGCAGGACCTGGGCATCACCAATGCCCAGGATCTGTTTCTCTACACGACAAGCACCGAAATAGCTGGTATTAACGGCAACTTTTCAGGCGTGACGACGCGCGGCTTAGGCGCGGTCGGCGCTGCGGAGGGTTCGCGCTTAACCAATCCTGCAGGAACAAACCGTTCGCGTGGCATCACCGCCATGGACAGCACGCGGAATTATTTCGTGAGCCAGATTCCGTGGGATGGTTTTAATATTAGCCGTGTGGATATTTCGCGTGGTCCGAACTCCTTTCTATTCGGATTCGGAAGTCCCTCCGGCATATCCAATGTTACCACTAATGAAGCTGTATATAAAGACAAGGGGGCTGTTGAGGCACATGTAGGCAGCTTTGGGACGCACCGCGAATCTGTGGACTATAATAAGGTCCTTATTCCCTCCGAACTGGCGTTACGAGTCGATCTGGTGAACGACGATACTCAGTACCAGCAAAAACCGGCGTATAGTCATTCCAAGCGAGTTTACGGTGCATTGCGTTACGATCCTCAATTCTTGGATAATGGTTCGGCACACACCAAAATCTTGGCCAATTTTGAGCATGGAAAGGTCAACTCGAATAATCCCCGCGAGCTTTCGCCGCTCGATTATATCAGTGGCTATTTTCAGGGGACGAATAAAGGCGGTTACGACCCATTCACCTACAACACGGGCGCGTCTTCGATCAACTATGATCCAGCTGCTTCCCCGTGGGTCACGAATGCCGACTTGATGCATTATGTCTGGGGCAATAATGCCGCGTACTATTTTGATGCTGCGTCGGGTAATCTGCTGCGCGCCTCTCAAGGTGGGCTTGGCTCTCCCGCCGGCCTCCAAAACCAATATGGAAATGGAAACACTTTTCATATTTTCACTGCGGGCTTCTCTCAGTTCGCGAAAGCTCAGGATTTTTCGTATCCCGATTCTTTTCCCGGAGCTTATATGCGCTCGGTTTCTTATTCCGATAAATCGCTTTCAGATACGTCCATCTTCGACTTCTACAACAAGCTGATCGATGGCGAAAACAAGCGTGAGTGGCAGGGTTGGGATGCTTTCAATATCAATGTGGTGCAGAGCTTCTTCGAGAATAAGCTCGTTTTTCAAGGAGTGGTGGATCACCAAGAATATAATCGAGGCCAGGAAGGTTTATTAACATCGTATATTACTCCATATATTTCAGTGGATCTAGATTCCCAGATGATCACCTATCCGACGTGGTTGCCCGGAGCGCAGACCAACCCGAATCTTGGTCGTCCGTTCATCGGTGGTGATTTTGGCGGCGGTGGTAACAAGTCCAGTGATTATACTACGGACAGTTATCAGCTGACAGGCGCCTATACTTTGAATTTCGCCGATTTTATGGGAAAGAGCCCTCTATCCAATGTTCTTGGACGGCACGAATTCACCGGCCTTGTCGGCAAATATAGAACGAGGAATGAAGGCAGGACGTGGCAAATGTATGCAATGGACACTGCCTACGCGCAGGCTTCCAGAGCTACGGATATGACCCTGTCCAACAGAAACATCAGCTGGGTAGCCTACCTTGGGCCGAGCATGCGGAACTGGAGTTCTCCAGCGGGTGCCAACCTGAGCAACCTCACCAATACTTTGGTTCCGAGATCCGGCCCGGTCACGGTCTGGAACAACACTTGGGCTCCTCAAACCAATACGTCAGTTACACCCAATGTGCCTTATAATAAAGGTGACACTTGGACTTACACTAGGCCCAACGGCGCTGTTACATCGACGCAGGAAAATAATCCCGCCAACTACGTCGGTTACCAACCGCTCTCCGGCATAGTGTATAATTCGGCTAATAATATCGACCAATTGTACACCGATGGTAACAAGAGCGAAGAGGTCATCACCTCCAAGGCCATAATGTACCAGGGTTATTTCTGGGACGATTCCATTATTCCTCAATTTGGATGGCGCACCGATAAGACAAGACAGCGCGGCAATACGGCGCCGATCTTTGCACAGACCGGTGTAGCGAGCATGAACTATCGTCTCACCGACATGGGGGTGACGATGGAGTCGACCTCGACCAGCTATGGCATTACCTTCCACTTGCCTAAGTCTGTGAAGAAGCAACTGCCGGAAGGCACGGATGTGAGCGTCTTCTACTTCCACGGGAGTAACGAGTCTCCCAAGGTCCGCTACGGGATCGATACGGCCATGCTGCCGAATGAAAAGGGTCGCACCGACGACTATGGCATACAGCTCGACGGTTTCAAAGGACGTGCTTCACTTCGCGTCACGTTCTTCAAGACTAAGGACGAGAACGCCCAGGCCTCCTACGGCACGCCGCTTGGATCAGCCGGCTGGTTTATTGACTCGGGCCCATCCTGGACATTGACGATGGCGGCGGCTGGCATCCTTGCCTCCAAAGGCACTCCGCCTGATTCAGGTAATTCTTGGCTGTGGGGCTGGGGTCAATCGAACCCGACTTTGGCGAATCAGATCGCCGCTGCCATCCAGACGGAGTTTCCCAAGCTCTTCCCCCAGTCGTACTGGGATCTTTACGGCATGCCGGTGAGTGTCGACGCGATCAAGCGCGGCGATTGGGCTAATGTTGTCTCGAACGGCCAGGGGCCGTACCCGTGGAGTATCAATAACTCGCACCGAATCCACGGCACAGAGCCAATTATCGACCAAAATATTGTGTCTAAAGGCTATGAAATCGAAGGCACTTTCCGTCCGCTGAATGGTTGGGACGTCACCTTCAATCTCTCCAAATTGAATGCCTACCAGACCTCGCTGGGCTCTGGCGCAACCACCTACCTCAATAAGATGGCAGACCTCTGGTTGAATACTCCGATCGGCCTCACGCCAGAATGGGGTGGTGGTCCTATCCGTGGCGACTTCCTCGCCAACGTTTTCGGACCCTATCTCACTCAGGTAGCGCTGACGGGTACGCAGCAGCCTGAATTGCGCAAGTGGAACTTCAGAGGTGTTTCGAACTACACCTTCAACAATGGAGCGCTCAAAGGTCTCAATGTTGGCGGAGCCTATCGCTGGGCGTCGAAGCCGATCTTGGGCTTTGGCGTGAAGAAGGCCACGATACTCAACACCACGGCCTACATCTCCGACGTCAACCAACCTCGCTACGGGACGATCGATTCGCACTTCGACCTGTGGGTTGGTTATCAACGCCCCCTTTCGAAGAAACTCGACTGGCGCGTGCAGGTTAACCTCCGGAATGTTGGCGAGAAGGCTCACCTCACGCCGATTTCCGTCGAACCCGATGGCACGTGGGCTCAGCAGCGTATCGTTCAAGGCATGACCTTCGATATCAGCAACAAGTTCATGTTCTAACGCTCGACGTTAAAAGTTCCTGCAGCCCGCATGGCACCAGCCGTGCGGGCTTTTTGCTGGGCAAAACCTCGGCTTGCGTCCTTGCGTCCGGTTGGTCCTGCTATTTGGACCGTGCGGCTCGGCATGCGCGGGTGTTTCATGTCATCACTCACTTTTATGAAGTTACTCAGTGTTGTTTTAGTGCTTTTGGCTTGTTCGGGGTGTGTTGCTCCGGAGCCTCAGGCGCGAATCAGAATTGCAGGCGGCGAGCGCGTGGTTGTGAACCTTCGCGGTGGCAAAGTGGAGGGCTCCCAAAGCAAGTTTGCGCAAGTCCTGGGGGCCCGGCTGATGGTGAACGCCGAGAAGCATGAAACGGTTTACCAGTTCGGCTTGGCGTTTGAGCCAGGTTCGGAGCCCACGAAGATCGTGGTGGAGGATGTGACGGAGGATCACGCCGAGGTGCTTTTCAAGGACGACAAGCCGCAGCTGAAAGACAGCCGCTGGATCACCACCACCGCGCCTGTCGATATCAATTCACCCTCATTGAAATGGCTGCACGATATTGACGACAGCTTTCGTGTTTACCGCTTTAGCATCACTCTTCGCGACGGGCAGCAGATTAGCCTCCTGAACGCCGCTATCTACCTGGGATTTTTCAAAACCGGGTTGATGCAGACGATAAAACCTCCTGAGGCACCGGCGAAGTCCGACGCTGAGCAAACGGGAACCAGCTCGCCTTAAGGAGAGTTTTGCTGTTGAACACCTCCTCCGGTATGAGCCTTACGAAAAAGCCAAAGTCGCTGCGTGCGGCAACCCTCTCCGACGTGGGACGGGAAGCCGGCGTCTCGGCAATGGCAGCCTCTGCCGTGTTGAACGGCGCCCGTACGTCCTCGCGCATCGCGCCTGAAACCCGCGAGCGCATTCTGGAAGCAGCGGCCCGCCTTCAATACCGCCCGAACGCGGCTGCACGGGCGCTCGCCAACCGGCGAATGCATACGTTGGGACTCGCGGCTGTCATTGAGGGAGGGGAGCTCAATCCTTACTTTTTAGAGGTTTTTAATGGCGTGCTGGAGGCGGCGGCGCGCCGCGAACAAAACACCACTGTTTTTACTCTTCACGATTGGCGTCGCGATGCAGCCCGGCTCTCCGGCTGGTGTGATGGACGCATCGACGGCATGATTTTGATCGCGCCGACAATGTCGGCCGAGACCGGCAAGCTCTTGCCGGCGCACACGCCGTTCGTCGCGATCCACGCGAACATTGCGCTGCCTAACGTCGTCAACATCGAAACGGATGAGGAGCGTGGCGCATATGAAATGGTTCGTCATTTGATCGCCCTGGGGCACCGCCGAATCCTGCACGTTGCCGGCGATGAAGGCCTTGTTGGCGCGGAGCGGCGTCTGCGCGGATATCGCAGGGCGCTTACTTCGGCTCATATCCGCATCGAAAATACTTTGATTATTCCGGCCAGTTTCACGGGCGAAAGTGGCCGAAACGCGATGCGTGCTTGGCTGAAACGCCATGCGGGCGAGGCTCTGCCGCACGCGGTGTTCTGTGTGAGCGACGGAGTGGCGATCGGCTGCATGGAGGCTTTGGCCGAAGTCGGATTGCGCGTACCTGACGACATCTCGGTCGCTGGTTTCGACGACACGCTGGCTGCGCGAACAACGGTGCCTCAACTCACGACTGTTCGTCAGCCGTTGCGGGCGATGGGGAATCGCGCAGTGGAAGTGATGCTGACCTGCATCCAGCGACAGAGCGAGCAGGAGCTTCCGCCACCGACCAGCCCGATCGTGTTTCCCGTAGACCTCGTGCCGCGGGCGTCAGTGGGAGCTCCTCCTGCGGTGAAGAGGCTTGTGCCTTCACATTCCCGTTTGCCGCTGTGAACTGAGGGGCCGCGCCTCGGGTTCGACAGCGCGGAGTTTTATGAAAAATTTGGATACGCCCGCTTAATCTCGGTGTGGCGGGAGCCGATTTATGAGGGCATGGAACACTCACACAGCTCAGACTCAGCCCTCTATCCTTACCCGCTCGAGGAAATCAGGAGCATGGCGGACGAGTGCGGTTTTTCGGTCGAGCAGATGGTGAAGGCGTTACATCTAAAGGAAACGGCCAAGGCGCAGCAGCTCTCGGATGCAGACCTCGCGGACGCTCTCATTTGGAGTGTCTGGGTGGACATCAACCCGAAGAAATGCCCGCTTGCCTTTGCCCTTTTAGAAGAAGCCATTACGCGTCTGCAGAAGCGCTGAGGCCCGTCCGCAAGGGCCGATCACACCTCTGGTTGATGACCGAAAGAGGTGAGGCGGAGCAGCCTCCGAGAAAATGACGAGCCGTGGTGAGGGGAAAGTTTTCAGTTAATGCAGCAGCTTGGCGCTGTTTCAACGGCTTGTGTTTTGGAATCCGCTTCTAGGCTGGCCCATCAACGAGAAGCACCACCGAAGGAACTTCTGAGAAGCCGGCTGATTTCTTCGAGCACCGAATCCGGGGCGAGAGGTTTTTTGGCGAAACCGATGGGTCCGGTGATTTTTTGAAGGTCGGGCGCCGCCGGTTCGCTGGAAATGACTAAAATCGGGAGGCGGCTGTAGCGGGGATTCGCGCGGATGTGCTGTATGAGTTCCCACCCGTTTAGTTTCGGCATCATGATATCAATGACGGCGAGGTCCACTGCCACATGTTCTAGTTTTTGGACGGCTTCTTCTCCGTTGTTAGCTGCCTCGCAAATAAAGCCGGCCCGCTTGAGGATGTACGAGTGGTAGTAACGTACGCTGGAAAAATCATCGACGACCAAGGCGACTCTTATTGGAGCATTGGTCTTAGTTAGAGAAGGACTTGCCGGCATGCGAAAAACTGGATGTGCGTGTCGGGAAGTTGATCGTCACATCCAGAGGATTCTTGACCGATTAGTTGTGTTTAAGTGATTGGAGCTCGGTGCGATAATACATGCTGAGGGCGCCAAAGATTCTGCAGGAGTCTTGCACGATTGTTGCCGGTAGCTAGTTTGCGTCCCAATTTCTAATCGATGACTACCCCTCATCGCGCATCTCCTCGCGGAAAACTTGTCCCCGTTATTGCTGCTGCCGTGCTTTCTGGAGTCGTTTGCTTTTGGATCGGTAGGCGTTCGGCTGCCAACTTGAGTACCAGCAGTGGCTCCGGTGCCTCGCGGGCGGGAACTCTCGATGTAAAGGCAAGCAGTTCCCCGACGTTGGCTACGATTGCCGACGATGGACAGCGCGGGGCGGAGTGGAAGTCGCTTCAACAAACCCCGGCATCACAAAAGAGAAATGAAGCACTGGCCGCGTTTTTGGAACGTCTTGCTGGCAATGATCCGCGTGGTGCGCTGGAACTCGCAAGAGCGGAACCCAACTTGCGGCTTAAAGAGCAGCTTGTGGCCGCGGCACTCCGCGGTTGGGCGCGGCACTCCGCTGTCGATGCGGCCAATTGGGTGCTGCAGCTTCCAGAACTCAACGCCAGAACTAATTTCATGCGGGCCGTTTTTTCTGGTGCGGTTGATTCGCCGGAAGAGGCGCTGCGGCTCGGCCGTACGATTTTGGAGCGTGATCCTGAAGGCGCCACCGACCACGGCATGGCTTTGATTGGCTGTTTGGTGGACGCTGGACGCGGTGATCTGGCCGAGCAGTTTGCCTTGAAGGCCCAGCCGAGCAAAGAAGTTTGGGTGATGGAAGCGTATGCTCGGTGGTCGATTTTCCAGCCCGAACTAGCATCACGCGCAGCGATGGGCTTGCCGGAAGGCGAGGCGCGTATCGATGCCTTGCGAGGTGTGGCGAATGGGTGGGGAGAGGCGAATCCCGGACAATTGTCGCAGTTTCTCGCGGAGATGCCCACGTCGGGAATTCGGAGAGAACTCCTTGGGCATGCCCTCCGTCAATGGGTCGTGCTCGATCCGATCGCTGCGTCGAAATGGATCAACAGCACCGAACTCGGCCCGGACATGGACGAAGGTGTTGCAGCAGTGGCCACGATGCAGTCGCTAAAGCCCGAGATCGCTCGCGAATGGGCGGAAAGCATCGAGAGTCCGCAACTGCGGTCGGAAACGTTGGCAGCGGTGCTGCGCGAGTGGGGAACGAAGGACCCAAAAGGAGCGTCGGCTTTTCTCGCCGCCACCAAGGATCTTCAGCCTCAGGAGCGGCAGGCGATCACCGACTTTTTCCGAAACCAACTCAATCTACAAAATCCGTGATGGTTCCGTGCGGGCGCAAAAAACCTCCGGGAGCGCAAAGATCCCGGAGGCGAACAAACACTTCGCCGGTCGTCTTTAGTTGGACGTGACGGAGAAACTGTTGGTCGTGTAGTTCAGACCGCCGCTCGATGAGGTGATCTCGTAGCCAAACTGAACGTTACCGACAGTGATGTCGCCGATCCAGCCCTTGGATTTGATCCAGTTGAGAATGGCTTTGATGTCGACGGTGGCGTTGTTGGTCTTCGACGTGCGCAGGAACGAGTAGACGTTGTTGCTGCCGTTGTTTCCGCGGAAAACGTTCCACGTGTGGCCGCCAACCGATACATTGGTATAAACCGGCACGGCGTCGCCCGACGAACTCCAGTTGTAGGAAATCGGTTTGACGTTGCCACCGCCGGTCGCGGTACCGGTGTAGTTCATCCACAGCATGATCTCGTTGGCGTTGCCGCTATCCCAGATATCGTAGGTCGACTCCCACGCGCCGCCGCTCGGGGTGGTGACGCTGAAGCTCGATTTCAAAGTCGTGATCGTGCTGAGCTTTTTGCCGATGAATTT
This sequence comes from Nibricoccus sp., assembly GCA_047600805.1. Lineage (GTDB taxonomy): Bacteria > Verrucomicrobiota > Verrucomicrobiia > Opitutales > Opitutaceae > JADKHC01. Next base: position 4,330,411 of record JASGKG010000001.1, read on the forward strand.
TGTGCAGTTCGGGTAGGACTTGATGCCACCGGTGTTCGGATGGTTGGCCCAAACGCCCCAGTTGCTGTAGCTGTTGGCCCAGATCGTTTGGGCGCCGGCGCCGGAGCCCCAGACGTCGTTATAGAGCGTATAACCGCCGTTTGACCAGGTGCCCCATTTATCGGTGGAGGACCAAGTCGCGGCGCTTGCCGAGGTGATTGACGCAACTGACACGAGTAAAGCAGCGGCCAACGCCACTGCGCGATTTTGTACTTTGAACACGATGTTCATTTTTGTGGTGGGGTACTTTCCTTGCGCCGATAAAAGCGCGGGGTTGTATTCGGCCCGGCGGCGGAAAGCGTCGCCAACGAGCGCGTTTGCACAGTGAGTCTGCGCAAAAAGGGTAGAAAACGGGGTATAAACTAGCTAATTTAACATTAAATCAACCCGTCAAAACCTTTTTCTGAATTTTTCCAAGGTTCTGCCCAGCGGTGCGCCACTTGAAGTGTTTTGTAATCATCGTCGGCCTTGCGCCGTCGGCTGCCTCGTGAAAAGCGGAAACGACATTCTCGGGGCGGTTGAAAGATATCGCGGTCAGTTGGTGGACGTCACCACGGTGTGCACGTTCCCGATTCGGCCTTACTTTATCGCAGCGGCGCGCCACTCTTCGTAAGTGAAGCAGGCGCGAAAAACTGGCGGAGAGGGTGGGATTCGAACCCACGGTAGGTTTCCCTACACCCGCTTTCCAAGCGAGCGCATTCGACCACTCTGCCACCTCTCCGGGTGTTCGGGGCTGACCTTTACCAACAAGGTCCGCCTATGGGCGAAGGGTCGAAATAAGGCGGTGCCGTTCCCGCGGGTCAACGGAAAATCTCGCGCCGCGAAACTTTCAGCGTTTCTCCTTCCTCGACGGACTGCCGCGGACGCCACACGGGTGCATAAGCGTGTCCGATAGCGTGCATTATCAGTGCTGCCTATCGCTTCCGCGCGTTTGCAGAAGTTTCTCTCATTTCCATCCTGAGCTACGGACATTGGTTAGCCTGTTGATGGAGATAAGAATTATTCCGATGGAGACGAAAAACTTAACGAAAACCTCCTTGCACGACCATGGCCCGATGCTACCTTGACCGTTCACCACAATCACGTTTTTCAAATCACTGCGCCATGGTTTCACCCAACAGCACAGAGCTCGGCTTCAACAGCAAGATTGAGGGCGAAGTCATTGTTTCCCGGGCGGATGCTGTCATTAACTGGATTCGCACCAACTCCATCTGGCCGATGCCGATGGGTTTGGCCTGCTGCGCGATCGAGTTGATGGCCGTGGGCAACGGTCGCTTCGATATTTCGCGCTTTGGCGCCGAGGTCATGCGTTTTTCGCCGCGCCAATCGGACTGCATGATCGTGGCCGGCACCGTGACCTATAAAATGGCCGCGCAGGTCCGCCGCATTTACGACCAAATGATGGCGCCGAAATGGGTCATTGCCATGGGTGCGTGCGCGAGCTCGGGCGGCATGTATCGCAGCTACGCGACGCTGCAAGGCGTGGACCGCATCGTGCCCGTCGATGTATATATCAGTGGTTGCCCGCCGCGTCCCGAAGCGATCCTCGACGCGATCATGAAACTTCAGGCCAAAATAAAAACAGAGCGTTCGGCCAAAAATCTCCTCAAAGCCTGACGCCAGCATTGACGCATCACCCACATGCCTGACGCCCTCACCGCCAAAGCAGCTCTCAAGGAAAGATTCCCGCAAGCGACGGACCGCGCGAGCGCCGATCACGACGCGGTGAACGTTCCTGTGGGCGAGGTCTTCGCTGCGCTGAAATTCCTGCGCGACGACTGTGCGTTTGATCTGTTGATGGACGTGACGGCGGTCGACTGGGCTGAAGGTGCCTCGCCGCGTTTCACGGTCGTTTATCACCTGTTTTCCACGACGAAGCTTCAGTACATCCGCGTGGCGGCCAACTGCGAGAGCGACACCGAGCCGACAGCTCCGAGCGTCATCGAACTTTGGGCCGGAGCCAATTGGCACGAGCGTGAATGCTTCGATTTGCTCGGCGTGAAATTTACCTCTCATCCCGATCTGCGCCGCATCCTGATGTGGGACGGTTATCCGTATCACCCGTTGCGCAAAGAATTCCCGCTGGCTGGCATCGAAGTGCCGCTCCCGGACGCGGAAATTCTTAACGAAACGGGCACCAACGTCATCGCTGCTCCAATGGCCGGCGGACCTTTCGTTGCGTCCTCGGGTAAACTGAACCTCGGCGAAGCCGAACCACGCGCCAGGGACGAAAGCTGGAGCGATCGCCGCCCTCGGCCGGATCAGTCCGGTCTCAAACAGCTCAAGGAGTAACGCGACCATGGCCACCGAATATTCCGTTCCCGACAGCGTCGCGAAAGTAGCCGAAGCCGAACAAGAATACGGCTCGGAAAAGATGGACCTATCGATGGGGCCATCGCATCCGTCGACGCACGGTGTGCTTCGTCTCCAACTGGAGCTCGACGGCGAAATCGTCAGGAAGTGCGATCCGGTCGTCGGATATCTCCACCGCGGCGACGAAAAGATCGCCGAGGCGATGACCTATAACCAGTTCGTACCCTACACGGACCGGTTGGACTACCTCGCTCCACTGGCCAACAACATGGCCTATGCGATCGCGGTCGAAAAACTTGCGCACCTCGAAGTTCCGCCGCGCTGCCAAGCGATTCGCGTGATCACCGCGGAAATGGCGCGCATTTCCTCGCATCTGATGGGACTTGGCGCCTTCGGGCTCGATGTCGGCGCTTGGACGGTGCTCGTGCTTTCGCTCAATCAGCGCGAATTCCTCTACAAGCTTTTCGAAGACCTCACCGGCGCCCGCTTTACGACAAGTTACACTCGCATCGGTGGTGTCTCGCGCGATGTTCCGCCGGGTTGGCTGGAAAACGTAGGCAAGTTCTGCGATCAGTTCCTCCCGGCTCTCGAGGAAATCCTTTCGCTGCTCACGCGTAATAAAATCTTTCACGACCGCACCGTCGACGTCGGCGTGATTTCCAAGGAAGACGCGCTTTCGTACGGCCTCACCGGCCCGAATCTGCGCGGCTCCGGCGTCGGCCTCGATCTTCGCAAAGACAAGCCGTACTCGGGCTACGAACAGTACGAATTCGACGTTCCTGTTGGCACCAAAGGCGACAGCTTCGACCGCTACATGGTGCGTGGCGAAGAAATGCGCCAATCGGTTCGCATCATCCGCCAGGTCATTAAGAATTTTCCCTCTGGCGACTGGTACGCCAAAGACGCCAAGAGAATCTTTGGCCCACCCAAGGACAAAGTCCTTAACTCCATGGAGGAGCTGATCCAAAATTTCATGCTCGTTACCGAAGGTCCGATGATGCCGCCAGGCGAAGTTTATTTCGAAGCGGAAAACCCGAAGGGCATTCTCGGCTTTTACGTGGTGAGCAAGGGCGGCGGTGTTCCCTGGCGCCTGAAGATCCGCTCTCCTTCCTTCTGCAACCTTTCCATTGTGCCAAAAGTCTGCACTGGTATCCTCATTTCGGACGTCGTGGCGATCCTCGGATCGTTCGACTTCGTGATGGGCGAGTGTGACCGTTGATTTTCCGATCGATGAATTTAAAGCCCGAAACTTTCCAGCGCATCGATGAAGCGATCACCCATTACCCGGTGAAGCGTAGCGCTGTGCTGCCGTTACTGCACCTCATCCAGGAGGACGTCGGCTTTATCTCTGACGAAACGATCGAGTGGATCGCGCAGAAACTCGAACTGCAGCCGATCAACGTTTACGAGGTGGTGACGTTTTACCCGATGTTCCGCCGCAAGCCGATCGGTCGGCGTCACATCAAGGTTTGCCGCACGCTCTCCTGCGCGCTGATGGGCGGCTACAAAGTTTGCGACGAATTTAAGAAGGAATTCGGCGTCGATTTGAACGAGGTTTCTGCCGACGGCGAAGTGACGATCGAATTCGTCGAATGCCTCGCGAGCTGCGGCACCGCGCCCATCGTGATGATCGACGAAGAGCTGCACGAGAAAGTCGACACCGCCAAGGCGCGCGAACTCGCGGCCAAGATCAAAACCGAAGCCAAACGCTAACCTTTTCTATCTGTTCAATGCCCGCTCCCGCACAACGTCGCCTGATCTTCAAGCACATCGACGAGCCTGGTTACACCAATGACCTGGCGTGCTATGTGCGCAATGGTGGCTACGAAATTCTCAAGAAGGCGGTCACGCGCAAGCCTGAGGAGTTGGTCGACGAGGTGAAGAAATCCGGTCTGCGCGGCCGTGGCGGCGCCGGTTTTCCCTGCGGCGTGAAGTGGTCGCTGCTCGACCGCAAAAGCGGCAAACCCATTTACCTGATCGTCAACGCCGACGAGTCCGAGCCGGGTACGTTCAAGGATCGCTACATCATTCATCAGGACCCGCACCAGCTGATAGAGGGAATCATGATCACGTGCTTCGCGAACAACGTGAAGCAGGCCTATATCTACATTCGCGGCGAATTTCCCCAGGGCGCGCGCATCTTGGAGAAAGCGATTGCCGAAGCACGCGCGGCGAATTTTGTCGGTCCGAATATTCTCGGCACGAGCTATGGCTGCGAAATTTTCGTTCATCGTGGTGCCGGCGCCTATATTTGTGGCGAGGAAACCGGCCTGATCGAATCGCTGGAAGGCAAGCGCGCTTACCCGCGTATCAAGCCGCCGTATTTCCCCGCGGTGCTCGGCCTTTATCAGTGCCCGACGATCGTCAACAACGTCGAGACGCTCTGCCACGTGAAGCACATTGCCGACATGGGCGGCGAGGCTTATTCGAAAATCGGCACGCCGAACAACACCGGCACGCGCATCCTTTGCGTCTCCGGCCACGTGCAGCGCCCGGGCTATTACGAATACGAAGTCGGCAAGATCACGATGGGCGAGTTGCTCAACGAAGTCTGCGGCGGCCCACTTCCCGGTCGAAAATTCAAAGCCGTCATCCCCGGTGGTTCTTCGGCGAAAATTCTTCGCTTCGGCGAGACGTTCACTTTGAAAAACAAGGACGGTTCCTCGCGCACGCTCGCGGTTGAAGATATCCCGATGGACTTCGACACGCTCGCCGCTTGTGGCACGATGGGTGGTTCGGGTGGCGTGATCGTGATGGACGACACCGTCGACATCGTGCAAGCGCTCGCGAACCTAAACGCTTTCTACGCCCACGAAAGTTGCGGCCAATGCACGCCCTGCCGCGAAGGTTCGCTTTGGATGAGGCGCATTACCAACCGCATGGTACACGGCGATGCTCGTGCGGAAGACGGTGCGTTGCTTAACAGCGTGGCCAACCAGATCGCCGGTCGCACAATTTGCGCCATGGGCGAAGCCTGCTCCTGGCCGACGATGAGCTTCGTCCAGAAATTCGGCGACGAATTCAAAGCGTATCCCCAAACGAAAGCCACCGCCAACGCCGCTGAGGCGCTGAAACTCGTTTAATCTATTTCGCAATGTCACAGCCTCCTGCAAAACCCGACCTCGTCACCGTCAATATCGACGGCAAGGAGATCGCCGTGCCGAAGGGTACGAACGTGATCGAAGCCGCGCGTCTGGTCGGCGTGGATGTCCCGCACTATTGCTACCACCCTAAACTCGCCGTCGTGGGCAACTGCCGCATGTGCCTTGTCGAAATGGGCATGCCCGCGGTCGATCCGACGACGAAGCAGCCGATCAACGATCCAGCGACGAATAAGCAGAAGATCAATTGGATGCCGCGCCCGCAGATCGGTTGCGCGACGAATGCGTCTCCGGGCCTGCACATCCGCACCACCACGCCGCAAATCAAAGACTGTCGCGAAGGTGTGATGGAATTCTTGCTGGTTAATCATCCGCTCGATTGCCCCATTTGCGACCAGGCCGGTGAGTGTCGCTTGCAGGAACAAGCCACGGAATACGGCCGCGGTTATTCGCGCTACATCGAGCAGAAGAATCAAAAGCCGAAGCGTACTCAGCTCGGGCCGCGCGTTACGCTTGACGACGAACGCTGCATCCTTTGCTCGCGCTGCATTCGCTTCTCCAAAGATGTCGCGAAAGAAGACGTTCTCGGCTTCATCGACCGCGGCAGCTACTCGACGCTGACGTGCTATCCCGGCAAGCAACTCGAGCACAACTACTCGCTCAACACGGTTGATATCTGCCCGGTTGGCGCGCTCACGAGCACGGATTTCCGTTTCAAAATGCGCGTCTGGTTCCTTAAGCAGACGAACAGCATCGATACCGAATCATCCGTTGGAGCTAATACGGTCGTTTGGTCGCGCGAAGGCCAGATCTATCGCATCACGCCGCGGCGCAACGACGAAGTGAACGACACTTGGATGGCCGACAGCGGCCGCGTCGCTTACAAGATGGTTCGCGACGAAAGCCGTTTGCTTGGCGTGTCCGTTGACGGTCACCCAGGAGACTTGGAGGCCGGTATCGCTGCCGCAGCCGAACTACTCAAATCCAGCAATGTCGCTGTCGTCGGCTCCGGCCAAAGCTCGGTCGAAGAACAATTCCTTACCAAGAAGCTCGCCGACGCGCTCAAAGCTCCGGCCGGCATCGTCGCACGAGTAGGCGAGGGCGACAAACTGCTCATTTCCGCCGATCAGAATCCAAACACGCGTGGCGCTCTCGTCACGGGACTGATCAATAAACTCCCCTCTGAACAGTTGAAGGACAGCGTTGGTTCGGCCAAGACGTTGCTCGTGATCAACGAGGATCTGACCGAAGCCGGTTTCACTGCTGAGCAACTCGCGAAGTTCAAGATCGTATATATTGGCACGCATTGCAACGCGACCTCCGACGCGGCCGAGATCGTTTTGCCCTCGCTCACGGTTTTCGAAAAGCAGGGCACTTTCATTAACCAACAGTTCCGCATCCAGAAATTCCACGCGGCAGTTCCCGGTGCTATCGGCGCGGCAAACGATCTTGTAATTCTGAGCAAGTTGCTCGCAGCGGTGGGCGGCGCGAAGTTGTTGCCCGACATTGGTTCGGTTTGGACTGCGCTTGCGGCTGAAGTGGGGTCGCTCGCTGGTTTGTCGTTCGCAGCGATCCCCGATTTGGGCAAGGTCATCGACGGCTCCGCTTGGTCTTCGTTGCCCTTCCCGGAAGGCGAAACACTTCACTTCAAACCCACGAAAGCAGTTTAACACCAAGAACGCGAAGAAACGCAAAGTTCCAAACCACTCACCATCGTTCTAAACTCGTCCCAACTTTTCTTTGCGACTCTTAGCGATCTTCTGTTCAAAATGGATTTCTTCACACAATACCCGATCTTCCTGACGGTGCTCAAAGGCCTCGCGGTGATCCTCGTGATCTTCCCGATCGCGGGTGTGTGCTCGATGGCGGAGCGCAAGGTCGCGGCTTGGGTGCAGGACCGTCCGGGTCCGAACCGTGCGGTTGTGCCGTGGGTTGCTTGGATTCCGGTGATAGGAAAATTCCTTCAGCGGCTCGGCGTGTTTCACGTCATGGCCGACGGCGGCAAGATGCTTTTCAAGGAAGACTCGACGCCGGGCCACGTGAACAAGTTCTACTTTATCGCCGCGCCGTTGCTCGCGATGATTCCTGCGCTGACGACCGTGACCGTCGTTCCATTCGGCATGTACCTCGACGAAGCGGGCAAAGCGATTCCGCTGGTGCTGGCGAATCTCGATGTCGGCCTGCTCGCGGTGTTCGCGATTTCCTCGCTCGGTGTTTACTCGCTGATTCTCGCGGGTTGGGCGTCGAATTCGAAATATCCGTTCCTCGGCAGTGTGCGTGCTTCGGCTCAGCTCATTTCGTATGAGCTTTCGATGACGCTGTCGGTGCTGCCGGTTTTCCTGTGGGTAAACGCGCCGGGTTCACCGGGTTCGCTCGGCCTCGCCCGTGTGGTCGATTTCCAGAGCGGAACCTGGCAAGGGTTGAATGCCGCGTCGTGGGGTGGCGTTTGGTTCGGCTTCCTGATGCCGGTTTCGGCGTTTATTTTCCTGACCTGTCTTTTCGCGGAAACGAACCGCCAGCCGTTCGATACGATTGAGTCTGAGGCCGATCTCGTTGGCAGCTTCCATACGGAGTACGGCGCATTTAAGTGGGGCCTTTTCTTCGTCGCCGAATACTCGCACATGATCGTCGGCTCCGGCGTGTTCATGTTGTTGTTCTTCGGCGGCTGGAATCCGCTGCCTTGGCTCCCGCTCGGAACGGTCATCGAGTGGCTGCATCAAGCCACTGGTTGGGCCTTTACGATTCACCCGTTGTTTGTGGGATTGCTCTCCATCGCTATTTTCCTCGGGAAAGTGCTAGCGATGATCTTTTTCTTCATGTGGATTCGCTGGACGGTTCCGCGTTTCCGCTACGATCAAGTGATGAAGATCGGCTGGCGTGTGCTGCTGCCGCTCTCCATCGCCAACCTTCTCGTTTACGCGATCGCCATCGCGCTCATTCAAAAGTAGGAGATTATCGCCATGGCCGTTGTTCCCATCGAACGAAAACCTCTGACCCTCGCCGAGCGGACATATCTTCCGCAGATCGTGCGCGGCCTGAAGACGACCATGAAGCATCTCGTGGCTCCGGCGGTGACTCTGGAGTATCCCGAGCAGCGCCCGCAGATTCCGCCGGGATACCGTGGCGTGCCGACCCTGGTCAAAGATCCAAACGGACGCGAGAAGTGCGTTTCATGTCAGCTCTGCGAATTTGTTTGTCCGCCAAAAGCCATTCGGATCACCCCGGGCGAAATCCCGGCCGACGCGCCGAACGATCACGTTGAAAAAGCTCCGAAGGCTTTCGACATCGACATGCTGCGCTGCATCTATTGCGGCTACTGCCAGGAAGTTTGTCCCGAAGAGGCGATCTGGCTGCAAAACCAGTATTCGATGACCGGTTACAACCGCGAAGAAATGGTGAACCACAAGGACAAGCTGTACGAAATCGGGGGCACGCTGCCCGATCTGCACCGCAAGTGGGACAAAAAGAAAGCCGCTCAGGAGCACGGCAACGCACATTGATCAGGAGCGAAATCCATGCTGCCTAACATTCTCTTCTACCTGTTCGCCGCGGTGACGCTCGGCTTCGCTGCGGCCGTGGTGTTCAACAAAAACACCGTCAACGCCGCGGTCTGCCTGCTCGTCAGCTTGGTCGGCGTGGCCGGGGTTTTTGCGCTGCTCGACGCGCTGCTCCTCTCGGTGCTTTTGATCTTGGTCTATGCTGGCGCGGTCGTGGCGCTTTTCCTTTTCATTGTGATGCTCCTGAAGCCGCAGGAAAACGTCGCACGTCCGTACAAAAAACTTTCTCTGGTCGCGGGCATTATCGCAGCGGCTATCCTGGGTCTCGGAGTTTGGAGCTTTGCGACGCGCAGCGGATTCTCGTCGGCTCCGGCGACTGCCGAATTTGCCGGTGGGCTGAAGGAATACGGCACGAAACTTTTCAGCACTTATCTGCTGCCCGTTCAGGTCGTTGGTTTTTTGCTCCTTGTGGCGATGCTCGGCGTGATCGTGCTCAGCAAAAAATTTGAAGATCAGGAGGCTGCCAAATGAACGTGGGCCTTAACGAATACCTCGTCCTAAGCGCGCTGCTCTTTGCGCTTGGCTTTCTCGGCGTGCTGGTTCGCAAGAACACGCTGGTGATCTACATGTGCCTCGAAATGATGCTGGTCGCCTCGACGATCGCGCTCGTGGCGTTTTCGCGTTTCAACGGGATCATCGACGGAAACGTTTTCGTATTTTTCATTCTCACCGTGGCGGCGGCCGAGGTGGCGGTCGGACTGGCCATCATCGTCGCGCTCTTCCGCAAACGCGGCTCGGTGCAAGTCGAAGATCTTAACGCGCTGAAAAATTAACCATGGCGCCTGTCCAACTCGCACTTCTTGTTCTTCTGCTTCCGCTCGTTTCGGCGGCGGTGATTGCGCTGTTCCTGCGCCGTTTGCCCACACTCGCGTCGTTCGTTTCCGTGGGCGCGTGCGCGGTCTTGGTCGGTGCTGCGCTGATGCTCGTGTTTGGAGGTCAGCGCGACTTCCCGGCGTCGTGGGAATGGCTGCAACTCGGCAATCTCACGATTACCCTCGGCATCAAATTCGACGACCTCGCCGCGCTGATGCTTTCGATCGTCGCGATCGTTGGCCTGTGTGTGCATGTGTTTTCGCTCGGCTACATGCACGACGACGGTGCCAAGGCGCGCTATTTTGGCGGCCTCTCGATCTTCATGTTTTCGATGCTCGGCATCGTTTTCGCCGACAATCTTTTCATGATGTTTATCTTCTGGGAATTGGTTGGGTTCAGCTCTTATCTGCTGATCAACCACTACCTCTATAAGCAGTCGGCGGCGGACGCTTCGAAGAAAGCTTTTATAGTGAATCGCGTGGGCGACTTTGGGTTTTTGCTCGGCATCATTTGGTGCTGGTCAGCGCTTGGAACGGCGAACCTCACGGAAATCGCGGCGAAAGTTCACGGCGGCTCAGCAATTGCGGCGGGAATTCCGCTGCTCCTCTTCTGTGGGGCGGTCGGCAAGTCGGCTCAGATGCCGTTGCATGTTTGGTTGCCCGACGCGATGGAAGGCCCGACGCCGGTTTCGGCTTTGATCCACGCGGCGACGATGGTCGCAGCTGGTATTTATATGCTATGCCGCATCGAGCCACTTTTCGCGGCTGCTCCGGCTGCGCTCAATGTCGTGATGTGGATTGGCGTGATCACGGCGGTTTACGCGGCGCTCTGTGCGATCACGCAGAACGATATTAAGAAGGTGCTCGCTTACTCAACGTTGTCGCAGCTCGGCTTTATGGTCGCGGCGTTTGGTTTGGGCTCACTTCCGAGCGAGCGCGGGGCCAACGAACTTCAGAACGCGATGATCGCTACGGGTGTTGGAGCTGCGATGTTTCACCTGACCACCCACGCCTTCTTTAAGGCTTTGCTGTTCCTCGGATCTGGTTCGGTCATCGCCGGATGCCACCACGAACAAAATATTTTCAAAATGGGCGGGTTGCGCAAAAAAATGCCGGTAACATTTTGGACGTTCACCGTTGGCGTGGCGGCCATCGCTGGTTTGCCGTATTTGTCGGGTTTCTTTTCGAAGGACGCGATTCTCTTCCTCGCTTACGAGAAAAACACGCTCGTGTTCGGCATCCTTGCAGCGACCGCGGTGCTGACTTCGTTCTACATGGTTCGCATGTGGAAGATCACATTCTTCGGCGAAGCTCGCTCGCACGAGTCTGAGCACGCTCACGAAAGCGGTTTTGCGATGACGCTGCCGCTCTTGGTGCTTGCGGTGCTGGCGGTCGCGGGTGGTTACACCGGCGTGTTTGAAAAAATCGGTGGCACTATTACGGAGCTTCGTCCCGAAGCTCATGGATCGGCGCACACGACGATGCTGTTGCTCTCGATCGGAATTCTCGTGGTGGGTGCGGGCGGCGCTTGGTTCTTCTATGCGTCTTCTGAAAGGGATTCGCTCGCGGCCAAATCACCGGGACTTTTCGGTGGCCTCGCGTTGCTCAAGTCATCACCGGACGACGTGTACAATTATTACGTAGCCAAGGTGCAGGACCGCTTCGCGCTGATTTTGAATTTTGTCGATAACGTCGTTATCGGCGGTGCTATTCGGATGATGGCTGGAGTGGTCGGCCTCGTGGGCATGGGCGCGCGGGCGCTCTACGTCGGCAGCCTTCATGTCTACGTGTATTGGTTCTTGATCGGCGCTGCGCTGGTCTGGGGATTTGCCGCAGGAGTATTCAACTAACGGACACTGTGATGAATTGCCCTATCGATCTTCTGCTTCTCTCGATCGCGACGCCGCTGGTGGTCGCCCTGATGATCGCGCTCGGCCTCCCGCAAAAGTGGGCAACGAAGCTGGCTTTCGTCGGTTTTGCTGTTCCTGCGGTGGTCGCTGTCGTCCTTTGGTCGCAGTTTTCTTCCGCTCCGCAAACGCACACCTACGCCTTCTACAACGCCTACAACACAGGCATGGGTGGGATCGGTATCTGGCTTGCGTTGGGATTGAACGGCATTTCGATGCCGTTGTTCGTTTTGGCGGGGCTGGTTGGTTTGGCCGCCGGTCTTTACGCACTCCAGTCGAAAGCTGAACGTCTCAACCTCTACCTCATGCTATTGTTGGTGATGCAGGGCGGTTTGATGGGCGTGTTTGCGTCGGTCGACATCTTCTTTTTCTATTTCTTCCACGAACTCGCGCTGATTCCTACGTTCATCATGGTGGGCATCTGGGGTGGACGTGTGCGCAACTACGCCGCGATGAAGATGACGATTTATCTGACGGTCGGCGCGATGTTGTCGCTGATTGGGTTGATCGCCATCTACGTGAAGAGTGGCGCTGATACATTTGATCTGATTTCCCTTCGTGAAACGCTGCAGGCGAAACCGCTGCCTGAGCTGGTTCAAAAAAATATCTTTGGCCTGCTCATGTTTGGCTTCGGCGTGCTCGTTTCGCTCTGGCCTTTGCACACGTGGGCTCCACTGGGCTATGGTGCGGCGCCAAGTTCGGCGGCGATGTTGCACGCAGGCGTTTTGAAGAAATTTGGTCTCTACGGGCTTATCCAGATCGCGTTGCCGCTGTTGCCGCTTGGACTTGGACCTTGGAAATGGGTTCTCGTGACGCTGGCTTTAGGAAATGTGCTCGTGATCGGCCTAGTCACCATCGCGCAACGTGACCTCAAGCAGATGGTTGGTTATAGCTCCGTGATGCACATGGGCTATGCGTTTCTGGGCGTGGCGGCTTTCTCAGTCGTTGGTTCAGGGGGCGTGGTTTTGATGATGGTCGCGCACGGCTTATCTGTGGCGCTTCTTTTCCTCCTCTCGGCCAGCATACATCACCGCACGCAGACCTTCGACATGGCCCAAATGGGCGGCCTCGCACAAAAAGCTCCTGTTCTCAGCGCGTTCTTTGTGGCGGCTACTTTGGCCAGTATCGGACTGCCCGGCTTTGCCAACTTTTGGGGAGAAATCACCATCTTCGTTTCGCTCTGGGATCTTTCGCATTGCGTGACTGCTTGCGCCGTCGCCGGTGTGGTGATTTCGGCTATCTATGGCTTACGGGCGGCGGCTCGGGTCTTTTTTGGGCCGGCCACTGCTGAACTGAATGCAGTGACGGCGCAGAATCCGGTGAGCGACTTGAGCTGGAGCGAAAAGATTCCGGCGTTGTTGCTGCTGGCGGCTCTGCTTTTCGTGGGCTTTTGGCCGAAGTCCATTTCCACGCCGCTGAACGCCACCCTCCAGGCCATCTACGCGCCCGCTCAAACGCCCGGTGCTGTTGCCAGTAAATAATTTCCCGCCGAGATGAATGCCGACCTGATCACGATCGCAGATTCTAATCAATGGCTGGCCATTGTACCTGAGCTTTTGCTCGGCTGTTTGGCGCTCGCGCTGCTCGTGCTGGAAATTTTGATCCCGAAGAAGGATCATGGCGTGATACCTCAGACGTGTTTGGCGGGGCAACTGGGGGTGCTCGCAGGTATTTTCATCAAATATCGCACGCCTTTTTTGGATGAGGTCACGTTTGGCGGGATGTTGCGTCACTCGGCGGGTGGGCAATTTCTGCGGGTGTTCTTCGTACTTACCTCGATTCTTGTGACTTGGCTCGGAATGGTGGCGTTCAAGAAGCAGAAACTACCACGGGTCGAATTTTTCCATATTGTTTTGGTGGTGACGGCGGCGCTCATGCTTCTGGTGCAGAGCAATCATTTCGTAATGTTTTTCGTGGCGCTCGAAACCGTCACGGTGGGATTTTACGTGCTGGTCAGCTATTTCCGCAACCAGTCGCTTTCTCTAGAAGCTGGGCTGAAATACCTGATCACCGGCGCGCTAAGTTCGGCGATCATGCTATTTGGCATCGTGCTGCTTTACGGGGTCGCTGGTAGCCGCGAGTTGGCCGGCTCGAGCGCGGCGCCGCTGAATTTCGGTGCGTTGCAGGCCTTCCTCGAAGCTAATCCCAACAACTTCGTGGCCGGTGTAGGCGTGGTCTTGGTCTTGTCCGGCGTGGCGTTTAAGATTGGTGCGGTGCCGTTCCAGATTTGGATCCCTGACGTTTATCAAGGCGCTCCCACGCCAGTGACTGCTTTTCTGGCGGTCGGCTCGAAGGCGGCCGGGTTTGCCGTCCTAATCACGCTCACTCAGGTTTTCTGGGCTTACCGACCGGTTGTGGAGCCGCTTTTGTGCGTGCTCGCCGCGGCCACGATCATCCTCGGCAACCTCGGCGCGCTCACTCAGCATAACGTCAAGCGCCTCATGGGCCTTTCCGGTGTTTCGCACGCGGGCTATCTTTTGCTTGGCGTCGTAGCATCTTATCAGGTGCCGCAGGCGGTCGAGGCAGTCTACTTTTACCTCGTTGTATATCTTTTGGCATCCTTCGCGGTATTCGGCGTGATGACTCATCTCGCGGGCGAAAACGATGCTGATCAAGAGCTCGACTATTACACCAACTTGGCGAAAAACCGTCCGCTCCTCGGTGCGGTATTGGCTATAGGATTAGGTTCTTTAGCGGGTATTCCTCCGCTTGCAGGCTTTATTGGTAAACTGCTTGTCTTCATCGCTGCTTACAAAGCCGGGATGTTTTGGCTGCTCGCGATCGCAATTACCGGCGTTGTCATATCGATTTACTACTATTTCGGCTGGATCAAGGCGGCGTATTTCACGGAGCCGAAGCAACCAGCTGAAATCACTACGACTGGACAGAGCCGCGCTGAGCCGCTCGGGATCGCATTCGCCAGCTTGCTCGTGGTGCTTGCTTTTGTCTCGGTTGGTTTGGGCTTTTTCCAAGCTCCTCTGACGGCGTGGCTCGCAACGCTGAGGTAACTCGCAGCAGAATCACTGCGGCTTCTCCGCCACTGCAGCACGTGCTTTGCTGATATTGTCGGCTAGACCGCTGATCGAAGGATCGAGCTTGTAGGCGATTTCCCAGTGAGTAAGGGCCTCGGAGTTACTGCCAAGCTGGGATAGCGCAAAGCCGAGGGCATTGTGTGTTTCAGCATGGTTCGGCATCAGTGCGAGAGCTTTTCGAAGATTAATAACTGCATCCTCGCCGTGACCTTGTTGGGCATGGACGATTCCGAGGCCGAAGAAGGCCAGCCCGAAGTCAGGATGGCTTTGTGCTGCCATCCGAAAATGCGCTTTCGCACTGTCCAGGTCGTCGCGATTCAACATCAACACGCCGAGATTGTAGTGCGCTTCTGCACTCCGTGGGTTGAGCTGGAGCGATTTGGCGTAAGCGGCTTCGGCTTCGCTGTTCCTGTTTTCCGCCTCTAGCGCGACTCCCAAATCAAAATAGAGGTTGGGGTCGGCGAGTACTTTCTCGGTCGCGTGGAGCAGGAACTCGGCGGCTTCGTGAGGTTGGCCCGCTGCCATGTAAGCCCGTCCCAAATCACGCAAGATCACTGACGATCGTGGATTGAGGGCAAGAGCACGCTTAAAGTGCCGAATTGCCTCAGGTAAGTGGTTTAACTCCATCTCCGCCAGCCCGAGGCCGCGCTCTGCGTGGGATGATCGGGGATCATATTTGGCTGCAGAAGAAAACTGTGAGAATGCCTCGGCAGGGCGGCCGTCTTTTAGGAGAGTCAATCCAAGGCCGAACAACGCTTGTGGATAATTAGGGCGAAGTGTCACCGCCTTCTGATAATAGTCCAATGCTTGAGTTCGGTTTCCTCGCTTTTCCAGAACTGAACCGAGCCCGAAATGGGCGGCGGCGTAGGTGGGGGAAAGTTCGATCGCTCGCTGGTAATGGCGTGCCGCTTCGTCCAAGCGTCCGGCGTTGGCGAGTGTGGTGCCGAGGTAGGTGTGGGCGAGGTAGTTGTTTTCGTTGAGTAGTAGCGTGTGCTCGAATAGTCTTTGCGAGTTGCTCCAGTAAGCGGTCTGCTTCCATGTCCAGCATCCGAGCAGCAGCAATGTGATCGTCGCCATGGTGGCGCCAATCGCAAAGCGATGTTTGGAGGTGTTAAGAAGATCGTTAATCGTCCAGACCAAGGCAATGCCCAAGCCCAGTGATGGAATGTAGCTGTAACGATCCGCCATCGCCTGAAGGCCGCTTTGAAGAAGCCCCAATACGGGAATGAGTGTTGCCAGGAACCAAGTTATCCCCACTAAAATCCAAGGTCGTTTACGATGACACAGTGCCGCGATGATCAAGAGTGATGCCAGCACGGCTGCGGAGACGACGATAGTTCCGATGGGCCAGTGCTCCGGGTGGGCATAGGGCGCGGCGAGGTCAACGGGCCAGGTAAACTTTTGGAGGTAGCGCCCAATTGAGACGACGGCGTTTTCGACGCGGCTTCCTAAACTGAATGCATTGGTTATTCCACCGTCGTTCTGCTGAACGACAAACGTCACCACGCACGAAGCAAGCGCCGCGAAGATGAAGGGAACTTTCTCTACCAAGAGCTGAATAATGCTACGCTGGTCGTTCGCCGATTCGTTGTTGGTAGTCGTTTGAACAGGGGCCCAGCGTTGAAGAGGCCATGCGTCGAGCAACAGAAGGACGAACGGCAAGGTAACCAGCATCGGTTTTGAGAGGAGGCTTAAGACGTATGAAATCAGTGATAGTAGATAAAGTCCTATACGGGACGTGCGACGGTCAGTTAGGCTTAACGCGTAGTTAGCGTATGCAAGGAGGCTAAGCAGGCCGAAAAACACGCTCAGCACGTCTTTCCGCTCGGCGATCCAAGCGACTGACTCGACGCGGAGAGGATGCCACGCAAAAAGCGCAGCGCAGGTGGCGCTTCGCCAAAAAGATGCTGTCAGCCTGCGAAGTGTAAGGAATGCCAAAACGGCGCTGCCGGCGTGGAGGATGACGTTGATGGCGTGGTGTCCGCGCGGATGGGCACCAAGAAACTGCCACGCAACGACGTGCGATAAACGCGTGATCGGGTACCAGTTGCCCGCATCGCTGGTGGTAAACGCTTCGCCGACCGTCTGCCACGAAAGGCCTGCCTGCACCGCAGGATTCTGAGTTAGGAAATCGGGGTCGTCGTAGTCCAGGAAATCGCAAGTGAGGGCTCGGCTGAATAAAACCAAGGTCGCAAGAAACAGCACGACGCACGCAAGGCGCACGGCGGGGCTGGCAGTACGGACGGAGGGCATGGGGTAGGAGGGTAACGATGAAGTTGGGGCATATTTTCGCAACTGAAAGCTGAGGTTCGAGTCGCTGCGGCGTGTTTACGGGGCTGCTGAATTACGGGTACCTTCCGGCCCGCTCACGAAAAAGCATTTGGTTTAAGGCTACTTTGCCCTAAATTTGTGGACTACCCCATGAAGAATTTTTTGTGTTTGTTTGTGGTTATATTGATTGGTTCGTCGACGGTGAGTATTTTGGCGCGAGAGCCTATTTCAGGAAAAGGAGACTCCGCTAAGGAGGAAAGCGCGGCGACACTGGCTGAGGGCGATATTATTGAGGCGTGGGGCTGGTTGGTGGCGCGGCAAAGAGACGTATCTGAAGCAGAGCTTAGTCAGGCGGAGCTGGCCGCTTTTGAGCGTGGCTTGAAGGATTGCTTGCTGAATCGTGCGCCTGCTTGGGACCTGTCGGCAATTTCCGCCGATGTTGAGCGATTCAGCGTTAGTCGCCGCCAAAAATACTGGAAGGCAGTTGAAGAAAAAAACACCGCTGCTGGGCGCGCTTTTATGGCCGCTTTGGTGCACAAATCTCTCGTGGAGCTTGGCGGTGGCGCCAAGTTTGAAATCGTTCGTCCCAACCATGGAAAGCGACCGTTGCCCCAAGAAACGGTGACGGTGCATTACGTCGGCCGTTTGGTTGACGGAAGTGATTTCGCCGAATTAGGGCCGTACGATCTTGTGCTGGTGCCGAATCGGGTCCTGCCAGCACTTTTCGAAGGCTTGCTGCGAATGCACGTTGGCGAACGGGCGCGGATTTACGTTCCACCCGTGTTGCCCGCGGTGAACGAAACGAGGCCGGGAGTAGCGCGCGGAGCGCTGACGATCTATGACGTGGAGTTGCTGGACATAAAACCGACCTCCGCGGAGGACTTGGCGAATAGCTTGCTGCCGCCTGCCCCTGATCCCTCTGCTCCGCCACCATCGGGAGCGAGCGACGAGCAAATCGCAGGAGCTTGGGGTTGGAGCACCGCGCTCAAATCGCGTGCTGTCGGACTTAAATTGAAGGGAACGGAAGTTGACCGTTTTGTGGTAGGTGTGCTGGATGGGGTTAAGGGTGCCGCGTGTAAATCCGAAGAGCGGGAAATTGTCCCGATTGTAGAAAAATATGTCACTGAGCGACGCCGTGCCGTGGAGCAGGCGCTTTTGAAAGAGCGCGCCGACGAAATGAATGCGTTTTTGGCGGAGTTGAAAAGTGATCCGCAAGTGCGAGTGCTCCCGGATGGTTTGCGGTTTAAGATTTTGAATCCGGGCAAAGGACCGAACCCGAAGCACGGGCAGACGGTCGTCGTCGACTACACGGGTCGGCTGATCAACGGCACGATCTTTGATAAAACGTATAACGAGCCGCTGCACATTCAGCTCGGGCTGGTCATTCCGGGTCTCAGCGAAGGGATTCAGCAGATCGCCAAAGGTGGTAGAATAAAGTTATTCATTCCTCCTTCGATTGGTTATGGAAATGAAAATGTCTCCGGTGTGGTTTCGAAAATTCCGGCGGGCTCACTGCTGATCTATGAGCTCGAACTGCTGGACATATTGGATGAGGAAAAATCAGAGACTGAGAAATAAGTTTTATTGTGCGGCTGTTTGACCGCTCAATGTTCTGAGGACGCCGAGCATTTCGTCCTGATCATCGGGAAGGAGATCTTTCGATTTTTCGAGATAGCTTTTCGTTGCGGTGAGGTCGGTCGTCGACCACGTGCGCAGCACCGAAACCAGTGTTTCGGAGCGCAGCCTTGGGTCGGAGATGCTTTCAGCCCAGCCGACGGCAACGTCGGGCTTGAGTGCTTCCATCGTCGCGACCGAAGCAATTCCTTGATCCATTTCCGGGCCGCCCTCGTTTTTATTGAGCCATTGAGAAGCGGCGACTGGATCGACTTTTGCCCACCGTTGAAGTGCTTGACCGATCATCGACGATTTTTCCGATGTCGCAGGCAGGTTGACGACATATTGTACCAAAGACGAAGGATCGGCCTGAGCCCAACCACCGACGACTCCGTGCAGCGCTTGGTTTTGCGTTTCAGTATCGCTGAGCGCAGAGGCGGCTTGAGCGGCTTGCACGGGCTGAAAGGAGGCCCACCGCGAGAAAGCATTGCCGATCCAAAATGCTCGCGTATGGGCATCGCCTGCAGCGGCGAATTCGCCGGCTGATTGAAAATGTCCGCTTTGACAGAGTGCGTCGATCAAGTGATTTCCGAGGCCCACGTCGTCGGACGGATTTTCGCTGGCAAGACGTTGGGCGGCGCGGATGGCCTGTTGCGGATCGGCTGCGACCGCTCCGGAAAAAACGGCGTTCAAGCAGGCTTCACGGGAACTCGGTAAGAGAATGCCGAGCGCATAGCGGGCGGCGTCGATGGGGGCAGAATGAGCCCAGCCGCGGAGTGCTGCCTGGGTAAACTTTTCTTTCAAGAGGAGATTTGGTTCGGCTTTGGCCAGAGCGAGGCTTTTTTGAGGATCAATGATCGCGAGTTGCTCCAGAAGAGCAGCCATATCGCTGGAGTTGGAGGGGTTCGGATGTTCGGCTTTGAGGGTCAGCCATTTGGCCTCGTCCCAGTGAGTCTCCTTAACACGAGACGCTAGCGCAGATCCGCCTTCCGCTGAAGTTGGTCTGGTTTGAGTGGCTTGAGCACGGAACTGGGTGTTTTCGGGGGTTCGTTCGGATTTTGAAGATCGCCCGATGAAGAAACCGGCAACAGTCATTGCGCAGCTGATGAGGATCACTCTTCTTCTGGAGTACCCGTCGAGGGTTTTATTCGCGACCATGGGCACGGAGGTTGAAACGACGAGAAGCGCCATCGGCGCTTTGCTCGTTGCTGCGGAAAATTTGCGAAAAGTCCTTGGTGGTTAAAACGCAAAACACGCTGCGAACCTTTGCGCAGCGTGTTTGAATGACGAAGCGTTGATCGCTTACTGCAGCGTTGAGTTGGTCACGACCGCGTTTCCGAGGTCGTCCTTGTTCTTGTTGCTGTAAGTGTGGCAACCAGAGATTTGGATCTTTCCAGTGTTGTGGTTGGCAGCGATGCCGTGCGCGGAGTCGCCCAACGTGTTGCTGTAAGCGCTCGAGTTGGTGAGGATGTGGGCAACATTGTCGCCTGAAATGCCGAGCTTGAAGCCGTTGCCGTTTCCGGTCAGGCCGGCGTAGTAGCCGTTATTGTAGGATTTGCACCCGCTGATCGTGACGGGGCTTACGGATTTTTCCAGGTCCCAACCGTCGTCGGAGTTCTGGTGTGCATCGCAGTTGGTGAACTTGTTGCCAGAGCTAAGACCCTGCTTTCCGGCAAAGCCGTCGGCATTGCCACCGGAAGCGGCGGTGTCGGCGTTCTGTTTGCTGATGCAGTTGTTCACCACGTTGTTCTTGGCCGCGCTGCCGATGAGCTCGATGCCGGAGTTCTGATTTCCGTAAGCGGTGCAGGACTGGATGCTGTTCGAATAACCATAGACCATGATGCCATGGTTGGCGCCGGTCACCGTGATGCTTTGGAGAGTGACGTTGTGGTTACCGGACGGAATGTAGAAACCGTCGGCTGAGGCGCCGGTGGTGAACTTAAACGTCGCCGGACCTTTGACGGTGACGCCACTGGGAACAGTGATCTTGGCCGACACGGTGTAGGTGCCGGAGACGGTCACCGTCGTGCCTGAAGCGGCGCTTTGAATCGTGGAGCGAATGTCCGCTCGGGCTGCAGTTGCTCCGAGAGCGAGCAAGGCGAGTGCGAGCGAAACGGCTGACTTATAGCTATATCCTTGGATTTCCATTGTGGGGTATTTTTAGTTTTGTGGTTTTTGTTTCTCGACGTTGGGTCGGGAAAAGAGAAAGCAAATCTGACGAAGCATTCCTGAAGCCCGGGGGGAGAGGGGTAGATGGGCAGGTGGGCCGTTAACATACCCAAGATCCCTTTCTCGTCATGTCATCATTTCTGATGACAAAAAGGTTTTGGGCAGATACCGCATTTGTTGCTTGGCCGGCGGTGCGGGTCCCAAAGCAGGAACGACTGCTGTTTAAAAGGAACGGGTTAGGCACTTCGTGAGCATGTGAAAATGGCTGCCGTTCGTGCTTGGCGTGGCGAGCGCTTTGGGAGAAATGTTGTGCACTCTCTCGCATGAAAGTCACTGGACTCGCCCTCGTCCCTCCACCGTCTGCCGCCGATTTGCCAAAAGTCACACCCGAGCTTCTCGCGTCGGTGCTCGCGCGTTATTCGCGCAGCAACGACGGGCTTGCGGCTATTTTGGAGAAGGTTGACCTTGCGAATCCCGACGCGTCGATCGACCGCATTCTTAAATTCGTCGATTACGGCCACGCTTCCATTGGCGGCCTGACCGGCGGGCTGGCGATCGCGCTGGACGATGTCTCCATGTGGCTCGCGTATAAAGTTTTTGAGATTTCACAGATGGCCGACGGCCAGGAATCAAGCACGCGGTACATCACGATGAATGCCTCGAATCTGCCCGCGGCGGATGAGATAGGCATGCCTGAAGATCTCGCTGAGCGCTGGCAGGCGTTGCTCGGGAAAGCCTTTGCCGCTTACAACGCCGAGTACGCGCGACTTGATGCTGCTGCGCTCGCAAATCCAGCGCTGGTTCGTTTGCCGGCTGACGCCAAGGCGGCGGTGGTGACACGCTTGCGCAAGAACTACGCGCTCGATCGCGCCCGGTATTTTATTCCGTTCGCGACGCGCACCAATCTCGGCCTTGTGCAGAGCTCCCGCATGTGGGCTCAGACGGTGAAGCACCTCGACTCCTTGCCCCAACCGGAAGCGCGCGCGGCAGCGAAGGCGATCCGCGAAGTGCTGCTGAAGATTTCCCCGCGATTGATGCGGCATAGCACAGCCGAAAAATCTTTTGAGGAACAGGCGCGCCAGGAACTGGCGGTCAGTCTCAAGCTCGGACTTCAGCGCCTCTCAACGGGGCCGCTGGCCGACGAGGTGTGGGTAAATGTCGATCGTGCGACGTCGCCCTTTTTGCCTGAAGTTCAGTCTGTCGGCGATGCGCTGCGCCACCGAACCAATCGCTATGGCTATCAAGGCTCCGCGACGCGCCGGATGCGAGTGACTTTTGCCTGGAACAACATGGCGATCGCCGAATTGCGCGACCTGAACCGTCACCGCACGGGCCACCGCTACACGCCGCTGATCCAGGCTGGTTTTTATCTGCCGGCCGAGATCAAGCATGCTGACCATGCTGAGCTTCTCGCCGAGCAGGCGGAACTTACTCGCGAGCTGATGAAGCGAGGCTCCGCAGCGTATGTGTACTCGCTGCTGCTGGGCGCGCAGACACCGTTCGAGCATAGCACGCATGCTGACAAGTTTATCTACGAGGCTGAGCTGCGCACCGGCATGGGCGCGCATTTTCGCTACGCGGAGCACCTGAGCGCAACCTTGCGCGAGTTCTTTAAACAGGTGCCAGAGGCAAAAGAGTGGGTTGTCGAAGGCACGGCTGAGCCCGAGTGAGGCGCGGTCGTCCGTCCGGTTATTTGAGAGCTGCTGACGAATTGGCGGCTTCTTCAGCCGCGATCATCTGCTCGAGGTAGCCCTCGTCCGCGGCGATCATACGGAAGATGCTGTCCACGCGAGGGTCGTCGCCGTTTTTGTACAGATTCTTTTTCGCCCAGCTGAGGACTCGCTCGCCGGGCAAACCCGGGCGGCCCAGCTGGAACGCGATTTTGTTCCAGCGTGCGATCTTTTCGTTTGCTTCCTGAACTCGCTGCAAGAACCAAGTGGCGACTTGTTCGTCGTCTTCCCCAGCGGCTCGCACAGCCTCGATGATCTCGTCTTTGGTCAGCCCGAAGTGCTCCAGGAAAATGCCGTCGGTGGCCCGACGATTTCCGAACGGCATCTGGAAATCCTTGTCGAGTTCGCCTGCCAGATGAAGGCGCACCTTTTCGACCAAGCGCGCGAGCCACAAGCAGTCAGCCAACCTGTCCGTCGGACGGCGTGCTGGTGTTTTGGTCATAAGGACCGGTTAAATTGGATTCTTCCGAACGCGTTCTTTTTCGTCCTCGCGCTCTTCTTCCAGGCGGGCGCGTTCACTGGCGATTTGGCTGCGAACTTTTTCCGATTCCTCGAAATTGCCCGCGGAGAGCGCTTCGTTGAGCTGCTTTTTCAGGAAGATCTCGCGCTCGGCGATCTTGCCCTTGAACACCGTGTCGATCTCGGCAAGGCGCGACTTCTGCTCGGCCGACAACGGTTTTGCGGAGTCGGGATCCGATTTGGCGAGGCGTTCCATTGCGAGTTCGTAAGCGCTTTTCATGCGACACTGGGTAGTGAATCTAGCAGGGAAGACAAGCGCTGGGACGGGAAGTTTGTCATCTATTAAATGACACAAACGACGGGACCGGTCCGTGGGCTTACGAGAATTGTACCCCGAGGGCGACGGCCGCGGCGACGACGATGAACGGCGGCCAAATTCCTCCGCACCGACGCGACCAGCGGAAAGAATAGCCCCATAATAGCGTGGCCATCAAGATGGCCAAAGCGGCGTATCCGAAATGGAGATTCGAGAATTTCGCCGACCAAAATACACCGCGAATTTTTAGGAAATATGTGATGCCTTGCTCGCAGAGCAAAAGGATCAACGCTGAGGCGTGATTGAACGTGGCGCCCAGCCAAACAAGTCCGGCCATCCCGCAGAGCATCGAAACGAAACCACTGGCGATCACTAATGAACCGAGTGGAATGAGGACAATGTTGGCGATCAACGAACCCGGCGTGAAGAGGTTGAAATAAATGATGCCCGCGATCGTGCTCACCAGCGCGGTTGAGAGGCCGATGGCAAAAACGCCGAGCAGCCCTCGGTGAGCCCAAACCAAACTGCGGTGCCACCAAGTCCAGGTAGCCTTCGGCAGCGAGCGAAACAGTTGCCAGCGGTCGCACCAGATTTCCGAGAGAGGAAGCCCGAGTAAAAGCAACGCGGCGACGATTCCGTACGACATCTGGAAGCTCGCGCTGAAGAGCTGCATCGGGTCGACGGCCAACGACACGAGCGCGGCGAACGCGAGTGTCGCCAACGGGTTCACCGGCAGCCGCAGAACGAAAGAGGCTTGCAGGAGTATCACCATTCCGTAGGCGCGCACGGCCGACGGTGCGGTTCCAGTGATGTCGACGTAAAGCCAGAGAAGTAGTGCGGAAAAGATAAAGCGCAGTACGCGCGGAAAGCGCAGCAAACTCATCAATCCTTCGAGCGCGAGTGCGATCACGGCGATGTGCAGGCCGCTGATCGAGAAGAGATGCATCGTGCCGCTGTTCATGAAGCACTGGTTTTGTTGTTCACTCAGCTCTTGCTGGAGTCCGAGCAACATGGCTCGTGAAATCGCCGTCAGATCCGGGTGTTTCTCGAGTCCGACACTCAGAAATGAGGCTAACCGAGCCTGCGTTTTGGCGCAAAATTGCCGATATCGAGTGGGTGAAGCTGACTGCGCGAGAATTCGACCTCGGTTAAGCCGGAAGTTCATCCCCGCATTCACGAGGTAGCCGTCAAATGTGTTGGAGGGGGCGTCGTGGCTCAGCGGCTGAAGAACCCCGCGGACTTCAATTTCTGCGGAGCGGACGAGGTCTGCATCGCTCGAAGTCTTCGCGAGCGAGAAATAGATTTGCTGGCCGAGGAGCTCTTCAAAAATCGACTCAGTTTTGATGATGCGGCCAAGTCCTGAGATCCGTTTTCCGTCCGTGGACGGCGTGAAGGTGCGCTGCACCCTCACCTGGAGGCGAACCTCTCTCGGTGGCAACGTGTCCCACGCGCCGATACGAGGTTGTCGCAGATTGTAGTAGCCGGCACCTGCCAGAAACACGCTGAGGCAAAAGAGGCCGGCCCAGAGCGGAGTTCGGCGAAAAACGCACGATGCTCCGCTGAGCATTACGAGAGCTCCGGAAAACGCCCAGATAGGTCGAATCGATCCCGGCGCGATATGAGCGGCCAGCAGTCCTCCGATGAAAGGAATCAAAATCCACAGCACCGGTGCGCGATGGCGCAGGCTTCGGTGGCGCTCCTCGTGGCGCTCCGAAGCCGGAGGGATTTTGTTAAAAGGGCTTTCCATTGTGGAAAATTGGCGAAAATTAGCGGCAGCCAACATGCCTCCTGCCGAGCAATCAGACTTTTTTGGAAACACGGATGCCGAACCAACGATGGGAGGCGGCGCGCCGTTGGGCAAGTCTGCGGATACGTCACCCGGCGCTAAGCAGCGCCAACCGCTCGCCGCGCGCATGCGACCGCAGTCGCTTAGCGAGATCGTCGGCCAGGAGCACCTAACGGCGCCGGGCTCCTTGTTGCCGAGGCTGATTACGAGCAATCGGTTCGGCAGCCTGATCTTTTACGGACCTCCTGGTTGCGGAAAAACGAGTTTTGCGGAGGTCATCGCGCGCGAAACCAAAAGTCGCTTCGTCCGCGTGAACGCGGTGATGTCCAACGTCGCGGAGCTCCGCGAAATCCTAGCGCTGGCGCGGCGGCGCACGGATGCACCGACGCTGCTTTTCATCGACGAACTGCACCGCTTCAATAAATCGCAGCAGGATCTGCTTTTGCCCGACGTCGAAGAAGGCCACGTTCGCTTGATTGGCGCGACCACGCACAATCCGGGCTTTTACGTCAACCCGCCGCTGCTGAGCCGAAGTCATTTGTTCAGGTTGGAGCCGCTGTCGACGGCAGCGGTGGCGGGCGTGTTGAAACGTGCGCTGGCCGATCGTGACCGCGGTTTGGGCGAGCGCGAGTGTTCGGCGACGGACGCGGTTCTCAACGACCTGGCTGTGCTCTGTGATGGGGATCTTCGTCGGGCACTGAACGCCTTGGAAGTGCTCGTGCTCAGCCTTCCGGAAAAGTCAGAGATCACACCGGCAGAGCTGGAGGCGTTCGCGCGGGAACGCCGGATCCGTTACGACGCAGACGAAGATGAGCATTACGATACGATTTCCGCGTTCATCAAAAGCTGTCGCGGCTGCGACCCTGATGCTGCTATGTACTGGTTAGCTAAAATGCTGGCCGGCGGCGAGGACCCTCGTTTCATTGCGCGACGGCTTGTGATCTTGGCTTCGGAGGATGTTGGGTTGGCGGATCCGTTAGCGTTGCCAATGGCGACCGCGGCGCACCAGGCGTGCGATTTTGTCGGACTGCCCGAGTGCGAATATGCGTTGGCGCACGCCACGCTGTACATCGCGTTGGCGCCGAAAAGCAATTCCGCGAACCTCGCTTTGCACGCGGCGAAAGATGCCATCGCTAACCAGCCGGTGCAGGCGGTGCCGCTGGCGCTTCGTGACAAAGGCGGTCAGGCGAGCAAGCGTGCTGGCCACGGCAAAGGCTATCGCTACTCGCACGACTTTCCTGAAAACATTTCAGGCCAGAACTACCTCGAAAAACCGCTGAGCCTCTATACGCCCAAAGCCATTGGTTCCGAAGCCAAGATCGCGGAACGGCTTGCTCGTTGGCAGTCGCTCAAAGCACAGCTTCTGCAAGGCCGGAAGTAGACCGAGATCGAGAGCTTTCGTTTCGGCTTTTACCGCGCCTTTACCGAATGTGGCTTGCGAACGGCGGAGGCTCGCGTAAGCAGTTGGTATATGAAGACCAACGTTGCTTTCGTGAAGTCGTTGCTGCTGGCGGTGTCATTTGGCCTGGTCGTCCCGCTTTGTGGCGCGCCCAAAGCGAAATCCACGCCGCAGACGGCTCCTGCGAAAAAGGAAGCGGCTGCCGAGGCGCAAGAAGAGGAGGCGAAAATCCCGGGGCGCGTGATTCAGCGCGCGAATGGTTCGTTCCTCAGTCTGACGGTGGAAAACAACACGCTCCGGCTCGCATTCTACGATAGCCAGAAGAAGGAAATGGCGCCGGACGTGGCGCGCGTGGCAGCTCGTTGGAACCCTCGCAACAAACGAGGTGAAGAGCGGCGGATCCTGCTGCCTTCGGGCGATGGCAAGACGCTCGCTTCAACGCCCATTCAGCCTCCCTATAACTTCACGCTCTACCTCACGCTGCTAAATGATGCTGGCGAGGCGGTGGAAACGATGAATGTGAGCTACAGCCAGTCTGGCGAGTAGACCTTTTACGTTGGTTCGATCGGCTGGCGCCTTTCAAGAACGGCGGACGCCAGCCTAGTGCATCGCTCCCGGTCAGGAGTCCAAGCGCTTCCTGCGTACGGCGCGCTGCATCGCTAATACGAGAACCGCAGCGATGTAGTATAGACCCGGGGCTCCGCCACCTCCTCCACCGGAGCTCGCAGCTGGGGCGCTTCCGCCACCGCTGGAAGAACTGCTAGATGACGAGCTACTGGAAGAAGAGCTGCTCGAGGACGAACTACTCGAGGACGAACTGCTCGAAGAGGAACTGCTTGATGATACGTTCACCACTAGCGGTGAACTTACGACAAGATCTCCCTGCGACAGGCCGAGGACGACGACGTACGTGCCTCCGTCGGTGCTTTGGGCATGGTCGACCGAGTACGTGGCTTTGGTAGCGCCTGAGATATCGAAGTTGTTCAAGCGCCACTGGTACGACGTAGGCGTGTAGCCCTGTGTGTTGGTTGTTAACGATAGGGAGCTCCCAGCGGTCACGGATGTTGGTCCGCTTATAGCGGCCGTTGCGGTTGGAGGTGTAGACGATCCGGCCCCTGCGGTGTTGCCCGCTATCTGCGTGGCGAATACGTCGACATCATTTGCGGGCACAAGCTCGTAGGAATACGGCGGTGTGAAAATGCTATCGGCTCCGGTGTCAATGGCTTTGCCGGTACAATTGGAAAAGCGATTCGAAATCGCCCGAATTTTTCCGGCCAACGCGCTAGAGATAATATTTTCCTTAAACAAAGCGTCATTTATGCCTTTGTAGTAGTTTTGCTCGGCAAACAGCTGAGCCCCGTCGCTCACCCAAGTTCCAAAACTATTATTAGGGCTGTTGAAATAGTTGCTGTAGAGGTGGACGTTGCTGTAAGCGGCCTGAGGCATTTTGCTGGAGCAACGTTCCGACCACCAGTTGTGATGCACTGTCACGCGCGAGAGAGCGGCGGACGTGCCTTCGATCATCATCGTGGAACGATGTGCGGTTTGAGCCGCCGTGTAATAAAACTCGCACCAGGAGACCGTTATATTGCTGGCGCCAACGCCCAAGTCGATAAGGTCATCAGAACAGTCGAAGAACGTGCAATGTGTGACGAAGACGTTTGTGGAATTGCGAATTCTGACACCATCTCCGCCGTCCGTATAACTGTCGTTCACCAGAGTGGTGCCAGGGTTCGTAATATGGAGACCTCTAACAACGACATTGGTGACACCGCTTAGTTCGATACATCCGACGAGAGATGCGTTCGCGTCCAATCCCTGCAGCGTTTTGTTAGACTTGAGCGAAAGGGTGCCATTTAGGCTGAGTGTGCCGTTCACCGTAATCGTATAGGGTAAGTCTGATTCGGCGTATGCTTTTAGCTCGGCTGCGGTAGAAGCGACGACCGACATCCCTGCGGAGCCGCCTGTGACCGATGCAGCGAAACCATCTGGCAGGGGTGTTGCGAAATCTGGAATGACGCTGATCGCGGTTGCAGAGCCTTCAGCAGAGCCAGTGATATTGCAGGCTGTCGGCCGATAGAGACCTGCGTCCACTGCTTTTGCGTTGGAGATGGTCAGTGACGAAGTCGTTGCGTCTGCAATGTTATAGTAGTTCGTGCCGTCGGGACACATCGCCCACAAATAGCTCATGGTGCTCACATTGCCGGTCGCTGAAAGCGTGAGACTTTTCCCGAGCGCAACCGCTTGAGGCACGGGCGAGGCGAGAATTTTTGGCGTCAAGGGAGCGCCCCCGGCTCCAGCAAGGCGCCAATTCTGAGTGGAACTCGCCAGCAACTGGTAGCGTTGAATTGCGCCGTCCGACATGATCCAGCAGCCGATATCGCCGTTCGAAACGTCTTGGATGAGAACGTCAGCGATGCCGTCGCCGGTTAAGTCTGCTGCGCCGGCAGTTTGTAGTTTGGCGTCGTGGATTCCGAGCGAAACGAGTGCGCCGGGTGCGGTCCCGGTAATTGTCTGAATGCAACGCTCTCTGGTCGATTGGTTGTACCAAAGTAGATCGGGGCCGCTGTCACCGGCAAAATCGGCTACGGCTGTGATCGTCCACTCTCCGCTCTTCGTTCCGATGTTAACAAAAGAGCTCAGGGCGTTGTCCCGAACCAGCCAAACGCCAAAGGCGCCGGTGGACGGATTTTCCACGACTACGTCTGGCGTGCCGTCTCGGTTGAAGTCTCCGCAACCGACCGCGACCCATCCCGTGAGGAGGGTGCCGAGAGTCAAAGTGCTGCTGGGAGCCCCATCCTTGATCGTCCACACCGCGAGGTCGCCTGTCGATGTATGCTGCCGCAGGAGGTCCATTTTATTATCACCGTCGAAGTCGCCGACTCCCACCAGTTTCCAAGAGGTAGTTAGGGTAGACAGTGTCTTGTAACTGGTCTTGGTGGTTCCAGTCATCGACCAGAAACCACGTTCGCCCGTCACAGTGTTCTCGAATGGTATGTCGGACCAGTTGTCGTTATCCAGATCCGTCGAGACCAAGCCGGATTGCGACAAAACTCGCAGATCAGAATTCAAGATGGTGAAGGCGGGGTAATTTCCGCGTTGCGTGACGACGAGAATGTTTCCCGTGGTTAAACTAAACAATCGAACCGGTGTACCGAGGATCTTTGTCGATGTTGAAAGGATGTAGGTGGTGCCGTTCCAGACTTGGAGCTCTGTTTTTCCATTTACATTGCGGATCGTATAGAGAGACGACCCGCTCCATAGTGCGTCGGTTATAGTATTGGCCAAGGCTCCTGCCGTCACGAGAGTGTCGCCATCGTAAAGCTGGCCGCTGCCGATCAGGACAATCTTGCCGTTGGGGGAAACGCGAATCGGCAACTGGGTATTGACCTCGCCGTGGTAGGGCGAGTCCTTTGAGGTTCCAATGGTCCCATCAATCCCAATCGGCTCATAGATAATATCGTTGGGCGAAGTGTCGTCACGGAAATGATAAAACCTGCGGTTAGCCGGACACCATGTGTATTCTCTGGAGTAATAGTTCCAATCTTTGCTGGAGATAATGGAGCCTTGTTGAGACAGGATATAGTGGCGTTCCCAAGCTCCAGATCCATCGACAAACAGTATTAGCTCACCGGCCGTGGCCAGTCCCTCTGGTTGTTGAGGCGAATTGCTGAAATGTTCTTCGGTGAAAGTTGTCTGGCCTAGGAGAATCCTGTTAATGTGACCGTTTTTGTAGGCCAGGTAGATAGCATGGCTAGCTTCTGAATAGGCAACGTAGAGCGGCGACCCTAACAACGGAATCGAAGGAAGAAATTTTTTAGTTACCGGAGACCACCGCAGTATATTTCCTGCCTCTTTGCTATATAGATAGAGTATGCCGTCCTTGTCGGCAAACGCGTATGCGGGTGCGAAGGCGTGGCTTTCCCCTTCAACCGTGGTGACCGGCGCGGGTGGCTGTATGTCTGTAATGGCAACTTTCTCAACCGCTATTGTTCCTCCGATAGACACGGGTTGGGCGAAAGCGTAAATGTAGTTTCCTTGTTGTACGATGCGGTCTGAGTAACTGCTCAGGGTTTTGCTTCCGATTTCTCGATAGCCGGTGCTATAGGAGTAGAGTTGACGCCCTCTGAGCACAAAAGACTTACCGTCGTCCGAGAAAGCAATATCATCGAAGCTGCCGCCAAGGCTGTCGACATAGGTTAAATTTGCTGCCTTGTATATAATGCCCGCGTCGTCGACCACTTGGTTGCCATCAGGCATGGCGTAGGTCTTATATGCGCTCGGAAAGTCTCCGTGGTAAGGGGAGTCGCCGCTCGTTCCAAACGTGCCATCGGCATTGAATGTTATATAACGAATGTCGGCGGGTGACAATCCGCGGTCCCTCCCGATGAGCCTGCGGACCGAGGGAATAAATACACATTGAGCGCCTACTCCGTATGTTGAGCTTTGCTGGTTTATCGTCTGGTTATCGGAAAGCCGTATTGATGTGAAATCTGTATTATAATAACTGGAGCTAGAGATTACCACTAGGTAGGTACCGTCTGTTTGAAGCCCGGTAATAGTATTTGCTGCGTTGGCGATCGTGGTGGGACTTGTTCCATCCAGCGCCATTCGACTGATGCTTCTGTCGAAAGCCACGTACAAGGCTGAGGCGGTGATGCGGAAAGCGGTTGGCGTGGCCGAGAGCGTAATGGGATCAAGCCAAACGTTGTTGATGGAGTCGAAACGCGCGATTTTCGAAGGGTTCGAGAAAAGGAAGTAGACAATCCCGTTCAATGTTTGGCTATCGATCCAGTAGAACGCGGGCAATGTTGAGCCGGGCGTTAATCTGAGCGTGACGATTTCACTTCGGGTCGTGCCAGCTGCATTTGTGACGGCTAGTTGATAGTCGCCGAGATCAGTCGCGGTAACGTTGTAAACCGAGAGATAGTTGCTCGTCGCCCCGCTGATAGGCGTGCCATTATGATACCATTGGTAAGTGAATGTGGGTGTGCCTCCGATGGTAGGTGAAAACTGGGCATAGCTGCCGATGCTTACGGTTTGGTTATATAAGCTGGAAATGGTCGGAAGGAGCGTGGGTCCTAGGGTGATTGTAGCAGGGTCGCTGGTTGCGGAGCCTGCGATATTCGAAACGGTGACAGTGTAGACACCGGCGGTTAAGGCAGACATGTTGTTGATCGAGTACGTCGAATAGGTGGCTCCGGAAATGGCGGCCCCGTCCTTCTTCCATTGGTACGTCATGGGCTCCGAGCCGGTGGCTTGGACGCTTAAAGTTTTATACGTGGTGGGGGAGACAATTTCGCTCACCGGTTGAACAGTGATCACGGGCTTTGTAGCGGCGTTTACTGTGAGCGTGGCTGTTGCGCTGGTCACAGAACCCGCTCGGTTTGTCAGGGTAACTTGGTAGTCTCCGGCATCGCTGAGGGTAGCGCTGTTTTTGGAGTAACCGCTGCTTGTCGCCCCGGCAATCGGGCTCCCGTTTTTCGACCACTGGCAGGAGATTGGCGACGATCCTTCGTAGTATACATACAGGCTAAACGACTGTCCCTCTGTAATGGTTTTTGATGAGGGTTGTGTGGAAATTGAGGGCTTTACGGCCGCGGTAACGGTGAGGGTGGCATCGCGGCTCGTGGCAGAGCCGCCGGCATTCGTGACCACGACCGAATAGATTCCCGCGTCGCTCAACGCCGTTTCAGAAATACTATAATAGGACGAGGTTGCGCCGGCTATATTCGTGCCATTCTTCCGCCACTGATAACGCAATGGCGAGCTGCCGGCGGAAATATACACCGAGAAGCTGGCGGAGTTGCCCTCTGTGACACTGGCGTCGTAGGGAGAGTAGTTAGTGATAACTGGCGGTGTGGCGGGTGTTACGGTGAGTGCAGCCCCGTCGCTAGTGGCGGAGCCGAGGCTGTTGCTAATCTTAACTGAGTAGGATCCTGCATCCGCGGCTGAAACCGCAGAGATGGTCAATGTTTGGCTCGTCGCACCGGAAATCGCCGTGGTGCCTTTGTACCATTGATATGTTCGGGGGAAACTTCCCGTTGCGTAGGCTGTAAAGGACGTTGATTGGCCTTCTGTAACAGTTCGGCTAGCAGGGCTGAGAGTAACCACGGGAGCGGCCGGCGGATTGACGACCAAGTCTACATTGCTGCTGGAGGTCGAACCTGTTGCGTCATTCACGATAACCCCGTAAGTCCCTGCGTCTGCTGCAGTGGCAGCACTGATTACGTAACTCGCGGAAGTTGCGCCGGGTATGTTCGTACTGTTTTTTCGCCACTGATAGGTATAGGGCGCTGTTCCATAATAGATGCTTACGCTTAACGTGACTCGTTGACCTACGTCGACCGCTCCCGCTCCAGTGGGTCCAACGACGACGGGTTGTGAGAAGAGTTCCAACGTCCCGCATAGAAAAAGGAATGCGAGCACGGGAATGGAAAGATACGAGCGACGTAGTTTTTGCATGGGGATGTGGTGACGTGCGCACCACGGCGAGCCTCCGAAGCTGAAAACGAGTCTTGGATGGATCGGTAGGGTGGCGGGTATCCCCGTCCCGCAAACGCAATTATTCAAAAACACGCAGGTGAAGCTGGAAGCCGCAGAACGACGTGGCCTATAGCGATATCATTGGGTTAGAGCCTGTCAAGAAGGGGCTCAGCTCGGCTTACTTGGACAAAGGCGCTAATGCCACCGGTAACTTTCTCTAATTCGGGTGCGCATTGACAGCCGGCGTCGAGCTCGATGACTTTCATACCTCATGACGGACGTTTCTGCTGCTGATTTTGATACGGTTGAGTCTGCGATCAAAGATATCGCGGATGGTAAGCTCGTGATCGTCACCGACGACGAGGACCGCGAAAACGAAGGTGATCTTATTATGGCCGCCTCGAAGGCCACGCCTGAGACGGTCAACATGATGATCCGTTACTGCAGCGGAATCGTGTGTGTGCCGATGCTCGAGCCGCAGCTCAGGCATCTCGGTCTCGGGCCGATGGTGAGCCGGAATCGCGACTCGTTCCGGACCGACTTTACGGTTTCTGTCGATGCCGCTGAGGGAATCGCCACGGGGATCAGCGCTTACGACCGCACTAAAACAATCCGCACGCTCGCGGATCCCGATTCAAAGCCCGAACAACTCGTGCAGCCCGGGCACGTTTTTCCGCTTCGGGCGCGTCCGGGTGGTGTACTGGAACGTGCCGGCCACACCGAAGCCGCGGTGGATTTGGCTACGTTGGCTGGTTTGCATCCGAGCGGTGTGCTGTGCGAAGTCGTGAACGACGACGGCACCGTCTCGCGCCTGCCGCAGTTGATTGAATTTAAAAAGCGTTTTGGCCTGAAGCTTATCTCGATCGCTTCCTTGATCGAATATCGGCATCATCGGGACCAATTGGTTGAGCTTGTCTGCACCAAGCCGTTTCCGTCGGAATTCGGTCAATTTACCGTTCACGTTTTCCGCAATAAAATCGACGGACGGCATCATTACGCGTTTTCCACCGGCGCGCTCTCTTCGGAGCCCACATTGGTCCGCGTGCACAGCGAAAACCTGCTAAGCGACGTTTTCCGCGCGAGCGGGATGGAAAGTCACCGGACGCTCAACGCATCTCTAGAGGCAATCTCCAAGGCGGGGCGCGGCGTGGTGCTGTACATGGAACCCGCCAATCGTGGTGAACAGATCGTCCATCAGTTGAACACGAAGAGCACCGAGGGCCCCCGCATGAGTTTCCGCGATTATGGCGTGGGAGCACAGATTCTTTCGGCGCTCGGACTCCGCAAGATCAAGCTTCTCTCCAACACCTCGCGCAAAGCGATCGGCTTGGACGGCTACAATCTGGAGATCGTCGAACAGGTGCCGGTGTAGTCCGCGTAGAGCCGCATCTACGGTCTTGAACCAGCGAGCCTCAACCGTGAAATAGAGGCCATGAGCGATGTTTATTGTTTCGGCCATGTGAGCACAGGGGTGATTTTGCGGCTCAAGGGGCGGATGCCTGAGCCTGATGGTTACGGAGAGATCGCCGAGACGTTGGAAAATCACGCGGGTGAGGCCGCGGGCAGTGCGCTGGTGCTCGCCCAGCTTGGCAACCGCGTGGCAATCGAAGGCAACTGGATTGGCGATACGCCGGAATGCCGGCGAACGCTGGAGTTTCTGCAATCGCGCGGGATTGACTGCGGAGGCTTGGTGGTAAAGACCGGTTATAGAGGTGTGACGGAGGTGGTCGTTTCCGATGGTCATACGCGAACGGTTTTTGGGCGTTACTGCGATTTGCTCTTTACCACACGCCAATGGGAGATGCCGGATGAAAAACGGATTCGTGCGGCGCGCTTTGTTTGCGTCGACCCCTCCTTTGGCGAGGCCACGCTTGCGGTGGCGAGGACGGCACGTGCTGCCGGGCTGCCGCTGGCCAGCTGCGACGCGAAGCCGGAGTCTGAACTCACCGCGTGTTGCGACCTGATGGTGATCTCGGGGGAATTTTTGCGGCGTGAGTTTCCCGCCGCAGTGGAGAGGGGAGCGGCTCGCGAAGCATTGTTTGAACGTTATCAGGCTGCGTGTGGCGGCCTGGTTATTTTTACTTCCGGATCGGAAGCGCTTTGGTTTGCGCGTCGGGGACAAGGGCGACGTGAACAGGCGCCCTTTCAAGTGGAGGTGGTGGACAGCGCGGGTGCGGGCGACAGTTTCCGAGGAGCAATGATCCACGGGTTGTTGCGCGGCTGGCCAGACGACGTCTGTGTGCAGTATGCTTGCGCCGTTGCGGCATTGATCTGCACGACGGCGCCGGGCTGCGTTCATCCGCCTTCGGCGGAAACCGTGATGAATTTTCTCCGTGAGCGCGGAATAAAACTCCCAATATAGAGGAAACTGGGAATTGGTTCGGCTCGCGCTTAGGGCGTGAAGTAGTAGAGGTGCGAGTCGTCGCTGCCGCCGACGATGGCGCTGCCGTTTTGGGAAATCATGATCGGCCAGCTCATGTCAGTCGCAGTGGTGTATTGCCAGAGGAGATTGCCGTTGCGGGTGTCGAAGAGGGAGAAGTGCCCCGGTGTGTCGTTGGGGTGTCCATCGGCCACGGCGAGCAGGTTTTGGGCGAGATTGAGCGAGGCGCAATTTGGGTTCCGCTCGAGTTTATATTGCCAGGCGAGGGTGGCTTGTGAGCCGTTGCGCTTCAGGAAACAGACCAGGCCGTTGTCTTTGTTGTAGTTCGAGACGCCCACGAAGGCGCTGCCGTCGTCAGCCACGGCCACGCCGTAAACAGGTGACTTGCTCATGCATTGGTAACTGGCAGTAGGTTTGCCTGTTTTAACAAGTTCGGCGATGTCGAAGAAATTGACGTAGCCCGAAGGTGCGCCAGCCACGAACGCGGAGCCGTCCGGCGTGATTCGGACGCAATGGCTGTACGAAACTTGTTTCCACTCGGTGAGCAACGCGAGCGTGCCATTGTCGTTATCGAAGATGAAAATATTGCCGTTGTAGTCGCCGCAGATGACGCGCTTGCCGTCTGCCGAGATTGCGGCGGTTTCCGCGGGGTTCTGTGTTCCGGTTGGAGTGAATACGAAGGTTTTCGCGTAGGCGTTGTCACTGCCGCGCTTGAAAAGCACGAAAGTGTCCGAGGCCGAAACCAACCAGGTGCCGTCGGCTGAGAGCGCGACCTGATTTACCCGTCCGCCGGTCCGGAAATCGAGCAGTCGTTTGCCCGAAGCGGCATCGTAGGCGCGCACGAAACCGGCGTAGGGGCTGTTTGAATACCATCCACCGGAGGCGGCGTAGGCCCCATCCCGGGAAATGTCGACCCAGTAGGTGCCTTGCCAGCCCGTGAACTCGTCTTTCCAGAGCAGCTGGCCCTCTTGGCTATAGCAATAGGTTCCAAAAGTGCCGGTCTGGACATCGTCGCTGGCGGTGTTGGTTGGGTTATCCTCTTCGCGCGACGAGGAGGTTGACGAATACTTGTGATAGAAGGTGCCTCCAATCACACGGCTGCCGTTGGCGGAGATGGCAACGGAGTTGATGAAGTAATGGGACGTGGTCGGGGCAGCGATCCACTTGGGGGTTTTCGATGCGGAGCCAGTGTTGTTTAGCGGCGCGCATGCGGTCAGAAAGAGCACGAAGGCTCCCGTCAGAGTAGCGATTGTTCTCATGCCAGACGTATCTGAAGCATGAAAAGAAACTTCTCTCAATCGCCAAAATTTAGTCACGCCGATCGCGGCGAAACATGTCGTCGGCTACGGCGATGGCCTTCGGATGGGACATGATCCATTCGCCAGCGACCTCGGGATCTTTGACCATCCACGCGCGGAGAGCTTTCGTCAAAGCGGCTTTTTGCTCTTCCCCCTCCGGGAAAACCAGCGCTGCCTCGGCCATCGTTTCGGGCTCGGTGTGTGCCCAGCCGGATAAAACGGAGTGAACAGCGAAGTCACGCGCATATGCGTCCTGGATATGGATAGCCGAGGCGATCGCTTGCTCAGGTGCCCGGCGACCCCATTCGTGATAAACGACGATGGTGAAATCGCGCCGCTGGTCGAGGGGGGCGGCAACGGCGAGCTGTGCGGCGGTGGCGAAATCCCCGTTTGCCACTAGCGATTCGATGCGCTTCTGATCGGTTGCGGCTTCTGGCGTGGAATCGCGTGACGGAGCGGCTTCTACAGATGCGATTGGCAACAACTCGATCGTTTGCGAGGCACTTACCGGCTTGCGCTGTGGTTTGGCCAGCACGGGTTTTCTTGAGCCGATAAATGGCAGCGATAACGGAAGCGCCATCGCTACCACAAAGAACAAGAATCCCGGCCGCAGCAGAAAGCGGCGGAGAGTTGTAGCGAGATAACTGTGTTGAGGATTCTTCAATCGGCTGCAAAGGCGGGCCTCATCAAGAAGGCCCGCCTTGGAGATTAGACGTTAGTAGGAGGTTTTCAACCAGTTGGATTTATCCCACGTGAGCGTGCCCGCACCGGCTCCTGCTTGGAGGACCGAGAGCAAGTTCGCTGGGTCGTCCATCGTATAGCTGTAGGGGACGGACGAATACGTGTTCCACGAGAACGCGATCACCGGTGCCTGGAAGGGCCCGAGCGGGTTGCCAGAGTCGGTGCTGTTGCCGCGCACGGTGGTTGTGGTGCCATCTGTGTTGTGCATGATGTAGATCGAGTCGGTCGCCTTGATCTTACCGGTGTAGGTCGAATCGGTTACATCTGTCTGGTTGTTGCGCAACGGGAAGAGGCAATCCATGTACACCGATTTTTCGACGAGGATCGCGCCACCTTCGGTCGAGATGGAACCGTTGAGCGGCGGATTGAAGCTGTACGTGTTGTTCAGCGTGCTCTGGAGCGAGGTGCTCATTGCGGCCGCGCGGCTGTCGCGGAGGCGCTTTGCGGTGAGCGCCTTGGTGTCGTCGACGTAGATATTGTAGTTGTGAACCTGCCCGGCGCGCAGTCGCGGCACGCAACGATCCCAGACGCTTTGGAACCACTGGTGATGGAACGTCGCCGACAACGTGGCATTTCCGGAGTCGAGCGAGTTGGAGCCCATCAGGTGCGTTTTGTCGTGGCCCTGTTGGATCTGGATGATGTCTTCGGTGCTAAAACCATTCGTTCGAAGGAAATTATAGAACGAATAGGAGGACTTGCTGGCCTCGAGCGCGGCGATTTGCTGGCGCACCATGCTGTTGCTGTTGGAGGCGCCGTCGTCACCGATGTATTTGCACCATGACATCGTGACGTACTGTGTGCCCTTCTTCATATCGACAATGCCGTCGTAGGCTTTGGTGAAGGTGCAGTGGTCGATCCAGACGTTGGTCGCGGCGCTGCCGTTGCTGAGATCGATGAAATCCCAGTCGTTGGAATCGTAATTACCCTTGGTGGATTCGTCCCACTCCCACATCTCGTCGAACTTGAGGTTGCGGATGATGACGTTCTTCGTGCCTTTCAAGTTGAACGTGCAGTGACGGATCGTAGCACCGTTGGCGGAGAAAATCGTCAGGCCGCCGGCGCTCCCCTTGATATCCAGTTTGCTGATACCGGACGTGATCAATTTCGGATGCAGTTTCGGCGTGGCGTGTTGAACGAACGGCGTGCTCGAGAGTGATTGCACCGTCGAGCCGATTTCGTTCCAGCCGAGGTTGAGGTCATTCATGATTTCGATGACCTTCACACCGCTGCCTTTGTTGAAGGAGATGATGGCGTTGGCGAGTTCGAGCGGCGTGGTGACTTGTGCGTAGGCTGCGTTACCCACAGCGGCGATGCCGCCGCCTGTGCAGCCGGAGCCGAGCGTGGCGAAACCGGTGAGGTTGTATTTCGAGTTCGACGTCGAACCCGAGGAGCCGCCGGACGAACTACTCGAAGACGAGGAGCTGCTCGAGCTTGAAGACGACGAACTGCTGCTGGAACTCGAAGACGATGACGATGAGCTCGATGACGACGAAGAACTCGAGCTGGAGGAAGACGAGCTGCTCGAGGAAGTGCCGCCGGACGCGGGCGCGATCACGGCGACGGAAAGCGCGAGCTGACTGGAGCTCGAGCTGGTCCATGAATTCGTGAACGAACCCGTAGCGGTCGTGGCCAATGTGGAGCCGGCGCCGCCGTTATTCGTTGTAGAGACGCCCCAGCGTTTTGTTTGGCTCGAACCGGGAGTTAGGGTCGAGCTGGAAGCGCCCGAGCAGGCGACATCGACGAGCCACGAGCCAGCAGTGCTGACGGTGGTGGATTTCGAGATCGTCGCCCCGGAGGTTGCGGTGGCGGTCGAAGCCGTCGGGGCCGACTGTGCTGCACCCGAGAGGGAAGTCGAACCGGCGCAGACGCCATTCGCGGCGCCGCCGAAAGTCACGGAAACGGTGCCCGTTCCGGAAGCAGGGTTAAGCAGGTAGTAGAGCTGGGTTTTGTCCAGCGTGCTAGAACCGGCTGTGGCGGCAGAGGAGGGAACTGCGGTCATGGCAACGCCGCCGTAGGTGACGGCCGAGGGAGTCAGAACCGAACTACTGGTGTCCTCGGTGGCGAGGCTGACAACCAGGATGCGATTTGTTCCTGTGCCGACGGTGTGGGACCAGGTGACGGAGCTGGCGTTGGTGGCTGTCTTGGTGGCGACGGCATCAAAAGCGATGGCGCCGAAAGCGGGCGAGGCCGCTGCGGAGACGAGTGCGCAGAGCGTAAACGCAATGCGCCGGATTTTTCCAAACATACTTTTCATGGGTGGGGTATGGTTCAGGGGAAAGGTAAAACCAGCCGTCCGCGTGCTGCGAACGGCTGGTAAGAAATGATAACGAATCAATAACTCTCGATAGCGCCGATGTCGGTGCCGCTCGGAGTTCCGGCGTTCACAAGTTTACTTGTGGAGACTAGTTTGGCGAAGCTGCCATAGTTGATGCTGCCGTCGCTGTTGCGGCTGAAGCCGCCGGACGGCGCAGTAAGGCTCTGGAAGTCCGAGGTCGAAACGGTGAGGCTGCCGCCGTTATTGCTCACCTTGCCGCTGACCCAGAAGATGTTCGTGGTGCCTGTGAGGGTGCCGACGAACTTGTCGGAATCGCCAGGATTGAGCGACACGTTGTTGGTGAACACCGAAGTGCTCCCGTCGCGCCAATTGAAGTTCGAGTTGGCGTTGTTGAACGACGTGTTGTTGGTGACGGAGATCTTGCCTTGATTGTTGTTGTCGGTGAAGCCGTGGTGGCCGTTGCCGAAGGCGATGCAGCGCTTGATCGTGTGCGCGACGTCGACGCCCGAGCCGCCGAGCTTGAAGCCGTTCTTGTCACCGCTGCCTGTCGTCGACCCACTGGTTAAGGTTCCGTTGTTGTAGGAGATGCAGTTCTCCAGCGTGACGGAGCCGTTCGGGCCGGTGTCGGTTTTGGCGTAAAGGTCCCAGCCGTCGTCGATGTTGTTGTGCGAGATGCAGCCGCGGAAAACATTGCCCGGGCCGTTAGTGAGTTTGCACGCGAAGCCGTCGGCGTTTTCGGCGGTGGGATCCGCGTTGTCGTAGGCGTCGCAGTTGAGGATCAGGTTGTACGACGGCCAGTCGGACATGCTGGTCAGGCTGCTGGAGCGCCGTGAGATCTGGAGGCCGGAGTCGCGGTTGCCCTTGAAGACGCAGAGCTCGATCGTGTTGTAATTGCCGCCGACCATCATGCCGTTGTCACCGGCGTTCTGGATCGTGATGCCTCTGAAGTGCCAGTAGTTGCCGAAGAGCTGCACGCCGCGGTTGGCATCGGCTGTGGATTGCGCGGAGAAGTCGAGCACGGGCTTTTCGCTGCCATACGCGAACACGTTGATGTTGGCGCCCGAGGTGCCGTTTGAACCATACGGGATGGTTACCGTGGCGGAGTAGCTGTACGTGCCGCCGCGTAGATAGATGGTGGTTCCGGCTTGGGCTTCCGAGACGGCCATCGCCAACGTCGTGGGCGACGCCAGGGTGCCCGGATTGGACGCAGTGCCGCTCGGCGAGACGTAGATCACATCGCTGCCGCTGCTCGAGCTGGAGCCGGACGAGGATGAACTGCTCGAACTCGAGGACGAACTCGAAGAGCTGGACGACGAGCTCGATGAGGAACTCGAGGACGAGCTGGAACTCGACGAAGAGCTCGAGGAGGAAGACGAGCTGCTAGAGGAGGTGCCGCCAGAAGCCGGCGTGATCACCGCCACGGAGAGCGCGAGCTGACTTGAGCTGGACGCTGTCCATGAGTTGGTGAACGTCCCGCTGGCGGACGTCGCCAGCGTGGAGCCAGCGCCGCCGTTGTTGGTCGTGGAGACGCCCCAACGTTTGGTTTGGCTCGAACCAGAGGTTAAGGTCGAACTGGAGGCGCCCGAGCAGGCGACATCCACGAGCCAAGAGCCTGCGGTGCTGACGGACGTGCTCTTTGAGATCGACGACCCCGAGGTGGCGGTCGCTGTCGACCCAGCCGGTGCGGCTTGTGTGGCACCGCTCAAGGAAATCGAGCCTGCGTTCACGCCGTTCACCGCTCCGCCAAACGTCACCGAAATGGTGCCGGAGCCGGAGGCCGGGTTGAGCAGGTAGAAGAGCTGCGTCTTGTCCAGCGTACTGGAGCCAGCGGTGGCGGCAGAGCTTGGAACTGCCGTGAGCGCGACTCCACCGTACGTGATGGACGAGACATTGAGGACGGTGCTGCTGGTGTCTTCGGTTGCGAGGCCGACGATCAGCATGCGATTTGTACCTGTACCAACGGTGTGGGTCCATGTCACGGAAGAGGCGTTTGTGGCCGTCTTGGTGGCAACGGAGTCATAGGCGATGGCAGCGAACGCGGACGGAGCCGCGGCGAGAACAAGGGCGCAAAGCGACAAAGCAATGCGCCGGATAATACCAAGCGTATTATTCATGGGTGTGGGTGTGTTGTGGGGGAAAGCAGGCCCAAACGGGGTAAAGGGGGTATGGGCCTTCAGTACGATTCCGATTAAAAGAGTGCCCCCGATTCAACGAAAAATCATGCCCGACAGGCATTTTTACGCACAAGGCTAAGAGCGTGAACACGAGGCGTGTTTACCTTTGGAGAAAAGAGGTTGCGCATTGTCTGCGGTACGCGCACACAGGACAGTTTCGCAATGAGTCTTGCAGCTCCTCAGGAACAGTCAGTGGATGGGTCCACCTTCTCGGTGGGCATCGTGGCGGCGCGCTATAATCCGACGTTGGTGGACGCTCTGCTGCACCAAGTGTTTGAGCAATTTCGCTCCGCGAGCGTGAAGGAGAAGAAGATCCGCGTTTATCGTG
The DNA here is from genome assembly GCA_047600805.1 of Nibricoccus sp. Lineage (GTDB taxonomy): Bacteria > Verrucomicrobiota > Verrucomicrobiia > Opitutales > Opitutaceae > JADKHC01. Next base: position 4,372,598 of record JASGKG010000001.1, read on the forward strand.
TTCCCGGCTCGAACGAATTGCCGAGTGCCGCCCAATGGCTGGCCGCTGCGACGAAGCCGGACGTGATCGTGGCATTGGGTGTGATCATCCGCGGCGACACGAAGCATTACGAGTTGGTCGCCGAAGCGTCGGCCCAGGGCTTGATGCGGGTCGCGCTCGATTCGCGCATCGCCGTGATCAACGGCGTGGTGGTGGCTGAAAACCAAAAGCAGGCTGAAGATCGTTGCTTGGGTAAAATTAATCGCGGAGCGGAGTTCGCCCGCGCGGCTCTGGAAATGGCCGACTTGAAAAAACGTTTTTAAATGAGCAGTAGCAAACCGCAATTCGCCCAACGTCGGGCCGGCCGTGTTGCCGCGCTCCAATATCTCTTCGCGTGGAGCATCAATTCCCCCGCAAATCTCGCTCAGGACCTGCATGCGTTTTTTGAGGCCCAGGAACAGCCTCGCGAGCACTATTCCTACGGTGAAGAGCTGATTCACGGGGTGATCGAAAACATCGCCGATCTCGACAGCCGCATCAAAGGTCTCGCGCATAACTGGGAATTCGACCGCATCGCCAAGATCGATTTGGCGATCCTTCGGCTGGCGATGTACGAGATGCTCTATCGCAAGGACGTGCCGCCCGTCGTCTCGATCAACGAAGCGATCGACCTCAGCAAACAATTCTCCAACGCCGACGCCAAGCGCTTCATCAACGGCATCCTCGACCGCCTGAAAGACCAACTCGGCCGCGACGCCCGCAAAGCCGCTGAGTAGATTTAATCTGAAACTCAGGAACGCTGGTACGAGCATGGCCGAACTGGGCAATAAAGAGCTGAGCAGTCGTGTCATCGAGGCGGCGATAAAAGTACATAAAGCTCTCGGCCCGGGTTTTCTTGAATCGGTTTACGAAACGGCTTTCTGCGTGGAGCTACAGGCTCAAGGCATTGCCTTTGAGCGGCAGAAAACAGTGAAACTCTTTTACCGCGATGTCGTGGTTGGGGAGCATCGTTTGGACGTAGTCGTCGAAGGTAAGATGCTCGTGGAATTAAAAACCGTGCAGGCGATCGAGGATATCTTCTTCGTGATTGGCCGCTCGCAAATGAAAGCGGCCGGGCTTCCTGATGGCTTGCTTTTCAACTTTCACAGCATGCCTTTGACGATACGGCGTATCGCACCCGAGCAGCACAGCGGATTTTTACAGGGTTCCTGAATTCCAAATTTGGAAATGGGAAAGTTAATCTGGAACGCTGCAACTCAGGAAGAAAACCGACACACCACCCACCGCGCGTTGCTATTTTCATAAACAAAAGACCTCCGATTCACATTTCAGCGGTTCGTTCCAGAGTTTCTGAGTTCCAGATTCGAGAAACAGAAAATTAATCTGGAAGGCTGGAACTTGGGAAGAAAACCGGGCTTATCTTCACCTCGCTCACTTCCATTTACAGAGAACATCTCCGATTCAGAATTCAGTGGCTCGTTCCAGAGTTCCTGAGTTCCATATTAATCCTCTCCTCTATGTTTGGTCTTTTCAAAAAATTTAAAGACGGTCTCGCCAAAACAGTCTCGGCCATCGCGGCGAAGACGGCGGCGATTTTTGGGCAAAAGCCGATTGATGCTTCGTCGTTGGAAACGCTCGAAGAGGCCCTCTACACGGCCGATTTCGGCGTCGAGACCACCGAGGAGATTCTTGAGGAGATCAAAACCGCTTACAAAAAGGACAAGACCCTGCGCGGTCAGGAGGCCGCAGCCATCGGTGCCTCCGTGTTGAAACGGGTTTTGGCGGGCTCGGAGGGTTCGTTCGAGAGCATCAAAGCCGAAGCCGGCAAGCCCACCGTCATCGCGATGATTGGCGTGAATGGTTCGGGCAAAACCACCACTTCGGCCAAGCTTGCCTGGAAGCTCAAGGAGGACGGCAAAAGCGTTACGCTTGCCGCGTGCGATACGTTCCGCGCCGCCGCTGTCGAGCAATTGAAAACGTGGGCGACGCGGCTCGATCTCGAAATCGTCGCGAGCCACACCGGCGCGGATTCGGCGGCCGTGGCGTTTGACGCGTGGCAGGCGGCGAACTCTCGCAAACGCGACTATTTGATCGTCGACACGGCGGGCCGTCTGCACACGAAGAGTAATTTGATGGAGGAACTGGCGAAGATCCGCCGGGTTCTGCAGAAGAATGACCAAGCGGCGCCGCATCATCGCTGGCTCGTGGTCGATGGCAGCCTCGGCTCAAACTCGATAGAGCAGGCCAAAGTGTTTCATCAAAGTTTTGGCCTTACCGGTTTGGTCGTCACGAAGCTCGATGGCACCAGCCGCGGCGGCGCGTTGGTAGGAATCTACCGGCAGTTGAAGCTTCCGATTTACTTCTTGGGACTGGGTGAGCAGGCCGAGGACCTGCAGCCGTTTTCGGTGGATAATTACGTCAAAGCCGTGTTCGGACTAGAAGGCTAGGCGGAAGGATCGTCCAATTCGGGACTCACGAAGGCTGGGAAAGAGAATTAATCTGGAACGCTGGAACTCAGGAAAAAACCGACTTGTCTTCACCTCGCTCACTTCCATTTACAGAGAACCCGTCGGCTTTTCAGAATTCAGCGGTTCGTTCCAGAGTTCCTGAGTTCCAGATTCGAGAAACAGAAAACCAATCTGGAAGGCTGGAACTCGGGAAGAAAACTGGTTCATTTTCACACCGCCCACTTCCATTTACGGAGAACACCTCTCCGATTCAGAATTCAGCGGTTCGTTCCAGAGTTCCTGAGTTCCAGATTCGAAAAACAGAGTAGCTCTGCCTCTTCCTTCAAGGAGCTGGTTTGGCGGGAGCGGGCTGTGTGACGGAAATCGTGGCGACTTTGTTTTCGAGCGCGGCGAGCCGCTTTTGCGTGCTGCTAAGCATTCGCAGCGTGACGATCTGCATGATCACGAGCGCGAGGATGAGGAAGAGGATGACGCCGGGGAGTCGTTTCATTGTTCACCGATAGACTCTCTCGCAGCGAAGCACGCAAGCGCTAAGACACTGCGCGAAGTGTGCACCTAGGGTTTGGGGTTGCGCGGCGCGGGGGATGTTTCGGCACGCGGGGTTGAGTACGATGCGCGGCTCCGACAGACCAAAGGCTACTTGCTATTGACGGTGCCTAAATAGTTCGTGAGCTCCGAAATCGTCATGAAGACGGCGCCGCGTTTTTTGAGTTCGGCGAGGATCGCGGGCATTTGTTCAAGCGATTCGTTGCGCCATTCGTGAAAGAGGATGAGCGAGCCGTCCTTCACGCCGTCGAGCGAGCGTATGCGGATTTGTTCGGCAGTGACTGACATGTCGTAGTCAGACGAGCCCACGAGGTGCGCGGGCCGGTAAAGCTTCATCGAGGTTTTTGCGACGATTGCCTCGAGCTCGGGGGTGATCTCGATGTAGGGCGGCCAGTACCACGTGGGACGTTTGTTCGTCACGCGTTCGAAAACTTCGAGTGCGCCGATCACCTCATGGCGGAGCTCGGCCGGCGAGAGATCCTTGGGGTGTTTGTGTTCGAAGGAGTGATTCGTCACTTCGTGTCCGGCGGAAATTGCTGCGTGTGCTAGTGCGGGTTGAGCCTCAACGTTTTTTGCGACGAAGCTGAACGTGACATGGACGTTCTCGGTTTTGAAGAGCGCGAGGTACTTTTCCAGATGTTCGGCCGTGGGGCCGTCGTCGAACATGAGCGCGATGTGCATGGGCGTGGGCGGAGAGGATTGGGCGAAGGAAAACGATGCGCAAACCGCGAGCAGGAGGGAGACGAGAAGCGTTTTCATGGGGCGACGTAACAAGAAACGCGTTGAGGCTACGGAGGCAATTCCGGAGGGGAAAATGTCGTCGTGGGGGCGAACGGAGGGGACAGGCGGCGGCCAGGTGCCGCTCAACGCGCCTGTGCCGGCAGTTTGTCTCCGTTGGCCAGTTTGGCTGAATACTCGCGGATGCGGCGGATCTCGTCGGCGGGCAGATCGAGCGATTCGAGAAAATCCTGATGGGCGAGCGGTGACTGACTTTCGAACGCGGCGTGCCATTGCATCATCTCAGCGTCAGAGAGGCCGAGTGAGCGGAGAAGCTTGACCCACTTCTCCTTGGTCATGGCTCGGGCGTGGCGGTCCTGGCCTTTTTGGGGAAGAAGCTTCAGCACGACCTGTTGCTGGCGTCGGAGGGCGGCGATCTCGTGGTTCAGCTCGGTGAGGCGTTTATTGAGCGCAGCGGTGACGCGGTTGCGTGAAGGCTGGTCATGATCGAGGAGTTGTTTGATGGCCTCGAGGGAAAGGCCGGCTTGGCGATAGCGACAGATTTGGCGAAGGCGCGCCTCGTCGTCGGATGAGTAGAGACGATAGCCGGCCGCCGTGCGATAGGTGGGCCTGACGAGTTTCAGCCTGTCATAGTAGAGCAAAGTGCTGCGCGAGAGGCCGAACTTCTTTCCGATGGCGCTGATGGGCTGCATGCGATGAACGATAAAAACGCGCCGGCGGCTTGAGAGCAACCGGCGCGTGAAGGATAGATGCGTGAGGGTGTTTAGCTTTTGCGCGAGTGGGAGCGGATCTCCTTGATCTCGGCTGCGGAGACGCCGAGGAATTCGAGGAACGATTGATGTTCCTCCGGGTGACGCTGTTCAAACAGCGCGTGGAGGCGTTGCTTTTGCGAATCGGAGACGCCGGCTTCGTTGAGCAAGGCGACGAATTGGTCTTTGGTGATTTTCTTCATAATGTGTTTGGTTACGCGCGGTGGTTCATCACCGGCGGACGCGCAGTGTGCACTATGAAGCTATAGACGGCTCAAAACGCATTTTTGAAGGTGACGCGGGCAGTCCGTGCACGTGGAGCGGTTTCTAACCGCTGCGAAAATCCCGCGCGATGTCGCGAACTCGCATAGAGTGCAAGTTCTACCCTAAACGCTAAATGTACGCGTGGGGCAGTTCAGCCTCTTTGAGGATGTCCGGCATGGTCCAGAATTGGGCGTCGCAATTCTCCAGCTTGAAAATTTCGAGGAGGTTTTCGACGGACCGACCGGCGATTTTCGAAAGGAAGGCGCGGTCTTTCGCTGCGCGAGCCTGGAGCGCCGGGTCTTTGACGAGCTTCATCTTGCCGGTGATGCGTAGTTGGCGCGCCTGCATGATTTCCGTGGGGTAATTGTAGAAGCAGAGCTCGGCTTTGGGGTTGGCTTTGAGTTGGGCACTCACCTTTTTGGGCGACAGCAGAATAAAATAGAAACCGGTGTCGTCGGCCTGCCACAGAAGAACGTTTCTTACACGCGGTTGATCGCCTTCGACAGAGGCCAAACAGCAAACAGGGTTATCCTGCGCGAATTTGATGCAGTCTTGGATGTTCATGAGTGCGGGTTGTTGAAAACCGATCAGAGAACGAGGGGGCGGGTGTTCCTGTGGTTTTGTTGGAGTGGTGGCCGCGTCGTCAACCAGCCGGGAATCGAGTCGGTCGCGGTCAAGAGAGCGCACCGAGTCGAACAAACCGACAGAGGTATTTCAACTCCAAACGTGCATCCTTGGAGCCGCTGGCAAGTGCAACGCTGTGCGCTGCCGGGAAGCGCTGAGTGGCGGGAAAGCGCCAACTCTATTTCGCCGGCTTTTCCGGGTTCACCAAGCCGGCGCCGCTCACGTTTTCGGTGGACAGAAGGCCGCCTTGATAACCAGTGACGTTGATTTGCGACAGCGTGACGTCGGTCATGTTGGCGAGCGTGATGCCCTTTTCGCAATCGCCGGTCACGTCGGAGAGGGTGAAGCCTTGAAGCGGACGCTCCGGGGGAACTTTGCCGGCGTTGACGAGTTGCGTCACGTTGAATACTCGCACGCCGCTGAAACGGATGTTGCTAACCTGCGTCCACTGCTCCGTGGCTCCGGGGACCGGTTCGGTGGCTTGGATGCCGCGCTTAAGCAGATCGATGCAGATAAAGTTGCCGGAATTGTGAACCACGAGGTTCTCGCCTGTCACATTCTCGATGAATCCACCGCGTCCGTCGCGGCTTTTGAAAATGATAGCGTTACCTTTGCCCGAGAGGACGCAGTTTTCGATGCGGACATTGCGGATGCCGCCCGAAAGCTCCGTGCCGATACCGATCGCTCCATACATGCTGCCGGTGAGCACGCAGTCGCGAATGACTACGTTTTCCGTCGGACGTGCGGTGCGCACGCCTTCCATGCCCCGGCCGGATTTGAGTGCGATCGCGTCATCGCCGGTATCAATGTTACAGCGTTCGATGAGAACATCCCGGCAAGAATCCACGTCGATGCCGTCGCCGTTGGTAAAGACGGAGCGAATGATGAGGTTACGCGCGGTGAAGTTTTGGCAGAGGACCGGGTGAATCGACCAGACGCGCTCATACTGAGTGGTGAAGCTATCGAGGACAACGTTCGTGCACTCGGAGAATTCGATGAGGGACGGTGCTCGGGGATCGCGCAAACAGGCCACGGGAATCGGAGGGCCAAAAATAACCCCGGGCCCGATAATCGAGATATCATTGGCGTTTTCGGCCCAGAGAAGCGCCCGATGGCCCTGCTGGAATTCGCCTTCCCAGCGCACCCGAGCCAGCGGATAGTCGGCGATATCGGGACTGCCGATCAGGAAAGCTTTTCCTTCCAAGCTGAGCGTCGTCTTTGACTTCAGATGCAGACTGCCCGTGAGGTAATAACCTGCCGGCACCAAGACCGTGCCTCCGCCCGCTTCGGCGCAGGCATCGAGGGCTTTTTGCAGCGCGGCGGTATCCTTGGCTTTGCCTTCACCGGTGGCACCGAAATTCCGCACGTTGAAAATCGCGTGGCTCTCGCCAGTGGTAGCGGGTGTTGAACTCGCGGCGGACGGCTCGGCGCCCGTGGCTAAGGAAAAGGCTGCGCACGAGAAAACCAGAAGCGAAAAGCTGCGACGTAGGCGTGAAGCGGGAGTCATGTGAAAGGAGCCGACAGGGCAGGGCTCGGCGGAGTTGTGGTGAAAATAGCGGCTGCGATGAAACGTATTGCGTTTAGCGGCGTCACGCACAGGACACGTGTCCCTATGCTTCTGCGCAATCTCTTTCTTGCCGGTTTCCTGACAGCGATCTCCGGTCTCTCCGTTGGCTTGGCCCATGCCGCTGAAAAAGCAGTGCCATGGCCGGAAAACGCCTTTGCACCTCTTACGGAAGAGAGGATTGCGGCGCTGCCTAAAGACGAACAGCCGGCTTGGCGGCAATATTGGCAGACGTCACGCGACGTGGCGGCGCGCGTCAAGCCAGCGACCGAACCGGAGTTTTCACCCACGGCGCCGTTGAAAGTGCCGCTGAAAGGCGCGAGTCACGCCAAAGGGCTGAAGGAAAACGCCAGCCCGGAGTGGTACGCGACCGACGAAGCGCGCCAATTGGCGGATCGCGTGGTGGAATATCAGGCTGCGACCGGCGGTTGGACGAAGTCGAACGACTACTCCGTCGCTCCGGTGCCGAAATCGAAAATCGACTATTGGAGCTATGGCACGCTCGACAATAATGCCACGGTTCTAGAGCTCCGCTTCTTGGCAAATGTTGAGGCTCAAGCGCCCAATGACGGGCGGGCGGAGGCGTGGCGCGCCAGCTTCCTGCGCGGGCTGGAATATCTCTTCAATGCGCAGTATCCAAACGGAGGTTTTCCGCAAATTTATCCCCTTGCGGGTGGTTACCACGATGCGATCACCTACAACGACGGAGCGATGATCCGCGCGCTCGAGCTGTTGAGCGACGTTGCTGTGGGCAAGGCGTTGTACGCGTTCGTGCCGGAGAAACAACGTGCGGAGGCGGCGGAACGCGTCGAGCGTGGCATTCAATGCATTTTGAAATCGCAGATCGTCGAACCGTCGGGCCGGCCCACCGTGTGGTGCCAGCAGCATGACATGCTCACGCTGAAACCTTGTGCGGCGCGGAACTTTGAGCCGATCTCTGCCACGACGGCTGAAAGCGTCGGCATTGTACGTTTTCTGATGCGGCAGCCCGACGCGCAGGCAAAATACAGCGAGGTGATTGCTGACGCTGTGAAATGGTTCCAGGCCGTGGCCCTTCACGATCGCGCGTGGGATCGTAGGTCAAATCCTACGAAGCTGATCCACGCGCCAGGCGCGCCGTTGCTGTGGGCGCGGCTCTACGAAATCGGCACCGACAAGCCGATCTTCGGCGATCGCGACCGCACGGTGCATTACGAAGTAAGTGAAATTTCCATCGAACGCCAGAAGGGCTACAGCTGGTATTCAGAGTACGCTCAAACGATCCTCACCGAGTATCCCAAATGGTTAGGGAAACAGTCGGCATCGCCAAGGGCAGACAAGCATCACTCGAAGTGAGCGTCAGATTGCTGCGGCGGTTGCCGCGGTCGCATGGTTTCGCATTACTTGGTGCTTTTCTCTGGAGCGTGCTTGGCGCTGCGTTTGCGCGTTTGTTTGAGCGACCGTTTCAACGCCGTTTCCAATGACGGTTTTTCGGACTGTGCCAGACGTTGCTGGAGAAAAGCCAGCACGGCGGACTCTTCCGGCTTCAGCCGAGTAATTTCGTTGCGCAGGGTTTTCTCTGTTTTTTGTCGCAGCATTTCCACCGTGGTGCCGTCGAGGTAACTGTTCATCACGATCGGGTGGATGTAGCATTTCTTGCAGATCGCCGGAGTGTTTCCGAGTCGTTCCGAAACGTGTTTGATCGCTTCGACCAAGTTTTTCTTCGCCTGAGCTTTCGTGTCGAATTTTTCGAATTCGCGCAGAGCAATGGCCGCGAGCACGGTGCCCGACCAGGTGCGGAAATCTTTCGCCGAAAACTCCTCGCCGGCGGTTTCACGAAGGTAATCGTTTACGTCCTGCGACGTGATATCCTGCGGCTTCCCGTCCTCGTCGACGTATTGAAAAAGCTCCTGGCCGGGAAGGTCCTGAACTTGCCGTACAATCTGCGCGAGTTGCGGGTCGTGAAGATCGATCGTGTGCTGCTTTCCGCTCTTGCCGCGAAAATCGAAGTGGATCGTGCCGTGTTGGATTTTGGCGTGGCGATCGAGCATCGTGCTTAGCCCAAAGGAATGGTTTTCCTTGGCGTATTCGTCATTGCCGACCCGGATCAACGTTGTTTCGAGCAGTCTGACCATCGCGGCGAGAACCTTGTTGCGGGGCAGGCCTCGTTGCTTCAAATCGCGGGCGACGCGCTGGCGGATTTTCGGCAACGCGCGCCCGAAGGCGAGAACGCGTTCGTATTTGGTTTCGTCGCGCGCTTCGCGCCAGTCGGCGTGGTAGCGATATTGTTTTCGCCCGCGCACGTCGCGTCCGGTGGCTTGCAAATGGCCGTTCTCGAGCGGGCAAATCCACACCTCGGTCCACGCGGGCGGGATCGCCAGTCGTTTGATGCGACCGAGGGTCTTCTCCTCAGTGATGCGCTTTCCGTCCGTCCCGAAGTAGGCGAAGGTTTTTCCAGCGGATTTTCGCGTGATGCCGGGCCTTTCGTCGGAAACGTAGCGTAGCCCGGCGGATTTAGCGCTGGCAACAGGATCGGGTGCGATGGTGGCGAGTTCGCGGGGTTTGCGCATACGTGTAGAGCTGGACTCCGTGAATCGCAGCCGGTTGCTGATGGCGCGGCGCTTTTTGGAGGAAGAGCGCACGAATCGGAAGATCCCGGGCGGCGCTCAGCGGAGAAAGTCGGCAGTGGGAGCTTCCGCGCGTTCGCGCCGTGTGGCTCGACAATGCCTGAACGCTGAGGCAGGCTCGCGCCATGTCTACGATTTACGAAACCCTCCGCGCCGACATCGTGACGGCGATGAAAGCGCGTAATGCTACGGCAACTACCAGCCTGCGCACGGCCGACGCCGCCATCCAGCGTGCTTCACTCGATCAAGCCAAACCGGTGGACGATGCGCTCGTTATCGCCACGCTGCGAAAGATCGTGAAAAACCTCGCTGACGCAAAAGTGGAGTTCGAAAAAGGCGGTCGCGCCGACCTCATCGCCGCCAACGACGCTGAAATCAAACTCCTCGAAAAGTATCTGCCGGCTGGTTTGGACGCGGCGAAACTCGATGCGTTGATCGCTGAAGTGATCAAGGAAACCGGCGCTCAATCGAAAAAGGAAATGGGCAGGGTCATCGGTGCGCTGAAGAAGCGTCCCGAGGCCGGGCTGATCGACTTCGGCGCGGTCAGCAAGCTCGTGCAGGCGAAGCTGCCTTGAGCGAGCGCGCGGCTCGTGGCTCTGTCACGCTTTTCGGTCGAGGAGCGTGCCGATCATTTCGTCAGCGGTGACCGCGACGGTGCGGTTCGCTTTGAGCGAAATATCGGCTTGGATCAAGGCTGTGAAATTGTCGGGCGAGATGTCGCCCTCGGCGATCTTTTGCGCAGCTCCATTTGCCTCTGCGAGGCTGCGCTTCATGCCCTGCGTCGGTGCGTCAAAGAGACTGTTCGCCATGCCGGAGCCGAGTGAGGAGATCATGCGTGGATGATCCTCCTGTTTGCGTCTGCCGGCCATGAGGAAAACCACCCGGTTGGGCCAAGGTGGTTTCCGTGGCGCAGCGCCGATCAAAGCGCGGCTTTTATCTTGGCGATGGTATCGGCGTATTCGGCGTCGGTCAGCAACTTCTTGTTGGCTGGCATCATCTCGAATGTCGTGCCGAAGCTGGCGCCGTCGCGGTACTTGGGAACGAGATGGAAATGCAGATGCGGCAGCTTGTCCGAATAAGCGCCGTAGTTGATCTTCACCGGATTGAAGGCGGTCTTGATCGCTTTCGCGGCGCGAGCCACGTCTTTGGTGAAAAGAGCCAGTTCGGCATCGGAAAGCTCGAAGAGCTCGTTCACGTGGCTGCGATAGGCCACCACGCAACGGCCGGGGTGGGTTTGTTCCTTGAAGAGATACAACGTCGAGGCGCTGAGCGGCGCGATCTCGATCATCAGATCGTGAAGGCGTTGGTCTTTACGGCAGTAGAAACAATCGGGTAGGTCACTCATGATTTTTGGGGAGGTGTGCGCAAACACTTGATTGTATTTGGCCGGCCGGCTCAAGCAATTGATTTGGAATTTGCTGCACACGAAAACGTTTTCCGCTGACAATGGCAGTTCTGTCGGTAGGGAGTTTGTCATGACGCTCGAACAAGATTTGGCCCGGCTCGCCCTTCAGGAACAGACGTTGCGCTTCGAAAAATTTGACGAAAGCACCGCGTGGGAAATTGGCAGCCGCTTGAAATCCGCGGCTGAGAAACGAAGCGCCGCTTTGATCATCGATATCACGCTCGGGCAGATTTCCGTGTTCACCTGCGCGCTGCCGGGTTCGTCGCCGAACAATGCGAATTGGGTAAAGCGGAAACGTGCGACCGTGCTGAACTTTCACCGCAGTTCGTATGCGATGGGGCTTCAGCTGCAGCACGACAAAACGGATCTGGAGTCGAAGTTTGGCCTATCGCTCCGCGACTTTGCGGTGCACGGCGGGTCTTTTCCGATTCGCGCGGAGGGGGTGGGCGGCGTGGTCGGCGCCATCACCGTCTCAGGACTTCCCCAGCGTGAAGACCACAAAATCGTGGTTTCCGTAGTTGCGGAGTTTCTCGGTAAATCACTCGACGGGCTGCAACTCGATTGATCGTAAGTGGCTCCTTTCGAGGGGGAACCATAAATCAGGGGCACACGTTGGCACTGTCGTTCCACTGGCCCTGTCTAAAAGCACGATAGCCCCTTTCCCTCCATGAAACATATCCTTCGCCTGCTGCTTTTGATGTCTGTGGGCGTTTTTTTGCCCACATTTGCTTTTGCCGACTCTGACGATCCGAAACTTTCGCCAGAGGAAATGGAAAAACTGGTTTCACCGATTGCGCTTTATCCCGACTCGCTGGTGGCTTTGATTTTGCCGGCCTCCACCGATTCTTCCGACGTGGTGCGCGCGGCCCGGTTTTTTGCCGGGGGAGGCGATCAGAGCGACATCTCCAAACAGTTCTGGAGCGATAGCGTCAAATCGCTGGCTCACTATCCGGACGTGATCAAGTGGATGGACGAGAATCTCGAGTGGACCCAGCAGATGGGTGAAGCCTTTGTTGCGCAGCCGACGGACGTGATGAACGCCATTCAGCGCTTGAGGGTGCATGCGAAAGAGAACGGCCTCCTGCAGGACACCCCGCAGCAGAAGGTAGTGGTCGAGCACGAGGTGGTTTATATCCAGCCCGCCGAACCGACTTATATCTATATTCCGCGCTACGATCCTGAGATTCTCTGGATGCGGCGCTCGATCCCGGGAGCGTTTATCAGCTTCAGCATCGGTTTTAGTACGGGCAACTGGTTGTTCTACGATTGCGACTGGTCGGGGCGCGCGATTTATGTCCACCGGAGGACTCCGAGCTGGGTTTATCATCCGGGCTGGAGGCCGCCTCCTCCGGCAGTGCGTGTGAACGTGGTGCAGGAATGGCACCCTCATCCGCGCCACATTCATCGTCCGGAGTACTCGGTGATCCATCCACGGCCGCCTGTGGTGATGCCACGCCCTCCTTTCGTGGGTTCGCCGGTGCACCCGGTGGGGCCGCTGCATCCAGTCGGACCCGTTCATCCGGTTTCTCCGATGAGGCCGACCGAAGTGCGTCGTGGGCCGATGCCGGGTGAGCAGCCTTTCCCGAACCATCGCTCAGGACCTCCCACCCGAGTTTATGCCCCGCCTCCGTCTGTTCCCTCTGCGCCACCGCCAGGTCCCGCCCGCTTTGAGCATCGCCGGCCTGAGAATGCGCCGCGGGTAGCGCCCCGCCCCGCACCTCCTGCGCCGACAGCTCCGCAGCCTTCCGTTCAGCCAGGTCCAGCGGCTCCGGTCGCTCCCGCGCCGAATGCGCCGACGCGGCAGCCGCCGCCTGGCCGTACCTTTTCTCCTGCGCCTCAGCAGACCTCGGACGGAAATTCAAACAACGACAACACGAATGCCACTCCGGGTGGGCATATGATGAGAAGAGGGCGGTAATATTAACGGACTGCTGGAAGAAATGGGTCTTTTGAGCACATTTCTTCCATGCAGCTCACCGGCTTTCACCACTTAACCGCGGTTACGGCGGATATTGTGGCGAACCACACCTTCTACACCAATACGCTGGGGCTCCGTTTGGTGAAGAAGAGCGTCAATCAGGACGACGTCAGTGCGTACCATCTTTTCTACGCCGACGGCAAAGGTTCGCCCGGCACGGACATCACCTTTTTCGACTGGCCACTCCCGCGGGAACATCGCGGATCCGGCAGTGTAGCCCGCACGGGTTTTCGCGTAAAATCGGAGGCCGATCTCTGCTGGTGGGAAGAGCGCTTGCATTCGGCGGGTGTATTGATCTCGCCGATACAAGTCGTCGATGGAAGGCTCACGCTGCACTTCGAGGATGGTGAGGGGCAGCGTCTGGCGTTGGTTGACGCAAAGGCCGCCCCGTCCGCTGCCGCTTGGAAATTGAGTCCGGTGCCGGAGGATCGGCAGATTTTGGGACTGGGTCCCATAACCATGAATGTGCGCCGGCTGGAACCAACGGCTCGGCTTCTGACGCAAGTGCTGCTGATGCGGCAAGCACGGGAATATGAAATGAACGGCGCCCACGTGCATGTATTTGAAATGGCGTCCGGCGGACCTTCAGCGGAACTGCATGTAGCCGTGCAGCCTGACGAGCCACTGGCGCGGTTGGGTGCTGGCGGTGTGCATCACGTGGCTTTCCGTACGACGCTGGCTGAATACGAAGGTTGGCATCGTCGCTTGCTCGAAGCGGGTGTGCCCTCAAGTGGACCGGTGGACCGCTACTATTTTAAAAGCCTCTACTTCCGAGAGCCGGGCGGTGTGCTCTTCGAAATCGCGACAGACGAGCCAGGCTTTGCCGCGGATGAATCGCTCGACAGCTTGGGAAAGCGACTGGCGCTCCCGCCGTTTCTCGAGCCCAGACGCGCGGAAATCGAAGCGGGACTAGTTCCACTTCAGTAAACGGAAACAGGTCCGATAAAGAATCGCATCTCCTCTTAGGGAACGTTTCTGTTGAGTCTTAGCGGACACGTGTCCTACAAAGGCGATGCTTTTTTATGAGATCACCCTTTTCGGGTCAGAAGTTACTCGCGAATCTCCGGTTTGCCTTGGTGGTGACCGGATTATGCATCGGCACCCTCAGCGGCCGTGCCTCTCCGACCGCGGAGCCTCCGGCTGTATCAAAAGAATCGATACTGCGTGCGATGCATCAAGCCACCGATTTCATGGTGAGCAAAGTGAGTACGAGGGGCGGCTACGTCTGGGCTTATTTGCCTGATCTTTCTCGCCGCTGGGGCGAGCTTGAGGCCAAGGCATCCATGATTTGGATACAGCCCCCGGGGACCGGCTCGATGGGACATTTGTTTCTCGATGCCTATCACGCGACAGGTGACGAGTATTATTATCACGCGGCCGAGCAGGTTGCTGGTGCGCTCATCGCCGGGCAACACCCCAGCGGTGGTTGGAACTATGTGGTTGATTTTGCCGGCGAGGCGTCGTTGCGGGAGTGGTACAACACCATCGGCCGGAACGCGTGGAGGCTCGAGGAGTTCCAACATTACTACGGCAACGCGACGTTCGACGACGGTGGCACCGCGGAGTGCTCGAAATTTCTTCTGCGCATGTACGTTGAAAAGAAGGATGCGAAGTACCGCGCGCCGTTGGAGAAGGCGATTCGGTTCGTGTTGGACAGCCAGTACCCCGTCGGTGGCTGGCCGCAGCGCTATCCGCGCACGGACGAATTTCACCACCATGGCCGGCCAGACTACACCTCTTTCGTCACTTTGAATGACGATGTGGCGGCGGAGAATATTGAGTTTCTTCTGCAGTGCTACGAGGCGCTCGGCGACAAGCGACTACTCGACCCGATTCAACGCGGAATGAATTGCTTCGTCGTGACGCAGCAGCCTGCGCCGCAAGCCGGCTGGGCGTTGCAGTATACGCTCGACCTCAAGCCGGCCGGCGCTCGCACGTATGAACCCTGTGCGCTCGCTACTCACACGACGGCCGCCTGTATAGAGCAGCTCCTGCGTTTCTACAGCCTGACTGGAGACGACAAATTCATCGCTCGCATTCCGGAGGCGCTGAACTGGCTGGAGAGCGTTCGTTCCCCCAAGGAAATAGTTGCGGAAGGACGCACGCATCCGACCTTTGTTGAGGTGAAGACAAACAAGCCGATCTATTTGCACCGGCACGGCTCGAACGTACAGAATGGCGAATACTACAGCGACAGCGATCCTCATCACACGATTGGGCACTATGCATCGTTTCGGGCCGTTGATGTTGAGGGCCTGCGCGCGCGCTACGAAAAAATCAAAGCCACGCCGGTGGCCGAGCTGACAAAAAATTCTCCATTGAAAAAGGGGAAGACGGGTGTCCTCCCGAGATTTTATTCCGTGGGGAATCCTGATAATCAATGGTTCGATGACACGGCTCATCACGGCGGTTCCTCAATCGAGGCGGCGGCGCGGACGCTCCGCACGCTTAACGCCGACGGCTATTGGCCCAGCCCGATTCACTACACCAGCCACCCGTACACTCACGATGGAAATAAAGAAACGCCCAAGGCCGATTACGAGCAGAGTCGCGTGGGAGACGACACCGACACCTCGCCGTTTCCTGACCCGAAACCGGTCTTAGGGATTTCGACCGGCGCGTATATTCGCAACATGGGCGTTTTAATCCAGGCGCTCGAACTCGCGAGATGAATTCAGACTAATGGTTAGGCGGATTAGCTGATCCGCCCGAGTAGTTCGTTTTTCAACGTCGCGCAGAAATTGTGTGTCTGCGATTCGAATTTCTTCAGGTTGAAGCTCGGGAACACGCGATACCGCAAGATCTGCCACGCCGGACTTTCCTCGAGCGTGGCCATTGGCAAGTTCGGCTCGCCCGAGAATCCCATTTGGTTTTGCAGGCAGAGGTGTCGCGCCAAGGTGACCAACGAAACCATGTAGTTGCGCTCGCCGACTTCCTCCGGAGTTCCCACCCAACGGATCACTTCGCAATATGACGAAGGGAGTCCGAGTCTCTTGGCGAGGTGATCGCCCACTTCGCGCGTGGACCAGCCAATGTATTTCTTTTCCGCCTCGATGAGCGGCACGTTTCGATGCTTGGCGTAATTGGTAATCGCGAGAAAACTAAACGGATAGAGCTTAACCAGCGGCAAGCGGCCATAATCGTGGAGCAGGCCGGCGGTGTAGGCGTTGTGACTCAAGTCGGTGAGTTCTAGATTCACTGCGGCGAACTGGGCCACGCTGGCCACTGCGACTTGAAACATCCAATAGTGGGCCCACGTCGAAGGGAGAACTCGCATGTACCGCTCTTCCACGACGGGCATCGTTTTCGCCATGGCGGTCAGCTTTTCGTAACCGATCATGGTCACGGCCAGGCGAATGTCCTCGATCGAAGTCATATCGTCGTGCTCGAGGTGATTGGCCGTGATCAAAACCTGTGCGGAGAGCCAAGGATCCTTGGAGACTAGATCAATGAGTTGGTTTAGGCTGGGAGCCCGGCCGTCCGCGTTCATCAGGAAAGCGGCGGACACTGTGTCGATGACAGGTCCGGCGGGAAATTCATCGAGCTTTCGCTCCATTTCGCTGGGATGAACGAGAGGCTGAACGCTCACGTCGCTCTCAAGCCAGAAGGCGCGCACCTTGGCCTCTTCTTGCTCCTTCCGCTCCTGCTCGGAATAGAAGCCGACCGGCGTGTAATTCTTGTCGATGTGGCAATCGATCAGCGTGCAGATATAAGCGATATCGTTTTTCGATTGAGCCAGGCTGGTCCAATTTCGCATCTCCAGCTTTTCCTTCAGCCCTTGCAGATATTCGACGATTCCCCAGGCGCCGGCTGCTTCAGCGCGTTCGGCGAGCGGCGTGACGTGTTCGATCGCCGCTTTTTGATTCCGAGTTTCGGCGCATTCCTGCAATGGTTCGGAAACGGCGTGAAGGGCAACGCGCAGTTCGTGCAGCATCTTTTTCAATTCACCCGGCTTGATGCCCATTGTAGCGCAGAATGACTTTTCTTCTTCAAAGTGCAGGCTGCGCCAGGGATTGTTCAGTGCCTTGGTGATTTCCGCGTAGATGGCTTCGTCCCGGTAGGGTTTGATGAGGTAATTCTGAATTTTTAGAGAGAGGGCCTTTTTGACGATTTCCTGGTGGTTGACTGAGGAATAGACGACCACAGGAACCAGCTTCAGAAAACAATCGTCGCGCAGGTGCTGCAGGAAATGCATCCCGTTTTCACCCTTCGTGAGTTTTAGCTCGATGATCACCAAGTCGAACTTCACCAAATCTCGCAGCAATTTCCACGCGGTCGCGGTGTCGTGCGCGATCAACGAGCGATGTTCCCCTCGTGTAAGTATGCCCTGCATCGCCCGACAGGCGATTTCGTTGTCATCGAGGAGCAGGATATTGGCCATCGCGATGTTTTCGGTTGGGGTATTCTATACTCGGACTGGTCGGATGTTTAGTTAGCAGAAATCGCGCAAAAGTGAACCAAAACCTCCAGACAGAAGCCGAAGTGATAGCGATTTAGCCGAGGCGTCTTTCGGAAGCCAGCCGGGAGGTGGGATCTTGCTGTGGGCGATGATTTGTACGAACGTGGCGAATACGATTTTCAGCAATGCACGGCTTAAATAAATCCATTCTCGTCCGATATATAATATTTAGTGCCTGCCTACTTGGGCTGGTTAACACACGTGCCGCCGAGACGGAGTTCAAGCCGCTGAGTGTCGAAACAGCCGGCATGATCTCGGATTCGACGGCAATCTTCCTGGCGGAAGGGTTGGAACTCGGCAAACTGCCGTACACACCGATCTTGTTGGAGCAGCCGAACAAGAAAGGCGCTTTACCGCAGAATTGGCGGGTGGCGCCGAGATTTTTTAGCGATGGGAAACGTTCTCGCGCGGTGGTGGAGATTTCCACGGAGGACGATCTGTATGGTGGTGGCGAGGTCACCGGGCCGCTGCGTCGCAACGGCACGATGATCACTCTGTGGAACACGGATAATTATACTTACGAAACCGATGGGGGACACCGGCTCTATCAATCGCATCCTTGGATTTTAGGTGTTCGTCGCGATGGTTCGGCTTACGGCATCATTTTCGATTCGACGTGGAAAGCTGAGCTGAAGTGCGCCGATGCGATCACCTTCACGAGTGAAGGCCCGTCTTTCCCTGTGTTGGTGATAGAGCGAAGTTCGCCAACGGAAGTCATCCAGGAACTCGCGACTTTGACGGGTAAAATGCCGCTTCCGCCGCGTTGGGCCCTTGGCTATCAGCAATCTCGTTGGTCTTACTATCCGGATCAGCGGGTTCGCGAAATCGCCGATACTTTCCGAGCGAAAAAGATCCCCTGCGACGTCATCTGGATGGATATCGATTACATGAACGCGTTTCGCGTATTCACGTTTGAGGCGAAAGGTTTTCCTGATCCTGCGGGCCTAAACAATTACCTTCACCAACGCGGTTTTAAGAGCGTGTGGATGATTGATCCGGGTGTGAAGGTCGATTCTGGGTATTCAGTTTTCACCGACGGCACGGACCAGGATGTTTGGGTCAAGACCGCTCGCGGCCAGGATTTCTTCGGCGACGTTTGGCCGGGCGCCTGCGTGTTCCCCGACTTCACGCGATCGGAAACGCGCACGTGGTGGGCTGATCTCTACCGGAATTTCATGGCGACGGGCATCGATGGCGTGTGGAACGACATGAACGAACCGGCGGTATTCAACGTGCCGAGCAAGGCTATGCCGCTGGATAACTGGCATCGCGGCGACGGCGAAATTCCGGCCGGCCCGCACGTCCAGTACCGAAACATTTACGGACTCCTGATGACGCGGGCGACCCGCGACGGCATCACGTTGGCAAATCCGGATAAACGGCCCTTCGTTCTCACTCGATCGAATTTTCTGGGCGGGCAGCGTTACGCGGCGACGTGGACTGGCGACAACGCTTCGACCGACGCGCACATGAAACTCTCGGTGCCGATGACGCTTACGCTCGGCTTGTCGGGTCAGCCATTTGCCGGGCCCGATCTCGGCGGTTTCGCCGGGAAAGCGACGCCTGAGCTTTGGTCAAAATGGGTGGGCTTCGGCGTGTTCTTTCCTTTTTGTCGGGGGCACGCGGTTAAAGACGGCAACGACAAGGAACCGTGGGCGTTCGGTGAAAAAGTGGAGAGAACAGCGCGGATCGCACTGGAGCGACGGTATCGATTGTTGCCGTACCTTTATACGGTGTTTCGCGAGGCCAGCGTGAGCGGCCAGCCGATTATGCGGCCTGTTTTCATGGCAGATCCGAGGGATATCGAACTGCGTCGCGAGGAAGCCGCGTTCACTGTTGGTTCCGACTTGTTGGTTGTGCCAACGTGGGCGGAGCATCCGCACTTGCCGAAGGGAGTTTGGCGTGAAGTGACATTGGTGGCGGGCGACCGCGCGGACTTGGATCAGGCAAAACTCCTCGTGCGTGGCGGGGCGGTTTTGCCGCTCGGACGCGTCGTTCAAAACACGACCGAATCGTCGCTCGAACCGCTCACGTTATTGGTTTGTTTAGATGATAACGGCCGGGCTTCCGGGCGACTTTACGAGGACGATGGCGACGGGTTCGGGTATTTGCGTGGAGAATACAGGTTGACGGAATTTCGAGCTGAGCTGCGCGACGGCCAAGTGGAAGTTCGCCAGGTGCGTGTCGCCGGTAACTGGCCGCCATTTTCCAGGAAAGTTGTTGTGGAGGTCGTTGACAAGAACGGCCAGCGGCCAAGTGGCACGCTGGTGCGTTAAGGCCCAGATCCAGCACTGTGTTTCAGATGCTCCACCGATTCGGTGGTGGAGGCCAAAGTATAAAACATGGAAAAGTTACGATGAGCAAAGGTTGTCGTTGACGCAAGGACACGTGTCCTTTTAATCGCACTTTCACCCCATAGTCCTTTTTCCGCCCATGTATTCCCACCACTTGTTTTTGCGTCGGCTAAAAGCTGGCGTCTTTCTTAGCGCTTTGCTCGTAAATACGCTTTTCTGCGCGTCCGTTTTGGCCGCCGAAAAGATCGCCGTCGCGCAGACGCCGAGCAATTTCAGTTTTGCGGAGAGCGAGGCTATTTTGGCCCGGATCAAGGCGCCGGTTTTTGCTGCGCGCGATTACACCATCACCGATTTTGGCGCGGTCGCAGGAGCTGATGCCACGGCCGCGATCGCGAAAGCCATTGCGGCCTGCAACGCTGCTGGGGGCGGCCGCGTAGTTGTCCCGCAAGGCGAATGGACCACCGGTGCGATTCACCTGAGGAGCAACGTCAACCTGCACCTCGTGAAAGGGTCAACGTTGCTGTTTAAAACGGACCCGGCGGCGTATTTGCCTGTGGTTCAGACCCGTTGGGAAGGCGTGGAGTGCATGAACTACTCGCCCTTTATCTACGCGTGGGAGCAGGAGAATATCGCCGTCACCGGTGAGGGCACGCTCGACGGTGCTGCGTCTTACGAAGCGGGAAATTGGTGGAGTTGGACGGTTAAGGGCGACGATAAAAAATCCAAAGCCACTGCGAGCATCGTTAAGCTCAATGAAATGAGCACGCAGAACGTGCCGGTGAAGGAGCGCATTTTTGGCGCCGGGCATTTTCTGCGGCCGAGTTTCTTTCAGCCGTACCGCTGCCGCAATGTCATGATCGAGGGCGTGACCATTCTCCGCTCCCCGATGTGGGAAATCACGCCGGCTTTTTGCACCAATGTGATTGTTCGCGGCGTGAAGATTAACTCGCACGGTCCCAACAACGACGGCTGCGATCCTGATTCGTGCCGCGATGTTTTGATCGAGGACTGCGTTTTCGACACCGGTGACGATTGCATTGCAATCAAGTCGGGCCGCAACGATGACGGGCGGCGCGTCGGTATTCCCGCAGAGAACCACATCATTCGTAATTGTGTGATGAAAGACGGACACGGCGGCGTGGTGATCGGCAGCGAAATCGCCGGCGGCTGCCGCAATATTTTTGTCGATAACTGCAAGATGGACAGTCCTAACCTTGAGCGTGGCCTAAGGTTCAAATCGAATGCCCGTCGTGGCGGCGTCGTGGAAAACGTTTACATGCGCAACGTCGAGATCGGCCGTGTGGCTGAGGCGATCCTCACGGTTGATCATCAGTACGAGGAAGGTGCACAGGGTGATTTTCAGCCCGTCGTTCGCAACGTGGTGATCGAAAATGTTACCAGCAAATCGAGTCCTCGTGTGGTTTGGATCGCCGGCATTCCTCAAGGCACGATCGATAATATACTCTTCAAAAACTGCACGTTCGCAGGAATCGAAACGGCCGAGGTAATGGAGAACGCAGGCCGCCTTACTCTGGAAAAAGTCACGATTATTCCTGCAAAACGCGCCCGCAGCCTCAGCTCACGCCAGGGCACGGAATAAACGCGAGTTGGTCCTTCTTAAGAGTTCGAATCCTAGCCGGGCCTAATGCGACCCGGCTATTTCTTTTGTGGAGGGGTTGCCCACAAGTAGCTTTGTGCCGCTGCCAGCTCTGCTCCCTCGGCGTTGAGCACACGGACCTGCCAGGCGACGGCTTCGTCTTTGGGTTCGCCCGGCCAGTCGCTGCCAGTCAGCCCGAAATGGAAAGCCTGACTTCCTTTCGGCAGATCACAGGTAAAGTTGAAGGTCCTCGTTTCCGTGGAAAACGGCGTGACGATATTCAGCTCTACACGTGCGCCGGTCACGGGTATGGCCGCGTTTTTTAGCCGAACCAAGAAATAGTAGCCAGCGCGTTGGGTGGCCTGGGTGCGAAAAACGTGATGTGTGGCAGGATCTTCGTCTTTGCCAAAGTACTCCGAAATGCGCTCGAACGACTCCGCCGGGCGGTAAGCCGGCCAGACGCGCACGATGGAAATGTCGGCGGCATAACTCAGCGACGCGGTCATCAACGCGAACAAGGCAACAAAGGAGAGGCGCATAAAAACTCCGACATGTTTAGGCGGCCTAGGTTCGAATGCACTCCGAAACTGCTCGGACGCCTTACGGCTCGATGGAGAGCTTTTGGTAGCGGTGAATGCCGAGCAAGGTGGGCACCCAACCTTTGACTTCCGGCCGAATTAAGTAGGTGCGCGTGCCAAAGAATAGTGGTGCGACGGGCGCTTCATCGATGATGAGCTTCTCAGCGCTTTGCAGTGTGACGAACCGTTTAGTCTGGTCACGTTGGGCGGCGGCCTCGTTGATCAATTTGTCGTACGACGGATTTTTCCAGCCGGTGTCGTTGTTTCCACTCTGGGAAGTCATCAGATCGGTGAACGTAGAGGGATCGTTGTAATCGCCGATCCATCGCGAAGCAGAAATCTGGTAGGCAAGAATGTGCTGGTTGTCGATGTGCACGCGGTATTCGAGCTGGGCGAGCGCGACGTCGACCCCGAGTTCGCGGCGCCACATTTCTTGAATGGCTTCGATGACGCGGGGATCAACCACCGGCGTGCTGTATTGGATTTCGATTTTCGGAAAACCTTTGCCGCCCGGGAAACCGGCGTCGGCCAAAAGCTGCCGTGCGGCTGCGAAGTCGGTTTTGATCTGGGCGCTGGAATTATATCCGGCGGTGTTCGGCGGGATGAACGAATGAGCGGGCAAGCGCGTGTCCTGCATGACGGCGCGCACGATGGCTTCACGATCGATCGCGATGTTCAGCGCGCGCCGCACGCGAGGATCGTTGAAAGGCGGCTTTGTGACGTTGAATCGGAAGTAATTCGTTTCGAGCAGCGCCTCCACGCGCAAAGGCGATGGCGATTGGTTTCGGTAAACGCTGACCCGATTGACCGGCACGCTGTAGGTGACGTGAAGCTGGCCCGTGCGATAGCTGCGGTCCTCGGAATTGGGATCTTCGATGGGGAAGAAAACGACGCTTTCGAGCCGGTTTTGTGCTGCATCGTAGTAGTTGGGGTTCTTTTTCACCACGATGCGAACCGTTGGCTCCCATTCAGCCAGCATGAACGGGCCGTTACCGACAAAGTTTTCCGGCCGCGTCCAGCGGGTGCCGCGATCATGCGCTTTGCCGAACTTCAGGATCGTCGCTTTGGGAACTGGAAACCATGCCTGGTGCGCAGCGAGTGAAAGTAGGTAAGGCGTGGGGCGGCCGAGCGTCAGTTGCAGCGTCTGGTCGTCGAGTGCGCGCACGCCGACGTCAGCGAAATTTTTAATTTTTCCCGCCGTGTAGTCCTCGGCGCCTTTGATCGGCGCGAGCATGTAGGCGTATTCTGACGCGAAATCGGGCGACAAAATACGCTCCATCGAAAACGCGAAATCGTCGGCGGTGACCGGCGTGCCGTTGGACCATTTTGCGTCCTTGCGGAGGTGAAACGTGTACACCAAGCCGTCGTCCGAAATGTCCCAGCGTTCGGCCATTCCGGGCAAGGGTTGCGACGTCGCTTCGTCGATCACGGTGAGCCCTTCGAAAAGCGAAACGAGGATGTTGTAATCCGTGTAAGCGATGACGAGGTGCGGATCGAGGTCGCGCGGCTCCGCGCCGTTGCCGAGGAGGAGTCTTTTCGACTGCGCTGCTTGCTCGACGGGAGTTTCTCGTTTGGCGAAACAGACGCTGGTTGCCGCAACCACAAGACTCAGGGCCAGAAAAGGAGCCAATCGCATGCTGCTCACCATGCACGGCTTCCGAGGTGTGTAAAGCGGCCTGCTGACGGAGCTTTTGGACGTGAAATTTCCCATTGCGTTGAGAGGTGGGCGACGGGAGATTATTCGCCCTATCATGCCTTGGTACTACGCGAACAATAATCATCGGCTCGGACCTGTCAGCGACGCGGAGTTTGCGCGACTAGTGCGTGAGAATATCATCACCGGAGAAACGTTGGTGTGGCGACACGGCATGCCCGACTGGAAGTCCTACGTGGATGTCGCATCAGAGCTCCCGCCGCCCACGCTTGCAGCGACGCCGACTGCAGTTGCCGAACCAATGTCCGCACGAGAGCCTCTTTCAGGTTTTGCGAAACCAGCCCTCGATTACGCGAGCTTTTGGGCGCGGCTGGGCGCGAAGTTGGTGGATCTGTTGGTATTGAATTTTCTCGTTATGTTTGCGGCGAAAGCGTTTGGCGTGTGGCACGAGCCGCCGCCGGCGGAAAGTTGGAGCCAACTTTTCAAAACTCTTGGAGAAATGCGCGAGCTGGCCCGCGTAGCTTTTGTCGTCTGCATGGTTTACCAATGGTTCTTTCTGCGGCTTCTCGCTGCGACCCCGGGTAAACTGTTGTTTCGCATAAAAGTGGTGCGGCCCGACGGATCGCGCTTGAGCAACTTGCAGGTCTTGGCCCGGCCCTTCGCGGAGTTTCTCAACCAGTTCACGCTCTACACGGGCTATCTGGTCGCCGCGTTCGATGAAGAAAAACGCGCGATGCACGATTACCTTTGCAGGACGCGCGTTGTCAGGAAGAGCAGGGAATAAATACTGGGCGGAGGGCGCCACAGATATTTACTAAGAAAACGCGGGTTCACGCGTAGTACTCAGCATAGGTCACTTCAACCAGACCCCCAATGAACCGGGACAACTCCCATGAAAATGCTGAGACTTTCGTGCAGGACGCCGTGGCGAACTACCAGTCGCCCTTGGTGCGCTATGCCACGCGACTTGTCGGTGACCCTGACCGGGCGCGCGACGTCGTGCAGGACACGTTTATCAAACTCATGTCGCAGCCGCCCGCTGTGGTCGATGGACACGTTGCCGAATGGCTCTTCACGGTTTGCCGTCATCGGGCGTTGGACGTGCTCCGAAAGGAGGGGCGCATGAAACGTTTCGAGGAAGGTGAGATGGAACGCGTCAGCACCGGCGATCAGCGCCCGACGCAGGCGATGGAAGCCGAGGAGACGCACGACGCGCTCCTGCGCTTGATCGATCGATTGCCCCCGAGCCAGCAGGAGGTGCTCCGCCTCAAATTTCAGAGCGGATTTAGTTACAAGGAAATCAGCCGGATTACTGCTCACTCGGTGAGCCATGTCGGCGTTTTAATCCACAATGCTGTCACCCGCCTTCGCGCGGAATACGCCGCCCAGCGGTCCTGAACCATGGAGAACGAACCGATGAATATTTCTAAAATCAGTCCTGATGACCCGCGCCTGACCGCCTACGCTCTGGGCGAACTGGATGCCGCTGAGAGCGCGGCCATCGAAGCTGCGATCAACGACGATCCCGCTGTGCAAGCGGCTGTCGCGCAAATTCGCTCTCTCGGCGAGGACCTTTCGGTGGCGCTTTCCAAGGAGCCCTTGCCGTTCGTCGCTCCGGCCATCGAGGTGAAATCCGAAAAACCGCCCGCTCGTGAAGCGTATCGTCCGCGGGTGTTTTTGCGTCTGCCGTTCTACCTCGCCGGAGGTCTGGCTGCGGCCTGTGTGGTCGGCATTTTTGTGGTTAATCAGCGCGAGGTGAAACTCCACGACGAGCAGCTGGCCGAGGCGAAAGCTGAGCGCCGTCAGTTCGAAGCTGAATACAAGAAGAAAGCCCTGGAAGAAAAGGCGCGTCGCGATTCCGGCTACCTCGAAGTCGCCCTCGGAGAAGAGGAACATCGGGTTTCGTTGCCCAGGATGCAGCTGCCGAGCTTGGCCGAAAAACCATCGGCATCGACGGCGGTGATCGGTGATACAAAAGCCGAAGCGTTTAAGACCGAGACTTACGATCGGATTGTCGATAACAGCTTTCTCGACACAGCAGGGAATCCGCTTTCCACCTTCTCTGCGGACGTTGACACGGCGAGCTACACAAACGCCCGTCGCTTCATCCTCCGCGGTCAGCGGCCTCCGAAGGATTCGGTGCGCATCGAAGAGTGGGTAAATTATTTCCCCTACAACTACTCGGCACCAAAGGACGACAAACCTTTCGCGGCCTCGATGGAAGTGGCGAGTGCGCCGTGGAATCCGCAGCACCGATTGGTTCGCATCGGCCTCAAAGGCCGCGAAGTCGCCGAGGCGGAGCGCCCGCCGCTCAATCTTGTGTTTCTTTTGGATGTTTCGGGTTCGATGGATGAATCTAACAAGCTCCCGCTGGTGAAAACCGCGATGCGCATGCTCTTGGAAAAGCTGAAGCCCGCCGATCGCGTTGGCATCGTCGTGTACGCGGGCGCGTCCGGTCTTGCGCTGCCCTCGACCCCTGTGGCTCAGAAGGCGGAAATATTGGAAGCGCTTGAAGCCTTGCGCCCGGGCGGTTCGACGAATGGTGCGATGGGCATCCAACTCGCCTACGACATTGCGAAAGCGAATTTCATCAAGGGCGGTGCCAACCGTGTCGTGCTCTGCACCGACGGCGATTTCAATATCGGCGTCACTAACCAGGGTGACTTGACCCGGCTGATCGAGGACAAAGCGAAATCGGGAGTGTTTCTCAGTGTGCTCGGCTTCGGCATGGGCAACTTGAAGGATTCCACGCTCGAGAAGCTGGCCGACAAAGGAAACGGCAACTTCGGCTATGTCGACAATTCCGCCGAAGCCAAAAAGCTGCTCGTCGACCAGCTGAGCGGCACCCTCGTGACGATCGCGAAAGACGTGAAACTTCAGGTCGAGTTCAATCCTGCCAAGGTAAAGGCGTACCGACTTATCGGATACGAAAACCGGATGCTGGCGAAAGAAGATTTCAACAACGACAAAATCGATGCCGGAGAAATTGGCGCAGGTCACACCGTGACCGCCCTCTATGAAGTGGTTCCGGTCGGCTCCGAGTCTTCCGTGGAAACACCCGCGGTCGATCCGTTAAAATACCAGAGCGACAAGCCAGCCGAGGTGGCGCAGTCGAATGCTTCGCCGGAAATGCTTACGTTGAAGATTCGTTACAAAGCACCGGATTCGGACGTGAGCAGCAAACTCGAGTTTCCGCTTGTTGACGGTGGCGGCAAATTTGCCGATGCGAGCCACGATTTCAAATTTGCTGCCGCTGTGGCTGGGTTCGGCATGATGTTGCGCGAATCTCCGCACAAAGGCGCTGCGACGTTCGCGTCCATTCTTACTTGGGCCGAGAGCGGCGTCGGCGAGGACGCCGCGGGCTATCGCCACGAATTTCTCGATCTCGTGAAGCGTGTCCGGAGTATTAACGGTTAAAACTGAGCCGTAGGGTGCCGCTCACCGCCACGTCGTTATCGATCTGTCAGCGACTTAGGAAACGGCCAAACACAGGTTGACCCAAGGGGCGCCTGTACGCTTAGCTCGACCGTTTACATGCTCACGATCGCCGACGTCTCGAAGTCTTATGGTACACGCGAACTCTTTCGCGATGTCTCGCTCTTCATTGCCCGCACCGACCGCCTTGGCCTTATTGGCCCGAACGGCGCCGGTAAATCCACGCTGTTCAATCTGATCCTCGGCGAGGAAAAGCCTGACACCGGTACCATCGAATGGGAACGCGGTGCGGACTTCGGCTTCCTGCCGCAAGAAAGCGCTCCGGCCGGCGACGAAACCATTCTTCATATCGCCACGAGCGGTAAAAAGCTCGAGCCAACCGACGACGATTACGACATCGATTACACGCTCGAACCCCGCGCAAAAAAAATCCTCGCCGGTCTCGGCTTCAAGGAGGGCGACGCCCTCAAGCTCGCCAAAACGTTTTCCGGCGGCTGGGTCATGCGCGCCCATCTTGCCCGCCTGCTTGTTGCCGAACCAGCCCTTCTCCTCCTCGACGAGCCCACCAATCACCTCGATCTCGAAGCGCTTCTCTGGTTTCAGGACTATCTCACGCGCTACCCCGGCGGCCTTGTTGTGATTTCTCACGACCGCGCCTTTCTCAACGCGCTTTGCACCGGCATGCTTGAGTTGCGTGCCAACACGCTCCACTACTACCACGGGAACTACGACAACTTCCTAACCGAAAAAGAGGCCCGCAAGGCCCAACAGCTCGCTGCCTTTAAAAACCAGCAGCGCGAAATTGCCCATCTGCAAAAGTTCGTCGACCGGTTTGGGGCCAAAGCGTCGATGGCTTCCCGCGCCAAATCGAAAGAGAAACAAATCGAGCGCCTGCAGGAAGTCGCTGTCGAAGAGCCCACCGAGGAATTGCGGAAAATGAACTTCAAGTTCCCGCAGCCGCCGCGCTCCGGTCTGAAGGTCATCGAACTGGAACATGTCCAGCAGGCCTACGGCGATCACGTCGTGTATCGAGATCTCAACTTCACCGCGGAGCGCGGGCAGCGTATCGTGCTCGTTGGCCCCAACGGCGCAGGAAAATCAACGCTCCTCAAAATCCTCGCGGGCGTCATTCCCATCAATGGCGGCACGCGGGAACTTGGCAGCAACGTCGTTCCTGGCTATTTCGCGCAAAACCGCCTCGATAACCTCGATGCCAATATGACGGTTTTCGAAAACGTCATGTCGCTGCGCACGAATGAAAATCAGCTTACCGAACAACAAGCCAGAGCTATTCTTGGCGCGTTCCTGTTCCGCAAGGACGACGTTCACAAACCGGTCAGCGTTCTTTCCGGCGGCGAAAAATCACGCCTGGCTCTTGCTCGCATTCTCGTAAAGCCGCCGAACCTCCTCCTTATGGACGAGCCGACGACCCACTTGGACATCCAATCGATCGATTCGCTTGTCAGCGCACTCAAAAATTACGAAGGGACGCTTATTTTCATCAGCCATGACGTGCATTTCATCCGCGCTCTTGCCGAAAACGTTCTCCATGTTCACTCCGGCCGTCTGACGCCCTACGCCGGCGACTACGATTACTATTTGGAAAAGTCGAAGGCTGGCGACGCGCGGGCTGCCCTCACCGCAGGTTTCACTGACGGTCGCCCAAAACAGGTGGAAGAGGTAAAAATCGCGCCGGTTGTGGCCAAAGCTCCTTCCGCGAAAAAGCCAACCGCGAACGAAACCAGGAAATTTCGGGAAAAAGTCGGCCAGCTCGAAAAAGCCGTAGCAGAACTCGAAGCCAAGCAGGCCGAACTCACTGCCGAACTTGAGAGTCCCGAGACATACTCCACGCCGGGTAAAGCACAGCAGCTCAACCGAGAGCTCACGAGCATCGTTGACCAGATCACCGCCGCCACTGCGGAATGGGAAAACGCCGCTACCCGCCTCGAAGAAATGGAAAAGGCTTAGTCTGCGGAATTGCCGTACGCGCGCTCGACGCGAGCAATTTTCACGTCGTAGCGCTCGTACCATTTTGCCCGTCCTGCCGCTTGGGCCTGGCGATGCTCCGCATGGTTTTTCCATCCGTTGATCGCCTCCAGATCGCGCCAATAACTGATCGTCACGCCGGCGCCATCGTTGCCGCGGACGCTCTCAACGCCGAGGAAGCCCGGCTGCAGCGACGCGAGTGTCACCATGCGCTGCGCGGTGTCGCCATAGCCATTGTCACCGGGCGTTCTTTTGCTCGTGAAAATGACAGCGTAATAAGGCGGTTGGGGAAGGTTAAGGGAGGTGGCCTCGCTCATGACGACCTCCTTCTGAGAACCAACATTGAGCTGGTGCCTTTGAAGAATTCGTAATCGACGCGCACCACTTCGCTGGCGATGCCGACGTTATCGAGGTCCGATCTTAGCCGATCGAGCTCATTGTAGACCTTGCCGCCGAGTCCGACCAACGGATGTATTCTCACTTCTCCGCTGCTGACGCGCACGAGCTCCTGGCAGGCTTCGAGGTGAAACTCGTAGTCGAACTTGTTGGCGTAGACAAAAAGCAGGTGAGCGCACAGCACGAGATCGAAGGCTCCGTCCAGAAATGGGAGCTGAGGCAGCGCGGCGCCCAGGTAACGGTTGTGGACGAAGTGTTGTTCGTAGTCGGTAAGGAACCGGTCGGCAGCCGACCTGCGGCTAAGCTCTGCCTCGTCGATCGACCGAAACGACTTGAACCGCACCAATTCCGGCTTGGCCCGGATCTGGGCAAACATCCGATCGTAGTCGATTTGCACATGAGTCGCGAGCGCCTCGGGGGTGCAGCCGTACATGGGATCAACTGCGACGGCATCTGCGCCCCGCCGACAGGCCTCGGCGGTGAAGGACGACGGGCCAGCGGCAACGTCGAGCACCGACAGTTCGTCGAGTGCGTCAACATCGAGTGAGAAGAACTGGGCGTATTCGGCCAGGGTGCGGCCGAAAAACGCCACAGAAGGAACGTTCAGTTCCACGGGAGGAGGAGCTAAGACGGTAGCGGCATTCATGACATAAGATGATTTGAGGGATTTTGATTTCGGGACTGCTGAGCATTGGGAGGTTCCAACGGGAAAAACAAAAAACCCGACTCGGTTTGGAGTCGGGCTCGACGGGAGGTGTTTTATTTTCTGTTTTGCGTTAACACCGGACGCGATCTGCGCGTCACCATCGTCGAGCCACTCCGTGCCACCATGCGTGCGTACGCGTGCGCACCGCTTTGGAGGCGGACGGCATAATAACGCGTTTGGAGTTGAGACTCATTCGGGACGCAAGAGAACAGTCCTCGCTTTGCAGCGCAAGACCAAATCTCCAAAGTTATTGCAACTCTTTAGTCCTTACGGCCAAGCAGCGACTTTGCCATTTCGAACGGCGCGCGGGAAATTACCTTCATTGGCGAATTGGCCAATGAGATGCCCGTTGGCGGTTTTTGAGAGTTCGGAAGAGGAGGTGTGGTTGTGACCGGCGGAAGACTCCGCATCTTTTTTTCCTGATCGCTGAGCTTGCCCTCGAGTTCTTCCAACTTGGTTTCGCGGCGTTTGATGTCCGCCTCCAGCTCACGCATGGCCATGCGTTCGTCGCGGAATACTGCACGTTCGGCTTCGAGTAGATCGGTGGCGCGCTGCAATTTTTCCCACGCCGCTTTAACCGCAGCGTCATCTTGGAACGGCGACCGAGACTGCGGCCGCGAGCTGAACCATAGCACACGATCGGCTTCGAGTTGCGCCTGCAATTGCCTCAAGCGAGCTTCGTATTCGCGCAAATTCGTTTCCTGCTCGCGCAAAAGGTCGAGATCTTCATGCCAGCGGCGGCGCTCTTGGGCGATCTGCATGGCTTCGTGCTGTTGGCGCGTGGACTCTTCCCGCAAGCGAGTTTCGTCGGCCATCAGTTTGGTGCGAAGGGCATCGAGCTCAGATTTTTCTTTTGAGAGCTCCTCGACGGTTTTCCCCTGGGGGTTCACCTTCTGTGAACTTTCGGCCAATTTTTTGCGCTCTTCTTCGAGTGATGAACGCTCGCGAGCGAGCTCTGTGCTGGCTTCGGCGAGCGCGCGCGCCTTCTGATCGATCATGGCCTGGGCTGCAGCGGCCATGTCGCGTTGCGTGCGCAGTTCCTTGAATTCGGTCTGCATCCGCACGGTGTCGGCGTTTTGGGCGAGCAACGTCTTCATCTCAGCTTCGAGAGCCGCTTTCTCGTGCACGAGCCGCTCGATCTTGGACTCCAACTGAGCGCGTTCTTTTTCTCCTTTGAGCAGTTCGGCGCGGATGTCGGGAATGTTGAAGGGATCTGTGCTCTGGCCGATTTCCGGATTTCCGAGCACCTGCAAAACGGCTTCCGCATCCGCCAGTTCTGCCATGGTGATTTGTTCGGCATCGGACGCGGTTAATTGGCTCGGCTTGAGGAGTGTATTGACGCGACGGAGCAGCGGACGCAGATCGCCGGACGTGGGGAGCACGTCGCTCAGGCCCAGTCGAATGCCTTTGACGATAAGGGGTAGTTCGAGTTGCGGAACGAGCATGACCACCGGCACGGTCGGCTGGACTTTCTTCAAGGCTTCGACGAACTCGAAATTTGAGGCTCCGGTCAGGTGAGCGTCAACGAGCGCAAGGTCGAACCATTCGACTCGCGCGGTCTCAAGTGCTGGATCGCCTTGGGTGTAAGAGCGCAGATCGAACCCTGCATCAGCTAATAGCAGCACGAGTCGGCGCTTTAGCTTCGCATCACCGTGAACGATCAGAATTTTTTTCACCAGATTCATTGTAGGAACCCCAATTGTTTGTTGGCCGTACCGTAGCTTTGATCGTCTCGGGCGTCACGTCCATGAACCCCCTAATCAAGGGTTTTACCCGTTCTTTACTGGCTCAGTGTTTATATCTGCGCGGACTTAACTTTTTTTTCACCAATCGCGGTGAACTTTGTCCTGCCTACAAAATGTCCACACGGGCTTGTAAGCACGAAGGAGGAGCGCCAACTTTTCCACATGCCTAACCCCAAAGTCGTCGTCGTCGGCAGTTTCGTGCAAGATCTCACTTGGAAATGTAAGGAGTTTCCCTGTCCGGGCGAAACGACGATTGGCTTTTTCAAAACGGGTCCCGGAGGCAAAGGCTCAAACCAAGCGATTGCGGCTGGTCGTGCTGGTGTGGATACAATGTTCATCGGCGCAGTGGGGAACGACGCCTTCGCGGTCGAAGCGCAAGCGTTTTACAAGAGCGAGGGGATTGCCTGCCGGCTAGCGGGCAAGCGAAACCATGCGACAGGGACAGCCGCGATCATGGTGAGCAGCTCCGGACAAAACGAGATCGTCGTCGCTTTGGGGGCCAACGGTGTGCTTGCGAAAAAAGATGTGCCCGCAGCCATTCTTCGCCGCGCTGAAGTGGTCGTTTCCCAGTTGGAGTCGAATTTGCAGACAGCGGCGCATGTGCTAAAAACAGCCAAGCTCGCGGGTGCAACCACGGTACTCAACCCGGCACCGATGAGGCCTGATTTTCCGCCTTCACTTTTGCGCCATGTGGACGTGCTCATTCCCAACGAAACCGAATTCACGGTACTCGTGAACACGTTGCCGCAGTTTGGAGGTAGAAAGTTTAGGGAGAGCGAACTTCAAGCGATCGGCGCACCGGAGCTGCATCAGCTTTGTCGGAAGTTTAAAGTCCCCAATGTGATTGTTACGCTTGGCTCAAGAGGTTGTTTCGTTTCAGCGGAAAACGGACACCATTTGATACCTGCTTACACGGGTATCAAAGTGGTAGATACAACCGGAGCTGGTGATGCCTTTGTTGGGGGCTTCGCGGCTGGATTGATAAAATTTAAGAAAGACTTTTTGGGTGCAGCCCGCTTTGGCAACGCGGTGGCCGCGCTCTCTGTCACGAAATTCGGCACCGCTCCCTCGATGCCGCGGGCGAAGGAGATAGTGAAGTTTCTCAGAGCTCGAAGCTGATCAGATTTTGCCGGAGGGGGATTGCACCTGCCTGGGTGGACTGCCTAGGATGACGCGATGAATTTCAGCCCTACCCAAATCGCTGCAGCTCTCGACTCGACCAATCTCCGGCTGGACGCGACACATGCCGATATTGAAAAACTCTGTCGTGAAGCGGCGGAACAGCGTTTTGCCTGTGTCATGATTTATCCGGCCAGCGTGCCGCTCGCCGCGAATGTGTTGAAAGGAACGGGTATTCCTATCGGAACAGTCATCGGTTTTCCGAGCGGACGTTTTGCAACGGCTGCCAAGGCCGCGGAAATCGAGGCTGCTCATGCCGCCGGGGCGAAGGAGGTCGATATTGTCATGAACTACGCGGCGCTCCGCGAAGGAGAAACAGCGCTCGTTGCCGCCGAGGTCGCAGCGTTGACAGCGCGGGCTCATTCCTTGGGCCAGCTGATCAAAGTTATTGTCGAGACCTGTTTTCTCCCCGAGAGCTGCCTCTTGCCGGCGCTGAAAATTTGCGAGGACGCCGGCGCCGATTTCATTAAAACGTCTACGGGGTTTGGTTCGGCAGGCGCAAAGCCGGAACACATTGCTCTCTGGGCGGCCAATCGTCGCGGCAAGATTCAGCTGAAAGCCGCCGGCGGCATCAAGACGCTTGCCGACGCACGTGCCCTTTTGAGTGCCGGAGCGACGCGCCTCGGCACGTCGAACGCGGCCGCGATTGTCGCAGAGGCGAAGGGCGAAGCTCCTGCCGCGCGTTCCACCGGGGCTTACTAGTCTAACCTTGAGCTATGGTTGGCTTTGGAACTCTGTGGCGTCAAATGGCGCGTTCGGCGCTGGGGGGACTGTTGTTGCTAGCCGCGTGCAAGGAAAAGCCACGTGAGCTTCCTGAGGTTGCGGGGCAGATTACACAACCGCTCCTGACAGAGAGTAGTGGACTCGCTTCTTCCAGGCGAAGCGATGATCTGCTCTGGTCGCACAATGATAGCTCGGGCCAGCCGGTGCTCTATGGCGTTTCGACGAAAGGTGTTTCGCGTGGTTCGGTCCGTATAGCCGGCGTTAAAAACGTCGACTGGGAGGATGTAGCGTCTTTTGAGCTAGACGGACGGGGCTGGCTGCTCATCGCGGACACAGGAGACAATGGCGGGAAGCGGAAGGATTGTTCGCTGATTGTCATTGCCGAACCAGATCCTAGCGCTTTATCGCCGGGGAAGGAAGTGGTGGCAGCTGTTGCGTGGCGAGTGCCGTTTGTGTTTCCCGACGGTTCTCACGATTGCGAAGCGGTGGCGGTCGATTCGACCGAACGAAAAATCTACCTGATCTCGAAGCGTACCACGCCAGCCACGCTTTATTCGCTTCCGTTGAAGCCTGCCGGATCGGAAGGGGGGCTTGGCTTAACTCCTCTGGAGGCCACGTTTGTTTTGCAGCTTAAAAACATTCCGCAGCCCGATTCGCGGCAGAAGGCGTTGCCGACACCTGGAGGCCACTGGCGCAATTATGTGACGGCGATGGATATTTCGCCATCCTCAGACGCCGCCGTTGTACTCACGTACGGTGATGTGCTCGTTTATTTTCGACGGCACAACGAGGCGTGGCCGATTGCGTTCACGCACGCGCCGGTCGTGCTGGCTCCGCATAATTTGATCCAAGCCGAAGCGGCGGCGTTTTCCCGCGACGGCCGGGATATTTTTGTCACGGGAGAAAGGAAAGCTCCGTTGCTGAAGTACAAAACGCCATCGAATCCCACCGAGTAGTTTTCGGCCTGGCGGCGGGCACCGCGCTTACCACATGTCGCTGGATTTGTTGATGTCGAAGACGATTGTTTCGGTGATCCTTGTATCCGCTTTGGCACCACCTTTTGTGGGTGGCTTGTAGCGCCAGCGGAGAACACCGGTTGCGGCGGCCCAGCCAAAGTCGTCCTGCGTTGCCGAAACAATTCGTGGAAATAAACAGCGGCCGTTCCGGTCGACCACGAACTCGATCTCTGCGCTTCCGGAGATCGAATCGCCTCGCAAAACCCAAGGATACGCTGGCGGGG
The DNA here is from genome assembly GCA_047600805.1 of Nibricoccus sp. Lineage (GTDB taxonomy): Bacteria > Verrucomicrobiota > Verrucomicrobiia > Opitutales > Opitutaceae > JADKHC01. The sequence continues at coordinate 4,407,511 of JASGKG010000001.1, forward strand.
GTCTGCGGATAGCTTCTGGTTTGGCATCGAGCTCTGCCACCGGTACGAGGGCTGGGTGCGGTTTGCGAAGTTCAACAAGGATCTCGCGGGCGATCGGGTCGAGAGGCGGCTGGGCTGGAAAGTCGAAACGCTCCTGAGTGGGCGTCATTTGCGGCTGGCCATTGATGCGAGGTGGGATGAATTCGATGGCCTCAATGTCAGCTTGAAACGCATGAGCAAACGCGGGATCGCTTGCTCCCACCGTCGCGAGGAAGATCGCACGGCCGGTGTAGTCGACGGTGTAGCTGATCTCGGCCCAGCCACCTTTCCCGGCGATGAGCGCCTCATAGGGGTAAATGGGATTGAAGCTCCGCGAACCTTGTATCTTGCGAACGGATTTTCCGTCCTGTGCAGACACGGGCGACGGGGTGAAAAGTGAAAGGACAACCAAAATGCTCAGCGAGAAGGCTGCGCGTGCCCAAGTGCGATGGAGCAGCGCGGACGACTGTTTAGTAGCTGCATTTCCCGAGGTTACATTGGACTTGGCCATGGCTTGAGCATCCTCGCTTCGACAAAAAAAGCAAGGCCGGCGCGCGCCAGCCTTGCTCTAATAAAAGACTATTTGGTCCGTTACCGGATTACTCGGCTGCCGCCAAACGACGTGCATCAAACAGGATGGGCACTGTCATTTTCGCGTCCACTTTCTGACCGTTTTTCATGGGTGGCTGGAAACGCCACTGGGCAACTGCTGCTGCTGCTGCCCAACCGAAATCTTCATGGCTCGCGGAAATGATCCTCGGGAAAACCACATCGCCGTTGGCCGTTACGATAAATTCGATTTCTACCTGACCCGTGAGGCCATCGTCTTTCATCGCGCGCGGATAAACGGGAACGTCCTGCCTCAACGCTTTGGGGCGCTCATCGAGATCGCTCACGTTGCAAATGGAAGGCTGCGGCTTGCGAAGTTCGTTGAGAACCCGTCGTGCATCTGCGGGGAGGCTTGTCTCTCCTGGGAAATTGAACCGCTGCGACGTCTGGGCCATGGTGGCGCGCCGGTCTTTCTTAACCGGAGCGAATTCGCTGGCCTCGATCATGGCGATGGCGGCTTTGGCGAAGGCGGGATCGCTTGAACCCGAAGCGGTGGTGAAAAGAGGACGGCCTGCGTAATCGACCACGAAGTTGGTTTCGGCCCAACCCGTTTTGCCCTGGATGAGCATCTCGTACGGATAGATGAGTGCGATCTGACGCTTGGGCTGGACTTGTTCACTTTGAGACTGGGCAGCCGAATTGGATCCGGCCCACATTCCTGTCGTTAGCGCAACGCTGAGAAGAGCGATCCCGCCAACACGTTGTTTCAAGGTACTACTGGATGTATTCATGGGTTTGAGGCTGATCACACGCGGTCATGTGCGATGCGCCTGACATGCTATTCGGGCTGGGGTTTGGTTTCTTACGAGATTTAACAAAATTTTGTGACAGGTGAATACCCTAGAAGTAAACCCTAAACACCTCAAACGCTATAATTTTTCAAGTTTTTAGCTATAAAGAAAGGATGCGGCGTTTTTGAACACTTCGTCTGTATCTATTCCTTGCATACAAGCTGCATTATGAGGGCAGCCTGATTGCCAGTGAAGTCGCGGGTGGCGGTGGTGGCATCCCAAACAGGGAAGGGCGGCCGTGACTGCAACGGCCCGCTGCGGAGGAAGGCGGAGTTTCCCTGAGGTGGCACCGAAGACACCTACTACCGGCAAGCCGAGTGCGACTGCGGCGTGGATCATGCCCGAATCGATTCCTACGAGGAGTTTTGCCTTGGAAATGATCTGGATGGTTTCGCGCAGGCTGAAAATATCACGGCAGTCTTCGGCGCCGGCGACCGGTCGCTCCTTTCGCTCGCCTTCTCGAAAATGCCGGCTGGCTCCGACGTGCAGAACGCGGCAGCCGAGCGTCTCCTTTAACCGTGCGACCAGGGTGTCCCACCGATCGAGCGGCCATTCGCGGACGACCCACGTAGGGCCGGTATGAATACAGACAACCGGGCGTTTGTCGTCGGCTGGAAATAGTGCTGCCACCTTTGGGGGGAAGGGGCCGAGCTCGAGTTTTGGCCAGGCAAGCCCTGCCGGTAAGTCGAAGCGTTCGGCAAACTCATCCGCCAAATAGCGGTTGGAGCTGCCGTTGGGTTCCTCGTCGGGATACCGAAAACGATAAACGGTGTGCCGTTTGACCGCTGCCGCAACCAAGTCATTGGAACGAATTCCCATCACACGGTCAAAACGCCCAAGCATTTTGGGCAAATCTACAAACGCTGGATTGGTACAATAAATTTTGTAGGCATTCGGGCGGTTGTCGGCCAGCCGCGCGGCGGCTGGAAACGTGCACAAGATGTCGCCGATCCCGCCGTCGCGAAAAAACAGCGCGAGCGGTTTTCCTTTCACGACCCGCAACCAATCAAAGTAACGCGCGAGCGAAAACGCGTAGAGTTTTTGAACGGCCGGGCTCATTGGATTGTTTGCAGTGGAACTATTTTCCGCAAACAAGCCAGCGGTGTGCCGCTTTTATTTCTTTTTCCGAGATTCCGAAGGCGAAGAGCCTCCGCCCGAGCCGCCGGACAACATGATGCCGGTAAGAAGCCCGATCGCAAAAAGCCCAAAAAAGATGATAGCAGCAGGTTGGGAAACCTTTTTCGCGGAAAGTACCGGGAAATAGAAATCAATGGAATGCGTGTTGCTCATTCCAACATAGAGCACCACGAAAAGAAGCAGGAGAATGCCGACTCCACGAAGCAGCGTTTTCATATTTATCTCGAAGAGATCGAGCGACGGTTTCACCCCGTCTGCGTAACCGCAAAGCAAAAAAGCCTGCATGTTGTTTTGCCTTCGCCTGATGCTCACGTTGTGCTAACGCGATGCTATCGAAGGCTGAAATCGCCCGTCTCAAATCGTTGCGCGAAAAAAAACACCGCGATGCGCTCGGCCTTTTTGTTGTGGAGGGCGAAAAGGTTGTGGCGGAGCTTCTCTCTGCCGGCCATCCGTTTTGTGAACTTTATTTCACCCCGCGATGGGTCCACTCGCGCCCCGAGAATGTGACGGTTCACAGCATTTCTGAAGAGGACATGGCGCGCATCAGCCATTACCCGACGCCCTCGCCGGTGTTCGCGGTGGGGAAAATCGTGCGTCTGCCGGTGAGGGCGGAGGAACTCAACCGCGGTCTCACCTTATTGCTGGACGGCCTACAGGATGCGGGAAATTTGGGCACGTTGTTGCGCATCGCGGATTGGTACGCTTTCGATCGGGTGGTGGCCTCGCAGGAGAGCGTGGACTTCTACAACCAGAAAGTGATCAACGCCAGCATGGGTTCGTTTAGCCGGGTAAAGTTTCACAGTGCGTCGCTGCCCGCATTGCTCAGTGAAGTTTCGGTGCCGGTGCTGGGTTGTGATCTTGAGGGAGAAAGCGTGCATAAGCTCGCGCGGCTGCAGCATGCCGTTGTCGCCATCGGCAGCGAAGGCCGTGGACTCTCGGAAGCGGTTAAAACCCGTGTCACGCAGTTTGTCACCATTCCGCGGTTTGGCTCTGCGGAATCGCTCAACGCGGCTGTCGCGGCCGCCGTCGTGTGCGACAACTTGCGACGAAAATCAGGAGAGCTCTGAGAGCTTGGGGCCGCTTTTCTGCCAGTTGTTGGCAAATTTAGCGGTTTTGGCTGTTTGATTTTTTCTCCGGGAGCGCAAAAATGCGCGCCGATGAAAAAGTACATCGTAGAATTTATCGGAACATTCTTCCTGGTATTTACCGTGGGAATGTCGGTTCAAAGTGCTGCGCCGGTGCTCGCGCCCCTGGCCATTGGTTCTGCTTTGATGGTGATGATTTTTGCGGGCGGCCACATTTCTGGCGGCCACTTCAATCCCGCGGTGACGCTCGCAGTCACGCTTCGTGGCAGGGCGATTCCGAAAGATTTTTTGCCGTACTGGGTGGCGCAATTTGCCGCCGGCGCTGTAGCGGCGCTGTTGGTTAACTACCTGCATGGCGGGGCTCATCCGGGCGGCGCGGCCCTTCACGGAACGGTGCCGTCTTTGATCGTGGAATTCCTGTTCACGTTCGCGCTGGCTTGGGTCGTTCTGAATGTCGCCACGGCGAAGGGCACGGCGGGCAATTCATTTTATGGGCTCGCGATCGGTTTCACTGTCCTCACGGGTGCGGTGGCGGTCGGCGGTGTTTCGGGTGGGGCCTTCAATCCTGCGGTTGGTCTTGGTGTTTTTATGATGGGTCTCGAAAAGATCCAGCAACTCGGCGTGTACGTCGTGGCCGATCTGGCCGGCGGCGCGGCGGCTGCGCTCGCGTTCAAGGCGGTCAACGGGACGGAATAGTTTCTATTTACTCACAGTAGAAGTATGAAGAGCCGCTCAAGGTGAGCGGCTCTTTTGTTTATAGGTGGCGTACGGTTGTAGAGATCGTAGATCTACTCTTTTCGCTAGAACGTGACCGACACGGAGCAGCCGAGGCCAAGGTCTGGGGCGGCGTCGGTGAGGCCGATGAGGATGTGGGCTTCGATATCCCAGTGTTTTCCGAGGTGCTGGTTTACGCCGAAGCTGAGTTCGTTGTCGACGCCGCTGCTCTTGCTCGACGGTTGGTAGCTGTCGAAGGAAACATTGAGGTTGGTCGCATCGGTGGCCCACCAACCGAGGCCGACGCTGGCGTAAGCGTAGTCCTTGAGATCGGACGCGGTCGGCTTGCCGACAAAACGATAGCCTAACCCAACGGAAGGGGTAAGCCGGTCGATGTTGCGCGAGAGATTGAGCCCGAGCGCGTAATCTTTTTTGCCCGTGCCGAGGCCCTTCTCTTCATCGCCGGTGGCAAGTTTGACGGTGCCGGTGATGACGGCGCTCCAGTCGTTTTTCAAATCGTGACACGCGTCGAAAGAGACCGAGGCTTCGGCGTCGCCGATGCCGGATTCGGTGTGGGTTTTCCCCTGGTTGCGGGCGTTTAGCCGAGCCGTGAGTCGGGGGCGTCCTGCGATCACCACGGTGCCGGCGGGGCTCTCGACGTGCTCGTAAGGAACGTAAACGCGAGTCGACCAGGCATCGTAACTATACTCGGCAGTGGCGTGCCAGGTTAAAACTTTGGTCTTTTCTGCGAGGCCGTATTTTCCGCTGCTGTAATCGAAGCCAGTCGAAACGGCGAGCTGTGCGCGTCCGGCGGCTGCAGTCGTCAAGCTGACCACGGCGAGGGCGAGGAGGGAGCTGGTTTTCATAGTGATGTAGGAGAGTTGGAGATGTGAAATAGATGGGCAGGCGGTAGCCGTTGCCACGTTGTTACGTGGTTATTTGAAGTGGGGTGTGTCGGTTGCGCTACTCCGACGTCGGCTCGGTTGACGATGACGACGTCGCGGACGAGCTGGGTGCTGATGGGCTTGGCGCTGGCGAGGAGTTTTGGCGCTGCATGTTATCGCGGAGCTTCCTTAGTTTTTGGAGACGCGGATAATTTTGGCCCTGTGCACTGCCAAAGGAGAAAACCCCGTTTTCAGCCTGATAGCGTTCGAATTTTTCGAGCTGCTCCGGCGTTAGCATTTCGTTGATTTGACGCGTTGCGTCGGCAAAGAACGGACGGATGCGGAAATTTTTTTCTTTTCGGGCCTTGGCGATGTCCTGCTGGAACTTGACCAGAATTCCGTCGAGTTTCGTTTGCTGTTCGGGTGAGAGCGTGAGTTCGCGCGTGAGTTCGCGCTCGACACGAAGACGGACGAGTTCGGGCTGAAGGACGGCGCGGCGGATGTCCCGTTTGATGATGGTTCGGGTGGCGACCACGCCGACAGAAATACCGGCGCTAAAAACGAGAAGCAGGACGATGATGGCCTTGAGGTATTTCATGACGGAGAGGTTCAGCGAAGCATCCAGTCGGAGCAGATTTGCTCGACGTCGTCGTCGATGGTGGAGTCTTGGGAAACGCGTTGGCTGACTTCGACGGCGGCGCAGATCGCGATGGCGGCGGCGCAAGCCACGGCGTAGCGGGCGAAGTTGCGGTTCAGCTGGTCGACGAAGCTGATGACGACGGGTTGCGTGCTCACGCTGGTCGGCAGGTTGCGCAACACGCGTTCGGCGAAACCGGCGGGTACGTCGGGTGCTTTTTCCCGACGTGCGGCGGTGAAGAGTTCGTTGAGTTTCTTATCTTTCATTTTCGGTCTCCTGAAGTTGTTCGATGGCTTTGCGAAGTTTGGAGCGGGCTCTTACGGCGCGAACGCGGACGGCGACGCTGGAATCGCCGGTGAGCGAGCAGATTTCCTTAACGCTGCGGCCTTCGATTTCGAGCATGGTGATAACGAGTTGTTCGGCGGCGGAAAGCGAGTGCATGGCGAGTTCGAGGATTTCGCGCGCCTGGCGGGCTTCGAGTTCGCGTGGCGGAAGGTCGTCGCGGAGCCACGAAACGCAATCTTCGCCGAGCTCTGGCAGCGCCACCGTGCCGGAAAGGCGCTTGCGGCGGCGGACGTGATCGAGGGCGACGTGAACGGCGATGCGCGAAAGCCAGTGCTGAAACGGAGCGCGGCCGTCGAACTGGCCGAGGGCACGCCAGGCCTTGGTGAAGGTGTCTTGGGCGAGGTCCTCGACGAGGTGAAGGTCGCGTTCATAACGGTGCAGAATGGAAAAGACTTGTTGCTGGTTGCGGCGGACGAGCTCGGCGTACGCTTCTGAGGCGCCGGCGCGCACGCGGGCCACAAGTTCAGCTTCGTCTGTTTCCACGGGCGGTTTTATGGTCGGCGTTCTGGGCGATTGCAATCCGGCGAACAGGAGAGATTAGAGCCGGCTGTTCTTGAGCTCGTGGAGCTTGGCGAGCTGTTCGGGTGTGAGGATCGGTTTGATTTTCGCGAAGAGGGCGGCGCGCTGAACCGCAAAATCGCCTTCGGCGGAGCCGACATTGGCGGCGGCTGCACGGATCTGTGTGTCGGGAGCGCCAGCCTGGATCGCCTCGCGCAACTGCACACGGGCATCGCGGACCTTGTGGGCTTGGGCTTTCATGGCGTCCTTTTCGGAAGCGAAGGCAGTTTTGATTTGGGCAACCTGAGCGTCGGTGAGATCGAGCTGTTTGCGAAGCGCGCCTGGTTTGAAGCGAGCGGCTTGGTGGGTCCTTGGATGTTGGGGTTGCGCACGGAGAGCCGTAGCCCCTAAAGCGGTGCAGGCGACGAGAACGATGAGGGAAGCGGGAATGAGTTTTTTCATGATAGCCTCACATACGAACGAAGATGGGGAAATGTTACCGGAGGGCCGCTCTTAAAGTGCTTGGATCTTGGGAAGTTCAGAAGCGGTTGCTCTACAGCAAACCGGCGTTCGGAGGACCGAACGCCGGTGGGGCCCGTCTTTGTGCCAAAAACCTCACGGAGCCGGCGTGGGCTTCGGGTCCACGGTGAAAGTGACGGTGCGGGTTTCCGTGGTGCCGTCCGGCTTAGTGAGCTCGATCGTGCGCGTGCCGGTGCCATCGCCATTGAGCTTGGTGTCGATGACACGCTCGAGAGATTTTCCGCTCGGCGTATTGACGGTCATCGTGCGTTCGGTTTCGCCCGGATTTGGATGTGTGGTCGTCGACGTGACGGTGGACTGCTTTCCGTTCGGGCCGGTGATCGTGCCGGTTGAAGAGCGACCGTTGTCGGTTTTGGTCGTCGTTTTATCATAGGTGCTGGTTTTGCCTTTTGGCCCCGTCAGCGTGCCCTGAGATTCGAAGGTGCCGTCGCCCGTCTTGGTGATCGTGCCTTCGCGAGAAGTTGTTTTGCCGTCAAACGAAGTCGACGAACTTGAGACCGTGCCTGTGCCGCTGGTTTTATCCCAGGTGCGTGTGGAGTCGTGAGTGGCGGTTTTGCCGTCCTGATTCGTTGCCGAAGTGCTGCGCTCGGTTTGGCCCTTTTCACGAGTTGTGGTTCTGCTGTACGTCCCGGAGTTGCCTTTGCTGGTCTGGTAAGTGCCGGTGCGTGTGCGCGTGTGCGGCTTTTTCAGAGTGCCGGCGGCGAAGGTGGAGTTTGCGGTGAAAATCATCGCCGCGGAGAGGAGGGCGATGCTGGTGAATTTTGAAGGGAGGTTTGTTTTCATGAGATTGATTAGCTTCACCGTTGCATACGAAAGGTTCGGCAAAATGTTACAGGTCGCTGGGCCTGCAGGTAAGTTGCTGGCTGATCGTGTAGATGTGTCTGGAGAGGAAGGTAACAGCCCTGTTACTTAGTGCCATTTGCCGCGCGGAAGCGGAGACGCAGGTTGTCGTCGTCCAGCAGTAACAGGAGAAAACACCACATGAAAATGCATCACTTGGCAGGACGGTCGCTCGCGCCACTGGCTGGAGGATTGGCGCTTTTTGTTAGTTGTTTAAATTTACAAGCCGCGCAAAACGCTTACGTCGAAACCGATCTTGTTTCCGATGTTCCGGGACGAGCGGTTTTCACTGATTTGAATCTTGTGAACCCTTGGGGAATTGCGGTTGGCCCGACGACGCCCTTCTGGATTTCGAATGCGGGAACGGGCACTTCGACTCTCTATAACACCGCGGGCACGCCCCAAGCGCTGGTCGTGACGATCCCCTTTAACGGTTCTCCATCGTCGCCGACCGGACAGATTTTCAATGGAGGCACGGCGTTTAATGCCGATCGTTTTATTTTTGCGACGGAAGAAGGCTCGATCCATGGCTGGCGCGGAGCGCTCGGCACGACGGCTGAATTGCTCTTCGACCGTTCGAGTGCTGGTGCGATCTACAAAGGCCTGGCGGTCTCGTCGATCGGAGCGAGTTCGTATTTGTACGCGACCGATTTTCACAACAACCGCATCGACGTTTTTGGCAGTGGTGGTGCGCCGCTGCTCGCGGGCAGTTTTCTGGACCCGACGCTTCCGGCGGGCTACGCGCCTTTTAATATACAAAACCTCGGTGGCCAGTTGTTCGTTACCTACGCCAAACAAGATGCGATGGCGGAAGATGAAGTCGCGGGTGCGGGGCTCGGCTTTGTGAGCATCTTCGATGTGAACGGCAATTTCGTGCGCCGCCTGACGTCGAACGGAGCGCTCGACGCACCCTGGGGGGTGGCGATCGCACCGACGAGCTTTGGAGCGCTTGGCGGTAAGTTGTTGGTCGGTAATTTTGGCGACGGTCGCATCAACGCGTATGATCTCGCGACGGGCGCATGGATCGACGTGATGACGCGCCCGGACGGAAGCGCGCTGGAAATCGAAGGGCTCTGGGCCTTGCAATTCGGCAATGGAGGAAACGGAGGCCGCGCGGATACGCTTTATTTTACCGCCGGAATTGGCGACGAAAGTCACGGGCTGTTCGGTGCGATCACGCCTGTGCCGGAGCCTGCGACGTATTTTTCCGGCATCGCGCTGCTTGGACTGTGTGTGTCTGCCTGGCTGAGAGGGAAACGGCGCCATTTTGTTGCGGCCTGATTTGCCTCACACCACGCATAAGACCGCCGCCGAGACCGAGATCTGCTGGCTCGGCGGCGTGTTTTTCGGAGCTCGGTTTGACCGGCGATAGCTGCAATTCGTCGGGTTGTTTCGGCGTTTCATCGAAACGCCCTCGTAGGAAATCAAGGGAAGCCCCATCGGGAGGGGCATGAAATGTTTTGCACTACTCCGGTTTTCGTTCGCGACGGCTGTCACGGTTGTTTTCGGAATCAGCGGTCACGCGTTTGCTGAAGGCGAAGCAGCAAGTGCGGTTCCGCCGGCTGGCGAGCCGGTTGAGCGCCTCGCTGATTTTACGGTGATTGCCGGGCGTATGCCGACCGGTGCGGCGCCGGGTGCGATTTTGAACACGGTGGAGGTGCTGAGTACGCCGGGCTCGACGGCCGACATTAATCGTGCGCTGCAAACATTTCCTGGTGTCCAGCAGGTTGATGAAGGGAATGCGCTTTTTGTGCGCGGCGGCGACAGCATCGAGACGGCAACGCTGGTGAATGGAATTCGTTATCCGGCGGCAACGCGCTTGAATGCTCCGACGGGTTCTTTTTCGGGTACGCTCGATCCGATGCAGACGCGCTCCATCACGTTTCTCAACGGCGGCCTAAGCGCACAATATGGCAACGTTCTTTCTGGTGTCGTGGATCTAGCGACACGTTCGGCTCCGACGTCATCGAGTGCGACAATCAATCTCGGCCTTGGCGCGTTGGGCGCAACGGGAAACGTGGCGGTGGGACACGGTATCGGCTTTCGCGCTACGGCTGTGCGATCGAGCGTCGCGCCGATCGTAGGCATCAACGGGACGAAGCATGATTATGAGGAAAAGCCTCGTGGCCACGACCTGAGCCTGGCTGCTGGTTGGAGTTATCGCCCGGGCGGCGAGGTTCGCTCGTACGGACTGGATCAGGAAAACGACCTCAGCTTGCGCATCGATTCACCCGAGTTGAAGGGCCTTTATAAGGCGAGCGTTCACAGCACGCTAGCCACGCTTTCATGGAGCGATCAGTTTGGAGATTGGAAATGGAATGGCAATGCCGGCTCGGATTCGTTGAGCCGTGATGAACGGACGCCGCTTGGCGATGTCTCGACGCGTAATGCGCAAAAACAATTTAACCTGTCCGTCACACGCGACCTGTCGGGAATCGTTGCTTTCAGTGGTGGTGTCGAGTGGACGGGCAGTCAATTTTCGCTGGAGAAGTCGCGCACGGACAATGGTGTGTTCCAGTGGTTTCGCCGCGACATCGACGGCGATCGCACAGGCGCGTTTTTGCAAGCTGACGCCGTGGTCACGCGGCATGTGCGCGCGATTGTCGGCGGTCGTATGGATCACTCGGAGTTGACGGACGAAACGACAGCCGACCCACGTGTGTCGCTCGCGTGGGAGCCGGCGCGCGATCTGAGTTTGTCGGTGGCAGGGGGAACTTATCACCAGATACCAGACGGTTACTATTTCTTCGCGGCGGACGGCGGGAGGATGAAAAGGACTGCAATGCGGGCACAAGATGCGTTTGTCGCAGCCGAATATCGGCGCGATACGCAGGTTTTCCGCGTTGAGGCCTACCAGAAGCAATATGGCGCACTCGCACAAATGTCGCGCGATCACACGCCGGTTGCAGCGGCGGGTTTTGGCGAGGCGCGAGGGCTGGATCTCTTTTGGAAAACAACTCTGCCGGGTGATTTCACGGGACGTTTGACGTGGAGCTACGTTAACGCCGATCGCACTGACCCTAACACGGGTCGCATGGAGTCGGCGCCTTGGGATATCACGCACTCGGTTTCGGTGGTGGTTGAAAAAACCCTCGGTGGCTGGCACGCCTCGGCTGGCTGGCGCTACGGCGCGGGGCGTCCGGTCACCCCGATTAGTGGGGCGGTGCCGGCGCTGGGCGGAGGCTGGCAGCCGATTTATGGCGAAGCGTACTCAGAGCGGGTTCGGCCGCTTCAACGCTTAGACCTTTTGGTATATCGCGTGTGGTTCGTTAATCCGAGCTTCGGCGTGACCACCTATCTCTCTATGCACAACGTTTTCAACCGCGCCAACGTCTACAATTACTCGTACTCCGATGATTTTTCCCGGAGGTGGAATTCACCGAGCCTGTTCAACCGCGTGATCTACTTCGGCGCGATGTTCAATTTCTACTAAGATGAAAACCAAACTCCTGAATAGTGTGTTGTTCTCGATTATCGTGTCGTCCGTCGCGGCTGCCGGCACTGTTCCGCTCGCCGAATGTGAAGCCAATGTCGAACGCGCAGCGTTGCGTATGGACGGCGCGCTGCTCTCGGCGCAAACATCGCAAATAGACCAAGGTGTCGCGGCTGCGCCCAACGATCCTGCGCTGCGTTATTTCCGCGCGTTCGCGTATTATGCGGAGGGTTGTGTCGCGCGGACGCAAAAGGATGCGAAAAAGGTGATCGAGCGCTTCGAAACGGCGGTTAAAGAGCTCGAAGCGATCAAAGATCCCTCATGGGAAGACGAGGCAGCGGGCTTTCAAGGTTACATCCTCAACCAGTTGATCGGACCCAAAGGCGGGGCATCTGCGATGTCGCTTGGACCGAAGTCGAGCGCCCTCATCGGCAAAGCGCTGCGTCGAGCGCCCGGTAGTCCGCGCGTGATGTTTTTCCAAGGTGTCGTTTTGGTGATGACGCCGGAGATGTTCGGCGGCGATCTTGACGGCGGCATCAAGTTGCTGGAACGGGCAGACGCGGCTTTCGAGAAACAGCCGGAGGAAGCCTTGATTCACTGGGGACACGCCGAAGCGTTAGCGTGGTTAGGCATCGCGAAACAGAAACACGGAGATGTCGTCGGTGCGCGCAAAGCGTGGGAACACGCGCTTGCGATTGAGCCGGAGTATGGTTGGGTGAAGTACGTTTTGCTGCCCTCCTTGAACAGGACTTCCGAAAAGTCTAAAAAATGAAAACCGTTGCCGAAAAAACGCTGTGGACGCTTCGTTACGCGCTCGGATGGCTGCCGTTTTTTGCCCTCTACGCGGTGGCTATGCACGCGGATGACCGTGGCTCGTGGGCGAAGGCAATCGGCTATACGGCGTTTTATTTTGTACCTGGCTTTCTACTAGGAATAGGGGGCTGGTGGTTCGTTGGCAGAGTTGCGGAACGCCGTTTCCATTGGGGAAAGTTCTTTGCGATTCATCTGGCGGCGGGGCTGGTCTTCGCGTTCGCCTGGCATATCATCTTCTTTAGTACGCTCGCGCTGGTTTCGGGCGCGAGCGTGCTCAAGCAGTTCCAATCGTCACGCGTCATGTGGATGATGCTGATCGGGCTGCTCGTTTACGGCGTGGTCGGTGGCATGCGTTCGGTGCAACGGCTGGTTGAACAGGTGCGCGAGCGCGAACTCAACGCTGCGAAGGCAGAGAGCTTGCGTGTCCGCGCGCAGATGGATGCCTTGCGCGGACAACTCGATCCGCATTTTCTTTTCAATACATTGCATTCCATCACTGCGTTGGTTCGTGAAAATTCGATTTTGGCCGAAGAAGCTCTGCTTCAGTTCAGCGATCTTTTAAGGCACGTCATCGCGACAAAGCGTGATGGTAATGACGAACTTCCGCTTCGCGACGAGCTGACCTTTGTCGATCGATATTTGGCTCTCGAGAAACTGCGCTTGAGCGAACGCCTGAAGGTGGAGCGCGATTACGCGCCCGAAGCGCTGGATTTTTGGATCCCAACTTTTACGGTGCAGCCGCTCGTCGAAAACGCGATCAAGCACGCGATCTCGCCGCATCGTGAAGGAGGAACGGTCAAAATCAGCGCACGCGTGGTCGGTCAGCGGTTGAAGATCGTCGTCGAGGACAATGGTCCGGGCGCGGCTGAACCTCCGCCTGACACGACGGGCGGCGTCGGATTGGCGGCGATCCGACAACGCCTCAAGTTACGTCATCAAAATGCCGCTGCGATGAAGATCGAAACCGCGCCGGGCCGAGGCTTTCGCGTGATTTTGGAGCTCCCAGCTGTGCAAACCGCCATCGTGGAGTCGGTCGCATGAAGTTCACTGCTGTCATCGTAGAAGACGAGCCGCTGGCTCGAAAAACACTGCGGGATTTGTTGGCCGATGTGAGCTGGCTAGAATTCGTGGGTGAAGCAGCCGACGGGCTCGCTGGCGTGGAACTCGTGAACGAGAAACGTCCCGATCTTGTTTTTCTCGATATCAACATGCCTGAGCTTTCGGGCTTGGAGGTTTTGAAACGGTTTTTGTACGAGCCGTCGATTATCTTCACGACGGCACACGACCAGCATGCGATCGCCGCGTTTGAGCTGGCCGCCGTGGATTATTTATTGAAGCCGTTTGGTCGGCAGCGGTTTTCGCAAGCGTTGGTGCGTGCCAAAGAAGTGCTCGAGCGGCGTGCTGATAAACCAGCCCTCGGAGAAGTGCGTGACGTGCTTGGGCCTTCGACTTTGGAAAGGCTTCTTATTCGCGACGGCGGCCGCATCATGCCTGTAATGGTTAGGGAAATCGAGCGGCTCGAGGCGGAGGGCGATTACGTCGCCGTTCGCGCGCGGGGGAAAACAAGCCTCGTTAATCTGCCGCTCGGCAATTTTGAAAAGCGTCTCGATCCGGCGCGTTTCATACGCGTACACCGCTCGCACATCGTTAATCTCGATTTTGTCGATGCGATCGAACCGTACGACAATGCACAGCTGCTCGTGAAAATGAAGGACGGCGCAAAAATTATTGCCAGCCGTCCCGCGTCAAAACTGCTGCGCGAGCTTTCGTTGTAGACGGTCAGCCCTGCGTCTTGATGCGGTAGTGGCCGATGATTTTGTATTTAAAGAGAACGTCTTCTTCGCGGGCGCCGTTGCCGATGTTGTGGATGATCAGCGGCGCCGAGGCTGTCCTCCGATCAGAGACGATGCCGATGTGAGTGATTCCTCCGCCGAGATCCCAAGCCACGATGTCGCCGCCACGATACGTCATCGCGACGTCGAGTTTCTCGTCCATCCTGATGTGTTTTCGCGCGAAATAGCACATGAGATTCGGAACGCGGCGGTGGTCGATGTTGGAGTCCGGGCGCTTTAGCCCCCATTTTTTCGGGTATGCCTCGAACGCCTTGAGCATGTCTTCGTGAACCTCTTTTTGGAGATCGATGCCGGTTGTGCGAAGAGCGCGCACAACGACGTCGGAGCAGACGCCCGTGTTTTTGGGCACATCGCCATTCGGATAACTGATCGTCCGGTAGGCGGGGTCGTACCCGACGGTGACTCCAATTTGGCTGCGCGCTGCGTCGACGATCCGGGTGGCGAGCTGTTTTTCGGTTTCTGCCGAAGCGAAGGCGGCTAGCGCAAACAGCAACGTGACATTCCAGAGTAGGCGCAAATTCATGCGGCCAGTCTTACCGCCCGAACTCTATTTTTTGCGACGCCGAAGTTCGAGGATCGCGATGACGCTGAGGCCTAACGCGTAGAGAATGTACGTGCTTGGCTCGGGAACGGGCGTGAAGTTGATGCTCAGGCCGGCGTTGCCTTGGACCAAGGAGAAGGTTCCGCCGCCGAGGCTGTTCGCGAAGTTCGACGTATCGAAGATGAATTTGTCAGTCGAATATCCGGAAACGGTTCCACTCATAAAGAGCCAGCTATAGCTCTGGTTAGCGTCGAAGCCGCTGAGAAGTCCCGGCGTGCCGCTGAGCGTGAGCGTGGTCAGATCCAATGTTATCGGCGAAAGCGAAGTGGCCGTGAGATTCACGCCTTTGCTCGCGAAAATGTAGTCCCAGCCCACGCCAGGGCCTGCTGAGAGGTTGGCGATATCGAACTCGATGGTAGAACCGCCGGCCAGTGTGATGCCGGTGGTGAACGCCAGCGCGCCGACGCGGTTGACGCCGCCGGGCGACAAGATCGTGCCGGGACCGAAAATGACTCCGCCCGGCGTGGCAACGATGCCGTTACCGCCGAGACGTGCTCCAGAAGCGAGTGAAAGCGAATTGGAGAAGGTGACGCCGGAAGCGATATCGAGCGTTCCTCGGTTGGACACCTCAACGCCGCCCGTACCGAGCGCTGCGTTGCTGCTGACTCGCAATGTCCCGCCGAGTACGCGCGTGCCGCCGGTGTAGCTGTTTGAGCCGGTGATATCGACGGTGCCGCCTTGCGGGTCGAAAGAGTCTGCCTGGCCCACGGTGACGTTGGGAATATTGCTTCCCAAAACCGAACCAATCGTAAGGTATCCGCCCTTAACCGCTGTCAGATAGAGCCCATCGCCAACGGTCGGTGTGATCTTTCCGTAGATGGAGACTTTGGTGGTGGTGCCGAGATAGTAAGGGTCGGTCCGCGTGCCGCCGACGGAGAGGTCGATCGCCTCGTTGATCACGCGAGGAGAATTCAAATCGGCGCTGTCGAAGCCCGCGATGGCGTTGGAATTGTTGGTCTGGAGCAGCGACAAGAAACCATTTGCAGAGGTGGCAAACTTTTCGGTGGCGCCGATGTAGCCCGCGCCTTCGATATTGAGCAGTTTGCCGCTCGACACGGCTTGGTGGCTATCGAGCACCAAGACTGAATTGGTGACCTGGACGGCCCCGGCGAAATTGTTGGAGCCGCGCAGAAAAACGCTCAGCGGTGTGCCGAACGTGGAGCGAACCTGCAGGTTCGAGTGTGCGTTCGTCAGATTGGTTTCGACGTACAGAGTGCCCGCGCCGCCGTTAAAACGATAATCCTGATAGGCGTTGACGCGGAAATTGCCGACGAGGCGTGCTGACGTCGTCGAACCCAGCCCGGCGTAGTCGGGAAGATTGGTGACGTCGACTTGATCGGAAAACACGACGGGAGCGGAGACTCCGGGCGCGGTATCGAGGCCGATCGATCCGGCAAATCCGTGCGAGCTGAGCTGTCCGATCATGTCTTTCAACGTCGCTTGGTTTTCCGCGCCGACATAGCCGGTCTTGCTTGAGGTGATCACGCCGGAAGGCAGCGAGGCGGTGTTGCCAAAGATCAATGCTCCTTCGGTCACTTGGGTGTTGCCGGAGAAAATATTAAAGCCGTTCAACCGCAGCGTGCCGCTGCCCGTCTTAACCATCGTGCCTGATCCAATGAGTCCGCCGGTGACCTCGACGTTGCCTGACGTGATGTTGAAAAATTGTGTGCCGGCAAGGTTCAGCGTAATGTTGTTTCCGAGCCGCACGTTGCCGCCGGCGGTGTTGCTCAAGCCGTTCTCCACCGTCAGGAACGTCAGCAGCCCGGTGTTGAAAGTGTAGGGGCGCGTCGACGAGTTCTGAAACTGGATCTGGGCAACATCGACAAAGAAAGGCAGCACGACGGTTGTGTCGTTCGCGTTGCCGAACATGACCGTTGCCGAACCGTCGTTTGGCGGTACAACGCCTCCTGCCCAATTGGCGGGATTCGCGTAGTCGTGATCGCCTGCTCCGCCTGTCCACGTAAACGGCGCTGGGCCGACAGACGCCGACGCAACGCACGCGGTGATCACAAAAAGGAGTAGGCGCAAAAAGCGCATGGTAGGGTTTTGGCCTCAGTTCACCTCGGTGGCAAGTCGCCAACTGTAATTAATTGGCGTTTTTAGAGAGGTTTTACCAATTGGCGCTTGGGATCGTATAAGAAATTGTAGTAAAGCAAGTTGAGTTGGAAATGTGGTTTTGAGTTCTTTTTTCCCCGTGTTTGTCCGAGCGAAAGGAAGATTTGCGTATTCAGTTTCTCCTCTCTCTTTCATCCGGAGATGAACCCTTCCGTCGTCACCTTCCATTATACGTTGCGCGATCCCCAAGGTCAGGTGCTGGACACCTCGGTCGGAGGTGAGCCAATTGCGTATCTTGAAGGAGCATCGCAGATTGTGGAAGGACTTGAAGAGCAGTTGGCGGGCGCAAAGCCTGGTGTGAAGCCGCGAATTATGGTGCCTGCCGCGAAGGGCTACGGGCTGCGCGACGAGTCGCAGGTTCAGAAAGTTCCGCGCGCCATGCTACCGGTCGACGGTGAGCTCCGGATCGGCGACCGTTTCCAGGCCGGCGATGATCGTTTTGCGCCGATCGTAACGGTTGTGGCGATCGAAGGCGACCAAGTGGTGCTCGACGCAAACCATCCGCTGGCAGGCGTGGATCTCACTTTTGATATCGAGGTGGTGAACGTTCGGGCGGCCACGGCACAGGAAATTTCTCATGGGCATCCGCACGGTCCGGATGGACAATGTAACTGTTGATACGCATCGTGATGCCATGAACGTCCTTGGCATCGATATAGGTGGGTCGGCGGTCAAAGGCGCGCCGATTGATACGGGAAAAGGGAAGCTTTTGCAGGAGCGTTTTCGAATCGAGACTCCTGAACCGGTCACGCCGCGGCGCATGGCCGGCATCGTTGCGGAGATCGCGGAGAATTTTCAATGGCGCGGGCCCATCGGAATTGGTTTCCCAGGTGTGGTGCGAGACGGCGTCATCATGACCGCGGCGAACTTGCACCCGGGTTTTATCGGTTGTGATTTGAGCAAGCTCGTCGGACAGCGGACGCGCAGCCGAGTCGGCGTGATCAACGATGCTGACGCGGCGGGTCTGGCCGAAATGCGTTTTGGAGTCGGAAAGAAAAGGAAAGGCGTGGTCATGCTCTTTACTTTAGGGACGGGCGTTGGTTCGGCGCTGTTTTATCACGGAGTGCTGGTTCCAAATACTGAGCTCGGGCATCTCCCGCACAAAGGGCGTGCCTTTGAAAAGTACATGGCCGCGTCGGTGCGCAAAGAGCGAAACCTCACCTGGCCGCACTGGAGCAAACGTGTGAATCAATACCTGGCGCTCATCGAAAAACTTTTCTCGCCGGATCTGATCATACTCGGTGGCGGTGTGAGTTCCCGGAGTGAAAAATTTTTCCCGTTCCTGAAGACTCAGGCGCCGGTTGTCGCAGCCAAACTGCACAACAACGCCGGGATTGTTGGCGCGGCGCTGGCTGGTCTGCCAAAATCCTGACTGTAAGTGCTGATTTCTGTGGCTTTCGCGTCACATAAGCTCGGGAATTACCGTTTAGCCGGTGTTTGCGCCGTTAGCGGAATTTTTGTGTAACAAACTCCTTTGCCGCGGTGTAGTACCGTTTATCCAAGATTTATCATGATGCCCGCTTCCTCCTCCGACCTCGCCCGGTCGAGCTCCAGCCCTGCTGTTAAAAAGAAACGTTCCCGCCTGCCTCTTTATATCGCCCTCGGTGCGGTCATCGTGATCGCGGTGATCGTGATGGGCGTGAAAAAACGTAACGCCGAGCGTGGCATCGTTCGTGTGACGACCGAAAAGGCTGTGGTCAAAACCATCATACAGCTTGTCTCGGCCACCGGCAAAGTTCAGCCGGAAGTCGAAGTGAAAATTGCGCCCGAGGTGTCCGGTGAAATTGTCCAGCTCCCGATGCGCGAAGGCAACGCGGTGAAAAAGGGCGATCTGCTCGTCAGCATCAAACCCGACAACTACCGCTATCAAGTCGAACAGGCGGAAGCTTCACTGTCAGCGGCCAAGGCGGCTTACCTCGACAGCCAAGCTCAATTGGCAAAAGCGCAGAGTGATTTCAAACGAAGCCAAGATCTCTTCGACCGCCATCTCATTTCGGATTCTGAATTTATCGCCGCGAAGACCGCCGTGGATACTGCTCAGGCAAATCTCGAAAGCGCGCAGGCCAACATCCGCCGCGGAGAAGGGTCTCTGAAACAGGCGAACGATCTTTTCGCGAAGACGACGATTTATTCGCCGATCGATGGCACGGTGAGCTCGCGCACGAGCGAAGTGGGCGAGCGTGTCGCCGCGACCGGCTCGTACGGCATGGCAGAGGTCATGCGCGTGGCCGATCTCACCAACATGGAGGTTCGCGTAAACATTAACGAAAATGACATCGTCAACGTGAAGGTCGGCGACAAAGCCAAAGTCACGATCGATGCGTTTCCCGGCCGAAAATTTGAGGCTGTGGTGAAAGAAATTGGTTCGGCAGCCAAAGTGACGGGCCAGGGCACCCAGGACGAGGTAACGAATTTCCAAGTTAAAATCCGCATTCTCGACAAGGATGTGCCGCTGCGCCCGGGCATGAGCGCCAATGCCGACGTCGAAACCAAGACGGCAGAAAAGGTCGTCGCTGTGCCGATCCAATCGGTGACCGTTCGCTCCCGCGAAGGCGCCAAGACGATTGATGAAATGGCCTCCGATCGCGACCGGAAGGCCAACGAACAGAAGGGTGAAGGGTCGGCCGCGTCCGTGAATGAAAAGCAGCAAAAACAGGGCGAGCGCGAAGATCGCGAAAAACTTAATCGCGTCGTTTTCGTGGCTAGCGGTGACACCGTGAAAATGGTTTCCGTTGAAACAGGCATCGCCGATACGACTCACATGGAAATCAAATCCGGAGTCAAAGAAGGCGACGAGGTCGTCAGCGGCAGCTTCGCCGCGATCACGCGCACCTTGAAAGACGGGATGAAGGTCAAGATCGACAACCCGAAGAAAGACAAAGACGGGAAGAAATAAGCACAGCGACGCTCTGTATTCAGAATATCATGACCTTGAGTGTTCCAGCTGCTCCCGCGCCGTCTCGAGCTACCCGTCCTTGGGGCGCCTGCGTGATCGAAATCGAAGGCGTTACGAAGCTCTATAAAATGGGCTCCGAAGTGATTCACGCACTCAACGGCGTCAGCCTAAAGATTCATCGAAACGAGTATCTCGCCATCATGGGCCCGTCGGGCAGCGGCAAATCCACGTTGATGAACATGCTCGGCTGCCTCGATACGCCGACAGCCGGACGTTACGAGTTTAACGGCAAAAATGTGGCTCACATGATCGATGACGAACTAGCTGAAATCCGTAATAAGGAGATTGGTTTTGTTTTCCAGACGTTCAATTTGCTGCCGCGGTCGAATGCATTGCACAACGTCGAGCTGCCGTTGATTTACGCGGGCATGCGGAAAGCTGAACGGCTCGAGCTGGCGCGTCAGGCGTTGCAAAACGTCGGCCTGGGCGAACGCATGTTTCACAAGCCGAACGAACTCTCCGGCGGTCAGCGCCAACGTGTCGCCATCGCCCGCGCCTTGGTGAACAAGCCGTCCATTATCTTGGCCGACGAGCCAACGGGTAATTTGGATTCCCGGACCGGTGAGGAAATCATGGCCTTGTTCGAGCATCTTTACGAACAGGGGAATACCATCATTGTGGTCACTCACGAAGAAGACATCGCGCAACACGCGCGCCGTGTCGTACGCCTTCGCGACGGACTGATCGAGTCGGACAAGCGTACCTGACGGGCAGTTATGCGGCGCCTGTATTACGAGGTTTCTGAGTCGTTTCGAATCGCGTGGACGCAGATTCGTGCGAACAAAATGCGTTCGATCCTCACTGCGCTCGGCGTGATCATCGGCATCATCGCGGTCACGCTGATGGGTACGGCGATCTTGGGTATCGATGCGGGTGTTGAGAAAAGCCTCGCTGGATTTGGCGATGACGTTTTGTACGTTACCAAATGGCCGTGGCGAGATGCGTCCAACGATTGGTGGAACTTCCGAAATCGCCCTTCGCTCCATCCACGTCTTGCAGATCGCGTGAACGAATGGATTGAGACGCATCCGGACGGACCGCTCAAAATGGCGGTGCCTTCAGCGGAGTGGGAAGGTACGATCGTGCGCGGGGAGAACCAAGTGAACAACATCCATATCGAAGGATACAGCGCGGATTATCCCAGGATAATGCGGACCGATATGAAGGAGGGGCGCTTTTTCTCCGAGATCGAGGCGCACGGTGCCCGAAATGTTCTCATCCTGGGAGTGGACGTCGCAAACGCGCTTTTCCCGAACGAATCGCCAGAGGGTAAAGTTGTTCGCGTGCGAGATCAACAGTTTACGGTCATCGGCGTTGCTGCGCGACAGGGAAGTTTCCTTGGGTTGTTCAGCCTCGATCAGCTGGCGATCATGCCGATCAACACGTTTAGGCGCTGTTATCCTATTAATTGGGCCAATCCGATGATTCGTGTGCAGGTCGATGCGACGCGAATGAACGAAGCGAAAGAAGAATTACGCGGACTGATGCGCCGTGTTCGCCAGCTCGGGCCGGAGAAAAAAGATGATTTTGAAATCAATAGTCAGCAGGTCGTTCGTGAGCAGCTCGACCCGATCAAACGTGGCATCGCCCTTGCGGGGCTCTTCATTACCGGCTTGGCGCTTTTTGTCGGTGCCATCGGTATCATGAATATCACGTATGTGAGCGTAAAAGAGCGGACGAAGGAAATCGGCACGCGGAAGGCGCTGGGAGCGCGGCGTCGCACCATCCTTCTTCAGTTCCTCATCGAGGCCGTGAGCATTTGTCTGATTGGCGGTTTGGCTGGGTTGCTGATGGCCTGGGGAATGGCGACGATGGTGGGTCGGATTTCAGAGACGTTCCCGCTGGTGTTCTCACCCTTGCTGGTGTGCGTCGGGCTGTTCCTTTCGATCCTCACAGGCGTGCTGAGCGGGTATGTTCCTGCATGGCAGGCGAGCAAACTCGATCCTGTCGAAGCGCTCCGTTACGAATAAACTTCCATGCTGTTTATTGAAATCCTCCGACTCGCCTTTGCGGCGCTCAACGCGAACAAACTTCGTTCGAGTCTCACAATTTTAGGTATTTCCGTTGGTGTGTTTTCGGTTATCGGCGTGATGACAGTGATTGCCGGCTTGCGCGGTCAAGTTGAGGAAAATCTCACCGTTTTGGGTTCTGCCAGTTTTCAAATCAGCAAATGGACGTTCAACTTCGGCCACGCGAATGACCGTTTGCGCAACCGCCGCGACATCACTTACCCGGTGGCGGATCGCTTTAAGGAGTTGATGGGCGATAGTGCGCGGATTTGTTTAACCATCGGCCGTGGCGGTCTGCGCGTCGTGAATGGCGACCGTAAGACAAATCCGAATACACGTCTGGCGGGCACGGATGAGAACTACACGACGGCGTATAATTACGAACTCGCTTATGGACGGAATCTGAGTTCTGAGGACGTCGCACTCGGCCGTCCGATTTGTGTGATCGGCGATGACGTAGCCAAGGTGCTTTTCCCCAATGAAGACTCGCTCGGTCGCATGGTGCGAATCAATGGCCAGAACTACACCGTCGTCGGGCAATTTGCTCCCAAAGGAACATCGTTCGGGCAGAGCCAGGATAACTTTGTGATTACGCCGATTACGCGCTGGCTCGCGATTTACGGTCGTGCGTGGCGCTCGATAGGCATCAATGTTCAGGCGCGCAGCCAGGCTGAGCTGGGTGCTGTTCAGGACAAGGCGATCGGCATGATGCGGCTCGTGCGCGAACTCGATCCGGAAGATAAAAACGATTTTGAAATTCTAACTAACGAATCGCTGATCGAATCATTTAATAAGATTGCAGACGTGATCTCGATCGGCGCGTTTGTGATCAGCGCGATCGCTTTGTTGGCGGCCGGTGTCGGCGTGATGAACATTATGCTGGTGAGCGTGACGGAGCGTACAAAGGAGATCGGTGTGCGAAAAAGCATTGGTGCCAAACAGCGCAATATCCTCATGCAATTTTTGATCGAGGCCGTGACCCTGTCGATGGTGGGTGGTTTGGCGGGTGTTGTCGTCGGTGTTGGCCTAGGTCTCGTCGTTGCAGTGATGTTGAAGGGGACGCTTGTATTTCCGTGGGTGTGGGTCGCGGCCGGTATGATTGTATGCGGCGGCATCGGCGTGGTTTTCGGGTTTTATCCGGCGTGGAAGGCGGCTCGGCTCGATCCTATCGAAGCACTGCGTTACGAGTAGGACGGACTTGAGGACCGTGGGGTTCGGCGGTACGGTATGCGGCTGTGAGCCGTTCAGAACAGGCATTTGAGCGTTTGCGCCTCAAGATGGTGAGCGAACAGGTTGCGGCCCGCGGTATAAGGGACGAGCGTGTGCTGGCGGCGATGCGGATTGTTCCAAGGCATTTGTTCGTGCCTGATGCGTCGCGCGAAGAGGCTTACGAAGATCACGCAGTTCCAATTGGTTTAGGCCAAACGATTTCGCAGCCCTACATTGTCGGCTTCATGACGGAGGCGCTCCGGGTTGGCCGCGGCGCTCGAGTTCTCGAAATCGGGACCGGCAGTGGTTATCAAACCGCGGTTCTTTCGTTTGTTGCAGAGCGCGTTTTTAGCGTGGAAATTTTACCAGAGCTTTCGGAATGCGCGGCGAAGACGCTGGCCGAGTTGAGGATTGCCAACGTCGAGCTAACGACTGGCGATGGCTACTTCGGATGGTTGGAGAATGCCCCGTATGATGGCATTCTTGTCGCGGCCGCGGCAGCGCGAGTGGCTGAGCCGCTTTTGCAGCAGTTGAATGACAGCGCCAGATTGATTGCGCCAATTGGCCCAGCTCACGGCCAAACTCTGAAGGCGATCACGCGAGAAAAAGCCACGTACCGCGAAGAAGAGCTGCTCCCGGTTTCCTTCGTTCCTATGACAGGCAAAGCGGAGTTGTTAGGCTGATCATCTCTCGGTGACGAAAGGATCAAAAGGCAGCTGTGCAGCCAGCCGCGCGCGTTCTGCGGAGGACAGCCGTTGCTCAATCGCCGCCAGCGTGGGCTCGAGCTCCGCGTCAGTGACGAGATGGCACTCAGCGTAATTCAGGTACTGGCTCCAGCGCTGCCGAAGCCGGCCTTCAGCGATTTGGCTATGTTCATCAGCCGCCGCTTGAAACATCCCGATGAGAGTCTTGAGACTCGGCTGACGGTACTCGACGAACTCTGTGTAAATCGCCTCGACGGTCGGAAGTGCAGCCGCAGGTGTGGTGCGTGCGAGCATTTCAGTTCTTGCGACGCACGACCAATGCTCCAGAAGCGGCAGGCGAACGCGGCCAAAGTGGGTTCCTTCGACGCATTTGGCATGTTCAGCGGCCCAGTGATTGAGCCGATCGATTTCCAGATCGAGAGCGGCACTCGCACCGTGCAACGTGGAGATGCTCCAGTTTGTTTCTTCCGTGTGAGCCATCGCCCCCTGTGCGACGCCATTGGCCAAAGCCGTGCGTGCAACTTTAAGGTCGCGCAGAAATCCTTGGAGCCGGTCGTCAACAAGAGAGTGGCCGCGGCGCCAATGCTCGTGATAACGTGAAGCGCGCAGGCCTTGTTTATAGAGCGGATCTGCTTGTTCCATGTGCTGAAGCAGCATCGCGCGAAGAGGCCCCTGAATCCGGTCGCGCGCAACGGACACTCGTGCGAGCATCGCGTCAATGGCGCCAATTTGTTGCTGAATGGCGGCGGTTCCGTTTGCGAAATCCTCCTTCTGCTTTTTCGTCATCAGCACCGCAATTTTCGGACGGCTATTGCGGAGCTCTTCCAATCGGGTGAGTGCGTCACTGCGGGCGTCTTCCAACACGTGCCGGGCGGTGGAAAGATTTGCTTCGTCTCGCAAATACCCCTGCACCGCTTCAGGGAGGTCCTTGAAGGAATGGGTGGCGGGGACGGCGTTGGAAACAGGCTGACTCATTGCAGACAGCTAGGGTGAGCGTGCTCTCCTGACTGCGTAGCATACCCCACCGGCGGAGCATTGGCTACGAGTTCGGGAACGAGCGCGTTCACGTCCGTAACATCGGACATCCTCCGGGAAAGTTAAACAAATGTAAAAAGTAAATTATTGGCGAAAAGAAAATCCCGCAGGGGCAGTTTCCATCTTTTCCGTTGTTATGCAGGGACATGTGCAATTACAGCATGTCTACGCCGGTCTTCGCGATTTGTAAAAATCGTGCAGACTGGTTTCGTCCGACGCGTAGTACCGTCGCTCGACGAAATAGCTTTTCACCTAAGGTGTTTTAGCCGCGTCGGATTTCAGATCCAGGGAACCGTATTTGGATGCGGTAGACCTTTTTGACTCGGCAGGTGATTTGGCCTGTCGCGAGGTTGAATTTTTCCGGCACCTCAATGCGGTGCAGGTCGACAACCGCGTGGTATCCGCGCTCCGAAAAAACGTCGATCAACATCGCCAAGGCGAGCGAGTCTTCCAAAAGCGAATCCTCGGTGTTGACGAGCGCGAAACCGGAAATCGCATGCCGCAGCACGATCGGCATGATCTTTTTATCGATGAACATCACGACCTTCGTGAGCAGCTTTTCGTGCTCGAACTGATAGCTGTCCAACCGCTTCACGAGTTCCTGCCGGGCGTGAACTGTGATTTCATTGGCGACCGGAAGCGTGCGAAGCAGATCGTGGGTTCGGGGATCCAGTTCAAGCGAGCTCTGGTACTGAAGTTCTTGAAGGATGTTCTGCTCAACTTCTGCGATCGGTCCCTGCGCGTTAATGAAGTGGTAGTAGAAAATTTCTTTCAGCGATTGGAGCGCGGACCATGTTTGTTCCTTGAACACCCGATAGCGCCGCTGTGCCAAAGCTTGGTCGTAGTCGGTCGGGCGAATTTCGATGAGCTCGCCGATGCCGGTGCGGCGTACTTCTTCGTTGTGCGCGGTGATTTCGCGGCCGCGCTTCAACTGGCGCGCCACGCTCTCCTTTTCGTCTACGAAGAGGACCATGATGTGAACGGTCGGCTGGCGAAAATGAATGCCGAGCGGCGTGTTGTAGAACTCGCGGCGAAGCTGATGCATCTTGTTAACAAGCAGCTTCAAGCATTCCACCTGGACCTTGGTTCGGGGAAATCCGTCAAGAATAGCGCCGTCACGGTACTCGGGTCTGAGCAGCTCTTTCAGCAAAATCCCCACGACTTCGCGATCGCCCACCATGCCACCGGCATCTTTGATGCGCCGAGCCTCAGGTGAATCAAGGAGCGAGCTCATCACGATGGGCGGACACGTCAGGCCGCGGGCTTTCGCAATGAAAGCGGTATTGGTTCCTTTGCCGGCGCCGGGTGCACCGCCGAGGAGCAACAATTCTTTGGGAAAACGAAGTTCGTTCCGCGGCCTCGAAGCCTCCAAATCTTGCCAAGCGGCTTCAAAGATGAGGTGAGCATCTTTGATTTCCAAGTCAGGCAAACGTGGCGGCAGGGGAAGGACTGGCGACGACGCTTCTGCAATGGACGGTGAAGCTGTAGGATCTGAAGGAGCGGAACTCATGGAAACAACACGTCTGAACGTTTCTCAGGCCAGATTCGATCCTAGAAATTGCCGGTCTGTAAAAATAGTGTACAAACCCACCGAGATATCTCCCATGCGTTTTGCGGGAAGTTAAACGCGACATGTAGTGCAACATGCATGTTAGTAAACGCCGCAACCGTTATGTGATTTTGTAAATCCGTTCGCTGGAGATACTAATGCAGACCGGTGAAAGGCTGGCATGGATTTCGCAACCTGCTCGCTGGCGAAGGCGCATCACGCATTCTTCGCTGCAAATGAACAACGTGTCTTTACCCGAACCTACTACTGCCCACAAAACCCATTTCGCTGAGGGAAAACAGCCATGAAAACCGACGACGCGGTACTTTTAAATTGGTCGATCTCGCTCTTATTGATTGCAATCGTAAGTGTGGTCTTCACTTTTCTGGGAACCGGGGGCGAAACTGCGAGTCTTCTGGGGGGCATAGCTGCTTTTAGCTGCTTGCTGCTGGCGCTGGTGATGTTTGTGGTCTATATTAAACATCGTCACCGGAGAACTGGCGCGAGTTAGCTGCAGGTTCTTTTTCTGATACATTTTTTTGAATTCCCGGAGGTGCTGCCTCCGGGATTGTTAGTTGAAGCTGGACCTGGCGGGGTCGCTTATGCGGCCCCGCCTTGGCTTTTTATACAGCAAGCGCTTGCGCTCACTGCAGCCACCTGAAAAAGATGTCCGACCCCCGATCACTCAATCATGCGCGTCTTAATCGTTGATGACGAACCCGGCATCCGGAAAACGACCGGGGTGGCTGTGCAGATGATGGGGCACGAGGTCATTGGCGTTCCAAACGGGCTCAGAGCTCTGAAGACGCTGGAGGAAGGCCTCGTCGACGTTTGTTTTCTCGACGTAAATTTGGGTGGCGAGGACGGTCTGGCCGTATTGGAAAAGTTGTTACAAGCACAGCCCTCTCTTGTCGTGGTGATGTTCACAGCGTTCGCGAACATCAGCACCGCGGTCGAAGCGATGCGGCGCGGTGCTTTTGATTTTATTCCGAAACCATTTACGCCGGACCAAATCCGCCAGGTTTTTGACAAGGTCGTTCGCGCCAGAAAGCTTGAGCAGCGCGTGCAGCAATTGGAGACGCAGCTGACCGAGCAGAGTCCGCAAATCGATTTCGACTCGGGCGAGCCGACAATGCAGAAAATTTTGCAGATGGCCTTCAAAGCCGCGGAAACGCCCGCGACGATTCTGATTTTGGGGCCGAGTGGCACTGGGAAAAGTGTCTTGGCCAGGGAAATTCACCGGCGCAGTCCCCAGAAAGAGAACGCTTTTGTCACTGTAAATTGCCCGAGTCTTTCCCGGGAATTGTTGGAGAGCGAGTTGTTCGGCCATGTGAAAGGTTCTTTCACGGGCGCGGTAAACGACACGTTTGGCAAAGTGGCCGCCGCCGATGGTGGAACGCTTTTCCTCGATGAAATCGGCGAGCTCCCTCGGGAAATCCAACCGAAGCTTTTGAGGCTCCTTCAAGAACGCGAATACGAACGTGTCGGCGAAGCCAAGGTGCGTCGCTCGAACGTGCGCGTGATTGCGGCCACCAATCGCAATTTGGCTGATGAGGTAAAGGCCGGACATTTTCGCGAGGATCTGTTTTACCGGCTAAATGTGATCTCGCTGCAACTTCCGGGACTGAAGGACAGGCCTGCGGATTTGATTAAAATCGCCGAGAGCTATTGTGAGTTTTTTGCGCAGCGACTTGGAAAGAAAACCAAAGGATTTTCGCCTTCCGTGCGTGAGTCGTTCGTGCGCTACCCTTGGCCCGGTAACTTGCGCGAGCTGAGAAACGTGATTGAGCGAGCCGTGATTTTGGCATCTGGCGATATGATAGAGGCTGCAGATTTGCCCGATGAGTTTTCCCACGGAACGGCAGACGCGAGCATCGCTGTGGGCGCAAGAGTGACGATCGATCAGCTGGAAACCGAACACATACGCCGCACCCTAGCGAGCGCGCGTAACTTGGATGAGGCTGCACGTACTCTTGGCATTGATCCCGCCACGCTATATCGGAAACGGCAAAAGCTGGGTTTGCTCTGATGCTTAAGGTAGCAAATTACTGCTAGGAATCCGCTCGCCATATCCGGCCATGCTTCGAACACGGCTCTACTTGGGATTGTTACCGCTCTTACTCCTTTTTATTGGTGTGGGTTTGGCTACGGTGTTTATCGCACGCGAAGTGGCGAGATCGATGGAGCAACGCCTGGCGGACAGCTACCGCTGGATGATTGGCTGCTATGAAATGAGTGAGGAAGCGCGCGCTATGGTGCAAGCGATCCACGATGGTCAAAACGGCCGTGTGCTCGAATCGCGCGACGCGTACTATCTGCATCGGGGAACGTTTCAAAAGGCTCTTATGGAGCAGTCGTTTTCTTCGGCCGGCTCGACGCGTGCCGATTCCGTCAGCAAGGTCGTGGAGTCCTTCGATCATTTGTCGGAGCTTGGGGAGCAGGTTTACTCGCGCAGCGCTCCCGCCTCGATGCGCAGCTACACGGAAGCAGAAACGGCGTTGTTTAGGACTCTGCGCGCGCTGAAAGAGATTACGGAATTCGATTACGCCGAATTGAGATCGGCGACGAACCGTGCAGCGCATGTCGTAAAAACCGGCATTAATATTCTGCTGGCTTCGCTCGTGGGCGGTATTCTTTTGTCCCTGTTTCTTTCTTATCGACTCGCGCGGTCGATTCTCCGTCCGGTCCAAGCACTCACCGCGTCGGCTGCAGCTCTTGGCGATGGCGATTGGGACAAGGAGGTGCCGGTGACCTCGCGCGACGAACTGGGTGAACTTGCGCGGACCTTCAATGGGATGGCCTCTAAACTGCGTGCTTATCGTGACGCCACGACGGCCAAGGTTGTTCGCGCTCAACGCACGATGGAGGCGACTCTGACCTCCACGCCCGATCCGCTGTTTGTAATAGGCAAAGATGGTACTCATGAAGTTAAGAACCCGGCGGCGGAAGCGCTCGCGGCAACAGCGGAGTTTTCCGACGGTTTGCCGCCAAAGCTGGCATCGAAGCTGCAAGAGGTGCTCGCAACCGGAAACCATTACCTACCGGCAAGCTACGATCAAGTGGTGACGGTCCACTTGGATCGCGAAGAGAGGCATTTCCTCCCGCGCATTCTGGCCATCGGCGACGCCCTGACAGGCTTCGGTGGCGCGGCTTTGATTCTCCAAGACGTCACCAAGTTCCGGCTGCTCGACGACGCGAAGAGCAATTTGGTCGGCACGGTGAGTCATGAGCTGAAGACACCGCTCACGAGCCTGCGAATGGCGGTGTACCTGCTGCTTGAGCAACAGGTCGGTGCGCTCTCTGCCCCACAGCGTGACTTGCTGGAAACGGCGCGGGACGATGCCGATCGGTTGCTGCGCATATTGAACGACCTTCTCGATCTTGCCCGGCTGGAGGCGGGTGTGGCTCCGCTCAATAAACGCGAGGTCGAGGTCGAGCCGATGCTGGCGGAGATGGCGCGTGAAATGAGGCCGATCGTTGAAGCGAACGAGCAAGAGATCGTCATCAAGGTAGAAAGCGGTGTGCCGCGGGTAAATGTCGATGCCGATCGGTTGCGGCACGTGTTTATCAACTTGCTGGCGAATGCCTCGAAGTATTCACCCCCGCAGACAGAAATCACGCTCTACGCGAAGCCCGCCGAGGAAGGCTTTGTGCGTTTCGGCGTCCGGGATCAAGGCCCCGGTATTCCGGCGGAAAATGTGCCGCACGTCTTCGAGAAGTTCTACCGAGTGCCGGGACAGACGCGCAAAGGCGCGGGGCTGGGGCTCACGATTTCACGGGAAATTGTGACTGCTCATGGCGGCTCCATCGCCTGTGCGAGCAAACTGGGCGAAGGAACGGATTTTTATTTCCTCCTGCCAATAGGTTCGTGAATTGCGTATTCCGTCCGCGCAAGAAGCTAAACCTTCTTGTGGATCGTTTGAGGAATCGCTTCGAGCTGCCCGCGCGTTACGCCGAGCTGGTTGATAAATTTGAATTCGCGCCATAGGTCGGCGCCGCGAATCTCGCCTCGCAAGAGCTGCTGGTACTTGGAAGCGATTCGGAAAACGTCCTCAGGCGTTTCGTCCACGAACTCGACGCGGAAATGACGAACACCACGCGCCAGAAACCGTTCCAGGTATTCTGCGCCGGTCTGCGCGCGATTGTTGAAAACGGTGTTGCGGCAACCCGCGTCGGCTTTGAGGGGCAGTTCGGCGCCGACACGGTCACGCAGTTTCACTTGATGTTTGTCGCACGGCCGACCGCAGTCGTGATAATCCTTTCCCGTTGAGAGGAACGCGCAAAACACGCAGTGCTCCATGTGAAACATCGGCATATGCTGATGCAGTGTCAGGTCGAACCATTCGGGAGGCGCAGTCTCCAGTAGGGCTTCCACCTGGCTCACATTGAGGTCATAGGAAATCGTGACTCGCTCCAAGCCGTATTGTTTTATGAAGTACTCCGCGCTGAGAGGGTTGGCGACGTTCAGCGAGAAATCTCCGCGTTTACGGTCTCCGGCGAAGAAGTTGAGGTGGTCGTAGTTGCGGACTAAATACCCGTCAGCGTCGGACGAACGAACCTGTTTCAAGATCCATTCTTCGCCGGGCTTGAAAATACGAGGGGGCATCACCCAGATTGTGCTCTCCGACGAGGAGGTGCTGGGGGTGGCGATTTTGTGGTCTCGGAATAGCTGTACTGCGTCGCGGTAATGCTTGGGGTTCTCGAATTCGCAGTAGAACGTGGAGACATCCGCGCATCGCAAAGCAGCTTCCAGCTGTGCCATGCTTCGCGCTACGAGAATAAGTTCAGGGATCTCCCTATTTTTCTCGGAGGCTGTCGTTGGTGAAGAAGTCCCTAAATCCAAGCCTAGCGGCGTCGTGGTCAGTGACCAACGTTTTGGTTCGGCACGGAGTTGGTCGATCTTTGCCACGACGTCTCGCCTGAGTTGATTCAGTTCACTGACCGGGAGAATGACCTCACCTTCGAGGTAAGAAACGAGGGTTCCTAGCTTGAATGGCGTGCTGCCAAGTCGGCCAAACTGCTCTTCAAGCCGTCTCTGGGAAAGCGGGTGAGTTGTGGCGGTTTCGAGAAGGTTTTGCGATGCGACTTTTGCGGCGTGGCCTTCGTTGTCATTCGCGATCACAGTGAGCGGCGAGCCTGCGTGGCCGTGAATTTCAAAAGAAAGAGGTTGCTGATGTCGGATTTTTTCCCCGGCGAAGGTGGCGCGAACAGCTCTGTCCAACGCGGGATCATTCGTTTTCCACAGAAGTTGTCCGGGTTTCACTTTGCGAAAATCGATATCGCCCTTGCCGAAACCGAGTGTAGCCTCCCCGTTCGTGATGGAGACGCTGTAAACGCGCCCGCCTTCCTCGCGCTCCTCGGGTTTGCCCGCGTCGAACACCACGCCATCTCCAGGTTTTAGCGGCGCCGCAAGTCTTATGCCGACGGTTTCGCCGGTGACTTTGGCGATTTCTCCTAGGTAGACGCCGCGTTTGGTGCCGAACCGCGCGTGGACGAGTTCACGATTGTTGGTTCCACCGAACCAACCGGTGTATAACCCGCGTGAAAAGCTCATTTCCATCTCGTAACGATCGGCAGGCGGAACGTTTACGTCGACTTCTTGAGAGGTATGCGTGAGCGATTGTGTCGCGCGGTCCACCGCTTCCCGATATATGCGCGTGATGCTTGCAACGTATTCGGCGCTTTTTAAGCGTCCTTCGATTTTTAACGACGAAACTCCATTCTGTATCAGCGCGGGCAATACGTCGATGCCGGCCAGATCTCTTGGACTGAGAAGATAACGTCGGTCTCCCAAGTCGACTTTTCCGCCGTCGGCGATCAAGTCGTACGGCAGGCGGCAAGCTTGGGCGCATTCACCGCGATTCGCGGAGCGGCCTCCGAGAGACTCGCTGGTCAAGCATTGGCCCGAGTAGGCCACGCACAGCGCGCCGTGCACAAATACTTCGAGCGGCAACTCCGTTTGCTTTGCGCGTGTGGTCGCTTGGATTTTAGCGATGTCATCCAGGTTGTTTTCCCTTGCTAGCACGACGAGTTCGGCGCCAAGCGCACGAGCGAATTCGACGCCAGCGGCACTCGTCACCGACATCTGTGTTGAAGCGTGAATCGGAAAATCAGGAGAAAGCCGGCGGATCAGGCGGCAAACGCCAACGTCTTGAACGATTGCGGCGTCCACGCCGGCCGCGATGATGGACCGCAAATATTCCGCAGCACTGCCGATTTCGTTGGCAAAAACCAGCGTGTTGAAGGTGACGTACCCTCGGACTCCGCGGCGGTGTAAAAAAGCCATCAGCGTCGGCAAATCAGCGACGGTGAAGTTGTGGGCTCGCATGCGCGCGTTAAACCGTTCTAGGCCGAAGTAGACCGCGTCCGCTCCATTTTCTACGGCTGCGCGAACACAGTCCCAGTCTCCAGCCGGAGCCAGCACCTCCGGCCGGCGGATCGCCATGGACGAGCCCGTTGGGGATAAAGAACTATTCGGTAAATCGGCTGACATGCTATTCTGCCAAGGAGAGTGATGGTTCCGTTGTCGTGATAACCCGCGCATGACGAGGTTTTGCTGCGTGCGGCGCAGCGGCCCGCAACCACCAAGCCAGGCACACTGTTCCTGCGAAAGCAGCGAGCGATAGGTATCCAGCATTTGGATATCCCGAGAGACGACCGTCGGATGAAGTTGTTACGAGCAGCCCCGCGGTCACGTTGGCGAGTCCGCTTGAGAGCTGTTGAACGGCCGAGTTTACGCTCATGAATCCTCCGCGGTAGCGCGCGTCTACCGCATTCGTGATCATGGCCATTGTCGGTGCGAAACGTCCGGACATTCCGATGAAAAAGAGCGAGGAGAGCGTCAGCGTGACAACAATCGAGCTGGGAGTTAACCGCGTGATGATGAGCACGGTAGACGCTGCTAAAACGGAGATCGACGAGAGGACATAAAGTTTGTCAAAGCGGTCAGAAAGGCGCCCGATGATAAAGGTGGAGAAGAACGTCGCAACGCCTCCGCAAAGATAAACCAGGAACAACTGATCTTCGTGGAGACCGGCGTTCGTGACCATCGACGGAGCCATGAACGGGATTACGCAACCACCTGCAAACACCAAAACGGCGCTTAGCATAAAACCGCGCAAGTGGATGCGATGCGTGAGGATCTTGCGCATTTGCACCCACGGATGCTCTTTCGCCAGGTGACTTTTGACGTGTGGCAACGCTTTGAGCGCCACGAAAAGGATGACTGCGCTGATCGCCGAAAGAAAAAAGAAAGGCGCGTGCCATTCGTACCGGTTGACCAGCCATAAGCCGCATGGGACGCCGGCCACTGACGCAAGGGGGAAGGCTGACATCACGACGCTCATGGCGCGACCGCGCCGCTCGGGCGGAATCAGGTCGCCCACGGTCGCGGTGACGACCGAACCAGCCACGCCACCACAAGCGCCGGCTGCGATCCGCGCGATCAGCAGCATCCAGTAGGTGGGCGCCAGCGCGCAGCCGAGCGTGGCAAGTGAAAATCCTGTGTAGAGCGTCAGCAGCGCATGTTTTCGTTCAAAACGGTCGAGCACAAATCCGCCCGCAAATCCGAATACCGCCGCGGACAAACCATACGCCGCCACCAAATGGCTGAATTGCCCGGGCGTGATTGAGAATACCCGCATCAGGTGCGAACCCAGCGGCATCATGATCATGAAATCCAGAATGTGCGTGAACTGGATAAGCGCTAAAATGCCGAGAACTAGCTTCTCGTTCGCGTGTGTAGGATGGTCGGTCCGACTCATGAAAAGTTTCCAACGTACCACCTTCGTCGGAAACAACAAACTCAACCTGTACGCTACGTCGGCTTTTTGACGTGTTCGCGCAACAGACCGATGAACTGTTCAGCGCCGAGACTTTGATAGCGCTGCAAATGTCGGATAATCCCGATCTCACGTGTCGGTGTTCGGTCAGCAAGAGGCTTTGAGATCAGGCGCGAACGATCATCGGCGGCCAAAGCGACTTGCGGCAAAATTGAAATGCCTGCTCCCAACGCGACCAACGCCTTCACGGTGGCCACCTGTGCGCAGCGATAACCGATCTTTGGCTCAAAATTATGGTCGCCGCAGAACCGCTGAATTTGATTCGCGAGGCTGCTGCCGCTTCCAAGCAAAATCCACGTTTGATCTACGAGGTCCGCGGTGGTGACCTCTGGTTTGCTTGCCAGTGGGTGCGGTTTCCCGACGACCAGCAGGAGCGTTTCTTGGAAAAGAACTTCCACGGAGATCTGTGGGTCTTTCACTGGGAGCGAGACGATCGCGAGATCTAGTTCGCCCTCTAGAACGGCTTTTGTGAGATCCGACCTGAAATCCTCGCGTACATTCACTTGTAGGTGCGGAAGCCGGCTTCGGCAAAGCGCGATCAGCTGCGGCATGAGGTAGGGCGCCAATGTGGTGATCGCGCCGACGGTGATTTTCCGTTCTAAGCCGGGACTGTCTTGGAGCTCGCGCGTGGTGTCGTCGACCTCAAAAAGGATTCGGCGGGCGCGTTCGAGAAATACGGTTCCGGCTTCTGTGAGCACCGCTTTCCGCCCCAGCCGGTGGAAGAGCTTATGTTTCAGCTCCTTTTCTAAATTTATAATTTGCTGACTTAGAGAAGGTTGACTGACGAAGCTGCGTTCGGCCGCGCGAGTGAAATTACCTGTTTCGGCTACGTTCACGAAGTAGCGGAGTTGGTGTAATTCCATAGGTTTAATCTATGGTTAATATAGAAACCAATTATTTCAACTATTAAATATCCTCTGGTATTCTCTGCCCGTCCGAGAAATCGGACATCAACAAAAGGATAAATAACATGAAAGCATATCGCACTACTATCGCCCTAGCCGCTGCCGGTCTCGTTGCCGTTGCGGCGGCGGTCGCCGGGATTAAGACCCCGGTCATCGGTGTGGAAGGCGTCGTCGGCTTCGCGGTCGTCGGTGCTCTTCTGGCCTTCGCGGCCCTCGACTACCGGATGAGTGGGCGAGTGTTCAGCAAGTAACGTTGCTGGACTTCTAAGTTAGTAAACAACGGGGCCCCGGAGAAATCCGGGGCCCTTCTAATTTAAGAGTGCGGGAAGTGGGTGAGAGCACAGGCGCTCAGGGCGCTGACTCAGCGACTGCCTTTCGCCGCATGATGCCCGCGATGGCAGCTGCGACGATGACGTTGAGGGTGGTTGCCAAGAGGAAACGGAATGCCGGATAAATGGCCGGGCGGTAAAGGGTACGCAGGAGTTCTTCGGATTGTTTCAAGTGGTCAGCCGAGGCTCCGCTCTTTTGCAGTTCGGCGAGGCCGGCTTGGATCGCTGTTTCCGAAAAAGTTGGATTCAGCAGCCACATGTAGAAGAATTGGAAGAGCGCAGCGACGATTCCACCAACGAGCGCGATGAAAACGGCGATTCCCATCGCGAGTCCGAACGGAAAATCATAAATCGGCGGCGTGAGCAGCCGTCTCGCTCGAACGCCGCGCACCATGAGGAGAATACCGAGCGCGAGATTCGCAAAAAAAGAGATGTCCGTTGCTGCAGGAAATTTTGACGGATCGGAATGGAAACCGGCGAAAGCAAGTATGAGCGTGATCGCCACGTAGCCGAGGCCGAGCAGGATTCCTTGGTTGAGATAGGCGCGCATGAGTTGGCGAGCCTTTCGAACTTCATTCGTCCTCGCAACTCCGGTCTTCCGCCGCGTTCTTCAGTGGTGCCAAGTAGGCGAGCGTCGCTCCCCAGCTGCCGCTGGTTTCGTCACCCAGGTGAAACTTCGTGATCACGGGCGAACGTCGTAGAAACGCGTGGACCGTTTCGCGGAGCGTTCCAGTGCCTTTGCCGTGAACGATTCGTACACGACGAAATCCTTTTGCGCGGCACGCCTCGATATAAGCCTCAAGCAGCGTCGCGATCTCCGACGGAACAAACGTATGAAGATCCAGTTCGTCCGTAATCGGAATGCGAATGGGCTCTTCGCTGCACATGGGAATAAGTCAGCTGGTCGGCGGCTGACTCTCTGGTTTTGACTCTGCAGGAGTGAGGGTGGGCGTCGGCGCGGCGAGAAACGGATTTGCCGCGGCCTGAGTTGGTTCCGCCGACTTGATGGTTTTTACGGGTGTGTGCGTCGGTTCGGGGGGCGCTTCGATGGCCTTTTTAATTTCTTCTTCCACGCCAGCGGTGGCTTTTTTGAACTCGCGAATCGATTTTCCGAGGCCGCGGGCTAGCTCCGGCATCTTCTTGCCGCCAAAAAGCAAAAGCACCACCAGAAAGATCATCATCACCTCAGGCCCGCCTACGTCGAAGAGTGCTATTGGATTTTGCGGAATATGCATGAGGCTAGGATGAAATTACGCGGCGGCGGTTTATTTGACCTGCAGTTCGACCACGAAGCTTTGGGATTGTGCCGGCGGGACGAAATGGAGGCCCATCTTGTGTTCAGGTGCGTTTGCCGGGCCCATCCATGGTTCCACGCAGTAATAAGGCGCGGTGTCGTCGGCCGACCACGTCACCACTGTTGCTTCCGGGTGCGGCACTTTCGAGGTGCCGATTTTCACCGTCACGGATCCGGGCATGGCTTTGGGTCCAAAGACGACGACGTTGTTTTTCAAGCCAAGGTGGAAGGTGTCGATCAACGCGCGATTATCCAACGGCTCTTCTGGCTGCAGTGTCGGTCCGCTCATCAATGGACCGGAGCCGTGGTCTTGGCGGTAGGTTTTGGTTGAAGGAATGCGAATTACGTAGTCGCTGCGCTGCAGTCCATCGTGCCACGGAACAGCAAAGTAGAAATGGTGCCCGGCGCTCCACGGGATCGGCTGCTTGCCGAGGTTTCGCAATGAGTATTCGCAGATCAGGCTCAACGCTTCGAAGCGGTAAGTAACCAAAAATTCGTAATCGTACGGGTAGCACGCGCGGGCGTAATTGTCGGGAACGAATTGTGCGGCAAAACCGCGCTCGTCGATGCGAGTGAGCTCAAATTTTCCTTGGCGGGCGAGGCCGTGCATCGGCATGGAACGGCGTTCTCCGTTGGGATCGCGCCAGAAATGGATGTCGCCTTTGTCGAAGCAGCGCCCGGCAAATGGAAACAGCACCGGATTGCCGCCGCGAGCTTTCACGAAATCGTCCATCGATTTCAGCTCTGGCCAATGGATGACCTCTCGGAGGGAACCGTCGCCGAGCGTGACGTGCCAGTGCATCAGCCGCGCTCCGCGCTCGGGCGAGGCTAAGAAAATTGAGCGGCCGACTTCCCAGCGGTAGATTTCTGTGCCGAGATACGGGACTTTTTCCATGCGTGACGTGTTACCGCGGAAAGCCGGGCAGGCAAAATGTTTTTAATCGGGATTTTTCATATCGGGGGTTGCAAAGAACCCGGCCCCGTTGGAAACGCGGATGTTGATTGTAACGCGCTGGGCCTTGGGCGCGCTTGCATCCGACCGCCGAACCATCCAGTTTCCCTATGATATGCCGCGCTTCCTGACATTCCTGGCCGCAGGGCTGCTCATTCTTTGTGCTGGCAGCGTCTTCGCTGCGGAGGTGATTGCGCCTCAGCCGAAGGATAAGAAGGTGTCGGTTATCGTAATCCCTGTTCGCGACCAAATCGCCGATCCCGTTCACTATATATTGCGGCGCGGACTGAAAGAAGGTGCTGACGTGGTTGTGCTCGACATGAACACGCCGGGCGGTAGCGCCGGAACGGCTTTGGAGATGATGGAAGCGCTGACGGAAAAGTACTCCGGCATCACGATCACCTATATAAATAAAGAAGCGATGTCGGCCGGTGCGTTCATTTCGGCAGCGACCAAAGAAATTTGGTTTGCGCCTGGCGGAGTAATCGGTGCCGCCGCGGCGGTGAACGCCAACGGTGAAGATATTCCGGAAACGATGCGCTTGAAGCTGAACAGCTTTTTGCGCGCTAAAATCCGAGCGATTTCTGAAGGGAAAGGTTATCGCGGCGAAGTGATCTCAGCGATGATCGACAAGGACTACGAACTAAAGATCGGGGACAAGGTTCTAAAAGCGAAAGGGGAGCTGCTTTCGCTCACCTCCAGCGAAGCCAGCAAAACCTATGGCGAACCACCGCAGGCGCTGCTCGCGGCGGGTGTTGCCAGCAGCATAGATGATTTGCTGACGCAGAGATTTGGCGCGGGGAATTACGAGAAGAAAACCTTTGAGGTAACGTGGTCGGAAAAATTCGCGCAGTTCCTAAAAACAATCGCGCCGGTGTTGATGGGCCTCGGCATGCTCGCGCTTTTTATTGAATTCAAAACGCCGGGCTTCGGCGTGTTCGGAATTACCGGAATCGTGCTGCTCGCGATCGTTTTCCTGAGCAACTACGTTGCCGGGCTGTCGGGCCACGAGCCGCTTTTATTTTTTGCGCTTGGGCTCGTTCTGCTGTTGGCGGAGCTCATATTTTTTCCCGGCGTCGTTGTCGTTGCGTTGGTTGGCCTCACTTTGATGCTCGGATCGCTGGTCTGGTCGATGGCGGACTTGTGGCCCAATCAGCCGGTATCGGTAAATGGAGACGTTTTTGTGCAGCCGCTCGTGAATGTTGGCTCGGGGCTGGTGATAGCGGCAGTTTTGGCGGCGGTCTTGTTGAAGTTTTTGCCCAAGGGGTGGATTTGGGATCGGCTTGCGGTGGCTGAACCCATTGCGGGATCGGCCCAGCTCGCGGGAGTGGCGCCCGAGGTGGGCGCGCAGGCAGTAAATCTTATCGGCAAACCCGGTGTGACGGTGACGGCTTTGTTCCCGAGCGGCCAAGTTGAGGTTGAAGGCCGTCGCTACGAAGCGCGTGTCGAAGTGGGTTCCGTGGCCGCCGGCACTCCGATTGTGGTGACGCGCGTGACTGATTTTGGGCTCATGGTGGAGGTGAAATCGTGACCGGCGTGGTAATAGCTTTTGCGGTCGGTATTTTGTTGCTTGCGGCTGAAATCGTCGTGCCTGGCGCAATTCTCGGCGTAATTGGCGGTGTCGTGATGTTCGTCGGCGTTCTGCTGGCGTTCGGGACGTTGGGTGCCGGTGGTGGCGTGATCGCAACACTGATCGCGGTGCTCGCGCTCGGCGCTACGGTTTATCTCGAACTTGTCTGGCTGCCGAAATCTCGGTTCGCGCGAAGCCTGAGCGCGAGCACGACCATCCATGCGACGAGCCAACCGGCGCTGGCAAACGTATCGGACGTGGTCGGTCGTGAAGCGGTGGCACAAACGATCCTCGCTCCGTCTGGCTACGTCACCGTGGAAGGCCGGCGTTACGAAGCGTATTCACAAAGTGGACACGTGCCGGCGGGCGCTCGGTTGCGTGTTGTGGGCTTGGATAATTTTCGTTTGATCGTTAGCAAAACCTGAACTGCATCTTTATGAACATATCCCTCATCCTCTTGATCATCGGTGGTATTTTCGTCCTGATTTTGGGCGCCATCGTTTTCAGTTTGGTGGGCGCTTTCGTGAAAGCGCTCTTCAACGGAGCCCCCGTGGGCATCATGAAACTGGTTGGCCTGAAGTTCGCGGGCATTCCATATGGCCTGATCGTTGATGCACGGATCACGGCTGTTCGCGCCGGCATTCCGCTGAGTGCCGACCTGATAGCTTCCCACTACCAAGCGGGCGGAAATGTTGTGCCAACCGTCCAAGCGATCATCGCCGCAAAAAAAGCGGGCATCGCGCTCGATTGGGATCGGGCGTGTGCGATCGATTTGGCAACGAAGGGATCGAATAAGTCTGTCGTCGAAGCCGTGCGCACTTCTGTCGATCCCAAGGTGATTGATTGTCCGAACCCCGA
The DNA here is from genome assembly GCA_047600805.1 of Nibricoccus sp. Lineage (GTDB taxonomy): Bacteria > Verrucomicrobiota > Verrucomicrobiia > Opitutales > Opitutaceae > JADKHC01. Next base: position 4,447,635 of record JASGKG010000001.1, read on the forward strand.
ACAAGGCCGCACCACCATTGATGGCGTCGCGAAGGACGGCATTCAGGTGAAGGTGAAGGCTCGCGTCACGGTGCGCACACATTTGGACCGGTTCGTCGGTGGCGCGAAAGAGGAAACAATCATCGCCCGCGTCGGCGAAGGTATTGTTACCACAATTGGTTCGGCGGAGAGCTATAAAACGGTGCTTGAGAGCCCAGACAGTATTTCAAAAACCGTGCTCGCGCGCGGTCTCGACGTGGGATCGGCCTTCGAAATTCTTTCGATCGACATTGCCGACGTCGACGTTGGCGAGAACGTGGGCGCGAAATTGCAGGAAGCTCAGGCCGAAGCCAATAAATCCATTGCTCAAGCTCAGGCGGAAATCCGCCGCGCGGCAGCCGTCGCGCTTGAGCAGGAAATGAAAGCGCGCGTCCAGGAAATGCAGGCGAAAGTCGTCGAGGCACAGGCTCAAGTTCCGATGGCGATGGCCGAGGCATTTCGCAGCGGCCGTCTTGGCGTGATGGACTATTACAAAATGGAAAATGTGCAGGCCGACACCGCCATGCGGAGCTCGATTGCGCATCCTGAGGGCAAGAAATAATCCCGGGTAGGTAAATATCGGATACAGACCTGGAACCTATGGACTGGCTTGGTGAACATCTCCGGCTGATTGCTCTCGTTGGTAGTGCCATCGCATATTGGTATTTTCAGCGAAAGAAAGCGAAGGAAGCGGAAGAGGCTTCGGAGACGGGGATGTCTGAACAGCCCCGGGCTGAGCAGTCCACGCCGCCCACCCGAATTGATGACGATTCCGAGCGCGTGCGCCGCATTCAGGAGGAGATCCGCAGAAAGATTCTTGAGCGCGCTGGCGGACAGACGCCTAGACGTGAACCGGTTCCGGCAACGCCTGCAGTGAATCCGCCGCCGATGCCGTCTCCAGCTAAAGCGGAGCCGGATGAAACCAATGCCTATCGGCAAGAAGTCCAGGAGGAGCGTACGACATCCATCGATGACGCTCTGTTGGAGCGCCAGCGTGAGCTTGCGGAGAAATTTCGTGAGCTGGAAGACAAGCGACGGCAGGTTGCTGGTATGGCTGAATCGTTTCGAGAGAAGAAATCGCTGCCTCCAACGGTTTCGGACGGGAGAAATCGCAGCCTGATCGAAGGTTTGCGAGATCCAGCGGAAGTGCGAAAGGCGATCGTGCTCCGCGAAGTTCTGGGCACTCCGGTTGGCTTAAGATAATTAAAAACCCGCGCTAAGGGCGCGGGTTTTTGGTTTAGGAAAACTGGGTATGCCTCAAGGTGCGCGCACGGTTGATTCGCGGCCCTGCATGGGCCAACGTTGCCCGGCGATCTCGACCAAAAGATTTTGGTAGGGCTCCGAAATGATTTTTAGGGCGCCGCGGCGCGGGACCTCGCGTTGTTCCCCCGCCCGGATGGTTCCTTGATAAAGGATCGTGTTATCGCGTTGGGTGCTCACGGTCACGTTGACCGCTCCGGCTCCGGTGGCGATCAGCGGAAGAGTCACCTCGCCGGGCTGGGGGCGAACCCAGATGGTATCGGCGTTGGCTGTGGCGTTGGGAGTCGCAGCCGCTTGTTTCGAACTGCGACCTCCGAATAGCCAAAAGCCGAGCATGATTACCAGAGCCAAACCGAGGACGAACGCGCCGCCGATAATCATTACGTCGCGGCGAATCGGGAAACCTGAAGGCGCCGTGCGAGGCGGTACGAAAGTCGCGGGATTGCGCGGAGCGGCGTCGGCATTGGTTGCTACTTGCTCGCCGCCGGGAGCAGCGGGAGTTGGCTCTTTAGATTCCTTTTCCATTTTCGAACCAACGGAAAGGTCCATGCGGCCATAGACCTCGCGATTAATTTGGCGCGGGCCTTTGTTGTCGCCGAGGCCAAGACCAACGTAGTCGTTGATAATTTTCTCGGAGGGGGCTTTGAGGAAATTCGCGTAGGTGCGGAGAAAGCCCTTTACGTAGATCTCGGGCAGGTTGATGTCGAATTGGTTGCTCTCGAATTTGTGAAGGTAGTCGCTACGGATTTTGGTCGCTTCCGAGGCTTCGCGTATGGAAAGGCCTTTTCGTTTGCGTGCTTCTTCTAGGCGTTCGCCGATCGATTGCATGTGAAGTCAGTTAGGGTAAAAGAGGTGCGAGGGAAAGCAGGAAGTGACGCCGAGGGCGGCTCGACCTGCTGGAATTAAGCGCACGCGGCCGGGTACGTCTAGCAAAACTGAAATCAGAGGCGCCGGGGATTGTCGCGGTGCCGCCAATGGTCTCGGGCGGTTGCTCAGGTTAGAGAGCGTCGAGGTCTTTAAGGATTTCGCGGGGTTGGGCCCCGTTTTCCGGGCCGACGATGCCGCGGTCTTCCATGATTTCCATCAGGCGGGCGGCTCGGTTGTAGCCGATGCGGAGGCGCCGCTGCAGCATGGAGGTCGAGGCGCGACGGGTCGCGCGAAGGACGCCGATTGCTTCTTGGAGCATCTCGTCGTCACCACCCAAATCTTCGTCGCCGCCTTCCTCGTCTTCGTCGGCTTCCGGATCGCGGTCGATCTGAGCCTGGACTTCCTGAGCGTATTGAGGCGGACCGTTTTTCTTGAGGGCTTCGATGATCGATTGGATTTCGTCGTCGGAAACGAAAGCGCCTTGAGCGCGAACTAACCGGGACGAGCCCGGAGGTGAAAATAGCATGTCGCCGCGACCGATGAGTGTGTCTGCGCCCTTGGTGTCGAGGATCGTTCGTGAGTCGACCTGCGAAGCTACTTGGAAAGCGATTCGGGATGGAAGGTTGGCTTTGATGACGCCGGTGATGACGTTCACGGACGGGCGCTGTGTGGCGATGATGAGATGGATGCCGGCGGCGCGGGCCAATTGGGCGAGGCGAGCGATCGATGTTTCGATCTCTGCCGGCGCGACCATCATGAGGTCGGCCAACTCGTCGATGATGGCGACGATGTAGGGGAGGCGAGCCGGGATCTCGACGGTGTCATCGGCGGCCGGGTCGACACCGGACAAACCTGCCTGCGTGTCGGTGGGCTTTGGTTCGGCTTTCGCGGCTTCCTTCTTGCGGTTGTTGAAGGCGGTAATGTTGCGAACACCGACTTTGGCGAAGATTTGGTAACGCTGCTCCATTTCGCCGAGGAGCCATTTGAGTGCCGAAGGCACTTTCTTCGGCTCCGTCACGACGGGAATCAGCATGTGCGGAAGCGTGTTGAAAATCTTCAGTTCGACGATCTTCGGGTCGACCATCAAAAGGCGCACGTCCTTCGGACTCTTTGAAAATAGAATTGATGCGATGATGACGTTAATGCAGACCGATTTTCCGGAGCCGGTGGCACCTGCGATCAGCAAGTGCGGCATCTTGGTCAGATCGGAAACGAGCGGGGCGCCGGAAACGTCTTTGCCGAGCGCGATGGGCAATTCTGCCTTTGCGCTTACCCAGTCTTCAGACTCAAGAATCTCGCGTAACCCGACTGGCGTCGGATGCTGGTTCGGCACCTCCACGCCGACGGCCGCTTTGCCCGGGATCGGGGCAAGAATGCGCACCGACTGGGCGCGCATGCCGAGCGCGATGTTTTTGTCCAAACCCGCGATTTTTTCTACGCGCACGCCGGGGGCCGGGATGACTTCGTAGCGTGTGATGACGGGGCCGACGTGGATCTCGCCGAGCGAAACCTCGACGCCGAATTCGCTAAGAATGCGAAGCAGGTTTTCGGCGTTGCGACGGTGTTCATCCTCGGAACTGGAGGCGGAAGGTTTAACTTGGTCCTTCAGCAGCGCCATCGGAGGGAAAATGTATTTCTCGTCGGTGGTCTGAGGAATCGGCGCCTTGGCTGCTTTTTTCGGAGCCTCGGGTTTGACGATGTTGAGCTCGATCCTGCCCTCGGCGTTGAGATTGAACGGGCTCTTCGACGCGTTAGCGAGGGGAGCTTGATCACCGAACGGACTGACCGTGCCAACGCCGCGAGCGCCGTTGCCGTTGCGACCATTTGCAGGCTTGGCCGCGGGTTCGGCGGACTGGGTCGCCACCGGCGCTTTCGATTCGTTCGTTGGCTTTTCAGCGATGGGCGCCGCGGTATTTTTCGTCGGGGCCGGCGGATTACTCCCCGTCCCGATGGGTGGCGTGGTGTTGCGCGAGGCGAGCGAAAGCTTGTTTACGGGCGGAGGTCCGACGGCGATCGGAGGAGGAACGTGTTTTTGGCGGTTTTTCGCTTCTTTGGTTTCCTCTTTAAGCGCTTTCCTTTCGGCCTTGTGTTCTGAACGACGGGCGCGCCATTCGGCGAAGCCATTCCCGATTTTTTCGAATTCGGCGCCGATGTCTTTCGTGAAGATAAACATGAGCCCGATGACGTAGATCATTGCAAGCAACAGACCTGTTCCGAAAGGCCCAAGAATCCCCTCGAGGTTGTTGTAGATGATCATGCCTAACCATCCGCCAAGTTTGTTGGGGAAATATTGGCTCGTCTCAAAATGAAGGGTTTGCGCGACGAGCGATGCCAGTCCGGAGAGAGCGCCGATGCACAGCAACATCGCGACGATGCGCGTATTGGCGAGTCGGCGTGCGTTCCGTACCGCGACGTAAGTCATCCACAGAAGAAAGCCCGGAATAAGCCACGTGCTAATGCCGATCACGTAGAGCGAGATCGCGGAAAACTCCGCGCCAAAAAGCCCGACCAGGTTTTTGGAGGTGGGGTTGGTTGAAAAGCTTCTGCTTTGTTCGGGCGCGTAATCGACAAGTGCTACGGTAAGAAGCACACCGATCAACAAGCAGACGCTGGCGATGGCCCAACGAGGTGGATACCGGGGTGGGTTGAGAGAGTTTACGTTTGAGTTTGAACTCGAAGTCTTGGCCATGTGATTTGAAAACCGAGCAGACCGGTGTCGAATTCCAGCCCGCGCGGCGACCCGGTCAAATGTAATACGCTGAACTCCCAAATTCACAAAATTCTTGCTAATAATATGCAACAACTTTTTCGCTTCGAACCTATTTACCAAGAACGAGTTTGGGGTGGCCGAGAGCTAGGAAAGGCTTTTTCGCGAGCGCTCCCGGATAAGGGACCGATTGGCGAAAGCTGGGAAATCGTCGACCGTCCGGAGGCCCAGTCGAAGGTCCTTGGAGGTGAATTCACCGGTTGGACCTTGCGATCGGTGATAGAAAAATTTCCGACGGAAATGATGGGGCCGCGTTGGACCGCAGACCGGCGTTTTCCGATTTTGGTCAAGTGGCTCGATTGCCGTGAGCGGTTGAGCCTTCAAGTTCATCCACCCGCAGCGGTTGCTCCCGAATTGCACGGCGAGCCCAAGACGGAAAATTGGTTTATTGCAGCGGCCGCTCCCGGATCGTCGCTGATCGTGGGCTTGAAGCGCGGAGTGACACGTGCGGCGTTTGAGGCGGCGATTGCGAACAATACTTTGGAATCCTGCGTGCATCGGTTTCCCGTTGCGGCGGGTGATTCGATCTTGGTCCACAGCGGCCAGGTGCACGCGATCGACGCCGGGAATCTTATTTTGGAGATTCAACAGAACTCTGACACCACGTACCGCGTATATGATTGGGGGCGCTTGGGGCTCGACGGGAAACCGCGTCAAATGCACGTGACGGAGTCGCTCAAATCAATTCGCTGGGACGATTTCGAGCCGTCGCCGGTGCGCGCGTCTGCCACGCCCGCGGTCATTGCTGATGCAAAGGAGTTTCGCATCAGGCGTGTGCCGCTCGCGCAAGGCGCTCGTTTTAAGGTAGGAGCCGGTGAGCAGCCTCGGATTATAAGTGTTGTCGCGGGAACCGTCCGTTTGGAGCTGTCAAATGGCAGCGGAAAATCCGCGGAAACGCTGTCGGCCGGGGCGAATGTTTTACTGCCTTTTGATAGTGCTCTGGATTGCGAGGCGCTCGGTACAGCCCTTATGCTGGTGACCGAGAACTTCTGCTAGATGAAAAAAAATTACCGATACGACGTGGAATCGGCCGCGAAAAACACTCAAGGCGGGACGCTGATGAAGCTCCTGGTTTTCCTGGTGGTGTTTGGTTGCGTGGTGGTGGCGGGGTGGATCTATTTTTTGCCTGTCGTGTTGACGAGCTCCTTGCAGAAACACACCGGATTCGGCGTGAAGGTGGCGCAACTTGGTTTTAATCCGTTCACCGCGCGGGTGGATCTGGCGGGACTCGTTTTGACGAATCCGGAAAGTTATCCCCGGAAAGATTTTATCGAGGTCACCTCGTTCCAGGCGAACGCCAAGGCGGCGTCACTTTTTGGCAGCCGTCCGGAGTTCGACTATGCGCGCGTGGAAGTCGCGTACGTGGCTATTGTTCGCGACGCCGACGGCGTGGTGAACATGCAGCTCTTTAACGACCGGCTTAACCCGCCCGCGAAAGGCCCGGAAGAAAAGAAGAAGCTAGCGGTTGAATTAGAACCCGCGCGCGACCCATCGGTTTCCCAAGGCGGACTCGCAAAACCAGCGGTTGATAAGAAACCGGATCCGAAAGAACCGAAGAAAGTGACCGAACCTGCTGGAAAGGGCAAAAAGGGCGACGCAGCCAAAGATGCGAAGCCAGCTCAAAAACCTATGCAGTTCCTGATTCATCGCCTGGAGCTGCGGCTGGAAAAAGTGATTGTTGCAGACTACACGGGGCCGCTGCCGACCGTAAAGGAGTACAATTGCAAGCTGTTCTACGCGTTCAACGAAGTCACCGATCCGAAGCAGTTGATGGCGCCCTTTGCCCTCAAGAGCTTGCAAACGGTGGGTGCGGCGATCCGTGGATTAATCCCCGGCGATATCGGGAAAGCAGTTGGGGCGGCCACGGAGAACGCCGATCCGATGCTCAAGCCGAAGGATACGCCCGAGCAGGACCCTTTAAAAACGGTTGTCGAGAAACTTGAAGAAACGCAGAAGCCATAGTTTACTCCGCGGTTCACCATGACCGCGTCTGACTCCTCCGACAACTTGAAGAATAACGACGCCGCAACCGCGGCACCGGCTCCGGCTGCTCCAAAAAGCGCAGAGGGCTCCAATGTTGCGCCTGAGGCTGCTCCTAAAGAAGAGCCGAAGGCTGGTCCCACGCTCGAGCAGCAACTCGACGAGGCCAAGAAAACAGCGGCGAAAAATCACGACCATTACGTCCGTGCGATGGCGGACTTGGAAAATTTCCGCCGTCGTGCGGTCCGCGAGAAGGACGAGCTGCGGCAGTTTGCAGCCGGCCGTGTCCTCGAAGACCTTTTGCCGGTCTTGGACAATCTCGCTCTCGGCATCGCGGCCGCAAAGGCCCCGAACGCCGACGTAAAGACCTTGGTGGGCGGGATCGATATGGTTCTGGGACAGCTGAAAGCCTCGTTGGCCGGTCACGGTCTCAAGGAGATCAATCCGCTCGGCGAAAAATTCGATCCCAATCAACACGAGTCGATTTCCTCGCAGCCGAGTCCTGAAATTCCTGAAGGTTCGGTTTTCCAGGTCGTGCGAACCGGCTACAGCCTTAACGGGCGTTTGCTGCGTCCGGCGTCGGTGATCTTGTCATCCGGCCCGCAAAAGGCCTAAGTCCGCGGTTAACCGCGCCTCACGCTCGACTGAATCTGGCATCCAGAAACAACCAACATGGCCAAAGACGACTACTACGAATTGCTTGGAGTTGAGAAGAACGCGTCCGAAGAAGACCTTAAAAAAGCTTACCGGAAAAAAGCCGTTCAATATCATCCCGACAAGAATCCGGGCAACAAAGAGGCCGAAGAGATGTTTAAGAAAGTCTCCGAGGCTTACGAAGTGCTTAAAGATCCGCAGAAGCGTGCTGCCTACGATCGGTATGGCCACGCGGCGTTCCAGCAAGGTGGCTCTGCAGCTGGCCCTCGGGGCCCCGGTGGCATGGGCGGCGGATTTCACGATCCCTTTGACATTTTCCGCGAGGTCTTCGGCGGAGCCGGCGGTGGCGGGGGTGGCATCTTCGAAGAATTTTTCGGCGGCGGTGGCGGTCGCGATGGCGGTCGCGACGGCGCGGACCTGCGCTACGATCTGGAAATCACGCTGGAAGAGGCGGCGCGCGGTACGGAAAAGGAAATTTCATTTCGCAAGGCCGTCACCTGTGAGCGTTGCGATGGTACCGGCGCTGAACCTGGTTCGAAGCGCGTGACGTGCCCGACCTGCCGTGGTGCGGGCCAAATTCGCCGCTCCGGCGGAATCATTACGTTTACGCAGACTTGTCCGACTTGTGGTGGCGCTGGCTCAAAAGTCGAGAAGGCGTGCAGCGCGTGTCATGGCGAAGGTCGTGTTGCGAAAAATACCAAGCTCAACGTTCGCATTCCTCCCGGTGTGGATACTGGCTCACGCTTGCGTTCGGTCGGCAACGGCGAGGCAGGTTCAGCTGGTGGTCAGGCTGGCGACCTTTACATCGTGCTATCGGTAAAAGAGCACGAGATATTCGAGCGCCAGGGCGACGATCTTTTCTGCGAGATTCCGATCAAGTTCACGCTCGCGACGCTGGGCGGCATGATCGAAGTTCCGACTTTGTCGGGCAAAGCCTCGCTCAAGATTCCGTCCGGCACGCAAAGCGGCACGACTTTCCGCCTGAAAGGCAAAGGAATGCCGAGCCTTCGCGGCGGACACATGGGCGACCAACTTGTGCGCGTTCACGTTGAAGTTCCGACGAGCTTGTCGAGCGAGCAGCGGAAAAAACTCGAAGAGTTTGCTCAACTGATGGGTGATGCTAACGAACCCATGTCCAAGAACTTTTTCGAAAAAGCGAAGAAATTCTTCTGAGCGCTTCGCGTTCCCTATGCCCCCGCTCACTAACCCGAAGCTCTTCCCAACACTAGACGCCGCCGTCGCCGCGCGTGAAAAACTGCGTGCGTCAGGTCGGCGCGTGGTTTTGACGAACGGAGTTTTCGATCTGCTCCACGCCGGGCACCTGTATTATCTACAGCAGGCTCGTGAACTCGGTGACGCGCTCTTCATCGCTCTCAACTCCGACGAAAGCGTGCGGCAGCTCAAAGGCCCGTTGCGGCCGGTGCAAAACGAGGAGCATCGCGCTTATGCTTTGGCGGCGACATGGTTTGTCGATGGCATCCTGGTGTTCAGAAACAAGCGGCTTACCGCCGAAATTCTCGCGCTCAAGCCGGACGTTTACACCAAAGCTGGTGACTACACGCTGGAGAAGCTCGACCAGGACGAACGGCGGGCGCTGGAACAAGTGGGCGCGCAGATCAAATTCATGCCGTTCTTGCCGGGTTTCAGCACAACCAATCTCATCGCCAAAATAAAAGCCGCCGGCGATATCTGAGCTGTAAGCTTGAATGCGCTGCAGGGAATCGCGAGCGTAGAACTCATGAAGATCGTCATCCTCGGTTCAGGTCGTGGCAGCAATGCAGAGGCGATCTTGCGTGCGCAGGCTTCAGGCCAACTCGGCCGTGCAAAGGTCGTGCAGATTTTTGCGGATAAGCGCGAGGCGGGCATCTTGGCGTATGGGGAAAAGTTCGGCGTTCGGGCGACTTTTCTTGATCCTGGTCCGTTCAAAACGAAGTTCGACGACGCCGGGCAGGATCGCTACATAAATGAAATCTCCAGATTAGAGCCGGACCTTGTGGTTCTCGCCGGTTTCATGCGCATCTTGAAACCGCGTTTTATCGATGCGTTTGCGGGCAAAATTATCAACCTGCATCCGAGTTTGTTGCCGAGTTTTCCTGGTTTGGATGGGATCGGCCAAGCATGGCGGCGTGGCGTAAAAATCACCGGTTGCACGGTGCATTTTGTCACGGCCGAAGTGGACGGCGGACCGATCATTGACCAAACCGCTGTGCGTATCGAAAAGAATGATACGCTGGAGTCCCTGGAGGCGAAAATCCACGCGGCTGAGCACGCGTTGCTGCCATCGGTGATCGCGCGACTTAGCTGCGGGCAGATTTGATCAGCGGCCGCTGTTAGCGCGTAAGAACGCTTCGAGCTTTTGCAGGTTATCTTTCGCGCTCGGATGGTTAGGATCCAGTTGAAGTGCCGACCGGAACGCCATTCGCGCTTTTTGCAGTTCTCCCGCTTGTCCGAGGAGAACGCCCAAGTTGTTGTAGAGTTCAGGATCTGGCTTTTCTCGGACGAGCCCTTCACAGAGCGTGATTGCTTCGCTGAATTGGCCGAGCTGCGCGAGCGCATGGGCGAGGTTAGCGCGGGATTCAAAGGACTCTGGTTCCAAGCGGACAGCCTCGCGAAGATGTTTTATGCCGTCGGCAGCGTTTCCTTGGAGGAGATAGGCGATGCCGAGATTGTTGTGGGCTTTGCTGGAATCGGGCTTGATCGCGATGGCGCGCTTGAAACAGCCGATCGCTTCTTCGAGGCGCCCGTTACGGCGCAGCAACGTTCCCAAATTATTTAGAATATCGAGATCGTCGGAGTTGTGTTCGAGAGCGAGGCGGAAGCGTTGTTCTGCCTCGGCGTCGCGGCCCAGCTTCATCAGCGCGTTGCCGAGGTTGTAGTTTGAATTGCTACTGGTCGGATTTGACTCCAGCGCTTTCAAAAGGTGAGGCAACGCTTCCTCATACAGACCCGCGTCCATGTACGCAGATCCGGCGCCAGCTTGCACGGAATAGTTGTTCGGGGCCAAGGCCAACGATTTCGCGACCAGTTCCAAGCCTTCCCGCGGCTGCCCGAGCTTGATCATCGTCTGGCCAAGCCCATTTAGGCCTTCTGGTTGGTTCGGTTTGAGCGCGAGGCCGCGCCGGAAGGCGCTCGCCGCTTCGGCCGGCTTTTTTTCTTTGTGCAGCCGATAATTGCCGAGGCTGATCCAAGCACGGTGGTTGTCGGGGCGTTTGGAGACAGTGTCCTGCCAAATGGCGAGTTCGCTCTGGTACGTGGAGTTGCGCGAAATCGTGGCGAAGGTTGCCACTGGGATGAAAATTACCAAGAGGGCGGACCATTTCCCGACGAACCGGTGGGCGAGCGCCAGAGCGGCCACGATGATTGCGGCGAGCGCCAGGTAAACTCGATGCTCGGCCATCGTCTGTGTATTCACGGGGATAAAACTGGAGCTCGGCGCTAGTACACAGAAGAACCACGCGCCGAGAAAGCCCCTGCTACGATTTTTGAGTACCGCCCAAATCGTGGCGCCGAGCGCGGCCAGCGTGAGCCCGCCGGACACCGCGACGATGAGTGGATCGCTGACGATCAGCGTTCCGTAATCGAGCGTGAGATCGGATGGCCAGAAGCAAAGGCGCAAGTAACGAACGAGTGCGTAGGCTTGCGTGCAGAGATAATTCCAGTGCGTGACACTTGCATCGGCGCCAACGGTTCCTCCGCGTCCGTGCGTGCTAAACGTTAACGCCGCGAGGATCAGGAGCGTGGCTGCGTGACATAAGTGGACAGCTTTGTGTCGTCTCCAAGCTTCGCGAAACGTGCTGCTCACGAACGTGCGGTCGTAGAGAAATATTACGACGGGAGCTGTTGCCATCACTTCTTTTGTCCCCATTCCCAAGGCGCACGCAAACACCGAGATGACGGCCCAGCCTTTATGTCCGCCTACAACGTATCGAAGGAAGCAATACAGGGTTAAAACATAGAATAGGCCGACGAGTGATTCAGCGCGTTGCACAGCGTAGGAAACCGACTCGGTTTGAATCGGGTGCAGAGCCCATAGACTTGCCGCGAGCCACGCCAGCCACGTAGCGTCGGTGCCGCAACGACCGGAAAGCAGGGGCAACTTCAACGTTCGGCGAATGACTCCCCAAAGTGTCAGAGCAGCGAGTCCGTGGATCAGAATATTTCCCCACCGAACGCCTGCCGGGGTCGCACCGTTGACGGCGTAGTTAATAGCAAAACTGAGATTCAAGACCGGTCGACCGCTGACGGTGATCCCACTTTGGGAAGGAGACAGAAACGCTGTAACGAAAGAACGGATACTCAGGTTGTTCAGTATCGAATCGGCATCATCAAAAATAAACGGCGCGCCGAGGCTGTTGCGGTACGCCACGGAAATTAAAACCAGAAGCGCAACTGCGCCCAAAACGAGCCACCACCGCCGACTGAAGCGGTCCGGTTCGGCGGGGGCGAGAGGTGCTTTTGGAGGAGACTGCCGGGCTGACGCCATGAACTAAGCCGAACAACTTAGTAGCCGAGGGTCGAGCGCACAGAGCAGCGGCTTTTGCATTGCCGGTCAGCGGTGCACGTCGTCAGTTTCAGCTCTATGAGCCTGCACGAATTTAAAATCGAAATCCCCTCGGACGCGGTGGAAGCCGTTGATAATTTGCTCCTCGAACACGGTGTGGAGAATTGGAGTTTGCTCGAAGACGTGATTGTGCGGAGAGCTTGGCTCGTCGGAGTGTTCGAAGCGCCGAAGCAGGCGCACGAATCTTGGGCGGTTTTGCGCGGGTTGCTGCCGTGTAAACCGATCGGTGGCGAAGAACTCCATGTGCTGGCGGATCAGGACTGGCGTGACAGCTACAAAGCTCATTTTAAGCCGTGGCGCTTTGGGCGGCTGCATTGGGTGCCCATTTGGGAGCGCAACACCTACACGCTGCCCGAAGGTGACGCTGTGATCTGGTTGGATCCGGGTTTGGCTTTTGGCACGGGTAATCACGAGACGACGCGCCTTTGTGTCGAGCGATTGGTTAAGTTGGCCGATGGCCGCGGCGTCGCCGGACGTGTCATTGACGCAGGATGTGGCTCGGGAATTCTGGCGCTTTCGGCGTGGAAATTGGGCTTTCGCGATGTCGTCGGCTTCGACAACGATCCGGAGGCGGTTCGGATCAGCGAGGAAAATGCAGCGATGAACGATTTGACCGGCAAAATACAGTTCTTCACCGGCGACTTGATCTCCGGGCTCGCGGGCCGAAAAGCCGACGTTCTGCTGGCGAATATTCAAGCCGACGTGTTGATGCGATTTGCCGGGCAACTCACGGGTGCTGTAAACCCCGGCGGAACGCTGGTCATGAGCGGAATTTTAGCCGTGGAGATCGAAAAAGTTCGCCAAAAATTTTGCGAGCTCGTGCCCACTTGGGCGTGCGAATCCCGGGTGATGGGCGAATGGGCCGATCTCATGCTGGCCCAGCCTGCGAATTAGCTCTGGCTGAGTCTCAGAATTCTTTTTGCTCCGAAATCACGCCGACGACCTCGATTTCGATCGGGCCGACTTCTTGGATTCCGAGATTTTGCCGATAAATTTCCGTTATTTCCTGGGCCAAATATCCGTGAATGGCGTCCAGCTTGGCGTCAGGACGAACTTTTAGGCGCAGATACGTTTTAAACTTGCCGCCCGATCGGGCGACACGCGCCCTTGCTGAGACGACACCGCGTACTTGTTGGCAGCACGCCTCGAGGAGTCGGTGTAAGGCGTGGCGTGAAATTTGGAGGCGGCCTGAGTCGTTTGCGGCAATGAGAAGCCGCGCGGGTTTGCGGAAGAAAAGGAGCACCACCAGCATTCCAACCAGCGCCCATCCTGCAATAATCAGAGCTGGCGCGTCGGCGAAGTACTCTAAAAATTGGGCCACGGCGGGAAGTTAGTCGGTGCTGATTCCTGCCCAAAGGTCGTCGGAACGGTCGCCGCTGGTCGACGATCCCGAGCTTGGCAGACGGACGCCCTCGACAATCACGTCCACGCGAGAGACGCCTTTGTCGGTCATGGCTATGATCTGTTTGCGCACGGCCACTTGTACCTCGTAAGCGGTTCGGCCGATTTCGCTGCCGTAAGTCACCACGACGCGAAGCTCGACGGCGTAATCTCCCTTGGCGTCCTCCGTAACTTTCACGCCGCGTTTATCGGCTTCACGCTTCGAAAAGAGCTCGCTGATGCCGTCGACCAGTCCGCCGCCGACTCCAGCCACACCAGGCACCTGTAGCGCCGCTAACCGTACGATGCTGGCCACGACGTCGTGGTTGATTTTGATATCGCCCAAGTCCGGCTGGTCGTCCAGCCGGGTGGGGGGCGTGAAATCGTTCGGAAAAGCCATGACGCAAAGTAGCCTTACTCGGCCAAAAGTTTCAAGCGTTGCTCTGCGTTCCGGACTTTTACCCGAACGAGCGCCTTTTTTAACCAAGAGCCATAAATTTAGCGCACGAATGGTTATGTGAACAGGTCCGTGGGCGTGCGATTTAAAAAGTCCTCCATGTAGGCCGTCGTCGCTTTGCCTTCGATGAAGATAGGATCGCTCATGATCGCCTTGTGAAGGGGAATCGTGGTCTTGATCCCGCGAATGAGGTACTCGTTGAGAGCCCGATACGCGCGTTCGAGAGCCACTTTTCGCGACGAACCATAGCAAATCAACTTGCCGATCATGGAGTCGTAGTAAGGCGGAATGGCGTAACCACTGTAAGCGTGGCTATCCACGCGCACGCCGTGTCCACCGGGTGCGTAATAAAGACCGATCGTCCCCGGGGACGGCGCGAAATTCCGCGCAGGGTCTTCTGCGTTAATGCGGCACTCGATGGCGTGTTTGTCGAAGGTGATATCGCTCTGGTCGAATTCTAGTTTGTGGCCGTTTGCGACTTGGATCTGTTGTTTGATTAGATCGATTCCTGTGCATTCCTCCGTCACCGGATGCTCCACCTGAATGCGGGTGTTCATCTCGATGAAGTAATAATTCCCCTTCGCATCGACCAGAAACTCAATGGTTCCGGCATTCTCGTACTCAGCGGCTTCTGCCGCTTTAACCGCGGCCTTGCCCATACGTTTGCGAAGGTCGGCCGTCAGGAAAGGCGAGGGGGATTCTTCAATCAGCTTTTGGTGACGTCGCTGAATAGAACAGTCGCGTTCGCCAAGATGGATCACCTTCCCATGGCTGTCGGCGAGGATCTGAAACTCGATGTGCCGCGGACGCTCGATGTACTTCTCAATGTAAACGGCGCCGTTGCCAAAAGCTTTTTCTGCCTCGTTCCGTGCCACATGGTATTCCTTGGCGAAAGAAACGTCGTTGTGGGCGATACGCATGC
>JASGKG010000001.1:4467500-5087315 GCA_047600805.1 Nibricoccus sp.
TGATCTAACCATGATCAGGATGAAACCTCGGTAAAACGAGGTGAAGGTCCGAACCGGTCAACCTTGAGAAGTTGTCGGATGAATTGTGGTTAGGAGCGAAAGACTAATCAAACCCTGTGATAGCTGGTTCTTTCCGAAATATATTTGGGTATAGCGTCGAGCGCTGATTTGCGGAGGTAGAGCACTAAATAAGCTAGGGCCCCTACCGGGGTACTGAACTTAATTAAACTCCGAATACCGCAGAGTGTAGCTCGGCAGTCAGACTGTGGGGGATAACCTTCATAGTCGAGAGGAGAATAATCCAGACCATCTGTTAAGGTCCCAAAATATGGCTCAGTGATAAAGGATGTGATTTTGCTCAGACAATGGGGATGTTGGCTTAGAGGCAGCCATCATTTAAACAGTGCGTAACAGCTGACCCATCGAGCGAAATTGCGCCGAAAATGATCGGGACTTAAGCCATATACCGAAGCAATGGGTTTACCGCAAGGTAAGCAGTAGGAAAGCGTTCCAAATGCAGCGAAGGGGAAGGTTAACCGACCCTGGAGCGTTTGGAAGTGAGAATGCAGACATAAGTAACGATAAAGCCGGTTGAATTCCGGCTCGCCTAAATCCCAAGGATTCCTGGGGAAGGTTCGTCCTCCCAGGGTTAGTCGGGTGCTAAGACGAGGCCGTAAGGAGTAGTCGATGCCAAGCTGGTTTAATATTCCAGCACCATCCGAAACCGTTTGATCCTTAGAATGACGGAGAAAGTTAATCCAGCCACGTGTTGAATCGTGGTCGAAGCCCGTAGGTTCGCTGGGGATAAAATACCAGCTCAGTCCGAAAGGCTACAGGACCCCAAAGCCACGGCCGAGGGGGATTGGATGATACTCTGCTTCCGAGAAAAGTTCTGAGGTTAGGCCAAGGATGCCCGTACCGTAAACCGACACAGGTGGGAAAGATGAGTATTCTAAGGCGCGCGAGTTAAATCTCTCTAAGGAACTCGGCAAATTAACCCCGTATCTTCGGTATAAGGGGTGCCCCGCAAGGGGCCGCAGTTAATTGCGTCAACCGACTGTTTAGCAAAAACACAGCACTCTGCTAAGTCGCAAGACGACGTATAGGGTGTGACACGTGACCAATGCGGAAAGGTGAAAGCGTGAGGTGCAAGCTTCGCGTCTAAGCCCCCGTGAATGTCGGCCGTAACTATAACGGTCCTAAGGTAGCGAAATTCCTTGTCGGGTAAGTTCCGACCCGCACGAATCGTGTAACGAGTTGACGACTGTCTCGGAGAGAGGCTCGGTGAAATTGTAGTGGCGGTGAAGATGCCGCCTACCCGCAGCAGGACGGAAAGACCCTATGCACCTTTACTGTAAGCTGTTATTGTCGCTTGATTTTTAATACGTAGAATAGGTGGGAGACTCCGAAGCCCGGTTTCAGGATCGGGCTGAGTCGCAACGTGAAATACCACTTTTTAATTGTTAGGCGTCTAACCTCGCACCATTAACTGGTCGTGGGACAGTGATAGCAGGTCAGTTTTTCTGGGGCGGAATCCTCCCAAAGAGTAACGGAGGATTACGAAGGTTCCCTCGGCCCGGTCGGTAATCGGGCTATAGAGCGCATGAGTATAAGGGAGCTTTACTGTGAGACCAACAAGTCGAGCAGTTGCGAAAGCAGGTTCAAGTGATCCGGTGGTTGAATGTGGAATCGCCATCGCTCATAGGACAAAAGGTACGCTAGGGATAACAGGCTGATCGCGCCCAAGCGTTCACAGCGACGGCGCGGTTTGGCACCTCGATGTCGACTCATCACATCCTGGGGCTGGAGAAGGTCCCAAGGGTTCGGCTGTTCGCCGATTAAAGTGGTACGCGAGTTGGGTTCAGAACGTCGTGAGACAGTTCGGTCCTCTATCCGCTGTGGGCGTTTGTGATTTGAGGGGTTCATTCTCTAGTACGAGAGGACCGAGAATGACGAACCTCTGGTGTTCCGGTTGTCGCGTCAGCGGCAGCGCCGGGTAGCTATGTTCGGAAGGGATAAGCGCTGAAAGCATCTAAGCGCCAAGCCCATCCCAAGATAAGATCACAATCTGGAGCAATCCAGTAGAAGGTCCGGGTAGACCACCCGGTTGATAGGCCAGAAATGTAATTACGGTAACGTATTCAGTTTACTGGTACTAATGACCTTCTTCGGTTTATGCATCCTTATTATTCCAAGGCGTTTATTTTTCCTCCTTACAATAGGTTTTATCCTAAACTTAACACTTTCTCGAAAGAGATAAATTTTCTGGTGACCACATGCCAGGGGTCCCACCCGTTCCCATCTCGAACACGGTCGTTAAGCCCTGAGCAGCCAATGGTAGTAGGACGTTAGGTCCCGCGAGAGTAGGTCGTTGCCAGATTTATGGCCCGGATGTTGCGAAAGCAGCGTCCGGGCCTTCTTCTTTTTGGGGTTTGGAGAATTGTGGGCCGCGTAGCGGCTTCCTGGGTTTATTGGTGACTGAGCGCTATGCGATCTTCAGGCCGGGTAAAAACGCCGCATTCGGCAACAAGCGGGTTTCTGTGAATTGGCGGTCGAATGCGAGTGCGCGGAAGGTCGACTTGTGGCGACGATTTCGAACGTTGCCCACCGAGGCGATAGTTCGGAACGCACTGCCAAAGGCGGTGAGCGTGTGACCTAAAGGATTCTCCGGGAAATATTGGCGCACGAATTCTTCGTTGATCACCACCGCGTTCGCGTCTGTTGCCGCGGCCGAAAAATTTGGTCCTGCTTTAGGAGAATGGGAATAGACAGCGCGGCGAAGTATCCAGCCGTGCAGTTAGCCTGATCGGTGGTGTAGCTTTGGTTCCGGCAATCTTTTGGAGCTTGGCGTGCTGCGATCTGATGCATCGCGGGATTAGTATCCCGGCCGCGCTAACGGATCACTTCCGATCGTATCGTTGCCGGAACCGGAAAGGTGTGGCGCGGAGCGCGCTCACGCGCAAGGACGGCCGTTTTTCTCTTCGTCGCGCCGCTTTCCAGAGGTGAGCGGCTGCCCCGGCTCATACAAGCCCGAGGGGGAACCAAAACCAGGATCTAGCGGTAATGATCGCTTCCCTCGTTCCAGGAAGGGGCTGCGCGCGGAGCAGCGTCCTTACGGAATGTTTTCCGCCTGGCTGCTGGTTATTTAGGCAGCGTTGCCGCAAGTTTCTCCTCAGCCGCGACCAATGTCTGCACGAACTCTGCGGGCGTGGTGGCTAGCATCAGCCCTTCGCGATTGGCGGCATCCTTCAAAATCTTGCAGAGCGCGCTCACTACCATGAGGTAGTCGGTGGGGTTTGCTTTAGGCGTGCCAAGAACAAACAGGAGTTTCACGGTCTGGTTTCCGTTTTCGAAAAAGACGCCGTCTTTCGAGCGGCCCACAGCGAGCACGATCTTTTTCACGTGTTCTGTTCGCGCGTGTGGAAGTGCGAGTTCGTTTCCCAAGCACGTCGTGTCGATGCGCTCGCGTGCAAGCAACTCGCTATAAAACCCGTGGAAATCGGAGATATCGGGATGTCCCTCTAGCAATTTCGCCACTTCATTAATGGCAGTCGTTCGTTTCGCGCTCTGAATGGAGAGGGTTATGCGCGAAGGATCGAGAAGCTTGGATAGACGGCTGGCCATACGGGGCGAACGAATAAAAAAGCGAACGGCGATGGATACGGATTGGCAAGGGCTGAATCGGCACGATTGGAAAAAAATGCGCGCAAAAAAAGCGAAGCACGAATACGCTTCGCTTTTTGAAAAAACGTTCGATCGCGTTTAGGCCGTAGTCGCGGGTTGGTTTTGTGCTTCAGTCTCTTCGTCGGTCTCGACGATGCGTGCGATGGAAAGAAGTTTATCTCCGGCTTCCAGCGTGACGAGGCGCACGCCTTTGGCGCCGCGGCCAGTTTCGCGGATATCTTTAACCGGGCAGCGAATGCTTTGTCCTTTTGCGGTGAGGAGCATGACTTCGTCAGTGTCGCGGACGCTCAGTGCACCGGCGAGTTTGATGGAGCCGTCTTCGGGAAGATCGATGGCCCACACGCCGGAGCCGCCACGATTGATCAGTCGATAATCTTCGAAGCGTGTTCGCACGCCCAACCCAGCCTCACTCGCGACGAGGAATTTTGCTTCGTGGTCCACGACCTCGATGACGTCGAGGTAATCGCTTTCCAATTTGAAGCGCATGCCGGTGACACCGCCAGTGGCACGACCTGTCGGACGGAAAAGATCTTCTCCTGTTTCCGAGTCGCGTTCGCGGAAGCGCACGGCGAGACCTTGGTGTGAAACGAGGATGAGCTCGTTGTCTCCAGTGGTGAGGACGGTGCCGATCACGGCGTCGCCTTCGGAGAGGTTAATGCCGATCAATCCGCCTTCGCGTGTGGCGTTGGCGTAATCGGAAATGGCGCTCTTTTTGATGACGCCACGTTTCGTCGCCATGACGATAAACTGACTATCGGCAAAATCCTTCACGCATAACATCGAGGCAATTTTTTCGCCGTCGGCCAAGCGGAGGAACGAGGAAACAGATTTGCCTTTTGAAGCACGGGTACCTTCGGGCACGTCGTAGACCTTTTTCGCGTGGCATTGTCCGATGCTGGTGATGAAGAGGATGTAGTCGTGCGTGCTGGCGGTAAAGAGATGTTCGACGAAGTCTTCATCGTAGGTCTCCGTCCCGATGATGCCTTTGCCGCCGCGCTTTTGGCTGCGATATTCGGCCACGGGAGTACGTTTGATGAAGCCCATGTGCGAAACGGTGATGACGCACCCTTCGTTGGGGATAACGTCTTCCATCCGGAACTCGCCGACGGCGCCGACGATTTCTGTGCGGCGGGGCTGGGAATATTTTTCTCGGAGGGCGAGGAGTTCGGTTTTAATGACCGTTAGCAGCTTGGCTTCGCTTTCCAAGATGCTGCGGAGTTCTTCGATGAGCTTGAGCAGTTCGAGGTACTCCGCTTCGATCTTGTCGCGTTCCAAACCAGTGAGTTGATACAAACGAAGCTCGAGGATGGCGTCCGTCTGGCGCTCTGAAAGCGGGTACTTGGCCATCAACTTTTGCTTGGCCTCTTCGCGGTTCGATGACGAGCGGATGATGCGGACGAAATCGTCGAGGTTATCGAGGGCGATTTTGTAGCCTTCAAGAATGTGCGCACGGTCTTCGGCTTCGCGGAGGCGGAATTTCGTGCGGCGAATGATCACATCGCGGCGGTGCTCGATATAGCACTCGATGAGTTCCTTGATGTTCATCTGCTTCGGGCGCTTCTTGTCGAGCGCGAGCAGGATGACGCCGAAGGAGGATTCGAGGGCGGTTTTTTGGAAAAGCTGGTTGATGACAACCTTGGCTTGTTCACCGCGCTTTAGCTCGATGACGATGCGGGTGTTTTCATCGGACTCGTCGCGGATGTCGCGAATGCCGTCGATTTCCTTGTCAGTAACTAGTTCGGCAATACGTGTGACGAGGTTGGCGCGGTTCACGTTATACGGGATTTCCGTGATAACGATTTGCTCCATGCCGCCCTTGGTCTCCTCGGTGTGGGCTTTGCCGCGGATGCGAACGATACCGCGACCCGTCTTCAAATACGACAAGATGCCTTCGCGGCCGTAAATCGCGCCGCCGGTGGGGAAATCCGGGCCCGCGATAATCCCGCAAAGGTCGTCGACGGAAATGGAAGGTTTATCGATGATGGCGCACGTCGCGTCGATGAGCTCGTTCAGGTTGTGCGGCGGAATGTTGGTCGCCATGCCGACCGCGATGCCGGTCGAGCCGTTCATCAACAAATTCGGTAGTGCTGCAGGCAATACGGTCGGCTCTGTTGTCGATTCTTTGTAGTTGGGGGCAAAGTCGACGGTTTCCTCTTCGATGTCGCGCAGAAGGTCTTCCGCGGTCTCGTTGAGGCGACACTCGGTGTAACGATAGGCGGCGGGTGGATCGCCGTCGATCGAGCCGAAGTTTCCCTGCGGATCAATGAGCGGGTAACGTTGAACCCAGTTCTGACCCAAACGCACGAGGGCATCGTACACGGACGAGTCGCCGTGCGGGTGGTAGTTTTTGAGAACTTCGCCGACGACGCCGGCGCACTTGTCGAACGGGCGGTTATGCAGCAGGCCTTCACGAAACATCGCATAAAGAATACGCCGTTGGACCGGCTTGAGGCCGTCACGAGCGTCGGGTAGTGCGCGCGAGATGATGACGGACATCGAGTAATCGATGTAAGCCGTCTGCATGATGTCGGTGATGTTGGCCGTCGAAAGTTTTTCGGAGGCGGTGTACACGGTAAAACCTTAAGGTTGAAATGGAGTTGGCCGCAGGGCGTTCGGGGCTCAGACGTCGAGGAATTGGACGTTGAGGGCGTTGTCTTCGATGAACTGCCGGCGAGGCGGAACCTCATCGCCCATAAGGAGGGTGAAGAGCGCGTCAGCTTTCGCTGCATCGGCGATGGAAACTTTGAGCAGTCGGCGCTTTTCCGGATCCATCGTGGTTTCGAAGAGCTGGTCGGGATTCATTTCGCCGAGACCTTTGTAACGCTGAATCGAGAGTCCCTTCCGGCCGAGGTTTCGGATGTGTTTCAAAACATCGAGAGGCGAGTGGAGCTCGGTTTTGGTTTCGCTCTTTTGACCCGCGTTTTCGGTGACGACGTAACGGGGCTCTTCGGTGTGGCCGAAGCGGTTGATTTCGAGACCGGTCGAGGCGATCGCCTTGAGCAGCTTCGACATTTCGTTGCACTCAAAAATTTCGTGGAGGGTGATGCGCTTCGTGCTGAAAGGCGTTTTTGTGGCGTTGTCGGGTTGCTCGAAAAGGTCAGCGTCCAGGCCGTGGAGTTGAACAAAGGCCGCGCGGGCGTGCTCGTCTTTCAAAAACTCGTGCGACTCTTTGTTGCCCTCACGAATGCGAGCGACGTAGCGAGGGAGAGCCATGGTTTCTTTTTCGTGGCGATCCAGGTAGTCGGAGAGCGAAGCGCCGTGCCGTGTGACGCCTGCTCCTAATTTTTCGAGAGTAGCGAGGGATTCGACGATTTTGTCGATTTGAGCAGGGTCGAAGGTGTGTTGATCCTTGATGCGCATCAGCATCACATCCTCGGAGCCGAGTTCGAGGAGGATGCGGTTGAGCTGCTCGTCGTTGTCGATATATTGCTCGCGCTTTTTGCGCTTGATGCGGTATAGCGGCGGCTGGGCGATGTAAACGTAGCCATGCTCGAGCAATCCGCGCATTTGGCGGTAGATGAAGGTGAGGAGCAGGGTGCGGATGTGGGAGCCGTCCACATCAGCGTCGGTCATGATGATGATCTTATGATAGCGCGCTTTTTCTGGATTGAAGCCGCCGACGCTGTCGTCGCCTTCGCCGATGCCCGTGCCGAAGGCTGTGATCATCGTGCGGATTTCCTCGTTCGAGAGAACTTTGTCGATACGGGCTTTCTCGACGTTGATGACTTTGCCGCGGAGCGGAAGAATGGCTTGGAAGCGACGGTCGCGGCCCTGTTTGGCGGAGCCGCCGGCGGAGTTACCCTCGACGAGGTAGATTTCGCAGAGAGATGGATCGCGTTCCGAGCAATCGGCCAATTTGCCAGGCAAACCGCCGCCGGAGAGAGCGCCTTTGCGCACAGTTTCGCGGGCTTTGCGCGCGGCTTCGCGGGCGCGAGCGGCGTTGACCGTCTTGTCGATGATGCGCTTGGCGATGTTTGTGTTGGACTCGAAGAAGAACTTTAATTTGTCGCCGACGATTTTCTGGACGATGCCGTCGACCTCGCCGTTGGAGAGCTTGGTTTTGGTTTGTCCTTCGAAACGAGGTTCGGGGACCTTCACTGAGATGACGGCTGTGAGGCCTTCGCGGACGTCGTCGCCGGTGATCGCGGGGTCTTTTTCTTTGATCAGGTTGTTCGATTTAGCGAAATTGTTGACCACGCGGGTGAGCGCGGTGCGGAAACCGGAAAGGTGTGTGCCGCCTTCGATGTTGAAGATCGAGTTAGCGTAGGCGAAGACCTGGTCGTTGTAGCTGTCGTTGTACTGCATCGCCACATCGACGACGATGTTCGATAGGGCAGGATTGGTCTCGTTGGGAACGCTGTCGCTGAAAACGATCGGTTTGTCGTGAACGACGTTTTTGTTCGTGTTGAGAAACTTCACGAACTCGGCGATGCCGTCTTTGAAGAAAAACTTGTCGCTCTTCTGTGAGCGTTCGTCGGCGAGCTCGACGCGGATGCCGGGATTGAGGAAGGCGAGTTCGCGAAGACGTTTTGCGAGGATCTCGTACTGGAACTCGCGCGTGGTTTTGAAGATTTCGGGGTCCGGCTTGAAGGTGATTTTTGTACCTGTCTTTTTGGTGTCGCCGATGATGGTCATCTTCTGCGTCGTTTTGCCTTGGGCGAAACGCATTTGATGGACCTTGCCATTGCGACGAACCTCGGCTTCGAACCATTCGGATACGGCGTTCACGCACTTGGCGCCGACGCCGTGAAGGCCGCCGGAAACCTGATAAGCGCCTTTGCCGAACTTACCGCCAGCGTGAAGATTTGTGAGAACGAGTTCGAGCGCGGGGATGTGGTAAGTCGGGTGGATGTCGACCGGAATGCCACGACCATCGTCTTCGACCGAGCATGAACCATCGAGGTGGATGGAGACTTTCACCTCTTTGGCGAAGCCCGCGAGGCACTCATCGATGCAGTTGTCGACGATCTCAAAAACGCAATGGTGGAGGCCGCGTTCGTTGGTGTCGCCGATATACATATCGGGGCGTTTTCGGACACCTTCGAGACCCTCCAGCTTTTGGATTTTTGATGCGTCGTAGTCGGCGGCAGCGGCTTGGGATTGTGCGAGTTTTTGCGGGTCTAGATCGTCAGACATGTCGTGTGTGGACTAACCAAAAATGAAGAGGAAATTGTTTCTGAAAAGGGGGGGCGGGACAACAGGATTTTACGCGTATTTTGGGGTTATTCCTGCGGTTGTTTTGCAGTATTTTAGGTTGCGGACCCAAGATAACGGCTTACCCTCGCCATCATGAAGTTATCGGTGAAAGTCGACTACGCGTGTCGTGTGCTTGCTCAGCTGGCGCGTCAACATGGAGGCGACGAGTTGGCCCACATCGAAGAGCTCGCGCGGATCGAGGCGGTGCCGGCCAACTACTTGGTGCAGATTTTGAGCGAATTGCGTAACGGCGGCCTGATCACGAGCCGCAGGGGCAAACAGGGCGGTTATGCTTTAGCGCGGGACCCTGAAAAGATCACGCTGCTGGACATCGTGGAGGTGATTGAGGGCGATCTGTTGGAAATTACGACTGCCGGTTCAGGTCAGTCCGCGAAGCACGTCAATCACATATGGAAAGAGATTCGCAGCGCTTTTGAGGCGAAGGTGCGTAGCTATACGCTGGACAAGCTTGTCGCGAAAAACGTCGACCAGATGTATTACATCTAGGCTGCGAGCGCGCGGCGTTTTTGAGTTAGGCGTAACCGGGCTTGCTGAAGTTGAGTGTTGAGCCGCAAAGGCGAAACGGCCACGCTGCCGACGCATGCGCCACCCCGCTCTCGAAAAAATTCTTGTTCTGCAGGATCGCGACGCCAAGCGGCTGAGCCTCGAAAATCAGTTGAAGGCCGTTCCGAGGGACATCGCGGCGGTGGAGCAGAAAATCGCTTCCGAGAAAGCAGCTATCGAGAGCGCTCGAGCAGAAATGAAGGATCTCGAAGTGAAGAAAAAAGGGCTGGAGACAGAGATCCGGGCGGTAGAGGAGAAATTGGGAAAGTATCGCACGCAGCAGCTGTCGGTTAGGAAGAACGATGAGTTCCAGGCCTTGGGCCACGAGATTGAAAATATGCAGGCGTCCGTCAGCGCCCTTGAAGAGAAAGAACTCGGCGTGATGTATTCCATGGACGAAGCGAAGAAGAAATTCGCAGCGGCCGAGGCTGTTTTGAAGCAGAACATCGCTGGCCACGAAGCACGCATCCGCGACTTGAAGGCGCGGGAAACGAATTTATCTGCGGAATTGAAAGCTGTGCAGGCGTCGGTCGCGGCGGCGCGCGAGCCGATCGACGTACCCAGCATCAGAATTTACGACCGGATTGCGGCTCGCGGCCTGCCTGCGTGCGTTCCTATCCGGGACGGCAAATGTGGCGGTTGTCACCTGAAGGTTTCCAGTGATTCCGAGTCCGAGTCACGCAAGGGCGAAAAGCTCGCGACCTGCGATCAATGCGGGCGCATTGTGTACTTCGAGAGCTAAACTGGCAACGACCGACGCGGCTGCGTATGGCCTGAACGTTTGTCATCGATTAAACGTCAAACGATTGATCGTGCTTTCCTGGGAGTTGAGCGGACGGTGGATGTTGCGTCTTAAACATTGCGCGGAGCAAAGGAGGGGCTAGCGTTTGGGCCTTGGTTTTGGGGCCAGATCGTCGCTCCAAGTTCTTTGATCCCAAGGCGCGGGTAACGCCGCGTCCGTTGTAACTTCGAGAGGAAAGTCCGGACACCACCGGGCAGGATTCCCGGCAAGAAAAGTCGTCGCGCCGCGTCGGCAGGTCGCAAGGCCACCGCGCGAACACGCTTCTGCTCAAGCCGGGGCACCGTGGGCCATATCCCGCGAGTGACGGACAGTGTCACAGAAAACAGACGGCCATTTTGGAATTTCAAATCTCAGATTTGAGATCCCAGAGCGGTTACGGTGAAAAGGTGGGGTAAGAGCCCACCGCGTCGCCAGTGATGGCGGCGGCACGAAAAACCCAATCCGGTGCAAGGCAAAATAGGCGGCTGGGCGGCCCGTCCAACAGCCGCGGGTATGCCGCATTTCGCTTCGGCGAAGAGCTGCGCAAGCAGTTAGAGAAATGACGATCACGCCGCAAGGCGCACACAAAATCCGGCTTACCGGCCCCAAAACCAAGATTTTATAATCGGTCTAGCTGACTGGCGCTATTAAAAGTTTAGCTGACTGGCGTACATCGCCCTATCGGTGGAACTCTGTAATTCCGCCCAGAGTGCGAGCTTCCAAGCACGCTGATTAGTCAAATTGCGAAGGGCTGTATCGTAATGGAAGTTCATGTGGCCGTTGCTTGTTACCGAGTTGACTACAAATGATCCGCAGAGGTCAGTCACGTTGTTGCCGCTACCGTTCCCTACGAGGGCCGCGTTTGGAGCCGTGAGGCACCCGTAGAATTTTGCGTTACCGCTAAAGGAGCAATCTTGGGTCGTAGTTGTATAGATCTGGAGCGCGCCGGCCCAACTCGTTGTATTAACCGCGTCGTTTCCTGAGAGATTGATGGGCCCGTCCATATAAATTGTAGCGGAGCCGACCTGTGCGCCAGAAGCTTGTACCATGAGTCCGCTCGACATGCGTGTATTATCTCCCTTGATAATCACATTAGCACCTGCGGTAATCGTTACCGCACCGATTGTCTGGTTCGAGACGTGGTAATAGTGGTAGTATTTACCGTCATCCATATTGTATTGGGCGACATCTGTTAAGTCGCCCGGGATCGGAAGCTGCGCCGGTATTGTCGAGAGTTCTTTGTAGGAGCCGGCGGGCGCAGAAGGCATGGAGAAGTCGGTCGTGAAGTTGCTGATGATTTGTCCGGTCACTGTCCCTCCAGTTACGGTCACGCCCGGCCCCGTCATTACGTTGCCGGAGACCGTACCGTGTGAAAGATCAATGGTTCCTGCAAGGCTGGCCACGGTGGTTTGGGCCGTTGCATTGTTCGAGTCATAGCTAGCAAATGGAGGCACGCCTGGGGTCGCGCTCGAGGAGTAACTATCGGCAAATGGGTGCCCGTTCCAGTTGATTCCGTCAAAAGCAATCAAACCCTTAGGGAGTACACCGTTTTTGCTCAGTATGACTTCGACTGTTTTTTCGACCGGCATGCCGGTAATTGGCTGTATAGTCGCTTTTGCAACTACGATAGGTGCAACAGCGGTCCCGTTATATCCTGCCACCCAGACTTTGACGGTGCCGGTTGCGCCACCATCCAAGTTGTCGAAATTGAAAGTGCGTGTAGCGCTTAATAGCGCGACGGCCTGAGCTCCCGAGCCTCCACCACCGGACAATGTAACTGTTGGCGCTGCTGTGTATCCAGAACCTGGATTGGTAATTATTACCTTCGTGACGCGGACTCCCAGCACCGACCCATCTGGATTATAGAAGGTGGAAATAACGGCGGTTCCGGCGGCACCTGTTCCGTCTCCGCTGAACGTGACGGTGGGGGCCGAAGTATAACCAATACCGCCGCTGGCTATCTCCACGGTTCCGATTTTGCCGGTCAAAGTCCACCCGTCCCATGCCGTGGCGATGACAGAGGAATCGGTGGAGTTTCCCATACGATTAAAGCTCCAAACTGCTTCTTCAAGACCCACCTCAGCCAAGTTGACGGCCTCGTTTGAGTAAAACGTATGATGCGCGAGCTTCATGGATCCGGATGAAAGCTCGATGTAAGTGCCCACGAGAATTGCGAGAATCAGGGACATGATCATGGCTGCGAGCAGGGCACTGCCACGCTGCCTATAGCCAGTGTCTTTATTGGCGCGTGGAGAAATATACGTTTTCATATATTACGAAGAGTGAAAGCGGTGGAACGGGTAGTGTGAATTGATTGGACAACGCCGCCTGAGCCTCCTCGCGCGACTGTCACGGAGACCTGGATATGTTTTATACCGGTATTGCTCGTGCCGGTGATTTCCGCGGAGCTTTGATTGTAACGCAGGAATGCAGCGCTAATGACATTTCGTATCAGAATGGCGCGTCCGGTTGTTGCTGTGGGATCATTGCCTGGCACGGAAAAAATAGTTTTGGCCGAGCTATCATATCCATAAGTAACATACCGAAAACCACCGCTGAAGTAATCGCTGCTCGGGATCATTAACGTGATCGACGAAACTTGGCTGCCGACGAACGTGGACGAGAATGCGTTGGCGGTGCGCGCATCTATGCCTAGCTTTTGGAACGCCGTGCGCGTTTCTGTTTCCATATCGGAATAGCTGGCGCTGCGCACGCCGCTCCGCATGGCCATAAGGCCTATAGCGACTACCGCGGCGAGCATGACTGACGCGAGTGTAGCTGCGATCAGTACTTCGACGAGTGTGTGGCCGGCGCTCGCACGCTTCCTGGAGATGTTATGGAGAGGAGAAATAGTCATAGAGTCCGTTTCTTCCGTAGTAGGTCACAAAAGTTCTCGCATGGTCGCGACCGGTGTAGGATTGCCACGAGATGTTTAGAGTCACTTTGATCATTCCTGTATGCACATCGCTTGCTGTGCGCGTGACATGCATGCGGCTCCCAAAATCGCTAGATGTGACGTAGTTCGTAATGTCGACGGTGGTGGGTGAGATGCTATACGCAGTGACGCCATTTGTACCTGTGCCAGCGGTTGTGCCATTTCCCCAAGGAGTCAGACGCATCTTCTCGAATTCGCTTTGCATGATCTGCGATGCGTATGTGGTACACCGTGCTGTATCGATCGACTCGAAGGACTTCCCGATGGACAACAGCGAAAGCCCGAGGACGACCGCTAAAATAAACCCAGCCAGTGCGACTTCGATGAGTGTAAATCCATTCTGTTTTCGCGTGGACCGCGATTTTGGCGGCTGCTGCCGAAGAAGGGAAGTGCCGTGGACCATGGCTAGATCTTAACATCCCCTTAAAAAGGTAGGTAGATGCCTTCTGGTTGTTAATGCGGCCTACGGTACTAGGCCGGAATGGGCCTAGCCTAGCCTTGGGCTTTTACCCTAACGAAGAGGGCTGCTGCTTGGGATCTTCTTTTCACACCGAGCTTTTCGTAAACGCTGCCCAGATAGTTTTTCACCGTGTTGTCGCTGAGTCCCAGCTCTGCGGCGACTTCCTTGTTGGTTTTTCCGCCGGCCACGAGCGCGAGGACGCGATACTCCTGTTGCGAGAGTGCATCGATTTTGGCGGTGTCGTCTTGTTTAGGAGAGTTGCGCACGATGTCGATCATGCGCGAGGCGAGTTCGGGGGAGATCACTGTGGCGCCGTCCGCGACGCGTTTGATGGAGTCGACGAGATGTGCCGGATCAATCTCCTTCATCAGGTAGCCTTCCGCGCCTGCAGTGATCGCATCGTAAATGAGCGAGTCTGAAATATGCGAGGTGAGGATCAGGACCTTTGGGGCCGGATCCATTTGAGTGATCTTTTGGCAGGCTGTGACGCCCGACCCGTCGGGCAGACGTATGTCCAAAAGCACTACATCGGGCTGAAGTTTTTGTGCCTGTGTAATGGCTTCGGCGATGGATTCGGCTTCACCGACCACTGCGATGCCCTCTTGTTTTCCCACCGCGCTTAGGACGGCCATCACGCCTTGCCGCACGAGAGCACTGTCGTCGACGAGCAGGACGCGAATGGTTTTCTTAATGTTCATGTAAGGCCGCTTTCGCAGAGGAAAACGCTACACTTACACAGGTGCCCTTGCCTGGCGTCGATTCAATAGTGGCGCTGCCTCCTGCCGCACGTGCGCGCTCCACCAAATTCGACAAACCATGGCCACTGGAGTGCTTCTGGCTGGTGTCGAAGCCAAGCCCGTCGTCCCTGACGCTTAATATGATCGTGTCGGCCTTTTTCTGAATGGTGATGACGAGGTTGTTGGCTTTGCCGTGGCGGAGGCTGTTGCTCACGGCTTCGCGAATCATCTGCAGCGCTTGGGCTCTGGTGGATTGCGGCAGTTGTCGTGCAGTGATCTCGTCGATCTGCACGGAAGCCTTCGTTCTGCGTATCCAAGACATGGATTCAAGCAGCGTCTCAACCGCCAAGCCGAACGGTCGGTCATCGGCAATGCGCGCCTCAAGGCCGGAGATGAATCCGCGTGCTTCGCGGATCGTGTCGTTGAGCGATTTGCGGATTTGTTCGAGCTGCTGGGCTGCGGCTTCTGGATCGGTTTTGAACAGCGCTTGCGCGGCGGCGACGCCCATGCCGGCTGCGTAGATGGACTGGATGACGCCGTCGTGGAGATCGCGGGCGAGCTGGGCCCTATCTTCGATCGTTTCACTCAGCGCTTTGTGGTGGGCGAAATGGATGCGGACGAGCCGGGCAATATGTCCGATTTCGGTGCGATTTGTCAGCACGGGCTGTAGGAGCTCTGGCTTGCCGGTGACCAGGCTCTCGCTGATAGACCTAAACGGTCGCAAGACCCAATAGTGCAGGCAAAGGATCACTGTTGTTATCAACGTGAGAGTGACGATCACGAAGAGCGCCATCTCCGACTTGTTCGATTCCTCTGTCTGCTCTGGCGACGCGAAGTCGAGGTGCAGGACGGCGATCAGAGATCCTGCGGGATCGCGAAGCTCGCGCACCAATGCAGGTGATGTTTGCGAGTGAAGCGAGGCATCTACGGAGTGTAATAACGATGCTTTGGTGCTGTTTAAGGTTCCTATTCGCTGCAGAAAGGCAGGGTCGATTTCGACTACAGCGATAAGCCAACCAAGAGGACTGGAACTGCGCTGTATGTCGGCGGAAGGCTGGATCGGAGCTGCCCGGAGGGCGTACACGGTGTCTTTTTGTCTGTGGTAAGCGGAGACGAAATGATTTCGTTTTAGGTAGGCGAGGAGGGTTCCATCGGTGTCCGGGTACTCTGGCATTTTTTCCACACCGGGCTCTTTTGCGCCGTAGACCACTTCTCCAGTGCTGTTTGTCACCCAAGCAGCCGTAAGTCGGAAGGAGGTGAGGCTCGCGTCGATGTTGATCTTCGCCCATTCGGAGGTCGGATGTTTGAGGAATTCCACCAACTCGTCCCAAAGCGAATAGTCGGTCGCGAATTGGTTGAGCGGGTACTCCACGAGCGAGATGGTTCTGATCGAGGAGCGATTCGCGTTGGAGTTTCGTTGCGGCCAAAGCGAGCTTTTCTTCCTCCCGATGAATCACTCGCAGCACGAGTGCTCCGGCCAAGCCGATCAAAAGCATGCCAAGAAAGAGTACGACCAGGCGGGTTTTGAGCTTCATCGAAGTGCCAAGCTGGGGGGACGAGGCGATTGTGGACCGCGACTTTGGTCGGCGGCAACAGAAAGAACAAGCGATGCACGCGGATAAGGCCGCCGATGGAAGCGAATTGCCCTTGACTCTGAAGCGTTCGTTTGGGTTTCTGTCCGACTTAAAAGTCAAAACACGTCATGGCCAATA
This sequence comes from Nibricoccus sp., assembly GCA_047600805.1. Classification (GTDB taxonomy): domain Bacteria; phylum Verrucomicrobiota; class Verrucomicrobiia; order Opitutales; family Opitutaceae; genus JADKHC01. The sequence goes on from JASGKG010000001.1 coordinate 4,483,570, forward strand.
CCAAATCTGCCATTAAAGCCGCCCGCAAAACTGAGCGTTTCACCGCTCGCAACAAGGGCGTAAAAACCCGCCTGAAGACTCTGCACAAGAAGCTGGAAGAGGCCATCAAGTCAGGAGACGCCGCTTCTTCCAAAGCCGCCGCGATCGCGTACAGCTCGGCGATGGACAAGGCGACGAAATCCGGGGTCGTGCACAAAAATGCCGCTGCCCGCGCCAAATCTCACGCCGCGAAATACGCCCAGGCGAAATAATTATCGCGTGCTCCCTTTAGCCTCCGTTCGCGTTGATCGCGGACGGAGGTTTTTTTGTTTTCTCTGCGCAAACCTGGCAGGTGTGCACCCTTACGGGACGCGGCATCAGATGTCGGCGTGGCAAAAAGAGAGAGGCCGATTGGCGATTGAGCACGGTTTTGCTCTGAGAGTGCAGGACGCTTGCGAGCGCCAGAAGCGAGTGAAGGTTGGCGGGCGACTGGGTTCGTGATTTTGCCCGGTCTTTGCCGTTTTCCGATGGTTCGGATCCCATGCGAACACCATTCATGCGGCGTAGATGCAGGTCGGCTCTTCCGTCCGTCGATCCCCGGGAGAGCGAGAAGTGAAGCGTTCGGACGCAAAAAGCGCTTTACAGCCGTGCGAAACCTTCGCAGGTTAACCCTTCCAAAATAACCTCGCACCATGGGAAATCTGAAAAAGAAACGCCGTTTGAAGATGTCAAAGCACAAGCGCCGCAAGCGCTTGAAGGCTAATCGCCACAAGAAACGCACTTGGCAGAAGTAAAACGCTGCGAAATTTCGTCACTTTTGAACCCGCTTGCATCGGCAAGCGGGTTTTTTTGTGTACTTGCGTGAGCGGACTTAGTTGAAGATCGATTGCTAAATAATCCGTAAATAGCGCTTAAGAAGGGGTTACGACGGGGCTTTCCTCTTGTCACCAGGGGGGGCTGTGATGCATCTTCACGAGGTTTTCCCATTTAGTGTCACACGTTTCGTGTCGACAGACACTCTCATACTCACCTAGCCCGCATGGTCTTCTCGAAAAAAACAAAAGACTTTTTTGTAGAGCAAAATAGCCACTCTATTTTGCTGGCGGCCACGTCTTCGCAGTCCGGTCCGCTGGTCGTTGAAGAGATCGTGACTTGCCCCAGTAATAATTCTGAAGCGCTGGCAGACGCGCTGAAAAAGATTCAGCCTAAAAAGGGAGGCCAGTCAGGCCTGTTACGTGCGACGTGTGGCGTGTATTCCGCCAACCGCTTGGTCAGGCATGCGGCTCTCGATCCGAAGCGTTACAGGGATCCGAGTTACGTAGGCGACGTGATGGCCAATCAGCTGCGCATAGAAGCCGATAAATACACGCTTGCGCTGCTCAACGCGAATGATGGCACCGACTTCGACTTCACTATCACTGCCAAAAAAGACGCGATTTTCGCCGGGATGATGAATGACGAAGTGGCCGCGATCCAAAATACGCTTTTGGAGCAGGGGATTTATCCAGAACGATTGGAAATCGGAACGCTTTCCACCTTAGGCGCAGTGGTGGATTATTTGCTCTTCAGCAAAACCAAGACGCCGACTCTGGTCTTGGAGATCGATGCGGAAACGACGCAGTCCTTTATCGTGAGTGAATCCGGTGTTGAGAACTCCCGCGTGATTGCACAAGGGCTCGAGACGATGATTCCTGCAGTCCAAAAGGAGATTGGGCTGAAGGACGCCGACGCGGCCAGGAAGCTTTTTTATTCGAACGCCTTTGACTTCACAGGCATGGCGCCGGCTCTCATCAAGAAATTGCTCAAAGAGCTTCAATCCTCGGTCGGTTTCTACGAAGTACAGACCGGGCAGTCGATCGGCCAAGTCGTTTGCACGTTGTTACCGCCGAAGCTCGGCTGGCTGGAAAACGCGATTTCGTCCCAGCTCGGTGTCGCCACCCTTACAGTCGATTATCCCGCTTGGCTTAACGCCCGTGGGATTACGCTGAGCAGTGCGGCTCAAAAACAAGAATTGAATAACCGCTGGCTTGGGCTCTTCAGCCTGATGCTCACTCACAATCATGCTGTCGTTTCTTAAAAAAGACTCGCAAAAGGCCAAGGCGCTTCAGGCGCCAGCGTGGCATACCAATTTCAGAAACTACGCACTGCTTCCTGATACGAAGCTGGTGCGTACGTCCTTCTTTGTAAATGGCGGTCTGATTCTGGTCGCTCTGATCGCTCTCGCCGCTTTTGCTTATCAAGAATATACCCTCTCGTTATTGAGGGGGCAGCTCGCCGGATCCCGTCAGCAGATCGAGAAAAACAAACCGGTCAGTGCCCGTGCGGTTGCCGCTTTCAAGCAGTTCCAAGGGGAGGAAACAAAGGTCACCGAACTGAATAATTTCCTAAAGGGCCAGCAAGTGGTCGTTTCAGATCTGCTTATTCATTTGGGTCAGACGAAACCGTCCGGTATTGTGTTTCTTAATGTAGATAGCCGAGACAGTGGTGTGTATATCAAAGGATATGCACAGGGAATTTCGGAGCAGGCGACGACAGCCGCGTCCGCTTATGAAAAACAGCTCAGAGAAGACCCGCAGTTTAATAAGATATTCAAAGCTATCTCACTCACTAATGTGGATCGTGATGTGCAGGGCGGCCGGTTGCTTTTCGATGTCATGATGGCTTATCAGCTCAAGGGAAAATAAAATGAATTCTGCATCTATAAAGGAGCTGGCGAAAAAATACCCGATTCCGATCATCTCGCTCTTCGTGATCGTGGTGACGGGGGCGGCCTATCTGTATAGAGCCTCCGCTGTTACTGAATTAAAGAGTCAGTGTGAAGATGCATCTAGGGATGTCGAAAAGTACCTTACAAACATAGCCAATTCTGCGCAGTTGGATGAACAATTGAAGCAGCTTGCGGCTGCAAATGAAGAGATCAGTGCTCGTCTGGTCGATCCGCAGAATCTGGCGATGATACTGCAGTATTTTTATAAACTCGAGGCCGAGTCGGGTGTGAAGCTGTTGGGTACCCGTCCTACCGGGGCGCTACAGAAAAGCGCAGCTCTCAAAGGCGGATATAAAATCGCCCAGTACGACGTGTCGCTTCAAGGGAGCTTCCCCAAGGTTCTAACGTTCCTTCGGAAATTGGAGCAGGGTAGTTGTTATTGTAGAATCACAACCGCCAACGTGCGTCCAACGAACGAAGCGGCGGATCGGAAGGAAGTCACGGAAATCGCTATATCGCTCACGGTGGAAATACTCGGTAAAGGATAATTATGATACGGGTGATTTTTGGTGTATTACTTATTGCATCGGCTCAGGTCGTCATCGCTGCGCCGGCGGATGTACTGCCGCCGCAACGGCGGGCACAGACGCTTGAACTTGCGGCTAAACTCTCAAAGCCGGCGACGGCGGAGCAGATGGCGCTTCCTGAAGCGATTCGCAATCCGTTTAATCCCGCAGCTGAAACAATCGTTAGTACTAACAAAGTGACTTCAGATAAAGATCTGGTGAGTATACTCGCAGATCTTTTACAGCCTACAGGCGTTATGGGTCGTGAGGACGATCTCGTTTTACTACGGAAAGGTCAAAAGGGCGTGAAAGTAAATGATCACATAACGCTTTCCTTTGACGGCAGTAATTACGATGTCGAGATTACTGCCATCGACCAGAAAAACTTTTCGCTACGTTACAACCAAGCGGAGATTACCCGCCCCATTAAAACAGGAAAAAATCCATGAGAACTCGAATGCTAAAAGCCACTCTGTTGGCGACCGCAGTGTTCCCCTTGTCGGGAATTATTGCGTTGGCTCAAGACAGTGCCGCGCCAGTCCCCGCGGTTAAACCCGAAGCGCCAGCGGCCCCGGCCTCAGAGCCAAAACCAATGGTGACAAAGGGTAAAGATACCCTGACCGTTGACTTTCCGGATACCGAAATTCGTGAGGTTCTTCGAAACGTGGCAGACATGTTCGAGCTGAATCTGGTCATCCCTGAAACACTTCAAGGTAAGACCTCGATCAAGTTGCGTGACGTCACGTGGCGGCAGGTTTTTCAAGTTGTCCTTCAGCCGGTTGGTTACACAGTCGTTGAAGAAGGTAATATTATTAAAGTAGTGACGCAGGAGTCGCTCAATCTAGAGCCGCTGACGACGGAAGTCTTTATATTGAATTACGCAAAGGCGTCCGAGATCAAGCCGAGCTTGGACTCGTTGGTGGATGCGAAAGTTGGCGGCAAGATTGTCGTCGACGCCCGTAGTAATGCCCTCGTGGTTACGGAACGTGGTTCGGTGATGCAAAAGCTGAAGCCGATCGTTCTCAATTTGGATCGTCCCACCGAGCAGGTCATGATCGAGTCCAAGTTTATCGAAGTAACGAACGCGGATGTGAAGAACGTCGGCGTGAACTGGGCTTCGCTGGGAGCATATAAGATGAGTGCGGGGAATCTAAAGCACAGTTATGACGACGATCGTACCCGTACTACGAAGAATGGTATTGGCGAGGAAAATATTAGTGACCAGCATTCTGCGGATTTAGCCAATCGCGGGTGGATTTTTCCTGCACCTAAGGTTGATCCTACGACAGGAGCGGTAACGTACCCGGATGCTAAGGCTACGGATAACTGGAGCTTGGCTAATCAGCAAACGCTCGGGAAGCTAACCTCCGCCGTCTTTTCAGCTGACCAATTCGATTTGATCATCAGCGCTCTTCAGACGCAGAATAATACCAAACTCGTCTCCAATCCTACGGTCGTAACGCTGAATAATTCCGAAGCGACGATCAACATGGGTGATGAAATCCCGATTCCGAACTTCACTTATAACCAGGAGCAGGGTGTTTTCCAGATTAGCGGCTTCACCTACAAACCGGTGGGCATCATTTTGAAGGTCACACCGCAGGTGAATAATGCAGGTTTCATCAAACTTTCAGTTGAGCCTGAAGTGAGCTCAACGGATCCGACCAAAGATAAACAATTTGGTTCTGCTCAGCTGCCGGTAATCACGACTCGCAAAGCCAAGACGCAGGTGACAATGAAGGATGGCTACACTCTTGGTATCGGCGGTATGATTCAAAAGACCGATTCCAAGGGCCAGAGCAAGGTTCCGGTTTTGGGTGATGTCCCCGGACTTGGCCGCCTTTTCCGCAGTGACACGAAAAACCTGCAGGCGACGAATCTCGTTATTTTCCTCACTGCCAAGACCATTAAGCCCGACGGTGGCGACACGAGTGAGGTCTTTGACCCACGTATAACCCGCCAGATGGAGATACAGAAATCCGATCTTCCGGGCTATCGCGATGGTTCGGACCCATACTTCACGCCTCCTCCTCCGGAGCCGAAGAAAAAAGGTTGGTTCAAGAAGTAATTCTTCGAATCAGTAATCAATTCAGGCGCGGCTTTTTAGCCGCGCCTTTTTTGCGCCTTCTTCTAGTTGTCACGGATTTAATTGGGTACTTTTTAATTGGGTACTTTTTAATTTGGTACTTTTTGAGTGGGTAGTTTTTCGCGGCGTTTATTGCATGTTTTACCAGAATCCGGAAATGAAGCCTTGAAAGGCTTTGGCGATAATCGCTCCGGCATTTTTTGAGGCGTGGGCTGCAAAGCAGGGGAGTAGCGATTGCTGTGGGTTAAACCGCGCGAATCGCACATAATAAAACCATAAGGAAGAGATAAAGACCGCCCCGGTGCTAAACCAGCCTTTTGCTCCAAAGGTCAGGACGATTTTACCGTCAGCCCAGGGCATGCCGCCTGTCCATTTCCAAAGAAATGGATGTAGTGCTGCGAAAATGACCGATGCTCCCAGTGCGCTTGCTGCTACAGTAGCCGGCCCTTTTTTGGTTATCACGATGTAGCCGCGAAAAACGATTTCTTCCACGATTGCTGCAACCAGGGTGTAGATCGCGAAGAGGATGGTGATTGTCGACTGTTCTCCGGTGAGGCCGAGCGCAGATTCACCCCATGTTTCTGCGGAAACGATCGCAATGCCGCCCAGCGACGCGATCACCACGCTCCGTGTGGTCGAGGGAAGTGCGCCGGGAATGGCTCGGGAAAGCGACTCGCCTCGTCTTTGCCGCCTGTAGTCGTCGAGCCAGAGCTTCGAGGCGACAAGGCCGATACCTAGCATGATCAAATGTTGAAGCGATTCGTTTTGCATCGACGTCCGGGGCGGTGATTAGCCATTTCTAGAGCGGTCACTGAGACAAGTTCATCATGTCGGAACGCGCAAATACCGCCTCTCCTTCTGCGAGCACGCAAGATTTCACCACTGTTTTTGCGGCGTTGAAACCGCACATGGCCGCTCTGGATGCGCATCTCCACGCGCAACTCGAGGAGTTCGAACCCGAAATTCGGGAAATGGCAGATTACTGTATCGATACTTCGGGAAAGCGGATACGCCCGACTTTGGTTTTTTTCAGTGGCTGGCAAAACGGCGCTGTTTCCACCGATCTCGTACGGATCGCGGCGGTGGTGGAATTGGTGCATCTCGCCTCGCTCGTTCATGACGATATTATGGACGACGCCGGTGTCCGTCGAAGCCGCCCGACAGCCGCGCGCTCTTATGGTCCGACTGCGGCGGTGTTGCTGGGAGATGCTCTTTTCTCGCACGCGCTCAATCTCGCCACACGGTTTCCAACGACGGAAGTTTGCCAGGCTGTTTCGGAGTCGATGCGTCGCGTTTGTGCCGGCGAAATTATTCAAACGCTGCGGCGCGGTTCGACGAATATTTCTCACGCCGACTATCAGCGGATCATTGACCTCAAAACGGCGGAGCTCTTCCGGGTGTCTTGTCATTTAGGCGCGCGCTACGGCGGCTATTCGGATGACTTTGTACGGGCAGCGGCGAGCTTTGGCCGACATTTGGGAATTGCTTATCAGGTATACGACGATCTCGCCGACTTTTTTGGCGATGAGAAAAAGATCGGTAAAACCCTCGGTACGGATCTGGCCAGTGGGAAAATCACACTTCCGATCGAAGCGTTGATGGAAAAGCTACCCGCGGGTGAGCGGGCGGAACTTATTGAAGAAATTACGGGCAAGCGTCCGTCACGTCCCTCGCTTCGTATCCAACAAATGAACGATCTCGGAATTTATTCCGTCGTGGCTGAGGCCGTGGATGCCGAAATCAAGGCGGGCGAAATCGCGTTGGCTGGGTTTGCGGAGAAGCCGCCGGTCGCGAACCTCTTGCGCTTAGGTGACGCCTTGCGTTTGCAGGTCGCGGCTTTGCGAAAATCGGGGGTCGGCTAACGATCTGAAAATCGATTTGCGCCCGTGGCGTTCGTCTGCATCGTGTTTCGACATGGACGCAGGCACGAAGGCCCTCACCAAAACACTGGTCGCATCTCCGGAGCGGCAGGTTGAGGCGGACTCCGATCGGCTAGTCGTACAGCGTGTTCAAGCGGGTGACGTCGCGGCTTTTGACTCGCTGATCCTGAAATATAGAGAACGGGTCTACGGGATCATTTACAATATGACCTCGAATCGCGAAGACGCCGCTGACCTCACTCAGGACGTCTTTATCAAAGCTTTTCAGTCGATTCGGCGTTTTAACGCACAGTCTTCATTTTTTACCTGGCTGTATCGCATTTCGATCAATTCGACGCTCACGCATCTAAGGAAAGCTAAGCTGCGCTCCTTCTTCAGCTTCGAGAAGATTCACGACGAGGATAAAACGGCCGATCTGGTGAACCAACTGACTGATCGCACCGGAGCAGATCGTGACCTCTTTATCAGGGAGCTTCAGGAAAAATTGAACGAGGCGATGATGAAATTGTCTATCAAGCATCGTACCGTGGTAACTCTATTTGAAATTGAAGGCCTGAGCCATGAGGAGATCGCCGAGATTATGGAATGCTCGGTGGGTACGGTGCGCTCCCGGCTTCACTATGCTAAACAACTGCTCCAAGGAGAGCTGCAAGGGTATTTGAAATAGGCATGAGCGAACGAGATCAGAAGCCGCATGTGACTGTTGAGGACTTGCTTCACTTTAAGCGGTCGGAACGGCCAAGCCCGGACTTTTGGCCGCGTTTCGAACAGCAGCTCAGGGCTAAACAGCTTGCGGCATTGGTGATTGAAAATCGGCCTTGGTGGAGACGGCTCTCCTCCCGGAAAACATTTGTGCGCCTTTACGCTCCGGTGAGCATCGCCGCAGTGGTCGCCTTCAGCTTTGTTTCGTGGCGTTCCTCTTCCGCTCCAGTGGTGACATCCGAAAGCGCCAAGGTGGCCTCCGAAATGATCCGCGCTGACGTGGCGGCTGAACCTCAGGTTATCGCCAACGTGGAAATTTCGGCTCCGCCTTCGGCTCTGGCCACGGAAGTTCAGGACACGTTGGGGTTGAGTGAACCGGCCACGCATGTAGCTGCAGTTTCAATGGAGAGTTCCTCGCCGGAATCTGCGGAGCGATTTCTGGCCTCCGGCGCTGCCACCTTCAAGGCGGCGGGACAGGCTTTGGCTCAGCTGGTTGGTTTAGATGTCGATTCAGCTGAGAAGGTCGATGCTGCGGGCGGTGTTCTGATTGAGCCTTTAATGCAGGTCGCCACGCCGCGAGATAGTCGTCGGTCGCGTCTTTTGGCTTATTCCGTGGCATATGACCCTCATGCTGCCGGGAGCAGTGATGCGGTGCGGTCGCGTGAGCGCATCACACGCCGGATTTCCGATGAGGCGATTTATGATTCGATCAGCCGGCTCGGCGTGAGCGGTGATCGTGTTTCGATTAAGTTCTAAATGGGAGAGGGGAGTTTAGCTCTTCCCATCAGTTGGAGGACTTAAGGTATTTGTTGATCGCCTGGGTGCGTGAGTGGACTTGCAGCTTCTCGTAGATGCGTCGTATGTACGTGTTGACGGTCGGTACGCTCACGCCGAGTGATTCGGCGATTTCTTTATAGAGAAATCCCTTGCTGAGCAGGTCGAGGACGGATTGTTCCCGCGGTGAGAGTGCATCGAGTTGCGAGTCGCGCGACTCCGCTGTTTTCACGGAGAACGATTGCACCACTTTTCGCGCAATGCCGCTGCTCATGGGCGAACCACCGGCTATGATTTGCGAAATGGCCGCGAGCAATTCCTCACGACGTGTACTCTTCAAAAGGTAACCGGTGGCTCCGGCTGCGAGGGCGGCGAATATATGTTCTGCGTCCTCGTAGACCGTGAGCATGAGGAACTGGGTTTTTGGCATCACCGGTTTGAGCCGCCGGACCGCTTCGACACCCTTGATGTCGGGAAGATTGATGTCGACGAGCACGACGTCGGGAGACTCTTTGGGCAGTGCGTCGATGGCAGGTGCACAATGGTTATACTGGCTCACGAGCTCCAGATTTTCCGCACTGGAAACGATGTCCGTGAGGAGCTGGCGGGTAGGGTCGTCGTCCTCGATGATTGATATGCGTATTTTCATGGGGCGCTGTCGTGTAGCGGTATCAGGAGGTTGGTGCGATCGGCAGGGAGAACGACACCGTGGTGCCTTCGCCGCCCGGTGAGGTGATTTCGCAGGAGCCGCCGATTTCCTGCATCCGAGATTTCATGTTGTTGAGCCCATATCCGTCGGCAATCCGGTCGCCGCTCGTCTCTTGAGCGGATTTGCTTTCAAGCCCGTGCCCGTTGTCGGTCAGGCGTAACGTCAGCCAGTCGTTCTGCTCGGAAAGCGTGATGGCGATGGTGACTAGGTCGGCACCGGAATGTTTAACGATGTTGTTCAACGCCTCCTTGCAGCAGAGAAACATGCTATGCCGGACGGCACTGGTGAGGTGAATGGCCGGGAGCTTTTGGGGCAGGTCGAGACGGCAGCGAATGTTGGCGGCACCCAAGAAGGCTTGGGCGAAGTTGCTTACGTAGTAAACGAGGTTCTCCAGGTCGTCGCACTTCGGATTTACGGCCCAGACCACCTCATCCATCGCACGGGTGATGTCGCGGGTCGCTGCATAAATTTTTTCGTACCGCGCCGCTTGGATGGGATCTTCGTTTTCTGCTGTTTGCGTCAAGAGGCTGATGTGCGTGAGACTGGCGCCGAGTTCGTCGTGGATGTTGCGAGCGATGCGAGTGCGTTCTTGTTCGACCGCGCGTTCCTGTTCGAGTTTTGCGAGGCGGCGGCGCAGTCGGCGATGTGAGCGTGCACGAACGATAATTCCCACGACCGAAACCAGTGCCAAGAGATAAGCTGTCTGTGCCCAGACACTTTTCCACCACGGTGGATTAACGACGAGAGTGAGGAGTTCGACTTCCTCATTCCAAATCCCATTGCCGTTGCTGGCGGCGGCGTGAAACACGTATTTGCCGGGTGGCAATTTGGGGTAGGTGGCCACGCGGCTGTTCTTCTGGATGATCCAGTCGTTATCGAATCCGTCCAGCCGGCAGCGCACGACCACCCGCTCCGATGCTGACAGGCAGAGTACGGACATGCGAATTTCTGTTTTTCGAGCGCTGGCAGGGATTTCGATCTCCGGGTCGAGGGGAATGATTTTGCCGTCACATTTTACTCCCGAAGCGGTGACGGGTGGAAGGTCATTGTCGCTGGTTAGGGTTACGCTGGGATCGGTACATAAAACTCCCCGTCTTGTAGCAAACCAGAGTTTCCCGTCGTGGCTTTTCCATGCTGCGGGCTGAAAGAGCCCGAGGCAGGAGAGCTCTGGAATGCCATCATCCGTGCCGAGGGGAACCGCATGCACGTGCTCGATTTTTCGTTGAATGAAGTCCTGGAGCTGAGCGTGATGGAGCCAGAAAATACCACCTCGAGACGCGAACCAGTAGCGGTCGTAATCGTCGGAAAGGATTTGCGAAATATTATTGTTCGGAAGGCCGTTTTTGGAGGAGAGCAGCCGGGGGGCGATGCGTCCATCGGGTGACAATATCATGACGCCCTGCCGTGTCGTGCCGACGAGAAGCGCGCCGTCTGCGGTGAAAAAAAGCGACTGTATTGCGCCGACCGATTCGGAGCCGACAAATGGTGTGAGCTCGAAACGGTCGCCGGAACTGCGAAACAAACGGCCGTCTGCTGCACCGAGCCAGATGTTGCCGGCCTGGTCTTCACTAATCGCGCGGACCTCACGCCCGTCGAAGCCCTCGGCGGCGCCGAAAACGGTGAGCTGGCCGTCCCGCCAGCGGGCAACACGGTCGGGATCGACAGAGAACCAGTAATCGCCGTTTCGAGCGACAAAGGTGGATCTGATTGTTTTAAAATTATTAAGGGCGGAGATTCTTTGGAGTTTGTCGGGGTCAGATTGATCGGTTTTGAATATGCCGATACCCGAGGTGATCCATACGCCGCCCTTGATGCCCGCGTAGATGGACATTGCGCTGAAGGAACGCCAATTTGCCCTTTTCGAAGTCAGGTCGATCGTGCCGTCGCTCAAAATGCGCGCGACGCCGCCGTCGCGGTTCGCCAGCCAGATATTTCCGCCCGTATCCTCCGTCACCGTGTAGCTGAAGTTGTCCTTGAGCCCGCTGGTTTGGTCGTAAAGCCGATGCGCTTTGGGCCGCAAACGGTTTAGGCCGCCGCCATTCGTTGCAACCCAAAGGTCTTCTTCGCTGTCTTCGCACAGCGAGGTAATATCTTCACTGGAAGTGGGGGCGCGGAGCAGTTGGCCCGCTGAGAACCGAAACAGCCCCTGTGATCTTGTCCCTATCCAGAAGTTCCCGTGCCTGTCCTCCAAGGTGGTTTGCACGAAGTGCGCGCCCAGGAGATTGGGAAGTTTCATGAGTTCGCGAAACTGTCCGTCGCTCCATCGGAGCAGCGCTGTGCGAGTGATGAGCCACGGGCCGCCGGTGCGGCTTGAACAGATTCGAATTTGCGGATCGATCGAGCCGTAGGTAACGGGAATCCATTGGCCTTCTTCAAACCGGGCGAGGTAAAAACCAGCCGCTACCCACAATGTTCCCTGGCTGTCGGTGGCGAATACCGGGACGCGTTTTCCCTGCGGACCCCCGGCCGGCGGCGGGAAAACTTTTTTTTGCGCGGCGGTTCGTTGCAGCAACGTGCCATCTTCGCAACCAAGCCAAATGGCTCCGCTCGGATCGACGAACACGGTTCGAACGGGCTTGCCTGTGAGATCTGGTTCTTGGAAAAACTGAAATTCGCCGGTTGCAAGTTGAGCGTAAAAACCGTCGACCCGGGCGGTGGCGGTTCCTTCCGTGCCGGCAATCGAGTTGGGTGGTGCGATGATGCCGCGAATACCGTCCACATCCGTTTTGCGCGAATATACAATTCCGCGGGAGGATGCCTCTGAGGGAGCTTGTGTGATTTCAAAGGCTGCGCCGTCGAAACGAGCGAGCCCCGAATTCGTCGCGACCCAAAGGTATCCGTTCTCGTCCTGAAAAACGCTGGCCGTCTCGTTGGATGGAAGGCCATTGGGCTCGTTCCATTCGCGCAGTGTATAGTCGCCGGGTGCCTTGTAATCCGCTCGCAAGAAACACACTGAAAGGCATGTAGCCGCGAAGAGAATGCGAACAAGTCTGAAGGCGGGGCGGGGCACGGAGGGTGATCAAAGTATTGTTCAAGAAAATGACAACCTTGGTCCACACGAGTTGGCATCGGTGATTTGTCGTGAGAACTGACGACATGACGGTTTTCGCCCGAGGCGCTAAAGTGAGCTCACGGCGCTTTGTAGTCATTTGACCCTAAGGCGCAGACGTCCCCGTCCCCGACAACCCACGACCCTTGCCAGCAACTTTGGAGCCTTTGCTCCTGCTTTTCTCCTCCAGCGTATGCAATTAAAACGTGTTCTCACTGCACTGATTGTTATAGTCACTCTATTTTCTGCCCGATTCGTGCGAGCAGATGGTCAAGTGACCTGGGCTTCTTATGACGCGGGATCCCGAGTGAGTGCGTCTGCGGCTACTTTCGATCCGGCTACAGGGACGTACACATTCACTATCCCGGCCAACAAGTTTTATTCGTTTGTCACGACTGATTTTATCCCCCTCACGTTGGCGCAGCCTGGGACGGGCACCAATTATCTCACCGTCTCGTTCACAATGAGCGCCTCAGGTGGGTTCAGCACCGGAACGCAAGGCGAGCGTCGCTTCTTCATGGGGTTGTTCAATTCGAACGGCACGCCGCCCGCGGCGAGCGGCAACTTCACGGATGATTATGGTGTATGGACGACAGTTCGGCCAAACACGACAGTGGCGAGTCTATCCTGCGAGGGGTTTGCCGCGCTGCAGTCGCTTACAAGTGGAACTTCGACAGTTCCTGCCAACCTTCTAGTGAATGTGAACTCCCCTACTCAGTTGAGTGGAACCACGCTAATACGCTCCGGCTCGAATGGCGGAGCTGGTACGCTCAATGACGGCCAACTAATAGATACAAGATTCCGCATCGCGGCCAGTACCACGGGGGCGATTTCTTTGGGAACCGGGGTAACAGCAACCACTGCCGGTGCTCTTTACATCGACCACAATACGAATTCAGGAGACGCCGCAAATTCCACGCTCTACGTGGGTGTTAAAACCAGCACTTCCTCAACTGGAACGTTCTCCAGCTCAATTACGTTCAATGAATTTGGCTTTAGCTTTAACAATACAACGGCCAATCCAGTGACATTTACGCTCAGCGCGCTAAGCCTTAATGGTGTTCCATACTTCACGCCAACCACGGGCCAGCCTCCGACGACGCTGACGGGGACAGCTGGCCAAAATGCGACAATATCCGTCTCTGTTGTGGGATCATCCCTGACTTACCAGTGGCAGAAAAGTACCGATGGAGGCACGACTTTCATACCCATCAGTGTGGGATCGAATTCGTCTGCTGGAACGGCCTCACTTGTCTTGCCTACGGTGACGAGTGCAGATGACGGTATTTATAATGTGATTGTCAGCAATGCAGCTGGATCAGTGACGAGCACAAATTGCGCTCTGACGGTTGCATCTAGTTCGGTTGCTCCGTCAATCACGACGCCACCGCAATCTGCAGTGATCCTCGTGGGAGGAGCAAATACGTTTGCGGTCGTTGCTGACGGTACAGCCCCTTTGACGTACAAATGGCAAAAGAGCACGGACACGGGAGTGACTTGGAATGATATAGCCGGAGCAACGAGTTCTACATACGCGATCACGAACGCTGTATTGTCTGATGCTGGCCAGTACCGCGTGATTGTAGATAATGTTACTGCTACTCCCGCGACAAGCTCGGCGGCTACGCTCACGGTTAATCAAGTGCCCTCTATAACGACGCAGCCCGTGGGAGCCACACTCAGCAGTGGGGGCGCTCTCTCGCTGACGGTTGCCGCCTATGGCACGCCTGCCTCTCTCAATTACCAATGGAAAAAGAACGGCGTTGATATTTCGGGGGCCACGAGTGACACCTACTCCGTTGCAACCGCCACTGGCGCCGATACCGGAAACTATACAGTTGTCGTATCCAATACGGCTGGATCGATCACGAGTTCGACGGCGGTTGTGAACGTGCTTTCATCGACGCTGACTGCTCCTGCTTTGTCGATAAAAGGAGGTTCGAGCGCGGCCTTCCCGGATTCCCCAATTACCCTCACGTTCAACGGCACCGTTGCCGCTGGTCTGTCTGGTGCGATCAAGATTTACGACGCGTCGAATGCTTCCACGCCGGTTGACACGATTGATTTTACCTCGGCCACAGTGCGTACCGCGACTGCATCGCAGCTTGCATTGCCAATAAAGACGAAGTCAATTGGCTCGGCTTCTGGATTTAAATACTACCCCGTCGTTTTCTCGGGCAGCACGATCACCCTTTATCCGACCACTGGCGCGATTGCGTACGGGAAGACATATTACGTGACGATTGATGCCGGAGCGATTGTCGATGCGACCGGCGGCAGTGCGGCCGCCGTGTCGGATGCTTCGCTTACATTTACGACGAAGAGTTCGGGGCTGACCGCGGGCGCCACAACGATTACGGTGGCTGGCGATGGTTCAGGCGATTTCTGCACGGTGCAAGCGGCGTTGGATTTTGTTACGGCCGGCAACACGACGCCCACACGAATCAATATCAAAAACGGCACCTATTTCGAAATCGTTTATTTTACGGGTAAGCACAATTTGACGATCTGGGGCGAGAACTCATCGCTGACGAAAATCGTATACCCGAATAATAATACCTTTAATCCGGGCGGTTCCATTTATCAGCGCGGCACTTTCTATGCGAATAGCGTTCATGATCTGGTTTTAGGTAATCTTACGATTCAGAACTCGACGCCCCAAACAGGATCACAAGCGGAGGCGTTGATTCTGACTGGTTCGAGTGTCACCACGGGCAAGAACGTCATCACAAAATGTAAGTTCTACAGCTATCAGGACACGGTTCAGATCAACAAGCAGGCTTATATAAGCGACTGCTATATCGAAGGTGATGTTGATTTCTTGTGGGGCGACGGGCCGTCATTCTTCGAAAACTGCGATATCCGCATGAAGCTTCGCTCGGGCTCTCCTGGGTACTTCTCTCAAATCCGCAACGGCAACGCGAACCACGGCTACGTTTTCCATAACTGCCGCTTCACCGCGGAAACCGGCCAAACCGGCACGTGGCTTGGTCGCATCGACCCCAACACCGGCCAATCCCCTTACAGCGAAGTTGTCATTTTGGATTCAATTTTCGGCGACGCTGGCAACACTTCATTCCTTAATACGACGACCGGCGTGAGTGGATCGAACTACAACTCCGGGTGGTGGCAGCTTAACAACTCCTCATCGACCACGGCAGCCGCCAATGTTCATAACTGGGTGAATACCATTGTCGACAAAGACGGTGCCGCGGTGGCGAGCCCGAGCAGTGACACATTCACGATCATGCCGACCGATGCGACCACTCAGGCAAATTACCGCAATGTCACGTGGGTCTTGAACACAAACATCACTGGCACGAGCAATGGCACTTGGACGCCGGCGCTCACTCCGATCTTTATCACGCAACCATCAGGTGCGACGGTCGTGGGTGGTTCGGCTGCTTCGTTCTCGGTCGAGGTGGCGGGCGTACCTGCTGTGACTTATCAGTGGTACAAGGATAATGTCGCTATCACCGGGGCCACGAGCGCGACGTATAACATCGCTTCTGCGACCTCGGGGGATGCCGGCAGCTACACGGTTACGGCAACCAACGCCTCGGGTTCGCTCACCAGCTTGGCTGCGGTGCTTGTGGTTAACTCGTTGCCCACGATCTCTCGGCAGCCGACGGTGTCGCAGGCGGTAGGTGCGGGCACGCCCGTCACCTTCTCGGTTACAGCCACGGGCGGGGCTCTCAGTTATCAATGGTACAAAGACGGTGTGGCCGTTTCCGGTGCCACCGGAGCCACGCTCACGTTGGGTAATCCGCAGGTGAGCGATTCCGGTGTTTACACGGTCGTCGTCACGGGTGCCTATGGTTCCACGACCAGCTCAGGCGGGACGTTGATCGTCGCCTCCGCGGGCGGCATGGTCTGGCAGTCCTATGACCAAACGGGGGCGCGCATCAGCGCCAACGCTGCGGCCTTTAACGCCGAAACCAATACCTATACCTTCACGATTCCGGCCAACACCACGTACACGTTGGTCACGCAGAGCTTCGCACCACTCACGCTCTCGAAACCTGCTTCTGGTTCCAATAACCTGCCTGTCACCTTCACGATGCAGGCTTCCGGTGGTTACGGCACGAATGGTTCGGTGCAATTTGCCTACACTGGCTTCGGGCTCTTTAACGATGGCGGCACCGCCCCGGCTGCTACGGGCAACTTTACTGACGACAAGGGGCTTTGGATCGAAATGTATCAAAGTGCCGGTTCGGTGAGCATGAAGCCGCAAAGTGTTACCAGCGGTGTCCCGAACTGTCCGGTCAGTCTCTTCCAGAGCGATATCAACTCGCCGTACGGCATGGGCACGGGCACGGGCGGGGCGTTGGGCACGATCAACGATGGTGTCGCGGTCGACATGACGGTGCGGCCCTCGGGCTTGGCCTCGGGCCAGGTCCAACTTGGCACCTCTGCGAGCGCGATCGGCACCAGCGGCGGCGTAGTCGTAGATCATGCGACGGGCGGGTCAGTGCTTAATCGTCGCGTCTACAGCAGCGCGTCCTCCGGACTTTCCGTTTCGAGCGCAGATATCACCTTTAATGAACTGGGTTATCATTTCCAGAATTCCACATCCAGCCCAGTCACGCTGCAGCTAAGCAATTTCACCGGCATCACGTCCGCGCCTTATTTCACGATCCATCCGCCAGCAGCAATGGCCGTCACGGTGGGCGACACGCTTACGCTGGCAGCGGCTGTTGCCGGAGGTCCTACCACCTATCATTGGCAGGTGAGCACGGATGGCGGCACGACCTATTCCGATATCGATACGACCGCGAATGCGACCGCTGGTACCGCCACGTTGAGCATTGCCAATATGCAGTCCGGCAACGCCGGCAGCTATCGTTTGGTGATTAGCAATGGTGGTGGAAGCGCGACCAGTGCCGTGACCACTGTAACGGTTTCAGCTTCGCCTTTCGCTCCGGTCATTCAGGTTGCTCCGACTGACAAGACCGTTGTGGCGGGCACGGCAACATCGTTGCGGGTTGTCGCCAGCGGCACCACTCCGGTGACCTATCAATGGCAGAGAGACGGCGTCAATGTCGCGTCTGCCACCACCGATACGTTGGCGTTTGCTTCGGTGACAATTGCTGACAGCGGCAGTTATACGGTGGTCGTTGCCAACGGCCAGGGTTCAGTGACGAGCAGTCCTGCGATCCTGAATGTCACCCAAGCACCGGTGATCACTACCCAGCCGGCGAGCGCGACGGTAACGGCTGGTTCGGCTGTCAACCTTTCCGTCGCGGTTGCGGCGGCACCCGCTCCCACTTATCAGTGGAAAAAGAACAGTGTTGATATTGCTGGGGCGACGAGCAGCACGCTCTCGATTCCGAGCGCCTCGCTGGCGGACGTCGGCAATTACACCGTGGTGATTACCAACTCTGCAGGCAACGTCACCAGCGCCATCGCTGCGGTCAACGTTCTATCGTCCGGCCTCTCGGTCACGAGCAAGGCGCCGGCGACGGCGGCGACCAGCGCGCTTCCGGATGCTCCGCTTACACTCACGTTCAACCAGCCCATCACGGCGGGTATTTCCGGGACGATCAAAATCTACGATGCGTCCAACCCGACCACGCCGGTTGATACAATCAACTTCAGCTCGCCGACGGTGCGGAGCGCCACCTCATATCTGATGGCTCTGCCAATTCAGACGAAGACGATCGGCACCCTTGCAGGCTTCAATTATTACCCGGTGATGATTTCCGGCAACACGGCGACCATCTACCCGCGCAACCTCAGCCTCACGTATGGAAAAACGTACTACGTGACGATTGATGCTGGGACATTCCTCGATAGCACGGGCGCGACGTTCGCAGGGTTTAGCGACAGCACGACATGGACGTTCACAACCAAGGCTGCTCCAGCGACTGCGTCCACCTATACTGTAGCGGCGGATGGCAGCGGAGACTTTGCGAGTGTACAAGCGGTGCTCGATTTCATCCCCGCCTCCAATATGGCTGCGACCACAATCTATATAAAAGACGGTACTTATACGGAAATCGTCTACTGGACGACCAAGAATAATCTGACGATCCGCGGTCAGAGCCGTGCAGGCACGATCGTCGGTTATCCGAATAACAATACGTTGAACCCGATGGGCACGAACGGCCGCGCTGCCTTTGAAGGACGCAATAGCACCGGTACGCTGCTTACGAATCTGACAATTAAAAACTTCACCTCGGCCACCGGCTCGCAGGCGGAGGCTGTCTACTTCAACAACACCGACACCCAACAAACCATCATCACCAACGTTAACCTGATCTCGTTCCAAGACACGTTGAATGTGAACGGGCCCACGTATGTGTATAACACCTACATCGAAGGCGACACCGATTTCATGTGGGGCAATGGGCCTGTCTTCTTTGAAAATTGCGAATTGAAGATGCTGAGCTCGGCCAATTACTTCACACAGGTCCGCAATCCTGCGACCAACCATGGCTTTGTTTATTACAATTGTTTGTTTAGCGCCAAGGATGGTGTCACTGGGACTTACCTCGGTCGGCTCAATCAGAACACGCCGGCTTACACGGAAGTCGTCTTGATCAACTGCCGTGAGGACGACGATATGATGCTGCCGGCAGCTTGGGACTTGAACGGCAATACCTCTGCTCAAGCCTCGGCCAACACTCTCGTGGTGGAATACAACTGCACACTGCAGACCGCAGGCTCGCCCGTTGACCTGTCTGGTCGTGTTTCGTGGGCCAAGACTTGGAACTCTGTTACAAACGCCACGGATATTGCGAACTACAGCAATGTCTACTGGGTCCTGAATACCCAGAAGAACGGTACGGCAAAGAGCACGCCGACGACTTGGACTCCGACTTTGGCGCCGCTGATCCTAACCCAGCCTACTGGAGTAACGGTAAACGCAGGTTCGTCGGTAAATTTAAACGTGGACGTCACGGCGATTCCGGCAGCTTCCTATCAGTGGTACAAAGATGGCGCTGCCATTTCGGGTGCCACGGCGGCGACGTATGCGGTCGCGGCAGCTGACACACCGAACGCTGGAAGCTACACGGTTGCTATCACCAATTCGGCAGGGACTGTCACGAGCAGCGCTGCCGTCGTGGTCGTGAATGGCGGCTCGTCCTCGAGCTCCTCCAGCAGTTCCTCCTCCTCGGGTTCGTCCTCGAGCTCAAGCAGTTCTTCCAGCTCCAGCTCTTCGTCTTCGGGTGGCTCGAGTTCGTCTTCCTCTTCGAGTAGCAGTAGCTCGTCCAGCTCGAGCTCTTCGTCCTCGGGCGGTGCGACGGGACCGGCTGCGCCTGTGGCCTCGGCTGCGACGAGCGTCACAACAACCGGCTTCACGGCTAACTGGGCTGCTTCGACCGGTGCCACAGGTTACCGCCTCGATGTTTCTACGAGCAGCACGTTTGGTTCGTACCTCACCGGTTATCAGGACCTCGATGTTGGCGCGGTGACGACTAAAGCGATTACGGGCCTGACGGCGAACACGGCCTATTACTATCGCGTACGCGCTTACAACGCCACCGGCACGAGCGCGGCGTCGAGTGTGATCTCTGTGGTTACTTCGTCCACCGCATCTTCAAGCAGTCCGATCGTTCACGATACTTGGAAAGATGCAGATCGCACCGATCCTGTTTCTCCCACCTATGCCGAGAACAATGGTGTAACAGGCACGGATGCGGACAGCGATGGCGATGTGGAGTCGGCTTGGTTCAACGCCGGCACCGGTTCATCGCTCACCGCGACTGCGGGCCATCTCACCGCCACCGTTCCGGCCACCGGGTCTCAGTCTATCTACACCTATTTCGCTCCTGAATCGACGCCGGTTACTTTGGCGGCGGGCGATACTCTCAAGATTAAGTGGGTTTTCACGCCGACCGACGTGAATGCGACGAACGCCAACCAAGGCTTCGGTCTCGCGGTGGTGCGGACGCCTTCTGGCAGCCGGTCCACCGCTGACGCGAGTATTTCGCAAGCCGCTTTTGCTGGCTATGCGATGTTCATGAACATGGGGCAGACTTTGGGGCACAGCAGCTCGTTCCAACTGCGTCGTTGGGGTCTGGGATCGGGTGTTGCGGGTAACTTACTCGGCACCCAAGGCAACTGGACGGCTCTTGTCAACGGGGCTGGCGCCGTCTCAGCCGCACAGGGGTACACCTCGGGCAGCACGTACACGTTCACCATGACGATCACTCGTGATGCCACGACGCCGACGAACTTGAACGTCACTGCCACGATGGTAGGCGGCACGCTCCTCGGCACTGGCACCATGTCGGTGAGTTACACAGATACCACTCCGAACGGCTTCACGTTCGACACCTTTGACGTTCGTCCTACCTCGGCTGCGACCACCGCGGCGACGATCGACACGAGCCTCTTCGAGGTGACCTATATTCCACAAACAGCGGCACCGACCATCGTGACACAGCCCGTGGCAAGCACGGTCGATCTTGGTACAAACGCAACCTTCACGGTCGTGGCCAACGGTGGATCACTGGCCTATCAGTGGAAGAAGGGCTCCACGAACTTGAGCGACGTTTCTGGCCATATCTCGGGAGCAACCTCCAACACGCTCGTCCTTACGGGTGTCCAAGCGGCTGACGCTGGAGACTACTCCGTTGTTGTTACCAACTCGGGTGGCACGGCGGCGAGCAACGCCGCGACTCTCACGGTCAACACCGCCGGAACCGCTCCTTCCATCGCTACTCAGCCGAACAGCTTGAGCGTTTCAGCCGGAACCGCGGCTTCGTTCTCCGTCGGCGTGAGCGGCACTGCTCCTTTTACGTATCAGTGGCAGAAGAGCTCGGACGGTTCGACCTACAGCGATATCTCAAGCGCCACAGCTGCCACGTACAGCATTGCGAGCACGGTCGCTGGCGACACGGGATTCTACCGCGTGGTGGTAACCAATAGTTATGGTTCTGCCACCAGCACCGGCGTTGCGTTAACCGTGACGTCGTCGACAACTCCTGGCTCGATTACGCCTGACGGTTTCGCGGCCAGTGTGACGGGCGGTGCAGCCGGTACGACCGTTACTGTGACGAATGCGACGGATCTCTCGACCTACGCAAGGTCGACCACGCCGTACGATATCGTGATTTCAGGCACGATCGACCTCGGAGATCCCGACGTTTCGGGCCAAGGCAAGATCAGCGTCACCTCGAACAAGACCCTGCGCGGCGCAAATACCAGCGCCACGATCAAGGGCACCGTGAACATCAGTAATGCCAATAACGTGATCGTCCGTAATCTCAATATCACGCAGCCTCTCGGTAATACCACGGGGACCCCGCAGGGCTACGATGCAGTCACGGTCGATTCCTCCACGAATGTCCTGGTGACGAAGTGCTCGATCTACGATGCGACCGACGGCAATTTGGATATCGTAAAAGGTTCCGACAACGTGACGGTTTCCTGGTGTAAGTTCTACTACACCCGCACAACCGGCCATCGTTTCTCGAACCTGATTGGTTCGGCTGACGACGATGTTGGCACCGCTCCTGGCAATGGAATCAACAACTACCATCACACATGGCATCACAACTGGTGGTCGACAGGTTGTATGCAGCGCATGCTCGCCTGTCGTTTCGGCGGCGCCCACATGTATAACAACTATTGGGATTGCGCCGGTGACGACTATTGTACGGAGACGCGCAACATCGCCTCCATGTTGAGCGAGCATAACTATTATGATGGTGTTAAGGACCCGCTCGCGAAACGCACGGCTCTGCCGAACGACGTCAGTTACCTAAAGACGATCAACAACGTCTTCAACAACTGCACGGGCTCTCAGATCACGAGCGACGACCCGGTGTTCACGCCGCCATACTCGTACAAGCTTTATGCGACCACCGCCGTTCCCGCGCTGGTGAAGGCAGGAGCCGGTAACGTTGCGGTCGACGCGCCTGCTGCTCTGACCGCTTCGATCACCGGTCCGACCGCGCAGGTCGCCTCGGGTGCTTCTTTCACGCTCACCGCAGTACCCAGCGGCTTCTCGGCCACTTCTTACCAGTGGCGCTTGAACAACTCGGCCATCACGAGCGCGACGAATTCGACGTATGTCGTTTCCAGCGCTTCGAGTGCCAACGCTGGTGTCTACAGCGTGGTTCTTGGTTCCGCGACCAACGAGTATGTGGTCAGCACGCCGATCACCGTGACTGTTGGTTCAAGCAGTTCGTCTTCCTCGTCGAGCTCTTCAAGTTCGAGTAGTTCGTCCTCGTCCTCCTCGAGCTCCTCCAGCAGTTCGTCGAGCTCTTCGAGTAGTTCAAGCGGTGGTTCGTCCTCCGGGCCCATTGTGCTGCCTCCTCAGCATGGTGGTGGCGCTCCCAGCGACTGGTTCTTCGCCGCTTTGCTGGCGGTGGCCGCAGTTCGTGGCCTGACCCGGCGAAAGAAATAGGCGAACACGCCAGATTTAGTGGGGCGTTCCGTAGCTCCTGCTTGTGTATCATGTTCACAGGCAGGAGCTTTTTTTTGCCCTGAAATATTTTTAAGAAATCCCGTAACAAACCCCGGCTTTTTTCGAAAACAATAATAGCGAGGTGTCTCGCTAGCGCGTCTCGGTACGCGTTTTTGAAAAATCCAGCTGTGGTTCCGGCCTGGCCGGTCTCAGTCATCCGATTGGCGGGTGGCTGGCAGCCAAGCACGTTAGGTTTTTGGTCTAGCTGAGGGTGAAACAAAAAGGGCGGGCGTGTTAATTCGCGCCCGCTCTTTTATTTTCCGCGATCGTTTCGCTGCACTTGGCGAGCGGCGCGGATCCGATATGTTCGGTTCATGGCTGTACCTCAAACCACGCTTTCGATCCGAACCCGCGGAAAAGGATTGCACGAAGTTACCGATCAAATCGCTGGCGAGCTCCTAAAAAGCGGTCGTCAGAAGGGCTTGGTCAACGTGTTTTGCCAGCATACGAGCTGCAGCCTCGTCATTATGGAAAACGCCGATCCAACAGCGCGACACGACTTGGAAGCGTGGCTGGAGCGGTTGGTTCCCGAGGACGATCCGCACTTTGAGCATACGATGGAAGGCCCCGACGACATGCCGAGCCACATCAAAATGGCACTGACTCGCACCAGCGAATCGGTCCCTTTTGCCGGCGGACGCATGCTGCTGGGGACTTGGCAGGGCATTTATCTCTGGGAGCACCGGCGCCACGCCCACACGCGAAATCTCATAGTCACAATTCTGGGCGAGTAGGGCGGCAACGCCCTTTCCTTGGTTTGGGCTTAATCAGCAATCGATTATCCCGATTTGCAGAAGCGCCGCGCATGCGTTCCGTGCGAGGTTTGGCTTTAACACCGTGTTAGTCCCCGCATTGACCTCACCTTAGCATGGCCGCGTCTCCCACTCTTCGTCCTATCCAAAAGTTAATGGCTGCGAACCGCAGCGAGATAGCCGTGCGCATCTTCCGCGCCGGCACGGAGCTCGGCCTCCGTACGGTCGCGGTCTATGCGCAAGAGGACCGGTTCTGCATTCACCGTTACAAAGCCGACGAGGCCTATCCGGTCGGCACCGGCAAAGGTCCCGTCGCCGCCTACCTCGACATCGACAGCATTGTCACGCTGGCGAAAGAAAAGGGCATCGACGCGATCCACCCGGGCTACGGTTTCTTGTCGGAAAATGCCGATTTCGCCCGCGCCTGCGAACAGGCCGGGCTCGTTTTCGTCGGCCCTCGTTCCGAGTTGCTCGACATGATGGGCGACAAAACTGCCGCGCGCGCCATCGCCAAGAAAGCCGGCGTGCCCGTTCTGCCCGGAACCGAGGAGCCGGTCTCCGATCGTGACGAAGCGCTCAAAATCGCCAAATCCATCGGCTTTCCGCTTATCATCAAAGCAGCCTTCGGCGGCGGCGGTCGCGGCATGCGCGTTGTCCACAAGGCTTCCGAACTGGCCCCGCTGCTCGACGAGGCCCAGGGCGAAGCCGGTCGCGCCTTCGGCAATCCTGCGGTTTTCCTCGAAAAATACATCCCGCGCGCCAAGCACATCGAAGTGCAGGTCCTCGGCGACAAGCATGGCAACGTGATCCATCTGCACGAGCGCGATTGCTCCGTGCAGCGTCGTCACCAAAAAGTCGTGGAGGTAGCGCCTAGTTTCGGCCTGCCGCCTGAGGTTGTAAGCGAGCTCTGCGAGGCTGCCGCGAAACTCGCGCGTTCCGTCAAATATGACAACGCCGGCACGATCGAATTCCTCTACGACTTGGATCGACACGAATGGTTTTTCATCGAGATGAACCCGCGTATCCAGGTCGAGCATACGGTGACCGAGGTGATCACCGGTCTTGATCTGGTTCGCGCGCAGATTCTCATCGCCCAAGGTTATTCGCTGCATTCGCCCGAGGTGGGCATGCCGCAACAAGCCGACGTGCCGCGCAACGGTTTTGCCATCCAGTGCCGCATCACCACCGAAGACCCGGCAAACAAATTCATCCCCGATTACGGCCGCATCCTCGCGTATCGTTCGCCCGGCGGCCTTGGTATTCGCCTCGACGGCGGCATGGGGTTCTCCGGCGCGGTCATCACGCCTTTCTACGATTCGCTTTTGGTGAAACTCATTTCAAGCGGACACAGCTACGAACTCGCGATGCAGCGCACCAAGCGCGCGTTGTCGGAATTCCGTATCCGCGGCGTGAAGACAAACATCCCGTTCCTCGAAAACGTGATTTCGCACGAGGTGTTTCGCGCAGGGCAGGCGACGACCACGTTGATCGACACGTCGCCCGAGCTTTTTGCGTTCAAGCCGCGCCGCGATCGCGCCACGAAGCTTCTGAATTTTCTCGGCAACGTAATCGTGAACGGCAACCCGCACGCGAAAGGCTATCGCCCCGAGAAATCGTTCACGCCGGCTGCATTGCCGCTACAACATCTCCGTGCCGCGCCGCCCGATGGCACGCGCCAGTTGTTGCTCAAATTGGGTGCGAAGAAATTCGCCGAGTGGGCCGGCTCGCAAAAGCGCCTGCTCGTCACCGACACCACGTTCCGCGACGCCCACCAATCGCTCATGGCCACGCGCGTGCGCAGCTACGACATGCTCGCGTGCGCTGGCGCCGTCGCCCGCGGCGCTCCCCAACTGTTTTCACTCGAGCTTTGGGGCGGCGCGACGTTCGACACCGCGATGCGATTCCTCAACGAGGACCCGTGGGATCGCCTGCGCCAACTGCGCGAGCGCGTTCCCAATATTTGTTTCCAGATGTTGTTTCGGGGCGCCAACGCCGTCGGTTACACCAACTATCCCGACTCGGTTGTTGCTGGTTTCGTGAAGCACGCGGCCGAGAGCGGCATGGATATCTTCCGCATTTTCGACTCGCTCAACTATCTCCCGAATCTCCGCGTCGCCATGGACGCCGTGCAGGACACGCACGCGGTCTGCGAGGCGGCGATTTGCTACACAGGCAACATCCTCGATGGCCGCCGCGACAAGTTCTCGCTCAAATATTACGTGCAGCTCGCATCGGAATTGAAGCGCATGGGCGCGCACCTTCTCGCGATCAAGGACATGGCCGGGTTGTGCCGTCCGTACGCCGCGCAGAAATTGGTGAAGGCGCTCAAGGAAGAAGTGGGCCTGCCGATCCATTTCCACACGCACGACACGAGTGGCATAGCAGCTGGTTCGATTTTGCGCGCGACCGATTCCGGCGTCGCGATTGTCGACCTCGCGCTCGCGTCGATGAGCGGCAGCACGTCGCAACCGAACCTCAACTCGATCGTTGCCGCGCTGCAACACACGCCGCGCGACACGCAGCTCGACTTGGATGCGCTCAACGAGCTTTCCGATTACTGGGAGCACGTGCGCGAATTCTACCGACCCTTCGACACTGCACCGCGCACCGGCTCGGCCGAGGTTTATCTGCACGAAATGCCGGGCGGCCAATACACGAATCTTCGCGAGCAGGCCGCCTCGATGGGCATCCTGCACCGCTGGCGCGAGGTCGCCCGCACCTATGCAGAAGTGAACGCGCTCTTCGGCGACATCGTCAAAGTCACGCCATCATCGAAGGTCGTTGGTGATATGGCATTGTTCCTGTTTTCGCGCGGCATCAAGCCGGCCGATGTGGTCAACCTTGAGCCTGGTTCGATGCCGTTTCCCGAAAGCGTCATCGACATGTTTAGCGGCGGCCTCGGCTGGCCGGAAGGCGGCTGGCCGGAGGATGTTTCACGCGTCGTGCTGGGTGAGGAACGCCACGCCGAAGCGCGGACGAGGTACAAGGCCGCCCTTAAGAAGAAGTCTTCGGCCCGGGGGCACCTCTCCGACGACTCGCTCGAGAAATCCCGTGCCGAACTTGCTGCCAAGCTCCATCACGAGCCGAGCGACGACGAGCTGTATTCATATTTGATGTACCCGCAGGTGTTCCTCGATTTCGCGAAGTCGCAGCGCGAGTACAGCGATGTGAGCGTACTGCCAACGCCGGCCTTTTATTACGGACTCAAGCCCAACGAGGAAATCACGGTCGACATCGAAGAGGGCAAGGCGCTCATCATCCGCTTGGTGAATGTGAGCACGCCCGACAAGGACGGACGCCGAACCATCAGCTACGATCTCAACGGCATGTCGCGCGAAACGCTGATCCTCGATAAGAACGTCGCTCCGAAGACCAAGGCTCGCCCGAAAGCCGATCTCTCCGATCCACTCCAAGTGGCGGCGCCGATCCCGGGCTTAATTGCGGTCGTATCGGTGTCGGTCGGCTCGAAAGTCGCGAAAGGCGACAAGCTCTTCATGATGGAAGCGATGAAAATGCAGACCACGGTCTACGCGCCTGTCGACGGCGTCGTCGCCGAGTTGCACGTGGCCGTCGGCGACACGGTCGAAAGCAAAGACCTGCTGCTGAAGCTCCGGACCGGAAGCTAGACAAGGCTCGTTTTGGTAGGGATGGACCGCCGGGCCGACGACTACAACCAGTGTCGTGAGGTCAAGCCGCGTGGTCTTGTCCTTTGCCACAGCGATGTCCCAAGGTGGAACTCGCACTCCGTGCGAGTTTGTTCAACGTCGCGATCTCCTTGATCGCCGCCAAACTGGTTCCGTGAGCTAAAACGCTCCGCCTTGCTCGTGTTGGCGATCAGTGCATCTCGAGGTGACACTCAACGAGCCCCGGATTCACAGGAGCGAGGGGTTCATCCTCCACGTGACGAAGCATAGAACCGAAGCGAAGGTAACCCACAGGATGTAGGGTAGGAGCAGGACGCCGGCGAGTCGCTGCCGATGCCAGAACGTGGCGAGCATAACCGCGATGAGCAGCCAGAGCACAATGACTTCAACAAACGCAAATGCCCCCAGGTGCCAGGCAAAGAACAACCAGCTCCACAACGAATTGGCCGCGAGTTGCGCGACGAATAACCAGAGTGCCTTGCCGTTCGCCCGCCAACCGCCCTTCCGCCAGACCACCCATGCCGCGATCGCCATAAGCGTGTAGAGAATGCTCCAAACCGGCCCGAACACCGACCCGGGAGGTGCCCAGGCCGGGCGAGACAACTGCGCGTAAAATTCACGTGCGTTGATTGAAGCGATCGCCCCCACCGACGCGGCGGCATACGAAAGCGCCAGCCATCCGACCAAACCGAAAAGTTGTTTGCCTTTGCTCATAAGATTTCCTGGCGCTGCCGGGCTGCTCCGCCGCACTGGCGGGCAGAAGCTAAAAGGTGGTTCGGCTCATCCCGCACGCGGTCACATTTCCTTCCGTAATTGTTCACGCAAACGTCGGTTCTCTTCTTCCAATGCAGCTACTCGATCCCCTGCGGGCGGCGCGCCGAGGATGTTGTCCTCGGTGAAATACACGCCCGAGAACAAGGCCGTTTTGCAGGTGGCTCGATGTTCGGTGCCGTCGGGCTCACGATAAAAAACCTCGTAAATGCACGCATCCTTCTCGCCGAACCAACCCTTTCCGAAGGGGCTCCACCTGATCGCGAGAACCTGTCCTCCGCGATTGCTGACGTACGACCGAATGCGTGACTTGTTCATCTCGCCGGCGATGAGGCGGCCGCAAACCGCAAAGCACACGATAACAGCTATGATGAGAGGCATCTCCATGGGTATTGGTCTTGTTTAATGTTACAAATCTACCGCGACTACTTGTTCATCTTTTTTTGGAAATCCTGCTCAAAAGCTTTTTGCTTTTGTTGGTCACGCTGGACCGCAGCATCGTGCAACCCATCGAGTGTAGCTCCCACGGCATTGCTCGATCGTATGCCGCCCCCACTACTCGACCGGGAGCCATTCGTGTGACATCCGATAAGCCACACCGTCGCCAAACAGAGAGAGCGGCCAGTACAACCGATGACTTAACCTGAAGCTTTTTCATTTTAGTGTGGTTTTGCCTGACGTTTCAGATCTGCCCCGCAGTCGGCGTGACGAGCATAGTCGTGGCGCTTTAGCGGCTGGTTAGCTTTGGGTTTCATTCTTTTGGACGTGAGTCCCGAACGGATACGTCAGTGACATCGATCAAGACGGACTCTAACTCGATACCCAGCGATGACAGTCGAACGGTTCCTGAGACCCTGACTGGTGCGCCGTTTTCGATATGGGGAAAAGCCTCTTTGGTCTTCGCCCCGATCGGTATCAGA
This sequence comes from Nibricoccus sp., assembly GCA_047600805.1. Taxonomy (GTDB): domain Bacteria; phylum Verrucomicrobiota; class Verrucomicrobiia; order Opitutales; family Opitutaceae; genus JADKHC01. The sequence goes on from JASGKG010000001.1 coordinate 4,512,529, forward strand.
CGAATTCTCGTCGCTGCCCGTTCCTCTCGGTTGGTTTTTTCCGTCACGGCCAAAGGTTTTTTTAGAATAAGGACGTAATAGCGGATCACTTGATCTGACTCCGGGTTCTCTCCGTAATTTGGCGGTCCATACGCCCAAACTCGCTCGAACCGGCCCTCGAGTGCAATTGAGTCCCCCTGGGCTATGGCCATGGCCGGCGCGACCGGTGCGCTAGCAGCGGGTTTGGCGGACCTAAGCGTTGGAGCTAGCGCATGGTTCTCATTTCTTGAAAACACCAAGGAGTATGTCGACGGCGTCAACGTGACGGATTGTGGATGCAGAAATATCCGATCCGCCTTGTCCCGTGGATTTTTAGGGAATCTATGAATAACCAAAGATTCTATAACCTTCTTCTCTTTCGAAACAGCTACGACAAGTATAGTTTCCTCATCCAACTCACAAAAAACGTCTTCACATCCTTTGGGCGGCATAAGCTGCAACGCGTATTCTATTCCGTGCGGTACAGCATTCTTAGCAAGCGTCGCTTCAAGTGCGTCCGCAGACATTCCGACCGTAACCACCGTTTCTTCGGCGAGCAGTGGAAACAAGGAGATCCAAAGAAGGATTACGAGCGACAATACGGTCTTCATTATGGCGAACGTTCAGATCTGCTGCGACTACGGATCGAGCATCTCAGCCACAGTGTTCTTTGTCGTAGCAATGATCATGTTATTTCGCCCAACGTTATAACAACCGCGCCGTACTGGCGGGCAGAGATCAAAAGGACTGACGTGATCATAGGCGTTGTGCTGTAGCGACTGAATTGGTTCGGCTCTATGGTTTTCATTTCAGGACGGCTGCTGCTCCAAACAGAAACGGAAACGCGATGAAGCTAGCAGGAACGGCCATGATCACGCTCATAACTGAACAACGCATTACGTTCGTCACACTGAGAACTCCTTCTTTATTTCGCGCGGGATAGCCACGGATAAGACCAAACTCAAACGTCGCATAAATGATCGCAAGATAGCCTAGTACAAACGCAACGGGCATGACCAACTTCGACTGAGGAAAGGCTCCCACTGATGCCACAATCATACCAATGGCCCAAATTGGACCGGGTAGAAAATAGGCCAAGAGTTTTGGATGATGGACGTAGGACTTGAACATAAAATTACTTTTGCCGAACAATGTTATTCGGCGGCACTGGGGTGGCTGGAAAGCGGGGAGCTGTAAAGGGAAGCCGCCATGGGGAGTGCGATTGGTTCTAGCGGGTGGCGAATTTGGCTCAAGCGGATTGTCGCGGGTGGGGGCATACACAGCCAAGGCCGGGGGCAGCGCCTGCGGCCGAAAAAGGGGTGGCGCGGGCACTCCGTGCGCGCGGGCTTGAGGGTTGGGGTCGGACTGCCAGGCCGACCGCGGCTTGAGGGGAGGCGCTAGGAATCGGAGCGGACGACCAAGGCTGGTCGTCCCTCCCTGTGTAGAATGGTTGTTTACACGACCGAGTCTTTGTGAGCGGCGCAAAAAAAGCGCCCCGGCTTTTTAGGCCGGAGCGCGAAGCTGTTGGAAAACGCCGGCGAGCGAGGGAGGGGGATGGCGTGAGGAGTGTGGTTTTGCCTGGCGTTTTGAACAGCGCTTGGGGGCGATCTCAGGGCGTCGCGGCAAGCGCGGAGCCCGCGCGGGAGTGAATGTGCAAATGATCGGCGGTGCGGAGCTTGGCTGGGCGCGATAATTGCAAAAGAGCGGCAGAGACCGTGGAGGCTACGAATCCCGCTGATTATGAGGCAAAAAGCGCTTCCTTTCGTCCAAAAAGTGTCTCCTTTGAACCAAAAACCTCCTCCTTTGGACCCAGAAGCAGCTCCTTTCGACCAAAAGGAAGCTCCTTTGGGGCGATAAAAGGCTCCTTCGGACCGCGCAGGAGTTCCTTTGAACCGTGGCGTTTCTCCTTTCGAGCCGGGGCGAGCTCCTTTCGGCCGCGGAACTTCTCCTTAAGACCAAAGCGCAACTCCTGCCGAGCGCGGGACGACTCCTTCGCGCCTTGAGGAGGCTCCTTTAAGCCGGGGAGTCGTTCCTTTGGTTCGGGGGATGTTTCCTTTGGACCGCCGGGCGATTCCTTCGAACCGGGAGGCTGCTCCTTAGGAGGAGTTTTTTCAGGAGGGTGCTTTTTGGCTTTTGGCGGGATTGCGTGGGTGGATTTGGCCGGGGTCGGCGCCCCCCGGCTGCAGGGGATGGAGGATTGTAGCCGGCCGCGCCGAGGCCGGGGTTTGGAGATCGAGGTGGCGCGGGCACTCCGTGCACGCGGGGTCGGAGTAGGCTCGGGCTGCCAGACCGACCGAATTGGAGAAGGCGTTGGAACTCGGAGCGGACGGCCCGGCGGTCCGTCCCTACCTATGTGGAATGGTTTTGGTATTCCTTCGCGGCCTTTGCGCGCTTTGCGTTGAGATGGTTCGCAACGCCTAGTTTTTAACGCGAAGACAGCAAAGTTGAAGAAGATCGCAGAGATGGGCGCGGCTTGGCCTCAAGGCGCTGGTTTGGGTTAAGCGACGTGAGGGGGCGTGCGATGTCGCACAACGCGTTGAGGTCAACACGTTCCACCGATGAGCGGAACGCGGCAGCTGGTTTGACGGAGCGCGGGAGCCCGAGCTTTGCGCGATTAGAAAGGGGGCGTGCAGGCCCCAACTCTATGGACGGACTGTGTGTGGACCTAACTTGAACCTTGGGAAGACCCGCCCGAATGAATCCGCCGCTTTTTGCGGGGAGGTAGACACTGGTGGAATTGGGCCGGGGTAGGCGAGACAAGAAGTTGCGCGACGTTGCCACGATTTTCTTGTCACCGTTTTGGCACACGCGATATCCCTGTCCGATGAAGTACATCTTCGTCACAGGTGGTGTTGTTTCCTCGCTCGGCAAGGGCTTGACCGCGGCGGCGCTTGGCGCGCTGCTCGAGATGCGCGGTCTCGTGGTGCGAATCCAGAAGTTCGACCCGTACCTCAATGTCGACCCAGGTACGATGAGCCCCTACCAGCACGGCGAAGTGTACGTTCTCGAAGACGGCGCGGAGACCGACCTCGACCTCGGTCACTACGAACGCTTTACGAGCGGAAAACTTTCGCGCCTCAACAACCTGACGTCCGGCCAAGTTTACGAAAGCGTTATCCAAAAAGAACGTCGTGGCGCGTTTCTTGGCAAAACCGTGCAGGTGATCCCGCATGTGACCAACGAGATCAAGGAGCGCATTTATCAGGCGGCGAAAGACGTCGACGTGCTCATCACGGAAATCGGTGGCACGACGGGCGACATCGAAGGCCTGCCGTTTCTGGAAGCGATGCGCCAATTCGCGCTCGAAGTCGGACCGCGCGATGTGCTTTTCATCCACGTCACGCTCGTTCCGTACCTAAACGCGGCGGGCGAACTGAAGACCAAGCCCACGCAACAATCCGTCGCGAAGCTGCGCGAGATCGGTATTCAGCCGCATATTCTGGTTTGCCGTTGCGATCATCCGCTCGACGCGAGCTTGCGCGACAAGCTCTCGCTCTTCTGCAACGTGCCGGTCAAAGCGGTCATCGAGTGCCGCGACGTCGACTCCATTTACGAACTGCCGCTCGCGTTGCAAAAGGAAGGCATGGACGAACTCGTCGTCGATCTCTTCTCGCTCAAGGCGCCGACGCCTTCGAAAAATATTTGGGAGCAAATCGTCAACCGCATCAAAAACCCGGCGCACCACATCCGCATCGGCGTGGTCGGAAAATACATCGAGCTTCAGGATGCGTACAAATCCGTCTACGAATCGGTCACGCATGCGGGCATCGCGAACAACGCCGAAGTGGAAATCATCCGCATCGACGCCGAGGATTTGGAGAAGAAAAACGGCCTGGCGATATTGAAAGGTTTGGACGGCATTTTGGTGCCAGGCGGTTTCGGTGATCGCGGCACGGAAGGCAAAATCGCCGCTGCGAAATACGCGCGTGAGAACAAGATCCCTTACTACGGCTTGTGCCTCGGCCTGCAGATCGCGGTGATCGAATTTTCGCGCAACGTGCTCGGACTCGCCGGCGCAAACAGCACGGAGTTTGACGCGAAGACGTCGCATCCCGTCATCAACATGATGGAGGAGCAGAAACAGATTATCGACAAAGGCGCGACGATGCGCCTTGGCAGCTACGAATGTGCGCTCACGCCCGGAACGCTTGCGGCTAAGGCTTACGCGAAGGAAAGCATTCGCGAACGTCACCGTCACCGTTTTGAAGTGAACAACGCTTACGTTGGCCAATTGCAACGCGGCGGCATGATGGTTAGCGGCATCAACCCGCGGCGGAATCTCGTAGAGATAGTCGAATTGAAAAACCATCCGTGGTTCCTCGCCGTGCAGTTCCATCCGGAATTTCAGTCGAAGCCGAACCAACCGCACCCCCTATTCGCGGCCTTCGTCGGCGCGGCCGTGAAAAATAAAAAAGGCGGCGCGAAAGCCAAGAAACCGGCGAAAGCTGGGAAGAAAAAGTAGGATTGTTGGTTAACCTGGAATCCGGGGACTCAGGGGAATACAGACTGTTTTTCCAGCCTTTCCGATTTCCAGATTAAAGCCCGTTGATGTAGGGTACTGCTGCGGAAATTCCGCGCTTCCGTTCTTTCCTGATTTCGCGATAGTTCGCCTACCATGTTGTTCGACCCTGCAAAACTCCTGTTGATCGCCGGACCTTGTTCGCTGGAAAACGAAAAAGTCTGCCGCGCGGTGGCCGAGACTTTGGTCAAAATCCAGAGAACACTGCCGCAGCTGAAGATCATTTTTAAGGGTTCGTTCGATAAGGCTAATCGCACATCGGCTTCCGGACCGCGCGGCACCGGACTCGAAGAAGGGCTGAGGCTCCTCGCGATGGTGAAACGCGATTACGATTTCCCGGTGCTTACCGACGTGCACGAGACGACACAGCTCGGCGCGGTGGCCTCGGTCTGCGATGTGTTGCAGATCCCGGCGTTTCTGTGTCGGCAGACGGATTTGTTGCTCGCAGCGGCGGCGACCTGCCGCGTGGTGAATGTGAAGAAAGGCCAATTTCTTTCGCCGCAGGAAATGGTGCACGTTGTCGGTAAGTTGAGAGAAGGAAACGCTGCGGAAATCTGGCAGACCGAGCGCGGTACGACGTTTGGTTATCAAAACCTCGTCGTGGACATGCGCTCCTTCGCGATCATGAAAGCGAACGGCTATCCGACGATTTTCGATGCGACGCACAGCGTGCAATTGCCCGGTGCTGCCGGCGGCAAAAGCGGCGGGCAGCGCGAATTCGTTCCGCCGCTGGCCAAGGCGGCGCTGGCGGCCGGTGCCGACGGCCTATTCATCGAGACGCATCCGAATCCAGCGGAGGCGATCAGCGACGGTCCCAACATGATCGCGTTGGCCGATCTGCCGGCGCTTTTGGAAAAGTGCCTCGCAATCTGGTCCGTTACGCGCGTGTGAAACCTCCGGATTTGGCGTGCGGCAGACTTGCCGGAGCTTTGTAAAAATGGACAAAATCCGCCCGTGATGTGCCATTGACCCGCGCGCATTCCGCCTCCTAGCTTTGAATCTTCATTTCTGATGGACTCTTTTCTGATCGATGTACCTGTGCCCTCGATGGGCGCCACCGTTAATGAGCTGACTGTGATCGACATTGTCGCGACATCTGGCGCGAAGGTAACCAAAGGCCAGAAACTGGCCGAGTTGGAGAGCGACAAGTCAGTTTTCGAATTCGAATCGCCGTGCGATGGAACGGTGAAAGAGATCGTCGGCCGCGCTGGCGATATTCTGCCTTCTGGAGCGCCCTTCTTTAAGATCGAGACCGCGGACCAATCTCTGCGGCATCTGCAGGCCAAGGCTGTAAGCGGTGTTGTTCACGCGCCCGGCACGAAGCCCGCCCCTGCGGAAATTTTGGCGGCCGCGCCTGTCGCTCCGGCGACCACCTTGGAGCCACATCCTGCTTTGCCGACCAATGGTGTCGCTGCGCCAAAACCAGCCGGAATTGTCTGGACGCCCCGCGCGACAAAACTGGCAACCGAAGCAGGGATCGATCCGACGAAAATCACGGACATCGAAGCGACTGGACCCGGCGGCCGTGTTTCAGGCGATGACGTGACGCGCTACCTCCAGCGCAGCCCGAACGCCAAGCCGGCTGCGGCTGCCATCGCCGCGGCGGCGGCGACCACGGGGTTTAATCCACGCACTGCCGAAACCGTATGCATCGCGGGCGTGGGCTACGCGATTCCTTCGGGTGTTCGTTCCAACAGTGAGATCCTCAAAGAATTTCCCGACATGACCGAAGCGGAGGTCATCAAGCTCACGGGCATCCGGGAGCGCCGCTATGCTGCCAATGGTGAAACCGCCACGAGCCTAGCCGTCATTGCCGTGCAGCACGCGCTCACTCAAGCTAACGTCGACCTCAAGGAGATCGATGGCGTGATCATGGCGACGCTGATTCCGGACCAACCGGTGCCGTCGATGGCCAGCGCTTTGGCGAAACAACTCGGCGTGCCGCATGCACTCGCGTTCGACCTTAACGCCGCGTGCGCAGGTTGGCTCTACGCCCTGGAAGTGGGCCGCGCATTCATCCGTTCTGGCACGGCCAAAAAGCTGATTGTTGTCACAGCCGAACTCCTCTCGCGCATAACCAATCCAAAGGACCATGCGACGGCGTTCCTCTTTGGTGACGGCGCTGGCGCCGCGGTTTTAACCGATGCGCCGGGCGGACACCGCCTCGGCCGCATGGCGCTTTCTGGCGATGCTGATCAGTTCGAAGCGATCCAACGCCCGGGCGGCGGCGCCTCGCGTCCGCTGCCTCATCCGGAAGGTCTCGATCGCGACGATTTTTTCCTGCAAATGAACGGAGCGGCGGTCTTCAAGCACGCCGTGATCGCGTTTGCGGATCAGATCGAAGCTACGCTGGCGCGTCACAATCTGAAGCCTGCCGATGTTGCGTGGATCGTGCCGCATCAAGCCAACGAGCGCATTCTTCGTGCCGTCAGCAAGCGCGTGGGCATTCCCTACGAACGCTTTGTCGTGACGATCGGCAAGTACGGCAATACCTCAGCCGCCAGCGTGTCGATGGCACTTGGTTGGGCGGCCGAAGAAGGTATTTTCGCCCAAGGCGACAAAATCATCTTCTGCAGTGTCGGCGCCGGCCTCACCTTCGCCAGCGGCCTGCTGGTCTGGTGAAGAATACGGTAGGGCAGAATTCACCCGGAATTCTGCCGACCGTGTTGGTTTGGCCTAGAACCTCTTCCGAGGTCTAATCAAGGATTGCCGAGTTCGTAGCTCAACACGCTGAGCGCGTAAACGGCGGCGGTTTCGCAGCGAAGGACGAGCGGTCCGAGCGTGATCGGCTCGAAGCCGGCGCTTTTTGCGGCGCTCATTTCAGCGGGCGTAAAATCGCCTTCGGGCCCGATGAGCCAAAGAACTTTTTTTGGCGTGCGATTGTTCGCGGTCTTGTAGCCAGCGAGCACCGTTTTTAGGGACTTGGCGCCAGGCTGAAGGCTGGCGATGAGCTTTAAATCGTAGCCGCGGCTATTTTCGATGAAGGCGCTCGCGTTTTGAACCGGAGCGATCTCAGGCAGCCAAGCGTTGCCGCATTGTTTCGCCGCTTCCAGCGCGGCGGTCTGCCATTTTTCAATTTTTTTGTCCTGACGGTCATCGTCGAGACGAACCTGAGTGCGTTCACTTTCGAGCGGCACGATGCGCGCGGCGCCGATCTCGGTCGCTTTTCGAACGATCGCGTCCATGCACGGTCCTTTCGGCAGCGCTTGCCCCAGGGTAATTTCGAAAGTGAGCGGTTTGATCTTTTGGCTGAAGCGCACTTTGAGCACCGCGGCGTTTTTCGATTCCTCCGCCAGCTCGCAAATCCACTCGCTGCCTTTGCCGTCGAACGCGACGACCGTGTCGCCTGTGCGAGCGCGATTCACGGCGACCAAATGATGGGACTCATCGCCGGATAAACGGATCTGAGCAGGTTCGCGTTCGGTGAGGGTGCAGAAGGCGCGGAAGTCGGGCATGGCGGTAAAGCTCGTGAGTGAAGACCCAAACGGCGGCTGGCTGCAAGCGTCCAAAAACAGTAAGGGCGCGGAGCTTATGGCGCCGCGCCCTTGCCGACTTTTAACTACAAACTATGAACGCTAAAAAGAACGGGTAACTAACGCGAAGTAAGACGCAGATCGTGCTAACGCGTTCAAAGTAGGCGAAAATTTCCTCAAATTTTTTGTGCGCGAGAGGAATTTGCCGCAAAATTTCCGTTTACAACGGGCGAGTGGCTTTTAACTTCGGCGCTTCCCTCATTCCTTAGCCCGGATGGCGGAATTGGCAGACGCACGGGACTCAAAATCCCGCGCCCTTTAAAGGCGTGTCGGTTCGACCCCGACTCCGGGCACCAATTAAGGCGCTGTTTTGCAGCAACTTAATTTGGCGATGAGGCTAGGTTGCCAGTTGACGTGGCAACCTAAGCATGAATGAAAACAAATTTGTCATCGGGCGCTTCGAAAATCGAAACGGTACGGTCTCCTGGAGATTGTCGGGCTGGCTCTTTGGTGAGCGCGTTCGAAAGAACTTCAAAACACGCGAAGAAGCATCCGCAGAAAAGGCTGCGCTCGAAATCAAAGCGGAGCAAACTACGTCTGGACTGCGTTCTGTGGTGACGGGCTTAAGCATTGATCAGTTGCGTGAAGCTGAAGCTGCTATTCGCCGGCTCAATGGCCAGCCGCACACGTTGGCGTTTTGTGTCGAATACACACTGACGAATTATCGTGCACCGGAACACGAGCTGTTGCTAACCGAAGGAGTTAAAGAATATTTGGCTGCAAGAAATCGCGACGTTGAGCGCGGAATTGTATCTGCGATTCAAGTCAGCAACATTAAGAAAGAGCTTAAACTTTTGCAGACCCATTTCCCGGCCGAAGTCGCTTCGGCACTGACTCCGGAAAGGCTGACGACGTTTTGTGAGCGTGGCAAACCGGCGCTAAAGACGTACGATAACCGGCGCAGCATACTGAGCACGTTCTTCAAATTTGCGCTTCAAAGATCTTGGATCGTTAAGAATCCGATTGAGAAGATTCCGTTTTATCGCATTGCGCACCGTCGAGGCTCTGCTCGGACGCTGAGTGCTATGCAGGCGCGGGAGTTGATGGCCTACGTCGAGACTTTTGAAGGCGGACGGCTGGTTCCGTTTTTTGCACTGTGTTTGTTTGCGGGGATTAGACCCTGCATCCGCACTGGCGAGATTCTGAAACTCAAACCGACCGATATCAATCTCGATACAGGGGTGATCCACATCGAGCCGGAGGTTTCAAAGGTGCGAATGAAGCGCAACATAACCATACAACCTAACTTGGCTGCTTGGCTGCGGGCCTATCCAGCCGATAAATTCGTGATTGTGCCTCCTAATCTGGAAGAGGTCCGTACGTGTATAGCGAAAAAATTTAATCTCACGCACGACATTATGCGGCATACCTTCATTTCAATGTTTGTCGCGAAATTCCGTTCCATGGGTGAGGCAGCGCTACAGGCGGGTAATTCCGAAAGCATCATACGAAAACATTACCTAGATCTAAAAAGCAAGGAAGAGGCTGAGCAGTTTTTTAGCATCATGCCTGCGCGTTGCATTGCTGTCGCTGCGGCCTGATTATCACGATCTGCGATTTTGCATGTTCCGCCGTGCTGGGGAATTCCCCTGCACGGCGTTCCCGTTTTCAGCGCAATCAATCGTTGCTTCGGCGGAGCGAGAACCGGGCTCGCTGCGACGACTGGAAGCAGGCGCCTCCAGGCGATCCGGCAGCACAGCGGGAGGTGCGAGCCAGGAGCACGAGGGCGGCTCGATCAGAGACCCTCGTTGGCTGTAGATTGACGATGGTGTAGTGTTATGAAAACGCTTCAAACATCTTTTCTGCCAAAACAGCTGACTGACATCGTCGGGCTTCGCCTTAGCGGCATTTTTCCTACCGGCAAAGAGCCCTCTATCCGCACGCTCCGCGAGTGGACCAAGTTGCGTCGCATCCCTCATCACCGCGTTGGCCATTTTGTTTACTACGATCCCGTTGAAGTGAATGCACACATTCGCACCCGTCTAAAGATCCCTGCTCGTTAACAGTCAGAGCGTTTCTATCTTTTCTATCAGCGAATTCGAGAATCGGCTACACGATTCTGAGCAGCTATTTCGTCCAGTCCAGTCGTCTCGGTGCATATGAGCACAAAGAAGAGTCCAGGGACTACTAGGACCGGCTTTTTCTAAATAATAGCGAAGCAGGCGTCGCTCGCTTTGCCGAGCACGTTCAATGGCGGGTCGTATTCTGGAATTTAGAGGAACAACGACGGTTCGGTGTTCTCCCTTGGTGATGTGGATCTCTAGTTCAGTAAGAGGATCATCAGTCAGCCTCAGATCTTCGCATATAGCCGTTATGGTTCCGGGCCTTCGAAGAGCCCAGTCTATTGGCAACGCTCGCAAGTCTCGTAACGTCTCACGAAGGCCCAGATTGCACGCAGCGACCCACTTGCTATCAGCGGCATCAGTCTTCTGCCAGAACATACTGCGACCAGGGTTGAGAATATTGTCTGCAAAGCGCAGGATATTATACGGCTCTGCTTTTATGACATTGTTCCATGCTCGATCCTCAAGGCCAACAGGCATTTTAAAGGAGCTAGCTTCTGCGTCATGATATGCATGGTTGTAAATAGTTAATGCTGCATCGGTCTCCTTTTGGCCACGGTCGAATTCTGAAAATATTTGCGGAAATATATTCCCCAATTTTGCTCGAACAAGTGTGTAACCAAGGTGTGAATACGCGTTATCAAATAGTTCGCGTTGGGCATCCGTTAAACCACACTCGGTTAATAGCCGGAGAAGAACCTTTCTGCTATTATATCGGCGGTCGAGTTTCTCGAATTCTGAATATTTTTCTCTCACCATCTGCCACCGCATTTGATCCTCTTCGTATGCGGCTTTCAATCCAGCGCCTTCAAGCTCCACAAGGATATTATGTTGGTGCTGCTTACCCCAGGCATCTTGGTTTCTTTCAATGTGTATGGAAATATAGCTTTCAAGTACGACGGCTATCTCAATAACAAAGGCTATTTTTTCGTCGTTAGGCCAAGCACGCATAAACAATGGAAGATTAGCTGGTCCAGTGCCACTATCAAAAATAGCTTTGAAAGCCAAACGGCGCGCAAAATGCGCTGGGCGCATATTGAATGGGAATAGCAAACTAACGAGACGTTCGGCTGCTTCACGTATGCCATAAACGTCTTCATCTATAGTGGGTGGAGTTCGCTGAGCGAGACGCAAGGACTTTACTGCTTGTGCAATCGCGTCTGGCGTTGGAGCTTTCGGGGCCGAGACCTCGTAAAGTGCTTCAAGGTTGTCGAGGTATTGCGAACCAATTTCATCTGAGCTTTTGCTCAGGGAATCTGCTTGGTAGGCACGGTATGCGTTTTCGAGTCTGTGTAGTATTTCTTGGTGCGATTCCATTCGTTATATCTTATCGGAACGGCCGCTCCAAAGTTGAACCGGGCATTTTTGATGCCGACCAAAATTTACTAAACTGCTGTCAAGTGGAAAAGTAAAACGATGGTCGCGGCCCGCGAGGCGCAAGTTGTGCTGAGTCATACTCCCTCACGTGTTTTTTCGAAAACATGCACTCTGTATCAATCGAAAAAATCGCAAATAGCCTTAAATACTCTGATCGCAGGCATCCGGTAGATATAATCGAGCCTCTGCCTGATGAAAATCGTGACGCAGCTGATGTTATAGCTCGCGTTTTGGTGTGGGTCGTGCAGGGCCGAACGTTGCGCGATCGTGGTTATCGAGCAACTGTCGCGGTATTTTGCCTGCGAAAGCATGCCCTGGACGAGCGCACGCTTGAGGACGTTGGGGAGTCGAATGGATACAGCCGTCAAGCTGTCAATCAGCTGGTGGAGAGCTTTAAGGAGGCTTTTAACTATGATCTCTAAAGATGAAAGGAACTTCTCGACGGATCGTGAGGCTGTTTCGGAGATTAATCGACTGCATCGCTTGGCCGAGGAGAAGGCCCGCTGTTCGATACAAAATGCCACTGAGGCAGTCAGTGCTGCTTGGGAAGCAGGCAAACTTTTGGATTCAGAGCGGAAACGCATCCGCCAAGAATGTGGTCACGGTGCTTGGGAAAAGTGGGTACGCTTGAACTTCGAAGGATCTCTCACTACCGCCAAACGATATATGAGAGTATTCAAATCGGCCACGAGTGTGGCCGATTTGCCGAAAGGGAATCTCAATCAAACGTATCGTTTGATGGGTATATCTCACGAGCGAGAGCCTGAAGTGGAGGGGAGCGAGGGTGAAAAGAAGATCGCCCCAGTAGATTCTTATTTGATGTGGGCTCAGAAACTTACGGCGTATCTGCAAAAAACGATCTATAGCGGATTAAAAACGAACGAGGAGATAGGTGCGATAAGACGCGACATGCTCCCTCTGATCCGTCAGCTCAACGAGCTCTTTAAGCTCGATCGGTCTGCTGACGAGTAGTCTTGCTTAGCGCTAAATGCCCTAGCGATCAACAGGCTGAAAAGAGAATAAATCAATATAATTGGTGGACGTTGACAGGGTAGGGTAGATGCCGGCCGCAATAGTATTGCTCGGCATTATATGAAAAAACTCGGCTATATTATATTTGTATTTTCAGCATTGTTGATCGTGCTGGCGTGTCTTCATCACTACGCCTGGTTGATCCGACAGTTCGTCGTTCTGCCCCGTCCGGTGTTGTGGGTCACGCGTCTGCCTTTTCCCGAAGGACACGCGGAAGGTCTTGTTGCCCATTGGCCCCTTGTTGGAGGAGCTTTAGGGTTGCTTGTAAGTGGTGCGCTGCTTGCTCGTGTTGCTGCTAAAGAAAAGCGCCGCAAGGAAGGGAGTGAGGTATGAACCCCGTTCTCCATCGTGCGATTTGGTGTATCCAGCGTCGCGGCAATATTGGCAAGAGCACCACAATCGCCGCGCTCGCGCAGTATTACGATCAGCGCCGGGTGCAATGGAAAGGTTACGATCTCGATCCGGAACACACTACATTCAGCAGATTTTTTCCGGATCAGGTGAAACTACAGCCACTGGGCGACGAGCCGGAAGCCGATTTGCTCAAAATCATCCGTAGCTGCGCCGAAACGCCAGTCACGTTAGTCGATCCTCGCGCTCATTTGTCGGATGCGATTCTGCGCGGTTGGAATATGGTTCGGTTTCCTGAGCGATTCGCGGAGCAGGACGGCCGAATTACCGTGCTTTTATTTCCGGGCGACGATCTCGAAATTTTAACCGACATTGATGGAGTCGTTTCCCAACTCGGCAACGCTGTCGACTACCTCGTCGTAAGGAACCCGGCTCGCCAACCGAGAACGCGTATGTTTGATGGTTCAGCGTTGGAAGAGGATTTGGTTCGGCTCAACGCCGTGTTTGTAGAAGTTCCTACATTGCTGACAGTCGCCCGCAATCATCTTGCCGCTTTGGAGACCGAGCTTGGTCGGGGTGTAACACATTTGGAAGCGGCCGCCAATCGTGAGTTGCCACTTGATGGGATGATCCGCCTTGTCGTTGAGGATTGGATACGGACGGTTTTTCGGCATTTCGACCACGTAGCGGATATACTATTGCCGACCGACTACGCCGCGAAAATCAAGCGAGTTGACGCAGGTCCGTTAAGTAACGGGCCACGAGTTACACGTGGCGCAAAAATCAACAAAGCCAATCTGTAGAACCATGAACGATTCCTACACTGAACAATTAATTCAAAAACTGCCTGCGACCGAACAGGCAGCGGCCCGCGCTGCTTTCAAGGCCATCAGCGAAACGGGTGATGACAGTTCCATCGCTAAATTGCTCGTCGTGCTTCGAGCGAATAACGAATACGCCGCCTCCATTCCCAAGGAAATGGTAACAGCGGGTGAAAAGCTTCTGCGCGATTTCGACGCTCGCTTGGCACAACAAACAAAACAGCAGGCTGAAGCCGAGGCTGAACGCGAGAAACACCTCCATGAGGTTATCTCTAGCCAAGTTCCTCAGCTGGGGAAGCAACTCGCGCTGGACCGCGTGGCCTCTGGCGTGGAAGCTCAAACCGCCGAACTCAATCGTATCAATCGTTCGCTCTCTCGCTTGCGTCACTTGCGGGTAAGTGGATTACTTTTGCTGATGGGGTTGTCGGTAGCAGTGGGTGCGGGCTCGGTAGTTGGTCTTTACTGGAAGTCCTACCATGAGGCAGAACGAGCCCTCAATTTTGTGTCTCGGTTTAGTGATGCCGGAGTGGGCCTCAGTATTAAAGGACTCGAAGGTGGTGGTGTGCATATCACGTTGGAAGGACCGCCGGTTCTAAGGGGCACGACATGGCGAAATGACGCTGACAAGCACACCATCGGCGCTGACTTCTATTTTCCCGCAGGAGGTGCCGAATGAATCCCGTGTTTTCCGTTATCGAACGCATTGCTGTCGGTAAACAAATTGATCTGGCTGACGAGGCTCTTCTCAACTTTGGCGGTGGATGTATCCTTTCCCGGCGCCAGTTATGCGAGTCGATCCTTGTCATCGCCAGCCCAGGCAAAGGGAAGACGACCCTGGGGCGTACGCTTTATCGAGCCATGCTGCGCGATTGTTTCGGTGGCCTAGTGCTTTGTGTGAAGCACTCGCAAGTGCAGGAATTCCTTGCCCTCGCGATGGCCGAAAACCGCGACCGCGATTGCATCGTGCTGGCTCCGGGGCATGGCCATGTCTTCAACCCGCTTGAACATGAAACGGAGAGTGGTGAGGCCGCTGCTCTCCTAGGAGAAATTGCCGAAGTTTTGGCGAACCGTGTTCGCGACGGCGGCGAAAACGAGGCGTTTTGGCGTGCGCAGCTCGGCATCATATTACGAAATCTCTTTGTGCTTTGTCGCTTGATGTATGGACGGCATGATGTGCTCCTGGCTGCGGAGCTGTTTGATGGCCGTGCGAATTCCTTGGCGGAACTAGCCGATCCGAACTGGCGCAGCCATAGCCCGATGGCTACGGCGCTTGCGTTGGCGCGAGCCAGCAACGATCAGGATGCTCGCCTCGCGGTGGAATATTTTACCCGAGCATTTCCGTGCCACGGAGATCGATTGCAAGGCTCGCTTGCAGCGACGGTTTCGAGTGTATTCGATCACCTGCGCCGCAAGCCGCTGGCCGATCTTTTTACCGGTGCATCGACCTTTGCAATGGAGGATCTATTCCAGAACAATCGTATTTGCATCGTTGGCTTGCCATCGTTGGATTCCGCTGATGGTCGCATAGCAAATGCCATCATGCAGTTTTGCTTCTGCCGGGCGGCGACTAAGAAGATGCGCGAGCACTACACTTTCCTGGTGTCTGACGAATGCCAGGAGACTGTCAGCCGTGAACTGATGCGGAAATTGGCGGTTTTGAGGGAATTCAAAGTCGCTTCGGTTATGCTTACACAAAATTTGGCGGTGCTGGATGACCGCATTGGCGAAACGGCCCGCGAGGCGTTCTGCGGATTGTTGGCGCTGAAAATCTTTGGCCCCCAAAGCCACGCTGGCACCCGGCAGTGGGCTGCCGAACAAATCGGCAAGCGCAAGGTTCAAGTAGAAACGAAGTCGCGCACTACGAATGAGCGCAGTGGAGGGAATCGAAGTACATCTGAACATCCGCAGTGGGACTACCGTGTACCGCCGTCGCGTTTTGCCGAATTGGAGGTCGGTGAAACGATCTGCCTTTGCGACGGCAAGGGCTGGCTGTCACGCTGGCACAAGGACAAACCGGGCAAAGCTGGTACTGTAACGGCTGTTTAGCGGGAGCTCACCACGACATACACTTTGGGATGGTTGACTTCGCTGCTTATGTCGGCCTCGACAGCGGCCGGGTTATCACAAATTTTTTCTGGATCGTAAACGAAACAGAAAAGATGCGATACGTCGGGGTGCTTTTTAAACCGGATGCAATCCTCACCGAGTTCGCGCATGAGCTCTGCACGTCCTAAGCCCTTCCGTGTCATCTTGGTTTCTATGGCTATGCGATGCCTCGGAAGTAGGAAGTCCAAGCGTCCTGACTTGCCCGCAACAGTAGGTGTACACTCTTCCGGGCGCACATCCTCGAAATGCAGGCGCAGAATTGCGTGAAACGCGTCCTGGACATCGTACTCGTCGGTGAAAGAGAAACCGACGCGTTTTGCATGACGTTTATTTAACTGTCGGGCGAACTTTTCAAACCGTCGAGAAACATGCTCCAGCAGAAGGAGCACATCCCGTAGCGCCCGATCAATTGTACCCGCCACCTGCAGTTCTGCGTTGAGCCGGTCGATACGACTGACGCGCAGCCCGGCCAACAACGCAGCGGTACGACACTCATCGAGCGTGCCTAATTCGGTTTCGAGCAAACGAGTCAAAAAAACATCCTGCAAGTCGGCCAGCGTCGCTGACTGGAATTT
Organism: Nibricoccus sp.; assembly: GCA_047600805.1. Lineage (GTDB taxonomy): Bacteria > Verrucomicrobiota > Verrucomicrobiia > Opitutales > Opitutaceae > JADKHC01. The sequence goes on from JASGKG010000001.1 coordinate 4,528,924, forward strand.
GCGGGGAAGCGAGAGTTCGTTCTCACGCACGAGAACGATGAGCAACCCCAAAGCCTCTAGCGAACATTCTGTCGCAGCATCATATCCTAGCCCAAGATCCAGCCCGCACAAACCGCCTGCCCAAGAACTTATCGTAGAGTAGAAGGAATCTGCATTAGCGAGAGGAGGTCGTTTCTGGAGCGCGGTTTTAATCCAGTCGATAGAACTAGATGTTACCCGTGTGCCCTGCATGATGCCGAGGAGTTCCACAGGTCTGTGGAGAAAGGTTTGCCGATCGCGCGGGAGTGGATCGCGTTCCTTAACGCGACCAAATCCCTCGCTCCATTTAGCAAGTAGGGCTGAACTCGATGCGACTGGACCCCCTGCGAGTCGGTAGCCAATGGTTGCGAGACCGGGCGCTTCGTCATGGATCAACTCAGGCACCGTCCAATCCACGGGTTTAGTGGTGAGTAATGATTCACTTCCGGAAAGCTTTAAGACCAAAGCACTGAAACCTGCACCTGGGGACGACCAACTGGACAAATCCTGCAGTCGGGCGGCCAGCTCTCGACTGAAGATCTCAAGACTGTGACTGATCGGGCTCTTCATAGGAACCACTTACTAGCTAGCAGTTTTGTCCGGAGCATGTTGGGTGACCATCCCGGCACGGCCCGCAAGCGGGCAAGCAGCTCGGCGATTAGCTCGGAATAGTAGATCGTTACCGGCTTGCTGGCTGGTTGCGTTGATCGCCACGTCAGCGATGTAAATTTTAGCACCTGCTCTGAAAGATAAATGAGGTCGCGAACGGTTGACCGGTCATGCAGTTTTAGCAGAAGCGGCTTCGGCAGCGGTGTCACATCCCGCTTAATTTGTTGCGGGCCGATGGTGCTCAGAAGCCTAGTGCGATTACCCAACTGCACCAGCAATCCCCGTTCCGGGACGAAGACCCCTTTACGCCCGGAATCGTTCTTCAGCTCTATACCCTCACTAAACGTATCGTATACCGAAAACGGATGATCTTGAACGACGTCAATGAATGCGAAATCGACGTGTTGTTCAGGTGCGGCCTGCTTTACGCAGTCGGCCATGATCGCATCAATTTCGACGTTCTTGAGAGGCTTCGAGCCGTGGAAGACGATCCGGATACGATCGTTTTTCTGCCAGCCATTGCGTTGACGGATATCCGAGAGTGTCTGCACCATTGAGTCATACAAAACGCGGGGATAGTCCGCGTAGCTGCATTCGTTCGTAATGCTCGAAAGCAGGTAGTTGCCATCCCCGCGGAACACTGTGGTGATGCCCATGTGGCGTTGGTGCGTATCGATTCGACTTCCAGTGATCTCAGCGAGACCAATCCCTAGTACTAACTCATCGTGGAACGTTCGCGTATGGCTAACCGTCCACGGCAATCCGTTAAGTTTAGCGTAGAGTGCGACTGCGATGTTCCGATAAGTATAACCGACGTAGTCTCCCGTCTTCAGGATTGTTGATTCCTTTGCCTCCTGCACCGGTATGCCCGTAGACAAAAGCAGCGCCTTCGCGTGTAAATATGGGTTGCGGCTGTCATCGATCTCGGCTTCGGCATCACGGATTATCACGACTGCCGCATCGAAATCCGATTCGCGCGTGAGATGCTTCTCAATGGCGTCGCAGTACGTGCGTGCTGGATCTGATCCACTCGAAAGGGAAACTGGGCACGCCACGAATCGAACATTAACCAGATGGAAATACGCAGCAAAGCCTTTGGCCCACGATGAGACGCGAGCGCCGTCCGTGAAATCGCGCATCGCTTGCTCGGCCCGATTCATAATCGTGTCGGGCGCGACAAGCAGAATTTTCGGCGAACGCTTCTCGAAGCCGTCTTGATCGAAAGGGCCGAACTTCTCAATGCCGCGCCAAGGGTATTGATCCTTTTTCGACCGTGCTGCGTCGAAACAGTAGTCTACGAATGGAAACTGCACCCACGTCTTGCGCTCATTGCACGCCGAATAACAAATCCGACCGCCTATTGTTGCGTTGAGCCCTGGTGCTATCGCGAGGGCACCCTTCTTGGCGGCTGTTTCCGCAAGTTTGGCGGAACTGAGGAATGACTCGCGCCCGCCCAGCCACCGCGACTCCTCTTCCTCGCGAGCCTCGTCAAAATTCTTGTAGGGGTGTTTGCCTAGCAAGCGGAACAGACACTTGCGATATGAGGCTTTGCTGCCTTCGAGTCTGACCTCCGTGCCTGCTATTTCTGTCATGCCGTCGTACGACTCGTCGAGGTGCACAATTCCATTCTCGAACCGGCTGACACGCCCCACCAAGCTTCGCTGTTTTGGCTGAGGATTGCGGCGGATGACGTAACTTCCACGGAGGTCGACGCCGGCTTGGGTCAGCTCAGCCAGCTGGGCAGAGATGGACCATCTGGTTGAAATCGCGACCGTCATCGCCAATTGGAGCTTGCCGTCCTCAATTTCGATGAGACGTCCATCCAGTTCGAACTTCGGCCAAATCTCGAACGCGGTTGTGAGAGGATGGGCGATCTGCGACGCAGTAAACGCGGCAGCTGCAATGTTGTTTTCTTTTCGACGGCCAAGAAACACGAACGGGCGTGTGCGGATTGGCGTATAGCTCTCGAAGCTCGCGGGAATAGCATCCGCAAATCTGGCCCGTAGGAGATCCAGCCCGGTGTGCGAGTTTAGGTCCAACTCTGACACGGTGCCAAAATCTGTACCGCCCCCTACCTGCATCGGCAGCCCCCAAGCTATACCCTCACGGTAGTAAATAAAAAGGCTCGCCCCGTACCTCTGCCGGAGCTCGTCAATTTGCGTCGGCTGCACATTCTCGAGGCGGCGAACTTGATACTTCGTTCGGTCAAATTGGACTGAAAAGGCATTCAGTGCATGATGAGCGTTGTTGGGCAGCAAAAGGCTCGGCTCTGTTGGATCTACGGACGCAGCTGGGGTAGAGCGGTTACGAAGCATTTGAAATGTGGTACACTAAACAACGTATAGATGGCAATAGTCTGTTGTACATTCGTGGTTGATGCGGATGATGTGAGTGTGGCCCATGACTGCGCGAGTGAGAGTTGCGTCCATCGCGACCGAGCGCGGTACTATTTATATTTTAAGCGTCCAAGTTAAAACGCGGCCGTTTAAAATCGGCTGCCGGTGGACATGATTTGGATGTACCGATCACGAGTTTTTTTTTGGCACGCACTTTTACGAAATTGTGCATGGTACTAGCGGCGACAGTTACCCCGAATTGTTCCTTCATCGCTATAGCGATTTGCTGGTAAGTCCAGCGACGTTGGCGCAGAGTTCGGATTAGTTCGGCATAGGGCTCCAATTTGCTGGCGGCTGGTTTGGTATCTGCCTGCGCAAGGAATTCGCTGATTTTGTTTTCGAGGCTCATACCATTGAGGGCGGTGTCAACGTACGAGCGCAATCGAGCGTGGTTCGAGCCGCATTCGAACAGATTCGCATACGTTCGGGCCGATCCAAAGCGCGGCACCGAACCAGCTCGAACAGACTTGAATTAGCAGCAACGCTATTCGATGTCGTTCGAGGGGATCTAACGACGCTATTTTGTCGTTTGACATATTGCGTCTCGATTCCCAACCGCTCGATACCGGCTCGTCCTCGAACGTGATTCGGAAACGCTTTGGCTTGCTGGCTCGCGCACCGGGCTAGGCGTGTGCGCAAAGGCGGCCCCGCCGCCGGGGCGTCTCACGACCGGCAGCGTCGTGAGTCGTAGGCAACTCTTGGAAGCGGCGGTACTGTGCCCGAACCGGCAGCAAAGCGAACGGTGAGCGGTGCAGGTCCGCCGCGCTGGTTGACGTGCTCTCATTATTAAAATCTCCCCGCTATGTTCACGATAGCCAAAATCAAAGACGGTGGCACCTACTTGGAAAAACACCTGAGTGCGAATGACTATTACGCCGAAGGCGAAAAAATTATCGGGCATTGGCAGGGCAAAGGAGCAGAGCGCCTCGGATTGGCGAACCAGATACTTCCGGGCGACGCCGCTTTCGCTGCGTTGCGCGACAACCGCAATCCGAACACTGGAGAAAAACTAACGCCGCGTGACGGCGAGCACCGGGTGCGCTTTTTTGATTTCCAATGCAGCGCTCAGAAATCCGTTTCGATCATGGCGGTGACGCTCGGTGACGAGCGATTGCTGAACGCGCATGATCGCGCTTCTGCGACGGCATTTGCAGAGCTAGAAAAATTTGCCGCTTGTCAGGCGAACACGGTTACGAAACGCAACACGCGCAACACCGGCAACGTGATTGCAGCCAAGTTCAGGCATACTTCCAGCCGTGCGCTCGATCCGCAGGTGCATACGCATTTCGTGGTGGCGAACGCCACTTGGGATGAGAAAACCAAATCATGGCGAGCTCTCACGGAATACGAAATGGTTCGGGCGATCCGCTACGCGGGCAAAGTTTATCAAAACGAACTCGCGCGCTTATGCCTCTCGCTCGGTTATGTTATTGAACCAGCTCGCAACGAGCGCGGCATCGTCACCGGCTTTGAAATTGCTGGCGTGTCGCCGGCAATCCGCGAACGTTTTTCGAAACGTCGCAGCGAAGTCGAAGATGGCATTGCCAAGTTTGTGAAGAAGCATGGACGAGCGCCGTCCACAGTGGAGATTCATGTGATCACAGTTGAGACACGCTCGGCTAAACTCGCCGAAGTTACCACGCCAGCCGTGCTCAGAAATCAGCGTGAACAGCTAAGCGCTGATGAGGAGAAAGTTTTAACCGGACTTAAGGAACAAGCTTTGCAGTGTTCGCCACGGGAACCTGCGCGGGCGATTCTTTCTCAAGAACGTGACAGTTTGCACGCGAGCGTCCGCCATCTGTATGAACGGCAGAGCGTCGTTCCTGCTCACGAAATCCTGGCCGAATCTTTGAATCAGAATCTTGGATACAACGATCTCTCGCTTCTGAAATCCGAACTGGAACGTTCCAAGTTGTGTAAACTGGAATCTAGTTCGGGACCGATGGGCCTGGCTGAAGTCTACACCACCCGCTCCGGCCTGCGCCTGGAAAAATGGGCCGTGGCGTTTGTGGAGCGAACCCAAGGACAGCATCCGGCGCTCGGCCCGCAAGGGGCTGTTTTGTCGGAACGTTTATCTGCTGAACAACGTGCTGCACTTGAAAAGCTGCTGGGCAATCGCGATCAAGTGGCCTGCCTACGCGGTGCGGCGGGTGTCGGGAAGACCACGCTCTTGGTCGAACTGAACCGTGCGCTGGCGGAGCAAAAAGTCTGGCATGTCGCGCCCACCGCCTCGGCCGTCGATACCCTGCGGCGCGAAGGGCTTTGCCACGCGACCACGGTGGCGGATTTTCTACAGAACAAGGTGACCAAGGAGGCGAGTGCACTTCGTAATGCGGTCTGGATCGTCGATGAAGCGAGCCTTGCCTCCAACCGCGACGGCGCTGCGCTGCTCCAGGCCGCCGATGTGATGCAAGCCCGTGTCGTATTTATCGGCGACACGCGCCAGCACACCTCGGTGGAAGCCGGGGATTTTCTGCGCGTGCTGGAGGCGCATTCAAAACTGGCTCGCGTTGAGGTGACGGACATTCGTCGGCAGGTCGTGAAGGAATATCGCGACGCCGTGAAATCTATGGCTGCTGGACACGTACAGGCTGGCATCGAAAAGCTGTCGTCGCTTGGCTGGATCAAGGAAGTAAAGGCCGACTACGTACAAGCAGCCGCCAAAACCTATGCCGAAGTTGTTGCGTCAAAATCCGGGAGCGTCCTTTGCGTTACGCCTACTTGGGCGGAAAATCATGCGGTTACGGAGGCAATCCGCAGCGAGTTGAAGGCACAGGGTCTTTTGCAGCCGGGCGAAAGTATTACTGTACACGACCCGTTGAATTGGACCAAAACGCAAAAGGCCAACGCTGCAAGTTACGAACCGGGGATGGTCCTCCGGTTCAGTCGCTCCACTCACGGCTTTGCCCGTGGCGAATGTGTCCAGGTTGTGGATACGGACAGCCAGGGCGTTCGCGTATGTCGGGCCGACCGCGTGAAAACGATGCTGCCTTTGCGCAGCGATGCATTTGAGGTGAACCGCCCTAGAACGATAGAGGTCTCGCCTGGAGATCAGTTGCTCATTAGGGCGAACGATCGGGCACAAGGTTTCATTAACGGTGAGAGGGTTATGGTTAGCGCTGTCCAGGAAGGACAGATCGCGTTATCCGATGGCGGGAAACTTGACCCGACCAAATTCGCTTCGTTCGCCCATGGGTATGCGGTTACTTCACATAAGAGCCAAAGCCAGACCGTGGATAAGGTGATTGTTGTGGCGTCACAACTTACCGCCAAGTCAGCCTATGTTGCCTGCTCGCGTGGTCGCCAGCAATGTACCGTGTTCACTCCTGACGCCAAGGCGCTGTTGGCTAAAATGGGGTCCGGAGATCGCGTTGCCGCGCTCGATATAATTTCTTTGGTTGAACCAAATGCAGCAAGGAACTCGTTTGACTCGGTGATGATGCGTTCTGAAGCGTGGATGAAAATTGCGAGAGACAACGCGATTGAATGGCTCCAGCAGATGAAAAGGCAGTTGGCACGTACTTGGTCCAGAAGGGCTCACACTCTCGACGAGCTTACGTTGCGGTCGCCATCGACGGCGCGGCAGCATTCCGCAGAGGAACGTGACCGCAGTTGACGCGTCTCCCACCAGTATGAATTCCTCAATGCCATATTCCGTTTTCCAAACCGGTGATCAGGGCTATTTTTTGACGTTGGATTTGGGAAGTGAAAGGATCTCGTTTCCTTATGCAGCTCTAGCCAAAGCAATTTTCAGCGAGGGCGATAGGATTGCTTTGGAATTCCCCGAAAACAGAATCGATATCGTTGGTGCGGGCTTGGAGGAGTTGTTCGGTTTGTTAACACGCGGAAAGGTGGACACGATACGGCGGGCGAGTGGACCGGATAAGAGCGTTCGTGAAATCTCCGTTTCCGAGTAAGGCGAAAAGCGCTTGTAGATATTTTTAGAACTAGTAAAGGTTTAGAGTGTGGGGGATAAGCTCTAGTTTCCCGGTGTATAAGTAATTTTAAATAATCCTGTGAGGGTTAACCTGATTGTGGTCTTGTGCAGAACAAAAAGCTTGCGCATCGGTCCGTCGTGCTCAACCACTCCTTAGTACCACCCAATCTGAGCAGCGAAGAGGGCGCTTTTGTCAGTAAATCCAGCAATCACACTCAAAGTGTCTCCATATCCAGCCACGTCGACCATGAGCAGTAGCAATACTTTGCGTCGTTTTGGCGCCTGTTTTTTGCGGGTGCTTTTTATTTTCGGGATCGTCTTCTTCGCAAGTGGCTCGGTCGGTGCCGCTACCGTGGCTACGCCTACGTTTAGTCCAGCGGCAGGAACCTACAACAATAACCAGAGCGTCACGATTTCTACCGCGACCAGTGGAGCAACGATTCGTTATACAACGAACGGTAGTACACCAAGTTCCACGAGCACGATCTATTCAAGTCCCGTGGCAATGAGTGCCACAACTACCCTCAAAGCGATTGCCTTAAAATCTGGCTCAACGACCAGCACTACCGCCAGCGGCACGTACACCCTCACTGCTGCAACACCAACGTTCAGTCCTGCTGCAGGCACCTACACGAGCTCTCAAACGGTGACTATCGCTTCAGCGACGAGTGGCGCTACGATCCGCTATACGGTTGACGGCAGCACTCCTACGACAACGAGTCCTGTCTACTCCAGTCCGGTGGCGATTAGTGCGACAACAACCCTTAAAGCCATAGCCTACAAATCAGGTTACAACGCAAGCGGCACCGCAAGTGGAGTCTATACGATCAATCAGCCGGCCGCTGCCACACCGACTTTTAGTCCCGCGGCTGGCACCTACACGGCTGCACAAACGGTAACCATCAGTTCCTCGACGAGTGGAGCAACGATTCGTTACACGCTCGATGGTAGCACGCCGACGACCGCTAGCCCCGTGTACTCTACTGCGCTAACGATCAGCACAACAACCACACTCAAGGCCGTCGCCTACAAAACGGGCTACACCAATAGCGGCACTGCGAGTGGCACATTTACGATCAATTTGCCCAAAGCCGCTGCACCGACTTTCAGTCCGAGTGCTGGTACGTACACTTCCACGCCAACGGTAACGATCTCGTGCACTACAACAGGAGCTTCAATAATCTATACCACCGACGGATCAACACCGACACATAATGCTGCGACCATAACTAATGGTTTTCTATACGCGGGTCCGCTGGCGATAGGATCGACGACGACACTTAAAGCCCTAGCATTTTTGGGCGGCTATACCGATAGCTCCGTGACGACCGGCATCTATACAATCAGTTTGCCACAATTGCCGGCGCCTGTGGTCGCCCCCGCTGGGGGAGCGTATTCCGGTCCGCAAAGCGTCGGTATGGTGTTAAATTCACATGATATTGGATCTTATACGGGAGTTGGAATTGCGTATACTTTGGATGGATCCACTCCGACTGCGTTAGGCGGAACAATCACAAATGGGACCAAATACTTGGCTCCTTTCGAGATCAGTTCAGGTGTGACGGTAAAAGCGGTCTGCTACGCGGCAAACTATGCGCCTAGCTCGGTGGTTAGTAATACCTACACTTTTGGCCCAGCTGCGGCCATGCCGGTTTTTACTCCCTCACCTGGCAACTACACGGGCCCTCAGAGTGTTGCGATAACGTCCAGCACGGCTGGAGCGTCTATCGTCTATACAATTGACGGGAGTACGCCAACACAGGCGAACGGCACGTTATATTCGAGCCCTGTGAGTTTAAATGCGACGTCAATGCTTAAGGCAATCGCTTTTGTGAATGGTTCCAAGGGCAGTAGTACGATCTCCAGCGGCCTTTACGATATCGCCTCGGCGCGCTCTCCCGTAGTGAACGTTGTGTATGACTTCAGTCCATCGGCTAACGGCGGTTTATGCCCCACTTCTGCTTTGGTACAAGCGGCAGACGGAAAACTTTACGGTACCACGCAGCACGGCGGTTCGTTCGCTGCCGGTACCGTGTTCCGAGCTACTCCAGACGGACAGTTCGAAACCTTGGCAGTATTTAACGGGGCGAATGGTGCAAACCCTCAATGTAATCTTGTGCAGGCAAACGACGGCAATTTCTACGGTACAACTTACGCGGGAGGCAGCGCAGACTATGGAACGGTTTTCAAGATGGGCCCGGCCGGGGGCATCACCACACTATTCTCGTTCAATTTATCTAGGGGCGCTCGGCCTGAGGCAGGTTTGGTGGAAGGGTCCGATGGAAACTTTTACGGCACGACAGCGTATGGTGGGCCAATAAATGTGAATCCGAAAGGTGCGGGCACCCTCTACAAGATCACCCCTCAGGGCAATCTTACGACGATGGTCTATTTTGGAACCAGCGGTTTCCCTGGTTCGGTTCCTGCCTGTGTTCTCGTTCAGAACGATAGCGGCAATTTTTATGGTACAACTGGGCAAAGTGGCACCGTCGGGTCGGTTTTTGTGATGACGCCGGAGGGCGCTTTCTATTCCTTATTCTCGTTTTACGGCCAGAATAAAGGAAGCTACCCGCAAGCGGGTCTTGCGATCGGAAACGACGGCAATTTCTATGGCACCACCTTAACTGGTGGACCCGGTGGGGATGGAACCGTGTTCAAAGCAGACAGGTATGGCACTGTCACTGCCCTCGTTGCCTTTGATGGTACTAATGGAGACTCTCCTATAGCAGGCCTCTTAAAAGGCAAAAACGGCAATTTCTATGGTACGACTTCAGGCCAGTCTACAGGTAATGCAGGAACCATTTTTAAGGTAACGCCGGCAGGAGCGCTAACCACGCTGGCTTCTTTTAGCGGAATAAACGGGGCTTCTCCGTGGGGCGGCCTGATTCAGGCAGAAGACGGATACTACTATGGGACAACCTACGCGGGTGGGTTATATAGTTACGGCGTTATTTATCAACTCCGTGTTCCTACAACCGCCACTCCGACGTTCAATCCACCGAGCGGTACAGTGGTCGGTGCTCAACCAGTCACGATTGCCACGTCGACCTCTGGGGCGACTATCCGTTACTCCACAGATGGAAGTATCCCGTCGGCAACAAGTGGGATTGTCTATTCCGGTCCGATCGTTGTTGGGGATGCGACGACCGTCAAAGCGATCGCGACAGCCCCAGGACTTGACGATAGTCCGGTAGCCAGCGGCGACTTCAATTTCATTTCTCCTTGTGCCGCGCCGACGTTCACTCCTGAGGCAGGCACATTCAGCAGTGCCCAAGCGGTCACGATCTCCTCAGCGACAGCTGGAGCCATTATACGTTACACGATTGATGGAAGTATACCAACGGAGACGAACGGGGAGATATATACCGGTCCAATCACAATTGCGACAACTACAACGGTGATGGCTGTCGCATATCAGGCTGGATACACCTCCAGCACGGTAACTAGCGGCGTTTTTTTGATAAACCACCCCCCAACGGTAAGGTTCGACCCAAGTTTGAATGATTCGACGATCGGCTCGACGACACCACCGACTCTCAGCTTCGACGCGAACGATTCGGATGGAGGGATTGCCAGAGTCGAAATCTATCGGGATGGCACCTTGGTATCGACGTTAACAAATCCGTCCTCAGGTTCCACATGGACCTTTACCGAAGCGGCCTTACTCCCATGTGGTACCTATACATACTTCGGGGTTGTCTATGACGTGCAGGGCGCATCGACGTCGTCTTCCAATATTAAGGTTACTGTCGCACCTTCCATTCCTTGCGAGATCGATTTTGAGTCGTCCGAGGGTTATGCGACCGGCGTCTTCAGTAATTTGCTGGGTTGGAGTGTTTCAACGGGCGTGGGGAGCATCGGTAACACGGCTGCAAAAGGGCAACAAGCACTGGTCCTTGCTCCGGGAAGTGAAGCCGCTCGGGTGGAGAAAAGATTTCTAACCAACGGGCTGGGCTCATTGCCACTCTTTATCGATTTTTATACAAAACCGATCGCTGGCACGGACGCAGCCTCTGGATCGAGTTTTGATTTTGAGGCAGGGCGTGTTGCGATTGTCCGCGATGGCGCCTCAGGGCGGTTGGCAGCTCTAGATGGTTCCGGGTCCGGAACATGGACTGACGTTAACTCTTCAATTCCGCTCGATGCAAACGGCGTGGCTACAGACTGGCAGCGTATTACAGTACGGATCGATTATGCTTCGAAAATTTATGATGTGTACCTCAACGGACAGATGGTTGCCGCCAATTTAAAATTCGTGCAGGCCGGTGTGATCGGCGTTCTAAAGCTCGCGGTGACGGGGGCTACTTTGCTTGATGATGTTTATGTTGGACAAAGCAACCCCCTCTTTACTGATACGAACAACAATGGAATAAGCGATACTTGGGAAACGACTTATAATCTGCCCGCTGATCGAGATATCGACACAGACGGAGATGGATTCACGAATGTTCAAGAATATATAGCCGGCACTAATCCCAATGATTACTATAATGGGTGTATCCCTGCTATAACGATCGTAAGCGGCGATGGCCAAAGTGCGATTTGCGGTTTGTTCAACGCTCAACCAATGGTGATTTCGGTAAAGAATGCCTCAGGGGTTTCCTTAGTGAATGCTCCAGTCACATTTTCTGTCACATCTGGAGGCGGGGCGCTTTCAACGGTGAGTAAAAAGTCCGCGGCATCAACTGGCCCCCATGTTTGTCGAACCACCGCAGATGGTACGGTATCTCTATTCTATCTACAGCCCGCAAGTGCCGGTGTTTCGAGCAATATCGATGTATTTTACGCAACAGCGTCGGTTAGGTTCACGACTGTAAGTGTTCTCGATCCCATTGATCAGGACACTGACGGGAACGGGATGTCGGATGCTTGGCAAAAGCAATATTTTGGACATTTAGGTGTTGATCCAAATGCTGATACCGACGGTGACGGAGTTAGTAATCTACAGGAGTTTCAGCGTGGCACTAATCCGAACGACTCAAGTGAAAGAACTGCGCAGGGTTACTTTGTAGACTTCGGCGCCAACGTCGCGCCGATTGGTATTGCCCTAGATGGAACAATCACGGTGCGTATCGGATGTACGATAACAAATGGCGTGCCGACCGGTGGTACAATAGGTCGCTGGCGCAACGGTGTAGTTACGCCGCTTCAGATACCGTCAAGTCCTCAGACTTATTTCTATCACGCATCGGGTGAGTACGGAGGTTTTGAGTTTCGCCCCGAATTGGACGGCGCAAGATTAGTCCAGAACTATACTCTCGTAAGAGGGGCTCCAGTTCTAAATCGGAGAGGGTGGCTGGTCTGTCAGGCGTACGACTATAACTCTCTAAATGATGTTTATGAGTTGTTTGCGTTATATTGGACTGGTGATAACGATACACCCTACACCATTAAAGGGCCAGTAGTCCGCGGTCATCCTTATTCCAATACGACCGATTTTGATGCAAACTACTCCTCATATTATTTATCGAGTATCGATAATAATAACGGCATTTGGGGACTTGTCTGTACGGGTTATACGGGTATAGATGACTCTTATGGCGAGATTGTAGAGACACGATTAAATTTGGGGGACTCAGAAAGCGCGCCTTTCCCTTATCAAAATCATTATTTCATCGCGGGCGCCAATATTAACGGGAAGGTTTTTGGTGAAACATTGCCATATCGCAGATTCTTTGTTGGCGTGCCCGACAATATTGTGTCCTTGTATCCCCTTGCTCTAAACGATTCGGACTTGATACTCGGGATCGACGATCGGCTACAATCTGGCTTTCTGCCGGTCGAATCTGGATGTATGCCCCTCGACGGCGATGTTTATGGTGCGCATGTTCTTCAAATGACGCCCGGCGTTTTGGTGACAAAGCCCTTCGTAAAAAGTCTCTCGGCTACTGATAAAACGTATTTGGTCGGGATCGGACAAAATCGAACTGTTCACCTCACCGGTTTTGATGGAGCAGGTAACGTATATGGTCGGATGCAAAAGAGTGACACTGAACCTGCTCAGAATTTCATCTGGGTAGCCAAACCGTCAGATTGGGGCTTGGCGGCGGGTGCACCGGCGTATTCACCGATCCCCTATGCAAAGCCGGTATTGCCGAGCGGCTACACTTCGCTCTACGGCGTTGTTCCCGGTGGTCGCCGGACTGAAATAGGGCTGGCCGTTAAAACGGAAAGCAATGGCAGTACTTCGGTACACGGATTCGCTTTAATTGCTGCCCCTTTGGTTGTGGATGCAAATAGGGACGGTGAAATTGTTTCTCCGATGACTGGAGGAAGCAATTTGGGAGCACCGCCGGACGTAACTACACCCGCAAAACCGTTCTGCTTCTGGACCAACGAGGGAATGGACTCTGGAGGGAGTGGGCCTGACTGTGCTGACAACTCGGTCAACGGAGTCAATGATTTGAAGGATTTTTTCCCTGTCTATTTAGATTTAAAGCAAATCTTAAGTGTTATGCCTCCGAGTAACACTGTAAAATATAAATTAAAGCAAGCGGATGGCGCCGTGAATATTGTCTATACCAACCTGACCCGTTCCAGCGCCTTTTCCTATAGGACCGGTATGCTTATGACCGGTTTCGGGCCAATGCTTAATCAGGCGGCATCCATTGCTTCAACCCTGAAAATTGACGTAGCTGGCGTTGACATCTTTGATAGCGCAGGAGGTGGATCGTCGCTGTTTAAGGACTGCATTTTAAACGGTGGAGGTGGCATTATACTGGTTGAGCTTAGTAAAGCCACTCGTCGGCCGCTAGTACTTGAAGTAGAGAAAGACGGGTGCCTTATTGCTGCAACGCCACTGTATATAGCTCCATTTGAATTAGTCACGGATCTCAATAACGACGGTAGCATCAATTCGTTGGACTCTGCTTTGCGTGACGCGTCCAATAGAATAAATGCAACAGACGACGAGATCGAAAAAGGAACGGAATATATTTTCGTAGACGACTACATGTCAAATGGACGTTCCGACAATGAAGATGTGTTAGATCATGCAAACCTATCTGACGATGATGATGCTAAGGAAATACAGGTCAATATAGATGCAAACTCGGGCTATGTGTGGTTCGAGCATCCATGTCTTGACAAGCTAGAGTTCTTTACGACTAAAGCTTGTGCACCCGAGGATCTGATAACATTTCCATGGAGCCTAGCAAACGGCCCGCTGCCGAAACGAATTTTCATGCGGACAAGGCCGTTAGGAATCGACTCACAAACAGATGGTGACTTGGTGCTGAAGTGTGGCTCGGAAAACCAACAAACTGTGTTTGCCGAGTCTAGAGTCAAATTGTCAGTCGTAAAGGGGATAGGTGACCCTAAGTTTTTTCAAGCCTGCCGCGATTACATAATGGAGAATAATACGCCGCTATATGTATGCAAGAAAGACTATAACGGTGAAGAGATGTGTATTGTTGTGATGCGTCAGGAGGCTACATCGATGAAGGCGTTAGATACGTTTTACGGACGAACCTCTCCGATTCGGGGAATACGCAATGTTGTAAATGCGTTTCCTGATCAATCGGTGGTAGTAAATGGTAATTTCGGTGATATCTATTCGTTGTCCGTAATTCCGCCCATTGAATGCAAGGGTTATTTTGGACGTCTCATTTCTGGTGGTGTGTATGATTCTCAAATATCCATCGACAGCACAAAAAGTACCAAAACGCTGGCTGGACCCAATGCCTATTACATTGCCCAGTCTGGCACGACGTTCACCTTTGCGAAAGGTGAAGTGCCGTTAACGGCAGGATATCAGGAAGCCCTCGGCGGCCTAAATCACATTATCAATGAAGAAAAAGCTTCGTCAATCATTGGCCAATCGGCTGTTGGTGGGCAGAAATATATTTTTGTTTCTGTTACCAATATGACAATTAGTCCAACAGGTGCTGGGAACGGCGTGACTGGTTTAACAAACGACGCGACTACTTCAGGCGCTACGGACATTTTCTATTTAGACGGGGGTAGTTCGTGCGCACTAGCCTACAAAGGCCAGGATGATGTCTTGAAGACTAGATTCGCGGGCGATAAACATGATTCAGGGTCTCCGTCTTATTATATCCACACCTATCTAGCATTCAAATGTGCTAAGCCTCGGAATAATTAATTTATATATGAAGTATCGCGTTAAGAACCTTGTTGGAGCGAAGTGGCATATAGTGGTGGCCCTTACTGCATTGGTTGGTTGTTCGAAGCACGAATCAGGACAATCTCTCGAAAATCGTGATGAAGCACTTCGTAAAGAAGGCTTTGAGCCAAGGGAGCACGTGTCGGCACCCACAATCCAAGTTGCTCGTTTTGTTCCCCTAGAGGTGTCCTTACCATCCGAGTTGATGTCACTTCCGACTGAGAAAGTTATCGAATCAGCATATCAGCGTGTGCAGGCCGCGCTGACACAGGGTATCACTGATCCCAGTCCACGAAACGCTGAAATTCGTGTTCGTATTGTAAAGTTATGGAACTCTTTTGTTCCTGAATTCAGTACGAAACCGATTTCAGGGGCCAGTGTTGAGGTGCTTTCGGGGCTGAGGCTACCTGACGAAATCACCGACTTACTGGTCACTAACGCGAATTTCGGTGAGTTATTAAAGGCGAATAAGGTACCGTTTCTGACTTCAGAGGAAGAGCTTTACCAAGCTGCAACGATTTATGCAATGGCGAGAATTATAGGGTTCACGGCTGGGGACGAAATTACGATGCTTTTGCGCGAGCGCCATAATCAGCCTCCATCGGTTGGAGATATGGTTGCTTATTTTTCAATCAGTGACGCTATAAGGGAACTCGGAGGAGGGAACACGCGAGCCCCGGTAGTTGAAGACCTTGGGGCCGAATCGTCAGCGCGAAATCCAGTATATCGTTTACTCGCCGTTCAAGCCATTGCAGCTGCTCTCCCAGCCGGGGTTAGTGAATACCCAATAGAGAACGATGACAAGGCGATCGCCGTTTATCGAGCAAGGGCAATTGCCTTGAGCAATTTTTTGAACGACACAGATCCTACGATTATTCGTAAGCTGATCGAAACCTTATCGAGTTTGCCGGTCGATGAAGCCAGGCAAACTTTAGAGGTGCTTCGCGATCGGTATCCAAGTGGGTTCTCACATAATGTTGGAAAACATTAGGGGACACATATTGATCAAACGGACAATGATAGGTAGGCGTGGCGCAATATCTCGGAATTGGGTTATCTTCTTCCCTAGATAAGATCAAATCCCTAACTGTTTAATTGAGTAAACAAAAACGTAGGAGGCATTGCCTCAGGGGAGGAAGTGGTTGGGCTTTTCGCTCGGCCTTTGGTATCCATAATAAATCGACCGCTCTGATCGACAGTTGGGTCATTGCGCGGGGGTAGATCGACCGTTAAGCGTGGTGATTTTTTTGCGCCAGCAATTCAAATTGCCACAGTGTTGCCAGAAATCATGTTTTTGGCTTCACTTTGGTGCATCTTGTCGCTTCTGTTTTGTTTATCTAAAACATTAATCATTAACTAAGTCCGCGTTTATTCGCGACTTAGCTTCACAGTCGGAGAAAGGTTCGACCCCGACTCCGGGCACCAGTTTTCAGAGGTGGCGGAGACGAAAATCGCAAGCAGACGGCAAGGCGGAATTTTGGTGCATCACGCCTGGCCTTTAAGAAAGCTGATCCCATGAAGAAAGCTCCGCTGGTTCTGATCACAGGCGCGTCACAGGGTATTGGCGCGGCCATCGCTCAGGCGTTTGCGCAGGAATTTGCCGGTTGTCGCTTGGCGTTGGTTGCGCGCTCGGAGAAGAATCTCGCAAAAATCGCTGGCAGGTGTGTGAAGGCGGGCGCAGCCACTGCAGAAGTTTTTCCGTGCGACGTGAGCGAAGCAACGTCGGTGGCGGCGATGGCTCAAGGGGTTTTGGGAGAATTGGGCGTGCCGGATATTTTGGTGAACAATGCAGGCGTTTTTCGCGGATCTCCGCTGATGGAGCTGTCGGTCGAGGATTTTGATCAGATCGTGGCGGCGAATTTGCGGAGCGTATTCCTGGTCTCGAGAGCGTTTATTCCGGCGATGGTGAAGCGAGGCAGCGGTGATATTTTTAATATGAGTTCCATCGCAGGCTTGGACGCTTATGCGAACGGCGCGGCGTATTGTGCGGCGAAGTTTGGCGTCACAGGTCTCTCAAAAGTCATGCGAAGGGAGCTGCGGGATAAGGGAGTTCGCGTGACCTGTGTGCATCCGGGTGCAACGGATACCCCGTCTTGGACGGGCAGTGGAATTGACCCAGAGCGGATGATGCCTGCCAAGGATATCGCACGCGCTTTTGTCGGAATTTGCCGCATGAGTCGGCGAACGGTCGTTGAGGAAATCGTGCTTCGCCCGCAGCTGGGAGACGTTTAGGGCTTCATGCAAGCTGCATGAATACGGGAATTTGAGGGCGTGCCGTTTGCATGGAAGGCCTAGAAGGAACTGAGACCGTTCTAATTTAAAAACCTGTTAAGTCGCGAGATGCGTACGTCGGAATACCTTTGGCACGCATGCCGCTTTTATCAGCGAAACGCTTTGATAAACGCCATGAACATCAATCACGCTCTCGGTTTTCTCGTCCTCGGTCTCCTCATGCATACGACTCCTCTAATGGCTCAAGCGTACGCTGGATCGTCAGCGGCGTTGGGATCTTCCGTTAGGGTGATGTGGCTGGAATTTATGAGCTGCGTCAATGGAGGGATCGGCTTGGCTTTTCTGGCTCGTTTCGGCGCTGTGCGTCTGCCCGTGTTGGCGATGTCGCTCGTCCCGGAACGGTGGCTCCGTCCTTCCGAAGCT
The DNA here is from genome assembly GCA_047600805.1 of Nibricoccus sp. Lineage (GTDB taxonomy): Bacteria > Verrucomicrobiota > Verrucomicrobiia > Opitutales > Opitutaceae > JADKHC01. Next base: position 4,546,664 of record JASGKG010000001.1, read on the forward strand.
CGCGATGCTCACGTGAGAATTCCCTCTGGTGCGCGGATCGTTACGGGGCAGTGAGTCGGATTTTAGGTTGAGCGCCGGGCTTGTTAGCTCGGCGCTTTTTTTGCGCGGCGGCCGCAATTGAGGGAGTTAGTCCCCGTCGTTCCAAGGCTCATCCCATTCATTATCGGTAAATGCGAGCGCGGTTGCACGCTCTTCGATCAAGCTCACGAGTTGTTGAGCGATGCCGGTCCACGTGAAGAGGCTGCGGGCTTTATGGGCGCCCATGCGGGAGAGACGGGCTGAAAGGCGCTCGTGGCGTAGTACCTTGTAAATGGTTATGCCCAGGTCTTCTTTGTCGAAGGCGTCGGCATAGAGCGCGTGGCGACCGAAAGTGACGGCGCGATAAAGTCCGCCGTGAGTCGTGACGACGGTGGGCGTGCCGCAGGCCATCGCTTCGATCGCGGTCATGCCGAACGGCTCGTAACGGCTGCTCAAAACGAAAACGTCTGCAGCGCGGTAGTAATCCGGTAGATCCGTGTCCGCGACGTAGCCATTAAAAACCACGCGCTCGGTCAACCCCAGCGTTGCGGCCTGCGCTTTGAGCTCGTCCAGAATGCGCTGTTCTGAGGCGTTCATCTGCGTGCCGCCGACCGCGAGATGGAGCACGGCGTCGGGCACGCGTGTCGCCACGATCGAAAAGCTTTCGAGTAGGAGATCGTAGCCTTTGTTTCGCGCCAGGCGCCCGATCGCGAGGATGACTTTTCCCTGAAAGCCGATTCGTTGCCGCACAGCGTTTCGTGTCGCTGCGCTCACCGGATAAAAGCGATTGTCGTCGTAGCCCGGTGGTATCATATGAACTTGTTCGGGAGGAGCGCCGTAATCGTTTATGATCATATCGACCTGTGGCGGAGTGGTCGCGATCACCTCGTCGCAAGTTCGATAGAGCAACGTCTCCTCGTTGATGCGTTGAGTGAAATTATACTTACGCTCGAGGTTGGCGGCGTCGTGTGGATAGTCTCTTTCCATTAATTGTTTTTTCCACAGCCCCAGTGAATGCGGCGTATGCACATGCGGCACGTCGAGCGCTTCGCAAAGGCGTTGTGTCGCGTACCCGGCGTCCCAGTAATGAGAGTTGAAGAATTGATATTTTAGCTCGTGGCGTTTGATGAAGCGCAGTGCGTTTTCGGACCATTCCGCGAGGTGCTGAACCAAGTATTCCTTGTCGATGAATTTGGTTCCACCGCAAGGCACGCGGATAATACGAACCCGATCGTTCACCACTTCGAGCTGTGGTTGGTCTTGAAATTGGCGCGTCCAGATGTCGACCTCGTAGCCGAGTTGCGCGAGCTTCTTCGACAGTTCCAGAACGTAGACCACTTGGCCGCCTGTGTCGGCCGCGCCGAGGGGTGGTTCGGCGGCGACGTAGCCGTGAGTCGATACCATGCCGATGCGCGGCAGCTTCGATTCTGTTGAGAGAACGGACATTTGTAGTCTCCTGTTGTGGTTCGCGCGTGAGTCGTTGGCGAAGCATTGGCGATTGGCGCAGACGAGCTGCGATGCACCGGCGAATCCGATGCGCTGACGTCGTGCACGTAGATCGGACTGCTCGGACCGAGCGGCGATGGGTGACGACCCCGCGCTCCAGACAGCCTCTTCGTGAAATGGTGCCGACGATCAGGAATTCTCCCGACGGAGAAAGCGGGAAATAAATCCGTTGGTCAGAGCAGCGTGCCTTGATTGCCGCTCGTGGCCTTCAGCCCAATGGCGGCGTAGCCTTTAGGCGTCAAAACGCGTCCCTGCGGCGTGCGCTGTAAATAACCTTCCTGAATCAGGAAAGGCTCGTGAACTTCTTCGAGTGTTTCGGCTTCTTCGCCGACTGCGACAGCGATCGTGCTCATGCCCACCGGCCCGCCGCGGTAGTTTTCCGCCATGATCCGCAGCATGCGTTTATCCATTTCATCCAAGCCCGCTGCGTCGATTTCGAGTAGTTCGAGTGCAGCGGCGGCGACCGGCTTCGTGATCACGCCTTTGGCGCGTTCCTCAGCGTAGTCGCGAACGAAGTGTATCAGGTTATTGGCGACGCGCGGTGTTCCACGTGAGCGCGTGGCGATTTCTCTCGCGCCGCTTTCGTCGATGGAAACTTTCAACAAGCTGCAGCTACGACGCACAATGCTAACCAATGTATCTGCATCATAGTAATCGAGGCGCGTTTGGAGCGTGAACCGTGAGCGGAGTGGCGCGGTCAGCAAACCGGCGCGGGTGGTGGCGCCTACGAGCGTAAACCGCGGGATTGAAAGGCGAACGCTGCGGGCGTTTGGACCTTGGTCGATCATGATGTCCAACCGAAAGTCCTCCATCGCTGAGTAAAGGTACTCCTCCACGGTTTTCGGAATCCGGTGAATCTCGTCGATAAACAGGATGTCACCCTCTTCACAATTCGTGAGCAGACCGGCGAGATCGCCGGCTTTTTCGATCACCGGCCCGGAAGTGACTCGGACATTTTTACCGAGTTCGTGACCGAGAATGAACGCGAGCGTGGTTTTTCCTAATCCAGGCGGGCCGCTAAGAAGGACGTGGTTCAACGGGTCTCCGCGACGCTTTGCGGCGCCCACCATGACTTGGAGACGTTCGATGGTTTTGGGTTGCCCAGTGAAATCCGCGAACGAAAGAGGACGGAGCGCCGCTTCGGCTGGAGACACGGGCGAGGCGAGGGTGTTGGTGAGGAAGTTGACTCCCTTGGAGGCCGAATCTGGTGCGGGCATGAGATTTTTTTGATCTGGAACTCTGGAACGCTAGAAAAAGGCGGAACGGAAATAGTACGCTAAATCCTGGTTCGAGAGTTCCTGAATTCTGAATAACAAGGCTTACTTCCATTCCACCTCGGCACCGAGGGCGCGGAGATTCTCCACGAACCTTGGGTGGGCGCGTTTGATCGTGTCGGCGTTTTTCACGACACTGCGGCCGGGAATGCTTGCGGCGACCATGTAGAGAGCGATGGTGGCGCGGATGACGTACGGCGCATCAACGACCGCGGGCCGTAACGGTTTGTTGCCGAAGATCACGATGCGGTGAGGATCGTTTACGAGCACGTGCGCGCCGAATTTTGCGAGCTCAGGCATCCAGGAAAAACCATTTTCGTAAACCTTGTTCCAGAAATGGATCGTGCCGGTCGAACGAGTGCTCAAGGCGATCATCAGCGGTAGGAGATCCACTGAAAAATAAGGCCACGGCGCTGCTTCGATTTTCGGCAGCAGATTGGAGGTATAAGGTTGTTCGATAACGAGCGATTGGTTTCGCCGGACGATGGCGGTGTCGCCTTCGTGCTCGATCACCACGCCCAATTTTTTGAAGGCCCGCGTGATCAGGTCGAAGTGATGTGGCAGCGAGTTTTTCACACGCACTTCGCCGCCCGTGATTGCGCCGAGGGCCAGGAACGTGACGACTTCGTGGTAGTCGGTGTTGATCGATGCCGTGGCGCCGTGCAGCGACGCGACGCCTTCCACCTCGAGCATGCTGGTGCCGACGCCTTTGATTTTCGCACCCATGCTGATCAAAACTTCGCAGAGATCTTGAACGTGCGGTTCGCTCGCCGCGTTGATGAGCGTGGACGTGCCTCGCGCGAGGGCGGCACACATCAGAAAGTTCTCAGTCACGGTGACCGACATGTAGTCGCACCAGTGCCGATTCCCTTGAAAACCGCCGGAGAGTTCGATGACGAGCGGTTCGCCGGAGTGGACCGAAGCGCCCAGCTTCGCAAAGATTTCCAAGTGCGGATCGATTTCACGCACGCCCAGCGAACAGCCCGTCGCGTTGGCGCTAATGGAAATTTTTTTCACGCGCCGCAGCAATGCGGGGTAGAGCAGCACCGTGGAACGCATGTCGTGTGGAAGCTCATGGTTCGTTAGCGTGTCGCGAAAGCCCGAGTGATCCAGCCGCATTTCGCCGGTGGCTTTGTTCCACTCGACCTTTGACCCCTGCGAGATCATGAATGCCACGATTTTGCCGATGTCGGTTATCTCGGGAACGTTTTTGAGCGTGATCGGTTCGTTCGTGAGCAACGAGGCGCACACGATCGGCAACGCCGAGTTTTTGTTGCCGGAGGGAATGATGGTGCCGGAAAGCGGTTTTCCGCCGTTGACGATAAGGTCGGCCATGTGGCGAGGTGCAGTTTTCGAAATTAGAGCAGGGGGCTGACGCGCCGGAAATAAAAAAGGCGCCCGTTTTTAACGGACGCCTTGAAATGCGCGCAGGCTCAAGAGCCTTGCAAGGTTTAACTGGAGGGGCCGCCTTCGGAGCGTTGATCGCCGCCATGGCCTTCGCCGCGATAGCGACCGCGACCGCCGCGATGATGACGACGTCCGCCGCCACCGCCACGATGACCGCCGTCGAAACGGCGTTCGCTTTGTGCTTGATCGCCGGCCTGGCCTTCGCCGCCTTGGGGCCCGCGGTTTTCGCCGCGGAAGCCACCGCGATTACGACCGCCGCGGTGGTGATGGCGACCGCCGCGATTGCCATCGAAACGACGGCCTTCGCCTTGTGTCTGTTCCTGTTGGTTCGGCGTCGTTTGAGTTTGCTCGGGGGCGTCGCCGCTGAACAAGCCTTTCAGCCAGCCGAGAAAACCGGACTTCTTCGCCTGTGCGGCGGCCGGAGTGGGCTTTGGTTCGAACGTGCGCTGTTCACGGCGCTGCTCGCCGCCTTCGCGACGTTCGCGCGGACGGAATTCGCCGCGTTGTTCCTGGCGTCCGTCACGTTCGCCGCGCTCGCGACGTTCCGAACGGAAGTCGGGACGGCCTTCACGACGAGGGGAGTTACCCTGTTGTTGCGAATTGAGCTCCCAGCTTTGTGCCGGGCGCGGTTTTTCTTCGGGAGGAAGAATCTTGAGCTCGGGTTTGGTTTCGGGAGTTGACGGGGAAACGGCGGCGGGTGCAGGACTCGCGGCCGGAGTTGGAGCTATCGGGGCACTACTGGCGACGGGCTTCTCAACGGGAGCCACAGGGGCGCTCACGGCAGGGGCTTCAGTCTTGGCGACTTCGGTTGCTGTGGGAGCCGTTTCTGCTGCGAACGGATTTTTGTACTCGCGCTCGTGGTTAACCACCTGAATGGCGGTGGGTTGGTAGCTGCCTGTCGCTGGTTCTTTGTTGGTGGCCGGGCCGGATGCGCCGGTACGTTTGCCGCGGGCCAAGCCTGAACCTCGACTGCTCCCAAACGCGGGAGTAGCGGCAGGCGGCGCGCTGACGGTCTCGGTGGGGGCCACCGTGGGCTCACCGGACGTAGTTACTTCTGACATGTTGTTATTTATTTTTTAGTTTTGCGCTCGCCCAAGCCGGGCGGCTACGCGGGTTTGAACACACGGAGCGCGAAGGGTGCGCGCTCAACGCATGCGTGCGCGCAACATCGCTGTCCTGGCTATGTTCCGCAACCCTAATCTCGATTCAGTGCGGCAGTTGGGCGGCCGGCGAACGGCTTGGGAGGGTTTTTCGCGGCTCTCATAACTGCTGCTTACAGGCCCAATTTTGCGGCCTAATAAGTAAAAACCGACTAAATGAGCTAAAAAATAGGTCGCAACCAATTCATAACCAGTACCTTAAAATTATTGCAAATAAACTGCGAAAAGGCTGGTAGGGTTTCATCCTTATGGTATAAATAAGGCATACTTCAATTCCACCCCGTATTGATTAAACACCAGCCCCAAAAAATCGCCATGAAGACGATCCTTGCTTCGGTTATGTCTCTGATCGGTTTTGTTGCCAGCGTGGCCGTGGCCAGCGCTGTTGATGAGAGTGCGTCCAGAATCACCACGAGCAGGTCGCTTTCCATCGCCTCAGTACGGCTGGATAGCGACGCGCCGTGGTATGTGCTCCAAGAAGCTTTCAGCACCAGCTTGCAAAAGAGCTTGGGAGAACGCGGTGGAGTGATGATGCCGATCAAGATGTTGTCGAAAGATTCTTCGGCTGCGGCAGATGCTCTTTTGAACGGCGAGTGCGATGCGGTGCTCGTAATCGGTGAACAGCTCCCCGCTGCTTTTAAAGGCGGTAAATTCTTCACGCTGCGAGCGGTCTCGCAGATCGGTGTGCCCGCTCACGTATTCCACTTCATCCTTCGCAACGATGATTCGTCGGCCAAGTCGGTTTTAACGGTCGCATTTGAACGGGCGACGTCTTCGGCTGCGTTTCAAGACACCGTCGGTCGCGCTTCTGCTGTGCGCGTGGTGGCTGGAAATATGCGCTGAGCAGACTTTCCGTCAGATACCCCGAAGCACCGAGCGCTCATTTTGGGCGCTCGGTTTTTTTTGCTCAGATCAAGCCGAGCTGCATCTTGCCTTCCTCAGAGATCATTTGCTGATTCCAGGCTGGTTCCCAAGTGATGCGTACTTCTGCGGCGGATACACCGGGCACAAGGAGAATTTTATTTTTTGCGTCTTCGGCAATGGCGGGACCCATGCCGCAGCCGGGCGCGGTCAACGTCATGGCGACGTCCACGCGAAATCCTTCGCCGCCTTCGATTTTGGCGATATCCATTGAGTAGACCAAACCGAGATCGACGATGTTGACGGGAATCTCGGGGTCGAAAACTTTCTTCAGTTGATCCCAAACGGCCGCTGGGTCGGGAGCGCCGCCGTCCAAAGTTGCTGACTTGACGGTCGTGTCGCTCACTTTTTCACCGAGTGCATCGGCGTTGGCTCCGTCGATTCTCACCAACCCGGTGTCGGTCATCACCGTGTAGCTCCCTCCCAGCGTTTGCGTGATGAACACGCGTGAGCCTGTGGGCAAAGTGGCCTTGTTCCCAGCGGGAATTTGAACTGCTTCGACGTCGCGAGAAAGGATGCGTTCTTTGGACATGCAGCTTCAGTGAACGCAGGACGCGCGCCGCTGCAACTGCGATGTGAAGCACAGTCTTTTATGCCTCTTTTTGCGATTCTCGCCTCGACTGGCAGAGGCGATTCGATGTGTTTGAAAGGTGCTGATCAAACCCCAATCAGGACAGCTCGTCGTGCCCCCTTCACGCGCGCCAGCCGAGGCAGGTCCAAGCAGGTGGCGCTTGGCGGCGGTCCTTTTCATTTTAGTCGTGGCGGTCTTCGGAAACGCTGTGAACGGCGTATTCGTTTTCGACGACGAACCAAGTATTGTAAACAACTCCACCATTCACGGAACGGCGCCGGGGCGTTGGTTTTCGCCGCCGAGCAATTCGACTACGGTTGGGCGGCCGCTGGCGAACGCGACGTTCGCGGTGAATCACCTGATGAGCGGTGTGCAGCCGTGGAGTTATCATGTAGTTAACATCCTCATACATGCCACGGCGGCGCTGACGCTCTTCGCAGTCGTTCGGCGGATTTTTAGGCTTTCGGCATGGAAAGGAAAATTCGGCAGCGATGAGAGCTGGCTGGCTTTTGCTGCGGCTGCGCTTTGGGCGGTGCATCCGTTGCAAGCTGAGTCGGTGACTTACGTGGTGCAGCGAGTGGAGTCCCTTGCTGGATTATGCTGTTTGCTAGCGGTATATTGTTATTTGGGAAGTCTGGATGGTAAACGGCCTTGGATCTGGCAGGTGGGTGTAGTTACGGCCTGCATGGTTGGCGCAGGCGTGAAGGAGACGATTGTTGCTGCACCGCTGATTGTGCTGGTGGTCGATCGCACCTGGATAGCTGGTTCCTTTGCGGAATCGGTACGCCGACGGCCCTGGATGTATCTGGGGCTTGCGAGTTCGTGGATCCTACTGGGTTTGCTGGTGGCCGGCTCTGCGAATCGTAGTGGTACGGCCGGGTTCGGCACTGCTTCCTGCTGGTTATATTTGCTCACACAGTGCCGGGCGGTTTTGCTCTATCTTAAGCTGGTGATCTGGCCGGCGCCTTTGATTTTTGATCGAGGAAATGCTCTGGTGAGCGGAGTGGCTGAGGTGTGGCTGGAAGCGGTAGTGATTGCTGCTGTTGGGATGGTGAGTGTCATCGCAATTGCAAAGAGAAGCTCATGGGGTGTCGCGGCTTTTTGTTTCTTCGCCCTGTTAGCGCCGAGTTCGAGCGTGGTTCCGGTGATGACACAAACCATGGCCGAGCATCGTATGTACCTACCTTTAGCCGCGATCGTAGTTGCGTGCGTATTGGTTGTTTATAGATGGTTTCATCGGCGGGCGTTTCTTTTGTTCGCGGCAATCTGCTTGGTTTGGTGCGGCCTAACGATCCGACGAAATTCTGATTTTTCGAGCAACGTGAGGTTGTGGACGGATACGGTTGAGAAAATTCCGGAAAACTGGCGTGCGCGAAATAATCTGGCGTTGGCCCTGTCGGATTCAGGTCGTTCACGGGAAGCGATTGAACACTTCAAGAGGATATTGGAGCACGACCCAGGTTCGGTGGAGGTGCGGAATAATTTTGCAAATGCGCTGGTGCGGGTTGGCCGGCCGAGCGATGCATTAACGCAAATAGATCTTGCGTTGGCTGCTGCGCCGCAAATCGCCGAGCTTCTCGACACCCGTGGCGTGATTCTGCTCGCGCTCGGTCGGCGGGAGGAGGCTGGTCAGTATTTCAAGACAGCGCTAAAATTGAAGCCGGAGCTCTCGGAGGCTCGGTTGCATTTGCAGCAAGTGGAGTGACGGCTTCGATCTAGTTTCGTGCAGGTAAATTGGGACTTTCAGGAAGTTCGGTGGTGGCGCGATCGCGGCGGGGCGTTGGCATTTGGGCATGATTCTTCTCGAGGAAGGCGATCATTTCCTTGCTGTTCTGCTTTTTGGCTACGGAAAGTGGAGTTTCATCGAGATGGTTCTGGCACGTTGTTAAGGCACCCATCTCGTGGAGTGTTTTTACCAGTCCCAGGTCCCCGTTGCGCACTGCTATGAAAAGAGCCGATTCGCCATTGCCGAGGCTGGCGTTAGGGTTAGCTCCGGCGTCGAGCAGGACATTCACCGTTTCGATGTGGCTGTTGGAGGCGGCGACGATCAACGGTGTGCGGCCCTCGTTGTCGGGGATGTCGACGCCGGCGAACGCGTCGATCAGGAGTTGGGCTACTTTGACGTTTCCTCTGCCTGCCGCCAAGAACAGGGGCGTTTCCAAGCGAGTGGTTCGTGCATCGACGTTAGCTTTGTTCGCGAGTAACTGGCGCACGGCTTCGAAATCACCGGTTTCGGCTGCTTGATGGAGGGGCGTTCGTTTGTCTTGGTCGCCAGCGAAGCAAAATGTACAAGCCGAGAATAAAAGGACGAACAGCGGAGAAAGCGTCGTGCGAAGGAAGCGGGCGAGCGCGTTCATGATTTTGTGGGAAGCGCCGAGGGGGCGATTTTTTGAGAACGGCGGACGAGGAAATTCACGATCGGGCGGTGCCCATATTCGCGAGCGATCGAAATGGCTGTCGCACCGCTGGGCATCGCGCGATCAATAACGGCGCCCTTGCCGACCAGAGCCTTCACGGCCAGAAAGTGCCCGTTTCGCGCCGCGGCGTGGAGGGCGCTTTCCCCTGAGGTGTTGATCGAATTCGGGTCGGCGCCTTTTTCGAGCAGGCAGGTTACGACATTTGCATGGCCCGCGGCAGCGGCGAGGAAGAGTGGCGTCTGTGCCATTTTGTCTTTGGAGTCTAGTTCGGCTCCATGGCTAAGAAGGGCGCTGACGAGGTCCACGCGGCCGTTGGCCGCTGCAAGATGGAGTGGCGTTTCACCGGCTGCAGTGGTGACGTCGGAGGGAACCTTTTTCTCCAAGAGTTGTTGGAGGATTTTAAGGTAAGAACCCTCCGGAGGGATGATGAAGTGAGGGCCGGCGGCGCCGCAGCACATAAGGAGCGGTGTCAGGCCATCGTTGCGTTGGGCGGCGGCATCGGCGCCGTTTTCGAGCAAGAGCGTAACTGTTTCGAGCTGGCCGATTTTGCAGGCCATAACCAGAGGTGTGCTGCCGTCCGCAGCGCGTTGATCCACGCCAGCACCTTTGTTGATGAGGAACCGAACCACCGCGGGGTATCCAACCTCCGCGGCGCGAAAAAGCGGAGTGCGACCTTCGGCGTCACAGGCGTCGATCTTCATTCCCTGCGCAAGAAGGAACTTGCAGATCCCTACGTTGCCTGACTCGGCGGCGAGGTGGAGCGCAGTGCGGCCGTCTTTGGTTATAGCACCTAGTTGCGCTCCGTGAGTGAGAAGAATTTTTATAGCATCCAAGTGGCCGCCCTGGGCTGCGAAATGAAGTGGTGTGAAGCCGTCATTGAGACGTCTTTGGTTTGCGTCTGCGCCTTTGGCGAGGAGCGCTTTTAGGATGCCGATATGGCCGTCGTATGCGGCGATACGAAGAGGCGAGAGTGTGCTTTTCCCGTTGATCACCTTGTCTTCAATGCTGGCGCCTTTTTCGAGAAGCAGGATGGCCGTAGACTCGGAGCCGTCGTTGGCTGCCATGAACAGCGGCGTGCGATGCTGTTCGTCACGGGCATCAATTTCGGCGCCGGCGTCGCAGAGAATGGCGGCGGTATTCGCGTAGCCGTAGAATGCAGCCATGAAGAGAGGCGTGCGACCGCGCTTGTCGCGCGTATCAACGTGGGCGCCATATTTTAGGAGGATGCGGACGGTTTCTGCGTGCCCTTCCTTGGCGGCTTGATGGAGGGCGGTAAGTCCGGATTTGTCGATGGCATTCGGGCCGGACCCTTGTTCAAGGAGCAACCTGACCACTTCGTTGCGTCCCTCGCGGGCCGCGAGCATGAGCGGGGTTTGACCGTCTTCATTGCGGGCGTCGACCCGCGCCCCAGCTTTTTCGAGGTTGCGAACAGACTCGGTTTGGCCTTCGAGCGCGGCTTGGGCGAGGACAGACGAATTTTTGGTGATTGCATCGGTTTCGGCTCCCTTTGATTTCAACCACTCCGCCATCTCCTTCTGGCCGTTCGCGATGGCGAGCACGAGAGGAGTCGACCCATCGTCTGTCGCGTTTTCTATTTTCGCGCCTTTTTCGACGAGCAGGGCGGCGATTTCGAGATGCCCGAAGTACGCAGCGATGCAAAGAGCCGTTGATCCGTCCGTGGTGCGAGCGTCGATGGCTGCGCCGTTTTCGACCAGGAAACGGACGATTTCGAGATGCCCGAGCCGCGCTGCGACAAACAGAGGAGTGACCCCGTTGGGATCCGTTGAATTTACGGCCAGAGGTTCGATGCGTACAAGATTCCTCAAGGTCGCCAGGTCGGCGTGCTGTGCTGCACGATGGAGGGGATAGACTGCCGGCCCGCTTGTGTCGGAAAATAGACTACGTGTCGCTGCGCATATAAACAGCGAAAAGAGACAAACAAGCTTGCGGGCTGAGGCCAAGGCGATGGAGATTTAATTGCCCTTCGGCAGACGTGTGAGGTCGTCGAGGAGCGAGCTTCGTAAATCGGGATCCTTGATGGATTCGGCGTATTTACGCGCGCCGTCAGCATCGCGGAGCGCCCACCGCCAGAATACGTTGTCGCGGGTGAGTGTGCGCTGCGCTTGATCGGTGATATATTCGGTCAGCTCCATCGCGGTCTCCGGCTTGCTCCGAATAAGTGTCGGGCCAAGGGCGACGGAGGAAATACCCTTGTCGAAGTCCGGGTGAGGGTCGAACTGATTGATCCACTCCATCGTGTCTTCAGGATTTTTGCTGGCCCATTGCGCAAGCGCGATGCTCATGAAGCGTGTGCGGTCTTCGCCGGGAGGCATGTTCTGGGCGTACGTAGCAAGGGACTTGGCGTCCGCGTCCGCCCAGCCCTCGATTAATCCTTTCATGACAGAGGAGCGGAGTTTTGGGTCATCAATTCTGTTCAGTTCTGCGGCCGCGGTTTCCGGCTGATGTTGTGCCCATTGGTAAAAAGCCGAATCGACGAGGAAGCTTTGCCGATCCACCATATTGGCGGAAAGCGCGAAGCGTGTCGCCGCTTCGTATGAGCCGGCTTTGTCAATGAGTGCATTGATGAGGGCGTGCCCATAGTCTCCGGCGGGCGACGGATCAGCTGCGCAAACGCGTAGACCGACGCGCACGGCATCATCGGGCTTTTCGACGGCGCCGGATAAGACCGCGGCGATGCAATACATGCGTTCGCCGAGTTCGGTTTTTGCCATAGACCAATCCGCGGCTGCGTCGGGATTAACTGCTCCCCAGCCACGCAGAGCGGCATCACGGAGCTTGTCTCTTAGCAACCAGTTCGGCTCATCCATGGCTAGCGCGAGTGCGCGATGCGGATCTGTGCGGGCGAGGCGTTCGAGGATTTCCTCGAGTTTACGATTGCGAGAGGGGCAGGCTGCCTGGAGGCGTGTTGATTCCCAGGTCTGCTCTAGTTGCTTTTCGATGGTTGAGGAGGGTGAAGCTGGCGCCTGCGCGCGAGAGAGTGTGCGCGTGGCCAGCATCGCGTGATTTGCCGGAAGCAGTCGGCCGGCGAGAAATGTGCCAGAAGCCGCAACCAGCGTGCTGATGATCAGTGCTTTGGTTGACCAACGCGGCTTGGTGATCGTGTGGAGCGAGGAGAGCATTTCGAGCAGCGTTAGTTCGGAAGCATATCCTTCAACTCGTCTGAAAGGAACGCGCGATCGGTGGGGCTCGGACTATTTTCAGCGTACTGTTGCGCCGCTGCTGGATCGTTAGAGGCCCACTGACGAAAGATCGCGCGCATCGCGTGCGCGCGGCGAGAAGGGTCTGAAATATTGCCGGCGAGTTCGAGCGCGTTGGAGGGACGACTTTGGATAAGGGATTGGAGGTTTGCGACGGCTTCGATGCCGGAATCGAACTCAGGGCCTGAGTCGTGGTTGTTGATCCACTCAGTGGCGGCGATCGGATCTTTTTCAACCCAACGCGGCAAAGCCTCCGCGAGCACTTCGTTTCGACTGGAACCGGAGGAAAGGCTAAGAGCATATTCGGCGACCGCTTTGCCATCGGTCCAAGCCCAGCCTGAAATGGCTTCACCGTAAGCTTGGGCTTTGAGGACCGGGTCTTGGATAGAGTCTACCGCGGCCATGGCTTCTTGCGGTTGGTTGCGGGACCATTGGAAAAAAGCCGACTTCATCAGAAATGGATATTTGTCGGTGCCAACCTGTTGGCTAAATTGGACTGCCTCTCTAAACGCACCGGCGTCAGTGAGAGCCGCGATTGTGTAGTGCCCGTAATCGCCGGCGGCTGCGCTGTCGGCGTTGCAGATGTGCAGCGCGGTTTTCACTGCTTCGGTGGGATTGGCGGCAGCGCCTTGCATTACCGCTTCCACAGCCGAGCGGCGTTCTTCAAACCGAAGAGCCAAGGCCCAATCGGCGGCGGCGGTGGGTGCAACCGAAGCCCAGCCTTTGAGCGCGGCGTTGCGAAGGATGTCGCGGAGGCGCCAGTTACTCTCCTCACTGGCCAACTTAAGTGCGCGCTGAGGGTCGGTACGCGCGAGTTCGGTGATGAGGGCTGCCAACTCGCGGTCTCGTGCGGGAGCGCTTTTGAGCGAGATGGCGGAGGTCCAGCGATTTTGCCAGGGACTCGAGGACGCGTCGGACGTTGTGTCGGTTATAAGTGTATCGGCAACCGAAGATCGCTTAAGGGTCGCAGCCTCGTTCGATGAGTTTTGTACGATCGAATGGGTCGCATGTCTCCCGGCGAAATAGCCGAGGAGTGCGGCCGAAGCCACCATAGCCAATAGTGAAAGAGTTGACCAACGCATGGTGCGGCTTGGTGTAAGTCAGCTGGTTAATATTTTTACTCCTGGGTGAAGGCGCATGGAGCCGTGGGTGGCCCCATGCGCACAAGCCTAAACTATCAGGGGGTAGTCTGATTAGTATGTGAAGGCTTGGGAATCGCGGCCGTACCACCAGCCTTTGCTGCCGGAGAAGTTCTGCACGGTCATACCGCGAACACCGAACGTGGTGGTGGACGAATCGGTGCGGCCGATTGCCTCCTTGGTGTGGTTCGCGGTATTGTGGTCGTAGTAGAACTGGCACTTGTAGGTGGTGCCACCGTTCTGGCGGATGTTCTTCAGGCAGGTGTCGGTGTAGAAGTAGTACAGCGTGAGCCACGCGCCGGAAGCGTTGACTTGGCCGCACTTGTCAGCGCCGTTGTAGGCAGCGCCGCCCGAGACCCAGCAGTTACCGGTGGATTTGACGGTGTGAGCGTCTTCACCGATGTCTTGCCAGGTGACTTCGTTCATCGTGCCGTTGCCATAGAAATGGCAGCCGTCAACGCCCGGAGCGGCGAGCTTTACGTTCTTGAGCCATGAATTGGCGTTGAGCTTAAAGAACGGTTTCTGGCTCTCGCCTTGACCTCCGTCGCCCATACCGGATGCCTTGATCGTGTTGCCTTTGCCATCGTAAGTAGCTCCAGCTGCGATAACGATCGTGGTGGTGATGGTGATAGTGGCGGCTTGTGCTGCACACGTTAACAGGCCGACGAGGGCCGTGGCTAGGACCGCGATACGAGCGCGGCGGTGTATGTGGGTTGTGTTTTCCATGTTATGTTTTGTTCTGACATTCCGCTCGGTCCAGGGGTAGGACTTCACGGAAAGGGCTTGGGGAGAGCTCAGTCGGATCCAAAACTTCCAGATATCGGCAAAACCAAGCCGGCATGGGCGCGCGGGGTGCGTGCACACGTGGCCGTGCGATGCCTTTGTCAGGACGTGGTGGGTGTGGGTGGGGTGTGTGGGGTTGTAACTAAGGTCGCTTTGACGAGACTTCAGTGGGTGCTGAAGGGGGGCCTCGCCAAATGATTGGCGGTACAAAGCTCACTTGTTAGGTCTGCGCAAGTGAAAATTTGGTTCTAGGAAGAAATAGTTGTTAAAAATTTCGGGCAGGTGTCCGCAGAAGGTTTTCACTGCGCGACTTACGCAAAAAAGCCGCAGCCGATTTACGGCTGCGGCCTCGATTAACTCGTTTTTAGGCGGTATTTACTCGCGTAATTTTTGCTGGATAAGTTCGCGCAAGGCGGTGTGGAGTGGTTCGCTTTCGAGGCGGTTGAGGACCTCTTCGAAGAAGCCGAACACGAGCAGTTGGTGGGCTGCTTTTGACCGAATGCCTCGCGATTGGAGGTAATACAATTGTTCGGGATCCACTCGTGACGTAGTGCTTCCGTGGGTACAGCGCACGTCGTTGGCTTGGATCTCGAGGCCGGGTAGGGAATTTACCTCCGCCTCGTCACTGAGCATCAAGTTGCGATTGCTCTGATAGGCATCGGTTTTTTGCGCGTCGGGATCGACAATGATCAGCCCGGAGAAGTTGGTCTTTGACTTGTTCTGCAGGGCGTTTTTGTAGAGCAGATCCGACTTGGTGTTGGGTGCCTGGTGAATCTGCAGCGTACGCTGGTCGAATTCCTGCGTGCCCGTGGCGACGGTGAGTGCGAGCATCTCGGAGAGCGCGCCGGGAGCTTGGAGTTGCGAGAGCGACTCGTGGCGAGCTTGGCGTGCGCCGAGATGGAGGTTTAGCGATTGTACCCGGGCATCGCGACGAACGACGGTGGAATTGAATTGGAACGAGAGCGTGGTTGGGCTCCAGGCTTGGGCGGCGACGTAGGTGACCTGCGCGCCGTGGGCGGCGTAGAGATCGTTGGCGCCGCAGGCGAGCTGAGGCGCGTTGTCCGCCGATGCGAAATAATCGAGGACGGTGACCTTCGAGTTTTCTTCAGCGACGACGAGTGTGTGCGGGAAAACCGTTTTGTTGGCGCCGGAGACATAATGGCAGACAATAATCGGTTCGGCAATCTCAACGCCCTTTGGCACGTAGATAAAGGCGCCTTCGGTGATGAAGGCGGTATGCAGCGCCGCGAATTTTTCCGAACCGAGCTTTTGCGGCTGGGCCATGAAATGCTGGCGAAGGATTTCGCTGTGCGTGGCGAGGGCATCGGTGAGCGTGCAAACGACGACACCACGCGCCTTGAGCTCGCTCGAAATCGGGATGTTTCGCTCAATGGCATTGTTTGCAAAGCCGAGCGTGGCGGCGGTCGGGCCGACGTCGGGCGGTGGCGGATATGCGGCGATCACGGCGGTGCGCACGAGGTCGAAACCGTCGAGCGTCAGCGTGCTGATGTTGCTGAAACGCCAGGTTTCATCCGTGCGAGCCGGCATCGGAAGCGAAGCGAACTTTTCGTACGCGGCCTTTTTACGGTCGAGCCACCATGCTGGGCGACCTTGTTGCGTGACGAGGTGTTCGGCAAAGGCTTCAGCGGTAAACGAGCCGACGGTGGTTTTCTTTTCGGTCAAAGTGGACATTTGTCAGTATTGTTTTGAACCGCGGAGCGCGCGGAGAACTAAGGATTGTATTCTTTTTTCGCTCTGCGCTCTCTCTGTTTTCTGCGGTTAATGAGATGTTCGGTTAGCCGACGGACCCTTCCATTTCGAGATCGATGAGGCGTTTGAGTTCGACCGAGTATTCCATCGGGAATTGGCGCGCGAGGTCGTTGATGAAACCGTTCACCGAAAGACTCATGGCCTGGCCCTCGGTGAGGCCGCGTTGCTGCATGTAGAAGATCTGTTCTTCGCTCACCTTCGACACGCTCGCTTCATGTTGCACGGCGTGTTGGTCGCCGCGGACCGTGATGGCTGGGTAAGTATCGGTTCGGCTGTTGGTGTTGATCAGCAGCGCGTCGCACTCGGTGTTGTTTTTGCAACCTTTCAAGTGTTTTGGGATGTGAACGACGCCGCGGTACGTGGCGCGACCCTGGCCGACGGAGATCGACTTGGAAACGATGGTAGAAGTTGTTTCGTCGGCGGCGTGGATCATCTTTGCCCCTGTGTCCTGGTGTTGGCCGTCGTTGGCGAGCGCGATCGAAATGACCTCGCCGCGAGCCTTGCGGCCTTTGAGGACCACGCCCGGATATTTCATCGTGAGGCGCGAACCGAGGTTGCAGTCGATCCACTTGATCTCGGCTTCTTCGTGGGCGACGCCGCGCTTGGTCACGAGATTGTAGACGTTGGGTGCCCAGTTTTGGACGGTGATGTATTGGATCTTGGCGCCCTTCAGAGCGACGAGTTCAACCACGGCGCTGTGCAGCGTGGACGTGGAGAATTTAGGCGCAGTACAGCCCTCCATGTATGTCAGCTCGGAGCCTTCATCCACAATAATGAGTGTGCGTTCGAACTGTCCGAAGTTTTCGGCGTTGATGCGGAAGTACGCTTGGAGCGGATGGGAAACCTTCACGCCGGGCGGAACGTAGATGAATGAGCCGCCGGAGAACACGGCGCTGTTGAGCGCGGCGAATTTGTTATCCGAAGTCGGAATGACTTTGCCGAACCATTTGCGGAAAAGATCCGGGTGTTCGCGCAGCGCCTGCGTCGAATTCATGAAAATGACGCCCTGCTTGGCGACGGCTTCCTTGATGTTCGAGTAGGCGGCTTCGGAGTCGAATTGCGCTTCGACGCCGGCGAGGAATTTGCGCTCCTGCTCGGGTATGCCGAGGCGTTCGAAGGTTTTCTTAATGTCGTCCGGCACTTCTTCCCAGGTGCGCTTTGGCTTTTGTCCCTGCGCGAGATAGTAGCGGATTTTGTCGAAGTTGATATTTTCGAGGTCCTTCGTCGCCCAGTGGGTGGGCAGCGGCATGGATTGAAACGTCTTCAGCGCCTTGTGACGGAACTCGCGAATCCATTCGGCCTCTTTCTTGACGGAGGAAATGTAGTCGATCGTGCGTTCGGTCAGGCCAGTGCCGGCGTCGAATTCGTAGCTGACGTCGTACGTGAAATCGCCGGCGGACTGATCGATTCCGACCACCGGATTTTCGGCGGGCGCCTCGTTTTCCACGGGAGGCAGCGTGTCTGCTTCAGAGATTGGTTTCATGGTGGTGGCTCCTGGTTAGGCGTGGACGAGTTCTTTTTTCACCCAGTCGTAGCCCTTTGCCTCGAGTTCGAGGGCAAGGTTCTTGTCGCCGCTTTTTACGATGCGGCCGTCGTACATAACGTGGACGAAGTCCGGGACGATGTAGTTGAGGAGGCGTTGGTAGTGAGTGATGAGCAGCACGCCCAGCTTTTCACTGCGGAGCGTGTTGACGCCATCGGCGACGATGCGAAGCGCATCGATGTCGAGGCCGGAGTCGGTTTCATCCATCAACGAGAAGATGGGCTCGAGCATCGCCATTTGGAGAATTTCGCAGCGCTTTTTTTCGCCGCCGGAGAAGCCCTCATTGACCGCGCGGGACGTGAATTTACGGTCGATTTTCAGCAAATCCATTTTGCTGTAGAGCTTCTTGTAGTATGCGGTGGCATCGAGCTCTTCGCCTTCGCCGAGGCGAGCCTGTTGGGCGGCGCGGAGGAAGTTAGCGATGGAGACGCCGGGGATTTCGCTGGGATATTGGAAGGCGAGGAACAGGCCGGCGCGCGCGCGTTCGTCGGGCTCCATTTCGAGAATGGATTTGCCGTCGATCAGCACGTCGCCACTCGTGATTGTATAGTCGGGGTGGCCGGCGATGGCCTTGGAGAGTGTGGATTTGCCGGTGCCGTTCGGTCCCATGATGGCGTGAACCTCGCCAGTTTTGATCGTGAGGGTGAGGCCCTTGACGATTTCTTTATCACCGATGGAGACGTGGAGGTCTTTGATTTCGAGCGAGTGCATGTTTGTTGAAAAGAAAAGTGGGTTTAGGTGAAGGCTGAGCGGCCGAGGTTATTTGCTGTTTTTTCCGGTAAATGTGATTTCGACGACCGACGCGTGGAAGTCAGCCGGCAGGGCGGCTTTCAGTTGGTCAATGAGACCGGCGGGCAGATCGACGTCGTGGATCTCACCGGTCGCTTCGTCGTGAAAATGGGCGTGGGGGCGGAGGTTCGGGCAGTATCGCGTCGAACTGCGCTCGTGGTGGACCTGCCGAATAAGACGGCACTGAACCAGCGTTTCCAGACAGTTGTAAACGGTTGCGAGGGAGATGGAAGGCATCTCGCTTTTGACGCGGGCGAACACTTCTTCGGCGGTCGGATGATCACGCTGTTGAAGGAGCGAGCGATAGACCAGTTCTCGCTGCGGCGTCGCGCGAAGGCCGCTATCGGCTAGGCGTTGCGCGAGGCTTTCAGAGGAAACACTTGAAGACTGATCGATCATTGAAGGGCCCTAACAGATTGGAATGGTTCTAAGTTTCAAGTGAGAATTGGAATTATTCTAAGGAATTAGCTGCGAATTTAGCCGTGATGCGCGAAATTAGATTGCTTATGATTTCGGTATGATATCATTTAGACATCAAACCTCTTCAACCTATGAATATTCCCCCGGTGGACCAGTCTGTTAATCGTGAGCGGCCTCTTTCTCCCATGCCGGGAGGTGCTATGCTCGTATTGGGATTCTTTCTTCTAATAGGCGCGGTGATGCTCTTTGCATTTGCCGCAAGTCGCTCTAGCGGGCCAGCAGTCTTCCCGCTGTTGGCGGGGGTTCTTTCCGCCGTGGCGGGCGTGTTTGTTTTATCCGGATTGTTTACGGCCCAGCCAAACGAGTCTGTCGTGCTCACGCTTTTTGGCGGTTATGTCGGTACGGTGCGCAAGGCCGGCTTCAGTTGGACGAATCCATTCAACCGGCGTCTTCGCATCTCGGTGCGCTCGCGGAATTTCAACAGCGAAAAGATCAAGGTAAACGACAAGCGCGGCAATCCCATCGAGATCGCAGCGGTAGTGGTTTGGCGGATACGCGATACCGCGCAGGCGGTTTTTGATGTGAACGACTACGCCTCCTACGTCAGCGTCCAGAGCGAGACGGCGGTGCGGCATGTGGCCAACAGCTACGCCTACGACGATGGCGAGACGAACGAGCTCACGCTGCGGAGCGGCGGCGACGAAATTGTGGCGGCGCTGCGACGTGAATTGCAGGAGCGTTTGGACAAGGCTGGCGTTGAGATCGAGGAAGCCCGTCTTACCCATCTCGCGTATGCGCCGGAAATCGCCCAAGCGATGTTGCGGCGCCAGCAGGCCGAGGCCGTCATAGCCGCGCGGCAGAAGATCGTTCAAGGCGCGGTCAGCATGGTGGAAATGGCGTTGAACGAGCTCTCGGCGAAGAAGGTCGTGACTCTCGACGAAGAGCGGAAAGCCGCGATGGTTTCCAACTTGTTGGTTGTGCTGTGCGGCGAAGCCGAAGCTCAGCCGGTGATCAACACGGGCACGCTTTACTCCTGACGTGTTTCGGGAAGCGGTGAGTTTTTCTGTTGCGTGTCGTGACCTGTGGGCCACGAACTCCTGCGAGCATCCGGTCATTCATGGCAGCAGAAGATAGAAAATCGTTTTTATTGCGCATCGACCCAAAACTTTGGGTCGAACTTGAAGCGTGGGCGGCCGACGAGCTGCGAAGCGTGAATGGGCAAATCGAGTTTTTGCTACGCGACGCGGTGAAGCGGCGAAATGGCAAGGACACGCCGGAAAATCCGGAAGCGCCGCCGAGCGCATAGCTAACCTTTCCAACACCAGTGCCACGGCTCGTAGACAAAGCCGTGCGGATTGTTTTTCGGAAAGGAAAGATAAAAGCCAAATTCGTTGCCGTGCAATTGAAGCCAAGCGAACGCGCGCGTATCGGCAAAGGCTTCCTCGAGCGCGGGCGATTCTTCGGAACCGATATCAATGGCTCGGCCGGTATGATGCTCGCTGTAGCCCGGCGCAGCCATCGAGTGAAGAATGTCCTCGATCTTTTCGCCGACGGCGAGTTTGCCGCGGATAATTTCAGCCTGTCGGTCGACGCTGCGGAAGCCGGAGAGCGGCTGCAGTTCGATTTCGAGCTTTCGTGCGGCGGCGTACATGCTGTGCCAAGCCCGAGCAGCGGGACGAATCAACTTGCAGGCGCGGCCTTCGGGATTGTTGCCGATGGAAACAAGTTCGGCTGCCTCCGGAAAGATGGAGAGCTGACGCTGCGCAGCGTAGTCGGAAGGAATGCCAAGTTCGATTGCGAGAGTGTGGAGGCGAGCTGTGTACTCTGTGGTCTGAGGGGACATTCCGGTGGTCACACTGACGGTTCGCGTGGGTAACGTCAGCCCAAATTTTGTATTGAAAATCTGAATCTCACGGACGGGCCCGGCTGATTCGTAACCGATGTCTCAACAAAAAGGCCGCCTGAGGAGGCGGCCAGCAAAGGTGGAATAGCGATGGCTTAGCCGCCGTGTTCGGCGAGCCAGCGCTCGACTTCAATCGCAGCCTGACAGCCCATGCCCGCGGCGGTGATTGCCTGCCGATAAACGTGGTCGGCGCAGTCGCCGGCAACGTACACGCCGGGGGTCTTGGTGCGAACTTGGGAACCATCGACCGGCTTGAAATAACCTTCGGCGTCGACCTCGACGGCGCTGGCGAACGGGCCGGTGTTGGGCATGTGGCCGATCGCCACGAAAATGCCTTTCACCGGCAGAACCGTTTCGGCGCCAGTTTTGACGTTTTTCACTTTCAGGCCGCTGACGGCGTTTTCCTTCACGCCCAGCACTTCGACGGGCGCGCTGTCCCAAACCATTTGGATCTTGGGATGAGTTGTGGCGCGGTCGGCCATGATCTTCGACGCGCGCAGGCTGTCGCGACGATGCACGAGGTAAACCTTGCTGGCGAAACGCGTGAGGAAGAGCGCTTCTTCACAGGCGCTGTCGCCGCCGCCGATCACAGCAACGTCCATTTTGCGGTAAAACGCACCGTCGCACGTGGCGCAGGTGGTCACGCCCTTGCCGCCGTAGAGTTCTTTTTCGCCGGGCACGCCGGTCATGCGCGGCGACGCGCCGGTCGCGATGATGATGGCTTTTGTGAGAATCTCGCCCTCGGTCGTGACCAGTTTCAGCGGCTGTTTGGAAAAATCGACGGACTTCACCATCGCCTGCTGAAAGCGCGCGTTAAACTTCGTGGCCTGTTTGCGCA
Organism: Nibricoccus sp.; assembly: GCA_047600805.1. Taxonomy (GTDB): domain Bacteria; phylum Verrucomicrobiota; class Verrucomicrobiia; order Opitutales; family Opitutaceae; genus JADKHC01. Next base: position 4,568,341 of record JASGKG010000001.1, read on the forward strand.
GGTTGTCCATCAACTGAAAACCATCGATGCCCTCCGGAAAGCCGGGAAAATTTTCGACTTCGGAGGTGGTCGTGAGTTGGCCGCCGGGGAGATTGCCCTCGATGATCAGCGGAGAAAGATTGGCGCGGCCGGTGTAGACCGCAGCGGTGAGACCTGCGCAACCGGTGCCGACGATGACGACGTTTTCGATTTGGGACGACATGGTGAAAATGCAGGAGCATCTTAGCACATAAGGAAAGGGGAAAGTGGAGCACGACTCGTGGGGCGAGCTTTAGGCGACGGAAGGGCGAGCGATTCCTGGATTGAAAGGTTTTGCCGATGCGCAAAGTGTTATTGGCAACGCCCCTCATGAACCCGCACGAATTTCGCAAGATGGCCGAAGTCGAGGACCGCATGTGGTACTACCGCGCGCTGCACGGGCACATGCTAGACGCGTTGAGGCAAACGTGCTCCGTGAGTAACGAGGTTTGTGTGCTCGACGCAGGTTGTGGGACCGGCGGCTTTCTTCGCGGAGCGCAGAAACAAACGCCTAATTGGAAATGGAGCGGCATCGATTTTTCACCGATGGCGTGTGAACTCGCGCGGCAACGAACGACCGCGGAAATCACCAAAGCATCGATCACACAACTCCCGTTTGCTGATGCGACGTTCGACGCGGTGACGACGGCCGATGTGATCTGCCAAGTCGACGATCCGAGCCGGGCTTTTGCGGAAATTTATCGCGTTCTCAAGCCCGGTGGGATCGCGGTCGTGAACCTGCCCGCGTATCAGTGGATGCTCTCGTATCACGACAAGGCGGTGAACAACAAACGCCGTTACTCGCGTGACGAACTGCGCGCTTATCTAACGATGGCAGGTTTTACGGTGACGCGTGTCACGCATTGGAACGCGCTGCTGTTCCCGATGATTTATGCGCGGCGAAAGCTGTTTTCCTCGAAGGCGGGCGCGAGCGACGTGAAACTTTTTCCCGCGTCGGTGGAATTGCTTTTTCGCGGCGTGATGTCGATGGAAAAAGGATGGCTTCGTCTCGGCGCGAACTGGGCGTGGGGCGCGGCGGTGCTGGCGATCGCGCGGAAACCCTGAGCTTGTTTCAACTAAAGCGGTTGTAGCGCCTGCTCCTTCGCTTTGCAGCGCGCACTTGCGCAATCGCCCCTCTGTGGCGACAGTGCGGGCCGACCTTGCAGACGAACACACAAAGCCCGTTCCCGCGCGCAGCTTCGCAAAATTCTCGTGACCCGATTTGGGATCCGATGCGTTGGTTGCCGACATCGCGCGACGAACTCGATGCGCGCGGTTGGGATCAGGTCGATGTGATCATCGTTTCGGGCGACGCTTACGTGGACCATCCGTCGTTTGGTTCGTCGGTCGTGGCCCGCATCATCGAACGCGAAGGTTATCGCGTCGCGATTTTGCCGCAGCCGAACTGGCGCGACGATTTGCGCGATTTCAAAAAGCTGGGTGCACCGCGTCTGTTCTTTGGTGTCACGGCTGGCTGCATGGATTCGATGATCAACCGCTACACGGCGGCGCGGAAACCTCGTTCCGAAGATGCTTACACGCCAGACGGTGCACCGGGTTTTCGGCCGGATTATGCGGCGACGGTTTACACGAAAATTCTGAAGCAGCTTTATCCCGATGTGCCGGTTATGGTCGGCGGCATCGAGGCCAGTCTGCGGCGCGTCACGCATTACGATTACTGGTCGGACTCGCTGAAACCCTCCATCCTCGCCGACAGCGGCGCGGACATTCTCGTGTACGGGATGGGCGAGTTGCCGCTCGTGGAAATGCTGCGACTCCTCAAGCGCGGCGTGCCCTTTTCGTCGCTGAAAACCATCGCGCAAACAGCCGTGCTGCTTCCGCCCGGTGCGCCGGTGCCGAAAAATGCCAACTGGGACGATCACATTCTTTACTCGCACGACGAGTGCCTTGCCGACCGCACGTTGTACGCGAAAAATTTCAAGAACATCGAGACCGAGTCGAATCGCGTGAAAGCGCGCCGTTTGCTGCAGCAAACTGGCGATCGCATGCTGGTCGTGAATCCACCGTTTCCAACCATGACGGAGGAACAAATCGACCGCAGCTTCGACCTGCCGTTCACGCGACTGCCGCATCCGCGTTACCGCAAGCGCGGGCCGATTCCCGCGTACGAGATGATCAAGCACTCGATCAACATGCACCGCGGATGTTTTGGTGGTTGCAGCTTCTGCACGATCTCGGCGCACCAGGGGAAATTTGTCGCGAGCCGCAGCAAGGAAAGCATCCTGCGCGAAGTCGAAGCGGTGAAAGCGATGCCAGACTTCCACGGCACGATCACGGACCTCGGCGGCCCTTCCGCCAACATGTACCGCATGAAGGGCAAGAACCAGGAGATCTGCGACCAGTGTATTCGCCCGAGTTGCATGTGGCCGCACATGTGCCCGAACCTCGACACCGATCACTCGGCGCTGCTCGAGGTTTACAAAGCGGTGCGCGAAACACCCGGCGTGAAACATGCGTTCGTGACCAGCGGACTGCGCTACGATCTTTTCCTCCACGAGAAGAAATCACCGGAAACCGCCAAGAGCCACGAGCGTTTCATGGAGGAGCTGATCGAACATCACGTTTCCGGCCGCTTGAAAGTCGCGCCCGAGCATACGTCCGACGCGACGTTGCGCGTGATGCGCAAACCTTCGTTTTCCCTCTTTCGAAAGTTTAAGCAAAAGTTCGACTCGATCAAAAACAAGGTCGGCAAACCGCAACTGCAGCTCATTCCGTACTTCATCAGTTCGCATCCGGGTTCCGAAGCGAAGGACATGGCCGACCTCGCTCTGCAAACGAAAGAGCTCGGCTACAAGCTTGAGCAGGTGCAGGACTTCACGCCGACGCCGATGACCGTCGCCACGGAGATTTACGCGACGGGCGTTCATCCTTACGACGGCAAGCCGGTGGCCTGTGCGCACTCGCCTGAGGAGAAACAGGAACAGCGCAGCTTTTTCTTCTGGTACAAGCCCGAGGTGAAAGGCGCGTTGCGTGCGTCTCTGGTGAAGCTCGGCTTGGAAGACCTCGCGCCGAAACTACTCGGCGGAGGCAAAGATAAAACGGTGCTGACTCCCGGCGTGACTTACAACGACCAGACCAAGCCGAAGCCGTGTCCGGGCAGCGGTCATCACGGGAAGAAACCCGAGAAGAAGTTCTTCAAGAAATTCCACCGGTGAGAGGCGGTGTTAACGTTGGCCGACTTTCGCTGAGAGCTTGTCCATCTCGCCGCGCAGTTGCTGGATTTGAGCAGCGACGGCGTTGAAGGCTCCTTGGCTGGCCGAAGCGAGCTCGCGGATTTGTTGTGAGGCTTTCTGCACGTCCTGCGTATTCTGCGATGAGACTTTCACGAGGCTGTCGATGTTGGCGTCAACTGCTTCGAGTGAAGGAGCGCTCGCAACAGGCGACTGATTGGGGCGGCGTTCTAGTTCGGCAATGCGCGATTCCAGGGCGCTCAGTTTAGCTTCGAGAAGAGACGCTCGCTTAAGCGCTTCGTCTGCGTTGGCTGGTGAGACGGGAACTGCTGAAACCGGTAAGGATTCGGATTTCGACGCTCGTGCGCTCACAGCGAGGCCGAGAGAGGTGACGGAGATAAGTGTTAGAACCACCAGCCAAATTTTAGTGCTCATTTGAGGTGCTTTGGTTCGACACCTGAAAAAGCGCAAAGACAAGCGGATTGGTTGCCGCAGGCGAAACCCCGCAACTCGACGGACATCGTTCCTCTTCCCTCTAGACGTGTTCGGAGTTTTCCCCGTGGGGGCTGCGTGACGTGAGCCGATAGCGATTTGTACCGCAAAGGCGCATCTTCTAACATTATGGCTACCAACCCTGTTGTTACTTCGAATCCGACTCTTTCTGCGGAGGTTCTTCCTTCTACGACGACTGTTCGGCCCCTGACGGCGCGTCCCGTTTCCTGGGGGGCAATCATCGCAGGCCTGACCACGGCCATGGGCCTTCAAGTCCTTTTCATGATGCTCGGGACCGGCTTGGGTTTCGCGATGTATAGCCCTCAGACCAGCGACAACCCGGTCGGAGATTTGGGCACGGGTGCGCTCGTGATCGAGGGTGTGAGTGCGGTCCTTTCTCTTTGGTTTGGCGGTTGGGTGGCCGGGCGGTTGACGCCGATCGGCGCCCGCACGACCGGCTGGCTCCACGGTTTTAGCGTGTGGTGTGTTTCCACGGTTGTCGCTGTGATCTTGGTTGCGGCGGGCGCTGGTTGGGCCATCGGCGGCCTCGCGAAAGTGGTCGGCGGAGGATTAGCCGCCATTGGCAAACCGGCTGCCGCTGCCGTCAGCGGCGCGACCGATCTGGCGAAAGATCAGGCGCAACGTTCCGATTCCGCGCTCTCGAGCTTTGTGGACGAAGCGATTAACTCTCGCGCGACCGATCAGAACGCGCCGCAAGCCGGAAGCATTCGCGCGAAACGAGAAATCAGTATGGCCGTCGCGCGTCTTTTTGAACCCTCTCAACAAAATAATATGGCCGAAAATCGCGCGGCTCTCGTTCGCACGATGACAGAGACGACCGGGATGACGGAAGCTGATGCCAACCGGATGGTCGACGAGTGGACCGCTTCATACGACCGGCTCAAAGCCGATCTCACAGCGATGAAAAACGACGCTGCAGCGAAAGCAAAACAAGGCGCGGAAGAGGCGTCGAAGGCTCTGACCGTTGTGTCACTTTGTGCCTTCGTCGCGTTTCTGATGGGTGCGTTCTCCGCGATCTGGGGCGGTTCGCTGGGCTCAAAACAATCCCGCGAGGCTGAGCTAAAGGTGCGTGCGGAGGACATCGCGGCTCAGGATCGGCATTACGTTTAGTCTGGTTTGGATCCGAACACGCGGCGCTCCGGATGTGTGAGCGTCGCTTTTGTTTAAATTGTCCCTGATGGGTGGTATCGCGCAGGCGGGCGTATGTATTGAAAAAGGCCCCCCTGCCGGATCAGTTATCGGACCGCGGTGAACTGAAATGATAGCTGCCGGAATCGACCTGAAAAACGGCGGTATCATTTTCGAACTGCACGAACTTTAGTCCGCGTTGCCCGGTTGTTGCTCCTCGGCCGCTTTCCAGTACCGCTTCGGCGGATTTCGAGGGGATATAAACCGTCGCCGACGAGTTCGCGGGGATCTCGATGTCCAAAGTGAGCGTTTCTTTTTCCAATTTCCACGCGGTCGAGATCCGCCCGGCGACGGAGTCATAAGAACCGTGCGCCCACGTCAGACCGTGGCCGACCGCGGGCCGAATGCTGATGCTCTTGAAGCCGGGTTCGGCTGGTTCGATACCAAGAATCTGCCTGTACATAAACTCGCCGACAGAACCAAAGGCGTAGTGGTTGAACGAATTCATGGCGATGGTCTGAAAGCCCTTGTCGGGCGTCCATCCATCCCAACGCTCCCAGATTGTAGTGGCGCCGTTCTTCACTTGGAAGAGCCACGACGGGAACGTCTCTTGAAGGAGGAGTTTGTAGGCTACGTCATCGCGACCGGAGATGTGCAGAGCGGGCAACAGGCGTGGAGTGCCGATGAAGCCGGTCGCGAGATGCCAATCGAACTTCTTGATCTCATCCACGAACTTTTCCGCAACGCGCGGTTTCTGTTCGTCGCGGAGTAAGTTCATTGAAAACGCGAGGGCGTAGCCGCTTTGGCTGCTGTTCAGGATCGAGCCGTCGGGCTGCACAAAATCGCGTTGGAAATCGACTTTCGCCTGGTTCGCAGCCGCTGCGTAGCGCGCAGAATCTTCGTTCTTACCGAGCGCAGCAGCCATCTCCGCCATGAGTTCGTTCAGGTGCGCGAGATGAGCCACGCGCAGCACCGCGAGGTCGGCGCCGCCGCCTAGATTCAGGTGATCGCCGAGCTCGCGTAGGCGAATTCCGCCAGGCATTTTCTCGCTGCCGAGCCAGACGAGGTACTTCGCCATCGAATCGTAATTTGCGCTGACGACGCGCTTGTCTCCATAAGTTCGATACAGCTCGTGCGTGCAGATAATCGCTGCGTCCCCGCCCCATCCGGGTGAAGCCCAGAGGCCGCCGAATGCCGGAGCGACGTTGGCGATCGAGCCTTCAGGTAATTGAGAATCGATGGCGACGGTTGTGAGCCAGCGGGCCATGAAGGAGGAAATGTCGAAATTGTACGTGCCTGTGCGCACGAAGAATTGGGCATCACCGGTCCAGCCCGCGCGTTCGTCGCGCTGCGGACAATCCGTTGGCACTTCGACATAGTTGCCCTTTTGTCCCCGGATGATGTTTCGGTAGAGCTGATTGATCAGCGGATTCGAACACTCAAAGTTTCCGGTGCGCGGAATGTCGGAATGGACGACGATGCCGGTGACGGCGTCGAGCGACGGCTTGTTTTGCAGTCCGGTCACCTCGACGTAGCGAAAGCCGTGAAACGTGAATGCTGGCTCAAGGACTTCTAGCTCGCCACCTTTTAGAAGGTAAGTGTCGGTGGCGTTCGCGCCGCGGAGATTGGAAGTGTAGAGCGAGCCGTCGGGATTCAGCGCCTCGCCGTGCCGAACGACAACCTGCTGTCCAGCGCTGCCTTTAACTTTCAGTCGGACCCAGCCAACCATGTTTTGCCCAAGATCAAACGTGTAGGCTCCATAGCGTGGTTCGGTAAGGTTTTTTGCGGAGAGCTCGTCGATAATCCGACTCGGCTCAGCGTTTGCCGCTTCGATTTTGAACTGCGGAAGCGGCTTTTGCGGATCGTGCGGGCGAAGGCCGACCTGAACCGGTTCCCACCGAGAAACATCGTCGTCGGCCGAAGACCCGTTCGCGTTCGACAAACGATGATCGAAGACGCAGCCCTGCATGATGTCGGCCGCGCGGACAGGTCCCTCGTTCGTTGCGAGCCAGGATTTGTCTGTCGAAACCACGGCTCGTGAGCCGTCGGTGTATTCAATTTCCAACTGCGCCAAAAAACGCGGGTATCCGCCGTAGAAATACCGTTTGCCTGTGTAGCCCAGCACGCTCGCGTACCAGCCGTCGCCGAGAACAGCGCCGAGCACATTTTTGCCCTGCCGAAGCTGCGCGGTGACGTCGTGGGTCTGGTACTGCACGCGTTTGTTGAAGTCGGTCCACCCGGGAGTCAGGTAATCGCGACCGACCCGCTGGCCGTTGAGATGAAGTTCGTAGGCACCGAGCGCTGTGCTGTAGATCGTGGCGAGCTTGATCGAACGATGGACGCTGAACGCTTTCCGCAGAAGCGGAGCGGGGGCTTGCCGGTAAGTGAAGGTTTGGGGTGGGCCATCCCATGGATTGCGCTTGGCGGGCGGGGAGATCACCGGCTTCCACGCTGTGGCGTCGAACGTGAGATCTTTCCAATTCGGCTCGGGGGCGTTGGAAAATTTCCACGAGGTATCGATCGGAATGTTCTGTTGTGAGCCGTCGTCGAAGGAGAGCAGGATCGCGCCGAGTGCGGCGGGCCGATATCCGTCGTGTTGCGTGATCTCGAGGCCGATGACGTTGGAGCCGTCGACGAGGTGGGGCGTGATTTCGAGTGGGAGCAGTTGATGCCAGCGCGTGAGCGTCGCGAGGGTTTTGCCGTTCAGGATAATCGTGCAACGTTGATCCGGCACGACGGCGAGAATTGCGCTCTTGGGTTTGTGCGTGGGTTCGATAACAAAGGTTTGTCGCAGCGTGGCTGAGAGCGATCCGACTTTCGACTCGGCAATGTCGGCGTAAACCCAAGGCTGACGTCCGAGCTGCTCGCGCGTGGCGTCGTCGAGATCGGCTGCGTCGCCTTTGGTGTCGTCGTCCAAACCGATCCACTGTGCCTGCCAGTCTTTCTCGTCGATCAAGCCAATGCTCCAATGTGCAGGGCTGCTCCATGCGGAAGGTTTCCCCTTTTCGTCCCAAATGCGCACCTTCCAGAAAACGGAATCCCGTGATCGGAGTGGTCGACCGGCGTATTCGACCTGCATGTTGTCGGATTTGACGGCGCCGGAGTTCCAAAGGTCCCCTTTGTCTTTGGCGAGAAGTTCGGCGGAGGAGGCGGCGAGGATTTGATAAGCGGTTTGTTTGATCCCGCGCGCGCCTGAGTCTGATTGCAGCGTCCAGTTTAGGCGTGGGTGGGTTTCACCGATGCCAGCTGGGTTGGTTCGGTATTCGCAACGCAACGATATCGGAAGTGGTGCGGCCCGGAGCGAAAAGCAGCTGGCTACCAGGAGGAGAATGCCCCACGCGGGGACCATCAGGCGCTTAGTCATAGGCAAAGCTGTTGGGTACGCGTTCGGTGGTTTATAAGCGAAGGAAAATAGGTCTGACCGTTCGGTAATCTAGGGCCGGAATTTCGATTCCAGACGAGTGATGTCGAAGCGGCGACTCGGTTGGAGTAGGACGGTGCGGGCGGAGTTTAGGTCGGGGAGACCGGCAGTGAGGCGGATGTTTTCGCTCGGCTTTCGGGGGAAGCGTCCGAAGACGAGTTTCGCCGACTCCTTTGAGTGAGTTGCGGTCTCCAGGTTCTGACTCTGCCCTTAGGTTATATGAAAAAGAGTCTAGTGTGTTTCCCTTAATTTTTTGTTAAAACTTTTTATGATGTGTAATAAATGGCTTTAAATTAAATACATATGTTTATCGCATCCGGTTGGTGTTTATGAAATCAATACGTCCGGATTTCATAAGTTTTTTAAAGTTGCGCCGATATACAGGGCATGGCGATACCCCGCACAAAGGCCGATTTCCGCGCACGAATTGTGCGTTGGGTGGTCGGCTTGGGACTTATCGCGGGAAGTATTTTCTTAATGCATCATGCGAGTTCGGAAGGCCGAGCGCGGCCCGGAGATTCCGCTTCCACTGTGCGAGTTGCGGTGCCTCGACACGCTTCTGCCTGGTCGCAGCAACTCGCCGCGTTGCGGACGCTTCTCGCGCCAGAGATTTCTCCGGCAAAAGGGGAACGCGTTCAGGAGCCGGTGCCTCGCGTTTCATTTGAGGAAGTCAGCGTTACAGAGGTGCGAAGGAGGGTTTTCTCGCCGGGTGTGACAACTCTGGCCGTTCGTTCGCCAAACAACGAGCTGCGCGACGCGGTTTCTTTCGCGTCAGCGACAGATGGAGCAGCGAAAAAACAGGAACCCGCTGACCGGGCGTTCGTCGTTTTGAACCCGCTGGCGCTGGTTCTGCCGTTATCGGTGCAGCCAGTTGGTTCGGCAAGCAGCGGGTTGGCTCCCGTGTTGTCTGCGGCCATCAGCGCAAGCATCTCGACGGCGATTCCTGGAACGGCAGTGGCGTCTTCCGATGCCGTCGTGCAGCTTCCAACGGTCTGGACGATGATCAACGTCTCTCCGCGAGTGGGCCAGGCGGATTGTCATCTTGTTCAATTTCCCACCGGTAAAAACGTATTGATCGATGCGGGCGAAGGTTGGGATGCGCACGGTGCGGCACTGGGTTATTTGCAAAGCGCGGCGATCACTCACCTCGATTTGGTGGTGCTGACCCACATGCATTGGGATCACTATGGAAAGCTCATCGAGATCATTAATGCCGGAATAAAGGTAGATCGCGTGGCTTTGAGCCTGCCAGCCTCGCGGGAAATTGCTGACGCGGAGATCCCGTGGGGATGCGATTGGGACGACGTGCAGCGGTTGCTCCAGTTCCTGCGCGAGCGCCAGATTCCTTATTGGACGCCGAAGTCCGGCGAAACCTTGATGGAGGCAACGCAGGGCGCAGTAAAAACGACGATCGAGGTCCTTTGCCTCTTCGATGGGATTAACACACCGGTGGGCGCAACCGATGTTAATGATACAAGCATGGTGTTGCGTCTTGCACATGGTTCGATTCGTGCGCTTTTTACGGGGGACTTGAACAATCCGCTCGGGGCGTGGATGGCGACGAGTGAACTCGACCTAAAAGCTGATTTGCTGAAGGTGCCTCATCACGGCACGGAAGGATTGGCGCCGAACAGTTTCTTTGACCGAGTCGGAGCTAAAGCCGTGTTTGTCCCATCACCATTGGCCTTGTGGTTCTCTGACCGAAGCGGTCGTGCGCGTGAATATTTCGCGCAACGAGGCGTTCCAGCCTACGTGAGCGGACTCGACGGCAACGTGACGGTGCGGATCGACGTCGATTCATATTCCGTTACGTCTGACCGCCGGGATTTACGAGACAGGCGCCGCTTATGGAGACGCAGGGAGCATACGCAAACACCCAATTCGTCGCACGAAGCACCACCTTTGGTCGAGTGATTCGCGCCGGTGGGCAATCACCGCACGAGTGTGGCTGACATCAGGCCAATGACGACTTCATTGGAAAGGGCGCGGATGGTGAGAGAGCGAAGTTCTTTGTTTGGATCTAGAGAAAGGGTGAGTACGGTGGCCGCTCCACCGCCGACCTCGCGTCCTTGGCCTTTGAAGGCTGCTCGATCTAGGAAGCGAACCTTACCGGTTTTTAAGTCAACCCGCGGCGGAAACGAGCCAAAGTAGCGAAACTGGTAATCGTCGATGAAGTAGTCCTGTTCGATGGGCCACCATGTCGTGGGGTTGTAGAGCGCAAGACGAGAGGTGGTGCCATCCATATACGTGGCGATGACTTCACCGTTGTCGATGTGGCTCTGCATCCAGTTGGTCGAACCAGCCATGAGAAGCAGGAGCTGTGAGGCCTGTCCGGAAAGTGGAACGGTGACTTCTCGGGGGTAGTTGTCCCACTGGGAGGTGAAAATGATGTTTTTGCCCTCGGCGGGTGTTGCGAAAGCAACTCCATTTGGCATGAGGAAACGCCCATTGTTTGATTTCGCGAATGCACGGAGGCCGGAGTCGTCGATCTCCGCGGTGGCATTCACGAACCCGGCCCAAGCGCCAATGCCTTGCTTCGGAATTGCCAGCGAACAGAAGGGCGACCGAGGTGAGCGATATTCGTTTTTGAAAATCTGCGTAACGGAGTCGTTGAAGAACGAGGTAAGGTCGACTGTTTCGACGTGAAACTCTTGCGGTAGCGGCTGCTTCCAATCGATTTTCACGTGCTTTTGCGCGAGGACCATGCGGCGCGTTGGTTCTTCAGGTGTTTTGGGCGAGACCGGTTCGCCCGCCCAGGCGATGGTGATGGTGAAAGCATTGGCCGCAGAGCATTCGAACTCGAGTTTAGGAACTGCGGAGTCGCTGGAGATTTTTGCTTCGTGAGTTGCGCCATTAACGGTGACTTTGGCGTGCTGAAAACGAGCCGGTATTTCCGCGCGAAGCTTGATCGGTTTTGTGAACCGGAGGTTTAGTGTATAACTTTCGGTTTTGCCGTCGCGCTTGAAATCGCAATCGACGTCGGGATGCTTAAGCTGCGCATGTGTCCAAGCAAACGGAAATCCGGGAGCGAAGACCAAAACTCCGTCGAGTAAATCCGGTTTGATGCCAAACAGACCTTCGACGATCGCGCGTGATGTGACGCCCGAGCCGTCTCCGAAATCTCGCTGAGATTCGCGCCGGTAGACGTCCAGGTAGTTCATCGATCCGACGTTTCCGGGAGAGATGCCCATGAACATGCTAGCAGTGAGGGCGCTTTTGAGAAGCAGGTAAGCTTCTTCGGCGCGTCCGGATTGCCAAAACGCCAGAGCGGTGTGGATGTTTTCGCCCATCACCACGTTGTTGATCGACCATGTGTACGGCATCCAGTCAGAGGTTGGGAAAACATGAAGATTTTCTGGCACGCCGGGGCCCTGAACGGGGATCTTTGCGAATGCGTGCTCAACGAAGTCACTCATTTGGGCGGCTTCTCTTGGCGTCGGTACCTTGGAGTCAACAACGTGATAAAAGGACCAAAGCGCCGCGCTCGGATGGATGCGTTGAAGGCCGAGGTAGTCTTTGAATTCGGCGAACATCCCTTTTTTGTGCATCCAAAGAAGCTCACGCATGCCTCTGGCGATGAGTTCGGATTCGCGTTCGTAGGGTGTGGCGTCCTTGCCCAGGAGGCGTGCGAGGCGCGCGGCCATTTTGTTGTGGTAGAAATTGTAGGCGGAGGCGTGCGCCGTTCCGCCGCCGTGGTACTGAAGATCGTCGCTTGCCCAGATCGCCGCGTAAGCTTCGTAAAGCGGCAGTTTTTCACCTTTTGTATTCGAAAACTCGCGACGGAAGAGACGCCGTTCCCAAGCGAGGTGGCGTTCGATCACGGGCCAGACTTTTTGCGCGAAATCGAGATCTCCGGTCCACAGCAGATGACGGAATAGCGCATCAATGTAGACAAGATTCATGTCGTAGTGGGAATTTGAGATGTCGCCGTTGCTGTGGAGGGCGGCTTCGCTTCGGGCGAGATTCGCATTTTCGTCGGCGGGCGGAAGCTTGTCGGGAATCGGCGAAGTGTTTTGCCGGCCTGCCCAATACGAGAGGTGGCGCCGCGTGCGGTCGTGCCAGCCGAGCGCGTCCATCGCGTAAGGGCCGCGCCAGCCGAGAAGCTTCGAGCGCCAGGCGATGGCGCCGTGCATGACGACGCCTTGTGGTTCGTCCCACACGGCGTCGGCTGCGACATTGAGCGCGGCAACAGCGGCGTTGATGAACGGATCGGGGGTAGAAACGGAAACCTGGTCGCGCAAATCTCTGAAGTGGCCCTCGGCTGCAGCAAATTCTCCCGCGAGCGTGTCTGAGGTCAGAGACTGTCGCCGAGGTCCTGCAGCAACATCCGGGGACGACAGAAAGTCGCGCTCGCCTTTAACCTCTCGATAGGTGGCCAGTTCGCCACGCTCGTCGGAGCTCTGCGCCATGCGTTCGATTGCGACAAACGTGGGTGAACCCACGCCGAGTTTGTGGTGGCCGATAAGGATCGGAGCCTCGCCGGGTGTGCCCTCGGAACCTAATAGCGAAGTGAGATCTGGCCAAAACACTGCGTTCGCAAGCGCGAGTGTAGCACGAGGTTGGCTGGTGCCCGCGAGTGTGGCTGGCTTGCTGCGCAACGTGAAAGAGGCTCCGCTAATTTCGAAGTGATTGCCCGTGCAAAACTCCGGCTTGAGCTGGAAGTATTCACTGATCGGAACGTCTTCGGTGCCGATGTCGCCGTCGCGCCGGCCTCGTGTGCCATTTACGCCGCCATAGGCCCAAATGAGCTCGACGCTGTTGGGTAAGGTAGTTGGTTCGATCTTAACGATCAACCCCTCGCGATCATGGAGGGCGATGGCGCTCACCAGAAGTTTTCCATTTCCCAGCAAACTGTCTTGAATTTCGTAGATGAGAGAACCTGGTCGGTAACGAGTGATAATTGAATCTGCTTCGTGCAACCACTTGGAGTGTTGACCGACGCGAATACCGAAACGCAGATTACCGCCCCGACCTGGTAAATAGAGCAGAAATTCAGGCTTGTCGCCGCCGTCGACGCGAAACGCGGTGTTGCCGCCGTACAATGGGCGGTTGAAAAACTCGGTTCCGTTTTCGATAACAAAATCGGTGCCCTCCGGCCGATAGCGGAGCGGACGATCAAGTTGCCCTTCGAGGTTAGGTTTCAACTCGACGGTAAATGCACCGTGACAGCTGCATGCAACGAGGAAAGCGAGCGTGAGCGGGCGGAGTAATCTCATGAGAGCGGATCGTGAGTGAATTTGATTAACGCCGGTTTGTTAACCCGGAACTGAGGAATGGGATTCTGAAATCTTTGATCGTTTTCTGTTCGGTTCGGCTGCGTACGGGCATTATAGGATAATCCATGACGCCCGATGATACTGAATTGTTGCGCCGCTACGTTCGCGAAGGAGCTGAAGACGCCTTCCGCGAACTGGTGCAGCGGTATATCGGGGTGGTTTATCACGCAGCGTTGCGGCAAACGGGCGACGCGCGTCGAGCAGAGGATGTCGCGCAGGAAGTATTTACCCTCCTCGCGAAAAAGGCGCTGGTGCTGGAGGAACACCCCGTGTTGATCGGCTGGTTATTCTCCACAACGAGGCGGGTTTCGTGGAAAATGATGCGTGCTGAGCGTCGTCGCCGTGAACGGGAATATTGGGCACAGCTGGATATGGAGGAAGACGCCTCGAGTTCGCGCGACTGGGAACGATTGAAACCGGTATTGGATGCGGTGCTAAACCAGTTGAAACCGGCCGAGCGCGACGCGCTGTTGCTGAGGTATTTTGAGGAGCAGACTTTTGTGGAGATGGGGCGCCGGTTTGGAGTTTCAGAGGACGCGGCGAGGATGCGGGTGGACCGCGCGCTGCAGAAATTGCGTGGGCGGCTGGTGAAGCGCGGGATCGCATCGACTGCAGGTGCTCTAGCTACGTTGCTCGCAAGCCACGCCGTGGGCGCGACGCCGAGCGGGCTCGCCTCAAGCGTGTCGGCGACGGCGCTCAGTCAGTCAGTGACAGGAGGATTTTTCGCGATGCTGGCAAAACTAGTGCTTATGACCAAAACTCAAACGGCGATCTTATGTGGGCTGGCGACTTTACTCATGATGGGTGCGGTATGGCAGCGACAAAAAGATCGGGAAGTTGAGCTGTCAGTTGCGATAGAAGGGGGGCGCGGAGAGGAGTTGCAGGCGGCGCTTAAACAGATCGAGCTGCAGATCACTCAACTGCAAGGGACTCGTCCGCTGCCGGTACAAACTACATTGACACCAGAGCAGCAGGAAAAGAAACGGGAGAGCCTTCTGACCAATCGCAAGTTATTCGATCCTAGGTATGCGGCGTTATACCGGCATTTGCACTTGGCACCGTCGGATCTGGAAAAGCTCAAAGACCTATTGGCCGAGCGCGGGTGGGATCAAACAGTTGAACTCAGTTTCGCGCGGAAAAACGGGCTTGCCGAGATGAGGAATATAGAAACCCGCTTGGTGATGGCGGCGGCGAGCGTAGAGGTGAACGCGCGGATTCGAGCGCTACTCGGTGAAACGAGCTATGCCTATTTTGAACGGTACGACCGATCTTCTGTCCTGCGAAATCTGTTTTCCCGATTTACTGAGGAACTCGAATATTTGGGAGTGCCGATGAGCGATGAGCAGATGGATCTGTTCACTGATCTAGCTTACGTGCACATGCGGGACGGTTTGGATAGATGGCGTGAAGGAGGCGGGCCACAGATTTCCGCTGAGATGTCTGAGAAAGCCGCGACGTTTATGACGCCGCGGCAGCTCGAACGACTCAAGGCTGCACAGGAGGAGTTCGACGCCCGGCTGAAAATTTCTGCGATGAATCGCGCTGCTGCCGAACAAGGAAGGGTGATAGTTACCCAACATACAGCGAAATATTATCCGAAATGCCCGGTCGACGACCGAGACTGATGCACATGAAGATTCACAGGAAGAAAATCAACCTTTTGTTCCTAGGTATCTGTTGTTGCGGGGTGACAGCCTGGTGGCTTGGGTCGTTTCGACACGAGCGGATGCTAGCCCGAAAGCTTGATGAGCTTCGTCGTCGGAATGCAGTTATTGCCTCAAAAATCGAGAGAGGAAAGGACGAGTACGCCAAGGTGCGCGCCGCAGTTGTGCCGGAGGGAATGCTGTCGCCTGAGCAGAAGCGGCGGTTGCGCGTCGCGCAGTTGGTCGAGCAAATCAAACTTGAACGGGCCAATCGCACGACGCCGATACCACCTCCTCCGCCAGAAGGACCGCGAGGGAACACGTTCCGCGAGTTAATGGACGACCCCGAGTATGTGCGGCTCGTGCTAGTGATTAGGAAATACGGATGGTTAGCGGAAAATTTTAGAGATTTCCGGTGGGCCAATATTCCTCCCGAAAAACAGGAAAAACTGTGCGAGCTCATCTTGGATCGTGGCGTTTCGGCTGACGACGTCATGGCGGTTGCTCAGAAGAACGGGCTGGCGGACGAGCAGGCTTGGAAGCTTCGGGAGCAAGTGCTGGTGTCTATCGAAGACGAAATTAAGTCACTTCTGGGACAAGAAACCTACGAGAAATTCCGGCAAGCACCAAGGAGTTATGCGGACGAACTAATAAAGAGCTTACAGATTCGTCTCAGTTATTCGGATACACCTTTGAACAAGGAGCAGAAGCAGCAACTTTATGAGGCGATTCTTAAGTGCCAAATTCCTCGCCGGTTGAAGCCGGAGCAAGTTACGCCCTTGATTGAGCGTGCAGCGCCCGTACTGACCTCCGAGCAGCAGCAGGCCTTTCATCAAGTGGTGAATGAGTACAATTTGGGCAAAGGGGAAGACATTCTTGTGGTACGTGATCCCAAGAAGTAATTGATTAAGGCGCCTTCGCTTTTTCCAGCTGTCGCTCGATCCAACAGGCGTCCGTTTCCCAGCCCTGGGCTTTGTAGAATTTCGAGAGCTCTTCGTAGCGGACGACGGGATCGAATTGAATGTTGAAGTGAAGCTTGCGCAGGCAAATTGGGCAGACGTGCTGCGGCTGGGTGTCTGCTTCGTCGAGGTTGTTGGCCCCGTTGAGTAAACATTGATAGTAGATGCAGTGTGGCAGGCCGAACATGTGTGCGGTTTCGTGCGCGAGGACTTTGCAGCTGCGGCGCAGAATCATCTCCTTGTAATCACTCGACCGTGGCTGGCCAAAGAACGCGGGGTCGTAACGCGCGAAGCTGTAGATTCCTACTCGGCCGGTGAGCGACGCTTGGCCGAAAACGTAGTTCCACGATTTCGCAGGGTAAAGGTCCGCCATGGTGACACCGATCAAGCAGTACGCATCTGACGGGAGCTGGGTCTTGAGGAAAGCAATGATGCTGCCGGTCAATAACTGCTCTTTTTGTGTATGGCCGTTGATTCGAGAGGAAAACTTCTGTGGATCGATGGAAGCGGTAGGCAGAATCTTTACATCAAGTTGGAAAAAGGCTTCCGCATAAACCCGCAGGTGCTCAAGCGAGGGGCTGGTGTCTGCGGGAAAATCGCCGAGGGGCTGGATGTAGATGACGTTTCGTTTCGAATCGGGGCGATTGAATCCCGACGTCATATAGGCAGCGTAGGATTGTCCTTTTTCTTCGTGCGACTCCAACCAGTCACTTAAGCCAGGGGCGCGGATGGGCTCAAAGTCTCCGCCGGCGGAAAACAGTTTTTGCAGCACGGGATTTTCGTTTTCCAGCGACCCCAAGGCTCGATCTCGTTCTAACGCCGAGGGCGGCTCGAAGCCATGGCAGGCGCACTGAAAGAAAATCGCTACCAACGTAATCCAAAGGGCGGATTTCATAAGTGGAGACTAACGTTCCAATTATTACCGCCAAGCGGATTCCGTTCTGCGCCAGCGCTGACCTAATTTTATATGGCAAGTCGCACGCCGAGGGCGATGAAGATGAGCCCGGCAAGGCGATTCAGGTGGAAGGTGAGCTTCGGTCGTGAGCGGATCAGCAGGCTTATGCTTCCGCTGAACACGCCAACGGAAGAAAAAATTGCGAGAGCCACGACGGCGAAACTAATTCCCAGGGCCATGAAGTGCATTCCCGGATGCGTTGCATTTGGGGGAATGAATTGGGGGATGAACGCCAAGTAGAAGAGCGCGACCTTGGGGTTAAGGACGTTCATGACGAATGCCTGCGCGAATATCCGCTTGTCGGGTAAACGCTCGTGCTGGTCAGGGACGGCGATCAAGTCCTTTGAGACAATTGCGCGGATGCCAAGATAGACGAGATAGGCCGCTCCGCAGACTTTTACCGCTGTAAACGCAGCCGACGAAGCGACCAGCATGGCCGATAGTCCGACTGCCGCCGCCGTGGTGTGAACCGAGAGTCCGGAACAGAAACCTGCAGCGGCGACCAGGGCGCTGCGGCGGCCTTGGGAAATGCCTTTGGCCAAAACATACAGGATGTCGGGGCCGGGTGACAACGTGATCGCAGCCGAAGCGAGCAAGAAAGCAGGAGTGACTGCCAAGTCGGTCATGAAACGCAGCTGGGGGAGGACGGCGGTTTATCGGCAACTTAGTGGTTCGGTCCTCACGGCTTAGTGGGCAGTGGTGGAAGAGAGTTTTTCAATCGCTCGAAGCGTTCGCGTTCTGCTGGAACTCGCAAAGTCCTGAGGCCGAGTTCGATGAAAGGACGAGCGTCGTCAATGAGGCCGTTGCGGACTTTCAGAGCTGCGTCTTTGTAGAGGAGCTCGGTGTTTTTCGGAAAAGCAGCGACGCCTTCGTCAAGGACGGCCAGATGTTCGGGAGTGGCGGCAACTTTGGCTTTGGACCAAGCCTCCGCGATGAGCAGATAAATGTCGATGTGAGGTCTGCCGAGATCACGGGCGGCGAAGAGTGGGGTGAGCACTTGGTGCAGTTGATCCGAAGAAAGCCGTCCGTCGGGAGATTGGCCTGTCGCTTCGTCCAGCCGTAGGCGAGCCAGAGCCAAATAGCCAGGGAGCGAAGCTGCTTTGGCGGTGAGGGCCTGTTCAAGGTATTTGCGGGCGGACACCAAGTTGCCTGTCTCGTAATCGAGCAAACCGAGCTCGGCGAGGAGAGGCGCATCGGCGTGCTTCCGCATGATGGGCGAAAAATATTCAATACGAGCGTCATCGTAGCGTCCGACTTGCCTGAGGATATCGCCCTTGATGCGCCCGGCTTCGGCATCGCTTGCCAGGTGAAACTCGAGGGGAGGAGTCGGCGGGAAATCCTTGAGCTTGGGTGCGACTACGTGGCGATAGAAGCCGCCTTGCGCGTACGCAAAAAGTAAATACCCCATGTCCTCGTAGCTCATGTTGAAACAGCTTTTGAACATCGCTTCTGTAACCGGCTCTTTGCAGGCGCGGTCGATGAACTGGAGGAACCCTTGGCGGTAACGACCCTTTTTCCCGAGCAACCCAAAGTGAACGAACGCCAAGGCCTGGTGAGAAAACCTGCCACCGATCGATTTGGTGTATTCGGGAGAGTTATAGTCGACCGCGAAAAAATCCGCGAGCGACATCATCCGATGGAGGTTATTGCCGGAATCGCTGAAAAACTGGGTGAGGCTCTTGTCGAGCTGGCCGAAAGAGATCTTGTCCTTTGAGACCTTGAGTGAGTCGAAATAGCGGACGACACCCTCCTCGAGCCAAGCAGGAGGCCGCGGCTTGCTGCGGCTGATGATAAGGCGCATGTATTGCTGGCGGAGCAGCGTTTCGTTGTCCATGAACTCGTTCCCCGTTGCCTGGGCGAACGTGGTGGCGCCTTCTTCACCCACGTTGATGCCATCGTTGAAAAAGGACCGGAAATCGAAGTCTACGAGGAAGATTGTAGCAAAAGCGTTGGTTATGCTCGTGTAGGCGGGATGGCCATACCGTTCGTCGACGTCGTTAGTGTGCGGAGGAGCTAAATCGATGTACTTATCGTGTGATCCGCAAAGAACCAGGGTGATCTTGTCTCGAGAAATTGCTTTGATGCTGGGAAAGAGCCCCGTGAAGGCTTGGTGGAACTTGTACAGCTTGATCACAAATTCCCGCGTCTCGTTTTCAGAGGCATTTGTGTAGACGTCGAAATTGCCAATTTCACCGATGAGCCATTTCTCCTGCGGGCGCAGCTTCATCGTCTCGCTGACCGCGACCCCGGGTAGATGAATAATTGGTTCGTTAGGCGGGGGCTGGTCTTGATTTTGCGCCCAAAGTAAACGGGCTGATAAGAGGAGCAGCAAAACCAAGCGCTTGAGGTACATGTCGATCGTAGGAGGAAGGTGTGGCCTTAGCTATTTACCCGAAACCTTTTTGTGAAACAGAACCGAGCTTTTCTCAAGCTTGGACGGGTTCTAGTTACTGGTTGAGGCGCAGCGGTTCGAGGTCGCTGTCTTTCGCTGCGGCTTCTCGGAAACGTTCGTCGAGAGCGATTGCCTTGTCTACATAAGCCTGCGCACGCGGGAGATCGCCCAGCTGGCAGGCGTAGCAACCCAGGTTGAACTTGATCATTGCGTCAGTTGGGTGGTTCGACTCGGCTTCGAGCAAAATCTTTTCTGCTGCGGCGAGTGAGTCGGCCCGCCGTGTGGCGTAGGCCCACATGATCCACCAACCGGCGTCCTGCGGTTGATCACGCGTCAGGCCCGCAGCCAGCGGGGTGAGGGCAGTCCAGTCCTTCCGTTCCTGAAAAATCAAAGCTTGAAGCACGCGAACCTCGAAATTGTTCGCGTGTTCTTTGGGGACGCGCTCAAGTTCGGCGGCTGCTGCATCGACCATGCCGAGCTCGAGATAACCGCGCGTGTGCGACAACATCCATTTCAACTGCATGGATGCAGTATGGTGCCTTTGCGCAGCTTGGCTGCTTTATTCTGCAGGTGGCGGGCCGAAGTGTGCGGCGTAGCTGGCGTAAGCGGCGGTGTCGGCCAGCATCGCGTCGATGGCCGCGATGAGAGGCTCGCGCCTAACCAGCCCCGAGAACACGGCGCGATCACCGATGGAGTCTTCGATAAGAAAGGCCGGGCGCTGGTTAATTTGCAGGCTGTGAAATTCGGCGGTCGAGTTGCGCACGCGCTGCTGGACCTCGTTTGATTCGGCTGCGGCCCGCAGTTTGGCGGCATCAAGGCCTGTGGCGTTTGCCGCCACGGCGACCGCTTCCTCCAGCCGGCCGATCTTGCGGCCTTCGCGCATCGCGGCGGTCATCAGAGCCAGGCGCAGGCGGTCGTCGGTGAAACCGAAATCTTTGCCGGCCTCTGCGACAAAATTCGCGGCGGTGTAGTTGCCCTTAAGCTCAGGTTCGACCCAGCTGGAGTTGAGCCGGAAGGGAGATTGCATGACCGTGCCGCTGCGCCGGTAGAACCAGTCGCATTGCGCTTGTGACGCAGGGAAGGCGGACGGATCCATCAAGGCGATTTTCCATTCGAATTCCACTTTGTCGGCGTACCTGTTTTTTAGCTCTAACCAAGTGGGTTCGGCCCAGTAGCACCAAGACGAAAACATCTCCACGAAGTAAGTGATTTTCATAGCGAGCGAGTTGTTAGGCCGCAGCGAAGTTGCTCAGCTAATTTGGCCAGGATACGTGCAGGTCAACTCTTGTGCGCAGATATTTGGTTACAGTTTCGCATGTGGAGTCGCATAACATTCAACTGTGCTGTGCGAGCAGCCGCCCGCCGGAGGCAGACGAGCGCTCACGAGCGTGGCCTCAGCCCTGCCACCGAATCAGGAGCGACGCCTGAATGTCTTAACCAGTTTGCCCACCCACGTGGCGCTCAGCGCGGCTAAGTACCAAACGAGCGGCGCACCGCCACCGCCGCCACTCGACGCTGGACGTGTGGCGGAGTCGCCGGAGCCCGAAGAAGAGCCGGAGCTCGATGAAGACGAAGACGAACTGGAAGAAGAAGAGGACGAACTGGAAGAAGAGCTCGACGAATAGCTCAGCGTGACGGTTGAAACGACTCCCGCGCTCGAAATTTTGCGGATGATGGCGTTGCCGGTGTCGGCGACGTAGAGATTGCCTGTTGAGTCCAGTGCTACATCGCGGGGTTGGTTAAACCAAGCGTTACTGCCGGTGCCGTCTTTGTATCCGGCGACACCGGCAGTGCCTGCCACTGTGGTTACCACACCCGTGGAAGATATTTTGCGGATCGTGCTGTTTTCCGTATCCGCGACGAAAATGTTTCCGGAGGCATCCACCACCAAGCCAGCGGGCTTGGCAAAACGAGCGGAGGACCCTGTGCCATCTGCCGTGCCGGAGAGGCCGGCTGCTCCAGCAACCGTGGTGACGCTCCCCGCTGCGGTTATTTTCCGGATCGTGTTGTTGAGCGTATCGGCGACGCAGGCGACGCCGGAGGAATCGAAGGCGATGCCGGAGGAACTGTTGAAACGCGCGGATGAACCGAGGCCGTCGCTGGTGCCGCTGTTGAGCGCGAGGCCGGCCAGGGTCGAAACAAGGCCGCCAGAGGTTGATGCACGAATCGTGTGGTTTCCCGAATCGGCGATCACCAACGTGCCGTCGCGCATAGCCGCGAGATCCTTCGGAGAAGAAAACCGAGCGGTTGAGCCGGTGCCGTCCGCCGACCCGGTGAGCGAAGGCGTACCGGCCAATGTCGAGACGACGCCAGTCGGTGTGATTTTCCGCAGAGTAGAGTTTCCGGTGTCGGCGACGTACAAGTTGTTTCCGGCGTCGATCGCGAGGCCGGTTGGGTTGCGAAACGAGGCTATCGTGCCGGTCGCGTCCGTCGAGCCAGGAGAGCTGGGTGAACCGGCGAAAATGGTGTAGGTGCCGCCAGGCGTGATTTTGCCGATAATACTTTGTGCGTTGTCGGTAACAAAAAGGTTGTTGCTGGCATCGAGCGCGAGGCTGACCGGGCTGCTAAAGAGCGAACCGGTGATGCCGGCCGTCGTTTGTACGATCGGTTGGATGGTGCCGTCTTCGTTGTAGTTCAGGTAGTCGACGCAAACCGAACGGCGGTAACTTCCGCCGCCGGGAAGAGCGCCGTTGTGGTAGACGAAGTAGGAGCGACCTTTGAAATCGATGATCGCTTGATGGATCGTGTTGGAGTTTTTGGGGTAGTCGGTGATGACGCCGCGGAATGTCCACGGGCCGTTGATGCTGTTCGACGTGGCATAAGCGATTTTCTCCTCCCATCCGTACGCGTACGAGAGATAGTAAACACCGTTTCGTTTGTGCACCCACGGCGCTTCGGTGAACATCGTGAGCGCGATCGTTTGAATCGAGCCTTCCGTCTCGATCATGTTGGATTTCAGCTTCACGTAATGGCAGATCGTGTTGCCCCAAAAAAGATACGCTTGGCCGTCGTCATCGATGAAAACAGCGGGATCGATATCATCATAACTCCAGACGCTGGTTCGACCCTGACTGTCCGGAGTCATGTCGTTTGTGATCAAAGCGGTGCCGCGCGCGTCGGTGAAGGGCCCGGTGGGGGAGTTTGAAACACCAATGCCGATTGAAAAGCCGGGAACGGTTTTATGGTTAACCGGGGCATACCAATAAAACTTTCCGTTTCGTTCTATGACTTGACCTGCCCAGGCGTCTGACTGTGCCCACGAGAAAGCGCTGAGAGACATTGGCGAACCTTCGGCGGTCCAATTGATCATGTCGCTCGTCGAGAAACAGAGCCAGTTGCGCATGACGTAGCCCGTCGAACCCTCGTCGTGACCCGTGTAGAGATAGACTTTGCCGTTGTAGACCATCGCGGCCGGATCGGCGGTGTAGACATCCGTGATGACGGGGTTAGCCGCGGCGGCGTGCTGATACGCGGCGATGATGGTCGCCGAGAGGAGGGTCGTGAGGTATGACGATTTCACGAGGAGTAGGCGCAAACGATAACGGACGGCAGAGCTTTTACTCCGCCGCAGAAGGGCGTGATGGATTTTACGAAAGCGAGGTGGTCGGCCTCGCTTTGCGAACGAAGGAACTATTTAGAGCTTAGCTCCGGTTGCGGAAAGATTTCCTAAGCGCTCCCAAGGCGGCCACGGCAGCAAGGAAATACACGCTGGGCGCACCTCCACCGCCGCCGCTCGATGGCGCAGGGCCGGAGCTGCTGCCGCCCGAGCTGGAAGACGATGAAGAGGAACTTGACGAGCTGCTCGAGCTGGATGACGAAGAGCTCGAACTGGACGAGCTGGAACTGCTGCTACTCGTCACTGTGACCGTGGCGGAATTGCTGGTGGCGACACCGGCGGCGTTGACCGCGGTCACGTAATAAACACCCGCGTGGGCCGAGGTGATGTTGTTAACCGTGTAGGTATTGCTGGTCGCACCGCTGATGAGCGTGTTGTCCTTGTACCATTGATAGTCAGGTGTAAACGTGCCGGTGGCCACTGCGGACAAGGTGAGATTACCTCCGATGTTCGCGGCGAGGGTACTGACTGGCTGAGTCGTGAAGACGGGAGCAACCGGAGAGGCGGAGACTTTGCTGCCCCAAATCGACACACCGTTGTCGATGGCGGCGGTTGCGCCACTGGAGATTGCGCTAAAGCAGGGCACCCACGCCTGGTTGTCGTTATCCCATTGAATCGAATAAACACCTTTGTAAGTCGTGCCGCCCAGAACGATTGTTGCGTAGTGGTCTCCCGTCAGCTGCCACGTGCCGGTGTAGGCTCCAGTGATGGTTCCGTCCGCATGGAACGTGGCGACCGACGAAGTGTTCATCGGGATGGTGTAGACTGATCCGCTCTGAGTCGTTGTCGGCATCGACTTGTTTTGCACGATCACTTTGAAATCGCCAAGAAGGTTAGCGACGACGGTGGTGGCAATGGTTTCGCCGCCGTAGCGTTGGGGGGAGGCGACCGGCCATTTATCTTCGTTCATGTACATCTGGTGAACGCGCACCTGATGTCCCTGATCGGCCGTGGTGGAGAAAAACCGCGTGTGGAAGATTAGGAAGTACTGTTTGGTTGTGGGGTCCCGATAGACCGAGCAATGGCCCGGGCAAACATAGCCGGGGGAAGCGGTCGAGCCCTTGTCAGCGGCTACGTGCGCAAACTGCACATTGCCCATAAGCTTTATGCCGTAGGGAGCGATTGTGGACAAGGTGCTGCTTGTGGTCAGGGTCGAGAGATCGGTGCCCGCCGAGTCGAGGAACGGACCGTCGGGGTTTGTTGAGCGCGCGACGCGGATATTGTAGGTGCCCGTCTCGGCACCGAGGCCGCCGAAGGACATGAAGAGATAGTAGTACTGGGTGTCAGGATCGTAGACGACATAGCCGCCCTCGATCTGCGCGTGGTTACCGCCGAAAAGCCTTTTGCCAAAGCCGCTGTTTGCCTGGCCGGCCTTGGGTTTGGCGTAATTGGCAGAGGCGGTATCGTTTTCGAGTTCGAGAATGAAAAGGCCGCCAGAGTACGAACCATAGAGCATCCACAATTTGCTGCTGTCAGCACTGTAGAAAATGGCGGGGTCGACTGTGTTGGGCATGATGGTTGCGTTGAAACCCGTGTCGCCGCCTTTCAGGAGATTGCCCACGTTGGTGTACGGACCTTCGATGGTGTTCGAAGTGGCGAGGCCCATGTAGCTGCGGTACAGGCCGCCGGGGTTATTCCATACATTATAGTAATAGTAGAATTTGCCGTTCAGCTTTTTGACGTCGGCGGCCCAGAGTGTGTTGGCGCTCGTCCACGAGATCATGTCTGCCAATTCAGTCTGAAACGTGTTGAAATGCGTCGGGTTGCCCGAGGTCACGCTGGTCGCAACCTGAGTCCAGTTCATGAGGTCCGTCGTCCAGGCCGAGGCGCCGTGTGAGCCGTAGACGTACCACCGGGTGCCCTCTTTAATGACGGACGGATCGTGTACCGTTACGTTGGTGAACGTGGGTGTGGTTTGCGCGCCGACAGACATTGCGGCGGCGAGGCTGAGAGTAAGGAGACTGAAGGCTTTCATGTTTTCAAAAACGGACGATGGGGGTAAATGGGGAACGTAGCGTGGCGTGGATAAGTCGGGTCAAGGTTCGCCGGGGCGACCGAAGATGGGCATGTTGTCGGAACCCCATTTTAGGGCTTTGACGTAGGTATGACGGTTCGGGTCCCAAAGCGGATCACCCTTTATGTCCGTGTAGGTGCGGGCGTGATACACGAGCATGTCGGTGACGCCGTCCTCGGCCACGGTGAAGCTGTTGTGGCCGGGGCCATAGAGACCGAGTTCAAAATTGGTGAGAAAGACTGGTTTTGGCGATTTGGTCCAACTTTTCGGATCGAGCAGGTTGGCGTTTTCGTCGGCGTAGAGCAGGCCCATCGCATAATTTTCGTCGGTGGCGCTGCCAGAGTAGGTGATGAAAACGCGGCCGCGGCGGATGAGGACGGAAGGACCTTCGTTAACGGAGAAACCCTTTGTTTCCCAATCATACTCAGGTACGGAAATACGCACGTGTTGGCCGGTGAGCTTCCAGGGCGTCTCCATCTTGGCGATGTAGAGATTGGAGTTGCCGGTGATACCTGGTTCCTTTTGCGCCCATACGTAATAGAGAACGCCCTTGTGTGTGAACGTCGTGGCGTCGAGGCAGAACGTATCGAACCCGGTATTGATCTGCCCGCAGAACTTCCATTCACCCCAAAGCGGATTTTCCGCGTTTGTAGTGATCGCGTACATACGATGCTGGAACAGATCGTCCTTGATCGCTCGGGAAGGCGCGGCGGCGAAATAGATGTACCACGCGCCCATGTTGAAGTGGATTTCGGGCGCCCAAATCAACTCGCTGTACGGGCCGGTGTCGGGCTTTTTCCAGACGTCGGAAGTTTGTGCGATGGCTAACTCGGCGATGGTTTTCGCGCGACGCACCTCGATGCGGTCGTAAATCGGATACGACGCGACGAAGTAGTAATAACCGTCCGCGTGCTTGCGGATGCACGGATCGGCGCGCTGTTGGATAAGAGGGAGGCGGGCTTGGAGGTTGCTCATGGTTCCAAGAATTTAAGCTTTTGCGGTGGCAGCGTTCACGTCGGGGGTGGTCGATTTACTGCTCATCATCGCGTGATAGTATTTATCGTTGATTTTATACCAGAACATCAAGCCGCCCATCAGCAGGCTAAAGAAGGCCGGGATGACCGCGGTCGACAGGGCGATCATCTGGAGGGTGTGGTCGCTCTGCGCTTGGTTCGGCACGTAGTGGCACAACGTGAGGACGCCTCCGACCACGGCCGTCGCGATACCACCGCCCACCTTTTGGAAGAAGGAGATGCCACCGTAGGCCAGGCCGGAGACGCGCTTACCGGTCTTCACCGCGCCGTAATCAATGGATTCGGAGATGATCGACCAGAAGATCGGAGCGTGGAGATCGACGACAAAGAAGATGACGTAGAAAAACACGCAGCCGAGCATGACGTTGCCGGGTTTGACGAAGAAAAACATCGCGACACTCAGGAGGACGGCGAGCATCTGGCTCCAACGGAAAAGTTGGATCTTGCAAATGTACTTGGTAAGCCAGGTGGAGGCGACCATCGCGGCGATGGGCGAAATCGCGCTGGCGTAAAGAAAGATCGACTGGATCTTCCCGTCACCGCCCAGGAAGTACTTGGCATAATAAGGAGCCGTGCCCGTGCGAGCAACATAGCCGATCGTGCCGATTACGCAGACACCGGCAAGGATTAGCCACTGATCATTGCGGAGGAGGAGTTTGAACTGGGCCCAGAGCGGCGTCTTGTCGACGACGTGCTGCACACGCTCTTTCGTCGTGAAAAAGCAGAAGAGGAGAAGCCCTGTGGCGACCACGGACATCAGCCCCATAACCATCTGGTAACCGCGAGCCGGATTGTCACCGCCCCAGCGCTGCACGAGCAGCGGAACGGACATGAGGGCAAAGGCGCCCACCTTGGCCATGAAGAGCCGGTAGCCATTTGCGGAAAGGCGATCCTTGGTGCTGTCGGTAATGACGCCCGGCAGTGAGATGTAGGGAATTACGACCGCCGTGAACATCACCATGGTGAACGCGTACGTGGCGTAGGCCCAGATAAGTTTGCTCGAGGCACTGGTGAAGCTCGGCGTGGTGTAGAGCAGGAGAATGGAAAAGCCGTAGGGAATCGCGAACCACAGGAGATACGGACGGTAACGGCCCCAGCGTGTTGTGTATTTATCCGTGATGACACCCATGGAGATGTCGAGGAAGGCATCGAACCAGCGAACAACGAGGCCGATCATGCCAGCTTGGGCGGCGGTGATGCCGAACACGTCGGTTTGGAAGAACAATAGGAGGGAGAAGAGGGAGTAGACGACGACGTTGATCGAGAGATCGCCGGCACCGAACCCGAATTTCTCTAGGAAAGAAAGCTTCTGATTGGAGGAGTTCATCAGGGAGGATTTGGAACTAAGAAAAGGTTATTGAACGAGCTCGCTTTGGTAGGTGTCGAGGATGCTCGGGTCGATGAACGGCCAGCCATTCTGATCCCAGAGGAGTTCCGCAATTTTCAGTTTTTGCAGACCTCGGTCGGCGGTCTCGTAAGCGTGGAAAACAATGATGTCCTTCCCGTCGAAATTATAAACGCCATTGTGGCCCACGCCGGGCCATTTCTCGTTGCCAGCCAGCAGGAGGGTGCCGCCTCCCTTTGCCATCTCTTTGCCGGTTTTGTCGAGATATGGGCCACGCACATCTTTGGCTCGCCCCACCACCATTTTGTAAGTGCTGTCTTTCCCCGCGCAGCAGCGGTCCCAAGAAGCGAAAAGATAATAGAAGTCGCCTTTTTTGTAGATGAACGGCGCCTCGATCGCTGCTGGACTGCCGCTACGGTCGTCGACGAAAGGCGGGCGATCGCGCCGCGCAATCGTGTACCATTCCTGTGGTTCGGCGAGTCTCGTCAACGTGCTATCGAGTTTGACCAGCTTGAGGCCGCCCCACCAAGAGCCGAAGCTCATCCAAGGCGTTCCGTTTTCATCGACGACGACGTTGGGGTCGATCGCGTTCCAGAGATCGCGGCCGGGAATGGACTGAATAACCATGCCCTGGTCTTCCCATTTATAATCGGGTGAGGCGGGGTTCAGGGTTTTGTTGACCGTGACTCCGATACCGGAGGTGTTCTTACCGAACGCCGAAACAGAATAATAGAGATAAAACTTTCCGTCGTGCTGAATGATATCGGGCGCCCAGATGTGGCCGTTGAAGCCTGGCGCAACTCGCGCGGCCCAAGTCGGA
The DNA here is from genome assembly GCA_047600805.1 of Nibricoccus sp. Classification (GTDB taxonomy): domain Bacteria; phylum Verrucomicrobiota; class Verrucomicrobiia; order Opitutales; family Opitutaceae; genus JADKHC01. The sequence continues at coordinate 4,596,666 of JASGKG010000001.1, forward strand.
TCCTGCTTAAAAACGCGGTCTGCCAGCTTCCACGTTTTCATGTCCTTGGATGCGTAGAATTTGACGCCTGGGTCCGTGCTAAACACGTAATAGGTGTCGCCTTCCTTGGCCATCACGGGGTCATGCACGCTGACTTGGGTGGCGAAAGCGGAGCTCAACGTAGCGACCATCAAGATCCCGCCGCACAAAGCGCGAATTTGAGAAGGGGCTTTAATCAACATCAGAAACGAGGAGGAGGGTTGGTGGGGGGCTGGGACGTCGATCTAGAAATGGCTCCATGGGCGGGCCCCAAAGCCCGCCCATGGAGCTTCCCTTGAGCTCCCCAAAAATGGAGGTAGTCGGCCTAAAAGTGTTGGGAGGTTCCCATTTCCCAGCCGGAGGAAATAGGAGCGGAGGTTTGGCTGGTGTTAAAACGATGTCCGGCCGCGACGGCTGCCGAAAAGGCGCGTGCCACGGAGAACGGGTGTGGTTTAGAGGTTGGAGAAAGGAGCTAAGAGCAGTTTATACGGCTGCATCTCTCCATGCGCCAACTGGCCTCAAAACCCGACACGTTCCGGGTAAAAACGCGTGCTTTGTTGAGTTCGCGGCAAGGCGAGCGGGTGCGCCGACGCGAGCGTCCGACCTCGCACGAACTTAGCGCGGTGCTTTGGCTTAACGTGCCGCGAGCGAGATATTCACCTCTGCTTCGCGCAAGAGTATGCGCGTGAAAGCGTTGTCGAACCAAAATCCTTGGATGGGCGACCCACGTTCACTTCGCGGCTTCAGCTTGCCTTCGATCATTTCCGTGGCGGTGGAAAGTTCTTCCTTAGCTTCCTCTTTTTTCCCCAAGGCTTGCAGGCTCATGGCCAAAATGAGGCGAGCCGTGGAGGAGCGTGGCGCGTTGAACTCGGGACAAGCGATACACCGGCGGCACCATTCGGCGGCGTCGGCGAAGTTGTTGCGTCGGTATTCCCACAGTCCGAGAGACAAGGCGCGCCAAGAGGACTGAAAAACGTCCCCCGCGGCCTCGGCTTCATTGTAGGATTTCAACGTCGCGTCGATGGCCGGCGTGAGTGAGGCGAGGAGCTGGGGCGTGGCGGGAAGCAACAGGCAGATCTTGACGATGCGGTCGGGAAACGGACAGGAGCCGCTGGTGATAAACCGAGCGGCGGCATTGTCTCGGAACTGCTGAAAGCCTTTGATGTTTCCGTTTTCAATGAGCGCGGGGCCGAGTCGGAGCGCGTCGAGAGTAGCAACATCCCATCCGTCCAGCGGGTTAATTTCCATCATCGTGGAAAGACGGTCGGCCGCTTGGGCCCAGCGGTCGTGGAGCGCGTGCCATTCACCGACCGCTCGAAACACAGCGGCGCCTTCCACGGAAGGACCTCCGAGGGATATGCCGTTTAGCTGCGTATCGGCCATCTCGAGCTTCTCCTGGCTAACCAAGAGCGAGGCGAAAGTGATTTTTTCGCGCATTTCAGATTCGTGGCGCAGCTTTGCCTGCTGTTGCTCGGCGGCAACGGCTCGCTTGTGGGCTTCTCGCTCGCGGAAGAAAAGCCAGGTCGATGTGCCCATCCCCACGACCAGAGCGAATGCCACGGCCGTGCCGGCGATGAAGACCACGCGATTGCGGCGGACGAGTTTTTCCAGTCGGTACGCCCAGCTCGGCGGCCGGGCCACGACGGGCTCGTTATCCAAGTGGCGCGTGATGTCCATTGCCAGGCCGTTGGCTGTCTCGTAGCGGCGCCGCCGGTCCTTCTCGAGCGCTTTCATCGCGATCCAATCGAGATCGCCTTTGATCGAAGAGATCAGCCGCGCCGAGTCGGTGCCGAGCGATTTGGCGGTTTGTGAAAGTTCGCTTGCGGGAAGGTTGCTGAGTCGCAACGACGGCCGGACCGGTTCCTGTTCGCGCAAAATGCGGCGCATCTCATCGAGGCCGAACTTGATCAGTTCCTTGGGATCAAATGGGGTTCGCCCCGTCAGAAGTTCGTAGAGCAAAACGCCGAGGCTGTAGATGTCGCTGCGCGTATCGATGTCGACGCCGCCCATCTGCGCCTGCTCCGGGCTCATGTAAGCGGGGGTGCCAATCAGTTGTGCGTAGGTCGTGAAAAGAGCTTTGTCGGTAAGGCGCGCTTCGGTGGCTTTGGAAATTCCAAAGTCGATCACCTTCGGAACCGGAACATCGTCCTGGTACGACACCATGATGTTCGAGGGCTTGATGTCGCCGTGGATGATGCCCTTTTGGTGCGCGTGTTGGATCGCGTGGCAAATCACCACGAAAAGATCGAGCCGCTGTCGTAACGAGAGCCGGTTTTTCTCGCAGAACGTCGTGATTTTTTCGCCCTGCACGAGCTCCATCACGAAGTACGGAGGCCCACGATCGGTCGCGCCCGCATCGTAAACCCGCGCGATGTTCGGGTGATCCATCAAGGCGAGCGCTTGTCGCTCGGCTTCGAAACGTGCGATCACGCTTTTCGTTTCCATGCCGAGCTTGATGATTTTCAAGGCGACGCGGCGCTTCACGGGCTCTTCTTGCTCGGCCAAATACACGATCCCGCAACCGCCCTCGCCGATTTTTTCGACGAGTTTATAGCGGCCGATTTTTGCGCCGATCGGCTCTTCGCCGGGCGGGTGTGCGCTTCCCGCGGCGGCGCGTACGCTCTGTGTAAATTGGGCGGCGACTTCCTGGGAAATGAGCACCGAGCCGCCGTCGTCGAAAAAACGTTCAGCGTCGGCGTCGGCGGCCAGCAATTCTTCGATTCTTTGGCGCAGGGCAGAGTTATCGCCGCACTGCTGCTTCAGAAACTCTGTGCGTGCACCTTGCGGCAGCTTTCGGGCAGCATCGAAGATGTCGACTTCGCGTTCGAAGGCGTGATCCATGGGCTACCCAGATGCTCTACTTGGTAGCCCGGATGCTTTGGAACAACCAAGCTTTTGCGTACGCCCAGTGACGTTCGATCGTTCGCTCGGTGACGCCCATCGTCTCAGCTACTTCGTGGTTCGAGAGGCCGCCGAAAAATTTCAAAACGACGACGCGGGCTTTTTCGGGATCCTGGAGCTTCAGGCGTTCCAGCGCGTCATCAATCAAGAGAACTTTCTCCTCCGGCATTGCCTGGGCAATCTCGACCTCATCGATGTCGATGCGCACCTGCGCGCCGCCGCGTTTCAGCCGGAGTTTGCTGCGGGCCTTTTCGATCAGGATGCGGCGCATTGCTTCGGCCGCGGCGCCAAAAAAATGGGCGCGGTTCATCCAGCGCTGATCGCCGGAGCCAAAAAGGCGGAGCCACGCCTCGTGAACCAGCGCGGTGGGCTGTAGCGTCTGGCCAAGCTGTTCGTGCGACATCCGGACGGAAGCATGGCGGCGTAATTCGTCGTAAACCAACGGGAGCAACTCGGTTGCTGCGCAACCATCTCCCCGCGCATTCGCTTCAAGTAAGAGGGTGATTTCGCTCATGGGAAGGAGTGCCGTTCCACAGGGACTCATTTCGGCTTCGCCGATTTAGGTAGCTGGGGATAAGCGGGACTGAGTTCATGGGGGAACTGAGTCTGGCGGAGACGCAGAAGCTGCGGTTTGTGCAACAGGTACGGTCCGGGAAGCTCAGTGGGGGCGGTTTGGGGGAAGAGAACTGATCGGGAAAACCAGATCTCGGGTGTGGTGAAAACACCATGCAATACGGCTCGGTCGAGTCAAGTCGACCGCCCCCGCTACGAGGAGAGGGATTTACAGTACAGTCATGTAGTTGGCGGCTTGATCAGCGTTTCTTTGCGTGTTTGGTCTGACGGATGAAACTACCCCTGCGTGCTGTGGTTAACTTTGTGGTGTTTGTTTTTTGCGGGCTCGGCCTTTTCGCTGAAACCAATGCCTCGCCCACGCGCGTGGAGCTTTTCGAGTTAGGAGATGTTCGTTTGCTCGATGGGCCTTTCAAGCAAGCGCAGGACATCGATTTAAAATACATTTTAGCGCTGGATGTTGACCGCTTGCTTGCGCCTTTCCGCACGGAAGCCGGCTTACCTGCCAGAGCGCTAAAGTACCCCAACTGGGAAAGCTCCGGCTTGGATGGGCATTCTGCGGGGCATTACCTGACGGCCTTGGCGCAGATGGCGGTTGTGACCGGCGACGAGGCGGTGACGCGAAGGCTCGACTATATGCTGTCGGAACTCGCCGAGTGCCAGCGCGCGAACGGCGATGGTTACGTGGGCGGTGTTCCCGGTAGCAGACGGATGTGGAAAGAAATCGCAGAGGGAAAACTCAAGGCAGACGCGTTTTCCATCAACGGCTGCTGGGTGCCTTGGTACAACCTCCACAAGACGTTTGCCGGCCTTCGTGATGCCTGGCTGACTGCGCACAAGCCGCAGGCGCGAGACATCCTCGTGAAACTCGGCGATTGGTGCGAGCGACTGGTTTCGAGCTTAACCGACGAGCAGATGCAAACCATGATGCAGGCGGAGCAGGGCGGAATGAATGAGGTGCTTGCCGATATCGGCGCCATCACGGGAGACGCAAAGTATTTGGCCGCTGCGAAACGCTTTTCGCACCGCGCGATTTTGGAGCCTCTGTTGAAACACGAAGATCGCCTCACCGGCCTGCATGCGAACACCCAAATTCCCAAGGTGATTGGCTTCGCACGCATCGCGGAGTTGTCGGGCGAACCGACTTGGGACGATGCGGCGCGCTTTTTTTGGAGAACGGTCGTGGAACACCGCACAGTGGCATTCGGAGGGAATAGTGTCCGCGAGCACTTTCAGCCGGCGGAGGATTTTTCTTCCATGATCGAAACCCGCGAAGGTCCCGAAACATGCAACACCTACAACATGCTTCGGCTGACGGAGCAGTTGTTTCGCACCGGCCCGGCTGACGTCTACGTGGATTACTATGAACGCGCGCTCTTCAATCACATTCTGTCCTCGCAGCATCCCGATCACGGCGGTTTCGTCTATTTCACGCCGATTCGGCCGCAGCATTACCGCAACTATTCTCAACCGACACAATGTTTCTGGTGCTGCGTCGGCAGCGGCATGGAAAATCACGGCAAGTACGGCCGCTTTATTTACGCTCATGCTGGTAATAGCTTGTACGTGAACCTCTTCATCGCTTCGGAACTGAATTGGAAAGAGCGCGGCGTGAAGGTGCGGCAGGAAACGAAATTCCCCGACGAGGAGCGCTCGGTGCTTGTCATGTCGCTGAGCGCGCCGCAGCGGCTGAAGCTTGTGATGCGGCTTCCGCAGTGGGTGGATAAAAAACGCGGGGGCGGCTTCAAGTTGAACGGCAACGCGGTCGAGTGCCGTGCCGAACCAGATGGTTTTGTGTCGATCGAGCGCGAGTGGCACGACGGCGATCGCGTTGAAATTGATCTGCCGATGCTGACGTCTGTGGAGCGTTTACCCGACGGCTCCGATTACGTGGCGGTTTTGCGGGGACCGATTGTTTTGGGTGCAAAAACGAAAACGGAGTCACTGCCAGACTTGATCGCCAACGATGGCCGAATGGGGCATCGCGCCGAGGGGGCAATGCTCCCCTTGAACGGAGCACCGATGTTTATCGGCAATGAGGCGCAAATTCCGGGTAAAATTATTCCGGTGCAAGGTAAAGTTATGACGTTTTCCGCTGCGGGGCTGATCGAGCCTGGGCAGCAAAAGAGCCTCGAGCTCATTCCGTTTTTCCGCATCCACGATTCACGTTATATGGTTTACTGGCGGTTGGTTCAACCGGAGCGATACAAGAGTCTCCTCGAAGAAATGACTGCAAACGAAAAGGAAAGGTTGGCCCTTGAGGCGCGGACGCTGGACCAAGTCAATCCGGGTGAACAGCAGCCCGAGGTTGAACATGCGTATGCAGGTGAAGACTCGGCGACGGGTTCCAGTGTGGGGCGTCATTGGCGAGATTCTGGCAATTGGTTCGGCTATGCGCTGCATGGCGAAAAGAACCGAGGCGGCGAATTGGTCCTGACTTTCTCTGCCGGGGAAAATCGCCGTGAGTTCGATCTTGTGGTGAATGACCAAGTGATTTCGACCGTGAAGCTCGCCGGTCGCACCCCTGACAAGTTCAACGACGTGTCTTACGTCGTTCCTGATTCGCTCGCGCGACCAGATGGCTCGCTCGTGGTCAAGTTTGTGGCAAAATCAGGATTGCGCACCGGCTCAGTCTACGGCGTCCGGTTGTTGAAGAAGAACGACTGACGCTGGCGTTAGCGCTTCGGCCAAAGGGCGTGGAAATGGTTCACAGGTCCATGCCCGTGGCCGACACTGAGTTCGTCGGCGGCGCCAATGGCCAAGGTGAGCCACATTTTTGCGTCCCGAACGGCTTCAAGCACAGACGGGCGTTGCGGCAAAAGTGCGGTGATCGCGGCGGAGAGTGTGCAGCCGGTGCCGTGCGTGTTGCGCGTCGGAATGCGTCGCGAAGGAAGTTCGATTTGAGTGCGGCCGTCGTCGAGGATGTCGGTGCTCTCGTCGCTCTCGAGGTGTCCGCCTTTGAGCAGCACGAACCGCGGTCCGAGTCCGTGGAGCGCGCGTGCGGCGGTGCGCATTTCGGCGATGGTGCGTGGTTCGGGGCGGTTCAATAGTACACCGGCCTCGGGGAGATTTGGCGTTATGACTTCAGCCAGCGGCAGGAGTTCGCGGCGGAGTGCTTCGACGGCGTCGGGCTGCAGAAGATGGTGTCCGCTTTTGGATACCATCACTGGATCTACGACCAGACGTTTTACGCTGTGCCGTCGCAGGCCGTCGGCAACCGTGCTGACGAGCTCGGCGGTGGCGAGCATGCCGACTTTCGCGGCGTCGATCCTCACGTCGTTGAACAACGTGTCGATCTGTTCTTTTACGAAGCCAGCTGGAACGAGTTGAACGCCTGTCACTCCTTGGGTGTTCTGAGCAGTTAGAGCAACTACGACTCCGGTTCCGTACGCACCTAGAGCTGAAAAGGCTTTTAGATCGGCAAAAATGCCTGCGCCGCCCGAAGGGTCGACGCCGGCGAGAGTGAGAACGTTGGGAATCATGGGCGTTGGGATTTTGCCGATCTGAGGGAACGCGCGACGCTGGCCGGATCGGACGACAAGGAAAAGGCCGAAACCACGGCGACACCGTCGACGCCCGCGGCAAACACCTTTGGTGCATTTTCGAGGTTAATGCCGCCGATCGCCACGGTTGGGAGGTGGCAGTTTTTTGTCATCTGATCGAGCAGTTCGAGGCCGAGCGCTGGCGCGGCGTCGTCCTTCGAAATGGTTGGGAAAACGGGTCCGAGTCCGAGGTAGTCGACGGCGCCAGCCGGAACGCTGGAGAGCTGGTCGGGCGCCGTGATGGAGAGGCCGATCAGTTTACCAGGCCCAAGGAGGCGCCTCGCCACGGAGACGGGCAAGTCATTCTGGCCGACGTGCACGCCTTCCGCGTCGACCGCCATTGCGAGATCGACTTGGTCGTTGATGATGAGCGGAACGCCTCGTGGGCGCAGAAGATCGCGCAGCGCGCACGCGGTGGCGTAGAGATGGCGACGGGTCCCGGCAGTTGCGCGATATTGCACCATGCTGACGCCGCCGGCCAGCGCTTGTTCGACCCCGGTAAGAAGCCCATTGGTGTATCTTTCGGGAGCGTCGGTGACGAGATAGACCGTGTAGTCAGCTTGGCTCATGAAAGCTTGGCCTGTCGCTGCACGATGTCGGCGTTGATTTCGTCGAGCGAGTCCAGCAGAGCTTCGGCGAACGAACCAGGCCTTTGCGACACGTGCGCAGCCATGTCTCCGGCGATGCCCATGAGGGTTGCGGCGGCCACGGCTGCAGCGAGGGGCGTATCCGCAACGGCGCTACAGGCGGCCGCGAGCGCACCCTGTGCGCAGCCAACGCCGGTGACGCGCGTCATCAATGGATGCCCGTTGGCGCAGGCGACGACGGCTTTTCCTTCGGTCGCGTAATCGACTGGGCCGGTGACAAGCACGGCCCCGCCGGTTTGCGCGGCGAGATATTTTGCGGCGTTTAAGGCCGCTTCTGCGGAGTCGCCGCTATCGACGCCGCGCCCACGCCCGGTTTGACCGGCGAGCGCGATGATCTCCGACGCGTTGCCGCGGATGAGGGTTGGGCGTTGCGTAAGAATTTCATGTGCGAAATGCGTGCGGACTGTGAGCGGGCCGACAGCCACCGGATCGAGCACCCACGGCTTCCTCGCCTTGTTGGCTGAAGGGATCGCGCGAAGCATCGCGGTCATCTGAGGCTCGTCGAGCGTGCCCACGTTGATAAGCAGCGCGTCGGCCATTGCGGCGAACTCGGCAGCCTCGTCGGCGTGCTCCACCATGGCGGGCGCGGCTCCGACGGCGAGCAGAACATTGGCCGTGAAATTCTTCACGACATGGTTCGTCAAGCAGTGAACGAGCGGGTGTTTTTCGCGAACGCGATTCAGGATCGTAACGACTTCGCTGGCGGTGATGACGGGAGCAGGCATGATGGTGAATTTAGGTATGGCGCCTGTTTCGCCACTAACCGGGAAGCCCGTAGGCTCCGATCGTGACGATTCCTTCGCCGGTATGAACCGGATCAGGTTCGACGGGTTTGTTCTCAGCTCGGGCGAGGAGCACCCCGTGTCACAGACGCAGACAACCTTGCCGGGGCGGGCGTCGAGTCAACCGCTAAGGCCTCATCGCTGGCGTTGATTGGGAGCTGTTTTTGAGAGTTTCCAAAAGCTCGACCGCCTCGGGATATTCCAGTTCGTCCTTCGAGTACTTGATGTAAGTGGTGAGCGGAGCGATGGCCTCCCGGTCTCGACCGAGTTTATGCAGAGCAAGCCCTCGATGATAAAAATAATGATAATGCGCGGGATATTCGCGATTCACGACGGCGGCTTCTGACTCGAGCTTGGCCAATTTTGATCGAGTTCGGCTTTCACGATTCTGATCAGGAGCTGGACGCGCCGGTCGCCGGAACCCGTAGTCATGTCTTTCACCCAAGAGGGTGGCAAATAAGCCGAACTGCCGAGTATACGGGCGAGGTGAACGGTACGGGTGGCTTCCTCGAAATCGCGCCGCGCCCAAGAGCTGACGAGTGCGCTCCGTTGCTCGCGGATCGCGAGTTCAGTCACGGCGCGTAGTTCTTTTTCCCGGTTTAGGAACTTAAGCACAGGCAAAATAGTGCTGAGCGTGTAAGGGCTCATCAGTGTGCCTGTATCCATGTTGTTAACGATGCGCTCCAGGCGGGGCTTATCCTTTTTCTGAAGGAATGAGCGGAACTCCGCAAACTGCAGGACCTGCTTGCTGCGTGCCTCGGTCACATCGGCGAACGTGACGGCAAAATCAAAGGACTGTCCGAGCCGTACCATTGTATGTGCTTCGTACATACGGACCGTCCCGTACGTGACCGGATGATTGGGCTCGGCTTTGCATTTTTTAATCACGTTTTCAAAAATAGTTCTAATCTCTGGATCGTCTATATCCACCGCACTGGAGAAATAGTAGAAGACTTGCGCGCGGAGATCGTCCTGTTCGGCGGTTGCCATGGCGGTATTTAGTATTTCGCCCACGATCTTGTTCGATTCTGGTTGGGCAGCCGTTTTCCTCGACGCTCACGAGGCGTTCCGACAGCAAGACGATGCCGGCGTCTGTGGACGCGACGTGAGGTCCTTTTTTGTTGAGCAGAGGCTCGAGCGGGGTGAGCGATTTTAAAACGTCAGCGCGCTCACTTGGAGGAAGCTCGGGCAGCGTGTCAGAAAAAGCCGCGATGGCACCGAGGAGTAGCGCAATGATGAACGAAGCATTTGTAAGCAAGGCATGCCTACAATGCCGCCGGGGTGAGGCAGGAACACGGTACATTTTGAAAAGCTGGAACCGGAAGTGCCGAGGCAGGCGCAAGGAACAAGGGGCGCCGAGGACTCCCGTTTTGGAGGGGCGCTATCTGAACACGCTTTCCCGGGCCGGTCGAGTCTCGAGTCTGCTGGTGAGCGCCCCCTGGGTTTTAGATGATCAAGATTTTTGCCAGCAGGCACGTGAAGCCGGACCTCTCGTCATTTTGCAGCGAGCTGGTAATTGCTTTCTGGGTACAAAAAAAGGCAGCCCTTTCGGGCTGCCTTGAAGTCTGGCAAACTAAGTTTGGTTAGAACGAGTAACGGGTCGAGATCGCGTAGGTGCGACCAACGATCCAGTTGTTGCGATTCATCAGTGTCTGGGCGTTTGGTCCGTCGCCGTAGTAACTGTGCTGGATATCGTCCGTGAGATTGGTGGCTTCGAAGTTGATAGTGAGGCCATCGATAATGCGGAAACCGACCTGCAGATTAACACTGCGTTCCGGGCGATTGTAGACAAGGCGAGGGTTCGCCGCGAGGTCGAAGTTACCTGCGAGGAATTCCGACCGCCATGCGTAGGAGAGGCGTGCGCTAACACGGCTCCTCTCATAAGCCAGCGTCGTGCTGAAGGAGTTATTGGAGACGTTGAAGAACTCCGAGTTGTAGGTTCCGACCACTCGGCCATCAGGGGACGTGATCGGGACGTCCTGTGAGGAGGTGAGATTGGTGAAGCTGCCTTCCACGCCGAAGCCCTGCAGGAAGGACGGCAGGTTTTTCGGGTAGTATTTGCCGCCGATCTCAACACCCTTCAGCACACCATTGGATGCATTGTCGGGCTGGCTGAGGAGGAATGAGGTGGTGTTGATATTCGGAATGTTGGCGGTGATTCGCTTGCGGAACGGTACAACCAAACCGTCAATTTCTTTGCGGAATGCGGTGGCATGGACCATCGTGCTGTCATTGAAGTAGTACTCCAAGCCGAAGTCGTAATTGTTGGATTCCGTTGGCTTGAGGTTTTGGTTGCCGCCACTTGCTGATCCGTAACCGATATTTGAGAGGTCGCCCGTGTAGGTGATCGTCGGGTTGAGATCAGCAAATCCGGGGCGCCGTATCGTTTGGCTGTAGGCGGCGCGTGCGATGAAGTTCTTCGTGATTTCGAAGTTGAACGCAGCGCTCGGCAGGAATTTGGAAACACCTGCGCGGCCTGAAGTCTGGACCCGTGTCGTCCGATCGGTGAATGTCAGCCCGGTACGGATGTTGACAGCGCGTACACCGAACTGGCCGGTGAGCTTGTGTCCTCCGAGATCGGCGCGGAACTCGTCGGCCTGCAGGAAGAAGGCGTTGGTCGTCTCGTCGATGTTCCATACTTCTACCATTTGTAGTTTATTGCTGGTATCGAGACCCCAGATGTTGCGGAAGAGATCAGGGTTCGATTGGAGGTAATCGGTGTTTACGGCAAGCCAGGAGCTTGGAATATCTGCACGGCCGTCAAAGAAACCGGTAATGCTGCTCATCGCTGCGGTCGGGAGCGTGCTCATCGGAACTGGGTTCCAGCCGCCGACGAATTGAAGGTCTTCTCTGGATTGATCGCGATTTTTCGTAGCAGCTTTGCGGAAGTCGTAATACATGCCGAATTTCAGGCGCTTGATGCCGGGCCAATCGACCATAAGCGTGCCCTCCTCTTTGAGGGTGGTTGCGCTGCCTTTGTCTTTGTTGGCATTGTCATACAGGTTCCAAAGATACCAATTGGAAACCTGTGTCGGATTCCAACCGAGGTATTGGAGAGAGGGCATTCCGTCCTTGGCATTGAAATCCATGCGCATCGGCACTTGGTCCCAATAAGCGGAACGGGTGCGAGCGGCGATGAAGGTGCCATCGAACTTGCTGTCCTGGTACACCGCTTCTGACTTCAGATTGAAGTTGGGCGTGATTTTCCATTTACCCTCGAGGGCGTAGAGGATGCTGTCGGTCTTACCGCTTGAACGGTCAGCGCTGGTCCAAACGTTTCCGTTCGGGTTGGTACGCGTTTTGACTAAGTTCGTACCCGGATAAAGTGTGACGGTTGCGGGGTTCACGTTGAACCACTCCCACGTCTGAGTGAAGAGCAAGTTCGTGGAGTTGTCGTTCCGATATCCGTTATAGAACATCTCGAAGGTGTATTCAGAGTTTTCGTTAGGCGAATATTGGAGAGCAAAGGAAGCTGCCGGGCGTTTGGTTTTGCCGGTGCTGTCGTTTTGAATGATGGCGTCTGGGGCGAGGAGGTATTGGGCGTTCAGAATACTGGCCGGGACGGTGGCTGAGCCGTTCAGGGTCATTATCTGTCCTAGCGTAGAGCCAGCTTTGGTGGAGAGCCCGGCATCGGTACCCGCCTGCCACATCGAGGAGACGCCTGCTGGCATCGGAACGCCGAACCAGACATCTCCGGTTCCTACACGGGCATAGGGAGTGGTGGAGAGGCCTGGCGCGCCGTTTTGATCCAAGAACACAAAGCGCGCACCGGTTTCGACCGATTGATCGCGATAGGTGGTGGTGATATGCGAGAGGTTGAGCAAAACGCCGAGTTTGCCCCCATCGCTCAATTTCCAACGATTGCTGAAGAGGATGCTGCCGTTCGGATCGGTCTTCTCACCCTGTTCGTGGTACGTCCCTTTTAGCGCGATGCCGACTTTGCTGCCGGGGAAGTCGAAGGGGCGGAATGTTTGGATATCGAGGATGCCAGCGAGGCCGGACTCAATGTGAGAAGCCGAACGAGTTTTCATCACGTCGACCTGCTTGAGCAAGCTAGCAGGGACGTCTTGGAGGGAGTAGGCAGTTCCCGTAGAAGTGAAAATATTTCGACCATTCAGGGTCGTTGTAATGTCAGGCAAACCACGAATGTGAACGGTGGCGATCTGTCCCCGGCCGTAGCCGGTCACTTGGATACCGGGAACACGTTGGAGAGACTCCGCGACGTTATTGTCGGGGAATTTACCGATGTCTTCGGAGACGATGGCTTCCATCAATTGAGGATTATTTTTCTTTACCTCAATGGCCTTCATCGCGCTGGCGCGGATGCCTTTGACTTGGAACTCTTCCAAGGTGACGACTTCGTCCGTCGGCGGAGTTGTCGCCGGAGAGGCTGGACTGGCGGGGGTGATCGCGGTTTGTGCGAAGCTGAGACCAGCGCTTAGGGAAAGCGCCAGCACGGCTGCGAGCGATTTCCCGGTGGACTTTGCTCGCGGGGCTGTTGGGCCCGAATACGGTTGTAGGTTAGGGGTCATAAGCACGTTTTTGTTAGCTTTATGCGTGGTTACTTGGGTTTAAGGGGCCTGCATTCCTTTGGAGAAAGCAATGCGGCCGAGGGGATGTTCTACATGCCTACATGCGTCAAATTGCCCGCAAACCCGACACACTCCCTGACTTCTCTCGGATAAAGTCCCGCGGCACGAGATGCGGTCATCTGTAGCGATGATCCCGCCATCGGCCGCTGACGTACCTTATTACAACACCGGTGTCAGAGGTGACCCGACCGCTTTAAACAATCGAGTAAGAATTTCCTTTTGGGACAGTATTCCTTCTGTCCCGGGAAACGAGCCGGCGTCGCGGTACGATTTGTTGAACGCAGGGTCTTCCGGCGGAACCGCGGCGGCGCCGGGTAAAAGTTCAAAGCTGCTGGTGTTTTGGATCGGCCAAATGTCGAGCGGTGTGAGGGCGATGATGCCGCCGATGAGACCGTTCACGGTGTCCAATCCCAACGGAAATTGGCGACGTGCAATCACCCAGCTGTTCTCGGGCTGCATGTCTTGTTGGATTTCGCTGCGGAGAGCGCGCGCGAAGGCGGGGTCTTCGATCAGCAATCCCACTTCCGTGTTTAGTTCGGCTGAACGTGGATCGAGATTATACGACCCGACGAAGGCGACGCGGTCATCGACAACCAACGACTTCGCGTGGAGTGAGAACACCGGCAGCGGAGCAGAGGAGCGTTGTTTTTTTGCCAACTCGGCCATGAGGCCGAATCGCGGGAAAACTGTTTTGAGGCATTCGGGCTGGGGTTTGAATTCGTAAATCCGCAACCGGAGGTTCTCAACGTAGTCGTTACGCAAGCGATAATTTGCTGAATAAGCGAAGAGGTTGTCGGTCGAGGCGAAGCTGTTCGTCGAGACGGTGATTTGGAGCGCAGGTTTTTCTCGGCGCAATTTCGCAAAGACGTCTCGAGCCGTCCCGCTTAGCACCAGATAAGGCGTTTGCATCACGATGGATCGCTTTGCGCTTTCCAAGGTCGCGACCAGTTCCTTCGTAATTCGCGCGGTCGTCGCGGCGGCTTTATGAGATTTGCCGGGAGCATCGTAAATGAAGGCCGCCTTTTCCACCGGGGCGAGTCGATCTACGAAGCGTTTAGAGATAATGGATGGGTCGTCGGCTTCTTTGCCGAGAGCTTCGAAATGCGGGCCGAAATCGTAATCTGTCCGGTGATCGTAGCGCTTGAACGAGCCTTTCTTTAGGGCGTTGGCCACGTCGAGGAGCTCGCGGCTGGGAACCGAATAGCGGTACTTCCAGAATTGTTCGAACTCGGCGACGGCGGATCGTACGACCGGGCCGATCGCCAGCACGTCGCGATCACGAAAATTGAGGGTCGTCGAATGGTCGTAGTAGGTGTTTTCGATATTCCGTCCGCCTGTGAGGAGGATCGTGTCGTCAAACACCATCACTTTGCTGTGCATGCGTTGGTTTACCTCGTGAAACGAAAACACGCTCGCCATGGCGGTGCGGAACATTGACGGCTTCAACCGAGACGTGGCGGGTCGGTAATGTTTCACCTCGAAGTTCGGGTGGACTGATGCGAGAAACGCGACGATCTCGGGATTTTGATCGGAGAAAAGGTGGTCGGCGATGATGCGGACCTTTACGCCTCGTCGGGCGGCCTCGATCAGTTCGCAAATCAACAGGCGTCCGCATTCGTCATTGGTCCAGATGAACGTTTGGATACAGATGGAGGTTTTGGCCTGGCGGATGAGGTGGACGCGCAGGAGCAGCGCGTCATAACCATGGCTGATCATCACGAGCCGATTACCCTGGGTGGTGTCGGCGACGTTTGCCGAATCGGCGACTGCTGCGATTGGCGCTCCGAATGGCGACCCGATATAAGGCTGTGCTTGTGCGTTTAGAAATATAAAACCAGTCAGTAGAGCCATAACGGCCAAACGGATGGCGAGGGGTAGCCTGGGTGGTCTCATCGGTGTGAGGGAGGATTTATTAACTTATCTGGAACATTCTGAACCAGGGATGATGCAAGATGATCCAAAGTCCGATGCCGATCAATATGTAAGGCCCAACCCAGCGCAGCACGCGGCTGATGCGCGGCTGCCACACGGGATGTCGAAGCGCGGTGCGTGCGAGCAGGCACCAGACGAAGGTCGCCAGCAGGAAAACGGTGCTCGTGGTGACGATTTGCGGCGGCGTTTGCAGCGTGAACGCGGGGATATACACGCCGAGGTTGTCGGCCCCGTTGGCGATGGTCACGCCGGCGATCGCCCACCATTTGGCGGCGACCGTGGGAGCGTCGGGATCTTCCCGTTTTCCAAGCCAACGAACTCCGAGCGCAAGAGGAACGATGCCGAGCCAGGGCAGCCAATTGTGCGGAGCGGTCATCGCGAAAAGCGCGGCGGCGATGCTGGCCGCCGTCAGTGCCGCAATCCCTGCCAGCTGGCCGGCGACGATTTGCCGCATCGAGCTGCCGGGCTGGGCAAAGAAAACCATCAACAAAAGCAGATCGTCGGCATTGGTGGCCACGAACATCACCGCAGCGAGCAGGACTGTTTGGAGAAGATCCATCGACGGCTGATTGTTGTTGCGAGTAAACCGCGGGGTTACGACTCAAAATCACGCACGTACACCGCGGAAGGGGCCGTCGCCACCGGAGCGCGACCGCGGGAAATTAAGACCGACGACTTAAGTTCTTCCTGGGACGAGTTGGTTGAGGCTCCTGCGCGCGCGGCGGGTTTCAAGCCTCCGTTTCTCAAGGTAGTACATTCTCCGTATCGCGAATTTTTCGGGCCCTTGGTGAAGGCATTGAAGGCGATGGGCGAAGAGTATCCGGACAGAGTCATCGCGGTGATGCTTCCCGAAATCGTGGAGCGGCGCTGGTACCATTTCTTGTTTCGGCACCGGGCCACGTTGTTGAAAGCGTTTCTCCTCATGCGTGGGGGGCCGCGTATTGTGCTGATCACTACGCCGTGGTATCGTCACGATGACCGTCTGCAGGAGGAAATGCGACAGCCGCAAGCGAAGGCGCCTCTGCCCGCGGCTGTGGTGGACGATGCCGGGCCGCCGACGTGACTTGGCGGGCTGAGCCGAACAAGCTACGCGTCGGTTAGCGGAGGAAATTATCCTCGACGGCTTGGATCGTGGCGCGCTCGTTGGAGCTCAAATCGTCTGATGCGTGCACGATCAGTTTGCCGTAGCCCTCCTTGGCGATGGCTTCGTTGATGGCTTCCCGTTTCCGGTCAAAGCTGTATTGCGAGTCGCGGCGTGTGGCGATTTGGTCGTGGTTAAGGCCGCGGTCGAGCAAGCGCTTGATGTGCGCCTGGCCTTCGGGTTCTTTCACCAGAATCACGCGGTTGTTGCAAAGATGCAGCCAATTCAGCTCGGCGAGCAGCGCGCCTTCGACGAAGATCAGCCCGCGGCGTTTAGCCAGATCCAGCCGGAGCAGAGTGAGCAAAGGCTCCCGGTTGATTTCGTTGAGCTGACGGAGGGCATCGGAGTTGTGAAACACGATTTGACCGAGCTTTTTGCGGTCACGGGTGCCGAAACGAGCCTCGACTTTCGACTGGGTTTTTAGCGCCAAAGGAGTGGTTCCCTCGAGGACTTGCTGGCTGAGCGCGTCGAGGTTCACGTGATGTGAATCTGTGAAGTGGTTGGTGAGGTGTTTGCAGAGCATCGTTTTGCCCGATGCGCTGGTTCCGGTGACGCCGATGATCGTTTGGCCCAGCTTCTTCTCGATCTCTGATTTGACGTTGAGAGTGACGAACTCGTGGATGAGGCCCTGGTGGAGCGCCAACTCTTTCGCGGTGGAGGAGCTGACGTTGTTGAGCTTCGGATCGGCGAAGAGAAGGACGGTTTCGATGTCGAGTTGCTGCGTGAGGCTGACGTCGTGGAGCAGTCGTTCGTAGTCGAAGTCTTGGGAGTTCCGCGCGCCCTTAACCAGATGAGTGAACCCGTGCAGTTTTGCGAAATCGATCGTGAGGCCGTCGACCGGGATGACGTTGATCTTTTTTAAACCCACGAGGGCCAGCGTTTCGCGGGCGAGGCGAATGCGCTCTTCGCGCGAGAACATGTATTTCTTCGCGGGATTGTCACCGACACCGACGGCGAAGTCGGCGAAAATGCCGCAAGCGCGTTGGATAATGTCGATGTGGCCCCGGGTGAGGGGATCGAAGGAACCCGTGTAGAGAGCTTTCATCTTTTGTTCGCGATGGGGCACTTTCGAGGAAATGCCCCCGCAGCGCGATGCTTTTTGTTCGCGGCAAAAACGGCGACGAGAAGCGCCTGTGCGCAGGTTGCCGGGCTTTCGTCGTTTTCTGCAACTTCGAGCGAAGTTAGTCGTCCAGATCGAAGCGGAGAGGGATCGTTACCTTGGTCTTTACCGGTACGCCGTCCTTTTTTCCGGGCTTAAAGGTCCATTTTTTGATGGCGGCGAGCGCGGCGGCGTTGAAACCGGAATCGGTCGATTTTGCGACGTTAGCACTGGCGACGGTGCCTTTTTCATCGATCACGATCGTTATTGCGACCACGCCGACGACCCCTGCGCGTTTCATTTCGCTTGGATATTCTGGCGGTGGCGTTCTGACCGGGACCGGGTTGATGTCGACCGAAGTGTAGATCGTATCGTCGGCCCTGAGTTGAGAGGGAACGAAAGAAAGGAGTCCCGTTATTAAGAGGAAGAAGATGCGAAGGAGTGCCATCGGTCGGTGTTGCTGGATAACGACGTCAGATTTCGATCGGAGTTTCCATTAACGTGTTCGGGATGGAAAATGGTTAAATTCGATCGGAGGGCAACTGGACCTGAATGTTTCACAGCTCTTAGCACGTCCGTTAATGAACGCCCGTTTTGTTTTTGGGCCTTGGACGTCGGCTTGTCGCTCGTGAGAGGATCCGTCCAGATTTCCGTCGCGTTCAAGGTTGCAGTTGGGTTTTCCTGGAGAGGACGTCCGTTTGACGGAAGTGCCTGTCGTGGTCCGCTGATTCCCCTTTCTATGCCTAACGAACCCTTTTGCACACCGCCTCATCCACTCACTCGCGAGAAATTCGTGAATCTTTTTGTGACGCAGCTCCACTCGCGCGGGGCGCAACAACCGTGGGTGTTTGCGTCGCGCAAGGCAAAACCAAGTGCCATCGTCTCACAGCCTGACGCAGTGGTCGTGGTGGCCGTCGGCGAGAATGACGGCGAGCCTTACGTCGTTCTCACGCGTGAATTCCGCGCGCCGCTTGGCTCTTTCGAGCTTTCTGTGCCTTCGGGACTCGTCGACGCGGGCGAGTCGGTCGTCGACGCAGCGACGCGTGAATTTTACGAGGAAACCGGTTTGGCGCTGACGCAGATCGTCCACGTATCGCCACCTTTGGCATCGTCAGCCGGGCTCACCGACGAAACGGTTGCATTAGTCTACGGAAGAGCAAAAGGTTCGGTTTCCAAACAACATCAGACCGAGCACGAAGATATCGAGGTGTTTTTAGCAAATATCGCGGATGTTCGCGCCATTCTCAGCTCATCTAAGCCGGATACCATCTCGAGCCGTTTGTACCCGATCCTCCTCGGCTTCGTTTCAGCGGATCGCATCAGTTTACCAAGGGTCTAGCACGCCTCTGCGGCAGGGATACCTCTTGGCGAATGATTTTGGCGCTATTTTCTCGCATTACGAAACTAGTCAAAACCGACATAATTGCTGAACTGAACGTGGGAGATTCCCGCAATGAGCACAACGGGAAGCAACGGGTGGCCGGACGCGTTAAGTTAAATTAAACTAGGAGATGTTGCGCTGATCCAAAGATTGGGTTGTGAGCGGAAACTCTCCTTGTGATCTATGATGTCATCATTGTGGGAGCGGGCCCCGCGGGCTTAAGTGCAGCGCTGATCTTGGGGCGCTGTTGCCGGAATGTTCTTGTTTTGGACTCCAATGAGCCCCGCAATGCCGTGTCGCGAGGGCTGCATGGGTATCTGACGCGTGATGGCATAGGTCCGTACGATTTGCGGGCGGCAGGCCGGGCCGAGATCGCTCGCTATCCGAGCGTGTGTTTGCGTGAGGGTAAAGTCATCGAGGTCACTCGTGAGCCTGACGGTTTTCGTGTCGCGACTGCAGAAGCTAGCGAGTGCTCCCGTATCCTCTTGCTTGCTACGGGCCGGATCGATCCGCTGCCCCAAATTCCAGGTTTTCGTGAGTTTTACGGGAGAGGCGTCTATCATTGTCCCTATTGCGATGGTTGGGAGCATCGCGACCAGTCGCTGGTGGTTTTCGGAGGAGGAGCGAGTGGTGCGAGCATGGCGGAGGAATTGCTGACATGGAGTCGCCGTGTGGCGATTTGTACAAATGGCGAACGGTGTGCTAACGGCGGTGAAGGCCTGCGAGTTCCGGAGGGCGTTCAAGTAGAAGACGAACCTATTAAGCAGCTCCACGGTACGGAGACGGGCCTTGCCGAGATCTGCTTCGCTTCGGGGAAAATCATTTCCTGCGACGCTCTGTTCTTCTGTTCGAGCTGCACGCAGCGATCGGAACTCCCTGAACGGCTCGGCTGCCGGTTTGACGCAGATTTATCGGTTCTTTGCGAAAACCACACCGCCGCCGGCGTACCAGGCTTATTTATAGCCGGAAATGTCCGCGGAGGCGTTCACCTCGCGATTACCGCTGCGGCTGAAGGAGCGGAAGCAGCCATCGCCATCAACGATGCACTTTCAAGCCAACGCCGAGCGGGAAATCTCTAACCGCACGATAGAGGCTCGCGTGCCCGGTCGTATTCCAATTTCGATGTTTGCTCTAGTTGCAGGTGGCAAGCTGGCCGTCGCAGAGACCGTGATGCTCGATCCGATCGTGGTTTCTGCGACGCGTAGTGCCACACCAAGCGAGCAACTCCCATTCACGGCCACGGTTTTCGATGCTCGTGCTTTGCAATTGGCTCCCGCGCTCACGATCGACGGTGTTTTGCGATCTGTGCCTAGCTTTAGTTTATTCCGTCGCAGCGATAGCCTCGTTGCTCACCCCACAACGCAAGGCGTATCGCTGCGAGGTCTCGGTCCGAGTGGAGCGAGTCGCACGCTCGTGTTGTTGAACGGCGTGCCGCTGAACGATCCGTTCGGAGGATGGATAAATTGGAGCAAGGTTCCTCGGGAAACGCTGGCTCGCGTGGAGCTTGTGCGGAACGGGGGAGCGACAGCGTGGGGTAATGCCGCACTTGGCGGTGTCATCCAGTTATTTAACGACGATAGTTGGGCTCATCGCGAGCACTTGGCGGTGCTCGGTGGCGCGTTTGGAACACACTCTGTGGAAGCGGATTTAGTGAATTCAATCGGTTTTGGCGCGCTGGAGCTGGCTGGCCGCGAGTTCGCGACGGACGGTTTTCCGGTGATTGCGCGAGAGGATCGCGGGCCGGTCGACGCGCCTGCCAGCAGTCGCCACCGCTGGTTAAACGCGACATGGCGCCAACCGATTGGTAAAATGAATCAACTCACTGTCACGGCGCGTACTTTCAGCGAATTTCGCCACAACGGGACGCCGCTGCAAAATAACGACTCTCACGAACGTTTTATTTCGGCATCGCATTCGTTTCAGTGGAACTCCGTGCTGACGGGTTCAGCCGTTGCGTACGTTCAAAGCCAGAATTTTAGCAGCACCTTTAGTTCGGTGAATGCCGCGCGTACCGCCGAGGCCCCGGCTAGCAATCAGTTTTCTGTTCCGGCTAATGCCGTCGGCGCAGCCGCAACTTTATCGTTAAAAGAAGGGGCGGGAGCGCGTACTGCGGCTGGCATCGATTTTCGTATGACGCGGGGAGAATCACGCGAGGGATCGTCTTTTAACGGTGGCGATTTCACCCGTGATCGATTTGCCGGTGGTAGGCAGTTTGACTGCGGCGTTTTTGTGCAACGTGAGCAGCCGCTGATGGATCGTTGGCGAATTCTGATAGGCGCGCGGCTTGACCGGTGGGGCGAACGCGACGGCCATCGTCGAGAATTGGATCGCGTAACGGGTGTTTTGTTGCGAAACGATTTTTTTCCTAACCGAGCGGGACGGGAGTTTAGCCCTACAGTTGGTTTGGTATGGCAGCCGTCGGATGCCTGGCGGTTTCATGCGTCTTTGCAGCGCGCGTTTCGTCGGCCCACACTTAACGAGCTGTATCGACCGTTTCGCCAAGGCGATGAAATCACCGAGGCCAATGCGTTCCTCTCCACCGAACATGTTCGAAATGCGGAACTTGGGGCGGCGTGGACACACGATGCTATCAGAACTTCAGTGGCATTTTTCCACAACCAACTCACTGATGCTGCTTCGAATGTCACGGTAGCGAAAGGCCCGGGTGACTTTGAAGGTTTCGGATTTATACCGGCTGGCGGAGCGGGGCGGCGCCGGTTGAATCTCGATCGCGTGCGTGTAAGCGGTGGAGAGTGGTTCGGCATCTGGAAGTTCTCTTCGAAAGGAACGCTCGAGGCATCGTATCTTTTTAACGACACGAAGGTGTTGCGTGCGGCTGCCGCGCCGAGCCTTTTGAACCTGCGCTTGGCTGAAGTTCCCCGCCAGAGTGCGACCGTAGGAATGACTTGGATGCCGATGCAGAAACTCTCCGTGTCTCCGCGTTTCCGCTATGTATCGGTGCAGTTCGATGATGACGAGAATCGCGAGCGGTTGGGCGCCTACTGTTCCCTCGACGTGTCTCTTGCGTATCAGATCTCGAAGCGCCTCGAACTCACTTTGGTCGGTGATAATCTGAGCAATGCACGGATTGAAACCGCACGCTCGACAGCGGGAGTTGTTTCCACTGGCACACCGCGTTTCATTTATGGCGGCATCCGTTTCCGAGAGTGAGAAAAACAATACGCCAAAGGAGGCCATGCTCGGGGCGAAGCGTGTTTAGATAGAAATTTTACGCTCGAGCATCTGGGCTGCTCGAGCCTTGGAGTCGGTGCTGTTGAAGATGTCACTGGGACGAGGGAGGGCTTGCAGAATATAGAGTCTCCATTTTGCAGCGGAGTGATCGATTCCGGGTCTATGCGCTTGCTTCTGAACAACGTTGGGAGGCCAAAGGCAGGTTCAATGGCAGCGAGGGTCGGGCCCAGGCGTACTTTGCTGGGCACATAAAGCCGTTCCTGTGGTGAGACGGTTGCGCCGTTTGGGAGGATCGCGGAATTTGCTATCACGGTGCACGCAGGCCGTTTGTGTTCTGCGCGAGGGGCCTCTTTTCCAAAACGATTTTGGGCCGATATCCTCCAAGTTGTCGAAATTGCGACGATCCGCCGCGTTTCTTCGAGACGGAACACCATAGCAGATTTTCTTGACCAAACCTTCGTATGCGCCCCCGCAAAATTTTATTCGTCGCGGCCCTTCTCCTGTGCACCGCGCTGATCGTCGCCCGAAGCGGCTTGAAGCACACTACGGTCGCGAGTAGCGATGCTGCTCGAAACGTTACTGCCGCACCGAATGCTTCGGCGGATCAGAAGACGCTCGGTGAGAAACTGCCTCCAGCGGAGATTGCACCGTCGCGTGCGCCGAACGCATTACCCCGATTTTCGGCGAACCTCACCGAGATGCTGCCGAATGCGGCCCAGCCCGTGAAGAACTGGCGGCACTTCAAACCACAGAAAATGGTCGTCGCTCCTTACCCGGATACTCCGATGGAATTCGAACAGGTCTCGATTCGCGAAGAGAACGGCCGAACCATTTGGACAGGTCGAAACAAGTTGTCGGGCGCGTTCCTCGTGGCCGCGGCGACAGAAACCGGCTGGCATGCGGTTCTCGAGATTCCGACGGCAGATGCTTTCGAGCTTCATGTGAGTGGAGATGCTGTGTCAGTCGTGCAGGCGTCTGCTGTAGGCGGGTGCGTTGTTCAGCCAGTAGCGATGAAAGAACAAGCGCTCGTGCCAGATGCGGCCGTCAGCTCAACCTCCCCAGAAGTGGCAAAATCAGCTGCGAATTACACCTTCGTGGACGTGATTTTTTTCTACGATGCTGCGACTCTGACGGCGAACAACGGCGATACGGCTTCGATGGAGAGCACGATTATGGCGCGTGTCGATTCCGCGAATGTCGCTCTTGATAACAGCGCCATCACCAACCTCAGATGGCGTTACGTGACGATGTATCAGGTTCCCGACTACACAGCGCCGACGGATATTGCCGCGGATCTCGACAAAATCACTTATGGCAACGCGAGTAATTTCACGAATAAAACGCCGAGCGCCGATCCAGTTTGCCAGTTTGTATATGATAAATGCCAGTTGCACGGGGCCGACCAAGCCGTGCTGTACATAACCGGCACTCGCTCGGCCAGCGGCAACACCGTCGGCATAGCGTGGAGCCCGGGCGGAGTCTCAAACAATATCAGCACCGGTGCCGCGCGCGCTGTGGTGATGTGGAGACGCACAGCCGACGGTTATGTGAGCAACTATCAGACGATGGCTCACGAAATCGCGCATAACTTTGCTTGCCAGCACGACCGCGTAACGGAATCGGCCACCGACGGTGATGGACAATATTGGTACGGCTATAATCTGACTTATAACGGCGGCTCGTACGGCACGATCATGTCATACTTGGGGTCGCGGATTCCGTATTTCAGCAACCCGAACGTGAGCTATAACGGTGTGGCGACAGGTCTACCCACAACCGATGCGAAAGCCGCGTACAACGCCAAAGTTCTCACCGACAAAGCCACGGGCATGGCGAGCCTTCGTTCGCTTACGACGCCGGTCATCACTACCCAGCCGCAATCGGTAAACGTGAG
The DNA here is from genome assembly GCA_047600805.1 of Nibricoccus sp. Classification (GTDB taxonomy): domain Bacteria; phylum Verrucomicrobiota; class Verrucomicrobiia; order Opitutales; family Opitutaceae; genus JADKHC01. The sequence goes on from JASGKG010000001.1 coordinate 4,620,357, forward strand.
TCTTGGCGCCAGTTTCTCGTTGAGTGTCGTCGCTAAAGGTGCGGTGACGGGATATCAGTGGCAGAAAAATGGTGCTGCGATTACGGGCGCGACCGGCGCGAGCTATAGTGTGTCGAGCGCCACGGCGTCCGATGCAGCCTCCTACACGGTGGCCATCACCAATCCTGCCGGCGCAACCGTGAGCAACACAGTGACCGCTACGGTGGACGGCGTTTCCTCCTCAAGTGGAAGCGGTTCGTCGAGTAGCGGTGGATCTTCGACCAGTGCTGCGACGGCCACCAATACGCCCGCGTCAAACGGTGGTGGCGGCGGAGCGATCAGCCCCTTTGCCCTCCTCGCCTTGGTGGGGTTTGGCTCTCTCCGTGCCTTCGGAAAGAAACGTCGTTAAAGCCAACAAACAATGTCAGCTTCGATTCCGTAAGTCCCTCAGCAAAAAGCCCTCCCGAGCAGTGGGAGGGCTTATAAATTGGGTGCAGGGGCTGGATTTGAACCAGCGACCTTCAGGTTATGAGGATCAAGGAAGTCCCGTAGCTTGAGATAGTTAGACGAGTTTCAATCCGACTACGTCGGAAACTACGTCTACCGCATTCTCGGGAGTCTCACCACGTTGCTGCCAGTGCCGCTGGGTACCAAAAAACCCAACAAAAAGGATCAGTCATGGCACTCGAACTACAGCGTGGACGCAGCAAATGGTGGTACGGACGCGTCGAGGTGAACGGTCGAAAGATCGGCAAAAACCTCGGCGTCGAAGTGCGCGGTATCATACCAAACTCGCTCGCCGAAACAGGCGACATCGCCTTCGAACGGTCTCGCGCAAAAGCGCAGGCCGCTTTGGAGAAACTTCAGCTCGATCTGAAGCGGCGCAGCACCGCCGAAGAACTCGTGCAGACACTGCATGAGCTTCGTACCGGTGCCCGAGTTGGCTCGATCCCCTTGGACGAAATTGCGGCGCGATGGAGTGCGTTACCGCGTCGCCGCCCCCTAAGTCAGAGCTATCTGAAGCAAGCCGAGAGCTGGATCAGCCGGTTCGTTCTGTTTCTCAAAAAGACCAACGGCTCGTTGCGCGAAATGTCGCAGGTGCAGTCGTCGATTTGCCGCGCCTTCTTCAAAGCCGAGGAAGAGCGCGGCGTGACGGCAAAGACCTACAACAACACGTTGATCTTCCTGCGGGCGGTATTTCACGCGCTTCGCAAGGATGCGGGGCTCGCCGAAGATCCGTTCGAAGGCATTCCAACCAAGGACGGAGAAACGGTGTTCCGAAAGCCCTTCACCCATGAGGATCTGGCGCTGATCGAAGAAAAGGCCAGGTCTCTATTCGACTTCGTTGAACAGGAACTTCGTTTCCGGTATGTCCAATATGGGCGAGCGTATATTGACATATTAAATCTTGTGCTGGAGGAGGAGAAGCTTGGTTCCCGCGCGAAAGAGATCTACGACTTCCCTTTGGCTCTCGAACTCGGCGTGTCGTCTGCCGCCGGGCAAGTCTTTATAGAAATTGGGCTTTCGCGAATCGCGGCTTCTACCTTTGAGCAGCTTATTCCAGACTCAAGCCCGACACCTGAGTCCGCAAAGCGATGGCTTAGTGGTTTAGCCGGTACTGAATTCAATTTGTCCTCAGTTATTTGGGACGAATTGAGACGGAAAGGTTTGTTGAAGGTGGCGAACCAGACGGCCTAAAGTGGTCGCTTGGTGAGTCCACGGGAGAGGAAGGTGAAATCCCATTACGGTGCAGAGCCTGGTTGTTCGCACTGCGGGGAAGGGCCCAACTCCGCCTATGCCCGAGGGGATGGATGGTGCTTGCCGTGCAAGTGGTGAAGTTGAATCAGACGCGATCTACCAGAATCCGAAACAGGCCAGCGCGGGGACTGGCCTGTTCGATTCGAGTCACTGAAGTTCGGGTCACTTTGTGCTGACGGCTCGAAGCCGCGCGCTCAGCACCTTGACGTCGGCTTCGGCACCAGCCGCGTTCGCGCGCGACTTGGCGAGACGTACCTCGGCCTGGAGAAGCTCGCGTTTGAGCTGTGCGATTTCGTCGAGCGTTGTGTCGGTGCGCGCGCCGCGAGCGTTCGTTGCGGTGGAGTTCGGTGGGAGTTCTGTGGAGGTGGCCATAGTTTAGGACCGCGACGACGCGGCGATTTGGGTTTCAGTTTTGAGTGCGGTCGGGGCGCGACAGCGCCCCAATCCGCAGCAAGAATCGCCCGCCGAGCGCAGTTGGCAGCACCGCGCATCTACCGGAAACGCGGGAGAAAGCGTGGACGCTGTCTAGGCTCTGACTGACGAAAAAGGGGGCCGAAGCCCCCGTGCTCAGTCCTCGTTCGGGAGCATGAGCGTGAGCACCGGCGCGGGTGTGTCACCGGGGCCGATGTGCAGTTTCAGCTCGTGCGTGCGGGTTGCGATGATGGCCCGGAAGCGGATTTGATCGGCGTCCTGCTTGGTCCGGATGGCGAGCTTGGCCATGGTGGAGATGTCGTGGCAGATGCCGGAGACGTCCTGGCCGGGCCGTTGAAGGGCCGACTCAATGATGCCCCAAACCGTCGAGGTGCAGGCAAAGGGATGTTTCCAATGCTGCTTGATGGAATCGACCTGGCTCAGGTCGACGAGGACGCCGTCCTCGATGGCCTGCTTGCGGGAGTAGGAGTAAACGACCTCACCGAACGGATCTTCTTGAGTCATGTTTCGTGCCGTTCGGCCCGTGGGGCGTGCGTCACGTCTCGTGACCTTATCGCCTACTGCCGATTGGCGATTTTCGCCCCACACCCGAAAGTCAAAGCGCTGGGTGGAGCGCCGAGGAAGAGTCCCGCGCAGCGGGACCGATCAGGGGGAAGCGGAACGTTTGCGCGTGGTGGAGCCGCGCAGCGGGCTACCTTGACCGGGTGTAGAATGGCGAAAACAGCGGCTGGCAGTCGCTAGAAGAAAACGAGCAACGCGAGCATCTGTATGTTGGCCCCATGATTGCACTGGCTCGCAACGCGTGTTGCGCGACCTTCTTCTTGACAAAACTGACCGAGCGGTCAGGAAACGAACCGTGCGGACAAAGAATCGATCAAAAAGAAGCGCTGGTTCGTTCATCGAACTCGCCAGGCGCAGGCAGCTGGTTGACTGCGCGATCGAATGTCTTGCAGCGGAAGGATACGTCGGCGCCTCGCTTGCGACGGTGGCTCGGCGTGCCGGTGTTAGTAAGGGCGTCATACTTTACCATTTCCGGAGCAAAGACGCGCTCGTGGAAACAACCGTAGAGGAGATATTTCGTGAGCTCGCGGAGTTCATCGTGCCCCGAATCAGGGCGGAGCAGAATGCACGTGGTCGGCTCCAAGCTTTCATCCGGTCTCAGTTGTCTTTCTTGGAGCGGCATCGTTCGCATCTACTTGCTGTGTCCTACATTCTAGTGAACCACCGCAACACTCGCGGTGAATTCTACCTTCGAAATAAGGCAGAGCGGGACGCCCAAGCTGCGATCCGTGCGATCTTGGAAGAGGGCCAATCACGCGGGGAATTCCGCGCATTCGCGATACGGCCGATGGCCGCGACGATTCTCAACGCCCTTAACGGAGCTCTTAGTCAGTGGGTCACGGATACGAGTCTGCCCCTTAGTGATTACGCCGAGGAACTGGTAACCACCTTCGACCTAGCCACGCGTAAAGAGCCGCGCTCAGTCATCCCCTCAAACCAGACTTCATTATGAAAGCTACCCTCCGCCTAGCCGCACTAAGCGCGGCCTTCTCATTTCTCACACCTCAGATCGCGGTTTGTTCATCTGAACCCGACGTGACTGCGCCTTCCCCTTTCGGCGCAAACTGGGGCTATTTGTATGGTCACACCGGAGTCAAACCACGCCCGTTCTTGTCGGCGGTGCGAGAGCTTGGCGGAGGCTTTTCACGGGTTGTGTTGTTTTGGCAGCAGATTGAGCCGCAGAAGGGACAATTCGATTGGTCCGCGCTCGATACTTATGTGAACGACCTCGAAGGACCGGACGAAGGTTTTGTCACCCTGTATTCTGCATCCATGTGGGCCACGCAAGTCCCCGCGAGCATGATGCCGGCGACGTCTTCGAAAGATCCAGAGGATTACTACCGATTCGTTTACGAGACAGTTAAGCGTTACCGTGGCCGCGTTCGTTATTGGGGCAACGACTCCGAACCGACGAATCCGGCATTCTGGGGAGGTTCCAAGGAACAATTCGTCGCTCAACTTCGTGTCTTCCGTCGGGCGGTAAAAGACGCTGATCCGCATGCCCTCGTGGTTCTCGGGGGCTGCGACGGGCTCTTTGTTCCGCCCGGGCTAAAGACTCCCTCTGGAGAGGAGGTCCCCGCGATTCCTCATCAAGACGTTGCACTCGGGTTCTTCGAATACGTTTTTCGCGAAGCCGCGGATGCGTTCGACGTTTTTGATCTGCACCTCTACCTCGATCCCGAAACAATCGGTCCCCGCGTCGAGTATATCCGTGAGCGGATGCGCGCTCAGGGGTTCGAAAAGCCAATTATCGCAGGCGAATATGGAGGTCCGAGCTTCTACGAATTTCCGGAGAACTATAAATACATCGATCTCGTGATGAAATGGTCGGTGAAGCCCGACGAGAAGGGCATAGCCCAAGTTGATCCAAAGATCGGGCAATCCATCGCTGCGATGTATGAGCAGATGGCCGGTCTTTCACCGCAAACTCAGATGTTCATGCAGGGTTGCTCCCCTGAACTCGAAGCGAAGTACCGCCGAATCCAATCGCGGACGCTCGTGATGCAGAACCTCTTCATTCTTTCGACCGGCATCAAGCGCTCGCTCTATTGGCAGTACTCGCCTGCGACGAACAATCGAGACGACATCATGGCCCTGATGTTCAGCAAGTTTGGGCTGACGATGAACGAAAACGAATCGCTGAAACCCACTCCCACAGCGGCGACGTACAAAAGAATGGTTTCCGTCCTGAAGGGCGTGAAGACTGTGACGCGCATCGCTGTCACGGATCATCCGTCGATTCTGCTGTTTCAGGTCGATCGCGGCGCGCGCGGACTTGCCCTGGTCGTCTGGGAACGTCGCGACCGATTCAGTGGCGAGGATGTACCCGCCATCGAATTCAAGTGGCCATCAAAATGGATTCAGGTGCGGGCTGAAGATGCTTTCGGTGAGGCGCAAAACGCGACCGTTTCGAATGGCAAAATTACCGTTTCCGTTGGACCAACACCAATCTACCTGACCGAAGCTCCGAAATGATCGGGCACGGTGCTGAGACGAGCAACGCAAGCATCGGGTCGTGGATCGTGCGTGGTTCGTCCATCGGCGGAGGAGACAAGAAAGGCGGCCGCTCGATCCGGCCGCCGTGGCGCGCAAGGGTCACTCGCCCTGTTCGGCTTTCAGCTTCGCGATCAGCTCGAAGATGAAGGTGTGCGCGCGATCGGCGAGCTTGGCGACGAGCGGGAGGTCGTCCCGACCGAAGCTATCCGTGTCATGGTATTGCTTGGCGTCGTCCACGTAAGTCCGCGCGAAGGTCACGTTGAAGAACTTTTTGTTGTCGGCCTCGTTCTCCCAAACGGCGGCTTTGATCCGGCCGAGGCGGTAGGTCTTCACCGGAAGCTTGGAGCTGGCGGTGGCGTTCTTGGGTTGCAAGGCGGGTTGACTGGATTTGGCGGGCATATCGTTCCTTTTGTTTTTGAGGAGCGGGATTGCTCTCTCGACCCGAGGCGGGGGTGCCGACTGGAACGAAGGGACGGTTGGGGGGATTCCTTCCAAGGAGGACCCAAACGCGCCCTGGCCGCGCAGCGGCGTTCCCGTTGGAGGTGCCGCCAGAGAGAGCAAGAACGCTCCGGAGAAAGGAACGTTCCTCCTTGGCGGTATGCCCACGACCACTCACCTCCCGCCGGACCAAGAATGCCACCGCCTGATCTGAGCGACAGGACTCGGTCTACCGCTGTGTGGGAGAATCTGGCCGACGGTTCGGCAACGTACCGCGTGGACCGGGCGACGCCTGCTCACGACTGGAAGCGGGATGACCGTGCTCGCTGCCGTGCGAGCGCGCTCATTCATCGATCGCGAAGGTGAAAGCGGGTCAGAGCGACTGCGCGTCGGCGGCTGGACAAACCGGCCGCCCTGTGGATGGAGCCGAGGAAGGGATACCGCAATCGGTGTAGTCCGCTTACACCATTCTCGGAGGGTGCGGTCCGTTGAGGCACGCTAAGCGTGGGCGCGGAATGGAACGCGTGAAAACCGTTCCCATGAGCAACCAACTACCTCTTGAAACCAACCCGATCCTCGCGGGCGGCACTGCTGGTGCCGGCCGCTTTCAAATCCTGGTCGAGTTTGCGCCCGGCGTTTTCGTCTCCACCGCTTCGGCCGAAAAGATCGAGGACGCCGTCGAGTTCTTCCTGAAGCAACCTCCGGGCTGCGAAGCAGGGGAGATTGCTCTCTTCGACCGCAACGAGCGACGCGTCATCGGCTCCGTGAAATGGAAGGTCGAGCCGACAGAGAACGGCCTGCGCGTTCCGCACCGGCACAATCTCTTCTGCGACTGGAATACGGCACTGGTCGCGCTGGAAGTCCAACGCCGTACCGAAGCCGAGCGCGGCTCGCTCGTCGAACTGATCGCCTAACTTCTTCCCGCATGAACGCTACCAGTCGCGCAATCTTCCAAACGGTCCTTGCTTCCGACTCCTCGCTTTCCGTAGCCGAGCAGAGGTTGGTGAAGGGTCTGATTGATGGGCACGTCGAAGCTCCTGTTTCTACGGTTTGCGGCAATGATGAGCACCTGCTCGTTACCCAGAAGCGTGCAGCCCAGCTGCTCGGCGTTAGTCGGGCGACGGTTTGGCGGATGACGAGGGACTGCTTGCTCCATCCTGTCGAAATCATCCCTGGGACTTGGCGGTACCCCTTTCGTGAACTCGCTGCGCTCACGCAGCGGGGCGAGAGCGCCACACCGGCAGCCCGGAGTGAGCAATCCGAGCGATCTGCCGCATAGCCTCCCCGACATGAGCGGTTACCAAGGCCCGTTGCCCAGTGTGGCAGCGGGCCTTTTCTTTGTTCGGCCAATCGCTGGGCGCAGGTGGCCTGCGGTGCCGAGGTTTCTGCGAGTTTCAGAGGTGGGCCAGGTGTTTTGGCTCGAAAAAACTACGTCTGAAACTACGTCTTGGGTGTCAGGAAGTCTCCCGGTGTTGCCTCTGGCGTCATGCGGGGTGACGGCTCTTTCGAAATCGCGTAAGTCACTCAACAAGAAGCCCCCGGAAGTGTTTCCGGGGGCTTCAAATTGGGTGCAGGGGCTGGATTTGAACCAGCGACCTTCAGGTTATGAGCCGACCGAAGTGCTCTGATTCTGAATGAGTTAACCCGGCTTTTACAAAGGTTTGGTCTTTTGTTTGGCTACCGCAAATTCGGGGGTTGCTGCACGTTGCTCCGGGGGCCGTGAGGTCAAAATTGAACCTCAACACAAAGGAGAAAGTTATGTCACTGGAACTGCGTCGTGGGAAAAGTAAATGGTGGTACGGTAAGGTTATGGCCAACGGTCGGAAATTCACCAAGAACCTTGGTGTGGAAGTGAAGGGTAGGGTGCCGCCAACACTGACCCAAACAGGTGATATCGTGTTTGAGCGGTCTCGCGCAAAAGCGCAGGCAGCGCTCGAAAAATTGCAGGTCGATTTTAAGAAACGGAGTACGGCTGAGGAACTGGTTCAAACCATCCATGAAATCCGCACTGGCGCGCGTGTGAGTTCGATCTTACTCGACGATATGGGCCCACGCTGGGTTGCACTGCCGCGTCGGCGTCCGCTGAGTGCTAGCTATATCAAGCAAACAGAATCATTGTCTGCCCGCTTCGTGGAATATGTGAAGGATTCCAATAAAACGATTCGCGAAATGGCACAGGTGCAATCGGCGGTCTGTCGAAAATTCCTCAAAGCCGAAGAGGAGCGCGGTGTAACGGCCAAGACCTATAACAACACGCTGATTTTTCTTCGTGCCGTGTTTCACGCACTCCGCAAAGATGCTGGGCTCGCTGAGAATCCTTTCGAAGGGATTCCGACGCGTGATGGCGAAACCGTGTTTCGAAAGCCGTTCAGTGCTGACGAACTCACCATCCTAGAGAAAAAATCCAGAAGCGACGCTTTCATTTATCCGCTCATCATAACAGGCATGTGTACCGCGATGCGTCGTGGCGATTGCTGCACGCTTTTACGGGAATCTGTGGATCTTGAAGATGGCTTTATACGGGTGAAGACCTCCAAGACCGGTGAATACGTCCAAATCCCGATCTTTCCGCTGTTGCGGGCGGTGTTAGAGCCGGCATTGGCCGAACCATCGCCTAGAGCACCACATTATGTTTTCCCTAAATTGGCGTCGCACTACTTTATCAATCCCGATCACCTGACCGACCGGGTGCGCCGCGTGATGCGTGCTGCTGGTTTTTTGGATGCAAAAGAAACTGATACTGAGGAAGTGAAGAAATCTTCGCGGGGTGAGGTTAGGCGGGTGCGCAAGCAGGGTCTTCGCAAAGCTTCTGTGCGTGACTTCCATTCGTTCCGTGTCACGTGGGTCACTTTAGCTCTAAGTGCAGGTGTGCCTCTGGAAATTGTTCAAAAAGTCACAGGACATCGCACGGCAGGCATTGTGATGAAACATTACTTTCAACCTGGCCGAGAGGACTTCCGCCGTACCCTCGCCAGCAAGATGCCAGTCATTTTAGCGGGTAAACTGGCTGAAAGTGAGCCACCTAGCCTTAAGGAAATTTCTGAAAAGCTCGGCTCCATGACGGCCGAAGATTGGACCCAGAAACGAGACGATCTTCTTGCTCGGTTGTCCGGCGGCAAAGGTGGGCCAGTAAAGGCGGGAAACGGAGCAGGAGAGACGTATGAGCCCTCCGTTTACTAGGTTGACTTTCGGTAAACTCTAGGTGAACTATGGGTATATCAACGGCGACCCTTACCGAAGTGTGCTACGCTGCGCATGCTCCCTTGAGCAGCGTCTGGCGTCGTTCTCTTGAAAAGAAGTGGCTGGTCAAAGAAGTACCTGTGAGCGATGTCGTGCAAGCAGACGTGAAGACTTTCCCGGAGTTTCTTTGGCTGAATCTGGGCCGCGTGAAGGAAACCGGCCCCCCGATATCTTTGGTGCGATCCGTCGCTGAGAAGCAGGCTAAAACACGCCAAAATAGTTTTGTCTTCATTAGCGGCTTCACGCCGAAAGGTCAGCACGCACAACTCGCTGAAGCGATTTACGAACAATTTCCCAATCCGTTACTGGTTCAGATCGACCTAGCGGGCGAACCTGACGTGGTATCAGCATTGGAGAAATTCCGCGCCTTGAAGCTTCGGGGCGCTAGAGAGGTTGCCGGTGGTAAACGGTTAGCACCGATCATCGAGATTCCTAACGCTGATCTGCGTTCGGGTACGGGCCGCTTGTCGGCAGCGAAAATCGGCGACGTGTTTGGCGTGACCATGGTTGAACTCGGGCGCTGGATCGGCAGCAAGAAAGCGGCGCTTTCTAAGACACCGGATGCGGCCTCAATTCAAGACGCTCTAAAAGACTTGGCGCGGATTGCGCTGTTCCGGAAAGCATTGGGCGGAGCCCCAGCTTTCCGGCAGTGGCTGCGTACTGAAAACCGAGAAATGGAGAACAAGAGTCCTTTGGAATGGATCGAATTGGGACGCACGCGCGAAGTGGCTGATTTTGTCGAAGACGCACTCTCGGGTCACCCGAAATGAGCGGAGTCTCGAATTTTCCTAGGCTGGCTGTGTTAAATGGCCGTCCGGTGTCGGAACCCCATTGCAATCCTGGGAGAGGAGGTGGTCGCAACGGGCAACTTCGCTGGTATTCGTTTTCCATCGGATGCGGCGACGAATCGTGATTTTGTCGGACACGACATGGTTTTTTTGAAAAGCGGTGGCGTCTCTCTCTTCGATTGTGGTGTTGGACGACTCCGGACCCGAGGTTGGCCGTTGGCCCTAGTCCACATGACTCGGACCGCAAATGTCCTAGTAGGTTTTGTGTGCGTGGGTGGCGCGATGAGTCGGTTGATTACGAATCCGCTCGCCCAGCCCGTTAAGTCCATCATAATGTTATGGGAATGAAGAGATTTGGGATGGTTCAGGTCTCAAATCTCGAGATCCTCTGTCTTCTTCAAAAATGCAGCACCTCAGCAGCTTGGAATTATTCGCCGGAGCCGGTGGACTCGCGCTTGGTGTTTCCACAGCCGGCCTAAGGCACAAATTTATCGCAGAAATCAATGCAGATAGTTGTGCCACGTTAAGAGCCAATAGTTCATTTTTTCCTTACTGCCACCCGCAAGAAGTAGATTTATCCGAAATCAGCCCGGATAGGCTAGGTATCTCCGTGGACGTCATCGCTGCTGGTCCCCCTTGTCAGCCTTTTTCGAAAGGTGGTTCGTGCCGTGGGGCACGCGACTCGCGAAATCTATTTCCAATAGTTTTCAAATTTGTGCGAGATATGAGGCCGAAAGCATTCATCATTGAAAATGTTCGGGGCCTAACCCAGTCGTGCTTTTCCAACTATGTAGAATATCTTAGGCTCCAACTACAATATCCATCGACACATCCAAAGCGAGAGTTGTCATGGAAAGATCAGCTCAACCGGCTGGAAAAACATCATTCCAGCAGAAAGCGACCTGAATACGTTGTTTTCTGCAGGACACTTAACGCTGCGGATTATGGTGTCGCTCAACGCAGAGAGCGTTTCTTCATGGTCGGATTCCGTTACGACGTTTGCCAAACTTGGCACTTCCCGACCCCAACTCATTCCCGTGAGGCTTTAGTAAAAGATCAGGCTATGGGTGGTAACTACTGGGAACGGTATGCAATCGACAAGAAGTTCCGCAGGTACACGACTTTGCCACAGCGGTGGGATCGCTTAAACGACAGTAATCTGTCCCCGTATAGATTACAACCATGGCAAACTGTTCGAGACGTGATAGGTGACCTTCCAAATCCAGTCCTGCATGGAAATCGGTTGGTCAGCCATCACGAGGCGCTACATGGAGCGAGGCTTTACAATGGTCACAGCGGAAGCTATATCGATCTTCCGTCGAAAACGATAAAAGCAGGGACCCATGGCGTTCCGGGTGGTGAGAATACAGTCGTTTTTGCTGATGGTAGGTATCGGTATTTCACTCTTCGTGAGTGTGCGCGTATTCAATCGTTTCCGGACACTTATAACTTTGTAGGAACACGCACCTCGATAACGAAGCAAATCGGGAATGCAGTCCCTCCTGCGTTAGCAAGAGTTGTATCTAACAGCGTTCGAGCGGCTATAAGGAGCGAATAATAAATATCTTTAGAGTGGCGCCCACAATATTTAACCCACGGTACTCATGAGTGTATTGGCGGACATAAGGCTATCGATACTGATTTTTGGGCCCGATCCCAAAAGCCCACCCGGCGGATTCGTTGGAGATCTGGCTCGAAAACGCGTGGAAATACGCGACGCCTTAGTGGCTGACGGGCATACTGCTTGTTTTCCTGAGGACCTTATGACCGGATCTCCTGATCCGGATTTAAACAATGCTTTTCTCTTCGAGGAGCTATTGGTTAGGAAGTATGATATGATTGTGCACCTCGTCGCTAGCTATGGTAGTGTAAGTGAGCTTAGCCTTTTTATGCGGGACGGGAATAGGATAGCCTCTAAGGTTGCGTTGTACTTTAACAAAGACCATGAGACCGGCATTGCATATCATCAGGCTGCGGTAGTAAAGAAGCTTGGTGCATCTTTGCACTCGTACGTTTATCCGGTCGATATTACCGCATGCAACCTGATGACAAATGTTCGTGAAAAGGTAGAAATTGTCCGACTTGCCAAGTTCTATTCTTAACTTTCATGAGCACGGACGTTCTCCAGAAAACCAACGATTTGATCGGTGCCACGAGCGCGCTGCGTGGTTTCATACAAGGAACGGACCTCGCGGCCTTAGCGCGAGAAACGATTGTCGATTGGAACAACAATGTCCTCAAATCCGCACCAGAGGCATTGTGTTTGTTACTTGCAGAGCTTAGGTATTTAGACTCCCAAAGTAAGCACTTCGATCGGAGAGGGCGAGCGCTCCTTGGAAAGCTTCTCCTTGATCTCGACGAAAAGGTCGGCGTCGGGTTGGAGGTGAACCAGAGGTATTCTTTGGAAGAAAAATTAGTATCTGGTAAGAATTCGATCACTTTTAGAGCTAAGCATTTGTTGCTCGGTCGTGAGGTTGTAGTGAAATTCTTCCGACCTGGACGGGGAGAGGGCATCGTTCAAAACGTCTTCAGGCTTGGACAGGTTAAGGGTGAACCGTACTTGGTTAGTCCAATCGACGTGCTTAAGCACGTAATCTTGGACGCTCAGGGGCAACCTGTGATGATTGATGTATTGGTGTTTCCTTTTGTAGAAGGGATGACCTTTCGTTCCTATTTAGCTACTGAACGCAACTACAGCCCGACGGTAATCATCGCGTTTGTTGAACAAGTAGCTTATGCTTTGGGTGCCTTAGAGTCAGCTGGCTTTAGTCACGGAGACGTCCATTCTAATAATATTTTGGTTACGACAGAGCCAGGAGGGCGAATCGCATTCCGCTTGATCGACCTTTCCTACGGTTCCGACGAAGCCAGTGATTACGAATTTCCGTCCAGTGACTTCCAGGGCTTTAAATTTATCCTCCGATTGGCAATCGAGGAGATTGAGCGACGGCTAACTAAGATATCGTTACGGCGTTATTTGGGTGCGCGTATATATACGTTAGTAAAATACATCCTATCATCAGAGGCGCTCCCTTTTGCGGAAATTCTCAAAGAATTAACTAATGGGGGGCAGTTCACTGCCTTTAATAAGGCGAAGAATGAGTTTCTTGGTCAAAAATTCACTCCACCAAAGGATTTCGGAATCCTCAGATATGAAGAAATTGAGAACCCGAATGTAGCGTTGCAGTTATTTCATCCTTACCCAGAACTATTCGAACGTCTCCAGGAGTTTGGAAGTGCAATTTTGTTTGGGCATCGCGGCACCGGGAAATCTACTTATCTCGCAGCCTTAACTTTTTTCCCGCAGGTAAAGAATCCGCGTGTGGATCATAGAAAAATGTTTGGGGTGTTGTTTTCTTGTCGCCAAGGGGAGTTTCGTAAATTTAGCACCCGACATGTTCATGTGGTGTCCGAGAACCGCCTTTTAATAAAAGATATCCTGATCAAAAAAATAGTACGCAAGACCTTACGCTCATTGGCGTTGGGTGTAGAACAGAAGGTTTTGGCAACGCCGACTAGTTTGGACGTAATTTCCAGCGTGCTTCTTCCACGGTTACAGCTTCAGTCTGGCCGGATGATCGCTCATCAGATTTCTGAGATTGAATCATTACGATCTACAGTGCTCCAAGCTGAGATAGCCGCTGTTGATCGACTATTTGCAGGAGAAAAGCAGCCGGTTTTGAGCCAATTACTGGACGAGAATGCGTTGTGCGATTTTTTCAGAGCAGTGCGGACGGCGTTTTCCGAATTGAACCAAACTCGTTTCGCAATTCTGTTCGATGATGCGGGGGCGCCGAATGTTTCATCGGAAGTCCAAGCCCTCATATGCGATCTTATCGCAAGTACGAATAATATTTATTGTATAAAGCTTTCAGCGGAGAAGACCACCTTCCAAATCGAGACAAGTGACGGCAAGCCGCTTGAGCGTGTGCATGATTTCCGCGCGTTCACCATATCCGATTATTTGTATTTGGGGAGCGGTATCTCCCCAGAGCGCCACAATATCGAGCAATATTTTAGAACGTTGGTTGGAACTCGCCTGGCAGCGTGCGGGTACAAAAGTGACGATATCAGGGCTTATCTGGGGGACGAGATCGTTCGAATAAATGATACGGTAACAGCGCTGGCTTATGATAAAGGACGTAAACCAAGATATGGTGGATGGCACATGGTATGGCAAATTTCTGATCGCACGGCCCGACATCTGATTGAAATGATCAGCACAATTTTTGATGCGGGCAAAATAGGGCACGACACCGACCCTGCTGTTATCAGTATAGCGACTCAGACAAAGCAAATCGTGCGGTTTTCTGAAGATAAGTTGCGGAGTCTTATGTTCCTTCCTGGAACAATTGAGATCGGTGGTCGCAAGCTCCCTCTTGGTCGTAGGCTCTTTGAATTCGCGACGAGCTTCGGTAGGGTCGCAAGCTTCTATTTAAAAGCGTCGGCACGTGAGCAAGAGAATACCTCAAAAAATCGGCTGGATGAAAGACTCGCAATCGAGGTGGATAATACGCTTTCGCTTGGCGGTGACGCGCAGCGCATGCTGAATGCACTTATTCGCTTTGCGATTGTGGACGATGAGCACTCCGCTGCATCTTTTGACGATGGTGCACGGAAACCAATATATATTTTTAATCGAGTCTATTGCCCGATCCTTGGTATAAGCTTCCGCCGTGATACCCATTGGCGGTTATCATCACGGCGTTTTGATGAATATCTTTCGAATCCCACGGAGTTCGTACGCTCCGACAAAAGGCTCCAACGTATTGGCAAGCAAGGAACCAAAGATGAACAAGATCTCTTCTCCCAAGAGTAATTATCCTAAGTATGTATTAGATGTTGGAGGGCAGCACTTCAATGACTTGTTAGGTCGAGCTGATGCGTTTATTTTTGCGGCTGGATTCGAAGGAAGGGCTACTCGGGTACCCTTTGTTTGCCCTGCTATCAGGAACGTCGTGGTAATCGTCTTCGAAGGAGGGCCGCAGGAAAACGACGTGACATTAGAGAAAGTGTATGAGAGATTCAACAAAGCAGGCGATCTTCATGTATGTGTATTAAACTTCGCGCAGCTGGAACGCTTCGAGAAGTCGTTTGAAGCGTCGCTTAAACTGATCAAAGCCCCTGAAGCTGGGGAGCTGGTTATGGACATCTCGGCAATGCCGAATTTTTCAATTTGCGTCGCAATTGCTAAAATACGTCAACTCTATCCAACCTTCAAGCTTACGCTACTATATACTGAAGCTCAGTCATATTTTCCTCCAAAGGAATATTATACCCATATAAAACGTAAGTCTGTGAATAGGCCTACCGATTTGGAACCAGAGTATTTAAGCACTAAGGCGGTTGCAATGTTTATACCTTCCATGTTTTCAGGTGTGACGTTAGGCCAGAATGATACATGCCTCATTGTTTTTGTAGGTTATGAGCCGCATCGCACGAATTGTGCAATCGAAGCGTTGAACCCAAATAAACTGGTCTTGGTCTATGGAGTACCAGGAAGAGCAGACTTAGGCTGGCGATTGGAGTTGTCAAAAATCATGCACCGCGGTTTTGACGAGCAAGTGAAACATGCAGAAGAGCAGACATCTACCTCGAATGTAGACGACAATCTATCACTTATTGTGAACTATTATGAGCATTTGTATGATGATCACACGCTAGCGGTTTCGCCGATTAATAGTAAAATTCAGGCTGTTGCCGCCGTGATTGCATGGGAGACTTACCCCGACATCCAATTGAATTTTCCAATTCCAGCTGAGTACCTGCCGCACCAATTCTCGACGAGCTGGGGAAAGACGTATGCGATTTCTTTAGGCACCTCGGTGTCTGCACGCCGTTTCGCGCCGAAATTTCTGGAGCCTAATAGCCAAAATAGGGGTGTTGCGCGGTAGATGTGATCCTGCCTACTGGCCTGACGTGAGTGCGTATTACTGGTCGTCACGGCGCGAACGAGCGGACAGCGCTTTATTCGAGTGGGCTGCTCCGAAGGATATCCTGATATCCAAATGGTCTTTTCGTTGAAACCGTTCTCCTGCACCGCGTAAAATGAGCTGTATAATGCAAAATGTTTTGAACCCTTTTTATGGGACTCATTGACTTTACTGAAATAGCCTGCCCTAAATCTCCGGCACCCAAAGGTGGGTGTGTTGATGATTTTGAGTTGTTTACACTCGAGTTTTTTACACAGGTTAAGCGCTTGCGAATATTCAAATATCCGTCGCGGGGTAGCGACGGCGGAATTGATTTAGGCGCTGAAGGGGTAATTAGCGGCGCCGCTGGTCGATGGCTGGTTAGCTGTAAGCACAAGGCGCATGGCGACAAGTCTGTGTTTCCGGAAGAAGAGATTAATATCGTGGAGCGCCTCGGGCGATGGGAGTGCACAGGTTTTATTCCATTCTACTCCACGATAGCTAGCACTGCTTTGGATTCGAATATAGAGGGAGTTAAGAAACTGGGGTTTGCCGTTGAACGTTACTTCAAAGATCGGATCGAGCGAGAACTGTTGGAGGGGCCAGAGGGCACATTTTTAGCATCACGGTACTTTAAAAAGTCTTTAGAAAACCATTACCGCACTCTGGTGCGGACCGTGGAGAGATACTCTATATCGGATTTGAACTTTGAGAACGGGTACGCTGCGTTGACGCCGCCAGGCCCGTTGAAAATCATGATAGGATCCGATTGGCCGGAAGATGCGAAACGCTGGTCCGTACATTGGGCAAATCTCGTAGAGACGATGCACCAACATCAGCCGTATTTTCGGGCTGCGGCGCGTGAAGCCGCACAGTTGTTCCCCGCGTTCTTTTTGATAAACTCTGAAGCTGCTGGACGAGGTGATCTCGACGTAGAACCTTCTTGGGACGTTCCAAAACTCGCTCGGTTTAGTGTCTCAGGCGGGGCTCTATCTAAGGTCTATTGCATCGCGGGAGCCTGGTCTTTTTGGAATTGGGGGCGGGCGCACCGCGCAATTGCTACGGTTTTAACTTATCGTTCCGCATCTATTCGTGATTGGCCTGAAGAGGGTGCACCGTCAAAGGCGTTCGAAGAATTCGAGAGTTCCACGGCGTTTCAAGCTACTTTGAAAGTAAAGCTGCAATACGGTCTTCTTACGCCGGGACACTTGGCATCTTTGCTCGAAGAAAAATACAGAAATATCATTGCTCGACTAACTGCCTTTTCAGACCCAACAAATTTGGTATCTTATGAAGCCGCACCGCAAGCTAAGCGCTTGGGCGAAAGCGTTCCGTGAAATTCGAGCCTAAATTTGTGTACCGTATTTCGCTCGGGGATCGGCAAAATGATACAATGCGTCTTTATTCCCGCCTTACAGGCCAGGCGTCCCTTCGTCTTCAAAGAAGTCTTCGTTGGGCTGAGATTCAAACTGAAATATGAAGGGCCACGCGCCCGTTCCTTTCGCGATAACTAACCTGAACGGGCACAAACAACATGATATAGGGGCAAAACGTTTAATCTGTGATGCTACTTCGCCAAAGACGGAATAACTAAACTTCAAGTGGTGCGGGAAGGCCGGCTAGCGCGACTACCAGTTTCAGGTTCGTACGCTGCGGTCTTGGCGATGGCTGATAACTTCGGATGCAGTTGTCGTGATCACGATGCGCTCGCTCGCCCGTTTAATCAGGTTTTCGGCCAACCTCAAATCGCCCGACTCCACGAATGCTTTCACTTCGTGTTTGGTTCTGATGTGGTCGGCTGGCCCCATTTCTTTCACGCGGAGTTTTTCTGTGATAAGGCGAAGGGCGTCACTTTCCTGCCGGAGTGCGAGCAATGTTTGCACACTGATTTCTGATTTGTCTGCGGAATTCATCGGGTTCAGGTGAAGGGTATCAAGAGGGACGCAGGTTAACTTTTCTAAAACCGTTCGTGCAATGCCGTACGACGGCGACGTGGTCGGGCAGGTTTCTAAACTCATGAGGCTTGATCAAAAATTCCTCCATGCGCTGATAAGTATGCGCGGTATGATCTTGATGCACCGTGCGTGAAGCGCGTTCGACCCAGTGCTTGCCGAGAGCATTTGCGCAGCGAAGTGCGTCGAGTTCAGACGCGGCACGATACATAAAGAGGTTCTTCAAATTGAGTGCGAATACCTCGGCTTGTTCCTTCGTTTGTGGAGGAATCAACGATTCGAAAGCCTGGGCGGAAATAACCAGCATCAACATACAATCACGCAAGCGATCGATCACATTGAAATCGCTCGTGCCGTCATGGCTGGCTGTGATGGCATTTTGGAATTCATCGCCGACAAAGATGAGCTGGTTCAGCGCGTATTTTTGATACGGCGGGAGCGCGTAGCGGCGAAGGGCGTGGCGATAGAGAAGTAATTTCGCGACGGTGAAAATATACTGGCGTTCGGTCGTGTAGTCCTGGGGAACGTCGATGCAGAAGATTTTGCCCCTGTCCACGTCAGCGATGGAACACGTATCGGGTTCATTGGAGCTGAAAATCTCCGCGATTTCCGGAGTACCGAGGTATTCCAAGTAGTTTTGCGAAGTGCCGATTTCACCCGCGCGCTGCTCCTTGGCCTCATGTTTGAGATAGGTTTGCTCGAACGTATCGGCGAGGCGAATACGACGTTCACTGGGATCGAGCTCAGTTAGTTTGCCTAGTGCGTCTTTCAACTCCTTTTCGGACGTGAGTAGATCGTACGCATTGGTCGCCGTGACCGGCCGTCCGATGTCTGCCAAAAGTTCGAAGGCGCGGCCGATATGCGCGGCACCTTTTACTTTGAAAAAGCTCTTTTCGTCCTTAGGATTTAAGGCTGCGGCGGTGTCCACGAGGATGCGGGCACGGGTGGTAAACGGTAGACGTGCGTCGCCTGTGACGTTTAGCCGGTGGAGCGGTTTGCCGGTTTCACCAACCAAACGCGGACGAAGGCGGATGACGTCCTGAGTGCGCCCGTATTTCTTGGCGAGCCATTCGAGATAAAACCACTCATCGCCTTTGTTCGCCATGATCACCCCGCCCAGCGTCGGATTGCGGCGAAAGAGTGCGGCGAGCAGGCCGTTCATGCCGGAAGTTTTACCTGAGCCGGTGTCGCCTGAGAAAAAGAAATGTCGATTGGCTTTGTCGCGTGTCCACCGAAAGCCGGCGAATGCGACCACGATCTGCCAGCGATCCGCGACAATTTTACCGGCTGGATGGCGCACCCAGCGCCGATGATCGGCGTAATAGAAGAGAAGCGCGGCGAGGGCGCATATCGCGATGCCTGCGATCAGTCCGTATGGTGAGGGCAAGCGCCATGCGCCGAATACTCCCGCTGCGGAGATAATGAGCGCGAACGGCAACGCGAGTGGCGCGCGTAAACCTGGCTCGTTATGGCGCAGATTTCGTTGTATAAACCAGCCCGCAATTCCGATGAAAACACCCGCTATCGTGAATGCAGCGACCGTACTGGCATGTGGATTTTGCAGCCATTGGTGGATCAAAGTTTCGGGCGGCGGGAGGCGTTTCATCGCGTTTCGGTGCACCTAATGCACCACCGGCGATGCACTGTCGCGAGAATGCCCCCCTACCGAAAAAGCGGTAGATGAAGAATACTCGAGGTAGGACATCCATGATCTGTTCTCAGCGCCTCACGAACTCGGGAGGGTATTGCGTCTTTGGCCAAAAAAGCTCGGGTGACTCACGCTCACCAATCCGGCTTGTCGTAGCCAGAGACCTCCGGAAAACACGCCGAAAACGTGCTGGCCGATACACCGATTGCGGTATTGAGACTACACCGAACACGGGGGATGCAGACGGTTGTGGGTGATAATGAGTTCGGCCGTGATGGTGTGCATGATCACGGTCGGAATCATTCGTAGCGGAACCAACTACCTTTCGCATCATCTGCGAAAGAACGACTATTGGGCCGAGGGAGAAAAAGCGGTCCTCGGCGAGTGGATTGGTGAAGGCGCTAAGGCGTTGGGCTTGTCGGGAGAAGTCACCGACGAACCGTTTGAGGCATTGCGTTGCAATCGACATCCGAAAAGCGGTGAGAATCTGACGGTCCTTGATGCGAAGAAGTCCGTTGCGTTTGTCGATGTGCAGTTGTCTGCGCCTAAAGACGTGAGTGTGCTAGCGATGGTCGGTGGTGACGAACGTGTGCGCGTTGCGTTCACAGAGTCGGTCAAAGTTGTCTTAGCAGAAATGGAACGCTTCGCTGCTGTGCGCGAGCGCCGTGGCGAAGCGAAGATGACGGAAGCGTTTCGTCTGACCGGCAATATTGCCGGTGCACTCTTCATTCATGATGCCAGCCGTGACCTTGATCCGCAGTTACACGCGCATGCCGTATTTGCCAACGCCACTTGGGATTCAACGCGCAACGCTTGGTTCGCGCTGCAGCCTGCTGAAATGCTGCGTGCGTCGCCGTATTTGCGCCAGGTACTTTATCGCGAATTGGCGGGCCGGCTTCGTGCGCTTGGTTATGAACCGTATGAAATGAACCCGAATGGATTTTCCATTCGTGGCGTTGAACATCTGCGCGATCGTTTCTCGAAACGCACGCGGCAGGTGCAAAAACTCGTCGAGGATTTCTCTGCGAAGAAAGGCCGCAAGGCGACGAAGCGTGAAATCGAAGTCCTCGTTCGCGAATCGCGTGGAGACAAGCTGACCGAAGTTAGTACGGAGGAAGTCAGGTCAAGGCAGCGTGCGGAGCTGACAGACGACGAAACACGTCGTCTGGAAAGTCTCGTGCGCGCCGCGCGTGCCGAACCTTTGCGCCAGCAATGGTCGCACGGCAGCGCGCAGACCGTGTTGGAAGCGGCGCTGCGACACGTCTACGAGCGATCCAGCGTAGCGCGCGAAGGAGTCGTGTTGAGCGCCGCGCTGGAGTTGTATCCCGATTTTTATCGTTGGCGTGAATTGCGTCAGGCTCTCGAAATGCACCCCGATGTAATTCGTAAGGACGGCGAAATGACGCTGCGGCTGATTCGCCGAGAGGAAACGGCCACGGTGCAGCGCGTCATCACGGGTCGCAACCAACGCTTCGCGTTGGGCGATGCGACGGATCTCCCGTCAACGCTCACGCCGGGTCAGCAAAACGCGGCGGGAGCCATCCTGGCCAGTCGGGATTTTGTGACTGTGTTGATCGGTGATGCGGGCACGGGAAAAACAACCATACTCACGGCTATTGAAGCGGCGCATGTCATTGCCGGTGGACAACGGTTCATGCCACTGGCGCCTACCACCCGTGCGCGGGATGCGATGATCGAAAGTGGCTTCGTCGGTGCTGACACCGTGCAGCGTTTCCTCGTCAGTGAATCGATGCAGGCGGAAGCAGCGGGCCGAGTTGTGTTGGTCGACGAGGCAGGGCTCCTCTCCACACAGCAGCTGGACCAGCTCACGAAAATCGCGAGCGAGGTCCGTGCCCGCGTGTTGCTCGTGGGCGACACGAAACAGCACTACAGCGTGGAACGCGGCGATGCGTTGCGGAACGTCGTCAAACATTCCAACACACCTGTGGTCCGCCTCAGGGAGGTGCTCCGGCAGCGCAACGAAGCGGACCGACGTTTCAGCCGGCTGCTCGCGTCGGGAGACGTGGCGGAGGCGTTTGCCTTCGCGGATCGACGGGGGCTTATCCGCGAGACCGAAAACGATTCTGCTTTGTTCGCTCGCGCGGCGGAGCACTACGTCGACAATCGAAAGAAGGGAGTCGAGACACTGGTCGTGATTCCGTTTTGGGAGGAAATCGATCGATTCAACGAACAGGTCCGTCCGGCGCTGCGCAAAGCCGGTCTCCTTGGAGAAACTGAGTTGATGCGTGAAGCGGTGAAGCCGCTTACCTGGACAGCGGAACAAAAGGCGCATTGGGACCAATACAAAATTGGCGACCGTCTCCTCTTTTCTCGTGATACACGATTTTTCAAACGAGGCGTGTCAGCCGAAGTGATTGCCGTTTTGCCGGACGGCTTGTGCGTGCGAGGACCGAAAGGACGCGAAACAAGAATCACCCGTAAGCAACGCGCCGCCTTCGATGTGGGCCGCGCTCAGACATTGGCGATTGCTGCTGGCGATAGGTTATTGATTCGCGGCCGACATGACGATGAAGGTTTCTCAAACGGAGATTTTAAGGAGGTCGCGAGCGTAGATGTTGCTGCGAACAAAATCGTTTTTACCGACGGTCGCGAACTGCCACCCAACTTCGCTGCGTGGACCTATGGCCATGCGCTCACGTCGTATCGTTCCCAAGGCAGCACGTCGGAGGAATCGCTGCTGGTACTGGGCGAAGTCGCGGCACGAGCACTCGCCCGGCGGCAATTCTACGTGGGCAACACACGCTATCGTGGAGCGCACGCGATTTACGTTTCACAGAAAGAGGAAATTCTGCGTCGCCTCGCCCTGTCGGACACAGGCCGCGAACTCGCGACGGAATTTATGGAACGGCATTGCTTGTCTGAAAACGCCCGAATCGTGCCGCGCCCCGTGCGACGGCTGCGGTCGCAACTGCGAACGGCCTGGCTCGCGATGGCTGAAAAACTGCGCCGCGGTGAAAACCAAAGTGAACGCCAACGCCTATGATGACAGCCACCCTCCAGCGAAAACCTAAGCTGCACTTCGAAACGGAAGCGAATCCAAGTCATGTCACTTTTGACGACGGCAAGGAAAGCCGGCGGAACATCCCTTGGCATCACTACGTTGAAGCACGCTGGGAGTATGCCGAACCAGACGTTATCTTTGTTGAAATCGCCGAGTGGGTCGTCGTGTTGCGCGGGCATAATCTTGGCCCGCTATTTCTTGCGATCGAGATGCGCACGCTCTTGCGGATACGAGCACAGCCGGAGCTCGCGCAGGAGCGCGAGCGCGAAGCCGATACTTTTGTCGTAGAAATTTGCATCTCCAAGACGACCGGAATCGGAAAGGCACCTAAAAGCGGCGGTCAGATTGAATTCGGTCTCGGGGAATGATAATGTCCATGGCGCAAGCAGTTGGTTCGGTGATAAAGATTTGCAATAAAAACGACTTTTTGGTTCCGAACGCACTTCTACCGAAATTTCGGTAGGACTGGCTCGTTGAGATGTTAACCTTAATGGTCATACCTATTAACAACGCGGTTTTCCTGTCTACAACCAGACGCGCGAAGTAATCGCCCGGGATTCGGCCCCCACAAGTGCCGGTAAAACAGGGGGAAATGACCATGATACACTTGATCACGATAACGCCTAACGTGGCGCAAGCTCTGGGTGCGGCGATGTTGATGCGAGCGCTGCACCTTTCTACCGCAAACCGAGCCGCGCCGGCTGAGGGGAATTGGAGAAAACGGGGGCTCTTCTTCGTCACCGCCCTGATGATACCTACCTTGGCGCATGCGCAGGCTGTGGATCTCCGGACTGCGACCGAATCGGGCAATTCCATCATCATGTATCTGAGCGGAATTTTCGCCGCAGTGGGCATCGTTGCTGCGGGAGTAGCGATGATGATGGGCCGTCAGTCCATCGCGAAATGGGCTTTTGCCGGCGCGATGGTGAGCGGCCTTGCTTTCGCGATCGTTAAGACGATGTGGAGCAACATGGGCCTTGAGGCGGCGGGCGTGAGTTCGTTCCAACCTTAATTGCATTCGATCAACATACGCCATGAACAGCATGCAGCTGAACGAACACGACGCCAATCAGGGCGCGCAGTCATCCGGCGAATTTCTCGGGATGACCGGCAATTCCGGTTGGTACCTGCTGGGCTCCGGAGGAGCGACCATCATGATGGTGATTCTCCTCTGGGGCGTTCTGGGCATTTCGCTGCTGCTGTGCTTGTTTATTGGACTGGTGCTATGCAGTGGTTCGTTAGCGTACGTGTTCGTCCTGAAAAACAACAAGCCGGAACACTACGATACTGATTTCTTCGAAGCCGCACTTGTGGAAGCGGGGGTGGCTTCATTCCGGTTCGGTCCTCGTGCCAAGTGCCTGGCGAATCCGTTCACTGCTGACACAGAGCAATTGCAAACGGCGCAATCAGCCGCGCCGACGAGTGCCTGTGCGTCCTCTTCCGACAAACGGAGTCGTCGTAGTGTCTCATCTGCGCAGGCAAAACCAGAGAAGCCCACTCCGGACGTGGAGAAGAAAAACTCGGGACGTGCGAAACCGCAACCGGTGGTAGCGCGCTCGGAGTACGACCAATTGCAGGAAAAACTTGAGACGACGGAAGAGCTGCTCGAAGAGGCGCTCGCGGAAACGGAATAACCATGCGTGTTGAAGCTCCAGATGGATACTTCGGTGAGGACATGATTGTCTTTGAAGGCCTGCATCGGGGCGGTTTCGTTTCGCGTGGTTTTGAAATCATCGCGCCCGATCTGGAGCAGGCCGATCCGGTTCACCACAACGGCTTCGAGTCCGATCTGGTCGCACTGCTCTCCGTATTGAAACCCGACTGGCGCATGCAGGTGCAATGGGCGACCGACTCGAATTACCGCGCGGCGCTCCAGCATTACCGGGATGATACGGTTAAATATTCGACGAACGCCTGGAGCACACGGCAACGCAATGAACGCTTCGTGCGCTACTCACGGCTTGCGGAGGAAGGCATCCTCCGTCGCGAACGGTTGCGGCTCTATTTCACGATGCCGGTTGACGCCGATGCGCTCGGACAGAAAGCAGGTCGCCTGACGAGAGAGGCATTGCTCAACGCCTACAGCGAGCAATTCAAACAGACCGGGCAGTTTTTGCAGGCGCTCTTCGGTGGCTGCGGCGGGCAAGTGCGTCCCATGACAAATGCGGATCACTTTCTTCACTATGTCGAATTTTTGAATCCGTCGCTGCCGGAACAACGGATCAGCGATCCGCTTGAATTTTTCGATCCAACAAAATCGATCCAGGAGAATTGCTGGCACGGAGAAGGCAGGCCGCTCGAAAAACCCGATGCCGGATTTTATCTCGATGGATACTACCACGGAATGCTGGTGCTAAAATCGCTGCCGAAACGCACGCGCCCCAGCATTGCTTATATTCTCACAAAGCTCGGCTTCCGCGAATATGCGATCACGGTCAACGTCGAGTCGGTCGACGTGGAGGAATTGATCGAGAAAGAGCAGAAGGAATTGAACCGCGTCGAGGGCGACTACGAGAGCCTCAAAAAAGTGAAGCTCCTTGCGGCGATGAAGACGAAGGCCGCAAAGATCGCGCGGTACTCCAATGGCGATAGTTCACCGTACCGTATCCAATACATTATCCGTGCGTGGGATCGCAGCCGTGAAGAACTACGTGCCAAGCTGACCGCGCTTAAAGCGGCGGTCGCGAGCATGGAGCGGGCACAGGCCTACGAACCGGCCCTCGAACCTTCGGCGCGGAATTTCTTTTATTGCACCTGGCCGGGATGGTCCTTCGGTCGCTACGATTCGCTTTGGCACCACTATGATGATGCGTTGGTCGCGAACATCCTGCCATTTTCCTCGACGCCCGTCGGCCACCTCGATCACGCCGAGTTTATTTATGAAGGATCGAACGGGAATCTTGTCGGTGGCCGTACGTTTGTTGGCGAGGGCAGCAGTCAGACTCCGCAAAACGCAGTCGTGATTGGGACGACCGGCTCGGGAAAGAGCGTCAACGTCATCGATATTCTGACGCAGACCGAACCATTTTATTACTACACGATGATCGTGGAGGAAGGCGAGTCCTACACGACCTACGCCAAAACCGTCGATCCGACGACGGAGCCGATTATCGTTCAGGCCAATGGAAAGCTAACCATGAATTACCTGGACACACGCGGTCTGCCGCTGTCCGGTTTGCACCTGAGCGCAGCGGCGGCGTTGCCAATGCTCATGGTCGGTCAGTCGAAAGACGAAGACCGCACCAAGCTGCGGCAGGCGCTGCTCTCAAACGCCATTGGGCGTTTGTACGAAGACTTCTCACGCTGGTATCTGAACAAGCACCCGGATGAGCGGATGGCGCTGGCTCGTCGCGCTTACGCACTCGATGCATACCGGCGCGAGCGCATGGGACCGCAGGCGACGGAACTCGACGCCTTTCTTGAATTTGCTGAATTCGAAACATCGAAGGCAGACGAAGCAGCGTCCCTTTTGGCTCGGGCTGACGATGGCGAGGTCACGCGTTTTGCGAAGGAATCAGCCGGTGCGCAGCAAGTTCGTGATTTGATCTTTTCGCGGTTCACATCGGCCGAACAACCGCAACACGGCCATCTGCAAGAATTGTTGTCGGCGGAAGCGTCGGGTCCACATGCCGATGAAATGCGCTACCTCGCTACCTTGCTTGAGCCGTGGTCGGCCGGTGGCAGCTACGGCGAACTTTTCGACGGCGTCTCGAATGTGAATCTCACCGGCAAGATCGCGCATTTCGAATTAGGCTACATTCCAGAATCGGCCGAGGAGCTGAAGGCTGCCGCCGCATTCCTCATCGCGAACTACACCCGCTCGCACATGATGCGACTGCCTCGCGGGCTGAGGAAACGAAACATCTTCGAAGAAGTCGCGCGTTTTTCCCTCGTTCCGTCCGGTCGGAAAGTTCTACGCGAATCCTATCAACAGCTCCGCAAATACAATGTCTGGAACGTCGCGACGGTTCAGAATTACGAGCAATTCAAGTCATCTGATATTCGCGGTGCTGTGCTCGGTAACAGCCGCATCCTTTTCCTGCTCCGGCAGAGCGACCGTTCCGATATCGAAGATCTCGCACAGGATTTTCCGATTCCAGATGCCGCAAAGGATGCCGTGATGAGTCACCCTGAACCGGAAAAGCTCATCGGGAAAAAATACTCGCAGTTTACCTACTACCACACCGATGAGCGTAGGCCGCTCATCGTGACCATGCGCAACGTAGCCTCGCGGGAGATGCTCTACTGTGCGTCGAGCTCTGGCGCGCATTTCGACCAGCGTCAGAAAGCACTCAGACGCCACGCCAATATCGTCGAGGCCATCATCGCCAACGCCTAAACTATGAAAACGAACCAAGAAATTAGAAACGAAGCCCAGCAACTGGCGATTCTCGGTCGTCAGTTCAAAAACGAGCAACGGGTGGCAACGGACAATGTCGCGCTCGCCACCACGGTTCGAACGCTGATGCATTTCCCCTCGGACCAGGCGAACTTTGGTTCTAGTCGTCGTGTGGATGCCGCGATTGATGACGGCGCGCTGGTCTTTCGTCTCATGGAGATAGACAAGCATGATCTCGTCGGGCAACCCGGCGAAAGTGCAAATGAGGGCACGCTCATCCTCGCGAGTGCAGAAGTGCGAGACGTGTTGAGTGCCGGGTATGTCCTGGCTGAAGAAGAGCGCCTGTCATCAGCATTAGAGCCTTACGCGGAGCGGTCCGAAGAATCTGACGATCCGGCCGATGACGAGACGGTAGCGGAAGTGGAAACGATCCTTGAAGCCGAACATCTTTCGGCGGCCGACCGCATGCGCACACGAGCGGAAATTGTCGGATTTCTCGAAGGCCAGATCAAACCGAGCGTGCTCATTGGTCGTGCCATTGAGCGCCAATGCGCGCGCGAAGAATTCCGTGAAGCCGTGGTGGAGAGACACGAGCTAAAACTCACGATTGGCGAACCATAAAAAACAACCAACCCGTAGCCACGACTTCGAAAAATATGAATCGATACCTGAAAATCTCACTTTCCATTGCGCTGGTTGTAACTGCTTTCGCCGTGTCCGGCTGTTCAACGGCGGGAGGGGACACGGCCGGGCGCACGCGTGATTTCACTACGACCGCTGCGACTACGGCTGCCGGGGGCTATGTCGGCGCGAATAACAGTAACAACAAAGCCAAGGGCGCCGCGATTGGTGCGGCGGCGGGTTTTGTCGTCGGGGAGACGATCAATTACTTCAACAACAAGGCGCAGAAAGAAGCCTTTCTGGCCGGATACGAAAAAGGCCAATCCAACGCAGTGAAACAGCAATACTGGATCGCGCGCGACAATCAGCGTCCGCGAACCGACGATGGTTACGAGGAGACTTTGTATGAAATCACGGTGCCGCCCAGTGAACGGGACGGAGTTCGCCGTGAAGCAACCAAACGTGTCATCCGTGTGGTGATGCCAAAAGAGGAGACTGGATCATGAGAAAACTAATCGCACTCGCATTGTTCGCCGTCGCCACGGCGATTCCCGCCTCGGCTCAATGGGCCGTGTTCGACGTCCCCAATCTCATGCAGAGCGTTTTGAATTACGCGGCGATGACGGAGCAAATTGCTAAACAGGTGATAGTGATAAAAAACCAGGTTGAGCAAATTCGTCAGCTCGACAGCCAGTTGCAACGCATGGGTGACATGGCGACCTATCGCAATCTGATCGGCTTTTCCGAATTTCGCCGTGACCTTAGTTTGCCGTCGCAGGTCAGGCGGTGGACCGACCGCACGGCGACCATTAACGGCAGCGGACTCTTTGGGGATACGCGAGGAGGTCTCTTTCCGGAAATTACATCGCAATACGTCGACTTCGACGGAAGACCAGTCACTCGCGATCCGAGATTGTTTAAACAGTCGAAGGATGTAATCGCGACAGTCGATGATTTCAAGACGGTGCAGGGGGATGTCTACACACGACGGCAAAATCTCAAGGAAGGCATCGCGCTGACGAGCGAAGCGATGCAAGCTGCGACAACCGAAGCTGAGCAACAAAAACTCCAGGCCGTGTTGGACGCGCAATACGCTCAGCTCTCCACGGTGGATTCAGAGGTTTCACTCAGTGCTGCCGAAGTGAAGGTGAAAGAGGCGGAGGCCACTGCGATGCAGAACGCACAAGCCGAAGCCGAGGCGGAGACACGGCGGAAGCTTGCGCAACAGGAGGTGGACAAGGTCTCCACGACGTTCACGCCCAACTACGAGTGCATGCTTCAATTTGTAACTGAACGGCGATTAGGCCAGTGACGCAACTTTCCTACGGTTGCTCGGTCAATCTTTGCGCATGAAAACAATGCTCATCACCGGAGGGGTGCTGCTCGCACTTTTTGCAACTGCCTGTACGGACCGCGAAGCGGAGGCGCGCCGTGCAAGAGAAGACGCGGAGGCCAAAGCGCGAGCCGAAGCCGCCCGTAAAGAAATGGATGCGTTACCGAATGCCTTCAAATCCGAACCATTTTTCAAACTCAACAAGCCTGCGAAGAAAACTGAGCAACCTCCACAAACCACGAAACCGAATCCCTGAACTAAAATAGTCGATGCTCCCTCTTTTGGGCACAATCCTTCCGTCTTCTTACTTCGATGGCCTTTCCACGTTGTGGGGTGGCAGCGCGTATGTTGGAGGCGCGATTGTGGCTGCGGGTTTGGTTTTCCAAACGGTGCGAAGCCGTCCAGACGCGGGCTCCTTCGTATGGCTATTGGCCAAAGTACTCATCATTGGAATAAGCACAGTTTTTCTGCGTGAGTGGCTGATGAGGTTGAACGATATTGTTTATGCGTTCTCGGCGATGATGGGTGTCGATCCGACTGCGGTAGATGACCGGTTTGTTCAGTTCATTGCCGGCAAAACTGCGGCTAATCCTAACTCCAGCGTGTGGGATATCATCTGGGGGACCAAATCAATCGGCACGGCTATCTCATATGCGTTTTTGTGGTTGTTCGGGTGGTTGTCATGGGGCGTGCAATATGTCGTGAAGCTTATTGGTGGTGTTTTGCTGACGGCCGGCTGGTCGATCAGTCCGATCTTTCTCGCGTTCTTCATGCTTCGACCGATGACCGGCGTTGCTCAACGTTTCTTGCTCGGCTTGATCGCTCTCGTCTGCTGGCCTTTCGGCTGGGTGATGGCTGCGGTTGTGACCAATGCTATGCTCGATGCTGCTGCGACTGCGAATTTACTTCCTGTATTCGTAGCAGGTGCTCCTCTCGCCGCGCCAGCGTTGACGGTACTGATGGTAGGCGCCTGGATGCTGATCAGTTCGATTTTAGCTCCCTGGGTCACAACGAAAATTCTGTTGATGGGCGCGAATCCTGCCGCGGCGATGGGGCAAGGGATCGGTGGTGTCATGCAATCAGCCTTCGCGGGCGGTACTGGTGCGGCGGTCACCGTTGCGACCGGTGGTGGTGCCGCACCTGCAGTGATCGCAGCGGCTGCAGTTGGAACGTTGGCGGCCGGAAGTGAATCGGCTGCTCGGGGTGGTGGAGCAGCCCGAACCACGAGCACAGCGATCAACGGGCTTTCGGGTTTCTACCAGGGTGCTTTTGCTCGCCGAAACACAGTTGCGGCTGAGAAACTGGCAGCTGCGCAGCGAATGGATGCAGAAGCGTCCGAGGTTATAGCGTCAGCTTTCCGAGATTACTCCCGACGTCAGCGGCGAAGTCGGAGTGGTTTCGATAAGCAACCGCATGAGGACGATCCCAACCACACCGCAATCGACATTGAAAGCCATGTTAAACGTAAACCCTAGAATAGTTCAGGCCAAGGAAGAGTCGGCAAAAGCTGTGACGCGCAGTGCTGCAGCGAAACAGAGAATTGCAAATTCCCTGCTAGATATGCTGCGCGAAGACGATGGGGCGGAGAGCGACCCGCCTCCTCTTCCTAAAGAGGTTCAGACTCAGCGGACGAAGCAACCACACAAGAAATAACCAAACTATGACAGAGACTTCCGAGGCCACCCAGCGGGTGGAGGCTCCTGCCGTGCCCAAATTCGGCAAACAGAAGCACTCATTGCTGGCGATATTCGAGCGACAACGGCGTAGAGCATTGATTTGGTTCGTTATCGCAGTCGCTGCGTGGATTTGGTCGGCTTGGGATCGTCAGCAACTCATCGCGAAGCTCACCCACAAGCGTGAGGTCGTGCTGATTGACAGCCTCGGTACCTATTATGTTTCGCCGGTCGTCGATATTCAACAGGCGAAGGATCTGCACGCGATGCAGACCAAGCTCGCGTGCAAGGCGCTCTTTGAGCGCAATCCTGCGGGCCTGGATAATCCAGAACTTTTCAAACAACTCTTTCTTCGAGATGCCGCTCAAGTCGCGCAGACTGCGCTCGGCAAGACCAAGGCGGAATTCGAGGCAAAGTCTCTTCACCAGAAAGTAGAAATCGGCCCTCCCGAAGTTCTCAGTACGCGTGACAATGCCTTCTACACTTCGGCGGACATCCAGCTGATCCGTGTAGGAGCATATCAAGGCGCACCGATCACCGAAGTCCTTCGCTACCGGGTGAAATTCAAGTTTCTGGTGAACCCCGACCTTACCCGCAATGGACGTTTTCCGACTGCGGTCGCGGCGTTTCAAGTCGAACCAATTAAAACATGAAAATCTATGTGGAAATTCTTCAGCCTCGTCCTTGTCTCGGTATCTTTGGTTCACGCTCAGCCCATTCGCGATTTTCTCCTCGATCCCACACGGTCAGTCGACCTGCCAGTGTCACGGGAAATTACCACCGTAATATTTCCCGGAGCGCTGACAGCTGTGGCGGGTGCGGACATGCTGATTGATCGGGGAAAGGCGGCGCTTGAAGTGGAGGAGGATTCAGCGCTTCGGTTTCACGTCACCCACGCGCCCGGAAGTAATTTCATCCTGATCCGTAGCCTCCAACCAGACGCAGCCGGACGATTGACGGCGATATTCGAGGGAAGCGCATATGTTCTCCAATTACAGTCGGTCGAAAGCGATTCCGTCGCTAGCGCGATCTTCAAGCGTGCGGACGTGCAGTCCGCCGCGCGGGTGGACTCGTTGCCGGAGCCAGTGAAATTTACACCGCGCATTGGTTTGAGTCTTCTTGATCGTGCGCGTGCATATCCTTTTCTCGTGAAGGCGCTGCCGAAAGCGGTTGAGGGTGTTTCGCAGCGAACACCGAATCGCATTATCGGTTTACCGGAGATCGAAATCACCGTGCAGGAGATTTATCGTTTCTCGAAAGAGGATGCGGTGGTGTTTCTCCTGAAGCTGCGCAACACGACGGACAGCGTGATCGATATTGCGCCGAATACATTTGCTGCACGCATCGTGCAGGAACGTTTCGAACAAGCGATTGCCAATGGCCCACGCGTCCTCCAGCCGGGCGAACTCGCCGAAGCGGAATTCGCCATCGTTGGGTTGCCGGATGGCACACGTAACGACCTGAGCGTCGACAATGCCTTCACCATCCTTGTCAACTGCGCTCGCCGGCCGACGCAGGTCTCCATGATTCCGGTCGCGCAAAAGGAGGTTGCGCGCCGATGAATCCGCGATCACTCGCCCTCTTTTTCAAAAGCAAATTCGGTCTGTTCGTCGTCTTTGTCATCGTGCTGTTTTCCGGTCTTTGGATTTACGGAAAACACCAGGCAAGCCAGCGCGAAGCAGAGAAGCTGGCTGCGCAGAAAAATAAAAAGGTCGAACTTGGCCAAGTGAAACTGCCGCTTACCCAAGGTTTAGAAAGCGGTACGCCGCAGCAGGTGAATCCAGAACCAGCGAAGGCGGCTAAAAACGATGAGGTCGTTTCAGGCGGCATTGTCCCGTTCCGGCCCCTGTCACCAGCGACTACTCAAAACGCTTCATCCGAGTCGACTGCTGCCAACGCGAAATCTGCGGTGTCGAAGGCAGAGCCTAAATCGAGAAAGGTGCGCTATGCTTCATTGCTCGCGAGCTATGAAGCGCCAGTCGTCAAGTCTGACAAAACGGAACAACCGCCCGAGCGATTCATTCCCTTTGGCACTCTCCTAAAGTGCAAACTCGTTAACACGATCGACAGTGCAAATCTGGAGACACCGCTCATTGCGGTGTTGCTCGAAGATGTGTGGCAGAACGGCAAGAAGATCATTCCGGCTAACACGCTGGTGCATGGCACGGCACGCGCGGGACGTCTGCGGGATCGGATCACCGCGACCGGTGCCTGGCGGTTTGTTTGGCAAGATGGCCGTGAACTCATTTTCAACGGTGTGGCACTGGATCGCGAATACGATCAAGATATAGACGGTTATGGAATAACGGATGGTTCGGGAGGGATTAGGGGCCGCATTGTGGCCAGTGATGATTTGCAGGAACTCAAGATGCTCGCTTCGGCGGCACTGAGCGGCTTTGCCCGGGGCACGCAAGACCGCCAGCAAAACGCCTTGGGCACGACTATCACTGGTTCGCTCTCGAATGGAGTCCGCGAAGGCGCGGGCGATGTCTTCAACCTGTATGCAAAACGAACACTTAAAGACATCGAAGATAACGGCTACTTCGTCCGTGTAGCCGCGGGAAAGGAATTTTACGTCTACGTGCGTGAAGCGGTTAATCCGCAAAATGCCAGCCTAGCCGGAGTGAAGAACCGCCAGCCCGACGCACCTGTGCGCCAAGAGTTAGAAACCGCTCCTCTTTCACAACCGAACCAACCAAAGGAATAAATATGCGCCTCTTCTCAATTCTGATGCTCAGCGCTTTTATGGCGGGCTGTGCCAGCAAGCCCGTTGTCCTTGAGCCCGCTCCGCCATTGCGGCCATTGGGAGCGGCCTCTTCGGTCAAATATGCGGAGACGCGTTATGAGCTGCGCGGCTATCGCGAAGTGGCGAATCCAGCGCTCCGTCATGAACCGCACGCTGTCTATCGGCGCACGCAGGTTCCGTCGTTTGCCAGCAACGTCCTTGAAACCACGCCTCGGACTTCGTTTCCGCCGCCTAGCTTTTCGCCATTGCCAGCTAGCGCGGAGTTGGATGCCGAACTCGCCAAACAACGCCAAGTAGCGATAGACATGCGTGCTGCACAGGCAGCACTCGCTGATGCCGAGCAAAAGGTCAAAGCACTGTACGCGACATTGGTTCGGCAAAGTGCCGATGTGCTCAAATTGAAAGACCAATTGGAGTCAGAGCGTAATCGTCAGCGCACTGTCGCTCTGGCGGAGCCCGTGCCGTCGGCGGCCGTCCCTGGTCCGGTCAGGAACCCCAATCCCGAGGTGAAATGGTAAGTTCAATGGTTCTCACCGATGCTAAGTGCGAGCAACTGCGCACGCTTTCAACACGCCTTAAGGCCGTGCTGACAGGTCAAGATATGGCCATCGATCTTGTGTCTGAGCGGCTTCAGCATGGTGAACTCGGCCTGACGACGGCCGGTCGTCCGAAAGCGAGCTTCATGTTTCTGGGACCAACCGGTGTTGGAAAGACCGAACTTACGCTTCGTTTCACCGAAGAACTCATCGGTCCTAATCGGGTCGTCCGTCTAGATATGTCGGAATATCAGACAGCGGAACGCCTGGCGTTACTCCTCGGTACGGGCGATGAGGCGGGCCGGATCGCCGAAGGCTTCGACGCTTGCGAAGGGCGAGGCACGCTGCTCTTCGACGAAATCGAGAAAGCCCATCCGCGCGTCCTCGATGTGCTGCTCCAACTGCTCGATGCCGCACGGCTCACGACGGGCCGCAATCGCGTACTGGATTTCTCCCAATGGTACATCGTGCTCACGAGTAACATTGGTGCGCAGCGCATCATGGGCATGCGCAAATCAAAGTACGAAACGATGGAGCGGCTTGTGCGCCAGGATGCGCAGCGCGAACTTCGCCCTGAAATCTTCGCGCGGATCACCGTCACGGTTGTTTTCAATAAACTCGATTTTGATGCTCAGTGCGCAATTGCGAGTGGCATGATCGCGAAGGAGTGTTCTGCGCTTAGTGCGCGCGGCTTTGCCATCACACCCGAGAAAGCCGTATCCGAAGTAATAATACAGCGCGGTTATCATGAACGGCTCGGTGCACGTCCGATGCGCGATGCGACGGAGCTTTTAATCCGTAATGCGCTCGCTCAAGAATTGCTCGGTGGTGGCAAAGGAATCGGGCGACTCGTGCCACAGGCAGACGGCCAGCAACTGAAACTTGATCCGGCCTCATGACATTGTCGCCCAAATCGGCTGCGCCGCGCATCGTTGTGCTAAAGGCCAACCGTCTTTACGGGGATATGATATGCCGTCAGATCAAAGAGTATTGGCGCGGTGCGAAGGTTGAGGTTTTTCAAAAAGGCTTTGATGCCTTGGACGCGATTCAGGCGAACATGCCCGATATGTTTATCACCGGCGTGCAAATCGAGGATATGGATGGCCTCGAACATTTGGAACCGTTTATCGAGCGTGACTTGCCTGTTTTGATCATCACTGCCCGCAAAGATACGCGCACGTTGTGTCTACTTCGGGAGGTTCGTTACAACGGGCTTTTTGACGTCAAAGCGGAGGGCCTCACGCATCTCCATACGGCCTTACAACGCGTGATCGAGCGCGAAATCTACATCAGTCCAACCTTCGCTCCACACGTGAAGCGGCCGAAAAATATCACGTTGGATGCACTCACCGACAAAGAAGAGATGGTCTTGTCCGTCATTGGGGATGGCTCTGACGATCAGCAAGCGGCCGGGCGTTTGGGATTGTCGCCGCACACGATCAATACCCACAGGAAGGCGATCATGGGCAAGTTGGGGCTGCATCAGAAAGGCGAACTCATGTGTTACGCCGTACAAAAAGGTTATGTGCATATCACGCCGGAAGGCGTGTTGCGTCCCGGCTTTCAGAGGCGGATTAGCAAACTAACAGTGACCACCAAAAAATCCTCAGAGGTTACGGCTTAGGCTTCCTGGACAGATACTGCAGAACAGAAAAGACCGGCATAAATGCCGGCCTTTTCGTTTTCAGTATGGGAGCAGCAGTGCTATTTGCTGATCGCGCGCAAACGTCCGCTTAAAACTTTCACGTCAGCTTCGGCCCCGGCTGCGTTAGCGCGTGCTTTCGCGAGGCGGACCTCAGCTTGAAGCAACAGCCGTTTGATTTCGCTGAGTTCGTCGAGCGTGGTGTAGGAACGAGCATTGCGACCGTTGAGTGAAGTTCCATTGAGCGGGAGTTCGGTGGAGGTTGGCATATGTTTTGGCCGCGAAATGCGGCAGATTTGTATCTTTTTGTTGACGTCGGCACGCGACGGCGGCCGATCAACCGCCAGAACATCCTGCCCGTTTTGTGTTGGCAGTAGCACGGGTCTACCGAGAACACGGGAGGGTGTGCGGCAGGGTTTCTGCGCTGATAGACGAAAAAAGGGGGCCGAAGCCCCCGTGCTCAGTCCTCGTTTGGGAGCATGAGCGTGAGCACCGGGGCGGGCGTGTCGCCTGGGCCACAGTGTAATTTTAGCGCGTGCGTGCGACCTGCGATAATGACCTCGAAGAGAACTTGCTCAGTGTCGTCGCTGCCTTTGAGGGCGAGTTTCGACATCGTGCATATGTCGTGGCAGATGCCGGAGATATCCTGACCGGGTTGCTCCAAGGCGCTTTCGATGATCGACCAGACGGTAGCGGTACAGGCGAACGGATATTTGTAGTGCTGCTTGATGGAGTCGACATGGCTTAGGTCTACGAGGACGCCGTCCTCGATGGCCTGCTTGCGGGAGTAGGAATAGAGCATATCGCCGAATACGTTTTCACGAATCATGATTAGGAGCCGTTCGGCGCGTCGGGCGTGTGTCACGGTTCGTGACCTTATCGCCCACTGCCGATTGGCAGTTTTCGCCTCACACCCGAAAGTCAAAGCGGTGGACGGAGCGCCGAGGAAGTGAGGTGTCACCTCACAACGAGAGGGCAGCGAAGTGATTTCGCGTGGTGGAGATCGCGTAGCGATACGACCTTGATCGGGTGTACAATGGCGAAACCAGCGGCTGGCAGTCGCTAGAAAAAATGAGCAACGCGAGCATCGGTTGGTAACGGTTCGAAGTTGGTTCTGCCGCGAAGGACACAAAAAAGGCGGCCGGTTAATCCGGCCGCCTTGGGCGCGAGGGTTATTCGGTTTGCTCGGCTTTCAGTTTCGCGAGCTGGTCGAAAATGAACGTGTGCGCCTGATCGGCGAGCTTGGCGACGAGCGGGAGGTCGTCGCGGCCGAAGCTGTCCGTGTCGTGGTATTCCTTGGCGTCGTCCATGTAGGTTCGCGCAAACGTCACGTTGAAGAATGTTTTCTGATCGGTTTCATTCTCCCACACGGCGGCTTTGATTCGGCCGAATCGGAAGGTTTTGACGGGCAGCTTAGAGCTGGTGGCGGCGTTCTTGGTTTGTGAGGCGGTTTGAGTATTTTTAGCGGGCATATTGTTCCTTTTTTGGTTTTGAGAGCGGGATTGCTCTCTCGCCCAAGGCGGGGGGGCCGACTGGAACGAAGGGCAGTTGGGGGGGATTCCTTTCAAGGAGGACCTAAACTAACCTGTCCGCGCAGCGGCGATCCGGATGGAGGGGCCGCCAGAGAGAACAACCGCGCCTCGAGTAAAAAGGAACGTTCCGCCTTGGCGGGATGTCTGCGACTATTCAAACCAGCCGTATAGAGAATGTCGGCGCCGGGTATGAGTGGACGCGACTCGACCGGATTAGGATGTGGGAGAATCCGATCGATGTTTCGGTGACGTGCCAATCTTGACTGAGCCACGTTGGCCCGCGACCGGCAGCGGGTTGGCGTGTTCACTGGCGTTTGGGGGCACGCGTTCGTTGCGCGCGAAGGTGAAGACGGGCATGAAAGGATTTCCGCGCCCGATGGTCGGATCAATCGGTTGACGAGTGATGTACGTTAGCACTTATAAGTGCTAAGTGGATTTCAGCATGTTTAAGTTCTATCTTGCATTTAGAACTCCTAAGTGCTAGTTTCCGTAAAATGAATTTTCCCGTCTCAACGCCAGCGCAGCTCCAAGCCATCCTTCGAGCGATGCGGACTTCGCGCGGGCTGTCACAGGCTGAGCTTGGCCGGCAGGTTGGTGTTAGCCAGCGGCGTATTGCGGCCATCGAAGCGGCCCCGGGCCGAGCGAGTTTTGACCAGCTGGCTAGAATCGTCGCGACCTTGGGAGGGCAACTTTCCGTGGTCGAGCAGATGACGACTGCGAAGGAGCGTAATTCAAAGCTGAAGGCAGCGAAGAAACCCTCCCGTTTAGAAAAGGCAGATTGGTAACATGGCGGGTTCTTCCCTTCTCTCTATTTGGATGAACGGCCTTCGAGTGGGGACGTGGTCTGTCACGCGTGGGGTGCACAGACTGGAATACGATTCTGCCTGGGTCGATTCGCCAGCGGCCCGACCCCTCTCATTGTCGCTTCCGTTTACGCTGAGAAACGAACCAATCCGCGGTCCGAAAGTCGCGAATTATTTCGACAACCTATTGCCGGATGCCGCTTCGATCCGCAATCGCCTCCGCTCCAGATTTGGCACCGATTCCATTGAGGCTTTCGATCTGCTCAAAGCGATCGGTCGTGATTGCGTCGGAGCAGTTCAACTACTGGCTGAAGATGAAAAACCGAGTGGCTTCGACCGCATTGAAGGGGAGGCGCTCAGCGAAGGCGCAGTCGAAGCTGTCATTGCGGCGAGCCTCTCGCCTTCACGTGTTCTAGGGCAGGAAGAGGCGTCAGATTTTCGAATTTCCATCGCAGGTGCTCAGGAAAAGACTGCGCTCCTTTACTATAAGGGACGTTGGCGCCGACCGCTCGGCGCGACGCCGACAACGCACATCTTGAAACTGCCACTAGGGCTAATCGGAGCCCTGCAGATGGACATGAAGGGTTCGGTTGAAAATGAATTTCTGTGTTCGCGCCTGATGCAGAATATGGGTCTGGCCACCGCCCGATGTGAGATCCTTGAATTTGGTAAACAGAAGGTGCTCTCAGTGGAGCGCTTTGATCGGCGTCTTTTGGACGAAGGTTGGATCGCGCGTCTTCCGCAGGAAGACTTTTGTCAGGCGCTGGGTCTTCCGAGCACAAAAAAATACGAAGCCGACGGTGGACCTGGTATGCGCGAGATCCTTCGCGTCCTTGATGCGAGTCTGACACCGACCGAAGACAAACGTGCTTTTTTGAAAGCGCAGATCGTATTCTGGCTTTTGGCGGCCACGGATGGACACGCAAAGAATTTTTCTCTCTTCTTAGAGCGCGGGGGGCGTCACCGGCTGACGCCGTTTTACGATGTGCTTTCGGCCTGGCCGGTTATTGGCCGGGGAATTCACGCTCTCGACCCGAAAAAGGCTAAATTGGCCATGGCGGTCCGTAGTAAAAGCTCTCATTGGAAGTTGGCTGAAATCCGCGCGCGTACGTGGGACGCGACAGCAAGGGCGGCCGGGTTTGGCGATGCGCAAGCACTGCTCCATGAAATTTTCCAGGCGGCACCAAAGGCTGTTGAAGCTACGAGCCGAGAACTTCCAGCTGGTTTTCCGACGGAGATCCGCGACAAGATTTTAGAGGGAGTATTAAGTTCGGTCCGAGCGATGGCCGCATCTTGAGCGGTTTGAATGGCTGCTTTTTAGCGGAGCTTGCGACTGAGGGGATACCGTGTTTGGTGTAGTTGGCTTACACCGTTTTCGGAGGGAGCACTTCATTGTGGAGTGGTGTGCATCAGGACGAAATGTTCCTCGTGAATATCAACCATTCCGATCTCGCACTCCGCCACACCATGATTCCTGCACCTGCTATTCGTCCCGGCGGGCGTTTTCAAGTTGTCGTCGAATATGCCGAGGGCGTCTGCATTTCGGCGGCAACGGCGGAAACCCATGAGGACGCGGTCGAAGCCTTTATGGCGCAATCGCCTGGCTGCGAACACGGCGAAGTTTCACTCATCGATCGCAACGAACAACGGATAGTCGCGTCAGTGAAGTGGAAGATGGCCACAACGGAAAACGGTTTGCGCGTCGCACACCGCCAAAACGTATTCCACGATTGGCATCTGGCCTTGATCGCCTTGGTGGTACAGAAGCGGCGTGAAGTTGGTTCCTTCGTTGGGCTGAGAGACTAGACGTCTCAAGTTTATGAATGCAACCAGTCGCGCGATCCTGCAGACCGTACTCTCTACTGACGTCTCGCTATCGGCGGCGGAAAAGAACGTCGCGCAACGTCTTGTCAATGGTTTGGTGGAGACCCCGGATATCGTTGGCACTGCCAGCGACGAACAGTTGCTGGTAACTCAGAAACGTGCTGCTGAGCTGCTCAGTGTTAGTCGCGCGACGATCTGGCGGATGACAAAGAACGGCGTCCTTCACCCCATCGAACTTTTGCCGGGAACTTGGCGTTATTCATTCAGAGAGCTCTTTGCGCTAGCGCAGAAGGGCTGCGAAGGTGGTGGCGCACACCGCGAGCGATCTGCTGCGTAGCTGGCTTGAAACGGATAATTGTCGCCCTGGAGCAGCACTGGTCGGGTTCTTCCCTTTTCATATGTTTAGCTAATTTGGTTGAACTGCGGGTAGTGAGCGAAGCGCCTTTTGGCTGATGGTAGCCGAGCCTCTCTAGAAAATCCATTGAATGCGACGAGCTTACATAGCACAGGGTATAGCATTACTGACGCCGGACAAAACTGCTGCGTGGTTGCTTCTGAAGGAAGAGTTCAGCGCATGTTGTAGTTCTCTGAATGTGCCAAAGGAAGACACAAGGAAGCGCGACGGAGGTACTTCAACAGAGCGACGGGCCGGAAGATCGGCACGCGTAAGCATTTATGGTTGAGAGTTCCGGTCGACAAAATTCATGTTGAAATGGTTCAATCATGGGACTGACGTTTCTATGGATAAAATCGGGTAGTTTTGATCAGCTTGTTAGTTTATTCGTAAGATACGAGTTTATAGGATCTTGCGATGGATGTTTGGTTTTGGAGGTCACGTTAAAACTCGACGCTGTTGAAACAGGGCGGTACCCAAAGCTGGTAGGGGTGTCTAACTGCAAATAGTTGAATATATGGAAGATATGAGCGGTACTTAGTTTACAAACGGTAAAAACACCGTCCGTTAAACTATAGCATTGACATAGTAAATATAGCATTACTTGATCTCTCTAGCGCAAGCCCCGGGCTGATTGCTCCGTGTTGCGTTACCCTCCCCCCATGACAAACAAACCACGCATAAATATGAAACTACCACTGTGCATGCGCATCCAGCCATTGCTCATTTTACTCATTGCTTGTGCAGGCCCGATTCAAAGCGCCGTCGCTCAATCATCGCCCGCAGCTCCAGCTGAGAAAAAAGATGACGATCTAATAGTGTTGGATGTTTTTGATGTAAGTACGAAGAAGGATGTTGGATACGTCGCTGAAAATAGCCTCGCAGGTGGACGTACGAATATGGCTCTTAAGGATACGGCAGCGGCTGTTTCGGTTATGACTCGAGAGTTTATGAACGACATCGGGGAGACGAATTTTCAAAAATTCGCCGATTGGGGCGTGAATTCGGTCCCGACCTATTCTGGTTCCCTTGCATTTAATGCATTCGACAATGGCATTCAGATGCGCGGTCCCAATGTCAGTTTTCCGAGCCGAAACTACTTTGTTTGGTACATTAATAGTGATAGTTATGCTACTGAGCGATATGAGTACGCCCGTGGTCCAAACGGCGTACTTTTTGGCGACGGCAACCCGGGCGGTATCGTTACCATCTTTACGAAGCAACCGATCTTGGCTCGCGAGAAATATGTAGCGCAGTACATGGCAAATTCGTATGGCGGCTATTCTGCACGTGTGGATTTAAACCAGCCGGTCACTAAGAATTTAGCATTTCGTCTTAATCTTCTAAGTAAAGACGAAGACGGTTGGCGCGATCGCACCTATTTTAAGAACAAAGGAGCACATTTGGGTGGCCTCTATAAGTTAACTGATGGGACAGTAATTCGTGCGGAGGGCGAGTTTGGTGACGGTAAGTATCCAATCACCATGCTAACTTACCAGGATCAGGCGTCATGGTGGGACAAAACCACCAGCTATTCAGGGACCGCGCTCCCGTCGAACCCTGGTTATGGCCGTGTTTCGACTTCTGCCTACAACGTGTACGTACCGGCCGTTCCTCAGGCGGGTGTGGCAAACTGGGCCAATCAGTACAAAACGAATGGCACTACATTTATGATTGCCGATACGCAGTGG
Organism: Nibricoccus sp.; assembly: GCA_047600805.1. Lineage (GTDB taxonomy): Bacteria > Verrucomicrobiota > Verrucomicrobiia > Opitutales > Opitutaceae > JADKHC01. The sequence goes on from JASGKG010000001.1 coordinate 4,661,717, forward strand.
ACCGGTGCCGCTAATTTGCCGCTTCTGCCTTCGAGGGAATATAATTTACAGCCAGGTGATTCTTGGCAGCGTTTGGAATTTATTAACTATAATGCGTTTGTCGAACATCGCTTTAGTGATAATCTTTTCGGTCAGGTGGCTTATAGTCATCTCTGGAATGAGACCACCACCCGGAATTCGAACGGTTTCAATACCTATATCATCGACATTAATCAGTTTCTTCCTACTGCTACAGGGGGTACTTCGGCCGTCGCAAACCCTAAGTTCGGCAAAGCGTATTCTGATAATCAAGTCAGCCGCAATAAATCGTCAAACATTGTGGACGATGTCCGCGCTTTCTTGGCATACCGTGTCGAGAACAAGTGGTTTAAAGAAAACCTAAACGCGATCGTCGGTTCTCGTCTTGATAGATTTGATACTCGTGCAGAGACTCTTTACCGAGCAGATGGTCCGGCAAATGTGAGCGCTGTTGCTGCGGCGAACCAGTTGCGAGTTCGTTATTATTGGGATGAGCCAGGCAGCTACAATATGCAAAATGATTTTAGCGGCACGGGAGTTCCCACTCGGTACATTACTACGAGTTCTATTAATCAACGTAAGACGATCGATTATGCTCAAATTGCCTCAGCAACGCAGCTTTTGAATGATACTCTGACTGTTTTTGTGGGCGTTCGTCGCGATGGTTTCCGCCAGAGTCAGCTCTCTGGTCGTAATGATCCTACGACGGGAGAATGGGCGCCAGGAAACACCCTTTATGTTCCCTGGGCTACAAACCCGACTTTTGTTGCAGGAGCAAAAACAAAACTTAAATACAATCCGGTAAGCAAGAATGCTGGTGCAGTATATTTTGCTCTTCCTTGGCTCGGCGTCTACGGGAACTACTCTGAAACATTTGGTACGCCAAATGCAGGTGCTAACCTTGTTGATGGAAGCTCTCCTGTAGTTTCTGTAAGTAAGGGCAAGGATTTCGGCTTCAAGTTCATTCTGCCTGAAGGTAAATTGAGTGCTCGCCTTGGTTATTATGACACCCTCCAGAATAATCTTCTCGTCGACCAGCTCGATAAAACTCAAACCGACCGTATCTGGACCAATATGGGGAAGGCTGAGTTGGCTAATATTCAGTGGCGAGATACGAAATCTTTGAAGTTGAGCGGCTACGAGTTTGAGGCCATCGCTAATCCTACACGTAGTATCCGTTTGGTTTTCAACTACGCGCTCCCTCGGAGTAAGAACGGCGATATGTATCCCGGTTTTAAGAATTATATCGCTCAAAACCTAGCTGCATGGCAGGCGGCAGCTAACGACACCACCAATCCTAATGCAGCGCAGATTGGGACCGATATAAATCAAATAGCCTCTGATATTAGGAACCAGGTTGAAGGTGTTACTAGTGACGGTACCTACAAGTATCTATCGAATGTTTATGGTACTTACACATTCCGATCTGGTGCAGTGAAGAACCTTGCCTTTGGCTTGGGGGCGAACTTCCGTGGTCCTGCTAAAGTCGGTTCAACCGTAGTTTCAGCATACGACTACCTTTATTCGAACAGCTATTATATCCTTTCCGGTCATATTGGATACGAAAGGAAGTTCGGTAAAATTAACGGAAAGATTCAACTGAACGTGGCTAATATCCTCGATAACGACGACTTGATTGTCACTGGATATGCCGACTATAAGGCAGGTGGTACTGGTACAGCTCCCTTCCCCAGAGTGCCCTCCAAGTTCCGTTATATCGATCCCCGTAAATTTACACTTACGACCACCATTGAATTCTAAGTACCGTTTTCTGGTTCGGAATAAATATCGGTGTATTAGTATGGTTTAGGTAAATATGGGATGCGCCGCATTCATTTGGATGCGGCGCATTTGCTTGGGATGGTGAGTTATTCTGCGGCGAAGCGCGGAATACTAAATATACAGAAAGTGTATTTGGTAGGAAGATAAGAATCGAGTAGGCCTTGTCGACATCAGCGACTGACGCGCGAGGCTCGTTTCAGTAGGACGGCATGGTCCTTGTTTGGTAATAAATATAGGATGTTGAAATGAAAACGTTTAGATTTATATTAGCGTATGTATCGGGCGCGGTCGCCCTGTTAGCTGCAGCAATGGTGACGTCAGCGCGGGCGGACACGCCGCGGATGATAGGAGCGAATCTAGCCGGAGGAGATTTTGGAGGAAGTGGCGCGTATCCTGGGGTGCTTGGGACGGATTACTGGTATCCCCGGGCCAACGACATAGACATGGCCAAAGCGATCGGCGTTGAGCTGGTGCGGGTCCCGTTTAAGTGGGACCGGATCCAGCACGACACTGAAGGCGTGCTCGATTCGGCCCTGTGGGCTCCCGATCTTGCGGCGCTGGACGCGTCGATTGCGGCGATGGAAGCGCGAGGCATGCGGATCATACTGGACATGCATAATTACGGTGGCCGTTCGCTGACGGTCGCTGGAGTGAGGACAGCCTACAAAATCGGAGTGTCGCAACTACCCGCGAGCGAATTTGGCCGGGTGTGGCGCTTGATAGCCGACCACTATAAGAATCGGCCCTCGATCTGGGGTTACGACATCATGAACGAACCGGTTGGTGTGACCACGGCCGACTGGGTCAGCTTTTGCCAAGTCGCCGTGAATGCGATCCGTGAAGTGGATACCAAAACTGCGATCATTCTTGAGGGTGCGCCTGGCTATAACAAGGCCTCGGCGTGGCTGACGACGGGTGCGCCCTTGCTGGCGATCACCGATCCGTCGAATAACCTCATCTTTTCGGCGCACTGCTATACCGACCGCGACCAAAGCGGTACGTGGAGCCATGGTGTGACGCTGACCGGCGAACTGGTTGGGCAGTCGGGTTACCCCACGATCGACGACGCCTATAATGTAGGCGTCAATCGCGTGAAGCCATTCGTGGACTGGTGCGTGGCCAACAACGTTCGCGGTTTGGTCGGCGAGTATGCTTCGCCGTACAAAACCGACGAAGCAAATTGGAATATTGTGACCGACCGAATGCTTGCGTACATGAAGAATAGCGGCAACGGCCTAGTCTCTGGAACGCAGTGGGCTTCCGGTGGTATCTCCATTACCAGTGAAACGCGCATGCAACCGCGTTTGGATAATAGCATGCCGACGCTCCAGGCCACGGTTTTGCCGAACTATGTCAGTGGTGTAGGTACAAACTACTGGCAGAACTTTACCTGGTATGCCGACAAAATTACCGTCACTTCCGATTACACATTTGGCTACGTTTTTCCGACCGCGAACGTGACGATCAACACGGCGGATACCTCCGGCCCGCAATCAGGCACCAATGCGATCAAAGTGGCCTACACGTTGCCTTCAGGTACTCCAGGTGGCGGTGGACTCCATATCCGCGGACCGCTCACCGCCGGTGGAATCGGTGGCGTAGATATCCGTAGAAGCATTTTGGCCAACCAAGTTTTGTCGTTCTATGCAAAGGGCGCCGCTGATGCGGTGGTCAAAGTGACCTTAGGGACGACGGGCGATGCGACCACAGGTCTAGACACGGGTTCGGACACCGGAACTGGCAATTGGATCACCCTGGCACCGCTTACGAGCACCTGGCAGCGCTATCAGATTCCGCTTAGCTCGATCATCAATACGAGCATCACGGCCACCACCCCACGTGTTCAACGCTTCCGCTTCAGTGTGGGGCCTTCTGACTCTGTAGCTCGCGAAGTCTATTTTGATAATATCACGATCGGACTGCCTTCAACCAACACTCCCCCCTCTGTTAGCGTAGATACCTCTACCGGTGAATCCTCGTTCTATGCTAATCACCCCGTCGACTTTGTGGCGACGGCTTCTGATGCCGACCTCAACGACGGTATCGATTATGTCGAATTTTACGCGAACGGCAGTAAAATTGGCATTGCCGATATAGCACCTTATCAATGGACGACCTCCTTTGCCGTGGTCGGCACCTATAATATTACCGCGGTCGCATTCGATATGCACGGCATAGCGAAACTATCTTCAGTCAAGACGCTGACGATTCTGCCTAATATCATTCCAGCCACTCCGACCGACCTGACTGCGATCGCAGGCAGACAGCAAATCTCGTTAAGCTGGACAGCTTCTTTCGGAGCATCGAGCTACAATGTAAAACGGGCAACGATGAGTGGCGGTCCCTACACGACCATTGCCACCGTAACCGCACCTTCGTACATCGATGTCGGCCTCCAGAATAATCGTAGATATTTTTACGTCGTCTCGGCCGTGAACGGAGTAGGCGAGAGCCTCGACTCAACTGAAGCCTACGCCACGCCATCGAATCATCCCGTGCCCATCCCGCCCGCCAACGTGACCGCTATACCGGGCAACGCTCGTGTGAAGTTGACTTGGGATAAGTCGCCGGGTGCCAGTAACTACACAGTCCTGCGCAGGAAAAATCCTCCTACCACGCTGCCCCAATTAATTTTCGATTTAATCTCCCTCATCACAGCCTTGAAAAACCATAATCTGTACGGGCTTTACACCGTTGTCGGCAGTCCGGTTGATACGAGTTTCGTCGATACTGGTCTAACCAATGGCACGACTTACCACTATGTCGTCTTAGCAGTGAACACTGAGGGATCGAGCCTACCCGAACGTATTGTCAGCGCTAAGCCGTCTGTCGATGCCGAGCCGTCTGAACCCACGAATCTTGCGGCAAGCGCGGGTGATGCCCAAGTCACCCTCAGCTGGACTGATTCGTCGGGAGCCACCAGCTTCAACGTGAAACGTGCGCCTGCGAGCGGCGGCCCCTACACGACCCTGGGTACTGCGACCAGAACCAGTTACACAGATTCCAATGTGACAAATGGAACGACCTATTACTACGTCGTATCCGGTGTGAAGACCGTTTGGGAAAGCGCCGATTCTACGGAAGTGAGTGCCAAACCCATGCAACCTGTGCCCGCTGCACCCACGAGCCTAGCCGCCACCCCTGGTGACGCGCAAACTGTTTTGAGCTGGATGGCGGCCGCGACAGCCACGAGCTACAACGTGAAACGGGCGACTGTAAGCGGGGGGCCTTACACAATCGTCGGTAGCCCAACGACGACTCACTACACCGATAGTGGCCTCATCAACACTACCACCTATTACTATGTCGTTTCCGCCGTGAACAGCGGCGGCGAAGGGCCCGACTCGAATGAAACAAGCGTCAAGCCCCTCGCACCAGCAGTCGTGCTAAGTATCTATGGCAGTGCAACGGAAGATGGCTGGGTATTGGAATCCACCGCGACGAGCGAAGTGGGTGGATCGATTTCAGCCGCAGGCGGTAAAACAAGAATCGGCGACGACGCCAGTAATCGGCAGTTTAAGCCGATCTACTCCTTTGACACCTCAGCTATTCCCGTGGGGGCAACCATTCTGTCAGCGACCTTACAACTCAAGCGAGACACAGTCGCCGGTACGAATCCGTTTCTGGATCACGGCGCTTGTTCTGTAGACGTGTGCACAGGCGGATTTAATAACAACGTGGTCCTAGAACCAGCGGACTTTCAAGCCCCCGCGACCGTAGCAAACGTTGCGACAATGAGTACCCCGCTTGCCAATGGCGACCTTACAACTGGCGCGTTCAACGGCGCCGGCATTGCTGCCATCAATCGGACGGGAAAAACCCAATGCAGATTGTCATTCACGCTCGGTGACAATGCCAACAGCATAGCCGATTACATCCAGTTTAACGCGGCGAACGACGGCAACGCGGCGAAACGCCCGACGCTGATTGTAACCTATCAGTTTCAATAATCGCATCTGTTAAATACATATCGTATAGTTCACCTTCTAGATCATGCTGTATCCTCAAGAAAGCGAATCCCGCGAGGTCAAAGACCTTTCTGGCATCTGGACCTTCAGGGTCGATAAAACAAATCGTGGCCATGCCGAGCAGTGGTTCGAACGACCGCTGACTGAGACCATCGAAATGCCCGTGCCAGCGAGTTATAATGACATCACGCAGGATGTAACAATACGTGATCATATCGGCGAGGTTTGGTACGAGAGGACTTTTTTCGTCCCCGCATCCTGGAAGGGGCGCCGTGTAGTGCTCCGCTTTGCGAGTGCCGAACATCACGCTATCGTCTGGGTGAACGGACGTGAAGCGGTCCGGCATAGCGGCGGCTTTCTGCCGTTCAGTGCTGACGTTTCGAATCTCGTGCACTATGGGACCGAAAACCGCGTAACTGTCGCTGTCGACAATGTTCTGCGGTGGGATTCGCTGCCCCCTGGATTCGTAAAGAAACTAAACGACTCAAACCATCCGCCTGGTTATCAAACACAGATCTATCAATTCGATTTCTTCAACTATTCCGGAATTCATCGCCCTGTAATGCTGTTGGCTTTGCCGTTGGTGTGCATCGACGACATCACGGTGTATACCACACGCACGGATACGACGGGCTGGGTGGATTATAATATTAATTTGATTGGCGGCACACGTCTGATACGAGTGCGACTGCTGGACGCATCTGGCGTCGTCGTCGCCACCGGCGAAGGAGCCACCGGCAAGCTGAAAGTTCCAAACGCAAACTGGTGGGAACCTGGCAAAGCTTATCTCTACACATTGCATGCAGAGACTGTTAGTTCGGGTGGGCAGGTTGAAGATGTCTACCGATTGCCTGTGGGGCTGCGCACGATTCAGGTGACTGAGAAGCAGTTTCTTATCAATGGCCGTCCGTTTTATTTCCGCGGATGCTGTAAGCACGAGGACATGGATATAAAGGGCCGCGGGCTAGACCAAGCCATCAACGTGAAGGATTTTAATCTTATAAAATGGATTGGCGCAAACTCCTTCAGGACCTCGCACTACCCGTATTCCGAGGAGATCATGATGATGGCCGACCGAGCCGGGATCGTAGTGATCGATGAGGCTCCCGCAGTCGGTATGCGCTCCGAAGACCTGTCAAAGCCTACTTTCTGCGAAGAGCGTATCTCCTCGAAGACACTTGCGCATCATCTGCAGGTAATGAACGAACTTATTTCAAGAGACAAAAACCATCCTTGTGTGGTCATGTGGTGCGTCGGAAACGAACCAATCGTTACCGAGGAAAAATCAGGCGAATACTTTGGCAAGGTTATCGCAGAAACTCGACGCCTTGACCCAACGAGACCCGTCACGCTTGTGGTAGGCGACGTCCCGCCGCCTGCTCAATGTTACCCCTTTCGCCACGTTGATGTTCTCTGCCTCAACCGCTATCACAGTTGGTACTCCGATCCTGGACACCTAGAGCTCATCGAGTTGCAGACGGTTAATGAGCTGACGCCGTGGTATGAGCATTTCAAAAAACCCCTCATCATTAGTGAATATGGCGCTGATACGATCGCTGGCTTCCACGCTGATCCACCGGTAATGTTCAGCGAAGAATATCAATGCTCCATGCTGGAGAATTTCCACCGTGGCTTTGATCGCCTTGATTTCGTCATTGGGGAGCACGTTTGGAACTTCGCAGATTTCATGACAAAGCAAGGCGTCACGCGTGCGATCGGAAACAAGAAAGGTGTATTCACCCGGCAGCGTCAGCCCAAGGCCGCCGCGCACCTACTGCGGAAACGGTGGACAGCTGCAAAATAGATAGTTGCCTCTAGTCTCGCGCTGTTACTTGAAGCGGCGCCATTTGCCGAATCTTGTGTAGTGCGGCTGCAATCGTGGCAAACGGGTCTGCCTTGACTGGCAAGTTAGGCAGACCCGGGTTCAGCAAAGCACTATTAGTCGTAAGCGGTGGCGAATTTTACGGTGAGTGTTCGAGAGTAGCCGCTTGCTTGGAATCTTCCTCGCGTTCAATGTTTATGACTAAGCCGTTAAGTTGCCGTTTTAGGTCATCGGTGATTTTTTCACCTCCCCCACATGATGAACGGACGATTAGAATGTTGGATGCTGGTTGCTGATACTGTTCAGTATCCCCTTTCGCAAGGGCGAGGGCGGTGCGAATGAGGCCATTTGCTATATACGTAAAATCTTGGGTGACAGTGGTGAGTGGTGGGTCGCTAAATCGGCATGCGTCCAGGTTGTGATATCCTATGATGCGGAAGTCGTGCGGCGCAGTCATGCCTATTTTATGCATTGCAGTGACAAGACGAAGCGCGTGCTCGTCATCGTAGCTAACGACGGCTAGTTTTCCTTTGTATCGTTCCCATTGGCTCGCGATTTTGTCCATCGATTGGGACTGGGTGGAGACCAGCCCGCAGATCAGGGGTCTGCTTTGGGCAGTCATGGTACTTGCGTAGGCGGCGAGCTGACGTTGGAGGATTACATTTTGAGGAACGTCGGGCCCGACGAAGGCGATATATTCGTTGCCCAAGAGGTGAAAATATTGGCAAAGCAAGTTGGTCATTTTTACTGTCTGCGAACCGAAGAGCTGAGGAGCCTCGAAGCAGTATCTTTCAAATCCCGTGACGATTTCCGCGACGCTCACCGGAATTTTGCATTGAGAAAGAAATATCCGCATCTGATCGATCTTTTCCTTCGGAAACCATGGGATCGTAATGGCGGAGCAGCCTTCCTTCTGAAGATTTTCTATTTGGACCTGTGCTTCTTGATCGAACTCACGCACCCAAATCAACCTAGGCTGCACGTTGTGCTCGAGAGCGGCCTGAGCGATGGCCTGTATAACACGATGTGCATAGGCGTCGCTCTGACGTGAAACAAGTATGCCCAGCAAGCGTTCGCTGGGGTGGGGTATCTGCGACCGTTTAGCGACGAAAGTCCCGCTGCCCATTTTTCGGGTAATGATACCCTGGTTTACCAACGTTTGGAGGCCACGACGTACAGTAAGAACACTGCAATTGTAGATTACGGAAAGTTCGCGCTCTGTGGGCATCTTGGTCCCAATGGGTAGAGCTTCCGTGAGTTTGAGCACACCTGCTTCGATTTCTCTGTGCTTCAACTTGCGCCCGTGGGATGGAGCGTTGTTATCTTCAGAGGTGGCGTTCGACATATGGTTGTCTTAGGAGTTTAGGACACGGACTTTATAGTGGGTTTCCTCGGGCCAATTTTTCTTTGATTTCGTAGGCCTCCTTTTCGGTGAGCGTATAATGCTTAATCAAGATGAGTGACGTGATTGCTCCTATTGTAGGAACGAAAAAGTAACTAAACTTCATTAAATGAAGAGTGCTCGCCGTTTGGGGCCCCAGTTTTGCATTGAACCCTATCCAAATCAGAACGAAGCCAGCCAAGAACGATCCTAAGGAGTTTCCTGCTTTTTCGAACCAATAGAGAAGTGACGCGAAAAGGGCCTCTCGCCTAAGGCCGGTTTTAAGTTCGTCTTGGTCTGCGATATCGCCAAGCATCGCCGACGGTAGTAAGAAAAAGCCAGCCTGAGCTGCGCCGTTTGCACAGAATACTATCAATTGCAGCCAAGGGTGCCCTGGCTGATAGACGACAAGTTTGCAGGAACATCCGACGATTAGAATCGTAGCCGCGATCTGGAGTGCACGTTTTTTTCCGAACCTTCGCGATATTGTTGGGTATATAAAAACGGACATACCGATAGCGCTGATTTGAAAGGCGGTGCCTAGAATTGCGTAAAAAAGAGCCGCAGCTTGGATGCTCCCGTTGAAGACGTAGTACGTATTCATATAAATCCCGAGCATTCCGACGATGTTATATCCAAAGCTGGCGACAAAACGCGCACTCAATAAAGCCAAGAATGAGTGATTGCCTCGTACGACGCGCAGATTCTGAAGCAATGAAGATTTCGATTTCGATTGCGCGGCTCGTTCATAAGCTCGTTCTCGGCACAATAATGCTGGAAGCAAACCGAAGACTGCGAGCAGGATTGCGCAAGCACTGGTGGTCCATCGGAGCCCCGTGATATTGTTACTGAACACCTTAAGTTGCGTGAGAGGGAATATCCATTGACTAACGATTTGCGCGGCAAAGCTGAAAACCAGCACCGTGGCCGCTAGACGGGTGCGTTCATGATAATCATCGGTGGCCTCCACCGTTAGCCCCGCGAGAGGCATCGCGTATAATGAATGAGCTGTGTAGAATGCTAATGAAACCAACAGCAAATGCCAGAATAGCCAATTACCGCTCGCTCCAGCTGGAAACCACCAAATAGCGGCAAAGAAAATCGCCAGTGGCATTGCTGCCACCAAAAGAAACGGACGGCGTCGGCCCCAGCGCGACCGGAAACTGTCAGAGAAGTTTCCCCAAATGGGGTCTAGCATCGCATCCCAGATGCGTTGGATAAAGACGACAGTGCTGATCAACGCAGGGTTTAGGCCGAGCGTCATGTTGTAGATCGGGTTTACAAGGACGTGAAGGGTTCCATGAGAACCGTCTACTGCCACCTTTCCCAAGCCGAATCCGATCCGTTCACGCCAGCTGACTCGGTTTGATGATTTGCTCTTCATAGTTTGGGGCTGCAAGCGGAAGGTGTGTTGATGCTTTTAGCGAAGAATTGGATCACGGATTTAGTGGGGTTTAAGGCGGCTGTTTCGCTGGTCGTTAGGTAGACGAATATCTGTGATTTGTTGAAGTATCCCGCGATAGCGGCTTCTGAAAATGGGAACGCTGTAAGAGGTTTCTAAAAGATATATAGCACTTAGGAATGCATACACAGCAAGTTTAAAAAAACCGAAGGGAATTGCTTTTGATCGACATTTACTCCAGATTAGGGGCATTGGGCGGGTGACAAGAGGTTAAATAAAAGCAGGATAACGAAGTAAGGGGTAGTGTTCGAGCGATATAATAAAAGATTTAAAGTAAAGCATTGACATATCAAGTTCATTTCGAAACCTCGGCTTACGCCTAAGAACGCAGTCCACTTCGGATGCTGATGGCATTCTCCCCAATGAAACTAACCTCCCCTAGAACCGTACGCTCAGTAGGGTCCACTCGATGGACGTTACTGATCACTCTTGCCTCCCTGTTAAACCTAGTCACTGGCTCCGCCCAGACCGATACCTCGAATAACGGCAAAAAGGTTGAAAGCACCGATGAGTTATTGGTCTTAAGTCCTTTCGAGGTGACTATTGAGCGCGACGTTGGCTACACAGCAGCCAACGCTTTGGCGGGCTCGCGGACAGACATGCCCCTCAAGCAAACAGCGGCGGCCATATCGGTAATGACGCGGCAGTTTATAGACGATGTCGGTGCCACCAATTTCCAGCAAATATCAGATTGGGGGGTTAATACGATGCCCACTTATTCCGGAAATCTTGCCGTCAACCCCTTTGATTATGGCATCAATACGCGTGGACCAAATTCGAATTCTCCCAGTCGTGATTACTTTGTTTGGTACGTGAATAGTGATAGCTACGCTACCGAGCGGTATGAATATGCTCGTGGTCCAAACGGCGTGTTGTTTGGAGACGGCAACGTCGGTGGCATTGCAACGATGTTTACCAAACAGCCTATTTTTGGTAGCCCGCGGTACAAAGCTGAATTGAGAGCCGATTCGTGGGGTGCTCACAGTGTCCGAGCAGATATCAATCAGCCTCTAAACGACCGCTTAGCCTTCCGTCTCAATGTGCTTTATAATCAGGATGAATTTTGGCGGGATCGGACTCCCTTTAATAACAAGGGCATAAACCTGAGTGGATCCTACAAGTTGGGCGTTAATACAACCTTGCGCGCTTCGGGCGAGTTTGGTGACGGCAAGCGTGCAGTAACGATTCTGACCTATGCTGATCAAGCATCGTATTGGGACAAAACCACTTCTTACTTAGGCACGGCGCTTCCTTCGTCTCCATCATATGGACGGATGTCGAGTGGGGTCTATAACGTTTTCATACCTGCCATACCTCAGATAGGTGTGTCGAATTGGCAGAATCAATATAGGTCCAATGGGACTGGAATCGCGATTCGTCCAGATCCCCGAAGTGAGATCCAGAACTTTCCTGTTCTCTCATCGAGAGAGTTTAACCTACAACCAAGAAACAGCTGGCAGCGTTTAGAGTTCTTCACCTATAACGCCTATCTAGAGCATCGGTTCAGTGAAAACTTATTCGGACAAATTGCCTACAGCCATTTGTGGAATGAAGCCACTGAACGTAATCCGAACGGGTTTAACCAATACATTATTGATATCAACCGGTACCTCCCTGACGGCGTTACGCTCAACCCTAAATATGGAGTGGGGTATTCCGACAATCAGGCACAAAAGCAAGTAATGTCTAATCTCGTCGATGACGTCCGCGCATTTGTTGCTTACCGGGTCGAGAAAAGTTGGTTCAAAGAAAACCTAAATGCGATCATTGGCAGTCGCGCAGACCGATTTGACCTTATGCAGCAAACGTTGTATCGGACCGATGGATCTAACCCGAACGTCACGAACGCGTCTAACCAAATTCGGTTTCGGTTCTATTGGGATGAGCCGGGCGCCTACGAAATGCCGAATGAAGTGCCTGCTTTCCCAGGTATGCAGGCGGCCTACGTTACTTCTAACGAGAGCCACCAGCACAAGACTATCGACTATATGCAAATTGCTTCTGTCACCCGCTTACTCCACGATAACCTGACAGTCTTTTTGGGAGCGCGTCGTGACGGATTCCGTGGAACTCAAATGAACGGCCGAGCGGATCCGGTTACGGGGCAGTGGACGCCGGGCAATACCTTGAATGTTCCTGGAAGTGTTCAACCTCAGTTCGTCTACGGGGCGAAAATTAAGCAAAAGTTCGACCCCATAAGTAAAAATGGTGGCGTAGTATATTTCGTACTTCCTTGGTTGGGCCTCTTTGCAAACTATTCCGAGACCTTTTCTACACCAAGTACTGGTTTTACTTTGATCGACGGCTCAGTTCCGGGCATATCTAAGAGCCGTGGACGGGACTATGGCGTAAAAATCAGCTTGGGCGAGGGCAAATTAGATGCTCGCCTCAACTACTACACGACTGTCCAGGATGACTTGCTAGTCAATCAACTCAACAGAACACAGACGGACGAAATTTGGAACAATATTGGACGTAGTGAAATGACGTACCAATGGAGAGATACTCAGTCGTTGAAGCTCAATGGTTGGGAGTTTGAAATGACGGCGAATCCTACTCGCAATTTCCGGCTCACCTTCAATGCTGCGCTTCCTGAGGCTAAAAATGTAGATTCATATCCGCGTTACAGGAAGTACCTGGCCGAGAATCTCCCTGTTGTAACCGCCGCTATTGACACGATTGCACTTACTAACCCGGGGCTCGCTACAACGCTGAGAAATGATATTGTTCAAATACAAAACGGCCTTCAAGGCCTAACCACTGGAACAACACTAAATAACACGTACAAATATACGTCTAATATTTATGGTACTTATTCGTTCCGTTCCGGTTGGTCAAAGGGACTTGCAATTGGCCTCGGCGCTAACATGCGTGGTAAATGCAAGGTGGCGACAACAGCGGCGTCCGCTTCCGACTATCTGTATTCGGATGCTTACTACGTAACTTCTGGTCACATTGGATACGAGACAAAAATCGGTAATATGAAGACTAAGATCCAACTTAACGTCTACAACATTCTCAATAATGATGAGCTCGTGACAACGGGCTACAGCGATTACCGCGTTGGAGGTATTACTACCAATGCGACCACTCGTATTCCCGGTGCGTTCCGCTATTTGGAGCCTCGAAAGTTTGCCCTTACCACGACCTTCGAATTCTAAGAAGGCGTTCATCATGAAGCTTCTTTTGTGGTAAGTGGGGTGTAGAAACAGGTCGGCGCCGCACTTTTCTTGAGTGCGGCGCCTATCGCGTAGATACGCGAGATCTATTCAAATTTCCGTCGCCTATAATGAAGATATTGTGTTACAAGTGCTTAGACAAATACGTGTTGGTTTAAGAAAGTGCTGTGTTTTGGAGGATAGAAATATGATTAAGAATATAATCGCGATCGTTATATTGTTCGCGTCGATCTGCAGCGAAGCGCAAGAAGCGAAAAATAGATGGCAAGATGCCTCGCTGCCAGTCGCAGAACGCGTCGAGCACCTTTTGAGGGCTATGACGCTGGAAGAAAAAATCGCGATGCTGGGCGGCGATACCACTGGGTTCAACGCTTGTGGTGTTGAGCGGTTGTCAATTCCGATGATAAGTATGGCCGATGGCCCGGTCGGTATACGGGCGGGAATCTCGACTGCATATCCGGCTTCAATTAACACAGCAGCAACATGGGATTTGGATTTGGTATATCGACTTGGTGTGGCGTTGGGGGTTGATGCGCGCGGGAAGGGGAAGGATTGTATTCTCGGTCCTTGCGTTGGTATTCACCGTTTTCCGCTGGGAGGGCGGAACTTCGAAAGTTTTGGAGAAGATCCTTACCTAGCTGCCCGTCTTGGAACTCTTTATATTAGGGGTGTGCAAAGTCAAAAGGTCATCGCGACCGTTAAGCATTTTGCATGTAATGATCAGGAGTGGGAGCGGAACAGCTACGACGTCCAGGTCGACGAGCGAACATTAAGAGAGATACACTTGCCTGCTTTTGAGGCGGCGGTTAAAGAGGGGAAAGTCTGGGCGGTGATGACTGCTTACAATTCGGTAAATGGGCAGCACTGTAGTGAGAATGGCTACCTGATACGTGATATCCTAAAAGCCGAATGGGGTTTCCAAGGATTGACGATCTCGGACTGGGTCTCCGTGTATAGTGCCGATCAGGCTGCTAACAATGGCCTAGATTTGGAGATGCCGCATCCACGTTGGTTCAAAGAACGGCTTTTGGAGGCTATCAAAAGCGGAACTGTAGCGGAGGTTACAATCGATGATAAGATCCGGAGGCATCTACGGGTTCGATTTGAGGCGGGTCTTTTCGATCGAGCTGTAGCTGAGAATAGCGGCCCTTCCGATACCTTTGGCACTCATCGTCAACTCGCGCTTGAGATGGCGCAGAAGAGCATAACGCTCCTAAAAAATGATGGGATACTACCTTTGGATAAAGATAGGGTGAAGACCATTGCGGTGCTCGGTCCGAATGCGAAAGTCGCACGTACTGGTGGCGGGGGCAGTTCTCAAGTGAAACCTCAGGCGAGCGTCAGCCCTTACGACGGCCTTGCTGCAACTCTAGGACGAAAAATAAAACTAAGCTATGCCCAAGGTTGCGCCCTTGAGCCGCTAAAAACCGTGCCGATTCCGACCGCGTACTTAAAAACGCCAGATGGGAAGAATAATGGTTTGTGGGGGGAATACTTCGACAACTCCCACTTCTCGGGTGAACCGGTTTTCAGTCGTCGTGATGAGGAGATTGATTTTTCTTTTAAACAGCTTAGCCCCGATCCACGCATTACGAATGCAGAAGATTATGCTATTCGCTGGACCGGCAAATTGGTCCCACCTGCCACGCGCGTGTATACGCTAGCATTAGCTAGTGATGATGGCTCCCGGCTCTATATCGACGGGAAGCTGGTCATAGATCATTGGGGGCAGCATGCGGAAGTGCAGAAAACATGTAGTCTATCGCTAGAAGGTGGACACTCGTATGAAATACGGATCGATTTTTATCAGATTGGAGGGAACTCGGGGGTGCATTTCAACTGGCAGGATCCTGAGGCGACCCTTGTTGGTCCCACTATCGACGAAGCCGTGGAGGTAGCAAAGGGGAAGGATTTAGTCCTTTTGTTCGTTGGTAACAGCGAGTATTCCGAAGCGGAGGGCGCGGACGTTGACGATCAGAAAATGCCTGCCGGACAAGATGAGTTGGTTCGGTCAGTGATTCAAGCGAACCCAAATACTGTCGTGGTGGTATATGGGGGAGTTCCTATCTCTATGAAAAGCTGGCTAGCTGGGGCCAAGGCGGTTGCCGCAGCGTATTACCCAGGCCAAGAAGGAGGTATGGCGATAGCTCAAGTGCTCTTTGGGGAAATCAATCCGTCGGGTAAATTGCCTTTTTCTTATATCCAAGAACAGTCGGAATCGCCTGCCTTCCGAGATTACAAAAATCCGAACCTCAAAGTGCGCTATGCTGAGGGCGTATTTGTTGGATATCGTTATTATGAAAAGCACGATATCCGTCCACTTTTTCCTTTTGGACATGGGCTCTCATACACCAACTATAAATATAGCAATTTAAGAATTAGAAAGGGCGAAGGAAAATCATGTGTAGTAGTGCTCGACATTACAAACACGGGCCGGCGAGCAGGCGAAGAAATCGTACAACTCTATGTGGCACCGGGATATTGTTCTGTTCTCCGTCCGTTGAAGGAGCTTAAAAATTTTGCACGGATTCATTTAGAACCCGGCGAGACTAAGAGCGTGTCTATGGAACTAGACGCGAGGGCGTTTGAGTATTTCCATCCGGTGACTCGCGAATGGACGCTAGAGGCGGGTAACTATAGAATACTTGTTGGTGCTTCGTCTGATGATATTCGCCTTAAGGGAAGTATCGACATGTAAGATTGTCCGTCCCCCTCATCCCGACCTTTCGTTTTGATCGTCGGGATAAGGCAAATGCAGAGAAAAGGTCGAGCCTTGGCCGCTCGTAAGACTGCTTGCAGTCAGTCGACCTCTCATCTGCTTTGCAGATATAGCGCTGTTATGCAAGGCATAGCGGTATCCGATCGATGCTTCAGCTTCACGCTCATCGAAACCAAAAACATCCTTCAAAAGTTCCGGCCCCATTCCTGGACCATTATCACTGACCGACACAATAGCTTCTTTTTCTTCCCGTCTAATCGTAACCGCGATGTTTCTTTCTTTCTGATCGGCCTTAGAAAGGACAGTACGCGCGTTTGAAATCAGTTCCATTAGGATCTCAGTGACAAGATGTCTAACCCCCGCCACAGGGGGCACCGGCTCGAACTGCCGAAAAAGCACAATATGTTCACGCGCGAGGCCGTCGTAGCATAGTCGCAAAACATCTTCAACGAGAGCATCGAGTGCTAGCTTTTCCGATCGATATTTTGGAGATCCGTTTTGCTGCTGAAGCGAGATGATTTCAGCCATCCGCTCGATCTTTCGCTCGAGTGATTCAGATTCTGAGAGTAGAATTTGATGTTCCTTATCAAGTGCAGTTGCCAGCTTGCCCAAATATTGGACGAGCAGCCGGCCCTTACTGTCTTCCGTGAGGAACGCCGGTAGGTTTCCTGAGTTATCCTGAAGCAACTTTATAGCTTTACTCAGACCTGAGATATTAAAAACCCGCAATTTCTCAGTAATCACGAGCGCTGACGTATTGACGCTTGATAATAAGTTTCCGGCACTGTGCAAGACACTCGTCGCGACCTCCGCTCTGCCGAGCAAACGAGAGGCATCAATCAAGTCTCGTTGCGACTTCTCCAGTGCTTCCTCTGCATTTTTCAATTCAGTGATGTCTTTGTTAATACCAAACAGGCCGATGATATTTCCGCTTTCGTCACGTAAAGGCATCTTCGTCACTAAGGCCCATGTTAACCGGCCGTCCTTCCATGTCTCCTTCTCCAATTTGCCATTAATGGGAACGCCCGTTTCCATCAGCTTCTGTTCATCGGCAAATGTTGTACGCGCTAACTCATCCGAGAAGAAGTCGTCGTCGGTTCGCCCAATTAGTTGGTCTGTAGAAGCGATTCCGAAACGACGGGTCAATGACGAGCTTCCGGCGATGAATCGCGACTGTCTGTCCTTAAAGTAAATTACATCAAGGCTGCTGTTCATCAATGTTTGCATTAGTATGCGCTCACCTAGGAGTTTCCGGTTCTCCTCCTCCAAGTGGCGTAAGCGTGCGCGTAGAGTGCTCAGTTCCGCCGTAAGCTCTTGTATTCTCTCGTGATCCATACCTTCTGCCCTATCCTTTGATCATCAGATCGCAGCCTTCACTTTTTCGTCATTCTAGCATAGCGTTTGGCGCGCGTAGGTGCTTTTTAAGTTGTGGTACTACTGGTGGTTCACATGAACCGAAACCAGCTAACATGTTGTTCAGGTCATGTGCTAACTCGATCGCGTACATTTCGTCATTTGTGCGCTCTCCTGGGGTACCGAGTCGATATTGGACCTCTGCTAGTTTGTTCCGTAAAGCTTGGGCTTTCGGTGAAATCGCACACAATCGGTCCAGCGTGACGGAAATCTCCCCTTCGATTCGCAGATATTCATAATTGACGGGAACGTTTTGAGTGGGAGCTGATTTGGTCTCGTCTGATTTGACCGGTTTTTTCATTTGGAAGTGGCTGACGTGCATGGGCATGTCGAACCACACCTATGCTACCCACACCATGCCGCATGCACGTCAGGGAAAGGATGTGTATCGAGCTGCAAATAATCTATCTTCGCGTAAAGATATGTCAATGCTATACAGTGAATTCCTTTTACGCACATTTTCGCCATCCATGAATCCTCAGTGAAGTGGCGCAACGCAGGGCGGAGTCGGCGTAGAAACGGGCTTGTCCCGTAGGGAAACGCGATGGACAAGGATGGGGCTCTTTCAATCGATTGGCACCCAAGGTGCGCGCAAGGCACGCGGTTTGGGCCTGAAGTTTTAAACTAGAGCATTGACATATAACTTATCTTTCCCGCTAAGATACCCGTCAATATATTTTGATCAGCCCCTTTTGCCGAGTACCCTCACTTAAGTGAGGTTAATATCTATATTCTCTATCAAAGTGACTTTCGCCATTGCTTCGTGTGTACGTTCTATCGCGGCTGCTATGTTTTGTGGCTTAGGTAAGCGTTGTTTTATTACAATATTTATGATGGTGGCAGCCTCCTGCTCAGTGCGGGCTGACAATGTTTTTGCCCATCCGGGGGTTATTCAAACCGCAGCTGATCTCGATTTTATTAAGTCGAAAATTGCTACAGGTGAACAGCCTTGGACGGGTGCTTTGCAGCGGATGAAGGGGCCGCATTTGATCCACCCCAAAAAGCCGATTGTTAATATACTCGAAACCCTTCCGAAGCCGTTTACGCACGTTGTTCGCGGTTCATATGGAAGGTCTCCGGTCGGTGCGGACGAGCTGTTTCTGAATTCAGAGGTCGCTGCCGAAGCCGCGCTTGTGTGGTATTTGACTGGGGAAGTCGCCTATCGAGAAAAAGCTATCGAGTTGATTAATGCGTGGTCGTATCGAATCTGGGATTTTGCGGATAATGACGCAAAGTTACTGGGGGCCTGGACAGCGGTTAATTGGTGTTATGCGGCTGAGATTTTGCGCTACTCCAAATCGGGATGGAAAGAAAATGATGTACGGCAATTTGAGCGCATGTTGCGAATGGTTTATCATCCGTTGCTGGACGGATTTTATCCAGAGGCTAATGGAAATTGGGATGCGGCGATTATCGCGGCAGAGCTTAGCATGGGCGTCTTCCTGGATGACCACGCGATTTTCGATCGTGCGGTGAACCATTATTTGCGTGGTCCAGGCAACGGCGGGATTACAAAATATATATATCCGTCAGGCCAATGTCAGGAAACTACGCGCGATGCGGGGCACGTGCAGCTGGGATTGGGGTATTTTGTGATAGCTGCGCAGATCGCGTGGTGCCAAGGCGTAGATCTATTTGGAGCAGCGGACGATCGGTTGGCAGTGGGATTGGAATACACTGCACGTTATAATTCGGGTGGCTCCGTTTCGATCAAAGGCATTCCATCTGAGCCCGGAGAGCTTAAAGACATATATCGCGCAGCGTTCGTGCATTACCGTGCAAAGGGACTGGACACACCGTATATCAAACAGGCGGTCGCGAGCGAAGAAGGTCGAGCCGGCTTCACTCTTTTAGTCGCGGAATGTGCACCTACACGGTGGCCGCAGCTGCGTTCAAAGCCGGTTCTCCGGCATGTGTTTGCTGCAGGAGCGGGGGCTCAGGAGCACCCAACGGGCGAGATTCAAGGAGATGTGATTAATCTTTCGCCGACTCAATCGGTTCAGGATGCTATTGATAAGCTCGTGGGGCGCGGAGGAACGGTGGTCTTGGCGAGGGGGATATACCGTTTGCCAAGTCCGTTGAAATTTCCGAGTGGCGTGACTTTGGCTGGGCAAGGCAAGGATACGATCCTTTTTCTAGATCCAAAGTTCACAGAGAGAGGCGCCGGTGCGGCGATTGTGAACGCTGTCGACGATCTTCATGATGTGGAAATTCGCGATTTGGTAATCGAGGGTGCGACAATTACGGAGCGGTCAATTGCAAATGACCCCAACCATGATCGTTGGTTGCGGTCACATCCAATGGTGCCGAGCCGGGGTGGCATTGTCTTTTTGGCTCAGTTCGAGAATCAGATGCATAATATCCGGTTGGAGCATCTGACTGTTCGTAATTGTACGTTGGACGGCGTCGCTATTGCCGGTGCTGCCGATGTTGTCGTTAGTAAATGCGATTTTTACGATTGCGGCGGAAGCGTCGCCCCGGGCCGCGGGCTTTCGCATAATTTACGGCTGAGTCACGTATCAAAAGTAGAGGTGACTGGAGGCCAATTTGGCACATCACCTCGTGGTTGCGGCATCGGTGTCTTTAACTCCAGGGATATCCATATCTTTGGAAACGAAATTGCGCGCAACACAAGCCACGGGATATATGTAGCGAACTGCTCGGGTGCCGTTATCGCGGAGAATCTACTTGAGGGTAATGATGGTTGTGGCGTAATGCTGAACTGCTCTGTTGAGCAGTCAACCGAAACACGTCTCAGCGGCAACCTCTTGCGAAACAACGGGCAATACGGCATTGGTCCTTTGGATGCACCAGGTTCCTATGCCGATAATATATTTATCGACAACAAGCAGAACTAAAGGCGTAGAACTGAAGGCCTGGTAAACGGCCGTATATCTGGAAAGCCTCGTTAATGGCGCGAGGCTTTGGGTTTATCAAATCTGCAGGTTTGCGCAGGCTACAAAACGAAATTGGGCTTTGCTTTTGCCCTGAGGAGGGCCTCCAAAAAATAGTAGTCGCCGTAGTTTATAGGAACGTCGATTTCACTGTTTTGCGGACGGTGCCCAGTTGCATGTTGGAGGAGGAAACCTCCGTTGGTACCGGTCTTTGCGAAATAGGCCGGTGAGACAAGTGCGTTGAGCTGGGATTTTGCAAAAGCGAGGTACGCTTTTTGGTTACGTGTGTTGGTATAGTCGCTGAGCTCCAGTAGCGCGGAGCAAATGATCGCGGCTGCAGATGAATCGCGTGGTTCATTCGGGATAGCGGGCGCGTCGAAATCCCAGTATGGAACTTTATCAGCGGGCAAACGTGGGTGGTTGATGAGGAACGCGGCCACTTTTTCCGCTTGGGTGAGGTAGCGAGTATCGCGTGTCTCCCGGTACATGAGGGTGTATCCGTAGAGTGCCCACGCTTGACCTCGAGCCCAAGCCGACGAGTCTTCGAAGCCCTGATGGGTTTTGCGGCGGACCACATGACCGTCGGTTGGATCGTAGTCTACTACGTGGAAACAGCTACCGTCAGGGCGAAAGTGTTCACTTAGGGTGCGATCGGCGTGGTTCACAGCTATGTGCCGAAAGTAGGAATTTCCACTTTCTCTAGAAGCCCATAGCAGGAGTTCCAGGTTCATCATATTATCGATGATGACTGGATATGGTCCTTGTTCATCCCAGGATCGGATTAGTCCTACCGTTGGCATAACGCGTGTGCTAAGTGCAGCGGCTCCGTTGAGGAGGACTTTGCTGTAACCGGCGGCATCTCCGGTGAGGCGCAGACCGTTTCCGTAGCTGCAATAGAGCATGAAACCAATGTCGTGGGTGCGCCGGTTGAACTGTTCCGGCGCGAGCAGTTCTGTAAAATGCTCTGCGGAATCGCGCCATTTCTTCTGGCCTGTGGCCTCGAAGAGAAACCAAAGAGAACCTGGGAAAAATCCGCTTGTCCAGTCATGAGAAGGGACCATGACGACTTCACCGGACGCCCAGGAGCGGGGGATCCCGGGCTTGTTGACGATCTGAGTCAGTAGATAGTCGTATTGTTTGGCTGCGGCGTTTAGGTATTCTTGTAACGATTGACTAGTTAGTTGCATTTAAAGCGGTCAGTACTATGAAGGGTCGTTAGGTTAGTTTCGCTCTTACGATAAGCTGGCTTGTAAAAATAGGTTCTGCTGTCCTCCGAAAGAGAGTAGCCGCCTTCCAGAGATGAGGTGTGCTGTTTCAAACTGGGCCGATTTTCTATTTCGTCGCGTGACATGCATTTGCCAGGGCACTGGGGAGAAAGAGTCCTCCCCAGCTTTAGCCTATATGCAAGCCGGCCGCTCGTGCTGCCAAATTTATTGATAGCGGATAGTTAAGGGAACGATAAACTCGGTTGGACGTTTTGTTTGGAAGGGTTATTTTTGTTCTAACGGTGTTGTTTCGGCCGAGGTGGCGATAAGGGGCACTTCGATCGGTTTGTTTGCCCAATATAAAAGCATCGCGCTGATGACAGAGCCCACTAAGCCGACCACCAACAAAACTGCGGGTGCGAGCCAGGTGCTGAAGGAGAACGGAAAGATTACGATCGTTGGACAATCAGCGTCGTAGCACACAATGTTGATTGTCGGGAGTCCGTCGGCGTCTGTTAATGGATACATCGGCTTCAACTGGCTGCCGACGTTAGCGCGTACGCTGATCGTTTGTCCGTCAGCTGCCTGGAAACGAAATTCATTCCAAAAAACATAACTGCGATCACGCGGTTCGAGTTGCGTGCGGATCTGTGCGTCGTCGATCAAAACGATGGGTGGGAAGCCGACCTTTTCCTTAACCACGCGCACGGCCTCGGCTTTGGCTCGTAGACCAAAAAGTGTGAGGCGGAGCGGAGTCCAGATCTGGAAAACCCCGAAGCTAAAAATGCTCAGGGTCACTAATAACAGTACACGTTTATGCGTAACGTATCTGGGGGTGTAAGTGACATTAGCAGGTGTATTCACGATGCTTTGGCCTCCTCGATGCCACATTTTCTGATCGCGCCGCGGGCCTCCAGCCGGCCAAAAACCAGCGTGAGCGATACTCCTATGAGTCCAACGAACAGCACCCAGATGTAGCCGCTCATATAATCGTAGCGCATAGGCATATAGTCTGCAGTAAGGACAGGGTGAACCACCGTGACACGTTGTGCTGCTGAGACTCTTTCTACCCGATCATAAAAAGCGCGGTACTGAAGTATGGCTGCGTGCTTCGCGCTGTCCCCGAGCAGAGTAGTAAGTTTCTGTCCCACAGGGTCGTTAATTTCAGCGGCATGTGTCGCGTTAGGTTGGAAAAGGGCTGTGACTAAGATTGTTCGTGAATCGCGCCCAAGGCCGAGGTGGACGTGGTTGGTTTCCTCGGGCACACGCAGACCGTGTGCGATCGCAGACAGGCGCCGTGTGGAGCTGGGAGCGCAGTCGAAAAGGGCCAGGACTGCGTTGACCGCGCGGGTCACGGGGGAGACATAGCTAATTACCGGTTGTTCTATAACACGCAATTCGAGCAAGAACGCTGACTCGCGATGGTAAATCAGCGAATTCGTTCCGCTATCTAGCAATCCCGGGCTGCGCTTAGCGACGACTCGTTCTATCGCCGTCCGCAGTTGCGTGGCGTGTGTTTTTTCGTCCACGTCTGACGGCAAGAGGATACTGGCAGCTAGTCCGTAACCAGCGTCGCGCTTAAGTGGTCGCAAGTCGATCAATGCTGGAAATTCACCACGCAGGTCGTCTAGTATTTGCTCGATCACTTTGGGCTCCGGTCGATCTCTCGTGGAGAGGTCGAGAACAATTGCCTGCTTTGTTTGAGCTGACAGCACCTGATCGCCTTCTGAAACTAGCTTATCGCTGAATAGAGAAGACACTTGGGCCTGGAAAGTCTGTGCGCGTCTCGCGAGCTCAGTATTGATTGCAGCGATCCGGGTGGTTAGCTCGTCGCTTTTTAGTTTCTTCTTGCGGGCTGTCTCTGCAGTCTTGGCTTTTTCTTCCGGTGAGTGCGCTAGAAACGCTGTTTCCAATAATTGCTTTTCTTCCGCAACTAACTCTGAACGCAGCCTCTCCAGCTCGGCCCTTTCGGTCGCAAGTTTAGCACTAAATCTGTTGCCGAGTCGGAGTTCCCAAGCACGCCCAGTTTTCGCTACGACCCCATCGGCCTGCCAGGCTTCTGCTGATAGCGCCGAAGCCGGCATCGTAGTCGAAGCATCTTGAGGAAGGGTCCACTGCTTGGAACGCAGCGTGTTCACAACGGCTGTCTTTTCGATTTGATCGCGCAACACTATCCGCGTCATTTCTCCGGCTGGCGGTTGGAAAAAGCTGGAGTAGACCGTTACGAAAAGACTGATGCCGTAAAGGGCGAAAATCCGAGTCGCACGCTGTGCAATTTGTGCTCCGGCGGCGAAAGTGCCCATTTTGTTACGTTTCACATAATCATAGGTGAGCGGAGGGTATATGATACCGATGAGTATAGTAATAACCGAGACCACTTCGCCAAAAACAATGATCTCGATGAGCGAGGGGTGTTTATCGGGGAGAATGAAGTTGACGTAACAAAAATAGAAAGCGCTCCAAGCGAGGGAAAGACAGATGAGCGTGCGAAAGGCCTTCATGCGGGGCAGCCGATCGGCCACCAGTGCCAGAAAACCGATGATAAAGAAATTTAGGCCCCCCCCGATGGCTACGTTGTTGCCCATCTCCTGCTTGGTGTAGTTCCACTGATCCGTATATAAAAGTGCACCAAGGTACGGTCCGAAACTAACATAGATATTCAGGAGATAGTAGGTAATTACCAGCAGGTAGACAGGCCATAATTCACGATCCAGCAGCCCGCCAAAAAAATTGCGTAGCGAAAGTCGTTGGCCCCGCAGCGAACTCTTTTGGTCAACCTCCTTGATGCCTAACACGATTAGCATCAGCATCACTGCGAGGAACAGCGCGGCAGACCAATACATTACGGTTTCTCCGTGGAGAGGGAAACCCACAAAATAGCGTACTTCGTCGAATCGCCCAAAAAGGGATACATAAAAGACGACTGAGGCGAAATTTTGATACCATGTCATTGCCCCTGTCGCGCGGCCGCGCTCGTTGGGAGGGACAATTTCTTGCTGCAAGGGATCGCGCGGTGCATTAAGGCCGTCGCCGATATAGTATAGTATATAGGCCCCCACGAGGGTCCAGAAGTTGGGCGCCAGAGGCATAGCGACGAGCGCCAGTACCATGCAAGTGCCCGCTGCTGCTACGAAAGGTTTTCGACGACCGAACCGCGTCCATATCCGATCTGACAAAAAGCTCGAAAGCGGAGCGATGATGATCGCCAGGTAGAGAGGTAGGGCAAGGATGAAGCCTATCGCGGCGGGATTCTCGATAAACTTCTTGAGCGAAAATACAAACGCCGCAGCCAGGAGGTTATCGTTGAACGCGAACGCAGCCCATGGCATTACAGCAAACACGATCCAGCGAGTGGGGATCTTTTTCTTACAAGTAATAATCATTTAGTGATTGTTTCGTGGGGAACTCGCAGGAGTGGCGGATGTGTAGAAAGCTCTGAGTCTTCCAGTCGGTGGAAGTCCTTGCATTGGGGTACGGCCCCGGGTCGGTCTAGGTTACATTTTTGGTGGCTGCTCCTAGGTAGATTATTGAAAGAGATAATAGCAACGCAAAAACACATAACACTCCGCCAATGAGAGCCGTTAATTGTAAATAGAAAAGGATGGCGGTATGATCGCAGCGAAGATTAGGGCGTTCAATTAAACCTCATATTTTGTCGCCTGTCGGATTGGATGAGTACGGTGATAGAACTAATTGTAAATCAATTAAATGACGGTTTTTGTGATACGGCGAAAGCCTGTCATTAAGATTACTGGCCTAGTTGCTGTTCGAACTGAGGTGCGTGGGGTGAATGGCGAGATTTACTTTAAAAGTGTTGAAATGCTATACTTAAGGATTGCCACCGATCTCTCCCTAGCTATTTTGAAGTAAATGCTAGATCAGTGGATACGCCTCAAAGGATCTTTGTTGCTGAGTGTAAGGCGCAAAGGGATGCGCGGTTTTCGGCGTAGTTCACTGGCTAGGGTTCATGTCCTTTGTTCTTTGCTGTTCCAGGGATGGTCACACCTTACGGCCGTAGTATCGATCGCGACTATTCTATTGCTGACAGCGCTCCTATTTCATGCTTCCTCGAACATCTCTAATGCAATTGATTCCTGCCCGCATCGGCGAAGCTATGCGGAGGGTGCACGCTTCAATCTGGCGTTCGCTGCCTGGCGAGCCGCTTACTGTCACGCAGACCGACAGTTATCGCACGCATTGTCGAATCGATGAAGTTTCGGCGGCCAGCTTTAAGTTGGTGCCGAGCGATACATTTTATTGGGGGCCTAAATTTTCGCAACGCTGGTTCCGCGTTGCGCTACCTTCTGCAAAGACGCCTGAATCTCGGTATCTTGTGTGGGAGGATCAAGCTGAGGCGACAGTTTATATAGACGGCTGCCCGTACTACGGTTTGGATTTGGCACACAGGCACTGTCCACTGCCAGCCAATGTGAGTGAGATCACAATCGAGGCAGTTTGCATAAAAACGGGTATATGGCTCGACGGTTCTGCTGAACCTTTAGCCGAAAAGGGTAGCCTTTATAAGTCGCCTTATCTCGTAACTCGAGACGACTTGGCCTGGTCAACCTATCATGATTTGTTGGTATTGTACAGTGTGCTAGAGGCTGAATATAAGCACTATTACCCGGAGGCAAAGAAATCTTTTATCGACCCCATCCGGTATTCACCCCCTATTCTAAGGATTAGTCCGCTTTTCCGACGGTGGTGCGAGCGCTTGGACCGCGCGATTGATGTTTTGGACCGTGAGGGACTCGCTGCTTTTGCTAAGAGTTTAAAAGGGATCTATGTAGATTTTCAGGCGGAGAAGGGTTCTTTGAGGGCAATTTTGACCGGGCATGCGCACATCGATCTCGTATGGCTTTGGACTGAACAGGTGGGAGAGTTCAAAGCGGTACACAGTTGGGCTACGCAGGCCCGGCTGATGTCGGCGTACCCGGAATTTAAATTCGGTTACTCTCAACCGGCGAGCTATGAAGCTGTCGCGCGCAGGTCCCCCAGGCTCTATGGGCAAGTGCGTGATTTGATCCGAGCCGGAAGGTGGGAAGCAACGGGAGCGAGTTATGTTGAATTCGATACGCAGCTACCCTGCGGCGAGGGGCTTCTGCGAAGCCTCCGTTTGGGCCAAGCAGCGTTTGCGGCAATCCGTGGTTCGCAAGCCAAGGTTTGTTGGTTGCCGGATGTATTTGGTTATAGTGGAGTTTTACCTCAATTGCTTCGCGGTTTTGGCGTGGAGGGCTTCTTTACCACCAAGCTGTCTTGGAATACTGTGAACCGTGCTCCGCAGACTAGTTTCCGATGGCGCGGCACGGACGGCTCTGAAGTTGTCGCTCATATTGTGCAGCTGCATGACTACAATGAAGCTGTTGATATAGGACGTCTCCGTGAGGATGCGTTGCACCATCAACAGGCGGCGGTTCATTCAGAATTCCTAGTTCCCACTGGTTATGGTGACGGAGGTGGAGGAGTTACTGAAGAGATGTGCGAGCGCGCTCGACGCGTTGCGAACCTTTCTGGAGTTCCCCGTACGAACTGGGGCAGTATCGAAACGTTTTTTGCGAAGCTAGCCGAAGTAAAATCGGATTTACCAGAAATCGGTGGAGAACTTTTGCTTGAGTTGCATCGGGGTGTGTTGACTACACATGGGGCGCTGAAGGCGGCGTTTCGCGGTTTGGAACGCGCTTTGCAACGTCTCGAAGCTGTCCACGTGGTTTGTGGCTTGGGCTTAATCGATCAGAACTATTGGAAGCGTTTGGCGTTTGCACAGTTTCACGACTATATACCCGGTAGCTCAATCTGGGAGGTGTACGCAGAAGGCATTCCTGAGTTGTCGCGGCTGGCGGCGGATGCCGATCGTGAAGCATCCACCGCTTTGACGGGTGCGGGGGTGGGAGGGACCGGCTGGTTCAATCCGTTTCCTGCCCGTCGTTTGTGGGTAGATGGTGGTAAATGCTTTGAGATGCCTCCTCTGAGTGGCGGACCGCTTAGTTCTTTGCAGTCCCGTTTAGTTGGTGCGCCCGAAGTGAGTATTTCGAATTTAAAGAATTCGCGTGTTCATGCGGTCTTCGATGCGAAGGGTGGCATTAGTAATCTCACAATCGATGGGCAATCGATTACTCTCGGAGGTGGCGGGCATCGCTTATGTGCCTATCCCGACCATCCTGCGAAGTTTGAAGCCTGGGATGTCGATCGTAATTCGCTTGTCAGCGGTTTTGACGCACAGCTTGTAGGTGAACCGATTGCAAGTACTTCGGCAATGGAATCCTGTGTCTCGTTCACCTATAAAATTGCCCGTCAAAGTCGGATCGTCGTCCGCTATATTCTTGTAGCCGAAGAGGCTGTATTACGGATTGTGTATGAGGTGGATTGGAGCGATCCGGAGATGTTGCTTAAGGCTATTTTTACTACGAAATATCAAGGTCGCGATGCCCGGTTTGGCGCACCTTACGGCAGCACGCTTCGCGGCCAATGGCCTGGTCGCACCATAGAGGAGGCTCAGTGGGAAGTTCCAGCGAGTCGATGGATGGTAGTTATGGATGACGCGCAGTCCGAGGGGCTCGCTATTATTACCGAGTGCAAATATGGGTTTACCGTTCGTGATGGCCAAGTAGGAGTGAGCCTTTTGCGTAGCGCCCTAGTTACAGGTGCGGAGGAACACCCGCAAATCCGCGAGCGCCCGGATCGCCCCAGCCATTCAGACCTGGGTTGCCAAAGGATACAAGTCGCACTTGCGCGATTCACCTCCGACCTTCCGGCTGAATATCAACCAGCACTATTGGCGGATCTATTGTACACACCTTGCTTGCCGTACTCGGGTGTAGAAGTTAACGCAGGGTTGAAGGAGATTATTGGTGCGCCAACTTTGGTGCCCAGCTGGGCAGAACCTGCATCTGACCGTCCCAGGTGGACGTTAAGACTGCACGAAACGCAAGGGCGTCGAGGTGTTGCGGTCATCAAGCTGCATCCGGGTTGGAAAGCGGCGCGGGTAGGCATGGACGGAGTGCTTTTGCCGAATGGTGGTGTTGTTGTTGAATGGAGTTTTACCGAATTAAGTGTAGAATATACTCCGTATCAGGTGGTTTCGATTACTATTACTCGCGACTAGCCTCGCTCATGCCCCGTCGATGGTGTCATAGCTATAGCTATGTATTAAACTATAGCTATATATAACAAGATTTGCCTCGCTTTTCGGATAACGGACAACGCCTGCACCAGGGCTCACGTCTTGGCGATCGGCGCCACGTTTCTGACCAAGGCACAAACCAACCCGGCAGCGATCGGATGAAGACAGCCCAAAGCTAAGAACATGTGTTCCGAGCCCAATGTTGTGCTGATCTTCCCGAGTACGTAGTTGGATACCATGGCTCCGCCTGCGCCAAAAGCCCCAGCGATAGCCCAGACACTTGCAACATTTCCGGCGGGGAATGTATCAGCAATGACGGGCATGAGGAGCAACAGCCATGTCAGGCAAATGAGGGCAGCGAGACTTAGAAGGGCCACGGTTGTCGGCAATCCCGGCGCGTGGGGTACGAGAGCGATGAGTGGCGCGCAACAAGCGGAACCAATTAGGACTCTTCGGCGTGCCACCAGCATTTCGCCGCCCCGGCGAGCAATTCGATCTGAAAGCGCGGCTAGAGAAAGTGCGCCAATGTTTCCGACGAGGAAAGGGATCCAACCAACCATTCCGGCCGTCTTCAACGATAGTCCTCGCTGTTCCTGAAAATAACCCGGCATCCAGAATAGGCAAAAATACCAAACAGGATCACTGACTAGACGGGCGAGAATTATGCCCCAAGTGCTGCGTCGTTTCCATAGACTAGACCATGGCAATGCCGAAGTCACAGGCTTTGTCTCTGCAGATGCAGCAACTTCTTGTGGTTCCCGAAAACTTATCCACCAAGCGATCGCCAAAACAAGACCCGTCAAGCCCGGCACCACAAATGCGGCGTGCCATGAATAAGCTGTAGCCAAGCTGGCGACAAGAGGAGCTGCCGCAATCGCCCCTACCGTTCCTCCTGCACCTGCTAGACTCATGAGAAAGGCACGATTTTGCAATGGAGCCCACAGTGTCATGGCGCGGATTGATGCCGGGAAATTTCCTGGCTCCATGATGCCAAGAAGGGCGCGAAATGCAGCGAACGCAAAAAATGATCTCGTGAGTCCACAGCCAATCGTTGCGAGCGACCAGCCGATCATGAATAGTGTAAGGGCAAGGCGGGCGCCAAGCCGATCTACCACCCAACCGCTGCCTACATAGGCAGCAGCATAGCAGAATGTGAATACGTTGACCAAAGCAGCATACCCTGAATCATCGAGGTTGAATTCGGTCTTAATCGTCGGCTTCAAAATCGAGAGCGTCTGGCGATCAAGATAGTTCAGGAATGTCGCCGTGAATAATAATGCTACAATCAGCCAAAGGCGCCGGGAGGGCAGAGTGGGACTAGCTGTGTATGGCATGGGGCTCTTCATTTTGCTAACAAGGAGCCCTATGCATGGCGGCGTGGGCTGCGTGACCGAAGTTATAATGACTGTGTTCTATATCAACGATACTAGAGTTTGTAAGTAACACTAATATAGGCTGTGAGTGGATCTGCCAGGAGCGATGATGAATCGTGATATTTCTCATCGAACACATTCTTAATGTTCAATTGGTAGGTCGTGGGATATTTGAACAACTTGTTCTGGTAGGAAATTAGGAAATCGACAGGAGTAGGATTTTCCAATTTTATACTAAATGTAGGTTGGAGCGTTGCAGAGATGTTAGACTGGTGACGTATGGCACCGCCAACAGTGAGTCCTTTAAAGGTGCCGGATGTTATCGTATACCGTTGCCAAAGGGCAAAGGTGTGCTCGGGCGACATCGGAAGCTTGCGTCCCACAAGAATAGGGCTCGCCGTATCTTTTATAATTTCGCGCTCCCAAAGATATGTATATGCGAAGAGGACTTGATAGTTGCGAGCGGGAGTAAAAGTCGCTTCCAATTCCGAACCTCGAGTGCGACTGGAACCGCCTGCTATGAGAATGGGGCTTACGCCGAGTGCCAGTTCGCGCAGAAAATCTCTCCGCGCTTCGCCAGCACGAAGCACTTCAAACACCGAGACGGTTCCTGAGATCCGGCCGTCAAAATAGCTGGTCTTCATCCCGATTTCTTTCCCTGTACCCTGAACGTTCGGGGCTATGTTGCCAAAAACATCTACTTGGAACTGTGGCTCGAACGTTTTGCTATAATTAGCGAAGACTGAAAAGTCTTTGATCGGTTCCCACATGACACCAGCTTGGGGTGTCGTTTCGCTTGTTTTCAACAGGGGTTGACCGGCATTAGCCCTGTTCTTGACAGTCGTATTTCGCAACCCGCCGAGTAGTTTAATGCGATCGTCAAACACTCCAAATTGGTAAGCAGCGTAGTAGGCATTTTCTGTCCCGTGAGGAAGACCAAAGGAAGTAGGCATTACCGGCCAAGGAGTAGGGAACTGCTGCTTTAGGTGCTGAGGTCCCATCGTTTTATTATTCCAGTTAACTAGGTTACCCGCGACGGAGAACGTCTTGTCTTTATTTTCGACATAGCGCACGCCGACTAGAACGCGGTGGGAGGCCAGACCTGTTTTGAATTCGCCGACGGCTTCACCCTCGTAAGCATTATTGTGCGGATGTGTACCGTTATACACAGGGCGCGCAGCGACAAAGGTTCCTGCTGGATCAGGGAAGCCGCTTTCTTCCAAGGTTTCTACGATTGCGTCAAATTGCGCGGCACCGAAACGCAACGATAGCCACTCAAGAGGTTTGGCCGTGAGTTCACCTTGAAGGTTTCGTGATCGATCTTTCTTGAAGTTGTCAGGACCGGAATTGTTACCTTTGTCTCCATCTAGATAAGCGACGTTGTCGGCAAATGTGGTGATGCTAGGGCGGTTGAAAGGTGTTCGGTTGGTGGCCCCCCACGTAGTAATAGGCACTCCAATGTTGGAGGGATTAGCAAGATATTCGTAGTCGGAGCGAGCCCCTGAATGCGGCTGATTTTGAACCGATTCGTTATAATCGAAATTACAGTTGAATATGAGCTTATCCGTGATGTGCCAAGTTAACGCGCCGTATCCTGCATTTTGC
The DNA here is from genome assembly GCA_047600805.1 of Nibricoccus sp. GTDB lineage: Bacteria > Verrucomicrobiota > Verrucomicrobiia > Opitutales > Opitutaceae > JADKHC01. The sequence goes on from JASGKG010000001.1 coordinate 4,693,658, forward strand.
CTTAGATAGGTCCAATCGTAGTAACCGTCCTCGCGATCGAGGATGCTGCAAGCTACGCGAACCGATAGGGTTCTGGTGATAGGTTGATTATGGTCGATCACTAGCCGGCTGTAGTCATAGCTGCCCCCTACAGCTTTGATTCGTGTCTCCTGATTTGCGCCGGGCCGTAGCGTAATCACGTTCACGACGCCGCCCGGTGCAACACGGCCGAAAAAGACGGAATTAGGCCCTTTAACAACTTCGGAGCGCTCGATGAAATCCGCAGTAGGATTGCGGGAAGCGCCACCGATGCGATTAACTAAGAGGGGGGAGAGAAATCCTCGAATTGTATAATTGTTGGGATCGCGGCTATCGGTGGTCACTCCTGAGGTGTATTGTAGCACTTCTCTGAAAAGCCCCGCTCCACCTATATCATTCATCAAGTCCTTGGTGATAACACTTACACTTATTGGTGTTTTGTATATTTCGGTACCTATTCCCGTCGCAGTAATCGAATTGGTTGCCCGATAGCCGAAATCTCGTGACGAGGTTACCTCGAATGCTGGCAATGTATATTCGGCCTCAGTTTGGGTGTTGGATTTAGTATTTGGACTTTGGGCATTAGCGAATTGTGTTGCGGCTAGAACAACCGCGATCATTGATGCGGTTGCGGGTGGTTGAATGTCAAACAGCCTTTTGAGGCAGGTTGTGATTTTCATTTTAGGGCAAACAAGCAGGGGTTGCGGGTTATTGTTAGCTCGGTTTACAAGCCTACCAAACGTCAGTGTGATTGGTGATCTCTGATCGGCGAGTTTCGATACTTTCGATTTTCTCCCGACTAGTTATAGTTTCTTTGCACGTCTGGTTCTCGATATTGAGGCGCTCCTTGATTTGAGGTAGAGGTTACAGCCTCACTGATGATTTCAAGATTCGCCGCGTTTTGCCTTCGAAATGCTAAAAAATAATAACTTTTTGCCAAGCTGATGTAACCGTCGTCGGTCGATTTATGTGTATTACATTTGTATAACCGCGAATAATTCTAAATACACGTTCCAGTCTAATATTTATGCATTCTCCGGTCGACAAGCTTTGCTATTGGCATCCTCTCTTCGCGTCTCAGGGACCGCAGAGACAAATTTCAGCCGACCTATGTATTTATGGCGGCACTGCTGGTGGTGTGATCGCGGCCGTGCAGGCTGCACGGCTTGGCTTGCGCACGGTTATTCTGGAGCCAGGCCCTAAAATCGGTGGGATGACGGCGAGTGGGCTAGGCTTGACCGATCTGGGGCACAAAGCGGCCATTGGCGGCTTGGCCCGGGAATTTTATCGGCGCGTAGGGAAAGAATATGGAGTGAGTGAGGCGTGGACATTTGAGCCGCACGTCGCATATAATATATTTGTGGAATGGCTTAAAGAAGATGATATTGAATTCTACACGAGGGAATTTGTCGATAGTGTGGAAAAAGAGGGGAAACGAGTCACGGCGGTTCGCACGCAAGCTGGGTTAGTGGTAAGAGCCAGCATGTATATCGACGCGAGTTACGAAGGCGATCTCATGGCCGCAGTGGGGGTTAATTATACAGTGGGGCGCGAAGGTAATGCTAAGTACGGAGAAAAGTTAAACGGAGCACAAATCCACAGTAAGCATCAGTTTGACATAGCGGTTGATCCTTATGTAGTTCCCGGAGATCCGGCGAGCGGACTCGTTTTTGGTATAGAACCTGGCCAGCCCGTGGTCGGTGCTGAGGACCATCGCGTGCAAGCTTATTGTTTCCGAGTTTGTATGAGCGACGACCCGGTAAATCGTGTTCCATTTTCTAAACCTGCAGATTACAATCCCAACTTGTATATACTGCATCAGCGATATCTCGCGGCAGGCTGGCGAGATATTTTCACCAAGTTTGATCGGCTCCGTGTGAAGAGTAAGACTGATACCAATAATCACGGCGCCACTTCCACCGATTTTATCGGGCAAAATTATGCATGGCCTTGTGCAGACTACAACACCAGGGAGCGTATTTTTCAGGCACATATAGCCTATCAGCAGGGCTTGCATTGGTTCATGGCCAACGCACCGGTGGTCCCTCAAGATGTGCGTGAACGCTACGCTAGCTGGGGGCTTGCTCGCGACGAATTCGTTGAGACAGGAGGCTGGCCTCACCAGTTGTATGTTCGCGAAGCGCGTCGCCTTGTAAGTGACTATATTATGACCGAGCACGAGTGTCGCGGTGCGCGAGTGGCACCGAATCCTGTCGCTCTCGCTGCTTATACGATGGATTCCCATAATTGTCGCCGCTTTGCCGTGAATGGTCGTGTATGGAATGAAGGTGATGTTCAGGAGCATGGGTTTCCTCCCTATCCCATCGATTATCGGGCGATTACACCGCGTGCGTCGGAGTGCGAAAATCTTTTGGTGCCGGTGTGCTTGGCAGCGTCGCATGTCGCTTATGGCTCAATTAGGATGGAACCGGTGTTTATGGTATTGGGGCAGACTGCTGCTACGGCCGCTGCGATGGCGATTTCGGAGCAATGCAGTATTCAAGACGTTCCGTATGCTGATTTACGAATGGCTCTATTGCGTGGAGGTCAGATATTGGAATGGAAGGGCGGTGAGGCTTTGAGCATCGACACTGTGAACCCACACGAAAGTGGGTCGTAGGAGTTTTCGAAATTCGGAGCCATCGCAGATTTTATTCTTTATCTCGGCGGGCCCGCCCACTTTGGATCACGATCCCTATAAAGACCTAACATGAGTCTGGCCCCACCGTGCTACGCTCCGCCTCCGACCGGACTGGGAGGCTTGTGCGGCTAGCTCAGAGACGACCTTCAGACTACGGCGAACAATCCCAACATTCGCTCGAACTGCACGCGATTACTTTAGGTGATTGAACTCGATATAATTCGCTTGGCATTTGGGGAGAGCTCTCTAGCCAACATATTGTAGGTTAGTTGAAAACCCACTGAACGTAGACCGGAAGTTCATGTAGCTTACAGCACCCTCGAGTAGTCAATATTGATAACGTACATGCCAGACGGTTGCTCACCAGGCTTTGTTCATATGATTCCACTCGTGGAGTGGTCGTATTTACATGCGCATTTAATCTGGATTTATGATGGAGTGGTTGAGCCGGAGGGGCGGCGGGGCACAGCGGATGCGCCTTATCTGACTGCGTGGTTGCTTCGGGCTGGAAAGGTAGAATTGAAGGTAAATAACAAAAGGTATGCAGCCAAGGCAGGGGAATGGATTTTTCCTCCACCGGGGTTGGTGTGGCGAAATTTTTCGGAAGATGCGCGAATCTTGTCAGTTCGATTTCGCGTTAGTTGGCCTGGAGGAGAAGACCTTTTTGCTTCCGGACAGGGGGTAAGCCTTGTTGCTGCAGAGCATCCTGAGCTGGAACGCGCAGCCCGCGCGCTTGCGGTCTTCGTGAAGCGCAGATTTTCAAGGCCCGATATACATTTATTGAATGCTCCGGCTACCCTTGCCACTCACCTACGGTTGCAAGCGCTGTTTGCTAGATGGCTTGATGTTAGCATCAACGCGCTCGCTCTAACAGGTCTTGTTCCTTCGCGCATGGGACACATTGATGGGCGGGTTTTGCGCGCGGTTCAGCTCATCGAGCGTCATAATCTCGCCACACCTTTTTCAGAAAGGGCGGTTGCGGGAGAGTTAAGCCTCAGCGTCAGTCAACTTAACCGTCTTTTTGTCCGGCAGTATGGAGTGAGCATGCATGGTTTTTTCGAACGAAGAAGGTGTGAATACGCCGTGGCGGCTTTGCAAGGTTCGGCGCGCAGTGTGAAGGAAGTTGCATTCGAACTAGGGTTTTCTTCATTGGCCCATTTTTCTGGTTGGGCTCGGAAACGTCTTGGTCACTCTCCTCGTGCTATACGCAGCTTGCGAGAGCGGAATGGGAAGATAAATATATAGTCACACAGGTGGGACAGAATTAGTCAGCGAGCGATTACAAATGTTTGAGGTGACGAGGTTCTGACGCGATCTTGCCATCCGCCGATCAGTTCTCCTGTTGGTGTAAATTCCAGCAGGGGATAGCCGGTTCCACCGAGCCCACGTCCGTGCCCGAGCCAGTTGCATATCACTAGATTGCCATTTTGTAGCAAACTGAAATCACTGAAAAAATGAGGTCGGACGAGTGCTGCGCTCGCACTACATTCCCAACGACGAGTGATGTTGCCACGTAAATCGAACTCGGCGACGAACGCCCCATATCCGGCTGAGATTAAAGTTCGCTCGTTTTCGAGCCTCCTTGCCTTCCATGCATGTTTGAAACCGGCGGCTGTGAACTCGCGTATGATCCCGCCTGCCCAATCCCCTTCATACACCCGGTTGTCAGACGTGAATAAAATGGTGTCGGCGGGAGTGAGAGTCGAGCATCGCACGTAATCTCCCCCAAAACAGACGGACCGTGTTATCTGCTTGTTGCTGTCCATATCTACAAAGGAGACTCCCTTTCCACCGGTTAAGTTTAATCCGCCGAAAAAAGTATTACCGTTATCCATCCGTTGTGCTGAGATCACGCCACCTTGGAACAGCGTTTCGGTGCGAACAACCTCACCATTGACGTCGTCGATTTCGACGTAGCCAAAATCCGTCACAGCCAGAAGTGTGTTCCTCGATATTCTCTGGAGTGAACGGCTCTTCCCCGTGAGTGGACTCGTCCACTCGCAACCAGAAGCCCTTGTGGAAATTTTAGTTAATATATCAAGTCCTTCGTCGATAAGGACCAGGCTTTGGACCGATAGAGGTGGTAGTTGCATAGTGGTATTCAGCGCGGACCTTAATTTTTTTGAATTAGGTGAAACCATGAGCTGCTTCTACGGGAATGTTGTCACTCACCATCCGATTCAGCTCGCGGATGACGCCCTTGAGCTCATCCGTTTGGTTGTTGAGTTCAGCTGCGGCTGCGCTGGTTTCTTCGGCCGTAGCCGCGTTGGCTTGAGTCACGCGGTCCATGTCGGACACCGCTCGCGAAACTTGTTCGATCCCGTGACTTTGCTCTTGCGAGGCAATGGCGATTTCGGCGATCAGCTCGTCAAGTAGTCGAGCTTTGGCCATGATCTCGTCGAGGCTTTTGGCCACTTTGTCGCTGATCTTGGCGCCTTGTTCACTCCTAGCGGTGGAGTCGGAGATTTTCTGCGCTGTTTCACGGGCGGCTTGCACGCTCCGTTGCGCAAGTGACCGGACCTCCTCGGCGACGACGGCAAACCCAAGTCCAGCCTCACCGGCTCGAGCCGCTTCAACCGCCGCGTTGAGCGCAAGGAGATTGGTTTGAAATGCGATTGCATCGATCGTTTTGATGATCTTAGAAACCTCAACGCCGGAAGCCTGAATGTCGTCCATGGCGACCTTCATTTTTTTCATGTCGTCAGTGCCTAGGTCGGCAGCAACACGCGTTTGATTGGCGAGGGCTTTCGCGGATTGGGCATTTTCGGCGTTCTTGCGCGTCATACTCGCCATCTCTTCGAGTGATGCTGAGCTCTCCTCGAGCGCAGCGGCCTGTCGGGAGGAACCTTCGGCCATGCTTTTGCTGGCAGTAGAGACTTGCTCGGCGGCGGATCCGGTATGATTGGCGCCATCGGTCAAACGGTTGGCCAGAGTGCGAATCGGTCCATTGACACTGCGAATGATCAAGAAGGCACCGACTGCGCCTAGTGTTAGGCCGATCACGCTAATAATTAGGACGAATAATTGGTTCCGATTTCTTATCACGTAAGCATTGGCGTCGAGTCGATCTTGCAAATCGCGGAGGTTGCTGCGGATCCCGGCGATCTTTTCGATCATTTGCGGTGCAAGTTGCTCCAGACTCTCTTTGACGATCACCGAACTTTCATCAGTGATCGCCACCACCTTCTCGAAACCTGCCAGGTAGGCCACGGAGCTTTCCTGCAGCTGTTTGAGCATTTTCATATTCGCCGGATCTACAAGGCTGGACTCAAGCGCTTCGGCCTCCTTGGCCTCCTTCTCAATGGCGTTGAGTTGTTTTTGCATCGCGGCGAAAGATTCTCGTGCCTTGATGACATGCGTCTTTTCTCGTGACAGGAGGAAGCTGTTTACCGACGCGAGACCTTCGAAGAAATGTTGTAGGGAAGAAGACGTTTTGAAGGACGCGCTCTGGTCGCCGGTTTGTCGGGCCGCCACGAGCATTCCTTTCAGCGCTTCGCTAATGGCAACGGAGCGGGGAGCCAGCGTATCGGTAACCTCTTTTTGACGGTTATGAAATAGCTCGATGATCTGGCGGAAAGCATCATCGTAGTTATTCAATATCTTGACCGCTTCGCCGAAATCATTGGCAAGGTCGGTTCGGTCTTGCAACTCACGCTGGGCGGCGGCTACCGCCGCATCTACGTTCTTTTTTGAGGTCTGATAAACCGCGAGACTTTCGTCGGTTCCCGATAGGAGGAATTCGTTGATCTCCATTCTCAGGCTAAGGATGGAGGCCTCAAGTCTGGTTATAGAATTTGTTTCGCCTGTACTCTTTGAAAATTCTGACATGCTATGGCCGGCCTGGCGCATGGCGTAGAAAGTGATACCCGCGATGATCGCGAGGAGAAGCAGGATAAATATGAACCCAGAAAGGATTTTCCGACCTACGCTAAACGTTGATAGCTTCACGGGATAGGGACGGTAGGGTGGCTCATTCCTCGACGTTAAATCGGAGTGGTATAGTAACCTTTGTTTTCACTGGAGCGCCGTCTTTTTGCGCAGGTTTGAACTTCCATTTTTTAACAGCCGCAATCGCAGCGTCCTCGAATTCGACTTGCGAAGACTTTGCGACCGTTGCGCTAACAACCATACCTGTTTCATCGATCACGATGGAAACCGCTACTACACCGGAAACGTTCTGGCGCTTCATGGCCTCTGGATAAGCCGGTGGGGGCGTTTTCACCGGTACGGGAGTGACATCTACTCTGGTATAAATAGTGTCATCTGCGAAGAGCCTTATTGAAAGGCAGAGGAGGATCGTTACGAGAAATGTGCAGGTGCGGCGTGAGTATTCCATTGGAGAGCTGGTGGAGTACTTGTCGGATCTTGCCCATCGTACTTGAGCATAAACGAACAATGTGGATATAAATGCTATGCTAATCGCATTCCCTGAAATTCTTTTCGATCAAGTAAAGTATTCGCACACAGGCGGATACACATTAGCTCGACAGCTCGCAAAATTTTTCGCTGATGTTTGTAAAAAGTTCTTCTCTTTTTTGATAAAAGGTAGCAATTAAATAGCAATCGATCCAATTTCTCCCGGAACGCCCCCCCCCTCGTCATGGATTTTTCGTTTAAACCGTCGTTTTCATTGAACCGAGTTTTCCGGCACCTGATGTCGGCTATTATGCCGGTCGGTGCTGTTGTTATGTCCTTAACCTGCTTCACAGCAGTGCAGGCCGAAGAGCGTCAAATAGAGCAACGGCCAGGATGGCCGTCTGAGATTCATCTTGAGGGGAAAAAACTGCTAGATGCTCAAGGCCGTGAGGTTTGGCTCCAAGGGGTTAATGTTGTTTCGCTGGAGTTCACCTCGCAGGGAGACCATGTTCGTGAGGCGATTATTGAGGCGATCGAGCATTGGAAATGCACCGTTATCCGTTTACCGGTTAAGGAAAGTTATTGGTACGGCCGGGAAAAGGGGCAGTCGGATGCAGGAGCCGCGTACCGGAAATTAGTAGATGAATGTGTGAGTCTGATCGCTAGCCGTGGAGTATATATTGTGATCGATCTTCATCGCTATCGGGCTGTACGCCCGGAACACGTAGAGTTCTGGCGGGATGCAGCGGTGCGGTTTAAAAACCATCCCGCTGTGCTCTTTGATATTCTCAACGAGCCACATGGTATTTCATGGGAGGTTTGGAGGAATGGCGGCTTCGTGGAGGAGCGTAAGGAAAATACAGCGGACGAAGACAGCTTTCTTCCGGCGGCAGAAGCGGCCAAGAGCCGTCGTGGGTTTGAGTCTCCAGGCATGCAGAAAATTGTGGATACGATCCGCGCCACGGGTGCTCGTAATGTTATAATCGCTGGGGGATTGGATTGGGCTTACGACCTCAGTGGTATCGTGCAGGGCTTTGCGTTGAAGGAGTCGACTGGCAACGGGATAATGTATTCTACGCATATCTATAATTGGAAAAAGGACTGGGCTGGGAAGGTCCTGAAGGCCGCGGAGCAATATGCTATTTTCGTTGGAGAAGTAGGCGCTGATGTCAAAAAAATGGAGTTTATTGATCTAGCCCTCCAAGAGAGCCCCTACACGTGGGTACCCGATATGTTAGGACTTATTCAGCAGCAACGCTTTCATTGGACCGGGTGGTCATTTCATCCTAAGACCACTCCGGTGTTGATTAAAGATTGGTCGTTTACGCCTACACCATTCTGGGGAGAGTTTGCCAAACAAGCTCTCGCTGGTCATCAATTCAAACTAGATCGGCTTCGTTAGCCTCCAATAAATTTCCCGAGCGGGTTTTTATTGGTCGGCACATACTCCGGCCCTTAAGGGCAGCACCATTTGTTTCAAAAATATGAAACGATATTCTCTCAATCCCGTACTTTCATTTCAGCAGGTTCCCTTTCCGTCGACACTCACCTTTAATGCGGGTGTTGTACGGCATTCTGGTCGCTATGTGATGGTTTTCCGTAACGACTATGGTCGTCAAGGTGACTATATATTTGACGGTACCAACATAGGTTTGGCGTTCAGTAAGGATGGGGTGACGTGGGCAGTCGAACCCGAACCTATACTGTATCATACTGAGATTCTTGCTGAATTCGAACGTTTGCTTGGGCGCCCGTGCGCACCGGGCTTTCTGAAGCGCATCTACGATCCACGTCTGACAATTGTCGACGAAAGAGTATATATGTGTTTTGCCATCGATACCGCACATGGTATTTGTGGTGGCATAGCCACAACGGATGATTTCAGGCGCTTTCGTTGGCTTAGTGTCACAGCGCCGGACAATCGCAATATGGTTCTTTTTCCAAGGCGGATAAATGGACATTATGTCCGTCTTGAACGTCCCTTCCCGGTTTATAATCGATCAAATCCGGAAGCCTTTCCCATCTGGAGTGCTCAATCTCCGGATTTAGTATACTGGGGGAAACATCGGCCCGTTCTCGGTGCCGACGAAGTGCCATACGCCAATTCCAAAATTGGCCCTGCAGCTCCACCGATCGAGACGCCCCGTGGTTGGCTGGTCACTATCCACGCCGTTCACAACAATCCGGCGCGGCGACTTAAGGGGTGGGAACCCAACGGCTGGTATAAGACATATTTCGCAGGTCTTATGTTACTCGATCTGCAAGACCCCTCGCGCGTGATTGGTCTAATGCGAACGCCGCTCCTTGCTCCCCAAGAAGCTTACGAGGTGGACGGCTTTCGTGGCGGTGTCATTTTCCCATGTGGTTTGATTCTGGAGGATTCTGGTGAAGTCAAAATGTACTACGGTGCTGCGGACACTGTGGTAGCTTTGGCTACGGCCCATGTCGACGACCTCCTGTCGCAGTGTGTTCCACTCCAGCAGCATTGATCAAGGCAGCGGTGCGGCCAAAGTACACACGAAGCAAAAGTACATCACTTGGCTTGGGCGCGAATTTAGTTGTCCTGGCCGCTCTTTTTTTACTTGATTGAGCTTAATTAATTTCTGCCCGTTCGAGGGCTGTTTATGCCAAGTACAATTTTCGGACAAGGTCGGCTTACCGCTGGTAGGCCACTAAAATACCAAGAGGTTGAGAGGGAGGTCCGTAAGCTTTCGGAAACGTTGCCGATAGGCGCGAAGATGCCGACTGAAAGGGAATTGGCTGCCATTTATGGGTGCAGCGTTCTGACGGTACGGCGAGGACTGCAAGTGCTAGCCGACGAAGGCACGATCGTTCGGAGAATGGGAAGTGGAACTTATGTTGCCAAAAGGTCCAAAAAGCCGGTGGCGGCGGGCCGCTTATTGGGAGTACTCGTATATGAGCAAAGCAATGCATATGCAAGCCGCTTGCTTCAAGCTATTGCGCGGACGGCTCTGCAACAAAATCTTCAGCCTCGTTCAGTGTGGATCCGAGGATTTGACCGTGATGCTCAACTACAATTGGAATCTCTTCGCCGTGACGGGTGCCTAGCTGTGACCGTCCCGTGGTTCCCGGCAGAACAGGTAGATGAGGCCCGCCAGTTCCTAACTGAAAGTGGAATACCATTGAGTTTACCCCAGCTGGTTCCTGGCTTTGAGCGATACTGCTTCGAAAGCCCGCAGCTCTTCGGTAAACATACAGGGAAAATGACGGAGCTGCTTTGCCAGTACTTTCAACTGTTGGGAAACGAACACATCGCGTTTCTGGGCCCTGACGCTCCCCATGATGTCATTCTCCAACAACAACTCATAGTTTATACGAGTACGATGGCGCGCCTAAAACGCGACCCCATTTGTGCGTTGGTCTCTGCCGGGGCAAATGCTATGGACGAGGTTGCGCTGCGATGGGCAAGTCACAAAGGCAACTTGGCTGTTATCAGCTACGACGATGAGCATGCGCTGCGTTTCATGACGGCGATGCATAAGATTGGTTCTAGTACTCCCCGCGACTACAGGATCGTTGGGTATAATAACATGGATGCGAGCCGTTTTAGTGATCCTCCTCTTTCGACAATTGCTCAAGATTTCGACTATGTAGCGGACGGACTCATTAAGACAGCGCTTGCGTTATCCGAGGGCCGGGCAGAGCAGTCTGAACAATTACCGTCAAGCCTCTTGGTGATGCGTTCAACTTGTGGCGGCGCGGGAAAAATCGACGATGCTTTGAGGGAGAAGTTGAACGGTTTAACCATCGTTGATGAATCTGTAGTGGGGGGTGAAGAAGTTGATCAAAATTGAGTTTTCCACTCATTGGGCCCATGAATAGGTTTTTGACGAGCAACTGCTAGATATCCTTCGAAAACCAACCGTCTTCCGGCTATTCTGCAAACCGAGATCAAGCCCTGTGTAAACCTACCAGTTTAGGTCTTGACGAACCATCTGATAGGTCAAGTGCCGACAACCGTTTGCTCGGGTCGAACACTTCGTTAGTTGCTGTCACTACACTTTTTCTTGTTTTCCCTGCAGCCGGCGAAGGTGCATAGCGCCACCATCAGAGGAAGGTTCACGGAGCGAGGCTTTGCGCGTTCGAGAACTTTGTAGGCTGAAAGTCGGTATTCGTCGCTAGCCTTTGGTCGGTTAGGCAGCGCGGGGTAGGGTCCGGCCTAAGTGGCGAACCGAGGGGCGCTAGCTTGCTGATTAATTGCACTAGCGTGGTGCACCTTATTGTGCCTCATGGTAAAATACGGAACCGAGGCTGAGCGGCAGTCATACGTGATCTCAATTAATTGATATTAAGCATGTTATGTCTTTGAACGTCCGGATACTGTAAATTTTTAAATGTAGCAATTGAATTAAAGAATAGCATTAGTATATTAATGTCGTACATGCGCCTTACCCCTTTTGTGCGCAGTGCGTAAATCATCGCGCCGCTTGATGGGCGCGTGAACCCCCAACCCAACATATCCCCATGAAACTCGCAAAGCTTGCTCTCTTCGCGCTGGTGGTAGCCGGCGTTTGTTTCAGCTCCCTCCGCGCCGCACCTCCTCCCCAAATGTTCGGCGTCAACTTGGCCGGAGCAGAGTTTGGAACTCTTCCCGGCACGTACGGAAGTACATATATTTATCCGAGTAATACTGTCCTCGACTACTACAATTCTCGCGGGTTGAAGTTGATCCGCGTCCCCTTTAAGTGGGAGCGTTTGCAACCAGTTCTGAACGGCGCGCTTGATGCTGCCGAACTCGGTCGCATCACAGCCGTCATAACAGCGGCTGAAGCTCGGGGGATGAAGGTCATCTTGGATATGCACAATTATGGACGTTATAATCTAAACGGAACCACTTATATTATAGGCACGGCCCAGGTCACGCGTGCTCATTTCAAAAACGTTTGGTGGCGCATTGCCGGCGTATACAAAAGCAGGACCGGCATCTGGGGCTATGGCATCATGAACGAGCCCCACGATATGGGCACCTACACCTGGAAAGACAGCGCGCAAGAAGCGGTGAATGGAATCCGGGAGGCTGGCGACACGACTCACGCGGTTTTAATCCCCGGTAATAATTGGGCCAAGGCTCAGAGCTGGCCCACCGGCAGTGCCGATCTCATTAATGTGACGGACTCCGCCAATAACCGCGTTTTTGAGGCTCATCAATATTTTGATAGCGATCAATCCGGTACCTACAAAAAGGCGTATGCGGATGATGGGGCGACGGCTACGACTGGCGTGGACCGTGTAAAACCTTTTGTGGATTGGTGTACCACTAATGGCGTGAAAGGCCTCATCGGCGAGTATGGCATCCCCCGCACGGATTCCGCACAATGGAATGTCGTGTTGGATAACTTCCTTACTTATATTAAGAGCAAAGGCATTTCCGGTACGGTTTGGGCGGGCGGCGATTGGTGGGCCAATAACTATCAGCTCGATGTGGGACTGCGCCCAGACAACGATCAATCGACACAAATGCCGGTCCTCATCAAGTACGGGAGCGGGGTGAACAATGCTTACTACCCTAACTTCACTTGGTATTCAGACGCGATCACTGCGGGCGAGACGTATGCCTATTGGTATAGCTTTGCTTCAACCGGGGCAACAGTCACCGGAAATATTGGCGATACCTCGACGTTTTATGCCGGAAGTAAATGCACCAGCATTGCCTTCACTATTCCGACTGGCGGCTACGGTGGCGGCGGTATGCATATCGACAGCAATGTAAGCATCGACAAGAATGTTCTCGCGAATCATTCGCTCACTTTTTGGGCCAAGGGCACCCCGGGGACGAAAATTGGCGTCACAATCGGAACCGCCTCAGCCGATGGGGTGAAGAAACAGACACCGACGCTCACGTCGACCTGGACCCAATATAAATTTCCGCTAAGCCAGCTCCTGAACACTCAGATAACCGCAACAACGCAGATCCCACGGGTAAAGTTTGATGTATATCCAGCGGACGGCGCTGCTCATACGGTCTATATCGATCAGGTTATTCTTAGCCCGTAGTCTTCGCCTCTCACGGAGATGCTAGCTTCGGTAGTTATCCGCGAGAATTGATATGATCCTAAACAGGTTTCACAGGAGAAGCCTGTTTTCTTCAAAAGCCCGGCTAGTCGTCTGGCCAAACGCACGATTTGAAGTGATGTCCAAAATGAAGAGATCTATAATCCCCTGGCTGGTTGCGATTGGCGCTTTCCCGCTAGGAATCTGGTTAGGCAAATTCAGCGAGAGCACAGCACAAGGTGGCTCACGTTTGCTTCGTTCGGGATTCAATTGGAGTTCGGTAATAGACGTTGATCGCGGTCGGTTTATTAGCGCAGCAAGGGGAATTCCGGAAACATACCTGAAAGATTCTGATCCTTTTGAACTGAAGGCCGCGCTTCGGGATTTAGGGCGACTTCACGGGATCGAACGGAGTAAGTTACTGGAACGAGCTGTGAATGCATTAGCTGAAGAGGACCCTGATTTGGCGGCGCTGCTTGCCGAAGAAATTCCTCCGAGTGCTCGCCAAGTTGGAGCAGTTTCAACCGTAGCGACGAGCTTTGCTCAAAAGAGTCCGCAAGAAGCCCTGAGGTGGTCAGCTGCGCTCCCGGAAGGCGCCGCTCGGCGAGTTGCGTTAAAGCAAGTCCTCGTAGTGATGGCGGCTAAGGATCCCGCGAATGCCGCAGCGTTCGCAGCGAACTTTTTGCCTCAAGATGATCGTTTTGATACATTAAATTTGGTTTTGGCCCAATGGACCCAGCAGAATGCCCGTGACGCAGTATCTTGGGTGAGTAAATTGGGGGACGCCGACGCACGAGATAGTGCAAGCAAAACGGTGGGAGTTCAGCTTGTCCAGACAGACGCCCGCATGGCTCTGGAGCTTGCAAAATGGATTTCCAATGATGCAGACCGGCTAGACCTTATCACCAGTGTAGGCCGCAGATGGGCGACCACAGACGTTGCAGCAGCGCTCAAGCAGGCGTTGCGAATGGATGCGGCTGATCGCGGTTCTTTTTTGAAGGGGATCGCAGACGGGCTGGTTGAGTCATCACCGTCCGATGCCGCCGCATTCGTCGCCGCTCTACCACAGGATGAGATTACGGCCAAAATCATTTCAACCGTTGCGTCACGTTGGGCGGAGGATGATCCTGCGGAAGCGGCTGCCTGGCTCTCCACCAATGCGCCAGGCAACCTGTCCCTAGACGCTGTAAATAACGTTGCTCAGCAATGGACATTCTTTGATCCGGCCGGAGCGGGCAAATGGCTCGGAAGTTTACCTGTTGGGAAAACACGAGACACCGCAATTAGCGATTACTGCCGGGCAATCACTGCGACCTCACCAGCTCTCGCGGCGAACTGGGCTGCAACGATTAGCGATCCTGAAATTAAGAGCGCCACAATGAATTTGCTAAAGCGTTAACCGAACCGGAAGCACGCCCTTTTATGGCCGGTGACAGAAATTGCTGCGTACGTAGCGCCAATCCCGGGTGAGCTCTATCCGTCACAAAACCTCCAGGCATTCGCGTGCACCACCAGTGCAAATAATGCCGTACGACATTCAGATCAAGTAGCTAGACCCTCAAACCTTCTTCAAAAAATGAAAAACTCTTGTCGTTCGTTTTCGACGCCAGTCCAGTTCGGACTACGAATCCTCTTTCGCTCGCTTCTGCTCGCTACCGTTCTGGTCACGATTGCTCCAAGTGCGCAAGCCCTCGCGGGCTTTCCTACGTTTAACTATCTCAAGCTGGTTGAACCGTCTAACCCTGTTTACGACCCGTCCGGGGAATTTATTTTCCCCTGCGTCATCAAGGCCTCAGACCATGTTACCAATCCCAAGGGTACATATTATCTTTTTTATGCACCGCACAACAATCCTGGGGGCATTTGCGTCGCCTACTCGAACAACATCGAAGGGCCTTATTCCGAGTTCAGCGGGAATCCAGTTATCTCCAACACGCAATTTACGCAATATACTGCTAATCACATCTCTTCTCCCTTTGTGATGTGGATGCCTGAATACAATCAATATTATTTGTACTATCATGGTCCTAACGACGTTACGCGATGGGCGTATTCGACTGACTTGCTGAATTGGACCTATGGCGGGGTTTGCGCAACCGCGGCAGATATGAATCATGACACGTTGACTTACAAGCAACTTTCCTATGCTAAGGTGTATCGCTATACAATTCCCGGTAAAACAAACAAGTACATCATGCTAGCGTATGTTCATCCTTATGCTGATGCTACGGGAGGCGGTGGAAGAATTGGTCTATTGACCTCGAATGACGGGAGAACGTTTACGCGTTACGATGCGGAGCTCATTATGCCTGGAGGTGATGGCGTTCTTAATCTTTGTGGACCAGTTTTCTATCCCTATAGCGGTAAATATTATATCGTTTACCATACAGATGGAGATCTCTACATCACGGAAGTTGGTGGCGCTTTCACGTTAGAAAATCATTTGGGTGTATTCCACAAAGCAATGTCGACCGCTCCAGATAAAAATCGCGTGGCATCGCCGTTCTTTATGACCGTAGATAACATTAATTACATGTTTTACGAAGCTGGCGATAGATTGAGCGCACAAATCGCTTTGGCAAAAGAAGCGCCTAGTGAAACAACAGCTACGTTCAACTCCATCGCGGGCGAGGATGGCTGGGTTTTAGAGTCCGCAGAGACATCTTCAGTGGGCGGCTCCGCGAATTCTGCTGGAAAGCTCATCGTCGGGGACGATCCTAATAACAAGCAATACCGAGCGATCGTCTCGTTCGATACCTCCTCACTCCCCGATAGTGCGACGATAATTTCGGCTAAGTTAACGCTCAAAAGAGATACTGTAACTGGAACAAACCCATTTACCACTCACGGTGCTTGTGTTGTGTCGGTTGTGAAAGGGGCTTTCTCGGATAGTACAGCACTTTCGTCCGACGACTTCCAAGCCGCCGCGACAGCGAACAACGTGGCAACGATGCCGAATGCCGCCGCCAATGGCGACATCTCGATTGGCACTCTAAATTCGGCAGGGCTTGCGGCGATCAATAAGACAGGTCGCACCCAATTCCGCATTGCGTTTACCCTAGATGACAACGACGACTCGTCTGCTGATACCGTCAATTGGTTCGGTGGGGACGATGGAACGATCTCGAAGCGCCCCATCCTCGAAGTAACTTACAGATAGACGAGTTTTGTGATCCGCGATATGTTTTTCATATCGCGGAGTCTGTCACTGCAGTTTATAGCTCCGAAGCGCTTTCAATTTCACTTGGCATGTTGTCGGTATGGATTGAATTGGGGTATCGTTACGTAGCGGTGTGACACGGGCGCGCCGCTGCATGTTGTGCGACCACCGTTGCAATCTCTGCGGCGTTTAGGGCGTAAATCAAACTGTAGTTGGATGGCCTTACACCGATTTTTACCATTTCATCGAAGAGAACGAGTGGAGTAGCCTCTGTGCCGTCCAGAAAAGCGCGATTAACCCGATTGTGAGCGAGGCAGGAATGACCACGATTTGTCTATAGCGAGCGCTTTGTCTAAACCATCCGACAGCAATAAAGGCCAAGCAGATAACTGCAATTTGCCCAAATTCGACTCCGATACTGAAGCCGATGAGTGCGCGTAGGAATTCGCTGCGAGGCAAATCAAGAGAGCTTAAAATGCCTGCAAAACCTAGCCCATGGACTAATCCGAATGTGAACACTACGGCCACACGCCACCAGCGCAATTCCTGGCCACGAAGGTTATCGATGGCTACTAGCACAATCGATAACGCAATCAAGGGTTCGACCACAGATGTCGGCCATGTAACCACTCCGTAGAGTGAGAGACCGAGCGTTACACTGTGCGCCAGCGTAAACGCTGTTACTTGCCATAGGAGCACGGAAAGCCGTTTCGCGAGAAGGAAGAGTCCTAGCATGAACAGCACGTGATCGAGCCCTCGTGGCAAGATGTGCAAAAGACCGAGCTTTATAAATCTCGCGACGGTTATGAAAAAAGAACTGGGTGCTTTAGGTTCAGAATTTTGCTGCGCGAGATTGCTTGCGGCAGAAGTAGGGGATGGTGGTAAAGCTATAGTCAAATCTGAGCTAGGCGTGCCCGGAGCGACCGGTTCGGTATAGGGTTCTTCGCCCGGACGTTCGACGGTGAGTACGACATTTCCAATGATTTCCGGAAAACTAAATGCTATTGTGCTAGTACCTGCTGGTAATTGACCACGAACAGCAACTTGCAGCAAGACGGGTAAACGCGGCGAGCGTCCGGATGCTTTCCACGCAAGAACGTCATCTGCCGAGGGAAAATGTATTTCTGCAGGTGAAAGCGAGTGACCATTTGCTATTATTTGAAAATGCCGATCAAAACGGTTCTGGGCAGAAAGCATTTGTTGCTCCAGCTCGGCACGAGGACCGTCCATTAGCGCGTTCATCGGCGGATCAGGCACCCGCTCCGAGGTGTCATTTAGTGCAAAGGCGAGGGCGTCAAACGATAGCGTGAGGGAAAATTGCCCGTTACGCTCTACCTTAGCTGAGGCTGATGTTAAATAGGCCGGATGAGCATGAAGCCACTGCGCTTTAAAGCATATTAATAAAATGAAACTCCATCTTATATACCTGCCGAGACGACGAGAGAGGTGAGAAACACGCATGCTTGGCAGGCGGATGAACGGATTAATTAATCATGAACGAGCTAGATAATAACGCTAGTTCCTCCTTCGAAAGGGCGGAATTCCAAATGGTGAAATTGCGGATTTCACCTTCGAAACGCCGTTCGTTATCCCAAGGATCAAGAGGAGCCAGGCGAACTACAGCCTCGTCCTTCTCTAAGTTAATCTCTGTGGAGCCAATCTTTTTGCCATCGGCAAAAAGCTGCAGGGTGGTACCGTCGTAAACAGCTGTGAGCATCTGCCAGCGGTTGAGCGTGAGCGGCTCGATTGTGTCGAGTTCGGCTTCTCGTGACCAGAAATGGAGGCCGTTGGCGAATAAAGCGAGATAGCGACCGGTTTCTTTTGGACTTTTGGCTTCACAGTGTCCAAAGCCAGCGATCAGCGTGCGATTAGCGGGCATCTGTGTGGCGCGAACAAATAAGTTCATCGTCCATGGCTGACCTTTTTCGACCGGCAGGTTCGGCACCTTGATTTCAGTATTTTGACCCACTGAAAGTTCGGGATGCTGGTACACAGGAGCGGTGCTGCGCACAGAAATGGTTCGGGTTTTCAGGCTGTTTGCTACAGGTGCTGCGTCTTTTATTCCCCTCACGGTGAGTTGAGTTGCCGGATCTGTGAAGGGCGTTTTGAGCGTGAGCAGCGCGCTGGTTCCGTCTTCCGCGAGGGTTGCTCCGATCACGGAGGCATTCTTATCGAAAGTATAATTCGACGCGGTTTCTGCAGATTGCTTGTCTACTGGTTCTGAAAAAGCGACGCGAACGGTGCTCACGCCGAGGCAAGCAACGGCGGATTCGATTTTAGGCTGAGTGGTATCGTTGATCTCGAACGTCGCTGTCGCTACAGGCCCGGGGAGACCGGCAGCATCGAGCGCTGTGGCTTTAATGGTTGTAGTGCGATGCAGACTTAGCGGTTTTTTATAGATAGGTGAAGAAGGTATGGGATCACTGCCGTCGATGGTATAACGAATTCCATCTTCGTGCCAATAGAGTGGAGTGCCGATTTTGACCTGAGTGGAGTCTGCAAACTGACCTCCATTCGGCGTCAATTTAGGCGCGTTATTGGCGTGGTTTTCCAATGTGTCATAAAGCGGTATTGCCGGACGTGCGCTGTCATGTGTGTCGCTAGCGAGTGTTATAGCGAAAATGCGGATCTTGGGATTGTTGGGCAAAGTGAAGGTTTTGGCTCCGGCAGGTAGGTCGAGCGCGTATTTAAACAAATAGCTATAGCGGTAATGTTCGTTGCCGGTGGGAGCGTGGCGATGCGAACAATACCAAGCAATTGTATCACGTTTTATATAACCAGGAGTCAGGCCCTCGAAATCATAGATCCACGAGAACACTATTTCTGGAACATTGCCACGCCAGAGCCGGTTATCCCATTGACCGACGTAGCCGCTCCAATCCTGCACATTCAGGTCGAACGCATGGCTATCGATAGCGAAGCGCGCGGATGTTTCGCCGTCGGAGGCGGCAAGAAAGTAGAGGCGATTGAAATTTCCAGCAGGTAGGGCGATGGTTTGCCCACGTGCGGCGAGCGCGTTGTATTGACCGTCGGCAACGGAGCCCACTTTGAAGGAGATGCCTTCGCTCACTATCGGATTAGGAAGTTGTTCGGCAGGATACGTGCAGCCTTCTGCGTTGAAGCGTCCGTCTTTGCGATTGGAGTCATTGCTAACGACGTCTTCATCGAAGGTGAGCGCGACAGCGGTCGATTTTGGTTCTTCCAAGTGAGTTGATGGTGCAGCGAGCTTGAGCGCAAATGCTCGGAGCGAATAGTGGCCGATATCGAATTCGAGTGTTCCATTCGAAAGTTTTGCCTCGCCTAGCGGTCGTTCTTGTCCGTCGACCTCGCGAGCTGCGACAATCGGGACGGCTGCATTGAGGCGAACGCCGGTAGCGGATGTTCCGGTGAGTTCTTTGAGGCGGATCACTACGTCGTTGCTGTCTTCAGCTTTCTTTACGGCAGCGATAGAAACTCCGCTGTGAGTGACGGTGAAGAGGGAAAGTGTGCGGCCGAGTGTACCGGGATGCGCAATCGTTTGAAACGCCTGAAGTGGTTGGTTGACGCGAGCTGCGATCCAGGGAATTTGTGCGCTTTGCCAACTGCCTGCGTGCGACGCGACTGCGTAGAGCATTTCATGGCGACCGAAATCTTGTACGGCTTGATCTTGAAATCTGTTTCTAACGCCTGGCGTATAGAGTAATGTAAGACGCAAGGTACTGTCGTCGGGTTTGTCCGAACCATATTTGCAATCGTTGATCACCGAGACACCGAAACTGTTGTCAGGCGTGCTGAGGTCGAACCACTGATGTTGCGGAACTTCGTACTTTTTCGGATCGTTATTGCCGCGTTGAAGCGTGCCTATTTGCGAATCGTAGGTAGCAACTGGGTTGGCAAAGCTAAAGCGAAAGGCCGCTTTTAAGCTGGACTCGCGTGTCTGCCAATCGATGCGGGTTAAAAATTCGAGGCGATCTCCCGCCCCGCCATTCGCAAGACGTAGCGTTTGGACAAAGCGTGAGCCTTCCGAATCGCGTTCGATTTCAAGCGCTACGCGGACAGGGCCATTCTCGACAATTTTAATTTTTGCGGGACCGCCGACATGCGCGTAAGCGGGCTTTTGCCGGTCCGTCCAATCCATGTTCCACGCTGGGTAAAGCTCAGGCTTCTCATATTGGAAATCCAGGCGTGCGGGAGCGCCGAGCAATTCGCGTCCTGTGCTTTTATCAAAAATGGAAGCGATGTCGCCGTCGGGGGTAAGCGATACGCGATAACGCGTGTTTTCGAGTCCACCGGAACTGACAGATAAGGTCGCTTTGGCATTGCTTTGAGGCGTGATGGCGGGGCGCACATCGAACACAGCGAAACCGATAGACGGCATGCGTGCGAGAAACGCGATTTTAAGCGAATGTTCGTCGCGTGAAAGAATTTGAGCAGGCGTTTCTTTTCCTTCGGGGTCGCACACGTTAATAGAGGTAGGAAGCTCGCCTGCAAACTTCACTTGGGCTTCGACGATGTCTTCCCGTGCGACGGAGAGTGGATTGAAAACGACGAGCGGCACACCCTTCGTTTGTGTGTCTAAACCAATTGCCACGCCACCCATGCTGTCTTCGAGCGCGGCGGAAAATTGATTGGCGGCTATAATTTCATCATTCCAGGAATATTCGTAAGCCTTCGGAAGGCTTGTCCCTGGAATTATATCGTGCATCTGTGAACCGAGCACGAGGTCCCAGGCATCGTAAAATTTTTTGGCGGGGTAGGGTGCCGCGCCAAGCCACATTGCAGCGACCGAGGCGCGTTCGGCGGCATCGGCCAGTAGTTCATTTTTGCGGTTCCAGCGCTTCATGTAAGCGGCTGAGGTGATCGATCCCGCGGAGTGTTCTGTAAGGAGGAATTCGCCTTTGTACCGGGGGAGTTTGGCGATGTGCTCTGGTAGAAGATCGTTGAACATGCGGTCGGCGCGATCGGAAATGACGCGCACCGGGCCGTTGCTTGTGAGACTGCGTTCGATCCATTTAACGGAGTCTTCTGTCGGCGCGCCTCCACGGTCGCCTGTGCCGAAGTAGTGGTAATCGACAAATGCTCCAGAAATCGCCCCCGTGTTATCGATGCGTTTAAGCCAGCTTTCGTTCTTGCTTAGATCTTCTGTAACTTGCGCGTTGTAATTTCCCGGATCTAGTGCGGCGACAACGGCGCGATCGTCAGGGCCTTGCCACACGCCTACTTTGAACGGAACACCGACGGCGGAACCCCATGTGAGCTTCTGTGTGGAAAAAACCTTTGATACCTGCGTGAGCGAGTATGCTCGGCAGTCCCGCTGGAAAACCGAAACAGTCTGGCAGCATAAATTCATCGCTGGCGATGCCGAATTCGCGGCGGAAATAGTGATTGCCATAGAGAATTTGACGAATGAGCGACTCTGTAGACGGCACTACTGAATCTCCTTCGTCCACCGAGGAGCCTGCCGGAAACCAACTGCCAGAAGCTATATATTTTTTCAGTCGTTGAAATTGAGCAGGATAATACTCCTGCATCATTTCGTAACGTCGCGAGCCGCTGAAATTGAAAACGTAGTTGGGATACTTATCCAGTAGTGCGAAATTTTGATTGAGAGTGTCTGCAATGAATTCGCGGATCACTTGGGGATAAGCCCAGCGTCATTGCGTATCGAGATGAGAATAGCCGATGACATAGAGGTTTTTGTCGTGCGCTAAATCGACGGGGCGGTCGGGGATTTTCTGAAAATTTGTCGAAGGCTCGTCAGCTGCCGAGAGAATGTGCGCCGTGAACATGGCGCCGAGTACCAAGAGGTGCAGGGGGCTATTTTTCATGCTAATAGAATAACGGGGGGTAAGATTGCGTCGTAGCGAGCGGCCGATCCGACTGTTCAAGTAGGGCGAGTAATCCTTCAGCTTGTTTTTCGGCTCGGAGCGCGGCGCGAAATTCATCGCGCATGAAAAGACGATAAAGGCGGGCGAGGATTTCCATGTGAGCCTTGCCGTCTTCGCCTTCGCGAATGGTTAACATGATAACAAGATCCACAGGGCGATCACCCAGTGATTGCCACTCGATCGGTTTGCACAGGCGAACGACGACCACAGAATTGGCTGCTAGAGCCTTTGTCTTACAACTCAAATAATATACTCCGGTGGCTATCGTTCGTAGACAGGTACTCGCATAATCCTCTTGACGTAAGAACTCGCGTACAAACAGGGGAACGAACCCTGAAAGGGAGCCGCATCAGATGGCAGAGCTAGAATCCCCGGCCCTATTGTGAGCGATCACATACTCGAAGTAATAAAGATTCTAGCCGAAAAGCTGCTCCACGCGCTTTTGTTTCACTTGGCATGTTTTTCGTCGGTGTGCATCGATTGTGGTGTCATTACGTAGCGGTGTGACACGGGGCGCGCTGCTGCATGTTGTGCGATCACCGTTGCAATCTCTTCGGCGTCGAGGGCGGCGAGAATTGTCGGCATGGCATTTTTAAGTTCAACACTGCGTGGTTCTGAAAGTGGGATCTGGATCGCGCGCCAGCGAGTTTGATGCAAGCCGGTGCGGGCAAGTGTTAACTTGTGTACAGCGGCTGCCTGCGTCGACATAGGCGTTTGGCGCATAGCGAGGTTGATGCCTTCCGCGAATTGCTCGCGGGTGAATGCGCCGATGGGCATGTCGTCTATCTTCAATTCGTAAACTGCCTCGGGCAGATTACTCACCTGGAGTATCTCTTGATTGAGCGCTAGCTCGAAATCGGACGATGAAACGGCCAGCGCGGTTTCGGCTACCGATAGATCAACAGGCATGGGGAGTGCAGAATCCAGTTGTGTCCAAGTGAGTACTGGCCCCTCTGTCTTTAGTGCGGAGATATTTGTAGCAGTGTTCCGCACAACGCGCAAGCTACCGTTCCCCGCATCGAGTTTGACGTCAGTGACAATCGCTGGGGCGTTCCATGACTTAAGGAGCGCCTCGGCCATAATCAAATGGCCGGACAATCCGGGATGTACGCGGTCTGGAATAATCTTAGCGGCCAGGTTTGTGTTGGAAGCTTTAGCTCTCTCAAGCATCGTGACTACAGGAGAATTGAGATCGGCTACGTTTAGCCCTTGTTTTTGGGCAAGTTCTTTTACGGCGGTTCCGTAACGAACGAGCACCGAATTGTAACCTCCAGGAAAAGTAGGTGCCCGCGTGACGTCGTCATATGGAGAAGGCTGGATCAACGTAACTCGGGTGGTTGGCTGAGCTGTGCGTATCTTATTAACGATGGAGGCGAGCCCGTTTATATACGTCTCAAAGACACGTTGATCAAAGGCTTGGTAACCGCCATCGTTCATGCCTAACATGATACTCACAACCGTTGGTTTGTAAGCGAACACGTCACGCTGAAGGCGCACGTCAATGTCGCCGCCGCCGCCGCCGGTCACCCGATCGCCGCCCCAGCCAGAATGGGTGAACGCAATGTTTCGGCCAGGAAAGCGGGTCACGACGTAGGTCTCGACGAAGGTCGTGTAGAGCCGTTGGTCGGTGATACTATCACCGTAGAAAACGACGCGGTCGCCGTCGTTGAGTTGAAAAGTATCATCGGCTCGGCCGACGGTGACGGAGAAGATTAGCGCCAACGCAATCTTAAGTGCGAATGATAGGGCAGATTTCATGGTAGAAAGGTCAAATACTCGAAAAATTGTTGCGTAGAATTGCGGTCGACAAACGAAGTCTAGGAACTAAGAACGACCGGTATCGACAGAGGTGGGTATCTAGAGCGAAGTAAGGAATACAGCGTGAGACTAATCACTGCTCTTTCGATGACACGTCGTCTAGTGGACTAGCTGACATCGTAGTTTCTGGAACATCAGTTCCAGGTGAAGGATAGCAGAAGTTAGTGTCAGCGCTTCCGACTGCCAAAATGGCGGCTACCGCTGCTCCTAGGCCTGAACCGTCTTTTGCTAGTATTGTGCGTACTTGATTCTGTTGCCCCAACAATTCGCGTAGCGCGTTTTGCAGGTGCTCGGAGTACTTTGGGATCTTTTCGTATAGCGAGCCGTCGATCGCGATGACATGTGGTCGTTCCCCAGCGGAGTCAATGTGACGAACTATCCCGGCAAACGTTGCTGCTACTATACGCGCCGAGCGCTCTGATATTGCCCGTATAATTTTTTGGATCGCCTGCCTTTGTTCCGCCGTGGTCTCTGTGTCGAACCGCTCCTTAAAGATTTTCGCTATAGTTTCAAACGGAGCGACGTCGAGGAGAATGTTGTCAATATCTTCACCGCTAATTGAGCGTAGTTCGGCGAGTTGTGCTGAGATAGGTAAGCCGGTGTCTCGGTAGAGTTCTTGTAGTACCCTACCAATCAAAACTCCCAAGTAGCGGCCTGAGACCATTTTTTCCATCTGCTGGCTGCCTGGATTGTACGTCGTTAGGTCCAGCTCTTTGTCGAATCTGGTTTGTGGTATTCCGTCGAAATTGCCGGACTCAATATTCACGATCATCGGAGCTCCGGTCAAGGGATGGGTAGGCTCTAGGTAACAAGCGTTGTGTCCTGTTCCGCAAATGGCAGCGATATCGACGTTGGCTGATTGATAGGAGCCCGCTAGTAGGGTACCCACCGTGTCGTTGATGATCGCGGTGACCTCAATGTGTTCCAGTGATTGGTACACGAGGCCGCTTGTCAGCAACTCGTTGATCTCGCGTCCAACGGTATCCCGTGTCTTAAACTCTTTAGTCCAATTTATCAGCTTTGCGCTCTTTAGGTTTATTTGATCGCAGGGGAACGAGAAAGTGCACCCGAGAGGCTGCGGCTTTGTGGATTTTGGAATGTCTTTTAGCTCTTGCGCAATAAACTGAAATAACTCCTCGCCGGTTGATTCCTCAGTTGTAAGGTCACGGCCTAGCACGGGATTTTTTAGGCCAATTCGCCGAATATTGTTAATTCGGGCACCCCGGTTTCCGTCTAGATTTACGTTCATTGTACGCACGTTGGTCCCCCCAAAATCTATCGCCAGTGCGCTCCCATACTCACCTCCGGTGGGCAATCCTACGAACGAAGGTAGCATCTTTAGTGTAGACTTTTGACCAGCCAGTCCTGCGTCCATTGCTTTTTCGAAGTCGAGAGAAATCTGCCGCAACGTTGCTAGATCCAAGGTGAATTCTGAAATAAGTCGCGCTGTTTTAGTTTGGAAATCCATCTTGAAATAGTTGAATGTTCATAGGCCAAAAAACGTATAATATCTGCCAAGAGCCATGCGATGAATCAGTAAAGCCAGCTCAAGGGTATGGTAGTCGCCCCACGTGCATGATTCCCCATTGGGAATTTTACTAGCCTTGTAGTTCGGGTTGTTAGAGAATGGATAATAAGGAGCAGAATGTAGCAATAAGCCTTGGTGCTTAATAGCACTCGATATGTATTGTTCGCTGAAGATGGTCTTGGCGACGGTGAGGCCTGCTGTTAAATAGTAGGAGCCAGCCTTTTTATCTTGTGCTTCTTTAAGATAGTTTCCGAGACGGATGAGCCCCTGGGCTGCGATCGCTGCTGCCGAACTGTCTACGGGCTCATGGGGATTAAATGGTTCTGCTGGACGATCTAGGAAATCTTTTAGATACTTAAGATTCGGTGCTCCGCTGTCCCAGTAAGGCACTCCATCTGTAGGGGTGTGCTGGATATAGAAGTCCGCAGTTGCTTTAGCGGTTTTAAGAAATTGTTTTAGTACGTGAGCCTTCCCTCCATGTGAAAAAAACTCAGATGCTGGTATTATATCTAGAAACTCTAGCAATTCGGAGAAACCAAGTAGAGTCCATGCGAGCCCACGCATCCATGTTGTAAATGGAGAGTAACCTTGGGCGGCACCAGAGCGGCGGTAGGACCCGTCGAGATTGAAAAGTGACTCATATGCAACGCGTCCATTTACGTCATAATGATCGCGGCCTTCAGCAAGATACACGTTGTATCTAGCGGTAGTGGCGGCATGTATTAATACACGACTCAGTAGACTACTCTGGCAGCCCTCTTCATCTAGCAATTCGCCACCCAACAGATGTGAAACTGCAAGCAGGCGAAGAGATCGAATGGTTTCGGCCGTGAGCGAGTGGGTGCCATAGACTGAATGTAGGTATCCGAAGCCCTGTGGAAGATTTGTCCAGCGAGCGGCTTCATTCAACCCTGCGTTTTTCAGGTTGATTTCATAAAAATGAATTTCGTCTTCGGAATTTTCTAGTAAACCGACTCTTCCGAAGAAATATAGGTTACCTAAAGTTGGTATATGATTAAACCCGTGGTCGGGAGGAGCAAATTGGTTTGAAGGAGGTACTAGAAAGCGACGGGTTCCTTCAATCCCAACCGTTAGTATTTGTTTGTTGTTGGTTGCCGCGTACTGCATGATTGCTGCACCCAACAATAGACCATGCAGCCACTTATTGTGATCGCTTGAAGTATATTGGCCATTAACCGTATAGACAGGCGCGCCTCGTGAGAAATCCCAGTCTTTGACTAACCTCAATATCTTCTTCTCCGAAGTTTCGAATACGTAGACAGCGTCCTTACTCAGAGACGAGGGGACAACGGAATGGTCAATACGTAGCATTTAGAAAGAGACTAGGCCAATCCGATGTTTAATATTGGAGCTCAGGCGGCAGAACTATTTCTGATTAGTATCGTGCCCCGGTTTGGTGAGGATGTTCGAGTGAATCTGTTCGACGGCTCCGACGATTATCGCTGATATTGCAAATATCGTTAACTGCTGAGAGTCGCTATCACGTGAACCGTGGTTTTGCCGGCAGGTGGCGGTGGAATTAAATTGCCTTCGATCTTTACGCCGTCGATCACGAGCGATTTAACGCCCTTTGATTTACCTTTCGGATTTTTCACCTGTATTTCGTATGTCACGCCGCGGAATTTGCGGGTGACACTGTAGCCTTTCCATTTTTTCGGAATACATGGATTAATACGCAAACCGGCGAAATCAGGCATAACGCCGAGGATTGACTGACTAGCGACGACGAATGACCAAGCGCCGGTGCCCGTGAGCCACGAGTTTTTACCTTCGCCGGGTGTGGGCGAGAATTGTGAGGCGGTCATCTGCGCGTAGACATAGGGCTCTGACCGGTACTCGTCGTGGTTGGATTTCGCCGACGGGCAAATCGAGAGATAGTAGTCGAGGGCTTTATCGCCGTTGCCGAACATCGTCCAACCGACATGGATCCACGTGTTGTTGTGTGAGAAGACGCCAGCATTTTCCTTGTAACCCGGAGGGTAGCTGCTGACTTCACCGAGCTCGAGGTGGTACTCGGAATACGGGGGGTACTGGAGGGCGCAACCGTAACGCGAGTCGTACAGATATTTTTCGACCGATTGTAAGGCTTTTTTGGCTCTACCGTTGGTTTGGCCTGCGCCGCCGAGCACGCACCAAGCCTGGCTCTCGATGAATATCTTTCCCTCTTTACAGGCCTTCGAACCGACGGGTTTGCTCTGGGCGTCGAAAGCGCGGATATACCAAGCACCATCCCAAGCGTGCTCTTCGACAGTTGTGAGCATGTCGTTGTAATAACTCTGGATGCGGGAGGAGTCTGCGGGCCGGCCGAGAAAGTTGTAGAGGTTAACCAAGTCGCGGGCGGCGTAGAGGAAAAGGCCAGCGATCATGACCGACTCGGCTTTTGATCCTTCGATGTCGCCGACGCATTGGAAGGATTCGTTAGGTTCCTTCGAAAAGCAGTTTAGGTTCAGGCAATCATTCCAATCGGCGTGGCCGATGAGCGGCAAACCATGTGGGCCTCGGTTCTTTAACGTATATGCGATAGACGTTTCGATGTGGTGCAGGAGATTGTCCCTGGAGCCTGGCTTGTCTGCGTAACCGCAGGGCTCCTGGAGAATCGAAACGTCGCCTGTTTCACGTATGTAAGCGCAGGTTGAAAGAATGAGCCAGAGCGGATCATCGTTGAATCCGCCGCCGATATCCGCGTTGCCCTTCTTTGTCAGTGGTTGGTATTGGTGGAAGCAAGTACCGTCGGAGAGCTGCGTGGATGCGATGTCGATGATGCGTTGACGGGCGCGTTGAGGCAGGAGATGGACGAAGCCGAGGATGTCCTGATTGGAATCGCGATAACCCATGCCGCGGCCAATGCCGGTCTCGTATCCGGAGGCTGAGCGGGATAGATTAAAGGTCGCCATGCACTGCGCTTGGTTCCACGTGTTGACCATGCGGCGCAGGTGCTCGTTGGGCACGTCGGGTGCCTGGTAAATTGAGAGTAGTTCCTCCCAGCGTTGTTTAACCGTGGCGAAAGCGGCATCGACGGCTTTGAGATCGGAGAACTTGGCAAGAATCTCGCGGCCCTTCACCTTGTTCATCACGAACGGCGCGTCGAATTTGGGCAGGTCGCCTTGTTCTACATAGGCGAGGACGAACGCGAACGTTTCCTCCTGGCCGGGCTTGAGCGAGAGATTGATCTGGTGGGCGCCGCAAGGATTCCAGCCATAGGCACGGGAGTTGGTGCATTTGCCGGCGAGGACGGCTTTCGGATCGCCGAGGCTGTTGTGCACACCGACGAAGGCGTCGCGGGACGTGTCGTAGCCGTCGATTTTACGCGTGCAGCCGAAAAGCGTGTAGTGGTTGCGGCGCTCGCGGTACTCGGTCTTGTGGTAGATCGCGCTGCCCTCGATTTCGACTTCGCCGATCGAGTAGGTGCGCTGGTAGTTCGTCATGTCGTTCAGTGCTTCGAAGAAGCAGAACTCGACGTAGGAAAAGAGGCTGAGCTTTTGAGGCTTCTTAGTCTTGTTACGAACCGAAACCTTCCAGACCTCCAAATTTTCCTGCGGCGGGACGAACATGAGCTGCTCGACCTCAATGCCATCCTTACGGCCGGTGATGCGGGAGTAACCGAGACCGTGGCGGCACTCGAACTTGTCGAGCTTGGCGCGGGTCGGTTTCCAACCGGGATTCCAGATCGACTTGCCCTGCTTCACGTAGAGGAAGCGGCCGTC
The DNA here is from genome assembly GCA_047600805.1 of Nibricoccus sp. GTDB lineage: Bacteria > Verrucomicrobiota > Verrucomicrobiia > Opitutales > Opitutaceae > JADKHC01. The sequence continues at coordinate 4,722,783 of JASGKG010000001.1, forward strand.
GTTATCCATTGGGTTATTGTTGTAACGATAACGCGTCAGAACGGCGGAGCTTGGCGTCCTTCCAGAAAGTGTAGCCACCGGCGGTCTGGGTGACCATGCCGAAGAACTCGTCTTGGCCGAGATAGTTGAGCCACGGCAGCGGGGTGTCGGGGCGAGTGATAACGAATTCGCGATTAGCGTCGTCGAAATGACCGTAGTTGGACATGGAGATAAAGTATGGTTGTCGCTACCCGCTGGTGGCCTAGGCTGGCGGCGGTGTTGCTTCGAGGTAGACGGTGCTTGAGCAGCTGCCTGAAATGTCGCCTTTGAGATAGGGCGTAAGCTGCTCGAGTTCGGCCAAGTTCTGAGTTCTATCGCCCACCCAAATTTGGCTCAGGTAACCGTTGTCAGGCGTGGCTGTTGTTTCTGCACTATGCGGTCCGCGTTGCAGCGAGAGCTTCCAGCCCTGCGGCCGGTCGATCGTTAGCGGTTGTGGAGGGAAACCGAGTTTGATCGTTTCGATCCCGCTAAGAACGGTAGCGTGGGCGTTGTCGACTTGGATGGAAGGATGGGGGAGGTGAATCGGTTCCGCTGGTGCGACCATCTGGGCAACGACCAAACCTATAGGTGCTTCTTTCGATTTTTTGAGCCTGCCCGTCGCGGCAAAAGGGGTGTCGACCGCAACAACGTGGAGGCCGAAGTAAGTACTCCCATTATCCTTCCAGCGTGCCGTGCAACGCAAACGACTATCCTCCCATGTGTATTCGCGGGTGATCGCGGGGTATTCGGAATTTAAGTTAGTGTGACGTAGAGTGAGCACCCCGTTTTGTGCAGAAACCGACCTTGCGGGGGTGTATTCCCAGTCACTTGGCGGCGGCCATCCCCACCGCTTTTGCGGGCCGAGCCAAAACCGATGTCCGCCGACATTGGGCGTTGGATTGTGGAGATCGGTAGCTGAGTGCGGCGCGTTTAGGAGATTGATGGAGCCGTCGCACGACCCGAAAGCTATGAGGCGTGCACGTTTTTCAGTGACGACCGCTTTTGTCCTGCCCTGGATTGATACCCAGGCCGGTTCCCCTTGCCACTCGGTTTTCACCCAGTCTGTTCCCATTGTCGTGATTAGGGTCCGCCTAAATTTGGCGAAGTTGGTTTAGGAGTTCGTCCTTGTCGCGGAACACCGGTTTCGCGGCTTTTTTCGAGGTCCAGGTCGCTTTGAGGGTTAACCACATTGCGAGTTACGACATGAATTTCCTAAGAGATATGTCAATGATATACTCATAAACCATAATAGATGATAAGTATCTATCAAGTGTTTTAGCCCTCGGATACGCCGGATAAAAATGGTTGGTTACTTTCGTGTATCGTCTTCTACCAGGCGTACCTTCAATTCGAAGATCGACGCTATGCTGCTTAATGGTTCATGTCATTAAAATAGATAATAATTTTATTATAAATAACTTAAGATTATTTTTCAAAAGTTGAATGAGTCTTTGTGTCCTCTTTTCCGTGCTCTATTGGGCGTTTTTCGGCAGTTAATAAGTGATAGCTGTTGACAAAGATTATTAAATGCTTTTGTAATTCGGTTAGATCTAGTACTCAACCCCATCCCCATACTGCGATTTTTGCGACCAAGGCAGGTGCTTTGATGCAAAGCGTCGTAAAGCGCGGCGAAAACAACCCTGCCCTCTAAGGTTTTAGAGCGGTCGCTGTCTCGAAGACTGAACTATAACTGGTTAGCAAAATTAGCCCTTTCGGAAACCGGCCAGAGGTTTCTCCATCCCCAACCACAAAACAGTATCAAAAACCAACATGAAGTATCGTCTATTATTCAGAATGCTAGGACTGGCAGTCTTAGCACTTACCCCTTTTACACCGTCAGCGCGGGCGGACACGCCGCGGATGATAGGAGCGAATCTAGCCGGAGGAGATTTTGGAGGAAGTGGCGCGTATCCTGGGGTGCTTGGGACGGATTACTGGTATCCCCGGGCCAACGACATAGACATGGCCAAAGCGATCGGCGTTGAGCTGGTGCGGGTCCCGTTTAAGTGGGACCGGATCCAGCACGACACTGAAGGCGTGCTCGATTCGGCCCTGTGGGCTCCCGATCTTGCGGCGCTGGACGCGTCGATTGCGGCGATGGAAGCGCGAGGCATGCGGATCATACTGGACATGCATAATTACGGTGGCCGTTCGCTGACGGTCGCTGGAGTGAGGACAGCCTACAAAATCGGAGTGTCGCAACTACCCGCGAGCGAATTTGGCCGGGTGTGGCGCTTGATAGCCGACCACTATAAGAATCGGCCCTCGATCTGGGGTTACGACATCATGAACGAACCGGTTGGTGTGACCACGGCCGACTGGGTCAGCTTTTGCCAAGTCGCCGTGAATGCGATCCGTGAAGTGGATACCAAAACTGCGATCATTCTTGAGGGTGCGCCTGGCTATAACAAGGCCTCGGCGTGGCTGACGACGGGTGCGCCCTTGCTGGCGATCACCGATCCGTCGAATAACCTCATCTTTTCGGCGCACTGCTATACCGACCGCGACCAAAGCGGTACGTGGAGCCATGGTGTGACGCTGACCGGCGAACTGGTTGGGCAGTCGGGTTACCCCACGATCGACGACGCCTATAATGTAGGCGTCAATCGCGTGAAGCCATTCGTGGACTGGTGCGTGGCCAACAACGTTCGCGGTTTGGTCGGCGAGTATGCTTCGCCGTACAAAACCGACGAAGCAAATTGGAATATTGTGACCGACCGAATGCTTGCGTACATGAAGAATAGCGGCAACGGCCTAGTCTCTGGAACGCAGTGGGCTTCCGGTGGTATCTCCATTACCAGTGAAACGCGCATGCAACCGCGTTTGGATAATAGCATGCCGACGCTCCAGGCCACGGTTTTGCCGAACTATGTCAGTGGTGTAGGTACAAACTACTGGCAGAACTTTACCTGGTATGCCGACAAAATTACCGTCACTTCCGATTACACATTTGGCTACGTTTTTCCGACCGCGAACGTGACGATCAACACGGCGGATACCTCCGGCCCGCAATCAGGCACCAATGCGATCAAAGTGGCCTACACGTTGCCTTCAGGTACTCCAGGTGGCGGTGGACTCCATATCCGCGGACCGCTCACCGCCGGTGGAATCGGTGGCGTAGATATCCGTAGAAGCATTTTGGCCAACCAAGTTTTGTCGTTCTATGCAAAGGGCGCCGCTGATGCGGTGGTCAAAGTGACCTTAGGGACGACGGGCGATGCGACCACAGGTCTAGACACGGGTTCGGACACCGGAACTGGCAATTGGATCACCCTGGCACCGCTTACGAGCACCTGGCAGCGCTATCAGATTCCGCTTAGCTCGATCATCAATACGAGCATCACGGCCACCACCCCACGTGTTCAACGCTTCCGCTTCAGTGTGGGGCCTTCTGACTCTGTAGCTCGCGAAGTCTATTTTGATAATATCACGATCGGACTGCCTTCAACCAACACTCCCCCCTCTGTTAGCGTAGATACCTCTACCGGTGCCACGACCTTCGCTGCCGGAGCTAATATTACGTTAGTGGCTACCGCGACGGACGCCGACGCAGGCGACAGCATCGACTATGTAGAGTTCTATGCGAACAACCAGAAGATCGGCATCGACGATATCTCGCCTTACCAGTTGACTACCTCGTTTGCCGTAGCGGGCACGTATTCGATCACTGCTATCGCCTGGGATTCCCACGGGATCGCGACACAGTCAGCCGTCAAGACTCTGACGATCACGAATACCCCGGTTACGGTTTCTTTTACCGGCACCGCTGCCGAAGAGGGGTGGGTTCTTGAATCGACCGCGACGAGCAGCATCGGAGGCTCCTTTGCTGTCGGCAAAGCGAGGGCGGGCGACGACGCTTCGAACAAACAGTATGTTGCGATCTACTCTTTTGATACCTCCTCTATTCCTGACGGCGCCACAATTACGGCAGCTTCTCTGCAATTATGCCGCGACACGGTATCGAACACGGACCCTTTCACGGCGCTTGGATCCTGCAATATAGATATTTGCTATGGCAGCTTTAACGGAAACTCGGCCCTCGAGGCCGCCGATTTCCAGGCAGCTGCCACCGCCTCAGGCGTGGGCACGATGCCCGATATTACGACCCAAGGCGGCTTGGGTGTGGGCACCATTAATGCAGCCGGTCAAGCGGCCATCAATAAAACCGGTAAGACACAAATTCGCTTACGCTTCACTACCGGCGATAACGGCAACGCACTTGCAGACTATATGTCGTTCAATGCGAGTAACGATACAACCACGACCAAGCGACCAAAGCTAACCATCACGTATTACTAAGTCATTCTTGTTAGGGTTTATTAAAAACCAGAGGCGCGTGACCTATTTACGCGCCTCTTAATTTTTTATAAGCCGGCACTCATTTTGCCGCAAAATTAAAGCGACCTATGTTAGCCTAACCGAAATATAGATCACATGCAGCACAAGAGGCAACTCAAGTTAGGATCGGTGCATAAACTCCGCCGCTACCTAAAAATGAACAGGATTTTTGCGAACTGGCTATTGGTAGCAGGCGTGCTGCGTTTCTCGACCCTTCACTCTTGGGCGGTCGGCGCGAATGTGATCACACAAAATGGATATAATAATTGCATAGAGCTAACCAATGGTGTCGTTCGTGTAGTCTTAGAACCAAATCTTGGTGGACGGGTGATTGTTTTTTCCCTAAACGGCATTAACGCCCTTTATCAAAATGCAGATTATGACGGGAAGACGCAGGCGACAGTTACCATGATTGGCCATGTGCCAGGTGGTCGTTTTGATGTTGGTCCAGAATTTGCCCAGCCACGCCATCCCGTATTGTGGATTGGAGCTTGGCGCGCAGAAATCACCGGCTCTTATTCCGCGCGACTGACCAGCGAAGTTGACCCACAAACCGGCTTACAAATCATTCGGGAGTTTTCACTCGAAGAGGGACTTCCCCACTTGGAGTGTCGGCAGATTATCGCCAATCGAAGCGAAAGCGAACGATCAGCTTGCCACTGGGGTCGAACTTTTGTTCCCGGCGGAGGGATATGCCTGCTACCCCTTAACCCGCAGAGCCGTTATCCGGCTGGTTATGCGGCCTATGTAAGCGGTTCGGCTTCCCCTTTCGTGACCGTCCAGTTTAGGCCCCCCAGCGATCCTCACGTACGAGTGCGCGAGCAGATACTTGAAGTTTTAGGGCAACCCAACAGCCCCAAAATAGTTGTCGATTCGAATGAAGGGTGGCTGGCATACATTGGGAAGAACGGGCTCTTGTTCATCAAACGCTTTGAAGCTGATCCTCACATGGTTTCTGGAGAGCCAGCGGGTAACAGTACTGCGATATGGTTTGATCAGGATCGTATCTGCGAACTCGAACCGATAGGGCCGTTAGTTAAATTGGCTCCGGGGGCATGCACCAGTTTCACCGAACATTGGTGGTTATATGAGGCTCCTCCAGCCTTATCAGGTCAGGTTGAGCTGAACGAAGTACGCGAGCGTTTGCGTCAAAGCGCTTCTCGTTGACGCGGCATTGATTGGATCCGAGAGGTGGGGTGGTAGAGTTTGCTTAAAAAGCGTGCCGTCAGAAAAGCTTGGGGAAGCGATAAAGCGTGGCTCGAATGATGGGACATGATTTTATTCTGACTCATGGTACGATTTCTCATTTGAACTACATTCGATGGAAGTAATCCGCTCGGAAGTCGCTGGCATTTGTTTATGTATCAGTAAGTCATGTATGCATCGCTGAGTGACGACAATATAACAACATCATCTTATTTGTTTACTGTTGGTGTCTAATAATTTCAGTCATTTTGCTAAGTGCCTTGCCTAGGGCCGCGTGAACCAAAACGATGCGTTTATAGCTAGGTCATTCGGGTGCACCGAGTGTGTGACGGGATCGCTTTGTTTCAGGATTAAATAAGCACCATGTTATGAAAAATGATAAGGATTTAGTCATAAATATTAATGGAGATTCAGATGAAAGCTTTGAGGTTGATCCTAAGAATATTCCAGGGTTTATTGCTTTAGGAGCAGCGTTTATAATCTGTATTTCAGCCTGTGTTATAACGATTCAGTGCTGGTCGGTTCACTTCTTGCCAACGTTGTCCTTGGCCGCAAGTTCGTCGACGATAACTGGCATATTCCTAACCTCGATGCTCGTTTATATAGCGATCGTTGTGGGCACACTCTTCCCGTCACTCGGGTTAGTATCTGTAGAAAGCATGTACGAGGGGAGGAAGAGAATCGCAGGAAAGTACGCCGCCATCTTATTCCTTACGCTTTTTGCCCTTAATGTGACCTTTTGGGGGTACGCCTGGGTTTACGTGCATAGCCAAGGACTTTGGCAGAAACTCGCTAATTGTATTCTGTTTTTAATTTATTGCGTGTACCTATATGTGTTTGCGTGGAAACTGAATGCAATGCGGACGCAGGTATCTGAGTCGGAAGCGGATCTAGAGAATATTAGCGATTCTAGTTTCTGGGCTAAGTTCAAGTCAGTGGTTAGGTGGTTTCGAGTAAGTCCGATTTTCGTGTCCTTGACATATTTGCCGCAGGCATTTCTTGCGGTGATCCCTTTAGGGATGGTTTTTATTATAATGCGACCAGAACAGATAAGCATACAAAACTTAGGAGCGGGAACTGCAATGAGCGCGCTCATCGCAGGACTTAATTGGCTTGTGATTGCTCGGCCGAATCGCTTTGGGAGATATGCGATGGTTTCGGTAGCGCTTTTTGCAGTAGTATGGGCCTGGACTCTTAGCCCGACTGTGTTCCGGCTTCTGGGGCTGGGAAATAGAGCTGTTAAGATTGCAATGATTGATGCAAAGTACCGGAGCCTCCTTATAGAGGCAGGGTTCACGGTGCCACCGTTGTCGGACAAAGAAAAAGATGGCGAGAAGCTAATTATGAAAGATTTCTGGTTAAGTCTTCGTATTGGGGATCAGGTGCTAATCGCCAAAGATGCCGGAGAGGCAAAGTTAGGGCATCACTTGGTTCTGCCTACCTCCTCTGTACTTGGCCTGATCCTGGAGGTTCCTGATTACAAGCCCCAGACGTCCACGAAGCCTTGAGGGTGAGCCTAATCGATACTTAGGCTCACACGACGAATATTTTGACGGAAACAAGAGTGCGCCATATCTACGCTCTGAAGTGGATCGTGCTTGCTTGCGGTGAGATGGTAGAAGTTTACGTGATGTTAGCCGTCGTCGTTCACGCTCCAGCTAAAAACGTAGTTACGGCCGCTCACGTTTGTGTTCGATATGTGAATCCGAAGGTGAACTGCCCCTTAAGGCGCTCGGTAAGTGTAATATCTCAAATTTGAACCTTATGCACCGTTGTTCCGCCCACAGGGCCTAGATTTGGTTCTATGCCCCTCGACCTGTGTAGACAGTTATAATGTTGCCGCGGGATTCGGATGGCTAGATCCTACAACAAGCTTATTCACATTATGGCTGATCTGATCAAATTACAAAAAGAACTCGAAACTGTTCGCAAAACGGAAGCGGCCTTGGCTGCGAAGATCAAAGCGGCGCAAGATGCGAAATACAAAGCTCTGCCGGCTTCGGTCGGACTGAGCACGGTCGACGCGCTCATCAAAGCGTTGGTTCCCTACGCGTCTCCGCGGACGAAAGCTTTGTTCACTGGTGGCAGCCCGATTGCGTCGTCATCCCCAAATGCGGTTCCAGTCAAACCGGCCGCGCGCCGCAAACGCGCGAAGATCACCAATGAAACTCGTGCCCAACTTAAGAAACTGGTACAATCGGGTAAGACAGGTGCCGAGATCGCCAAGACGCTCGGAATCTCATTGCCGTCAGTCCAGAATATAAAAAAAGACCTGGGCTTGGTGAAAGCTCGTTAATTAACGAAGGCACTTCTTTTCTACAAAGCCCGCCGTAGCATAGGCGGGTGTTTTATTGTCCAGTTTGCCCAACACGCGGGTTCGCCACGTGGAGCACCTCAGAGGTCAGTGCAACGTTACCGGTGTTGTGTCGCTTAGGTCGAAATCCGACTAGGGTATGGTGCGTTGTTCTGCGAGGTCAGCAGTTGCTGCCCTCCATCTTTAGCCGACAGGCCGGATCATATGCACGGTTGCGAAATCGTCCCGTGCAGCTCATCAACCAAACCTAACGCTTCCCAACGCAGCCTTTAGAGCTACACGCATGCCATTCCTCGGGGGTCGACGTTTCCAAATGTTGTCGAATACGCTGCAGGGAGCCCGCAACTCTACGCCGAGGGTGAGGATCTGGCGAGGGCGCGGTTGCGGCAGCTACCGTCCGACGTGATCAAACCTCTAGGCTTCCTTGTTGAGCCGGGCCATCATTTTGCTGCAACTCTTGGCGATGTCTGCGCCGGGAGCTCGCCAGAGGGGAGGACATCTAAAACGATTCCGTTTTTGCTCGAAAAAAGTTTGGCGCAAAGTTTGGCTAATGCGTCTGAAAGTTGCCTCATGTTGCCTGATGTTGCATGCGCGCAGCACGCTCTTTCGAAATTGCGTAAGTAGTTAAACAAAAAGGCCTCCCGAGCAGTGGGAGGCCTCTTAAATTGGGTGCAGGGGCTGGATTTGAACCAGCGACCTTCAGGTTATGAGCCTGACGAGCTACCAGGCTGCTCCACCCTGCAACAAAGGGAGGGCCAGACGTTGGGCGGGAGTAGAGCACTGTCAATGCCCTTTTTGACAAAAATCCGAATTCGCGCTTGCCAGCAGGGAAGCCCCTCTCTGTTTTGGACCGCTCTGTTCGTTAAACCTTAAACCAAAAACATCAAATCACGATCGCAAGGCGGCCCATTGGCCGACCTGTGTTTCGAGAAACATAGATCATCATGAACGTCACTGCTAAAGACCTGCTCGACGCCGGAGTTCACTTCGGCCACCAAACCAAACGTTGGAATCCTCGCTCGAAGCCCTACGTTTTCGATCACCGCCAAGGGATCACCATCATCGACTTGGGCAAGACCCATGAGCAGCTCGCCAAGGCTTACACTTTCATCGAAGACACCGTCGGCAACGGCGGCAATGTGCTCTTCGTCGGCACCAAGCGCCAGGCTCAGGATATCATCCGCGAAGCCGCCACTTCGACCAACATGCCGTACTGCGTTGATCGCTGGCTCGGTGGTACGCTCACCAATTTCTCAACCGTCAAGAAATCCATCGCGAAGTTCAAAAAATACCAGCAGATGGAAACGAGCGGCGAACTCCTGAAGTTCTCCTCGAAGGAAGGCGCTGCGATCAAGCGCGAGATGGCCCGCATGCAGAAGAACTTTAACGGCATCGTCGAGATGGCCGAGCTGCCTTCCGCCATGTTCGTCGTCGACGCCAGCCACGAGGAAATCGCGGTCGCTGAAGCTTCCCGCTGCAACATTCCTTGTATCGGCCTAGTCGATACGAACTCTGACCCGACCAAGCTCTCACACCCAATCCCGGGTAACGACGACGCGGTCAAATCGATCCGCATCATCGTGGAGACGATCGTGCAGGCCGTGCAGAGCGGTCTCGCTCAGCGCGAGTCCCGCCGCATCAGCCGTGGTCAGGCCGACTTGAAGGCCGCCAGCGCCGCTGTTGCCGCCGCCGCAGGTGCGACCGAAGTCGATCTTTCGAAGATCGAGCTCCCGGCCGACGCCGTTCCGCTCGTCGAGGGCGAAGTCGACGCTCCGGTGGTCGTCAAAAAGAAGCCAGCGACTCGCAAGAAGGTCGCCGCTCCGAAGGAATAACCTTTTTATCAATTCGAAATGAGCACTGCTGTTACATCACAAATGGTTAAGGAGCTGCGCGAGAAGACCGGCGCCGGTTTGCTCGATTGCCAGAAAGCCCTGACCGAATCGAAGGGTAACATGGAGGAAGCGATCACGATCCTCCGCAAGAAGTCGGGCGGCAAAGTCGACAAGCTCGCCGCTCGTGCCACGAAGGAAGGTCTGATCCACAGCTACATCCACGTGGGTGGCAAAGTGGGCGTTCTCCTTGAGGTGAATTGCGAGACCGACTTCGTTGCTCGCAACGAAGATTTCAAGGCCTTCTGCAACGACCTATGCCTGCAGATCGCTGCCGCGAGCCCGCTGTACGTGACGCGTCAGGAAGTTCCGGAATCGGCTCTCGCGGCTGAGCGCGAGGTCGCTACCGCGCAGCTCGCTGGCAAACCGCCTGCGGCCGTGCAGAAGATCGTCGAAGGCAAGCTCGAGAAATACTACTCGACTGTCTGCTTGCTCGATCAGCCGTTCGTGAAGCTGGCCGAGAAGACCGTGAAAGAAGTGATGGCTGAAAAGGTCGCCAAAATTGGCGAAAATATTCAGATCCGCCGCTTCACGCGTTACCAGCTCGGCGGCAACTAAGCCGAAGAGATATTGTTTTTCGAAGCGCCTTGTTTTTCAGCAAGGCGCTTTTTTTGCGTCCGGATTTGGGGATAACGGCTTGATCTGGCGGCGAACACGAATCCATTGCGCTAAATGAAAGTGACTCGCGGTCAAATTGTAGCTCGTGGTTTGTTGAACCGCTGCCCGAATTGCGGCGGGAATACGCTTTTTAGGTCAGGAGATATGTTCCACCTGAACAGGGAGTGCCCGAAATGTGGTCTAAAGCTGGAGCGGGACGAAGGGTTTTTCTTGGGATCGATGTCTCTGAATTACGGCGTGACGGTCATCGTGTTTTTGTTGCCCATTCTGCTTTTGTATATTTACGGGGAGGTGAGTGGGCTGACGGCTGCTGTGATGGCTGGCGTGGGGGCTGTTGTCGTTCCCATCGTGTTTTACCGGTCGTCACGAAGCTGGTGGCTGATGAGCTATTACTTTTTCCTGCCGCATCACCTGCCGTCCAATCGGACCGACTTGATCATCGGAGAGGATGAAAATATCTGATCAACAACAAGCTCTGTGTTGAGCGGTGGGAGGTCCCGAGCGTGTTTCACGATCCTAAACTTTCGGCTTTCTTTTTCCCGAGGCCTCCCTACGGTTTCGCCTCTTCACCTCGGAGAGGTGACAGAGTGGTCTAACGTACCTGACTCGAAATCAGGCGTACCCGCAAGGGTACCGTGGGTTCGAATCCCACCCTCTCCGCCAGTTTATACGCCGAGCAGCACGCCGCAGAGGTCGTCGCTGCGATGTGACTTTTCGGAGTACGTGGCGACATCTTGTGCGAGGGAAGCAAGGACCTTCTCGACAGGAAGTTCACGATACTTCTCCAGCGCCTGCAGTAGCCGCGCGGTTCCGAATTCTTCGCCGGCTGGCGATGACTCTTCGATCCAGCCGTCGGTGAACAGGAAGAGGCGATCGCCTTGAAGTAATTTGTGAGTGACGGATGAGTAGGCGGCGCCCCGCACGAAGCCCAGAGCCGGTCCGCAAATATCGTTAGTGATGGCGGTGGTTTCGGCTGCGGGACGTTGTAGCAGAGGCCAGGGATGGCCTGCGCTGGCGACGTCGATGGTGCCTTCTGCTAGGTCCACGCGGCCATAAAGCGCCGTCACAAACCGGGGCAGCGGAGGTCGATCGAGGAGCGGGCAAAGCCGCTCGTTCAGGTGTTCGAGGACTTGTGCCGGTGGCAGTTGTTTAGTGCGAACATCGCTGAGCAGCCCGCGGATAAGCGTGGTGACGAGGGCGGCTTTGACCCCGTGGCCCATCACGTCGCACAACAGCAGCCCGAAACTGCGTTTGGAATAAGGAATGGCTTGGAAGAAATCGCCAGCCAGGTACTCGCAAGGTTCGTAGTGGAAGCCGATTGCCGGGGTAAACGGGGCGTTTGTCTCCAGCTCTTCGCGCACGCTTTGCATGCTGGAGGCCATGAGCTCATTCTGCAGTTCGCGCGCGACGGCGAGTTCAGACTCCATCTGTTGGTTTTTTGCCTCGAGTTCGCGTTGCGCCTGAAGAGCGCGGGCTTCTGCTTCTTTTTGGGCGGTGATGTCGGCGGACATTCCGACGATTCCCTGGATTTGGCCGTCGGCGTCGCGCAGTGGAACCTTCGACAGCAGCATCCAGCGTTTCGCTCCGAGCGGGCTCGCGTCAAATTCTTCGCGGTTCAGGATCGAGGTGCCTTTCTCGAGGACAGCTTCGTCGTCGGCGACCACCGCTTGGTTGCGCGGATCGTTTCTGAGTTCATCGAGTCGACGGCCCTCGATATCTGCGGCACTGGTGATCCCGAGTGCTTCGCGGTAGGCTGCATTGGTCAGGCGGATCCGGCCCTCGTCGTCCTTGATGAAAATTCGGCAAGGCAGGATGTCGATGAGCGTTTCAAGCAAGCGGTGATGCGCTTCCAAAGCTTCGCGCGCTACCCGCATGTCGGTGATATCGCGGGAGATTCCGAACGTTCCGATGATCTCTCCGTTATCTCCGAGCAATGGTTGTTTGGATGTCATCACCCAGCGCGTTTTGCCTGTGCTGGAGCGCGCTCGTTCTTCTTTTCCTATAAAGCCCAAGCCTGTGCGTATAATATCACGCTCGTCGGCGAACTTTTGTCGGGCGAGTGATTTCTCGAAAAAGTCGAAATCGGTTTTCCCGATGGCCTGTTCCGGGCTGGAGAGGCCGAGCGATGCCGCGTGACCGTGGCTAATCGCGAGAAAACGTCCCTCGGTGTCCTTGAAATAAATTCGGTCGGGCAAGCTCTGCATCAAGCGCTGGAAAAATAACGCGCTATTTCCAGCTAGCGTCGCAGCTGGGGTGGGGGCGCCTTGCGGGGGTGACGAGTTTTCGCTTGGTGACGGAGAAGACACGAGGGGGAATGTATATCAGATCAAAGCGGATCGGCAAACGGTGTTTTTCACCGCCGACGACAATGCGCGTCGTGCTGACGCTGAAAAGACGAATTCGCTCCAATCACTTCAATCGAGGGTTGAATCTTGAGACAAGCCCGTGGAGGGTGTCAGCTGGTTCTACATCGAAGATCATGGCGAAGACCCTCCGCTTTTCCACCGGCTTGTACTTGCTGGGGTTGGCTGTGCTTCTTTGTGGAGGATGTGTTTCGATGCGCCCGCGACCGCCGGTTGAGCATTCCTTGGATAGCCCCGCGGATCAGCCCACGGCGTTGGCTCGAACGTTTGCGCCGCAGGTGCAGGCGCATCCGGAGTTGTCGGGGTTTCGCTTGTTAGAATATGGGCGTGAAGCCTTGGTTGCTCGAACGGCTTTGGCGGACGCGGCTGAGCGAACGATCGACGCCCAATACTATATCTGTGACCCCGACGCTGCAGGGTCATATTTTTTCCAGCGATTGATCGCAGCCGCCGATCGTGGCGTGCGCGTGAGACTCTTGCTCGACGACAATAATTTGAGTGACGACCGCGAAATGGCGACGCTCTGCGCGCATCCGAATATCGAGGTGCGTGTGTTTAATCCTTTTCGCTTCCGGGCGCGGTGGGCGCGTTTGCCGCAATATATTTTTGACTTCAACCGAATGGTTCGGCGGATGCACAATAAGATCTTTATAGTCGACGGTCTGGTCTCGATTGTCGGCGGCCGAAACATCGGTAATACCTATTTTAGCCTGGATTCGGAAAGTAATTTTCGCGACTTCGACCTGTTGATGGTTGGACCCATCGCTCAGGGCGGTTCGCGTGCTTTTGATGAATATTGGAACAGCCAATGGGCGGTGCCCGCGACTGAGTTTGTTCGCCACGAGCCGACGACGGAAGACCTGAACCGTTTGAAGGTGCAGCTGGCCGATCGGGTGAAGACGATCGATGGCTTTGAACGCGAAAATCAGGAACGCTGGCGCGACTATATCCAGGATCTGACTGCGCGAGACGCTTTGGTGTGGGCTGAAGGCGAAGTGATTTCCGAGCCGCCTCGCAAAATTCAAAAGGCCAACCGCGAGACCACGCAGGTGTCGCAACGCTTGGAACAAGAGTATGGCCGCACCCAGCGGGAGTTGTTGATCGAAGCCGCGTATTTGCTCCCGACGCCGGAACTCAGTGCGCAACTCGCGCAATTGCGAAGTCGCGGCGTGAACGTGAGGATCATCACCAGCGCTCTGACCGCGACCGATGTGTCGCTCGTTTATGCCGCCTACAAGCGCTATCGCTACAGCATCTTGGACCTTGGCATCGAGCTGCATGAATACAAAGCCAGCGCTGGGCTCGCTCGCAGCGAACGCCGCTGGTACCGGCCGCGCTCTTCGTTGTCTTCGTTGCATGCGAAGGTGATGGTTTTCGACCGTGAGCGGCTTTACGTCGGAAGCGCCAATTTGGATCCGCGTTCGGTTAAATTGAACACCGAGATCGCGGTCTTGGTGCACAGCCAGAAGTTAGCGGCGCAAATGGCCGACTACCTCGCCGAAGATTTTTCACCGAGGAGAAGCTGGCAGGTGCAGTTGCACAAGGACTGGGCGTACGATCCGACGCGAGGAACTTGGCGACCGGAGCGATACCTCTCCTGGCTGGGCGAAAGCGACGGGCAGCCCGTTTCCATTTACTTCGAGCACGCCAACTCCTGGTGGCAGCGGACAAAGTCGTTTTTGTACTCCTTAATTCCTTGGGCAGAGAGCCAGCTCTGAACGAGCACAACCGCTCCAGTCTACGTTTGCAGCGAGGCGAGCCGGTGAAAATAGCCGTGTTTGGCCATGAGTTCGTCGTGCGTGCCGATTTCCACGATCCGCCCTTGGCTCAAGACAACGATTCGGTGGGCGTGGCGAATCGTTGAAAAACGATGGGCAACGATGAGCGTGGTGCGCCCGGTCGTGAGTCGCACGAGCGCTTCTTGAACGAGCCGCTCAGATTCGGTGTCGAGGGCGGACGTCGCCTCGTCGAGCAGGATCAGCCTTGGGTTCCGCAGGAGCGCCCGTGCGATCGCGAGGCGCTGGCGTTGACCGCCCGACATGCGGGCGCCGCTTTCGCCGAGGGGCGTGTTGAGCCCCTGAGGGAGTTCGCGGGCGAAGGATTCGAGATTTGCCTGCTTGAGGATATTCCAGAGTGCGTCATCGCCGATTCCGGCCAAACCGTACGTGAGATTATCACGTAACGTTCCCGCAAAAAGGATCGTTGACTGCGGCACCACGCCGATCTGCTGGCGATAAGTGCGCAGATCGATGTCGCGCAAGTCGTGACCATCGAGGAGCACGCGACCCGACGCGGGCTGCCGAAAGCCGATCGCGAGGTTCACCAGCGTGGATTTGCCGGCTCCAGATTCGCCGACGAAAGCCACGGTTTCACCGGGTGTGATTGTCAGCGAGATGTCGCTCAACGCGACTTCGCGCCCGTGCGAGTAGGTGTAGCTGACGTTGTCGAAAACGATTTCGCCGCGCAACGGATGCGGCGCTGCTGGCTTGCCCTCGTGGATCTCGACTTGCGGGGCTTCCAATACTTCGCCGATGGAGCGAATGGCTTCGGTGCCTTGTGCCAGCGCAGGGAAGACGCTGAGCACCTGCTGCACCGAACCAATTAACATGCCGAAATACGTGTGGTACATCACCGCCTCGCCCACCGAGATTTTGCCTTTCACGACGAGCCACGCCGAGAAAAGCAGGCAGGCGAGTTGGAAAAGGCTGAACGTCACCCACGAAATCGACGCGAAGAGTTCTGTGACGGTGTCGACTTCCAGACCGCGTTTCCGCAGGCGATGGAAAAACGTGCGGACGCCGCGGGCTTCGAAATCCTCCAACCCGTGTGCGCGCGTGATTGGGAGCATGTGGAGCATGTCGCTGACGCGCGCACTCATCTGCTCCGTCTCTTCGCGGAGTGCTTGGTAGTGCTTTTGGAAACGCCGGTCGAAAAGTTTCAGCAGAATGATGCCCGCGGGAACGGTGACTAAAAAGTAGGCGGCGAGCAGCGGTTGTTTCGTGAGCGCGATGACGGTTACATAGACTATGATGAGCAGGCCATTCAGGCCGTTGTGCATCAGGTGACGGCAAAGTCCGTCGACCGCTTCGACGTCGCGCAGGATCTTCGTTTGAAGCGCGGCGCTCTGTTGCGTGTCGTAAAATGTGATCGCGAGTTGTTGCAGACGTTCGACGAGTGCGCTTCGCAAAATGAACTGCATGTGTCGCAACAAACGGCTCATCACGCGAACGAAGAGCGTGTGCATGATCGGATTCTGCGCGAGCAGTGCGAGATAGCCCGCGGCGATCCACAGAACTTTTCGGAAGGAGTCGTCTTTCAGCGGAGTCAGCGCGTCGATGATCATGCCGACCGCCAACGGCAGCAGCGACGCCGGCGCTTGTTTGATCAGGTAAAGCGTGACGGCGATGGCGATCGACCGACGTTCGCCAGAAAACAACGCCCACAACGTGCGCCCTGGTCGTTTCGAGTCGAAACGACCGTCGAGCAACAGGTCCCACGGAGCGAGGCGGCTGGCATTGTGCGCGGCTGGCGGCTTCATGGTCGTTCAACTTAGAGGTTGGTCTCGGGCATGCGACATTTTGTTGAGTCGTTGCAGGCGTAAGCCTCCTTGCGGTGGCAATTGGCGGCTGTCAGGCTGGACGTTTTTCATGCATTGGATCACTGCCAGTTTGATCGCGGCCTTCTTCCTCGGGTGCTACGAGCTTTTCACCAAGCTCGCGGTACGCGACAACGCGGTGCTGCCCGTTTTATTTTTCAGCACCGTTTGTAACGCCACGATCTGGATCGCGCTGATGAGCTTGGAGGCGGTGCAGCCCGGGCTTTTGCCGGCCGATTTGAAAGTCGCTCCGCTGACCGCTCTGCAACACGGGCAACTCGCGCTCAAGTCGGTTATCGTGGCGGCGTCCTGGGTTTGTACCTATTTCGCGGTAAAACATCTTCCGATGTCCCTTGCCTCGCCTATTCGTGCGACGGGACCGATTTGGATTTTGTTCGGAGCCTTGTTGGTTCTGGCCGAGCGCCCCACTTGGCTGGAGATGGCGGGCGTAGCAACGACGATCGCGTCGTTCGTTGGCCTATCGTTTGCCGGCCGGGCCGAGGGGATTCATTTTCATCGCAACAAATGGGTGTTTCTCCTGATCGGGGGAACGCTGTTGGGCGCGTGTAGTGCGCTCTACGACCGCTTTCTCCTGGGGCGCGTGGGCTTCGGGGCGGCAACGGTGCAGGCCTGGTTTTCGGTGTATCTGGCGGTCGTTTTTTCCCCTGTCGTGCTCGGTTGGAAACTGCGGCTTTGGCAGCGCAACGAGTTTCATTGGCGCTGGAGTATTATCTTTCTGGCGCTGGCGCTGCTTGTTTCGGATTTCATCTACTTCGAAGCCCTGCGAAACCCGAACGCGCTCATCTCGTTGGTATCCAGCTTGCGCCGTGCGAGCACACTGGTCGCTTTTTCTGGCGGGCTGCTCTTTTTCGGTGAGAAAAACGGGCGCAAAAAACTTCCAGCGGTGCTCGGAGTGCTCGCGGGCATTTTCCTCACCGTGATCGATCCGGTGAAACTTGCTCACTGGTTCGGCAGCCTTTTCTAAAGGGCTGAATTTTTTTTCGAAAAATATATACTGGCTGCTAATTTTTAAGTCCGCTGTGTCGTTATATACAATGTTAGTGATCTTGAGTCAGTCCGCTCCGCCGGACTTCCGACGAAGATAACCATCTATCGATGGTCTCGGGTACGACCCGAAACGAATGTAACCGCCGCCCGCCAGCCGGGCGGCGGTTCGTTTTGTAAGGGTTTCAAAGACATCAGCAGTTTTGCCGCAGAAAAATGCAGGATTTTTTCCGGGGTGAATTGCTTAGTTCCCATTTTTGACATTCTTTTTTCAACCGAGGAACACAGGAAAGTAATCCGCGTTCTGAGGCTGTTTTTTGGCTGAGTTTAGATTGATCACACTTGGACGTGTCGTAAGCACGCGATCCCAAGCAGGATGTGAAGCGCCTTTTTGCGACGGCTGTGAAGCCGATCCAGGCCGCGTATCCAAAAAATCACTACTTAAAGCGGTCGAAGGCAAAATCCTTATTTTTCACTCTAAAATTCACTGTAACAACACGGCGTGCCGATACGTAGACATGGGTATGGACATCACACATCACAGCGCCATTAGACCTCCGATCCCCGGCTGCGGGCATCGGTTCGTCCGATGGATTGCGGGACTCTTAACCGCTTGCGTGGTGCTGATGAGCGCGCAGTCGCGCGACCCTTTCAAATCGGGCCGTCTCTCGCAGCTGACCAGCGAGGCGGACGAGACGTTCCTTGAGGAAATCGAGGCGCGTGCCCTTTTGTATTTCCTCGAACATTCGGACCCGCAGACCGGACTCACGCGCGATCGCGCTCCCGCTGCTGGCGCTCGCAGCCGTTCGCCCGCGAGCATCGCAGCGACGGGTTTCGCCCTGACGGCGTGGTGCATCGGCGACTACCGCGGTTGGATTTCGCACGAAGAAACACTCACGCGCACGATTCGTGTCCTCCGTTTTATAAACGAGCAGGTCGACCACGAACACGGTTGGATATATCATTATATCGATATAAATACGGGACGTCGTATGTGGAATTGCGAGGCCTCGACGATTGATACAGCGTTGTTCCTGAAGGGCGCGTTGTTCGCTCGCGAGTATCTCAAGCACCCCGAGGTCACGCGGCTGGTGAACGAAATTTACGGTCGTATCGACTGGACGTGGGCACTCAACGGCGGCGAAACACTTTCGCACGGCTGGCGGCCTGAGACCGGTTTTATTAAGAATCGCTGGGACAGCTATAGTGAACTCCTTGGAATGTATCTTCTTGGGTTGGGAGCGCCCAATCATCCGTTGCCCGCGGCTAGCTGGCACGCATGGAGGCGCGGTCCCGTTGTGACTTACGGAACGCATACTTTTATACAGTGCGCGCCATTGTTCACTCATCAGTTTTCGCATGCCTGGGTGGATTTCCGCGGACGTCGCGACGATCACGCGGATTACTGGCGCAACTCAGTCGATGCCACGCTCGCACAGCGCGAGTGGTGCGCTGACAACGCTGCGAGTTTTGCCCATTGGTCGCGCAACATGTGGGGCGTTACCGCCTCGGACAGCGCAAAGGGTTACGTGGCCTGGGGTGGCCCGCAGCTTTCGCCCACGAAGATCGACGGCACGCTCGTGCCGTGCGCGCCTGGTGGTTCGCTTCCGTTTGCCCCGCGCGAGTGCATCAATGCGCTTCGTGAAATGCGCAAGGTTGGCGGCCCGGCGGTTTGGCAGCGCTACGGATTTGTCGACGCGTTTAACCCGAGCACCGGTTGGGTGGCCTCCGATGTCATCGCGATCGACGTCGGTATCACGCTCTTGATGGCTGAGAATACTCGCACTGGCTTCGTGTGGCAGTACTTTATGAAGGCGCCGGAAATCAACCGCGGCATGTCAGTCGCCGGCTTTAAGGAAACCTTCCCCGCCACTCCCAACGGCACTGCCGTTGCGGGCAACGGGATGTAAAATCGACGGCGGAACTGAGCTCCAGCTACGGGCTTAAGTTCAGTGGACACCTGCCGATATGAGGTGAGAACCGGATATCCCGCGCCGGCTCCACCTCATTGTATCCACGAAAGAAACAAGTTCTGCTTTTGGTGGCTGCACTGCTCGGCGTGAGCGGTGCTGCGGTGGCGACATTTTGCCCGTCGACGGGTAGATGCCTGTTCAGCGGCGCGACGTTGCTGTTGGGCGCACTTGTGATGGCTGGTGGCGGGCTGGTGTGTTGGCTCGCGGTGCGATTCATGTATCAACGCACGCGTGAAACGCTGGTCGGGCTGGAACGTGATCTTCGCGAGACGCAGCGCGCGGGCACCTTTCACGTCAAGTTGGCCGGTCCCGTGGATGAGGAAATCGCGCTGTTGGTCACGGAAATCAACCAGCTCCTGCGATCCGTGGAAGCCTCGCAACGCATCCTTGAACGAACCAATGCTGAGATGCAACAGCGCGTGGCGGAACGCACCGAGGAGCTGGCGAAAGCTAACGCTGCTCTGGAGGCCGATATCCAAGGCCGGGTCAGAGCCGAGCAGGAGAGCGAAGCGCTGCGCGAACAGCTGATTCGCTCGAGTAAAATGGAAGCCGTAGGAACTCTGGCCGGTGGAATCGCGCACGATTTTAACAACATCCTCGCGGGAATGCTTGGGCACATTCAGATCATCGCGGGCGATCTGCCTGCCGATCATCCGGTGCAAAATTATCTGCGTCAGGTACTGACGGCTGGCGATCGCGCGACGGCGCTGGTCCGGCAGATCCTGGCTTTTAGCCGGCAAACCCACGGTGAACGAAAACGCGTTTCGGTGGGACAGGTTGCGCGCGAGGCTCTTCAACTGCTGCGTGCCGCCCTGCCGGCAGGCATCGCCATTCGCTGCGAGGTGGAAGCCGCTTCAGATTTGGTCGATGCCGATCCAACTCAGCTGCACCAAGTGTTCATGAACCTCGGGGCTAACGCTGGTCACGCCATCGGCTCACGCGGAGGAGAATTAACGATTCGCATTTCGAATCTGGGCCAAGGCGCCTCGTTGCCCGAAGCCACCCGTCCGATGCCGGTGGGGGATTACATTTGTATCGAAGTGCGTGACACCGGTTGTGGGATGAGCCGCGAAGTGATTTCTCGCATCTTCGACCCGTTTTTTTCGACAAAGCCGATCAATGAAGGAACTGGGCTCGGTTTGGCTGTGGTCCACGGCATCGTGAGCGACCACGGCGGCACTATTCGGGTCGAGAGCGAACAGGGCCGGGGAACCGTTTTCCGCATTTTGTTACCGGCGGCTCAGGATCACGCCCCGACGCCGGCGAGCCATCACGCGATGCCGCTGAAGGGGAGTGAGCGGATTCTCGTTGTCGATGATGAAGAGTTCGTTTTGAGCGCGATTGGCGCCACGTTGGAACGCCTGGGGTACCGTGTGACGATGGAACTAAGGAGCCCTGATGCCTGGAGACGCTTTCAAGCGGCGCCCGACGATTTTGATTTGGTAATCACCGATCAGACTATGCCGTACATGTCTGGTCTTGAGCTCACGGGTGCGATCCACGAAATCCGTCCCAAAATGCCGGTCATCCTCGTCACCGGATTTTCGCCGGAAGTGAGTAACCGCAGCGCCGAATCTTTGGGCGTGATCGCGGTACTCGGAAAACCGATCGATTTTGGCGAACTCACCGCGCTGATGCGGACCGAATTCAATGCGTCGAAGTGAAACGACGAGTAGGTTTTATTTTAAAAACTCCACTTTGGCCGTGAGTTCCGGAGTGAGATAGCGATCAGGCTGCTTGATCTGCACCTTGATTTGCAATGTGCCTTTTTGTCGATTCGCCTCAGGAGAAATTTCGGCCACGGTGCCTTCGTAGTGCTTATCGGGATACGCCTCGGGACTGACTTGGCAGCGCTGTCCAAGAGAAATTTTTGCCAGATCGGTTTCGTTCACGTCGATTTCGACCTGAAGATCCTGCGGGTCGGCGACGGCAAGGACGGCAGTACTTGGGCCACGCGTGCCGCCGAAGCTCTGTGGCGTGACGAGTTCGCCTGGTTCGGCGAGCTTTTCCAGGACGACACCGTCGATAGGCGAACGAATGATAGTCCAATCGAGATAGGTTTTGGCCAGCGCAATCTGCCCTTCGACTTCGGTGATCGCAGCCTTTGCAGCGGCCACGGCCAGCCGGGCTTCATCCTCGGCTTCTTTTGAAGTGACGGCGCGGGTGGCGAGTTCAGAGATGCGCTTTTGATTTAGCTCGGCGCGTTCGAGGGCGACGCGGGCGCTCGCGAGCCGACCCTCGGCGGTGGCGACCTGGGCTTTTTGCTCAGAGTCGTCGAGCAGGACAACCACTTGATCTTTCTTCACCGCGTCGCCTTTTTTCACGCCGAGCCATTTGACGATCCCGGGGAAACGCGGGCTGAGCTCGATGCGTTCGCGATTGATGATGTAGCCGGAAACAGTGAGTGCGAAAGGCGAGTCGACGGTTGCGGTCTGGGGGGCCGGGGTCGCACTTTTTGGTGATTCGGAAGCGGTTTGGGAATTCGAGACGGAAGACACTTTGGAGGTGGACGCTGTTTCTGCACCGACACGGCGTTCGCGGCCAGGATGAAACCATGCAAAATAAGCCGCGGCGGCGACTGCGATGATAACGACGACGAAGATCGTTTGAACAGAACCGCGCGGGCGGCGCTTTTGCGATGGATCGATCTGCAGTTGGGATAGGTTCGACGGTTTCACGGTGAGTGCGATCAGGCGGCTTTGAGAGAGGAAATGACAGGAAGGCGAGCGGCGCGCAATGCCGGCAGAAAACTGCCGATCAGCCCGACGACGATGGCGAAGATGATCGCCTTGGCCATGAGCAGGGGCGTGACTTGAAATTCGAAAACGACTTCGGTGAACGTTTCTTGGCCAAACGTGCCGGTGCTCATGCCGTTCCAGCCGAAATATGCGGCGGCACAGCCGAGCAGGCCACCGACGGCCGCAAGCATCGCGCCCTCGAGCAGGAATCCGAGCAAGATGCTCCGCCGACGGAAACCGAGCACCCGCAACGTTCCGATCTCGCGCGTGCGCGCACCGACGCTGGCGTACAACGTATTCATCGCTGAAAACAACGCGCCGACGGACATGACAATCGCGAGGCCGTTGCCCAACCAACGGATTGGTCCCGCGCTGCGCGTCTGTTCCTTATAGTAATCGATTTCCGGCACGGCTTTCACTTTCAACCGACGATCCGCTTCGATCACCTTGCGAATTTCGCCGATGGCGGCGGGATTCTCAACGCGCAGGAGCAAGCTCGAGTAATCCGGACGATCGAACGCGCTGCGAGCTTCGTCGGCGTCGAGCCAGACCTCTGAATCGAAAGCGCTGCGTTGGCCGTCGAAGATGCCGACCACCTTAAACGTCTGCCCGACCTGAGTGAACGTGTCGCCGAGGCCCAATTGCGCGAACCGCTTGGCGAGCCGTTGGCTGACGACCACTTCACGTTGTCCGGGGAAGAACCAACGACCATGTACCAGGGAAACCTGCGGCCGGAGATCGCGGCCGGCCGGGGCGATGCCGCGAAGCATCACATTGGCCGTGCCGGTGCCGTCGCGGCGTGGAAGATTGATGATGATCAGTGTGTCGCCGGAGGCGAGAGGTATGCCGTTCGCGTCGCGAGCCACGCCCGGCAGATAACGAATGATGTTAAACTGGGCGCGTGTGACGACACTCGTGGCCTCCGAAAGCGCGCCTTGGCGGGCGATCATCAGATTGCGCGGGTCACCGGTGTTGGCGCTGAACTTCTCGATGCCCACCGCCAGCGACTGCACCATCACGAAGACGGCGATCACCAACGCCAAGCCCAAGATCGTGGTGATCGTTGAACGCCAGCGCACGAAAATCGATCGGAAGTGATATTTGAAAAGGTGGAGCACGTCGAAATGGGCAAGTTGGTTAGTCGAGCGTCTTGAGGCCCTCGACCACGGTGAGTCGCGCGACTGTGATTGAGGGAGCCAGGCTGGATACGATGCCCAAGCCCAGGGCGACGATCGCGGAAAGCCCGAGAATACGCGGTGTCACGACCATTGTTGCGGGGAGAAATCCACCGCTCAGGCTGGCGAAGTCGGTCAGCGAAAAAAGTATGGCCGTGCCGATGCCGCCAATGAGGAAGCCGACTGCGGCGAGGCCAAAGCTTTCGGCGAGGATAAAGGCAAACAGTTCGTGTCGGCGGAAGCCGAGGGCCTTCAAAACCGAGAGTTCGCGCAAGCGTTCGCGGATGGCCATGCTCATCGTGCTGGCCGAAACCAATCCCAAGGCGAAAACCACCACGGCGCAGATCGAGGAGATGAGCACCTTCACGTTCGCCATCATTGAAATAAAATCCATTTGGAAGGCGCGTTCGGTTTCGGCCAAAACCTCGGCGGAAGTATTGGCGAAGGCGCTGTTGATTTTGTCGATGGCGCCGGGCACTTCCTCGGCGGAGCGGATTTTAACCCACCACATGCCGACTGTGCCGGGATCGCCCAGCAACTCGTCGAGGTACTTTTGGTGGAAAAACACGTTTCGATCGTCTGTAGTGCCTTTGTAAATACCTGCGACGGTGAGATCGAGATCCACGGGATAGATCATTCCGACGAGCGGGAATTTGTCGCCGATCTTCACGTTGTATTTCTTGGCCGTGTCTGCCCCGACGATGCAGGAGGTGCGGTCGGCGATCCAGGCCTCAAGTTGCTCTCGCGGCATTTTGGCTTCGCCGAAAACCGCCGTGAGCTGTTCGGGCTCGATGCCGAACTGTGCGAAGTAGGTATTTTCGTCACCCTTGTATTTTCCGCCGAAAAAGGTCAGCGGAGTAATAGCCTCGACGCCAGGTACCTTTAGGATCTGTGCGCGCTGGCGGACGGGAAGTGGCGAGGCGATGGAAACTTTATTGCGGATAGCGACACGCAGCGAGGCGCCGGCGTCCTCGGGGGGATTAATGAAGAAATCGAGGATTACTAAGAGCGTGACGAACAGCGCAAGACTCGCGGCCACGCTCAATACGCAGAGGGCGGCGCGTCGCTTGTTGCGAAAGGCGTTCTTAACGATGAACCCCGGGATCGTCATGGTTGGTTCAGCGAACCAGTTCGCCTTTTTCCAGATGGATGCTGCGCGAGCCATAGGCCGCAGCCTTGGGGTCGTGCGTGACCATGATCACCGTTTTGCCGGCAGTGCGGCTGAGTGTGCGCAGAATTTCCAAGACCTCGGCGGCGGAGTGCGAGTCGAGGTTGCCGGTCGGTTCGTCGGCGACCACGAGTTGCGGATCAGTGACGAGGGCGCGTGCGATGGCGACGCGTTGTTCTTGGCCCCCGGAGAGTTGCTTGGGCAAATGCTTCATGCGATCGCCGAGGCCGACCATTTCGAGCGCGGCGGTGACGAGACGGCGGCGCTCCTTCGAGCCAAGTTGGGTGAGCAACAGCGGCAGTTCGACGTTTTCAAACGCGCTGAGAACCGGAATGAGGTTAAACGTCTGGAAAACGAAGCCGACGTTTTGGTTACGCCAATCGGCTAGTTGCGATTCGTTGAAGGCGGCGATGTTGTGGCCTTGGACGATGCAGTCGCCGCTGGTAGGACGATCGATCCCGGCGATGATGTGAAGCAACGTGGATTTCCCTGAACCTGACGGCCCCATCAGTGTGAGGAATTCGCCGGCGGCGATGGCCAGGTCGATTGAGTTAAGCGCGGTGACGTTGATCTCACCCTGCTGGAAGACCTTTGTGAGCTGGCGGATCTGAACGATGGGCTCGTCTTTCATGGCGACAGATGAACAGAACCCTTGCCGGAGAGACTGTCAAAAGCGCTCCTGCGAACGGCCAAAACGCCGGGTTGACGGTCAGACCGGCGCGCGGGCGATACGGCGAGAATCGATTTGCGGCGTTCTCCGAGCTCGCCAAGCTGGTCGCATGATATTGCGCACGATCTGGTTGGCATTGGTTTTTGCTTTTTCCATTGGTTCGGCTGTGGCGGGACAGGAGGGCTGGCGACCGCTGTTTAACGGCAAAGATTTTTCAGGGTGGGAAACCTATTTGAGCGTGCCGCTTCCGACGAGCGAGGTGCCCGGCGCCGAACGCGACGCGAGCGGCAACTACACGAAGGTACTCGGCGTGAACGTGGATCCCTTGAAATGTTTCTCGATCGTCGAGATCGATGGCAAACCGGCGATCCGACTTTCTGGCGAAGGTTTCGGTACGCTTGCGTCGCTCGAGTCGTTTTCAAACTACCATGTGCGCCTGCAATATAAGTGGGGCACGAAGAAATGGTTGCCGGGTTCTGAAAAGAAGCCGCGTGGTTCGGGTCTTTTGTATCATGGGCACGGGCAGCACGGAGACGGCGACGAGGGCAAGCGTTGGGTGCCGCACCAACAGTTCCAAATTCAAGAAGGCAACACCGGCGAATACGTGGCTGTGGGCGACACGGCCTGCGAGATCACCGCACGCAAGGACGACAAAAAGTTCGTCTATGATCCAAAAGCTCCGGCTCTGACTTTCAGTGCCAAGACACCGAACCAAAATCGTTGTAACAAAGTTGAGATGCTCGAAAAAGACGGTTGGAACACCATTGAGCTCTTCTGTGTCGGCGATTCTGCAGTGCAAGTGGTGAATGGCCATCTGGCCCTGCGGCTCACGCACTCCCGGAAAACAATCGGCGACAAAGTTGAGCCGCTCACAGCGGGGCGGCTTTTGTTGCAAATGGAAGGTTCGGAAATTTACTTCCGCGACATCGAAATCAAGCCGGCCGCCGAGATCCCCGCGGAATTCGCGGCGCCCTGATTTTTTGAGACGGATTGCATGAGCCGCCAGCCACCGGACATCCTTTGGATCGTCACGACCCAGTGGCGGGCGCAGGCGACGGGTTATGCGGGTGATCCGAACGCGCGGACGCCAAGCCTCGATGCCTTGGCGGCACGCTCGATCAACTATGCCGAAGCGGTGACGCCGCATCCTTTCGGGCCGTTCGCGCGGGCCGCGCTGTTGACCGGTGTGCCGTCGCCTGAGAACGGCGTGCGCGATTACTTCGATCCGCTGCCTGTGGAAAGCCGAACCATCGCACATGTCATGCGCGAACTCGGTTACGAGACCGCGTATTTCGGGAAATGGCACCTGTGGAAACGCGATCCCGACGTCGCACTCGTGGGTGAAGCGCATGCGGGAATCATTGTGCCACCGGAAGGGCGCGGCGGGTTTGATTTTTGGGAAGGTTTTGAAGGCGGATTTTTGCTCAATGATCCGTGGCTGCACGGCACGCGATTGGCTGAGCCGTGTGAGTTTAGCGGTTATCAATCGGACGTTCTTTGTGACCGAACGGCTGGTTGGCTGGCGCAGCGCAATCGCGCGAATCGAAAGCCGTGGTTTTGCGTGGTCAGCTTGGAGCCTCCGCATCCGCCGTACGATGCGCCGGCCGCGGGTATCGCAGCGCGTGATCCGGCGACGATCCTGTTGCCTGCAAACGTCCCGCGGGGCAGCGATATCGAGGCGAAAGCGCGCAAGGAACTCTCCGGGTATTACGCGCATATAGAGGCGACGGACCGGGCAATGGGGCGACTCATTGAGAATGTCGGCGATAGCACAATGATCATGTTTGCGTCCGTTCACGGCGATATGCACGGAGCGCACGGCCTATTTAGGAAAGGCTGGCCGCATGAAGAGTCGGTCCGCGTTCCGCTGCTCGTTCGCCTACCGCAGGGCGTCGCCGAAGTTCGTCACGACGCGATTTCGCTGGTCGATTTGCTGAATCTGACGGCTTCCTTTGCTCGTACGGGAGCGCTGCCGAGAGTCGAGGCGCGGCAAGCCCGGATATCCATGCCCAGCGTCGTGCGGCTGCCTCATCAGTGTGATCGCGTTTGGAGTGGCTGGCGATCGCGCGACAGGAAAGAAATTTTCAACGAAGATGGTTCACCTTGGCTCGCCTTCAATTTAGATCGGGATCGAGCCGAAACTAATAACTTGATCTAAGCATTAGCGAGGCGGGGAAGCCCGCACCACCCAGCGCAGGTCGAAGAGCCACCATTCATTTCCTCGTTTTTCGATGCGCCCAAAAAATTCCTGTGCAGGCTCCGCGTTGTTCACGACGATGGCATCGGCTTTGAAGCGTGTGGTGCCGGCAGGAAGAATGTCGGCGATCTCGCTATGACGGACCGCGAGTGTGCCGCCTTCACGTGAGACCGAAACAATCGTTCCTCTTATGGCATAACCTCGGGCAGTTTCGTCAGGATCTGGACAAGTCGCACAGGTGTTGCGACGCGCCTCGTTGGTTGGCGGATCGATCGTGAGGAGCCGCGTCAGAATTTGGGAGGCTTCGCCTGTGCCAGCCGTATAGGTGACGATCAATTTAGCGGGTTCTGCGTCGAAGTCTTTGAGCAGGGCCAAACGCGGGGCAGGCGCCGTCGAGTTGGTGGTGGCGAGCAGCACCGGTACGCTCAAGGTGCCTCCTCGCGATATGCGACGCAGCCAGAGGGTCGAGGCGTTTTCCGCTGCCCGCTCGGGCCAAGTTATGAAAACGGTCCCGTCTTGCAGAACAACGAGGTCGGGTGCGCCGGTGGGGGATATGTCGTCGACGCGCACGGGCATCAGGAATTGGTGGCCGCCATCGCTTGAGG
The DNA here is from genome assembly GCA_047600805.1 of Nibricoccus sp. GTDB lineage: Bacteria > Verrucomicrobiota > Verrucomicrobiia > Opitutales > Opitutaceae > JADKHC01. The sequence goes on from JASGKG010000001.1 coordinate 4,750,655, forward strand.
TGGAGAGAAGGATTTGAGGCTCCTTTGAACTGGGAACGAACCAAGCTTTAGCGACATTTGCACCGTGACTGCGTACGGTGGTGCTTTCAACGGAGCTGGCCTCGGGTCGTGTCGATTCGGAAACCGAATGGCTTTGAGACCAAGCCGTTTTTTCGCGAAGGAAGAGCGCGCTGCGCAACTGCAACGGCCCGTCGCTGTCGCGCTCTTGCCACGAGAGTTCCACCCGCCCAGCGGAGTCGAGGCGCAGTTTCGGAGCGTTCGATCCGACCGGAGCGGGCGACGCGACGAGCTCGTTTTTTAACGTGAGCACGGGCGAGGCTGCTTCGGCCAATGCGACAAAACTGAAAATGAGAAGTGCAACGAAGCGCTTCATCCTCCGAAGAAAAACCACGATACGGCGCGCGGGCGAGCGCGGAATCGTGGTTAGCCGTTGCAACGGCGGTTTTTGTTGGTGTTTGTTGATCGCATGTCGATCTCCACCGCGAAGCCCGCGATGACGCGCCCGCCTGTGACTGTGCTGTGCGGTTTTCTTGGTGCGGGCAAAACGACGTTGCTGAACCATTTGCTACGGCAAGCCGAAGGCCGCCGCTGGGCGGCGGTGGTGAATGACGTCGCGGCGATCAACATCGATGCAGCTCTCGTTAAAACCGAGCTTCCGGGCGGCGACATCGTCGGACTAGGGAATGGCTGTGTATGCTGTTCGAATCGCGATGACTTGGCTGAAACGATTGCGCGCCTTACGTCGACCGGCGACTACGACCATATTTTGGTGGAAACCTCAGGCGTGGCCGAGCCACGCGGAATCGCCAGTTTGTTTACACAAAAAAATCCGTTTGGGCGCAGCTTGAGCGACTTTGCGCAACTGTCGGCCTTGGTTAGCGTTTTGGATGCGGCGTATTTTCTCCGCGAGTGGCGCGCACAACACGGCGTCTCGCGTGCGGAACCGGCTGGCCCGGGAATGAAGCAACCGGTTTTTGAGCTGATGGTGGAGCAGATCGAGTGCGCCGACATCGTTGTTATCAACAAATGCGACCTCATGAGCGACGAGGAGTTGGTGCAAATTGAAACCATTCTTGCAGGTCTCAACGAACGCGCGGAGCTCCTGCGCACGGAACAAGGGCAGGTGGCGCGGGAGTTTTTGCTCGAGCGCATTCGCTTTGATCCGGCGGCGACGCCCGGAGCGGCGCGTTGGGTTAAGATTTTGAATGCACTGCCGAGGGGGGCAGCCGTGGCAAAACCTGGAACTCGCCCGCTCGCCTCGGATGCGACGCCCCGTCACACCGCGCGTTTTGGAATCACGAGCTGGGTGTTTCAGGCGAGACGGCCGTTTGTGCAGGCGAAATTCGAGACTTTGCTGACCCGCGGCGCGGAAGGCTTGTTGCGTGCAAAGGGTTTCTTCTGGTTGGCGGAACGGCCGGACGAACTCGGCTTTTTGTCGATTGCGGGCGGTATTGCACGAACCGATTTTCCGACGTATTGGTGGGCGGCGATGATTCAGAGCGGTCGTGCGCGTCGCGAGGATTTGCCAGCTGCCTTGAAGAAACTTTGGCAGGAACCGATGGGCGACCGCCGTCAGGAGCTGGTGTTTATCGGCGTGGGCCTAGACGAAAAAGCACTGCGCCAAGAACTGGAGCAGTGCCTTGTGAGTGAATAGTTGGAAAGTTACTTTGCGGGCGGCACGACGAGCGGCTTGCCGTTTACGATGACGTTTTTCACGACGAGATTTTCGACTTCGCCGAGACGCAGGCGCTCGTTTTTCAACTTCAGATTTATATTCTCTAAAGTGATGTCGCTGATTTTTACGCGGTCGTGGGCTTTGATCGCGCCGATGCTTTCGTAGGAGCCCGTGATGTTGGATGCCGTGATGTTGCGCACCACGGAGGACGGCGGCTGCTGACCTTTGAGGTCGAAATATTGCGTCCACGACTCGATCGAGAGCACCTTTCCGTAGCCTTCGAGAACGATGTTGTTGAAGTGAATGTTCTCGTAGGTCTGCGGAGTGTCAGGGCGCATTTTCAGGCGGATAACGCTGTTCATGCGTGTTGGGCTGGAACTCACCACGCGGCAGTTTTCAACCACCACGTCGCGTACGATTGTAGCTTCGCTGCCCATGGTGACCACGCCGTGGCCGAGTGCGAAATTGCAGTCGACGATGCGGATATGCTCCACCGGCGGACTGTCTTTATCTTCGAGAGCGAGCGGACCTTTGGAGCCTTTGATTGCGATGCAATCGTCGTCGACGGAGATGCTACAGCCGCGCACTTCGACGTTTTGGCAACTATCGATGTCGATGCCGTCCGTGCTCGGCGCACCGATCGGTGAGTTGATCGTGACCTTCTCGATCTTAACCTCGCGACACCGGTAAAGGTGCAGGTTCCAGAATCCGGAATCTTTGAGCGTGATGCCGGAAATCACGACGTTTGTGCACGTGTCGATGAACATCAGTCGCGGACGCTCCACGTCGAGGTTCTTCGTTTTGCTGTCTTCAGCCAATCGTTTCCAAAACAATTGCCAGAACGCTTGGCCAGAACCTTCGAGCATGCCTTCGCCCGTGATGCGCACGCCGTCGGTCTTGGCGAAATTGATCAAAGCCGGGCGCCATTCTTCGAAGTGGCCTTCGATGCGGGTCATCGTTTTTGGATAATCTTCGATGAAGGTCGATCCGCGCAGTACGCCGCCCTTTTCAAGGTGCAGGTTTACACCGGGTTTAAAGAAAAGAGCGCCGGTGGTGAAAATGCCGTCGGGCACGACCACGGTGCCGCCGCCCGATTTTGCGACGTGGTCGATGGCTTTTTGAATGGCTTCGGTGCTGACGGTGCGTCCGTCGCCCGCTGCGCCGAAATCTTCAATGGAAACTCTGAGTGCGGGTGCGTCTGCAGCGCGGAGAGACAGAGCCGTAAACGCCAGAAATGAGGTGAAAAGGAAACGGAGGAACATGGCGGGAGTGAGGGAGCCCAATCGGATGCCCACTGAAACGGCCGGCGTCAAACAGCATCCCGTTCGTACAGTCTTTCGGGCGAATTTTGTCACCTTGTCACGGATCAGAAGCCTGTCACGAATACAAAGGCATGTCCCAGACTTCGGCCGAAAATTCGCGTCAGAGCGCTGCGAACGGTGAATCCCGCCGGTTCGTGTGTCGCGATCGCGCGATCGCGCTCAATGGGCGGCCGAAAATGGTGGGGATCGTAAATATCACCGAAGATTCCTTTTTTGACGGTGGAAAATTCTCTTCGACGGACGCCGCGGTTGCCCACGGGCTCAAACTTGTCCGCGACGGTGCTGCCGTGTTGGACGTGGGAGGCCAATCGACCCGCCCTGGCTTTGTTGAGATTTCTCCGGCAGAGGAAATCGCGCGAGTTGTTCCGGTCGTCGAACGGCTCGTGGCGAAATCAGCTGTGCCCGTTTCGATCGACACCTATAAACCGGACGTGGCGCGCGCGGCGCTTAAGGCTGGTGCGCATATTTTGAACGACATCCACGGTTTTCAGGGCGCAGATATGCTGGCCGACATCGCCGCGGAATTCGACGCGGGTGTGGTGCTGATGCATAACGACCCCACGTTGAAGCAGTCGAGCGTCGATCCGATGGCGGCGGTGCTGGCCTTTTTCGAAAAGTCTCTGGCGATCGCGCAGCAACACGGGGTTCAACGTGAAAAGATTATCTTAGATCCGGGCATTGGGTTCGGCAAAACGCAGGAGCAAAATCTGGCGCTGATGGCTCGGCTCGGCGAGCTGCGCGGGCTTGGCTTGCCGATTTTACTCGGTGCTTCGCGAAAGTCCGTCATTGGGAACGTCCTCGGGTTGCCAGTGGAAGAGCGGCTCGAGGGAACGCTGGCGACGACCGCGCTTGCGGTTTGGCAACGGGTGGAATTTATACGTGTGCACGACGTGCTGCCGAACCTTCGGGCCGCCAACGTCGCTGCCGCCCTTCGCCCCTTTTCAAAATCATGATCGGACGCATACATCTCAAGAACATGGTGTTCTATGGCTACCATGGAAATCTCGCCGAGGAAAACACCCTCGGCCAGCGGTTCCTGATCGATCTTATTCTGAGTGTAGACATCGCCGAAGCGGCGCGTACCGATGATCTGAATACGACGGTCGATTACGCGAAGGTTTATGCTCTCTGTCGTCAGATCGTGGAGCACGATCGGGTCAAGCTCCTGGAGACGCTCGCTAACCACATCATTGATCGCGTGCTTGAGTCGAGCCCGCGCGTCACGAAGGTCGAAATCGTGATTCGCAAGCCTTCGGTCCCTGTGGGTGGCGCGCTTGATTACGTGGCGATTGAAACCAGCAAGGAACGGTGAAAACGGCCTACCTCGGCTTGGGCAGCAATCTTGGCGATCGCAAGCGGTTCTTGTCGGACGCGATCCTTGCGATCAACAGTGCTTCTGGCATTCGCGTGGAAAAAATCTCCAGCATTTATGAGACCGATCCCGTTGGCGTGGTGGACCAGCCGAAGTTTCTTAATCTGGTCGTAGAAATCGCAACCACGCTGGAGCCGAAAGATCTGTTGGCCAGTTGTCTCGGCATAGAAAAAAAACTGGGTCGTGTTCGCAAGGAGCGTTGGGGCCCGCGTACCATCGACATCGATGTGCTCTGGTTCGGTGGTGAAGTAGTGGACCAACCGGAGCTGACACTGCCTCACCCGCGTTTGAAAGAACGGGCGTTTGTCCTGGCTCCGCTCGCGGAAATTGCTCCCCATGTTTTGATCGATGGCGAGAGTGTGGCAGAGTTCACGGCGAATTTGGATCAAACGGGCGTTCGTTCCATCGGGCCTCTTTCTGCGTGAAGCCTAAAATCCGGCCCATCGACCTCCCTTGTGCGCCCGATTTGGTTTTCGCCGGGGTTTGCGACCGGCGTGGGGCCTTCCTCTTGGAGAGTGCGTCGGATATTGGCGGTTTGGGGAAGTTTTCGTTTATTGGCTTCGACCCGTTTCTCGTGGTGCGAGCCGCCGATGGCCTGGTTAACGTCTGTCGCACGGACGGGGAGGAAGATTTTCGAGCTGACGCGCTCGACACGATTAAACGGCTGCTAGGAGAGCATCGTTGCGATTCGGTTCCGGGCGTCCCTTTCGTGGGAGGCGCGGTGGGATTTTGTTCCTACGAGTTTGGTGCAAAACTGGAAAACGTTGTCTCCTCAAAGGCTGACGACCTCCGAGTTCCGGATGTGGAGTTTGGGTTCTACGACGGGATCATCATGTTCGATCACGTCGCGCAACGCGTGTCCTTGGTTGCGTGCCCGGTGAATAAATATGCTCCCACGACGATCTTTCGCCGCCTCGAAAAAGCGCTGGCGCCGTCTGGCTCAAAAGCGGTGGCGGGAAAAGCTGTGGGCAAACGGTCCGTCGAGCTGACGGCTGCGGTTACAAAAGAGGATTATCTCAAGGCGATTTCGCGCATCAAAAACTATATCGCCGAGGGCGACGTTTATCAGGTCAATCTAACCCAGAGATTCGATGCGGCTTTGGCGGAGCATCCGTACTCGTTGTACCAGAAACTCCGCAAGCTCAGCGCCGCACCCTTTGCGTGTTATTTAAACTCCGCGCATTTACAGATAGTAAGTAGTTCCCCTGAACGATTTTTACGTGTAAGTGGCCGTCGCGTGGAAACACGTCCTATCAAAGGAACGAGGCCACGCGGCAGTTCGTCGGTTGAGGATCAACGTTTGAGAGCCGAGCTTGCCGCCAGCGAAAAAGACCAGGCGGAGTTGCTCATGATCGTCGACCTTCAGCGCAATGATCTCGGTCGCGTTTGTGTGCCGGGTTCGATCAAGGTCGACGAAATGTTTACCATTGAGACACATCCTACGGTGCATCACCTGGTGGCAAATGTTTCGGGTGAACTGCGCCCGGGCTGTGATGTCGTGGATTGTTTGCGTGCGGCTCTCCCGGGAGGTTCGATCACCGGTGCGCCGAAGATTCGCGCGATGCAGATCATCGAAGAACTCGAAAAGACAAGGCGTGGCGTGTACACAGGCGCAATTGGGTATCTTGGTTTCGATGGCAGCTGTGATTTCAACATCGCGATTCGAACCATCCTGTGTGCGCATGGCCGCGCGTATTACCACGTCGGAGGAGGAATCGTTTGGGATTCCAAACCGGAGGCGGAGTTTCAGGAAACACTCGACAAGGGTGCTGCTATGCGGGCTGCATTGCTGGGGCAAACTGCATGAGCGCCGTGCAATATCTTCCAATCGCCGCGATTGACGGCAAGATCGTCAAGACGGGCGAATTGCAGGTTTCCGCTCTCAGCGACGGTTTCATGTATGGCCTTGGACTTTTTGAAACGGTTAGAGTCTGTCGCGGTACTGCGGTGTTTTTCGAAGACCATTTTTCAAGAATGCGAAAGAGCGCCGCTGCGCTCGGTCTCGAAATGAAAAAATCGATGGCGGAACTGCTGGAAAGCTCACGCAAGGTCATTTCGGAAAACGGTCTTGATGAGGGCAGCCTGAAACTCGTTTTGTACCAGGCTGAAGGTTTTACGTCGGTCGCTATTTTGGCGCGGCGTGGGCTTTATTCGCCTGAGGTCTTTGCGCGAGGTTTCAGATTAAAGATCGAAGAGGTCAAGCAACGCAGTTCGCTCGCGGCGCATAAAACGCTGAACTACTTCGAAAGCATCACGGCTAAACGTCGTGCGCTTGCGGCGGGCTATGACGAACCCCTGTTCGTGGATACCGAGGAACAGGTGCTGGAAGGCGCGACGACGAATGTCTTTATCGTTCATTTGGGGCAGGTGATTACACCCCCGGCAGACGGGCGGATTCTCCCTGGTGTGGTGCGCGCGCGGATTTTGAACTTACTAGGCCCGCGTGGGGTTCAACAACCAGTCGCGATCGACCAACTACTTGCAGCAACGGAGGTGTTCGTGACGAACGCCTTGCTTGGCGTGATGCCGGTCTCGTCGATCGACCATGTGAAATTCGATATCACTCACAATCCCGTCTCTCGCGAAATCGCTGATGCACTCAACCGGAGTTTGTCATCTATTAAATGACATATTCGTTCGGCCTTAAGCTTCGCACTTCAAGACGTAGACGGCGCCTTTTTCGCTGCCGATAGCGAGCAGTTGGTCATCGGGCGTCCAACAGAGCTTGGTGGCGGCGGCGGGCATTTTCACAGTCGCGCGCAGCGGTTGTTTGCGGTCGGGGCTCCATAGCATGACCACGCCGTCTTGTGACGCGGTGGCGAGGAGCCCGTGGGAATGCTGGAACGCCACAGCACAGACTTTTGTGTCGTGGGGGAACATTAACGGCTCGCGACCTTCCGGACCTTCGCCGGAGCAGTCCCAGATACACGCATCTTTGCCGCCACCGGTGGCTAACCAGCGGCTCGTGCAGTCGAAGGAGAGTTCCTTCACTTTTCCTTCGTAGCCGCTCATATTGAGCTCGATGTCGGTTTCCGGCACCCAGAGGTGAACGCTCGGGTCCTGATTGCCGGAAACCAACCACTTGCTATCGGGCGACCAGACGAGCGCGTGAATGCCGTTGCCGTAGGCGAATTCTTTTTGGGCAACGAAATCGTCGGAGTCCCACAGGCAGACACCGCCGAAAAATGCGGCGGCCAGGCATCCGCCTTTCGGCTGCCACGCGATCGCCGAAAGCGTTTTCGGAGCCGGCTTGAAACGATGCCGCACTGAAACGTCGGCGTTGATGAAAAATAACTCGCGACCTGCGGCTGCGGCGAGCGTCGAACCATCAGGACGCCAAGCGAGGTGATCGACCCAGGCGCCTCCGAGTTCGGCCGAACCGGTGTGTTGACCGGCGGCGGTGTCCCAGAGCTTCACTTTCCCGTCTTGCCCGCCGGTCGCGAGCGTCGAGCGGGACTGCGGGCGCCAAGCAAGGCAGTTGGTGCCATCCTCGTGCCCAGGAAGCTCGTGGAGTTTGTTGCCGTTGATGCGGTCAAAAACCGTCGCGGGGCCTGCGCCCGAAGCTGCGGCCAACTGTGAGCCGTCGGGCGACCATGCGAGATCGATGACGTAGTCGTTGAGAACGGCGGCCCAGTGCTTGGTAAGGTTCATTTAGGTGGTTAGGCGAGGCAGGCTTTGAAACTCTCGGTGAGGGCGGCGCGGTCGAGGTTTTTGCCGATAAAGACGAGCGTGTTCGTGCGCGCGGCGCCGGCCCATTCGCGATCGAATTTCGCATCGAAGAGCATGTGCACACCTTGGAAAACGAGGCGCTTGTTGGAGCCCTTCACACTCAGCACGCCTTTCATGCGGTAGATGTCGCCGCCTTTTTCGCGGAGCAAACGGCTGATCCATTCGTTAAGGCGTTTGCCGTCGAGGTCGCCGGGTTCGCTGATGCCGACCGATGAAACGGCGTCTTCGTGGGAATGCGTGTGTTGAAAATCTTTTTGCCAGACCGGCTTCACCACCTCGCCATTCACGTGAATGTGGAGCGGGTCTTCGCCGCAACCTTCGAATACCAGGAAATTTCCAGCCTGCTTCACGTCGACTTTATAGTGGCCGTGGCCGTCTTTGAGGAGCAAGCGGTGGAGCGTACCGCCGGGCGCGAGGGTTTCGCCGTCTTTCACTTTGTTTTCCCAATCCGAAAAGGTCACGACGGCGGCGTCGCGTGCGGTGGCGATGTCCTTTTCGTCGAGCGACTTCAGCGGCATCACGACGACGTCGAGTTCGTCCGGGTTTCCGTGGTGGTGATGATGATGTTCGTGGCCCTCGCCGTGTTCATGATCGTGCTCGTCGTGGTCATGATCATGGTCGTGGTCGCATTCGTGTTCGCCTTCACCGTGTTCGTGGTCGTGGTGACAGTGGCCGATAACGAGTTCGTGCGTGCCAGCCGGCAGCGGATAAACACCGGCCCATTCAAAAGGATATTCCGGTTCGAGGAACGCAGGATTGAGTTCGGTGGCACGGCTGAGATTGAAACCACCGACGTTCAGTACCGCGTCGAGCGGCACATTGGAATTCTGCGCGCGGAGAACTTTCGCCGCGGAATTCATTTTGCGGATACGCGCCTCGAGTTTATCGAGGTCGGCCGGGCTGATGAGATCGGTTTTGTTGAGAATGAGGACGTCAGCAAAAGCGATCTGCTTTTGCGCTTCGGGTGAATCGCCGAGGTGCTGAAGAATGTGCTTCGTGTCGACGACGGTGACGATGCCGTCGATGCGGAATTTCGCGCGCATCTCGTCGTCGGTGAAAAACGTCTGCGCGACGGGGCCGGGGTCGGCTAGGCCAGTTGTTTCGATGAGAATGCCGTCGAGCTTGTCTTTGCGCTTCATCAAACGGCCGAGGATGCGGATGAGATCGCCGCGCACGCTGCAGCAGATGCAGCCGTTGTTCATTTCAAACAGTTCTTCATCGCTTTGGATGACGAGCTGATTGTCGACGCCGACTTCGCCGAACTCGTTTTCGATCACGGCGATTTTTTTGCCATGTTGCTCAGTGAGGATGCGATTGAGCAGCGTGGTTTTACCAGCGCCGAGAAATCCAGTGAGAACAGTGACAGGAATAGGAGCGTCGTTTGACATGGGAAATGGGTGCTTATGTAGCGTGCAACCAACGACAACGTAGCAAATGCGTCAAGAGGTGCGAGCAGAAGCGGAGCGGCTGGTTCGTTGGCTTGCGTCGAGGTGAACGGCTCTGTCAGATTACGGTGCCTTCTTTTGATGAAAACCCCCACGCCTTCCTGCACCCCGATCTTAATTCTTCACGCCACGGCGGGCGCCGGGCATAAGCGGGCGGCCGAGGCGGTCGCGTCGGCACTCAAAGCGACGCAACAAGATCACCGCGTCGTCGACACACTCGAATGCACCACGGCGTTTTTCCGCCGCATGTATGTGAAATCGTACATCGATCTCGTGCAGAAAGCGCCGGAACTTTGGGGCTATTTATATGATCGCTCGAATCTGGCGACGACCGGGGGAAAACGGGCGCGCGCGCGGCTCGCATTCGACAAGCTTAACAGCCGTTCATTTCGCAAGCTCGTCGAGGAAACAAAGCCCGGCGTGATCGCGTGTACGCATTTTCTGCCGCTCGAACTGCTCTCGGACCTCAAAGGTCGCAAGAAACTCGACACGCCTGTGCACGCGATCGTTACGGACGTGGCGCTGCATTCATTTTGGTATTACCCGCACATCGAGCACTATCACGTGGCGACGCCCTCGACAGCTCGCGAACTGATGCGCAAAGGTTGTCCGCCGGAGAAAATCAGCGTGACGGGCATTCCGGTCGACCCGGTCTTTTCGAATCGTACGCCGGCGCCAGCGGCGCGCGCGAAGTTGGGGCTGCTCGACAAGCCAACAGTTTTGCTCCTTTCAGGCGGTTTTGGTGTTGGCCCGATGAAGCAGATGCTCGCCTCGTTTGCCGACTGTCGTGATGAGCTGTCGTTGGTGGTGGTAGCTGGAAAAAACGCGGAATTGGAAAAAGAGTGCCGGGCGCTCGCGACGACGTTGTCGGTGCCGACGAAGGTCTTTGGCTTCGTGAACAACATGCACGAACTGATGGATGCCGCGGACCTCGTTGTGACGAAACCCGGCGGGCTCACGACCATGGAAGTGCTCGCGAAGGGAAAGCCGCTGGCGCTGATCGCGCCGATTCCGGGGCAGGAACAGCGCAACGCCGAATACCTGCTCGAGGAAGGGGCCGCGGTGCGTTTGTACGATGTGACGGACGCCGCTTTTTATGTTCGTCGTTGGCTCTCGGATCCGGTTCGGATGAGGCGCATGGCAGCGGCGGCGCAGTCGATCGCGAAGCCGTTCGCCGCGCAGGAAATCGCGACCGCCTTGATCGATCGCTTGACGAAGACTGCGCGATGAAGACGTATGTTTTAGTTATCGCTATGATCGCCGCTGTTACCCTGCACGGGCAGGAAGCGCTGCAGAACATCGTCGACGATGCCTGGCAAGGCGCTCACGGTTATCATTTTTCTGGCCGCCTCACTGAGATCCGCACGGCTCCGGGGAAAGACAGCAGCCGCTGGTCTGCGCTCTATCGCAACACGCGCATGCTGCTGACGAGCGGCGAGGAGGGCGTCGTGACGTGGCGCGTCGCCGGAAACGAGTGGAGTCTGCGTGCCGATGACAACGGCTATTGGGAAATTGCGGCGAACCAGATGCTTGATCTCAAACCGGGCTGGCACGAAATCGAAACGACTCCGTCCGCGAGCAGCAAGGCCGGGCTGTTTGTTCCTGATCCGCGCAACCAATTTGGAATCATTTCGGACATCGACGATACGATTCTTGTGAGCAACGTCCTGAGTACACGCGCGCTTTTGAAAAACAGCCTCACGGTCCCGGCAGAGCTGCGTGACGCCGTGCCTAAAATGGCGGCGTTGTATAAAGTGGTCCTCAAGGCGAACGCCGCGCCTGAGTCTTCGGCGGTGTTCTATGTTTCTTCGTCACCGCGGCAGCTCACGGACAACTTGCGGCTGTTTCTACGCGCACACGCTTTTCCACGCGGTGTTCTTTTGCTGAAGGAAATTGGTTACCACTCGGGTGATTCGATGCGCGAGCACGATGCCTACAAAACCCGTCGGATTGAAACGATTCTGAAGGAATTTCCCCAAACGAAGTTTTATTTGTTCGGCGACGACGGTGAGCGCGACCCGGAGATCTACAAAACGATCGCCGAAACGCACCCGGAGCAGATCGTGGGTGTGTGGATTCGCCGTGTCAGCCCGAATGTCAGCCGCCCCATTTATCCGGGGCAGCATGACATGAAGGAACTACTCGCTACCTATAAATAGTGCGTGGCAGATCAGTCGGTCGACCTGATCGTGCGGAGCTGAACGCTGTCGATCAGGCGATCGTGCGAAAGGATGTCCGTGACGACGATGAGCTTGTCGCCCGTTTGCACGCGCTTGTTTTTCACGAGAAACGAAATCGCATGTTGGATCGTGTCATCCGGATTCGAATCGAACGGGAGAACGAAACCTTCCACCGAGCGCAGCAAGCGGAGCTGGCGCAGCACTTCGATCGTCGGCGTGAAAGCCAGGATCGGAGCGCGCGGCGGGCGCAGCGCGGCGAGACCGCGCGCGATGAAGCCTTGGCGCGTGAAAGTGAGGATCTGCGCGTCGGGAACTTCGTTGGCCATCACGACGGCGGCGCGGAGGATCTTCATTTTCTCGTGCGAGAACGAGGGCGGCTCAGAGCTGTCGTCGAGTTGCTCTGCCTCGATGCGGCAGGCGATCTTCTCGAGGATCTTCAAACAATCGAGCGGGTAGCGGCCCACCGTGGTTTCGCCGGAAAGCATCACGCAGTCGGCTTTCTCGAAAACGGCATTGGCGACGTCGGTGATTTCTGCGCGCGTCGGCATTGGCGATGTGATCATCGACTCAAGCATGTGCGTGGCGATAATGACTGGTTTTCCATGCGCGAGGCACTTGTGGACAGCGCGACGCTGAATGATCGGCAAATCTTCAAACGGGCACTCGATGCCGAGGTCGCCGCGAGCAACCATCAGAGCGTCGCAGGTCTGGACGATTTCCTTGAGGTTCTCGATGGCGGACTGGTCTTCGATTTTTGCGATGATCTGCGCCTTCGACTGATGCTCGCGGAGAAATTCACGGAGCACCTCGATGTCCTTGGCCTCACGCACGAACGACAGTGCGACGAAGTCGATGCCTTCCTCAATGCCGACGAGCGTGTCGCCACGATCTTTTTCAGTGAAAGAGGGGAGGTTAATCTTAACGCCCGGCAGATTGATGTGGCGGCGCGAAGTGAGCTGGCCGGGAATGAGCACGCGGCAGCGAATGTGCGCGTCCTTTTTCTCGAGTACTTCGAGGCGGATCAGGCCGTTGTCGACCAAGACGGTATCGCCAACTTTGATGTCGTTGACGAGGTCCTTGTAGTTCACGTCGACGGAACGAATTTCTTCAGATGTCTCGCGTGCTACGCTCGGCTTGACCGTGAAATCGAAAATGTCGCCTGGGCGGAGTTCGATGGGCGCGGCGACGTCGCCGGTGCGAATTTCAGGACCCTTGATGTCCATCATGATCGCGATTTCGCGACCGACTTTCTTGGAGACCGCGCGAATGCGACGGATGATGGCACGTGTCCAATCGTGCTTGGCGTGGGCCATATTGATGCGGGCGATGTCGGCGCCTCCGACGATCATCTTTTCCAGCATCTCTTCGCTCTCGGTGGCAGGGCCGAGCGTGAAAATGATTTTTGTGCGGCGGTACGGTATTTCTACGGAACTCATGTTGGATTTGGTGGCGCGCTCCTGGCCGGAACCAAAAAACGCGAGCATCCAACATTCAGGTTTCCTGACGGAAGGCCAATCGATTTTCCGATTACGAAAAATCGTAAAAAGGCGTGCTCATCCCTGGCTCCACCACCGAAAACCGGCAACCTAAGCTGTTCATGGTCGGCGTGAAAGCACGTGTCACCGCTTCGGCGCTATTACAGTCGCGACTGAGGTGCGTGAGATAAATTTGTCGCCAACGCGGGCTTGCGACCGTTTCGAGCAGCTCCCGAGCACCGTGATTCGACAGATGACCATGGCGTCCGCTGATGCGTTGTTTCACGGACCAAGGGCGCTTGGTGTCGGCTTTCAACAGGTCGGGACAGTGATTCGCTTCAACAACGACGACGTCAACCTCGCGAATATGTTCGTGAATGTGCCGTGGCGCGTGGCCGAGATCCGTGAGCCAAGCGAGGCAACGCCGTTGCGAAAAAAGATCGTCGTTGCCGTTGGCGAAAACAAAACCGACCGGCTCCTGCGCGTCGTGCGGCACCGAAAAACTCTGCACTTCCAAATCTCGGAAGATGAAACGCGTCCCGGTCTCGAAGAGTTGCCAACCAATTTGATGGTCCAAACCCGTTTGCAGCGCGCGAGCAGTGGGTGCGTTGGCGAAGACTTTAATATGCGGATAACGCGCGAGTCCCGTGATCGCGTAAGCGTGGTCGCCGTGCTCGTGCGTGAGAAAAATCGCGTCGATTTTTTCCAGCGATTCGCCGACCGCCGCGAGGAGCTGATTCGTTTTCCGCGCGGAAAATCCGGCGTCGACCAACACGCGTGTCTGCTCGGTCTTTAACAACGCGCAATTTCCAGCGCTGCCACTGCCAAGAATACAAAAACGCATGCCCATATTTGTTGCAATGTGTCGAAGCACTCCGTGACCCGCTTTGCAAGCTCGCGAAAGCACGTCGCTCCAAAGGAAATTTTTTTCACACGACAAGTCTTCGGTAACGCGCGAGATGGCGAGTTTGTCGCTGTGGATCCTTTGCGCCGCCAAAGATGTGCCGACGCCAAGTCGAGCCGAAGGAAAATCGTTTACGCGGAAAATCCTGCCTTAGTGAGCGGCAGCGTGCGCACGCGTTTTCCCGTCGCGGCAAAGATGGCGTTGCACACGGCAGGCGCGAGCGGCGGGAGCGCGGGTTCGCCGAGTCCGGTTGGCGGAAAATCGCTGTCGACGAAATTCACGGAAACTTCCGGCGCGTCGGGCATGCGCAGCGGGATGAAATCGTGAAAGTTCGACTGCGCGACACGGCCGTTCTCGAAGGTGATTTCCTGCGCCCACATCGCGCTTAGGCCGTCGATGACTGAGCCCTGCACCTGATTTTCAGCGCCGCTCAGATTGACGATCGGGCCGACGTCGCCTGCCACGGTCACTTTGTGAACCTTCAATCGATTGTTCGCGTCGACGGTGACTTCTGCGACTTCCGCGAAATGTCCGCGATGGCTAAAATGAAACGCCAGCCCGCGGCCACGGCCCTGCGGCAATGGTTTGCCCCAATCGCCTTTCTCGGTGGCGAGCTTGATCACGTCGGCGGCGCGCTTCGGGTTGAGCGGATTGCGCCCTTCGGGCGACGAGTTGCGCGGCATCGCCATCACTTCGAGAAGGAAATCTCGATGATCGCGGCCGGCAGCGACCGAAAGCTCGTGAAGAAAGCTCTGCACGGCCCAGGCAAACGCACACGAACCAGGCGCCCGCCACCAACCAGTTGGCGTGCCGTAGGGCAGCACCGTCATGCCGAAGTGGAAATTGGGGACGAGCGGTGCTGGAAATTCGTCCGGGCCCATGGCTGCGGCTCGTCCAGTCTTATCTCCAGCGCCGAACGTCACAAAATGATCCTGCCAAGCGGTGAGCTTGCCGCCGTCAACGGCTCCTTTGAAATGATGGAAGCCGCCGGGCCGATAGAAGTCGTGTGTCACGTCGCTCTCGCGCGGCCACGTAAGTTTTACGGGTGCGTCCACCTGTTTGGCGATAGCAGCCGCTTCGATCATGTAGTCGTTCATCAACCGGCGACCGAAACCGCCGCCAATGCGCGTCAGGTGCACGACCACTTTTTCCCGCGGAAGACTGAGAATGCGCGCCACGGTATCGGCGCCACCGCCGGGCGTTTGAGACGGCGCCCAAATTTCCATGATGCCGTCGTGATACCACGCGGTGCAGTTCATTGGTTCGAGCGTCGCGTGAGCGAGAAACGGGTAAGTGTACGAGGCTTCCACAACCTTGCCGCTGGAGAACGCCTGCTCGACATCGCCGACGGTGCGTTGCGGTTTGCCCTTTTCTTTCGAAAGCGCGGCGGCTTTTTCGATGAAACCGGTCCAGCTATCCTTCGAGGCTTCTGATTCGTCCCACTTAATATTCAGGCGTTGGCACGCTTGGAATGCAGCCCACGTCGTCGTCGCGACAACCGCCACGCCCGACATCAGCTCGTCATCACCGCCGTTGCGATCGAGTACGAAAGCGTGTTTCACGCCGGGCAGTTTCTTGATCTCGTCCAGATTGGCCTCCGCAACCTTGCCGCCGAACGCGGGGCATTTTTCAAAGATCGCGTACAGCACGCCCTTGGGCGCCTGATCAATGCCGAACAAGGGCCGACCGGTAACGAGCGCGAGATTGTCCACGCCAGTGATGCGCTGGCCGAGCAGCTTGAAATCTTTGCGATCCTTCAGCTTCACGGATTTCTCGTCAGGCACGGGGAGTGCGGCGGCTTTTGTCGCGAGTTCGCCGAAGGCGGCGTGTTTACCGCTTGAGCGATGGACGACCTGATGATTTTCCGCGGTGCATTCGTCTGCTGACACTTTCCAATCGGCTGCTGCGGCGGCGATGAGCATCGTGCGCGCAGTGGCGCCGGCGCGGCGCAGACGTTCCCAGTTCGACGGGATGGAAGTCGATCCGCCCGCACTCTGATTGCCGAACCGCTTTTGATCGACAGGAGCCTGCTCGACCTTCACGCGTTCCCACGAGGCGCCCAGTTCCTCGGCGACGATCATAGGGAAGGACGTCTTCACGCCTTGGCCGATCTCGGGGTTCTTGGCGTAAATCGTGACCGTGCCGTCTGGCGCGATGCGGATAAATGCGTTGGGCGAAAAATCTCCGCTCGTGGCGACGCCGGCTGGTTCGTCAGCGGACCACGCATCCACGCGTCCGCCGAGGAAAAACGCCAGCGCGAGGCCGCCGCCAGCGAGCCCGGTAACCTTTAGGAAACCGCGACGGTCGAGTTGTCCTGTAAGGCCGGCGAATTCGCGATCGATTTTTTCTTCGGTTGCGACGACCCACGTGGGGACATTGGGTGACGTTTCCGTTTTCATGCGGCGGCTCCTTTCGTGGTTAGCTTTTTAGCGGCCGTGTGAATTGCGGCGCGGATACGAAGGTAGGTGGCGCAGCGGCAAAGGTTACCGGCCATCTCGGCCTGGATTTCGTCGTCGGATGGATTGGGGTTTCGCTTCAGCAGCGCGGCGGCCTGCATGATTTGCCCGGCCTGACAGTAACCGCATTGGGGAACATCGTGCTCGATCCAAGCCTCCTGTAGCGGGTGCAAGTGCTCGGCGTCTTTAGCGAGACCTTCGATGGTGGTGATCGGCTGGCCGACGGCGGCGATCGCGGGAAAACTGCACGAACGGATCGCGTTGCCTCCGAGGTGCACGGTGCACGCGCCGCAGAGCGACATGCCGCAACCATACTTTGTGCCGACGAGTCCGGGTTGATCACGCAAGACCCAGAGCAGCGGCATGGAAGGATCGACGTTGTCGACCGTGTGAGTTGAGCCATTAACAGTTAAACGAATCGACGGCATGGGTAACACTCCTGTTCGTCCGCAGCTATGTTCACCTCGCTGAGAGCCGCAACCGACGCTCGCCGAAATAAGCAGTCGGACAGTTCGACTAGAGCGAGCGAGCTGTACCAAATGGCCCGTTGCGTTGACTTACCGGCTAGGAACGCGTTTGGTTGGCCCCCTTATGCCAACGGCGAACGCTCCCGCTTCTAGTCGTACGCAGCCTGCAACGCGCTCGCTGCCCGGCGTGGCATTTGTCACCAAACGCGTGCACTTCAATGCGGCGCATCGTCTGCACAATGAAGATTTCGACGACGAATGGAATCGAAAGCAGTTTGGCCCGTGCAACAACCCGAACTGGCATGGGCACAACTACACGTTGGAAGTCACCGTCAAAGGGACGGTCGATTCGAAGACCGGTTTCGTGATCGAACTCGGCGAGCTGCGCCGCGTGCTCGAGGATGCGATCGTGAACAAGTGCGACCATCGGAATTTGAACTTGGAGGTCGATTTTCTGAAAGGCATTTTGCCGAGCACCGAGAATCTGGTGATCGCCTTCTGGAATGAAATCGAACCGCGTCTGCCCGCCGGAAAACTGCATTCCGTGCGGCTCTACGAAACGGAGCGTAACTACGCCGAATACTTTGGACCCAACGCCAGCTAAGCACGTCTGTGCGACCGCCTTTCGGCGATCCGCGACGCGCCTACGGTTTTCGTATAACCGCCTGGCCGAAACCGCAAAAACGAAAATGAAACTCGCACGTAAATCCGCCCGCCCAACGCCCGCTTCTAAAACGGCATCCGCCAAGACCTCGGGAAAACCGAAACTGTATCTCCACCGCCACAAAGATGGCGGCGAGGTGACCCTCAAGCGAGGTTACGATAAGGCGTTCAAGGCGACATCGGCGTACCGAGCGACGTTGCCGGACATCATGGATGCGGTGGATGCGATCGAAGGCGCGCCGACGGCGATCCAACAAGTCGGCGTATCCAATTTTAAGCTGCCGCTGAAATTTGCGACGAAGGAGGGGAAGCCGGTCGAACTCGAAGCCGCGGTGACCGGAACCGTTTCCCTGGAGGCCAACCTCAAAGGCATCAACATGAGCCGAATCATGCGTTCCTTCTATGCGCACCAGCATGAGGTTTTCACGCCGGATACGTTGAAGCATGTTTTGGAAGAACATCGCCGTGCGGTGGGTTCACTCGATGCGCGGCTGCGCGTATCGTTCAACTTCCCCATCGTGCAACAAAGCCTGCGGAGCGGCCTCAGTGGTTACCGCTATTACGTAGTTACCTTCACCGGCTCCCTCGACAAAGCGGACAAGTTTCGCCGCTACGTCGAATTCGATTTCGTTTATTCGTCGGCTTGCCCCTGTTCGGCCGAGCTGGCGGAACACGCGCGCGCGGAGCGCGGCGTTTACGCGATCGCGCACAGCCAACGCTCGAAAGCGCGCCTGCGTGTAGAAATCGCGGAAGGTCAGAAACTCGCGATTGAGGACCTGCACACGCACTGTCTCGAAGCGCTGCGCACGGAGACGCAAGTGATGGTGAAGCGCGAAGACGAACAAGCCTTTGCCGAACTCAACGGCGCCTACATCAAATTTGTGGAAGACGCTGCCCGGCTTCTCTTCGACCGCCTCGACAGCGACAAACGCATCAAAGACTTCCTGATCGTCTGCGCGCACCTAGAGTCGCTGCACTCGCATGACGCCGTGTCTGCAATCTGCAAAGGTGTCTCGGGCGGTTTTACCACAGATTTTGTCGACTACCGATCTCTCGTGTGCTGATTGGCCGGCTTAGATTGATCTCGGTTCTCTCGTTGCCCGCGTCGTAATTCGATGTGCGCAACCAACTTCTTCGTGTTTTGTAGAAGTGTTCTAAGCTCACGGGTAACGGCCGCGAGTCCCCCCGGAATTAACGATAGTTAAAAGTTGTGGTTCCTGTATTTCAGGCACTTGGAGAAAACGTAATGGGACACAGAAGGCAATCTGTTGGCTTTTTCGCTTTAGTTCAATAAGATGGTTGTTGAGCGGTGACGTGTGGTTGCGACTTAATGCAAGTCGTCGGCAGGAGCGGGCGCGCGTGTCAAGATTTTGAATTGTTTTAACAATATCCTAACAAATTTTGGCCGTTTTTGACTGGATTGTGCCTTAACGTATTCCTAGCACTAACGGGCAACCCCGGATTTTCTTAGGACCTGACCACGCCAGAGGGATAACCGGATTAGTTCTAACAAGCAGTTAACACCTGCGGAGTCTCCATGTCGATCAATGCGCATGATGGCTTCGCCGTGCCCGAATCGGACGTATATTTTAAAGTATATCGTTAAATCAAATACCCCTAGCATCGATATAGAGTATAGAAATTCCTTACAAAAATTTTATATATATACTACACCGCGTGTAGTGTATTCCCTGATTTGCAGTTTGGGCGTATGAATTAGTTTGCATGCGTCTTCTTCGGCGGACGTTTAATTTGACGCAATCAGTCATTACCAACGATTCAGCGCGGAGAACTGTTTATCCACATCCAGCCATGCAGCATCTTCTATTTGCCACATCACACTTCGTTTTACCGAACATCGGATATAGCGATGCGGTATATGATGCGCTGCGGGCTCTGCGGGCTCAACGGTAATATATAGCGTGTTAAATAATAATGGGTTATTTGATATGAGCGTTCTAATGATAGAACATATTAAGGATGCTGTTGAGGGGGCGCTTCCTGCGGGGTGCGATTTCTCTGTCTCAGGGGAGTTGTTGGAGCTGGAGACGATGGCGAGGCCGGTGCACGCGACTAATTCTGACGGAAAGCGTGTTGCCGACGATGAGAGTGAGCGTGAGCCGGATTGGGGTGCTCTTGAACAACGGAGTCTCGAACTACTCGCTAGGAGCAGGGATCTGCGCATTGCGGTCTTTAGCGCGGCGGCGGCTCTGCGCACGCGAGGTTTCGAAGGGCTCGCCGAAGGTCTTCGAGCGATAAAGCAATTGTTGGTCACCGACGCCTATAATGCTTACCCACAACTAGATTCAACCGACTCAATTGTCGAACGGTGGAATACCATTGCAGCGCTCGCGGCTCCCTATAAACGCGACGGCGATTTGTTGCGCGTCATCGAGGGAATTAGGCATTACGCATTAGTTAGGAGCAGCGGCGGATCTCTCTGTTATCGCGATGTTCTGGTTGCCCGCAATAGATCAGGAGGGGCGGACGTCGCAGCCGTTGAGCGAATGAGGTCCGAGTGGAAGTCGCTTGCCGCGGGTGAGCGCACTGCGATTTCGCGATCGTTGACAACCGCCTACATCATCGCGTGCGACATCGAGAAGATCATCACGGAGCAGACGCCGGAAACGATCACGCCGGGGAACGGGAGCAGGCCTTTGCAGTTGTTGATTCAGGAACTGCGAGGGCTGATCGAGTTCACGGGCGAAGCGCCACCAAAGCAACAGGCAGAAAAAGAGGAGGTTAAATTGGACAAGAACATTTCGATGCACGATGGCATTCATTCCCGTTCAGACGCGATTAGGGTCTTGCGGGAGGTTGCGGAGTATTTTCGGAAGACTGAGCCGGCCAGTCCGGTGCCTTATTTCCTCGAACGTGCGGTGCGACTCGTCGACTGCGACTTCCTGGGACTGCTGGCGGAACTGGCGCCAGAATCCGTGGCCGGCTTCCAGAACGTAGCCGGCGTAGGGAAGCAAAATACGACCAACGACTAACGAACTTTTTTTAATCCCCAAAAATCCGAAAGGCACATATGGCAAATCAGAGTGGACAGAAATTCATCAAACAAAACCGCGCTCCCCGCGTTCAGATCGAATACGATGTTGAACTGGGTGGCGCCCAAAAAAAGGTCGACCTTCCGTTCGTCACGGGCGTGATGGCCGATCTATCCGGCAACTCGGCCGAACCGTTGCCGGATGTCGCGAGCCGCAAGTTCTTGGAGATCGATGTCGATAATTTCGACAAGCGCATGAAGGCCGCTAAGCCGCGCGTCGCGATCAAAGTCCCGAACACGCTCACCGGCGAGGGCCAACTCTCCGTCGAAATGACATTCGAGAGCATGGACGATTTTTCGCCCGCTCGCATCGCCGAGAAAGTGGAGCCGCTCCGTAAATTGCTCGAGCAGCGCAAGGAACTCGAGGCCCTGAAGGCCCGCATCGACGGCAAGACCAAGGTCGAAGAGGCGCTGGACAAGCTCCTGAACGACAAGACCGCGCTCAAGAGCAAAGCCAAGAACAACAAGTAAGCAGAACCAACAAGGAGACAGCAAAAAAATGTCCACTGCAAATACCAGCGCTGCTTCAAACGGCCAAACCACCACGACCGCAGAGGGTTCGGATCTCGATCGCCTGCTCGGTCAAACCTTCCGCAACAACCAGGACGCGGTTCAACGCGAGGTTCAAACTCTCGTCGATCTCGCCGTCACGAACGAAAACATCGTTTCGGACAGCGTGCTCGATACCATCGACGCCATCAAGGCCGAGATCGATCGTCGTCTTTCGGAGCAGATCAATTTGATCCTCCACAACGACGAGTTCCGCCAACTCGAAGGCACCTGGCGCGGCCTTCAGTACCTTGTGAGCAACACCGCCACGGACGAGAAACTCAAAATCCGCGTCCTCAACATTTCGAAGAAAGAACTCGGCCGCGTGTTTCGCTCGTACAAGGGCGTCGCTTGGGACCAGAGCCCGCTCTTTAAGAAAATTTACGAAGAAGAGTTCGGCACGCCCGGCGGCGAACCTTACGGCACGCTCATCGGAGACTACTATTTCGATCATAGCGCGCCGGACGTGGAAATCCTTTCACGCATGGCCCAGATTGCCGCGGCCGCGCACTGTCCGTTCATCACCGGCGCGTCGCCGGAGGTCATGGGCTTCGGTTCTTGGCAGGAACTCGCGAATCCTCGCGATCTGACCAAAGTGTTCACCACGCCGGAACACGCTTCGTGGCGCTCGCTTCGCAAGCAGGAAGATTCCAAATACGTTGGTCTCGCGATACCGCGCTTCCTCGCGCGCATGCCGTATGGGCCAAAGACCAACGCGGTGGAGGAATTTTCGTTCCAAGAAGACACCGGCACGGCTGGCGAACATGGAAAATACGCCTGGGCCAACGCGGCGTACGCGATGGGTGTGAATGTCACGCGTTCCTTCAAAGAATATGGTTGGTGCTCGCGCATTCGCGGCGTTGAGAGCGGCGGCGTTGTGGCGGGTCTGCCCGTTCATACCTTCCCGACCGACGATGGCGGCGTCGACATGAAGTGCCCGACGGAAATCGCGATCACGGATCGCCGTGAAGCGGAACTGGCGAAAAACGGCTTCATGCCGCTGTCGCACTGGAAAAACACGGATTACGCGGTGTTCATCGGCGCGCAGTCGCTGCATCAGCCCGACGAATACGACAACCCGGACGCCACCGCCAATGCCAAGCTCGGTGCGCGTCTGCCGTACCTCTTCGCGACCTGCCGCTTCGCGCATTTCCTGAAATGCCTGGTGCGCGACAAGATCGGCTCGTTCAAGGAGCGCGACGAGATGGAGTCGTTTCTTAACGATTGGATCAAAAACTACACGACGGCCACACCTTCGGCCACCGACAAAGAAAAGTCAGAACGTCCCTTGGCCGAAGCGCGCGTGGAAGTTTCGGAGGTTGAAGGCAACCCGGGTTATTACTCGGCGAAGTTCTACCTCCGTCCGCATTACCAACTCGAGGGCTTGACCGCCTCTTTGCGCTTGGTCTCGAAACTTCCGGCGCCGACCGCTGGCTGAGTTTTTTTGCAGTCGAAAAAGAGGCCATGGCAGGAGGTGCCGTAGCGCATGGCCTCTATTTCTCAACGGCACCGCAAATAACGAAATCAGACAAATAGTATGGCAACAGACATGTACCTCAAACTCTCCGGCATCAAAGGAGAGTCCACCGATAGCAAACATAAGGACGAGATCGATCTGATCTCCTGGTCTTGGAATGCGTCCAACTCGGGCTCTTTCCACATGGGGCCGGGCGGTGGTTCGGGCAAGGCCACGATCTCCGACCTCAACATCGTGAAGTATGTCGATGCGTCCTCCACCGAGCTGCTCAAGTGCTGCATGAACGGCAAGCACCTCGACGAGGCGAAGCTCACCATCCGCAAGGCTGGTGAAAAGCCTCTCGAATACATGACGATCACGCTCAAGAAGGTCCTCGTGACGGGCGTGCAGACGAGCGGCGCTCAGTCGTCCGATCGCTTGCAGGAGACGATCGCGCTCAACTTTGCGGAAATGAAGGTCGAGTACGATACTCAGGCCGACAAGGGCGGTAAGGGCTCCCATTTCTCGATGGGCTACAGCATCGCCGAGAACAAGGTTGTTTAATAAACGCCGTATGAGTCCGTGCCGCCGCCGGAACAACACGGCGGCGGCACACATTTGCTCCAGCGAATGACTGCACAACAATTATTGGAAAGCGCCAAACCTCAAGAGGCGTTGGAAGCCCTGCAGGAAGAAATCAGGCAGCAGCCGGGAAACGCCAGCTTGCGCATTGATCTATTTCAGCTGCTCGCTGTCTCAGGCCAATGGGATCGAGCCATCGCTCAGGTACAAACCGCCGTATCCCTGGATCGACGATTTGCTCCGTTGGCGGTGCTGTTGCGCAGTTTGGTTGAACTTGAGCAGGTTAGGGCGGCAGTTTTTAGCGGGCGGCGCGAGCCGCAGGTTTTTGGTCCAACGCCGGCTTGGATGAAAACGTTGCTGGCGAATCGCTGGACGGCGACAGCCACTTCGTTCAAAGCCGTAGCGAAAGCGTACGACGAAGCTCTGAAAGAAGCACCGGCGCGAAGCGGGAAGGTGGATGGTCGATCTTTCGGTTGGCTCGCTGATGCCGATGCTCGGTTTGGTCCTTCGATCGAACTGTATCTGCAAGGCAACTACTACTGGGTTCCGCTCGAGTGCGTGGACCGTTTGCAGTTCGATACGCCGCGCGACTTGCAAGACTTGGTCTGGTTGCGAGTAAAGGTCACGTGGACCAACGGCGGCACGGTGTTGGGACATGTTCCTGCTCGTTATCCGGGCACGGAACGCTCCAGCAACCCACAGCTGGCACTCGCCCGGTCGGCAGAGTGGGAGGAGATAGGTTCTAGCGCTTTGATCGGAACGGGCGTGCGGGTGTTCTCGACGGACGACGGCGATTTCCTGGTTACGAAGATCCGCGAAATTAACTTTTCGAAAGGAAAACAGGCCTAATGTCCGCGCAGAGTGTCACTCGCTATCAGCCCTGCTTGATCGACCGTCTTGCTGACAACCAGCCGGGCGCGAAAGAAGAGGCTGGGCGCGCGCGCATGGTGACGCCTCAAGCGTACGAAGCGGCGCTGCTTAGAGATCTCGAGTGGTTGCTCAACTGCAACGCGCAAATTCCGGTGGTCGAGGGAGAGAAAAATCCTTTGTTCGATTATCCCTACGCGGAGCAATCCGTGATCAATTTCGGAGTGAGGCAAGCGGTGGGGCAGAGTGCCTTTGAGATCCAGGAGCTGGAACGCCGCATTGTCCACGCGATCCGCACATTCGAGCCGCGGATTAATCCCAACACGCTGTCCGTGAAAGGCCGCGTCGAGGGAAATTCGGTGTTTTGCGAAATCGACGCGGAGTATTGGGCGGAACCGATTCCGCTGCGGAAACTAATCAAAACCAAAGTCGATCTGGAAACCGGTAATGCCGAGGTGCTGACCGGAGAAGAAAGATTACGAACGGGTCCGAACTCATGAACTTCACTTCAACCCCAAGCAGACAAAAACGGCGTCCAGTTGAACGTCGCCTCGCGCGCTCTGTTGGAGATCGTGCATGCAGCGTCGGTTGTCATTCCGATGGCTGCGCTTCCCACCTCAAACAAAACCTCCGCCATGCTTAAACTTTGTCTCTTCTCGCCTGTTAAAGGAACAGTCGTTCACAAGGGCCGACCCGTCGTCGGGGCGGTCATCGAACGCACGTGCAAGTGGAACTGGAAAAACTATGAGCCAACGACCGACCAAACTAAAACGGACAAAAATGGTGAGTTCTCGTTGCCGGGAATTTACTCTTGGATGATTCATGCGCAGCTGGTCCCGCACCAGCCGGTGATTCATCAAAAAATTACCGTTAAATGTGATGGCAACGAATTTAGCGCCTGGGCCTATATGAAGATGGAGTACGGCTTATACAAAGAATTGGAGATGGAAAGGTGGGCAGGGGAGAGTCCTGGGCTTGGGGGTAAACCGATCAACTTGTTCTGCGAGCTAGACGCTGAATTGCAGCACCGTGCTGGTTACGGCGGCATCGCCGAACTGCGTTCTTAATCACTCTTAGGGAAGTCTTCGCTGCTCCCAATGTACACGTTATCTCCCCAGCAAGTTGCCATGATCTCTGCTTACGTGTATGGACTTGAGCACAACACGATCGAAAATCTGCGAAGTATCGGCGGGACCCTTGGCTGCGAGGGTATGTTCAAGGTTTGTGACGACGCTCGCTTCATAGGTAAAACCGGCGGACATCAGTACAACCGACTGAGTGGTTTTGGTTATATCGCGGAAGGCGAGGGGGTTCATAAGGGCGAGGTTCTTATTGCGATCAGGGGAACAAGTCCGACGCAGGCACGTGATTGGTTGACTGACGCACGGGCGGGATTTTGCCGGGGGGAAAGTGGACATCCGGTTCACATCGGTTTTCAAAGCACGTGGGAGTCCTTTGCGGGTGACGTGTGTGAGTTCTTGCGCGGGAAGAACCCCACTCACATCCATTGCGTAGGGCATAGTCTTGGCGGTGCACTGGCGACCCTGTGCGCGGATTATTGCGCGTCCAGCCGAGCCGGACTTGTCACGCTTTACACGATCGGGGCGCCTCGTTCCGGGATGGAAGCTTTTGCGAACGGCCTTACCGAAAGAATCGGTGCGGGCAGGATCTTTCGGATCAGTCACGCCGCCGATCCGGTAACCTTGGTGCCCATTTACCCCTTTTGTCATGTTCCGTATCAAAAGAAAAACTACGTCGTGGGCGGAACCGGTCTGATCCTGAATCCGTGGGCACACCCGATGCCCAGTTACCAGAAAGCGATCGGCCGAGCGTCTTGGTCGGTGCTGCAGGATCGTTCTTCGCCGATTCTCGTGGCCGCCGAGGTGAAGTGTTGGCTGGAGACGGTCAAGGCGGGCGGTGGCGTCACGGCTTTTTCTGCCGACAGTCTTGCTATGATTGGGAAGGTGCTCGGATGGATTCTCCAGCAGGAGTACCAGAATTGGGGCATCGAATGCGCGAATTACTACACGGCGCTTGATCACCTAGCGCACATGATCGAACGCGGCACTAAGTTTACGCGGGACACGGAGGAGCAGCTCAAAACGGTGATGAATGCGATCCTGCGGTTTTTGGGTCGGAGCGCGGTTACGATCGCGGAGCTCACATTGGCATTTGTGCAGTACGTAGCGGACTTATTCTACGGCGCGATCCGAACGATCGCCACGCAAGCGCTGCGGGGGATGCAACAAGAGTAGATCAGACACATGGATCGAAGACTTCTAGATCACTACAACACCGAACTCCGCCACTTGCGTGAAATGGCTGGTGAGTTCGCGCGCGAGTATCCGAAAATCGCCGGCCGTCTTTCGATCGATCCTAATGGCAAAGAGGTTTGCCCAGACCCGCATGTGGAAAGACTTTTGGAGGGATTTGCTTGGTTGGCAGCACGGGTGCACCTGCAACTCGATGCAGAGTTCCCACGATTCACGCAGTCGTTGTTCGAAATTGTTTTCCCGCAATTCCTGGCGCCGACACCGTCGATGACGATCGTTCGTTTCGAGCCGGATTATCAGGACACGGCTCTTGTGGACGTCGTAGTTCTTCCTCGTGGAACTCGGCTGAAGAGCGTTCGTTCCCGCGGAGAAAGCACGAACTGCATTTTCACGACGGCGCACGACGTTCGTTTGCTGCCGGTGAGAATCGCGCAGGCGCAGTACTTCACGCGCAACCTTGCGGAGTTGGAGCTGCCAGCGGGAACCGCAGCAAAAGCTGCCTTGCGATTGCGGCTTACGTCGGCAGCCGGCGTGCCGTTTTCGAAGATCAAACTCGATCCGCTGGAGCTGCACCTCAATGGCAGCGATCAAATTCCGTACTTGCTCTACGAGCAACTGATCGGCCGTGCGTCGGCGGTTGTTGTGCAAACCCAGGGTAAGTCAGAACGGCCGGTGACACGCGGCGTATTTAGTTCGAGCGGGGTTCGGCGAAAAGGTTTTAGCTCAAGCGAAGCGTTGTTGCCGGCGACGCCGCGCGGTTTCGACGGCTATCGTTTGTTGCGTGAGTACTTCGCGCTGCCGCAACGCTTCCTCTTTCTGGAGCTCGGCGGTTTCGGGTCGGCGCTGAAGCAATGTGAAGCCGACTCCGTTGACCTTACGATCCTCTTCGACGCGGTTGAGACGCGACTCGAGAACCGTTTCGATGCGTCGTCGTTCGAGCTCTATTGCACGCCGGCGATCAACTTGTTTTCGCAAAAGCTCGACCGGCTGCCGGTCTCGGGGCGCGCGGCGGAGGTTTTTGTGTGTCCAGATCAGAATCGTCCGCTCGACTACGAGATTTTCGAATTCGAGCATGTCCTCGGGTTCGGCACCGAGTCGGCGCATGCGCGCGAGTTCCGCCCGTTTTTTCACACGCGCAGCGAAGCCGGTCCGTCGGACGCGTTCTACACCGTCAAGCGTGTGCCGCGTATGCCGACGAAAGACGAGGAGCAATATTTCAAGGAAAATAACAAGCGGGCGGCGTGCGCCGGAACGGATATTTATCTCTCGCTCGTCGATTGTTCCAATGCGCCGGTCGAGACGTCGATTCGCCAGCTCGGCTTCGAAGCGCTTTGCACGAATCGCCATCTCCCGACGATGATGGCGGTCGGAGCTGGTTCGACTGATTTCTCAATGGAAACCTGCGTGCCGGTTGTGGCCACGCGTTGTCTGCTGCACCCGACTGATCCACTCCCGTCGCAAGTCGAAGGCGAGTTTGCGTGGAAATTGATCAGCCATCTTTCGCTGAACTACCTCTCGCTGCTCGAGGGCAAAAACGGCGACGGCCCCGCGGCGCTTCGCGAAATGCTTGAGCTCTATTGCGGCGACGGCGACCGCGTGATGATCGGGCGCCGCCAGATTGAGGGACTTCGCGCTGTGAAGAGCAAGCCGGTGCTCCGGCGGATCTTCACTCCCGGCCCCGTATGCTTTGCGCGCGGACTCGAGGTCACGCTTACATTTGACGAAGCGTGCTTCGAAGGTGCGGGCGTGTTTTTATTCGGCGGAGTGCTGGAGTATTTCCTTGGGAAATACGTGACGGTAAATTCCTTCACTGAAACGGTTCTCGCCACGGTGCAACGCGGCGAGTTGATGCGCTGGCCGGCCCGCACGGGGCAGAAAGGGGTGCTGTGATGCCTGCATCGCCCTCACCAGAAACGCTTGCTCGCTGCGAGTTTTTCCAAGCCGTACGACATTTGCAGCGCGCGTCGGCTGCGTCGCCACGAATCGGTTACGCGAATCTTCCGAAAGACGAACCAGTCCGCTTCGGCCAAGCGCCCTCGCTCGGGTTCCCAGTTTCCCTGATAGATTCGATCGAGGCGGCAGCGAACGGGAATCCCGCACGCGTGAAGCTCGCGTATCACGGGTTGCTCGGGATCAACGGTCCGCTGCCGCTCAATTACACCGAGTACGTGCACGAGCGATTGCACAACCACCGAGACAGGACGCTGCTGGCGTTTTTGGACACGTTTCACCATCGGATGATTTCGTTCCTCGCGCGTGCGTGGGCGGACAATAACATCGCGGTGGATATGGATCGTCCGGACGACAGCAACCACCGGCGCTTCGTCGCGAGCTTGGTAGGGCAGGGGCAGGCTTCGCTTCTCGGTTGTGACACGCTGCACGATCATGGGCGCTTCTATTTCGCGGGGTGGATGTCGCGCAGTTCTCGATCGGCCGAAGGGCTCGGGAAAATCTTGGGAGACTTTTTTGAGACCACCGCTGAAGTTCTGCAGTTCCGCGGCCGCTGGCTTTCGATCCCACTGGAAAATCGTTCGCGTTTGGCCGGGCCGCGGTCAAGCGGGTTGCTCGGCGAGTCGGTCTTGTTGGGCGAATCTGTGTGGGATTGTTGCCTCTCGTTGCGGGTTAGGATGGGGCCGTTGTCTTATGAGCAGTTCAAGAAGCTCCAGCCCGGTGAGCCCGGCTTTGATCGACTCTGCTGCTGGGTGAAAAGTTACCTTGGCGAGGAGTTTTTCTGGGACGTCGCTTTTGATGTGCAAAGCGAAGGTATCCCCGCGGTGCAACTCGGTGACGGTTCCCGGCTAGGTTACAATACCTGGTTAGGTGAACGGTCCAAACAAGGCGGTTGCCGGCAAGTCGTCTTTGAGAGCCGCGCAGCGTGAGCGATCCGATGAACACTGAAACGCTACACCACGCAGTCACACCTTTCCTCCAGCTCATCCACGTCCTTTTCCATGTCTGAAATCAAACGCTCTACTCTCTTCGGCAAGCTGAACTCGGTCGCTTTCAAAATGATCGAGTCGGCGACGGTGCTGTGCAAAAAGCGCGGCAATCCGTACGTCGAGCTGGCGCATTGGGTGTCGGAGCTTCTGGCCGCGAGCGAAACCGATTTCCATCTCGCCACCGCGCACTTTGGATGCGATTTCGGCAAACTTGGTGAGGACATCGCGCTCGCGCTGGATCGTCTGCCGCGCGGTGCCACGGCCATTGCGGATTTTTCGCCGCATCTGGATGAGGCGGTAGAGCATGGTTGGACTTATGCGTCGCTCGTTTTCGGCGAGCTGCAGATTCGCACGGGTCACGTGCTGATTGGGATTTTGCGTACGCCGGCGCTCAAGAACGTTTTGCTCAGCCTCTCGCCGGAATTCGCGCGAATCAAAGCGGACGTGCTGGCAGAGGAATTTGGAAAAGTCCTGCAACGATCGAAGGAAAACGGCCTCACCGCGTCGCAGTCGGGGGTCGCCCCAGGAGTGGCCAGCCAAGCGCTCTCGAACGGCAGTGGAAAGCAAGAGGCGTTGAAGCGTTTTACGACCGACATCACCGAGAGGGCGAGAAAAGGTGAGCTCGATCCGATCATCGGTCGAGATGACGAAATTCGGTTGTGCTTGGATATTTTGATGCGTCGTCGTCAGAACAACCCGATCTTGGCGGGAGAGGCTGGCGTTGGAAAAACCGCCGTGGTCGAGGGCCTGGCGTTGCGCGTTGCTGCTGGAGACGTGCCGCCGTCTTTGAAAGACGTGCGGATCCTCGGGCTGGACGTCGGGCTTTTGCAAGCGGGTGCGAGCATGAAGGGCGAGTTCGAGCAACGGCTTCGCAACGTGATCGACGAGGTGCAAGCGTCGTCGCATCCGATCATTCTCTTCATTGACGAAGCGCACACCCTGATCGGTGCTGGCGGAAGTGCGGGCACGGGCGACGCGGCCAATCTGCTCAAGCCTGCGTTGGCGCGTGGTGCGCTGCGAACGATCGCCGCAACCACTTGGCAGGAATATAAACGGCATATCGAAAAAGATCCGGCGCTCACACGGCGTTTCCAAATCGTGAAAGTCGAGGAGCCGGGCGAAGAGAAATGTGTGCAGATGATGCGCAATGTCGCCGCGAACTTCGAGAAGCACCACAAGGTTCGCATTCTCGACGAAGCGATCGAAGCCGCCGTGCGGTTTTCTCATCGCTATATCACCGCTCGTCAGCTCCCCGACAAAGCTGTGGGGCTGATCGACACGGCCTGCGCGCGTGTAGCGCTCAGCCAGCAAGCGGTGCCCGCTCCCGTTGATAATGCGCGGCGTCGTATCGATCTCATCAATACGGAGCTCGCGTTGTTGAAACGAGAAGCGGGTGAAGCGCGAGAAAATGCGGAACGGCGCAAGAAGCTTGAAGAGGAGCTGACGGTTGCGAAGCGAGACCTCGAAAAGCTGGAACTTCGCTGGAAGCAGGAAAAAGGAATTGTTGACCGGCTGCTCGCGACCCAGACCGCGAGCCCCATGGCCAAGGCAGCCAGTGTCGGCGTTAAAGCAGCTTCCAAACGCGCGAAGGCAGATACACGCAAGAAGA
This sequence comes from Nibricoccus sp., assembly GCA_047600805.1. Classification (GTDB taxonomy): domain Bacteria; phylum Verrucomicrobiota; class Verrucomicrobiia; order Opitutales; family Opitutaceae; genus JADKHC01. The sequence continues at coordinate 4,781,670 of JASGKG010000001.1, forward strand.
CAAATAACCCATGGGGTGAAGTCGTTTCACTTCGGACGGAACTGCACGTGTTACAGGGCGAGTCGCCGATGGTGTGGCCGCAAGTGGATCAGTACGCGATCGCCGATGTTGTCGCCGATTGGACGGGCATTCCCGTGGGGCGCATGGTGAAGGATGAAGTCGAGCGTGTTTTGCGCCTGACGGAAACGCTCGAGCAGCGTGTGCTTGGCCAGCGTCCGGCGCTTGAGACGATCGTACGCCGGATTCAAAGCAGCCGCGCGAAACTCGATAACCCAAACCGTCCCGTAGGAGTATTTATGCTGGTTGGTCCGAGCGGCACGGGCAAAACCGAAACCGCGCTGGCTCTTGCCGAGGCGCTCTACGGAGGTGAGCAAAAGCTCATCACGATTAACATGAGCGAATTTCAGGAGGCGCACACCGTAAGCACGCTGAAAGGCTCGCCTCCGGGTTACGTGGGTTACGGCGAAGGCGGCGTGTTGACCGAGGCGGTGCGACGCCAGCCTTATAGCGTTGTTTTGCTGGACGAGGTTGAAAAAGCACACCGCGACGTTCACGAGATTTTCTTCCAGGTGTTCGACAAGGGTTTCATGGAAGACGCGGAGGGTCGGTTCATTGATTTTAAGAACACGTTGATTCTGCTCACCAGTAACGCCGCGCAGGACGTCATCGTTAACCTCTGTAAAGATCCAGAGCTGATGCCCGCGCAATCGGCCATCGAGTCGGCGCTTCGCGATCCGTTAATGAAAGTCTTCCCCGACGCCTTGCTGAATCGCCTCGTGGTCGTGCCGTACGCGCCTATTTCGAAGGCGACACTGCACAAGATCATAGAACTAAACCTCTCGCGTGTCGTGAAACGCGTGCAGGAAAACCATGGCATTCCGCTCACGTACGACAAGAAAGTGCTGGAGCTGATTGGTCGTCGTTGTGGCGAACTCGAGCGCGGCGCGCGAATCGTGGAAGGCCTGATCACACAGGAAATTCTGCCGGAGATCGCGCGCGAAGTGCTGCTGCGAATTAGCGCGGGCGCGCCGCTCAAGAAGGTTCAAGTCAGTGCGACCGAAAACGAATTCACTTTCTCCTACAAATGAGTGCGCCGACGAATACAGTTCTTGCCGATTCACAGATGGGCATCTGGGCCGAAGGCCTGGCTCGGCGCTTGTCCTATCTGCAGACGTCGCTCGCTGAAGAAACCGTGGAAGCGCGTGAGGCCCGTCTCGGCGAGGAGATTTCGCGCGCGCTACAACCGATCTCCGGAAACAAACGCCGTGCTTATCTCGACGCCTTGGCGGAACGTTTTCCCACGTGGCAGATGGCGACGGTGAGTTTCGACTCTGCCGGTTCCGCGCCGACGCCGCAGACGCCCGACGAACTCGTCACGGCGCTTTGCGCCGTCGCTCCGCAACTCACTCCGGAACGCCGCGCGAGCATCGCGGAACGGTTGGCAAAAGTTTGCGTGGTCAAAGAGACGGGTCGTGTCGTCGACGGTGTGGCGCTCACGGAAATTCAAAAGTGCCTAAAACTTTCACCGTCCGAAAACATCGACCCGCAGCGTCTCGGACGGTTGTTTGCGTTGCTGGCCGACATGGCGGCAATTTTGGATCAATTGACTTGGAGCGTATGGCGTACGATTGCGCCACGTTCAGCGCTTCGGCGTGATCACATGGTGCCCGAGCTCCGCGTGTTGATGAAACGCTCGTTGGCCGGCGAGTCGGAAACCTCCTCGACGCAGGTTTACCAACAGATCGAGAAAACACGCCAGTTGCTCTCGGCCTTGCTGGCTTCGCTCGACGCGGTGGGCCGCGGTTTCGCGCAATCGTTCCAGATGCATTATTCGCCAGAAGCGATCCGCGAAGTGGTGCGTGCCGAAGGCAAACCCGGCCTTTTTGACAACCCCGACGCCCGTGCCTGGCAACGCTACACCGAGCGCACCGCGCCGCTCACGGTGAGCTCGATCGAGACCGATATCCGGGAGCATTTGGTTCGGCTCACGGAAGAGCTCGCCCGCGGCGAAAACCGGTAAACCGCAATTTTAAAACTTCACGTATCACATCATGAGTCCACAACTTCATTGGCACGAAGGCCTTTTTCTCCTCCCGCATCACCTGCAACATTTGCAGCACGGTCTGACCGAAGAGATCGCCGAAGTGCGGCGTTTAAGCCTGCCGAAGGCTTACGGCGTTTGGGAGGCGACGGTTTCACACGACGAGTTGTCGAACTACCGTTTGCGTTTCGATACGCTGAAAGCCGTAATGCCGTCCGGCCTGGTGGTCTCCGCGTTTCAGAACGCTGATTTGCCCGATCTGGACTTGAAGCCGCTTTTCGCGACAGGGGAAACGTCGTTCCTGATTTCGTTGGCGGTGCCGCTTTGGCAGAGTAAACGAGCGAATGCGTTCGAAATTGGCGCGCATGTCGACCCGCGCGTGAAACTGATGTACGCGCCGCGCGAGACGACGCTGTTCGATGAGAACACCGGCGAAAATCCGAAGCCCGTTTTTATGCGCCGTCTCAACGCGCGTCTGATCATCGACCGCGAAGATCGCTCCGACATCGAAGTGATCCCGCTCATCCGCATCCTCCGTGTTGCCGGTGAAAATCTGGGCACGCCGCGCATCGATGTCGAATTTGTACCGCCGAGCCTGTTTCTCGAAAGCTCGTCTTTGCTGCACAAAAAAGTCCGCGATCTGGTGAATCAAATCGAAGCGAGCTGCAAAGAGCTCAGCGTGATTCTTACGCGCGGTGGTTTCACGCTGGAGACGATTCGCGGCGTCCAGTTTGAACAACTCCTCCGTTTCCGCACGATGCGGCGAGCCGTTGCCCGCCTGACGGCGCTCTTGGATCTGGGAAAAGTTTCGCCTTTCGCCTGGCATTTGGAGTTGCGCGGACTCTATGCGGAATTGACCGCGCTCCATCCCGAGCGCAGCGATTACGAATCGGCGTACTACGATCACGACGATCTTGCGCGCACGTTCAACGACATCGATGTCCGTATCCGTGCGCTTCTGAAGAGTGCGGCGGGGGCGAGCTTCCTGCGGCTCGATTTTACGACGGAAGACACGCACCTTGCGGCGGTTTTGACGGAGGAACATCTTACCCGTCCGATCGAATACTACCTCGCGATCAAATCGAAACTGGACCCGCGCGAAATCATTCGACTCGTCGAAGATCCCGACCAGTTCAAGTTCATGCCGCGCAGTTTGGCCAATCGCGCCGTTCGCGGGATGGTCCTCAAAGAAGAGCGCGTTGCACCGCTGCAACTTCCGGCGCAGCCCGGCCTCACGTATTTCAAGTGCATCCGTCCGGATAGCGCGCGCATTTGGCAGCAGATCCAGATGGAGAAGTCGGTGATCATTCGCTGGCCGAACATGGCGGCGTCCGACCTGCAAGTCACCCTTTACATGACGGTAGCAAGCTAACCGGGAGCCAGAGCCATGACGCTGATCGAACTTTGTGAACCGCTTTTCAATTACGTGTGCCGCCTCAACCGGCTCGCGCGCTCCGGCCAGCCCACGGACTTCGATATCGTGCGCACTGAGATACGCGAGTTGATGACCAAGGCAGCCGAAGCCTCTCGTGATAACCCCGGCCTCGCGGAGCAGTACAAAAAGGTCGAGCTCTCGTTGATCTTCTTCATCGACTCTGTAATTGCGGAGAGCTCCTTGCCGTTCGCTGCGAATTGGAACCAGCGACGGCTCGCTTACGAGCGCAACGAACTCGCGGGCGATGAAAAGTTCTTTGATATCATCGACGAAACGCTCGCGCAGCAAGGACCGGAGGCCGATGAACGACTGGCGGTTTACTACACTTGCATTGGTTTGGGTTTCACGGGTTGGTATCAGCTTCAGCCGGAGTACCTGCGCAAAAAAATGCGACAAATCGCCCAGCGCATCACCAGCTACATCGAGCCGGATGAACAAAGCTTGGTGACGCCGGATTCCTACCAGCACACAGATACGACAAACCTGCCGCTACCGGTAAGCGAGAGCCTGACCCCGCTGGTTCTTGTGATCGTTGGGCTCGTCGTGCTCGTCGGCGGGCTAAATTTCTACCTTTTCAAGCGATCCTCCTCCGATATTCAGCAGGCGCTCACGACGATTGTTGAGCACGACCAAGTGCGCAAAGGGGCGTCGACACATCGTTAAACGAAAGATCCTCCATGTGGCAAAAATGGTTACGTCTCCCTCTCGCGATTAGAATTCTTATCATCGTCTTGGCGCTGCTCATTGTTTTGGGCATTGTGGCTTTGATCGATCGACGAGCTGTGTGGTTTGTGCTCGGTGGCATCCTCTTTGTTGGGCTGCTGCTCGGTGGCTTCCTGCTTTACAAGAGCTGGAAAAAGAAACGCGCTAGCCAGGCATTCAACACTAGCCTCGATCGCGCGAATATATATGCGAGCTCGGTTTCAGATCCATCGCAACGCGCGCGTTTGACCGATTTGCGCGAGGTCTTTGAGAAAGGACTCAAGGCGTTTTCCGATGCCGGCAAAAATCTCTACAGTTTACCCTGGTATCTTGTTTGCGGCGAACCAGGTTCCGGGAAAACCGAAACCATTCGCCATAGCAACGTCGGTTTTCCTCCGGGCCTGCAGGATGAAATGCAGGGCGTGGGGGGCACGATTAACATGCACTGGTGGTTTACGAATCACGCGGTGCTGTTGGATACCGCTGGGAAAATGCTTTTCCACGAGGCGCAGCCGGGCGCGACTTCGGAGTGGCTAGAATTTCTGAAGCTGCTGAAAACGCATCGGAAAAATTGCCCGATCAACGGACTTTTGTTGGTAATCCCGGCGGAGAGTTTGCTGAAGGACAGCCCGGACGAGATTCAGCGGAAAGCCGGCCGTATCGTGCGGCAGCTGGAGCAGATTCAGAAAGTGCTCGATGTACGTTTCCCGGTGTTCGTGTTGATCACGAAATGCGATTTGATCTACGGTTTCCGCGAGTTCTTTGCGAGCGTCAACGATCCGCAGATGCAGCAGCAGATGTTGGGTTGGTCGAATCCGGAGCCGCTCGATGTGCCGTTCCGCCCCGACCTAGTGACATCGTTTATCGATTCAGTTACGGCCCGCTTTCGCAAACGTCGGTTGCTGCTAATGCGCGATCCCGTTCCGGCTGCGGCCGGTGGCCGTCGTCTCGATGAAGTGGATTCGTTCTTCGATTTTCCGGCGAGCGTGGAGGCGATCACTCCGCGCCTGAAACAGTACCTCGACGTTGTCTTCGTATCCGGAGAGTGGACACAAAAGCCGCTGTTTTTGCGCGGCATCTATTTCACGTCGGCTTTGATCGAAGGCAAAGCGCTCGACGTCGAACTGGCGAGTGCTTTGGGAATTCCGGTCGATCATTTGCCCGATCAAAAATCTTGGGATCGCAACCGTTCGTTCTTCCTAAGAGATCTTTTCATGCAAAAGATTTTTTGCGAAAAAGGACTGGTCACGGATGCGTCGGACACGCGAGCGATCGTGCGACGGCGCTATACGATTCTCGGTGCAGTTGCGGCCGCGGGCGTGGCGCTGCTGATGCTGGTTTCGTGGCTCGGCGCGTCGGCGCTGAAAAACAGCGTTGTTTCGGAATTGGCTTATTGGGAAACCGCGGCGGACGGCTGGAGCGGAGACCGCTGGCACCCGATCGTCACGCCCGGCAAAACGGCTGGCGAGTGGCACTATGCCGGAAACGAAAACGTGCAGGTGGGGCGCAAGAATGCCTCTATCGTAAATTTCCACGACGAACTTGAGAAACTCGCGAGTCGCGACATTTCCGTACCGTGGATTTTCAAGCCGATGGAAAGCATGGTGGTAGGCTTGGATGAGAAACGCCGTCAGGCGCAGAAGATTCTTTTTGAGCGCAGTGTCGTCGAGCCGTTGGTCAGCTCCGTGCGGAGCACACTTTTGGATCCGAGCGTAGGTTGGGACGACATCAACTCGGAGCGCATGGCGTTGCTGCTGAAACTGGAGGGTATGATCAACCAGCGGTCCGCTAGCGGGAAATTGATCGGCGTTGAAGCACGCATGGATCCCGACTATTTCTTCCACGCCACGCTTCAGCCTTGGCTGGGGATGACACCTGTGCCGCACGAGTTGGTTCGTGTATTTGACGCGACTCTACAGAAGTCAGGGCGCGGCCCTTGGCCGGCTGCTTGGCTCTCCGCCGGTCGGTCGTTCGAGGAAAATCGGCCGATCTCCCAAGGTTGGGTTACACTCACCAACGCCGTGCGCAATGTTCGCGCCGACCAACAGGCTGGCGTCGACTTGATTCGGCACACGCGTGTAGCCGTCGAACTGCATCTGACGCGTGAGAAAAATTTTATCCGCGCGGTTCATGCGCACGGTGACAACGACCACTGGCAAAACGAAGTGGATACTACTTTCGACGAAATGTCCGCGAGCCGCAGCACGGTTGAGGAAATGCTCAATCGCACAGCAGCGCTGGACGGAATGCCGTCGAGTCTGTTCACACTCAAGAGCGCTTACCAAGCGATGTTTGAACATGCACGCGAGCGCAGTCGTGCCGCCGCTCGAGCGATCGCGGCGGCCTGTGTCGATCCATCGGATGGAGACCGCAAGGCGCAACGCCCGCCCGAGCTGCCGCTCTTTATCGAGATTCGCCGCCGCCTCGCCGATGTCGATAAAGCGATCGAGGACGCCTACCAAGAGTCGTTAACACCCGGCGAGATGAGCAGCATTCCCAAGCTCGACATGGAGGCCACCGTCCCGGCTGCCGGAACGTCGGACCGCGTGTATTCTTACCGATTCGGAGTGTTTCGGGATGTGCTCGCCCAAATGTATGTTCGCACTGAAAGCACGGCCAATTTGGTCGGGCGGCTGAACAACGCTTTCTCAGAACAACAAGCGGCACTGAGTGCGATCAATGGGCGCGCGATGAAGTACGAAGGGGAATTGCGTGCGGATTTCACGCGCACAGCATCGCTGCTTGTGCGTCGTGCGAGCACCGACGGTCCGATCAATCTCGTTGATAAATACTCGCGCGAGTTCGAACAGCTGCTGGTGACGAAGGCGGGCTTCCCGATCATACGTGGAGCTGGCGGCATGAAAGAAGCGCAGATGCGTGAGTTGTTCGGGGATCTGCAAAACGCGGCTGCGGACGGCAAAGTTGAAAACGTTCCTGAGTCGGCAAAAACGGTCTATGCACGGCTTGCCGCGCGCATCAATCAGGTCACGGGCTTCGTCAGAGCCGTTGCCAAGCCGACCGGGCAAGGCGCGATGGTCAAGGTGAGTGTCGCGAGTCTGTCTGATCAGCGGCGCTTGCTGGAGAAAATTGCCCCTAGCTTGTCGTTCGCCGATGCGTTTGCGGGGAATCGTTTTCGCACGCTGCGATTCGGCGACAAGGCCGTGCGCACACAAGCGGCGACCGCTGCGGAAATCACCACCGTGATCGGTTCAGAGCAGATGCCCGAGCTGGAATTCTTCATGGGGGCGGAGACGAAGCCGAAAGGCGACGCCCGCGCCTCCGTTTCAGGGAACTGGGGGCCTCTTCGCTTGATCGGGCAGGAAAAGAACTGCATGCCGCTCGATGGCGGTAAGACGTGGTTGTGCCCTGTCGAGATCATTTCAGGGGAGTCACGGACTTACTTCGTTCTGAGTCTCCAATTTGAGCAACCCGTCCCGACGGTCGACCAATGGCCGTGATCAGAACCTAACCAGCGTGACGAAATGAAATTTTTCTCAGATTTCTTGAATGAAGACTGGTCGGATCGCCCGGCCGGCCCGCGCATTTATCTCGGAGCTTTCGGCAAGCATCCGGGCTGGAATGATCACTTTGACGTCGGCCTTGAAACCGAATCACTCGTGGTAGCCAAACAGATTGTCTATCAGCAAGGGATTCGCGCGGAAATCGAATCGCAGACGTGGGAAAAGCTGGCGGAGGCTGATCGTCTTCCCGGATTCGACCACTGGTTCCTCTGGTTAAGACCGCGTGAGTGCCTGCTCGGTTATCTTTGGTCGTCCCGCGACGGCAAGGGGCGAAGCCTGTACCCTTTGACCCTCTGTGCGCATATCGTCGACCTGCCGATCAGTTGGGTTTGGACATCGGTTGTGCCGGCTTTCGAGTACTTGTTCGCGGCGTTGAAAGCGGCGAGCACGTCCGGGCGCGTTGTTTCGACGGTGGCGGAAGCACTCGATGGCTTGCGGGCGCAGCATCCGGAAGCTGCTGCGCGCGAGGCTGCCGGTTTTGTGGGCACCGCCGGGCTGGCGTCATTGGCCGAGGTGCTTCGCGGCGACTCCATGATGTTGTATCCGGTTTACCACGACATCGTGGAACGGCTTAGTCCTTTTGCTCCGGGGGCTTTAAACTTTAAGTCAGTTTCCCATTCCCCGCGCGCCCAAGCCCTCCGCTTGCCGGCCATCAACGGATCCGTCGCTGAAACCATCAATGCCTGGTCGGGTTTTCTGATGAGCGAGCTCGACCCAGGGATGCCGTTGCTGGCGATCATGCCGACCGGGGGTACTTGGGCTGATTTTATCGTCGGTCAGCCAACGGGCGGAGATCTTTTTAGGATTCGCGCTGGGACCAAACACGTGCCGTTCGCCACAGACCAATCGCGCAAACCGACGCCGCGTTTGGAGCCGATCGTCACGCAAAAGCTCGCAGAACTCGAAACGGCACACTTGCCGCAAACATCGGTTTTTAACGGCCAGTCCTCACTCCGAAACCTCGCTGACGCTGTAGCTCGGCTCGAAGGCGCACGCGGCAGCGGAAAGGGATTATTCTGGCGGCTCTTCGGCGCCTCCAAGCCACGTTCCTTCCATGTCTTTGCAGGAGATTAACCATGCCCATGCTCCAAAACGGTAAATATCAAATCGCTACGCCCGGACAATCGTCCCGGCCGATGTCGCTTTCCGAAATCAACCTTGGCTTGGCCAGTGGTGAAGTCATGCCGGACGACCAATATTGGTTCAAAGGCATGCCGCGGTGGGAAAAGGTTCGGGATCTTCCGGGCGTGATTCTGCCGCCGACACCTAAGGCGCGTGTTTCCACGGGCGCTGCGGCCGCGGCGCATCCGTTTGAAACGAAAACCGCCGCTACGATGACGACCCGCGGTTCCGGCCCGTCTGGCACGCTTTCATTTTGGTCGCAACCGGAGCACCGGCCCCGGCTTTCCGTTTGGTCTCCGACCGTTTATCTGTGGTTGTCCCTTTTCTTCACCCCTTTGACTGGAACGGTGTTAGTTGCCAAAAACCATCGTGCAACCGAAGAAACGATCTGGCGCCCGATTGCTTGGTTCTGGGTAGTGTTTTGGACCCTATTTATTGCCGCCGCGGTCTCGCTCTATTTTGCGGCCGTTCCGTGTGGCACTCTGGTGCAGTGGGGAATTGGTTATGGCGTCCTCTTGGTGATGTGGTATTTCACCTGCGCATTACCCCACGGCAATTTTCTCCGGGCCCGCAGTTTTGAAGCGGGCTGGCGCCGAGATTGGGGCAAGCCGCTCGGATTCGGTTTCCTCGCCTGGGTGGTGGTCGCGACGGTTTATCTGCTCACACGCCAATCATGATACTCGACGGACAATATCGCCTTTCGTCACCGGTGAGCCCGATCGGGGAGCGGCATGACCTGCGCCTTGTGCCTTTGCGCGATGACGACGCTTGGCTACAGGTATATTTAGCGCTTTCACGAGGTTCGGATGATTCGCCGTGGGATTCCATTTTGGTGCGATCCACCTTGGAAGCCCGGGTTTTGCTGGGCGCCCTGGTCGATCGAGCGGGCGCTGTTCATGAATGGCTGGAACTTTGGTTCCAGACCACTCCTTCCGCGGCGCAGATCCATCGCACGGGTTATCCGTTGAACAATGCCGCGCTTGATGCGCGCTGGGATGTGGTTGCGGAGGCAATGCTCCAAACCGACCGCGGCTCCATGCTGGTCACTGGCAATGAACGCACTCCTTCACGGCCAATTTGGATCGATGTGGAAAAAGGCGCAGTCTGGCCGCCGGTGCGAGGCGAAGGAGCGGACATCGAGGTTTGCTGCGATGAGACTGCGCTGTTAGCAGCCTCCGTGCCGCAGTATAGTAGTTCGGCATCGCGTTTTCTTTGGCGCAAAGGCAAACCCGAGGCGGGATTTCTAAAAGTCGCAGGCGAAAGCGGAGCTTTTGGTGCCGCGGAACCAAGTTGGGCATCCAAAATACAGGCTCTGCTGCCCGTGAATCCCCAAGGCGGGCGCATGCTCGTGCGGCGCCATGCTCCGTTCGACTTGGATACTTACGCCGACTTCTTGAGCGGTCGCGGGCTGGGGCGGAGTCAGTCCACGTCCCCGTTTGTTTTTGTAGATCCGGTTAACCAGTCGGCGCTGGATGCATGTGACCAGCTGCAGCAAAGCGGTGCGTTTTTGGTGCCGACTACACGCGGATTGGCCGGACGTTTCTTGGAGACTTTTCATCTGAAACTGATGCTCTTCGCTCAAATCGTGAAAGCCGTCCGTGCGCAAGCGGAGCTGCTCCAGATGCCCATGCTGGGGCTTTCTTCTTCGTCGTTTCGCGTGGATTTTGCAGCGCCCGCGGCCGATTTGCCGATCCTGTGGACAGCTCGAGTCAGCATCGTTGACGCTTCGATCGCGCGTGTGATTCCGTTGCCCGCAACCGAGAAACGCCGCTTTCAACGCCTCGTCGAACCACGTTCTATGGTCTACAGCGCTCCCTCGGGCGCGCCGCCGACGCGCGGAGAAGGATCCTTGCGTATTCGGAAATTGGCGACGGGCTCGGAGCGCTACACGCTGGAAGCGACCTTGGCGACCGATGAGTACGTGGCGACACGTGACTCGGATATTATGTATTTGGAGATTCCCCTCTCGGGCGATTCGTCGGTTCCTGTCTTTGGCCGACTCGACACGGCGGAGGCCCTGAATGTGCACGAGCGGCGCTTTCATTCCTTTCCGTCATCGTGGGCGCCGGAAGTGCACGCGATTCTCGTGCGAATGGAAGGGCACGCGTTTCGGCAGGTGCGTTTTGAAACCGTGCCTCACCTTGGCGCACGACACGACTTGTATTCGCTCGGTGTAATTGGTTCGCGTATGCTGCTTACCCACGCCCGCCACACGTTGCCGGAATCCGTCGACGAACTCCTCAGCCTCGCCCGCGCGATGGCCCGGGTGGACGGAGTGACCGCTGCGCAACGCGGTCAGCAACTCGCGCTCGCCGACGCCCGCTGGCATACGGCGCTGGGGCCGCAACATCACGGACACGGCTGCGCCACGCCCGAGGAAGGCTATCGCTGGGTGCCGATGGAGCTTTGGTGGGACACGATCGCGACGTTGACGCGTTTTTTCCCGGGTGCCGGCGTTTTTAGTCATGCGCCGGACTTCAACGATTCGACCGAACTGCCCTTGCACAAAACCTACGACGAACCCCTGCGCGACCTCGAACGCCTGATTCAACACTCCCGCAGCTTGCTCCTGAGCGACTGGTTGGCGAACCGGGAAGTCGCACGCGTTATTCAGCGACTCCGCTAAACTTTTCCTAACACACTCATGAAATCCGCACTCCACCTTTTAAGCTGCTGTCTCCTTACCCTTGGCCTCCTCGGCTCAGCCGGCTGCGCGTCAAACACCGTCAAGCCGCGAGCGTTCGAGGTGCGTGTTAAAGTCGATGAGTCGCTCGCCAACACCTCGTTGCAGGTCGACTTGATCGGCGCGAACTCGCTCGCGGACCTGCCGAAATGGACCACGTATTCGATCACAGAATACTGGCAGCCAGATAATCCGCTGCGCAAAGATGCGACGCATTTGACGGCGCAGTTCGGTCGCGGTCTGCCGATAACGGTGACCGTGCCCCGCGACCACCCCCATTGGCTAAGCTGGCTAAAGTCCGGCGTTGCGCACCTGGTGATCATTGCCGATCTACCCGGGATCGCCAACGACCAGCTCGGCAACGCCGATCCCCGACGACTGATCATCCCGTTGGACAAGAAGCTGTGGCCCCGCCGCGCCCCGCTCGAAATCCTCGTCAAAGACAGCGGCCTTAAACTCCTCACCAAGCAGAAGGCGCAAAAGGAGTGAGACGAGAGGGGATCAATGAATATTTCGATTTAGAAAAGTCTGCCATCATCGCGGAGCTGGTTATTACGCTTCCGTCAGAATTGGTGGCGACGCAGTCCTTCGAAAAAGTCTGAGCCTTGAGCCGCAAACACATGACATCCGTCGTCAAAGACCTTCTACCGCCAGCTCCGGTGGTGGAGCTATCGCTGCCTCTGCTGAACATGCGGCTGCATAACGCTAAGGAGGACTGTGCCTAATTTGGGATTTAATTTTCCTGGTTTGAAGTTCGACCTTGGACGCCTGCGTTCGTGGTTTGGACATGATGGTTCGTTTGCACATCCCGATGCCCCGGCGGGCGGCGGTGGAGCTGGGTTCTTCGATACCCCCGGCTATTTGGGAGAAGACACGATAACGCATGGTTTGCCCGATCCGCATTCGTGGGCGGCAATGCACCTTCATTGGGAGGATGTCGCAGGCAGAGTGGCCGAGCACGTTCTTGAGGAGTTGCTTTCAGAAATCCGAGCTTCCTCCAACTGGGATCGATTGCGCCTGCTCTCGGTTCACCTTCCCGGACCGTACAGTTTTGGTTTAGGAGCTTGTTACGGCGTCGCGAAGAATCCGATCGTGAGTGTGGCGCAACTGTACGAGCTGCAAAAACTCTTTATCGAGGCGGAGATTTACGCCTATTCGCAAAGGCCGAAGTCGTGGTGGAGCGACGCGGCTTTCAGAGCGACGCTCATGATGAATCCGGCTGGACCGCTTCACATTTTGAACGGTCTTCGGCGTCACACGCTCGTGCCGGCGGATTTTAAACGAGCCTACGAAATGCGGAGTGCGCTGGTCGACGAGGTGGGTCAGCTTTTCACCGCTCCTGGCGACTTTTTCGCCCACGTGAAAGATCAGCTGAAGAACACCTACATTGAAAAGTGGAATCGCTTCAAGGCTCTCGAGAAGCAGCAAGATCTGAAGGGCCAGTTCGAAGCTGGGGAAGTTTTTGGCGATGTGCTGATGGATGTAGTGATGGTGATTCTCACCGTCGTTACTGTCGGTAGCGCAGCCATCAAAATAGCTGCAAAGGTCCCTCAACTTGCTCGCGTCGCCGAATGCATACGAGCCTTGCGCACGGCCGAAGCCGGGGCAGCAACGGAGGAGGTAATTGAAGCGAGAAATGGGCTTCAGCCTACGCGGGCTCGGCCAAAGGAGGGCAATCCTCGTGGTAGCGTGTATCCTGCGCCGAAAACTCCCATTGCTGCTGAACTTAGCAATATTGAAGCTAATGGTGTAACTCCCACGCAGGTTCGGCAGGGTACGAATGGAAGGGTGGCAGTCATTGGGAGAGATATGAGAACCGTGCGGCCTTATGCTGAAACCCTTCGGTCCAAGGGATATGAAGTCGAAATTTTTGACCCACCCTTGGTTCCCCAGTCAGCTCTCGATGAATGGCAGGCCTTACGCGCAAAATATGCTCCTCAATATATACCTGATTCGGAGGTCGTGAAAACTTCGTTGTATAAAGCTAATCAGCAATGGGCGAATAAACTTGTTGCGGACGGTTACACAGTGACTGATATTGGATCTGCGCCCGGCTCATCTTTGAGCCCATTCTATGAAATGGAAAAGGCCACGATATTCTAAAGCTATGATAAATGATGCCGAACAGAATGATGAGATAAGCCAGTCTCGTAGACTGATGTTTGAACAGATCGATTTTTTTAAGGGGAAAGGCTTTGAATTTCAATCCGAAAAATTGAGCCACAGCAGCTTGGTGGGCAACAGTATTGATTTCAGATTTTATAAGAAGGATAATAAGATAACCATGGATGTTATATATAATCCAACACTGAATAATAATAGGAGAAGTTTTATCCTTAACTTAAGGAAAGAAGGTATGCAGGACGAGATTTACCTTGAGCAGTTTCTTCGTATCCGGGCTCGAGATGAGTTTTTGGCTTGTTTTACGGATGAAGGAAGGGCGTTGGATTTAAAAGAGTTTTGGATGAATTTCTTTAAGATGTTGGACTGCGTTTTTGCTGAGGATCTTAAAGAGAGTGTGTACGGGAAAGAGTGGGCGGGACAGAAGTTTGATTGGGAAGGGTATAGATAAATGGTTGTGTGACTGTATCGACGAATGCTAACGTGCAGTATGCTTTATCTCGTTGATATATTTGAAGTCGGTACTCGACTGTTGATTAATGATTGGGGAAATTAATGGGATCGGTAAAAGATTAAATAGATACAGGTAACGTATTTTAATTATGTGCGCACAGCCTACACAGAAGAATCGTACCATCTCGATTAAGACACCGCTCGGTGACGACAAGCTGTTACTCACTCGGTTTGAATATAAGGAGCAGCTAAACGTACCGTTTGTTATATCAGCGGAGGTTTTGTCGACGGAGATCGCGGTCCCGTTCAATAAAATTGTGGGCCACCCCGTCACGATTTCGATGGGATTGGGCAGCGGAGCAAAACGCTATTTCCACGGCATCGTGTCTGACTTTGCGCAAGTCGATCGAACCGTGGGTGCTGCGATGTATCACATGACGATCCGTCCTTGGCTCTACCACCTGGGGAACGCGTCGGACTGTCAAATCTTCCAACAAGAGAGCATTCCCGAGATTCTTCAGAAGGTGATTAAGAAGGCGGGTTTCACCGATCTTGAGGTGAAGCTAACAGAAACTTACGCACCTCTTGAGTACTGCGTGCAGTATCGGGAAACGCATCTGAACTTTATTACGCGGCTTTTGGCGAAAGCAGGCATTTGCTATTACCACAAACACGAAGAGAATCGTCACGTGTTGGTCTTGACGGATGCAGTGAAGAGTCACGCTGCGTATCCGGGCTATGACTCGGTTGTGTACCGCGAGGCTTCTACGACTGGCTCGTTGGTGGAGTCTATTCAGCATTGGACATCAGCTCAGAGCGCCAAAACCGGCAAATATGTCCAAACGGATTTCGACTTTAAACGCCCGAAAGCAGACTTGCTGGTAAACGCGCCCATCTCACGCTCTCACGGGCTGGCCGATTTCGAGAAATTTGATTACCCTGGAGAATATGACGACACCGGCGCGGGTCAAAGCTACGCAAAGGCACGGATTGAAGGAATCCAAAGCGCACACGAAGTGGTTCGCGGTCAGGGCAGTAGTCGGGGGCTGGCTCCCGGGTTCACGTTCAAGTTGAAAGATCACCCGAGGGCTGATCAGAACCGCGAGTATCTATTCACTTTCGTCTGGCTTTCGTTCAATGCTGGCGGGTTCACGGCCGGCACAGCGGATTTGCGAGGCGACGGTCAAGAGGCGTTCGATTGTATTTTCGAAGCGATCCCTACGACGCAACAGTACCGGCCCTCGCTATTTGGTCACAGACCGCGCATCACGGGTCCGCAGACGGCAATTGTGACGGGGCCGTCGGGGGAAGAAATTCACACCGACGAACATGGGCGCGTGAAGGTGCATTTTCACTGGGATCGTTACGGGAAGTTCGACGCTGATTCCTCGTGCTGGATTCGTGTTTCGCAGTACTGGGCGGGAAAAGGTTGGGGCGCGATGCACATCCCGCGCATCGGCCAAGAAGTGATCGTGGAGTTTCTCGAGGGCGATCCGGACCGGCCCATCATCACGGGGCGTGTTTACAACGGTGAGGAAAGGCCGCCCTACGCTTTGCCCGCGAATAAGAATATTTCGACGTTGATGAGTCGGTCTACCAAGGGCGGCGGTACGGACAATTTCAACGAGGTGAAAATGGACGATTCCAAGGGCAAGGAGTTGCTCTACGTCCAAGCCGAGAAGGATCGCACGGTGCTCGTGAAAAACGACAACACTGAAACCGTCAAACATGACGAATCGGTTGATATCGGTAACAATCGCAAGAAACACGTTCAGAAAAACGAGGACGTGTCGATCGGCCAAAATCGAACGGAGGACGTCGGTAAGAACGAAAAAATCTCAATCGGCGAGAATCGCACCGAGGATGTCGGCAAGAACGAACAGATTACCATCGGCCAAAATCGAAAAGAAGAGGTCGGTAAGAACGAAGAGGTAAAAATTGGCGAGAATCGTTCCGTTCAAATTGGCAAAAACGACAAACTCGTCGTGGGCAAGCAGCTGTTCATCGATGCGGGTGATCAGATCACCATCCAAACGGGAGCCTCGAGCATCGTGATGAAAAAGGACGGGACGATTCAGATTAAGGGCAAAGATATTTCCGTTATCGGTTCGGGTGGAATCAACGTTAAGGCGACCGGTAATCTCATACTGAAGGGCGCAAAGATTACAGAGAATTAAGCCTGCCGTGAGCGCCCATCGGAATGTTCCAAGTCGACAATAAAACTCCGTTCGAGGCCAAACTAGCACTGCTCCCAAATCCTGAAGGCGTAGAATGTGCCTATGGAATAGTTAAGGCGTCGTTTGGGATTGGTGCTGATGGTAAACTTCGTGCGTTGGAGAAGCAGTTGCCAATCGCTCTTTCGGACAGCTATTGGGGCGATCCGATCGTCACGAGCCTCAAACAGGCTGGGGAAGTAACCTTGGCGAAGCCTTCCACGGACATCCTGCTCTGTGGCCACGCGTATGCACCGAGGGCGGAAGCGACGGCGATGGATGTGCGCTTAGCGGTCGCAGAGGTGGTTAAAACACTACGCGTTTTTGGCGATAGGGCTTGGCAATGTGGATTTTTCGGCTGGAAGCCGTCAGCTCCGAAGCCGTTCGAAAAGATCCCGCTTCGCTGGGAATTCGCTTTCGGCGGCACGGTTATCGCGCCTGAGGACGAAAATAATCGAGAGTATGAGCCCTGCAATCCGGTGGGCCGCGGGCTGCTGCCGAAGTGCACGAAGGCCGAGTGGGAAGGGCGGTTGTTGCCGAATTTAGAGGATCCCCGCACGTTGATCGCCGGTCCGAAAGACCGGCCGGCACCGGCGTGTTTTGCTCCGGTATGTCCGTATTGGGAACCGCGCAAGGCTTACGCTGGCACGTACAACGAAGTTTGGCGGAAGCAACGGGCGCCCTACTTGCCGAAGGATTTCGATTCGCGCTTCCTTCAGGTGGCGCCTCGGGACTTGATTACGCCGAAGTATTTCAAAGGAGGTGAGCCTGTGGAAGTGGTGGGTGCCACGCCGGGTGCTCCGCTGCGTTTCAAACTGCCGGACCCGATTGTTGATGTCGCGTTTCATTTCAACGGTACGGCCCGCGCGGAACCGGTGAATCTCGATACCGTTTGTATCGAACCTGACGAACGTCGCATGAGTTTGGTATGGCGGTCGTGTTTGGTTGTAGACAAAAAGCCGCACGCGCTTTCAGCCATGGAGGTTCGGTTGAGCGACGCGGGTCGGCGCTATCCCAGCGGTTAGGATTTCGGGTTGCCGAAGGCGCCGTGGGCCGGGCGAATTCAACGCAAGCGCCGCTTGTGGATGTACGGTGCTGAGCGCACGATCAGCTCAGCTGACTTTGTTCGCTCGTTCCTAAGTGGATTGAAAGTGGCCGTTTTATCGTACCCCGCCCATGAGCTTGCACATCCAGGGTACGAGCATGAGCAAGACCAGAGTGGCCGCACCCACCCAGAGCGCTTGCTCCAAGAAGAAACGGGGAAGCGCGGCCGAATCGTCGGATTGAAAGCCGCTGGCGAGCGCGCCGGCGAGTTTGTTGCCCAAGGCCGCGGCGAGAAACCAAATGCCCATCACCAAACCGACGAGCCGCGCGGGAGCGAGCTTCGTCATCGTGCTCAGGCCGACCGGGCTGAGGCACATTTCACCGACGGTTTGGAGGAAGTACATGCCGAGCAGCCAGATTGGGCTTACCTTGCCTTCAGCGGTGAGCTTTGCCGCCGGAACCATCCAAACGAACGAAAGTCCCACGAAGAAAAGACCGAGCGTAAACTTGAAAGGGCTCGAGGGCTGCCGGTGCCCCAGTCGGGTCCAAAGCCACGCGAAGGGCAGGGCGAGGAGAATGACCCAGCCGGCGTTGACGGACTGCCACCACGAGGAGGGAAATTCCCAGCCGAACACGCGATTTGAGGTAAGACGATCGGCAAAGAGCGACATCGAGGAGCCTGCTTGTTCAAAGATCGCCCAGAAGATTTGCGCGGCGATGAAGAAGATCAGAATCGCGGCGATGCGTCGGCTTTCATCGTCTTTGCGCAACGCGAAAAATAGAACGGCCGCCACTTGCAGCCCGAACAATGCGAAGATGATCCAGCGGTGTGTGTCGCTGAGGACCATGACGACGATCAATACGACAGAGCCAAGGGCGACGAGCGCGAGTTTGCCCCAGGGCCGTCCTTCAGCGGGCACAGGCGGAACGGCACCGACGGTGGCGAGTGTTTTGCGCCGGATCACGTAGGTGACGAGCCCGAGCGTCATGCCAACACCGGCGGCTCCAAACGCCCAGTGCCAGCTTTGCGTGGGATCGAGGCCGAGCCGCACGAGGAAGTTTTTGAACCATTCGTGTTGCGCGAGAAACCCACAGACGATCGACGACGTGAGCGCGCCGATATTGATGCCCATGTAGAAGATCGAAAAACCAGCGTCGCGGCGTTCGTCCGTCGGCGAATAGAGACCGCCGACCATGGTGGAAATATTTGGCTTTAGAAGCCCGGTGCCGATGGCGACCAGGAAAAGACCGGCGAAAAATGTCGATGTTGAGTGGATGGCCATCGAGTAATGGCCGCAGGCAATGATGGAGCCGCCCAGCAAAACTGCGCGACGTGAGCCGATGAAATTGTCTGCGATAAAGCCGCCGAGGATGCAGAGCAGGTACACGCTCATCGTGTAAGTGCCGTAGATTTGTGCCGCTGTTACGTCGCTGAGTGCGAGGCCTCCTTGGGCGAGCTTTGCTGTCATGAAGAGTACCAGCAACGCGCGCATGCCGTAGTAACTGAAGCGCTCCCACATCTCGGTGAAGAAGAGCGTGGTGAGGCCGCGAGGATGCCCGAGGAGGCCGCCGGTTTGGATCGTTATAGGAACAGGTTCAGGCACGGGCGGCGGAGTCGGTGTCATGTGCGTAAAACGTTGGGTGAAATCCAAGAGCTAGTCAGCGGTTTTCATGCCGAAAGCGGCGGGTGCATTCAAGTTGCTGGGGGCGAGGAGCGCCATGCGGGCAACGCTAATCGAGTTTCTCCAGGACTCAACCGAGCAGCTCCGGCCACTCGCCGTGACGGATCGGGCCCGTCAAGATTCCGCTGCGGTTATTCGGCGGTTCCCCCCGAAGGAATATCACTGTGCCAAGCGGTGCGTTCCGTGAGGAGGGTGACGAGTTCCGCGGTGACGCGCTCGGCTTTCGGTGCGCCGCGCCAGCGTCGGATTTCTTTTCCGTGTGGATCGAGCAACACAATAGCGGGCGTGGTGGTCACACGGTAGAGCTTTGCGATGTCGGGAAGATCCGTGACATCGACGTGAAAACAGACGGCCCGCTCGCGCAAAAGCGCGGCAAGTTCGGGCTTGTTCAGCGTGCGGGTAACGAGCTTTTGGCGTTCGCTGGGACGATTGCTGTCGAAGAGAATGAGCAGCGGTTTGTCCTGATGAACGGCAAGGTCGACAGCGTCCTCGTAGCCGATCTCGGGGAAAAGAGCCGCAGCGTCGGCCGTCGAACGAGAGGCAGCCGTGCTGCAGCCCGCCAGAGCTAAAACAATTGCTCCAGCCAAGCCGCTAAACACGGCGAAAAACCTTGGGTGATGCCGAGACGGCATAGGCGTTGTGTCTACCTAATTAAACTGATCTCGCGCCGAAATGTTACAAAAAAACTGTAGGAAACACGTAAAATTCTCCCAGCGGTATTCCGCGCGTTGGGGATGACTGGAACATTTATCAAGTAGATCTGGGGAAGCGAAACTCCCGGTGCGCACGCTTTTTAAGAGCGAGATCCCGGTAAACGCAGTCGTCCGGCCTCACGCCGCGGAGAGCGATCTTACGGATGCGCCGATTTCGGCGTCTTCGCACCCAAAGCCCTCAGCTCCTTCCACGTCTGCCGTCGGCACTTTTGTCGTCCAACGCCAAGAGGCGGATGCTGTCGCCGTACGATGAGTGGGCCCGTCGGAGGTGGCGGGTCGCCCAAGGCGCCCTAGGCGGCGGTCAGCGCACGTTTTGGTGCCTGCTCGCGGCGAGAGATGGTTTGCTGACGGTCGGATTTAGAGCTGGCTGATGTCTCGGCCTGGAGCTGCTTTTGCTGGCCGATCACGTTCGACAGATCCTTGACGACGTCCTGCAACGACAAGGATTGACCTTTCAATTGTTCGGCGGCGGCTGCGCTTTCCTCGGCGCTGGCGGCGTTCGATTGTGTGACCTTGTCCATCTGAGAAACGGCGCTGTTGATCTGATCGACGCCATCGTTCTGTTCTTTGCTGGCGTTGGCGACCTCGCCAATGAGTTCGTCGACCTTGCGTACCGTTTCTACGATCTCGCCCAAGTTCTGTGCGACGCGGCCGCTGATTTGTACGCCCAGATCGGTTTTCGCGATGGCCATTTCGATTTTAGCGGCCGTTTCTTTAGCGGCGGTGGCGGAACGCTGGGCGAGGGCGCGTACTTCTTCGGCGACCACCGCAAAACCGGAGCCAGCTTCGCCTGCGCGGGCGGCTTCGACCGCGGCATTGAGAGCGAGCAGGTTGGTTTGAAAGGCGATTTCGTCGATGGTCTTGATGATTTTGGCGATGTCGTCCGACGACGCCTTAATCGCATTCATCGCGCTGGTCATATCGCTCATGTCTCGCGCGCCGGTGTCGGCGACCTTGCGGGCGGTGCGAGTGAGTTCGTTGGCCTGACTGGCGTTTTCAGCATTCCTCTTGGTCATCGAAGCCATCTCGTTGAGCGAGGCGCTGGTTTCCTCAAGCGAAGAGGCCTGTTGACTGGAGCCGGACGCGAGTTGCTGGCTGGAGGTGGAGACTTGATCGGCTGCTGCGGCGACCTGATCGGAGGCATCGGACAGGGTGCCTGAGATGTCACCCAAGGTGCGGATCGTCGCTTGTTTGAAGCGCCAGCCAAAGGCTAACAAGATGACGGTGAGCACCGCGCAGACGCTTGCGGAAACGATCAAGGTGCGTCGAAGCGCGATTTTACCTTGCTGCTCCTCGGTTTCGGCGGCCGCTTCCACTTGGACACTGTGATCGCGGAGTGTCTGAAGCAGCGCGGCGAAATGCTGGGGCGCGATATTGATGACCAACTCGTAGGCTGCGCTGTTGTCGCCGAGGAGAAATTTGTCGATGGCATCAAGATCGGTCTTGGCCAGTGCAGCCAGCTTCTCGTTGAGGGCGGGCGGAGCTCCCTCGGTGTTTTTCACCAGTTGCTGGGCGTCTGAGAGAACCTTTTTGAAACGGTCGATGCTCTTCTCGATCTCGTCCGGATCTTTTTGCCGCAAGGTGTTTTGGAGTGCGGCTTGGGCGTCCGACATGGTTTCAAGCAGACGGTATGCGGCGTTCTTGGCTAGGAGAACTCGGTTGGAACGGGCTTCATTCTCTCGCTCTGCTTTCTGCATCAAGCTGTACATCGTGACCCCGATTGCCACGGAGATGACGACGGCAGAGACAATAAAGACCGTCAGTTTGAAGCTAAGATTCGTGGTGCGCATGAAACCGGAGCTGGATATTCTCGAGAGATTGGCGGACTAAAGTTTTCCGAGACTAATTCCGACCACGAGTGAACCGATGGGCTGCCCGTCCTGCATAATGGGAACCGAAACCTGCAATTGCTGCAGGCCGGTGGACTCGTCGACTTCAACTGGACCCTGCCACGTTTTGCCCGTCATGGGGATGTCGTGTTTGGGTTTTCCGGCGTGGGACCAGTTGCTGGGCTTTGAAAGGAACGCAACCTTTAGACCTTTGGCGTCGTTGAGGAAAGCCTCGGCCGTCCAGTCGCCTTTCTTTGCCTTCAATGCTTCGGCTGCGGAATTTTTCGAAAAGCTGCGCACGAATTGATCGAGTACCGTCAGGCTCTTCCACTTTTCTTGCGTCATGGCGGTATGTTCGGCAGGAGGCTGCGCATTGTGCGCGGCGACGGCTGCAACGACGGCGGGATCGGCGGCCCAGGTTTTAACGACGGCGATCTTTGCGTCGATTTTGGCTTGTTGTTCTGCATCGATTTCCGCGTGGAGGTAAGTCGAGAGGCTCGCCAACGCGAGGGTGAGCAGAGGGAGTTGGATGAGTTTGCTGAGGTTCTTCATAGGAGGGCTGGTTTGAGGGGAAAGTGAGGCAAGCCTCGGTGCGTTCGTTCAACCACGTTCGCCTGAATAGCGGCGGACGTTGGCCGGACCTTTTACAAGAAGTGAGTTAAGTGGGGCGGTTTCAGGGCACAGTTCATCAGTGTCTCTCCAAATAGCGGCTCCAAGGCCGGGGGTCCTTAAAGGGGTTTACCCTCGGAGGGAGAAAATTACCCCTATTCGGGCGCAGCTCGTCTGGTTGGGCAGACCTGATGGTGTAGGCCCGCGCAGTAAGCGCGCTGTGGCGTTTAGACGTTTCGCTTGTGGTAGCCCCAAACCAAGGCTCCGCCTAAATAGTTCCCGGCCACCATGGTAACGAGTAGGGCGAGTTCGATGCTAAGCGCCACCCAACCGATGATTAGATGCGGATAAGTCTTCGTTTCCCATGCGGCGAGGGCGGTGAAGCCGGTTAACACACTTCCGTTCACGGCGGCGTGTGCGATGACTCGTGAGGGCGGCCAGGGTAAGCCTGTTTTTAGTTCCCGCAGGACGTCCGACATTCCGGCGAATGCCGCCAGCCAGCCTAAAACTGTCCCTACCGCCAACAACCAGAAAGCCACGACCTCGGTGCCAGCGGGAAGGATCCTGGTGCAAAGATGCAGCCCCGCGTGCGCCGGCCAGAGCGCGATCGGGAAGTGGATGAGCATCACGTGAACAGGATGTCCGAGGAGGCGCACGTCGAATCACCGAATGGCTACGAGGAGAACGAGCACGACGGCAGCGAGCGCGGCGGCGGCGTGCACGACGACGAGAGCCGCCGGACCTGCCTTGCTGCGGAGATCGTTCGTAAGAAGCACAAGCCCGCCCAGAGCGGCGACTACCAGCAAAACAATCGCCACCGTGAGCAACTGGTTCGGGTTTTTAGCGGCGTGAACAATTAATACGATAAGGCCGGCTGCAGCAAACGCTCCATGAGCCAGCGCGACGCCCTTCGAGGTGTTTTTCTTTTTGAAAATCTGGACGGCGACAGCGAGGCCGAGAACGGCGGCGAGAACGAAGAGGATAATGGCGGGAATAAGCATCGTAGGAAGTAGGTTTCAGTCGATTGGATGCATCTGCTTGAAAGAGGTTACACCGACCGGGTTGGCCGCGTTTTTTAAGTGGCGGAACGAGGTGTCGCCGCTGGATCAAACCGGCGAGGCTAACCACTCCGTCACCACTACGACCTTTTCGCTCGAAACCGCTAGCGCGGTGCGGGACCTAACGCCTTGATTTGCTCCATGACGCGCGCGGTGATCGCGTTGCAGTAACGAGCGGGGTAGTCGAACAACTCGACACCAGCCGCTGTAGCGAGCAACTGGCGCTTTAGCTCCTCGCGAGCACGGTGCAGCGACACCTTCACGTTGGCTTCGGAGATGTTCAGGCAAGCGGCGGTATCGGTCGTGCTAAGGTGTTGAACCTCTCTCAAGATGTAAACCGCACGATGTGCCTGCGACAGCCCGCCAATGGTTTCTTCGAGAAGCGCTTTGATCTGCTCTTGGTCCGCGGCTTCATGGGAAGGCATGCTGCAGTTTTCAGTCGGCGAAAGGTGATCTTCGCTGGCGAGCGTTTCCTCCCTAAACCTTTTTTGCGCTCTAATCACCATGAGGCACTCGTTGATCATGATCCGTATGAGCCAGGTTGAGAAAGCCGCGTTTCTCTTGAACGTGTGCAGTTTGATGAACGCGTTCAGGTAGGTGTTCTGCATCGCGTCTTCCGTTTGCACGTGATTGCGCAAGTAGGCCATGCCGACGCGATAGAGTCGTTGATTGTAGCGTCGCACGATGATCTCGAACATTGCGCGATCGCCGCCGAGCACCGACTCGATGGCTGCCACGTCTGAAATCTCCGTTTCAGGCGCGAAAGATCTGGAGTAAGTGGTCACGGCGGAAGAGTGCATTTGTAACTCTGATGCGGCTCGGCGCGAAAGGTTACAGCATGAGCGGAGGTTTTCAAACCCACCTCCGGCAATGCCGCCGCTGCCTGGAGCTGTACAAGCACCACTCCGAGTAAGCTCACCGACTGCGGCGCTACCGGTTACAGATAAACCTTTTCGCTTGGCCTTCGGGCCGAGGGAGTCGCCAGTCTGTATTTGGTTCTACTTCGCTCGCGCGACTTCCACGGCGAAAACGTAGGTCGGCCCGAACATGTTTGAGCGGAAAATAATGTATTTCTGGTCAGGCGTGAAGCTGACGTTCGGCTCCAGTTTGTAGTCGTGCTTTGACATGTTCACGAGTCGCTCAGAGCGAAAAACACCGGCGCGAATGAGTTTGTCGCCCAGGGTGTCGGAGTCGTTCACGAGTTCGGGACGGAAGAGATAAATCCAACGGCCGTCGGGTGCCTTGGCCACTTGGCTGGAGTCGCCGCCGTCGCCGCAGAAGAGTTTTCCGTCTGGCGAAACGTTAAAGTGGATTGACCATTCGTTGCGTTGGAGATTGAACCAGGTTCGTGCACCGGTCCCTAGATTGTAGCCGCCCACCCAGAAGACTTCGCCGCGCGGTGTTTGCAGGTCGTACCAAACCGTTTTGCCATCGTGGCTGAAAAATTCGTGGCCCGCGATTTCTCTCACCATCGTGCGTTTGTGAATGAGGGTGTTTTGCGAGCCGTCGGTGCGAATCGTCCAGATCCGGTCCACCTTGTGCCAGGGGCCTTCGTGGCAGTACATCAAAAGGTTCGGGTCGGTCGGCGAAAAGAGCAGGTGATTGACCCAGTCGGTCGAGTGGAGGATCGGGTTGATTTTGCCGCTGCGCAGATCGACGGTGAACAGCACGATCGGCAGACGCGCCGCGAGCCGCTCCTCCATCATTTGCCCCTTGTTCTTGGGTTGGTCCAGTGAATGCCCTTGCGAAGCGTCCTGATTTCCCTCGGTGCGAGGGCGTTCGTTGTAGTCTTGCCCTGAGTCGCCTTCGATGTACGTGCCGGCGGCGAAAGTCTCGTCG
Source organism: Nibricoccus sp. (assembly GCA_047600805.1). Taxonomy (GTDB): domain Bacteria; phylum Verrucomicrobiota; class Verrucomicrobiia; order Opitutales; family Opitutaceae; genus JADKHC01. Next base: position 4,806,735 of record JASGKG010000001.1, read on the forward strand.
GCGTTCACGGCGGCGATGCCGCCACGCGGCGGAAGGTCGGCGAGCTTTTTGGTTTCGCCTGTGTCGATGTTAGTCGAATACAGCGAACGCTCTCGCGGGCGGTCTTCGCTGACGGACTTGAGATAGAAAACGGTCGGTGTCTTGTGGCCCATGATGATCGCGCGCACGCGACCTTCGACCACCCGGCGCGTTTGGAACGTATTCAGGTCGATCACCGAGATGCCGTCTGGCGTGGTGTAAATCATCCGGTGGCCGTCCGGCGTGTAAGCGTTCTCGTTGAAGTAGAGACTCGCCGAACCCGGCTCGCGCGTCAGTCGGATCACGCGATGCCCTGTGTCGGGATCGATCCACGACGTAGGCGGCTCGTCGGACTTGTTTTGTGGAACCAAAGACTCGGCTGCTTGGGACGCCGAAATGCCAACACACACGGCGGACCAGAGGAGAAGGGGGAGGAAACGGGAGAATTTCATTGTGGAAGATGACGACCTCGGGCGTCGCAGGTGACGGGTAACTGACTGTAAGTCTAAACACGCGATTTGCAGGAGCGCCTGGTCATTACGGGTGTTTTTTCGATCCGCTTTTTTTAACCGCTAATGGAGTTCCCCCAATGGGGAAAACTTACTAGGTGCGCTGCTCCTGATCGTTCGCAGCTTCCTACTAAGGCGGCTGCTAATCGCAGCCGATGTGGAAGACGTTCTATAAAAATGTCTGCGATTAGCAGACGCCCGAGACTACTCCGGAGGCGATTAGCCGAAGGGGATTTCTAAAGTTTTCCCCATTGGGGAAACTCCATTAGCGGTTCCATCCCGGTATGATTCCGTCCTCAGCCCAGCAGGCTTTGGGCCTTCGCAGCGACGGGCGCCCATGCGCTGTCGGGGATCACCGGACCCATGTGGCGAACGGTTTCGGCGGCGACGAGCGAGGCGACTTTTCCGCACACGGGCAGCGGCTGATCGCGCAACCAGGCGGACAGAAAACCCGCCGCCCAAGCATCGCCTGCGCCGTTCGTGTCGACCGCGTCATTTACCACGACGGGTGCGACGCGGTGCAGTTCTTTGCCTTGTGCGATCCAAGCGCCGGCTTTGCCGAGCGTGATTGCCGCGGTGCCGCCGAATGACGCAAAACGTTTCGCGTGCTCTGCGTAATCCTCGGGGCCGTTGGCTGGCAATTCGGGAAACAGCGTCCGCGCTTCGTCCTCGTTGGCGAAGACGACGGGCACGCCGTGCTTCAGCTGATCGAGCAGCCAGTCGCGCGTAGCCGCAACCACTTCGAAGGAGGCAAACGACAAACTCACTGCGCAGCCCGCCGCGCGCGCCGAAGTGATGATTTTTTCAGCCAGCGCACGGTTGAACAAAACATAACCTTCAATGTGAACCACGCGGGCGCCTGCAAAGTCGGCCGTGGAAATCTCATCGGGTGAAAGCGTCATCACGGCACCGAGGCAAGTGCGCATGGTACGCTGCGTGTCGGGCGTAGTGAGGATGAGGCAACGCGCGTTGGGTTCCATACCGCGTTTGAAGCGCGAGGCGTCGACGCCAGCGCTCGCGAACCGGTCGCGGTATACGCGGGCGAGATCGTCGCCGCCGAGTTTGCCGACAAAAGCTGTGCGTAGTCCCAGACGCGTGGCGTTGAAAGTTGTGTTCGCCGCGGAGCCGCCGGGCGTCGTTTTTGGCGCCTCAGGGAGCAAGCTCACGAGCCGCGCCATCTCCACGGCATCGATCATCACCATGCCGCCCTTTTCGCCACCAGCATTCGGGAGGAAACTGTCGGGGACGCTGGCGACGAGGTCCATGATGGGCGCGCCAACGCCAATGAGATCGTATTTAAACGGCTGAGGCTGGATAGGCATGAGATACTTAAGAGGTGCTGTTTTGAAGGTGGAGCCCGCCGTCCCGGCAGGTTTCTCTGTGGAGTTTTTTGGAGTGACTGCTCAGTTCGTCACCGTGATATTAGTTGCCAGTAATGGTTCGTCGTCGACCTCAACGATGATTGAGTAATCGCCCGGCTGGTCGAAGTTCAGATTGCGAATCTCGTTGATAAGATTGATTCGCTGGAGCGGGCTCTGGGACTCGAACTTGCGATCGATGATGGGAACGGTGTTGGCCGGATCGAGGCCAAGAGAGATCTTGATCTTATGTTCGCCCGCGGGGACGTCACTCAGGGTGAGGAACCAAATCATGAACGGGTGAACGACAGGAAATTGACGGGCGCGAATGTTGGAGAAGACGCCGAGGATCGTGTGTTTGCCGGAGGACGGGTCGATGTGCACACCGTCGCACGTGATCCAGACAAGGACTTGGGCTTTGGAATTCATGAAGGCGCCGATGCTGCCTGCGAGTAGGGCGGTGGAGCAAGCGGGGAATTGTCAGGTCGACCTCGCATTTGCCTGCTGGAGTGGTTCTCCTGCGCGAAAGTTCGAAGGTGGGCAAAACCAGCCACTACTTGGAAGCTCGCGGCGCGTACCTGAATACGGCAGGCCGGTGGACCGCTTTTAGTTGAAAAACCGCTGATAAATCTTCCAACCCACCCAGCAGCCGACGAGCGCGCCCACACCGCTGATCATAAAGCTGGTGAAGAAACTCGCCCCGAGCGCATCCGCCGCAAACCAAAACCCATAACTGACCACGGCCGACAGGACGAAGATGCAGAGTTTCAGCATAAATTTGCGCTGAGCGTAGGCGAGCCCGCGCTCGTTGGGAAGTCGGTTCTCGTCGGGACGGCTACGGATGCGACGGCGCGGACGCCCTCGCACTGAACGCAAAGTCCTCCGCGCAGGCCTTTTCGTCGTGTCCTGCTCCACCTCCAAAATCGTAACTATTCCGTTACTATTCTGCGTTCGCGGGGATGCGGTCTGTGGGTTCTACCCTAACCAACGCCGATAAGTATTTCGGCGTCTACAACACAACATCACCATGAAAACGAAAATATTGGCGGCACTTTTCGTGCTTTCGTCGAGCTTGGCTCATGCGCAGTTGAACTATTCTGAAGCTGTTTCTGGCGATCTATCCGGGAACGCGCTGCTCCCCACCGTCCTCGATTTCGCACCGGGACTCAACACAGTCTCCGGCGTCATGGGTCGTCCGCCCGGCGGGGCGATCGACCGCGACATTTTCACGTTCCATCTGGAAAGTTGGGAACAGGTGACGAGCATTAACGTGCTGCAATATAATCCTTCCGTCACCCCCGGCGTGATTGGTTCTTTTCTGGCGATTTCGAAAGGCACGACGACAAACCTAACCAATCCGAGTACCCATTTGAGCAACATTCTGATTGGCAGCACCGGAGAAATTTTGCCGTTTCTCGCGGCGGGCTCCTACAGCGACTCGCTGGGTAATCAGCCTGCCACGCAGGGCCTCACGGCTCCGCTCGGGGGCGGAGACTATACTGTTTGGTTCCAGGAGCTGACGACGCCCGTCGCGTACACGCTGGGCATCACCGTTGCTGCTGTGCCCGAGCCTTCCACTTACGCGGCGGTGGGCGCCGGACTTTTGTTACTGGGTTGTATTGTTCGCCGCCGAAAATCGGCCGGCGTTGCTGGATGAAACGTTAGCTGGCGGTAAATGGTTGTATTTGCCGCCAGCTTTTCCGGTCATCAACGGAGGGCGTCCAAAACCTTGGAGGGGGTCAAGAGTTCGGGAAGGAGCGTCGGCTCGCTGGCGCCGGGCTTGAAGATGAGGTTAAACGGCACCGCGCTGCGACCGTATTTCGCGAGCTCGGCGGTGATCGCTGGATCCTGGTTCGTCCAGTCGCCCTTGAGTGTGACGATCCCTCGCTCGCGGAACACGCGTTTTACCTCGTCCGAGCTGAAAACCACGCGCTTGTTTGCCTGACAGGTCGCACACCAACGTGCGGTGAAGTCGACGTACACCGTTTTCCCCGCTGCTTGCGCTTCGGCGACTGCGGCAGGACTCCATTTTTCCCACACGATGTCGCCCGCCGCGGCGGTGCGCGGCCAGCCAAGCGTCCCGCCAACGAGCAGCACGAGAGCGCCAAACACGACGCCAAAGCGCACGCGACCGGCCTTGGAACCTGGCGTCGTGCAACGACCGTAAATCCACACGGCAAGTGCGACGAAGGTTAGTCCTAGCAACGTGTTTAAGAAGCCGCTGTCGGTGGTCTGCCCAGCCAGCACCCAGACCAAATACCCGACGGTGCCGTAGAGAGGAAACGCCATGAATTGCTTGAACGTTTCCATCCACGCGCCTGGCCGTGGGAGCACTTTGACGGCGCTCGGAAAAATCGAGAGCAGCAGGTACGGCGTGGAAAGCCCGAGGGCGATCGCCGTGAAAATCGCGAACGACGCGGCAGTCGAGAGCGCGAGCGCGGCCCCGAGGGCCGGAGCCAGGAAAGGAGCGCTGCAGGGAGTAGCGACGACGGTAGCCAAAATACCGGTAAAGAACGAGCCGGTGTAACCGGACTTGGTTTGGAGATCGGAGCCGACGGATGTAGCGCGCAGTCCGAATTCGAAGACACCGCTCATGTTCATTGCAAAAATGAGCATCACGGCGGCAAGACCGAACACGAAAGCCGGCGATTGGAGCTGGAAGCCCCAGCCGAGTTGGCTTCCTCCCGCTCGAAGGACCGCGAGCAATGTCGCCAGCGCCCAGAACGACAGCAACACACCGGCCGTGAATACTAGCCCGTGCAGCGTCACTTTGCGGCGATCCGCTCCGGCTTGGTTCACGAAGCCGAGGATCTTGATGCCGAGCACCGGGAAGACGCAGGGCATCAGATTCAGGATCAGGCCGCCGATGAACGCGAGCAGCAGCGTCGGCAACAGACTCGTTTCAGATTGTTCAGGGGGTGCGTTGGTTAAAGGAACGTCTACCGCGATGCCTGCCGGGTGAGCGGGGTCGCCGTAAGCGAGTACTCCTACCAGGTGGTTGGGTGTGCCTTCAAATGACGGCGAAATCGGCAGCGTCAACCGGAGTTGCCCGTCTGATGTCTTGGCGGTTTGTGGTTGATCGTACTGGATGAGCGCATCGCTCGCGAAGAAGCGCGGATTGCTGAGAGCTGCGGTTCCGTCTTTGACTGTGAGTTCGACGGTGTTTCCGCGACGTGCCGCCGTGAGCAAAAGGCCGGTCGGTGGTTGCGGCTTGGCAATTTTCGTGAAAGCGGCAGCGTCGTTCGTGTTGGCAGCCGGTGTTTCGGTCTTAACCGGGAGCGACAACGACACCGCGGCTTTTCCGGGCACGCACGTTTCAGCGCACATCAGCCAGCTCGCCGCTGCTTTGATCGTCACGGTTTCCCCAACGTGCAAATCCGCGGGAGGGGTGAGCGTGACAGGAAGAAGTTGGTCGCCGTCGTAGCCGTTGCCGGTGATATTGCCTTGAGCGTCTTTGATGACTTTTGGCGTGGGCCATTGGATTTCACCCGCTTGCCAGCCTGCTGGTAGTTCCCATTTGAGTTTGGTCGGGTAACCGGTGCCGGCATTAATCCAATACGTGTGCCAGTGTGGGTCGTGCTGAAGCCGCAGTGCGACTACAAATGGCCGGCCGGGTTGAATCGACGTTTCGGTCGCGACGAGGCTCGCGGTAACTTGCGCCCGCGCGGCCAGGGGCGCGATGAGCGAGCAAAGTAGAAGGGCGAAATGTCGCAGGAACTGCTGGATATTTATCATGAGAAGGCGCGTACTATTTATTCAACGATACGCAGAATTACGGGTTTTGTTCGAAAAAAGTTTTCTACGCCCATTTCAAATGCACGGTAGCGACACCTTCCCGAAGACGGCGACGTTTGCGACAACATAGATTTTACGAAGCGTCAGCGGCGGCCTTTTACCGAGGGAAACGTGTTCGGTAAACAAAGTCGGTGGCGGCAGGATCGGCACCGCGTCGGTTCGTTCTATTTGAGACTTCGAGTTGCGCGAAGTTATAAGCAAAGACGATTTCTGATGGTGCGGCATTTTGGAATTAGCGTAGCTAAAAGGTTCGGAAGCGCCGGCACTTTTGCGTAAAGAAGATGTTATAGAGCTCAAGCATATTGCTAATACACCGAACTGCTTGTTACTCTCCAGCCGTTTCACCCCTTATGTCGCCTCTGCGTCCTTCCTGTGAGGTTAAAGTCACATTTGTTTCGTTCTGCTTGCTGCTGTTGAGCCCTCGTGCCTCTCGCGCCGAGGACAGTCTCACGGTCAAAGCTCAGTCGTGGCAGGAAGACAAGGACCGCATTCGCGTGGATTCGCAGTACGCGCAAATCGACAAGGATCTCGGCACCGATACGCACCTCAAGGTCATGGGTCTGCTCGACTCGATCGCAGGCGCCACGCCGACCGGCGAACGTCCTGCCACCGGCAAAATCGTGCCGAAGGCACACATGGAGGATCGGCGCAAAGCGTGGACTTCCGATCTCGCGCATCAATTCAAGCGGGTCAACGTTTCCGTCGGCTATGGCGTGAGTCGTGAGAGCGACTACGTGTCCTACGGCTGGTCGGTCAACACCGTCACCGATTTCAACGACAAAAACACGACGCTCACCGTGGGCTATGGTGGGACGAAAGACACCATCGCAGAATGGAAACTCAATTGGACAAAGCTCCGCCACAAGGATGGCAGCGATTTTATCGTGGGCGTCACTCAGCTGCTGAATCCCAACACGTCGGTGACGGCGAATGTAGTGTACGGCTTGGCGAGTGGTTATATGAGCGATCCGTACAAGATCGTCTCGACCACGCGTCTCGATCTGGATCCCGGAACTTATTACACGCCGCCGGAGAACCGGCCTGACGAGAAAAAGAAGATCAGCGTTTTTCTCGGATTGAATCGCAATTTCGAGCGCCTCCATGCCGCGGTCGATTGTTCGTACCGCCATTACCACGACAGCTTCGGCATCACGAGTCACACGGTGGCGTTGGAGTGGATCCAAAAGTTCGGCGAGCACTGGATCGTGCAGCCTTCGGTCCGCTTTTATCGCCAGTCGGCTTCCGATTTCTATTATTACAACCTCGACCGCTCGCGCGTTGTCACCACCTACGAACCGGTGCTCGCGGAAACCGGTACCGGCCACGCGCCGTTCTATTCCTCCGATTATCGTCTCTCACACTTGGAGACGATCGATGGCGGGTTGAAAATCGTCTACAAGGTCACGTCGTGGCTCGCCCTGAATGTCTCTTACGATCGCTACACGATGCGTGGACTCGACGGGCTTACGCCCCAGGACGCGTACACGAAGGCCAACATGTTTGTCGTGGGCGTAAAACTAACCCGCTAGCACCTCCAACGCCGTGGCTTTCTTCGCACAAAACATCTCCACGTCCCGGGAGGCTGAGTCGATCCCTTCCGGCGACGCTGCGATCCGCGCCATCAAGTGGAATGCCCTCGGTACGGTCTGCGAAATCAAATACGTTTGCGCCGTGGATGAGCGTGCGCGTGCGTTCGAGTCCGAGGTGGTCAACTGGGTGGCGCAGTTCGAGGAGAAATATTCGCGCTTCAAGCCTGGTAGCGTGGTGAGCCAGATCAACGCTGCGGCCGGTCGCGAATGGGTGCAGGTCGATCCTGAGATGGAAAGCTTTCTGGATCTCTGTGGTTCGTTGCATCAACTCACGCAAGGCGTGCTCGACATCACCGCGCTCCCGCTGATGCGTTTGTGGGACTATCGTGCATCGCCGCCACGAATTCCGACCGAGATGGAGATCGCCGTGGCGAAACATCTCGTCGGCTTTCAAAAGATACAACGTCGCCCTGGTCAGGTGCGGCTCGCCGAACCGGGCATGGCGATCGATTTTGGCGGCTGGGGAAAAGAGTACGCGGTTGATATCGCTGCGCAGATTGCCCGCATCCACGGCATCACGCACGCGCTGGTAGATTTCGGTCACGATATTTACGCGCTCGGCACGGCGCCGGGTAAGCCAGGTTGGCACATCGGTCTCGAGGATCCCGCCCGGCCCGGCGAAAATTGCTGGAGCAGTCTAGCGGCAAAGGACTGCGGTGTCGCATCCTCGGGTGATTACCTCCGCGGCTTTACCGTCGACGGAAAACGCTACGGCCACATCGTCGACCCGCGCACGGGCAAGCCGGTGGCAAATGGTTCGAGACAAGTCAATGTCGTCGCCAATTCCTGCCTGCAGGCCGGTGTGCTTTCCACGGCCATTTTTATCCTTGGACCCGAAACGGGTCTGCGGCTCGTCCAGGAACTCATGACGGTCGAGGCGTGCGTCGTCACGGACCGCGAGCGTCATCAAACGAAGGGATTTTACCGTTATGTCGTCACCAAATAAAAACATCATCGCAATTCTGGTCTCTTTCTTCGCGTTAGCGTCGGCTGCGCTGGCGGACGTTAAAGTGGGCGCTCCGTTCCCGACGCTCGACACGTTCAGTCTCGAGGGGACTTTGCCGGACACGAGTGGGCGCGTGGTTTTGGTGGATTTTTGGGCCACGTGGTGTGCGCCGTGCAAGGCGTCTTTCCCGGCCTACTCCGCGATGCAAAAGGAACTGGCCGATCGCGGCTTCACCGTTGTCGCGGTGAGCGTGGACAAAGAGGCGAAAGAGTACGCGGCGTTCCTCAAAAAATTCGCGCCCGGCTTTGCGACGGTGCGCGACGGTGCGCAAAAGCTGGTGGCGGCGGTCAATGTGCCGGGCATGCCCACGTGTTACCTGATCGACCGCAAGGGTGTGTTGCGCGAAATCCATTCTGGCTTTCACGGCGACGCGGACGCGAAGGAACTGCGCGCGAAGATCCTGAAACTTTTGGAGGAACAGCCATGAAACGGTTCATCTCGATCTTGTTCGGTGTCCTTTCCCTCGTCGGTGCGGTGCTCCAGACCGGCTGCACGACCGTCCATCCGTGGGAGCGTGCCGCTCTCGCCGACTACGCGATGAGGCCCGATCGGGATCCACTCGCCACCGCCATGATCGAGCACGTCTATTTCGCACGCGAAGCCTCTTCGGGCGGCCGCGGTGTCGGCGGCTCCGGCTGCGGCTGCAATTAACTCAACTTCTTCCCCTTCACGGGCGCGCTGTCATGAAACTCTATACACTGTACTATCGTTTTCGTTGGGTGCAGATGCCATCGGCTTTTCTGGTGGTGCTGCTTCAACGGGTGCCGCTGCTTCGGATGCTCACGCAGGCGGAATGCGCCGTCGAGGGCAGCGGAGGTGTTGTGCTCAAATCGGTCTTCGCTCTCGCCGCACTCGGAGCCTACGACACCGTTGCCGGTGCGACTATGTTCGGTGTTTCTCCGGCCACGCCGAGTTCCGGCGCGCCCGGTACGCAGTTTTCAATCAGCGGCACAACTGGCACGGCGATGACAGAAACTTTCACGGTCTCTGGTGCTCCCGGAAATCCGCGTTCGTGGAGCGTCTCCGGCACGTTGCCTGCCGGTCTCAGCGTCACGGGTGGCAACCCCGTTAATGTTACCGCTCCGTATAAAATGACCATCGCCGGAACGCCGACGACGCAAGGGAGTTGGACTGTCACGGTTACGGCGTGGGGCAGCAGCGGTGGGACCGGCGACCGCGCGAGCGTGACGTGCGTCTTTACGATAACGGCTGGTTCGACAACCAGCCCGCCGACCTTCTCCACGCAACCGCAGAGCACCACGGTGAACGTCGGCGGCTCGACGACGTTCACCGTTGCCGCCTCGGGCAGCCCGACGCCGACTTACCAATGGTACCGCGGCTCGACGCTGCTCACCGGTCAGACGGCCGCGACGCTTTCGCTGACAAATATTCAAACTTCTGACGCTGGCTCGTACGCGGCTGTGGCCACCAACTCCGCCGGTTCGGCGACGTCCAACGCTGCTACATTGACGGTTAACTCTGCGCCGTCGATCACCGCACAGCCACAAAGTGCCACGACGACTGTCGGGAGTTCCGTGACGTTTTCCGTTACCGCGAGCGGATCCACGCCGTTGAGTTTTCAATGGCAGAAGGGCGGTACCGCCATCACCGGGGCCACATCGGCCAGTTACACGATCGCCAGCGCGCAAACGACGGACGCCGGTAACTATACCGTCGTTGTTTCGAACAGTATTGGCTCTGTGACAAGTTCGGCTGCGACGCTGACCGTTAATAGCGCGCCGGCCATCACGGGCCAGCCGCAAAGTCTTTCGGTTGTTGCCGGAGCCAGCGCGTCGTTCTCCGTGACGGCCACGGGCGCCGCACTGCTGACGTACCAGTGGCAGAAGGGTGGCACCGCTATTATCGGGGCCACCTCCGCGACCTACACCATTGCGTCCACCCAAACCACCGATGCGGGCAGTTTCACCGTCGTGGTGACGAATGGCGCCGGTTCTACCACGAGTTCGGCTGCGACGCTCACCGTCAGCGCGAACGCGGTCGCACCGACGATCACCACGCAGCCGCAGAGCGCGGCGATCACGGTCGGCGGCAACGTCACTTTTACTGCCGCCGCGACCGGAACCGCCCCTTTGACGTATCAGTGGCAGAAAAACGGCACAGCCATCACCGGAGCGACGTCCGGGAGTCTCACCCTCTCGAATGCCCAAACCTCTGACGCCGCCAACTATCGCGTTGTTGTGACGAACAGCGCCGGCAGCGCCACGAGTGCCGCCGCCACGCTGACTGTGAATCCTCCGTCTGTCGCGCCCGCCTTCACCGTTCAGCCAGTGAGTCACTCGGTCGCCATCGGCCACGATGTGAGCTTCTCGGCCATGGCGACCGGGTATCCAACTCCCAGCTACACGTGGTCGGTATCGACCAACGCCGGCACGAGCTGGACCGCTGTCACGGATGGAACGAACTACGCTGGTTCGACGGGCCTTACGCTCACCGTCAAGAACGCCGCCGCTGGCATGTCGGGTAACCTTTACCGCTGTTCCGCAACGAATAGCAGCGGCAACACAGCAAGTCTCCCGGCGACGCTCACCGTCACGTCGCCCGCGTTTCCCGCTCCTGCGGGTCTCGCGATCGCCCCGTCGAATGTGATTTCCGTCGCAGATATGTCGGCCAACGTGATCCAGTCGGTAGGTACAACGGGTAGTGTGACTGCGCTCGCCGGCACCTCCGGACAGCAAGGTTCTGCGGACGGCACGGGTGCCGCCGCCTTGTTCCGTCAGCCCAACGCTGTGGCGCTTGATGGCTCGGGAAATGTCTACGTGGCTGACACGGCGAACTCCATCATTCGCAAAATCACACCTGCGGGCGTCGTCACGACGCTGGCTGGTTCGTCCTCGAACCAAGGCTATCGCGATGGCACGGGCACCGCGGCCTGGTTTAATACTCCCGCTTCGCTCACCGTCGACGGCTTGGGCGTCGTTTACGTCGCTGACTCCGGGAACGCCGTCATCCGCAAAATCGCGCTCGATGGCACCGTGACGACCTTGGCGGGCACAGCTGGTTCGACCGGTTCGACCGACGGCACGGGCGCCGCCGCACGCTTCAACCAGCCGTCTGGCATCGTCGTCGACAGCACCGGCACGCTCTACGTGAGCGACACGCTGAACCACACCGTACGCAAGGTCACGTCAGCCGGTGTCGTGACCACGCTGGCCGGTCTTGCCGGTGTGAGTGGTTCGACGGACGGCACCGGCACGGGTGCGTCGTTCAATCAACCGCGCGGACTCTGCACGGACGGCGGGGGCAACCTTTACGTGGCCGACACTGCAAATTCGTCCATTCGCAAAATCGTGATCGCGAGCGGCGCGACCAGCACGTTTGCTGGCCTCCCTACCATCTCGGGCCTGCTGGACGGCAACGCCATCGAAGCCTGGTTCAATCAGCCGCGCGATGTGAAGATCGACAGCTCTGGAAACCTCTTCGTGGCCGACACCGGCAATGCCGTGCTTCGCAAGATCACGCCTGCTGGAGCGGTGACTACGATGTCGCTGACGATTTCCTCCCCACCCTCGAGCGGCGGCAGCTCGTCGGGAGTGGGTACGGCGCCCGCCACGAGCGACCAAGGTGCTCCCCCGGGGAAGAGCGGGGCCGGCGACATGCCTGCCTGGTTTGCGATCAGCTTGTTAGCTATTTTTATAGGTTCGGTCACGGTCCGGCGCTTCTTGCGATGCCCGTCCTGACCTTGTTTAGGAAACTGGAAGAATCAAACGGCCGCTTGTCTTAAAGCGTTTAGTGAAGGCAATGGCTCCTGCGTTGACTGGTCAACGGTCCCAGGCGGTCTTCACCGATCTAGTCCGAAGATCTAATCGGGTAAGGCAACAGTTTCTTGAGCGCCGTAGTTTTGCCAAAGAAAAAGGCCGTCTCTTTCGAGACGGCCTTTTCTGGTGTGTGTAGGCCTGTGTGGGCCAGGGAAGCTGATTAGTTCGTTTCGAACTGCTTTTCCATTTCCTGGAGTTCCTTCGACTCGCGTTTGCTCTGCCACACGGCCCAGCCGATGGCGAAGACACAGACGAGGGCAACGAGTCCGCCGATGACGCGGGCCTGGGTGCCGGCGATGACATTGAACTTGATCACCACGCCGAGGGCGAGGAGCGAGACCATGTTCATCACCTTGATGAGAGGATTGACGGCTGGACCAGCGGTGTCCTTCAGCGGATCGCCGACGGTGTCACCGGTGACGGCGGCCTTGTGGGACTCGGAGCCCTTGCCGCCGTAGTTGCCGTCTTCGATGTACTTCTTGGCATTGTCCCAAGCACCGCCGGCGTTCGCCATGAACACGGCGAGCAGCTGGCCGGTGAGGATCATGCCGGCGAGGAAACCGCCGAGAGCCTGCGTGCCGAGAAGGAAGCCGACCGCGATGGGAGTGAGGATCGCGAGGAATCCGGGCCCGATAAGTTCCTTCTGGGCGGTGGAGGTGCAGATATCAACGACACGACCGTAATCGGGTTTCTTCTTGCCGGACCAGATGTCGGCATCGCGGAATTGCACGCGGCATTCTTTAACGATCAAGAACGCGGCGCGACCGACAGCGCGAATGAGCATCGAGCTGAAGAGGAACGGAACGGCGCCACCGATGAGGAAGCCGATAAATACCATCGGATGAGCGACGGTCAGCTTGCCGGCTTCGGCGAGGTACTGCTCGGTCGTCATCTGGCTGATCTTGTCTTCGGAGCCGACTGCGATCACCGCAATGAACGAAGAGAACAGCGAGACGGCGGCGATAACCGCGGAGCCAATGGCGATACCCTTTGTTTCGGCTTTGGTGGTGTTACCCACAGCGTCGAGATCGGAAAGGATCTGGCGGGCCTTCTTGTAGGAGCCTTTTTCCTCTTTTTCCATCGCTTCAGCGTCGTAACCCATTTCGCCGATACCGTTGGCGTTGTCGGCGACGGGGCCGAACACGTCCATCGAGATCGTGTTGCCGGTGAGCGTGAGCATACCGATGCCGGTCATGGCGACACCGTAGGCGACGAACAGTGGAGGCGTGCTGGCGTAGCAGAGGAACGACAGCAGGATCGCGATGGCGATCACCACCACAGTGGCGACGGTGGATTCATAACCAACGGCGAAGCCCTGAATGATGTTGGTGGCGTGACCGGTCTGGCAGGCTTTCGCGAGCGATTTTACCGGAGCGTGCGTCGTGTGTGTGAAGTAGCTGGTGACCTTATTGAGGCCGATGGCAAGTACGACACCGATGAAGCAGGTCAACACCGGGCGCATGTCCAATCCGGGGATGCCGAAATTGGCCCAAACGGGTAGTTTGGTCGGGTCGCCGTCGGGGAAGCCGGCAGCGGCGCTGGCATTGCCGACCAGATAGGCGGCGTCGAATTTCAGATAAACCAAACCGAGGGCGATGAAGCCTATAACCGAAATGAAAGAGCCAATCCAAAAGCCGTTGTGAACGGATTTAAGGGCGGTGTCTGAGGTGTCGTTCGGGCCGGCCTTGACGGTGTAGGTCGAGATGATCGAACCAAGAACACCGATACCGCGGACAAGCAGCGGGAAGATAACGCCCTTGTGGCCGAAGGTCGCGAGACCGAGGATCATCGCGGCGACGATGGTCACTTCGTAGGACTCGAAAATATCAGCAGCCATACCGGCGCAATCGCCGACGTTGTCACCGACGTTATCGGCGATCGTGGCGGCATTGCGCGGGTCGTCTTCAGGGATGTTCTTTTCAATTTTGCCAACGAGATCGGCGCCAACGTCAGCGGCCTTCGTGTAAATACCACCGCCGACGCGCATGAACAGCGCGAGGAGCGTGCCACCGAAGCCGAAACCGAGGAGGGCTTCGTAGGCTTGTTCGCCGTAGGCGATGAAGATCAAAGTGCCACCGAGAAGGCCGAGGCCGTCGGTGAGCATGCCGGTGATCGTGCCGGTGCGGTAGCCGAGCTGCATCGCTTCGCCGTAGGATTTGCGAGCGGCAGCGGCCACACGAAGATTACCTGTAGTGGCCAGGCGCATACCGACAAAACCGACGAGCCAGCTGAAGATCGCGCCGACGACGAAGGCGCCCGCGCGGCCCAGCTTGAAGGCGATGAGGTCGCTCTGTGTCGTGAAGAACAGAACAAACGTGATGATGATGATCAGCGGGAAGATCTTGCGGCCTTGAGCGGCGAGATAGGCGTCAGCGCCTTCACGCACCGCGGCGGCAATATCCTGCATGCGCTTGGTGCCTTGGTCGGCGGCCTTGACCTGCTTTACGAGCATCAGGGCGTAGAGCAGTCCGAGCACAGCGATCACGAGTACCGCCATGAGGGAGTAAATCTCCATCGGGGTATATCTCGCGTCTGAGAACAGACTGAAGAATTTAAACGCGTGTTCGCCCGCGGCAGGGGCGGCCTCGCTGGCTGTCTGGCCGAAGAGCGGCCTGACAAAGAACGCGGCGAGGAAGAGCACCGCGAAGCTACTTAGATAGACTTTCGAGAACTTGCGGTTCTGAAAGAGTTTTAGCAGAGCTGAGCGCATGGATGGATGGGTGAAAAAAACGGGTTGGATAATTCTAGAAAAAGTTTAGCCACCGAAGGACGAGAGGGCCGAGCGCCACCATGGATAGTAGGTCGTCTCGAGTTCCTCGCGCGAAGGCATCGGGAAGAAACGGAAACCGCTGCCGATCGTGGCGACGTAGAAACCGCCGCGGAGCGTACGATAAAGAAGATCTTGGTGCAGATTGCGCACGACCGTCTTCATTTTCTTGTTCGGCTTGGCCTTCATCTCGCGCATGCAATCGCGCATGTGCTCGATGCTGGTGTAAGGCAGGTTCTGGGCTTTTGCCTCCGGGTCTTCGGCCATCTGCTCGAGTTTGAGTTCGGTGAAGACGATCGCAGGCAGCGAAATCGGTTTCGACGGATCTGTGATTTCTTGGGCGTAAGCTTTGGGTTCGAGTGTGCTGATGATGCGCGGCGAGACCGGGCAGAACTCTTGGTAAAGGTGGAAACGCGGAGCGAGGTCGGGTTGGTAATTGCCGGGCTTGAGCGCGAGCACGCGTCCGTCATCGGTCGTCAAATAGAGCGTCTCGAGTGCTTCGATCGGCGTCTGCTCGAGCACTCGGTAAATATTAAGATACGCGGAGCGACGCAGCGGTTCACCGGCGGTACGCCCCAGCGACGCATCCATTCCCAGTTTCTTTAAGGTGACCTCAGCGAACGAGTCGGTCAGTTTGAAGTAGATGGCTTGGCCGCGGGAGCGTTTTTGCGAGCCGACGGACAGGTAAGAACCAAACTCTTCAGGACTGAGATGTGATGCGATCAGGGATTCCGGGATGAGCGACAGATAGAGGTAGGGTTTCATTTGGGTAACTAGGTTGACGGACCAAATTTCCGGTTATCGCTATTTTTATCAGGCGAGGCACGCGGTTGCTGCGCGTGGTTTGGCAAAACCTATGCGAGTTTTGCGCAAAATCCGCACACGTGTCGCCGAATATGAAATGCTTTCACCACGGCATCGCTTCAGAGGAACGCAGAGCCTTTTGGCAGCTGGCGTAATGTTCGGCTCGGCGCTCTGCTGCCGTTGTTGCGGCCTCTCGGAGGATTACAGTAAAGTGGAGTGACGTCCGAACCGTGTGGTGGTGCCGTTTGGTTGGGTCGGCCGCTTGGGGTGCGCTCGGAAAAATTTCTGACTAACGAGCGTCGGCGCCGGGCCGCCGGCCCGGCCCTACCGCAGAAATCGCACTCCAGAAAGAGCTACGGAGCGATTTCGGGCCGTCGATCACAGCAGCACCAAGTCGTTGCGGTGAACGACTTCGAGGTGCTTGCGCGAGGGATAAAGCGGGCGGAGCTGGTCGCTGGATTTTCCGGCGATGGCTGCGATCTCGTCGCTTGCGAACGCCGTCTTCCCGCGGGCAAAAACCGAACCATCAGGGCCCGCTATATTGATCACATCGCCGGAGGCAAATTCACCTTTTGCGCCGGTCACGCCGATGGCGAGCAGGCTGCGGCCTTCTTCGCGGATGACGGGAACGGCGCAAGTATTAATTGTGATGGTGCCGGTGGGGCGTTGAAAATAGGCGAGCCAGTGCTTCTTGGCGTGCAGTGGAATTCCGCTCGGAACAAAGAATGTGCCCGGACCTTTGCCGGAAAGAAGGCGGGGCAGCACTTGCTCTTCGGTGCCGCTGGCAATGAACACGCCGCAGCCGGATTTGATCGCGAGTTTGGCGGCGGAAATTTTTGAAATCATCCCGCCGGTGGCGGTTTCGCTCGTGGTGCCGCCGGCCATGCCTTCGATTTCGGAGGTGATCTTTTCGACGACCGGTACGATCTGGCCGGTGCCTTTCATGTCGATAAGGCCTGGTGCGGTAGAAAGGATCGCGAGGTAATCAGCCTCGATCAAGCTGGCGACCATCGCGGAAAGGGTGTCGTTGTCGCCGAACTTCAGCATCGCGTTGATCTCGGCGGCGCTGACGGTGTCGTTCTCGTTAATGATCGGAATCGTGCCGTAGCTGACGAGTTGGTTGAGCACGCCCTTGATGCTCAAGCAGCGATCACGCTCGCGCAGGTCTTCGCGTGTGAGAAGCACCTGTGCGACGGTCAGGCTGTGCGGCTCGAAACCGCGCTGCCACGTCTGCATGAGCAGGCTTTGTCCGACGGCGGCGCAGGCTTGCTTTTTGGTGACTTCTTTTGGTTTTTTACTGAGCCCGAGTCGTCCCATGCCGAGGCCGACAGCGCCGGAACTCACGATGATGACCTCGATGCCTTTTGCGCGAAGATCGGCGACTTGGCTGCAGATCGCTGCGATGCGGCCGGCGTCAAGTTGACCAATGCCATGGGTGAGCACGCCGGTGCCAAGCTTGACGACGACGCGATGCGGACGCGCGAGAAGCCGGGCGGCGAGAGGCGAAGCGTTGGAAGGCATGCGAAGGCGAAACTCAGCGACTGCAGGTAAGGACAACGCGGTGCATTGTCCCACCGAAGGTGCTCAAACGGTGAGCAGCTCTTTCTCCTTCTTGGCGAGGGCGTCGTTGATGTCCTTGATATTTTTGTCGGTGGAGGCTTGAACCTCTTTTTCGAGCCGCTTCTGGTCGTCTTCGGAAATCTTGCCGTCTTTTTGGGCTTTTTTCAGCGCGTCCATGCTGTCGCGGCGAATATTGCGCGTCTGCACGCGGCCTTCTTCGGCCATGCGGTTGGCGACCTTGACGAACTCCTCGCGACGCTCGCGGCTGAGCTGAGGAAGCGGAACGCGCACAAGATTGCCGTCCACGGTGGGGTTGAGACCGAGGTTGGCCAACTGAATGCCCTTCACGACTGCTTGCGTGATGCCTTTGTCCCACGGCTGAATTTGAATCAGGTGCGCGTCGGGCGTGGTGATCGCGGCGCATTCCTTCAAGCGCATGGTTGAACCGTAGGCTTCGATCATCACGGTTTCGACCATTGAGGGTGAAGCTTTGCCGGTGTGAATGGTGCTGAATTCGTGCAAGGTGTGCTCAAGAGCCTTCTTCATCTTGCCTTGCATATCGGTGATGATGGGGTGCGACATGGTGTTGGTGGATTAAAATTGGTTGGGTTTTCTAATCTGGAATTCGGGAACTCTGGGACGGAAAGTAGCGGATTTTAGCGTTTGGTGGTGGAGCTGGGTGTTTTCCAGGCTTCGTGAGTTCCAGATCGCCTGTGTTTAGCTGTGGACGAGGGTGCCGACTTTCTCGCCCATGACAGCACTGCGGATCGCGTGTTCGTCGTTCAAATCGAAAACGAGGATCGGCACATTGTTGTCGAGGCAGAGCGAGAACGCGGTCGAGTCCATGACGTTGAGCCGCTGCTTGAGGGCGTCGATGAACGTGAGATGGTCGTATTTGACGGCGTCTGGAAATTTCTTCGGATCTTTGTCGTAGATGCCGTCGACCTTGGTTGCCTTCATGATGACATCGGCGTGGAGCTCGGAGGCGCGGAGCGCGGCGGTGGTGTCGGTCGAGAAATACGGGTTGCCGGTGCCGGCGGCGAAGATGACGACGCGGCCTTTTTCCAAGTGACGCATCGCGCGGCGGAGGATGAACGGCTCGGCGATCTGGTTCATCGGAATCGCACTCTGCACGCGGGTCGTGACGCCCATTTTTTCGAGACAATCCATAAGCGCCAAAGCGTTGATGACCGTGGCGAGCATGCCCATGTAGTCGCCGGTGGTGCGATCGACGCCACGTTTTTCGCCCGCGAGGCCGCGGAAAATGTTACCCCCACCGATTACGAGGCAAATTTGAACTCCCAAGTCGTGAATCTCTTTCACCTGCAGGCAGACACGTTCGAGAATACCACCGTCAATAGGGTCGCCAGACTTGCCGCCGCGAAGGACTTCGCCGCTGAGCTTGAGGACGATGCGCTTGTACTTGACCGACGGTGTCGTGGCCGAGGCTTGATTCATAAGGTTTAGCAAACGACGCGGAGATTTTTTCGTCAATGCCTGAGATGGCGCGGCGAAACGCTACCGCGGACTCGAATAAAGCCTAGAAGTTGCGATGAAAAGTGTTCATCGGCACTCGGCCCCGTGCGTGTCGCGGGCGAGTAACCGAAGGTTTCTGCGCTCAGACGGAAACTAAACGTAAAGATAGACGTAGGCGGCAAAAATGAGCGCGGTCACACCGGCGCCGGCGGCGAGCGTCCAGAGCAGATTGCGTTGACGGGCGGCGATCGCGAACGTCGAGATGATCACGGCCATTTGTGCGCCCAGCATGCCGAAGAAGAAACGTTTGCTGCGCTGATGGTGGCGTTCGGCGCTGAGGTTGTTCTTCCGCACCTGAATTTCGTAGAGGCTGGCGATGGCTTGATTGAGACGTGCCTCAGTGTCGTAGCGGACCGCTGCGAAACGCAGGCGTGCGGCGATGAAATCGCGTTTGGCGGGGCTGGAAGGTTGCTGTGCGAGTGTGGTGTCGATCGCGTCAACGACTTCGTTGATGGGCTTTGTGGCTGCGTCGAGGGCGTCGGCCCGTTCTTTGCCGGCGAGGATGGCGGCGGTGAGTTGGTCATCGGTTACTTTGGTCACCGCAGCGGCCACTTCGGGGTCGGGCCTGAGTGATTCGATGGCGTGTTGCGCATCTTTTATTTCCTGCGGGAGCGGCGCGGGTGCGGAGAGGGTCGGCAAAGAGCCTTTTTGAAGCAGTTCGAGCGCTGTTTGTGTTTCGGGAGATGTGAGTTTCGCCGTCAACGCTTCAGAGCCTGCGACGGCTTGAGTGAGATTGGCGGTGTCCAGTGGGTGGACTTCGTTGGAGGCTTGGAGGAGGTCGAGCGTGTTTCGCTGCAGTGCGCTGCGCAGACGTTTGGCTTGGAAAAAGCTCCATTGATCGCCAGCTTTCGACTGCTGTTGGGCGGCGAGCGAGCGGTCGTATTGAGCCTTCGTCATTTCGCTGGAAGCGAGTCCGGCGAGCATGGTGGCGACGACTGTCATGACAACGGGCGTGGCGGCCATCATGCGGCCGAGCAAGGTGTGCGGAATATCGGCTTTGAGCGTGTCGGGAATTTGGATTTTAGCCATGGGGAAAAGAAAGTCGCAGGATGGGACTTACAAAGAAAAGGCGCAAGTATTGGCTCTCTGCAGGGGTACGTGCTGGAGGCGTTTTAGCTTAAAGAGCCGTAAAGAGTCGGGATTTTTGGGAACCGTGGAGCTAACCAACTGCGATTTAGCTGTGAAATCAGGCGGAGCCTTCGCCAATCGAACAGCAGTTAACCACCTTTCTTGGGCTTCCTCGGAGACTTGGGCTGAAGTTGGGAAAATTATGGTTTGTTTGGGTAGAGCCGAAACCAAACTCTAGGACAAAAATCTTACTGCCACGATTCGTCGGTCGGAACTGGCTGTGCTCAGGACCTGAAGCGACTAAATCACTGCGGGTATGGCATTGAGGTGCGCATTGGGCTTGGCCCGACGTGACCTTTTCTCCCTTATTCAGGAGCCGTCGAGCAGGCTTGATGCGGCTTTAATGCGCGCGGATCAGGTTTTCCCATTTGAGCAGGTCGATGATCGCGGAGCGGTCATCGGTCCAGTTGATTACGTGTTCATTGGCCGCGGTCTCGAGGGTTTTCTCGAAGTCGGGATTGTCTTTGGTTTGAAACCAGGCCTGCACTTCGGCTTCGCGGTCGGGCGGGACGACGACCGCGTAACTGGCGCTGTTGGCAAAGAGCGTGATTTTGGCGGTGGCTTGTGGGCTGCTGTTGAAAAAGAAGCATTTCCATCCCACGCTCCGCGCGCTTCCGGCCACCACCGGGAAAAGGTCCATGTAACGGCTGCTGATATGCACGAGTAAAATGCCGCGATCGAGCTTCGCGACGTAGGCGGCGAAAGCCTCATGCGTGAGCAAATGCGCCGGAACCGAGTCGCCCGAAAACGCATCCAGAAGCAGCACGTCGAATTTCTCTGGCGCAGAGGCGATGCCGAGGCGTCCGTCCATTTGTCGAATGTCGATCTTTGCCGGCGAATCGTGAATAAAAGAGAAATTCTTCTGGGCGATTTTGATGGCGAGCGGGTTGATGTCCCAGAAAACGAAATGGTCTCCTTTGCGCCCATAAGCTGCGACGGTGCCGGCGCCCAGTCCGACCGATCCGACGCGCAGCGAGGCCGGCTGCTTTTGGAGCTCGCGCATGACAATGCCGAAGGCTGAACCGTGGCTGTAGTAAGTGGTGGGGGTTCGGCGGAATTGAGCTTCCAGAAATTGTTCACCGTGCAGTGTGGATTCGTTCGAGAGCGACAATCGGGTTTGACGCAGGCGGAGCACGAGCGTGCCGTACGGGTTTCGCAAATATTTCGTGAGGATAATGCCGGCCTGTCCGCCCCTGAATTGCTGAATGCCGAACCATGCGGCTGGCGCGATGATCATCAATACGAGCGTATATCTGGCCAGAGGTTCGGCCTTGCCGAGCAGTTGCAAGGTGAGAAACACCAGGATGAAAGCCGCCGCTGCGGTGAACTCGATGTTGCGGTCAAAAACATTAGGAGCGACCGCACTCACGAAAATGCCTGCGGCCAAGCCGCCGGCGCCGATCACGATATAGTAAAACATCGAGCGGCGCTCCGGCCGGAGTTGATAAAGATAGCCCTGTCCGCCGGTGCATCCGGCCAAAACTATTAGGCAGAGCCATAAATTCGCCCAATCTGAAAGCAAGGAGGGGCCGATCCCTTTAGTCTGCATGTAGCCTAGCAAGGCGATGCTGAGGATCAGCATGGAGATATAGTTCATCCAAGGCCGCCACCAGCCGGAGAACGTAAGACTAAAGCTCAACAGATAGATCCCCAAGGGGAGCAGCCATGTTAACGGATTCGAGCCGTATTCCGCGCTGAGCGTGGGAATCGCGCTGAGCATCAAAGTGCACGTTGCGAAAGAAAGTAAAAACCAAGCTGCCGAGGCGCCTTGTGGGAGCTCTTCTGGTTCGGCTTCGGTGGCAGGTGTCGGGGGCGCAAACCTGATTTGCAGGAAACTGAGGACCGCCATGGCCGCAGCAACGGCCCAGACGAGGACTTTTAGCACCACCACCTGCGCGTGAAGCCCAATCGATGTTTCGATGAGAAACGGATAAGCGATCAACGCGATCGCACTGCCGATATTGGAGATCGCATAGAGGTAAAAGGGTACGCTGCCGCGCCGCTCCTGCAGCCAACTCTGGATCACGAGCCCGGAAGCAGTTGTGAGAAGCACCGTGGGCAAAACTGAGACAATTAGCGCGGCGAGGATGCCGAGCCATTCGGGTAACTCGCTAAAAACCCACGTGGGCAATCGCAATGAGAGCGGCGCGATGATCGCCAAGCCGATGATCACGCGTGGAAGCAGCTGGCGGTGCTTTTCCTGTCCGCGCCATGCCAAAGCATAGCCCGCGAGAAGAGCGCCTTGGAAAAACATCGCGATGGTGAGCCACGTGCTCACCGAACCTCCGTAAATCGGTAGAAACAGCTTACCCACGACCGGTTGGAGCATGAATGTCACGAACGCGGCCAGGGGTACGACGAGGTGCGCCAAGATTGAAAACAGTCGGTGCATGCGGGTGCCTGATTGAGAGCGGCAGGTTTGGATAATGCGACTGTTTTGCGTCGGAAATTTTCCGGTTTTTACCTGAGACCTGCCTGATGCGCTTTTTGAGGGTGAAAACGCGCTGGTCCTTTTGCAGTTTCGCAGTGGGTTGGTTAGGCTTCCGGCCTCACTACCATGTCGGAACAAAATCGCCCAAACCGGAAAGTACTCGTGATCGTTGCGCTGCTCTTGCTGGCGCTGATCGCCGTTTTATTGATGCGGTGTTCTTGTAGTAAAAAGACGCCTGTTGCTGATACGCCTCCAAGCCCGCAAGTGCCCGCTCCCGAGAAAACGGCGGCAGCGGTGTCGTCGCCGGGAGCAGAACGCCCGGACGAAATTCTGACGCCTGCCACGGTTCAGGCTCCGGCAGCGGTTATGGCGGGCGCGGTTTTCCGCGTCCAGTGGACAGGTCCAGACAATCCCGAAGACTATCTGACGATTGTGCCGAGGGACGCTGCCGAAGGAACCTACAAAAATTATCGTCAGACGCGAGAAGGCAGCTCGCTCGACCTCACAGCGCCGATGGACGCGGGCGACTATGAAGTGCGTTATGTGGCGGCGCGTTCTCGCAAAACGTTGGGCCGTGCACCCGTAGTGGTCCAACCCGTCACCGCCACTCTTCAGGCCCTTGGCGAAGCGGTGCTCGGCACCGTGATTCAGGTGAGCTGGACAGGACCGAATAACGCGGGCGATTACGTGACTATTGTTCCGAAAGACACGCCTGACGGGCAGTATGGAAACTATACCGAAACGACCGCGGGAAAAACGCTAAACCTCACGCTACCGCCAACGGCCGGCCCGGCCGAATTGCGTTATATGAGCGGGCAAGACCGCCGCGTATTGGCGCGGCGCGCGATCCAAATCCTTGCTCCCTCGGTTTCGTTGACAGCCGCAGACGAGGCAGTCGCCGGATCGTCGTTGGAGATTAAATGGACGGGCCCGAACAACAGCGGCGACTACATCACCATCGTGGCGAAATCGAAGCCCGACGGACAATATGGGAACTATAGTGTGGTTTCCAAAGGCAGTCCGCTCACGGTTCTTGTGCCGATCGAGCCGGGTGCCGCGGAGCTCCGCTACATGACGGGTCAGGGCGGGAAGGTTCTCGCGCGACGGCCGCTCCATGTTGTCGCGGCTGAGGTGTCGCTTGAGGCTCCCGCTGAGGTCCGCGTGGAGGCGCCTTTGGAAGTTACCTGGAAAGGGCCAAACTTTGGCGGCGACTACCTTACAATTGTCCCCAAAGGCACGCGCGACGGCCAGTATGGTTCGTACGTGAACACGAGCGCAGGTTCGCCAACCAAGCTAAAAGCGCCAAAAGAACCGGGCGAAGCGGAGATTCGCTACATGAGCGGCCAGGGCGCAAAAGTGCTGGCGCGCCGTGGGGTTTTGGTGATCAAACAGGAGTAGGCGTTTCAACCAGACAAGTAGCCCAGCCGACGCGTCTCTGACGGGCGAACTCACGCGGTTGAGACGCTGAAACTGCGGTAAATCTGTTCGCAAACAAGCCACCCGCTTCGAGGGGTGGCTTTGAATTTAAAAATGCTGCTGTGTTGCTCGGTCAGTCGAACGTGAAGCAAACACCGGCGTGGAAAACAACGGAGTCGCGCACGCCTTTGCGCCCGTCGTGGTAGTCGACGCCGCTGGCGACTCCGAGGGTGTCGTCGAATTTGTAGTCGATGGAAGCTTGGTAGGTCCAATCGGTCGGATGCGGGCTGCGGAATGATTGCTCGTAATTTACGCCGAGACGCACACTGGTC
The DNA here is from genome assembly GCA_047600805.1 of Nibricoccus sp. Taxonomy (GTDB): domain Bacteria; phylum Verrucomicrobiota; class Verrucomicrobiia; order Opitutales; family Opitutaceae; genus JADKHC01. The sequence continues at coordinate 4,830,760 of JASGKG010000001.1, forward strand.
TGCTCGCAGACGGGCACGTCCACGCCGGTGTTGACGTCGTAGATCGCACGATGAAACACCGAGCTAACGCTTGTCTTGCCGAAATTTTCTTTTGAATGCGCCCAGCCGTAACCGCTGCTTGCACCTAAATACGGGGCGAGGTAGCGGAACTTGTAGAATCCAATCACGCCAAATTCGGCGATCTGGTCTGTGGTTTGCCAGCGGCTGTTTTTGGCGTGATTGAAGCGATAGCCGAGGACCGTGTCGAAGTGGTCGGTCGTCTCCATGTTGATCTTCAGATCGGCGCCGTAGCCGGTCGGAGCCTGTGTGGCATTGCGGTACTTGACGAGGTTCGTGTCGAGGGCGAGATAAGTATGGCCGAGGTTGCCGTACTCGGGAGCGTCGACGTCGCTGTTGTTGTCGCTTGCGATCGGTTCAGCATGCGAACTGGAAATAGTGAGCAAGCTGCCAAATGCGACAGCCAAGCTGAGTGTTAGGTGTTTTTTCATGGACTCTCTTCGCGAAAGATTTGATGGCCTGAGAGTCAAGAACCGGACTCAGCACGCCGTGGCGGAAATTTCTTGAAAACCGGTTGCGTGCGTTTTCGAAGCGAAGGCTCGGTGGGCTCAGAATGTAGATTATAAGAGGGGAAACGGTCGTGGCGCGGGTGAGGCGAATGTTTCTTAAGAGAGTTTGGAAATCGGTTTATGATGGGGATTAGCTTTCCTGAATTTAGGATTGCGGCGTGCGGCGACGAGATTTTCGAGGCGGAGCTTGCCCAACGATTTCGCATGGATTGAGTCGCGTCATGAGCGATAAAGTTTGGGTTATCGGTTTCGACGCAGACGACACCTTGTGGCACAACGAGACGATTTTTGAAAAAGTGCACGAGCGGTATCGCGAGCTGCTTTCACGTTATCACGATGCCGCGACGGTGGATCGAACGCTGTTCGCAACGGAGATGAGAAACTTGGAGCTCTACGGCTACGGAATTAAAAGTTTCACCCTTTCGGCGATCGAGACGGCCATCGATCTCACGTCTGGAAAAATTGGCGCGGACGAAATTCGTCAGCTGATCCGACTTGGGCAGGAAATGCTGGCGCATCCCGTCGAGCTCTTGGAGGGCGTGAAGGAAACACTTGAGGCGCTGGCGGCGAGCTACCGAATGATCCTGATCACGAAAGGCGATTTGCGCGATCAAGAGCGGAAGCTCGCGAAGTCGGGTTTGGCGCCGTTTTTCGAAGCGGTCGAAATTGTCTCTGAAAAAAACGCGGGCACCTACGAAAAGATTTTGTTGCGCCGCGGAATTGCGGCCGAACGATTTCTGATGGTTGGAAATTCGGTGAAATCAGACATCCTGCCAGTCTTAAAACTCGGCGGTGCCGGAGTGCACATTCCTTATCAGATCACTTGGGCGGGAGAACACGTGGAGGAAGTGCCAGCTCAGCATCCACGATTTTTTACGATCGAAAATATCCGTTCCCTTCAACAGGTTTTAGAAACGAGCCTCCAATGAACTTGCCTAAATCCAACGATCCGCTGCACGGAGTCACCCTGGAGAAAATCGTTACGCATTTGGCGGAACGTCTTGGTTGGGAAGAACTCGGCCGGCGCATCCCTGTGCGCTGTTTTCTCTACGAACCAAGCGTGAAATCGAGCCTGGCTTTTCTCCGCAAAACGCCTTGGGCCAGGAAAAAGGTTGAGGAATTGTACGTCCAGACTCTACCGCCGACCCCGTAAGATTGAGCGGAGGGCTGTGAGGGTGGCGAGCGAGGTTAGGAGCCACGTTGGGACTGCACCACCTCCGCCTCCGCCCGCCGGCGCGGATGTTGCGCCGGAGCTCCCTGTTGAGCCGCTTGAACTGCTGGATGACGAACTGCTCGATGAGGAGGAACTCGAGCTGCTTGAAGACGAACTTGAGCTGCTTGATGAAGAAGAACTCGACGATGAGCTGGAGGACGAAGAGGAGCTGGAACTACTGCTCGAAGACGAGGAACTTGACGGGCCGGAATATTCGTCGGCGCCGATGTCGAAGGCTGAGCCCGTCGGCCGCGGATCGCCGTCGATATCCGCGGTCATATCTGCGATGGTGCTGCCGGCGTTGACGACGCCGGCGACCGCCGAGGTGAGATGAAGATCGCACGCAGCCGGATCAACGAACCAGGAGCTTGAGGCAGAGCTGAGGTTTGTCGCGAGAGAAGCTGTTGCGCCGTTTAGGCCAGCGATGGCTTTGTTCGAGAGATTGTTGCGGATCAGCGCGCCAGTGGTGCCGGCGTAGCTGTACTCGATCGCGTTGGCGTAGTTGCCGGCTAAATACAGGGTATTGTTGTCGACCGCGGGCGAGAGAGTGCTCTCGAGCGAGATCGCTGGTCCAGGGAAGCTTCCGGTTGTTCGAACGTCTGAAATAAAGTTGTTTTGAATCTGGCCGCCGGTGTGGGGCGAGGTTGCACCCTGTCCAAAAGCGATCGCGCGGTCGCAGTTGAGAAAGAAGTTGTCAGTGATGATCGAGCCAGAGGCTCCGGCATAAAAGCGAACTGCGGGTTCAGCGGTCGAGGACGTGCCTGCGATGGCGTTGAACGTATTCGCAGTGATTGACCAGTTCGTGCAGCCTTGTCCATCGATGGCGGAGCTGGTGGATGTGGAAAACGAACAATTTGAAACGGTTCCCTGATTTGCGGAGGGCTGGATGTTGATCGCGCGGCCACCGACATTTATGAAAGCGACTTTGTTGATGGCGAACTGGTTGGCCTGCACGACGAGAACGGGGGAGTTGATCAGTCCTGAAGCATCGAGAGTGGCGCTGCTGATGAGCGGACCTTGAATGCTCAACTGCGCGGCGGTGATCGTCGGAAGTGCTGTTGTCAGGTTGTAGGAGCCGGCGGTGAGATGGATCGTGACTTGCGCGAGTGGATTGTTGTTGGCGTAGGTGATCGCTGTGGACAGCTCGGCGGGTGTGGTAACGGGAATCGCAATCGGTCCGGATGCTCCCGAACTTGAAGAGGAGCTGGATGAGCTAGAAGACGACGAGCTACTGGAACTAGACGAAGAGCTGGAAGACGATGAACTGGACGAACTGCTCGAACTCGAAGAACTGCTCGATGAGGACGAACTGGAGGACGATGAAGATGACGAACTGCTCGACGAGGAACTGGAGGAAGAGGATGACGAACTCGAACTGGAGGAACTGCTGCTCGAAGAAGAGGAGCCCGCGGTTACCGTGAGCGAACCGACGTTGCTTCGCGCGAGCCCCAAAACGTTAGTGACATCGACGGTGTAGGCGCCAGCGTCGCTGGTTTGTGCGTTGGAAATAGTGAGAGTAGCGCTGGTCGCTCCCGGGATTGGCACGCCGTAGCGCGACCATTGGTAGGTGAGCGGTGCCGAGCCCGTTGCTACGACGCTAAAGGTTGCCGTTTGGCCGGCGGTGATCGTTACCGGTGAAATCGGCTGTGTGGTGATCGAGGGGCGCGTGCCGACGGCGAGCATGGCGGAGTTGCTGGTGGCTGTTCCTGCGGTGTTGGTGACGAGACAGCGAAACTGATCGCCGTCCATAGCGAGGGTGCTCACGACGCGCAAAGAGGCGGTCGTGGTGCCGTTGTAGGTAGAACCATCCGATAGATCTATCCACGTGGACGTGCCCGCGGAGAGGCGCTGCCACTGATGTAGGTAATAACCGTAAGTCGTGTTTGCATCGCCAGCCGTAACGTCGAAAGGCGTCGAGGTTCCGACCACCACGAGTTTATCGGTGGGTTGGGTGGTAAAAGTGGCAGAGGTCTCGTTGACGCGGAGCGAGGCAGGTGAACTTGTGGCGGTTCCGGCGTTGTTGGAGGCGACGCACAGAAAACTATCTTGATCCATCGCCACGGTGGCATCGAGGCCGAGCGTGTTGGTCGTGCTACCGGTGTAGCCATTCCCGTCGGAGAGCTGATACCACGTGCTGGTACGGGCTGGTTGGCGATACCATTGATAGGTGAACGTCGCAGGAGTTCCCGAGGCTGAGATCGCGAACGTGGTAGAGCTTCCAGCGGTGACGGTCTGATCGACTGGCTGTGTTGAAATAGTTGTGGAACTGGTAGGGCGCTGGACCTCGACAGTGAAGTGCGAGAACATTTTTTTCCCGCCCGAATCGACGGCCTTGAGTGTGAAGAAGTGCACGCCGTCGGGGAGTCCGCTGATTTGCACGGTGCTGCCGGAAACGGTGCAATGCGGCGATGCAGGCACGACCGTGACCACGGGGGCAGGTCCATCGGAATCGGTTGCTGTGAAGGTGACCGAGGCTGTGCCGTCCACCGAGGTCACGTAGGGATTGCTGACCGCGAGAGTCGGCGTTTGATTTCCGTCCAGGTCCGCGAGCAGGCCGTCAACGCTCGCGCGGTAGCGTGTGTTGCACAGAAAAGGAGTTTGCGAACGATAGGTGGCGGTGTCGATTGATTCGGCATTGCAGAAATGATCGATGGAGCTTTCGACGGCCTGGAAGACGGTGTTCACTTCGGCCATGTCTCGCGCGATGTATACGAACCCGAGGCGAAACCGCTTGGGGGACGCTGTGTAATCCGGATTTCGCACGCCGTAGGTGGCGACCATGTCGGCGTGGGTGAACGTATCCACTGACGAATACGCCATCGTGAGATTCGAATTGTAGACTGGACTGTTGAGCACGTAGGAAGTCGGAAAACGCGCGGCGAGTCCCATGAGATAAAGTGCCTGCTCGGAAAATGTTTCGTAGTCGTTGGAGCGAGCGTTGGAAACTTTTTGCCAACGAAACCCGTGCGTAGGATCGCCGTAGATTTTGTTCACCGTGGTCCAGTTGTCGCTCGAGTACCCGGAACCGAGCTGGCAATCTACGGTGGAATTCTCCAACCAGTGTCCGTTGCTCAGCGAAGGCGGCGTAAGATTATAGAAGGCGCGCGCGCCCCAAGCGTGCCCTAATTCATGGTCGAAAACGGCAAGCACCGGCGCGGTGACGGAGCCTCCCGGTAAATTGTAGCGGCAAAAGTCGGTGGTCGCGAAAGTGTTCGGCGTGCCGACCACATACTGCATGTTAAAGCCGGTTCCCTTATTGGTCCTGTCGATGTAGTTGGGGACCTGCGAGGCGCCGGTGTTCGCGATGTAGCAAATGGAGAAATACGTGCCGGGAAACTGCGCGACCAACGTGTCGTAAGCGTTGTTGAGCTTAGTAAACGGTGCGCCGTAGAGCTCATTATACGCCGTCGCGGGAGACGACCACGTGATCGAGCTATCGATGACGAATAAGCAGTGTTCGGTCTGATAAACGGTCGGGCTGAGCTGCTTTAACACCGGAGCTGCGGCGCTAACACTCGTGAGAATTCCCAGCCAAACGGTTGTGACCGCGCAGAGCGATTTGCGTGTCGGATTGATGACAGCGCGCAAAATTTTTGCCGAAATCGGGAGGACGCGGCTCAGGAACATGGGTGGTTGTTTTCACCGATATCGACCCGAGCGAGCGGCTTTTAAGACCGATGAGCTAATACAACAGTGTTACCGCGGTTTTTGAGGGAAAGTGCTCAGTCACTTTTCGCCATTTGCGTCACTCTCCGCAGGAGCATCGCGGCGACGACGACAATAAACAAGATCGGCTGAGCTCCACCACCACCGCCGCTGGGCGCTGGTGTGGATCCACTGGATGAACCAGAGCTACTGCTGGAAGAGGAACTGCTTGACGACGAAGAACTCGAACTGCTCGAAGAAGACGACGAACTGGACGACGAGGACGAACTCGAGCTGCTGCTCGAGGAAGACGACGAGCTGGAAGAGGCGGAGATCTGGACTATGGCGTCAGTGCTCGTCACCGAAGCAGCTGAGTTTGAAACCACGACCGAGTAGGTTCCCGCCGTCGCGGAACTAAGACTGGCGATAGTGTAGCTGGCCGAATTGGCGCCTGCAAGGGCTTGGCCGGAAAGCCGCCACTGGTATTGGAGGTTGGTCCCGGTTGCGGTCACGTTAAGTGTGACGCTTGTTCCGGCGGCGGCCGTCGTCAGGGCGGCGGGCTGCGTGGTGATCTGTGGTGCGATATCGAACGTGTTCACGTTGATCGCAGTGGTTTTAGCGCTGGTGTTGCTGGCGGCGTCGTGAGCATTAACTGAATACGCGTAGGTTGTTCCCGCAGCGAGCGCGGTGTCGGAGTACACGGTGTTTGCAGTTGTTGTTACGAGCGAGCCGTTGCGATAAATGCCATAGCCGGCGACGCCGACGTTGTCGGTCGACGCGGTCCAGCTGAGATTGATCTGTGTGGTGGAAACCGCCGTGCCGGTCAGATTGGTTGGGACGGAGGGCGCCGTCGTATCCGTGACGTTGACGGTGAGTGTCGCGGCGTTGCTCGTCGCGCTGCCGAGCGAATTCGTGGCGACCAAAGTATAGCTCGCGGCGTCCGCGCTGGTGACGTTGGAAATTGAATACGACCGGCTGGTGGCACTGGGGATGGGCGACCCATTTTTGTACCATTGGTAGGTTGGAGCAGGAATACCGAACGCCGACGCAGCAAACGTAACCGTTGCACCCACGTTGGCACTCCAGGAAATCGGCTGTATGTTCATCACCGGAATCCCGGAAATATTGGTGTAGGTGGCTTCGGGCCAAGTGCCGCCCACGTGGAAATTATTGCTGTTGTTGAAATCGAAATATGCGACGTTCTCTTGAGCTGAGCCGAGCCCCCAAGGCGTGCGGCAATTCGTCGAGACCCACGTTGGCTCCCAGAACACGACGCCGTTGCCGCCTGCATTGATCACTTCCTGAGTGAGCGCCACCATGTAGGCGCGCTGATTGGCCTGGCTGACGGGCAGGAAGCTGGGGTCGGCTGTGTTAAGGATATTGTTGTTGGTATCGGCGTAGCCTTGGGTCCAAATATAACCAGTCTCCACCACCATGACCTGGTAGGCGGGGTATTTTGTTTTAAGCTCGCGGATTTTGTTGCCGACACCGCCGATCGTGCCGCCGTGCCAAGAATAGTAATAGGAAAATCCCATGATGTCGAAATCGGTGACGCCGATCGTCATCATCCAGTCGTAGAAGCTAACCAACTGGTTGGTGCCGGCCTCGTGCAGAGCGATCTTTGGGTTGACGGTGGCAGTCGCGCCGACTTCGCGGACGGCACGGATGGCGGCGTTCCACATGCGCGAGAAATGGCTGTTGCCGGTGCGAGAAACTCCGCTGACCGAGTAATCTAGCTTTTGCGTCGAGGCGTTCCAGGATGCGTTCAGCGTTTGAGCGATCAGAAGGCCAGGGTTGGTTTCGTTGCCGAGCTTGACGATTTCCGGCATGAGCCCGCGATTGTTGAGATCGATGAGGACGTCCCGCACATAGTCGTGCACGGCGGTCTCGAGGGCTGTGTCGTCGCTCGCGATCGAACTCCAAGCTCGCGGAATTATCTGTCGCGAGGGATCGGGCCAAAAATCGGACAGATGAATATCGAGCATCACAGCCATGCCTTCGCCTTTGGCTCTGGAAATGGTTTTGATGACATCCGGGAGATCGGAGTATTGGGCCTTGGAGTTGGGTGCGGTTTGCGGAATCAACTGCATCCACCACGGATCATTCCAGAGACGGACACGCACGAGATTGGCGCCGTGATCCGCGATGATTTGGAAAGGGTCTTTGGCTGCACCGTTCTCGCGATAGATCGCGCCGCAATCTTCCATCTGATTTGTAACGGAGAGATCATTTCCGAAATAAAACGGCGGCGCAGAGCGGAGCGTACCCGTTGCGAAAAGCGCGCTTACAAGAATGAGGCAGAGGCGAAAGGCGAGACACGTCACTGAGTTTCGGCGGCAGAAGTGCATGGAGCAGGGCGGGGTACTTAATCGAATGATTCGATAAAAAATTGAACAGTTTGATTCGTGCGGGCGAGCACATTCCTTGATCAATTTGGGCGATGGCGGTAAGCGGTGCTCTCTCGACGGATTGGCTTGAGGCGAGGAACCTGTGCCGATTGCCTTTCACCTCGCTCGGCCAAGTCCGGCACTGACGGTGCTGAAACGCTCTCCAGTGCCTCCCAATACGATGGTTTCATAAAGCTGAGCTATTGGTTCTTCCTTTGATGAGAGTGCGTGCAAATGTTCCAAATTCATGCCTAATTAACGACCCTGCGTGAAAAACTCCTCCGCCCGGAAACGGGGATGCTTATGATCGGCCTACCTCATCACTTTTGGGCAAATCATCACTGCCAAAGAATACTTTTTTTATGAACATCACTCGAAGTCTCTTTACCGTTATCGGCCTTGCGCTGTGCATCAGCCTGGCCTCACATGCGGCGAATCTCCCTGCACCTGCTCCGGTTGTTCGCGAGCGTTTGCTGATGGATTCCGGATGGAAATTCCATCTGGGAAATGATTGGGGAATTGGCCAGAGCTTGTCGAAGGCGGGCACGGGCTATGGTCCGGCGAACGTTTCCTACAGCGATGCAAGCTGGCGCGAGGTGAACTTGCCCCACGATTGGGCGATCGAGCTTCCGTTTGATCAGAAAGCCGACGTATCGCATGGTTACAAAGCTCTGGGTGAGGCTTTCCCGGAAAACAGCGTCAGCTGGTATCGGCGCACGTTTAATCTGGCCAAGGCTGACGCAGCGCGCCGCATTTGGATCGAGTTCGATGGCGTTTACCGCGACTGCACGGTGTTTGTGAACGGCTGGTTTGTTGGTCGCCATGAAAGCGGCTACAGCAGTTTTCGCTACGATGTTACCGACGTGGCGAATTTTGGCGGTAAGAACGTGGTTTCGGTCAGAGTTGATGCGACGCAAAACGAAGGCTGGTTCTACGAAGGCGCGGGCATTTACCGCCATGTTTGGCTGGTGAAAACTGCGCCGGTGGCCATCGCGCCTGACGGGATTTTTGTCCAAAGCAGTTTTCGCAACAACGTGCCGGGCGGGCCTGCGCAGGTGCTCGTGCAAACGGAGCTGCAGAACACCCAGTCGGCGGTGGCCGACGGCGCGATCATGTGGGAGATAATTGGGCCGGACGGCAAAGTTGCCGCGCGGGGCCGGGAGCCGGTTCGGATCGAAGGGGCGCGTGCTGTGGTTGCTCGTTACGAAGTGCGCATCGATGAGCCCGAGCTCTGGTCACCCGAAACACCTAAACTCTACAAACTCGTCTCCGCGCTGGTGATCGCCAACCAAACTCTTGAGCGTACGGAGACTCAATTTGGTTTGCGCACGGTCGCTTTCGATACGCAGAAAGGCTTTTTGCTCAATGGTCAGCCGTACGTCATTAAAGGCACGTGCAACCATCAGGACCACGCAGGGGTGGGAGCGGCGTTGCCCGATCGGCTTCAGTATTTCCGCATTTCCAAACTCAAGGAAATGGGCTGCAACGCGTACCGAACCTCCCACAACCCACCAACGCCGGAGTTGCTCGAAGCTTGCGATCGTCTCGGCATGTTGGTGATGGACGAAAACCGATTGCTTGGCAGCGACGAAGCGAACATCGACCGCCTTGAAAAGTTGATCAAACGCGACCGCAACCATGCGAGCGTCGTCATCTGGTCCATTGCCAACGAGGAATTCGGCACCGCCGGTACACCTGCGGGAAAACGCGTCGCCGCGACAATGCAGGCCGCTATTCGCCGTCTCGATACGACGCGTCCGATCACCTATGCGGCGCCGGTGGGCAACGAGTTCCCAGGCGTGAACGAGGTGATCGAGGTGCGTGGTTGGAATTATCACATCGGCCAGGGCGTGGACGATTACCATGCCGCGCATCCGAAGCAGCCGAATGTTGGTACGGAGCAGGGCAGCACGGTGAGCACGCGTGGTATCTACGAAAACGATACGTCGCGCGGGTACGTGAGCGCCTACGACGTGAATGCGCCGGACTGGGCAAACACGGCGCACGATTGGTGGAGTTTCTACGCCACGCGCCCGTGGCTGTCGGGCGGCTTTGTGTGGACGGGCTTCGATTATCGCGGCGAGCCTACGCCCTATGAGTGGCCCTGCATCAGCTCACACTTTGGCATTCTGGACACGTGCGGTTTCCCGAAGGATAACTTCTGGCTCTATCAATCGTGGTGGACTGAAAAACCGATGGTCCACGTGATGCCGCACTGGAACTGGTCCGGGCGTGAAGGTCAGGAGATCGACGTGCGCGCCTATAGCAACTGCGATGAGGTCGAACTCTTTCTTAATGGACAAAGCCTCGGCAAGCAGGCGATGCCGCGCAACTCGCAGTTGTCGTGGAAAGTCAAATACACGCCAGGCACGCTGTCCGCGAAGGCGTACAAAGCCGGCCAGGTTGCTGCTGAGGATAAAGTCGAAACCACCGGTGCTGCCGTGGCTGTTCAGCTTACGCCGGATCGCGCCGCGATCGATGCGAATGGTGAAGACATTTCGATCATCACTGTGTCTGTCGCCGACGACCAAGGCCGAATCGTGCCGATCGTCGGCAACAAGATATCCTTCGAACTTGAAGGGCCAGGCCGCATTCTCGGCGTGGGTAATGGCGATCCGAGCTGCCACGAGCCGGACACCTTTGTCGCTGTCGGAGCTGCCCGCAAACAGTCCATCGACGGCTGGCGCATGAAGAAGGCTGTCGATGTCCATGCGGCCACTGTTCCGGAGGTAGCCGAAGCGTTCGACGACTCTGCTTGGGAAACTGCTGATGTGACCATCGAACGCGGGCCTCTCGGCCTCCGAGAGAAGGCGGTCTATCGTGCCCGCTTCAATGTCAATGCCACCGACTTGCTCGCTTCTGCCGTTGAGCTTTGGTTCGGCAAAATCGAAGGCGGAGGATCTGTTTACGTCAATGGCGAGAAGGTCGGCCCGAACGGCGATGCGCGCGCCGCTTCTGTCTTCGACGTGAAGAAGCTCCTTCGTCCGGGGCAGAACGTGGTCGCGGTGACCGTCGCCAACTACAGTTCTGCGGCCGGGCTGAACAAAGGCGTGGAACTGCGCTTCCAGGATGCACCGCCGCCAGCCGCTTGGAGTCGCAGCGTTTTTAACGGGCTGGCGCAAATCATTGTGCAGGGTTCGAAAGAACCTGGCGAACTGAAGCTCACCGCCAAAGCAGACGGACTTAAGTCGACGACAGCGGTCATTCAATCCAAGTCCTCCGCGCTCCGGCCCGCGGTGCCGGCCTACTGAACGACCGTTTTCTCTGGTTAACAAAAAAGCCTGCTCTTTGCGGAGCAGGCTTTTGTTTTGCGAATTAGGTTTGCCTAAGCGGCGAAGCTGACGGGGCGACGAACTTATTTCTTTCCGCCGAGTAGGCCGCGGAGGGCGTCGCCGGCTTTCTCGTTAACCTTGTCGAAAACACCTTTCTTGGCGGCGGCTTCGACGGCGGCCTTGCCGGCTTGAGCGGAGATTTCCTTGATAATGGCGATAGAGAGCTGTTGCGGAGTGAGGCCGCCTTCGCGCGTGCCGAGATCGTTCATGATCAGGTCCGGAATTTGCACCGTGTAGACGTTCGTGTTGTAGGCGACTTTAACCGTGACGTTGGTCAGGCTGAATTTCTTGATCTCAATCTTCGTTTCCTTGCCGGGCTGTTCAGGCTTTTGCTCCGGCTGAGTGGTGGGCGGCTGTTGCTCCGTGCCCTGAATGTTTTTGATCAGGTCCTGCAGATTGCTCGTGGTGAGAGTGCCGGTTGTCTCGTAAGTGATTTCGGGATTATCGATGACAACGCTGTTGATCACGACGTGATCGCCCGTGACGGACTTCGGTTCGAGATCGATCGAGACTTCTTTCAGGAAGAAAGCGCGCTCGGTGGTCCAGCCTTTCGGATTTCCGACGGTGAGTCCCTTGAGACTTCCTTTGCCCGAGAATGGCGAAATGTCGGCGTCGTTGAGGACGACGGTCGTTTGCGTGATTTTCGGCCCCACGTTGTTGACGGCCGTCTTCACAATCGTCCCAAGTTTGGCGATGATGATGACGAGAGCGATGACGGCGACGACGAACAGGCCGGCGAGAATATAGAGGAGTTTTTTCATCTGAATGTGTGGTGAAACTTTAGCAGACAGCTCTGATTCAGAGATGTGCGCCGGTAACTTTGCACGATGCTTTTCGCTTGTCACGCTCGCTCCGAGCCTGACGCTAGCGCAATAAATTCCCATGGCCAACGCCTACACTGAAGCCAGTATCAAGACTCTTTCATCGACTGAACACATCCGCCTCCGCCCTGGCATGTACATCGGGCGTCTCGGCAACGGCTCTCACGCCGAGGATGGCATTTACGTTTTGATCAAGGAATCCATCGATAACTCCATTGACGAATTCACGATGGGCTTCGGCAAGAAGATTGAGGTGGAGCTCTTCGACCGCACCGTGCGCGTGCGGGACTACGGACGCGGCATTCCTCTCGGCAAGCTCCTCGAATGTGTCTCGGTCATCAACACCGGCGCCAAATACGACAGCGAAACTTTCAAGAAGGCCGTCGGCCTCAACGGCGTGGGCCAGAAAGCCGTCAACGCGCTTTCCTTCGAATACAGCGCCCAAGCCGTTCGCGACGGACAAACGAAGATCGTCGAGTTTGCGCAGGGCAAACTGAAGAAGGACCACCGCGTCACGTCCACGACCGAGAAGAACGGCACGATCATCGCCTTCACTCCGGACGAGGCGCTCTTCGGCAAAGATTTCAAGTTCCGCGCCGAGTTCATCGAGGAGATGATGTGGAACTACGCCTACCTCAACCGCGGGCTGACGCTCACTTTCAACGGCAAGGTCTTCAAATCCGAAGCCGGCCTGCGCGATCTTCTCACCAAGAAGCTCACGGGCGAAACGCTTTACCCGATCATTCACCTCGAGGGCGACGATATCGAACTCGCGATGACGCACGGCGGCCACTACGGCGAAGACTATTACTCATTCGTCAACGGCCAGCACACCACCATGGGCGGCACGCACCTCGCGGCCTTTCGCGAAGGTCTCGTGCAGACAGTCCGAAACTTCTACAAGAAGGAATACGACGCCGCCGACATCCGACAATCCATCGTCGCCGCGATTTCCGTGCGAGTGATGGAGCCGGTTTTCGAATCGCAGACGAAAACAAAACTTGGCTCGACCGACATCGGCCCGAACGGCCCGTCGATTCGCCAGTTCGTCGGCAATTTTCTTCAACAGCACCTCGATAATTGGCTGCACCGCAACCCCGAGGCGGCCGAGGCGTTCAAGCGAAAGATCGAAGACTCCGAGCGCGAACGCAAAGAGCTCTCCGGCATCCGCAATCTCGCCCGCGAACGCGCGAAGAAAGCCTCGCTGCACAATCGCAAGCTCCGCGATTGCCGCGTGCACCTCGACTCGAAGGACAAACGCGCCGAGGACAGCACGCTCTTCATCGTCGAAGGTGACAGCGCCGCCGGTTCGCTCACGTCGTGCCGCGATGTGCAAACGCAGGCAGTCTTCGCCCTCAAAGGAAAGCCGCTCAACACGTTTGGTCTCTCGAAAAAGGTTATCTACGAGAACGAGGAATTTCACCTCCTGCAAAGTGCGCTGAACATCGAGGAAGGCCTCGACGGCTTGCGCTACAATCGCGTGATCGTCGCGACCGATGCCGATGTCGACGGCATGCACATTCGCCTGCTCTTGCTCTCGTTCTTCCTGCAGTTCTTCCCCGAACTGATCACCAACGGCCACGTTTTCATTCTCGAGACGCCGCTCTTCCGCGTGCGCAACAAGAAGGAGACGACCTACTGCTATTCCGAGGCCGAAAAGCAATCCGCCATGCACAAGCTCGGCACGACCGCTGAGGTCACGCGCTTCAAAGGTCTCGGCGAGATTTCCGCCAGCGAGTTCAAGGACTTCATCGGCGAGAACATCAAACTCGAACCAGTCAGTCTTACCAATTTGCACAATAGCAACGAGCTCCTCTCGTTCTTCATGGGCAAAAACACGCCGGAGCGACAGGACTTCATCATCGGCAACCTCCGCGTCGAAAAGGACCTGGTCGAGGCTTAACCGAAATGCGCCGGCACTCGTGTTTCGCCCGCTCGAAATTCCAGTGTAGCCGCAACCGACTGTTTTTTTTCGCGACAGCAGTGGCTCTACTGCTGTTGTCAGGCTGCGCGACGGCGCCGAAAGAATACCGCGAGCCCGTCGCGCTCAAGGCGCAGGATCGCGCCGCGGTCAATCTCGCTGTGTTCGATAAGGCGTGGACGTTGACCAACGAAAACTACTTCGATCCCAAATTCCGCGGCGTCGATTGGAACGCGATGAGGGAGAAATATCGCCCCGAAGCAGAAAAAGCAGCGGACGATACCGCGCTGTATTCCGTGTTGAACCACATGTGCGCGGAGATGAAGGAATCTCACCTTCACGCGGCGTCACCTCGACAAAGTTTCGAGCGCCGCGAGGAAGCGCGCGCGGCCGTCGGCATGATGTTGACCGAGATCGAAGGTAAAATGGTGGTCCGCGAACTCGTCCCGGGCAGCCCGGCGGAAAAGGCGGGCGTGAAACCGGGTTGGATCGTGACGATGCGCAATGGTTCGCCTTTCACGAAAGGCGAAAGTTTTGTCACACGCCTTGGGCAACCGGTGACTTTTGAATTCTTCGACGAAAAAGATCAAAGGCGCACGCTCGTGATCGATCCGGCGCTGCTGACTTTCACTCGCCTCGAAACGCGAAAACTCGACGGAGGCTTCGTCTATCTCAGGTTCGACGAATTTAGCAAAAAGACGCTCTCGTGGCTGAGCGAGCAGCTGAAAGAGCATGCTGAAGCACCCGGCGTCATCGTCGATCTCCGCGGAAACCCGGGCGGCAACGCGCTCATGCTCAGTGTTTCTGAAGCGGAATTTTTCCCGCAATCGTTTCCCCATGGCGTGGCGAACGGAACTTGGATCAGTCGCTCGGGAAACCGGCGTGAGACGAGCAGCTTTTCTTGGAATTCAGCGCATTACCGGGGGCGGGTGGTTGTGCTCACCAGTCCGGGTACTGCGAGTGCGGCGGAAATCTTCTCTCACGTGCTGCAGTTTCATCATCGCGCGATTGTCGTCGGCGAACGCTCGGCCGGCGCCGTGATCAGCTCACGCCGCTACGATCTTCCAGACGGCGGGCTGATCCAAATACCCGTGAGGGACTATGTCGGATTGGACGGGCAGCGCTTGGAACATCGCGGCGTGATGCCCGATCACGTGGTGCCGCGTCCGACACGTGCGCAACTGGCCGCCGGAGAAGACCCCTGCCTGCCGATCGCCCTGGATCTGCTGCAGCACGGACCCGAGCCGCAGTTCGCAAAGACCTTTCACCGACACCGAACCGAGTAGGTGCCGGGATTTTCTCGGGCGGCCGCATTTCAATGCCGTGGTGTGCTCTCCGCTTACCTGACGCGGCGATGGGGAACTCATCTGGAGCGTGAAAATGGGTCGCGCTACTCATCATAACAGGTGGCGCAGTCGACAAAACCATCGGCGCAGGCTCGAAAATTTGTGGTGCAGCATTAAAAAGTATCCGCGCAGCAGTAAAAACAATCTGTGCAGCACCAAAAATTATTGGGGCAGTGCCAAAAACATCGAGCGCAGCTTACAAAATCATTCGCGCAGCCTACAAAACGATTGGCGCAGTCGAAAAAAACAAATGCGCTGTGTAAAAAATCACTGGCGCAGCCGATTAAATTGCTGGCGCAGCCAAATAAATGCTTGGAGCAGCCGAATGAATGACTGGCGCAGGCGATTGAATGTCTGGAGGAGTGAAATATATGTCTGGAGCAGTGAAAAGACTCGTGGCGCAGTTGTTCGAATATCGCGCGCAGTGATGCGAAGCATTGGCGCAGCACTTAAAATGATTGGAGCAGGAGAAAAAACAATTGGCGCAGCCTACAAAACCTGTGGCGCAGTATATAAAAATAAAGGTGTTGTGCAAAACAGGATCGGTGCACCATCTGAAATGTTTGGTGCAGCATAAAAGAAGAGTAGTGCAGGAGAAGAAATAGCTGGTGCAGTGGAAAAAAAGACTGGTGCAGTCTTCTAAATATTAAGTGCAGTCGTTCGGAACAGCGGTGCAGGCCGACAAAAGCTTGGTGCAGCACAACGAAATGTTGCTGCAGTCTATGAAACAAGTGGCGCAGAGCTTGGAATCATTGGCGCAGTGAATCGAAAGATCGCCGCCGTTGTTCGAATTGTAGCTGCAGCCTTAAGAATGTTTGGCGCAGAGCTTCGAATAACCCGGTTGGTAGCTGCAGGTGGAGCGGGGCGTCCTCGCCGCGCTGGTTCGGAACGACGTACGGGCTGCAGACATAGTTTTTTTAGATCGTCATCCCGAGGCAACGATGAGGGTTGATACCTCTTGGTCGAAGGTCTGATAGAGAAGCCAAGCGTCGTACGGGAAGGTGGTGCGTTCTTGTTGTGCCAAACCCAACGCGGCTCCCCAGGGAGGGGTCGCCCTACCTTTATGATCAAGCCCGATAGTTATGTCGGTTCACCAGGTGATCTCCGCGACACCGCCGTGGTATTGGAAACTTTTGTCGGTGTACTCGTGGACTTCGAATTTATTGCCGTCGGGATCTTCAAGCCAAGTTTGCCACGACTCATCGCCACCGAGCTTTTTGTCCGTGCAGGCCACGCCGCGCGAACGCAGCGTGCGGATGAATTCGTCCATGTTGTCGGTCTCCAGACAAAAATGGGCCAGGCCGGTGTTCACGACCTTGAGGTTAGGCACTTCGAAAACCTCGATGAAGTTTCCGTTTCCAATCTCGAAGTAAGCGCCGCCGAGACGCCCTTTTTTCTCGAAAGTGAATTTCACGGGCAGCCCGAGCTTTTTTCCATAAAAGTCCATAGCGGCGTCGATATTCGAAACGTGGATACAAACGTGGGCGAGTCGGGTGATCATCGGGGAGGGGGAGTGATCCGAAGATCCACAATCCCGCGCGAGGGGTCAAATCTCTCCCCGTTTCTTTCGCTGGCAACGAGTTCACTCCCCCGTTAGCCAAGAAAAAGCCGGGGCGACCTGCGCCGCCCCGGCCTATTATGGCCTAACTAGAAAAAATCTTAACGCTTACGGCGCCGGAAGAAAATCACTCCGAGGCTAAGCGCAACTCCGATCGTCATAAACGTCGATGGCTCGGGGACGGGCGTGATCGTCACGCGATAAGCAAGAAACGTCGTGTTGTTGGTCACGCCGGTGTCGACGCCGGCCAGGAGTTTGCCGTCGAGGCCGGCCATCAAGGTGTTGCTGCTGAGGAAATCGTTGTCGTTGGCAAGAAAGAGGAAGTAGTCGTTCGGCGCGAGCGGGTCCTGCGCGGAAACGAGCGACATGCCTTCCCATTTCTCGGAGAGAGTGTTGAGATCGGCTGCCGAACCAGCCTTTAGGTTGAGGCCGAATTTGGCGAGCTGAGTTTCGTTCAGCATGTTGACGGCTTCGGCCCACGAAAGCGTGGTGATTCCCGGCGCCAGCGTGGTGCCGTTGCCCGGAGTGATGTCGCCGCCTTCGAGATCGTAGAGCGTGCCGGCGATGTTCGTCGCGGCGGCGAGATCGACGAGGAGAACGCTTTTGAAAACGGGCTGGCCGGAGGACGTGGCGCCCAGGCCGTTGCCGTCACGGGCGAGGACGAGGATGTGCGTGTTGTCGATAGCGACTATCTCGCTTTGCGCTGCGGTTTTGTTCGGATTGCCCGAGCCGGTGTCGTTGAGAACCGGAAGTTTTAACACGTACTCCGCGACGGGGGCGTCGGGCGCTATGTTGCCGCTCACGTCGTAAACGAGGAGCCGCGTGTAGAGGCGGCCTTGGTTGCCGCTGCCGGAATCCTGAAGCGTGGCGCTCTGCATCAGGCCGAAGAGCTTTGTGCCGTCGGGCGAAAGCGCGACGCCTTCCATGCCTTGGTTGCCGCGACGGCCGTTGACGTTGGAAATTTCTGAACTGAAGGCGAGCGTTCCAGCGGGCGAGTGCGGTTGAATCGCCGCGGGCGGCGTGATGACGGCGTCGATCTGTTTGGCGCTGTTGAAATGGTAGATAGCAGCGGCGTATTCGTCGCTCACATACCCGGAACCGTCTTTTTTTAGGACGAGACCTTCGGAATCGAGCGAGAGCCGATTGATCGTCGTGCCGCCGGAAGTCGGAACGCCGGGCGAGCCATTGGAAATCGTCACGTACGGAACTGTTTTAGCTGCGAGCATCGTGCTGCTGTCCGGCACGAGGCCGGTCGTGGTGACAAAGCCGGAGCCGTTGTTGTACGTCAGCTTGGTGGAACCCGTGGCGTTGTAGGAAAGTGCGATCTGGTTGGCCGAAGTCGTGGCAGCGCCGTAGTAGGGTGTGAACGTGAAATCCACTTCCTGGATACGTGCGGCGTAATTGGAGAATGTCGTGCCGGCGTTGTAGCCGCGGTCGGGCAACGTGTAGAAAGAGCCGGTGTAGCTGCCGTTGCCGGTTGAAGTGAAGTTGCCGATCTGCAGTCCGGAAACCGAACCGAGTGATTCACCCCAAGCGTCGGTGGCGAGAGCTGAGAGCGAGCCCACGCCGACGAGGCCCTGATTGACGAAACTGACGCCGTTGAGCGAAACCGAAGTCGCGCCGGGGACGGCGATGCGGTTGGTGCCGGTCACGATGCCGGTGGAGGTATTGAGCTGGGCTTCGAGCGAAGCGGTGGAGGCGATGAGTGCGCCGGCCGCCGCGAGAAGAGGAGTGATGCCAGGTATCTTCATAGAGCGAAGCTACGCAACGGCTCCGATTGATTTTGTCAGGCGTCGCTGCGTGACAATGCGGTGACTTCGCGTGTGAGGCGCGGAAAACGCGCAATCGGTATGCATGACGATGTGCTTGCACCGCCGCGCGGAGTGCCCTGAATGCGTTTTGTTCATCTGATCACGACCGAAACTCGCAATGGCCAAACGCAAATCGCCCAAGAAACCTGACGACCAACCCGAACTGCCGCTGGATGTGGAATCCAAAGCGCAGAAGCAGTCGCCTGCTGAACAAAAATCCGAGAGCACCGGACGCAAGGCTGCCGAAGTGAAGGCAGCCGCCGACGAGGAAAGCGATGCGCGGTCAGCGTCGGCTCCGGTTGAAAATAGCAACGGTGCGAGCAGTGTTCCGCCCGTCAATGGCGACGCGGCCGCTCACGTGGGCAACGGCAAGGAAGCCCCGCTCGCGAAACACTACCGCACGTGGTTTCTCGATTACGCGAGCTACGTCATTCTCGATCGCGCGGTGCCGCATATGGACGACGGCCTGAAGCCCGTGCAACGCCGCGTCCTCCACACGTTGTGGGACATGGACGACGGGCGTTTCCACAAAGTCGCTAACGTCGTCGGCGCCACGATGAAATTGCACCCTCACGGCGACGCGTCCATCGGCGCAGCGCTCGTCGCGATCGCGCAACGCGGCTGGTTAATCGAGCCGCAGGGAAATTTCGGCAATATTTACACGGGCGACGAAGCGGCGGCGCCGCGTTACATCGAGGCCCGCTTGACACCGTTTGCGCGCGAAGTGCTTTTCAACCCGAAAACCACAACCTGGCAACAGAGCTACGACGGCCGCAATCGCGAGCCGGTGACGTTGCCGGCGAAGTTCCCGATCGTGTTGCTCGAAGGCGCGGACGGCATCGCCGTAGGTCTTTCGACGAAGATTCTGCCGCATAATTTCAACGATCTCTGCCGCGCGGCCATCAATCACCTGCAGGGAAAAACGTTCCGCATTTTCCCCGATTTTCCGACGGGCGGCATCGCGGATTTCTCGGAGTACAACGACGGCGAACGCGGCGGCAAAGTGAAGATCCGCGCGAAGATCGAGCAGCGCAGCAAGTACCTGCTCGCGATCACCGAGTTGCCTTACGGCCTCACGACGGAAGCTTTGATCGAATCGATCCTCGCGGCAAACGCGAAGGGCAAGATCAAGGTGAAGCACGTCGACGACAACACCGCCGACAAAGTCGAAATCCTCGTGCACCTGCCGCAAGGCGCCGATCCCGATCAGGTCATTCAACAGCTCTACGTTTTCACGAGTTGCCAGGTGAATCTCTCGCCCGCGGCCTGCGTGATTGAAACCGATCCGACGACCGGCAACGACAAACCGATCTTCCTCGGCGTGCGCGAAATTCTGAAGCGCTGCGTCGACAAGACCAAGGCGCTGCTGAAACAGGAACTCGAAATCAAACTCGGCGAACTCGAGCAGCAATGGCACTGGGATTCGCTTGAGCGCATCTTCATCGAAGAACGCATTTACCGGCGTATTGAAAAATCCAAGACGTGGGAAAGCGTGCTCGAGGAAATTCGCGAAGGCCTGAAGCCGTTCCTGAAGAATCTGCGACGCGAAGTGACCGACGAAGACATCACGCGTCTGACGGAAATTCGCATCAAGCGCATTTCGGCCTACAACCGTTTCCAAGCCGACGAAGCGATCAAGAAGATCGAAGACGGCATCAAGGAGACGAAGGCGAACCTGAAAAACCTCACGGCCTACGCCGTTGCCTGGTACGAAATGCTCGCCGAGAAATACGGCAAGGGCGTCAAGCGCCGCACGAGTTACGACGAGATCGAGCAGATCAGCGCGCACGAAGTCGTTTCGGCGAACCAACGCCTGTACGTAAATCGTGAGGAAGGCTTCATCGGCCTCAATTGGCGCCAGCACGAATTCGTGCAGGAGTGCTCGATCCTCGACGACGTGATTTGCTTTATGGCCGACGGCACGATGAAAGTCGCGCGCGTGGCGGACAAAGTTTTCATGGGCCGCGATATTCTTCATGTCGCGCTGCTACCAAAGGACGGCGACAAGGCCTTCTATTCGATGATTTACCAGGACAAGGAAAGCGGGAAGGCCTTCGCCAAGCGCTTCCAGGTCGGCGGCGTTACCCGTGAAAAACTCTACAATCTTGCATCGAGCGAAGGCTCCAAGGTGGTGTTCCTCGACGTCGCAAAAGTCGAAGCCAGCATGACCAAGAAGGTCAACGTGACCCTGAGTGGACGCTGCTCGGCGCGCGTGAAGGAGTTCGAATTCGATTTCACGCCTCTCACCGTCGGGAGCCGCAACGCCAAAGGCCTCACTGTCACCAAATATCCAATACGCATGGTGAAGCGGGCCGAGGCGTAAGCGAAGCTTTGAAAATCAAGCCGTCACGTTGGCTGGGACCAGCTTCGTGACGGCTTTGTGTTGTCTGGCTGGATTCCAGCCGACGATCTTTGCGCGCTTGTTATCACAACGATAGGTCAGGCCCAATCGCAGACCGAGGATGGCTGCGACCGGGCTGGTGACGAAAAGACTTTTCGCGAAGCGCCAGAGGACGCGATCGAGGCGGTAAAATTGCGCGTACAGCCAATCCGCTCTGGCTTGCAGCTCTTCGGCGGACATCTTCGCCGGCTGAAACACGACGTGACGAAAATCATAGTTGCTCCAATCGAGATCCGTCATGCGACCGGTGTCGCGTATGTCGTCGAAGAGCGGAGTGCCGGGCAACGGCGTGAGAATGTTTACCTGCACGGAGTCGATTCCTGTTTTGTTCAAGAAGCGAAGTGTGCTGTCGATGAGCCTCGGTTGATCCGCCATCGAAACGTGCGGGTGATTCCATTGCCCGATTTCGAGCCGCTCGAGATGGTGGCGCTGTGTCGGCAGGCCCTCGCCGTGGGTGCGAGCGTTCCTCAATGAGGCGAAGCGTTACGCGATCGAAGGTCCGCGGAAAAAATGAAAAGGCCGGCGCTTTGCCGGCCGTAAACCGCCGGAGCGCGGCGGTTTCGATGGAAACGATGGGCCTTAACTTTTCGTTGCTGGAGGTGGCGGGGTTGCGGGGGCGGGCGCTTTAGTCGGATCTCCAGCGTCCTTCTTGGTCTCTGGCCGATCCGTTTCCCAGAAGTAATGAGGGTGCTTCTGTTCGTCGCGATGCTGGAGGGCGTCGTAACGTATCCAGATGCAGGCGCCAGCGACTGCGAGGAGGATGAGCAGGAGAATGCCTTCACGCTTCCGCTTCTTGGCTTCCTTGTCTTCGTACGGATCGTCAAGCGAACGTTTGGCGTTGGCAGGTAGTTTGGCCATGTCGGTCAGCGCGGTGCCAAACGGGATGTTGATCTTCACACGTCCGTTGACCGCCCAGCCGTTGCCTTCGAGCACGGGGCCGAGTGTGCGCTGGCGCAGTTTGAGCCAGGCTATCACCATGGAAGGCGTGGAGATCGCGAGCATGACGGCGATAATACCCGCGGGCATCCAGAATCCGAGATGAACGAAGTTGCTGAAGATTGCGGCGAGGAAACCGCCGATCGAACCCAACGCCACGCCGATACCGGTGATGAGCGCGAGGTCGAATTTCTTGGGCGGCTCGACCGGTTTGGCCTTGTCGGCTTGAACGGTTTTTTCGGCGGCGTTGGCCAGTTTGGCGTTCGATTCATTTTCGGCCGCCGCGGCGCGCTTGGCCACCTGCTCCTCGATGAAACGGATGAATTTTTTGTACGGCGACCAGAACGCCTGACGAATGCTGATGGGATTATCGATGATGCTGGTGATGACGGCGTCCCAATCGCGACCCTGCCGATCATAGAACACGCCGTGGCGGCCGACGAACAGGTAGTCGCTGTCGCCCTGGGTGAAGCAGGCGGCAATCGTCAGTGGGGGCGAGCCGGCGCGTGTGCAGGCGCAATAAGCGATGTACATCTTGCTCATCGCGGCGAGCGGACTGGCGGAGTCGACCCGGATGCAAAGCTCGGTCGAACGGCTGTCGAGGAAGAGTGTTCCCGATTGGAAAACCGCCCATTTGTCGCGCGAGTAGAAGTCGGCGAAGTTGACGAAATTATGGAGCAGCGTGCGGAGGTCGCGATAATACCGAACCAATCGATCAACGTCGCTGATGGCCTGGAATTCCGGCGCAATGGCTTTGTCCTTGGCGATCAGTTCTTGAAGGGTTGCACGGCTTTTGCTTGCCGCGATTGCTTTCAACCGGTCGTGGCCGAGCTTTTCGCAGGCGGTGACGGGTTTATCGGCGGTCGATTTTTCGTAGGGTGCGAAGCGCTTGCAGATATCGAGCCATTCGTCCTCGGAGAGCGATTCTTTGGCAGAGCCGAGGAGCGGCTTGACGGCTTCTTCGTGAAGTTCTGCGAGGCGTGCGGCCCAGGCGGGATTCACACCTTCTGAGAGAGGAAGAGGCTTGTTGGCGGCGACGGTTGCGAGAGGGAAGCCGGCGACCTCGTCGGCGGTAATCTTCATGTCCTTTGCGGCGACTTCGAGGTAGTCGGTTTCAGAGCGGTTCAGCGCGGCGATCGAGCGGGCGTCGAATGCGGCAAGACGGCAGCGGGCGAAGTAGTCGTCAATTTTTGCACGAACAGCTTTGATGGTTTCGAAAGCCGCGGCGGTCTTTTCGCCGAGAACAGCGACTTCGGGCGTCGTGCCTTTTTCAACCCAGTTCAGATAATCGGCAACTTCCTTAAAGAAGGTATCGACTTTCTCCGCGGTGACACCGGCCGAGCCTGTGTGGTCCATCGCGCCACCGACGCAGGCGATGATGTCGGCGATCAGCGCTTTGGTTTCGTCGTCTTCGGCGGCTTCGGCGGGAATCACACCATCGCCATTGATCGGGTTGGCGGAGAAAATCTTTTTTGTGTCGCTGCTATCGGCCGTCGAAATCGACGTGGCTTCCCGTTTGCCAAGGCTGATCAACGTCTGGCGTGCCGACGAGAGAATGATTTTTCCCTCTGGCGTTTGGTCATTGATCGTATCGAGCGGAAGGGCATCCGCACCTTTTAGCAAGTCGCCCGGATCCTTCAGACGGATCGCAGCCCATTTGATTGCGCGAAGCAACTCGGGCACGCGAATGCGCCCGTCATTGTCATCGTCGATGAGCGCGAGCGTTTTTTCGTCGAGTTCGATTCCCTTAACTGGGCAGCTCAACGCGACCCAAAGTTTTTGATCGAGATTTTCCAGGTCGAGAAGGTCGGCGGCGGATTCGAGCGCGACTTGATCGAGGCCACCGGTCTTGAAGAATTTCCAGCGGTGATGAGACGTCGTGGTGATGGATTTCGTCATGATATTTCGTTGGTGTTGTCCGATGGTATGGTAGGACGATTAACCAATGAACAGGTGATGCGCAACGATCCATTGTAGCAAAGTAGCGTGGTTTTGCGGGTCGTTTGCAGTTCTTGCGTGCACGGGGCGGTTGGCTTTCTAGTGTGAGTGGTACAAAACACATTGCGTCATGCTTCGTTCCGGAATCTTAAACCCCGCGCTGCTCGATTTGCTCGCGCGCATTCGTCACACCAACACCCTTGTCATCGCGGATCGTGGATTTCCGTTTTGGCCGCAGATCGATACGGTCGATATCTCGCTTGTCGACGATGTTCCCACGGTGCTTCAGGTGCTGGATGCGATCCGCGGTAATTTTAAGATCGGGCGCGTTTTCGCGGCGAAGGAGTTCAAGAAAAACAACGACGCTTTGCGACTTCAGGCGTTGACGTCGCGTCTCGAAGGTGTGCCTTTGCTCTTCGAACCCCACATTGAGTTTAAGAAACGAGTGCCTTCCGCCATTGGGCTGATCCGGACGGGCGACACGGTGCAATACGCCAACCTCATTATCGAATCCGCGTGAAAATCGACGCCCATCATCATTTCTGGAGCTACAATACCGAGGAGTACGGCTGGATCGACGAGGCCATGCGCGTGATCCGGCGCGATTTTTTGCCAGCGGATCTGGCAGCGACGTTGAAACCAGAACGCGTGGACGGAGTGGTTTCAGTACAGGCGCGGCAAACGGTCGAAGAAACGAAGTGGTTGCTCTCGCTCGCTGCGGAAAACTCGTTCATCAAAGGCGTGATCGGCTGGGTGCCGCTCGCGGAGAAAACGGTGGCGGGCGTGCTCGACGAACTAAAAGCCAGTCCTAAATTGAAAGGCGTTCGCCACGTCGTCCAAGGCGAGCCGGATCCGAAGTTTTTGGAAGGCACTGCATTCAACGCCGGCCTGCGTGAAGTCACTGCGCGCGGACTCGTCTACGATATTTTGATTTTTGCGCGGCAGTTGCCCGCGGCGATTGCGTTTGTCGATCGCCACCCAGACCAGATTTTTGTTTTGGATCACATTGCGAAGCCGGTCGTGCAGGGCCTGCCCGATCCGACTTGGGCGCGCAATATGCGCGATCTCGCACGGCGCGAAAACGTTTACTGCAAGTTCTCCGGTGTGGTCACAGAAGTGCCGGGCTGGCAGTGGACGCCTGAACTGCTGCGACCGTATTTCGACGTCGTGGCAGAAGCGTTCGGGCCAGCGCGGTTGATGTTCGGCTCGGATTGGCCGGTGTGCCTGGTCGCGAGCGAGTACGCGCGCTGGATCGATTTCGTCGAGAAATGCGCAGCGCCGTTGTCGGCGGCCGAACGCGGGCGGCTGTTGGGCGGAACGGCGATGGAAGCTTACAAGCTCTGAGCGTTGCTCGCCCAGCCGACGCTTTAGTCGCCAGCCTGCACAAGAAGGAGTCTTGCTGGCGCTGCGGTCATCCGCAAAGTGTTGAAACGCTTTCGCGCAACAGGCGTCTTAACCGAACTCTTTTCCATGCACTATCGCAGACTTGGCAAAACCGACCTCAAAGTTTCCGTTCTCAGCTTCGGCGCTTCCTCTTTGGGCGACGCTTTTCGCAAAACCGACGAGGGTGAAGCGATCCGTACGGTGCATGTCGCGCTCGACCATGGAATGAATTTCATCGACGTCTCGCCGTATTATGGCGTGACGAAAGCCGAAACGGTGCTCGGCAAGGCGTTGAAAACGGTGTCGCGCGAAAAATACATTCTCGCGACCAAAGTCGGGCAGTACGCGGACGGGGTTTTCGATTTCTCGGCGGAGCGCGTCACGCGAAGCCTCGACGAAAGCTGTGCGCGTCTTGGGGTCGACTACATCGATTTGTTGCAATGTCACGACATCGAGTTTGCCGATCTCAACCAGATCGTGAACGAGACCCTGCCTGCGCTGGTGAAATTGCGTGAAAAAGGACGGATCGGCCACATTGGGATCACGGGCCTGCCGTTGAAGATTTTTCCGGGCGTGATCGACCGCGTGCCCAAAGGCGTCGTCGAAACGATTCTCTCGTTCTGTCACTACGCGTTAAACGACAACTCACTGGCCTCGTTGCTGCCTTACTGCGCGGAGCGCGGCATCGGTGTGATCAACGCGTCGCCCACCGGCATGGGGCTGCTGACGAGTCGCGGTGTACCGTCGTGGCATCCCGCTCCGGCGGCGATGGTAAGCGGTGCGCGCAAGGCCGTGGAATTTTGCCAATCCGTCGGTGTCGATATCGTGAAACTCGCGGTGCAATATTGCGTCGCCGATCCGCGGATCGCGACGACGCTGGTGGGCAGCGCGAACCCCGACAACATCCGCAAGAACATCGCGTGGGCGATGGAGCCGGTCGATTTTGAGCTGATGGCCAAAGTGCTCGAAATCCTCCGCCCGATCCACAACCACAATTTCACGCGCGGCCTGCCAGAAAACCGCGACCCGGTCGTTGGGTGAATTTATTCACCACTCATTTCCAACGATTAATTGAGATGTGGGAAATGTTTCGGCATAAGCCTTTCGATTAGCTGCCGTGTTTCCGCTATTCCCCTTCATTAGTGTGCATCAGTGGTTTGTTTTTAAAATATTTCTTTTCCCATGCTCCAGATTGTCCTCCAAGAACCCGGAAAGTTTACCGCGGTCGATGCCGCCGAACCGAAGCGCCAGCCCGGAGAAGCACTCGTTCGGGTGCACCGTGTCGGTATTTGCGGCACCGACCTGCACGCGTTTGCGGGCAAACAACCGTTTTTTAGTTACCCGCGTATTTGCGGGCACGAACTCGGTGTCGAGGTAATCGATCCAGGTGACGAACCAAACGGACTGAAGGAAGGCGACCGTTGCTCGGTCGAGCCTTACGTCAATTGCTGCAAGTGCATCGCCTGCCGTCGCGGAAAACCGAATTGTTGTGCCAATATCAAGGTTTTGGGCGTGCATGCTGACGGTGGCATGCGGCCGATTTTTGCTCTGCCTGCGCGCAAACTGCACAAGGCGGCAAAGCTTGGGTACGATCAACTCGCGCTCGTGGAAACGCTCGGCATTGGCGCGCACGCCGTCGAGCGCGGCGAGCCGGAAGCGGGCGAATTTGCGCTCGTGATTGGCGCGGGCCCGATCGGCTTGAGCGTGATTCAGTTCGCGCAAGCCGCCGGCGTGCGTCTCGCCGTCATGGATACGGCTGAACCTCGGCTGGCGTTTTGCCGCGAAAAACTCGGTGTGAAGCACACGGTCAACCCCGCGAACGGCGACGTGAAGGCGCAGCTTCTGGAAATCGGCGGCGGCGACATGCCCACGATGGTTTGGGACGCGACGGGCAATCCGGGATCGATGGCCGCTTCGTTCGAGTTTCCGACGAATGGTGGGCGCTTGGTGTTCGTGGGCCTGTTTCAAGGCGACCTGACGTTCAACGACCCTTCTTTTCACCGTCGCGAACTCACGGTGATGGGCAGCCGCAATTCGCGCCCGGAAACGTTCCGCTCGATCATCAACATGATTGAAGCGGGCAAGATCGACACGACGCCGTGGATCACCCATCGCTTCGAGCTGAAGGATGTGCCGACGCGTTTCCCGGAAGTGGCGAAGGACAAGACGCTGCTCAAAGCGATGATCACCGTCTCGTGATGAACTTGTTGAAAAGGTTTCGTTGGCTTTTCGCTTTGTGCCTTGCGGCCGGTTTGTCCAACTCGGCGTTTGCTGCTGGGTCGAAACTCACGTCGGAGCCTCGCCTGAATGCCGCGTTTTCTGAACGCGGCTTGCACGGCGTGTTTGTGGCTTTTGAGCCGGTGAGCGGAAAATGGTTAACGAACGATTTGGCCCGTGCAGACGAAGCTTTTCTTCCGGCCTCGACGTTTAAAATTCCGAATTCACTCATCGCGTTGGAGTGCGGCGCTGTTGCCAATCCTGATGTTGTGCTGAAGTGGGATGGCAAGGATCGCGGTTTCGCCGCTTGGAATCACGATCAAGCCATGCGCGAGGCTTTTCGGAACTCGACAGTTTGGTTCTACCAGGAACTGGCTCGCCGTGTGGGAGAAGAACGCATGAAACATTGGGTGTCCCAGTTCCAATACGGAAACGAGAATATCGCTGGCGGTATCGATGTGTTCTGGCTGCAGGGCGAACTCCGCATTTCGGCCGTTCAGCAAATCGAGTTCTTGGTTCGGCTTCGCAACGACGAGCTGCCGGTCCGCAAAGAAAACATGGCAATGGTGAAAGAAGTCATGATTGCCGGGCGAGGCGAGGGATGGACGCTCCGCGCGAAAACCGGCATGACGTTGCGGGTGGAACGTCCGATCGCGTGGTACGTGGGTTGGGTGGAAACCACGCACGGCCCCGTTTATTTTGCGACGAACTTTGACATCAAGGAATTCAAAGATGCCCAGCCACGACTCGCGATCGCTTACGAAAATTTGGTGCAAGTGGGGGCATTGCCTCCAGGTGTGAAGCCTGCGCATTGAGAGATCGGCATCGGTGCGGCTAAGATTTCGCAGAGCCGGGAGTAGACGAATACCGTTGGATTAGTTAACGTTCGTTCTGTGACTGCTCCTGCTGCGTATACCAACGGTGAAGAAATCGCCAACTCGATCACCCATGGAATCGGGGTCCTGTTGAGTGTGGCCGCCTTGGCCTTGCTCGTGACGATCGCTGTTTCGCATGGCGATGCGTGGAGTGTGACGAGCGGCGCGATCTACGGTTCGACGCTGATCATCGCATATACGGCATCGACGATTTACCACAGTCTTCGTTCGGAGCGCGCGAAACGATTTTTCCGGAAGCTCGACCACGCTGGAATCTTCCTGCTGATCGCGGGCACTTACACGCCGTTTCTTCTGGTGAGTCTGCGCGGTCCCTGGGGTTGGAGTTTATTCGGTGTCATTTGGGGCCTTTGCGTCGCGGGCATCATCATGAAGTTTTTCCTGGCAGGCCGTTTTCGAGTAATCTCCACGCTGATTTATATTTTCATGGGGTGGATGATCGCGATCGCCTTTCGTCCGCTCCTGAGCGCACTGCCTGCCGCTGGTGTCTGGCTGCTG
This sequence comes from Nibricoccus sp., assembly GCA_047600805.1. GTDB lineage: Bacteria > Verrucomicrobiota > Verrucomicrobiia > Opitutales > Opitutaceae > JADKHC01. The sequence continues at coordinate 4,859,626 of JASGKG010000001.1, forward strand.
GTTGCGGGTGGAATTTGTTACACGGGCGGCACGGTTTTCTACCTCTGGAAATCGCTGAGATATCATCATGCGATTTGGCATTTGTTCGTGCTCGCCGGGAGCATTTGCCACTTCTTCTCCGTGTTGAATTACGTGATGCCGGCCGGCAGTTGAGAGGGAATGTGGAACTCAGGAACTCTGGAAAAGGCGTCGGAAGTTCTATTCGTGCATTCGTGATTTCCAGACGTCTAGAAATCGGTTCTGCCGGTTCCCGCGCTGAAGTTCAGATGCAAGGCGAAGTCGCGCCGACTTATTTTTTGAGGTTCACTCGCCGATGATTTTTACGAGCACGCGTTTGCGACGAAGGCCGTCGAATTCGCCGTAGAAAATTTGTTCCCATGGCCCGAAGTCGAGCACGCCTTTCGTGACTGCGACCACTGTTTCCCGGCCCATGATGGTGCGTTTAAGATGCGCATCGGCGTTGTCCTCGCCGTGATTGTGAGCGTATTGCGAATGCGGTTTTTCGGGCGCGAGTTTTTCCAGCCACCGCTCGAAGTCAGCGTGCAAGCCGGATTCGTTATCGTTGATAAAAACCGAGGCGCTGATGTGCATCGCGTTTACTAAACAGATTTAGCACTGCATATCGATTTTTACTGGATGGCGGGCTAAGTGCCCCACGCCGGCGCTGCCAGCCCAAGGGGGCGGGGTGCCAGCCAAAACCCCGGAAATCGGCCTTTCCTGGCCCGGAAACCGGCACTGGTCGGGTACTAAAACAGCCACGGCGGCACCCATAGCCGCACCACCCACGATAATAATTTAGCGCGTGGGCTATTGCCGGGCTAGCTACCCGGCGAGAAAAGCCAGTGCCTTGCTGGCCTGCCCCGCCAACTCACAAGGCGATTCGTAACAAGGTAACGAACATGAAGACATCACTAACAGAAGCCCGAGCGGCCTACAGGTCTGCTCGTGAGCGCCTAATCAAAAGGCACCGAGCACTAGACCCAGCCAAGCCGAGTGAATTTGTGAAGCATTGGCGGGAGATCGACCCAAACGAGTTGGTCGTGATCTATTGCCGCGCCTCAACCTACGCACAGGACTGGCGTGGCACGTTGGACAAGCAGAGCCGCAACTTGCGCCGCATTTTGAGGCGTGCGGGATTTCGCGTTGTCGCCATCTACCGCGAACGTGAATCCGGATGGAGAGACGACCGCGACGGATTGGCGGCAGCGGTGCAACACGCGAAGCGCGTGGGGGCCGTGCTCATGGTTGAAAGCACCGCACGGTTATTGCGGAGCGCCTTTTATGACCCGGTACACCACCCCGACCAGCAACCCTTGCGCGGTGAGTGGGAATTGCTGGCCGACGAACTGCGCGGAGTGACCGCGGCAACGATCGTTCACCCCGACGCATCACAGGACCAAATTCGTGCTTACGAAACGAAGCGCGGATTTTTGCGCCCGGTGCGCAGCGGTGAACTCAAGGACAGGAGACAAAACCTTGAGGCCCACTTTTTGAAATTGGTGCGTGTGGGTGCATCGCAGCGTGACCTTGAAATGGAACTCGGCGTGCCCCGCAGCACGGTTCGAGGATGGCTACAGCTACTCAAAAACAGGGGTGGGCGGATTTTTGCGCCTAGCAGGGAAAAAGAGGCGAAAGGTTAATATACCTGCCTCCATGCTTTCCCGTACACCCCTTGCCACACCCAAGACCATGTACACATTACCCATAACAGGATTCACAAGTGGGTGTCCTGGTCGCTACCATGCGGCATGAAATCGTTTCGGAAAGAGCTCTGGTTTGAAGTACCTTCTCGTCGTGCTTTTTTGAATATCACACCGCAGGTCGAACAGGCAGTGCGGGAAAGTGGAATCAAAGAAGGTTTTGTACTCGTTAACGCGATGCACATTTCGGCCTCTGTTTTCATTAACGACAACGAATCCGGCCTCCATGCCGATTTCGAAAAGTGGTTGGAAAAGCTCGCTCCTGAAATGCCCCATTCGCAGTACGCCCACAACCACGGCGAAGACAACGCTGACGCCCACCTCAAACGAACGATCATGGGGCGTGAGGTGGTGGTGGCGCTGACCAAGGGCGTGTTGGATTTTGGTCCTTGGGAACAGATTTTTTACGGTGAGTTCGACGGACTTCGCAGGAAGCGAGCACTCATCAAAATTATTGGAGAGTGAGCCAGCTACTTACTTGTAGGCGCTGGCGGTGTCGGTGGCACCAATACGACCGGTAGCGAAACCATCGAGCACGTCGCGCAGGTGTTTCGCATTCGCTTCATCGAAGTACAAAGCCGAATCCTCCAACGTGGTGCCAGCGGCCGAAAATGCGACCATGAGGAAATGGTTCTGATCGTTGCCGGAGTGAAACGTGAACTTGAGCGCACCTTTTGCCATATTGCCCCATGTCGGAGCGGTGGTGATTTCCTTTGTCAGTGCGTCCTTTCGTTCCTTGGCCTGAGCCGACCACGTGAAATACTTGTCGATGGCGGCGATGTAATCCGCGACGTTCTCTTTGCTAAAACGGAGTTCTGAGCCATACGGCATCGATGGGTTCTTGCCATAGGTGTCCATGCGCAGGAGCAGGACGGTAGCGCCATCGCTCATCTTTTCGACGGCAACCAATGTGGGACGGACCATGTAGCGGGATGCAATGGAATTGAATTCCATCGCTTGGAGCGGCGTGCTGACACGCGTGGACTGTTGCACGGAGGTGCAGCCAGTGAGGAGTAGTGCGGCAAACAGAATCGGGGCTAAGATTTTCATACCACCTGATTAACAGTTTCTGAGTAGTCGGTCGCAACCGAAAAACACAGAGTACTATACACAGTGAGTTGGGTATATTTCACGCTACCCATTGCGATAGACTTAGGGCTTGCCTACCAAGCCTTCAACATCCGTTGCCACCGCCTTCGGGCTCGTGTTGCGAAAGCACCGCGAAGCGAAGGGATGGAGCCAGATGCAACTGGCGATGGAGGCCGACATGCACCTGAACGCGGTCGGCAATTTGGAGCGTGGCACCCACAACCCGAGCTTGCGCACTGTTTTCATTCTTTGCCGGGCAATGGGTGTGCCTACCGACAAGTTCGTGAAAGAGGTTGAGCAGCGCCTCGGCGGACACAGCAATCTGTGATTCCGACTCACGCCGAACCATACGCCGGTCGCTAAGACTGCTTTTCCTTGCTCTGCTTTTTAAGCTCTTCGATTCGAGCCTCAGTGTAGATCCGGTAAAGCTCTTCTCTCATCGCTGGGGAAATCTTCACCTTGCCGATGCCGTGCTCGCGTTGCGCTTTCATCAGACTCTCATCGAAAGTCTGTTCAGACGGTGGCCAGAGGTGGAGTTCAGACCGAAAGGCTTCGTAGATGTCCATGTTTCGTTGGGGTAACAGATCCAGACGAGGGTGGTATCCTGAAGCTATTTTCGCGCAAGCCGCATACCGACGTGAAAGACATTACGCGTGTAAGGAACGCCGTTGTACATCACGGAGTTGTTTTCAACATCCCAATCGATTGAGAAGGTTATGTCAGTTTTAGAGGTAATATCTCGAACGATAGCTAGACCTTGCCCTTTGGAATCTCGCTTAAGATCCTTCGCATATTTACCTGAAACCCCTGGCAGATAGAGAGACTCCCTTTCCTCCGGATCACTGGCTAAGCTGACCATCGAAACACGGACATCAATCCGTTGACTGGTCTCTGCGTATGTCACGTCGATCGGACGTCCCGGCGCCGCGTACTTACGACTGTTGTCGAGCAGGTGATATAAGATGACGGAGACACACTCAAAATCGACGTACACTTCGGTTTGGGTCTGCCCAACATTCAATTTAATCCCCGCCGCCGTGAAATCTTCGAAAAACTTATAAGCTGTGTTTAGAATCACCGCGTGAACGCGGTGTACCCCTCGCTCATCCTGCCATTGTTTCTCCATGTACAGCCGACGGTAAATCGTGATCTCATTTTTAATACCTATAGCTGATTGAAATATCTTTAATAGCGCACGTGCTGAACGTATCGGATCTTCGCTAAGTTGATCGGCCAGAAATTCTCGATGGCGATTTCTGTTCTCAACCATTTCATCTTCCGTTGCGACGTTCTGAAACTCCTGGATGATATGGGCGTCGTGAGACTCTATATTGTGCAGTAGTCGCTTGTATTCACGATCGTACCGGCTGTCGAGTTGCCGCTTGTAAAAAGCTAGCTCCTTCAAAATCGGGAGCTTTGCTTCAAGAATCTTGTCAAAAGTTGACGCCCCTCGCACTAGGGTAGGCTTTTTTGAGCATCCAACAATTGATCCATATCCCGACTTCACTTGTCGGTGTCGTGCCTGCTTCTGGTCTATGGGGCAGCTAATTGGGTTAGCGTAATTGTGGACGATGCACTGCTGGCACTCTATGGGGAATTCGTCGAGCAAGGGTGAAGAACCGCTCGCCTCAGTAAAGCGAACCAGCATCTCACTCATGACAGTAGGTCAGTAATCGTCTTCTGAAACTCATAGAACTCAGCGGTTTTCCGCATCCTCTTATCGATGAGTTGTAATTCGTCCGCGAATAGATCGTGAGTTGGGACAGAGGAATAAAGAACCACCTTTTTGTCAGGATAGGTCTCTTTCAACGCGTGAGCTAGCCCTATTCCTTCTTTCTTAAAATTTAACGCCTTCCCAACCCCTTGGATATCCACAAAGAAAAGATGTGCCATTTTTACCCGGTCGTGGTGCAGGTTTTTGATGTCATCCACAATTTCTACGTTTTTCCAGCCACTGCGTCGCAAGGTGCGAACAATTGGGAAATCCGTATCGTCGTCGATGAACAGAATGGCCTTGCTTAGCTTCAGCTCTTCGATCGGGGGCTTCGGCGTTGGGTTGAGGTTGGCACCGCTACTCGTGGTTCCCTGTGGAGGAGAACCATTGCTATTGTTTACAACGACGCTTTGATTGACGGTAGTTACAGGAGTCGGCTTTTCATCGCCCGATTTGTTACTTGAGCGTAGCCAGAGGAGAACGCCGGCTAGCACAGAAACGCCCAGGCCGGAGAATAACCAATCTTTGTTTGTATCGAGGTAATCTAGGAAAGCTCCCATGCTGGAATATTCAGTACCGAACTAACGAGGAGCAAGTAAATTGCGACAGTCGGCGAGCCCGAACTCGCCAGAAACAAGTTTTTCTGATTCCGATACCAGTCGCCAGAGATCCCGGCGCGTCAGCGATGAAGATCTTCGTACCGCGGAATCACTGGCAGTCTCTTCGACGGTAACTCCTCAAAGGGTCGATTCCGCAAAACCTCCAAAAACAGGAATGCGAAGACCATGAAGTTCGAGTACACGACCATCGGGCAGACCACGTTTGTCCAGGAACAACGCAGTTCACGCGCCGAGCGATTTGCAGCGTGGCAAAAACAAAGAGACAAAGCCCGCACAGGACAAAAACGATGGAAGATAGTGCGCAGGCAAAAACGCGAGGCATTCACCATCAGTAGAATCGTGCGCGCAGAATTCTCCCGTATTAACCCCCGTAACCCGTTACCGACCATCTGGGACTGCCTAAATACCCCACGTCGGAAAGAGTAAAACACACCCACGCAAAGTGACCCGGTAGGGCTACCGAGTAGCAAGGGACACCACGCCACGGGGTAGTGAATAACCTAGCGCACGGTATCCACGTATCGGATACCGCGCTTTGACCGCATGCCAGCGGCCCGAGCGAAGCCCGGAAACAGCCCTTGGGGCCACTTTGTTGCACGGGTGGCCCGTTGGCACGGGGTAACGGGCTGCGGGGCTTAAAACGGCCCTGTAGCCCGGCCCCACCGGCTTACCTAGGCAATTACAGGGAAACGAACCCTTATGCGGCAGAATTATTATTGATAAGGAGCTGGTTAAACTGTATCCATAATGTGAATACAACAACCCGGGCACGTTTAACTAACACGCAATGAGCACGGGGCACCCAACAATGAAACCCGCCAAAACAACTATCGAAAACCAGCCCACGCCGAGGCCTTGGGCGTACCTGCGCGTCAGTACCAACGAACAGGACCATGCTCGCCAGCGTTTGGAAATACTGACGTGGGCCAATGCCCGCAAAATGACCGTGGAGCGCTTCGTTACCTCCACTGCATCCACCCGCAAGGACGAACAAGCCCGCGCCATAGACGTATTGAAGCAGGCAGCGGAACGCCACGAAATGGACATGGTGGTGTTTTCGGAGCTGTCGCGCCTTGGCCGTAGCGTCGGGGAGATATGCCGCCTTGTGGACTACTTCACCAACGAGTGCGGCATAACGCTCCACTTCCTGAAGGAGAACCTTGCGCTTGCCCGAGGTAGCTTGGACCTAGCCGGGAAGGTGATGTTAACGATGTTCAGCCTGCTGGCGGAGATCGAGCGCGACCTGATTTCAGAACGAACCAAGAGCGCCTTGGCCGCGTTGAAGGCCACCGGCGTAAAACTCGGAAGACCGATGAATAGATCCAAACTCGACAAACAAGAAGACATGATCCGCGGGCTTATTGTGCTCGGGGTAAAGCAGAAGGTCGTGGCACGGCGTGTCGGGTGTACCGAATGCACCCTGTCCACATGGCTGCGCAGGAAACGGCCTTTGTGGGCAGCGCAGCCCCAGCAACAGGAGGCCAGCAAATGAGCAGCATAGTCACACTGCCAGACAGATTTACGCCTGCCTTTTGGAGCGATGCCGACGGCCGCGTTGCCCTCGTTAAGGAAATCAAACGCCGGGTCGATACGTTGCAGGACCACGCCGGGGCGGACAGCTACCAGAAAAAGCTCCTCTGCCAGCGTGCCGCATTTATCGCGATTCAGTTGGAGACCTTGGAGCGTGCCGCTGCCGAGGGCTCGGGGATCGACGTTGGTGTTTACTCCCAGCTCAACAACACGCTCTTAGGATTGTTGAAAGCACTCGGCTTGGAAAAACAAGCCAAGGCGGTCGGCGGATTGAAAACCTACTTGGAGGGGAAACGGAAATGAACGCCACCGAGGTCAACATCATCGACGCGATTAGGGACAGGGAACTGTTCGGCGAATTCATTGGCTACGATTTGTCCTCGTGGCGTCCTTGGCTCACCGCCCTCCGATGCGTCTATGGGTTGCCCATTGCGGGACGTGGGGCCTTTGAGTTGGTGCGGCAATGCACGGGCCGGGACCCGGAGCTTTTGCCCGAAGAAGGTTTTCAGACCTCGTTATTTTTGACGGGCCGACGCTCAGGAAAATCACGCATCGCGGCGGTCATCGGCGCATTTGAGGCCGCGCTTGCCGGTCACGGTGTTCGGTTGTCCAAGGGGGAACGCGGGCTGGTGCCAATCATCGCGCCGACGAAGCACCAAGCCACCATCGTTCACAACTACCTCAGAGCGGCTTTTGAAACGCCACTGCTCAAATCGGAAGTGGTGGCAGAGACCCGCGACGGCTTCGACCTCAGCAACGGCATCAGCGTTGAAGTGCTCGCCGGCGACTTCCGCACGGTGCGCGGGTTCACGTTGGTTGCCGCCATCATCGACGAGGCGTGTTTCTTTGGGCTCGAAGCCGAAAGCAAGGTGCGCAACGACGCCGAGTTGATCCGTGCCGTGCAGCCCGGCCTCGCCACCACGGGCGGGCGCATGGTGGTCATTTCATCGCCCTACGCGAAACGCGGCTGGTGCTTTGCCCAGCATGGGAAGCACTACGGGAACAACGCGGGCCGCACGCTCGTGTGGAATTGCCCGAGCAGGACGATGAACCCCACGTTGCCGCAGTCGGTCATTGATGCCGCGCTTGCCGAAGACATGGCATCGGCCAAATCGGAATATTTGGGCGAGTGGCGCGACGACGTTGGCGAGTACCTGCCCCGCGCAGTCATCGAGGCGCTGGTAGTGCCGGGTCGCCGGGAACTCTCACCGCAACCAAACATCCGCTACTCGGCATTCGTGGACCTGAGCGGCGGTCGTGGCGATGACGCGGCGCTGGCGATTGGCCACCGTGAAGAGAGGAAGAGCATCGTCGATTTCGCGAAGCGGTACAAAGCTCCTTTCAATCCTCACGAGATTGTGGGCGAGATGGCCCGCGAGTTGAAACTGTACGGAGTGCGCACCGTGGTCGGCGATAACTACTCTGGAGATTTCGGATCACGCGCTTTCGAGTCGCACGGCATCCGCTACCTGAAATCAGAGAAGCCCAGGAGCGCGCTTTACCTCGAACTGTTGCCCCGCCTTTGCAGCGGCGAAATCGAATTGCCCGATGACGAGCTAATGGTTGCGCAGCTTGCGAGCCTTGAGCGACGCACGCGCAGCGGGGGCAAGGATGTCGTCGATCACCCGCCCGGCGGTCACGACGACTTGGCGAACGCCGTTGCTGGCGTGGCTGACATTACTTTTGCCCGGCGCGTAGTCGTCGGGGGATTTGGAGCACAATAACCAACGGAGAAACACCAATATGATCGACTACAACAAATCACAGTCGGCCCAAGAGCGGTTCGACGAAGCCCAAGGCGGTCGGCAGCACGCCGTCGTGGATCAACACAACTGGCTTATCTTCCCCAACGGCGCACGTCGGGAACGAAGCCAATTCGGTGCGATGTACGAGCCGCCCGAAGACCCACGCGAGCTGTGGAAGATCATCGCCCACTATCGCCAAGCGATCCTCACGAAAGCGGAGACAGCGTTTCGTCAGCGTCACGAGCAAATCATGGGCACGTCGAAAGCGATGCTGTCGCAAAAGTACGTTGGCCCGCTCGACATTTCGAAAGAGGCCGCCGTGGCCGAGTTGACCACGTTGCGCGACGCCGTGCGCGATGCGCAAGCCAAGCTCAATGAAGCCCGCGAGAAAGTTGAGGAACACCGGCCCGCACACCTTCGCGAACTCGAAGCATCGAGCGCCAAGAACAAACAGGCTGCCGGTGAACTCATCGACGCGATCCGCGAAATCAAAATCTAACCCACACAATCAATGAAAATGTACATTTCTAACGTGTCCCCGAAAAACGTGACCGACGTGCTTGGGCTGCCCGAAATGAAATTCGGCCGGAGCATCGGCGAGGTTATGGAGGAATCCAACTTCGCCGGTCAGGCACCTGTCACGCCACCCCCCAGCAACGAGCAACCACCCTTGCCGCTGCCCGGATGGAGCAACGAAACACGCGACAGCGACTAAGCCACCATGAACATACGCACAGCACAGCTAGAAGGGCGTGACCACTTTGTGGTGCCGGTCGTGATGATCACGGTCGGCGTTCACAATGGGTCGCAGGGGCCGATCTTTTATCCGGCAGACGAATTGAAGCGGTCGGTCCCATATTGGGACGGTCGGCCGGTCGTCGTTTATCACCCCGAAATGTACTCGAACGGGTTTGCCGCTCACCCCGAGGTGTTCAACCGGCAGAAGGTCGGGACCATCTTCAACACCCGCTTCGTTGACCAACGATTGAAGGCTGACGCATGGATCGACGTTGAACGCGTCGGTGTCGTTGACCCGAGAGTGTTGAACTCAATTCGTGGCCGCAAGGTCATGGAGGTTTCGACTGGTTTGGTTTTTGACAACCAATGCGAAGCCGGAGTGTTCAACTCCAAGACATATCAGGCCACCGCTCGCGCCATACAACCCGACCACTTGGCAGTGCTGCCCGACCAGATCGGCGCATGCAGCGTCAAGGACGGTGCCGGGCTGTTGCGCAACGAGGCAGCCGTTCAGGCGCTAGAACTGCCAGTTTGGGAGCTAGTATGAACTTTGGGGGCGCGAGTTTCATGTCGGTTGCCCAAGCGAGCACTTCCTCTGCTTCGCGTGGGTTGCGTGGTTGCTCTCGCGCCCCCTCCACTTTTTTCCTCACACTTAGCGGGTGGCACGGTTTCGGAGTCATGATCGAAGCCGGGCTGCAAACCTTGGTGTTGGTCGCACGGCCAGCCACCCGCTTTTCTTTCCAGCAACGCGACCGACACCAGACCAACAATGAGTACAATCACCAAGGGGCTTAGATTTGCCGCGCTGATTCGAGTTTCAACCGAACGTCAGGAAGAAAAAGGCGAAAGCCTACGTGCCCAGCGGCTAACAATAACCGAAATCGTGGAACGATTAGGCGGTTCGATAGCGCACTGGTACGGAGGCCAGGAACACGCAACCCCCGGAGCATGGGAACGGCAACAAGTAGACCAGCTCGTCGCTGATGCTCAGCGAAAACCAGCATTGTTCGACGCCGTTATCGTTACTCACGCCGATCGATGGAGCCGCGAGAATGCGAGGCACATCAATGGTATCGACGTATTCAGAAACAACGGCATTCGGTTTTTTGTAGGATCGTCTGAGTACAATCTTTTCGATCACGTTCAAAAGTTTCACTTGTCGATGTCAGTGTTGATCGGCGAATTTCTCGCCGGGCAACAGGTGAAACGCTCGCTTGAAAGCCGTATTCTTCGAGCGCAGCGAAAACTGCCTACGTGCGGAAAGCTTCCATTTGGAAGAAAGATCAATGCCGCGACGGGCGAATGGATGGTAGACGTTGAAAAGCAAAAGATCATTGAAGATGTAGCGAAGCGATATCTTCGCGGTGAGCGTCTCCCTAACTTAGCGCGTGAATATCGGATGAACCACTCCAACCTCCACAAGATATTGACTAAGCGCTCGGGCACTGAGTGGCAGATCGAGTTTACATCGGAGAGGGATCAGATCCATGAGATCGTAAAGATTGAGATACCACGGCTCTTGCCCGAGAAAACGATTCAGGCGATCAAGGCAAAAGCCGAAGCCAATCGGACTTTCACGCATGGCCAAATTTTGCATCAGTATCTATTCGGCCACGTCATCTTTTGTGACCATTGTGGTTACGCGATCTTCGGCCAGACAGATCGAAGCGGTAGGCAGTGCTACCGGCATGCTCATTCACCGCGGGATCGCGTGTGCACCGGGCCCAAGTCGAAACCAGCGGTGCCTGCGCGAGAAATCGAAGATGTCGTCATGCGTCACTTGTTTGACTGTTTTGGTAATCCGCGAGCTGTTCAAAAAGCCATCGAAGACGCGACTCCGAATCGAGAGCACATCAAGGAAATGGAAGCCAAAAGAGAACGCCTAGCAAAGGCGCTGGACGTGATCAAAGACGGGCGCTCTCGACTCGTGGCGTTGATTGGAAAAGGAAAGCTTTCCGAGAATGACGCGGCAGCCGAACTCGACAAGATGCGGCAGGAAGAATCGAACATCCAAGGGGAGCTTACTCGCACTGAGCAGGAGCTGTACGGTGTTCCGACAGCCGAGGGGATTCGCGCGGTGGCTGACACCGTGGCCCGTCACATCAATGAACTACGGGGGTACAAAAGCGCGCGAATTACTGAAAAACAGCGATACGCAAATCACGCTTTCGAAACAATGACATGGAAAGACAAACGTGCGCTGGTTGAAAAAGTGTTTGGCGGGAAAGCAGCAGATGGAACGCGGCTAGGTGTCTATATCGAATGGGTCCCAAGCGAAGGGCCGAACCAATGGCGTTTCAGAATCGCAGGGCACGTCGCGGAGATGGCTGGTGTGCTGCCCATGACCGAGTCCCGCAAGGAAGCACTCTTTGGCGACAGCAGTACTAAATCTGCTACGTATTCACGAGGCAGAGTCCTTCGCGGACGCCGCTCTCGCGCAGGCAGCCTTCCACCTGCGGGGTGATGTTGATGAACGCGCGCCGCGTAGGAATGTCGAACCAGAGCTCTTTGCGGAAAGACTTCATGATTCAAAAGAATCACGCCGCCGCGTTGTAGCAACTGCGCACTGAAACGCCAAGGACGCGCCGGTATTTTGCACCGTTGGGTGAAGGCGATTTGTCAGATATTAAATGACAAACGGTTCGGCACGGGGCGGCGTTGTCAGGATGCGCTCTCTTAAGCGCAGCGCATTGAAGTAAATTGGAGTGGCTGTGCAGCGGCGGTTACCCAGAGCTAAGACTGTGCCTTGCTGGCTGAGCGTTTGCGTCCGGTGAGCCACCACACCGCGGCGAGGCCGGAGTATTGAGCAATCAATCCGAGTGTTTCGTGCATGGCGTGGTAGTGCCCAGGAAAATGGGGAGCGAGTACGACGATTGCGCTAATGCGCAGAAAATTAAAAACGAAGGCGATGGCGATGCAGAGCGGCAGTGTCAGGAGATGTTGCCACAAGGGAGTCCGGCGAAAGAGCAGCAAAATTGTTCCTAGGAGAAGGCTCGAGGTGATCAGCCCAAAACCATTGCATTCGGTGGCCACGTGAAAAGACGAACTATTGGAAAGAAGTATGAGTCGAACTGGCGGACCGGGGTCCACGCCGAGCTGCGAGGCAAAGCCGAGGGCTTTGAGAAATCGGGCTGCTTCAAGCCCGGCCATCTGACGCAGCGGCCAGTCTAACACCGGAAATAACAGTACGAACAATATAAGCAGACCGAAAACCGTGAGCAGCGGCACCGTTCTCCGGAACGCGCGATCGCCGAACGCGAAGTTGACGATGCCTCCTGCGGCCGTGACGAGTCCCGCCAAAAAGAAGAGGGGATTTTTGAGAAAGGCGCCCGCAGCAGCGAGTGCGTATGAGGCGGAAAGCCAGCCGAGCGTTTGATTCGTGAGTTGTGGAGCAAGGCGCAATGAATTGCGTTTTTCCCAAGCGATCCAGACGCCGGCGATCAGCATGATGAAGAGCGATTGCTTCAGTTGTTCGTGCGCGAATGTTTCTGAAGCGAGCCATCGCAGTGCTGGCCAAAATACCACGGCGGTGAGGAGAAAAACGCCCGCAGTGAATGCGTAGTCTTGACCGCGCATAGCGAATTTCGGCGTCGAAATCGTAGGCTCAGGCATGTTTGAGTAAAGGCGACAACAGTGGGACACGCCGGGTTCCAGATGTCGAATCTACACGAGGCAGCGCTTCAACGCCGAGAACGAGTGGTGGTCGCGGCGTTACGGCGGGTTGCGATGGGCTGAACTCGGGGCGTGAAAAAGGCCGGGCTTTGGGCCCGGCCTTGAAGATGGTTGTGCTAAATCGCAGCGATTACTCCACCACGGCGCCGCGCATATCGCCCGTCTGCATGAACTGCTGGTGCATCGCGAAGGCACGACCCAGCGATTGCGGGGTGTGGCCCTTCTTGGTGGCATTGCAGTAGCGGAGCAGCGTGTCGCGGTAATCGGGATGCGCGCAGTTCTCGATGATCTTGCGGGCGCGTTCGTTGGGCGAAGTGCCGCGGAGATCGGCGACGCCTTGCTCGGTGATCACGGCGGCGACGGAGTGCTCGCTGTGGTCCATGTGGCTGACGAGGGGAACGATCGTGCTGATCTTGCCGTTCTTCGCTGTGGACGGGCAGGTGAAGATCGAGATGAAAGCGTTGCGGGTGAAATCGCCGGAGCCACCGATGCCGTTCATCAAGTCTTTGCCGAGCACGTGGGTGCTGTTGATGTTGCCGAAAATGTCGGCTTCGATCGCGGTGTTGATCGAAATGACACCGAGGCGGCGGATGACCTCAGGATGATTGGTGATTTCCTGCGAGCGGAGGACGATGCGCGGGCGGAAGAAATCGAGATTGTCATAAATGACTTTCCGCATCTCAGCGCTGGCGGTGAGCGCCACGCTGGAGCCGAATTTCACTTTGCCCTTCTGCATTAGGCTGAAGACGGAATCTTGCAGCACTTCCGAGTACATCTCGAACGGCGGGATGTCAGGATGTGCGCCCATCGCGCCGATCACGGCGTTGGCGGTGTCGCCGACGCCGGACTGAATTGGCAGGAAGGAGGAAGGCAACGTGCCGCGGCGAATTTCGCCGGCGAGGAAGTTGGCGACGTTTTCACCGATCTTCTGTGCTTCTTCTCCCGGCGCCGGGAAGCCTTTGATTTCGTCGCCTATGTTGGACTCGACGATGCCGGCGATCTTGGACGGCGGAACTTTGATGACGGGCGAGCCGATGCGATCAGAAGCTTTGTAGATCGGAATCTCGCGGCGAACCGGAGGATCGGCGGGCTCGTAAATGTCGTGGATGCCGTGCAGAGCTTTCGGATGCGCGCTGCTGAGCTCGATCAAAACCTTGTCCGCGACGCGGCACATAGTAGGGGCGGCGCCAACGGAGGAAGTGAGGGTAATGGAACCGTCGGGACCGACGTCGCAGGCCTCAACAATGGCCCAATTCATCTTGCCCAAGTGGCCGTAGCGCAGAGCCTGCGGCAGCGCGGAAAGATGCATGTCGAAGAACTGCACCTTGCCCTCGTTGATCGCCTTGCGCATGTCGGCGTCGGATTGGAAAGGCGTGCGGAACGACACCGCATCGGCCTTGGCGAGCTCGCCGTCGAGCGAAGGTCCAGTCGAAGCGCCGGTGATAACGCCGACCTTGAACGGCCGGCCGGCGGTGTGCTCTTCGCGTGCGCGAGCGGCGATGGCGCGAGCGATCGCTTTGGCGGCGCCAGCAGCGGTGAAGGCATTCAGACCGAGCACATCACCATGTTTGATCAGGGATGCAGCCTCGGCAGCGGTGAGTTTGGGAAACGGTAGAGACATGTTAGGTGATCGTAACTTAACACACACAATGTGAGCGCGCTGCGCGACGTTTGGCCAAGGCTGGTCGTCTGTTGACGGAGCGGAGACCACCGACCGAGGACTCGTGTGCGCAGCTGCACGGTTTTGAGGAAAGAAAACGAACGAACTTACTGCTTCGACGCGAAAACGCAGGTGTTAAACCGGTTTTTGGAAACCTTCGCGTGAGTCGCTAGATACGTAAAATAAAAAAAGCGACACCCGGCGGAGGCGTCGCTTTGAAATGGCGGCCGGGATGCGGCGTTTACGATCAGACTTTCGCCAGAGCCAGCTCGAGGTCTTTTTGCAGATCTTCGAAATCCTCGATGCCGAGCGACAGGCGGATGAAGTCAGGCGAGACGCCGGACGAGGCTTGCTCTTCGGCGCTGAGCTGGCTGTGCGTGGTGCTGGCGGGATGAATAGCCAGGGACTTCGCATCGCCGATGTTGGCGAGATGGCTGAAGAGTTGCAGGCCCTCGATGAACTTGCGACCGGCTTCGAAACCGCCCTTGACGCCGAACCCAAGCAGACCGCCAAAGCCACCCTTGAGGTATTTCTTCGCGGCGGCGTGGTTCGGGCTGTTCTTGAGGCCGGGGTAGTTGACCCAGGCGACCTTGGAGTGCGACGAAAGGAACTCGGCCGTCTTCATCGCGTTTTGGCAGATGCGCTCCATGCGCAGGTGCAACGTTTCGAGACCTTGCAGCGCTTGGAAAGAGTTGAATGGGCTCACGCACGCGCCGACGTCGCGGAGGAGTTGCAGGCGCATTTTGAGAATGTACGCGATGTTCGCGCCGCCCGCCGGTGGGAATGCCTTAAAAGCGTCCCAGTGCACGAGGCCGTGATAACTCGGGTCAGGCTGCGTGAAGCCGGGGAATTTGCCGTTGCCCCAGTTGAAATTGCCGCCGTCGACGACGATGCCGGCGATGGAGGTTCCGTGGCCGCCGATGTATTTCGTGGCGGAGTGAACGACGACGTTGCAACCCCATTCGATCGGGCGATTTAGAATTGGCGATAGGCAAGTGTTATCGACGATCACTGGAATGCCGAGATCACGGCCGATTTTGGCAACTTCCTCGAACGGGAAAATGTTGAGCGCGGGATTACCCAGGCCTTCGCCGTAAAACGCCTTGGTGTTCGGTTTCACCGCGCGGCGGAATGCGTCGGGATCTTGCGCGTCGACGAAGGTGACATCGATGCCGAGCTTTTTGAACGTGTAGTGGAAAAGGTTATACGTACCGCCGTACAGCTGCGAGACGGAGACGATGTGGTCGCCAGCGCCCGCGATGTTGAGGATTGCGTCGGTGATGGCGGACTGGCCGGACGAGTGGGCGAGAGCGCCCGAACCACCTTCGAGTGCGGCGACGCGCTGCTCGAACACGTCGGTCGTGGGGTTCATCAACCGCGTGTAGATGTTGCCGAGTTCTTTTAGCGCGAAGAGATTTGCGGCGTGCTCGGTGTCACGGAAAACATAACTGGTGGTTTGGTAGATTGGAACGGCACGGGAGCCGGTGGTGGGATCCGGCTTTTGGCCGGCGTGCAGGGCTTTGGTTCCTAGTCCTTGGTAATTCATAGAGCGCAAGAAGCTTGCGCAGCCGAAGCCGCCGCGCAAGCGGCAAGGCGACTTCGTTTGTCTGTTTCGGTTAAGAGCCTGTTCGGCTGTGCCGGTCGCCAGGATGCCTCAAGCGGCACGCTGGCGCTTGTGGCCTTGGTTCAGCAGAGCCTTCGCCCAGAGCCCGATCGTTTTTGGACTAAACGGATGCAGCCTGAGCGATTGGGCTAAAGGCTCGAGTGCTTCGTCCGGATGCTCCTTCAAAAGGGCGCTGCCGGCAGTCCGATAAAGGCTGGCTGTACGCGCTCGCGCGAGCAGCCGTGGAATGGCGTTCCAATTGGAGTAACGTTCGCAAACCCGTGCGGACTCGATCAGGCTTTTCGCCACATCGCTTGAAAGTCCGCGTGAATGTTGGCGATAGATGCAGGTGTTGGCTCCGCTAAACATCAGCCGTCCACTCATCGAAAGGATGCGCAATAAATATTCAGTATCGCTGCAGACCGAGAATTCGGGCGAGATCGGACCGAAGCGTTCGAACGCTTTCCGCGCGACCATGACAGCGGAAGCAACGATGACGAGCCGTCCGGTGTAGATCGCGACCGGAAGATCGATCAAATCGCGATCAGAAGGAAAGTGTGTGCTCAGTTTGGTCCAAGTGGCGTCGTCGTATTCCACCGAGCCGGAAAAAATGCCGTCGCATGTCTCGATTTGGCTCGCGGAAACCAGCATTTCCAAATGTTCCGGCTTCCAGAGATCGTCTGCGTCAAGAAACGCTACCCATTCGCCAGAGGCACGTTCCATGGAGGTGTTGCGAGTGGCGGCCAAGCCGCTATTCTGCGAGTGGTGCCCGTAGACGACGGTTTGGGGAACTTTAAGAGAGAAGTCGGTCACCAGTTCCTCCGTGCGATCTTTGGAGCTATCTTCGATCACGATGAGCTCCCAGTTCTTGTAAGTTTGCGAGAGCACACTGCGCAGGGTGGCCTCGAGGTATTTTTCGGCGTTATACGCAGCGATGCAAATGCTGATCAGAGGTGGTTTCATGGTCCGGACGGCTAGCTCCCTCCATTCGCCCCCGCCGGGGAATGGAGAATTGGAAGAGCGCGACTAGCGGACCGGGAAATCCTCCCGCCGTCCAGATCTCAACAGTATAAAACCTGTAAACCGGCGATGCCTATTTGAGGCGCGACGTGCTGGAGAGCGTGCTGGAGCGCCGGTTGTTGGCTGGAAGCTGATCGACAGCGCCCGACGGGTTGATGAGTTCGGTACGCAATTCGATTTGCCCGGCGGCGGCGAGCTGGCTGGTGGAAAGTGGCAGATTGACGATGGACGTCGCGCCCGCCGGCAGCCAAGTAACCGGGTAGTGTTGCACCGCACCGTTTACATCGATGTTGAGATCGAGACTTGCGACAGCTTGGGTGCCTCGGTTTTGCAGCACGATTTGTAGTTGTTGGTTGCCTGCATCGTAATAGTGGCTGGCGATCGCGGTATCGATGCGCGTCGGATCGTTGCGCGCCATGGCCCAACCGAGGTTCAAAACGCCGTTCCCGTAGTCGGGATCGGTGCCCGGCCGTCCTGCCTCATTCGTGTGGTTAAGCAAAACCTGCCAGGCTTGAGCAGGCGTGAGGCTGGGATCTTGCGACATCAGCGCGGCGATCGCGCCTGAAACGATCGGCGTGCTGCCGGAAGTGCCGCTAAAGTTTACGCGTTTACCGTCGGTCCACGCGGTTTGAAGCGCCAGACCGGGCGCGGTGATTTGAAGCTGGTCGCCGGAATTGGAGAAAAGCACCTGCTGCCCTGCGCCGTCGACGGCGCCTACCGAGATGACGCGCGAATCGGCAGCCGGCCAGGTCAACTGTGCGGCTTGATCATTCCCGGCGGCGGCGACCAAAACGGCGCCGCGCGAGACGGCGTACTCGATGGCATAATCGAGTGCAAAATTGGTGCCGTAGCCCCCGAGGCTTACGTTGATGATCTTCGCTCCAGCGTCGACGGCAGCGAGGATGCCTCGCGCGACGGTGAAGGTGTCGCTTTTGCCGTCATCGTCGGTGACGCGGATGCTGAGCAGGTTGGCCGAGGGTGCGACGCCTTGCGCGTCTTCATTTTGACCGGCCGCAAGCGAGGCCACCGCTGTTCCGTGGCCGCCCTCGCGGCCTCCCGCGGGATTCGTGCCAAAGCCGATGTCGATCGCCTGAAGCCTACCCACGCCAAAGGTGGAATCGGCGGCCACGCCGCTGTCGAGGATGGCGATCGTCACGCCGCTGCCCCAACCTTGTGCGCTGCCGGTCACGCTGAGAGCCGATAGCAAGTGGTTGCCGACAGGTAGCTGCGTTCGTGCTGCCCGGGCCTCGGCTTGTGGCGGTGTCGCCGGGTTGCTGATAAAGTAGTTGGCGGCGATCTGGGTGTAGTCCGTCGCGTTTTCCAGGAGTTCGCGTGCGAGTTGGTTGAGGGAATCGTATTGGATGCGAGCCGTATTAAACGCGTCGATACGACTGATCACGTGCAGCCCGTTTTGTTCGGCGCGGGCGAGAAACGCGCGGAAAACTTCCGGGCTTTTGAACGTCAACACCGCTTCCTTCGGCCGAGCGGTGGAGCGCTCAAGGCGTGCCCGCAATTTTTCTGAGATCGAGGCGAGCAGTTCCCGCGAGGTGGCATTGGCTGGAACATTCAAACTCATCAAGCGATCGACGTCCTGCGATGAAACCTTGGAGACGTCGGCTGGCTGTCCGACGATGGCTGCGGGTCTGGACGAACCGGGCTTCGACCGCCACAATGCGAGGATCAGAATCCCGCAAATCGAGAGCAACGCGAAGAGAAAGACGTGTTTGAAGTTCATGGCGTGGCGGTGCGGCGTTGTGGTGAGTTAGACGGCCTCGGGACGTAAAAGTTGCGTGATCAACGGGGCGTTTCTTGGGCGATGTTGGCAGCTTCGCGCTGCGAGTGGCGGTGTAGTTGCCAAGAGTTCCAAAGGTTGTGCCACAGCACGTAGCAGGTCGGCCCAAAGGCGACCAGCGGGTTTGCATAGGCGAGGGCGAGATAAATGGTGAACGTGGTGTTCTTTTGCCCCAGCGCTTGGCTGCCTTCACGTGCGAATCTGCGGCCGCCGATCACCCGGCCCAAAGCGAAGTTCGCCGCGCAAATAGCCACCGAAACTCCGGCAATCTCCAAAAGCAGTGTCCGCGGCAGTTCCGTGTGCTGGCGCAGAAAGGCGGATACGCGGGCGGTGATGAGCAAAAGTGCCAGCACCCACATGCCGAACGAGACGTTGCGTAGTTTCTTCGGCCAGCCTGTTGACGCCGGATGAACTTGCCGCACCAGCCAAGCCAAAACCATTGGACCAAAAACGATCAGGCTCACGCTGCCGGCGACATCCGCGAACAGCTGCGGCGCAGTCGTCCCGAGCACAAGCGGCATGAGGACGGGCAAAAGGGCCGAAATCACCAGATTGGTTAGAAGAAAGGTGGCGACGACATATTCCACCTGTCCGCCCAGAAAGCTGACGATGACGGGTGCTGCCGTGGCGGTTGGCGTGATGCCGCAAAAAAAACCAGCCATCGCCACGTCGCGTCCGCCCACCAGCCAACCCACTCCCAAACCGACAAAGCCCATCGCGATGTTGGCTGCCAGGAGCCAGCCGTGGCTCTTGTTCAACGCGTCACGCGACATCCTCGTCTGCAGGAAAACGAGAAAGAGCATCGCCATGATCAGCCAGCGAATGAGCCAGGCTGCAGCTGTCGCTTGAGGCAGAAAAGCGCCGACAACAAATGAAGCGAGAAGCGCAGCGGTGCGAAGGAATCCGGGTTTCACAAACTGCCGAGGAAAGCCGACAACTTCCTCCAAAGCAATCGTGTACGGGAACGGCGAATGGTGTCGCGAGATTCTCTCGATGGCTGTGTCGAAACTAGCTCGGCAGAGGGCGAGCGCTCGCCGTGCGCCCGGGGGATTTTGGCGTGCGAAGCTGCCGATAAAAACAGTTTGCCGTCTTTTAAATGACAAACCGGTGGAGCGCTTAGGTGCGGCTGAGCGGCAGATCGCTACCGAGCAAGGGACGGCCGAGCTGGCGTTGGCGTCGTGCGCACATGGCGAGGAAAAGCGTGGCGGTGGTGAAGGTGTCGCCGTCGGCGGTGTGGCGGTCGGTGGGAGTGATGCCGCATTGGGCGCAAACTTCGTCGAGGGTGGGTTCGCGCTGTCCCGGATAACCGGTTCGGGCAAAAGCTTCGACCGCCTGCATCGCAAAACGCGCTGTATCCAAGACGTGATTACGCAACGTCGCTTTGAAATGGCGCTTCATTGCGGAGTTGAGCATGGCGACATCGAACCCGATGTGATGCCCGACGATGACCGCGCCGTGCAGCCTGGGAAGTAATTCCAGCAGCACATCTGGTTCGGGTTGGCCAACCAGCGTGTCAGAAGGAAGAATTCCGTGAACAGAAACCGCCTCGGTGACGGGTCGGTCTTGCCGGACTAACCAGGATGCGGAACGCGAAACCTGCAAACGTCCCTGCCGCAGTTCGGCGATCGCGAGCGACAGAATCCGATCTTGCACCGAATTGAACCCGGTCGTTTCGCAGTCGAGCGCTACGAATACGACTTCGCCAATCGGCACCTTGCCCGGCGCACGTTTAGGCGTTGCGTCGACATAAGCTTGGACGACGGGATGAAGCGGAGATTTGCGCCACCAGAGCATGGGTGTTGCGTGAAGGTTGGTTGTTGGAAAAGAAACACGAAGCCGGGCCGCGGAGTCCACTGAGAAAACGCTGACCCGTAAAACCACACCGATGAACAAGCCGTGGCGTTGACATTGTCCGCAATGTCACTCTTTTTCCCGGCGTGCGCTTTGCTCGGAACATCATCGTCATCGTCTTGGCCGCCCTCTGGTTGCCGCTGACTCAGCATTGCGTGCTGGAGGTGGTAGGTTGCCTCGATGATGAGCACGCCGCCGACGCACCGGTCTGCTGCTCGGAGGGCGCGGCGGAAAATTGCTTGAGTGATAGCTGCACGCTTCTCGAAGAGGGTAATTATCGTTTCGCGGATTCTGGCTTGGCCGTCGTTCCGCCGGCTCTCGTTGAAGATATTTGGTGCGGGCGAGTTTTAGATCTAGCGGCAGGTATGGCTCGGGCAGAGCCAAGTGCCGCGGGAGAGGCCGTGACGTTTGAGCGGCCGGCGGATTGCCATCCGATCTGGCATTTTGAACAGCGAGCAGCCCAGCCGCCGCGGGCACCTTCATTGGCATAAGCTGGGTCAGTCCCTGCGCGGACTGATCGGCGAACGTTATTCGACGCGTCCTGAGTCGCAGGGCGGCGCTTTGCGCGTGGACACACAACGATGTGTGGCTGCCTGTTCTAACCATCAGATATCGGCTTGTTGCCATATTTCCAATGAAACGAACTCCTTTCCTCAAACTCATCCTTCTGGCTTTTGCCGGCGGACTGCTCTTGTCGGTCGCCGCCAAGGAGAACGCGGCTGCCGGCGAGCCGGAAATCTTGTCTCTCGACTCTGCCATCCAGATCGCCCTCCAGGCTAACGCCGAGCTTCAGGCTGCTTCGGGACGTGTCGAGGCTGCCTCGGCGCGCGCGTATCAGGCGAGGGCCTGGGCGAATCCTGAAGTCGAAATAGGCGTCGACGATTGGCCGGTGCGCGAAAGCGGAGGCTATTCGCGTTCGAAACGAACCATTGGTCTTTCCCAATCCGTGCCGTTTCCCGGCAAGCGGTCGCTTGAAAAACAAATCGGGGCCGCAGGCGTGAAAGTTTCGTCCGGCGAACTGGCCGATTTTCGCGCCGATCTGATTCGCGACGTGAAAATTTGGTTCTTTCGGGTGATTGCGTTGGAGAATCAGGTGAAGGTTCAGGCCGAACTTCAGGAATCCGCCGAAGCTTCGGCCAGCATTGCGAAAAAGCGCGTGGACAACGGCGCTGCGCCGTATCCGGAACAGTTGCGGGCGGAAGTGCAGGTGGAGCAAACGCGAACGAAGAGCACGGATTTGAAACGCGATTTAGCGTTGGCGCAGCGATGCTTGGCGGCGTTGCTGGGACGCACTAAGCTCGAGCGCCTTCGGCTGACCGGAGTTTTGGTCGATAAGGAAAACGCGGCTCTCACCAATGGTTTCACCGCTGAAATGTTGAATCAACACCCTCGCTTGCAAACGGCTCAAGCGAATGTGGAGCGAGCCGAGCTGGGCTACCGTCGCGCGCGTCTTGAACCCTATCCAGATGTTCGGGTGGGCGTCGCGGGGGGCAGAGTCGGTGAGGAAAACGAAGCGATTGGGCAGGTCACGCTTTCAGTGCCGGTGCCGGTCTGGGATCGTGGGACAGGCAAGCGACGCGAAGCGAAGGCCGACGTCGCGGTGGCGACGGCCGAATTGCAGAAGGCGCGTCAGCAATTACTGCGCGACTGGGCGAATGCCGTGCAGCGTTATCGCACCGCGAGCGAACAGGTCGCCGCTTACCGCGAAAAAATTTTGCCCCGCACCGCAGAAGCGCTGCGCCTCGTGTGTGCGGGCTTTGAGGAAGGCAAATTTGGTTTCACCGATCTCGCCGACACGCAGCGAACCACGGGCGAGGTGCAAATGGCGTATCAGGAAAAGCTGCTCGAGTTAAACGAAGCCCAAGCGGAGCTGGAAGCTCTTCTGCCATCAGAACAAGTCAATAGAACTAACTAAAACTTTAAATATTTCTTTGTGAAAACGCTTCTACGAACAATCGGACTCTCCCTCGCTGTCAGTGCCGCGCTGCTCTTCGCGAGTTGCGGCAAGAAAGAGGCTCACGACGAGCACGCGGGCCACAACCACGCTCACGGCGGGCATGGCGAAGAAAAAGGACACGGTCACGCGGAAACGAAGGACGGTGTTGCGATGTGCGGCGAGCATGGCGTGCCTGAGGCGCAGTGTGCGGTCTGCAATCCCGATGCTGCTAGTAAATTGGCACCGGGCCAAAGCATGCAGGTGCGGCTGCCGTCGCAAACCTCGGCTGCGATCGTTGGCGTCGAGACCAGGCCGGTCGAGGCCGGTGCGATGGCCGAGAGCGTCGAGTGTGTCGCCGAAGTGTTGTTCAACCAAAACAAGCTCGCAGAGATCACCGCGCCCGCGGGTGGCATTGTCGATAGCGTAGAGGTGGACCTTGGCGCGAAAGTTGAAGAGGGCCAGCCGCTGGCAAAGCTTTCGTCGGCTGCGATCACGGAGGCCGTTTCCAAAGCCGTGCTGGCGCACCAGACTGTGATGCGAGAACGCAAATTGCGCGGCGATCGCGTGACCTCGGAGCAGGCGCTGCAGGAGGCGGAGGCGAACTACCGCGCGGCGTACCAGCAGGTGCGGGCGTTCGGCTTCACCGACGAACAGATTGCTTCGCTGGCCGATCATTCCGACGAGCCTGTTTACCTACAGGTGCGTGCTCCGTTCAGCGGCGAGATCATCGATCGCACGGCCGTGCGGGGCGCCTTGGTGGAAACGGGCAAGCGGTTGTTCACTGTTGTGGATCATTCGACGGTTTGGGCCATGCTGCAGGTTCCGGAACATCTGCTCGCACGAATCCAGCCGGGGCAAACGGTCGAGTTGAAAATCGGTTCCATCTCTGAACGAGTTTTTACCGGCAAACTCACGTGGGTCAGCCCGACAGTCGACGAACGCACTCGCATGACGCGCGCGCGTGCCGAATTCGAAAACCCTGACGGATTGCTCAAGGACAAGATGTTTGCGACCGCGCGCATTCTCACGCGGAAAACAGATCTGGCGATGCTGGTGCCGGCCGCGGCGGTTCAACACATCGAGGGCAAGCCGTTCGTGTTCGTGAAGCGCGACGCGGATTTGTTCGATGTGCGCGCGGTGCAATTGGGCGCGAAGTTCGACGGCCGTCGCGAAATCCTCGCAGGCTTGTCCGCTGGCGAGCAGGTGGCGGTGGCGCACGCGTTCGCGGTGAAGTCGTCCATGCTGATGTCCCGCTTGGGCGCGGGTTGCGCGGATGACTAATCAGCGAAAAGGAGAAAACGAAATGTTAAACGCGATTATTCATTTTTCCCTCAAGAACCGTTTGCTCGTGTGCGTGCTGGCCGGGTTGCTCGTTGTGATTGGAGGCCGAGCGCTCAGCGTGCTCCCTATAGATGCGTTCCCGGACACCACGCCGGTTCAGGTTCAGGTCAACACCACGGCGGCTTCTTTGAATCCGCAGGAAACGGAGGCGCAGATCACGATTCCGGTCGAACTCGCCGTCAGCGGTTTACCCGGACTGCAGAATGTGCGCTCGATTTCCAAGTTCGGCCTGTCTCAGGTGGTTGCCACGTTCGACGACAGCGTGGATATCTACCGCGCGCGCCAACTGATCACCGAGCGTCTGCAAACCGTGGAATTGCCCGAGGAACTGGAACGTCCGCAACTAGGTCCCATCGCCACAGGGCTCGGCGAAGTTTTCCATTACGTGGTTCGCTCGACCGATCCGAAGCGTACGCCGACGGAACTGCGTGTATTGCAGGATTGGGTGGTGAAGCCGGAGTTGCGGAAGGTGCCGGGCGTCGCCGAAGTCAATACCTGGGGCGGTTTCGAAAAACAATACCACGTGATCGTCGAAACCGAACGATTGGTTAAGTACCAACTCACGTTTGAGGATTTGCTCGAGGCGCTTAAATCTAACAACCAGAATGTCGGCGGCGGGCAAATCGTGCGCCACGGTGAGTCGTTGCTCGTGCACGGGGTTGGATTGACGACGAACGTCGAGGAAATTGCCAACATCGTCATCACCGCTCACGACGGAACGCCCGTGCGTGTGCGCGATGTCGCGGCCGTGCGTGAAGATCATGAGATTCGCCGTGGGGCCGTGACCGCGGATGGTCGCGGCGAGGCGGTGCTTGGTCTCGGTTTTATGCTGATGGGCGAGAATAGCGCGAAGGTCACGCATGCGCTGAAGGCGAAGCTCGCCGAGGTGCAGAAATTTCTTCCGTCCGACGTGAAACTCGAGGTGCTGTACGACCGCACCGAACTCGTCGACAGCGTCATTCGCACCGTCGAGCACAACCTGCTGGCGGGCGCGTTGCTGGTGATCGCGATCCTTCTCGCGTTTCTTGGCAACCTGCGCGCCGGTCTGATCGTGGCGGTGGCGATTCCGCTCTCGATGCTTTTTGCCGGCAACCTCATGTTGCAGACCGGCATTGCCGCCAGCCTCTTGAGCCTCGGTGCGGTCGACTTCGGGCTGATCGTCGACGGCGCCGTGGTGATGGTGGAGAACGCGATGCGCCGCCTCGCGGAGCGGCAGCATCAGCTCGGCCGTCTTCTCACGAAGCACGAGCGAGATGAAGTCTTGCGGAGTGCGCCGATCGAAGTGGCGCGCCCGGTTGCGTTTGGCGTCGGCATCATCATGATAGTGTTTTTGCCGATCCTGACGCTGGAGGGAATCGAAGGGAAAATGTTCAAGCCGATGGCGCTGACCCTGATCTTCGCGCTCGTCGGTTCGCTGTTGTTGGCCCTTACGCTCACGCCCGTGTTGAGTGCGTTGTTCTTGCCTAAGCAGGTCAAAGAAAAAGAACCTTGGCTTGTCCGGTTCGCGCATCACGCCTACGCGCCCGTGCTCGACTGGGCTTTGCGTTTCAAGAAAGCCACGCTTTTGGGTGCGGGAGCGTTGTTCGTCGCCGCGCTTTTGCTGGCTTCGCAGATGGGCGGAGAATTCCTGCCCAAACTCGGTGAAGGTGCGATTGTTGGCACGACCGTGCGGCTCGCGGGCATTTCCGTCGACGAAGCGGTGGCGCAAAACGACCGCATCGAACAGGTGCTGCTGAAAACGTTTCCCGACGGGATCGAACACATCTGGACTCGGCTTGGCACGGCCGAAGTTGCCACCGATCCGATGGGCGTGGAGCTGGCTGATTTTTTCCTCGCGCTGAAACCGCGCGGTCAGTGGAAGCAAGCGCGTACGCAAGCAGAGCTCACCGCGAAAATGCGCGATGTCTTAAACCAGGTGCCTGGACTAAAGCCCGCTTTCAGCCAGCCGATTGAAATGCGTCTCAACGAGATGATCGCCGGGGCGCGCGGCGATGTGGCGATCAAAGTTTACGGCGACGATTTGGAGACGCTGCGCCGGCTCGGCGGGGAAGTGCAGAGCGTGCTCGCCGGGATGAGCGGCGCGAGCGAGGCCAACGTTGAGCAATTGACCGGACAGAGCTTCCTCCAAGTGCGCGTCGACTCGCAGGCCATCGCGCGGTACGGCGTACCCACGCGCAACGTGCTTAACGTGGTCGAGGCGGTGGGCTCTCTTCGCGTGGGCGATGTGCGCGAAGGGCAACGGCGTTTTCCGCTCGTGGTGCGTTTGCCCGACAAGCAGCGCACCGATCCCGAGGCACTGGCCGCGACGCTGATTCCCACGGCCGCAGGTCCAGTGCTGCCGCTCAGTCAGGTTGCGAAAATCACCGAGCAGGCAGGTCCGTCGACGATCAATCGCGAATGGGGCAAACGGCGCATCACGGTTTCGACCAACGTGCGCGGACGCGACGTCGCGGGCTTTGTGACGGAAGCGAAGAAGGCCATCGAAGGCCGCGTCAAGTTGCCGGAGGGCTACACGATCGAGTGGGGCGGTCAGTTCGAGAATATGGAACGCGCCAACAAGAAACTTTTGTTCGTCGTGCCGATGGCTTTGGCGCTGATTCTGGTTTTGCTTTTCTTCAGTCTGCGGACCCTGCGCGACGTGCTGATCGTCGCTTCGGGCATTCCGTTGGGGTTGGTCGGCGGCGTATTCGCGCTCTGGTTACGCGGCCTGCCTTTCACCGTTAGCTCGGCCATCGGGTTCATCGCGTTAAGCGGTGTAGCGATTTTGAACGGTTTGGTCTTGGTGACCTTTATCAAGCAACGTCTGAGCGAGGGTGTTTCCCCAGAACGCGCAGTGCGGGAAGGCTGCCTCGTGCGCCTGCGGCCCGTACTCATGACGGCCCTGGTCGCGGCTGTGGGTTTTATCCCCATGGCGGTCAATGTCGGGGTGGGCGGCGAAGTGCAACGTCCGCTCGCGACCGTGGTCATCGGCGGAATTTTCTCCAACACGTTGCTCACCCTCGTGGTGCTGCCGGCCCTGTATGCGTCATTTCGCGACAAACGCCATCAACACGAACCCGCCAAGGCTTCCAAGTGATGCGACCTGCGTGCACACAGGCCCAGAAAACCAAACCATTCAAAGTAGCTATCCCATGAAAAGATTGCTCAGCTTTCTCTCACTGACGGCGGCCCTTACCGGTTGCGCATCAGCTCCGTCGGCCACGATGTCGCAGATAACGGTCGTTAAAGAGCGCAGTCCGGAGGCGCACGTGATCGAGGCCTCGATTGTTGAGACAAACGGGCACGTGACGATCTCCGGGAAAGCTCGGCGTCCGTTTGCTTGGGGCCCTTTGGCTCCGACGCATATCGACATCTATCTTATCGACGGCGAAGGCCGCAGCCTCGGTCTTCACTCGGTGCCAATCCAGCTTAAATCGACATCAAATCGGCGGCATGCTTTTGCTCCGTCGTCGTCGTTTCAAGTATCCGTCGAGCCCTCGACGCACCACGTGAAGAAAGTGATCATCACACCGCACGCGGGTGCCTCGCACAGTTGATGGCAGCAAGAGGGAAGTCGCCTAACCGAGCGGAAACGGCCAAAGAATCCGTACACTCGCGGAGATTTTTATCTGCACACGCTAACGCTTCTTGACGACATCGCTGTTCAGCGCGGTCTTGGATGCTTTCATGTCTGCCGCACTCACCCATCGCCGCGCACTTTTTCTGATGCTGGCCTCAGCCGCCTGCTTCACCAGCAACGTTCTGTTGGTGCGTCTGCTCGGCGAAATGCACGCCGCGAACATATGGCTTGTTTCTGTGGCGCGGTTTATTGTTGGGCTTGGCGTGATTATGGTGGTTTATCGCCGCGAGTTTCAACCGCTTCATTTATATCAAAACCGCAAGCTCATCGAACGTGGTCTTATCGGTGGCGGTGGAGTTTATTTAACCTACCTTTGTGTCGTTAAAATTGGTGCGGGTCGGGCCACGTTTATCGGCAACACCTATGTGATCTGGGGCGCTCTGCTTGCGGCTTGGCTGCTGCGCGAGAAACTCAGGCCAACCGTGCTTATTGGAGGTGTGGCGGCCTTGGTGGGAATTGCACTTCTTACCAACGTGTTCGCCACGGACGCGCACCCCGGAATCTTTGATTTGCTCGCGGTGGTGTCGGCTCTTTTGTCCGCTTATATCGTGGTGACGATCCGCCAGCTTCATGGAAGCGAACACACTTCCACGATCTTCGCCGCGCAATGTGTCTACGGACTGGTTCTGTGCTCCATTCCGGCTTGGACAACTTTTGTAGCGATTCCCCCGCTGGCATGGGCGGTGATTCTGATCGCGAGCTTCTGCGCTTCCGCAGGCCAGCTTACGATGACACGCGCGTTTCGCGATCTACCGGTAGGAGAAGGCTCCCTTCTGCAGATGCTCGTGCCTCTCGGGATCGCCGTGGGCGGGGCGGTCTTTTTTAGCGAGCATTTTGCCGTGCACGAGTTTGTCGGTGCAGCGCTCATCTTGGGCGGCACCGTTTTTACTGCCCTGAGCAGCAATGCCACGCCTATTGCCAACGACGACTAGTTTCGACATTACGTCCAATCCAGTTCAGCTCGTCTTACGCCTATGCGCCTCGAACGCCTCAAATC
Source organism: Nibricoccus sp. (assembly GCA_047600805.1). Classification (GTDB taxonomy): domain Bacteria; phylum Verrucomicrobiota; class Verrucomicrobiia; order Opitutales; family Opitutaceae; genus JADKHC01. The sequence continues at coordinate 4,888,253 of JASGKG010000001.1, forward strand.
TTATGCCCTTTCGTTGCCGCAGACAAAGGTTGTTAATCAATGGGGTGGTCTGGTTTTTAAAGTGTCGGAGAAGGTGTTTTTCATGATCAACCTCGACGGCGAGACGGCCAGCGGGATCATTTTTAAATGCACGCCGGATGAGTTTGCCGAACTGACTGACACCGACGGAATCGGCCAGGCGCCGTATTTTGCCAAACGCATGTGGGTGCGTGTCGAGGATCTCGCGGCGCTGCCGGAAGCAGAATTGCAGAAACGCATTCGCCGTAGTTACGACCTCGTGACGGCGGGACTGCCCAAGAAAATACAAGCGACCTTGCGTGAGGAACTGATGGTGTCGTCGAGAACTCGGAGCACCCAGCAGCCATCCTGAGGAGACGCCGACCAAGCAGGGAATATGTCTTGTTTTCCTGGTCTTGAACTTTCCGGGTTGTGGCTTTGCGAAGAGGCCGTAGAGGTCAGGCATGTCGCGGTTCGACTCTTCAGGACACTTTCATTTGGGCCCGGAACGTTTCACTTGGAGCGTAAAACATTACGCGGGTGAATTTACCTCGCATACGAACTTCAGGGGAATTTCTGCACGCGTTTGTCTAGCCGAGGGAAAGTCACGAGAGCTGATCATCGACTTTGATGCGCAGGATTACCCGCTCAAGCGACCCGCCTCCAGCGCTGCATTTGAGGGACGAATCATCGAATATACCCAAAAGGCGATTGAGGAGGGTTGGCGTCCTGATTCCCGGGGGAAGCCGTTTCGGATCTCGGCGGAAAAACTGGGGCGATGAATGGCGAGTCCACGCGAGTCAATCGGTTGACGCGACGCCAAGCATCTCCTGACAAAAGAGCACTGCAGGGAGGCTTATCGGCTCGCAGGAAATTCGATCTGCACGAGTTGCTGCACAGCGCGGACGACGTCGAAGACGTTGGCGAGCTGGGAACGCTCCAGTTTGGTGAGCGTTTCAGGATCGAGGTGACGTCCGGAGTCGCCACGGCGCAGACCGTTGAGCGTACGCAGGCGCAGGAGGAAATCGTAGGCTTCGCGGGCGAGTGCCGCGGTGTCGCTGAGTGAGGGCACAGAGCGGCGAAGTTCGTCCCACCGGCCACCGGTGGAATAGTGGCGGTTGAGCTGGTGCTTAAGCGAAAGCAGACGGGCGGCGTCGCGCAGCGGGGCCATGCCGCGGTTCTTTAGATCAAATTCCTGGTTTCCCAAACCGAGCGTCTCCACGACAAAGCGACCGATAAAATTCAGGGGTGGCGCGGTGTCGATGATGAGTTCGGCGAGGCGGCGTTGCAGTTCGGGTGATTGCGTGACGGTTTGCTGAATCTTGCTGCGGAGCTGATCGCAGAGCTCGCGTTCGCCGGCCACGTAACGGAGATCGTACAGAACCGTGGCGCGCAGGAGGGCTTCACCGTCGATCGACCCGCTTCCCATGGAGCCGATTTCCTCCAGCCATTCGGTTGTGGTGCGACACCATTTTGGGTTGAGCGCCATGACGCCGCCCTGGCATCGCGCAAAACCGGCGGCGACGAGTTTCTCGATCACGCGGCTCGCCAACTTTAGGAAGACGGCGCGGTTTTTTTCATCTTCTTCGGAGCTCGACGACGGACCGAAGACGAGCGCGTTGTCCATGTCAGTCCGAAGAATTTGTTCGCGCCTGCCGTCGGAGCCAACGGACATCCAAGCCCAGGGAACTCGTGGCAGTCGGATATCTTCATCGGAGAGTTCTTCAGCCGAAAGAGCCAACAGGCGTTGTGCCAATTCATCATAAAGCTCGGCGCAGATCTGGCCGAGATAGACGGCGGAGATGCCCGCTTCCAGATAGCTCTGGGCGATGGTTTGGATTTCGTCGCAGAGTTCGCGGAAACGCGCTGGCGATTTGGCGAAACGAATTTCGCGCAGCAAGCCGGCAGGGTGGTGCCCGCTTTGTGCGAGCAGGTCCTTGTGCGTGCAGACGTCGAGGGCTGGGCTATTCGGTGTGCCGTCTTCGGTGACGCAGACCTGGCCGATACGCTCGCGAAGCATGAGCAGTGTCGCAGCGGTCGCGCTCGAACGCGGTGCGACCGTGTACACCGGGCTGGCCATGATGCGTGAAACCGGTTCCGTCTTGTCGCGGCCGTCGACGATCACGTGTTTCACCAGTGTATTGCTGGTGACGATACCGAGCGGGCGCAGTTTTTCGTCCACGACGAGGACCGAGGGAACGCGTTTGGACGACATCAGCGTAGCGGCTTCTTCAATACTGGAGTTTGGGCCGCAGGTAAGAAGACGTTCGGGCGAACGCGGCTGCACGATTTGCGCGCCGTCGAGGTGGGCTTGCAGGATGTTTTTGGCGCGACCGGCGATGCTGGACTCGGTGGGCTCGGAAAATTCGATCGGGCTGCCGACGCGCACGGCCCAGAAAAGGTGGCGGCGAACGTAGTTGCGGGCGGCGTCATTTTGGTCGAGCAGCACGCGCACGCGGCTCCACGGCATGCCGTAAAAGAGGCTGTCTTCCAACGCTTGCGCAGTGACGCGGAAAGGTTCGTTGCGCATCAAGGCGCTCAAGCCGAGTACGTCGCCGACGTCGCGCACGTCGACCCGTTCACTGCGCTGCTCGTGGTTCCAAATATATTCCACGCGACCGCGAGCCAAAAAAAGGACATCGTCGCTCGGGCGTTCGCCCTGTTTCCAAACCGTCTCGCCGGCCGGAACCATCCAAACCGCCGCCGCGCCGGCAAGCTCATGGACCTCGCGTTCGGGCAGCATCGAAAAGGGCGGGAAACGCCGGAGAGCTTCGGCGATACGCTCGGGTATGACGTTTTTGGGCGACATAATCGCCGATGTTGGGCAGTCGCGCTCCGGGCTCAATGGCTTTGTTTCAACGCGAACTCACGCGTCGAAACGGACTGTAAGAGCCACTCAGTTTAGAATTAGCCTTAAAGGACACGAGTTTCGTGCCGTAGGCATTCGGGTGCTCCTATGTGGAAGCGCTTTAAAATACACCTGACCATTCCCCAGCGGCTGATTTTGATCACTGCGCTTCCTATTGTCGCTGTGGTTGGGATCGGCTTCATGTCATTTCGCAGGCTCTATGTGGAGCATCGCAGCTTTCTGGCGGACGCGTCGACTTTTCAGTCCTACCGGGATGAAGTGGCAAACTTCAACGTGTTCTCGGCTGCTTTGGTCGCGGAACGAACGGCCGCGCTCAACTTCTACGCCAACCGGGAAGATCCTCAACTTCTCAGCAGGTACAAAGCCTCGTTTGTGGAAACCGACCGTGTGATCGTGCAGATGCAGGCGCACCTCGACCTGCTTCTGAAGACACCGTACGCAAAACACTTTGAAGAAAAAGTGGCCGCGATCCGAAGCGATGTGACGGAATTGATCGCCGCCGTGCGCAAGAACGCTCTCGAAAAGACCAGCCCCTCCGGAGACATTTTCCAACGGTACATGAAGTTTTCCTACAACGCGCTGCTTCTTGGCGAGGCGTACCGGTTAAGGTTGGAGACTGCGCAGGCGTTTAACTATTTCGACGCGCTGCTCGCACTTCAGAAAATCAACCAGCAGGAACTCGTGTCGATGCGGTTGATGGAACTGGCTCTCCGCAGCGGCGGATTGCCCGCGCTCGAGCTCTCGTTGATGCGTCGCCAGTTTTTCGTTTCGACGGAAAACGAGTATTACCTGATGAAATTCCGCCCGGAGATTCGCGCTTTCTTCAAGGCAACGGTTCGGCCTTCGACCGACGAAAACAATTTCTACAAGTTCATGCAGGATCAGTGCGGCGCACTCGGCGAAAAAGTGGCCCCGCCTGCTCCGCCCCTAAAAGAACAGACCGTGACGGTTCTGCTCGAAAATCATTTCAAGGCCTATGAGCCGGTTTACGCGTATGCCTTCGCAGAGGCTGACAAAGCGCTGAATGTTTCGGCGGGGCAACAGCGACGTCAGGCCATCAACGTCGGCCTCAGTATTGTCGCGACGATCATCGTCAGTATTGGTGTGAGTCTGGCGATTTCGCGGAGCACGCAGCGGACGCTGTTCGGTGTTTCGCAGAATCTCTCGATGGCGGCAGAAGATGTGCATGCTGCCTCGCAACAACTCTCCAGCGCGGGCGAAAAGGTCGCTAAGGACACGTCGAATTACGCCGCGGCGGTCGATCTGATCGGCATGAGCGTCGAAGATGTTTCGAAGGTTGCCGACACGAACAAAACGCATGCGGCGGAGGCGGCCACGACGACGCACGATGCACGCTCCTCCGTGGATGCAGGACTCTCGACGATCAGCGAACTCGACGTCGCCATGAACTCGGCTCGCGAGTCAGGCCAAAAGATCAACCAGATCATTTCGCGCATTAACGACATTTCCTTCCAGACCAACTTGCTTGCTCTAAATGCGGCGGTCGAAGCTGCGCGAGCGGGTGAAGCCGGCGCGGGCTTTGCCGTCGTTGCGGACGAAGTGCGGCAACTGGCTAGACGCTGCGCTGATGCGGCGCGGGAAACCGCCGAACTCATCCAAAACTCGACGCGGAGCACGGCGACGGCGATCGCGAAGTCAGACGAACTGGCGGCTCGTTTCAAAAAAGTGTCCGAAGGCATTCACGCGATCGACAAGATCGTAAGCAAGATCAACGAAAACTCGATCGAACAAGCCGGCAGTATCGGAAAGATCAATACGTCGGTGGGACAGCAGAAAGAAATCGCCCAAAACATGGCGTCGACGGCGGAGGAAACCGCGAGCACGGCCGTATCGATGCAGAATCAAGTCGAAGCGCTGGAAGCCAGCGTCGGCCAGTTGAACGAGCTTCTCGGCAAACGCATGCAAGCGACAGAGACTGTGGCTGAAGTGGAGCAGGTTCCCGAGGCGTCGATGACGGCCTGAGTTCCTGCCGCATCCAGCGGAGGATCGCACGCGTTCTCCAAAACGCCGTTCCACGCGGAAACTCCGGGTTTTTCGCGGTGTCGCATCTTTTTGCGGCCGCATAGACAAATCAGCGCGCCGGCGACGCTTTATAGGAAAATTGAACAACGCTCCCTCGTCCAAAATGGAGGAAACGCCATCTCATGAATCCTGGAAAGACTGGTTTCGCGAACACGGGCCGAAACTGCTGCTTTACGCCCGCCAGACCACGCGTTCTCTCGCCGATGCCGAGGACGTGCTGCAGGACGCTTTTGTCCGGTTTTGGAAACACCAACGAAAACTCGGAGGCGAACCTTTGGCGTTGCTCTTCGCCTCGGTTCGCCGCGCCGCGTGCGATTTGGCCCGCCGCAAGTCCCGACGAGAAAATCGGGAACTCGTTTCAGCAGGGGGCTTGGAGGCCGGGGAAACGCTTTTTGAGCCGGTGGTCGAGAGTGATGAGCGTCGTGTTGCGATCGAAGCGGCCCTCCGGCAACTGCCGGAAAAGCTCAGGGAAGTTCTCGTCCTTAAAATTTGGGGAGAGCTCACTTTCGAACAAATCGGCGCACAACTCGGCATTCCCCCCAACACTGCTGCGTCCCGCTATCGTTACGCTCTTAATGCCCTTCGTGAACAACTTGCCACCGACAAATGTCTGACGACCTAAATAGTGATTTGCGCGAATTGGAGGCGGAGTTGCGAAACCTGCGCCCGCGCTCGCCCTCGGCTTTTGCAGAAGAACGAGTACGCGTTTCTCTGGCTGGCCAGCGTTCAGATCGACTCGGACGCCTCTGGAGAGGCTTGAGCCTGATCGGCGTCGCTGCCGCAGTCGCTGTTGTTGGCGCTTTTTCTCCCGGGCGCTCTGCAGATCGGGCGCTTCAGCCAACTGCTGTAAAAAACCAGATAGAATCGGCAAAAAACGAGGGAATTGTTACACTCTCCGACGGCACGCCGGCCCTGCGATATCGGCTTAACTTGGTCGAGACCGTCAAATGGAGCGGGCCGGATCGATCCATCATACTGGCCGCTCCTCGTGAAGAAGTGCGTCTCGTCCCGCTGGTCGCCTACTAATTTCTCATGAAAAACCATCCTCAAATATCCAAAATGCTATTACGAATCACTGCTGGCGTCGCGCTGGTACTCGCAGTGCTTCCGGTGTCCGCTCAGACCACGACCAAGATAGAGAAGCGCGAGAAGATAAGTCACGCGCCAGCGCCAACCCAGGAAGTGACGTATCTCGGCGTGGTTTCGGTGCCCGCGATGCCGGCGATCTCGGCGCAGCTTGAACTACCGGCGGAGACGGGCCTGGTGATTGTGCAGATCACGCCTGACAGCCCAGCGGCAGGAATCTTAAAGGTGAATGATCTAATGGTTCGGCTCGACGATCAAATTCTCATCGAGCCCCGGCAACTTGGCGTGCTGATTCGCTCGAAAAAAGAAGGCGATGAAGTGAAGATCACGTTTTATCGTGCGGGAAAACAGCAGTCCGCCCAGGTGAAACTCGGAAAACACACCGTGCCGCAAGCCGCGGAACGAGGTAAGATGTTTAATCGGCACATTCTTATGGGGTCGGGGCCACGTCTGCAAACGGGGATGCCTGATGCTCACATGAGCGGGCTTTTTGTACCTGGCACGCCGTCCAAGGAAATTCGCATCGCCCATTTTGAGCCGAAGGAGGCGGTCATGTTCTTCGATGATGGTTCGGGTCGACTGGAGTTGAGTTTCAAGGAAGGGAAGAAGCAGCTCACGGCATTGGACCTGAAGGGCGAAGTGGTCTTCAAAGGGCCGGTCGAAACGCCGGAGGAGCGCAAAGCCATGCCCGCAGAAGTGCGCGAACGGTTCGAAAAAATGGAGTCGACGGATGTTCGCATGCCAGGACCTGGTCGTGGCGCCATGAGCATCAGAAGTGGGAACGACGACCTGTCGACGATTTCGATCTCCGACGACGAAGACGACCAAGATAGCGCGTAAAGAACCCTGGCGCTGCGTGGATTTAGCGCGCAGCGCTTGAATTCGACGAGTAGGAGGCCGTTTGGCTGTGAGTTTGGGATTGCGACTGCAGCCCTGCAGGAGAGTCGAGCCGAGTGACCAGTACGTCGACGTGAAGCGTGCGGTCGCCGGTGCCGCGATAGGTGCCACGGATCGGCGACACGTCGGCATAATCGCGGCCCGAAGCGATGCGTACGTGACGTTCGCTGGTTTGCATGTGGTTGGTGGGGTCGATACCGATCCAATCGTGACCGGGAATAAAAACCTCGAGCCAGGCATGGCTGGCCTGCGCGCCCTTCAGTTGGTCAGCCGGGCCGTTGTAAAGATAGCCGCTCACGTAGCGGGCCGGGATTTTCAATGAACGGCAGAGGCCGATGAGAACGTGTGCGAAGTCCTGGCAAACGCCTTGGCGCAGGCGCAGCGCCTCGCTCATTTTTGTGTGAACGTTGGTTACGGCAGGCTGGTAGTGAAATTCATCGTGGATGAAGCGCAGTAGCGCGAGTACGGCCGTCCACGTGTCTTTGCAGCCAAGGGTGATTTTTGTGGCGACGGCCGTGACATCCGCGTCGAGCGTAATGTAGGTGCTCGGTTGCATGAAGTCGTAGCAATCGGCTCGGTCCATGCAGCGATTCATCGCATCGAGCGCCACGGCTGGGCCGTCGAGCGGATTCGGTGGGCGCGAATTGATCACGACCGAGGTGGCTTCGACTTCCAGGCTGGTGTGCGGCGGCAGCACATCGAAACGATGCACGTGGTTTTGATAGAAATCGAGTTGGTGCATCGTGGGTGCGTGCGGTGTGATTTTAAGCGAAAAGCTTTCGAGCCTTTGAGTGGCGGTTTCGATCGGTTGGAGACGCACCTCGTTGAGGCTGTCGCGGACCGGCGTACGATAAACGAAACGCGTTCGATGCAGAACGTGGAGCTTCATGCGTAGGCGTGGTGTTGGTCGAGCGCGGAGCCCGGCGGCAACTCACTGCTGCTGTTGTTCCTCCTGCTGGCGGATCTCCTCTTCCTGCTGCAGGCTAAAGTGCTGAAAGATGTAGGTCTGAAAGAGCGCTTCGCCGATCGAATTGAGCTTCGTCTGCACTTCGTCGAGGTAACCGTGAAGTCCGCGCGCGAGAATCTCTTCGGCGGTGCTGAACTGCAATTCAGCGAGCAAACGGCCGCACAGTCGCTCGGCGTCATTGCTGAAACGACCCTCCGCCACACCGGAGATGCGACGCAGCGCAGTATTCAGTTGTTGGACACAGAAGCGGACGGATCTTGGAAAGTCGCCGGAGTGAAGCAGAAAGCCGACCACCAGCTTAGGCTCAACCTGACCGCCGTGCAGCGCTTTATAACCATCCCAGGCGCTACAAGACCGCAGGACGGCGGACCAGCCAAGGGCGTCGGATTGGGTGGCGATGTAGCCGGGCATCAACGTCGCATGTTGCACATCGAGCAGGCGCGACGTTTTGTCAGCGCGTTCGATGTAGCGGCCCGCCTGTGAAAAATACCAGCCCTCGTTGCGAACGACGGTCGCGTCGTTCAAGCCCTGCAGAAGGAGCGAACTCGTTTTAATTTCCTGGAAAAACTCGAACGGGCTTTGGCGCCACATCGATTTCGCCTTAGGAGAGTTTAGGAAAAGATAGAGCCGGTTTAATTCTTCCCAGAGTTCAGCGGTCAGCTGGTCGCGGACGGTTCGGGCATTTTCGCGAGCCTGCGTGATCGACGCCAGGATGGAGTTGGCGTTCTCGGGGTTGAAAACGAGGAATTCGGTGACGTTGCGGCCGCTGATTTTCGGGTAGAGCTTGGGAAAGAGTTCGTCGTCGCCGGTGCTTTGCAGAATCGGCTCCCAGAAACCGGCGATGGCTTTGTCGTCCAGCTTGCTCGCATCGAGCATGAGCTGGAGGTTCACATCGACGAGGCGTGCGGTGTTTTCCGCGCGTTCGACGTAGCGACTCATCCAATACAGACTGTTGGCAACACGGCTAAGCATGGCGTGAAAATGAAAATAGTGAGAGGGGAACCGCTAATTTGCGCTAAATATCGCTAACTCGGAGGAGGCTTATTACTTGGACGTTGAATGTTCGACGTTGACCGTTGGACGTTCCAGCCGGGCCGCTCATTTGTCCCCGTAGAGCACCCAGGAGTCTTTGGAGCCGCCGCCTTGCGACGAGTTCACGACGAGCGAACCAGCTCTTAGGGCCACGCGGGTCAGGCCGCCCGGGATGATCACCGGCTTTTCCCCGAAGAGGATGAACGGGCGTAAATCGATATGGCGACCGTCGAATTGGCTGTCGCAGTAGGTCGGATGACGCGAGAGGCTGACGACCGGCTGGGCGATGTAGTTGCGCGGCTCGGCCAGCACCTTCTGCCGGAACTCGTCCCGCTCGGCAGCCGAGGCTTGTGGCCCCATGAGCATGCCGTAACCGCCGGCCTCGTTGGCGGCTTTAACGACGAGCTTGTCGAGGTTTTCCACGATGTATTTCCGGTCGGTCTCCTCGTTGGCGAGGTAGGTCGGGACGTTGGGAATGATCGGGTCCTCGCCGAGGTAATATTTGATCATCCGCGGGACAAAGTAGTACATCACCTTGTCGTCGGCGACGCCGGTGCCGATGGAGTTGGCGAGAGAAACGTTGCCGGCTCGATAGGCTCCAACCAGTCCGGGCACACCAAGTGCGGAGTCTTTGCGGAAAACGGTGGGGTCGAGAAAATCGTCGTCGATGCGCCGGTAGATGACGTGGACTTGGCGCAGGCCTTTGGTTGTGCGCATGTAGACGCGCTGGTCGCGCACGAGTAGATCGCGGCCCTCCACGATCTCGATGCCCATTTGGCGCGCGAGGTAAGTGTGCTCGAAGTAGGCGGAATTGTAGGCGCCGGGCGTGAGCAGCACGACGGTGGGCTCGGACACGCCCGACGGCGCGACGTGCTCAAGCAGTTTGAGCAATTCGGTCGGGTAGTGCTCGACCGAACGCACACCCATCGACTCGAAGTTGTCGGAGAAAGTGCGTTTTAGCGCGCGTCGGTTTTCCAAAACGTAGCTTACGCCGGACGGGCAGCGGCCGTTGTCCTCGAGCACGAGGTATTGGCCCTTGGCGTCACGAATGATGTCGGTGCCGCAGATGTGAATGTAGACATTCTTGGGCACTTCGAAGTTTACGAACTCGCGCCGAAAGTGTCGCGCTGATAACACGTAATGCGCCGGGATCGTGCCGTCTTTTAGGATGTGCTGCTCGTGGTAGATATCGTGCAGAAACATGTTCAGCGCGGTGATGCGCTGGATCAGTCCCTTTTCGAGATGCTCCCATTCTGCCGCGGGTATGATGCGCGGCATCAGATCGAAGGGGAAAACGCGTTCGGTGCCCTGCGCGTCGCCGTAGACGTTGAAGGTGATGCCTTGCCTCAGAAACGCGAGGTCCACGGCGTGGCGCTTGGCGTCAAATTCGTCTGGGTTCAGTTCGGCAAAGTGTTCGAGAAAGCGCGCGTAGTGCGGCCGGATGCTGCCGTCCGGCGTGAGCATTTCATCGAAGTATTTGCTGGTTTCGTAGGGCTTGAAGATTCCGTGTTTCGAAGCTGCTTTCGAATCGTCTGAACTGGGCGTGGCGATCATGGCGGGTAAAAGGGAGGCTGTTATGCATGCCGCTCATGCATTTCCCGTGCCTGTTAGGGAGATTTCCGGTTCGATTTCTTCAGAACCGCGTCACTTTTAGTCGCGGAATTTGTCGTTTGCCATGCGCCTACGCGTGTCTACAGCATAAAACCCTTTTTCATGATCTCTTTCCTGCTCAAACGTTTTTCGGGCCGTCACTACAAGAAGTTTTTGGATAAATGCCGTCCTATCATTATCCGCATCAACGAGCTGGAACAATCTTACCAATCGCTGAGCGACGACGAACTGCGGGCCAAAACCGACGAGTTTCGCACGCGTATCCAGGGTGGCGAGACGCTGGATCAGATCATGCCCGAGGCGTTCGCGACTGTTAAAAACGCGGCACGCCGTCTCGTTGGCAAAAAGGTAATCGTTTGCGAGCATGAACTCGAGTGGAACATGGTTCACTTCGACGTGCAGCTGATCGGCGGCATCGCGTTGCACGAAGGCCGCATCTCGGAAATGGCCACCGGCGAAGGTAAAACGCTCGTCGCCACGCTTCCGCTGTATCTCAACGCCCTCAATGGCCGCAACGCCCAGCTCGTCACGGTCAACGACTACCTGGCGCGCCGCGACTCAGAGTGGATGGGCTATCTCTATAATTTCCTCGGCCTAACCGTTGGCTGTATCCAACAGCAGATGCCGTCGGACCTCCGTCGCGAAATGTACAACCGCGACATCACGTACGGCACGGCCAGCGAATTCGGTTTCGATTATCTCCGCGACAACGGCATGGCCACGCGCAAAGAGGACCAAGTTCAACGCGACCATTGGTACTGCATCGTGGACGAAATCGACTCCATCCTCGTCGACGAAGCGCGTACACCGCTGATTATTTCCGGCCCTGCGCCGATTGAACGCGAACAGCCTTTCAATCGCCTGAAGCCGTCTGTCGATCGTCTCGTTGCCGAACAGACGCGACTTTGCAATCGGCTCGTCGGCGAAGCGAAAGACTTGCTCGAAAAAGCTGATGCCACGCCGGAGCAGAGGCGCGAAGCTACTCTGAAGATGCTCCAGGTAAAAATGGGCAATCCGAAGAACAAGCAACTCATGCGCCTGATGGAAAATCCGGAGTGGCGCAAGATGCTCGACAAAGTCGATACGGAGATGAACAGCGACTTTAACAAGGACGAGCTCTACAAGATCAAAGAAGAGCTGTTCTACGTGATCGACGAGCGTCAGCACCAAGCCGATCTTACCGAACCAGGCCGCAACAAGCTCCGTCCCGACAATCCCGACGCGTTCACGCTGCCTGACCTGGCGACTGAGTTCGCGCTTCTCGAAAAAGACCCGAACGTCACTCCCGAACAACGCGAAGCCACCAAACTCGCCTCGCAGCAGAAATATTCGGAAATCTCTGAAGAAATTCACGCGATCAGCCAACTCCTCCGCGCCTACTCACTCTACGAAAAAGACGTGGAATACGTGGTCACCGACGATGGCAAAGTCGCGATCGTCGATGAAAACACCGGTCGTGTCATGCCGGGCCGCCGTTGGTCCGACGGCTTGCATCAGGCGATTGAGGCCAAGGAGGGCGTCGAAATCGAGCGCGAGACCCGCACCTACGCCACAATCACGATCCAGAACTATTTCCGCATGTACGAAAAGCTGTCCGGCATGACCGGCACGGCCGAGACGGAAGCGACCGAGTTCAACGAGATTTACCGCCTTTCCGTGCAGGTGATTCCGACGAACAAGCCCTGCATTCGTATCGACAAGAACGACTCGATTTTCAAAACCCGCCGCGACAAGTACAACGCAGTCGTGAAGGAGATCGAAGAGGCTAACAAGCGAGGCCAGCCCGTGCTCGTCGGCACGGTAAGCGTTGAATCTTCCGAAGTGCTCTCGCGCATGCTCAAGCGTGCCGGCATCATTCATACGGTCCTAAACGCCAAATATCACCAACAGGAGGCCGACATCGTCGCGCGCGCTGGTCAACGCGGCGCCGTCACCATCGCCACCAACATGGCTGGCCGTGGTACTGACATTAAGCTCGGCGAAGGTGTCCGCGAGCTTGGCGGTTTGTACGTGATCGGCACCGAGCGCCACCAGTCGCGCCGTATCGATCGCCAGTTGCGCGGTCGTTGCTCGCGTCAGGGCGATCCGGGTTTGACGAAGTTCTTCCTCTCGCTCGAAGACGAACTCATGCGCCTCTTCCTCTCGGGCAATCTCGCCTCGAAGATGATGGAAGGCACGATGAAGGAAGGCGAAGAGCTCGAGCATTGGATGCTCAATCGTTCGATCGAGAGCGCGCAGAAGAAAGTCGAGCAGCAGAACTTCGCCGCCCGCAAACGCCTGCTGCAATACGACGACGTTCTCAATAAACAGCGCGAAGTGGTTTACGGCATCCGCAACGCCGCGATTCACGCCGAGCGTCCGAAGGATATTATTTTCGAGCAAGTCTCCGAAGAAATCGCCGCGCGTCTTGAGAGTGCTGGTTTCAGTGAGAAAGTCGGCCCAACGCCCGCCGCGATGGAAAGTCTGGTTGGCTGGGTCAACATGCATTTCCCGATTACCCTCAAAAAAGAGGAGCTGACCGGTAACGATCTCGAAAAACTCGAGCAGGTGATCGTGGGCCGCATCAAAGACGCCTATGCGGTGAAGGAATCCGTTGAGATTCCCGAGGCGATCGGCGCGTTGGAGCGGTACAACATCATCAGCGCGATCGATCAGCACTGGCAGGAGCATCTGACGGAAATGGAAAGCCTGCGTCAGTCCGTGGGCCTGCGCAGTTACGGCCAGAAGGATCCACTTGTTGAATACAAAAACGAGGCCTACACGTACTTCGAAGAACTGATGAACAATGTGCGGCTGCAGATCTGCACGAGCCTGTTCCGCAGTGCGAGCAACCTGCAGTCATTTGAAAACATGCTCGCGCTCCTCAGTCGCAGCGCCCGCCTTCAGGGCCCTGAAAACGCACCAGCACCCGGAGCCGCCCCGCGTCCGCCGCAAGCTCAGGTTTCCACGACGGTCACTCACAGCGGCGCTTCCGCCGCGCCTTCGGAAACTCCGGAGGAAGAAATCAAGCTGCCAACCGTCACGATTCGCCGCGAAACTCCTAAAGTTGGCCGCAACGATCCGTGCCCGTGCGGCAGCGGCAAGAAGTACAAGAACTGCCACGGCAGGTAAGGTTCGATGTCCCCAGCCGCTGACGCTCTTTGCGACCCGTACGACCAACCGCCGACGTTTTTTGATAAACATCGCGACTGGGTTTGGGCGGTAAGTATCTTTGTTGCGACCGTGGTTCTCACGGTCCTGTCGTATCCGCCTTACTTCCCGGAGTTCGCGTACGCCTTTGCGGCGCCGGCGATTTTCTGGGCGTATCTGCGGCCCGATTTCAAACTCTACGCCGGCACAATCGCCGCCGCGCAAATGGTCGCTTGGACGATTATGCTCGGCTGGTTGCACCATGTGACCTGGTTGGGCCTTTTGCTGCTTGGGCCGTTCATCGGCCTTTGGGTGGGGGTTTGGTATCTGGCGGCTTGGTGGTTGATGCCGCGCATGATCGGGCGGCCGACGCTCAACCGTTTGGTGATGATGCTCGGTTTGGCGGCGGTTTGGGTCATCATTGAATGGACCCGCAACTGGCTCCTCTCCGGGTTCCCATGGATGCCGCTCGCGGCGACTCAATGGACGATGGTGAGCATGCTGCAAGTGGCGGCGTACACCGGCGCAGTCGGCGTTTCGTTCATGGTGATTTCGGTGAACATCGCGTTCGCGGCCTACGCGCATCGCCTTTTCCGCGAGGGCGCCAAAGGGCTGAATCGGCGAAGCCAGGAGTTTTTCCTCGTGCTGTTTCTGGTGCTCGCGTGCTTCTGTCTTTTTCTCGTCGAAACGATGAATCGCCGCGGCTTCACAAAGCCGCTCGCGCGCGTTGCTTTTGTGCAACCATACATTCCGCAATCGGTGAAGTGGGACGAGTCGAAAGCCGATTCGATCAGGCAAACGCTGGAAGAACTCACGCTGCGCGCGGGAGAGTCGCACCCGGATCTGATTTTGATGCCCGAAGCGGTTACGCCCTATGCCGTAAAGGGCGAACCTTGGATGCAGAAGTGGACGGAGCAACTCGTCGCACGCGCTGGTGCACAGCTGTTGCTCGGCTCTGTCGAGATCGAGAATCCGAATTCGCCCAACCCGATTTGGAGAAATAGCGCATTCCTGATCGATCCCGTCAGCGGACTCACACCGTACGGTTATTCGAAGCGCCATTTGGTGCCCTTCGGGGAATATGTTCCGTTCCGTGGGGCGCTCGGTTGGTTGAAGAAGTTCACCGATGTTGGCGATGGCGATTTTCAGGCGGGCAAAGACGCGTCGCCGATGCTCGTCAATTCTGCGAGCGGGCCGTTCATGATCGGACCGTTGATTTGCTACGAAGATATTTTCCCGAACCTTGCTCGAGAAAGCGTACTGCAAGGAGCGGATGCGATCGCGGTCGTGACGAATAACGCTTGGTATGGAGAGGGTGGTGCGGCTTACCAGCACGCGGCGCATTCGGTCTTGCGTGCGGTGGAGATGCGTCGTCCGGTGCTCCGGTCCGGCAATGGCGGTTGGAGCGGTTGGATCGATGAATATGGTTTCATCCAGGCCGAGCTAAAGCGTCTTCCCGGCGGTGGTGTGACCACGAAACCTCGGCGCGATCCGACGGCGGACGAGCAACTGAAAGGCGGCTCCGTTTATTTTCGCGGAACGGCTACCGTGAATGTTTCCTACGACACACGCTGGCGCGGCAAGCTCAGTTTTTACGCGGAGCATGGCGACTGGTTCGTTTCGCTTTGCGCGGGATTGGCCACGTTCGCTTACTATATCGCGCGAATTTCCAAGGTGCCGCAGAAGCCGGCTGGCGAAGACGCAGCCTGAGTACCGCCTAGTTCAGTCGCAGCCGCTTGAACGATCCTGTGAACGTTGTCTGTTAAAAGGCTAGGCAGTTTGCAGGCGTATTTCGAAGCTGCAATTTTCGTCACCGGCCAAGATCGACCGCTTGAGTTCGACCGCTACGTTGCGGCCGGTAATGGCGCTGAAAGTCCGTTGCATCGAACCGACTGAGCAACGACAGGCAGCGACAGGAACCAGGCCCTTGCCCATCAGCGGGCAGGCGCAGTCTTTGGTCTGAGGCTGAAAGGAAAGCTGCACGATTTGTGTCTCGGCGTCGTAGCGGGTAGTCGCGTGCCAACGTTTTTGGATGTCGGCGAGGTAGGTTTCCAACTGGCCGGCGAATTTTTTCGAAGAGCCGGAGTCGGAACAAAAACGTCCGACCTCCTCGACGATTTCGCGGAAGACTTTTTCGTCCACGCGTGCGGCCACCAGCGTGAGCAGTTTTGAATAACGCTGTTTGGCGAAAGCGGCGCGTTTTTCCTCTGCGGAAGGTTTCGGCTTTTCCGGAGCAGCGGAGGGGAAGGTGGGAGCGGTCGAGTCGCTGGCGAGGACACGAGAGGCGAAACAGGAGCACAGGCCGGCGGCGCCGGCGTTTCGGAGGAATTGACGACGTTCCATGAGGCGTTGGGGTTGAGTAATTGCGGGCGGGCTGCCCTTAACGGTTAACACCGTCTCGGTAGGTTTCCCCGTAAATTGTAGGAGAGATGCTGCGGACAGGTGTGCTGGTTCCCGAGGGCTTGCGATGTTTTTTGCCGTGCGTGTCGCAAGGCTCCTGTTTGAATCTGCGAACTTTATGTCGCGCATCCTTCCAGAAGCCCGAACAACGCTCATGCTCGCCATTCCGATGATCCTCGGGCAGGTGAGCCAGATGCTGATGGGGGTGATCGACACGGCGATGATCGGGCAGGTCGGCACGGTGCCGCTGGCCGCCTCATCGTTTGCCGGAAGTGTGTTTGGATTTTTTTATGTCAGCAGCATGGGCCTGTGCGTTCCGGTGGCGGTGATGGTTTCGCGCGCGCGGGGCGCGTCGCAACCACGCGAATGTGCCGAGTGGCTCCGTCATGGTTTGGCGCTGGCGACCTTCTCGGGTATCGTGGCAATGGTTTTGATGGAGCTGGTCGGGAGGCAGCTGAGTCATCTGGGGCAACCGGAAGCGGTAGTTGCGGCGGCGCAGCCGTTTTTCTCGCTGATCGCGCTTTCGCTCGTGCCAGCGCTCGCGTTTCAGGCCTTCCGCCAGTTTGCGGAATCACTCGGGCGTCCGTGGCTGCCAACGGGAATCATGGCGTTTGGCGTGGTGCTGAACGTGGCGCTCAATTGGGTTTTGATTTATGGAAACCTCGGTGCGCCGGCCCTCGGCCTTACGGGCGCAGGCGTGGCGACGTTGACGGCACGCTGTGTGGATTTGGGATTGTTGTGGTTGATTTTGAAGCGCGACCGGCCGCTGCATGCTTATTGGCCCACGAGATGGCGCACGAAGTTGGAGTGGCCGCGACTGCGCGAGCTGCTCAGCATCGGCGTGCCGGCGTCGGGTCAGATGACTTTTGAACTCGGCGCGTTCATGATGGCGACTTGGATGATGGGCTGGCTCGGAACGACGGCTCTGGCAGCGCATCAGATTGCGCTCAGCTGCGCGGCGATGACCTTTATGGTGCCGCTTGGTTTGGCCATGGCCTCAAGCATGCGTGTCAGCCAGGTGTTGGGCGCCGGACGGAAAGAGCTGGTCCTGCCCATCGGTTTGGGATCTTACGGGATGGCGTTTGGCTTCATGGGCCTGGCCGCCCTGGTGTTTTGGGTCGGGGGAGCATGGATCGCGCGGCAGTTTGTAGACGATGCCGAGGTGGTGGTGCTCGCAGGCCGGTTGCTCGGTATCGCGGCGTTGTTCCAGTTGTTTGACGGAGGGCAGGTGATCGGCGTGGCTTTGCTGAGAGGGCTTTCCGATATGAAAATTCCTACCTTGATCACCTTCGTGGCGTACTGGTGCATCATGCTGCCCACCGCATACGTTTGGGGCGTGCGTGCCGGGAATCCGCTCGGAGTGTGGCAGGCTCTGGCGTTTGGTTTGGCAGGTGCCGCTCTGCTGCTCGGATGGCGTTTCCAGCGGAAAAGCCGGGCGTCGGGCGCGTGCAATCGCGGAGAAGCTCCCCGGTGCGATATGTCCCAAAGTGCCTTATATGCGGAACGCGATGGCCCATCTAGAGTGGGCGCAAACATGTCTGTGCTGGCTCAGCCCTCTATCCTCGGTCTTTCGCGCTCTGCGCTGAAGGGGCGTGTGCTGGTGCCTGAAATTCTAGACACGCTGGACGCGGATTCGCCGGAGGCTCGGCATTCACGCCGTGATCTGCGGATCTTTAATCGCGTGATGGGCAACGAAGCGTTCTTTCTCTCACAGTTGCGGGCGGAGGAATTGCGGGGCGTAAAGATATTGGAGATAGGAGCCGGATCGGGAGATCTCGCTCGCCGGCTTCAAGCCGAAGGTTTTTGCGTGGATGCGCTCGATCGATGCCCTCCGCCGGCGGATTGGCCGGCTGATCGCTCTTGGTTTGTCGCCGACGTGCGAGATTTTGACCGCTGGCACGAATATCCGGTCGTGATTGCGAATCTTTTCCTCCATCATTTGTCCTCGGCCGAATTGGCGGAGCTAGGTCGGCAGTGGTCGAAGAACGCGACTTTGATCCTCGCGAGCGAACCCGCTCGGCGTCGCCGTTTCTTTTTCTTTTTCGTAGTGACCTGCATTCTCTGCCGTGCGAATGCGGTCAGTCGCCACGACGGTTGGGCGAGCTTCAGTGCTGGTTTCGCTGAAGGCGAACTAGCGCGCGAGCTTGGGTTGAACAACGCACAGTGGAAAATTGAGGACAGCGTGCACGGGCGAGGTTCCTGTCGCTTCTCTGCAAGAAAAATTCCATGAGCGGATTTCGGCCAGTCGAGATTGTGGGAGGCGGACTGGCAGGATTGACGCTTGGGATCGGGCTTCAGCGGGCCGGTGTTCCGACAACTGTGTGCGAGGCCGGAGAGTATCCGCGGCATCGTGTGTGTGGGGAATTCATCTCCGGCCTGGACGATTCAACGATTCGAACCATCGGGCTTGCGCCGGCTCTCAAAGCGGCGAGACGCGTCGCCGGCATCGGTTTTTTTAGCGGTAACAATCGTTTCGTGCACGATCGTTTGCCTGCGCCTGCTTACGTGCTCAGCCGGCACGTCCTGGACCAACGGCTAGCCGATACGTTCGTCGCAGCGGGTGGAATATTGAAAACGCGTTCGCCGGTCGACCTCTCAAGGCGACCTGAAGGACGCGTGCATTGCAACGGACGGCAGCGGCGAACTGCGTCGCCCTGGATAGGGCTCAAATGCCACGTGAAAGGAGTGGAGCTGCGAACCGAGCTGGAATTGCACTTGGGGCGAAACGCATACGTGGGCCTCTGTACTGTCGACGACACGACCGTCAATGTCTGCGGACTTTTTAGGAAACAGGCAGGGCTTGGCGGCCCGGCGCCCGACATTCTGCCGACGTATTTGCGAGCGGCGGGGCTCCACGCGCTTGTTGACCGTCTGGCAGGTGTGGAGTGGTTGCAGGACTCTCGTTGCGCGGTAGCCGGCTTCGGGTTTTCGAATGCTCCTCGCGATGATGGGACCGTCCGTCTGGGTGATGCGTATGCGATGATTGCACCTTTCACGGGCAACGGGATGACCATCGCTTTTCAAAGTGCCGAAGAAGCGATCGAGCCTTTGATCGCGTGGTCGTATCGAGAGCGTGGCTGGCGGGAAGCCCGGGGCGAGATTTCACGGCGACTGCGGCAAAGGTTTTCGCGGCGATTGCGCGCCGCTCGTTTGGCTCATCCGTTTCTTTTGTCGCCGGCTGGCCAGCGTTGTTTCGCCCTGGCTCGACGGCTCCGGCTGGTGCCAATTCGGCCTTGGTATCGCCTGTTGCACTAAACCACGATGTACCTCCAAGCCATCGCGACGGCGGTTCCGCCAACCTCGTTCACTCAGGCGCAGTGTTGGGAATTAGGACGTGACTCTCTCGAGCGGTTAGGTCTGAGCCGCCGGTCGGCGTTGATCCTGCGCTCGGTTTTGACAGGCGACAGCGGCATCGAGAAACGGCATTTTTGCGTGGCGGATATTCCCAACGTGTTTGGTTACACAGCTGACGAGTTGCACCATGCGTACCGACGAGAGGCGCCGCTTTTAGCGGCTAACGCTTTGGAAAAAGCTCTCGCCCAAGCTGGACGACGCGCCGACGAAATCGACGCGCTCCTCGTTTGCACCTGCACAGGTTATCTTTGTCCGGGCGTGACGAGCTATGTGGCCGAACAACTCGGTTTGAGAACAGACGCGTTTCTACAGGATTTGGTGGGGCTGGGTTGTGGTGCAGCGATCCCGATGTTGCGCGCGGCGAACGGCGTGCTGGCGGCGGATCCCGAGGCGCTTGTGGCGTGTGTAGCGGTTGAGGTGTGTTCGGCCGCATTTTATGTCGACGACGATCTCGGTGTATTGCTCAGCGCGTGTTTGTTCGGCGACGGCGCCGCGGCCAGTTTGTGGGAGGCGAAAGGTTCGAGCGACGCGCTGCGTTGTGGTCATTTTTCGACGCTGCATATTCCTGCGGAGCGCGATCGACTTCGTTTCGAGCAGCGCGGGGGGAAGCTGAGAAACCTGTTGCATCCCACGGTGCCGAACCTCGCTGCGCAGGCGGTCGACAACCTTTTTGCCGCGGAACGCGCACGAGTGGGAGCTGCGCCGATCGAGCGAGTGCTCGCGCATTCGGGGGGAAGAGAAGTGATTGCGGAGGTTTCAAAAGTGCTGCCGCCGGAATATCCGCTCGCCGAAACGCGATCAGTGCTGCGCGATTACGGCAACATGAGCAGTCCTTCCGTGCTATTCGCGCTCGCGGAAGCAATGAAAGGTGGACGCCCCGAAAAAGGCGATTGGTGGCTCGTGAGCTTCGGCGCCGGCTTTAGTGCGCATGGCTGCCGAATAATGAGAAGCACGGCTTAGGTTGGATGGTCTACGAAAAAGCCCGCACCGAAGTGCGGGCTCTGTGATGCAGACAATTGGTTGGCGCTTAGCCGAGCGTGGCGATGATCTTGGTACCGTCCTTGAGCTTTTCGAGGGGGATGAAGTTTCCTTCGAGCGGCTCGCCGTCGACGATGAGCGACTTCACGCCTTTGGAGATGGCGGATGGGTTTTTGACTTCGATCTTCAGCGTTTTACCGCGGAAGACGCGGGTCATTTTGAAACCGGGCCAGGCTTTCGGAATGCACGGGTCGATGCGCAGGCCGTCAACTTCCGGGCGGACGCCGAGGATCCATTGCAGCGCGGTGTGGTGACTCCAGGAGGCGGTGCCGGAGAGCCACGGGACGCGGGATTTGCCGGCGTTGCGGTTGCAGGTCGCATACGTCGTCTGGCAATGGACGTAGGGTTCGATCTCGCGGACCTCGGCGCGTGTGTTGTACGCGGCGGGCATGAAGGCGCGGTAGTATTCGTAGGCTTGGTCGCCGTTGCCGAGCAGACACTCGGCGATGACGGCCCAGCTCTGCGTGTGGCAGAAGATGCCGGCGTTTTCCTTAATTCCGTGGTTGTAGATCACCCCGCCCATGATCGTCGGAGGCGTGTTCGTGAACGGCGGGGCGCTCAGCATGATACCGTACGGTGTGGCGAGTTCGCGCTTGAGGGCGTCCATCGCGCTGCGGCCCTGCGCGGGCGAAGCGGCGCCGGACATGACGGCGAAGACCTGCGTGTTGATGTAGACCTTTCCTTCGGTTTCGGTTTTCGAACCGTAGCGATGGCCGTCGGGGCCGATGGCCCAGAGGTACCATTCACCGTCCCATGCAGCTTTCTGGATAGCAGCTTCGAGCTTGGTCAACTCGGCGCGAGCCCAAGTGGCTTCGGCGGGGAGGTTGAGTTTTTCGGCGATCTCGGCGTATTTGAAAAGTCCATACCGGAGCTGGAAGGCGACCATGACGGACTCGCCGTTATAGCCCATCTTCACGCAGTCGTTCCAGTCGGCGTGCAAGCCGCAGGGCAGGCCGTTTGCGCCGGAGCGTTCGAGATTGAACTCGAGGGCGCGACGCAGGTGTCCGAAGACGGTGGCTTCGCCCTGGTCGGCGTAGGGGAGGACTTTTTTGTAGAAATCGAAGTCGCCGGTTTCCGCGACGTAGTCGGGGATCGAATTAAAGAACCACTGGCAATCGTCAGAGCGGTACTCTTCGCGTTTCGGCGGCTGCATTTTTCCCGGTGTGTGGTTGAACGGCTGAACAACGGGCATGGCGCCGCCGTTGGAAACCTGGCCGGTGAGCATGAGCTCGAGGCGGCCGCGGATGCCGTCCTTGAGGTGCGGCATGGCGCCGAGAAAATCCTGCACGGTGTCGCGGTAGCCGAGGCCGTCGCGTTCGCCGTTGTAGATCATCGAGGCGTGGCGTGACCAGGCGTAGGTGATGAGGGCGTTGTAGCCGCCCCAGACGTTGGCCATCGAATCGAACTCCGGGTCGGGTGTTTCGACCTTCACGCCGGCGAGTAGGCCGTGCCAGTGAGCCTTGAGCTTGGTGAATTCCTCTTCGCAGCGGGCGGGATTGCCGAACTCGGCGATCGTGGCAAAGCCGTGTGTATCCGGCTGGCCCATACCGAGCATGACGATGAGCTCGCGGGTTTCGCCGGGAGCGAGTTCGATATCGGCCTTGAACGTGCCGCAGCCGTTTTCGCCTTCGGCGAGGAAGTTGGAGCACTCTCCGTCGATCACGCCCTGCGGATTGGCGTAGGTGTTGTAGACGGAACCGAAGAAGTTTTCGCGGACGGTTTCGTAGCCTGAAACAGGTGCGCCGGTGAGCGTCATCCACGTGCGGCCGGCGGAACCGAGAAAATTATTTGGATCAAACTTGTAGTAAGGATGCATGGCCATGCCGAGCACGCCATTGGTCATCTCGGCCTTGATGATGAACTGCGAATACTGGAGATTCGTCAGGTCGTTGGGCATGTTCCAGCAGCTGGCGAACTCGCAGTACGTGAAGACGGAGAGCTTGCGCGGCTTCTTGGACTTGTTGGTGACCTTCAGACGCCAGTATTCGAACGTCTGGCCGAGCGGGACGAAGTAAGTGCTCTCGGTCTCGATCGCGGAGTAACGCGACTCGATGATCGTATAGGCGGTGCCGTGGCGGCAGGTGCTCTTGTACTTGGAGAGTGGTTTGCCAACAGGTTGCCACGAGGAAGACCAGTAGTCGCCGTCTTCGTTGTCACGCAGGTAAAAGTAGCGGCCGGGCTGGTCCATTGGCACGGAGTTGGAGCGTGAGCGGAGGAAGCGGCCGTTGAGCGCGCTCTTGTAGAAGCTGTAGCCACCCGCGCTATTGGTGATGATGGCGCCGTACTCGGTGGAACCGAGGTAATTGCTCCACGGACGCGGAGTGTCGGGACGCGTGATGACGTATTCCTTGGCTTTGTCGTCGAAATGGCCGAATTGCATGGAGGATAGGAAAGGGTTCGGGCTTTAAAAAGGGCGGGACCGCAAGGTGGGCCGCGGTGAACGCGGCGCGCCCGGCGGTCGCGCCCTACCTGTGAATGTTTTAGCCGAGGGTGACTTCGACTTTGACGGAGGTCGTGCCAGCGGCGGGCGTGGGGATGAGGTTGCCCTCAACCTTTACGCCGTCGACGACGAGCGACTTCACGCCCTTCGATTTGCCCTTCGGGTTCTTGACCTCGATCTGGTAAGTGACGCCACGGAATTTGCGTGTGACGCTGTAGCCTTTCCATTTTTTGGAAATGCAAGGATCGATGCGCAGACCGTCGAAGTCCGGCCGCACGCCGAGGATGTACTGGCTGGCGACGACGAACGACCACGCACCGGTGCCGGTGAGCCAGGAGTTCTTGCCTTCACCGGGCGTCGGCGCGAACTGCGACGCGGTCATTTGTGCGTAAACGTAGGGTTCGGAACGATACACGTCGTGGTCCGGCTTAGCGGCCGGGCAAATGCTATGGTAATACTCGAGGGCCTTGTCGCCTTCGCCGAACATCGTCCAACCGATGTGAATCCAGGTGTTGTTGTGCGAGAACACGCCGGCGTTTTCCTTATAACCAGGAGGATAGGAGGAAACTTCGCCGAGTTCGAGATGGTACTCGGAGTAGGGCGGATACTGAAGCGCGCAGCCCTTGTCGGGCGTGTAGAGATATTTGTCGACGGCTTTGAGCGCTTTCATGGCGCGGCCGTTGTCCTGACCGGCGCCGCCGAGCACGCACCACGCCTGACTCTCGATGAAGATTTTGCCTTCTTTGCAGACCTTCGAGCCGACGGGCTTGCTGAATGCGTCGAACGCCCGCGTGTACCAGTCGCCGTCCCAGGCCTGGCTCTCGACGATGGCTAGCATTTCGGCGTAGTAGCCGTCGATGCGTTTCGCTTCGTTCTCCTGCTTGAGGAAACGATAGAGCGCGGCGAGGTCTTTGCAGGCGTAGAGGAAGAGACCGGCGATCATCACCGACTCCGCGACGTCGCCCTTGGCCTTGTTGGCCGTGTTTTGGAACGACTCGTTGGGCTGGTCGGAGAAGCAGTTGAGGTTGAGGCAGTCGTTCCAGTCGGCGCGTCCGATGAGCGGCAGGTTGTGCGGGCCCTTGTTGCGGCGCGTGTAGGCAATGGAAATCTCCAGGTGGTCGCGCAGCGTGTGCTTCGAGCCGGGGATGTCGGCGCAGCCGATCTGCTCGTCGAGGATGGTGGCGTCGCCCGTCTCGCGAATGTACGAACAGGTCGAGAGGATCAGCCAGAGCGGATCGTCATTGAAGCCGGAGCCAGCATCGGCGTTACCCTTCTTGGTGAGCGGCTGGTATTGGTGATAGCAAGTGCCATCGGACAGCTGCGTGGCGGCGATGTCGAGAATGCGCTGGCGGGCGCGGTCGGGAAGGAGATGGACGAAGCCGAGCACGTCCTGATTGGAGTCGCGGAAACCCATGCCGCGGCCGATGCCGGTTTCGTAGCCGGAAGCGGAACGCGAAAGGTTGAACGTGGCCATGACCTGCGCCTGGTTCCAGGTATTGACCATGCGGGCGAGGGGCTCGCTGGGAACGTTGGAACTTTGGTAGATAGAAAGCAGTTCCTCCCAGCGGTTTTTAACGGACGCGAAGGCGGCGTCGACGGCGGCGAGGTCGGAGTATTTGGCGAGGATTTCGCGGCCCTTCGTCTTGTTCATCACGAACGGGGCGTCGAATTTAGGAAGATCGCCTTGATCGATATAGGCGAGGACGAAGGCGAACGTTTCCTCCTGGCCGGGCTTGAGCGAGAGGTTGATCTGGTGGGCGCCGCAAGGATTCCAGCCGTAGGCGCGGGAGTTGGTGCACTTGCCGGCGAGAACGGCCTTCGGGTCGCCGACGCTGTTGTGCACGCCGACGAAGGCGTCGCGGGAGGTGTCGTAGCCGTCGATTTTGCGCGTGCAGCCGAAGAGGGCGTAGTGGTTGCGGCGTTCGCGGTACTCGGTCTTGTGGTAGATCGCGCTGCCCTCGATTTCGACTTCGCCGATCGAATAGGTGCGCTGGTAGTTCGTCATGTCGTTGAGCGCCTCGAAGGAGCAGAATTCGACGAACGAGAAGAGGCTGAGCTTCTGTGGCTTCTTGGTTTTGTTGCGGACCGAAACTTTCCAAACCTCCACGTTTTGCTGTGGCGGCACGAACATGAGTTGCTCGACCTCGATGCCGTCCTTGCGGCCGGTGATACGCGAGTAGCCGAGGCCGTGGCGGCACTCGAATTTGTCGAGCTTGGTTCGGGTGGGTTTCCAGCCAGGATTCCAGATCGACTTGCCCTGCTTCACGTAGAGGAAGCGGCCGTCGTTATCCATCGGGTTGTTATTGTAACGATAGCGGGTGAGGCGTCGTAGCTTGGCGTCCTTCCAGAAAGTGTAACCGCCGGCGGTTTGTGTGACCATGCCGAAGAACTCGTCTTGGCCGAGATAGTTGAGCCACGGCAGGGGGGTGTCGGGGCGAGTGATAACGAATTCGCGATTAGCGTCGTCGAAATGACCGTAGTTGGACATGGGAATCAGTTAGGTGTGATTATGACTGTTAGGGCGGGGGGGGAAACGAGGGGCGCCTTATGGGGCGGGCGGCGGCGTGGCTTCGATGTAAATGGTGCTTGAGCACTGGCCTGAGGCATCGCCCTTGAGAACAGGCGTGAGCTGTTCGAGTTCGGCCAGATCGTGCGTCTCGTTTCCGACCCAGACCTGACTCAGATATCCTTGGTCTGCGACTTCGCTGGTTGCGACGCTGCAGGGGCCGGGAATCACCGATAACTTCCAGCCTTTTGGGCGATCGATCGTGAGAGGCTGCGACGAGAACCCGAGTTTTATCTGTTTTATTCCGCCATGGACCGTCGCGGTCTCGTCGTGAAGGGCGATCGATGGATGTGGCAACTGGATCGGTTTTTCAGGATCGACCATGCGGGCCACGACGAAGCCGGCGGGAGCCTCGGGCGTCTTTTGGAGGCGAGCGGTGATCTCGAAAGGCGTGTTCACGGCGACGACGTGAAGCCCGAAGTAGGCGTGGCCGTCGTCTTTCCAGCGGACGGTGCAGCGCAGGCGTTTGCCCTCCCACGCATATTCCCGGGTCAGCGCTGGGTACTCTTTGTTCACATGCGCGTGGTGGACGGTGAGAACGCCGTCCTTGGCTGCGGCAGACAGGCAAGCCGCGTATTCCCATTCGGTCGGAGGTGGCCAAACCCAACGATATTGCGGCCCCAGCCAGAAACGGTGTCCGCCCTGATTTGGCCAAGGATGATCCTTGCTCGGCAGGACTTGAGGCCAAGGCGCGTTGAGCAAGTTGAACGAACCATCTGAGGCGCCTAAATAAATCAGGCGTGAACGCGCCTCGGTGACGACGGCTCGAACCCCTTCATTAACAGAGATCCAAGCGGTCTCACCCTGCCATTCGGCTTTTTCCCAAGTGGCGGTGGCGGCGAAAGACGCAAGCGACGTCATGATCAAAAGAAATGGAGCGACACCTTTCAAAGGAGAGAGATGGATTCGAGCTTTTGCGTGAGCGGAGGTATGTGGCGGACGAAAGATTCTCGGCGGGATCTCAGGGCTAGATTCGGGGCGGAGACGCGGGCTGGAAGATTTAAGGCTAAATCTAAAGTTTTTGCGCAGCGCAAGAATGTTTCTCCAATTTTTTGTGACGCCGGTGTCCTGAGGGACGTGGAGCTTTGTGCGTTTTGGCTCAGCCTCATGAAGAAGAATGTTTTCGGTTGAAAAAGGGATTTCATAACTCGGGTCGTCGTTGCTGACGTTTCTGCGGCGTGAGCGCACGCATTCGGAGACGGCCGGTTTGTCGCACACCGTCTGCCGATGCGACCCCTCCGCTAGTATGACGTTAGAGCGCGGCTCCAAAGTTCCGTGCGGCAGCGGAACACGCGCCGCCGCGAAAACGCCGCCGGGTGTTTACGCCGCGGTTATTTACGGACGGAAACGACGCGTCGCTGCCGTCCCATTTCGAAACGACTCGGAATTCTCTACATCGACGAAGGCATGACGGGCATGCGCGCCATTACCAAGGTTGCGACGAGTTCCGTCGCCTCACTCAGGTGAACGCGTTGCGTATCAATGACGATGTCGTAAGCCGTCGGATCCTTGATGTTGGCGTTGAAATGCGTGCGGACGTAGCGTTCGCGTGCTTGGTCGCGCTTGCTGTTGTAAACGCAAGCCTCGGCCTCGTCCATCTGCTGCAGTCGTGCGATGTGCTTCGCGCGTGAGTCTACCGGTCCCACGAGCCGCACGTGGACACCGTGTTCGACCGAGGCGGTTGCGAAATTTGCACCGCGGCCGACGAGGAGGGAGAATCCGCTTCTGGCCAGGCGCCGCATGAGCTCGTTTGTTTTTTGTACCAGATCCCAGAGGTTGGGGTGCAGGCCGACGAGTTCGCCGATCGAGGCGGAGATTTCCGAGATTTTGTCTTCCGGCAGAAAGCGGGCGAGCTTTGGCGATAGATGATTGGATTGGAGCATCTCCTCGATGAGGTTGCCTGTGTAGATGGTCCATTGTGCGTTCTCAGGAACGTGAGCGTTGAGGCGAAGCGCGAGGGCGCGGGCGAGACTCGTACCACCGGCGCCGGATTCGCGCGAGATGGTGACGAAAGGTCCCTCGGCTTTGCCTGCCCACGGTGTGCCGGTGCTGCCCATTTGCGCGTGCAAAAAGGCGCCGGCCGTTTCCAGACCGCTGTGCGTTTTCATGGGGTTGGCGGGTTGGTCTACAAAATGGCGAAACCGCTGGCGAAGGCAACACTGCGGCGGGTAAAAGAACGGTTTGATCTTTGTGCCAAGTAGTTTTTCTGCGAGACGGCTGAAGGTGAGTGCATTCTGCAAATGAAGAGCAATTTTGACGTATATGTCCGATGGACATTCCGCCGCAGAGTCTTCAATGCTGTTCAGCGATCGCTGGAAATCTGCAAACTTAACGAACGAAATTGCCCGAAATACCTGTCAACGAATCGACTCATGCAGGCGTGACGCCCGTCAAATCCGACGTCTGTGCGGTGCTGCTTCAGCAGGTGGGTTGGGAGATTTACAGAGGGAATCCATTTCGTTTGCTGGGCCTGCCGGTGCAAGGTGGTGCCCGCGAACTGAACAAGCGTGTCGACGAACTGAAAATGGCGGCGGAGTTTGGGATTGCCCAAGCCGATTGGTCTTTTGGACCGGAACAGGCGCTGACGTTGGAACAGATCCGCTCGGCTGCGCAGGAACTTAAGGACCCAGCTGAGCGTTTGGTTTGGGAATTCTTCTGGTTTTGGCCGGAAAACTTTCCCGAAGACGCTGTCGACCCGGCGCTGGAGCATTTGTCGCGTGGCGAAACCGCGGAGGCGGTCGAGATCTGGCAAGGCAGTGCGATGCAAGGCAAAGGCACTGCTTATCACAACCTCGCCGTCTATTACCACATGCAGGCGCTCGAGCGAGAACGCGAGGAAACGCCCGCTGATGACGAGCTCGTTCAACTCTGGTTCAAAGCACTTCGCTTTTGGGAAAAAGTTGGCGGTGACGACGGGTTGTGGACGCGCTTGATCGCGAGAGTGGTGCATCTGGCCGACGCCCGGGTGACGGCGGAGTTTGTGCAAGACATGCGCCGCACTTTGCCACAGGCGCTTGCAAAGATCTGTGCATCACTGGCCCTTCACCATGGCAAACGTGGGTTGACGAACCGGGCTGCGTTGCACGCGGCCTTGGTCACTCACATTCACGGGGATGCGGCAGGGGCGCGCCGGGCTTTGGAAGAATACGTTGCGCCACTGGCAGCCCGGATTGAGGCGCGCACGATCGAAGCCACCAATCGTTTGGCGGTGTCATCCGGATCGGGCGTCGAGGAAGGCAGGGCGCTCCTCAGGCATTGCGCGGAAGACTTGCGGCTGGTTGAGCTCCTTTGCGGCCGTACGTCGGATTATTTTGTGGAGGTGTCTGACGGGTTGGTGGAGGCGATTTTGGACTGTGTCGTCGCCTATCAACGTGAGACGCAGGATAATTTTGGCTGTTTGCCGTTGTTGTGCTTTCTGCAGGACATGGAAATGCAGCCGGAACTGCGAGGCCGCGTGAAAGAGACGTTTGACGCGGTTTATGGCAACGCGCTCGTCAGGGCAACGCGTCCGCCGATGGAGGCCGGCGGCAATGTCGAATCCCTTGTCTCTTCGGACGATGCGCGGGCCTGCCGGCTGATCGAGGAACACATCATTCCCGGCTTGGAAGCCCTCGGGCTAACCGATGCGGCGCGACAAAGCTATGTTTCTCGCGCGGCGGGAATGCTCAAGAACCTGGCGATTGGTGCGGGTATGGAGCGCGACGACATCAATCTTGCGCTCCGTGCTTTTGATATAGCTTTGCAGTTGCCGCTGACCGAGGCTTTGCGCGATTCGCTTGAAAGTGACCGTGCGCAACTGCACCGCGATTTCGAGACGCGTAAAGAGAAAGAGCTCCAAGTCGAGAGCGACGGCTCGAAGCTCATCGTTAATCGCCATGGTATTTGCCTCAACGATCAGTGGTTGACCCTCGCGGAAATCGCCGGAGTGCGGCACGGCATCGTGCGCATTAGCGAAGGCGAAAACGTCACGACCAGTCATGTGATTGCGTGGCGCTCCTACTCGGGCCTCGAATTCGAGCTCAATGCGTCGAATCTGCTCCCGGCGTCGTCGTATGTGGAGGAGCACTACATGCGAATTCTCAATTCCATTTACCATTTCGTGGTGCCCGGGCTGGTGGAACGCCTGGCCGCCGATATCCGACAAGGACGAGAAGTCTTTTTGGGAACGCGTGAATTGCGCAGCGAAGGAATCGTTTGGCCGGAAAGCTCGATGTTGTTCTGGAAAAAAGACGAACCAATTTCTTACACGAAATTGCAAACGAGTATTGAAGGCGGGCTCCTGATTGTATCCAGTAAGGAAAACCCCCGGCAGTCAGAAACCTTTGACGTGGCAATTGTCTGGAACGCCGCTGTCTTTGGTTATGTGCTCGAGGCGTTGACCCGCGATTAGACATGCAATACTCCCTGCTCGCTCAGCTTTTGGCCCGCGACCCGCGGAAAGTCGTACGTTTTCCCGACGTTCCCCTGGATCAGGCGCTGGCGGCGTTGCAGCGCCTGCACGCGACGGTTGAGGAGCTGAAGGCCGTTCCGGCTCCGGCTGAGCCGTATGCTCCGGCGATCGGCAGCATGCCTCCCGTTGTCCCGGCCGCCCCCGCGGAAACGGCACAACCAGAATCGACAGCCAATGAACAAGCTCCCTCGCCGGCCAATGCCGATTTGGAGGGGATTACTGGTTCATTGGCGAATCTGGCGACTCAGGTCTGGCGAGCTCGAAATCGGATTATCGATCCGGCAACGGGGGAGCCCCGTGAAGAAATGCGGCGTTTGCACCGGCATATCGAGGGCGCCATGGATACCTTTGGCCTCATGGGCGTTGTGATCAACGACTGGGTAAATCAGCCCTACGATGCCGGCCTTCCGGTGAAGGTCCTCACTTTTCAACCCACGCCCGATGTCCAGCGGGATGTTGTGTTGGAAGCCGTCCGGCCGACGGTGATTTGGAAAGATCGCCTGTTACAAATGGGCGAAGTCATTGTCGGCATACCCCCAAGTACAGAACCACCACCTCAATGAGTAGAACGACTATCGATTACGGTATTGATTTAGGTACCACGAACAGCGCGATCGCTGTGATAGCTGGCACGGGTACCGAGGTCATCAAGAACAACGTCGACGCTGATATTACCCCATCGGCGGTTTACATTAACCGCTCGGGGAATCTCTGGGTCGGTCAAAACGCCAAGTCCAAATTGGCCGACGAGCGCGCGGAGGACGACGTGTTCATCGAGTTCAAGCGTCGCATGGGAACCGGGTTTGAATACGCGTTTCGTGCGAGCGGGCGCCACATGAAGCCCGAGGAACTTTCCGCAGAAGTCTTGAAATCGCTGCGCAGCGACGTCGCGCAGAAAAAGGGTGAGCAGATCACGGCGGCTGTGCTGACGGTACCGGCCGCTTTTGAACTTCACCAATGTGAAGCCACCAAACGCTCGGCCGAACTCGCTGGTTTCCGAACCGCTGCTTTGGTTCAAGAACCTGTCGCGGCGGCGTTGGCCTATGGTTATCAGAAGGTGGACGCGAAGGCTTACTGGCTCGTTTTTGATTTTGGCGGTGGCACCTTTGATGCGGCGCTCATTCGCTCGGAAGAGGGCAGCATGGTCGTGGCGAACCATGGCGGTGACAATTTCCTCGGCGGTTCCGACATCGACTGGGCCATCGTGGAGCACGTGCTGCTTCCCCGTATTCGCCAGGAATACAAAGTGCCGGACTTCAAGCGCGGTTCGGCCACTTACAAATACGACCTCATGCGCCTGAAGGCCGCGGCGGAGACGGCGAAGATCGAACTCTCGCGCAAGGAAACGACCTTCCTGGAGGCGACTTTGCGTCGTGCCGGCAGCGAAACTGTAACCTTTGAAACAGAGATAAGTCGCAACGATGTCATTCGCGCGGCAGAGCCCGCGGTCATGAAGGCGGTGAATATCGGACTTCGCGTGCTGGCTGAAAAAGGGCTTTCGCCGTCGGCTGTCGAAAAACTCATTTTTGTGGGCGGACCGACGCTGGCGCCGTATTTCCGCGACATCGTCAAGGAACGCATGCGCATCCCGTGCGATTTGAGCATGGACCCATTGACCGTCGTGGCGCGCGGAGCGGCGATTTTTGCCAGCACGCAAAAAATCGCGACTCCGAAGGAAGCCAAGGCTGTGACGCCTGCTGTCGCCGGCCAATACTCGCTGGAACTGATTTACAAGCCGGTCGGCTCGGACCCCGAGCCAATCGTGGGCGGCCGCACGACGGCTCCCGCCGGAGCGCCGCTCGCTGGCTGTACGATAGAGTTCGTCAACCAGCAGACCAAATGGCGGAGCGGCAAAATCACGTTAAAAGAGAACGGTGCGTTTCAATTCAATGCCCGCGCCGAAAGGGGCATCGAAAATATTTTCCAAATCGAATTCCGCGATCCGGCCGGAACACTCTGCACGACGCAGCCCAACCAGTTTAAATACACCATGGGCGTCGTGGTGGAAGAGCAGCCCATTATCAACAACATGGGCGTGGCGATGTCCGACAACAAAGTTGGCGTTCACTTCACGAAAGGCCAGGGCTTGCCGGCGAAACACACCCGCTCCTACCGCACGTCGCTCGGCCTGCGGAAAGGCGAGACGGGCAGCATGATCAAGATTCCAATCGTCGAAGGAAACCGTGAGCTTGCCGACCGCAACGTTTTGATAGGTTCGCTCGAAATCACGGCGGACAAAATCGATCGCGATTTGCCAGCCGGAAGCGAAGTTGAAGTGACGTTGCACATGGATGCTTCGCGGCTTCTCACGGTTGTCGCTTACGTGCCGTTGCTGGATGAAGAGTTCCCGACCAAAATCGAACTCGGCGGCAAAGTCCGTCAGCCCGACGTGGCTGTTTTGCGCCAGGAATGGAATCGCGAACTCGCGCGGCTCGTCGACCTCAAAGCCGGCATTGAGCAAGCGAAGGATGTCATGTCGCTCGATATCATCCACGCGCTTGAAGCCTCACCGCTCGTGAAGAGTCTCTACGAACGATTTGCCAGCGACGGCTCTGATTTCGATTCGTTGCTGCAGGCGGACCGCGAAATCCTCGAGTTTAAGGTCAATCTCGATGAGATCGCGAGCCGGGTGGCCTGGCCCACGGCGGTCAAAGAGTCCGAAATCTGGCTGTCCGATCTTTCTAAACTTGTTTCGCAACAGGGCACCGCTGACGAAAAGAAGCGCGCTCGGATTATCCGCGAGCAAATCGACGCGATTGTCGCGGAGAAAAACCAAGAACGTCTTAAGAAGAAAATGGAGGAGATTTCGGACGTTTACTCAGCCATTCTCTATCGCCAAGGTTCGTTCTGGGTCGAGTATTTCGGCACCCTGGCAAAAAGCCAGTCGCAGATGCGCGATGCCGATGCTGCCGCAAGATTGATCGAAGCAGGACGCGAATACGCGCAGGCGGATAATCTGCCGGAGTTGAAAAACGTCGTCTACCAGCTGCAGGATTTGTTGCCGAAAAAGATCGTTGAGCAGGCGCGCCGCGGCTACGGCTCAGGGCTTGTCACCTAATCACCATGGCCGAAGCTAACCAAGAGCCCATCGCCATTAGTCTCCGCCTCAGCAAGGCGTTGGGCTTGGCGCGGCAGAACAGGCTTCGCGAAGCCCAGCAGCTCCTGGCGGCGGAAGGCACGTTGCCGGAAAACGCCTTGGAACTGCATGCGCTCGCGGCCTTGGCGACGGGTGACGGCGACTATTCGCGAGCCTTGCGGCTCTGGCGCTTGCTCCTTCAGCGCGAGCCGGGCCATGCCGAGGCGAAGCGTATGATCGACACGATTGAGCTCTGGTTTTCCCGTCCTGCGTGGTTCAGCTATCTTCCAATCGGTTTGGGGATTTCTTTGGCCACGGTGTTTTTCCTAGTGATTGCGTGGGTGTTGAGCGGAGATGCTCCGCCACCGTCCCGGGCTGCCGCGCCAGCGCCAAAAGTTCAAAGCGTGCAACAGTATCAACCGGCTGCTCCGCCGCCTACGGTAAATTTTTCTACTCCTCCACGGCAAACGGACACGCGCCGGAATCGAAGCCGCTAAACGTAACGACGTTTTTGCGCCATGGATAATCCAGCCGAAATTCCGCCCGACGCACTCAAAAAGATTGGGCTTGGTTCGGCGGAGCGGCACGTATTCCTCTGTGTCGGGCCGGACTGCTGCACGACGGAAGCCGGGCTGGCGAGTTGGGATGTGTTGAAGCGAAAAATCGCGGAAGCGGGCATTCCGGTGATGCGCACGAAAGCGGCGTGCCTTCGTGTTTGTCGCGGCGGGCCGTGGCTTGTGGTTTACCCGGAAGGCGTTTGGTATGGCGCGGTCACGCCCGAACGCTGTGAACGCATTGTCAAGGAGCACCTGGTGTGCGGAAAAGTAATCGAGGAATGGGTGGCTGCTCGCCGAATGCTTCCGGGCTGAACGCTCGTCTAGGCAATCGCACCGGTGTGGTTTCCTGAACCGAATAAAACCGGCTTATTCCTCTTTGCGACGTAGAGCGGATGCTTAGGTTGTCCGCTGGCGTTTCGTTCCAAGCAATAGGTTTTAGAGGAATCCAGGTAAGCGAGGACCTGTTGCGCGCGATTCTGATGGGCGCCGTGTTCGCCCCAGCCGAGCATCACACGATCCACTTTTGAGCACCAATGGGCGATCCAACGATCGTTGTCGGGGCCGATTGGATCGGCAACGGCTTTCATCTCGTCCGGTTGCGTCGCGCGCCATGCGAACAAGTTCAACATTACGAAATACGAATAGCCCCAAGTGGCTGAAAAATCCCGAATTCGCCGGAGCGTGGGGTCTAGCTGGTGTTCGTCCGCGGTGCTTGGATTGAGGCAAATCCACGCGATGCCGTGATCGCGATTGAACATTTCATCCCAGCGATGAATCAGCGTGTACCGATGAAGTCGGTCCGGCGAAAAAATGCATTCGTTGGGCATATCGAGCCAACGAAAACGCTGTGCGTTGGCGGTTACAATCTTCCTCTTGCGGCACCCGCGCGGGGGTCGCTTCGATCAGCACGTTCTTAAGCGTCGAGGGCTCAAGCTTTCGTGTCGAGCAGCTGGCCGACCTTGGAATCCTGCCCTTCAGGGGCGGGTATGGCTGACTCGATGAGCGCCAATGCCTGCCTCTGCTCAGCGTTAACTGCTTTCTTAAGCAGCAACGCCTGCTGGATCTCGGTCGCCTGAGCGGCGGACGATGTAGAGGAAACTTCCATGTGCAAAAGGTTAGCACTCGCGCTAGGACCCGCCATGGGGTTGATGCCCTATTTTTACGAAGCAGAAACGCCCGCGTTTTCGACTCGTTCGCGGAGCTGTCCGCAGGCCGCATCGATATCGCGGCCCCGCGACCGACGGAAGTGCGCCACGATGCCGCGCTTGCGCAAGATCGTCACGAACTCGTCCGCGAACTCGCGCGAAGTCGGCTCGTAAAGCACACCGCGGAGCCCGGGGCCTGTCGAATTGTAGTGCAACAAATTCACATGCATGCGTCGGCCCGCTAAAATCTCTGCGAGTTGGTTCGCCTGAGCCGGCGTGTCGTTCACGCCCTTCAGCAGACAATACTGGATGATCATCGGGCGCCCGGTGCTGGCTTGGAAACGATCCGCCGCGGCCATGATCTCCGCGATACCAAACCTTTTGCTAGAAGGTATAAGCTTTTCACGCGTGGCGTCGTCGGGGGCGTGGAGAGAAACTGCCAGGTTAACATTGAGGCTGGCGGCGGTGAGGCTGTCGATTCCCGGGACGATGCCGACAGTCGAGACCGTGACCTGTCGCCAGCCCAGCGAGCCGAGATTGTTATCCGCAATTCGGCGGATGGCGGCGATGACGTTGCTAAGATTCAGCATCGGTTCGCCCATGCCCATAAACACGATGGTTTGCAAACGCCGGCCCGCGGCCAGCGCTTCGCGTCGCAACGCAATAAATTGCTCAACCATTTCGCCACCGGTAAGGTTTCGCTCGAAACCGGTCTTTGTGGTCGCACAGAAGTCGCAGCCCATCGCACAGCCCACCTGCGATGAAATACATCCAGCAGCGCGGTCGTCGCGATAGTCGGGCATGAGCACCGATTCCACTGTTCGGTTGTCGTGGAGCCGCAGCAAAAGTTTGGTCGTGCCGTCTTCGGCGACCTGGCGTGCGGCGACGGACGTGAGTGGTTGGGCCTCGTTTTGGATTTTTTCGCGGAGAGCCAAGGGCGTGCGTTGCTCAGTCCAGTTGATCGTGCCTCCGCTGGAGTAATAGGCACGCAAGAGCGGACCCGCATGGGATGGCTTGAAGCCCCAGGTCGTCAGTTGAGCCTCAAACGAGGCAAGGTCATGGTCGGCAAAAGCGGACACGCGGGGAACCATGCTGCGTTTTACGGTAATGCCAAGCCGGACCTTCGCGTAGGTTGACTGTCTCGCTAAATTCCAGATTTCTTGATCGGGGGGCGAAACCTCCTCACTTCGTCCAATTTACGAGACATACCCAATGAAAGACCTTCTTCGTTTTGCGTGGCTTTTTGGAGCGTCAATGTTCGCCGTGATGGCTGTTAACTCGTCGGGAGCTGCCGAGACGCTCAAGAGCCCCAACCAACGAATTGAGGTTACGTTCGAGCTGACTCAGAAAGGCCAGCCTCGCTATTTAGCCAAATTTGACGGACAGCCTGTTTTGAATTGGTCGCAGCTCGGGCTAATTCGCGATGATGCGGATTTTACCACCGCGTTGAAGCTCGTGAAAAGCGATGCGCCGGAGCTTGTGCGTGACGACTACACCATTCTCACCGCCAAGCGCCGCGAAAATCATTACGTGGGGAATCGTCGCACTTTTCACTTGGAGACATCAACGGGCCGGAAGATGGACGTCATCTTCCAGATGTCTGACGATGGTTTTGCGTTCCGCTATTTTTTTCCCGAAAAATCGGAGACCGCTCACACGATCAAGGAAGAACGCTCGTCGTTCTATTTCTTGCCCAAAACGAAAGCATGGCTTCAGCCGATCGCGGCGGCGAAGACGGGCTGGAGTCGAACCAATCCATCGTACGAAGAGCACTACCAGAAGGAAATCGACGTGGGTACGCCGTCACCGACGGGCGCAGGCTGGGTCTTCCCGGCGCTCTTTCGATCAGGCGAAACATGGCTGCTCCTAAGCGAAGGTTCGTTGCCGCGCAGTTATTGCGCTTCGCGTCTGGGTGCAGAATCTCCAGACGGCGAGTACTTTGTTCGTTTCCCGGATGAGCGAGAGGTCTTCACGGGCCAGGGAGCGCTCCCGGAATCGACTCTCCCGTGGCTCACGCCTTGGCGATTCGTGGTGGTTGGTTCTTTGCAGACAATCGCGGAATCGATGTTGGGCGTTGATTTGGCGGAGAAGCCGTCTGTCGAACTGGCGGGCACACCACGACCCGGCAAAGCCGCGTGGAGCTGGCCGCTGCTCGGCGATGGTCAGACGACTTACGAAGTTCAAAAACGCTTCGTCGATTACGCGGCGGAGATGAAGTGGCGCTACTGCTTGATCGACGCGTTGTGGGACGTGCAGATCGGTTATGAGAAAACGAAGGAGTTGGTCGAGTACGCGAAAA
Organism: Nibricoccus sp.; assembly: GCA_047600805.1. Lineage (GTDB taxonomy): Bacteria > Verrucomicrobiota > Verrucomicrobiia > Opitutales > Opitutaceae > JADKHC01. The sequence continues at coordinate 4,925,209 of JASGKG010000001.1, forward strand.
CGAAAGGTGTCGAGATTCTGGTTTGGTACAACTCAGCCGGTGAGTGGAATGACGCGCCACAGACGCCGCGCAATCTTCTGCTCACGCACGAGAGTCGGTTGAAGGAATTTCAGCGGCTGAAAGACATGGGCGTCGCCGGTCTGAAAATTGATTTCTTCGGCGGAGACGGCCGTTCGATGATCGCTTACTACCACGATATTCTTCAGGACAGTGCGCGCTTTGGTTTCATGATTAACTTTCACGGCGCTACGTTGCCGCGCGGCTGGCAGCGGACTTACCCGCACCTTATGACGATGGAGGCGATCAAGGGCCTGGAATTCATTACCTTCGATCAAAAGAACGCGGATGCCGAACCATCGCACGCCGCCATGCTTCCTTTTGCACGGAACGTCTTTGATCCGATGGACTTCACGCCGATGGTCCTCGACGAGATTAACGACCGTATCCAGCGGCGCACGACAAGCGCTTTTGAACTGGCCCTTTCGGTCGTGTTTACGTCGGGAATCCAACACTACGCGGAAATTCCCCAAGGTATGGCCAAGGCACCGGATTACGTGCGCGAGTTTTTGAAAGCAGTGCCGTCGGTGTGGGAGGACGTGCGTTTCATCGATGGTTTTCCCGGCAAATACGTGGTGATGGCGCGCAGGGGCGAAGGCCGTTGGTACGTTGCGGGTATCAATGGTGAGGTGGAATCAAAAGCACTCACCCTTGATCTGAATCGCATCGCCAAAGCGGGGGCGCAGGGACTGCTCATCGCCGATGGCGAGGATGGCAATCTGTCTTTCCGCAAGGAAACGGTTCGGCTTGGCGCGGATGGAAAAATGACCATCACACTTCCAGCCTGCGGCGGCTTTGTGCTGGTTGTGAAGTAAGGGCTCGAGGAGAGGCGCGCTCGCTGGGCGCGCCATAGCAAACGGACAACTCAGGCTGGTCGTCTTTACCGCGGGAAAATCACGGCTTTGCGGTTGCCTCGGCTTTTTGTTTCTCGCGATTGGCTTCGGCGACCTTTTTGAGGTCGTAAGCTGGGTAAACTTCGGCGCGGAAGATCTTCCATGCGGCGCGCTCGACCGCGAGATTGACCTCGCGAACACGGGCAGGAGGGACGCGCAACGTGACGACTTGTCCGAGTCCCATCACGACGTACCATGATTCCACTTGAATTCCTTCGGGCGGAAATTCAGCCCAGAATTTCTGCTCCTTCATGATTTGCTGAATCTCAGCGAGGTTGCGCGATTGATCTTGTTTTAGGATGAAATGCAGCAGCACGTAATCTGACGGCGTAGCGACACTGGGAGCTGGAACCGGGGATTGGTTGTTAGCGGCAGGTTCGGCAGCGCGTACTGAGGGGAAAACGGCGAGAAGCAGCAGTGTAGCAATGGTGGATTTCATGCCTTGAGGAAATCCGGCCGCAGAGCCGCGTCAAACGTCGTGTTACAGGCTCACCAGCCCTGGTCGCACGGATAGTCGTAGAGGTATCTCGAACCTTTGCCCTTAAACGTGAACTGCGAAAGCACGAGCGAAACAGAAACTTTCCCTGAAGGGTCTGTTGCGGTGGTCGCTACCGATGCGCCATAACCACTGCGACCGCCACTGCCCCATATATAGGCTAGGCTGACTTGTCCGTGGACGTCCCATTTAGGAGGCGTGACGTCGACCCAATCCGAAGCGGACTCGGGCGTCGTGCTCGCGGGCTTCACGATGGTTGGTCCAGGCGGAGCCGGGCGATTGGCGACGGCGTTCGCGACAAGGGTGTCGAGACGGTTGAGCTCGGGTGTCATCAAGCGATCGAGCCCGGCCTCCTTCCGCTGCTGCGGTGTGCGACGCTTGCTGAAGGTCGTCGAGAACGCCGGCGTGTCGCCTTGGCGGGCGACGGCGATCTCGCGGGCCACTTGCGCATCGAGAGCGGCGATCTGCTCAGGTGTGAGTTTGGCGACGCCGATTCCGACCTTATTTTCGTCGGAAAGATCGGAGGTGAAGCCCGTTGCGCCGGCACGCGCAGCCCATGCCGTAATAAAAACCGCGGCCAACATACCGCGGATAAACCATGGAAAAACGCAGGCGAGCTTCACGATGTTTGAGACGCTGGCAGAACCCGGAATGTTCCGCGAGTTTAATGCCGTAGGTGAAATCCAAGGGTTGTGAACGGGGCTGTCGGCGACGATGGAAAGCGAGAACGAGAAGGGTGCAGACGGAGTGCGTGGTGCCTGTAAAACGTAGGAGGTGGCGAATGGTATAAGCCCGCTCGCGCCAATCGGCCAAGTGTTCGATGAATCTGTGGCCAAACGCATTGGAGGCGCTGTTCTGATGGCGAGCTTTGTAACGGGAGAACTTCACTCCAAGGAAGCAGCGGCCGACTTTTCATTTGAGCGAAGTGAGATCTCGAATTAGTCGGTTAAGCCTATGCTCATTTCGCGATTCACCCCTCGCATTTTCAAATTTGCCCTTATCGCAGTTGCTGCATTCGCGACGCTTGCCAGCGCGCAGGACGCAGCGACCGCCAAAGCGCTCGGCTTCTCGCCGGAGCGTCTGCAGCGTTTGGATGCCGCGGTGCAGGAAAGCATCGCCAAGCAGGAGCTGGCCGGTGGCATCATGTACATCGCTCGGGAAGGCCAGATCGTGAAGCTGCAGGCCTACGGTATGCAGGATATCGAAGGCAAAAAGGCCATGCAGCCCGACGCGATTTTCCGCATCGCTTCGATGAGCAAGGCGATCACGACGACCGCGGTGATGATGCTCTATGAGGAAGGTAAATTCCTCCTGCACGATCCCGTTTCAAAATATATCCCTGCCTTCGCGAATTCCGTCGTCGCTGTGCCTCCGCCGGCTGGTTCGGCAGCAGATGTGAAATATGTCACCGTACCCGCAAAGCGTCAGATCCAGATCCGCGATCTTCTCACGCACACTGCAGGCCTGACTTACGGGGACGGACTGGCTGTTGAAGACTATAAAAAGGCAAAACTACACGGCTGGTACTTCGCGGACCACGACGAAACTATCGGCGAAGCCATCAATCGGCTCGCGAAGCTTCCTCTCCACGCACAGCCTGGCGAATCTTGGCAATACGGCTACTCGACCGACGTGCTCGGTTACCTCGTTGAAGTGGTTTCGGGAATGCCGCTCGACAGATTTGTCGAAGAGCGCATCTGCCGCCCGTTGAAGATGAATGACACGTGCTTTTTCCTTCCGCCGGAAAAAGCGGGGCGCCTGGCGAACGTTTACGGCATTGAAAAGGGTCAGCTTGTGCTCGAGGAAACCGCCGCGAAGAGCGACTACGTGCAAGGTCCGCGTAAATGTTTCTCCGGGGGTGCCGGACTGCTCTCTACCGCCAACGACTACGGGCGTTTTCTCCAGATGCTGGTGAATGGCGGCGAACTGGATGGTGTGCGCTTGCTCAGTCCGAAAACAGTCGAGCTGATGCACCAAAACCACGTAGGCGACAAATACCGCCGCGATGCGAGCGGCTTCGGCCTGGGTTTTTGGGTCAATGGCGACCTAGGCTTTTACGGCGAACTCGGGACTGAAGGAGCCTACGGCTGGGGCAGCGCTTACTATCCGCAATACTTCGTCGACCCTAAGGAGAAGCTCGTCGCGTTTTTTATGACGCAGCTGAAGCCCGCCGGTAGCTGCACACTGAACCAGCGGTTCAAGGTGCTCACTTACCAAGCGCTGCTGAAATAATCGCGAAGAGCGCGCTAGATTTCTTTCAATAACCCCAACCAACGAGCCCACGCCTGATCGTGGGCTTTTTTGTTGGCCTCAGTGGCTTTCGGGTCGTCACCGGTTCGCATGAAACCGTGCCCGGCGGCATCGTAGACAGCAGGGGCGTAAGTTTTCCCTGAGGCTTTCATCGCGGTGATCGTCTTCTCGACGGTGGAGGTGATGCGCGCATCGTTGCCGCCGTAAAATCCATACACCGGACACTGAATCTTTGCGAGTGTATCAGTGGCCGTCGGTGGCGGCCCGTAAAAGACAAAGGCGGCTTTTAGGTCCTTTTGATCGGTTGCGAAACGGAACGACTGGCCACCGCCCCAGCAGAACCCCGCGACGGCCACTTTGCCGTTACACGCGGGAAGCTTTGCCACATAATCGGCCACCGCTCTCAGGTCTGCGGTGACCTGTTCGGCTGGCAGCGAGGGGATCGCTTTGCGGGCGCCGTCGTCTCCGCCGAGTTCGGCGGTTCCGCCACCATTGGGGCCGGCTCCGGAAAGAAGATCGGGTGCGATGGCGATGTAACCGGCCTCCGCCAGTTGATCGGCGACACTCCGCACCCAGTCGGTAAGCCCAAAAATTTCGTGAATGACGATGACCGCCGTGGCTTTGTCCTTTACTTCTGGATACGCGATGAACGTCTGCACGGTGCGCTGGCCGTGAGTGATCTTGATCCACTCCATGTGACGCGGCGATTTTTCCAAACGGGCCTTGCTCCAATCTTGAGCATGCGCGGCAAGAGTGGCGAGCAGGCTCGCTGCACTCACGAACAGGGTCGGCATTTTCATAGGAGCGGAACGTTCGCCCGTCGTTAGCTATCTGCAACTCACGCTCCGGGATTCTTCCGCTGCACTGCGCACGAAATTGCGGGTCTACTTCCCCATGAAAACCGCTTGTTTCATTCTTATCGGAGTTTTTCTGGGGGGCTGCTCGGGGGTTTACTACGACACAATGGAGAAAATCGGTTACGCGAAGCGCGAGATTCTCGCCGATCGCATCGTCGAAGCTCGAAAAGCGCAGGATAAAGCGAAGACGCAGTTTGCCGATGCGCTTCATCAGTTTCTCGCGATCACTCAGGTCCAAACTGGCGACCTCGGGAAAAAATACGAGAAGCTCAATGCTGAGTTTAAAAAAAGCGAAACACGCGCCGCCGACGTGAATGATCGCATCGCGAAAGTCGAAGACGTGGCCGACGCACTTTTCAAAGAGTGGCACAACGAGCTAAAGCAATATTCCGATCGCAATCTTCGCGAGCAGAGCGAACGGCAGTACGAGGATACGCGGCAGCGCTACCATGACCTCTTGAAAACAATGAAGGCCGCGGCGAAGCGAATGGATCCTATCCTCGCCAAGTTCCGCGACCAAGTCCTCTTCCTAAAGCATAACTTAAACGCTCAGGCGGTGGCCGGCCTCAGCTCGACTGCAAAAGGTTTGGAGGCGGATGTGACGAAACTGATTTCTGAAATGGAAAATTCGATCAGCGAAGCCGACGCCTTTATCCGCTCGATGCAGCCAGCTCACTGAGCGCGCATCTTTGGTGAAAAGACGGCTGCGGTTTCGCAAAGCGTGGTACGGTGACGCAGCCTGTTTGTGATCGATTAAATGACAAACGGCTGGTCTGACTTGGTTTTGCAGTGGGGAAAATGGAGAGGTGAGCATGCGCTTGCCACGGCGCAGATTGAAGCGCTTCCTATCGTTTTACCCCATGGAATCTCAGTTGTTTTCGGTTCGTCGGCTGAGCGTAGCTGGACTTGTCGTGTTGTTGATCGGTCTTGTCTGGGTCACGCGTAAAGGCGAACACGATCACTCCAACCGCGAAGCTCAGGCTTCCGGTGCTATCGTTTCTGCCACGCCCAAAGAAAGCCCAAAGCTATCACCGTCTGCCGCGCCAACGGCTGGTACGCCATTCGGGCTTTCCCTCGCCGAGACCAAAGAACTGGTTCGTCAAAAACTTGCGCTGTGGAACCAAACCAAAACCGAAGACGAGGCGGCACGGCAGCGTCTGCTCGAAGAGCTCGAGGCATTAGTTACGCAAGAAAACGCGCCGGAGCTCACGAAAATGCTTTCGGAGGACGAGCTAAGCGCGCCGTTTGGACTATTTGCCTTCGGGCGATGGCTGGAGGCGAATCCGCAGGACGCAGCAAAATGGATCGCGGTACAGCCCGGCGCGAACGACCTGCACGCCAACCGAATTGCTCAGCGGTTTCTCTCCGATGAAAACGGGTTGCGCGCCTACTGTGCTGCGCTTCCCAACATTCCGTGGAAGCAGACGTTTCTCAGTGAAGCCAGTTTGCTCGTCGTCGCGAAGAACCCTGCTTATGCGACGGAAATCGCCCAACAAATGAACCCCGGCAAAGAGCAGACGAACGCGCTGGAGACGGTTATTTACGATTGGGCAACGCGCGACATTTCAGGAGCCGTGGGCGCGGTCGAAAAAATCGCCGATCCGGCGTTGCGCGAACGCACTTTGGTGATGACAGCCAAAGCGATAGCCATCGGCGACCCCGATCTGGGCGCGCAGTGGCTTTCAATGGCGGTGAAATCGGAGGGCGCGCTCAAAGAAGCTGCGACATCGATTGTGGAAATTTGGGCCGAGAAGTCGCCGACGGAGGCTGCGGCGTGGCTCTCTCGCTCCGCCCACGTTGAGCAACGAGCCGAGGCCGTGAATGCATTGGTTCGAGCGTGGGCCAAGGTCGATCCACACGCTACGCAAGCGTGGATTCAGAGTCTTCCTGAGCGCGAACGCGTCGAAGCGATGCTGCGCGAAGAGCAGGCCGAACGGGAACGTCCGAAGGACTGATTGCCGGAAAATCTGAACGGGCTTCCCCGCCGGGCGAAAAGTGCAGCGACAGCTCGAGGGTGCGGCAGCAATGCCTGCCGGGCTTTCAGTTCCTATGGAAGACCCGCGAGCGTGTTTTGCTCAGGGTGTTAAGATCACGCACCTGAAACCTAATCCTTGGTTAGCCACGTCTGGACCGACGCAGTTGCGTGCGGCGGGGCGAAGGAGTTCGGTGTTGTCGCCCCAAGCGCCGCCACGCGTGACGTAGCTTTCGCCTTTGGTTGGGCCGGTTGGATCGGTAATTCGGCCTGCAGCGTAGGCATGCTTTTGATAGTGGTCGGAACACCATTCCCATACGTTGCCGGTCATATCGTAGAGGCCCCACGCATTGGGCTTTTTCGTCCCAACAGGATGAGTGGAGTTCGCCGCGTTTTCACCGGACCAGGCATAATCGGCGCAGGTTTTGTCGCTCTCGCCATGGAACCACTTGGTCGTTGTGCCGGCGCGGCAGGCGTATTCCCACTGCGCTTCGGTTGGCAGCGAGGCGCGTGTGCCGGTTTGTTCGCCCAGGCGTGTGAGAAACTTTTGGCAATCATGCCAGTTAACGGTTTCTACGGGAAGGTTTGCTCCTTTGAATTGGCTTGGGTTGGCGCCCATAACACGAACCCACTGCTCCTGTGTTACTTCGTATTTCCCGAGGTAGAACGGTTTGGAAAGGACCACGGTGTGCTCGGGAAATTCATCGCCATCTCCTGTGTTTTCGTCGCTGCCCATGATGAACGAGCCCGCGGGAATCAGGACTAAATCCATCGTCACTCCATCGCCGAGATCGAGCGTGAGTGTTTTCGACAGCGCCGCAGTGGGTTGGCCGAAGCTGAGCGTTGAGTTCGCGACCACCGCGACGAACAGGGTAAAGAATGCGACGAAGGAGCGTTTCATCGGGAAATAAAAGAGCCAGGGCGTTAGGGGTAGAGAAACGCCCTGGCTCAAATCGTCAAAGCTAGTCCTGACGGGGCGATCAGAAGCAACCCAGGCCGGTGAGGTCGCTGCCGCTCACGAGGTGCATGAAGGTGATCGTTGGCAGATTGGGATTACCGCTCGGCCGCGTGGCGGTCATCTGACTTGCATCGGTGCTCTGGAAGTCGGCTGAGGAAACCGAAACCCCGCTCTTGGTCCAAGAATTGTTCGTCTTGTTGGCGGCTGGGTTGTTGTCGTTCGCGATCGTCGTGCCGGAGTAGGCGATGTTGTAATGGAAGACTTCGCGCGTGCCGGCGATATCGGTCGCATCGGTCACGCTTTTTCGTTCGAGCATGTTGTAGTTCGCGGCGGCATTGGCGTAGGCAGTGTTGTACGTCCAGTTGGCTGCTTGTCCGGGTTGGTGATTGGCGTAGAAGCCGTTGGAGTTGTTCTTGGCCGAGAGGCAGTATTTGACGGTGTGGACTGGCACGGAACTCGGCGGGGTGGTCGTACCCCAGCCACCGATCTTGAAGCCGTTCGAATCACCGCCGGCCGTCATGTTGTAGGCCCAGCAATGGTTAAAGGTGTTCGCGCCGTACGAGGCGATGCAGTCGTAGCCGTCGTCGCTGTTGTGCCAGGAGCGGCAATAGTTAAACGTCACGCCGTTGCCGTGCGCACCGAACCCGTCCGTATTCCCAACCGACGTGCTGCTCGAACCGATGTTGTTGTACGCGTCGCAATTATTGCACGTGCCGGTGGACTTGTTGGTGAAATAAAAACCGTTGGCGGCGCTGTCGCGCGCGACGCATTTGTTGAACGTGGCGCTCGCCGCGCTGCCGTCGATGCGGAAGTTCTCCGATTGTTTCTGGCTGCCGACCGGCGTGCCCGTCACGATGAGGCTGTTGAGAACGATTCCGGAAGCCGTGATGCGAAAACCGCAGACGCGCAGCGACGTGGAGATGCCGGAGAAGTTGAAGGTGACTGTCTCGCCGTTGTAGGCGCCGTACGTTATGTTGGCTTTGTTTAGGACGTGCACATAGTTATAGGTGCTGTCCGAAGCCGCGATGGTGAAGCTGCTGTAAGTTCCACCGCGGATGAGAACGCTGTCGCCGGAGGAGGCGGCCGATTGAGCTTTGGTGATGGATTTGAACGGCGCCGACAAGGTGCCGGCGTTGGAGTCGCTGCCATTGGTGGCAACATACCAAGTGGCGGCCGAAGCCGCGGTTTGGATCAGTGCGAGCAGCGCGGCAGTGGTCAGTGCGCGCAGCAGCGTGGTGGGTTGACGCATCGCGATCATAGTATGGGGTATGACTATTGGTTTATGACAACCGTCTGCGTGGTGCAGGCGGAGAGGGTGAAAGCAAAATCAACGAGCAGGGGTAAGAAGCGAAGGGGCGTTCGCGGGGTAAACTAACGTTGACGTTAGGGAATGAAGAACTTCTCGCAGCGCAACCACCAGAACTGGGGATATTGCACAACGCGTTTAAAAGGAGCCGCTAAAGTGAACTTTCTTCCGGTGATTGTGATATGACCCGGGACGCTTTCGAAATTTTTGCCCTACACGGTTCGTCATTTGGTCCGCACGTTTGCGAAGAACGAGTTCCTGCTTTTGGTCGCCTCATGAATGTTGAGCAGGAGAAACAAAAAATCCGCGGGGTCATCCACGATTGGCTCCGTGCTACGGCCGCTGATGACTTGGAAACGGTGCTCTCGCTGATGGCTGAGGACGTGGTTTTTCTCGTCGCGGGGCGTCCACCGATGATCGGGAGAAACGCGTTTGCGGCTGCGTCGCACGGCATGGCCGGGAAAATGCGCTTCGAAGGCAAACCCGACATCCTCGAAATCCATGTCGCCGGAGAATACGCGTTTTGCTGGAACTATCTTTCCGTGACGATGACACCGATCGCCGGTGGCGCCGCGGTTCAGCGTGAGGGCAATATCCTCTCCGTGTTCCGCAAAGAACCTGACGGCCGCTGGGTGCTCTTTCGTGACGCGAATCTGCTCACGCCAAAATAACGGCCCGATGGAAACGCTGGGCTCGGAGCCAAGCGCCAGCCAGTGCAAATGGTTGTCCTCGCCGGTGCCTCCGGCAAGACCTCGCGGGGAATTTTGTCAAAGCTGAATTATTATAAAATTCGCGCTGTAAAACCAACGCGATGAAACAAACAACCTTGTGCTAGGTCTATGAGGTCGCGTCCTTAAGACGGGAGATCTGCCTCCAGCTGCTTGTTTGGCTGTGCACGGTTTCTTTGACCCAAAGGTCCCTTGGCGGGGCGCACCACACACATGACACCATACACTTCAAATCAGCTTCGGATTGTTGCCGCTTGCTTGGCGGTGGCGTACAACGAAGACCACGTTGTTGTCTGGAAGGACAAGGAGCCTGAAGACTTCACGACCGACATCGAGAGGCTTCAGACCGATTGCGCCGGCCTGATGGCGAACTGCGCGCTTCAGCCGCTCGCCCACGACGAAGCGCACGGCGCCTCCAACGCTGCCGAAACCGCCGTCGAGAGCCAAGCGTTTCTCCTGGCTCGGGCTCTTCGCCATCATTTCAAGAAAACGGGAGATCTCGCGCAACTGGCGCTCGTCGATCTCCAGCGAGCCGCGCTGGTTCGTTTGCAGCGCGATGAGCTGCTCTCGAAGGCGATCCTCCTTCGCGACGTCGGAGCCGCCGCCCAATTCGAGAAAGACGCCGGCAAGCGTGGTGTGACGGCTCATCGCGTGATGCTGCTGACGACCGCGATCGAAACTTACAAGGCGATCGAGGAAGACTCGCGCGCCAGGCGTTCGACTGTCCCCGCAATAGGAGTAGAGAAACGTGCGGCTGCGCTCTTCGAGCATATCAACGACTTGGACGATCTTGTGGTTCAATTCGAGGAGTATGACGGTGGCGAACGGTTCGTGACGGCCTGGATGGCTGCACGCGGACTCGAAGGGGTGGCACATGCTCCCGCAATCGCCAAGCCGCGCGCCCGCAGAAAACGTGCCGCCAGCAAAGTCCTGGTGAGTGCGGGCGTTGCCTGACGATCGAACCAACTTCGAGGAAAATCTGCCGAGGGCGGGCGAGTTGCAGGACACGCTGCGGGATCTCGCAACCTTCGGGCTTTCCTTCGCGTGGGGTGGGGGCGCTTCCCCCCTTGGTTAAATTTCTGCCGCGGTGGCTCGCTGGTGGATGTTTGGTTAGAAGACAACGGCCCCGGTGCTTGTATGGCGCCAGGGCCTCTTCGTCTGCACTCGCTCCAGATTGCTTTTTACGCGCGCACGTTCACCGTTCACGTTTTCCCGCATGCCGCTTCATCGAAAAAAGATCTTTCGTTTGCCGCCGCCCGCGCCGACCACGATCTACGTGCGTTCGGGTTATAACCGCGTCCTAGCTGAGGAGTTCGAGGCGTTGAAGCTCAAGCGCGTCGAACTGGTGAAGGACAAAGTTGAGGCGCACAGCCAGGGCGACCTCCGCGAGAACTTCGGCTTCAAGGCAGCCAAGGACGCGATCCGTGCCGTCGATCGCAAGATGACCGCGCTCGATCGGTTCGTCGCGCGCAACACCTTTATCGAAGTCGATCCCGCGGCGTGGCTCACCAAACCGACGGACACGCTCCAACTCGGGCACGTCGTCCGGTTGGAGAAAGAAGACCTCGCGACAAAGCGGAAGCACCGTTTCACCTTCCTCGTGACGACTTACGGCGAGACGGCGACGGACGAAGAGTCGGGCATCGAGTGTCTGCCGCATACGTCGCCTCTCGCTGCGGTGGTTTTAGGTCTGACGGCCGGTTCGCAAACACAGGTGAAGCTTCCCGCCGGCGAATCGCTTCTCAAAATAGTTTCCATTCGCAACCCGACGCAGGCCGAACTCGACCGCCTGCTCATGCCCATCAAGCCGCCGGAGATCGCTGACGAAGACTAGGCCAGTGAAAGGTTGGGACGATTGTCTGCGCGGGCACTTCGCTTCGTTGAAAACCACGTGATGAGGGCGGCTTGTTCCCGCGTGCCGCCGCCTTCTCGTGCATGCGAAATGAAAAAGCCCGCGTGCTGCGCGGGCCGTTCGCGGAGAGAGCCAATCTCCTTGGGATGATGCGGACTTAGGCCTGCGACTTAGTTTTGCTTGCCGTCGACTTGCGGCTCAGGCCGGACTTGCGTTCGCTCGCGCGCACGTAGCCGAGCGCTTCGTAGAATTCGCTGTCTTCGCCCTCCTGCGCCACGACGTCGTCGACCATGTGCTTGATGATGGCCAGGGTCGCTTCGTCTGCTTTCTCGCGCAAGCTGATGGACGCTTTGAGCACGCTCTCGTCGTGCGCCACGGTCGCGCGCGCGTCGATGCTGGGCTGCACCTTGGCTTTGTACTCTTTGAGGGTCATGCCGCCAAACTTCTTGTCCGGGCGGTGGGTTTCCCAAGCCGTGGTGGTGGTATTGATGCGGTCGAGGTTTTCTTTGGGTGATTTGCCCATGATGTGTGGATCTATTATTTAGTTTTGTTTTGGCGGTATCGGAATGATTCCGCCTTGCTTCTTACTTAGGATTTTCAGCGTTCCTGTTTCATGGAATCATCGTTTGTATCAGGCTAGTAGATGAGGCGATGGCGGCTCTTGCTTTAACTTATAGGCTCCCAGCCTGGAGAACCGTTTCTGCAACCAAGAAGCGTTAGTAATTGCAATTGGGTGGCATGATCCCTGTGTGCGGGAGAGCGATTCTGGGCCCGGGGATCGCGATCCTTGAGGTTGGGACCGCGATCCCGGCCTTCGGGATCGCAATCCTGAACCTCGGGACCGCGATCCCATGCTTCAGGATCGCGATCCCAAGCCTTGGGATTGCAATCCCAGACGTCGGGACCGCGATCCCAAAGCCTAGGATTGTAAAAACCAGGCCCAAAACCGCGATTTCAGCCCTCGAAAGGGCTATTCCGGCATCATCCCGATCGTCACCAGCCACTTGTCGACCAAGTCAGGCCACCCAGTGATCGGGAGTTTTGTTCGGCGCAGGCCGAACGCATGGCCGCCTTGTGCGTACAGATGCATTTCGACCGGTACTTCGACCTCTTTCAGCGCGATGTAGTAAACGAGGGAGTTGTTCACGTCGTCGACGGGGTCGTCCTCGGCTTGGAGGATAAACGTCGGCGGCGTCTCTCGCGTGACGGGAATCGCTGGGTTGAGCTTAAACGGTGGGTGCTCGACGTGGTTATAATTCCACAGATGGCCGGGGTAGAGCGCCACGGCGAAGTCGGGCCGGCAACTCTCCTTGTCGGTGTCATCGACGGCTGGATATAGAGGATTATTAAACTGTGTGCTGGTCGCGGCGACGAGATGGCCGCCAGCGGAGAATCCGAGTACGCCGATTTTTTGTGGGTCGATCTTCCATTCCGCTGCATGAGCCCGAACCAATTTGATCGCGCGTTGTGCATCGGCCAATGCCACGGGAGAACGCGGGTACGGACCGGATTTCCTGTAAGGCGCTGGTTTGGGATAAAACCCCGGACCGGGCACGCGATACTTCAGAAGGACGCAAGTGACACCTTTGGCCGTCAGCCAATCGCAAACCTCGGTGCCCTCAAGGTCCATGGCGAGGTCTTCGTAACCGCCCCCTGGAAACACGACTACCGCCGCGCCGGTGTTCCTGCCCTTCGCCGGGTAAACCGTCATCGTTGGTTTCGAGACGCTGGCGAGCATGGCCACGGATCTGCCTGCGACGTAGAATTTCTCCTTGGAAACCATGAGGACCTCCGGCCCGGTGTCGGGCTGCGGATGGGGCACGGCACCCGGCCAGAGCGAAATTTCCTGAAACCCCGGCGATGGCTGCCAAGTTGCCTCCGCCGCGAACAGCCCATCTACTAAAACCACAAGACAGAAATAAAAGAGCAAAGATTTCATTGTCGTTGTTACGCCGAAGACTTGAACTGCATTGTTCGTCTCACGCAACGACGGAAGGAAAAAGTGTGAGGCTTTAGTGTCACGCTGGCGCGGCCGCAGGAGCAGACCTGGGCCGCGCTGCGTTATCCAACCTGGTGCTAAACCTAACGCGCGACCAGTCCGGTCGCAGTGCTGGGCAATCCTGAGAATGAGGAGACTCGCGTTAGGCCGCCATCCGCGTTGGTGCGGAAGCCTACGATCGTCGCCGCTGTGGTATCCAATGAGTACAGGAACTTCCCGTCATTGGTCACAGTCATGTCGAGAGGATGTGCGTCTGTGGCGGCGGTGAGGCCTGTTGCATCCAGGAGTGTGGCCTCGCCGTTGGGCGCAATTTTATAACCGCTAATGGAGTTGCTCGCTGCGTTCGCGGTGTAGGCGAACTTTTCGTTTCTGGACAACACGACCCAGCAGGCGGCCGCTTGATGGTTTACGAGCGAGGGCGTCACAAGAGTCAGCGTTCCGTTGGCGTTAATCTTGTAGGAGCTCAGCGCGCTCTGCACCGCCTCCGACACGAAGAGGTAACCTTTCGAAGAGATCGAGAACCCGAAGGGCGTCGCACCAGCCGAAGGCGTTGAGATCGCCGGCCCTGCCCGGCCGTCATCATCGACAACAAAACTGTCGATGAGATTGGTCGCTTTTTCGACCACGATCAGGACATCGCCCCGTGGCCCGAAACTTATCTGCGCGGGCCCGACGTTCGGACCGCTTAACGACCGTGTGGAGCCGGGCACCGCGTAAAGCCGGCCATGCTCGGTCAAATAGAAACCGCTAATATTGTCGCTGGCGCCGGCGGCGCCCCCGGCGTTCAGCACGTACACGAGGTTGTCGGCCACGGTCACGCTGATCGGACGCTTGCCGCCTGACGGAACGATGTCGGTCAACACGAGTGCGTGTTCGCGCACGGAGAAAACCGAAATCTCATGGCTGCCTGCATTGACCGTAATGAGCCAGCGCCCGTCGTTAGTCATCGCGAGCGCACCTTGATTGCCGAGGCTTCCGCCCGTACCCAAACCTCCCGTGGGATAATCGAAACCATGAGTGAGTTCGCCGTGCGCATTGCGGGAGAATGTGAGAACCCGGTTCCCGTCGGTGGCATTGCTGATGGTATAGACCGCTTCGGGAACGTCTCTCGAATGGCGGTCGTCATCATGGGCGAAAACGGACAGTGGCAGGGCAAGCAGACCGAGCGAGAGCAGGATCGATCTCGCGAATGTGAATTTTGCAGATGTCATAAACATCTGAGCTAACTAATTGCGGTAGCCTATGCCGCGGAGGATCCGCCGCGACGTTTGTTGGCGCCTGTTCATGAGAGCCGCTTGGCCGCAGAATATTCCCGCGATTTTCTTTTTGCCTCTGATATGCGGAAACGCGGACGGGCTTTAGGCCGTTTCACCGCGGAGAACTCAAAAGAGCGCGGAGAGAAACGGGGGACCGTCGAGATGCACCTCCATGGCGGTCACGCGAGGGGGCACCTGTAGGACCTTGTTTTCGTTCATCAACTATTCGCCGGCAGCCTCCGGTCATCGTTTGGCATTCCGGGCGATAGATGGGGCGCGATATTTTCCTGCGCGGCACGCGGGTTTTGTCGGTTCACAGCGGTACGGTTTGGTTTGGGCGATAACGGTAGGATCGGACCGCGGGGCCGACCGCTTCCAACTTTTACGACGGACGACCCGGCGTCCCTACCGGCGCTGCCGCGCCGAAGGCTCGCTTCAAAGGTATCGTGCGCGGAATTTGTATGGAGTTGAGCGATTGGTTCGGTCGACGCACTGCGTCGCAGCGGCATTGGGGTAGGGACGGCCAGCCTATGGGGATACACCAGTGTTGCGGGCTGCTCCTGGCCATGAGCAGGTAATCGCGGCTCTTTGTGAACGGAACGCCGATATCACCGTGGTGAATCATAAAGGAGAAGGGGTGCTCCATCTCGCGGCTACCTCGGCGCCCGCAGTGAAGATGTTCCTAAACCGGGGCCTTGATATAAACCGGAGGGATGCTAAAGGACTCACCGCTCTGCACCATGCCGCTCGCCATGCGGCTGACGAGACGATCCCGTTGTTGCTCGCAGCAGGAGCGGACGTGGATGCTCGGGACAATGATGGCAACACTCCGCTGCATATGATCTTCTTTGGAGACGAGTTTTGGCCGGATATCGAATTTCCGACCTTCCAAGCACTGGTCGCTGGAGGAGCCCAGAAGTCGATTCGAAATAGTCAGGGAGAAACAGCTTTTGATTTAGCAAGGAGGTTTAGCGATCCGGGTGAATATCTCCACCTATTGGATCCTCGGTGAAACCGAAATGCCCGCGCCGAATGTGGGTGTTGACTAGAACGTGAGGGGACTTCGCTTATCTGATTCGAGCGTTGATCTCTTGCCTTGCGCGGGGGCTTCGGGCTTTGTCGCGGAATGTTGCGCTGGTTTGTTGCTGCCCTGCCTTTGTTTGCAATTTGCCCGCGGCTCGTGAGCGCGGAGCTTGAGCCGATCCGTCCCGGGCCTTATCCGGTCGCTTGCACTAATTTGGAGGTCGCACCGCGCGAGGGCGTGCCGATGTTCGATTTTCTCAACGGGAAGGCGTCGGGTGGCGGCACGATGTATTTGACGGACATCCTGGTTCACCCGGACGCCGTGCCGACCGTGTACGTGGACGTGCCGAAAGATAGCCAAAGGTTCGGCAAGCAGGCAGGTACGCGTCTGCCGGTGGTGCTGCTCGTGGTTTATCCCACGACGAACGAAAACACGCGCGCGGACTACGCGTTTCCCTACAAGGAAACGGGCGACGCGGTGTGTAGCCACATGCAACAGCCGGGCGAAAAACCGATCCTGGCGGACGCGGCTGCGAAGTATCCGCTGATTATCCACTCGGGCGGTTACAACACTCACGGGCTTTGGCATCTCTGGCGCATGAAGCAGATCGCGGCGCACGGCTACATCGTGGTGGACATGTTTCATGGCGACGGCCGAGGCGGGAGTTTTGCCGGTAACCTCGCGTTGCGGTCGTTGGAGCTGCGGGCAACGCTTGACTATTTATTGCAGCGCTCCGATTTCGCTGGGGCGATCGATGCAGAGCGGATCGGGGCCAATGGCGACAGCGCGGGCGGATACACCATCGCGAGCGCGCTGGGCGGTGTCGATCCACGCGGCCGAATTCCGGAAGGCGCCGATCTGCGCATCAAAGCGGGGGTGGGGCTGGTTCCGTTTCTCGGTGGTGCATCGGGCGTTTGGCCCTTCAAAATGGATATGTGGTACTTCGGCGAAGATCACGCAGGGCTGCGCCGCGTGAAACGGCCGTTCCTCGCGATCTGTGGAGAAAAGGACGTCAATGTACCGCCGCAAGGTGTTGCCGCGGGAGTGCGCGAAATGGCCGGGCCCTCTGCCGTCATCATGCTCGACGGCGAATCGCATCTTGTTTCGGACGCGACGAGCACCGACATCCGCACGTGGGAGATTTTGTTTTTTGATGCGTGGCTGCGCGACGACGCGACGGCGCGCGAGAAACTGAAAAGCGGCACATCGATTCGCGGCGGGGTGAAGGATCACAAGATTTTCGAGCATGAGGCGCCCTGAAGAATGACACGGAGAATGTTTGGAGGGATATCCCTCAACCCAGTTTTAGCCGACACTTCCTATGACAATGCCTATCAAAAAAATGACGCTCGCGTTCCTGGTTCTTATGGGTGGTTTTGCGTGGGTGCTGTGCGCCGCTGAGCCGCCGAAGCTGAGTGTGCCGAAGAGCGTGGGAGCGGTTGCTCTTGACGCGCGTTGGTCGAACTTTGGGCCGTACCTAAAAGCCATGCACGAAAAAGTGCAGGAGAAATTCGATCGAACCTTGCAGGCGATGCAGCATCGTCCACCAGCGGGCACCGAAGTGCGTGTCAAACTGCGCCTGGATAAAACGGGTGCGGTCACGGAGATCATTCAAGTGGACAGCAACGGGGGAGCGCAGGCATCAAAGGTGTGCACGGATGCGGTTATGGCAGCGGCGCCGTTTGAGAAATGGACAGATCCGATGATCGCGATGCTTGGCGGCTCGCAGGAAATCACCTTCGGATTTTATTTCCGCGAGTCGTGAACGCCGTGATCTCCAGAACCAGAGCTGTTACAAAGACGACGGGTGTTGTTTTGGAACTGGAGAGGCGCTATGAGCGAAGTTCTTCGAAGAGCTGTTTCGTGCGGGCTTCGCCGGCTTTGATCTGGGCGGGCGACAGCTGTTTTTTTAGTTCGTCGAGTTCGCGCCGGACACCCCATTTGAGCTGCATGTTATCGTTCCACTGCTGGGTGGTAAAGCGGGCGAGATCCAGCCAGGCGAAAGCCTCGACGGGGTCTTTGTTGACACCCAAGCCGTCGCGATAGACGAGACCGAGATTGGCGAAGGAAGCTACGTCGCCTTTTTTGGCTGCAAGGCGGAACCAAGTGACAGCGCTAGCTGGATCTTTTGATACGCCGATGCCATTGAGATAGCAGAGGCCTGCCTCGCGTTGAGCTTCCGGCAGTCCAGTCTTTGCGGCTTTTTCGAACCAGGAAAATGCCTTGGCAGGGTCTGCGGGCGCGCCGCTGCCCTGCTGGCTGGACAGACCCAGATTGTACATGGCTTCGGCGTTGCCGTGGTCGGCAGCTTTTTCATACCAGCCGTTTGCCTCTTTCGCGTTGCTCGGCACGCCCCAGCCGTTGTCGTACATAAGGCCGAGGCTACACTCCGCGTTGGCCTGCCCCTGAGCGGCGGCGTTGTGGAAAAGCTCCAAGGCTTTGGCGAAATCTTTCTTCACGCCGAGGCCGTTGAGATAAAGGCTGCCGAGGTTGTTTTGAGCCAGTGCGTCACCCTGAGCGGCCGCGAGAGTGTACCATTTTACCGCTTCCTTGTAGTTTTGCTTAACCTCCCGGCCGTGGTCGTAGAGCGAACCGAGCGCGAGTTGCGCGGAGGAGTCGCCGGCTTCCGCTTTCTTTTTGAGAGCGTCGAGCTTGGCCGAATCAGCGGCAATGGCCCAAGAAGCGAGGAGGCAGGTGAGCAGAGTAAGGGCGATTTTTTTCATGGGGCGCAGCGTCGCGAATCGTGCCGGACAGGTCCGGTCAGAGCAAGCTGCGCCTCTGATCAGGTTTTCACAGGGGTGCTCCACGCAGTGATGCGATCGCGGAGTCCGCCGAAGGCGAAAGTGCGCGGGTGTTCCGACTCGAAGAACTCGGTGGGGAAACCCATCGGCACGGCGCTCACGCGATCGAGGCGTTCGCGTTGTTCACGGCTGAGCTCCACGTCGAGACTCTTTAGGTTTTGCTCCCATTGCGGCAACGAACGCACACCGACAATGGGTATGACCGGCACCGGGCGAGTTCTCAACCAGCCGAGCGCGACCTGCGCGGGTGTGGCGCCGACTTCTTTGGCGATGGCGACGACGGTGCGGATCGTTTCCAGACCGTGCTCATCCACTTGACCGTAGCTTTTCATCATCTCGGTCTGCAGTCGCGCGGGAGCCTGGCCGGAAGGAGTGGTGTTTTCCTGGAGATATTTTCCGGAGAGCAAACCTGAGCGCAAAGGGCTCCAGGCGAGCACGGTCATCTGTTGATCTTTAGCCATAGGAATCAGTTCCCGTTCGACGGTCCGTTCGAGTAGATTGTATTCGATTTGCAGACCCGCGAAGCGCGTCCAGCCGCGCAGTTCGGCGAGCGTGTTTGATTTTGCCACCCACCACGCTGGCGCGTCCGAGATTCCTGTGTAGAGGACCTTCCCGGCGCGCACCAGATCGTCGAACCCGCGCATGACCTCCTCGGCGGGCGTGAGTTGGTCCCAGATGTGCAACCAATAGAGATCAATGTAATCGGTCTTTAAGCGGCGCAGACTCGCCTCGACCGACTCCATCATGTTCTTGCGGTGATTGCCGCCGGCGTTGGGGCCGTGCCCCGGAGCAGAAAGCGAATACTTCGTGGCGACGACGACCTCGGAGCGATGCCCTTGAATGAAATCGCCGACGAAACGCTCGCTCGTGCCCTCGGTGTAGAGGTTCGCTGTATCGATAAAATTTCCGCCCGCTTCGCGAAACGCGTCGTAGATTTTGCGCGCTTCCTGAGCGCCCGCGCCCCAGCCCCAGTCCTCGCCAAACGTCATTGTGCCCAAGCACAAGTCCGAAGCCCGCAGACCGCTGCGGCCCAGTAGTTGATAGTTCATCGTGGTCATAGGCCGACACTTTACCGTGTCTCGGCACGAAAGCGGTAGAACGATCCGATCAACTTCTTGCACAAAACAATCGCGCCCTCCGGACACTTTGACGAACGAGCCAAGTTGCACTAATTAGGTCCGTCATGGCACGAGAACTTGAATCACTCATCGAGCGGCACTGCCCCGGCGAGCAAACACAGACGGCATTTCCGCGGTTGCGTCTCTATCGTTCCCATGGACCGACTGCTTTGAATGCCGCGATCAGTGCGCCGCTCTTTTGCGTGATCGCGTCGGGCTGCAAACGGGTTTTCCACGGCGACACCAGCTTCTATTACGACGCAGAGAGCTATCTGATCAGTTCCGCGGAGATTCCTGTTTTCGGCCAAGTTGTCGAAGGGCCGTACCTCGGCCTAAACCTGGAGCTAGATCCAGCAACGCTCGCGCAACTCGTGCTCGACGCTCCTTCCGCCGCTGTGCGCGCCGACGTCGCAGCTTTTGCGGTGACGAAGTTCGACGACACCCTGCGCGAATGTGTGCTGCGCCTGCTGCGGCTGCTCGATGAACCGCATCACCTGCCGGTGCTCGGCCCCCTCGCGGAGCGCGAGTTGCTCTACCGGTTGTTGCTCGGCCCGCGCGGCCCGATGCTGCGCGAATTCGCGCGTCCGGCGAGCCAGTTGTCGCGTATTGGGCGCGCCATTACGCTATTGCGAGAACGTTTTGCCGAACCATTACCGGTGAAAATCCTCGCCGCGGAAGCGGGCATGAGTGTGCCGTCGTTTCATCGACACTTCCGTGGGTTAACCAAGTTGAGCCCACATCAATATCAGAAATGCATCCGTTTGCACAAAGCGCGCCGCCGTTTGTTGAACGAGGATGCCGACGTCGCTAACGTCGGTTTCGACGTCGGTTATCAGAGCCCCTCGCAATTCAGTCGGGAGTATCGGCAGCTTTTCGGCGAACCACCGGCGAAGCACGCAGCTCGGTTGCGTGACGAACTACAGTTGGCCTGAAAAGGCGGCGAGGCAGCCGGAGCGTGAGCATTGTCTATCATCTGAACGCCGGCACGAGATACGTCCAAACGGCTTCCATGAGCTCTTTGAAGTGTTTGGTGTTAGCGGTGAGGACCACGACTGCGTCGTAGCGCGGCATCACGATGCAGAGTTGGCCGCGGGCTCCGTCGCCGCGATAAAAGTCGTAGCGGCAGCGCCAGAACTGATAGCCATAGCCCTGAATCCAGTCTGCATCACCACCCGGTTTGTAGATATCGATTTGTCTCGATGTAGCGGCTTCCACCCAAGCGGCCGGCAGGAGTTGACGGTCGCACCAACGCCCCTTCTGCAGATAAAGTTGTCCGAACTTGGCGAGATCTTCGGTGCGAAGGTACAAGCCGAAGCTACCGATAGTGGCACCCTCCGGGCTTTTATCCCAGCGCGACACGACGATTCCAAGCGGTTCAAAAAGGCGCGACTGGAGGTAGTCCTGCGTGGTCTGGCCGGTCACCTTCTGGACGATGGTCGAGAGTAGGTGGCTGGCGGCTGGTTCGTAACGGAACTTCTCGCCGGGTTTGCTGCTGAACGGCAGCGCGAGGAACTGCTGCGCGAACCCATTTGGCACGCTATCGGAAAGCAATGATTCGGCTTTCTCCCAAACGTGACCGGTGGACATGCGCAGGAGCTCGCGCACGGTCAGGCTTTGCAAAGCCACGTCGGGTTGAGGCGGGGCGTCGGCCGGGAAGAATTTTAGAACAGGATCGTCGGGGCTGAGTTTGCCCTCGCCGATTGCGAGCCCCACGGCGGTGCCGACGAAGCTCTTGGTGAGCGAATAAAGCGGATTGGGCGATTCCGGCGTGTACGGCGCCCACCAACGCTCGGCGATAACCTGACCGTGCCGCACGAGCATGAAGCTGTGTACACCGCCGATGCGGCTGCGGGTAATTTCCGCAACGAATTTGTCGATGGCCGCCGGTACGGCGTGCTGTGCCTCCGGTGTGCTGCGAGGAAGCGTGGAGGTCTCTTCTGCGGCCCACGTGTAAACGGCCGAATTCATGCCGACGACCGACAGCGCGATAACAAACAGCGGGCTGAAGGATCGGCTGAACATGGGGGGCGCTGGAGTTGAAGAGGCGGTAGGTCGTAATGGACGCCGAATGCAGCCGGTTGCAACTACCGTGGGCAGGAAACGCCTGTCGGGAGAAATTGCGGCACACCGGCGGCAAAGTGATGACTGGGCAAACGTGAATGGAACAATTTTAGGCCTTTTTCGTCGTAGTCTCCATTAGCTTAGACGCGCCATCTTTAATTAAGGTGACTTGGCTTCAACCGGGGGTGTTGGGGGCGATGCCAGTGGTGGCCTTTTTTATTTTAGCGGTGCCATCACCCGCCCAAACGCAGGCTCCTTCGGATGCCCCGCCGCAGAGCCCTTATGTGAAAAGCGCCATGCGCGAGATGATGCGCGAGCGTTTCAAATATGATACGTCGATACGGAAGAAGGCGGAAGAGGACGGCCTCGTTGACGACAGCGTTATCCGCTTGGAAGCCTATCTTGTGAAGGAGGAGAAAGTCAGCCCTGCGCTGGTGAGTCACATGGCGCATCAGCGCGAGCTCTT
This sequence comes from Nibricoccus sp., assembly GCA_047600805.1. GTDB lineage: Bacteria > Verrucomicrobiota > Verrucomicrobiia > Opitutales > Opitutaceae > JADKHC01. Next base: position 4,947,303 of record JASGKG010000001.1, read on the forward strand.
CGAAGCCGCCAAGCCGAGTCTGGCGAATGGAATCGGCAAACAGCTCAGTTCGAGTGCGAGCATCGGTGTGATGCCGTACGACTATAATTTCCTGCCTTCGTCCAAGCCGCTTCCGTACGTGAGATTGCTCAACGTGAAGTTTTGAGGCGAGGTCTGTTGAGTGGTTTTCGCAAGCGGGAACGAAATGGGGTTACTCCGCGGCGCTGATTATTCATTTCTCCCATATCGCAACGGGGAGGCCGCAGCTAAGTTCAGCGGTGATGGAACAGGAACCGAACGCCTCGAAGTGGTGGCGACTTGCCGAATGAATATGCCCTTGTCGATACAAGCCGGTTTTTGGGGATTTGTAGCGGGTTCGGCTCTGTTGATCGGAGCTTTTCTGGGATATTTCCTTAAACTTCCACCGCGACTGACGGCGGGCGTCATGGCTTTTGGGAGCGGCGTTTTGATTTCTGCATTGTCGTTTGATTTGATGGATGAGGCGTTTAAACGCGGAGGGTTTGATTCGACCGCGTTGGGATTTATCGGGGGCGCAGCTGCTTTTACCTTTGCGAATATCGCGTTGGCCAGGTTCGGCGCAAAACACCGCAAACGCTCTGCTCGGCAGCCCAGCGAATCCGATGATGATGGGAGCGGGCTGGCGATTGCGATTGGTGCGTTACTGGACGGCATTCCTGAATCGATCGTGATCGGAGTGAGTATGGTGAAAGGCGGGAATGTCAGCTTGGTGGCGGTGATCGCGATTTTCCTATCGAATGTCCCTGAGTCGCTTTCGAGCAGCACGGGCATGAAAAAAGCAGGCCGATCCGCAGCGTATATCTTTGGGGTTTGGGGCATGATTACGGTCATTTCCGCTTTGGCGGCCCTCGCTGGGTACGCTGTTTTCCGCAATTTCTCTCCTGACGTGATCGCTGGCACCACGGCGGTCGCAGCGGGCGCCATTCTTGCGATGCTCGCGGATACAATGATTCCAGAAGCGTTCGAGACCGCCCACGATTACGCTGGGCTGATCACGGTGCTCGGCTTTCTCGCGGCGTTTGTCCTTACCAAGATCCAGAGCTAAGAGCGTCGTGATCGTTCCGAGGCCGAGACGTCGGAGCGTGGCCGAGGGTGGTCTCTGGCTCCGATTCGATAGGCGCCACCGAAGCTCACCTGATGGCTAGGCGAGCGTGAAAAGCCGACAGTGACCACGCGCACGAGGTGACTATGGACCGCTCTGAAGAACCTATCAAAAACCGTGAGGAACTTGGGCTGACGCGTCGCGAATTTCTGATCGCGGGCTCCGCGGCCGCGGCTCTCGCGATGCTGCCGCGCGGTTACGCCGCTGCCTCGAGTTCCGCTATCGCCGAGACGACGGCGCCGACACTCATGAAAGTCGCATTCACCGTGAACGGAAAACCGCGCGAACTGGAACTCGACACGCGTACGACGCTGCTCGACGCGCTGCGCGAGCACCTTCATCTCACCGGCAGTAAAAAAGGATGCGACCACGGGCAATGCGGCGCTTGCACGGTCATTGTGAACGGCCGGCGCATCAATTCTTGTCTCACGCTGGCCGCGATGGAGGAAGGCGCAAACGTTACGACGATCGAAGGGCTGGGCACTCCGGACCAACTGCATCCGCTGCAGGCCGCGTTTGTGAAATGCGACGGCTATCAATGCGGGTACTGCACCTCGGGCCAAATTTGTTCTGCGGTGGCGATGCTCCAGGAAATCAAAGCGGGGATTCCGAGCCACGCGACAACCGATCCCGCTGGCCAGCCGGTTTGGAGCGAGGCGGAGGTTCGGGAACGCATGAGTGGCAACATTTGTCGTTGCGGCGCGTATTCCAATATTTTCGAGGCGATCAAAGAAGTCGGAGGGCAGCCGACATGAGACCGTTCACCTTTGAACGTGCGCGCACACCGGCCGATGCGGCCGCTGCTGCTGCACGCAAGCCCGGGGCAAAATTCGTGGCGGGTGGAACCAATCTTTTGGACCTTATGAAACTGGAGATCGAGACGCCGCCGCACTTGATCGACGTGAACGATCTTGGCCTCGACAAAATTGAGGCGACGCCCGAGGGCGGATTGCGGATCGGCGCGCTTGTTCGCAACACCGACTTGGCAGCGCACGAACGGGTGCGGCGCGACTACGGCGTGCTCTCTCGGGCGCTGGTCGCGGGCGCGAGCGGGCAATTGCGCAACATGGCGACGACGGCGGGGAATCTGCTTCAGCGGACGCGCTGCCCGTATTTCTACGACACCAACCTGCCATGCAACAAACGTGTGCCCGGCAGTGGTTGCGGTGCGATTGGCGGATTCAGCCGGCAGCACGCGGTGATCGGTGTGAGCGATGCCTGCATCGCCACGCATCCGAGTGACATGGCTGTGGCGCTTCGCGTGCTTGATGCCGTGGTGGAAACGATTCGGCCCGATGGGAACCCTAGGAAAATCGCGATTGCCGATTTCCATCGGTTGCCGGAAGACAAGCCGCAGATTGACACGATTTTGGCGCCCGGCGAACTCATCACCGCGGTGACGTTGCCACCGCCGATCGGTGGCGCGCAGTTCTACCTGAAAGTGCGGGACCGCGCATCCTACGCCTTCGCGCTGGTATCGGTGGCCGCAATTGTACAACGCGATGGCACCGGTCGGATCGCGCTCGGCGGAGTCGCGCACAAACCGTGGCGTGTTGAAGCGGCTGAAGCGGAAATGCCAAACGGCGCACGCGCCGTGGTCGCGCGATTGTTCGCTGGCGCGAAGCCGACGGAGCAAAACGCGTTCAAGCTTAAGCTTGCTGAACGTCTGATCGCCGCAGTTCTGCTGGATGCGAAAGGAGCGGCCGCATGAAATTTGACACCCCCGCCACGACCAACCCGATCGACCAGCTGAAAGTCGTGGGCAAGCCGGTTGACCGTATCGATGGGCCGCTGAAGACGACCGGAACCGCTCGCTATGCCTACGAAAATTACGATGTTGGCCCGAACATTGCCTACGGCTACGTAGTTGGTTCAGCGATTGCAAAAGGGCGCATCACCTCGATCGACAAGAGCGCTGCCAGAGCTGCGCCGGGTGTGATCGGCATCGTTACGGCGGAAAACGCTGGCAAACTTGAAAAAGGCGACCGCAATACGGCGAAGCTTCTCGGTGGACCTGACGTCGATCACTATCACCAAGCCGTTGCGGTGGTGATTGCAGAGACGTTTGAACAAGCGCGCGCCGCCGCGCAGTTGGTGCATGTGAAGTACGAACGTAAGCCCGGACGTTTTGATCTTGCGGCGGAGAAAGAGCGCGCGACGAAACCCAAGCCCGGTTTCGGCGGACCGCCGGATTCGTCGGTCGGCGATTTTGCGACGGCGTACGCCGCGGCCGAAGTGAAGCTCGATGCGACCTACACCACGCCGGATCAATCGCACGCGATGATGGAGCCGCACGCCTCGATTGCGAAATGGGATGGCGACAAACTGACCGTCTGGACCTCGAACCAGATGGTCGCGTGGGGTGTGAGCGATCTCGCCAAAACACTCGGTATCCCTAAAGAGAAAGTGCGGCTAATTTCACCCTATATTGGCGGTGGATTTGGCGGGAAATTGTTTTTGCGCGCGGACGTGCTCCTGGCGGCATTGGCCGCTCGCGAGGTTCGCCGCCCGGTAAAAGTCGCGCTGCAGCGCCCGTTAATGGCGAACAACACGACGCACCGGCCTGCGACAATCCAGCGTATCCGACTTGGCGCGACGAAAGACGGTAAGCTCACCGCGATCGCGCACGAAAGCTGGTCGGGCGACCAGCCCGGCGGCGACGTCGAGACCGCGGTGAATCAAACGCGTCTGCTTTATGCGGGCGAGCATCGCATGACCGCGATGCGGCTGGCCGAAATGGATTTGCCAGAAGGGAACGCGATGCGCGCCCCCGGGGAAGCATCGGGCATGATGGCGCTTGAGATCGCGATGGACGAGATGGCTGAAAAGCTTGGTATCGATCCCGTCGAGTTCCGCGTGCGCAACGATACGCAAGTTGCGCCCGATCATCCGGCGAAGGGTGGTTCTGATGACCCGCAGGCACAGAAGTCGCAGGAAAAACCTGATCCGCATCCGCCGTTTTCGAAGCGGCAATTTGTCGAGTGCCTGCGGCTTGGCGCCCAACGCTTCGGATGGGACAAACGCAACCCCCAGCCCGCGCAAGTGCGTGAAGGACGCTGGCTGATTGGTCACGGCGTCGCAGCGGCGTTTCGCAATAACATCTTGATGAAGTCGGCGGCACGCGTGCGCCTCGATAATCGTGGCATGGTGACGGTCGAGACCGACATGACCGACATTGGCACTGGGAGCTACACGATCATCGCGCAGACCGCGGCTGAGACGATGGGCGTGCCGTTGAGTCAGGTTATCGTGAAACTAGGCGACTCAAATTTCCCGGTATCGTGCGGTTCAGGGGGACAGTTTGGCGGTAATAATTCCACAGCGGGTGTCTACGCGGCCTGCATGAAATTGCGTGAGGCTGTTACGCAGAAGCTCGGCCTCGACGCGAAGGAGGAAACGTTTGCCGATGGTTATGTAGAGGCTGGTGGACGAAGCGTGCCGCTCGGCGAAGCTGCAGGGGCGAGCGGGCTCGTTGCCGAAGATGGAATCGAATACGGCGACCTCGATAAGAAATACCAACAATCGACCTTCGGCGCGCATTTTGTGGAAGTCGCGGTGAACGCCGTCACGGGTGAAACACGCATTCGCCGCATGTTGGCGGTCTGTGCGGCGGGACGAATTCTCAACCCAAAAACCGCACGCAGCCAAGTGATCGGTGCCATGACGATGGGAGTTGGTGCGGCACTTTCCGAAGGACTGGTCGTCGACAAACGCAACGGACTTTTTATCAACCACGACCTCGCGTCCTATGAAGTGCCTGTGCACGCGGACATCCCGCATCTAGACGTCATCTTTCTCGATGAGACCGATCCGATGTCGTCGCCGATGAAAGCGAAAGGGATCGCGGAGCTTGGCATTTGTGGCGTGGCGGCCGCGGTGGCCAACGCGATCTACAACGCCACGGGTGCTCGCGTGCGCGATTACCCGATCACGCTGGACAAAATCATCGATCAAATGCCGCCGGTGGTGTGAGCGCGTAGTGTTTTACAGAGCACCCTGGCTCAAAAGGTAGACGCGTAACGCTGGGTCGTCGGTGAGACTCGCGGCACGTTCGAACGCGTTGGCCGCTTCCGCTTTCCGGCCGAGCTTGCGCAACACATAGGCACGCGCGGCCCACCAAGGTTGATAGCTGACGGTTCGGCTTTCGGAAATCGTGTCGAGAGCGGTGAGACCCGCTGCAACGTCGCCGGCCTCGGCTAAGGCGATAGCGCGGCCGACTTGTGCGCCGATGGTCGGCGAGAAACGCACGAGGCCTTCGTAGAGCAACGCGATTTCCGACCAGTCCGTTACGCCACTGGTGAGGCGGTGTGCGTGGATTGATTGAATAGCGGCTTCGAGTTGGTAGCGTCCGAGGCGCTGGAATGCTGAAGCCTTGCGCAGGTGGTTTTCGGCCTCGTCGATCAAAGGCCGCGACCAAAGCGCGGTGTCCTGTTGATCAAGCGGAATAAACGTGCCCGCCTGCGCTGAGCGCGCCGGGCGCCGCGCCTCGCAATGTAACATGAGGGCGAGCAAACCGTGCGCCTCAGGTTCCTTGGGCACAAGCTGTACCAGCGTGCGACCGATCTGAATAGCTTCACGGGCGAGTGCCTGGTGGGTTGAACCATCGTCAAGCAGGAGTTCCCAACCCGTCGTGTAAGCAAAATAGATGGCGTCGAGCACGAAGGAGACTCGCTCCGCCCATTCGGGCGGCTCGGGCACGCGAAAAGGAATGCGCGCTTCACGAATCTTGGTTTTCGCACGGACGAGTCGTTGTTCCATCGCGGCGGGTGAAACGAGAAACGCCGAAGCGATCCGCGCGGCATCCAGCCCGAGGACAGCTTGGAGCATGAGCGGTGTGCGGGCGGCGGGGTCGATCGCCGGATGAGCACAAACGAAAAGCAGTTTCAAACGCTCGTCCGGGAAGATCGGTTGTGTAGCCGCCACTTGTTCGGCCTCGGCGGTGAGTTGGAGAAGTGGTTCGGCTTTTCTATGAACCTGTGCGTGACGCACCTTGTCGATCAGGCGATTACGAGCGGTGTGAACCAGCCAGGCCTCGGGCTTCTCAGGCACGCCATCCTCAGGCCAACGGCGGAGCGCAGCGGCGAAGGCTTCGCTCAACGCATCCTCTGCGCCTGCGACGTCTCCGGAGCGCGCGGCGAGGTAAGCCACCAATCGCCCGTAGGAGTTGCGAGCGACCGCGTCGATGGTGAGATGAGTAGCCGCTTCGCTCATCGAGCGCTACTTTGCCGACGCGAAGTAGGAGCCGCCGACCGGTTGCACTTCAATGCTGCCTTGTGCGGCTGACGGGTGTCGGGCGGCCCACTCGAGGGCGGTGTCGAGGTCGGGCACGTCGATGACGACAAAGCCGCCGAGGAACTCTTTGGTTTCAGCATAGGGGCCATCTTGCACGTGGCGCTTGCCCTCGCGCACGGAAATCGTCGTCGCGTTTTGAGGCGAGCCGAGCCCGACGCCAGCGACAAAAATGCCCGCGGCCTGCAAGGCTTGTCCGTAGGCGCGGCCGGCGGCGACATCGGCGGGATCTTTCGGCCCGTCGACAACTTCTTTTGGGAGATGGACGAGGAGAATGTATTTCATGGGAGAAAAGATGGGGTTTAGGGATCGCGATCGGTTTTAGCTGTGAAAACCTGCGGCGCTAAACGCGCAACAAGGCGCGGAAGCCTCGGCCGCTATAGTAGGACTCGGCGCCGTTGTGATAAACGAAGACGCGACCGAAGCGGCGATCGCCGAATATGGCGCCCCCGAGCTTGCGAATTTCAGGAGGCGCTTTCAACCAGCTCGACGATTTCGTGTCGAACGCGCCCAGCTTTTGAAGCGCTTGGTACTGGTCCTCGGTTAGGAGTTCGACACCCATCGATTCAGCGAGATCGACCGCGCTGTTCTTTGGCTTGTGTTCTTTGCGCGAGTCCAGAGCTTCGCGGTCGTAGCAGAGACTCGTGCGGCCCTTGGGGCTTTCGGGCGAGCAGTCGAAGAAAACGTATTCGCCGCTCTTCGGGTCGTGACCGACGACGTCGGGCTCGCCGCCGGTGTTTTCCATTTCAGCCAGCGACCAGAGCTTTTCGGGTTTGGTTTTGAGACGGGCTTCAACCTTGTCCCAAACGATCCCGTCGTGACGCGCCGTGTTTTTCTCGAAGCGGGCTTTGAGGGTGCGAAGAAGAGCGTCGTGCTCATCGGAGGAGAGTTCCGTTTTGTTTTTAGTGTTTTTCATGGAGAATCAGCTTTGGTTGTGGAGGTATTTTCAACGGAGCGTCGGGGAGCCAGCCGTCGAAGGGCGTGACCCTTCCACATCCAGAATCCCGAAACGACGAGTACAGGAAGGAAGACAAACCGAACTAAAGGGGCATAATTTGGAATTTCCTCAAACGGACTGTAGATATAGCCAATAATCGGGATGCCGAAGACGATGTGGACCGCGCGGGAGAGGGAGCGTTTGGTGGCGTCGTTCATAAGAGTGGAGAGTTTAAAATAAGTGCGTTTACACCCCGATGACGGCCTGGGCGGGTCTCTTCCGACATTTCTCTGGAATTTTTTTCACGGCTTTTGGCAGGCCGATCGATCCGCGGCTAAGTCGCGAAATGCCGGTTGCTTGAGGTGGCTTCGGCGATAGATTGCCTGTCTTTTTATGAAGCGTTTCCTCCTTCGTTTTGCCGTTGTCGCTTTAATCGTGTCCGCGTTTTCCAATGGGGCCGGTGCGCGAGCGGCCGAGCCAAGCGTCGCATCAAATCCGGCGGTTGTCGTCACGGCTACCTACGAGTGTCTCGGTCTTGTCTGGAGGACGCCCGACCAGGGTGAGTATCAGCTGAGTTATCAAATTGACGGAAAAGATGCGTGGCACCCTGTGCTGCCTCTTGTTTACGATGCGCGTGATGGCGAGTACCGGGGCAGTATCGTCGGCTTGAAAGCGGATACGGCGTATCGCGTGAAACTGAAAGCCGGTGAACGCGAAGCTGTGGTTGAAGCGCGTACGCGCAGTGACCGGTTCCCGATCGGCGAGACGACGGCTTTGCCGGCTGGTGATAGCACCAAAACAGTCGAAATCACTAAATCCGGTACGGCCCAGGGCTATCACCTGGTGACGCCACCAGCACAGACGCGCTCCACCATCGACGTGTATGGCCGGGCCAACTACAACATCGTTGTCGATGCCGACTACGTGATCGTGCGTGGCGTGGAAGCGCGCAACGCCGCGATCCACAGCATCCTCATCAAAGCGGGGCATCACGATGTGGTGATCGAAGATTGTCACCTGATCGGTTGGGGGCGAATTGGCGGTCCCGTGACGTTCGGTGCGGCGGACGGCGACAACGACAGCGGCATTTATGCGGAGCGCGGTTGCGGCAACTTAACGTTGCAGCGCAACCTAATCGAGCGGCCGCGCGGTGCGTCGAACGATTGGGAAACGGGTCATCCGTCAGGCCCGCAGGGAATCTCTGTCGTGGAAAGTACCGGCGGGAATGTGATTCGTTATAACGAGATCGTTTCGACCGAGGATCACGGTTTCAACGACGGCATCGGCGGCGGCAATAATTTCTCATTTGTCGGCAACATGCACCGGGATTCCGATATCTATGGAAATTTCGTCCGCGGCTGCTGGGATGATGCGATCGAGTGCGAAGGCGGAAATCTCAATGTGCGCATTTGGGGAAATTATCTGGACCGCTTCTACAACGGCATCGCCACGGCCTGCACTTCGCGCGGACCACTTTATATTTTTCGCAACGTCTGGGCGGTCAGCCGGCGCAGTCATCGCGAGCCGGCGGGCGGCGCGGCAATCAAAACGGGGGAGCGCAACGAATTTGGCGGTGGCAGGCGCTTCGTCTTTCACAACACCGCGCTGCAGCCCGGCGGCGTCGGCGACGGATTCAGTTCGCATCCGAATCCGAATTGCGTGACGCGAAACAATATTTTCGCCTGCCGGGGCCGGCTCGCGGCGAAAGACGAAAAAACGGCGACCAGCGATTTCGATTATGACTATTTCAACGGAGAGGAGAAAGGCGCAGCGCGCGAGCCGCACGGTGTGCGTGGCCCTGTGGCTTTTCTGCCTTCGCTCCGGCTTGAGTTTTACCCAGCTCCGCGCGTTTCAATGATCAAGTACGGGAAATATCCACAACCTGGAGACGAGAAACGCTCCATAACCGACCCGGTGGTTGAAGTGGCGAACCCGGTCATCGACGCAGGCGTAGTCGTGCCGGGTTTCAACGACGACTTTCTCGGGGAGGCCCCGGACCTCGGAGCTTTCGAAACAGGCCGGCCGCCGCTGGAGTTCGGTCGACGCGCTCACCTGCGGTTTGACGAAGGCTGGGCTCCGTGGGAACGGTATCCTTGAAATTCCTGAGTGCGGCAGGAGTTTAGTTCTTTTCGCCACGGGCGTCGCGGTCAGCGAAAACCTCTTTCGCGCTGAAGGCGGCGTTCAGTGCGGCCGGGAAACCGGCGTACACAGCCATTTGAATAATGATTTCGATGACCTCCGCGCGGGTGCAGCCCACGTTGAGCGCGCCGTTGATGTGTACCTTAAGCTGTGGTTGGGCATGGCCGAGGGCGGTGAGGGCCGCAACGGTGGCAATTTCTCGATCGCGCAGCGAGAGCCCGCCGCGCGAGTAGATGTCTCCGAACGGGAATTCGATGGTGTAACGTGCCAGGTCCGGAGCTACGTCTTTTAAGCTTTCAATGACGCGCTGGCCGGCGTCTCCGTCGACCTCGTGTAGTTTATCGAGTCCGCGAGCAAAACGCTCGTTTGTGTTTTCACTTTTCATAAGGTGGTCAGTGAAGACCAGTGCTTGAGAGGCCGGTTCGGCTCAAAAACGGGCGAGGGCGGCGGTGCCGCTCATGCCGACTTTGACGCCGAGGGCGATCGCGGCCTCGTTGGCCTCACGGACTTCACCGGCGAGCAAGTCGTCGAGATTGGCAATCGAAGGTCCGCGGGTGGGCTTCACGCGAGCTGTGGGCAGTCCGAAACGTTGCAAGGCGGCGGGATCAATTGCACCACAGGCCAGAATCCCGCGCGCGGTTTGTAGAAACACCAGCGCGGCTGGTCCGAGGGGCGTGATGTGCAGCGTGGCCGTTTTGCCGTTGACCTCGATTTGCCGCGGGAAAAGGCCGGAAATGTAATCCGCTTCGATCATCGTGTGCGGCTCAGCGAGCAATGGGCCGATCTGCGGGAGTGCGTCGCGCAGATAGGACGAACCAAGATGTACCTGCATCGCCGCGTTGGTCCGATAGCGTTCATAAAGATGGAACGTGCGTGAACCAGGCGCGCCGCGGTGCAGCTCGTAGAAAACAGCGCCGGCCTCGAGCGCAGTCTGTTTTTGCAGCGTGACGATGGCGGCCTCGAGAGCTTGCTCGCAACCGGGCTTGGCGACAAAAGTAACGATGAGTGTTTGCATGGAACTTCGGATGAAGGTTCCAGCGTAACTCAGCGCGCTAGGCTTTGATTGTAGAAATGCGACAAAAAGCGCTCTTCACTCAGCAAGGTGTTTGGGGTTTTGTCCGTGAAGGCGCGGCACTCGTGAATGAAATGTGCCTGGTCGTAAAACCCGTTTTCCAACGCCGTGGGTAGATAATCGGTGGTTTGGGTGAGCAGAAGTCGGCGCATGGTGTGATGGAACCGGGCGACGCGTTGAAATCGTTTCGGCGAAAGTCCCGTGGCATCGCGAAATAGTCGTTCGAAGTGCCGCGCACTCATGTTGAGCTGATCGGCGACTGCCGCGACCTTCACCGTGCCCGCTTCATAATACAATTGGGCGACGGCGCGGTCCATCAGTGAACGTGCGGGAGGCCGGTTTGAAAGAATGCGTGCGAGCGATGCCTCGAGTAACGACGCACGGGCGGCAAAGCCTGGAGCCGTCTCAAGTTGCGGAAGCAGGCTCGCCATGGCTGAACCGACTCCTATCTCCATAGGCGTAAAGCCGTCAATCCACTGGGTGATCGGGGCCGCCGCGAAATGTCGGAGCGCTTCTCCGCGGAGGCGCGCTGAGATAAAACCGATCGGGCCGGTGGCGACCAACTGGCAAGCTCGAGAGCGCAGGCAGAAAATTAACGCGCGATCTTTCAGGACACGCAGTCGGTTGTTCTCCTTTACGGCCAAAGGCGCGCGATACTGGAAAATGAGTTCGGCTCCGGTGCCCGGAAGCAGCAGCGGCAACGGCGCCGCGGAGTCGCTTTCCCAGCTCCAGATGCGGTCGATGAATGGACGTAACGCTGCGCTGACCAAACTAAAACGTTTGGCGATCGAAGGAGGTTGAGCGTTTCGAATATCACTTACGCCAGATGCCAGGCAATCGCTCATCGAGAGTTGCGGATCGTCGTGAGATGCCACCGGAGGCAAAGCGGACAGCGGTAGGCTTTACGGGAGCGTTCCACACCGATGAGGAGGGCGGCATCGAGCGCGTCGCCTTCGGATGCGTAACGGCGTTTGCCGGTGCACATCCGTTGTTGTTCTTCGCGCGTCGGTTTTTTGGCCATGCCGTTTTAGGAACCTATGCTTTCTGCGTTTGAGGCCGGATGCGCGATGGCAGAAAATAGGACCAACTGAGTGCGACCACCAATGCGAGGAGGCCCCCGGTGGCGTCGATCATCACGTCGCCGACTGCGGGCGTGCGTCCGGGAACCAGCGTTTGGTGCCACTCGTCCGTGGCTGCGTAAGGCACTATCACCAACAGCGTGAGGCCCGCGGTTTGCCAACAGCAGCGGTTCAAAGGTGCCCGCAAGGTGTGTGTGAATGCGCGCAAGGTGAGGAGGGCGAGCACGGCATATTCAGAGAGATGCCCGAGTTTTCTCACGATGAAGTGGACAACCCCGAGTTGATCAACTGTGACGTCAGGTTTGATCCACCGCACCAGAGGCTCGATAAGGCGCGAAGAGTGTTCTGCCGAACCAAAGTCGGTCGACATAAAAAAGATGACGACCATCCATAGAGCGACGGGAAGCCAGTATTTGAGAAATTTCATTTCCGAGCCTCAGCGTGTGAACCAAGCGAGGTTTGAAAACACTAAAGGATTCGGCCAGTGGAGATCTTATTCTTGAGATTTCCGCGAGGAAGCATCGGTTTCAGGCAATTCTTCGTAGTTTTCAGGGCGGAACCGCGGCGTGCAGATGGCTAGGAAAACCAGACTGACGGCACCAGTGTTCGCGATTCTTTGCCGACAGAACGGTGGTATGACCACAACGTTGCCAGGCCCTACGTTTTGGGCCGGCAGATGGCCGACCTCGACGCGTCCGCTGCCCTCCAGGATTACGTAGCGTTCGGCGGTGCCGCGAAGCCGATGCCAGCGCGTTGTGACGCCTGGTTCCACACGTGCACGAGCGATCGAGGCGTCAGGATCGTTGGCGCTGTTGGAAAGTTCGGTGATAAAACACCGTTCCGACGTGAAAAACTCGGGCGAAGAGTCGGGATGCAGGATGGCTTCGTTCATCGGACGGAAGAAATGTAAGTTCGGGATCTTTTGGGTTTCAAAGCGACGGCCGCAAAGCCGAATAATAGGCCAGAGACAAAGCCGGTGGCGTGAGCGAGGATGTCGACTTGGACTCCTCCGGCTCCAAACAAACTCAAGACGACGAGCCCTGCGCACAATGGCAAGGCAATGGTCCGAATACGGTGCGGGTGGCCTGATCGCGCGGCGATCCAAACGGCTCGTCCGACGAGTAAGCCAAGCGCGGCGAAGATCGCGGTCGACGACCCGAGAGAACGGTAGTCCTCGTGCAAGTGAGCGAATGCTGAGGCCAAGTTCCCGACGAATGCGGAGAGGCCGATAAGCGCCCAACTGGAACGTAGCCCGAATGTGACGACCACGGCGGTGAACACCATTACCCCGTTGAGCGCGTTTGCGACGAGATGGCCGATATCCGAGTGCAACCACAGGGCTGTAGCCGCGCGCCAGGCTTCGCCGTGCAGAAATATTTTTTGAGAATCGAGCAGCCAATCGTCGGTAAGCTGTGGTTGTTCACCCTGCGCCCAATAGACGGCGAGGATGCTGATCACCCAGAGCAACGGAGACAAAGGAAATTGCCGGGCGTGCGTGTCTTCGGCAGTTGGCGCTGGCGGCCAGTTAAGTTTTTCACGATCGAACAGCGCGAGTTGGTGAGCTGCCGTTTCCGACGCTGACGGTTCGATGCGGAGGTGATGCCCGAGCGGGGTTGTGACCAACCAGCAGGTTGCGCCCATCGCGAGTAGCACGAGGCTGTGTTCGAATGCGTCTGCGTACGTTGGATAAATTCCCGCATCCATGCTCCCTTCAGGAAAGGGATCGCTCGGCGACGGCATTGGCGACTCTGGGGCGGACATCGGGTAAACGATATCGAGAGCGGGCGGAGGCGCCATCGCAGAATGCACAGAGAGGTTCTTTCTTTACCGGCCCTGCTGCGATCAGTTCCTCATTTGATTCGAGCCGGGTTCTGTTGGTGCGAAAGGCGTCTCTACTTCGATCGCTTGTGCCAGTGAACCGGGGAGCCGCTTGATCCAGTCTAAGGCGGCGGTTTTATCGCGTACCAGCCACGACGTAGCGATATCCAAGATTGTCTCGGTTCGGAGTGCGTCGCTTTTGATTGCGGTGAGCGACCAATCGCCAGCCAGAGATGGATCGGTTTCGGAGTAACCAAGAGCCAGAGAACTGAGCAAGTGATCACGCAACGCGAGATCGTTCACGCGGCTTACCCAACGGCTGGCCTCGACGGGATCGCGCTTGGCCCACTCGATCGTTGCGAGTTTTAGAAGGCTTGTTTGCTGCCCGTCATCGTCGAGCTGTGCTGCGCACGTGAGTGCCTCGGTTGGATGGTTTGGCAAGGCTTCGTAACTGGCGGCCGAGACTGCTTTTTGTTTCCAAGGCCCTTCGGGAAGTGACGAAAGGTATTGCCCAAGACCGTTCCGGTCGTTTTCGCCCCAGTGCTGAAAAAGAGTCAGCAGGCGAGCCTCGGAAATCGCGGGATGACTGGACATCCACGCTGCTGCCTCTCTGGGATTGGCAAGCATCCATTGTTGGAAAGACGGCAGTCCAAAAGAAAGATCAACCAATTCAAAGGGCAAAGACGCGATCACATCGAGGCGAGCTGAGATGCGGTCGCGGCATAAGTTATCCAGAACCCGTTCTATCTCCAAAATCCGCCGCTCGCGAGCGTCGGGCGTTTCATCTTCGAAAAGTGCGAGCAGCTTGCTCGAGAGGAGGGCGATTGCTCTGGTTCGGTTTTCTATCTCGGACAACTTCGATTGTTGAATATCATTCCAGACTGCACTCGGTCTGCTCATTGCAACATTTCTCCTCGCCGTAGCTGCGGAAGGGAGTTCCGACGCAGGCCGACGGTGCGTTATGAATAAGCCGAGCACCAAGCTCACGAGCGCAATGAGCCCCAAGACGACGGTTGTACGCTTTGAAGAGAACATGGCGTGAACGCTTTGCGAAAAGCCGTTGGAACGGAGCTTAGGTCTGCAGGTGCGTCTTGGCCCGAGTGAGTGCGGGCCAAGACTTTTAGGAAGGGCAGGTAGATTGGCTTATTTGCCGATCTTGCCTGCGGTGCCGTAGGATTTCAGATAGTTCACCAACGTTTGGTCGTAGGAGTCGAGCGGCTGGCAGCCGTAGTTGCTGGCGGCGGCTTTGCTGACTGCTGTGGCGGCGCTGTCGACGGTGACGGCGACGGAGGGGTTGTGTTGCTTTGCGCTGAGAAGCGTCACGGTGAGCGCATTGTATTGCGCGGTGGTGATGAGCGTGCCGTTCAAAGTGCCATTTTTGTTCAGGTCGAGGTAGTTGCCGGACGCATACCACTGATCGTTGCTTGTACAATCGAGCGCCCAGTTATCGTTCCCCGACGACGGTCCCTTGATGAAATAGTTGTTGAGCACATCGCTTTTCCACGGCGCGGAAGAATGGCCGCCTTGCAACCCGCCCGCGCTGCCCCAGTTGTACACCACGTTGTTAATGTATTGGCAGTTGCCCTTTAGCTTTGGATTCCGGTTGTTGTTTCCGATCCAGAGGTTGTGGTGGAGCGATATCTTGTCACCAGCATCGATGAGGCAGCCGAAGTATTGTGGATCGATGCCTTGGCCGATGATGCAGTACTGGACGGTGATGTCGTGCGAGTTGTTGGTGAATTCCATGCAATCCCAGCGGCCCCATTCGATCGAGCAATGATCGAGGATTATGTTATAGCAATTGGTTCCTTGAAAGGAGCATTTGCCCGAGGGGCCGGTGGTGTCTTCACGGAACCGGATATTGCGGATGATGATGTTGTTTCGATCGCTGCACGAGGTGTTGTAACCGGTGACGGTGATCCCGGGGTTTGGAGCGGTGGTGCCATCGATGGTCGTGTTGGTCGGAACCACGAGCGCAGAGGTAATTTTGATTGTGCCGGCGACATCGAATACCACGCGGCGACCGCTCGCGCTGAGGGCGTCGCGCAGTGAGCCGGTGCCCGAGTCGTTGAGGTTGGTGACGTGAACGACGGTCGAACCGCCGGTGGCATTGGCTCCGTAGCCCTGGGCGCCGGTGAAGGCGACAGCGTGAGCGAGCGGGGCGGTTTGAAACACGGCGAAAGCCGCGGCGAAGAGCAACACAGGGGTAATGTGTACTTTCATAGTATCACTGATTTTGGGTTATTGTCGGTTTTTAACGTTTCGGATGAAACGCCAAGAGGGGGTCCGCCAAGGAAAGCAAAACGGGTAGGCCTCGCACTTAAGAGGGAAGCCCGTGACTAGGCGAACTTTTTCCGCGGGGCAACCGTCCTGCACCGCGCCGGCCGCCAGCTAACTAGTCGAGCACGAGAAATACGTCTATATTGCCGCGCGTCGCTTGGGAGTACGGGCACGTTTTGTGTGCCTGGTGCATGAGGCGTTCGGCCTGACTACGATCGATTCCCGGCAAGCTGGCGCGTAGCTCCACGGACAAGTAATAGCTGCCTTGCTCGCTCTCGTGGAGGGTCACACGGGCGATTACCGTCGATCCCGGCACCATCAGATGTGCGCGGGTGGCTGCGTTGAGAAGTGCACCGTGATAACACGACGCATATGCACCGGCGAAAAGCATCTCGGGCGTAACGGGTGACTCGCCATTTTTTTCCAGCTGGAGCCTCAGCTTGTTGTTCGGTGCTTCAACGGTTCCATCCCTTCCTCCTTGCGAAATCATTTCTGAAGTGTGCACCACTTTGCCCGTGAGGGCGGGTGGACTCGTTGATATGCTCGTCGCGGTTCGGCGGCCGTTGGCCTTTGAGTCAGCTGAGACGTCGGCTAGTGGATTGTCTGATCGTTTCATGAGTCGTCGCGTTTAGGCTTAGATCATTGTTGAGGAAAAATGGGAGTAGAGTTCCTGCCGAGGAGTGTTGACGAGGTCCTTTGAGACCGTGCCGAGGAGACGAGTGCGCACGGACGTTTCGATGTAGTTGAGGATTTCATTTTCGATTTCCTCCGGAGCCGCAAAACGCCACTCGGCCTCCGGGCGCTCGAACATAAAATGGTTAATCTGATCGGAGATGAGTTTTACGATGCGACGCTCGTGCTCCTCCTTCATGGGGAGACGTTCGTCAATCGACATGCCGTCTGGCCGGCCTTTGGAACCTGGAAAACGGCCCGCGGGAGCTGAATCGCCTTCGAAGTAGTCCTCTTTTCCCTCCGGAAAATCGACAGAGAACACGTCTAGGAGGGACGGCTTCTGTGGATCGCTGGGCTCTTGGTAGATTTTGAGATGACCTTTGTCTGCTACGACGATAAATCTTTCATTCATGATGATGTTGAGGTTGGGGATTGATTTACCACAAGGTGCGGCCAACGGCTTTTTTCTGCCATAGGACCGCGTTCCCTAGCGGCAGTAGGGAATCGCGCGCTTTGTTTCCACGCACGCGTGCAGGCGTTTGGAAATTCGGACGAGTCGCGTATCGTCGGCGTCATGGATGCGACTAAACGAATTCTTTATGTGAAGTCGGGCTGCCCTTATTGCGAGGAGGCCACGACGTTTCTCGACGAGCACGGTATCGGTTACACCGAGCGCGAAGTGCTCCGGAACCCGGAAGCCTTCGAGGAGATGCGGCGCAAATCAGGCCAAACGAAGGCACCGACGCTGGATTGGGAAGGCAAGATCCTCGCGGATTTCGGCGTGGACGAACTCAAGCCCTTCCTCGTCAAACAAGGCGTTGAACTGGAGGATAGCTAAGGCGCCGTCAGGTGGGGCGATGTTCTTGCTTGGCGCGTGCGCAGTGGGCGCTATGCCTACCGCGTGAACCATTCCGCTTCGCAAGACTACACCGACCGCTTCAGTGGCGTGGCCCGATTGATCGGGCGCGCGGGATTGGAGCGAATCCGCGCGGCTCGCGTCGCAGTGGTCGGAATTGGTGGCGTGGGCTCGTGGTTGGCGGAAGGTCTCGCGCGGAGCGGGGTAGGCAGCATCGCCCTGATCGATCTTGATGACGTGTGCATAACCAATGTGAACCGCCAGCTTCACGCTCTCGATGGGCAAATCGGGCGGCCAAAAGTAGCCGCCATGGCCGAGCGCATGCGTGCGATCAATCCGGGCTGCGAGGTGCAGGCCATCGCTGAATTTCTCACTCCGGCCAGTGCGGATCGGCTGCTGGCGGTGCCATACGGCTGTGTGGTGGACGCGATCGACGGCACCACCAACAAGGCTCTGCTCATCAACGAGTGCGTGAAGCGCGGTTTGCCGTGCGTTACGGTCGGTGGCGCCGGAGGAAAAATGGACCCTACCAAAATTCGCGCGGGCGACCTCGGAGAATCAACGGGAGATGACCTCTTGAGACTAGTTCGACGTAAACTTCGGCGCGATCACGGCTGGTCGCGCGGCGAAGGACAACGCTACGGGGTGCGCTGCGTCTACTCTTCTGAGAAACCGATCTACCCGTGGGCAAACGGCACCTGTTCGACTGAACCTGAGCCTGGAACTAATCTGAAGCTGGACTGTGAAAGTGGTTTTGGCACCGCGGTGTTTGTGACGGGCGCCTTCGGCCTGGCGGCAGCCGGAGAGGCGGTTCGTCTTTTGGTGGCTGGAAAATAAAAATCGTTCGGCGATTTGACGGGAACCGCTTCGTAGTTAACCGATAGGTTAAATGCGTCGTCCACCTCCACCCATTGAAGAGCGGCTCAATCTGACCTTTGCCGCGCTCGCCGATCCCACGCGGCGCGCCATTCTAGGGAGATTGTCCCTAGGCGAAACATCCGTGGGCGAACTCGCGGCGCCTCACGACATGAGCCTGCCGGCGATCTCGAAGCATCTGCGCGTGCTCGAGCGTTCTGGTTTGATCGAGCGCGGTCGCGATGCGCAATGGCGCCCCTGCCGCATCAAGGCGAAACCTCTAAAAGAGGCAATCGACTGGCTTGAGCATTATCGGCGGCACTGGGAGGAAAGCTTGGACCGTCTCGACGAGTATCTCACCCAATTGCAAAAGAAGAAAAAACATGAACAAAAATGAATTCCAACCCGTGGCGGATACGCCCGACAATTCCATCGTCATCTCGCGCGTTTTCTCCGCGCCGCGGGAGCTTGTTTGGGAGGCCATGACAGATCCGAATCAAGTGGTGCATTGGTGGGGGCCGCGTGGTTTCACCACAACCATAGAAAAGATGGATTTTCGCGTGGGCGGCCAGTGGAAGCACGTGATGCGCGGGCCGGACGGCACGGAGTATCCGAACAAGAGTGTTTTCAAGGAAATCGTTCCGCCTGAACGCATCGTTTACTCCCACGGCGGCGGCGCGAGAGGCGAGAAAGGCATTAATTTCGTCGCGACGTGGACGTTCGAAGCGCTAGCCGCAGACAAGACCAAGTTGACGATCAAGATGGTGGCAGCTTCGAAGGACGACCGGGATTTCGTTGTGCAAAAATACGGCGCGCTCGAAGGCGGCAAGCAGACCCTTACTCGTTTAAGCGAGCACCTTGCGGGGCGGCAGTCGCAGCCCTTTGTGATTTCGCGTGAGTATCCGGTTTCGCGCGAGCTGATGTGGGATCTTTGGACCGATCCCGCGCACCTGGCAAAATGGTTCGGCCCGAGAGGCATGACCGCGGTGGTGTCGAAACTGGATTTTCGTCCAGGTGGGCTTTTCCACTACTGCCTGAAAACTCCTGAAGGAAAAGAGTACTGGGGGCGCTTTGTTTATCGTGAGATCGTGAAACCCGAGAAGATGGTTTGGGTAAATTCGTTTTCTGACAAAGACGCTGGGCTTGTGCGTCATCCCTTCAGCAAGGATCCCTGGCCGCTGGAGATGCTGACGGAGGTGACGTTTGCGGAGAGCAAAGGGTCAACCGTTGTGACGGTCCGGTGGCTGCCGCTCGATTCAACACCCGACGAACGCGCAGCCTTCGAGAAAGGTCGCGACAGCATGAACCAAGGTTGGGGCGGAACGATGGACCAGCTCTCGACGTACCTGGAAAATTTAGCGGGGCGGCCTTGATCGCCCTTTAAGGCGTGGAGCAGCCCCTTAGAGAGAGGGACTGCTCCGCCACAAGCTACTTTGGGATCACACCAAAGGTGGAACGCCTGATCCGCGTTGCGTTGGTTCGGCAGAACGCTGTAGCCGGCCACCTTGGTCTGCCGGCAGGGCTTTGCGTGCTGCCCGGCCGTACCCGCGCGCTCATTCGGCCCTTCACCTCGCCCGACCGAAAGAAAAACGAGCCCCTTTGTAAGTTTTTCCGGGGACCGGTGCCTAATCCTTACGAACACATCCTATAATCATGAAAAAAGTTGAATATACCTTCCTGAATCAGCCCGTCAGCCCTCGCACCTATCGTTGGCTTTGGTTCATTTGTCCGGGTATCGCCCTGTGGATTATGCTGGCCTCGCGGCGCGTTGTCGGCCCTCGTGAAAACCCTTCGAGTTAGTCCACCCCTACGCGCTAACCCGTGTCAGTCTCTCTCGAAAAACTTTTCCTGGACGTCCACCGTGAGCACGCGGGCACCATCGCCAACACCGCTCGTGCGTTTACAAAAAACGCCGCCGACTGCGATGACTTGCGCCAGGAAATCCTCTTCTCGCTCTGGCAGGCGCTTCCGCAATTCCAAGGTCGCGCCAAACTTTCCACTTACGTTTATCGGGTGGCGCATAGTTGTGCACTCAACTGGAAACGCTCGCGCCAACGCTACACGCGAAAGATCGACACCTACGCGCTCGAAGAGCCCGACACGCCATCCGCTCATACGGGCGGCGACGACCGACTCACGTGGCTTTACGCGCGCATTCAGGAACTCCCGCCCGTCGACCGCAGCGTGATGCTCCTTTTTCTCGACCGCCTCAGCTACGCCGAAATCGCTGAGATCACCGGTTTGTCTGAAGCCAACGTCGGCGTCCGCCTCCACCGCATTAAACAACAGCTCTCCTCTCAAACGGAAACTCTGAGCCATGAACTTTGACGAACTCCAATCTGTATGGGCCGCTCAGCCGGCCGACACCCAAAACCGCGCCTTGGCCCAAAGCCAGCGCCCGCTCGTAAACGCCTTCAAACGCCGCCAGCGGTTCCTCGCCTACGAAATTTTCGGTCTCACCTTCGCCCTAATCGCTACGCCGCTGCTGTCGATCGTGAATTTTCTCTACCGCCCGAGCGTCGGCACGCCGCTGTATTGGATAAACGCCGTTCTGCACGTGATCGTTTTGGTGGTATTCGGTGTTTTGGCCATTCGCCGTATCGTTCGCCACCGGCGCCTGGCACGTGTGCGCGTCGAGAGCCTCCGCCAGCAAGCTGAGGTCTCGCTGGCCAGCTTGGAAGAAGAGCGCCGCGAGTTCCGCTGGGCGCCCTGGGTGCTCGCTCTGTGGGCGGGCCTCGCACTGCTCTCGGTGGCGGCCAACACGCCTTTCCACGGCGGAAGCTTTGGTGCGATCGCCACCCGAGTCGGCATGATTGCGGGTTTCTTTACGCTGATTGGTTCGGTGCTCTGGCGCCACTATCGCGTCAACCTGTTGCCAGATCACGCCCGCCAACTGGAAATCCTGCGGCAGCTGAGCTGAACAGCGCTTGCTGAATCGAACGGGAAATATTGGCGGCGCGAGGCATTGTCTCGTGCCGCTCGGCGTTTTTGGTTAGGGCTAGGCGTTCTTGCCTAGCCGAAATATTGAGAAGAATTTATCCGCCTGCGGGAAGGTGGTGCGGGCCGTCCCCGACACGACGGTTCGGGGCGACGTTGAAAGATCTGCGACGTTGCACAACGCGTCGGGGACGACGCGTTCCACCTTTGTTCTGGTTCAACAAGGGATCGAGGGGAGCGGACCGTCCCCTGGCACGCTGGTTTGAGCATGAAGCGAAACTGCCGGCAAGGCGGGATCTCCGGGCGTTCGCGCGTGCAGTCCGACTTAAGGCACGATGATTTGGTCGATGTTGCCTAGATCGGCACCCGTCGAGGCGAAACGAATCGTGTTCGTCGAGTTGTTGTTCAACGTGATGTTCACGGTGAGCGTGTTCCAGGTCGTCCAGGAGCCCGTCGGCGAAAACGTGATGCTTGTGCTGGTCCCGTTGACGGTGAGCGTGCCGGTGCGCGAGGCCGTGGTGCCGAGCGCGTACCGGATTTGCAGCGCCTTCGTGCCGCCGCCGTTGCCGTCGACGTTGTTGAAGGTGAGCGTGCCGCCGTTGGCCGGGAAATTGGCGAAGCCTGTGCCGTTGAACCCGGTGTTGTTACTGTCGATCGTCACGCCGCCCGCAATCGTCCCGCTTTCGGCTTGATAGGTGTCGGCGGTGGTTGTGGTGCCGCTTTGATTGACCGTGATCGTGCGGGTGATGCCGCCGCCGGTCACCGTAACCGTGCCGCTGCGCGCGGAGGTGGAGGTGTTGGCCGTGACGGTGACTGTCGCTGTCGCGTTGTTGGAGCCGCTGGCCGGCGTGACCGTGATCCACGATTGGTTGTCGCTGGTTGTCCACGAAACGTTGGACGTGATCGTGAACGTCGTGCTACCCGCCGCCGCGCCGAGCGAGAGCGACGTGGTAGAGACGGTGAGCGTCGACGAACTCGGCGGAGGCAGAGCAGCACCGCCGGTCAATGCGGTTTTGTTGTCGGCATCGGTGATCGCGCCTGAGGTCCAGTCGAACATTTCACCGGCGATATCCCAATAGATCGGCTTGAGCCCTTTGCCGTTGGCGACGCTGGAGACGGTCTTGTGGAAGAACGTGCGGCTGGCGACATGCAGGTTGTAATCTGTACCTGTCAGATCGGAGGAGTTGGCGCGCTTCATCGCCTGAAATTCGCCGATCATCACCGGTATGCCTTTGGCGACGAACTTCACGCGCATCTTCTCGAACTGCGTGTTCACATAATCCTCCTCGCCCCAGGTGGCGTTACGATCGGTTCGGGTCGCGTGGTGGTAGGCGGCGCCCCAGAAATAAAACATTTTTCCCCAGTCTGCGTCGGCCGTCATCAGGGTAAATTGATACGGCGAATAGTAGTGAACCTCGACCATGAGCCGTCCGGAAGCCGAGTCCGTCGGCAAGGTGTTCATCAACGAATCGGTGTAGTCGATGTCGGTGCTCGGTCCCTGGATTGCCAGCCAGCGGGTGCTGTTGCTGCCGCCGGTGGCGCGCACCGCGTTGATGAAAGTCTGGTAATAGGTGTTCAGCGTCGCCATCTCGGCGGCGGTGTCGACATTGGGCTCGTTCGCACCGGCGAAGATCAGCTTGCTGTCGTAGCTTTTGAACGTGTTCGCGATCTGCGTCCAATACGACTGCATCTTCGCATTGATCGTCGAATCGACGGAGCCCGTGATGTTGTTCTCCAACCAGCCATTGTCCCAATGACAGTTGATGATCACGTACAAATTCTTGGCGACGCACCAATCGACCACCTGCTTGACCCGCGCCATGTAAGTGGAATCTATGACGTACGTCGACTGGTTAGCGTGGCTGTTCCACGCGCACGGGATGCGCACGGTATTGAAGCCCGCGGCGGCCACGGCGTTGATCAAGTTTTGGGTGGCGGCGGGTCCCCAGGTGCCCTCGCCCGAGGGAGGCTCAAGGGTATTGCCGAGGTTCCAGCCGTAGGTGGGGGTGGGGAGCTGCGCGAATGCTTTCAACGAAAGCATGAGGATGCATGCGAGCACGACGAGGCCGTGCGGTATTAGTCTTTTCATGGGTAACTCCGTCTAAGTTGCGGCACCGATATGAAGGGGTAGTGCCGTGACGAAGCTTCATGAAGCGTCGAAAGCGTGCGTCAACCCTGATTTTAACGTTAAATCAAACAAAACCGGGGCTTATTCTGGTGCAGCTTCGGCCGGGACGCGCCCAACCCGCGGGCCGTGTAAGTCGACGCGCTCCGTCGCGACCTAAAGAACGTCGTCCGCACCGCCCGCGCGATCATGCACAACCGCTACGACCGTCAGCCCGAGAAACTGCGCGCCTGGCAAAGCGCCCGCCACATCGAACGCCAGCCCCGCCGCTCGAGGTCCGCGACTCCGGCCCCCGCGCCCCACACCTGCCGCCACCGGGTACTCAATAAAGCCGAAACGGCGCCTAGATCTAACAAACCCACCTCACGACCGAGGTGGGTTTTTGTTTGAGCAGGTGAGGCTGAGCTTCACCGCAGAGCACGCCGAATTTCCGAAGGTAGGGACGGCCCGCTCCACCCCAAGACACAATTTTGCGATCCGAGGTGGAACGCGCCGTCCCCGGCGCGTTGAGCGGCGTTGCAGGTCGTTTAACGTCGCACCCAAACCAGCGTGCCGAGGACGGCCCGCTCCACCCCAAAGGCATTGCTTCACACATCCAAGGGCGCGTTGGTTCGGCACATCGATTTGTAGCCGGGGCGCTGACCCCCGATCCGTACCGAGGCGAGCCGCTACCTCCAACGAGCGCAATGCGCTTGAATCGGAAAGCATTGTAGCTAGAACCAAGCCGCTCAGTTCGATGGCGGCATTTCCTTCCAGCTCATTCACTCCCGCAACTGGGTTTTCTCGGTTCAAAAACACGAAGTAGAAACCTTAACTCGATCCGAACTCCCTCTCTCCATGAATCGTTCACTGAGTCTAGCTTCGTTTTTTGTATCCGGCCAACTGATATGAATAACACTGTTGGGCAAATCAGAATCGTAGTTCTTTTTATCGCGGTGGTGCTGTTGGTCGGATGCCGGCGCCAGCATGATGTAAAGTCGTTTGAGGGCATTGGCCCCGCCTTGGAGGACGCAATTCGCCGAAATGATGTCGAGGCTTTCAACTCGCTTTTTGAGCCAATCAGTGACCCGGATGTCGTTAAAGAAAGAATCGAGTTTATCCACTATTTCTCGGCGATGAAGCTGACAGTTTACGTCACAGATAACTATCCGTTTTGGGAAGACCACCACGTGATGATTCCGAAAGGAGATAAGCTGGTATTTTTAGCTGGTGCCGACGGTGATCGGGCAAAGATGGGCACCACCACGGCGTCGCTCTCGCTAGCCGCTACGAAAATAAACGGTTCGATTAGGCTGGTTGACCTAGAAGCATCCAGAGATCCGCAGGACAGAGCTGACCGATATGAGTTCTGCCTCACAACGGAAGATCGTTCTGAGGTATATAAGCACTTAGGAAAGGCCTCTCCGCACACATTCGAATCTCAATTTAATGGGAGAGGATTCACTAGTTATTCGATGGATGATTTGGCGAGTACGCTGGCCCACATGATGGGCTTTCGTGTAGTCAACGAGACCCATATTGAAGGAGATTATAATTTCACCATATTGTTTTATAGCTTGTACAATCCTTCGCAGGTCAAGATTGCATTACGTTCTGTCGGTCTCGACCTCGTCTTAAAAGAGAAACCCAACCAGGCGCTGTTGCCCGCCACCACGTCCGCCGCACACCCTGCACCCCCAAGCAGTAATAATGGCAGATCTGTAACGTTCCCTTAATAAAGCGGTAGCTCATACGTTAATATGCGTTTTTTGAGTCCAGTCCGCTTTCTCACGTATGCCCTGTTGGTAGCTATTGCGGTGTCGGCTATGCGTCAGCGGCACTTCATAGAGGTTCGGCTGGAGCCGAAGCATTTTCAGCCGGCGCCGTCTTTGAAAGACTGGTGTGGGAGATCGGAGCTGTGGCTGCGTGAAGCACTTTCGCCGAGCCGCCTCGTTACGGATGTTTTGGTCGAAAGTTCCTCTACTGATCTTGATCCGAAGATTCGTGCCGATCTTTGAGAGTGAAACCCGCATATTCTGATTACCTACGGCGCATGATTTGGGTTCGAGACCTTGGCGGATGGAAGATCCGGCAGCACGAGGTTTACCTATTCAGAGAAGGAATGGAATGGGTGATTCTCGATGTTTCCGAACAAGAAGAACAGATGACGGGCTAAAGTATGCTGGATATGGATGCGTTAATGCGACCTTGCAGGTTGTTTAAGGTCGCACACAAACCAGCGTGCCGAGGACGGCCCGCTCCACCCCAATGCGGCGCTTCCATGGGTCGAAGGTGGAACGCGCGGTCCCTCGCGCGTTGGTTCGGCAGATCGCTTTGTTGCTGGGCGCTGAGCCCGATTGATGCGCCAACCATCAATCCGCGGCCTCAGCGAGGCCGGCTACAGCGTCGGAAACATCATGACGGCAGTGGGTGCGATCGCTGACCTTGTGCCGCTGTGAAGCTTTACCCGCTACTTAGCGATTCCTGTGAGCTGGCGTCGGCGTTCGGCGGGGGTGAGGAAGGTCCAGGCGAGGATGCGGCTTTGTTTTTGGCCGGCGAACATCACGAGCGTGCGCACGTCGGGCACGTCGACTTGTTTCAGTTGGCGGTAGAGGGCGGGTAGATTGCCAGCCTTGGAAACCAAGCTGGTGAACCATACGCAGAGGTTCGGGCGCGCGGCGCTTTCGGTGATCATGCGGCGCACGAAGGCCAGCTCGCCTCCTTCACACCAGAGTTCGTTGCTTTGGCCTCCAAAGTTGAGCGTGGGTTTTACGGGTTTGCTGTCTCCCAGGTTTTTCAATTTCCGCAAGGTCCCGGCGGCTGCGTCCGCGGCCGAGGCGTGAAACGGCGGATTGCAGATCGAGAGCGCGAACTGCTCGCCCGCGCGGACGACGTTTTTGAAAATGGTTCTGGCGTCGGGTTGCAGGCGACAATGGATCTTGTCCTTGAGCTGCGGATTCGAGGCGACAAGGCGTTGCGCCCAGGCGATGGCGGCAGGTTCGATGTCGGTACCGACGAAGCGCCAGCCGTATTCGTGTACGCCAACCAAAGGGTAGACGCAATTGGCGCCCATGCCGATGTCGAGCACCGCGATCGATGGGCCGCGTGGCGGAGCGTCGGCGGTGTCACCCGCGAGCAGATCGGCGGCGTAGTGAAGGTAATCGGCCCGGCTCGGGATCGGTGGACAGAGAAAACCGCGCGGAATGTCCCAGTGGTCGACGTCGTAGTGGCTTTTCAACAACGCGCGATTGAGCGTCGTCACCGCTTGCGGGTCGGCAAAGTCGATGGTGTCTCCGGCGCGCGGGTGAGGTTGGACAAAGGCTTTCAGCTCCGGACAGGCGCGCGTCAACCGCGGGAAGTCATACCCCTGGCGATGCTGGTTGCGGGGATGCAACTCGCCTCGAGTGTGGTTGGGTTTTCGCGGTAAGTTTTTCAGGCGCTCGAAATAAAAACGTTAGGCGTGCCGGCGTCGAATCCCGATTGCGACGAGATATGTCCACCCCAGCCGCAGAGGCGGGCAGAGCTTGAACGCCCCAGCGCTAGGTGGGCGACTGGACGCGGTTATGAACAGAAGTCATTTCGCGGCATTTTGCGGTGAGGCTCGGCGATTCTCGTTTTGCGCTCGGGCAAAAGCTTCGTAGCGTGCTGCCATGCGTTACTTATCTGTTTTTTGCGTCGTGATCGGTGGCATGGTGTTGGGGAATATGGCTCAGGCGGGCGAGAAGGCGGCGGAGCCGGCGTTTGAATTCAAGGCGGACCGGTTTGCCGATATCCAGGTGTTGCGGTATCAGGTGCCAGGGTTCGAGCAGCTTTCGTTGCAGCAGAAAAAATTGGCGTACTACTTGTACAAAGCGGGGCTGTCGGGACGGGATATTTTCTGGGATCAGAAGAATCGTAACAATCTCACCGTGCGGAAAACGCTGGAGGCCGTCCTCCAGAGCTATCAGGGCGAGCGGTCGGGGGCGGATTGGGACGCGTTTGTCGTTTACGCGAAGCAGGTGTTTTTCGCCAACGGCATTCATCATCACTACAGCAGCGCAAAAACGTTGCCGGCATTCCCGGCGAGTTATCTGAGTGAACTACTCGCCAAGTCCAAGGCCGCGCTGCTTCCGCTCGAGGGGAAATCGGTGGCGGAATTCACGCAGACGCTCACGCCGATCCTGTTCGATCCGCAGCTCGACCCCAAGATGGTCAACCTCGACGCGGGCATCGATAACGTGAAAGGTTCATCGAACAATTTTTATCGAGGCGTGACGGCTGCGGAGGTGCAGGCGTTTTATGAAGCGAAAAAGGCGGCGGGGAATCCGCGGTTGTCGTATGGCTTGAATTCGCAGCTCGCGAAAGTGGACGGCAAAATCGTCGAGCGGACGTGGAAGGTCGGCGGCATGTACGGCCCGGCGATTGAGAAGATCGTTGGTTGGCTGGAGAAGGCCGTGACGGTCGCCGAGAACGAGCATCAGAAAAAGAGCCTCGAGAACCTGATTAAATTTTATCGCACCGGTGACATCGCCGACTTCGACCAACACTGCATCGCGTGGGTGACGGACACCGCATCGACGATCGATGCCGTGAATGGTTTTATCGAGGTGTACGCCGACGCGACGCAGAAACGCGGCTCATATGAGTCGGTCGTGTCGATGCGCGATGTGGAAGCGACGAAGCGGATTGCGGCGATTTCGAAGGAGGCGCAATGGTTCGAGGATCACTCGCCGATCGCGGACAACCACAAGAAGCGGAACGTCACGGGCATCTCGGCGAAAGTGATCACGGTGATCGGTGAAG
The DNA here is from genome assembly GCA_047600805.1 of Nibricoccus sp. GTDB lineage: Bacteria > Verrucomicrobiota > Verrucomicrobiia > Opitutales > Opitutaceae > JADKHC01. Next base: position 4,975,243 of record JASGKG010000001.1, read on the forward strand.
TCGGCGATGCGGCACCCTCGACGCCGATTGGAATCAATTTGCCCAACGCCGAATGGATTCGCGAGCAGTACGGCTCGAAGTCGGTGTCGCTCGGGAATATCGTGGAAGCCTACAACGACGTAAGTTCAAAAAGTCCTGCTAACGATGAGTTCGGTTACGACGACGAAGTGAAGGCGCGGTTGAAACAGTGGGGCGCGTTGGCGGCCGATCTACACACCGACATGCACGAGGTGATCGGGCACGCGTCGGGCCAGATCAATCCCGGTGTGGGCACGCCCGATCAAACGTTGAAGAACTACGCCGGCACGCTGGAGGAAGCGCGGGCAGACCTCGTGGGCCTCTACTATATCGCAGATCCAAAATTAGTGGAGATCGGCGTGATGCCGACGCTCGACGTGGGCAAAGCGCAGTACGATGGCTACATCATGCGCGGACTGATGATGCAGCTCTACCGAATCAAACCGGGCCAGCAAATCGAGGAAGCGCACATGAGAAACCGACAGATGATCGCGGCGTGGGCGTTTGAAAAAGGCCAGCCCGACAAAGTCATCGAACGCCTCACGCGAGACGGGAAAACGTATTTCCGCATCAACGATTATGCGAAGCTGCGCGAGTTATTTGGCCAGCTCTTGCAGGAGATTCAGCGCATCAAGTCGGAAGGCGATTTCGAAGCCGGCAAAAAGTTGGTCGAAACGTACGGCGTGAAAGTCGATCAAGCGCTGTTGGCGGAAACGCATCGCCGCTACGCGCCGCTGAACATCGCGCCGTTCATGGGCTTCATCCAGCCTCGCTTGGATCTGGTGGAAAAGGACGGCGAGATCGTCGACGTGAAGGTGTCGTATCCGACGGATTTCCTCGGCCAGATGCTGGAGTACGGCCGCGACTATGCGTTTCTGCCGATTCATAACTGAGGCGGTGGGGCATGCATCGCGTATTGCGATGCGCGATGCTGGCGTGGTGCATAGGCTACTGGTTCGGGTATAACGTTGAATGACGTGCGACGTCGAACGAACGCGCCCGGGACGCCCGGGTTCTTCTTAGTTGAATGACAAAAGAAGTTTCGTGCGCGCCCACTCGCCAGGACGCGATGTCTGTTCTTATTAGGGGGATGAAAAGTCCACGAATCACCGGCATTGGCGGCTTCTTTTTCAGAGCGAAGAATCCAGAAGCATTGGCTGAATGGTACGAATCCGTGTTGGGGATTTCGCGTGTACCTCAAGACTACGCGCAACAACCGTGGCAGCAGTTGGCCGGACCTACGGCGTTTGCTCCATTTCCGAGCGATACGGAGTATTTTGGATCCTCAACGCAGATGTGGATGATCAATTTCCGCGTGGAAGGTCTGGATGCGCTTGTCGCGAAATTGCGCGAACGGGGAATCGAAGTGGTCGTGGATGCAGACGCCTATCCGAACGGCCGGTTTGCTCGACTTCATGATCCAGAGGGTAATCCCATCGAATTGTGGGAACCCAACGAACGCTGAACCGTTGCGGAAGTACGACGCTCTTTCGTGTGTAGGGCCTGCGAGTGTGAGTTCTATCTGCGATGCATAAACTCTGTTTCGGGGGGAGCGATTGATCTCAAGGTGCTGTTGGGGACGGAACGGAAGGATATGCGACGTTGTTCAACGCGCCGCGGACGGCGCGTTGCGCCGGGGCAAAGCGTACTTGGTGACGTGCCGGGCTACGACGCGCCTTCAATATCCCACGGTGAAACGGGTGCGGTTGTGGTGCGGATGCTCTAGTTCGTCAAGGAAGGCGATGGCGTAGTCGGCGAGCGAGATGTGGCTTTCTCCATCGGCGGCGACGAGGAGTGAGTCTTTGCCCAAGCGAAATTTCCCGGTGCGTGGGCCGTCATGGAGAAAAGCGGAGGGCGAGAGAAAGGTCCAGTCGAGGGTGGTCTCGGCACGGAGGACCTGGAGGAAGTCTCGGCCGGCGAGCGCTTCGGCTCTATACTCTGCAGGAAAGTCGGGCGAGTCGACCAACGCATGGCCTGGGGCGACCTCAAGACTGCCAGCGCCGCCAACCACGAGGAGGCGCGGAACGCGGGCGGCTTTCACGGTAGCGAGAAGGTCGGGCCCATCGAAGTGGCGAAAGGGGAGCGCGCTGAGGACGGCATCGTTGCCGGAGAGAATTGCCGAGAGTTGAGTGTAGTCGGTGGCATCGGCTTTTTTTGGCTGGAGCGACGGATGCTTGGGCAACGAATCGACGTAGCGTGCGACGCCAGTGACGGCGTGACCGCGAGAGAGCGCTTCGTTGAGGAGATGCGAGCCGACCTGACCGGTGGCTCCGAGGAGAACGAGGTTCATAAGTGAGAGTGGAAGAGAGATTTTGTTGGTTAAGTTGAGTTTTGGTTTCTGTGAGCGAGCGCCGCCTCAAGTTCGACGATCCTCGCACGGAGCGGAGCGGTAACCTGCTCGACTTCGTCAGCAGTGAAACGCGGCGTGATGTATTTCGGGCAGTTCCAGTCGAACCCGACGACATCGACACGAAATACCCGCTCGATCACGGCGCCTTTGGGGACGACGAGTTGGGAGAGCAACTCACCTGCTTCGGATGGAGAAAGCACCTTGGCGTGGCCGATGATCTTCAGGCGTTCGCGCGCTGGGTAGTCCATCAGGAAAAGAGCCACGCGCCGGCTCGCCTTCACGTTGCCGGTGCTGATCAGCTGGCGGTTTCCGTTGTAGTCGGCAAACGCGAGCTGAGTGGCGCTGAGTACTCGCACGAACCCCTTGGGACCGCCGCGATGCTGGACGTAGGGCCAGTTATCCTGGCCAACCGTGGCCATATAGAAGCTGTCGCGTGCCTCGATGAAGCCCTGTTCATCCGCACCGAGAAGCTGTTGCACCGGCCCCTCACTCGGCACGCGACTCTTGCCGTAGTAACGGACCTGCTCGGCTTGGACGTCGGGCGAGGCGAAGGTACGTAGGAAATGGTTACGCATGACGAGGAGGGCGCGGAGTTTTTAGAAGACGCTGACGTTCCAGCCTTCGGCGTAGTAGCGGCGGAAGCTCGCGACGCCCTGGGTGCCGGCGATCGCGTTGTCACCGATCAAAGGCACCCCGGCGGCTTGCACGCCCTCGACGGCGTTGTTGCGCATGGCGCAACTGCGGGACGCACCCTTTACGGCGTCGCGCAAACCATTGTAGCGCGCGTGCGCGGGGTGGGAGAGCTTTGCGAGTTCCTGCGGCCACCGCGTGCCGGTGCCGGCAAACACGATCGCGAGTTCGTCGCCGTTGCGTTTGCACTCGTCTGCGTAACCAAGCGCGTTGAGGAGCCGGGAAGTGGCTTCGTCCGAACCGCTGTTGGGATCTGTCATGATGAAGATAGCATTTTTCATGGCGAGGCTAAGATAGACAGATCTGTATAATAATCAAACCAGAATTAGACAGAACTGTATAACTCTTGAATTGCGCGCGCGATGTGCTAAATCTTTTTCATGCGCAAGACAGCAGCACCTGAGCCCGTTTCACCCAGTACGCCCAAGCGCGACCTGCTCCTCGACACCGCGTACCGGCTTTTTTATCGCGACGGCTATCACGCGGTGGGCATCGATACCATTCTGGCGGAAGCTGGCCTCGCGAAGATGACGCTGTACCATCATTTTTCTTCGAAGGAAGAACTGATCGTGGCGGCGCTGGAACGACGAGGCCAAGCGATCGCGAGTGAGATTAAGGCGGCGGTGGAAGCCGCGGGCTCCTCGCCGCGGAAAAGGCTTTTGGCTCTGTTCGACTGGTATGAGAGTTGGTTCAAGAGCAAGGATTTCAACGGCTGTGGCTTTATCCGCGCCGCGGGAGAGTATCCGGAACTCGCTTCGCCCGTGCACCAAGTCGTCATGCGTCGGAAGCAGGCCTCGCGGGATATGCTGGAGGCGGTGTTGACGGAACTCGGCGCGTCGTCACCGAAGACTCTCGCGGGTCAAATCCAGCTTTTGCTGGAAGGCGCGATCGTGACTGCGCATACGATGGGAAATCCCGATACGATCCAGCTCGCGCGTGAGGCAGCGCTGGCGCTGGTGAAAGCGGCGTAAACGACCTAGATGCGGCGCGGATCTTACTGAGGGTCGCGTCAGCCCAGCGTGAAATAGAACGTTGCGCCTTCGTCGGGGGCGGCTTTTGCCCAAATGCGGCCGCCGTGACGCTCGATGATGCGGCGCGCGCTGGCGAGACCGACGCCGGTTCCGGGAAATTCGTTACGCGTGTGCAACCGGTGGAAAGGGGTAAAAAGCTGGGCGGCCTTTTGTTCGTCGAAACCGGCGCCGTTGTCGCGCACGAAAAACGCCGGGCCGTGGTCATCGGTTATGCACTGTCCCAACTCGATCGAGGCGTGCGCGCGTTTCGATGAATATTTCCAAGCGTTGCCGATGAGGTTATCGAGGACGGTGCGGAGCAGTCCGGCATCGGCGCAGACTTGCAGGCCGGGAGCGCACCGGAAATCTACTTGCCGGGTAGAATTTACCGCGGCGAGCTGGTTAAAGATTTCCTGCCCAAGCTGTGAAATGTCGACGATGGATTTGTTGAGCTCCACACGGTCCGACTCGGCCAACTGGAGCAAATCGGTGATAAGCGCTCCCATGCGGATGCATTCGCTTTGGATGGTCTTTAGGTAGTCGCGGATTTCTGCGGACGGCTTCGAGCCGAGATCCATTTCGGCGAGAATGGCGCAGCCGTTGACGGTCGTGATGGGGCTGCGCAGATCGTGGGAAACTGAATACGAGAACGCTTCCAGAGCCTCGTTGGCCGCCTGGAGTTCGCGGGTGCGTTCCTGGACGCGCTGTTCCAGTTCGCTGTAGACCTTCACGTTTTCAAGCGCCAGCGCGGTGGTGTGGGCGAGATTTTGCAGCAGCTCCACTTCGTAGTGGGAAGCTCGATACGGCCGGCTCCAATACGTGCCGATCGCGCCGATCGGTTGGTCGGTTCGGATCGGCACCATCACGAGACTTTTCACGAATGTGGGTCGGTAGGCGTCCACCGGTACGCGCGAGTCGTCGAAAATATCAGGGATGACGGCAGGGCGTTTGTTGAGCATGGCCCAGCCGCTGACGCACGCGGTCATGGGGAAACGCTGGCCTTTCCACAACGGACCGATCGCGTCCTCGTCGACGTAGTGGCATTTGTCGACGTCACGAAGAATGAAAGTGGCGCCATCGGAACCTGTGAGTTCGCGTGCGACCTTTCGAACGATAGAGGTGACCGTCTCCAAACTGCGTGCGAGCGAGAGCTCTTGGACGGCACCCACCAAGCGATTCATCGCCTGGATACGACGTTCGTTTGTCTGAGCGGCTTTATCCTCCTCGCACTGCATTCGTTCGCTAGCTTACAGGATTTTTGGGTCTAGGGTTTCGACGCGTTTGGTTTTTGCGACCGGTGTGAGTATGGCGACATTTCAGAGGGGACGCAAGTGGAGCGGACTATTTAGCCACGCGACTTCGGAAGCACGTGGCGGAATGTGCCGGGATGTTCGTGTGGCCTTGCCGTTTCTGCGGTGATTGGTTCCATGGGCTTCATGCCCCTTCGTCCTTTTGCTATCGCGGCCACGTTGGTTGGTTCGCTTGTTTTCACCTCGGCGTTTGCAGCGCCTGCAAAACTGGCGGCGCCACCGGCCGTCGCGACGTTTGATCTGGCCGACGTGCGATTGGGCTCGGGTCCGTTTCACGACGCGATGGAGCGCGATCGTGTTTACCTGCTCAGTCTCGATCCGGACCGGTTGCTGCATACGTTTCGCCTGAATGTCGGACTCCCGACGTCGGCGCAGCCCTACGGCGGTTGGGAATCGCCTGATGTCGAACTGCGCGGACATTCGCTCGGGCACTATTTGTCGGCGTGCGCGTTGATGTACCGAACCACTGGAGACGCGGCATTCAAGCAGCGTGTTGACACGATCATCGCGGCGCTGGCGCAGTGTCAGGCGGAGTCGCCGAAAGCGGGTTTTCACGAAGGCTATCTGTCGGCGTTTCCCGAGTCGTTCATCGATCGCGTCGAAGCGCAGAAGCCCGTGTGGGCGCCGTGGTACACGCTGCACAAAATTCTCGCAGGACTGATCGACAGCTACCGGCTCGCCGACAACGCGCAGGCGCTCGATGTGGCGCAACGCATGGCGGAATGGATCAAATTACGCGTCGATCATCTCAGCCGCGAGCAGATGCAAGGCACGCTGAAAAACGAGTTCGGCGGGATGAACGATGCGCTGGCGAACTTGTATGTCATTACGGGCAATCCTGATCACCTCCGGCTTGCGCAGGCGTTTGACCACGCGTTGATCTTCGATCCGCTCGCGGCCGGTGAAGACAAACTGGACGGCTTTCACGCGAACACGCAGATACCGAAAGTGATTGGTGCTGCGCGTGAGTTCGAGATCACGGGTGATTCGCGCTACCGCAAGATCGCTGAGACCTTCTGGGACCGTGTGGCGCTTCACCGCTCGTACGTGATCGGCGGCGACAGCGACCGCGAACACTTTTTCCCGGTGAACGAGTTCGGGCGGCATCTCTCGCCCGAAACAACCGAAACCTGTAACACCTACAACATGCTCAAGCTTACGCGTGAGCTCTTCGCGTTGCAGCCGGACGCTGGCCGCATGGACTTCTACGAGCGCGGCCTCTACAACCACATCCTCGCGTCGCAAGACCCCGCCCAGGGCATGTTCGTTTACCTGATGTCGCTGGCACCCGGTTTCTACAAAGTCTACTCGACCGCGGAGAACTCGTTCTGGTGCTGCGTCGGCACGGGCATGGAGAACCACGCGAAGTACGGCGAGGCCATTTTCGCGCACACGGCCGACGCGCTCTATGTGAACCTTTTCATCGCTGCCGAGGTCAACTGGCGCGAGCGCCACGTGAAGATTTCGCAGGAGACAAAGTTTCCCACCGCCGATACCACGCGCTTGGTTTGGCACGCCGAGGCTCCGGCGGAACTGGCGCTGCGGATTCGCCATCCCGGCTGGGCGGCGGGGCAGCTGACGATCACGATCAATGGCGAACCTGCTCGCATCGACAGCCGTCCGGGAACGTATGCGGAATTGAAGCGCACCTGGCGCGACGGCGATGTGGTGGAAGTAAAGCTGCCGATGACGCTGCACAGCGAAGAACTGCCGGGCACGCCAGGGACGATTGCGCTGCTCTACGGTCCGCTCGTGCTGGCTGGCAAGCTTGGCTCGCTCGACATGCCCTCGGCGTATGCTCGGGATCAGGTACCGCCGACGCGTTATCCGTTCCCAAACGCGCCTGAACTGGTTACTAGCGACAATCCTCTCGCACACGTCGAAATGATTTCCCGCGACCCGCTGCTTTTCCGCACGAAAGGGCTGGCGCGTCCGAGTGATGTTGTGCTGGCGCCTTTCTACGCGGTGCATCACGAGCGCTACACGGTTTATTGGAACGTTCGTACGCCCGAGGCTTGGAAAGTGGAGCAGGACAAAATCGCCGCCGTCGAGAAAGCGTGGGCTGACGCCAAGGCACACGCGACCGACGTGGTTGTTCCCGGCGACGTAGCGTCAGAGTTCGCGCACCATTTGGTGGAAAAGAATTCCGAGAGCGGCAAGATCGGCGCGAACGGTTGGCGTATTGCGCAAAAAGACGGTGTGTTTAGCTATGAGCTCGCGACCTGCGATGCGCGTTCGCTCACGCTGGTTTGCGCCTACGGAAGTCAGGATCGCGCGCGGAGATTTTCTGTGTTCGTGAACGACCAGAAAGTGGCCACACCGAAACTCGACGGCCTGGAACAGGGGCAGTTTTTCCTCGAGCGTTATGCGCTACCGGCGGAGCTTGTTGCAGGTAAGTCGACGGTCTCGGTGCGCTTCCAATCCGGCGAAGGTTGGGATGCGGCGACGGCGAATGTGTTCGGCTGCGCGCTCGTGCCGAGCGAGAAGTAAACGCCATTCAGCGGAGTGGCCGGGATGCCGGCTGCTGCCTGCTGAGTGCGACGACGGCTGGAGACGTTGTGCGACCACTTTGTTTCACCGAGCGGGAACTGGCGTTTTTGGCCGCAGCAGTGAGGCGATCACGGCAGCGGTGAGGACACCGATGACGACGGCGAGCGAAAGCGCGGTGTCGATTTTGTAAGGCGTGTGGGCCAACAACATCTTTAAACCGACAAACGCGAGAACGATGCCGAGCGCGGGTTTAAGCAGATAAAATTTGCCCATGACGCCTGCGAGCGCGAAGTACAGCGAGCGCAATCCAAGGATTGCGAAGACATTTGAGGTGTACACGATGAACGGATCACGCGTGACCGCGAAGATCGCTGGGATAGAATCGACAGCGAAGATAAGGTCGGTGAACTCGACAAGCACAAGCACAACGAAAAGCGGCGTGGCGAACCGTCGTCCCGACTCCTGCACGAAGAAGTGATCTGCGCGGTAAGCCGGTGTGACGGGGATCAATCGCTTGAACCAATTCACGATAGGGTTGCGTTCGGGGTGGATTTCCTCGGAGCGCTTCACGACCATTTTTATCCCCGTGGCGATCAGGAACACGCCGAAGAGGTAGATCACCCAGTTGAAATGCGTGATCAAGGCTGCTCCGGCGACGATCATCGCGGCGCGCATCAAGAGCGCACCGAGAACGCCCCAGAAGAGCACTTTGTGCTGGTAAGTGGGTGGGACCGCGAAGTACGAAAACAGCAGCGCGAAAACGAAAACGTTGTCCACGCTGAGCGACTTCTCGATGACGTAGCCGGTGAGAAACTCCAAAGCCTTCTGACTGCCCGCGTAGTGCCAGACGGCGAGATTGAACACGCCCGCGAGCCCCACCCAAACCACTGTCCAGGTGACGGACTCGCGGAGGCCGACTGCGTGCGCCTTCCGGTGGAAGACGCCCAAGTCGAGCGCGAGCATCGCGAGCACGAAGAGGTTGAAGCCGATCCAGAGCCAGAACTGGTTATTCACGAATAAGGTGGCGATTACGACAGTTTAGGAAAACAGAGGTCAGCTCGAAGGCGGCGCATCGCGCAATTCATGACGTTGGTGATTTAGAATGTATTTGGAGGACGGAGTTCATCAGACCCGAATGCTTCCCACAGGCATATAGCCGGGAAGGATGCGCTTCTCGGCTCTGCAACGCAGCCGGCGAGTCGCGCGCTCCGCGGCACGCTTGCGCAACTGGTCGATCACTTTTACGAACGCGGTGCCTGGAGTATGGTCGATCCCCTGCGCGCGCAGATCGGGCCCCGGCACTTTGAGGTGCGCCTTGGCGCGATAGGGCGGGCTGGATTCGCGGTTGTACTCGATCGCGATGTGTGCCTCCTCGATCTTAAGAAGAGGTAGGAGCGAGCTTATGGAAGTTTCGATCCAGCGCTCGAACTTATCGGCCTGTTTGACGGCGGTGTGGGTGAGGAAGAGTTTCATGTTTTGAGTGGTTGAAGTTTTTTTGATCTAGCACGCCAAGAGTACTCCGAGTTCGACCATTCGACTAATACACAGTTTGGTGTTTAAACTTAGGGAAAACCTAACGATCATCGCGCTCATGGAATGGCTAAATTATCATCACCTCCGTTATTTTTGGTGTGTGGCGCGAGAGGGCTCGTTGCTGGCGGCGGCCAAAAAGCTGAATGTCTCCCCGCCTTCAATCTCTGCACAGATCCGGGGGCTAGAGGAAATGCTCGACGTGAAACTCTTTCGCCGCGACGGCCGCGCGAATGTGCTGACCGATGCGGGCCAACTGATCCTGCGTTATGCCGACGAAATTTTTTTGCTTGGGCGCGACATGGTGAGCGCGCTGAAGCAAAGGCCGACGGTGCAAGCTTATCGGTTGCAAGTGGGTGTTTGTGACTCGTTGCCGAAACTTGTGGCGCAGGCGATCCTAGAACCCGCGATTCTGCTGCCCTCGGTGCAACTGGTGTGTCGCGAGGGGAAACTCGACGAACTGCTCGTACAACTCGCGCTTCACCGCCTGGATATCGTGCTCGCGGACGAGCCGGCGGGAAGCAGCGCGAAGGCCAGGGTATTCAATCATTTGCTCGGCGAATCACGCGTGATTTTTTGCGCGGAGCCCCAACTGGCGAAAAAGCTGAAGCGAGGTTTCCCTGGAAGCTTGGATGGTGCGCCGGCGCTGCTGCCCGCCGACCAGATGCCCCTGCGGCGCTTGGTCGAGAACTGGTTTAGGAGCAAGCAAGTGGTTCCAAAGTTGCGTGCGGAATGTGAGGATCTCGCGCTATTGAAGGTCATGGCTTCGCGCCGCGGTGGTTTTGTGGCGCTGCCGGAGGCGGTAAAAGAAGAGGCACAGCTGCGCTACGGATTGGTTCCGATCGGCGTGGCGCAAAACTGTCACGAGCAGTTTTACGCGATCACCGCAGAGCGGAAGATTACGCACCCAACGATTTCGCTGCTGACCTCGCAAGCACAGAAGCTCGTGTTTCGCTGACCGATCAACACGCTGTAGGCAAGGGCAGCAGCGAAGTGCGATTTTCGGTGATGACGGATTAGCTCACGCCGCAGTGCACTTGAATGGCTCTTTTAGTGCATTTCGAATCGCCAGATCGATTTCTGGAATCGTGAAAGGCTTTGGCACGAAGTTGATTCCCTCTTCCAGTATGCCCTCGTGGACGATGAGGTCCGAGGTGTATCCTGAGATGAAGAGCGATTTGATGTGGGGGTGAATTTCCCGGACTTTGGCCTCGAGTTCGCGACCGTTCATTCCGGGCATAACCACGTCGGTGATGAAAAGATCAATTCGGTCGTGGTGCTGCTCGGCCAAAAGGAGCGCGTCTTTGGAAGTGTTTGCTGCAATCACCGTATAACCCAGGTTCTGGAGGGCATCTTGGGTAATTTGTAGGATGCTTGGCTCGTCTTCGACCATGAGAATGGTCTCGCCGCCACCTTGAGCACAGAGCGGGCGCTCGACGTTTTCAGAGTCCTTGTCTACGGAAGAGTGGCGGGGTAAGTAGACGCGCAGAGCCGTGCCCTTGCCGACGTCGCTGTCGACCAAAATAAAACCCTTGTTCTGCTGAACGATGCCGTAGACGGTGGCGAGACCAAGGCCGGTTCCCTTACCGGCCTCTTTGGTGGTGAAAAATGGTTCGAAAATGTGCTTTTTGATCTCAGCACTCATTCCACAACCATTGTCGCGCACCATCAGCCGCACGAATTCACCTGCCTGATAGCCGGCGTTGGAGCGGCAGAACTCTTCGTTGAAAGACGCGTTCTGCGTGCTGATGATGATGCGCCCGTTTCCGTTAATGGCGTCGCGGGCATTGACGCACAGGTTAGTCAGAAGCTGATCGAGCTGGCTGGGATCGAGCTTGGTGGACCAAAGGTCGGGGCCTGGATTCCAGTGTATCTCGATTTTCTCCCCGATCATGCGCCGGATCATATCGAGAGTTCCACCTATCGCCTGGTTGAGGTGGAGCACCTTGGGGGCGATGGGTTGCTTGCGCGCGAACGTAAGAAGCCTTTGCGTGAACGATGCCGACCGCTGCGAGCAGCAAATGATTTCGTCAAGCTTCCCATCGATGGGGCGACCTTTTGCGAGGGCTTGTTGAGCTTCGGCGGCATTGATCTGAATCGCCGTCAGCATGTTGTTGAAATCATGAGCGACTCCTCCGGCGAGTCGTCCGATCTCCTCCATCTTCTGGGCCTGAGTGAGCTGGGCACGCAGTTTTTCCCGCTCGGCATCCGCTTGTTTGTGCGACGTGATATCGACCACAATAATCAGCAGGAATTCGATTCCGCCAATTTTGATCACGTGGGAAGAGTGAGAGCAAAAGAGGGTGCGACCGTCACGATGTGACAATCTCGTCTCACGATCGTAGGGTGTGCCCGCCAGATTGGGATCGAAGAGTGCTGGCGGAAGCCCGAGCTCCTTCCAAGTGTGTGCCAGGAGGCTTTCCCGTGGCTGGCCGAATATCGAAAGGCACGTGCTATTGATCTCAATGCAATGGCCGTTTCTGATGTCGTAGATCATCATGCCGATGGGCGCATCGTGGAAAGCGCGCGCGAATTTCTCTTCGCTTTCCTTAAGCCGCTGTGTGATTCGCCGTCGCTGCAGTATGTTAAGGGCTAGTAGAAACAGCAGCCCCAACAGGACCGTGAAAATAACAGATGTAGCCCAGACGAGGTGCCGGTATTTTTTGTAGAAAGAAAATGGTTCGTTGAAAACGTAGCTGTTGGACGGCAAAGCGCTTTGCGGGATTTTATACCGCTTTAGGTAGTTGTAGTCGAAGGCAATCCGGCGTGGGGAGCCAATGAAGGCCTGGATGGACGCTGGATCTGATCCGTCGAGAATTCTCTTGGCGATTTTTCCAGCCTCGAGTCCGTGTGTGTAAGCGTCGACGTAACAAATGCCGAGTGCGCCGAATCCCATCAGGCTTTGATGCGGGGTGAAAACAGGGACCACGCTGTGTTGGATGATCCGTTGCAGTTCGCTTCGGTTAATGATCCGGCTGCTGCTGTCTCTCCAAAATGACAGATAAAACACCGCGGAATCGGCCGGAAGGCTGGCGAGCATTGCAGCCATTTCTGCCGCGGACAAACGGCTGGTAAGCTCTTCCACCAGAATGCCGGGTAGCTCCGCGTCGATCGTTTCCTTGAGGACCGGCAATGTGTCCACTGCATAGGTGGAATCGTCACGAATAACATAGAGTTTTTTGAGCCGTGGCAAAAGCTGCCGGATTGAAGCAATGAACGGGCTTAACTCGGTATTCTCCGAGATCCCGGTCATGTTCTGCAGCTTTGAAAATTCTGCGGGGCGGAATCCGTTGACACCGCAGAACACCACCGGTGTTCCCGGCCAGAGCTGACTGTGGTTGGCCCTTGCGTATTGGTAGGCCGTCTCGTCGCAGACGATTACCAGATCAAATTTCAGGTGCCGATATTTTACCTTAAGCACCTCGCGAAACGCATTCAGGTACTCGGGGGTCTCGAGCTTTTTGGCATCCATGTAATCGACGTAGATGTCGATTTTGCCGGGTTCGATCAGCTCGTGATTGATGCCGTCTTGAAGTTCGTTGTCCCATGGGCTGGCTGAGTGGGAATGGAGCGTGAGGACCAGAGGACGACGGTCAGATAGTTCCATCGGATCGGATTCCGCGCTTGTCCCAGACGGCAGAGCCGATAGCCCGACAATTATTGCCACAAATCGCGTTAGTCTGAACAGCGCTACTCCGGAGAGCGCATCAACGAAAGCTATCGCGCGAACGAGAAAGGATGAGTGATTTACATACATTCAGCTGAGCTCGGATCAAAACGAGAGCCGGAATGTCGGCTGGACTACCGATAGTAAACGGCAAACCGTGCGAACTCTTGAGTCGTAAGGAGGGGAATAGCTGGATTCCAAACGTTCTAATATTTGAAAGTAGTGCGTAACTTTTCCAGGAACCGAATCTGGAGGGAGCAGTACGCTTGCAAGTCTCGGTTCCGTGAACGGATTGCATGGCTCGTTACACACGACGGACTTCGGTTTTGGCCTCGCGTTTCTCAGGACCGCGGTGGTGCAAACACTCCAGAAAATTTCTTTTGAACCCTTGGCGTTCTGCTGCCTGATGGCGGGATGCCTTCTGCGTTTGTTGTTGGTCAGCGGTTCATGAGTGAGCGAGAGCCCGAGCTCGGGCTCGGGGCTGTCGCGGCCGTGGAACGGGCTCAAGTGACAATCGAGTTTCCTGCCACACGCGAAAAACGCATCTACGCAGTTGGCACGCCGGTGCTGAAACGCGTGCGGTTTCGCCTGGGTGAAACGCTCACGACGCGTGACGGGAAGTCGTTGGTTGTAGAGGAAGTGGACGAGCAGAAGGAGCTCTTGATCTATGCTGGGCAGGGAAAGCGAGTTTGCGAGGATGCGTTGTCAGATGTGACCAGTGTCAGCCAGCCGCAGGAGCGCTTGATGGCGGCCCAGGTCGATCCAGGCGAAGTGTTTGACCTGCGTTATCGCATGCTTCAGGCGCAGGCACGCCTCAGGCAATCCGATGTGCGCGGCTTTCTTGGGGGACGGCTCGAGCTACTGCCGCATCAGTTTTATATCTTGCAGGAGGTTTCGGCGCGGCAGATTCCGCGGGCATTGCTGGCCGATGAAGTGGGTTTGGGTAAAACCATCGAAGCGTGCCTGATTCTTCAGCGGTTGCTGGTGATCGGCAAGGCCAAGCGTGTGCTCATCCTCGTGCCGGAGTCGTTGACGCATCAGTGGTTCGTGGAACTGCTGCGTAGATTTAATCTGTGGTTCGGCATCTTCGACGAGGAACGCTGCGCGGCGACCGAACAAAGTGATCCCGGCACAAATCCGTTTTTGTCCGCGCAGCTCGCTTTGTGCAGCGTGAGCTTTCTCGCAGAGAGTGCGACGCGCGGCGATCAAGCGGTGCAGGCCGGCTGGGACATGGTCGTCGTCGACGAAGCGCATCATCTGGCGTGGACCCCCGAAGCCGCGAGCGCAAGCTACATGCTCGTCGAGCGGCTGGCGCAGAGTTGTCTGGGCTTGCTGCTGCTCACGGCCACGCCGACGCAGCTCGGCTTGCCGGGGCACTTTGCGCGGCTGCGATTGCTTGATCCGGACCGCTATAGCGATTTTGAAAGGTTCGTGGCGGAGTCGGAGCGCTTTGGCGAAGTCGCGGCCATCGCGGAGAAAATCGTCGAACTGAAACCGCTCAAGCCGAAGGATCACGCGACGTTGAAGGCGATTTTCAACCGGGCTCCGGAGCAGCTCGCGCAACACCTCGATGCGCTTTCGCAAGGGAAGGCCGGAGCGCGAGAGGCCCTGCTCAAGACGCTGCTCGATCAGCATGGCACGGGCCGCGTGATGTTTCGCAACACACGTGCAGCGGTGGCGGGTTTCCCCAAACGAAAATTCTGTCCGGTGCCGCTCGTCGAAAACAATCTCACTCGGCTGGCTCGCGTGGCGCGCGAGCTCGAAGCGGAAGAAACCGGTGGGGCGGCGAGTATTCGTTACTCATTCAAAGACGATCCGCGCATAGAATGGCTCGTAGATTTTCTGAAAGCGAACCGCTCTGAAAAAGTCCTGCTCATCTGCAAATCGCAGCGGAAGGTCCTGGCGATCGAGGCAGCACTCCAGGAAAAAATGTCCGCGAAGTCGGCACTTTTCTACGAAGATCTGCCTTTGGTGCAGCGCGATCGCAACGCCGCGTGGTTTGCCGAACCAGATGGTGCGCAACTTTTGATTTGCTCGGAAATCGGCAGCGAAGGGCGAAACTTCCAGTTTGCGCACCATCTCGTGCTTTTCGATTTACCCCTGAATCCTGGTTTGTTGGAGCAGCGCATTGGGCGGCTCGATCGCATCGGGCAGACGCAGACGATTCAGATTCATGTGCCGCACCTCGCCGGCAGCAGCGACGAATACGTCGTCGAGTGGTATCATCGAGGCGTGGAGGCTTTCGAACGGCCCTTGCATAACGGCGACGATTACCAGCGGGCGTTTCGGGAGCGCGTGCTGGAACTCGCGCTGAAATTCGGTGAAAGCGGCAATTCTGCAGGCAAAGCGGAGTTGGAAAAACTCATCGCGGAGACGAGCGAATTTCGGAAAGAGCTCACGGCGAAGCTGGCGAAAGGGCGCGACCGGCTTTTGGAAATGACATCTTTTAATCGGCCTGTCGCTGAACGAGTGATCGAACGCATTCGAACCGTGGACACCGATTTGTTTTTGCGGCGATTTTTGCTGACGCTGCTCGATCATTTCGGTGTGCGTGTGAAGGAAGACGAGAACGGCGACGTGTTTCTTGATCCGAGTCATGCCTACATCGAAGGGTTCCCCTCGATACCGGCCGACGGCATGCTGGCGACTTTCGAGCGGCGCCGAGCGGCGACGCGGGAGGATATTCGTTTTCTTTCGGCCGATCATCCACTCGTGCAGGACGCGATCGATCTGCTGGTCCATTCGCAAGCAGGGATGACCGCGTTTAGCTGGATCGCCGCCAATAAACCGAACTTGATGCTAGAAGCCATTTTCCTTCTCGAGGCGGTAGCGGAGAGCCGTTGGCACGTGGATCAATTTCTCGCGCCGACGCCGGTGCGCGTGGTGATCGATTTGCGCGGCCGCGATCTGACTGAAGAACGCGACGCAGTCGCGATCGCTGAAGAAAGCGAGGACGGCGACATCCACCGATTCCTTGAGCGACCGGAGTTCAGCGCGACGCTGTTGGCGCAAATGATTGAGACTGCGACGAAAGCCGCGGACGTTCGCGCGCAGACTTTGAAAAAGACCGCCGAGAAGAAAGCGCAGGAGGTGCTTAGCGCGGACTTGAAGCGGTTAGTGGAATTGCGCGCGGTGAACGATCATGTGCGGCCTGAGGAAATCGAACTGGCCCGTGCGCAAATCGAACATACACGCGGAGCCATCGCGGAGGCGCGGCTGAGGTTGGATTCCTTGCGATTGATCCTGGAAGGCCCGGAAGAAGTGTAGTTGGAGCCGCTATGAGGTTAGGATGCCTTTTTGAGGTATCCTTTTTGCGCAATTATGACAGGGTGGCGCATGCAAAAACGACTTTTCAACGAATTGGGACTCGCGCCAGAGCTGCTGAAAGCGGTCGACAAAATGGGCTTTGAAGAAGCGTCGCCGATTCAGTCGGCAACGATCCCGGTGGCGCTGGAAGGGCGTGATATCGTGGGACAATCCTCGACGGGCTCGGGGAAAACCGCCGCATTTGCACTCCCGGCAATTCAGAAGACCGATCCACACGTGCGAGCGGTGCAAGTGCTCGTGCTCTGCCCGACGCGCGAGCTTGCGGTGCAGGTCGCAGAGGAAGTGGGAAAGCTCGCGCAGTTTAAACGAGGGATTAACGCCGCACCGATTTACGGCGGGCAATCGTACGACCGGCAATTTCGCGCGTTGGCAGGCGGCGCTCAGATCATCATCGGGACGCCGGGGCGCATAATGGATCACATGGAACGCGGAACGCTGAAGCTGGACAAACTCAGCGTGGCGATCTTGGACGAGGCGGATCGGATGCTCGACATGGGCTTTCGCGACGACATCGACAAAATCCTCAGTGCGGCTTCCCCGGAGCGGCAGACACTGTTTTTCTCGGCGACCATGCCCAAGCCGATCCAACAGCTTATCCACAATCATGCCAAGAACCCGGAGTGGATCAAGATCGAGGCGCTCGCGCAAAACGCGCCGCAGGTCGACCAAGTTTACTACGAAGTCGAGCGTCGCTCGAAGATCGAAATTTTGACGCGATTAATCGACCTCAATGATTTTCGCTACGGCATTATTTTTTGCAGCACGAAGATCATGGTCGACGAACTCGACGAACATCTGCACGCGCGCGGCTATGCGACGGATCGGCTGCACGGCGACATCAGCCAGGCACAGCGAAACCGCGTGATGGAGAAATTCCGGCGGCGCGGCTTTGAGTTTCTTGTCGCGACGGACGTGGCGGCGCGCGGACTCGACGTCGACGATCTGGAAGTGGTTTTCAATTATGACCTGCCGAACGACGCGGAGGATTACACGCACCGCATCGGTCGCACCGGGCGCGCGGGAAAATCGGGCAGGGCAATCACCTTCGTGGCGGGACGCGAAATTTATAAGCTCCAGAATATGGTTCGGTTTGCGAAGCTGAAAATCCGCCGCGAAAATATTCCTTCGCTCGATCAAGTCGAAGAGGCGCGGGAGAACGTATTCTTTGAAAAGCTCCGCGGGATTTTGAACGCCGGTGAATTTCCGAAACAAGACCGAATGATCGATCGACTGCTGGAGCAAGGCTACGCCTCCACTGACATCGCGTCGGCACTGATTCACATGATCGCAAACGGCGAGAAAGCAGGCGAGCGATCGGCTCCTGAGCTTTCACGTGCCGAAAAGGAAACACCTCAGGAAAAGCCGGCAATTCCGGCGAGCCTGCCCGATTGGGATAAGGAAGATGCGCCACGAAACATTCCGCAGAAGAAAAAGAAATACGAAAGACCAGCCCGCACCGGACGCGAAGCCGGCATGGTGCAGCTTCTGATGAGCGTGGGACGTCGGCAAATGGTGACGCCGGCCGATGTCGTCGGAAAAATAGCGGGCGTCACGCGTTTGCCGGCCAGCGTCGTAGGGGCGATCGACATTCATGAAGCGAGTCTGCTCGTGGATGTGGCGGAAGAACACGCCGATCTCGTGGTCGCGAAGCTGAACGGAATTCGCGTGAAAGGTGAGACGCTGAAAGTGATGCGCCACACGAGCACGTAAGACTCGGGCTCAGTCGCTTGAGACAGGGCTGAGCATCTCCGGCTGTTTTTCTGTTTCGGCGTCGGTCGCTCGCGCGCTAAACCGGCGGATAAACGACATGATTTTCCCGGAGTATTTGCCGAAACCGAAGCGACCGGCAATGAAGCAAGGCCCGACCCTCAACCAGTCGCTACCGAAAATGAAACGCGGCAGAAGCGCGCGCCAGAACCCGTGCCAACAGCGCATGCTGGAATACGGCACGTCGAAATTGGGTCGATAGAATCTGATTAGGTTGAGTGCGTCCTGTAGCGCGTACCAGTAGCGGCCGTAAATGCGCTGGCGGAGCTTCCAAGGCATGATGCCGTATTCGAGCTGTCCGGATTGAAAAAAGCGGAGGCCGATACTGGGACGGAAACGGGCGAAATGGAAAACTTCCAGTGGCTCTTGATCGACGAACACGCGGTGCTGATCGAACGCGTAGTGATATTGAGACCAATTCCATGGGGCGAGGTTGAGCCCCTTGCGACGGGAAATGCACAGAGCATCCCGCAACTGAGCCGGCCACGCATCGAGGTACTTCTGGTCCGCGTATTTCCCTTCCTCAACGCGGTCAAAGCACCAAGCCAGACAATCCTTGCGCCAACGCTCGAGGCATTTTCTCCCAAGGGAATCGTTGCGGAAAACCAAAATGCCGACGTTGAAGCGGCCGCAACGTTCGAGGTGGTTTAGGTACGGCGGATAGTTGTGCTCGGTGATGAACACGCTGGCGTTGCCCATTTCCTCAAAGAGGGCGGCGGGGTCTTCGAAGAACAACATGTCGGCATCGACGTAGGTGATGCGATCGATTGCTGGATTTTCGCGCAAGACGTGAAGCGGCCAGCACGGTGAAAGGGTGAAATAATATTCGACGAGGTCGCGGTTGCCCTTGGCCTCGAGGAGTTCGGGGTCCCGTTTTTCCAGCGCGGAGAGTTCGACTACGCGCATCCGTGGATCGTCGAGTTCCCGTAGGAATTCGGTCGTAAACGCATCCAGACTCAACACCCAAAGCGTACTCGACCGGTCGTGTTCACGAAGAGAGGTCGCCATTGCGAGTCCTTGGATCAAAAAGCGACGATCGAAATAAGTGCAGTAATGGGTCATTCGCGGAAACCCCGTTCGCTTCTGCAGGGGTGAGGGTGTTAGCGTGACTTAAGCGCAAGCGAGGTGTTTTGCCAGTAACGCCAGCAAAAAAACCACCAATTTTTTAATCGCTGCCAAAAACTTGCAGATGCCCTCGATGAAACAGTGTGAAACTAGCAGATATCGCTAAATCAGGCGGCGCGCTTTTGAAAAAGATGGAGCGAATTCCGGACCACGTATCGGTCGATTTCCCATGTTTCGGGATCGGGCGCTGTCCAAAGCAGTCGGTAGTTTTTTTCTAGCTCTCCGAAAACGCGTTTCTTCGAGAGGAACCACGCCGGGTAAGACGCCTGGTAAATTTCCGGCGGCACGTGCTGGACCGTGAGGCGATCGCGATCGTCGTCCCAAAGGAGAGTACGATCTAGAATGAGGTTGGGGATTGCTGCGTGCGGGATCTTTCCCAGCCAGGCGTGCGGCTGCGGCAGAAAGTGAAGCACGCCGGAAACGAGCATCACGTCGATCGGGTGCTGTGACACAACGTCATCGATAGAGTTATAAAAGCGGAGATGTCCGTCCTGAAAGTCGCTTTGGCCGATTTTGACATGTTCGGCTTGTTCGACGACGCACCAGGTGACTTTGATGTCGTTGCCGAAGAACGGGCGGCACCAGAAGTAGCTGGAACCGAGGGAACCGCCAAAATCCAAGACATTGATCTCGGGCCGTCCTTTTACTGCGGCGATGCGCATCAAGGCGGCGAGCAGTGAACTGGGCGTTGCATCCGAATCGGACACCATGGCGTCCTGTTCCCAACGAGCTTCGCCGTATTTTACGCGCAAGAGAGCGTCGCGGGTTTTTTGCAGGATCGCAGGTGCGTCGTAACCGGTGGAAGCTTTTCGGGCGTCTTCCCAGCTCGCGTAATCTCCGGTAAAACGGATGTGGGTGAAATGACCGCCCATGGCTCGCACGAGCCACGGCAAACGTTTCTTACCGAAATTCCATGCCAGCGGGGGAATCAGGTCGCGGGCGATTTGAGCGTAGCTGGCCATGCGTGGTGCTCAATGGACTTTCGGAGGCGAGTTTGGTTCCGCGTTCGTGGAGGCTGGTTTTGGCGTCAGGATGCTGGTAAGGGTTTTCCGAATGAGCTCCTCGGTGGAGGTGCCGGCGATGGCAGGCCGATGATAGCCGGCGCTGGCAATGATTTTGCCCGAGATGGGATCGCGAATTTGGATATTTAGCTCTATCAAATAGGTAGTGAAATCCCACGTCCACCGGCTTTGGAAGGAAACCAACGCATCGGCGTCTTTCGGCATCATGGTCAAATAGCCGGAAGTCGCGTTGTAACCCATCAACTTCAGCTCGTCGGCGATGGTGACGTGGAGGTTTTTTCCATCGGAAAGTTCGGACTCGACGTAAAAGTGACGCTTTTTGAGAAGGTCGGTCTTTGGATCTTTCCAAGAATAATTGGAGGCGCAACCAGCGCACAGAAACAGCAGGGCCAGGACGACGGGGAATCTCATGAAGAAGCGGATGACGTCGCCGCCGGGGTTTTAGTTTCCTCGATGCGGGCGGTGAGCTCGGTATCGAAGCCGTGGCTCTCGATTTTTTGGGCGAGCGAGTAGTAGAATTCGGGCGTTTTGAAAAAACCCTGGCGGGGCAACACGTCCTTGTGGGCCGCGGCCGCCGCGGGAAGATCGCGCCTGATCAAGTCGACGTTGAGATCGAGATACAGCGCGGTGTTCCACGGAGCGGAATGGCGGACGTCGCGATTGCTCTTGAACGCGGTGTAGCCGAGCGCGAGCACGGTGGTGACGAGGCCCATGCGATAGACGACTTCCGGATCGAGCAGCGTATCGCTATCCCAACTTCGCGCGACAAAATGGGCGACCAGCGCCGTGCTGGTCCAAGCGAGGCCGAGCGACGTCGAGTAGCGGGCCAGCGAACACCACGGTGCGTGGTAGAGCCGGACGTTCGGGACGCAGCGCTCGTAGAGCTCCACCGCTTCGTTGTGCGAGACCTCTTTTGCGCCGACCTGAAGCGGAAGGTTTTTCCTTCGGGTGCAGCGGAGCAGCTCATGCACGCGGAAGAAGGTGGGAGCACCGTTGAGGAAGGAACGATGTCCAGTTTTGTCGACCTCATCGCAAGCGACGCAGCCGTTGTTCAAAATTTCACGGACGATCGGGTTGGTTTTGGCTTCCTCCAAAAAGTAAGCTTTCTTGCGCGTGAGGATGCTGGTGGCGTCCCGCCGAGAAAGCGGAAGCGCGTAGCTGTTATCGACGGCGCGCAAGAGGGTGTAGAGGTTGTCCATAGATGACCGTTTCGATGGCCTGCGCGAGACAGCCTAACCTGCCCGTTGCTCCGCGCAAGGTGCATCTGTCCGGAGCTCCGCGGACGCCGCCATGCTACTTGATGGGCTTCCGTTGATAGGATTTTTTCGAAAAAACCTCCCGCAGTGAAGTGCGCCAGCGTACCCGAACTGAGATGCCTTTGTCGGTCTTCATGCCTTCTTCAAAAGTGACGCGGCCGGCGAGTTCGACCTGCCATTTGCCCGGAAGGCCCCACGATTGGGTTCGCCTGAGAGGGACGTCCCAGATCGGTCCCGCTTTGATTTCGTGACCCAAGTGCACGCCGATCGTTTCGTCAAAAAAGTGTCGCCAGCTATATGAAACGAAGCCGCCGAATTCGCCTGGTTTGTAGAGGACCGACGGCGCGACGAAAAACACGTGCCGCCTAATAATTGCTGGAGGTGGCGGTGGGGAATCGCGGAATGGCGCATCGAACGCACGATCGTAAACAAGGTTGAGGTAGAAATTGGTGTACTTGAACGGCAGCGGGCGCGAGAAGGTGATAAGCGGAACGAGGTGAGCGAATGAATCGATCAAATTGGCTGGCGGCTGACCCAACGGCGTGCGGCCGTCCAGACCGAGGGTGACACTATCGAAAACTTTTCCCCAGTGGCCCCAGTTGTACCGGACGCCGAGCGAGATCAGCCCGGGGCCCCAGCGATGTTCATTTCCATTATTGAAAGGGTTCGGGCAGAAAGGGGTGATGCCGCCTTGGAGTTCCCAGCGATCTCCCAAACCATAACGAAGCGTCGCAGGGAGCCGCATGTATTCGCCGCGACGCAAATCGGAAGCTCGAGGCGAGAAGCCGAACACGAGATTATATTTTTTCAGCGTACCAGGGATGGTCGTGTCGAAGAACTCACGCATCCGCAGCATATCCTCCATCATGCGGGTGCGGAGCTCGGAAAGCAGGGGTTTGTCGCTGGACGTTGATGGCTCGTTATTCTCTGGAGGCGGAGTTTGTCCTGCTTGTGGTGTGGTTTGGGCCGGAGGAGCCGCGTAGGGCTGGTCGGCGGCAAGGAGGGTGATGGCTCCAAGGAAGGCCAAACGGACCCAGAAGAAGCGGTGGGCTGGAAACCGAAAAATCATGGAAAGGCGGACAGCGACGAAACGTGGAGGTGCGCTGAGGAAAGCGCGACTAGGGAATTTTACTAAAGCGATGCGAGCTCAACTGGAAAGGACATTGTCGCAAGGAAGTGGATACTGAGTCGTCGGGCATCGTGTGCAGCCAGTGTCTGAGAGTGTTTCGGCGCCAGACAATCGCGGTTTTGGCGGTTTTACCAATTTTCCACTCCTTTTACGTTAACGCTTTGTGAAGAGCGGCACGGTGTGTCAGTGGGAGACTTGGGCATTGGCGCGAGCGGCCAATTCTCGTTCGACCGCCAGGCTGAATGCTTGGAACGGGTCGCGCTCCGCGCGGTTGGCGGTACGGATTTGGATCATTAATTTCCGCATCGCTTTCCACTCGGACGGTTTGATCAGCCAACGGGCGTAAAACGTCGACTTGTCGCCTTCGTTCACGTTCACCGGGTGCTGAAGTCCTGCACGATCCGTGAAAAGGGCTATGAATTTGGTGGCATCGGAATATTTTAGCTCTTTCCCGCCGCGAGACAGTTTTAGGTAATACATGATCATTTTTTTCGATTGGGTCGTGGAGAACTCCAACGAGATGCCCAATTTCGTGGCGGCCTCAACGGTGCCGGGGTCTGGCTGTTTATCCACCAGCCCGTGTTCCCCATTGTCGATCAACTGATCCATGACCTCGATGCAATCGATCACGTTTTCACGGGTGCTCGCGTCGTTGAGAAACTGCAGATATTCGTCCACTTTTGGCGCGGCCGATGAAGGTGCAGGCGGCTGAGCGACTGCAGAAAACGCAAACAAGCCTAGAACGACGGTAATGAAAATTTTCATTTCAGAGTGCGCGGTGAAACGAGTGCGTAGCGGAGCCTATCGGTTCGGCGTCAGAAGGCGAGTTCGGTTCGCACTCCGAGGACGGTTGCGGAACGGAAATTGCCGGTGGCCTCCGAGTCGGAGGCGTGACGAAAGAGCTGCACGCCGGCCTGGACCGACCAATGGGAGGTGAGGTGAGCGCGATAGGTGAATTCGACGGTTGTTTCGTAGCGGGCGAGCGTGTCTGGTCCGGTCAGCGCCCGATAATCTCGCCCAAACTTTGTCCGTGAAATCGCAACGCCTGCCGTATCGTGCGGCCGGGAGGCGATGGGGCCGAACCAGTTGAAACCTGCATCAAAGTACGTCTTCACGACGCTGCGGTCTTGCTGAGGACTTACGGCACCCCGCCAGAAAACGGCGACCGCCGGGTCGCCTTTCGAGTCCGCGCACAGCACGATATCGTGACCGATGTAGAAACTATAAAGACCGCGAACCGTCGTGTTTTCGGCCCCCGAAAGCAGTGCGCTGAAATTGTCGAACTTTCCCGTGTGGTAAGCGCCGCCCAGTCTTAAGGTAGACGTGCGTATCAGGACTGGAAATCGCCAGGCTGCTTCTGCAAAAACGACGACACCCGATGTGGACGCGTTCTCGTAGCTGTAGCCATGATTTTTTTTCTCATCTTGTCCGGGACCGCCGTAGTAAACGCCCGTTTGAAAATTGAATATTTCGCTCAGTTTCGTGGAAACGAAAATTCCGGGCGTATAAACCGCGTAGCCGCCGAATGCATAGGCATTGTTCGTTTCGGCGTCGAGAGGCGTGGCGATCTGCGCTGGTGTGGTGGCGAAAGCGGCATTCGCGAAAAGACTAACGTAGTCCGAACCCACAAAGTCGTCGTCGATTCCCAGTTGGCCGACCTTGAGGAGGGTGGCGTCATCACGCCATGTTTGGCGGTAGTGAAGGTTTCCGACCCGCAGCATGTCTTCGGCGTCCCAGCCGCTGACCGAATTAAAGGCGCCGGTGAGATCGGTGATACCTGTCTCTTTGTGTTGGTTTTTAAGACCGTAGATTTGGGCAATAAAGGCCGAATTCTTGGCGCCCCCGATGCGCGCGAGGTCGACTTCGACGGAGAGAGCGGCTACACCCAGCCAGCGGCTGCCCGTCTGTGTTCCGCCATGAACATTGCTCCAGAACTCGCCCGTGAGAGTCAGCAAGGGTTGCACGACGGGTTTCTCTTCGACGAGCGCCTGAGCCGAGTTGTTTGCGGTCGGTTCAGCTTTGGCCGCGTGCGAAAACGCCAGGCAAACGCATCCAGATGCGAGCGCCGCCAGCGTTAACGGTTTCAAGGAGCCAAACATAGTGTTGCGGAAATCAAGAACGGGACTTCCCGATTTCTGCAACATTAGAGGAATCGAGCCGTGGGTTTCCGCGTCTCTGCGAATTTAGTTCATGCCTGCGGCTTTCTCGACGAACGGGGAAAGAAGCGGCGCCAGGAGAGAGCGAGTCCGGTCCAGACGAGGAGCAACGCGCCGATGCAGGCGACTGCTGCAAAGAGTTTGCCGACGAAGCCGAGCGCTTCGCCCGTGTGGAGAAAGCGGGTCCACGAGCGCAGGCGTCGGCCACCATTCTGGTCTGCAAAAGTTTCTTTTCGCAGAACACTGCCCGTGAACGGATCGAGGGAAAGCGTGGTTGTCGAAAACAGCGGCCACTGGTCGGCTGTGCGCACGGTGACCGTTATGGGTTGAGGGGTTCGCTGGCGCGGTTCGCTGTTTACATTCCGGGGCTCGCGTTGCTCGGACGGAGGACTTTGCGGGCGCTCAGAATTGTTAGGGGCGCTTTGTCCGTCGCGCCTAGGACCGCTAGGACCGCGGAGGTTGCCCAACCTGAAGGTTATCTCTGTCCAGCCGGGATTCTCGTTCTCGACGGTCGCGAGCAGGGCGTCGTAACTGGCGGGCTTCGCGCCCGGCGTTTGTGGCGGAATGGTGAGCCCTGGCGAGCTTGCATTCGGAACGGAACCTCGGACCTGCGAGGGTGGTTCGGTTCCAGTGATTCGATAAACAAGAGCGTTACCCCACCGGTACGACATGGGGATGGCGGTGAGCGTGAGGACGATGAGGATTGGAGCGGTCCAGAGTCCGACCGAATTGTGCCAATTGAAATCTCGCGCTCTGCCGAGCAGGCGAAAATTGAAAACGGCGACGGCCTTAAGACCACGCCACGACCAGTTTCGCGGCCACCACAGAAACAGACCGCTGAGGGCGAGAAAACAAAAGGCCAGGTTGCATGCTCCGGTGATCGCTTTGCCTATCGGCCGTGTACTCTCTCCACCCAAACCAAGAAACCGATGCCAACTTTCCATGAGGTGCATGAAGTCACGCACGCGACTGGATTGGGGTTTATGAATGTCGGCCGTGTAGGGATTCGCGTAATAAACGCTGTCACGGCCGATCGAGATTGCGATGGCTGCGGACGGTTCTGCGTAAACCGTGATTCCGCTCGGGCGAGCTTCGGGCTGAAGTTCTCGCATGCGTTCCAGCACTTCTTTGAGCGGCACGCGTTGAGCGCTTTGGTTAGGAATCTCAACGTGGCGGACGTCGCGCTCTGACCAGGAGACGAGTTCTTTCTCGAACGCGAGAGCTGCCCCGGTGAACGACATGACGGCAATGACGACACCCGCGAGGAGCCCGGCCGCGAGATGGACCCAGAAAACGATTTTGCGAAGCATGGAGTTAGGACGATAACGAGCGAACCGAGTTACCAACTATAGCCAACACGCAGAGCCAACGAGCGCGGATTGACCGGACTCATCGTGACGCCCGTGCTGCCGGAGAGCAGATAATATTCATCGGTGATGTTTTCAACATTCAGAGCTACGTTCCAGTGTGTCCAACCGCGTGAAATGCCCGCGTCGAAACGGTGAAAACTGCGCAAGATCAGCGGATCAGGAGCGGTCGCTGTAGGAGAGGAAGAGCCGCCGACGCGGTCGCTTTGCCAGATGAAGCCGAGTCGCACCGACCACTGAGAAAGTGGCCCGCTCGTGAATGCATAACGCGAATAGACGCTGACGGCGTGATGCGGCGTCATCTCGGCGGGAGCGCCTTTGGAGCCGTCGGTATTGCGATTATAGGCGTCGAGGTAGGTGTACGTTGCGCTTGTCTCCCAGTTAGTCAAAGGCCTGAGAACGAACTCTGTCTCGACGCCCTCCGACTTGCGGCCGTTGTCGAGCTGGCGATAAAAGCGATTACCGTTATGGTTTAGTTCGGTCACGTCCGATTGAGTGAGTACGTTGTTCAGTTCGGTTCTAAACGCGGTGATGCCGGCGGAAACGCGGCGCTTTAAGAAATCTCCCTTGAGGCCGATTTCGTAATTGTCGCCCTCGGTTGGCTCGAAATCGCCGGTTTTACCGATGGCGTTCTCCGCGAGAGGATCGACCAACGTATAGCTGCTCGAGTAGCTCGCGTAGACGGAAATGTCTTTGGTCAGGCGGAAAACTAACCCGACATTAGGAGTCAAATCGCTGCTCCGTTCTGGCGTGAATGTTTTCGAGCCGTCTGCCGCCACGGTGCGGGTTTTCTCGTTAGCGCGAGCAAAACCAACCGTCGCGATCAATTTTTCCCGGAATTCCGTTTGGCTTTGAGCGTAGGCGTTCCAGACGCTCGTGCGTGTGAGGCTGCCGAGCGTGGGCACGCCTGGCACGACGTCCAGGAGCGGGCTCGTTGCGATGCCGGTGTAGATATTCACGGCAGATTGGTTCAGCGTGCTTGTCGCGAAAGTGAACGCCTGGTTGTCGGTTTCGCGGCCGTTGAGCCCGAGTTGGAGCCGGCTTTTCACGGAAGTTGTATTCAAGAACTGATACGTCGTGTTTGCATCGTAGGAAAACGTTTCAACGTCGCTTTTGCTGCGTGCCTGGCGCCGGCTCACGTACCAACTGTAAGGATCGGCGGTGTTGGTTTGGCTCAGCGTGGCGGTTTGGATCGACCACGCGTTGTTATTCATGTCGCGTTGGTGCTGCCGGACGCTGAGAGCGGCCGTCCAATCGGTGGTGAGCGCAAGATTGAGGTCGGCGCCGTAGGTTTTATTACGATCGACGCGTTCGCCTGCGGAGAGATTGACCGAGCGCGGTGACACATCGGACAACGTGTAACCCGTGCTGCCATCAGCGGTGGTGCGCGAGGATGACGGCGAAATCACGGCGTTGCGCGTTGGGCGAACTTCCTCCGTCCATTCGAACATCGGTGTGAGTTGGAACCGGCCAGCTGCATCGAGTTTGTAGGTGAATGAGAGGCGGTAGAATTGGTTAGCATCGGTCTGGCCGTCGTAGGTCAACGCGCTTTGCTCCACGCTTCCGAGTAGGCGATAGAGAAGGCGCCCGTCTTTCGTGAGAGGGCCGGTAGCGTCGAGTTCGACCTCGTTGCTCACGCGATTGCCGAGCCGAGAGTCATCGCCAGCGTAAGTGCGAGTGCGCGTGTCGATCGAGACCGCAGTTTTGTCCTGCGGCTTTTTTGTGATTAAGTTGATCAAGCCTCCAGGCGAAGCGGCGGTCCCGTAAAGAAGTCCTGACGGACCTTTCAACGCGACGACCTGCTCATATCCGAAAAGGTTGGGGGAATAGCTTCCGCCCAAGACTCGGCCGGAGAAGCCGTCGACCCGCCAATCGTTCGGGCCCATGCGATATCCCCGCGCGTAGAAATGGTAACTCTCCTGAACCGCGCCGTTGGTATTGATGCCAGGAATCCAAAAAAGAAGGTCGGAGCCCACTTGGAAATCCTGTTCCCGCATGCGGGTCGCGTCGATAACGGTCACACTGCGAGGTGTGTCCTTAACGGCAGTCGGGAGTTTTTGCACCGATGAAACGATCTCGGTGGTCTGGGTGCCGACCACTTCAAACTTCTCTAATTGAACAAGTTGACCATCATTGTAAAGCGCGACCTCCGCTTGTTTTTCGGCTGCGCAGAGGGCGAAAGGGAAGGCACATGCCGCAATGGCACTGCTGAGATTAAGACGCAGTCGCAAGAATGAGCTATGGTTAATAGGCATTGGAATGAAAGAGGCGCTACAGCGACTGAGACCCAGTCGCATGTCAAGCCTCTCTGTGAGACAAGGTCTCAAGAAGCGTGCAAGACGTGAGGATTGACCGAGTTAAGTCGTATCGATTTTAACAATAAGCGTGATCGAAAACCTCCGCGTAAATTTGGGCGACCGCAGCTACTCCCTCCATTTCGGGCGGGATTTGAACGAAAAAGTGCGCCACGAAGTCGACGCTTTGACACGCGCGGGGCGCAAGGTCGTGGTGCTGACGGACCGAAACGTTGCGCAGCTACAAAAAAACGCGGTCGCCGCCATGACGGGTGACGCGCCCACGCTTCTTTTTGAATCGGGTGAGGAGACAAAGTCGTTGCGTGAATATGGCCGGGCTTTGGACTTTCTCGCAGAACAACGCGTGGACCGCACGAGTGTCGTTTTGGCAATCGGAGGCGGCGTGATCGGCGACTTGGCGGGTTTCGTCGCGGCCTCGTACTTGCGGGGAATCGAGTTTTATCAAGTGCCAACCACCTTGTTGGCGATGGTGGATAGTTCTGTCGGCGGCAAGACCGGAATCAATCTCAAGGCGGGGAAGAATCTCGTCGGCGCTTTTCACCAGCCTAACGCCGTCTTCATCGCGACGGGCCTGCTGGAGACATTGCCGACGCGCGAGTTCGCGGCGGGCATGGCCGAGGTGATCAAATACGGATTGCTTGGCGATTTGAGCTTGTTTGAGCAGCTGGAACGCACGCCTCTGACGATCGCCGGCCAGGAGTTGCCGCAGGTGGTGCGCGCTTGTTGCGCGGCGAAGGCTCGCATCGTAGAAGCCGACGAGCGCGAGCTGGCCAAAGAAGGTGGGCGGGCGCTGCTGAACTTGGGCCATACTTTCGGCCACGCCGTGGAGCAAGTGACTGGTTATGGCACGTATTTGCATGGCGAAGCTGTGGCGGTCGGGCTGGCTGCTGCTGCGCGGTTGTCTGCTAAGCTCGGGTTCATTGGAGCTGCCGAAATTAGCAGGGTGGAGCGCGTAGTGCAGGCGCACGCTTTGCCGGTTCGTCTGCGCGAGCCTTTGGCTATTTCTCCGCTCATGCAGGCGATGGCGCGCGACAAAAAGGTTAGAAACGGAACGCTCCGTTTCGTCGTTTTACAGCGTCTCGGCCGGGCGGCCACCCAGTCGGGAATAGACCCGCAACTGGTGGAATCAGTGTGGTGGGAGATAGGAGCGATTTGATGGGCACGCGGCTGAGTTGCTCCACTGTGGAAAAGCCTCGATTCAAGCGACTGTTTTCGAAATTGTACCTCTCATGTCAGCCATAGACGAAGGCATCGTTCGCGAGTATTTCGAGCAGAACGGATTTCTCGTCCGTCAAATGCGCAAATATCAGGTGCAGGCCCGTCGCAAGACCGACGATGAGGAGATCGATTTGCTTGTCTATAATCCTGCTTATCGCCGCGGTTCGCGTAAGCCTGATTTTTTCCTTTTTTCCAACGAACTGGAGTATGTGCACCGTGCGATGGTGGCGGTTAAGGGCTGGCATACAGACGTGTTTTCCCCGGGAATGTTGAAAAACTCGCCGGAGATTTTTCGTTTTCTCGAGGACAAGGTGTTGAAGCAAGTCACGCGATTTTTCCCGAGCGAGGCTGAAGACGCGGCGAGCGAAGAAGGCGGTGGCGCACTGACGAAAATCATCGTTCTTCCCAGTTTGCCTACAGCCGAACCATTCAGATCGCAAAGCGTGCAGATGCTAAAGGAGCGCGGTGTTGATGGTATCATTTCATTTCGTTCGATGCTGCTCGATCTCATCGAGAAGATTGAGGTAAACCGTAACTACACGAAAAGTGATACGCTGCATGTCATGCGTATTTTGAAAAATTACGATTTGCTGAAAGACGCGCAGCTCGATTTGCCGACCGCCTCGCCCACACGGCGCTCGCCGCGTGCTGAGGCCTGAGCGTGTATTTCTAGACGATTTACTGTGGCTACAACCATTCATCCTACGGCGATTATCGAACGCGACGCTCAATTGGGCCTCGATTGCGACCTTCATGCAGGCGCGATCATCCGGCGGCACACGATTCTCGGAGATCACGTGACAGTGCATCCTTACGCGGTTGTTGGTGGCGATCCGCAGGACCTGCGCTTTGATCGGAAATCCGAATCCGGTGTCCGTATTGGAAACGGCACTACGATTCGTGAACATGTGACGATCAATCGCTCCACGAAAATCGGCGGTTTTACTGATATCGGAGAAAATTGCTTCATCATGGCGAACGTTCACGTCGCACACGACTGCGTGATCGGCAAAAACGTGGTGGTGGCAAACAACGTCATGCTCGCCGGCCACGTTTCCGTTGGAGACCACACGTTTTTTGGCGGTGGAGTGGGTGTGCACCAGTTTTGTCGCATTGGTGAAGGCGTGATGGTTGCAGGCAACGCTGCGATCACGAGGGACGTTCCGCATTACGTGATGGTAGCGGAGCGCGACGACG
This sequence comes from Nibricoccus sp., assembly GCA_047600805.1. Classification (GTDB taxonomy): domain Bacteria; phylum Verrucomicrobiota; class Verrucomicrobiia; order Opitutales; family Opitutaceae; genus JADKHC01. Next base: position 5,006,187 of record JASGKG010000001.1, read on the forward strand.
TGATCGGCCTGAATCTCATCGGACTGAAACGGCGGGGCGTGAGTCGGGACGCGATCGTGGAACTCAAGCACGCGTTTCACGAAGTGTATTTCACCGTCGGGAATATTCGGACCATCGCCGCCGCCGCACTGGAGTCCGGCAGATTTGGTTCTGCGGAGGTGAAAAATTTTCTCGGCTTTTTCGCGGGCGGAAAGCGCAGCTTTGCGCGTGCGCGCCGCAGCGCTGTGAAGGATGCTGGCGGGGAATAATCGAGGACGATCGACGGGAAAAGCAGGTCAGCCCTTGGCTAAGCCGTTGATTGTCGATTTTTGCGCGGCGTAGTTGGCCAGAGCTTGAATGTCGATGATGAGTGCTACTCGTCCGTCGCCGAGGACTGTCGCGCCGGAATAGACGGGCGCTTCCGGCGCGATCCACCCCAGCGACTTTATCACGGTTTGATGGTTCCCGAGGACTTCGTCGACCACGAGGCCGAGGCGTGATTGTTCGAGTTCCACGATGACGACCCGCTCACGCAAAGTCGGCGGAGGCGCTTCGTAGGAGAAAAGATCGCGGAGCCGCAGATACGGGATATACTCGCCGCGCAGGTCCACCAAATTGCGTCGGCCCGCTTCTGCCCGGTGACTGGCCGGAAGATCAATGGTTTCGCGAGCGGCGCTGAGCGGCAGAATGTAGTGGTCGTTTCCGATTGCCACCATCAGTCCGTCGATGATGGCGAGTGTGAGCGGCAGCGACAGGCGAAATTCGGCTCCTTTGCCGGGCGTGCTGACAAGCTCGATGCGGCCTCGGAGTTGTTCGATCGTGCGCTTAACGACATCGAGGCCGACACCGCGTCCTGAAAGTGTGGATACAGATTTAGCCGTGGAAAAGCCCGGAAGGAAAACCATTTGATAGAGCTCAGAATCGGGCGGGTTTGCGTCGGCGGAAATCAGACCCTGTTCAATCGCTTTTGCTCGAATGCTCGCTGGATCGAGACCGCGACCATCATCGGAAACGGTGATGACTACGCGATCTCCCTTTTGCTGCGCCGCCATCAGAAGCTTACCGACGGGTTTTTTGCCGGCGCGAACGCGCTCTTCGGGTGTTTCAAGGCCGTGATCCAGACTGTTGCGCACCAGATGGACAAGCGGATCGTTGAGGCGATCGAGAATGGTTTTGTCCATTTCCGTTTCTGCACCTTCGAGCACCAAGTCGACTTGCTTTCCGAGCTCGCGCGAAATGTCACGGGTGAGCCGCCGGAATTTGGCAAAAGTCTGTCCGATCTGCATCATCCTGATGTTGAGCACTTCGTCGCGCAATTGAGTCGTAAGGCTCTGAAGCGTTTCAGCGGCAGCATGCAGCGCTGCTGGGATTTCCGGGTGCTGGGCGCATGTGTTGTTGACGACCGATTTTAAAATGACGAGTTCGCCAATGAGATTGACCAGGCGATCCAGCCTGTCGGAAGAGACACGCAAGGTATCCGAAACGGCCGCATTTGGCTTTGCCGGACTAGGTGTGGCAGAAGGTTCGTTGTGCTCGGTGTTTTCAACCGTAGGAACCGACGAAGGCGTGGTTTTGGTTGTCTCGCTTGTTCTATCAAGATCGATTTTCTGTGACGTGGGAGACGGATCGATGAACAAGTCGGCGTCGGGGTCTTCGACTGGCTCCTCGATCGGTTGCAGGTCGAGATCGCAGTCTCCTTCGATAAATTGGAAAACGTCGCGAATGGCCTCTTCTGCAACGGGCGCGGTGAATTCGATGTGCCACATCAGGTAGCACGTTTCCGGATCGAGCTGATCGAGTGTGGGAAGGTCGTTGTCCCCGAGTTCAATGGCACATGGGCCTAGCTTCCTCAAGTCGTCGAGGAACATGCCGGGATCATTGCCGGTTTTGAATAAGTGTGGATGCGGCTGGAAACGAACGCGGAAGCGCTTCACCGATTTTTTGCTGACCGCTTTTTTATCAGAACCCATATAGGCGAGCAAAGCGTCGAGGTGGGGCTGTGCAGCTGCGAGCAGGGCGGGCGCTTCCTCGGGTTTGGCACCGAGGTAGCGGCGAATCGTGTCTCCGATTTTAAGCGTGATATCTATGATTTCAGAACTGATCGCTACCTTTCCCTCACGGGCGGCGTTGAACACGTCCTCGACGTGATGGAGAAAAGCCGAAAGATCTTGATAGCCGCTAGTCGCTCCCGAACCTTTCAACGTATGCATAACACGAAACACGCGGTGGATGACGGCGGTATCGGCAGGCGTGTTCTCGAGTTCAAGCAACGCTCCTTCGAGTTCGACAAGCAAATCAGCGGCTTCGATCCGGAAGATCTCCCGGCTGCGTTGTTGGATTTCGTCGAAGTTCATGGAGCGTGAAGCGAAATGGTTCGGTTCATGAGGCACATCAGGCGGGACAGACTTTCTGCACGACCGCCAGGAACCGTGAAGGATCGAACGGCTTGACGATCCAGCCTGTCGCACCAGCACGCTTTCCGGCGTTCTTCTTTTCGTCGTTAGATTCCGTAGTGAGCATCAAGATTGGTGTGAAGCGATATTGCGGGAGGGAGCGCAGGTTCGAGATAAGCGCGATGCCGTCCATGTTCGGCATGTTGAGATCGGTGATCACGAGATCGGCTTTGTCCTGCTGACACACTTGCAGGCCGCGAACACCGTCTTCGGCCGTAACGACGCGATAGCCGGCTGACTGCAGCGTCATTTTGACAGTTTCCCTGATACTCATGGAGTCATCTACGGTGATGATCGTTTTAGGCATGGTGCGCGCGATTGGAATTTAGGAGATTCGGAATGGATCGGGTGAAGCGTAGCGGGCGAAGGCTGCGGACCAGGTGGAGCCGTGCCCGAGGAGGAGTGTGTCGCTTGCGACTTGAGCAGCCGCCAGCATCAATTGGAGCGCAGCTGCGTCGAGGCGGGTGAGTTGGGAGGCATCGACGACCAGCGTGTGAGCGGGCTGAAGGTTCCTCTTTAAAAGCGTCGCGAGTTCCGAAGCGTGTTCGATCGTGACATCGCCGACCAGTGTCAGGTGCAAACAGTTGCCATCGAGGTTGAATGAAAAGGGGGTCATACGCTGGATATAACATCGACGACGGGTTGAGGCGTTTGATCGGCTTTGCGCTGTAAAAGAGCGAGGTGTTCAGTCATCGCTTTGTTCGATTGTTCAAACAAGCTTCGCAGTTCTTGTGGAAACGTCAGCCACCCGTTGAAATTTCCCTGCCGCGCTGCTCCGAGAGCCTGTGCGCAACGCTTTCCGGCGCGAATCCAGCCTGTCATCATAAAACAGCCTTTAAGACCGTGAACGGTTTCTGCGAATTGTTTTTGATCGCGGCGTTCGCATAGGTCGCGAATTTGTGGATATGCGGCGTTGAAATCGTTGCAGACAGACGCGTGGAGCTGCGTGAGCGTTTCCACAATTTGTTCGGGCGACAATCCCGCGGTGATCGTTTCCAAATGTGAGCCGTCGACCCAAAGTGATTCCACGGACGTATCGGTCCGCACGCTTTGCGCCGGTTTGGCGGGCGCAGAGGTCGCCGGTCGAAACATCCGCTGTATACAAGCCCGCAAATCAGCTGGCAAAATGGGCTTGCTGAGATACTCGTCCATTCCGGCTGCGAGGCAGAGTTCGCGGTCGCCCGGCAAGGCATTGGCTGTCAGGGCGGCCATGCGCACGCGGGTGGCGGCGTCGGGAAATAGTCTGCAAATCTCACGGGCGGCAGTGAGGCCGTCCATCACAGGCATCTGAACGTCCAACAGCAGTAAATCGTATTTTTTCCTTTGAACGGCTGCGACTGCTTCCGCGCCGTTCACGACCAGGTCCACACTGTAACCAAGATGGCGCAGGATAAGTTTTATAACTTCTCTGTTGGTTCGATTGTCTTCGGCTGCCAGAATACTGATGGGCAGTGGCAAAGACGGCGAGGACGAGTGGGGGCTCTCCTCTTTTTTGGCAGGCGTTGGCTGTGGTGGTGAGAAAAGGTGCGTTAAGGAACTGGCAAGCTCGATCGGATCCAAAGCAGAGCCTAGAAAAAAGGTTGTTCGATTCTCTTCAGATGCGTGCCCGGAATCCTTTCTCGCTAGCCAAACGATCGGGCACGTTCCAGGGATGACTGCGTTCGGCTGGTGTGCCGGCGCCGGCGTGAGGATGGCAACATCGCAGTAGCCCGGCTCGGCATGGCATCCTTGTGGGTTGAAAACGAAAGGCTGCATCTGCCAGGCGCGTAAAACATTGAACAACGCCCGCTGTTGATCGCCGCAGCGTGTTGAAACAAGCACATGGCGGTTGCGAAACGCCGGCAGCGCAAGATGTGCAAGAGCAGTGGTTCGGTTCGGGGTGAAACCAAACTTAACCGAAAAACGAAACTCGGAGCCGCGTCCAGGTTTGCTGCGGGCTGAAATTCTGCCGCCCATCAATTCGATGAAGGACTTGGAAATGGCGAGTCCGAGTCCGGTTCCGCCAAATCTCCGGGTGATCGTGTCGTCAGCCTGCGAGAAAGGTTTAAACAGTTTAGCTAAGTTCTCGGGGGCGATTCCGATGCCTGTATCGCGCACCGAAAAATTCAGGATGCATTCTGTGTCTGTGGTCGACGCAACGGCGACCCGCAGGTGGACGCGGCCTTGTTCAGTGAACTTGATCGCATTCTGCAGGAGATTAACCAGCACTTGCTGCAGTCTTCGAGGATCGCCCACTAATTCAGCCGGAATGTTTGGATCTGTCGCACTGGTGAGGTTGATCCCTTTTGCTTGCACGCTCGCTCCGAATAAGCGCAGCGCGCTGCTGGTGACGCTGAGCACTGAGAACGGGGATAGATCCAATTTCGTTTTTCCCGCCTGCAGGCCCGAGTAGTCGAGGATCTCTTCAATAATGGTCAGGAGGGTGCTCCCGCCCTCGGCGATCATTGCAATCGCGTGCTGCTGTTCTCCCGGCCAGCTCGATTGCGAGAGGATCGACGCCATGCCGTTGATCACGTTGAGCGGCGTGCGCAGCTCGTGGCTCATGGTGGCCAGGAATCTGCTTTTGGCTCTGTTGGCAGCTTCGGCTTCTTCTTTCGCGCGCACCAAGTCTTGTTCGGCGCGTTTGAAGTCGGTGATGTCGGTCGAAATGTTAGCGGTGGCGATCAGTTTACCTTCATGGCTGAAAACCGGGAATTTCCTTGTGAGTAAAACGCGTTCTTCACCGGTCGTGGAGTGAAGTTTTTCCTCTCTTACCAAGACTTGGCCGAGATTCAAACGCTGCACTGATTTCTCGTCTTCCATGTAGGACTGCGCCTCCGCAGTTCCGGCCTTCTTGAAGATTTCCGCGTCGGTTTTGCCAATGAGTTCACTCGGGCTGGCCACACCGGCGGCGTCGGCCATCGCTTGATTTGCGGTGAGGACGCGCAAATCCAGTCCCTTCACGCAGCAGATATCGACCGAGTTTTCGACGAGAGCGGCTTGCCAGGCCATCGTGAGTTCGGCGGCTTTACGGGCGGTTACGTTCTCCTTCACCGCTATGAAGCTGGTGATTGCGCCGTTTTCATCGCGAACGGGAGAGATCAAGGCTTGTTCCCAGAACAACGAGCCATCTTTTCTGCGGTTTCTGATTTCGCCCCTCCATTCATTGCCGGAGCTGATGGTTGTCCAGAGCTCGGTGAAGAATTCCTTTGGATGTACCCCCGAGTTAAGAAAGCGTGGGTTTTGTCCCACCGCTTCGCTGAGCGTGTACCCGGTTTGCTTCTCGAAGAAGGGGTTTACGTACTCGATTTTTCCGACGGTGTCGGTAATGATGATGGAGATAGGGCTTTGTTCGACCGCGCGGTGGAGAAGTTGGAGTCGCTTCTGTGATTCGCGCCGATGGGTGATGTCGAGCGTGATTCCCACGAGGCCGACGCAACGGTCGTGTTCATCAAGAACGCGCGCTTTCCACACTTCCAACCACATGTTGTTGCCGCGGGAATCGCAGTGTTCCACCTCGGCGCAGACGGGGGTGGCCGACTTAAGGGCGACTTTATCGCGCTGAGAATAGGTGGCGGCTTCGTTTGCAGGAAAGAAGTCGAAATCGGTTTTCCCCAAAACCTGCTCCTCGGTTTTGCGATAGATCCTGCGCCAAAGCGAGTTCACCGCGAGGTACCGTCCGTCATTATCCTTCAACCAGACGGCTGAAGGAATTGTATCGATGATAGCGCGGAGGTGTTGTTCTCGCTCCCGGAGCGTTTCTTCCGAGCGACGGCGTTCGGTGATGTCCCGACCGAAGCAGTAGAGCCGACGCATCGGCGCCGGCGAGCACGTCATGCTGAGCTCGATAATCCGGATTTGGCCGTCTTTACGTTTCGTGAGCCGCTCAAATTGAGCTGTCCCTTCGGTGAGAACGCGTTCGATACCATTTGCGATCTGCTCGGGTGTCCTGCCGTACTCCAGTTGCACGAGGTTCATCTTGAGCAACTCTTGGCGAGTGTAGCCGGTCATACGGCAGGCGGCCTCGTTTACTTCGATCACCCGCCCATCGAGCCCGAACACCCAAAAGGCGTCCATCGACGTGCGGAGCACGTCCTTTAGCTGCTGTTCTCGTTCGGTAAGGGCTCCTTCCATCTGCAAGCGCTGGAGTGCCATGCCCATCGATAGCTTGAGCTGATTGGTCGTGACCGGTTTGGGGATGAAACCGTAGGGGGCCGCGGCAATGGCTTTGTCGATAACGGAAGGATCGGAGCAACCCGACATGAAAACGGATTCAACATTGAAATTCCGCCGAAGGAGGGAAGCTGTTTCTATCCCGTCGATTTTTCCGTCGAGGCACAAGTCGACCAGTGCGAGATCGATCTGGAGATCAGCGGCGAGGCGCAGTGCTTCCTCGCCGGTGCTCGTAACGGCGACCGGATCGAAGCCGAGATCGCTCAGCTGCCTTTGAATTGCAGCGGCGGTGTAAGGCTCGTCTTCGACGATGAGAATGCGGGGCTTCATCGGTTCAGAATAGTTCTATGCCGTCTCCCAAGTCTTCCTTTTCGGATTTTTTTTCGGGAGCAGGGACGTCGCTGTTTGTAACTGCCGGTTCGGTTTCAGAGCCGGTACCCGTCGCCGAGGGGCTTGCTTCTGTGCTGAACGCGTTTGCCTGCGACACCTGCTCTGCAGAGGTTGGCTGCGGCAGATCGGAATCGAAGAGATCGATATTGTCGAAGTCGCTTTCTTCAGGCGCGCGTTTGCGCGAACCAGCTGTTTGGTTCAAGGCGTTCGCGTGCAGTTCATTCTCCCGCTCCATCGTATAACGATTCTGGTGGACCGTGAGCTTGCGGAGACCTTCTTCGGTGAGATCCTCAGGCAAGGCGTAGGCGCGTGTCGCAGTCCGAAGGTCCTCGCAAAGCCGCAAGGCGGGCGCGTAGCTGCTGTCGATGAGCTGAGCAAATCGAAGGCGCGCGAGAAGTTCGTTCTGGGCTTGGTGAATGGAGGCGAATTGCTTGCGCACATCACTGGACCGCGTGCCGATCTGAACGCCCAAGTCGGCCAACTGCGTGCTGACCTGATTGGCTCGATCTTCCATTTCGTTCTTTTCTTCCGTCACGATACGCATGAATTCGTCTGCGTCGCTTTTGATCGCCTGCAACTGGCCGAGGCATTTCTGAAGCTCTTGGGTAAGTTCGTCGGTGGCAGCGGCGTTTGATGTCGCGGCGAGGCTGGATTCTTCGGCGAGTTTGTTGAGCGCTTCGGCGGAGCTCAGACGAGCCGCGGCGATTTGGGCGTTGAGCGAAACCAATTTTACTTCGAATTCGTGTGAGCGGATCTCATTTGAAAACACGCGGACGACGTCGTCGATTTTTTCAACAAGCAGAGAAATCTTCTGGTTGGCCTTTTCACTTTGGTCGGCAATGAGCGCGAGCTGATGAATCTCGTTTTTGAAAAGATGAGAAATGTTCGAGTGGCCGAAAATCGCCTGGGCGGCTACTTCCATCCCGTTAAAGTGGGAAATCAGCTCCTCGCCGAGAGCGAGCAGCTTTCGAATGCCGTCAGAGACCGTATTTCCCGCGTTGGTAATCTCGTCCCTCGACGATGACAGGTGGGCTTGCTGCACACAGGCCGCGTGGTGGATAAAGCCTAGTTCGGGGGTGGTCGTTTCCGAGGAGGCTTTGTCGATATCCCGGAGGTGGCTGCCGATATCCTCGAAACCGGAGGAGACGTGTTCCAATTGCTGCCGCACGATGTCCTGATACTGCAGCGAGGTGATAATCTGCATCGTGATTGGTCCGGTTTGCCCGAAGAGTTCTCCGATTTTGCAGCTTTCATCAGCGCAGGGGAGAAGCGCTTTTTTGTAATCGGCGAGTTCCTGCTGAAGCTTGTCGATGCTCTGCTGGGCGCGAGACTGGAGGTTTTGCTCCAAACCGTGAAGTGCGTTCCGCTCGTGGCGGGCTTCCTCGATAACCTGCTCGATGCGGTTGAATGCGGCGGCCGTGGTCTGAGCGATCTTTGTATCAATCTCCGCGATTGCCGCGGCGACGTTTAGGAAGACAGAACGGTTTTCAGTATCGATACGCGACGCCTCCATGCGAATGCTCATGGTGAGGATGCGCAGGAGCAGATTGTTGCGGTTGAAAGTTTCCCGCACTCGGCAGGCATGACTCAGCGCCGCTTCCACCTCGGCCATCTGCTGCTGTTCGGAAAGGGCAATGCCCATGCTTGAATGCACGAGGTCCACCGAGCTTTTGTACACTTCGTAGGCGCGCGCTATGATGTTTTCCTTGTCTCTTTGATGAAGCACCTGATCGAGCGATTCGGCCTGCTCGCGTATGCTCGCGAAGCGTGCATTGAGATCGGACAATCCCTTGGCGAGCTCGGTGAACTCGGCGTCAGTTTCTTTGCCGAAGTCGAGAAGGCCGAGCCGGCTCGATTCCACCGCAGGTTGTAGAGCGACGACGTTTGTGACGGAATCTCCTGTTAGCTCACCCTTTTTCTTCCAGATTTTCCTTACAACTTTCCCGGCGTGCCGCTGCAAAACACGCCCGATCTGCTGGACGTAGACCGGCAGGTGAGGCGAGCTTGGGCGCTGTGGAGGAGAAATCGGCATGATCAGGCAATAAGCTTGCGGACGGAATCGAGCAGAGATCCGGGTACGATGGGTTTGATCGCAAAGCCGATCTTGCCACTACCGGCAATGGGGCGGATTTGGTCTTCGGCTGCCTCCGAGCTGATGACGAGGAGCGGAATGTTGGCGTATTCCGGCAGCGACCGGATGCGGCGGATAAATTCCTCTCCGCTCATCTTTGGCATGATCAAATCGAGAAGAATGAGATCGATTCGACTCTGGCGAATTTTTTCCAGCGCCTCGTGCCCGTCCCGCGCGTCAACTGCCTTAAAGCCAGCCTGCCGCAGAAGGTTAGCGTGGTAAAACCGCACACTGGCGTAATCGTCCACCACTAGCACGGTCTTGGTCACGGGGGGAGTTGGGGCGGCAGGGGTCGGCGAGGAGATTGGAGGTTGCATGTGGATTGGTTTAGCTACTCTTCTTCATTACGGCCGATGCGATTTGCTGGAGAGGGAGAATTTGGTCGACGCCGCCGAGCCGGATGGCCTCTTTCGGCATGCCGAAGACCACGCAGCTCGCTTCGTCTTGGGCGATGGTGTGCGCTCCCGTGTCGTGAAGCTCTTTCATCCCGGCAGCGCCGTCGTCACCCATGCCCGTCATGATCACGCCGATCGCGTTGTGGCCTACGTAGCGAGCGGCCGATCGGAAAAGCACATCCACGGAGGGGCGGTGCCTGCTGACGAGCGGACCATCGCGAACTTCGACGTAGTAGCGCGCACCGCTGCGTTTCACCAACGTGTGTTTTCCACCGGGTGCAATCAACGCGCAGCCCGGGGAGACAACGTCGTTTGTCTCTGCCTCTTTGACGCTGATCCGGCAAAGTGAATCGAGTCGTCCGGCGAACGTATGCGTGAATTGCTCGGGCATGTGCTGCACCACGACAATGCCTGGTGCGTTCATTGGCATGCGTGTCAGAAATTCCACCAGAGCGTCAGTGCCCCCGGTGGAAGAACCTGCTACCACAATTTTCTGCGTGGTCTCAAACGAGGGCCGCGAGGCCGCTTTCGCGAGGACGGCGTCGGCTGAGAGTTTGCGTTCGGGCCGCGGTTGGAGTCGGTGAACGGGCACATTCGCGGCCGCCTTCACGGCGTCGCAAAGCACGATGCGGGACTCCAGAAGGAATTCCTGTGTCCCAAGATTTGGTTTTGCAATCACGTCGACTGCGCCGAGTTCGAGGGCTTTTAACGCCGCGGGAGCGCCTTCGGTGGCGATGCTGGAGCAGATAATCACCGGGATGGGATGTTGCTCCATGATTTTTTGCAGGAACGTGAGCCCATCCATCCTTGGCATCTCGATGTCGAGGATAATTACATCTGGCCGATGGTTTTTCATTACCTCGACCGCCTGGTAAGGATCGCTTGCCGCGCCTATCACTATGATTTCGGAGTCGGTCGAAAGCAGATCGCCCAGCGTTTGGCGCACCACAGCGGAGTCGTCGACGACGAGAACCTTCACCTGTTTCATATGGTTGTGCCTCCTTCACGGTGAGGACGCACGAGAACGAGCCCTGTCCAATTTTCGAAATAGATCCGCATGCCGTTGTTGCCTCCGACACACTCGCTGGCGATTGGAACGCGCAAGCTCGCGAGGACCTCGAGGGCGACTCGTGCATTTTCGTTTCCGACGGCCGAAGCCTCATTGGCCAGCGCCAAAGGACTCCCGCCGCCGAACACTTTTGCCTGAAGATGGCGGGGTTTGCTTCCGAGGTTGAGCATGCGCTGGTGGAGTTCACGGATGGACCATTCGCCGTGGCGGCCATCAGCGCCCGGCGTGGGAAGTAGATAGTGATTCATTCCGCCGAACGTCAGGTGAGTATCAAACAGGCAAACGGACACGCATGATCCGAGCACGGTGGTCATGCGGATGCGTCCCCGTGAGGCGAAGATATCTCCAGCCCAGAGCGTTTCTTCGAGCACGCCCTCGCCGACGGTCGGCAGCAGGATGCGAGGTCTATGGCGATGGCGACTTGTTAAGGATGACCTCATGACGTCGCCTCCTTTTGATGCACGTAGACTGCTGACGCCACGGAGTCGAGCGGCAGGCCGAGGCCTTGGAGTGTTTCGGCGTGTGCCGTAAAAAGCCAGCCACCGAGCCGGAGAATTCCGCACATCCGCCCGACGATTTCTCGCTGTGTGTCGCGATCGAAATAGATCATGACGTTGCGGAAAAAGATCACATCGATCTTGTCGCGTATTCCGTAGTTGGCGGAGAGAAAGTTAAGATGCCCGAAGCGGATGTGCTGACGAACCTCGGGTGCGATTTTTACGAGTCCGGCGCTTTCATCGCGTCCTCGCAGAAGATATTTTTTTCTGAGAGGAACCGGGATCGGCAGAGCATGCTCTTCGTCGTAGGTGGCGGACATCGCCCGCTGCAAGGCTCGAGTCGACACGTCGGTGGCGAGAATTGAAAAATCGAATGCTCCGCGAGTCTGTTGCTCGAGCAAAACCATCGACAAGGTATAAGCTTCCTCGCCCGTCGCGCAGCCGGCGCACCATATCTTGAGCGGTCCGCCGGGGGAGCGAGTCCGCCAAGCTGGTAGCACCTGCTGCGCGAGGAAGTCGAAATGATCGGGCTCGCGAAAGAAGTCCGTCTTGTTGGTTGTGGCGAGATTGATGAGGTGCTCGAGCTCCTCATGTTGCTCGTCGGGGTTGGCAAAAAAACGTGCGTGGTAGTCATGAACGCTTTCCATGCCCAACTCGCGCGCCCTGCGCAGCAGCCGGCTTTGCAGCATCGTTTTCTTCGCGGGCGGCATTTTGATGCCAAGCCGCTCGGAAATGAGCCTGCTGAAATCGTCGAACTGCTGGTGTGTAAGTTCTGCTTGTTGCATGGAGCAGCCTTCCCCAAAGGCTGCGCCGCTTTTAGGCGGTGGCAGCGGTCGTATCCGGTGCGAGCGTTGAGAGCTCTTCGCTCGAGAACACCCTTTCGATGTCCAGGATGATAATGAAATGTTCGTCTCGGCGACCGAGCCCCAGAATGAGATCGGTGCGCCAGCGCATTCCCAGCGATGGCGGATCGTTGATCTCGTGCGGCTCGAGCTCGAGCACCTCGTGAACGGCATCGGCGAGACCGCCGACCACGACGGTTTGATCGTCGAGGTGAAGCTCCATCACAATGATGCGCGTATTGAGAGTGTCAGGCACGGCCGGCAGGCCGAACTTGGTGCGCAGGTCGACCACTGGAATGGCGTTGCCCCGGACGTTAACCACTCCTCGTAGGTAACCAGGGGCTGTCGGCACCCGTGTAATATGGCTGATGTCGAGGACTTCTCGTGTCTTGAAGACGTTGATTGCGAACAGCTCTTCTCCCAAGCGGAAGGTGAGATAGCGTGCTGTCTCGGTGATTTTGGCGGTGCTCATGTTGAACCTGGTTAAAGGTTAGTAGCGTTCAAATTCCTGATCGTCTCCCCCGGCTTCTGGGCGGTTGAGCTCGATCATGACGCCTGAGTTGCTGTTATCCTTATCGGATGACTTTGCCTGAGAACGCGCCGTTTTGATCTGCGCGTGATTGCTTTGTGCCGCGTGGGCGTGAGCTTTGGCGGCTTTGGCGCGTTTGGCTGCGGCGGAGTTTTTAAGGCCGGAGTCGGCGACTTTGAAGAACTCGATGGCGGCCTGGAGTTGTTCGGCTTGAGAGGCGAGTTCCTCGGCGGAGGCAGCCATTTCCTCGGAGGCGGAGGCGTTTTGCTGGATGACCTTGTCGAGTTCCTGGATGGCCTTGTTGATCTGGGAGGCGCCTGTATTCTGTTCTTCACTACCGGTGGCGATCTCCTTGACCAAGTCGGCGGTCTTGCGGATATCGGGCACAAGTTTGTCGAGCATCTGGCCGGCGGCCTCGGCGATTTCCACGGAGGAGCTGGAGAGTTTGGAGATTTCTCCGGCGGCAGTCTGAGAGCGCTCGGCGAGCTTGCGGACCTCGGAAGCGACGACAGCGAAGCCCTTGCCGTGTTCGCCGGCGCGAGCAGCTTCGATCGCAGCGTTCAGAGCGAGCAAGTCGGTTTGTCGGGCGATCTCTTCGATGATGGAGATTTTTTGGGCGATGTCTTTCATCGCCTGCACCGTCTGGCTGACGGAGCGGCCAGCGTCCTGAGCGTCTTGTGCGGCCTTGGTGGAGATCTTGTCGGTTTGCCGGGCGTTCTCGGTGTTTTGCTGGATGGAGGCGGTGGACTGTTCCATCGAAGCGGAAACTTCCTCGACGGAAGCGGCCTGTTCGGAAGCGCCGGTGGAAAGAGTCTGCGCGGTGCCGGTGATCTCCTCCGAGCCGGAAGCGACATTTTCGGCGGCGGAAGAAACGTTGGCGACAACGTCGCGCAGGTTGGAAACCATTTTCTGGAGAGCCAGGCCCAAGGTATCTTTCTCGGAGGAGAGTTTGACCTCGTGGCGCAGATCGCCTTCGCCGATTTGCAAGGCGAGCTTGGCTTTGGCGTCGAGTGCTTCGGCCATCTCGTTGGCCGCAGTGGAAAGTTGTCCGATCTCGTCTTTGGTCTCGACGTTGACGCGAGCGGTGAGATCGCCGATCGCGATCTGGCCCAACCCGCCGACCAGGTTGCGCACCGGCCCGGTGATCATCCGCGTGATCAGCAGCCCCAGCGCAATCGCCAAACCAACGCATATGATACAACCCACGATCAAGACCGTCGACGAGGTCGCAAGCGATACGGCGGCGTGCTCGGCGGACTCGGAGGTGAGTTTCATGTTGTGCTCGGCGGTGGCCTCGGCGGCTTGCTGAACTTCGTTGGCGATTACATTGCGCTTCTTGGCGAGATCTTCACGGGTGTACCAATTGGTTAGAAAACGCTCCATGGCACTGTCGTACGCTTCTGCGGCGGCTCGGCAGGCGGCGATTTGCTTGAGGTTTACCTCTTGCCGTGTGATCGCCTTCAACTCGTCGAGTTTCGCCTGAATCTCCGGAAATTTTCTCATCGTTTCCTTGAAGAGATCTGGATTGCGCGTCGCCACAGCCTTCCAAGCGCCAACCCGAACCAAATTGCCCATTTCGGCGATATCGTTGGAGAGGGTGACCTTCTTGACGCGCTCCTTGAACTTTTCTTCGGTCAGCTTTTCGGCAATGAGGGCGTCGATTTCACTGTCGAGCGCCTTGTTCTGGGCCTCGATGAAGTCATCGCAGGCCTTTAGGTAAGCGGCGGCAGAGACGTTCATCGCCTCCTTTTCCTTGTCGAGCGCTTCGGTCGCTTTGACGGTTTCGTTAACGTATTGCTCGTAGAGGAGTGCTTTTTCCGTAGCGAGGCGCGCGTTTTCCTTGAGCACGGGCATGCCATATTTTTCCGCGTGCTCGGCGGCGGCTTTGAGAAATTCTTTCACCTTGGCGAGGTCTTCGCGTCCGCGTTCCAAGTAGGCTTTGTCTTCGATGAGACCGTAAGTGCGCACCTCGAGCATCGTCTTGAGGGCCCAGCGCTCCACGTTGTTTGCCACTGCGACGGCAGGGACGTTTTTCGTGGCGAGAACGTTGGCGGTGGTTTTCACACGCAGCATGTTGAAGATGGCCAGCGCGCCTAGAACGAGCGTTAGCATGGCCACGGCGATGAACGAGCCGTTCAATTTTACGGCGAGCTTTAGGTTTTTAAACATGACGGTTCCTTTTCCTTATCTGTTGAGCTGGAGGTTCGATCACTGGAGAAATTCAACCGCGCCAGTGGCTATATCGTACTTGGCTGCGACGACCTTAACTTTCGCGGATTTAACAGCTTCGCTGAGGATGGGCTCTGCTTTGCTTATATCTGCGACGGTTAGTTTGCTGGAAATGCGGATGGCATTGTCGATCGTGTCGCCGGGTTTTTTCTTGGCCAAGGTCACCGCTCCTGAGAGCGATTCGACGATGCTCTTGATGTGACCTGGGGCCTCGCCGCCGGAAGCGGCTGCTGTCACCGCGCCGCATTTTGTATGGCCGAGAACGACGATCAGAGAAGCACCCAAATGCTCCACGGCGTATTCGATGCTGCCGAGAACATGGTCGTCGGCGAGGTTGCCGGCATTGCGTATAACGAATAGTTCGCCCAAACCCTGATCGAAAATAATTTCCGGCGAGAGTCGCGAGTCGGCGCAGGTGAGAATGATGGCGAAGGGATGCTGGCCCTTCGCCAACTCGGCCCACTGCTGAGCTGTGGGCGTATTGCGACCGGGGTTTCCGCTGACAAAACGTTTATTCCCTTCGACGAGTTTCGCGAGAGCGGTCTCCGGCGTCACGGAGTTGGTTTTCGCGCCGGTGTCGGCGCTGGCGGCGATCGCGAACAAAACGAGGACGGCGAGCGGCCCGAGAAGACGGGTGAACTTGGAATTTTTCATTCGGAAATGGACTGTAGCTCTGCCGTGGCGATGGAGAGTGGTTTTGCCTTCGCGTGTTTAGCGGCGGCAGCGGAGGTTTTTTGGCCGGAGTCGGCGACTTTGAAGAACTCGATGGCGGCCTGGAGTTGTTCGGCTTGAGAGGCGAGTTCCTCGGCGGAGGCAGCCATTTCCTCGGAGGCGGAGGCGTTTTGCTGGATGACCTTGTCGAGTTCCTGGATGGCCTTGTTGATCTGGGAGGCGCCTGTATTCTGTTCTTCACTACCGGTGGCGATCTCCTTGACCAAGTCGGCGGTCTTGCGGATATCGGGCACAAGTTTGTCGAGCATCTGGCCGGCGGCCTCGGCGATTTCCACGGAGGAGCTGGAGAGTTTGGAGATTTCTCCGGCGGCAGTCTGAGAGCGCTCGGCGAGCTTGCGGACCTCGGAAGCGACGACAGCGAAGCCCTTGCCGTGTTCGCCGGCGCGAGCAGCTTCGATCGCAGCGTTCAGAGCGAGCAAGTCGGTCTGTCGGGCGATCTCTTCGATGATGGAGATTTTTTGGGCGATGTCTTTCATCGCCTGCACCGTCTGGCTGACGGAGCGGCCAGCGTCCTGAGCGTCTTGTGCGGCCTTGGTGGAGATCTTGTCGGTTTGCCGGGCGTTCTCGGTGTTTTGCTGGATGGAGGCGGTGGACTGTTCCATCGAAGCGGAAACTTCCTCGACGGAAGCGGCCTGTTCGGAAGCGCCGGTGGAAAGAGTCTGCGCGGTGCCGGTGATCTCCTCCGAGCCGGAAGCGACATTTTCGGCGGCGGAAGAAACGTTGGCGACAACGTCGCGCAGGTTGGAAACCATTTTCTGGAGAGCCAGGCCCAAGGTATCTTTCTCGGAGGAGAGTTTGACCTCGTGGCGCAGATCGCCTTCGCCGATTTGCAAGGCGAGCTTGGCTTTGGCGTCGAGTGCTTCGGCCATCTCGTTGGCCGCAGTGGAAAGTTGTCCGATCTCGTCTTTGGTCTCGACGTTGACGCGAGCGGTGAGATCGCCGATCGCGATCTGGCCCAACCCGCCGACCAGGTTGCGCACCGGCCCGGTGATCATCCGCGTGATCAGCAGCCCCAGCGCAATCGCCAAACCAACGCATATGATACAACCCACGATCAAGACCGTCGACGAGGTCGCAAGTTTTTGGGCGGAGCTTTCGGCCGCCTCGGCAGTGGCCTCCATCCCCGCTTTCGCCGTGCTCTCGGCTGCGGCGAGAACCTCGTTGCCGATCTCGCCACGCTTTTGATTGAGCGCGTCCCTCTCCAGCCACTCAGCAAGGAGGCGGCCGGTGCATTCAATGTAAACTTTCTCGGCGGCTTCGCATTTTGCCAGCAACGCGATGTTGGCTTGCTGACGGACGATTGCTTTCAGCTCGGCCAGTCGCACCGTGATCTTTTCAAAGTCCTTAATGGCGCTGCGGTAGATGGCGGGATCGCGTTTCGCGATGGATTTCCAGATCGTCATCCGTATCACGGTGAGGATTTCGGTGATCTCCCGAACGGTCTCTAGTTTCTTGTAACGCTCTTCCAAAACTTCCTGCGTGATCACGCGGTTGAACGTGTCGCCAATTTCTTTTTGAAGAGCGGCCCGTTGCCCTTTCTCAAAATCAGCAATTGAAACCAGAAAGCCTTCCGCCGTGGTGAACATCATCTGCAATTCGTGGTTTACTGCTTCCGTGGCGGTCACGGTTTTGTTCAGCAGGGCCTCGTAGGACGCGACTTTTTCGGAGGCGAGTTTGGCGTTTGCCGCGAGCAAAGGGATGTTGTGCTTGGTGGCGTGTTGGATGGCTTCGCCCAGGCTGCGTTTGACCTCCGCAAGATGCGTCCGGGCTTTCTCCAGGTACTGCAGATCTTCGGTGAACCCGTATCCACGTGCCTCATACATCGTTTTGAAGGAGGAGCGTTCGACCTGATTCGCGACGGCGACCTCCGGGACGTTAGCTTGAGCCATCACGTCGGCGGCGGATTTGACCGAAAGCATGTTCGCGATCGCGAGCGCGCCGAGAAGCAACGTAAGAAAAGCGACAAGCAGAAATGAACCGTTCAATTTTGCGGCGAGCTTCAGATTCTTAAACATGGCGCAAGGGTTGGAGGTGTTTAGAGGTTCGTTAAGCAGATCTCCGCAAGCATCTAGAACTCAATTGGTCTGCATCCCATTGCTTTGCAGGACTAGGGAAGGAATCGGCGCCAACGTACTTACGCTTAACGTAAACAAACCCGCCGCGTATTGGGGAAAACCCTACATGCGGGGAGATAAACGCCTATTTGCGCGTGCAGAAAAACAGCAGCGACGAACGCTGCTTGCGGGAACTGCACTAGGTCGTAATTCGACCTGAGGTTACGGCGCGGCGATGCCTTCGCGAATCGCGTAACGGACCAACTCCGCTGCGCTGGTGCAGCCGAGTTTGTGCATCAATTTCGAGCGGTTTGCTTCGATTGATTTAATGCTGAGAGAAAGTTTTTCCGCGATTTCCTTGTTGCGGTGGCCACCGGAGATCAGCCGCAGCAATTCTTTGTCGCGCTCCGTCAGGAGGGGAATCGGCGGTGCCGATTGCTGTAGATTTTGTGCTCGAATCACCGCGGTGGTGATTTCCGGGCACAGATAAAAGCGGCCGCTCAGAACGGTGCGGATCGCACGAATGAGTTCCTCGCCCACCGATTCTTTAACGACATAGCCGGCAACGCCTACTTGCAGAGCTTTCTGGACGCTCTCGGGCGACGCCTCGGCAGAGAGGATGATGACTTTTGAGCCGGGTTGGGCCGCCAAAATTTCACGTGAGGCGGCCAGGCCGTCCGTACCAGCCAAATCCAAATCCATCACAATAATCTTCGGCTGGAGGGCGGCAGCTTTTTCCACGGCCTCTTTTTTTTCGGACGCTTCGCCCACTACTTTGAAGTCCGCTTCACCTTCTAGGATCATCTTAACGCCTTGGCGTACGATGGCATGATCGTCGACGAGTAGGATAGTAGCGGCTTCGCTCATACGTGTCTGAAGTTTTGCGTGTTGGAATTATCGAAACACTGGCGCACTGCAGTGGCCAGCGTCTCTGCGGTAAAGGGTTTGGGAATAAACTGAATACCTTCGGCAGCAAGCTGCTCCGAATTAATGCGGTCGGCAAGATATCCAGTGGTAATCATCATGCGCAACTGCGGCTTGGTCTTTTTTAGCTGTCGGCAGAGCTCAAGGCCATTGATGCCTTCCGGCATGACCATGTCTGTGAGCAGGAGGCCGATATCGGGGGCGTTGCGTTCCCAAAGCGCGAGGGCCTCTTTACCGGAGGTGGCTTCGAGCACTTTGTAGCCGAGAACGCGCAAGCTCATCGCCACCATGGTCCGAAATCCGAGATCGTCTTCCACCACTAGGATGCCTTCCGATCCCCCTTCAACGAGCTGTTCTGAAACGGTGCTGACGCCGTCCCGGAATTTTGGAGCAGCTGCGGGGAAATAAATTCTAAAGGTGGCGCCGCGGCCTGGCGCGCTCCGGACGCTGATCCACCCGCGGTGTTGTTTGATGATACTATAAACTGTGGTGAGGCCGAGCCCGGTGCCCTTGCCGGCTTCTTTGGTGGTGAAGAAGGGTTCGAAAATGTGCGCCAGGATTTTGGGCGACATGCCGCAACCGTTATCGCTGATCGTCATGCCGACGAAATCGCCGCTTCGATTTTCAGTGTCGCCAAGCGTTTCGGTCGCGCTGAGATGGAGCGCGCGAGTGTCGATCTTCAGGGTGCCGCCAGCGGGCATGGCGTCGCGGGCGTTCACGCAAAGATTCATGATCACCTGCTCGATCATGCCCGGATCGGCCTCGATCCACAGAGGCTGGGGCTCCTGCGCGGTCTCGATGGCGATGTGTTCGCCGAGAAGCCGGCGCAACATTTTCAGGAGGTTGCTTAAGAGATCGTTCAGATCAACGGCGCACGGCTGCACCACCTGCCGACGGCTAAACGTCAGGAGTTGGCGAGTGAGTCCGGCGGCGCGTTTGGCTTCGGTTTCGAGTTCCTTGAGGGAGTTTTTGATTTCTGCGCTCAGCTGCGGCGACCGCTGCAGGAGATTCAAGTGCATCATGATCGCCGCGAGGAAATTGTTGAAATCATGCGCCACGCCTCCGGCCAATTGACCGACCGCATCCATCTTTTGCGAGTGCAGCAGCTGCAGCTCGAGTTGCTTGCTGTTGGACACGTCACGAAGCAGGCAGGCGAACTGGCCCTCGGTCGGGCGAAACGCCATTACGTCGAAATGTTTGTTCAACTCCGACGAAAAATCCTCGAAGCGCTTCGGGATTCCGGTTTGAACGACCTCTCCGTAGGTGCGAAGCCATTTCGGGTCGATTCCCGGCCATACTTGGCGGACCGTCCGCCCGATTATGTTCGCCGCTTTCAGGCCGGTGATTTTCTCAAAGGCCGGGTTGATCGCGAGGAACCGGTAGTCGACGGGTTGCCCCCGCGAATCGAAAATCATTTCGTGGAGCGCGAAGCCGTCTAGCATTTGCTCGAACAGCATTTGGTACTGTTCGCGCATCAGACGGAGGCCCGTTGTGTCGATGACGAACCCTTCGATACCGACAAATAGATTGCCGTTGCGCACCGCGTGGGCGGAAAAGGTGTGATAACCGACAGTCCCATCAGTGCGTTTCCGTGTGAATTCTCCCGGGGGAACGCGCTCGCCGCGCAGCAATCTTGTGACGATGTCTTCCGCCGCTGCGCGATCGGCCTCGGTTTGGGTGAGTGCAAAGGGCTGGCCGATGACCTGCTCGGCGCTGCTGTAGCCGTGCATCGTCAACCAGGTCGCGTTTACTTTTTTGTATCTGCCGTTTCGGTCGATAAAAAAGTATCCGGCTGCCGCCATATCCAACACTTGGCGAAGATGTTCCTCGCTGGCGCGGAGGGCTTCGGCATTGTTGAGTTTCTCGTAGGCGACGGTCGCATAGGATGCGAGCACCTCGAGGAGTTCGATAAGTTGAAGTGTGAACCTGTTTTTGCGGCGGTCGTTGAATTGGAGCAGTCCAAAGGTTCCGTGCCCGCTTCGGAGGGGAATGAGTGCGACCGATTCAAAACCTTCGCCGTGGCAGCGATTGCGAGTGCGGGCCTGGCGGTCCGCTTCCGTGGTGCTCGCGAGAAGCGCGCTGGTGCTGTTGGTCCAAAAGCTGCCGTTCTTCGTGAAGAATGGTTTGGAGGGATCGAAACGATTTTGGAGCACGTTGCCGCACATGCAATCGAGCAACGGTTCGTCGCCGCATTGCGCCTCGCTGCAGGAACAAAGGTGCGTCTCCCGCTCAACGAACTCGTTGGAGAAGCCGACGGTTTCGTAATAGGGGAAGTCAACGCCCTGGCGCAACCGGATACCCACCGCCTCACAATCGACCAGCTCCTTGAAGAATGTCGACATTTCACGCACGAGGATTTTTACTTCTTGCGCCTGGTTGCAGATGTGCAACAGGCGGATTGTCGCCAGGCGCGCGTGATCGGATTGCCGTTGCGCAGTGATGTCGCGTGTGAAGCAAAGGACACAGTCGACGCCATCTATCTTGAGCACGCGCGCGGAGACCAAGCCGATCAGGATCCGTCCATCCTTGGCCCTGAACGAACCCTCGAACTCCTTGACCTCGCCCTTCGACCTCAGTTCTGCGACCATCCTCTCCCGGTCGGCGGCGTTGACCCAGACGTTTAAGTTGTCTGTCGAGGTCCGTCCGATGACTTCTTCCCGGGTGTAGCCGAGGAGCTGGGTGAAACCCTCATTGACGTCGATGTAGGTTCCATCGGCGATACGTGTGATCGTGGTCGAATCAGGGCTGCATTGAAAAGCGCGTACGAACCTCTCCTCGCTTTCACACAGCGCGTTGAATGCTTGGGCGTTCGTGGTGGAATGACCTGTTTTGAGAAGCTGCTGGATCGAAGCCGCCAACGCCGAAATATCACTCTTCAGCACGCAATCGACGGCGCCGAGCTTCACGTAATCGAGGGCGCGCTGTCCGATTGTATCGACCAGAACGATACAAGGCATTTGGGCGGAGTACGCCTTCAATGCGTCGAGGAGCTGGGTTTCGCGGTCAGCTGAGGGCTGGTGTAACAGGGCGACCGTTGCTTGGTGCGGGGGTTTCGCGATGGCTTCCTCAAACGTGAGCGATCGCGACTCAGCGGCGACTTCGAACGACTTCAATGCCGATGCCACAGCCGCTGCATTCGCAGCGGAGCTCGCCACCTGCAATAACTTGAGTGCGTACCCCACGTCGTACTCGCTGCAAAGTTTGTTGATTTTTGCTGGAGGACGTAAGTTGGGGATTTTGGTGCGTTAAGTAAATGCGTAAGTAATATTTAGCGGGCGAAAGGATCGTTTCCCGGTGCTATGTCTGACTTGGGTCGGTGCGGGCGGACTGGCGATTAGCGGCTTCTGCCGGTAGAAAATTCAGCGCCAGAAAGCTGAGAGCCGATTGCGCATCGGCTTTAACGGAAGCGAGTTCTTGGGTGAGCGGGTTGTTCGACGCGAGCCTCTCGGCTGAGGGTTCAACGGTTTCCACGAGCCGCGTTCTCAACGAATCCACGCCCGCGACGAGCTGGCCAAGGTTCAGCTGCGCCAGATCGGTGGCCCTCGGCTCGACGCGGTTGGTCGTCGGCTGGATGCCTGGCTGGCGGACGAGATGAAAAGCGAAAGCAAAGACCGCCAGAGCACCCGCCGTTGCTAACCACATATTATAAGAGTGGCGGCGGCGCGACTTGGGCTGTGGCGTGGCTTCCCGAACGGCTAACGCGATGCGCCGCGCCAGATCGTCGGGCACGGCCTGAAGGCGTGCGGGTGCGGTGGCTTTCAGACGGTTGACGAGCGCGTGGCTCGCAGCGAAGTAGGCCTGACAATCCGCGCAATGCGCGACGTGAGCCGCGGCGGCCGACGGGCCGCTCATGGCATCACGTAGACGGACGATGCGGCAGACGAAACGAGTTTTTCCGTGTGTGCTCATGATGAGGATTGGAGTTTGATCAGACGTTGGCGGGCGCGAAAGGCTAGGATCTTGGTGTGGGTTTGGGTGATGCCGACGACTCGAGCCGTCTCTTCCAACGACATGTCTTCGGCGTAGCGCAGCCACAGGACCTCGAACTCGCGTTCGGAGAGAACCCGGCGGGCTTGTGCCCAAAGTGTATCGAGCTGGTCGCGCTTTTCAACATGGCGGTCCGGCGCGGCGTCGGCCGTGGCTGCATTGTCGTCGACGGGTTCAAAATGTTTTGCCGATCTAAAATGGTTGAGGGCGGTGCGACGCGCGATCGTGAGCAGCCACGCAATGAAAGAACGACTTGGGTCGAAGCTGGAAAGATGCGTGTAGGCTTTGATGAAGGTCTGTTGGGCGATGTCTTCCGCGTCCTGTCGATGGCGTGTCATGTGGAGGACGTAGTTGAAAACCCGGGGAGTGTGGATGCGCACGATCTCATCGAAGGCGCGCATGTTTCCGCTGAGGCAATCGGCAATCAAGGGCGTGTCCGCCGACGGAGTGGTCGGCGGGGCGAGCGTTTCTTCAGCGGCCTGAGGCGGCAGTGTCATTGTCCCGTCAAAGAGCATGCGTTTTTCTTAAGGGTTGGCAACCGGCGTCGGCGGTTGCGGCGGCGTGGGCGGCTGGGGCGCCGCAGGGGCTTCTGCGACTGGCTCGGGATCGTGCAGGCTGACTGAGAAGGTGGCTTTCCCGTCGTTCTCGTCGACGTAGCGAACCTTGATCGTGTAGATGCCGTCCACGCCGGGGAATTCGAAGCGGGCGTAGCCGTTGCTGTTGTTTTCCAGGACGATGTCTTTTCCACCGGAAGCATGCGGCGTGCGTTCAATACGATAACGAGCGAGCTTCATGTTCTCTGCTTCGAAGTGAAGTGGGGAGCCGCCACCCGCGGGAACGATGTCGACGCAGTCGAAGCGGGCGTTTTCGCCTCCTTCACGGCGACCATTGAGGCTGATGATCACGCCGTTTTTCAGGGAAACGTTTTCAATGGTCTGGGTGACGAGAGTTTCCGGAGCGACTGTGGCTTGGCCGAGGTCTTTGTCGGCGGTCCAGGTCGAAATGATCTTTCCCGGGGGCGACGACGGGGCCTGGGGTCGCGACGCATTGCGATTGGCGCGTTCGCGTTCTTCGCTGGCCTGGATGTTTTTAATCATTTGGAGCAAGCCGTCGGTTGGGTAGGCGAGGTTGACCGTGATGGTTTTGTCGGTGCGTTCGGCTTTTACCGATTGGAGAAACGCGGTGAGCTCCTTGTCCTCGGTCTGCGCGAAGGAGAGCATGGCGATCATGCCTTGCACGATGCGAAGAAGCTTTTCTGAATAATCGTCGTCGGAGGCGACAAGGTGGATGGAAGCCGTGGTGGATTTGCCCTCGGTGCCAAGTGCCACGGAAGCAGCGCGGGCCATTTTCAAAATGCGGGCTTGCGGCTGGTTGTCGTTAAATAATCCGTCGGTATTGGGAACTTCACTGGCTGCAAAGACCATGAGCGGCCGCTTCTTCGGGATCATTGTTTTGAGCGAAGACGACCCGCGCGCGCTGGACGGACCTTTCCCGCGGAAGATGTCGTAGGCCTTCAGAAGCTGCGGCTTCGAACGGCTGACGAGAATCACTGGTTCCGCTGGCAGACCGATGGTCACTTCACCCATGACCGAGTAAGCGGTGAAGGGCAGCCCTTTTTCCTCCGTCACTTCCTTCGGATTGGAGATAGAAAATTGTGCGGCAAGGCCGTCGGCGATCTTGCGCAACTCGTCCGTGCCTTCGATGATCAAGGTGCCGTCGATCTCTTTCGGGTTTTGAGAAAAGGTCGTGCCGTACGCCGTGGCTGAACTGAGCGTCGCGATCACTTTCTTGATGTCGATCTGCAAATTGGCGGTTTTGGGAAGCTCGGCATTCTTTTCGACCAAGGCGATCAGCTCCTTGCCGATCGCGTTTTCGCGAATGGCTGCGAAGTCGACATGGAGCATCCATTTGGCGTCGGCGGGAACAGCGACAGGATCTACACTGGCGTCAAGGGAAGGGCGGCAGGCGGAGAGGGCGATGAGGCAGAAAGTGGCCGTGCGGGTGAGGAACGTTTTCATGAGAGGGTGGTTGCTTGTATCTGATAATTCACCGCTCGCGGGTGATTGGTTACAGAAAGACCGGACGAATTTTTCGTCGGCTTTTTAGACGTCTTTCGGCTTGGTGCCAGCGGTCTCGCGGAGCGCAAAAAGCACCGCGGCCAGGGCGACGCAGACGACCGAAAACACTAAAAGTGAGCCTATTGCCGTCGGCAGCGAATCCACGGCGAGCGCTGCCCTGCCGCGGAAGGGCAGAACGCTGCTGGCGACTGTGCGCACGTGGTGGAGCATTGAAAGACGACTCAGTTGTGTAGGGATGTTTCCGATACCGATTTCGATGATGGCACCGTAAACTAGGCCCAGCACGACGTAACGGCTGGTAATCGAGCCGAAGGCAAATCCCATCGCCGTGAACGCCGTGACCGCGAACAACTGTGCCGCGATGAGCGAGGGAGCGCTATCGGCCAGGTCGGGTACGCTGCGCGCTCCGCCCACTGCGACGAGCACAACAATCGCGATGAGAAACTGCACCTGCATGCACATCAGCAGCGAAGCATAGCGATAAAGCACAAAGAAGTACCGACGTATTGGCCGTGTTAGTACATAGTCGACAGTGGATGGTTTGGCATCGTCCTGGATCAAGCCGGCGGCGGTCAGGAACGAAATAATCGGAACCACCATCGTGAGGTAAAAGTGGACGCTCCATTCGGCGAAGCCGCGTTCCAGCCGCTGCGGATTGCTCGTGTGCAGCGCTGAGTAGACCAGCAGGCCCAGAGCGGCCAGCAGACCGCCGACCACCATCAGGTAGTTCGGCGTCAGGTAGCGCAGGTACGTCAGTCGCCAGACGCCGCCGAAGGCGCGCGCCCATGTCGGTGTCGGTGAGTTCGGTTGAATAGCGATATTTGTGGTCGTGCTCATGGCGCGTGTGGCGCTCCCGCCGCCTTTTCGAGGAAAGATTCCGTGCTGCGGACTTCGAAGATTTGCACGCCGCTCTCAAGGAGCAGTGCATTGAAATCTCCGTAGAACTGGGCGGCGTCCTGCCATTGCACGTGCAGCTCGTCGTCGTCCGCGATGTCGAAGCCTTTGATCAATTGCTTGTCGAAAAAGAACCGCGCCAACTTTTGCGGTGCGTCGCAGCGGAACGTCGTCGAGGCCGGCCACTTTTTCTGGGCATCGGGCGAGGCCGCTTCGTTTTCCGAGCGAGCCATGCGGCCCCAACGCAGCAAAATGAATTCGCTGCAAAGCGCCTCGAGGTCGTGGAGAATATGACTGGAGATCACGATGCTCACGCCGTCTTTTGCGAGGTCGCGCAGCACGTTGCTGAAATCTTCGCGGCCCATCGGGTCCAGCCCGTTCATCGGTTCGTCGAGGATGATGAGCTTGGGGTTGTGCATGAGGCACTGGGCAAGTTTCACGCGCTGCTTCATGCCTTTGGAGAGCATCGTGAGGCGCTTCTTCCAGTGTTCGGGCGCGAGTTTCACGCGCTGGAGCAGGCCGCGCGCGAGGGCGTTGGCTTCGCGCGCCGAAAATCCAGAGATCATTCCGAGCGCCACGAGCCATTCAACAGGCCTAAGTCCCGCGGGCACGACTTCGCTTTCGGGACAATAGGCGATCTGCGCCTGAACCACTGGATTGTTCCAAGGTGACGCGCCGAAAACCTGCAGCGTGCCCGCGTCGGGTTTGATCTGGCCAGTGAGCAGGCGGAAGAGCGTGGTTTTGCCGGCGCCGTTCGGCCCAACGATGCCGGTAATGCCAGGCTTGATGCTAAACGTGACGTTGTTCAGCCCGAGATAGAGCCCGTAGAAGCGGCTCAGGTTGTCAGCTTGTACGATGGCGTTCATTCGGGGCGTAGTCTCCGGGCAAATACAAACGAGGACGCGATGACGAGCACGACGAGCCCGACGGCGGAAGCTTTGGCGTCGCGGTTGTAGTCGATCTGGCGTTGCGCTTCCTGAAAGCCTTTCAGCCATTCGGGCTTTACCATCGGCAGCGACTCGCTCGCTTTTTCGAGGATTTCGTCGAGTTTGAAAATTTCCTGCCGCACGTCCTTCAAATCGTGGCTGAAACTGAGGGCGCGCACGTAGTTCGGCGTGCTGGGAATATTCGCGATGCCGCCGATGATGAGCCACGTGCCCATCCAGATCGCCGTAACTGCGCGCGCGTTTTTGCCGAGCGAAGAGATGCCCAGCGCGATCGACGACAGCGTGATCAATGAAATCACGTTGAACAGCAAAGCCCGTCCCAGCGCCGTCAGTGAGTACACGAAAAAGTCAGTGTTCGGTGCGAACGCCATGCTGAGCAGCCATCCGAAGAGCAACGGACCCGTCCAGAGCAGAACCAGGATCCCTAGAATAATCCCGAATTTCCCCAGCAGGTAATCGTACGACGTCAGCGGCCTCGAAAGATAGATGGTGAGCGCGTTGCTGGCGCGGTCGCGGGCGACGAGCCGCGGCAGAACGACCGAAAGTGCCACCATGCTCAAGCCGAGCCCCAGCATCGAGTGCCACCAGAACAAAGTACTAAACAGTCCGTGGATGCAAATGTCCGGGTAGAGCAGGACCATCGAGCAAAAGGCTGAAACGACCGCATGCGCTCGCGGACCCATGCCGATCGCCCAGTTCTCCAACCAGCCGCCTGATGCCAAGGTTTGCGTAAACAAAAACCCTGCGGCTGCCAACAGGATGCCCGCGATCCAGGCGACCACGAGAAGGCCTTTGAAAACGCGGAGCTTCATCAGCTGCTGCAGGCCGTTCGAGGTGATCACCCAGCGGCGGTACATCACGCCCGCGGGTTTCTCCTCCCAACGGCGAATATCAAGCGCGGCTTCCATGGTTCGCACTCCTTTCCCGGCTGGCGGCCAGCGATTTCAAGAACAGCTCATGCAGGGCGTTTCGGTTTCCAACGATTTCAGCAGGAGGCAGGCGATGTTCGCGCATGAGTTTCAAAAGGGGTTCGACCGATTGCGATGCCGTTTCCACGCGCAGCCGTCCGTTGGACAAACGTTCGGTGGGGAAGCCTGCTGTTTTTAGCACCGTCATAAAGCGTTCGCTTTCGGCCGAGGGCGACAATTCCACGACGTGCTGCTGGCGGCTCTTCAATGACTCGATCGTGTCGTGCTCGATCACTCGCCCGTCGGCGATGATGATTACGCGGTCGCAGATGCGCTCGATGTCCTGCAATAGGTGCGAGGAAATCATCACGCTCACGCCGAGTTGCTTCCACAACGAACCAATCAAATGGAGAATACTCTCGCGTCCCGAGGCGTCGAGACCGTTGGTTGGCTCATCCAGGATCACCAGCTCTGGATCGTGCACGAGCGCTTGCGCGAGTTTCACGCGTTGCTTCATGCCCGTGGAGTAAGTGTCGACCGACCGATAACGCTCCTGGCCCATGCCGACGAGGTCGAGGATTTCGTGGGCGCGCTGGCGGGCGCGTTGAAACGACATGCCGGAAAGTTGCCCGCAGTAGGTGACGTATTCGCAGCCCGCCATGCCGGGGATGTGGCAATCTTGTTCGGGGCTGTAGCCGACGCGTTCGCGCGAGGCGCGGTTTTGCGCGCGTAGCTCACAACCCAATACTTTGGCGGTGCCGGCAGTCGGCGTCTCCAGGTTGAGCAGGCACTTGATGAAGGTGGTTTTCCCGGCGCCGTTCGGGCCGAGCAGCCCGATCGTTCCTGGCGGAACGGAAATCGTTACATCCGCGAGGGCCCGCTGAGTGCCGAAAGTTTTTCCGAGGCCCTGGGCCTCAATGATTACGTCGCTCATCGCTGGTGAACATTGTTCAAGACCACGTAATTGCCGCTGGAGCCGTCCCTTGGGAGGGCTCGAACTGACACGGGGTGTGGGGCAGGCATGGGCGCATATTTCGACTCATCACGCTCTATACACAAGTCCGAAGCGGGTGGTTACAAACGTGTGCAAAAGACGTACCATGCAGATTTTCCGAAACGCGATTGCGTGTGTGCGCGCCTTTGACATGCTCGCCAACTCCTTCGCCATGCCCGAGCTCCAACAGTTGACCGGTGACGTCCGTCGTCCCGCCCAGCTTCTCTACTTCACTACTTCCAGCGTCACGGCCGACGGCCGCCATCTCGTCGCTGTCCGTGAATCCGCCGACGGTAATCCGAACATCATTTCGGTGAACCTGAAGACCAACGTGGAGCGCGAGCTCTCGATGAATCGCGACGGCACGCTGAAGTCTTACGTTTATTTCCGCGGCAACCCGCTCCGCGGCCTCGGCAAGGCGAGCATCAACATGGATGCCAAGCGCGGCGTCGTCT
This sequence comes from Nibricoccus sp., assembly GCA_047600805.1. Taxonomy (GTDB): domain Bacteria; phylum Verrucomicrobiota; class Verrucomicrobiia; order Opitutales; family Opitutaceae; genus JADKHC01. The sequence continues at coordinate 5,034,826 of JASGKG010000001.1, forward strand.
ACTACCTGCAAGGAAATGACCTCTGCTGCGTCAACATGCTGCGCCAGCGCCGCGTGCTCACGCACATCCCCGATGACCAAGTCACGGCCTTCACGCACATCAGCGCCGACGGCAAGCGTATTTGCGTTCCCACTACGGACGCTCGTGCGCTCGAGGACGAAGCGGTGGAAGGCAAACGCGCTGGTGAAAACTTCGTCGGCGGCAAGCGCAACGAGATCATCAGCGACAAGCCGACCTACGACATCGACGAACGCGTCCGCACCGAGAAGCTGAATTCGTATATCCGCGTTTTCGATACAGAGACGGGCCAACAACTCCTCTGCGAAAAAGTGCCGCAGGCCTGGATCACGCACGTGCAATTCTCGCCGGTGAATCCCGACTGGATTCTCTACAATCACGAATGGCCGTCCGACTGCGGCATCCGCCGCCTCTGGCTCTGGGACGGCAAGGAACACCGCCGCCTGCGCAGCGAAGGCGGCAACCGCAGCCGCAAGGACTGGACGTGTCATGAAATGTGGACGGCGGACGGCGCGTACATCATTTACCACGGCAAATTCGCCGACAACACCGCCTACATCGGCCGTGTCAGCCCCGCGGGCAACGACAACATCGAGATTGCCCTGCCGAAGGAATATCAGCGCTACGGCCACTTCACCGCCGGCACGGTGCATAACGATTGGTTGGTGTCGGACGGTTATTGGCATCCGCAAGGCGAGCCCGAGAACGGCCTCTGGGGCGGCGAATGGATCACTCAGCTCAAGATAAATTGGGAAGCGGGCCAGATCGAATGGACGCCGCTCTGCAAGCACCACTCGCTCTGGGACTGCCAGGACAGCCACCCACACCCGATTTATAGCCCTGGCGACAAGTTCGTCTATTTTACCTCGAATCTCGGCGGCGGCCGTTCTGTCTGCCGCGTCGAACTGCCGAAGTAGAGGATTGCGCGTTTGAGTAGCTGGGTGTGCATGCACTCCGTGCACGGCCTTGATCTCAAGGCGCTGGTTGAGGGTAGGGTTGGCCTGCCAGGCGACCGTAAAAGCGACAGGTGGTGGTACGCGGAAGGGATGACACGGCGGTCCATTCCTATCCGGTAGGTGCGGTTCGATGACACGAATCTCACCCAGAACGAACCAGCTACAAATAGAACGTGCACCGGTTCGCCTATAGCGGGCCCCGTTGAGGCCCGTGCCATTGGATCGAAAGCTCGCGCATGCCGGCCCGTCGCGCCTCGTTTGGGTAAGCCGCGCCCGCTCGGGTAAACGCCTCACACGCTCTCACTGCACCCCTTCGGCCGCCGTATATATACCGTAAAAACCACGCGTTACGCCGAGGCGCCGACCGCCTCCAGACCAAATGGTCTTAATCGGTTCCTTCCGCGGTCGATTACAGATATTCGGTTTAAACCTGTGGCCCTATGTTTTCGTTCCATCGCTTCCACGGTATGAAGATCAGTCTCCTCTTGAAATGCATTCTCATAGGCGGGCTCGCCACCGCCTTGAATATTCTGCCGGCCCGCGCTCTCAGCAGTGAAAGATTAGCCGAGCTGCGCGCCAAAGCCGAAGCGGGCGACGGAGCCGCGCAATATGATCTTGGTGTCGCCTACGCCGACCCGCGGGAAGTGCAGGGCAATATTCTCGAAGCCTACGTCTGGTTTTCTCTGGCTGCCGAAAACGGCGCGCCGGGCCGAGCCTACAAAGTCGTGACCGACCTGTTGAGCCCCGACCAGCTGGCCGAAGGCAAAAAGCTCCTCGAACAGCGGCGGTCCGAGATCGCTGCCCGCCGCGGCATCGTGGCCACTTCGAACGAACCGGACAAAACCGCCATCAAAGCCGAACTCGACAAGGCGGGCGCCCAACTCGCCGCTGCGAAAAAAGAAACCCAGCAGCTCAAGACCGAACTCGAAAAGACCCAGCAGACCGCTCTGGAGAAATTGAAGGCCGAGCGCGACGAACTCGCGGCCACTGTCGCCAAATACACCAACGAAATTTCCGCCCTGCGCGCCGCCTCCGCCAATTTTGAGGGAGAGCGCAACGCCCTCAAACAGCAGATCGCCGACGCCAGCAACTCTTCCAAAGAATCGAAGGCCACGCTCTCCGCCGACCTCGCTGCGACTAGTGCCAGACTCAAGACCGCCGAAAGCGACCTCGCCAAGGCCGAGTCCACTCGAAAAGAGCTGAGCGCGGAAAACCAGCGTCTCACGACCCAGATCAAAGAGTCTTCCACGACGTTGGCCGAGAAGCTCGCCGCCTACGAAAAAAAGCTCAGCGACGCCAAAGCCGAACTTCTCAATACCCAGAACAAGCTAGCCGAAGCCGCCAAGCAGACTGCCGAGGGGGCTAAGGACGCCGCGGCTCTGCGCACGGCCAACACGGAACTTGAAGCAAAGGTACAAAAACTCGCCGCGGAAAAGGACCAGGCGATGACGCAGTCAGGCAAGGCGACCAACGAAGCCCGCGAGCAGATCGAGGTGCTCACCGCCAGCCTGAAGAAAATGGAGCAAGCGCTCGGCAAGGCCACTGCCGACCGCGCCGCGCTGGTGGCGAAAAACAACGAAGAAATCGCCGGGCTGAAAGCCGCGTCCGCGACTCTCGAAAAAGAACGCAATGCGCTCAAGCAGCAGATCGAGGCCGCCGGAGGCGCCACCAAGGAAGTCCGGACCGAACTTGCCACTTTGAAAGCCCGTTTGAAAACAACCGAGAGCGAGCTGGCGAAAGCCGAATCCAGCCGGAAGGAGCTAACCGCAGAGAATCAACGTTTGGCCAACCAGAACAAAGAAAGTACGGGCGCGCTGGCGGAGAAGCTCGCTGCCTATGAAGAAAAGCTCAACGCGACCAAATCCGAACTTCTCAAGGCCCAGGGCAAGCTCGCCGAAGCCGCCACGCAGTCCGCGAAGGCCGGCACCGACGTTGCGTCGCTGCGCCTGGCCAACACCGAGCTTGATGCTCAGGTCCAAAAACTCGCCGCGGAAAAAGATCAGCTGATGGTGCAGTCCTCCAAAGCGGCGAACGAGGCGCGTGAGCAGATTGAAACCCTCAACCAAAAGCTGAAAGCGGTCGAAACGAGCGCTGCGATCTTGGCCGCCGTGAACTCGGATCTTACCAAGGAACTCGCGGCCATGGAGGCCACTCAACTCGGCACTATGCGCGAACACCTTCAGCAGACGCAAAGCCAGCTGACGAGTATCGCCAACGAAAACGCGGAGATGAAAAGCCGTTTGTCTTCCAAGACGGTTGAAACATCCGCGTCAGGCACCTCGGCGACGACCGCTGGCAAAAAAGTCACCGCTCCCGCCCAAGCGCCTTAACCTCTGATCGATGTGAGGTGGTGCGTGTGCCGACGATGTTTGTCGGATCGGTTGTAGCCGGCCCTCGCTGAGGCCGGTGCCTTTTGGTCGAGAGACGGAGCAGCTTGACCTCAAGACACTAGTTTTGGGGTAGGGTCGGCCTGCCAGGCCGACCGGGTACGTTGGTTTTAGGAACGTCACTCCGTGCGCGCACGGTTCGAAAAGCGATCTTTCTGACGGAACGGTTTCCGCGCAAAAACCTCAAATCGCGCAGGTCATGTACTTGGCGGTGGGGCCGTAGCTTTGGAGCTTGGCGGTGAGTTCGGGCTTTGTTTCGAGCTTGAAGCCCATTCCGCCCCAGAACACCGACGTACCGTAAACCGAAACCATGGCCAGATGCCGAAGCTGTTTTTCCGCGGCGAGATTTTTGGCAATCCGGATGAATTCAACCGCTGCGCCCTGGCCGCGATAGGCCGGCAGCACGACCGCATCGTGCAAGTACAAGCAATCGGCGTCAGCCGGCAGGCGTTGTAGAAAATCGTCCAACTGAGGAACCTCGCCAAACCTCCAAGGATGGGAAAACCCGTAGCCCGCCAGTTTGTCGCGATCGGCGAGCTTGAAACAACCGGCAGGGAAGAGCCGCCATTTTTCCTCAAACACCTCGGGCCGCTCGGGCAGGCCGATATGGATCTGGCTGGCGGTTGCGACCACCACGCCAAGATCGGACTGTGTTAAACGCTGCCAAGACAAACCTGGATTCATGAAGCGGAACCGGCCATTTCATAGAACCGCGCGGTTAAGTAAATGCCGGTTTAGCTGTCCTCAAAAACAGATCCGCGGTGGTGTGGGCACCCTGTGTGTGCACGGTTTGAAAACGGCTCACTCCCGACGTCCGCCACGCTGCGCGCTGGGGCCAGCGGCCCTCGTCATGAGGCGCGGCTTTTTTGCTGAACGTGGTGCCAGAGCCAAACCCGACGTTGCTCCCTCTGCCGGCTCTGCCACTCGCGGTCTCGACGTCGGAACTTCATGCGCCGTCTTTGCCACGCAGACCACGGCGCTGGATACTTTAAGTACCGAAGTCGGAACTTTCCGTACCGGCGTCGATGCTTGGACTGCCGGCGCCGACGCTCTAGGCGGGAAATTTGCCGGTAAAAGTCCCGACGCCGACATTTTGAGGAGGAAACACGGCACTTTTACCGCCAAGTTTCCCGCTTCGAGTGCCGCATTTGCCACTTAGACAGCTGAAGTCGGACTCTTGGGTATCGGTTCGGATACTCAGAGTGGCAAAGTGGGCGCTCCGAGGTAGGAAATGGGTTCAAAAGCGCCAAATTTGCTGCTCGACGTACCAAACCGGGGTACTCCAAGCGGCAAATTGCTACTCCAAGTACCAATTTTTGCCTTCGGGGCGTTCACCCATCTCACGCCGCTCACCCTCATCAGCCGCCAGCCAGCACGGAGGAGCGAAAGAGGCTATCCAAACAGTGAATACACTCACCTTTAAAGGGTAGGGCGGTGAGGCGCGCCCTCACCTGCCTGCAAGGGATGCCTCTGATCCAGTACGCACCGTACCGCTGGATACTCAGTTCGCTTCCGAAGGCGTACGCTCAGGGTGACGACTGATCCCATTAACTGATTGCAATCTACAAGTATGAAAACTCTCTGCATCTTCTCTTTAACCGCCCTGATGGGCGCGTCGGCTTTCGCACAGATGGCTGTTTTGCCTCCTGCGTCCACGATTGACGGTGTTGTTGTTCAGCCTATCGGCCTCAATGCCGGAACTACTCATTGGGAAAACACCGCCGGGCTCGGCGCGTTCCGAGGCGCAAATGGGACGGATGGCACCGCGCCGATCTCCACCACGGCGTACAACTCGATTGGGCTTCCTTTTGCCACGTCGATGCCCTCTGCCATTCAGGCCAATTTGAATACGATCAATGCCAACGGTGGCATTTTGCGGACCATATTTCTCGGAGAGTCGGCCCAGTGGCGCGACAGCCTCGGCTACACCTATTCCGGAAATTTTGCCGGGCCGCAATCGTACACCGTTTTTCCCATGATGGAGGGCAATCCGTCGGCGGGTCCGGTTAACGTGCATTTCGGGGATTACTTCGACCTCCGTTTTGCAGTGGGGACCACCGGCAATTTTGACCTCTGGTTCCAAGGCCAGGGAGACGGCACGGGTAACGGAGGCGACTACACGCTCTTCCATCCGGCGAATAGTTCGGTTGTCATCCCCCCGGGAAATGTCCTTTGGGCCCAGCAATCGTTGAGCGTAAGCACTTGGATCCCCGCTCTGGGCACCTACATGGATATCACCACTTACCTCGTGGGGCTCGAGGACTGGCGCCTAGACCGTGGCTCCGATCGTGATTATACCGACACGGTGCTTGCGTTTCAGTTTTTTAACTCGAGCGGCACGCCCTTCACCCCGGTGCCGGAACCTTCTACCTACGGGATGGTTGGCGCAGGAGCTCTTGCCGCTCTGATCGCCCTCCGCCGATACAGTCGGAAGAAACAAAACGCATAAGGCTTACGGGCTTCTCGGCTTTCCGCTGTGAGAGCGGAAAGTGAAGTGCCGGGCGTTAAATTTTTCTGTGAAACGTTATAGTTCCTGAGTCTGCTGAGCAGCTCTCCCGCTGTGGTGGTCTGAAGCGAAAGCCGACGACGACGCAGCTGGGAGAGTTCTCTGCAAGGTCCAGCGCTGTCGATGAACAAACAACAAGTAGCACCTCCGACCGAGCCGCTTCCCGAAAGTGGCGAAGCTTGGTTAAATTTGGAGCAGCTGAGCCACATCCGGCTGACTTCAGAGGATCCCTTGCGGACGATTGAAGCAGCATTGGTCGATTACTCCCCTGGCGGCTGGCGTGCGGCTCAACCTGGCCCGCAGACGCTTTGGATACATTTCATTGATCCCCAAAAAATCAGTCTGATTTCTCTGGGCTTTGAGGCCACGGAGTCACGCACGCAGGAATTTTTATTGAGCTATTCGCGGGACAAAGGAACCACTTACCACGAACTTGTGCGACAACAGTTTAATTTTTCGGCACGGACCACCCGGGAGGATGAGAACTATGCTTCCACTTTAGACGGGATAACCGACCTCCGGCTCGATTTAGTACCGGATGTTTCTCACGGGGGAGCGTATGCCACGTTGAAATATCTTCGTGTGCGCTAAGCGTGTTTTGCTCACGCGGATTCCCGCGAAACGGCGTATGGAGCGGAAGCCTTTTGACTCGCCGAAGCAAAGTATTCGCACGGAACTATGCAGCGCCTAGACTAAATATGGAATCAGCTTCGCCGTTTTGCGGGAGTATTCGGGCCACTCGGCGGGGAATGCTGCTGCCATCAATGTCTCTTCGTCGTGAATACGCCAGAGCAGGGTGGCGAATAGCAAAACCCAGAGCACAAACCCGATGACAGAGGCAAAGACGAGCGCGATGCCGAGGAAGCAGCAGGTAATCCCGGTGTACCGCGGATGCCGGATCCACTTGTACGGCCCCTTGGTCACGAGACGGTGGTTTTCCTGGAGCGTGACTTGTACGCTGAAATGCCGCCCGAGCCAGACCACGGCCCAATTCATTAGCAAGGTTCCCCCTGCGAAGAGAGTCAGCCCCGCATAGCGCAACGGCTGCGAGAGCATTGAGGCGGTCGCGCCGCTGTCGGTCCACGGACTGATCACAACAACGCCGATGGTCAGCAGTTGCAGAAAGATCACAGCCACGCGTTGTCGTGCGACTACGGTTTGTCCCTCCGTGCGGCTAAACCCCTGGCCAGGTACAAAGACGGCCACGGCGATCTGGAGCAGCGTGGCCACGACGAGATACGCCGCTCGCGCCGGCTGTGCCGCAAAGGCGCCGTGGCCCGCCAGCCGCCAGACGAGCACCGGCAAACCGGCGAAAAGGAGAACCCCGATAACAGCGGCGATAATTTTCTTCATGGACGTGCGATCAGAAAGAGACGAGACAACACGCGACGCTGCCGGGCGGCGACACTATCTCTGCGAACGGACGTTGGTCGTGGTGAACGGTTCGGCGGACGGGGCTTCTAAAAATCTGGAACTCGTGAACTCTGGAACGATCCGCTGAAATCTGAAACGGAGGTGTTTTCCTGGAAATAGAGGTGGGTAATTTGGAGATGAGTCGTTTTTTCCAGAGTTCCAGCGTTCCAGATTAGTTTTCTGTTTTTAAAAATCTGGAACTGGGGGACTAATCGCTTCCGCATCGTCCGTAGTGGCTTTTCGGATATGGACGGGAGTGCGCATTACCCGGTTTCCTCACGGCTCAGCCGACGACCTTGAACCACTTGTCGAGGGCGTCGCGCGAGGGTTGGTAGGCGTTGACGTGGGCGGTGGCTTTCGGGCGACCGAAGGGAAGAGCGGCGATGAAGAGCGTGTCTTCGCTGCCGGGGATGTGTTTTTTCAACAAGTCCGGATAAGCCATCGCGCTGAACTGCGGGCAGGAGCCGTAGCCAAGCGAGGTGAGTCCTATCATGAGGTTATCGAAGACGAAACCGCAGTCGAAGAAGGTGCCGTACGAATAGGAACCTTCTTGCGTGCCGATGAAAAAGACCTGTTTGGCGCCGAAGAACTTGAAGTTTTCGCGGTCGTGTGCGCGGCGTTTTTCCATTTCTTCGCGGCCGATCCCCTTGTGCTTGAAGATACCAATGCCATTTTCCTTTGCGCGGGCGGCCCAGACCTCGGGCAGCGGGTTGGGCGAATATTGATAGCCGGGCTTGCCGGGACGATTGGCGTCGAACGCGGCGAGGTAGTCGGCGCGCAGGGCCTCCAGCGGAGCGCCTTGAAGCAGGAAGAGACGCCAAGGCTGCGTGTTTTTCGAACTGGGGGCGCGGCCGGCGGCCTCGACGAGTTGCTTGATCACGTCGGCTGGAACGAGTTCGTTTTCGAACTCGCGGATGGAACGCCGCGCGTGGATGGCTTCAAGAACGCTGTTGGACATAGAAGGCCACAACCTTAGCCGATGCGGATGACGGGTCCAGAATTTCTCTGTGGGGGAAATCGCTCTGCGGGGTTCGGGTGAGTTCGTGGCGGCGTGCGGATCGAGGTGGCGCGTGAGATTGTAGCTGGCCTCGTGGAGGCCGACGATTGTGGAGCACAGAACCGGGGTCGACGCCGGCTACCGGAGACAGGATTTTTCGCCGCGTCGGTGGTAGGGTACGGCGGCCAGACCGGCTGAGATGGCGGCAGACGGTGGAATTCGGGGCGGACGGCCCGGCGTCCGTCCCTACCGGCGAGGCATCGACCAAACTCGCGGAGTAGGAGTTTCCATCGTCCGTCCTGAGATCGAGGTAGGGCGGGCACTCCGTGCACGCACGGTTTGAAAACGCGGCGGATCAAAGCACCGAGGGCAACCACCCCGTCTAAAGAAAGACGGAGGGCTTGGTTCGGTTTTGGCCGAACGGTCCTGACGGTTACAAACCAACTTTGGCGGTTTCTTTGGCGAGCTTGTCGGAGATCATTTCGATCGCTTGGGCGATGCGGTTCTTGCGCGTTTCGGGGCGCTTCGCTTCGGAGACCCACTTGAGATATTCACGTTGGTGCGAGGCGGTGCATTCGGCAAAGAAATCGGCGAGGCCAGCTTCGGTGAGAGCGACTTTGAGATCGGCAGGAATCGTTGTCATAGTGAGACGTGTTTAGAGGGACTGTAGTTTGAGTTGTGTGAAAGAGGAGTGGTCTTCACGGGTGGGGCCGCCGGTTTTCTGGCTCCAGCGATAAAACGCCGCGCCAATCACGAACAAGGCTACGCCGAGACTGCCGGCTTTCATGATCACGGCGCCGAGCAGTTGATCTTCGGCGGGGCCGAGCGAGGCGAAGAGCCGCGGGGCGTACTCGTAAGTTGGATACAGGACATTGTTGGAGAACGCGAGGAACGCGAAGACGGGTGTCATGCCGACCGTGACGGCGAAGGCGTAGATAATCTGGCCGGCGTAGCTGAGCGGCGGATACTCGGGCGCCGGGCTGAGGAGCGGCCACCAGTAAAACAGTGCGGCGCCGAAGAACATCAGGTGCTCGAGCACGTGGATGTTTTTGTTGCGCAGCGCGAAGTCATACAGGTCGGGGGCGTGCCAGACGGAAAGCACGAGCGTGTAAAGAAGGCCGCAGATGATAGGGTGGCTAAGCACACGCAGAAGCGGGCGGAGCTTGGGAGCGCTGGTGATCGGGCGAAGGAGCCAGGTGGGCAGGCCGAGGAGAAACAGCACGGCGGAAACGTAGATCAGCAGTTGGTGCTGGATCATGTGCGCGCTGAGCAGAAAGCGTTCACCCACTTGATCGAGAGGCGAACCGACCGCCAGATAGAAGACGACGAGCGCGGTGTAGAATTTCCAAGCGTGGGCGCGCGGGTAGGCGTTTTCTTGCGTGAACCAATGACGCAGCGGGCCGGTGAAGATCGCGTAAAGCCAGCCGAGAAGCACGAGGCCCCCGATCAGGTGCGGTTCATTATGCCAGTGCCGCCAGTCGATCATGGGAAAAGGTTCGGGCCGCGCCCCCGGCTACAGAAGAACGGTTCAGGCCCATCCGAAGGCGGGCAACACGGTTTGGAGGGTTTGGATGTTGATCGGTTTGCTGGCTTCGGCGCCGAAGATCAGCAGCAGCGCGGCGACCGTGCCGAGCGCAAGAATCAGGCCGATGAAAAACAGGATCGTGCAGAAAAGTTTATCCCACTTCAAATGCATGAACACGAAGATCACGAAGAGGAACTTGGCGGCCGACAAAATCACCAGCGTCGAGAGGATCAGCCATTTGGCGAATGGCAGATAAACGAGCACAATCTCCACGCCCGTGATGATCGAAAGGACCATCGCGATCTGAACAAACGTGTGAAACTTGCTTTGGGACGGCGAAAGATGGCCGGCGGCGGTTGGGACAATGGAATCGCTCATGACGGGATCAGAGATATTCGAGGAGGTAGACAGCCGTGAAGATGACGATCCACACGATGTCGACAAAGTGCCAGTAAAGGCCCATCGACTCGACATCGATGGCGTTGGCCTCGCCGAATTCGACGGCGGTTTTTCTGCGGTCGAGCCAGACGAGCGCGGCCATGCCGGCCGCGGTGACCAGAAGTTCGATGAGCACTTCGGGAAGGAATTCGGCGAGCGGCTGATGAACCTGCCGGGCGTGGAAATATTCCAGCACCAGCGCCATGCCGGCGACGATCGTCACGGCGAAAATCGCGAGATGAACGAAGCTGCGAATGATCCAAGGACGTCCTGCCGAATCGGCGTCGGCGGGCTTGAAGGAACGGATGTACATCAGGATCAGCCAGAGCACGCCGATGGCGACGTGGCAGCCGTGCGTACCGGTGAGCGTGTAGAAGGTTGTACCAAACGTACTGTTCGAGAGCGTAACCTGTTTCTCGTGGACGAAGTGGTTGAACTCGTACACCTGGCATCCGAGGAAGATCAGGCCGAAGAAAATCGTGCCGAGTAGGTTGTTGCGCGTGCTGCGGATGTTGCCCTTTTGAATGGCGTTGACCGCGAGCGCCATCAGCAACGACGACATTAGGAGGATGAAGGTCGAGAACGACGTGAGCTCGATGCTGAAGACCTTGTTGACCTGTGGCGAACCGGTCGGCGGATGCAAACGGTAGATCAGGTGCGTCGAAATGAGCGCGCCGAAGAACATGCAGTCGGACGCGAGGAACGCCCACATGAAGAGCTTCTTGTTGGGAATGCCCGTCGACGTGGTGACGTCGTGATGATGATCGATGGTGGCGGCGTGGCTGCTCATTTGGAGAGGCGGAAAGGTTCGGCGGCTCAGTGCAGGGTGTTCGAAGACGGAGTATCGGCGTCGGCTTCTTCGGCAGCCGGGTGAACGTGATAACCGCCAGGGCCTTCCAGGGCCCACAAGGTTGCGCCGAGGAAAGTCAAAGCGCCGCCAGCGATGGCGCCGACGTAGTTGTGATTGGCCAGGAAAAGACCGCCGATGAGCATGCCGATCGCCGTGAACAGCGGGAACCAGGACTGGCTCGGCATGTGAATGCCGCCGTGTTCGTGCTGCTCGTGCACCCGATGCGTTCGCTCACGCGCGGTTTCTTCGGCGTTCTGCTTGTCGTACCAGAAAGCGTCACGGGCGTGCACGGACGGCGTGACAGCGAAATTGTATTCAGGCGGTGGATTCGGAAGCGCCCACTCGAGCGTGCGGCCATCCCACGGATCGCGGCCCGCCTTTTGGCCCTTGAAGTAGGTATAGATCATCACCGCGAAATAGATCGCGATGCCGATGCCGAGGATGAAGGCGCCGACCGTGGCGATGAAGTTCGGTGTGTTCCAACCCATATTGCCGTCGTAAACGGCGGTGCGGCGGGGCATACCGTTGAGGCCGAGGAAGTGCATCGGGAAGAACGTCGTGTTGAAGCCGATGAAAACGACCCAGAAGGAAAGTTTGCCCCAGAATTCCGGGACGCGACGTCCGAACACGAGCGGGAACCAATAATGAATGCCTGCCAGCAAGGCGAAAACCGAACCACCAATCAGCACGTAGTGGAAATGCGCGACGACGAAATAGCTGTCCTGCTGCTGGCTGTCGGCCGGAGCGGCCGAGTGCATGATGCCGGAGAAACCGCCCATCATGAACATCCAGATGAAGCCCAAGGCGAACATCATGGGCGTGCGCATTTGAATGTGGCCGTCCCAGAGCGTGCCGATCCAGTTGAAGATTTTAACGCCGGTCGGAACAGCGATCGCCATGGTCATCAAGGCAAACGCGGCGGTGGCGATCACGCCCATGCCGGTCGTGAACATGTGATGACTCCACACGCCGAAGCCGAGGAAGCCGATGCACGCGCCCGAGAAAACGACGATCGGATAACCGAAGAGCGGCTTGCGCGAGAACGTCGGCAGAATTTCCGAGATGATGCCCATCGCGGGCAGGATCAGGATATACACCTCCGGATGGCCGAAGACCCAGAACAAGTGTTGCCACAAAATCGGGAGTCCGCCGTTGGAAGCTTCGAAGAAGTTGGTCGAGAATTGGCGATCCATCATCAGCTCGACGAGAGCGATGGTGATCGCCGGAAAGGAGAGGATGATCAGGAAGGCGGTGATCAACGTCATCCACGTGAAGACCGGCAGCCGCATCATAGTCATGCCCGGCGCGCGCAGATTGATGATCGTGACGATGAAGTTGAGCGAACCAATGACGGAGGAAACACCGAGCACCTGCAGACCCATCACCCACAAGTCAGTCGAAATATCGTGGCGGAACTGGTTGGAGTAGGCGTTCAGCGTGAGCGGCGCGTAGCCGAACCAACCTGCATCGGGAGCGCCGGCCTTGATGAACCAGCCGACGTTCAGGATAATCGCGCCGGCGAGAAAGACCCAGAATGCGAAACCATTAAGCCGCGGGAACGCGACGTCGCGTGCGCCGATCTGAAGTGGCATGATGTAATTGAAGAACGCTGCCGAGAGCGGCATGACCGCGAGGAAGATCATCGTCGTCGCGTGCATCGTGAACAACTCGTTGTAGAGCTGGTGCGAGATGAACGTGTTGTTCGGCACGGCGAGTTGAATGCGGATCAACAACGCCTCGAGACCGCCCACGAGGAAGAAGAAGAGCGCGGAAATCCCGTAAAGCATGCCCACGCGCTTGTGGTCGACCGTCGTCAACCAGCTGATCAGGCCGGTCTTCGCCGTCGGGCGCGTGAAAAGCCACGGACGCTTGGCGGCAACGTGTGTTGAGTGTTCGGTCGGGCTGACTGGCGCGATGGTATCCATGGACGGACTACGAAAGATGCGTGGGAAAGGTTTTTGGTTTACTTCAGGCTCTGCAGGTAGGCGGCGAGCGCTGCGGCTTCGGCGGGCGAGACCCTGATGTTGGGTGAAAGGTGACCTGTTTCTGCGTCGCGGTTCATGTAACCGGCCATCACCGCCCCGCCCATCGGAACGCCGACGTACATTTTATTGTTCGGCTTCACATTGTTCGGGTCGAGAATCCAACGCATCAGATTAGTCGTGTTGTTTTCCAACAAGCCGGCGGCGATCGTCGTGCGGGAACCGACATGCGTGAGATCCGGAGCGGTGACGCCCGCGCCCTCGTGGCCGCGAATGGAGTGGCAGCTCACGCAGGTTTTTTCCTGGAAAAGCTTGCGGCCTCGGGCGACGAGTGCGGGAGATTCGTTGGAGGAAACGGCCTGTTTGGCTTTCCAGCCTTCAAATGGGTTGGCGTCGAACTCGTCGCTCCAACCCGGCGAGTTGCGTCGGAACGCGACCGGTGTGGCTTGCACCTGCGCGAGCTCGACCGGCTGAGCGTCGACCTTGCGCGCTGGCTGTTTCTGATTGCTCAGCCAGGCGGCGAAATCTTTTTCATCGAGGGCAATGACACGAAAACGCATGACCGCGTGGTCCTCGCCGCAGAACTCGGCGCATTGGCCCCAGAAGTAGCCCGGCTGGTCGGCTTGCAGCCAAAGGGAGTTGCCGCGGTTGGGAATCATGTCGACTTTGCCCGCGAGCTTCGGGACCCAAAAACTGTGAATCACGTCAGACGTGCGAAGATTCACGCGGACGGGACGGCCGGCGGGAATGACGAGTTCGTTGGCGGTGACGAGCGCACCGGCACCCTCGGTTTTTTCGGAAGGATATTCGAAGCGGAACCACCACTGCACGCCCGTGGCGTTGACCTCGTAGGCGTTGTCCTTTTGTGCGTCGGGGACGTCGTACGTGTAACGAATCGCGTGCAACGTCGGCACGGCGATGATCACGAGCGCGAAAACCGAAGCCGCGATCAGGCTCATCTCGATCAACGGATTGCCGTGGCTCTGCGGCGGCGGCGCGGCGTGTTCCTCGTCGGCGTTTCGCACGCGGAATCGCCACGTCGCGTAGGCGAGTACGCTGGCTACGATGACGAAGATGATGCCTGTCACCCAAAGCGTCGTGTAGAAGACACCGAGCTGCGATTTGGCGACGGGCCCATGAGTATCGAACGTGGATTGGTGCCCCTCGATCCAAGAACAACCGCTAAAAAAAAGCGGAACGGCGATTCCGAGAAGGCCGGAAAGGCAACGGCGGAAAAAGGTTCGCGAGGGAACAGGACTCGTCATGGTCATGTGAAAATTCGCCGTGTGAAGCAGGGTACGGCGGTTACACCGTTTGCACTAACAAGCCCATTTCAAGCGCTTCTGTTGGGCATTAGTAAAACTGGTTGAGGTGCTTGCGTAATGTTAGCGCGGGTTGTGGGGACGGCGGTGTTTCCGAAGAGTGTTCGGGCGTCCCAGTGTTTCTGCCCGGCCGATTTGTTCGTGCGATTTCGCGCGCAACAAATAAGGGTGCGGCCGCGAAAAACAAAAAAGCCGCACGGCTGTGCGCCAACGCGTCGGTGGGCCGGGCGGCAGAACGACGACCCAAATACGTGAAGAGGATCGGCAGGTCGGGAGCCAGCGGAGCGCCCGCAGTTGTTTAGGCGTGCGGCCACCACTGATAGAGGAAGAAGTAGACGAGCACGCCTGTAATCGAAACGTAGTACCAGATCGGGAACGTCCAGCGCACCCACGCGCGGTGCTGCTCGAACCGCCCTTTTGCTGCCAAGTAGACCGAGCGCAACACCAGCGGGACCACGGCCATCGCGAGCAAAATGTGCGAGGCGAGCATCACGAGGTACACGGAGCGAATCGCGCCGGTGCCGCCGAAGCGGGTGGGTTCGCCTTTTTGCGTGTGGTAAATGACGTACGAAATAAGGAAAAGCGTCGAAACGATCACGGCGGCGATCATGCACGCGCGATGCAGCGCGACGCGTTTTGTTTTAATCGAGAGAAAACCGGCGGTCATGAAAACCGCGGCCAGACCGTTGAGGCTGGCGTTGAGGGCTGGGAAGACTTCGACGTTCATGGTCGAAATCAGGCAAATAGCCAGCGATCGGCGACGAGTAAAACGAGTTGGATCGGCAACCAGATGATCGAGGCAAAGAAAAGTTTCCGAGCAGTGGGTTCGCGCGGCGCCACGCGAACGAAAGCCAGTGCGCGTCCGGTGAACCAAACGCCGAGCACGAGAGTGGCGGCGAGGTAGAGTTTGCTCGTTTGCCGGAGCAGGGAAGGCGTGAGGCTCACGGCGACGGCGGCGATGGTGTTGATCAGGGACCACGCCGCGACCTTGCGGCCAGAAGCATCACGCACGGCAAGCATCGGGAAGTTCACCGTCTCGTAGTCGCGTCGATAAGTCCACGCGATGGCCATGAAATGTGGAATTTGCCAGAAGAAGAGAATGCCGAAAAGGACCCAGCCGAGCGCGGCCGAGTGATTTTCGGCGGCCGCCCAACCAATCAAAGGAGGAAACGCGCCGGCGACGGCACCGATCTCAGTCGACCAGCGCGACCAGCGTTTAGCCGGCGTGTAGAGCGCCAGGTAGGAAACGATCGTGGCGAGCGCGAAGGCCGCCGCGAGGGCGTTGACCTTCGCGAAGAGCAAAGCGAGTCCTCCGAAACAGAAAGCCCAGCCGAGGACGAACGCGGAGCCGGTTGTCACTCGCCCAGAAGGAAGCGGCCGGTCGGCGGTGCGTTTCATCAAGGCGTCGGTGTCGCTTTCCATCCATTGATTCAGCGCGGCGACACCGGCGGCCGCGAAGGAAGTGCCGATCAGCATCGGAAAAAAAACGCCGGCTTCCCAAGGGCTACGCGTTGCGAAATAGCCGAACACCGCGGTGATCACCGAGAGCGCGCTCAGCCGCGGTTTCGTCAATTCCAAATAGTCGCCGAAAGTGGCGTGCGCTGCGACGGGCCGAGCGGTCGAATCAATGGGAACAGCCGGAGAGTTCATGAGCGGGATAAAGCGGGAGTCGAAAAGGGCGAAGCTTTGGCGGCGGGGGCGGCGTCGCGTCGCTCAATCGCATCCCGATGCAAAAACCACGTGATCAGAAACGTTGTGGTGAGGAGCAGTGCGCCAACGATCACGTGCGCGGTTGTGGTGTGTGGATTGCGGCCGGACCAGATCACCGAAGCGCCAAGCGCAATTTGAGCGACGAGAAAAACCAGCTGGGCTCCGGCGGCAATCTTGAGGTTGCGGGCCGTGTGAGCGGAACGCAGCAGACTCGACGCGAACCACACGACGCCGACAGTGATAAAAAGCGCCATCACTCGGTGGGCGAAGTTGATTCCCACACGAAAATCCCAATGGGCGGGCAGCCAGTCGCCCTCCGGTGTGCTCTGCGGAAAAGTCGGAATCGCCAGACCCGCGAAGCTGTGTCGCATCACGGCAGCGATGGCGAGTTGGATGAGAATGAGCGCACAGCAGGTGACGGCCAGCGTGCGAAGGCGTTGGAGTGCGGGCGATTCGACGAGCGGCTTGCTCTCGATCCATGGCCGAGAGCAGGCGGCGGCGATCGCCGCAAGGGTGCAGACGAAAATCTGTGCGAGACAGGCGTGCGCCATCGCGAACAAGCGGCCGACGCTCGTGCCGATCATCTCCACCTGGTGCTTTTCAAGCAGCACCCGAAGACCACCGACGAAGGCTTGCACGAAAATCAGGACCACGGCCGCGATCGCGAGTCGACGGAGCCAAGCGCGCGAATCGGTGCGCCAAACCCATGCGGCGATCGCGATCGTGATGATCGACATGATGCCCGCGCTCAGCCGATGCGAGTGTTCGGCAAACATCGCGACGTTGTGGAACCAGCCGTTGGGGTTGAGCGAACCATTAGAAAGCGGCCAGTCCGGGAAGATCATACCGGCACCGATGCTGGTGGTAAACGCACCCATGGTGACCAACACAAAAACCCACACGCTACCGATTCCGGCGAACCAGGCGAGGGCCGGTCGGTAGGTGGAGACGCGTGTGGAATAAGTGGGGGGCATCAGTTGCGAAACGAAGCGCTCGGCGTACGATCCGCAAATCCCTCGACGCTTTTTCCATGCCTAACCCGGCATTTCACACAAAAACTTATTCCATGCGCACGCTCCTCGCAGCGATTCTGTTGGTCATGACCGCGTTTTCCGGGTGCGGCAAAAAGCCGGAACCCGCGGCAGGTGAATCGACGACCGCTGCAAATGGGGAAAAAAGTTATCCGCTGACGGGGGAAATCCTGGCCATCGACAACGGAGCCAAGACGCTGCGGGTGCGGCACGACGAGATCAAGGGATTGATGCCAGCCATGACGATGGACTTCGACGTGAACGATGGCGATCTGGCGAACGCGCGGGTGGGACAACGCATCCGCGCCAAACTGGTCGCCACCGGCAACGGCGATTTTCATTTGGAAAATATTTGGCCGGCCGATCCGGCGGACACCGCGGCCGTACAAGGAGCGGCCGAGGCGCTTAACCAGGAAACGATGATCCGCGGTCAGCACGCCTACCGCGAAGTGGGCGAGAACGCGCCGCAGTTCACGCTGTTCGATCAGGACGGCAAGGTTGTGAAGAGTGACCGCTTCCGCGGCCGGCAAGTGATGCTCAATTTCATTTTTACCCGCTGTCAGGTCGCAAAGATGTGCCCCGCCGCCGTGGCCCGCTTCCAGCAAGTGCAGCGATTTGCGCGTGAACAGGGCGTGAACAATTTGGAACTCCTTTCGATTTCCCTCGACCCGGCCTACGACACGCCCGGCGTTCTGAAGACCTACGCTCACCAACGGGCGATCGACACGAGCAACTACAGTTTTCTGACCGGGCCAGAGGCTGCGATTAAGAATCTCCTCGCGCAGTTCGGCGTGCTTCGCGAATTCAAAGGCGACTTGGTCAATCACACAGCGACAACGCTTCTTATTAACGAGGACGGCAAAATCGTTCACCGCGCGGATGGCAGCACCTGGGACGTGCAGGACTTCGTGCAAAAACTGAAACGCGGATGAGCCTGCAATTGGAAACCGCCTCGCCGAACACGTACGGCCCTCCGCGGCCGAACCCGTGGGGCAAGGTGCTGCTGATCACTGCGGTGGCGCTTGGCATTTATACAGTGGTTCGTCTTTTGCCCACGGGAACGAATTTAAGTCATATGGATTTTCGCGCGGGAGCTGGGTCGATCGAGTTTTGCGATCCGGCGAATCCGCAGTTTCTGCCGGTGGTTTCGGTGCGCTCGCCCGTGGCGATGACCCTGGTGCCGAATGGTTCTACCGAGCCGCTGCAGCCGATGCGGATGACTCTACAGCTAAAAACGCTGACGGGGAAAGCGATTGCGCCCGAAGACCTGCTGGTTGTGCACACGGAGAAGCTGCACCTCCTGATCGTCGATCCGACGTTGCAGGACTATCAACACGTTCATCCCGCACCAGGCGCATTGCCGGGGGAATGGGCGTTTAGTTTTACGCCCCGTAGGGCTGGTCTTTATCGGGTATTTGCGGATTTCACGCCGGCGGCTACGCAGCGCGGCCTCTACGCGAGCGCGGACCTGCAGGTCGGCTCGTCCGGCGCTGGCTCGACGGAAGAGGAACGTGTGCAGCCAACGAGCGCGTATGCAGAAGGCGGATACCGTTTTGAGCTGCACTCGCTGCAGACGCCGACGGCGGGGAAAATCGTGGACTTTTCGTTCTCAGTGGCACGCTCTGACGGGGGGGCGGTTAAATTGGAACCGGTGATGGGTGCCTTTGCGCATCTGGTTGCGTTCGACGAAAGCCGCTCGGGCTTTGCTCATCTGCACCCGAACGAGATCGGCTTGAATTATCCGCTGGACGCGGCGGCCCCGACACTGACGTTTAAAGTGACGTTCCCGCGACCCGGAAAGTACGTGGTATGGGCGCAGGTTCGCTTGAAGGGAAGCGAGCGGTTCGTGCCCTTCGGAATCGAAGTTGGCCCGAACTGAACGGCAGCCGTTTTCTCCGAACTCGACACCGCGGAACGCATGCGCCTGCATGGGAGCGATGTCCCTGTCCGGCGATTCACAGATCAAGCAAAGCCCTGCTCGCGAGTTGAGCTGGGCGGGTCGTTTTTACCGGAGAATGCTCGCGCGGCATTTCCGGTACTTTGTGCCGGCCGAGGCGAGCGTATTGGAGGTGGGATGTGGGAGCGGTGATTTGCTGGCCATGCTGCCCAACCAGGATGTGACCGGCGTCGACGTCGATGCGAACGTGCTTGCTGCGGCGCAAGCCAAGCTGCCGCGCGGGAAATTCGTTTTGCAGGCAGGAGAAGAACTGCGGCTCGAGCGCACGTTCGACGTTATCATCGTCTCGGATGTTTTGAACGAAGCCCAGGACGTTCAGCGCATTCTTGAGCGCCTGCACGCGGTCGCTCACCCGCGGACGCGATTGGTTCTGAATTACCAAAACCACCTTTGGCGGCCGCTCTTGGACCTAGCGACGGGATTGGGTTTGCGCACCGGCCCACGGGCGCCGCACTGGCTGGCAAGGACGGACGTGTTGAATCTTGCTTTGCTGAGCGATTGGGAGGTTGTAAACCAACACGCCGCGATTCTTTGTCCGCTTCCTTTGCTTGGCGTGGATCGGCTGCTGAATCGCTGGCTCGCTCCGCTGTTCTGGCATCTGGGACTGGCGATGTTTCTTACGGCGCGCCCGCGGCGCCGCCTGGAACCGCGGGCCGCGACGGTATCGGTGATCATTCCGGCGCGAAACGAGCAGGGAAACATCGCTGCCGCGGTCGAGCGCACGCCTGAGATGGGCGCCGGCACGGAAATCGTGTTTGTAGAAGGTGGTTCGTCCGACGACACCTGGGGAGAAATACAGCGCGTGCAGCAGGCGAATCCGCAGCGCAAGATCAAAATCCTGAAGCAACCCGGCCGCGGCAAAGGCGACGCGGTGCGCGCTGGATTTGCGGCTGCGTCGGGCGAGATGTTGATGATTCTTGATGCCGACCTTACGGTTCCGCCGGAAGAGCTGCCGAAGTTTTACGAAGTCCTCGCGTCGAACCGCGCGGAGTTCGTCAACGGATCGCGACTGGTGTACCCGATGCAAAAAAAGGCGATGCCGTTTCTCAACATGTGCGTGAACAAGTTCTTCGCGTTGGCCTTCTCGTGGCTGTTGGGACAGTCGGTAAAGGACACGCTTTGCGGCACGAAAGTTTTGTGGCGCGAAAGTTACGACCGCATCGCGGCGGGACGCACTTACTTTGGGGATTTCGACCCGTTTGGCGATTTCGACCTATTGTTCGGTGCGAGCAAACTCGGGCTCAAAATTGTCGATGTGCCGATCCGCTACAAGGAGCGGACCTACGGCTCGACCAATATTCACCGCTGGAGGCACGGCTGGCTTTTGCTCCGCATGATGTTTTTTGCGGCCCGTCGGATGAAATTTATCGGTTGAGCGGTAAGGGTGCAGTTTGACGAGGGACGCGAGGTCGCTGACTCTGTGGATGTTCTAGCACTCTTCGATGACCGAGCCACATAACGAACCAGGCCTTCAGGCGGATCAACGACTTGTTGATCGCGGCTGGTTGCGCATAGGTGCCGGTGCGGCGATTGCCGGCCAAGTCATGGTGTTCAGCTTGGCGGTGAATCTCTCCGAAATCTCAGGATGGGCTTATGTCGTTGTTCATGGGATTTTGATCGCCTCGGCTCTCGGTGCGCTGGCGTTTTTGGGCGGCGAACTTCTTCGATCGGCATGGGACGCCTTGCGCGAGCGGAAGGTGAGTATCGATCTGCTTTTTCTGGTCACACTGGCTGGAGCTTTTGCGGGATCGCTTGTGAGCACGTTTACGCGGACTGGCTCCGTGTATTATGAGGTCGTTGCGATTCTCATCGTCGTGCACACGGCGGGCAAGATGCTCGGCGCGAAAAGCCGGGTGGTG
The DNA here is from genome assembly GCA_047600805.1 of Nibricoccus sp. Lineage (GTDB taxonomy): Bacteria > Verrucomicrobiota > Verrucomicrobiia > Opitutales > Opitutaceae > JADKHC01. Next base: position 5,055,777 of record JASGKG010000001.1, read on the forward strand.
GCGCTGCGTGCGGTGGACCAAATGCGCGAGCGGTTCGATACCTGTGAGATCGTTGAGGGCGATGGAACGGTGAGCCGGTGTGCGGCACGCGATTTGCCTGCAGGGAAGAAGGTACGCGTCGCTCCTGGCGCGCCGATTCCGGTCGATGGACAGATTGTCTCTGGCACTGGTTATGTTCAGGAGTCTTCCATGACCGGTGAATGGTGTCCGGAACCACGTGGCCCCGGCAACCGCGTATTGGCGGGCACGTATTCGGTCGATGGAAGTTTTGAGATCCTGACCGAAGGCGGTCCACGCCGACTCGACCTGATTTTGGAAACGGTGCGACGGGCGGGGATCGCGCCCTCGCGGTTGCAACTCCAGGCGGATCGCCTGATGGCGTGGTTTTTGCCGGCCGTGATTGGGACGAGCGTGCTGACGTTTGCTGGGTGGATCTTTCACGGGACCTGGGAGCGGGCGCTGTTCAACTCCATGGCCGTCCTGCTGGTCGCTTGTCCCTGTGCGATGGGTTTGGCAACGCCGGTCGCGGTTTGGGGTGGGCTGGCGCGTTTGGCAAGCATGGGTCTTGTGGCGAGGACGGGTGACTTTCTCGAAGGATTGTCGGCTGCCGACGTGGTCTTGCTCGATAAAACGGGGACGCTTTCGAACGACGCTCTCAGCGTAGCGCGCTTTAATCTCGTGAGCACGGGCTACGATCACACGTGGCTGAAAGCGGCTGTCACTGCGGCGGAAGCCGGGCTGAATCACCCCGTGGCCGTGGCGTTGACCACTTGTTTCCGCGGGCAAACGGGAAACCTCCCGAGCGTGCAAGTATTGAGCCGTGAAATTATTCCGGGCAAAGGCATCGTTGCCCAAGTGCTCGACCCGCACGGTGAACCGATGTCACTCGCGATTGGCGAAGTGGACATTGTTTTAGCCCATGCACCTGGTTCTGCTTCTGCCGAGTCTTTGCGCCAACAAGTTTGTCACCTATTAAATGACAAACTGTCCGGGAAGCCTGTTTATGTTTTCGTCGACGGAGTTTTGGCCGGTGTGGTTGAGCTGGAGGAAAATTGGCGGACCGGGATGAGCGAAGGGCTAAGAGAATTGAATCGGCTGGGCTTGAAAAACGAAGTTTTGAGCGGAGATCCGCGGGCGGGCGAGGTGTTGAAGGCGTTTTCGGTTGAGGTGCGCAGCGGACTTACTCCGGCGGAGAAATTGCAACACGTGCAGGAACTGGTGGCGAGCGGCCGAACCATCGTCTATGCTGGCGACGGAGTGAATGACGCGGCGGCGATGAGCGCGGCGCAAGCGTCGATCGCGATGAACTCGGGTGCCGAACTCGCGCGGGCCTCCTCGATGGCGGTTTTTGCCGGAGACGATCTGCGTGTCTTGCCCGCGGCGATCCGTATCGCGCGAGACGTGCGCCGGAGTATCCGAATCAATCTGCTTTTCGCGGCGGGCTACAACGCAGTCGGCATGATTCTCGCCGCGACGGGCTGGCTTCATCCGATCGCGGCGGCGTTACTGATGGTCGGGTCGAGCGTTTTTGTCTCTGTGAATGCGTTGCGCTCTAGCAGAAAGGCGTTCACGAACGCTGAGCCACAAGGTAGCGGAACGCGTTCTCCAACCGATAGCCTCCGCGGGGTAAACGGAATGGCGTAAGGAATTCGCGGACTCTTTCGCGGACGCGTTCGATGCCGGCGCAGTTGATTGCTTGTGCTGCAGCGCCGGTCGAGAGCAGGCCGCGCAAGGCGGCCTCTTCATGGGCATAGCTCCAGATCGTGAGCGCTTCTGTCTCGATCAGTTTGTGGAACCCGGCTTGGGCCACGGTCCGATGGAGCACACCGGTCGCGGAATAGGCGAAAGCCGGTGGCGTCTTCGGCGGTGTGATCGGCAGGAGCTTGGTGAGGAGGCGGTAATATTCCGCCATGTCGCAGTTTTCTTGGCGCGCCCACACAGCCACGGCAATCCGACCGCCGGGACGCAGAACGCGCCTTGCTTCGCCGAGAGTGCGACCGGCATCGCGGACGTGTTGCAGCGTGTTAAGCAGCGTCACCACGTCGAAAGCGCCGTCGGAAAATGGAAGATTTTCAACGTCTGCGTCGATAAAAGTCGCAGGAGTGGTCCTTTGACGCGCGAGCTGCAGTAGCTCAGGGCTCGAATCGATCCCTGTAACGTGAGCGCCCTTGGCTGCCGCGAGCTCGCAGAACATTCCCGATCCGCACCCGGCATCGAGAACGGGAAGTTCGCTGCTCAACTTGAGCGCTTTCAGAACGATGTCGTAGAGAGCGCGCGATTGAGTTTCTTGAATTTGGAACCAGTCGTGGGCGTGCGGCCCCCACAACGATCCCGGCACGACTGAGCGGCCGCTGGTGTTGGCGGAGAATAACATGTTTGGTACAAGCTGGAGGAGGCAGCGGTGGGTGAAAGACACTGCTGCTACCTATATTCTTCGCGAAAAGGCGGCAGAAATTACAAAGAATCTGCAAAAACTTGCAGGTATTTGCAGGTAGCGTGTTATCTGCGAATCAAAGCCTCGTCAGGCGGGATGACGCAGCGGTACTTTTCTGCGCTGAGAAACGCTAACAATTCGGAAAGTAGCTGGTTTTGCGCGCGAAGATTATGTGGCGTCTCGTGAGCGAGAACGATGGCACCGGGTGCGATGTGCCGCTTGATGCGCTCCAATGTTCGGCCGGTGCTTTGATCAACAGCGTCGAAACCGCGGGCGCTCCAGAGGACCAGATCGAGATTTCGCTTAGCGAGTTCCGGGTGGAGCGAGTGGTTTTTGAGTCCCACCGGTGGCCGGAAATAGGGCGTTGTTTCCACACCGGCCGCGCGCAGGACCGCCGCGCACCGATCGATTTCAGCTGCGGTCGTGGTTGCCGTAGCAAACCAAAACGTGTTCTCGGGATGCGTGTGCGTGTGATTTCCCAGTGTGTGCCCGCGTCGCAGAATTTCGGATACAAGCTCGGGGTGCCGTTCGGCTCGTTCGCCGACCAGGAAGAACGTGGCACGCGCCTGATGCTCGTCCAATAAGTCGAGCACAGCGGGCGTGGTGTCGGGATGAGGTCCGTCGTCAATGGTCAGCCAGACTTCGCGCTGGTCCGTTTGGAAATGGGTGATGGCGGGACCGAGACCCCGGGCGGAGGCGCGCAGTACCTGCCAAGCATACCACGGAGCCGGGAGCAGAAATGTCGCCAACGCCCAGCCATATTCGCGCGCCACCAACAGAATGAGAGCGCCCAGATTGGCGGTAACGAATAGTACGACCCACGCGTAGTAGGCCGCTGGACGCTTTGCCTTCCGTGGACGCAGTTTGGGTGGCAACGTCTCTGTCGGGACCACGGGCGATGAAATTCTGGGCGACGACATGCAGTGGGCGACGTTCGATATCGGAGGCCTAGCTCAGAACTTAAGGTGTTTAACCGTGAGACCTTTGTTGATGAGCTGTTTTAAGGAATCGATGCCGATCTTGAGGTGGGCATTGACGAACTGCTCGTCGACTTGGCGATCGCTGTCGGCGGTTTTCACACCCTCGGGCACCATCGGCTGATCGCTCACGAGCAATAGCGCACCGGTGGGTGTCTCATTGTAGAAACCGGTCATGAAGATCGTCGCTGTTTCCATGTCGATCGCGAGCGCACGGATTTTTTTCAGATAACGTTTGAAATGCGCGTCATGCTCCCACACGCGGCGATTGGTCGTGTACACCGTGCCGGTCCAGTAATCGCGAGCGTGGTCGCGAATGGTTGTGGAAATCGCTTTCTGCAGAGCGAAAGCCGGCAGCGCTGGCACTTCCGGAGGGAAATAGTCGTTGCTCGTGCCCTCGCCTCGAATCGCCGCGATTGGCAAAATGAGATCGCCCAGCTCGGCGCGGTGTTTGATGCCACCACATTTTCCAAGAAACAAAACGGCCTTGGGTTTAATCGCGCTCAGCAAGTCCATGACCGTGGCCGCGGTGGCGCTGCCCATGCCGAAATTGATGATGGTTATTCGGCCCGCGGTGGCGCTTTTCATCGGGCGATCTTTGCCGTGTACGGGAACGCGATGCCATTGGGCGAACAGTTTCACGTAACGATCGAAATTTGTGAGAAGGATGTGATCGCCGAACTCCTCAAGGGGAACACCTGTGTAGCGAGGCAGCCAATTTTCGACGATTTCGAGGCGAGTTTTCATGCGAGGCCGGAGCAGTAGGTTGCGAAAATATTAGCAGGTTCGATGTCCGGGGAAACGACAAACTTGGTCCTCAAGCGAGTCCTTGGCACGCCATGCGAGGCTTGAAGTGGCGAACCAGTGGAGCAAAGTCGCAGGGTGTTCGAAAAGATCGTCCAGTCTGCTTCCCAGCGTTACCGTCGTGGTGGTCTGACGGCTTGGCAATTCGCCCGTGGCAAACTCTGCCGCGATCCCGTCTACCGCGCGGTTTTGGAAGGGCCTTGGCTGTCGCGCGGCGGCACCGTGTTGGACGTTGGCTGTGGACAGGGGTTGATGCTGGCCGTGATTGCGGAGCAGCAACGAGCGATGCGCAACCCTGCGGCTGAACCAATGCCCGCGCGACTGATTGGAATCGAAACGAGGCCCAGAGTGGCCGCGCTTGCGGCGCAGGCGCTCGCCGGTCAGGCGGAAATCATTTCGGCGGACGCGCGCCGTGAGCCGCTGCCGACGGCCAGGACGGTTTTGGTTTTCGACGTGCTGCACATGATGAGCTTGGCTGACCAAGAGGCTTTACTCGGCGGCGTGGTTGCTGCGCTGGAGCCTGGCGGTGTTCTGCTGATGCGGGACGTTGATGCTGGCGCGGGTTGGCGATTTCAAGCCGTTCGGGTTGCGAACCGTTTCAAAGCATTCGCGTTCGGCTACTCCTCGCGCGACTTTTCCTTTCGGACCGCCGCGGAGTGGAGAAAATGTCTGGAAAGCCTCACGCTTGCGGTCGAGGTGGTTCCGATGGGACAGGGCACGCCCTTTGGGAACGTGCTTTTTGTGGCGACGAAGGCGAACTGAGGTTTTTAGCTGCTGCTGCCGAGGGCGTTTACCGTATTCAGGTGTTCGATACCCGTGTATTTTTTCGACTGCTCGTCGGCGTGATAACTGGAGCGCACGAGCGCACCGCTCTCGATCACGCCGATGCCGATGCTCAAGCCGAACTCTTTCCAATGGGCAAATTCCTCGGGCGTGGCCCAGCGTGAGACGGGGAGGTGTTTTGGAGTCGGCTGAAGATACTGCCCGATCGTCACGATGTCGGTTTTGTCGGCGGCGATGTCGCGCAAGGTCTGCTCGATTTCGTGTTGTTCCTCGCCCAAGCCCAGCATGATGCCGGTTTTGGTGGTGAAACCGCGGCTCTTCGCGTGCCGGAGCACGCTTCGGCTGCGATCGTAGCGTGCCTGGACGCGGACCGGTTTTTGCAGGCGCTCGACCGTTTCGAGATTGTGATTAAAAATGTCGGGCTTCGCGTCGAGGACGATATCGACATGTTCGGTTCTGCCCTTGAAGTCGGGCGTGAGCACCTCGATCGCGGTGTGCGGATTGCGGTAGCGGATTGCGCGTATGGTCGCAGCCCATACGCTGGCCCCGCCGTCGTTGAGTTCGTCGCGCGCGACGCTCGTCACCACGCAGTGACGGAGATTCATTTTGGCGACCGCTTCGGCGACACGTGCGGGCTCGCCCAAATCGAGCTCGGTGGGACGCCCGGTGGCGATGGCGCAGAAATTACAGGAACGCGTGCAAATGTTACCCAGGATCATCACCGTGGCGGTGCCGCGCGACCAGCATTCGCCGAGATTCGGGCACTGCGCGCTTTGGCAAACGGTGTGGAGATGGCTGTGGTCCACCAGTTGGCGAACGGCGGCGTAGCCGGGGCCGGAAGGGAGTTTGGCACGGAGCCAGGAAGGTTTGCGCGCGGTGGTTTCCATCGGGTCCGACAGCAAAAGGAAAACCAGAGCGTTTGCACACTCTTTTTGACGGATTAAGGCACGCTGAAGCTGTGGCAAGAGAGCATTAGTTTCACGTGATCGAAGCCAAGAGTTGTTTACTTAGAACGGCTTAAATATTCACGCGCGCGAGCGAGGATATCGGCAACCCTCGGGTCGCCCGGACGAATCCGCTGGGCTTCTTCGTAATGCTTCACCGCCTCGGCGACCTTCTCCTGTTCGACCAGGACGTTGCCCAAATTGAAGTGAGCGTCGAAATCGTTTGGGTCGAGACGAAGCGCTTCGGAAAATTCGCGCCGCGCTTCGGCGAAGTTGCCCTGCGACGCTAATACGGTTCCGAGCCCGGCGTGAGCGGCGGGCAGGTGAGGCGAGAGTGTTAACGCGGCTTGAAACGTATTGATTGCCGCTTGCGGCTGGTTAAGGCGGAAAAGCGTTTGTGCCAATTTGAGCCGGTATTCGGTGGATGTTGGGTCGAGCCTGATGGCCTCTTGGTAGTGCTGTACGGCTTCGACGAGTAGGTTTCTCGCCGCGAGCGCGAAACCTACGCCGAAATGCGCTTCGGCGTTGTCGGGGTCGATGGCAAGGGCTGCGCGGAAGTTGTTTTCAGCTTCACGCCCTCCGATTTGGAGTTGCACGCGGGCAAGATTCACGAGAGCGCTGACGTAGCGCGGGTCGAGTCGAACGGCCCGCTGGTAGGCTTCGATTGCCTCTGTGGCGCGGTTTTCGCTGAAGAGAGCCGTGCCGAGATTGTTGTGCGCGCGTTTCGAATCGGGTAGTTTCGCGGCCGTATCGGACCAGAGCGCGACGGCGCTGGCGTAAGTGTTATTTCGTACGAACGTCGCAGCGGCGAGCGCCATTGCGAGTGGGAAAAATAACCAGATCGCGCGAACGTAAAACCAACGAAAAGCGGCAATGGTTACCACCAATACGACGCCGCACAGAGCCAAATACATGCGGTGTTCCGCGATCGTTTGTGTGACGATCGGCACAACGCTCGAACTGGGCGCCAGCGTACAGAAGAACCACGCACCCAGAAGTCCGAGGGGACAGCGTTTCCAGAGTGCGTAAAGAGTCGCCGCGCCGAGTGCGAGGATGAGGGCGGCGTGCCAGGCGACCTCGCCCATTGTCCCAATCGTGGCGGTTCCGTAGTCAAAGATGAGCGGCGACGGCCACAGTGCCAGCTGTAAATAATGGACGATAGCTTTGCACTGCGTGAGCGCATAGGAGTAGCTGGTGATCTTTTCGTCTGCGCCGACCGAACCACCACGTCCGTGCGTGCTGAAGACAAGCGCCGCCAATAGAAGCCACGTGCTTGCCAGCGCGATATAATAGCCGCGTCGTTTCCGAAGCGCCTCCCGGAAAGAACCAGTGACGAGCGTGCGATCGAGAAGGAGGATGAAGAGCGGAATCGACCCTGCGGTTTCTTTTGTCGCCATGCCGCACAAACAGCTCGCGAAGGAAATCACACTCCATCTGCGCGTTTCCGGTGAACTCAAGGCCCGAACAAATGCGTAGAGAGAAAAAAGGTAGAAAAATCCGGCCAGCGACTCTGCACGCTGGACGATGTAGGTCACCGCGGCGGTTTGCAGTGGGTGGAGCAGCCAGAGTGCTGCGGAGGTGCCGGCAATGTAAACTGCAGTCGGTTGCCACCGATCACGCAGGCCGCCGAGCTTCAGCGTGCGTCGAATCAGCCCAAAAAGGACAAGTCCGGCGGCGACGTGAATCGCGAGATTAACCGTGTGAAAACCTCGGACGTCGAAGCCGCCTGCCACGTAGTTTAGCGCTAGCGCAAAGTTTAAAAGCGGTCTGCCGCTCGCCGTGCTTCCGCCTGCAGGACCGACGAGGGCGTCCCATGGCGGCCAGAGTTTTGCGATTGTCGGGTTGTTGAGAATCGCGCCAACGTCGTCGAAAACGAACGGGCCGCGAAAACTGTTGGAGTAGGCGAGAAGCGTGGCCGCCGAGAGAAGTGCTCCGACGATCCAGATTTGTTTCGCCGAGGGATTTCGGGGTGAGGCGGCAGGCTGACTTTCTTGCGCAGGCTTCACATGCGGCCAGACAGGAAGTCCGGCAAAAGCGTCCAGAACTCGCGCGCCAGCACCGTCTTCACTTCTTCCAAATCACAGGGGCGTCCGAACTCTGCTTGTAGCGACGTGACGGTGCCTTCTTGCGCGCCAATACCACACGGAATAATACCGCCAAAGTGTGCGAGGTTCGAATTCACGTTGAGCGCGAAACCGTGATACGTGACCCAACGCTTCACGGCTACGCCGATGGCCGCGACCTTGCGTTTGCCTAACCAAATGCCGGTTTTGCCTTCGCGCCGGCTTGCGGCCAACCCGAGCGCGCCGACCGAGTTAATCATCACTTGTTCGAGGAAACGGAGGTAGGCGTGGAGATCCTGGCGAGGCGCGAGGCTGATGATGGGATAGCCGACGATTTGGCCTGGCCCGTGATAAGTGATATCGCCGCCGCGATTGGTTTTTACCACCTCGACGCCTTCGCGCGAAAGTTGCTCATCGTTCCACACGAGATTGCCTTCGGCGCCGCTGCGCATCCCGATGGTGAAAACAGCTTCGTGCTCCGTGAAAACCAAGGTGTCGCCGACGGCGCCTGAAATGCGTTGGGCAACGAGTTCTTCCTGACGCCGCCAGGCGTCTTCGTAGCGGGTGCGACCCCAATCAACGGTGTTGGTGTTAGGAGCACTGAGAGACATGCGAACAGGGGAATTGCTCGACCGCGTTAGGTCAAGCGAGTGCGTTTCGCCTCAGCAGCTAAACCCAAAAGATGACCGCAGCGATGCCGATCGCAGCCGTGAGCCCCAGAACAGCGGAGACATAGCGGCGCAATTGAGGAGAGCCGAGCGTGGCTGCCATGCCTGTTTTCAAAAGAGAATTTGCTACGGCGCCTACGACGACGCATTTGGCAGCGAGCTTTAACGCAACAGAACCGTCTCCAAAACTATTCGCCATAAGCAGAGCGATCGCATCCATATCCGTTAAGCCGGAGACGAAGCTCAATGGCAGTAATCCCCCCGCCAGTTGCAGGGTGGTCGCTCCCTTTACCAAAAACGCCACGGCTGCGTAGAGCAGGCCAAACTTGATTGCGATTCCGAGTCCCAAAGGGTTGTGGATTTTTGGCGGTGTGACCGCCTGCTTGTTCGCACGTTGGGCGAGCCACTGCCAGAGCGAAAACACGAATCCTGGCGCGGCCATCGCGAGGAACGGCAAGGCGATCGCTTTCGCGAGTTCGGGGTTGATCACAACAATCATCACGAGGACGCGCGCGAGCATCACGGTGCAGGCCAGTATGACCGCCAATGCGTGGCTGGAGCTGAGCTCTGCTTCGTCTTTGCTGCGTCGGCTGAAAGCAAGTGTGGTCGCAGTGCTTGACGCTAGTCCACCCACAAAACCAGTGATGGCGATCCCTGACTGTGCGCCCAGCAAGCGCATCAAAATATAGCCGGCGAAGCCTATGCCGGAGATCAGTACAACCATCAGCCAGGTGGAATAAGGGTTGAACGCGGCGAAGGGTCCGATCGCGCGATCAGGCACCAGTGGCAAGATGACTCCGGTCGTGGCGGCAAATTGGAGTGCCGAACGGATGTCGTCCTTCGTAAAATGGCTCGTCCACGAGTGGAGCGGTTGCTTGCTGCCGAGCGTTACCATCGTGAGTGCAGCCACGAGCACGGCTGTTTGTTGATGCCCCCAGTTGACGAGTGCGCCTACAAGACACGTGAGGAGCGCCGCTACAAACGTGGTGCTGCCGGGATGCCCGTCCCGTCCGTCCCGCCAATGAAGCATCGTCAGATGTCCGCCGACGAGCAGCAGCGATATCGGCAAAATGTACGGCGAGTAGTGCTGGCTCAAATACGCCGAAAGACAGCCCAACAGCGCCCAGAGCGTGTACGTGCGCACGCCGCCGAAGTTCATTTCGCCCGGCTTGTCCTTTTGTTCGCTCCATTGGCGAATTAAGCCGATCAATGCGCCGAGGCAGGCGCTTACAACGATGGGTCCAAGCTGAGTGCTCACAATCTATGGCTATCGGCACAAGTTGCTGGTATCAAGAGTTCAAAGGAGGAGATTCGCAGGCTGTGTGAGGGCCAAAGGGGAGTGTCCGGACGGTGCTTGCTGGAAGAAAATTGATAGCTCAACTAAATGGTTGACATATCAATTAAACTCGACGGGACTCTGGCCATGACAATTTCACCTTCCTTCCAGCAGACGGCCTCCAGCTCGGACCGGAGTGCACTCAAAATCGATCTGCACGTCCATGTGGTTGGAAATGGCGCAGGTGGCACGGGCTGCTGGTATCGTCCGCGAGGCTGGACGCGTTGGGGTGAACCGTGGATGCTGCGCGGCTTCGGATTGCGTCCGGCGGTTTTGCGAGAGGATCTCGATCAGCAGTATGCCGCAAAACTGCGCTCCTTTGTTGTTAGCTCCTCGCTCGACGCAGCAGTGATTCTGGCCCAAGACGATCCCCACCAAGCGAACGGCGAGAAAATTGTAGATGTGAGTTCGTTCTACGTGCCGAATGACTATGTTTTGAGTTTGGCACGCAGCTATCCGGAATTCCTCGCGGGAATTTCGATACATCCGGCGAGACGCGATGCTCTGGAAGAGCTCGAGCGGTGTCTGGCGGCGGGGGCGGTGCTTTTGAAATGTCTGCCGAACTGCCAAAACATCGATTGGTCGGAACGGCGTTACACGCGGTTTTTGGAACGTATGGCCGAAGCAGGTTTGCCTCTCTTGGCGCACACAGGCGGCGAACACACACTCCCCGTAATCGACAAGCGTCTTGCTGATCCGCGCGTGTTGACGCGTCCCTTGGAAATCGGTGTCACCTGCATTGCCGCTCATTGTGGAACGGCGAGCTGGCTGTTTGATCACGACTATTTCCAGACGTTCGCCGAGATGATGGAACGCTGCCCGAACCTTTATGGCGATAACAGTGCGTTTAGCGTTCCCAACGGTCGTATTCGTGGGAAGCACTTGGCCCGATGCCTCGAAGAGCCGCTTCGCGGTAGGATCCTCCACGGAAGCGATGCGCCGGTTCCGGTGTTAGGTCATGAAGCGTATCTCCGGGGGTATGTCAGTCGGCGAGCGTTCACGCAGAGCTTGCGGCAGGAAAATCCCCTGGAGCGCGATTACCAGTTGAAGCGCGCCATGGGTTTTGACGACGCAAGTTTTACTCGCGCCTCCACGCTGCTTCGGTTTCCAGTGAACTGCTGATCCAGCCATGCAACCGATCGTCTTCACCAAGCCGTACAAGTTTATACCTCCAAGTAGGAGCAATGTCTGGCCTGCCCTGTTGAGAATGCTGCGTCCAGGATTGCTTCGCAGCCACGGCATTTCGGCCATCGAGTGCCGAGGTGTGGAGCGGCTGCGGCACTCGGTTGCGGCCGGGCACGGCATCATGTTGACGCCGAATCACTGCCGCCCTTGCGATCCCTTTGTGGTGGCGAGTTTGGGTTACGAAGTTGGCCGGCACGCACATATCATGGCGAGTTCGCATCTTTTTATGCAGGGTCGCGTGAAACGTTTTCTTCTGCGTCGGGCGGGCGCCTTTAGTATTTACCGGGAAGGGATGGATCGAGAAGCACTGAAATGCGCGATCCAGATCGTCGCCGATGGCAAGAGACCGTTGATGCTTTTTCCCGAGGGGGTGATCTCACGGCATAATGACCGGCTGAATCCTTTGATGGATGGCACTGCGATGATCGCGCGCAGCGCGGCTAAACAACGCAGTGCTCAAGGCGGAACGGTGGTGGTGCACCCGGTTGCGGTTCGGTATTGTTTTGAAGGCGATTTGAACGGGACTGTGGTGCCGATGCTAGAAGACATTGAAAAGCGGCTAACCTGGCGGGCGCAACGTGAACTGCCGCTGGTTGACCGGATCGTAAAGATCGGTGGGGCGTTGCTCACCTTGAAGGAAATCGAATTTTTCGGTGCGCCTCAAGCGGGCGATATTTCAGAACGAACCCAGCGCCTTATCGATCATTTGTTGGTTGAGGCTGAAAAGGCTTGGTTAAAAGGCCGGCGCGAAACGGGAGTTGTCGGTCGCGTGAAAGCCCTGCGCACGGCTTTGCTGCCTGATTTGGTGGCAGGAACGCTTTCTCCGGAGGAACAGGAGAGTCGCTGGCAAACATTGGCTAAACTTTATCTCGCGCAGCAGCTCGCGTTTTATCCCGCGGGGTATTTTCAGCCGGAGCCTACGCCAGAGCGGATCTTGGAAACGGCTGAGCGTTTTGAGGAAGATCTGACGGATACCGTGCGTCGAGTGAGCCCGATTTGTGCGTTTGTCGATGTTGGCGAAGCGATCGAGGTCAGTCCCGAGCGTGTGCGTGGTCCAGGTGTCGACCCGTTGATGACCTCGATTGAGGCAAGCCTCCAAACGATGCTCGCGTCGTCGCTCCAAGAGCGTCACCCTCACGCGGTGATGCAATGAACCAACTGACGACTATTCTTCTGCGTATCGGAATTGTTGCAATTGCTCTTGTCGTTTGGTTTTGGACTCAGCGGCTGATCGCTCTAAAAGCAACCAGTGAGGATAAAATCGGAGACCGGCTGCACGAGTGGACGGCTTCGTTGCACGGATGGTTTTTGGTCAACCCGAAAGCTGCGGACGCCACGTTGATCGTTACCTCTGCGTTGATTGACCTGTTTGGATTGTTCCTGGTTGGCGCGACGATATTTGGCCCGACCAGCCGGCCCTTTCTGGCGTTGCTGCTCGTGTTTTCCCTTCGACAATTGTGCCAAGCTATTTGTTCGTTGCCTTACCCGGACCGGCCCATCTGGAGAAATCCCGGTTTTCCCTCGTTGCTGGTCACCTACGGCACGAGCAACGACTTCTTTTTTTCAGGACACACGTCGATCGCTATGATCGGTGCGCTTGAAATCGCGCAAGTCGCGCCTCCGTGGCTCGCGGTGGTTGCTGTGTGCGTGGCGATCCTCGAAGCGGCGACGGTGATCGTTCTGCGTGCTCATTACACCATCGACGTTTTCGCCGCGGTCTTTGCGGCTTGGGCGAGTGAGTTTGTCGCCACGCGCTGGGCGCCCGTGGTGGATCTTTGGTTCAGCCGGATAGGTTAAGTATGATCGTTGGCCGGAGCGCAGGGCTTTACCGCGCGTAGCGGATCACGACTGCCGGATCTCGCGTCCAATCGTTGTGGCCCCCAATTAGCTCATGAAAGACAGATTGCGGCTTCGAAGCGGCGAGTGTTTGAGCGTGAGCGATGGGAATCACGGTATCGAACCTCTCGGCGAAGATTTCCAAGGGGCCGTTGTAGCGGGCGAGCGACTGAAGGTTATTCCAGTTGTCGCGCATGATAAGACGAACCGGAAGGAAGGGGTAATGTTCTTTTGCGACGCGGGCGAGCTCGTCATAGGGCACGATGAGAACGAGCTTTTCGGGCGGCGTCGGAGAGGTTGCGAGGAAGCAGGCGGGCCCCGTGCCGAGGGACTCTCCAACGACGCAGAGCGGACGCGAAGGAAAACGCGCGCGGAGTAGAGCGTAGGCCGTGCGCGCTGCCTCGTTGATCGCGGTCAGCGATGGTTTTCCGGAGCGGTTCCCGTAACCTGGATACTCGAGCACGAAAACAGAATCTCGTGGTGAGAAGCATGAAAGCGCTGAGGCGCGATGTGCTGCTTGGCCACCATTCCCGTGCAGCATCAGCCACACGGCCTCGGGTTCTTTTACTTCGCGTGCGTAGCCGATTGTTTCTCCGTTGTGGAGCCAAGGCGTCAGCTCGGTCGCGAGCGGTAAGTGCGATGGGAAGTAGAGGAGTTTTCGCTGAACTGAAGCACAGCCGACAAGGGCAAACATGGCACCCGCGAGCCCTATCAGGATCAAAGGAGTGCGCAGAAGGAGTTTCATTCTAACTAGAAACGCTGGCTACCGGTTCGGTTACAGATTGTTGAAGCGCGACCAAGTCCGGCTTTCCAGTGCCCAGCAACGGAAATTGAGTTAGCACTTTAATTTGTTTAGGAATGTTTAATTCCGAGAGTCCTTTGGCACGAACAGCTTCGCGAATCGCATCCATCGTGAGAGCGGTGTCGCCGGTGCACGCGATGAGTTCCTCGCCCTTCGTCGGGTGCGGCCGGCTGACGACGGCAACAATGCCGTTTGTGACTGTTGAGACCGCTTCCTCGACGGCGGCGAGCGATACCATTTCGCCGGCAATTTTGGCGAACCGCTTGGCGCGTCCAAGGATTGTGACGAAACCTTGGTCGTCAATCGAGACGATGTCGCCTGTGTCGTACCACTCATCCGTTTCAACGAGATGCCCGGGCCTTTCCGGCAGATAGTAACCTAGCATACGGTTCGGCCCTCGGAAATGCAGGCGCCCACCGAGAATACCGGGTACATCTTCAAGCTTATATTCTATGCCGGGCAGAAGACGTCCGACGGTGCCGGGTTTATTGCTCAGCGGCGTGTTCATGGCCAAAGCGGGCGACGCTTCAGTGGTGCCGTAGCCTTCGAAGATGCGAAGACCGAACCGATCGTTCCACAACTTCTGCGTTGCGGGTTGAAGCTTTTCGGCGCCCGCGAAAACGTACCGCAACGCATAGAAGTCGTAGCTGTGGGCCTTGCGCGCGTAGCCGTTGAGGAACGAATTGGTCGCAAAAAAGATCGTGGCGTTGGTGCTGTAGATGAATTCGGGAATCACGCCGTAGTGCAAAGGTGTTGGGTAGAGAACGGCGCGCGCCCCAGACAGCAGCGGTAACAACATGCCTCCAGTGAAACCAAACGCGTGGAAGAGCGGCAGGGCATTGAACACACAGTCCGTATGGGTAAAGTCGATACGCGCGCGCAGCTGAGCGACATTGGCGAGGAGATTGCGATGCGAAAGCACGACTGCTTTAGGTAGGCCCGATGATCCCGAGGTGAACATGATTGCTGCACGCGGGTCACGACCGTTGCTCGACCATTGCTGCTCATGGCGTTCGTAATGTCGAGTGAGAGAAAACTGAATCCAAGCGGCGCGCAGTTTCCAAAGGAAATTGGGTCTCAGGTCTTCCAGATAAAGAATCCGCACGCTGGCCTGCTGCAGGATCGTAATTCGATCCTCAAGATTGCCAGCATCGACGAATTTACGCGAAGTGACCGCCGTGCGGATTCCGGCGGTACGCACGGTGGACTCGAACGCTTTCGGGCCCATCGTAAAGTTGAGCCAGGCAGGAATCCGGTGGCCAAACTGCAAACCGAGAAACGTGAGTGCGCCCTCCATGCTCGTCGGCAGCATGATTCCCACGATATTAGCTGGCTCGGTATATTCTGCAAAGCGCGTGCCGAGGTATGCGGAACGGCCGAGAATTTGCGCGTAGTTGAGTGTGCGTCCGTCCGCCGACGTCCAGATGGTGCGCGCGCTGCCGTGACGCCGTGAGGCGACAACCAACTCGCGATAAATCGAATGTTCTGGGATTTGCGCTGCGCAGGCACTTTCCGTGAGAAGGTTGTAGATAAAAGGCGTGGCTTCGTCGCGGCTTGTGTCTGCCGGCATCACAACGGGCGGGCTGATCGTGATGGTGATGCGGGGGAACCAACGTTTGCGGTATTTCGAACCTAACCGCGTGAAAAGGGACAAATGTGCACCGTCAATGTGAACCGTCACGATTTTCGCGCCGGTTTTCTGCGCGATGAAGCCAGCTCCGTCGTAGATTTTCATCAAACCGCCCGTAGTGCTCAGGCGTCCTTCCGGGAAGATGGCGACAGGCTCGTTTTGTTCGACGCACGCGCAAAGCGTTTTGAGTGCCAGCGGCTCAAGCGGGTTGAGCGGATAGGCCGTGACCCATTTCATAAAAGGCTTCACCCAGCGCCGCTCGGCAATGCGCGAGTGCACGGCAAAAACAGGTTTATCAGGCAGGAATGCCGCGAGTAAGGCGCCGTCGAGCCAGGAGGTGTGGTTGGCGATAATAAGTCGTTTGCCTTCATTCGGAAAGTTTTCCAATCCCCGAACCTCGATCCGGAAAACCGCCCGTAACAGGACGCGTAGTGCGGTGTGGAGCACGGATTCAGGCACTAACCAGACCATGTAGACTGCGGCTGCGAGGTTTCCAACGCCTAGTACCCACAGCAGAGCCATGGGACGAGCGTCGATCAACGAAACCACGATCGCGACCACTGCTCCCGCGACGATGAAAAGCGCATTTAGGATATTGTTGGCCGAAATCACCCGTCCGCGCTGGTCGGCAGGACTGCGGTGCTGCATCAGAGCGTACAACGGCACCGCGTAAATGCCGCCCGCAATTCCGAGCCCTGAAAGGACGACGTAGAGGATGGCCTTTAATGAGTCACCCGCAAAACTATCTGCGAGAATCCATACAAATATCAGCGCGCTCATCGAGATGGCAGCGAGCGGAACGTAGGTGGCGCGAATTTTTCCGTGGGTTAGAACTTGTCCAAGAAAAGAGCCGACACCGATGCCGATCGCGAAACAGAGGAGGAAAGTCCGCGCGCCCGACGGATCGCACTGTAATACCTCTTTTGCATAGTTTGGTAGAAAATTAAGTAAAACCGCTCCGAATCCCCACGACCAGGAAATGCCAAGCACGCTCCGCCAGAGAACGGGAACCCGGTGAATCACACGCATTGCATCGCCGGTCGATCGAGTGAATGCCTTGAGGCTCCAAGGCGAGACGGTGGCTTTGGCGGCTGCCGGAGCCGCAGGCAGGAAATAGGTCGTCGCGCAGCCCAGCACTCCCAGAACGAAAAGCAGTCCCGCCACCCAAGTGCGCTCCGAGACCGAGGTCGCCGCTTTACTGCCGACGATGATGCCGGTGACGATCGCGATAAAAGATCCGCCCTCGAACCAAGCGTTACCGGCCACTAGCTCATTTTCTTTAAGATAGACCGGGAGAAGTCCGTATTTGAGCGGGCCG
This sequence comes from Nibricoccus sp., assembly GCA_047600805.1. Lineage (GTDB taxonomy): Bacteria > Verrucomicrobiota > Verrucomicrobiia > Opitutales > Opitutaceae > JADKHC01. Next base: position 5,072,557 of record JASGKG010000001.1, read on the forward strand.
AAAAGCGCAGAGATTACGCCAAGTGCGACAATGACTGCCCACATGCCGTAGAAACTCTGGTAGTACAGCGCGACCGCTGCTCCAAGCATCACAAAGACTTCGAAAGTCTTTAGACGTCTCACAAACGTGTGGCGGTCCCAGACATCGGAAACGTAGCCGGCCCAGCCTGAAACCAGTACGAAGGGAAGAATAAAGAGCCCGCCTATCAACTGCACCGTGTTGCCGGGATTCCAATGGTTGGCTTGAGCCAAGCCGAACAAGCACAGGAAGCAGAAAGCGTTTTTGAAAACGTTGTCGCAAAATGCACCGACGAACTGTGTGACGAACAGCGGGAGGAATCGTCTTGAAAAGATCATGGTGGAAGGGGGTTGGAGTGGACGTCTGGTTCGAGCACTGGCTTGTGGCGACGGGCGTGATTAAATGTCACGCAGGTAGCTCGTTGGCCTTGATGCCCAGCCGCAGCAGCGCTTCTTCAACGGCTGACTTCTCCTTGTCGCTCAAAAGATTTTCGAGGATCTGGAGGCATTTTTCGTAATCGCGGGAAGCTTTGGACCAAAGCGTACGGCCTTTTGGCGTAAGCGTGACGATGCGCTGGCGGCGATCGGTTTTGCTTTCGAGATCGGCGACCAAGCCGTCGCGGGACATCCGCTTGAGCAGGCCCGTGACGTTGGACGGGTCGACGATCAGGCTTTCAGCCAGGTCAGAAGCACGGACACCGTCTTTCTGATCTGAAAGCAGGTTGAGCACGTTGAACTGGGCGGCCGTCAGACCATGCGGTGAGAACACGCGTTTGGCGGCTTTGTCCAGAATTTGGGCGGTTTGGAATACACGAAGAACGACTTGCATTGAGCACACGATGCCGGAGTAAGTTGATACGTCAAATAAAAAGTTGATAGATAAAATAACGGGATTGTGCACCGCGCCACTCGGCGGCTTGAGAATTTCAATTTTGCGAGCTTGGCAGAGGCGGTGTTTTGCCCTTATGAGGCCTCTAGATGACTGCTGAACATCTCAATATTCGCCCGGCTGTGGCTCACCCCGAGCCGGTTCAGCGGGAGATTACCCGGCTATGTATAGAGAGCGGTTTAATGCTGCTGCAGCACGGCGCTGAGAGCGCGTTGGTTGAGACTGTTACGCGAAGGCTGGGTTTGGCGTTGGGTGTTCGCAGTGTCGAAGTCGCCATCATGGCGAACGCGCTGACCGTCACGACGCTGAGCGAGAATCACTGCATCACGACGGTTCGTCGCAACGAGGATCGTGGCATCAATATGCATGTCGTCACGGAGGTGCAGCGGGCCATGCTCGATGTTGAGGCAGGGATTTTGGATGCTGCTGGTTATCGAACAAGGCTGGAAGCGATTCGCCCTTACCGTTACCCGCGATGGTTGGTGGCGGTGACGATTGGAATTTCGTGTGCCTGCTTTGCGCGCCTGGCGCAGATGAGCCAACCGGTGACGGAGGACCGCAGTTGGGACTGGATCGGGCTAGGCATTACTTTTGCCGCCAGTTCTGTGGCGATGGTGGTCCGGCTTTTTCTCGCAGCGCGGCATTTCAACCCCTTCGTGAACTTTTTCGCAACCGCCTTCGTGGCGACATCGATTGCTGGCCAAGGAGTAATCTACAAATTAGGGCTGCATCCAAAAATCGCGATGGCCTCGTGCGTGCTGCTCTTGGTGCCGGGATTTCCCATGATCAACTCGGTTTCGGATATGGTGAAAGGCTACATCAACACCGGTCTTTCTCGAGGCATGATGGCGGTGTTATTGGGTGTGGCGACTTCAGCGGGAATCATTGTGGCGATGACTGTTTGGAGCGTGTGGGTGTGGTTATGAACGTCTTTCTCGATTTCTTGATGAACATGATCCTGGCAGCGGTGCCAGCGGTTGGATTTGCATTGGTGTTCAACGTTCCGAAGAACGCTCTGGTCTACTGTGCTGCGGGTGGCGCCATAGGTCGCGGCTTTCGGTTTCTGCTATTTACGGGTGGCGTGCCGCTCGAGTGGGCGACGTTTATTGCGGCAGCGGTGGTGAGTATTTTGGGGGTGTACGTGGCGCAACGCATGCGAGCTCACCCGAAAGTTTTTACCGTGGCGGCGATGATTCCGATGGTGCCGGGTGTACCGTTTTTCACGGCGCTGATTGCGGTCGCTGAGATACAACGGACACATATGACGCCGGAGCTTTGGGCGACGGCGGTCACGTCGGGCCTAAGGGCGTTGTTTATTATTGCTGCACTCGCGGTTGGTTTGGCCGTTCCCGGGCTGCTATTCTACAGGCGTAAGCCGATTGTTTAGCCGATAAGCATAGTAACATACTGTCTATTAACGGCATAAAATCCATTGTGGGATTTATAAAAAATTTGTGATTTGTAAAAAACGCCATCCTTTGGCAATTGACCCTCGCAAGCCAATGGCATTACGGTTCAAGAACTTAAATCACTCTGTTTTAGCCCGTTTTTGTCCATTTGGACGATGCACGTTACCGGTATCAGCCCCATCAAAACGTTGGCTGTAGTCGCAGCCGCGGGCTGCTGCTTTGGTGGGAAACGGAAGGTTCGGAACATTTTGGGTCAATCGGGCACTGTGCTCGTGGAATAGACTGATGAAAACACGCTTACAGGTACCCGATTGGTGGAGTGTCTGCGCTGCGGTCGTTTTCTTTTTTTTAATACCGGGAAACCTGCGGGCGCTCGACCCGGCGCGTTCTCCGAGTCAATACCGGTTCGACGAATGGAGCCGGATTGACGGACTCCCTTACCCGGCAATTCACGCTCTCTATCAGACAGCTGACGGTTTTCTTTGGATCGGCACGACGGCGGGGCTCGCGCGTTTCGATGGGATGACATTTAGCGTTTTCACGAAATCGACCATCCCTGAAATGGCGGATGACGAAATCCACGCCTTCGCCGAGGATGAGGCGGGACGATTGTGGGTAGGCACCGGTAGAGGTGTCTTGTGGTTCAAGGACGGGCGCTGGTCGCGTCCGGTGCTCTGCGAGGAGATCGACGATTTTAGCGTTCAGGCGTTTTGGAAGGATCCGGACGGGGCGATTCTCATAGCCACTCATGATCGGCTGTTCAGGTTCAAGAACAGCGTGGTCGAGCCTTTGGTTTTGCCGGGCGCTGGCACGGTGGCGAAGATCACTGCGATTTCCCGTTCGCCCAACGGCGAGCTTCAGATCGTCGGAGACAGCGTTGTGCGAGTGATGGGGGAAAATGTAAAGGTTATCTCGAGGACGGAAGGGTCGGCCCATGATGAAATCCGTGCCGTGGCGCGACAAGATAACGGTATCTTTTGGTTCGGTTCGAATCGTGGGCTCCAATACTCTGATATCGACGGTGTGTTGCAGAATTTTTCGCCCCGCCGTGGGCCGGCAATTACCGCGGCTCGCAGCTTGCTGGTAGATCACGAGCAGAACGTTTGGATCGGAACTCCCAACGGCCTTTACCGCTATACGAACGACATGGTGGAGCCGGTGATCGTGCGCGGAACCGACCCGTTGAACCACATCCTCAGTCTTTTTGAAGATCGCGAAGGCAATATCTGGGGCGGTTCAGATTCCGGCCTTTTCCGTCTTAAGGATGTCAATGTGACGACGCTCACGCGGCAGGAAGGACTCCAGTCCAACTCGATTCTCTGTGTGACGCAGGCGCGTGACGGTAGCAAATGGGTCGGTACTTGGGGAGGCGGGCTCACGCATATCACCGACGAGGGCCGTGTGACGTTTAATCGAGCGAATGGATTGGCGGAAGACGCCGTCACGGGCGTGATGGAAGACGAGGTCGGCGGCTTGTGGATTGGGTGGTACAGCGAAGGCGTGAGTTTGTTGAAAGGCGGCAAGTTTGTGCACTATCGCTCCCGGGAAGGCGTGGGTGAACGGATTTCCGGGATGGGCATTGATGCCGACGGCGCGATGTGGGTCGCCATGCAGAGCGGCGTGAGAAAGCTGGTGAACGGCGTATTTATCGAACCAAGTGTCCCCGGTAAAATCGAACAGCCTGGAACGCTCATGGCCGATTCCAAAAAACGAATTTGGATTGGATGGCGCGGTGGAGTGGGCTACGTTGAAAAGGGCCGCTGGACACAGGTGGCAGCCGAACCGAATCCGAACCTGCAAAAGGTGCCGCGGCAGATCATCGAAGGCCCGAATGGTTACTACTGGGTTTTGCGAGACGGGCTTCAGATTCAACGCATACGGGGTGATAAAATTGACACGTTCGATCTACCCGCGAGTCTGGGCAAGCTCACGTACGGCGGTGTAATTCATAACGGCGAGCTTTGGATTACCTTCCGCAATGGTATTTTTAGAGCTGCGTTGTCAGAGTTCGACGAAGTTGCGTCCGGAGAGAAGGAACTCATCGAGTACGTGCTCTACAATGAAGCCGATGGAATGCGGAGCCCGGCGCCCAATGTGCCTGGAATTCCCGCGGTGAGCGTGGCTCGTGACGGTTCGATTTGGTTCGCGACCAGCAAGGGCGTGGCTCTGATTCACCCCGGCCGGATTCGCCGCAACGTTGTGCCACCGAATGTCGTTATTCATCAAGTCACCGTGGACAAAGTGGATCGTTCGCTCACGGATCTGCGTGATTTACCTCCGGGCGATGGCGAGCTGGCGTTCTATTTCACGGCTCTCAGTCTCACCGATCCCGCTCAAAACAAGTTTAAGTATCGGCTCTTCGGATACGACAAACGCTGGATCGAGGCGGGAACGCGCCGCGAAGCCCATTATGGCAGTGTGCCACCCGGCCGTTACCGGTTTCAAGTAGTTGCGTGTAACAACGAAGGCGTTTGGAATCCGCGCGGCACCGATTGCGAAATCATGATCGCACCGCACGCCTACCAGACGTGGTGGTTCCGGGCGGCGATGACCGGGGTGGGTTTGATGCTCTTTTCCGGTGTGCTCATGTGGAGAACGCGGCTGCATCGGGACCGCGAGCGGGAACTCCGCCGTCTGGTGGAGGCGCGAACACAGGACCTTCGTCAAGCGGTCGAGTTGGCTCAGGCGGCCAAAGAGGCGGCCGAGGCCGCCAGCCGCGCGAAGAGTGAGTTCGTGGCCAACATGAGCCACGAAATTCGCACGCCGATGAACGGCGTGATCGGCATGACCGAGCTGGCCATGGGCCTCGCGACCGATCCTGAGCAGCGGATGTATCTCAAAACGCTCGTTTCGTCCGGCGAGGCGCTGCTGTCGGTGATCAATGACATTCTTGATTTTTCAAAAATCGAGTCAGGGCGCCTCGATCTCGATTTGATCGCGTTCAATCTGCAGGACTGCATCGAGGGCGCCGTCGAGGCGATCGCGGTTCAAGCGGCACGAAAGAATATTGAATTGGTTTGCGACGTAGATCCGCACACTCCGCCCGTGCTCGTCGGCGACGCCGTGCGCATCCGGCAGGTTGTCCTCAATCTTCTCAGCAACGCCCTGAAATTCACCGAAACCGGCGAGGTGGTGATACGAACCACCATCGAGAGCCAGGAAAAGGGGTTCACCCGTTTCTGTATTTGCGTTGCTGATACGGGCATCGGCATCGCCAAGGATCGGCAGGAAGCGATCTTCGCGCCATTTGTGCAGGCCGATAACTCCACGACGCGGCGCTATGGCGGAACAGGCTTGGGCCTCACGATCTGCCGGCAGCTGATCGAGCTCATGGGCGGACGTATTTGGGTTGAGAGTGAACCCGGCAAGGGAAGTCGGTTCTTGTTTGTACTGACACTCTCGACACCTGAGAGCGCCACGCAGGACCTGCAGACAATCGAGACCGGCGGTGTGGCGGGATGGTCGGTTTTGGTTGTAGAAACCAATCCGACGGTGGCTGCGGTGATTGCCGATATGGCACGGCAGCGGCAGATGCGGCCGGTCGTCGCAGTATCGGCGGCAGCGGGTCTTGGTCTGATCCAGCAAATGCGCGCCGAAGGAGAACCCGCGTTCGATCTCGTGATGGTTGAGGAACGCATGCCGGAGATGAATGCGTTTGGGATGATGCAACTTTTGCGCAACGTGCCAGGCTACGAGAAGACGCCGATCGTGCTGCTTTCGACGCCGGATCACCAAGTCGATTTACGCCGTTCCCGTGAATTCGGCATCGAGCATTTCCTCAAAAAACCGGTTCGGCGGATACGCTTCCACGAGTGTCTGCGCGCAGTCTGCGAGCAGAAGGCGGGCACACGTTCACCGTTCATCCCTGAACCGATGGTGTCGACGACGCGGCGCCTGAAGATCCTTGTCGCGGAAGACATGCCGGTTAACCAAACGGTCACCACCAAGATGCTTGAGAAGTTCGGCCACGGGGTGGATGTGGCGAGCGATGGTGTGGCCGCGCTCGAGATGTATCAGAAGAACAAGTACGACCTCATTTTGATGGACGTTCAGATGCCGCGGATGGACGGTTATGAAGCCACGAAAAAGATTCGGGCGATCGAGATCAAATCGGACCACCATACCATGATCGTCGCGCTCACGGCGCACGCGATGAAAGGCGATGCCGATAAATGCTTGATGAGCGGGATGGACGCTTTCCTCTGCAAACCGCTTCGGTCGCAGGAGCTGTACGCCTTGATCGAGCAGCGTTTTCCTTCGCCGGAAACGGGGGATTTCGTCCTACACTGAGTTGCTGGTTTCAGGTGTGGTTGCGCAGGCGTTCGCCGCTCGAAGCGATGAAATAGTGCTGGGCGGAAAACGAAGGCGTCGAGGGCGGTCTTTGGATTGGCAGGTAAGCTCCGTTGGCGTGTAGCAAGCGGGCGTCGTCGTTGTCCTGAAGCTCGATCGCAAAAAGTTCCTGCGCGACCCAGCGCCGCAAAGCCGGATCATGTACGGGAAACACAACTTCGATGCGACGGAAGAAATTGCGCGGCATCCAATCCGCACTGCCCAAAAAAATACGCGGGCTGCCACCGCCGTCGTTTTCGAAATAAAAGGCGCGGGCGTGTTCAAGAAATCTTCCGACGATGCTGCGCACCCGAATGTTTTCGCTCAGACCGCGCACGCCCGGCACGAGGCAGCAAATTCCGCGCACGATGAGGTCGATCTGCACGCCGGCTTGCGAGGCGGCGTAGAGATTGTCGATGGTTTGGCGATCGACCAGCGAGTTCATTTTCGCCATGATCCGGGCCGGCCTGTCTTCGCGGGCGTTGTCGGCTTCTCGCTGGATGAGTTCTTGGATTCGCCGATGGAGATTGAACGGAGCGACGAGCAATTCCTGAAATTCCGGCTGCCGGCTGAGGCCCGTGAGGGAATTGAACAGGTTGGCGACATCGCCCGTGATCTCTTCGCTTGCGGTAAAATAACTCAGGTCGGTGTAGAGACGCGCGGTGCGCGGGTTGTAATTGCCGGTCCCAAGATGGACGTACCGGCGCATCGATTTGCCTTCATGGCGAACCACCAAGCTGCACTTGCAATGAGTCTTGTGCCCAACCAGTCCGTAGACGACATGAACACCGGCGTCCTCGAGTTGGCGGGCCCACTGGATATTGTTGGCTTCGTCGAAGCGAGCTTTCAGTTCGACGAGAGCGGTCACTTGTTTGCCGTTGCGGGAAGCTTCAATCAATGCGCGGACGATCGGCGAGTCGCCGCTGGTGCGATAAAGCGTCTGTTTGATCGCGAAGACGTTGGGGTCGTGAGCGGCTTGTTCGACGAAGTCGACGACGGGCGTGAATGCGTCGTAGGGATGATGAAGTAAAACGTCCTGTGCGCGCAATGTGGCGAAGATTTGATCGGGGTCCTGCAACAACGAGCAGTTCACCGGGGTAAACGGCGGGTATTTCAGGTCGGGACGCTGGACTTCAGTCAAGGCCATCAGCCGCAGGAGATTGATGGGGCCGTTGAGCCGGAAAACATATTCGTGCGAAAGATCCAAGTGCTCGCAGAGCGTGCTGAAAATGGAATCTTCCACACCGTCTTCTATCTCCAAACGCACGGCGGCGCCGCGACGTAAGTTGCGCAGTTCCTCCTCGATCGTCTTTAGAAGGTTTTCAGCTTCTTCCTCGTCGATGTAGAGATCGCTGTTGCGCGTCACGCGGAATGCGTGTGCACCGAGGATATCGTACCCGGGGAAAAGTTGCCCGGCGCAAAGTTTGATGACCTCCGTGAGAAAAATGAACCGTTGAGGTCCGCCCGAGGCGGGATCGATCGCGACGATGCGAGGCAGGATGCGTGGGACAGGAAGAAGCGCGACTGCCTTTTCGGCCTCGGGCGTCTCGGGATTGTCGAGTGATACCACCACGTTGAGCGTCTTGTTGCCCAACTGGGGAAACGGATGCGATTGGTCCAAAGCCAGAGGCGTGAGGACTGGGTAGACCTGTTCGGTAAAGTAGGTTTGCAGCCAGGCGAGTTCAGCTTCCGTCAGCTCCTTGGCGGTTTTTATGAAGATGTTTTCTCTTGCGAGCGCCGGAACCAGTTGCTCGTGCCAGCAGCGGTACTGATCTTCCACCAGCGACGCGACGACCGAGTGGATGCGGCGAAGCTGTTCGCGCGCTCCAAGGCCGTCGATGCTCTGCTCGCTGACGTCGGAATCGACTTGTTGAATCAAGCCAGCGACGCGGATTTCGAAAAATTCGTCGAGGTTCGAACTGACGATGGCGAGAAACTTCACGCGTTCGAGCAGCGGATGCTTTTCGTTTTGGGCCTGTTCGAGGACGCGCCGGTCGAACGCGAGCCAGCTGAGCTCGCGGTTGAAATACGCGGCTTTGGCGGGCTTCTTGTTGTCCGGAACGATCGGGCTGGCCGTATTGCGAGGAATGATCGCGCGCACGATCTCGGCCGGAGCCGGAGCTGCTTTTGATCTGGTGACGCGCTTGCCCATGTTATGTGGAGGGAGGAGAAAGTTAGGGAATGTCGCTCGTGTAACGACAAAAATCTGCACCGTCACCGGTTTGTAACAATCACCGAAGACGGTCGCTTTCTGTCAGCGTCGCCGTTTCGGTTGATTCCAGACGACCTTTGTGTTGAGGAACTCCCGCATCCCGTAATAACCAAGTTCCCGTCCGAAACCGGACTGCTTGATACCGCCAAAAGGCAGGCTCGGGTCGGATCTGACGAAATCGTTGACGAAAACCATGCCGGCTTCCAGCTGCTCGCGGGCTATTTCCTCGGCGCGGGCCACATCGCGGGAGAAAATCGCTGCACCGAGGCCGAAGCGACTGTCGTTGGCCGTCGCGATCGCTGTTTCTTCGTCCGGAACGGGGACGATTGCCGCGACGGGTCCGAAAAGCTCTTGGTCGAAAGCGGGCATGCCTTTGGTGACATTTGCCAGGACGGTTGGTTCGTAGAAAAATCCCGGTCCGTCGGGAATATGGCCTCCGAGGAGGATGCAGGCGCCGGCGCGGGCGCTTTGGCGGACCTGCCAGTCGATTTCGTCGCGCAAGTCGGCACGTGCCATCGGGCCGATGTCGGTTTCGGCAAGAAACGGGTCGCCCACGCGACGCGCCATGATCCGGGAAACGAGTTGGTCCTCGAACGCCATGCGAACCGATTCGACGACGATGAAACGTTTGCCCGCGATGCAGCTTTGGCCGCAATTGACGAGGCGGGCTGCGGCGCAGATTTCTGCGGCTTGGGCGATGTCGGCGTCTCCAAGAATCAAATACGGATCGCTGCCGCCGAGTTCGAGCACGCAAGGCTTCAGCGCCGCACCGGCGACCTCGGCGACCTGTTTGCCCGCCGCTGTGCTGCCTGTGAGAGTGACGGCGGCGACGTTTTCATCATTGATCAAACGCGGCACTGCGGCCGAACCAACGAGCAGAGTCTGAAACACGCCGCCGGGCAGGCCGGCGCGTTTGAAAACTTCCTCGATGGCGAGAGCGCAACCGCATACGTTCGACGAGTGTTTTAACAGGATGGTGTTGCCGCCGATCAGGGCAGGAACGGCGGCGCGAAAGGTCTGCCAGAACGGAAAATTCCACGGCATGATCGCGAGCACGGGCCCGAGCGGTTCGAAAACGACTTGCGTGCCGCGTGGTGCCTCGGGCGGACGCTCGGATTTCAGGAACTTGGGTCCGTGTTTCGCGTAGTAGACGCAAGCTGCGGCACATTTTTCGATTTCCGCACGCGACTGCGAAATCGGCTTGCCCATTTCCGACGTGATCAGTGCGGCGAGCGCGTTGAGTTCTCCCTTGAGAATGGTTGCGGCGTTGCGGATCAGCCGTGCGCGTTCGGAAATCGCGAGTTCGCGCCAGCCGAGAAAACTTTTCCGCGAACGCTGCAGCACGCGATCGACCTCCTGTCGCGAATGTTCGATGAACCGGTGGATCGTCTGACCGGTTGCTGGATTGGTCGATACGAGCGCCATGCAGCGCTAACGCTGCCGGTTTACCTGATCGGGTCAACTTCTGCCGAGTGCAGCTCGACAACGACCTCAAAGGAGCCGACCACGAGCTCAATCGCCACGAGATTGCATTTAAGGAGCGCGACTGCCGATTTCAAGTGCCCGACCACGCTCTCGCAGCACCGGACGACGCATTTTGAGAGCCCGACAACCGATTTTTGGTGCCCGATCACGTGTTTTCGGCGCCCGACCATGAGATTTTGGCACGTGACAACGGATTTTCACTGCCCGACAAGCGATTTTATGCGCCCGACAACGAGTTTTGAGAGCCCGACCGGCGGTTTTATCTGCCCGACAGGGGAGTTTGTATACCCGACCGGCGGTTTTATGCAGCCGACCACGCCTTTTCAGCGCCCGCGGCCGTCGTCAATCGCCACCACCTGGCAGATGGCGAAGTTGGCTCGGGATTCCGTCACTCCTGCTTCCGAAAAGAGAAACGGACGCCGGGGGTCTCGGCGTCCGTCGAAGAGTGAGGTCTGGCAGCAGCGGAGACTCAGACGGTTTCGAGCAGCTTGTAGAGCCGCTTGACCATCGCGGTGGCGTCTTCAAGCAGGCCGGCGGAGATCAGCGCGTTGTCGAGGATCTGCTCGGCGACGAGGGCGGCCTTTTCGGGCGCATCCTTTTGGGCGGCGGCCAGGCGCTTGATGACGGCGTGACGCGGATTGATTTCGAGATTCACGCGGAGCGGCGTGTCGGCGCCGTCCTTGTTCATGGCCTTCATCATGCGGCGCATGTGCGGCGACATGAATTTGTCGGCGTTGAGCGCGAGGGCAGGCGAATCGACGAGACGGTCGCTGGCCTTGACCTCGGCGACGCCGCGGCTTTCGAGGGACTTCTTGAGGAATTCCACCAAATCCTTGGTTTCGGTTTCGCTGAGCGCGCCTTCCGTCGGCTTGGGGATGTCTGGTAGTTTGACGTCAGCGTGATCGGCGGCGGTGAGTTTTTTGCCGTCGAACTCGCGCACGTTGTTCATCACGTATTCGTCGACCGATTCGTAGCAGAAGAGGACTTCGAGGTTGCGCGCCTTGAAGCCTTCGAGATACGGACCGTTTTCGATGGATTCACGGCTGGCGCCGATGAGGTAATAAATTTCCTTCTGCTCGCTCTGCATGCGCGAAACGTAATCGGCGAGCGAGGTGGTTTTGCCCTTCTCGGTGAGCGACGACTCGTAGCGGAGCAGCTTAACGATTTGCTCCTTGTGGGTGAAATCGAGCGCGGCGCCTTCCTTCAGGAAAATGCCGAATTGGCTATAGAAATCGGTGTAGGCGTCGGCGTGGTTCTTGGCTTCCTCATCGAGGAACTTCAGGAAGCGTTTTGTGATAACTTTGTTCAGTTTTTCGATGAGGGCTTTGTCCTGCATCGTCTCGCGCGAGATATTGAGGGGGAGATCCTCGCTATCGACAACGCCCTTCAGGAAACGCAGCCACTCGGGAAGCAGGTCCTTCGGCTTGGCGTCGATCATGACCTTGCGGCAATAGAGTGAGACGCTTGGTTCGGCACGCATGAGGCCGAATTTCTCGGGATTCTCCTTCGGCACGAAAAGCAGCGCGCTGATCGAGAGCGGGGCGTCGGCGCTGAAGTGCAGGCGCAGGCGCGGCTCGTCGTAGGCATGGGCCTGGAATTTGTAGAACTCGGTGTATTCCTCGTCCTTGATTTCGTTCTTGTTGCGCAGCCAGAGCGCTTGGACGGTGTTGATGCGCTTGCCGTTGAGATTGATGGGGAACGAGACGAACGCGCTGTAACGCTCCAAAATCTCCTTGATCTTCGAATCCTGCGAGAAGTCCGCGCAGTCGTCCTTCAATTGGATCACGATCTTGGTTCCGCGGCGTTCGCCCTCGCTCGGCTCGATCTCGTAGCTGCCGGAACCGTCGCTGCTCCAGACGTGGCCGGGCTCGTTGGCGCGCCAGGAGTGCGAGTAAACTTTCACCGACTGCGCGACCATGAATGCCGAGTAGAAACCGACGCCGAACTGGCCGATGAGGTTGGCATTTTTTTGGCCGCTTTCGCCGAGGGCCTTGAGGAAGGCTTTGGAGCCTGAGTGGGCGATGGTGCCGAGATTTTCGATCAGCTCGGCGCGGGTCATGCCCAGGCCGAAGTCCTGAATCGTGATGGTCTTGGCCTTGTCGTCGGTCGTGAGGTTGATCTCGAGGTCAAGCTTGTCGTCGAAGATCTCTTTTTCCGTCAGCTGCAGGTGACGGAGTTTTTCCAAAGCATCGGAGGCATTGGAAACCAGCTCGCGCACGAAGATCTCTTTCTCCGTGTAGAGCGAGTGAATGACGATATCGAGGAGCTGCTTGATCTCGGCTTGGAACTCGAACTTTTGAGGAGTGGCGGTCGACATGGTTGGGATGGTTTGTAAGTAAAAAGAGCCCGCTATTTTAGCGGGCTCTGGAAAAAATCAAGGTGGGTTTTCTTCGAAGTCGGCGAACGGTATTCAGTGCGACCGGCCGCGCTTAGCCGTTTCTAGTCGTTTTCCTTGAACCTCATCACGATGATTCCCGCGCAGTCCACGGGGGCGCCGTTTACCTCGCCCGGCTTAAACTTCCACATTTTGAGCGCCTCGATGGCGGGTTCCACGAGGGAAGTATCGTCGGCATCCTGGACCTGGACCTGATCGACAGTGCCGTCGGCTTTGACAATAAAGTGCACGGTCGCCGAAAGGCTTGCTCCCGCGGCCAACCGCTTGGCTTCTGCCGGAAACCGTGGCCCGCGCACGTCAATGGGAACAGGCCTCGCGGAGGTGGTCTTTGCATCGGCGTAGGTGCCGGTAAACTGCACTTCGGCGTGGTACGGGCGCAGTTCGCTGCGGCGTGTCGAATGACTATCTTTCTTGCCGGACGATGGCTCCATCGGGCCTTTCACATAGATCACGCATCCGCTGAGCGTCAGCAGCAGCAAGGTCACCGCGAACGTGCCGAGCATCTTTGTTACGATGTTCACGTTTGAGTTTTTCATCTTAGGACAGGATCGACGGTTAGTTTTTCTCGTTGGATTTGACGGAGGATGCGAAAATCTGCGCTTCCTCGTCGGTGATGATCCCGTCTTTGTCGGTGTCGCACCGTTCGACGGCGGCGTTGAAGGCCCGATTCGGACCGACAACCTTTTTATGCTCCCAATTAACGACCACGAGTATGACGTGGCTTTCCGAGTCGGCGCGGTCGTTCTTGGGCATCCTGCTGAGTGTTTCGTAGAAGAGCCGGCCCGCACGTTCGGAGGCAAAGGTGACTTTGACGCGATCGACGTCGCTGTGGGACGTGGTGCGGAACATCATGCATCCGGAGAATGCAAGCGCGGCGAGCGCGAGTAAGCTGAAGAACGTGGCGTGTTTTAGGATTTTCATCTGAGTTAAGAGTTAAGTACGGTCACTACTCTCATGCGCAGTTTTCGCGCAAAACCGATCATCACCGTATTCTTTTTTTTAGCGGGTGCGTGTGGTTGAACCCCACGGGTTGGAAATATCGGAGGCGGAGGGCTCCACACCTTCCTCGACAGCAGGCGCGGCCAGGTCGTTGTGCACCTGTAATTTTATGCCCTGCGAAGCCGCGTGCTCGTCCTCCGCGGTCAACACAGAATCCAGCTCTGCGCGGCTTGGGATCTGGAGGAGAACGAGGCTGCGCTCGTCTTTGTTCTCCTCACAATAGCCGAGGAATTGTTGGTTCGGAGAGAGGCTGAAATAAGTCGGCCGGCCGTTGAGCGGGAGCGAACCAAGCTCCCGTCGGGTCGCAACGTGCCAGGTTTTCAGCGCGGAGGCGCTGGCGGCCCAGAACGTTTTTCCATCGGAGGAAAACTGCATCGACAGAACGGCCGACGCGTCGTCCATCCGCGCGATTTCCTGGTGCGAGGAAAGGCTCCAAAATTTGTGAGTTTGATCTGCAGAATAGGTGGCGAAGGTGTCTCCGTCGGGAGAAAATGCGATCAGGCGGATGCTCTTTCGATGGGCGGCGATGCTGACAGGCGGCTCATCGGTTTGGAGGTTCCAGATTTCCAGGAAAACGCTGTGCCCGCCGGTGACGAGATGTTTTCCGTCCGGAGCGTAGGCGATGGCGTAGGTTTGCGGCGCACGAGGGATCAACCTGCGAAGTATGGCGCCCGACTCCGTGCTGATCAGCACGACGTCGGGCTTGCCCCGCCAGCTGAGTGCGACCTGTGAACCGTCGGGGGACGCCGCGATGGCCGCGACGCCCGAGCCTTCCGCGTTTAGCTCTATCGTGCGGTTTAGCGTGAGGTCTGGCACGCTGAGCACTTCGACGACTTCCGGGGTGGATGAGCTTTGGCCTTCTTTCGAAGGGAGGACAGCCCCTCGCAAGGCGCTCAACGCCGTTTCATTCGCGGCGATGGGGTCGCGGTTGCGGGAGCTGCGCTGAGTTTCGTTGAGCGACAACATCGTTTTCCCATCGGGCGAACACCAAAACGGACGATGACTGCCGTGCCGCTTGGCGATA